>NZ_CP168540.1:0-4800000 GCF_047325085.1 Variovorax sp. Varisp41
TCATTCTCGAAACACGCCAGCTCACCAAGGAATTCAAGGGTTTCACCGCGGTCAGCAAGGTCGACCTGTCGGTGGTGCGCGGCTCGATTCACGCGCTGATCGGACCCAACGGCGCGGGCAAGACGACCTGCTTCAACCTGCTCACGAAGTTCCTCGAACCCACCAGCGGCACGATTCTCTTCAACGGCCAGGACATCACGGGCGAGCGCCCCGCGCAGATCGCGCGGCGCGGCATCATCCGCTCGTTCCAGATCTCGGCCGTGTTCCCGCACCTCACGCTGCTGGAGAACGTGCGCCTGGGGCTGCAGCGACGCCTGGGCACCTCGTACCACTTCTGGAAGAGCGAGAAGTCGCTCGAGCCGCTCAACGCCAGGGCGCGCGAGCTGCTCGCCGAGGTGGGCCTCGAAGAACTCGCCGAAGAGCAGACCGTGAACCTGCCCTACGGCCGCAAGCGCGCGCTCGAGATCGCGACCACGCTCGCGATGGAGCCCGAGCTGATGCTGCTGGACGAACCCACGCAGGGCATGGGCCATGAGGACGTGCACCGCGTGGCCGAGCTGATCAAGCGCGTGTCGGCGGGCCGCACCATCCTGATGGTCGAGCACAACATGAGCGTGGTCTCGACCATCGCCGACACCATCACCGTGCTGCAGCGCGGCGCCGTGCTGGCCGAAGGCCCCTACGCCGAAGTCTCGAAGAACCCGCAGGTCATGGAGGCCTACATGGGCACCACCGACGGCCAACTGCAGGGAGGCCACTGATGACCGCCGCACTCGAGATCAAGGGCCTGCAAGCCTGGTACGGCGAATCGCATGTGCTGCATGGCGTCGACATGATCGTGCAGCCGGGCGAGGTCGTCACCTTGCTGGGCCGCAACGGCGCGGGCCGCACGACCACGCTGCGCGCGATCATGGGCCTGACCGGCGCGCGCAAGGGCTGCATCGAGGTCAATGGCCGGGAGACGATCGCGATGCCCACGCACCGCATCGCGCACCTGGGCATCGGCTACTGCCCCGAGGAGCGCGGCATCTTCGCGAGCCTGTCGTGCGAGGAGAACCTGATGCTGCCGCCGGAGCTGAAAGGCGCGGGGCAGGGCATGTCGGTCGAGGAGATCTACGCGATGTTCCCGAACCTGGCGGAGCGTCGCCACAGCCAGGGCACGCGGCTGTCGGGTGGCGAGCAGCAGATGCTGGCGGTCGCGCGCATCCTGCGCACGGGCGCCAAGCTGCTGTTGCTCGACGAGATCTCCGAAGGCCTGGCGCCGGTGATCGTGCAGGCGCTCGCGCGAATGATCACGACCTTGCGTTCCAAGGGCTACACCATCGTGATGGTGGAGCAGAACTTCCGCTTCGCGGCGCCGCTGGCCGATCGCTTCTACGTGATGGAGCACGGCCGCATCGTCGAGAAGTTCGGTGCCGCGGATCTGGAAGCCAAGATGCCCGTGCTCAACGAGCTGCTCGGCGTCTGAACCCCTTTCCCCTCCCGTCCACAAGACCCCGACGTTCCCGTCCTCATCTCACAAAGATTCTTTCAGGAGACTTCGCATGCAAAAGAAACTCGGCCTCATCGCAGGTGCCATCGCCGTCCTCGCCCTCGCAGCCACCGGCGCGCAGGCCCAGGAAAAGGTCAAGATCGGCTTCGTCACCGACCTGTCGAGCCTGTACGCCGACCTCGAAGGCAAGGGTGGCGCCACCGCCATCCAGATGGCCATCGACGACTTCGGCGGCAAGGTGCTGGGCCAGCCCATCGAGCTCTTGACCGCCGACCACCAGAACAAGGCCGACATCGCCGCCTCGAAGGCGCGCGAATGGATCGACACCGCCGGCGTGACCATGGTCTTCGGCGGCACCAACTCGGGCGTGGCGCTGGCCACGGCCAAGGTGGCCGAGGAGAAGAAGCGCGTGTACTTCAACAACGGCGCGGGCAGCTCGGTGCTGACCAACGAGCAGTGCAGCCCCTACACCATCCACTACGCCTACGACACGGTCGCGCTGGCCAAGGGCACGGGCGCGGCGGTGGTCGATCGCGGCGGCAAGAGCTGGTTCTTCCTGACCGCCGACTACGCCTTCGGCCACGCGCTCGAAGCCGACACCACCAAGGTGGTGAAGGAGAAGGGCGGCTCGGTGGTGGGCTCGGTGCGCCATCCGCTCAATGCCTCGGACTTCTCGTCCTTCCTGCTGCAGGCGCAGAACTCCAAGGCGCAGATCCTGGGCCTGGCCAATGCCGGCGGCGACACGATCAACTCGATCAAGGCCGCGAAGGAATTCGGCATCAACAAGACGATGAAGACCGCCGGCCTGCTGGTGTTCCTCAGCGACATCCACAGCCTGGGCCTGAAGAACACCGAAGGCCTGCTGCACACCACGAGCTGGTACTGGGACCTGAACGACGACACGCGCAAGTTCGCCAACCGCTTCTTCGAGAAGACCAAGCGCATGCCGACCGACGTGCAGGCCGCCGACTACTCGGCCACGATGACCTACCTGAAGGCCGTGGCCGCCGCCAAGACCACCGACTCCGACAAGGTGATGGCGCAGCTCAAGAGCATGAAGATCGACGACTTCTACGGCAAGGGCCAGATCCGCGCCGACGGCAGCTTCATCCACGACATGTACCTGGTGGAGGCGAAGTCGCCGTCCGAGTCGAAGAAGCCCTGGGACTACCTGAAGGTGCTCAAGACGCTGCCGGGCGATCAGGTCTTCACGACCAAGGCCGAAACCAAGTGCGCGCTCTGGAAGTGAAGAGCGCCTGAGACCGCCCCGCCGAAGAACACGAGACCACCACGAGGATCACTCCCATGAAACGCAGCGCCATCGCTTCCGCCTGTCTGCTCGCCACCGCCTTCGTGGCGGCGGGCGCCGCCCAGGCGCAGGACAAGGTCAAGATCGGTTTCGTCACCGACATGTCCAGTCTCTACGCCGACGTGGAGGGCAAGAATGGCGCGGTGGCGATCCAGATGGCCATCGACGACTTCGGCGGCAAGGTCAACGGCCTGCCGATCGAACTGCTGACCGCCGACCACCAGAACAAGGCCGACATCGCGGCCTCGAAGGCGCGCGAGTGGATCGACACGCAGGGCCTGACCATGCTGTTCGGCGGCACCAACTCGGGCACGGGTCTCGCGATGGCCAAGGTGGCGCAGGAGAAGAAGCGCGTGTTCGTGGTCAACGGCGCCGGCACCTCGGCGCTCACCAACGAGCAGTGCAGCCCCTACACCGTGCACTACGCCTACGACACCGTCGCGCTCGCCAAGGGCACGGGCGGTGCCGTGGTGGAGAACGGCGGCAAGAACTGGTTCTTCCTGACCGCCGACTACGCCTTCGGCGCCGCGCTCGAGGCCGACACCGCGAAGGTGGTGAAGGAGAAGGGCGGCACCGTGGTGGGCAGCGTCAAGCATCCGCTCAACGCCTCCGACTTCTCGTCCTTCCTGCTGCAGGCGCAGAACTCCAAGGCGCAGATCCTGGGCCTGGCCAACGCGGGCGGCGACACCATCAACGCGATCAAGGCGGCCCGCGAATTCGGCATCACCAAGTCGATGAAGATGGCCGGCCTGCTGGTGTTCATCACCGACATCCACAGCCTGGGCCTGAAGAACACCGAAGGCCTGCTGCTCACCACCAGCTGGGACTGGAACCTCGACGAACGCACGCGCGCCTTCGGCCGCAAGTTCTTCGACAAGACCAAGCGCATGCCCACCGACATCCAGGCGGCCGACTATTCGGCCACCATGACCTACCTGAAGGCGGTGCAGGCGGCGAAGACCACCGATGCCGACAAGGTGATGGAGCAGATCAAGAAGATGCCCATCGACGACTTCTACGCCAAGGGCACGGTGCGCGCCGACGGCCGCTTCGTGCACGACATGTACCTGATGCAGGTCAAGGCGCCGTCCGAGTCGCGCCAGCCCTGGGACTACTACAAGGTCGTGGCCAAGCTGCCGGGCGACCAGGTCTTCACCACGAAGGCCGAGAGCAAGTGCGCGCTCTGGAAGTGATCGACCCCCGCGGGCCCGCGGGGGCCCGCGCCTGCTGAACCCCCTATGACCATTTCCCTTCCCGCCCTGTTGAGCCAGCTCCTCCTGGGGCTGGTCAACGGCTCCTTCTATGCCATCCTGAGCCTCGGGCTGGCCGTCATCTTCGGCCTGCTCAACGTCATCAACTTCGCGCACGGCGCGCTGTTCATGCTCGGCGCGGTGCTCACCTGGATGGCGATGGAATATTTCGGCATCAACTACTGGGTGATGCTGATCGCCGCGCCCATCGTCATCGGCCTGTTCGGCGTGCTGATCGAGCGGCTGCTCTTGCGCTGGATCTACAAGCTCGACCACCTCTACGGCCTCCTGCTCACCCTGGGCCTCACGCTGCTCATCGAGGGCGTGTTCCGCTCCATCTACGGCGTCTCGGGCCTGGCCTACGACGCGCCCGAGGCACTCTCGAGCGCCACCGACCTGGGCTTCATGGTGCTGCCCAACTACCGCGCCTGGGTGGTCGTGGCCTCGCTGGTCGTGTGCATCGCCACCTGGTTCGTGATCGAGAAGACCCGCATCGGCGCCTACCTGCGCGCGGGCACCGAGAACCCGCGGCTCGTGGAGGCCTTCGGCGTCAACGTGCCGCTGATGATCACGCTGACCTATGCCTTCGGCGCCGGCCTCGCCGCCTTCGCGGGCGTGCTGGCCGCGCCGGTGATCCAGGTCTCGCCGCTGATGGGCCAGAACCTGATCATCGTGGTGTTCGCCGTCGTCGTGATCGGCGGCATGGGCTCGATCATGGGCGCCATCCTCACCGGGCTGGGGCTGGGCGTGATCGAGGGCTTCACCAAGGTCTTCTATCCCGAGGCCTCGTCCACCGTCGTGTTCGTGATCATGGTCATCGTGCTGCTGGTGCGTCCTGCCGGCCTGTTCGGCAAAGAGAAGTGAGAGCGGGCGCATGAACATGAAAAAGATCTCCACCGTCGTCTACGGCCTGCTGCTCGTCGCGCTGGTGCTGGCGCCGTTCTTCGGCGCCTACCCGGTGTTCGTGATGAAGCTGCTGTGCTTCGCGCTGTTCGCCTCGGCCTTCAATCTGCTGCTGGGCTTCACCGGGCTCCTGTCCTTCGGCCATGCGGCCTTCCTCGGCGGCTCGGCCTACGTGGCCGGCCATGCGATCAAGGTCTGGGGCCTCACGCCCGAGCTGGGCCTGATCGCGGGCACGCTGGTGGGCGCGCTGCTGGGCTGGCTGTTCGGCGTGCTGGCCATCCGCCGCCAGGGCATCTACTTCGCGATGATCACGCTGGCCTTGGCGCAGATGATGTTCTTCGTCGCGCTGCAGGCCAGGTTCACCGGCGGCGAGGACGGCCTGCAGGGCGTGCCGCGCGGCAAGCTGTTCGGCCTCATCGACCTGAGCAACGACCTGACGATGTACTACGTCGCGCTGGCGATCGTGGCGGCCGCCTTCCTGCTGATCGTTCGCACCATCCACTCGCCGTTCGGGCAGGTGCTCAAGGGCATCAAGGAGAACGAGCCGCGCGCGCTGTCGCTGGGCTACGACGTGGCGCGCTTCAAGCTGCTGGCCTTCGTGATCTCGGCGGCGCTGTCGGGGCTGGCGGGTTCGCTCAAGACGCTGGTGCTGGGCTTCGCGACCCTGTCGGATGTGCACTGGACCGCCTCGGGCCAGGTGATCCTGATGACGCTGGTGGGCGGGCTGGGCACCTTGTCGGGCCCGCTGGTGGGCTCGGCCGTGGTGGTGCTGCTGGAGAACAAGATCGGCGAGCTGGGCAACCTGCTCGCGCGCATCACCACCATCGACTGGTTCAACACGCTGGGCGAGTCGGTGACCATGGTCACGGGCCTGATCTTCGTGATCTGCGTGCTCGCCTTCCGCAAGGGGATCATGGGCGAGATCATCGCCTTCATCGATCGGCGCAAGGCCCGATGAAGGCGCGGGGTCGGGCGCTCGCCTAGAGCTTCAGCGGCGCCACATACCCCGTCATCTCCAGGTAGCCGCGCCCCACGCGCCGGCCCTGGCCGTCGAGCAGGTCGCTCAGGCCTTCCCAGTACACGCCGCCGGTGGAGCCGCGGCTGTCGAGCTCCTGGTCGTCGAGCAGCGCGCGCACTTCGAACTCGCCCGCGGGCGTGCGCACGCGCCATTGCACGGGGTAGCGCGCCTGCGTGCGCGGGCTGTTCCACGGGCGGCCGGCCTCGAAGCGCACCTCGTCGGGGCCGAACACGCGCAGCGTGCCGTCGCCCGCGCGGAACGAACCGCCTGACCACAGCGCGCTGCCGTCGGCGCGGCGCAGGTGGAAGGCCGTGAGCGCGCTGCCGTCGTCGAGGTTCATGCCGATCCAGTCCCAGCCCACGGCCTCGGGGTGCAGCAGCGCCTCGCTCCATTCGTGGTCGAGCCAGGCCCTGCCGCGCACTGCGAAGGGCCGGCCGTCGAGCACGATGCGGCCCTGCGCCGCGAGCTGCGGCTCGCTGTAGTAGTAGCTGGCCTGGGCCTCGTCGGGCCCCTTGCGCGAGAGGCCCGCGCGGCCCTGCAGCAGCACCGGCTGGGTGGGCGCGAAGCGCAGCTCGAGCGTGAAGCCGCTGGCGGGAATGCGCGCCGTGTAGCCGTCCGCGCCGCGCAGCAGCGACCAGTCGCGCAAACGCAGCGCGGTGTCGGTTTCGCTGGCCGAGGCGCCGCCCAGGCCCGCGCGCGCGATGCGCTGGTCGTGCCGCAGCGCGCGGCCCTCGAGGTCGGTCACGGCCGCGTGCGCGAACACCAGCTGCTGCGCCGCGAACTTCGAGCGCATGCCCTGCGTGGCGTCGACGCGCGAGCGGAAGAAGGTGACCTGGAAGCCGAAGGCGCGGCCGCCCTCGGCCTGCGCATGGCCCGTGATGTACCACCACTCGGTGCGCAGCTCGGGATGGCTGCCGAAGTCGCGCGGGAACTGCAGCGTGCGCGGCGGCAGGGCCCAGGCGGGCGCGAGGCCTGAAGAGGCAACGAGGGCCGCGAGCAGGAGGTCGCGGCGCGACAGGAGGGCGGGTGGCATGGCCGCACGAGTCTACAAGCGGCCTCGTCACGCGTTGTAACCCACGCGCGGGCGAAAGCGATTACCGTGGGCCGGCCCATAAAAAGAAGGAGACGAGATCCATGAAGCGCACGCCCAGCCCGCGCCCTGTCGCGCGGCGCATCGCATCCCCCCGTTCCGGTTCCCTCGCCCCGAGGCTCGTGCCGCTGGCCGTGCTGCTCGCGCTCGCGGGCTGCGCTTCTGGACCGCCCGCCGAAGCACCGCCGTCGACGAGCACGCCGCCCCGCGCGCCTTCGTCGTTCGCCGTGCCGGGCCTCGAGAAGCCGGCCGAGGTGCTGGTCGATCGCTGGGGCGTGCCGCACCTCTACGCGGGCACGCTTTACGACGCCTTCGTCGCGCAGGGCTTCATCGCGGCGCGCGATCGGCTCTGGCAGATGGACCTGTGGCGCAAGCGCGGCCTCGGCGAGATGGCGCAGGACTTCGGTCCCGCCTGGGTCGAGAGCGACCGTGCTGCGCGCGCCGTGCTCTACCGCGGCGACATGTACCGCGAGTGGCTGGCCTACGGTTCCGACGCCAAGCGCGTGGCCGAGGCCTTCACGGCCGGCGTCAACGCCTACGTGGCGCAGGTGCGCGCGCAACCCGACCTGTTGCCGCCGGAGTTCAAGCTGCTCGGTTACCAGCCCGCGACCTGGTCGTCGGAGGACGTGGTGCGCATCCGCCACCATGGCCTCACGCTCAACCTCACCTCCGAGATCGAACGCGCGCGTGCCTACTGCGCGGGCGGCCCCGGCATCAAGGCCGACTGGCTGCGGCGCGAGCTCGACCCGCCCGTCAATCCGCGCGTGCCGCCCGGGCTCGATCCCTGCACCGTGCCCGCCGCCGAGCTGCGCGCGGCCTATCTGCGCGCCACCGAGGCACCGCAGTTCACCAAGGCCAACACGCCGTTGCCGCAACCCGGCGCCGGACCCGGCAGCTTCGCGGTGTCGCAGGCAGGCGACGAGGCACAGGCCGAGCAGGATGACCCCACGGCCGCCTACGGCAGCAACAACTGGGTGATCGCGCCCAGGCTCAGCGCCACGGGCCGGCCGATCCTCGCGAACGATCCGCACCGCGCGCACGGCGCGCCGAGCCTGCGCTACATGGCACACCTGAGCGCGCCCGGCATGGATGCGATCGGCGCCGGCGAGCCCTTCCTGCCGGGCCTGTCGATCGGCCACAACGGCACCATCGCCTTCGGGCTCACGCGTTTCTACATGGACCAGGAGGACCTCTACGTCTACCAGCTCAATCCGCGCAATCCGAACGAGTACCGCTACCAGGGCCGCTGGGAGCCGATGGTGCGCGTGACCGAGCGCATCGCGGTGAAAGGCGAGCGCGCGCCGCGCGAGCTGGTCAACACCTTCACGCGCCATGGGCCGGTGCTGCTGTCCGAGCCCGGCAAGCGCCGCGCCTATGCGTTGCGCGCGGCCTGGCTCGAGCCGGGCATGGCGCCGTACTTCGGCTCGATGGACTACATGCGCGCGCAGAACTGGGACCAGTTCCGCGCCGCCATGAACCGCTGGGGCGCGCCCGGCGAGAACCAGGTCTATGCCGACCGCGACGGCAACATCGGCTGGATCCCCGGCGGGCTCACGCCGATCCGCCCGAACTGGGACGGCCTGATGCCGGTGCCGGGCGACGGCCGCTACGAGTGGTCGGGCTTCCGCAATGGCGACGAGCTGCCCTCCGAGTTCAATCCCGCGCGCGGCTATGTGGTGACCGCGAACGAGAACAACATCCCGGGCGAGCATCCGGCCGCGAAGAAGGGCATCGGCTACGAATGGAGCGACGCGGCGCGCGCGCGGCGCCTGAAGGAGCTGTTCGCGGACAAGGTGGCCGCGGGCCAGCGCTTCACGCTCGAGGATTCGCAACGCATGCAGAACGACATCGTCGCCACGCCGGCGCAGCGCCTGCTCAAGCTGCTCGCGGGCCTGGGCAGCAGCGATGCGCAGACCGCGGCCGGCCTCGCGCTGCTGCAGGGCTGGGACGGCACCATGGACCGCGACAGCGCGGCCGCCGCGCTCTACGAGGTGTGGAGCAGCAAGCCGCTGCGCCAGGCCGTGCTCAAGGCCGGCGCGGGCGAGTCGGCCGTGCAGTACGCGCTGCCGGGCGACAACACGCGCATGATCCTGCTGCTCGAGAACCCGTTCGGCTGGGTCAGCAACGCGCAGCGCGATGCGATCCTGGTGCAGACCATCGCGCCCGCCATGCAGGAACTGAGCAACAAGCTCGGCCCCGACCCCGCGGCCTGGAAGTGGGGCGCCTTGCACCGCGCCGAGTTCCGCCATCCGCTCGGCGGCATCGTCGATGCGGCCACGCGCAGGAAGCTCGACGTGGGCGACTGGCCGATGTCGGGCTCGTCCTTCACGCCGATGGCCGCGAGCTATCGCGCGAGCGACTATCGGCTGACCTCGGGTGCGTCCTTCCGCATGGTGCTCGACGTGGGCAACTGGGATGCCTCGCGCGTCATCAACACGCCGGGCCAGTCGGGCAATCCCGACAGTCCCAACTACCGCGACCTCGCGCCACTGTGGCTCGAAGGCAAGTACGTGCCGTTGGTCTACAGCCGCGCGGCCGTGGAAAAGGAAACGGTGGAGCGGATTCGTCTCACGCCCGCGCCATGAAGCTGCATGGCGGCGCCTAGACTGCGTTTTTTGCATCGGGCCCGCACCATGACCTTCGACGAACTCCAGCGCCGACTCGCCGAGGTACCGGCGCGCCACAAGGAGGTCTCGCTCATCGCGAGCCTCGACGACGAGCCCGCGCGGCCCAGCGCTCGCCTGCTCGACATCGCGCTGCGGGCCGCCTCGGCCGCGCGCGAGATCGCGCTGACCGTCTACGACGGCCGCACCTCGAGCGAGCCGCACTGGTTCGACACCTGGCCCGGCGAGCACTACCGGCTGCTCGCCGCGCTGGTGCGCACGCTGAAGCCGATGCGCGTGGTCGAGATCGGCACCTTCACCGGCAAGGGGCACGCTCGCGCTCGCGCAGGAATTGCCCGCGGGCGGCAGCGTGACCACCTTCGACCTGCATCCCTGGCACGGCTTCGAGCAGACCTGGCTCGCGCCCGCCGACTTCGAGCAGGGCCGCGTGCGCCAGGTGCTGCACGACATCTCCGCGTCCGGTGGCGTCGAGGCGCATCGCGCGCTGTTCGAGGCCGCCGACCTGGTCTTCGTCGACGGACCCAAGGACGGCCACACCGAGGCGCGGATGCTCGACAACCTCGCGACGCTGAACCTGCCCGCGCATGCGCTGGTCGTGTTCGACGACATCCGCGTGATGAACATGGTCGCGACCTGGCGTCGCATCGCGCGGCCCAAGCTCGACCTCACCTCGTTCGGTCACTGGAGCGGTACCGGTCTGATCGACTGGAACGCTTAGCGCAATCGGGTTGCATCGGCCGATCGCGGCGATGCGAATACCCCCGAGAGGTCTTCCGTATTCACTTCTCCCATCGCATGCGGCGGCCGTTGCATGTGCGTGACTTTTGGCACTGTTTGCCGCGACTCGCGATGCATACGCTCGGTCCCCTTCGATGCATCGCATGGCATGGCGCGCATCGGAATCCGACGCTGCTGCATTGCAGCCGCACTCATCGATCAGTTGCTACAGAGGGGGAGAACACCCATGAAATTCAAGATTGCAGTGGCCGCCGTGGCGGTCGCGTTGGCCGTTGCCGCGTGCGGCGGCGGCAGCGGAAGCTCCGGCTTCGCGTTCCTGCCGCCCGGTCAGAACGGCGGCGATCCCGGTGATCCGGGTGACCCGGGCGGTCCCGGCACTCCCGTGCGCAAGGACGCAAAGGTCACGGGCCGCGTGACCAACGCCCTCGACGGCGCCGGCATCGCGCAGGTCAAGGTCACGGCCGATGGCATCAGCGCCATGACCGGCGACGACGGTTCCTACGCGCTCGAAGGCATCACCAACGGCACCTCGGTGCTGCTGAGCTACGAGAAGAGCGGCTTCGCACCGCAGAGCCGTGCCACCGCCGCGCTCGCGGCCGCCGAGGCCAGCACCGTCATCAACATCCCGATGCTGCCGGTGGCCTTCAGCGACACCTTCAATCCGGCTCTTGCGCGCGACATCGCGGTGCCGGGCTCGACCGCGATGGTGCGCTTGCCCGCCAACGCGTTGCGCCGCGCCGATGGCAGCGCGCCCACTGGCCAGGCCACCGGCCGCCTCACGCCGATCGCGCCCGCGACCAACGTCAACCTGATGCCCGGCAACTACCTCGCCGCCACCAGCGGCGAACCGGCGGCGATGGAGAGCTTCGGCGCGCTCGACGCCAGCTTCGTCGACGCGGACGGCGCACCGCTGCAACTCGCGCAGGGCGTGAGCGCCACCGTGCGCATCGCGCCTTCGTCGCGCAGCGCCGCGCTGCCGCCGACGGTGCCGCTGTTCTTCTACAACACGAGCACGGGCCTGTGGGTGGAAGAGGGCAGCGCGAGCCTGCAGGGCACCGCGCCCAACCAGTACTACGAAGGCACGGTCACACACTTCACGACATGGAACGCCGATCAGGTCTACAACACGGTGCGCGTCAACGGCTGCGTGCAGAACGCGGCCGGCGAGCGCGTCGCGGGTGCGGTCGTGTTGTCGGAAGGCAAGTCGTACAGCGGCGTCGGTTCTGCCGTCACCAATGCCAATGGCGAGTTCTCGGTGCCGGCCAAGCGCAGCAGCGAGGCCTTCGTGGTGGCGAGCAAGAACGCCGAACTCTCCAATGCGGCGAATGCGACGCTGGGCGAGCAGGACATCACGATCGATGGCTGCCTCACGCTGACGGCCTCGGCCATGTCGATCAAGCTGACCTGGGGTGAACGGCCCTTCGACCTCGATTCCCACACGATGGGCGCGAATGTCGGTGAAGAGGTCTACTACGCCAACAAGGGCTCGCTCGCGGCCGCGCCGTTCATCGGCCTCGACGTGGACGACGTGGACAGCTTCGGTCCCGAGTACACGACTTTCGCGAAGCTCGCGCGCAATCGCACCTACCGCTTCTTCGTCTACAACTACTCCGGCACCTACAACCCGGGCCAGACCGGATCGCCCGCGCGCGTGGAACTGAGCAACCGCGGCGCCCAGTCGGTCTTCTCGCCGCCGGCGGGCGAGGTGGCGGACTCGACGCGCTACTGGCACGTCTTCGACCTGCGCACCGACGACAACTGCAACGCCACGGTCGTGCCGGTGCAGAAGTTCCTCGCGGCCAAGCCGCCGGAAGTCAACACCGACGCGAACGCCCAGTACTGCAACTGAGCGGCACGAACGATGGCCGGCGAAAGCCGGTCGTCTTCGGCCGAAGAAGAAAGGGAGCAGGGGGAAAAGGCGCGCAGACAAAGCGCCGGCAGGCACGGGACCGCGGACATCCGCAGGTCGCGTGCCTGCTTTTTTTTGTCCGCGCGAAGCGGCACCTACCAGTCTTCCTTCACCGCCAGCACCGCATCCTTGCCGGCCGCGGCCCGCCCCGCCATCCACGCGGTGACGGTGCCCGCGGCCACCACGGCCGCGCACAGCGCGAGCAGTCGGCCCCAGGGCAGCAGCAGGTCCATGGTCCAGTGGAAGCTCTGCGGATTGACCACCTTCACCAGCACCACCGACACCGCGAGGCCCAGGCCCAGTCCGGCCACCGCGCCGATGGCGGTCCAGGCGGCGCCTTCGCCGGCCACCACCGCGAGCACCTGCGCGCGCGTGAAGCCCAGGTGCGCGAGCAGGCCGAATTCCTTGCGCCGCGCGAGCACCTGCGCGCTGAAGCTCGCGGCGATGCCGAACAGGCCGATCGCGATCGCCACCGCCTGCAGCCAGTAGGTGACGGCGAAGCTGCGGTCGAAGATGCGCAGCGAGACCGCGCGGATCTGGCCCACGGATGCGATCTCCACTTCCGACCCCCCGCGTTGCGCCGCCAGTGCGCGCACCGCTTCCTGCACCGCGCCTTCCGTGGCGCCGGGCGCGAGCCACAGCGCGATGTCGCTGACATCGCGATCGCCGGTCAGGCGTTCGAAGTCGCGTGCCTCGATCGCGATGGCGCCGAACTGCCGCGCGTAGTCGCGCCACACGCCGGCCACGAAGAAGGTGGCCGGTGCGCCGCCCGCTGCGGGCGCCAGCGCGTTCGACAGCGGTGCGAAGCCGCTGCCGGGCCTGGCGCCGTAGAGCTCGACCATCGGCTCGCTCACGTAGATGCCGATCTGCCCCTCGGGCACCGGCAATGCGCGGCCCACCAGCGGCAGCGCCTGCGCCACGCCGCCTTCGAGGTGGCGCGAGATCAGCGTCACCGCGGGCTGCGCCGTGTCGAGCTGCAGCGAGCGCGTGCGCAGCGTGCCGCTGCGTTCCACGCCGGGCAGCCGCGACAGCGCCTGCACGAGCTCGGGCGCGAAGGTCGCGGTGTCGGTGCTGCTCTCGGCGCCGCTGTTGCCGCCGCGTCCGCTCGAGGTGGCGCGCACATAGAGGTCGGCCGGCAGCACGATGTCGAGCCATTGCGTGACCGAGTCGCGGAAGCTCGCGCCCAACACCGTGAGCGCGACCGCGAGACTGAGGCTCGCGACCACGCCGCTGACCGCCACCGCCGCGGTGCCGCGCATGCGGCGCGCGCGCTCGATCGCCAGCATCGGCAGCACGCGGCGCGACAGCAGCGGCGCGATGCGGTCGTAGAGCAGCGCGATCAGCCACGGCAGCGCGGTGATGCCGCCGACCAGCAGGCAGGCCACCGACAGGTAGGCCGCCACCGGCACGCCGCGGATCGCGGGCAGGTTGGCGAGCGCCGCGCCCAGCGCGATCAGGCCCAGCGCCAGCCAGTGGCTGCGGCCCTGCGCGGGCGGCGCGCCCAGGCCCTTGAGCGTCTGCGCCTCGGGCAGCGCCTGCGCCGCGCGCGCGGGCCACCAGCCGCCCACCAGCGCGGCCGCCACGCCGAGCGCGCCATAGAGCAGGGCCGCGCCGCCGCTCCAGTGCAGCGTGGGCGCCACGCCCTCGAAGTAGCCGCCGCCGAGGTCGCCGCCGAGCACGCGCAGCGCGACATCGGCCAGCGCGGTGCCGAGCGCGAGCCCGGCCACGCTGCCGATCAGCCCGAGCACCAGCGATTCGGCCAGCACCAGCCGCAGCCGCTGGCGTGGCGTGAGGCCCAGCACGCCGAGCAGCGCGAACTGCTGCGCGCGCTTGGCGACGCTGAGCGCGAGCACCGAGAACACCAGGAAGGCGCCGGTGAACAGCGCCACCAGCGCCAGCACCGTGAGGTTGACGCGGTAGGCGCGCGAGAGGTTGCTCACGCGCTCGGCCGAATCGCCGGGCTCGGCGAACTGCAGGCCGGCGGGCCAGCCGGGCATGGCCTGCAGCGCCGCGATGAAGGCCGCGCGGTCGGTGCCGGCGGCCAGCCGCAGGTCGATGCGGCTGAGCTGGCCGAGCCGGCCGAAGCGCTCCTGCGCGGTGGCGATGTCCATCACCGCGATCGCGCCGCCGCCGGCCGCCACGTGGCCGGCCACGCGCAGCCGCTGCCAGTCGGCGCCGCTGCGCAGCCGCACGTTCTCCTCGGCGCCGGCCGGCGCCTGCGCGGGCAGGCCGAGCGCACTGCGCGCGGCGGCGTTGAGGAACACCAGGTCGGGCGCGAACAGCGCGAAGCGTTCGGCATTCGCATCGGGCTGCGGCATCAGCGCGGGCGCGATCGCGGGCAGTGCGAGCGCGTCGACGCCGATCGCGCGCAGCGGCACCTGACGCTCTTCGCCTCCGGGCGCCGGAGCGACCAGCGCGAGCGCCTGGAACTCGAGCACCGGACTCGCGAGCGTCACCTGCGGCTGGCGTGCCAGCGTCTCGAACACCGCCTCGTCGAAGCCGCCCTGCGGCGCTCGCAGCTCGAGGTCGGGCTGGCCGTTGACCGAGCGCACCGCGCTCGAAAACTCGTCGAGCGCCGAGGCGTTGATGAGCTGCACCGAGAACGCGAGCGCCACGCCCAGCATCACGGCCAGCACCGCCGCCGCGTTGCGCCAGGGGTGGTGTCGCAGTTCCTGCCAGGAGAAGGTGGTGAGCAATGCACGCATGGGGCGATTGTGGCGGGGCGGGGCAAGGCCTTCGTGGCGTGGCACCATCCGGGCCTGTGTCCCTGATCGAGGAATCGACGATGCGGCTTTTCTCCCGCGGTCCGCGCTGCGGCGCCCCTGCCTCGCTGCGGCGCCTGGCGCTGCTGTCCGTGTTGTCGATGGTGCTGGTCGCCCCGGCCGTCGCGCAGTCGCCGCCCGGCGCGGCGCTCTCGCTCGCGAGCGATCCGGCCCTGATCGCGCGCACCGCGCTCGGCAGCGAGCGCGGCACCGTGGTGGTGGGATTGCTGCGCGGCGGCAAGGCCAGCTACGGCGCGGCCTACAACCCCGAGCCGCCCGCGCCGCGCGCGCTCTCGGCCGAGAGCGCCGAGCAGCCGATGTTCGAGATCGGCTCGGTCACCAAGGTCTTCACCGGCCTGCTGCTCGCGCAGGCGGTGGAGCGCGGCGACATGAAGCTCGACGACAACCTGGGCCAGCTGATGGCCGGCAAGATCAAGGCACCGCTGTCGCCGGCGGTGGCCTCGGTCACGCTGCGTCAGCTGGTGACCCATACCGGCTGCATGCCGGTGATGGCCGACGGCGTGACCGGCGGCCCGGCGCTGGCCTCGCAGATGCGCGCCTTCGAACGCCAGGAGCTCTACGACGCGCTGCCGCGCATCAAGCTGCTGGGCGCCGCGCCGCCCTGCGCGGGCGCGTACAGCAACTACGGCATGGCGCTGGTCGGCCTGCTGGTGGCCGACCGCTACCACACGACCTGGAGCGAACTGGTGCGCGCGCGCATCACCGAGCCGCTGGGCATGAACGACACCGTGATCCTGCTCGGCGACAAGGCCTCGCGCATGGCGCCGGCCTTCGCGGGCGACCGGCGCCAGTCGCTGCTCGACATGAAGGCCTATGCGCCGATCGCGGCGCTGCGTTCGACCGCGGCCGACATGATGGTCTTCAGCCGCGCCATCCTTGCCGGCGCCAGCGGCCCGTTCGGACCGGCCGCCGTGCGCCTGCTCACGCCGCTCGCCAGCTACGAGGGCGCCGAGATCGCCTATGCGGTGATGGTGCGCGGCACCGAGGGCGCTCGCCGCACCTACTACCACGCGGGCGTCACCGAGGGCTACCGCACCCTGTGGATGCTCGCGCCCGACACCGGCGAGGCCATGATCCTCCTGAGCAGCAACACGCGCGCGCCGCTGCAGCGCGTGATGCTGGCGATCGGCAAGAGCCGCTATCCGGCGCCCACGGTCGAGGTGCCGGTCGATGCCGACAAGTTGGCCGAGTACCGCGGCGAGTACCGCGTCACCCCCTCCAAGTCGCTGGACTTCACGGTACGCAGCGGCCGCCTGCTGGTGCGCGAGAGCGGCCGTGGCTACAACCCGCTCAAGCCGATCGGCACCGACCGCTTCACGGTGGGCGAGATCGGCGCGCAGGTCGTGTTCCAGCGCGAGGGCGGGCAGGTGGTGGGCGTGACGCTGTCGCAGGGCGGCGCGCAGGTCGCCGGGCGGCGCGTGCGCGAAGCCGCGCTGGTGGACTAAGGGCGCTCGGCGGCGTCGAGCAACTGCTCGATCCACGCCGCCCGTATCGCGCCCGGCACGCGCGTGCCGTCGCCGAAGATCAGCGTGGGCGTGCCGCTCACGTCGTAGCGCCTGCCGAGCGCCGCGTTGCGCTGCAGCGGCGAGGCATCGCAACGGCCCGCGGGCGCGCCGGGGTCGATGCCCTTCTCGATCCATTGCTCCCAGTTGCGGGCCGGCCGGGCGCTGCAGAGGATGTTGCGTGCCTTGGCCACCGATTCCTCGCCGAGCACCGGGTAGAGGAAGACATGGACGGTGACGTTGCCGATCGCCTTCAGGTCCTTGTCGACGCGCTGGCAGTGGCCGCAGCGCGGATCGGAGAACACCGCGATGCGGCGCTTGCCATTGCCGTGGACCAGCGTGATCGCGTCCTGCAGCGGCAGTTGGTCGAACCGGAAGCCCTCGAGCTTCTTGAAGCGGCCCGCGACATCGTCGCGCCGCGTCTGGGCATGGACCATGGTGGCGGTGGCGCCCCAGGTGCAGGTGGCGAGCAGAAGGCGGCGGCGAAGGTTCATCGAGACGGTCCCTGACATCGTTGTGAGCGTGAATGCGGTTCGGGCGCGCGGCGAAGGTTCCCGGACCGCGCGCGCATCAGTGCACTGCGTCGTGCAGGGTGCGCACTTCGTCCGCGGCATGGCGCGGCCACAGCGCGAGACCGCCCGCGAGGCTCCAGGCCTGCGCATGGCCGAGGCGGCGCAGCGCGCGCGCCGCCTGCGCGCTGCGGTTGCCGCTGCGGCAGAAGAACAGGATCGGCGTTTCGCCCGGCAGCGCCAGCCAGTCGGGCAGGGCGTTGAGCAGCCGCGAGAGCGGCACGGCCTGGCGCCGCGCGGCATCGAGCACGCCGGGCTGGCCGAGCCGCTGCTCGTAGGGTTCGCGCACGTCGACCAGCAGCAGGCCCGGATGCTTGCGCAGCAGCGCGGCCGAGGCCTCGGGCGACAGCTCGGGCGTGCCGCTGCCGGCGCAGCGGTCGACCCGCGCGCCGCAGGCCATGGTCCGGTATTCGGTGAGCCCGAGGTCGCGCTCGAGCGCCGCCTTCGCGCTCGCGAAGCCCTGCGCGTCGAGGTGGCCGTCGAGCACGTCGTCGAGCAGCGGCTGGGCCATGCGCTCGGTGACCAGCGTGCTCGCGAAGCGGTCGTCGTAGTCGTGGCCCGGCAGCAGCAGCGTGTCGGGCTTGAGGGCGCGCTGCAGCTTCAGCAGGGACGGGCCGAAGGCCAGCGGCCGGCTCTGCGCGAAATCGCTGCGGCCCAGCGCGCCGGGCATCACGGTGTCGCCGACGAAGGCCAGGCGCAGCCCCTTGGCGTCGCGCAGCAGGTAGACGGTGGAGTCGGCGGTGTGGCCCGGCACGGCCAGCCGCGTGAGGCGCAGCGCGCCGAGCGCGATCTGCGTCGCGCCTTCGGGCCAGCCGAGCGCATCCACCGCGCCCGCCTCCAGCTGATGCGCCGGCACGGCGGCACGCAGTTCGGGCCCCGAGGAGGCATGGTCGCCATGGCTGTGGGTGTCGAGCACGGCCGCCAGCGTGTAGCCGTGGCAGCCCAGCCACTGGGTCAGCTGCGCGTTCAGTTCGGGCAGCGGATCGATGACCACGCAGCGCCGGCTCTGGTCATCGGCCAGCAGGTAGCAGCAGGCGCCGTCCACCACGAAGCGGGTCAGGCGCTCGGGTGGCTGCGCCTGGTTCTGCGGCACCGGGCCCAGGCAGCTCTGGCGCAGCGACTCGCCGCAGGCGCGGATGCGCGCGCAGGCCTCGTCGATGAAGGCATCGTCGCTGGCAGGACCGAAGGACAGCCGCACCGCCGACGCGGTCTGCCAGGCGGGCAGACCCATCGCCTCGAGCACGTAGCTGGGCCGGGCCTTCGAGGCACCGCAGGCCGAGCCGCCGCTCACGCGCATGTCGGCCGCGTCGAACAGGTCCAGCAGCAGCTTGGAGCTCAGGCCCGGCACCGAGAAGTTCAGCGTGGTCGGCAGACACAGCGCGCTCGGCGCATTGAAGACCAGGCCCGGGAAGGCCTCGGCCAGCGCGGCGGCCAGGCGGTCGCGGCAGGCCGCGAGCGCGTCGGCGCGGCGGAAGGTGAAGCCTTCCTCCAACGCGCCCAGCACCGCGCCGAGCGCGGCGATGCCTGACATGTTCTCGGTGCCCGAGCGCAGCGAATCCTCCTGGCCGCCGCCGGCCATCAGCGGCGTGAAGGGCGCGCCCTCGCGCACGTAGAGCAGGCCGATGCCCTTGGGCGCGTAGAGCTTGTGGCCCGAGAAGGGCGCGTAGTCGATCGGTCGCTCGCCCAGGCGCAGCGGCAGCTTGCCGAGCGCCTGCACGCTGTCGACCATCCACAGCGCCGGGCTGCAGACCAGCGCGGCCGCGATGCCGTCGAGGTCGCTGACCACGCCGGTCTCGTTGTTGGCGGCCATGGTGCAGACCATGCCGGCGCGCGGCGCGTGCGCGCGCAGCCAGTCGAGGTCGTGGCGGCCGTTGCGGCCCACGGGAATCGCCAGCACCTCGAGGTCGAGGCCCAGCAGCGCGTTCCAGTGGCGCAGCGCCTCGGGCACGGCCTTGTGCTCGGTCGCGCCGTAGAGCAGCAGCTCGGGCACGCTCTCGCCGGCCTGGCGCCGCGCGCGCAGCGCGTTCAGAGCCGACAGCACGGCGGTCTGGATGCCCTCGGTCGCGCCGCTGAGGAACAGCAGCCGCCCCGTGGGCGCGCCGATCGCGCGGCGGGCGCGCTCGCGCACCGCGTCCATCAGCGCCCGGGCCTTGAGGCCGGTGTTGTGGATGCTGCTGGGGTTGCCGAAATCGCCGGCCATGGCGGCCAGCGCGGCCTCGCGGGCCTGGGGCAGAACGGGGGTGGTGGCGTTGGCGTCGAGGTAGATGTCCATGCCTCGATTCTGCGAAGCCGCGACAGGAAAAGGCTTGCGTTGTAGACTCGATTTCCCTGATTTTTGAGAATCAAATTCTATTTTTCATGGCAAAAATAAAATTGGACGCCATAGACAGAAAGATTCTCGAGCTGCTGCAGCTCGACGCCGGGCGCCAGATCGCAGATCTCGCGAGCCAGGTCGGCCTGTCTCAGACGCCGTGCTGGCGCCGCATCCAGCGGCTCAAGGAAGCCGGCGTGATCACGCGCAACGTGATGCTGGTCGATCCGCAGAAGGTCAACGTCGGCGTGACGGTGTTCGTCGCCGTGCGCACCAGCACCCACACGCAGGCCTGGTTCGATCGCTTCAAGGCCGTGGTCGACGTGATCCCCGAGATCGTCGAGTTCTATCGCATGAGCGGCGAGATCGACTACCTGCTGCGCGTGGTGGTGCCCGACATCGCGGCCTACGACAAGGTCTACAAGCGGCTGATCGCCGACACCGAGCTGTTCGACGTCAGTTCCAGCTTCGCGATGGAGGAGATCAAGTTCACGACCGCGCTGCCGCTGTCGTACGCGCAATAGCGAAGGGATCAGGCCGGGTGGGCGAGCGCGAACAGCGCGCGCGCCATCGCGTCGATCTCGTCGCGCATCGCGAGCGTGGCCAGCCATGGCGCCGGAATGCCCGCCACGCCATGAAACGCGCCCGCGAGCTGGCCGCAGATCGCGGCCGTGGTGTCGGCGTCGTCGCCGAGGTTGGCGGCCGCGAGGATCGCTTCCTCGAAGGAGTCGGCCTGCGCGAAGCACCACAGCGCCGCCTCGAGCGATTCCACGCAATAGCCCGAGCCCTTGATCGCATCGCGCGGCTTGTCGCGCCAGCGGCCGGCCGCGAGCGCGGCCACGCCGGGGCTCGGTGCTTCGCCGAGGTCGCGCGGCGCGAGGATCGACGCCTTGTTCTCGCCGCGCAGCGCGGCCTGCAGCTGCAGCGCGAACAGGCGCGAGCAGGCGATGGCTTCGGCCGCGCCGTGCGTGGTGCGCGTGCTGTCGGCGGCAAGCCGCAGCAGCGCGGGCGCATCGGCCACGCCGAACATCGCGACCGGCGCGAGCCGCATCAGCGCGCCGTTGCCGGCGGTGCGCGGATCGGGATCGCCCGCGAAGGGATCGCCGCTCGCGAGGTAGCGCGACAGCGCGTTCGACACCGTGATGCCGATGTCGAAGCAGCGCCCGTTGCTGCTCATGTAGCCCACGCTGCGCCAGTTGCAGTAGCGGTTCATCTGGTCGACGGCATCGAAGCCGCGGCAATGGACCAGGCTGGCCGCGAGGCACAGCGCCATCGAGGTGTCGTCGGTCCATTCGCCGGGCGCGAGGCCGAAGGGCCCGCCGCCCTGCATGCCGGTGACGGGCACGAAGCTGCCGCGCGGGCTGAATTCCACGCGCGTGCCGACGGCGTCGCCGCAGGCCAGGCCGAGCAGGGCGCCGCGGAAGCGGTCTTCCGTCGAGGTCGTCATGATTTCAACCCGCCCGCAGTCGGTCGCGCACGGCCATCAGCGCGAAGCCCAGCAGGTTCTGGCCGCGCCAGCGCGCCGGCTCGCGTGCGTCGGCATGGCTCGCGGCCATGCCGATGCCCCAGATCGCGTCGTAGGGGCTGGCTTCCACCAGCACCTGCTCGCCGGTGCGCAACAGGAACTCGCCCATCGCCGCATGCTGCGAGAACTTCGCGAGGTTGCCCTGCACGACCAGGTCGAAGGCCGCGTTAGTCCATGCGGCGTCGTCGAAACCGCGCACCGCGCGGCCCAGCTTCTTGGCCTCGGCCGGCGTGCGCGCGGCGAGCACCTGGCCCAGGACCTCGGTGTCGCCGAAAAGCCGCGCCTTGCCGGCCATCATGAAGTGCTCGGCCGTCGCGTATCGCACGCCCTCGATCTCGAACGGCGCCTCGAACCACTGGCTGAAGCAGCCCTTGCCGGCGCTGCCGTCCTTCTCGGGCTGGTGGCCCCAGAACAGCGGGTAGCGGGGTTCGAAGCCCTGGGCGATGCGCTCGATCAGGGCGGCGCGGTGGAGGGTGGTGTCGGTCATCTTCTTCATCCCGTTCTCATCTCTGGGGACTGCCGTTTTCGCCTCGTCGGCAGAGGTTGGCCAGTGCTCGGTTAATTAGTTGTTCAGTACAACAAATTGAAGGTTGTATAGTACAACTAATCATCCGAACGTCAAGCCCGCGTGAGCAAGCCCTCTTCTTCCCCATCCTCGCTCGACTTTCCCCGCCCCCTCGTCACCGTCGACGTGGCGATGTTCACCGTGCTCGACGACGCGCTGCAGGTGCTGCTGGTGCGTCGCCCCGCCGACAGCGCCGAGCCCTATCCAGGACGCTGGGCGCTGCCGGGCGGCTTCGTGAACGTCGACGAGGACGCCACGCTGCTCGACTGCGCGCTGCGCAAGCTGCGCGAGAAGACTGGCGTGGTCACGCCCTACCTCGAGCAGCTCGGCAGCTGGGGCGGGGCGAAGCGCGATCCGCGCGGCTGGTCGGCCACGCATTGCTTCTATGCGCTGATCCCGGCGCAGGCGATGCAGCTGCGCGGTGGCGCCAACGCGGCCGAGGTGGCGTGGTTCGAGGTCGAGGCGGCGCTGCGCAAGCGGCTGGCCTTCGACCATGGCGAGCTGCTCGCGGCGGCGGTGGCGCGGCTGCGCAGCAAGGTTGAATACACCTCGCTGCCGGCCTTCCTGCTCGAGGAGCCGTTCACGCTGCCGGCGCTGCAGCACACCTATGAGGTCGTGCTCGGGCGCCCGGTCGACAAGAGCGCGTTCCGCAAGCGCATGCTCGACGGCGGCTTCATGGAGGAGGCCGGCATGCTCGCGGGCGGGGCGGGGCGCCCGGCGATGCGCTACCGGCTGCGCGACCGTTCGCGGGCGGCGCTGTTCCCGCGCACCTTCAATGCCCGGCCCGACGCGGGCTGAGCGCGCCGCACCTCACAGGCGCAGCATCATCGCCCCGAGGTAGGTGCGCACCGCCGCGCTGCTCGCGAGGCCGATCGCGCGCTCGTAGGCCTGGCGCGCCGCGGCGCGCGCGCCGCCGGCCGCCAGCAGGTGCGCGCGCGCGGCCCAGAAGGGCTGGTAGTTCGCGACCTCGTCGGGCGGGATCGCATCGAGCGTGCGCAGGCCGGCGTCGGGTCCGCGCGCGTTGGCGAGCGCGCAGGCCAGGCTCACCTGCGCGCCGATGCTGGGCCGCAGCGCGAGCAGGCCTTCGTACAGCGACACCAGCGCCTCGGGCGGCACCGGCGCGCCGACGCGGCGCTCGCAGTGCGCCGACTGGATCGCGGCCTCGAGCTGGTAGGCGCCCAGGCGCTGCATGGCCGAGGCGCGGCGCAGGCAGGCCTCGGCCTCGGCGAGCAGGTCTGGATTCCAGCGCGCCGGATCCTGCTGGTCGAGCGGCACGTAGGCCCCGCTGTCGCTGCGGCGCGCCTCGGCGCGGCTCTCGCAGAACAGCATCAGCGCGAGCAGGCCCAGCGGCTCGGGCTCCTCGGGCATCAGCGCGCAGAGGATGCGGCCGAGGTCGATGGCCTCGGTGGTGAGGCCGTCGGGCCGCGCATCGGCGCCGTCGACGTCGTCCCAGCCGGTGCCGTAGGCGGCATAGATGCCGTCGAGCACGTCCTGCAGTCGCTGCGGCAGCTCGCGAGCCTGCGGGTACTCGAAGGGGATGCGCGCGTTGCGGATGCGTGTCTTGGCGCGCACCAGCCGCTGGCTCAAGGTGGCGGGCGAGGTGAGGAAGGCGCCGGCCATGCGCGCGGCATCGAGGCCCAGCACGGTCTGCAGCATCAGCGGCGTGCGCGCGGCGGCGTCGATGGCCGGATGGGCGCAGACGAAGAACAGGCGCAGCCGGTCGTCGGGCACGGCATGGCCCTCGGCCTCGGCGGTGTCCATCTCGCCTGCCAGCAGCAGCAGGGTCTGGGTGGCGTCGTCCTGCACGCGGGTGTGGCGCCAGGCGTCGAGCCGGCGGTTGCGCGCGACGCTCAGCAGCCAGGCGTCGGGACGCTCGGGCACGCCATCGGCGGGCCAGCGCTCGAGCGCGCGCGCGAAGGCATCGGCCAGCGCGTCCTCGGAGCCGGCGATGTCGTGCGTGCGTGCCGAAAGGATCGCGAGCAGCCGGCCATAGGACTGGCGGGCCGCTCGCTCGGCAGCCTCGCGGGCGGCCGTGTCGTTCATGGCGCGTGCCCCGGCGGTCTCAACCGCCCTGGGCGCTGGCGGTGAAGGCCGGACGGACTTCCACGCCGCCGGTGGCGGCGCAGGGCGCGCGCGCGGCCCATTCGAGCGCGGCGTCGAGGTCGGGCACGTCGATCACGAAGTAGCCGCCGAGCTGCTCCTTGGTGTCGGCGAAGGGGCCGTCCTGCACCTGGCGCCTGTCGCCGCGGATGCGCAGGGTGGTGCCGGTCATCGGCGGCATCAGGCCGTGGCCGCCGAGCGCGAGGCCCGACTGGCGCACCGCGTCGGCGTAGGCCACCCAGCTCGCGCGCCGGGCCTGGGCGGACGCATCGTCGCGCTGCTCGAATTCGGCAGGCGTCTGATAGAACAAAAGCATGTACTGCATGGTGCAACTCCGTCGTGAAAAGCGGATCGAGCAAGATCGCTCACACCAATGACGGCTGGCTGACCGGCATTTCGACAGCGAGTTGCATATTCTTTTACGACGCGGCCGGCAGCGCAATGGCGGTCGCCCCGACCTTCAGCATGGCGCTGGCCGGCCGGGCCGGTCGCCCGAGGCAGAATCGACCGATGCCGATGACACGCGACGACAACCTGCGCCGGGCGCACGAACTGCTGGACTGGAACAGGAAGAACCTGCGCGCCGACACCGCGCTCACGCAGGCGCTGATCGCCGAACGCTTCGCGCCGCGCTTCGTGGTCGAGGCCAACGGCCGCCGCCACGATGCCGACCACGACAACTACCTGGCGTTCCTGAACGGCTTTCGCGCCACGATCGCGCGCATCGACTACCGCGTGAGCCACGCGGTGGCGGACGAGGAGTCGGTGGTGCTCGCGATGCGCGCGCGCGTCGAGCGGACCGCGGGCGCGGTCGACCACTTCGACGCGATGCTGCTGCTGCGCTTCGATGCGCTCGGCAAGGTCGTGCTGTGGCACGAGGTCTACCTGCCGGTGGCGGACGCGGGCTGAGCCGCGCCGTCGTGATGTGGGTCGGGTTCAGGCCGCCCGGGCCTGTTCCTTCGGCGCGAACATCGCCTCGAGTTCGCTGCGCAGCTTGAAGGCGTGGGTGCCGGTGTCCATCGCCACGTCGGCCCAGGTCAGGCTCTGGCCCTTGCGTACCGGGCGCACCAGCTTGATGCCGTGCGCCAGCCCCAGCGGCAGGCCGCCGATGCGCAGCGAGCGCTCGGCCGGCAGCAGCTTGCCCCAGACCGTGTAGCCGCCTTCGCCGTCGAGCAGCTCGCCGGGCGCGAGGTCGCGCTTGGCGGTGGCGACCACGTCGGCGTTCCAGCAGGTGGCCACGCCCGTGGGTTCGCCGCGCAGCGCCACGCTCGCGACCGACAGGCCGACCTCGAGCCCGATCAGGTGCCAGCGCTTGTAGAGCGTGAAGTAGCGCCCGCTCGGGTCGGTGTGGGCGTTGTATTCCTCGAAGCAGTTCTTGATGTAGTCGGTCTCGGCCTCGACCGTGACCCACACGCCCATGCGGATGTCGTAGGGGATCCTGCGGCCGTCGGCCTCGAGCGAGGAGACCACCTCGACCATGCCCTTGCGCTCGAGCACGCCGCCTTCGTCGCGCGGACGGGTCACGAACGGGATGTCCTCCACGCTGGCCGGCGGATAGAGCAGGCCGTCGGAGGGCACGCCCAGCCCGGTGGCATTGGCCACGGCCGAGCTCTCGATCGAGGGCTTGGAGCCGTCGAGGAAGCTGTTGAACATCTTCGGGTTGAGCCCGCCGCGCCGCGCCTGCTCGGGCGTGAGGCCGTAGTTGCCCCAGACGGTCTCGGGCGTGGATTCGCTGAAGTGCGGCAGCCACTTGTGGCCGCGCCCGGCCGCCACCACCGGGAAGCCGCAGGTGCGGGCCCAGTCCACCAGGTCGCAGATCAGCGCGGGCTGGTCGCCGAAGGCCAGCGAATAGACCACGCCCGCCTGCTGCGCGCGGCGCGCCAGCAGCGGGCCGCAGAAGGCATCGGCCTCGACCGTCACGTTGACCACGTGCTTGCCGTGCGCGAAGGCGTCGAGGCAGTGGTCGACCGCGGCCACGGGGTTGCCGGTGCACTCGACCACGATGTCGATCGAAGGCTCGCGCGTCACGGCCTGCCAGTCCTCGGTGATCCAGGTGGCGCCGGACTTCAGCGCTTCCTGCACCGACGTTGCGTTGGCGCGCGCGGCCTCCCAGCCCACGCGCTCGAGGTTGACGCGCGCGGCCGCGGGCGAGAGGTCGGCGATCGCGACCAACTGCACGCCCGGCGTGCGCGGGATCTGCGCGAGGTACATGGAACCGAACTTGCCGGCGCCGATCAGGCCGATGCGGATCGGGCGGCCTTCGGCGGCGCGCTGCTGGAGTTTCTGGTGGAGGCTCATGGAAGGGGTCTTGTCTCGGTGGTTCTTCTGGGCGGGGTCAGGCGACGGCCTCGAGCGTCTCGGTCGAGGTGCGCAGCGCGCTCTCGGGCAGGCCGTTCTTCCACGGCAGGTCGACCGGGTAGGGCTTAAGCAGGCAGTCGTCGGGCAGCATCGCTATCGGCGCGAAGTCGCGGTGCGCGATGTACTCGGGACGCTTGTGGCGGCGGATGTGGTTGCTGACCGCGCACAGGCTCAGGTAGACCGCCACGCGGTTGAACGGCGACAGGTTGCTGCCCGAGGCATGCACCAGGCAGCTGTGGAACAGGATCATCGAGCCGGCCGGGCCCTTGGGCGAGACGATGCCGCCGTCCTTGCCGCCGGCGCGATCCACCAGCTGGCGGATCAGCGCGTTGTCGACCGTCCACAGCGGGTAGCTGGTGGTCGTGAGGTCGTGCTTCGCGTCGACCACGCCCTTGCGGTGGCTGCCCGGGATGAACATCAGCGGGCCGTTGTGCTCGTTCACGTCGTCGAGAAAGATCGCGACGTTCATCGCGCGCTCGGTCGGCATCAGGTCGTCGTTGAGCCAGGTGCCGTAGTCCTGGTGCCATTGCCAGACGTCGCCCTCGAAGGCCATCTTGCCGTTGATCTTGAACTGGTGCATGTAGACCTCCTCCTCGAAGAGGTCGCGCACCGGGCCCACCATGCGCGGATGGCGCGCGAGCTTCGCGAAGGGCTCGCTGTAGAGGTGGGCCGCGAAGTTCGTGCGCACCGCGTCCGAGCCCTTCTCGCGCACGTTGAAGGCCTCGCGGCGGCCGTAGAGCTCGGGCACCGCGTCGGTCAGCACGCGGGTCTCCTCGGGGGAGAAATGGCCGGGAAAGAACAGGTAGCCGTCGCGCTCGAACTGCGCGCGTTGCTCGGGGGTCAGCTTCATGCGGTGTCTCCTTGGGTCGTGCGTGGGTGGGAAGGGATCGGGGAAGAGGGGGTGGATGCGCGCGCGAGCTGCTCGGCCAGGCGCCGGCCCAGCGCCTCGCTGGCCTGCGCCACGTGCTCCTCGCTCAGGCGCGCGGCCTCGCCGGCATCGCCCGCGGCGATGGCGGCCGCGATGGCCTCGTGTTCGTCCCACAGCGACTCGCGCTGCGGCTCGGCCTGCAGCACCGCGCCCATCGCGCGGCGCAGGTGGCGCCAGTGCTGGTCGGCGCTCTGCGCGATCAGCGGATTGCCCGAGGCCGCGTAGATGGCCTGGTGGAAGGCCATGTCGGCATCGATCATGGCCTCGACGTCGCGCCCGCCCGCGGCGCGGCGCCCGCGCTCCATCAGCTCGGGGTCGATGCGAAAGCGCTCGGCGGCCGCGAGCCGCGCGGCCAGCACGTCGAGCGCGCCGCGCACCTGGTAGACCTTGCGCATCCAGTCGGCGTCGAGCGGCGCCACCAGCACGCCGCGGCCTGGCGCGTCGTGCACGAAGCCGTCCTTCTTGAGCAGCCGCAGCGCCTGCAGCACCGGCTGGCGCGACACCGCGAGCCGCTGCGCGATGTCCTCCTGCGTGAGCCGCTCGCCGGGCGCGAGCTCGCCGCTGCTGATCGCGCCGAGCAGGGCGCGGTACACCTGGTCGACGAGGTCGGGCGCGACCTCGATGCTGACGAGCTGGGCGGGCATGGGCGACTCCGTTTCTGAACTCTGTATACAGAGTACGGAATCCGGCGCGGTTGCGCAGCTAGGGTTTTCACCGGCGTGGCCGGTAGCACCCGCAATGCTCGCGTAACGCCCGGCCACACAATCCAGCCCGATTTCGACGGGTCTTTCCTTTCTTTCTTTCTTTCTTTTCAGGTCAGCTTTTCGCGACCTTCCGGGTGTACAACCCTCGCCCAATGCAAAACCAAGACAACAAAGCAACGCAGGACCCCCGCCACGCCTCGCCGGCCGGCCCCGCGCGCAGTCGCGCAGCCTGGCCCCGCCAGGGTGCCGTCCTGGGAGCGGCCCTGCTGCTGAGCGCCTGCACGCTCGGCCCCGACTTCAAGACGCCGGGCCTGCCGGCCGCCGCGCAGGGCGCCGATTACACGGCCTCGCCGATGCCCGGGCGCACCGCGCAGGCGCCGGTTCCGGGCGGCCAGTCGCAGCAACTGCTGCCGGGCCGGGACATTCCCGCGCAGTGGTGGGCCGTGTTCCGTTCCGAGCCGCTCGACCGCCTGATCCGCGACGCGCTCGCGCAGAGCCCCACGCTGGCCTCGGCCCAGGCCACCTTGCGCCAGGCCCAGGCCAACTACGAGGCCCAGTCGGGCAGCCTGCTGTGGCCCCAGGTCAACGGCTCGCTGGGCGGCACGCGCGAGCGCGCCTCGCAGGTCACGACGCAGGTGCCCGGCGGCCAGCTGCTCACGCTCTACAACGCCCAGGTCAACGTCAGCTATGCGCTCGACGTCTTCGGCGGCAACCGCCGCGCGCTCGAGGGCGCGCAGGCCACGCTCGAGGCGCAGGGCTACCAGGTCGAGGCGGTCTACCTGACCCTGACCGGCAACCTCGTGACCACGGCGATCCGCGAGGCCGCGCTGCGCGCGCAGCTGCAGGCCACGCGCGAGGTGCTGCAGGCGCAGCAGCAGCAGCTCGACGTGATCGAAAAGCAGTTCGACACCGGCGCCATCCCGAAGTCGACCGTGCTGCAGCAGCGCACCCAGGTCGCGCAGACGCTGGCCACGATCCCGGCGATCGAGAAGTCGCTCGCGCAGACGCGCCACCAGCTCGCGGTCTACGCGGGCCGGCTGCCGAGCGAGGCCGGGCTGCCCGAGTTCGATCTCGCGAGCCTGAACCTGCCGGCCGAGCTGCCACTGTCGCTGCCCTCCGAGCTCGCGCGCCAGCGGCCCGACGTGCGCGCCAGCGAGGCCCGGCTGCACGCGGCCAGCGCCCAGATCGGCGTGGCCACGGCCAACCTCTATCCCAAGTTCAACCTCACCGGCAGCTACGGCAGCAGCGCCACGCGCTCGCGCGACCTGTTCCGCTCGGCCACCGATTTCTGGAGCGTGGGCGCTGCGCTCGCGCAGCCGATCTTCGATGGCGGCACGCTGCGCGCGCAGAAGCGCGCGGCGGTCGCGGCCTACGACGCGGCCGCGGCGCAATACCGCGACACCGTGCTCGGTGCCTTCCAGAACGTGGCCGATGCGCTGCGCGCGCTCGAGCTCGATGCCACGGCGCTGCAGACCCAGGCCACGGCCGAGTCGCTCGCCAGGCAGTCGCTCGACCTGGCGACCGCGCAGTTCCGCGCCGGTGCCGTCAGCTACGTGCAGCTGCTGACCGCGCAGCAGGCCTGGCTGCAGACGCACACCGCGCTGGTGCAGGCCCAGGCCGCGCGCCATGCCGACACCGCCGCGCTGTTCCAGGCGCTGGGCGGCGGCTGGTGGAACCGCGGCGAACTCGCCGACGCGACCATCGCCCCGGCCGCCGACACCGCATCCGCCCCGGCGCGGAACTGAATCCCGCCGCGGCATGAAAACCTCATGCCGCGGCACCCCGTCCCTTCATCCATAACTCGAAGAGAAGCCTACCCATGACCCGGAGAATGATCATCATGATCGGCTGCGTGCTGCTGGTCGTTGCCGCGCTGGCGCTCGGCAAGTTCCTGCAGATCCGCGCGTTGATTGCCGCCGTGCCCAAGCCGGGCCCGCAGACCGTGTCGACGGTCGAGGTGCAGAAGCTGCAGTGGCAGTCCCAGTTCTCCGCGGTCGGCACGCTGAACCCGGTGCGCGGCGCCGACCTCGGCACCGAGGTGGCCGGGCTGGTGCGCCAGGTGCATTTCAAGTCCGGGCAGGACGTGAAGGCCGGCGCGCTGCTGGTCGAGCTCAACGCCGACTCCGACATCGCCCAGCTGCACGCGGCCGAGGCCGCCGCCGCGCAGGCCGCCACCGTGCTCAAGCGCGACCAGGCGCAGCTCGCGGTGCAGGCCGTGAGCCAGGCGCAGATCGATGCCGACACCAACGACCTCAAGGCCAAGCGCGCGCAGGTCGAGCAGCAGGCCGCGCTGGTGGCGAAGAAGTCGATCCGCGCGCCGTTCGCGGGCCGCCTGGGCATCACCGCGCTGAATCCGGGCCAGTACGTGAACGCGGGCGACAAGCTGGTCACCCTGCAGACGCTGGACCCGATCTACGTCGACTTCACGCTGCCGCAGCAGCAGCTCGCGGGGCTCGCGGTCGGCCAGGCGGTGAATCTCGCGGTCGATGCCTTCGCCGGCCAGGCCTTCAGCGGAAAGATCAATGCGATCAGCCCCAAGGTGGACGCCGCCACGCGCAACGTGCAGGTGCAGGCCACCGTCTCGAACCCGAAGCAGCAACTGCTGCCGGGCATGTTCGCGACCGTGAAGATCGACATCGGCGGCGCGCGCGAACAGCTCACGCTGCCGTCCACCGCCGTCACCTACAACCCCTACGGCTCGACCGTGTTCGTGGTGAAGACGGCCGATGCCTTCAAGGCCGCGACCGCGCCCGCGGCCGGCGCATCGGGCGCCGCGCCGGCCGCGCCGGCGGCCAATGCCAACGCGCCGAGCGGCGACCAGCTGGTCGCGCAGCAGGTCTTCGTCGAGACGGGCCCGACGCGCGGCGACCAGATCGCCATCGTCAAGGGCCTGGAGGCCGGCCAGGTGGTGGTGAGCAGCGGGCAGAACAAGCTGAAGAACGGCACGCCGGTGAAGGTCGACAACAGCGTCCAGCCGGCCAACAGCCCGAACCCGACGCCGCAGGAAAAGTGAGGCCGTCCGCATGAACTTCACCGACATCTTCATCCGCCGGCCCGTGCTGGCGATGGTGGTGAGCCTGCTGATCGTGGTGCTCGGGCTGCGCGCGCTGGCCGGCCTGCCGGTCAACCAGTACCCGAAGACCGAGAACGGCGTGGTCACCATCAGCACCGCCTACTACGGTGCCGACGCCGCCACGGTCGCGGGCTTCATCACGCAGCCGCTCGAGGCCGCCGTGTCGCAGGCCCAGGGCATCGACTACCTGTCGTCCTCGAGCAGCCTGGGCGTGTCGACCATCACCGCCACCCTGCGGCTGAACTACGACTCGAACCGCGCGCTGACCGAGATCAACACGCAGGTCAACTCGGTGCGCAACCAGCTGCCGCCGCAGGCGCAGCAGCCGGTGCTGACGGTGGCCACCGGCCAGACCACCGATGCCATGTACATCGGCTTCTACAGCGACACGTTGCCCAACAACAACGTCACCGACTTCCTGGTGCGCGTGGTGCAGCCCAAGCTCAATGCCATTCCCGGCGTGCAGACCGCCGAGATCCTGGGCGCGCGCACCTTCGCGCTGCGTGCCTGGCTCGATGCGCAGAAGATGGCCGCCTACGGCGTGACGGCGACCGACGTGAGCGCGGCGCTGGCCGCCAACAACTACCTCGCCGCCGTCGGCCAGAGCAAGGGCCAGATGGTGAGCGTGCCGCTCACCGCGGGCACCTCGTTGCACAGCGTGGACGAGTTCAAGCAGCTGTCCATCAAGAGCAGCAACGGCGCCATCGTGCGGCTGCAGGACGTGGCCAACGTGACGCTGGGCTCCGAGAACTACGACTTCAACGTCGCCTTCAACGGCGTGCGCTCGGTGTTCATCGGCATCAAGGTCGCGCCCGAGGCCAACATCCTCGACGTGGCCAAGCAGGTGCGCACCACTTTCCCCGAGCTGCAGGCCCAGCTGCCCAGCGGGCTGACCGGCAAGATCGTCTACGACTCGACCGACTTCATCAACACCTCGATCAGCGAGGTGATCAAGACGCTGGTCGAGGCGCTGCTGATCGTGACGGTGGTGATCTATCTCTTCCTGGGCAGCCTGCGCGCGGTGCTGGTGCCGGTGATCGCGATGCCGCTGTCGCTGATCGGCACCTTCTTCGTGATGCTGGCGCTGGGCTACTCGATCAACCTGCTCACCTTGCTGGCGCTGGTGCTGGCGATCGGGCTGGTGGTGGACGACGCCATCATCGTGGTGGAGAACGTCGACCGGCACATGCGCGAGGGCAAGTCGCCGATGCAGGCGGCGCTGCTCGCAGCGCGCGAGCTCGGCGGGCCCATTCTCGCGATGACCGTGGTGCTGGTGGCGGTGTACGTGCCCATCGGCTTCCAGGGCGGGCTGACCGGCTCGCTGTTCACCGAGTTCGCGTTCACGCTCGCGGGCGCCGTGGTGGTGTCGGGCGTGGTCGCGCTCACGCTGTCGCCGATGATGTGCTCGCGCATCTTCAAGCCCGAGCAGGACAGCGGCAAGTTCGCGACCAAGATCGAGCACGTCTTCGAGCGCGTGCACCACCGCTACGCGCTGATCCTGCGCGGCGTGCTGCGCACCTGGCCGGTGATGATCGTGATGGGGGTGATCCTCATCGGCCTCCTGTTCGTGATGTTCAAGATGTCGAAGTCCGAGCTGGCACCCGAGGAGGACCAGGGCATCGTGCTGTCGCAGGTGGTGGGCGCGCCCACGGCCACCATCACGCAGATGCAGACCTATGCCGACCAGATCTTCAAGGTCGCGCACGACACGCCCGAGTACGCGCAGCTGTTCCAGCTGACCGGCGTGCCGAGCACCAATGCCGGCATCGCCGGCGTGCTGCTCAAGCCCTGGGACCAGCGCACGCGCAGCGCGCACGACATCCAGGCCGACCTGCAGCAACGCTGGAACGGCATCGCGGGCGCCAAGGTGGTGGCCTTCCAGTTCCCGGCGCTGCCGGGCGCCTCGGGGCTGCCGGTGCAGTTCGTGATCAAGACCACCGAGCCGTTCGAGAACCTCAACACGCTCGCGCAGCAGATCATGGACAAGGCGCGCGCGGACGGAAAGTTCTACTACATCGACGCCGACCTCAAGATCGACCTGCCGCAGGCCACCGTGGTGGTCGACCGCGACAAGATCGCCTCGCTCGGCATCACGCAGCAGGACGTGGGCAACGCGCTGGGCGCGGCGCTCGGCGGCGGCTACGTCAACTACTTCTCGATTTCGGGCCGCTCCTACAAGGTGATCCCGCAGGTGCAGCAGGTGGACCGGCTCAACCCCTCGGACGTGCTGAACTTCTACATCAAGACGCCCAACGGCGTGGTGCCGGCCAGCACGGTCGCGAGCCTGAAGTACAGCGTGCAGCCCGAGACGGTGAACCACTTCCAGCAGCTCAACTCGGTGACCATCCAGGGCGTGCCCAGCGGCACACAGGGCGAGACGCTCGAGTACCTGCGCGGCGTGGTGCAGCAGCTCGCGCCCAGCGGCTACACGGTCGACTACGCGGGCCAGTCGCGCCAGTTCGTGCAGGAGTCGGGCAACTTCGCCATCACCTTCCTGTTCGCGCTGATCATCGTGTTCCTGGCGCTGGCGGCGCAGTTCGAGAGCTTCCGCGACCCGATCGTGATCCTGGTGTCGGTGCCGCTGGCCCTGTTCGGCGCCATGATCTTCATCTTCTGGGGCTTCGCCTCGATGAACATCTACACGCAGGTCGGGCTGGTGACGCTGATGGGCCTCATCAGCAAGCACGGCATCCTGATCGTCGAGGTGGCGAACCGGCTGCAGAAGCAGGGCCTGAGCAAGCTCGACGCCATCGTCGAGGCCTCGGGCACGCGGCTGCGCCCGATCCTGATGACGACGGCCGCCATGGTGTTCGGCGTGCTCCCGCTGGTGATCGCCTCGGGCGCCGGCGCGGCGGGTCGCAAGGCGATGGGCATCGTGATCTTCAGCGGGCTGTCGATCGGCACGCTGTTCACGCTGTTCGTGGTGCCGGCGATGTACCTGTTCATCGCGGCGCGGCACCAGAAGGAAGAGACCGGCCAGGCCGACGCGGTTGCGCCGCAGCAGCAGGTGGCGCCCGAGGCCTGAGCCGGCACCCACGCGATGGATGAAGGGCCCGCGGTCGCGAAGACCGCGGGCTTCTTTTTTTGGGGGGCTCCTCGCGTCCGCCGCCTTGCCCGCGCGCTTTCAACTGCGCGACACTAGGCCCATGCAACTCCCCACCTACGACGACGTCACCGCCGCGGCCGCGCGGCTCGAAGGCCATGCCCACCGCACGCCGGTGCTGCGATCCAGCACCGCCGATGCGCGCTGGGGCGCCCAGTTCTTCTTCAAGTGCGAGAACTTCCAGCGCATGGGCGCGTTCAAGTTCCGTGGTGCCTTCAATGCCTTGTCGAAGTTCGACGCCGAGCAGCGCAAGGGCGGCGTGATCGCCTTCTCGTCGGGCAACCATGCGCAGGCGATCGCGCTCGCCGCGCGCCTGTTGTCGATGCCCGCGGTGATCGTGATGCCCAAGGACGCGCCGGCCGCCAAGCTCGCGGCCACGCGCGGCTATGGCGCCGAGGTGGTGCAGTACGACCGCTTCACCGAGGACCGCGAGGCGCTGACGCGCCGGCTCGCCACCGAGCGCGGCATGACGCTGATCCCGCCCTACGACCATCCCGACGTGCTCAGCGGCCAGGGCACGGCCGTGAAGGAACTGATCGAGGAGACCGGCCCGCTCGACCACCTGTTCGTCTGCCTCGGCGGCGGCGGGCTGCTGTCGGGCTCGGCGCTGTCGGCGCGCGCGCTGGCGCCCGGCTGCAAGGTCTACGGCGTCGAGCCCGAGGCCGGCAACGACGGCCAGCAGTCGTTCCGCGCGGGTCGCATCGTGCACATCGACACGCCCAAGACCATCGCCGACGGCGCGCAGACCCAGCACCTGGGCGAGTACACCTTCGGCATCATCCGGCGCGACGTCGACGACATCTTCACGGTCAGCGATGCGCAGCTCGTGGAGGCGATGCGCTTCTTCGCCGAGCGCATGAAGATGGTGGTCGAGCCCACGGGCTGCCTCGCGTTCGCGGCCGCCTGCGCGGCGGGTCCGCTGATCGCCGGCCAGCGCGTGGGCGTGCTGATCAGCGGCGGCAACGTGGACCTGGGGCGCTACGCGGCGCTGCTCGGCGGCACCGCCTAGGGTCGTTGCCAGACGACGCGGCGCGCGTTCTCGCCGCATTCGAGCAACTGCCGGTAGGCCGGCGCATCGAAACCCGGCAGTTCGAACAGCCAGGCCTCGAAGCGCGCGAAGCCGCTGGCCAGCGTGGTGACCGCCATCAGCGGCTGCGTGCCGTCGCGCTGCGCGCAGGGCTCGATCCACACGCGCGGCAGGCCCTCGGCCATGGTCTGCGAGCGCACCGCGATCGCATCGATGGCCGCGAGCTCGACACGGGTCTGCACGTTGCCCTGGCGCACCAGCATCAGCGCATCGCTGCCGAGCGCGATGCGCGCGCCGTCGTAGGGCGATTGCGACGGGGCGGCGGGCCCTTTGCCGCGCAACGCGCCGTGCGCCCGCTGGAACGCGCGCAGCGAGCGGCTGCCGAAGATGTAGGCCGTGCCCACCGCATAGAAGACGGCCTGGAAGCCGATGAAGGCGATCGTCGCCGGGCCCACGCCGTTGGCGTTGCGCGTGGAAATCAGGGTCCAGAGCGCGAAGGCGCTGGCGACGGCCGCGACCGCGCTGATCGCGCCCCAGAGCCAGGCCGCCGCGCGGCTGCCGCGCAGCGCGGCCAGGAACACCAGCGCATAGACGGCCAGCCGGATGCCGATCATCGAACTGGGCCGCATGGCCACCTGCCACAGCTCGGTGGCGACGTAGATCGCCGCGATCGCGGCCAGCGGCCAGGGCGCGCGCACCGTTCAGCCGACGCGGATGCCCGCGGCCGTGAGATGCAGCAGCCGGTCGGCGCGCGCGGCCGCGCTCTCCGAATGCGTGACCAGCACCAGCGAGGCGCCATGCTCGCGCGTCTGCGCGATCAGCAGGTCCATGACCTTGGCGGCGGTCGAGGGATCGAGGTTGCCCGTGGGTTCGTCGGCCAGCAGCAGCGCGGGCCGGTGCACCAGCGCGCGCGCGATCGCCACGCGCTGCAGCTGGCCGCCCGAGAGCGTCTGCGGCAGCCGTGCGCCCATGCCCGGCAGGCCCACGGCCTCGAGCATGCGCGCGATGCGCGCCTCGTCGCGGCGCTCGCCGAGCAGCATCAGCGGCAGCGCGACGTTCTGCGCCACGTCGAGGTGCGGCAGCACGTGGAAGGCCTGGAACACGAAGCCCACGTGGCGCCGGCGCCAGAGCGCGCAGGCCTCGGCGTCGAGCGCGCCGATGTCGGTGCCGTCGTGCACCACGCTGCCGGTGTCCCAGCGGTCGAGGCCGGCCATGCAGTTGAGCAGCGTGGACTTGCCGACGCCCGATTCGCCGACGATGGCGACGAACTCGCCGGGCTCGATCGCGAGGCTGACGTGCTCGAACACCGGCGCCTGGCCGTAGTGCTTGCCCAGGTCGGAGATGCGCAGGGTCATGGGAGGAGCGTGGGCGCGATGAGGCGCACCGCCGACGGCAGCGCGTCGGGCGCGTCGCAGGCGATCACGGTGCGGTGGGGCATGCCGCGCAGCCAGGTGACCTGGCGCTTGGCGAGCTGGCGCGTGGCGGCGATGCCGCGGTCGCGCAGGTCCTGCAGGGCGGCGGCATCGGGCGGGTCGGCGACGTCGAGGGTCTCCCAGGCCTGCCGGTAGCCCACGCAGCGCATCGAGGGCAGATCGGGCGAGAGGTCGCCGCGCGCGCGCAGCGCACGCACCTCGTCGAGGAAGCCCGCGGCTAGCATGGCGTCGAAGCGCTGCGCGATGCGCGCATGCAGCCAGGCGCGGTCGGCGGGCTCGAGCGAGAACAGCCGGCCGCCTTCGACGCCGCGCGTGGACTTGCTGTCGCTGGCGTGGAAGTGCGACAGCGGCTGGCCGCTGCTCTCGTACACCTCGAGCGCGCGCTGGATGCGCTGGCTGTCCTGCGGCGCGAGCCGCGCGGCCGTGACCGGATCGACCTGCGCGAGCCGCGCATGCATCGCGGGCCAGCCGAGTTCGGCGGCCTCGGCATCGATGCGCGCGCGCACCGCGGCGTCGGCCGCGGGCATCGCGTCGATGCCGTCGAACAGCGCCTTGAAGTACAGCATGGTGCCGCCCACCAGCAGCGGCATCGCGCCGCGCGCGCGGATCTCGTCGATCAGCCGCGCCGCATCGGCCACGAAGGCCGCCGCGCTGTAGCTCTCGCGCGCATCGAGGATGTCGATCAGGTGGTGCGGCACCGCGCGCAGCTCGTCGGCGCTGGGCTTGGCGGTGCCGATGTCCATGCCGCGGTAGACCAGCGCCGAGTCGACGCTGACGATCTCCACCGGGTGTTCGCGCGCGAGTGCCAAAGCGACGGCGGTCTTGCCAGAGGCGGTGGGGCCGGCGAGGGCCACGAAGCGCGGTCGACCGGGGGGCGGGGAAGAGGGAACCATGAGGGAGCGAGCGTAGCAAATGGCCCGCCCTTGAAAGCGGGAGCGGGCAGCCGAACGCAGAAGTCGCAAAGGTTTCGCAGAAGTCGCAGAAATGAAATCAAGAAATTCCTCGAGTTCCTTCTGCGACTTCTGCGTAGTTTTTGTCTTCCTTCTGCGTTCGGCTGTCCGATCCCGATTTCAGCTCGTCTCGCGCATGCGCCGTATGTCGCGCAGCGGCGGCGCCCCGAACAGCCGCGCATATTCGCGGCTGAACTGCGAGGCGCTCTCGTAGCCCACGCGCACGCCCGCGGTGCCGGCGTCGATGCCCTGGTTCAGCATCAGCTGCCGCGCCTCCTGCAGCCGCAATTGCTTGAGGTACTGCATCGGGCTCATGCCCGCCACGGCGCGGAAATGCTGGCGGAAGGTCGAGGGGCTCATGTTCGCGGAGGCCGCCAGTTCGTCGGCCAGCACGTTGCGCGTGAAGTTGAGCTTGAGCCAGGCCATGCTCTGCGCCACCTGCTGGCTCGGTGAGCCGATCGCCACCAGGCGCTGCAGCTGCGGGCCGTGGCGGCCCGCGAGCAGCCGCACCATGATCTCGCGCTGCAGCAGCGGCGCGAGCTGCGGGATCAGCCGCGGCTCGGCGAGCAGGTCGACCAGCCGCGTCACGGCGCCGAGCAGCGTGGGGTCGAGGTCGCCGAGCGACATGGCGCGCTGGTTGCCGTCCCGGGGCGGCGGGGGCAGCGCCATCTCGGCGGCCAGTTGCACGATCGCGCGCGGATCGAGCTGCAACGCCAGGCCGACGAAGGGCTGCGCCGCGCTGGCGCGGGTGATGTGCGAGACCACGGGCAGGTCGGCCGTGGTCAGCAGCGACTGGCCCGCGGCATAGTCGAACACCTCGTCGCCGAGCGCCACGCGTTTCTGCCCGCTGACCGTGATGCCGAGGCCGAAGCCGTAGAGGCAGTGCAGCGGCGCGGTCATCGCGCTGCGGCGGTGCAGCGAGAGCGCGGGAATGGCCGTGAGGTAGTCGCCGTCGGCCTGCGCGGTGCGCGCGACGGCGCGCTGCAGGTCGTCGAGCACGGCCGGGGAATCCAGCCGCGCGGGCTCGGCGAGGTCCATCTGGATCCTTTCGAAGTACAGGTCGCGAAAAGTCTAGCCCGGGGCGTTCGCGCGGCGCGCATTTCCGCCGCAGTCTCGGTGTTTCAGGCAAGAACGCGAGCGAATCAGGCAAACGCGCGGCCGGGCTACGCCCCACACTCGCCGTCGAATCAGGCAACTCTCCTTCCCCACGATTTCCACGATGAACACAGAAAAGATCGCTTCCGTCACCGCCTCGCTCGCGCTGGCCCTGGGCCTCGGCGCGGGCACCCTGTGGCCGCGCCAGGCCGACGCCAGCCTCGCGCTGGCCCAGAAGTACGCCTGCGTCGCCTGCCATCAACCCGCCACCAAGGTGGTGGGCCCGTCCTGGAAGGACATCGGCGCGAAGTACGGCGACGGCAAGGGCACGGCCGCGCAGCTCGCCGCCAGCATCAAGGCCGGCAGCTCGGGCAAATGGGGCCCGATGCCGATGCCGCCGCAGGCCCAGGTGCCCGATGCCGACCTGCAGGCGCTCGCGCAATGGCTGCTCGACGGCGCCAAGTGAATCCCGTTCCCCCATCCACCCACGGAGAAAACAAGCAATGACTGCGCTCCACGTCAATGGCCGTGACCACACGGTCGATGCCGATCCCGGCACGCCCATCCTCTGGGCCCTGCGCGACACGCTGGGCATGACCGGCACCAAGTTCGGCTGCGGCGCCGCGCTGTGCGGCGCCTGCACCGTGCACCTCGACGGCCAGGCGATCCGCTCGTGCATCACGCCGATCGCCGCCGCCGACGGCAAGAAGATCGCCACCATCGAACGCATGACCGACGGCAGCGACCGCGTCGGCGCCGCCGTGCACGCCGCCTGGGTGCGGCACGACGTCGCGCAGTGCGGCTACTGCCAGAGCGGCCAGATCATGAGCGCGACCGCCTTCCTGCAGTCGCTGCCCGCGGGCAAGCAGCCCAGCGCCGACGAGATCGACTCGGCCATGGCCGGCAACATCTGTCGATGCGGCACCTATGCGCGCATCCGCGCGGCCGTGGCCGATGCAGCCCGCAACCTCGCCTGAAGGAAAAGCCATGCTGCCCCACATCGACTACCACGACCTGCCGCGTTCGCTGCAACGCCTGATGGCCCGCCCCGCGGCCGACGAGCCCGCCGCGCTGCCGCGGCGCAGCTTCCTCAAGATCGTCGGCGCGAGCGGTTTCGCGCTCGGCACCTTCCCGCACCTGGCCCTGGCGCAGGCCGGCGGCGCGGCCCGGGCGGCCGGCGGCCTCAAGCCGACGCAACAGCCGCTGGCCTTCGTGCAGATCGCGCCCAACGGCGAGGTCATGGTGACCATCAACCGGCTCGAGTTCGGCCAGGGCGTGCAGACCGGCCTGCCGATGATCCTGGCCGAGGAGCTCGACGCCGACTGGGCCCTGGTGCGCAGCCGCAGCGGCACCAACGACGCCGCCTATGCCGACCCCTTCTTCGGCATGCACCTGACCGGCGGCTCGAACACCATCAAGAACAGCTTCGTGCAGTACCGCGAGCTCGGCGCCCGCGCGCGCGCCATGCTGCTGTCGGCCGCGGCGGCGCGCTGGAAGGTCGATGCCTCCACCCTGCGCACGCAGGCCGGCACGGTGCTCGGCCCGGGCGGGCGCAAGGCGAGCTACGGCGAGCTGGCCGAGGCGGCGATGGCGCTGCCGGTGCCCGAGAAGGTGGTGCTCAAGGATCCGAAGGACTTCCGCATCATCGGCCGCCCGACCCAGCGCCTCGACGCGGCCGCCAAGAGCAGCGGCCGGCAGGACTTCGGCATCGACGTCAAGCACCCGGGCCAGCTCACGGCGGTGGTGGCCCATCCGCCGGTGTTCGGCGCCCGCCTGGCGTCGGTGGACGACAGCGCCGCGCGCGCCGTCAAGGGCGTGAAGGCGGTCGTGCGCATTCCGCTGGACCGCGGCGCCGAGGGCGTGGCCGTGGTGGCCGACGGCTACTGGCCCGCCAAGCTGGGCCGCGACGCGCTCAAGCTGCAGTGGGACACGGCCGCCGTCGAGAAGGTCGATTCCGACAAGCAGCTGGCCCAGTACCGCGAACTGGCCGGCCGTCCCGGCAACCGGAAGTTCGACGCCGACATGGCGCCGCTGGCCAATGCGCCGCGCAAGCTCGAGGCCGAGTTCGTGTTTCCCTACCTGGCGCATGCGCCGATGGAGCCGCTGAACTGCACCGTGAAGCTGTCGGACGGTCGCGCCGAGCTGTGGGTCGGTACCCAGTCCGCCGACCTCGACGGCATCGCCGCGGCGCGCGCGCTGAAGCTCGAGCCCGCGCAGGTGAAGGTCAACGTGCAGATGGCGGGCGGCGGCTTCGGCCGCCGCTTCGTGAGCACCAGCGACTTCGTGGTCGAGGCCTGCGAGATCGCCAAGGCCACGCGCGCCGCCGGCCTCGACGTGCCGGTGCGGCTGCTGTGGAGCCGCGAGGACGACATCAAGGGCGGCTACTACCGGCCGATGCACCTGCATCGCGCGCGCATCGGCTTCGACGAGCGCGGTCGCATCCTGGCCTGGGACCATGTCATCGTGGGCCAGTCCATCACCGCGGGCACGGTGTTCGCGGGCGCCATGGTGAAGGACGGCATCGACGCCACGGCGGTCGAGGGCATGCGCGATCCCTATCCGCTGCCGATGCGCCTGACGGTGCACCATCCGCAGCTCAACGTGCCGGTGCTGTGGTGGCGCAGCGTGGGTTCGACCCACACCGCCTTCGTGATGGAGACGCTGATCGACGAGATCGCGCGCAGCACCAAGCAGGACCCGGTGGCCTATCGCATGCAGCTGTTCGGCGACAAGCATCCGCGCCATCGCGCCGCGCTGCAGCTGGCCGTCGACAAGAGCGGCTACGGCAAGAAGAAGCTCGCGGACGGCCGTGCCTGGGGCGTGGCGGTGCACGAGTCCTTCGAATCGGTGGTGGCCTACGTGGTGGAAGCCTCGGTCAAGGACGGCCAGCCGGTGCTGCACCGCGTGACCAGCGGCGTGCACTGCAACCTGGCCGTCAATCCGCGCAGCGTGGAAGCACAGGTGCAGGGCGCGGCGGTGATGGGGCTGTCGACCTGCCTGCCGGGCAGCGCGATCACCCTGAAGGACGGCGTGGTGCAGCAGGGCAACTTCGGCGACTTCACGGTGGCGCGCATCACGCAGGTGCCGGAGTTCGACATCCACATCGTGCCGAGCGCCGATGCGCCCAAGGGGATGGGGGAGCCGGGCCTGCCGCCGCTGGCGCCCGCGTTCGCCAATGCCGTGGCGCAGTTGACGGGCAAGCCGCTGCGGCGGCTGCCGTTCGAGCTGGCCTGAGGTCCTAGATCGCGGCGGGCGCGCTGTTCTCGCGCGCCTGGCCGCGCACGTCCTGCGGCGACACCGCGGGCGGCAGCGCCGGCGAGGGCGGCGACAGCTTGGGCTGGTTGCGTGCCACCATGTTGTCGGGCTTCATGCGGAACAGCTGCGTGAGCGCCGCGCGGTACTGGGCCTCGCCGACCGAGTTGGTGTTGTGGTGCGAGCCGCCTTCCACCAGCACGAACAGCTTGGGCACGGTGGCCGCGTCGTAGAGCTTGCGGCCCAGCGTCGGGTTGATCAGGCTGTCGGCGGTGCCGTGCACCACCAGCAGCGGCGCGCCGATGTCCTTGACCTTGTCGATCGCCTCGAAGCGCTGGGTGATGAAGGGACGGAAGGGCAGCCAGCCCCACTTGAAGCTGCCGACCACGTCGGCGATCGAGGTGAAGGTGCTCTCGACGATGGTGCCGCTCTCGTCGTTCACGCGCGCGGCCAGGTCGATGCCGATGGCGCCGCCCAGCGAGTGGCCGAAGATGTAGCGGTGCTGGCGCGGATGGCGCGCGGCCAGCCAGGTCCAGGCGGCGCGGGCATCCTCGCGCGCCGATTCCTCCGAGGGCAGGCCCTTGGAGCTCTTGCCGAAGCCGCGGTAGTCGATGGCCAGCACCGAGAAACCGAGTTCGTGCATGCGCTGGATGCGCGGGGCCGAGCCCGCCACGTTGTAGCGCGCGCCGTGCAGGTACAGCAGCACCGGGGTCTCGGTGGTCTCGGGCTCGCCGCCGAGCCACAGGCCGTGCAGGCGCGCGGGCTCGCCCGTGATGGAGGACTGGAAGTCGATCCACACGTCCTGCATGCCCTGGGCCATGGTGGCGGTGTTGCCCCAGCTGCGGTCGCTGGGCTGGAAGATCCATTCGCGCTGCTGCTCGTCGAAGGTCGAGCAGCCGGCGGCAAGAATGGCGCAAAGCGAAAGGACTGACGCGAGGAGGGTCCAGCGTTTCATCATGGGAGTGAGGGACAGCGATGCCGGCGAAAAAGTTCATCTGCCTGCTGCCGAAACACGCCGACGTGCGTTTCGACACCTCCCTGACCAGCGCCTTGTGGCGTCTTTGGCGAACTCACCATGCAACGTGCGTGCCCGCCATGCGGATGACGGCTCGAAACCCGGAAAAACCCTCAAAAAGCCGCCAATTGGCGGCTTTTGGGACGGCTTTTGGTGCGGATTCGGCTCAGCGGCCGCGCATGAACAGGGCGTCGAGCTCGCGGATCGAGAGCTGGCGCCAGGTCGGGCGGCCGTGGTTGCACTGGTCCGAACGCTCGGTCGCCTCCATCTGGCGTAACAAGGCGTTCATCTCGTCGAGCGTGAGCTTGCGGTTGGCGCGCACCGCGCCGTGGCAGGCCATGGTCGACAGCAATTCGTTCTGGGCCCGCTGCACCACGGTGCTCGCATCGTGCTGCGACAGCTCGGCCAGCACGCTGCGCGCCAGCTCGACCGGGTCGCCGTCGGCCAGCGTGCCGGGCACCGCGCGCACCGCCAGGGTGCGCGGCGAGAAGGGCGTGATCTCCAGGCCCAGGGTGGCGAGCACGGCGGTGCAGGCCTCGGCCGTGGCCACTTCCTGCGGCGTGGCGGCGAAGGTGGCGGGGATCAGCAGCGGCTGGCTCGAGATGGCGGCGCCGTCGAGCTGGGTCTTCAGGCGCTCGTAGACGATGCGCTCGTGGGCCGCGTGCATGTCGACCACGATCAGGCCCTGGCTGTTCTCGGCCAGGATGTAGATGCCCTGCAACTGCGCCAGCGCGCGGCCCAGCGGCCAGGCCTCGTCGTTGTGGGCCAGCGCCTGGGGCTCGGCCGCGAGCCCCGCGGGGGCCTGGAACGGGGCGGCCGGGGCCTGGGTGCCGAAGGCGGCGGCCGGCGCCGCGCCGACGCCGGAATCGGACAGCACGGGCCAGTGAGCCGAGGCCGACTCGGGCGCCAGCAGGGTTTCGCTGGCGCGCCGCGGCCACATGGCCTCGAAATCGCCGGCGCCGCGCTCGGCGGCCCTGAAGTTGATGGCCGGTTGCGACCACGAGCCGGTCGTGACCGGCGACACCGGCTTGAAGAAGGGCTGCTGCGCCTGGGCCGCCTGCGTGGCGTCGCCGGCGCGCGGCGCGGCCAGCGCGTTCTCGACCGCGTGGCGCACCGCCTGGTGCACCTCGCGGCCGTCGCGGAAGCGCACCTCGATCTTGGTCGGGTGCACGTTCACGTCGACGCGCGCGGGGTCGATCTCGAGGTAGAGCACGTAGACCGGCTGGCGCTGGCCGTGCAGCACGTCCTCGTAGGCGCTGCGCACCGCGTGCGACAGCACCTTGTCGCGCACGAAACGGCCGTTGACGTAGAAGAACTGGTGGTCGGCGCGCGAGCGCGCCGCATCGGGGATGCCGGCGCGGCCGACCACGCGCACCGGTCCGCCCACATGCTCGACGACGACGCTCTGCGCCACGAAATCCTCGCTGAGCGCATCGCCCAGGCGTTGCTCGCGCTGCTCGCTGGCGCGCCATTGCTCGACCAGCTTGCCGTCGTGCCAGACCGAGAAGCCCACGTCGGGCCGCGCCAGCGCATGGCGGCGCACCGCCTCGATGCAGTGGGCGAGCTCGGTGGCATCGGTCTTGAGGAACTTGCGCCGCGCCGGGGTCGCGAAGAACAGCTCGCGCACCTCGACCGTGGTGCCGCGCGAACGCGCCACCGGGCGCAGCTCGCCCGTGCGGCCGTCGAGCGACCAGGCGCCGTCGGCACCCACCGCGCGCGACTGCAGGCTCAGCTCGGCGATCGCGTTGATGGCGGCCAGCGCCTCGCCGCGAAAGCCCATGGTGCCGACCGTCTCGAGGTCGTTGAGGCTCGCGATCTTGCTGGTGGCATGGCGCCGCAGCGCCACCACGAGCTCCTCGCGCGGAATGCCCAGGCCGTCGTCCTCGATCGAGATCAGCCGCACGCCGCCGGCCGCCAGTCGCACCGTGACCTGCGTCGCGCCCGCGTCGAGCGCGTTGTCGAGCAGCTCGCGCACCACCGAGGCCGGGCGCTCGACCACCTCGCCCGCGGCGATCTGGCTGATCAGCTCGTCGGGCAGTTCGCGGATCGGGCGGCGTTCGGCGGGGGGAGGGAGGAGGTGGGAAGGGCGCTCACCGAACCATTCTAGAAGCTGGCCCGGACCGGCCTTCCGGGCGGGGCATCGGCTGTATTTGCAGCGCTTATACGGCCTCGCAACCGATCTCATTGGCGCTCGCGCGGCGCTCTCCCTAAGCTGCGGCCGCTCCACGAGAACGCCCTTCGAGAAAGACCCCCAATGACCACCCGCCCCCTTCGTTCCGCCGCCTGGTTCGACAACCCCGAGCACAGCGAACTCTCGGTCCTCCACCTGGCCTGGTACCTCAACTACGGCCTGACGCGCGAGGAGCTGCAGTCCGGCCGCCCCATCATCGCGATCGCGCAGAGCGGCTCCGACCTGACGCCGTGCAACCGCCACCACCGCGAGCTCGCGCAGCGGGTGCGCGACGGCATCCGCGAGATGGACGGCATCGCGATGGAATTCCCGATGCACCCGATCCAGGAGAACGGCCGCCGGCCCACGGCCGCGCTCGACCGCAACCTGGCCTACCTGGGCCTGGTCGAGACGCTGACCGGCTACCCGATCGACGGCGTGGTGCTCACCACCGGCTGCGACAAGACCACCCCGGCCGCGCTGATGGCCGCGGCCACCGCGAACATCCCGGCCATCGTGCTGTCGGGCGGGCCGATGCTCAACGGCTGGCACGACGGGCAGCGCACCGGCACCGGCACCACGCTGTTCAAGGCGCGCGAGCTGTTCGCCAAGGGCAGCATCGATTTCTCGGGCTACATCGACCTGGTCGGCTCCACCGTGCCCTCGATCGGCCACTGCAACGTGATGGGCACGGCCTCGACCATGAACGCGCTGGCCGAGGCGCTGGGCATGAGCCTGCCGGGCTGCGCCGCCATTCCGGCGCCGTACCGCGAGCGTGGGCAGATGGCCTACGAGACCGGGCGGCGCATCGTGCAGATGGTGCGCGAGGACCTCAAGCCCTCGGACATCCTCACGCGCCCGGCCTTCGAGAACGCGATCGTCGTCAACTCGGCGATCGGCGGCTCGACCAACGCGCCGATCCACCTGATCGCGATCGCCAAGCACGCGGGCGTGGACCTGGCCATCCAGGACTGGGAGAGCGTGGGGCTCGAGGTGCCGCTGCTGCTCGACATGCAGCCGGCCGGCAAGTACCTGGGCGAGGAGTTCTACCGCGCCGGCGGCGTGCCGGCCGTGGTGGCCGAGCTCCATCGCCACGGCCTGATCCGCGAGGGCGCGCTCACGGTCACGGGCCGCACCCTGGCGCAGAACTGCGCGCAGGCGCCGGTGAAGGACGCCGACGTGATCCGCCCCTTCGAGGCACCGCTGCGACAGAACGCCGGCTTCCTCGTGATGTCGGGCAACCTGTTCGACAGCGCGATCATGAAGACCAGCGTGATCTCGGACGAGTTCAGGGCACGCTACCTGAGCGCGCCCGGCGACCCCGATGCCTTCGTCGGCCGCGCCATCGTGTTCGACGGCCCCGAGGACTACGAGCGCCGCATCGAGGACCCGGCGCTCGACATCGACGCCTCCTGCATCCTGTTCATGCGCGGCGTCGGGCCGATCGGGCATCCGGGCTCGTCGGAGGTGGTGAACATGCGCGCGCCCGCGCATCTGCTCAAGAGCGGCGTCTCGGCGCTGCCCTGCATCGGCGACGGCCGGCAGTCGGGCACCTCGGGCTCGCCCTCGATCCTCAATGCCTCGCCCGAGGCGGCGGCGGGCGCGGGCCTGGCGCTGCTGCGCACCGGCGACCGCGTGCGCGTGGACCTGAAGGCGCGCCGCGTCGACATGCTGGTGGACGAAGAAGAACTGCGCTCCCGCGCGCGCCAGCTCGAGGCCGCGGGCGGCTATCCGATCCCCGCGAGCCAGACGCCGTGGCAGGAGATCCAGCGCGCGATGGTCGACACGCTGTCCGAGGGCATGGTGCTCAAGCCGGCCGTCAAGTACCAGCGCGTGGCGCAGACCGCGGGGATTCCGCGCCGCAACCACTAGCCCGAACAAGCCTCATCAGAAGAACCAAGGAGACGATGATGAATCCCTACAGCCCCCTGGTCGGCGCGGCCGTCCACAAGGCGCGCTGGCGCCTGCTGCCGATGCTGATCCTCATGTACATCATGTCGATCCTCGACCGCGTCAACGTCGGCTTCGCGAAGAACGCGCTGCAGATCGACACCGGCCTCAGCGACGGCGCCTTCGCGCTCGGCGCCGGCATCTTCTTCGTGAGCTACGCCCTCTTCGAGGTGCCGAGCAACGTGATCATGACGCGCATCGGTCCGCGCATCTGGCTCAGCCGGATCATGGTGAGCTGGGGCCTGGTGGCCTCGGCCATGATGTTCGCGACCACCGAGACCTCGTTCTACCTGCTGCGCTTCCTGCTCGGCATCGCCGAGGCCGGCTTCTACCCGGGCGTGCTGCTCACGCTGACCTACTGGTTCCCGGCCAAGGTGCGGGCGCAGGCCAACGGCATCCTGCTGTTCGGCTTCGCGGGCGCGCTGGTGATCGGCGGGCCGGTGTCGGGCGCGCTGCTCGAGATGCACGGCATCGGCGGGCTCAAGGGCTGGGAGTGGATGTTCCTGATCGAGGGCGCGATGGCGGTGGTGGTCGGCATCGCGGCCTTCTTCGTGATCGTCGACCGGCCGCATGCCGCGAAGTGGCTCGCGAGCGCGGAGCAGGATGCGCTGCAGGCCGTGCTCGACCAGGAGGCGGCGCAGAAGGCGGCCGGCAGCCCGCACACCGTGATGCAGACCTTGCGTAACCCGAAGGTGATGTTCTTCGCGCTGAACTTCTTCATCGTGCAGATCGCGGCCTACGGCCTGATCTTCTACCTGCCGAGCCAGGTGTCGCAGATCCTCGGCCAGAAGATCGGGCTGATGGTGGGCTTCGTCACCAGCATCCCGTGGCTGCTGGCGCTGTTCGTCGTCTACTTCGTCACGCGCTGGTCGGACCGGCACCACGAGCGGCGGCGCCTCACGGTGGCCTCGCTCTACACGGTGTTCGGCGTGTGCGTGTGCCTGTCGGCGCACGGTTCGCCGATCTTCGCGATCGCGGCCTTGTCGATCGGCGCTTCGACCTACCTGTCGGGCACGCCGATCTTCTATGCCTTCCTGTCGGAGCGCCTGTCGGGCCTGGGCATCGCCACCGGCATCGCGCTGGTGAATTCCATCGGCAACCTCGGCGGCTTCGTGGCGCCGAACCTGCGAACCTATGTCGAGCAGAACCATGGCGGTTCGGCCGCCGGCCTCTACACGCTGGGCGGCGCGGCGCTGCTCGCGGCCCTGATGCTGGCGCTGATGCCCAGGGGCTGGCGCACGGTGGCCGCCGTGCCGCGCGAGGCCTCGCGGCCCGGCGCGGCGCTCGAAGGCTCCGCGCTGCCGCGCGCCTGAGGCCGGTTCAGAGCGACAGCCGCCAGGCGCGCGCCAGCGCCTGCATCGCGCAGTCGACCTCGGGGCGCCGCAGCGCGCCCGCGAGGCAGACGAAGCGCAGGTCGCTCTCGATGCCGACCTGGTCGGCGATCACCAGCCCGTCGCGCTGGCTGGCGCGCAGCGCCACCGCGTCGCGCGCCAGCGAGATGCCCACGCCCGCGCGCACCAGCGCGAGCATCGACGACTCCTGGTCGGCCTGCGCTGCCTTCTTCAGCACCAGCCCGCGCGCCTGCAGCACCGGCGCCAGCAGCCGCGAGTGCGAGGAGGTCGCCGGCGCCAGCACCCAGGGCAGGCAGCTCAGGTCGGGCCAGTCGCGGCCCATCACCTGCGGTCCCCAGCCCGGCGGGCCGATCACCTGGTAGCTGAAGCGCGTGAGCACGGTCGAATGGAAGGCCTTGCCCTCGCTGCGGCGCGAGGCCGAGCTGGCCTGCGGCAGGTCGCTCGCATCGGGATCGCCGAGGTAGAAGCCGACGTCGACCTCCTTGTTCAGCAGCTTGGCCAGCACCTCGCCGCTGGTGCCGTGGTGCAGCTCGGTCTCGAGCTCGGGCGCCAGCGTCACCAGCTCCTTGAGCAGGCCGCTCAGGCGCGTGAACTCGGGGTCGAGGATGGTGCCGATGCGCAGTGCGCCGCGCACGCCGCCCTTCATGCGCTCGGCGGCGATCGCGAAATCGTTGAGGCCTTCGAGCGCGTGTTCCGCGTGGTTGAGCAGCGCCGCGCCGTCGCGCGTCAGCAGCAGGCCGGTGGGCGTGCGCTGGAACAGCTCGAGCTCGACCAGCGCGCCCAGCTCCTTGAGCTGCAGGCTGACCGCCGGCTGCGTGAGGAACAGGCGCTGCGCGCCTTTGGACACCGATCCCTCGCGCGCGACGGCCACGAAGGCCTGCAGCAGCCGCGGGTCGATCTTCTTCATGCGGCGCGCATGTTCAGGGCATCAGCGTGTTCGAGGGCAGCGTCTCGTCGAGCAGCTTGCGCGCCGTCTCGATGCCGGCCACCGGCAGCAGCTTCGGGTCGAGCAGGCCCACCTGCACCAGCACGCTGGCCTGGTCCCAGTAGATGTGCTCGTGGTAGAGCTTGTCGCCGCGGAACTTGATGACCGCGAGCAGCGGCACCTCCACGCGCCGGCCCGTGGGCGCCACGCCCGGCAGCATCCACGGGATCTCGGTGGTGTGGGTGAAGGTGAACAGCAACTCGTCGACCACCTGCGTCGCGCCGACCGTGCGCGAAATCGAGGTCAGCGCGGTGTCGGGCGGATTGCTGTTGACGAAGTGATTCGTGTAGAAGGCATGCAGGTCCCTGTAGCCCACGCCGCCGGTCATGGTCGGGATGTGGTTGACGTAGGGCTCGGCCACCATGGTCGACATGGTGTCGTCGACGTTGCGCGTGCCGAACTCGTACTCGCAGTGCTTGTCCCACAGCGCCGAGAGGTCGTAGTGCGGACCGATCGCGGCCTTGAGCGCGGCGATGCTGCGCTCGTGCGCCATCAGCGCCGAGGGCTTGTGGAAGTGGTCGCCGCCCGCGCGCGCGAAGGCGTGGTCGACGCCCGGATAGACGTGCAGCGCGACCTTCGGATGGCCCTTGAGCGCCTGCACGATGCGCTCGCGCGCCTCGGGCGGGCAGAACTTGTCGAGCTCGGCCACATGGAGCAGCAGTGGCTTGCGGATGTTCTTCGCTTCCTCGAGCGCCGCGTCGATGCCCACGCCGTAGTAACCCACCGACACGTCGGCATCGGTGCGGCAGGCCGCGAGGTAGGCCAGCTTGCCGCCGAGGCAGAAGCCCAGCACGCCGGCCTGGCGCTCGACCACCTCGGGCCGGTCGCGCAGCACGTCGAGCGCGGCCTGGATGTCCTCCATGCCCTTGGCCTCGTCGAAGCCGCCGTAGAACTCGAAGGCCTGCTGCCAGTCGGCCTCGCTGTAGCTCAGTTCCACGTCGGGCTGCTGGCGCCAGAACAGGTCGGGCACCAGCGCCACGTAGCCCTCCTCGGCGTAGTAGTCGGCCACGTCGCGCATGGTCTTGTTCACGCCGAAGATCTCCTGCGCGATCACCAGGCCGGGCCCGTGGCCCGAGGCCGGCACGGCGAGATAGCCGCGGAAGCTGCCGCTGCCGTCTTTGGCGGCGAGCTGGATGTATTGACCTGTCATCGGTGTCTCCAAGGTGGGGTGGGTGTTCTGCAGGCGCGGTCGCGGCCTGGGGTCTTCGCCCGAGGGGCGGACGCTGCAAGGATAATCCGCCCCCATGGAAATCATCAGCTTTCTCGTCGACTTCATCCTGCATGTCGACAAGCACCTCGAGGCCTTCGTCATCGCCTACGGCCCCTGGGTCTACGCGCTCCTGTTCCTGATCGTGTTCGTCGAGACGGGGGTGGTGGTGATGCCCTTCCTGCCCGGCGATTCGCTGCTGTTCATCGTGGGCGCGCTGTGCGGCGTAGGGCTGATGAGCTTTCCGATCGCCTGCACCCTGCTGGTGATCGCCGCCATCCTCGGCGACCAGTGCAACTACAGCATCGGCCGCTACTTCGGGCCTAAGGTGTTCCAGTGGGAGAGTTCGCGCTTCTTCAACCGCAAGGCCTTCGACCAGGCGCATGCCTTCTACGAGCGCTACGGCGGCATCACCATCGTGCTGGCGCGCTTCATGCCCTTCATCCGCACCTTCGCGCCCTTCGTGGCCGGCGTGGCCGAGATGAGCCGCGCCAAGTTCAGCATGTTCAACGTCGGCGGCGCGCTGCTGTGGGTGCTGGGCATCGCGACCGCGGGCTACTTCTTCGGCAACCTGCCGCTGGTGCGCGAGCACCTCGACAAGATCATCTGGGCCCTGATCTTCGTGCCGGGGCTGCTCGCGATCTTCGGCGCCTGGCGTGCGGCGCGGGCCGAGAAGGCGCGCGCGCAGCAGGGCGCCTGAGGCCGCTCGCCCACGAAAAAAGAGCGCCCCGCGGGGCGCTCTTTTCGTTGGTGCGGCATGGGTGCCAGGCACCCGGACGGTCAGTAGTTCGGGCCGTTGCGCGGGTAGTAATTGCCCTGGGGATAGCGCTGCTGGTTGTAGTAGTTGCGTTCGTCGGCATTGCGGCCGACCTGGTTGCCGATGATGCCGCCGATGGCGGCCCCACCCACGGTGCTGGCGGTATTGCCGCCGATCGCATTGCCGACCAGCGCGCCGCCGACCGCGCCCACGCCCGTGCCCAGGTTCTGGTTCGGGCCCGACGCGCAGCCTGCGAGCGCCATCACGGAGGTGGCCGCCGCAGCGGCAATCCAGATGCGTGCTTTCATGATGTCCACCTTTCTGTTTAAAAAATCGATGGAGTGATCTTCTGCAAAACGGTGTTCCACGCCGTGTAGGAGCCGGCCGCGCCTGCCTGTGCGGGGCGCCGGGCCGCAGCGTGGGAAGGGGAGCCTGCGCGGGGTCGGCGCTGCCCACGCCGCCCTCTGAAAACAGGGCCCGAGGACCGCTCAGAGCTGCCGGCTGCGTGCCAGCGGCGGGTTCTGCGCGAAATAGCGCTGGATGCCGCGCATCAGCGCGTCGGCCAGGTCTTCCTGGTACTGCACGCGGCGCAGGTTGGCTTCTTCCTCGGGATTGCTGATGAAGGCGGTCTCGACCAGCACGCTCGGGATGTCGGGCGCCTTCAGCACCGCGAAGCCGGCCTGCTCGACCTGGCCCTTGTGCAGCCGCGCGCCGATGCCCTTGATCTCGCCGAGCATCGCGCCGCCGAGCTTGAGGCTGTCGTTGATCTGCGCGGTGGTGCTCATGTCGAGCAGCGCGCGCTGCACCTGCGCCTCGTGGTTGCCGACGTTCACGCCGCCGACCTTGTCGGCGTCGTTCTCCTTGTTGGCGAGCCAGCGCGCGGCGCTGCTCGAGGCGCCGCTCTGGCTCAGCGCGAACACGCTGGCGCCGCGCGCGGCCGGTGTGGTGAAGGCGTCGGCATGGATGCTCACGAACAGGTCGGCCTGCACGCGCCGCGCCTTCTGCACGCGCACGCCCAGCGGCACGAAGAAGTCGGCATCGCGCGTGAGGAAGGCGCGCATCGGGTTGCCGTTGATGCTGCTGGCGTTGATGCGGTCGCGCAGGCGGAACGCGACCTGCAGCACGATGTCCTTTTCGCGCGTGCCGGCCGGGCCGATGGCGCCGGGGTCCTCGCCGCCGTGGCCCGGGTCGAGCGCGACGATGATGATGCGGTCGGTGCGATTGGCGGTGGCGCCACCGCGCGCGACCGCCACCGGCGGCGGCGGAGCCACGGGCCGGGGCGCGGCCGCGGGCGGGCTCGGCGGCATCGGCAGCGGGCGGCTCTCGGCGACGACCGGCGGCGGCGTCGCGGGGCCGGGCCGCATCGACTGCTGCGCCATCAGCTCGCCCAGCGGATCGGGGGCCGGCGCGGTCGCCACCGCGGGCGGGCGCGCGGGCGGCGCGACGGGCGTGGGCACGGGGCGCGGCGCCGGCACGTTGGGCGAGGGCCGCACCAGGATCGGCGGCCCGCCGTCGGGTGCCAGACCCGAGGGCGGCGTCGCGGGCGGCGGCACCGCGGGCGCGCTGGCCACCGAGGTGTCGTTGCCGCCGCTGGTGCGCGGCGCGTCGCGCAGGCGCTCGGTGATCAGCGCCTCCATCGGGTCGATGGCCTTCTCGGGATAGAGGTCGAGCACCAGACGGTGCTTGTAGGCGGCGATGGGCGCGAGCGAGAACACCTGCGGCGCCACGGTCTGCTTGAGGTCGAACACGATGCGCACCACCTTCGGTGCGTTCTGTCCCACGCGCAGGCCGTTGATGTAGGGGTCGCCGGGCTTGATCTTGCCGACCAGCTCGCGCAATTCGCTGCTGAGGTCGATGCCCTCGATGTCGACCGCGAGCCGTGGCGGGTTGCCCACCACCAGCTGCTGCGAATGCAGGCGCACGTCGGACTCGATGGTCACGCGCGTGTAGTCGGCCGCGGGCCAGACGCGCACCGCGAGGATGCTGGCGCCGCGCGCGATCTGATGGACGCCGAGCACCAGCGCGAGGCTGCCGCCCTGCAGCAGCACGCGCCGCTTGAGGCCGCCCGCCTTCATGCGGCGGCGTGGGACAGCAGGTCGCCGCCGCGAGGTGTGTTCGCCAGGAGTGTCACGCTGCGTGTGTCGTCGGTCATTGCTTCGATTTTAATAGCTAGGTCCGCAATTGGAGTGCGCCCCGCCGCGTTTTCGGGCCATTCCGCCAGCTTGAGGCCCGGGCCCGCGAAGATGTCACGGAAGCCCGCGTCCTCCCATTCGCGCGGATCGCTGAAGCGGTAGAAGTCGAAGTGGAAGATCGCGAGGCCGTCGGGTGCCTCGTGCGGCTCGACCACCGCATAGGTCGGGCTCTTGATGCGACCCGTGATGCCGAGCGCGCGCAGCAGGTGCCGCACGAAGGTGGTCTTGCCGGCCCCGAGGTCGCCGTGCAGTTCGACGAAGGCATCGCGCAGGGCGGGGGAGGCCGCGAGCGAACGGGCGAAGGCCTCGGTATCGGCCTCGTCGCGCCAGCGCATTTCTACAATCGGCAAGTGATCGTCAGCAGCCATCCACTCGTTGTGCGTATTCAGGCCTTGGCCCGGGAACTCGGATTCTCCCAAATCGGAATCGCGGGCGTCGATCTGTCGAGCGCCGAGGACGGTCTGATGCAATGGCTGGCCCATGGGTTCCATGGCGAGATGGATTACATGGCCGCGCACGGCACGCGCCGCGCGCGGCCCGCCGAGCTGGTGCCCGGCACGGTGAGCGTGATCACCGCGCGCATGGACTACCTTCCGCGCGACACGCCGGCCGACTGGCAGGCGGTCGAGTTCGACCGCTTGCGCCGGCCTGGCGAGGCGATCGTCTCGGTGTATGCGCGCGGTCGCGACTATCACAAGGTGTTGCGCAACCGGCTCGCGAAGCTGGCCGAGCGCATTGCGCAGGAGGTCGGGCCCTTCGGGCATCGGGCCTTCACCGATTCGGCGCCGGTGCTCGAGGCCGAGTTGGCCTCGCGCAGCGGGCAGGGCTGGCGCGGCAAGCACACGCTGGTGCTCGATCGCGACGCGGGCTCGATGTTTTTCCTCGGCGAGATCTACGTCGACATGGTGCTGCCCGAGAGCGAGCCGGTGAGCTCGCACTGCGGCAGCTGCAGCGCCTGCATCGACGTGTGCCCGACGCGGGCGATCGTGGCGCCGCGGCGGCTCGATGCGCGGCGGTGCATCTCGTACCTCACGATCGAGCATGGGGGGGCGATTCCGGTGGAGCTGCGGACGCTGATGGGGAACCGGATCTATGGCTGCGACGACTGCCAGCTGATCTGTCCGTGGAACAAGTTCGCGAAGAAGAGTTCGTTGGTGGACTTCGATGCGAGGGACGGGTTGACGGGGCGTACCTTGGCCGAGTTGTTTGCCTGGACCGAGGAGGAGTTCTTGCGGAGGACGGAGGGGAGTCCTATTCGGCGGATTGGGCATGAGCGGTGGTTGCGGAACATTGCCGTGGCGCTGGGGAATGCTTTGAGGGCTGGTGAAGAGGGGGCTCTTGAGGCGCTGGTTTCTCGGAAGGATGGTTCCAGTGCGCTGGTTCGGGAGCATGTGGAGTGGGCTTTGGGGGCTTCTTCCTAGCGGTTTGCTTTTGCTGAGGCTGTCGGCCGGGACTCGCCCCGGCGGGCGAGTCACTTTCTTTTGCTTCCCCAAAATAAATTAACCAAATAAACGGCGACCCACTGTCTGCGACCCCTTCGCTTCGCTACGGGGCAACCTGCGGTGCTCGCGTTTCGCGGGGTCTCGCAGAACTCGCTCCACTTCGTTCCGCTCAAACAGCTGCGAGCCCTGATCCGCGAAACGCTGCGCTCCTCGGCGCAGCCAGAGGGGTGGGTCGGGCCATCGCTGCGCTTGGCAAAGCAAGCCCTTCGGGCCTTCGCGTTGCTCGGCCTCAGTGAAAGATCCAGTGCCTACGCGTGCGCACTCACCACACAAGGACGCGCCACGGCGCGTTGACCCTAGTCCCCTCTGGCTGTGCCGAGGAGCGCAGGAGAAAGCGGGATCAGGGCCGCAGCTGTCTGAGCGCAACGAAGTGCAGCGAGTTCTGCGGACCCCCGCTTTCTCCGAGCACCGCAGGTTGCCCGTAGCGAAGCGAAGGGACACAGACAGCGGGGTCGCCTTCTCTTTGGTTACTTTCTCTTGGCGAGACAAGAGAAAGTGACTCGCCCGCCGGGGCGAGACCCGGCCAACGGCCTCAGCAGGACCAACAAAAAAATCAAGCAGACAGCGCTGGAAGGATTCAACGAGGCAGCGCCAAAGCAAACGGCAAACTAACCACCCCCAACACCGTAGACATCGTCACCAACCCCGCCACAAACGCCCCGTTGTACCCCATCCTCTGCGCCAGCACATACGCACTCGAAGCCGTAGGAACCGCGGAAAAAGCCATCAACACAGAAGCCTGCGCCGCATCCAGCCGCAACCACCGAGCCAGCCCCCAGGCCACCAGCGGCAAGATGAAGTGCCGAATGGAAAGCACCGAGACAGCCAGCACCTTCCCCCGCCCCCACGGAGCGGACGGCCTCCCCGCCCCCGCAGCCAGCAACCCGAGCGCCAACGAAGCCGCCCCGATCCGCGACAAGGTCGGCGTGAGCCAGCCAGGCACCGTGAACCCCAGCACGTTCGCCAGCAACCCCGCCACCGTCGCCACGATCAGCGGATTGCGCACCAGCTGCCGCGCGAATCCGGTCTGCGCATGCCGCGTCATCGGCCACACCGCCGCGATGTTCATCATCGGCACGCACACCCCGATCAGCACCGCGATCAGCAGCAGGCCTTCGGGCCCCGCGAGCCGCTCGGCCATCGCGAGGCAGATGAAGGAGTTGAAGCGGAACGCGACCTGCACGCTCGCCGCGTGATCGCGCCGGTCGAGGTGCGAGCCGAGGCCCGGCACCCAGGGCAGGGCATAGGCCAGCGCCACGCCGCACAGGCTCACGCCCACGCCCGCCATCAGCAGGCTCGAGGTCGCACCAAAATCGAGCGGGCTGCGCACGATCGAATGGAACAGCAGCGTGGGAAAAAGAAAGTAGTAGACGAGGCTCTCGACCTGGTCCCAGACCTTGCGGTCCAGCGCGGTGTAGCGGCACAGGAGCCAGCCGATGGCGATCAGGGAGAAGTCGGGGAAAAGCAGCTGCGCGTAGTTCACCGCGCCGAGCATAAACCGCCCAAACCATGGGTATTCCAGGGCTCGGGCCGAGGCGGCGAGCCGCTAGCATCGCTGCTTTCGCAATTTCGTCCCCATCGTTCAAGGAGTAATCGATGCAACGTCGCCAATGGAGTGCCTTCGTCGGTGCCGCCGCGCTGGTCGCGGTCGCGGGCCCGGCCTTCGCCCAGGGCTATCCCAACAAGCCGGTCGAACTGAGCGTTCCCTTCGCCCCGGGCGGCACGACGGACATCGTGGCGCGCGTGGTGGCCGATCCGCTGGGCAAGGTGCTGGGCCAGCCGGTGGTGGTGATCAACCGCGCCGGCGGCGGCGGCATCGTGGGCGCGGCCGAGACGGCGCGCTCGGCGCCCGACGGCTACAAGCTCGGCGTGGCCACGGTGTCGAGCACGGCGGCCAACCCGGCCATCAACCCGAAGACGCCGTACGACCCGATCAACGACTTCACGCCGATCATCAACATCGCGGCCACGCCGAACATCATCGCGGTCAACCCGAGCTTCCCGGCGAAGAACTACGCCGAGTTCGTGGCCGAGCTCAAGAAGAACCCCGGCAAGTACTCGTACGCCTCGTCGGGCACGGGCGGCATCGGCCACCTGCTGATGGAGCTCTACAAGAGCCTCACCAACACCTTCGTCACGCACATCCCGTACCGCGGCGCGGGCCCGGCGCTCAACGACGTGGTGGCCGGCCAGGTGCCGATCATGTTCGACAACATCCCCTCGGCCATGCCCTTCATCCAGAGCGGCCGGCTGGTCCCGATCGTGGTGTCGGCGCCGCAGCGCCTGGCCGCGCTGCCGAACGTGCCGACCTTCAAGGAAGTCGGCCTCGAGCCGGTGAACCGCATGGCCTACTACGGCATCCTCGGCCCGAAGGGCCTGCCGAAGGAAGTGGTCGACAAGATCAGCGCCGGCGTGAAGAAGGCGGTGGAAGACCCGGCCGTGAAGAAGCGCATCGAGGACACCGGCTCGCTGATCGTGGCCAACACGCCCGAGCAGTTCTCGGCCCAGATCAAGGCCGAGTACGAGGTCTACAAGGACGTGGTGGCCAAGCAGAAGCTCAAGCTCGACTGATTCCACGCCAGCCAAAAGAAGGGCCGTCCCCCGTCGCGGGGAGCGGCCCTTTTTTTTGCTATCTTGCCCACCCATGACCGAGGCCGCCGCCGCACCCACCCCCGACATCGACGAGTTCATCGACGCCCTCTGGCTCGAGGACGGCCTGTCGAAGAACACGCTCGCCGCCTACCGGCGCGACCTCGCGCTGTTCGCGCACTGGCTCGACCAGCAGCGCGGCGGCATGAAGCTCGGCGCCGCGCAGGAGGCCGACCTGCAGGCCTACATGGGCGTGCGGCTGTCGGCCAAGGGCAAGGCGACCTCGGCCAACCGGCGGCTCACGGTGTTCAAGCGCTACTACCGCTGGGCGCTGCGCGAGCGCCGCATCGTGGCCGACCCGAGCCTGCGGCTGATGCCGGCGCGCCAGATGCCGCGCGCGATCAAGCTGCTGTCGGAGAAGCAGGTCGACGACCTGCTCGGCGCGCCCGACGTCGACACGCCGCTGGGCCTGCGCGACCGCGCGATGCTCGAGCTGATGTATGCGAGCGGGCTGCGCGTGAGCGAGCTGGTCTCGCTCAAGGTGATCGACATCAGCCTCAACGACGGCGTGCTGCGCGTGCTCGGCAAGGGCAGCAAGGAGCGCCTGGTGCCCTTCGGCGGCGAGGCGCGGCGCTGGATCGAGCGCTACATCGAGGAGTCGCGCCCCGTGATCCTCGACGGCCAGCAGACGCCCGACCTGTTCGTGACCGCGCGCGGCGCGGGCATGACGCGCGTGATGTTCTGGGTCATCGTGAAGAAGCAGGCGGCCGCGGCCGGCATCCACGTGCCGCTGTCGCCGCACACGCTGCGCCATGCCTTCGCGACCCACCTGCTGAACCACGGCGCCGACCTGCGCGCGGTGCAGATGCTGCTGGGCCACGCCGACATCTCGACCACCACCATCTACACGCACGTGGCGCGCGAGCGGCTCAAGCAGCTGCACGCGCAGCACCATCCGCGCGGCTGAGGCCCGCGCTCAGTGGCTCCTGCGCCGCCGGCCCTCGGGCGCGGCCGAGAGCGCGGGCGAGAGGGTGTCGAAGAAGGCGCTGACCATGCGCATGTCGCGCCGCTCGGCCAGGCACAGGGCATGGGCCGAGGTGAAGATCTCGGTGTCGCTGATCGCCACGCGATGCAGGTCGGGCGCGGGCACGTACTCGACCTCCGACACCGCCGCGATGCCCAGGCCCTGCAGCACGGCTTCGCGGATCACCTCGCGGCTGCCGATCTCCATCACCACGTCGGCGCGGATGCGTGCCTTGTCGAGCGCGAGCTCGAGCGCCTTGCGCGTGGTCGAGCCCTGCTCGCGCATGATCAGCCGCTCGCCCTCGAGCTCGGCCAGCCGGATCGCGCGGCGGCGCGCGAAGCGGTGCGAGGAGGGCACGAAGATCACCACCGGCTGCTTCATGAAGGGCACCGCGAGGAAGCGCTCGTCGCGCACCATCTGCGCGAGCACGCCCACGTCGGCGCTGTAGTCGAGCAGCTGGTTCAGCACGTCCTGCGAGTTGCCGGTGCTCACCGTCACCTTGATGCCGGGATAGCGCTGGTTGAAGTCGACCAGCATCTTCGTCACGTGATAGGGCCCCACGGCCGCCACGCGCAGGTGGCCGGTGCGCAGCTCGCCCGCGTCGCCCAGCAGGTTCACCGCATCGGCCTCGAGGCTGAAGATCTGCTGCGCGAGCTGCATCAGCTGCTCGCCCATCACCGTGAGCTGCACGCGCCGGCCGCGGCGGTGGAACAGCTCGACCTTGTAGGCCTCCTCGAGAAAGCGCACCTGCGTCGTGATGGTGGGCTGGCTCACGTGCAGGCTCTCGGCGGCGCGCGTGAAGCTGCCTTCGCGGGCCACCGCGAAGAAGGAACGAAGCTGGGTCAGGCGCATGCGGCGGCTCCGGAAAAAGCGGGAATTCTCGATGAACCCGACTATAGGTTCATTGAATACATCGACGAAAAAATTTGAATTGGATCGATGAATGGGCCAGTGATGTACTCGCCGCCAGGTGCTCCAGGTCGGCACGAAAAAAGACGACCGGAACGCCACGAATCCTCGGGCCGCCACGACGGCGGCGCGAGGGACCGGAACCGCAGAAGACTGGAGACACAGATGATGAAACGCAGAAGCTTGCTGTTCGGCACGGCCGCCGCCGTGGGCGCGGCCTTCCTTCCACCGGCGAGGGCGCAGCAGGCGCTCACGGTCGGGCTGATTCCTTCCGAGGATTCGCGCGCGATGATCGCCAACAGCCAGCGCATGATGGACATGCTGGCCCAGGGCCTCGGCATGCCGGTCAAGCCCTTCGTGGCGGCCGACTACAACGGCGTGATCGAGGCGCTGCGCTCGAAGCGGCTCGACGTGGCCTACCTCGGCCCGTTCTCGTACGTGCTGGGCACCACGGTGGCCGACATCGAGGCCTTCGCGGTCGCCGAGACCAAGAAGGCCGGCCGCACCTTCTATTACAGCCAGGTGGTGGCCCACAAGGACAGCGGCATCAAGAGCGTGAAGGACCTCAAGGGCCGCACCTTCGCCTTCGTCGATCCCAGTTCCACCTCGGGCCACCTGTTCCCCAAGGCGGGGCTGATGAAGGCCGGCTTCGATCCCGACAAGGACTTCGGCCGCGTGATCTTCTCGGGCTCGCACGACTCGAGCGCGATCGCGGTGCAGAACCGCAAGGTCGACGCGGCCGCCATCGCCGACCGCATCCTCGATGCCGCGGTGGCGAAGGGGCTGGTCAAGCGCGAGGACCTGGTCGAGGTCTGGCGCTCCGAGCCGATCCCCGAATCGCCCACGGTCTGGCGCAAGGACCTCGGCGCCGATCTCAAGCAGCGCGTGCAGGCGGCCTTCCTGCAGGTGAAGGACATCCCCTGGTCCGACCAGGGCCTGCTCAACGGCTTCCATCCGACCAACGACGCGGCCTACAACGTGATCCGCGACACGGCCAGGATCCTGAAGCTCGACCTGGGGAAGATGAAATGATCGAGATCCGCGGCCTTTGCAAGCGCTACGGCGACTTCACCGCGCTCCACCAGGTCGACCTCGCGGTCGGCAAGGGCGAGTTCGTCGTCATCCTCGGTGCCTCGGGCGCCGGCAAGTCGACGCTGCTTCGCTGCATCAACCAGCTCGCCGAGCCCACGCAGGGCGAGGTGCGGGTGGACGGCGAGCCGGTGCGGCGCGATCGCGCGGGGCTGCGCCGCGTGCGCCGCGACGTGGCGATGATCTTCCAGCACTACAACGTGGTGCCGCGCCTGTCGGTGCTGAAGAACGTGCTGACGGGGCGGCTGGGCTCGATGCCGGCGCTGGCCTCGTGGTTCCAGGTCTTTCCGGCGCGCGACATCGCGATCGCGCGCGAGTGCCTGCGCCGCGTCGAGCTCGACCACAAGGCCGAGCTGCGCACCGACACGCTCTCGGGCGGCCAGAAGCAGCGCGTGGGCATCGCGCGGGCGCTGGCGCAGCGGCCCAAGGTGATCCTGGCCGACGAGCCGGTGGCCAGCCTTGATCCGAAGACCTCGCGCAAGGTGCTGAACTATTTGCGGCAGGCCAGCCGCGAGGACGGCATCACCGTGATCTGCAACCTGCACCAGGTCGATTACGCGCGCGAGTTCGCGCAGCGCGTGATCGGCGTGGCGGGCGGACGCGTGGTGTTCGAGGGCCGGCCCGACGCGCTGACCGACGAGGTGCTGCAGCGCATCTATCCGGGCGGCCTCGAGCCCGACCCGGGGGAACCGAAGGAGGACGCGGCCCTGGCCGCGGCGCACGCGCCGGCGCTGCCGCCGGTCCAGCAACTCGCCCTGGAGCAGCCATGATCGCGATCGGACGCTACAACCTGCTGATCGCCCGCAGCGACGGCAACCCCGGCTGGTGGAAGTACCTGGTCGCCGCGGCGGCCGGGCTCGGCGTGCTCTGGTGGGCCGCGATCGGCGCGCAGGTGAGCTTCGGCGAGCTCGCCAAGGGCATGCCGTGGATCGCCGACTTCCTCGGCCGCATGCTGCCGCCCAACTGGGAGTTCATGGGCAAGCTGGTGAAGCCCGCCATCGAGACGGTGCAGATCGCGCTCTGGGGCACGCTGCTGGCGGTGGTGCTCGCGGTGCCGTTGTGCTTGTTCGCGGCGCGCAACATCTCGCCGAACCCGGCGGTGTTCCATGCGATGCGGCAGGTGCTCAACATCACGCGCGGCATCAACGAGATCATCCTCGCGCTGATCTTCGTGGCGGCGGTCGGCCTCGGGCCCTTTCCGGGCGTGCTGGCACTGGCGCTGCATGGCGCGGGCATGCTCGGCAAGTTCTTCGCCGAGTCGATCGAGGAGATCGACCACGGGCCGATCGAGGCGCTGCGCTCCACGGGCGCGGGCCCGATCCAGACCATCGTCTTCGGCGTGATCCCGCAGGTCGTGACGGCATGGATCGGCGTCATCGTCTACCGCTTCGAGACCAACCTGCGCCAGGCCACGGTGCTGGGCATGGTGGGCGCGGGCGGCATCGGCTTCGAGCTGGTGGGCAGCATGAAGCTGTTCCAGTACCAGGACACGGCGACCTGCATCCTGGTCATCGTCGTCATGGTGATGACCGCCGACTACCTCTCGACCCGGCTGCGCGCCTGGATCCAGCAGGGCAGCCGTTCCTGAGGCCGCGGCGGGCCGCGCGCCCTGTCTCTCGTGCTTCGAGGCCGTGCCGCGGCTTGCCGCAGAATCGGCGGCTTTCGAACACGAGAGACATCGACATGAGGATCCACCGCGTCTTCCTGGCCGGCCTCGCGCTGGCCGCGACCGCCGCCACCATCGGCCCCGCCCTGGCCCAGGGCTACCCCTCCGCCAAGCCCATCCGCCTGATCGTCGGCTACCCGCCCGGCGGCGGCATCGACTTCGCGGCGCGCACGGTGCAGGTGCCGCTGCAGGAGGCGCTCAAGCAGCAGCTGGTGGTCGACTACAAGCCCGGCGCGAGCGGCATGATCGCGGCCACCGAGCTCACGCGCCAGCCGGCCGACGGCTACACGCTGCTGCTGGCCAACACCGGGCCGTTCGCGATCGCGCCGTACCTGCAGAGCAAGCCGCCGTACGACCCCATCAAGCAGTTCACCTACATCGGCCAGATCAGCCAGGGCAGCTACATCGCGGTGACGCGGCCCGATCATCCGGCCAGGGACCTGAAGGAATTCGTGGCCTGGGCCAAGGGCCAGCCCGGCAAGGTCAACTTCGCCTCGGGCGGCAACGGCACCTCGACGCACCTCAACGGCGAGCTGATGAACCAGGTCACGGGCCTGGACATGACGCACGTGCCCTACAAGGGCAGCGCGCCCGCGGTGCAGGACCTGATCGGCGGGCAGACGCAGATCCTGATCGACGCGGGCAGCGTGCTGCTGCCGCAGGTGAAGGGCGGCAAGCTCAAGGCGCTGGCCGTGACCGGGCCGCAGCGCGATCCGCAGCTGCCCGACGTGCCGACCGTGAAGGAGCTGGGCCTCGCGGGCATGGAGTCGGTGGGCTTCCAGGGCCTGGTGGGACCGGCGGGCATGCCGAAGGACGTGGTGGACCGTCTCGCGGGCGAACTCGCCAAGGCGCTCGCGCAGCCGGCGATCCGCGCCAAGTTCGCCGCGGCGGGCGCCGAGGTCCATTCGCTGGGCCCGACCGAGTTCGCGGCCTTCGTGAAGGCCGACAACGAGAAATGGTCGAAGCTGATCCGCGAGCGCAAGCTGCAGCTCGACTGATGGAGGCAGACTCGAGGGCCATGACGAATCCGATGCATTCCTTCTTCTTCCCGACGCGCCGCACCGCGGTGCTCGCCTCGCTGGCCGCGGCCGGCGCTTTCCTCTGCGGCACCGCGGCGGCCCAGACTCCGGCCGTGCCCAAGACCCTGCGGCTGATCGTGGCCTATCCGGCCGGCGGCGTCAGCGACGTGGTCGCGCGCGCGCTCGGCGACCGGCTCGCGGCGCAGCTCGGCACCACGGTGGTGGTCGAGAACCGCGCGGGCGCCAGCGGCGCGATCGGCATGGACGCGGTGGCCAAGGCCGCGCCCGACGGCGCGACCCTGGGCTTCTCGGCCATCAGCCCGCTGGTGCTGAGCCCGCACCTGGGCAAGCTGCCCTTCGATCCGCTGAAGGACGTGGCGCCGGTGGCCAGCGTGATGTATTCGCCGGTGCTGCTGATCGCCACGCCCGCGAGCAAGGCGAAGGACTTCCGCGCGCTGCTCGACGATGCCAGGGCCCATCCGGGCGCGGTGCGCTGGGCCACCTCGGGGCCGGCGTCGCTGGGCCACATCGTGCTCGAGCAACTGCGCTCGGCCGCCAACGTCGACATCACGCACGTGCCCTACAAGGGCGGCGGCCAGCAGCTCAACGATGCGCTGGGCGGGCAGTTCGAGATCCTCTCGACCAACGCCAGCCCCACGCTGGGCGCGCACATCCAGTCGGGCAAGCTGCGGCCGCTCGCGGTGGGCGCGCCGGCGCGGCTCGAGAGCCTGCCGCAGGTGCCCACGCTGGGCGAGCTGGGCTACAAGGCGGCCAACATCAACTCGCTGTTCGGCGTGTTCGCGCCGGCCGCCACGCCGCCGGCGCTGCTCGCGCGCTACAACGCCGAGATCAACAAGGCGCTGGCCAGCCCCGAGCTGCGCGCCAAGCTCACGGCCACCGACAACGTGCCCACGGGCGGGCCCGCGGCCGACTTCGCGAAGGAGATCGCCAGCGAGTTCGAGAGCAATGGCAGGATCGTGAAGGCGGCCGGGATCAAGGCGGACTGAGAACCCCGGCGGCGACGCGGGCTTGTCGCCCACGCGATAGGCCCTCCTTTTCCCCTACCTTATAGTAGGCAACATCATGAGCAGCGTCTCCTCAGCGGCACTCGCCACCGGCAGCACGCGCGACCAGATCCTGGGCGCGGCGCGCGAGCTCATCACCACGCGCTCGTACCTGGGTTTCAGCTTCCAGGACGTGGCCGACGCGGTCGGCATCCGCAAGGCCAGCCTCTACCACCACTTCCCGTCCAAGGAAGCGCTGGGCGTGGCCGTGCTGCGCGACGCGATCCAGGGTTTCCGCCGCTGGGACGAGGCCAAGTCGCGCACGCCGCGCGAGTCGCTCGACGCCTATTTCCGCATGTACCGCAATGGCTTGAAGGCCGGTTCGGCCGTCTGTCCCGCGGGGGCGCTGGCGCCGGGCTGGGGCTGCACCAACGAGGAGCTGCGTCTCACGGTCCAGGAGCTGCGCGAGAAGCAGGTGCTGTGGCTGAGCGGCGTGCTCGGCGCGCTGGCGCCCGAGCGGCTCCAGGGCGGGGGCCCCGCGGCGCTCGCGGCCTATGTGTTCGCGGTCTGCCAGGGCGCGCTGATCGCGGCGCGCATGACCGGCCGCGTGGAGGATTTCGACGACGCGGTCGCGCAACTGAGGAGTTCGCTGCCCGTCTGACGCCCCGGCATCCACCCGAAGGCACGCCCCGCGTGCCTCTTTTTTTGACCTGTCAGCCTACCGATTGGATGGTAGTTTTTAGGAGCACACCATGAAAGCCGTCATTTCCGCCTATGCCCGTTCGCCGTTCCATTTCGCGAAGAAGGGCGCGCTGGCCGAGGTGCGTCCCGACACGCTGGCCGCCGGCGTGGTCCGGGGCCTGCTGCAGCGCACCGACCTCGATCCCGCGCTGCTCGAGGACATCGTCCTGGGCTGCGCCTATCCCGAGGCCTCGCAGGGCAACAACCTCGCGCGCATCGTCGGCCTGCTGGCCGGCCTGCCGCACGAAGTGGGTGGCATGACGGTCAACCGCTTCTGCGGCTCGTCGATGCAGGCGGTGCACATCGCCGCCGCGCAGATCGAGGCCGGCATGGGCGAGGCCTTCCTCTGCGTGGGCGTCGAGTCGATGAGCATGGTGCCGCAGGGCGGCTTCAATTTCTCGCCGAGCCCGGAACTGCTGGCGAACACCGACGCCTACATCTCGATGGGCGAGACCGCCGAGAACGTGGCGCAGCGCTGGAACGTGAGCCGCGCCGACCAGGAGGCGCTGGCGGTCGAATCGCACCGCAAGGCCGCCGCCGCGCGCGAGCAGGGCCGCCTGGCCGGCGAGATCGTGCCGGTGCGCCTGGCCTCGGGCGAGCTGGTCGAGGCCGACGGCTGCATCCGTCCCACCACCTCGGCCGAGGCGCTGGCCAAGCTCAAGCCCGCCTTCCGTGCCGATGGCGTGGTGACGGCCGGCACCTCGTCGCCGCTGACCGACGGCGCGGCCGCGGTGCTGGTGACCAGCGATGCCTTCGCCGCGCGCCATGGGCTGAAGGCGCTGGCGCGCATCAAGTCCTTCGCCACCGTGGGCGTCGACCCGGCCATCATGGGCATCGGCCCGATCCCCGCCACGCGCAAGGCGCTGGCACGCGCGGGCCTGAGCGTGGCCGACCTCGACGTGGTCGAGATCAACGAGGCCTTCTCCTCGCAGGCGCTGGCCTGCATCCGCGACCTCGGGCTCGATCCGGCCACGGTCAATCTCGACGGCGGCGGCCTGTCGATCGGCCATCCGCTGGGCGCGACCGGCGCGCGCATCACGGGCAAGGCGGCCTCGCTGCTGGCGCGCGAGAACGGCCGCTATGCGCTGGCCACGCAGTGCATCGGCGGCGGGCAGGGCATCGCGACCATCCTCGAGCGCGTCTGAGCATCCGGGCGCCCGCGCGACACGGCACGACCGGCACGGTGGCGACAATGCCGCCGTGCCATCTTGCGAAGGAGGAACGCACCATGAACGACACCACCACCCGCCCCAGGCTGTACCTCGACGACCTCGCCGTGGGCGACCGCTTCACCAGCGGCGAATACGCGCTCGACGCCGAGAAGATCAAGGCCTTCGCGCTGCAGTTCGATCCGCAGCCCTTCCACACCGACGAGGAGGCCGCCAAGCGCACCTTCTTCGGCGGCCTGGCCGCGAGCGGCTGGCACACGGCGGCCGTGACCATGCGCCTCCTGGTCGACAGCGGCATTCCGCTGGCCGACGGCATCATCGGTTCGGGCGGCGACGAGATCCGCTGGCCGCAGCCCACGCGGCCCGGCGACGTGCTGCACGTGGTCAGCGAGATCGTCGAGATCGTGCCCTCGCGCTCCAAGCCGGGCCGCGCCATGGTCCGCGTGCGCTGCGAGACGCGCAACCAGCGCGGCGAGGTGCTGCAGCACTTCTCGCCCAAGCTGGTGGTGATGAAGAAGCCGGATTGACTTCGGGCGTCAGGCGGCGCTGCCGCCGCCCAGCGCCTTGAGCTCCTCGTCGCTGAAGCCCGCGCGCGTGCGCGCCTCGAGGTTGAACGGCGGCTTGAGCCGCGGCGCCTCGTAGCGCGCCACGAGCTCGGGGTAGGCGGCCTCGGCATCGATGCCCGCGCGCTCGCAGAGCCAGCGGTACCAGTGGTTGCCGATCGCCACGTGGCCCACCTCGTCGCGCAGGATGATGTCGAGGATCTCGACCGCGCGCAGCGCATCGGGCGTGTTCACGCGCTTGAGCTTGGCCTGGATCAGCGGCGTGGCGTCGAGCCCGCGCGCCTCGAGCGTGCGCGGCACCAGCGCCATGCGCGCGAGCACGTCGTCGCGCGTCTTCTCGCACATGCTCCACAGGCCGTCATGGCCGGTGAAGTCGCCATAGCGCCAGCCCATGGTCCGCAGGTGCGCATGCAGCAGCGTGAAGTGCTGCGCCTCCTCATCGGCCACGCGCAGCCAGTCCTGGTAGTAGCGCGCGGGCATGCCGTCGTAGCGCCAGGCGGCGTCGAGCGCGAGGTTGATGGCGTTGAACTCGATGTGGCAGATCGAATGGACCAGCGCCGCGCGGCCCTCGGTGTTGAACGGCGAGCGCTTGCCCACCGCCATGGCCGACACGCGCAGCGGGCGCTCGGGCCGGCCCGGCACGCCGAACTCGTCGCCGGGCACGCGCACGGGTTCGTCTGCTATGGTTTCGCTAGCGATGTGCGTTGCCAGCGCGCGGGTTGCCGCCACTTTTTCGTCGGGGTCGGTGAGGCGCAGCGCGGCCAGGGCGCTCAATCGGGGGTGCATCCCTACAATTCTAGGTTTCACCCCTCTTTCCCTTTCCGGAGACTCCCACGATGGCCCTCTATGAACTCGACGGCGTGGCGCCGCAACTCGGCGACGGCGCCTGGGTCGCCGACAGCGCCGAGGTGATGGGGCGCGTGACGCTGGCCGAGAACGCGAACGTCTGGTTCGGCGCCGTGCTGCGCGGCGACACCGAAGCCATGACCATCGGGCGCAACAGCAACATCCAGGACCTGTCGGTGCTCCATTGCGACATCGGCTGCCCGCTGACGGTGGGCGAGAACGTCACGGTGGGCCACCAGGTCATGCTGCACGGCTGCACCATCGGCGACAACACGCTGATCGGCATGCAGGCGGTGGTCTTGAATAACGCGAAGATCGGCCGCAACTCGATCGTCGGCGCCGGTGCGCTCGTGACCGAGGGCTCGGAATTCCCCGACAACTCGATGATCCTGGGATCGCCCGCCAAGGTGGTGCGCACGCTCGACGAAGCGGCCGCCGCCAAGCTGCGCCAGGGCGCGGAGCACTACGTCAAGAACGCCCGCCGCTTCGCGGCCGGCCTGAAGAAGATCGCCTGAGCCTGCGCGCGAGGGCACCCGAAGAAAGAACCCCGTTGTGAGCGAGCTGCATAAATTCCTGTTCGATGGCCTGCCGGTGCGCGGCATGATCGTGCGCCTGACGGATGCCTGGCAGGAGATCCTCGCGCGGCGCGCCTCCAACACCGCCACCGGCGCCTACCCGCCGCCGGTGGTCGAGCTGCTCGGCGAGATGACGGCCGCGGCCACGCTGATGCAGGCCAACATCAAGTTCAACGGCGCGCTGATCCTGCAGATCTTCGGCGACGGCCCGGTGAAGGTGGCCGTGGCCGAGGTCAAGCCCGACCTGAGCCTGCGCGCCACCGCCAAGACCATCGGCGAGCTGCCAGCCGATGCGCGGCTGCCCGACATGGTCAACGTGAACAACAAGGGCCGCTGCGCGATCACGCTCGACCCCAAGGACAAGCTGCCGGGCCAGCAGCCCTACCAGGGCGTGGTGCCGCTGTTCGGCGACGAGGGCGAGAAGCTCGGCAAGCTCAGCGAGGTGCTGCAGCACTACATGCTGCAGAGCGAGCAGCTCGACACCACGCTGGTACTGGCGGCCGACGACAAGGTGGCGGCGGGCCTGTTGATCCAGCGCCTGCCGGTCAAGGGCGAGGGCAACCTCGAAGGCACGGCGCCGGCCGACCGCGACCAGGCGAACGAGGACCAGATCGGCCGCAACGAGGACTACAACCGGATCTCGATCCTGGCCTCGACGCTCACGCGCGAGGAGCTGCTCACGCTCGACGTCGAGACCATCCTGCGGCGCCTGTTCTGGGAAGAGAAGCTGCTGCGCTTCGAGCCGCAGCGCGGCATGCTGGGCCCGCACTTCGCCTGCACCTGCGGCCGCGAGCGCGTGGCGCAGATGATCCGCGGCCTCGGCGCCGAGGAGGCCGAGAGCATCCTCGCCGAGCGCGGCGATATCGAGGTGGGCTGCGACTTCTGCGGCAAGCAGTACCGCTTCGACGCGGTCGATGCGGCCCAGATCTTCCGCCCGCCGGGCGACCAGATCCCCGGCACGCCGGTGGTGCAGTAAGCCGGTGCCGGGCGTTCAGCCCGGCTGCCGCAGCACCTTGACCATCGCCGCGAGCCGCTCGTTCGCATAGCCGGCCGCGAGCGCACGGTCGAACCAGCCCATCAGGAAATCGGGAAAGCCCGCGTCGAGCCGCGCCTCGCGCGCCTGCCGCACGAACAGCCGGCCCGAGCCCGCGCAGGTCGCCATCGAGCTCTCGGGTTCGCCGTAGCGCTCGGCATGGATGTCCTCGCCTTCGGCGCGGATCATCTCGCCGATCACGGGCGAGATGGTGCCGATCATTCGTGCGAAGTCCCGCACCGGCAACTGCTCCGATTCGAAGATGCGCACGCCGTGGAAGAAGCCGGCCATCGCGCCGAACATGCACGAGAGCGTGGCCAGGTCCCAGGCGGCGGCGTTGCCGATCGGCTCGCCCAGGTAGGCGATGTGGCCCGCGATGGCCTCGAGCACCGGCCGGCAGGCCGCGAGCGCGCGCTCCTCGCCGGAGACGAACAGCGGCGTGTCGGGCCGGCCGATCTGCGAGGGCGTGGCGAGCAGCGCGCCGTCGAGGTAGCCCACGCCGTCGAGCCGGGCCCAGTCGTCGCGCGCATCCTGCGGCGTGCCGGTGCTCAGCTGCACCAGCAGCTTGCCGCGCAGCGCATCGGCCACGCCCGGCTGCGCGAGGATCGCGCGCCAGGCCGCGTAGTCGGCCACGCAGACCAGCACCACGGGGCTCGCGGCGACGGCGGCGCGCGCATCGGCGGCGAGCACGGTGCCCTGGCCGAGCAGCGCTTCGGCGCGGCTCGGCGTGCGGTTCCACAGCGTGAGCGTGTGGCCGCGCTGCAGGGCGCGCGCGAGCGCGATGCCCATCGGTCCGAGGCCGATCAGGGAGACGTTGGTGGTGCTCATTGTTCAGTCCTGCGCCGGGCTGAGGTTCTGGCCCAGGCCGCCGTCGACCGTGAGCCGCGCGCCGGTGGTGAAGGTGGCGTCGAAGGCCAGGAACAGCACCGCGCGCGCCACCTCCTCGGCGCTGCCGTGGCGCCGCATCGGCGTGATCTGGTCGCCCAGGCGCACGAACTCCGCGCGCTCGGCGGGCGTGGCATCGGCCACGCCGAGCGTGGGCGTGTCGATGAAGCCCGGGCTCACCACGTTGACGCGGATGCCGCGCCCGACCAGCTCGGCCGCGAAGCCCGAGGCGAAGGAGCGCAGCGCGGCCTTGGTCGCGCTGTAGACGCCCATGCCGTGCATGCCGCCCTCGTCGGCGATCGACGAGGTGAAGACGATGGACGCGCCGGGCTTCATCAGCGGCGCGAGCTTCTGCACCGTGAAGAAGGCGCCCTTGGTATTGATCGCGAAGGCACGGTCGTAGCCGGCCTCCGTGACCTGCTCGAAGGGCTCGAGCGTGGCGATGCCGGCGTTGATGTGCAGCAGGTCGACATGGCCCAGCGCTTCGCGCGCGGTGGCCGCGAGCGCATCGATGTCGGCCAGCGAGGCGGCGTCGCTCGCCAGCACCTGCGCCTGCGGGCCCAGCGCGTGGCGCGCGGCCTCGAGGTTCCTCGGATTGCGCCCGGTCAGGATCACGCGGGCGCCGCCCGCGAGCAGCGCCTGGGCCGTGGCCAGGCCCATGCCGATGGTGCCGCCCGTGATGACGGCGGTCTTGCCGCGGTAGCGGGTGTTGCTGTCTTGGTGGAGAGTGGTGTTCATGGCCGCGATGATTCCGCGCGCATGGCGCGCGGTCGCGCACGATCGGGCAGCCCCGAGCACGAACGGACGACGGCGCGCGGCCGATAATGGTCCGATGAGCGACACCGACCTGCGCATCGAACTGCGGCAGACGCCCGCCGGCATCGTCGGCTACGAGCCGCTGCCCGAGCACCGCATCAAGCTCCACACGGGCGCGCCGGTGGCCGGTGCCTGCCAGTTCCACCGCTTCCTCTACACGCGCGGCGACCTCGACATCGTGCCCGCGGGCGTGAGCGACGTGTGGCACGAGGAGGCCGCGAGCACCTCGCTGATGCTGCGCGTGTCGACCGCGCTGCTGCGCCGCACGGCCGACGAGATGGGGCTGCCCGCCGAATGCGCCACGCTCGCGCAGCGCCACCAGTTCCGCGATGCCCACATCGAGCACATCGCCTGGGCCCTCGACGCCGAGCGCCGCGCGGGCTTTGCCAATGGCACCCTGTATGCCGACAGCCTCGGCACCGCGCTGGCCGTGCACCTGCTGAGCGGCCAGCGCCGCCCCGAGCCCGTGCCCGCGCGCGGCCTCACGCGGCCGCAGCTGCGCCGCGTGACCGAGCACATCGAGGCCCACCTCGACGGCGATCTTTCGCTGTCCTCGCTGGCCGACGTGGCGGGCCTCAGCGCCTCGCACCTCAAGACCCTGTTCAAGCGCTCGACCGGCCTGCCGGTGCACGAGTACGTGGTGCACCGCCGCGTCGACCGCGCGCGCGGCCTGCTGCTGCGCAGCGACCTGCCCGCGAGCCAGGTGGCGCTGGAGAGCGGCTTCTCGCACCAGAGCCACATGGCGCGCTGCATGCGGCGCGTGCTCGGCGTGACGCCGGGCGAGGTGCGGCGCGCCGGCTAGGCGTCGTCCAACGGGGCGTTCTTCGTCTCGTTGCTTTCCAGCAGCACGGAAGACAGCGCGAGGATCTTGGTCTGGGGCGTGTCGCGCAACCAGACCAGCCTCGTCTTGGCACGGCCGAACTTCGCTGGCAGCGGATGGACGCTGAGCCGGTCGCGCTCGGCGTAGCTGTCGAGCACGCTGTGCGGAATCAGCGCGATGCCCATGCCGACAGCGACGCAGCCCAGGATCAGGTGGTACGAGCCCGCCTCCACGATCCGGCCCGGCGTGACGCGGCCGCGCAGGAACCAGTCCTCGAGCCGCTTGCGGTGCGGGCAGCCGGGGTGGAAGGCGAGGATCGTCTTCGACGACAGGTCCTTCGGCGATGCGATGCTGCCGTGCTTTGCTTCGGCGACGATCACCAGTTCCTCGTCATAGATCGCGAGGGTTTCCAGCCTGCGGTCCGGGATCGGATCGGTGATGAGGGCGGCGTCGAGGTCCGTACGGAGGACCTGCTTGATCAGCTCGCGCGGATCGCCCGAATAGAGCTCGAGGGCCACGTCCGGATAGCGATCGTGGAAGCGACCCAGCGGCTCCGGCAGGCGGGCAGCGGCCGTGCTTTCCATCGCGCCCAGCCGCAGCACGCCGCTGGGGCGATCGGACTGGATCGCCTGGACCGCTTCCTTCGCGAGGTCCAGCATGCGGTCCGCGTAGCCGACCAGTATCTTGCCCGCGGGCGAAAGCTGAAGGCGGCGCCCTTCGCGCAGGAACAGCTGCACGCCCAGTTTTTCCTCGAGCACCTGGATGCGCGCGGTCACGCTCGACTGTGCGCGGTGAAGGGTTTCCGCCGCCCGCACCACGCCGCCGGTGCGGACCACGGTCCTGAAGATCTGCAGATCCGAGAACTCCATACATCGCCTTCCCTGAACGGTTCGTTCTCTATTTGTCGTTTTCTTGCGAGCGCCATTCTCTTTAGAGTTCTCTGCAACTTCAACAAGGCACGGGCCTGAATCAGGCACCAGGGATCGTCATGAAAATGGGAGTCGTGGAAGAGGCCGGTGCGCCGGCGGCGCGCCGATCGCTGGTCATCGGCGTGTTCTGCGGCCTCGCGGTGGCGCTGATCTGGTCGAGCTGGTCGGTCGCCACGCGGTTCGCCGTGACCACCAGCCTCGGGCCGCACGACGTGACCTTCCTGCGCTTCGGCGTCTCGGCGCTTTTCCTGTGGCCGGTGCTCGCCCGGAAGGGGTTGGGCGTCGCGCAGATCGGCATGGTGCGCCTTTCGATCATGGTCCTCGGCGCGGGCGTGCCCTTCATGCTGCTGGGTTCGGTGGGCATGCAGTTCGCACCGGCCTCGCATGTCGCCACGCTCATGATCGGCACGATGCCGATCTGGGTGGCGGTGCTGTCGGGCCTGCTGTTCGGCGAGCGATTCACCCAGCGGCAGCTGGGCGGGATGGCGACCGTCGTCGCCGGTGTGCTGTGCATCGGCGGCTATGCACTGCTCGCCGATCGCGCCGCGGGAGAGTGGCGAGGAGACCTGCTGTTCCTGCTCGCGGGCCTGTGCTTCGCGAGCTTCACCGTCGCACAGCGCCGTTCGAGCATCAGCCCCTGGCATGCGACGGCGCTCGTCAACGTGTGCTCCGCCGTGCTGTTCACGCCGGTCTACTTCTTCGGGTTCACGCCGAACATCTTCACGGCGCCGCCATCGGCCGTCGGCTTCCAGGTAGTCGCGCAAGGGATCCTGGTGGCGATCCTCGGGATGTATTTCTACACGGAGGCCGTGCGTCGATTGGGTGCGCCCAGGGCCGCCATCTTCGGTGCGCTCGCGCCCGCGCTGGCCGTGCTGATCGGCGCGGTGTTCCTCGGGGAGGTACCGGCCTGGCTCACGCTGACGGGAATCGGGCTCGTGATGAGCGGTGTCGCTCTGGTGGTGACGGGCGCGGCGCGTCGCTAGCTAGCGAAGGCTGCTGTCGAAGCCCCCGAAGAAGATGTCGGGCGCGCTCGTGTTGTGCTTCGAGGGCAGGCTGCGGCCGAAGCGGAACTGCGTGCCTTCGAGCGTCTTCACTTCGGGCAGCGGTGTCGCGACCGGCGGCGCCTCGGGCGCGGCCTGCCAGCGCACCTCGCTGACGTCGGCGTTGTCGGGCGTCACGTACATCGAGCGCAGCACCGCGAAGGGCCTTGCCTCGCGCGTGGGGGCCGAGAAGCGCACGTCGAGCGCGGTGCGTTCGCGGCTGATCTCCTCGACGTTGGCGACCGCGCTGCCGCCGCGCGCGAAGCGCAGGTGGATCGACAGCGGCTTCGGCACGATGCGGATCGAAGCGATGTCGACCACGGGCCGGCCGGCCTGTTCGACCGGGCCGAGCAGGAACGAGGAGCCGTAGACGCCGTCGCCGAAGCGCGCCTCGGGCAGGGGCTTGATGCGCCAGTAGCCGTCGGAGGGATAGAGCACCAGCGCCTCGAGCGCCTTGCCGTTTTCCTTGCGGAACACCTGCAGCAGGTGGAAGCCGCGGTCGCTGACGGTGCCCACGCGCACCGGCACGCGCTGCGGCCGCCAGAAGCTCGCGAGCGTCATGCCGACGATGCGCCACTGCGCGTTGTCGAGCAGCACCACGGTGCGCGGCTCGAAGCGGTGCGCGGGGTCGGTGGGATGCTCGCCGCCGTCGAAGTTGCAGCCCGAGAAGTCGGGCGCGGTGACGTCGTTGCCGATGCTGTCGAGGTAGGACGGCTGCAGCGCCTCGATGCGCAGCCGCCGGATGCCTTCGCCGCGCAGCACCAGCGAGACGTTGTCCTCCTCGGCGCAGGCGGTGGGCGTGGTGCCATTCTCGACCGTGGCGCGCAACGGGGCCGCGCTGGCGGCGGCGCCGACCAGCACCGAGGCCGCGAGGGCGGTGGCGAGGAGGGCGGCGGTGCGGAAGCGGCGGCGAAGAGGCATCGGGTCTCCAGGCAAGAGGAAGAGGGGAAACAACGGCAACGGGCAACGAACGCCGAAGCTTAGAGGATGGCGCAGCGCCGGACGGCGCCATGTCGGAGGGCACCGCGCGGGCGCGGCGGCCTCACTCGCGGCGCGCGAGCAGGTCGGTGAACAGGCGGTGCTCGCACTCGGGATCGGAGCACTTGTCGCAGGACCAGGTCCAGCCTTCGCCCGCCGTGGCCACGCCGCGGTCGGGCACCACGGCATCGCGTCCGCCGTCGCGCAACAGGCCGCCGCGGTCGGCCACGCTCTGGATCGCGCGCCAGGCGCCGGCCAGCCGTTCGCTGCCGCTGCCATGCACCACGGTGTAGGCCACGCCCGCGCTGGCGAGCGCGCGGCGCACCATCGCGTCGACCGGCTCGCGCACATGCGGGCCGTCGCGCATCTCGTCGGCCACCCAGGGCAGGTCGAGCGCGGTCAGCAGGGTGATCGCGCAGCGCTGCTGGGCCGCGAGCGCATCGGGGTAGAGGGTGGTGTCGGCGAACAGCAGCTCGCTGTAGACGGCGGTCATGACGGCCGTGGTGTCGGCCACCGCCACGCCGAGCGCGGCCGCGGCATCGATGCGGCGGGTCTGCTCCTCGGCGATGGCCTGCTGCTCGTCGGCGCGCGGCGTGCGGCCCTCGCGCTCGCACCATTCGCGCAGGTACTCGCCGACGAAGGTGGCGTGGATGCCGCGCTCGTGCATGCGCTGCACGAGGGCGCGTGCGAGCTCGGTCTTGCCGGTGCTCTCGGCGCCGAGCAGCGCGACGATGCAGCCGGTGGGCAGCACGGGCGTCATGCGGTGGCGGCCTTCGGCAGCCGCTGGCGCCAGGCCAGGTAGCCGGCCACGCTGAGCGCCGCGAACACGGCGTACAGCCCGACCGTGAGCCACAGGCCCTTGTGGACGAAGAGGCCGATGCTGACCAGGTTGACGGCCAGCCACACGACCCAGTTCTCGATGAACTTGCGCCCGAGCAGGAACTGGCCGACCAGGCTCAGGCCGGTGGCGAAGCCGTCCCACCAGGGCACGTCGGTGTCGGTGAAGCGGCGCAGGAAGAGGGCGACCGCGGGCCAGGCCAGCGCGCAGGCCAGCAGCGCGAGCGCGAGGCCGCGACGCGAGAGACGGCTCACGCGCAGCGCCGAGCCGTCGGCCCGGTGGCCGCGCAGCCATTGCAGCCAGCCCCAGAAGGCGACGACCGCGAAGAAGACCTGCAGCGAGGCGTCGCCATAGATCTTCGCCTGCGCGAACACGCCCACGTAGAGCAGGGAGCTGACGAGCGCGAGCGGCCAGCCCCAGTGGATCTCGCGCATGTTGCAGCCGACCATGGCCAATGCCAGCACGGCGGCCACGCATTCGAGCCAGGTGACGGGAGAGCCCCAGAGCGCGAAGGCGGGGGCGGAAAGGATTTCGGGCATCGGCTGGGCGGCGTGCACGGCGCGCCGAGGGCTCGGCGAGAGCGGCCCGCGTGGATCAGTGGGCGATCTGGACGAAGACTTCGTTCGGTTTGACCATGCCCAGTTCCTGGCGGGCACGTTCCTCGACCATCTCGAGGCCGTCCTTGAGGTCGTTGACCTCGGAGGCCAGCCGCTCGTTGGTGATGGCGGCCTTGGCGTTCGAATCCTTCTGCGAGGCCAGCTTGGCCTGCAGCTGCGCCACGTCGCGCACGCTGCCGCGCCCGTTCCAAAGCTGCCACTGGAGGATGGCCAGCAGCACGAGCAGAACGATGGGAGGAATGAAGCGCGCGCGCATGGTCCGCGGACTTTACCCGCGCTCCCCACACGGCCCGCCGGGGGCGGCGCAGCGCCGATCCGCGAAATGCGGAAAAAGCGGCAATGCGCGCGGCTCTTCGGGCCGGGGAGGGGGCATCACTTGAGGTTGTAGAACGCGCCGCGGCCCGGGTAGACGGCGATGTCGCCGAGGTCTTCCTCGATGCGCAGCAGCTGGTTGTACTTGGCGATGCGGTCCGAGCGCGAGAGCGAGCCGGTCTTGATCTGGCCGGCGTTGGTGCCCACGGCGATGTCGGCGATGGTGCTGTCCTCGGTCTCGCCCGAGCGGTGCGAGATCACGGCCGTGTAGCCGGCGCGCTTGGCCATCTCGATCGCGGCGAAGGTCTCGGTCAGGGTGCCGATCTGGTTGATCTTGATCAGGATCGAGTTGGCGATGCCCTTTTCGATGCCTTCCTGCAGGATCTTCGTGTTGGTGACGAACAGGTCGTCGCCCACCAGCTGCACGCGCTTGCCCAGGCGTTCGGTCAGGTGCTTCCAGCCGTCCCAGTCGCCTTCGTGCATGCCGTCCTCGATGCTGATGATCGGGTACTTGTCGACCCAGGTCGCGAGCATGTCGGTCCAGTTCTCGGCCGACAGCGAGAGGTTCTCGCCAGACAGCACGTATTTGCCGTCCTTGTAGAACTCGCTGGCGGCACAGTCCAGGCCCAGCGCGATCTGCTCGCCGGCCACGTAGCCGGCCTTGTCGATGGCTTCGAGGATCAGCTGGATCGCCGCTTCGTGGCTCTCGACGCTCGGCGCGAAACCGCCTTCGTCGCCCACGGCGGTGCTGATGCCGCGGTCGCCCAGGATCTTCTTGAGCGCGTGGAACACCTCGGCGCCGTAGCGCACGGCTTCGCGGAAGCTCGGCGCGCCCACGGGGATGATCATGAACTCCTGCAGGTCCAGGCTGTTGTTGGCGTGCGCGCCGCCGTTGATGACGTTCATCATCGGCACCGGCATCTGCATGCCGCCCATGCCGCCGAAGTAGCGGTACAGCGGCAGGCCCGATTCCTCGGCGGCCGCGCGGGCCACGGCCATCGACACGGCCAGCGTGGCGTTGGCACCCAGGCGGCCCTTGTTGTCGGTGCCGTCGAGGTCGATCATCGTGCGGTCGAGGAAGGCCTGTTCGCTGGCATCGAGGCCGAGCACGGCTTCGGAGATCTCGGTGTTGATGTTCTCCACCGCCTTGAGTACGCCCTTGCCGAGGTAGCGCTTCTTGTCGCCGTCGCGCAGCTCGATGGCTTCGCGCGAACCGGTGGATGCGCCCGAGGGCACGGCCGCGCGGCCCATGGTGCCCGACTCGAGCAGCACGTCGCACTCGACGGTGGGATTGCCGCGGCTGTCGAGGATCTCGCGGCCGACGATGTCAACGATTGCACTCATCTTCTTTTCTTTCTCCAGTAAAAACGGATCACAGACCTTCGACGACGATCATGCGCATGATCGCGGCACCCTGGCGCGCCTCGCGCGCCTTGCCGTATTCGGGCGAGCTGTCGAACTTCTTCGCGGCCTCGACGCTCGGGAACTTGAGGATCACGATGCGCTGCGGCGCCCAGTCGCCCTCGAGCACCTCGACCTTGCCGCCACGCACGCAGACCTCGGCGCCATGCGCCTGCATGGCGGCGGTCGACCACTTCTTGTACTCCTCGTACTGGGTCGGATTGGTCACCTCGACGTTGGCGATGATGTAGGCACTGGTCATGCCACTGCCTTCAGCGTCTTGCCCGCATTGCCGGCGCCCTGGCCCTTGTGGTCGAGCGCGGCCTTGATGAAAGCGTTGAACAGCGGATGGCCGCTCCACGGCGTGGACTTGAACTCGGGGTGGAACTGCACGCCCATGAACCAGGGATGCACGTCCTGCGGCAGCTCGACGATCTCGGTCAACTGCTCGCGCTGCGTGAGCGCGGAGATCACGAGGCCGGCCTTGCGCAGCTGGTCGAGGTAGTTGACGTTGGCTTCGTAGCGATGGCGGTGGCGCTCGGTGACCACGTCGCCGTAGATGCTGTGGGCCAGCGTGCCGTCGGTCACGTCGGAACTCTGCGCGCCCAGGCGCATGGTGCCGCCGAGGTCGGACTTCTCGTTGCGCACCTTGATCGTGCCGTCGGCGTCCTTCCACTCGGTGATCAGCGCGATCACGGGGCAGGAGGTCTCGGGGTCGAACTCGGTGCTGTTGGCATCGGGCAGGCCGGCCACGTGGCGCGCGTACTCGATGGTGGCGACCTGCATGCCCAGGCAGATGCCGAGGTAGGGCACCTTGCCTTCGCGCGCGAAGCGGGCCGCGAGGATCTTGCCCTCGACGCCGCGCTGGCCGAAGCCGCCGGGCACGAGGATGGCGTCGTACTTGGCCAGGCGCGAGACGTCCTGCGCGGTGATGGTCTCGGAGTCGACGTAGTCGATCTTCACGCGCGCATGGTTCTTCATGCCGGCGTGGCGCAGCGCCTCGTTGAGCGACTTGTAGCTGTCCGACAGGTCGACGTACTTGCCGACCATGGCGATCGCCACTTCCTGCTGCGGATGCTCGACCTCGTAGACCAGTTCGTCCCAGCGCGTGAGCTTGGCCGGCGGCGTGTTGATGCGCAGCTTGTCGCAGATCAGGCCGTCGAGGCCCTGCTCGTGCAGCATGCGCGGCACCTTGTAGATGGTGTCCACGTCCCACATCGAGATCACGCCCCATTCGGGCACGTTCGAGAACAGCGAGATCTTGGCGCGCTCGTCGTCGGGGATCGGGCGGTCGGCGCGGCACAGCAGGGCGTCGGCCTGGATGCCGATCTCGCGCAGCTTCTGCGCCGTGTGCTGCGTGGGCTTGGTCTTGAGCTCGCCGGCGGCGGCGATCCAGGGGACGTAGCTCAGGTGCACGAAGGCCGAATTGTTCGGGCCCATGCGCAGGCTCATCTGGCGCACGGCCTCGAGGAAGGGCAGCGACTCGATGTCGCCCACGGTGCCGCCGATCTCGACGATGGCCACGTCGACCTCGTGCGCGGTGCCGATGCCGGCGCCGCGCTTGACGTATTCCTGGATCTCGTTGGTGATGTGCGGGATCACCTGCACCGTCTTGCCGAGGTAGTCGCCGCGGCGTTCCTTCTCGAGCACGGTCTTGTAGATCTGGCCGGTCGTGAAGTTGTTGGCCTTGCGCATGCGCGTCGTGATGAAGCGCTCGTAGTGGCCGAGGTCGAGGTCGGTTTCCGCACCGTCGTCGGTGACGAACACCTCGCCGTGCTGGAACGGCGACATCGTGCCGGGGTCGACGTTGATGTAGGGATCGAGCTTGATGAGGGTGACTTTGAGGCCGCGGGATTCGAGGATCGCGGCCAGCGAGGCGGAGGCGATTCCCTTGCCGAGGGAAGACACCACACCACCGGTGACGAAGACAAATTTGGTCATGCCAGTTCCGGACGCAAGGACCGGGCAGTGGGAAATTGAGATTATAGGTGTGCCCCCGGCGACACCCGGCGCGGGTGGACACTGTTACCTCGCCCGGCGCGGGACATCGGGGCCGCGGCGAACGACCGTTCGCCCCAGGGCGCGGCGGGGATGCGCGGGTCATTACACTCCGCCCCACCATGCAAGACCTCGCCGGCAAACACATCGTTCTGGGACTCACGGGCGGCATCGCCTGCTACAAATCGGCCGAGCTGTGCCGGCTGTTCGTGAAGGCGGGGGCCACGGTCCAGGTCGTCATGACCGAGTCGGCCGAGCAGTTCATGACGCCGGTGACGATGCAGGCGCTCTCGGGCCGCCCCGTCTACACCTCGCAGTGGGACGCGCGCGAGCCCAACAACATGCCGCACATCAACCTGAGCCGCGAGGCCGACGCGATCGTGCTCGCGCCCTGCAGCGCCGACTTCATCGCGCGCCTGGTGCAGGGCCGCTCCGACGAGTTGCTGAGCCTGCTGTGCCTGGCGCGCCCGCGCGACCGCGTGCCGCTTCTTCTCGCGCCCGCCATGAACCGCGAGATGTGGATGCATCCCGCGACCCAGCGCAACCTGGCGCAGGTGGCGGCCGACGGCGCCACCGTGCTCGGCGTGGGCAACGGCTGGCAGGCCTGCGGCGAGACCGGCGACGGCCGCATGCTCGAGCCGGCCCAGCTGCTGGAAGACATCACCGCCTTCTTCCATCCCAAGCTGCTCGCGGGCCAGCACCTGCTGGTGACGGCCGGGCCGACCTTCGAGGCGCTCGATCCGATCCGCGGCATCACCAACCATTCGTCGGGCAAGATGGGTTTCGCCATCGCCCGCGCCGCGCGCGAAGCCGGCGCCGAGGTCACGCTGGTGGCCGGGCCGGTGCACCTGCCGACGCCGCGCGGCGTCACCCGCATCGACGTGCGCTCGGCGCAGGAGATGCTCGCGGCGACCGTCGGTGCATCCTCGCGTGCTAGCGTTTTCGTAGCAACGGCGGCGGTCGCCGACTGGCGCCCCGCGACCCAGAGCGACCAGAAGATCAAGAAGGACGGTAGCGGCAAGACCCCGGTGCTCGAGTTCGTCGAGAACCCCGACATCCTGCTGACCGTGGCGCGCAGCGAGCGCGCGCAGGCGAAGAAGCTGTTCTGCGTGGGCTTCGCGGCCGAGAGCGAGAACCTCGTCGCGCATGCCAAGGCCAAGCGCGAGCGCAAGGGCATCCCCTTGCTGGTGGGCAATATCGGCCCGCTGACCTTCGGCCAGGACGACAATGCGCTGCTGCTCGTGGACGCCGATGGCGTGCGCGAACTGCCTCGCGCGCCCAAGCTCACGCTGGCGCGCGAGCTCATGACGGAGATCGCGGCGCGGCTGCCCGACTGGAGGGTCTGATGAAGGCTGAATGGAACACCCCGCCCAATGGCGACTTCGTGCGCTATGTCGAGGGGCTGACGGCCCAGGCCGCGAGGAACCTCGGGCGCGGCCAGACGGACGTGACCGGCGAGCACGGGCTCGACGTCGGCATGACGCCGAGCGCGGGGCCGGGCGCGGTGGTGCCGCCGGCGCAGGCCCGCGCGCGCGCCGCGGCCGCCAAGGCCGCCAAGTCCGAATCCGCGCAGGGCGGACCCTTCGGCGCGCTCACCAAGCCCCTGCTCGGCGCGGCCGGCGTGGCCTTCGTGATCCTGTGGTCGATCGGCGTGCCGATCTACGTGCTGGTGGTGTTGGCCGGCCTGGCCTTCTGGTTCGCCGGCAAGCTCAAGTCGCTGGCCTTCCCCGGCGCCGCCAAGTGGCAGCAGGTGCTCGAGGAGGCGAACCGCCGCGGGACCGAATCTCAACAAGGAAAAGCAAGCAAGTGAAAGTCGACGTCCGCATCCTCGATCCCCGCATGGTGGAGCAACTGCCCACCTACGCCACGCCCGGCAGCGCGGGGCTCGATCTCAGGGCCTGCATCGATGCGCCCGTCACGCTGGAGCCCAATGCCTGGCAACTGGTGGGCACCGGCATCGCGATCCACCTCGGCGACCCGGCCTACGCGGCGATGATCCTGCCGCGCTCGGGACTGGGCCACAAGCACGGCATCGTGCTGGGCAACCTGGTCGGGCTCATCGACAGCGATTACCAGGGCGAGCTCAAGATCAGCGCCTGGAACCGCAGCGACACGCCCTTCGTGCTGCAGCCGATGGAGCGGCTCGCGCAACTGGTCATCGTGCCGGTGGTGCAGGCGAAGTTCCATGTCGTCACCGAATTCGCGCCCACGCAGCGCGGCGAGGGCGGCTACGGCTCCACCGGCAAGCACTGACCGGGAGCTGACCGCGACGACCCGCAACCGCGCGCAACGGCGCGTATCGCGGCGGTAAAGAAAGGAACCTCGGAAGCGGGGCGGGGCTCACAGGTTTCAGCTTGTGTCCTTGCGTCATCGCCGTGGCAACTGCGGCGTTGAACACCCAGGCGGGTGCGCCGCTCATCACGGATGGCGCACCGTTCTTTCCGAGGAGCCTTTCAACATGAAGATCTCAATGCGCTTCGTTTCCGTCACCGCATCCGTGCTGGCCCTGGCCACGCTCACCGCCTGCGTGGCACCCGCACCGGTCTACCAGACCTCCCGCTATCCCTACCAGCCGCCGCCGCAGGCCGTGCCCTACCGCGAGGCCGCCTACGTCGAATACGGCCACGTGGCGAACATCGAGGTGCTGCGCAGCGAGACCGCCGGCACCGGCACCACCGGTGGCGGTGCCGTGGCCGGTGGCGTCATCGGCGGCGTGGTGGGCAACCAGTTCGGCCGCGGCAATGGCCGCGCGGCCGCCACCGCGCTGGGCGTGATCGGCGGCGCGCTGCTGGGCAACACCATCGAGGCGCAGCAGAACGGTCCGCGTGCCTACGAGAGCTATCGCATCTCGGTGCAGACCGACCGCGGCGGCTACCGTGCCTTCGACGTGCAGCACCCGGGCGACCTGCGCATCGGCGACCGCGTGCGCATCGACAACGGCCAGCTCTCGCGCATGTAAATCGGCATCGGCGCGTCGCGCCAGCCAAGGAAAAGCCGGGCAATGCCCGGCTTTGTCGTTGATGCGTCGAGGGACTCAGTGCAGCGTGTCGTTGCCCGGCGAGACCGGCTGCACCTTGAAGAAGGCCGTGCCCGCGGTGCCGCGGCCGATTTCTTCCTCGGTGGCTTCGCGCACCGAGCGCACGAGGATGTCGAGCCGGATCGCGATGCCCGCCAGCGGGTGGTTGCCGTCGAGCACGAGGTGCTCGGGGTAGATCTCGGACACCGTGTACATCGCATCCTTCGGGATGTTCTCGCTCACGCCCGCGGGCAGCGCGCTGCCCTCGAAGGTCATGCCCTCTTCGGTGCCCTCGGGGAAGAGGGCGCGCGGCTCGAGGAAGAGCAACTGGTCGTCGAAGTCGCCGAAGCCCTGTTCGGGCTCGACCTGCAGCTGGATGCGATCACCGGGCTCATGGCCCTGCAGGGCCGCCTCGATCACGTCGAACAGATCGTCGCCACCGATCAGGAATTCGACCGGTTCGTCGAGCACGTCCAGCACATCGCCGAGCGTGTCTTTCAGGGTCCAGGTCAGGCCGACCACGCATTGTTCAGAGATTTCCATTGCAGAATTCTCCCATGGAGATCACAACACCGCTGCCCCTGCTGGGCGGCCTGAGCGCCGCGCAGTTCATGCGCCGGCACTGGCAGAAGAAACCGCTGCTGGTGCGACAGGCGGTACCCGACATGGTGCCACCCATCGACCGCGCCGCGCTGTTCGCGCTGGCCGAACGCGAGGAGGTCGAGTCCCGGCTGATCCGCCACGGCAAGGCCGGCTGGAGCCTGAAGCACGGCCCGCTGCCGCGCCGCTCGCTGCCCTCGCTGAAGCAGGCCGCCTGGACGCTGCTGGTGCAGGGCGTCGACCTGCACCACGAGGGCAGCCATGCGCTGCTGCGGCAGTTCAGCTTCCTGCCCGACGCGCGGCTCGACGACCTGATGATCAGCTACGCGAGCGACGGCGGCGGCGTGGGCGCGCATTTCGACAGCTACGACGTGTTCCTGCTGCAGGCGCAGGGCCGGCGCCGCTGGTCCATCGGCAAGCAGGGCGACCTGCGGCTGCAGCCCGACGTGCCGCTCAAGATCCTCGAGCGCTTCGAGCCCGAGCAGAGCTTCGTGCTCGAGCCCGGCGACATGCTCTACCTGCCGCCGCGTTATGCGCACGACGGCGTGGCGGTCGGCGGCGACTGCATGACCTTTTCGATCGGGCTGCGCTCGCCCTCCGCGGGCGAGCTCGGCGCCGACCTGCTGGCGCGCATCGCGCAAGCCCATGCCGACGAGCTCGAGGACGCGGGCCCGTCGGCCGCCGTGCGCTACCGCGATCCCGCGCAACCCGCTGTCGAGGCGCCCGGTGCCATGCCCGCCGCGCTGCAGGCCTTCGCGCGCAAGGCGGTCGAGATGGCGCTGCGCGATCCCGACGCGATCGACCGCGCGCTCGGCGAATCGCTGACCGAGCCCAAGGCCAGCACCTGGTTCGACGAAGGCGGCGAGGCGCCCGACGCGCTGCATGCGGTGCGGCTGGACCGTCGCACGCGCATGCTCTACGACGCGCGCCATCTCTACATCAACGGCGAGAGCTTCCGCGCGGGCGGTGCCGATGCCACGCTGATGCGGCGCCTCGCCGACCGGCGCGCGCTCGGGCCGCGCGAGCTCGCGAAGGCCAGCGACGATGCGCTGTCGCTGCTGGCCGAATGGTGCGAGGCGGGCTGGCTGCATGCCGAGTGACACCTCGTTGCGGTCGCCGCTGCCCGAGGGCCGCTTCGACGGCCGCGAAGCGTTCGACGGGCTGCTGCGCGCCGCGCTCGCATCGGCCGCGCGGGAGGGTTGGAAGGAACTGATCCTCAGCGACCCCGACTTCGCCGACTGGCCGCTCGGCGAACGCGCGAGCATCGAGGCGCTGCAGGCCTGGTCGGCCAGCGGGCGCAGGCTGGTGCTGCTGGCCGAGCGCTTCGATGGCGTGGAGCGCCGGCATGCGAGCTTCGTCGGCTGGCGCCGCACCTGGGACCACATCGTCGAATGCCGTGCGCTGCGCGTGCCGCATGCGCAAGCCGGCAGCGGCGTGCCGAGCGCGTGGTGGACGCCCTCGTGGTTCCTGCATCGCATCGACATCGAGCATGGCCGCGGTCTCAGCGGCACCGATGCGCGCACGCGCAGCACGCTGCGCGAGTCGATCGAGGAATGCTGGCGCCAGGCTCGGTCCGCCTTTCCCGCGAGCACGCTGGGCTTGTAAGCCAATGCCGCGAATCCCGCGGCCAGACACAAGAGGGACAGCATGCGGGTCTAGAATTTTTTTCGTCCCTCAAGACCTTCATTGCCAAAGGAGCCTTTTCATGAAGAAGACAACGTCCGTCCTGCTCGCCTCGCTGCTCGCCGCTTCCGCCCTGGTGGCCTGCGGCAAGAAGGAGGATGCGGCGCCCGCCGTGACCACGCCGCCGCCCGCGCCCGTGACCGAGCCGGCTGCGCCGCCTGCCGCCGCACCTGCACCCGACGCCGGCGCCGCGTCTGCACCGGATGCGGGAGCCTCGGCACCGTCTGCCGGTGCATCGTCCTCGGCGCTCGACGCGGCCAATGCCGCGACCGAAGCCGCGAAGAAGGACGAAGCGCCGAGCAAGTAAGTCGTCGCCGCATACGAAGCAAAGCCGCCTCCAGGGCGGCTTTCTTCATGCGGCTTTCAATCGCCTTTCAACTCAGACGTCGAGCCAGGGCGATCCCTCGGCCGCGTTCGCGGTCAGCATCTCGGCCTCGTCGCCGCCCAGGGCCTGCGCCATCAGCCGGCGCACGATCTCGGGCCGGTTGTTCTGCTCGCTCAGGTGCGCCGCGACCACGTGGCGCAGCCCGTCGTGCAGCAGCGCACGCGCGATGTCCGCGGCGGCCTGGTTCGAGAGGTGGCCGTAGTTGCCGCCCACGCGCATCTTCAGGAAGGGCGGATAGGCCGAGTTGGCCAGCAGCTCGCTGTCGTGGTTGAACTCCAGCAGCAGCGAATGCGCGCCGGCCAGGCGTGCGAGCACGTGGGTGGTGGCATGGCCGAGGTCGGTCAGCACGCCGAGCGTGCGATGGCCGTCGGTGCAGCGCAGCTGCAGCGGCTCGCGCGCGTCGTGCGGCACGGTGAAGGGATGCACCGAGAGTTCGCCGACCGCGAAGTCCTCGTCGTCGCGCGCGAGGCGCAGTTGCCCTTCGAAGTCGCGCGCGCCCGTGGCCAGCCAGGTGCCTTCGCTCATCCAGACGGGAATGCGGTTGCGCCGCGAGAGGGTGTGAGCGCAGCCGATGTGGTCGCCGTGTTCGTGCGTGACGAAGACGGCATCGATGTCGCTCGCGGCGAGCCCGGCGCGGGCCAGCCGCTGATCGAGCTGGCGGATGCCGAAGCCGCAGTCGATCAGGAGCCGGGAGGTGCGGCCGCCGCTGGTCGCCTCGACCAGCGCGGCATTGCCCGTGCTGCCGCTGCCGAGGCTTCGGAAGCGGAGCATGGAACTTACTTCAGGTCGTCGGCGATGACCTTGACGATGCGCTCGGCATTGGCCGAGGTCTCGGGCGCGCCGGCCTCGTTCTGCACCGACACCGTGCTGCTCTCGCCCTGGCTCTTGACCAGGATGCGGAACTTGAGCGGTGCCTCGGTCTTGCTCGAGCTGAACAGCTTGCCGAAGAAGCCGGGCTCCTTCTTGTCGGGGTTCGGCGGCACGTAGCGCACGAAGTAGACGCCGGCGCTGCGGTCGCGGTCTTCGACGGTGAAGCCGGTGCGGTCGAGCGCGAGGCCGACGCGGCGCCATGCGCGGTCGAAGCCGTCGCTGAGCTGCACGATCGGCTGGCCGCCGACGTTGGACACGCGGGCAGTCTGCACCGGTGCCGCGGCGGCGGTGGCCGCGACCTGCTTGGCCTGTTCCTGCGAGACGCCGAGCTTGACCATCAGGCGGCGCAGGAATTCGGCCTCGAGTTCGGGGTCGGACGGACGCGGCTGCCAGACGGTCTGGTCCTGGCGCGTGTTGGTGTAGACCTCCTGCATGCCGCGATGGCTGATGTAGATCTCGGTGCCGGTGGGCGTGCGCTCCATGCGGGTGCGGAAGCGGTCGAGTTCGCCGGTGGAGTAGATCGAGTCGACCAGCTTGCCCAGCGTGCCGCGGATGATGTCCTGCGGCAGCTTGGCGCGGTTCTCGGCCCAGTCGGTTTCCATGATGCCGAGGTTGCGCTGCTCGGTGGTCAGCAGGAAGCCGCTTTCCTGCCAGAAGTCCTTGACCGGATCCCAGAGCTGGTCGGGCGAACGGTTGACGACCAGCCAGCGTTGCGAGCCGGTGCGCTCCAGGCGCACGTCACCGAGGTTGGAGACGGCGGTGGGCACACCCGGCGCGTTGGCAACGCCGGTCTGGTAGGCATTGGCGGTCACGGCGCCGCCGGGGATCGCGTAGCGGTTGTCGCGCGAGAGCTGCGACAGGTCGGGCGGCACTTCGAGCGTCGGGGCCTTGCCGGCGCTCTTGTAGTCGATCTTGTCGCTCTCGAGAACGGAGCAGGCGGCGAGGCTGGCGACGAGGGCCAGGAGTGCGAATCGCGAGAGGTACTTCAACGTCGTCTTCCTTGTTGGAATGGTTCGGTCAATCGATGGGCCGCTGTGCCCGCCCGTTCTGAGCTCGGTTCAGGCAAAAGGTTGCTTAACCTCGAACGCGGCAGGGTAAAAGAAGATCGTGGAGGGAATGTGGAGGGGCGAGGGCGCGCAGGCGCGCATCAGTCCTTGAGCAGCCCGGTCGCGCGCAGCGCGGCCTCGACCGCCGGACGGCTGGCCTCGGAAAGCTCGGTCAGCGGCAGCCGCAGCGCACCGCCGCAGAGGCCGAGGCGGGACATGGCCCACTTGAGCGGAATCGGATTGGGTTCGACGAACAGGTTGCGGTGCAGCGGCATCAGCTCGAACTGGATCTGCATCGCGCGCTTCACGTCGCCCGCGAGCGCGGCCACGCACAGCTCGTGCATCTTGCGCGGCGCCACGTTGGCCGTGACGCTGATGTTGCCCTTGCCGCCGCACAGCATGAGCGCCACGGCGGTCGGGTCGTCGCCCGAATAGACGGCGAAGCGCTCGGGCAGGTCGCGGATCAGCCACTGGGCGCGTTCGATGTTGCCGGTGGCTTCCTTGATGCCGATGATGCCGGGCACCTGGGCCAGGCGCAGCACGGTGTCGTGCGCCATATCGGCGACGGTGCGGCCGGGCACGTTGTACAGCACGGTGGGCAGGTCGCCCACGGCTTCGGCGATGGCCTTGAAGTGCTGGTACTGGCCCTCTTGCGTGGGCTTGTTGTAGTAGGGGACGACCTGGAGCTGGGAATTGGCGCCCACGCCCTTGGCGAACTTGGCGAGCTCGATCGCTTCCTTGGTCGAGTTGGCGCCGCAGCCGGCCATGACGGGCACGCGGCCCCGGGCCTGCTCGACCGACACGCGGATGATTTCGCAATGCTCTTCCACGTCGACCGTCGGCGATTCGCCGGTGGTGCCGACGACGCCGAGGCAGTCGGTGCCTTCGTCGATGTGCCAGTCGATCAGCCGGCGCAGCGCGGGATAGTCAACGCTGCCGTCGTCGTGCATCGGCGTGGCCAGCGCGACGATGCTGCCTGTGAGTTGCTCCAAGGGGGAATCTCTTTGTCGTGGACGAAAGCACGCATTCTAATAGCGCACCCCCTGCCCGCCACCCGGGCGGCCCCGGGTCCCGAGGGGGTGGTCAGGCGGCCTTCAGCGGATGGCGCGGCGGCAGGTCCGCCGCGGCGGCGGGCACCCGCACCGCCGCGATGCGCTGCACGAAGCGCGCCGGCTCGCTCAAGAAGCCGTCCTCGTAGGCCACCACGCGCAGCCCGTCGCAGGCAGCCAGCAGCTCGCCCGGGCGCAGCAGGAAGTCGGGCCGCGAGGGCTTGCCCACGCTCTCGTTGCCCGCCGCGAAGGTCTCGTAGAGCAGCACGCCGCCGGGCGCCACGGCCGCGACGATGTCGGGCAGCCGCGCCCGCCACAGGTAGTTGGTGACGACCACCGCGCCGAAGCCCTGGCCGGCGAAGGGCCAGGGGCCGTCCTCGATGTCGGCGGTGACGGCCGTGCCGAAGGCGGCCGCGGCCGCCGTGGCTTCGGCCGAGCGGTCGACGCCCGTGGCCGGGTGCCCCCGCTGCGCGAACCAGTGCATGTGGCGGCCGGCGCCGCAGGCCACGTCGAGCACGGTGGCGCCCGGCGCGAGCAGGTGGCTCCAGCGCACGATCCATTCCGAGGGCGCCGACAGGCCGTGGACCGGCGAAGGGGGATTGGTTACATCCTTCATGGCGCCTTGCGCCCGCCGGGCGCGCGATCGGTCAGAAGCACGACCAGATCTGGTCGACCAGCATCACCGCGAATTCGGGGTGGGTGTAGAGGCTGAACACGCCCGCCAGCGCCAGCGCCGCGGCGGCGAACCAGCCGGTGCGTGCGAGCCGTTGGTGCGAGAGGGGTGTCATGGCCGCCATTGTGATCCCGGCTCAGCCCGCGTATCAGCCCGCATGCGCGGCGGGCCGGCCCACCGGGCGCGCGATCGCGCTCTCGCGCACCGGCAGGTTGACCAGCGCCGCGAACACGCCGAGCGCGATCGCCAGATACCAGACCACGTCGTAGCTGCCCGTGGTGTCGTAGAGGTAGCCGCCGAGCCAGACGCCGAGGAAGGAGCCGACCTGGTGGCTCAGGAACACGAAGCCGCTGAGCATCGAGAGATGGGCCACGCCGAAGATGCCCGCCACGATCGCGTTGGTGGCCGGCACGGTCGAGAGCCAGAGGAAGCCCATCGCGGCCGAGAACAGGTAGACGCTCAGCGGCGAGGTCGGCACCACGAGGAACAGCGCGATGGACACCGCCCGCGCGAAGTAGATCGCGGCCAGGATCTTGCGCTTGGCCAGCTTCTGGCCCAGCAGTCCCACGGTGTAGGTGCCGAACACGTTGAACAGGCCGATCAGCGCCAGCGCGTAGCCGGCCACGTCGGCCGGCAGGCTCTTGTCGCGCAGGTAGGTCGGCATGTGGATGCCGATGAAGGCGAGCTGGAAGCCGCAGACGAAATAGCCGGCCATCAGCAGGCCGAAGCTCGGGTAGCGGAAGGCCTCGCCCACGGCCTGCAGCACCGACTGCTCGCGGTGCGCGGTCGCGGCCTCGCTCCGGGGCTCGCGCAGGCCGAAGGCCAGCGGCACGATCACCAGCACCAGCACGGCGACCACGGCCAGCGCGGTCTGCCAGCCGAACTGGCCGATCAGCCGGCCCTCGACCGGCGCCATCAGGAACTGGCCGAAGGAGCCGGCCGCGGCCGCCACCCCCATTGCCCACGAGCGCCGCTCGGCCGGGATCTGCCGCCCGATCACGCCGTAGATCACCGCGTAGGTGGTGCCGGCCTGGGCCGCGCCGATCAGCAGGCCGGCGCTCAGCGTGAACAGCAGCGGCGTCGGCGAATGCGCCATGCCCAGCAGGCCCAGCGCATAGAACACCGCGCCGCCGATCAGCACCCGGAACGCGCCGAAGCGGTCGGCCAGCATGCCCGCGAACACCCCGAAGATGCCCCACGAGAGGTTCTGTATCGCCAGCGCGAACGAGAAGGTCTGCCGGCTCCAGTCCTGCGCCTGCGTGATCGGCTGCAGCCAGAGCCCGAAGCCATGGCGGATGCCCATCGAGAGCGTGACGATCATGGCGCCGCAGAACAGCACCTGCCTGATCGAGAGGGTGGGAGTGGAAGGCGATTGCATGCGGCGACTGTAGCCAAGAGCCGGCTTTGGCATGCGCGCCGGCGGCGACAGCCATTGATGATTTATCGGCCGCCGATCGATGCGCGAATCGCATCAAAACCGCATCGGGCCACGCACCTGTATACGCATCCAGTCATTTCCCTGGCGACTGACTACAATCCGCCCCCATGGCGACTCCCCCCAAGACTCCAACCAGTTCCTCCGACGCCTCCGGCTACTCCGAAGGCTCGATCCGCGTGCTCAAGGGCCTCGAGCCCGTCAAGCAGCGCCCGGGCATGTACACCCGCACCGACAACCCGCTGCACATCATCCAGGAAGTGCTCGACAACGCGGCCGACGAAGCGCTCGCGGGCCACGGCAAGAAGATCAAGGTCACGCTGCACGCCGACGGCTCGGTCAGCATCGAGGACGACGGCCGCGGCATCCCGTTCGGCCTGCATCCCGAAGAGAAGGCGCCCGTGATCGAGCTGGTCTACACCCGGCTGCACGCGGGCGGCAAGTTCGACAAGGGCTCGGGCGGCGCCTACAGCTTCTCGGGCGGCCTGCATGGCGTGGGCGTGTCGGTGACCAATGCGCTGTCGAAGCGGCTCGAGGTGGCGACGCACCGCGAAGGCTCGGTGGCCAAGTTGACTTTCAGCGGCGGCGACGTGATCGAGCCGCTCGAGGTGCGCAGGCTCGAGGCCGGCGAGCGCAAGCAGGGCACCACGGTGCGCGCCTGGCCCGACGCCAGGTATTTCGAGTCCTCCGCGCTGCCCATGGCCGAGCTCACCCACCTGCTGCGCAGCAAGGCGGTGCTGATGCCCGGCGTGGGCGTCACGCTGGTCAACGAGAAGACCAAGGAAACGCAGCAGTGGCTCTACAAGGGCGGCCTGAGCGACTACCTGATGCAGACGCTCAACGGCGATCCGGTGATCCCGCTGTTCGAGGGCAGCGGCCATGCCGACAAGAACGCCGACAACTTCGCCGAGGGCGAGGGTGCCGACTGGGCCGTGGCCTTCACCGAGGACGGCCAGCCTGTGCGCGAGAGCTACGTCAACCTGATTCCCACCAGCGCCGGCGGCACGCACGAGAGCGGCCTGCGCGACGGCCTGTTCACGGCGGTCAAGGGCTTCATCGAGCTGCACTCGCTGCTGCCCAAGGGCGTGAAGCTCTTGCCCGAGGACGTGTTCGCGCGCGCCTCCTACGTGCTCAGCGCCAAGGTGCTCGATCCGCAGTTCCAGGGCCAGATCAAGGAGCGCCTGAATTCGCGCGACGCGGTGCGGCTGGTGTCGAGCTTCGTGCGCCCGGCGCTCGAGCTGTGGCTCAATCAGCACGTCGACTACGGCCGCAAGCTCGCCGAACTGGCGATCAAGGCCGCCCAGACGCGCCAGCGCGCGGGCCAGAAGGTCGAGAAGCGCAAGGGCTCGGGCGTGGCCGTGCTGCCCGGCAAGCTGACCGACTGCGAGAGCAAGGACATCGGCCACAACGAAGTCTTCCTGGTCGAGGGCGACTCGGCCGGCGGCAGCGCCAAGATGGGCCGCGACAAGGAAAGCCAGGCCATCCTGCCGCTGCGCGGCAAGGTGCTCAACACCTGGGAGGTCGAGCGCGACCGGCTGTTCGCCAACACCGAAATCCACGACATCTCGGTGGCCGTGGGCGTCGATCCGCATGGCCCCGACGACACGCCCGACCTCAGCGGCCTGCGCTACGGCAAGATCTGCATCCTTTCCGATGCCGACGTGGACGGCTCGCACATCCAGGTGCTGCTGCTCACGCTGTTCTTCCGCCACTTCCCCAAATTGATCGAAACCGGCCACGTGTATGTCGCGAAGCCGCCATTGTTCCGGGTCGACGCGCCCGCGCGCGGCAAGAAGCCGGCCTCCAAGGTCTATGCGCTCGACGAGGGCGAACTGACCGCCACGCTCGACAAACTGCGCAAGGACGGCGTGCGCGAAGGCGCCTGGAGCATCAGCCGCTTCAAGGGCTTGGGCGAAATGAGCGCGGAACAATTGTGGGAAACCACGCTCAATCCGGACACCCGGCGCCTGATGCAGGTCCAATTGGGCCGCTTCGACTTCAGCGCCACCCAGGGCGAGATCACCAAGCTCATGGGCAAGGGCGAAGCGGCGGCGCGGCGCGAACTGATGGAACTGCGCGCCGACGACGTCGACATCGATGTTTGATTCCACCCCGCATGTCCCTCCTCAAGCCTTCGCTGCTCCTGGCCTTCCTGCTGCTCGCGCTGCAGGGGCCGGCGCGCGCCGCTGACGTCTACGGCTACATCGACGCCAACGGCGTGGCGCACTTCGCGGCCGAGAAGGTCGACGAGCGCTACCAGGTGTTCTTCCGCGACGGCCAGAGCTTCGACACCACGCAGGGCATCTCGCCGCTCGGCCGCCTGGGCCGCGGCGATCGCAAGCTCGACGGCAAGGTGTCGCCGGCCTCGCAGACGCTGCTGGCCATGTTCGAGGCCTCGCCCAGCTACAAGATCGCCAAGAGCGCGCTGCGCGATGCCGCGAACAAGCACGCGATCGACTACGAACTGCTGCAGGCGCTGATCGCCACCGAGTCGGGCTTCGACGCCCAGGCCGTCTCGCCCAAGGGCGCGCGCGGGCTGATGCAGCTGATGCCCGGCACCGCGCAGCGCTACGGCGTGGCGGGCGACAAGCGCGCGAGCCTCGAGAAGAAGCTGTTCGATCCGCGCATCAACATCGCCGCCGGCTCGCACTACCTGCGCGACCTGATCGCGATGTTCCCGGGCCAGATCGAGCTGGCGCTGGCGGCCTACAACGCGGGCGAGGGCGCGGTGCAGCGCGCGGGCAACAAGATCCCGAACTACAAGGAAACGCAGAACTACGTGCAGACGGTGCTGCAGCTCTATGCCTACCTCAAGCCTTCGGTGGCCCGGGGCGGCGGCCTGCGCGGCGGCAAGACGCCGGGGCGCATCCGCATAGAGATGACGGTGCCCGCCGGCGGCGCGATCGGCCGCGGCAACATGCCCCCGGATGCGCCGCGCGGCCTGCCGTCGATGCCGGCCGTGCCCGAGTCGGCAGCGCCGCCCGCGGCCGATGCCGGCACCGGCGATCTCCCCGCTTCGCCGCTGTCGTGAGCACGGCGTCCCGCGAGCGAGCGCCTTCGCCCGCCCCGACCACCCCAAGAACGAGGAGACCGCGATGCAACGTCGAGATTTCGTCCTGGCCGGCGCCGCCGCGCTGAGCGGCGCCGCGCGCGCCCAGCATCCCGCCTCGCACGCGGCGCCGCAGCCCGTGCCGTCCTCGGCCGAGCCCTATGCGCGGCTGCAGGGCGGCGTGCCGCACCACATGACGCCCGAGCAGGAGTCGCAGCGCGTCACCGACAGCCCCGCGCCGCGCGGCCCGCAGGGGCGCTGGGCGGCACGCGCGGCGTTGCCGCTCCCGCGCAGCGAGATGGCCTGGGCCACGGCCGCGCAGGGCCGCATGCACGTGGTCGGCGGCTACGGCGAGGGCGCGGTCAACCGCGACTACCACCACATCTACGACCCGCAGGCCGACCGCTGGCTCGACGGCGCGCCGCTGCCGCGCGGCGCCAACCACGTCGCCGTGGCGGCCGACGGCGGCCGGGTCTACGCGCTCGGCGGCTTCGTCGAGCAGAACCGGCGCTCCGACACGAACGCCTACGTCTACGAGATCGCGGCCAACCGCTGGACCCCCATCGCGCCGCTGCCGCGTCCGCGCGGCGCGGCCGCCGCGGTGGTGCTCGACGGGCAGCTGCACCTGATCGGCGGCGCCTCCGAGCCCGCGGCCGAACGCGCCAGCGTGGGCTGGCACGAGGTCTACGACCCGAAGGCCGACCGCTGGAGCGCGCGCAAGCCGCTGCCCGGCGCGCGCGACCACGTGGGCTGCGTGGCGCACGGCGGCTTGATCCACGTGGTCGGCGGGCGCTTCAACACCTTCGAATACAACACCGACCTGCACCACGTCTACCTTCCCGCGCGCGACACCTGGGAGCCGCGTGCGCCGCTGCCCACCGCGCGCTCGGGCCATGGCCTGGTGGTCTATCGCGACCGCTTCTTCGCCATGGGCGGCGAGGGCGGTTTCCTCGTCGGCGGCGTGCCGCGCCAGGCCAAGGTCTTCGGCCAGATGGAAAGCTACGATCCGGTGGCCGACAGCTGGCAGCGCCATGCGCCCATGACCACGCCGCGCCACGCCGTCGGTACCGCCGTCATCGGCGACTGGATCTACGTGGCCGGCGGCGGTGCCGTGCTCGGCGGCTCGGTGCAGTCGGCGGTGCACGAGGCCTTCACGCTGGGCTGAGCGCCCCCGCAAGCCACCCCTTTTTTCGTTTTCTCACCCGCTCTTCCATGGACTCCCAACCCCCGCTCGATCTCCTGCCTCCCGGCGACGACAACAACGACGGCGGCGACGGCACCTCGCTCACGCTCGCCGACTATGCCCAGACCGCCTACCTCGAATACGCGCTGAGCGTGGTCAAGGGCCGCGCGCTGCCCGACGTGTCGGACGGCCAGAAGCCGGTGCAGCGGCGCATCCTCTATTCGATGTCGCGCATGGGCCTGGGCTTCGGCGGCACCAACGGCACCGTGGGCGCCAAGCCCGTGAAGAGCGCGCGCGTGGTCGGCGACGTGCTCGGCCGCTTCCATCCGCACAGCGACCAGGCCGCCTACGACGCGCTGGTGCGCATGGCGCAGGACTTCTCGCAGCGCTATCCGCTGGTCGACGGCCAGGGCAACTTCGGCAGCCGCGACGGCGACGGCGCCGCGGCCATGCGCTACACCGAGGCGCGCCTCGCGCGGATCACCAGCCTGCTGCTCGACGAGATCGACGAGGGCACGGTCGACTTCATCCCCAACTACGACGGCAGCACCGAGGAGCCGCGCCTCCTGCCCGCGCGGCTGCCGTTCACGCTGCTCAACGGCGCCAGCGGCATCGCGGTCGGCCTGGCCACCGAGATCCCGAGCCACAACCTGCGCGAGATCGCCGACGCCTGCGTGGCGCTGATCAAGTCGAACGGCAAGCTCAGCGAGGAAGAGCTGTTCGCCATCGTGCCCGGCCCCGACTATCCGGGCGGTGCGCAGATCATCAGCAGCGCGGGCGACATCGCCGATGCCTACCGCAGCGGCCGCGGCTCGCTCAAGGTGCGCGCGCGCTGGAAGATCGAGGATCTCGCGCGCGGCCAGTGGCAGCTGGTGGTCAACGAGCTGCCGCCGGGCGTGAGCACGCAGAAGGTGCTCGAGGAGATCGAGGAGATCACCAACCCTAAGGTCAAGGCCGGCAAGAAGGCGCTGAGCACCGAGCAGACCCAGGTCAAGGCCGCGATGCTCTCGGTGCTCGACGTGGTGCGCGACGAGTCGAGCAAGGACGCCGCCGTGCGCCTGGTGTTCGAGCCCAAGACCTCGCGCATCAGCCAGGAGGAGTTCATCACCACGCTGCTGGCGCAGACCTCGCTCGAGACCTCGTCGTCGATCAACCTCACGATGGTGGGCATCGACGGCAAGCCGACGCAGAAGTCGCTGCGACAGATGCTCGAGGAATGGATCGAGTTCCGCGCCGCCACGGTCGAGAAGCGCTCGAAGCACCGCCTGGGCAAGGTACAGGACCGCATCCACATCCTCGAGGGCCGGCAGCTGGTGCTGCTGAACATCGACGAGGTGATCGCCATCATCCGCGCGGCCGAGGATCCGAAGGCCGCGTTGATCGCGCGCTTCAACCTCAGCGAGGTGCAGGCCGAGGACATCCTCGAGATCCGGCTGCGCCAGCTCGCGCGGCTCGAAGCCATCAAGATCGAGCAGCAGCTCAAGGAACTGCGCGAGGAGCAGAAGAAGCTCGAGGAGATCCTCGGCAGCCCGGCCGCGCTGCGCCGCCTGCTGGTCAAGGAGATCGAGGCCGACGCCAAGACCTTCGAGGACCCGCGCCGCACGCTGATCCAGGCCGAGAAGCGCGCCGTGGCCGAGGTCAAGGTGGTCGACGAACCGGTCACGGTGATCGTCTCGCAGAAGGGCTGGGTGCGCGCGCAGAAGGGCTGGCCCACGGCCAACGGCGGTGCCGCGCCCGAGTACAGCTTCAAGTCGGGCGACTCGCTCTACGGCGCCTTCGAATGCCGCAGCGTCGACACGCTGCTGGTGTTCGGCAGCGCCAAGGACAAGAGCGTGCGCGTCTACACCGTGCCCGTGGCCTCGCTGCCGGGCGCGCGCGGCGACGGCCAGCCGGTCACCACGCTGATCGACCTCGATGCGGGCACGCATGTCACGCACTACTTCGCGGGCCCGGTCGCGGCCAGCCTGCTGCTGGCCAATTCGGGCGGCTACGGCTTCATCGCCACGGTCGAGAACATGATGTCGCGCCAGCGCGGCGGCAAGGCCTTCATCGACGTGGGCGAGGGCGAGCAGCTGTGCCGGCCCTCGCTGGTGGGCGGTGCCGGCGGCGCCGAGCCCATGCCCGCGGCCACGCACGTGGCCTGCGCCTCCACGGGCGGGCGCATCCTGACCTTCGAGATCGCCGAGCTCAAGAGCCTGCCCAAAGGCGGCCGCGGCCTCACGCTGATCGACCTCGAACCCAAGGACACCCTCGCGGGTGCCGCGGCCTACACGCGCAGCGTGAGGATCGAAGGCATCGGCCGCGGCGGCAAGGAGCGCGACGAGACGCTCGAGATCCGCACCCTGAACAACGCGCGCGGCACCCGCGCGCGCAAGGGCAAGGCGGCCGACCTGGGCTTCAAGCCGGCCAGCATCGTGCGGGTGCTCTGATGGGCGGCCTCGACATCAGCACCATCGGCTTCGTCATCGCGGTCGTGACCGGCATCGGGAGCTTTCTCGTGGGCCGGCACTTCCGCGGCAAGCGCGCCGAGAAGAAGCGCGCGAAGGACCGCGTGGCGGCGCAGGCGCTCGAGACGCGTCAGCAGCGCCGCGCGCGCGAGCGGCGCGAGCGCGGCTAGGAAGTCGCTACTTCAGGCCTTCCCACCAGCGCACGTTGGTGCGCGCCTGGCCCACCGTCAGCACCTCGCCGATCACCGGCGTGGCCAGCTCGATCTTGCGCTCCTGCGTGAGCTTCGCGATGCGGTCCAGCGGGTCGTGCCAGGTGTGGAAGGCGAGGTCGAAGGTGCTGTTGTGCACCGAGTACAGCACCTTGCCGCGCAGGTCCTCGAAGGCCTGCACGCTCTGCTCGGGCGTCATGTGGACCGCGGGCCAGTAGGCGTCGTAGGCGCCGTTCTCCATCAGCGCGAGGTCGAAGCCGCCGAAGCGCTCGCCGATCTGCCTGAAGCCCGGGAAGTAGCCCGAGTCGCCGCTGTAGAAGATGCGCTGCTCGCCGCTTTGCACCACCCACGAGGCCCACAGCGTGCGGCCGCGGTCGGTCAGCGAGCGGCCCGAGAAGTGCTGCGCCGGCGTGGCCGTGAGCTTCACGCCGTCGTGCTCGCCGGCCTGCCACCAGTCGAACTCGCTGATGCGCTCGGGCGGCACGCCCATCGCCACCAGCCGCGCCTTCACGCCCAGCGGCACGAAGTAGCGTTGCACCCGTTTCGCGAGGTACTCGATGGTGTAGACGTCGAGGTGGTCGTAGTGGTCGTGCGAGAGGATCAGGCCCTCGATCGGCGGCAGGTCCTGCAGCGCGATCGGCGGCTGATGAAAGCGCTTGGGCCCCGCGAACGAGAACGGCGACACGCGCTCGCCGAACACCGGGTCGATCAGCCAGTACTTGCCGCGCAGCTTCAGCAGGTGCGAGGAATGGCCCAGGCGCACCACGTGGTTGGCCTGGGCGTCGAGCGCTTCGAGCGCGGCCGGCGTCAGCGGCTTCACGGGGATCGCGTCGGTGGGCTCCGAGTCGGTCTTGGTCTCGAAGAAGAAACGGGTCCAGATCTTCCAGCCGCTCTGGTTGGGCAGCACGTCGGGGTTGTCCATGTTCTGGAAGGTGCAGCCCTTGAACTGCGGCGAGGCGTCGTAGCGGGCCTCGCAGCCGCTGTTGCTGCTGCAGCCGGCCAGCAGCGCGCAGGCGGCCGCGAAGGCGGCGGCGGCGCGTCGGCGCAGGCGCTGCGGGAGAGAAGGAGCGGTGGCGTCGGTCATGGCGGTGTTGTGTGGTTCTGCGGGCGGCGCGAGCTTAGCGGCGGGTGCGCGGGCAATGGTTTCAACGCCAGAAACATTCGCCGGGCAGGGGCATTGGCGCGTCCTGTGCGATCCTTCGGCCCTGCCGTCCCGCGCACCAGAAAGGGTTCCCATGACTCTCGCCGTCCTCGTCATCGACATGCAGCGCGGCCTCGTCGACGACGCCCCGCGTCCGCACGAAGCCGCCGCGGTGATCGAGCGCATCAACGCGCTCACCGAGCGTGCCCGCGCGGCCGGCGTGCCGGTGGCCTTCATCCAGCACGAGAACGAGATCGACCTCGCGTTCGACTCCGAGCGCTGGCAACTCGCCGGCGCGCTCGACACCGACACGCGCGACGCGCGGCTGCGCAAGACCACGCCCGATTCCTTCCTGCGCACGCCGCTCGATGCCTGGCTCTCGGAGCGCGGCGTGAAGCGCGTGGTGGTCTGCGGCTATTCGTCGGAGTTCTGCGTCGACACCACGGTGCGCCGCGCGGCCGGGCTGGGCTACGAGGTGACGCTCGCGGCCGACGCCCACACCTCGCACGACAAGCCGCATGCCACGGGCGCGCGGATCCGCGCGCACCACAACGCCACGCTCGCGGACATCACGAGCTTCGGCGTGCCGATCCGCGCGGTCGACAGCGCCGATGTGTCCTTCGACGGCTGAAAGGAAAGCGGACAGCCGGACGCAGAGGACGCGAAGGTTACGCGAAGGGCGCGAAAGAATTCAAAAAGTTCTTCTGGTTTCCTTTCGCGTTCTTCGCGAATTCTTCGCGTCCTCTGCGTCCGGAAGTTCGGCTGTCCGATCCCGCTTTCAGTCCGCCCCCGGCCGCCACACCCGCACCAGCGCCCCGAGCTTCTCCCGGAAGCTCATGCGGTCGTTCGACAGCACGTCGATGAAGTCCGACAGCCGCTGCGACTTGACCATGGTGTAGACCGTGAGCCAGGTCGTGAACACCAGCACCACGCCGAACCAGACCGCCTTGCGCCACAGCGGCGCCTCGGCTTCGGCCAGCAGGTTCATGCCGAGGAAGCCGGTGGTGATGGTGCCGATCAGCCCGAACAGCGTCACGACCGTGAGCCGCACCACGGTGTTGGCCTGGCGCCGCAGGCTGTCGGCGTCGAGGTAGGTGTTCATGTCGGCGATGCGCTCCTTGACCTCGTCGTAGAGCGGATCGAGCCCGAGGTGGGTGGCGCACAGGTGCGACAGCGCGCGCACCTGCGCCTGTTCCGAGATCTCGTGGAACCAGTAGCGGTGCGTGAAGCGCAGGAAGCGTTCGAAGCTGGCGCGGATCGCGCGCTTGAAGCGCTTCACGCTCGGCGTGCTGCGGATGTCCAGGCGCTTGAGCGCCTCCACCAGCTGGTCCGAGAACATCAGCAGCGAGGCCTTCTGGAAGTGCGCGATCAGGAACAGCAGGAAGTGCTGGTGGCGGAACTGCGCGAGCACGCCGCGGTCGCGGCAGCAGAAGAACTCGGAGCGCGCATCGCCCACCACGATCAGCGCATGGCCGTTGCACAGGTAGCGCGTGTTGGGGGCCGCGCCGGCATCGACCCAGAAGCGGTCGTAGCAGTAGCGGCTCTCGAAGTCGGCCAGGTGGTGGTCGGCATAGGGCAGGTGGCCCTGGCGTCCCGCGAGCGCCGCCTCGGCCTCGCCCGCGCCCGTGACCAGCCCGAGGCGGACGAAGTCGTTGCGCGTGAGCCGCTTCGGATCGTCGAGCGACAGGTAGGCCATCACCGGCATGCGGTAGTACTCGATCTGCCGGTAGCGCAGCGCGCCCTGGTCCTCCGAATGGTCGCTCACCAGCGGCTGCATCAGGTAGGCCCAGTGGGCGGCGATGCGCGGCGCGCGGTGCTGCGCCACGTGCGAGATGAAGGCCTCGCTGTGCTGCGCGTCGGAGCTGGCGAGCACGCGGCCGTCGGCCGCCAGCCATTCGACGCTGGCCATGCAGTGCAGCGCGCCGCCCTCGGCATCCCAGCCCGCGGGATAGGCGCGGCCGAAGCGGTAGAGCAGCTCCTGCGCCTGCGCCAGGCTCAGGTCGTTCACGCCGACCTCGAGGTTCAGCAGCACCACGTCGACGTCGAAGAAGAAGTAGAGGTCGCAGTGCACCACCTCGAGCGTGATCGGTGCCTCGCCGGCGCGCGTGACCACGCGCACCGCGGCGATGTCGTGGCGGCGGAAGATGCGCATCGGCGAATCGCCGTCGCTGCTGGAGTCGGGTCCGCCGGCCTGCGCGCGCGAGCGGCCCTCGCCGTAGAGGAAGCGCTGCACATAGGGCAGGAAGCTCACGAACTCGTTGTAGTGGCGCTGGTGGAAGCGGCTGCTGTCGCCGGTGTATTCGTCGATCTCCTCGCGCCACGGCGAGGCCTCGCCCATCTCGCGCAGCAGGTGCCACGGCGCCTGGTGCGCGGACTTCGCATCGCGCGCCGGCATCAGCCGCACGGGCCACAGCAGGGCCTGGCGCAGGTGCTTCACGGCGGGGGCATGGGCGGAGGTCTCGGCGAGCGTGGCGCCGGGGTCTTCGGCCATGTCGTCCAGCTGCGCGGTCGTGGGGTCGGCCAGGGGTGTGAGCATCGCGGAAGTGTAGGCAGCGGCCCCCCGCAAAGACCGACTAGGGTAATCCCTTGGTCATCGTGAAACCGGTTTCATATAAGCTGCAAGCATTGCTTTTCCACTGTGCGCGTGCACCCGCGCCGCAGCCGGACCATGAACTACCAGTTTCAATTCGACGCCGTCTTCGCCGCCTGGCCGCTGCTGCTCAAGGGCACGTGGATCACCGTCCAGCTGTCGCTGGTCGCCACCGTGCTCGGGCTGGTGGTGGCCATCTTCTGCGCCTGGGGCAAGACCTCGGGGCCGGGCTGGCTGCGCTTCGTGATCAACGCCTACATCGAGGTGATCCGCAACACGCCGTTCCTGGTGCAGCTGTTCTTCTTCTTTTTCGCGCTGCCGGCCATCGGCCTGCGCTGGTCGCCGCAGACGGCCGCGCTGGTGGCGATGGTGGTGAACCTCGGCGCCTACGCCACCGAGATCATCCGCGCCGGCATCGAATCCATTCCCAAGGGCCAGATCGAGGCGGGCCGCGCGCTCAACCTCAAGTCCTGGGAGATCTTCCGCTTCATCATCATCAAGCCCGCGCTCAAGGCCATCTACCCGGCGCTCACCAGCCAGTTCATCCTGCTGATGCTGAGCTCGGCGGTGGTCTCGGTGATCTCGGCCGACGACCTGACCTCGGTGGCCGCCAACCTGCAGTCGCAGACCTTCCGCAGCTTCGAGATCTACATCGTGGTCGCGGCCATCTACCTCGCGCTGGCGCTCGCCTTCTCGGCGATGTTCAAGCTGATCTACAAGCGCACGCTCAACTACCCGGACCGCCGGTAAGCGTCGACCGACGGAGACCACCACACCATGCGCACCTTCGGCTTTCCCGAATTCCTGTTCATCCTCGAAGCGGCCCAATGGACGCTCGCGCTGTCGGCCATCGCCTTCGTGGGCGGCGCGATCCTGGGGCTCGCGATCGCGCTCATGCGCACGTCCGAATCGGCGTGGGCACGCGGCGTCTCGACCACTTTCATCCAGATCTTCCAGGGCACGCCGCTCTTGCTGCAGCTGTTCCTGGTGTTCTTCGGCGCGCCGGTGCTGGGGCTGGACATCAACCCCTGGGTCGCCGCGGGCGTGGCGCTGGTGCTCAACAGCGCGGCCTTCCTCGGCGAGATCTGGCGCGGCTGCATCGAGGCCATTCCGCGCGGCCAGTGGGAGGCGGCGCAGGCGCTGAGCCTGAGCTACAGCGCGCGCATGCGCGACGTGGTGCTGCCGCAGGCCTTCAGGATCGCGCTCGCGCCTACCGTGGGCTACCTGGTGCAGATCATCAAGGGCACCTCGCTTGCGGCCATCATCGGCTTCGTCGAGGTCACGCGCGCCGGCCAGATCGTCAACAACGCCACCTTCCAGCCGCTCATCGTGTTCTCGGTGGTGGCCGCCATCTACTTCGTCATCTGCTGGCCGCTGTCGCTTTTGGCCGCGCGCATGGAGCGCAAGCGCGCACGCGCGCTGGCCCGCTGATTTCCCGTTCGCTTTCGTTTTTTCCGTCGCTTCCTTTCTTTTTCAGGAGACACATCCCATGACCCGCACCACCACCCGCCGCGCAGCGATCGCAGCCCTCGGCCTCGGCGCCGCCCTCACCGTGTTCGCCCCCTTCGCCTCGGCGCAGAGCGTGGCCGACATCAAGAAGAAGGGCGAGATCACCATCGGCATGCTGGTCGACTTCCCGCCCTACGGCACCACCGACGCGAAGAACCAGCCCGACGGCTATGACGCCGACGTGGCCAAGCTCCTGGCCAAGGACTGGGGCGTGAAGGCCAACATCGTGCCGGTGACCGGCCCGAACCGCATTCCCTTCCTGCTGACCAACAAGGTCGACCTGCTGGTCGCCTCGCTGGCCATCACGCCCGAGCGCGCGAAGCAGGTGCAGTTCTCGCAGCCCTACGCGGCCGCCACCATCGTGCTGTACGGCGCGACCAAGACCCCGATCAAGGCCGCCGGCGACCTCAAGGGCCTGCGCGTGGGCGTGGCCCGTGCCTCGACCCAGGACGTGGCCGTGACCAAGGCCGCGCCCGAAGGCACCGAGATCCGCCGCTTCGACGACGACGCCTCGGCCATGCAGGCGCTGATCTCGGGCCAGGTCGACGCCATCGGCTGCTCGGTGACCGTGGCCGCCCAGATCGCCAAGCGCGTGCCCGCCGGCACCTACGAAAACAAGTTCACGCTGGTGCAGCAGTCGATGGGCATCGCGCTGCGCCCGGGCCAGGACGAGCTGACCAAGGCCGTCAACGACTTCGTGGCGAAGAACACCGCCAACGGCGAGCTCAACAAGCTCTACCAGAAGTGGCTGCAGGCCGACCTGCCGAAGATGCAGTAAGCCGGGAGCGGAACACCCCATGACCGACCCCATCATCCGCATGGAAGCCGTCAACAAGTGGTACGGCGACTTCCAGGTGCTGACCGGCATCGACCTCAGCGTGCGTGCGGGCGAGCGCATCGTGATCTGCGGGCCCTCGGGCTCGGGCAAGTCGACGCTGATCCGCTGCATCAACCGGCTCGAGACGGTGCAGAAGGGCCGCATCGAGGTCGACGGCATCGAGCTCACGGCCGGCGGCAAGAACGTCGACGCGGTGCGGGCCGAGGTCGGCATGGTGTTCCAGCAGTTCAACCTGTTCCCGCACCTCACGATCCTGCAGAACTGCACGCTGGCGCCGATGCGCTCGCGCGGCATGACGCAGGCGCAGGCCGAGGAGGTGGCGATGAAGTACCTCACGCGCGTGCGCATTCCCGAGCAGGCCAACAAGTACCCGAGCCAGCTCTCGGGCGGCCAGCAGCAGCGCGTGGCCATCGCGCGCGCGCTGTGCATGACGCCCAAGATCATGCTGTTCGACGAGCCCACCTCCGCGCTCGACCCCGAGATGGTCAAGGAAGTGCTCGACACCATGATCGGCCTGGCCGAGGACGGCATGACCATGCTGTGCGTGACGCACGAGATGGGCTTCGCGCGCAGCGTGGCCGACCGCGTGATCTTCATGGCCGAGGGCAGGATCGTGGAGCAGGCGCCGCCCGAGGAGTTCTTCGGCAACCCCCAGAACGAGAAGACCCGGCAGTTCCTGGGCCAGATCCTCAGCTCGCATCAGGCCCACTGATGTCCTTCGAGGTCCTGATTTCCCTGTCCTCCTTCGGCGCGGCCGAGGTGGGACGCCATGGCCAGCTCTGGTGCTCGCAGCTGTCGAAGCGCGCGGGCGCCGATTCGGTGGAGGTGCGCGGCGAGATGCTGCGCGACGCCGAGGCCGAACTGCCTGCGCTCAACGGCCTGGCCTCGGTCTACTCCAGTCCCGAGGGCCTGTGGGCCCAGGGCGGCTGGCTCGACAGCGCCGCGCTCAAGCGCGGCATCGCGGCCGCCACGCGCGTGGGTGCGAAGCGGCTGAAGATGTCGATCGGCGACTTCCAGCCGTCCTCGCACGGCTCGCTCTGGGGCCTCAAGGTCGAGCTGGCCGAGACCCGCGTCGAGCTCGTGATCGAGAACGACCAGAGCGTGCGCGCCGGCACCGTGCCCGCGCTGCAGGCCTTCTTCGAAGCCGCCGATCGCGCGGGCGTGTCGCTGGGCATGACCTTCGACATGGGCAACTGGCACTGGGTCGGCGAATGCCCGCTGCAGGCCGCGCAGGCGCTCGGCCAGCGCGTGCGCTACGTGCACTGCAAGGGCGCGCAGCGCCTGCCGCACAAGTGGGCGGCGGTGCCGCTGGGCGACTCGGTGGCACCCTGGCGCGCCGTGCTGCGCGCGCTGCCGGCCGACGTGCCGCATGCCATCGAATACCCGCTCGTGGGCGACGACCTCGAGGCCGTCGTCCGCACGCAGATCGACTTCATCCGCGCCGCGCGCGCGTAGCGAAACCACTCACACCGATGACAGAACCCACCGCCTTCGACGTCGCCCTGTTCGGCGAGGCCATGCTGCTGCTCGTGGCCGATCGGCCGGGGCCGATCGAGGATGCGCAGTCCTTCCACAAGCGCACCGCCGGCGCCGAGACCAACGTGGCCATCGGCCTGTCGCGCCTGGGCCTGAAGGTGGGCTGGGCCAGCCGGCTCGGCACCGACTCGATGGGCCGCGCGCTGCTCAACGCGATGCGCGCCGAGGGCATCGACTGTTCGCACGTGATCGCCGATGCCGCGCAGCGCACCGGCTTCCAGTTCAAGGGCCGCGTCACCGACGGCAGCGACCCGCCGATCGAATACCACCGCAAGGGCTCGGCCGCGAGCCGCATGGGCCCGGCCGACATCGACGAGCCCTGGCTGCGCTCGGCGCGCCACCTGCACGCCACCGGCGTGTTCGCGGCCATCTCCGAGACCAGCCTGCAGGCCGCGCTGCGTTCGATGGACGTGATGCGCGCCGCGGGCCGCACCATCTCCTTCGACACCAACCTGCGCCCGACGCTGTGGTCCTCGAAGGAGACCATGCGCCACTGGATCAACGAGCTGGCCGCGCGCGCCGACTGGGTGCTGCCCGGCATCGAGGAGGGCCTGCTGCTCACCGGCCACGACCGGCCCGAGGACGTGGCGCGCTTCTACCGCGAGCGCGGCGCGAAGCTGGTGGTGGTCAAGCTCGGCGCCGAGGGCGCCTACTACGACAGCGACGTGGCCGGCACCGGCCGCGTCGCGGGCGTCCCCGTGAAGGAAGTGATCGACACCGTGGGCGCGGGCGACGGCTTCGCGGCCGGCGTGGTCAGCGCGCTGCTCGAGGGCCGCAGCGTGCCCGAGGCGGTGCGGCGCGGCGCCTGGATCGGCGCGCGCGCGGTGCAGGTGCTCGGCGACACCGAGGGCCTGCCGACGCGGGCCGAACTCGAAGCGGCGGGGCTGTGAACGCCATGGCTTCCTCTTCGTCTTCCTCCACCCGCAAGAACGTCCTGGTCTTTCGCACCCTGCCCGAGGACCAGCTCGCGCGCCTGCAGGCCGCGCACGAGGTCGTCGTGGCCGACGCGCGCCAGTCGCCCGAGGCCTTCGCGGCCGCGCTGCCGGCGGCGCAGGGCCTGATCGGCTCGAGCGTCAACTTCAATGCCTCGATGCTCGACGCGGCGCCCCGGCTCGAGGTGATCTCGAGCGTCTCGGTCGGTGTCGACAACTACCCGCTGACCGAGCTGCGCCGCCGCAACATCGTGCTGTGCCACACGCCCGACGTGCTGACCGAGACCGTGGCCGACACCATGTTCGCGATCCTCATGGCCACGCAGCGCCGCGTGGTCGAGCTCTCGACCCTGGTGCGCGAAGGCCGCTGGACGAAGAACATCGGCGAGGACCTGTTCGGCACCGACGTGAACGGCAAGACGCTCGGCATCCTCGGCTTCGGCCGCATCGGCCAGGCCGTGGCGCGCCGCGCCGCCCTGGGCTTCGGCATGCCGGTGCTCTACCACGCGCGCCGCGCGGTCGACCTGGCCGCGCAGGCGCCCGAGCTGCAGGGCCGCGCCACGCACACGCCGCTCGACGAGCTGCTGGCGCGCGCCGACATCGTGCTCGCGATGCTGCCGCTGACCGAGGCCACGCGCGACATGGCCGACGCCGCCTTCTTCGCGCGCATGAAGCCCGGCGCCGCCTTCATCAACGGCGGCCGCGGCGCGACCGTGAACGAGCAGGCGCTGCTCGACGCGCTCGACAAGGGCACGCTGCGCGCGGCCGGCCTCGACGTGTTCGCCAAGGAGCCGCTGCCGGCCGATTCGCCGCTGCGCACCCATCCGCGCGTGACGCCGCTGCCGCACATCGGCTCGGCCACGCACGAGACCCGGCATGCGATGGCCGAGCTCGCGACCACCAACCTGCTGCAGGTGCTGGCCGGGGAGAGGCCGACCGCGCCCTACGACACGGCCAGCGCATGAAACCCACGGGCCGCGCCACCATCGCCGACGTGGCGCAGGCCGCGGGCGTCTCCAAGGCCACGGTCTCGCGCTTCCTCAACCACCGCGAGCGGCTGCTGAGCCCCGACATCGCGGCGCGCGTCGAGGCCGCGATCGCCCAGCTCGCCTATTCGCCGAGCCCGATGGCGCAGGCGCTGAGCCACGGCCGCTCGCGCCTCATCGGCCTGATCGTGGCCGACATCACCAACCCCTATTCGGTGGCGGTGCTGCGCGGCGCCGAGAAAGCCTGCCAGGACGCCGGCTACCTCGTGATGCTGTTCAACCTCGGCAACGAGAGCGAACGCGAGCGCGAGGCCATCGACGCGCTCGCGGGCTACCAGGTCGACGGCTTCATCCTCAACACCCTGGGCCGCGGCAGCGGCGTGTTCGACGCGGTCGCGCTGCACGGCAAGCCCGCGGTGCTGGTCGACCGGCGCCACGCGGGCATGCACACCGACTTCGTCTCGCTCGACAACGAGGCCGCGATGAAGGCCACCTGCGACCACCTGGTCGAGGGCGGCTTTCGCGAGCTGCTCTACGTGACCGAGCCGCTCGCGGGCGTGAGCTCGCGGCGCGAGCGGACCGCGGCCTTCGGCGCCTGCGTGACCGCGAACGGCCCGCGCATGGCCGGCGAGGTGTTCGAGAGCGTGGAGGGCGAACAGCAGGCGCTCGACGATGCGCTCGCGGCGCTGCGCAAGCGCGCCAGGCGCGGCCGACGCGCCGCCGTGGTGGCGGGCAACGCGGTCGTCACGCTGCGCGTGGCGCAGGCGATGGCGCGGCTGGGCTGGCAGTTCGGCGCCGACCTCGGCTTCGTCGGCTTCGACGATCCCGAATGGGCCTCGCTGATCGGCCCGGGCCTCAGCACCGTCGCCCAGCCCACCGACGACATCGGCCGCGCCGCCGCTAGCTGCCTGATCGACCGGCTGCGGGGGCTCGAAAGCCCGCCGCGGCAGTTGCTGCTGCCGGGGCAGTTGCAGGTGCGGGGCTCGTCGAAGGCGCCTGTCCCCGCGTAGCCGGGTCGGCTTCGGCCGCGAAGCGCGCCGGCCCGCGCATCCAGTCGGCCGCGCGCTCGGCGATCATCACCGTGGGCGCGTTGGTGTTGCCGCCGATCAAGGTCGGCATCACCGAGGCATCGACCACGCGCAGGCCCTCGATGCCGCGCACGCGCAGCCGTGGGTCGACCACCGCCCCCGCGTCGTTGGGAGCGCCCATGCGGCAGGTGCCGACCGGGTGGTAGATGGTGTCGGCTCGCGCGCGGATCTGGCGCACCAGGTCCTCGTCGCCGCGCGCATCGGCCGTGTAGAGCTCGCGCTGGCGGTACTTCGCGAGCGGTGCCGCCGCCATGATCTCGCGCGTCTTCTTCACGCCCTGCAGCAGCAGCGCGAGGTCCTCGGGGTCGGACAGGAAGCGCGGGTCGATCAGCGGTGCCGAGGCCGGGTTGGCGTCGGCCAGCCGGACCTCGCCGCGGCTCTTCGGCCGCAGCACGCAGACATGGCACGAGAAGCCGTAGCCCGCATGCAGCTTGCGCGCATGGTCGTCGGTGATGGCGATCACGAAGTGCAGCTGCAGGTCGGGCCGGCGCAGCTCGGGCGAGGACTTGACGAAGGCGCCGCCCTCGGCGAAAGGCGTGGCGACCAGGCCGGTGCCGGTCCTGCGCCACAGGAGCGCCTGGCGCAGCAGGGTCCAGCTCGCGCCGAGGCCGATGCCGAACAGGTCGCGGTGCTTCGAGCGGTAGGCGAGGATGAAGTCGAGGTGGTCCTGCAGGTTGCGCCCCACGCCGGGCAGCGCCTGCTGCACCGCGATGCCGTGCTGCTGCAGCTGCGCGGGATCGCCGATGCCCGAGAGCATCAGCAGCTGCGGCGAATGGAAGGCGCCGCCGCACAGCGCCACCTCGCGCCGCGCATGGATGCGCTCGACGTTGCCGCCGCGGCGCACCTCCACGCCCACGGCGCGGCCATGCTCGATCACCACGCGCAGCGCCTGCGTGTGCGTGAGCACCGCGAGGTTGGGGCGCGTCATCGCCGGGTGCAGGTAGGCGGCCGCGGCCGAGCAGCGCTCGCCGTTCCTCGCGCCGCCATGGAACTGCGTGACCTGGTAGAGGCCCGCGCCTTCCTGCTCGATGCCGTTGAAGTCGTCGTTGAAGGGCACGCCCGACTGCACCGCGGCGCGCACGAAGTCCTCGCTGATGGCGCGCGGCGTCTGCTGGTCGGCCACCTGCAGCGGACCGTCGGCCCCGTGCAGCGGGCTCGCGCCGCGCTGGTTGCCCTCGGCGCGGCGGAACCAGGGCAGCACGTCGCCGAAGGACCAGCCGCCGCAGCCGGCGCGCTCCCAGTCGTCGTAGTCCTCGCGGTGGCCGCGCACGTAGAGCATGGCGTTGATCGCGCTCGAGCCGCCGAGGCAGCGCCCGCGCGGCTGGTAGCCGCGGCGCCCGTCCAGGCCCGGCTGCGGCTCGGTGCGCAGCGCGTAGTTGTTGATCGGCGGGCGGCCCGGCAGCATCGCCACCGTGGCGGCCGGCGCGCGCACCAGGATGCCGCGGCCGTCGCCGCCGGCCTCGATCAGGCACACGCGCACGCGCGCATCCTCGCTGAGCCGCGCGGCGAGCGTGGCGCCTCCGGAGCCGCCTCCGACGATCACGTAGTCGAACTCCATCGCCCCGCGTCCTTTCCTGCTTCTTCTTCGATTGCGCCGATGCCGGCCCGTGGACTGTAGGAACGAAACGGGGCAGGGCGCCTAGCGTTTTCCCGTCGGACCAAAGTGGCACTGTCGCGTGCGCGACGCGTGTAGTAGGAACCTCCGACGGGTTTCCCCTGGCGGAGCCGACAGGCGAATGACAGTTGCGCGGACCACACTCGGAAGAAGAACAACGACAGCATCCGAGACCACCGCCATGCCCGCACTTTCTTCCTCTTCTTCTCTCCCCGCGCTCTCGCGCCGCGGCGCGCTGCGCCTGTCGCTCGGCGGCATGGCGATGGCCTCGGTGCCCGGCCTGGGCTGGGCCGCCACCGGGCTGGCCGCGCCCGTGCCCGCCGATGGCCTGCCGCGCGGCGTGCCCGAGGCGCAGGGCGTGTCGTCGTCGGCGATCCTGGCCTTCCTCGACGAGGCCGAGCGCGGCGCCTTCGAGCTGCACGGCTTCATGCTGTGGCGCCGCGGCCAGGTGCTGGCCGAGGGCTGGTGGGAGCCCTACGGCCCGCAGCGGCGCCACATGACGCATTCGCTGACCAAGAGCGTGACCGTCTGCGCGGTCGGCATGGCGGTGGCCGAGGGGCGCTTCGGGCTCGACGACAAGGTGGTGTCCTTCTTTCCCGAGCATCTGCCGCCGGTGGTGAGCCCGAACCTCGCGGCGATGACGGTGCGCGACCTGCTGACCATGCGCACCGGCCATGCCGCCATGACCTCGGGCTCGGTGTGGCGCCAGATCCGCACCAGCTGGATCGCCGAGTTCTTCAAGATCCCGGTGGTGAATCCGCCCGGCACGCAGTTCGTCTACACCAGTGCCGCCACCTACATGCTGTCGGCCATCGTCACCAAGACCACGGGCCAGCCGGTGGCCGACTACCTGAAGCCGCGCTTCTTCGATCCGCTGGGCATCACGGGCTACGAATGGGAGGTCGGGCCCGAGGGCATCTCGCCGGGCGCCAACGGCCTGAGCTGGAAGACCGTCGATTCGCTCAAGCTCGGCATCCTGCATGCGCAGAACGGCATGTGGAACGGCAGGCAGGTGCTGACGAAGGAATGGGTCGATGCGGTGCACCGGCCGCACACGAAGGACAAGTACGGCTACCAGTGGTGGCTGGGCCCGAACGGCGCCTACAACGCCGACGGGCTGTTCGGCCAGTACGCGGTGGTGTTCCCCGCGCACGACGCGGTGCTCGCGATCAACGCGGCGCTGCCGCCGAAGGCCGGCTTCAACGCGGGGCTGCTCTACAAGCACTTCCCGGCCGCGTTCGAGAGCGCGCCCGCCGATGGCGGCCGGGCCAGCGCCGCGCTGCGCCGGCGCATGGCGGGCCTGCGCCTGCTGCCGCCGGTGCGGCCGACCTCGTCGCCGGTGGCCGCGGCCGTGTCGGGCCAGCGCTACGAGTTTCCCGACAACCCCGACAGGATCAAGGCCGCGCGCCTGGACTTCGGCGCCGAGGCCTGCAGCTTCACGCTCGAGGACGAACGCGGCACGCACACGGTGCAGGTGGGATTGAAGAAGCCGATCGAGGGCGACACCACCATGACCGGCAACCGCCTGCATCACGAGTACCAGCCCGCCGTTATGCGCGTGGTCGCGAGCGGCGAGTGGCTCGACGAGCGCACCTTCGTGATGAGCTGGACCTTCGTCGAATCGGCCTTCCGCGACACCGTGACCTGCCGCTTCGCCTCGCGCTACCTGCGGCTCGACCGCAGCGTGAACGTGAACTCGAGCGCGACCGAGATGCCGACGCTGACCGGCGCGCGCGCGGTGAAGGCGGCCTGACAACTACGGAAGGTCGTAGGCCTTGCCAGCGCGGCACGGCGGCGGCGATGGCCTCTTGTCCTGCATGCAGCGACGGCATCCGCAACCTTTGGCGACACGCTGCGACGGATTAAAACCTCCGGTATCGAAAACCAGATGGAGGCCCGATCCGTGAATGAAGAACATCACTACCTCGACCAGTTCGAAAGCTTTCTGAAGCGCCGCGAACAGGCGGCCGACATCTCGGTCAGCGTCACGGTCGAGATCGAGGAGCGGCAGCCGCGCGGCGTCCCGGACAACTTCTGGGCCGGCGCCGACGGGACGGGGGTCGAACGCGGCGTGGCCGCGCATTAGATCCTCGATGCCGGGGCGCCCGCTCCGGCTCAGGCCGCGCGCAGCCAGACCTTGCCGTCGGCCGACTCTTCCACCGCCAGGGGAACCAGGCGCGCACCCTTGCAGGGGCCGCCCACGCACAAGCCCGTGTCGGGCTCGTAGATCGCGCCGTGCCGCGCGCACATCAGGTAGCGGCCCGAGCGCTCGAGCACCTGGCCCTCGAAATCGATCGGGCCGCCCACGTGCGCGCACTGGTTGAGGTAGCCATGGACCCGGCCCTGCCAGCGCACGACGAAGGCCGGCCCGCGGCCCGGCGCCTCGAACTTCACCGCGTCGCGGGATTCGGGCAGCGCGCCGCAGATCAGCAGTGCATCGGTCATGGTGGTGCGGACATTCAGGGCGGGGAGGGCTGCGACAGCACCCACTGCGCGAGCCGGCGCGATTCGTCGAGGCTCATGTGGGGCTGGCGCGGCATGATGACGCGGCCCCAGGCACCGACGCTGCCGTCGCGCAGCTTGTCGGCGAGACGGGCCGGTGCCTCGGGGTCGTGGCGGTAGCGCGCCGCGATCTGCGCGAAGCCCGGTCCCACCTGCTTGCGCACCATGCCGTGGCAACTGAGGCAGGCATAGCGCGCGACCGGCTCGCGCAGCGGCGCCGGTATCTCGTCGGCCGCGGCCGCCAGCGGCGCGATGGCCGCGAGCGGCAGTGCCAGCCACAGGGACCGCGGCAGGCGAATCAGCCGATCTCCGCGATCAGTTCGATCTCGACGCAGGCGCCCATCGGGATCTGCGCCACGCCGAAGGCGCTGCGCGCATGCGCGCCCTTCTCGGGGCCGAAGACCTCGGCGAACAGTTCGCTCGCGCCGTTGGTCACGAGGTGCTGCTCGGTGAAGCTGCCGACCGAGTTGACCAGGCTCATCACCTTGACGATGCGCTTGACCTTGTTCAGGTCGCCCACGGCCGCATGCAGCGTGCCCAGCAGGTCGACCGCCACCGCGCGCGCGGCCTGCTTGCCCTGCTCGGTGCTGACGTCGGCGCCGAGCTGGCCGGTCCAGACCTTGCCGTCCTTCTTGGCGATGTGGCCCGACAGGAACACGAGGTTGCCGGTCTGCACGAAAGGCACGTAGGCGGCGGCCGGAACCGAGACCGGCGGGAGGGTGATGCCGAGGCTGGAAAGCTTGTCGTAGACGCTCATGAAGAAGGCTCCTGGTGAGACGGTGGTGAAGGCGGCCGCGCGGAGGGCGGCTGCGGGGAATCGACCGGCGTTTGTACCGGCGAAGCCGCGATCGTAGGCGACGCCGCGGCCGAAGGCCCTGCGCCGCCGGGGGCTTGCGGCGGCTCGAGCTCGTCGACCGGCTGTACCGTCACGCCCACGTGCAGCGTGTGGCGCGCGCCGCCGTGCAGCACGCCGCGCATCGGCGAGACGTCGGAGTAATCGCGGCCGATCGCCAGCGTCACGTAGTCCTCGCCGGGCTGGCGGCCATTGGTGGGATCGAAGTCGGCCCAGTCGCCGGCGCTGCCGGGGCCGTCGCCTTCGCCGGGCAGGTAGACCGAGACCCAGGCGTGCGAGGCATCGGCGCCGATCAGCCGCGGCTGGCCCGGCGCCGGCTGCGTCAGCAGGTAGCCGCTGACGTAGCGCGCCGGCAGGCCCATCCCGCGGAAGCACGCGATCATGATGTGCGCGAAGTCCTGGCACACGCCCTTGCGCTGGGCCAGCGCCTCGGCCGCGGGCGTGTTGATCTCGGTGCTGTCGGCGTCGTAGTCGAAGTCGCGGTGGATGCGCTCGGTGAGGTCCATCGCCACGTCGAAGGCCGGGCGGCCCGGCGCGAAGCTCGCGCGCGCATAGGCGACGAAGTCGTCGTGGCGCGGCACGTAGGGCGAGGGGAAGACGAACTCCGAGGCCGGGTCGAACAGCGCGTCCTTGCGGAAGCGGAAGCGCTCGCGCACCGACTCCCACGGCAGCTCGCGCGCCACCGCGCTCGAGAGCACGGGCTCCGAGGTCTCGACCACGCTCTCGGCCGTGACCACCAGGCTGTCGTGCGTGGTGTCGAGCGCGAAGAAGGCGCGCACGTTGCCGTAGAGGTCGGCCTGCTCGACGCGCTGCGCGGGCGCGGGCTCGATCGCGAGCCGGTGGCTCAGCAGGCGCTGCGAGGGCGTGACCAGCGGCCGCAGGTGCGCGAGGTGCTGCGCGGTCTCGACCGGCGGCGAGTACTCGTAGCGGGTTTCGTGGGTGACGTGGAGTCGCATGGCGCGCGCCGTGGGTTACTTCGACGCGGCGCCGAAGTGCGAGGCGTAGATCCTGTCGTAGCTGCCGTCGGCCTTGATCTCGGCCAGGCCCTTGTCGAGCCTGGCGAGCAGCTCGGCGTTGCCCTTCTTCACCGCGAGGCCGTACTGCTCGGTCGCGAAGCCGGCATCGCTCACGGTCTTGAAGCCCGCGCCCGCGTTGTTCGCGAGGTAGTGCGCCACCACGCCGTTGTCGGCCACCACCGCCTGCACGCCGCCGGCCTCGAGCTCCTTGAGCGCGAGCGGCGTCGATTCGAAGCGCTTGATGTTCGCGCTCGATTTGCCCAGCAGCTTGCCGACCACTTCGTCGCCCGTGGTGCCGTTCTGCACGCCGACCTTGAGCGTCTTCAGGTCCTCGAAGCGGGTCACGCTCGCGTCGCTCCTGACCGCGATCAGCTGGCGCGCGTCGAAGTAGGGCTGCGAGAAGTCCATGGTCTGGCGGCGCTCGGGCGTGATGGTGATGGCCGACACCAGGAAGTCGCGGTCGCCCTGGTCGAGCGTGTTGAAGATGCCTTCCCACGGCGTGTTGACGAACTTCACCTCGATGCCGGCCTTCTTCGCGACGGCATTCACGATGTCGATGTCGAAGCCCACGATCTCGCCCTTCTCGTTCTGCGATTCGAAGGGCGTGTAGGCGGCATCGGTGCCCACGACCAGCACGCGCGCGGCGGACGGTGCGGGCGGGGCCGATGCGGCGGCGGGCGCGGCGGTCTCCTGCTTGCCGCAGCCGGCGAGCGCGAGGACCGTGGCGAGGCCGGCGGCCAGGGCGAAGCGGCGATGGATCGTGGTCATGGGAAGCCCTCCTTGGTCTGTCGTTGCTTGTAGGGGTGGTCTGGTCGCGCGGCGCGCGCAGCGAGGGCTCAGGCGCCCACGGAGCGCAGCGATTCCGAGGTCAGCGTGAAGTAGCGGATGCCGATGGCATCGGACACATGGTAGGCGGCGGCCTCGCAGTGCGCGAGCAGCGCGGCCAGCGCCGCATAGGGGCCGTCCTCGCCGCCGGCGGGGCCGGGGTCGCACAGGTGCTCGAGCGTCCAGGTGGCCGGGTCGGGCAGCTCGTACGACAGCGCCGTGAGCTTGCCGGGCGCGCTGCCCGCGAGCCGCGCGATGCGCCCGCGCAGGGTCTGCGTGACCCAGGCCAGCGAGCGCGGGTTCTCGGCGTCGAGCACCAGCAGGTCGACCAGCGTGGCGACGTCGCGGCGCTGCTGGTAGCGCGCATGGAAGGTGATGGTGCTGTCGAACAGCGCGACCATCGCCTCGAAGCCGCCGACCTCGTGCACCGCGTGGTTCTGGAAACCCGCGAGCAGGGCGTTGGCGAGGAAGCTCAGGCGCTCGATGTGGCGGCCGATCGACAGCAGCCGCCAGGCATCGTCGCGCGTCATGCGGTCGGTCTGCGCGCCGGTCATGGCCGCGAGCGCCGAACTGGCCGACTCGAGCGAGCGCAGCGCCGCGCCGGTGGCGAAGCTGCCTTCGCCGGCCTGCTCGGCGGCGCGGCGCAGGAAGTCGGCCTCGGCGCGCACGATCTGGTTCCAGTGGTCGGGCGAGAGCCGCTCGCGCACCGCGGCCGCGGCCTGGCGGATGCTGCGCAGGCTGTAGCCCACGCTGCCGCCCTGCGCCACGTCGCCGAGCTCGGCGATCAGCGCGCGCTCGAACACGCGGCGCGACTGAGGCGCGCTCGGCACGCCGGCCGGCACCAGCGCATTGCGCACCGCCATGCGGTGCAGCCATTCGAGCAGCGGGCGCGAGGACTGGTCCTCGCCGCCGAGGATGTTGAGCGTGAGGCGCGCCAGCCGCACCGCGTTCTCGGCGCGCTCGGTGTAGCGGCCGAGCCAGAACATGTTCTCGGCCGCGCGGCTGGTGACCGGCGCGCGGTGCCGCGCCAGCGAGGCCGGCGTGGCCTGCGGCTGCAGCAGCGTGGTGCGGTCGACCTCGCCATGGGTCTGCACCCAGACGTCGGCGCTGCTGCCGCCGCGCTGCATCGAGGCGATCTGTGCATCGGGCCCCGCGAGCCGCGCCAGCCCGCCGGGCAGCACGCGCCACGATTGCGCGCCGTCGCTGACCGCGAACACGCGCAGCAGCACCGCGCGCGGCGCGATGTGGCCGGGCCCGAGGTCGCTGGCCCAGGTCGGCATCTGCGACAGCGGCAGGTAGCTCTGCACCGTGTGGGCCTCGCCCTCGCGCACGATGCGCCCGGCCCATTCGTCGAGCTCGCGGCGCCCGAGCTGGCGGCCCAGCACCGCGTCGAAGCTCTCGCGCCCGTCGATGCCCGGGTAGGTGGGCTTGATGAAGCAGTCGCCGAGCTGCGGCAGCACCGCCTCGAGCGCCGCGCGCTCGCCGCACCACCAGGTGGGCAGCGCGGGCAGCAGCAGCTTCTCGTCGAGCAGGTGGCGCGCCAGGCCGGGCAGGAAGCCCAGCAGCGCCGGCGACTCGAGGAAGGCCGAGCCCGGCATGTTGGCCACCAGCACGTTGCCGGCGCGGATCGCCTGCAGCAGGCCCGGCACGCCGAGCGTGGAGTCGGGGCGCAGCTCGAGCGGGTCGAGGAACTGGTCGTCGAGCCGCTTGATGAGCCCGTGCACGGGGCGCAGGCCCTGCAGCGTCTTGAGGTACAGGCGCTGGTCGCGCACCGTGAGGTCGTTGCCCTCGACCAGCGTGACGCCAAGGTAGCGCGCGAGGTAGGCGTGCTCGAAGTAAGTCTCGTTGTAGGGACCGGGCGTGAGCAGCGCGATGTGCGGCGGCACGCCGGCCGGGCACATGCGCTGCAGGCCGTCCATCATGGCGCTGTAGGTGGCGGCCAGCCGCTGTACGTGCAGCGCCTCGAAGGCCTGCGGAAACTGGCGCGTGATCGCGAGCCGGTTCTCGAGCAGGTAGCCCAGGCCCGAGGGCGCCTGGGTGCGCTGCGACACCACCCACCAGTTGCCGTCGGGGCCGCGCGCGAGGTCGAAGGCTGCGATGTGCAGCCAGGTGTCGCCCGGCGGCTTCACGCCGTGCAGCGCGCGCAGGTAGCCCGGATGGCCGCGCACCAGCGCGGGCGGCAGCAGGCCTTCGGCCAGGAGGCGCTGCGGGCCGTAGACGTCGGCCATCACGCGGTCGAGCACGCGCACGCGCTGCAGCACGCCGGTCTCGATCTGCGCCCAGCTCTCGGGCGAGACGATCAGCGGGAACAGGTCGAGCGACCAGGGCCGCTGCGGGCCGTGAGTGGCGTCGGCGTAGACGTTGTAGGTGACGCCGTTGTCGCGGATCTGGCGCTCCAGGCTGACCGCGCGCCGCGGCAGGTCGCCGAAGCCGTCGGAGCCGAGCTGCTCGAAGAAGGCATGCCAGGGCGGCAGCAGCGGGGGCTTGTCGCCGGCGGCGGGGGCCGGCGCGGCGGTGTCGGCGGAGGGCGCGCGTTGGGCCGCGGATTGCGTCTGGGTCTGGCCGCCCTGCGTTTGGGATTGGCTTTGGCTGCCCGCCGTCGCATCGTGCAAGTGCGGCCCCGTGGGCGCTGCCGGCCCTGCGGCGGGCCGTGCGGGCGCCTCCGGCGTCGCGATGCCGCGCAGCTCGTCGAAGTGGCCGGGCAGGGCGGGCGGGGCGAGCGCCGACCCCAGGGCGGCCGGAAAATCCAGCGCCTGGGCGTCGAACAGGGATTCGTTGAGGGGTTCCACAGGGTTGGGATTGTCACATCGCTGTCACCGGGCCCGCCGGCGATGGCGTGCGAAATGCCCGCTGCAGCCATCCGTGTGGGCGGGACGACACACCCGGCGGCCCGGCCCGCGCCCCGTGGACGAGGGGCGGGCCGCGGGCGCCGCTCAGCGCCGCAGGTCGAGCGTGAACGGGAATTCGCGGCTGCCGGGCACCTCGATGGTGGCGGCCGGCGTGCGCATCAGGCCCGGCGTGTGGCCGGTGCGCGTGAAGCGCGAGAGGCGCCGGCTCTCGGCCTCGTAGGCATTGACCGGGAAGGTCTCGTAGTTGCGGCCGCCCGGATGGGCCACGAAGTACTGGCAGCCGCCGAGCGAGCGCTTCATCCAGGTGTCGACCAGGTCGACCGTCAGCGGCGCATGGGCCTTGATGCTCGGATGCAGCGCCGAGGGCGGGTTCCAGGCCTTGTAGCGCACGCCGGCGACGAACTCGCCGGCCACGCCCGTGGGCTGCAGCGGCAGCACGCGGCCGTTGACGGTGACCACGTGGCGGCTCTCGTTGAGGCCGGTCACGCGCACCTCGATGCGCTCGAGCGAGGAGTCGACGTAGCGCACCGTGCCGCCGGCCGAGCCTTCCTCGCCCATCACGTGCCAGGGCTCGAGCGCGTTGCGCAGCGAGAGCTCGACGCCCATCGCCTGCACCTGGCCCACGAGCGGGAAGCGGAACTCGAAGTGCGGCGCGAACCAGTCGGGATCGAAGGCGAAGCCGGCCTGGCGCATCTCGCTGATGACGTCGTCGAAATCCATCTTGACGAAGGTCGGCAGCAGGAAGCGGTCGTGCAGCTCGGTGCCCCAGCGCGTGACGGGCGCCTTGTAGGGTTCGTCCCAGAAGCGCGCCACCAGCGCGCGGATCAGCAGCTGCTGCGCGATGCTCATGCGCGCATGCGGCGGCATCTCGAAGGCGCGCAGTTCGAGCAGGCCGAGGCGCCCGGTGCTGGAGTCGGGCGAGTAGAGCTTGTCGATGCAGAACTCGCTGCGGTGCGTGTTGCCCGAGACGTCGATCAGGATGTTGCGCAGCGTGCGGTCGACCAGCCAGGCCGGCATGTGCTGGCCGTACAGCTCGCGGTTCTTCGCGATCTCCCTGAGCGCGATCTCGAGCTCGTAGACCTGGTCGTTGCGCGCTTCGTCGACGCGCGGCGCCTGGCTGGTCGGGCCAATGAACATGCCCGAGAACAGGTAGCTCAGCGAGGGATGGTTGTGCCAGTACAGCAGCAGGCTGGCCAGCAGCTCGGGCCGGCGCAGGAAGGGGCTGTCGGCCGGCGTGGCGCCGCCCATCACGAAGTGGTTGCCGCCGCCGGTGCCGGTGTGGCGGCCGTCGGTCATGAACTTCTCGGCCGACAGCCGGGTCTCGAACGCGGCCTGGTAGAGGAATTCGGTGTGGTCGACCAGTTCCTTCCAGTTGTGGGCCGGATGGATGTTGACCTCGATCACGCCGGGGTCGGGCGTGACCTGCAGCATCTTCAGGCGCGGATCGCGCGGCGGCGGATAGCCTTCCATCACGATGCGCACGCCGAGCTCGCGTGCGGTGGCTTCCACGGCGGCGACCAGGTCGAGGTAGTCCTCGAGGCGTGCCAGCGGCGGCATGAAGACGTAGAGCACGCCCGAGGCGCTGCCCTTCTTCTCGGCCGCCGGGCCGTTGGCGCGACGCGGGTCGCGCACCTCGACGCACAGCGCGGTGCGCGTGACCCAGTGGGCCGATTCGCCGCGCAGCGGCTGGCGCGTGGCGGCGCTGTCGAGGGCGGCGTCGGCATCGGCCGCGCTGCCGTCGCCCGTGCCTTCGCCGATGCCGGTACCGGGCCCCTGCATGCGCAGCGCCGCGGGCACGGCCGCGGGCGTGCCGAAGGCATAGGGCACGGCGCCGAGGTCGGCACCGGTACCGCCGGCCGTGCCCACGGTGTAGCGCGCGCGGTAGTCGGCCGCGCTCGGCAGCGCGTCGCGCGCCGCGGTCGGGTCGCGCTCGATCAGGTAGGGGTAGTCGCCCTTGCTGGCCCAGGGCTGCGAGTCGAGCGGCAGGCGGTAGCCCATCGGCGAATCGCCGGGGATCAGGTAGAGCCGGTCGTCGCGCAGGAACCAGGGGCCGGTCTTCCAGGCCGGGCCCTCGAGCGCGGGCGCGTCGCGGTTCGCGTTGCCGGGCTCGATCGGCAGCATGTAGCCGATCACCGCGTCGAGCTTCTGCGTGAACACGCGGCGCAGGCGCACGCGTTCGAGTTCGTCGTCGAGCTTGGAGTCGAAGGGGTCGACGTTGACCGGCAGGCGGCGTTCGCGCCAGAGGTAGTAGTAGATGTCCTCGAAGCCCGGCTGCACGTAGCGGTCGGTCAGGCCGAGCTTGCGCGCCAGCAGGCTGGTGAAGCGGCGCGCGTCCTCGCTGGTGTAGTGCGTGGGGAAGCGTTCGTCGGCGAACAGCTCGGGGTCGTGCCACAGCGTCTGGCCGTCGGCGCGCCAGAAGATCGACAGCGCCCAGCGCGGCAGCTGCTCGCCCGGGTACCACTTGCCCTGGCCGAAGTGCAGGAAGCCGCCCTGGCCGTACTCGGCGCGCAGCCGGTGGACCAGCTCGGTGGCATAGCCGCGCTTGGTGGGGCCGAGCGCGTCGGTGTTCCATTCGGGCGCGTCGCGGTCGCTGGTGGCCACGTAGGTGGGCTCGCCGCCCATCGTGAGGCGCACGTCGCCGGCCTGCAGCCGCTTGTCGACTGCGTCGCCCAGCGCCAGCACCTCGGCCCATTGCTCCTCGGTGTAGGGCTTGGTCACGCGCGGCGATTCGTAGATGCGCGTGACCTTCATGTCATGGCCGAACTCGACCTTCGACTCGTCCACGCCGCCCTCGATGGGCGCGGCGCTCGAGGGCGTGGGCGTGCAGGCCAGCGGGATGTGGCCCTCGCCGGCCAGCAGGCCGGAGGTGGCATCGAGGCCGATCCATCCGGCGCCCGGCAGGAACACCTCGCACCAGGCATGCAGGTCGGTGAAGTCGACCGTGGTGCCGCTCGGGCCGTCGAGCGCCTTCACGTCGGGCGTGAGCTGGATCAGGTAGCCCGAGACGAAGCGCGCGGCCAGGCCGCAGTGGCGCAGCAGCTGCACCAGCAGCCAGCCCGAGTCGCGGCAGGAGCCGCTGCCGTTGGCGAGCGTTTCTTCCGGCGTCTGCACGCCGGGCTCCATGCGGATCAGGTAGTTGACGTCCTGCTGCACCTGCTGGTTGATGCCGACCAGGAAGTCGATGGTGCGCCGTTCCTTGCGGTCGATCTTGTCGAGGTAGGCCGCGAGCAGCGGCGTGGGCTCCTCGGTGACCAGATAGGGCGCGAGTTCCTCGGCCTGCGAGGGCGTGTACTTGAACGGGAAGTTCTCGGCCTGCGGCTCGAGGAAGAAGTCGAAGGGGTTGTAGACCGCCATCTCGACCACGAGGTCGACCGTGACCTTGAACTCGCGCGTCTTCTCGGGGAACACGAGCCGCGCCTGGTAGTTGGCGAACGGGTCCTGCATCCAGTTGACGAAGTGATCCGCGGGTTCGACGCGCAGCGAGTACGAGATGACGTTGCTGCGGCAATGCGGTGCCGGGCGCAGCCGGACGACCTGCGGGCCGAGTTGCACCAGGCGGTCGTATTTGTAGTGGGTGACGTGGTGGAGCGCGGCGTGGATGGACATGCGTTTTTGTGTGCAGTACTGGCAGATTGCATCGAAAAGATGTCTCTGGTGAGACGCATACTAGCCCAGAAGACAAAGCAATTAGCGCGCCACGAAGCGTCGTTGGGGGAGGGTTTGCATCATGGTCGCCAAGGGTGTGCGAGACGCATTCGATGCCGTCTCGCGCGTGCGCTGCGCGTTCGTCGCGCTCGCAGCGGCGCTCGCGGGCGTGGCGCTGCAACTGCGGCAGCCGGTGCTGTGGGACGGCATGGCTTACGCGGGCGGACTGCTCGCGGGCATCGCAGGTCTCATCGGGGTTTGGCGCATGCCGCGGCGTGCGCGAGTCGCCTGGGTCTGCGCCGCGCTGGCCGGCGCGGCGATCGGCGCGGGGCTCGTGGGCGCACGGGCCACGGTCTACGCGGCGGGCGCGCTCGATCCCGCGCTCGAGGGGCGCGACCTGCAGCTCGTGGGCGTGGTCTCGCAGATGCCGCAGCGCGGCGATGCCGGCACGCGTTTTCGCTTCACTGTCGAGTCCGCGCGCTGGGCCGACCCTGCCGCGGCCGGATCGCCCGCGGTGCCCGACCGCATCGCGCTCGGCTGGTATGCCGAGGGCAGCAGCCTTTGGAACGGCGCGGCCGATGCGTCGGCGCCGGACCTCCTGCCCGAGAGCCCGGTGCATGCCGGCGAGCGCTGGCGCCTGACCGTGCGCCTCAAGGCGCCGCACGGCCATCGCAACCCGCATGGCTTCGACAGCGAGCTGTGGATGTGGGAGCAGGGCCTGCGCGCCAGCGGCCATGTGCGCATCGGCGCGCGCGACGAGGCGCCCGCGCGGCTGGGCCTCACGGGGCGGCATCCGGTCGAACGCGCGCGTGAGGCGGTGCGCGATGCCATCTTCGCGCGCGTGCCCGAGCGCTTTGCCGCGGGCGTGATCGCCGCGCTGGTCACGGGCGACCAGGGCGCGATCGACCGCGAGGGCTGGGACGTCTTCCGTGCCACCGGCGTGGCCCACCTGATGTCGATCTCGGGCCTGCACGTGACCTTGTTCGCGTGGCTCGCCGCGCATGTCGTCGGCGCGCTCTGGCGCCGCGGCCCGCGGCTGATGCTGCGCCTGCCGGCGCAGCGCGCGGCACTCGTGGGCGGCGTGCTGCTGGCCGCGCACTATGCGCTGTTCAGCGGCTGGGGCGTGCCTGCGCAGCGCACGGTCTGGATGCTCGCGACCGTGGCGCTGCTGCGCCTCACCGGGCGGCGCTGGCCCTGGCCGCATGGCTGGCTGCTGACCGCGGCGGTGGTGGTCGCGTTCGATCCCTGGGCCCTGACGCAGGCCGGCTTCTGGCTCAGCTTCGTGGCGGTGGGCGTGCTGTTCGCCACCGATGCGGGGCTGCCTGGCGACACCCGCCCGGGCCTGCGCGCGCGGCTGTGGCGACTGCTGCGCGAGCAATGGACGATCACGCTGGCGCTCACGCCCTTGAGCCTGCTGCTGTTCCAGCAGGTGTCGCTGGTCGGGCTGGTGGCCAACCTGGTCGCGATTCCCTGGGTCACGCTGGTGATCACGCCGCTCGCGATGCTCGGCACCGTCGCCGCGCCGCTGTGGGACCTCGCGGCGCGCGCGGTGCAGGTGTTGGGATTGCTGCTGTCGTGGCTCGCGGCGTTGCCGTTCGCCAGCATTTCGATGGCTGCGCCGCCGGCGTGGCTGGCGGCCTGCGGCGTGGCGGGCGGCGTGCTCGCCGCGATGCGGCTGCCATGGTCGCTGCGCGCGCTCGGCCTGCCATTGCTGCTGCCGGTGCTGCTGTGGCAGCCGGCGCGTCCCGCCCTCGGCGAGTTCGAACTGCTCGCGGCCGACGTCGGCCAGGGCAACGCGGTGCTGGTGCGCACCGCGAACCACAGCCTGCTCTACGACAGCGGCCCGCGCTACAGCCTCGAGAGCGATGCCGGCCAGCGCGTGCTGGTGCCGCTGCTGCGCGCCCTGGGCGAGCGGCTCGACCTGCTGGTGCTGAGCCACCGCGACAGCGACCACACCGGCGGCGCGAGCGCCGTGCTCGCGATGCATCCGCGCGCCGGACTGCTGAGTTCGATCGAGGCCGAACACCCGCTGCAGTCGCAACGCCGCGCGCGGCGCTGCGAGGCGGGCCAGCGCTGGACCTGGGACGGCGTGGACTTCGAGCTGCTGCACCCGCGCTCCGGCGACTACCTGTTCCTCACGCGGCCCAATGCCATCTCGTGCGTGCTGCGCATCGGCAACGGCCGCGCGACCGCGCTGCTGGCCGGCGACATCGAGCGGCTGCAGGAGGCCGCGCTGCTCGAGCGCGTGCCCGAGCGGCTGCGCGCCGACGTGCTGCTGGTGCCGCATCATGGCAGCAGGACCTCGTCGAGTGCTGCCTTCCTCGATGCGGTGCGCCCGCGCATCGGCCTGGTCCAGGCCGGCTACCGCAATCGCTTCGGCCATCCCGTGCCCGAGGTGACGGCGCGCCATGCCGAGCGCGGCGTGCGCCTGGTCGAGAACGTGCGCTGCGGTGCCGTGCACTGGCGCAGCGCCCGCCCGGTCGAGGTGGGCTGCGAGCGCGAACGCGCGCCGCGCTACTGGCAGCACCGGCCGGTCACTGAGGTTGAAACTGTGAACTAGTTGTTAAAAACCCGCCGGGCGAACCCTTGCCAGGTCGGGCGCGGCGGCGTCCCATGCGTTGTAGCGAAAACCAACGACGCAGGGGACCCATGACATCGCATCACCGCCAGGCCTTCTTCCCGCGCCCGCTCGCGGGCATCGCGCCATGACCGCCGCCGTTCCCGCCATCACCAGCAGCCACGTCGGCGGCGGCTCCACAGCGCGGCTCAAGACCCATCGCGAGGGCCCGGTGCTGGTGCTGACGCTCAGCAACCCCGGCGCCCGCAACGCGCTCAGTCCCCCGGTCTACCGCGCCGCGGCCAAGGCCATGCGCGATGCCGCGGGCTTTCGCACCGTGCGCGCCATCGTGCTGTGCGGCGAGGGCGCGCATTTCAGCGGTGGCGGCGACCTGCGCCGGCTGGCCCGGCAGCGCCGGCTGCCGGCCGCCGAGCAGCACGAGCACCTGGCGGCGCTGCACGACTGGATCCTCGCGATCGAGGCGGCGCCGCAGCCGGTCATCGCCGCGGTCGAGGGCGCGGCGGCCGGCGGCGGCTTCTCGCTGGCCCTGGCCTGCGACCTGGTCGTGGCGGCCGAGGACGCGAAGTTCTTCACCTCCTTCGTCAGCATGGGCCTGACGCCCGACGGCGGGGCCACCGATTCGCTGGCCCGCGCGCTGCCGCCGCAGGCCGCGCTCGAACTGCTGCTCGACGGCGAGCCCTGCACGGCGCAGCGGCTGCACGGCTGGGGCGTGGTCAACAAGGTGGTGCCGTCCGGCGAAGCCTGCGCGGTGGCGATCGAGTGGGCCCAGCGGCTCGCGCGCGGGCCCTTCGAGGCGCAGGCGCGCACCAAGCAGCTGGTGCACGCGGCGCGCGGGCGCAGCCGGCGCGAGCAGCTCGATGCCGAGCGCGAATCCTCGGTCGCGAGCCTCTATGGCGACGAGAGCGCCGAGCGCATCAAGGCCTTCCTGTCGCCGCGCAAGAAGCGCGCGGCCGACGCGGCCGCCGTTCCCGAAACGCGCGAATAAAAATCCGACCGTCGCCCGGCCGGGCTTGGCATCAGGGGTTCTACTGGCCTCGAACTTGCTAAGCTATGGCTCAAGGAGATTGGTCGTTCCATGCACAAATTCGACGAGATGTATGAGCAGCTCCCCTATGCGGGAGCCGCGATCCGGCAGCACTACAAGCGATACGACCAATGGCTCGCGAAGCAACCCGGCGAGGTGATGCGTTCGCGGCGCGAAGAGGCGGAAATGATCTTCCGCCGGGTCGGTATCACCTTCGCCGTGTACGGCGCCAAGGACGAGGACGGCTCGGGCACCGAGCGGCTGATCCCGTTCGACCTGCTGCCCCGGATCATTCCGGCGCACGAGTGGGACAGCATGGAGAAGGGGCTGGTGCAGCGCGTCACGGCGCTCAACCGCTTCCTGCATGACGTCTACCACGACCAGGAAATCATCAAGGCCGGCATCATCCCGGCCGAGCAGATCCTCAACAACGCGCAGTTCCGCCCCGAAATGATGGGCGTGACGGTGCCGCACAACGTCTACTCGAACATCTCGGGCATCGACATCGTGCGTGCCCCCGATGCCCACGGCAACGGCGAGTACTACGTGCTCGAGGACAACCTGCGCGTGCCCAGCGGCGTGAGCTACATGCTCGAGAACCGCAAGATGATGATGCGGCTGTTCCCCGAGCTGTTCAACCAGAACCGCATCGCGCCCGTGGCGCACTATCCCGACCTGCTGCTCGAGACGCTGCGCGCCAGCGCGCCGGCCGCGACGGCCGAGCCCACGGTGGTGGTGCTCACGCCCGGCATGTACAACAGCGCCTACTTCGAGCACGCCTTCCTCGCGCAGCAGATGGGCGTCGAGCTGGTCGAGGGCCAGGACCTGTTCGTCAAGGACAACTTCGTCTATATGCGCACCACGCGCGGGCCGAAGCGCGTCGACGTGATCTACCGCCGCGTCGACGACGACTTCCTCGACCCCGAGGTGTTCCGCCCGAGCTCCACGCTGGGCTGCGCGGGCCTGATGCGCGCCTACCGCGACGGCAACGTCGTGATCTGCAATGCCGTGGGCACCGGCGTGGCCGACGACAAGTCGATCTATCCATACGTGCCGAAGATGATCGAGTTCTACCTCGGCGAGCGGCCGATCCTCAAGAACGTGCCGACCTACATGTGCCGCAACAAGGACGAGCTGCAGTACACGCTCGACAACATGAAGGACCTCGTGGTCAAGGAAGTGCACGGCGCCGGCGGCTACGGCATGCTGATCGGCCCGGCCGCCACGCAGGCCGAGATCGAGGACTTCAAGAAGGCCGTGATCGCCAAGCCCGACGGCTACATCGCCCAGCCCACGCTGAGCCTGTCGACCTCGCCGACCTTCGTCGACGCCGGCATCGCGCCGCGCCACATCGACCTGCGGCCCTTCGTGCTCTCGGGCAGCGAGGTGCAGATGGTGCCCGGTGGCCTCACGCGCGTGGCGCTCAAGGAAGGCTCGCTGGTGGTCAATTCCTCGCAGGGCGGTGGCACCAAGGACACCTGGATCCTCGAAGCCGACCGCACGGCCAAGCCGAAGACGCAGTCCCAGTCGCAGAGCCAGTCGGCCTGAGTGCAAGAAGCCCGGAGAACCACATGCTGTCCCGCACCGCAGACCACCTCTACTGGATGTCCCGCTACACCGAGCGCGCCGAGAACACCGCGCGCATGCTCGACGTCAACTACCAGACCTCGCTGCTGCCGCAGTCGGCCGAGGTCGCCAAGTACGGCTGGCAGGGCGTGCTCTCGATCAGCGAGCTGCTGCCCTCGTACAACCAGAAGTACGACCAGATCGCGCCCAACGAGGTGATGGAGTTCATGGTCAAGGACGAGAGCAATCCGTCCTCGATCCTCTCCTGCCTCAAGGCCGCGCGCGAGAACGCGCGCGCGGTGCGCGGCGCGCTGACCACCGAGGCCTGGGAAACGCAGAACACCACCTGGCTCGAGGTCAACCGCATGCTGCGCGCGGGCGACTTCGAGCGCGATCCCGGCCAGTTCTTCGAATGGGTCAAGTTCCGCTCGCACCTCTCGCGCGGCGTCACGCTGGGCACGATGCTGCAGGACGAGGCCTTCTACTTCTCGCGCCTGGGCACCTTCCTCGAACGCGCCGACAACACGGCGCGGCTGGTCGACGTGAAGTTCCACGCGCTCAACAGCGAGTTCTTCGGTGCCGCCACCGAGGAGGACCAGGAGTACGACTTCTATCACTGGAGCGCGATCCTGCGCAGCGTCTCGGCCTTCGAGGTCTACCGCAAGGTCTACCGCGACGTGATCAAGCCCGAGCGCGTGGCCGAGCTGCTGATCCTGCGCGCCGACATGCCGCGCTCGCTGCATGCGAGCCTGGCCGAGGTGGTGGCCAACCTCGCGAAGGTGCAGAACGAGCAGAGCGCCGAAACCCAGCGCCGCGCCGGCAAGCTGCTGGCCGACCTGCAGTACGCGCGCGTCGACGAGATCCTCGCGACCGGCCTGCATGCCTACCTCACGCAGTTCCTCGACCGCGTGAACGAACTCGGCGTGCGCATCAGCCAGGACTTCCTGGTACCGGCCCACTGAACGGCGACCTCCCGGAGCGAAAGCGGCGAATGCACCTCGTGGTCCATTCGCCGCGCGCGTTTTCGGTCGGGCAGTTCCTGTCGGCCGACGAATGCGAGGCGCTGATCGCGCTGGCCGAGCGCGAGGGCTTCGCGGCGGCCGGCGTGCGCACCGCCGAGGGCCCGAAGGCCATGCCCGCGATCCGCAACAACGAGCGCGCGATGCTCGCGGCGCCCGAATGGGTGGCGCTGCTCTGGCAGCGCCTGGGCCGGATCGAACTGCCGGTGCTCGAGGGCGAGGCCGCGCTCGGGTTGCCGCGTGAGCTGCGCTTCTACAAGTACCTGCCGGGCCAGCGCTTCAAGATGCACAAGGACGGCCCCTGGCGCGAGGACGGCCTCGCGAGCCGGCTCACGCTGCTGGTCTATCTCAACGACGGCTTCACGGGCGGCGACACCGATTTCCGCGAGTTCCGCGTGAAGCCCGAGGCCGGCGCCGCGCTGCTGTTCGTGCACGACACCTGGCACGAGGGCGCGGCGATCGAGGCCGGCACGAAGTACGTGCTGCGCTCCGACGTGATGTACGGCGCGGCCTGAACGCGCCGCTACCTCAGCGCTCGAACGATTCCACCGCCACCGGCAGCGTGGGCGCTTCCCAGCGGTAGGTCGCACCGAGCACGTCGCGCTCGGGCCGCTGGCCGTTCCAGTGGATGTCGAGCAGGTTCATCAGCGTCCAGCCGGCCCAGTCCGCGCGAAACGGTTGCTGCGGCTGCTGCGGCGCATGGTCCGCGAACGGCGTCTGCGGACGGCGCCAGATCACGGTAGGGATGCGGTAGCCCGAGGCGGTCGCGGGGCTGTGGCCCGCGCGGTCGCTGCCGTGGCCCACTTCCTGCCCATGGTCCGACAGGTACATCCAGGCGCGGGGCTCCTGCGGCGGGCCGGCGCTGCGCGTCTGCTGCAGCAGTTCGGACACCACGAAGTCGTGATAGAGCAGGGCGGCGTCGTACTCGTGGCGGTAGTGGCGCACCCAGGCCGAGCGGCCGTTCTTCATCAGCCCGGTCTCGACCGCGTCGACGCTGTCGTCGAAGGGGTTGGCATCGGGCGGAAAGCGCAGGCTGTAGTGCGGATGGGCGCCCATCAGGTGCACCACGATCAGCTTGCGCTCGGCGCTGGTGTCGTCCAGCGCCTCCTGCATGCAGTCGAGGATCTCGCCGTCGAGCGAGGCGCTCGCGCGGCCCGGCGTGCGGTTGACCATGTCGACCACGTCGGCGTAGCGCGCATGCTGCTGCTCGATCGCGAGGTCGTCGTGGTTGCTGATCCACCAGACCTTGTAGCCGGCCGCGCGCGCGAGCGCGAGCAGGTGCGGCGGGTTCTCGCTCTCGGGCAGGCCGAAATGGAACATGTTGCGCAGCGCGGGCACGGTGGTGGCATCGACCGACCAGGCATTGGGCAGCACCTCCATGTGCGCGCCCGCCTGCGCCTTGTGGGCCAGCAGGCGCGGCGTGGTCGGGCGGCCGTAGCCGTAGAGCCCCATGTTGTCGCGGTTGATGCTGTCGGTGATGACCAGCACCACGGTCGACGGACCGGCGTGCTCGATCACCGGCGCCATGGCCTTGGCGCGCGCGAGCATCCGTTCGCGCATCCGCTCCTGGTCGGCCCAGAGGCCGCGCAGCGCATGGATCGACTGGCCCCACTGCGACCAGAAGAGCACCGGATGCAGCCGCCGCCAGGGCTTGCTCGCATAGCCCACGCAGGCCACCAGCAGCAGCAGCGCGAGCAGTGCCGTGGCCCAGCCCGGCGGCCGCGCGCGCGCCCCGGCCGGCGCGCTGGCTCCGCGCCGCGCGAAGGCCGCCACCAGCAGGGCCGCGGCGGCGGCCGCGCCGCTCCACAGCAGCGCCGAGCGCCAGTGCATCTGCAGGTACTCGCCGCTCTCGCGTGCGTTGGTGTTGGCCGCGGCGCTCAGCACCATGGCGCCGTCGGGCGCGGCCTGGTAGGTGTCGAGCAGGTAGGCGCGCAAGGCGCCGTCGAAGGCGAAGGCCAGGGTCCAGGCGCAGGCCAGCACGGTGCGCCAGCGGCGCACGCGCGCGCTGCGCACCGGCCAGGCCAGCCACAGCACCATCGGCAGCGCCAGCACCGCGAGCTGCGCGATGCGGCGCCCGTCGTGGCCGAGCACGATCACGGCGAGCAGGGTGGCGGCCACCACGCCGCAGGCGAGCAGGCCGTTGCTGCGCGCGGTGTCGGGGGAGGGAATGGCCGGCGCCTGGAGCAGGTCGGGGGCTTGGGCGGGCGGCTGGGTCAAGCGGAGCGGGCGGAGGGGTGGATCGCGGGCGCGATTCTGCCGCCGTGCACGGGTGTTCCGCGCAGTGCCCCCGTCGCGAGGGAGGGCTTCGCCGGCGCACGGGGGGCGCTACGCGGCGTCGGCGCCTTCGCTGATCTCGCGGCAGTTCATCTGCAGCTGCTGGAAGTGCGAGCGCCATGCGACCGCGTCGATCCAGCGGTCCAGGTCGAGCTTGAGCCGGACCTCCCGCTCGCCGTCTTCCAGGTGCTGCGCGAGCTTCACGCGCAGGCCGCTGCCGCCGGGCTGGGTGGCGATCTCCACGCTCGACTCGAGCAGCGGGATCACGATGCGCTGGGTCTGGCCGGCCTCGCGGCGCTTCTTGAGCACCACGTGGCAGTCGTCCTGGCTCACGAGCTTGCGGTGCATGGTGCCGCTCGCGGTCGCGCCGAGCGCGAGGTAGTGGTTGAGGGCGCGCAGGTGCTGGTCGTCCGTCATGTGCCGCACGTTGGGCGCGTCTTCGCTCGGATAGCCGTCGGTGCAGCCCGACACGAGCAGGCCGAGGGCGAGCAGCGCGACGGTGGCGGCCCATGGGATGGCGCGCGACAGCGTCCGCGCGCGGCTGTTTCGATGATTCCTGGGAGACGGGGACATCGCGCAAGTATCGATCAGCCATCGATCGGCCGCGGAACTTCTGCGGCGCATGCGGCCCAGAAGGGCTCGCGCCGGCCTCGCCGGCCCTCTGGAAAACCCTTGCTTCTCGAGAAAGGAAACCCTCCTCCATGAACGGATTCAGCCGACTGCCCGCGCTCCTGCTCGTCATGACCCTGCTGCTCGTCTCGGCCCCGGCCGCCTGGGCGCGCGAGATGGTCAGTTCCGCGGTCAGGACGCTCAACCTGCGCAGCGGCCCCGGCGTGGGCAACCCCGCGCACTGGACCGTGACGCGCGGCTATCCGTTCCAGGTGCTCCAGCGCAAGGGCGACTGGCTGCAGGTGCGCGACTTCGAGGGCGACCGCGCCTGGGTCTACCGCTCGATGACGAACAAGGTGCCGCACCGCGTGGTGAAGGCGCAGGTGGCGAACCTGCGGCGCGCGCCGGGCGCGCGCGGTCCGATCGTGAAGAAGGCCGGCTACGGCGACGTGCTGCGCACGCTCGAGAAGCGCGGCAAGTGGACCAAGGTGCGCCACGAGGGCGGCGCGGTGGGCTGGGTGGCGACCAGCCTCACCTGGGGCTGGTAGGCCCGGGCCAGGCGCTCAGGCCTGCGTGGCCTGGCGCACCGCGCGCTCCCAGCGCGCCATCGATTCCTCGGCCTGCGCGCGGCCCATCGTGGGCATGAAGCGGCGCTCCACCTTCCACTGTTTCGAGAGCTGGCCGACGTCGCCGTAGACGCCGCTCGACAGCCCCGCGAGGTAGGCCGCGCCCAGCGCGGTGGTCTCGACCACCTCGGGCCGCACCACCGGGATGCCCAGCAGGTCGGCCTGGAACTGCATCAGCAGGTCGTTCACGCTGGCGCCGCCGTCGACGCGCAGCTCGGCCACCGGCTTGCCGCCCGCGGCCACCGCGTCGCGGCTCATGGCCTGCAGCAGCGCGGCGCTCTGGTAGGCGATGCTCTCGAGCGCGGCGCGCGCGATGTGGGCCACGGTGGTGCCGCGCGTGAGGCCGGTGATGGTGCCGCGCGCGTCGGCGTTCCAGTAGGGCGCGCCCAGGCCGGTGAAGGCCGGCACCATCATCACGCCGCCCGCGTCGGGCACGCTCTCGGCCAGCGACTGCACCTCGGCGCTGCCCTTGATCGCCTTGAGGCCGTCGCGCAGCCACTGCACCACGGCGCCGCCCACGAACACGCTGCCTTCCATCGCGTACTGCGGTTGCGTGCTTGTCTGCGCCGCGCTGGTCACGAGCAGGCCGTTGCTCGAGGGCTGGAAGGCCTCGCCCGTGTGCATCAGCAGGAAGCAGCCGGTGCCGTAGGTGTTCTTGGCCATGCCGGCCTCGAAGCAGGCCTGGCCGAAGAGGGCGCTCTGCTGGTCGCCGGCCACGCCGCCCACCGGCAGCGAGCGGCCCAGCAGCGCGGCGTCGGTGTCGACGAAGTGCGAGGCCGAGGGCTGCACCGCCGGCATCAGCGCGGCGGGGATGCGCAGCGCCGCCAGCAGCTCGGCATCCCATTCGTTGCGATGCACGTTGAACAGCATGGTGCGCGAGGCATTGCTCACGTCGGTCACGTGCTTGCGCCCGCCCGTGAGCTGCCACATCAGCCAGCTGTCGACGGTGCCGAAGGCCAGTTCGCCGCGCTCGGCCTGTTCGCGCGCGCCGGGCACGTTGTCGAGCAGCCAGCGCAGCTTGGTGCCCGAGAAGTAGGCATCGATCACGAGGCCGGTCTTCTCGCGGATGGTGTCGGCCAGGCCCTCCTCGCGCAGCCGCGCGCACAGCGGCTCGGCGCGCCGGTCCTGCCACACGATCGCGTGGTGCACCGGCTTGCCCGTCTCGCGGTGCCACAGCACGGTGGTCTCGCGCTGGTTGGTGATGCCTATCGCGTGGATGTCCTCGGGCCGCAGCTTCGCCTTGGCGATGACCTCGCGCGCGGTCGCGAGCTGGCTGTCCCAGATCTCGAGCGGGTCGTGCTCGACCCAGCCCGGCTGCGGGTAGATCTGCGTGAGCTCCTTCTGCGCGATGGCCACCACGTGGCCGCCGCGGTCGAACACGATGCTGCGCGAGCTGGAAGTGCCCTGGTCGAGGGCCAGCAGGTAGGTGGTCGTCATGCGGGAGTCATTCCTTCGGGGTCTGATGGGGCCGGGCGATCTCGAGCCGCACCTGCGCGTCGCGCAGCAGCGTCGGGAAGGGATCGGGCGGTTCCGCATCGGTGAAGAGGCGGTCGATCTGGGACAGGGTTCCGAGCTGGATCATGGCGGGGCGGTTGAACTTGCTCGCGTCGGCCGCGAGCCAGACCTCGCGCGCCTGCGCGATGATGGTCTGCGCCACCTTCACCTCGCGCAGGTCGAAGTCGCGCAGCGAGCCGTCGGACTCGATGCTCGACACGCCGATCAGCGCGATGTCGACCTTGAACTGCCGGATGAAATCGATCGTGGCCTCGCCCACGACCGCGCGGTCGCGCGCGCGCACCGAACCGCCCGCCACGATCACCTCGCACTGGCTGTTGCCGCTCAGGATGGTCGCCACGTTCAGGTTGTTGGTGATCACGCGCAGGCCGGTGTGGCGCATCAGCGCCTTCGCGATCGCCTCGGTGGTGGTGCCGATGTTGAGGATCAGCGAGCAGTCGTTCGGCACCAGTTCGGCCACGCGCCGCGCGATGCGCGCCTTGCCGTCGGCATGCAGCGTCTCGCGCTGCTGGTAGCCGATGTTCTCGGTGGTCGAGCTCGGCACGCGCACGCCGCCATGGAAGCGGGTCAGCAGGCCTTCGTCGGCCAGCCGCTGCACGTCGCGCCGCACCGTCTGCAGGGTCACGCCGAGCATGTCGGCGAGCTGCTCGACCGTGACCGAACCGCGGGCGCGCACGGTGTCGAGGAGATTGATCTGGCGGGGGTTGGAATTCACTGAGTGGGGGCGAAAACGAATGGAAGTAAGCCGAGAGTACGCAAAAAAACGCGCCGGGGCCGTTGCCGGAGCGCCCGATGCGTCACTTTATAGAACGAAAAAAAACGAACATTCATCAGGGAAAACTCGGGGGAAAATCGCGCCATAAGGAACTCAAGTGAAAAAAACCGAAAATACAATGGCCGCCTTCGATGACTTCGGTCATGCATCGCAACAACAAAAGACGGGCGAAAGGACAGGTGGCATTCCAGTGAGCGATCTCTCCCAGAATCCGCCGGCACCGGCCACCGACTGCGATGTGCTGATCGTCGGCGGCGGCATCAACGGCTGCGGCATCGCGCGCGATCTCGCGGGCCGCGGCTGGCGCGTGGTGCTGTGCGAGAAGGACGACCTCGCCTCCCACACCTCCTCGTCGTCGACCAAGCTGATCCACGGCGGGCTGCGCTACCTCGAGTACTACGAGTTCTCGCTGGTGCGCAAGGCGCTGCAGGAGCGCGAGGTGCTGCTCAAGAGCGCGCCGCACATCATGTGGCCGCTGCGCTTCGTGATGCCGCACGATCCCTCGATGCGCCCGGCCTGGATGATCCGCATCGGCCTGTTCCTCTACGACCACCTCGCCAAACGCGAGGTGCTGCCGGCCTCGCGCGGCGTGGACCTGCGCACCCATGCCGCGGGCGCGCCGCTCAAGCCGCAGTTCAAGCGCGGCTTCGTCTATTCGGACGGCTGGGTCGACGACGCTCGGCTGGTGGTGCTCAATGCGCTCGATGCGCGCGCGCGCGGCGCCGAGGTGCTCACGCGCACCCGCTGCGTGCATGCGCGGCGCGAGGCCGACGGCTGGACCGCGGTGCTCGAGGGCCCCGACGGCACGCACCGCACGGTGCGCGCCCGCGCGGTCGTGAACGCCGCCGGGCCCTGGGCCGAATCCTTCCTGCGCGGCGTGGCGAAGCCCGCCCACGGCGAGGCGCTGGCCACCAAGAGCCTGCGCCTCGTGAAGGGCAGCCACATCGTGGTGCCGCGCGTGTTCGCGCACGACCACGCCTACATTTTCCAGAACCCCGACAAGCGGATCATCTTCGCGATCCCCTACCAGGACGACTTCACGCTGATCGGCACCACCGACATCGAGCTGCATGGCGACGACCCGGGCGCGGCGCGCATCGCCGACGAGGAGGTCGAGTACCTCTGCACCCAGGCCAGCCGCTATTTCGAGAAGCCGATCGCGCCGAGCGACGTGGTGTGGACCTACTCGGGCGTGCGCCCGCTGCTCGACGATGCCTCGGGCGATCCGTCGGCGGTCACGCGCGACTACATGCTCGAGTCGAACACCGCCGCCGCGCCGCTGCTGTCGGTGTGGGGCGGCAAGATCACCACCTTCCGCAAGCTGGCCGAGGACGCCGCCGACGAGGTCGGCCGCATGCTGGGCCAGCCGAACAGCCAGCGCCCGGCCTGGACCGAGGGCGCCTTCCTCGCGGGCGGCGACCTGTCGGCCTGGATCGGCGCGGCGCAGCGGCCCGACGGCGACTTCGAGCGCTTCCTGGCCGCCGTGCAGCAGCGCCACGGCTGGCTCGACGCGAAGCTCGCGCGGCGGCTGGCGCGTGCCTACGGCGCGCGCATCGGCGAGCTGCTCGGCGATGCCGCATCGATGGCCGACCTCGGCGCCGAGGTGGCGCCCGGCCTGCACGAGCGCGAGCTGTGCTTCCTGCAGCGCGACGAATGGGTGGTGAGCGCCGACGACGTGCTGTGGCGCCGCTCCAAGCTCGGGCTGCGCTACACGTCGCAGCAGCGCCGTCAGGTGGCCGACTGGCTGGATGCGCATCGCGGAAGGGTGGACATGCAAGGGAGGGAAGGCTGATGCAGCTGTCACTGGAGCGCGTGACCAAGAAGGTCGGCGCGCAAACCTGGCTCTACGAGCAGAGCATCGCGCCCAAGAGCGGCGCGGTGACCGTGCTGCTCGGCGCCACGCAGGCCGGCAAGACCAGCCTGATGCGGCTGATGGCCGGACTCGACACGCCCACCGAGGGCCGCGTGCTGGTCGACGGCCAGGACGTCACCGGCATGCCGGTGCGCGAACGCAACGTGGCGATGGTCTACCAGCAGTTCATCAACTATCCCTCGCTGAAGGTGGCCGACAACATCGCCTCGCCGCTCAAGCTGCGCGGCGAATCGAACATCGACGCGCGCGTGCGCGCGCTGGCCGACAAGCTGCATATCGGCATGTTCCTCGACCGCTATCCGCAGGAGCTCTCGGGCGGCCAGCAGCAGCGCGTGGCGCTGGCGCGCGCGCTGGCCAAGAACGCGCCGCTGATGCTGCTCGACGAGCCGCTGGTGAACCTCGACTACAAGCTGCGCGAAGGCCTGCGCGAGGAACTCACGCAGCTGTTCGCGGCCGGCGATTCGACCGTGATCTACGCCACCACCGAGCCCGGCGAGGCGCTGCTGCTCGGCGGCCACACCGCGGTGATGGATGCCGGCGAGCTGCTGCAGTACGGCCCGACCGCCGAGGTGTTCCATGCGCCGCGGTCGCTGCGCGTGGCGCGCGCCTTCAGCGATCCGCCGATGAACCTGCTGGCCGGCACCGCCGCCGCGGGCAGCGTGCAACTGGCCGGCGGGCCGGCGCTGGCGCTCGCGCTGCCCGAGTCGGTGGCGGGCGCGGTCACCATCGGGCTGCGCGCGAGCGCGCTCGACGTGGAAGCGGGCGAGGGCGACATCGCGCTGCCCGGCACCGTGGAGCTGGCCGAGATCTCGGGCTCCGACACCTTCGTGCACGTGGAGACCGCGGTCGGCGAACTGGTGGCGCAGCTCACCGGCGTGCACCGCTTCGAGCTGGGGGCCTCGATCACGCTGTACTTCAGCGCGGCGCGGGCCTATGTGTTCGATGCCGGCGAGAAGCTGGCGCGCGCGCCGGCATGGCGCAAAGGAAACTGAGATGGCCCGCATCGACCTCGACCTGGCCCACGCCTACCGCCCGAACCCGACGCAGGACAGCGACTATGCGCTGCTGCCGCTCACGATGAGCTTTCGCGACGGCGGCGCCTACGCCTTGCTCGGCCCCTCGGGCTGCGGCAAGACCACCATGCTCAACATCGTCTCGGGCCTGCTCGTGCCCTCGCAGGGCACGGTCAGGTTCGACGGCCGCGACGTGACGCAGGCCACGCCGCAGGAACGCAACATCGCGCAGGTGTTCCAGTTCCCGGTGATCTACGACACGATGACCGTGGCCGAGAACCTCGCGTTCCCGCTGCGCAACCGCAAGATGCCGGCCGACCAGATCAGGAAGCGCGTCGGCGAGATCGCCGAGATGCTCGACATGAGCGGCCAGCTCGACCAGCGCGCCGCGGGCCTCGCGGCCGATGCCAAGCAGAAGATCTCGCTGGGCCGCGGCCTGGTGCGCAGCGACGTGTCGGCGGTGCTGTTCGACGAGCCGCTGACCGTGATCGACCCGCACCTCAAGTGGCAGCTGCGGCGCAAGCTCAAGCAGATCCACCGCGAGCTCAAGCTCACGCTGATCTACGTCACGCACGACCAGGTGGAGGCGCTGACCTTCGCCGAGGAGGTGGTGGTGATGACGCGCGGCAAGGCGGTGCAGGTGGGCAGCGCCGACGCGCTGTTCGAGCGCCCGGCCCACACCTTCGTCGGCCACTTCATCGGTTCGCCGGGCATGAACTTCCTGGCCGCGAAGAGCGCTCATGGCACCATCGAGGTGGCGGGCACGCCGCTGGTGCCCACGCGCGAACTGCCGGCGGGCGAACTCAAGATCGGCATCCGCCCCGAGTACCTGCGGCTGGCCCCGGCCGGTGCCGGCGGCGCCGTGCCCGCGACGGTGGCGCAGGTGCAGGACGTGGGCACCTACACGATGGTGAGCGCCCATGCGGACGGCAGCCCGCTCAAGGTGCGCCTGCATCCCGACGAGCAGCCGCCCGCGGTGGGCGACACGGTGTGGCTGCGCGTGCTGGACGCGCACACCTGCTACTACAAGGACGAGGAGCTGGTGGCATGAGCACCATCAACAAGCCCATCAACCAGAAGGCCTGGTGGCTCGTGCTGCCGGTGCTGGTCTGCGTGGCCTTCTCGGCCATCGTGCCGCTGATGACGGTGGTGAACTACTCGGTGCAGGACATCATCTCGCCCGAGCGCCGCGTCTTCGTCGGCACCGAGTGGTTCGCCGCCGTGATGCGCGACGACGAGCTGCACCAGGCGCTGTGGCGCCAGCTCGGCTTCTCGCTCGCGGTGCTGCTGGTCGAGATCCCGCTGGGCATCGCGCTCGCGCTGTCGATGCCGGCCAAGGGCTGGAAGTCCTCGGCCGTGCTGGTGGTGGTCGCGCTCTCGCTGCTGATTCCCTGGAACGTGGTCGGCACCATCTGGCAGATCTATGGCCGCGCCGACATCGGCCTGCTGGGCCACGCGCTGCAGAAGCTCGGCGTGGACTACAACTACACCGGCAGCGCCACCGACGCCTGGCTCACGGTGCTGGTGATGGACGTGTGGCACTGGACGCCGCTGGTGGCGCTGCTGTGCTATGCCGGCTTGCGCTCGATCCCCGATGCCTACTACCAGGCCGCGCGCATCGACGGCGCCAGCAAGTTCGCGGTGTTCCGCTACATCCAGCTGCCCAAGATGCGCGGCGTGCTGATGATCGCGGTGCTGCTGCGCTTCATGGACAGCTTCATGATCTACACCGAGCCCTTCGTGCTGACGGGCGGCGGGCCGGGCAATGCCACCACCTTCCTGAGCCAGTACCTGACGCAGAAGGCCGTGGGCCAGTTCGACCTGGGGCCGGCGGCGGCGTTCTCGCTGATCTATTTCCTCATCATCCTGTTGCTGTGCTTCGTGCTCTACAACTGGATGCAGCGGGTGGGTACGCAGGAAGCGGAGGTCGAGCGATGAACGAGAAACGGTTCCACAAGCGCAGCATCTTCCTGGTGCTGTACATCCTGTTCGCGCTGTTGCCCATCTACTGGATGATCAACATGAGCTTCAAGACGAACGAGGAGATCCTCTCGAGCTTCTCGTTCTTCCCGCAGCAGCTCACCTGGGCCAACTACGCGCGCATCTTCACCGACGAGTCGTGGTACTCGGGCTACATCAACAGCCTGATCTACGTGGCGATCAACACGGTGATCTCGCTGACGGTGGCGCTGCCGGCGGCCTATGCCTTCTCGCGCTATTCCTTCCTCGGCGACAAGCACGTGTTCTTCTGGCTGCTCACGAACCGCATGACGCCGCCCGCGGTGTTCCTGCTGCCGTTCTTCCAGCTCTACAGCACGGTCGGCCTGATGGACACGCACCTGGGCGTGGCGCTCGCGCACCTGCTGTTCAACGTGCCGCTCGCGGTCTGGATCCTCGAGGGCTTCATGAGCGGCATCCCGCGCGAGATCGACGAGACCGCCTACATCGACGGCTACTCGTTCCCGCGCTTCTTCCTCACCATCTTCCTGCCGCTGATCAAGGCCGGCGTGGGCGTGGCCGCCTTCTTCTGCTTCATGTTCAGCTGGGTCGAGCTGCTGCTGGCGCGCACGCTCACGAGCGTGAATGCCAAGCCGATCGTGGCGACGATGACGCGCACCGTGAGCGCCTCGGGCATGGACTGGGCGACCCTGGCGGCGGCCGGCGTGCTGACCATCGTGCCGGGCGCGATCGTGATCTGGTTCGTGCGTCACTACATCGCAAAAGGCTTTGCGATGGGTCGCGTCTGAGGAGACAACAGAGATGTTCGACTGGATGGTCTGGACCACCCCGGTGGCCGTGTTCTTCATCTGCATCGTGCTCATGCTGGCCGGCATGACGCTGTGGGAGCTCAAGTCGCCGACCACGCTGCGCCGCGGCTGGCTGCCGATCGCCACCACGCGCGGCGACCGGCTGTTCATCGGCCTGCTGTCGGCGGCCTACGTCAACCTGGCCTTCGTCGGCCTGGCCGACAAGTTCCAGGCCTGGTTCAGCCTCGAGGCCGAGCCCTCGGTCTGGATCAGCTTCGTGCTGTCGATGCTGCTGCTCGCGCTGATCCTGCGCAAGGGCTGAACGCGGCACGCTCTCTTCTTTCCACAACGAATCCGGCTCTCCGCCTCCCCGGAGCCGCGATCGACAAAACCGGGGAAGCAATCAACCGAGGAGACACGTTCATGAAGATGCGCTACACAGCGTTGGCGTTGGCGGCTGCGATGTTCGCCGCGCACGGTGCGTCGGCCGGGGAGGCCGAGGCCAAGAAATGGATCGACAGCGAGTTCCAGCCCTCGACCTTGTCCAAGGACAAGCAGATGGACGAGATGAAGTGGTTCATCGAGGCCGCGAAGAAGCTGCAGGCCAAGGGCGTGAAGGAGATCTCGGTGGTCTCCGAGACCCTGACCACCCATGAATACGAGTCGAAGACGCTGGCCAAGGCCTTCGAGGAGATCACCGGCATCAAGGTCAAGCACGACCTGATCCAGGAAGGCGACGTGGTCGAGAAGCTGCAGACCTCGATGCAGTCGGGCAAGTCGATCTACGACGGCTGGGTCTCCGACTCCGACCTGATCGGCACCCACTACCGCTATGGCAAGATCATGTCGCTGACCGAGTACATGGGCGGCGCGGGCAAGGAGTTCACCAACCCCGGCCTCGACCTCAAGGACTTCATCGGCACCAGCTTCACGACCGCGCCCGACGGCCAGCTCTATCAGCTGCCCGACCAGCAGTTCGCCAACCTCTACTGGTTCCGCGCCGACCTGTTCGCGCGCAAGGACCTGCAGGACAAGTTCAAGGCCAAGTACGGCTACGACCTGGGCGTGCCGCTGAACTGGAGCGCCTATGAAGACATCGCCGAGTTCTTCAGCACCGACGTGAAGACCATCGACGGCAAGCCGATCTACGGCCACATGGACTACGGCAAGAAGGACCCGTCGCTCGGCTGGCGCTTCACCGATGCCTGGCTGTCGATGGCCGGCGCGGCCGACAAGGGCATCCCGAACGGCATGCCGATCGACGAATGGGGCATCCGCGTGGCGGCCGACAAGTGCACGCCGACCGGCGCCTCCGTGGCGCGCGGCGGCGCCACCAATTCGCCGGCCGCCGTGTACGCGCTCACCAAGTACATCGACTGGATGAAGAAGTACGCGCCCAAGGAGGCCATGGGCATGACCTTCGGCGAATCGGGCCCGGTGCCCGCGCAGGGCCAGATCGCGCAGCAGATCTTCTGGTACACGGCCTTCACCGCCGACATGACCAAGAAGGGCCTGCCGGTCGTCAACGACGACGGTTCGCCCAAGTGGCGCATGGCCCCCGGCCCGAACGGCCCGTACTGGAAGCAGGGCATGCAGAACGGCTACCAGGACGTGGGCTCGTGGACCTTCTTCAAGGGCCACGACGCCAACAAGACGGCAGCGGCCTGGCTCTACGCGCAGTTCATCACCGCCAAGACCACCTCGCTGAAGAAGTCGATCACCGGCCTGACCTTCATCCGCGACAGCGACATCCGCTCGGACTACTTCACGCAGAACGCCAACAAGTACGGCGGCCTGATCGAGTTCTACCGCAGCCCGGCGCGCGTGGCCTGGACCCCGACCGGCACCAACGTGCCCGACTATCCGAAGCTCGCGCAGCTGTGGTGGAAGAACGTGGCCGAGGCCGTGACGGGCGAGAAGACGCCGCAGAAGGCGATGGACAACCTGGCCGACGAGATGGACAACGTGATGGCCCGCCTCGAGCGCGCCGGCATGGCCAAGTGCGCGCCCAAGCTCAATCCCAAGGGCGACCCGGCCAAGTACCTGAGCGACGACCACGCGCCGTGGAAGAAGCTGGCCAACGAGAAGCCCAAGGGCGAGACCATCGACTACAACAAGCTGCTGACGGCCTGGAAGGAAGGCAAGGTTCGCTGATCCCGCAGGGAGGCTCCCGACCGCCGCCGACGCGACCGGCCGGACGGTCGTGGGGATGCCGGGACGGCACATGCAGGGCCGCGCCGCGAGGTGCGGCCCTTTTTTTGCGTGCATGCACCCGGGCGTGGCCCCGGCTACGAGATCTCGTAACCGCGCGTTGCCCGTTCGCCGCATCCTTTCGATGCATGACCTATGGCAGATGCGCGATGCCGAGGCTTCGCGTACATTCGACGGCCCTTCGAACCGCCCACCCGTGAATTCCAGCTTGTCCAGCCCTTTCGAGGCCGTCGCGCCGACCATCGCCAAGCGCGTGCTCGTGATCCACTATTCGCAGACCGGCCAGCTCGGCAGCGTCGCCGAGCGGATCGTGGCGCCGCTGCGCGACGACCCCGCGATCGCGGTGCACGTGGAGACGCTGCGGCCGGTGCGGCCCTTTCCGTTCCCCTGGGGCTTCATCCGCTTCTTCGACGCCTTCCCCGAGACCGCGCACATGAAGCCGCCCGCGCTGCAGCCGCTGGCGCTCACGGGCGAGGAGGACTTCGACCTCGTGATCCTGCCCTACCAGGTGTGGTTCCTCGCGCCCTCGCAGCCGATCACGGCCTTCCTCAAGCACCCGGTGGCGGCGCGCCTGCTCCAGGGCAAGCCCGTGGTCACGGTGATCGCCTGCCGCAACATGTGGCACCTCGCGCACCAGAAGCTCGAGGGACTGTTGGCCGCCATCGACGCGCGGCTGATCGACAACGTGGTGCTGACCGATCCGGGCCCCACGCTCGCCACCTTCTTCACCACCCCGGCCTGGCTGGTCTGGGGCCGCAAGCGCGGCTTCTGGGGCATGCCCGATGCGGGCCTCGAGCCGGGCCAGATCGCGCGCACCGCGCGCTTCGGCCGCGCGCTGCGCGATGCGCTGCACCAGGGGCTCGAGCGCGGCACCGCGCCGCTGCTCGCGGGGCTGGGCGCGGTCAACGCCAATGCGCGGCTCCTGGTCAGCGAGAAGGCCGGCACGCGCAGCTTCTTCCTCTGGGGCAAGCTCTTGATGGCCGCCGGCGGCCCCGGGGCCTGGCAGCGCAAGCCGCTGCTGGTGCTCTACGTGCTGTTCCTGCTCGCGCTGATCGTCACCGTGGTCCCGGTGAGCCTCACCCTGCAGGCGCTGCTGCGCCCTCTGCTGCGTGGGTGGCTGACTAGAATGACCGCCCATTTCGAGCGGCCCTCCGGCTCGGCCACGGACCGTTCCCATCTCTATGACGACTGATGTCTTCCTGACCCGTACCGCCGCCTTCCTGCCTTTTGCTCCGGTCAGCAACGAAGACATCGAAGAAGTCCTGGGCCGCGTCGGCGACCGGGTGTCGCGTGCGCGACGCCTGATCCTGCGCAGCAACGGCATCCAGTCGCGCCACTACGCGATCGACCGCGCGACCGGCCTGCAGGCCATGAGCAATGCCGAGCTCACCGCCGCGGCGATCCGCGGACTCGGCACGCCCGAGGAACTGGGGCGCATCGACTGCCTCGTCACCGGCACCTCGATGCCCGACCAGCTGATGCCCAACCACGCGGTGATGGTGCACGGCGAGCTCGGCTGGCCGCGGCTCGAGGTGGTGGCCTGCGCGGGCATCTGCCTGGCCGGCGCCACCGCGCTCAAGCACGCCTGGCTCTCGGTGCGCGCGGGCGATGCCGAGCGCGCCGTGGCCACCGGCTCGGAACTGGCCTCGCCGCTGATGCGCGGCTCGCGCTTCGAAGCCGAGATCGCGCACCGCGTCGACCTGCTCGAGACGAATCCCGAGATCGCGTTCGAGAAGGACTTCCTGCGCTGGATGCTGTCGGACGGCGCGGGCGCGGTGCTGCTGGAGCGCGCGCCGCGCGGGCCGCTGTCGCTCAAGGTCGAATGGATCGATCTCTCCTCGGCCGCGCACGAGCTGCCGGTGTGCATGTATGCCGGCGCCGACCGCACCGCCGACGGCAGCCTCACCGGCTGGGCCCGCACCGCGCCGAGCGACTGGCACCGCGACTCCACCTTCGCGATCAAGCAGGACGTGCGGCTGCTCAACGAGAACATCGTGCGCGCCACGCTCGGCGAGCCGCTCGCGGCCATCGTCGAGAAGCGCGGCCTGCGGCCCGATGACGTCGACTGGTTCCTGCCGCACCTGTCGTCGAGCTACTTCATGGAACCGGTGGCGCGTTGCCTCGAGCAGATGGGCTTCGCGATTCCGCGCGAGCGCTGGTTCAGCAACTTGGTGCAGAAGGGCAACACCGGTTCCGCCTCGCCCTACATCATGCTCGACGAGCTGTTCCGCTCGGGCCGCATCCGGCCCGGCCACAAGCTGCTGATGTTCGTGCCCGAGAGCGGCCGCTTCTCGAGCGGCTTCATCTACCTCGAGGCCGTCTGACACGAAGCCGATGGCGAAGGAGAGGCGCTGACATGGACCTCGACGCAGTTCCCCAGGAAGGCAACGCCACGCTCGCGGGCCACGCCAAGCTGATGTACGCGCGCGATGCGCAGGGCCGCGTGGTCACGACCACCTCGCGCGGCTGGGAGGCCGAGGAGATCGTCACCACCCATGCGGTCGACGCGCTGGTGGCGCAGGCCGGGGCCGCGCGCGAGCGCGTGGCGCGGGGCCTGGCCTCGCCTCTCGAATACTGGATGTACGACCGCCGCATGGACGTGGCGCTGCTGTCGCAGACCAGCGGCTTCTGGCAATGGCGCGTGCGGCGCCACCTGCAGCCGCGGCATTTCGCGGCGCTCTCCGGGGACCAGCTCGCGCGTTATGCGCAGGCGCTGGGCCTGTCCGTCGCCGCGCTCAAGGAACTGCCATGAATGCCATCGCCGCACCGGTTGCCGAAGCCGGCTTTCGCCACAGCCAGGCCGCCCATTGCGAGAGCGGCGTGATCTCGAGCCTGATGCGCCACCACGGCGTGCCCGCGATGACCGAGAGCATGGCGCTGGGCCTGTCCTCGGGCCTGTCGTTCGCCTACCTGCCGTTCATCAAGCTCTCGGGCCTGCCGCTGATCTCCTACCGCATGCCGCCGCGCGCGATGATCAAGGGCCTGCTCGCGCCGATGGCCGCGCGCTTTTGCTTCGAGACCTTCAGAAGCCCCGAGGACGGCCAGCGCCGGCTCGACGCGCTGCTCGCCGACGGCCACCTCGTGGGCCTGCAGACCTCGGTCTACTGGCTGCCGTACTTCCCGCCCAACATGCGCTTCCACTTCAATGCGCACAACCTGCTGGTCTACGGCAAGGAGGGCGACGAGTACCTGATCAGCGACCCGGTGTTCGAGGAGCCGGTGCGCTGCGCCAGCGCCGACCTGGCGCGCGCGCGCTTCGCCAAGGGCGTGCTCGCGCCCAAGGGACTCATGTACTACCCGCAGGCGATCGAGCGCAAGGCGGTCGACGCGGGCGCGGTGCGCAAGGCGATCCTGAAGACGGTGCGCAACATGCTCGCGCCGGTGCCCATCGTCGGCGTGCGCGGCATGCGCACCCTGGCCGGCCGCATCGCGAAGCTCGCGCCCGCCGATCCGCGCACCGTGGCCTTCATCGGCCACCTGGTGCGCATGCAGGAGGAGATCGGCACCGGCGGCGCCGGCTTCCGCTTCATCTACGCGGCCTTCCTGCAGGAGGCCGCCGCGCTGCTCGGCAAGCCGCAGCTGCTGCAGATGTCCGACCGCCTCACGGCCATCGGCGACGACTGGCGCGCCTTCGCGCTCAAGGCCGCGCGCATGGTCAAGGGGCGCGAGGCGGTCGATCCGGCGAAGCTCGCGGCGCTGCTGCGCGAGCAGGCGCAGCGCGAGCAAAGCTTCTTCCGCGACCTCAAGGCCGCCGTGTCCTGATGCTCGAACTGCAGGGGCTGAGCCACCGCTACCCGCACGCCCAGGCGAACGCGCTCGACGCGGTGTCGCTGGCCGTGCCGCGCGGCTGCGTGCTCGGCCTGCTCGGGCCCAACGGCGCGGGCAAGACCACGCTGATCTCGCACCTGTCGGGCGCGCTCGCGGTGCAGTCGGGCCAGATCCGCGTCGATGGCGTGCCGCTCGCGCAGGTGCGCGCGCAGGCGCCCACGCGCATCGCGGTGGCGCCGCAGGACCATGCCTTCTACCCGATGCTCACCGTGGCCGAGAACCTGGCCTGCTTCGCCGCCGCGGGCCGGCTCGCGGGCGCGCGCAAGCGCGAGCGCATCGCGGCCTGCCTGGCGTTCGCGCAACTCGAAGCCTTCGCGGGCACGCGCGCCGAGCGGCTGTCGGGCGGCCTCAAGCGCCGGCTCAACCTCGCGATCGCGCTCTTGCCCGAACCCGAGCTGATGCTGTTCGACGAGCCCACCGTCGGCGTCGATCCGCAGTCGCGCGCCTTCGTGCTCGATGCGATCAAGGGCCTGGCGCGCGCGGGTGCCGCAGTGATCTACGCCTCGCACTACATGGAGGAGATCGAGGCCATCGCCGACCGGGTGGCGATCCTCGACCACGGCCGGGTGCTGCGCGAGGGCTCGCTCGAGGAACTGCTGTCGAAGAACGCGATGCTGCTCACGCTGGCGGCCGACGGGCTCGATGCGCAAATGCTCTCGCGCTTCGGCACGGTGGAGCAGGGTGGCGTGCACTGGCGCATCCACCTGCATCCGGGCACCGGCCCGGCCCCGGTGCTGGCCGCGCTCGAGGTCGCGGGCATCGAGGTGCGCCATGCCGAGTTCGGCCGCCACGACCTCGAGCAGCTGTTCATGGCGCTCACCCACCGTTCGCTGCGGGACTGAGGACCGATGCTGCGGGCCCTGATCCAGAAGGAACTGCTCGCGCTGCGGCGCGACATGCACGGCCTGGCCGCGCTGTTCCTGATGCCGATGATCTTCATCGTGCTGATGTCGCTCACGCTCAAGGACATCTACCGCCCGCCGCTGGTCGCGCTGAACTACGCGGTCGACGTGCGCGACGACGGCACGCCCGCGCAGTGGCTGCTGCAGCTGTGGCGCAAGGCGCATGGCGCGCCCGAGCCGCTGGGCGCCGACTGGCAGGCGCGGCTGCGCCGCGGCGAGCTCAAGTACGTGATCGTGCTGCAGCCGGGGCTGTCGGACGAGCTCGAGTCGGTGGCGCTCTCGACGCGCCCCTACATCCAGCTGCTGACCGAGCCCGGCATCGACAGCAACCTGCACAACGCGCTGCGCGCCGAGCTGGTCGGCGCCTCGGGCGAGCTCAAGGCGCGGCTCGCGCTGCAGGTGCCGGGCACCGCGGGGCCGGCGCAGGGTGCGTCGATCCAGGCGCTGGTGCAGGCCGAGCGCTTCGCGAGCAGCGGGCCGCGGCCGACCTCGGTGCAGCAGAACGTGCCGGCCTGGCTGGTGTTCGGCATGTTCTTCGTGGTGGCCTCGCTCTCGAGCCTGCTGGTGCAGGAGCGCGGCTCGGGCGCGCTGGGCCGGCTGCAGAGCCTGGGCGTGTCGCGCGCCATGCTGCTGGCCTCGAAGGCCTTGCCCTATCTCGCGGTGAACGCGGTGCAGGCCGCGCTGATGCTGGCCGCGGGCATCTGGCTGATGCCGCTGATCGGCGGCGATGCGCTCTCGCTCGCGGGCATCGACTGGGGGGCGCTGCTGGTCGCGCTCGGCGCGGTGAGCCTCGCGGCCGTGAGCCTCTCGCTGGCGCTGGCCTGCGCGGTGCGCAGCCATGCGCAGGCCGCCACCATCGGGCCGATGGTCAACGTGCTGATGGCGGCCGCGGGCGGGATCATGGTGCCCAAGTTCGTGATGCCGGGCTTCATGCAGCGGCTGGTCGAGCTCTCGCCGATGAACTGGGGCCTCGAGGCCCTGCTGACCGTGCTGCTGCGCGGCGGCGGCGTGGCCGACACGCTGCCGCAGGTCGGGCGGCTGGTGGTGTTCGCGGCCGCCATGTTCGTGCTCGCGGTCTTTCTCTTTCGCAGGCGCACGCCATGAACCCCGTCACTCCCGAATTCATCGCCCGGCTCAAGACGCTGGTGCTCGAGGCCGTCGAGAAGGAGCCGCCGCCCGGCGGCCTGTCGGACGACGAGGCCCTGTTCGGCCCCGAGGCGCGGCTGGACCTCGACTCGCTCGATGCGCTGCAGGTGTCGATGGCGATCCAGCAGGCCTTCGGCGTGCGCATGCCCGACAGCAAGGAGACGCGCCGCGCGCTGAGCTCGGTCGCGCACCTGGCCGAGCACCTGCTGCGCGAGCAGAAGGCATGACCGCGCGATGAGGGCGGTGTACCTCGGCGGCGTGGGGCTGGCCTGCGCGCTGGGCGACGATCTGGACGCGGCGCTCGCCACCTTGCGCGCGGGCGGCGTGCGGCCCGTGCCGGTGGCCGTGTCGGCGCAGGCGCGGTGGCCCGTCTACAAGCTGTCGCCCACCGACGGTGGCTGGGACGAACGCGTGCGCCGGCGCGTGCGCGCGGTGGTGGCGCAGGCCGATCGCTCGGGCGGCGCGGTGTCGCGCGACGCGCCGCTGTTCGTCGCCTCGTCCTCGCTCGACATCGGCCACATGGAGCACGAGAAGGACGACCGCCGGCTCGGCGGCGACCTGCTCGACTTCGCCGAGATCGTGGCCGGCGCGCTCGCCTGGCGCGGCCCCGTCTTCACCGTGTCGACGGCCTGCACCTCGGCGCTCAACGCGATCCTCGCGGCCTCGGAGCTGCTGCGCGGCGGCGGGGCCGAGGAGGCGCTGGTGCTCGGCGCCGAGCCCGACAACCGCTTCACCGTGGCGGGCTTCGGCGCGATGCAGCTGCTGTCGCCCGATGGCGCGCGGCCCTTCGGCGCCGGCCGCGACGGGCTGGTGCTCGGCGAGGCCTTCGCGGCGCTGCAGCTGCGCACGCGGCCCGCGCGCTGGCGCATCGCGGGCGGCGCGAACATCGTCGACGGCAGCAATCCCGCGGGCAACGAGGCGGGCGCGGTGCGCGCCGTGTGCGAGGCCGCGCTCGCGCAGGCCGGGCTGCGGCCGCGCGACATCGGCCTGGTCAAGGTGCAGGCCGCGGGCAGCCCCGGCAACGACGCGGTGGAGGCGCAGGCGCTGCGCGCGCTGTTCGATCCGCTGCCGCCGCTGGTGTCGTTCAAGACCGCGATCGGCCACACGCTCGGCGCCTCGGGCGCGGCCGAGCTGGCCTTGCTGACCGGCTGCGTCGCGCATGGTGCGTGGCCGGTGGCGACGCATGCGCCCGATGAGGCGCTGGGCCTGGCGCTGAGTGCCTCGGCGCCGCGCGGACTGCGTCATGTGCTGTTCAACGTGCTGGGCTTCGGCGGCGGCCATGCGGCGCTGGTGCTCGAGGATGCGGGGGGGGGCGCGCCATGATCGAGGGCTGGCGCGTCGTCGCGCATGTCGGTGCCGACCCCTTGGCCGAAGACTGGCACGCGCAGCTGGTGCAGCGGCTCGGCTACCGGCCGCGCCGCGTCGGCGCCTGGACCGAGCTCGCGATGCATGGCGCGCTGCGCTGCATCGACGCCGCCGGCGAGGCCGCGCTGCCGGCCGGTGCGCGCCTGCGCGTCGGCAGCCGGCGCGGACCCTGGGCCGCGACCTGCACCGGGCTCGAGCAGCTCGATGCGGGGCTCACCATGCCCTTCACCTTCATGCAGAGCCAGCCCGCGCTGGCGCTGGCCGAGGTCGGCCGCTGCCTGGGCTGGCGCGGCGACGGCAGCTTCGTGCTGAACCGCGATGCGGCGCAACTGCTGCGGCTGATGGTGCACGGCGCGGGGGCCGACGGCCTGCTGCTGGGCCAGGTCGAGGAGGCCGGTGGCGCCTTGCCGATGCGCTCGGAATGGTGGCGGCTGCTGCCGGCCTGAGAGACCGGCGGCGCGCTCAGCCCGCGATCGACCGGCGCAGGTTCTCGCGCGCGCGGACCTCGAGCAGGGCGTGCATGCGCGGCGTGGCGTAGATCGCGTCGCGGTCGAGAAAGCGTTGCAGGATCGCGCGCCGGCGCGGCAGGCGGATCTCCAGCGGCACGAAGGCGTATTCCCGTCCGACTTGTTCCTCGTATTCGTCGAAGCGCGCGCGCTCGGCGCCGAGGATCGAGAGGTCGATGTCGATCAGCAGCTCGGCATCGCGGCCTTCGGGCACGGCATCGTGGCGCGTGGCCATCACGAGGTCGTGCACGCGCTGCGCCACGTCCTCGCCGGCCTCGAAGCTGCGCAGCGCCTCGAGCGCCCAGGCGGCACTGCGTGCCTCGTTGTCGTGCGCATGCACGTCGTAGATCGCGTCGTGGAACCACAGCGCCAGCGCCACTTCGCCGGGCCGTTGCGCGGCGGCCTGCTCGCGCTCGAACCAGGCCAGGCATTCGCCGAGGTGCTGCAGCGTGTGGTAGTGGCGCTGCGGCTCGGCGTAGCGGCGCTGCAGCGCATCGCACAGCGCATCGCGCTCGGGCGTGCCGGGTTGCGCGATGCCGAGCGCGCGCCAGGCGGCGTGCCAATTGGCCCACAGGGCCGCGCTCGACAGGGGCGTCATTGCGTGGCCCTCACTGCGGCAGCGGCATCGGTTGCCGCGGCGAGGAGGCGGGCGGCAGCGGTTGCGAGGCCGTCGGCTCGGTCGGCGTCGATTGCAGGGGCAGCGGCATCGGTTGCGCATCGAGCCTCGGCTGCGAGCGCAGCGGCGCGGGGGCCGGCGCGAGCACCGGCTGCGGCGCCGGCGCATAGCCCATCGCCGCCTTGACCTCGTTGCCGAGGTCGAGCACCGACATCGCGTAGTAGCTGCTCCAGTTGTAGCGCGTGATCACGTAGAAGTTGCGCGTGCCCGCCACGTAGGTCGGCGCGGCACTCGCGCCGTTCTGCAGTTCGATCAGCGCGAGCAGGCCGCGATGGCGCTGGCCCTCGCCATCGAGCACCGCGCCCGCGGCCACGAAGCTGTCGGCGCTGAAGCTCGGCAGGATGTCGGGTGCCAGCAGGATGTCCTTGCGCAGCCGCGACTCGTCGAAGCGCACCGGGTAGATCGCGGGCATGCCCGGCTGCCAGCCGAAGGCCTTGAAATAGCTGGCCACCGAGCCGATCACGTCGGCCGTGTTGTTGACCAGGTCGATGCGGCCGTCGCCGTCGAAGTCGACCGCGTACTTGGCGATGCTGCTCGGCATGAACTGCGGCATGCCCATCGCGCCCGCGTAGCTGCCCAGCGGCACCATCGGATCGTCGGCGGTGCGGCTCTCGGTGCTCAGGAAGCTCTCGAGTTCGCCGCGGAAGAAGGCCTGCCGTTCGGCCGCGCGAGGATGGCCCTGCGGGAAGTCGAAGGCCAGCGTGGCGAGCGCATCGATGACGCGGAAGTTGCCCATGTTGCGGCCGTAGATGGTCTCCACGCCCACGATGCCCACGACGATCTCGGGCGGCACGCCGTAGGTGGCCTCGGCGCGCGCGAGCAGGTCGGCATTGGCGCGCCAGAAGCGCACGCCCGCGGCGATGCGCGTGGCATCGATGAAGCGGCTGCGGTAGACCTGCCAGTTCTTCACCGTACCCACCGGTCCCGGCAGCATCAGCCGCGGCACGTTGGGCAGGAAGCGCGCGCCGCCGATGGTGGCGCGCACCCATTGGCGGTCCAGGCCCCGGCGCGCCGCGACCTCGTCGGCGAAGCGCATCGCGTCGTCGCGCGTGGCGTAGGGCGTGCTGCCGACCACGGCCTTGACTGCCGGGCGGGGCTGGGCCGCGGCCTGCGTGGCGAGGCCGGCGGCGCAGGCAGCGAAGAGGGCGAGGGCGGCGGCGCGGACCGGCTGGCGCCGCGGGGAGAGGGAGGATCGCATCGGCCGATTGTGCCGCCCGGCCGCGCGCGGGCCGGCGGGCGACACATGTGGTTGCGTTCAGCCGGGCTGCAGTAGTGCGGGCCCGGCCTTGCGCGCGGGCCATGGCAGGCGGCGGAACTCGGCGCGCAGCGCGGCCAGCGTCCCGGGGCCGGCCGGTGCATAGCGCTGGGCTTCGAGCTTCAGCAGCCAGTCGCGCAGCGGCGCGCTTTCATCGGTGCCGAAGAAGGCCTCGGCCAGCGCGGCCATCTGGCGCGGCGGCGCGGTGCCGGGCACGGCGAGGCCGGCTTTCGCGAGCCGCGCGCGCGCTCGGCCGAGCAGGCGCAGCCAGGGATCGTGCTGGCTGCGTTCCCACAGCGTCCAGAGCGCGCCGGCCAGGCTCGCGCCCACCAGCAGGTAGAGCAGCACGTAGGCCAGGTCCTCGAGGCTCGGTGCCGTGAAGCCGATGTTCTTCAGCAGGTCGAGCTGGCGGCTCTGCGTGTAGTTGAGCACCCACTGGTTCCAGCCGTTGTTGACGGCCTCCCAGGCCGCGCGCAGGTTTTGCGCGAAGGTCGGGCTCATCGCGATGACCGCGCCCGCGAACAGGCCCGGCGGCTGCACGAGCCGCATCGACTGGCCGACCCGTCCCGGCGCCACCGCGCCCGTGGGGTCGACGCGGACCCAGCCCTTGCCGGCTTCCCAGACCTCGGCCCAGGCATGGGCGTCGCTCTGGCGCAGCACCCAGTAGTTGTCGATGCCGTTGAGTTCGCCGCCCTGGTAGCCGGTGACGATGCGCGCCGGCACGTTCATGCCGCGCATCAGCACCACGAAGGCCGAGGCGATGTGCTCGCAGAAGCCCTCCTTGCGGTCGAACCAGAACTCGTCGGCGGTGTCGTTGCCGTAGACGCCGGGCTCGAGCGTGTAGCTGTAGCCGCCGGTGCGCAGCCGCCGCAGCACCGCCTGCACCAGCGCGGGCGTGGCGGCGCCGGCCAGCGCCGGGTCGGCGAGCATCTCGCGCGCGAGCGCCGCGGTGCGCGGGTTCGACGCGGGCGGCAGCGCGAGGTAGGCGCGCAGGCTGTTGGCGCTGGCGACCGGGCCGCTCTCGAAGCGCGTGTAGCTCTGGGCGCGGTAGCGCACCAGGTCCGACAGAGGCCGGTTCACGAACCATTGCAGGTCCGAACTGCCCGTGACCTCGTAGCCCGGCAGCGCGGGCGCGCGCGGCGCGGCGTCGAGCGTGAGCAGCCACGGGCGGTTGCTGGGCTCGAGCGTGACCTCGTAGCCCAGCGGCTCGCCGCTGGTGCGCAGCTCGGAGCCGCCCGCGCCGCGGCGCCAGGATGGCAGCGCGGTCCACTCGCGGCCATCGAACTGCGCGAGCACCGGGCCGCGGAAATAGAGCTGACTCTGCGGCGGCGCGCGGTCGCCGTCGAACTTGATGCGTGCCGCCACGCGGCCGTCGAGCGCGAGCTCGGCGATGGTGCCCACGCGCATCGTGTTCGACAGCCCGCTGCGCCCGGCCATCGCGTCCGTCGGCGTGCCCCACAGCGGCGCGAAGCGCGGGAACAGCAGGAACAGCGCGAACATGATCGGCGCGCCCGCGAGCGCCATCCAGCCCGCGGTGCGCGCGGCCTGAGCGAGCGGCGGCCGGCCCACCGGCATGTGGGCATTGACCAGTGCGGTCAAGAGGCCCAGCAGCGCGAGCAGCATCATGGCCGCGGTGGCGAGCGACTGCGAGTAGAAGAAGTTCGTGAGCATCGCGAAGAAGCCCAGGAAGAAGACGACGAAGGCGTCGCGGCGCGCGCGCAGTTCGAGCGTCTTGAGCGCGAGCAGGATCACGACCAGGGTGACGCCGGCGTCGCGGCCGAGCAGGGTGCGGTGGGTGGCGAAGGTGGCGGCGACTGTCACCACGAGCAGGGCGATGCGCCACCAGCGGGAGGGGAGGGGTCGGGATTGGATGGCGAGGGTGCCGCGCCAGATCAGGACTGCTGTGGTGAGGGTGGTGCACCACCAGGGGAGGGTGTCTGCCTGGGGGAGGATGATGAGGGCTATGACTGCCAGGAGAAAGAGGGTGTCTCTTGCGTCTCTTGGCAATGTGGCCATCGTGAGCTTCTTCATTGGGAGCTCTTCTTTTTTAGGCTGTTGGCCGGGTCTCGCCCCGGCGGGCGAGTCACTTTCTTTTGCTTCGCCAAAAGAAAGTAACCAAAGAAAAGGCGACCCACTGTCTGCGACCCCTTCGCTGCGCTACGGGGCAACCTGCGGTGCTCGCGTTTCGCGGGGTCTCGCAGAACTCGCTCCACTTCGTTCCGCTCAAACAGCTGCGAGCCCTGATCCGCGAAACGCTGCGCTCCTCGGCGCAGCCAGAGGGGGTGGAGCGGGCCATCGCTGCGCTCGGCCCTAGATTCCCCACAGGCCTTCGCTTCGCTCGGCCCAGGTAGAAGAAGACCGAGGGCCTTTGCACTCCCGCACACCACACAAGGACGCGCCATGGCGCGTTGACTCTCATCCCCTCTGGCTGTGCCGAGGAGCGCAGGAGAAAGCGGGATCAGGGCCGCAGCTGTTTGAGCGAAGCGAGTTCTGCGGACCCCCGCTTTCTCCGAGCACCGCAGGTTGCCCGTAGCGAAGCGGAGGGACACAGACAGCGGGGTCGCCTTCTTTTGCTTACTTTTCTTGGCGAGACAAGAAAAGTAAGTCGCCCGCCGGGGCGAGACCCGGCCAACAGCCTCAGCAAAGCCAAACACATTCAGCATAGAGCCAGCATCTCCAGACAAGCCCTCCGATGCGCCTCCCCTTGCGAAGGCTTCAACACGCGCCCGCCAATACGGACCCCATAGTCCACCCCCAACCGATCCGCCATCAACACCCAGGCACACAATCGAGAAACCCGCCCTTCAACATCACCCAACCCAGTAGCCTGCGCATCCAGCCAAAGCTCCTCGCGTTGCGTCTGCTGAGCATCCCGACTCACGAACTCCTCGGACCCCGCAGCCAACGCCTGCGCCGCCTTCTTCCAGACCACCAGCTTCAACGGATCCCCCCGCCGATAGGCCCGCACCCCGTCATACTCCCCAGCCCCCAAGGACCGCACCAGGGAAGAAACAGCCGCGGAACCCGACAACGGCTCCCCCGCGGGCAAGGGCGGCGGATGCGCTTCAGGCGCCGGATACACCAGCATCTGCGACGCAGGCCGCCACACCGTCCACACCCGAAAGGTGCCCAGCGGAAACCGCGTCTCCGCCGTCAATGCAGGCACCGGATGCAACCCCCTTCGCTCCGGCAGAAAAGCGATCTCCACCGTCGAACTGCCCTGCGCCGGCACATCGGTCCACGCCCATTGCCCGCTGCCGCGCACCGCCATCCCGATCCCGTAGCGCACCCCGCGCCGCGCGTTGTGCAGCACCACCCGGAACACCGCCGCGCTCCCCGCGTAATGCGCATCGGGCGGCATCAGGTGCATCGCCAGCCCGCGCAAGGTGCCGTGGCACACGTGCATGCCCACCGCCACGCTGCCCGCGAGCAGGAAGGTGAGCAGGTAGCCGAGGTTGAGCTGGTAGTTGATCGACGCCACCAGCAGCACCAGCAGCGTGAGCGCCAGGGTCCAGCCGGCGCGCGTGGGCACGATGTAGACGTTGCGCTGCGTGAGCTCGAGCGTGTCCGACGGCGGCCGGCGCGAGAGGAACCAGCCGTCGATGCGCGAGCGGATGGCGCCGAGGGCGTTCACGGCAGCGGCACCGCCGCGATCATCGCCCGCACCTGCTCGACCGCGCCGCGGCCGGCATCGCCGACCGGCGTGAGGCGGTGCGCCACGGTCTGCGGCAGCACGGCCTGCACGTCGTCGGGCGCGACGTAGTGGCGGTTGGCGAGCAGGGCCTGGGCCTTGGCGGCGCGCAGCACGGCGATGCCGGCGCGCGGCGACAGGCCCTGCAGGAACCAGCGGCCCGAGCGGGTGGCGGCGATCAGGTCCTGCACGTAGTTCAAGAGCGGCTCGGCCGCGTGCACCTGCTGCACGCGCTGCTGCAGCGCGGTCAGCTCGCCGGGTGTGAGCAGCGCGGGCAGGGTGGCCAGCATCTCGCGGCGGTCGATGCCGGCCAGCAGCTGGCGCTCGGCCGCGCGGTCGGGGTAGCCGAGCGAGATGCGCATCAGGAAGCGGTCGAGCTGCGACTCGGGCAGCGCGAAGGTGCCGAGCTGGTCCTGCGGGTTCTGCGTGGCGATCACGAAGAAGGGGGTGGGCAGGGGGCGGGTCTCGCCCTCGATCGTCACCTGCTTCTCCTCCATCGCCTCGAGCAGCGCGCTCTGGGTCTTGGGGCTGGCGCGGTTGATCTCGTCGGCCAAAAGCACCTGCGAGAAGATCGGGCCCGGATGGAACACGAAGGCCTGCTGGCCGCGGTCGTAGATCGCCACGCCCGAGAGGTCGCCCGGCATCAGGTCGGCCGTGAACTGCACGCGCGAGAACTGCAGCCCGAAGGTGTGCGAGAGCGCATGGGCCAGGGTGGTCTTGCCGACCCCGGGCACGTCCTCGATCAGCAGGTGGCCGCCGGCCAGCAGGCAGGCCACGCAGTCGCGCACCTGGGCCTCCTTGCCCACGATCACCGTGTTAAGCTGGCTCAGCAAAGTGGCAAGCTTCGCGGCAACGTCCATATTTGTATCCATATGCAAACGATACCGTAAGACCCGGCAGCCCCGCGCCGCGTGAGGTCTAGACGCGACACCGAGACATGGGCAAGACCGGTTACTTCACTCATCGCGACTGCTGGAAGCACGACATGGGCCGGGGTCATCCCGAATGCCCCGAGCGCCTGGATGCCATCGAGGACCGGCTGCTGGCCACCGGCGTCGGCGACGCGCTCGAGCGGCGCGACGTCCCGCTGGCCACGCTGCCGCAGATCACCCGGGCGCACAGCACCGAACACGTCGAATACCTCGAGGCGCTGCACCAGCGGCTGGTGGCCGACGAGCCGGTTGGCGGCCCCGACCATGCGCACATCGACCCCGACACCGCGCTCAACCGCTTCACGCTGCTGGCGGCCCGGCGCGCCGCCGGGGCGGCCATCGCCGCCACCGACGCGGTGATCGCCGGCGAGGTCGAGAACGCCTTCTGCGCCGTGCGTCCGCCCGGCCACCATGCCTGCCGCGAGCAGGCGATGGGCTTCTGCTTCCTCAACAACGTCGCGATCGCGGCGCGCCATGCGCTCGAGGTGCACGGCTTCGACCGCGTGGCCGTGGTCGACTTCGACGTGCACCACGGCAACGGCACCGAGAACATCCTGTCGGACGACCCGCGCGTGCTGATGGTCGGCTTCTTCCAGCACCCCTTCTATCCCTACAGCGGCACCGAGCATCCGGCCTCGAACATGCTCAACCTGCCGATCCCGGCCTACACCAAGGGCATGGACGTGCGCGAGATGATCGAGGCGATCTGGATGCCCCGGCTCGAGGCGTTCCGGCCGCAGATGGTGTTCGTGAGCGCGGGTTTCGATGCGCACCGGGAAGACGATCTCGGGCAGCTCGGTCTCAACGAGAACGACTTCGCCTGGATCACCGACCGCATCCGCGACGTGGCGCGCCGCCATGCGCGCGGACGCATCGTCTCGATGCTCGAGGGCGGCTACAACCTCGACGCGCTCGCGCGCAGCGTGGAAGCGCACATCCGCGTGCTGGCCGAGCTCTGATTCGAAGGGCGCGGGCGCACCCCGGTGGTGCGCCTGGCGCGCCGTGTGTGGGCCCGGCCCCTTTTGCTGCAAGAGATGAACTTCAACGACTTCACCCAACGACTCGCGCAGGTCGATGCGCGCGGCATCGCCATCGAGCTGGCCGCGCTCGCCGCCTGCATCGCCCTGGCCTGGGGCATCTGCCGCTGGTTCGGGCGCGACCAGCCCAAGGACTCGATCTGGTTCGGTGAGCGCACCTTCGACGGCGTGCTGTTCCCGCTGATGGCGCTGGTGTTCGCCGAACTCGCGCGGCGGCTGGTGTCCGAGTACCAGACCATCCTGGTGCTGCGCATCGGCGTCTCGGTGTTCCTGTCGCTCGCCGTGATCCGGCTGTTCGCGCGCGTGCTGCGCGCCGTGTTCCCGGCCTCCAACCTCGTGCGGCTGCTCGAGCGCACCATCTCGTGGCTGGCCTGGGTCGCGGCCGTGCTCTGGATCATCGGCCTGCTGCCGCCGGTGCTGGCCGAACTCGACGACATCACGCTGGCCTTCGGCAAGACCCGGGTGAGCCTGCAGACCATCATCCAGGGCGCGCTGTCGGCGGGCCTGGTGCTGGTGATCGCGCTGTGGATCGCCTCGACGATCGAGAAGCGCATCCTGCGCGAGGCCGTCACCGACCTGTCGATGCGCAAGGTGGCCTCGAACGCGGTGCGCGCACTGCTGCTGCTGGTGGGCCTGCTGTTCGCGCTGTCGGCGGTGGGCGTGGACCTCACGGCGCTGTCGGTGCTCGGCGGCGCGCTCGGCGTCGGCCTGGGCTTCGGCCTGCAGAAGCTGGCGGCCAACTACGTGAGCGGCTTCGTGATCCTGCTCGAGCGCTCGATCCGCATCGGCGACAACGTCAAGGTCGACACCTTCGAGGGTCGCATCACCGACATCAAGACCCGCTACACGCTGATCCGCGCCGGCAACGGCCGCGAGGCGATCGTGCCGAACGAATCGCTGATCACCTCGCGCGTGGAGAACCTCTCGATCGCGGACCGCAAGTTCAACATCACGACCAGCATCGTGGTCGGCTACGAGAGCGACGTCGCGCAGGTTCAGGCCATCCTCTGCGATGCCGCCAAGGCCCAGCCGCGCGTGATGACCGACCCGGCGCCGGTGGCCTTCCTGATGAACTTCGCGCCCGACGGGCTGGAGTTCACGCTGAACTTCTGGGTCGCCGATCCCGACAAGGGCAAGGACAACCTGCGCTCGGCGATCAACGTCGCGATCCTCGACGGCCTGCGCGCCGCGAAGATCGACATTCCCTATCCGCAGCGCGTTCTGCGCGTCGAATCGCTGCCGCCCGGGATTTCGCCACCGGCGGACGCTGCCTTATAATCGAGGAAAAGCACGACCGTTCTTTTTTCGCCCCGCGGCGTGAATCGGAATGAGATCAGAGACGGCAAAGGTCGCGTCCTAGAATGACCGGTTGCTCTCGAAGCCCCCTTTTTGCAATCCCAATGGAGTCAAGTCAATGAAGGTTCTTGTGCCTGTCAAACGGGTCGTCGACTACAACGTGAAGGTGCGCGTCAAGAGCGACGGCACGGGCGTGGACATCGCCAACGTCAAGATGAGCATGAACCCCTTCGACGAGATCGCCGTCGAAGAGGCCGTGCGCCTGAAGGAGAAGGGCGTGGTGACCGAGGTCATCGCCGTCTCGTGCGGCGACGCCAAGTCGCAGGAGACCCTGCGCACCGCGATGGCCATCGGCGCCGACCGCGGCATCCTGGTCGAGACCTCGGAAGAGCTGCAGCCGCTGGCCGTGGCCAAGCTGCTCAAGGCGCTGGTCGACAAGGAACAGCCGCAGCTGATCATCCTCGGCAAGCAGGCCATCGACGACGATGCCAACCAGACCGGCCAGATGCTGGCTGCGCTGGCCGACCTGCCGCAAGCCACCTTCGCGAGCAAGGTCGAAGTCGCCGGCGACAAGGCCAACGTCACCCGTGAAGTCGACGGCGGCCTCGAGACCGTCTCGCTCACGCTGCCGGCCGTCATCACGACCGACCTGCGCCTGAACGAGCCGCGCTACGTCACGCTGCCCAACATCATGAAGGCCAAGAAGAAGCAGCTCGACACCTTCAAGCCCGAGGACCTGGGCGTGGACGTCAAGCCGCGCCTGAAGACGCTGAAGGTCTCGGAACCGCCGAAGCGCGGTGCCGGCATCAAGGTGCCCGATGTGGCGACCCTGGTGGACAAGCTGAAGAACGAAGCCAAAGTGATCTGAGGAAGACAACGAACATGACCGCACTCGTCATTGCCGAACACGACCACGCCAGCATCAAGCCGGCCACCCTCAACACCGTGACCGCCGCGCTTGCCTGCGGTGGCGACGTCCACGTGCTCGTGGCCGGTGCCAATGCGGCCGAAGCCGCCAAGGCCGCCGCCCAGATCGCTGGTGTCTCCAAGGTCATCGCAGCCGACAGCGCCAGCCTCGCCGAGAACCTGGCCGAGAACGTCGCGGCTCAAGTCCTGGCCATCGCCAGCAACTACAGCCACATCCTCTTCCCCTCGACCGCCAACGGCAAGAACGTCGCGCCGCGCGTGGCAGCCAAGCTCGATGTCGCGCAGATCAGCGACATCACCAAGGTCGACAGCCCCGACACCTTCGAGCGTCCGATCTACGCGGGCAATGCGATCGCCACCGTGCAGAGCAGCGATGCCACCAAGGTGATCACCGTTCGCACCACCGGCTTCGATGCCGCGGCCGCCACCGGTGGCAGCGCAACGGTCGAAACCGCCGAAGGCGTGGCCGACAGCGGCAAGAGCAGCTTCGTCGGCCGAGAAGTCACGAAGAGCGAGCGTCCCGAACTCACGGCTGCCAAGATCATCGTCTCGGGCGGCCGCGCGCTGGGCAGCGCCGAGAAGTTCACCGAAGTGATGGCCCCGCTGGCCGACAAGCTCAACGCGGGCCTGGGCGCCAGCCGCGCGGCCGTCGACGCGGGCTATGCCCCCAACGACTGGCAAGTGGGCCAGACCGGCAAGATCGTCGCGCCGCAGTTGTACATCGCTGCGGGCATCTCGGGCGCGATCCAGCATCTGGCCGGCATGAAGGACTCCAAGGTGATCGTGGCGATCAACAAGGACGAAGAGGCGCCGATCTTCTCGGTGGCCGACTACGGCCTCGTGGCCGACCTGTTCACGGCCGTGCCGGAACTGGTGAAGGCGCTCTGATCGCGCCATTGCATTGAGCCAGAGGGCATCGTTCGCGATGCCCTTTTCACATCCGCAGTATCGGGAGACATGAGATGAGCTACACCGCCCCCCTCAAGGACATGCTGTTCGACATCGAGCACCTGGCCAACATCGGCGAGATCGCCAGGCTGCCCGGCTTCGAGGACGCCGGCCTCGAGACCGCGCAGGCCGTGCTCGAGGAATGCGCGCGCTTCAACCAGGACGTGATCGCGCCGCTCAACGTCGCGGGCGACCGCAATCCCTCGTCGTTCAAGGACGGCGAGGTCACGACCACGGCCGGCTTCAAGGAAGCCTTCGCGCAGTACGTGTCGGGCGGCTGGCAGGGCCTGCAGCATCCGGCCGACTTCGGCGGCCAGGGCCTGCCCAAGACCATCGGCGCGGCCTGCGGCGAGATGCTGAACTCGGCCAACATGAGCTTCGCGCTGTGCCCGCTGCTCAGCGATGGCGCCATCGAGGCGCTGCTGACCGCGGGCTCCGACGAGCTCAAGGCCACCTACCTCGAGAAGCTCGTGAGCGGCCAGTGGACCGGCACGATGAACCTCACCGAGCCGCAGGCCGGCAGCGACCTCGCGCTGGTGCGCAGCCGCGCCGAGCCGCAGCCCGACGGTACCTACAAGGTCTTCGGCACCAAGATCTTCATCACCTACGGCGAGCACGACATGGCCGAGAACATCGTGCATCTCGTGCTGGCGCGCGTGAGCGGCGCGCCCGAGGGCGTGAAGGGCATCAGCCTGTTCGTGGTGCCGAAGTTCCTGCTGAACGCCGACGGTTCGCCGGGCGCGCGCAACGACGTGCACTGCGTGAGCATCGAGCACAAGATGGGCATCAAGGCCTCGCCGACCGCGGTGCTGCAGTACGGCGACCACGGCGGTGCCGTCGGCTATCTCGTGGGCCAGGAGAACCGCGGCCTCGAGTACATGTTCATCATGATGAACTCGGCCCGCTATGCGGTGGGCATGCAGGGCATCGCGATCGCCGAGCGCGCCTACCAGCATGCCGTGGCCTACGCCAGGGAGCGCGTGCAGAGCCGCCCGGTCGACGGCTCGATCAACGCGAGCGCGGCGATCATCCATCACCCCGACGTGAAGCGCATGCTGATGACCATGCGCGCCTACACCGAAGGCTGCCGCGCGATGGCCAGCGTGGCCGCCGCGGCCTACGACGCCGCGCACCACCATCCCGATGCCGACGCGCGCAAGCAGAACCAGGCCTTCTACGAATTCATGGTGCCGCTGGTCAAGGGCTACAGCACCGAGATGAGCCTCGAGGTGACCTCGCTGGGCGTGCAGGTGCACGGCGGCATGGGCTTCATCGAGGAGACCGGCGCGGCGCAGTACTACCGCGACGCGAAGATCCTCACGATCTATGAAGGCACGACCGCGATCCAGGCCAACGACCTCGTGGGCCGCAAGACCGCGCGCGACGGCGGCCAGACGGCCAAGGCCATCGCCGCGCAGATCGAGAAGACCGAGGCCGAGCTCGCGAAGAGCGACAGCGCCGCCGCCAAGGCCGTGCTCAAGCGCCTGAAGGCCGCGCGCGAGGCCTTCGTCGAGGTGGTGGATTTCGTCGCGGGCCAGACCAAGGCCTCGCCCAACGCGGTGTTCGCGGGCAGCGTGCCCTACCTGATGCTCGCGGGCAACCTGGTGGCCGGCTGGCAGCTGGCGCGTTCGCTGATCGTGGCGCAGGACCAGGCCTCGCACAACGTCGACGTCGACTTCATGCAGGCCAAGATCACGACCGCGCGCTTCTATGCCGAGCACATCCTCTCGAAGGCGCCGGGCCTGCGCGACAGCATCGTCGACGGTGCCGAGAGCGTGAACGCGCTGGCGCTCGAGGCTTTCTGACATCCGGACTTCCGTACGCGAAGGTCGCAAAGGTTACGCAAAGGACGCGAAAGAGAAATCAAAATTTGGTTTTGCTTTTGCGCACTTCGCGGAATCTTCGCGTCCTCCGCGTCCGGCTGTCCGCTCCCGAATTCAACAACCCCTGAGACAACGACCATGTCGAAACTGCCCCCCGTGCTCGCGAACCTGCCGCTGCCGATCATCGGCTCGCCGCTGTTCATCATCAGCAACCCCAAGCTCGTGATCGCGCAATGCAAGGCCGGCGTGGTCGGCTCGATGCCGGCGCTCAACGCGCGGCCCGCGGCGCAGCTCGAGGAGTGGCTGATCGAGATCACCGAGGAGCTCGCGGCCTACAACAAGGCCAATCCCGACAAGCCCGCCGCGCCCTTCGCCATCAACCAGATCGTGCACAAGAGCAACGACCGCCTCGAGCACGACATGGAGATGGTCGTGAAGTACAAGGTGCCGATCGTCATCACCTCGCTGGGCGCGCGCACCGACGTCAACGACGCGGTCCACAGCTACGGCGGCGTGACCTTGCACGACGTGATCAACAACAAGTTCGCGCAGAAGGCGATCGAGAAGGGCGCCGACGGCATCGTCGCGGTGGCGGCCGGCGCCGGCGGCCATGCGGGCATCAAGAGCCCGTTCGCGCTGATCCAGGAGATCCGCCAGTGGTTCGACGGCCCGATCGCGCTGTCGGGCTCGATCGCCACCGGCGGCGCGGTGCTCGCGGCGCAGGCCATGGGCGCCGACTTCGCCTACATCGGCACCGCCTTCATCGCCACCGAGGAGGCCCGCGCGAGCGACGCCTACAAGCAGGCCATCGTCGAGGGCACTTCGGACGACATCGTCTACTCGAGCCTGTTCACCGGCGTGCACGGCAACTACCTCGCGCCCAGCATCGTCAACGCCGGCATGGACCCGGCGAACCTGCCCGAAGGCGACGTGAAGACCATGAGCTTCTCGGGCGGCGAGGGCAACAAGGCCAAGGCCTGGAAGGACATCTGGGGCTCGGGCCAGGGCATCGGCGCGATCAGCGAAGTCTCGAGCGCCGGCGTCTTCATCGAGAAGCTCAAGCGCGAATACCAGGAGGCTCGCCAGCGGCTCGCGCTTTGAGAACGCGTTCCTAGCGTGAACGACCTGCCGGCCCCGGCGGCGAGCGCCGCACCTGCTCCCGCCGCGCGGCGGGAGCGCATGCCGCTGCTCGACGCGGCCAAGGGGCTCGCCTGCGCGGTGATCGTCGGGCATCACCTCTCGCGCTACGGGCCGATGCCCGCGGGCGCGTTGTCGCTCGCGCCCGATTTCCTCGGCTGGCTGGCCAGCGACGGCCGGCTCGCGGTCCAGATCTTCCTCGTGATCGCCGGCTTCCTGGCCGCGGCCAGTCTCGCGCCCGACGGGCTGCTGCGCATCGACCGGCCGCTCGTGCGCATCTTCCAGCGCTACGGCCGACTGGTGATGCCCTACCTCGCCGCGCTCACCGTCTGCGTGCTGGTGGCGGCCGCGGTGCGGCCCTGGCTCGACGCCGAGCTCGTGCCGGCCTCGCCGAGCATCGGTCAGTTGCTCGCGCACGGGCTGCTGCTGCAGGACCTGCTGGGCTACGAGGCACTGTCCACCGGCGTCTGGTACGTGGCGATCGACTTCCAGCTGTTCGCGCTGGCGCTCACGCTGATCGGGCTGCCGGCGCTGCTCGCGCCCCAGGCGGACCAACTGGCGCGGCCCGGCGAAGCCGCGCGCCGGCGCTGGCTCGCGGTCGCGCTGGTGCTCGGCGTGGCCGTCGCATCGCTGGCGCTGTTCAACCGCGAGTCCGAGCTCGACGACACCGCCTTCTATTTCTTCGGCGCCTACGGCCTCGGCATGCTGGTGTTCTGGATCGGCCGCGCCACGCGCGCGAGCACCTGGCAGAGCGCCATCGCGCTGCTGCTGCTGCTGGGCACGGGCGCGCTGGCGCTCGAATGGCGCAGCCGCATCGCGACCGCGCTGGTCACGGCGCTGCTGATCGCGGTGGCGCAGCGGCGGCAATGGCTGTCGCCGCCGCGCTGGCCGCTGGCGGCGGTCGCGCTGCAGCGGCTGGGGCGCATGTCCTATTCGCTGTTCCTGATCCACTTTCCGGTGCTGCTCGCGGTGAATGCCGCCGTGGTGCGGCTCGGGCCGCACGCGCCCTGGATCGACGGGCTCGGCATGCTCGCGACCTTCGGCCTGTCGATCGCCGCGGCCGCGCTGCTGTACCGCTGGGTCGAGACCCGGCCGGCCTCGTGGCGCGCCGTCGCCGCGCTGTTCGCGGGGCTGCTGATCAGCGGCATCGTCGTCTCGCACTGAGATCCCGCCGGCCGTTCTGGCCGGACGCGTTCCTTCGTTGACTTGCGCCCGTGCGGCGAAGCGGGCAGGCTTCGCCGTGCTCGCTGTCCGGTCAGGTTTTCGGTATCATTGTGGAAATTTCAGTAAATACTGAAAATTCACGAAATCAAAAACAGATGAACCCTTCCGCCCACCGTCGACCCCTGCGTGCCCTGGCCCGGCCGGAGATCGGCGGCGTGGTGCAGGGCGCGGCGGCCCTGTTGTGGTTGCCTCAGGCGGCGCTGCTGGCCTGGGCGGTGCAGGCGCTGGCCGATGGCGGCGGGCTGGCCGCGGTGCTGTGGCCCGCGCTCGGCATCCTCCTGTTCGGCTGGCTGCGTGCCGCCTGCGAAGCCTGGGGCGCGCGGCGCACCTTCGGGCGGGCGCGCGCTCGGCTCTCGGACTTGCGCGCCCAGGCCGCGGAGGCATTGGCCGGTGCCTCGCCACTCGACCGCGGCCGCGTGCCCTCGGGCCTGGCCGCGAGCGCGCTGGCCGAGCAGGCCGAGGCGCTGGTGCCGTACCTGGTGCGCTACCAGCCCGCGCGCTGGCGTGCCACCGTGGTGCCGCTCGCGATCCTCGCCGTGGTCGCGAGCCAGACCTGGGTGGCGGCGCTGGTGCTGCTGTTCGCGGCGCCGCTGATCCCGCTGTTCATGGCCATCGTCGGCTGGCGCGCCAAGGCGGCCAGCGAGGCGCAGATGGTGCAGATGGGCGGCATGAACGCCTTCCTGCTCGACCGCCTGCGCGGCCTCGCGACCCTGCGCGCGCTCGGCGCGGTCGATGCCACCGCGGCGCGGCTCGCCGACTCGGCGCAGTCGCTGCGCGAACGCACCATGGCCGTGCTGCGCATCGCCTTCCTGTCCTCGGCCGTGCTCGAGCTGTTCTCGGCGCTGGGCGTGGCGATGGTGGCGGTCTACGTCGGCTTCCATCTGCTGGGCACGCTGGGCTTCGGCACCTGGAACGGGCCGCTGAGCCTGGGCCAGGGCCTGTTCGTGCTGCTGCTCGCGCCGGCCTTCTTCGAACCGCTGCGCGAACTCTCGGCCGTGTGGCACGACCGCGCGGCGGGCGAGGCCGCGCTCGAGGCGCTCGAGGGCCTTCAGCGCGAGGCGCTGCCGCTGCCGGGCGCCCACGCGCCGGACGTGCACGTGGTCTCGATGCAGCCCTCGAGTGCCGCGCCCTCGGTGGTCGTGCACGACCTGCATTTCGCCTGGCCCGGCGAATCGCGCCGCGTGTTCGAAGGCCGTGAGCTGCGCGTGGCAGCGGGCGAGCACATCGCGCTGGCCGGCGCCAGCGGTGCCGGCAAGACCGCGCTGCTGTCGCTGATCGCGGGCCTGGTGCCGGCGCAGCAGGGCGAGATCCTGATCGGCGGGGTGCCGATGAACGAGCGCACCGCCGCCGCGCTGCGCGCGCGCATCGGCTGGATGGGCCAGAAGCCGCACGTGTTCGCGGGCCCTGTCGCCGCCAATGTCGCGCTGGGCCGCGCGCTCGACGCGGGCGGCGTCGAGGCCGCGATGCGCTTCGCGCAGCTCGAGCACGTCGCGCAGGCGCATCCGGGCGCGGCGCTGGGCGAGGGTGGCCTGGGCCTGTCGGGCGGCGAGGCCGTGCGCCTCGCGCTGGCGCGCATCGCGGTCCATCCGCAGGACGACCTGCTGCTGGTCGACGAGCCCACCGCCCACCTCGACACCGAGACCGCGCGGCGCGTGGCCGATGCGCTGCTCGAACTCGCGCGCGGCCGCACCATGATCGTCGCCACGCACGACCCCGCGCTGGCCGCGCGCCTGGACCGCGTCGTGCAGCTCGGCGCCGATGCCGCGGAGAAGGCCGCATGAAGCCGAACACGCACCGTCACGCCGGCGAATTGCGCCTGGTGCTGCGCCCCTTCTTCGCGGCCCAGTCGCGCGCCTTGCGCTGGGGCGCGCTGCTGGCCGCCGTGACCGTGCTCACGGGCATGGCGTTGCTCGGGCTCTCGGGCTGGTTCATCACCGCCACCGCACTCGCGGGCCTGCATGCGGCCACGGCCTTCACCTTCGACGTGTTCGCGCCCTCGGCCGGCATCCGGCTGCTGGCGCTGGGTCGCACCGCCTCGCGCTACGGCGAGCGGCTGGTCACGCACGACGCCACCTTCGGCGCGCTGGCCGCGCTGCGCGTGCGACTGTTCCGCGGCTGGGCGCGGGCCGAGGCGGCGCGCGCGCTGGCGCTGCGCCCGGCGCGCCTGCTGTTCCGGCTCACGAGCGACATCGATGCGCTCGAGTCGCTCTACCTGCGCCTGCTGGTGCCCGCCGCTGCCGCACTCGGCGCCGCGTTGCTGGCCGGCGTGGTGCTCGGCACGATGCACGTCGCGATGGGCGCGGCGCTCGCGGCCTGGCTCGTGGCCGTCGGCTGGGGCCTGGCCTTCGCGGTGTCGCGCCGCGCGCGCCGTCCGGCCTTGCGGCGCGCGCGCGCCATCGAGACGCTGCGCGAGCGCGCGGCCGACCTGGTGGCCGGCCAGACCGAACTGGCGATGGCCGGCCGCCTCGATGCGCAGCGCGAGGCGCTGGCCGCGGCCGACCGCCGGCTGGCGCGCGCCGACCTCGCGCTCAACCGCCTCGAGAGCACGGCCGGCCTGGCCTATGGCGGCGCGGGCACGCTCACGCTGGTGGCGGTGCTGCTCGCGGTGGCGGCGCTGGTGGGCGAGGGCGCGATCGGCGCACCCGCCGCCGCGCTCGCGCTGCTGGTGGCGCTCACCGCGCTCGAACCCTTCGCCGCGCTGCGCCGCGGCGCGCTCGACGCGGGCCGCACCTGGCTCGCGGTGCGTCGCCTGGCGCCGCGCATGGCGCAGGACGACACGCCCACCGCGCCCCGGCTTCCCGAAGACGCATCGCTCGCGCTGCGCCTCACGACGATCGATGCCTTCCATCGCGCCAGCACCGTGCCCGCGCTCGAAGACCTCTCGCTGACCATCGCCGAAGGCGAGCGTGTCGCCATCGTCGGCCCGAGCGGCAGCGGCAAGTCCACGCTGCTCTCGGTGATCGCGGGCGAACTCGCGCCGCGCCGTGGCGAGGTGGCCGCGCTGCCCTGCTGCCTGCTGACCCAGCGCACCGAGCTGTTCGAGGATACGCTGCGCGACAACCTGCGGCTGGCCGATCCCGCCGCCGACGACGAACAACTGTGGGCCGTGCTGCAGGCCGCGGGCCTGGCCGACGACGTGCGCCATCTGTCGTCCGGCCTGTCCACGCGCCTCGGCGAAGGCGGCCTCGGCCTCTCGGGCGGCCAGTCGCGCCGCCTCGCGCTCGCGCGCCTCTTTCTCCGCCCGGTGCCGCTGTGGCTGCTCGACGAGCCCACCGAGGCGCTCGATGCCGCGGTCGCGCACGACGTGCTGCAGCGCCTCGCGCGCCATGCCGAGGGCCGCACGCTCGTGATCGCCACCCACCTGCGCCGCGAGGCCGCGCTCGCCGACCGGCTGCTGCGCATCGAGGACGGCCGCGTCGTCGCCGACCTGCGCAGCGGCAGCGAGGCCTTCGAACACGCGCTGCGGCAACTGCGCGCCGATTGAACGACACCGAAGCAACGCCAACCACTCCACCACGAAGAACACAGGGAACACAAAGGAAGCCACCATGGACCTCGACATCGTCGCCTTGTCGCGATTGCAATTCGCCGTCACGGCGCTCTACCACTTCCTCTTCGTCCCGCTGACGCTGGGCCTCTCGGTCGTCATCGCGATCATGGAGACCGTCTACGTCATGACCGGCCGCGTGATCTGGCGCGACATGACGAAATTCTGGGGCGTGCTGTTCGGCATCAACTTCGCGATGGGCGTCGCCACCGGCGTGGTGATGGAGTTCCAGTTCGGCATGAACTGGAGCTACTACAGCCACTACGTGGGCGACATCTTCGGCGCGCCGCTGGCCATCGAGGGCCTGATGGCCTTCTTCATGGAGGCGACCTTCGTCGGCCTGTTCTTCTTCGGCTGGGACCGGCTCTCCAAGGTCGGCCACCTCGCCACCACCTGGGCCGTGGCCATCGGCTCCAACTTCTCGGCGCTGTGGATCCTGATCGCCAACGGCTGGATGCAGAACCCGGTGGGCGCGGCCTTCAATCCGCAGACCATGCGCATGGAGGTCACCGATTTCGCCGCCGTGCTGACCAACCCGGTGGCGCAGGCCAAGTTCGTGCACACGGTGTCGGCCGGCTATGTCTGCGCGGCGGTGTTCGTGCTGGGCATCTCGGCCTGGTACCTGCTCAAGGGCCGCCACATCGAGCTCGCCAAGCGCTCGATGACGGTGGCTGCCTCCTTCGGCCTCGCGGCCTCGCTGTCGGTGGTGGTGCTGGGCGACGAGAGCGGCTACCTCTCGACCGAGCACCAGAAGATGAAGCTCGCGGCCATCGAGGCCATGTGGGAGACCCAGCCCGCGCCCGCGGCCTTCACCGCCTTCGGCTTTCCCGACCAGGCCGCGCGCGAGACCCACTACGCGATCCACATCCCGGGCGTGATGGGGCTGATCGGCACGCGCTCGCTCAGCACCGTGATCCCGGGCATCGACGAGCTCGTGAAGCGCGCCGAGGCGCGCATCCGCGAGGGCATCAAGGCCTACGACGCGCTGCAGAAGATCCGCGAGGCCGGCGGCAAGCCGGTCACGCAGGGCGTGCGCGACGCCTTCGAGAACAACGGCGTCGACATGGGCTACGCGCTGCTGCTCAAGCGCTACGTGGACGATCCGCGCCAGGCCACCGACGAGCAGATCGCCAAGGCGGCCTGGGACACGGTGCCGCAGGTGGCACCGCTGTTCTGGCTGTTCCGCATCATGGTGGGCATCGGCATGCTGCTGATCCTCTTGACCGGCACCTTCTTCGTGCTGTCGGCGCGCCGCACGCTGGACCGCCACCGCTGGCTGCTCAATGCCGCGGTGATCGCGATCCCGCTGCCGTGGATCGCGGCCGAGGCCGGCTGGCTGGTGGCCGAGTTCGGACGCCAGCCCTGGGTGATCGAGGGCGTGCTGCCGACCGCGGTGGCGGTCTCGAACATCGGCATCAAGTCGGTGCTGTTCACGCTCGCGGGCTTCGTCGCCATCTACACCGTGCTGCTGGTCATCGAGCTCAAGCTGATGGTCAAGGCGATCCGCAAGGGGCCGGTCGCCGAGCACTCGCCCGACGAGGGCGACGCGCGCTCGCACGTTCCGCCCGCCCACGCCGTCTCGACCACCGGGAGCGCCGCATGATCCTCCACACACTCCTCGACTACGACACCCTGCGCTTCATCTGGTGGGCACTGATCGGCGTGCTGCTGGTCGGCTTCGCCGTCACCGACGGCTTCGACCTCGGCAGCGGCATGCTGCTGCCGTTCGCGGCGCGCAACGACATCGAACGCCGGCTCGTCATCAACAGCGTGGGCCCGGTCTGGGAAGGCAACCAGGTCTGGCTGATCCTCGGCGGCGGCGCGGTGTTCGCGGCCTGGCCGCAGCTCTACGCCGTCTCGTTCTCCGGCTTCTACCTTGCGATGTTCGTCGTGCTCTCGGCGCTGATCCTGCGGCCGGTGGCCTTCAAGTTCCGCAGCAAGCGCGAGTCGCCGCAATGGCGCGCGCGCTGGGACGGCGTGCTGTTCTTCAGCGGCCTGGTGCCCGCGCTGATCTTCGGCGTGGCGGTGGGCAACGTGCTGCAGGGCGTGCCGTTCCGCTTCGCGACCGACATGCACATCCACTACGACGGCAGCTTCCTCGGCCTGCTCAACCCCTTCGCGCTGCTGTGCGGGCTGGTGTCGGTGGCGATGATGGCGATGCATGGCGCGGCCTGGCTGCAGCTGAAGACCGCCGGACCCGTGGCCGAGCGCTCGCGCCGCTACGGCATGGTCGCGGCCGCCGCCACCATCGTGCTCTATGCGGCGGCGGGCTTCTGGATGGCCTCGGCCATCGGCGGCTACCGCATCACCAGCGCGGTCGATACCGTGGGGCCGTCGAATCCGCTGCTCAAGACGGTCGAGCTGCAGGCCGGTGCCTGGTTCGCGAACTACGCGGCCCACCCCTGGACCCTGGCCGCGCCGGTGGCCGGCTTCGCGGGCGCGCTGCTGGCGCTGATGGGGCTCGCGCTGCGGCGCGAACTGCTCGCGCTGCTGGCCGGCGCGCTCGGCATCGCCGGCATCATCCTGAGCGTGGGCGCCTCGATGTTCCCGTTCATCCTGCCGTCCTCCATCGATCCGCGCGCCAGCCTCACCGTGTGGGACTCGTCCTCGAGCCACCTCACGCTGTTCATCATGCTGGTGGTCACGGCCATCTTCATCCCGCTGATCGTGGCCTACACGACCTGGGTCTACCACGTGCTGTGGGGCAAGGTCGACGAGAAGGCGATCCGCGAGGAACGCGGTCACGCGTACTGATCGCAAGAAAGGAATAGAACGATGTGGTACTTCGCCTGGATCCTCGGCCTGCCGCTGGCGGCCGCCTTCGCGGTGCTCAACGCGATGTGGTTCGAGCTGATGGCCGACGACGCCATCCGCAAGGAGAAATTCGAGATGCCTGAAACGCCGGAGGGGCAGGAAAGGCTCTGAAAGCGGACAGCCGGACGCAGAGGGCGCGAAGGTTTCGCGAAGAACGCAAAAGGGTCAAGGAAGAAATTTCAAATGTCTTCTTTCGCGACCTTCGCGGAATCTTTGCGTCCTTCGCGTCCTTGTCCCCGTATTGACAGCCTCAATCCGTCGCAGGCTTCTTCTTCCTCGATGCACCCCCCGTGATCCGGTCCTTGAGCGTCAGCACCTTGGTCACGGTCGAGCCCATGCCCATGAGCTGCATCGCGGTCTCGGGCGACAGCCGCTGCACGTCGTCGAACCACTTCATGAGCCGGTCGATCAGGTCGTGCATCTCGCGCATGCGCTCCTGCGCATGACGCTCGGCCTCGCTGTGGGGCGACTCGAGCAGGGCATTGCGCAGCATCGAGAGCGTGGGTTCGATCTCGCGGCGGCGGCGCTCCTCGGCCAGCACGCGGAAGATCTCCCACACGTCCGACGGCGCCTCGAAGTATTCGCGCCGGTCGCCGGGCTGGTGGCGCAGGCGCACCAGGCGCCAGGCCTGCAGCTCCTTCAGGCCCATGCTCACGTTGGAGCGCGAGAACTCCAGCAGCTCGGCGATCTCGTCGGCATTGAGCGGACGTTCCGAGAGAAAGATCAGCGCGTAGATCTGGCCGACGGTGCGGTTGATGCCCCACTTGCTGCCCATCTCGCCGAAATGGGCGACGAACTGGCGGTTGAGCGGGGGCAGGTCGGAGGTGGGAGGCATGGGGCGATTGTCGCCCGGGCCTTGCGGCCGTTCCGGAAGCTTCTGAAAACTCAGGGCGCCGGCAGGGAATCGCCACCGCCGGCCGCGGCCACGCGGCGCCGGTACGAACCCGGCGCGCCACCGGTCCAGGTCTTGAAGGCGCGCTGGAAGGCCGCGCTGTCGGCAAAGCCCAGTTCCGCGGCCAGCGCCGCCAGCGGCACGGCGCTGGTGGCCAGCCGCACGATCGCCACGTCGCGCCGCAGTTGGTCCTTGAGTGCCTGGAACGAGGTGCTCTCGGTCGCCAGGTGGCGCTGCAGGGTGCTGACCGACATGTGCAGGCAGGCGGCCACGGTCGCGAGGTCGGCCCAGGCCGGGCGCTTCTGCTGCAGGATCTCGCGCACCTTGGCGCTGACGGGCTGCTCGGCCAGCCGCGGCAGGATCACGTTGCCGGGCGAGGCCGCGAGGAAGTCGCGGATCGCATGCGCGTCGCGGTGCATCGGCGTGCGCAGCGCCTCGGCGTCGAACCACACGGCCGAGCAGGGCTGGCCGAAGCGCAAGGTGCCGGGGAACACCTTGGCATAGCCGGCCGCGTAGGGCGGCAGCGCGAAGCCGAAGTCGAAGCGCCGCGCCGCCAGCCGTCCGCCATGCAGCCAGGCCAGCAGGCGCCAGTACACGCGCAGCATCAGCTCGTGCAGGAAGTTCTGGTGGCCGATCGCGGGGTTCTCGATCGCGATGCCGAAGCCCGCGAGCTCGCCCTCGCGCAGCAGCACCAGCCGCAGGTCGTCCTGCAGCAGGCTGAAGGTGTGGGCCACGCGGCGCAGCGCATGGCCGAAATCGGGGGCGCCGAGCGTGGAGCGCGCGATCAGCGCCAGGCTGCCGCGGCGCATCCGGCGCGTGAGGAAACACAGCGACTCGTCGTCGAGCCGGTCCATCAAGAGCGCGAACAGCGCCACGTACTGCTCGGCCGTGACGCGCGCGCCCGGCTCGGCCAGCAGCGGCGGCGGCACGCCCGCGTCTTCCAGCGCCCGATCGATGTCGATGGGCGCGGCGGCGCCGCGGGCACGGATGCCGGAAAGCATGCCTTCGACGAAGGCGATCGGGATGGTGACGGGCGGTTGCAGCATGGGAGAGGGCGATTCGACCGTACACGGGACGCGGCGGGCCGTCGATTGACGTTTTCTGCAATGCGAACGAAGCGAAGCGCAATCGCCGGCCCGGGCCCGGATTTCTACCATGCGCTCACGCCAGAAAAAGACCTGCAAAGGCGTGCCGACAAGATCAACGATTAGGAGACGAGCCACCATGTACCTGACCCAGGCGCTGCACCGCGCGATGCAGCAGAAACCGGACAAGACCGCGGTGCGCTTCGGCAGCCGCAGCACCAGCTTCCGCACCTTCGGCGAGCGCATCGCGCGGCTGGCCGGCGCGCTGCAGAAGCTCGGCATGAAGAACGGCGACCGGGTCGCGATGCTGTCGCTCAACTCCGACCGCTACCTCGAATACCAGATGGCCGTGCCCTGGGGCGGCGGCGTGCTCAACCCCTGCAACATCCGCTGGTCGCCGGCCGAGATCCTCTATTCGCTCGAGGACTCGGGCTCGCAGATCCTGCTGGTCGACGACGCCTTCCGCGCGGCGGCCGAGCAACTGCGCGGCCAGTCCACCACCCTGCGCGAGCTGATCTACTGCGGCGACGGCGCGGTTCCCGCCGGCATGCTCGGCTACGAGGCACTGCTCGACAGCGCGGCGCCCGTGCCCGACGCCTACCGCCATGGCGACGACCTCGCCGGCATCTTCTACACCGGCGGCACCACGGGTTTTCCCAAGGGCGTGATGCTGAGCCACGCCAACCTCTGCGCCTCGGCGCTGGCCGCCCAGGCCGAGGGCATGGCGCCGGCCGAGGGCTGCTACCTGCATGCCGCGCCGATGTTCCACCTGGCCGACATGGGCATCTCGGGGCCGCACTGGTTCCAGGGCAACACGCACGTGGTGATCCCGATGTTCAACCCCGAGGCCGTGCTCGACGCGATCGAGCGCGAGCGCGTGACCCACACGCTGCTGGTGCCGACCATGATCCAGATGCTGGTCGACCATCCCGCCATGCGCGACAGGCCGCGCGAGCTCGGCAGCCTGCGCGGCATCGCCTATGGCGCCTCGCCGATCTCCGAGGCCGTGCTCAACCGCGCGATGGCGGCGCTGCCGGGCGTGGACTTCGTGCAGGCCTACGGCATGACCGAGCTGTCGCCGGTGGCCACCATCAACCCCGCCTGGTACCACACGGTCGAGGGCCGCAAGGCCGGCAAGCTGCGCTCGGCCGGCCGCGCGAGCTTCTGCATGGAGGTGCGCATCGTCGATGCCGAGGGCGCCGAGGTGCCGCGCGGCACGGTGGGCGAGGTGGCGGTGCGCGGGCCGAACGTGATGCTCGGCTACTGGAACAAGCCCGAGCAGACGGCCGCCGCGGTGCGCGAGGGCTGGATGCACACCGGCGACGGCGCCTACATGGACGACGACGGCTTCATCTTCGTGGTCGACCGCATGAAGGACATGATCATCAGCGGCGGCGAGAACATCTACTCGGCCGAGGTCGAGAATGCCATCGCCCAGCATCCGGCGGTCGCGGCCTGCGCGGTCATCGGCATCCCGAGCGAGGAGTGGGGCGAGGCCGTGCATGCGGTGCTGGTCGCCAAGCCGGGGCAGCCGGTCACGGCCGACGAGCTGATCGCGCACTGCAAGACCCTGATCGCGGGCTACAAGTGCCCGCGCAGCGTGGCGCTGGTCGAGGCGCTGCCGCTCTCGGGCGCCGGCAAGGTGCTCAAGACCAAGCTGCGCGAGCCGTTCTGGAAGGATCGCCAGCGCGCGATCGCCTGATTTCTTCGTTTCGCTTCAACACCCAGAGAGGAATTCCCATGACCCAGGATGTGCATGTCGTCGGCGTCGGCATGATCCCCTTCACCAAGCCCGGCGCGAACCTGCCCTATCCGCAGATGGCGGCGCAGGCCCTCAACGCGGCGCTGGCCGATGCCGGCATCGGCTACGAGCAGGTGCAGCAGGCCTACGTGGGCTATGTCTACGGCGACTCCACGGCCGGCCAGCGCGCGCTCTACGAGGTCGGCATGACCGGCATCCCGGTGGTCAACGTCAACAACAACTGCTCGACCGGCTCGACCGCGCTGTTCCTCGCGCGCCAGGCCGTGGCCAGCGGCGCGGCCGACTGCGTGCTCGCGCTCGGCTTCGAGCACATGAGCCCAGGCGCGCTGGGCGCGGTGTTCGATGACCGGCCCAGCCCCTTCGACCGATTCGAGGCCATCACCGACGAGCTGGTCGGCAACGAGCAGGTGCCGCTGGCGCTGCGCTACTTCGGCGGCGCGGGGCTGGCCCACATGCAGCAGTACGGCACGCAGCTGTCGACCTTCGCGAAGATCCGCGCCAAGGCCAGCCGCCATGCATCGAACAACCCGGTGGCGCTGTTCCGCACCGTCGTGACCGAGGACGAGGTGCTGGCCACGCCCGTGATGTGGCCCGGCGTGATGACGCGGCTGATGGCCTGCCCGCCGACCTGCGGCGCGGCCGCCGCCATCGTCTGCTCGGCCGGGTTCGCGCAGCGCCACGGCCTGGACCGCGGCGTGCGCATCAAGGCCCAGGCCATGACCACCGACCGCCCCGTGAGCTTCGAGGCGCGCGACATGCGCGAGGTGGTCGGCTTCAGCATGGCGCGCGAGGCGGCGCAGAAGGTCTACGAGGCGGCGGGCGTCGGCCCGCAGGACATCGACGTGGTCGAGCTGCACGACTGCTTCGCGCACAACGAGCTGATCAGCTACGAGGCGCTGGGCCTGTGCCCCGAGGGCGGGGCCGAGAAGTTCGTGGTCGACGGCGACAACACCTACGGCGGCAAGGTCGTCACCAACCCCTCGGGCGGCCTGCTGTCCAAGGGCCATCCGCTGGGCGCCACCGGCCTCGCGCAATGCACCGAGCTGGTCCAGCAGCTGCGCGGCACGGCCGACAAGCGCCAGGTCGAGGGCGCGCGGCTCGCGCTCCAGCACAACCTGGGCCTGGGCGGCGCCTGCGTGGTCACGCTCTACGAACGCGTCTGAAGAAAGGGAGCCTTGCCATGATCGACAGGAAATGGATCGGCCATGCGCTGCCGCCCTCGGTGCTGCCGCTGGAGCGCACGCGGCTGCAGTTCTTCGCCAAGGCGATCGGCGAGACCGATCCGGTCTACACCGACCCCGCCGCCGCGCGCGATGCCGGCTATGCCGACCTGCCCGCGCCGCCCACCTTCCTGTTCGCGGCCGAGCTCGACTCGGGCGCGTCCAACCGGCTGCTGGCCGACCTGGGCATACCGCTGGCCAAGCTGCTGCACGGCGAGCAGGGCTTCAGCTACCACCGCGCGGCCTGCGCGGGCGATACCGTGACGGTGCGCTCGACCATCACCGACATCTACGACAAGAAGAACGGCGCGCTCGAGTTCGTGGTGAAGAGCTCGCGCGCCACCAACCAGCGCGACGAACTGGTGGCCGAGCTGCGCACCGTGATCGTCTGCCGGCATTGAGCCCGAGGAACCCCATGACCGCACCCAACCACGACACCGTGCAGGTCGGCGACGAACTGCCGCCGCTGCAACTGCCGCCGGTCGACCGCACCACGCTCGCGCTGTTCGCGGGCGCCTCGGGCGACCACAACCCGATCCACATCGACATCGACTTCGCGCGCCGCGCCGGCATGCCCGACGTGTTCGCGCAGGGCATGCTGGGCATGGCCTGGCTCGGCCGGCTGCTCACGCAGTGGGCGCCGCAGTCGAAGCTGCGCCGCTTCGACGTGCGCTTCCAGGGCGTGACCCACCTGGGCCATGCGGTGCGTTGCACGGGCCGCGTGGTCGAGAAGCTCGAGCGCGACGGCGAGCGCTGCGTGCGCGTGGAAGTCAGCAGCACCAACCAGCATGGCCAGGTGCGCATCGCGGGCGAAGCGCTGGTGGCGCTCGCCTGAAGACCCAACGAAGAAAGACACCCAGACATGACATCCAGACTCGAAGGCAAGGTCGCCCTCATCACCGGCTCGGGCCGCGGCATCGGCCGCTCGATCGCGCTCAAGCTCGCCTCGGAGGGCGCGCGCGTGGTGGTCAACGATCTCGACGCCGGCCCCGCGGACGAGACCGTGCAGGCCATCCGCGCCGCCGGCGGCCAGGCCGTGGCCTGCAACGGCAGCGTGGCCGCGCCCGACTTCGCCGAGCGCTTCGTCGGCACCGCGGTCAGCGAGTTCCAGGGCCTCGACATCATCGTCAACAACGCCGGCTACACCTGGGACAGCGTGGTGCAGAAGATGACCGACGAGCAGTGGTACGCCATGCTCGACGTGCACCTCACGGCGCCGTTCCGCATCCTGCGCGCGGCGCAGCCGGTGATCCGCCAGCTCTCGAAGACCGAGACCGAGGCCGGCCGGCGCACCGTGCGCAAGGTGGTCAACATCTCCTCGGTGGCGGGGCTGTTCGGCAACGCGGGCCAGGCCAACTACGCGACCGCCAAGGCCGGCATCGTCGGCATGACGCAGACGCTGGCCAAGGAATGGGGCCGCATGAACGTCACCGTGAACTGCGTGGCCTTCGGCTTCATCCAGACCCGGTTGACCGCGAGCGCGGCGGACGCCACCACCGCCCACATCGACGGCCGCGAGATCAAGGTCGGCATCAACCCCGGCCTGCTGTCGATGATGGAGCAGACCATTCCGCTGGGCCGCGGCGGCACGCCCGAGGAGGCTGCCGGCGCGGTCTACCTGCTGTGCATTCCCGAGTCGGACTACGTCAGCGGCCAGACGCTGATGTGCACCGGCGGCCTCACGGGCATCTGAGATGCCGCTCGAGCAGGGCATCGCCTGGTCGGTGGAGGAGGGCATCGGCCGCATCGTGCTGCGCCGTCCCGAGCGCGCCAACGCGATCGGCGCCGCGAGCAGCCGCGCGCTGGTGCGCGCGATCGACGAGGTGCTGGCGGCCGCGCCGCGCGTGGTGCTGCTGACCGGCGAGGGCCGCGTGTTCTGCGCCGGCGGCGATATCGAGGAGTTCGTTGCGGCCGGGGACGACCTGCCCGCGCTGGTCGATGAAATCCTCGATCCCCTGCATCCGGCGCTGCTGCGGCTGGTGAACGGCCCGGCGCCGCTCGTGACCGTGCTCAACGGCGCGGTCGGCGGCGCGGGCGTGGGGCTCGCGCTGGCCGGCGACTTCGTGCTCGCGGCCGAGTCGATGAAGCTGCGCACCGGCTACGCGGCCATCGGCCTGTCGCCCGACGCGGGCAGCTCGTGGTTCCTCGCGCGGCGCATCGGGGTGCTGCGCGCGCAGCAGTGGCTGATGCTCAGCGAGCCCATCGACAGCCAGCGCTGCCTGGCGGCCGGCGCGGTCGATGCGCTGCATCCCGACGCCGAACTGGCCGCGGCCGGCGAAGCGCTGGCCCGACGGCTGGCCGCGGGCGCGTCCGGGTCCTTCGCCGCGATCAAGGCGCTGTGCGCGGAGGCGCCGGGCCGCACGCTCGAGGCGCACCTGGCGCTCGAGCACCGCCTGCTGCGCGAGCGCGCCGGCAGCGCCGATGCGCGCGAGGGCGTGGCGGCCTTCCTGCAGAAGCGCGCGCCGCGTTTCGGCGCGTCCTGAGACGCGGCGGCGCTCAGCCGCCCGCCAGGCGCGCCGGGCCGAGCATCTCGTGCGTGTCGTGCGCCATCACCGCGAGAAAGGCCACCAGCCCGATGTAGTAGACGGCGTAGGTCAGCCGCGTCTCGGCCGACACCGCGTAGTACTGCCGGTTGGCCGGATCCTCGGGGTCGTACTTCCAGGCCCGCATCACCTGCGGCGCCGCCAGCACGGCCACCAGCACCAGCATCGGGCTCGGCCGCCAGAAGAAGAGGGCGACCAGCACCGGCACCCCGAGCAGCCAGACGCGCGGCGTGAGCACCGCGGTGATGCGGCCGCCATCGAAGGGCGAGAGCGGGATCAGGTTGAACAGGTTGATGAAGAAGCCCGCATAGGCGAGCGCCAGCAGCAGCCGGCTGTCGCTCTCGCGCGCGAGGAAGTAGCAGGCCAGCGAGGCCAGGCTGCCGAGCAGCGGCCCGGCGAAGCCCACCCAGGCCTCGGTCTCGACGTCGTGCGGCTGGTCCTTGAGCTCGACCCAGGCGCCCACGAAGGGAATGAAGGTGGGCGCGCCCACGTCCAGGCCGCGCTGGCGCGCCGCGAGGAAGTGGCCCATCTCGTGGATGAAGATCAGCGCCACGAAGCCCGCCGCGTAGCGCCAGCCGAAGACGAAGGCATAGGCGACCACCGACAGCAGCATGGTGCCGCCGGTGAGCAGCAGCTTGCCGAGCTTGCCCGCGCTCAGCAGCAGGAGCAGCAGCTTGACCACGGCCCGCGCGCGCTCAGGCCGCGGGCGGATTCGTCGGCGGCAGCCCGCCGGCCGGCGTCTCGCTCGCCACCGGCGCCTTCTCCTTGCGCCGGAACAGCTTGCCCGCGCCCCACAGTGCGCCGCCCACCGCCACCGCGATGATCTTGGCGAACTTGGCCAGGAAGGCCGCGATCACCGCGAACAGGCCGAGCTTCTTGACCGCCGCGCCAGCCACCAGCGCCGCGAGGCCATAGGCCGCGACCTTGTCGGTGGAGGCATCGAAGTCGGCATAGCGCTTGCCGTCGTCGTACTGCAGCGCCGCCAGCAACTGGGTCGCGTCGGGCTTGTACTTCTCGAGGTCGTTGGCGTTGGTCACGAGGTTCAGGCTGATGTAGCCCTCGCGTCCCAGCGCATAGGTGTTGTAGTTGACGCCCTGGCTGCCCGAGGGCTCGTCCTTGTGCTTCGACAGCGCCGACCACACGAGGCGGTGCACGGAGGCGTCGTACTGCGGCTTCTGTGCCCAGCCCGTGACCTCGATCGCCGGGATGCCGCGCTTGGCGCGCTCCTCGTTCGCGGCCTCGGTGCCTTCCTTGAGGCTCTTGAGCAGGTCGTCGGCGTTCCAGTCCTTGGCGTCGTCGTCCTTGATGTAGCCCTCCTTGACGAACTTCACCACGGCGAACCAGTCGGCGTCGTTGTTCGGGAACACCGCGCCGAGGAAGCTGTCGTCGACCCGGTTGCCCATGCTGCGCATGAGCTGCGCCGCGGCCGGCGTGGGCACCCAGACATAGCCGGGCGGCAGCTTCAGGTGGGCCTGGTCGCGCAGGGCGATGTCGGCCGGGCCGGTCTTCTGCACCGCGCGCGCGGCCTTGAAGGCGGCCTCCTGCTCGGCTTCGAGCGAGTTGGCCGGCACGGCGGCGGAACTGGGGGGATTGGAAGGCGGCGCGGCGGCGGCGGGGCCGGCGGCCAGGACGGCGAACGCGAACAGGACGCCCGCCGACAGGCGGGCCATGGGGATCCTCATGCTCTCTCTCCTCGGTTGTTATCGGTTTTGCGAGACGAGGGCGCAGTCTATCGGGCAGGTTCGCGCGCCGTCCGTAGGACGGCGGCGAAAGCCGGTTTCCGGGGGCTCAGGCCCAGGGCGTCGGCGGCGGGATCTCGCACACCGGCTCCACGTCCACGCTCTTGAAATCGGCCGGCGAGACGATCTCCAGGTACTCCATGTCGGGCGAGTAGTCGAACAGGTAGTGCCGGATGCCGGGGCGCTGGTGCACCACGTCGCCGGCCTCGACCAGGGTTTCCTTGTCCTCGTACATGAAGCGGGCCCAGCCCTTGACCATGATCACGATCTGGAAGTCGGCCTCGTGGCGATGCCAGCCGGTGCCCGCTTCCGGTGCCATGTTGGCCTTGACGAGGTGCGCGATCACCTTGCCGTTGGTGGCGGCGGCAACGCCGAGGTCGCGGTAGAGGAAGAAGTCGCGCAGTCCGCCCGAGACGAATTCGGTGTCGCCCGGCTTGACGTGGGAGAACTGGGTGGCGGTACGGTCCAGCATGGAAGCTCCTTTGCGGCGAGTGGGGTGGGGATGCTGCGCCGCAGCACGCATAAAGCGTTCCCGGATCGCCCGCGAATATCCCCATGCCTTGACGCTGGCGCGCGGGCTCCAGATACTCAACCGCATGGTTCACTCAGATGCCGCCGCGCCGCCCGCGCCCGTTGCCCTCGATGCCGTGTTCGCCGCGCTCGCCGACTCGACGCGCCGCGCGGTGCTCGAGACCCTGGGCGAGCGCAGCCTCAGCGTGACCGAGCTGGCCGCGCCGCATGCGATGTCGCTCACGGGCTTCATGAAGCACCTGCGCGTGCTCGAGGACGCGGGGCTGATCTCGCGCACGAAGGAAGGCCGGGTCGTGCGCTGCGAGCTCTCGCCGCGGCCGATGCAGGAGGCCGCCGTGTGGCTGTCGCGCTACGAGAAGTTCTGGACCGGGCGCCTCGATGCCTTGGCGCGCTTTCTCTACCACCAGGAGCAAACCGAATGGCGGAACCTGCCAGCCCCAACACCGGACGTCCCTCCCTCACCCTCCGCCGCCACTACGCCGTCGCGCCCGACAAGGTCTGGCGCGCGTGGACCGACCCGCAGGCGCTGAAGCACTGGTTCGGCCCCGAGGAGATCGTCGCGGTGCCGCATGCCGAGGTCGACCTGCGCGTGGGCGGGCGCTTCCGCGTGGCGATGCTCGCGGCCGACGGCGAGACGCACGACGTCAGCGGCACCTACCTCGAGATCGTGCCGCAGCGCCGGCTGGTCTTCAGCTGGGCCTGGCGCAGCACGCCCGAGCGCGAATCGCGCGTCACGGTGCGCATCGAGCCCGATGCGGCCGGCACCGGCTGCGAGCTCGAGCTGCTGCACGAGCAGTTCTTCGACCAGGCCGCGCGCGAGGGCCACGAGCATGGCTGGACCGGTTCGATGCTGCGGCTCGAGCGCTGGCTGGGCAGGCCGGAACCCGCCGCATGACGGACCCGGTGCGCGCCACGCTCGAGGCGGTCTACCGCGGCGAATCGCGCCGCATCTTCGCCACGCTGGTGCGCCTGCTCGGCGATTTCGACCGCGCCGAGGAGGCGCTGCACGAGGCCTTCCGCGCCGCGCTCGAGCAGTGGCCGGCGCAGGGCGTGCCCGCGAATCCGCGCGCGTGGCTGGTGTCGGCCGGGCGCTTCAAGGCGATCGACGCCATCCGGCGCCAGGCGCGCTTCTCGCCCTGGGACGAATCGGCCGAACGCGCCGAGGCGCTGGCCGATCCCGCGCCGGGCTGGGACGCCGACACCGACGAACTCGAGGACGACCGCCTGCGCCTGGTCTTCACCTGCTGCCATCCGGCCCTTTCGCCCGATGCCCAGGTGGCGCTCACGCTGCGCGAGGTCTGCGGACTCGCGACCGAGGAGATCGCGCGCGCCTTCATGGTGCCCGCGCCGACCATCGCGCAGCGCATCGTGCGCGCCAAGGCCCGCATCCGCGACGCGCGCATTCCCTACCAGGTGCCCACGCGCACCGAGCTGCCCGAACGGCTCGACGCGGTGCTGCGCGTGGTCTACCTGGTCTTCAACGAAGGCTATGCCGCCTCCTCGGGCCAGAGCCTGACGCGCGCCGACCTCTCGGCCGAGGCGATCCGGCTCGGCCGGCTGCTGGTCGAGCTGCTGCCCGACGCCGAGGCCGCGCCCGAGGCGCTGGGCCTGCTGGCGCTGATGCTGCTGCACGATGCGCGCCGTGCCGCGCGCACCTCGGCGCAGGGCGAGATCGTGCTGCTCGACCGGCAGGACCGCGGCCTCTGGCACCGCGCGCAGATCGAGGAGGGCGCCGCGCTGGTCGAGCGCGCGCTGCGCTCGCGCCGCTTCGGCCCCTATGCGCTGCAGGCGGCGATCGCCGCGGTCCATGCCGAGGCCGAGCGTGCCGAGGCCACCGACTGGCCGCAGATCGTCGGTCTCTACGACGTGCTGCTGCGGCTCGATCCCTCGCCCGTGGCCGAACTCAACCGCGCGGCCGCGATCGCGATGCGCGACGGCCCGGCCGCGGGCCTGGCGCTGGTCGATGCGCTGTTCGCGCGCGGCGAGCTGGCCGACTACCACCTCGCGCATGGCGCACGGGCCGAGTTGTGCCGCCGCCTTGGCCGGCTCGGCGAGGCGCGCGGCGCCTACGAGCGCGCGCTCGCGCTGGCCCGGCAGCAGCCCGAACGGCAGTTCCTCGCGCGGCAACTGGCGTCCTTGCCCGGCTAGAAATATTTGCAGTTTGTTGCGCCCGCATGTCGATCCGGCGCCTCGCCGATCGACCAGTGGTGTCCTCATTCCATCCGAAAGGAGATTCCGCATGAAATACCTCTGCCTCGTCCACTGCGACCCGGCCCTGTTCGCCACCCTGTCGCCCGACGAGCGGCGCGCGCTCGACGAAGACTCGATGGCCTACGACCGCGAGCTCGAGAAGAACGGCCACTTCATCGCCGCCGACGTGCTGGCGAGCGCCAGGTCCGCCAAGGTCGTGCGCGTGCGCGACGGCAAGGCCTCGCACGTCGACGGGCCGTTCGCGGAGGTGCGCGAGCAGCTCTGCGGCTTCATCCTGATCGAGGCGCGCGACCTCAACGTCGCGATCCAGCTCGCGGGCCACATCCCCATGGCGCGCCACGGCAGCATCGAAGTCCGTCCGATCCAGAGCATGGACGCCGCCGAGGGGAATGCCGCATGAAGTACCTTTGCCTGATCTACGAAACCGAGGCTCCGCCGCTCGACATGGCGCACTACATCCAGGAACACATCGACTACGACGCGCAGTTGCGCGCGCGCGGCCAGCTGGTCGAGGCCGAGGCCCTGCAGCCGGCCGAGACCGCCACCACCGTGCGTATGCGCCGCGGCCGGCTGTCCGTGACCGACGGCCCCTTCGCCGAGACCAGCGAACAGCTCGGCGGCTTCTACCTGGTCGAGGCCGGCAGCGAGGAGGAAGCGCTGCGGATCGCGGCCGGCATCCCGTCCGCGCGCAACGGCAGCATCGAGCTGCGGCCGATCCTCTCGTTCGGCCCCGGCCCCGAGGGCCCTCGATGAGCGGCGCCGCGCCGCCGCGCGCCACGGTGCGCGAATGGACCGGCCTGGCCGTCATCGCGCTGCCGTGCATGCTCTATTCGATGGACCTCACGGTGCTGAACCTCGCGATCCCCGCGATCAGCGAGGCACTCAAGCCGACGGCGGCGCAACTGCTGTGGATCGTCGACATCTACGGCTTCCTGGTCGCGGGCCTGCTGGTCACCATGGGCACGCTGGGCGACCGCATCGGGCGGCGCCGGCTGCTGCTGATCGGTGCCGTGGCCTTCGGCCTGGCCTCGGTGCTGGCGGCCTTCTCGAACAGCGCCAACATGCTGATCGCCACCCGCGCGCTGCTCGGCGTGGCCGGCGCGACGCTGGCGCCGTCCACGCTCTCGCTGATCCGCAACATGTTCCTCGATCCCGGTCAGCGCACGCTGGCCATCGGCGTCTGGATCTCGAGCTTCTCGGCGGGCGCGGTCATCGGCCCGGTGGTCGGCGGCGTGCTGCTCGAATACTTCTGGTGGGGCTCGGTGTTCCTGGTCGGCGTGCCGGTGATGGTGCTGCTGCTGGTGCTCGGCCCCGTGCTGCTGCCCGAGTACCGCGACCCCGAGGCCGCGCGGCTCGACCTCGCGAGCGTGGCGCTTTCGCTGGGCGCGGTGCTGCCGGCCATCTACGGCGTGAAGCAGACGGCCGAGCACGGCGCGAGCGCGCTGTCGCTCGCCGCCATCGTGGTGGGGCTGGCCATCGGCTGGCTGTTCGTGCGGCGCCAGCGGCGGCTGGCCGATCCGATGATCGACCTGCGGCTGTTCCGCGCGCCGGCCTTCAGCGTGGCGCTGGGCGCCTACATGCTGTCGTGCTTCGTGATGTTCGGGCTGTTCCTCTACGAGGCCCAGTACCTGCAGATGGTGCTCGGGCTGTCGCCGCTGCAGGCCGGCCTGTGGAGCGTGCCCAGCGCGGGCGCCTTCATCGTGGGCTCGATGGCCGCGCCCGCGCTCACGCGGCGCGTGCGGCCGGTGCATGCGATGACCGGCGGACTGGTGGTCGCGGCGCTGGGCTTCGCGCTGCTGGTCGCGCTGCCGGTGCAGGGCGGCCTGGCGTTGCTGGTGGGCAGCATAGTCGTGTCCTCGCTCGGTGTGGCGGTGGTGTTCACGCTGTCGACCGACCTGGTGGTCGGCAGCGCGCCGCCCGAGCGCGCGGGCGTGGCCTCGGCGATTTCGGAAACGAGTTCCGAATTCGGCGGCGCGCTGGGCATCGCCATCCTTGGGAGCGTGGGCGCGGCGGTCTACCGCGCCATGATGGCCGACGCCGTGCCGGCCTCGCTCGGCGATGCCGCCGCGGTCGAGGCCGCGCGCAGCACGCTCGGCGGTGCCGTGGCGCTGGCCGGGCAGCTCGGCGGCGCGGCCGGTGCCGAACTGCTGGCCGATGCGCGCACGGCGCTGCTGCGCGGCTTGCACCTGATGGCCGGCATCGGCGTGGTGGTGCTGCTGGCCATCGCGGGGCTGCTGGCCGTGGTCATGCGCCGCTCGGGACAAACCCGGCCCGCCGCGGCCGATGCGTTGCCCTGAGGCCGGGCCGGGCCCATACTGGCCGCGTCACCGAACGAACCCCACGGAGAGTCCATGAGCAACGAACTGCGCAAGAAGCTGCACGACCTCGCGGAGTTGGTCGACAACACGCCCGATCCGCAGGCCCGTGCGATCGTCGAGGCGATCCGGCTGCAGACCGCGGTGCTCAACGAGCGGCTGTTCTCGATCGAGCTTCAGCTCGGCGCGCTGGCGCGTCGGCTCGAGGGCGCCACCGAATAGGCCGCGCGGGCGTTGCCCTCGGGCATTCGGGCGCCGCGCCGTCCGGCCCCGCTTTGCGGGGGATAATCCCCGCCCATGAGCGGCAACACCTTCGGACATCTCTTCGCGGTCACCAATTTCGGGGAATCCCACGGCCCGGCCATCGGCTGCGTGATCGACGGCTGCCCCCCGGGCATGGCACTGAGCGAAGCCGACATCCAGGCCGACCTCGACCGCCGCCGTCCCGGCACCAGCCGCCACGTCACCCAGCGCAACGAGCCCGACGCGGTGCAGATCCTCTCGGGCGTGTACGAAGGCAAGACCACGGGCACCCCGATCGCGCTGCTGATCCAGAACACCGACCAGCGCAGCAAGGACTACGGCCAGATCGCCCAGCAGTTCCGCCCGGGCCACGCCGACTTCACGTACCACAGGAAGTACGGCATTCGCGACCCGCGCGGCGGCGGGCGCTCCTCGGCCCGGCTCACCGCGCCCACGGTCGCGGCCGGCGCGGTCGCCAAGAAGTGGTTGGCCGAGAAATTCGGCATGGTGTTCCGCGGCTGCATGACGCAGATCGGCGAGATCGCGATCCCCTTCGAGAGCTGGGACCACGTGCCGAACAATCCCTTCTTCGCGCCGATCGCCGACGTGAGCGCGCTCGAGGACTACATGGACCGGCTGCGCAAGGCCGGCGACTCCTGCGGCGCGCGCGTGCGCGTGACGGCCACCCGCGTGCCCGTCGGCCTCGGCGAGCCGCTCTACGACAAGCTCGATGCCGACATCGCCTACGCGATGATGGGCCTCAATGCCGTGAAGGCGGTCGAGATCGGCGCCGGCTGGGACAGCGTGACGCAGCGCGGCACCACCCATGGCGACTCGATCACGCCGACCGGCTTCCTGAGCAACAACGCGGGCGGCATCCTCGGCGGCATCAGCTCGGGGCAGGACCTCGAGGTCAGCATCGCGATCAAGCCCACCAGCTCGATCATCAGCCCGCGCCAGTCGATCGACGTGAACAACAACCCGGTCGAGGTGGTCACCAAGGGCCGCCACGATCCCTGCGTGGGCATCCGCGCGACGCCGATCGCCGAGGCGCTGCTCGCGCTGGTGGTGATGGACCATGCGCTGCGCCACCGTGCTCAATGCGGTGACGTGCAGGGCGACAACGAGAAGACCCAGGCCACGTCGCCGCAGGCGTCCTTCCTCTAGTGTCCACGCCGCCGCCCGTGGCCGGGCGCGGCCACCTGTTGGCGTTCGCTGGCCTGTCGGCCAGCTATTTCGCGCACATCGGCTTCTTCAATCCCTACCTGCCGCTGTGGCTCAAGGACCTGGGGCTGCCGATCTTCACCATCAGCCTGCTGGCCTCGGTGCAGTCGGTCACGCGCGTGTTCGCGCCCTATGCCTGGGGGGCGCTCAGCGACCACACGGGCCAGCGCGTGCTGCTGCTGCGCATCAGCGCGGCGATCGCGCTGCTCAGTTCCTTCGGCCTGTGGTGGAACGGCGGCGCGTGGTGGCTCGCGCTGGTGCTGCTGCTGATGTTCACCCACACCAGCTCGATGATGTCGCTGACCGAGGCCGCCATGGCGCACCTCGTGGCCGGCGACTGGGGCCGCTACGGGCGCATCCGGCTGTGCGGCTCGGCCGGCTTCCTGGTCACGGTGTTCGTCGCGGGCGAGTGGTTCGACCGCTTCGGCATGAAGCACTTCCCGGCCTGGGCCGCCGGCACCCTGGCCGTGGTGCTGCTCGCCACCCTGCGCCTGCCCGACAGCCGCGAGCCCGTGGCCGCGCACGACGCACCCGGCGAACCCATCGGCCCGGTGCTGCGCAACCGCGTCGTGCAGTGGTTCTTCGCCGCGCTGTTCTTCCAGGTGATGTCGCACTTCTCGGTCTATGCCTTCTTCTCGCTCTACCTCGATTCGCTCGGGTACGGCAAGAGCACCATCGGCCTGCTGTGGGCGCTGTCGGTGGTGGCCGAGATCGTCTGGTTCTTCCTGCAGGGCCGGCTGATCGGCCTGCTGCCGATGCCGCGCTGGATGCTGGTGTGCGGCATCGCGGCCGTCGCGCGGCTGGGCCTGACCGCCGGCCTCGGCGGCTGGATCGCCGCGCTGGTCGTGGCCCAGTGGCTGCACGCGCTGAGCTTCGCGGCCCACCACACCACCTGCATCGCCGTGGTGTCGCGCCGCTTCCCGGGCCGGCTGCGCGGACGCGGCCAGGCGCTGTTCACCGTCATCGGCTACGGCTTCGGCGGCGTGCTCGGCGTGCTGCTGGGCGGTGCGGTGGCGCAGGCCTTCGGCTACCGCACGATGTTCGCGCTGGCGGCGCTGCTCGCGGTGGCGGGGACCTTGTGCGCGTGGAAGGTGATGCGGCTGGAGGCTGGGGCGCGGCGGGCTGCCAGCCCGGCGTGATGCGCGGTCAAACCAGCAAGGGCCCGAGGTAGATCGCCAGGGCCAGCAGCCACGACAGCATCGAGCCCAGGAACACCAGCAGCGTCGCCTGCGTGGCCTGCGGCGGCCAGCGCCGCGCCAGTGCCGTGCGCTCGAACAGGGCCTGCAGCAGGAACCCGCCGTTGCTGCCGGGCAGCGGCAGCAGGTTGAAGGCGGCGGTCTTCGCCGCGACCAGGCCGAGCAGCGGCACGAAGTCCAGGCCGCCGGCCGCCTCGGCCGCGAGCCGCAGCAGCCGCTGCGCCTGCCCGAATGGCGACAGCGCGCCCTCGACGTACTGCACGAAACCGCTGCCGACCTGCCCGAGGCCGTCGAAGGGCGACACCAGCAGCGCGAGCGTCAGCAGCGCGAACGGCCCGGCGCAGCCGATCAGCAGCCGCGTCGTGCGTGGCTGGCTGTCGAAGGCATCGCGCTTGGCATCGCCCTCGAGCCCTTCGGCCCCGCCGTCCTTGAGCACGACCGAGCCCGCGAACACCAGCGGCTTGATCCGCAGCGGGCCGATGCGCAGCAGCGTCGGGCCCCAGCCGTAGTGGATCTCGCGGATCGGGATGCCGAAGCGCATCGCCGCCAGCGCGATGGCGCCCAGGTGGAGGGCGGTGCAGAGAGCGGCGGCGACCAGGATCCAGGCCATGCGGTCTATCGAAGGCGGGCGTGCCAGGCGGTGCGGCGCTTCATTGCAGCTTCGGCCGCAGCACCAGCACCATCGTCGACGGCACGGTACCGTCGTCGGTCAGCGGCATGCGGTCGGTCCTGAGGATCGCGCGCAGCGCGGCGGCATCCCATTCGGGAACGCCGCTGGCTTTCGATAGCCTGGCGTCCATGATCCGGCCGTCGGGTCGCAGCGCCAGCGTGTATTCGACCGCCGGATTGCCCGGCACGTTGTTGGAGAACACGATGTTCGGGCGGACCGCCGCCGTGACCCTGTCGCCATAGCTGCGGCGCGGCGCGGGCGGCGTTGCCGTGCCCGGCGGCCGGTCGGCATCGTTCAGCGTGAACTGGATCGAGGCCTTGTACCAGGCACCTACGCCGCGACCGTCCGTACCCTTCCTCGGAACGACCCGGGCCTCGCGCACCGCGTCGATGGCGGCGTTGTCCAGGCGCGCGTGACCCGAGCCCTGCAGCACCACGGCATCGCTCACCGCGCCTTGGGCATCGGCCCGGACCTTGAGCGTGACGGTCCCTTGCTCGCCGAGCCGCTTCGACAGGGCGGGATAGATCGGGCGCGGGGCGGTCGTGTACCTGGCGGCCGGAGGATCGGGTTCGATCGACGGGCGCTGGGGTGCCGGGATGGCGGGGGTGTCGGAAGCCCCTGCCTGTGCAGCAGGCGACGGTTGCGAGGACTGCCGGGCGCGTGCATTGCGCAAGAGCTCCTGGACGGCGGCTGCTCCTGCACGCTGCGCGGCCTGCTCGGTCGGCGACGCAGGCTGCCCCGAGGGTGCGGCCTTCAGCAGCACGATCAGCAGCACCACGCCGCAGAAAGCAACGAACCAGGTCACCATCTGCGAGGTGCTGACCGAGTCGTCGTAGACGGGCGCCTTCGGGTTGGTGCGCGTCAAGTCCGCGTTGCGTTCGTTCCAGGCCTCGATGTTCGCGGTGTTCGAGGTCAGGCGCAGCCAGGTCGGGTAGTGGGCCGCGGCGTGCATGACCGGTCCGAGCCCCAGCGCCAGCATCCGCGGCTCGGGCCGTGCCGTGCGCCGCAGCAGTTCCAGGTACTCCAGCTGGCTGTCGCGTGCGAGCGGCGCCTGCTGCCCCTGCGCATCCTGCTCGACGATCGCGCGGTCCACCACCTGCCCGGCCTGTCCCAGCCGCAGCAGCCGCGCCGAGTCGGTGCGCCAATCGAAGAGAACGAGCGCGGCCTCGAACAGGTGTTCGTGGCCGGGCCGCCAGCCGCAGGCCAGCAGGTGAGCGATGTTGGCCTCGAACAGGAAGCGCGCATCCATGTCGAGCAGGCGCGGGTCCTCGAGCGTGTGTTCGAGCAGCGCGGTGGCTTCGGGGACGCTGCGCAGCGGCTCCTGCTGCAACCGGGTGTCGAGCGCGACGAGGATGTCGCGCACGGGGTCGGGACGCGGTTCGGCGGGGGCCGGGGGTGGCGCCGGTTCGGGGGCGACCTCGACCACGGCTTCGGGCGGGGAGGGCGGCGGGGGCACCGCCTCGGCCTGCTGCACGTCCCGCGCTTGCCGCGCCCAGTGCAACGCGGCCTCGTAAGCCTCGCGCAACTGCTGGAACTGCAGCGGCTGCGCCGCCTGGTCGATCTGCTTGAGCTGCACCGCATAGGCGCGCCGCACGGCGCGCTCGTCGGCATCGGCGCGCAGGCCGAGCTCGAGCAGGAAGCCGGGGACCTCGGTCATGGTCGTCGCCCCGTCTCAATCGGCCAGCGGGCCGTCGCGCTCGATCTGCTCCAACTGCTCCTGGAACTGGCGCTGCATCGCCGCGATCTGCCGCTTGTCCTGCAGCGCCAGCACGCGTTCGAATTCGGCGATGCGGATGCCCAGCCACTCGCGCACGTCGCCGCGCAGCTGCTGGTAGATGCGTTCGGCGCGCGCCAGCAGGGTGCGGTTCTCGATGCGGTCGCGCGGATGGATCTTGAGCGCGCTCAGTGCCGCCAGCCGTTCCTTGATCTCGGCCTCGCTCAGCAGGCCCGGGTTGCCCTCGATCAGCAGGCTGAAGGTCTCCTGCGTCTTCTGCACCGTGGCCTCGACCTGCAGCAGGCCGTTGACGTCGTAGGTGAAGCGCACCTCGACCGCGGCGTCGCCCGGGGACGCTCCCGCTCCCAGGCTCGGCAGCGGCACGTGCAGGGTGCCCAGGTGCACGTTGTCGCGCACCATGCGCGACTCGCCCTGGAACACGTGCAGGTCGACCGAGGTCTGGCTGCCCGAGTTCGGCACGTAGCTCTTCGAGCGGCTCACGGGCACCGTGCTGTTGCGCTCGATGATCGGGTCGAAGTGGCCGTGCGTCACCGTGGTGTCGCTGAGCCAGCGGCTGACCGCCACGCCCAGCGAGTAGGGCGCCACGTCGGTCATCACCACTTCCTTGAGCGCCGCGTCGCGCGCCTTCAGGCCGGCCTGCACGGCGGCGCCGAGCGCCACCACCTCGTCGGGGTTGAAGTCGATCGAGGGGAAGCGGCCGAACATGGTGGTGGCCAGGCGCCGCACCACCGGCATGCGGGTGGCACCGCCGGCCAGCACCACCGCGTCGAGCTCGCCGGCGCGCAGGTTGGCGTCGCGCAGCGCGCGCTCGACGGGTGCGCGCAGCCGCTTGAGCAGTGCGGCGCAGGCCTGCTCGAGCGTGCCTTCGTCGAGCGACAGCCGGTGCTGCGCCGCCTCGTGCGCGACCACGATCTCGGCCGTCGGCTGCGTGCTCAGCGCGCGCTTGGCGGCCTCGGTCTGGGCGGCCAGGCGCTGCATGAAGTGGGCATCGGTGCGCAGGCTGGCCGGCAGCTTGTTGCGCTCGAAGAAGAGCGCGATCAGCGCCTCGACGAAGTCCTCGCCGCCCAGGAAGTTGTCGCCCGCCGAGGCACGCACCTCCATCACGCCCTCGAACATCTCGAGGATCGACACGTCGAAGGTGCCGCCGCCGAGGTCGAACACCAGGAAGCGGGTTTCGGCGCGCATGTCGTGCATGCCGTAGGCCAGCGCGGCGGCGGTCGGCTCGTTGAGCAGCCGCTCGACCTTCAGGCCCGCGAGCTCGCCCGCGGCGCGCGTGGCCTTGCGCTGGGCATCGGAGAAGTAGGCCGGCACGGTGATCACGGCCTCGGTGACCGGCTCGCCGAGCATCGCCTCGGCATCGGCCTTGAGCGAGCGCAGCACCAGCGCCGACAGCTCCTCGGGCCGGAACTCGCGCTTGCCCAGCCGCACCGTCTTGTTGCTGCCCATGTAGCGCTTGAACACCGCGGCCGTGCGCTCGGGATGCGTCTGCAGCCGCTCGCGCGCCGCCTTGCCGACCAGCACCGAATCGTCCTCGTCGATGCTGACGCAAGAGGGCGTCAGGTACTCGCCGAGCCCGTTGGGCACCAGCACGGAAGCGCCATCCCGCCACACCGCCGCCAGGCTGTTGGTAGTGCCCAGGTCAATTCCAACGATCATTCTTCTCGCCCCTTCGCGGGCCCCTCTTCTGTTTCCCGCCATCGTATGCGAAGGGCACCTGGGCCGGATGTCCGCGAAGGGGCGCGGACCGCGCGGGGCCTACTTCTTCTTGCCGCCCTTCGCCGCCTTCCGCGGCTTCACCACCACCGCCGACACCGCCGGATCGCTGCTGCGCCTGGCCTTGCCCGACTGCTGCTCGAAGCGCGCGAAGTACTCCGACGCCAGCTTGCGCAGCGAGCGCCCGATGTTGGCGTAGTCGTACTCGTTGAGGTTGGCCAGCGAGACCCGGCCCGAGGCATGCTTGCCGCCGAAGCCGCGGCCCGGCAGCAGCACGATGCCGGTCTCCTCGGCGATGCGGAACAGCGCCTCGTTGGGCTGCAGCTGGGTCACGATCCAGGCGCCGAAGCGCTCGCCGTACATCTGGGTGGCGATCTCCTGCAGGTCGAGCAGGTGGTAGTAGCTCACCGAGTTCGGGTCGGCCGACAGCGGCAGCCCGAGCTCGCGGTAGAGCGCCTCCTTGCGCCGCTTCACGATGCGCTTCATCGCGTGCTTGTAGGCCTCGGGTTCGTCCATCAGGCAGAACAGCGAGAACATCACCATCTGCGCCTGCACCGGCGTCGACAGGCCGGCCGTGTGGTTGAGCGCCACGGTGCGGCTGTCGGCCACCAGCCGGTCGATGAACTTGAGCCGGCGCGGCTCGGTGGTGATCGAGCTGTAGCGCGCGTCGAGTTCCTTCAGCGCCGCCTCGGGCAGGGCCGCGATCTGGTGGTCGAGCACGTTGTCCTCGTGCGTGGCCACCACGCCCATGCGCCAGCCGGTGGCGCCGAAGTACTTCGAGAACGAATACACGAGGATGGTGTTGCGCGGGCAGATCGCGAACAGCGAGCGGAAGTCGTCGGCGAAGGTGCCGTAGACGTCGTCGGTCAGGATGATCAGGTCGGGCCGCTGCTTGACGATGTCGGCGATGTAGCCCAGCACCTCGTCGCTGATCTTCACCGAGGGCGGGTTGCTCGGGTTGCACAGGAAGAAGGCCTTGACCTTCGGGTCGAGCAGCTTCTGCAGTTCCTTCTTCGTGTACTGCCAGCCGTTCTCGGACGGCGCGTCGATCAGCGCCTCGATCAGTTGGTAGTCGTTGAGGTGCGGGATCTCGATGTAGGGCGTGAAGATCGGCATGCCCAGCGCGATGGTGTCGCCGGGCTCGAGCAGCCCGTTCTCGCGCAGGCTGTTGAACAGGTAGGTCATGGCGGCGGTGCCGCCTTCCACCGCGTACATGTCGAACCTGCCGACGAAGGGATGGGTGCCGATCATCTCCTTGTGGATGTACTGGCCCACGATGATCTCGCTGAGCCGCAGCATGCGGTCGGGCACCGGGTAGTTGCAGCCCAGGATCGCCTCGCACATCTCGTAGATGAAGTCGCCGGCCGACAGGCCGAGCTGGTCGCGCACGTACGACACCGCCGCCTCGATGAAGCGCACGCCGGGCCGGCCCGCGTTGGCCTTGGTGAAGATCTCGAAGCGCGCCTCGATGCCCTCGCGCTGCGGGAAGCCGCCCACGCCTTCCATGTAGACGAAGGAGCGCTCGCTCTCGGTCATGGCGAATTCGCCGAACGCGAAGAAGCCGTGGCGCGGCGTGGTCGCGAGGAAGTTCGGATTGCCGCGCCCCGCGTTGAGCATCAGGCGGTCGCCCTGGCTGGCCACCTGGATCAGCGCGTCCTTGAGTTCGAAGGGGCTCAGGCCGCTGAGTTTTTTCACGTCGCCGAAATCCATGGAAAGGCTCCTTGGTTGTGGGTAAGGCAGGAAAGGAAGAAGAGGGAAGGCGTGCTCAGACCAGCGCGACGATCAGCGGCCCGAGCAGCGTGAGGAACACGTTGGCCAGCGCGTAGGTGATCGCGAAGGGCACGGTGGGAATGGCGTTCTCGGCCTTGTCGAGCACCTCGCCGAAGGCCGGGTTGGCGCTGCGCGAGCCGCTGAGCGCGCCCGCGAAGATCGCGGTGTTGGCATAGCGCAGCACGTAGCGGCCGAACAGCATCGTGAGGATCATCGGCACGATGGTCACGACCACGCCCACGCCGAAGATCGTGAGCCCGTGCTCCTTGACGGTCTGCACCGCCTGCAAGCCCGACGACAGCCCCACCACCACCACGAAGCCGGCCAGGCCCAGGTCCTTGAGCAGTTGCACGGCGCTGGTCGGCAGCGCGCCGAAGGTCTGGCGCCGCGCGCGGTACCAGCCGAACAGCAGGCCCGAGAGCAGGGCGCCGCCGCCGGCGCCGAGCGTGAGCGGGATGCTGCCGATCTTCACGCTCAAGAGGCCCACCAGCAGGCCGACCACCAGGCCCGCGCCGAGGTAGACGAAGTCGGTCTTGGCGCTCGGCACGATCACGTCGCCGACGATCGCGGCCACGCGCTTGACGTCCTGCTCGGCGCCGAAGATCGTGACCACGTCGCCGGCCTGCACCACGGTGTCGGGCTGCATCGGCAGCACCTGGCCCATGCGGCTCAGCTGCACCACGAAGATGCCGTGGCGCACGCCGCCCGCGGTGGCCTCGCGGATCTGCGCCACGGTCTTGCGCTCGAAGTCCTTGTTGGTCAGCACGATGTCGCGCTTGTGCATGGTGAGCTCCATGCCCTCGACCGCGTAGACCTCCTTGCCCAGCAGCGGCGCGCTCGCCACCACCGCGTCGCGCCGGCCGACGGCCAGCACGATGTCGCCGCGGCGCAGCGCGAGCGTGGGGCTGACCTCGACGAAGCGGCCGTCGCGCTTGACGCGCTCGATGGTGATGGTGGTGGCCGGGTCGGCGTTCTCGATGTCGGCCACGGTGCGCTGCGGATCGGCCGTGAGCTCGTAGATGCGGCCCACCAGCGAGGGCGCGGCTTCCTCCTGGTCGGCACCGAGCACCTTCACGCCGGCCTGCATCGCGGTCTCGGCCGCGATCGCGTCGTCGCGGATGGTGCGGCCCATGAACTTGGGCAGCAGGTTGACGCAGACGATGATCGCGCCGAAGGACCCGAACACGTAGGTCACGGCATAGCCGATCGCCACGTTGGCCTGCAGCCGCGCGGTCTCGGCCGCGTCGAGGCCGAGCTTGGCGATCGCGTCGCCGGCCGTGCCGATGATGGCCGACTGCGTGAGGCCGCCGGCCGCCACGCCGGCCGCCAGGCCCTTGTCGAGCCCGAACCACTTGGCCATGACCACCACCGTGGCCAGGCCGGTGGCCGCCATGACCGCGGCCAGGACGATCTCCTTGATCGATTGCCGCCCCAGCGAGCTGAAGAACTGCGGGCCGCTCTCGAAGCCCACCGCATAGATGAAGAGCGCGAACAGCACCGCCTTCACGCCGGCGTCGACCTGCACGCCGACCTGGCTCACGATCACCGCCACCAGCAGCGAGCCGGCCACGCCGCCGAGCTGGAACTTGCCGAACTTGATCTTGCCGATCCAGTAGCCGACCGCCAGCGAGAGAAAGAGCGCCATCTCGGGCGACTTCTTGAATGTTTCGTGCAGCCATTCCATGGATCAGCTCCTTCGAGGTTTCGAATTCATTTCGCCACGTGGTGAACCAGCCCGGCCAGCGCGACGATCAGCGGTCCCATCAGCGGCAGCACCACGTTCGAGATCGCATAGGTGATGGTGTAGCCCAGCAGCGGCGTGGCGTTGCCGGCCGCGTTCTGCACCGCGCTGAGGGCCGGCGTGCTGCACTGCTGGCCCGCGATCGCGCCCAGCAGCACCGGCGCCTCGAGCTTCAGCAGCCGGTGGCCGACGAACAGCGACAGGCTCGCCGGCACCACCGCCACGGCCACGCCGACCAGCGGCAGCGCCACGCCGAATTTCTTGATCAGCGCCAGCGCCTGCGGCCCCGAGGCCAGGCCGACGCAGGCGATGAAGGTGGCCAGGCCCAGGTCTTTCATCAGCGCCAGTGCATCTGGCGGCACGCTGAGCCGGTGCGGGTTCTTCGCCTGGTACCAGCCGAAGCCCAGGCCGGTGAGCAGCGCGCCGCCGCCGGTGCCGAGCGAGAACGGGATGCCGCCGAGCTTGACGCTGAAGCCGCCGATGAAGACGCCGAGCAGGATGCCCGCGGCCGCGAAGCTGATGTTGCTGCGCGTCGAGGCCAGCACCCGGTCGCCGGCCAGCGGCAGCGCGCGCGCCACTTCGTCGACCGGCCCGTAGAGCTGGAGCACGTCGCCGCGCGCGAGCCGCAGCTCGCCGAGCAGCGGCATCGCATGGCGGTCGCGCGCCACGCCCGTGACCTGCACCGAGGGCGGCAGCGCCGCGGCCAGCTCGCGCAGCTCGCGGCCGAACCATTCGCGCCGGCTCAGCACCGCCTCGGTGGTCTCGACCACCGCGTCGAAGGCCGTGGTGTCGGCGAATTCGCGGCCCAGCAGCTCGGCCACGTTGACCAGCGCCGCGCGCCGGCCGATGGCCAGCACCCGGTCGTGGGCGCGCAGCCGAAGCGCGGGCTCCACCGCCAGGCTCTGGCCGGCGCGCAGCACGCGCTCGACGTGGGCCTGGCCGCCGAGGATCGTGGCCAGCTCGCCGATCGAGCGGCCGCGTCCGGTCGTCACCTCGAACACGCGGCCGACCATCTCGGGCACCGCGCTCGCGGCGCCGGGATCATCGCCGCCGCCCATGGTCTTCCACAGGCGATCGGCCTCGGCGCGCAGGTCCACGCGCAGCAGCAGCGGAAATATCTGGCTCGTGAAGACCACGATCGCGATCAGCCCGAACACGTAGGTGATGGAGTAGGCCGTGACCACGTTGGCCTGCAGCTGCTGCATGTCCGCGGCCGGCAGGCCCAGCTTGGAGATCGCGTCGGTGGCCGTGCCCACCACCGCCGACTCGGTGGCCGCGCCGGCCATCAGCCCGGCGGCCGTGCCCTGGTCGAGCGACAGCAGCACGGTGGCGCCCAGCACCAGCGCCAGCACCGCCACCACCTCGACAAGGCACAACAGGCCCAGGCGCAGGCCCTTGGCGTCGAGGTTGGCGAAGAACTGCGGGCCGCCCGCGTAGCCGAGCGCGAAGATGAAGAGCATGAAGAACACGTTCTTCACGCTGTCGTCGACCCGGATGCCGAGCTGGCCGACCACCAGCGCGGCGATCAGGGTGCCGCAGATGCCGCCGAGCTGGATCGGTCCGAAGCGGATGGCGCCGACGGCATGGCCGATGGCGAGCACGAGGAACAGCGCGATTTCGGGCTGGGTTCTCAGCAGTTCGACGACCTCGCCACTCACGCGTGCTTGACCTCCAAGTGCTGGCTCATTCTGTCGGTAATGTGAGTAAATGCAAGTAACTGTTTTGTTTGACAGGCGTCCAGATCCCGCGCCGCGAGCCGAATCCTTGATGCTTCCTGTGCGGGTTTTCGATAACTAAACCAACTTGATTTAGTCGTTTCCTTGGCCGATAGTCCGCTGGCGCCCGGCCCGGCGACGCCATCCGCATGGCGAACGGGCCGGATCCCGAGAACCACGGGGCGGTCCGATCCAGCCGCCCGCCCAAGGAGAGACAACCATGCCCCGCATCCGCTGCATCCTGGCCCTGGCGGCCGCGTCCGTCGCCGCCTCTACCGCCTTCGCCGCCGGCGAACCCGTGATCGGCCTCGTCACCAAGACCGAGACCAACCCCTTCTTCGTGAAGATGAAGGAGGGCGCGCAGGAAGAGGCCAAGAAGCTCGGCGCCAAGCTGCTGTCGGGCGCGGGCAAGGCCGACGGCGACAACGCGGGGCAGATCACGGCCATGGAGAACATGATCGCGGCCGGCGCCAAGACCATCCTGATCACGCCGAGCGACGCCAAGGCCATCGTGCCGGCGATCAAGAAGGCGCGCGACAAGGGGATCATGGTGATCGCGCTCGACAGCCCGGCCGATCCGCCCGAGGCCACCGACGCGCTGTTCGCCACCAACAACTACACGGCCGGCGTGCTGATCGGCGAATACGCCAAGGCCGCGATGGCCGGCAAGACGCCGAAGATCGTCGCGCTCGACCTGCTGCCGGGCCACCCCGTGGGCGCGCAGCGCCACAACGGCTTCATGAAGGGCTTCGGCCTGCCGGCCAACGACGCCAAGTCGAACGAGCTCTCGAAGGCGCCCGAGATCGTCTGCATGGCCGACAGCTTCGGCGACCAGGCCAAGGCCCAGACCGTGATGGAGAACTGCCTGCAGAAGGCGCCCGACGTGAACCTGGTCTACACCATCAACGAGCCCGCCGCGGCCGGTGCCTACAACGCGCTCAAGCGCGCGGGCAAGGAGAAGGGCGTGCTGATCGTCTCGGTCGACGGCGGCTGCCAGGGCATCAAGGACACCAACGCCGGCATCATCGCCGCGACCTCGCAGCAGTACCCGCTGAAGATGGCCGCGATGGGCGTGGCCGCGGGCGTCGAATTCGCGAAGACCGGCAAGAAGGCCTCGGGCTACGTCGACACCGGCGTGACCCTGATCGCGGGCAAGAGCGTGGCCGGCGTCGAGAGCAAGGACACCAAGACCGGCGCCGAGCTGTGCTGGGGCAAGAAGTAACCAGCCCGCCCCGGGGAGGCACATCGATGGCGAAATCCGCAACGCACCACATCCCGTGGGGCGCCCTCGGGCCGTGGCTGGCCCTGCTGGGTGCCTGCATCTTCTTCGCGACCCAGTCCGACCGCTTTCTCACCGGCGGCAACCTCTCGCTGATCCTGCAGCAGGTGATGGTGGTCGGCGTGATCGCGATCGGCCAGACGCTGATCATCCTCACGGCCGGCATCGACCTGTCGTGCGGCATGGTGATGGCGCTGGGCGGCATCATCATGAGCAAGTTCGCCACCGAGCTCGGCCTGCCGGTGCCGGTGGCCATCCTCTGCGGCATCGGCGTGACCACGCTGTTCGGCCTGCTCAACGGCCTGCTGGTCACGCGCATCAAGCTGCCGCCCTTCATCGTGACGCTGGGCACGCTCAACATCGCCTTCGCGATCACGCAGCTGTATTCGTCCTCGCAGACCATCACCGACCTGCCGGCCGGCCTCACGGGCCTGGGCACCACCTTCACCATCGGCAGCGCCGAGGTGGCGTGGGGCTCGGTGCTGATGGTGGCGCTCTACGGCCTCGTCTGGTTCGTGCTGCGCGAGACCGGCGCCGGCCGCCACGTCTACGCGGTGGGCAACAACGCCGAGGCCACGCGGCTGGTCGGCATCCCGACGCAGCGCGTGCTGCTGGGCGTGTACGTGGCCGCGGGCGTGCTCTACGGCATCGCCTCGCTGCTGTCGGTGGCGCGCACCGGCGTGGGCGACCCGAACGCGGGCCAGACCGAGAACCTCGACGCCATCACGGCGGTGGTGCTGGGCGGCACCAGCCTGTTCGGCGGCCGCGGCATCGTGCTGGGCTCGCTGATCGGCGTGCTGATCGTGGGCGTGTTCCGCAACGGGCTCACCCTGATGGGCGTGTCGTCGATCTACCAGGTGCTGGTGACAGGCGTGCTCGTGATCCTCGCGGTGGCGGCCGACCAGCTCTCGCGCAAGGGGGCCCGCTGATGAACGCCGTGACGAACCCCAAGGTGGTGATGCAGGCCCAGGGCCTGGTGAAGCGCTACGGCCAGGTCACCGCGCTCGACGGCGTCGACTTCGAGCTGCGCGAGGGCGAGATCCTCGCGGTGATCGGCGACAACGGCGCGGGCAAGTCCTCGCTCATCAAGGCACTGTCGGGCGCGATCGTGCCCGACGAGGGCCGGATCCTGCTCGACGGCCAGCCGGTGCAGTTCCGCAATCCGCTCGACGCGCGGCGGGCCGGCATCGAGACCGTCTACCAGGACCTGGCCGTCGCGCCCGCGATGACCATCTACGAGAACCTGTTCCTCGGCCGCGAGCTGCGCCGTCCCGGCTTCCTCGGCAACGTGCTGCGCATGCTCGACAAGAAGAAGATGCTGCTGGAGAGCGCGGCGCGCATGGCGGACCTCAAGGTCGGCATCCAGTCGATGACGCAGGCCGTCGAGACCCTCTCGGGCGGCCAGCGCCAGTGCGTGGCGGTGGCGCGCAGCGCGGCCTTCGCGCGCCACGTGGTCATCATGGACGAGCCCACCGCCGCGCTCGGCGTGAAGGAGGGCAACATGGTGCTCGAACTGATCCGCCGCGTGCGCGACCGCGGCCTGCCCGTGGTGTTGATCAGCCACAACATGCCGCACGTGTTCGAGGTCGCCGATCGCATCCACGTCGCGCGCCTGGGCAAGCGCGCCGCCGTGCTCGATCCGAAGAAGATCAGCATGAGCGACACCGTGGCCGTGATGACCGGTGCCATGCTGCCGAGCGCCTTGCCCGCGGAGGCGCATGCCTGATGCCGCGCCCGCCGTGCGCATGCCCGACCTGCTGCGCCCGCGCGGCTCGAACCAGGTCGGCATGCGCCAGTTCAACGAGCGCACCGTGCTGCAGGCGCTGCGCGTGCACGGCAGCCTGCCCAAGGCCGACCTCGCGCGCCTCACCGGCCTGAGCGCGCAGACCATCGGGCTGATCACCGCGCGGCTCGAGGAGGACGGGCTCATCGTCAAGCAGAGCCGCGTGCGCGGCCGCATCGGCCAGCCCTCCGTGCCGCTCGCGCTCAACCCCGACGGCGCCTTCGCGATCGGCGTCAAGGTCGGTCGGCGCGGCGCCGAATGGCTGCTGATCGACTTCACGGCCCGGGTGCGCGAGCGCCATGCGATGGCCTACGACTTTCCCGACGCCGAAGCGCTGCTGCCCGCGATCGCGCAGCACACCCACCGGTTGCGCGACGGCCTCGGGCCGCTGGCCGCGCGCACCGTCGGCGTGGGGCTCGCCGCGCCGTTCCTGCTCGGCGGCTGGCACCGCACGCTCGGGCTGTCGAAGGCGCAGTCCGACCTGTGGAACGGCATGGATCTGGGCGCCGAGGTGCGACAGCGCACTGACCTGCCGGTGATCTTCGCGCGCGACACCGTCGCGGCCTGCGTGGCCGAGCTGGTGAGCGGGCGCGGCCACGACCTGAAGAGCTTTCTCTACGTGTTCGTCGACACCTTCGTCGGCGGCGGCCTGGTGCTCAACTCTCACCTGCATGGCGGCGCGCACGGCAATGCCGGCGCGCTCGCCTCGCTGCCGATGCAGCGCGTGCGCGGCGCCAAGCGTGATGGCGATGCCGACGCGGCGCCGCCGCAGCTGATCGCCGAGGCCTCGCTGTGGGAGCTCGAGCAGCGGCTGCAGCGCGAGGGCGTCGACCCCGACGCAGCTTACGACGAGCGCGCGCTGCAGCCGCCGTTCGCCGACGCCACCGCGGCCTGGCTCGCCTCGGCCGCCGAGGCGCTGGCCCATGCGATCGCGAGCGGCACCGCGATGCTCGACCTGGCCGACGTGGTGATGGACGGCTCGATGTCGCGCCCGCTGCAGCAGGCGCTGCTCGAGGCCACGCGCGCCGCGCTCGACGGCTGCAACTGGGAGGGCCTGTGGCGCCCGCAGCTGCATGGCGGGCGCGTCGGCGCGCAGGCCTGCGCGCTGGGCGGCGCGATGCTGCCGCTGCACGCCAACTTCGCGCCCGATCACGACGTGTTCCTCAAGGCCGGTTGAAGACCGGCCGGCAGGCGGGCATGCCCGAGAATCGGCGCATGCCCCACGCCGTCTCCCTGCTGCGCGCCGAACGCCTCGCGCGCAGCGTCAAACCCTTCCTGGCCCGTGGCGGCTTCAAGCGCGAACGTTGCGCCGGCTGCCGGCTCGCGCCCAGCCATTGCCTGTGCGCGCTGCGGCCCTCGATGACCACGCGCGCGGGCGTCTGCCTGATCATGGGCGACATCGAGGCGCTCAAGCCCAGCAACACCGGCTGGCTGATCGCCGACGTGGTCGAGGACACCTTCGCCTTCGGCTGGTCGCGCACCGACGCCGATCCCGCGCTGCTGGCCCTGCTGGCCGATCCGCGATGGCAGCCGTACGTGGTGTTTCCGGGGCAGTACGCCGCGCCCGGGCGGGTGGTGCAGACCGTCGCGCCGCCCGAGGCATCGCCAGGCGGCCCCGCGAAGCGCCCGCTGTTCGTGCTGCTCGACGGCACCTGGGCCGAGGGGCGCAAGATGTTCCGGCGCAGCGCCTACCTCGCGCAGCTGCCGGTGCTGAGCCCGGTGCTCGCGCGCAGCACGCAGTACCGGCTGCGCCAGTCGGGCCGCGACGACCACCTCTGCACCAGCGAGGTCGCGAGCCTGTGCATGGAACTGGCCGGCGACGCGCTGGCCGCGCAGATCCTCGACGCCTACCTCGCGGTCTTCACCCACCACTACCTGCAGGCGAAGAACCAGTCGCCGATCGATGCGCAGGGCGAGGCGCATCGGCGCCTGCGGGCGCTGTCGGCCTTGCGGGCCTGAGGCCGGCCTGCAGCGCCATCCCGATCCCGAGCACCGCGACCAGCGTCACCGCCAGCAGCATGAAGGCCAGCGCCGCGCCGAAGGGCCAGTTGTTGAGCCCGACGAACTGCTGGTAGATCTCGGGCGTCATCATGCGAAAGCGCGGCCCGCCGATCAGCACCGGCGTGGCATAGGCGTTCATGCAGAGGATGAACACCAGCGACATGCCCGCGATCACGCCCGGCATGGCCTGCGGCAGCACCACGCGGCGAAAGGCGGTGAAGGGCCGCGCGCCGAGGTTGGCCGCGGCCTCCTCGACGTTGCGCGGAATGCCCTCGATCACGCTGGCCAGCGTCATCACCATCAGCGGCAGCACGATCGTGACCATCACGCCCACCACCGCGGGCTGGTGGAACATCAGCTGCAGCGGCTCGCGCGCCAGTCCGCTCCATTGCGCCAGCGCATTGAACAGTCCGCTGTTGCCCAGCAGCGCCATCCAGCCGGCCGAACGCACCACGTTGCCCACCATCAGCGGCAGGATGGTGGCCAGCGTGAGCCACATCTTCCAGCGCCGCGGCATGCGCGCCAGCGTGTAGCCCGCGGGCAGGCCGAGCAGCAGGGCGATGCCCGTGGTCAGCGCGGCCACCTTCAGCGTCACCCCCAGCACCTCGCGAAAGTACGGGTCGGCGAACAGCTGCACGTAGTTGCGCGCCGTGAAGGCCTCGACCATCAGCTCGGTCGGCGTGTAGAGGTTGAGCGAGTAGCGCAGCAGCATCGCCATCGGGGCCACCATCAGCGCCAGCACGATCGCGATGGCGGGCAGGGTCAAAAGACGCATCGCTCAGGCCGCCTTGAAGTCGCGCGACCAGTACTGCTGCAGCGCCGGCATCGCCTGCGCGAAGTAGCCGAAATCGGGCACCTTGAAGCGCGACTGCTCCTCGGGCGTGAAGGCGATCTGCGCGGCCAGCTCGGGCGGCAGCTTCGCATTGGTGACGGTGGGCACGTAGCCCATGCGCTCGGCGAAGGCCGACTGCGCGCCGGCATCGAGCATGGCGTTCAGGTAGGCGAAGGCGTTGTCCTTCTGCTGGCTGTTCCTCGGCACCGAGGCGGTGAAGGTGGTCGGCACGATGCCCTCGGCCGGCACGGCCGCCGCCACGCTCACGCCGGCGCGCCGCCACTGGTGGACGCGGGCGCGCCAGGCCAGGGTGATCCAGATGTCCTCGGCCTTGAGCGCCTGCGCCACCGCCTCGTTGGTGGCGAAGATCTTGGGCGCCAGCGCCTTCATCTCGCCGAGCTTGGCCATGCCGGGCGCGAGGTCGCCCAGCGTACCGCCGGCCGCGAGCGAGGCGGCGGCGATGTTGTAGGGGAACAGGATGTCGGCGAAGCCGACGCGGCCCTTGTACTTCGGGTCCCAGAGGTCGGCGAGCGACTTCGGCGCCGCCTTGATCTTCGCGGGGTTGTAGGCGATGACCAGGCCCGAGTAGATGTGCGGCAGCGCCTGCGGCTGGCGCAGCGCGGCGATGGCGTTCCTCGCGTTCGGCACGTTGGCCTCGGTCAGCGTCTCGAACAGGCCCAGCTGCGCGAGGCCGCTGGCCTCGAAGTCGACCATCGACACCACGTCGAGGCTGCCGCGGCGGCCGTTGCGCTCGGCCAGCAGCTTGGCCTTGCGCGGCGGGCCGTCGTCCACGCTCTGCACCGCCTCGATGCCCAGCGGCTTGAGCAGCGGCTGCTCGACATGCTTGCCGAGCAGGTCGCCGTAGTCGCCGCCCCAGGTGGCGACGACGACGCGGCCGCCGACGGCGGCCAGGGCGGGGCGGGCCGTGGCCAGCGGCAGCGAGGCTGCGGCCAGCAGCAGGGAACGGCGTGTGGAATGCATGGACATGATCGGAGTGGAGAGAGGGAAAGGGAAGCTCAGGAAGCCGTGGCATCCGCGGGCAGGGGCAGCGCGTGCTCCGCCGACCACTGCAGGCTCACGCGCTCGCCGATCGCGGGAGCGCTCCGTGCCGGCACGCTGGGCTGCGCGACCGAGACCGGGCCGACCTCGGTCTCGAAGTGCCACTCGGTCGTGCCGCCCAGGTAGGTGCCGAGCTTCACGCGCGCCGGCAGGCCGGGCGCGCCGGCCTCGGCGATGCGGATGCGGTCGGGCCGCACCATCAGCGCGAGCTCGCCGGTCGCGCGCGGCTGCGTCGCCGCGGTGGCGCAGGGCAGCAGCTGCGCGCCCGCGCGGAAAGCACCGGGCGCCTCGAGCCGTCCCGGCACCAGGTTGCAGCGCCCGATGAAGTTGGCGACGAACTGGTCGACCGGCTGCTCGTACACCTGCTGCGGCGTGCCGACCTGCCGCACCCGGCCATGGTCCATCACGGCCAGCCGGTCGGCGGTGGTGAGCGCTTCTTCCTGGTCGTGCGTCACCAGCAGCGTGGTGAGGCCCAGGCGCTGCTGCAGCGCGCGGATCTCGAGCCGCACCTCGGTGCGCAGCCGCGCGTCGAGGTTCGACATCGGCTCGTCGAGCAGGAACACCGCGGGCCGCACCACCAGCGCGCGCGCCAGCGCCACGCGTTGCTGCTGGCCGCCCGAGAGCGCGGCGGGCCGGCGCTCGGCCAGGTGCTCGAGCTGCACCAGCCGCAGCGCTTCCTTCACGCGCGCGGCCTGCTCGGCGCGCGGCACCTTGCGCATCTGCAGCCCGAAGGCCACGTTCTCGGCCACGCTCATGTGCATGAACAGCGCATAGCCCTGGAACACCATGCCGGTGTCGCGCGCATGCGGCGGCGCATGCGTCACGTCGCGTTCGCCGAACAGGATGCGGCCCGCGCTCGGCGGCACGAAGCCGGCCACCATGCGCAGCGTGGTGCTCTTGCCGCAGCCCGAGGGGCCGAGCAGCGCGAGCAGTTCGCCCTGGGCCACGCGCAGGTCGAGATGGCGCACCGCGACCGTGCGGTCGTAGGTGCACTGGAGGTTGTCGAGATGGAGATGGCTCAAGAGGTCACCCGGGACAGACTGACGAAACGATCGGCGACCAGCAGCAGCACGGCGATCAGCACGGTCTGCACCGTGCCGACCGCGGCCAGCGTCGGGTCCATGTTGAAGTTGAGGTAGCTCAGCATTTCCACCGGCAGGGTGGCGTACCCGGGGCCCGTGAGCATCATCGTCATCTCGAGGTTCTCGAAACTGGCGATGAAGCTGAACACCGCCGCGGCCACGATGCCGGCGCGCATCGAAGGCAGCGTGACGCGCAGGAACACCGTGAGCGGGCGCGCGCCCAGGTTGGCCGCGGCCTCCTCGGGCGCGCGGCCCAGGCCTTGCAGGCTGGCCGAGACCAGGCGCACCGTCCACGGAATCGCCAGCAGCGCATGCGCGGCGATCAGGCCCGGCAGCGTGGCGACGATCTGCAGGTCGATGGCGTTGTCCACGCGCACGAAGAACACGTAGATGCCGGTGCCCAGCACCACGCCCGGAAAGGCCAGCGGCGACAGCAGCAGCGCCGACAGCGCGCGCCGGCCGCGGAACCGGCCGCGCTCGATCGCATAGGCTGCCGCCGTGCCGGTGCCCACGCCGAGCAGCGCCGAGATCGCCGCGAGCTGCAACGACAGCACGAAGCTGCTTGCGAACTGCGGCTTGCTCCAGGCATTGGCGTACCAGTGCAGCGAATAGCCCTCGGGCGGGAAGCTCATGATCGGCTGCGCGAACACGCTGAGCCAGGCCACGGTGACCAGCGGCAGCAGCATCGCGGCATAGGTGGCGCCCACCAGCAACCGGCGCGCGACGGTGGTGGGCCTCATGCGCAGCTTTCCTCGAGCACGGCCGACAGCGGCCGGCCGATCGCATTCGGCCGCGTGGCCGCGTGCACGGCGATTGGCAGCGGCGGCTGCAGCTCGCGCAGTTCGTCGAGCCGCGTGCCGCGCACGATCACGACCAGGAAGGAGCCGTTCGCCGTGCCCGCGAACGGCAGCAGCGGGGCGAACAGCGTGCCCACGCACTGCACCAGCAGCGGCAGCCGCTCGCCGCGCACCGCGACCAAGCCCTTGACGCGCAGCAGACGCTCGCCGCACAGGCCCGCGAGGTTGTCGAGCCATTCGGCGAGCGCGTCGCGTTCCACCGGCGCGGCGAAGCGGCACAGCGCGGTGCGGATGTCGCTGTGCGCGGGCGCGTCGTCCGACACGGCCAGTTCGGGCATCGGCGAACGCGCGGCCGGCGGTGCGAGCGCGGCCAGTGCGCGCGCTGCCGCCGTCGGCTCGGCCACCAGTTCGGCCAGTGGATTGACCCGCGCGAGCAGTGCGCGTGCCGCCTCGGTGGCGCCCGCGGGCGCGAGGTCCTGCCGCGTCAGCACGATGCGCTGCGCGCCCGCGATCTGCGCGGCCGCCTCGGGCAGCGCGAGCAGGGACTCGCCGCGCACGCAGTCGAAGGTGGCGACCACCTGCGCGCGCAGGTGCGCGGCCAGCGGACCGAGGCTGCGCAGCACGGGGCCGGGCCGCGCGAGGCCGGTGGTCTCGAGCACGATGCGCGCGAGCGGCGGCAGGCCGCGCGTCTCGCGCTCCTCGATCAGCGCCGCGATGGTGCCGGGCAGGTCGCCGCCCATCGCGCAGCACACGCAGCCGTTGCTCAGCAAGGCCATCGGCACCTTGGCGGCGGTGGCGGCGAGCACCGCGCCGTCGAGGTCGACCTCGCCGATCTCGTTGACGATCACGGCCGTGTCGGCCGCCTGCGGCAGTCGCAGGTAGCTCGACAGCAACGTGGTCTTGCCGCTGCCGAGGAAGCCGGTGAGCACGGTCAGCTCGATCGGCACCGGATGGAAGTCGCTCGCCGGATTCATGCCGTGGCCGCCTCGGTGCGGTTGGCCGCGACCATCGCGCGCACGTCGGCCAGCAGCTCGGCCGTGTCGTAGCAGATGCCGCCCGCGATGGTGCGGCTCAGGCCGCGCTGCCACTCCACGCGCCGGCTGTCGTCGTTCAGGCGCATCGCGCCGGTGCCGTAGAGCAGCTTGAAGTCCTCGAGCGGGTTCTGGTCGTGCACCAGCAGGTCGGCGCGCTTGCCGACCTCGAGGCTGCCGCAGTCGGCCTCGATGCCCAGCAGGTGCGCGCCCTCGAGCGAAGCGGCGCGGATCACCTCGAGCGGATGGAAGCCGGCCTCCTGCAGCATCTCGAGCTCGCGCACGAAGCCGAAGCCGAACAGCTGGAAGATGAAGCCCGAGTCGCTGCCCGCGCAGACGCGGCCGCCGCGGTTCTTGTACTCGTTGATGAAGCGCATCCAGAGCCGGTAGTTCTCCTTCCACTCGATCTCGTTCTTCGTCGACCAGCGGTACCAGTACGAGCCGTGGCCGCCGCGGTAGGGCTGGAAGTTGTCCCAGTAGGCCGGCCAGGTGTAGTCGTCGTGCCAGTCGGCGCGGCGCGTGCGCATCAGGTCGCGGTTGGCGTCGTAGATGCCGAAGGTGGGCACGAAGGCGAAGCCGAGTTCGAGGAAGCGGTCCATCGCGTTGCGCCAGGTGGCGCTGCCGGGCTGCGCGGCCTGGCCGAAGGTCTGGCCCGCGACCGAGAAGCGGAAGTACTCGTCGCCATAGTCGTAGTCGGCCGGGTAGTTCTGCACCACGCGTTCTTCGAACAGCGCCTCGGGCAGGCCGTAGTAGTGCTCGGCGCTGGTCAGGCCCCACTGCGCGGTGGTCAGCGCGTTCATGCGCGTCACGGCCATCTGCGCATGGTGGCAGCCGCTGCGCAGGCCCAGGCTCGCGCACTCGGCCAGCGCGGCCTGCATGAGGGCCGGCGGCGCGCCGAAGAACTTCACGCCGTCGGCGCCGCGCGCCTTGAGCCGGCCCAGCCAGTCGCGCGCCTGCGCCGGCGTGTGCAGGGTCTTGAGGATGTCGTTGACGGCCGGGAAGTAGGCGTGCGCGAGGATGCGCGGCGCCGCGATGGTGCCGGCGGCCGCGCGCTCGCGCTGGTCCAGGGTCCAGCCCAGGCCGTTGAAGCAGCCCATCTCGCGCACCGTGGTCACGCCATGCGCCAGCCACAGCTTGTAGACGTAGTCGGCCGGCGGCGCATCGCGGCTGACGAAGGGCGAGCCGATGTGGGCATGGGCATCGACGAAGCCCGGCGTGACGAACTTGCCGTGGCAGTCGATCTCGTGCCGGCCCGCGGCGGGGCGCCCGGCCGGATCGATGGCGAGGCGCGGTGCGCCCACGCTGCGCATCTCGACGATGCGGTCGCGCTCGATCACGATGTCAACCGGCCCCCAGGGCGGCGCACCGGTGCCGTCGATCACGGTGGCGCCGCGCAGCACCAGGCGCTCGAACGGCCCTTCGCCGCGGTCGCGTCGCGTGGCGCGCGCCTTCTCGGTGCCGCCGCGCAGCCGGAGTCCGGCCGCGATCTCGTCGCCGGCCTCGACGCCCGGCATGCTGTCCTGCATCGCAGTTGCTGCTGTCACTCGAATCTCCTCGAACATCACCCGGAGAAGCCGGATGGCGAGGGCGATTCTTTCGAGCGAGGGGGCAGGCCGTCTCGGTCAATCCTGCGCGGCGGACAGCATGTTCTTGCTGCCGGGCCGGCGCGAGGGCGCGGTGGCGCGGTCCGCTACTGGCGCCGGGCCTGCCGGTAGACCTGCGGCGTCATGCCCTCGGTGCGGCGGAACAGCCGCGCGAGATGGCTGGAGTCGGAGAAGCCGCAGTCCATGGCGATCTGCAGGATGTTCTTGTCCGAGAAGGCCAGGTCGGCCTTGGCCAGCCGCAGCCGCGCCGCCACCAGGTGCGCGTGCGGCGTGAGCCCGTAGCGCTGCTTGAAGCGGCGCGCGAAATGGAATTCGCTCATCTCGGCCAGGCGCGCGAGCCGCGCCACGCTCAGCGGCTCGTGCGGATGGCGCTCCACGTGGTCGAAGGCCGCCTGCAGGCCTTCGTGCGCCGGCGGCGCCTCGGCATGGACCACGCGCCCGTAGCTGCGCAGCAGGTGCGCCACCAGCGATTGCGCGATGCCGTCGGCATACATGCGCCCGGCCGCGCCATCGGCATCGAGCGCCGCCACGAGTTGCGCGCCGAGCAGCCGGCCCACGTGGTCGTCGCGGTACAGCGGGCCGTCGCGCGGCTCGAAGTCCTCGAAGTCGATGCCAAAGCGGCGCGCGGTCGCGCGCAGCTCGCCGAGCGAGAAATGGATGTGCAGCAGGTCGAAGGGACTGGGCGATTCGAAGCCCGTGCGCTCGATGGTGCGCGAGTCGATCAGCCGCACGCTGCCGCCTTCGATCGGGCCGTCCCAGATCACCGTGTCGTCCACGCGCGAGCAGGCGTCCATCGGCAGCAGCACCATCGAGAACATCATGAAGTCCTGCGAGGTCTCGATGTCGAACTGGAAGGGCCCGGCCGTCTTGCGCGTCCAGCGCAGCACCGACACCCCGGTCGACGGCAGGTTCATCAGCGCACCGGCGCTGCGCAGGCCCCACAGGTCTTCCATGTCGTTGAGGTCGCGCAGGGGCAGCATGAGGTGCGTTCGGGAAGGGGCGGCGAGCGCCGAGGCAGTCGAAAGTGCGCGAATTCTCATGCATTTTCCGGGCCAGTCACCGGGGGGTAATCCCGGTCCGGCCGCTGCCCGCGGCGTTCCCTCCGCTTCCCGCGCAGCGCGCGGCTACTGCGCCTGCAGCCCCAGCTCCTTCGTCATCGCCTGGTAGGTGGGCCAGGTGCGCTGGATGAAGCGCTGCAGCTCGGCGCCCGTCAGCGGCGCTTCCTCCACGCCGAGCTGCGCCAGCACATTCTTGACGGCCTCCGACCTGGACGCCGATTCGCGGCAGGCATCGGCGACGCGGCGCACCACGTCGGCCGGAAGACCCGCGGGGCCCAGGATCATGTTGCACTCGGTGAGGTTCTCGAACGCGGGCCCGGTGAAGCCCTCGTCGGCCCAGGTCGGAATGCCGGGCAGCAGCTTCTCCGAGCGCCCGCCCGAGATCACCAGCACCGGCCGGAAGCTGCCTTTCTGGATCCCGGGGCCCAGGCCCGCCAGCGAGCCCGCGCCGATGTCGATGTTGCCCGCCATCAGGTCGAACACCATCGGGCCCGTGCCCTTGTAGTTCACGATGTCGAACCTGGCGCCGGTCTGCTTGGCGAGCTGGGTCATCATGATCTGCCAGCCCGAGCCGATGCCGTAGTTGCCCACCGACACCGGCCGCTGGCGCGCGAGCGCGAGCGCGAGCAGTTCCTTGAAGTTCTTCACCGGCAGGTCCTTCTTCACCACCATCGGCGACACGCCGGTGCTGAAGGCCGCGATCGGCACCAGGTCCTTCGAGGTGTCGAGCGGCACCTTCTTGAGCATCACCGGTGCCTGTGCGAGCTGGCTGTGCAGCGTGATGAGCAGGGTGTAGCCGTCCGCGGGGGAGCGCGCCACGTTGTCCGCCGCGATCATGCCGATGCCGCCGGGCTTGTTCTCCACCACCACCGCCTGGCCCAGGCTCGAGGTCATGTACTCGGCCACCGCGCGCGCGGTGGCGTCGTTGGACGAGCCGGGCGCCTGCGCGGCCACCAGCCGCACCGGCTTGGTGGGCCAGTCCTGCGCGAAGGCCAGCCGCGGCAGTGCGCCGGTGCCCAGCGCCAGGCCGGCCGCGAGCAGTTGGCGCCGGCGGGCGGCATCCAGGGGCAGGAACGGTTCGATCTTGTCTCGTTGCATTGCTTTGTCTCCTTCGGGTCGCTTCAGGTGACGCGGCTGCCGGCGGCAGCGCGTCCACGGGCACGCGCGCCTACATGCCGATGCGGTCGGCCCGCTCGACCAGGTTGCGCACGATGCGCACCGACGCGATGTCGATCATCTTTCCGTCGTACTGCACGGCGCCGAGGCCCTGCGCGAGGGCCTGGTCGTAGGCCTGGATCATGTCGCGCGCGCGCGCCACATCGGCGGCCGGCGGCGAGAAGGCTTCCTGCGCGAGCGCGACCTGCGAGGGATGGATGGCCCACTTGCCGACCATGCCGAGGATCATCGAGCGCCGGCATTCCTCGCGGAAGGCGTCGGGGTCCCTGAAGTCTGCGAAGGGGCCGTCGACCGCATCGATGCGGTGCGCGCGCGCGGCAATGGTCAGCTTGTGGCGCTGGTAGTGCCAGATGTCGCCGGGGTAGCCGCTGGCGCCGCCGATGTCGCGCAGCGAGATGCCCTGGCTCGCCGAGTAGTCGCCCATGCCGAAGATCAGGCATTCGAGCCGCGGCGTGGAGGCCGCGATCTCCTCGACCCGCATCATGGCCTCGACCTCCTCGATCAGCACGTCGATGCCGATGCGTTTCTTGAGGCCCAGCTTCTTCTCCATCATCGACAGCAGCTTGTCGACGAACTGCACGTCGGCCGCGCTCATCGCCTTGGGCAGCATGATCACGTCGAGGTTCTCGCGCGCGCCCTCGACCACCTCGATGATGTCCTCGTAGGCGTACTCGGTCGTCAGGTCGTTGATGCGCACGCAGCGCGTGGTGCGGCCCCAGTCGAGGCCGTTGAGCGCGTGCACGATCTTCGCGCGCGCGGGGCGTTTCTCCGACGGCGCGACCGCATCCTCGAGATCGAGGAAGACGAAATCGACGTCCATGCCGGCGGCTTTCTGCATCATCTTCTCGCTCGAGCCGGGCACGGACAGCTGGCAGCGGCGCAGTCTCTGGGGTCGTTCTTGCATGGAACTCGTTTCCTTCAGGCAGTGGTTTCAGTGGATGACGTGGTCGGCGCGCAGCGCCGCGATCTCGGCCGGCGCGAAGCCGAAGCCCTGGAGCACCGCGTCGCTGTGCTCGCCGGTGAGCGGCGCGCGCCGGTGCACGCCGCCGGGCGTGTCGCTCATGTGGACGGGCGTGCCGGCCACGGTCAGCGCGCGCGCGGCGCCCGGCTGCTCGGTCTCCACCAGCATCCCGCGCGCGCGGAAATGCGCGTCCTCGAAGATGTCCTGCGCATCGAACACCGGGCCGAACGGAATCTCCGCGCCGAGCAGCGACGACAGCTCGGCCTTGGTGTGGCGAGCGGTCCATTCGCCGACCAGGGCCTCGACCTCGGCGCGGTGCGCCATGCGCGCCTCGTTGCTCGCGTAGCGCGGATCGCCCGCGAGCTCGGGCCGGCCCATGCGCTGCACCAGCGGCACCCAGAAGCGGTCGTTGGGCACGCCGAGGCTCACGTGGCCGTCCTTCGCGGGGAACAGTCCGAAGGGACACAGCAGCGGGTGGCCGTTGCCCTCGGGGCCCGGCGACTCGTGCGAGGCGCTGTACTGGTAGACCAGCCGCTCGCAGATCGCCAGCACCGCATCGACCATCGACACGTCGACGAACTGGCCGCGCCCGGTGCGCTGCGCGCGCCAGCAGGCCGAGGCGATGCCGAAGGCGAGGAAGGTGGCGGGCACCAGGTCGCCGACGCCCGGGCCGATCTTGGTCGGCGCACCCGCGGGCACCGGGCCGGTGATGCCCATGATGCCGCCCATCGCCTGCGCGACCGGGTCGTAGGCCGGCCAGTCGGCGTAGGGGCTGCGGCCGCTGCGCGGGTCGCCGAAGCCGCGCATCGCGGCATACACCAGGCGCGGGTTCTCGGCGATCAGCGCCTCGTAGCCCAGGCCCAGCCGTTCCATCACGCCGCAGCGGTAGTTCTCGACCAGCACGTCGGCGCCGCGCACCATGCGCAGCAGCGCGGCCTTGCCGGCGGGCTGCTTGAGGTCGAGCGCGAGCGACTGCTTGTTGCGGTTGATCGAGGCGAAGTAGCCACCGAAGCCGCCTTCGGCGATGGTCAGCGCGCCGGGCAGGTGCGGGCCGGTCCGGCGCGTGGGGTCGCCGCCGGGCGGCTCGATCTTCACCACGCGCGCGCCCTGGTCGGCCAGCATCATGGTGGCGTAGGGACCGGCCAGCATGCGCGTGAGGTCGAGCACGACCAGGCCGTCGAGCGCGCCGGCGGCGGGGGCAGCCTGCGTCACCGGCCCGCCCAATGGCTCTTGCGCTTGAGCAGCACGGTGCGCTCGGCCTCGACGCAGAGCTTGTCGTCCTGGTTCAGGCCGTAGTGCCGGAAGCGCACGATGCCGGCGTCGTCGCGGTCGGCCGCGCGCGCTTCCAGCACCTCGCTGTAGGCATAGAGGGTGTCGCCATGGAACACCGGATGCGACAGGCGGATCCGGTCGAGCGCCAGTTCCTGCAGGCATTGCTCGGCCGTGTCCTGGGCCGCGAGCCCGAGCACCATCGACAGGTTGATGCCGCCGAACACCACGCGCTGCGCGAAGATGCCGCGCGCATCCTGCTTCTTCATCGCGTCCTCGTTGAAATGGCCCTCGGCGGTGTTCATCACCAGGTTGGTGAGCAGCACGTTGTCCATCTCGGTCACGGTCTTGCCGCGGTGGTGGCGCAGCAGCAGGCCGACCTCGAAGTCCTCGAAGTAGTTGTCGGCGCTGGTGAGTTCGGCGCTTCTCATGCCGCGCCGCCTTTCTGCGCCACGGCCGCGAAGGCGCGCCCGGCGATCATGGCCTCGACCTCCGACTTGCCCAGCAGGCTGGTCGCGATGATGCGCTGCTGGATCTCCGAGGTGCCCTCGAAGATCTTCGTGAGCCGCGCGTCGCGCCAGTAGCGTTCGACCGGGAACAGCCTGGTGTAGCCCGCGCCGCCGAAGATCTGCATCGCCTCGGAGGTCACGCGCTCGGCCATCTCGGAGGCGAAGTACTTCGCCATCGAGGCTTCCTTGTCGCAGCGCCGGCCGCTGTCGATCGCGCTGCAGACGAAGTGCATGAGCTGGCGCGCCGCCTCGATCTCGGTCGCCATGGTGGCGATCTTGAAGCGGATCGCCTGGTACTCGGCGATCGGCATGCCGAACTGCTTGCGCTCGCCCGCGTAGGCGATGGCGTCCTCGAGCGCACCCTGGGCCAGGCCGATGGCACGCGCGGCCGTGTGGGCGCGCGCGCCTTCCAGGCCCTTGGTCATCAGGTGGAAGGCCTTGCCTTCCTCGCCGATCAGGCAGTCCGCCGGCACGCGCAGGCCGTCGAGCGCGAGCTCGAATGTCTTCCAGCCGAAGTAGCCGATCTTGGGGATCGGCGCGCCGGTCATGCCCTTCGGAAAGCTGCCGCGCTCCTTCTCGATCAGGAAGCAGGAGATGCCGAGCCAGCGCTTGTCGGAATTGGGCGGCGGCGCGGTGCGGGCGAACAGCGTGATGTAGTCGGCGCCGTCCGCGAAGGTGCACCAGTACTTGTTGCCGGTGATCACCCACTCGTCGCCGTCGCGCACCGCGCGGCAGGAGATCGAGGCCAGGTCGGAGCCGGTATCGGGCTCGGACAGCGCGCTCGCGTTGAGGAACTCGCCGCGCACCACGCGCGGCAGGTACCTGGCGCGCATCTCCTCGGGCATGGCGGCCTTGATCCAGCCGCCCTGGGCGCGCGCGACGATCGAGGCGACCGACATCCAGCCGCGTGCCAGTTCCTCGCAGATCAGGCAGTACTCGAAATAGCCGAGGCCGAGGCCGCCGTACTGCTCGGGAATCATGATCCCGAAGTAGCCCATGTCGGCGATCTTCTGGCGCAGTTCCATCGGGATCTCGCCCTCCGGACCGTCGAGCCTGTTGGCGACCGGCAGCACCTCCTTCATCGTGAATTCGCGCGCCGCGTCGCGGATCATGCGACGCTCTTGCGTCATGTAGCCCAGACCATCTTCCGACATCGTTTCAGTTCCTCGTTTTGACCAGGTTCGTGCGCTTGAAGGCGATGACCTCCTCGCCGCGTTGGTTGCTGCCGCGCGTGTGCCAGGTGACGATGCCGTAGCCCGGGCGGTTGCTCGCCAGGCGCGCGGCCACCACTTCGGAGCGGGCCTCGAGCGTGTCGCCCGGATAGACGGGCCGCAGGTAGCTGAGCTCGTCCACGCCCAGGAAGGGACCGCCGCCCTCGGACAGGTCTTCCACCGACAGGCCGAACACCGTGTTGAACACCAGCAGCGGATTGACCGGCGTGGTCGGGTGTCCATGGGCCTGGGCGAAGGCCTCGTTGGTGTAGTGCGGGTTGTAGTGCAGCGTCAGCGTGGAGAACAGCGTGTTGTCCGCGGCCGTGACCGTGCGGCCCCAGTGGTGCGCGAAGCGGCGGCCGATGTCGAAATCCTCGTACCGGTTGCCGCGTGTCCTGGGCCTGGCCTCGGCCTTCAGGCGTTGGACCGTGATGTCGTTGGGCGTCATTGAATCGCTTCGATCAGGGAGTGGAGGTGGGGGGAGGTGGGGAGCGCCGCGACCGCCTGCGCCAGCCGCTCGAAGCGCGCGGCGCCGATCACCGGCTCGGCGATCGCGCGCGCCTTGGCATGCAGGCGTTGCCATTGCGCATCGAGGTCGGTGGCGGGAATGGCGACATTGACCTGCGCGCTCAGCACGCGGCCATCGCGCGTGCGCAGGGTGGCGGTCGCGGTGTCGCGCTGCTGCGTGTCGGCGACCTCGAGCGTCACGCGCTCGCGCGCCCGGCGCCAGCGCGGATCGCTTGCCGTCTCGTCGGTGTAGAGACCGAGCGCGGCGGTGTCGGCGCCGTCCAAAGCCAGCGCGGCCAGGTGGCGGATCGAGAACTTGACTTCGAGCCCGGTCGCCGGGGCCTCGATGTCGCAGACGCCGCGGTGGTTGCCTTCGCCCGAGACCGTCAGCGTCAGCGTCTCCAGGTCGTCGAGGCCGACGCCGTGGCGCGCGCGCAGTTCGCGGATGGCCTCGATCGACGAGTGCGTGAGGTAGCAGGCGGCGTGGTACTTGAACAGCGTGCGCTCGATCGCGAAGCCGGACGTGGTGTCGATGGTGGCGGGGAAGGGGTTGAGCTCCGGTGCCAGCGTGCGCGCGAAACCCTGCGCGCCCTCGATCGCCTGCTCGTTGGCGGTGAAGCCGCGCGCCGCGAGCTGCGCGGCCATCAGCCCGTTCATCGCGGCCTTGCCCGCGTGCAGCGGCTTGGCCATGGTGCCGAACATCGACTTGAGTCCGGCGGCCTGGGTGGCCGCGAGGCCCAGCGCATGCGCGGTCCGCGACGGGTCGAGCCCTTGCAGGTGGGCACAGGCCGCGGCGGCGCCCAGCGTGCCGACGGTGCCGGTCGCATGGAAGCCGTGGCGGTAGTGGCTCGGACCCACCATCTCGCCGACGCGGCTCTCGATCTCGTGGCCGACCACCACGGCGCGCAGCAGCGCGAGGCCGGAAGCGCCGCGCGCCTGTGCCAGCGCCAGCGCCGCGGGCACCACCGGCACGCTGGGGTGGCCGAACATGCGCGAGGCCACGTCGTCGAAGTCGAGCGCATGGCCGGCGGCGCCGTTGATCAGCGCCGCGTCCAGCGGCCGCGCACGGCGGCCGCTTGCGATCAGCGAGGAGGCTTCGCCGGCGCTGCCGCCATATTCTTCCGCGAGTATCCGCACCAGCGGTTCGCTGCTGCCCGCGATGGTCACGGCGAGCCAGTCGAGCATCGCGTGCCGCGCCCATTCGAGCGCCAGCGGCGTGATCGCCTGCTGCGCGCCGCCGCCGATCCATTCGGCCAGCAGCCGCGTGGCCTCCACGTCCTTCGTCACGCCGGTGTGCGCTTCGCTCATTTTTTTCCTGCCGTCTGGTTGTCTCGTTCGCTGAAGTATCCGGGCGTGCGTCGGCGAAAAGCATCATGGATGTGATGGTTGAAGACGCGCGAGAACCATCACATATGCGATGGAGGGCATGCGAGCGAAGCGGCAGACTGCACGCCCATGAATGCACTTCAGAACCCACCGCGCCGTTCGGCGCTCTACGTTCCGGCCTCCAATCCACGCGCCCTCGCCAAGGTCGGCGGCCTCGATGCCGATGCCGTGGTCTTCGACCTCGAAGATGCCGTCGCTCCCGAGATGAAGGAGGCGGCGCGCGGCCACTTGCTGCAGGTCTTCGAGGCCGGATGGCCCGGGCCGCACTACAGGGTGGTGCGCATCAATGCCATCGGCAGCGCGGACTTCGATGCCGACATGCGCACCGTGGCGCGCTGCCGCCCCGATGCGCTGCTGGTGCCCAAGATCGGCAGCGCGAACGACGTGCGCTTCCTGTCGGAGGCGGCGCTGCGCCATGGTCTCGGCGCTGAACTGCGGCTATGGCTGATGGTCGAGACGGCCGATGCGCTCGCGGCGCTCGACGATATCGTGCGTGCCGGCCTTGGCGCGCGACCGCGGCTCGAGGCGCTCGTGGTCGGCACCAACGATCTCGCGAAGGAAACGGGCGTGTTCGCGGGCGATGGGCGGCGCTACCTGATGCCCTGGCTGATGAATGTCGTGCTCAATGCGAGGCGGCACGGCATCTGCGTGCTCGACGGCGTCTGGAACGAATTCGCCGACACCGCGGGCTTCGATGCGGAGGCCCTGCAGTCGGCGCGCATGGCCTTCGACGGCAAGACGCTGATCCATCCGTCGCAGATCGCGCCGGCGAACGCGGCCTTCTCTCCTTCGGCGGCGGCGCTCGAGGAGGCGCGGGCGATCGTCGCGGCCTTCGAGCTGCCCCGCCATGCGGGCGCGGGCGTCATCAACCTCGAAGGCCGGATGGTCGAGCGGCTGCATCTTGCGCAGGCGCGGCGCCTGCTGGCAATGCAGGCGGCGATCGAGGCGCGCGACCAAGGCCGCTGAGCGCCGCGCTCAGCAATTTCCCGCGGCGGCCAGCAGCGCGGGCAGCAGTTGCTTGCGCCGCTGGTGCAGCCGATCGACCGGCGCACCGATCCCGATCGCCAGCCGCTGGCTGCGGATCTTGGTGGGAATCAGGGTGGCGATCACGCCCGCGCCCGAGGTCGCGAGATTGGCCGATTCGTACCAGCCCTGTTCGCGCGCCTGCTCGACCGCGCGCAGGGTCTGCGCGATCCGTGCGATCGGGCCGCCCTTGCCGCGCTCGGCGTTGTAGCGCCGCAGCAGCAGCTCGATCTGCTCGTCCTTCATCTCGCTCAGCAGCATGATGCCGATGGCGGCGTGGTGCATGGGCCGCTTCACGCCCGGTGACGGCGAGAAGCGCAGCGCATGCTGCGACTGGATCACCGAGATGTACTGCAGCGAGAGGCCGCTCTTGCGCCCGAGCAGCACCGACTCGCCGGTCTCGCTGGCCAGGCGGCGCAGCGTGTCGTGGATCGTCTCGCGCTGGCCCGGCATGCGCGTGGCCCATTCGCAGAGGAACGCGACGCGCACCGACGGGCAGTAGCTGCGCGTCGCGCGCTCGTACTCCATGTAGCCCTGGCTGGCCAGGGTCTTGAGCAGCATCGAGACGCTCGATTGCGGCGCGCCCAGCTTCTGCACGATCTCCGCCACGCGCAGCGGCCGCTGCTCGGCCTCGAACAGCTCGAGCAGTTCGAAGACCCGCACCGCGGATTTCACGAGAGTGTTCTGCATGGCCGTTGCTACGCGGTCGGTTCGGGCGGCGGGCGCAGCGCCACGAATTCGCCTGTCAGCCGCCCCACGACCTGCCCGCCGTATTCGAGCTGCGACGACACCGAGATGCGGGCCTTGCCCTTGCGCGCCAGCATGCGCGCGAACGGCAGCCACTGCGCGGGTTCGTCGAAGGCCGAGCGCGCGATGAAGTCGCCCTCGATCGGCAGCTCGTAGGCCATGGTGTTGCGCTGGATCACGAGCCGACTGGCCAGGCCCTCGGCCGTCAGCCGCGTGTTGAGCAGCGACCAGGCCGCGAGGATCGCGACCGCCGAGGCGCTGCCGCCGAACACGGTGTCGCGGTGGTTGATGTTGGGCGCGAGCGGTGCGCGCAGCACCACTTCATGCGGCGCCACCGAGGCGACGGACACGGCCATCGCCTTCGAGAGCGGGATGTGGTCGTGGAGGTAGTGCTCCAGGTCTGCGGGGTTCAATGCGGTGGTCTCTTTGGGATGTGTGTGTCGTGCTACTTCGGCCGGCGCGTGTGCATGAGGTCCCACGCCAGGCCCGCGGACCAGCCGATGCCCACGAGCCAGGCACCGAGCTGTACGGTGTCGATGTCGGCCGGTGCGAACCAGTGGACCGCGAGGCCGACGAGCAGGCCTGCCGCTGCGCCGACGCAGGAGGTGGGGGAGATCAGGGCTTCGAGCATGTGCTTGGGTCCGCCGATCATTCTGGAACCGGCCGGGGACGCCGCATTCTCCGGGCTCGGCGCGTGGCGCGGAGCTCCCAGGCGATGCCCAGTGCGGCACTCGACAGCACGGCCAGGACGGCCCAGAGCCATCCGGGTCCGAATGGGGCGTCACCGATCTGCCAGAGCCAGACGCCCAGCGCGAAGCCCGGGAGCAGGCAGACGCAGGTACGCCAGAGGCTGGCGGCGTTCAGGAGTCCGGCTAGAAAGATCAGTGTGTCGAGCATGGCAAAGCCGTCGGCTGTTCAGGGTCGCCGTGTTGCAGGTGCGTGCGGCTGTTCCTCGATGGCGATCGCCTGGTCCAGCACGGCGTGCCATGCACCGGTTTCGCTGAGCGTGTAGGACCATCCTTCGCCGCTGTCCTTCCATCGCAGGGATTGCCATTCCGTGGAAGCGCGCAGCGCCAAGGCATCCTTGATGGCCTGTCCGCGCGTGGGAACGGGCAAGGGCCTCTGTCTGAAAGTGCCATGCTGCCGCGAGTAGTCGAGGTACTGGGAGGCGAATTCCGGCAGGCCTCCGATCAGGTAGGAGTGGCCGAGGACGAAATGGCTCGTGCCGGAGCGCGCCAGCGGAAAGAGCGGCCAGTGGTCGGGGCGCATGTTCCGCTCGGGAAAATCGGTCAGTCCACCGAATCCGGGTGGCCTCGAGGACGGAGAACCGCAACCTTGCTCGAAAAGAATCCGGCACAACCAGCCGATCCGGATGTCGTTGCCATCGAAAAAACCGCGAGCGAGTGGGGAACTCGACCGGGCCAGTCCTCCAAGTTCCTTCATGGCTTCCGTTTCGCCCAGCGCCACATAGTGATTGGCGGCTTCGGCCAGCAGGGCCGGCGTGACGGCTGCCAGCGGAACGTCGAACAGGCGTGGCGCGGCGACGGACATCGAATGCAGCAGGACGAGGCTCAGGGCGGCCGCGATGCGATACGGCATCGACCGATTCGCCGCGAGACCTGGCCGGGAAAACAGGGGCCGATGCATCTACTTGCGCACCCGTCCCCGCTTGAAGCGCAGGAACACCCCGATCGCCAGCGCCGCCAGGATTCCGCCGAGGATGAATTGCCCCAGCGCCGCGGCCACCGCGGCGCCGGACACCAGGCCGAAGCCGATGAGGGTTTCGAGCAGCTGCAAGGCCGCGTCGAGCTTCGAATGAAAGTAGCGCTTCATCTCGTGTCGCCGTTGCCGTTGGCGATCCGCCTCAAGGATTCCACCGTCGCAGCCCCAGTGCTTCCGCCTGCTGCCTATACGCCTGGATGCGTTCCCGTACATAGGCATCGAGCGCGGCGCCCGTGAGCGCGAAGGGATAGAGCCCATGCCGCTCGCGCAGCGCAGCATAGCCGGGCGCGGCCATGGCCTCCTCGAAAGCGGTGGTCCAGGCGCGCAGCGCGGCGTCGGGCACGTCGGCGCTGATGTAGAGGCCGCGCACGGTGGGCCACACGAGGTCCACGCCCTGTTCGCGCGCGGTCGGCACGCCCGCGAGCGCGCCGCCGAGCCGCGCTTCCGACAGCACCGCGAGCAGGCGCACGGCGGTGCCGCCGGCCATGGCCTGCAGTGCCTCGGCGGCGTCGCCCGCGAACACGTCGACATGCCGGCCCTGCAGCGCGCCGAGCGCATCGCCGCCGCCTTCGAAGGAGACGAAGCGCATCGCGCGGTGGTCGCCGCCGGCGGCGCGCACCAGCAGCGCGGCCTTCACCCAGTCCTGGCTACCGACGGTGCCGCCGGCGCCAAACACGATGCGCGACGGCGACTGGCGCAGCGCGGCCATCAGCTCGCGCAGGCTGCGCCAGGGCGAGTCGCGGTGCACCACGACCACGCCGTAGTCGGTGCCGAGCGCGGCGACCCAGCGCACGGAACTGGTCGGATGCGGGCCGAAGCGGCCCTGCGCGAGGTTGAGCAGCGAGCCGCTCGAGAACGCGACCAGCGTGCCGGGACCGCCGAGGCGGCCCGTGGCGATGCGGTCGAACGCAAGGGCGCCGATGCCGCCCGGCAGGAAGCGCTGAGCGAGCGGCGCGCGCGCGGGGCGCACGGCCTGCAGCGCGTCGCGCGCGAGCGCGCAGGTGAGGGCGAAGCCGCCGCCGGCCTTGGCGGGGATGATGCATTCGGCCGCGGCCTGCGACGGATCGGCCGGATCGAGTTGCGGCGCCGCGAAGGCGCGCATCGCGCCGCCGGGCAGCAGCAGCGCCGAGAGCGCGCGCAGAGCGTGGCGTCGAGGGTGATCGATGCGGATCGGCATGGCGGGGATTCTGGCCGCGAAACGAGGAGCGACGGCGCTCAGGCCGTGCCCGGCTTCGGCCACCAGATGATGGCATGCAGCCCGCTGCCGCTCTCGCGCGCCTCGAGCCGCAGCTCGCCGCCATGGCGCTGCGCGATCGAGCGTGCGATGGCCAGGCCGAGCCCGAAGCCGCCCTTGCCCGCGCGCGCGCCGCGCCGGAAGCGCTGGCCCAGTTGGGCACGTTCCTCCTCGCCGAGGCCGGGGCCGTCGTCCTCGACATTGAGGCTCCAGCCGGCCGCGTCGCCGGCCGCGAACACGGTGATGGTGCCTTCGGCCGGCGTGTAGGCGATCGCGTTGGCGACGAGGTTGGTGAGCGCCTCGCGCAGCAGCGCGCGGTCGGCGATGGCGAGGTGCGCGTGCTCCGCGGCTTCGTCGGGCGCCTGGATGCCGAGGTCGATGCGCTTGGCGCGCGCCTGCGGCAGCAGGTCGACGGCCACCTCGCGCAGCAGGCCGGCGAGTTCGAACGCCATCGGCGCCACGGCCACGGTGTCGCTGCGGCCCAGCGCCAGCAACTGCTGCGCGCTGCGCGTGGCGCGGCCGATCTCGGTGCCCAGCGCGTCGAGCGCGGCGCGCACCTGCAGCGGATCGTGCTGGCGCTGCGCGTAGTCGGCCTGCATCTGCAAGGTGGTCAGGTGGGTGCGCAGCTGGTGCGAGGCATCGTCGAGGAACTGCCGCTGCTGCGCCACCAGGTCCTGCGTGCGCGACATCTGGCGGTTGACCGCGGCCACCAGCGGCCGCACGTCGGCGGGCAGGTCGGTGTCGGCGATGCGCGTGAGGTCGTCGGGCTTGCGCGCCTCGACCTCGCGCGCGAGGCGCGACAGCGGCCGCAGCGCCGCCGCCAGCGCGGCACCGGTGCCGAACACCAGCAGCGCGAGCACCAGCGCGTCGCGCAGCGCGGCGCTGCGCACGAAGCGCGCGCTGAATGCCTGGCGCGAGCGCGTGCTCTCGCCGACCTGGATCAACACGCTGCGCCCGGCGCTGCCCGCGGGCGCGCGGTCGAGCTCGCGCCGGTAGGCCGCGAGCCGCACGGCCTCGCCGAAGTACTCGGCGTCGTAGAAGGCAGGCACGCCGAGCGCCAGCGAGGCGGGCGGCGCGGGCAGGTCGGCGCTGCCGAGCTCCACCAACCCGTCGGAGGTGGCCACGCGAAAGAACACCTGGCCGCTGGCCGTGAGCTCGAAGAACTCGAACATGGTGTAGGGCAGCTCGACCGAGAGCCCGCCCGAGGCGGTCGAGATGTTGGCGTCGATGGACTTGAGCGCGCCGAGCAGCGAGCGGTCGTAGGCCGCGTTGGCCGACGCGAGCGCATCGTGCCGCGTGCGCCACAGCTCGATGCCGGTGACGGCGATCAGCGCGGGCAGCAGCAGCAGCGCGAGCCGCTGCCACAGGCTGGCGCGGCGCAGCCAGGCGACCGAGGAACGCACCATGCCGTCTTCAGTCCGCCTCGAGCACGTAGCCCAGGCCGCGCAGCGTGACGATGCGCACGCCGCTGCCGTCCAGGCGCTTGCGCAGCCGGTAGACCAGCACCTCGACGGCCTCGGGATGCACCTCCTCGTCGTCGGAGAACACGCGCTCGAGGATCTGCTGCTTCGACAGCGGCTCGCCGCTGCGCTGCACCAGCACGCGCAGCACCGCGAGCTCGCGCGGCGACAGCGCGAGCGCCTCGCCGGCCAGCGTGAACTGGCGCCGTGCGCCGTCGTACACCAGCGGCCCGCAGGCCAGCCGCGGATGCTCGACGCCGCGCGCGCGGCGCACCAGCGCATGCAGCCGAGCCTCGAGCTCGGCCAGCGCGAAGGGCTTGGCGAGGAAGTCGTCGGCGCCGGCATTGAGCGCGCTCACGCGCTCGTCGAGCGAGTCGCGCGCCGTGAGGATCAGCGCGGGCAGCCGCTGGTCGCGTTCGCGCAGCCGCTGCAGCACCGCGTGGCCGTCGAGCCCGGGCAGGCCGAGGTCGAGCACCAGCGCATCGTGGTCGCGCTGCTGCAGCGCGCGGTCGGCCAGCCGGCCGTCGTCCACCCATTCGACCTGGATGCCCGCATGCTCGAGCGCCTTGCTGAGCCAGGTGCCCAGGGTGTGTTCGTCTTCGGCCAGCAGGATGCGCATGGGGCGACTGTAGGGCGCGGCGGTGCCGCCGCCCAGGCGGCTTTCCCGCAGGTCCGCGCTCAATCGGGCTTGATGCCCGCCCGCGCGATCACCTTCTGCCAGCGCGCCTGCTCGCTCGCGATGAACTGCGCGAACTGCTCGGGCGTGCCGCCCACGGCCTCGGCCGCGTCGCCGGTCAGGCGGCGCATCGACTCGGGCGCCTTCACGGCGTTCATGGTTTCGGCCGAGAGCTTGGCGAGCTGGGCCGGCGTGATGCTGGCCGGCGCGAGCATGCCGTACCACTGCGTCATCTCGAAGCCCGGGAAGCCCTGCTCGGCCACGGTCGGCACGTCGGGCAGCTGGGCCAGCCGCTTGGCCGAGCCGGTGGCGATGCAGCGCACCTTGCCGGCCTTGATGAAGGGGATGACCGCGGCCGCGCCGATGGCCGAGGCATCGAGCCGGCCCGAGAGCAGGTCGGTCACCATCGGGCCGGTGCCGCGGTAGGGCACGTGCAGCATGAAGACCTCGGAAGTCATCTTCAGGTACTCGAAGGCGAGGTGGCCCGCGCTGCCGTTGCCGGCCGAGCCGTAGCTGAGCTTGCCGGGCTTGCTCTTGGCATAGGCGATGAACTCCTTGAGGTTCTTCGCGGGCACGTCGGGGTGCACCACGTAGAGGCTGGGCACCTTGGCCAGCAGGCTCACGGGCTTGAAGTCCTTGTTCGCGTCGTAGGGCAGCTTGGCGAAGATGTACGGGTTGACCGCCAGCGTGCCGATGTGGCCGAGGATCAGCGTGTGCTGGTCGGTGCTGCGCGCCACCTCGCTCATGGCGATGTTGCCGGCCGCGCCGGGCTTGTTGTCGACGAACACGTTCTGGCCCAGCGTGCGCGACAGCTCGACCGCGGTCGAGCGCGCCACGATCTCCGAGCTGCCGCCCGGCGCGAAGGGCACGACGAAGCGCACGGCCTTGTTGGGCCAGGTGTCGTCGGCGCGGGCGAGGCCCGCGAAGCCCGGCAGCAGGCCGCCGAGAGCGAGCGCGCTGCCCGATTGCAACCATTGGCGGCGGGTGGGCGAACCCAGGTGATGGGGAAGGTCGAGGCGCATCGGTCTTGTCTCCGTGTTTTTCCAGAAGGCCGCATGGTGCCTGGGGCCGGCTGTCGGAATGCTGTCAGTGCCCGCGATCGGGCGCATGAAAGAAAAAGTAAGGTGCAAACTCGGGACCCGCGCCCCAGAATCCGGCGCGGCGACGGCACCCAGGTCGCGCGATCCCGAGGGCGGCGAGCGGGTGCCACGGATATCGGTAGACGCAGCACCCACGGACGAGCACATCCATTCTCGCGAAGCCCCCTGCATGAATTCGAGGACCCGGACGGCCACTTTGTTCATTGCCCCACGCCTGAAGCATCTCGGGACATGGCTTGCCCTCTTGCTGCTGGCCTGCCTGGCACTGCCGAGCCATGCGCAGGTGGAGCCGCTGCGGCTCGACACCGCATTGAGCATCCGCGAGCGCAACTTCATCGGGCATCTGGAGGCCTTCCACGACAAGACCGGCCTGCTCACGCGCGAACAGGTCGCCGCGCCGCCCTATCAGCAGCAGTTCGAGACGCTCGCGAATGTCTTCAACGGCGGCTACGCCCGGGGCGCGTGGTGGGTGCGCTTCCGGATCCAGGCCTCGCCCGAGGAGGTGGCGCGTCCGCTCGAGGGCGGCTGGTGGCTGCGGCTCAACGCACCCTACGCGGACTACATCGACGTGTGGTGGCCCGATGCCGAAGGCGGCGCGGGCGGCGGCTTCGTCCACCGCGAACTCGGCGGGATGCGTGCCGGCTCGCAGCGCGAGCTGCCCTGGTCGATCCCCGCGACGCGGCTGCCCGAGCTGCGCGACACCGAGCCGCGCTGGGTCTGGGTGCGCCTCGCGGGCGACCGTTCGCTGAGCCTCGCGGGCGGGGTGTCGCCGCTGCGCGAGCAGGCGGTGGTGCAGCAGGAGCTCAACTACGTCGATGCGGCGGTCACCGGCATGGCCCTGCTGATGGCGGTGGTCAGCCTGATGATGGGCATCGCGCTGCCCGACCGGCGCTTCCTCGCCTATGCCGGCTACCTGTTCACGCTGGCGCTGTTGTTCGCGAGCTCGGAGGGCCTGCCGGCGGCGCTGTGGCTGCAGGACGACCCGCGGGCCGCCGTCCGCCTGCACAACTTTGCGGTCTGCCTGCACACGGCCGCCGCCTTCGCATTCGCCCGCGTGCTGCTGGACATGGACCGGCAGTTCCCGCGCATGAATCGCGTGTTCCAGGTCATGACCTTGCTGTGCCTCGCAGGCTGCGCGATCGCCATCGCCGGCGGCTACGGTCGTGTCGCGCGCCCGCTGAACATGGCCTGGGTGCTGTTCGCCGTCTGCATCGTGCCGATGTGCGCGGTGGCGCTGCGCCGCAACCTCCAGGCCTGGCCGGGACTGATCGGCTATGCGGTCTACCTGATGATGGGCGCGATGCACTTCGCCAAGAACCTGCAGTGGCTGCCCTACACGCTGGTCACCCAGTCCAGCTACGCGATCGGCAGCATCCTCCACATCATGGCCTTCTTCTTCGCGCTGGGCTGGCGCGTGCGCCAGCGCGAGCGGCGGGCGCTCTCGCTGTCGCTGCGGCACCGCGCGCGCCTGGCGCGGCGCGTGAACGAGCGCACCCACGACCTGCGCCAGGAGATCGCCCAGCACCATCGCACGCACGACCAGCTGGCGCTGGCGCTGCGCGAGCAGCGCGGCCTGCTGGCCATGGTGTCGCACGAGTTCCGCACGCCGCTCGGCACGATCGGCGGCTCGGCGCAGATCCTCTCGGACGAACGGCTCGGCCTGGCGCGCGAGGAGGTCAAGAGGGAAGCCGAGAAGATCGGCCGCACGGTCTTTCGCATGCGCGACCTGGTCGACACCCTGCTGGCCGACGAATGGCTCGATGCCTCGAGCAACAACCTGCACCTGGCGCCGCTCGAGCTCGCGGTGTTCCTGCGCGAGAAGATCGAGGAGCACAACGAGGGCATGGCCGGCGGGCGCATCTCGCTGCAGCTCGATGCGCGCGAGCTGCCGGTGCTGGCGGACGAGACGCTGATGCACATCGCGATGGACAACCTGCTGACCAACGCCATCAAGTACGCGCCGCCGCATTCGCCGGTGCGCGTGCGCGCCGGCATCCGCCGCTGCCGTGCCGACGGCTTTCCCGAAGGCGATGCGATACCGGGCGTCTGCATCCAGGTGTGCGACGAAGGCCCGGGCTTCATGCCGCAGGACCTGACGCATGTGTTCGAGCGCTTCTACCGCGCGGCCGGCGTGCGGCGCATCCCGGGCATCGGGCTGGGCCTGCACATGGTGCACCGCATCGCCACGGTCCATGGCGGCAGCGTGGTCGCCGCCAACGGCGCCAGCGAGGGGGCCGTGCTGACGCTGACGCTGCCGCTGCTCGGCAGCGCCGAGCCGGCGCCAGCGCGCGACGCGGTCGCGCTGCCGATGGCCGTGCACGGAGGCCGCCGGTGAGCGCCGCGACCCGCGTCCTGGTCATCGAGGATGACGACGACCTGCGCGACACGGTGCTGCGCTACCTGCGCGGCGTGGGCATGCTCGCGTACGGCGTGGAGAGCGCCGAGAAGCTCGACGCGGAGCTCGAGCGGCAGGACTTCGATGCCGTGGTGTGCGACGTCAACCTGCCGGGCGAGGACGGCTTCAGCGTGCTGGCGCGCCTGCGCTCGCGCAGCGCCATGCGCATCGTGATGCTGACCGCGCGCGGCATGCTCAACGACCGGCTGCATGGTCTGGGTCTGGGCGCCGACTACTACCTCGTGAAGCCGGTGAACCTGCGCGAGCTCGAGATGGTGCTGCACAACCTGCTGCAACGCAGCCAGGAGACGCCGGGGCAGGGCGCGCGCGAGCCCAGTGCCGCGCAGGCCGGCGAGCTCGCCGCGCACGTGCCCTGGCGCTATCACTACACCACCTGGCTGCTGCTGTCGCCGGCCGGCGAGCGCGTGCAGCTGTCGAACGCGGAAGCACGGCTTCTGCAATGCCTGATCGAGCAGCCGCGCGAAGTGGTGGACCGCGGCACGCTGCTCGCGGCGATGGGGCGCCCCGGGCTCGAAGCTTACGAGCGCAACCTCGATGTCACGGTCTCGCGGCTGCGCCGCAAGGCCGAGCAGGCCTGCGGCGAGAAGCTGCCGATCGTCGCGGTGCGCGGCGAGGGCTACAGCTTCCAGGGGGACGCGCGCATCGAGCCTTGAGCAGCGCGCGCACGGCCACGCGCGATGCGAGAACCAATGCATTCCTTTGCTCCCGGAACCACGGTTTCCCGGGGGTGTTTGGGGTGTCCGTTGCAAGAAAAAGTAAGGTGCAAATCGGACATCGGCCTTTGAGAATTTCCCTCCAAGCGGCAACGCAGTGATGCCGCACGCGCCATGCGCATTCGCGCTTGCATGGCAGGAGGAGATCCCATGAAAAGCAGCACGCCAGCCATCGACCCGCGGTCGTCGGCTGCATCGACCGTGCCCGCTTCCTCATGCATCGCCTGCCGCGCCCGACCCGATTTCCGCCGCGACGCCTTGCATGCGCGGCCCATGGAGAACCGCCGATGAACGTCGTCTACAAAACCATCTGGAACGCAGCGCTCGGAGCCTGGGTGGCCGTCTGCGAGACGGCGCGCGCGCGCGGCAAGCGCAGCGGTGGCCGGCGCGCGTTGAGCGGCGCGAGCCTGGTGGCGCCGCTGCTGGGCGTGCCGCTCTTCCTGTTGAGCGGAACGGCTTCGGCGGTCTGCACGCTCGCGGGCAACGTGCTCACCTGCACGGGTACCACGCCGGGCTGGGTCGGCGTTTCGAACGGCGGCACGATCAACAACAGCGGCGAGATCGCCAAGCTCGGCGACGGCACCTGGGGCATCTACACGGGCGCCAACATCACGGTCAACAACACCGGCACCATCAGCGGCACGTCGGGCGTGGTGCTCGGCGGCAACGCGGTCATCAACAACAACGGCGGCATCATCCGCAGCACCGACCGCGCGATCCAGGTGACGGGCGGGCCGGTCACGCTGACCAATTCGAACGGCGGCATCATCGAGGGCCTCGCGGGCGCGCTGATCTACGGCGGCGGCACCATCGTCAACACCGGCAACAGCCGCATCACCAGCACGGGCAACTACCTCGGGCTGGGTTTCGGCGGCGGCAGCGCGAGCATCACCAATACGCTGGGCTCCACCATCTCGGGTGCCGCTGCCAGCATCTACGGCCAAGCGACCTCGCTCACGCTCGACAACGGCGGCCTGCTGCAAGGCAGCGCCATCTTCGACGGCGGGCTGGTGCAACGGGTCACCTTGCGCGTGGGCAGCCGGATCGTGGGCGACCTCAGCATCGGCTCCAAGACCGGATCGACGCTGACGCTGGCGGGCGCGGGCACGCAGATCTATTCGCAGGCGGCCACGGGCACCACCACCTTCGGCGGCGACCTGTTCAAGGAGGACAGCGGCGACTGGGTGATCAACCGCTCGATGGCACCGCGCACCGCGACGGTCAACGCGGGCGCGCTGGGCTTCGCCTCGGGCGGCACCTTCGGCGCCGGCACCGCGCTGAGCCTGGCCGCCGCGGGCACGCTGCTGCACACCGATTCGGGCAACGCCGCCGTGGGCAACCTCTCGGGCGTGGCGGGCAGCAAGATCGCGCTCGCGGCCGGTTCGTCGCTGCGCATGGCCGACGGCACCAGCACCACGATCGCGAGCGACTTCAGCGGCGACGGCACGCTGATCAAGAGCGGCAGCGGCACGCTCACGCTGAGCGGCAACAACAGCGCCTTCACCGGCAGCTTCACGGCCAACGCCGGCTCGCTGCTGGCCGCGAGCGCGAAGGCGATCGGCGGTGCCGCGCTCGACATCGGCGGAGCCGTCACGCTCATGAGTCCGGGCGCGCTCGCGCTCAACGCGGTCGGCCTGAGCACCAGCACCGGTGCCGGCGTGCTCAGCGTGCAGACGCCGGGCGCGGTGAGCTTCAACGGCACGGTGTCGGGCGCGGGTTCGCTCGACCTGCGCGGCATCGGCGGCAAGGTCTCGCTGCTCGGCGCGAACAGCTATGCGGGCGGCACGAGCTTCGCCGACAACACGGTCGTGCTCGGCAGCAACACCGCGCTGGGTACGGGCGCGGTGTCGATCGAGGGCGACACGGCGCTGTCGGGCAACGCGGCGCTGACGCTGGGCAATGCCTTCGCCATCGGCAAGTCGAACTCGCTGGCGATCTCCGGGCCGAGCCTCACGCTCAATGGGCAGATCTCGGGCGCCGGCAGCATCGTGAAGCAGGGCACCGCCACGCTCACGCTGGGCGGCGCGAGCACCTACACCGGCGGCACCACGGTGACCGCGGGCACCTTGAGCATCAACAACGCGAGCGGCAGCGCCACGGGCACGGGCGCGGTGCAGGTGCAGACGGGCGCCACGCTCATGGGCAGCGGCGCGATCGCCGGTCCCGTGAACGTGGCGCTCGGTGCGCGCCTGTCGGTCGGCAACGGCGGCGTGGGCGCGCTGACCACCGGCGCGCTCACGCTCGCCGCGGGCTCGACGCTCGAGATGCAGCTCGGCAAGGCGGGCGTGGTCGGCGGTGCGTTCAACGACCTGCTGACCGTCAACGGCAATCTCTCGCTGGCGGGCACCCTCAACCTCGCCCAGTCGGCCGGCGGCAGCTTCAGCGCCGGCATCTACCGGCTCATCAACTACACGGGAACGCTCACCGCCAATGCGATGACGATCGGCAGCGCGCCGACCCCGCTGAGCTACCTCACGCTGCAGACGAATACGGCCAACCAGGTCAACCTGGTCAATACCGGCGGGCTCACGCTCAACCTGTGGGACGGCAGCAATGCCGCGGCCTTCAACAACGGCCAGGTCGAGGGCGGCAGCGGCACCTGGCGCGCCGGCGCGCCCGGCGACAACTGGACCGATGCCAACGGCCTGGCCAACGGCACCTGGGTGCAGGACGGCTTCGCGGTGTTCAGCGGCAAGGCCGGCACCGTCACGGTCGCCAACAACGGCGCGGGCGGCGCGGTGCGCATCGGCGGCGCGCAGTTCGCGGTCGACGGCTACACGATCAACGGCGACCCGCTCACCATCAACGCGGCGAACACCGTGGTGCGCGTGGGCGACGGCACGGCCGCGAGCGCGGGCATGACCGCGACCATCGCGGCCGCGATCGGCGGCACCGGCGGGCTGGTCAAGGACGACGGCGGCGTGCTGATCGTCAGCGGCAAGAACAGCTACACGGGCGGCACCACGGTCAAGGGCGGCATCCTGCAGTTCTCGGCCGACAACAACCTCGGCGCGGCCGGCAAGGGCCTCGCGCTCGACGGCGGCACGCTGCGCATCGCGACCGGCAGCGGGTCGCTCGCCAGCGCGCGCGCGCTGGCGCTGGGCGCGGGCGGCGGCAGCATCGACCTCGGCAATTCGACCTGGGGCTTCGGCGGTGCCATCAGTGGCAATGGCGCGCTGAGCGTCACCGGCAAGGGTGGCGTGCTGAACTTGGCGGTGGCCAGCAGTTACAAGGGCGGCACCGTGGTTCAGGGCGCCGCGGGCGTGACCGCCGGCGTGAGCGGTGCCTTTGGCAGTGGCCCGGTGCGGCAACAGGGCAGCGGCTCGCGGGTGACGCTGTTCAACGCGGCCAGCGCCGGCGCCAACAGCTACACCGTCGGGCGCGCGGGCACGTCCGACAGCGACAACCGACTGGTCTTCGCGCAGAACGCGACGGCCGGCAGCGCGGACATCGACGTGAACGGCAGCGGCGGCCAATCGGCCACGGCGAACACCGTGCAGTTCGGCGACACCTCCAGCGCCGGCACGTCCACCATCGGCAACCTGGGCGGCGCGGTCTCGTTCCAGCAGAGCGCGAGCGCGGGCAGCGCGACGATCTCGAACGGCGCCAACAGCCTCGTGAGCTTCGCCGACTCGGCCACGGCAGGCAGCTCGAAGATCGCCAATGCGAAGGGCGGCACGGTCTACTTCGCCGAGAGTTCGACGGGCGCGAACGCGACGCTGACCAATGCCGCGGGTGGCGTGGTCGACGTGTCGGGCGTGACCGCCAAGACCGGCCTCTCGCTCGGCGCGCTCTCGGGCGCGGGCAACGTGGTGCTGGGCGCCACGCGGCTCACGCTGGGCGGCCTGAACGCCAGCGGCACGATCTCGGGCATCGTGAGCGACAAGGGCAGCGCCTTCGCGCAGCCGGGCGCGGGCACGGGCGGCGCGGTGGTCAAGGTCGGCACGGGCACGCTCGCGCTGACGGGCGCCAATACCTACACCGGCGGCACCACGGTGACGGCCGGCACGCTGGCCGCGAACAACGCGAGCGGCAGCGCCACGGGCACGGGCGCGGTGCAGGTGCAATTGGGCGCCACGCTCGCGGGCACGGGCAGCATCACGGGCACGGTGAGCGTGGCCAAGGGCGGCGTGCTGTCGGCCGGCAATGGGGGGGCCGGCACGCTGACGCTCGGGGGGCTGAGCCTGGCCAGCGGCGCGGTGCTCGACTACGACCTGGGCCAGGCCGGCGTGGCGGGCGGTTCGCTCAACGACCTGATCAACGTCAACGGCAACCTGCAGCTCGACGGCACGCTCAACGTGGCGCAGACGGCCGGCGGCAAGTTCGGCGCGGGGCTGTACCGCCTCATCAACTACACCGGCACGCTGACCGACAACGGCCTGGACATCGGCACCGCGCCCACGAGCGCCGCCAACCTGCAGGTGCAGACCTCGATCGCGAACCAGGTCAACCTGCTGAACGCCAGCGGCCTCGCGCTCAACATGTGGGACGGCGCGGGCAGCGCCAACATCAACGACGGCAAGGTCAGCGGCGGCAGCGGCACCTGGCGCGCGGGCGGCCCGTCGACCAACTGGACCGGCGTCGACGGCAAGCTCAATGCGAGCTGGCAGCAGGGCGGCTTCGCGATCTTCGCGGGCGCGCCCGGCACCGTCACGGTCGACAACACCGGCCCCGGCGGCGCGGTGCGCATGGGCGGCGCGCAGTTCGCCGTCAGCGGCTACACGGTGAATGGCAGCGCGCTCGCCATCGATGCGCCCGCCACGGTGGTGCGCGTGGGCGACGGCACCGCGGCGAGCACGGGCATGAGCGCCACCATCGCCGCCGCGATCGGCGGTGCCGGCGGCCTGGTGAAGGACGATGGCGGCACGCTGGTGCTCAGCGGCAAGAACAGCTATGCGGGCGGCACCACGGTGAAGGCCGGCGTGCTGCGGATCTCCTCCGATGCCAACCTCGGTGCCGCGGCCGGCGATCTCGCGCTCGACGGCGGCACGCTGGCCATCGCCGCGGGCTCGGGTCCGCTGGGCACCGCGCGCGACATCGCGCTCGGCACGGGCGGCGGCACGCTGGACCTGGCGAACAACGCCTACGAGGTCGATGGCGTGCTCAGCGGCAAGGGCGCGCTCACCGTCACCGGCAAGGGTGGCACGCTGCTGCTCTCCAAGGCCAACAGCTTCGCGGGCGGCACCTCGCTGCGCGGCGGCGCCAGCATCACGGCCTTTGCCGCCGGCGCGCTGGGCAGCGGCGACGTGCGGCAGGTCGACAGCGACACGACGCTGCTCTTCTCGACCGGCGGCGGCGCCGGTTCGAACAACTACATCGTCGGCACGGCCGGCGTCTCGGCCAACAACACGCTGGCCTTCGCGCAGAACGCGACCGCCGCCGCGGCGAAGATCGCGCTGTTCGGCGCGGGCTGGCAGGACCCGGACCGGAACTCGCTGCAGTTCCTCGACGGCGCCGTCGGCGCCAATGCCACCATCAACAACAAGGGCGCGGCGGTCGTCTTCGCGGCGAAGTCGAGCGCGGGCAGCGCGACGATCACCAACGGCGCCAACAGCCTGCTGTCCTTCATCGGCGCGTCCTCGGCGGCCAAGGCGGCGATCGACAACCAGGGCGGCATGCTGCAGTTCGCCGACACCGCGACCGGCACCACGAGCACCGTCGTCAAGTCGACGGGCACGGTCGATGTCTCGGGCTCGACCGCCAAGACCGGCGTCGAACTCGGCTCGCTCTCGGGCTCGGGCGCGGTGGTGCTCGGTGCCACGCGTCTCACGGTGGGAGGCTTCGGCGGCAACGACACGCTCTCGGGTGTCGTCAGCGACAAGGGCAGCGTCTTCGCGCAGCCGGGATCGGGCACCGGCGGCTCGATCGTCAAGGTCGGCGCCGGCACGCTCACGCTGAGCGGCGCCAACACCTACACCGGCGGCACGACGGTGGCCGCGGGCACGCTGAGCGTGACCAACAAGAGCGGCAGCGCCACCGGCACGGGCGCGGTGCAGGTGCAGTCGGGCGCGACGCTGGCCGGCACGGGAACCATCGCGGGCACGGTCACCGTGGCGAACGGCGGCGCGGTGAACCCCGGCAACGGCGCGGGCACGCTGACCGTGGGCGGCCTGGCCCTCAATGCGGGGTCGGTGCTGAACTACCAGCTGGGCCAGGCCGGCGTGGCGGGCGGATCGCTCAACGACCTGATCAACGTCAACGGCAACCTGCGGCTCGACGGCACGCTCAACGTGAGCGAGACCGCGGGCGGCAAGTTCGGCGCGGGGCTGTACCGCCTCATCAACTACACCGGCACGCTGACCGACAACGGGCTGGTGATCGGCACGGCGCCCACCGATGCGAGCAAGCTCTGGTTGCAGACCTCGGTGGCCAACCAGGTCAACCTGCTGAACACCGACGGGCTGGTGCTCAACCTCTGGGACGGCGGCAACGCCGCCAACGTCAACGACGGCAAGATCGCCGGCGGCGGCGGTACCTGGCGCGCGGGCGGGCCGGGCGACAACTGGACCGATGCCAATGGCCTGGCCAACGGAACCTGGGTGCAGGACGGCTTCGCGATCTTCAGCGGCAAGGCCGGCACCGTCACGGTCGACAACAAGGGCGTGGGCGGCGCGGTGCGCATCGGCGGCGCGCAGTTCGCGGTCGACGGCTACACCATCGGCGGCGATGCGCTCACGATGAACACGGCGGGCTCGGTCATCCGCGTCGGCGATGGCACCGCCGCGGGCGCGGGCATGAGCGCGACCATCGACGCGGCGATCACGGGCACCGGCGGCCTCGTGAAGGACGACCTGGGCACGCTGGTGCTCGGCGGCGTCAACAGCTATGCGGGCGGCACCACGGTCAAGGGCGGCATCCTGCAGATCGCTTCGGACGCCAACCTCGGCGCGGCCGCGGGTGGCCTCGCGCTCGCTGGCGCGACGCTGCATGCGACGGGCGATATCGCGAGCGCGCGCGCCGTGAGCCTGGGCGCGGGCAACAACCGCCTCGACGTCGACGCGGCGCGCACGCTGGCATTGAACGGTGCCGTGAGCGGAGCGGGCAGCCTGCGCAAGATCGGCGCGGGCACCTTGCGGCTCGGCGCGGCCAATGCGTATGCCGGCGGCACCTTCGTCGATGCGGGCACCCTGGCCACCGACGTGACCGGTGCGCTCGGCAGCGGCGCGGCGAGCGTGGCTGCGGGTGCGACCTTGCGACTGGGTGGCGGTTTTGCCGCCGGCGGCGCGGCCATCGGCAACCAGGGCACGGTGCGCTTCCAGGACACCGCGAGCGCGGGTACGTCGGCCATCACCAATGCCACCGGCGGCGTGCTGGTCTTCGCGGATGCCGCGTCGGCCAGCAAGGCCTCGGTGAGCAACGCGGCCGGCGCGCAGGTGCGCATCGACCAGTCGACGACCGGCGTGAACGTCGGTGCGCTCGGCGGCGCGGGCAATGTGCTGCTGGGCGCGAAGGCGCTGACCACGGGCGGGCTGAACACGAGTACGACGGTGTCGGGCACGATCAGCGGCGCGGGTGGCTCGGTGGTCAAGGTGGGCAGCGGCACGCTGACGCTCACGGGCGCCAACAGCTACACCGGCGGCACCACGGTGACGGGCGGCACGCTGGCCGCGAACAACGCGAGCGGCAGCGCGACCGGCACGGGCGCCGTGCAGGTGCAGTTGGGTGCGACGCTCGCGGGCACCGGCAGCATCGCGGGCGCGGTGAGCATTGCCAAGGGCGGTGTGCTGTCGGCGGGCAATGGCGGCGCGGGCACGCTGACGCTGGGCGGCCTGAGCCTGGCCGATGGCGCGGTGCTCAACTACGACCTGGGTCAGGCGGGCGTGGCCGGCGGCGCGCTCAACGACCTCGTCAATGTCAACGGCAATCTGCAGCTCGACGGCACGCTCAATGTGGCCGAGACGGCCGGCGGCAAGTTCGGCGCGGGCATCTACCGGCTGATCAACTACACGGGCGGGCTGACCGACAACGGTCTGGACATCGGCACGGCGCCGGGCGCCAAGACCGACCTGCAAGTGCAGACCTCGGTGGCGCAGCAGGTCAACCTGGTCAATCGCTCGGGCCTGTCGCTGAACTTCTGGGACGGCAGCGACGCGAGCAAGTACAACGACGCGCAGATCGCGGGGGGCAGCGGCACCTGGCGCGTGGGGATTCCGGGCGACAGCTGGACCGGCGCGGACGGCAAGATCAATGCGGCCTGGGCGCAGGACCAGTTCGCGGTGTTCGGCGGCAAGGCCGGCACTGTCACGGTCAGCGCCGCCGGCGGCACGGTGCGCATCGCCGGTGCGCAGTTCGCCACCGGTGGTTACCGTGTGCAGGGCAACGCGATCGAGTTGGGCAACGCGGCGACCACGGTGCGCGTCGGCGATGGGAGCGCGGCGGGCGCGGGCATGACCGCGACCATTGCGTCCTCGCTGACCGGCGCGGGCGGCCTCGTGAAGGAAGACCTGGGCACGCTGGTGCTCGACGGCAGCAACAGCTATGCGGGCGGCACCACCATCAAGGGCGGCATCCTGCAGATCGCCTCGGATGCGAACCTCGGCGCGGCCTCGGGCGGTCTCGCGCTCGAAGGCAGCACCTTGCGCGTGACGAGCGACACCTCGAGTGCGCGTGCCGTGAGCCTGGGCGCCGGCGACAACCGCTTCGATATCGACACCGCTCGCACGCTGGCGCTCGTCGGCACCGTGAGCGGAGCGGGCAGCCTGCGCAAGATCGGCGCGGGTACCTTGCGGCTCGGCGCGGCCAATGGCTACACAGGCGGCACCTTCATCGATGCGGGCACCTTGACCACCGATGTGAGCGGTGCGATCGGCAGCGGCGCTGCCGCCGTGGCTTCGGGCGCCACGTTGCAACTGGGTGGCAGTTTTGCCACCAGCGGCGCGGCCATCGGCAACCAGGGCACGGTGCGCTTCCAGGACAACGCGAGCGCGGGCACGTCGACGATCACCAACGCCGCGGGCGCGGTGCTGGCCTTCGCGGACAATGCCTCGGCCGGCAAGGCCACGGTGAGCAATGCGACGGGCGCGCAGGTGCGCATCGACCAGGTCGCCAGCGGTGCGAGCATCGGTTCGCTCGGCGGCGCGGGCGACGTGCTGCTGGGCGCGAAGGCGCTGACCACGGGCGGATTGAACACGAGCACGAGCGTGTCGGGCACGATCGGCGGTGCAGGCGGCTCGCTCGTCAAGGTCGGCGGCGGCACGTTGACGCTGAGCGGTGCCAACACCTACACGGGCGGCACCACGGTGACGGGTGGCACGCTGGCCGCGAACAATGCGAGCGGCAGCGCGACGGGCACGGGCGGTGTGCAGGTGCAATCGGGTGCGACGCTGGCCGGCACCGGCAGCATCGCGGGCCCGGTGAACATTGCCAAGGGTGGTGTGCTGTCGGCCGGCAATGGCGGCGCTGGCACGCTGACCGTTGGCAGCCTGAGTCTCGCCAATGGCGCGGTGTTGAACTACGACCTGGGCCAGGCGGGCGTGGCCGGTGGGGCACTCAACGACCTGGTCAACGTCAACGGCAACCTGCAGCTCGATGGCACGCTCAATGTGGCGCAGTCGAAGGGTGGCGTTTTCGGCGCGGGCATCTATCGGCTCATCAACTACACGGGTGGCCTGACCGACAACGGTCTCGACATCGGCACGACGCCTGGCGTGGCGGCCGACCTGCAGGTGCAGACTTCGGTGGCGCAGCAGGTGAATCTCGTCAATCGCGCGGGCCTGTCCCTGAATTTCTGGGACGGCAGCGACGCGAGCAAATACAACGACGGCCAGATCGCCGGTGGCTCGGGCACCTGGCGCGTGGGCGTGCCGGGCGACGGGTGGACCGGTGCGGACGGCAAGATCAACGCGGCCTGGGCACAGAACCAGTTCGCGGTGTTCGGCGGCGTCGCGGGCACCGTCGACGTGGACGATGGCAACGGCACGGTGCGCATCACCGGCGCGCAGTTCGCCACCAGTGGCTACCGGCTGCAGGGCGATGCGATCGAACTCGGCGGCGCGGCCACCACCGTGCGCGTGGGCGATGGCACGAACGCCGGTGCTGGCATGACCGCGACCATCGCGTCTTCACTGAGCGGCGCGGGCGGCCTGGTCAAGGAAGACCTGGGCACGCTGGTGCTCGGCGGCAGCAACAGCTATGCGGGCGGAACCACCATCAAGGGCGGCATCCTGCAGATCGCATCGGATGCGAATCTCGGCGCGGCCACGGGCGGGCTCGCGCTCGAAGGCACCACGCTGCATGTGACGGGCGACACCGCCGGCACGCGCACCGTGAGCCTGGGCGCGGGCAGCAACAGCTTCGACATCGACAAGACCGTCGCGCTGAACGGCACGATCGGCGGCGCGGGCAGCCTGCGCAAGATCGGCGCGGGCACCTTGCGGCTCGGGGCGGCCAACAACTACGCGGGCGGCACCTTCGTCGACGTCGGCACGCTGGCCACCGGTGTGACCGGTTCACTCGGCAGCGGCGCGGCGAGCGTGGCTTCGGGTGCCACGCTGCAACTGGATGGCGGCTTCGACGCCGGCACCACCGCGATCGGCAACCAGGGAACCGTTCGCTTCCAGGACAAGGCAAGCGCGGGAACGTCGACCATCACGAATGCCGCGGGCGGCGTTCTGGCCTTCGCGGACGACGCCTCGGCCACCAAGGCCAAGGTGCTCAACCAGGCCGGCGCGCAACTGCGCATCGACCAGGCGACCACGGGCGTGAACGTCGGCGCACTCGATGGCGCGGGCAACGTGCTGCTGGGCGCGAAGGCACTGACCACCGGTGGACTGAACACCAGCACGACGGTATCGGGAACGATCGGCGGCGCGGGCGGTTCGGTGGTCAAGGTGGGCAGCGGAACGCTGACGCTCACAGGTGCCAACAGCTACACCGGTGGCACGACGGTGACGGGTGGCACGCTGAGCGCTAACAACGCCAGCGGGAGCGCGACCGGTGCGGGTGCGGTGCTGGTGCAGTCGGGTGCCACGCTCGCGGGCACGGGCAGCATCGCGGGTGCGGTGAACGTTGCCAAGGGCGGTGTGCTTTCCGCGGGCAATGGCGGTGCGGGCACGCTGACGGTTGGCAGTCTGAGCCTGGCCGATGGCGCGGTGCTCAACTACGACCTGGGCCAGGCCGGTGTTGCCGGCGGTGCCCTTAACGACCTCGTCAACGTCAACGGCAACCTGCAGCTCGACGGAACGCTCAATGTGAGCGAGACAGCTGGCGGCAAGTTCGGCGCGGGCATCTACCGGCTGATGAACTACACCGGTGGCCTGACCGACAACGGTCTCGACATCGGTACGGCGCCGAGCGCCAAGGCCGATCTGCAGGTGCAGACCTCGGTGGCCCAACAGGTCAACCTGGTCAATCGCGCGGGCCTGTCGCTGAACTTCTGGGATGGCGGCGACAACAGCAAGTACAACGACGGCCAGGTGGCCGGTGGTTCGGGCACCTGGCGCGTGGGCGTGCCGGGCGATGGCTGGACCGGTGCCGACGGCAAGATCAACGCGGCCTGGGTGCAGGGGCAGTTCGCGGTGTTCGGCGGCAGCGCCGGCACCGTCGACGTCAACGACGACAAGGGCATCGTGCGCATCACCGGTGCGCAGTTCGCCACCAACGGCTACCGCGTGCAGGACGACGCGATCGAGCTGGGCGCTGCGGCGACCACCGTGCGCGTGGGCGACGGCAGTGCGGCTGGTGCCGGCATGACCGCGACCATTGCGTCGTCGCTGACCGGCACGGGCGGCCTGGTCAAGGAAGACCTCGGCACGCTGGTGCTCGATGGCAGCAGCAGCTACAGCGGCGGCACCACCATCAGGGGCGGCATCCTGCAGATCGCATCGGATGCGAACCTCGGTGCGGCCGCGGGCGGCCTCGCACTCGAAGGCACCACGCTGCATGTGACCGGCGACACCGCGAGCAAGCGTGTCGTGACCCTGGGCACGGGTGTCAACAGCTTCGACATCGACAAGACCGTCGCGCTGAACGGTGCGGTCAGTGGTACGGGCAGCCTGCGCAAGACCGGCGCCGGCACCCTGCAGCTCGGCGCGGCCAATGCATACGTCGGCGGCACCGATGTGGCCGCGGGCTCGGTCGAGGCCCTGGTCACGGACGCGCTGGGCACGGGAGCGGTATCGGTGGCGGGCAATGCCTCGCTGGCCTTCACCAACACGGCCGACGCGGGCAAGCTCGCGATCACGGTGGCCGCGCGCGGCAGTGCGCCGACCGACAACGGCGGCTTCCTCGCGTTCCGCGACAGCAGCTCGGCGGGCGACGCGACCATCACGGCGAACCAGGACGCCTCGGTCGAGTTCCGCGACAGCGCGAGCGCCGGCAGTTCGGTGATCGAGAACCGGGGCGGCTCGACCACGCTGTGGTTCAACGCGGAGGGCGGCAAGGCCCGGATCACGAACTTCGCGGGCGGTCGCGTCGACCTGCTCGACGACGCGAGCGCGGGCCAGGCACGCCTGGTCAACGAGAGCGGCGGGGTGATCAACCTGGCCGATCGCGTGAGCGCGGACCAGGCGACGGTGGTGAACGGCGCGGGTGGGCAGCTGCGCATCGGCAGCCTCACCAACGCGGGCGTGGGCATCGGCTCGCTCGAAGGCGCGGGTGAGGTGTTCCTCGGCGCGAAGGCGCTGACCACGGGCGGCCTGAATACCAGCACGACGGTGTCGGGCACGATCGCCGGCAGCGGTGGCTCGGTCGTGAAGGTGGGCAGCGGCACGCTCGAACTCAGCGGTGCCAACACCTACACCGGTGGCACCACAGTGGCGGGCGGCACGCTCGCGGCCAACAACAAGAGCGGTAGCGCGACCGGCTCGGGCGCCGTGCAGATCCAGGGCGGTGCGACGCTGGCCGGCAATGGCAGCATCGCCGGTTCCGTGAACATCGCCAAGGGCGGTGTGCTGTCGGCGGGCAATGGGGGCGTGGGCACGCTGACGCTCGGCAGCCTGAGCCTGGCCGACGGCGCGGTACTGAACTACGACCTGGGCCAGGCCAACACGGTGGGTGGCCCGCTCAACGACCTCGTCAACGTCAACGGCGACCTGCGCCTGGACGGCACGCTCAACGTGGCGCAGTCCGCGGGCGGCAGCTTCGGCGCGGGCCTGTACCGACTCATCAGCTACACGGGCAGCCTGACGGACAACGGCCTCGACATCGGCACCGCGCCGGGTGCCGCAGCCGACCTGCAGGTGCAGACCTCGGTGGCACAGCAGGTCAACCTGGTCAATCGCGCGGGCCTGTCTTTGAACTTCTGGGATGGCAGCGACGCGAGCAAGTACAACGACGGCCTGGTGGCCGGTGGTTCGGGCACCTGGCGCGTGGGCGTGCCGGGCGACGGCTGGACCGGCGCCGACGGCAAGATCAACGCGGCCTGGGTGCAAGGGCAGTTCGCGGTGTTCGGCGGCAGCGCCGGCACCGTCGACGTCAACGACGACAAGGGCATCGTGCGCATCACCGGTGCGCAGTTCGCGACCAACGGCTACCGCGTTCAGGGCGACGCGATCGAACTGGGCAATGCCGCGACGACCGTGCGTGTCGGCGACGGCAGTGTGGCCGGTACGGGCATGACCGCGACCATTGCGTCGTCGCTGACCGGCACGGGCGGCCTGGTCAAGGAAGACCTTGGCACGCTGGTGCTCGATGGCAGCAACAGCTACAGCGGCGGCACGACCATCAAGGGCGGCATCCTGCAGATCGCCTCGGATGCCAATCTCGGCGCCGCGGCGGGCGGCCTCGCGCTCGAAGGCACGACCTTGCGCGTGACGGGCGACACCGCCAGTGCGCGTGCGGTGAGCCTGGGGGCGGGCAACAACCGCTTCGACATCGACGCGGCCCGCACGCTGGCGCTCAACGGCAGCGTGAGCGGCGCGGGCAGCCTGCGCAAGCTCGGCGTGGGCAGCTTGCGGCTCGGCGCGGCCAATGCCTATGCCGGCGGCACGTTCGTCGACGCGGGTACCTTGCTCACCGATGTGACCGGCGCGCTCGGCGGCGGCGCGGCGAGCGTGGCCTCGGGTGCGACGCTGCAACTGGGTGGCGGCTTCGATGCCGGCACCACGGCCATCGGCAACCAGGGCACGGTGCGCTTCCAGGGCAAGGCGAGCGCGGGCACGTCGACCATCACCAACGCCGCGGGCGGCGTGCTGGCCTTCGCGGACGATGCATCGGCCACCAAGGCCACGGTGCTGAACCAGGCTGGGGCGCAGGTGCGCATCGACCAGGCGAGCACTGGCGTGAATGTTGGCGCTCTTGGCGGCGCGGGCGACGTGCTGCTGGGAGCGAAGGCTCTGACCACGGGTGGACTGAACACCAGCACGGCAGTGTCGGGGACGATCGGCGGTGCCGGTGGTTCGGTCGTCAAGGTGGGCGGCGGCACGCTCGATCTGAGTGGCGCCAACACCTATACCGGTGGCACCACGGTGATGGGCGGCACGCTGGCCGTGAACAACGCGAGCGGCAGCGCAACGGGCACTGGCGGCGTGCAAGTCCAGTCCGGCGCCATGCTCGCGGGCAACGGCAGTGTGAGCGGTGCGGTCAGCATCGCCAAGGGCGGCGTGCTGTCGGCGGGCAACGCAGGCGTCGGCACGCTGACGTTGGGCGGCCTGAACCTCGCCGAAGGCTCGGTGCTCAACTACGACCTGGGCCAGGCCAATACGGCCGGTGGCGCACTCAACGACCGCGTGCAGGTCAATGGCAATCTGCAACTCGACGGCACGCTCAACGTGGCCCAATCGAAGGGCGGCGTGTTCGGCGCGGGCATCTATCGCCTCATCGACTACACCGGCCGCCTGACCGACAACGGCCTGGACATCGGCAGCGCGCCGGTCGCGGCCAAGGACCTGCAGGTGCAGACCTCGGTGGCGCAGCAGGTCAATCTGGTGAACCGCACGGGTCTGTCGCTGAACTTCTGGGATGGCGGCGACAACACCAAGTACAACGACGGCAAGATCGCGGGCGGCACGGGCACCTGGCGTGTCGGCGTGCCGGGGGATGGCTGGACCGGCGCGGACGGCAAGATCAATGCGGCCTGGGCACAGGACCAGTTCGCGGTGTTCAGCGGCACGGGCGGCACGGTCACGGTCAGCAATGCGGGCGGCACGGTGCGCATCAACGGCGCGCAGTTCGCGGCCGATGGCTATGTGCTGCAGGGCGATGCGATCGAGCTCGGTGCTTCGGGCACGGTGGTGCGCGTGGGTGATGGCTCGGGAACGGACGTCGATCGCACGGCCACGGTGAATGTCGCGCTGACCGGCGCGGGTGGCCTGGTGAAGGACGACGTGGGACGTCTGGTCCTCGGCGGAACCAACACCTACACCGGCGGCACCACGGTCAAGGCCGGCGTGCTGCAAGGTAACACCGCAAGCTTGCAAGGCGGCATCGTCAATGACGCCGAGGTCGTGTTCGACCAAGATAAGACTGGCACCTATGCAGGCGCGATGAGCGGTTCGGGCAAGCTGCGCAAGATCGGCGCGGGTACGCTGACGCTGACCAGTGCGAACAGCTACGCAGGCGGCACTTTCGTCGATGCCGGCACGCTGGCCACCGACGTCACCGGTGCCCTCGGCAGCGGCGCGGCGAGCGTGGCTTCGGGCGCGACGCTGCAGTTCGGCGGCAAGGCCGAACTCGGCAGCATGTCGGTTGCCAACAGCGGCACGGTGCGCCTGCAAGGCAACGCAAGCGCTGGCAGCGCCAGCCTCGTCAATGCTTCGGGAGCCGTGCTGGCTTTCGCGGACGACGCCACGGCCGACAAGGCCACGGTGAGCAACGTGGCCGGCGCGCAGGTGCGCATCGACCAGGCCACGACGGGCGTGAGCATCGGCACCCTCGATGGCGCGGGCGACATCGCACTTGGTGCGAAGGCGCTCACGCTCGGCGGGTTGAATGGCAATGCGACCTTGTCGGGAACGATCGATGGCAATGGCGGTTCGATCGTCAAGGTCGGTAGCGGCACGCTCACCCTGACAGGCGCGAACACCTACACAGGCGGCACCACCGTCGGTGCGGGCACGCTTAGCGTGAACAACAAGAGCGGCAGTGCGACGGGCACGGGCGCGGTGCAGGTGCAATCGGGCGCGACGTTGGCTGGCAGCGGCAGCATCGCGGGCGCGGTCACGATCGACAAGGGCGGCATCCTCGCGGCGGGCAATAGCCCCGGCACGCTGACGCTTGGTGCGCTCACGCTCGCGGGTGGCTCCACGCTCAACTACGAGCTCGGGCAGGCCGGTGTTCCCGGCGGTGCGCTGAACGACCTGATCAACGTCACCGGCGACCTGAACCTCGACGGCACGCTGAACATCGCGCAGTCGGCTGGCGGTAGCTTCGGCCCCGGCTTGTATCGCTTGATGAGCTACGGCGGCAGCTTCACCGACAACGGTCTGGACATCGGCACGGTGCCGGGCTCGGCCAAGGCGGCGGACCTGCAGGTGCAGACCTCGGTGGCGAACCAGGTCAACCTGGTGAACAAGGCTGGGCTGTCGCTGAACTTCTGGGATGGCGGCGACAGCACCAAGTACAACGACGGCCAGATCGCCGGCGGCTCGGGCACCTGGCGCGTGGGCAACCCGCAGCCTTCGATGGATGCCTGGACCGACATGGACGGCAAGGTCAACGCCAACTGGGCGCAGGGCCAATTCGCGGTGTTCGGCGGCAAGGCCGGCACCGTGACGGTCGATGCGGCTGGCGGCGCGGTGCGCATCGCCGGTGCGCAGTTCGCCACCGATGGCTATGTGGTGCAGGGCGATGGCATCGTGGTGGACAACGCCAACTCGGTGATCCGTGTGGGCGATGGGACGGCCGCAGGTGCGACCATGACCGCGACACTCAATGTGGCGCTCAGCGGCACGGGCGGGATCTCGAAGGAGGATGCCGGCCGGTTGATCCTGGGCGGCACCAACACCTACACCGGCGGCACCACCGTCAAGGGCGGCGTGCTGCAGGGCAGTGCGACGAGCCTGCAGGGCAATATCGTCAACAACGCCGAAGTCGCCTTCGACCAGGGCAAGACGGCCGGCACCTATGCGGGCACGATGAGCGGCACCGGCAAGCTGCGCAAGATCGGAACGGGCACGCTGACGCTGAGCAGCGCCAACAGCTACAGCGGCGGCACGTTGGTCGATGCGGGCACGTTGACGACTGACACCACGGGTGCGTTGGGCACGGGGCCTGCCAGCATTGCCTCTGGCGCGACGCTGCAGTTCGGCGGCAAGGCCGATGCGGGCAAGCTCGCGATCGCCAACGCAGGCGCCTTGAGCCTGCAGGACACCGCGAGCGCTGCAAGCGCCACGGTGACCAATGCAGCGGGTGGACAGGTGCGCATCGATCTGACGACCACCGGCACGAGCATCGGCTCGCTCGGCGGAGCAGGCGATGTGGTGCTCGGCACCAAGGCGCTGACCACCGGTGCGCTTGGCACTGACAACACGATCTCGGGCGCCATCACCGGCACCACGGGCTCGCTCGTCAAGGTCGGCGCAGGCACGCTCACGCTCGCAGGCACCGCCAACTACGCAGGCGAGACCCGCGTGACCGCAGGCACTCTCAAGGCCGGCGCCACCAACGCCTTCAGCGCAGCATCGAGTGCTGTGGTCGCCAGCGGCGCCACGCTCGACCTCGCGGGCTTCAGCCAGAAGATGGCCGGCCTGACCAACGCCGGCACGGTCTCCCTGCTGGGCACCGTCCCAGGCACGACGCTCACCTTGACCGGCCCCTACGTCGGCAACAACGGCGTGCTGCGCCTCGGCGCCAAGCTCGACAACCCGGGCATCGCCGACCGCCTGGTGCTCGACGGTGCATCGGCCAGCGCGAGCGGCAAGACGACGGTGCAGGTCACCAACCTCGGCGGCCTGGGCGCACGCACCAGCGGCGCGGGCATCGAGCTGATCAGCGCGAAAAACGGCGCAACCACCACCGCGCAAACCAGCAAGGACGCCTTCGTGCTCTCGGGCGGCCGTGTCGACGCTGGTGCCTACGAGTACCGCCTGTACGCGGGCGACGCAGGCGGCGAGGGCGAGAACTGGTACCTGCGCACCGAAGCAGAACCTGGAGCCTCGCTGCCGACCTACCGCGCCGAAGCCTCGCTGTTCGCCGCGCTGCCGAACCAGCTGCGCCAAAGCAACCTGGCCATGCTCTCGAGCCTGAGCCAGCGCATCGGCGACGACGACGTGCGCGGCAGCGGTGGCGCGAGCACGAGCGTGGACGGCAGCAACCGCCGGGCCTGGGGCCGCCTGATCTCCACCGACATGGACATCCGCCAGGGCGGCACCGTGTCGCCGCATGCCGAGGGCCGCGTGAGCGGGCTGCAGGCGGGCACCGACCTGTGGGCCAATGCGAACTGGAGCGCGGGCATCTACGTGGGCCAGCTCGAGGGCGATACGCGCGTCAGCGGCTTCAGCAGCGGCCTCCTGAACGGCGCCGCAGGCCGCAACGACCTGCGCAGCCAGTACCTGGGCCTGTACGGCACGTTCACGAGCGACGACGGCTTCTATGCCGACACGGTGCTGCAGGCCGGCCGCCATCGCTACACGGTGCAACCGCAACTGAGCGCGGGCGTGACGGGCAAGGGCAACAGCTTCCTGGCCTCGATCGAGATCGGCAAGGCCTTCGCGCTCGGCACGGGCGGCTGGTCGGTGGAGCCGCAGCTGCAGCTGATCCATCAGCGCCTGCGCCTGGACGACGTGGCGATCCCCGGTGCGCTGGTGCAGCAGGATGCCGACAGCAGCTGGACCGCGCGCGCGGGCGTGCGCATCAAGGGCAGCTTCGCGACGGGCGCGGGCACGCTGCAGCCCTATGCGCGCCTGAACGTCTATCGCAGCTCGAAGGGCAACGACGTCGCGCGCTTCGTGAACCCGGCGGCGATCACGCCGGTGGGCGCGCCGATCGGCGGCACGAGCACCGAGCTGGCGGCAGGTTTCACGCTGGCGGTAAACCAGCGCACGAGCCTGTATGGCGAGCTTGGCAAGCAGTGGGCTTCGGGCGGTGCGGCGCGCGTGGGCAGTTCGGTCAATGCGGGGGTGGGCGTGCGCGTGAAGTGGTGAGGTCTCAAAAGGTGTGAATAAACCTACTGCGTGCCCCGAGCACGGCGTAAAGGTCACCCCCGCCAGTCGGCTGACCGAGGCCCTGCTTGGCCTGATCCGAGTTCACAAAGCTGAGCTGGCCGACTACTTGGTGGCTGTCAACGACACCGATCACGTTGCCGATGCCGCCGTGGCTGCCTGGATCGAGCGCCACCATGTCACCGGCCACGAAGGCATGAGTCCGACCACCCTGATGAGACTCGCTGCGGCATCCGCAACGCTGGATCGGCAGACTGGGGAATGTTGGTGGCCGCGCCGATCCCGACCGAGACTGCTCGCCGCATTCCGATGCGATGAACGCCAGCCAGACCGAGCGAATGCTGAGTTGGATCGACCTGTTCGTGAGCCGAGGGCTGAGCCTGGCCGACGCCCAAGCACTGGTCGACAAACTCGTGCGGCGTGACCGCGAGGACGATAGCCGGCGCGCGCGTCTGGAATACCCCCACCTAAGCGGCGGAATCGGCACCCGGTAGTGCGGCGCCTCGCAGGGCCGGGGGCGACGCGTGGACGGTCTCGCCCGACTTGGCGCAACGGCTCCAGCGTTGCTTGGGGTTTCGTGGCTTGCCGTAAGACCCCCCCATGGAGAGCGGTCCTCAAAAGTCTCCCGAGGAGGAGAACTGCGAACTTTCATCTCCAGGCTCGTCCCTGCGTGCGTGGTATTTATCCAGTACAGATCAATGTTGACGAGCCACAGCAGCTCGCATAACGTCATGTTCCGCCGCTCCGAATTGCGGCTGAATGAGGGACGTCACTGCCTTGGGAGGGGAATCATGAAAAATGCATCTGTGCCTCGGATATTGATAAAAATGATATCCAGGCTAAAAGCGAAAAAAATCTGGATTGCGTTGGGATTGTTTTTTCTTGGTCAATCTGCTTCGCATGCCCAATTGTCAGCTGAAATTATTAACTCGGCCAATACAGTCATTGCGCAGAGTAAGAATGGGATTGATGTTTGCGTTGCGGGAACAACTATTGACGGCGGTACTATCGGTTCATATCGTCAGTGGTTTGTTGAAGACGGAGGGTCATATGTCAGAGTGCCGGACAACACCCCAACGTTAGCAGAGGTTTTTTGCACTGGTACTTCGTACGCCCAATGGACCGGCAGCAATCCGACAAGCGAGACCAATCAGGCGGTGGGTTTTTCATATAAGTGCCCGGCGGGTGGGGTTGGTGTCCAAGGTGGTGGAGCGCCGATCTCTCCTGTTATGCAGGAACAACTCTCCGCTTTAGGTGTTGACTCAACCTATTTGAAGTATCAGGGTGGTCTTCCCAGAGCCATTGCAACTCCGTCGACCTCCCCTCCCATTTTTGGCCCCTCTGTGGCTGGCAGGGCATATAAAGGCACGCTTTCTTGCGGTTGCGGTTCGGAAGATTCGCTGACGCCTGTATGGAGTGCAAAGTACAAGTATTGTCTGCCCGCCGGCTTTGAGAATTGGGTCCCCCCACCTCCTGAGCCGCAGTCCTGCCAGCGCCAAGATGGCGGTCAAACCCCGCAGCCAATCTTGCCCGCATCGGCTGAGAAGTACCGCTCCGAGACAGACTGGTCCGACTCTGGTTCCGGTGCCTTGTCTTTCATGCGTACATATCGCAGCAACTGGGCCAGTGACCCGAACCGGACTAGTAATCCACTCGGTCAATCTTGGTCACACAACTTCAGCACCAAGCTGGAATTTTTCCCCAGATCTTGGAAATCAAGCGTAAACATTACAACTGGCGAAGGTTATGTTCGGACCTTCAACCAGACTGCTGGAGTCGCCGGCTGGCGCGCCGACAACAGTGCCGACACCTTGGCGCAACTGTCCTCTGGTGCCTGGAGCTATTTCCGTGCCGACGATGACACCACGCTGACATTCGACAGCGCTGGCAAACTGCAAACCGAGACAAATCGCTATGGATGGGTCACTGTGTATACCTATAACAGTGCCGGGCAACTAGCCTCCATCACGAACAACTTCGGTCGCACGCTCGCTCTTAGATATAACGGCGCTGGTCAACTGATCACCGTCACAACCCCGGATACGCGCGTCGTCTCATACACCTACGATGGCTCTGGTCGCTTGTCGTCGGTTCTATACCCTGACGGCAAGGGTCGCAGCTTTGTCTACGAGAACTCATCGTTTCTTCAAGCCCTGACCGGCATCATCGACGAGGCGGGGCAACGCTGGGGGACCTTCGCTTATGACAGTGCGGGACGTGCTACCACTTCTAGTCTTGCGGGTGACGTGGCCGCCTACCAAGTCAGATATCCGTCAACAGGCTTGGCTACGGTTGTCGACCCACTGGGTACGAGTCGCAACTACAGCTACGCCGCCACCAAGGGCAAGCTCGCCGTTACGGGCGGCTCCTTACCCTCAGGGGAAGGCAACAGTGATGCGTCCAGCCGAGTGCAAGACGCCAATGGCCTCATTACCGGCAAGACTGACTTCAGTGGCGTACTCACCACCACTGCCTGGGACGTTTCCCGCCGTCTTCCGCTCACGGTGACCCGCGCGTCTGGTAGACCTGAAGCCCAGACCACCACGACCCAGTGGCACCCCACCTTCAGCTTGCCTGCGCTGATTACCGAAGCGGGTCGCAAGACTGCCTTCACCCACGACACCGTCGGCAACGTCCTGACCCGCACCGTCACCGACACCGCCACCAACAAGGCCCAGACCTGGCGGTGGACCTACAACGCTTCTCAGTTGGTCCAGACGGCCACGGAGCCCAACGGCGCAGTCACGAGCTACACCTACGACCCCCGAGGCAACGTCCTCACCAGCACCAACGCCCTGGGCCACGTCACCAGCTATGCCTACGACCTCGCCAATCGCGTTACCAGCCAGACCGAACCCAATGGCCTCGTCACTACTTACACCTATGACGCCCGCGACCGCCTGCTGACCCAGACCGTCGGCGGCCAGCAGACCACCACGCTGACCTACAAGCCCTATGGCAGCGTCGAGACCATCACGCTGCCCACGGGCTTGGTGCTGACCTACACCTACGACCCTGCCCATCGCCTCACCGGCTGGAGCAACAACCGCGGCGAGAGCGGCAGCTTCACGCTCGACGGCATGGGCAACCGCACGGCCGAGCAGATCAAGGACAGCAGCGGTGCAGTGGCCTGGAACGCCGCACGCACCATCAACAACATCAACCGCGTCTCGGGCAAGACCGAAGGGCCGAACCAGACCAGTTCCTTCGGCTACGACGCCAACGGCGACCTTACCCGCAGCACCAACGGCCTGAACCAGAGCACGCAACTGGGCCTGGACAACCTGCGCCGCGTGGCTTCGGTGACCAACGCGGCCAATGCCACGGCCACCCTCAAGTACAACGCCCTCGATGCCGTCACCGAAGCCAAGGACTTCAAGGGCGTGGCCACCGGCTACACCCGCGACGCCCAGGGCAACGCCACCGCCGAGAGCAGCGCAGACACGGGCGGAGCGACCACCCAGTACGACAACCTGGGCCTGCCCAGCCAGATCGTCGATGCGCTGGGCCAGACCACCACCATCCAACGCGATCCTCTGGGCCGGCCCATGAGCCTCGTCTTCGCCGACGGCAAGACCACCACTCTGCGCTACGACCTCACGGCCACCAGCAAGGGCTACCTGTCGGAGATCGTGGACCGCAGCGGCACCACCGAGTACACGCGCGATGCCTTCGGGCGCGTGGTGCTCAAGAAGCAGACCTTGGCCAATGGCAGCGTCCAGCAGATTGGCTACGCCTACAACCTCAACGGCACGCTGGGAAGCATCGCGTACCCGACGGGCGCCACGCTGAGCCACGTCTACGATTCGACCGGCCGCCTCACCGGCCTGAACTGGAACAGCACCCCACTGGTGAGCAACATCACCTGGAATCCGCTGGGCCAGCCCACGGGCTGGACCTGGGCCTTCACGAGCACCGACCCGAAGCTCAAGGCCACGCGCAGCTACGACACGGCCGGGCGCATGACCGCCACCGAGTTCGGCAGCTACGTCTACGACGCCGCGGGTCGCATCACGAGCCTGACGCAGAACCTCTACGGTCCGGCGGACACCGACCCCACGCACGACACCATCGCGAGCGCCAACACCACCTGGAACGTGGGCTACGACAGCGTCGGGCGCATCACGAGCTTCAACGTGACGGGGAGCGGCAGCAACACGGCAGGCTTCGGCTACGACGCGAACGGCAACCGCTCGAGCAGCACGCGGGTGGTCAACGGGCTGAGCACGAGCCGCACCTACACCGTCCCGACCAACGGAAACCGCCTCACGGGCTTCAGCCAGACCACGGGCGGCGCGACCACCAGCGTGACCTATGGCTACAACGCCAACGGCGACCTCACGGGCGATGGCCTGCGCAGCTACGGCTACGACGCCGAGGGTCGACTGAGCACGGCGACCACGGGCGCGACGGACAGCAGTCCGACGACGCGCTATGCGCACAACGCGCTGGGGCAGCGGGTGTTCAAGACGGAGCCGCTGTATCCGCCGAGCCAGGGGGACGAGAGCGATCCGGGGTTCTGGAGCAGTCTGGTGGCGTTCTTTACGAAGATGTGGAGTCCGAGCACGAGCCAGGCGGAGCAACTGGGCTATGCGTATGTCTACGACGAGCAGGGCACGCTGGTGGCGGAGATCGGTAGCGGGGGGACGAACAGCTCAGGCCAAGCCAGCTACATCTACCTGCCGACGGCCAATGGTCCGATGCCGATCGCGGCGGTGATTAACGGTGCGACCTACGCTGTGCACAGCGACCACCTGAACACGCCGCGCAAGCTCACCGACGTGAGTGGGCAAGCGGTCTGGCAATGGCGCTATAGCGCGTTCGGGGAGGAGGAGCCGACAACGGCGGCGAAGCGGTTCACGGGACCGGAGACGGTGCCGAGCACTGGCGCTACGGGGATCTCGGAGGTGAAGTTCAACCTGCGCTATCCGGGTCAGTACGCGGATGTCGAGAGCGGGCTGTTCTATAACTACTTTCGCTCGTACGATCCCAGAACTGGCCGCTATCCGCAGGGTGACTCCATTGGGCTTGGCGGGGGATGGAATCGGTTCAGCTACGTGGACGCGAACCCGTTGGGTGCGACTGATCCGAAGGGACTCATCAAGGTCTGCGTTGTTCCTGGCGGTTGCGTGGATACCAATCCACCACCGATCAATCCAGATTACCCATCTTCTGCCGATGGTTCACCATACTTACCGAACCTAAATCTATCGCCTCCGTCTTGGTTGAAGAATATTCTTCCAAAAAGTGCCATCCAGGAATGCGAGCAGGATGCTGAAGACCAGCTGGGTCGCGATTACGCATACTGTGAAGCCCTCGGTAAGACCTACGGTGATTTTCGAACCAGAAAGGCCTGCGAGGAAAAGGCATTCAGCAAGTACGTAACGCGCCTTAAAGCATGCAAGGAACAATGTCGATGAAACCAACCACCAGAGCCGCCTCGATCGAGTTTTTATTTGATGAAATGACCGACTCGTTGCTGGCCTATGAGAATCCATCGCAAGGGGTAGCCGAACACCTTTCGGAGGAGATTTTGAACTTGCCGCTTGATAACGTGCGAGCACGCGAGCCGGCAGAAATCGAACGCACACTCGGCCGTTTGGTGCTGTCATTTTTGAACTCAAGGAGTTCCAAAGGCCTGAACCTTCCCCGTGATCTGGAATATGAAAAATTGGCTGACAAGGAGTACTTTGCACAGCTTCATGTGAAAGCTGAAGCCAGGACACCCGAGGCGCTCTATGAGCTAGCCGTTAGCCTGATTGGCAACGGCATCGCCAACAACAGTTGGGCAGAAGTTGAGCAGGGCGAAGTCCATTTGAAGCAAGCAGTTCATGCCGGATATCCTGAAGCAGTTAAGTATCAGGATGAGGTCTGGATATTGGTTCGTCCTCGGCTTGAGCAAAAGCTGAAACGTTAAACCCAAATGATGCGCACGTTCGCTCATGTCCGAAGTTCGATCTAATCTCGTCATTCAGTTGGATGAAAACTCAGAGCGTTTCGTATTCTTCTTGTCGAAAAAGCATGGCGAGCATTCGCCAGAGACAGCGGATTTTTCTGTTGAGATGAGCTTCGAAGAGTTGAAGAGCAGAGGCCCAGACGGTGCCGAAAAGCTTGTTGGTGAATGTGTCCTTGGTTTTTTTGATCGACTCACCAAGGGTCGTCTCGACATTCCCAAGCACTACTAAGTCCGCCCTGAACAATTCGGTTCTCAACCGCAGGTCGGTCGGTGCTTGACCGAAGCGGCAATCAGAGAAGCGATGGCCGCCCGCATCGACAGCCCGAAGCGGGCGCAATAAAGCCGCAGCGCGGCCAGGATCAGTCGCAGGGTGTGCCCGGCGCCGCACATCACCGCGTGCAACGCATCGCCCAGCGCGCCCTTCAATGGATTGCGGCCCAGCTGCCCGTCCATCTTCATGTGCCCAATGGCCGGCTCGATGGCGCTGCGCCGCCGGATCATGGCCTTCAGCGTCCTGCTGACGCCCCGCCGCTGGCCAGAGCGCAGGATGCGCACGCCTGCGATCTCCACGCCCCGGTAGCCCTTGTCCACGATGGCCGTGGCCGGCGGCCTGTCCGTGCCGGTGAGGATGCCCACCTGCTCCAGCGTCTCGGCCAGCGTGTGGCCGTCGTAGGGGTTGCCCGGCATCGAGCGCATGCTCACCACCAGGCCTTCCTTCAACGTGGTGGCGATGCTGACCTTTACGCCGAACTCGTACGGTGTCCTTGCTTTGCCCTTGCTGATGCACTCCACCTCGGGCGCGTGCAGAGCGTACAGCTTGTTCTTGTCCTTGGTGCGCTGGGTCAGGATGCGGCCGGTGCGCTGCAGCAGGTCCTGCACCTTGGCCTTGGCCGCTTCGGGCAACAGGTGCAGTTGGCGCTGTACCTCGCGGTGCACCCGGCCCACGCGGGTGCGCAGCGTGCGCACCGCCCGGCGCATGCGCTTGAACTGTTTGGCGTGCGCGTAGCGCCCGATCTGCGCGGCCAGTCGCGGTGCCACGCGGTTGTAGTTCTGGCGCAGCTGCAGCCCGTTGTCCTCGGCCGCCTTGACCAAGTGCTGGCGGCTCTTGTCCAGCAGCCGGCTGTCGGTGGGATGGGCGATGGCCTTGGGCATGACGGTGGTGTCCACGATCACCTGCTGTGTGCTCGTCTTCTGGATCACGCCGCCACGCCGGGCGGCATCGATGCTGGCCGCCAGCAGCGTCTCAACCCCTTCTTCTCCAACGCGCGTTCTCCAGCGCGTCAGGCTGGACGGGTCGATGGGCAGTTCGGTCTGCAGGTAAGTCTCGCCGCAGAAGAACTGCCAGTACGGGTTCTCCACCCAGGTGTTGACCACTGCCTCGTCGGAGGCATCGAAGGTGTGCTACAGGTACAGCAGCCCGGCGACCAGGCGCGCCGGCAACGCTGGGCGGCCACGGCCCGAGGTGAACGACACCGCGAACGTGCGCTCGATCTGTGCCCAATCGATGAGCGCTGCCAGTCGGACCAGCGGGTGCTGCATGTTGATCTGCTCGTCCAGCCTTGGACGGAACAGCTCGACCGTTTGCGGCTGCGAAGGCTTCGGACCCATCGGACTCTCCGTAGGAATTTGCAAGAAAACAGGTACTGGCAAAAACATACCTTGCAAATCCTGCGCCCATCAACCCGAAGAACCGCGAACCAGATCAACGGCTTGCGAGTTGTTCAGGGCGGACTCTTTAGCACGAAAGAAAAACTCCAGTATTCATGCGGCTTACAGCCGACTTTGTGGTTCCGGTCCTCCCTCGCGACCTCGGGGCGCTCGCCACGGTTTCTTCACACCTTGTCAGTCCGGAGGCTTCCCGCCCTGGGCCTCGGCCCGCGCGGGAATCGCCTCGGTCCACACCGCGATGTCCTCGGGCGTCATCGTGCTCGCGGGCGTGAGGCGTCCGTCGACATAGCCAAGCCGCTCGATGTCGTGCAGGAACTGCTCGCGCGAGAGCAGGGTGCCAGCGCACACGTTGTCCCCCGGGGCCGCCGTCGCGCGCAGCTCGCCGGCGAGGCGGCTCATCAGCAGCGTCATCACCCAGCCGGGCACGTGGTCGCGCTCGGCGGGATAGATGTAGCCGAACAGCGTGAGGTGCGCGAGCAGCACGCGCCAGTGCGCGCCGAAGCGCTCGAGCAGCCCGGGCCAGTCGAGCCGCTGCGCGTTGACCTGCAGCAGGTGCGCGATGTCGCCGCCGTCGTAGCGCTCGCGCTCCATGATGAAGGCCTTCGACACCAGGCAGTCCTCCACGTTGGCGACGCACACGGAAACGCCGAGCACGTCGGCGCGGCAGTTGCCGTGGAACCAGCGCGCGTCCACGGGCATGAGGCCGTTGCCCGAATTGAAGATCAGGTCGATGAACTCCTGGCCGTCGTAGACCTTGCCGAGCCAATGCGGAAAAGTCATCTCGGTGCGCCAGCCATGCGCGAGCGCGACCTGCGCGATGCGCTCGTAGTCCTCGCGGCGGATGAAGAGGTCGAGGTCCTTGGTCGAGCGGCGGATGCCCGTGTAGCAGGCCTGCGCGAACGCGCCACCGACGAGGAACGGAACGCCGGCCTCGTCGAGCGCACGCAGCGCGCGCCGGTAGAAATCGGCCACCCGCGGCTCGACTTCGTCTTCGAGCGAGGGCGCGAGCATGGTGGAGGGCGTCATGCACGCAGTGAATGCCGCCGCGCCGACGGCAGGGCAGGGGCAAAGGACCCCATCGAATGTCAGACGGGCGCCTACAAGCGCAGCGGGATGAGGCCGATGACGGCGCCCGGCGGCGGGGCGCACGGTGCATTGCATGCCTACCCCCAGATCATCCACCCACGTCCGTTTCGCCGCCGTCGGCGACATCCATGTGCAGAAGGACTCCGCGGGTTCGCTGCGCGACTTCTTCGCGCAGGCCGCCGACGAGGCCGACGCGCTGCTGCTGTGCGGCGACCTGACCGACTACGGCACCGCCGAAGAGGCCCGGGTGCTGGCCGAGGAACTCGGCGGCCTCTCGATTCCCATCGTCGCCGTGCTGGGCAACCACGACTTCGAGTCGGGCACGCCCGAGGTGGTGAACGAGGCGCTGACGCGGATCGGCGTGCGCATGCTCGACGGCTCGGCCTGCGAGATCGAGGGCGTGGGCATCGCGGGCGTCAAGGGCTTCGCGGGCGGCTTCGGCCGCGCCTCGCTCGGCGCCTGGGGCGAGCCCGCGATCAAGATGTTCGTGCAGGAGGCGCTCAACGAGGCGATGAAGCTCGAGTCGGCGCTCGCCAAGCTGCGCACCCGGCGCCGCATCGCGATGCTGCATTACGCGCCGATCGTGGGCACGGTGCAGGGCGAGCCGAGCGAGATCTTCGCCTTCCTGGGCAGCAGCCGGCTCGAGGAGCCGCTGCTGCGCTACCCGATCGATGCCGTGTTCCACGGCCATGCGCACCGCGGCACGCTCGAGGGCCGCACCATCAACGGCACGCCGGTCTACAACGTCGCCAAGCCGCTGCTGCAGCGCAGCCGGCCCGACGTGCCGCCGTTCCATCTCTACGAAGTGCCGCGCGAGCCCGCTACGGAACCCGAGCTGGCCGCGCACTGAGCCGCCGACGACGCGGGCTCAACCCTTCGCGCGTTGCAGGCGCGTGGTGATGAAGAATCGCTCGCCCGGGTGCGTGGCGACCGAGCTCACGAGCACCTCGCCCTCGGCATCGAGGTAGCGCCGCAGGATCTGCAAGGTCGCGCTGCCGGGCTCGATGCGCAGCTTGCGCGCCATCGTCGCCGAGGCATCGACCGCGCGCACCTGCTGCACGATCTCGGCCATGCGCAGGCCGTAGTGCTGCTCGAGCAGCGCGCTGACCAGCGTGTCGGGCGCGGCGCGCACCAGCGCCTCCAGCGCGGCGTACTGGGTGTCGACGTAGATGTCGGTCCAGCCCAGCGGCAGGCCCTGCGGACCTTCCTCCATGCGCAGGCTCGAGATGCGCAGCCAGCGCGTGCCTTCCTCGCAACCGAGCAGGCGCGACAGCGTTGCATTGCTCGCGATGGTGTCGATCTCGGGCGCCAGGCGCAGGTGGGCGGCGCCGTACTGCATGAGGTCCTCCACCGAGGCCAGCGACTGCTGGAAGCCCATGCGCGCCACCGTCGATTCGACGCGCGTGCCCACGTTCTTGCGCCGCGACACCAGGCCCGCGTCCTGCAGCTCCTGCAGCGCCATGCGCACCGTGTGGCGGCTGATCCCGTAGTGATCGCGCAGCTCGAGTTCGGTCGGCAGCAGCGAGCCCAGCGGGAAGCGTCCCGAGGCGATGCCTTCCTTCAGTTCCTGGGCGATGTCGGTGAAGCGCGGCTTGTTCATGGTGGCCCCGATTTTGACCTAAGGGTAAACCCTATTCATTCATATGTCCGGACATATTAAATTAAATATGTCCGAACATATCAAGGCCCGTCCATGTCCTCCGCCTCCCTTCCGATGGCCAGCACCGTCGTCGATTCGATCCTTTTCCGCGATGCCTTCGGCACGGCGGCTATGCGCGCGCTGTTCTCCGACGTGGCGCTGATCCAGCGCTACATCGACGCCGAGATCGCGCTGGCGCGCGCCGAGGCGAAGGTGGGCGTGATCCCGGCCGACGCGGCCGAGGTCATCGCGCGCGAGTCGCGCATCGAGCGCATCGACTTCGACCACATGCGCCACGAGACCGACATCGTGGGCTACCCGATCCTGCCGCTGGTGCACCAGCTGGTGGCCATGTGCGGCGACGCGGGCCGCTACGTGCACTGGGGCGCGACCACGCAGGACATCATGGACACGGCCGTCGCGCTGCAGGTGCGCGACGCGCTCGACCTGGTCGACGCCGAGATCCGCGAGCTGCGCGGCATCCTGGCCGACCTCGCGCGCAAGCACCGCGACACGCCGATGGCCGGGCGCACGCACCTGCAGCAGGCGCTGCCCGTGACCTTCGGCTACAAGGTCGCGATCTGGCTCGCCATGTTCGACCGCCACCAGCAGCGCCTGGCCGAACTGCGCCCGCGCGTGGCCGTGGTCGAGTTCGCGGGCGCGGCCGGCACGCTGGCCTCGCTGGGCGACAAGGGCTTCGAGGTGCAGGCGGCGATGGCCGAGGAACTCAAGCTCGGCGTGCCCGCGACCACCTGGCACGTGGCGCGCGACGGCTTCGCCGAGGCGGTGAACCTGCTGGCGCTGGTCACCGGCTCGCTCGGCAAGATCGCGCTCGACATCATGATCATGGCCTCGACCGAGTTCGCCGAGGTCTACGAGCCCTTCGTCAAGGGACGCGGCGCGAGCAGCACCATGCCGCAGAAGCGCAACCCGATCTCGAGCGAGCTGATGCTCGCGGCCTCGAAGGCGGTGCGCCAGCATGCGGGCCTGATGGTCGATGCGATGGTGCAGGACTTCGAGCGCGCCACCGGCCCCTGGCATGCCGAGTGGATCGCGATCCCCGAGAGCTTCATCCTCACGGCCGGCGCGCTGCACCAAGCCAGGTTCGCGCTCGGCGGACTGATCGTCGACGAGGCGCGCATGAAGCACAACCTGGGCATCAGCCGCGGCCTGATCGTGGCCGAGGCCGTGATGATGGGCATGGCGCCGCACATCGGCCGCCAGCAGGCGCACGATGTGGTCTACGACGCCTGCCGCACTGTCAACGAGAAGGGCGGCACGCTGGCCGAGGCGCTGGCCGCGTTGCCCGAGGTCACGGCGCATTTCGACCGCGCGGCCATCGATCGCCTGACCGATCCCGCCAACTACCTGGGCCTCGCGCCCCGGATGGTGGACCGCGCGCTGGCGCTGTCCGCGCAGGTCCGGGGCTGAGCCCGGGCACCCAAGGAGACAACCATGCTCAACGATTCCACCCTGGTCGCACCGCCGAAGAAGCAGCCCTGGTACCGAAGGCTCGGCATGCAGGTGCTGGTCGCGCTGCTGCTGGGCATCGCGGTCGGCTTCCTGTTCCCGAAGTTCGCGGGGCAGCTCAAGCTGCTCGGCGACATGTTCCTCTCGCTCATCAAGGCGGGCGTGGCGCCGCTGGTGTTCCTCACCATCGTGCACGGCATCGCCTCGGCCGGCGACGTGCGCAGCGCGGGGCGCGTGGGCTGGCGCTCGCTGGTGTACTTCGAGGTGATCTCGACCATCGCGCTGGTCATCGGCCTGCTCGCGGGCAACCTGCTGCAGACCGGCAAGGGCATGACCTCGGTGGCCGGCGCGGCCGCGGCACCGGCGGTGAAGGCCGCCGCGCCGCAGGGCTTCCTCGAGTTCATGGCGCACATCGTGCCCGACAACTTCGTCGGCGCCTTCGCCAAGGGCGAGCTGCTGCAGGTGGTGGTGCTGGCGGTGATGGTGGGCATCGGCATCCTCGCGATTCCCGAGAGCCGGCGCGAGAAGATCAACGGCGGCCTCGACATCGTCTCGGAGGTGCTGTTCTCCTTCATCAACCTGGTGATGAAGCTCGCGCCCATCGGCACCTTCGGCGCGGTGGCCTACTCGGTGGGCAGCAACGGCTCCGCGGTGCTGGTGGCGCTGGCGCAGCTGGTGCTGAGCTTCTACGCGGTGATCGTGCTGTTCATCGCGGTGGTGCTGGGGCTGGTCGCGAAGTTCGCGGGCTTCAGCCTGTGGCGCTTCCTGCGCTACATCAAGGACGAGATCCTGATCGTGCTGGGCACCGCCTCCTCGGAGAGCGCGCTGCCGCGCCTGCTCGTGAAGCTCGAGCGCCTGGGCTGCGCCAAGCAGACCGTGGGCCTGGTGCTGCCCACGGGCTATGCCTTCAACCTCGACGGCACCTCGATCTTCATGGCCATGGGCGTGATGTTCATCGCCCATGCCTACGGCGTGCCGCTCACGCTCGACCACCAGATCGGCATCCTGCTGCTGATGCTGCTGACCTCGAAGGGCGCGGCCACGGTCTCGGGCGGCTCGTTCGTGGTGTTCGCGGCCACCGTCACCTCGACCGGGCTGCTGCCGGTCGAGGGCCTGGCGGTGATCTTCGGCGTCTACCGCTTCCTGTCGATGGCCATCTCGACCTGCAACGTGATCGGCAACAGCGTGGCCACCGTGGTGGTCGCCAAATGGTCGGGCACCTTCGACGCGCAGCAGGCCGAGCGCCATCTCTACCCCGAGCGCTACCCCGACACCGCACGGGCCGACCAGGACCTCGACGACGGCGTGGCGCCCGTCGACGCCCATCCCGCGCGGGCTTGATGCCATGACCGCCATGCGCATCGAACGCGACGCCTTCGGCCCCGTCGAGATTCCGGCCGACCGCTACTGGGGCGCGCAGACCCAGCGCGCGCTGGGGGTCTTCGAGATCGGCGAGGAGCGTTTTCCGGCCTGCCTGATCCACGCCTTCGGCCTGCAGAAGATGGCGGCGGCGCGCGCCAACCTGCGCTGCGGCGCGCTCGACGCGGCCCAGGCGGCGCCGATCGTCGAGGCCGCGGCCGAGCTGCGCGACGGCCGCTTCGACGGCCACTTTCCGCTCACGGTGTGGCAGACGGGCTCGGGCACGCAGACCAACATGAACGCGAACGAGGTCATCGCCAACCGCGCGAACGAGCTGCTGGGGCAGCCGCTCGGTACCAAGTCGCCGGTGCATCCCAACGACCACGTGAACGCCTCGCAGTCGTCGAACGACAGCTTTCCGACCGTGATGCACATCGCGACCGCACTCGAGTTGCGCGAGCGCCTGCGGCCCGCGCTGCAACTGCTGCGCCAGCGCCTGCAGGAACGCGCCGAGGCTTTCGCGGACGTGCTCAAGATCGCGCGCACCCACCTGATGGACGCGGTGCCGATGACGCTGGGGCAGAGCTTCGATGCCTTCGCGCGCCAGGTCGGCCACGGCATCGACCGCATCGACGCCACCTTCGCGCGCCTGCAACTGCTGGCGCAGGGCGGCACCGCGGCGGGCACCGGGCTCAATGCGCCGCCGGGCTTCGATGCCGCCTTCTGCGAGGAACTGGGCGCGCTCTGCGGCATCGCCTTCGCGCCCAATCCCAGCAAGTTCGAAGGCATGGCCTCGCACGACGCACTGGTGGAGGTGTCGGGCGCGCTCAACGTGCTCGCGGCCTCGCTCGTGAAAATGGCCAACGACCTGCGGCTCTTGGGCTCGGGCCCGCGCTGCGGCCTGGGCGAGCTGCGCATTCCCGACGACGGGCTCACGAGCTCGATCATGCCCGGCAAGCGCAACCCGACCATCGCCGAGGTGGTGGTGCAGGCCGGGCTGCAGGCCATGGGCAACCACCTCACCATCACCATGGCGGGCGCCTCGGGCAGCTTCGAGCTCAACGTGGCCAAGCCGCTGATCATCCAGAACCTGCTGCAGTCGATCCGCGTGCTGGCCGATGCCTCGCGCGTGTTCGCCGAGCGGCTGGTGAAGGACATCGAGCCCGAGCGCGAGCGGCTCGCGGCGAACGTCGACAACGCGCTGCTGGCCGTGACGGCGCTGAACCCGGTGCTGGGCTACGACCGCGTGGCGAGCATCACGCGCGAGGCGCTCGCGCGCGGCATCGCGCCGCGCGCGGCGGCCATCGCGCTGGGACTGATCGACGGCGACGCATACGACCGGCTCGTCGACCCGGCGGCGATGGCGGGAGCCGGCCTCAGGCGGCCTTCGGAATCGTCAGCCCCGCGATGACCGCGGGCCGCGCCACGAAGCGCTCGAGCACGCGGGCCACGTTCGGGAAGCTGTCGAAGCCGACCAGCTCGCGCGCCTCGTAGAAGCCGATCAGGTTGCGAATCCACGGGAAGCTCGCGATGTCGGCGATGCTGTAGTCGTCGCCCATGATCCATTCGCGGCCGGCCAGGTGCTTGTCGAGCACGCCGAGCAGGCGCTTCGATTCGGCCACGTAGCGGTCGCGCGGGCGCTTGTCCTCGAACTCCTTGCCGGCGAATTTGTGGAAGAAGCCGAGCTGGCCGAACATCGGGCCGATGCCGCCCATCTGGAACATCACCCACTGCAGGGTCTCGTAGCGCTTCGCGGGGTCGGTGCTCAGCAGCTTGCCGGTCTTCTCGGCCAGATAGAACAGGATCGCGCCCGACTCGAACAGCGGCAGCGGCTGTCCGCCCGGGCCGTCGGGATCGATGATCGCGGGGATCTTGTTGTTGGGGTTCAGCGAGAGGAACTCGCTCGACATCTGGTCGTTGCTGCCGAAGCTCACGAGGTGCGGCTCGTAGGGCAGGCCGATCTCCTCGAGCATGATCGAGACCTTCACGCCGTTGGGCGTGGGCAGCGAATAGAGCTGCAGCCGCTCGGGGTGCTGGGCGGGCCACTTCTGGGTGATCGGGAAGTCGGCGAGGGAGGTCATGGCGAGGGCCTTTCTTGCTTGGAATACGGGAAGAGGGCGCTTCGACCCGGCGGCCGGCCCCTCGGGGCGAGCCGGCGATATTGCCCGATCCGCGCCTGCGCTGCCGGGCGGCAGGAATGCTTTGGTGTAGCACCGACGTCATATTCGGACGCCACGATGGCGGGCTTCCAGAATGGCGCACCCACCTTGCCGGCCCGATTCGTCTCCTCGCAGGGTGCGCCCGCTCGCCGCCCGTGGGCGGCGCCATGCCCTGGCGCTGTCGCTGCTGTGCGGGTTCTGGCTGCCCGCGTGGGCCTCGACCGCCGATGGCGACGCGGCGCGCGTGGATGACGCGGCCGCCCTGCCCGAGGCCGCAGCGAGCGGCGTCGACTTCGACATCGCGGCGCAGCCCCTGGCCGCCGCGCTGCAGCGCTATGCCATGCAGTCGGGCCGCCCGGCGCTGTTCGACAGCGCGGCCGTGAGCGGCCGCACCTCGGCCGCCGTGCACGGCCACCACGCGCCCGAAACCGCGCTGCGCCTGCTGCTCGAAGGCACGGGCCTGGCCGCCGAACGCACGCGCGACGGGCCGGCCGATGCCTTCGTGCTGAGGCCGGTCGATGCGCGCGCGCTGGCGGCGCGCCAGCCCGCGGAGGGCGTGGACACCGACTACGGCGCCTGGGTGCAGGCACGCGTCTGGGAAGCGCTGTGCGCCGATGCGCGCACCGCGCCCGGCGGCTACCGCACCCTGCTGCGCTTCGAAATCGACGCCACCGGTGCGCTGCAGAAGCCGCGCCTCCTGACCTCGACCGGCAATGCGCGCCGCGACGCGGCGGTGCGCGAGGCTCTGCAGCGCGTGCGCGTGGGCCGCGCACCGCCGCCCGCGATGGCGCAGCCGCTGACCCTGGTGCTGCTGCCGCGCGACCCCGCCGACCCCGACGCGCCGCGCTGCGGGAACCGGCCATGACCGAGGATGCACGCCCGATCCTGTCGGACTACCTGTCGCGGCACTACGCCAGCCTCAAGCGGCGCGTGACGCGGCTTTTGGGCAACGGCGACCTGGCCGGCGACGCGCTGCAGGACACCTGGCTGCGGCTGCAGAGTCGCGAGGAAGAAGACGCGATCCAGAGCCCGGGCAGCTACCTGGTGCGCGTGGCCGTCAACATCGCGATGGACATCCAGCGCCGCCAGAGCCGCTCGCTGTCGATCGACGAGGTGCAGTCGCTGATGGAGCTGTCGGACCCGGCGCCGGGCCCGGCGCGCACCGCCGAACTGCGCTCCGAGGTGACGAGCCTGCTGCAGCTGATCGACCGCATGCCCGAGCGCCGCCGCACGATCCTGATGCTGGTGCGCTGGGAAGGGCTGCCGCAGAAGGAGGTGGCGGCGCGGCTGGGACTCTCGGTGCGCGTGGTCGAGCACGAACTCAAGCGCGCCCACGACTTCCTCGATGCGCGGATGAACCATGACAAAAAATAGTTGGGGGTTTGGCGTGGCGCCGTTCGTCTGGATGGGTGAAGCACTTTTCCATCGTTTCCACGGCGCACCGGCCTTGGCCCGCATGAAGCCATGAGGGCATCGGCCGACGACCGCGACACATCGGGCGACGCGCTGCCGGCGCAGGCGCGCGTCTGGCTGCGCCTGCTCGCTTCGGGCGAGGTCAAGGCCTCGGACGCCGAGGCCTTCCAGCGCTGGCTCCATACCAGCGAGGCGCATCGCGCGGCCTTCCAGGAGGTCAAGCAGCGCTGGGCGGCGCTGCGGCCCGTGAGCGGCGAGTACCTGCGCACCCGCCCGGCGGCGGCCGCGGCGCACGAGCGCGCGCGGCAGGGCCGGAGCTTCGGGCGTCGCGCCTTTCTCGGCGCTGCCGTGAGCGCCGCCGCGGTGGCCGGCGTGGCGGTGGTGGCCTATCCGTCGGGCGGGCTCTGGCCCGCAGCGGGCGAGGACGTGGCCGACGAGCGCACCGGTGTCGGTGAGCAGCGCACGCTGGCGCTGGCCTCGCGGGTGCAGGTGACGCTCAACACCCAGACCCGGATCCGTCGCGAGCGTGTCGCGGGACAGTTCACCGGCATCGACCTGCTGTCGGGCGAGGCCGCGATCGACCTGCTGGCCGAGGGCGGCCCGTTCGGCGTGGTGGCCGGCGCCGGGCGCAGCCTCGCGCACGCGGGGCGCTTCGAGGTGCGGCACCTCGACGGCAAGGTCTGCGTGACCTGCATCGAGGGCGCGCTGCGCATCGAGCATCCGGCCGGCGTGCGCGCGCTGCAGGCCGGCCAGCAGGCGGTGTACGACGCGCGCTCGCTCAGCGGCATCGCGCGCGTCGCGCTCGACAAGGTGTCGGCCTGGCGGCGCGGCGAGCTGGTGTTCGACCAGACGCGGCTGGCCGAGGTGCTGGCCGAGATCGATCGCTACCGCGCGGGCCGCGTGCTGCTGGTGAACGCCGCCGCGGGCGAGAAGCGCGTCAGCGGCCGCTTCCGATTGGCCTCGCTCGATTCGGCGCTGGCGCAGCTCGAGCACACCTTCGGCCTGCGCGCGCGATCGCTGCCCGGCGGGCTGCTGCTGCTGAGCTGAAACAGCGGCCCAAAAAAAGTTGGGGGTTTGCGCGCGGCCCGTTCGTCTTAGCGCACCGGAAATTCAGCGCGCCGCCCCCGGTGCGCGGAACTCCACGACCTCCACTTTCGGGCAAGCACTTCTCATGAGCACACGCGGATCCCTGGGCGCAAGCACCCCATCGACCAACCAGCCGGCCCGGAGGCGCTTTCGCATGGCACCGATCGCGCGCGCCATTGCCGTGACGCTGGTCGCCAATGGCGCGCTCGCCGATGCGCAGGCGCAGCGCGCCTTCAGCGGCGCCTGGTTCGCCAACAAGACCACCGTGCAGGGCGCGGCCGCGGCCACGGGCCGGCTGCCCAACGGCATGCCCGCGTCGATGCTGACGAACCCGGCCGGACAGCAGCGCGCCAGCGACGAGCTGCGGCGCTCGATCGGCAACCTCGACATGGCGGCGCGCACCATCGCCGCCCAGCAGGCGGCGCAGGCGGCCGCGCGCCAGGCGGCGCAGAACGACGGCACAGACATCCCCGAGGGCCTCGCGCCCGGCGGGCTCGCGGTCGACACCAACAGCCTGACCGCCGGCTGGCTCAACGCCAACGCGCCGGTGCAGACGGCCGCGGGCGGACGCACCCAGGTCGACATCAAGCAGACGGCGGACAAGGCGATCCTCAACTGGGAGAGCTTCAACGTGGGCCGCAACACCACGGTGCGCTTCGACCAGGCCGGCGGTGCGTTGCCCGACGGCAGCAATGCATGGATCGCGCTGAACCGCATCAACGACCCGAGCGGCCGGCCGAGCCAGATCGCGGGCCGGATCAAGGCCGACGGCTCGGTCTACCTGATCAACCGCAACGGCATCGTCTTCAACGGCACCAGCCAGGTCAACACGCGCTCGCTGGTCGCCTCGAGCCTCGCGCTGTCGGACCAGCAGTTCAAGCTCGGCATCAACAACCCGCAGAAGTTCGACGGCCAGGGCAACGACTTCGCGATCCCGCAGTTCGGCCTGTTCACCGCGATCAAGCCCGATGTCTACGGCCCCTCGGGCTTCGTACCCGGCGAGGGCGGCGCGCCCGACCGCATGGGCGGCGTGGACCGCTTCGATCCCGGCGCGGCGCCGGGCGAGGTGCGCGTGGACGCCGGCGCGCGGCTGGCGGTCGAGTCGGGCGGCAAGGTCATGCTGTTCGCGCCCAAGGTGCGCAACGCGGGCCACATCACGGCGCCCGACGGCCAGGTGATCCTGGCGGCCGGCGAGAACGTCTACCTCAAGACGCCCTCGACCCAGGACCCGAACGCGCCGCGCGGCCTCGACGTGGCGGTGTCGGCCGTGCCGGGCTGGGCCTTCACCGGCGGTCAGGTGCAGGGCGCGCTGAAGCTCGTGCCGGTGTATGGCGACGCGAACTTCGTCAACAGCCTGCGCGACGTGGTGATGCCCGAGATGGCCGCGCGCGCCAAGTCCGTGGGCTACGAGGTGGTGAACACCGGCACCGTGCAGTCCGACCGCGGCAACATCACGCTGCAGGCGCAGGACGTGCGGCAGTCGGGCGTGCTGGCCGCGACCACCGCGCTCAACAACCGCAGCGGCTCGATCCTGCTGCGTGCCTGGGGCCTGGGCACGCACATGTACTCGGACGGCGTCGACGACCTGGTCAACTGGTCGGCCGGCACGCTCACGCTGGGCGAGGGCAGTCTCGCGCAGGTGCTGCCCGATGCGGGCGACCGCAGCGAGATCGAGGCCTCGGCGCTCGCCACGCGCTACCAGCCGGGCCGCGTGGCCCTGTACGGCCAGCTGATCGACGTGCGGCCGAAGGCGGGCGTGCTGGTGCCCGCGGGCACCATCGCGGCCGAGTCGGCGGTCAACCCGATGTTCACGCAACTGCCGTATTTCAAGCCCGGCAGCCTCGGCGACGCCAGCCGCATCTACATCGACAGCGATGCCTTCCTGAGCGTGGCCGGGCTGCAAGGCATGCAGGTCGACATGTCGCGCAACTTCGTCGAGGCCGAGCTGCGCATCAACGAGCTGCGCGATTCGCCGCTGCTGCTCGACTCCTGGCTGCGCGGCAAGAAGGTGATCGTCGACCGGCGCGCCAACGGCATGTTCGACGCCGGCCCGATGACGGGCGTGCAATGGGTGACCGGGCCCGACGGCAAGACGCTGGTGCCGGGCGCCTGGGTCGGCACGCCGCTGGCCGACGTGTCGGGCTGGGTCGGCGTGGGCAAGACCGACCTCGCCGAGCTGTCGGCGAGCGCGGGCAGCATCAACCTGCGCGCGGGCGGTGCGGTGATCACGCGCGCGGGCTCGGTGCTCGACGTGTCGGGCGGCTCGGTGCGCTATTCCGACGGCATGAACACCGCGACCAAGCTCATGGGCGCCGATGGCCGCGTGCACACGATGGACAAGGCCCTGCCCGACATCACCTACACCGGCATCGCGGGCGAGTACGCGAGCGAGCACGCGCGCTGGGGCGTGAAGGAGAGCTGGCGCTCGCCGCTGATCGGCGCCAACTACAAGGAAGCCGGCTACACAGAAGGTCGCAAGGCCGGCGACCTGCGCATCTACGCGGGCGACGCGATGGTGCTCGAGGGCGACATGCTCGGCGGCGTGGTGGCGGGCGACCGGCCGCAGGCCAAGGCCGCGGCCAGCCTCGGCGGCCGCCTCGAGCTCGGCGAGAACACGCCCGACGGCCGGCCCTGGTCGCCGGGCACCATCATCGTGAGCCACGATCCGAAGCGGCTGGCCAAGGACTTCGGCGCGCTCACCACGCTCGGCGACGATTTCTACGTGCAACTCAAGCCCGACGAGCAGGGCTCGCGCAAGCTGAGCTTCCTGTCGGACGACATGCTCAGCCGTTCGGGCATGGGCAGCATCGTGCTCAACACCATCAACGGCGACTTCGAACTCGCGGCCGGCGCGGCGCTGCAGCTCTCGCCGGGCGCCTCGCTGACGGTGGCGGGCACCGAGGGCTCGACCCGGGACATCCGCATCTTCGGCCAGATCCGCGCGCCCGGCGGGCGCATCGGGCTGTCGTCGAGCAACGGCGCGCTCGAGATCGGCGCGCAGGGCCGGCTCGATGCCAGCGGCCAGTGGCTCAACACCTGGCGCGAAGGCCCGGCCAGCGGTGCCTGGGCCATCGACGGCGGCGCGATCTCGCTCGGCGTGGCGAAGATCGCGGCCGACCCGGCGGCGGTCTTCGACGTCTCGGGCGGCGGCCGTGTCGACGTCGCGAAGAACGGCCTGCCCACGTTGCGCGTGGGCGACGCAGGGTCGATCACGCTGGTGGGCGTGACGCCCGAGCTCGACCTGGGCGCGCTCAACCTGCGCGCCTTCGCGGCCGGTTCCGCGGGCAGCCTGGTGCTCGACGTGCTGTCGCCGGTGCAGATCGGCGGCAGCGCCGCCACCGATGCCGAGACCGGCAAGCCGCTCGTGACGCTGCTGCCGCCCACGCTCTACGGCGAGCGCGGCTTCGGCCGCGTCACGGTCGCGGTGCGTGGCGAGGGCGGCATCGCGGTGCCTGAGGGCGTGACGGTGTCGCAGCAGGCCGTGAGCCTCGATCTCTCGAACTTCGACTGGCGCCAGCTGCCCGGCGGCGCCAGCCTGGCCGAGGCCGCGCCCATCGGCGTGCTGCGGCCCGAGGAGCGCGCGGCGCGCAAGAACGCGGCGCTGTCGCTGGGCACCGCCAACGGCCCGATCTCGGTCGGGGCGGGTGCGGTGGTGCGCACCGACATCGGCGGCAGCCTGTCGCTCGGCGCCGGTGGCCAACTCGGCACGGTCGACGTGGCCGGGCGCCTCGACGCGCCGGCCGGCGGCATCTCGCTGTCGGGCGGCCAGGTCACGCTGCGCTCCGGCGGCGAACTGCTGGCGCGCGGCGTGCCGCTGATCTCCACCGACAGCCGCGGCCGCCAGGTGGGGGAGGTGCGCGACGGCGGCACGGTCGACATCCAGGCCGGCGAGGTGCGGCTCGAGCGGGACGCGCTGATCGACGTGTCGGGCGCCACCGGCGAGATCGACGGCGTGGCCGACACCGGCCGCAACGGCACGCAGCTGCCGAAGCCGGCGCCGAAGATCCGGCTCGACAGCGACGGCGGCCTGATTCAGGTCAAGGGCCAGGGCCTGATCGAGAGCACGCTGGTGGGCCACGCGGGCGGCCCCGGCGGTATCGGCGGACGCATCCGGATCAACATGGATGTGCCCGTCGCGCCCGGCGGTTCGCCGCTGGAGCGCCTGAGCCAGACGCTGCAGGACCCGGACTGCTTCGGCTTCTTCGTCGACGGCGCCTGCAACAACTGGCGCCAGGGCCTGGACTACGACTGGGCGCCGGGCCTGCGCAGCTTCGGCTACGAGGTCGAGGGCACGATGATCATTCCGTCGAGCCTGCTGGCGCGGCTCTCGGAGAGCAAGGAGCTGGTGCTGTCCGACCGCCTGCCGGCGCCCGGCCCGGTCGGGGCGCTCGATCCGGCGCAGTTCGGGCTGACGCCGGCCGCGCTCGACCTGTTCCGCGACGCCATGTTCGGCGGCGACCTGCTGCGCGAGATCATGCAGAAGCCGGGCCAGGCCTTCGCGCTGACGCTGCGCCCGCGGTCCTTCGCGAACGGCGGCTTCGCCGACCTCGCGCTGGTGAATTCCTCGCAGGGGTCGATCCGCCTCGACGACGCGCACATCAGGATGGGCCGGGCGATCTCGCTGCAGGGCCGGATCCTCGGACACGCCGGCACCTCGTCGTCGCTGAGCGCGCCGCACCTCACGCTGCTGACCGTGCCGGGGCCAGCCTCGGCCTCGCTCGTGGCCGAGGTGCCCGAGGCCCAGGGCGAACTGAAGCTCGCGGGCCGGTTGATCGAGATCGTCTCGGGCAACGAGGCGGGCGTGTCGCCCGAAGGCACGGCGCGCATCGGCGGCTTCGGCCGTACGCGGCTCGAGGCCGGCGAGATCCGCATCGGCGGCGCGCTGCCCGAGCAGATCAACGACGACACCCGGTTGCAGCTGAACCTCGACGTCGACGGGCAACTGGTGCTCGCGGCCGGCCAGGTCTATCCGAGCACCGGCATGACCGGCGTGATCCGCGCCACCGGTTCGATCGCGGTCGAGCGGCTCGGCGAGCCTGGCGACGCGCCGCTGTCGGCCGGCGGCACCCTGCGCCTGGAGGCACCGACCATCGCGCAGAACGGCGTGCTGCGCGCGCCGCATGGCCAGATCGAACTGGCCGCGAGCGAGCGTCTCGCGCTGGGCGCCGACAGCCTGACCTCGGTGTCGGGCGCCGGCGTGGTCGTGCCCTATGGCACCCTGCTCAACGACGAGCACTGGCACGATCCCACCAAGGCGGTGGACGCGGCCAATCCCTCGGCCGGCTCGCTGGCCGCGCCGCCGGAGAAACGCATCACGCTGAAGTCGCCCGACGTGGCGCTGGCGCGCGGCGCGACCGTGGACATCGCGGGTGGCGGCGATCTCTATGCCTGGGAGTTCGTGCCCGGGCCGGGCGGCTCGTACGACGTGCTGAACCGGCCCGGCACCTACGCGATCCTGCCGGGCCAGACCGCCACCGCGCCGGCGAGCGCCGCCGAAGCGGGCCAGCGCGTGTGGCTCGCGGGCGGGCCGGGCCTGGCGGCCGGCTGGTACAACCTGCTGCCCGCGCGCTTCGCGCTCCTGCCCGGCGCCTTCGCGGTGCAGGCCACCGGCAAGGCCTGGGGCGGCGCGCTGGCGCCGGCCACGCTGGCCTCGGACGGCAGCCTGGTGATGCAGGGCCGCGGCGGCAATGCCTTGAGCGGCCAGCAGGACGCGCAGGCCTCGGCCTGGCGCGTGATGTCGGGCGGCACGCTGCGCAAGTACACCGAATACAACGAAGCCACGGCCAACGACTTCTTCTCGTCCGACGCCTTCAAGCTCACGCAGTACCGGCTGACCGGCCAGAACGTCGTCACGCCGCGGCTGCCGCGCGACGGCGGCGCCGTGGTGTTCGATGCCGGCAAGCGGCTCACGCTCGACGGCACGCTGCGCTCGGCGCCCGATGCGGGCGGCCGCGGCGGGCTGGTCGACATCGCGGGCGGCAAGATCGCGATCGTCGGCGCCGGCCTGGACGCGGCCGGCCTGCAGGCCGACGGCTACCTCGTGATCGACTCGGCGAGCCTGTCGAACTTCGGCGCCGGCAGCCTGCTGGTGGGCGGCAAGCGCCAGGGCAATGCGCTCGGCCTCGAGATCGACGTGACGGCCACCGACATCGTGGTGCGCAACGGCGAGGGCTCCGAGCTCAGCGGGCCCGAGATCATCCTCGCGGCCAGCGAGCAGGTGGCGATCGAGGGCGGCAGCCGGGTGCGTGCCAAGGGCGCGGGCGGCCGCGGCTCGGGCAACCTGGTGATGAAGCCGAAGGCGCCGGCGGTCTACACCGATCCCGACGGCAACCTCGACGACAACGGCGACGGCGTGATCGACGCCAGGGACGCGGCCGACGACGTGCTCACCTCGCCGACGAAGGACTGGGGCGCGCTGGTGCGCCTGGCCACCGGCGACGCGGTGCAGGTGCTGCGCCAGAACGTGGACACCACGCGCGGCGGCCTGGTCACGATCGGCGCGGGCGCGCTGGTCGATGGCGGCGCCGCGCTGCTGATCGACGCGACGCGCACCACCGAGCTCGCGAGCTCGGCGCGGATCGCCGGCGCCGACCTATCGGTGGCGGCCGGCCGCATCGGCTTCGGCGGCGGCACCGAGGGCATGGTGCTCGACAGCGGCGCGCTGGCGCAGCTCGCCAACTCGCAGCGCCTGACCCTGCGCAGCTATTCGGACTTCGACCTCTACCGTTCGCTCGACCTCGGCGCGGCCGGCCTGCGCTCGCTGACCTTCGACGGCGCCGCCTTCGTCGGCCGCGGCGCGGGCGACGTGACGATCCGCGGCGATGCGGTCACGCTGATCAACAGCGGCGGCGGCACCGGTGGCAGCGGCACCGGCAACGGCGCCTTCGCGCTCGATGCCGGCACGCTGGTGCTGGGCGCGGGCCGCAAGGACTTCACCGGCTTCGGCGCGGTCACGCTGGCGGGGCGCGACCAGATCGTCGGCGCGAGCGCGGGTGCGGTGGACACCGGCGCCGCGGCGCTGACCCTGGCCACGCCGCTCTTGACCGGCCGCGGCGGCGCGGCCCAGACCATCGCCACCCAGGGCGCGCTGCGCGTGACGGGCGGCGGTGCGGGGACGGCGACGCCTTCCGACCTGCAGGACAGCCTGGGTGCGCGCCTGACGCTCAGCGGCAAGAGCATCGACTTCGGCGGCCGCGCGGTCGCGCTCGGCGGCAGCATCGGCATGACGGCGACCGGCGGCAGCCTGGTGCTGGGCGAGGGCGCGCTGATCGACGTGGGCGGTTTCGCCAAGCGCTTCTTCGACCTGGCCGAATACGCCGACGCGGGCCGCATCGACCTCGCGGCCGTGGGCGGCGACGTCCGGCTCGAGGCCGGCAGCCGGCTCGGCCTGGCGGCACACGCGGGCGGCGGCAGCGCCGGCACCCTGGGCCTGGCCGCGTCGAACGGCGGCACCGTGGTGCTCGACGGCACCATCGCCGCGCAGGCCGGCGCCGGCGGCAAGGCCGGCAGCTTCTCGCTCGACATCGAGGCGCTGCCCGACTTCGCGGGCTTCAGCCAGCGCCTGAACGACGCCGGCTTCAACCGCTCGCGCCAGTTCCGCATCCGCCAGGGCGACGTGGTGCTCGGCGGGCTCACGACGGTCGAGGACTTCGGCCTCACTGCCGACCGCGGCAGCATCGACATCGCCGGCACCGTGGACGCGCGCTCGGCCTATGGCGGCACGATCCGCATCACCGGCGGCAACGGCGTGGCGATGCGCGAGGGCGCGAAGCTGCTGGCCGGCGCGACCGGCGAACTCGGCAGCGGCCGCGTCACGCTCGAGGCGGCCGGCGGCCGGCTCGAGCTGCGCGGCGGCCAGATCGACGTGGCGGGCAACGAGGGCGGCAAGGTGCGCCTGCGCGCGCGGCAGAACGCGGGCCACGACGAGATCGAGGTCGGCGCACTGAACGTCGCGGTCACGGGCGCGCGCTCGGCGGTGCTCGAGGGCACGAGCAGCTACGAGGCGCAGGACGGCACGGTCGATGCGATCAAGGCCGAGGCGATCGCCGATGCGCGCCGCTTCAGCGCCGCCGCCGGCGCGATCGCCGGGCGCCTGGGCACCGGGCTCGCGGTCATGCCGGGCATCGAGATCCGCAGCGCCGGCGACCTCGCGCTCAACGGCGACTGGAACCTGTTCGCCGATCTGCCGGGCGCGCGCGACGGCACGCTGACCCTGCGCGCCGGCGGCAACCTGCTGATCAACGGCCACCTGAGCGACGGCTTCGACAAGGCGGACCGCGGCGGCGTGCTGCGGCCCGGTGCCTCGTGGAACCTGCGGCTGGTGGCGGGCGGCGACCTCGATTCGGCCAACGTGCTCGCGCTCAAGCCGCTGGCCGCGCAGGCCGAAGGCAAGGGCTCGGTCGTGATCGGCACCGCCAACACGGCGCAGCCCAGCGACAGCGATCCCGCACCCGACAACGGCGCCGGCAAGCTGGTGCGCACCGGCACCGGCGACCTCGAGCTGCGCGCGGGGCGCGACCTCACGCTGGCGCACAAGGAGTCGGCGATCTACACCGCGGGCCGCAAGGACACGACGGCGTGGAGCGACTTCACCACCGCCAACCCGAACGCGAGCTACGGCGTCGACGGTGGCCACCTCGACATCGGCGTGCAGGGCAGCATCGACGCCGCGCCCGCGGGGCAGCGCTTCACCGAGTGGCTCAACCGGCAGGGCACGCTGAACGCGCAGCGCTACTTCGGCCCGTACACCAACGGCGAGAACGCCGTGGGCCCCGACGGCGTGTACGGGCCCGTGATCCATCCGACCGAGCAGTCGAGCTGGTGGATCGACTACGGCCGCTTCCAGCAGGGCGTGGGCGCGCTCGGCGGCGGCAACGTGACGGTGCATGCCGGCGGCGACCTGCGCAACCTGCTGGTCGCGCTGCCCACCAACATGCGCGTGCGCGGCGGGCTCTCGGCGGGCGAGGCGATGAGCGTCGAGATGCGCAACGGCGGCGCGATGCAGGTCGAGGCCGGCGGCGCGATCCGTGGCGGCCAGTACTACGTGGCGCGCGGCGCGGGCGAGATCCGCGCGGGCGAGACCGCCGTCGGGCGCACCGTGACCCTGAGCCGCGACGACAGCGTCGGCGGCATCACGCGCACCAGCTACGGCGTGGCGCCGGTGCTCGCGCTCGGCGATGCCACCCTGAGCCTGCGCACCGCGGGCGACCTGGTGCTGCAGACGGTGGTCGATCCGCTGCTGGTCACCTACGGCGAGGGCCTGCGCGCCGACGGGCAGCAGCTCAACTACGGCGCCTACATGAGCGGCTACACCGACCGCAGCGCGCTGAAGCTGGTCTCCACCGGCGGCGACATCCATTTCGTCAACCGCGACGAGTTCATCTTCCGCGACGTGCTGCTGCGCAGCTTCGACCGCGACACGCTGGTCGGCTTCGGCGGCAACCGCTATCCGGCGCGGCTGTCGGCGGTGGCGCTCAATGGCGGGCTGTCGATCGAGGGGCCGCTGTACGTGCTGCCGGGCACCACCAACGACGTCTCGCTGGCGGCGAAGAACGACATCCGCTTCGCCGCGCCGCTCGCGATGGCCTATGCCACGCCGGCGATGATGCCCTCGCCGACCATGCCCGCCGGTGCCGGTTCGCCCTTCAGCCAGATGAACATGGAGGACATGCTCGACAACATGATCAACTGGTCGGGCGCCTCCTTCATCAAGGACCCCTACCTGCGCAGCGTCAGCAATCCCTCCGTGCTGCCGCTGGCCGGCGACTACGAGCCCAGCCGCATCTATGCCGCGGAGGGTTCGATCTTCGGGCTCGACCTCAAGGCCAACGAGCAGACCTGGGTGCGCGCGGGCACCGACATCCGCGGCGTGCGCGTGGCGGGGCGCAACCTGCGCGCCTCCGACACCACCTTGCTGGAGGCGGGCAACGACATCCTGGCCACCGTGCGGGTGGCGGCGCTCGATCGCGACAACGGCACCGGCACCGGCCTGACCGGCAACATCGAGATGCAGGGCCCGGGCACGCTGACGCTGGCGGCCGGGCGCGACATCTACGCCGACAACCTGCAGGTGCGCACGCTGGCCAACCAGCGCTACGACCGCAACAACCGGCCGGTGCCCGATACCCAGGTCAACGGCCTGCCCGCGAACGGCGCGGCGATCACCGCCATGGCCGGGCTCAACGGCGCCGTGGGCTACGACGCCTTCGCCGCCGCCTACCTCGATCCGGCCCGCGTGGCCTCGATGCCCGACTACCTGAAGACCCGCGCGCCCGACGGCACGCAGGTGCCGATCTACCTGGTGGACCAGGTCGAGACGCGCCCCGGCGGTCAGGAGAAGACCGTGCGCCGCGGCCTGGTGTCGTACATGTTGGACATGACCGGCGAGACGCTCGCGCCGCTCGAGGCCTGGACCCGCTTCCAGGCGCTGCCCGAGCCGGCGCGCCAGCAGTTCCTGCGCCAGGCCTTCCTGCTCGAGCTGCGCGAGGCCGGCCGCGACCAGAACGAGCCGGGCACGGGCGGCCTGCCGCGCAACGGCGGCTACAACCGCGGCTACGCGGCGATCGACACGCTGTTTCCGGGCAAGGACTGGAAGGGCGACGTGGCGGCCAACACGCTGATGCTGCGCACCATGGCCGGCGGCGACATCAACGTGCTCACGCCGGGCGGCGGACTGCAGGTGGCGGCGCTCGGTGCCACCGTGCCGGCCGGCTACGGCCTGGTCACGCTGGCCTCGGGCCACATCGACATCTTCGCCAAGGACGATGTCACGGTGAACCAGTCGCGCATCCTGTCCTTCGTGCCCGAGGTGACGAAGCAGGGCAGCGACCAGATCATCTGGTCCACGGTCGGCAACATCGACGCCGGCCGCGGCGCGAAAACATTGCGCGTGCCCTCGGCGCCCGAGGTCGTCACCGACCTCGACGGCGTGACCGTGGTTCGCGAGAAGTCGGACATGAGCGGCAGCGGCATCGGCACCGTGGGCGACGGCGACGTCGACCTGGTCGCGCCCAGCGGCACCGTGAATGCCGGCGATGCCGGGCTGCGCGTGGCGGGCAACCTCAACATCGCCGCGCTGCAGGTGCTCAATGCCGACAACATCCAGGTCAAGGGCGAGACCAAGGGCCTGCCGGTGGTCGCGGCCGTGAACGTCGGCGCGCTGACCAATGCCAGCGCGGCCGCGGCCCAGGCCGCGGTGGCCGCGCAGGAGAGCCTGCAGCGCGACCGCGCCGCGGCGCGCCAGGCATTGCCCTCGGTGTTCACCGTGCGCGTGCTCGGCTTCGGCAACGAGCCGGCCGAAGGCGGCAGCCGCAACCCGCCGCCGCCCGCGGCCGGACGCGCGGGCGACAGCGCGGTGCGCTACGACCCCGCGAACCCCGTGCAGCTCGTGGGCAATGGCCGGCAGTTCGATGCCCGGCAGGTGGCCCGGCTGACCGACGAGGAACGCCGCGCCTTGCAGGGCCGGTAGGCCCCACGCCATCCGCTGCCAGCGTCCCGGCTCCCGTGAACCGGGGGCGGGGCGGCAGCGTGCCCCTTTTTCGTCAGCCGATGCCTACCGAGACGGAGCCGTCATGAGCCTGAACATCCCGTGCCGCACTGCAGACCATTCCTTGGACGACGCTTCATGTGGCGAGCCGTCCGATTCCGCGCCACGTTGCGCCGCGCTGCAGGCCATCCTGGTCGCGAACTACGAGCACCTGCGGCGCCGGCTGCTGCGCCACCTGGGCTGCCCCGACCTCGCGAGCGAATGCCTGCACGAGGCCTGGCTGCGGCTCGGCGACCTGGGCTTGGCGCACGATGTGCAGAACCCGCTGGCCTACATCCACCGCATGGCGAGCAACCTCGCCGTGGACCGGCTGCGCAGCCATCGGCCGTGGCAGTACGCGGGGGAGGAGCAGGTTGCGCTCGATGAATTGGTGGACCGGGCGCCCGGGCCTGAGTCGATTGCGGAAGCGCGTTCCGATGTGGCGGCGGTGGAGCGTGCGATCGAGCGGTTGCCGCGGCGCCATCGCGCGGTGCTGATCGCGTTGCGCATCGATGAGATGACGCGGGTGGAAGCGGCGGCGCGATTCGAACTGTCGTTGCGCAGCGTGGATACGGCGTTGCGGCAGGCGCTGGACTATTGCGCGGAGAGTGCGGGGCAAGAGGTGCTGACCGGCGTGAGCAGCTCGCGGCGCGCGCTGCGGGCAGTGGTCTAGATCAAGTTGCGCATCGCCTGCGCCGTCTCCCGCAACACCGGCAACACCCGCGCCACCGCGTCCTCCGAGCTTTCGTGCCCCATCGGCATCGTGATGTTGAGCGCGCCCACCAGCGTGCCGTGGCGGTCGCGCAGCGGCACCGCGATGCCTCGCGAGTTGAGGTCGAGCTGCTGCTCGGACAGCGCCCAGCCCTGGGCGCGGATGCGCGCGAGCTCGAGCTTCATGCGTTCCATGCTGGCGATGGTGTGCGAGGTGAAGACGGTGAGCTGGCGCGTGGCGAGCCATTCGTTGAGCTCGGTGTCGCCGCGCAGCGCGAGCATCAGCATGCCCGAGGCCGTGACCTGCGCGGGCACGCGCGCGCCGAGCACGTAGCCGGTGCTCATGCTGCGGTTGGGGCCGTTGCGCGCGATGTAGACCACCTCGTCGCCGTCCATCACGCTGAGGTAGGCGATCTCGTTGGTGCCCGCGGCCACGCGCTGCAAAAAGGGCTGCACCACGCGCGGCAACCGCGCCGATTCGAGGTAGGACTGGCCCAGCCGCAACACACGCGGCGTGAGCCAGAACAGCTTGCCGTCGCTCGCCACATAGCCCATGTGCTGCAGGGTCAGCAGGTAGCGGCGCGCGGCCGTGCGCGTCATGTTCGTGCGCTGGCCGGCCTGGCTCGCCGTGAGGCGCGGGTTGGCGTCGTCGAAGGCCTCGATGATGCTCACGCCGCGCTCCAGGCCGGCGATCCAGTCGCGCTTGTCGAGGCCGGGCGGTGCGGGTGGGTCATCGTTGCTCATGACCGGGGAGTGTGCCTGCGCCGCCGGCCGGCCGCAGCGCCCGATGGATGGGCAAAAACCCTAGGTTTGAACGATTGACGATCTAAAAAGATCGATGATCGAACGAAACGGTGATTTGGCGCCAGCAAGCTCGGGACGAAAGGACTATAAAGCCGGGCATCCAGCCTCGAAACGAGCGATTGACGAACGGAAAGACGCCCATGAGCCTCCCCATCAGCGGCAGCACGCAGGCCTACCTGATTCCCGGCGACCCGGTGCGCAATGTGCGGCTGCCGCGCATGTTCAACGCCGCCTTCGAGCGCTTCGGCATCGACGCGGTGCTGCTGCCGGTGCAGGTGCCGGTGCGCGACTTCGCGGTGTTCTTCAAGTCGGCCTTTCTCGCGCGCAATGTGCGCGGCATGGTGATCGCGCCGCCGCACAAGCCGCTGGTGGTCGACCTGCTCGAGGGCGCGGGCCTGTTCGGCCGCGTGGCCGGGTCGGTCAACGTGGTGCGCCGCACCGAGGCCGGCCAGCTCGAGGGCGATCTGTTCGACGGCGAAGGCCTGATCGGCGCGCTCGACCGCTTCGCGATTCCGTTTCGCGGCAAGCGCGTGCTGATCCTCGGCGCGGGCGTGAGCGCCGCTGCCATCGGCGTGGCGCTGGCCGAGGGCGGCACGGTCGATGGCGCCGAGTACATCGCCTTCTACGACAGCTCCGCGGGCAAGGCCGCGGGCGTGGCCGCCAAGCTCGATGCCTTCTTCGACGCCCGCGTGGTGGCGGTGGACAGCAACGCGCCCGAGGGCTACGACCTGGTCGTCAATGCCACGCCGCTGGGCCTGGCCGACGACGATGCAGCGCCGGTCGACGTGGCGCGCATGGACGGCCACGCGGCGCTGTTCGACATCCTGCTGCGCAACCAGCCCACGCCGCTGGTGCGCGCGGCGCGTGCACGCGGCCTCAACGCGCAGGCCGGCTTCGAGATGCTGATCCAGCAGATGCCGCACTACTTCGACTACTTCGGCCATGCCGATGCGGCCGCGGCGCTGCGTGCCGACTCGGACTTCCTGCGCGAGATCGTCTATCCCGACGCGATGCGCGCCGAGATCGCCACGCCGTTGCGTTACGGCGCGGCCTGAACCTCTTTTTTTATTTGGCTTCGCGCATGATTTCCGGCAAGACCACGCTCATCGCCCACCTGGGCTATCCCACCGAGGCCTTCAAGGCCCCGATGATCTACAACCCCTGGTTCGAGCAGCAGGGCATCGACGCGGTGGTGGTGCCGATGGGCGTGAAGCCCGAGGACTACGCGGCCTCCCTCGCGCAGATCTTCCGCTTCAGCAACCTGCGCGGCGCGCTGGTGACGATGCCGCACAAGGTCACGACGATGTCGCTGGTCGACGAGGTCACGCCCACCGCGCGCATCGCGGGTGCCTGCAACGCGATCCTCAAGCGGGCCGACGGCACGCTGCTGGGCGACCAGTTCGACGGCGCGGGCTTCGTGCGCGGCGTGGAGCGCAAGGGCCGGCCTTTCCGGGGCACGCGCGTGCTGGTGTCGGGCGCGGGCGGGGTGGGCTCGGCCTTCGCGGCCTCGATCGCGGCGGCGGGCGCGGCCGAGCTGATGCTGTTCGATGCGCATGCGGCCTCGGCCGAGGCGCTGGCGGGGCGGCTGCGTGAACACTATCCGCAACTGAAGGTGGCCACCGGCTCGAAGGACCCGGCGGGCTTCGACGTGATCGTCAATGCCACGCCGCTGGGCATGAAGGCCGACGATCCGCTGCCCTTCGACATCGAGCGCATCGACGCCGGCACTTTCGTCGGCGAGGTCGTGATGAAGACCGAGTACACGCCGCTGCTCGAGGCGGCGCGCGCCAGGGGCTGCGCGGTGCAGGTCGGCACCGACATGCTGTTCGAGATGATCCCGGCCTACCTCGAGTTCTTCGGCTTCGGCAGCGCGACGGCCGACGAGTTGCGCGCCAGCGCGCGGCTGAGCTACTGAGATGAAAGACAAACAGCCGGACGCAGAGGACGCGAAGGTTTCGCGAAGAACGCAAAAGGGATTCAAGAAAATTTTTGAGACCTTCTTTCGCGACCTTCGCGGAACCTTCGCGTCCTCTGCGTCCGGAAGTCCGCTCCCGTATTCGACCCCCCACATCGCCCCCTGACATGAGCATCTTCGAAGGCTTTCTCTCCACTTCCGAAACCCTGGGCGCCTTCAGCGACCGTGCCTTCGTCGATGCGATGCTGCGCTTCGAGGCCGCGCTCGCGCGCGCGCAGGCAGCCGAGGGGCTGATTCCCGAGAGCGCGGCGCACTCGATCGTCGGCAGCTGCAAGGTCGAGCTGTTCGACGTGGCCAAGATCGTGCGCGAGAGCGGCCGCGCGGGCAGCGTGGCGATCCCGCTGGTGAAGGCGCTGCGCGAAGCGGTCGGGCTCTTCAATGCCGAGGCGGCGCCCTTCGTGCACTTCGGCAGCACCAGCCAGGACGTGATCGACAGCGCGATGTCGCTGGTCACGCGCGAGGCGGTGGCGCTGATCGAGACCGACCTCGCCAAGGCGGCCGAGGCGCTGCTGCAGCTCGCGGTGCAGCATGCCGCCACGCCGATGCTCGCGCGCACGCTGATGCAGCCGGCCTCGGTCACCAGCTTCGGCTTCAAGTGCGCGGGCTGGGCCGCGCCGCTGGTACGCAGCCGGTTGCGGTTGCGCGAGGCCGCGCGCCACGCGCTGCAGTTGCAGCTCGGCGGCGCGGTCGGCACGCTGGCGCAGATGGGGCCGCAGGCGGGCGCGGTGCGCGCACGCATGGCGAAGGAACTGGGCCTGGCCGACCCCGGCGCGACCTGGCACACGCAGCGCGACGAATGGGTGGCGCTGGGTTGCGAGCTCGGTCTGCTGACCGGCAGCCTCGGCAAGATCGCGGTCGACGTCTCGCTGCTGGGCCAGTACGAGGTGGCCGAGGTGGCCGAGCCCAGCGAGCCCGGGCGCGGCGGCTCGTCGGCCATGCCGCACAAGCGCAACCCGGTGGCGTCGATGGTGGCGATCGCCGCCGCGCATCGCGCGCCGCAGCGCGTGGCGGCCTTGCTCGGCGCCATGCCGCAACAGCACGAGCGCGCGCTCGGCGCCTGGCAGGCCGAGCTCGGCGAATGGCCGCAGCTGCTGATGTCTGCGCACGGCAGCGTGCGCGCCATGGCGGCGGCGCTGCCGGGCCTGCAGGTGGATGCCGCGCGCATGCGCGCCAACATCGACCGGCTGCGCGCCGAGCTGCCGCGCGACGCGGCCGACGAATGGTTCGATCCCGCGCTGGCCGTGCGCGCCGGCGAGATCGCGCTGGCCGAGGTGAAGGCACTGCGCGCGCAACTGCTGCCCACCTGAGATTCGCAAGAACACACGAACAAGGATTCCCGGACATGACTTCCTCTTCCGACACCCCCGCCGACGGCTACGAATCGGGCCTGCTCAACCGCCGCCGCGTGCTCGGCGACGCCTGGGTCGACCGCTCGCTGGCCAACCGCAACAGCTTCAATGCCGAGTTCCAGGAACTGATCACGCGCCATGCGTGGAACGACATCTGGGGCCGCCCCGCGCTGGGCGACAAGACGCGCCGTTTCATGGTGCTGTCGATGATGCTCGGCATCCACGCCTACGAGGAATTCGCGATGCACGTGCGCGCGGCGCTCGACGGCCCGCCCGAGTCGCGGCTCACGCCCGAGGACATCAAGGAAGTGATCATGATGGCCGCCATCTACTGCGGCGTGCCGGTCGCCAACCACGCCTTCGGCATCGCCACCGGCATCCTGCGCGAGAAGGGCCTGCTGCCTGCGGCGGCGCAGTGAGCGCGCCGCAAGGACCACCAGCAAACCTGAAGGGCCGCTGGCACGCCGGCTTCGCGCTGCTGCTGCCGTTGCTGCTCGCGGCCCAGCCCGTGGCCACCGACAGCTACCTGCCGGCGCTGCCCGCGATCGCCAAGGAGCTCGGTTCGGCCAGCACCAGCCTCACGCTGTTCGTGCTGGCCTTCGGCTTCGCGCAACTGCTGTGCGGACCGCTGGCCGACCGATTCGGGCGCCGGCCGGTGCTGCTGGCGGGCCTGGGCTGCTATGCGCTGGCCGCGCTCGGCGGCGCCTTCGCGGGCAGCGTGTTCATGCTGGCCGGCTGGCGCACCTTGCAGGGCTTCTCGATGGCGGCGATCCTGGTCTGCGCGCGCGCGGCGGTGCGCGATCTGTATCCGGCCCACGAGGGCCCGCACGTCATGGCGCGCGGGCTCACGGGGCTGGGCGTGGTCGGGCTGGTGGCGCCGCTGCTCGGCGCCTGGCTGGTGCAGGGCGCGGGCTGGCGCTGGGTGATGGGCGCGATGGCGCTCTATGCGCTGGTGCTGTTCGCGCTGTGCTGGCGCTCCTTCGGCGAGACCCGGCCGAGCTTCGTCGACACGCCCTCGGCGCCGCGCGGCAGCACGCGCGTGGTGTTCGCGAGCCGCGCCTTCCGCGCCTGGGCCTCGGTGGCGGCCTCGACCTATGGCGGGCTGTTCTGCTTCCTGCTGCTGTCGCCGATGGTCTACATAGGCTACCTCGGCTGGTCGCCCGCCTGGTACGGCTGGATCCCGGCCGGCGGTTCGCTGGTCTATATCTTCAGCACCACCATGTGCCGCCGGCTGCTGCGCCGCCACGGGCCGGTGCGCACCGTGCAACTGGGCGCCTCGCTGAGCATGGCGGGCGCCGCGATCCAGGTGCTGGGCTGCTGGCTCGCGCCGCTGAGCGCGGTGCCGCTGCTGGCGGGCCATGCGGTCTATTGCCTGGGCCACGGCATCCACCAGCCCTGCGGCCAGGCCGGCGCGGTGGGCGACCTGCCGCAGCTCGCGGGCCGCGCCGTCTCGTGGTCGGGCTTCGGCATGATGATGGTCGCCTTCTGCGTCGGGCAGTTCGCCGCGCTGTTCGTCGATGCCGACTATTCGAACGGCGCCTGGCCGATGGTGATCCCCATGGTCGCCGCCGCCTGCTCGCTGCTGACCATCGCCTTCTTCTGGCTCCCCCGTCTTCATCCCCTCTCGAAGGAACCCGCACCATGACCCGTCTGAACCTCGTCCGCGAAGGCAATGGCCCGATCGTCGTGCTGAGCCATGCGCTCGGCTGCGACCTCCGCATGTGGGACGGCGTGGCCGCGCAGCTCGCGCGTGCCCACACCGTGCTGCGCTACGACCACCGCAACCACGGCGCCTCGGAGCGCGTGCCGGGCGCTTTGCGCATCGAGACGCTGGCGCAGGACGCGGCCGAGCTGATCCAGCGCGAGGCCGGCGGCGAGCCGGTGCACTTCGTCGGCCTGTCGATGGGCGGCATGACGGCGCAGGCGCTGGCCGTGCGCCATCCCGAGCTGCTGCGCACCGTGACCATCGCGAACTCCTCGGCCCACTATCCCGACCAGGCACCCTGGCGCGCGCGCGCCGAGACCGTGGCCGCGCGCGGCGTGGCCGCGATCGCGCCGGGCGCGGTGTCGCGCTGGCTCACGCCGGCCTTCGCGGCCACGCCCGAGGGCCAGGTGGCGGCCCAGCAGCTGCAGGCGGTGTTGCTGGCCAACGATCCGCAGGCCTACATCGAGAGCTGCAACGCGGTGGCGGCCATCGATTTCCGCGACAGCAACCGCCGCGTCGCGGTGCCCACGCTGGTGATCGGCGGCCTGCAGGACGAGGCCACGCCGTTCGCGATGTCGGAAGCCATCGCCGCGGCGATCCCCCACGCGCGGCTCGCCAGCATCGATGCCGCGCACGTGAGCGCGGTCGAGCGGCCGGTCGAATTCGCGCAGCTGCTGATCGATTACTGGCGCAGTCTCTGATTCGGCGGGGTCATCGGCGGTCCATCGGACCTAGGTGTAACCCCTGATTCGTGCGAAATTCGCACGATGGCGTTCGATGATCGATCAAAAGCTACGCTAAATGGTTGTGGGCACGGGCCGGCGTTCCTAAAGTCGCTCCCGTGAACACGCACCAGCCCTCCGCCGACCTTTCGCAGCGCGCCGCGCCGCGCATGCACCGCTCGATCGCCACCGTCTCGCTCAGCGGCACGCTGCGCCAGAAGCTCGAGGCGATCGCCGCAGCGGGCTTCGACGGCATCGAGCTGTTCGAGAGCGACTTCGTCAACTTCAAGGGCACGGCCGTCGAGCTGCGCGGCCTCGCGGCCGACCTGGGCCTGGCGATCGACCTCTACCAGCCGTTCCGCGACTTCGAAGGCATGCCCGAGCCGCAGTTCCGCCGCGGCCTGGAGCGCGCCGAGCGCAAGTTCGAGCTGATGGCCGCGCTGGGCGTGCCGCTGATGCTGTGCTGCTCGAACACCTCGCCGCTCGCGCTCGACGATCCCGCGCGCGCCGCCGCGCAGCTGCATGCGCTGGCCGAACGCGCCGCGGCCCATGGCCTGCGCGTGGGCTTCGAGGCGCTGGCCTGGGGCCGCTTCACCTCGCGCTATTGCCAGGCCTGGGACCTCGTGCGGCGCGCCGGCCATCCCGCGCTGGGCCTGATCCTCGACAGCTTCCACACGCTGTCGCTGCGCGACGATCCGGCCGGCATCGCCGACATCCCGGGCGAGAAGATCTTCTTCCTGCAGATGGCCGATGCGCCGCAGCTCTCGATGGACGTGCTGCAGTGGGCGCGCCACCACCGCGTGTTCCCGGGGCAGGGCGACTTCGACGTGGCGGGCTTCTATGCGCAGGTGCTGCGCGCCGGCTACACCGGGCCGCTGTCGCTCGAGATCTTCAACGACCTGTTCCGTGAGACGCCGAACCGCCGCACCGCGGTCGATGCGATGCGCTCGCTGCTGTACCTCGAGAGCCAGGTGCGCGAGTCCGTTCCCTCGGCACGGCCCTTGTTGTTCGATCCGCCGAATGCGCCGGCCTTTCGCGGACTGTCCTTCATCGAGTTCGCGGCCGACGAGTCTTCGGCCGGCGCGCTCGGCACGCTGCTGCAGCAACTGGGCTTTCGCCGCGCGGGCCGCCATCGCTCGAAGGCCGTCACGCTCTACCGCCAGGGCGACATCCACATGGTCGTGAATGCGCAGCCCGAGAGCTTTGCGCGCACGCGCTTCGAGGCGCACGGCACCTCGGTCTGCGCGCTGGGCGTGCGCACCGACGATCCGCAGGCCGCGGTGGCGCGCGCCACCGCGCTGTGCTCGCAGCGGCACGACAGCCCGGTCGGTCCCGGCGAGCAGGCCGTGCCCGCGATCGTGGTGCCGGGCGGCAACCTGCTGCATTTCATTCCGTCGTCGCTCGGCGCCACGGGGCTCTACGAGGCCGACTTCATCCTCGAGCCTGGCGAAGCGCAGGGCGAAGAGGAGGGCGATGGCGCCGGCCTGCGTGCCATCGACCACGTCGCGCTCGGCCTCGCGCTCGACCAGCTCGACACCTGGGTGCTGTTCTCGCGCGCCGTGCTCGGGCTCGAGGTCGGCGAGAGCCTTGAGCTGGCCGATCCCTTCGGCCTGATCAAGAGCCGCGGCGTGGCCGATGCCGCGCGCAGCCTGCGCCTCGTGCTCAACGTCTCGCTGAGCCAGCGCACGCGCACCGCGCGCACCGTGCATGCGCAGGGCGGCGGCGCGGTGCACCACGTGGCGCTGCGCAGCGACGACATCTTCTCGTCGGTGGCGCGGCTGCGTGCCAACGGCGTGCGCTTCGTGCCGATCTCGGACAACTACTACGACGACCTCGCCACGCGCATCGCGCTCGATGCCGCGCTGCTCGAACGCATGCGCGCGGCGGGCGTGCTGTTCGACCGCTCGCCGGCCGGCGACTACCTGCACATCTACACCGAGAGCTTCGGGGACGGCCTGTTCTTCGAGGTGGCGCAGCGCATCGGCGGCTACGACGCCTACGGCGCGCTCAACGCGCCGGCGCGCATGGCCTCGCAGGCCCAGGACTGATTTCCCTTTCGTTCATCCATTCACCCGCTCATCCTCGTCCACACCGGAGACAACCCATGGCGAACACCAAGGCTCACGAGCCACAAGGCAAGCACCAGTCGAAGAAGGCCGCCGCCAGCGGCTGGATCGGCTCGGCGCTCGAGTACTACGACTTCTTCATCTACGCCACCGCCGCGGCGCTGATCTTTCCGCAGATCTTCTTTCCCAAGGGCGACCCGACCACGGCCATCATCGCCTCGCTCGCGACCTACGGCGTGGGCTATGTCGCGCGGCCCATCGGCGCCTTCGTGCTCGGCCACTGGGGCGACACGCACGGGCGCAAGCAGGTGCTGATCCTGTGCATGTTCCTCATGGGCTTCTCGACCGTGGCCGTGGGCCTGCTGCCCACCTACGACCAGATCGGCCTGGCGGCGCCCGCGCTGCTGGTGATCCTGCGGCTGATCCAGGGCTTCGCGGTGGCCGGCGAGATCTCGGGCGCGAGCTCGATGATCCTCGAGCACGCGCCCTTCGGCCGGCGCGGCTTTTTCGCGAGCTTCACGCTGCAGGGCGTGCAGGCCGGCCAGATCATGGCGGCCGCCGTGTTCCTGCCGCTCGCGCACTACATGCCGGAAGAGGCCTTCAACTCGTGGGGCTGGCGCATTCCCTTCCTGCTGAGCTTCGTCGTCATCATCGCGGGCTACATCATCCGCCGCGAGGTCGACGAGACCCCGGCCTTCGCCGAGGCCGACAAGAAGGGCGAGGTGCCGCGCTCGCCGATCGTGCAGGCCTTCACCGACAGCTGGGCCGACATGCTGCGCGTGGTCTGCATGGCGCTGATGAACGTGATCCCGGTGGTCGCCACCATCTTCGGCGCCGCCTACGCGGTGCAGTCGGCCTACGGCATCGGCTTCCAGAAGGACGTCTACCTGTGGATCCCGGTGCTCGGCAACATCCTCGCGGTGCTGGTGATCCCGTTCGTGGGCAACCTCTCGGACCGCATCGGCCGCAAGCCGCCGATCATCGTCGGCGCGCTGGCCTCGGGCCTGCTCTCGTTCGCCTACCTCTATGCCATCAGCGTGCGCAACGTGCCGCTCGCGATCTGCATGTCGTTGCTGATGTGGGGCATCGTCTACCAGGGCTACAACGCCACCTTCCCGAGCTTCTATCCCGAGCTGTTCCGCACCCGCAACCGGGTGTCGGCCATGGCCATCTCGCAGAACATCGGCACCACCTTCACGGCCCTGCTGCCCGCGCTGTTCGCCGCGGTCGCGCCGCCCGGCTCCAGCAACATCTGGCTCACCGTGGGCAGCATCACCTTCGCCGTGACCGTGCTGGCCGCGCTGGCCGCGATCAGCGCGCGCGAAACCTACCGCGTGCACATGAACGACCTCGGCGATCCGGATGCCGTGCCGGTCGACAAGGCCGAGTACGACCGCCTGCGGGCCCAGACCCTGGGCGCGAGCCCAGTGACGGCGCGCGCCACGGCCTGACGCCGCAGGGGTGGGGCGGCGGAAGACCTTGCACCTGACAAGGCCGCCGCCGCGCGGAAGAATGGCGGCCATGACCAGCCCATCCTCCTCCCACCTCAAGATCGATTTCGTCTCGGACGTCTCCTGCCCCTGGTGCGCCGTCGGCCTGGGCTCGCTGGAGGCCGCGATCGCCCGCGTGGCGCCCGGGGTGACGGCCGAGCTGCACTTCCAGCCCTTCGAGCTCAACCCGCAGATGCCGCCCGAGGGCCAGGACACCTTCGAGCACCTGAACCAGAAATACGGTTCCACGCGCGAGCAGCAGGCGCAGATGCGCGAGGCCATCCGCCAGCGCGGCGAGGCCGTCGGCTTCGTCTTCAATCCCGAGGGCCGGCCGCGCATCTACAACACCTTCGACGCGCACCGGCTGCTGCACTGGGCCGAGCTCGAGGACGCGGCCAAGCAGGTCGCGCTGAAGAAGTCGCTGCTCAAGGCCTACTTCACCGATGCCGAGAATCCTTCCGACCCCGAGGTGCTGGTGCGGCTCGCGGCAGCGGCGGGTCTCGATCCGGCACGGGCGCGCGAGATCCTGGCCAGCGACGAATACGCGGCCGAGACCCGCGCGCGCGAGCGCATGTACACCGACGCGGGCATCCACTCGGTGCCCGCGATCATCATCAACGACCAGCACCTGATCTCGGGCGGCCAGCCGGTGGAGGTGTTCGAGCGCGCGCTGCGGCAGATCGCGGGCGCGCAGCCCAGCGCGGTGGCGTCGGCCTGAGCCACGGGGGCGTTTCGCCTTGAAACGAAGCTGACCGGCAGCTTTACACGGCGCTGGCATCCTGGGTCAACCGCGCACCGACGGCGCGGGTTGAACCCACCATGCACATCTCTTCGATCCGGTCGCGCCTCGCACGGGGCGCATGGATGGCAGCCGCCGCGCTGTGGCTCGCGGGCTGCGCGCTCGGCACGCGGCCCGACGCGACGCCGCTCGCTTTGCGCGGCGCACCGCCCGATGCACTGACCCAGCTGCGCTGGCTCGACCGCGTGAGCTGGGGCGCGAACGCGAGCGGCCAGGCCGAAGTCGAGAAGCAGGGCCTCGCGGTGTGGATGGGCCGGCAACTGAAGCCCGCGCCGCAGCCGCTGCCGGCAGAAGCCCAGGCGCAGATCGACACGATGGAGATCGCGCGCACGCCCGTGGACACGCTCGCGATCGCGCTCGATGCCGAGCGCAAGTCCGCCGATGCGCTGGCCGACGAAGACCAGAAGAAGGCCGCGCGCCAGGCCTACCAGCAGCACCTGAACCGGCTCGCGCGCGAGGCGCAGCAGCGCTTCGTGCTGCGCGCGCTCTATTCGCCGAACCAGCTGCAGGAGCAGATGACCTGGTTCTGGATGAACCACTTCAACATCAGCTCGCGCAAGGGCGGCAACATGCGCGCGCTGATCGGCGACTACGAAGAGAACGCGATCCGCCCGCATGCGTTGGGTCGCTTCCGCGACCTGCTCGGCGCCACGCTGCGCCATCCCGCGATGCTGCGCTACCTCGACAACGCGCAGAACGCCGCCAATCGCATCAACGAGAACTACGCGCGCGAGCTGATGGAACTGCACACGCTGGGCGTGGGCAGCGGCTATTCGCAGGCCGACGTGCAGGAACTCGCGCGCGTGCTCACCGGCGTGGGCGTGAGCCTGCAGCCGGCCGATGCGCCGCCGCCCAAGCTCAGGCCCGCGATCGCCGCCGACTACCGGCGCCAGGGCCTGTTCGAGTTCAATCCCAACCGCCACGACTACGGCCCCAAGACGCTGCTGGGCGAGCCGATCCGCGGCCGCGGCCTGGCCGAGGTCGACGAGGCGCTCGACCGCCTCGCGCGCGCGCCGGCCACCGCGCGCTTCGTCTCGCGCAAGCTCGCCGTCTATTTCGTGGCCGACGATCCATCGAACGCGCTGGTCGAGCGCATGGCCGCGAGCTTCACGCGCAGCGACGGCGATATCGCCGCCACCCTGCGCACGCTGTTCGAGTCGCCCGAGTTCACGGCCTCGCTGGGCCGCAAGTTCCGCGATCCGGTGCACTACGCGATCGCGGGCGTGCGGCTGGCCTACGACGGCCGCGTGGCGGCGAACGTCGGCCCGTTGCTCAACTGGATCGACCGCATGGGCCAGCCGCTCTACGGCCATGAGACGCCCGACGGCTATCCGCTGCACGAGGCGGCCTGGGCCAGCGCGGGGCAGATGAACACGCGCTTCGAGATCGCGCGCATCCTCGGTGCGAACGGTGCCGTGCTGTTCCGCACCGATGCCAAGGCGCCGCTCGAGAGCCCGGCCTTCCCGCCGCTGGCCGAGTCGCCCGCGGTGCGCGAGATGCAGACCGGCTTCGGTGCCGGCACGCGCGAGGTGCTCGCGCAGGCGAAGAACCCGCCCGAATGGAACACGCTGCTGCTGGCCGCGCCCGAGCTGATGCGCCGCTAGCGCCCCCTTGAAGAAGGACAAGCCGATGCAACGCCGAGAACTGCTCCGTTTCGCCGCCGCCGCGCCGCTGGCCGGCGCCGCCGCCCGCTTGATCGCCGCGCCGGCCGCCGAGGGCGCCAAGCTGCTGGTCGTGTTCCTGCGCGGTGCCTACGACAGCACCAGCCTGCTGGTGCCCACCTCGAGCGATTTCTACTACGCCTCGCGGCCCGGCATCGCGATCGGGCGACCGGGCGCCAGCGGCGGCGCGCTGCCGCTCGATGCCGACTGGGGCCTGCATCCCGCGCTCGCGCAGAGCGTGATGCCCCTGTTCCAGCAGAAGCAGGCCGCGTTCATCGCCTTCGCCGGCACCGACGACCTCACGCGCAGCCACTTCGAGACGCAGGACGGCATCGAGCTGGGCCAGGCACTCGACCGCCGGCGCGACTACCGCTCGGGCTTCCTCAACCGCCTCGCCGGCGTGCTCGGCGCGGGGCCGCTCGCCGACGTCTCGCCGATGGCCTTCACCGACCAGTTGCCGATCTCGCTGCGTGGCGATGCGAGGGCCGCCAACATGGCGCTCGCGGGCAATGCGCGGCCCACCCTCGATGCGCGCCAGAGCCAGCTCATCGCCTCGATGTACCGCGACACCCCGCTCGCGCAGACCGTGGCCGAGGGCTTCCAGGTGCGCGACGAGGTGCGGCGCGCGATGCAGGCCGAGATGGATGCCGCGAGCCGCAACGCGATGACAGCCAAGGGCTTCGAACTGGTGGCACGCCGCATGGCCGCGCTGATGCGCGAGCGCTACGACCTCGGCTTCGTCGATGTCGGCGGCTGGGACACCCACGTGGGGCAGGGGGCGGCCACCGGCTACCTCGCGAACCGCTTCGAGGAACTGGGCCGCGGCCTTGCGGCCTTCGCGCAGGAGATGGAGCCCGAGAACTGGCGCCAGACCGTGGTGGTGGTCATCAGCGAGTTCGGCCGTACCTTCCGCGAGAACGGCAACAAGGGCACCGACCATGGCCATGGCACGGTCTACTGGGTGCTCGGCGGCGGCCTCTCGGCGCAGGCCGGCGGCCGCGTGGTCGGCGAGCAGCAGGCGCTGACGGCCACCACGCTGTTCCAGAACCGCGACTATCCGGTGCTCAACGAATACCGCGCGGTGCTCGGCGGTCTGTTCCAGCGCATGTACGGGCTCTCGCCCGCGCAGGTCGCGAAGGTGTTCGACGGCGTGACGCCGAAGGACCTGAAGCTGGTGTGAGGCTCACCAGAACTTCCACCAGGGCCTGCGCACCGGCGCGGGCGCGGCCGAGGTTGCGGGCCGCTGCGCGCGCGCGGGCACGCCGCCCAGCGCATTCGCGCTGAAGCGCACGCTCGGCGAAGCCTTCGCGGTGGCGGCGGCGCGCGCACGGCCGTAGTTCATCGTCGGTGGCGCGAAGTTCGACGGCATGCCGTCGTCGTGCACGGCCAGGGTGCCGCCCGCGCGTTCCACCAGCAGCTGGTAGTAGTGCCAGACGTTGTCCTCGGGGCCGTTGACGATGCGGTTGTAGGCGCGGCGCCAGGGCCAGAACAGCTGCTCGCGCTGGGCGCTGCGCATGCCGGGGTAGCTGTCGTCGCCGAGCGCGACCACGCCCCATTCGGCGCCATGGTTGCGGCGGAATACCTCGCCCACGTAGCTGCCCAGGCCCTTGGCATAGTCGAAGACCTGCGCGTCGCTGGGCTTGTCGTTGCGCGCGCGCAGGTGCAGTTGCTGCAGCAGCGCCTCGACCTTGCGGATGCTGGCATCGGTGAAGTCGAGCGCCACGTCGAAGTTGCGGCGCGCGCGCTCGATCATCTCGGCCGCGGCCTCGGTGGCCTCGGCTTCGATGCGGCGGTCGGGGATGAAGCCCATCGCTCGGCGCCCGTCTCAGAACGAGGGCACGGGATTGCGGCCCTGCACCAGCGCATAGGCGCCGTTGCGCAGGCTGTAGACCAGCTGCTCGTCGACGGTCTGCACGCGCAGGTCGTTCGCATCGCGCGTGCGCGCGCCCTTGAAGACGATCTGCAGCTCGCCCGGATCGTCCTGCGTGCCGAGCGCGAACTCGGGCTTGCCGTCGATGCGGAAGCAGGCGCCGCGCGGCGCTTCCTCGGGGCGCGTGGCCTGCAGCACCGACTCGCAGGCGCCGTCGGCACCGCCGTTGTCGGCGCCCAGCGGCACGCCCTCGATCAGTTGGCGCACCTCGGCCGCGCCGATCTCGTAGACCGAGAGCCAGCTGCCGCAGTAGCCCTGCCAGCAGCTGCCGCTCGTGACGGTCAGCACGAAGCGCTGCGGCGCGATGCGCTCCACGCGCGTGAGGCCGATGTTGCCCGAGAAGCCGAGGTAGTCGACGCCGTCGTTGCGGCCCGCGAGCTTCCAGCCCGCGTCGCCGTGCTCGAAGAAATAGGCACCGAGCCATGCGCCGGCCACATGGGCATCCATCGGCTGGCCGCGGTCGTCCACCGGCACGGTCTCAGTGAGCAGCACGGCATGCGTGTCGTCGAGCCGGACCACCTCGCGCGCCGAGACCTGCGCACGGGTCGGAGAGAAGCCCTCGGTCATCGGCTTGCCGTCGTTGCCGATCTCGGGCAGCTGCACGCTGTCGGTGCGGCTCGCGGTCTCGCCGGCGGGCGGCGGCTCGAACAGCAGCGCCATCAGCGCATCGCGCTGCAGCGTGGCCGAGAATTCGGGCCGGGGCGTGGCAGGCGGCGCCGGGTCCGTGGCGGCGGGCATGGCCTCCGCGGCGGCCGTGTCCTGTGCCGAAGTCGCACTTTCGGATTCGTTCTTCGTGCAACCCGCGAGCAGCATGAACATCACGGTACTAACGGCGAGCCCCGCGAGCGATGCAAGGGGCCGGCGGTGCGGAACAGGGCGGTTCGACGGGGTCGTTGTGCGCATGCGGGCATTGTTGCTCAAGCCGCGCCGATGACCCCGCGCGGGCGGCGCGACCGCGCTTCCCTTCAGAATCGGGCGTGCGGCGCGCGCATCGGCACGCCGCCCCTTCCGAAGAATCCCCGTTCGCACTGGAGCCTCTTTCATGACCACCACCTCGACGCTGTTGCAACTGCTGGGCACCGAACTGCCGCTGATCCAGGCTCCCATGGCGGGCGTGCAGGGCAGCGCGATGGCGATCGCCGCGAGCAATGCGGGCGCGCTGGGCTCGCTGCCCTGCGCGATGCTCTCGAACGACGCGATCCGCACCGAAGTCGCGGCGATCCGCGCGGGCACGACGAAGCCCTACAACCTCAACTTCTTCTGCCACCAGCCGCCGGTGCCGAGTGCCGAGCGCGAGGCCACCTGGCGCGCCGCGCTCGGTCCCTACTACGCCGAGTTCGGCATCGACCCCGCGGGCATCGCGGCCGGCCCGGGCCGCAATCCGTTCAGCGCCGAGATCGCCGAGCTGCTGGCCGAATTCCGCCCGCCGGTGGTGAGCTTCCATTTCGGACTGCCCTCGGCCGAGCTGCTCGCGCGCGTGAAGGGCTGGGGCGCCAAGGTGCTGGCCTCGGCCACCACGGTCGAGGAGGGCCGCTGGCTCGCGGCGAACGGCGCCGACGCGGTGATCGCGCAGGGCCTCGAGGCCGGCGGGCACCGCGGCCATTTCCTGTCGCACGACCTCACGGCGCAGCTGGGCACCTTCGCGCTGCTGCCGCAACTGACGCAGACGCTGCGCGTGCCGGTGATCGCCGCGGGCGGCATCGCCGATGCGCAGGGCGTGGCGGCCGCGATGGCGCTGGGCGCAGCGGGCGTGCAGGTGGGCACGGCCTACCTGCTGGCCAATGAGGCCACCACCAGCGCCATGCACCGCGGCGCGCTCAAGAGCGAGGCCGCGCGCCACACCGCGCTGACCAACCTGTTCACCGGCCGGCCCGCGCGCGGCATCGTCAATCGCGTGATCCGCGAGCTGGGCCCGATCGGCCCCGCGCCCGAGTTCCCGCTCGCCACCTCGGCGATCGCGCCGCTGCGTGCCAAGGCCGAGGCCCAGGGCAGCGGCGACTTCTCGCCGCTGTGGTCGGGCCAGAACGCGAGCGGCTGCCGCGAGCTGCCCACCGCCGATATCACGCGCTCGCTCGCCGAAGGCTTCAAGGCCTCGGTGCGCTGACAGGACCTTCCGCTTTCCTCTTCCATCGACATGACCACGCTCCAACTGCCGCTCCAATTCCTCGAACAACCGACCGCCGCCGGCACGCGCGATCCCTGGCTGCTGGTGCTGATGCATGGCGTGGGCAGCAACGAGCAGGACCTGTTCGGCCTCGCGCGCCTGATGCCGCCGCAGTTCCATGTGCTGAGCCTGCGCGCGCCCTACGTGCTCACGCCGGGCTCCTATGCCTGGTTCGAGTTCGAGGTGCTGCCGGACGGCCAGCGCCGCATCGACGAGGACCAGGAGCGCGAGAGCCGCTTCCTGGTCGGCGAGATGCTGGCCTCGGCCTCGGCGCAACTGGGCATTCCACCCGAGCGCGTGGTGGTCGGCGGCTTCAGCCAGGGCGGGATCATGGCGCTGTCGCTGCTGCTGACCAGGCCCGCGTCGATGCGCGCCGCGATGGTCTGGCACAGCCGGCTGCTGCCGCAGGTGCTGCCCCAGGTGGCCGCGCCCGAGGCCTTCGAGGGCAAGTCGCTGTGGGTGAGCCATGGCAGCGCCGACAACGTGATTCCGCCCGCGGCCGCGCAGGCCACGCGCGAACTGGCGCGCGGCCTGCCGCTCGCGCTCGCGGGCAGCGATTTCCCCGGCGGCCACGAGATCCGGCCGGCCGAGCTGCAGGGCACGCTGGCCTGGCTGCAGTCGCTCACGGCCGCGCACTGAGCGCCGAGCGCGCGCCCCGGAAACCGGTGGCGCCGCAGGCGTGTCGAAGGTGGGCTGAACTTCCGTGTGGCGAGGGCGTCACACGGGGTTACGAGGACCGGCGCGTTCCGGTCCTCTTGTTCGTGCAACATGACGGTACGTCATCACGCACCGCACGCCACAGGAGAGACACGCCGCCATGCCCGAGAACGACAACAACGACTTCCGTGCCGAACGCGACATGAGCACCGCGGGCGAGACCCGCGACTACGCACCGCGCCGCGAACGCTCCATGCTGCCGTGGGCACTGCTCGTGCTGGTGCTGCTGGTGGCCGGCTACTTCGGCTGGCGCTGGTACCAGCAGCAGCAACAGCCCGTGGCTCCGCCGGTGGCCGCCACCACGCCCGAGGACGCACCGCCCGCACCCGCGCCGGCCCCCGTGGCCTCGGGGCCGCAGAATCCGGTCGACGCGCTCGCGCCGCCCGATGCCGCGCTGCCCTCGCTGGCCGATTCCGACTCGCGCGTGCTGAAGGCGCTGGCCGAACTGCTCGGCGGCAAGAACGCCAATGCCTTCCTGCGCCCCGACGGCGTGGTGCGGCGCTTCGTCGCCACGGTCGACAACCTCGCGCGCGAGCAGGCGCCCGCCAGCGCCTGGCCGGTGCAGCCCACGGGCCAGCGCTTCATCACCGAAGGGCAGGGGGCCAACCAGACCATCGCGGCCAACAATGCCGCGCGCTACAACGGCTTCGTGCTGCTCGCCGAATCGGTCGATCCGGCCAAGGCCGCGAGCGTGTATGCGCGGCTCTATCCGCTGTTCCAGCAGGCCTATGAAGAGCTCGGCTATCCGGGCCGCTATTTCAACGACCGGCTGATCGCCGTCATCGACCACCTGCTGGCCGCGCCCGAGCCCAAGGGGCCGGTGCAGGTGCGCCTGGTCGAGGTCAAGGGCGACTATCCCTCGCAGCGCCCGTGGACGCGCTACGAGTACGTCGATCCCCAGCTCGAGTCGCTCAGCGCGGGCCAGAAGATCATGGTGCGCATGGGCCCGGAGAACGAGCGCAAGCTCAAGGCCAGCCTGCGCGCGCTGCGCCAGCAGATCGCCACGGGCGAGGTCGCGAAGAAGAAATCCTAGCCCGCCGCGCCGGTCTTCGGCGCCTGGATGTCGAGGCTCCACATCGCGGTGTCGCTGGTCGACACCGCCACCGCGCCGGCCGCGAGCGCGCTGCGCACGTCGTTGGTGGTGATCACGAAGCCCGAGGCGACGATCGGCGGCAGCGCGTTGCGCTCCTTGATCGAGATGTGCGGCAGCATCGGCGCGGGCATCAGCTGGACCAGGTTCGGGTCGCTCTGCTCGAGCGCCTTCACGCTGCGCGGCCAGGTCGAGCGGTCGGTCACGAACACCTTCTGCATGGTCAGCAGGCCGGCGCGGTTGGCGCGCTGGATGGTCGCCACGCGCGTGGACACCAGGCTGGTCGCGCCGATCTCGGCCAGGTACTCCACGCCGCCCTTGTCGGGCGAGATGCCCTCGCAGCTGTCGATGTTGACGATGGCGATCTTGTCCGCGCGCGTGATGGTCGCGACCACGGCCTGCAACCGGCGCAGCTCCACGTTCGCGACGATGGCGATCTCGCTCGCGCTGTCGACGAAGCTGTCGATCTGCTCCGCGCCGTAGAGCGTCGCGATGATCGGGTGCCGCGCGAGGCGCGCGCCGAGGGAACGGTCCATTCGATGGGGCTCAGTCTGCGGAAGGGGGCAGCTCGTCGGTGAGGCCGAGCTTGCCCGGGTTCAGGATGTTCTTCGGGTCCAGCGTGCGCTTGATCGCCTGCAGCACCGGGAAGGCGCTGCCCAGCGAGTCGGCCATGTAGGGTGCGCGCAGCAGCCCGACGCCATGGTGATGGCTCAACGCGGCATTGTGGCGCACCAGCACCGCGTTGGCCGCGTCCCAGGCCGCGCGGTACCAGCGCGCGCGGTCCGCCACCTCGACCTCGCCACGCAGCGAGAAGTAGAGGCAGGCGCCGTCCACGTAGGCGTGCGACTGGTGGGCCGAGCCGGCCAGCGTGCCGGGCACGGCGTTGATCGCGGCCACCACCTCGTCGTAGATCGCGCTCAGGTCGCTCCAGCGGCCGCTCATCTCGAGCGTGTCGGCCACGAAGCCCGGGCTGCGCTTGAAGCCCTCGGCGCTCTTGCCCGTGAGGTAGCGGGTGTCGAGCCAGCGCTCGAAGATCACCGGCCCGTCGAGCTCGCGGCCCAGCTCGCGGCAGGCGCGCTCGCTGATCGCCATGACCGCGTCGACCATCTCGGGCGCGCCCTCGTCGGCGATCAGCAGGACATGCGTGTCGGTCAGCTCGAACTGCACCTTGCTCTCGAGCGCGTCGTACAGCCGCAGCGCGGCCGGATTGGCGCCGCGCTGCATGATCTGGCGGCAGGCCTCGAGGCCGGTGGCGAAGCTGTCGAAGCCGAAGGCGATGGCGCGGCCGTAGTCGGGCAGGCGGTGCAGCTTGAGCCGCACGCGCACGATCACGCCGAGCGTGCCCTCGGAGCCGATGAACAGCTGCTGCAGGTCGGCGCCGACCGCGGCGCGCGAGTAGCCGCCCACGGTGACGAGGCTGCCGTCGGCCAGCACCACGTCCATGCCGAACACCATGTCCTCGATCTTGCCGTAGCGCGTCGAGAGCTGGCCCGCGCCGCGGCAGGCGACCCAGCCGCCGACCGTGCTGATGCCGAAGGACGAGGGCCAGTGGCCCATGGTCATCCGATGGTCGCGCTGGATGGTCTCCTCGAACACGTCGCCGAACATGCCGGCCTCGACCTCCACGATCTGGCTCTCGGCATCGAAGCCGATGAAGCTGTTGAGCTCGCAGACGTCGAGCACGATGCCGCCGCGCACCGGCAGCGCCGCGCCGGTCACGTTGCTGCGGCCGGCCGATACGGTGACTGGAATCGATGCCGCGTGCGCGATGCGCATCACGGCCTGGATCTGCTCGACGCTCGACACGCGCACGATCGCGGCCTGCGGCGTGGCGGGGCGGCCACCGGTCTCGCTGACCATGGAGCCGGCCCACCAGTCGCGGGTCCAGGCCACCACGTCGGCGGTGGCGGTGAGCACCTCGTCGGCGGCCTGGCGCAGCGCCTCGAGCTGCGCGGGCGGCACCGCGATCGGCGCGCGCTGCAGGCCCGCCGGGCCGTCGGTGGCCGCGATGGTCTTCGCATAGGCCGGTGGCGTGTGCGCACCGACGATGTAGTTGCGGCGGTTGTAGCCGCGCTGGATGGCGTCCTTGCTGATCATCTGCTTTCTCCCATGAGGATGGATTTTTCGTGTGCGAGGGCGGCGCGGTAGCTGGTGACCTGCTGCGCCGTCTCGGCGGGGGACAGGCCGAGTTCGGCCTGGAGGATTTCGCCCACGCGGTCCGCGGCGCGGCCCGAGGCGTCGCGCGCCATCAGGCGCGCGCGGATGCGCCGCGACAGCACGTCGTCGACGGTGCGGGCGAGTTCGTGGCGCACCGCGTAGACGATCTCGGCCTCGCTGTAGGGCAGGCCTTCGACGATCGGCTTCTGCAGGCCGGGGTCGTCCTGCAGGATGTCGCTGACGAAGCGCGCCTCGGTGCCGTAGCGCTCGCCCAGGTGGGCCGAGAGCCCGCCCGAGGCGGTGATCGCCTGCGCGTCGTAGCCGGCCGCGCCGAGCAGGAAGGCCGACTTGGTCTTGCAGCCGGCGCGCCGGCCCAGCACCTTCTGCGCGGCATCGATGGTCTGCTCGGCCATGTGGCGCGAGGTGGTGAGCTTGCCGCCGACGATGGTCAGCAGCCCGTCGGAGGCGGTGCGGATCTCGTGGTTGCGCTTGATCTCGAGCGTCTTGCCGCCGGGCGGCGCCACCAGCGGACGGCAGCCCGCGATGCTGCCGACCACGTCCTCGGCGCGCAGGTCGGTCTTGAGCGCCGAGCGTGCGCCCTCGAGCAGGAAGTCGAGCTCCTCGCGCGTGCAGCAGACGTCGTCGAGGTTGCCCTCGTAGTCCTCGTCGGTGGTGCCGAGGTAGGAGACGTTGCCCCAGCGCGTGATGGTCGCGCGCCGGTTGCGGCCCGGCACCGGGATGGTCACGGTGCAGTCGTTGCGGATCTTGAGCCAGGGGATCGCCACGTGCACGCCCTTGGCCGGGCGCACGTTGAGCGTCTTCTCCTCGTTCTTGCGCCGACCGTCCCAGTCGCGCAGCCAGACGCCGGTGGCCATCACCACGACGCGGGCGCGCGCGCGGATCTCGCGGCCGTCGGCCTGCACGATCGCGCCGTCGACCTTGCCGTGCGCGTCGCGCGTGATCTCGATCGCCTTCGCGTGGTTGAGCACCGCGGCACCGTGGAAGGCGGCGGTGCGCGCCACGTTGAGCGTGAGGCGCGCGTCGTCCACGCGCGCGTCGAAGTACATGAAGCCGCCGGTCAGGTGCTCCTCGCGGAAGGTGGGGCAGTGCGACAGCACCTCGGCCTTGCTGAGCTTCTGGTGCAGGATGCCCTCGCGCCAGCCGCCCGCGATGTCGTAGGTCCACAGCAGGCTCTCGAAGGCCTTGGCCAGGCGCTTGTCGAACACGCCCTCGCGCTCCATCACCGGGAACAGGAAGGGCAGGCGCTGCACCAGGTGGCGCGCGTTGCGGCGCAGGCGCTGGCGCTCGAGCAGCGAGTGCCGCACCAGGCCCAGGTTGCCCTGCTCGATGTAGCGCAGGCCGCCGTGCACCATCTTCGAGGACTTCGACGAGGTGCCGAAGGCGAAGTCGTCCTTCTCGACCAGCGCGACGCGGTAGCCGCGCAGGCTGGCATCGAGCGCGGCATAGGCGCCGGTGATGCCGCCGCCGACGATCAGCATGTCGAAATGCTCGTCGCCCAGGCGCGCGAGCAGGTCGGGGCGGTGCAGGCGCAGGGGCTCGGTGGCCGTCATCTCGGCGCGGTCCCTGGCCGGTCGAAGGGATGGCAGGACCCTCATCGTGGAAGTTCTCCTGGCGTGGTGGAAAGTGGTGCGTTCTTGAAGCGCTGCGCATGCGCGAGCTCGGAGTCGACCCGTGCCTGCCATTGCGCGCGCCGGGCCTCGCGCTCGTCGGCGCCGATCGCGGGTTCGAACACCGCGTCGGTGGCCAGCGTGGTGCGGGCCTCCTGCAGCGAGGGCCACAGCAGGCCCGAGGCACCCGCGAGGAAGGCGGCGCCGCGCAGGCTCGCGCGCTCGGTCTCGGCCATGCGGCGCACCGGCATGCCGCTGAGGTCGGCCTGGATCTGCAGCAGGGTCGAGCTGCCCGACAGGCCGCCGCCGACCACGAGTTCGGACACCTGCAGGCCCGAGACCTGCTCGTTGGCCGCGATGCACGCGGCCACCGAATGCGCAATGCCCTCGAGCACCGCGCGCGCCACCGCGGCGCGCGTGGTCGCCATCGAGATGCCGGTGAGCGAGGCGCGCGCGGCCGGCTCCATCGCGGGCACGCGCAGGCCCGTGAGGGCGGGAACGAAGCTGACGCCGTTCGCGCTCGCGGCCTCGGCCGCCAGCGCGCCGATCTGCGCCGCGTTCTCGAACCACTGCAGCTTCTCGCAGACCCAGTTGAGCGCGGAGCCGGTGGTGGCCACGTAGGTCTCGACCGCGAAGTGCGAGACGCCGCCCGAGCGCCGCGCCGTCATGGCGAGCGTGCCCGGATGCAGGCCCGCGTCGAGGGGCGGCACGGTGCCGGTGATCACGTCGACGAAGCTGCCGGTGCCGTGCACGCACATGGCCTGCGCGCGGTCGAGACAGCCCAGGCCGACGGCGCCCGCATGCTGGTCGCCCGCGCAGGCGAGGATCGGCACCGCGATGCCGAGCAGCTCGGCGCGCGTGCGGCCCAGGTCGCCGGCATCCTCGCGCAGCGCGGGCAGCAGCGCGCGCGGAAAGCCCAGGGTGTCGATCCACTCGAGCTGGTAGCGGTGCTCGGCCAGCACGTAGGCATTGCCCGAGGTCACGTTGGTCGGCGTGGTCACGCATTCGCGCCGCTCCGACAGGTGCCACAGCAGCCAGCTGTCGATGGTGCCGAAGCCGAGCCGGCCTTGCTCGAAGGCGTGCGCCACGGCCGGCGTGTCGCGCAGGTGGTGCGTGGCCCAGAGGTAGGGCGAGCGCACGCCGACCGGGCGGCCGAGCTGGCGCATCAGCGGCGCGTCCCATTCGGGCGCGAGGCGCGTCAGTTCGTCGACATGGCGCGTGTCCTGCCAGACCATCACGGGCACCAGCGCGCGGCCCGTGCGGGTGTCCCACAGCACGGCCGAGCAGCGCTGGGTGGCGATGGCGAGCGCGGCGATGCGCTTGCCCTCGGCCTGCGCGCGCGCCACGCTGGCGCGGCACACGGCCAGGGTCTTCGCGAGGATCGCGTCGGCGTCCTGCTCGACCACGCCGGGGCGCGGCGTGTCGACCGAAAGGGGCGCGTACTCGAGGCAGGAGACATGGCCGTCGCGGCCGACGACCGCGGCGCGCGTGCCCGAGGTGCCTTCGTCGATGGAGAGGATCACGTCCTCGGTGCGGGATGTCATCGGTTCATTTTTCCCATGGCGGGTTGGAGCGATTCGGTGGCGGCGCGCGTGTCGTCCTGGAACTGCGGCGCGCCGGCTTCGTTGTCGGGATTGATTCCGGTACGGGTCGGGTCCCAGCGGATCGCGAAGCAGATCGCGCTCGCGACCAGCGGCACCACCGAGAGGATCAGGAAGGTGTGCTCGAGCCCGTACTTCTCGCGGAACAGCGGGAACACCAGCAGGCCCAGCGCCGCGCCGATGGAGCCGAGCGCGCCGATGATGCCGTTGGCCCCCGCGCGCAGCTCGCTGCGGAAGGACAGCGAGGACAGGCTCTTGCCGTTGGCGCCCGGTCCGCCCGAATGGAACAGGATGAACAGCGAGGGCACCGCCACCGCCAGCCACAGCGGCATGCGGCCATGGAACAGGCCCAGCGTCAGCAGCATGAGGAACACCATCGCGAAGCCGAAGGCCGAGGCGCGGCGCAGGCCGAGCTTGCGGCCGATCCACGGCGAGAGGAAGCCGCCGAAGATGCCGAACACGTTGAAGGCCAGCGCGCCGATGGTGGCCTGCGCGAAGTCCTTGCCGAACAGCGTGGCGCTGATCAGCGGCAGGTACCAGCCGACCGCGAAGTACTGGATCGACTGGCCGATCTGCACCGTGGCCGCGAGGATGGTGCGCGGCAGGTAGACGCCGCGGAAGATCAGCAGCACGTTGGCCGCGCCGCGGCGGGCCTGGTTCGTGACCGGCACGCGCTCATGGCGTGGCGCGGCGGCGAAGCGCTCGGCATAGATGCGGCTCATGGCGGCGGCGGCCTCGTCGAGCCGTTCCTTGCGCGCGAGCCAGACCGGGCTCTCGACCAGCAGCGCGAACTGCAGCAGCAGGATCGCGAGGCCGAACACCGCGGTGGCGGCCACCGAGTAGCGCCAGATCGAATCGCCCACGTTCCACGAATAGAACATCAGCGCCAGCAGCAGGTTGCTGCACACGGCCAGGTACCACATGCCCTGCCAGGTGTTGAGCCGGCTCTTGAAGCGCGCCGGCGTGAACTCGGCCAGCACCGCCATCGCGATCGCGAAGTCGATGCCGTAGGCCGCGCCCACGAAGAAGCGGCCGACCAGGATCGTCTCGAAGCCCGGCGCGAACACCACGATCACGGCGCCCGTGACGGCCAGCACCTTGGCGAGGATCAGCGGCCGGATGCGGCCCCAGCGGTCGGCCATCCAGCCGCCGATGGGATTGAAGGCGATCGCGACCCACGAGGCCATCGAGGTCATCAGCGCGACCTGCGCGGCGCTCAGCGAGAGGTTGCGCGTCATGGGCCCGAGGCCCGCGCTCAGTGCGGAATTGGAAAAGGCGTCGAGGAACAGTCCGCCGAGTGCGAGCCACCAGATGACGGCGGCCCGGCCCTTGATGCCCTGGCGTGAATCCAGGTAGGCGATGACATCGTCGATGCCGCGGATCTTGAGCGCGTTGGGTTGCACAGTTGTCTCCATTGGAATAATCCGCAAGAAGACGATGCAAACCATGCAGGCGCGACAAAGCCATCTCACAGATGGTCTTTAAATCTGAACCTGCGCCGAAATTCTAAGTGCGAAGTTTTCAATCCGTCAATGAATGTGATTCGAGGCGGTGTTAACCACTAGAACCGCCAGAAGCCACCGTGTTGCATCTGTTCCCGCGGGGACAAACAGCGGCGGGCCTCGTTCCTAGAGTCGCGTGCTTCGAAAGACACGACGAGGAACGAACGAGACATGAAGACCCTGATCCACGCCATCGCGCTGTGCGCCGCCGCCTGCATGGCCTTGCCGGCTGCGCACGCGGCCACGGTGCAACAGCACGCGCTGCAATCGACGGTGCCCGATCCGCTCGCGGGCGCCGACGCGGCCAGGGGCACGAAGGTCGCGTTCACGCTGTTCCTGCCCGCTGCGAGGCCCGAGGGCGGCTATCCGCTGGTGCTGCATGCGAGCGGCTTCGGCCTCGGCCGGCTGCGCGAACTGCCGCCGCGCGACACGGACCCGGGCGCGAGCTACTGGTCGCGCGTCGACCGCCTCGTGCCCACGCTGGTCGAGCGCGGCTATGCGGTGATCAGCTTCGACCACCGCGGCCATGGCGACAGCGGCGGCGACAGCCGCATCATGGATCCGCGGGCCGAGATCGCCGACATCCGCAGCCTGATCGACTGGGCCGAGCGCGAGCTGCCGCTGCGCAAGGGCGCCGACGGCAAGCCGCGCATCGGCAGCATCGGCGGCTCGTACGGTGGCGGCTACCAGATGCAGCTCGCGCAACTCGAGCCGCGCATCGCGACCGCGATCCCCTCGATGACCTGGTACGACCTGCAGCGTTCGCTGGCGCCGCAGGGCGTGCTCAAGCAGGGCTTCGTGCAGTTCGAATGCTTCATGGCGCAGCGCGGCAAGGTGCGCGACGGCGGCCTGCTGCGGCCGCTGTGCGAGACGGCGCCGAAGCCCGCAGCCTGGGCCTGGAACGACATGGGCGCCGATGCGCAGCGGCTGCGCGATGCCTACCAGGCGCACGGGCCCTCGGGCCTGAGCTGGTCCGGGCAGCCGTCGCGCCGCGTCGATGCGCTGGTGGTGCAGGCCAGCGAGGACGTGCTGTTCGACATGAACGAGGGCCTGCGCAACTGGCGCCAGCTGAAGGCCGGCGGCGGCGACGTGCGGCTCATGGTGCTGCGCTCGGGCCATGTGAATCCGCGCGCGGGGCAGCGCGACAAGCCCGCGCGCTGCGGCAGCGTCGATGCCATGGACGCGATGCTCGGCTGGCTCGATGCCAAGCTGCGCGACATCGAGCCGTCCGCGCTTTCGGTGCCCCAGCTGTGCATCGCGCTCGACGACGGCACGGCCTTCGAGGGCACGGCGCCGATCGCGGCGCAGTTCGGCGCGGCACTCGCGCGGACCGAGGTGCGCGCCGGTTCGCCGGCACCGGTCTTCGTTCCCTTGCCCACCGATGTGCCACGCGGCGCAGTGCTGGCCGGCGTGCCCGAGGCCGAGCTCGACGTGCGGGCGGCCGGCGGACCCGGCGTGGCCCTGGTGGGGCTCGCGCTGCGCCGCAATGGCGAGCTGATGCTGCTGTCGGACCAGGTGGTGCCCGCGCCGCCGGGGCGGCAGCGCATCGCGCTCGGCGGCGTGGCCGCGCGCCTGCGGCCCGGCGACGAGCTCGGCGTGGCGCTGTTCGCCACCCATGCGCAGTACGTCTGGGCGCCCGCGTCGGGCGCGCCGGTGGCCGGCATCGCCGGCGACAACGCCTATGCGGTCTCGGGCCGCGTGTGGCTGCCGCTCGCGGACGAGGGCGCGGCGCGGTAGGCGCGCAGCGCATCGAGGTCGCGCAAGGTCACGACCTGGTAGCCCAGCGTCAGCAGGCCCTCGGCCTCGAGCCGCCGCAGCGCCGCGTTGAGCCGCGGGCGCGACATGTTGCAGTAGAGCGCGAGCTCGGCCTGCGACACCTGCAGCTCGAGCGAGCGCGGCGGAAAGCCCGCGGGACTGAACAGCGAGGCCAGGCTCTGCGCGACCTTGGCGACCGGGTCGAGCGTGCGGTCCGACAGCGTGACGGCCATCGACTGCGTGAGCCGCTCGCTCAGCAGCTGCAGCACGAAGCGGTTGAAGGCACGGTTGCCCTCGAGCAGGTGGAAGAAGGCCGCCTTCGGCATCTTGATGATCACCGCGTCGGACAGCGCGACCGCATCGCAGAAGCGCGGTTCGTTGCGGATCAGCTCGACCTCGCCGACCCAGCTGAAGGCCTGGCCCATGAAGGTGACCGGCTTGCCCGAGGCCGAGGTGGTGCACAGCTTCATGCTGCCGCGCCCCATGCCGACCCAGTGCTCGGCCGGATCGCCGCGGTGCCAGATGGCCTGGCCCGCGGCGAGTTCGACGAAGCGCAGCTGCGGCAGCAGCACTTCGGCCTCGTCGTCGCTCAGCGTGTGGGCCCAGACGCAGCCGCGCCAGCGCGACTTGAGCGAGGCGATCTCGCCGGGGTCCATGCGGCTCAGGCCGCTTCGGTTTCCTGGTACTCGCCCACGGGCACGCAGCTGCAGAACAGGTTGCGGTCGCCGTAGACGTTGTCGACGCGGCCGATCGGCGGCCAGTACTTGGCGTCCTTGAGCCCGGCCAGCGGGAAGGCGCCGAGCTCGCGCGCATAGGGATGGCCCCATTCGCTGCCGAGCAGGCTCGCGGCCGTGTGCGGTGCGTGCTTGAGCGGGTTGTCGTCCTTCGGCCAGACGCCTTCCTCGATGCGGCGGATCTCGCCACGGATGGCGATCATCGCCTCGATGAAGCGGTCGAGCTCGGCCAGCGGCTCGCTCTCGGTCGGCTCCACCATCAGCGTGCCGGGCACCGGGAAGCTCAGCGTGGGCGCATGGAAGCCGTAGTCGATCAGGCGCTTGGCGACGTCCTCGGCGGTGACGCCGCTGGTGTCCTTGAGCGGGCGCAGGTCGAGGATGCACTCGTGCGCGACGTGGCCGTTGGGGCTCGCGTACAGCGTGGGGTAGTGGTCCTTGAGCCGCGCGCTGATGTAGTTGGCGCTGAGGATCGCGGTCTCAGTCGCGGCCTGCAGGCCCTTCGCGCCCATCATGCGGCAGTACATCCAGCTGATCGGCAGCACGGCCGCATTGCCCAGCGGCGCGGCCGACACGGCACCCACGCCATGGCCCGACACGCCCGCGGTCGCATGGCCCGGCAGGTAGGGCACGAGGTCCTCGACCACGCAGACCGGGCCCACGCCCGGGCCGCCGCCGCCGTGCGGGATGCAGAAGGTCTTGTGCAGGTTCAGGTGGCTCACGTCGCCGCCGAACTCGCCCGGCGCGGCCACGCCCACCAGCGCGTTCATGTTGGCGCCGTCCACATACACGCGCCCGCCGTGCGCATGCACCAGCTCGCACAGCTCCTTCACGCGGGTCTCGAACACGCCGTGCGTGCTCGGGTAGGTGATCATCACCGCGGCCAGGTTCTTGCCGTGCTTCTCGCAGGCGCGCTTCAGGTCGTCGAGGTCGACGTTGCCCTGCGCGTCGCAGGCCGTCACCACCACCTGCAGGCCCACCATCTGCGCGCTCGCGGGATTGGTGCCGTGCGCCGACGAGGGGATCAGGCAGATGTTGCGGTGGCCCTCGCCCTTGGCCTCGTGGAAGGCGCGGATCGCCAGCAGGCCCGCGTACTCGCCCTGCGAGCCGGCATTGGGCTGCAGGCTGATGCCCGCGTAGCCGGTGGCTTCGCAGAGCCAGGCGCGCAGCTGGGCGTCGAGCTGGGCATAGCCCTGCAGCTGCTCGGCCGGCGCGAAGGGATGGATGTTCGCGAACTCGGGCCAGGTGATCGGGATCATCTCGCTGGTCGCGTTGAGCTTCATGGTGCAGCTGCCCAGCGGGATCATGCTGCGGTCGAGCGCGAGGTCCTTGTCCGACAGGCTGCGGATGTAGCGCAGCATCGCGGTCTCGCTCTTGTGGGTGTTGAACACCGGATGCGAGAGGAAGGCGCTCGCGCGGCGCAGTTCCTGCGGAATGCGCGGTGCGGTGTTGGCGGCCAGCTCCTCGAAGCGCGGCATCGGCGTGCCGGCGGGCACGAACAGCGCCCACAGGGTCTCGACGTCGGCGCGCGTGCTGGTCTCGTCGAGCGAGATGCCCAGGTGCTGCTGCAGCCGCTGGCGCAGGTTCACGTTGGCGGCCAGCGCGCGCTCGAGGATCTTCGCGGTGTCGTCGCCGGTGCGGATGGTCAGCGAATCGAAGGCGGTCTCGTTGACCGGCTCGCGGCCCATCTGGGCCAGGCCGCGCGCGAGGATCGCGGTGAGCGCGGCCACGCGCTGCGCGATGCGCGTGAGGCCGTCGGGGCCGTGGTAGACCGCGTACATGCTCGCGACCACGGCGGGCAGCACCTGCGCGGTGCAGATGTTCGAGGTCGCCTTCTCGCGCCGGATGTGCTGCTCGCGCGTCTGCAGCGCGAGGCGGTAGGCAGGGCGGCCATGGGTGTCGACGCTCACGCCGACCAGGCGGCCCGGCAGCGAGCGCTTGAAGTCGTCGCGGCAGGCCAGGTAGGCCGCGTGCGGGCCGCCGTTGCACAGCGGCATGCCGAAGCGCTGGGTGGTGCCGCAGACGATGTCGGCATCCCATTCGCCGGGCGGCGCGAGCAGGGTCAGCGCCAGCAGGTCGGCCGCGACGCAGAAGGCCGCGCCGTACTGATGCGCGTGGCCCGCGAGCGGGCGCAGGTCGTGCACGTGACCGGTGGTGGCCGGGTACTGCGCCAGCACGCCGAAGAATTCGCCGCTGGCCATCAGGTGCGGCAGGGTTTCGGAAGCGGTGCTGATCTTGACCTCGATGCCCAGCGGCGCGGCGCGGGTCTTCACCACCTCGATGGTCTGCGGATGGCAGTCGCCCGAGACCAGGAACACGTTGCTCTTGCTCTTCACGCTGCGCTTGGCCAGCGTCATCGCCTCGGCGGCCGCGGTGGCCTCGTCGAGCATCGAGGCATTGGCGATCGCCATGCCCGTGAGGTCGCACACCATGGTCTGGAAGTTGACCAGCGCCTCCATGCGGCCCTGCGAGATCTCGGCCTGGTAGGGCGTGTAGGCCGTGTACCAGGCCGGGTTCTCGAGGATGTTGCGCAGGATCACGCCCGGCGTGTGGGTGCCGTAGTAGCCCTGGCCGATGAAGTTGCGGAACACCTTGTTCTTCGCCGCGATCGCCTTGAGCTCGGCCAGCGCATCGGCCTCGGTGGCCGGTGCCGGCAGCCGCATCGGCTTGCTGCGCCGGATCGCCGCGGGCACGATGCCGTCGATGAGTTCGGCGCGCGTGGCCGACCCGATCACGGGCAGCATGCGCGCCTCGTCGTCGGCATCGATGCCGATGTGGCGGGCGATGAATTCCTCGGCGTTCTCGAGTTCTTGCAGGGTGGGCAGGGCGGCGGGGGTGGGCATGGCGGGCGGGGGAAGAGAAGGGGAGCGGACTTCCGGACGCGAGCCTTCGCGTCCGGCCATCCGGTTTCAGGGGGTCAGGATTCCTCGGCGAACTTGCCGTAGGCGGTTTCGTCCATCAGCGCGTCGAGCTGCGCCGGTTCGGACAGCTTGACCTTGAAGAACCAGCCTTCGGCCAGCGGCGCGCTGTTGGCGAGCGAGGGATCGGCGCGCAGGGCCTCGTTGACTTCGGTGATCTCGCCCGAGACGGGCATGAACACGTCGGCCGCGGCCTTCACCGATTCGACGACGCCGGCGACATCGCCCTGGGCGAAGCTCTTGCCGACCTCGGGCAGGTCGACGAAGACCACGTCGCCCAGCGCGTCCTGCGCATGGACGGTGATGCCGACCGTGGCGTTGCCGCCCTCGGCCTGCACCCATTCGTGGTCCTTGGTGTACTTGATGCTCATGTCGAAAAACTCCTCGTGGATAAAAAGTGGCCGATGCCGGGGCGTAGGTTAGCCGCGGTAGTAGCGGGTCGGCACGAAAGGCAGCGTCGAGACCTCCATCGGCACCGGCTTGCCGCGCACGATGGCCTGCACCCGGGTGCCGGGCTCGGCGAAGGCGGTGGCCACGTAGCCCATGGCGACCGGCCGGTCGGCCGTCGGGCCCAGCAGGCCGCTGGTGACCTGGCCGATGTCCTGGCCCTCGAAGGACTGCAGCGGCGTGCCGTCGCGCACCGGGATGCGCTCGAGCGCGACCAGGCCGACGCGGCGGCGCTTGAGCGTGTCGTGGTCGAGATGGCCGGCCGCGCCGGTGGCGGCGGTGAGCTGGGCCAGGATCTTCTCGGCGCCGGGGAAGCCGCCCGCGCGCGCGCCGCCCGTGCGGCGCACCTTCTGGATCGCCCAGTTGAGCGAGGCCTCGACCGGCGTGGTGCTGGTGTCGATGTCGCTGCCGTAGAGGCACAGGCCGGCTTCGAGCCGCAGCGAGTTGCGCGCGCCCAGGCCGATGGGCTTGACCTCGGGCTGGGCCAGCAGCAGCCGGGCCAGCGCCTCGGCGTCCTTCGCGGCGACCGAGATCTCGAAGCCGTCCTCGCCGGTGTAGCCGCTGCGCGTGACGAAGGCGGCTATGCCGCCGATCTGCACCGCGCCGCCGGTCATGAACACGAAGCGTTCGATGCCGGGAGACAGCCGCGCCAGCGTGGCCGCGGCCTGCGGTCCCTGCAGCGCGAGCAGCGCCTGCTCGGGCAGCGGCTGCACCTGGCAGCGCTGGCCGATCTTCTGCTGGATGTGGGCGATGTCGGCCACCTTGCAGGCGCCGTTGACGATCACGAACAGCGAGCCGTTGCCTTCGTTGAAGAACATCAGGTCGTCGAGGATGCCGCCCTGGTCGTCGAGCAGCAGGCCGTAGCGCTGCTTGCCCGCGGGCAGGTCGATCACGTCGACCGGCATCAGGGTCTCGAAGGCGGCCGCGGCATCGGGGCCGGACAGACGCAGCTGGCCCATGTGGGAGATGTCGAACAGGCCCGCGGCCTCGCGTGTATGCCTGTGCTCGGCCATCAGGCCGGCGGGGTACTGGACCGGCATCGAGTAGCCGGCGAAGGGCACCATGCGGGCGCCGAGTTCCAGGTGCAATGCGTGCAGCGGGGTCTTGAGCAGTTCGGATTCGGGGGCGGAAGCAGCCACGGGGCACTCCTGGGGGCAGCAATCGAATGCCATGGCTCGCGCCATGGGGCCACCCCTGCTGTCCGCTTTACCTGAGAGATTCGCCCCACGATCGGGGTTTGCTCCTTCGGTGGGCCTGGCGCCTACGGCACCGGCCTCTCTCCAGCAAGGAAACGCCGCCCCGCGAGGGCCGGCGCTGTGTCAGTCCTTTTGCCTGAGCGTTCGGGGGTTCCCTGCGCCTTCGGCGGCCCCGTGCGGGGCTCTCTCCTGACCCGGGCGAGTGTAGTGGATTGCGGCGCCGGTTCAGTGCATCACTTCGGCCGGCGGCAGCAGCCGCTCGATGCGCTCGCGCAATGACTCCGCGCGCTCGGCGCCGGCCGTCTTCTCGACCTCGGTCAGCATCAGCGCGGCGATGGTCAGCATGGCCTCGCGGTCGCGCGCCTCGCGCAGCGCGTCGCGCATCTGCAGCGCGAAGTGCGGATCGCGGCGCACGAACATGCGCTCGCAGATGTCGAACAGGAACATGCGCGTGGTGGCCAGCGAGCGCTTGCCGTCGAAGGCGTCGGCGGCGGTCGAGACGTGGATGGGTTCGGCGGCCGGCGCGGGCTGCGGTTCCGGCGCCGCGGCCTCCACCGCCTCCACCACGGCCACCGTGCGCGGGTCGTGCAGGTAGCCGCGCTCCACCAGCGTCATCAGGGCCTGCTCGGCATCGCCGCGGCTCGCGAACAGCGGGCTGAAGTCGGTCAGCGAGCGGCGGCCGTCGGCCATCAGCAGCAAGGCCCGTTCGCGCTGGCTCAGGGTGCGCTGTCCGCCCTGGAGTTCGTCGCGCGCCTTGTCGGTCTTGGTGGGAAACATGCGGTGCCGCCGGGTCCGGGATGGAGCCCGAGCATCGCGGATGCGCGTGACATCTTCATGAAGCGCGGAACACCAAAGGCTTAAGCATCGCCCGTGCGTGCGCTGCGGGTTTCGCGCTTCCGTTCGGCAACCCGGCAAGCCCTCGCGACAAGACCGGAACGCGCTCCGGACGGCGCGGGCTGCACCGGATGTTGCCGACCCCGATGAGCACGAGCCCGACCTTTCGCGACCTGCCGATGCGCGCGCCGGCCATTGCGGCGAACACCGCCGCGCGGGCCGAAGCCTATCGCGCCGACATCGACGGCCTGCGCGCCGTCGCGGTGCTCGCGGTGGTGTTCTTCCACGCCTTTCCGCGCGCGGTGCCCGGCGGCTTCATCGGCGTCGATGTCTTCTTCGTGATCTCGGGCTTCCTGATCACCTCGATCCTGCTGCGCGCGCAGGCCGAGGGCCGCTTCAGTTATCGCGACTTCTATGCGCGGCGCGTGCGGCGCATCTTCCCGGCGCTGCTGCTGGTGCTCGCCACGGTGCTGGCCTTCGGCTGGTGGGTGCTGCTCGACGACGAGTTCAGGGCGCTCGGGCGGCAGGCGGGCGGCGGCGCCTTCTTCGTGGCCAATCTGGTCTTCTGGCGCGAGGCCGGCTACTTCGACGCCGCGGCCGAGCTCAAGCCGCTGCTGCACCTGTGGTCACTGGGCATCGAGGAGCAGTTCTACCTCCTGTGGCCGGTGCTGATCGCGCTGAGCTGGCGCCGGCGCTGGCCGCTGCTGCGCGTGCTGTGGCTGGTGGCGATCGCCTCCTTCGCGATCAACGTGCTGGGCATCCATTCGCATCGCGGGGCCTCGTTCTATTCGCCGCTGTCGCGCGCCTGGGAACTCGCGGCCGGCGGCATCGTGGCCTGCCTGCAGCTGCGGCCGGGCCACGCGCCGCCCGCGGGCTGGCGTGCCCACCTGCTGTCGCTGGCGGGCGTGGCGCTGATCGCGCTCGGCCTGGCAACGGTGCGCGCCGACAAGGCCTTTCCGGGTGGGTGGGCGCTGCTGCCGGTGGCGGGCGCGGCCTGCTGCATCGCGGCCGGCGGCGGCGGCGTGCTGAACCGGCGCCTGCTGTCGAACCGCGTGCTGGTGTGGATCGGCCTGCTGAGCTATCCGCTGTACCTCTGGCACTGGCCGGTGCTGAGCTTCCTGCGCATCGTGCTGCCGCGCGAGCCGCACGAGCTCACGGGTCTGGCCGCCTCGGTGCGCGTGGCGGCGCTGGCCGCGAGCCTGTTGCTGGCCGCCGCGACCCATGGCTGGCTCGAGCGCCGGCTGCGCGCTCGCGCGGGCGGCGCCACCGTGCGCTGGCTTGGCGCCGGCATGGTGCTGGTCGCGCTCGCGGGTTGCGCGGTGCAGGCCGGGCTGCCGGCGCGGCTGCACGGGCCGGCGCTGCAGCGCATGGCCGATGCGGCGGCCGACCGCGACTACCACGACGGACCGACCACCGGCGAACTCGGACCCTTCGTCACCTACCGCATCGGCGAGGGCGCGCACAAGGTGCTGCTGATCGGCGACAGCCACGTGATGCAGTACGCGCCGCGCGCCGCGGCGCTGGCACAGCGCGCGCCCGAGCGCATGGCGAGCTCGTACTTCACGGTGTTCCTGGCCTGCCCGCCGATCCCCGGCGTGTTCGCGCGCCAGGGCATCGAGTGCGGCGCGCGGCGCGACGAAGGGCTGCGCATGGCGCTCGAGGGACCGTTCGAGACGGTGCTGGTCGGCGCCTGCTGGAACTGCTACTTCACCGAGACCCTGGGCCTGCCGATGGGCTTCGACCTGCGCGAGGGCGAGGCCGCCTATCCGATCGAGCGCAGGGAAGGGGAGGCGCGCGCGCTGGCCGCGCTCGAGGGCCTGCTGGCAGCGCTGGTGCAACGCGGCAAGAAGGTCTACCTGCTGCTCGACAACCCGGGCGGCAGCGGGTTCGACCCGGCGCGCATGCTCGAGGGCAGCCGGCTCGGTTCGTTGCGGGTGTCGCGCGAGGTCACGGCGCCGCAGCCGCTGTCGCAGGCCGCGCTCAACGACCAGCTGCTGCGCATCGCGGCGGCCAGCGGCGCCGAGGCCATCGACGTCACGCGCCGGATGTGCCGCGGCGGCCGGTGCGACCGCACCCTGCCGGACGGCAGCCCGGCCTTCATCGACGAGCAGCACCTGCGGCCGGCCTTCACGCGCGCGCATGCGGACTGGCTCGACGAGGTGCTGCTGCGCGGCCCGCCGCCCTGAGCCAGGCATTTCTGAAGCACATTGTTGCAATCGGGCATTGCGGGTTTTGCGGCGCCGTTCGTCAAACGGGGGATGCGACAGACACCGATGCACCGTTCTCCACCCTTTGCCCCGGGCGCCGGACCGCGCCGCGGGCTCGCCGATAATCGGGCGCCCCGCGGCCGGCGGGGCGCCTTCTTCCCGTGCCAGCCATGACGGATCTCGTCTCCACCCCCAGCGTCGAAACGCTCTACGGCGACCACCATGCGTGGCTGCAGGGCTGGCTGCGCCGCAAGCTCGGCAATGCCTGCGATGCGGCCGACCTGGCGCAGGACACCTTCATGCGCGTGCTCGGCCGGCCGCGCGAGCTCGCCGAGCTGCGCGAGCCGCGCGCCTGGCTCACGACCATCGCGCACGGCCTCGCGGTCGACCACGTGCGGCGCAAGGCGCTCGAGCGCGCCTGCCTCGACGCCATCGCCCACCTGCCCGAGCCGCAGGCGCCGTCGCCCGAGGCGCAGCTGATGCTGGTCGAGGCGCTGGTGCGCATCGACGCCATGCTCGACGGGCTCGCGCCCAAGGCCCGCAGCGCCTTCCTGCTGTCGCGGCTCGAGGGCCTGGGCTACAACGAGATCGCGCGGCAGCTCGGCGTGAGCCTGAGCTCGGTCGAGAAATACATGGCGACCGCGATCCGCCACTGCCTGTCGCTGCGATGAGCGGCCGCGCGGCGCCGGAGGGCGGCGCTCCACCCGAGGTGCTCGACGAGGCCATCGCCTGGGCGGTGCGCCTGGGCTCGGGCAGCGCCGGCGCCGAGGTCCAGGCCGCCTGCGAGGCCTGGCGCGCGGCCGATCCTCTGCACGAGCAGGCCTGGAGGCAGGTGCAGTCGGTCGAGGAGGCCTTCCGCCAGGTGCCGTCGGGCACGGCCTCGCTGGCCCATGGCGCGCTGCAGTCGGCCGCCGGCCTGCAGGCCCGCGGCCGGCGTCGCGCGATCCGGCTGCTGGGGCTGGTCGCGGCCGGCGGCGTGTTCGGCGCCTGGCTGTGGCGCGAGGCGCCCTGGCTGCAGCGCACCGAGTACCTCACGGCGATCGGCGAACGCCGCCGCGTCGTGCTGGCCGACGGTACCGAGCTGAGCCTCAACACCGGTTCCGAGGCCGAGGTGCTGTTCTCGCCGCTGCGCCGGCTGATCGTGCTGCGGCGCGGCGAGCTGTTCGTGCGCACCGGCGCCGACGCCGGCTCGCTGGTCGGCCGCCGCAGCTTCTGGGTGCATGCGGCGCAGGCCCGCTTCGAGGCCATCGGCACGCGCTTCGGCGTGCGCCAGGCCGGGAGCGAGACACGGCTGTCGATGAGCGAGGGCCAGGTCGCGATCCACGCGGGCGACGCGCCACCCGTGCTCGCGCAGGCCGGCGACCGCTTCGTGGTGCGCGCGAACGGCGCGGCGCCCGAGCGCGCCGCCGAGGCCGGCTTCGAGGCCGATGCCTGGACCGATGGCGCGCTGGTCGCGCGGCAGATGCGGCTCGATGCCTTCGTGGCCGAGCTCGCGCGCTACCGCCAGGCGCCGCTGGCCTGCGATGCCGAAGCCGCGTCGCTGCGCGTGTCGGGCGTGTTCCAGCTCGGCGGCGCCGATCCGGTGGGCCGCGCGCTCGACGCGCTGGTGCGCACCCTGCCCGTGAAGGTGGAGCGCGGCGCCGGCGATGCCCTGACGGTGGTGCGGCGCTGAGCATGCGCGTGCCGATCCGTTCGCGGCGGCTGCAGGCCCGCCAGGGCGTGCTGGCGCTCTGCCTCGGGCTCGCGCTGTGCGGCCAGGCCGCCGCGCAGCCGGCCGACGGCATGGCGCGGGAACGCATCGAGCTGCCGGCCGGCACGCTCGAGGACGCGCTCAATGCCTTCGCGCGCCGCGCGGGCATCACGCTGTCCTTCGATCCCGCGCTGGTGCGCGGCCGCGCGAGCGCCGCGCGCTCGGTGGCGAGCGCGCCCGCCGAGGGGCTGGCCGCGCTGCTCGCGCCGCATGGCCTGCAGGCGCAGCGCAGCGAGGCGGGCGGCTACCTGGTGCGGCCCGGCACGCCGCAGCCGGCGCAGCAGGCGCAGGAAGGGCAACTCGCCCCCGTGACGGTCGAGGCCGAAGCGGAGCGCGCGGAGGGCCCGGTGAACGGCTACGCGGCCCGGCGCAGCGCCACCGCGAACCGCATCGACACCGCGCTGGCCGAGACGCCGCGCGCGGTCAGCGTGGTGTCGCGCGCGCAGATCGAGGACCAGGGCGCGCAGACCGTGGGCCAGTCGCTGCGCTACACGGCGGGCGTGCTGACCGAGGTCGCGGGCTACGACCCGAGCACCTCGGCGATCACGGTGCGCGGCTTCTCGCCGGCCGAGCTCCTCGATGGCTTCCGGCTCTTCGCCTCGGGCGACTACGCGGGCTGGCAGGTCGAGCCGCAGGGGCTGGAGCGCGTCGAGCTGCTCAAGGGGCCGGGCTCCGCGCTCTACGGTCAGGGCGCGCCCGGCGGCGTGCTCAACCTGGTGTCGAAGCGGCCCACGGCCGACGCGGTGCGCGAGGTGGGCCTGACGCTGGGCAGCCATGCGCGCAGGCAGGGCAGCGTCGACCTCGGCGGCGCGATCGACGAGGACGGGCGCTGGACCTACCGGCTCAACGGCCTGCTGCGCGACAGCGGCGGCCAGACCGACTTCTCGCGCGACGACCGCCAGTTTCTCGCGCCCGCGCTGCGCTGGAAGCCCTCGGCCGACACCAGCCTCACGCTGCTGGCCGACATCACGCGCGACCGCGTCACGCCCAAGAGCTGGTGGCCCGACTACGCGCTCGTCGTGCCCAATCCCCACGGCCGCATCCCGCCGAGCCGCTCGATCGGCGAGCCGGCCATCGACCGCTACGACCGCGACACGGCCTCGCTGGGCTACCTGCTCGAGCACCGCATCGACGCACGCTGGAGCTTCCACCAGAAGGCCCGCTTGTCGCACTCCGCGCTCGACTATGCGCAGGTGCGCGGCACCGGCTTCGCGGCCGACCGGCGCACGGTGGAGCGCAGCACGCTGCTGTCGCGCTCGCGCGGCCGCGCCATCGCCTTCGACAACAGCATCGAGGGGCGCCTGCGGCACGGCGACTGGTCGCATGTGCTGCAGTTCGGCGCCGACCAGCAGTACTTCCGCGGCAGCGACGAGTTCGGCGCGGTCGCGGCGCCGTCCATCGATGCTTTCTCGCCGGTGTACGGCGCGCCCGTGGACCTGCCGCGCACCAGCGCGAAGACCCGGCGCCTGCGCATCAACGGCTTCTACGTGCAGGACCAGATGCGCTCCGAGCGCTGGACGCTCGACCTCGCGCTGCGCCACGACCGCGGCAGCAGCCGCTACGACGACTACAACACCACGCAACTGAGCACCCGCAGCCACACCAGCTACAACGTCGGCGTGCTGTACCGCGGTGCCGGCGGCTGGTCGCCCTATCTCAACCAGTCGAGCTCGTTCATGCCGGTGCTCGGCGCGGACTTCAACGCGGCGCCGCTGCGCATCGACACGGGCCGGCAGTTCGAGCTCGGCCTCAAGTACCAGCCACCGGGTACGCGCTCGCTCTACACGGTCTCGGCCTTCGAGCTCACGCGGCGCAGCAGTTTCACCGGTGACCAGCGCAACTACCTCGGCCTCGAGATCGTGCCGGCGGTGGTGCGTGCGCGCGGCCTCGAGTTCGAGGCGCGCCTCGCGCTCGGCGCGCGGCTGCGCGCGCTCGCGAGCTACACCTGGCTGGATGCGCGCGTGCTCGAGAGCATCGACACCGCGCAGGTCGGCAAGCGGCCGCGCCAGTCGGCGCGCCACAGCGCCTCGCTGTGGCTGGACTACCGTTTCGCGGGGGAGGCGCTCGCGGGCTGGAGCCTGGGTGCCGGCGTGCGCTACGTGGGACGCGTGCCCGCGCGCGCGGACAACGCCTTCCACAACCCGGCCTACACGCTGGTCGACGTGGCGTTGCGCCACGACCGCGGACCCTGGAGCTATTCGCTCAATGCCACCAACCTGTTCGACCGTACGTACGTGTCGAACCTCGGCCAGGCCTTCGGGCAGCGGCGCACGCTGCAGGCGCGCGCCGTCTACCGCTGGTGATGCACGGCGGCGGCGTTCAGCCGCCCGCGCTTTCCTTGCGGATCAGCCAGCGGCCGTCGACACGCTGCAGCTCGAGCGTCTTGCGGCCGCTTTCCTTGATCTTGTCGGCGGCGTAGCTCTGCTTGAACTTCGCGGTCGCCGTGTTGCCGTTGACGCTGACCACCAGGTTGTCGACCTTCACGCTGATGCTCGACTTGTTGCCGATGCGCTTGCGGCGTTGCTCTTCCCAGGCCTTGTGGCTGGCGCCCTTGGCGGGCTGGAAGTCGCTCGCGTAGCTCGCGAGGTACTTGTCCACGTCCTTCGAGGCCCAGGCGGAGGCCCAGGCGAGCACGGCGGCCTCGACCTCGGCCGGCGCGGCGCTGGCCGCGGCGGGAGCGGGTGCGGCCGGGGCTGCCGCGGGCGCCGCGGCGGAGGCGGCAGCCGCAGGTGCGGGCGCTTTCGCGGGCGCATCGGCCGCGAAGGCCGGTGCCATCGCGGCCAGCGCTGCCGCCGCGAGCACGGCACCTGCGGAGAGACGGGGGAGGAATCGATTCATGCGCGTGTCCTGGTGGTGTTGATGTCGGAACCGGTCGCCGGGGCGATTTTCGATTCTGGCAGTGAAACCCGGCCCGCATGTGTCGGATCGTCCCGTCTGTACGGTGGCCGCAACGACCGGTGCTCGCGCACTCACCGGTTCCCGTGGTTCAGGCGGCGCTCGTGGGGCGCGGCGAGATCGCGGCCGCGTCGGGCGTGCGGTTGCGCATGCGCAGCGACAGCAGCGCCGCCACGCACAGCACGCACAGCACCGCGCTCAAGGTCACGCCCAATCCGCGCGCATCGGACAGCAGGCCGAACAGCGGCGACACCAGGCCGCCCACCGAGAGCGCGAGTCCCAGCGTGATGCCGCTGGCCGTGGCCGGGTTGCGCGGCAGGTAGTCCTGCGCCAGCGTCACCTGCGCCGCGAAGGGCAGGAACATGCACAACCCCAGCAGCGCCGTGCAGGCCAGCGCCCAGGCGGGCGAGGATGCGAGCACCAGCCCGGCCATGGCCGGCACCGCGAGCAGGTAGCCCGCGCGGATCGTGCCCATGCGCCCGATGCGGTCGCCGAGCCAGCCACCCAGCAGGGTGCCCACGGCACCGGCGGCGGTGAAGCCGGTCAGCGCCACCGCGCCCTGGAAGGCCGAGCCGTGCAGGTCGCGCGTGATGCGCAGCGAGAGCATCGACAGCACCGTCACGTAGGGGATCGACCAGCCGACGATGGTGGCCACCAGCAGCGCGAAGGCGCGCCAGTCGTTCGGCGCTCGCTGCACCGCGGCCTGCGCGCGCCGGGCCGCACCGGCTCGCGCCGCGTTCGCCGCGCCCTGGCCGCGGTTGGCCAGCAGCCACACGGCGCCCATCGCCAGCGCCGGCAGACCGAGCAGGTAGCTGCGCGACAGCGCGCCGCCGCCGACCACGGTGGTGGCGAGCACCGGCGCGAACGCGGCGCCGATGGTGCCGCCGACCGAGAACACGCTCATCGCCTTCTGCGAGGCGCCGCCGGCCGCGCGCGCGGCCACGGTGGCGCTCGGGTGATAGGCCGCGATGCCGAGGCCGCACAGCACGGTCGCGAGCCAGGTCCAGAGGTAGTTCGGGCCCAGGCCCGCGAGCACCAGCCCCAGCGCCGCCACCAGGAAGCCCACCGGCACCAGCCAGGGCCGCGGATGGCGGTCGGCATAGAGGCCGAACAGCGGCTGCACCACGCTCGACAGCCCGGTGGCCGCGAGCATCAGCCCGCTCACGGCCGTGTAGCTGTAGCCGCGCTCCAGCACCATCAGCGGCAGCAGCGCGGGCACCAGGCCCTGGTAGAGATCGTTGACGGCGTGGGTGCCGGTGAGAAGCCCGAGGCGGCCCTTGTTCATCGGTGGCCTCCCGGAGTGGCGGGTGGCGGATTGCATGGCATTCGATCAGTCCTTTCGGTGGAACCTCGTGTCGAGGCCGGGCCATGCTAGGAAGCCATGCGAAGATGATCTCGCTACGAATGAACAAGGATCGTCGAGAAATGGACAAACTGCAGCCGCCCGCCGCCTTCGACCTGCGTCCCGAGCACGGCGAGTCGACGCCGCGTGCCGTCGCGGTGCTGGCCACCGATGCCGTGGGCGATTCGGAAATCCCGCCGCACAGCCACCGGCGCGGCCAGCTGATCCATGCGATCTCGGGCGTGATGATCGTGCGCGCCGAGGCCGGCAGCTGGGTGGTGCCGCCGGGGCGCGGCGCCTGGGTGCCGCCCGGCATGGTCCATGGCATCCGCATGGCGGGCGACGTGCGCATGCGCACCGTCTTCGTCGAGCCCGGCACGCGCGCCGGCCTGGGCGCCGACTGCCGCGTGATCGCGGTCGACGCGCTGCTGCGCGAGCTCATCGTGAGCGCGATCGCGCTGCCGCTGGACTACGCGCGCGGCGGGCGCGACGAGCGCGTGATGGAGCTGATCCTCGACGAGATCGAGCGCGCGCCCGCGCTCTCGCTGCACGTGCCGATGCCGCGCCATGCGCGCCTTTCGGCGCTGTGCGAGGAGCTGGTGCGCGATCCCGCGCTGCCGGCCACGCTCGAGGCCTGGGCGAAGCGGCTGCACATGAATGAGCGCACGCTGGCGCGGCTGTTCCAGCGCGAGACCGGCATGAACTTCGGCGCCTGGTGCCGGCAGGCGCGGCTGCTGCTCAGCCTGCCGCGGCTGGCGGCCGGGGCCTCGATCCTCGAGGTGGCGCTGGCGCACGGCTACGAGAGTCCGAGCGCCTACGCCGCGATGTTCCGGCGCACGCTGGGCATGCCGCCGAGCCAGTACCTGCAGGCACCCGGCCCCGCCGAGGGGGCCGGATGAGCGATCCCGCTCAGCGCGCGTACACGAGGTCGCGCAGCGCGAGCGAGACCCAGGGCACGTAGGTGATCACCATCAGGCAGGCCAGGATCACGAGCACGAAGGGCACCAGGTGCTTCACGATCCGGTCGAGCGAGATGCGCGCCACCGTGCAGGCCGCGAACAGGTTCACGCCGAAGGGCGGGGTGATCATGCCCAGCGCCAGGTTCACCACCATGATCAGGCCGAAGTGCACCGGGTCGATGCCGAAGTGCTGCGCCACCGGCGCGAGGATGGGCGCGAGCACGATGATCGCCGCGCTGGTCTCGATGAACATGCCGATCACGAACAGCGCCGCGTTCACGCCCAGCAGGAACATCGCGGGCGACTGCAGCACTTCCTGCAGCCAGTGGCCGATGGCGTCGGGCACGCCCGCGCGCGTGATCAGGAACGCGAACAGCCCCGCGTTGGCGATGATGAACATGATCACCGCCGAGGACAGCACCGACTTGCGCAGGATCGCGAACAGGTCGGCGAACTTGATCTCGCGGTAGATCACCATGCCCACGATCAGCGCGTAGAAGACCGCCACCGCCGAGGCCTCGGTCGGCGTGAAGATGCCGCCGTAGATGCCGCCGAGGATGATGACGGGCATCAGCAGTGCCCAGCCGGCCTGCCACAGCGCGCGGCCGAAGGGCATGCGGCCCTCGCCGTCGTTCTTGCCCCAGCCCTTCCATTTGCAGTAGACCCACACGAACAGCATGAGCGCGAGGCTGATCAGGATGCCGGGGCCGAAGCCCGCGATGAACAGCTCGCCGATCGACACCTCGGCGCTCACGCCGTACAGGATCATCGGGATCGAGGGCGGGATGATCACGCCGAGCTCGGCGCTGGTGGCCTGCAGCGCGGCCGCGTAGGAGGTCGGGTAGCCGTGCTTGATGAGCGCGGGGATCAGGATGGCGCCGATCGCGAAGGTGGTGGCCACCGAGGAGCCCGAGACCGCCGCGAAGATCATGCAGGTCAGCACGCAGGTCATCGGCAGCCCGCCCTGGATGCCGCCCACGATGCTCTTGGCGAACTCCACCAGTCGGCGCGAGATGCCGCCCGTTTCCATCAGGTTGCCGGCCAGGATGAAGAAGGGGATCGCCGCGAGCGGAAACTTGTTGATCGAGTTGAACATCTCCTTGGCGGAGATCAGCATGTTGGCGTTCGTGACCTGGATGCCCAGGATCGAGGCCAGGCCGATCGAGACGGCCACCGATACCGACAGTGCGAAGCACAGCACCATCGTCGCGATCATGGTCGTGGTCATTGCGCGGTCTCCAGTTCGAGGCGCTTGGGATCGAGGTAGTTGCCCACGATGCCGAACAGCGAGAACACCGCGCCGACCGGCAGCGCCATGTAGGCCCAGATCATCGAGAGGCTCTCGAGCCCGGCCATGCTCTGCACGCGGCCGCGGATCGCGTAGTCCCAGCCCCACCACAGCACGACCAGCATGAGCGCGAGCGCGGCCACGCTCACCACCGCGTCGAGGATGCGGCGCGTGCGCGGCGAGCTCCAGCGGTACAGCACGTCGACGCTGACCATGGCGCCCTGGCGGAAGGCCATCGGGATGCCGAGGAAGACCATCCAGATCAGGCTCACGCGGATCAGGATCTCGCTCCACTCTGCGGGCTGCTCGAGCACGAAGCGGGTGACGATCTGGAACATGCCGAGCGAGGCGGCCACCACCAGCATCGCGCAGGCCAGGACCATGGACACCATCGTGGTCCATCGTTCCAGGCCGAGGAACTTGTTTTTCATCAGGAATGTCCCGGGAGGGAAGTCAAAAACAGGAACGCCCGCCGGGCGTCGTGCCTGGCGGGCGCGGCTTCGGCCGGGCGCCGGTCGATGGGTTCGACGGTCACGCGGCGCGGGCCATCGCTCTCACTTGAAGTCGCGGATCTTGTCGAGGTTGGCCTTGCCGAAGTCCTTCTCGAACTGGGCGTTGACCGGCGCGATCGCCGCCACGAACCTGGCCTTGTCGACGTTGTCGATCACCGTCATGCCCTTGGCGCGCAGGTCGGCCACGCCCTTGGCGTCGTCCTCGTCCACGCGCGCGCGGTTGGCCTTGGTGCCTTCCTTGGCGGCATCGATGAAGGCCTGCTTGTCGGCGGCGCTGAGCTTGTCGAATACCGCCTTGTTCATCACGAAGATGCAGGGCGAGTAGACGTGGCCGGTCAGCGTCAGGTGCTTCTGCACCTGGTCGAACTTGGCCGAGATGATCACCGGCAGCGGATTCTCCTGGCCGTCGACCGTGCCCTGCTGGAGCGCGGTGAACACCTCGGGGAAGGCCATGGGCGTGGTGATGATGCCAAAGCCCTTGTAGGCCGCGATGTGCACCGGGTTCTCCATGGTGCGCATCTTCAGGCCCTTGAGGTCCTCGGGCGCCTTCACGTCGCGCTTGCTGTTGGTCATGTGGCGGAAGCCGTTCTCGGCCCACGCGAGCGCCTTGAAGCCCTTGGCGTCGAACTTGGTCAGCAGGTCCTGGCCGATCGGGCCGTCGAGCACCGCGCGCGCATGCGCCTTGTCGCGGAACAGGAAGGGCACGTCGAGGATCTTGGTCTCGGGAACGAAGTTGGGGATCGGGCCGGTGGAGGAGAAGGCCAGCTCCTGCGTGCCCAGCTGCACCGCCTCGATCGACTCGCGCTCGCCGCCGAGCGAGCCGTTGTAGAAGGTCTGGACCTTGTAGCGGCCGCCGGTGCGCTTCTCGACTTCCTTCGCGAAGGTGTCGATCGCCACGCCCTGGTGGGAGTTCTGCGCCACGGAGATACTGATCTTCATGGTCGTCTGCGCGAAAGCCGCGCATGCCATGCCCATGCCCAGCACCAGGCCAGCGGCCAGTCGGGTCAATTTCATTCGGAGTCTCCTGGGATTTATGGGAAGCGGGCGGCGCGGGGTGCGCCATGCCGCAAAGGCATGACTATGCAACAAGCGGTAGCTTCACCGCGTCGGGATTTTCACGGACGTACTCGCGAATCACCGCGTCGAAGCTGTCGTCCGAACCCAGCCCGAGCGCGCGGGCGCGCGGCGTGTCGAAGCGCCCGGGCCAGGACTTCACGATGCGCCGGATCGTCGGCTCGGGCGTGCGGTCGAGCAGCTCGGTCGCGGCCGGGCCGGCCACGCGTTCGAGGGCCGCGGCCATCTCGCCGACGGTCGTGGACAGCGAGGGCAGGTTCACGGCGGTGCGCGGACCCCATTCGGCCTCGCTCGCCTCGGCCGCGCGGATCAGCCCCTCGATGGTGCGCGCCGGCGAGGCGACGGCCACCGGCGTCTCGTCGGGCACCGGGCAGGCCGCGCGCAGCCCGGCCAGCGGCTCGCGGATCATGCCGCTGAAGAAGCCCGAGGCCGCGCCGTTGGGCTTGCCCGGGCGCACGCTCACCGTCATCAGGCGCACGCTGCGCCCGCGGATGAAGCCCTTGCGCGTGAAGTCGGCCACCAGCTGCTCGCCGATGAACTTCTGGATCCCGTAGCTGGTCTGCGGCGTGGGCAGCGTGCGGTCGTCGATCACCGGCGGCAGCGGCTGCTCGGGCGAATCGCCGAACACCGCGAGCGAGCTCGAGAACACCAGCACCGGCCGCGTGCCGAGCGCGCGCAGGCGTTCGAGCAGGGCGTGGGTGGCGGCGAAGTTGCTGCGCATGCCGAGGTCGAAGTCGGCCTCGCACTCGCCGCTGACCGCGGCCGCGAGGTGGAACACGGCTGCGGCCTCGCGCCAGGGCGTGGCGTCGGCATCGGCGCCGAGCTGGTCGTTGAGGTCGCCGGTCACGAAGGCGACACGCGGGTCGGCCGCGAGGTCGGCCGGCGGCGGCGCGCGGTCGACCAGGGTGATCCTGGCGATGGGGGCGGGCGCCGCGCCCGCGAGCGAGAGGCTGCCTTGCGCGAGCAGCGTGCGGGCGAGGCGGGCGCCCAGAAAGCCGGCGCCGCCGGTGATGACGATCTGCATGTCGGTCCTTGTCTCCTTGTCGAGGGTTCGAGGATAAGCGCGACCGGCGCGACACTCGGGGCCTTCGCCAGTCCGTCGAACCGAACGATGAACCTCCGATTCGTGGAAGCCTTCCACTGGGCCGTGGCCCTCAAGAGCGTGACGCGCGCCGCCGAGAAGCTGCACCTCACGCAGTCCGCGCTGTCCAGCCGCATCGCCGCGCTCGAGCGCGAGCTCGGCACCTTGCTGCTCGACCGCCGCGACAAGCAGTTCCGCCTCACGGTGGCGGGCCAGCGCTTCCATGCCTTCGCGCAGAAGCTGCTCGAGATGCAGATGCACATCAAGGCCGAGATGGGCTCGGGCGCGGTGCGCGAGACGGTGCTGCGCGTGGGCGCGATCGAATCGGTGGTGCACAGCTGGCTCACCGGCTGGCTCAAGCACATGCAGTCCACCTACCCGGACTTCGAGCTCGAGCTCACGGTCGAAACCACGCCGGTGCTGGTCGACCAGCTGCAGCGCGGCAAGCAGGACCTGGTGTTCGCCGCGCTGCCCGCGGTGGGCGACGGCGTGCGCACGCGCGCGGTGCCGCCGATGGCCATGTGCTTCGTCGGCCACCGCGAGCTGCACCTGCGGCGGCGCTACCGCATCGCCGACCTGCTGTCGCTCGACCTGCTGACCTTCCAGCGCGGCTCGCAGCCGCACGTGGCGCTGCTCGAGTTCTTCCGCGAGGCCGGCGGCGCGGCGCCGCGCGTGCATGCGATCTCCTCGATCTCGGCGATGGCGCAGCTGGTGGAGGCGGGCTTCGGCGTGGCCACCTTGCCGCGCGCGGTGGTCGATGGCCTGGCAAGGCGGCTGCCGCTGCGGGTGCTGCCCAGCGAAGGCACGCTGGAGCCATTGCCGATCTATGCGAGTTACCGAGACGACCCGTCTTCGCTGCTGCTGGAGGCCGCCGTGAGTTCCGCCGTGGTGCACGGCTCGCACCGCGCTGGGTCATCGAAAAAATCGATGAGCTGAGCAAGAAACTTTGCGTTGGCGTTCGGGCGCGCGGATTCCCACAATCCGCCCACCACAACGAAGAGACATGCAGCCGCTCGCCAACGCCATGCCAGCCAACGACGAATCGATCTCCCTGCCCACCGGCGCGAGCAGCGCACGCGAAGTGCGGCAAGCCGCCCGAGCCGGCCGCCTGAGCGGCCACACCAGCGGCCTGGCGAGCGCCCACGTGCAGGGCAACCTCGTGATCCTGCCGCAGGCGTACGCGGGCGACTTCCTGCGCTTCTGCCAGGCCAACCCCAAGCCCTGTCCGCTGCTCGGCGTGACCGAGGCCGGCGATCCTTCGCTCCCCGCGCTCGGCGAGGACATCGACCTGCGCAGCGACCTGCCGCGCTACCGCGTCTGGCGCGGGGGCGAACTGGTCGACGAGCCCACCGACGTGCGCACGCTGTGGCGCGACGACATGGTCGGCTTCGTCATCGGCTGCTCGTTCACCTTCGAGCATGCGCTGCTGGCCGAGGGCATCGCGCTGCGCCACGTGGCGCACGGCCGCAACGTCGCGATGTACCGCACCGGGCTGCAGACGGTGCCGGCCGGTCCGTTCAGTGGGCCCCTGGTGGTGTCGATGCGGCCGCTGCGCGCGGCCGATGCGATCCGCGCGGTGCAGATCACCTCGCGCTTTCCGGCCGTGCACGGCGCGCCGGTGCACCTGGGCGATCCCGCGCTGATCGGCATCCGCGACATCGGCCGCCCCGAGTACGGCGATGCCGTCGAGACGATGCCCGACGAGCTGCCCGTGTTCTGGGCCTGCGGCGTGACGCCCCAGGCCGCGCTCGCGGCCGCGCGGCTGCCGCTGGCGATCACGCATGCGCCGGGCGCGATGCTGGTCACCGACCTGCCGCACCACCGGCTCGCCGCGCTGTAGCGCGCCGCCCCTGGTTCCGATCGCCGCCGGTCCCCTGGGCAGGGACCGCGCGGCGCCGGTGCCGCCCCGACCCACCCTGGAGAAGACACCATGAAAAACAGCACCCTCGAGGCCACCGCGCCGACGCCCGGCGACGGCACGGCGGAGGCCGGCGACGCCAACTGGCTGCGCACCCTGAACCCGAACGAGAAGCGCACGCTCGCGGCCTCGTTCAGCGGCTACGCGGTCGATGCCTTCGACTACTACACGCTGCCGCTGGTCACGCCGATCCTGCTGTCGCTGTGGGGCATGAGCAAGACCGAGGTCGGCCTGATCGGCACCGCGACCCTGGTGGCCTCGGCGCTCGGCGGCTGGGCCGCGGGCATCCTGGCCGACCGCTATGGCCGGGTGCGCATCCTGCAGCTCACGATCCTGGTGTTCGCGATCTTCACCTTCGCCTGCGGCCTGGCCCAGACGCCCGGGCAGCTGCTGGTGGCGCGCACGCTGCAGGGTCTGGGCTTCGGCGGCGAATGGGCCGTGGGTTCGGTGCTGATCGCCGAGATGATCCGGCCGGCTTATCGCGGCAAGGCGGTCGGGCTGGTGCAGAGCAGCTGGGCCGTGGGCTGGGGCGCGGCGGTGCTGGTGTCGATGGCGCTGTTCTCGTTCCTGCCGCCCGAGGTCTCGTGGCGCGTGATGTTCCTGCTGGGCCTGCTGCCGGCGCTGCTGATCGTCTTCATCCGGCGCTCGATCAGCGATCCCGAGATCTACGTGCAGACCCGCGCCGCCGTGGCGCGCGGCGAGCGCAGCGGCAATTTCCTCGCGATCTTCAAGCCCGGCGTGCTCGGCACCACGGTGCTCGCGAGCCTGCTATTCACCGGCATGCAGGGCGGCTACTACGCCATCGGCGTGTGGCTGCCGACCTTCCTGAAGAACGAGCGCCACCTGACGGTGCTGGGCTCGGGCGGCTACCAGTTCATGTTCATCGTCGGCGCCTTCGTCGGCTACCTCTGCGGCGCCTACCTGTCGGACCGCCTGGGCCGCCGCCGCGCCTTCATCCTGTTCGCCATCGGCGCGGGCCTGCTGGTCTATGCCTACACGCTGCTGCCGATCACCGACGGCCTGATGCTGCTGCTGGGCTTCCCGCTCGGTTTCTTCATGTCGGGCATCTTCAGCGGCGCGGGCGCCTTCCTGGCCGAGCTGTTCCCCAACGAGCTGCGCGGCTCCGGGCAAGGCTTTTGCTACAACTTCGGGCGCGGCATCGGCGCCACCTTTCCGGCGCTGGTCGGCGTGCTGAGCGACCGCATGCACCTGCCGCTGGGCACGGCCATCGGCATCTGCGCGGCGGTAGCCTATGCGATCGTGGTGGTGGTGGCGCTGTGCCTGCCCGAGACCCGCGGCCGCGACCTGCGCCAGAACTGACCCGATTCCGCTCCCTTTTCTCGCGAAGACCTATCCTTGTTCCCCATGACCACGCAAACCCTTCCCCCGTCCCGCTGGCAGTTCTGGATCGACCGCGGCGGCACCTTCACCGACCTCGTGGGCCGCGATCCCGAGGGCGGCCTGCACACGCTCAAGCTGCTGTCGGAAAACCCCGAGCAGTACCGCGACGCGGCCGTCGAGGGAATCCGCCGGCTGCTGAAGCTGGCACCGGGCGAGGCCGTGACGCCCGAGCGCGTGGAGTGCGTGAAGATGGGCACCACGGTGGCCACCAACGCGCTGCTCGAGCGCAAGGGCGAGCCCACGGTGCTGGTCACGACGAAGGGCTTCCGCGATGCGCTGCGCATCGCCACCCAGGCGCGGCCGCGCCTGTTCGACCGCCGCATCGTGCTGCCCGAGCTGCTGTACCGGCGCGTGATCGAGGCCGACGAGCGCATCGACGCGCAGGGCGGCACCGTGCAGGCGCTCGACGAGGCGCCGCTGCGCGCGCAGCTGCAGTCCGCCTTCGACGAGGGCCTGCGCGCCTGTGCGATCGTCTTCATGCACGGCTGGCGCCACACGGCGCACGAACTCGCGGCCGAAGGCATCGCGCGCGCCATCGGCTTCACGCAGGTGTCGGTGTCGCACAAGACCAGCCCGCTGATGAAGCTGGTGCCGCGCGGCGACACGACGGTGGTCGACGCCTACCTGAGCCCGATCCTGCGCCGCTATGTCGAACAGGTGTCGCAGCAGATGCCGGGCGTGCCGCTGTTCTTCATGCAGAGCTCGGGCGGGCTCACGCAGGCGCACCGCTTCCAGGGCAAGGACGCGATCCTCTCGGGCCCGGCCGGCGGCATCGTCGGCATGGTGCGCACGGCGCTCGATGCCGGCCATGCGCGCGTGATCGGCTTCGACATGGGCGGCACTTCCACCGACGTGTCGCACTACGCGGGCGAGTTCGAGCGCTCGTTCGAGACCCAGGTGGCCGGCGTGCGCATGCGCGCGCCGATGATGAGCATCCACACGGTGGCGGCCGGCGGCGGCTCGATCGTCTCCTTCGACGGCGCGCGGCTGCGCGTCGGGCCCGAGTCGGCCGGCGCCAATCCCGGTCCCGCGAGCTATCGCCGCGGCGGCCCGCTGACCACCACCGACGCCAACGTGCTGCTCGGCAAGATCCAGCCCGCGCACTTCCCGCGGGTGTTCGGCCCGGGCGCCGACCAGCCGCTGGACCGCGACGCGGCCGAGCGCGGCTTCGCCGCGATGGCACGGCGCATGACCGAGGCCACGGGCCGCGCGGTCGGTGCCGAGGAGGTCGCGAGCGGCGCGCTGCGCATCGCGGTGGCGAGCATGGCCAATGCGATCAAGCGGATCTCGGTGGCGCGCGGCTACGACGTCACGCAATACACGCTGCAGTGCTTCGGCGGCGCGGGCGGCCAGCATGCCTGCCTGGTGGCCGATGCGCTGGGCATGCGCAGCGTCTACCTGCATCCGCTGGCGGGCGTGCTCTCGGCCTTCGGCATGGGGCTGGCCGACCAGCTGGCGCTGCGCGAGCGCGCGCTCGAGCGCCGGCTCGACGCGTCGGGCCTGGCCGAGGCGCGCGAGGCCGCGATCGGCCTGGCCGGGCAGGCGGTGGAGGAATTGCGCGGGCAGGGCGTGGCCGAAGCCGCGATCGAGGTGCTGCATCGCGTGCAGCTGCGCTACGAAGGCACCGACACCGCGCTGCCCTGCGCGCTGCCGATGGACACGCCGGCCGCCGAGGCCATCGCCGCGATGCGCGACGAGTTCGAGCAGGCCTACCGCCGGCGCTTCGCGTTCCTGATGAGCGAGCGCGCGCTGGTTATCGAGGCGGGGGCGGTCGAGGCCGTCGGCGCGGGCGAGCGCACGCGCGCCGCGGCCACGACCGGCAAGGCCGAGTCGCATGTGCCCGAGTCGCTCGCGGCCGTGCGCATGTACTGCGAGGCCGACGAAGCCGCCGCGGGCTGGCGCGATGCCGCGCTGTTCGACGAGGCCGCGCTGCGCCCCGGCGCGGTGGTCGACGGCCCGGCGATCCTGGCCGGGCGCAACGCCACCACCGTGGTCGAACCCGGCTGGCAGGCACGCGCCACGGCCGACGGCGTGGAGCTGCATCGCGTGCGCGAGCGCGCCACCAGCCATGCGATCGGCACGCGCGCCGACCCGGTGATGCTCGAGGTCTTCAACAACCTCTTCATGAACATCGCCGAGCAGATGGGGCTGCGGCTGCAGAACACGGCCTACTCGGTCAACATCAAGGAGCGGCTGGACTTCTCGTGCGCGCTGTTCGACGTCGAGGGCAACCTGATCGCCAATGCACCGCACATGCCGGTGCACCTGGGCTCGATGAGCGAGTCGATCAAGACCGTGATCGCCTGCAACCCCGACATGAAGCCTGGCGACGTGTTCGTGCTCAACGACCCCTACCACGGCGGCACGCACCTGCCCGACATCACGGTGGTGACGCCCGTCTACCTCGACACGGCCGATGCGCGGCCCTCGTTCTACGTGGCCTCGCGCGGCCACCATGCCGACGTGGGTGGCATCACGCCGGGCTCGATGCCGCCGTTCTCGAAGACCATCGGCGAGGAGGGCGTGCTGATCGACAACTTCAAGCTGGTGGCGGGCGGCCGGCTGCGCGAGGTCGAACTCCGCGCATTGCTCGGCGGCGGCGCGCATCCCTCGCGCAACATCGAACAGAACCTGGCCGACCTGCGCGCGCAGATCGCGGCCAACGAGAAGGGTGTGCAGGAGCTGCAGGCCATGGTGGCGCAGTTCGGCCGCGAGACGGTCGCGGCCTACATGGGCCATGTGCAGGACAACGCCGAGGAGTCGGTGCGTCGCGTGATCACGGCGCTCAAGGACGGCGAGTTCGTGCTGCCGCTGGACAACGGCGCGCGCATCCAGGTGCGCGTGAAGGTCGATGCGGCCGCGCGCTCGGCGACGGTGGACTTCAGCGGTACGAGCGCGCAGTTGCCGAACAACTTCAATGCGCCGCGCGCGATCACGATGGCGGCGGTACTGTACGTGTTCCGCACGCTGGTCGACGACGACATTCCGCTCAACGCGGGTTGCCTCAAGCCGATCGAGGTGATCGTGCCCAGCGGCTGCATGCTGAACCCGTTGCCGCCCGCGGCGGTGGTGGCCGGCAATGTCGAAACCTCGAGCTGCGTGACCAATGCGCTCTATGGTGCGCTGGGCGTGATGGCGGCGAGCCAGTGCACGATGAACAACTTCACCTTCGGCGATGGCGCGCACCAGTACTACGAGACCATCTCGGGCGGTTCGGGCGCGGGCGAGGGCTTCGACGGCACGAGCGTGGTCCAGACCCACATGACCAATTCGCGGCTCACCGATCCGGAGGTGCTGGAGTTCCGTTACCCGGTGCGTCTCGACAGCTACAGCCTGCGTTCGGGGTCGGGTGGTGCGGGGCGCTGGCGTGGTGGTGACGGCGGTGTGCGGCGGGTTCGGTTCCTGGCACCGATGACGGCGTCGATCCTCAGCAATGGGCGGCACCATGGTGCGTTCGGTGGTTCGGGTGGCGAAGCGGGCGCGGTGGGGATCAATCGTGTGGAGCGGGCCGATGGAACGGTCGAGCCTCTGGATCACATCGGGCAGGTGCAGATGGGGGCGGGGGATGTGTTCGTGATCGAGACGCCTGGTGGGGGTGGGTGGGGCGCTGTTCAGGGTTGAGGCCTTGAGGTCTGGGGCGGGCGCGCGCCGACGGGGTACTCCCCTCCGCGAATGTCCCCCGGCCTGCGGCCTCCTCCTTTATTTCGCTGCGGGGAGTACCCCATCGACACGCGCCTGGACGCAATGGTTGTTGGGCCGCCGGCACCAGCGCAGCGCCCCCGGTAACAAGAAAGGCGTGACCAAGCACGAACGCATCGGATAGGCACAGGAGCCTGCGCTACCCTCTCGCGCATGAAAGCGCTGCCCCCAGATTTTCTCGCGACCCTGCGCCTGCCCGTGCAGCACGAGGACGACCTCGATGCCCAGGCGACCTTCTTCGATCGCGATGCGGTGTCCGACTTCTACCGCGCGACGGTGAAGGAGGGCACGGGCGACGAGGTGCTGGAGGCCGCGACCGCGCTGCTGCCCGACCTGCATCCGCTGCGTGCCGCGCTGTTCGCGATTCTTTGCGGCGGGCTGGTGGAGAACGGCGCCGATCCGCGGTTGCTGTTTCCGGCGGCGCTGCGACGCCTGGCCCGACTGCTCGAATCGCTCGCACCCTATTGCGCCGCGGAGCCGATGGAGGACGACGAAGAAGAAGCGTCCGAGGAGGAGCCGGCCGACGTCCTCGCCTGGCGCGCCGCCGAAGCCGCGCTCGAAGCACTGCCGCCGGCCGAGCGCCTGCAGGTCGAAGCGAGCCGGCAGGCGGTCGACCTGCTGGTGCTGCCGCTGATGGCGATGCTGATGCGCGATGTCCGCAACCATCGCGAGCTGCTGGCCGACGAGGCACTGTGCGCGCGCATCGAGGCGTTGTCGGTCAACGGCACCTTGCCCTTCGAGGAACTGCACTTCCTGCACCGCACCGCCCAGATGGCCTACGAGGACGAGCTGGTCGTGCTGCTGCCGGCCTCGAACGCGGGGATGATCGTGCGTGCCCACGGCATCAACAACAACTTCCACGCCTTCTCGCTGCTGCAGGACCTGTTCAGCGTGCATGCGAAGACCCTGGGCATCCGGCAGCCGCTGGCCGATCGTCTCGGTGCCGACGACGAGCCGCGCGACAGCGATTCGGCGCAGTACCTCTGGCTGCAGGCCAAGGCCTATGCCGGTGGTGAACTCGTCGACCGCATGGCCTGGGCCTGGGGCGAGGGGACTTTGCGCGAGAACGCGCGCCGGCAGGGAAGGCTGGTGCTCGTCGCGCTGGAGACCGAGGACAAGCCCGCGCGCGGCTGGAACGGTTTCAACCAGGCCTTCCATTCGGAGCAGAAGCCACAGGTGACGGTAGTGCGCTTCCTCACGGCCGACGAGGTAGCCACCTACTTCGCCTGACCCCCGCAGCGAAATCAAGGAGGAGGCCGAAGGCCGGGGGACATTCGCGGAGGGAAGTACCCGCTGTCCTGTGCACGCGCCCCGAACGAAAACAAGAAGGCCCTCCGAAGAGGGCCCCAGAAGAACAGACCTTACATCCCCACGTAGTTGGGCCCGCCGCCCCCTTCAGGCGTGACCCACACGATGTTCTGCGTCGGATCCTTGATATCGCAGGTCTTGCAGTGCACGCAGTTCTGCGCATTGATCTGCAGCCGTTGCTTGCCCGCGCTGGCCTCGTCGGGCACGAACTCGTACACGCCCGCCGGGCAGTAGCGGCTTTCGGGGCCCGCGAACTTCGCGAGGTTGACGTTGACCGGCACCGACGCGTCCTTCAGCGTCAGGTGGGCCGGCTGCTGTTCCTCGTGGTTGGTGTTGCTGATGAACACGCTCGAGAGCCGGTCGAAGGTGAGCTTGCCGTCGGGCTTGGGGTAGGCGATCGGCTGGCATTCCGAAGCCGGCTTCAGGTACTGGTGGTCGGGCTTGGTGCGGCGCAGGGTCCAGGGGATGTTGCCCTTGAGCAGCCATTGCTCGATGCCGTTCATCAGCGTCGCGACCAGCAGGCCCTTCTTGAACCAGGCCTTGAAGTTGCGCGCCTTCTTGAGTTCGGCATGCAGCCAGCTCTTCTCGAAGGCCGCCGGGTAGGCCGTGAGCTCGTCGTGCTGGCGGCCGGCCTGCACTGCGTCGAAGGCAGCCTCGGCGCACAGCATGCCGGTCTTGATCGCGGCGTGGCTGCCCTTGATGCGGCTCACGTTGAGGTAGCCGGCCTCGCAGCCGACCAGCGCGCCGCCCGGGAACACCGTCTTGGGCAGCGATTGCAGGCCGCCGGCCGTGATCGCGCGCGCGCCATAGCCGATGCGCTTGGCCGGCTTGATGCCCTTGGCCTCGTCGCCCTCGAGGTACCAGCGGATGTTGGGGTGCAGCTTCCAGCGCTGCATTTCCTCGAACGGGCTCAGGTACGGGTTGCTGTAGTCCAGGCCCGTGATGAAGCCCATGGTGACCTTGTTGTCCTCCATGTGATAGAGGAAGGCGCCGCCGTAGGTGTCGCTCTTCATCGGCCAGCCGGCCGTGTGCAGCACGAAGCCGGGCTCGTGGCGCTTGGGATCGATCTCCCAGACCTCCTTGACGCCCAGGCCGTAGGTCTGCGGGTCCTTGCCCTCGTCGAGCTTGAACCTGGCGATCAGCTGGCGGCCCAGGTGGCCGCGCGCGCCCTCGGCGAACACCGTGTACTTGCCCAGCAGCTCCATGCCGAGCTGGAAGTTCTCGGTCGGCTCGCCGTCCTTGCCGACGCCCATGTTGCCGGTGGCGACGCCGCGCACGGCCCCCTTCTCGTCGTAGAGCACCTCGGCGGCCGGGAAGCCCGGGAAGATCTCGACGCCGAGGTTCTCGGCCTGCTGCGCCAGCCACTTGGTGAAGGCACCGAGGCTGATGATGTAGTTGCCGTGGTTCTGGAAGCAGTCGGGCAGGAAGGCGTTGGGCGTGCGCAGGCTGGCCTTCTCGCCGAGGAACACCATCGCGTCGTCGGTCACGGGCTGGTTCAGCGGCGCGCCGAGTTCCTTCCAGTCGGGCAGCAGCTCGTTGAGCGCGCGCGGGTCCATGATGGCGCCCGACAGGATGTGGGCGCCGGGCTCCGAGCCCTTCTCGAGCACCACGACCGAGATCTCCTTCTCGTGCTGGGCGGCGAGCTGCTTCAGGCGAATCGCGGTCGAAAGGCCGGCCGGCCCGCCACCGACGACGACGACGTCGTACTCCATGGCTTCGCGGGGACCGTACTGGGCAAGGATTTCGTCGTGGGTCATGGGGGTCTCGTCGATATGATGGGAGGCACTGGCGCTTCGTGGCTGCCGGGCATTTTATGCGGGCGCCACGGGCCGCCCCGCGGGGCGTGTCGCCCGTGTTTTCACGTCGCCTTGGCGACTCCACAGGAACAGCACTCCATGGCGTACAGCATCGATCTCTCGGGCCGCGTGGCCTTCGTCACCGGCGCCTCGAGCGGCCTCGGCGCGCAGTTCGCGAAAACGCTGGCGCGCGCGGGTGTCGCCGTGGTGCTCGCGAGCCGGCGCGTCGACAAGCTCAAGGAGCTGCGCGCGCGCATCCAGGGCGAGGGCGGCGACGCCCACGTGGTCGAGCTCGACGTGACCGACATGGCCAGCATCAAGGCCGCGGTGGCGCGCGCCGAGACCGAGGTCGGCGCCATCGACGTGCTGGTCAACAACTCGGGCGTGAGCACCACCCAGCGGCTGCAGGACGTGACGCCTGAAGATTACGACTTCATCTTCGACGCCAACCTCAAGGGTTCGTTCTTCGTCGCGCAGGAGGTCGGCAAGCGCATGCTGGCGCGCGCCAAGGGCGCGGCGCCGGGCACCTACATCGGCGGGCGCATCGTCAACATCGCCTCGGTGGCCGGGCTCAAGGTGCTGCCGCAGATCGGCGTCTACGCCATGAGCAAGGCCGCGCTGATCCAGATGACCAAGGCCATGGCGCTCGAATGGGGCCGCTTCGGCATCAACGTCAACGCGCTGTGCCCGGGCTACATCGAGACCGAGATCAACGAATCGCACTGGAGCACCGAGGGCGGCGCCAAGCTCGTGAGCATGCTGCCGCGCAAGCGCGTGGGCAAGCCCGAGGATCTCGACGGCCTGATCGTGCTGCTGGCCAGCGGCCAGAGCCATTTCGTGAACGGCGCCGTGATCGCGGCCGACGACGGGTTCGCGCTCTGAGCCCGCGCGCCTGGATCGGCATCGCGGCCGGCCTGGGCGCGGGCGCGCTCTGGGGGCTGGTGTTCGTCGTGCCGCGCATGGTCGGGCACTTCGCCATGGTCGACATCGTCTCGGCGCGCTTCGCCGTCTTCGGTGCCGTGTCGGCGCTGGCCGTGTTCGCGCGGCCCGCGGCGCGGCGCTGGCCCACGGGGCGCCAGGCGCTGGCCGCGCTCGGCCTCAGCGTGCTGGGCTTCAGCGGCTACTACCTGCTGCTGGCCTTCGGCATCGTGGCCGCGGGTACCGAGGCGCCGAGCCTCATCATCGGCACCATCCCGGTCTGGATGATGCTGCTGGGCCGCCCGCCGGGGCTGCGCATGGCCGCGCTGCTGCCCGGCCTGCTGCTCACCGGCGCCGGCATCGCGCTGATGATCTGGGGCGCATGGTCGGCCCGGCAGGGCGGTGCGCACGGCGGCGGGCATTTCGCCTGGGGCATCGTGCTCTCGCTCGGCGCGATGGCGAGCTGGACCGTCTACGGCCTGCTCAACGCGGCCTGGCTGCAGCGCCACACCGAGATCCACGCGGCCGACTGGGCCAACTGGCTCGGCATCGCCACCGGCCTGGGCGCCATCGGCCTCTGGCTCGTGGCCGGCAGCGAGCTCGCGGCGCTGCGGGCCCAGCCCGATGGCCTGCTGTTCGTCGTGCTGGCGCTCGCGGGCGGCTTCGGCTCCTCGTGGCTCGCCACCATCCTCTGGAACCTCGCGAGCCAGCGGCTGTCGGCCAGCCTCTGCGGCCAGCTCATCGTGAGCGAGACGCTGTTCGCGCTGGTCTATTCCTTCGTCTGGGACGGCCGCTGGCCGCAGGCCACCGAGCTGGTGGCGGCGCTGCTGTTCGTCCTCGGCATCCTCGCCTCGATCAAGGCCCACCGATGAGAATCGAAATCCCCGAGAAGAAGAAACTGGTCTACGAAATGTCGATCCCGATCCGCTGGGGCGACATGGACGCGATGGGCCATCTCAACAATGCCAGCTACTTCCGCTACCTCGAGACCGCGCGCATCGACTGGATGCATTCGATCGGCTTCGAACCCGAGCCCGGCGGCGAGGGCATGGTGATCGTGAATGCCTTCTGCAACTTCTACCGCCAGATCGAGTACCCGGGCAACGTGCTGCTCAGGATGTACGTGAGCGACCCGGGCCGCACCACCTTCGAGAGCTGGGCCACGATGGCGCGCGCCGACCAGCCCGAGGTGATCTGCGCGGCCGGAGGGGCGACCACGATCTGGGTCGACTTCCCGAAGCAGAAGGCGCTGGCGCTGCCCGACTGGCTGCGCGCGCTGGTGAGCGACTGAGGGCCGGCGCCGGCCCTCTGGCCGGCCGCAGCACGATCCGCGCCTCGAAGCCGTGGGCCGCGCCCGCCGGCGGTGAAGCCAGCTCGAGCTTCGCGCCGTGCTTCTCGACGATGGTGCTCACGATCGAGATGCCCAGGCCGTAGCCGGCGCGGTCGGAGCTGTGGCGCACATGGCGTTCGCGCAAGGTCGCGAGCTGCTCGGCGTTGACGCCCGGGCCGGCATCGCGCACCGCGAGCACGCAGGGCGCCATCACCTCGATCACGACGCGGCCGTCGCCGCCGTAGCGCAGCGCGTTCTCCGCCAGGTTGCGCAGCGCGATCGCGAGCGCGTCGACGTCGCCCAGGGCCACCGGCGCCACGCTGTCGGGCACCTTGAGCGCGAGGCGCTCGGCATGCTGAGGGTCCTGCCAGAACTCCTGGGCCACCGTGCCGGCCAGTTGCACCAGGTCGACCCGCTCGCGCGCGAACGAGGCGCCCGACTCGGCGCGCGAGAGCTGCAGCAGCTTCTCGGCGCGGTGGCTCAGGGTGCGCAGCGCGTCGAGCGCGGCCTGCACGTCGTTGCGCTGCAGGTCGTGTTCGAGCGCGGTCTGCAGCCGCAGCCGCGCGGCCGCCAGCGGCGTGCGCAGCTCGTGCGCGGCATTGGCCGCCAGCGCACGCTCGACGTCGAGCGAATGCGACAGGCGCTGCAGCAGCAGGTTGACGTGGTCGCCGACGGTGCGCAGCTCGCGCGGCAGGTTCGGCAGGGCGATCGGGCGCAGGTCGGCGCCGCTGCGCTTCTCGATCTCGCCGGTGAGCTGCTGCAGCACGCGCAGCTCGGTGCGCGCCACGTTGCGCAGCACCAGCGCCAAGAGCGGCAGCACCGCGCCGAAAGGGATGATCAGCCCGAACAGCGTGCGGTTGAGCGCGCGGCGGCGCTCGTCGAGCGGATCGGCCACCTGGAAGAACAGGCCCAGCGTGGGATGGCGCACCGTGTAGATGCGCCAGTTCGGGTTGTTCGCGAAACCGGCCGCGAGCGGGACGTCAAAGGTGTCCTCGGGGGCCTCGGCCGAGCGCAGCAGCACGTGCTCGTGCAGGTCCACGATCTGGTAGATCACCGCGTCCTCCGAGAACAGCTGCTTGGGCGCGATCAGCGGCGCGCGCGGCGCCTCCTCGCCGGGGTGCTGCAGCTTCTCGAGTTCCTGCACCGCCATCGCGAACATGCGGTGCGAGACCTCGACCAGTTCGTTGTCGAAGTTGTGGTTGATCTCGCGGTCCACATACCAGACCACCGCGAACACGCACAGCAGCCAGACGCCGCCGACCCACAGGATCAGCGTGCGGGTGAGCCGGCCGGCCAGGGTGTCGCGCTCGCTGCGCGCGCGAGGTCGCGCCGCTTCGGTCATCGGCTATTCCTCCTCGTCGGCCGAAAGCCGGTAGCCGAGCCCGCGCAGGGTCTGGATGTGGCTGCGGCCGAGCTTGCGCCGCAGCCGGCTGATGAAGACCTCGAGCGTGTTGCTGTCGGCTTCGTCGCCGAAACCGTAGAGCGCATCGGCGAGGTTCTCGCGCGTGTGGATGCGCTCGGGCCGCGTGGCCATCACGCGCAGCAGTGCCCACTCCTTCTGCGTCAGCGTGACGGGCTGGCCGTCGCGGCGCACGCGGTCGTGCGCGATGTCGATCTCGAGCGTGCCCAGCTGCAGCACGGGCGAGTTGCTGGCGCTGCGCCGGCGTTCCACCGCGCGCAGCCGCGCCAGCAGCTCGGCCGGGTCGTAGGGCTTGATCAGGTAGTCGTCGGCGCCGGCATCGAGCCCGCGGATGCGGTCGGTGACCTGGTCGCGCGCGGTCAGCACGATGACGATCGGCGGCTCGCGCAGCGCGCGCACCTGCGGCAGCAGCGACAGGCCGTCGCCGTCGCCCAGGTGCAGATCGAGCAGCACGGCCGCGTACTGCACCGAGAGCAGCGCGCCGCGCGCATCGGCCAGGCTCGGCGCCACGTCGACCACGAAGGCCTTGGCCAGCAGGTAGCCGCAGACCGCGTCCGCCAGCGCCACATCGTCTTCGACCAGCAGTATGCGCACGCGGTGGCACTCCTCGGATTCGGTGGGAAAGCCGCAGTCTAGCGTCCGGGACGCGGTCAGCTGGCGCTCAGATGGCTTCAGCTTCGGTTCATGTGGCTTCAGCCCTGGTTCATTCGCGCGGCCTAGGCTGGCACCCATTTTTGCCGATGGCCGCTTTTTCCTCGATGACTCGCCGCTTTCCGAACCTCCGCCTCGGCGCCTGGACCCTGATCTCGTTCGCACTGCTGCTGCTCTGGGACGCCAGCGGCGCCGACCTGCCGCTGGCGCGCTGGATGGGCACGCCGATGGGTTTTCCGCTGCGCGAGAACCCGTTCCTGGTCCAGGTGATGCACACCGGCGCCAAGAACCTGAGCTGGGCGCTGGTGATCGGGCTGTTCCTCGCGATCCGCTGGCCCGTGGGTTTCCTGCGGCGCCTCGACCGCGCCAGCCGGGCGCAGCTCGCGCTGACGGTGCTGGCCTCGGTGCTCGCTGTCAGCCTGTTCAAGCATGCGAGCCATACGAGCTGCCCCTGGGACCTGCAGGAGTTCGGCGGCATGGCGCACTACGTCTCGCACTGGTCCTGGGGCGTGCGCGACGGCGGCCCGGGCGGCTGCTTCCCCGCCGGCCACGCCTCCACCGCCTTCGCCTACCTGGGGGGCTACTTCGTGCTGCGGCGCGTCTCCCCTCGAATCGCCTCGACATGGCTGGCCGTCGCGCTGATCGGCGGCCTGCTGCTCGGCGTGACGCAGCAGTTGCGCGGCGCCCACTACATGAGCCATACCCTCTGGAGCGGCTGGGTCTGCTGGACCGTGGGCCTCGCCATCGACACCATGGTCCGTCGCGCCCGCCGCTCCGCGGACGTTGTTGCATTGCAGCAGGCCTGAACGCCGTCTGAACTTCGAGTTCAGGCTCCTTTCAGGCCCGCTTCCTATATTTGTCGCATGTCTGTCACGCGCATAGAGCCCGCGCCGCTCCGGTCCGGCATCCCATCGATCTCCGAACCCTCGCCGGGCCCCGCGCCCGCATCCTCGTGGGAGACGGTGCGGCAATGGCTGGAGCGGCCGCGATCGGCCCGGCAACTGGTGCTGTGGCTGGCCCTGTACCTGGGCGTGGCCGCCAACTGGCCGCTGTGGAACGAGCTGGCCCGTATCGGCGGCGCCCCCAGCACCTACCTGCCGACCATCGCCGCGATGAGCCTGCTGAGCTTCTGCGGCACGGTGGCCATGCTCTCGTTCACCGCCTGGTCGCGCTGGATGAAGCCCCTGTGGTTCGCGGTGGCCGTGCTGGCGGCGCTGGTGCAGCACTACATGCTCGAGTACCGCGTGGTCATGGATCCGACCATGATCGCCAACGTGCTGCAGACCGATCCCAACGAGGCGCGCGACCTGCTGAGCTGGCGCATGGGCTTCAACCTGCTGGTGGTGATCGCGCCGGTCGGCGTCGTGCTGTGGTTCGCGCGCATCGTGCCGATGCGCTGGCTGTCGCAGCTCTGGCGCAACGCCGTGCTGCTGCTGCTCATGGTGGTCGTCGCGCTGGTCGCGGCCGTCGCCATGAACCGGCAGCTGGCGCCCCTGATGCGCAACAACGTGCACCTGCGCTACATGATGAACCCGATCGCCAGCCTCTATTCGACCGGCGCGGTGTTCATCAAGCCGCTGTTCAAGCGCAGCGGCAAGCTGATCCCGATCACCGCGGGCACCACGCTGGGCGCGAGCTACGCGGCCCAGCAGAAGCCGCCGCTGTTCGTGGTGGTGGTGGGCGAGACCGCGCGCGCCGATCACTTCGGCCTTAACGGCTATGCGCGCGACACCACGCCCGAGCTCGCGAAGCGCGGCGTGCTGAGCTACCGCGAGGTCTATTCCTGCGGCACCAACACGCTGGCCTCGGTGCCCTGCATGTTCTCGCCGCTGGGCAAGCAGGGCTACGAATCGCGCAAGGACGACTACGAGAACCTGGTCGACGTGCTGCAGGCCGCCGGGCTGGCCGTGTTCTGGCTCGACAACCAGGCCGGCTGCAAGGGCGTCTGTGCCCGCATTCCCAATGCCTCGGCCTTCGACAACCTGCCGCCCGCCACCAAGAGCGCGCTGTGCGACGGCGAGGAGTGCCTCGACGACGTGATGCTCGAGGGCCTCGATGCGCGCATCGCCGCGCTGCCGGCCGAGCGCCGCGCCAAGGGCGTCGTGCTGGTGATGCACCAGATGGGCAGCCACGGGCCCGCCTACTACAAGCGCTCGGGCGCCGACATGAAGCGCTTCCAGCCCGAGTGCAAGACCAATGCGCTCGCCGAGTGCGGCCACACCGAACTGATGAACGTCTACGACAACTCGATCGCGCAGACCGATCGCTTCCTCGGCCGCACCATCGACTGGCTCAAGGGCCAGTCGAAGCAGTACGACCCGGGCCTGCTCTACGTGAGCGACCACGGCGAATCGCTGGGCGAGTTCGGCCTGTTCCTGCACGGCGTGCCCTACAGCTTCGCGCCCGAGGCGCAGAAGCATGTGCCGATGGTCACCTGGTTCAGCGAGGGGCTCGATGCGCGGCGCCAGCTCTCGCGTTCGTGCATGGAAGCCGGGCTCGACACGCCGTTGACGCACGACAACCTTTACCACACGGTGCTCGGTGTGATGGACGTGAATACGCCGACCTACAAGCCGGGGCTCGACATGCTGGCGTCGTGCCGCGGCAAGAAGGGGTAACGGATTCGGGATCGGGCCTTCGATCCCGATCTACTTTTTCTCGCGCGGCAGTCGCCCCATCAGGAAGAACTCGGGATTCGGCTGCATGCCGCTGAAGCTCGCGAGCCGGTTGCTCAGGCCGAAGAAAGCGGTGATCGCCGCGATGTCCCAGATGTCCTCGTCGTCGAAGCCGTGCGCGTGCAGCGGTGCGAAGTCGCTGTCGTCGATCTCGTGCGAGCGTTCGCAGACCTTCATCGCGAAGTCGAGCATCGCGCGCTGGCGCGGCGTGATGTCGGCCTTGCGGTAGTTCACGGCCACCTGGTCGGCCACCAGCGGCTTCTTCTCGTAGATGCGCAGCAGCGCGCCGTGCGCCACCACGCAGTAGAGGCACTGGTTGGCCGCGCTGGTGGTGGTCACGATCATCTCGCGGTCGCCCTTGGTCAGCGAGCCTTCCTCCTTGAGCATCAGCGCGTCGTGGTAGGCGAAGAAGGCGCGCCATTCGGCGGGCCGGCGCGCGAGCGCGAGGAACACGTTGGGCACGAAGCCGGCCTTTTCCTGCACCGCGAGGATGGCGGTGCGGATGTCCTCGGGCAGGTCGGCGAGTTCGGCGAGGGGGTAGCGGGTGGTCATGGTGTCTCCGGGTGGTTCTGCGCGCCATCATAGGCACGCCGGCCCGGTGGCTACGCGCCTGGCAGCGCCTGCGACCCACCACCCGCCTCCAGCACCGCCAGATCGCTCTCGTCCTTGAGCCCCACGCCGCTGAGCCCGCGCCGCAGCGCCTCGCGCATCAGCCAGGTCAGCTTGAAGGCGGCGAGCTCGTACGACAGGCCTTCGGGCCGCACGTTCGAGATGCAGTTGCGCTCGGCATCGTGGCGGCCCTTGCGCGGCGCGTGGGTCAGGTAGATGCCGAGGCTGTCGGGCGAGCTGAGGCCGGGCCGTTCGCCGATCAGCATCACGGAGAGCGTGGCGCCGAACAGCTCGGCTGCCTCGTCGGCGAGCGCGACGCGCGCCTGGGTCGCGATGACGACGGGGGCGAAGCGGGTATCGGGCGGCAGGTGAGGGCGCAGCGCCGCGAGCAGCGGCGCCGCGTGGCGCGCGACCGCGAGCGAGGACAGGCCGTCGCCGATCACGATGCAGACGTCGACCGGCGCATTCGCGCCGGCGCGCAGCCGGTCCGCGTCGCCGGCATCGAGCTGCCGTCCCAGGTCCGGCCGCCGCAGGTAGGTGGCGCGGTCCTCGGCGCGGCTGCGGGCACGCACGGTCCGCCAGCCGTCGTGCCGCAGCGCGGCTTCGAGCGCATCGACGTCGAGCGCCGCATGGATCGCGTCGCGCGCCATCGCATGGGCCCAGCCGAAGCGCAGGGTCTCGTCGGTCGGCATGCCGGCGCCGGCGCGGCCCAGCGCGAGCCGTGCGGGCGTGGCCGAGCGCCACTGGCCCCAGGGGTTGGGCGTGACAGCGTCGCTCATGAAGACAGCGCCGACAGGGCCCCCATGCCGGCCAGCAGCCGGTTGGAGGAGGGCGGCGCGATCCGCCCGGCCGCATCGGTGATCTGCATGCGCTGCAGCCAGGCCTCGAACTCTGGCGCGCGCTTCAGGCCCAGGGTCTGGCGCAGGAACAGCGCGTCGTGGAAGGAGGTGCTCTGGTAGTTGAGCATCACGTCGTCGGCGCCCGGGATGCCCATGATGAAGTTGATGCCTGCGGTGCCCAGCAGCACCAGCAGGTTGTCCATGTCGTCCTGGTCGGCCTCGGCATGGTTGGTGTAGCAGATGTCGCAGCCGATCGGCAGGCCCATGAGCTTGCCGCAGAAGTGGTCCTCGAGGCCGGCGCGGATGATCTGCTTGCCGTCGTACAGGTACTCGGGGCCGATGAAGCCGACCACGGTGTTGATGAGCAGCGGCTTGTAGCGGCGCGCCAGCGCATAGGCGCGCGCCTCGCAGGTCTGCTGGTCGACGCCGAAGTTGGCGTTGGCCGACAGCGCGCTGCCCTGGCCGGTCTCGAAGTACATGAGGTTGTCGCCGACGGTACCGCGCTGGAGCGACTGCGCGGCGTCGTGGGCCTCGGCCAGCAGCTCGGGCGTGACGCCGAACGAGAGGTTGGCCTTCTCGGTGCCCGCGATCGACTGGAACACGAGGTCGACCGGCGCGCCGGCCTCGGCCAGCCGCAGCGTGTTGGTGACGTGCGTGAGCACGCAGCTCTGGGTGGGGATCTCGAAGCGCTGGATCAGTTCGTCGAGCATGTGCAGGAGGCGGCCGAGCACCGGCAGGCTGTCGGACACCGGGTTCAGGCCGATCACCGCGTCGCCCGCGCCGTAGAGCAGGCCGTCGAGCGTGGAGGCGGCCACGCCGCGCAGGTCGTCGGTGGGATGGTTGGGCTGCAGCCGCACCGCGAGGTGGCCGGGCAGGCCGATGGTGTCGCGAAAGCGCGTGACCACGTTGCACTTCTTCGCGACCGAGACCAGGTCCTGGTTGCGCATGAGCTTCGACACCGCCGCCACCATCTCGGGCGTGAGGCCCGGCGCGAGGGCCGTGAGCGCCGCGGTGTCCGCCTGCTCCGACAGCAGCCAGTTGCGGAGGTCGCCGACCGTGAGGTGCGAGACCGGCGCGAAGGCCTGCGCATCGTGCCCGTCGATGATCAGCCGCGTGATGTTGTCGCTCTCGTAGGGGATCAGCGCCTCGTTGAGGAACTGCGCGAGCGGCGTGTCGGCCAGCACGTGGCGCGCGGCCATGCGCTGCTGCGCGGTGGCCGCGCCGATGCCCGCGAGGTAGTCGCCCGAGCGCGCGGGGCTGGCCGCGGCCATGACCTGGCGCAGGTCGTCGAAGGAAAAGCCCTGGCCGGCGATGGTGGTGCGGTAGCGCATCGTTCGATCAGGCGGCGGGCGTGGAGGCCGGCGCCGACAGCATCTCGTCGGGCGCGGCCGCGCGGCGCTGCGCCGAGGTCGCGAGGAAGTAGCCGTAGGCCAGCGCCATCAGCACGAGGAACAGCAGGGTGAGCATCGGGTTGAACCACACCATCGCGCCGAGGCACACCAGGCCCAGGCCCAGCGCGATGGCGGGAAACACCGGGTAGAAGGGCGCGCGGTAGCTGCGCGGCAGCGCGGGCTCGGTGCGGCGCAGCCTGAACAGCGCGGCCATCGAGACCAGGTACATCACGATCGCGCCGAGCACGGCCATGGTCACGATGTTGGCCGTGAGCGTCTGGCCGCCGAACTGCACCCATTCGTCGCTGAAGATTGCCACCACGCCGACGACGCCGCCGGCCAGCAGCGCGCGGTGCGGCGTGTCGAAGCGCGGGCTCAGGCCTGCGAAGTAGCGCGGCAGGTAACCGGCGCGCGCCAGCGCGAAGATCTGGCGCGAGTAGCCCATGATGATCCCGTGGAAGGAGGCGATCAGCCCGAACAGGCCGATCCACACCAGCATGTGCAGCCAGCCGCTGTTGTCGCCCACCACGGCCTTCATGGCCTGCGGCAGCGGGTCGTTGATGTTGGCGAGCTTGCGCCAGTCGCCCACGCCGCCCGCGAAGATCATCACGCCGAAGGCCAGCACCACCAGCGTGACGATGCCGGTGGTGTAGGCGATCGGGATCGTGCGGTGCGGATCGCGCGCTTCCTCGGCCGCCATGGCCGCGCCCTCGATCGCGAGGAAGAACCAGATCGCGAACGGGATCGAGGCGAAGATGCCCGCGATGGCCGCGCCGTTCAGCACGCTGCCGCCGGCCCAGCCGTTGGCCACGAAGTTGGCCATCGACCAGCCCGGCGTGACCACGCCCATGAACACCAAGAGCTCGAAGATCGCGAGCACGGTGACGAACAGCTCGAAGGCCGCGGCGATGCCGATGCCGATCCAGTTGAGGCCGATGAAGATCACGTAGGCGCCGAGCGCGAACCACTTCGGGTTGATGCCCGGGAACTGCACGTTGAGGTAGGCGCCGATCGCCAGCGCGATGGCCGGCGGCGCGAACACGAACTCGATCAGCGTGGCGAAGCCGGCCACGAAGCCGCCATGCGGGCCGAAGGCACGGCGCGCGTAGGCGAAAGGACCGCCGGCATGCGGGATGGCGGTCGAGAGTTCGGTGAAGCTGAAGATGAAGGTGGTGTACATCGTCGCCACCAGCACCGTGGCGACCAGGAAGCCCAGCGTGCCGGCGGTGTTCCAGCCGTAGCTCCAACCAAAGTATTCGCCCGAGATCACGAGGCCGACCGCGATGCCCCACAGTTGCAGCGGGCCGAGCACTTTCTTCAGGTGGCCGGTGCCGCCGTGGGCGGGCATCGCCGAACTCGCTTCGGTGGAAGGCATGGGAGTTCCTCTCTCGGGGGATGTTGACAGTACCCCCGCCGCGAAGCAAGGGCCGTTCCACCGGGGGCGCTGGCGCTTCATGCGCGCTGGCCATAATCGGCCCTTTCCCACCATTCCCTCGAGGTATCCCGTGAAGTCCCTGTTCTGTGCCGCTCTCGTGTCCTTCTGCGCCGTGTCCGCCGCGTGGGCCCAGTCCGCGCCCGTCACCACGGCCAGCGGCCTGATCTACCAGTCGCTCAAGGAAGGCACGGGCGCCTCGCCGGCCGCGACCGACGTGGTCAAGGTGCACTACCGCGGCACCTTCCCCGATTCGGGCAAGGAGTTCGACAGCTCCTACAAGCGCAACGAGCCCACCGAGTTCCCGCTCAACGGCGTGATCCCGTGCTGGACCGAGGGCGTGCAGAAGATGAAGCCGGGCGGCAAGGCCAAGCTGACCTGCCCGCCGTCGATCGCCTACGGTTCGCGCGGCGCGGGCGGCGTGATTCCGCCCAATGCCACGCTGAACTTCGAGATCGAGCTGATCTCGGTGACCAAGCGCTGAGCTTCAGATCTGTGCCATGCCGCCATCGACGAACAACTCGGTGGCATTGACGAAGCTGCTGTCGTCCGAGGCCAGGAACACCACGGCCTTGGCGATCTCGTCGGGCGTGCCGACGCGGCCCAGCGGAATGGCCTGGGCCTGCGATTCGATGAAGCCCTCGACCTGTTCGGGTGTGAGGCCCAGCAGCTCGTAGGCCGGGGTCGGCACCACGCCCGGGCTGACCGCGTTGACACGGATGCCGGCGTCCTTCAGGTCCACGGCCCAACTGCGCGCGAAGCTGCGCACTGCGGCCTTGGTCGCGCTGTAGACGCTGAAGGCCGGCGTGCCCTTGATGCTGGTGATCGAGGCGTTCAGCACGATCGACGACCCCTTGCCCATCAGCGGCAGCGCCTTCTGCACGGTGAACAGCAGGCCGCGCACGTTGATGCCGAAGGTCTTGTCGAAATGCTCCTCGGTGATCTGGCCCAGCGGCACCAGGCTGCCGCCGCCCGCGTTGGCGAACAGCACGTCGAGCCGGCCCTTCTGCGCGCGGATGGTGTCGTAGAGGCGGTCGAGGTCGTCGAGCTTCGAGACGTCGCCGAGCACGCCCGTGACGTTGCGGCCGATGGCTTTCACGGCCGCGTCGAGCTCGGCCTGGCGGCGGCCGGTGACGAAGACGTGGGCGCCTTCGGCCACGAAGCGTTGCGCGGTGGCCAGGCCGATGCCGCTGGTGCCGCCGGTGACGAGGGCGATCTTTCCATCGAGCTTGAGCGAAGAGGTGGACATGACTTCTTTCCTTGGGTGATGCCGCGACGCGGCGTTGACAACGCAAGGAAGTTTGGGTGCCACCCCCGCGCGGACCAAGATGCCGCGCGTCACTTGTTTATTCACGAATCGCCAACAATCGGCCGATGGCCCCGAGCGCTGCCACGCGTGCCGCCGATCGAAGGCGGATGGCCTCAGCCCGGCTGGTACTGGTACAGCCAGGTCTCGGTCAGCGTCTGGTCGCCGTTCTTCAGGTACAGCCGCATGTCGACCGGCTCGTTGCCCTCGGCCGTGAAGTCGAACTGCGCGCGCCAGTGGCCGGTGACGCCGTTGGGCACGGCCTCCGCGAATATGTAGGAGAACTTGCCGCGCGAGGCCGTGAGCACCAGCTCGGGCTTGACGCCGAACGGGATGTTGGCGAGCGGCGCGCCGATGAACTCGACCATGAACTTGCGCACGCCCGGCGGCCGCGGCTGGCCCGGCTGGCCGCCGCGCCCGATGCGCGTCGCCACGCAGCGCGCCAGCGGCGAGGGATAGGGCTCCTGGTCGGTCCAGTGCAGGCGGTACTTGAGGTTGTAGCTGGCGCCGGCCTTGGCATCGGCCTTGGGCACCCAGAAGGCCACGATGTTGTCGTGGATCTCGTCGTCGGTCGGGATCTCGATCAGCTGCACCGAGCCCTCGCCCCAGTTGCCCAGCGGCTCGACCCACAGGCTCGGGCGCTTCTCGTAGTAGACGCCATCCTGGTAGTGATCGAAGGAACGGTCGCGCTGCAGCAGGCCGAAGCCCTTGGGCGCGGTGTCGGCGAAGGCCGAGGCGCGCGTCTGCGTCGGGTTGTTGAGCGGGCGCCAGATGCGCTCGCCCGCGCCGTTCCAGATCGCGAGGCCGTCGGAGTCGTGCACCTCGGGGCGCCAGTCGATCGCGGTGGGCTTGGCGGTCTCGGAATACCAGTACATCGAGGTCAGCGGCACCAGGCCCAGGCGCGCCACGTCGCGGCGCAGGAACAGGCGCGAGTCGATGTCCATGATCACGGCCTTGCCGCGCTGCATCACGAACTTGAACACGCCGGTGACGCTCGGTCCCTCGAGCAGCGCATAGACCGTCATCGAAGTCGTGTTGCCGGGCGCGGGCGTCTCGAAATAGAAGCGTGTGAAGGCCGGGAATTCCTCGGGCCGGTCGGGCACGGCCACCTCGAGCGCGATGCCGCGCGCCGACAGGCCGTACTGGTAGAGCTCGCCGATCGCGCGGAAGTAGGAGGCGCCGAGGAAGGCGACCCAGTCGTTCTTCTGCCAGTCGAGCTTGCTCTGGTCGCCCAGGCGGCTTTCCTGCAGGCGGAAGCCCGCGAAGCCGGCGCCCTCGGGCAGCGCGCGCGCCGGGCTGTCGGCCGGCATCGAGAAGTACGACGGGCTGTAGAGCACCTCGCGCGCGAAGCCGTCGCCGTCGGAGCTCTCGAGCACGTGCATGCGCACCGGCGTCTGGAAGAAGCGGCCGAGGTGGAAGAAGGTGACGGGGAAGGCGCCCGGACCGTCGCGGAACAGGGCGTTGGCCGGGTCGAACTTGAGCTTACCGTGCGCGTCGTAGTCGATCTTGTCGAGCACCTGCGGCGCGAGCGGCGCCGGCGCGGCATAAGGCCTGCCGGCGAGGGATTTGGCCTCCGCGATCAGGTTGTCGAACGAGAAGGGCCGGGGCTGGCTCAGCTGCAGCCCGTTGGCGGCCAGCGCTTCGGCGGGCAGCCCGAGGGCGGCGAGGGCGGCGGCGGCGCTGCCGGCGGCAAGGAAGGATCGGCGATCAAGCATTGTTTTCTTGAGGGTTGCGATGGCTTTGGCGAGTTCGGGCGAACTCCGGGGAGTGGACGAAGGAGAGCAGGCGCCGGCGCGACGGCCGGGCGATCCTAATGCAGCGCGAAACTCCTCCGTCGTGAAGGCACCGGCCTGTGCCGGGAAGCGCAGGTTCGGTGGGCGGGACGAGACTGGAGCTTGCCCGCGCGGCGGCCCGCGGCGCGTCAGCCATTCCGCGCAAACGCCGCCGGACAAGGCCGGCGATGCGACGAAATTGTGCGTTTGTGTATCGGGTCGCGCTCAGCCCGCCGCATGCAGCGCATACACCGCATACATCGGCACGCCGAAGACGGCGCCGATCGCACGCGACAGCATTCCGTGCGGAAAGCCATAGCCGGCCATCACCTGATGGATGCCCGCGAGCCGCAGCCGCGGATGCGCGCGCGCCAGCTCGGCCGGCCGGCGCAGGCCCCAGCGGAACTGCGCGCCCGTGGGCCGCACCGAGGGATGCCGGTGCGCGCGGCCGGTGGCGAGCCAGCACATGGCATCGAAGGCCAGCACCGACCCCGCGGGCGCGCGCTCGCCGAAGGTCGCGAACACGGCCTCGACCTGCGCGGGCTCGAGGTACATCAGCACGCCCTCCGAGAACAGGAACACCGGCGGCCCGTCGCGCGCGGGCAGGCCGAGGCCGTCCCACCAGCCGGGGGCGGTGAGGTCGAGCGGCCGCACCTCGTGGCGCGGCTCGTCGTCGGCCATCAGCGCGCGGCGCACCGCGAGCACCTCGGGCAGGTCGGCGTCGGTCATGCGCGAGCGGCCGTCGTCGAGCCATTGGAAGTAGTGGCTCAGGCCGCAACCGAGGTTGACCACATGGCCACCGGCATGCGCCTGGAGGAAGTCGCGCGCGAGCGCGCGGAAGCAGCGCGTGCGTGCCAGCACGCCGTAGACCGTGGCGCGGTCGCGCGGCAGCGGCGGAGCCTGGTCCTCGAGCGTGGCCAGCAGGCGCGCCGCGCTCGCGTCGCCGATCGCCAGGCGCGGAAACATCGCATCGCCGAAGGCGCGCGCGGCCAGCGGGATGCGCAATGTGGAGGGCACGGCCGAGAGGCCGGAAGCGGGCAGGGCGGCGTCGGAGGGCATGCGGGGACCGGAAGTGAGGGCAAGGGCGAAGTCTCTCGCCTGATGAAGGGACGGGCAAGGGCGCACGCTGTTCAGTCGCGGCGGAGATCGGCCCTTCGCCGTATCCATACATGCACAGTGATGAATCGCATACGAATAGAGCTATTGGATTCGAATGAATTCGCTATGTAAGAATAAACATATCGAAAAACATGGAGACGAGGTGGATATGAAACATTGGTCCGCGGGCGTGATGTCCGGTCTGGTGGTGGTCGTGGTCGCCGGCTGCGGCGGTGGTGGCGATGGCGCGGTGTTCCTGCCGACCGTGCCGCCTCCCGCGCCCGCGCCGGCACCGCCATCTCCCCCTCCGCCGCCGCCGCCCGCGCCGCCGGCGCCCACGGTCAAGCTCGAGGGCGCCATCGACCGTCCCGCCGACTACGCCGAGGCCGACCTCGCCGCGCGCGCCGCCCTCACGCAGACGGTGAACTTCAACAGCGGCAGCACGCCGCAGACCCGCACCTACACCGGCACCAGCCTATGGTCGCTGCTGTCCGACGCGGGCCTCCAGGTCGACGCCACGCGCAAGAACGACCTGTTGAGCCGCCACGTGCTGGCCACCGGCGCCGACGGCTACCGCGTGGTGTTCGCGCTCGGCGAGCTGAGCCCCGACTTCGGCAACAAGCCGGCGATCGTGGCCTATGCCGAAACCACCGGCGCCGGCTCGGGGCCGCTGGCCGCGGCCGACGGGCCGTTCCGCGTCACCGCGCCGGGCGACATCAAGGGCGGGCGCTACGTCTCCCAACTCGTGCGGCTGCGGGTGCAGCCCTCGGCCGCCACCGCCGCCGGCACGGGCGGCGGGGTGTCCGCGAGCTTCGCGGTGTCGGGCGCGGTCACCACGCCGCTGAGCTTCGACCTCAAGGCGCTGCAGGCGATGGTGCCGGTCACCCAGACCGTGGGCGCCAACGTCTACACCGGCGTCAGCCTCTGGACGCTGCTCAACAGCCTGGGCCTGCGCCTGCCCGCGGGCAAGAACCCCAGCCTGTCGATGTATGCCGTGGCCACCGGCAGCGACGGCTACCGCGCCGCGGTTTCGCTCGGCGAGATCGATCCGGGCTTCGGCAACAAGGGCGCGCTCATCGCCTACGACATGAACGGCGCGGGGCTCGGCGCGAACGGCGTCGCGCGCCTCGTGGTGCCGGGCGAGGTCAAGCAGGGTCGCTCGGTGTCGAACCTGGTCGCGATCGAGGTGTTCGCGGCGGACACGCCCTGAGCGGCAGCCGCGCGCGCGCCAGCCTCAGCGGGGCTGGCCGCGCGCGTCGACATAGGCCCAGGCCTCGAGGCCCGAAGCGAGCCGCACCCGCTCGCGCCGGTAGTCCTCGACCTCGTAGGCATCCGACAGCGCGAGCTCGGCCGGCGTGATCGCGAACACCGCGCCGTCGACGCCGTCCTCGGCGCGGCCCGTGGGCACCACGATCGGATGATGGCTCTTGCCGCTGGTCGCGACCACGGCCGGATCGCGGATCGCGAGCCGCTCCAGGCGGTAGCCGGGCAACTGGTCGAGCCGGCCGGCCAGCAGCCGGCCGAAGGTGGCCATCTGCACCGATTGCAGCTGCAGCGTGCCGTACGAGAACAGTTGCTCCGTGGCTGCCCCGCCCGCGGCCGGCCGTGCCGCGTCGTCGGCGATCAGCAGGTCTTCGTAGAAGGCGCCGAAGGGCAGCGCGGGATGCGCGATCTGGATCTCGAGGATCCACAACCCGGTCGCGGGACAGAGGCCGAAATCGCCGAGCCGCCCGGCCTGGTAGATCGCATGCGGGAAGTCGCAGACGCGATGGCCCTTGATGTCGAGATTGAGGCGCCAGCCCATGGCCTGCGCGCGCTCGGCGGCGAAGGCATAGAGCGCCTGGCCGCTGAGCCGGTCGGCGCGCCAGCGCGCGGCGACCTCGTGCCACAGCGTGCGCGCGGCCTCGGCGCAGGCCGCCATCCGCGCGTCGTCGCCGACCACGAAGCTGTCGCCCGCGTCGCCCTCGTGGCCGTCCCAGACCGGACCGATGTCGATGAAGAAGATGTCGCGCTCGCCGAGCACGCGCGCCGGATCCGATGCCTCGCGGAAGGTCTTGAGCGTGTCCTCGCCGAAGCGCACGATGACCGGATGCCAGTTGCGCTCGATCTCCAGCTTCTGCAGGGTGGCGGTGGCGAGATCGCAGGCCTGCCGCTGCGTCATGCCCGGCCGCACGGCCGAGGCGATGCGGCGCACCGCGAGCTGCGACAGCGCGCGTGCGCGCTGCATGGCGGCCAGCGAGAAGTTCGTGCCAGTGGCTTCGGTGCGGCTTGTCGGGAGGGTGCTCATCGTGACGGGTCGGAGTGGGTGACGTCGGGGGAGGGCGTGGGCACGCCTGGCGGCGTCCAGGCCGACCAGACCTCGCCCGGCAGCGCGTGATCGCGCGCGGGCGGTGCCTCGGCCACGCTGCCGATGCTCACGAAGCCCGCGAGGAACTCCTCGGGACGCACGCCGAGTTCGGTGGCCAGCACCGGATCGAAGCAGCGCTCGCCGCTCAGCACGATCGCGCCGAAGCCCAGCTGGTGCGCGGCATTCAGCAGGTTGCCGAGCGCGGCGCCGGCGGCCAGCCACTGCTCGCGCGCCGGCACCCTGCTGCGCGCGCGCGGCACGACCACGAAGGCCAGCAGCGCGGGCGGGCGCGTCGCATGCTCGCGCGCGCGGCGCCGGTCGGAGGCAGAGGCCAGCGGATCGCGGCGCAGCTTCTCGGCCTCGAAGCGCTCGGCCAGCGCGGCGCGCTGCGCCTCGCGGAACTCGATCACGCGCCAGGGATGCAGGCCGCCATGGTCGGGCGCGCGCAATGCCGCCTGCAGCATCGCGTCGATGTGCTCGGCCGTGGGCGCGGGCGGGCGCAGCCGCTTGGGCGAGACCGAGCGGCGCTCGAGCAGCGGCGCCAGCGCGGCCTCGGTGCGCGAGGCCTGGAGTTCTTGCCGCAGGGCCTCGCTCTGCGCGAGAAAGCCGCGCGCCCAGGCCAGCACCTGCTCGCCCTGCGGCGTGAAGCCCTCGAAGCGCTGGCTGCGCTCGACGGACGGCTCGGAGGTGCGCAGCAAGGCATGGCCGTACTCGGCCTCGAGCGCCTGGAGGGCCTGCGCGAACTCGGCCGGCGACATGGGGCGGGCCGGGGCCGCGCGGCCCAGGTGGCGCTCGTCGGCGAGCGCGAGCAGGCCGTGGAGAGGGGTGGTGCTGATCATGGGGAACACGGAAGCGTGGAGGGGGCAGCGGATGGACAGCGAGCGATACGCTATATTTTAAAAAACATAACGAAAGGCGTGGCGCGCGCGGGGAATCTACCTGCCGCCGTTCAGTCCGCCGGCCGCCGGCCGCGCTCGCGCGCCAGGTGCCGGTAGACCGTGCTGCGGTGGATGCCGAGCCGGCGCGAGGCCTCGGCCACGTCGTGCCCGCAGTCCTGCAGCGCCTGCGCGATCGCCTGGCGCGTGATGGTCACGAGCGGCGGTGGGCTGCCGAAGGCGGGGTTCGCACCGTCCCGGACGGAGGCGGCCGCCGTCGCGGGCATCGCGCGCAGGCTCGCCGGCAGCGCATCGACCCCGACCGCGTCGCCGGGCTCGGCCAGCGCGACCATCGAGCGCAGCACGCTGCGCAGTTCGCGCACGTTGCCGGGCCAGGGGCAGGCCGCGAGCGCCTCGAGCGCCTCGTCCTCCAGCCGCAGCTCGCGCGCGGCGCCGCCCGACTCGAGGAACAGCCGCGCGATCAGCGCATGCCGGTCGGCGCGCTCGCGCAGCGGCGGCAGCGCCACGGTGAAGCCGGCCACGCGGTACATCAGGTCGGCGCGAAAGCGACCGGCCGCCACCAGCGCCGGCAGGTCGCCGTGCGTGGCGCAGGCCAGGTCGAAATCCACCGCCACGCCCTGGCCGCCGCCGAGCGGGCGCACCGTGCGCTCCTCGAGCACGCGCAACAGCCGCGTCTGCAGTGCCAGCGGCATCTCCGCGATCTCGTCGAGGAACAGCATGCCGCCATGCGCCTCGCGGATGCGGCCCGGCGCGCCGCGGCGGCGGGCGCCCGTGAAGGCGCCGTCCTCGTAGCCGAACAGCTCGGCCTCGATCAGGGTCTCGGGCAGCGAGGCGCAGTCGACCGCGACGAAGGGCCCCGCGCTGCGCCGGCTCGCGGCATGCAGCCGGCGCGCGAACACCTCCTTGCCGCTGCCGGTCTCGCCGTTCACCAGCACCGGCACGCCCTGGTTCAGCACCCGTACCGCGCGCTCGAGCAGCGGCTGCACGTCGTCGGGCGGCGGCGCGGCGGCCGAATCCTCGGGCGTGCATTGGCGCCGCGCGCCGCGCGACAGCGTTTCGCCGGGCCGGGTCGAGCGTTCGAGCACGGTCGCGATCTGGCGGCCGCCCGGCAGCGTGAGCAGGCTGCGGCGGCGCTCCATGCGTGCCCAGTCGCGGCCGAGGAAGGTGGCGGCATCGAGGTCGAGCAGCTCCTGCCACGAGCGCCCGAACAGCTCGAGGGCCACGTGGTTGGCCGCGACGATGCGGCCGTCGGCGATCACCATCAGGCCTTCGCGCGCGGTGCCGATCAGCGAGGGCCGCGGATGGAAGCGCAGCAGGTGGCCGCTGGCCTCGCTGAGCATCATGCGGTGGCCGACCTGCTGCGCCGCCATGCGCACCAGCCCGAGCGCATGGCTGTTGACGCGCACCGTCTCGCCCGAGATATCGAGCGCGCCCGCCACCTCGCCGCGGCCGGTGAAGATCGGCGCCGCCGCGCAGCCCAGCGTGCCGTTGCGCGCCAGGTAGTGCTCGCCGCCGAGCACCATCAGCGCCTCGCGCTCGGCCAGCGCGGTGCCGATGGCGTTGGTGCCGCGCTGATGCTCCGACCAGCCGGCGCCCGGCCGCAGCGCGAGGCGCTCGGCCTTGGGCAGGAAGTCGGGGCTGCCGATCTCGTCGAGGATCAGGCCGCTGGCGTCCGACAGCACCACCACGCAGCCGTTGCCGGTGGCGTGCTCGGCCAGTCCGTCGAGCTCGGGCTGGGCGCAGTCGAGCAGCCGCATCGCCTGCTCGCGCCGCTCGCGCAGCAGCGCCAGCGCCATCGGCTCGCAGTCGCCGCCGCGCGGATCGACCGGCCGGCTGCGGCGCCACGAACGCGAGATGTGCGGCGCGATCCAGGGCTCCGGGTCGCGGCCCTGCACGAAGAAGAGCTCCCGGGCCTGTTCCACCTGCGACGAGGGCGATTGCGAGTCGGTCATCCACGGCTCCAGTCGGTTCGGGGTGCGCGCCGGTTCGCACCGGTTCGCTTTTCGCGACATGCTAACCGTCGTGTTCGCACGGATATGTCGCAGATTGCGAAAGAAAACCCTTGCGACAGGGCCTTGCCCTGGGCCGGCATGCTGGGGATTTCACCGAGGCCGGCGGGTACGGGCCTTGCAGATCTTCGTGCGGGACGCCGCATGTCGCGGCGCCGTCAACGCAATGGAGACACGCATGGACATGCTCGAACCGGGCAAATTCGGTACCACGGTGCCGTTCAAAAAGCGCTATGGCAACTACATCGGCGGCGAATGGGTCGCGCCGGTGGACAACCAGTACTTCGAGAACATCACGCCGGTGACCGGCCAGGTCTTCTGCGAGGTGCCGCGCTCGAGCGCCGCCGACATCGACCGCGCGCTCGACGCGGCGCACAAGGCCAAGACCGCCTGGGGCCGCACCTCGACCACCGAGCGCGCGAACATCCTCAACCGCATCGCCGACCGCATGCAGGAGAACCTGGCCGTGCTCGCGGCCGCCGAGACCTGGGACAACGGCAAGCCGATCCGCGAGACCACCGCGGCCGATCTGCCGCTGGCGGTCGACCACTTCCGCTACTTCGCCTCCTGCATCCGCTCGCAGGAAGGCGGCATCAGCGAGATCGACCACGAGACCTTCGCCTACCACTTCCACGAGCCGATCGGCGTGGTCGGCCAGATCATCCCGTGGAACTTCCCGATCCTGATGGCGGTGTGGAAGCTCGCGCCCGCGCTCGCGGCCGGCAACTGCGTGGTAATCAAGCCGGCCGAGCAGACGCCGGTGTCGATCCTGGTGCTGATGGAGATCGTCGGCGACCTGCTGCCGCCGGGCGTGGTCAACGTGGTCAACGGCTTCGGCGTGGAAGCTGGCAAGCCGCTGGCCTCGAGCAACCGCATCGGCAAGATCGCCTTCACCGGCGAAACCACCACGGGCCGGCTGATCTCGCAGTACGCGAGCCAGAACCTGATCCCCGTCACGCTCGAGCTCGGCGGCAAGTCGCCCAACATCTTCTTCGAGGACGTGATGGAGAAGGACGACGCCTTCTTCGACAAGGCGCTCGAGGGCTTCGCGATGTTCGCGCTCAACCAGGGCGAGGTCTGCACCTGCCCCTCGCGCGCGCTGATCCAGGAGTCGATCTACGACCGCTTCATGGAGCGCGCGTTGAAGCGCGTGGCCGCGATCCGCCAGGGCAGTCCGCTCGAGATGGAGACCATGATCGGCGCGCAGGCCTCGAGCGAGCAGCTCGAGAAGATCCTCTCGTACCTCGACATCGGCCGGCAGGAGGGCGCGCAGGTGCTGATCGGCGGCGAACGCAACGCGCTCGGGGGCGACCTCAAGGACGGCTACTACGTGAAGCCGACCGTGTTCAAGGGCCACAACAAGATGCGCATCTTCCAGGAGGAGATCTTCGGCCCGGTGGTCTCGGTCACCACCTTCAAGGACGAGGAGGAGGCACTGGCGATCGCCAACGACACGCTCTACGGCCTGGGCGCCGGCGTCTGGAGCCGCGACATGAACCGCGCCTTCCGCATGGGCCGCGGCATCCAGGCCGGCCGCGTGTGGACCAACTGCTACCACCACTACCCGGCGCATGCGGCCTTCGGCGGCTACAAGCAGTCGGGCATCGGCCGCGAGAACCACCGCATGATGCTCGACCACTACCAGCAGACCAAGAACCTGCTGGTGAGCTACAGCGAGAACAAGCTCGGCTTCTTCTGATCCCTGCCGCAAGGCACGCCCCGCGCGGCCCGAGACGGGACGCGCGGGGCGTTCGTGCATCCCCGAAGGAAGGCTTTCCATGACACAAGAAGTCCCGCGCGTGACCGCGACCGACGCGGCGCTGGCGCTGATCGACAGGCTTGCCGCGAAGCACGGCGCGCTGATGTTCCACCAGTCGGGCGGCTGCTGCGACGGCAGCGCGCCCATGTGCTATGCCCAGGGCGAGTTCATCGTCGGCGACTACGACCGGCTGCTGGGCCACATCGGCGGCATGCCGTTCTACATCAGCGGACCGCAGTTCGAGTACTGGCAGCACACGCAGCTGATCATCGACGTGGTGCCGGGGCGCGGCGGCATGTTCTCGCTCGAGGGGCCCGAGGGCGTGCGCTTCCTGACCCGCTCGCGGCTGTTCACCGACGAGGAATGGGCCGTGCTCGAGGCGCGCGAGCGCGACGGCGTCAAGACCTGAGCCTGCCCGCGCCGCGGCAGCCTTCCGGCGGGCGAAAAGCCCGCCGCTTGGCTTTCGTTATGTTGCGTCGTATATTGCGGTGTCGTTTTCGCCAGACCGCGCCTTCGCGCGCCCCGCCGATGCAGCAGCCGCCTTTCCGCCTTCTCGCCGCCGCCGATGCCGCGCTCACGCGCGTCGATCGCGCCGATTCGCCGCTGCGCTATGCCGCCGTGGAATGCTGCGCCACGCCCGAACCCGAGGCGCCGGAGGCCGCCGTGGCCGGCCGTGCGAGGCTGGCGGACCTCGACCACCACCTCCATTGCTCGGTGATCGGCACCTGCCTGAGCACCGCCGAGCTGCGCAAGCTGATGGCGCGCTTCGCCGACGTGAAGGGCGCCAGCGACCTCGACATCCACCACGACGCGGTGCGGCTGACCTCGCACGAGCCGCAGGTCGCGAAGGCGCTGCAGAAGGCGCTCGACCACCGGCATGCGCCGGCGCTGCAGCGCACCGCGAAGCTGGCCGATGCCGAAGCCCTGACCGCCTACTGGGACGAGTCGCTGCACCAGGGCGAGGTGCCCGGCGCCTACTGGGCCGTGCTGACGCACCGCAAGACCACGCCCGCGCTGCGCCAGCGCGTGTTCGGCGACGTCCACATGCTCTCGCACCTGGTCGGCGCGGCCAATCGCGCCGACATCCGCCGGCTGGTGGCGCTGGAGCGCGACAACGCCGAGCTGCGCGAGAAGCTCGACCGCCAGCAGCTGCGCTCGCAGGAACTGGTGGAGGAGCGGGACCGGCAGATCGCGGCGCTGCGGCGCGAGCTGATCGAGGCCACGGCCGCCGCGGCCCCCGACCGGCAGGAGCGGGTGGAGGAGACCGACCGGAGCGAGAAGGCGGCCGCGCTGATCGCGCTGCAGACCGCGCGCCGCGAACGTGCCGAGCAGACCGCCGCCGCCGCGCAGGCCGAGGCGGCGCAGCTCGCCGAGACGCTCGAGCATCTGCGCCGCCACACCCAGGCGCTGGGCCGCGAGCTCGGGGCCGCCGAGCTGCAGTTGCGGCTCAACGCGGACGATGGCGGGCGCAACGACCAGTCGGTGCAGCTCGACGCGCAGCTGCAGGGTCGCCGCATCCTCTACGTGGGCGGCCGGCCCAGCACCTATCCGGCGATCCGCGACCTCGTGTTGCGCCATGGCGGGGAATTCCGGCGCCACGGCGGCGGCCTCGAGGACCGCGCGGGCCTGCTGGCCGCGGCCGTGTCCTGGGCCCACGTGGTGGTCTTTCCGGTCGACTGCATCGACCACGAATCGGTGGACAACCTCAAGCGGCTGTGCACGCGCCAGCAGGTGCGCTACCTGCCGCTGCGCAGCGCGGGCATCGGCTGCTTCGCCGCGGCCTTCTCGGGGCCGGCGGAAGGCACGCAGGCACAGGGCGAGGGCAGGGAGGACGGGCCGTCCGGCACGTCGCCGATCTGCCCGCGGCACGGCTGAGCCGGGCGCGCGCCTCGCCCCGATGTTCATCCGCCAGCTGAACTACGTCGTCGCGCTCGCGCGCGAACAGCACTTCGGCCGCGCCGCCGCCGCCTGCAACGTCTCGCAGCCCGCGCTCTCGGGCGCCATCCGCAGCATCGAGGAAGAGCTGGGCGTGGTCATCGTGCAGCGCGGCCGGCGCTTCGAGGGCTTCACGGCCGACGGCGAGCGCGTGCTGGCCTGGGCGCGCCGCGTGCTCGCCGACTGCGAGGGCCTGCGGCAGGAGGCGCGCGCCGGCGGCAACGATCCCGTGGGCGTGCTGCGCATGGGCGCGATCCCGGCCGCGCTGCCGCTGGTGCCGCGGCTTACGCAGGACTGCCTGCGCCGGCATCCGCGGCTCAAGCACGAGGTCTACACGCTGTCGGCCGCCGAGATCCTGCGCAAGATCGCCGACTTCGAGCTCGACATCGGCCTGAGCTACCTCGACGACGACCGGCTCGGTGCCTTCCAGACCCTGCCCGTGTTCCGCGAGCGCTATGTGCTGGTGGCGGCCGACGAAGCCATGTTCGAGGGCGCGGCCTCGATGTCGTGGGCCGACGCCGCGAGCCTGCCGCTGTGCCTGTTCACCACCAACATGCAGTGCCGCCGCGGCATGGACGCGGCCTTCGCCGCCGCGGGCGTGAAGGCCGTGCCGCAGGTCGAGACCGACTCGATGACGGTGCTCTACGCGCACGTGCGCCAGGCCGGCCTCTGCGGCATCCTGCCGCACAGCGTGCTGTGCCTGGCCGAGGGCGCCGAGCAGCTGCGCTGGCGGCCGATGTCGCCGCAACTGCAGCGCGACATCGGCCTGGTGGTGCTGGCGCAGCAGCCGCATGGAGCGGTGCTCGATGCCGCGCTGCGCAGCTTTCGCGACCTCGACCTGCAGGGGTGGGTCGACGGGTTGCTCGGCGCGCTGCCGGCCTCCTGAAGCGCGCGGCGTACCGGTCGGTGCCGGGCCGAGGACGGGCACGCTACCATGCCTCGCGCCCCGGCGACGCGCATCGCGGCCGCCCCGGGGGCTTTCACACCCAACCAGGAGCATTCATGAAGATCAGCGCACGCAACGTCCTTTCGGGCAAGGTCATTTCCATCGTCCGCGGCCCCGTCAGCACCGAGGTCACGCTCGAGATCGCGCCGGGCATCCAGATCGTCTCGACGATCACCAGCAATTCGGCCGATTCGCTCAAGCTGGCCGAAGGGCAGACGGCCTATGCGGTGATCAAGGCCTCGAGCGTGATGGTCGGCACCGACTGAGGTGCCGCGGCGCACGGCGCGCATCGCTCAGTCGCGCCAGACCATCTCGAAGGTCTCGCACAGCACCGGCATGCGCATGTCTGGCGTGCGGTCGATGCGCTCGCACTCGCCGCTGAAGTACTGCCAGTGGCCTTCGCGCCAGTAGCGCAGCGAACCGTCGCCCTCGGCCTCGACCGCCGCGAAGTCCGCGCCGACCTCCTCGAAGGGCATCACCACCACCGCGCGCGTCTCGATCACGCACAGCGGCCGGCCGTGCCAGTCGGTCACCACGCTGAGATTGCCGGGACGCGGCCGCGGGCGGCCCGTGGCGGCGAAGGACCATTCGAGGCTCGCGGTGCCGCGCTTGCGGCCCTCGAGCACGAGTTGCGCGAGCTCGGTGGCGCCGGCCTCGTTGTCGTCGAAGTGGAAGGCTTCGCAGAAGCGCGAAGCGGCCTCACTGCCGAGGGCGGCCTCGAAGCGTTGCCAGAAGGGAAGGATCTCGTCGGGAATCGCCATGCGCGTGCCTGCCAAAGGGCGCAGAGCATAGCGAAGAATGAGCGCTGAATGAGGGACGCCGTGGGCGCATCGTGCGATGCGTGGGGCGCGGCGCCCCTCGTTCAGCCCTGGCAGGGTGCCAGGGTCAGGCGCGCACGCCGAGCACCGACAGGATGACGGCGGCCAGCGTCAGCGCGACCGGTGCCTTGTGCACGGCGAGCACATGGGCATGCGCGGCCAGGCGCGATTGCAGAAGGGCCTTTTCGGAATGAAGGGCTGTGGTCATGAGACGACTCCTTGAACAGTGACGCGGACACCGTGTCCGCATGACTGCAACGATAGTCCTGCGACAGCGCCGTGGTTCGTGCCTTTCATCGACACGGCGTTTCCGTTTCGGCAACGATCGAAGGGAACCTCCGCGGTCACGGCGCGATCCGCGCGGCGCGCCGGTCAGCCAGCGATCAGCTTCTGCACCAGCTCCGCCGTGGTAGCGGCCGCGTACTTGCGCATCAGCCGCGCTCGGTGCAGTTCCACCGTGCGGTGGCTGATGCCCAGTGCCTTGCCGATCTCCTTCGAGGTCAGGCCGCGCATCACCTGGGCCGCCACCTCGCGCTCGCGCGGCGTGAGCTGGGCCTTGGTCGCGCGGCGCGAGCCCAGGTCCTCGAAGGTCCAGATGCCCGACTCGTGCGGGATGGCGCGGTTCATCGCATGGCCGGTGACATGGCACCAGAAGGTCTCGCCCGCGATCGCGCCGTGCAGGTTGCCGAGGCGGCGCATCATGCGGTTGTCGGCGTAATGCCCGCTGGCATTCATGATCGGCTCCATGCGCTTGCCGATGCGCTCGAACTCGGCGAGGCTGGGGTAGAGGATGCTGAACGAATGCCCCACCAGCGCGGAGGGCGTTGCGCCGAAGATCTCGCACACGCGCCGGTTGCAGGCCACGATGGCGCGGTGGCGCGACACCACCATCCCGACCGGGGCGTGCTCGAAGGCCAGCCGGTAGTCGATGTCGGGCGTTGCCGCCTCAGCCTTGCGATCGGTCGTCTCCTGCATCGGGGGTCACCATTACGAAATACTACGTATGCGGGTACGTAGTATCGTTCAGGGCTTTCCCACCCACTCTCGACACAGCCAATCAAGGAGCACGAGTGAACAAGATCTATCCCTCCGCCGAGGCGGCGCTCAAGGGGGTCGTGGCCGACGGGCAGATGCTCGCGGTCGGCGGCTTCGGCCTGTGCGGCATTCCCGAGGCGCTCATCGAGGCGCTCAAGGATTCCGGCGCGCAGAACCTCACCGTGATCTCGAACAACGCGGGCGTCGACGGCTTCGGCCTCGGCAAGCTGCTCGAGACGCGCCAGATCAAGAAGATGATCGCCTCCTACGTGGGCGAGAACAAGGAATTCGAACGCCAGTACCTGGCGGGCGAGCTCGCGCTGGAATTCACGCCCCAGGGCACGCTGGCCGAGAAGCTGCGCGCCGGCGGCGCCGGCATCCCGGCCTTCTTCACCAAGACCGGCGTGGGCACGCAGGTCGCCGAGGGCAAGGAACTGCGCGAGTTCGACGGCGAGACCTACGTGATGGAGCATTCGCTGGTGCCCGACGTGGCGCTGGTCAAGGCCGACGTGGCCGACAAGTCGGGCAACCTGCGCTTCCGCCTGACGGCGCGCAACTTCAATCCCGCGGCCGCGATGGCCGGCAAGATCTGCATCGTCGAGGTCGAGAAGATCGTCGAGGTGGGCGAGCTGGCCCCAGACGACATCCACCTGCCGGGCATCTACGTGCACCGCCTGGTGCTCAACGCCACGCCCGAGAAGCGCATCGAGAAGCGCACCGTGAGCGCCGGCGTGGATGCCGCGGCCGCCAAGGTCGAGGCCCAGACGGCCATCGCCCAGGCCGCCGCCGGCAGCGAAGTGCCCGCGAAGGTCGTCAACAAGAAAGAAGGAGCCTGAGATGCCCTGGACCCAAGACCAGATGGCGGCGCGCGCCGCGCAAGAGCTGGAAGACGGCTTCTACGTCAACCTCGGCATCGGCATCCCGACGCTGGTGGCCAACCACACGGGCACCAAGGAAGTCTGGCTGCAGAGCGAGAACGGCATGCTGGGCATCGGCCCGTTCCCGACCGAGGACCAGGTCGACGCCGACCTGATCAACGCCGGCAAGCAGACCGTCACCACACTGCCGGGCTCGGCCATCTTCGGCAGCCACGACAGCTTCGCGATGATCCGCGGCGGCAAGATCAACCTCTCGATCCTCGGCGCGATGCAGGTGAGCACCCAGGGCGACCTCGCCAACTGGATGATCCCCGGCAAGATGGTCAAGGGCATGGGCGGCGCGATGGACCTGGTGGCCGGCGTGAAGCGCGTGATCGTGCTGATGGAACACGTGGCCAAGAAGAAGGACGGCACCGAGGACTTCAAGATCCTCGAGAAGTGCACCCTGCCGCTGACCGGCGTGGGCGTGGTCGACCGCATCATCACCGACCTCGCCGTGATGGACGTGGTGCCCGAGGGCCTCAAGGTGATCGAGCTCGCGCCCGGCGTGAGCTTCGACGCGCTGCAGGCCAAGACCGGCGCCAAGCTGATCCAGTAAGGCGAAGGCCGCAACGACGAACGAAGGGCAGGGCCGCGCGAGCGGGCCCTGCCTTTTTCATTGGAGCGAACGAAAGATGAGCGCGAGCAACATCCTCCACGACCTGTGGCAACAGGCTGGCCTGCCAGCCGATGCATTGCCGCTGGCAAGGCTCACGGGCGCCGACCCGGTGCTGCCATCGTCCTTCGCGGTCGGCGCGGCGGCGCAGGGCAGCATTGCCGCGGCCGCGCTGGCGGCCTGCGAACTCGGCCATGCGCGCGGCGTGCCGCGCCAGGCGGTCGCGGTCGACATGCGCCATGCCGCGCTCGAATGCACCGGCTGGTTCAGCCTCGACGGCCGCGTGCCCGAACTCTGGGACGCGTTCTCGGGCCTCTACCGAACATCCGACGGCTGGGTGCGCATCCATGCCAACTTCGCGCACCACCGCGAAGGCGCGCTGCGCCTGCTGGGCCTTGATCCGGCCACGGCCGTGCGCGCCGATGCCGAGGCCGCGCTGGCCGGCTGGCGCGCGCTCGACTTCGAGGAGGCCGCCGCCGCGCGCGGGCTGGTGGCGACCGCGCTGCGCCGCTTCGACGAATGGGATGCCACGCCGCAGGGCCGCGTGATCGCCGCGCAGCCGCTGTTCACCATCGAGCGCATCGGCGACGCGGCACCGCTTGCATTGCCGCCGCTGCGCACGGATCAGCGGCCGCTCGCGGGCCTGCGCGTGCTCGACCTCACGCGCATCCTGGCCGGCCCGGTCGGCGGGCGCGCGCTCGCGGCCTACGGGGCCGATGTGCTGCTCGTCAACTCGCCACGGCTGCCCAACATCGAGGCCATCGCCGACACGAGTCGCGGCAAGCTCTCGACGCACGTGGACCTGCGCACCGACGCAGGACAGGCGGCGCTGCGCCGGCTGGCCGGGGATGCGCATGTGTTCGTACAGGGCTACCGGCCTGGCGGCCTCGAGGCGCTGGGCTTCGGGCCGGCGCAGCTCGCGGCGCTGCGGCCGGGCATCGTCTGCGTCTCGCTCACGGCCTATGGCACGCAGGGCCCGTGGGCCGGCCGTCGCGGCTTCGATTCGCTGGTGCAGACCGCCATGGGCTTCAACCAGGCCGAGGGCGAGGCGGCCGGCGACGGCAAGCCCAGGCCGCTGCTGATGCAGATCCTCGACGAGGCCACGGGCTACCTGATCGCCTTCGGCGCGGCCGCCGCGCTGCATCGCCAGCAGCGCGAGGGCGGCAGCTGGCTGGTGCGGGTGTCGCTCGCGCAGACCGGCCACTGGCTGCGCGGACTCGGCCGCGTGCCCGGCGGGCTCGCCACGCCCAGGCCCGACATCGCGCCCTATGTGGAAACGGAGCCTTCGGGCTTCGGCGAGCTTGCAGGCCTGCGGCACAGCGCGCTGCTCGCGCGCACGCCGGCTGCCTGGCCGCGGCCCTCGATGCCGCCGGGCAGCCATCCGGCGCAGTGGCCTTAGGCCCCGAGCGCCGCGCGCACCTTGTCGCCGAGGCCGCGCAACCGCTCCACCGGCTCGTTCGAGAACACGAAGCGCAGGTACTGCGCGCCATGGGTCTCGCCCCAGCCCTGCATGGCGGTGGCGCACACGCGCGCCTTCAGCAGCCGCTCGGACAGCGCCTGGCCGTCGATGCCGAAATCGCTGGCGCGCAGCAGCATCGACCAGCCGCCGGCCGGCACGCCCACGGGCAGGCCGCGCAGTTCGTCGAGCAGCGTGTCGCGCCGCCGCTCGAGCTCGGCCACGTAGGGCGCCAGCGTGCGCGGCGATTGCGCGAGCGCGGTGGCGACCGCGTCCTGCGCGATGCCCACCGGCACCACCACGTTGGCGAGCGACACCGCCACCAGGTCGGGCATGTAGCTCTCGGGCGCCACGGTCCAGCCCACGCGCCAGCCGATCATGCGCAGTTCCTTGGCCGACGAGCCCACGGTGATGGTGCGCTCGGCCATGCCGGGCAGCCCGGCTGGATGGATGAGCGCGCGGCCGTCGAACAGCAGCCGCTCCATCGCGGCATCGAGGATCAGCGTCAGGTCGTGCTGCACGCACAGCGCGGCGATCGCGCGCCAGTCGTCGGCGTCGAAGAAGCCGCCCGAGGGCATCGAGGGCGACATCAGCAGCATCGTGCGCACGCGCGGGCCCACGGCGGCGCGCAGCGCCTCGCGGTCGAGCTTCCATTCGCCGCCGGGCGTGAAGCGAAACGGCACGTACTTCGGCGTGCCGCCCGCGAGCCGGATGCGGTTGAGCAGGCCGGCATAGGTCGGGTCGGTCACCAGCACCTCGTCGCCGACCTCCACCGTGGCCAGCAGGGCATTGAGGATGCCCGAGAGCCCGCCGGCCGAGATCACGCAATGGCGCGCCTCGTAGGCCACGCCCGAGAGCTCGGACACATGGCGCGCCGCGACCTCGCGCAGCCGCGCCTGGCCGACGAAGGGCAGGTAGCTGTTGTCCGCGTCCTCGGTGGCGGCGCGCACGGTGCGCGCCACGGCCTCGGCATCGGGCGGGATGTCGACGTCGAGGTTCTCGAGCCGCAGGAAGGGCGGGCCCTCGGCGTCGTCGGCGATGGCGCCCATGCGGTCGACGCCGATGCCGGCGATGTGGGTCAGGCGGGCGGGGCGGTGGCGTGGCATGCGGGCGTCTCCTGGCAGGCGTTGTCCGCGCATTCTGCGGCCGGCGCGCGCGCGTTCACACCCCCAGGCTGGCCGCGAGTTCGCGGAAGATGCGGTAGAGCGCGGGCTGCTCCTCGAAGCCGATGCCCGGCGCCTCGGGCAGGGTGGCGCGCCCGTTCTCGATGCGGACCTCGCGGCTGAAGCCGCCGAAGGGGCCGAACAGCCCGGGATAGGACTCCGCACTGCCGAGCCCCAGCCCCGCGGTCGCATGCAGCGACATCAGGTTGCCGCCGTGCGGCACGATGTTCTCGCGCGCCACGCCGTGCGCCCGTGCCAGCGTCACGATGCGCTGCAGCTCGAGCAGGCCGTAGGCCAGCGGCGGATCGGGCTGCAGCACGACGCGGCCTTCGAAGCCGCCGTAGCGCAGGAAGTTGGCGACCTCCTCGCGCGAGAACAGGTTCTCGCCGCCCGCGACGGTGCCCGCATAGGCCTCGCTGACCGCGCGGTAGGTCTCGAAGTCGGCCGGGTCGCAGGGCTCCTCGAGCCAGCGCAGGCCGTAGGGCGCGATGGCGCGCGCGAAGGCCAGCGCCTCGTCGCGCCCGAAGGCGCAGCTCGCGTCGAGCGCCAGCCGCGCGCCCGAGCCCACCAGCGCCAGCACCGACTCGATGCGCCGCAGCTCGGCGGCCAGCGGCAGGCCGCCGGCCTTGATCTTGAGCTCGGTGTAGCCGGCATCGAGATGGCCGCGCACCTCGTCGCCGAGCCGGGCCAGGTCGTCGTGGTCGCGGTAGAAGCCGCCGCCCACGTAGCAGCGCACCGAGCGCGCGGGTTCGATGCCGGGCTCGCCCATGCGCTCGGCCAGCACCCGGTACAGCGGCAGGCCGCGCATCTTGCCGACGATGTCCCAGAGCGCGAGTTCCAGCGTGCCGACCGCCATCGAGCGCTCGGCATGGGCGCCGGCCTTCTCGCGCCGCAGCATCAGGTCGAGCGCGCGTTGCGGGTCGACGATGCCGCTGGCGGGGTCGTTGAGTTCCGCGGGCGTGGCACGCAGCAGGCGCGGTATGAAGCGCTCGCGCAGCGGTCCGCCGCAGCCGTAGCGGCCGAAGGAGTTGAAGGCATGGCCGACGACGCGGCGGCCGTCGCGGAACTGGTCGGTGACGACGGCCACCACGCTGGCGGTGATCTCGCTGAAATCGATGCGCGCGTTGCGCAGCGAGGAGGCGATGGGAACGGTGCGTTCCGCGATGCTGACGATCTTCATGGGCGGTGCGGCATCAATCGATCACCGCGCCGGTGCTCTTCACGATCGGCCCCCACTTGTCGTGCTCGGCCTGGATGAAGGCGCCGAAGCGCTCGGGCGTGCCGTGCACGGGCGCGCTGCCGAGCCGCGCGATCTGCTCGCGCACGGCGGGCGTGTCGAGCGCCTGGCGCGCGGCCTCGTTGAGCCGCTCGACGATGGCGCGCGGCGTGCCCGCGGGCGCCATCAGGCCGTACCAGGCGAGCGCCTCGTAGCCGGGCACGCCGGCCTCTTCCAGCGTCGGCACCTCGGGCAGCAGCGGCGAGCGCTGGCGGCCGGTGACGGCCAGCGCGCGCAGCCGCCCGGTCGCGAGGTTGGGCATGGCCGAGACCATGCTGTCGATCGCGAAGTCGATCTGCCCGCCCATCAGGTCGGTGGCCATCGGCGCCTGGCCCTTGTAGGGCACGTGCGTGAGCGTCACGCCGGTCATCGAACCGAGCAGCACCGCCGACAGGTGCTGCGGCGTGCCGTTGCCGGACGAGCCGAAGCTGTACTTGCCGGGATTGGCCTTGAGGAGCCGCAGGAACTCCGCCGCGCTGCGCGCCGGGTGCGCGTCGTTGACCTCGAGCACCAGCGGCACCGCGGCGAGCTGCACCACCGGCACCAGGTCCTTCAGCGGGCGATAGGGCAGCTTCGGATAGAGCCAGGGGCTGATCGCCAGCGGCCCGCTCGAGGACAGCAGCAGCGTGTAGCCATCGGGCTTGGCCTTGGCCACGACGTCGGTGCCGATGTTGCCGCCGGCGCCGACCCGGGCCTCGATCACCAGCGGCTGCCCGAGCGCGGCCTGCAGGCGCGGCGCGAGCAGGCGCGCGAGAGCGTCCGAGGGACCGCCGACCGGGTACTGGATGACGACGGTGATGGGCTTCGAGGGATAGGCCTGCGCGGCGGCCGGCGGGCTCGCTGCGACGGCTGCGAACAGCGCGAGCGCGGTGGCCAGGCGGGCGAGGGGATGGGTCTTCATGCGTGTCTCCTTGTTCTTCGTCGATGGAACGCGTCAGCGATGGACGCGGGAATTCGTGGTCTCGATCGCCTGCACGAGGCGCGCGATCTCGTCGTCGTCCGTGAGGTAGTGCGGCGTGAACCGCAGCACGCCCGGCAGGCCCGCGGCCTCGAGCGCCCAGCGCGCGTGCTGCGGGCCGATGAAGGAGGCGTGGACGCCCGCGTCGGCGAGGCGGCGGACGAAGGCCGCGCCATCGCCGAAGGCCTCGGGCAGGCGGTAGGTCAGCAGCGCGCTGCGATCGGGCTGGCCGGCCTCGAGCGGCTGCCAGCCGAAGCGTTCCTGCAGCGCATGCACGAGGCGCTGGCGAATCAGCGCGTTCTGTCGCGCGATGCGCGCCGGGTCGACCGCGAGCGCGTAGTCGCAGGCCGCGCCCAGTGCCAGCCGCAGGCCCGGATGGAACTCGTGGCGCTCGAAGCGCCGCGCATCGGACCAGGGCTGCAGGCGCTCGGCCTCCAGCCACTGCGCGCCGGCCACGTCGATAGCTTCGGGCGTGCCCAGCGCCTCGAGCGCGCGCTGCGACAGGCACAGCACGCCCGCGCCGCGCGGGCCGCGCAGCCATTTGCGCGCGGGGAACACCAGCACGTCGCAGCCGAGGGCCTGCATGTCGACCGGCCCCTGGCCCACCGCATGGCTGGCATCGAGGAACAGCAGGCCGCCATGCGCGTGCACGCAGCGCGCCACGCCGTCCATGGGCGTGGCCGCGCCCCAGGCGGTCGGCACGGCGGCGAGCGAGACCACGGGGCGGCGGCCGGCGGGTGCGTGGCGCAGCGCATGGTCCAGGCGCTGCGTCAGCGGCGTCGCGCCGGGCCGCGTGCCGATCACCGAGAAGCCGAGCCGCCGCTGTTGCGCCGCGTTCAGCAGGTGGAGCGCGTTGGCGCCGTATTCGTCGTGGGTCGTGATCACGTGAGGGGCATGGGCGGCGCTCATCGCGGCGGCCCAGGCCTGGCTCGCGGAGCCCAGCAGCGCGACCTGGTGCGGTTGCGCATTGACGAGCCGCGCCACGCTGGCGCGCACCGCATGCAGCGCGTCCGCATGCCGTTCGGCGGCGCGGTGCGTGCCCAGCGCGCGCTCGGCCTCGAGCCAGGCCTGCCATTGCGCGTAGACGGGCTCGGGCGGCAGGCTCGCCGAGCCATGCGCGAAATGCGCGAGGTGCGCGCCGGCGCCCCAGGCGGGCGTGTCGCGGCGCAGGCGCGCGAGCTCGGCCTCGGTGAAGGGCGCGGCCGCGACCGGCTCAGTGGCGATCGCCGGCATCGACGTCGAGTGCGGCGAGATCGAAAGCCTGGTCGCGCAGCGCCTGCCGCAGGGCCTCCTGCCGCTGCGCATCGAGCGCTTCGAGCGGCGGCCGAACGCGCGCCCATTGCGCATCGCCCGTGGCCATCGCGATGGCCGACTTCATGGCGGGAATCAGCGGATGGGCCGCGAACTTCGCGCGCACCGCGTTGAGCGCCGCCTGCCGCGCATCGGCATCCGCGTCCTGCCACGTCTCGAACAGGCGCACGATGGCGCGGGGATTGACGTTCGCGGTGGCCGAGATGCAGCCCGCGCCGCCGTGGCGCAGGGTGTCGAGCAGGAGGGTCTCGGTGCCCGCGAAGACGTCGAAGCCCGCGGGACCGAACTGCGCGATGGTGCGCGCGGTGTAGTCCCAGTCGCCGCCGGTGTCCTTCATGCCGGCGACCGTGCCGGGGTAGCGCTTGAGCAGGCGCTCGACCAGCGCGTGGGAGAAGCCCACCTGCGCCACCGGCGGGATGTGATAGAGGTACAGCCGCAGGCCGCTGTCGCCGACCCGCTCGATCACTTCGCTGAAGAAGGCGAACAGCCCGTCGTCGGTGACGCTCTTGTAATAGAAGGGCGGCAGCGCCAGCACGCCGGCGCAGCCGTGGTCGGCCGCGCAGCGCGTGAGCCGCACCGCGTCGGCCAGCGAGCAGCTGCCGGTGCCCGGCAGCATGCGCGCGGCGGGCACGCCCGCGGCCACGGCCTGCCGCAGCAGCTCGATGCGCTCGTCGACCGAGAGCGAGTTGCCCTCGGAGTTGGTGCCGAACATCGCGAGCCCGCAGTCCTGCGCCACCAGCCAGCGGCACAGCCGCAGGAAGCGCGCGGCGTCGGGCTTCAGCGCGGCGTCGAAGGGGGTGAGGACCGGGGCGAGCACGCCGCGAAGGCGTTGGGGGGTCGAGGGCGGCATCTGGATTCCAGCAAGGGTTCGGGGTGCCGGAATTCTTGGGGCGCGAGGCCTTCAGCGGGTTGCCGATCGGGCGCCGGGTTTTGCGAAAGCCGCAAAGGATCGGGATGCCGGAGTGTCCAGGATAACGCCGAGCGAAAGTAGACTCGGTTGGACGCCAGCTTTTGAGGAAATCGCAAATGATCGACCTGGTCAGCCTGAAGGATTTCCTGGTCCTGTGCCAGACGCGCAGCTTCAGCCGCGCCGCCGAGCGCTGCCATGTGTCGGTGTCGGGGCTGAGCCGGCGCATCCAGGGCCTCGAGCAGTGGATCGGTGCGCCGCTGTTAGACCGGCGCACCGCGGCGCTCGAGCTCACGCAGCCCGGCGAGCGGCTGCAGGCGATCTCCTCCGAGGTGGTCTATGCGCTGGAGGGGCTGCGCAAGTCGATCAAGGCCGATGGCGAGGACCGCCAGCTGCGCATCCGCTTCGCGGCGCCCCACATCATGTCGGCCGTGTTCTTCCCGGACTGGGTGCCGCGGCTGCACAACGACTTCCGGACCGCCAAGTTCAGCGTCAGCTCCGACAACCTGCCCGAGTGCTTCGAGATGCTGGCCGAGGGCTCGGCCGACTACGTGGTCGCGCTGTTCGACGAGGCCGGCGCGGTGGCCGCGCGCGCGGGCTCGGCCTGCGAGGCGGGCGACTGCCTGTCGCTGGAGCTGGGGCGCGAACGGCTGGTGCCGGTGAGCGCGCCGAATGCCGCGGGCGGGCCGCTGTTCGACCTGCGCGATCCCGGCGGTGCGCCCGTTTCCTTCCTCGGCTATGCCGAGGAATGCCACCTCGGCTGGTCGCTGGCGCCGCTGCTCGAGCGCCATGCCGAACTGCGGCTGCAGCGCCACCACGAGGCCAGCCTGACCGACGGACTGCGCTTCATGGCGCTGTCGCGGCTGGGCGTGGCCTGGCTGCCGCAGGCGCTGGTGCGCGAGGACCTCGATGCCGGGCGCCTCGTGCGGGCCGGCGGCACTTCGCTCGAGGTGCCGCTGCGCTTCATGCTGATGCGCCGGCGCGCGCCGCTGGCCGAGCAGGCCGAGCGGCTGTGGCGCCATCTGGGCGAGCTGGTGCGCGCCGACGCGCCCGCGCAGGGCGAGCCGGTCCTCGAGGGCGTGGCTTAGGCGCCCGCATCGGGCAGCAGCAGGTCGCGCTGCGCCTGCGCGGTCTGCTGCAAAAACTCCCAGGTCGCTTTCATGCGCGCGAGGTGCTTGGTCTCGGCCGGCATCGACATCCAGAAGGTGCGCGTGAAGTTCGCCTGGCCCGCGAGCACCGGCTGCAGGCTGCCGTCGCCCTCGGCCAGGAAGGCCGGCAGCACCGCGATGCCCGCGCCCGCGGCCACCGCGCGGTGCTGCGCCAGCACGCTGGTGCTGCGCAGCGCGAAGCTGTCGGGGCGGTGCAGCTCGTCGAGGTACTGCAGCTCCTTGCTGAACAGCAGGTCGTCGACATAGCTGATGAAGGTGTGGCCGCGCAGGTCCTCGCGCGTGGCGATCGGCCTGTGCGCCGCGAGGTAGGGCTTCGAGGCGTAGAGGCGCAGCGTGTAGTCGCTGAGCTTGGTGACCAGCACCGGCCCGCGCGCCGGCCGCTCGAGCGAGATCACGATGTCGGCCTCGCGCCGCGACAGGTGCACCAGCCGCGGCATCGCCAGCAGGTCGATGGTCAGCCGCGGATGCTGGCGCGCGAACAGCGCGAGCTGCGGCGCCAGCACCGCGGTGCCGAAGCCCTCGGTGGCGCCGATGCGCACCAGCCCCGAGAGCCCTTCCTGCGAGGCCGGCGCCGTGCTCTCGACCGCGAGGAAGGCGCTCTCCATCGCCTCCACCTGCGGCTGCAGCCGCCGGCCGGCCTCGGTGAGCCGGTGCCCGCCGGCCTCGCGCGCGAACAGCGGCGCGCCCACCTCCTTCTCGAGCGCCTGGATGCGGCGCGCCACCGTCGTGTGGTCGACCTCGAGCCGGCGCGCGGCGCTCATCAGCGTGCCGGAGCGCGCGAGTTCGAGGAAATAGCGGAGGTTGTCCCAGTCCATCAGTTCTTTCTGAATGCGGGAACCGGACGCAGAGGACGCGAAGGTTCCGCGAAGGACGCGAAAGAAATCAAAATAGTGAATTCGTTTGTTTTGCGCTCTTCGCGGAACCTTCGCGTCCTCTGCGTCCTTGTTCCTGTGTTCTGCGTTTTTGCAAAACCCCAGCGCAATTTTGTCTATTGTCATAGCAAAACTGCAAAGCTACGATGCCCGCTGTTCCGCCGCCTTCGGCACCGCATTCACAGGAGACAAGCACATGGACGCCAGCACCCAGCCCTCGACCCAGATCGCCACCGTCAAGCTCTTGATCGGCGGCAAGTTCGTCGAGTCGAAGACCACCGAATGGCGCGACATCGTCAACCCGGCCACGCAGCAGGTGCTGGCCCGCGTGCCCTTCGCCACGCAGGATGAACTCGACGCCGCCGTCGCTTCGGCCAAGGACGCCTTCAAGACCTGGCGCAAGACCCCGATCGGCGCGCGCGCGCGCATCTTCCTCAAGTACCAGCAACTGATCCGCGAGAACATGGCCGAGCTGGCCGCGATCCTCACGGCCGAGCAGGGCAAGACCCTGCCCGATGCCGAGGGCGACGTGTTCCGCGGCCTCGAGGTGGTCGAGCACGCCTCGAACATCGGCAACCTGCAACTCGGCGAGCTGGCCAACAACGTGGCCAACGGCGTCGACACCTACACGCTGCTGCAGCCGCTGGGCGTGTGCGCGGGCATCACGCCGTTCAACTTCCCGGCCATGATCCCGCTGTGGATGTTCCCGATGGCCATCGTCACCGGCAACACCTTCGTGCTCAAGCCCTCCGAGCAGGACCCGATGGTCACGATGCGCCTGTGCGAGCTCGCGCTCGAGGCCGGCATCCCGGCCGGCGTGCTCAACGTGGTGCACGGCGGCGAGGCGGTGGTCAACGGCATCTGCGACCACAAGGACATCAAGGCGATCAGCTTCGTCGGCTCGACCAAGGTCGGCACCCACGTCTACAACCGCGCCACCCTGGCCGGCAAGCGCGTGCAATGCATGATGGGCGCGAAGAACCACGCCATCGTGATGCCCGACGCCAACAAGGAACAGACGCTCAACGCGCTGGCCGGCGCGAGCTTCGGCGCCGCGGGCCAACGCTGCATGGCGGTGTCGGTGGCGGTGCTGGTGGGCGACGCGCGCAAGTGGGTGCCCGAGCTGATCGAGAAGGCCAGGACGCTGAAGATCGGTGCCGGCACCGAGAAGGGCGTGGACGTGGGCCCGCTGGTCTCGTGCGCGGCGCACGACCGCGTCAGCAGCCTGATCGAGCGCGGCCTGGCCGATGGCGCCGAGCTCGTGCTCGACGGCCGCAAGCCCAGCGTGCCCGGCTACGAGAAGGGCAACTTCGTCGGCCCGACGATCTTCACCGGCGTGAAGCCCGGCATGACCATCTATGACCAGGAGATCTTCGGACCGGTGCTGTGCGTGGCCGATGCCGAGACCATCGACGAGGCCATCGAGCTGATCAACAGCAACCCGAACGGCAACGGCACCGCGATCTTCACGCAGTCGGGCGCCGCGGCGCGCCGCTTCCAGGAAGACATCGACGTGGGCCAGGTCGGCATCAACGTGCCGATCCCGGTGCCGGTCCCGATGTTCTCGTTCACCGGTTCGCGCGCCTCCAAGCTCGGCGACCTGGGCCCGTACGGCAAGCAGGTCATCATGTTCTACACGCAGACCAAGACCGTGACGGCACGCTGGTTCGACGACAGCACCGTCTCGCACGGCGTCAACACCACCATCAGCCTCAAGTGAGGAAGCGCCTTCGCGTCGCGGCCTGGGGCGCGGTGGCGACGCTCGCGCTGCTCGCCGGCGGCGCGCGGGCGGCCGCCGACGCCGGCGCCGGCGCGGACGACTGCGATCCCAACGGGAACCAGCAGCAGATGAACGCCTGCGCGGCGCGCGATTTCCGTGCCGCCGACGCGGCGCTCAACATCCGCTATGGCGAGGTGATGAAGACGCTGTCGACGCAGATGCGCACCGCGCTGCGCAACGAGCAGCGCGCCTGGCTCAAGGGCCGCGACCCGGCCTGCAAGCGCGCGTCGAAGGCCAACGAGGGCGGCTCCATGTGGCCGCTGGTATTCAATTCATGCCTGGAGAAATCGACCCGGAAACGGACCGCCGAACTGGATCGCTGGAAGGGTCGCGAACAATGAACTTCGAACTGTCCGAAGAGCAGAACGCCTTTGCGCAGACCGCGCGCGATTTCGCGCAGGCCGAATTCGCGCCCCATGCGGCGCAGTGGGACGCCGAGGCCTTCTTTCCGAAGGAGGCCATCGCCAAGGCCGGCGAGCTGGGCTTCTGCGGCCTCTACGCGCCCGAGCGCATCGGCGGCCTCGGCCTGCCGCGGCTCGATGCGGCGCTGGTGTTCGAGGAGATGGCCGCGGTCGACCCCTCGACCACGGCCTTCATCACCATCCACAACATGGCGACCTGGATGCTCGGCACCTGGGCCACCGATGCGGTGGCGCAGCAGTGGGGCGAGGACCTCACGAGCGGGCGCAAGCTGGCCTCGTACTGCCTCACCGAGCCGGGCGCCGGCTCGGACGCGGGCTCGCTCAAGACGCGCGCCGAGCTGCAGGGCGCCGAGTACGTGATCAACGGCGGCAAGGCCTTCATCTCGGGCGCCGGTTCCACCGACGTGCTGGTGCTGATGGCGCGCACCGGCGGCGCGGGCGCCAGCGGCATCTCGGCCTTCGCGGTGCCGGCCGACGCGCCCGGCGTGAGCTACGGCAAGAAGGAACACAAGATGGGCTGGAACAGCCAGCCCACGCGCACCATCAATTTCGACAACGTGCGCATCCCCGCCGCAAACCTGCTGGGCAAGGAAGGCGAGGGCTTTCGCATCGCGATGAAGGGGCTCGATGGCGGGCGCATCAACATCGCGACCTGCTCGGTGGGCGCGGCGCAGGGCGCGCTCGACGCGGCGCGCCGCTACCTGCACGAGCGCCAGCAGTTCGGCAAGCCGATCGCGAGCTTCCAGGCGCTGCAGTTCAAGCTGGCCGACATGGCGACCGAGCTGGTGGCCGCGCGCCAGATGGTGCGGCTGGCAGCGAGCAAGCTCGACGCGGGCCATGCCGACGCCAGCACCTACTGCGCGATGGCCAAGCGCTTCGCGACCGATGCGGGCTTCAATGTCTGCAACGATGCGCTGCAATTGCACGGCGGCTACGGCTACCTCAGCGAGTTCCCGCTCGAGCGGCTGGTGCGCGACACCCGCGTGCACCAGATCCTCGAGGGCACCAACGAGATCATGCGCGTGATCGTTGCGCGAAAATTGCTGGAAGGGGACAGCGATATCCGCTGACGCCCCACATCCGGAACCCCTCAAGACAATGACCGACTCCGTAGTTCTCTTCGACGAAATCAAGACCGCCGGCGGCCAGCGCTTCGGCGTCGCCACGCTCAACGCACCCGCCTCGCTCAACGCGCTGTCGGTGGACATGGTGCGCCTGCTCACGCCCCAGCTGCGCGCATGGGCGAAGGACGACGGCATCGTCGGCGTGCTGCTGCAGGCCGCGGGCGAGAAGGCCTTCTGCGCGGGTGGCGACCTGCGCCAGCTCTACCAGACGCTGCTCGAATGCGGCCCCGAGCGCAACACCTACGCCGAGGACTTCTTCCGCGAGGAGTACGAGCTCGACCACCTGATCCACACCTTCCCGAAGCCCTTCCTCTGCTGGGGCCACGGCATCGTGATGGGCGGCGGCGTGGGCCTGATGTCGGGCTGCTCGCACCGCGTGGTGACGGCGCAGAGCCGCATCGCCATGCCCGAGATCAGCATTGGCCTGTACCCCGACGTGGGCGGCAGCTGGTTCCTGCGCCGCACGCCGGGCCGCACCGGCCTGTTCCTCGCGCTCACGGCCGCGAACCTCAATGCCGCCGACGCGATCTTCTGCGGCCTGGCCGACGTGCTGGTGCCGCAGGAGCACAAGGGCCAGGTGCTCGAGGCCATCGCCGCCGCGAGCTGGGCCGGCGAAGGCAAGGCCGACCGCGCCACGCTGTCGCGCATCCTGGCCAAGGCCGGCGAGGGCGCCGAACTGCCGGCCTCGAAGGTGCGCGAGCACTACGACACCATCAATGCGCTGATGGCCGGCGACGACCTGCTCGACATCGCGCAGCGCCTGCGCGGGCTGCAGAGCGACGACGCCTGGCTGCAGGGCGCCGCCAAGACCTTCACCAAGGGCGCGCCGAGCTCGGCCGCGTTGAGCTTCGAGCTCTGGCAGCGCGTGCACCGCATGTCGCTGGCCGAGGTGTTCCGCCTCGAGTACTGGGCCTCGCTGGGCTTCTGCGCGCACAAGGACTTCGCCGAGGGCATCCGCGCGGTGCTGATCGACAAGGACCGCAACCCCAAGTGGTCGCCCGCGAGCATCGAGGAGATCACCCAGGCTTTCATCGACGACCACCTGCGCCCGCGCGGCGAGATGCCGGCGGAGCTGGCGACGCTGAAATAAAGACACTCAATCCTTCGGAGACAACACATGAAGATCGCATTCATCGGCCTCGGCAACATGGGCGGCCCGATGGCCCTCAACCTGCTCAAGGCCGGCCACACGCTCAGCGCCTTCGACCTCTCGGCCGACGCCTGCCAGAAGTTCGCGGGCGAGGGCCTGCCGATCGCGAAGTCGGCGGCCGACAGCGTGGCCGATGCCGAGGTCGTGATCAGCATGCTGCCGGCCAGCGCGCACGTCGAGGGCCTGTTCCTCGGCGGCGCGGGCAAGCCCGGGCTGCTCGAGAGCATCCAGGCCGGCGCGCTCGTGATCGACAGCAGCACCATCGCCGCCGCCACCTCGCGCAAGGTGGCCGAGGCGGCCGCCGCCAAGGGCATCGCGATGATCGATGCGCCGGTGTCGGGCGGCACGGGCGGTGCGATCGCGGGCACGCTGACCTTCATGGTCGGCGGCGAGACGAAGGACCTCGAGCGCGCGCGGCCGGTGCTCGAGAAGATGGGGGCCAACATCTTCCATGCGGGCGCCGCGGGCGCGGGCCAGACCGCCAAGATCTGCAACAACATGCTGCTCGGCATCCTGATGATCGGCACCTCGGAGGCACTCGCGCTCGGCGTGGCCAACGGGCTCGATCCCAAGGTGTTGTCGGAGATCATGCGCCGCAGCTCGGGCGGCAACTGGGCGCTCGAGAAGTACAACCCGATGCCCGGCGTGATGGAGGCCGCGCCGGCCTCGAAGAACTACGCGGGCGGCTTCGGCACCGACCTGATGCTCAAGGACCTGGGCCTGGCGCAGGAGAACGCGACCGCCGTGCGCGCCTCGACGCCGCTGGGCGGCATCGCGCGCAACCTCTATGCGGCACACAGCCTCGCTGGGCATGGCGCACTCGATTTCTCGAGCGTGCTGAAGCTGTTCCAGAAGCCCTGAGCGGGCACGGCTCGATGACGGACAGCGGCCTCAGTGCCGCTGTTTGCGCTTGTGGGCAGTCTTCTCGGCTTTCTCGAAGGCTTCGTCGCTGGGCGCGCCCTCGCTGCCCGGCTTGCGCATGTGCTCGCCGCTGCCGTGCTTGATGCGCTCCTGCTTGGCGTGGATGTTGGCGTAGAGGCCCTTGGTCTTTCGGGTCGGCATCGCTGGCTCCTTGCTTCGGAACCACCAGCGTGGCCACCGCGCATCGGCCGCCCGGCGCGCGCAGGCCGCGTCGCGGCGTAGGACATCTCGCGCGGCACGTCGTTGCCGCAGCCGGGCGCGGGGCCTTTGCGCGCATCGTCAGAATGGGGGCATGCCTCATGCCACTTCACGTCTACCGCATCGCCTGTCGTACCGCGCATCGGCGAGCCTGCTGCTCGCCGCCTTCATCGCGGGCTGTGCCGCGCCGCCGCCCGCGCGCACGCAGACCCAGCCCGCACCCGCCGCGCCACGTGCCGCCGCGCCTGCGCCCGTTGCACCGGTCGCACCCGCTGCCGACGATGCCCGCATCCAGCAGGACTTCGAACGCTGGGTCGCGCAGTTCCGCACCCAGGCGCGCGCCGCCGGCATCGACGAGGCCACCTTGCACAGCGCCTTCGACGGCGCGAGCTACCTGCCGCAGGTGGTGGAGCGCGACCGCAGCCAGGCCGAGTTCGTGCGCGCGGTCTGGGACTACCTCGACACGGCCGTCTCGGCCCAGCGCGTGACGCGCGGCCAGGAGCGGCTGCAGGCGCTGCGGCCCCAGCTCGATGCGGTGGCCGCGCGCTACGGCGTGCCGGGCGAGATCGTGGTCGCGATCTGGGGCATGGAGAGCAACTACGGCGCCAACTACGGCGACATCTCGACCATCGACGCGCTCGCCACGCTGGGCTTCGAGGGCCGGCGCGCCGGCTGGGCGCGCGAGCAACTGATGGCGGCGCTGAAGATCCTGCAGCGCGGCGACATCCCGCGCGACCGCATGATCGGTTCCTGGGCCGGCGCGATGGGCCAGACGCAGTTCCTGCCGACCGTGTTCCTCGCGCATGCGGTCGATGCCGACGGCGACGGCCGGCGCGACATCTGGGACAGCATGGCCGACGTCACGGCCTCGACCGCGAACTTCCTCCAGCATTCGGGCTGGCAGGCCGGCCAGCCCTGGGGCGTGGAGGTGCGGCTGCCGCCGGGCTTCGACCTCGCGCGCGCCGACGGGCAGCAGCGCCAGTCCGCGAGCCAATGGGCGGCCGAAGGCGTGCGTGCGATGGACGACGCCACGCCGCTGCCCGCGCTGGCCGATGCCTCGATCCTGCTGCCGGCCGGCGCGCGCGGGCCGGCCTTCCTGGTCGGACCGAACTTCCGCACCATCCTGCGCTACAACAACGCAACCAGCTATGCGCTGGGCGTGGGCCTGCTGGCGCAGCGCCTCGCGGGCGGGCCCGGCGTGCGCGCCGACTGGCCGCGCGACCTGCAGCCGCTGTCGCGCGCCGAGACGATCGCGCTGCAGCAGGCGCTCAATGCGCGCGGCTTCGGCGCGGGCACGGCCGACGGGCTGCTCGGTCCGGCCACGCGCGATGCGATCCGGCGCTGGCAGCGCAGCGTGGGCGAGCCGGCCGACGGCTATCCGACCGTGCAGCTGCTGCAGCGCCTCGCCACGCCCTAGCGCTCATTCGTCAGAGGTCGCCAGCGTGGCCTTCTGGCGCCGCGTCGCGCCCGCGCGCCACAGCGTGAGCTCGACCGCGTCGCCGGGCTGCAGGCGCTCGAGCACGGTCAGCACGTCGTCGGCGCTGCTGACGGCCGCGCCGTCGATCGCGGTGATCACGTCGCCCGGCACGATGCCGCGCTCGCCGCGTGCGAAGGCGCGCAGGCCCGCGCGCGCGGCCGGGCTGTCGGGCTGCACGCGCAGGATCGCCACGCCGCGCGGCAGGTCGAGCGCGCTGTTGAGTTCCTTGGGCGCGTAGGTCAGGCCCAGCGCGGGCCGCACGAAGCGGCCGTCGCGGATCAGCCGCGGCACGATGCGGTTGACCTCGTCCACGGGGATCGAGAAGCCGATGCCCGCGCTCGCGCCCGAGGGGCTGAAGATGGCGGTGTTGACCCCGATCAGCCGGCCCGCCGAATCGAGCAGCGGGCCGCCCGAGTTGCCGGGGTTGATCGCGGCGTCGGTCTGGATCGCGCCGCGGATGGTGCGCCGGTTGACCGAATCGATCTCGCGGTTGAGCGCGCTCACGATGCCGGTGGTCAGCGTCTGGTCGAGCCCGAAGGGATTGCCGATGGCGTAGACCTTCTGGCCCACCTGCAGGTCGGCGCTGGTGCCCAGCGGCAGCGGCCGCAGCTTGGCCGCGGGCGCATCGATGCGCAGCACCGCGAGGTCGCGGTCGGGGAACACGCCCACCAGCTGCGCGCGGTGGCTGCTCTGGTCGGCCAGCGTCACGCGCGCGGCGGCCGCGTTCTGGATCACGTGGTAGTTGGTGACGACGTGGCCCTGCGTGTCCCAGACGAAGCCGGTGCCCGTGCCCTGCGGCACCTGCTGCACGTTGAGCGAGAACAGGCCGCGCTCCAGCCCGATCGAGGTGATGTTGACCACCGCGGGCGAGGCGGCCTTGAACACGGCGATGTTGTTCTGCTCGTCGGCCCCGAGCGCGCCGCGCGCGGCGATCGGGCGCGGCGCGGCCTCGGCGCGTGGCTGGGCATGGCCGGGGAGGGCGAGCAGTGTGGTCAGCAGGAGCGGGAGGAGGAAGAGGGTTCGCATGGCGCGGTGGGCATTGAACGGGAGCGGGGCGGACTTTAGCGGGCGGCGGTGACCGGCGATGGATTGCGATCCTCGCGGCGGCGTTCGGTTCTGCGCGCGGCGCGATTTTTCCGGCGCGCCCGGCTGGCGCTCGTCCGACGCGGCCCGACCGGGTGGGCGCCAATAATCGCGCCATGCTGTCGTTCCTTCGCTCCCGTTGCCTGGCCGCCCTGGCCCTCGGCCTCTCGCTCTCGCTGCTGCTGGCCGCCGCGCCCGCCGCGGCCCAGGACCGCGCGCAGGCGCTGCTGCAGTTCGAGGGCGTGCCGGCGCGCTACCAGGCCGCCTACGCACCCGGCGCCGTGGCGCGCGGCGCCAGGCAGCAGCTCGATCCGGCCGACGAGGCCATCGCGGGCGGCGCGCTCAAGGCGCTCGATGCCGCCTCGGCACATGCCTTCGACGCGCATGCCGCGCTGGCCGCGGTGCAGGCGGCCGTGGCGGCGGCCGGGCAGGGTGGCGCGGCGCCGTCGCCCGCGGTGCTGGGCGCGGTCGCGCACCTCGCGAAGGTCCGCGCCGACTATGGCGCGATGGACGACGCGGCGCGCGCCGACTTCATCAAGCGCCAGCAGGCCAACCCGCCCGGGCCGGCGCGCACCGGGCTGCTCGATCGCATGGCGGTGGCCGAGCTGCGCGAGGTCGACTTCTCGAGCGAGCTGCTGATGAGCGCCGTGGTCAAGCAACTGGCGCGCGGCAACGCGGCCCAGTTCACCTCGCTGCCCGAGGCCACGCTCGAGGGCGCCATCGACTCGCTGTGGTCGCGCGGCGTGACCTCGACGCGCCAGCGCAACCTGCTGACCGTCGCGCGCGAGCTCGAGCGGCAGCTCACGCTGGTCTGGCTGTCGGCGCTCGGCGACGAGGAGATCGCCGCGCTGGCCGCCTGGCGCGGCGATGCGCAGGCCGATGGCGAGCGCGAGGCGCTGGTCGGCAGCTACCGCGCCGAGGTCAAGGCCGGCGATACGCGCGCGATCCGCGCGGTGCTGCGCGCCTGGCCGCGCTAGGCGGAAGGTATTCGGCCCGCGGGCGGAAAGCCCGTCGATTCGGCATCGAATGTAGCTATTTGGGCGTCGTCGTAGGAAAGTTCCCTGCCATTGTTTCAATTTCGTGAACACCGTGATTCATTGGAGCAAGGGTTTTCCCTGGTTTGATGAGGCAAACTCCGTCTCACCCAAAAGAAGACCATCCAAAGGAAAGACACTCATGAAGACCTCGAACATCCTCGCTGCCGCCGCCCTGTCGCTGATCGCCGTTGCCGGCGCCCACGCGGAAACCTATGAAGGCGTGCATTCGGTGACCTCCGGCTACAGCCGCGCCGACGTGGCGCCCCAGGCCGCCGCCGCTGCCCGCGAAGGCAACATCTACGCCGACGGCGCGACCGCCAACCTGGCACCCGTCGTGGCCGGCAACACCGACCGCGCCGTGGTCCGTGGCGAAGCCGTGGCAGCCGCCCACGCTCCCGGCCAGAACCTGCGCCGCGAATCGTTCCCGGGCAGCGTGATCCCCGCGCAAGCCCGCACGCTGACGCGTCAAGCCGGCCTGTGATGCCGGGCGGCGCAAGCCGCTTCTGTTGAAGAGAATTGATTAGGGAAACCGGGCCACGCGACGAGCGTGGCCCGGTTTTTCTTTGGCGACGCGGTTCGTGCCGCAGGCTGGGCTATCGTCGGCGGATGTATCCGCCACGAGGGAGCTCATTCATGCCATCGCGACTTTCGCGTCTTCCGCGCCTTTCGCTGCCCGCCCTGTCCATCGGCTGCGCCGTGCTCGCCCTCGGCGGCCCGGCCCTCGCCGACACGCTCAAGAAGCCCGCCCTCGACCAGCTCGCCGCGCGCTGGCAGGCCGGCCAGACCGCGAAGGACTTCAATGCCTTCCTGGCCCAGGCCGTCGCCGCGAACCCGGCCAACAAGGAACTGGCCGCCGCCGTGTCCGCGTATGGCCAGCGCCAGCCGCTCGCGGGCGATGCGCTGGTCGACATCGCGCGCCTGCTCGGCCTGTACAACCGGCTGCGGAACCAGCAGGCGGCGATCGCGACCCTCGGCGCCATGGTCGCGCTCCCGCCCGGGCGCAACGTGCAGGTGCCGCCGCACGAGAGTCCCGCGATCCTCGATTTCGGCCGGCTGGTCGAGAAGATGGCGAAGGACTTCGGCCTGAACTGGCGCAACGTCGACAACCGCATCTTCGAGGTCAGCCTCGAGGGCCGCGGCAGCGAGGAGTTCGGCATCCTCACGCATGCCGACGTGGTGCCCGCCGTGCTGTCCGAATGGGTGCTCGACGACGGCACCCGACTCGATCCCTTCACCATGACCCGCGTGGGCGACTTCCTCTACGGCCGCGGCACCATCGACGACAAGGGCTCGATAGCCGCCGTGCTCTACGCGATGAAGGCGGTCAAGGACAGCGGTCTGCCGATCGAGCGCGGCATCCGGTTGATGATCGAGACCACCGAGGAGACCGGCGGCGACGCGATGCTCTACTACCGCAACAAGACTGTGCTGCCGGCCTACAACATCGTGCTCGACAGCAAGTACCCGGCCGTGGTGGCCGAGAAGGGCTCGGGCGCGCTCAAGGTGTTCTTCCCCGCGCAGCCCGCTGACCCCGCGGTCACCGCCATCGTCGCGATGGCCGGCGCCGCCTCGGCCAACGCGATCGCGCAGACCGCCACCGCCACGCTCAAGGGCGGCGACCTCGGCGCCGCGGCCGCGACCCTCGAGGCCGCGAAGGCCGGCTTCCTGCGCGAGTACGAGGCCCAGGGCGGCAAGTTCGCCATCGACATCGCGCGCGGCGCCGACAGCATCGAACTCAAGGTGACCGGCGTCTCGGCCCACGGCTCGCGGCCCGAGGAGGGCGTGAACCCGGTGCCGCGCCTCGCGCTGTTCCTCAAGGAATCGGGCCTGGCGCTCGCGCCCAACGGCTTTCGCCAGGCGGTCGACTACCTCGATGCGCTCTACGGCACCGGCTACCTCGGCGAGAAGCTGGGCCTGGGCTATGCCGACGACTTCATGGGCCCGCTGACCTTCTCGCCGAACCTCGTGCGCGCGGGGGCCGACGGCCGCGTCGAGGTCACGGTTAACGTGCGCATGCCGCGCGGCCGCACGCCCGACGAACTCAAGGCCCAGGTGGCCGCGAAGGTGCAGGCCTGGGCCGATGCGGCCAAGGTCAAGCCCGAGATCCAGTACGACCAGGGCAACTGGATGGCGCGCGATCCCAAGGGCGCCTGGCTCTCGACGCTGCTGAACATCTACGGCGACACCACCGGGCTGGAGGCCAAGCCCGTGCCCACGGCCGGCAGCACCACCGCCAAGCTGATGCCCAACGCGATCAACTTCGGCCCCGCGATGCCCGGCAAGAAGTACACCGCGCACAACGCCAAGGAATACAAGGAAGTGCCCGACCTCGACGCGGACATGCAGATGTTCACGGAGATGCTGGTGCGGATCGGGAACCTGCCGCAGATGCAGTAGCGGTAAAGCCCCGCATCTCGACCAGCTCGTCGAGGATCGGACACGCAGGCCGGTGGTCGCCCCGGCACAGGTCCGCGAGCCGTTCGAGCACGCGCTTCGTCGCCTGCAGTTCCTCGATGCGCGAATCGAGCGCCTCGGCGCGGCACAGCGCGAGGCGCTTGACCTCGGCGCTCGTGCGTTCCTCGTCACGCCACAGCGCCACCAGCCGTTCGATCTCGTCCATGGCGAAGCCCAGCGCCAGCGCACGGCGCGCGAAGCGCAGCACGGCGACGTGGGCGTGCGTGTAGCGGGGCTCGGTCGCGGCGATCAGGCCGCGCGCCTCGCACTGGCGCAGCAGCCGTTGCGAAACGCCGGCGCGCGCGAGCGCGGCCTCGAGGTCGAACCGCGGCGCGGTGTCGGCGTGGACGGGCGATGGAAGGGTGCGAGGGGTCATGCGGCCTCCTGTGGAAGAGGCCCGAAGTCTTCGGTCTCGCACGGTGTCAAGGTCAAGCCGCGGCGTGGCTTTTCCTTGCGGCGCGTGGGCCTATCGCAGGCCGTGCGCCTGCAGCACCGTCTTGAGCCTGCGCACCTCGTGCTGCAGGTCGAGGATCAGCGCCGCGGCATCGAGGCCGACGCCGAAGTCGCGCTCGAGCCGCCGTGCCTCCAGCGCATGCTGCAGGTCGGCGCTCGAGAAGCGCCAGCGCTCGGGCTGCGCCTCCTCGGTCTCGATGCGCACGATGCCGACCTCGACCAGTTGCACGACCCATGCGGTGTCGGCACCGCAGGCATGCGCGAGTTCGCTCGCGGCCAGCGGATGCAACTGGCCGACGGCGGTGGTGGTGATGGAAACGGTCGCCATCTCAGACTCCCAGGTGCTGGCGTGGGTTGAACGAGGCCGAAGCCTTCGCGAGCGCCTCGTAGGCGCCGCGCGCGGCCTCGCTGTCGGCGGGCGGCAGCGCGATGTCGAGCAGCAGGTAGAGGTCGCCGGGCGTCTTGCCCGCGAGGCCGCGGCCCTTGAGGCGCAGCTTGAGGCCGCTCTTGGCCTGCTTCGGCACCGTGACCTCGACTGCGCCGCCGCCGGGCAGCGGCACCTCGACCTGCGCGCCGAGCGCGGCCTCGGTGGGCGTGACCGGCAGGGTCATGTAGAGGTCGCGCGCCTCGACGCGGTAGAGCTTGTGCGGCGCGATGCGCACCTCGAGGTAGAGATCGCCGGCCGGCTCGCCGCCGTGGCCCGGCAGGCCCTGGCCCGCGAGGCGGATGAACTGGCCCGGGTGCACGCCGGGCGGGATCTTCACGCTCAGGGTGCGCGTTTCCCAGCGCGGCTGGCCCTGCGCGTCGAGCACCTGCGAGCGCAGGCTGATCTCGCGCTCGGCGCCGCCGATGGCGTCCTCGAGCGCGATCTCGATCGCGGCGTGGTGGTCCTCGCCGCGCGCGCGGAAGTTCTGCCGCGCGGCGCCGCGGCGCTCGGCCTCGCCGAACATCGATGAGAAGAACTCGCTGAAGTCGGCATGGTCGGCCGGGCCCTGGCGCGGTCCGCGGTGGAACTCGAAGCCGGTGTCCCAGCCCGGCGGCGGCTGGAAGTCGCCGTCGGGGCGGCCGCCGCGCGCCACGCGGTCGGCCAGGGCGTCGTAGGCGGCGCGCTTCTCCTTGTCGCCGAGCACGTCCTTGGCTTCGTTGATGTCGCGCATGCGCTGCTCGGCGTCGGGCTCCTTGCTGACGTCGGGGTGGTACTTGCGCGCGAGCTTGCGGTAGGCCTTGCGCACCTCGTCGTCCGACGCGGTGCGCTCGATGCCCAGGGCGCTGTAGTAGTCCTTGAATTCCATGGTCTTGGTGTGGGGTGTGGGGACGGCTCGCGCGCGGCGCTCGGAGAACCCTAGGCCAGCGCGGCGTCGCCGTCGGCATGCCGCAGCAGCGGCGTCACGGCCCATGTGGGGCCGCTGCGGTCGAAACGCAATGGCTGCGCGTTGCCCAGCAGCCCCAGGTCGACCGGCACGCCCAGCAGCGCGGCCAGCGCATAGAGCGTGCCGCCGTGCGCCACCACCAGCACCGGCGCGGGCTGGGCCAGGGCCTCGGCCAGCGCGGCGCGCTTGCGCGCGACGAACTGGGCCAGGGTCTCGCCGCCCTCGGGCTCGCAGGCCCAGTCGATGTTGGCCGAGGAGGTGCCGATCAGCGCGCCGAAGTTGCGCTCGCGCAGCACGGCCTGCGCCGTGGGCACCAGCTTGAGCGCGCTGCCCACGGCGTGCGCGGTGTCGAAGGCGCGCCGCGCATCGGAGCAGACGATGGTGCGGATCGGCTCGCCCGCCAGCAGTTCGGCCGCGCGCGCGGCCTGCTGCAGGCCGAGCTCGCTCAGCGGCTCGTCGGTGGCCTGGAAGATGCGCTGCGCGTTGCGGCCGGTCTGGCCGTGGCGCAGGAAGTAGAAGTGGTCGCAGGCCGGCGCCAGCGGCTGCGCGGCGGCGAGGGCGATCAGCTGGTCGAGGCCCGAGGGCCGGTGGCCGGAGGCGGAAGGAGCGGCATTGGTTTGGGACATGGCGTCGATTCTGCGCAATCCATGTGTCGCAGCGGCGGGCTCGGGTTTGCTCGATCTCAGTAGGCGAACTGCAACGGCCGTCCCTCGCGCTGCGCCTCGATGTCGGCGCGGTGGAAGGGCAGCGCGTGCCACTGCTTGGCCGCGAACAGCGGCAACTGGTCGTAGGCGCGCGGCGAGGCGAGGTCGCTGCTCTGGCCGTAGGTCAGCAGGCCCTGCGCCACCGGCCCGCGCTCGTCGAAGCCCACCACCTGGATGTAGCTGCTGCCGTAGTTGACCTGGTAGCCCTTCGGGTCGATCAGCGACTGGCCCTGCGACTCGAGCTTGTTGAGCACGCCCTCGAACTCGTCGCCGCCATGCAGCGCGATGCGCTGGCCGCGCACCTCGCGCGACTGCGGCACGCCCAGCGGCACGTCGGCCGCGAAGCCCGCGGTGCGCAGGATGCCGACCGCGTCGCCCAGGGCCTTGAAGACCGCGGCGCGGGTGGCGGGCGCGGCCATGTCGAGGCCGGCCGGCGTGGTCACCGGCTGCGCCGGGTCGAAGGGCAGGCGCCAGACCTTCGGGATGTCCTTGGCCTTGCGCCAGAACTCACGGAACAGCGCCGCGCCCTTCGCGTCGGCGTTGCTGGTGCGGTCCCAGGCCGCGAGCACGCGGCAGCCCAGCGCCTGGTCAGCATCGAGCGCGCCGCCGGCGGCCGCGCAGGCGGCCTGCAGGTCGTCCATCACCAGCAGGCCCGCGAGGTTGCGGTCGCGGAAGATCACGCTGCGCAGCTCGGCCGCGCCCATACGGTTGCCGGGCAGGCCGTCGGCGCCCGCGAGCCGGCCCTCGATCTCGAGGATGCCGCTGCGCGTGCGCAGCCGCTGCGGCACGCCCACCGGCCCGACCAGCGGCGACACGCCCGCCATCGGCGCGATGCGCGGGTTGCTGAGCCAGTAGCTGTCGTTGCTGTTCTGCACCCAGTCGGGCGTGACCACGACCGGCATGCGCACGGGCGCGATGATGCCGGGCGACGCGGCCGTGGCATCGCGCTGCCAGGCGCAGGCGGCACGCGAGCCGTCGAGCACCGCGAGACCGGCTGCGTTGAGCAGCGCCGCGGCGCCCGGCGAGGGCGCGCAGGCGCGCAGCTGCTCGGCCGAGACGTCGGGCACCACCGAGAGGTCGGCGTACATCGCGTTGCCGTCGCGGTCGGCCGCGATGGTATTGATCCACGGCATGCCCTGGTTGCCCATCGCGGCGCGCAGCTCGGCCACGTTGCGCGCCTGCGCCATGCGCATCCAGGACTCGGCCGAGCGCACGTTGAGCGTGTTGGCGTCGCGGATCGCATAGGCGCGCTGCGCGGTCCAGCCCAGGCCGGCCTTGGGCAGCGCGATCAGCGGGCCCCATTCGCTCTCGTAGAAGGTGTGCTGCAGCGCCGGCGCGCCATCGCTCGCCGGCAGGGTCACGGTGCGCGCCGTCATGCGGCGACGCTGGCCGTCGACGATGTAGACGGTCGGGTCGGCCGGATCGAGCTGCAGCTCGTAGAGCGTGAAGCGCTTGCCGGTCGACACGGTGTGGGTCCAGGCCACGTCCTTGTTGAAGCCGATCGCCACCACCGGGCTCAGGCCGCCGGTGGCGCCCATCACGTCGACGCGGCCGGGGATCGTCAGGTGCAGCTGCCAGAAGCGGTTGGTGCCGGTCCACGGGAAGTGCGGGTTGCCCAGCAGCAGGCCGCGGCCGTCGGGCGTGGCGTTGCGCCCGAAGGCCCAGCCGTTGGAGCCGAGCTCGCCGCCCTCGGGGTTGGCGTTGAAGCTGTGGCGGCCGATCTCGGCCACGGCCTGGTCGAGCGGCACCGGCGCCGCGCCGGTGCGCGCGCCCGGCGCGGGCGGCTTCGCCTCGAGCACCGCGCCCGCGAGCGCGCCCAGGCCGCCCTGGATCATCGACTGCTCGGTGGCGCGCGCCAGGTCGGCCGCGGTCATCGGCCGCACCCAGGGCTTGCCGCGGCAGGCCGCGGGCAGTCCGTTGGGGCCGGCGTCCTGGAGGTAGCGGTTGTAGCCGGCCACGTAGCCGCGCATCATGGTCTGCACCTCGGCGCCGGTGGTGGCACCGGCGCGCGCGAGCGCGGCGTCGTCCATGTGGTAGCGCACGAACAGGTCGATCTGCGCGTTGGGCATCAGGCCCAGGCCGAAGGCGCCGCGCTCCTGCGCGCCGAAGAAACGCGAACGCTCGCCGCGCATCGTCACCAGGTGCTCGGCGGTCTGGCAGACGTTGTCCTGCGCATGCGCGTAGGCGGCGCCGAAGGCCAGGCCTTCGTAGTCGGGCGCGGTGACGTGGGCGATGCCGTAGGTGGTGCGCTCGATCGTGACCGCGCGCCCCGAGGGCGGCGGGGCGCTGGCGCAGCCCGCGAGCAGCAGCGCGGCGGCGAGCAGGGAAAGGGGAAGGGTGGCTGCCTGTCTCTTGGTGTTGTGCATGGTGGTGCGGCGCGAAGCCTTCGTTGGAAAACAGCGGGGGACCGAGCGTAGGCCCGCCTCTGCCGCGCCACCTGTCGCCGGCGCGGCAGCCGGCGCCGGAACGTCTCGTTCGTTCAGCCGAAGCGCATGGCCTTCGGGCGTGCCTGCAGCCGCTCGACGTAGGCGTCGATCCGGGGCCGGTTCGAGCGGCCGCCGAAGGCGCGCAGGTAGATGAACATCGAGCCGATCATCACGTCGGCCGCGGTGAACTGCGCGCCGAACAGGTAGGGGCCGTCGCCGAGCTCGCGCTCGACCGCGTCCTTGGCCTCCTCGAAGTCGGTCCAGCCGCGCGCGCTGTTGTTGCTGCGCAGCCTGAGCAGGCTGTCGCCCATCGCGGGCTCGAGCTGCGCGGTCGAATAGACCATCAGCGACAGGAAGCGGCCGCGCTCGGGCGTGCCCACGGGCGGTGCCAGCTTCTTCGCGGGGTACTTCTCGGCGATGTAGAGGCAGATGGCCGCGTTCTCGAACAGCCGCGTGCGGCCGTCGACCAGCGCCGGCAGCTTGCCGGCCGGGTTGATCCGGCGGAACTCGGGCGTCTTGTGCGCCTTCTCGCGCAGCAGCGTGGGCACGATCTCGTAGTCCACGCCCGCCTCGTCGAGCATCCACTTGGCGACCTGCGCGCGGCTGTGCGGGTCGAAATACAGCTTCATCGTCATGAGGGTGTCTTCCTTGGGTTTGTCTGGCTTAGAACTTCGGGATGCGCAGCGTCTTGCTGATCATCAGCGTGCCCGAGAGCGCGAACAGCAGCGCCATCGGATGCAGCTGCCACGGGCCCACGCTCCAGGCCCCGCCCCACAGCGCGTCGCCCAGGCGGCCCTGCGAGGCGGCCCACGCGAGCACGCCGACCAGCACCACGCTGGTCGGGATCGGCGTGCCCTCGAAGTACTTGACCTTGTCGCCGCCGGCCGAGAGCGATTCGGCCGTGACGTTGAAGCGCGCGAGCCGGCTCACGCCGCAGCAGACGAAGTAGACCAGCGCCACGCAGTCCCAGCCGCCGTCGAGCCCGGCCGCGAAGCCCAGCGCGGCCGGTGCCACGCCGAAGGAGATGATGTCGGCCAGCGAATCGAGCTCGCGCCCGAGCGCCGAATGGGTCTGGCGCCAGCGCGCGATGCGGCCGTCGAACACGTCGAACACGAAGGCCGCGGGCGCGAGCGCGGCGGCCCAGTAGAAGTGGGTGAGCGACTGGCTCGCCATGTAGGCCATCGCGAGGAACACGCCGCCCACGCCGCAGGCCGCGTTGCCGAGCGTGAAGACGTCGGCGAGGTGGAAGCCGCGGATCATCGAGAAGTGCTTGCGCACGGGGACGGGGCGGTTCATGGGACCTTCTGGAACTGCGGAAATGCGCCGAACCTTAACCGAAGCGCCGGGGCCCCGATGTAGTCGCGCTCCGACGCCGGGGCGCGGACGTCGTCAGTGGCGTTCGCGCCCGCTCGGCGCCACGCCGAAGCGTTTTCGGAAGGCGGTCGCGAAGTTGGTCGCGTGGCGGTAGCCGACCAGCCGCGCCGCCTCCTGCACGCTCAGGCCCTGCGCCAGCCGCTCGCGCGCGAGCACCATGCGGCGCTCGTGCAGCCACTCGAAGACCGAGCATTGGTAGGCGGCGCGGAACTTGGTGCGCAGCGTGCTCTGGCTCATGCAGGCGAGGCGGGCCAGTGCCTCGAGCGTGTGGTGTTCCTCGGGCGCGTCGTGCAGGCGTTCGCGCACGCGTTCGAGCAACTGGCGGTCGCGCGCCGAGGGCTGCGGTGGGGTTGCAGGCGCCGCATCGGCCAGTGCGTGCGCGAGCAGTTGCAGGCCCACGCCCTGGCACAGCAGCGCCTGCAGCGGGCCCTGCCACCGGCCGCCGAGCACCTGCTCGATGGCCTGCACGAGGTGCGGCGGCACCGCCCAGTGGCGCGGGTGCCCGGCCGGCGAGCGCAGCGCGGCGGCGATCAGTTCGTCGAGTTGCGCGTCGCCCGTGCCGAGCGGTGCGGCCGACACGTTGATGCTGCGCAGCCGCTGGCGGGCCGGGTGAATGCCGGTCATCGACAGCCCGTCGCCATAGGCGGCGCTGAGGCCGCCGTGCGTGCGCATCGGCACGCTGTCGCCGCGGCCGAGCGCGGCCCGTGCCTGGCCCTGCAGCACCACGATGGCCGAGAACCGCGGGCTCGCCTGCGAGGTGGCCTCGTAGTGGTGGTGCACCACGATGTCGGAGGCGGCCAGCGTCAGGCCCGCGCCCAGCGCATGCGTCTCGACGCGGCCCTCGGCAATGCACAGCGCCTCGGGGTCGCGCGGCGCGCCCGAGAGGTAGGGCAGGCGATAGCGGAAGCCCGCGTCGCGGCCGAGCCGGTCGAACTCGGCGGCGCTGAACGCGCGCGTCGACGCGGCGGGGGCGGGGAAAGCCGTGCTTTCGGCGTACTGCATAGCTTTGCCGCGCTCCGGCATAGGTCGGTCCATCGCCAGATGGTAACAATTCTCATTTGTCGTTAAACCCTTTGTCCTCACTGCCGCCATGCCGACTGCCTTCCGTTCCCCCGCGCCATTCCGGCGCCATTCCCTGAGCCTCCTGTTCGGCGCGGCGCTGCCTTCGATGTCCGCGCTGGCGCAGGCACCCGATGCCGGATCGAGTGCCGCGCTGCCCGCGATCGAGGTCACCGGCACAGCGGTCACGCCCACCACCGAGGGCACGAATTCGTACACCACGAAGGCCGCGCGCACCGCGACCGGCCTGCAGCTCTCGCCGCGCGAGACGCCGCAATCGGTCAGCGTGGTCACGCGCCAGATCGTCGAGGACCAGGGCCTGCAGACCACGGGCGACATGCTGAACAGCGCCACGGGCATCTCGATCACGCGCAGCGACGCCAACCGGCTCTCGGTGTCGGCGCGCGGCTTCGCGATCGACACCTACCAGTTCGACGGCCTCGTGAGCCCGGTGCTGTCGCCCTGGGCCTTCGGCGAGAGCAACCTCGACACCGCGATCTACGACCGGCTCGAGGTGGTGCGCGGCGCCACCGGCCTGATGACCGGCGCGGGCAATCCGTCGGCCGCCATCAACTTCGTGCGCAAGCGGCCGCTGCGCGAGTTCGCGGCCTCGGCCGGCGTGTCGGTGGGCAGCTGGAATTTCCGGCGCGCCGAGGCCGACATCTCGGTCCCGCTCACGCAGGACGGGCGCATCCGCTCGCGCCTGGTGGCGGCCCATTCGGACGGCGACAGCTACACCACTTTCCTCGGCAACCGCTCGAACACCTTCTACGGCGTGCTCAGTGCCGACCTGACGTCGGCCACCGAGCTCACGCTGGGCTTGAGCAGGCAGGACACCGTGACGCGCGGCTTCGGCGCCGGCTTCCCGCTGTTCTACACCGATGGCCGGCGCACCGACTTCGACCGCTCCGTGGCCAGCAACACGACATGGACCCGGGCCGAGACCGACACCACCACCGCCTTCCTCGACCTCACGCACCGCTTCGCCAACCGCTGGACCGCGCGCCTGGCCTACAGCCATGCCAGCACCGACATGATGATGAAGCACCTCTACCGCGGCGGTGCGGTCAACGCCTTCACCGGCGCGATGAGCGTGGCGCCGTCGTATATCTATTACGACGGCGAACTGAAGCGCCGCGCGGCCCATGCCACGCTCGGCGGCCCGTTCCGGCTGCTGGGCCGCGACCACGAGTTCTCGCTCGGCTGGATGCGCTTCGACGACCGGCTCGACCTGCCACAGTACCGCGCGCTGAACCAGCCGCCGATCGGCAGCTTCTTCGACTGGCGCGTCGACCGCATCGCCGAGCCGTTGTGGTCGAGCGTTCCTTCGCAGGCCGACACCATGCGCGCGCGCCAGGACGGCGCCTATGCCGTGGGGCGCTTCTCGCTGGCCGACCCGCTGCACCTGATCGTGGGCGCGCGCGTGAGCAACTGGAAGACCGACCAGAACTACTTCGGCGCCATCCGCAAGTACGAGCACCGCGACCGCATCACGCCCTACGCGGGCCTGCTCTACGACATCGACGAAACCTACACGGCCTACGCCAGCTACACCAGCATCTTCAAGCCGCAGAACAACCGCGACGCGGCCGGCGAGATCCTCGACCCGGTGACCGGCAAGAGCTTCGAGCTAGGCCTCAAGGCCGCGTATGCGGACGGCCGGCTCAACGGCGCCTTCGCGCTGTTCCAGACGCGCCAGGACAACCTGGCCGAGGCCATCGCCGGCCAGACCGCGGGCGGCGTGCCCAACACCCAGGCCTACCGCGCGGTGGCCGGCGCGAAGGTGGAGGGCGTGGACCTCGAGCTCAGCGGCGAGATCGCGCGCGGCTGGAACCTCTCCGCGGGCTACACCCACTTCCGCGCCCGCGCCGCGAACGGCACGCCGATCAACACCGGGCATCCGCGCAGCCAGCTCAAGATCTTCAGCAGCTACCGGCTGCCGGGCGCCTGGAGCGCGCTGACCGTGGGCGCGGGCGTGAACTGGCAGGGCCGCGCCTACGAGACCGTCATGGCGCCGCCGGCCAACCGCTCGACCGTGGTCGCGCAGTCGGGCTATGCGCTGGTGAGCCTGATGGCGCGCTACGAGATCCGCAAGAACGTCTCGGCGACCCTCAACATCAACAACCTGACCGACCGCAAGTACTACTCGCAGGTGGCGTTCTTCAACCAGGGCTGGTACGGGTCGCCGCGCAACGCGACGCTGTCGCTGCGCGTGCAGTACTGAGGCGCGGCCAGGCTCAGAGGCCCTGTCGCGCCTCGGCGATGCGCGCGAAGCGACCGAGCAGTTGCGCGCAATCGCCGGTGGCCTGCACGCGCTCGCGCAGCGCCTCGGGGTCGAGCCCGGCCGTCTTCAGCGGGCCGGCCAGGCGATCGATGTAGTCGCGCATCGCGTGGGCATCGAACTCGGGATGGAACTGCACGCCCCAGGCACTGTCGCCGACGCGGAAGGCATGCACCGGGTCGTGCGCGCTGCCGGCCAGCCGCACCGCGCCCTCGGGCAGGCGCAGCGCGCTCTGCCAGTGCACCGCGTGGGCCGCGAAGCGCGCCGGCAGGCCGCCCAGCAGCGGGTCGGCGGCGGCGGTCTCCTCGAGCACGACGCTGACCGTGCCGATCTCCGGGCCGCGCGGATGGTCGCCGGCCTCGCCGCCGAGCGCATGCGCGAGCAACTGGTGGCCATAGCAGATGCCGAGCACCGGCGTGCCCTGCGCCACGGCGCGCGCGAGCCAGCCGGCGGTGCGTTCGCTCCAGTCCTCGCGGTGCGACACCATCGCATGCGAGCCGGTCAGCACCGCGCCCGCGATGGCGGCGGGATCGGGCAGCGTGTCGCCGCGGCGCGGATCGATCACGGCGATGGGCAGCGTGTCGCTGGCCAGGCCGTCGGCGATCCAGTGCTCGAAGTCGCCGTGCGTCTCGCGCAGGGCGTCGAAGGTGTCGCCGAGCTTGACGATGACCAGGGGACGGGATTGGATTTCCATCCCGCGATGATGCCAAAGCCTCAGGCCAGCACCACGCGCTCGCAGGCGCGGCGCAGGGCCGGCAGCGCCGGCATGTCGCGCGAGGCCGCATCGGTGACGACCACGTCGATGTCGGCGCTGCGCGCATAGGTGACGCGGCTGGCCTGGCCGATCTTGGCGTGGTCGGCCAGGATCACGAGCTGCTGCGCCTGCTCGGCCATGGCGCGCGCGATCGCGGCCTCGTGGTGCTCGAAGCTCATCGCGCCGTGCTTGGGATGCATCGCCACCGGCGACAGCAGCGCCACGTCGGCGCGGTAGCGGCGGATCTCCTCGACCGTGCCGGCGCCGCAGGTGGCCTGGGTCTTGACGTCGATCTCGCCGCCGAGCAGCACGGTGCGCCCGCCGGTGTCGCGGCCCTCGGCCGCGCCCGCGAGCTTGAGCGCGATGCTCAGCGAGTTGGTGATGACCGTCATGCCGCTGAGCGTGGCCAGCGCCTCGGCCAGCAGCGCGGTGGTGCTGCCGGTGTCGAGGAACACGGTCTGGCCCGGTTCGAGCAGCGCGATCGCGGCCCTGGCGATGGCGCGCTTCTCGCGCTGCCGCGCCACCAGCCGCACCGCCAGCGGCGGCTCGGGCTCCGCGCCCGTGGCCACGGCGCCGCCATGCACCCGCCGCAGCTCGCCCAGGCCCTCGAGCTCGAGCAGGTCGCGGCGCACGGTTTCGCGCGAGACCGCGAGGTCCTGCATGATCCGCTCGACGCTCAGGCGCGAGAAGGTGGCCAGCAGGCTGCGGATGCGCAGGAATCGTTCTTCTTGGAGCATGGGGATGCCGAAGGGGAGGAAGGAATGGCGCCGGCGGCGGACCGGCGCCATTGTGGGGGAGGCGCGTGACGCTCAGGCCGCCTGGCCCATCGCCGGATCGCTGATGCCGTGGCTGCCGTTCTCCACGCGGCCCGCGAAGCGGCGCAGGTAGCTGGTGCCGTCGTCCACGTTGGCCGTCACGCTGAAGTCGTACCAGTGCTTCGCCGGTGCCAGGTCCCACTTCTGCACCACCACCTGGCCCGGCGCGAGCGCGAAGGACCACGGGCCGTCGGTGCGGTAGGCATTCGGCGCCACCGCGACGGTGCAGCTGATGTTGCCGAGGTTGTGCATTTCCAGGTGCACGTCGCCGTTGGCGGCGTCGTAGCAGACGCGCACCTCGGGCAGTGCCGTGCCGCCCGCGAGCGCGGCCGGCAGCTTGCCGCCGAAGCGCCGGAAGTAGCCGTTGGGGCCGAACACCGAGAGGTCGTAGCGCCCGCCGGCCGCCACCGCCCAGGCGTCGTTGAGCAGCTTGCCGGGCTCCACCGTGTAGCGGCGCGGCACCTTGTCGAGCGCGAGATGGTCGTAGACATGGAACACCGCGCCCGCGCCGCCGGTGTTGCCGAACACCAGCCAGAACTTCTGCTGCGCCACGTCGGGCCGGCCGCTGGTGTGCAGCTCGTAGGGCAGGGCGCGCGAGTAGCGCACGCCGGTGGCCTGCTGGGGCAGGGTGCCGGTGCCGGGCGCGGGCGCGACCGGCGTGGGCAGCAGCAGCTGCTTCGCAATGGCATCGTCGGCCGCCTTGCCGTCGATGTGCGGCAGCGCGGGCAACGCGGCATTGGGCGTGGCGAAGTCGAAGCAGGTGCTGAGATCGCCCGCGACCGCGCGCCGCCAGGGGCTGATGTTGGGTTCCATCACGCCGAAGCGCGTCTCGAGGAAGCGCACCACCGAGGTGTGGTCGGCCACCTGCGAGTTGACCCAGCCGCCGCGGCTCCAGGGCGACACCACGTACATCGGCACGCGCCAGCCCATGCCGAAGGGCGAGCCGCGGTAGGGCGCCTTGAGGTCGTTGCGCTCGCCCAGCGTCGACACCGTGCTCATGCCGGCCTCGCTGCCGTCGGTATCGAGCGAGGGAATCGCGGGCGGCGGCATGTGGTCGAAGTAGCCGTCGTTCTCGTCGAACATGATGAACAGCACGGTCTGGCTCCAGACCGCGGGATCGGCCGTGAGGGCGTTCAGCACGCGCTCGGTGTATTCGGCGCCCCACAGCGGCGACGAGGGGCCGGGATGCTCCGAGTACTTGGCCGGTGCCACGATCCAGCTCACCTGCGGCAGCCGGCCGGCCTTCACGTCCTCGGCCAGGTCGTCGAGGGAGCGCGTGGACAGGCCGCGCGCCTTGAGCGAGCGCTGCGCCTCGGTCGGCTCGGCCGCGTAGTAGGCCTTGCGGAAGCTGGTGAAGCCTTCGAGCGGGTTGTCGGTGTAGTTGTCCGCCATGTCCTGGTAGATCTGCCAGCTCACGCCGGCCTGTTCCAGGCGCTCGGGGTAGGTGGTCCAGTCGTAGCCGGGCGCGTTCGCGAGATCGTCGTTCGAGTTGTCGATCGCGGGACCGCCGCCTTGTCCCAGCGGGTCGTTGGTGCCGCTCCAGAGGAACAGGCGGTTCGAGTTGGTGCCGGTGAGTTCGCTGCAGTGGTAGGCGTCGCACAGCGTGAAGGCATCGGCCAGCGCGAACTGGTAGGCGATGTCGTTCTGCGTGTAGTAGCCGAGCGCGCGCGCCGTCTTGGCCGCCACCCACTGGTTCATGCGCCCGCCGTTCCAGGCCTGCTGGCCGTCGGACCAGCTGTGGGCCATGCCGGTGGTGCGCTGCGCGCTGGTGGCGGTGGTGTCGTAGCGGAAGGGCACGCAGGTGCCGCTGCCCGAGGTCGGCGGCTGCTGCCACACCGGCTTGCCGTTGGACAGCGGCACCGGGAAGCGGTCGCCGAAGCCGCGCACGCCGCGCAGGGTGCCGAAGTAGTGATCGAAGGAGCGGTTCTCCTGCATGAAGATCACGACGTGCTTGACGTCGCTGATGGTGCCGGTCTCCTGCGCGGCGGGAATCGCCAGTGCGCGGCGGATGCCGGGCGGCAGCAGGCCGAGCGCGGCGGCTGCGCCCGCGGTGGTGGCGGCGCCGCGCAGGAAGCCGCGGCGGGAAGGGGATGCTTGCTTGTCGCTCATGGTGTGCGGGCTCAGGGCGCGCAGCGCACCGACTCGGGACGGCGCGGCGGCAGTTGGGAATCGGGCGTGCCGCCCGGCGGGGTCAGCGCCTCGGCCGGCGGGCCGGCGGTGGCCGGGTCGTTGGGCACGAGGCCCGTGGCCGGGGGCAGGGCGATGGCGCCGCCACCCCCGCCGCCGCCGCCGCAGGCCGTGAGCACGGTGGCGGCGAGCAGCGCCAGAACGCAAGCCGCGCGTTGCATCGTTGGGTTGCGCATGCGTGTCTCTCCTCAGGGCACCAGCGTGGTCAGCGAGCCGCGCGAGCGCGCGATCGACTCGATCTCGGCCGCGCTCAGCACGCGGTTCCAGGTCGCGAACTCGGCGAAGTCGAAGCGCCCGGCGATGGTGTTGCTCGCATTGCCGTTGCGGTAGTTCGGGCCGTAGCCGCCGTCGCCGTCCTCGTTGAGCGAGAAGCCCTTGTTGAGGCCGTTGAGCGCGGCCGCGAAGGCGCTGGTCAGCGTGGCCGAGCTGCTCTGCAGGCCCAGCGCCGGATCGAAGACGTAGTAGCTCACCTTCAGTGCCGGCACGTCGACCGTCATCGCGACATAGGCCCAGGTGTTGGCGCTGAAGCCCAGGTCCTTGTCGCCCAGGCGCGCGCCGCCGCGGCCGATGTTGAAGCGCAGGGCGCTGCCGTACTGGCCGATCGCGAGGCCCGGGTTGTTGCCGCTGCCCCAGTCCTTGTTCGAGATCACCGGCATGCCCGAGCGGGTGGCGTCGGAGCGGAACCAGAAGCCGAAGCTGAAGGGCGCGGTGGTGCTGGTCACGCTGGCCGTGGGGACCGAATAGCCGCCGTCGCAGGCCGCGCAGACCGTGGCACCGGTGTAGTCGGTCGACAGCAGCGCGCGCGTGCCGCTGCCCAGCGGACCGTCGCCGGCCGCCGCGTAGACCGCGGTGGCGCCCTTGACCCAGGGCGCGAAGACCTGGCCACCGGCGATGCGGTCGCCGAGCGCGCCGTTCAGCGGGAACAGGTGCGTGAGGCCGTTGGCCACGCTGGGCAGCAGCACGATCGGCTTCACGTAGTCGAGCGAGGCGCGCAGCGAGACCGGCGTCTTGTCGGCCACCACGGTGTAGTCGTAGGCGTAGGTGCCGCTGGCGTCGAAGGGCATGGTGGTGTCCTCGAAGCCGACGGCCGTGCCGGGCAGCGTGGCCACGGCCGCGCCGTCGCGCAGCACCGTGATCGAGGCGACCGGGGCCGGCAGCGTCCAGCTCAGGCGGATGCCGTTGCGCTTGTCGTTGGCCACCGCGGCGAGCCGGCGCACGCCGGGCGCGCCCAGCAGCGGCGCGCCGTCGATCGCGTACTTGTCGGCCGCGGGCAGGGCCGACAGGTGGGTCAGCAGGGTGGGCGCGATGTCGGCCGTGGAGGCATAGCCGTACCAGTCCGCGATGCTCGCGGGCAGCCCGGCGGGCGCTGCTGCGTCGAGGTTGGCGCGGCGGTCGAGCACCAGCGCGGTCGCGAGGTTCGACGGCACCGGGATGCCGTCGGCCACGCCGGTGGCGCCCAGGCCGTGGGTGGTGGCGACGACCACCAGCCAGTCCTCCTGCGGCTGGGCCGCGCGGCGCCGCGCCAGCGCGGCGCGCAGCGTGGCGATCTGCCTGTCGACCTGCGCGAGCGCGTTCTGGTAGTCGCTGCCGTAGCCCGCCACGTCGGCGACCTGCGCCGGGCCCTGGTAGTCGGCGACCACGAGGTCGTAGCCGCCGCTCTCGAGCGCGCCCGCGGCCTCGGTCGAGACGCAGTCGTCGCTGCCGTCGCAGTCCTTCGCGAGCTCGAGGTAGCCCGCGGCCTTGTCGGCGCGCAGCAGTTGCGGCAGGCCGCTCCAGCTCGCGACCACCGCGCTGCGGGTGTCGGCGCGGCCTTGCTTGAGCAGCTTGAAGACGGTGTCGGCGCCGAAGGCCTGGCCTTCGTAGTTGGAGCGGATCTCGTGCCGGTCGGCCCAGCCGCCGGTCAGCAGCGTGGCCCACGACGGCCCGTCGGTGGCCTGCTGCTGCGTGCGCTGGCCGAGCACGCCGCCGGTGTAGGAAGGCAGCAAGGTGCCCAGGCCTTGCAGCGCGGGCATGCGCGCGTCGCCGAGCGCCTGTTGCAGGGCCGCGTATTGCACGCCGTCGACGCCGATGACCAGCGCCTTGGGGCGGGGTGCCGGCGCGGGGGAGGGCGCTGGAGCGGGCGCCGGCGCGGGCGCGGGCGGCGTAACGGGAAGGAAGGGGGTCGAGCCACCGCCACCGCCGCCGCAGGCGGCCAGCAGAAGCACGGGGGTCAGGCACAGGGCGGCGCGCGCGAGGCGGCCTCTCGGCGTTGTCATCGGGGAACTCCGGCAGGTCAAGAACGCCGGGGCGGGCACTCGACCCCCCCCGGCACGAAGGCATTCCTGGTCGTGCGTGGCTTGCCGGCGATCGATGCATTCATGTGCACTTGGGCAGATGAATGTGATTTACAACAAATTCCACAAATACAACCAATGCCTCGAATGCTGCGCGAGCCGCATGACAGCGCCGCGACAGCGCCGGCCGAAAAAGAAAAGGGGCCCGAAGGCCCCCTGTGGTGGTCGAGCGCGTGCGCCTCAGCGGATCTGCGCTTCGTAGTGCTGCTCGATCGCTGTCAGCGCGGTCCAGAAGCCCGCGGGCGCGCGGCCCTCGAGCAGCGCCTCGAGCACCTCGAGGTGCGCATGCCAGCCGCTGGCCACGCTGACGGTTTCCTTGCGATCGGGCAGGCGCCGATGCGTGAGCACGAGACGGGTCGAATCGCCCTGCGGCGCGAGTTCGAAAGTGACCTCGGAGGCGTCGTCCGCCTCGCTGCCCCAGCTGATGACCAGCAGCCTCGGCGCCTCGATGCGCAGCAGCCGCGACTTCTGCTGGTGCGGCGCGCGGTAGGCCGCGTAGCGCTCGGGCGCGGCCTCGCCCGAGAGGGTGGTGTGCTCGAAGCGCAGCTCGAACACCGCGCCGGGCTGCGCCGCCATGGTGCCGCCCGCGAGCCAGCGCGCGCGCTTCCCGGGATCGGTCAGGTAGGACCAGACGCGCTCCACGGGCGCGGCCAGCAGGCGCTCGATGCGCAGGGTGCCGGGCTCGACGAGCCGGCCGAATCGTTCGGTGGTGGTCATGGGTGCTGCTCCTTGTGTCGGATGAAAAAAAGAAATCAGCCGGCGGCGTCGTCGCGCAGCGCCTGCTCGAGCGCGTCGAGGCGGCCGCCCCAGAAGCCCTCGTAGTAGCGCAGCCAGGCGTCGGCCGTGGCCAGCGCGGCGGGCTCGAGCCGGCACACGTGGGCGCGGCCCTGCACCGTGCGCGACACCAGCCCCGCGCGCTCCAGCGTCTTCACGTGCTTGGAGGCGCCGGCGAAGCTCATGCGGAACGGCGCGCCGAGCTCGCCCACGCTGCAGTCGCCCTGGGCCAGCAGCTGCAGCATGGTGCGCCGCGTGCTGTCGGCCAGCGCGTGGAAGATGGCGTCGAGGCGCTGGTCCTGGCGCTCGGCAGGCAGTTCAAGTTCAACCATGAGGTTGAATATAGATCGGTTCCGGATTTCGTTCAACCCTTCGGTTGAATTTCCATGCCGGCCGTGCCGTTACACCCGATACAGCCGGGACGCCCGCCGCCCCGCTCGCGCTGGCGGCGCGGGGTGCCCGTTCCTACGATGCGGTCTCGTCCAACCACTCTCTCGCAATCCCACACTCATGAACACACCGATCCGACGCCGTACGCTCCTCGCCGCCGCCAGCGCGGTTCCGCTCGCGAGCGCCTGCGCCGCCTGGTCCGCCGCCGGCCCGGACGCCGAGGCCCGGCTCGCGGCGCTCGAGCGCGACTGCGGCGGCCGCCTGGGCGTGCATGCGCTCGACACCGGCAGCGGCGCGCGCATCGCGCACCGCGGCAACGAGCTGTTTCCGATGTGCAGCACCTTCAAGCTGATGCTCGCGGCCGCGATCCTGCAGCGCGGCACCGCGCAGGAACCGGCGCTGCTCGAGCGCCGCCTGAGCTACACCCGCGCCCACCTGTTGCCGAACTCGCCGATCACCGAGAAGCACCTGGCCGACGGCATGACCGTGGCCGAGCTGTGCGCCGCCACGCTGCAGTACAGCGACAACGCCGCGGCCAACCTGCTGATGCACCAGCTCGGCGGGCCCGCCGGCGTCACGGCCTATGCGCGCTCCATCGGCGACACGGTGTTCCGCCTCGACCGCTGGGAGACCGAGCTCAACAGCGCCATCCCCGGCGATCCGCGCGACACCACCAGCCCGGCCGCGATGGCCGCCAGCGTGCAGCGGCTGGTGCTCGGCGACGCGCTGGCCGCGCCGCAGCGCGCGCGGCTCGAGGCTTGGCTGCGCGGCAACACCACCAGCAAGGAGCGCTTCCTGGCCGGCGTGCCGGCCGGCTGGGCCGTGGGCGACAAGACCGGCGCGGGCGACTACGGCACCAACAACGACGTCGGCGTGCTGTGGCCGGCTTCGGGCGCGCCGCTGGTGCTCGCGGTGTACCTGACCTTCCCGGGCGACAAGGGCGCGAAGACGCGCAACGACGTGGTGGCCTCGGCGGTGCGCATCGTGGCGAACGCGATGCGGGGCTGAGCGTTCCCGCTGCCCCGGGCCGCAATGCCGTACCCGCCCCATCGGGCACTGCGCGGCGCGCCTGCGCCCGCGCGCCATCGGCGGGACAATGCCGGCGCCTTGCGCGCCCCGCGCGGCCAGGGCATCCAGCCAGAGCCCCCGCCGCATGTCGTCCCCGCCCGCCGTCTCCACCTCCTCGTCCTCCTCCCAGGCCCCGTTCTCGCTGTGGCGCATCGCGGTGCCGGCCTTCGGCCCCTCGCTGCTGTTCGGCATCGGGGAGGGCGCGATCCTGCCGATCGTGCCGCTCACGGCGCGCGAGCTCGGCGCCTCGGTGCCGATGGCGGCGCTGGTGATGGCGCTGATCGGCATCGGCTCGCTGCTCAACAACATCCCGGCCTCGATGATCACCATGCGCTGGGGCGAGCGCTGGGCCATCGTCGCGGCCGGCGCCTGGAGCGCGCTCGGCATGGCGCTGTGCGTGTGGACCTCGCACCTGGGCCTGTTCGCGCTCGGCTGCTTCATGGTCGGCATGTCGCAGGCGGTCTACAACCTCGCGCGCCAGAGCTACATGAGCGAGGCGGTGCCGGTCGAGTACCGCGCGCGGGCGCTGTCCACGCTGGGCGGCGTGATGCGCATCGGCATGTTCATCGGCCCCTTCCTGGCGGCCGGCGCGGTGCATTTCTTCGGCCTGATGGCGGCCTACGTGCTCGGCATCGTGGCGGTGGCCGGCGCGGCCATCCTGGGCGCGCGCATCCCGGACCTCGAACTGCCGCCCGTGCCGCCGGGCCAGGCCGCGCCCGCGAAGCCCACCATCGTCTCGACCCTGCGCGATCACCGCCGCGTGTTCCTCACGCTGGGCATCGCCGTGACCCTGGTCAGCGCGGTGCGCGCCTCGCGCCAGGCCGTGATCCCGCTGTGGGCCGACCACCTCGCGCTCGCTCCCTCGGTGGCCTCGCTGATCTACGGCATGGCCGGCGGCATCGACATGCTGGTGTTCTACCCGGCCGGCAAGGTGATGGACCAGAAGGGCCGGCGCTGGGTCGCGGTGCCCTCGATGCTGATCATGGGGCTCGCGATGCTGCTGATGCCGCTGACCACGGGCGCCGCCACGCTGCTGGTCGCGGCGCTGGCGATCGGCTTCGGCAACGGCATCGGCTCGGGAATGATCATGACCCTGGGCGCCGACCATTCGCCGCGCCATGGCCGCGCGCACTTCCTCGGCGTGTGGCGGCTGATGTCCGACATCGGCGCCTCCTGCGGGCCGGCGCTGCTGTCCTTCCTCGCGGGCAGCCTCTCGCTGGCCGCGGGCATCGCGGTCACGGGCGGGCTCGCCTTCGCCGCGGCCGGCGTGCTGGCCCACTGGATTCCGCGCCGCACGCCGGGCCACGAGGCCTAGCGCCGCCTATCATTCACCCCATACAGGGGTCCCACACACACATGTCCAATCTCATCGTCCACGGCGGCACGCCGCTGCGCGGCCGCATCACGCCGTCGGCCAACAAGAACGCGGTGCTGCCGATCCTCTGCGCCACGTTGCTCACGCGCGAGCCGCTGCGCCTGCATGGCGTGCCCGACATCACCGACGTGCGCAAGATCCTCGACATCTTCCGCACGCTGGGCAGCGAGGTGCAGCTCGACCACGCCACCGGCACGCTCGCGCTGCACCACCGCGACACCGTGTTCGACGCCGCCGCCCACCGGCTGCCCGAGGAGATGCGCTCCTCGATCATGCTGGTGCCGCCGCTGCTGGCGCGCTTCGGCGTGGCGCGGCTCGAGGACAACGTCAAGGGCTGCACCCTGGGCGTGCGCGAGATCGATCCGCACGTGGAGGTGTTCCGCAGCTTCGGCGGCCAGGTCGAGCGCGCCGAGGGCTCGCTGCTGGTGCGCACCGCCGGGCGCCTGGTGCCCACCGACCACTGGCTCGACTACGCCTCGGTCACCACCACCGAGAACTTCGTGCTGTGCGCGGTCGGCGCCGAGGGCACCTCGACCCTGACCAACGCGGCCTCCGAGCCGCACGTGCAGGAGTTCTGCCGCTTCATGGCCATGATCGGCGCGCGCATCGACGGCATCGGCACCTCGCGCCTCACGGTGCATGGCGGCCATGCGCTGGGCGGTGGCGAGTTCCGCTTCGACGAGGACTTCCACGAGATCACCACCTTCCTCGCGCTCGGCGCCATCACCGGCGGCGACGTGGTGGTGCGCAACAGCGCGCCGGCCAACTTCCCGCTGATCGACCGCACCTTCGCCAAGTTCGGCGTGCAGATCGTGCACGAGGACGGCTGGTCGCGCGCCGTGCGCTCGGGGCCGCTGAAGGTGCAGACGCCGTTCACGGCCAACGTGCTGACCAAGGTCGAGGCCGCGCCCTGGCCGTACTTCCCGGTCGACCTGCTGCCGATCTTCATCGCGCTGGGCGTGCGCGCGCAGGGCAACGCGATGTTCTGGAACAAGGTCTACGACGGCGCGCTGGGTTGGACCGGCGAGCTCTCGAAATTCGGCGCCCACGTGTTCTCGTCCGACCCGCACCGGCTCATCACCTTCGGCGGCGCCCCGCTGGTGCCCGCGGTGGTCGAGAGCCCCTACATCATCCGCGTGGCGATCGCGCTCTTCATGGTGGCCTCGAGCATCGAGGGCCGCTCCGAGATCCGCAACGCCACGCCGATCCGCCGCGCGCATCCGCGCTTCGTCGAGAACCTGCGCAGCCTGGGCGTGCAGGTGGAGTGGACCAGCGAAGAGTAAGAGGCCGGGTTACAGCACGAACCAGCCCACCGCCACGTAGTGGCTGACCGTGCCCGCGAGCACGAACAGGTGCCACACGGCATGCGCGTGCCGGAAGCCGCGGCGGTTGCGGTAGAAGACCGTGCCCGCGGTGTAGAGCACGGCGCCGATCAGCAGCCATGCGAGGCCGCCGCCCTCGAGCTGCATCGCCAGCGGCACGGCCGCGGCGATCGCGAGCCAGCCCATGCCGATGTACAGCGGCAGCGAGGGTTTCACGGGCGCGCCGCGCGCGGCCATCAGCTCGCGCCGGATGCCGACCGCGGCCGCGCCCCACATCGCCAGCAGCGGCAGCCAGGCCCAGGCGCCTTCGAGCATCACCAGCGCGAACGGGGTGTAGGTGCCGGCGATCAGCAGGTAGATCGCGCAGTGGTCGGCGCACTCCCACAGGCGTTTGAGCCGGCCGCGCGTGCTGTGGAACAGGGTGGAGGCCGCGTAGAGCGCGACCGCCGAGAGCGAGAACACGAGCGAGCCAGCGATCTTCGCCGGGTCGCCCGTGGGCAGAGTCTTGGCCAGCAGCAGCACGGCCGCCGGCAGGGCGAGCAGCAGGCCGAGCAGGTGGCTGTACCCGTTGAGTCGTTCGCCCGGGTACATGCCGTGCCGCCTGCCGGCTCAGCGGCCGGTTTCCTTCAGGTAGTCCTGGCGCGCCGCGAAGGCCGTGTTCGCGAAGTCCGAGAACACGCCGTCGATGCCGGCGCGGAAGTACGCGAGGTACTCAGCCTTGGGGTCCTTCTTGAACACGCCCGCGAGGTACTTCTGTTCGTTGCGGAAGGTGTAGCTGTGCACGAACAGGCCGGCCTTGTGGGCGTCGGCGATCAGCGCGGTGGGCTTGATCGTGTTCACGTCGGCCAGCGTGCCGCCGGTCTTGAAGGGCACGATGGTGTGGGCCATCACCTGCGGCTTCCACGGGCCGATGCCGTCGGCATAGGTCTTCACCTCGGCCAGGCCGGCCGGGGTGAGCATCGCGCCGAACCAGCGCGGGTCGCCCGCGAGCGTCCAGCTGTAGGGGCGGCCGTCGACGAAGGTGTAGACGTCGTTGGTGACGTAGATCATCTCGCCGGTCTTGAAGTCGATGGCGTTGCCGTCCACCAGCTGCACCGCGCGTGCCTTGAGGCCGGCCGAGCGCAGGTACTTCAGGCTCACCGGGTCGAAGCTCTGCACGAAGATCGGTGCGTCCTTGCGGTTCAGGTCGTTGGCGTTCATCGCCTTGAGCAGCGCGTCTTCCAGCGGATGGCTGCCGGCCGGGCCGCAGCCGTTGGCGATCGCCTGGGCGTTGTTCCAGATCGGGTTCTTGGTTTCCGGGTACACGGTGATCGTGCGGCCGGTGGCCTTGGCCTTGGCGCGCATGATGTCGATCACTTCCTGGAAGCTCAGGATCGGCAGCTTGCCGTTGAGATCGGTCGGGCGCTCGTCCTTCGCGTCGTAGGTGGTGCCGTGGATCCACTGCTTGAGCTCGGCCAGCGTGAAGTCGGTGATGGACCAGTCGTTGGTGTGGTCCTCGCCGTCGACGATCAGCGACTTGAGCACCGACTTCGGATCCTTGGGATCGGTGAGGTCGCTCAGGTACTGCTTGGGGCCGTTGGCCTCGATCGGCGGGTACTTCACGTCGACCAGCACGCCGGGCACGGTGCGCTTGCGCGCGTTCACGGTGGCATTGGTCTTGGCGACGTCGGCGATGTCGGTGTTGTCGCTGAGCCAGGGGTTGTGGCGCGCGACCAGCACGCAGTCCTTGGTCAGGTGCAGGTCGGTCTCGAGCGAATCGGCGCCGGCATCGGCGGCCGCTTCGTAGGCCTTCTGGGTTTCCTCCGGGAACAGGCCGGGCAGGCCGCGGTGGCCGATCACCAGCGGCACCGAGCCGTCGAGCGTGCCCAGCGGCGTGGGCGCCGGGGCGGGCGCGGGTGCGGGCGGGGGGGCGGGCGGTAACACCGGGCCGATGGCACCGCCACCACCACCGCCGCAGGCGGCGATGACGAGGCTGCCACCGAGCGCGGCGAAGGCGGCGCGCAGGGGACGGGGTGCGGGTGCGGGAAGCTTTGAGGTCATGGTTGTTTTTTACGTGTTGGATATGGCCAGAAGGCCGCCGGATGCTAGGTTTGACCCATGACGGAACCATGACTGGTGCCACGGCCCGCGGCAGCGACATCGTGGCGCCATGAAGCCTCCGATCCGCTGGCCGAGCACCGGCCTGCGTGCCGCTTTCAACGCGGATGCGCGGCCATGCGGCGGCGTCCATCGAAGGAGTGTTTTGCGTCCGGTACATTCGCGCTCGATGGCCGAGGCCAGGCAATGTCCTGCGCGATGTGCGCGATGTGCAATCGAGGGAGAACAAGGCGATGTCATGGTGGAAACGCTGGATCGGCGGTCGCGCCGCGCCGCGGAACGCGGTGGACGCGGTGCCGAAGGAAAGCGGCGCGGTGGAACTTCGCGCCGGCACCTTCGAGTTCGAACGATGGATCGCGCGCAACTCACTCGAGATGGACGGCGAACTCGCGCATGGCGCGCAGCATCTGGGCAATCTGCTGCTGATGGCGCCGACCGATGCGGACTCGCTGGCCTTGGCCGGGCGCTATGCGCACAAGGCGGGCAGCGGTGCCGCCGAGACGCTGCTGCCTCCTGAACAGCAAAGGTACGCGGGCCCCGAGGCCTTGCGGGCATGGCTCTGGCGGCGCGATGGCCGGCTGGAGGAGGCCACCGAACTCGTGGTGGAGATCATGCAGTCGGAACCCGGGGGCGCGGGCAGGCTGAGTGCCTGGCTGCTCGAGTGGCTCGAGCCCGCGGGGGCGATCGAGTCGCTCTCCGTCGGGCTGCAGATGCGCCTGGCCAAGGCGATGCTGACGCAGTCTTCCGAAGCCCGACTCAGCAGCGCCCGCCGACTCTGGTCGATGCAGCGCTGGGCACGGGTGCTGGCGCGCATCGCGCCGCCGGACGAGTTCCAGGCGCAGTGGCGCATGCTGCGGATCGGCTTCCTGCGGCGCGCCGGCCTGTTCGACGATGCGCTGCTGCTGGCCGGGCCATTGGCCGAAGCGTCCGACTGGCATGTGGCGACGGCGATCGGCCTGGTGCTGCGCCAGCAGCGGCGCATGCCCGAGGCCGAGCAGGCCTTTCGCCGTGCGATCGCGTTCGACCCGCAAGAGCTCAGCACCTTTCTCGAGATGGCCGATGGCTGGCTCGAGAACCAGGACTGGGCACAGGCGCTGCAGGGGTACGACCATGTGCTTGCGCAGGAGGCCGATCATGACTGGGCGCAGGCCTCGCAGTGGTATTGCCAATGGAAGCTGACGGGCGACGCGCAGTGGATCGACCGCGTCCTCGCAGCCGCCCAGGCAGGCAATGCGCGGGCGCAGCGGCTCTGGCATACCGCGTTCGACAGGCTGCCCGAGCCGGAGGACGCGAGCGCCAACACGCTGCGCAAGCTGCTCGCGTCGCTTCGGGCCGCCCCGCCGGCCGGCAACAGCACCGAGCCGTCCCGGCCGAATCGTTTGTCGATGAGCCTGTCCTCGATCGAGGCGCCTTCCAATGCCCTGGCTTTCACGCTCGCGCTGGCGGCACTGGATCAGCCCGTGACCCTGACGGTGCGGGTCGACGGCATCCCGCATCCCGATCCGCGGGAGCCGGCCGGTCCGGTGGCACATTCGCTGTGGCGCTACGACGGCACCGATGCGAGCCCGGCATTGCCGGCGCCCGCGCCGGAGGTGCTCGAACGCATTGCCGGGCTGGCCCGGATGCCCTACGAACCGGATGCCAACTGGGCCGCCGCCAGCCACGCGGCGCTGGCTCTCGGTCCCGCTTCGGGGCAAGACCGTTCGCTCGAGGTGCTGGCCTGCATGGTGCATCCACCCGCGCTGCCGGCGGGCACCGAGGCGCTGGCCTGGCTACCGCGCGTGCAGATGGTCGCGGCGCAGGTCCTGGCGCAGGTTGACGAGGGCTGGCAGGGTTCGCGGCGGCGCGAGCTGCTGCTCTGCGCGATGCTCGGTCCCGCCGATTGGTCGACCTGTGCGGCGATCCGCGCGCTCGCGTGGATCGGCCGCCATGAACCGGCCCACATGCTCGACATCCATCAGTGCTTCGAGCGCCTGGAGGCGCATCGGCCCGACAGCGGCTATTGCTGCTGGATCGCCACGCTCTACGAGCAATGGCTGGCGCTTCCGCTGCTGTTCGATCGCGAGCGCGAGACCTTGCGCGTCAAGCTGGCGCAGCTGTCGGACGACGAATGAGCGGCCGGCCCGGATGCCGCGGCCATGCCTGTCGGCGCGGCACGGTCCCACGGCATGGCCGCTACGTCAGCGCCCCGAAGCGCTCCGCATAGAGCGCCGTCACCCAGTCCACGAACACCCGCACGCGTGGCGACAGCAGCCGGTGCTGCGGGTAGAGCACCGAATAGACCATCGGCGGGCAGGGCGTATCGGAGAGGATCTCGACCAGCGTGCCGGCGCGCAGCTGGCGCTCGATGTGATAGCGCGGCACCTGGATGATCCCGCAGCCCTGCTCGGCGCAGGTCTTGTAGCTGTCGGCGTTGTTCACGCTGATCCAGTCGGGCAGCACGACCTGCTCGACGCGCCCGTTCACCTCGAACAGGTAGGGGAAGTGGTCGGGCCGCGAGGACGAGAAGAAGTTCACCGCCAGGTGCCGCTGGCCCAGCAGGTCGGCCGGTGTCAGCGGCGTGCCGCGTTCGGCCAGGTAGGCCGGGCTCGCGCAGGTCACTTGCGGCAGCAGCGCGAGCCGGCGCGTGACCAGCGAGGAGTCCTTGGGCTCGCCCGCGCGCACCACGCAATCCACGCCCTCGCGCACCAGCTCCACGAGCCGGTCGCCGCTGCCCACGGCGAGCACGATGTTCGGATAGCGCGCATGGAAGTCGCCGATGCGCGGCAGCACGATGTCGTTGGCGGCCGCGCCGTGGATGTCGATGCGCAGCCGCCCGCGCGGATTGACCGCGAGCTGCGCGAGCGAGGACTCGGCGTCCTCGAGCTCGAGCAGCAGGTGGCGGCAGCGCTCGTAGTAGGCCTGGCCGTCGACCGTGGTGCGCACCTGGCGCGTGGTGCGCTCGAGCAGGCGCACCTGCAGCCGGGCCTCGAGCTCCTTGATCGCATGGGTGGCGGTGGCGCGCGGCAGCTCGAGCGCGGCCGCGGCCTGCGTGAAGCTGCCGAGCTCCACGATGCGGGTGAACAGGCGCATGGCATCGAAGCGGTCCATGGAATGAGCTCGGCAGATTGTTGGCCTGTGTTGAATTGTATTGACGAAATTCGCATATTTATTCGCCAATGCAGAACAGAGAGACTGCCAGCGCGCCGGCCATCCCGCCGCGCCTCGTCACCTTTTCCTTCCGAGGAGCGACCCCCATGCAGTTGATCTTTCCGCGCCTGCGCGGCACCTATGACCGCTTCGAGCCGCTGAGCTACGCGCTGCTGCGCCTGGCTTTCGGCCTGATGCTCGTGACCCACGGCCTGCCCAAGCTGCTGGGCCGCAGCCACGGCAGCATGGCCGACCCGATGAAGGGCTCGGTCAACCTGATCGCCAACGTGCTGCACCTGCCGGGCGCCGAGCTGCTCGGCTGGTTCGTCGCCCTCCTCGAGGGCGTGGGCGGGCTGATGCTGGCGGCCGGCCTGTTCACGCGCGTGGTCGCCGCGATGGTCGCGGTGCAGATGCTGGTCATCTGCTACGTGATGGGCCCGACCTTCCCGTGGATCGACCGCGGCTTCGAATACCCGCTGATGCTGTTCTTCATCGCGCTGTGCCTGCTGGCGCGCGGCGGCGGCCGGCTGTCGCTCGATGCGCGCATCGGGCGCGAGGTCTGAGCAGAAGAAGAAAGGACGCCACGATGAACCCCACCCCATCCCCCGGCACCGGCGCGCCCGCGCTGAGCCGCCGCACCTTCATGATGAGCACCGCGGCCGGTGCCGCCGGTGCCGCGGGCACCGGCCTGGCGAGCGCGCACGAGGCCGCGGCCACGCCCGCGCCGCCGCGCATCGATACCCGCGTCGTCATCAACGGCCAGCCGCATGCGCTGCAGCTCGAGCCGCGCGCCTCGCTGCTCGACGTGCTGCGCGAGCAGCTCGGCCTCACCGGCGCCAAGAAGGGCTGCGACCACGGCCAGTGCGGTGCCTGCACCGTGCACCTCGACGGCCGGCGCGTCGCCTCCTGCCTCACGCTGGGCGTGAAGGCCGACGGCTGCGCCGTCACCACCATCGAGGGCATCGCCGCGCCCGACGGCACGCTGCATCCGATGCAGCAGGCCTTCGTCGACCACGACGCGCTGCAGTGCGGCTACTGCACGCCGGGCCAGGTGATGGCCGCCATCGCCTGCGTGCGCGAGGACCATGCCACCAGCGAGGCGCAGATCCGCGAGTACATGAGCGGCAACCTCTGTCGCTGCGGCGCCTACGCCGGCATCCTCGAGGCGATCCGCGATGCCGCCGAACGCATGGAGGGCCGCCGCCATGCATGACTTCGCCTACCACCGGCCGCGCAGCAGCGCCGAGGCCGTGCAGCTGCTGGCACGCAGCCAGCCCGGCGCGCGCTACTTCGCGGGCGGCACCACCCTGTTCGACCTGATGAAACTCGGCGTGGAAGCGCCGGCCACGGTCGTCGACATCGGCCGCATCGAGGGCCTGCGAGAGATCGACGCCAGCGACCGGGCCGAACTGCGCATCGGCGCGCTCGCCGCGATGAGCGACGTGGCCGAGCATCCCGTGGTGCAGCGCGAGTTCACCGCGCTGTCGGAATCGCTGTGGAAGGCCGCCTCGCAGCAGCTGCGCAACATGGCGAGCGTGGGCGGCAACCTGCTGCAGCGCACGCGCTGCGCCTATTTCCGCGGCGGCCCCGAGTTCGCCTGCAACAAGCGTGTGCCCGGCAGCGGCTGCGCGGCGCTGGCCGGCGTGAACCGCGGCCATGCGGTGCTCGGCGGCAGCGAGGCCTGCGTGGCGGTCTACCCGGGCGACTGGGCGGTGGCGCTCGCGGCCTTCGATGCGCAGGTCGACACGCTGAGTCCGCGCGGCGAACGCACGGTGGCCGTGCGCGAACTGCACCGCGCGCCCGGCGCCACGCCGCACCTCGAGACCGTGCTCGCGGCCGACGAGCTGATCGTGCGCATCCGCGTGCCGCGCACGCCGGCGGGGCGGGCCTCCACGTACCACAAGATCCGCGACCGCGAGTCCTATGCCTTCGCGCTGGCTTCGGCGGCGGTGGGCCTGCACCTGCGCGCCAACCGCGTGGTCGATGCGCGCATCGCGCTCGGCGGCGTGGCCACGCACCCGTGGCGCGCGCTCGAGGCCGAGCGCAGCCTGGTCGGGCGGCCTTTCACGCAGGCCGCGGCGCGACGCGCGGCCGAGATCGCGTTCGCGCAGGCGAAGCCGCTCGAACACAACGGTTTCAAGGTGGCGCTCGGCATCGAGACGGTGACCGACGCGCTGATGCTGGCCCGGGACAGGAGCTGAACCATGGCAACCACGACAAGCAACCCCCAACGCGGCGCGCGGCCCGGTGCCGAGCGCGTCGATGCGCACGACAAGGTGCGCGGCGCCACCCGCTATGCGGCCGACGATGCGCGCGCCGGTCTGCTGCATGCCGCGCTGGTGCCGTCGCGCATCGCGCGCGGCAGCGTGGCGCGCATCGACACCGCCGCCGCCGAGCGCGTGCGCGGCGTGCGCAAGGTCTACACGCACCAGAACATCGGCGCCTTCGAATCGGGCGGCTTCCTGATGGGCGGCGGCTTCGGCTTCCAGAGCTTCTATCCGCTGCGCTCGGCGCAGATCGCCTATCGCGGCCAGACGGTCGCGATGGTGGTCGCCGACACGCTCGAAGCCGCGCGCGAGGCAGCGGCCCTGGTGGAAGTGCGCTACGAGGCCCAGCCCTTCGTCGCGGGCATCGACGCGTCCGACGCGCAGCCGCAGGCCCAGTCCTCGCTGCTGCCGCAGCCCATGTTCGCCGACCGCCGCGTGGGCGATGCCGAGGCCGCGCTGGCCGCGGCGGCCTTCACGGTGGAGGCGCGCTACGAGCTGCCGATCCAGCACCAGAACCCGATGGAGATCATCGCGACCGTGGCCGAATGGAGCGAAGGCGTGCTGACCGTGCGCGAGCCGACGCAGAACGCCGAGGGCGTGCGCCACGGCCTCGCGAAGCAGCTCGGCATCGAGCCGGCGCGCGTGCGCGTGCTCTCGCCCACGCTGGGCGGCGGCTTCGGCCAGAAGAACTCGCTGCAGTCGCACACCGCGGCGGTGGCGATCGCCGCGCGCGAGCTCGGCCGGCCGGTCAAGCTGGTGCTGACGCGCGCGCAGCTGTTCCACAACGCCAGCTTCCGGCCCGCGAGCCGGCACCACGTGCGCCTGGGCGCGGACCGCGAGGGCCGGCTGGTCGCGGCGGTGCACGACATCGACCAGCAGACCTCGCGCCACGACCTCTTTCCCTCGAGTGGCAGCGAGATCACCTCGCGGCTGTACGGCGTGAAGCACTTCCTCGGCCGCGACCGGCTGGTGCGCACCGACGTGCAGACGCCGGGCTACATGCGCGCGCCCTTCGAGCATCCGGCCGCCTTCGCGTTCGAGAGCGCGGTCGACGAGATGGCCTACCTGCTGGGCCGCGACCCGGTGGCCTTCCGGCTCGCCAACGACACCGCGGTCGATCCGCTGAGCGGCAAGCCCTTCTCCTCGCGCCACCTGGCCGAATGCCTGGTGCAGGGCAGCGAGGCCTTCGGCTGGGCGCGGCGCGACATGGCGCCGGGCTCGATGCGCGCCGCCGACGGCAGTCGCATCGGCTGGGGCGTGGCCGTGGGCGCCTACAAGGCTGCGATGGCGCCGGCCTTCGCCACCGTGAGCCTGGCCGGCGACGGCCGGGTGCGCGTGGCGGTGGGCGGCCACGAGATGGGGCAGGGCATGCGCACCGCGATCGCGCTCACCGTGTCGCGCGTGCTCGGCGCGCCGGTGGCCGCGGTGGAGATTGCCCTCGGCGACACCGGCGCCGCGCCGCAGCACCTGACCGCCGGCTCCTGGGGCACCGCGACCGCGCTGCCGCCGGTGCAGGAGGCGGCGCAGCGGCTGATGGAGGACCTGCGCACCCGTGCGCCCGGCGCGGGCGCGAACGCCACCGCGCTCGAACTGCTGCGTGCCTCGGGCCGCGCGCAGGCCGAGGCCGAGAGCCGGCGCCGCGCGCCCGGCCAGCCCGAGCAGGTCTATGGCCGGCTCACGGGCGGGCTGCCGGCCGCGGCCGGGCCGGTCTATCCCGATTACGTGGGCTTCAGCTTCATCGCGCATTTCGTCGAGGTGCGCATCGAGCCGACCACGCGCCGCATCCGCGTGCCGCGGGTGGTGAGCGTGGCCGACTGCGGCGCGGTCGCGAGTCCGCGCACCGCGCGCAGCCAGGTCGAGGGCGGCGTGGTCTGGGGCATCGGCGCCGCGCTGCGCGAGGCCAGCGAGGTCGATCCGCGCCATGGCGGCTTCCTCAACGCCGACCTGGCCGAGTACGTGCTGCCGGTGGCGGCCGACATCGGCCGCATCGAGGTCGGCTTCGTCGGCAAGCCCGACACGCGCTTCAACGCGCTCGGCGTGAAGGGGCTCGGCGAGGTCGCGATGGTGGGCGTGGCGCCCGCGATCGTGAACGCGGTGTTCCATGCCACGGGCAAGCGGCTGCGGCGGCTGCCGCTGCGGCTGGAGGATCTGCTGGACTGAGCGCGGCTCGGGCTCAGGCCTCGAAGCCGCCCTGCAGCAGCCCCGCGAGCGTCGCCACCAGCGCCTCGCGCTGCGGCGCGGGACGCCACAGCGCGCGCACCGACTGCAAGGCACCGGCCGCGCCCTGGCCGCTCTCCCATTCGGGATGGCTGCGCGCCGGCTGCGCGGCACGCAGCGCGGCGGCGATGGCCTCGCCGGCCGCGTCGGCGCCGCCGTCCACCGCCTCGATGCGCTGCGTGGCCGCATGGCCGCGGCGCTCGAGCGCGCGTGCGAGCTGCAGCTGCCAGGCCGCGAGCGTGAACAGCACGCCGTCCTCCACCGTGAGCTCGTGCACGTCGCGCAGCTTGTTCGCGAGCTTGCGGCCCAGCGGGCCCCAGCCCTGCGACACCGCGCTGCCGATCGCGCTGCCCAGCGCCACGCCGGCGCCGAGCGAGAGGCCGGCCACCGCGAGATCGGCCACCGCGCCGACCGCGGCGCCGATGGCCGCGCCCTTGCCCAGGCGCAGGCCGGCGTCCTTCATCGCCTCGGGGTTGAAGAAGTCGAGCGCCCAGCGGCCCTCGATCATCGGCAGCGGCGCCTCGGCCGCATCGCCCTGGCGGAAGCCGTAGAGCGCGAGCAGGTCGTCGGCGCAGCGCTCCGCCTTGTCGAACACGGTCTTGCGCAGCGCGGCGACCAGCGCGTCGCGGCGCGCGGGATCGGCGAACTCGGCGGCCGGCACGCCGCGCCGCAGCGCGGTGGCGTCGACCAGCAACTCGGCCACGTGCGCGGCGGCCGCGCGGCGCCGCGCCGCGGCCTCGGCCTCGAGCGCGTCGGCCACGCCGCGCAGCAGTTCGCGCCGGTCGCGCAGCAGCGTCGCGAGGTCGCCATAGAGATCGCGCTCGGCGCCCACGAAGGGCGCCGCCGCGTCGAAGCGCACCTGCACGTGCAGGCCGTAGGCCGAGAGCAGTTCCTTCCAGGCGGCCTCGCGGCTGGCCGCGTCGCGCACGAAGTTGAGCACCGGCAGCACCGGCCGCGCGCAGGCATTGAGCAGCTCGATCTCGTCGCGGAACTTGGGCAGCACCGGTTCGCGCACGTCGATCACGAGGAAGGCGGCGTCGATGTCGAGCATGGCGCGCAGCACCTTGGCCTCCTGCTCGAAGGCGCCGTGTGCCTCGGGGCCCTGCAGGAAGCGGCGGATGCGCTCGGGCGGCGTGGCCTGACCCGCGGGATCGATGCGCGCGAGGTGCTCGCGCAAGGCCACCGCGTCCTCGAGGCCCGGCGTGTCGTAGAAGCGCACGGCGGGGCGGCCGTCGATCTCGAGGTCGACCGACTCGACATGGCGCGTGGTGCCGGGGCGGTCGGACACGGCGCCGAAATCGATGCGCCGCGTGAGCGTGCGCAGCAGCGAGGTCTTGCCGGCATTGGTGTGGCCGACGACGGCGATGCGGATCGGGTCGCTCATGATGCGACGCTGTCGGTGGCGCCCAGCAGCTCGGCGAGCGAGGTGCCCGCGGCCACGCGGTCGAGGCCGGCGTCGCGCAGCCAGGCGAGCCAGCGCGCGATCGCCGGGGCGTCGTTGCCGCCCTCGGCGATCAGCCATAGGCGGCATTCGCCGCTGTGCGCGAGCAGGTCGCGCACGAAGCGCTCGGTGCCGCGATCGGGGCTCGCGGCCGCGCGGCAGGCCAGCACCACGCTGCGCGGCCGCGCGAGCGCGAGGCGATCGAGCAGCGCGCGGCGCTCGGGGGCGCTGCCGTCGATGCGCTCGAGCCGCAGGTCCGCGGGCAGGCCTTCGGGCGGCCAGGCGACGTCGGGCGGCAGCTCGAAGCCGACCAGCACGCGCAGGTCGCGCAGGTCCGAGGGCGCGAGGCCCACGGGCGCCTCGCGCGCGCGGCGGCCCGGATCGGCATCGACGATGGCGCTGGGTGCGAGTGCCGCGAAGCGGGCCGCGAGCTGGCGGTAGTAGGGCGCGTCGAGCGCGGGCTGCAGCGCCTGGCGGCGCAGGCGCCACACGGCGGCGCTCCAGCCCAGCAGCACGAGGCGCGGCAGCAGGCCGTAGGTCAGGATGCAGCCCGTGAGCCACAGCGCCCAGGTGCGCTGGCCCGAGGCCGGCGGCGTGGCGGCCAGCACGGTGGCGGCGTCGGGCACCGGGAAGCCCAGGCGCGACGGCGCCCAGCCCAGCGCGTCGACCGCGCGCACGAAGAAGGCCGGATCGAGGATGGTGGTTTCCCAGCTCAGCGTGTAGCTGCGGAAGGCCAGCGCGAACAGCATCGCCGCCAGCACCACCGCGAAGGACAGCGACCAGATGCCGTGGCTCACGATGCCGAAGGCCCAGGGCAGCAGCTTCGCGCGACCCAGCAGGCCCGTGGTGGCGCGCACCAGCAGCGGCGCCTGGCCATGCCGGCCGCCGGCCACGCGCGCGGTCAGCGAGAGCCAGATCCAGCCCAGCGACGCCGAGCTGAAGGAGGCCAGCGGCAGCCACAGCCCGAGCAGCCACAGCAGCAGCGTCAGCAGGTGCACGCCGAGCAGGCTCACGAGCGCGACGATCACGTTGATGTGGCGTTCGCTGCCGCCCACCACGTTGCCAGCGAGCGCGAGGCCGGCGACGACGATGAGGGCCACGAGCCCGAGCAGCACCCAGGGCGACCACTGGCGCGCGCGCCGCAGTTCGGCCTGCAGGCCCAGTCGTTCGCCGAGCAGGCGTGCACGTTCGGCGATGCGTGCCGGCGTGTGCGGCGCCTGCGCGGCGATGCGCATGGCCTGCGCGTCGTCGAGCGGGCCGTTCTGCTCGGCCCATCGGATCGCCTCGGTGATCACCGCATCGGAAAAGTCTGGGGTCTCGCGCAGTGCGGTGGTGGTCAACAGCGTCCCTTCGCGAACGGAGGCGGGGCCGGCTCGGTGCCGGCGAATGCGCCCACGGCCGAGGGCGGCTCAGCGCGCGGATTATGCCCGGCGTCCCAAAGCGAAACGGGGCCGCGTGGCGGCCCCGTTCTTTCTGGCGTGTGGATGGTTCGAGGGGGACTGACGTCTTTCAGCGCAGGCCGAAGAACGAAAGCACGGCCACGATGACGACGACCAGACCGACGATGTAGATGATGGAATTCACCGCGAGCACTCCACGTTGTTGACGATGGGGTCAGCATCGCGGCGCAAGGGGTGCGGGAGGTGTCGGCGAGGGGCGGCGGGTTCTGTAGGACTTGCGGGGCCGGTCATGACATATCTCCCGCTTCGCGGGCCTGTCTGGCCCCGTGCGCGGCGGCGTGACCATTGTTTGCACTGCCGCATCGCGGGCGCCGCCACACTCGGCGGCCTTGGCGGAGGTAGCGACCATGTCCGACGATTCCATCGATCCCGTGCATCCCGGCGCGCGCGTGGCGCGAGCGGCTTTCGCGCCCGTGCGGCGCCCGCATGCATGGCTGCTGCCCACGCTGTTCGACCGCCTGCGCGACGAGGCGCCGAGCCAACGGCGCGACGCCATGTCCGACGTCGCGGCGAGCCCCGCGCGCCTGCGCGAGATCGTGCGGCGCGACCTCTCAATCCTGCTCGACACCACCAGCGCCGAGGACCGCATCGACCGCGCGCGCCATGCGCTGGCCGCGGCTTCCACGCTGAACTTCGGCCTGCCGGCGTTCGCGGGCGGCCCCGCGTCGCAGCGGCGCTGGAGCGAACTCGAGCGCATGCTGCGGCGCGCGATCCGCGACTACGAGCCGCGCCTGATCGCCCGGTCGCTGCGCATCGTGCCGCTGGCCGGCGCGGGTCTCGCGGGCAACGAACTGCGCTTCGAGATCCATGCGCTGATCGACCTGCGGCCCTGTCCGCTCGAGTTCATGGTGCACAGCACGCTGGACCTCGAGTCGCGCCGCGTGAGCGTCGCGCCCTCCGCGCGCTGAGACACCTGGAGCACTCCCATGGACCCCCGAATGCTCGAGGCCTACAGCCAGGAACTGGCCTACATGCGCGAAGCCGCGGCCGAGTTCGCCGCCGCCCATCCGAAGATCGCGCACCGGCTCGGCATGCAGGGCATCGAGGTGGCCGATCCCTACGTCGAGCGGCTGATCGAGGCCTTCAGCTTCCTGTCGGCGCGCATGCGGATCAAGCTCGATGCCGAGTTCCCGCGCTTCACGCAGCGGCTGCTCGAGGTGATGCATCCCCACTACCTGAGCCCCACGCCCTCGATGGCGGTGGCGCAACTGCACCCGAGCGCGAACGAGGGCGACCTGCGGCGCGGCTTCGTGGTGCCGCGCGGCACGGCCTTCCATGCGAAGGTGGCGCCGGGCGAGCAGACACCCTGCGAGTTCCGCTCGAGCCAGGCCGTGACGCTGTGGCCGATCGAGATCGCGCAGGCCAGCCTCGCGGGCGCGCCGCCCGACCTGCCGGCGCTCGAGCGCCATCTGCCGCCGCAGGTGCAGGTCGGCGGCGCGCTGCGGCTGCGCCTGCGCACGATCGGGCCGCTCGGTTTCTCCGCGCTGGCCGGGCTCGACCGGCTGCCGGTCTGCCTGGTCGGCGATGCGCGCCTGGCTTCGCACCTGTTCGAGCTGCTGCACACCGCGGCCGTCGCCACCGTCACGGGCACGCCCGGACGGCTCGGCGAGCGTCCGCACGTGGTCGTGCACGAGGCGCTGGTGCACGAGGGCCTCGAGCCCGGCGAGGGACTGCTGCCGCCGGCATGGAACAGCCTCCATGGCCACAACCTGCTGCACGAATACTTCGCCTGCCCCGAGCGCTTTCTCTTCTTCACGCTGACGCAACTCGCGCCGGGCCTGTCGCGCATCGAGGGGCGCGAGGCCGAGATCGTGGTGCTGCTCGCGCGATCGCCCGCGAGCCCCGGGCTGGCGCCAAGCCTGGTCGACGCGGCGCAGTTCGCGCTGTTCGCCACGCCGGTGGTCAACCTGTTCCAGCGCCGCACCGACCGCATCGAACTCGATGCCGCGCGCACCGAGTTCCACCTCGTGCCAGACCGCTCGCGCCCGCTGGACTTCGAGGTCTACGCGGTCGAGCAGCTGAGCGGCCAGCAGCCAGGGACCACGGCCCCGACGCAGTTCCGGCCGCTCTACCAGACGCTCAACGAGGACCAGGGCAACCACGGGCGCTACTTCTCTTTGCGGCGCGAGCCGCGGCTGGTGTCGGACACCGCGCGCCGCCACGGCACGCGCACGCCGTACATCGGCAGCGAGGCGTTCGTGTCGCTGGTCGACCAGCACGAGGCGCCGTACCCCGAGGGCCTGCGCAGCCTGTGGGCGCAGGCTTGGCTCACCAACCGCGACCTGCCGTGCCTGGTGCCGCGCAACGGCCGCAGCGACCTCGCGGCGGCAGAGTCGATGCCGGTGTCGGCGGTGGGGCTGGTGCGCCCGCCGAGCATGCCGCGGCCGCCGTTCGCGCAGCGCGAGATCGCCTGGCGGCTGATCCGGCAACTGGGCTTCAACCACCTGCCGCTGGCCGGCCTGCCGCGGCGCGAGGGCGCGCAGGCGCTGCGCGACATGCTGCGGTTGTTCGTCGCGGGCGACGACGAGGCGATGCGGCTGCAGGTCGACGCGCTCGTGGCCTCGCGCATCGCGCCGGTCACGCGCCGGTTGCCGGGCCATGGGCCGCTGGTCTACGGCCGCGGCGTGGCCTGCACGCTGAGCGTGGACGAACAGGGCTTCTCGGGCGCCAGCCCCTACCTGTTCGGGCTCGTGCTCGAACGCTATCTCGCGCGCCACGTGAGCATCAACGTCTTCACGCAGACCACGCTCGAATCGCTGCAGCGCGGCACGGTCGCGCGCTGGCCGGTGCGCATGGGCGGGCGCGGGATCGTCTAGCGCTCGCTCTAGTTCTTGCGCCTGGGCGCGGGTTTGGCTGGCGCCTCCGCGCCGAGAGCTTGTTGCAGCAGCCAGCGCATCGCGTCGCGCACCTCGGTGGCATCGGCGCCCGCGTCGATCTCGAGCGCGGCGCGGTCGAAGGCGGCCGACAGCAGTTGCGAGAGCGCATCGAGCGAGACCTCGCCGCGGCCCATGCCGGCCTCGGCCAGCCCCTGGCGCAGCGAATGGGCGGCGTTCGCATCGTCCATCGCCATGATCTCCGCCATGCCGAGCACGGCCGGTCCGTCGATCAGCAGCAGCCGGGTGCGGCCCGGCACCGTCATCGCGCGCAGGTAGGCGTCGCTGCCGGCCAGCAGCGCCTCGCGCGGCGCCAGCGCCTCGGGCGTGGCGGCCGCGATCTCGGCGGCCACCGCGCGCGACTCCTGCTCGAGCACATGGCGGAACAGGTCGCGCTTGTCGGCGTAGTGGTGATAGAGCGCGCCGCGCGTGATGCCGGCCGCGGCCACGATGTCGGGCGTGGAGGTCTGGCCATAGCCCTGGTCGACGAAGAGGGCGCGCGCCGCCTCGGTCAGCGCCTGCCGCGTGGTCTCGGTGCGCTCCTTGTTGGTCCGGATGATCTTGGAGGTCATTTACATGCAGACTGTATGTATGTATATTCAATCAAACATACAGACTGTATGTCAGTTCCAGCCATCTCAAGGAGCCCCCTCATGAAAGTCACGAGCTACTACCCGGTCATCATGACCAACGACGTCGCCGGCACGGCGGACTTCTACCAGCGCCACTTCGGCTTCGCGCCGCTGTTCACGAGCGACTGGTACGTGCACCTGCAACTGGAGGGGGAGCCCTCGGTCAACCTCGCGGTGCTCGACGGCCGGCACGAGACCATTCCCGCCGCGGGCCGAGGCAAGGTGGCGGGCGGGCTGCTGTTGAACTTCGAGGTGGACGATCCCGACGCGGTGCACGACCGCCTGGCCGCGGCCGGCCTGCCGGTGCTGCTGCCGCTGCGCGACGAGGCCTTCGGCCAGCGCCACTTCATCACCAGCGACCCGAACGGGGTGCTGATCGACATCATCAAGCCGATTCCGCCGAGCGGGGAGTTCGTGGCGCAGTACGAGGCGGGGGCGTTGCCTGTCTGAATGCGGGAGCGGACAGCCGAACGCAGAGGTCGCGAAGGTCACGCAGAAGTCGCAGAAGAGAAGACCAAAAATTGGAATTCCTTCTGCGACTTCTGCGTAGTTTTTGTCTTCCTTCTGCGTTCGGCTGCCCGATCCCGCCTTTTCAGGCCAGCGCCGCTTCTTCCTCGTCGAGCGCGTCGCCCAGGAAGCCGCCGCTCTGGTGCGCCCACAGCCGCGCATAGAGCCCGCCCTTGGCCATCAGCGTGCGGTGGTCGCCTTCCTCCACCACGCGGCCCTCGTCGAGCACGATCAGCCGGTCCATCGCCGCGATGGTCGACAGCCGGTGCGCGATCGCGATCACGGTCTTGCCTTCCATCAGCGTGTAGAGGCTCTGCTGGATCGCGGCCTCGACCTCGGAGTCGAGCGCGCTGGTGGCCTCGTCGAGCAGCAGGATCGGCGCGTCCTTGAGCATCACGCGCGCGATCGCGATGCGCTGGCGCTGGCCGCCCGAGAGCTTCACGCCGCGCTCGCCCACATGGGCCTCGTAGCCGCGGCGCCCGCTGGCGTCGCCCAGCGTGCCGATGAAGTCGTGCGCCTCGGCGCGGCGCGCGGCGGCCTCGATCTGCGCCGGCGTCGCGTCGGGGCGGCCGTAGGCGATGTTGTCGGCCACCGAGCGGTGCATCAGCGAGGTGTCCTGCGTCACCATGCCGATGTGGCTGCGCAGCGAATCCTGCGTGGCCAGCGCGATGTCCTGGCCGTCGATCAGGATGCGGCCGCTCTCCAGGTCGTGGAAGCGCAGCAGCAGGTTCACCAGCGTCGACTTGCCGGCGCCCGAGCGGCCCACCAGGCCGATCTTCTCGCCGGGCGCCACGGTCAGCGTGAGGTCCTCGATCACGCGCCGGCCGCCGGCCGCGCCGTAGCGGAAGCTCGCATGCTCGAAGCGCACCTCGCCGCGCGGCACCTCGAGCGGCTTCGCGCCCGGCGCATCGAGCACGGCGCGCGGGCGCGACAGCGTCTTCATGCCGTCCTGCACCGTGCCGATGTTCTCGAACAGGCTGGTCATCTCCCACATGATCCAGTGCGACATGCCCTGCAGCCGCAGCGCCATGGCGGTGGCCGCGGCCACCGCGCCCACGCCGACCGCGCCGGTGGACCACAGCCACAGCGCCGTGCCCGCCATGCCGGCGGTCAGGCCCATGCTCAGCGTGTGGTTGACGATCTCGAAGGCGCTCACCAGCCGCATCTGGCCGTAGCCCGTGTGCATGAACTCGCGCATCGCGTCGCGCGCGAAGCCGGCCTCGCGCTGCGTGTGCGAGAACAGCTTCACCGTCGCGATGTTTGTGTAGGCATCGGTCACGCGGCCGGTCATCAGCGCGCGCGCATCGGCCTGCGCCTTGCCGACCGCGCCCAGGCGCGGCACGAAGTAGATCAGCGCGCCGATGTAGAAGGCCAGCCAGATCAGGAACGGCCAGATCAGCTGCGTGTCGAGCACGCCCACCAGCACGATCATGGTCGCGACGTACACGCCCATCGCCACCAGCACATCGGCCAGCACGAACACGGTCTCGCGCACCGCGAGCGCGGTCTGCATCACCTTGGCCGTGATGCGGCCCGCGAACTCGTCCTGGTAGAAGGCCATGCTCTGGCCCAGCATCAGGCGGTGGAAGTTCCAGCGCAGCCGCATCGGCAGGTTGATCGCGAGCGTCTGGTGCTTGACGATGGTCTGCAACGCGACCACCGCGATGCTGGCGACCAGCAGCCCGGCCATCCAGGCGAGCGTGGTGCCGCGGTCTTCCCACAGGCGCGAGGGCGCCTGGCCGCCGAGCCAGTCGACCACGCGTCCGAGCAGCGCGAACAGCAGCGCCTCGAAGGTCGACATCACGGCGGTGAGCACCGCCATCGCGAGGATCTTGCCGCGCACGCCCTGCGTGCAGGCCCAGAGGAAGGCGAAGAAGCCTTGCGGCGGAAGCGGAGGTTCGGCGGCGGGGTAGGGGTGTAGAAGTTTTTCGAAGAAACGGAACAAGGACTGACTCTCCCGAAGAGCCGAAGACTGTAGCCGTGAGCGCATGACCTTGCCCTGAAAAGGTGCGTTTCTTCAGCTTCTGCGTGGTTTGCGCGACGAAGTGGCGGGAACGGGCGCGGTCTTTGGTTCGAGCGCCGCGAGCCGCTCGCCGAGGAAGTCGATGAAAGTACGCAGCTTGGGTGCCATGTACTGGCGGCTGGTGTAGACCGCGAACAGCGTCACCGGGTGCGGTTCGTGGTCGGGCAACAGGCGCACCAGCCGGCCCTGCGCGAGGTCGTCCTCGAGCAGCCAGCCCGGCATGAACGCCACGCCCATGCCCGCGCGCACCGCATGCAGCGTGAGCGTGGTGTCGTCCGAGCGCATGACCGGCGTGAGCCGTAGCGGGAACAGGCGCCCGCCCGGCCCCGTGAGCGCCAGGTGGTCGAGCGCCACGTAGCTCGGCACGATCGCGCCGAGCCGCGCCACCTCGGCCGGCACCGCGGGGCTGCCGCCCATGCGCGCGAGGTACTCGGGCGTGCCCGCGAGGAAGAAGGGCACGCGGCACAGCGGCCGCGCGATCAGCGCGGGCGAGGGCTCCTGCGTGGCGCGCAGCGCGAGGTCGTAGCCGTCGGCCGCGAGGTCGACCTTGCGGTTCTCGAGGTGGATGTCGAGCAGCACCTCGGGATAGCGCGCACGGTAGTCGGCCAGCACCTGCGCGAAGCGCGCGGTGGCGCACCACACGGGCGCGCTGAGCTTGAGCTGGCCGCGCGGCGCCTCGCGGGTCTGGCCGATCGCGGCCTCGGCGGCATCGAGCAGGTCGAGCGCGCGCCGGCTCTGCTCGTACCAGGCGGTACCGGCCTCGGTCAGGCTCAGGTGGCGGCTCGAGCGGTGCAAGAGGCGCGCGCCCAGCGACTTCTCGAGCTGCGCCACGTGCTTGCTGGCCATCGGCGCCGACAGCCCGAGCCGCTCGGCGGCGGCCACGAAGCTGCCCGATTCGACGACCTCGCGGAACACGCGCAGGCTGGTCATGCGGTCCATCGATGATTTCCTCTGGAGAAACGATTTGATGAATCGTAGCCTGTCGATTTCCTCGCAGGAAATATCTACAGTCGCTGCAACGCCTTCAATTCAAGGAAGCAACGACATGACCCACGACAACCCGAATCGCCTGCCCACCTACTTCATCTCGCACGGCGGCGGCCCCTGGCCCTGGATGAAGCGCGAGATGGGCGCTACCTACGACCGGCTCGCCGCCGCGCTGGCCGACATGCCGCGCCAGCTCGGCCGCACGCCCAAGGCCATCCTCATGGTCTCGGCCCACTGGGAGGCGCCGGTGTTCACGGTGCAGGGCAATCCGCGTCCGCCGATGATCTACGACTACGGCGGCTTCCCGGCCCACACCTACGAGGTGCACTACGACGCGCCCGGTTCGCCCGCGCTCGCGCAGCGCGTGCAGTCGCTGATCGCCGCGGCCGGGCTGCCGGCCGCCGTCGATCCCGAGCGCGGCTACGACCACGGCATGTTCTCGCCGATGGCCGCGATCTACCCGCAGGCCGAGGTGCCGGTGGTGCAGCTCTCGCTGCGCCGCGGCCTCGACCCGGCCGAGCACATCGCGCTGGGCCGCGCGCTCGCGCCGCTGCGCGACGAGGACGTGCTGATCGTCGGCAGCGGCCTGAGCTATCACAACCTGCGCAACTTCGGGCCGCAGGCGCATGGCGTGTCGAAGGCCTTCGGCGACTGGCTCGACGCCACCTCGGTCGAGGCCGCACCGGCGGAACGCGTGCAGCGCCTGCGGGACTGGGCCGCCGCCCCCTCGGCGCGCATGGCGCATCCGCGCGAGGAGCACCTGATTCCGCTGATGGTGGCGGTGGGGGCGGCCGAGCAGGAGGCGGGCGAGCGCGTGTACCACGAGGAGGCCTTCATGGGCGGCCTCGTGGTGTCGAGCTATCGCTTCGGCGGCGCGGGTTACTTCTGATCGACCCGGCGCTCGGCGCCGTCTGAATCGACCAGCCCGACGCGCTGCTGCCGGCCCCAGGTGCCGCGCCCGGTCAGGAAGGTCCACCAGCCCCAGGCCGCGCCCGTGTGGCGCAGCAGCTGGAAGGTGAAGGGCTCGATCAGCGCGGCCGCGAAGGCCTGCAGCATGCCGGCCTCGCCGCCGTGGCCGACCCAGCGCCGGTACAGGTGCACCGACCACAGGTGGAAGACGAGGTCGAGCACGATCTTGGCGGCGATCACGCCGGCCGCGGGCAACAGTACGCCGAAGTCGCCGCGCACCAGGTACATCACGAGCAGGCCGAAGGCCGCGAGGCCGTACAGCGGCTGCAGGGTGTCGATGGCCTTGACCGGCAGCATCGCGGTGCCGAGCCAGCCGTAGCGGCGGTCGCCCACCATCGCGCGGTACCAGTACTGGGTCTGCAGGAAGCCGCCGAACCAGCGCCGGCGCTGGCGCAGGAAGGCGCCCACGCTGCTGGGCGCGTCGGTGCGCGCCTGCGCGTCGCCGAGCACGCGCACGCGCCAGTCGAGGCCGTGCGCCTGGGCATGGCGGTGCAGCCGGTGGATGAGCTCGTAGTCCTCGACCAGGCAGTCGGTGTCGAAGCCGCCCACGGCGCGCACCGCGTCGCGCCGGAAGCCCGCGAAGGCGCCCGAGATCAGCAGCAGGCCGTCGACCCGCATCCAGGCATAGCGCGAGAGGAAGTTGCGGATGTACTCGTAAGTCTGGAACCACTGCAGCAGCCGACCGCCCAGCGTGCGGCTGCACACCGGCGTGATGACGCCGGTGGCCGCCACCAGCGCGGGCTCGTCCGAGAAGGCGCGGCGCACCGCGGCGATGGCGCGCGCGTCGAGCAGGGTGTCGCCGTCGACGGTGAGCACGGTCTCGGTGTCTATGCACAGCACCGCGGCGTTCAGCGCCACCGCCTTGCCGCCGTGCGGCAGCCGCAGCCAGTGCAGGTTGGGATGCAGGGTGCTGGCGGCGCTGAGCTGCCCCGGCTCGGGCGCCTCGAGCCCGTAGCGCGTGGTCAGCAGCTCGGCCGTGCCGTCGGTCGAGCCGTCGTCGGCGATCACGATGCGGTCGGGCGCATCGGTCTGGCCCAGCAGCGCGGCCAGCGTCACGGGCAGCACCGCGGCCTCGTCGTGCGCGGCGACGATCACGCCCAGCGTGGCGCGGTGCGGGGCCACGGCGGGATGCGGCAGCGGCGCCGAGGCCAGCGCGATGCCGCGCGGGCGCAGGATCGCGAGCGTCTGCCAGCCCACGAACAGCAGCAGCACGGTGTCGTAGAGCACGTAGGCCACGCCCACCGACCAGGCCTGCACGTTGCCCAGGCGGAAGGCCATGGCGAACAGCAGGCCCCACAGCAGCAGCACGCCGCCATGGATGAGCCAGCTTCGCAGCGGCGTGGCGGGGGGCGAGAGTCGCGGCGATGCGGCGACGAAGGCGGAGCGGAGCAGGTCGTTCAAGACAGGGGCGCCAGGGCGATGGGAAGGTGTACGCACGGAACGGGCCGGCGGTTTCGAATGTCCGAGGCCGAAGACCGGACAATCGCGCGCCTGACAGGCTGAGTCGGACTCCCGCCGAAAATTCCCGCATGCCCCCTCACCATCGCTACACACGCACCGCCATCGCGCTGCACTGGATCATCGCACTGCTGATGATCGTCAACATCGCGCTGATCCTCTCGGTCGACCGCTTTCCCGACGACTGGGTGCGCCCGGCCATCGACACCCACAAGTCGATCGGCATCACCGTGCTGGGGCTGGTGATCCTGCGCATCCTGTGGCGCGCCACCCACCGGCCGCCGGCCATGCCCGGCAGCTACGGCCGGCTCGAACGCATCGGCGCGCATGCGGCCCATGGCGCGCTGTACCTCGTGATGATCGCGCTGCCGCTGTCGGGCTGGATGCACGACTCGGCCTGGAAGGACGCGGCCACGCACCCGATGCAGCTGTTCGGCCTGTTCGAATGGCCGCGCATCGGCTGGATCATGGACATCGAGGCCGCCGCCAAGGAGAACCTCCACACCGTGCTGGGCGGCGTGCACACCTGGGCCGGCTATGTGCTCTATGTGCTGTTCGCGCTGCACCTGGTCGGTGCGCTCAAGCACCAGTTCCTCGATGGCGAGGCCGAGCTGCAGAGGATGCTGCCGTGAGCGCGGGCCCGTCCGGACTCTCGGCCGCGACCGAGGAAGAAGCCCGCGCCGTCATCGCGCGCGTCGATGCGCTGTCCACCCACCACGACATCGAGCAGGCCGGCGTGCGCGTCCGCTGGCGCCGCTTCGGTCCCGCCGACGGCGGCGCCCATCCGCCGCTGGTGCTGCTGCATGGCGGCCATGGCAGCTGGATGCACTGGCTGCGCAATGCCGAGGCCCTGTCGGCCGAGCGCGCGCTGTGGCTGCCCGACATGCCGGGCTTCAACGATTCGGGCACGCCGCCCCCGCCGGCGCCCGACGAGCATCCGCTCGCGCCCTCGCTCGCGGCGCTGGCCGGCTCTCTCGATGCATTGATCGGCGCCGGCACGCCGATCGACCTCGGCGGCTTCTCCTTCGGCGGCGTCGTGGCCTCGCAGTTCGCGCTGCACCGGCGCGCGGTGCGCCGCATGCTGCTGGTGGGCAGCGGCGGCCACGGCACGATGCGGCGCATGGCGGTGGAGATGATCAACTGGCGCCTCGCGCAGGACCGCGAGGCGGAGCGCGCCGCGCTGCTGCACAACCTCGGCGCGCTGATGCTGCACGACATGTCGCGCGCCGATCCGCTGGCCTTCGAGATCCACGACATCGCGTGCCACGGCACGCGCTTTCGCAGCAAGGAGGTGTCGCGCCGCGGCGGCCTGCAGGCGGCGCTGGCCGAGATCCCCGGGCCCAAGCTGTTCCTCTGGGGCGAGTTCGACGTGACCGCCGATTCGCGCGCGCTGGTCGCGCGGCTCGTGGCCGAGGGCCCGCAGCGCGAAGGCGCCGTGGTCGACGGCGCGGGGCATTGGGTGCAGTACGAACGGGCCGAGGAGTTCAACCGGCGCGTGGCCGACTTCCTCGATCGCTGAGCGGCGTCAGCCCAGCACCTGCGCCGCGTGCCGCTTCCAGAACGCCGCGTCGGGCACCGGCCCCGCGCCGGCCGCGGCGTTCTCGGCCATGTGGGCCGCGCGGCTGGTGCCGGGGATGGTGCAGGTCACGGCCGGATGGCTCAGCACGAACTTCAGCAGCACCTGGGCCCAGCTCGCGCAGCCGATCTCCGCGGCCCAGCCCGGCAGCGCGCGCTCGCGCAGCCGGCGCAGCAGGCCGCCGCCGCCGAAGGGCATGTTGACGATCACCGCCACCCCGCGTTCGGCCGCCAGCGGCAGCAGCCGTTCGGCGGCGGCGCGCGCGTCGAGCGAATAGTTGATCTGCAGGAAGTCGAGCGGCTGCGCGCGCAGCACCGCCTCGACCTCGTCGTAGGCCGAGGCCGTGTAGTGCGTGATGCCCAGGTAGCGCACGCGGCCCTGCGCCTTCCATTCGCGCAAGGTCGCGAGCTGGGTGCGCCAGTCGACCAGGTTGTGGATCTGCATCAGGTCCATGCGCTCGGTGCGCAACCGCGCAAAGGACTGCGCCATCTGCGCGATGCCGGCCTCGCGGCCCGAGGTCCAGACCTTGGTCGCGAGGAAGGGGCGCCGAGCGCCGCGTGCCGCCGCCGTGGCGGCCAGCAGCTCGCCGGTGCTCTCCTCGGAGCGGCCGTACATCGGCGAGCTGTCGATCACCGTGCCGCCCGCGGCGAACAGCGCCTCGAGCACGCCCGCGAGGCGCTGGTATTCCTCGCTGCCGGGACGCTGGTCGAAACCGATCCAGGTGCCGCAGCCGATCACGGGCAGCGCTTCCTGGGTGGAGGGGATGGGGCGGGTGTTCATGGTCGGCGGGGGCGTGGACCCGGCCGGCCGCTGCGCGAACGCGCTCAGCGCGGCGCTCGCGGGCAGGGCCGCGGCGAGCCGCAGGAACTGCGCGCGATGCATCGGCGCCGCGAGCGCGGGCCGCGAGGAGGACGTCGGGCCGGAGGGCTTCATGGGGGAGGGTGGCATCGACGATAGCACCGGCCTCGCCCTCGCGCAGCGGGCCGCCGATTGGCGCCGATGCAACACCTTCGTCCGGTGGATTGCCCGCGGATGTTCCCGAATGTATCGTCCGCGTCCGCAGGTGGAGGGCCTGCCGTCCGGCCGTCGATCGATCGAGCGATCCGCCGGAGCCATCCCGCAAAACCATTCCAACAAGAGAGCCACGACCGTGACCCCGTTTCCCCGACCCATCGTCCGCCTGCTGCGCGGATTCGTGCTGCTGCTGGCCGCGGCCCTGCTGGCCGCCTGCGTCGCGCCGCCGATCGCCCCCGAGCAGACCCTGACGGGCCACGAAGGCGCCGTGGTGATGAAGCTGATCACCAACAGCCCCGGCGAGAACGACCCGGCCGAAACGCTGTGGACCCTGCACCTGCAGCGCGTGCTCGAGCCCGGCGAGAAGCAGACCGGCCAGGACATGGTGGTGCTGCGGCGCACGCGCCATTCCACCTACACCACGGCCGTGTTCAGCGGCATGGTCGCGCCGGGCCGCTACATCATCAAGCACGCGGCGGGCGGCTCGGGCAACATGAACTACACCTTTCCCATCGATGCGAAGTTCGGCAGCTTCGACGTGGTACGCGACGAGGTCACGCTGCTCGGCACCCTGCTGATCCAGCCGCGCGGGGGCACGCGCTTCGTCGTCGCCTACGTGCGGCCGGAGGAGGAGCTGCAGAAGACCTTCGAGACCCTCTATCCCGCGCTCGCGGCGCAGACGCGCGATCGCCCGCAGCACGGCTTCATCTTCTCGCCCGACCTGCATCGCCGCGCCGCGCTGGCGCCGCAGCTCAAGCGGCTCGCGTCCGCCTGGCACGGTCTGGCGCAGACCGCCGACGGCGAGTTCATGGCCGGCGCCAAGCTCGGCAAGGTGCTGTGGCGCAAGAGCGGCGAGAGCCGCTGGCGCGAGATCGATGCGAAGACCTGGCGCGAGGTGCTGTCGGTGCGGCCGTACCGCGGCGGCCTGCTGGTGGCCGGCGAGGAGGGCCTGCTGCGCCTGTCGAGCGACGAGGGCGACACCTGGAAGGATCTGCTGCCGCCCGACGACGGCCTGATCCAGATGGCGCAGCCGATGCGCGACGGCAGCCTGGTGGTGATCTCGCGCAGCGACAGCCAATGGAAGGTCTACGCGTCCGCCGACCCGGGCGCCGGGTGGCGCAAGCTCGGCGAGTTCTCCGACACGCGCTCGATCAACGTGCCGTGGATGCGCAGCATGGCCTTCGGCACGCCCGAGCGGGCCGGCGTGATGATGCCGAACGGCGACCTTCACGTCACCGACGGCCGTACGCTGACGCGTTCGAGCAATGGCCAGTCCACCCTCGACGTGAACGCGCTGCCCGACGGCACGCTGGTGTCGCAGACGGCGATCTTCACCAAGTCCACCATGCTGTCGCCGGACTGGGGTCAGACCTGGACCGACCTCAACACCAGCCGCTTCGTCGTGACCATCGCCTTCAAGGATCGCCAGACCGCTTATGCGGTGGCGCCGATCGCGCCCGGATTCATGCCCGGGCCGATGGGTCTGATGACCACGCGCGACGGCGGCAAGAGCTGGACGCACACCGGCAGCTCACCGAGCGTCACCGGGCCGCAGGCCGTGCGCCAGATGATGGTGGACCGCTCCGACGGCTCCCTGATCGCCTTCCTGCCCGACAACCTGATCCTGCGCTCCGCGGACGAGGGCAAGAGCTGGAAGATCGTCAAGGACAACTGAAGCGTCGCGCGGTCTTCACTGCGCTTGCGAGACCTTGACCCCCGCGGCCCCACCGGCCGGCCGGTTCATGTACGCCAGCGTGCTGCCCACCAGCGCGCGCACGCCCACGCGCAGCGCCGACTCGTCGATCACGAACTCGGACGAGTGGTTGGGCGCGCCGTTGCGGTCGGCGAAGGGCGAGGCATTGAGGTGCCAGAACACGATCGGGATGTTCTTGCCGAAGGAACCGAAGTCCTCCGAGCCCATGCTCGGCTGCGACTCGCGCGCCTTGCCGGGGCCGGCCGCGGTCTCGAGCGCCTGCGTCACGGCCTGCGTGGCGGCCGGATCGCTGACCAGCACCTCGTAGCCGGTGTCGATCGTGACCTCGGCCGCGAGGCCGTGGCTCTCGGCGATCTTCTGCGCCTTGAGCCGGATGGCGTCGTGCGCGGTCTTCTGGTTCTTCTGCGACAGCGAGCGCACCGTGCCGGCGATCTCGGCCGTGTCGGGCAGGATGTTGACGCGGTTGCCGCTCTGCAGCAGGCCCACGGTCACCACGGTCGGGCCGTCGAGCGGATCGATCTGGTGGCTCACGATGTTCTGCAGCGCCAGCGCGATCTCGGCCGCGGCCAGCGTGGGGTCCTTCGCGGTCCAGGGCGAGGAGCCGTGGCCGCCCTTGCCCTTGAGCGCGATCTTGAACACGTCGCCGCTGGCCATCAGGCTGCCGCGCCGGTAGCTGATGGTGCCCGAGGGCGCGCGCGCACTGATGTGCTGGCCCATCACCACGTCGACCTTCGGGTTGTCGAGCACGCCGGCCTTGACCATCGCGGGCGCGCCGCTGGCCACCGGCCCCGGGCCCTGTTCCTCGGCCGGCTGGAACAGGAACACCACCGTGCCCGGCAGCTCGTCGCGCACCTTCGACAGCGCCTGCGCCGCGCCCAGCAGCATCGCCACGTGCGTGTCGTGGCCGCAGGCGTGCGAGACCGGCACGTCGCTGTTGAGCCAGGGCGCCTTCACGGTCGAGCGGAACGGCAGCTCGTTGCGCTCGGCCACCGGCAGCGCGTCCATGTCGGCGCGCAGCGCCACCACCGGGCCCGGCTTGCCGCCGCGCAGCACCGCCTTGATGCCGGTCTTGGCGACGCCGGTCTGGACCTCGATGCCGGGCATCTTCGCGAGCGCCGCCGCGATGTAGGCCGCCGTCTGCACCTCCTGGTACGACAGCTCCGGATGCTGGTGCACATGGCGGCGCCATTCGATCACCTGCGCCTCGGAGGCATCGGCGAGCGCCAGCGCGCGTGCCGTCAGCGCATGGCCGGCATCGGGCGCCGGGGCGGTCTGGGCCGAGGCCGCGACGTGGAAGAGGCTGCCGGAGAGCATCAGCAGGGCGAAGCGGGAGCGGAGTTTCATGAGTGGCTGAAGAAGGAGGGATGAAAGAGAGGTGTCGAGGCGGGTCAACCATAGCGAAAGCCGGCGCATCGGAAAAGACTCGAAAAACTCCAGGGCGATCAAAATCCCTGATCACCCCATTCCTCGTCCTCCCATGAACCTGCGCCATCTGAAGATCTTCGAAGCGATCGCCGAGGCCGGCAGCATCCGCGCCGCGGCGCGCGTGGCCGGCCTCACGCAGCCCGCCATGACCTACGCGATGCGCGAGCTCGAGCAGAGCGTGGGCGCGCAACTGCTGGTGCGCAGCGCCCAGGGCGTGTCGCTCACCGTGATCGGCGAGGCCCTGCTCCAGCGCGCGCGGTTGCTGGCCAACGAGGTGCGCCGCGCCGAGGACGAGATCGCCCAGTTGCGCGACGGCGCCGGCGGCCTGCTGCGCGTCGCCTTCAGCTCGTTCGCGGTCGAGCGGCTGCTGCCCGACGCGCTGCAGGACTTCCGCCGCAAGTGGCCGGGCGTCGCGCTCGAGTTGCAGGAGCTCAGCGGCGCCGACGTGAAGGGCCTCTGGAGCCGCGGCGACTTCGACTTCGCGATCCTCGGCGAACTCGAGCCCGATGCCGGCGACGGCGTGCACCGCGAGACGCTGCTCGAGTTCCCGCTCGCGGTGGTGGCCGGCGCGAAGCATCCGCTGGCGCGCGTGCGTTCGATGGCGAAGCTGCACGAGGCCATGTGGGTGGTGCCCTGGTACGGCGTCGAGCTGCTGCGCCGCCACTTCGCCGCGGCCGGCCTGTCGCCGCCGCGCGACATCGTGATCTGCCATTCGTGGCAGCTCGGCATCACGCTGGTGAAGAAGTCCGGCGCGCTGACCCTGGCCGCGGCCTCGCTGTTCAGGCATGCGGCGGCGGCGCGCGGGCTGGTCGCGCTGCAGGTCGCGGACAGGCTGCCCCAGGTGCGGGTGTCGCTGCTGATGCGCGACCCCGCGGCGCTCACGCCGGCGGCGCGGGCGTTCTCGCAGTCGTTGAAGGCGGTGGCGGACGGGGTGGCGGCGGGGGGACGGTAGCCGGCCGGCTCATTCGGCGCGAAGACACGCGGCGGTGCCTGTGCTCCAATCCCATTCCACCCTCGCCATCCCGCCGCTTTCGCCATGGGCTTGCCGCTCCCGCTCGTCCGCCTGTCCTCGCTCGACCTCGTGCGCGGCTTCGTCGCGGTGGGGCGGCGCATGAGCATCTCGCTGGCGGCGCAGGACCTGTGCGTGACGCAGTCGGCGGTCAGCAAGCAGGTGCATGCGCTCGAGGCGCAGCTCGGCGTGAAGCTGCTGGTGCGCGGCCATCGCTCGATCTCGTTCACGCCCGAGGGCGAGCGGCTGTTCCGCAGCGCCGATGCGGTGGTGCAGCAGCTGCAGGAGGTGATGGGCGAGATCGGCCGCACCGGCGCGCAGCGGCCGGTGACGCTGAGCGCGAGTATCGGCGTCACGGGGCTGTGGCTGCTGCCGCGGCTCAGCCGGGTGCAGGACATCCATCCGGGCGTGGACGTGCGCGTCTCGGCCAACAACCGCGTGGCCGACCTGCGCAACGAGGGCATCGACCTCGCGATCCGCTACACCACGCCCGCGCTGGCGCCGGCGGGCGCGGTGCGGCTGTTCGGCGAAACGGTGGCGCCGGTGGCGCATCCCTCGCTGGCGCTGCCGCCGCTGACCTCGGCCGAGGCGATCGCGGCGCTGAACCTGCTCGAGTTCGACGATGCGCAGCGGCCCTGGCTGCAGTGGCGCGACTGGCTGGCCGCGGCCGGCTGGGCCGACGCGAAGCCGCGCGGCATGCTGCGCTTCAACCAGTACGACCAGCTGATCCAGGCCGCGATGGCGGGGCAGGGCGTGGCGCTCGGGCGGCTCGAACTGATCCAGCCGCTGCTCGACGACCGGCGGCTGGTGCGCGTGGAGGCCGCGTCGCCGGCCCAGCCCTCGGGCCATGCCTACTGGCTGATCCAGGCCGAGCCGCGGCCGCGCGAGGAAGTGCGGCACGTGGCCGAGTGGCTGGTGGCGGAAGCCAAGGGCGCCGCGCCGCGCTGAGACCGTTGGGGTTCAGGCGCCGGCCTGCGCGCGGGCGAATGCCAGCGCATCGTCGAGCCGGTCGTTGCCCCAGAACATTTCCTCGCCGACGAAGAAGGTGGGCGCGCCGAAGATGCCTTTCTCCATCGCGGTCTCGGTCTGGCGGCGCAGGCGCAGCTTGTTGGCGTCCGACAGCGCCTCGTCGATCACGCGGTGCGCCGGCAGGCCCATGTCGGCGAGCAGCGCGGCCATGGTCTCGGGCGCGTCGATGTCGCGGTCCTCGGCGAAGTTCAGCTGCATCGTGCGGCGGCAGAACTCGCCGATCCACGGCTGGCCGGCGCCGGCCAGCGCGATGCGCAGCGGCAGCACGGCGGCCCGCGGGAAGTTGCTAGGCCGCCGCCAGGGCAGGCCGTACTTGCGGCACTGGCGCACCATGTCCTTCCAGACGTAGTCGCCCTTTTCCTTCTGCAGCACGAAGGGCGAGGTCTCCCAGCCCAGCGCGCGGAACACCGGCCCGAGCAGGAAGGGCTGCCAGCGCAGCGCGACGCCGTGCGCGGCGGCGGCCTGCTCGATACGCATTGCGCTGAGGTAGCTGTAGTTGCTGCCGAAGTCGAACCAGAAATCGAGCGTGGGTGCGTTCATGGCCATGGCCTCCCTCACTCGAACACCACCAGGCAGCGCGCCTCGATGCTTTCGCGCAGCGGTGCATCGGCCGGCGCCAGCGGATGGTCGAAGGCCGCGTGCGGCGTGAAGCGCGCGACGCCGCCGAGCTGCGCGTCGTACTGTTTGAACACCAGCGCCTCGTGCCGGTCCATGCGCGAGAAGTACGACCAGCGGTGGGTGGGGGCATGGGTGGCGAGGTAGATCTCGCCGGTGCGCTTCGGATAGCGCACCTCGGCGTTCACCAGGTCGCGCGCCATCACCGTGCGCGCATCGCAGACGGCCAGCGGGGTGTCGAGCACCGGCCCGGCGATCGAGCGCCAGATGTTGACGATGCAGTAGCGCCGCACGGCGGCGGCCTCGGCCGCGCTCGCGAGCACCAGCGCGAGCCGGCGCCGGCCCGATTCCTCGGTGTAGTCGTTGTGGATGCGGCCGTTGGCGGCGGCCTTGCCGTCGGTCTTGCCGCGGCCGAAGTTCAGTGCGGCGCGCTCGGGCTCGCGCTGTCGCACCAGGTGGTCGAACACGTGGGCGCGCGCGCCGCCGGTGACCGCGAGCGCGAGCGCGGCCAGCTCGGGGTAGTAGACGGCCTGGACCTCGGCGTCGTCGAGGAAGTCGGCGACCGCGGTCGGCGCCTCGCGCAGCTCGAAGCCCTCGCGCTCGATGTGGGTCGCCCGGCCGCGGGCATCGGCGATCGGCATGGCGATCCGCTCGTACTCGCCGCTCTCCCAAGGCAGGCCGGGCGGCGGCGTGAAGGCGTAGCTGTAGGGCCGCAGCGCGGTCGGCCGCAGGTAGTTGAGGCCGGCCTCGATGTTGCCGCTGGCGGGCAGCGGCGCGGCGGCGATGGCCGAGCCGGCGGGTGGGGAATGGGAAAGGGTGGCGTGCATTCCTGGGGCTCCTGGGACATGGCCCGCTGGCGACCGCGGCGGCCCATCCGCCGCGGCCACGAGGACCATTCTTCGTGAAGCCATTGGAGCGGCTTCGGCGCGGGGCTTCAAACGAGATCTTGGCGCCATCGCATGAGCCATCGGAATGGGAGAAGGGGCCCAGCAAAGAAATTTGCCGACCCGATTGCGAACCCCTGAAATACTGGATAAAAATACAGTTAACAGTTTCATCATGGGCCTTCCTTCCCTCGCCTCCCTCTCTCCCGCCGCCGGCCGCGGCGTCTGGCATGCCGACGAGCTCGGCAGCGCCGACGCGCAGGTCATCGGCACCGGCCATGCCGCGCTCGACGCGCAGCTGCCGGGTGGCGGCTGGCCGGTCGGCGCCATGAGCGAGCTGCTGCAGGCCGCGCCCGAGGACCATGTCTGGCGGCTGCTGCTGCCCGCGCTGGTGCAGTCGGTGGCGGCGCGCGGCGGCCCCGTGGTGCTGATCGGTCCGCCGCGCGAACCTTTCGGCGCCTCGCGCGCGGCCCATGGCCTGCGGCCCGAGGCGCTGATGTGGGTGCGCAGCGAGGCCGCGGCCGCGCGGCTGTGGGCCTGCGAGCAGGCGCTGCGCTGCGCCGAGGTGGGCGCGGTGCTGGCCTGGCTGCCGCAGGCGCGCGTGGGCGAGCTGCGGCGGCTGCAGCTCGCGGCCGCGCAGCACGAGGCGCTGCTGTTCGTCTGCCGGCCCGAGGCGGTGGCGCAGTCGGCCTCGCCCGCGCGGCTGCGGCTGCGCATCGCGCGCTGCGAGGCCGACCCGGCGCAGATCGAGCTGCACATCCTCAAGCGCCGCGGCCCGCCGCTGGCCGCGCCGGTGATGCTGCCGGCGCGCGGCGAGCGCATGGCGGCACTGCTCGCGGCCGCGCGGTTGCGGCGCAAGCTGCGCGCGCAGCAGCAGGGCGCCGTGGCGGTGGAGGCGGTGGAAGCACCGCCGGCCGCCAACGTGGTGCGCATCGACGCATGGAAGGCAGGAGGCGCCAATGCACTGGATCGCCTTGCAGTGGTCGCTTGAGGCGCAGGCCGAGGCCGGTGCCGCCACGGCCGCCGCCGATGCCATGCCCACGCCCGAGGCGCTGGGCTGGTGGGCGCTGCGCTACACGCCGCACGTGTGCTGGCTCGACGAGGCGCTGATGCTCGAGGTCTCGGCCTGCGAGCGCCTGTGGGGCGGGCGTTCCTCGCTGATGCGTCAGTTGCTCAACGAGAACCCCGTGCCTGCCGCCGCCGTGCTGCGCGGCGCGCAGGGCGCCACCAGCCTCGAGGCGCTGGCGCGGCTGCGGCTGTTCGTGCGCGAGGAGAAGCGGCCGCCCGAGATTCCCGCCGGCCTGCCGCTCGACACCCTGAGCGCCGCGCGCGAGCACCTCGATGCGCTCGCGCGGCTGGGCTGCCGCAGCTGGGGCGAGGTGGCGGCGCTGCCGCGCGGCGGGCTCTCGCGGCGCTTCGGTGCCGAGCTGCGCGCCGCGCTCGACATCGCCTGGGGCCTGCGCCCCGAAAGCCATGCCTGGCTCACGCTGCCCGACGTGTTCGAGCAGAAGCTCGAGCTGCCCGCGCTGGCCGAGACCGCGCCCGAACTCATGTGGTCGGCCAACCGGTTGTTGTCGGCGCTGCAGATCTGGCTGCGTGCGCGCCAGCGCGGCGCGCGCGCGCTCGAACTCGAATGGACGCTCGACCTCAAGCGCTTCAACGGCGTGAACCTGCCGCCGACCCAGCAGGTCGCGGTGCGCACCGCCGAGCCCACGCAGGACCTCGCGCACCTGCGCCGCCTGCTGTCCGAAAAGCTCGCCCTCGCCACGCTCGCCGCGCCCGCGAGCTGGCTCAAGCTGCGCTCGCTCGAGACCGATCCGTGGGCCGGGGCGAGCACCAGTTTTCTGCCGGAGGACAACCGCAAGGGGGACAAGCTGCACGAGATGGTGGAGCGGCTGAGCGTGCGGTTGGGAGCGATGCAGGTGTTGGTGCCGCGGGCGCGGGCGGATCACCAGCCCGAACACACGCAGGTCTGGCGGCCGGCGCTGGGCCGCAGCGGCATCAAGTCCGCGGCACCCAAGGCACGGGCACGCGATGCCGCCGCGGCACCGGCCCAGCAGCCCGATGCCCTCTATCCCGCCTGGCTGCTGCCCGAGCCGCTGCGCCTCGAGATGGACGGCGAGCGGCCTTGCTACAAGGGTCCGTTGAGCAAGCTGATCGGGCCGCAGCGGGTCGAGACCGGATGGTGGGGTGGCGTGGACGAGGGCGGCCAGCCGGCGGTGCGCGACTACTACATCGCGGAGAGTCCCGAGGCCGGACTGGTGTGGATCTTCAGGGAGCGTTCCGCGGCCTGCTTCGCCTCGGGCGAGGTGCGCTGGTTCCTGCAGGGGCTGTATGCCTGATTCGAGTGCCAAGCAGCGCAAGCCGGCCCCGGTGCAGCCCCTGCCGCGGCGCGAAGCGGTCGGCGTGCCGGGCCTGCCGGGCTATGCCGAGCTGCATTGCCTCACGCACTTCAGCTTCCAGCGCGGCGCTTCCACGCCCGAGGAGCTGGTGCAGCGCGCCTACCACCTCGGCTATGCGGCGCTCGCCATCACCGACGAATGCTCGGTGGCCGGCATCGTGCGCGCGCACGTGGCGTTGCGCGACCTGCCGGGGCAGCTCGACGAGTACGAGCGCGAGCATCCCGAGGAGCCGCCGATCCCGCGCCATCCCGAGTTCCGGCTGCTGTTCGGCAGCGAGTTCCGCTTCGAGCGCTTCAAGCTGGTGGTGATCGCGAACGACACCGAGGGCTGGGGCAACCTCTGCGAGTTCATCACCGCCGCGCGCACCACCGAACTGCCCAAGGGCGACTACCGCGTGACCTGGGACGGCAGCGACGTGGCCTCGCTGCAGCACTGCCAGGTGCTGTTCGTGCCGCGGCGCGTGCCCGGCGCCATGCTCGACGCCGAGGCGCTGCACGGCGACCTGAAGGCGGCGCAGGCCCTCTATGGCGACAACCTCTGGCTGGCCGTCGAGATGCTCAACGAGATCGACGACGACCTCTGGTTCGTGGCGCTGACCGAGGCCGGCGAGCGCGCCGGCGTGCGTCGGGTGGCGGCCGGCGACGTGCACATGCATGCGCGCGCACGAAAACCGCTGCAGGACGTGCTCACCGCCGTGCGCGAGGGCAAGACGGTGGCCGAATGCGGCTTCGCGCTGCAATCGAATGCCGAGCGTCATCTGCGCCAGCGCGTGCGGCTGGCCGAGCTCTACACGCGCGAGATGCTCGCGAACACGCTGGAGGTGGCCGCATGCTGCAGCTTCGATCCGAAGGTGATCCGCGAGAACTACAAGTACCCGCTCGAGACCCTCGGCCACGACGAATCGCCCGCGCAGACGCTGGTGCGCAAGACCTGGGAGGGCGCGAGGAAGCGCTATCCCGACGGCGTGCCCGACAAGGTGTGCGAACAGGTCGAGAAGGAGCTGTCGCTGATTCTCGAGCTCGAATACGAGATGTTCTTTCTCACGGTGGAGGACATCGTGCGCTTCGCGCGCTCGCAGAACATCCTTTGCCAGGGCCGAGGTTCCTCCGCCAACTCGGCCGTCTGCTATTGCCTCGGCATCACCGCGATCGATCCCCACAAGGGCCATCTGCTGTTCGAGCGCTTTCTGAGCCGGCATCGTCATGAGCCGCCCGACATCGACGTCGACTTCGAGCACCAGCGGCGCGAAGACGTCATCCAGTACATCTACGAGAAATACGGCCGCGACCGCGCCGCCATTGCCGCGGTCGTCATCTGCTACCGCGCGCGCAGCGCATTGCGCGACGTGGGCAAGGCCCTGGACATCGACGAGCGCCTGGTCGACGAATTCGCGAAGGACCACTACTGGTTCGACGACACCGTGCTCGGCGAGCAGTTGCGTGCCGCCGCCGCGCGCGTGGGCGTGGAGGAGGATGAACTCAAGCTGGTGCAGTGGATCGAGATGACGCAGCGCCTGCGGGGCTTTCCGCGCCACCTGAGCCAGCATGTCGGCGGCTTCGTGTTGACGCACACCAAGCTCACGCGGCTGGTGCCGGTCGAGAAGGCCTCGATGAAGGGCCGGTCGGTGATCCAGTGGGAGAAGGACGATCTCGAGGCCATCGGCATGCTCAAGGTCGATGTGCTGGCGCTCGGCATGCTGAGCGCGATCAAGCGGGGGCTCGACCACATGAACCGCTGGCGGGGCTGGAGCCGGGAAATGCACCAGATCCCGAGCGACGATCCCAATGTGTTCGACATGATCTGCGACGCCGACACCGTGGGAGTCTTCCAGATCGAGAGCCGTGCCCAGATGTCGATGCTGCCGCGTCTGAAGCCGCGCACTTACGAAGACCTGGTGATCGAGGTCGCGATCGTGCGGCCCGGGCCGATCCAGGGCGGCATGGTGCACCCTTATCTCAAACAGCGTGAACGTGTCGCCAAGGGCCTGCCCATCTTCTACGAGAAGGACGAACTGCGGCCCGCGCTGGAACGTACCTTGGGCATCCCGATCTTCCAGGAACAGGTGATGCAGATCGCGATGATCGCGGCCCGGTTCACGGCCGACGAGGCCGATCAGTTGCGCCGCGCAATGGCGGCATGGAAGCGCAAGGGCGGGCTCGGCAAATTCCACCGCAAGCTGGTCGATGGCATGGTCCACCATGGCTACAAGGAGGAATTCGCCGAAGCCATCTTCAGACAGGTCATGGGCTTCGGCGACTACGGCTTCCCCGAAAGCCACGCCGCCAGCTTCGCGCTGCTGGTCACGGTCAGCAGCTGGCTCAAGTGCCACGAGCCCGCCTGCTTCCTCGCCGCCTTGCTCGACTCGCAGCCGATGGGCTTCTACAGCCCTTCTCAGCTGGTGCAGGACGCGCGCCGGCATGGCGTGGAGGTGCGACCGGTCGACGTGACCTGCAGCGAGATCGACACCACGCTCGAGCCGCGCGCGGCCGATGCGCCGCGCGTGCCGCCGGGCACCGATGCACGCTATGCCGAGCGCCTGGGTCACGACGATCAGCCCGCGGTGCGCCTGGGCCTGAACCGCATCGCGAGCCTCAGCAAGGGCGGCGCGAAGCGCCTGCTCGAGGCCCGCGCGCAGTCGCCCTTCACCAGCACCGAAGACCTCGCGCTGCGCGCCGAGCTCGACGGCAAGGACATGGCGGCGCTGGCCGCGGCCGATGCGCTGATCTCGCTGTCGGGCCATCGGCGCCAGCAGATGTGGGATGCGACGGCGCAGCGGCGCGCGCCGGGGTTGCTCAAGGGCGTGCCGATCCACGAGGAGGCGCTGGCGCTGCCCGCGGCGCCCGAGGGCGAGGAGATCGTCGGCGACTATGCGTCGATGCGCCTCACGCTGCGGCGCCATCCGCTCGCGCTGCTGCGCCCGCGGCTGGCGCGCATGAACCTGCTGAGCGCCGAGCAGCTGCGCGCCATGCCCAGCGGCCGCGTGGTGCGCGCCTGCGGCATCGTCAAGGGTCGGCAGCGGCCGCAGACCGCCAACGGCACCATCTTCGTCACGCTCGAGGACGAGACCGGCAACGTCAACGTGATCGTCTGGAACCACGTGATCGAAGCCTGGCGCGAGCCGCTGCTGAAATCGCACCTGCTCGCGGTGCAGGGCACCTGGCAGCGCGACGACGACAGCGGCGGCAAGGTGCAGCACCTGGTCGCCACCGGCTTCAAGGACCTGACGCCGTTGATGGGCCGGCTCGCGCAGAGCAACAGCAGCCGGGATTTCCACTGACGCGACGGCGGCATCCGCGCGTTCTGTCCGTCTGTGCAACCGATCGCAACCGTTCGTTCGAGTCCTCGCCTCATCCACCGGATTTCGCTAACCTGTTCCTCACCATGTCCGCACTCGCCCTCGATCCCATCGTCGATATGCCCATCGGCCCGCCGCCACCTGCGCCCGACGTGCCCGTGGTGCCGCCACCGCCCGTCATGCCGCCGGGTCCGTTGCCCGAGGGCGACCCGCCGCCCGCGATGCCGCCGGTGACCGACCCCGGCTTTCCGCCGCCGGTGGAGGAACCACCGATGCAGACCGCGGTGTCGCTCGCGGCCTCGCTGGCCATCGCATCGGCGTCGGGCGGCGTGCCCTTCGGCAAGCTGCATGCGCGGCGCCTGCGCGAGATGTACCGCTCGGCCGGCTGGCCCTGCTGCGACGCGATCGAGGTCGAGCTGCTCGCGGGCGGATTCCTCGAGCGCGTGCGGTCGGCGCACGGCCACGAGACCCTGCGCGTGACCGATGCCGGCCTCGCGCGCATCGCCACCACGCTCACGATCAACCGAGCGGCGCTGTCGCCGCACGAGGCGCTGGTCGAACGCGTGGCGCGCGAGATGACGCGCGGCGGCCGCATCGCCTGGCGCGGCCTGAGCCTGCGCGCGAAGCTGCCGCCGGCGGAAGAGGGCAGCAAGGCGCGCTGGTGCATGGCCAGGCCCGATGTCTTCTCGATCCGCAACACCAGCGTCGAGGCCTATGCGCATCCGATCGTGCACGAGGTGAAGGTGAGCCGCGCCGACCTGCTGGGCGACCTGCGCAAGCCCGACAAGCGCGCGGCCTACCTCGACCTCGGCGGCGAGTGCTGGTACGTGCTGGGCAACGACGCGCGCGGTCGCTGCATCGCCACGCCCGAGGAGGTGCCGGCCGAATGCGGCGTGATGGTGCTCGAGGGCGAACGCCTCGTGGTCGCGCGTGCCGCGGTGCATCGCAGCTTCGAGCGGATTCCGTTCGCGGTGTGGCTGGCGCTCGCGAAGGCGCAGCCGATGGCGGGGTTCGATGAGGACGTGCAGGACTTGCTGGTGTGAGGCCTGCGGAGCCGGCACGATGGTTGCCGGTTCAGTGGAGTGAGGCGGTCAGGCGGCGCAGCCCGTGGCGTGCGGAGATCGATGCCAGGTGCTCGTGATGGAACGGTGTCGTGAAGTGCGAGCGGACGATGCGGATTTCGCTCACGGCCCATGGAATGGGTGACATGGGCAGGCATGCGGCGCCTTCCGCATCGCGTGCGATGGTGACGTGCGGCTTCCACTTGAAAATCTCGGCTTGATCCACGAGGCCCGCCTGCCGGATGAGACAGTGGATCGTTTTCCGCAGCCGATGCAGCTCTCCATGCGCTGCTGGTTGCAGAACGGACACATCGTTGTTCCATGTGCAGGAATAGTCGAGCAGCAGTTCGAGCGAGCGCATCCGCACCTGTGACATGGCCTCGATCAGCCGCTCCGCGCAGCGCGCGTGCGAATGCTCATCGACGTAGCCGAGCGTGAGGTGGAGTCGATCGGCTGGTGGAAAGTAGCTGTTGTGGGGCCATAGCCATTGCTGGCGGTTCAGCTCGATCTCGAATTGCACCTGCTCATCGGGAAACAGGCCCACGAGCAGTTGAGGAGGTCCCGACGACACGATCAATCCACCTTCGGCCACCACTGCTGCGCCGTCGTCCGCAACACCCGCGCCGCCTGCGCCTTGATGTCGTGCGGATCGCCCTGCTCGTTGTGCCGCAGCACGCGGAACGGCCAGGTCGAGAGGCGCCCCGTGGCACGCAGACGCGGGGTGGGTCGCGGGGCGGGCTGCGTCTGCGTGGGGCGTGAGAAGAAGAGGATGCGCGCAGCGGCTGCGGGCGGATTGGCGGTGGTCATGCGGTCGCCTCGAAGTTGTTCTTGGAGACGAGGCATTCTAGACAAATGCTGTATGGACGTACAGTTAAAACTCCTTGCCCGAAGCCGGCGCGGATGGGGAATTCCTATCGCGCGAACGCCCCGCGCCGCGCCACGAAAAAGGGGCTCCGAAGAGCCCCGAAATCCCCACCATGAAACCCTCAGCCCAGCGGCAGGCGCAGGTAGCTTCCCTTCAGCGGCTGCTGCCCCGCACCCGGCTTGCTCCAGTCGCACACGCCGGCCGGGAAGATGGTCTTGAGCCGCGTCTCCTCGGCACCGCTGAAGGTCACCGTGTAGTCGGCCATCGCGACCGGCTTGAGCTGGCACTTGAGCACGTCGTTCACGAGCGGCGAGCCGGCCACGATGCGCGGCGTGCTGAAGCGCGGATAGACCACGTTGCACTTCGCGGCCGGGTCCTGCGACGCGGCTTCGTCGATGCGCGTGCCGGCCTTGTCCCAGCAGGCGTCGTTGGCGCCCGCGGGCTTGTTGCGCACCACCTTGTCGGTCGAGGCCGCGGCGCTGTCGGCCGCCATGTTGTCGAGCCACTTGTTCATCAGGTCGATCGATGCGGCGATGTAGTTCACGGCCGAGGTCGAGCCCAGCGTCCAGATGATCTGGTTGTCGCTGCGGCCGTTGGCGCGCTGCAGCCGCGCGCGGATGATCAGGTCCTGCAGCGTGTCGTGGATGTCGCCGGTCGCATCGGCATTGGCGCGCTGCGTGATGATCGGGATGTTCGCGAGGCCCGGGCCGGTGAAGCTGTTCTTGAAGCCGCCCGAGTAGGTGGCCTCGAGCGCGCCGGCATCGGCCTGCGCGCGCGCCGCCTGCACGTTGCCGTCGCGATCGTAGCCGCCGACCTTCTCGTTGAGGTCGAGGAACTCCTTCACCGTGATCGTGCCCTTGTTGAGCGCGGCCAGGCCGTACTGCACGCCGACGTTGTCGATCGGGCGCCGCGCCTCCTGCGTGCCGGGGCGCTTGCCCAGCAGGTTGACGTTGGTCTGGAACAGGTCGCAGCGCACGCCGTTCGGATTGGTCGCGCGGTTGAACACGTTGGCCGCGTTGGTCGGCTCGAGGAAGCCGCAGCCCGCCGCGTTGTCGGACTTGATGATGCTCGCGAACGACAGGTCCCAGGCCACGCAGGTATTCGTGTTGAAGCCGTTGACCGCGTCCTGCTTGGCGGTGGTCCAGGTCGCCATGTCGAGCCTGTAGACGTTGTTGAGCAGCCGGCACTCCATCACCTCGGGCATCAGCGTCTCGGGGAACGAGACGATCGGCTGGATGCCGTCGAGCAGCCCCGGGTAGAGCTGCGCGATCAGGTACTGCTGGATCGCGCCGCCCGAGCCGCCGATGCCCGCGGTCCACTTCGGCACCTCGCCGAATTCCTCGATCACGTGTTCCTTGATCATCATCAGCGTCTCGCCCTGCAGGTGCGGGTTCGCGTGCTGGTTGTTCCACAGCTCGGTCGAGTTGACGAAGGCGAAGCCGCGCGACAGGTAGATGTCGCCCACCGCGTCGAGGATCGATTCGATCGGATGCACGCCCTGGTTGTATTGGGCCGAGCCGCAGCAGTCGAAGTAGGGCACCAGCTTCCTGTTCCAGCCCTTGCCGGGCTTCCAGGTGGCGGGGGCGTCCTTCGCCGGGTTGTCGAGCACCGCGAGGCGGTACACGCCGCGGTTGATGGTGCCCGACTCCACGCGCACGATGTAGGGCACGGTGACGCCGTCGTTGGTGGTGGTGTCGGCCAGGTCGGCCGGGCGCGTGCCGGTCGGGTCGGCCAGCGGCTTGAAGCTGCCGGCCTTGCTGCGGTAGTACCAGACCACCTGCGTGGTGGCCGAGCAGTTGGCGTCGAGCGCCACGCCAAGGCCGTTCTGCACCGTGCGGCATTCGTAGGGCGTGATGTGCGGGCCCGAGACGATCGGGCCGGTGATCGGGTAGTTGACCAGCTTGAGCTCGGTGCGCTGCTCGGGCTTGTCGGCGTTGGTCACGACGATCAGGTTCTCCTTGCCGGTGGCCGAGGCCGGGTCTTCGGCGAGGCCCGTGACCAGGCCGCGCAGCGTGCGCGTGGCGGCATCGCGCGTGGTCAATTGCGCGCTCACGTCCTTGCCGTTGAGGCTCACGCGCACCTTGTCGGTCGCCACGCCCTCGGGCGCGCGCACCTCGAGCAGCGTGTCGCCGCCGCTCACCATCTCGGGCTTGGACGACAGCGTGCGCACGTCGAAGGCGGCCGGGGCGGGCGGCGGCGCGGGCGGGGGCGGCGCGACCGGCAGGAACACCGCGCCGCTGTCCGAGCTGCCGCCGCAACTGGCGAGCAGCGCGGCCGCGGCAATGGCCAGTGCCGCGACGGAGCCGGCGCGAAGGGCCGGCCACGGAGAAACCCGCTTGCGCGGTGCGTGGGGGATGGCGAACATGAGGTCTCCTGTGTTGGTGTCGATCTCCACAAAGATTAAGGAGCGGCACGCGGCACCACGGTCGTTGCGACGACAGATGAGGCGTGAATTGCTACAGGTAATCCCTGATACCCCGCAGCCCGCGGCCTGCCTCGAGGGCATGGTGCGGCGCTCCCGGTGGGCGGCCGGTCTTTCTTCTTCCGATCTCGAGCGCGTGCTGGGCGGCATGCAGGAGCGCCAGTACGCGCGCGGTGCCTGCATCGCGGGCGCGGGCCAGCTGGTCGAGCACTGGATGGCGCTGATCGACGGCTTCGCGAAGATGTCGGTGGCCTCCGAGGACGGCCGCGTGTCGACCCTCACGGGCGTGTCGGCGGGCGTGTGGTTCGGCGAGGGCTCGCTCTTCAAGCACGAGGCGCGCCGCTACGACGTGTTCGCGCTGCGGCCCACGCGCGTGGCGCTGATGCCGCGCCGCACCTTCGACTGGCTGCGCGAGACCAGCGTGCCCTTCAACCACTACCTGCAGGAGCTGCTCAACGCGCGGCTGAGCCTGTTCATCGGCGCGCTCGCGCACGAGCGCCTGCTCGACACCGACGCGCGCGTGGCCAACTGCCTCGCGAGCCTGTTCAACCCCGAGCTCTATCCCGATGCGCCGCGCCACCTGCAGGTGGGGCAGACCGAGATCGGCCTGCTCGCCAACGTCTCGCGCCAGCGCGTGAACGTCGCGCTGCAGCGGCTGCAGGCGCTGGGGCTGATCCGGCTCGAGAAGCGCGGGCTCACCGTGCTCGATCTCACGGGCCTGGGCAACTACCGCGTGTCCTACGACGGTCCCGCGCTGGCCGAGGACGCGGCCTCGGCACGCCGCGCCTGAAGCGCTTCCGGCCGCGCCCGGCGCCTTGGCGGGCGCTGGAAATGAATTCTTTTTGCTACAGTCTGGCGATGAATTCCACGCCAGACGCCGCGGCAGCCTTTTCCGAGAACCTGGGCGAGGTGCTGCGGAAACACGGCGTGCAGGAGGCGCTGCGCCACCTCAACGCGGGCGTGCCGCACCGCTACACCGCGGTCTTCGTGCTCGACGGCGACCTGCTGCGCAACCTCTACATGGTCGACAAGCTCGGCGAGGCGCGCCCCGAGCAACTCGCCGTGGTGCCGCTGGGCAGCAGCTTCTGCCAATTCGTGCTGCGCGACGGTCGCCTGTGCACCGAGGATTCGCGCGAGGAGCGGCTGCTCGACGGCAGCCCCTACCAGGGCATGGTGATCGCCTACCACGGCGTGCCGCTGACCCATGGTGACGGCCGGCTGGCCGGCACGCTGTGCCACTTCGACCTGGTGCGCCAGAGCCTCAGCGAGGCGCAGTTCGAGCGGCTGCAGCAGGCCGCGCGCCTGCTGTCGGAGCACGTGCTGCGCGCCGCCTCGCCGCGGCTGCCCGATCAGCCCGGCGCGACCGCGTAGCTCTGGTAGGTGCCCTTCAGCGGCACCTGCCCGACACCCGGCCTGGTCCAGTCGCACACGCCACTGGAGAACACGGTCCGCAGCCGGGCGAGCTGCGTGGGCGTGAGGGTCTGGGCGTAGTCCGACGCCAGCACCGGTTTCAGCTGGCACTTGTTGATGTCGTTCGTCAGCGGCGCGCCGGCCTGCTGGCGCGGCTCGCCATGCAGCGGGTACATCGTGGCGCAGGTGCCGGTGGCGCCATAGGCAGGCGATTCCTCGTACTTGGTGCCGCTGCCGTCGAAGCAGGCATCCACCGCGGCCCGGGGCTTGTGCGCCACCACCTTGTCGGTGGTCAGCGGTGCCGGGTCGGCGGCGAGGCCGTCGAGCCATTGCGTCATCACGTCGAGCGACAGCGCGGCCAGCGGATAGCCGGTGCGCGGGCCGACCCAGATGACCTGGTTGTCGACGCGGCCGTTGGCGCGCTGCAGCCGCGCGCGCACCACCAGGTCGCGCTCGTGCGAATGGATGTCGCCCGAGGCGTCGTTGTAGGTGCGCGAATGCAGGATCGGCACGAAGGCCAGGCCGCCGCCGCCCGAGTTGACCAGGCCGCTCGCATAGGCGCGCTCGAGCGCGAGCGCGTCGCCCACGGTGCGCTGCGGTACCGGCTTGCCGTCCTTGTCGTAGCCGCCGACCTTCTCGTTGAGCGTCACGAACTCCTCGGCACTGATCGCGCCCTTGTTGAAGGCCTCGAGCCCGTACTGCACGCCGACGTTGTCGAGCGGGCTGCGCGCGAAGCCGGTGATCGGGTCGCGGCCCATGATGTTGGTGCGCATGTCGGAGGTGGTGCAGCGCGCGCCGGTCGGGTTGTTGATCGGGTCGTAGACCTTCGAGACGTCCTTGAGCGCGCAGCCGGCCGCGTTGGTCGCGACGATGGTGTTGACGAAGCTCAGGTCCCAGGCGCGGCAGGTGCCGTTGGTGAAGCCGTCGACCGCCGTGCGCTTGGCATTGGTCCAGGTCGCGGTGTCGGCCTTGTAGACGTTCTCCAGCAGGCGGCAGTCGGCCACGTGCAGGCTGCCGTCGGGGAAGGTCAGCGAGGGCTGCAGACCGTCGAGCAGGCCCGGGTAGATCTGCGTGATCACCAGCTGCTGGATCGCGCCGCCCGAACCGCCCGAGCCGGCGGTCCAGCGCGGCACGCCGTAGGTCTCGATGAAGCGCTCCTTCAGCATCATCAGCGTCTCGCCCTGCAGCACCGCGTTGCCGCGCTGGCCGTTCACCAGCTCGGTCGAGATCATGTAGGCGAAGCCGCGCGACAGGTGCAGGTCGCTCAGCGCATCGGTGGCCTGGTTCACGCCCTGGTTGTACTGCGTGCCCGCGCCGCCGCCGAAGCTCACCACCAGCCGGCCGTTCCAGCCCGCGGCGGGCTTGTAGCCGGCGGGCACCACGGTCTCGGCCGTGGGGTCGTCGAGCAGCGCGATGCGGTAGATCGTGCGGCCCACCGTGCCCGAGTCCACGCGCACGATGTAGGGCACCGTCTTGCCCTCGATGGTCGTGGTCTGCGCCAGGTCGGACGGGCGCGCGAGCGGATCGGCCAGCGGCTTGAAGCTGCCGGCAGGCGTGCGGTAGAAGTAATCGAAGCGCCGCGTCGCCGAGCAGTTCGCATCGAGCGGCGTGCCCATGTTCGATTCGACCGTGCGGCATTCGTAGGGCGTGAGCAGCGCGCCCGCGAGGATCGGGCCGGTGTCGGGATGGTTGGTGAGCACCAGTTCGGCATTCGAGGACGCGCGGCCCTCGGCGCTGGCCTTCACCGCCAGCGTGTTCGCGCCCATGGCCAGGCCCTTGACCATGCCGCGCAGGTTGCCGTTCGCATCGCGCGCGAACTGGGCCGTCACCGGCTTGCCGTTCAGCGTGAGTTCCAGCCCCGAGGCCGTCGCGCCCGCGGGCGCCTTCACCTCGACCAGCGCATCGCCGCCGCTCACGAACTGCGGCTTGGACGACAGCACCGTGATCGAGGCCTGGTCGAGCGCCGCCGGCGCCGCGGGCGGCGGCGAGGCCGGCACGACGGGGATGAAGCCCCCGCCGCCGCCGCCATCGCCGCCGCAGGCGGCCAGCAGCGCCGCGCAGGCGATACCGAGGGAAAGGATGCGTGCCGGCCGCGCAAGCGGCGGCGCGGTTCGGGTCGAACCGAGCGTTTGTCTCATGGTGTTCTTCTTTCGTGGGACGGATGATGTCGACGCGCACGGCCTGATCGAGCCCTCGCCGCACGGCGTCGGCTTCACTCTATGCAGCGCATGCGATCCCGTGTTCTCCGATCGCGCCAACTTCATTTGCCAATCGCGCCATGCACATGCCTCCTGCAGCGAGATCCGTTTCATTGAACTTCGCGGGCCGGCCCACCTTGCCGATCTCGTACGTCAGGGATTTCCTCGAGGGACTGCCGATCGATGCGCCCACCTTGCACGGCATGCTGCACCTGGCCACGATCTCGCCCACCTTGCTCGCGCAGCGGCACGGCCGCGTCACCGAGGAGCAGTTCGCCGAGCTGTTCCGCAGCGTGGCGCTGCACATGGACGACGAGATGCCCGGCCTCTATGCGCGGCCGCTGCGCTGCGGCACGCTCAAGGTGCTGAGCATCCTGATGCTCGACGCGCCCACCTTGCAGGTCGCCATCAAGCGATGGATGCAGTTCAACCGCGTGCTCGACGACGGCTCGGTGTTCACCCTGCACCGCGACGAACGCGAGGCCGTGATCCGCATCGATGCCTATCCGCGCCAGGCCCGCAGCGCGCGCCTGGTGCAGGAGCTGCACATGAAGCTGGTGCACGGCCTGTGCTCGTGGATCATCGGCGCGCGCATCGAGCTCGAGCGCATCGACTTCGGCTTCGCGCGGCCCGACGATGCCGCCGACTACCTCTTCATGTTCCCCGGCCCCGCGCGCTTCGGGCAGCCCGTCACGGCCATGGTCTTCGACCCGAAGTACCTCGACCGGCCGGTGCGCCGCCGCTCCGGCCTCGAGCTGCGCGACCTGCTGCATCGCGCGCCGCTCGACTGGCTGTTCGTGCCGCCGAGCGCCGACAGCGCCGCGCATCGCGTGCGCGGCTGGCTGCAGGCACGGCTCGGCGAGGACTGCGACATCGCCCATGTGGCGGGTGCCTTCGGCCTGTCGGCGCGCACGCTCGTACGGCACCTGCAGGCCGAGGGCGCGACCTTCCAGGACATCAAGGACGCGCTGCGCCGCGACGTCGCCATCGAGCGGCTCACGCGCGGTTCCGAGCCGCTGATCGCCATCGCCTCGGACCTCGGCTTCTCGAGCGTGGCCGCCTTCCACCGCGCGTTCCGGCGCTGGACCGGCGGCACGCCGGGCGACTACCGCGAAGGCGGCGAAGCGATGGAACGCAGCTTCGCGCGCGAGGCGAGGCCCGCGAAACCGGCGGGCGCGTACCGCGAGGGCGCGGCGGCCTGAGCGCGCCGCGTCCCCTTCACGACTTCAGGGCGCGTAGGCCGCCGAGCGGCAGGGCGCGCCGCCGCAGACGTCGACCACCTTGCCGGTGCTGCGCAGGAACTCCGACTTCTGCTGCCGCGCGGCCGGCGTGGCGCGCGGATCCTCGTGCGGATCGCTGCCGGCCGTGGGCGCGAGGTTGTCCTGCGGCGGGGGCGGCAGCCGGCCCGGGCCGCTGTCCCACACCACCATCGCGGAACCGTCGTAGCCGCCGGCGCCCAGGTCCATGCACGAGAGCTGGAAGTAGGGCACCGCGTCGGGATGGCGGCCGCTGGCCGTGGCCGGGCAGTAGAGCCTGGCGCCGATGGTGCGCGCCTCGACCTCGGCCGACCACATCGTGACCTGGTGGTCGCCGAAGGCCACGTGCATCAGCACCTTGTGCGCCGGCGTGCCGGGCAGCGGCTTGTCGGTCATCGCCTGCGCATAGCCGCTGGCCTCGGCGCGGTCCCACAGCGTCTGCCACAGCGAGAAGATGAACTGCTGGTCGAGGCTGTCGGGGTAGGCGGCGTAGACCATGGTCGCGAACTCGGGGAAGTCCGCGCTGCGCTCGAGCAGCAGCGAGTAGTTCATGCCGGGCACGCCGAGCACGCCGCGGTGGATGTCCTGCGCCACGCTCATCAGCATGCCGCCGAGGATGCCGCCCTGGCTGTTGCCGTCGTAGAACAGCTCGCTGGTGTCGAGCACGCTGCGCGGCGTGGTGCCCATCTGGAAGGCGGCATTGCTGCCGAAGCCCTTGGCGCTTTGCATCGCGCGGCCCAGCATCAGCATGTTGAGCACGCCCTGCTGCGTGGTGTCGAAGGGCACGCGCGCGTTCGACAGGTCGAAGAAGCCGAACACCGACGGCACGATCTCGGTCTGCGAGAAGCCGTACCAGTTGGTCGCGCAGAACACGAAATTGTGCTCGTTGCTCATGTCCTTCACGTTGCTGGCATTGACCTCGGTCGGCTTGCCGAACAGGCCGTGGCCGTACAGCGAGATGCGCGCGGGGTTGATGCTGCCGTCGGGGTTGAGCGCCGCGCGCGGGATGTTGCAGATGAAGGGCACGGTGAGCGTCGAGCGGCCGTCCCACACGGGGGTGTCGTAGACGCCGGGCGAGGCCGAGGCGTAGCGGAAGCTCTCCAGCGGCAGCGGCCGGTCGCCCAGCGTGTCGAAGGCCGCCTTGACGGCCGGCACCGACAGCGCGCCGCCGCCGAGGTAGGGCGCCACGGCGGCGATCACCGGCGTGATGTCGGCCGTGCCGGTCGTGGGAGCCGCGACGAAGCTCGGCACCGTGAGGGTGCCCTCGATGTGGCGCGCGATGCGCGCGTCCTGCGCGGGCGTCAGGTCCTGCACCGTCGTCACCTTGAAGCCGGGCGTGCCGTCGGTGAGTGCCGCGAAGCCGGCATCGCGGATCGCGAGCATGCGGCCCGTGATGCTGCGCTGCGAACCCACCGTGAAGTCCCAGGCCAGGTAGAGCGGCTCGCGCGCCACGCCCGCGCGCTGCAGCGTCGAGAGGATGCTCTCCATGTGCGCTCGGCGATCGTTCACGAAGCCCAGCGCGCTCTCGTGGCGGTCGCGGTAGATGCGGAACGCGGGCCCGGCCTCGATGGCCTTGCCGGCGGCATCCTTCATGTTGCGCATCGCCACGATGTAGCGATGGCCCCACTCGAGGTTCTTCGCCACGCGGATATTGAGGCTCTGGCGGTCGGGCGCGCTGACGTTGTTCTTGTCGAGTTCGACCCAGATCAGCTTGCGCTCGAGCGTGTCGGCATCGATCAGCACCACGGGCGCGTCGACCTTGAGCGAAGCCGAGAGATCGCCGATGCCCGGCGCGCCGGTGCGCGCGAGGTCCACGCCCGGCACGCGCGTCACGATCATCGCGCCCGGCGAGAAGCCGTCGTTGCGGTTCCATTCGGTGGTGTCGATCGGCTTGTTGCGCACCACCTCGCTGCGCGGCATCGAGGCCGTCTGCAGATTCAGCCGGCGGCCGGTGTCGGTGCTGGCGTCGGCCACCGTGTAGTAGTCGTTGGGAAACGGCAGCATGCAGTGCGCGGGATCGAGGAAGTCGCAGCGCTGCGCCGTGTCCGCCGTGCCGGCGGGCAACTGGGCATCGATGCTCGCGAGCATTGGCGGGTCGGACGGCGGATTGCCGGTGCCCGGTCCCGAGGCGGGCGGCAGGCCGGCGAAGCCGAGGCCCGATCCGCCGCTGCCGCCGCCGCAGCCGGCGAGCACCGCCGCGGCGGCCAGCAGCGCGGTGCCGGCCAGTGTGCGCCAGCGGGTCGGGTGGGGGAAGGGTGGGCGCGCAGGGGCCTGCGCGCGGTCGGGCATCGGCATGGGTGTTCGTCTCCGTCGTGTTGTTGGGATGCGGCTCGCGCACTCTACGGAGGCGTTGCCGCGCGCGCCATTGGCAAGGTGCCCTGCCGGGCTGTGCATCTGCACAAGGCGGCCGCGGTCAGTGCAGCGACGGATTGGCGCCGCGGCCCAGGCGGCGCTGGCGCAGCGCGAGGTACATCCGCGAGAGCCAGGCCATGTCGTCCAGCCGCGCGCCGAGCAGCGACTCGATGTGCGCGAGCCGGTGCAGCAGCGTGTTGCGGTGGATGCCAAGCGCGGCCGCGGTCGCCTTGTGGTTCTGCCGGTGGTCGAAGTAGCTTTCGAGCGTCTCGAGCAGCGGCGGCTCGGCCGCGAGGGCCGCGATCATCTCGTTGCACAGCGCCGAGACCTCGGAGGACTGGCGCATCAGCGTGTCGAGCGCGAATTCGGAATAGCAGAAGCTGGCGTCGTTGCGGCGCAGGCGCTGCCCCATCTCGATCGCGGCCAGCGCCTGCTCGGCACTGCCGCGCCAGCCCGCGGCGCCCTGCGACGGCAGCCCCAGGCCCGCCGCCTCGATGCTCGGGCGTAGCCGCATCGCCTGCTCGATGCTCGCGAGCAGCCGGCGCTCGCGCGCATCGGCCGCTTCGCCGGCCGGCGCCGGCAGCCAGGCCACCCAGTGGCCGCGATGCAGCGCCAGCGCGACCGGTCCCAGGTCTTCGCGCACCGCCGCGGCCACCGCCTCCAGCACCCGCTCGCCGGCCTCGGGCGTGGTCGGCTCCAGCGGCATCGGCCGCAGCGCCAGCGCCACGTGCGGCTGGTCGGCCTGGATGCCCAGCGCCTGCGCCGCGTCGTCGAAGGCGCCGACCCAGGTCGGATCGAACACCGCCGCGGCCAGCCGGGCCTGCATCTGCGCCTTCCAGCGCATCTCGCGCGTGTGCTCGGCCAGGTAGGCATCGCTCACCGTGCGGCTCAGCAGGTCGCTGTAGTACAGCAGGAAGGGTGAGACGCGGAACAGCACCTCGTCGCACAGCGCGGGATGCGGCCGCACGTGCGCGAGCAGCGCGTCCATGTAGACGCGCGTGCCGGTGCGGTAGGCCTGCAGCAGCGCCGACAGCGAGAGCGCCTGTGCGTGGCGGCGCTGGCTGAAGCGGCCGATCCATTGCAGGTCGTCGTCGTGCGGCTTGTCACGGATCAGCAGCGCGTCGTACCAGAGTTCCGCGTTGCGCAGGCCGACGCGGTAGACGTCGTGCGCGAGCGCCTGGCCGAGCGCGCCGTATTCGGGAATGCTGCCGCGCAGCGTGTCGAGCATGCGCGTCGAGAGGTTCGGGCTGTCGCGGCGCAGTTCGCGGACCAGTCCGCGCAGCCCGAGCGACAGCGGTTCCATCGCGGGCAGGCTCATGCGCTCGGGCGTGGGCGAGTTTTCCATGCGGGATTTGTCTCCATCCATCTCTTCGTGCCGTGCCGCTCGGATGGCGGCTGGCCGCCAGTGTCGGGCGGGGAGGAGAGCGGGCGCAAGAGTGCTTGCCAGAAGCACGACGGGCCGCGTTGCGCGCCCGGGGGTCAGGGGTCAGGGGTGTGGAGCGGGTGAAGGGAATCGAACCCTCGTATGAAGCTTGGGAAGCTGCCGTTCTACCATTGAACTACACCCGCGTCGGGGGCGGATTCTAACGTCAGTCCGAAGGTGGGGCAGTACGCCCAGGGCCAAGGTCACCGCTTGATGAGCCCACCCACGACCCGCGCCGCCAGCGACACCTCCCCCTCCAGGTTCCGCACCAGACTCTCCCGATCCGCCTCGGTGCGCTGCTGGGAAAGAAACCGCTTGCCGGTCAAGGCCTCGATCTCGATCTCGAAGCCCACGAGCCGCCGTGCCGTCTCGCCGAGGAATTCGGGCGATGCGTCCTCCACCGACCAGGGCTGCGGTCGTCCCGCCTCCTGCGACGCGGTCAACGCCGCAAGGTGGGCGCGCATCCAGTCGGCGTCGTCGATGAATCGCAGCCGCCCTTGCGCCTGCACCGCCACGTAGTTCCAGCTCGGCGCATTGCGGCCGCTGCGCTGTCCGTTGACGTACCAGCGCGGGGAAATGTAGGCGTTGGGGCTCTGGAAGACGGCGGTGACCTCGGTCTCTCCCGGGTCCTGCGTCCACAGCGAATGGCTTCGCGCCACGTGGCCCGACAGCAGGCCATGCGCGCCGCGGTCCGAGAGGTGCAGGGGCAGCAGGTTCGCGTCCATCTTCCCCGAGCGGGCGACGACGACGGTGGCGAGCGGGTAGTCGCGCATGAGCCGGTGCAGCTCGTGGCGCTCGGTCATGGCGAACAGCGGTTGGACGTGCATGGGGTCTTGCTACTTCGCCCCGTTGACCAGCGCCTGCACCGTCGCACGCGAAATCGCTGCGATGTGGGCATCGATCGCCGTCACCACCGGCTGGAACTCGGCCTGGTTCAGCTGGTTGAAATCCTTCGGTTCCGCGAAGTCCTTGAGCTGCCGTACGCGTCCCGCCTGCAACGTCTTCAGCGGCTCGTAGGCCGAGAGCTCGATCGGCGGGGCGATGGCGAAGACCTTGGCCTCCATCGCGGGCACGGCGAAATAGCGCGTCGAACCGAGCATGCTGCGCGTGAAGAGTCCCGAATTGGCCATGTGGCTTTCGGCGCAGGGGCCGCCGCTGCACTCCATGCGCGTCAGGGTGCGCTTGCCCTCGACGACGACGACCGCCGCGATCTGCTGTTCCTTGAGTTTCTGCGTTGCCCAGGCCTGGGCCGGATTGGCGCGCCAGCCGTCGTTCTGCGAGACGGCGAGCGCATTGACGCTGGTGGTGGCGTAGTTCGTGAGCCGCACGACCTGGAAGCCGGCTCGCTCGAGGTCGGCCGTGAAGATGTCGTAGGTCCGCGACGTGGGGTTCCACGGAAACTGGTGGCTCGTCGCGAAGTTGGTGAAGACGGTGGTGCCCACGTGCATGTGCTGCGCGGGCGCCGGCATGTTGACGAGCAGGCCGACCTTCGCGCCCTTGGGCAGCTTGCCGGCATCGGGTGGAACGGGGGGCGCGGTGGTGCAGCCCACGAGCGCGGTGGCAAGCATGGCCAGGGCCAGAAGCCGTTTCAGCATCGGTTGTCTCCTCGTGTTCTTCTTGTGGCGAATGCGCCCGGATGCGGGCACGCGCGATTCTGCGGGGACGTTGCGCGCGAGGGCAAGCCGCAGCTGTCGTGGGCGGCACAATCGAGGGCTTTGCTACAGGAGATGGCGTGAGCCGACCGGAGATCTTTTCGCATGCGGCCCTCGCCGGCCCGCGCAAGTGGCGCTGGCTGCTGGCCCTCACGATGCTCGCGGTGCTCGTGCTGAGCCTGCTGCCCCAGAACGTGCCGATGCCGACCACCGGTTGGGACAAGTCCAACCACCTGCTGGCCTTCGCGACGCTCGGCGGCCTGGGCTGCTGGTCATGGCCCGGGCGACTGCGTTTCGTGTTGCCGGCGCTGCTGGCCTATGGCGGATTGATCGAGGTGCTGCAGTCGTTCACGCCCGATCGCTCGGCGGAGTTCGAGGACCTGCTGGCGGACGCGATCGGGCTGCTGGTCGGCGCGGCCGTCGCGGCCTTCCTGGCGAAATGGCAACAGCGGATCTGAGACCCAAAAAAACACCCGCCGAAGCGGGTGAGGTGAGCATGTAGCTCAGGGGGAGGGAGGATTCGAGCGAAGTTTCCGATGAAAACAAAAGTTTAACGTCGGTACTTTCCCTGCCCTCATGCCGGCCGCGATTCCGTGAACGATTCCCTCGTGTCTACGCCCGCGTGGCGCATGAGACTACAGACCGCCGCCGCCCGGCGGCCAAGGATGGCTCCATCGCATCACATCCGAAAGGAGCTTCCCATGATGTTCGACTTCCTTCGTTCGAGCCCGACCGCCTACCTGAAGCGCGCAGCGACGCTGCTCGAGGAGGCGCAGATGGCGCGCATCGAGCACCAGGCCGCGGCCGAGCACCACAGCGCGCTGGCGCGCATGTACGCCGAGCGGGTGCGGCGCCTCGAGAGCGAGCTCTACCGGCCGCAGCCCTCCAGCGGTGCGGATGCGCCCAAGGTGTCCGAGGAGCGCCCGCAACCTCAGCTCTACTCGCTCGATGCCGGCCGGCGTGCCGGTGCGACCTCGGCGAGCTGACACTGCCCGCAGAAAGAAGACAAAACGGCCGCTGATGCGGCCGTTCAGGCTGCTGACGAACCCCATGTTTTCCGGAACATGGGGTTTTGTCTTTCAAGCGAAGCCGATTTCTGCGCGGCGCTCGCCCCATCGAGCTGCAACGAGGTCCGAGCAGGCCTGGATGCGCTGTTGCGCAGTCAGAACGCGCCTGCGATGACGTAAAAGCGCCCTCAGACGCGCCAGCAGCAGCGCGATCTTCTTGATGTTCTGCGCAGCCGCCGCCAGCAAGCACTGCTCGGCCACCTTGCGCAGCCCTCGCATGCGTGCGTAGCGATGCCCGTGCAGCTGCTTGGCATCGGCGAAGCTGCGCTCCACCGTCTCCTTGCGCCGCGCATACAGGCGCTTGCCCTCTTCGGTCAGACGCCTGGTGTCCACCCGCTCCTTGGCCCACTCCCAGACGTGGCGCACCACCACCTTCACCGCATTGGCGCTGCTCGTGCACTGCCCGCGCAGCTCGCAGCGTCGGCAGATTGCCGGATCGGACTTGTACTCGCGATAGCCCACCCGGCTGGTCGTGCTGTACGCCAGCGCCTGCCCCGCCGGGCAGACATACTCGTCGCGGTAGCGGTCGTATTCGTACTGGCGCTTGTAGAAGGTGCCCGGCTTGTGGGTCGGCGTGCGGTAGCCCATTACCCCGGCGATGCCACGCGTCTCCAGTCCCTGGCAGATCGCCGGTGTGAAGTAGCCCGCATCCAGGCCCACGGCCTGCACCTGCAGGCCGAAGCGCTCTCGCTGATGGTCCAGCCGCCCCAGGTACGGCTGGCTGTCGTGCACCGAGGCCGGCGTGACGTGGGTGTCGGTGATGATGGCGTGCTTGGCGTCGACCGTGCGGTGGTCCAGGTAGAAGAAGCCTCGAGGCTTGTCGTCGCGCACCATGAAGCCGCTGTCGGGATCGGTGCGGCTGCGCTTGACTTCCTTGCTCGGCGGCGGGGTATCGTCGTCATCACGCTTCAAGGGCTTCTTGCCCTGCGCGGCGCGATCCGCATCGACCGCCGCGTCCAGCGCTCCCAGGTAGGCCGAGGGTGTCTGCTGGACCTGCACGAGGTCGAACTTGTTCTTGTTGGCGTTGGCCTTCAGGTGGGTGCTGTCGGTGTACAGCACCCGGCCATCGACCATGCCGTGGCCGATGGCCTGGCGCACGATCTCGTCGAAGATCTCCTGGTACACGGTGGTGTCGCTGTAGCGGCGGCGCCGGTTCTGCGAGAAGGTGGAAGCGTCGGGGACCTTGTCGGTCAGGCGAAAGCCGGCAAACCAGCGGTAGGCCACGTTGACCTGCACTTCGCGCATCAGCTGCCGCTCGCTGCGTACGCCGAACAAGTAGCCCACCAGCAGCAGCTTGAACATCACGACCGGATCGAGCGCCGGGCGGCCGTTGTCGGCGCAGTACAGGTGAGCGACCTTGGCCCGGATGAACTCGAAATCGATCGCCGCTTCGATCTTGCGCAGCAAGTGGTCCTGCGGCACCAGCATCTCCAGCGTCACCATCTCGAGTTCTTGCTGCGCGGGGGTGGGGCTCTTGAGCATCCCGCCATTTAAAAGCACAAAGCCCTCGCCGGGGGCGAGGGCTTGGGGTTTGTCAGCAATCTGAACGGCCGCTGATGCGGCCGTTTTTCTTTGGGGTGGAAACGTCTTCAGTTGCGCGCGGCCGCCGCCGCGTTCGCGGCCTCGATGGTGCGCCGGCGCAGCGGCGCCAGTACCAGCTTGGCCGCGATGCCCGAGGCGATCGACACCACCGCGACCAGCAGGAACACGCGGTCCCAGTTGCCGCCCGCGGCCAGCACGGTGCCCAGCGGCACGAACAGCGAGGCGGTGCCCTTGGCCGTGTACATGGTGCCGGCGTTGCCGGCGGCGTTCTTGATGCCGAAGGTGTCGGCCACCAGCGCCGGGAAGATCGAGTAGATCTCGCCCCAGAACAGGAACACCAGCGCCGCGAAGGTCATGAAGGCCACCGGCTCGTGGCCGTACTGGCGCAGGCCCAGCAGGGCCAGGCCCTCGCCGATGAAGACGATCAGCATGGTGTTCTCGCGACCGATCTTGTCCGACACGAAGCCGCACAGCGGCCGCGTGAAGCCGTTGGCCAGGTTGTCGATGGCCAGCGTCATGGTCAGCAGGGGCATCGACAGGCCGAGGAAGTGCATCGGCATCTTGTCGATGTGGTAGTCCTTGGCGATCGGGCCGATCTCGGCCGTGGCCATCAGGCCGCCCGCGGCCACCAGCACGAACAGCAGGTAGGTGAGCCAGAAGACCGGGGTCTTGACCATCGCGGCCGGCGTGTAGTCGACCTTGGTCATCACCAGGCGGGTCTGCGCGATGACGCCGCTGGGTACGAAGGGCTTCACCATGAACATCGACATCACGAAGATGCAGGCGCCCTGCAGGATGCCGAAGTACAGGAAGGTGTGCTCGTAGCCCGAGGTCTGGATCATGTTGGCGATCGGGATCACGGTGATCGCCGCGCCGGCGCCGAAGCCAGCGGCCGTGAGGCCCGCGGCCAGGCCGCGGCGGTCGGGGAACCACTTGAGCGCGTTGCCCACGCAGGTGCCGTAGACGCAGCCGGCGCCGATGCCCGAGATCACGGCCGCGGCGTAGAGCACCGGCAGGCTGTCGGCGTAGGCGTTGATGATCCAGCCGCAGGCCGCGAGGATCGCGCCGCCGGCGATCACCGGCCGCGGGCCGAAGCGGTCGACCAGCCAGCCTTCGATCGGCACCAGCCAGGTCTCGACCACGACGAAGACCGAGAACGCGATCTGGATCGCGGCCAGCCCCCAGTGGTGCTTGGCCTCCATCGGTGCGACGAACAGGGTCCAGCCGTACTGGACGTTGGCGATCATCGCCATGCAGACGATGCCCAGCGAGAGCTGGATCCAGCGCGTCGAGGGTTTGCGGGTGGTGGAGGAAGCCGAGGCGGCGCGCGGCGCGCTGCTGCTCTCCACGGCGATGGGCGAGGGAGTGGTCATGACGAACCTGTCCTTTGTCTCTGGGCGAGTCTGTAGTTATGGAAGGTGCTCGGAGCCTTCGCATGGATGGCTTCCGAAACGGTTTCCACTGTCGGAGCGTTCGCCTCAAAAACTCTTGACGCGCGTCAATTTCATGCCGATGGCGGCATGCTCGTTGTCCCTTATTCGCTGTCGTGAATGGATGGCCGCGCGGGCCTGCATGCACCGCGCTTCAGCGCAGGAACACGTGCTGCATGAACTGCTGGATCGGGTACTGCACCACCGTCTGCACGCGCGCCGGCAGCTCGAGCGGACGCATCAGCATCTTGAGCGTGGCGCCCGGGCTCAGGTGGGTGCGGATGGTGCGGTTCATGGTGGCGCCGAGGCCGCGCACGTAGGCGGCATCGTCGGCGCGCTCGGGCGAGCGCGCGCGCACCACGTGGCGGATCGCGCAGTCCGCGTCCTCGCTCTTGAGTTCCAGCGTGCGCCGGCCGATGGTGCCGAGCACGCGGAAGCGGCCCAGTCCTTCCTGCTCGCGGTAGCGGCGGAAGAAGCGATAGAAGTGCTTGTAGTGGTTGACCTCGTCGGTCGCGATGCGGGTCGCGAGGTCGTGCAGCACGGGCTCGTCGGTGCTGCGCGCCATGGCCTTGTAGTAGGTGGCGGTGCCGGTCTCGACCACGCAGCGCGCGCTCATCTCGAGGCCGCGCGTGGGCGCCAGCAGCTCGACCTTGCAGTAGGTGGCGTACTCCTCGAGGAAGCCGCGGTAGGCCTGCTCCCAGGGAAACTCGGGCCAGACGTACTCGACGTAGGCGCGCAGCGCCTTGCCGTGCTGCAGTTCCTCCTGCTCCCACTGGGTGCTGAGCCAGGCGGTGACTTCCTCATCGCCACGAAAGAAATCGACCAGGTTGTGGGTGTAGAGGTCGGAACCGCTTTCGATGAAGGAGGCGGCGGCCACCAGGTAGAAGAGGTTCTCGTCGCTGCGCACCCTGTCGAGCGCGATGCGCGAGAAGTCGAGGTCTTCGATCGTCCAGTGCGCTTCCGCCTCGTGGCTTGCCATGCGTGTTCCTTGATTCATGTCCAGATGAATAGGAGGGGGCCGGCCGGTTTTGGTTCTCGCCGGTCCCCGGGTTCGCGTCAGGGCACATATTAGCCCCGCGCCAGGGAGCGTGCAGCGGGAGATTGCATCCGGCCGGGCCGCCCGGCGGGCGCCAAACCTATAATCGATTGTTCAAGCAAATCAAGCAGTTAGGCCGGTTCGCCGCAGTGGGTTCGACATGAGGGTCGCCATCGCCGCGCCGCCCTCGACAGAAGACGAATCCAAAGATGAGCCAGCCCACATTCACTGTCGCGGACATCCGCAAGACCTTTCTCGATTTCTTCGCCTCCAAGGGCCACACGGTGGTGGCCTCGAGCCCGCTGGTGCCGGGCAACGACCCGACGCTGATGTTCACCAACTCGGGCATGGTGCAGTTCAAGGACGTGTTCCTCGGCGAAGACAAGCGCCCCTACGTGCGCGCCGCCTCGGTCCAGGCCTGCCTGCGCGCCGGCGGCAAGCACAACGACCTCGAGAACGTGGGCTACACCGCGCGCCACCACACCTTCTTCGAGATGCTGGGCAACTGGAGCTTCGGCGACTACTTCAAGCGCGAATCGCTGCACTGGGGCTGGGAGCTGCTCACGCAGGTCTTCAAGCTGCCGCCCGAGCGCCTGCTGGCCACGGTCTACCACGAGGACGACGAGGCCTTCGACATCTGGACCAAGGAGATCGGCCTGCCGCCCGAGCGCGTGATCCGCATCGGCGACAACAAGGGCGGCAAGTACAAGTCCGACAACTTCTGGATGATGGCCGACACCGGCCCCTGCGGCCCGTGCTCCGAGATCTTCTACGACCACGGCCCGCACATCCCCGGCGGCCCCCCGGGCAGCCCGGAGGAAGACGGCGACCGCTTCATCGAGATCTGGAACCACGTGTTCATGCAGTTCGACATGCAGGACGACGGCAGCGTCGTCAAGCTGCCCGCGCCCTGCGTCGACACCGGCATGGGCCTGGAACGCCTGGCGGCGATCCTGCAGCACGTGCACAGCAACTACGAGATCGACATCTTCGATGCGCTGATCAAGGCCGCCGCGCGCGAGACCGGCGAGAAGGACCTCGCGAACAACTCGCTCAAGGTGATCGCCGACCACATCCGCGCCACCGCCTTCCTGGTGGCCGACGGCGTGATCCCCTCGAACGAAGGGCGTGGCTACGTGCAGCGGCGGATCATCCGCCGCGCGATCCGGCATGGGTACAAGCTGGGGCAGAAGAAGCCGTTCTTCCACAAGCTGGTGCCCGAACTCGTGAGGCTTATGGGCGCGGCCTACCCCAAGCTGGTGGCTGATGAAAAGCGCATCACCGACACGCTAAAAGCCGAGGAAGAGCGCTTCTTCGAGACGCTCAGCTCGGGAATGGAATACATCGACCGAGTAACTTGGGAAATGGTGGCCTTGATGCACCTTCAAATGGAGACGGGTGCTACTTCGGTAGGCCGCGAGGTCTCTTCTTCATTCGAGTCTTCGCGTTCATTTAGATTTGATGCCGTTCTCGAGACAAGCTCGAAAGAAGGTCTTGCGATTGAGTTCAAGAGTGCCAAATTCCGACTTCGTGATCTGGAAAAAGTGCAGGCGATATCCGCTTTCGCCGAAGCACTGGATGGGTCAAGATGCGCTCGCGGTGTTTTTGCCATTGTGGGAAGTGGGGAGGCACCCCCGATTGATAAGTTGCGGCTTTCGCCGCATGGCAAGCAAATCGAAATTCGTGTTTATTCTCCCGAACTGCTTCGAGTACTGGCAGAGGCGTACAACACGCACTTGTCGGGAGAGGCTGCGTTCTATCTTCACGATACCGCTGGCTTCCCTTTGGACTTGACTCAAGACGTTTGCCGAGAGCGCGGCATCACAGTCGACGAAGCCGGCTTCAATGCTGCTATGGAAAAGCAGAAGGCAGCCGGCCGCGCTGCCGGCAAGTTCAAGATGGAGCGTGCCGTCGAATACGCTGGCGCGGGCAACACCTTCACCGGCTACGAAAGCCTGGAGGAAAGCGCCAAGGTCGTCGCGCTGTACTTCGAAGGCGCGGCCGTCAGTGAACTGAATGAAGACCAGAGCGGCATCGTCGTGCTCGACACCACCCCGTTCTACGCCGAGAGCGGCGGTCAGATTGGTGACCAGGGCTTCATCTCGGCCGAGGGCGTGCAGTTCGGCGTCGAGGACACGCTCAAGATCAAGGCCGACGTCTATGGCCACCACGGCACGCAGACCCAGGGCACGCTCAAGGTCGGCGACAGCGTCAAGGCCGCGGTCGACGGCGCGCGCCGCGCCGCCACCATGCGCAACCACTCGGTCACCCACCTGATGCACAAGGCGCTGCGCGAGGTGCTCGGCGGCCATGTGCAGCAGAAGGGCTCGCTGGTCGATGCCGACAAGACGCGCTTCGACTTCGCGCACAACGCACCGGTCACGCGCGAGCAGATCCTCGAGATCGAGCAGCGCGTGAATGCCGAGATCCTCGCCAACGCCGCCACGCAGGCGCGCGTGATGGACATGGAATCGGCCCAGAAGACCGGCGCGATGATGCTGTTCGGCGAGAAGTACGGCGAGACCGTGCGCGTGCTCGACATCGGCTCGAGCCGCGAACTCTGCGGCGGCACGCACGTGGCACGCACCGGCGACATCGGCCTGTTCAAGATCGTGAGCGAAGGCGGCGTGGCCGCCGGCGTGCGCCGCGTGGAAGCCATCACCGGCGCCAATGCGCTGGCCTACCTGCAGGACCTCGAATCCACCGTGCACAGCGCGGCCGCCACGCTCAAGGCGCCGGCCGCCGAGCTGCAGGGCCGGCTGGCCCAGGTGCTCGACCAGGTCAAGGCGCTCGAGCGCGAAGTCGGCTCGCTCAAGGGCAAGCTCGCCTCGTCCAAGGGCGACGAGCTGCTGGCGCAGGCCATCGAGGTCAAGGGCGTGAAGGTGCTGGCCGCCAAGCTCGACGGCGCCGATGCCAAGACGCTGCGCGACACCATGGACAAGCTCAAGGACAAGCTCAAGAGCGCCGCCATCGTGCTGGCCGCGGTCGACGGCGCCAAGGTGCAGCTCGCGGCCGGCGTCACGGCCGACGCGATGGGCAAGGTCAAGGCCGGCGAGCTCGTCAACTTCGTGGCCCAGCAGGTGGGCGGCAAGGGCGGCGGCAAGCCCGACCTGGCGATGGCCGGCGGCACCGATGCCGCCGCGCTGCCCGCGGCGCTGCAGTCGGTGCAGGCCTGGGTGAGCGAACGCCTCTGATCCCGCGGAAACCGTCGCGATGACCGACACGGTGCCCGGCGAAGTCCTCGTGATGGGCGCGGGCACCATCGGCTGCTTCGTCGGCGGCAGCCTCGCGGCGGCCGGCGTGCCGGTCACCTTCGTCGGGCGTGCGCGCGTGCTGCAGGCGCTGGCCGCGCAGGGCCTGGCCCTGACCGATCTCGAAGGCCGCAGCCACCAATTGCCGGCCGAAGGCCTGCACCTGGTCGACCGGGTCCCCGGCGGCATCAAGCCCGCGCTGGTGCTGCTTGCCGTGAAGAGCGGTGCCACCGCCGAGGCCGCGGCCGAGCTGGCCTTCTCGCTGCCCGCGGGCACGCTGGTGGTCTCGCTGCAGAACGGGGTCTCGAATGCCGCGGTCGCGTCCGAGGCCGGCCCCACGCTCAACGTGGTGCCGGCGATGGTGCCCTACAACGTCGCCGAGCTCGGCCCCGGTGCCTTCCACCGCGGCACGCCGGGCCGGCTCGCGGCGCGCGACGACGAGGCGCTGCGGCCCTGGCTGCCGGTGTTCGAGCGCGCCGGCGTGCCGCTCGACCTGCATGCCGACCTGCGGCCGATCCAGTGGGGCAAGCTGCTGATCAACCTCAACAACCCGGTCAATGCGCTGTCGGGCCTGCCGCTGCGCGAGCAGCTGATGCAGCGCGGCTACCGGCGCTGCTTCGCGGCGCTCATGGACGAGGGCCTGCGCGTGCTGCGCCAGGCCGGCATCGCGCCGGCCCAGGTCACGGCCGTGCCGCCGCGCCGGCTGCCGGGCGTGCTGCGGCTGCCCGACTGGCTGTTCCGCATCGTCGCCGCGCGCATGCTGCGCATCGACGCCAAGGCGCGCTCGAGCATGGCCGACGACCTCGCGCTCGGCCGGCGCACCGAGATCGATGCGCTCAGCGGCGAGATCGTGCGGCTGGCCGAGGCCTGCGGCCTGGAGGCGCCGCGCAACGCGCGCATGGTCGAGTTGCTCGAGGCCTGGCCCGCGGCGCGGCAGCGCTTCTCGGCACGGCAGTTGCAAGACGCTTTGAAGCTGTAAGTCGGCCGCTGTACCCTCGCGGCATGCCGGCTTCGGCAGCGGGAGGTCTTCGATGCGGATCCTGGTCCTGGGCAGCGGTGTCATCGGCACCTCGGTGGCGTATTACCTGGCGCGCGACGGCCACGAGGTGACGGTGCTCGAGCGCCAGCCGGCGCCCGCGCTCGAAACCAGCTTCGCCAACGCGGGCGAGGTCTCGCCCGGCTATTCGGCGCCCTGGGCCGGGCCCGGCGTGCCGCGGAAGGCCGTCAAGTGGATGCTGATGCAGCACAGCCCGCTGGTCATCAAGCCGATGCTCGACCCGGCCATGTGGCGCTGGGGGCTCGCGATGCTGCGCAACTGCACGCAGGCGCGCTACGAGCTCAACAAGGCGCGCATGGTTCGGCTGGCCGAATACAGTCGCGACTGCCTGAAGGCGCTGCGCGCCGACACCGGCATCGCCTACGACGAGCGCATGCAGGGCACGCTGCAGCTGTTTCGCAGCCAGCAGCAGCTCGACGGCAGCGCCAAGGATGTCGAGGTGCTGAAGGCCTCGGGCGTGCCCTACCAGCTGCTCGACCGCGACGGCTGCGTGGCGTACGAACCCGCGCTGGCCGCGGTGCGCGAGAAGTTCGTCGGCGGCCTGCGGCTGCCGGGCGACGAGACCGGCGACTGCTTCAAGTTCACGCAGGCACTCGCGGTGCTGGCCGAGGGCCACGGCGCCAGCTTCCGCTTCGGCGTGAACATCGAGGCCATCGAGCACGACGGCGGCGGCGTGACCGCGGTGCGCACCGATGCCGGTCGCTTCGTCGCCGACCGCTACGTGCTCGCGCTCGGCAGCTACTCGCCCGCGCTCGCCAGGCCGCTGGGCATCGACCTGCCGGTGTACCCGGTCAAGGGCTTCTCGATCACGGTGCCGATCGCCGACCCGACGGGCGCGCCCGAATCCACCGTGATGGACGAGACCTTCAAGGTCGCCGTGACCCGGCTCGGCGAGCGCATCCGCGTCGGCGGCACGGCCCAGCTCTCGGGCTTCGACCTGCGCCTCGATGCCGGCCGGCGCGACACGCTCGAGCACGTGGTGACCGATCTCTTTCCGCGCGGCGGCGACGTGGGCACGGCCAGCTTCTGGACCGGCCTGCGCCCGATGACGCCCGACGGCACGCCCGTGATCGGCGCCTGCCGCATCCCGAACCTGCTGCTGAGCACGGGCCACGGCACGCTGGGCTGGACCATGGCGGCCGGCACCGGCCGCGTGATGGCCGACCTGGTCGGCGGGCGTGTGCCCGCGATCGACATGGAAGGGCTGACGGTCGCGCGCTACGGCAGCTGAGCAGCGCTGCTTCGACGCCAGGGCAGGGCGGTTCCGAGAGGAGCCGCCCTGTTTTTGCATGCGCAAAGTCGACTAGGGTTTCTACCTAGATATGAAGTTGTCCTGATCGTTATCCTTCGTGGCGTTCCATTAATAAATCGTTGTTTCATTAGTAAAACAAGCAGCGATCCACCCGGACCCACGAATCCATGCCCCTCACTCGCCGCCACGCCCTTGCCGCCGCCGTCTGCGCGGCCGCCGCCAGCGCCACCGGGTCCGCCTGGGCCGACGCCTATCCGGCCAAGCCGATCACGCTGGTGGTCGCCTACCCGGCCGGCGGCGACACCGACGCGCTCGCGCGGCTGTTCGCCGAGAAGCTCGCCACGCGCGTCGGCCAGCCGGTGCTGGTCGACAACCGGCCCGGCGCCAGCGGCATCATCGGCAGCGCCTTCGTGTCGAAGGCCGCGCCCGACGGCTACACGCTGCTGCTCGCGCCCAGCACCTTCTCGATCGCGCAACTGGTGCTCAAGACCGGCGGCACCTCGGGCTACGACGTGCTCGCGGGCTTCACGCCGATCGTGCAGACCGGCAGCCAGCCGCTGTTCCTGGTGGCCGGCGCCGGCAGCGGCTTCGCGAGCCTGAAGGACGCGGTGGCCGCGGCCAAGCCGGCCAAGCCGCTCGGCTACGCGAGCCCGGGCAGCGGCTCGCCGATGCACATCCTCGGCGAGATGTTCGCGCGCGCCTCGGGCGCCAGCCTCGCGCACGTGCCCTACAAGGGCGTGGCGCCGGCGGTCAACGACGTGCTCGGCGGTCACGTGCCCGTCACCTTCATCACGCTGGGCCCGGTGGCGCCGTACTTCGCCAACGGCAAGCTGCGCGCGCTGGCCGTGGCCTCGGCCCAGCGCACGCCGCTCGCGCCCCATGTGCCCACGCTGGCCGAGCAGGGCTACAAGGACGTCGAGGTGACGGCCTGGAACGGCCTCTGGGGCCCGCGCAACCTGCCGCCCGAGATCGTGAAGACGCTCAACGGCCACTTCAACGAGATCCTGAAGATGCCCGAGATCGTCTCGCGCATGGCCGTGCTCGGCACCACGCCCGTGGGCGGTGAGGCCGAGGTGCTCGGCAAGACCAATGCCGCCGACTACGCGCGCTTCGGCAAGGTCATCAAGGAGCTCGGCATCCAGGCCGACTGAACCCGCCATGACCGAACTCAAGACCACCGCCGATCCCGCCAGCCTGCAGGCGCTGCTGGCCGAACTGCCGGCCAACCTGCTGGCCGGCCGCCGCGTGCTCGTCACCGGCGGCGCGCGCGGCCTCGGCCTCGCGTTCGCGCAATGCATCGCCGCGGCCGGTGCCGGCGTGGTGCTGGCCGACATCCTCGGCGAGCAGGCCGAAAGCGAAGCGAAGGCGCTGCGCGACGCCGGCCGCCAGGCGCATGCGCTGGCCATCGACCTCGCGGACCCCGCCTCGATCGAGGCCGGCGCCGCCGAGGCGATCCGGCTGCTCGGCGGGCTCGACGGCCTGGTCAACAACGCCGCCATCACCAATTCGGGCGGCCGCGACGCGCACCAGCTCGAGATCGACACGTGGGACCGCGTGATGGCCGTCAACGTGCGCGGCAGCTGGCTCATGGGCCGCGCCTGCCGCGCGGCGCTGGCCGACAGCGGCCGCGGCGCCGTCGTCAACCTCGCTTCCGACACTGCGCTGTGGGGCGCGCCCAACCTGCTGGCCTATGCCTCGAGCAAGGGCGCGGTGATCTCCATGACGCGCTCGCTGGCGCGCGAATGGGGCGGCGACGGCATCACGGTCAACGCCGTGGCGCCCGGCCTCACGCTGGTCGAGGCCACCGAGTACGTGCCGATGGCGCGCCACCAGAAATACCTCGAGGGCCGCGCCATCCCGCGCGAACAGCAGGCGGCCGACGTCTGCGGCGCCACCGTGTTCCTGCTCTCCGGCCTCGCGCGCTTCGTGACCGGCCAGCTGCTGGCCGTGAACGGCGGCTTCGCGATGCACTGAATCCCTTCCTCTTCGACCCAGGAGTCCCACACCATGAGCGATCTGTCCGAACAGCAAAAGATCAACGATGCCGGCGGCAACAGCCTGGCGCAACCCGCGGGCAGCAGCCTCGCCGAGTGGATGGACAGCCGCATCGCGCGCTATTCGACCCGCAAGTACGACTGGGACGCGCTGAAGTTCCAGGCCGATTTCGATCCCAAGTTCCGCCGCGCCCAGATGCGCTACGTGGGCACGGGCGGCACCGGCGTCGCCAAGGACGTCAACACCGTGCCGGCCGAGCACTTCACCTTCTCGACCATGGTGATCCCGGCCGGCCACGAAGGCCCGCCGCACCTGCACACCGACGTGGAGGAAGTGTTCTTCCTGATCCGCGGCAAGCTCAAGGTGGTGATCGAGAAGGACGGCGAGCGCTTCGAGACCATCATGACCGACCGCGACCTGATCTCGGTGCCGCCCGGCGTCTACCGCGAGGAGATCAACATCGGCGACGAGGACGCCCTGATGTGCGTGATGCTCGGCGCCAAGAAGCCGGTGACGCCGACCTATCCGGCCGACCACCCGCTGGCCAAGATCAAGCGTTGAGCACGGCGGCCATGCAGACCCTCGATACCCAGGCCTCGATGCCGCCCGCTGCCGAGCTGGCGCGGCTCGATGCGCGCTTCGCGGCCCGCGAGGTCGCGGTCGCGGGCGACGCCGTGGTGTCGGTGCGCGAACGCGGGCAGGGCCCGGCGATCGTCTGCCTGCATGGCATCGGCTCGGGCGCGGCCTCGTGGCTCGAGGTCGCCGAACTGCTCGCACCCGAGGCGCGCCTGATCGCCTGGGACGCCCCGGGCTACGGCGCATCGACGCCGCTCGAGGCCGATGCACCGACAGCCGCCGACTATGCGGCGCGCCTGAGCGCCTTGCTCGATGCGCTGCGCATCGAGTCCTGCGTGCTGCTCGGCCATTCGCTCGGCGCGATCGTCGCCGCCGCGGCCGCGCGCCGCGATGCGCGCATTCGCCGGCTGCTGCTGGTCAGCCCCGCGATCGGCTACGGCGCCGCGCAGCGCGCGGAGGCGCGCGCCAAGGTCCGCGCCGAACGGCTCGCCACGCTCGAGCAGCTCGGCATCGCCGGCATGGCTGCGCAGCGCGCGGGCCGGCTGGTGTCCGACCAGGCCAGCGAGGCCGCGCGCCAATGGGTGCGCTGGAACATGGCACGCCTCAACGACCGCGGCTACCGCCAGGCCGTCGAGCTGCTGTGCAACGCCGACCTGCTGGCCGAGCTGCCGCCGCCGATGCCGGTGCGCGTGGCCTGCGGCGCGCTCGATGCGGTCACGCCGCCCGCGGCCTGCGAGGAAGTGGCGCGGCGCTGCGGCGTGGCGCTCGAATTGGTGGACGATGCGGGCCACGCCGGCTACGTGGAGCAACCGCGGGCCGTCGCCGCGCTGCTGCGCGAATCGCTCGCGCACTGAGCGCCACCACCCCTATCCAACGAAGGAAATCAAGAGACATGGCCACCAATGACACCGACGCGATGGAAGAGGGCGCGGACCGCTACAACGTGCCTGCGCTCGAGCGCGGATTGCGCGTGCTGTGCGAGTTCAGCCGCGAGAGCCGCACGCTCTCGGCGCCCGAGCTGGCGCGCCGCTTCGACCTGCCGCGCTCGACCGTGTTCCGCCTGCTCACCACGCTCGAGAACATGGGCTTCCTCGAGCGCGCCGAAGGCGGGCGCGACTACCGCCTGGGCCTAGCCGTGCTGCGCCTGGGCTTCGAATACCTGGCCTCGCTCGAGCTCACGCAGCTCGGCACGCCGCTGCTCAACCGCCTCTGCGAGGAGCTGCGCACGCCCTGCAACCTGGTGGTGCGCGACGGCCGCTCGATCGTCTACGTCGCCAAGGTCGCGCCGCCCACGCCCTTCGCGAGCTCGGTCACCGTGGGCACGCGGCTGCCGGCCCATGCCACGGTGCTGGGCCGCATCCTGCTGGAGGACCTGACCCTGCCGCAACTGCGCGCCCTCTATCCCGAGGACAAGCTCGAGACCTTCTCGCCGAGCACGCCGAAGACCGTCAACGAGCTGTTCGACATGGTGCAAGCCGACCGCCAGCGCGGCTATGTGCTCGGCGAGGGCTTCTTCGAGTCGAACATTTCGACCATCGCCGCGCCGGTGCGCGACCACGGCGGCCACATCGTGGCGGCACTGGGCGCCACCATCACCTCGGGCCACATCGACGAGAGCCGCATGGACGAGATGGTGCAGCGCGTGCGCGGCACGGCCGACGAGATCTCGGGCCTGCTCAATTACTCGCCCGCGCGCGCCGCCAAGGTGGTGCCGCTGCGCAGCGCCTGAGATCCATGGCTGCTTCCTCTTCTTCCTTCTTCGCCGCCGATGCACTGGCCGGCCGCGTGGCCGTGGTCACGGGCGGGTCGTCGGGCATCGGCCTGGCCACGGTCGAGCTGCTGCTGGCCTGCGGCGCCGCGGTCGCGCTGTGCGGCCGTAACGCCGAGCGGCTCGATGGCGCCGTGGCCGGCCTGCGCGCGCGCTTTCCCGAGGCGCGGCTGTTCGCGCAGCCCTGCGACGTGCTCGATGCCGCCGCGGTGCGCGCCTTCGCGGCCGCCAGCGAGGCCGCGCTCGGCCCGGCCTCGATGCTGGTCAACAACGCGGGGCAGGGCCGGGTCTCGACCTTCGCCGACACCGACGACGAGGCGTGGACGCAGGAGCTGCACCTGAAGTTCTTCTCGGTGATCCATCCAACGCGCGCCTTCCTGCCGCAGCTCGCGGCGCAGCGCGCCGTGCTTGGCGACGCCGCCATCGTCTGCGCCAACTCGCTGCTGGCGCGCCAGCCCGAGCCGCACATGGTCGCGACCTCGGCCGCGCGCGCTGGCCTGCTGAACCTGGTGCGCTCGATGGCGACCGAGTTCGCGCCGCAGGGCGTGCGCGTCAACGGCATCCTGATCGGCCTGGTCGAGTCGGGCCAGTGGCGCCGCCGCTTCGAGGCGCGCGAAGACAAGTCGCTGGACTGGGCCGCCTGGAGCGGCCAGCTCGCGAAGACCAAACACATCCCGCTGGGTCGCCTGGGGCTTCCGACCGAAGCCGCGCGCGCGATTCTTTTCCTGGCCTCGCCACTCGCGTCGTACACGACCGGCAGCCATATCGACATCTCCGGAGGCCACTCCCGCCATGCATAACCCCCAGAACAACAACAGCCCCGTGACCGTGGGCGCGGTCGTCGCCGCCTTCCTCGAGCAGTGCGGCGTCAAGGCCGCCTTCGGCGTGATCTCGATCCACAACATGCCGATCCTCGATGCCTTCGCGCAGCGCGGCACGATCCGCTTCGTCTCGGCGCGCGGCGAGGCCGGCGCGGGCAACATGGCCGACGCCTATGCACGCTCCACCGCGAGCCTGGGCGTGTGCATCACCAGCACCGGTCCGGCCGCGGGCAACATCGCGGGCAGCCTGGTCGAGGCGCTGACCGCCGGCGCGCCGCTGCTGCACATCACCGGCCAGATCGAGACGCCCTACCTCGACAAGGGCATGTCGTACATCCACGAGGCGCCCGACCAGCTCACCATGCTCAAGGCGGTGTCGAAGGCGGCGCTGCGCGTGCGCAGCGTCGAGACCGTGCTCGGCACGCTCAAGCGCGCGGTGCAGCTCGCGCTGACCGCGCCCACCGGCCCGGTCAGCGTGGAGATCCCGATCGACATCCAGTCGGCGCTGACCACCATGCCGGCCGACCTGTCGCCGCTGCCCATCGAGCGGCCCGTGCCCTCGGCTGCCGGGCTCGATGCGCTGGCCGCGCGGCTCGCCGCCGCGAAGCGTCCGCTGCTGTGGATCGGCGGCGGCGCGCGCCATGCCCGCGCCGCGATCCAGCGGCTGCAGAAGCTGGGCTTCGGCGTGGTCACGACCACGCAGGGCCGCGGCACCGTGCCCGAGGACGATGCCGGCTCGCTCGGCGCCTACAACATCCAGAAGCCGGTCGAGGCCTTCTACCAGAGCTGCGATGCGCTGCTGGTCGTCGGCTCGCGGCTGCGCGGCAACGAGACGCTCAAGTACGAACTCAAGCTGCCGCGCCCGCTCTACCGCATCGATGCCGACGCGGCCGCCGAAGGCCGCTGCTATGCCTCCGAGGCCTTCGTCTGCGGCGACTCGGCGCTCGCGCTCGAGGGCCTGGCCGATCGCCTCGAGGCGGCCGGCTACCGCGCCGACCCGCAACTGCTGGTCGACCTGCGCGCCGCGCACGAGCAGGCGGTGGCCACGCTGCGCGACGGCCTCGGCCCCTATGCCGAACTCGTGCGCCGCCTGCAGTCGGCGGCCGGCCGCCAGTTCAACTGGGTGCGCGACGTGACCGTCTCCAACAGCACCTGGGGCAACCGCGAGCTGCGCATCTTCGAGCCGAGCGCCGGCGTGCATGCCACGGGCGGCGGCATCGGGCAGGGCATGCCGATGGCGATCGGCGCGGCCATCGGTGCCGCGGTCACCGGTTCGGGCCGCAAGACCTTCTGCCTGGCCGGCGACGGCGGCTTCATCCTCAACCTGGGCGAGCTGGCCTGCATGGTGCAGGAGAAGGCGCCGATGGCCATCGTGCTGATGAACGACCAGAGCTACGGCGTGATCAAGAACATCCAGGACGCGCAGTACGGCGGCCGCCAGTGCTATGCCGAGCTGCACACGCCCGACTACGAATTGCTGTGCCGGTCGATCGCGCTGCCGCATGCGCGCGTGAAGGACCTGGCCGAGCTGCCGGCACGCCTGGACGAGGCGCTGTCCACCGACGGCCCCTTCCTGCTCGAGATCGACATGCTGTCGATCGGCGGCTTCAAGACCAGCTTCGCGGGCCCGCCGACCAACACGGTCACGCAGATTCCCGCGCTCGGCACGGCAAAGTGACAGCGAGCGAGACCCGATCCATGACCGCCCCCAAGCGCATCGCCCTGGTCGGCTGCGGCGCCATCGGCACCGCGGTGCTCGAACTGCTGCGCGACGACCCGGCCCTGAAGGTGACGACCGTCGTCGTGCCCGCCGACGGCGCCGAAGCCGCGCGCCAGGCCGCGCCCGGCGCGCAGGTGCTCGCCGCGGTGCCGGCCGAAGGCATCGACCTCGTGGTCGAGACCGCGGGCCATGCGGCCATCGAGCAGCACGTGCTGCCGGCGCTGGCACGCGGCACGCCCTGCGTGGTCGCCTCGGTGGGCGCGCTGTCGGCGGCCGGCTTCGCCGAACGGCTCGAGGCCGCGGCGGTCGCGGGCCGCACCCAGGTGCAGCTGATCCCGGGCGCCATCGGCGCGATCGACGCGCTGGCCGCGGCCCGCATCGGCGGCCTGGCCAGCGTGCGCTACACCGGCCGCAAGCCGCCGAAGGCCTGGAAGGGCACGCCGGCCGAGCAGGGGCTCGACCTCGACGCGCTGGCGCAGGCCACCGTCATCTTCGAGGGCAGCGCGCGCGAGGCGGCCTTGCTCTATCCGAAGAACGCCAACGTCGCGGCCACCGTCTCGCTCGCGGGGCTGGGGCTCGACCGCACGCAGGTGCGGCTGATCGCCGACCCGGCCACGGCCGAGAACGTGCACACCGTCGAAGCCGAGGGCGCCTTCGGCAGCTTCGAGCTGACCATGCGCAACAAGCCGCTCGCGGCCAATCCCAAGACCTCCGCGCTGACCGTCTACAGCGCCGTGCGCGCGCTGCGCAACCGCGTCGCGGCGCTCGCCATCTGAGCCACCCCATGATTTCTTCCGAACTTCTTCCGATCTGCATCGCCGGCGAATGGCGCCTGGGCGGCGGCGACGTCTACGAGAGCCTGTACCCGGCCACCGGCGAACCGATCGCGCGCCTGCGCGCCGCGAGCCTGGCCGACGTCGAGGAGGCCATCGCGGGCGCCGACCGCGCGTTCCGCACCAGCGGCTGGGCCCAGCGCCTGCCGCACGAGCGCGCCACCGTGCTGCACCGCGTGGCGCAGCTGATCCGCGACGAGGCCGAGTCGCTGGCGCAGAAGCAGCGCCTCGACAACGGCAAGCCGATCAACGAGACGCGCAACCTCGTGGCCAGTGCCGCGGGCACCTTCCAGTTCTTCGCGGCCGCGCTCGAGACGCTCGAGGAAAGCATCACCCCGTCGCGCGGCGCCTTCGTCACGATGAGCGTGCACGAGCCCATGGGCGTGGTCGCGGCGATCACGCCGTGGAACTCGCCGATCGCGAGCGAGGCGCAGAAGCTCGCGCCCGCGCTGGCGGCCGGCAATGCGGTGGTGGTGAAGCCCGCCGAGGTCACGCCGCTGATGGCGCTCGAGCTGGCGCGCATCTGCGAACAGGCCGGCGTGCCCAGGGGCACCGTCAGCGTGCTGCCGGGCCGGGGCTCGGTGATCGGCGATGCGATCACGAAGCATCCGCTGGTCAAGCGCGTGTCCTTCACCGGCGGCACCACCACCGGCCGGCACATCGCCCACATCGCGGCCGACAAGATGATGCCGGTGTCGCTCGAGCTCGGCGGCAAGTCGCCGACCATGGTGCTCGAGGACGCGGACCTCGACCATGCCGTCAACGGCGTGCTCTACGGCATCTTCAGCTCGTCGGGCGAATCGTGCATCGCGGGCTCGCGGCTGTTCGTGGCGCGCGGCATCTACGACGAGTTCCTCACGCGGCTGGCCGAAGGCGCGAACGCACTGCGCGTGGGCGACCCGGCTTCGGAGCGCACACAGATGGGCCCGCTGATCACGGCGAAGCACCGCGAGGGCATCGAGCGCTACGTCGAGCTCGGCGTGTCCGAGGGCGGCCGCATCCGCACCGGTGGCGTGCGTCCGCAGGGCGCCGGCTACGACAGCGGCTACTTCTACCGGCCGACCATCATCGAAGGCCTGGACAACGGCGCGCGCACCAGCCAGGAGGAGATCTTCGGCCCGGTGCTGGTCGCGATGCCCTTCGACGACGAGGCCTCGCTGATCGCGCAGGCCAACGACAGCGTCTATGCGCTGGCCGCGGGCGTGTGGAGCCGCGACTTCAAGCGCGCCTGGAAGCTCGGCCGCGCGGTGCAGGCCGGCACGGTCTGGGTCAACACCTACAAGCAATTCTCGGTCTCCACCCCCTTCGGCGGCTGGCGCGACAGCGGCCTGGGCCGCGAGAAGGGCCGCGAAGGCATCTTCCAGTACATGGAACAGAAGAGCATGTACTGGGGCACCAACGAACAACCGCTCGCGTGGGCGAACTGAACAGAGGGCCACAGCATGAGCGTTCTAGGCATCGACCAGATCACCTACGGGGCAGACGACCTGCCCACCTGCCGCCGCTTCTTCGAGGACTGGGGCCTCGCGCTGAAGTCCGAGGCGCCCGGCGAACTCGTCTTCGAGTGCCTCAACGGATGCCGGGTCGTCGTCGCGGCGTTGGACGACGCGAACCTGCCGCCCGCGATGGAGGAGGGCCCGACCCTGCGCGAGGTGGTGTGGGGCGTGGAGAGCGAGGCCGACCTCGAGCGCTACGCCGCCGCGATCGCGAACGATCCGGGCTTCCTCGACGCCAGCATCGACGGCGCGCGCCGCATCGGCTGCATCGATCCCAACGGCCTGGCCGTGCGGCTGCAGGTGAGCCGCAAGCATGCCGTCGAGGTCGACTGCGGCGCGATGAACACCTGGAACGCCAAGCCGCGCCTCAACCAGCCCGCGCCGATCTACGAGCGCGCCACGCCGATCGAGGTCGGCCATGTGGTGTTCTTCGTCAATGACGTGAAGGCCACGAGCGCCTTCTATGCCGAGCGCTTCGGCTTCGTCGGCTCCGACAGCTATCCGAACCGCGGCGCCTTCATGCGCTGCGCGCCCGAAGGCGGCCACCACGACCTGTTCCTGCTGCAGATTCCCTCGGGCAAGCGCGGGCTCAACCACGTGGCCTTCACCGTGCGCGACATCCACGAGGTGTTCGGCGGCGGGCTGCACTTCTCGCGCCAGGGCTGGGACACGCAGCTCGGCCCGGGCCGGCACCCGGTCTCCTCGGCCTACTTCTGGTATTTCAGGAACCCGGCCGGCGGCCTGATCGAGTACTACGCCGACGAGGACCAGCTCACGGCCGACTGGCAGCCGCGCGAGTTCGAGCCGGGGCCGACGGTGTTCGCCGAATGGGCGGTCGATGGCGGCCTCGACGGCCACACGCGGCGCCAGAAGAACGCGGAGGGGCCGAAGGGCGCCTTCCTCACCGAGAAGCAATGATGGCTCCGATCACCATGCAACGACGCTTCTGTGTCTCCCTCCTGTTCGCGGCGCTGGCCGCCATCGCCTTGCCCGCGAGCGCGCAAAGCGATGTGCACAAGCAACTGGCCGCCGAGCGCTTCACCATCGTCTCGCCGTTCCCGCCGGGCGGGCCGGTCGACACGCTGGCGCGCGTGCTGTCCGACGGCCTCGCCAGGCGCTATGGGCAAGCGGCCGTGGTCGACAACCAGGTCGGCGCGGCCGGCAACATCGGCATGGAGAAGGTCAAGCGCGCCAAGGGCGACGGCCACACGCTGCTGGTGATCCCGGCCGGCAACGTCACGATCAATCCCACGCTGATGCCGAACTTCCCGTTCGACATGCAGAAGGACTTCGTGCCGATCACCATGCTGGCCAAGGCACCCAACGTGCTGGTGGCATCGCCGGCCTCGGGCATCAAGAGCGTGAAGGAGCTGGTGGCGCAGGCCAAGGCCAGGCCCGGCACGCTGTCGTATGCCTCGCCCGGCGTGGGCAGCGGGCTGCACCTGGCGGGCGAGCTGTTCAAGCAGCAGGCCGGCATCGACCTGCTGCATGTGCCCTACAAGGGCACGCCGCCCGCGCTCAACGACGTGCTCGGTGGCTCGGTGCCGCTGATGTTCAGCAACCTGCCCGCGACCCTGCCGTTCATCGGCAACGGCAAGCTGATCGCGCTCGGTGTGACCGAGGCCGTGCGCAGCCCCGCCGCGCCCGACATCCCCACCCTGGCGGAGCAGGGCATCCAGGGCGTGGCCGTGACCTCCTGGTACGGCCTGATGGCGCCGCGCGGCACGCCGGCGGCGGTGGTCGACCAGCTCGCGAAGGACGCGGCCGAGATGCTGGCCCAGCCCGAGGTGCGCGAGCGCCTGAAGGCGCAGGGCATGACCGGCGCCGCGATGAAGCCGGCCGAGTTCGCCGCCCACATCCGCGACGAGACGGCCGTCTGGGCCCGCATCGTCAAGGCACGAAACATCGTGGCCGAGTGAGCCGCGAACAAGAAGGAAGAGACACACACCCATGAACACCAGCGAATCCACCATCGGCATCGTCGGCGCCGGCATCGGCGGCCTGGCCGCCGCCATCGCGCTGCGCCGCGCCGGCCACGACGTGGTCGTGTTCGAGCAGGCGAAGCAGTTCGCGCGCGTCGGCGCCGACATCAACCTCACGCCCAACGCGGTGCGCGCGCTCGACGGCCTCGGCGTCGGCGAGGCGGCCCGCGTGACCGCCGCGCGGCCCTCGCACCGCATCAGCCGCACCTACGACAGCGGCGCCGAGACCTCGCGCCTCGAGATGGCCGAATCGGCCGAGGCACGCTACGGCGCGCCGCAGCTCACGATCCACCGCGCCGACCTGCTGGCCGCGCTGGCCCAGATGTTCCCGGCCGAGCGCGTGGCATTGGCCAGGCGCGCCGAGCGCATCGCGGCCGACGAGGGCGGCGTGTCGATCTCCTTCACCGACGGCAGCGAGGCCCGCGTGGGCGCGCTGATCGGCGCCGACGGCATCCACTCCTGCGTGCGCAACGCGATGTTCGGCGCCGAGAGTCCGCGCTTCACCGGCATCGTGGCCTACCGCGCCGTGGTGCCGGCCGAGCGCGTGGCCGGCCTGCCGAACCTCGGCGCCTTCACCAAGTGGTGGGGGCCGAATCCGCAGAGCCAGATCGTCACCTTCCCGCTCAACCGCGGCCGCGACATCTTCATCTTCGCGACCACGCCGCAGGACAGCTGGCAGCTCGAGTCCTGGACCGCGCCCGGCGACGTGGACGAGCTGCGCGCCCAGTACACGGCCTACCACCCCGAGGCGCGCGCGCTGCTCGACGCTTGCGACACGGTGCTCAAGACCGCGCTCTACGAACGCGACCCGATGCCCGCCTGGGCGCAGGGGCGCATGGCGCTGATCGGCGATGCAGCGCATCCGATGCTGCCATTCATGGCGCAGGGCGCGGGCATGGCGATCGAGGACGCAGTGGTGCTCGCGCGCCATCTCGAGGGCGTGGCGATGGACGGCGTCGCCGCCGCGCTGGCCGACTTCGAGACCGCCCGCATCGAGCGCGCGAGCCAGGTGCAGCTCGGCTCGCGCGGCAACAACTGGCTGCGCGAGGGCGGCAACGCCGACTGGGTCTACGGCTACGACGCCTGGACCGCGCCGCTGGCCACGCCCGCGATGGCCGCGACTGCCGCGACCGCTTGAAGAATTCCACCTCACCCACGGAGGACCCCATGCCACAAGACCGCTACCTGCAACCGCACCAGGCGCGCCAGCGCCCGGCCACCACCTACGAAGACCTGCTGGGCGACGTGATCGAGCGCGCCTTCGCCGACGGCATCCACGACCTGCCGGGCCTGGTGCAGCGGCTCAACGACAGCGGCCTGGCCACGCCCGGCGGCCTGGCCTGGACCGAGGCGCTGTACCGCAAGGAAATGGCCACGCTGGCCGGCTGAGGAGACACCCATGAGCATCGCCATCCAACCCGTTCCGGCCGACCCGGTCGACCACCTGCTCGAGATCGGCCTCAAGGATCTCTGGTATCCGATCTGCCCCTCGCACTTCATCAAGGAGAACCCCGTCTCGCTGCGCCGCCTGGGCCGCAAGCTCGCGCTGTGGCGCGACGGCGAGGGCGTGCTGCATGCGCTCGAGGACCGCTGCCCGCACCGCGGCGCGCCGCTGTCGCAGGGCGTGGTGCTCGGCGACCGGCTCTCCTGCCCCTACCACGGCGTGGAAGTGCGGCACGACGGCGTGGTCACGCGCGTGCCCGGCAGCCCGGGCTGCAAGCTCGAGGGCTCGAAGGCCACGCGCCACTTCCACGTGCAGGAGCGGGCGGGCGCGGTGTTCCTCTACAACGCGAAGGAGCCGGTCGACGTGCCGCCGCCGCTGGTGCTGCCCGAGCAACTGACCGACGACGCCGAGTATTCGAGCTTCCTCTGCTACACCGAGTGGAAGGGCGACTACCGCTACGTGCTCGACAACGTGATGGACCCGATGCACGGCACCTACCTGCACAAGCAGTCGCACTCGATGGCCGAGGGCGACGCGAGCGCCAAGTTCGGCATCCGGCCGACCGACATCGGCTTCGTGTTCGAGAAGGAAGGCCAGCGCAACGTCAACTTCGACTGGACCGAATGGGCCGACACCGGCATTCACTGGATGCGGCTGGAGATCCCGTATCCGAAGACCGGCGGCCCCGGCGGCAACTTCATCATCGTGGGCGCCTTCTCGCCGATCGTGAAGGGCATGACCGCCACCTTCTTCTGGCGCGTGCGCAAGCTGGCACCGGGCTGGCAGCGCGACACCTGGCGCTTCCTCTACCGCAACCGGCTCGAGGCGCGCCACTGGCACGTGCTCGAGCAGGACCGCGTGATGCTCGAGGAGATGGAGGCCGACGCCAACCAGCACGAGAACCTCTACCAGCACGACCTGGGCATCGTGCGGCTGCGCCGCCACATGCGCAACCTGGCGGTGGCGCAGCTCGCGCAAGCGGCCGAGCCAGCCACCGCCTGAGCGAGGAAGCGATCGCCATGTCCTCTCCCACGCTGAACGCCCTCGTGCACACGATGCGCTACGAGGCCGACGGCATCGTCAGTGTCGAGTTCCGGCCGGCCACGCCCGCGGTGGACTTTCCCGCCTTCGAGGCCGGCTCGCACATCGACCTGCACCTGCCCAACGGCCTGGTGCGCAGCTACTCGTTGTGCAACCCGGCCAGCGACCGCCAGCGCTACGTGGTGGGCGTGCTCAACGACCGCAAGAGCCGCGGCGGCTCGCGCTACGTGCACCAGCAACTGCGCGTGGGCATGACCTTGCCGATCTCGGCGCCGCGCAACAACTTCGCGCTCGAGGAGGACGCTCGGCGCTCGGTGCTGGTGGCCGGCGGCATCGGCGTCACGCCCATCTGGTGCATGCTGCAGCGGCTCGCGTCGCTCGGGCGGCCGGTCGAGCTGGTCTATTGCGCGCGCAGCCGCAAGGAAGCGGCCTTCGTCGAGGCCATCGAGGCGCTGGCGCGCGAGAAGGCCATCGAACTGAGCTGGCACTGCGACGACGAGAAGGGCGCGCCGCCCGATCTCGCGAAGCTGCTGGCCGGGCGCGGCGACGACAGCCACTACTACTGCTGCGGTCCCACGCCGATGCTCGATGCCTTCGAGCGCGGCTGCGAGCAACTGGGCTATGCCAACGTGCACATCGAGCGTTTCGCCGCCGTGCAGGTGGAGGCACCGGCCGCCACGCAAAGCTGCGTGGTGGCCTGCGCGAAGAGCAAGCGCGAGGTCGAGGTGCCCGCGGGCAAGTCGATCCTCGACAGCCTGATCGATGCCGGCCTCGACCCCGACCACAGCTGCAAGGAAGGCGTGTGCGGCGCCTGCGAGACGGCCGTGATCGAAGGCGAGGTCGACCATCACGACGGCATCCTCACCAAGGCCGAACGCGCGGCCAACAAGACCATGATGATCTGCGTGTCGCGCTGCAAGGGCGCGCGCCTGGTGCTCGATATCTGATTCCCCCAAGGCCCCAGGCCAGAAGAAAACCACCCGAGACATTCCATGAAAAAGTACTTGCTCACGCTGGTTTCGATCAGCGCGGCTGGCGGAGCGCTGGCCCAATCCTCCCTCACGATCTTCGGCGTGGTCGATGCCGCCGTCACCTACACGCGCGGCAGCGGGCCCGGCGCGGGCAGCAAGACGCAGCTCACGAACAGCGGCAACATGTTCAGCCGCCTCGGCTTCCGCGGCACCGAGGACCTCGGCGGCGGCCTGTCGGCGGGCTTCTGGCTCGAGATGGGGCTGCAGAACGACAGCGCGCTGGGCTTTCCCTCGAACTCGAACAACCAGGCCAGCGGCAACGGCACGCCCGGCGTGCTGAGCTTCAACCGCCGCGCCACCGTGAGCCTCGCGGGACCCTTCGGCGAGATCCGCCTGGGCCGCGACTACGTGCCGGCGTTCTGGAACACCGCGATCTACGACCCCTTCGGCACCGGCGGCGGCATCGGCGCCAACCAGCTCTACTTCTCGGGGCTGGGCGGCCTCACGGCGCCGACCGGCACGCGCGCCTCCAACAGCGTGGGCTACCTGCTGCCGGGCGGCCTCGGCGGCTTCTACGGCCAGGTGATGTACGCGATGGGCGAGAACGAGTCGACCTCGGTGCTGCCGGGCACGCTGGTGTCGAACAAGCGCGACGGCAACCACACGGGCCTGCGCCTGGGCTATGCCGACGGCGGCTTCAACATCGCGCTGGCGACCGGCAGGACGCGCTACGCGAGCGGCGACCTGCGCGTGACCAACCTCGGCGCCTCCTACACCTTCGGCCCGTCGCTGATGAACCTCAAGCTCACGGGCGAGCTCTACGGCGAGTCGAAGGGCTCCACCGATGCCAGGGGCGCGCTGATCGGCTTCCACCTGCCGATCGGGCCGGGCGAGATCAAGGGTTCGTACGCGCGCTACCGGCTCGAGCCCTTTGGCGCGCTGCGCAACCCCACCTCGTCGAAGCTCGCGCTGGGCTACGTGCACAACCTGTCGAAGCGCACCGCGCTCTACGCGACCGTGGCGCGCATCAGCAACAGCAACGGCGCGGCCGCGGCCCTCACGGGCGCGATCACGGCGCCGAACCGGTCCTCGAGCGGCACCGAGTTCGGCATGCGCCACATGTTCTGAGAGGGAGCCCACGCCCGGAAAGTGCTATGCGAAGCCAGAGCAAGAACCTCCGCTGGTACGGCGTGATCACGCTGTTCCTGATCGTCGCGATCTCCTACGTGGACCGCATCAACATCGCGGTGCTGATCACCGACGCCGACTTCCTGCGCCACGTGGGCATCGCGCCGGATGACCGGGTGCGCCAGGGCTTCCTCGCGACGGCCTTCATGCTGGGCTACGGCATCTCGGCCTTCGTGCTCACGCCGTTCTGCTCGGCGCTGTTCGGCGTGCGGCGCAGCCTGATCTTCGGGCTGGTGCTGTGGGGCGTGGTGACCTGGGCCTCGCCGCTGTTCCACAGCTACGGGCTGCTGCTGGCCTCGCGCGTGCTGCTGGGCGTGTCGGAGGGGCCGCTGTTCTCGCTGGCCTCGTCGTACATCAAGGCGCATTTCCGCGGCGACGAGAACGGCAAGCCCAACGCGATCGTCAACATGGGCACCGGCCTCGGGCTGGCGTTGGGCTTTCCGCTCGTGGGCTGGCTGCTCGCGCAGTACGCCTGGGACACCTCGTTCCACGTGCTGGGCGTGCTCAACATCGTGCTGGGCATTCCGCTGGTGCTGGCCTTCGTGCGCATGCCGGCGGGGCAGGGCGATGCGATAGCGCCGAAGTCCTTCGGCGACGCGATGGCGCGCGTGGGCGGCATCGTGAAGGGCGCGCTGCACACGCGCCACCTGTTCCTGATCACGCTGCTGACCTCGGCCGCGCTGGCCTACCTCTGGGGCAGCAGCAACTGGCTGCCGACCTACCTGCGCGAGGCGCGCGGCTTCTCGCTGCGCGAGATGGGCTGGCTGGCCTCGCTGCCGCAGTACGCGACCGTGCTCGCGGTGTTCGTGGGCGGCGTGCTGGTCGACCGGCTGGGCCGCGCGCGCGTGCCCTTCATCTTCATGGGCGCCAGCGCGGGCGTGGCGCTGTCGGTGCTGCTGGCGATCAGCGCGCGCGATCCCTACGTGGCGGCCTGCTGCCTGGTGGCGGCGAACTTCTTCTGGGGCCTGCAGAGCCCGGCGATCCCGAGCACGGTGCAGCACTGCGCGCGGCCCGAGCACACGGCCAGCGCCTTCGGCGTGACCAACGGCGTGGGCAGCCTGGTGGCCGGCTTCATGCCGGTGCTGATGGGCGGCGTGATCGGCGCGCTGTCGTCGGCCGGCGCGGCGGGCCATGGCGCGGGCGGCGGATCGGCGGCGGGTTTCTTCGCGGGCTTCGCGCTGCTGATCGGCACGCAGGTGGTGGTGTTCGGCTGCGGGCTGGCGCTGTGGCGGCGCGACCGGGCGCCGCGGGCGGCCGGCCTTGCGGAAGGGGTGTCCCGGGCTTCTTAGGGCGCGACGCTCGCGCCCTCGATGCCGTGGCGCTGCAGCGCCTCGGCCACGAAGCCGCTGGCCTTCATCTCCTCGACGAAGGCCGCGAGCAGCGCCTGGGCCTCGGCGCCGCGGCTGGCCGGCGTGCCCATGGCCTGCTGGATCACCATGAAGCGGCCCGGCAGCAGGCGCACGCCCGAGGAGCGGCGCGCCTCGGTCTCGAGCAGCTGACGGATGCCGGCGGCCACGTCGACCTGGCCCGCGCGCAGCGCCGAGAGCACGGCCTGCGCGCCCTGCACGCGCACGAGCTCGGCCCGGTGGATCTCGCGCGTGAGGAACAGGTCGTAGGCGCTGCCCGCGCCGACTCCGATGCGATGGCCGGGGGCGTCGACCTCGGCGTTGTCCTGCAGCGCCGAGCCGTCGAGCACCAGGTAGCTGCCCTCGATCAGCACATAGGGCGCGGTGAAGCGCAGGCCCTCGCTGCGCGCCGGGTCGATCGCGAAGAAGCCGATGGCGGCGCGCTCGGCCTTGACGGCGTCGACCGAGGCCGCGGCCTTGTCGAACACCACCAATTCGACGCCCACGCCCAGGCGGCGCGCGAACTCGTGGGCCAGGTCGATCGACACGCCCACCGGCTGGTAGCTCACCGGGTGCTTGTTGGCCAGGATCGGGTTGCCGAGGTTGATCGAGGCGCGCAGCGTGCCGCTGGGCGCGAAGGCGGAGACGAGGGCGGGGGAGATCTGGGTCATGGCGGTCCGTCTGGGGTGGCGCGCGGGCGGCGGGCCCGGCCCCGGAGTTTACGGGCGCGGCCGCCGGCCCGCCGGTTGCCGTGGTCCGGGGGGCCTGGCGGCCGGATTTCCTACTCGGGGTGATGGTTCTCGCTCACCGGATATTCAGCGCCATCGCGTAGGCTCTCGCCATCCGAAAAAAAATACCGAGGCTGTCGCCCATCGTGCCGATCTCCACCTTTCTCGTCGAAGACAACCCACTCATCCGCCACAACCTCATCGCCGCCATGGAGGACGAGGCCGACATCCTGCTGGTGGGCACGGCCGCCACCGAGGCCGAGGCCATCGAGCGGCTCGACGCCTGCGATCCGCCCTGGGAACTGCTGGTGGTCGACCTGTTCCTCGAGGAGGGCTCGGGCCTGGGCATCGTCAAGCGCTACCGCGAGCGCCGCGCCGGCCAGCGCGTGGTGGTGCTGACCAACTACGGCACCGACGACATCGCGGGCTGGGCGCGCGAACTCGGCGCCGACGCGGTGTTCGACAAGTCGGGCGGGCTCGACGACTTCTTCTCGTTCTGCGCCGGCCTCGGGGCCGAGGCCCAGGGCGCGCGCTGATGGCGGCACCCGGACCGGCGGCTTCGGTCGCGCTGCAACCGCTGCGCGAGGCCACGCGCGAACTGCACCATGCGCTCGACAGCCGGCTGCGCATCGGCGGCGAGGACGCCACGCTGGCCGACTATGCCGAGCACCTGCGCGCGCTGCGGCCCTGGCTGGCGGCCGTGCGCGACGCGCTCGCCGGCTCGGGCGTCGCGGCGCTCGAGGCGGTGGCGCGGCAGCTCGCGCTGCGCCTCGAGGCGCTCGAACTCGATCTGCGCGACGCGCAGGCGGCCGGGCCGGCCACGCTGCCGGCCTTGCCGGACACCGGCACGCTCGCCGCGCAGGCCACCGATCCCGGCTTCGCCTGGGGCCTGGCCTACGTGGTCGAAGGCTCGCGGCTCGGCGGCAGCGTCATGCACCGGCGGCTGGCCCCGCGGCTCGCGCCGCATCCGATGCGCTACTTCGCGCCCGTGGGCGCCGAGGACGGCACGCCCGCGCACTGGCGCCATTTCGTCGCCCAGCTCGGCGAGGCGCTGCGCCGACGGCGCGGCCGTGCCGTCGGCGCAGCGCGGCGCGGGGGCGGGCTTCGAGGCGCTGATGCCGTGCTTCGGCCTCGGGCGCGACGGCGGAAGCGCGCCGTCGCCAAGCCGCGACGCCAACCTGCATGCCTCGTAGGAATCCGCCGACGAGGACGCCGCCGAGGCCGCTGGCATGATCGAACCGACCTCGATCCATTCCCCTCCCACCCCGCGCCGACCGATCCGGCCTCGTCCTTTCCACCGAACGTGCCAGCTTCCCCCACGCCCTCGCAATCCCTCCCCGGCAGCGTCGACGCGGTCGATCTGTCGAGTTGCGATCTCGAGCCGATCCGCGTGCCGGGCTCGATCCAGCCGCATGGCCGGATGCTGGTGCTGGCGCCCGAGGGCCTGGCGCCGCTGGCCTGGAGCGACAACTGGCCCGAGGGCGAAGCCGCCGCGGCGGCGCGGGTGCTGCGCGCCATGGCGTTGCCGGCGCTGCAGCCCGGCGCCTCGCCGGTGTCGCTGGGCGCGCTCGACATCGCCGGCCACCTGCTCGACGTGGCGGTGCACCGCACCGAACAGCACCTGGTCGCCGAGTTCGAGGCCGCGAAGCCGGCCGCGGGCAACGAGGCGCCGATCTACGCGCTGAGCCGCATCCTGCTGCCCGCGCTGCAGCAGGCGGTCGACGTGGGCGAGCTCACCGGCCTGGTCGCGCGCGCGATGAAGCAGCTCACGGGCTTCGGCCGCTGCCTGGTCTACCGCTTCGATGCCGCGGGCCACGGCGAGGTGCTGGCCGAGGCCGCCGACGCGGGCTACGACAGCTACGTCGGCCACCACTTCCCGGCCTCCGACATTCCGCAGCAGGCGCGCGCGCTCTACCTGGTCAATCACTTCCGGCTGATCGCCGACGCCAACTACAGCCCGGTGCCGCTGGTCTCGAACGACGCGGCACTGGCGCCGGCCGGCATCGACCTGTCGCAGGCGCAGTTGCGCAGCGTGTCCCCGATCCATCTCGAGTACATGCGCAACATGGGCACGCTGGCCTCGATGTCGGTGTCGATCGTGGTGCGCGGCCGGCTCTGGGGGCTGATCTCCTGCCACGATCACGACCCGCGCTTCCTCGACACCGCGACCCGGCTGGCCTGCGAGCACATGGGCCAGCTGCTGTCGATGCAGATCGACGCCAAGGAAACCCACGGCGAGGTGGCCGAGCGGCTCGAGCTGCGCCAGCTCACCCTGCAGACCGTGTCGCAGCTCGCCGACAGCGACGCCACCCTGCGCCGCCTGGTCGACGAGGGCTCGCTGCTGCTGCGCGTGGCGCGCGCCACCGGCGCGGCCGTGGTGCTCGACGACGCGGTCTGGACCGTGGGCGACGTGCCGGCCGAGGCGCAGATCCAGGAGCTCGCGCACTGGATCGCGGGGCTCGGTGTCGAGGTCTACGAAAGCGACGCGCTGGCCGCGCATTTCGCGCCCTTCGCCGACTGCCAGTCGGTCGCGGCCGGCGTGCTGGCGATCTCGATCTCGCAGGTGCACCGCCACCTGATCCTGTGGTTCCGGCCCGAGATCGTGCAGACCGTGCAATGGGCCGGCGACCCGCGCAAGCCGATGCTGCCCGATGGCCGGCGCATGCATCCGCGGCTGAGCTTCCAGAGCTGGGTCGAGCACATCCGCGGGCGCTCCAATCCCTGGACCGGCGCCGAGCAGGGCGCGGCCGTCGAGCTGCGCCAGGCGCTGATCGGCATCGTGCTGCGGCGCGCCGAGGAGCTCGCGGCCGTGGCGACCGAGCTGGGCCGCGTGAACCGCGAGCTCGAGGCCTTCTCGTACACCGTCTCGCACGACCTGCGCGCGCCGATGCGCCACATCGCGGGCTATGTCGACCTGGTGACGCAGACCGAGGGCCAGCAGCTCACCGACCGCGCGCGGCGCTATCTCTCGCATGTGAAGGACGCGGCCGCGTTCGCGGGGCAGATGGTCGATGCGCTGCTCGACTTCTCGCGCATGGGCCGCGCCGCGCTGCAGAAGCGCGCGGTCGACACGCCCTCGCTGGTCGAGGGGCTGGTGCGCGAGCTGGTGCGCATCGAGCCCACGCGCGCCATCGAATGGCGCGTCGAGCCCGACCTGCCGCCGCTGTATGCCGACCCGCTGCTGCTGCAGGTCACGGTGCGCAACCTGCTGGCCAACGCGGTCAAGTACTCGCGCACCCGCGAGCCCGCGGTCATCACGGTGCGCGCGGTGCGCAACGCCGCCGGCACCGGCCTCGAGGTCGAGGACAACGGCGTGGGCTTCCAGATGAAGTACGTCGACAAGCTGTTCGGCGTGTTCCAGCGGCTGCACCAGGCCGAGGAGTTCGAGGGCACCGGCATCGGGCTGGCCAACGTGAAGCGGATCGTGGAGCGGCATGGCGGCACGGTGTGGGCGCGCGGCGAACTGGGCGCGGGCGCCTGCTTCGGCTTCGTGCTGCCGGGCGCGGAGGCGGATGGAACGAATTCGAGCAACGCAACTGACGGAGAAGAGGATGCTTAAGCCGATCCTGCTGGTCGAGGACGACAAGCGCGACCTGGAACTCACCCTGGTGGCCCTGGAGCGCAGCCAACTGGCGAACGACGTAGTGGTGCTGCGCGACGGCGCGCAGGCGCTCGACTATCTCAAGCGCGAGGGCGAGCATGCCGATCGCGCCGAGGGCAATCCGGCCGTGATCCTGCTCGACCTCAAGCTGCCCAAGGTGACCGGGCTCGAGGTGCTGCAGGAAGTGCGCGCCTCGGCCGCGCTGCGCAGCATCCCGGTGGTGATGCTGACCTCCTCGCAGGAGGAGTCGGACGTGCTGCGCAGCTACGAACTCGGCGTCAACGCCTATGTGGTCAAGCCGGTGGCTTTCGACCGGTTCGTCTCGGCGATCGCCGACCTCGGGGTGTTCTGGGCCGTGCTCAACGAACCGCCGCCGGGGTCGCTCAAGGCCACCCGGCGCCATGAGTAGCGGCACGGCGTCCACGACGGCCCCCGACATCCTCGTCCTCGAGGATTCGCGCTTCGACGTCGAACTGCTGACCGAGGCGCTGGTCGCCGCGCTGCCTGGGGCGCGCGTGACCGTAGTGTGCGACGAGGAGGGCTTCACGGGCGCGCTGGAAAGCGCGCGCTACCAGCTGATCCTGTCCGACTACGAGCTGCCGGGCTTCTCGGGCGCGCATGCGCTGGAGATCGCGCGCGCGGTGGCGCCGCTCACGCCCTTCATCTTCGTCTCGGGCGTGATCGGCGAGGACAACGCGGTCGAACTGCTCAAGCGCGGCGCCACCGACTACGTGAGCAAGGGCCGCCTGGCGCGGCTGCCGGTGGTGATGGAGCGCGCGCTCAAGGAGGCGGCCGACCGCGAGGCCAAGCAGGCGGCCGAGGCCAAGCTGCGCGTGGCCCACGAGATCTTCGGGGCCGCCGAGTCGCGCCGGCTGGCGCTGATCGAGCTCAGCGACCGCATCCGCGACATGGACGGCATCTGCGAGATCGCCTACACCGCCTCGCAGATGCTCGGCACGCGGCTGCAGGTGGACCGCGCGGGCTACGGCCTGGTGGACAAGGCGGCCGAGACCATCGAGATCGAGCGCGACTGGACCGCACCGGGCGTCAAGAGCCTGGCCGGCACGCTGCGCTTTCGCGACTACGGCAGCTATATCGACGACCTGCGCCAGGGCACGACGGTGGTCTTCGCCGATGCCCACGAAGACCCGCGCACGCGCGCCAATGCCGCCGCGCTCGACGGCATCGGCGCGCGCGCCGCGGTCAACATGCCGCTGACCGAGCGCGGCGGGCTGGTCGGGCTGCTCTACCTCAACCACGGCAGCGCGCGCGCCTGGTCGCGCGACGAGCTCGATTTCATCGGCGAGGTCGGCGAGCGCATCCGCTCGGCGATCGCGCGGCGCGAGGCCCAGCTCGAGCTGCAGGCCTTCGCCGAATCGCTGGCGCGCGAGGTCGAGGTGCGCACGCGCGAGCGCGACCGCACCTGGGAGCTGAGCCAGGACCTGCTGGGCGTGGCCAACGGGCAGGGCTATTTCGAGAGCGCCAACCCGGCCTGGGAAGAGGTGCTCGGCTGGAGCCGCCAGGAGCTGATGGCGATGCCGTTCCGCGAGCTGGTGCATCCGGACGACCTGGCCGCGACCGAGGCCGAGCTCGCGCGGCTGGCCCGCGGCGAGCGCACGCGCGGCTTCGAGAACCGCTACCGCGCCAAGGACGGCAGCTACCGCTGGCTGTCGTGGACCGCGGTGCCCGATGGCGGCCTCAACTACTCGGCCGCGCGCGACATCACCGAGCAGAAGGAGCGCGCGGCCGAACTCGAGGCGGCGCGCGAGCAGCTGCGCCAGAGCCAGAAGCTCGAGGCCGTGGGCCAGCTCACGGGCGGCCTCGCGCACGACTTCAACAACCTGCTGGCCGCCATCGGCGGCAGCCTGGAACTGATGCGCCGGCGCGGGCTCGAGGGCCGGCAGGCCGACCTCGAGCGCTACATCGGCGTGGCCCACGGCGCGGTCAAGCGCGCGGCCGCGCTCACGCACCGGCTGCTGGCCTTCTCGCGCCGGCAGACGCTGGAGCCCAAGTCGGTCAACCTCAACCGCCTCGTGAGCGGCATGGAGGACCTGCTGCGCCGGACCATGGGCCCCGAGATCGCGCTCGAGACCGTGGCCGCCGTCGGCCTGTGGAACGTGCATGCCGACCCGAGCCAGCTCGAGAACGCGCTGCTCAACCTGTGCATCAACGCGCGCGACGCCATGCCCGAGGGCGGCACGCTGGTGATCGAGACCGCCAACCGCTGGATCGACGCGCGCAGCGCGCCGGGCCGCGACCTGCCGGCGGGCCAGTACGTCTCGCTCACGGTCAGCGACAACGGCGTGGGCATGAGCGCGGAGGTCGTGGCGCGCGCCTTCGATCCCTTCTTCACCACCAAGCCCATCGGCATGGGCACCGGGCTCGGCCTGTCGATGATCTACGGCTTCGCCAAGCAGTCGGGCGGGCAGGTGCGCATCTATTCCGAGGTCGGCCAGGGCACCTCGGTCAGCATCTACCTGCCGCGCCACGACCACAAGGAGGAGAGCACCGCCGAGGCCGAGCAGGTCGAGACCGCGCCGCGCGCCGACCGTGGCGACACCGTGCTGGTGGTCGACGACGAGGCCTCGCTGCGCATGCTGATCGTGGAGGTGATGCAGGGCCTGGGCTATGCCACGCTCGAGGCCGGCGACGGCGCCGATGCGCTGCGCATCCTCGAGTCGAACCAGCGCATCGACCTGCTGCTGACCGACGTCGGCCTGCCCGGCGGCATGAACGGCCGCCAGGTGGCCGACGCCGCGCGCACCCTGCGCGCCGGCCTCAAGGTGCTGTTCATCACCGGCTATGCCGAGAACGCGGTGCTGAGCCACGGCCATCTGGCACCCGGCATGCACGTGATGACCAAGCCCTTCGAGATGGATGCGCTGGCGAACCGGGTCAAGGCGCTGATCGAGGCCCGCTGAGGGCAGGGGCGTTCGCCTGCCGCTAGCATCGGCGGGTCCGTTCGCCTCCGTCCCCAGCGCCATGACCCAACTCTCGCCCCTGCTGCTCATCGCCGGCGTCTACCTCGCCGTGCTCGCGAGCCCGGGCCCCAACTTCTTCATCCTGAGCCAGATGGCGCTCGACGGGCGCCAGCGCGAATCGCGCTACGTGGTGCTGGGGCTCACGACCGGCTCGATCTTCTGGGTCGTGCTCTCGCTCGCGGGCATGTCCACCCTGATGGCGCACCATCCGTGGCTGGCCTCGGCCGTGCGTTTCCTCGGCGCGAGCTACCTGGTCTGGTATGGCGCGAGCCTGCTGTGGCGGGCCGTGGCCCGCCCCGTGAAGACCGCCGCGGGCAGCGCCCGCCGCGCGCCCGCGGGCACGCGCCGCGATGCGCGCGGCGCCTACCGCGCCGGCCTGCTGACCGGCATCACCAACCCCAAGGGCGCGGCCTTCTGGACCAGCGTGTTCGCGACCCTGGTGCCCGCGCAGGCCGCGGGCTGGTTCTATCCCGCCACCATCCTCATGGTGGCGGTGCTCTCGCTGCTGTGGCACTTCGGCATCACCGTGGTGTTCGGCGCCGAGGCGATCCGCGCGCGCTACCTGCGCGTGGAGCGCTGGGTCGATGGCGTGGCCGGCGGCATGCTGGTCATGCTCGGCGTGCAGCGGATCGTCGCTCGTTAGCGTCTCAGGCGGCGGCCGTTTCCGGCAGCTTCGCGACCACCTTGATCTCGAAGTCGAAGCCGTAGAGCCAGGTCACGCCGATGGCGGTGGCCGTGGGATGGGGCGCCTCGCCCCAGAACTCGGCGAGCACGAGGTTCCAGATGCGCTCGAACTTCGAGGCCGGATCGACGATGTAGACCGTCACGTCGATCACGTCGGCGAAGCTGGCGCCGGCGGCCGCGAGCACGGCATTCAGGTTCTGGAAGGCCAGCCGGACCTGGGCCTCGAGCTCGGGTTCGGGCGAACCGTCGGACCGGCTGCCGACCTGGCCCGAGACGAACAGCAGGCCGTTGGCGCGCACGGCCGGCGAGTAGCGGTGAAGCTCGTAGAGCGCCTGGCGGCCGGCGGGAAAGACGACATCGCGGGGGGAAGACATGGGATTCACCTTCTTCGATGGTTGCGGATGCAGTGAATCTAGGTGTTCGCTCTTCGCGGATAAATGGGCAAGACGCACAATGACTGTTTGACAATCCCAAACAATCGGACGACGACATGGACCGTTTCGATGCGATGCAGGCCTTTGCGCGCGTGGTGGAAGCCGGCAGCTTCACCAAGGCGGCGCAGACCCTGCACATGAGCAAGACCACCGTGACCCAGCTGGTGCAGCAGCTCGAGGCACGGCTGCGCGTGAAGCTGCTGCACCGCACGACGCGGCAGGTCAAGGTCACGGCCGAGGGCACGCTCTACTACGAGCGCGTGGTGCGCCTGCTGGCCGACCTCGAGGATGCCGACACCCGCCTGGCCAGCGTCACGGCCTCGCCCAAGGGGCGGCTGCGCGTCGACGTGCCGGCCCCGCTGGCGCGGCTGATCCTGGTGCCGGCGCTGCCGGCCTTCCATGCGCGCCATCCCGAGATCCAGCTCGACCTGGGCGTGAGCGACCGCGTGGTCGACGTGATTGGCGACAACGTCGACTGCGTGCTGCGCGGCGGCGAGCTCACCGACTCCTCGCTGGTGGCGCGCCGCGTGGGCGACCTGCGGCTCGGCGTCTATGCCTCGCCCGCCTACCTGGCGCGCGCCGGTACGCCCGCGCATCCGCGCGAGCTCGAGGATTCGCATCACCGCATCGTCGGCTTCCTGCGCTCGCGCAGCGGCACGCTGGCGCCGATCGCGCTGTCGCGCGCGGGCGAGCAGCTCGCCCCGCGCGGCCGCTACGTGGTCGCGCTCGACGACGGCAATGCCTATGCCGCGGCCGGTGTCGCGGGCATGGGCGTGCTCTGGCTGCCGCGCTACATGGCGCAGGCGCACCTCGACAGCGGCGAGCTGGTGCCGCTGTTCGAGGACTGGGAAGTGGCCTCGATGCCGCTGTACCTGGTGTTCCCGCCGAACCGGCACCTGAGCGCGAAGCTGCGCGTGTTCATCGACTGGGTCGACGAACTGATGGCGAAGCATGCGCCGCTCGCCGTGCCGGGCGGCGCCTGAGGCGGCGCGCGCCTCAACGCGAAGCCAGCGGCTCCAGCCCCGTCTTCGCGATCGTCGGCGCGCTGGCCGGCGAGTTCAGGTAGCGGATCAGTTCGCGCGCCGCCTCGGGCTGCGTCGAGGCCGTGGCGATGCCGGCCGAGAACACCGTCACCTGCTGCACCTCGGCCGGCAGCGGGCCGACGTAATCGATGCCCTCGATCGGCAGCAGCTCGCTGACCTGCTGCAGGCCCAGCGCGGCGTCGCCGCGCGCCACCACGCTGCCCACGCGCTCGCTGAGGATGCGGCGGCTCTTGGGCTTGACCTGGGCCTCGAGGCCGAGCTTCTTCAGCAGCTCGGTCTCGTAGTAGGTGCCGCTGGCGCTGGCCGAATAGGCGATCGACGGCGCCGCGAGCAGGGTGCGCTTGAGCGCCTCGACGCTCGAGATGTCGGGCCTGGGCGCGCCCTTGCGCACCGCGAAGCCGATCGAGGAACGCACCAGGTCGACCTGGCTGCCGGGCCGCACCTGGCCCTGCGCGACCAGCGCATCGAGCGCGGGCCGCGCCAGGATCACGACGTCGACCGGCTCCTTGCGCGCGAGGCGGCTCGGGATCGAGTCGCTGGCATTGCCCATGGAGGCGCCGTAGGCGGTCTTCACCGCGCGGCCGCTGGCCCGCTCGAAGCCGGGGCGCAGCTCGTTGTAGGCGGCCGTGAAGCCGCCCGAGGTCATCACGTGGAGCTCGGGCTTCGGTGCCGGGGCATTGCCGGCGGGGCTGCCGCAGCCCGCGAGCGCGAGCCCGAGGGCGGCGCCGAGCAGGGCGCGGCGCGTGAAGGCCGGGAGGCGGGGGCGCTGGATGGTCATGGGGTCTCCTGTGTCGATGTCGCGTCCGTCATCGTAGGAGCACCGGCTGTCAATCCGCCGTCAGCACGGCGCGGGTCTTCACCGAGGCCGTGGCGCCCGGCTCGATGCCTTCGCGCGCGAGCGGCAGCCGCACCGTCACCAGCAGGCCCGGGCCGGGCCGCGTGTCGCCGAGCACGATGCTGCCGCCATGTGCCTCGGTGGCCGAGCGCACGATCGCGAGGCCCAGGCCGCTGCCGGTCTGGGTCTGGTCGGGGTCGCGGAAGAAGCGGTCGAACACGCGCTCGCGCAGCTCGGGCGGAATGCCCGGGCCGCGGTCGGCCACGGTCAGTTCGGCCTGCGCGCCGTCGCGCCGGATGCCCACGGTCACGGCCGAGCCCGGCGGCGCGTATTTGGTGGCGTTGTCGATCAGGTTGTCGATCATCGACACCAGGCTGTCGCGATCGCCGGCCACCGGCGCCGGGTCGTCGCTCAGCAGCTCCACCTCCACGCCGCGCGTGCGCGCGAGCACCGACAGCGCGGCCAGCCGTTCCTGCACCAGGTCGTCCAGGCGCAGCAGGGCGGGGCGCGGCGCCGAGACCTGGGCCGCGCTGCGCATCAGGTGCAGCAGCTGGTTCACCAGCCGCTCGGCGCGCGCGCTGGCGCTGACCACGCGCGCCATCAGCTCCTGCTGGCGCGCCGGCGGCACCGGCGCGGGCTGCGCCTGCAGGCCCTGCAGTGCCTCGACGTTCACGCGCAGCGCCGCGATCGGCGTGCGCAGCTCGTGCGCGGCATCGGCGATGAAGCTCTGCTCGCGCTCGATGCTCGCGCGCAGCCGCTGCATCAGCGCATTGAAGTTGTCGACCAGCGGGCGCAGCTCGTCGTGGCGCGTCTGCGTGGCCAGCGGCGCGAGCTCGCGCACGTCGCGCGACGCGATCTCGCGCGCCACCTTGCGCCAGGGCCGCAGCGCGAGCCGGATCGACAGCCAGGCCGGCAGCAGCAGGAAGGGCACGCTGATGACCAGCGGCAGGATGTAGTAGCCGCGCGAATGGAAGGTCAGCCACATCTGCGGGCCGGCCGGCAGCACCAGCGCGACGCGCGTGGCGCCGTCCTCGCTCTCCAGCGAACGCGTGCGCCATTGCTTGCCCTGCGCGGTCACGTCCTCGGCCACGCCGAGGCGGCTGTTGGCGATGTCGGTGGGCACGCCCTCCGAGTGGTAGACCAGCCGGCCGTGCTGCCACACCAGCAGGCTCGGCGAGAGCGAGGGATCGTTGTCGCTGCCCATGGTCTCGCGCAGCGCGGTGTCCATGCGCTGGAGGCTCTCGGCCAGCGCCGCGGGCCGGTCGGCCAGGTTGTGCGCCACCGACAGCACGCTGCGGTGCGAGGTGTCGACCATGCCCATGTCCTCGGTCAGCGAGGTGCCGAGCACGAGGCCCACCGCGATGCTCCACAGCAGCGTGAGCATCGCCACCTGCGCCAGCATCAGCCGGCGCACCAGCGTGGGCCGCAGCAGCCGGCGCCAGCCGCGCGGGGCGTCGGAGGCCGCCGCCGCGGCCGTCAAGACGGCGTTCCCGGCAGCTTCAGCGCGGCCTGGTCGATCACGTAGCCGATGCCGCGCACGGTGCGGATGTAGCCGTCGCCGATCTTGCGGCGCAGGTTCGAGATGTGGACCTCGAGCACGTTGCTGCCATGGGTCTGCCAGGCCGGCAGCACCTGCTGCTCGAGCATGCGCCGCGTGATCACGCGGTCGGTGCGCTTGATCAGCAGGCTCAGCAGCTTGAACTCGCTGCGCGACAGGTCCACCGGCTGGCCGTTGACCTGCACGCGCTGCGTCGGCTCGTGCAGCCACAGGCCGCGCACCTCGAAGGTCACGCCGTCGCTGCCGTAGCTGCGGCGCGCGAGCGCGCGCACGCGCGACAGCATCTCGGCGAGAACGAAAGGCTTCACCAGGTAGTCGTCGGCGCCGTTGTCGAGCCCGAGCAGGCGGTCGTCGAGCGCATCGCGCGCGCTGAGGATCAGCACCGGCAGCCGCGATTCGGCGCGCCGCACGTGCTGCAGCAGGCCCAGGCCGTCGCCGTCGGGCAGGCCCAGGTCGAGCAGCAGAAGGTCGCAGCCCTCGCCATCGAGGATGCGCTGCGCGTCCTCGATGCGGCGCACCCACACCACCTCCATGCCCTGCGTCTGCAGCGCCACCCGGATGCCGGTCGCGAGGTCGAAATCGTCTTCCACCACAAGAATCTTCATGAATGCAATCTAACCGGCGAAGCTGAAGGAATTCCTAAAGCTTCTCGACCAGGCCTGAAAGGTGCAAGGCAGGCCGAGCCGCCGAATCTTCAGCAGACCTTCATCTTGCGCCGCCCACGATCCAGCAGGCTCGCGCGTTGCTTCACGGGCCGGTCCCCGGGGCCGGCTTCGCATCCTCCACGTCCTCTTCGCCTTTCGACGATGTCCCTCGACGCCATTTCCTTCCTGCCGCATTTCCGCTCGGCCCAGGCCCATGCGGCACTCTCGCGGTCGTACGACAGCGTGCTCGCGCGCTGGCCGGTGCCGGTGGAATCGCGCCATGTCGACACGCGGCGCGGCCGCGCCCACCTGCTGGCCTGGGGACCGGCCTATGGCGTGCCGGTGCTGCTGCTGCATGCCGAGGGCGGCAATGCCAGCACCTGGGTGCACATGGCCGGCGTGCTCTCGGGTGCGCTGCGCGTGTACGCGGTCGACATCGTGGGCGATGCCGGTCGCAGCGAGGGCCGGCGCCCGGCCAGCGAGGACGACTACTGCGACTGGCTCGAGGACGTGCTGATCGGCATCGGCCGGCCCAAGCTGGGGCTGTGCGGCGCCTCCTTCGGCGCCTGGCTGGCCGCCGCCTACCTGCGGCGCTCGCTGCGCCGCGTCTCCAGGCTCGCGCTGCTCGCGCCGCCGCGCATCGGCCCGCGGCGCGTCGTTCCCGCCGTCTTCGCGCTGCTCGCGCGGCTGCATCCCTCCGACGGCAACCTGCGCCGCCTGCAGGCGCTGAGTTCCTCGCCGCATGCCTGCCCGCTGTCCGACTGGGCGCTCGAGGACCTGCTCGTGCGCTGGCGCAGCCAGGGCGCCGGACCGCCGCGCGCCGCCGGCCTGAGCGATGCCGAGATGCGGCTGCTGCCGGCCGGCACCCGCGTGCTGCTCGGCGAGGACGATGCGCTGCATGCCGTCGACGTGGCGAGCCGGCGGCTGCGCGTCAATGCGCCGCGCGTGGAGCTGATGGTGGTGCCCGATGCGGGGCATGCGATCGAGTTCGATCAGGCGCAGCGGGTGGGGCAGATACTGCTCGATCATTTCCGCGGACGCGGCTACGTGCTGTAGCGCGGTCCAAAGTCCGCAGCGGCGGCGGCGACGCGAACCAAAGAACGCGTGCGCCGCGATTGATGCAACTGCGCTGCATCAACGAAAAAGCAACGCGCTGTTGTCCGGGCGCATCGCGTCGAAAGCGCGGCGATGCGGATGGCGTGAGTCCATCTTCGTACCCCACGAAGCACCACGCCTCGTTGACTCCATTCTTCGTATGAAGCGCGAACAATTTGAGAGGGAAAAGTTCCGCGCTTCGTTGACGCGTGGGGGGAGCGGCAGTTAGAACTGTGCGCACTCGATGGAGGGAGAACGCGTGAAGATCTCGAACACCAAGCGCACATACTCCCGCCGTTGCGTCCTCGCTGCCGATCGCCTCGTGGCCGGTGCGGGAAGACGCAAGGCGGCCGATGGGGCCATGCCGAACGCGGCTTCGTCCATCGCGCGTCGCGTGCATCGCACGCGCGCCCTTCGCTGAATCGAACGCTCCGGCTCCTGGTGCGATTCGTCCTCCCGCTGCCCCGCGCATCGTCGGGTATGCACATCCGCTTCTTCCGCACGCCGAGTCCGCTGATGCCGCGGATCCTCGGCCCGCCGCATCGACCGCCGGTGCGGTCGCACGCGGCACGCGCTTGCCGCGTCCACTGAAACCGCTGCTCATGGCTGGCACTGCCTGCCTGTCGAACGATCGGTTCGACGGGAGGGTGGCGTCTTGCCGACGCGCGAGCCTTTCACCCCCTTAACCCGCGCGCGTTCCATGCAGGAGCCGGCCACACGCCGGCAGGTGCAGGACGGCGCATGTCCCTACAAGAGGCGATCATGAAGAAATTTCTCAAGCCCGCAGTCCCGTACTTTGCCATCGGTGCAGTGACCCTTGCCGCGCTCGTGGCTTGCGGTGGCGGCGGTGGCGGCACGCCATCGTTCGGCGGCACCGGCGCGGCCCCCGACACCGGCAACGTGGTGGCGCAGAACGGCGACGCCAACGCGCCCGACGACGGCAATCCCTCGGCCGTGCCCGACGCGGCGGCGAACGGCAACATCGATCGCTCGGCCCAGCCGATGGAGCTGCCCGACACGGTCTGGCCGAAGAACTACAAGCTGTGGTTCCGGCCCGATGCGGCACTCAAGACCTTCACGGGCCGCGGCGACGTCGAGATCGAGGTGCTGAAGCCGGTCGATGCGATCGTGGTGGCCGCGCACGACCTCAAGTTCGCCAACGGCCGCACCACGCTGCGCAAGCTCTCGAGCCCGGGCGAGGCGATCGCGCTGATCCCGACGCCGCAGACGCGCGGCGACTTCGTGCAACTGCGGCTCAACGACGGCCAGATCGCGAAGGGCAAGTACCTGCTGCACATGGAGTGGGACGGCAAGATCCAGTTCTCCGATGCCGAGTACTGCCCGCCGGCCGAGATGATCAAGAACCCGCTGTGCTCGGCCGCCACCGGCGTGTTCAAGGTCGGCCTCTCCACGCCCGAGGGCGTGAGCAGCGATGCCATCGTGACGCAGGGCGAGACCAACTTCGCGCGCCAGTGGTTCCCGGGCTGGGACGAGCCCGCGTTCCGCCATACCTTCGAGATCTCGGCCGAGGTGCCGGGCGACTGGAAGACGGTGTCGAACGGCGCGCAGAAATCGCAGACCCGGCTGCCCGACGGCTACCAGCTGGTGTCGTTCGAGAAGACGCCCTCGATGCCCATGTACCTGACCTTCTTCGGCGGCGGCAAGTTCGACATCCTCGAGGACACATTCAAGAGCCCGCTCGACGGCAAGACCATGCCGCTGCGCTGGTTCACGCCGCCCGGCCGCTCGACCTGGGCCACCTTCGCGATGGAGTGGACCAAGGTCGCGATGGACTACTACTACAAGTACACCGGCATCCCGCTGCCCTTCGACAAGTTCGACACCGTGGCCGCCAACGACAGCTACGACAACAAGCCCAACACCGGCTTCGGCGGCATGGAGAACTGGGGCTCGATCTTCGAGTTCGCCGACTCGGTGCTGACCAAGCCCGGCGACACGCCCACGCTCTATTCGGTGACGGTGGTCACGCACGAGGTCGCGCACCAGTGGTTCGGCGACCTGGTCACGCTCGACTGGTGGGACAACGTGTGGCTCAACGAGTCGTTCGCGCGCTGGTTCGAACGGCGCACCACGATCAAGTTTCACCCCGAGTACTACAGCTTCTCGGACTACGTGCTCGACAAGCACAGCGTGATCGTGGCCGACCTCAAGAACACGGCGGTGCCGGTGCAGCGCAACCTCAACGACGCGGGTTCGTTCGGCTTCATCAGCCCGTCGATCTTCGTCTACAACAAGGGCAGCCACGTGCTCGAGACGATCCAGAACTACATCGGCGAGGAGGCAATGCAGAAGGGCCTGCAGATCTACCTGAAGGACTATGCCTATGGCAACGTCACGCCCTCGCGGCTGTGGAGCTCGCTCGAGAAGGCGACCGACAAGAAGGTGAGTGCCATTGGCGACAGCCTGATTCGCCAGACCGGCGTGCCGCTGCTCACGGTCGACGCGCAGTGCGCGGGCGACCGCACCTACGTGGCTATCACGCAGGAGTCGTTCCCGAACCAGAACCAGTACCCGGCCTCGACCTGGACCGTGCCCGTCACGCTCGCCTATGGCGACGCGATGGCGCAGCGCAAGACCTTCGTGATGGACAGCAACCGCACCAACCTCGAGCTGCCGGGCTGCACCGCGGTGCTGGCCGGGCCGACCGGGCAGGACTACTACGTGAGCAACTACAGCGCCGCCTCGTGGAGCGCGCTGCTGGCGCAGGCGCAGAACTTCGCCGGCAACAAGCCGCTGCTGCTGAACATCGAGCGCGATGCCTTCCGGCTGCTCGGCGTGGGGCGCATCACGCAGGCGCAGTACGACCAGATCAAGGGCGTGCTGAACCTGCCGACCGCGCTGCTGGCCAAGACGCAGGAGAGCCAGCAGAAGATGGCGGCGGTGGATGCGGGCGCCAAGGAGGAGTACCCGCATGCGCTGCGCTTCCAGGGCAGCCTGAAGCTGCGCGAGAACCTCCAGCGCTGACGGCCCGAGCCCGCCGGGCGACGCCCCCGGCGGGCCACCCATCTTTCACCGGAGACCATCGATGAGCACATGGAACAACGCACTGCGCGCGCTCGCGTGCATCGCTTGCGCGCTGCTGCTGGCCGCCTGCGGCGCGCGCGGCGGCCCCGAGGCCGAGCTGGTCGGCGTCTATGCCGTGAAGCAGGGCGGGGCGCTCAAGGAGCTGATCAAGATCGAGCGCCAGGGTGGGCGCTACGTGTTGCGCGACAAGGTGCGCACGCCCGACTGGAGCGAGCCCAAGATGCAGCTCGCGCCCGCCACGCGCGACGACTGGCGGCGCATCACCACCGACGGCGCGCGGACGGCCTTCGTCGGCATGAAGAGCGAGCAGCTCGCGCTGTTCAAGGTGCCGCCGGGCTGGGAGAAGAACGGCTTCCGGACCTCGACCGGCTACTTCCTGTTCTATTCGCACGGACCGGTCGAGGCCTACAAGCTCTGAGCGCGACGCCCGCGTGGGCGCTGGCTCAGGCCGGTAGGGCGAATGTCGCGACCGCGGTCGCGAGCGTCTGGCCGGTGGAGGCCAGGTCCATGGTCACGCGCGCGAAGGCCAGCGAGCGGCCCGAGCGCACCAGCTCGGCATGCGCGAGCACGTCCTCGCCGCCGCCCGCGCGCATGAAGGTCATGTGCAGGTCGACCGTGGCGATCGGGCGGCGCCCGCGGCCGTCGGTCCAGATCGCGAAGCACATCGCGCTGTCGGCCAGCACCGAGAGCGCCTGGCCGCCGAAGATGTTGCCCTCGCGCGTGGCCTGCTCGCCGGCCGGCATGCGCAGCGTGGCCTTGCCTTCGCCCAGCGATTCGACGCTGACGCCGAGGCTGCGCACGCAGCCCGGCAAGGCGGTGGCGAGGACGTCCCTGGCTTCTTCGAGGGTGAACGCGGTCATGGCTGGAGGTCTTTCCGTGGTCGATGCGGTGGAGGGAGGCCGCGCGCGGGCGCGGCGAAGGCCGGCAGCGTACCGCACCGGCGCGGCGCGATCGATTCCCCGAAAGAGATAGTCAGCCGCGTGCCGACTCGAGGAAGGCCAGGATCTCCTCGCCCAGCCATTGCTCGCCGCTGTCGAAGTGGGCCATGACCGAGACGTGGTTGTGCCCGGGCAGGCTCAGGTGGCGCGGCGCGTGGCCCCGGGTCTCGGCCATGCGCCAGGCGAACTCGGTCGCGTAGACGTCGAGCAGCGGGTTCTCGTATTCGGCATGCACGACGAAGGTGGGCAGCGCCAGCCGGTGGGCATGCGCCATCGGCGACAGCGCGTCGTAGGCCGCGGCGTCGTCGCCGAAATAGGCGCGCACGCCGGCCGCGTTCGGGTTCTCGGGCCGCGCGTCGGCGCGCAGCCGCGCCGACACCAGCACCAGCGCGCGCAGGTGCCGGCCCATGAAGCCCAGCGAGGGATCGCAGGCATAGCTGGCCGCATGCGTGCCGCCGGCCGAATGCCCGATCAGGCAGATCGCGGCGGGATCGCCGCCGTGCCCGGCCGCATGGCGCGCGACCCAGTCGCAGGCCGCGGCCACGTCGAGCGCGCCCTGCGGATGCATGGCCTCGGGCGCGAGCCGGTATTCGATGTTGATGCCCACGCAGCCCCGGCGCGCGAACCAGCGCAGCACGTTGCCGTACATCGCGGCGTTGATGTCCTTGCCGCCGCGCACGAAAGCGCCGCCATGCACGAACACGATCACCGGCGCGGCCCGCGCGCCGCGCGGCCGGTAGACGTCGAGCACCTGCCGCGGATGCGCGCCGTAGGGCAGGTCGCGCACGACCTCGCAGCCGTGGGCGGGCGCGGCCAGCAGCAGCGGCAGGTAGGCGGCCTTCACGCGGTCGCCGGCCGCGCGGATGTCGGCCTGCCAGGCCGGGCCGGTCTCGCGCAGCATCCGGTCGATGGCCTCGGAGCGTCCGTCGGGGCGCATGCCGTCTTCAGTCGGCATGGAAGGCCGAGGCCTCGACCTCGATGCGCCAGGCCGGCTGCGCGAGCGCCTGCACCACGAGCAAGGTCGAGGCCGGGCGCGCCTCGCCGAGGAAGCCGGCGCGCACCGGGCCGAGCCGCGGCAGGTCGGTGGCGTCGGTCAGGAAGGTCGTGACCTTGACCAGGTGCGACACGTCCATGCCGGCCGCGCGCAGCACGGCCACCAGGTTGGTCCAGGCCTGCCTGGCCTGCGCCTCGAAGCCCTCGGGCAGCGTGCCGTCGGCCGCGGTGCCGATCTGGCCCGCGATGTGCAGCCAGCGGCCGGGCCCCTGGGTGACGATGCCGTGGCTGTAGGCGCCGACCGGCGGCGCGACGTCCCCGGGTGCGAGGCGGGTGGCGGCGGTGCTCGTCATCAATGCACCGCGCCGTCGAGTTCGGGAATGAACGGGATCTCGACGCCATAGGCGCCGATGTCCTCGCGGATCTTGTCGACCCCGCGCTTGATGATGCCCATCTCCTCGTCGGGATGGGTGGCGCCCAGGCCGTGGTCGGCCGCCAGCGCGCGGTTGCGGCCCGAGCGCCGGCGTTCGTCCTCGGGCAGGTTGACCACCGCGTAGACGCCGTTGAGCAGGCTGCCGCGCAGCTTCTTCGCGACCTTCTCGCCGATGGTGCGCTTCTCGTCGGCCGGCAGTTCGCTGAAGAAGCGCCGCATGATGATGCGGCCGAACTGGATGTGGCGCGCCTCGTCGCGCAGGATCAGCCGGCAGGCCTCGCGGATCGAGCCGAAGCGCGCGTTCTCGTAGCGCGCCTGCAGCAGTTCGCCCGAGAGCTGCTCGAACAGCGTGTTGACCGAGAGGCCCGCGAAGAAGCTCATCGCCTTTTCGTCCTTCTCGTCGTGGAAGCGCGGGATGATGTCGCGGAAGTAGTCGGCCCGCGGCGTGGGCTCGTAGGCCGCGAGGTGCTCGGCGATGCGGAAGCTGGCCTCGTGGTGGCGGAACTCCTCGGCGATGAAGTTCGTGATGTGCTGCTTGATCTCGAAGGGCTGGTGGCCAAAGATCGCCTCGCGCAGCCGCTCGGCGCCATAGGGCGTGGCGCCGTGCTCCATCCAGGCGCGCAGGCTCCACCATTCGGCGCCGGCCTGGCGCACCTCGGGCGGCAGCTCGGCCTCGCGCAGGTCGGCGTAATCGATGTCGGCCACCGGGTCCCAGGCCAGTTCGCGCGCCTGGGTGCACAGGCGCCAGACCTCGGGGTATTCGACCTTCGAGACCACGGGATAGGGGTTCGGCACGGAAGGAATCTCTTCGAGCAGCGAGGCTTGCATGGGCGGTGTCCGTCGTGGGTGGGGGAAAGGCCATGCTAGGAAGGCCGCGCTCATACATCCAATACTGTTTAAAGTGGCTCGTCATTCGCTGCAGCTATCTCCACGCCCATGTTCGAATTCAGACAACTGCGCCAGTTCGTGGTGCTGGCCGAGGAACTGAACTTCGGCCGCGCCGCGATCCGGCTCCACATGTCGCAGCCGCCGCTGAGCGTGGCGATGCGCAATCTCGAGGAGCAGCTCGGCGCGGTGCTGTTCGACCGCAGCCGGCACCACGTGCGGCTCACGCCCGCGGGCCAGGTCTTCCACAAGGACGCGCAGCGCCTGCTGCAGCAGGCCCAGGCGGCCGGCGAACGCGCGCGCCGCGCGGCGCAGGGGCTGGAGGGTTCGCTGCGGCTCTCGTTCGTGCCGAGCGCCGCGCTCGACGTGTTGCCCGCGATCTTCAAGCGCTTCCAGCACGACTACCCGACCGTGCAGCTGCGCCTCACGGCCGAGACCACCGCGCGCCAGCTCGAGGACCTGCGCAAGGGCGAGGTCGAGCTCGCGCTGGTGGTGGGCCCGGTCTACGAATCGCGCGGGCTGGTGCTGTTGGACCTGCAGGCGCAGAAGTTCGTGATCGCCGTGCCGCGCAGTCATCCGCTGGCGGCGCAGCGTTCGGTGAAGATCGAGGCGCTGGCGGCCGAATCCTTCATCTCGTTCCCGGCCGCGGAGGGCGCGGGCTTCGTCGCCGCGCTGCTCGGTGCCTGCCAGGCGGCGGGCTTCCTGCCGAAGGTGGTGCAGGAGGCCGCGCAGATGCAGTCCATCCTCACGCTGGTCGCGGGCGGCCTGGGCATCGCGCTGGTGCCGGCCGCGATGCGCGTGCTCGCGATGGCCGATGTCGCCTTCCTCGAGATCGCGGGCGCGCGGCCGCCGCCGACCTACCGCCTGGTGTTCGCGCATGCGAGCGGCAACGACAACCCGGTGGTGCAGTCGTTCCTGGCGGTGGCGAGGAAGGCGGTGGAGGGGGCGGGGCGATAGGGCGCGCGAAGACCGAGTCGCCTCAGTCCCACCAGCAATAGAGCGGGTTTCCGCAGACGCCGTGCGCGCCGAGGCTGTCCGCGTCCGCGCCCCAGAAGCAGTAGTACTGGTCCTCGTCGGGTTCGTAGACCAGCCAGTAGCCTTCGGATCGCGCGAGAAGCCAGCCCGAGATCCGCGACCCGAGTTCGCGATGGGCGAATCCGGGCGCCGCGACCGTGGCCGACACCATCTCCGCCCCGGTGGCATGTTCGCGAATGCTGGACCGCAGCCGCTCGAAATACGCCCCCTCGTCCTCGCCCTGAGGGACGATGATTCCCGAGGTGTCGGACAAGGCGGCTTCGAGCTTCGGCCAGTAGGGGTGGGCGTGGTTCATTCCGGTGGCGCCAGCGAGGGCGTCTCAACCCGGAATATCCGGCTCCACCAATTGCGCCAGTGCCACCAAAGACTCCTGCCAGCCCAGGTAGCACATCTCGACCGGAATCATCTCGGGAATGCCTTCCTGCACGATGGCCACGTCGGTGCCGCAGGACACGGCGGTCAGCGTGACGGTGGTCTTCATCGTGCCCGGCAGGTTGGGGTCGTCGAAAGTCGCGTCGTAGGCCACGCGCTGGCCCGGCACCAGCTCGAGGTACTTGCCGCCGAACGAATGGCTGTGCCCCGAGCTGAAGTTGCTGAAGGACATGCGCCAGCTGCCGCCGACCACCGGCTCCATCTGGTGGACCTTGCCGGTGAAGCCGAAGGGCGGCAGCCAGCGTTCGAAGGCGCCGGGTTCGGTGAAGGCGCGGTAGAGGCGCTCGGGCGGTGCGCGCAGCACGCGGTGCAGACGGACGGTGTGGGTAGCCATGGTGTGTTCTCCTGGTGAAGTGGTGCGGAGGACGACCCTCCACTGACACGACGGACGAGCTCCGGACGGATCGACACGAATCCGAAATTTTTTTCGAACCGGCGGGATTCACTGTAGCCGGCGCCGGACTTCGGCGGCCCGGTGATTCATTTCATATATGAACGCCGGCCAGTGAACGTATTGGACAGACCGCCACCCCCGTTCGCACCATGCGGTTCCCACCAAGGAGTCCCCCGATGAATCTTCCTCGCACGCTGCTCGCGGGCCTGCTGCTCGTTGCCGCCGGCATCGCCGCGCCGGCCCTGGCCCAGGGCTTTCCCGATCGCCCGGTCACGCTGGTCGTGCCTTATCCGGCCGGCGGCTCGGCCGACATCCTGGCGCGCACGGTGGGGCAGAAGCTGGCGGCGCAGCTCGGGCAGCCGGTGGTGGTCGAGAACAAAGGCGGCGCCGGCACGGCGATCGGCGCGCGCTTCGTCGCGGAAGCGAAGCCCGACGGCTACACGCTGCTGCTCGGCACGGTGAGCTCGCAGGCCATCAACCCGGCGATGTCCAAGGTCGGCTACGACCCGGTGAAGGACTTCGTGCCGGTCAGCGCGCTGGCATCGATCCCCTTCGTGCTGGTGGCCCATCCCGGCGCGCCCTACGGCAGCGTGGCCGAGCTGCTCGCGGCGGCCCGGCAGGCGCCGGGATCGATCAGCTATGCCTCGGCCGGCCCCGGCACCTCGAACCACCTGGCCGGCGAGATGCTGGCCTCGGCCGCCAAGCTCAAGCTGCTGCACGTGCCCTACCGCGGCAGCGCGCCGGCGCTGGCCGACGTGCTCGCGGGCCACGTGCCGCTGATGTTCGACCTGCAGACCACGTCGCTGCCCAACATCGCCACCCACAAGCTCAAGCCGCTGGCCGTGACCGGCAGCCGGCGCAGCCCGCTGCTGCCCGATGTGCCCACGGTGGCCGAGAGCGGGCTGCCGGGCTTCGAGGTCAGCGCCTGGTTCGGCGTGTTCGCGCCCGCGAAGCTGCCGCCGCCGGTGCTCAGGCAACTGTCGGCCGCCATGGCGAAGGTGCTCGAGGAGCCGGCGCTGGCGCAGCGGCTGCGCGAGATCGGCGCCGAGCCCGATCCGCGCAATGCCGCGCAGTTCACCGCCTACGTCGGCGAGGAGGCCGGCAAGTACGCGGCGGTCGTGAAGACCGCGGGGCTCGCACCCTGACCGGCCGCTGACGCGGGATCGTGCGCAGGCCGGCGGGGCCGGATACCGGCGAGAATCCGGCCGCCTTCACTGCCGCCAGGTTTCCCGTGTTCCAACGTCCCTCCATTGCCGTGCGCACGATGGCCTTCGTGGCCGCCGTGTGCCTCGCCCTCGTGGGGCTCGACATCTGGCACAGCTGGGAGTCGCGCACGGTGCTGCTCGAGCAGATGGGCGTGGCGACCTCGAACCTGTCGCGCGCGCTGGCGCAGCAGGCCGACGACACCATCAAGCAGGCCGACACCGTGCTGGTCGGCGTGGTCGAGCGCATCGAGCACGAGGGCACGGGGCCGGCCCAGGTCGAGCGGCTGCGCCGCGTGCTGGCCGCGCAGGTGGCCGAGCTGCCGCAGCTCGACGCGCTGCACGTCTACGACCAGGACGGCAACTGGGTCGCGAACTCCCGCGCGGCGCCGCCGCAGAACCTCAACAACGCGGACCGCGAGTACTTCGTCTTCCACCGCGACCACCCCGACCGCGGCCCGCACATCGGCATTCCGGTGACGAGCCGCACCAACGGCAAGCGGCTGATCCCGGTGTCGCGCCGCATCGACCATGCCGACGGCAGCTTCGCGGGCGTGGCGCTCGCGAGCATCGACGTCGACTTCTTCCTCAGGTTCTACGACAGCCTCGACATCGGCAAGGGCGGCGCCGCGGCGCTGATCCTCGAGAGCGGCACCATGATGGTCCGCCGCCCCTTCGGCCCGGAGATGGTGGGGCGCGACATGCGCGGCTCGCAGCTGTTCACTTCGTACAAGGAGAACGGCCCGGTCGGCACCGCCTACATCAAGTCGGCGCAGGACGGCGTGCTGCGGCTCAACAGCTTCCGGCGGCTCGACCACTATCCGCTGTTCGTGGGCGCGGCGCTGTCCAAGGACGAGATCCTCGCGGGCTGGTGGAAGGACACCTTCTGGCATTCGGGCGGCGTGCTGGCGCTCAGCGCCGTGGTGGCCTTCGTCGGCCTGGGGCTGGTGCGCCAGATCGAGCGGCGCACGCGCACCGAGGCCGAGCTGCTGCGCGCGCGCGACGCGCTCGAGGCGCTCAACAAGACGCTCAACACGCTGGCGATGGAGGACGGCCTGACGGGGCTCGCGAACCGGCGCCAGTTCGACGTCGCGCTCGACACGGAGTTCGGCCGCGCGGTGCGCAATGCCAGCACATTGGCGCTGATCCTGCTCGATGTGGACCGCTTCAAGGAATACAACGACATCTACGGCCACACGGCCGGCGACGAGTGCCTGCAGAAGATCTGCCGCACCATCGCCAACGTGGCGGCGCGCCGGCCCGGCGACCTCGCGGCGCGCTATGGTGGCGAGGAGCTCGCGGTGCTGCTGCCGGGCACCGACGTCGAGGCGGCCGCGCTGCTGGCCGAGCGCATCCGCGCCGCGGTGCGCGCGCTCGAGATCGAGCATGTTGGTGCCATCGACGGCTTCGTCACGCTGAGCGCGGGTGTGGACGCGCTGCGGCCCGAGGCCGGCGCCGTGCAGCCGAAGGAGCTGGTGCGCGGCGCCGACAAGGCGCTGTACGTCGCCAAGTCGGGCGGGCGCAACCGCGTGTGCACCAACGAGACACCGGTGACCTGAACACTTGCGTACTCAGGAGTCCCGCCGGGTAGCGGGCCCTCGCGCGGCGCTCTACGATCGCGCATCCCGCGCGCCGCGATGGCATCGCCGTCCGGCGCGCCGCCCAACCCGACAACAGGAAAAGAACAAGCCATGTCATTCACAGAAGTCGCCGTGCCCGAGCAGCTCGTGCGCGCGCTCGACGCGCAGAGCCGGATGCCGATCACGCGGATCGGCGAGGCGCTGGTCGCGCTCGGCATGATCACCGGCGACCAGCTCGCCGCCGGGCTGCGCCAGCAGCGCCGCGAGCCGCTGGTGCCGCTGGGCGAGACCCTGGTGCGCATGGGCGCCGTGAGCCGCGGCCAGCTGCAGACCGCGCTGGTGCGCAAGATGGGCTATCCGCTGGTCAACCTGCATGTGTTCCCGCCCGCGGCCGAGGCGCTGCGCAAGGTCGCGCATGGCGTGGCGCGGCGGCTGCAGGTCATGCCGCTGATGCTGCACGAGGGGCGGCTGGTGATCGCGATCGACGATCCCACGAGCCGCTACTCGGTGATCGACGAGGTGCAGTTCGTCGCGCAGATGAAGGTGATCCCGGTGGTGGGCCAGTGCCTGGACCTCGACGCCGTGCTGGCCGCGGCCTACGAGAAGATAGGCGACGCGGCCGACGGCGGTGGCGGCGGCGCGGCCCACCTCGACCCGATGCGCCCGCTCGAGTTCGACATGGCCGGCACCACCGAGCTGCTGCAGACGCTCGAGAAGGAGGGCCCGGCGCCGGCACCGGCGGAAACGCCGATCGAGCAGTCGGACAACTCGCTGGTGCGCATGATCAACAGCATGATCCAGGAGGCGCATCGCGAGGGCGCCTCGGACATCCACATCGAGAGCTACCCGGGCCAGGAGAAGACGCGCATCCGCTTCCGCCGCGACGGGCTGCTCTACACCTACCTCGAGCTGCCGCCGAGCTACCGCAACGCGATCGTGGCGCGCGTGAAGATCATGTGCGACCTCGACATCAGCGAGAAGCGCAACCCGCAGGACGGCAAGATCAACTTCGCCAAGTACTCGCCGCAGCACAAGATCGAGCTGCGCGTGGCGACCATTCCCACCAACAACGGCCTCGAAGACGTGGTGATGCGGATCCTGGCCTCGGCCAAGCCGCTGCCGATGCAGTCGCTGGGCCTGTCGCCCGACAACCTGCGGCGCCTGACCCACGCGGTGGAACGGCCCTACGGCATGGTGCTGTGCGTGGGGCCCACGGGCTCGGGCAAGACCACCACGCTGCATTCGGCGCTCATGCACATCAACACGCCCGAGCGCAAGATCTGGACCGCCGAGGACCCGGTGGAGATCACGCAGAACGGGCTGCGCCAGGTGCAGATCAATCCGCGCATCGGCTGGACCTTCGCCAAGGCGCTGCGCGCCTTCGTGCGCGCCGATCCCGACGTGATCATGGTCGGCGAGATCCGCGACGAGGAGACCGCGAAGACCGCGATCGAGGCCTCGCTGACCGGCCACCTGGTGCTGTCGACCCTGCACACCAACAGCGCGCCCGAGACCGTGACGCGCCTGCTCGACATGGGCATGGACCCGTTCAACTTCGCCGACTCGCTGCTCGCGGTGCTGGCGCAGCGGCTGGTGCGCCGCATCTGCGGCCACTGCGTGCGCAGCGCGCCCGCGAGCGAGGAGGCGGTCGAGGAACTGCTGGCCGACTACCTGCACGCCTTTCCGGCCGAGGAGATCCCGGCGCGCCGGCAGGCCACGCTCGATGGCTGGCTGCAGCGCTTCGGCCGCGACGGGCGGCTGCACCTGCACAGCGGCGCGGGCTGCGAGCACTGCGCGAAGACGGGCTTTCGCGGCCGCGTCGGCATCCACGAGCTGATGACGGTCTCGAAGGAGCTGCGCCGGCTGGTGCAGGGCGGGGCGCGCGCCGAGGAACTGCTGCAGGCCGCCTTGAAGGAAGGCATGCGCACCCTGCGCCAGGACGGTATCGAGAAGGTGCTGGCCGGCCAGACCACGATCGAGGAAGTGCGCGCGACCAGCAACGCCTGAGGACGCGCCTCAATCGAACCGGCCGCTGGCCAGCGCCGCGGCTGCCGCGCGGGTTTCCACGCCGAGCTTCTCGAAGATGTGCTCGAGGTGCTTGTTCACCGTGCGCGGGCTGGTGCCGAGGATCTCGCCGATGTCGCGGTTGGTCTTGCCCTTGGCGAGCCACGACAGCACCTCGGTCTCGCGCGGCGTGAGCGCGGCCTCGGCCAGCCGCGCCGACGAGGCGCCGCCCGCGCCCTCGCGCTGCACCGCGAACAGCAGCATGGTCTCGCCGAGCGCGGCCGCGCCGAGGTTGCGCACCGACAGCCGGATGCCGGCCGCGGTGACCACGCCGAGGGTGGCGCCGGGCGCCAGCGCGGCCTCGAGCGCGCGCGGCAGCAGGCCCGGCGCGCGTGCCTCGCCCAGCGCATGCAGCCACAGGCCGGCCTGCGGCGAGCGCCAGGCGACGCGCCCGCGCGCGTCGACGAAGACCACGCCCATGCCGGCCACGTCGACCGCGTCGCGCGCCATGCGCGTGATGCGGGCGTTGCGCGCATGGGTGTGCAGGCGCGCCAGCACCTCCTGGGCGCGGATCGGCTTCACCACGTAGTCGACGCCGCCGCATTCGAAGCCCTCGACCACGTCGGCGGTTTCCGAGAGACCGGTCATGAAGATCACCGGGATGTGCGCGAGCGCCGCGTCGGCCTTGATGCGGCGGCAGGTCTCGAAGCCGGAGAGGCCGGGCATCATGCCGTCGAGCAGGATGGCGTCGGGCACCACCAGCGCGAGCCGCTGCAGCGCCGATTCGCCGTCGGCCGCCACCAGCACGGTGTAGCCGCTGGCCTCGAGCGTGTCGCACAGCATGCCCAGGCTGCTGGGGGCGTCGTCCACCACCAGCACCACGGGGCGTTCGGCTTCAGGAAGGGGAGGCGAGGGTGTCTGCATCTTCGGCGAGGGCTTGGCGGAGGGAGTCGAGTTCGAAGCGCGCGACCATGCCGCGCAGCCAGGTGCAGGTGGCGGCCGCGCCAGGCGAGCGGGCGGCCAGCCGGTCGAGCGCCTGGTGCAGGCCGCGCACGTGGCCCATCTGCACCAGCCGCATCAGTTCGGCGCGCTCGTCCTCGCCGAGCAGCAGCCGCGGCGGGCGAACCGGCGCGAGCTCCTCGTCGGCCCGCGGGCGCAGCGCGTCGGCGGCATCGAGCCATTCGAGGCCGAGGTGGCGCTCGAGCGTGGCGATCAGTTCGGACTCGATCACCGGCTTGCCCACGAAGGCCTGGCAGCCCGCGGCGCGCAGCCGCTCGGCCTGGTTCTCGAACATGTTGGCCGAGACGATGATGATCGGCAGCGCATCGAAGCCCGAGGCCCGCACCAGGCCCGCGGTCTGCCAGCCGTCGAGGTCGTCCATGCTGAGGTCGAGCAGGATCGCCGAGGGCAGCTCCTCGCGCAGGCTGTCGAGGCACTCGGTGCCGCTCGCGGCCTCGCGCACCTCGAAGCCCAGCGGCGCCAGCATGCCGGCCAGCATCTGGCGCTGCACCGGCTGGTCGTCCACCACCAGCAGCGTGCGGCGCTCGCCGAGGTAGCCCGACACCGGCTGGCGCAGCGCGCCGGCCCTGGCCTGCGGGCCGGGGTCGGCCACCGCGCGCAGGTAGACGCGCACGCTGAAGGTGCTGCCGGCCGAGGAGGTGGCGGCCAGCTTGAGCTCGCCGCCCATCAGCGAGGTCAGCAGGCCGGTGATCGTGAGGCCCAGCCCGGTGCCGGGCTCGCCGCGCCGGCGCCCCGCGGCACCGCGCTCGAACGGCAGGAAGATGCGCTGGTGGTCCTGCGGCGCCACGCCGATGCCGGTGTCGATCACGTCGAAGCGCAGCACCTCGCGGCGCGCGTCCACGTGCAGCGTGACGGTGCCGCTGTCGGTGAAGCGCACGGCATTGGTCAGCAGGTTGATGAGGATCTGGCGCAGCCACTTGGCGTCGGCATGCACCCAGGGCGGCAGCCGCCCGGCGTGGGTGTAGACGAAGGCCAGGCCCTTGTTCTCGGCCTGCGGCCGCACCATGTGCACCACCTGGTCGAGGAAGGCCGGCAATGCCAGCGGCGCCGGCTCGAGCTGCAGCCGGCCGGCCTCGATGCGCGCGAGGTCGAGCAGGCCGTCGATCAGGCCCAGCATGTGCTCGCCGCTGCGGTGGATGGTCTGCACCGCCTCGCGCGGCGGCAGCGCGGCATCGCCCTTGAGCAGGATCTGCGAGTAGCCCAGGATGCTGTTGAGCGGCGTGCGCAGCTCGTGCGTCATGCCGGCCACGTAGCGGGTCTTGGCCTGGTTGGCCGCCTCGGCCGCCTCCTTGGCCGCCTGCAGCGCGGCATCGGTGCGCTGGTGGGCCTCGATCTCGAGCGTGAGCAGGTGGTTGTGGCGGTTCGACTCCTCCTGCGCCATCTGCCGGCTCTCGCTGCCCAGCACCACCCACCAGGCCGCCACCGCCGCCACCAGCGACAGCAGGGTGAAGACCTTGAGGAAGGCGTCGCGCAGCCGCGGGTCGACCGCGCTGGCGCCGGTGATCGCCTCCTGCGCATAGACCACGCCCATCACCGTGGCCAGCAGTGCCACCAGCGAGGCCGCCACCATCAGGTAGTGGGCGACGCGGAAGTTGAGCCGCGCCGACAGCGCCGGCGGCAGCAGCGACTGCAGCCAGCCGCTCATCTGCTCGGCCGCGCGCGAGTCGGTCTTGCAGCGGTCGTGGCAGCGCGACTCGAGCGTGCAGCACAGCGAGCAGATCGGCGCGCTGTAGGCCGGGCAGTGGGCCATGTCCTCCGATTCGAAGCCGTTGTCGCAGACCGAGCACTTGACGATCTGCCCCGGCGTCCAGTGCGCGATGTCGCGCCGCGCGAGGTAGTAGCGCCCGCGCGTGCGCCAGGCCAGAAGCGGCGAGACCGCGAGCGCGGTGGCCAGCGCGATGAAGGGCGAGAAGGAGCGCGCCCACTGGCCGATGGCGCCCGAGTAGGCCAGCATCGCGAGCGCCGCCGCCACCAGCGTGGCGACCAGGCCCACCGGGTTGATGTCGTAGAGGTGGGCGCGCTTGAACTCGATGGTCTTCGGGCTCCAGCCCAGCGGCTTGTTGATGACCAGGTCGGCCACCAGCGCGCCGACCCAGGCGATCGCGATGTTGCTGTAGAAGCCCAGCACGTGCTCGAGCGCGGCGAACACGCCCAGCGCCATCAGCAGGATCGCGATCACGACGTTGAACACCAGCCACACCACGCGGCCCGGATGGCTGTGCGTGAGCCGCGCGAAGAAGTTCGACCAGGCCAGCGAGCCGGCATAGGCGTTCGTGAGGTTGATCTTCATCTGCGAGACCACCACGAACAGCACCGTGATGCCGAGAATCCAGGCCGGGTCGCGCAGCACGTAGGCGAAGCCCGTGAGGTACATCTGCGTCGGCTCGATCGCATGGTTGGCCGGGATCTCGTGCTGCAGCGCGAGGAAGGCCAGGAAGGCGCCGCCCATCATCTTGAGCATGCCCGGCACGATCCAGCCGGGCCCGGCCACCAGCACCGCGGTCCACCAGCGCGCGCGGTTGGCGGCCGTCTTCTCGGGCAGGAAGCGCAGGTAGTCGACCTGCTCGCCGATCTGCACCACCAGCGAGAAGGCGACCGTGGCGGCGGCGCCGAACATCAGCGGATCGAAGCCGCTGCTGTTCGAGACCCGGCCCACGAGGCCGGTGAAGTCGGCATAGAGCTCGGGCTTCTTGAGCAGCACCGCGACGAAGGGGCAGACGAACAGCACGATCCAGATCGGCTGCGTCCACAGCTGCAGCCCCGAGATCAGCGTGATGCCGCGCGCCACCAGCGGAATGATGACCAGCGACGACACCAGGTAGAGCAGCCACAGCGGCCAGTCGAGGTACATCTGCAGCGCGAGCGCGAGGATGGCGGCCTCGAGCGCGAAGAAGATGAAGGTGAAGCTCGCGTAGATCAGCGAGGTGAGGGTGGAGCCCAGGTAGCCGAAGCCGGCGCCGCGCGTGAGCAGGTCCATGTCGACGCCGTGGCGCGCGGCGTAGTAGGAGATCGGCAGGCCCGTGAGGAAGGTGATCAGCCCCACCACCAGGATCGCCCACAGCGCGTTCGAGAAGCCGTAGCTCAGCGCGATCGCGCCGCCGATGGCCTCGAGCGCGAGGAAGGAGGTGGCGCCGAAGGCCGCGTTCGCGACCCGGAACTCCGACCACTTGCGGAAGCTGCGCGGCGTGTAGCGCAGCGCGTAGTCCTCCAGCGTCTCGTTCGCGACCCAGGCGTTGTAGTCGCGCCGGATGCGAAAGATCTTCTGCCCGCTCACGGAATTGACGGAAGGCATCGGGGTGTCTCGTGGAGACGGCGACGGCGAGGGGATCGGCATGGTGCAGCTGCATTGCAAGAAGCGCTCCGTGCCCGCCGTGCGCCCCCCGGTCCGTCGTCGTCGGTCCCGCGAGTCTGCGGGCAGGCGATGCGCAGGCCGCTACGTTGAATGACGTATTCGCGCAGCGGCCAGTGATTTCTAAAGTTCCAGCCATGGTGCCAGCCGCACCGTCCGATGCACTTCGATGGTGCGCGGCCTGTACTTTCCTCAACCTGCTGGAGTTCTTCGATGTCGCGTGATTCCGATCTTTCCCTCGATGCCCTGGCATTGCGTCGCCGCCGCCTGCTGCAAGGCGCCGCCGCGCTGCCCGTGATGGGCCTGAGCGGCCTGAGCTTCGGCCAGGGCCAGTTCCCCACGGCCAAGGTCAACACCACCAAGCTCGCCGTGACCGACACCGAGGTGACGGTGGGCCAGCTGCATTCGTCCACCGGCACGATGGCGATCTCGGAGACCGGCTCGATCCAGGCCGAGCAGCTCGCGATCGACCAGATCAACGCGATGGGCGGCATCCTGGGCCGCAAGATCAAGGTCATCAAGGAGGACGGCGCCTCCGACTGGCCGACCTTCGCCGAGAAGTCGAAGAAGCTGCTGGTCAACGACAAGGTCGCGGCCGTCTTCGGCTGCTGGACCAGCGCCTCGCGCAAGGCCGTGCTTCCGGTGTTCGAGAAGGAGAACGGCCTCCTGTACTACCCGACCTTCTACGAAGGCCTGGAGCAGAGCAAGAACGTGATCTACACGGGCCAGGAAGCGACGCAGCAGATCATCTGGGGCCTGGACTGGGGCGCGAAGGAGAAGAAGGCGAAGACCTTCTTCCTCGTCGGCTCCGACTACATCTGGCCGCGCACCTCGATGAAGATCGCGCGCAAGCACATCGAGAACTTCCAGAAGGGTTCGGTCAAGGGCGAGGAGTACTACCCGCTGGGCCACACCAACTTCAACTCGCTGATCAACAAGATCAAGGTCGCCAAGCCCGACTGCATCTTCGCGGCCGTGGTGGGCGGCTCGAACGTGGCCTTCTACAAGCAGCTCAAGGCCGCGGGCATCACGGGCGACAAGCAGTTCCTGCTGACCCTGGCCGTGACCGAGGACGAGATGACCGGCGTGGGCGGCGAGAACTTCGCGGGCTTCTACTCGTCGATGAAGTACTTCCAGTCGCTCGACAACGAGAACAACAAGAAGTTCGTGGCCGCCTTCAAGGCCAAGTACGGCAAGGACGCGGTGATCGGCGACGTGACGCAGGCCGGCTACCTCGGCCCGTGGCTGTGGAAGGCCGCGGTCGAGAAGGCCGGCAGCTTCGACGTCGACAAGGTGGTGGCCGGCTCGCCGGGCATCGAACTCAAGACCGCGCCCGAAGGCTACGTGAAGCTCGACGCGAACCACCACCTGTGGAGCAAGGCGCGCATCGGCCAGGGGCAGCCGGACGGGACCTTCAAGGTGGTGGCGGAGTCGGCCGAGCTGATCAAGCCGGATCCGTTCCCCAAGGGCTACCAGTAATCCCCGCCTGCCTGTCTCTGTCTTTCTCCCTCCCCTCTGGGGGAGGGCAGGGGTGGGGGCAAGCGGCGTAACCACCGCGCACGCCGCATGCCCCCATCCCGACCTTCCCCCAGAGGGGGAAGGAGCAACTACCCCAACACCTGGAACTGTCGCCATGACGCTGTCGGACATGTGGAACATCGGCCTGATGCAGGGCTTCGCGGGGCTGAGCCTCTTCGCGGTGCTGCTGCTCATGGGCCTGGGGCTCGCGATCATCTTCGGCCAGATGGGCGTCATCAACATGGCGCACGGCGAGTTCATGACCATCGGGGCCTACTCGGTCTTCCTCGCGGCGCAGGTCACCGAGCACCTGGCACCGGCCTTCATGCCGTACTACTTCCCGATCTCGATCGCGCTGGCCTTCGTGTTCGCCTTCATCGTCGGCTGGCTGGTGGAGTGGGCGCTGATCCGCCATCTCTACAAGCGGCCGCTCGACACGCTGCTCGCGACCTGGGGCGTGAGCCTGGGGCTGCAGCAGATCTTCCGCACCTTCATCGGTCCGAAGGAAGTGAGCCCGACCTTGCCCGAGTGGCTGATGGGTTCGTGGACGCCGCACGAGGGCCTCGACATCCCGATCAACGGCATGTTCGTGCTGGTGCTCACGGCGCTGGTCACGGGCGGCGTGCTGATCGCGCTGCACAGGAGCCGCTGGGGCCTCAGGGTGCGCGCCACGGTGGCCAACCGCACGATGGCCAACGCCACCGGCATCGACACGAAGAAGACCGACCGCCTGACCTTCGCGATCGGCTGCGGCATCGCGGGCGTGGCGGGCGCGGCCTTCACCACCATCGGCTCGACCGGGCCGACCTCGGGCTCGCTCTACATCGTCGACGCCTTCCTGGTCGTCACCTTCGGCGGCGCGGCCAGCCTGCTGGGCACGGTGGTCTCGGCCTTCGGCATCGCGCAGACGCAGTCCGTTTCGGAGTTCTTCATGACCGGCTCGATGGCCAAGGTGCTGACGCTGTCGCTGATCGTGCTGATCCTGATGATGCGGCCGCAGGGCCTGTTCGCCGTCAAGGTGCGTCGCTGACTTTCGCTTTCCCGGAGAACTCCCGATGAATTTCCTCAAGGCCTCGATCCAGCGCTACCAGCTCGGCAGCCTGCTGCTGCTGGTGCTGCTGCTCGCGGTGGTGCTGCCGCTGTCGCTCGACATCTTCCGACTCAATCTGGTGGGCAAGTACCTCACCTATGCCTTCGTCGCCGTGGGGCTGGTGATGGTGTGGGGCTACGGCGGGGTGCTGAGCCTCGGGCAAGGCGTGTTCTTCGGGCTCGGCGGCTACGCGATGGCGATGTTCCTCAAGCTCGAGGCCTCCGATCCGGTGTCGACCAAGATCCAGTCGACGCCCGGCATTCCGGACTTCATGGACTGGAACCAGATCACGGCGCTGCCGGCGTTCTGGCTGCCGTTCAAGAGCCTGCCGCTGACCTTGATCCTGGTGGTGGCGGTGCCGATGGCGCTGGCCTGGCTGATCAGCTTCGCGATGTTCAAGCGCCGCGTGGGCGGGGTCTACTTCGCGATCATCACGCAGGCGGTGGCGCTGATCCTCACGGTGCTGATCATCGGCCAGCAGGGCTACACCGGCGGCGTGAACGGCATGACCGACCTGAAGACGATGCTGGGCTGGGACACGCGCACCGACAGCGCGAAGTACATCCTCTACTACGTCTGCGTGGCGCTGCTGGTGGCCGCCATCGTGCTGTGCCGCTGGATCCAGACCAGCAAGCTCGGCACCTTGCTGCTGGCGATGCGCGACAAGGAGGACCGGGTGCGCTTCTCGGGCTACGACGTGTCGAACTTCAAGGTCTTCACCTTCTGCCTGGCGGCGGGGCTCTCGGGCATCGGCGGCGCGATGTTCGCGCTGCAGGTGGGCTTCATGTCGCCGAGCTTCGTGGGCATCGTGCCATCGATCGAAATGGTGATCTTCTGCGCGGTGGGCGGCCGCATGAGCCTGGTGGGCGCGGTCTACGGCGCGCTGCTGGTGAACGCGGGCAAGACGCTGTTCTCGGAGAGCTTCCCGGACCTGTGGCTGTTCCTGATGGCGGGGCTGTTCATCGGGGTGACGATGGCCTTCCCGATGGGCCTGGCGGGCCTGTGGGAGGAAAAGATCCGCCCGTGGTGGAAGTCGCGTCGCCAGGCATTGCGCGAGGCCGCGGTCAAGCCGCCGGCGGTGGTCGCGACTCCGGTCGTGCCCGTATCCGATCCCGAACCCACGCTGCCCGAAGGCGTCGGCAGCCAGCGCGCCTGAACCGGAGACCGACCATGAGCAACACCGACTTCGCGCTCGCCGTGGAAGACCTCAGCGTGTCCTTCGACGGCTTCAAGGCCATCGACGACCTCACGCTCTACATCGACCGCAACGAGCTGCGCGTGATCATCGGCCCGAACGGCGCCGGCAAGACGACGCTGCTCGACCTGATCTGCGGCAAGACGCGCGCGAGCAGCGGCAGCATCAAGTTCAAGAACACGGAGCTGACGAAGATGGCCGAGCACAAGCGCGTGCGGCTGGGCATCGGACGCAAGTTCCAGACCCCCTCGATCTACGAGAACCTCAGCGTGTTCCAGAACCTCGAGGTGTCGTTTCCCAAGGGCCGCTCGGTGTTCGGCGCACTGGCCTTCCAGTGCGACGACGAGGTCAAGGCGCGCGTGCAGGCCGTGGCCACGGAGATCGGCCTGGCCGACCGGCTCGACACCGAGGCGGGCCTGCTGAGCCATGGCCAGAAGCAGTGGCTGGAGATCGGGATGCTGCTGATGCAGGAACCCGAGCTGCTGATGCTCGATGAACCCATCGCGGGCATGAGTGCGCGCGAACGCGAGCTCACGGCCGAGCTGCTCAAGCGCATCTGCCAGAACCGCGCGGTGATCGTGATCGAGCACGACATGGCTTTCGTGAAGCAGATCGCGCACAAGGTCACTGTGATGCACCAGGGAAAGATCCTGGCCGAGGGGCCGATGGAGAAGGTGCAGGCGGATCCGAAGGTCATCGATGTTTATCTGGGGCATTGATGAGTTTTCTCGTTGTGCCGAGTGTTCATCGGTTGGAGCGGGCACACGCCGACGGGGTACTCCCCTCCGCGAATGTCCCCCGCCTTCGGCTCCTCCTTTATTTCGCTGCGGGGAGTACCCCATCGACGTGCGCCTGGACGCAACGGTTGTTGTGCGGCCGGCACCACCGCGGCGTCCCCGTGCACAGGGCAGTGGGTGCTTCCCGCAGCGAAATCAAGGAGGAGGCCGAAGGCCGGGGGACATTCGCGGAGGGAAGTACCCGCTGTCCTGTGCACGCGCCCCGAACAGCAGCACCCCAGACAAAGAACGCACCCAAACAGAGGCCAGGCAAATGAGCAACATCAACCTCAAGGTAGAAAACCTCCACGTAGCCTACGGCCAGAGCGAAGCCCTGCACGGCATCTCGTTCGAGGGCATGGCCAACGAAACCGTCGCCATCATGGGAAGAAACGGCATGGGCAAGACCACGCTGTTCAAGAGCCTCATGGGCGTGCTCCCCTTGAAGAGCGGCCGCATCGAGGTGGCGGGCCAGGACGTTTCGCGCGACGAGAGTTTCAGGCGCGTCGCCAAGGGCATCGCCTACGTGCCGCAGGGCCGCATGATCTTCCCCACGCTGACCGTCGAGGAGAACATCGAGACCGGCCTCGAGAACTCGAAGACCCGCCGCATCCCCGAGGAGATCTACGCGCTCTTTCCCGTGCTGTGGGACATGCGCCGGCGCAAGGGCGGCAACCTCTCGGGCGGGCAGCAGCAACAGCTGGCCATCGCGCGTGCCCTCGTCACCGATCCCAAGGTGCTGCTGCTCGACGAGCCCACCGAGGGTATCCAGCCTTCGATCATCAAGGACATCGCCAAGGCGCTGAACGAGATCCGCAAGCTGCGCGGCCTGACCATCGTCGTGTCGGAGCAGGTGCTGAGCTTCGCGATGGACGTGGCCGACCGCCTGTTCGTGATCGAAGGCGGGCGCCTCGTGCACGAGACCGCGCGCGACAAGACCGATGTCGAGCGCATCAAGGCCTATCTCTCTGTTTAACCACAACCCCAACCAGGAGCCACTGCAATGACGGACACGCTGATCAAGGTCGATCTGACCAAGTCGCCCACCGAGAACGAGATGATCCACAACCGCTGGCATCCCGACATCCCGATGGCCTGCTGGGTCAATCCCGGCGACGACTTCATCCTCGAGACCTTCGACTGGACCGGCGGCTTCATCAAGAACAACGACAGCGCCGACGACGTGCGCGACATCGACCTGAGCACCGTGCACTACCTCTCGGGCCCCGTGGGCGTGAAGGGCGCCGAGCCCGGCGACCTGCTGGTGGTCGATCTTCTCGACATCGGCGCCAAGCAGGACAGCCTCTGGGGCTTCAACGGATTTTTCTCGAAGAAGAACGGTGGCGGCTTTCTTACCGATCATTTTCCCGAGGCGCAGAAATCGATCTGGGACTTCAAGGGCATGTTCACCAGCTCGCGCCACATCCCCGGCGTGAACTTCGCGGGCCTGATCCATCCGGGCCTCATCGGCTGCCTGCCCGACAAGCCCATGCTCGACATGTGGAACGAGCGCGAGAAGGCGCTGATCGCCACCGACCCCGATCGCGTGCCGGGCCTGGCCAACCCGCCGTTCGCGGGCACCGCCCACATGGGAAAGATGACCGGCGAGGCGCGTGCCAAGGCCGCGGCCGAGGGCGCGCGCACCGTGCCGCCGCGCGAGCATGGCGGCAACTGCGACATCAAGGATCTGTCGCGCGGCTCGAAGGTGTTCTTCCCCGTCTACGTCGACGGCGCGGGCCTCAGCGTGGGCGACCTGCACTTCAGCCAGGGCGACGGCGAGATCACCTTCTGCGGCGCCATCGAGATGGCCGGCTGGGTGCACATGAAGGTCTCGCTGATCAAGGGCGGCATGGCCAAGTACGGCATCAAGAACCCGATCTTCAAACCCAGCCCCATCACGCCGCAATACAACGACTACCTGATCTTCGAGGGCATCTCGGTCGACGAGAGCGGCAAGCAGCACTACCTCGACGTCAACGTCGCCTACCGCCAGGCCTGCCTCAACGCCATCGAGTACCTGAAGAAGTTCGGCTACTCGGGCGCGCAGGCCTACTCGATTCTCGGCACGGCACCGGTGCAGGGCCACATCAGCGGCGTGGTCGACGTGCCCAACTCCTGCGCCACGCTGTGGCTGCCCACGGGCATCTTCGACTTCGACATCAATCCCAACGCCACCGGGCCGGTGAAGATGATCGACGGCAGCATCGACATGCCGCTGTCGCCCGACCTGCGCTGAGGCATTGGAGAAGGAAGCCGCATGCCCACCTACGACTACGACTGCGCACGCTGCGGCGGCTTCGAGGCGCTGCGCCCCTCGGCGCTGCGCGACGAGCCCGCCGCCTGCCCCGACTGCGGCGGCGCCTCGCCGCGCGTGCTCTCGGCCGCGCCGCGGCTCGCGCTCATGGCGGCCGACACGCGCCATGCGATGGCCACCAACGAGCGCGCAAGGCACGAGCCCGCGAGCTCGCGCGACTACGCGCGATTGCGCCATCCATCGGGCTGCGGATGCTGCTCGACGAATGCGCGCCGCGGTGCCACGGTGACCGCGTCGAACGGTGCCAAGTCGGCACCGTCGCGGCGGCCCTGGATGATCTCGCATTGAGGATTTGGCAAGTTTTCATGCATGCGTAGGAAGCATGCAAAGGATGCGTGAAAGTAGTGCTTTCGGCCGATCTCCCTATGAAGAGGGCAGATTCGGTGGTCCGCTCGCATGCGTGAAACTTGCCCAAAACTTTCTTGATTGTTTCGAAACGGCGAACGCCGTGATTCTTTTTGCGGTGATTCAAAAGGGTCGAACAGGATCAAACTTCTCCTCACGGACAAACCACCGTTCAACCTGAAGGAGATACCAAATGACCGCCTCGAAGATCCTCGCCGCCGTTGCCGTTGCCCTGCTTGCCGCCACCGGCGCACATGCCGAAACCTATGACGGCGTCCACACCGTGCACTCCACCGTCTCGCGTGCCGAAGTCGAATCGCAAGCCGTGGCCGCCGCCCGTGCCGGCGACGCCTACAGCGAAGGTGCCACCGCCGGTGCGCAACCCTTCAGCTCGACCGTCGATCGCTCGGCTGTCCGTGCCGAAGCCGTTGCCAAGGCCCACGATCCGCTGCAAAGCCTGGACCGCCGCGCCTTCTACCGCGACGAAGTGCCGCAAGCCTACAAGAAGCCCAGCGTGTCGTTCACGCGCCAAGCCGGCCTGTGAGCCAGCGCCGCAGCCATGGCACCTCGGGTGCCGACAGGAACGGGCCTTCGGGCTCGTTTTTTTTTGTCTAGCCCATCGCCGACACCAGCCCCGCCACGTGCGCGCCCAGCGCGAGCGAAGCGGTCAGCCCCGGCGACTCGATGCCGAACAGATTGACCAGTCCGGGTATCCCGTGCACCCGCGGCGTCTGGATCACGAAGTCCGTCGCCGTGTTGTGCATCGACGAGCCCGGTCCCGCGAGGCGCGGGCGGATGCCGGTGTAGCCGGGCTGCAGCTCGCCGTCGCGCAGGCCGGGGTAGTAGCGGCGCACCGCGGGATAGAAGGCCGCTTCGCGCGAGGCATCGAAGCCGTAGTCGACGCCGTCGCGCCAGCCCAGGTCGGGGCCGAACCGGCACTGGCCGCCGAGGTCCAGCGTCACGTGCGCGCGCAGTGCGCCATCGCGCCCCGCCGGGTACACGAGATGGCGAAACGGCGACGGCCGCGCGAGCGAGAAGTAGTGGCCGATCGCGTGGTACAGCGGCGGCACCCGTTCGGCCGGCATGCCCTCGATGCGCGAGGCGACCGCCTGCGCACCCAGTCCGGCGGCGTTCACCACCGTGCCGCACAGCACGCTCGTCTCCTCGGCGCCGCCCACGTCGAGCACGATGCCGTCCGCGGTCGGGCGCGCGGCCAGCACGCGGCTGTGCAATGCGAGCGCGGCGCCCGCGCGTTCCGCATCGCCCAGGTACGACAGCATCAGCGCGTGGCTGTCGACGATGCCGGTCGAGGGCGAATGCAGCGCGCCCACGCACGCCACCTCGGGTTCCATCTCGCGCGCCTCGGCCGCGCCGATGAGGCGCAGGTCGGTCACGCCGTGCGCCGCGCCCAGCTTCAGGTAGTTGTCGAGCTCGGGCAGCTCGGCGTCCTCCACCGCCACGATCAGCTTGCCGATGCGCCGGTGGCCGATGCCGCGCTCGGCGCAATAGGCGTACAGCGCGGCCTTGCCGGCCACGCACAGCCTTCCCTTGAGCGAGCCCGGCGCGTACGAGAGACCCGCATGGATCACCTCCGAGTTGCGCGCGCTGGTGTGCGTGCCGATGGCGTGCTCGGCCTCGAGGATCACCACCTCGCGCCCGGCCAGCGCGAGCGAGCGCGCGATCGCGAGGCCCACCACGCCGGCGCCGATCACGACGCAGTCGATCCGGTCCATGCGCTTCAGTCCAGCTTGATGCCGGCGTCGCGGATCAGCGCGCCCCACTTGGCGTGCTCGGCGCGGATGTAGGCATCGAACTGCTGCGGCGTGCCGGTGACGGGGACGCTGCCTTCCAGCGCGAGCTTGTCCTGCACCTCCTTGCGCGCCACCACCTTCACCACGGCGGCGTTGAGGCGCGCCACCACGTCGGCGGGCAGTCCGGCCGGACCGACCAGCCCGACCCAGGTCGTCGCCTCGAAACCCGGGAAGCCTTGCTCGGCCACCGTGGGCACGTCGGGCAGCGCGGGCAGCCGCTGTGCCGAGGTGACGGCCAGCGCGCGCGCCTTGCCGCCCGAGAGCTGCGGCATCACCGACACGCTGCTGCCGAAATACAGGCCGATCTGTCCGCCCAGCAGGTCGGTCATGGCCGGGCCCGCGCCCTTGTACGGCACCTGCAGCACCTGGAGGCCCGCGCGGCGCGCGAGCATCTCGCCGGCCAGGTGGCCGACCGTGCCGCTGCCGGCCTGCGCGATGCTGAACTGGCCCGGCCTGGCCTTGGCGGCCTTGACGAAGTCGGCCAGGGTGCGCAGCGGCGAGTCGGCGCGCACCGCCAGCACCACGGGCTGCGCCGCCACTTCGGCGATGGGCGTGAAGTCCTTCAAGGCGTCGAAGGGCATCTTCGGATAGAGCCAGGGGTTGATCGTGAGGTTCGAGGTCTGCCCCATGCCGATGGTGTAGCCGTCGGGCGCGGCCTTGGCCACGGCGTCGAGGCCGATGTTGCCGGCGGCGCCCGGCTTGTTGTCGATGACGACCGTCCAGCGCTCGAGCACGGTGAGCCGCTCGGCGATCAGGCGCGAGGTGGCGTCGGTGCCGCCGCCCGGCGTGAAGGGCACCACCAGCCGCAGCGGTTTCTGCGGCCAGTCGTTCTGCGCGCGCGCCATGCCGGCGGCCGGGGCCAGCGCGGCGAGGGTGGCGGCCTGCAGGAAATTTCTTCGGTCCATGTCTTGTCTCCTTGGGTTCTCGTGGGCTCTCTCGGCGGGGGGCGGGGCTCAGACCGGCAGGCCCTTGGCGCGCAGCACGGCGTCGAAGCGCTCGGGATCGGCGGTGCCGGCGCGGTTGGCCTCGCGGATTGCCGCCTCGCGGGCCAGGTGCGCGCGCGTCTTCTCGAGCACGCTCGCGGCTTCGGCGGCCGGCACGGCGATGACGCCGTCGGCATCGCCCACCACCAGGTCGCCCGGCAGCACGACCAGGCCCGCGCACGAAACGGGCACGTTCACCTCGCCCGGGCCGTCCTTGCTCGGGCCGCGGTGCGTGTGGCCGCGCGCGAAGATCGGCATGCCGTCCCCGGCCCACTCGCACAGGTCGCGCACCGCGCCGTCGATGACCAGGCCGGCCAGCTGTCGCGCGATGCAGGTGGTGCGCATCAGCCCGCCGACCAGCGCCTGCGTGAGGTCGGCGCCGCCGTCGACGACCAGCACGTCGCCCGGCGCGACCATCGTCAGCGCCTTGTGGATCATCAGGTTGTCGCCGGGCCGCACGCGCACGGTGACGGCCGGGCCGCACAGCACCGTGTCGAGCCGCGCGTGGTACTGGCGCAGGCCGACGGTGCCGATGTGGCGGCTCATCACGTCGCCGATGGCGGCCACGGGCAGCGCGCGAAAGGCATCGACGATGGCGGCATCGGGGCCCGCGGCGCGTGGGTTGATGCGGTAGCCGGGCGGCCAGGAAAGGGGCGTGGTCATGCGTTGACTCCGTGGGCGGGGATGGAGGAGGAAAGGACCTGCGGGTTCACGCAGGCCGAGGGATCGGCGGGACGGCCCTGCAGCCAGCCGAGCACGTTGCGCGCGGCGCCTTCGGCCATGGCCGCGAGCGCGGCCGGCGTGGAGCCGCCGACGTGCGGCGTGAGCACCACGTTGGGCAGGGCCGCCAGCGGGCTGTGCGCGGGCAGCGGCTCGTCGGCCATCGTGTCGAGGCCGGCGGCGTGCAGGTGGCCGCTGCGCAGCGCGTCGACGAGCGCGGCCTCGTCGACCACCTCGCCGCGCGCCGTGTTGACGAGGATCGCGCCGCGCGGCAGGGCCGCGAGCTGCGCCGCGCCCAGCATCCGGTGCGTGTGGCGGTTGAGCGGCACGTGCAGGCTCAGCACCTCGCTCAGCGGCAGCAGCGCCTCGACCGAGGGCAGCATGCGCACGTCGGCCACCGGGGCCGCGCCTTCGCCGATCGCGGGATCGAACGCGGCCACCCGCATGCCCAGCGCCAGGCCCACGCGCGCCACGCGCTGGCCGACCTGGCCGAAGCCGACCAGGCCCAGGGTCCGGCCCTGCAGCTCGACGCCGTCCTGCGCACGCGACCAGCGGCCCTCGTGCAGCTCGCGGTCCATCCAGCCGATGCGGCGCGCGGCGGCGAGCATCAGGCCCAGCGTCATCTCCGCCACCGAGGGCGCGTTGGCGCCGGGCGTGACGTAGACCGGGATGCCGCGCGCTGTGGCCGCCTCGACGTCGATGTTGCTCACGCCCACGCCGTGCTTCGAGACCACCTTCAGCGTGGGACAGGCGGCGATGGCCCGCGCCGACAGCGGCACGGTGCGCGAGACGACCGCGTCGACGGGTTCGCTGGCCATCAGGCGTTCGACCTCCTCGGCGCTGTCCGCGTGCGTGAGGTAGAGGATGCGCGCGCCGGCCGCGGCGAGCAGGTCGGTGCCGGCCCTGGCCAGGCGCGGCGCGGTCACCAGGACGGTGGGCTTCATGGGTCTCCTTGCGATGCGGGGCGGATTCTCGAAAGCCCAACTCATTCCGTCCAATCGATAATGTTCATTCAATGATTCCTCGGAGCTATGAATGGACATCCAGCTGCGCGACCTGAAGTACTTCGAGGCGGTGGCCGACGCGGGCCACCTGGGCCAGGCCGCCGACAAGCTCGGCCGCACCCAGCCCGCGCTCACCAAGGCCGTGCAGCGGCTCGAGGAAGCCTTCGGCAGCGCGCTGTTCGAGCGCAAGGGCCGCGGCATCCAGCTCACCGCCGTGGGCGAGGTGCTGCTGGCGCGCGCGCGGCTGCTGCGCGGCGCCACCGAGGAGGCGTTGCGCGAGGTCAGCGATTTCGCCAAGGGCAACGCGGGCCACGTGCGCATCGGCAGCGGCCCCATCGCCGCGGAGCACGTGCTGCCCGAGGTCTGCAACCTGCTGCTGGCCGAGGCCGGCGACACGCGCATCGACATCACCGTCGCGCCCAGCATGGCGCTGCGCGAGCGGCTGCGCGAAGGCGCCATCGACCTGCTGATCGGCCTCATGCCCGAGCACGACCCGGCCTTCGTCACGCATTCGATCGTCGAGGACGTGGTGGTGGTCGCGGCCAGTCCGCAGCACCCGGTGTTCGACATGCCGCGGCCCACGATGAAGGCCCTGCTGCAATGGCGCTGGGTGCTGCCGGCCGATCCCATTCCCAGCCGCCAGTGGCTCGATGCGACCTTCCAGTCGCGCGGGCTGCCGCTGCCGACCGTGCAGGTCAACGCCAACTCGATCCCGCTGCTGCCGCGGCTGATCTCGCGCACCGACCTGCTGAGCTTCCTGTCGCGCCACACGCTGGGCGCGGCGGGGCGCGAGGGCACGCTGCGCGAGGTGCCGCTCAAGGAAACCACGCTGCGCCGCCACTTGGGCGTCACCTACCGCAAGGAGGGCTACCTGTCGCCCGCGGCGCGGCGGCTGGTGACGCTGCTGCGCAGCGAAGGCGAGCAGCTTTTTTCCACGGCGTTGTCGAAATATACGCATTGCGTATAAACTCGCGGCTCATGAACATGCCGCAACAGGTGCTCCTCCGCGACGCGATGCGTCAGCTCAACATGACGCGCGACGCCTTCGCCGAGCGCATCGGCAGCCGGAGAAGGGCGCTCGATGCCTGGCTGCTGCCCGACGAGTCGAACGAATTCCGGGCCATGCCCGAGGTCGCGCGGCGCTTCGTGAGCGAGATCCTGGCCTCCAGTGGGCGGCCCATCGAATATACGCAGAGCGCACATGATGGCGCGCTGCGCCGATCGCTCCATGTCGACGGCGCGCAGCACCTGCTGTCGGTGGCCCAGTTCGACCGCGAGGCCATCGACGAGCTGTTCCGGCTCGCCGACGTGATGCAGCCGATCGCGCGCCGCCGCAAGGTCAGCCGCGTGCTCGAGGGCGCGGTGCTGGCCAACCTGTTCTTCGAGGCCAGCACGCGCACGCGCGTGAGTTTCGGCGCGGCCTTCTGCCGGCTCGGCGGCTCGGTCTGCGACACGACGGGCTTCACCTTCTCCTCGATGGCCAAGGGCGAATCGATCCGCGACACCAGCCGCGTGATCAGCGGCTATGCCGACGCGATCGTGGTGCGGCATCCCGAGCAGGGCTCGGTCGCCGAATTCGCGCGCGCCACCAACGTGCCGGTCATCAACGGCGGCGACGGCCCGGGCGAGCATCCGAGCCAGGCGCTGCTCGACCTCTACACCATCCAGCGCGAGTTCTCGCGCCTGGGCAAGCTGGTCGACGGCGCGCATGTCGCGATGGTCGGCGACCTCAAGTACGGCCGCACCGTGCATTCGCTGATCAAGCTGCTCGCGCTGTACCGCGGCCTGAAGTTCACGCTGGTCGCGCCGCCGCAGCTCGCGATGCCGGCGGAAATCGTGGCGCTGGTGAGCCGCAACGGCCACGTGGTGGAGACCGCCACCGCGCCGGCGCGGGCGTTGGCCGGTGCCGACGTGGTCTACGCGACGCGCATCCAGAAGGAGCGCTTCGCGCACGACGAGGTGCTGGAGGGCTTCGGCCAGGCCTTCGCGATCGACCGCGCGCTGGTCGATGCCTCGTGCCGGAAGGACGTGGTGCTGATGCATCCGCTGCCGCGCGACGGCCGCCCGGGCTCGCACGACCTGAGCACGGACCTCGACAACGACCCGCGGCTGGCGATCTTCCGCCAGACCGACAACGGCATCCCGGTGCGCATGGCGATCTTCGCCACGCTGCTGGGCGTGGACAAACTGGTGAGCCGCTCTATGCGCGACGCGGCCTGGACGCCGCCCTCGCACATCGGCCCCGACGACAGCAGCTTCCACGGCCTCGACTGAGGGATGCGCGAAACCGCCATCGAGCGCGGGTAAGCTCGCCGCCCATGAAGCGCAACTCCACCGCCAAGTCCACCAGCGTCACCCCCGCGCCCAACGGCAAGGCCTCGGCCGCCGATGCCTCCGGCGGCGCCCCGGTGTTCGCGGTGCTCGCGCGCATCGAGACCCTCTGGTCCTCGCTCGGCCCGGTGGGCCAGCGCATCGCCGACTTCATCGTGAAGAATCCGCGCGAGGTGGTCCACATGTCGGTCAGCGAGGTGGCCGAGCGCACCGGTTCGAGCGAAGGCAGCATCGTCGGCCTGTGCAAGAACCTCGGCGCCACCGGCTTCCAGCAGATCAAGATCGCGCTCGCGCAGGAGATCGTGCGGCCGGTGCAGTTCATCCACGAGGACCTCGATCCGCAGGACGCGGCCGACGCGGTGATCCGCAAGATCTTCCAGAGCAACGTGCAGACCCTGCACGACACGCAGGCCACGCTCGACGCCGGTTCGATGGAGCGCGCGGTGAAGCTGCTGCGCGATGCCGAGCGCATCGAGATCTACGGCATCGGCAGCTCGGCCACCATCGCCGAGGACGCGCACTACCGCATGCTGCGCATCGGCCTCAACGCGAAGGTGGTGGTCGATTCGCACGTGCAGGCGATCAGCGCCTCGCTCACCGACTCGCGGGTGGCGGTGCTGACCATCTCGCACTCGGGCAGCACGCACGAGACCGTGACCGCGACGCGGCTGGCCAAGGAGGCCGGCGCCTCGACCGTGTGCATCACCAACTTCGGCAAGTCGCCGATCCAGGCCTTCGCCGACGTGCTGCTGTTCACCATGGCGCGCGAGACCAACTTCCGCACCGAGGCCATGACCAGCCGGCTCGCGCAGCTCGCGATCATCGACGTGCTGATCGCCTGCCTGGCGCTGTCGGACTACGACACCTCGGTGCGCACGCTGCGCCAGACCTTCGACGTGCTGTCGCTCAAGCGGTACTGAGGCGGCTGCGCTCGGTCGGCCGCGCGGGCAGGGCGGTCACCTCGGCCGTGGCGCGCGCATGCAGCAGGCCGGCGACCGACGGCGCCACCGCCTCGGGCGCGGTGCCGACCAGCAGGCAGGCCATGCCCAGCCGCGCGGCGCCCGCGGCATCGGTGGCCGGGTTGTCGCCGATCACCACCGTGCTCGCGGGCTCGGCGCCCAGGCAGCGCAGGCCCTCCTCGAACAGCAGCGGCTCGGGCTTGCCGACGATGCGCCAGGGCTGCGCGCCGCTGGCCGTGAGCACGGCCGCGAGCAGCGAGCCGGTCTCGGGCACCACGCGGCCATGCGGGCCCGGATGGGTGGCGTCGGCGTTCGTGACCACCAGCCGCGCGCCGCGCAGCAGCTCGTTGGCCACCGCGCCGAGCCGGGCATGGCTGAAGCGCATGTCGAGCGCGAGCAGCACGAATTCGGCCTCGGACGCGACCAGCCGGAAGCCGAGCGCGCGCGCATGGCGCTGCAAGGCGGGCGTGCCCACCACCATCAGCCGCGCCGTGGGGTGCTGGCGCGCGAGCAGGCTCACGGCGAGCTCGCCGGCCAGCACGATGCGCTCGGGCGGCGCGCGCAGGCCGAGCCGGCGCAGCCGCAGCGCGAGGCCCTGGGCGGTGTGGGTCGAGTTGTTCGACACGATCGCGAAGCGGCCCTCGAAACGCTCGAGCAGTTCGGCCGCGCCGTCGATGGCCTCGTTCTGGCGCACCAGCGTGCCGTCGAGGTCGAGCAGCAGGTGGCGCGCCTGCGCGAGCGGTGCCAGGTCCGCTGCCGCGGGGCCTCCCGGCGCCCGGGTCTTGGATGCGATGTTCTTCATGGATCTCCGGTTCGGGCCATCGGGGGAGCGGGGTGTCCTGGCCGTGGGGCGGGATTGTATTGAACATTGCTCAGTTGATTGCTAATTTTCAAATGAGCTTATTTCATTTGCTTGTCATCTTCGACTTCTAAAGTTCAACGCAACCGAGCGAGGCACTCGCCCGAGAAACGCCCCCGAACCGAAGGAATCGATCATGAAGAAACTCCTGGCCATCGCCGCCGCCGCCGTCTCGTTCAGCGCGCTGCTGGCCCTCCCGTCCCATGCCCAGTCCGTGGCCGACGGCTCGCGCGAGCATCCGCTGCGCGTGCTGCTGATTCCCGCTGACGGCGGCACCGAGTCGGGCACCAAGGCCGACTACGCGCCGGTGTTCAACGCCATCACGCGCAGCACCGGCCTGAACTTCGACCTCAAGGTCGGCCAGTCCTATGGCGCCGTGGTCGAGGGCATGTGCAACCAGCTCGCCGACATCGCCTTCTTCGGCCCGGTGTCGTACGTGCAGGCCCACAAGCGCGGCTGCGCGCAGCTGCTGGCCGTGGGCGTGGAGAAGGGCGCCTCGGTCTACTACGCCGGCATGTTCGCCAAGGCCAACGCCCCGATCGCCTCGATCAAGGACCTCAAGGGCAAGCGCGTGGCCTTCGGCGACGTCAACTCGGCCTCGAGCTTCACCTTCCAGGTCGCGATGCTGCTCGACGCCGGCATGGACCCGGCCAAGGACCTGTCGGCGATCCGCATGACCGGCAGCCACGCCAGCAGCCTGGCGGCGCTGGTGCAGGACCAGGTCGATGTGGCCTCGCTCTCGTTCGACTCGTACGAGAAGGCGGTCAAGCAGGGCGCGGCCGATCCGAAGACCATCAAGGTGATCGCCAAGAGCATGGCCATTCCCTATCCGCCGCTGGCGCTGAACTCCAAGCTGCCCGAGGCGCTGAAGACCAAGCTCAAGGACGCCTTCCAGACCGTGAACAAGGCCCCCGGCGTCACGCCCGACATGATCCGCGGCTACGGCGGCGGCAAGATCGACGGCTACGACACCAGGTTCTCCGAGGAGGAGTTCAACGTCGCCGCCGAGAAGCTGGGCCTGCTGACCGACGACCTCAAGGGCCGCATCCTCGCCAAGGCGGCCGAGCGTTGATCGCCGGCGATCGCACGCACGCCGCAGCGCCCGCCGCCGGAAGCACGCCCATGCTGCAGTTCGAATCGGTCGCCATGCGCCACCCCGACGGCACGCGCGCGCTCGGCGGCGTCTCGCTCGAGGTGCCCGCGGGCCAGTTCTGCGTGGTGCTGGGCGCCTCGGGCGCGGGCAAGTCGACCCTCTTGCGCACCGCCAACGGCCTGGTCGTGCCCACGCAGGGCACGGTGCGGGTCGAGGGCGTGCGCATCGCGGCGGGCTCGCTGGCGCGCGTGCGTCCGCGCATCGGCATGATCCACCAGCAGTTCAACCTGGTGCTGCGCTCGAGCGTGGCCGAGAACGTGCTCGCCGGCGCCTTGCCGGCCCTGGGCACCTGGCGCGCGCTGCTGGGCCTGTTCACCGACGCGCAGCGGCGCAAGGCCTGCGAACTGGTCGAGTCGGTGGGCCTGGGCGAGGAGCACCTGCTGCGCCGCGTGAGCGAGCTCTCGGGCGGCCAGCAGCAGCGCGTGGGCATCGCGCGCGCCTTCATGCTCGATCCGCCGCTGGTGCTGGCCGACGAGCCCGTGGCCAGCCTCGATCCGCAGACCAGCCACGACGTGCTGTCGCTGCTGCGCCGGCAGGCGCGCGAGCGCGGCACCACGGTGCTGTGCAGCCTGCACCAGGTCGAACTGGCCTGCGAGTTCGCCGACCGCATCGTGGCGCTGCGCCGCGGCGTGGTGGTGTTCGACGGCGCGCCGCGGATGTTCCAGCCGCAGGTCTTCGATGCGATCTATGGCCGCGACGATGCGGCCCCCGCGGCCCGGCCGTCGCCGGCCGGCGAGCCCGAGGCGGCGCTGCCGCTGCATGCCGGTGCCCTGGAGCTCGCGCGATGAACACGATCCCGACGACCCCCGAGGCGCGTGCGTCGCGCCCGGCCTCGGCCTGGGACCTGCCGCGGCCCTTCGGCACGCGCACGCTGCTCGTGCTGCTGCTGGTACTCGTGGCGGGCTTCTTCGCGGGCCAGCGCGTGGAACTGGGCCGCATGCTCTCGCTGACCGGCGAGGGCGTGCTCGCCGCGGTGGGCCTGCGCGACGACTCGCAGGTGCTCTCGGGGCTGGGCTCGATCGCGCGCTCGCTGTTCCCGCCGCAGATCTCCGAGCAGACCGAGGTCGCGCGCATCGAGGGCTTCGACCGCAACCGGCTGCCCTGGTTCTCGCGCGTCGAGACGATCGAGACGCACGAGCCCAAGCTCAATCCCCAGACCCTGCAGATGGAAGACCGCGTCGAGCGCCGCGAGGTGCTGGTCGAGCCGCTGGGCTACCTGTGGCACGTGGCGGTGAAGATGCTCGAGACCTTCGAGATCGCGGTCTGGGCCACGCTGATCGCGATCGTGCTGAGCGCGCCGCTGGCCTGGTGCAGCGCGAGGAACTACGCGCCCAACCGCCTGGCCTACGGCCTCGCGCGCAGCGTGGTCGGCCTGTTCCGCGCGGTGCCCGAGCTGGTGAGCGCGCTGTTCCTGGTGCTGGCCTACGGCTTTGGCCCGATCGCCGGCGTGCTGGCCCTCGCGCTGCATTCGGCGGGCTTTCTCGGCAAGTTCTACGCCGAGGACATCGAGACCGCCGACGACAAGCCGCAGGAGGCGCTGCGCGCCATCGGCGCCAGCAAGCTCAAGGTGATGCGCTTCGCGGTGCTGCCGCAGGTGATGCCGCAGTTCATCGCCTACACGCTCTACGTGCTCGACCGCAACGTGCGCATGGCCACCGTGGTCGGCCTGGTCGGCGCGGGCGGCATCGGCCAGGAGCTCAAGGGCCGCTACGACATGTACAACTACGCGCACGTCGGCACGATCCTGATCGCGATCTTCCTGACCGTGCTGGTGCTCGACCGCGTCGCCGCCCGGCTGCGCAGCCGCTATGGCTGAGCCCTGAGTCCGAGCGGGCACCGCGTGCGCGGCGCCCGCTTCCTTTCCCCGCCTCTCGTCCGAACTCTCGCGCGGCCCGTCCGCCGCGCGGAGCGGCCTCGGCCGCGCCTTCGTCTCCCATCTCCCTCGATCCGAAAAGGAACCCTCATGAAAACAGCATCTTCCCGGTACGGCCTCGCTGCGGCAGGCCTTCTCCTGTGCCTGAGCCTCGCCGCCTGCGGTGGCGGCGGTGGTGGGGGCGGCGGCCTGCCGTTCCTGCCGCCGGGCCAGACCCCGCCGGCCGGCGACGGCAACAACAACGGCAACGGCAACCCGCCGGCCCAGCCCGCGCTCAAGTGCGCGCCCTGAGCCCGCGCCTTCGTCCCGACATCCCTTCGCCCCCGCGTTGAAAGAACCTCCCATGAACACCCCCTCCCGTCGCGATTTCTTCCGCAAGTCGGCCGGCGCCATCGGCGCGGCCTCGGCCCTCACCATGCTCCCGCCCGTGATCCGCAAGGCGCTGGCGGTCGAGGCCGCCGTCGACACCGGCACCATCCAGGACATCAAGCACATCGTGATCCTGATGCAGGAGAACCGCAGCTTCGACCACTACTTCGGCACCCTGAAGGGCGTGCGCGGCTTCGGCGACCGCTTCCCGATCCCGCTGGCCAACGGCAAGTCGGTGTTCTTCCAGCCCGACGTGACCGCGGGCGCGCCCGAGATCCAGCCCTTCCGCCGCGACTCCACGATCGCCAACGCGCTGATCGGCTCGGGCGCTCCGCACAACTTCCCCGACCAGCAGGCGGCCTGGGCGCAGGGGAAGATGGACCGCTGGATCCAGTTCAAGAACCAGGTGACGATGGGCTACTACCTGCGCGAGGACATCCCGTTCCAGTTCGCGCTGGCCGATGCCTTCACGATCTGCGACGGCTATCACTGCTCGATCCTCACGGGCACCGATCCCAACCGCATCGTGTTCTGGTCGGGTTCCAACTTCAATCCCGAGCTGCGCAAGAAGGGCATCAACAGCACCGACACCGATTCGGAACCCGTCAACTCGCGCTGCTGGCCGAGCCCGTCGAACTGGGTCGCTGGCCGCGCGCAGGAGACCGACGGCACCGGCCAGAAGGACCCGGCCACGGGCGCCTACAACTACAAGTACGTCAACAACGCGTTCAAGTGGGACACGCTGCCCGACGTGCTGCAGAAGAACGGCATCAGCTGGCACATCTACCAGAACATGAACAACAACTGGACCGGCGCCATGAACGGCTGCCTGGCCTTCCAGAGCTTCCGCACCGCGCAGCCCGGCTCGCCGATCTACCAGCACGGCCTCACGGGCGGCCCCGCCGCGGCCGACGGCGCCACCAACTTCCTGGCCCAGCTCAAGCAGGACGTGATGAACGACACCCTGCCGCAGGTCTCGTGGGTGCTGCCCACGCAGGCACTCGCCGAGCACCCGGGCAGCAGCGAAGGCGTGGCCGGCGCGGCCGACTTCATCGCCGACGTGCTGGGCGCGCTGACCTCGAACCCCGCGGTCTGGAGCAAGACGGCGCTGTTCGTGACCTTCGACGAGAACGACGGCTTCTTCGACCACCTCGCGATGCCCGCGGTGCCTTCGTACGACGCCAACGGCAACCTGATGGGCAAGTCCACCGTGCCGCTGGACGGCGAGTACTTCGACGCCTCGGTCGGCAGCTACCTCACCGCCGCCGACACCGTGAGCGGCAAGATCCGCCCCTGGGGCCTGAGCTCGCGCGTGCCGATGTACGTGGTGTCGCCGTGGAGCAAGGGCGGCTGGGTCAACTCGCAGGTGTTCGACCACACCTCGATGGGCCGTTTCCTCGAGAAGCGCTTCGGCATCACGATCGACGCCATCAGCCCCTGGCACCGCGCGGTCTGCGGCGACCTCACGAGCTGCTTCGACTTCGTGAGCCCGAACGACCCGGTGGTGCCCAAGCTGCCCGACACCAGCGGCTACCCCGCGATCAACCTGGCGCAGAAGGCGCTGGGCAACACCGGCGTCATCACCAAGGCTCCCAGCCCCGCGAAGCCGCTGTTCCAGGAGACCGGCACGCGCTTCTCGCGCGCGCTGCCCTACGAGCTGCACACCAGCGCGCGCGTCGAGGCGCGCGGCCTGGTCTCGCTGATCTTCAGCAACACGGGCGAGCAGGGCGCGGTGTTCCACGTCTACGACAAGCTGCACCTGGACCGAATCCCGCGCCGCTACACGGTGGAAGCCGGCAAGCAGCTGCAGGACTACTGGGACACCGGCGCCACCGATGGCGGCAAGTACGAGCTCTGGGTCTACGGCACCAACGGCTTCGTGCGCAGCTTCAGCGGCGACGCGATGGCCTCGAACTCGGCCGCCTTCAAGCCCGAGGTGCAGGTCTGCTACGACCCGGCCGCAGGCAATGTCTACGTGAAGGTGCACAACAACGGCAGCGCCGACGGCACGGTGACCGTGCAGTCGAATGCCTACCGCACCGACGGTCCCTGGACCCTCAAGGCGCCGAAGGGCGACATGGGCACGCTGCACTGGGAGCTCAAGGACAGCGGCCACTGGTACGACTTCACCGTGACCGCCGACAACGTGGTGCGCCGCTTCGCGGGCCGGGTCGAGACCGGCAAGCCCGGCGTGAGCGATCCGGCGATGGCGATGCACCTGCAGGGCTGAGCGCGCCTTCCAACCGACGAGGAGAAACAGCATGAAGAAGAACAAGCGCATGCCGCGCGGCGCGAGCCTGCTCGGCGCATCGCTCGCCCTGGCCGCGATCTGCGGCCCGGCCCTGGCGCAGACGGTGCCGACGGCCTGGGACCCGGCCAAGGCCAACCTCGGGATCGGCACCGGTGCCGGCACCGGCGTCACCGGCAGCAACAACCAGGCGATCGGCGAGGGCGCGGGCAAGACGGTCAACGGCAGCGGCAACCAGGCCATCGGCCAGAACGCCGGCAACAACGTGACCGGTTCCACCAACCAGGCCATCGGGCAGGGCGCCGGCAGCAACGTCACCGGCACCAGCGACATCTCGATCGGCCTGGGCGCCGGCAACAACGTCAGCACCAACTGGAACCTCGCGATCGGCAACAACGCCGGCACCAACGTCTCGGGCGGCAATGCCAACGTGGGCATCGGCTTCGAGTCGGGCCAGAACGTCAAGGGCGGCTGGAACCAGTCGATCGGCCGCAGCGCGGGCGACAACGTCACCGGCGACCACAACAACGCCACCGGCTTCCATGCCGGCAGCGGCGTGACCGGCAGCGACAACAACGCCACCGGCACCAACGCTGGCATGACCGTGACCGGCAGCAACAACAACGCCATGGGCAACGGCGCCGGCAACAAGGTCACGGGCAGCGACAACACCGGCATCGGCACCAATGCCGGCAGCAACGTGACGGGCAGCAACAACGTGTCGCTCGGCGAGGGCGCGGGCAACAACGTCGGCACCAACTGGAACCTGGCCATCGGCGAGGGCGCGGGCAGCAACGTGTCGGGCAAGAACGCCAACCAGGCGATCGGCTACTACGCGGGCACCAACGTCAACGGCGGCTGGAACCAGACCATGGGCCGCAGCTCGGGCCAGAACGTGACCGGCGACTACAACAACTCGACCGGCTACGCGGCCGGCTCGAACGTCACCGGCAGCCGCAACGACGCGACCGGCCAGAACGCCGGCCAGAACGTGACCGGCAACGACAACGAGGCCTACGGCACCGGTGCCGGCAGCAACGTCAAGGGCAACGGCAACCAGGCCTACGGCACGGGCGCGGGCAACAACGTCAACGGCAGCAACAACCTGTCGATGGGCCAGGGCTCGGGCGCGGGCGTCACGGGCGTGGGCAACCAGGCCTCGGGCATGCAGGCCGGCGCGGGCGTCTCGGGCAACAACAACATCGCCACCGGCCAGGCCGCGGGCGGCGGCGTGCAGGGCAGCAACAACCTGTCCTCGGGCACGATGGCGGGCCAGGCGGTCAGCGGCAACTCGAACCTCGCGCAGGGCAACAGCGCGGGCCAGCACGTGCGCGGCAACGACAACATCGCGATCGGCTCGGGCTCGGGCGCCTACGTGAGCGCGAACCAGACCGCCTCGATCGGCGCCGGCGCGCGCGCCAGTGCCGACAACGCGCTGGCCATCGGCACCAATGCGCAGGCCTTCGAGGACTCGGGCGTGGCGATCGGCAACGGCGCGACCGTGAACCATGCGAACAGCGTGGCGCTCGGTGCCGGCAGCGCGACCACGCGCGGCGCGCTCGCCAACTACACCGCCATCGGCATGGCCGGCGTGCAGTCGTCGCTGGGCGAGGTGGCGCTGGGCAACCGCCAGATCACCGGCGTGGCCCCGGGCAGCGCGCCCACCGACGCCACCAACGTCGGCCAGGTGCAGGGCATGGTGAAGGAGGGCGTGAGCCAGGCCAATGCCTACACCGACACCGTGGCCGCGCAGGGCCTGCCGGTCGGCAAGGCCTACACCGACCTCACGGCCGCCCGCCTGCAGGGCCAGATCGACGACACGGCCCGCCGTGCCTACGCCGGCATCGCCAGCGTGGCCGCGATGGAGGCCGCGCCGATGGTGCCCGGCAAGATCAGCTATGCCGTGGGCCTGGGCAACTACCGCAGCGAGAGCGCGATCGGCGGCTCGCTGCGCCACACGTCGCAGGACGGCCGCTACAGCGTCACGCTCGGCGTGGGCGCGAGCAGCTCGGGCGTGGTGACGCGCGTGGCGCTCACGGGCGTGTTCGACTGAGGGCGCGGGTGGAGAGGAGGCCCTGCTATAACGCAGCGGTCTCCCCGCAACCCGCCGTACCCCTCATGCACAACACGTCGCTGACGCTGCTCAAGTGGATCTTCATCGCCGTCGGCCTGGGCCTGCTGCTCATCGCGATCGCGGTGCCCAACGAGGCCAAGTGGCTGCTCACGCTGCTGGGCCTGATGTTCGCGGGCGTGGGCGGCGGCATCCTGTTCGTCGGCGAGCGCAATGCGAAGCGCGCGGCCTGGCTGCTGCAGCACGGCCAGCGCATCGATGCCGAGCTGCGCGAGGTCGAGCTCAACACCACGTTCCAGGTCAACGGCCGGCATCCCTACCGCGCCATCGTCGAGGCGCGCGCCGGCTTCGGGCGCGAACTGCGGCAGTTCCGCAGCGCCAACATCTGGTTCGATCCCACGCGGCACCTGAGCGGGCGCCGGATCGCGGTCTACGTCGATCCCGCGAACCCGAAGCGCTACCACGTCGATCTGTCGTTCCTGCCGCCGCGCGGCTGAGCTTCAAGGCACCAGCGCGAAGCGCGCGTGCAGCCCGCCCACGGCCGAGGGCGACACCCACAGGTCGAAGTCGCCGGGCTCCACGGTGGGCCGCAGGTCGCGGCCGATGAAGGCCAGGTCGGCCGCGCGCAGCGCGAACTCGACCTGCACCGAGGCACCGGGCGCGATGCGCAGCTTGCGGAAGTCCTTGAGCTCGCGCACCGGCCGCGTCACGCTCGCGGTGCGCTGCGCGATGTAGAGCTGCACCACCTCCTCGGCCTCGCGCTGGCCGGTGTTGGTGACGGTGGCGCGCACGCGCAGCGTGCCGTCCGTCATCGGCAACTGCTCGCTGTCGAGCGCGACGCTGTCGTAGCGCACCGGCGCGAAGCCCAGGCCGAAGCCGAAGGGATAGAGCGCCTCGTTGGGGGCCTCGATGTAGCGCGTCTTGAAGGCGGTGCCGGGCGCATCGGGCGGCAGCGGGCGACCGGTGCGCTTGTGGGCGTAGTAGTAGGGCACCTGTCCCGCCGCCTGCGGAAAGCTCACCGGCAGCCGGCCCGAGGGGTTGAAGTCGCCGAACAGCACGTCGGCGATCGCGTGGCCGGTCTGCACGCCGAGGAACCAGGTCACGAGGATCGCGCGCGCATCGCGCACCACCGGCGGCAGCGCCATCGCGCGGCCGTTGCTCAAGAGCACGACGATCGGCTTGCCGGTGGCGGCGACCGCCTCGGCCAGCGCCTGCTGCACCAGCGGCAGGCCGATGTCGGCGCGCGAGCGCGACTCGCCCGACATGCGCTCGCCCTCGCCGATGGCCAGCACCACCACGTCGGCCTGGCGTGCCGCGGCCATCGCGGCCTCGATGCCGCCGGGCAGCAGCGACTCGACGTTCGAGCCGCGAGTGACCGTGAGCGACGCCGCGTCGCCGAGCGCGGCGCGCAGGCCCTGGTCGATGCCCACCGGCGCGCTCTGGCCCGGGAACAGGCTCCAGGCACCCAGCAGGTCCTGCGTGCCCGAGGCGAAGGGGCCGATCAGCGCGACCTTGGTGCCGGTCTTCGCGAGCGGCAGCAGCGCGCCCTCGTTCTTCAGCATCACGATCGAGCGGCGCGCGCTCTCGCGCGCCAGCGCGATGAAGGCCGGGTCCTCGGCGCGCTGCGCGGCCGGCGGGCCGTCGAGGCCGCGCATCGGCTGGTCGAACAGGCCCAGCCTGAGCTTGGCGTACAGCACGCGGCGCACCGCGTCGTCGAGCCGCGCCATCGGCACCTCGCCCGCGGCCACCAGGCCCGGCAGCTCGCGCATGTAGAGGCCGCTCTGCATGCTCATGTCGGTGCCCGCGAGGAAGGCCTGCTTCGCGGCCTCGCGGCCGTTGGCCGCGTAGCCGTGCGCGATCAGCTCCTCGTCGGCCGTGTAGTCCGACACCACGAAGCCCCGGAAGCCCCATTCGCCGCGCAGCACGCCGGTCAGCAGGGCCGGGTTGGCGGTCGAGGGAATGCCCGAGATCTCGTGGAAGCCGCTCATCAGCGACAGCGCGCCCGCGTCGAGCGCGGCGCGGAATGGCGGCAGGTAGACCTCGCGCAGCGTGCGCTCGGAGATGTCGACGGTGTTGTAGTCGAGCCCGCCCTCGGCCGCGCCGTAGCCCGCGAAATGCTTGGGCGTGGCGAGCAGCGCATCGGCGCGCGACAGGTCCTCGCCCTGGAAGCCGCGCACGCGCGCGGCGGCGAAGCGGCTCGCGAGCAGCGGGTCTTCGCCCACGCCCTCGATGCCGCGGCCCCAGCGCGCATCGCGCGCGATGTCGACCATGGGCGCGAAGGTCCAGCGGAAGCCGTCGGCGCTGGCCTCGACCGCCGCCGCGCGCGCGGTGCGCTCGGCCAGCGCGGGTTCCCAGCTCGCGGCCTCGGCCAGCGGCATCGGGAAGATGGTGCGAAAGCCATGGATCACGTCGGCACCGAAGATCAGCGGAATGCCCAGGCGCGATTCCTGGACCGCGATGCGCTGCAGCTCGCGCTTGCGCGTCAGGCCCTCGTTGTTGAAGAGCCCGGTCACGCGGCCCGCGCGCACCTCGTCGGCCTCGAGCTGCGCATTGCGCCGGTTGGCCTGCGGATTGCCGGGAATGTTGGTGTCGGCCGGGCCGTAGAGGCTCAGCTGGCCGACCTTCTCCTCGACCGTCATGCGCGCGATCAGCGCTTCGATGCGGGGATCGGTGGTGGCCGGGGCGGGCGAGGCGGGAGACTGGGCGGTGGCGAGGAGGCTGGCGAGGAGACCGAGGGCAAGAAAGAGGAGCGGGGCTTTTTTTCCGACGTGCATGGGCGCCCATTCTGCAGACATCGCCCGCCGCGGCCGCAAGCGGGTTTCCGCCCTGACCGTAGGGCGATGTCCGACCCGTTCACACGAGCCGTGGGCTATTCGGCCGTCGCGCCCGATTCCTTCGCCACCTTGACCCACTTGGTGGTCTCGCTGCCGATGAAGGCCGCGAGCTCGGCCGGCTTCATGTGGCCGGCCGTCACGCCCTGTTCCTCGAAGCGCTTGACCACGTCGGGTTGCTGCAGCGCGCGCGCCAGTTCGGTGTTGAGCCGCTGCACGATCTCCGGCGGCGTGCCGTGCGGCGCCATCAGCGCGAACCAGGTCGTCATGTCGTAGCCCTTGAGGCCGGCCTCGTCGAGCGTGGGCACGCCGGGGTAGGCGGGCGAACGCGCCCTGGTGGTGACGGCCAGCGCATGCACCTTGCCGGCCTTGATGTGCGGCGAGGCCGACGGGCTGGTCTCGATCGCCATCTGGATCTGGCCGCCCATCAGGTCGGCCATCATCGGCGCGCCGCCCTTGTAGGGCACGTGCACGATCTCGGTCTTCGTCATCGCGCGGAACAGTTCGCCCGAGATGTGCTCGGTGCTGCCGTTGCCGGCCGAGCCGAAGTTGACCTTGCCGGGATTGGCCTTGATGTACGCCACGAGTTCGGCCACGGTCTTCGCGGGCACCTTGTCGTTGACGATCAGCACGTTGGGCGTGGAGGCCACCAGCGCCACCGGGTCGAAGTCGCGCTGGAAGTCGTAGGCCAGCTTCTTGTAGAGGCCCGGCGCGATCGCATGCGCGATGGTCGCGAGGAACAGCGTGTAGCCGTCGGCCGGCGCTTTGGCCGCGAGGGTCGCGCCCACGGTGCCGCCCGCGCCGCCGCGGTTGTCGACGATCACCGGCTGCTTGAGCGATTCCGACAGCTTCTGGCCCACGGTGCGCGCGACGATGTCGGTGGTGCCGCCCGCAACGAAGGGCACGACGAGGGTGATGGGCTTGCTCGGCCAGTCGGCGGCGAGCGCGGGCAGGGTGCCCGCGGCGAACAGCAGGGTCGCGAGGGTGGTGCGGAGGAAGGCTTGTCTTTTCATGGTCGTGGGGTCTTGGTGTTGTTATGAAGAGGGTGGTCAGGCCACGCGGTTCAGCAGAGGAAGGCCGGCGTTCCAGCGCCGCAGGTTGTCGAGGAAGAGGGCGGCCACGCGCGCCTCGTTGCCGTCCGAATGGCCGGCGGTGTGGGGCGTGACGATGACGTTCGGCAGCGACCACAGCGGCGAGTCGGCGGGCAGCGGCTCGTGCGCGAACACGTCGAGATAGGCCCCGGCGAGCGCGCCGCCGCGCAGCGCCTCGATCAGCGCGGCTTCGTCGACCACCTCGCCGCGCGCGACGTTCACGAGCCGCGCGCCCGGTGGCAGCAGCGCGAGCGCGGCCGCATCGACGAGCCCGCGCGTGCGTTCGGTCAGCGGACAGGCGAGCAGCAGCCAGTCGGCACGCGGCAGCACCCGGCCGATATCCTCGAAGCGCAGGCTCTCGACGGCGGGCGCCAGCGCGGCATGGTCACTGCTGCGCACCGAGACCACGCGCAGCCCGAGCGCCGACAGCAGCGTGCCCAGGCCCTGCCCGATCGGACCCCAGCCCACGATCGCCGCGGTCTGGCCCGCGAGGTCGCGCGGCAGCCCGCTGCCCACGAGCGGCGCCCAGGTCTTGTCGCGCTGCGCCGCGAGCAGTTGCGGGAAGCGGCGCGCGAGCATCAGCACGCCGGCCAGCGCGGTCTGCACCACCACGCCCGCATTGGCACCCGAGGAGGTCGTCACCTCGACGCCGCGTGCGCGCAGCTCGCCGTACACGGGCCGGTCGGCGCCCGAGGAATGGGCATGCACCCAGCGCAGCGAGGGCGCATGGCGCAGCGCATCGTGAAAGCGCCGGGTCTGCGGCAGCAGCTCGTGCTTGGTCGACAGGCCCGTGACGTCGCGCGAGACGAAGGCCACGTCGGCATCGGCTCCCTCGGCCACCACCACGTGCGCGCGGCCGGCCAGCGCCTCGGCCAGGCCGGTGCCGGCCTGAAGCGCGGCGGCCTCGGTCATCAGAATGCGCAGCGGCCCGCTCATTCGGCCGTCGCGCCCGACTCGCGAACGATGCTCTTCCACTTCTCGTACTCCTGCCGCGTGAACCGGCCGAACTGCTCGGGCGTGCCGCCCACCGGGTCGGCGCCCTCGCGGATCATCTGCGCTTCGAGCGAAGGCAGCGCGTCGTTGACCGATTTGTTGAGCAGCGCGATCACCGGCGCGGGCGTGCCCTTGGGCGCGAAGAAGCCGAACCAGGAGCCGGCCGAGAAATCGCCGAAGCCCTTCTCGGCCACGGTCGGCACGTCGGGCAGCGAGCGCGAGCGCTTGAGGCTGCTGACCGCGATGGCGCGCAGCTTGCCCGCGCGGATGTGCGGGATCACCGAGGGAATGGTGGCGAACATGAACTGGATGCGGCCCGCGAGCAGGTCGGTGAGCGCGTTGGCGCCCTTGTAGGGCACGTGCAGCGTGTCGGCGCCGATGCGCTTGCCGAGCATGTAGCTCGACAGGTGCGAGGAGGTGCCGATGCCGGTCGAGCCGTAGTTGAGCTTGTTCGGGTTGGCCTTGGCATAGGCGATGAATTCCTCGAGCGTCTTCGCGGGCACCTCGGGGTTCACCACCAGCACGTTGGGCACGTCGGCGATCTGCACCACGGGCACCAGGTCGCGCAGCGGGTCGTAGGGCAGGTTCTTGTAGAGCGTCTGGTTGACGGCCATCGGGCCCACCGAGTTGACGATCAGCGTGTAGCCGTCGGCCGGCGCGCGCACCACGAACTCGGTGCCGATGTTGCCGCCGCCGCCGGGCTTGTTGTCGATCACGAAGGGCTGGCCGAGCTTCTCGGACAGCTGCTGCGTGACGGCGCGCGCGAGGATGTCGGTGGTGCCGCCCGCGGTGAAGGCGACGACCACGCGCACGGGCTTGGCGGGATAGGCGGCCTGCGCCTGCGCGCGCGGCGCGGCGCCGAGGCCGGCGGCCAGCAGCAGGGCCGCGGCCAGGCCCATGAGCGGTCGCGGCAGGAGGGAGGGCTTGTCTCGTTTCATTCTTGTGATCCTCTGGGGGTGGGTGGGCTCTACACGGGCGGGGAAAGTCGTACAGCGCGGCCGGGTTGTCGACCAGCACGCGCCGGCGCTGCGCCGCGTCGGGCAGCCAGCGCGCCAGCAGGTTCAGCAGGGCGCCGTCGTCGGGCACCTGCTGCGCCTCGAAGTAGTTGATGTGCGGCCAGTCGCTGCCCCACACCACGCGCTCGGCATTGGCCTGCAGCAGCGCTTCGGCGAAGGGATCGATGTCGGCGTAGGGCGCGCCCATTCCGGTGTTGCGGTCGGCGCCCGAGATCTTGGTCCAGGCCTTGCCGTCGGCCAGCAGGCGGCACAGCGTGCGAAAGCCCGGGTCCTCGATGCCGCGCGCGGCCGCCATGCGGCCCATGTGATCGATCACCAGCGGCAGGCCCAGGCGCAGCAGGCGCGGCGCGAGCTCGACCAGGTCGGGCGCGTGGATCCAGATCTGCGCATGCCAGCCGCGTTCGGCGAGGCGCGGCGCGAGTGCCTCCAGCACCTCGATGCCCACGCCGTTGCGGTAGACCGCATGGCCGTCGCGCTGGAACAGGTTGAAGCGCACGCCGCGGATGCCCGCCGCATGCCAGCGGTCGAGCTCGGCATCGCCGGTGTCGGCGCGCGGCACGGCGATGCCGCGCAGGCGCCCGGGGTACTGCGACAGGGCTTCGAGCACCGCGCCGTTGTCGGTGCCGCTGGCGCTGCCGGTCACGAGCACGCCGCGTGCGAGGCCGAGCCGATCGAGGTGCGCGATGAAGGCCGCGCCCGGGTATTCGGCGGGCGTGTAGCTGCGGTCCTCGGCGAGCGGAAAGCGTGCGTAGGGACCGAAGACGTGGGCATGGCTGTCGCAGGCGCCGGGCGGCGGCGCGAACGCCACGGGTGCGAAGGCCTCGTGGGGAGGCAGGCAGGGGCGGGTCATGCGGCGTGCCTCCTCAGTCGACCTTGAGCTTGCCGCTCTTCGCAAGCAGGCGGGCGCCGGCGTCGTCCTTCTTGAGCGTGGCGAGCCATTCCTCGGACGAGGAGGCCTGGCCGGGGCTGCCGACGGAGATCAGGCGGCGCTTCACGTTCTCGTCGGCCAGCGCCTTGCGCAGCGCGGCATTGAGCGCCTGCACCACGTCGGGTGGCGTGCCGGCCGGCGCGAGCAGGCCGGTGGCGGTGGTGGCGTCGAAGTCCTTGAGGCCGGCCTCGCGCAGGGTCGGCACGTTGGGCAGCGCGGGGTCGCGTTCCTTCGACATCACGGCCACCGCGCGCAGCATGCCCGACTGGATGTGGGCGGCCGAGCTCGTGAGCTGGTCCACCACCAGGTCGATCTGGCCGCCCAGCAGGTCGGTGAGCGCCGGCGCCGAGCCCTTGTAGGGAACCGTGTTGAGGCTCAGCTTGCCGGCCTGCTCGAGCTGCAGCAGCGCGATGTGGTTGGTGGTGCCCGGGCCCGCATGGCCGGCCGTGACCTGGCCGGGCTTGCCGCGCGCGGCGGTGAGCAGGCCCTCGATGTCCTTGTACGGACCCTGGCCGCGCACCGCGATCACCAGCGGCGTGGTGGCGGCGAGGCCGATGGGCGCGAAGTTGTCGAGCGCGTAGGTGGTCTTCGTCATCAGCGGCAGCACCACCAGCGCATTGGGCGTGCTGACCAGCAGCGTGTAGCCGTCGGGCTGCGCGCGTGCCACGTAGGACGCGCCAATGGCGCCGCCGGCGCCGGCGCGGTTGTCCACGATCACCGACTGGCCCAGGATCTGGCCGAGCGCGGGCGCGAGCGTGCGCGCGACCACGTCGAGGTTGCCGCCGGGCGCGAAGGGCACGACCAGCGTGACGGGCTTCTGCGGGAATTTCTGCGCGAAGGCGGGAACGGCCATGGCCGCGGCGAGCAGCGCCACGACGGCGGGGAACAGTCTTCTTTTCATCGGGAGTCGTCTTGGTTCTTCTGGGGCAGGCGGGGAGGCGGGGGCGTCAGTCGCGGAAGCCCGGATCCATGCGGTCGAGCTTGCGCAGCAGCGCCGGCCATTCCATGAGCCCGTAGGGGCGGCGCGTGCCGGGCTGGTAGTTGTTCCAGGTCTCCTCGAGCACCTCCTGCGGCACGGCCTTGAGCGGCGTGTTGCACGACATCGCGCCGATCTGCGCGCGGCAGGCCAGCTCGAGCCGGTGCATCCAGTTGAAGGCCTCGCCCACGCTGCGGCCCACCACCAGCGCGCCGTGGTTGCGGAAGATCACGGCCTCGCTGTCGCCCAGATCTTCCAGCAGCGAAGCCTGCTCGGCGGTGTCGAGCACCACGCCCTGGTAGTCGTGGTAACCGATCTTGAGGAAGCGCATCGCGGTCTGCGTGAGCGGCAGCAGCCCGCATTCGAGCGAGGACACGGCCATCGAGGCCCAGCTGTGCGTGTGGATCACGCAGGCCACGTCGGGCCGCGCGGCATGCACCGCGCTGTGGATCACGTAGCCGGCCTTGTTGATGCCGTAGTTCAGCTCGCCGAAGTCGGGCGAGGACAGGATGTTGCCGTCCTGGTCGACCTTGATCAGGCTCGAGGCCGTGATCTCCTCGTACATCATCCCGTAGGGGTTGATGAGGAAGGCGCCCTTCTCGCCGGGCACGTGCGAGGAGATGTGGTTGGCCATCATGTCGGACATGCCGTAGAGGTCGACCAGCCGGTAGCAGGCGGCGAGGTCGATGCGCGCCTGCCATTCGGCGGCGGAGCACTTGTCCTTCATGGAGGGGATCTGGAGCACGCCAGGGTTCGTCATCGCGGAGGTCCTTTCTTCGATATCGGGTATGGGTTCAGTCGGCGCCGAGCTGCAGGCGGCTGGGCAGGCGCTTCTCGATCGCGAACTTCAAGAGCGCGGCGCAGCGGAAGATGCCGTGCGCGAACTTGCCGTAGGGCAGCGTGAGGAACAGCGCCATCACCACGCCCAGGTGCACCGCCAGCAGCAGCGCCATGAATCGCGTGTCGCGCCAGGCCAGCAGCGCCAGGCCGGTGAGGCTGGTCAGCAGCAGCAGCGCGATGAAGCCGCGGTCCATGGGCCGCTGCGCGACGTCGCCATGCGCCGGGTCGCGCCGCAGGTTGAGCCACAGGAGGCCGATCGGGCCGACCACCAGGCCGATGCCGCCCGCGGTGCCCAGCAGCACCGGCAGGCTGGTCAGCGCATAGGGCGCATGCAGGTCGAACAGGTAGTGGTAGAGCGTGGCCACGCAGGTCGAGGCGAAGCACAGCATGAAGCCGTAGAAGGTGAAGTGGTGGAAGCGCCGGCGCCACAGCGTGAAGCGGTCGTCCTCGTTGTTGCAGCCCTCGCCATGGCCGCCACCGAGGTACTTCAGGCGCAGCGCGTCGTGCGCCGCTTCCGCGCTCGCGGGCCCGCGCACGCCCGCCATGGCCGGCGCGTTGCCGGGGTCGTTGGCCGGCGAGACCTCGCGCCAGAAGCGCCGCACGCCCAGGGCCAGCGCGAGCAGCACGAACAGCGACACCGTGCCGAACAGCAGCGCGAGGAAGTTGTGCGGGAAGATCGCGTAGAAGTTGCCGGCCAGCGGCTCGTGCAGCAGCGAGCCGCTCATCGCGACCGCGAGCACGAGGAACAGCGCGAGGCCGCCGGCCAGGGCCAGCGCGACCGTGAGCCCGGCCTTCTCGTAGAGCGAGCCCATCGCGGCGGGCCAGGCGTAGTCGTGGTAGGTCTGCATGCGCACCTGGGCCATGGCCTGCGGCACGTTGACCGCGAACTCGTGCGGCGGCGCGTACTGGCAGGCATGCAGGCAGGCGCCGCAGTTGTGGCAGAGGTTGGCCAGGTAATGCGTGTCGGCCTTGCCGAACTCGAGCCGCCGCGTCATCGCGGGGAACACGGCGCAGAAGCCCTCGCAGTAGCGGCAGGCGTTGCAGATCTGCAGGATGCGCGCGACCTCGCCCTCGGGGGCGGTCAGCGGCAGGGCGGGCTGGATCGGGATCACGCGCGACGGGGTGGCGCCGATGCCCTCCGCATCGGCACGCGCGCGGGCGACGAGATCAGTGAGCTGCTGCAAGAAGGGTCTCCGGGGAATTCTTCGAAATGTTCTTGGCGGCCTTCGCTGCCTGCGTGCCGGCGATGCGACCGAAGGCCGTGCCGATGCTCATGCCGACGCCCGCCGTGTAGCCCTTGCCGAGCACGTTGCCGGCCATCATTTCGCCGGCCACGAACAGGTTGGGGCTGGGCCGGCCGCCGAAGCGCACGGCCGCGGTCTCGTCCACCTTCAGGCCCAGGTAGGTGAAGGTGATGCCGGGGCGCACGGGGTAGGCGTAGAAGGGCGCGGTGTCGAGCGGGCGCGCCCAGTGCGTCTTGGCGGGCGCGAGGCCCTCGGTGTGGCAGTCGTCGAGCGCGGTGTGGTCGAAGCGGCCGACGCGGCAGGCGGCGTTGTAGTCCTGCACGGTGCGCACGAAGGTGGCTTCGTCCAGACCGATCTTCCGTGCGAGTTCGCCGAGCGTGTTCGCCTGCGTGCCGGCGAACACCGGCGGCATGAAGCGCCCGACCGCCTTCTGGTCGATGATCGACCAGGCGATCTGCCCCGGTTGCTGCGCCACCAGCCGGCCCCAGATCGCATAGCGCTTGGGCCAGAAGTCCTCGCCCTCGTCGTAGAAGCGCCGGGCTTCGCGGTTGACCACCACGCCGAGCGACACGCAGTCGATGCGCGTGCAGATGCCGCCGTCGTAGAGCGGCGCGCGCGCGTCGATGGCGACCATGTGGCCCTGCGAGGGATCGCCGATGCTGTCGGCGCCCGCGGCGATCATGTGCTTGAGCAGCACGCCCTGGTTGAAGCGCGTGCCGCGGATCAGGAAGTTGTCGGCCGGCCATTCGCCGCGCTCGTTCCGGCCCCAGGCCTCGCGCAGCCATTCGCGGTTCGACTCGAAGCCGCCGGCCGCGAGCACGCAGCTCTTGGCCGCGATGCGTTCGCCGGCCTCGGTGCGCACGGCCACGAAGCGCTCGCCGTCGAGCTCGACCGAGGCCACGGGCGTGTCGTAGCGGATCTGCACGCCGAGCCTTTCGGCGCTGCGGAAATAGGCGTTGACCAGCGCCTTGCCGCCGCCCATGAAGAAGGCATTGGTGCGCGCCACGTGCAGTGCGCCCGACAGCGGCGGCTGGAAGTGCACGCCGTGGCTGCGCATCCAGTCGCGGCAGTTCGACGAGGCGCGGATCACGAGCCGCGCGAGGTGCTCGTCGGTGAGGCCGCCCGTCACCTTCAGCAGGTCCTGCCAGTACTCCTCTTCAGGGTAGGCATCGACCAGCACGTCCTGCGGCGCGTCGTGCATGCAGCGCAGGTTGCGGGTGTGCTGCGAATTGCCGCCGCGCCATGCTTTGGGCGAGGCCTCCAGCAGCAGCACCGAAGCGCCGGCCTCGCGCGCCATCAGGGCGGCGCACAGCGCGGCATTGCCGCCACCGACAACCAGTACGTCTATCACTCGTGGGTCTCCTTGGAATCCAGGAGACTTTAGGCAGCGCGGCCTTCACGCGAAAGGCCGAAAGCGGCAATGGGTGTTCAGTTTTCGAGAAGACTCGCGCCGGTCCAGCGGCCGTCGCGAACGAGGCTGCGCGCGGTGTCGGCCACCACCACGCGCGTGGCCAGCGCGGCCGGCGAGAGCTCGTCGTCCGACAGGCTCACGAGCAGGTTGCGCCGGCCCACGTGGGCATCGGCGATCTGCGTGAGCTCGAGGTCGTCGCGGTCGTGGCGCGCGGTGGCGGCGCCGGGCTGCACGGTGGCGCCGTAGCCGGCGCGCACCGCGTCCATCAGCAGTGCGAGGCCGTCGACCTCGGCCACGATGTTCGGCTGCACGCGCGCGCGCAGGAAGGCCGCCATCAGCGTGGCGCGCAGGCCGTGGCTGCCGCTCGGCAGGATCAGCGGCACCTCGGCCAGCTGCGAGAGCCGCACCTTGGTGCCCATGGGGCGCCTGGCGAGCGTGGGCGAGGCCACGACGAAGAGCTTCTCGGCCAGCAGCGGCGCGACGCTCCAGCGCCGCGGCGTGTCGGTCTGGAACAGCACGGCCAGGTCGAGCTGGCGCGCATGCAGCATGGTCGTGAGATGGCCCGACAGCGCCTCGACCATGTGCAGCCGCACCTCGGGATAGCGCTCCTGCATGGCGCGCATCAGCGGCACGCCGAGCACGGTGGCGGTGGTGGGCGCGAGGCCCACGCTGACGTGGCCCGACAGCCGCGCCTGCTGCGCCGCGCGCACCGCGTCGTCGGCATGGCGCAGCGTGAGCTGGGCCTGCTGCAGGAAGGCCAGGCCGGCATCGGTGGGCGTGACGCCCGTGGAACTGCGCTGCAGCAGGCGGGTGGCGAGCTCGCTCTCGAGCCGGCTGATTTGCTGGCTCAGCGCCGAGGTGACCACGCCGAGCTCGACCGCCGCGCGGCCCATGCTGCGTAGTTCGCAGACCTTGACGAAGTAGCGCAGTTGCCTCAGTTCCATGCGCGCATCATCGCGCAGGCGCCACTTCGGGCGCGCGGCGGCGCAGCAGCAACCATCCGAACAGCGGGGCGGTGACGTACATCGCCACCGAGTACACCGCGGCCGGCAGCGCGAGCTGGAAGCTGCCGAGCACGCTGACCGCGACGAAGATCGCCAAGGTGGAGTTGTGGATGCCGATCTCGTAGCTGATGGCGGTGGCCAGCGGCTTCTCGAGGCCCGCGGCGCGGCTCAGGTAGTAGCCCGCGAGCAGGCTCAGCACGTTGAACAGCACCACCGGCAGGCCGATCTCGGCGAAGGTGGCGGCCATGGTCTTCCACTCGTTCGCGATCGCCAGCACCGTGACCACCGCGAGCACCACGCCGCTGAAGATCTTGGTCGGCTTCTCCATGCGCGCCGCGAAGCCGGGCCGGCGCGAGGCCACGAACATGCCGATGGCCACCGGGATCAGCACGATGGCGATCACCTCGACCAGCTTGCGCGTCTGCAGCGGCACCACCTGGCCGCTCTGCGCGAAATGGTTGATGGCCCAGTTGGCGATCAGCGGCAGCGTGACGATCGACAGCAGCGTGTTGACGGCCGTGAGCGAGATGTTCATCGCCACGTTGCCGCCGAACAGGTGCGAGAACAGGTTGGCCGAGATGCCGCCGGGCGAGGCCGCGAGCAGCATGAGCCCGATCGCGAACACCGGCGAGAGCCCGAAGCCCACGATGATCGCGTAGCAGGCCAGCGGCAAGCCGATGACCTGCAGCACCAGCGCGATGGTCACGGCCTTCGGATGCCGGAACAGGCGCCGGAAGTCGTCGAGCGAGAGCGACAGCCCGAGCCCGAACATCACGAGCGCGAGCGCGCCGAACAGGAAGCGGGTCACGATGAGCGTGGCGTCCATGGGTCTTGTCTCCTCATTCGTTCTTCTGGATCTAAAAAAATGGCTGCCGGCCCCCGTCGCGCGGGTGCTGGCAGCCTGGGAAACCGGGGTCGACGCGTCTTATTGTTTGTAGCTGTCGTCGATGCGGTCGAGCTTGCGGATCAGCGAGGGCCAGACGAACATGCCGCCGAGGCCGCCGCTTTGCACCTTCATGGCCTGGCCCACGCCTTCGATGATCTGCGGGTTCACGTGCGTGAGTTCGCTGCCGCCCGACTGGGCCGCGATCTGGATCTGGCAGGTGTTCTCGAAGGTGTACATCGAAAGGAACGCATCGGCAATGGTCTTGCCGCAGGTCAGGAGGCCGTGGTTGCGCAGCATCAGGAAGTTGGCGTGGCCCATGTCGGCCTGCAGCCGCGGCTTCTCGTCATCGCGGAAGGCCACGCCCTCGTAGTCGTGGTAGGCCAGCGAGGCCAGCACGAAGGTCGACTGCTGGCTGATCGGCAGCACGCCGTTCTTCTGCGCGCTGACCGCGATGCCGGCCTTGGTGTGCGTGTGCAGCACGCACTGGATGTCCTCGCGCGCGGCATGCACGGCGCTGTGGATCACGAAGCCGGCCGGGTTCACGGGGTAGGGCGAGTCGATGATCTTGTTGCACTGCTGGTCGACCTTGACCAGGCTCGAGGCCGTGATCTCGTCGAACATCAGGCCATAGGGATTGATCAGGAAGTGGTGCTCGGGGCCGGGCACGCGCGCGCTGATGTGGGTGAACACGAGGTCGCTCCAGCCGTACAGCGCCACCAGGCGGTAGCAGGCGGCGAGGTCGACGCGCAATTGCCATTCCTCGGCGGAGACGAGCTTCTGGACTTCGGATTGGGTGGTGGCGTTCATGGTGGGGGTCCTTTGGAGGTAGGGGGTCAGGCCGTGGCCGGCTCCTTCAGCGCCGACTTGTAGATGCTCTGCTTCGGCTGCGCCATCACGCGCCGCAGCATCGGCTCGAACTCGGCGATCGGCAGGGTCTCGGCCTTCGGGTCGAAGGCCGGGTTGTCGTAGAGCGCGCAGAACTCGGCCGTGCGCTCGTAGTGCGGGTGGCCCTTGAAGTTGTCGCGCATGTCGCGGTCCAGGCCGATGTGGTGGAAGAAGTAGTGGCCCTGGAAGATGCCGTGGTTCTGCACCATCCAATGGTTGGCCTCGCTCACGAAGGGCTTGAGGATCGCGGCGGCGATGTCGGGATGGTTGAAGCTGCCGAGCGTGTCGCCGATGTCGTGCAGCAGCGCGCACACCACGTACTCCTCGTCGCGGCCGTCGCGCAGCGCGCGCGTGGCGGTCTGCAGCGAGTGGGTGTAGCGGTCGACCGGAAAGCCGCCGTAGTCGCCCTCGAGGATCTGCAGGTGCTTGATCACGCGCTCCGGCAGGCCGCGCGTGAACTGCATGAATTCGCCGCCGATCAGCTGCCAGTCGTCGCGCGTGCTGTCCTGCATGGTCTTGAAGCTTGCCCGTGCATTCATCGTTGTCGTCTCCGGTGGGTCTCTCGTTCGTGGGTGAGGGCACTGTAGACCCGGGCTTGACGCTCAACTGTCAAGAATTTGACAATTGAGGCTGCTGGTAAACCCCGCCCGCGCCTGTCGCCGACTTGTCTCGCGCCATCGGCCTCCACCTCTTTCCGGCCACCGCCGCACCGCATGTCCGCTCCCGCCAAACCGCGCCTGTCCGCCGCCCATCGCGCGGCGATGGAGTCGAACCCCTGGTTCATGAGCATGCCGCGCGCGCAGCGCGAGAACCTGCTGGGCGCGGCCGAGCTGATCCACCTGCGGCGCGGCGCCATGGTGTTCCGCCAGGGCGATCCGGTGATCGCCGACGGCGGCTTCTTCGGGCTGGCCGCGGGCACCATCAAGATCTCGTCGCTGCGCCAGGACGGCCGCGAGGCGATCCTCGCGGTGCTCGAGCCCGGCAACTGGTTCGGCGAGATCACGCTGATCGACGGCTCGCCGCGCACCCACGACGCCACCGCGCTCGAGGCGCTCGACCTGCTGGTGATTTCGCCGCGGTCCTTCGGGCTGCTGATGCGCGACGTGCTGTTCGCCAACGCGATCGCCGCCATGCTGGCCGCGCGCGTGCGCATGCTCTACGGCCTGGCCGAGGACGCCACGCTGCGCAGCCTGCGCGCGCGTGTCGCGCACCGCCTGCTGGTGCTGGCGCGCGGCGATGCCACGCAGTCGCAGCACACGCGCCAGCGCGTGGCGCTGCCGCAGGAAGCGCTGGCGATGATGCTCGGCGTGACGCGCCAGACGCTGTCGAAGGAACTCAATGCGCTCGCGGGCGAGGGCGTGGTGGCGCTGGGCTATGGCCGCATCGAACTGCTGTCGCTCGAGGCGCTGCAGCGCATGGTCAGCACGGGCTGAACGGTTGTCACCGACGGGTCGATGGCGCGGCGTATAACGGCCTCCCGCCATGCCATGGGGGCCTGGCGTTCTTTCGTTCTACAGGGAAGGTTCCGAATCATGAGCAACATGCCGACAGTCGTTCTGGTCCATGGTTTCTGGGGTGGCGCCGCGCACTGGGCCAAGGTCATCGTCGAGCTTTCGCGCAAGGGCCATGTGGGCATCCGCGCGGTCGAGCTGCCGCTGACCTCGCTGGCCGATGACGCCGAGCGCACGCGCAGGATGGTGGCGCAGGTGCCGGGTCCGGTGCTGCTGGTGGGCCACTCCTATGGCGGCGCCGTCATCACGCAGGCGGGCGACCTGCCCAACGTGGTCGGGCTGGTCTACATCGCGGCCTTCGCGCCCGATGCGGGCGAGAGCCCCGGCGCCATCACCGAGCAGCATCCGCCGGTCGCGGTGCCCAACCTTGCGCCCGACAGCGACGGCTACCTGTGGGTCAAGCCCGAGAAGTTCCACGAGAGCTTCTGCCAGGACCTGAGCGCCGATGAGGGCCTGGTGATGGGCGTGACGCAGAAGGCGCCGCTGGCCAGTACCTTCGGCGACGCCATCACGGCGCCGGCCTGGAAGAACAAGCCCTCGTGGTACCAGATCTCGAGCGACGACCGCATGATCGCGCCGGCCAACCAGGAGCACATGTCGGCGCGCCTCGGCGCGCGCAAGGTCATCACGCTGGCCGCCAGCCACGCCTCGCTGGCGTCGAAGCCGGTGGAGGTGGCGGCGTTGATCGACGAGGCCGCGAGAGGCTGACGGTTCGACTCAGGCGCAGCGCGGTTTCGCGCTGCGCCAGCCGAGCACGGCCACCGAGCAGGCCGCCGCGACGACGATCGCCACGGCCACCGCCATCACCGCGAAGAAGGCCTGGTCGAAGGCCGTGTGAGCGAGCGCCACGAGCTGCGTGCCGGCCTGGGTGGGCAGCGTCTCGGCCGCGAGCAGGGCGCCATCGATGCCGTCGCGCGCCGAGGCCGGCACCGCCAGCGTGTCGGGAATGGCCAGCGTGGCCGTGTAGGTCGACGAGAGCACGCTGCCGAGCAGCGCGATGCCGAGCACGCCGCCCAGTTCGTACGACACCTCCTCGATCGACGCGGCCATGCCCGCGTGCTCGGCCGGCGCGTTGTTCATGATCGCGTTCGAGGCCGCCGTGATGGTCGCGCCCACGCCCAGGCCCAACAGCACCAGCACCGCGAGCTTGAATGCGCCCGTGGCATCGACGGCCAGCGCCAGCCCGCACAGCGAGAGCGCGGTGGCCAGCAGGCCGCCGAGGATCAGCGGGCGCGAACCGATGCGCGGCAGCAGCATGCCCGCGAGCGGGCCCGCCACGAAGGCGGCGAGCGGCACCGGCAGGATCGTCAGGCCCGCCTGCAGCGGCGTGAGGCCGCTCACCAGCTGCAGCCGCTGGCTGAACACCAGCTCGACGCCGATCAGCGCCACCGAGGCCACGATGGCCGCGATCACGCCGCCCGAGAAATAGGGGTCGCGGAACAGCCGGAAGTCGACCAGCGGGCTCGCGCTGCGACGCTGGCGGCGCGCGAACAGCGCCATGGCCAGCAGGCTCAGCGCGCCGCTGATGCCCATCGCGAGGCCCGAGGGCGCGGGCTTGGCGAATTCCTTGATCGCGAGCACCAGGCAGACCAGCGCCACGAACACCTGCACCGAGCCGAGGACGTCGAAGGGCTTCGGCTGCGCGGTGGCGCCCGCGCGCCGCCCCGGCAGCAGCCAGGCGCCGAGCACCAGCGCGAGCACGACCACCGGCACGTTGATGAGGAACACGGAGCCCCACCAGAAGTACTCGAGCAGCACGCCGCCGACCACCGGGCCGAACGCGGCGCCGCCCGAGGCGACCGAGGCCCAGACGCCGATGGCGACCGCGCGCTCGCGCTCGTCGGCGAAGGCGAGCCGGATGATGGCCAGCGTGGCCGGCATCATCATCGAGGCGCCCACGCCCAGCAGACCGCGCGCCGCGATCAGCGCCGCGGGGCTGCCGGCATAGGCGGCGCACAGCGAGGCCACGCCGAAGACGATCAGGCCCGCGAGGAACATGCGCTTGTAGCCCACGCGGTCGCCGAGCGCGCCCATGCCGAGCAGGAAGCCCGACACCACCACGGTGTAGGCGTTGACGATCCAGAGCTTCTCGGAAGAGGAGGCCGCGAGATCGTGCGTGAGCGTGGGCAGCGCCGTGTAGAGCACGGTCATGTCGACCACGATCAAGAGCAGCGCCATCGAGACGATCACCAGGGTGATCCATTGCCTGAACACGGTATTCATCGCTCAGGCCTCCAGTTCCTTGAGCATCGTGACCGAGACCGGCATGCAGCCGCGCGCCTCGAAGAAGCGGTGCGCGCCCTGGTTGCCGAGGCCGCTCTCGAGGAACAGGCGTGCGATGCCGCGCTGCCGCAGTTCGGCGCAGACCCAGTCGAACAGCTGGCCGCCGACGCCGGCCGACTGGAACGGCGCATCGACCACGAGGTCGTCGAGCGTGGCGAAGGCGCGCGCGGCGCGCCCGACCTCGTCGATGGACACCAGCGCGATCGCGGCCAGCGCATCGCCGGCATGCGCGGTGGCGATCAGCGAGGCGGCCGTGGCCGGCGGCAGCGCGAGCGTTTCGCGCAGTTCGGCGCGCAGCACTTCGGGCAGGTCGCGGCGCCATTCGCCGGGCGCGACGGCGCGCTCGCCCTGCAACTCGGAATGCGAGATGTAGCGCGGGCTCAGCTGGCGCATGAACAGCGCGGCGATGGCGGCTTCCTGCGCGGGGTCGTGGCACCAGTTCAGGTCGATGGGGGCGGTATGGATGCGGGGCATCGCGAGACGGGAGATCGGCATACGAACGGACTTCTCTTTTCAGGGACGGGGCGAGGTCGCCTCGCCTGGACTGCCGATCTTGCTTCAATAGAATGGATGAATAAAGATAAAACCCATCTGATAAATAGATAGAAAGAGGCAGGCCCATGGAATGGACCGTCGACCAGTTGCGCCAGTTCGTCACCACCGCCGACTGCGGCTCGTTCTCGGCGGCCGCGCGCCGGCTCGGCAAGGCCCAGTCGGCCGTGAGCACGGCCATCGGCCTGCTCGAGGCCGACCTCGGCGTGGCGCTGTTCGATCGCTCGCGGCGCAATGCGCAGCTGTCCGAGGCGGGGCAGGTGCTGCTGCTCGAGGCGCGCGAGCTGCTGCGCCAGGCCGAGCAGCTCGACCAGCGCGCGCGTTCGCTGCACGACGGCAGCGAGGCCGCGCTCTCGATGGCCTTCGACGAGGCGCTGCCGTACACCGCCATCGCCACGCTGTTGCGAGAGATCTCGGTGAAGTACCCGAGCCTCGAACTCACGTTGCTCAACGGCACCGCCACCGAGGTGGCCGATTACGTGGAGCAGGAGCGCGCGAGCGTGGCCTTCCATTTCGACCGTGGCCCGGCGCGCGCCTGCTTCGAGCTGCGCCGCATCGGCAGCGTGCCGCAGGGCGTGTTCGTGGCGGTCGACCATCCGCTGGCCGACGGCCGCACCGTGCGGCGCAAGGACCTGGTCGGGCACCGGCAACTGCTGATGCATGCGGACGACGTGCACGAGGTGGCCTACAGCCCGCGCGTCTGGCGCTCCGACAGCTTCTACAGCACGGCCGAGATGGTGGCCGACAAGCTCGGATGGGCCGTGCTGCCCGTCAACATCGCGCACTACGAGGGCTACCGCCAGGCCCTCAAGGAACTGCCGTGCCCCGCGCTCGCGCTGCCGCGGCTGTCGGTGCGCATGCTGTGGCTGCAGGGGCGGCCGCTGGGCGCCACCGCGCTCTACGTGCAGCAGCGCTTCGCGGAGCTGCTGCTCGACAGCACGGCCTGAACCGTCCGGCGCTCAGGCGCGCCTGCCGTCCTCCGCGGCGCGCCCGTGGTGCTTGCGGTGCCCGATGCGCTGCGCGCGGTAGATGCCCGTGTGCCCCGAGAACAGGTAGGCGGTGACGCAGCCGATCGCGGCCAGGGGGCCGATGTCGGCGCCGAACAGTTCCATCGCCATCAGGGTGGTGGCGATCGGGGTGTTCGCGGCCCCCGCGAAGACGGCGACGAAGCCGATGCCGGCCAGCAGCGCGAAGGGCATGTGCAGCAGCGGCGCCAGCGCGTTGCCCAGGGTCGCGCCGATGTAGAACAGCGGCGTGACCTCGCCGCCCTTGAAGCCCGTGCCCAGCGAGGCGACGGTGAAGACCAGCTTGGCGAGGAAATCCCAGGGCTGCATGGGCGCCTGGAACGAGCGGACGATGTCGGGGATGCCCAGGCCGATGTAGCGGTGGGCATCGAGCGCCCACACCGCCGTGGCGATGACCACGCCGCCCGCGAAGGGACGCAGCGGTGGGTAGGCGATCAGGCGCTTGACCAGCGCGCCCAGCGCATGGGCCGCGGTGGCGAACAGCATGCCGACCAGGCCGAACACGATGCCCGCGAGGACCACGGCGAGCACGCGCCAGGCGTCGATGGCGCCCACCGCACCGATCGCATAGTGGGTGTGGTGGATGCCCCAGGCGGTGCAGACCCGGTCGGCCACGAAGGCCGCGACGATGCAGGGAAAGAGCGCGTCGTAGCGCATGCGGCCGATGGCCAGCACCTCGAGGCCGAAGATGGCCCCGGCCAGCGGCGTGCCGAAGACCGACGCGAAGCCCGCGGCGATCCCGCTCATCAGCAGCACGCGGCGGTCGTCGCGCTGCAGGCGGAACACGTGCGTGAGCTGATCGGCCAGCGCGCCGCCCATCTGCACGGCCGTGCCCTCGCGGCCGACCGAGGCGCCGAACAGGTGCGAGACCACGGTGCCGCCCAGCACCAGCGGCACCATGCGCAGCGGCACCACCTGGCGAGGGTCGTGGATCTCCTCGATCAGCAGGTTGTTGCCGGCGTCCACCTGCTTGCCGAGCCGGTGATAGACCCAGCCCACGGCCATGCCGGCGACGGGCAGCAGCCAGACGATCCAGCGATGGGCCTCGCGCCAGGCCGTGGCCAGGTCGAGGGCGTGCAGGAAGAAGGCCGAGGCGGTGCCGGCCAGGGCGGCCACGAGCGTGGCGAGCAGCAGCCATCGGCCGATGAAGGGCAGCAGTTGCAGCGGTTCGAAGTTGGAAAGTTTGCGCATGGTTCAGGGGCTCGGATCGATCGGCCTGACCAGCGGGGGATGCATGCACGCGAGCGCCTACAGCCCTGACGAGGTCAGGTGTCTGTAGGCGTCATCAGCCGCACGGAGGTGCGGCGGTTCGAAGAGGTACGCCATCTCTTGGGCCTGGATTCTAAGAGGGCGGTCTCCGGCGCCGTCCCGTGGCATGGCTCTTGCGAAGAAGTAGCCCGATGGGAAACTTATTCACCAAAACTGGGCAACTCTCGATACGGGATTTACCCCTGGAGCGGCGGATATTTCATCTCAGGGAAAGCGATATGTTTCCCATTGGGAAACAAAACTAATCTTCGCGCAGCTTCCAACGCCCGTGCACGAAAACGGGCAACCCGTGCCGCCGCCGCCCTCGAGGCGGGCGGTCCCCGCCAGCAGAGCCATCAACCTCGCATCGGAGAGCCACCACCATGAATCACCCCGCAAACCCCGCGCTGGCCCAGGAGGGACGGTCGGCCAAGACCGACAGCTCCGAAGTCAGCCGTGTCGTGTTCGCCAGCTCGGTCGGAACCATCATCGAGTGGTACGACTTCCTGATCTACGGCACCGCCGCCGCGCTGGTCTTCAACAAGATCTTCTTTCCCGCCGACGACCCGCTGATGGGCACGCTGGCCGCGCTGGGCAGCGCGGCCGTGGGCTTCTTCGCGCGGCCCTTCGGCGGCGCGGTGTTCGGCTACTTTGGCGACCGGCTGGGCCGCAAGTCGATGCTGCTGCTGACGCTTGCGATCATGGGACTCGGCACCTTCGCCATCGGCCTGCTGCCGACCTACCAGCAGATCGGCATCTGGGCGCCGATCCTCCTGATCGTGCTGCGCATCGTGCAGGGCATCGGCCTGGGCGGCGAGTGGGGCGGGGCGGCGCTGATGGTGCTCGAGCATGCGCCGAAGCGCCGGCGCGGGCTGTGCGGCAGCCTGGTGCAGGTCGGTTTCCCGATCGGCCTGATCCTGTCGGCGGGCGTCTATTCGATGGTGTCGACCCTGCCCGAGGAGGACTTCATGGCCTGGGGCTGGCGCGTGCCCTTCCTGCTGAGCGTGGTGCTGGTGGCGCTCGGTGCCTTCATCCGCACGCGGGTGTCGGAGTCGCCGGTGTTCCTCGAGATGAAGGCCAAGAAGGAGATCGCGCGCAATCCCTTCGCCGAAGCGGTGTTCCGCGATCCGAAGAACTTCCTGATCGCGGTCGGCCTGAAGATCTGCGAAGTCTCGTGGGTCTACATGCTCACGGTGTTCATGGTGGTCTACGCGACCAAGAACCTGGGCCTGCCCAAGGAGATGCTGCTCAACGCGATCATGGTCGCGGCGGCGATCGAGGTGGTGACGATTCCGCTGTTCGGCTGGCTGTCGGACATCGTCGGGCGCCGCCCGTTCTACTTCGCGGGCACGCTCTTCACCATCGTCTTCGCGTTCCCGCTGTTCTGGCTGGTCGACACGCGCGATCCGTGGATCATCATCGCCGCGACCGCGGTGGCGCTGAGCTTCGGCCACGGCCTCATGTTCGGCCCGCAGGCCACCTACTTCCCCGAGCTCTTCGGTGCGCGCGTGCGCTACACCGGCGCCTCGTTCGGCTTCCAGGTGTCGGCCGCGCTCGGCGGCGGACTGGCGCCGATCCTCGCCACCCTGCTGGTGGGCAAGCTCGGCGGCACCGCGGGCGTGTCGATCATGCTGATCGGCCTGGCCTGCGTGACGCTGGTGGCGGCCTTCTTCGCGCACGAGACGCGCGACGAATCGGTGCGCAACTTCTGAGCGCGGCCGCATGACCTTCGTCGTGACCGAAGCCTGCATCGCATGCCGCTATGGCGAGTGCGTGTCGGTGTGCCCGCAGAACGCCTTCCACGAAGGACCGAACTTCGTGGTCATCGATCCGCGCGCCTGCGCCAACTGCGGCCTGTGCGAGATGGTGTGCCCGGTGCAGGCGATCCATCCCGCGGCCGACCTCGCGCCCGACCAGCGCGACTGGATCGCGCTCAATGCGCGGCTCGCGGCGCAGTGGCCGGTGGCGGCCGACACCCGGCCGCTGGCCGATGCCGACGCGCATGCCTTCGACACCGCCAAGCGCGAGCGCCTGATCCTCGAACCATGACCCCCACGCCTTTTTCATTCAGAACGGAGACCCGCGCATGCACATGACCTTCCTGCTCTACGAGGGCATCGAGCCCGTGGACCTCGCCGCCATCGGCGTGGTCTCGATGGCGCGGCGCGTGATCCCCGAGCTCGGCTACCAGACCGTGTCCTTCGACCGCGCGCCGGTCACGCTCGCCAACGGCCTGCAGGTGCTGCCGAACAAGAGCTTCGAGGAGGTGCGCGAGGTCGACGTGCTGCTGGTGCCCGGCGGGCCCGGCTGGCGCGCCGCCTCGCAGGATGCACGCGTGCTCGAGTTCGTGCGCCGCGTGGCGCCCGAAGCGCTGGTCTGCTCGGTCTGCACCGGCGCGATGATCCTGGCCGAGGCCGGCGTGCTCGACGGCCTGCGCGCGACCACCAAGTTCGAGGTGGTGCCACCCGAGACCTCGCCGCTCGATGAGCTGCGGCAACGCTATCCGGCGATCCGCACCGAGCCCGCGCTCGTGGTCGACAACGGCCGCGTGGTCACTGGCGGCGGCGTCACGCTGTGCATCGACGCCGTGCTGTACCTGATCGAGAAACGCTTCGGCCCCGCACCCGCGGCCGAGGTGGCCCGGATCATGGAATACGGCGCCGCGCGCGAGGCCAACCGGCTGCGCTTCGCCGCCTGATCTGTCCCATGATTTCAAAAGTTGTCCAATGGGAAACTTTGATCTAGAATCGAATCCACCCGCTGCGGCGATGTCCCCCGTCCCCCACCCATCCATTCATTCACAGGAGTCAAACACCATGTCCGCCGTCTTCAAGGAACGCCTCTCCGGCAAGCTGCAACCCACCATCGGTGGTTCCGTCTACGTCGATCCCGCCACGCTCGAATGGCGGCCCTCGCAGTTTCCGAAGATCCAGATGAAGGTGCTCTACCGCAACGACGCATCGGGCGAGATGACGGTGCTGCTCAAGTGGGAACCCGGCGCGGTGCTGCCGTTCCACAAGCATCCCGAGATCGAGCAGAGCTGGGTGCTCGAGGGTTCGTTCTCGGACCACGACGGCATCTGCCGCGCGGGCCAGTTCGTCTGGCGCCAGCCGGGCTCGCTGCACGAGACGCGCTCGGACGAGGGCTGCACCATCCTCGCGATCTATCGCAAGCCCAATGTGTTCTTCAACGCAGCGGGTTTCGAAGCCGACAAGAACTGAGTTCTTCTCGCGCGGTGCCGGCCATCCGGGCAACCGGGTGTGCCGGCAGGTAAACCGGTTCCGTTAAATTCGGAGCATGGTTGCTTCAAAGAAAACCGCCCGCGCGCCCAGGCGCGCGGCGGCCCCCGCCGCTCCAGCCGTGGCAGCGGCCCCCGCCGAGGTGCCGGCCCATGTGGACCTCGGCGTGCGCCTCAAGCAGCGGCGCCTCGAGGCGGGCCTCACGCTCGCGGCGCTGGCCGAGCAGGCCGGCTTCGGCAAGGCCTACCTCTCGCGCATCGAGAGCGGCCAGAAGGTGCCGCCGATCGGCTCGCTGGCGCGCATCGCGAGCGTGCTGGGCATCGAGGCCGCGAGCCTGCTCACCGACAACGCGCATGCGCAGCAGAGCTGGCGCGGCGTGAGCCTGGTGCGGCATGCCGACAAGCGCCCGACCGTGATGGGCGGCAGCGCCTTCGGCTACGACTACTTCGCGCTGACCGACGCCACCACCGACCGCGCGCTGCAGCCCTTCCTGTTCACCTTCCCCGACAAGGTCGACAAGTTCGTGTTCTTCGAGCACGAGGGCGAGGAGATGATGCACGTGCTCACGGGCCGCGTGGAGTGGCAGGTCGGGGGCGACAAGTTCATCCTCGAACCCGGCGACACGCTGCATTTCGACGCGCGCATCCCGCACCGCGGGCATGCGCTCGCGGGGCCGGCCACGGCGCTGGTGGTGATCTATTCGCCCGTGGGCTACCACCCGAACCTGGCCTGAAGCTTCAGCGCAGCACGCGGCCGTCCGAAGAGATGCTGATCAGGTCGATGCTGCGCACGTTGTCGCGCAGGCCCGGGCGCAGGTTGATGCGGAAGCCGCCGACGTCGTAGTCGGTCATCGCGCCCATCACGCGCTGCAGGCTCTGCGGCGTGAAGCCGCGGCCCGCGCGGCGCACCGCCTCGCCCACGGTCTTGGCGGCGATGAAGCCCTCGAGGCCTTCGTACGAAGGCGCCTGGTCGGAGTTGTCGACCGCGGCACGGTACTCCTTGACGATCGGGATCGCCGAAGGCCGCGGCGAGGGAACGACCTGCGAGATCACGATGCCGCCGATGTCCTTGCCGAGCTCGGCGTAGAGCGGGTCGATGCCCACGATCGAGAAGGCCATGAAGCTGCCGGTGTAGCCGCTCTTGCGCAGCGCGCGGATGGCATTGGCCGTGGTGCCAGAGAGCGACACCAGCACGATGGCCTGCGGCGAGGGCTTCTGCACGGCCTTGAGCGCCTCCTCGAGCGGCTTGCCGCCACCCGCGGGCACCAGCGCGGTGGCGACCAGCGGCGGCAGCTTGAGTTCGCTCACGGCCTGCTGCACCGCCGCGAGGCCGGCATGGCCCATCGCGTCGTCGTCGCCCACCAGCGCGATGCGGGTCTGCCCCACGGTGGCGCACTGGCGCACGATCTTCAGCGCCTCGTCGATCATGCCGGGGCGCACATGGAACACGTTGGGATGCGCGGGGCCGCGCAGGGTGTCCGAGGCCGCGAAGGGCGCGAACAGCAGGCTGCCCTGCTGGGTGGCGACCTCGGCGCCGGCATTGCTGCTGGCGGTGCCGACGAAGCCGAACAGCATGTCGGCCTTGTCGCGCGACAGCAGGGTGCGGGCGTTGGCCGCCGCGCGGGCGGCGTCGTAGCCGTCGTCGAGCTGCAGCAGCTTGAGCTGCAGGCCGCTGGCGGCATTGCGCTCGTTGAAGTCGCTCACCGCGAGCCGGCTGCCGGCCGCGAAGGCCAGGCCGATCTCGCCGGCCGTGCCGGTCAGCGGCACCGACTGGCCGAGCAGCACCACGCGGGCGCCGGCGGGCGCGGCCGCGCGGGTGGCCTGCGCGAACGCGCGGGGCAGGGCCGTGCCCAGGGTCAGCAGGGCGCCGGTCTTCATCAGCCACTGTCTGCGTGCGTCGTTCATCGGACACCTTTTGCTAAAAATAGTAAAAAAGTGTAGCAATTTGGATGCCCGACGGGAAGTTTTGCCCATGCAGAATCGCCCGCATGAACAAGATCGCTGTGCTGGCACTGGGATGTGCCGTGTTGGCCGGTTGCACCGACCTGGCCCGGAACAGGGCGCCGGAGGCACCGGAGGCCGGCTTCTCGCAGGGCGGGACCGGGACGCCGGCGCTGGAGATCGCCGCGCCCCCCACGATCGCGCCCGCGCCCGCGCCGATGGCCGATCCCACACCGGCGCGGCGGCCAGCGCCGGTGTCCGACGCGCGCGTGCTGCAGCGCTCGATCCCGCCCTATCCCTCGCAACTGGCCGAGCAGGGCGTGGCGGGCACGGTGGTCGCGGCCTTCGACGTCGACCCCGAGGGGCGCGCCGATCGCATCCGGATCCTCAGCTCGCCGCATCCGCTGCTGTCGCAGGCGGTGACGAAGTCGCTCCAGGCCTGGCGTTTCGAGCCGGCGCGCGACGCGAACGGCCAGGGCCTGCGCAGCGCGATGCGGTTGCCGTTCCGCTTCGTCGTCGAAGACTGACGCAGGGCGCGCTCAGGCGCGTTCGAACACCAGGTCCCAGACCCCGTGGCCCAGCTTGAGGCCGCGGTTCTCGAACTTGGTCAGCGGCCGGTAGTCGGGCTTGGGCGCGTAGTCGGCGGCGGTGTTGCGCAGCAGCGGCTCGGCCGACAGCACCTCGAGCATCTGCTCGGCATAGGGCTGCCAGTCGGTGGCGCAATGGATGTAGCCGCCGGGGCGCAGGTGCTGCGCGAGCTTGGTCACGAACTCGGCCTGGATCAGCCGGCGCTTGTTGTGGCGCTTCTTGTGCCAGGGATCGGGAAAGAACACGTGCACGCCGGCCAGCGTGGCGGGCTGCAGCATGTGGTCGAGCACCTCGACGGCATCGTGCGCGCAGATGCGGATGTTCGGGATGCTCTGCTCGCCGATGCGCTTGAGCAGCGCGCCCACGCCGGGCTCGTGCACCTCGCAGCAGAGGAAGTCGGTGTCGGGCCGCACGGTCGCGATGTGGGCCGTGGCCTCGCCCATGCCGAAGCCGATCTCGAGCACGGTCGGCGCCTCGCGGCCGAAGGCGGCGGCCAGGTCCAGCGTCTGCTCGCGGTAGGGCAGCAGGAACAGCGGGCCCAGCTCGGCGAAGGCGCGCGCCTGGCCGTCGGTGGTGCGGCCGCCGCGCTTCACGAAGCTCTTGAGGCGGCGGTGCAGCGGATGGGGCGTAGTGCTGTCGCCTGCGTCGTCGGCGGGCGGAAGGTCGTGGGACACGGTATCGGGAAAGGTCATTGCGGCCGCGAATTGTAGAGAGCGCGCCATGCGGGCACCCAGCCGGCCAGCGCCTCGGCGCAGGAAGCGCCCGCGGCCGGGCCCAGGCCGAGCACGCGTGCCGCCGCCTCGAGCGCGGCGCGCGCGGCCTCGGGGGTGGCGGTGTCGAAGGCCGCCGCGCCGTTCTGCTTCGAGAGCTTGTGGCCGTCGGCGCCGCGCACCAGCGGCGTGTGCAGGTAGCGCGGCGTCGGCAGCCCGAGCGCGCGCTGCAGCAGGATCTGGCGCGCGGTGTTGTCGGCCAGGTCCTCGCCGCGCACCACGTCGCTCACGCCCTGGTCGGCATCGTCGACCACCACCGCGAGCTGATAGGCCCAGGGGCCGTCGGCGCGGCGCAGCACGAAGTCGCCGACCTCGCGGGCGACGTCCTGGCCTTGCGCGCCGAGGCGGCGATCGGTCCAGTGGAGTTCGCCCGGCGCCGCGGCCTCGAACTTCTGCGTGGCGAAGCGCCAGGCGCGCGCGGGCTTGCCACGCAGGCCGTCGCGGCAGGTGCCGGGGTAGACGCGCTCGCCATGGCGCTCGTGCTGCCGGCCGAGCCGCGCGAGCGCTTCGTCGATGTCCTTGCGCGAGCAGCCGCAGGGGTAGGCGAGGCCGCGTTCGCGCAGGCGAGCCAGCGCAGCCTCGTAGCGCGCGGTGCGCGCGGTCTGCCACACGGGCTCTTCGTCGGGGATCAGCGCGCAGTCGGCAAGCTGGCGCAGGATGCGCTCGCCCATGCCCGGCAGGCAGCGCTCGGTGTCGGCGTCCTCGATGCGCACCAGCCAGCGCGCCCGCGGGCCTTGCGCGCGCACGTCGAGCCAGCTCGCGAGCGCGGCGACCAGCGAGCCCGCATGCAGCGGGCCGGTGGGCGAGGGAGCGAAGCGGCCGACGGGAGGCATGGAAAACGGCAGGGGGCCGCGGCCGGCCCCGGAACGCGAACTACAGCGCCGCGAGCGCGAGCGACAGGCCCGAGACGAAGGCGTCCTCGACGCGGTGGCCGATGCACCAGTCGCCGGCCACGCCGATGCGCGCCTTGGCGTCCCACAGGTGGCTCTGGCCCACCGGCACCTGGGTCTGGGCCTCGGCCCAGCACAGCGCCTGCGCATGGGCCGGCGTGGCATGGATGCCGGTGATCTCGGAGAAGGCGCGCAGCAGCTTGGCCTCGATGCGCGGCGCGTCGTCGCGCAGGTGTTCCTGCGACCAGGTGGCGCTGGCCTGCAGGGTCCAGCGCTCGATGCGTTCGCGGCCGGGCTTGGACGATTCGCGCGCCAGCCAGGCCACGCGGTGGTGCGTGCTGCGCGCGGCGTTCCATTGCGGGCCCAGGTGCGACATGGTCGGCTGGTTGGCCTGCGGGAAGGCGATCATCAGCGTCCAGCACGGCGCGATGCGCACTGGCTCGACCGCGCGGCTGATGCTGCGGGACAGCTTGCCGTCCTCGAGCAGCGCGCGGGCGCGCGAGGGCGGCACCGCGAGCAGCACCGCGTCGAAGCCCGAATACACGCGCTGCGAATCGCCGGCACCGGCGGTGCGCAGCTGCCAGCGCGCGGCATCGAGCGCGTCGGGCTCGATGCGCGTGACCTGCGTGCCGGTGACCAGGCTGTCGCCCAGCGGCCGCGCCCATTGCGCCACCAGCGAGTCCATGCCGGGCTGGGCCACCCAGTGCGATTCGAGCGAGGGCAGCGCGGCCTCGGCCACGCGGCCGTGGGCATCGAGCACGCGCACGAGGTTGGCGCTCCAGCGCCGGCACAGGCCGGGCACGGTTTCGAGTGCCTGCGCGAAGCGCGCGTCGCGCACGGTGAAGTACTGCGCGCCGCTGTCGAAGCGGCCGAAGGCGGTGTCGACGCTGGCCATGCGGCCGCCCGCCCCGTCGCCGCGCTCGAACAGCGTGACGCGGTGGCCGGCCTGCACCAGCGTGCGCGCGCAGGCCACGCCGGCCAGGCGGGCCCCGACGACGGCGTAGTGGCGCGGCGCGGCGGGGGGTGCGGTATCGGGGGAGGGGCCGGGGTTCGGTGGCGGTCTGCCTTGGCGCGAGGACGAGTGGTCATGCTGGACCCTTTTCTTGTGACGAGGTGAAGACGGTGGATGCTGCGCCGACTCTAACCCGGTCTGCGCGCGTGCCGCAGCCACCCTGGGGCAAACGACGATGCGCGTCCCGCGGGCATCAACGACCGCGGTGCCGTTCGAGCAGCGCGCGCCGCGTGCCCTCGTGCTCGAACTGGGCGAGCCACCACTCGAGCGCGCGCCCGGGCTTGCCGGCCGCGCGCACGCGCCAGGCGCAGTGCATGCTGCCCAGCGGCGGCTGGCGCTCGGTGCGGCGCTCGACCAGGTGGCCGGCCTCGATGTAGGGCCGTGCCATCGGCTCGGGCAGGAAGCCGCCGCCCAGGCCGTGCAGCTGCGCCGCGAGCTTGGCCTGCATGGTCGGCACGGTCAGCACGTCCTGTCCGCCGACCAGGTTGACCGTCATGCCGGGACTGCTGCGCGCCGAGTCGGCCGCGGCCACCGCGCGGTACTGGCGCAGCACGGCGTCGCTCAGCGGTTCTTCGAGCCGCGCCAGCGGATGGTGCGGCGCCACCGCGTAGATGAAGCGCAGCTCGCCCAGCGGCAGGCTGCGCAGGCCGGTGGCGGTGAACGCCAGGCTGGCGGCATCGAGCACCGCGCCGATCGCGAGGTCGGCCTCGCCGCTGGTCAGCGCCTCGATGGTGCCCAGCAGGGTCTCGTCGCGCAGCTTCAGGCGGGTCGGCGGCTCGAGCGCGAAGAAGGCGGTGGCGAGGTCGAGCAGCGGATCGCGCGCGATCACGCTGTCGACCGCGATCGTGAGCATCGGCTCCCAGCCGGTGGCCACGCGCTTCACGCGGTTGGCCACGGCGTCGATCTCGCCGAGCAGTCGCGCCGCCTCGCGCAGCAGCTCGGCGCCGGCCTCGGTCAATTTCGCCTGCCGCGCGCTGCGGTCGAACAAGAGCACGTCGAGCGCATCCTCGATCTGGCGCACGCGGTAGCTCAGCGCGCTGGGCACGAGGTCGAGCGCGCGCGCCGCGGCGGCGAAGCTGCCGGTGTGGGCCACGGTCTGCAGCATGGCGAGCGCATCGGGGGTCAGCACGTCGCGGGGGCTGGGCATGGTCGCGGCTCCATTGATCAAAAAATTTGAATGATGCCATCAAAGCGCGGCGCTTTTCCCTCGGGGGCGCGGGCCTAAAGTTCTTCCCATCCGCTGCGCATCCGGCGCGGCATACGAAGAAGGCCGATGATCCCCACGGGACCGGCCCAAGGAGTCCGACGATGTTGCAAGTCCGTAAATCCCAGGAACGCGGTTATGCCGACCACGGCTGGCTGCGCTCGTTCCACAGCTTTTCCTTCGCCAACTACTACGACCCGGCCCACATGGGCTTCGGCAACCTGCGCGTGATCAACGAGGACCGCGTGGCCGCCGGTGCCGGCTTCGGCACCCATGGCCACAAGGACATGGAGATCATCAGCTACGTGCTCTCGGGCGAGCTGGCGCACAAGGACAGCATGGGCAACGTGGAATCGATCCCGCCCGGCGACGTGCAGCGCATGAGTGCCGGCCGCGGCGTGATGCACAGCGAGTTCAACCACAAGGCCGACGAGACCACGCACTTCGTGCAGATCTGGATCCAGCCCAACGTGCGCGGCATCGAGCCCGGCTACGAGCAGAAGAAGTTCGATGCCGCCGAGAAGCGCGGCAAGCTGCGCCTGGTGGCCTCGCCCGACGGCGCCGACGGCTCGGTCACGATGCATGCCGACGCGCGCCTGTTCGCGGGTCTGCTCGACGGCGACGAGAGCGCGAGCCTCGCGCTCGATCCGAAGCGCAAGGGCTACGTGCACCTGGTGCGCGGCGAGCTCGAGGTCAATGGCCAGAAGCTCGCGGGCGGCGACGCCGCGCTGCTCGAAGGCGAATCGCGGCTGACGCTGGCCGGCGGCAAGGATGCCGAGGTGCTGGTGTTCGACCTCGCCGCCTGATGTGTTCCCGGGCCGGGCGAGGGCCCGGCCTTTTTTCGCGACCCGTTCCCTTCATTCCATTCAACACAACCGAGGAGTTCGAACCATGGCAACCACCACCACCCCCAACGGCGCGCAGGACACGCTGGCGCTGATCGGCCGCATCCTGATCGCCTACCTGTTCATCCCGGCCGGCATCGGCAAGCTCATGGGCTTCGGCGGCACCGTGGGCTACATCACCTCGGCCGGCCTGCCCTTGCCCGAGGTGGCGGCGGCGATCGCGATCGTGGTCGAGCTCGGCCTGGGCATCGCGCTGCTGCTGGGCTTCAAGACCCGCTGGACCGCGATCGCCATGGCCATCTTCACGGTCGCGACCGCGCTGTTCTTCCACAAGTACTGGGCCGTGCCCGACGCGATGAAGATGGCGCAGCAGATCAACTTCAACAAGAACATCGCGATCGCCGGCGGCCTGCTCGCCTTCGCCGCCTTCGGTCCCGGCCGCTTCAGCATCGACAAGCGCTGATCCCCGCATCCATTCCCATCGCAAGGAGCCACCGAACATGAGCAACATCGTCGTCGTCTTCCATTCCGGCTACGGCCATACCCAGCGCGTGGCGCAAGCCGTGGCCGACGGCGCGGGCGCGCAGCTGCTCGCCATCGACGCGGACGGCAACCTGCCCGAGGGCGGCTGGGAGACCCTGGCCGCGGCCGACGCCATCATCCTGGGCTCGCCCACCTACATGGGCGGCGTTAGCTGGCAGTTCAAGAAATTCGCCGATGCATCGTCGAAGGTCTGGTACACGCAGGGCTGGAAGGACAAGCTCTTCGCGGGCTTCACCAACAGCGCCACCATCAACGGCGACAAGGTCACGACCATGACCTACCTGTGGACGCTCGCGATGCAGCACAGCGGCATCTGGGTCAGCATGGGCATCCTGCCGACCAACAACAAGGCCGCCACGCGCGATTCGACCAACTACATCGGCGGCTACGGCGGCCTGCTGACGCAGTCGCCCTCGGACGCGAGCCCGGCCGAGATTCCCCGCGGTGACCTCGACACCGCGCGGTCTTTCGGCGAGCGCGTGGCCGCGGTGGCAAGATCGCGCGGCTGACCATCGCCTGAGCGGGCCGCCCCCGGCCCGGGGCACCCACGGAGAGAACACGATGACCGAAGCCACCCCCACCACCCGTTTGCTGCAACCGCACGACAAGGACCTGGGGGGCGGCTTCAACGTGCGGCGCCTGCTGCCCGCGGCCGTGCGCCGCTCGGTCGGCCCTTTCGTGTTCTTCGACCATTTCGGCCCGGCCACCGAGCAGCCGGGCCATGCGCACGACGTGCGCCCGCATCCGCACATCGGCCTGGCCACCGTCACCTACCTGTTCGAGGGCGCGATGATGCATCGCGACAGCATCGGCAGCGTGCAGGAGATCCTGCCGGGCGCCATCAACTGGATGACCGCGGGCCGCGGCATCGTGCACTCCGAACGCAAGCCCGAACGCCTGCTGGCCGAGACCTTCGTCAATCACGGCCTGCAGCTGTGGGCCGCGCTGCCGCAGGCCCATGAGGAAGTGGAGCCCGCCTTCGAGCACACCGCGGCCGATGCGATCCCCGCGCTGTTCGAGCAGGGCGTGGGCGTGCGCGTGCTGGTGGGCGAGGCCTTCGGCGCGCGCTCGCCCGTCACGACCTTCTCGCGGACCGTCTACCTCGACATCGCGCTGCCGGCCGGCGCGAGCTTCGCGCTGCCCGCGCTGGCGCCCGAGCTCGCGGTCTACCCGATCGATGGCGACATCGGCCTCGACGGCGTGGCCGTGCCGATGCACACCATGGCCGTGCTGGCCGACGGGCAGGGCGCCAACCTCACGGCTCCCGTGACCGCGCCGGTGCGGCTGGTGGTGATCGGCGGCGAACCGCTCGACGGGCCGCGCTACATCACCTGGAACTTCGTCTCGAGCCGGCGCGAACGCATCCTGCAGGCCGGCGAGGACTGGGCCGCGCAGCGCATGGGCCACGTGCCCGGCGAGACCGAGTTCATCCCGCTGCCGGGCAAGCCCTTCGGCGTGCGCGAGCCCGACACGGGCAGCACGCCCACCTGAGTTCTACAGCGCGAGCTTGTAGCCCTCGTGGCTCGCCACGAAGCCCAGCCGCTCGTAGAAGCGATGGGCATCGGGCCGGCGCTTGTCGGTCGTGAGCTGCACCAGGGTGCAGCCCCGCTCGCGGCAGCGCGCGATCGCCCACTCGAACATCCGCTGGCCCAGCCCCGCATCGCGCCGCTGCGCCGCGATGCGCACGGCCTCGATCTGGCCGCGCCATGCACCCTGGCGCGCGATGCCCGGAATGAACGAGAGCTGCAGCGTGCCGACCACCGTGTCGCCCTCGGTCACCACCACGAGCTGCTGGTTCGCATCGGCCGCGATGGCCTCGAAGGCGGCGACGTAGCGCGCATCGACGGCAGCGGGTGAAGCACCCGCGGCCTCGCGTTCGCGGCCCAGCGGATCGTCGGCGAGCAGGGCGACGATGGCGGCCAGGTCGGTGCGCGTCGCGGTTCTGAAAACTATTGGGTTCACTTGTGAAACTCTGTTGCATCGTCGCGCGCCAGTTGGCGCGAAACGTCATCGCCCGATAGTAAAGTGCGCCCGCCGCGAGGGAGGGAACACCGGCCCCGCGACCCACAATCACAACGACGTTGAAGAAAGCGAGCGAGGCGAGATGGCGATTCAGAAGACACCGGAAACGGCACCGGGCGAATACGGCGACCTGTTCGAGTTCCTGATGAAGGAGCTCAAGCTGTTCCAGCGCAAGCTGCTGGTGATGCTCAAGCACGTGAAGACCGGCGAGTCGCAGGTCTACAAGCAGGCCTGGTACGACTTCCACCTCAAGGACCGCCTCACGGCACTGCTCAAGGCCGAGGACTATGCGGCGGTCGCGCAGCTGCCGGTCAACAAGGCCGGCCAGACCGGCATCTACATCGAGACCCGCTACGTGAAGTCGGGCGAGGTGGTGGGCTTCCAGCTGGTGGAAGCGCGGCCGCACGAGGGCGGCCGCTACGTGGGGCTCACGCCGGCCGCGGTCTACACCGAGGCCGACGGGCGCCGCGTGCTGGCCTTCGCCGAAGGCCTCTGAAACTACTTGCCCAGCGTCACCGCTTCGGCCGGTGGCGCACCGTCGGGCGCGTCGGGCAGCAGCTGCGACTTGCGGCGCGAACCGCGCCAGGCCGAGTAGCCCACGCCGATCAGCAGCAGCACGCACAGCCCGATGAAGGTGCCGCTGATCGGGCGCGTGACGAACACCGACATGTCGCCGCGCGAGAGCAGCAGCGCGCGGCGGAAGTTCTCCTCCACCATCGGCCCGAGCACGAAGCCCAGCAGGATCGGCGCGACCGAGAACTCGAGCGACATCAGCAGCGCGCCGATGATGCCGAACACCAGCACCTCCCAGATCTGGAACAGGCTGTTCTGCGTGCTGAAGACGCCCACCGCGATGAAGAACATCGCCGCCGGGAACAGGTACTTGTAGGGCACCTTCAGGAGCTTCACCCAGACCCCGATCAGCGGCACGTTGAGCACCACCAGGATCACGTTGCCGATCCAGAAGCTGGCGATCAGGCCCCAGAAGATGTCCGGGTGCTCGGTGATCAGCTGCGGGCCGGGCTGGATGCCCTGGATCAGCAGCGCGCCGAGGATCAGCGCCATCACCGCGTCGCCCGGGATGCCCAGGCTCATGGTCGGGATGAAGTCGACCTGCGTCTTCGAATGCGCAGAGGCCTCGGGCCCGGCCACGCCTTCGATCATGCCGGTGCCGAAGGCCGCGGGCGTCTTCGACACCTTGCGCTCGAGCGCATAGGCGATGAAGGTGGTGATGGTCGGGCCGGTGCCCGGCATCGCGCCGAAGATCGTGCCCACGACGGTGCCGCGGATCATGGCGGGGAAGGCGCGCTTGAGCTCTTCCTTGCTCGGGCGCATGTCGCTGAGCTTGAGCGTGCCGGTGTCGCCGATGCTCTTCATGCGGTTCACGTTGAGCAGGAAGTCGGCCACGCCGAACAGGCCCATCGAGATCGCGACCAGCTCGAGGCCGTCGCTGAGCTCGGGCAGGTCGAAGGCGAAGCGGAAGCTGCCGCTGTTGACGTCGGTGCCGACCACGCCGCACAGCAGGCCGAAGACCGTCATCGCCACGCCCTTGAGCGCCGAGCCGCGCGACATGGTCGAGCCCGCGAGCAGGCCCAGCATCATGATCGAGAAGATCTCGGTCGGGCCGAACTTGAACGCGATCTGCACCAGCAGCGGCGAGGCGAAGATCATCACCACGATGCCCACCGAGGCGGCGAAGAACGAGGAGATCATCGTCACGCCGAGTGCCACGCCGCCCTTGCCCTTCTTCGTCAGCGGATAGCCGTCGAGGCAGGTCACCGCGTGCGGCGGGTGCGAGGGCATGTTCATCAGGATGGCGCCGATCGCGCCGCCGTACTGCGAGCCGTAGAAGATGCCGGCCAGCATCAGGATGGCGGGCACCGGGTGCATCACGTAGGTGAGCGGCAGCAGGATCGAGATGGCCTGCAGCGCGCCCATGCCGGGCAGCACGCCGATGAGGTTGCCCACCAGCACGCCGAAGAAGGACCACAGCAGGTTGGAGCCCTGGAACGCGACGCCGAAGCCGAACCAGAGGTCGTGGAGCGATTGTCCGATCATGGTCTCAGCCTCCCCACTGGAACAGCGGCAGTTGCAGGCTCAGCGCCCACCAGAACACCACCACCGCGATGACCATCATCGCGAGCGCGAGCAGGAAGGCCTCGCGCAGCGTGTTGTCGCGGTCGCCGAGCGCCGAGATGAACACGATCGCGAAGGTCGCGGGCAAGAGCCCGCCGTATTCGCCGAGCAGCAGGAACGAGAGGATGCCCAGCACGATGCAGACGCAGCCGCGCAGGTCGGGCAGGCCGGCGGGATGGCCGTGCGAGCCCGCGGCCTCGGGCGCCGGCTGCTGGCCGCGCGCCGAGATCACCATCAAGAGGCCGATGAAGGCCAGCAGCAGCCCGAGCGCGACCGGGAAGAAGCCCGGTCCCATGTGCGCGAGTTCGCCGACGCGGTAGCCGTAGCCGGCGTAGGCGGCGGCCAGTCCGACGATCACCATCAGGGCCCCGCCGTAGTAGTCTTTCTTGAATGTCGATGGGGCGCGCGATGCCTGCGAGGCCGCGCCACCACCCGTGCTGTGCTGCATATGTCTCCTTCGGGCTGAAGCGATGCAGTCTAGGAAGCGGGGCTTTCAATCCCCTTTCGCAACACGCTTGCAAGGGCCTTCGGGGCCCAAAATACGTGTTATCACGTACGAGCGAGCGGCAATCGGAGGATCGCGCGCAGCCCGCCGCCGTTGGCGCTCTCGGGCATGTCGGCGCTGTCCAGCAGGATCTCGCCGCCGTTGCGCCGCGCATAGCCGCGCGCGATGGTGAGGCCGAGGCCGGCACCCTGCATCGCGGGTGCGCCCGGGCCCTGCGAGGCCGGGTCGCGCTGGAAGCGCTCGAACACGCTGGCGCGCCGTTCGGGCGCGATGCCCGGGCCGCTGTCGCAGACCTCGGCCAGCGCCTGCGAGGCATCGCGCCGCACCGTCACCGTGATGTTGCCGCCGCGCGGCGTGTACTTGATCGCGTTGTGCACCAGGTTCGCGAGCAGCTCGTGCAGCTCGGCGGGGTTCGCGCGCACCGGGAGCACGGGCGAGGCCGCGTCCTCCTCCTCGTCGGGCGCGGCGAGGCCCTCGGTCGCGGTGTCGCCGCGCGCGTCGACCCAGCCCAGGTCCTGGTCGTGCTCGCGCGCGAGCGGCAGGTACTGCAGCACCACCGCGCGCGCGATCGCGTTGAGGTCGACGATCGCGGGCGCGGCGGCCTCGGTCTCGCCCTCGTGCGTGGCATGCGCGAGCGCCAGCAGCTGCTCGCTCAGGCGCCGCGTGCGCGCGAGCTGCGCGACGATCGCATGCAGCGATTCGCGCATGCGCTCGGGGTCGGTCTCGCGCACCGCGTAGCCGGCCTGGATCGACAGGATGCCCAGCGGCGTGCGCAGCTGGTGCGAGGCATCGGCGAGGAACTGCGAATGCTCGGCCACCATGCGGCGATGGCGCCCGATGTGGTGGTTGACCGCGTCGACCAGCGGCACCACCTCCTGCGGCACGCCGGCCGGATCGAGCGGCTGGATGTCGTCGCGCGCGCGTTCGCGCAGCGACCGGCGCAGCCGCTCGAGCGGGCGCAGGGTCCAGGCCACGCCCAGCCACACCAGAAGCGCCATCACCACCACCATGCGCGCGGCGCGCAGCAGCTCCTGGCGCAGCGATTCGTCCTGCGCGCGCCGGCGCGGGCCGGTGCCTTCGGCGGCCTGGATCAGCACGGTGTAGGCGCTGCCCGCGTGGCTGTTGTAGACCGTCTGGCGCAGCGCGGCCACGCGCACCGGATGCTGCTGGTAGGTGGCGTCGTAGAACACCGGCGCGCCCTCGGGGCCGCCGCTCCTCGGCGGCGGCGCGGGCAGGTCGGGCACGCCCATCAGCGTCTGCTCGGTGCCGGTCTCGCCCCGGACCACCGGCGCCGCGCCCACGTGCAGGTACTTGTAGCGCAGGTGGGTCGACTCGAACATCGCCTGCACCGAGAAGGCCTCCTGCACGCGCACGCTGCCGTCGCTCGCCACCACGATGCCGTTGGCCAGCGCCTGCACGGGCTCGAGCAGGCTCTGGTCGTAGGCGTCGACCAGGCTCTCGGTCAGCGCCTGGTAGTCGCTCCAGCTGTCGAGCGCGAGCAGCGCGACCATGCCCGGCAGCAGCAGCGCCAGCAGGCGCGCGCGGATGCCGAAGCGCCAGCTGTCAGTGGGGGAGGGCGACGGTGCCGGCGCGTGCGGGTCCATCGGCGATGCCTTCGAGCATGTAGCCCAGCCCGCGCACGGTGACGATGCGCACATCGCTGTCGGCGAGCTTGCGCCGCAGCCGGTGCAGCACCACCTCGATCGCATCGGGCCCGGCGGTGCTGTCGTTGGTGAACACCTTGCCGAACAGCTGCGACTTGCCGACCGGCGAGCCGCTGCGCATGAGCAGCGCGCTCAGGGCCGCGTGCTCGCGCGGCGTGAGCGCCAGCAGCGTGCCGCGCAGCGTGAAGGCATGGCTCTCGCCGTCGTAGGCCAGCGAGGCGCACTGCAGCCGCGGATGCTGGCGGCCGCGGCGGCGCCGCACCAGCGCGGTCAGCCGCGCCTCGAGCTCGACCAGCTCGAAGGGCTTGGTGAGGAAATCGTCGGCGCCCAGATGCAGCCCGCGCACCCGGTCCTGCAGCGCGCCCTGCGCGGTGAGGATCAGCACCGGCGTGCGGTCGTCGGCATTGCGCATGTCGGCCAGCACCGCGAGGCCGTGCTTGTCGGGCAGCCGCAGGTCGAGCACCACCGCGTCGTACTCGGTGCCGGCCATGAAGGCCTCGGCTGTGCGCGCATCGGGCGCATGGTCGGTGACGAAGCCGCCCTGCGTGAGCGCGCGCACCAGCCAGGAGGCCATGTCCAGTTCGTCTTCCACCAGCAGGATGCGCATCGCGGGGAGGTCGGCCTATCGTTTCTTGTGGAGATCGGGGTCTTCGGCGGCGCGCGCGCTGGCCTTGGCCGCGCGGGCGCTGAGGTCGGGCGCAAGCGCCTCGCGGCCATCGAACACGAAGCAGTCGCCCTGGTAGTGGGCGCCGCCTACCAGCTCGAAGTACTTGAGGATGCCGCCCTCGAGCTGCAGCACGTTGTCGACGCCTTCCTCGCGCATCAGGATCGCGGCCTTCTCGCAGCGGATGCCGCCGGTGCAGAAGCTCACCACCGTCTTGCCCGCGAACTCGGCGCGGTGCTCGCGCAGCGCGGGCGGGAACTCGGTGAACTTCTCGATGCGCCAGTCGATCGCGCCCTCGAAGCTGCCGTGGTCGACCTCGAAGGCGTTGCGCGTGTCGAGCAGCGCGATCTCGCGGCCCGCGTCGTCGTGGCCCTGGTCGAGCCAGCGCTTGAGCGTGGGCGCATCCACGCCCGGCGCGCGGCCGGCCGCGGGCTGGATCGCGGGGTGGTCCATGCGGATGATCTCGCGCTTGAGCTTCACGAGCATGCGCCGGAACGGCTGGGCGGCCGACCAGCTGTCCTTGGTCTCGAGGTCGGCGAAGCGCACGTCGGCGCGCACGCCGCCCAGGAAGTCCGCCATCGCGCCGGGCTCGCCGGCCAGAAACATGTTGATACCCTCGGGCGCGATCAGGATCGTGCCCATCAGTCCCAGCGCGCGGCTGCGTTCCAGCAGGCGTTCGCGCAGCGCGGGGCCGTCCTCGATGGCCACGAACTTGTAGGCCGCGATGTTCAATATCTCTTGGGTCTCTTGCACGGCGGGAATTCTAGGCGCCGCTGGTTGACCCGTTCCTGACTCGGGCACTCTCGAACGAGGGGCGGCCCGGGTGTCAATAGGGGCCGCGCCAACTCACATCGTGGAGGCCCGCCTTCCTACAATGGACGGATGTTCGTTCACCTGCGTCTGCACACCGAGTTCTCCGTCGTCGACGGCACCAACCGCATCGACGAAGTCGTCAAGGCCGCCGCTGCCGACAAGCAGCCCGCGATGGCCATCACCGATCTCAACAACCTGTTCGGCGGGATCAAGTTCTACAAGGAAGCGCGCGGCAAGGGCGTCAAGCCCGTGATCGGCGCCGAGATCTTCCTCGAGGGCATGGGCAAGGATGCCGCGACGCTCACGCGCATCGTGCTGCTGGTACAGAACAAGCAGGGCTACCTCAACCTCTCGGAACTGCTGGCGCGCGCCTGGACGCAGAACGTCGGCCGCGGCCAGGCCCAGGCGGCCTGCAAGCTCGAATGGGTGGAGGAACTGCAGGGCGGGCTGATCGCGCTGTCGGGCGCGCAGGCCGGTCCGCTCGGCGCGCCGCTGGCCGCGGGGCAGGGCGAACGCGCGGCCGAGCTCGCGCTGCGCCTCGCGGGCATCTTCCCGCACCGCTTCTACATCGAGCTGCAGCGCGCCGGCCGTCCCGAGGACGAGCCGCACGTGCTGGCCGCGGTGCAGCTGGCCGCGCGACTGGGGCTGCCGGTGGTGGCCACGCACCCGGTGCAGTTCGCCGCGCGCGAGGACTACGAGGCGCACGAGGCGCGCGTGTGCATCTCCGAGGGCGAGATCCTCGGCAACCCGCGGCGCGTGCGCCGCTTCACGCCCGAGCAGTACTTCAAGTCGAGCGCCGAGATGCAGGCGCTGTTCGCCGACATCCCGAGCGCGCTGGCCAACACGGTCGAGATCGCCAAGCGCTGCAGCCTGACGCTGGTGCTCGGCAAGCCGCAGCTGCCCGACTTCCCCACGCCCTTCGTGAGCGAAGGCGTGCGCATGCCGATCGACGAGTTCTTCCGCCAGGAATCGTTCGAGGGGCTCGAGAAGCGCCTCGAACACCTGTTCCCCGACGTGGCCAAGCGCGACGCGCAGCGGCCGCGCTACGTCGAGCGGCTCGAGTTCGAGATCAACACCATCCTGAAGATGGGGTTCCCGGGCTACTTCCTGATCGTGGGCGACTTCATCAACTGGGCCAAGCAGAACGGCTGCCCGGTCGGCCCGGGCCGGGGCTCGGGCGCGGGCTCGCTGGTGGCCTATGCGCTGAAGATCACCGACCTCGATCCGCTCGAATACAACCTGCTGTTCGAACGCTTCCTGAATCCCGAGCGCGTCTCGATGCCCGACTTCGACATCGACTTCTGCCAGGGCAACCGCGACCGCGTGATCGACTACGTGAAGGACAAGTACGGCCGCAACGCCGTGAGCCAGATCGCGACCTTCGGCACCATGGCCGCGCGCGCGGCCATCCGCGACGTGGGCCGGGTGCTCGACATGAGCTACATGTTCTGCGACGGCATCAGCAAGCTGATCCCGAACAAGCCCGGCATGTCGGTCACGCTGCAGTACCCGCCGGCGCAGAAGATCGAGGGCGACAAGAACAACTACGCGCTCGAGATGGAGCCGCAGCTCGCGGAGCGGCTCGAGAAGGAGGAAGAGGTCAAGACCGTGGTCGAGCTGGCGCAGAAGCTCGAAGGCATGACCCGCAACATCGGCATGCACGCCGGCGGCGTGCTGATCGCGCCCGGCAAGCTCACCGACTTCTGCCCGCTCTACCAGCAGCCCGGCAGCGACTCGGCCGTGAGCCAGTACGACAAGGACGACGTGGAGGCCATCGGCCTCGTGAAGTTCGACTTTCTGGGCCTGGCCACGCTGACGATCCTCGAGATCGCGCGCGAATTCATCATGAAGCGGCACAAGGGCCGCGAGAACTTCGCCTACGAGAACATTCCGCTCAACGACGCGCCGACCTACCGGCTGTTCTCCGAGGGCAAGACCGAGGCCGTGTTCCAGTTCGAATCGCGCGGCATGCAGGGCATGCTGAAAGACGCGCGGCCGACCCGGCTCGAGGACCTGATCGCGCTCAACGCGCTGTACCGCCCGGGCCCGATGGACCTGATCCCCAGCTTCGTGGCGCGCAAGCACGGCCGCGAGGACGTGGAGTATCCGCATCCGGCGGTGGCCCAGATGCTCTCGGAGACCTACGGGATCATGGTCTACCAGGAGCAGGTGATGCAGACCGCGCAGATCCTGGGCGGCTATTCGCTCGGCGGCGCCGACCTGCTGCGCCGCGCGATGGGCAAGAAGAAGCTCGAGGAGATGGCCGAGCACCGCGAGAAATTCCGAGCGGGCGCCCTGAGCACGCACGGCATCGCGCAGGACAAGGCCGACGAAATCTTCGACCTGATGGAGAAGTTCGCGGGCTACGGCTTCAACAAGTCGCACGCCGCCGCCTACTCGCTGCTGGCCTATCACACGGGCTGGCTCAAGGTCCACTACACGGCCGAATTCTTCTGCGCCAACATGACGGTGGAAATGGACGACACCGACAAGCTCAAGGTGCTGTTCGAGGACGCGCAGAAGAACTTCGGCCTGACCTTCGAGCCGCCGGACGTGAACCGCGGCAACTACCGCTTCGAGCCGGTCACCGACAAGGTCATCCGCTACGGCCTGGGCGCCGTCAAGGGCACGGGCCAGCTCGCGGTCGAGGCCGTGGTGCGCGCGCGAGAGGAGGGCGGTCCGTTCAAGAGCCTGTACGACTTCTGCGTGCGCATCGATCGCCAGCGCATCAACAAGCGCACGGTCGAGGCGCTGATCAAGGCCGGTGCCTTCGATGCCATCCAGCAGAACCGCGCCTCGCTGATCGCCTCGGTCGACCGGGCCTTCGAATTCGCCAACGCGACCGCGGCCAATGCCGCGCAGGTCGACATCTTCGGCGACAGCGAGCACGGTTCGGCCGCGGCCGAGCCCGATCTGGTCGATGCCACGCCCTGGGGCGTGAAGGAACGGCTGACCTTCGAGAAGACGGCGGTCGGCTTCTACCTGTCGGGCCACCTGTTCGACGAGGTCTCGCACGAGGTGCGGCGCTTCTGCAAGCGCGAGATCACCGACCTGCTCGACAGCCGCGACCAGCAGGTGATCGCGGGCATCGTGAGCGACTTCCGCGTCATCAACGGCCAGCGCGGGCGGCTCGCGATCTTCAAGCTCGACGACAAGTCCGACTCGATCGACGCCACCGCCGACGAGGCGCTGATGAACGCCAACCGCAACACGCTCAAGGACGACGAGCTGGTGATCGTCTCGGGCCGGCTGCAGCCCGCGCGCGGCGGCTTCGAGGCGCGCTTCCAGGTGCAGCAGGTCTGGGACCTGGCCGGCGCGCGTTGCCGCTTCGGCAAGTTCTTGCGCGTGGCGGTCAACGGCAAGGCGCCCGACATCGCGCGCCTGCTCAAGGACTTCCCGGCGCGCACCGAGCAGAGCGAGCATGGCGAGCTGGTGCAGGGCCTGCCGGTGCGCCTGTCGATGGCGCGCGGCGGCGCGCAGGTCGAGCTGCAGCTCGGCGAGCGCGCGAAGTTCTTCCCGACCGATGCGGCGCTCGCGAGCTGGACCGCGCAGGCCGAGGCGGGCAAGGCCGCGGTCATCTACGAATAACCGCGCGCCGCGCAGGGGCGGCAAAAAGCGATATGGGGAACTCCGCGCGGCCTGGGCCTTCTTACCGGGGGCAGGCTTCGCGCCTGCGCGTTTTCAACCGGCAGTTCGAGGAGGAACATTCGCCATGCCACACAAGACCGCAACCGGCACCCGCAACGCATCCATCAAGCAGGCCTTCCTGGCCGCCGCCGCGCTGGCGCTGTCGCTGCCCCTGAGCAGCCTGGCCCAGTACAGCGGCCCGAGTTCGGTGCCCGCCATGACCGTCAAGCAATTGCTCGACACCGGCAAGGACGACCAGCACGCCACCTTGCGCGGCTTCATCGTCTCGCACGACGGCGGCGAGCGCTACACCTTCGCCGACGACACCGGCCGCATGAAGGTCGAGATCGACGCCAAGCACTTTCCGCCCGGCGTGAAGATCGACGACAAGGTGCGCGTCGAGATCACCGGCGAGTTCGACAAGGACCTCGTGGGCAACAAGGTCGAGCTCGACGTCAAGCAGCTGGTCGTGGTGCGCTGAGCGCACCTTTCCCGGCCAGCGCGTGCTCGATCCCGTCGAGCACCGCCTCCGGTGCGTGCAGCCAGTCCTTCGCGAGCACCTGCCGCACCTCCCAGCCGAAGGCATCGAGAATCCGCGGGCGCGAGACATAGCGCTCGAGCACGTTGCGGTTCTCGTAGTGGGCCGCCGTGTCCACGAGGATGCCGAGCGCGTAGTGGCTGTCCCCCGCATCTGAACCCGTGCCGGCGGCACGGATCGCCAGGTCGCAGCGAAAGCGCGACTGGCCCACCTGCTCGTCCACCGCATGGCCGCGCGCGCGCAGCGCGGCCGCGAGCTGCACGCTCACCGCGTCGGCCGGCACGTGGCCTGCCCGCGCCGCGCCGCGCGTCAGCGGGTTCATGCCCTCGAGCACGCGCGTGGCGGTCGCATCGTCGCCGCGCGACAGGCACTCGGCATAGCGCAGGAAATTCTTCAGCGCCGCGGCGCCCTCGTTGTGGTCGTTGGTGATCGCCTCGTGGCGGATCGTCGAGACCACCGCCATGTGGTGGCGCGCGCGGCTGAAGATCACGTTGAGCCGCTTCTCGCCGCCGCGCTGGTTGATCGGCCCGAAGTTCATCAGCATGCGGCCCTCGGCATTCGGGCCGTAGCAGATGCTCAGCAGGATGATGTCGCGCTCGTCGCCCTGCACGTTCTCGAGGTTCTTGATGAACAGGCCGCAGAACTGGTCGTCCTCCTCGCGCACGTACTCGGCCTCGAGCCGTGCCGCGAACTCGGCGTCGGTCGCGGCGAGGCTGTCGAGCTCGGCCTCGATCTCGCCCTGCTGCGCTTCCGAGAAGGCCACGATGCCGAGGCTGCGCCCGGTGCCGCGGCGCAGCAGCTCGCGCACCAGCTGCGCGATGTGGCGCGCCTCGCCGCTGTTGCGGCGGCTGTCGTAGACCGCGTCGGTCACGCGGTGGAAGCTGATGGCGCGCGAGAGCAGCGCATCGGCCTGTGCGGCCACCGACTCGGCCGAGGCGGCGCCCGACCGCACCAGGATCTCGGCGCGCGTCTCGCTCGGCAGGCTGCGGTCGGGGATGGTGTAGAGGTTGCCCGCGTAGAAGGCCGCGTTCGAGAAGCCGATCAGCGACTCGTAGCGGCTGCGGTAGTGCCAGGCCAGCAGGGTGGCCGGCAGGTTGCGAGCGCCCTGGTTCAGCAGGCTGTCGGCATCGAGCACCACCGCGATGCGGTCGCCCTCGTTGTCCTCGTCCTCGACCGACACGGTCTGGTCCTCGGCATCGCGGCCCGACGAGAAGAAGCTGGTCGGCGGCAGCTGCATCTCGTCGCCCACCACGATGATCTGCGGCGCGCGGTAGAGCGCGGGCACCGCTTCCTCGACCGGGATCTGGCTCGCCTCGTCGAAGATCACCACGTCGAACAGGTCGGCCGCGAGCGGCAGCGTGTCGGACACCGACAGCGGGCTCATGAGCCAGATCGGCTTCATGTCGCGCACCACCTGGCCGGTCTCGCCGCTCGCGAGTTCGCGGATCGCCTTGTAGCGCATGGTCTTGCCGAACTCGTGCTCGAGTTCGCGGCGCCCGGCGTTGTAGCTCTTCTTGAAAACCTTGCCCTCGGCATCGAGCTGGCTCGCGGGCAGGGCGCTCTTGTGCACATGGTCGCGGAAGCGCTGGCGGACGGCGGCGGCCAGCGTGCGCGCATTGCGGCCGAGCAACTGGCGCTCGGCATCGCCCAGGCGCTGCGCATGGCGCGCGAGCGTGGCTGCATCGAAGCGCGGCAGCCAGCGCTCGGTGCGGTAGACGCGCTCGAGGCCCTCGCGCGCGACCGCGAACTCGATCGCCTCGGGCGCGAGCGGCAGGCCGCGCAGCGCGGCGGCCACGGCCGGGTCGGCATCGGCGAGTTCCTGCAGCGGCGCGAGCACCGCGGGCAGGGCATCGGCCTGGTCGTGCAGCGTGCGCGCGAGCTCTTCGAGCGTGGCCAGCGGCAGGCTCGCCGGGTCGTGGACCAGGTCGCGCCACAGCGCATCGAGCGCGTCGCAGCGTGAGCCGGTGGCGACCAGGCGTTCGACGTCGCGGCTCGCGCCGGGTGCGCTGCGCAGATGGGCCTGGAAGGCCACGCGCAGGCTGCCGGCATCGTCCAGGCCGCGCAGCACCTGCATCTGTTGCGCATAGGCCTCGGGATCGGTGCAGCCGTAGTCGGCTTCGAGCTGCGCGGCCTGCTTCCGCAGCGCGGCGCGGGCCGTGTGTTCGGCCAGCAGTTCCTCGAGCAGCTGCGCGGGCTTGGGCCGCACCGCATGCGCGGCGAAGTCGTAGCGGCGCTTGAGTTCGCCCGTGAGCCGCCACCACGAAGGCTGGAGGAAGCGCAGCAGCGAGTGCTGCTGCGCGCGGGCCTGCGCGAGACCGGCCTCGGTGTCGGCGGGCGATAGCCTGTCGCGCCAATGGGCCGTGCGCTGCAGCTTCTCGTCGAGCGCCTGCTGCAGGCCGCGGCGTTCGGCCAGCGCGGCATTCAGCGCCTGGCTCGCGGGATGGGATGCATCGAGCAGCGCGAGCTGCCCGCGCGCGGCCAGCGTCGCGACGCGGCGCGCATCGGCCACCAGCGCGAGCGCGTCGCGCCATGTCACGCCGGCTTCGGCCAGCGGCGGCCAGGCCTCGACCAGCGCATCGCGGCAGGCCCCGCTTTGCGCCGCGGCGCGTTCCGAGCCTTCGACCAGCGCGGCCAGCGGCTTGGGCTGGCGCAGCAGCGCGGGCGCGAGCAGCGCGAACGGATGCTGCGCGAGCGTGGGTGCGTCCAGGCTCTCGATGACGGCCAAGTGCAACCGCGCGGCCAGCTCGGCATGGCGGCGCCATGCCGCATAGTCGGGCAGGGCCTCGGCCTGCAGCGGCGTGAGCTTCGGATCGACGGCCTTGAGCGCGACCAGCCGCGCCACCAGTTCGCGCAGCGTGACGGCCAGGTGCGCGGGCACCTCGCGCATCGCGGCATCGAAGCGCTCGAGCGCGCGCAGGTCGAGGTCCATCGCATCGAGCAGCCGCGTGCGTTCGCCGCCCTCGGCCTCGAGCGTGGAGGGCGCCTCGAGCCACTGCTCATAGGTCTGGCGCAGGTTCTGCACGAAGGCCTTCTTGTCGCCCTGCGAGTCGTGGATCATGCAGCACAGCTCGTCCAGCCCCTGCTGGCGCAGGCGGTGGAACACCACGTCGATCGCGGCGCGCTTCTCGCAGACGAAGAGCACGCGGCGGCCGCGCCCCACGTAGTCGGCGATCAGGTTGGTGATGGTCTGCGACTTGCCGGTGCCCGGCGGCCCCTGGATGATGTAGCTGGCCCCGGTGCGCGCCAGCGCCACGGCGGCGGTCTGGGTCGCGTCGGCCTGCACCACCGGCCATTGCTCGGCCAGCGGCAGCACGGCAGGCGTCTCGGTGTCGACCTGGCGCGGCTGCAGCGAGAACACGCGGTCGAAGGCCTCGCTCGCCATGTCCGATTCGACCAGCCCGCTGTAGTCGCGCACCAGCGACATCTTGCGGTGGTTGAAGTTGCCGAGCGTCACGGCCGTGAGGTCCACGTCCCACTGGTAGGGATTGCCGGCGTTCTCGCGCAATGCGAAGGTCTGGCGCTCGGCCTCGGCGGGCGCCATCTGTGGTGCGCGTGGCGTCGGGCGCGCCCCCACCGCGCCGGCCAGCGGCAACGGCACGCGCTGCACGCGGGCATGGAACAGCTGCAGCCCGCGCGGGCGGAAATCGTCCTGCGCGTAGCTGTAGTCGGTGGCCGCGATGGGCGCGGCCGAGGGCGCGCGTTCGCGCACGCGCCGCTTGAACTGCTCGAGCCGCTGGCGCGCGCGCTGGTGGATCAGCGCGATCTCGGGTTGCCGCAGCAGCCGCAACTGCACGCCGGGCTCGGTGCGCGCGATCTGCGCGGCCAGCTCGGCATGGAACTGCTCGATCGAGGTCTCGCGCAGGTCGATGCTCTCGGGCAGCACGATGCCGTAGAGCTGGCGCAGGTGATGCCGCAGCGTCGGGTTGACCTGGGCCTCGGGGCCTGCGGCCTCGAGCAGGTACTGGTCGCGCACGCCCTTCTTGCGCGAGAGGTCCACCGGCAGCATCAGGAGCGGCGAGACGATGCGCTCGTCGGCGTCCTCCTTGAGGTTGTGCCAGCGCAGGAAGGCGATCACCAGCGACAGTTGCGACAGGCCGTACTCGGCGCGGTCGCGCCGCGCTTCCTGCAGGATGCGGTCGAGCGCACCGGGCAGGTAGGGCTGGTCCTCGAAGCGCAGCCAGCGCGCGAGCGGCACCGGGTCGCCGCTCGCGACCTCGGCGGCGAAGCGGCCGTCCCACACGCAGAGCTGGTCGACGCGGATGCTCTGCAGGTCGACCACCAGCGGCACGCTGGCCACCGTGAGGTTGACGTGCGCCTGCGTGGGCTTGAAGTACAGCAGCCGGTTGCGCCGCGAGAGGTCGAACAGCCGGTCGCGCAGGTGCAGCTGGATCGCCTGGCGGCGCTGGCCCGCGCCGTCCTTCGGGTTCGCGAGGCGTTCCAGGCCCAGGTCCAGCGGCTGGTCGCGGTAGGTCTCGAGGCGGCGGATCACCGAGGGCAGGTCGCGCGCGCGCTCGTGGCGGTCGAGCGCCGTCATCTCGACGATCACCGCGGCCAGCACCGGGTGCAGCCGGCGGTTGATCTCGAACAGGTTGCCGCGGTGCTCGGCGAAGCGCGCGAGCTCCTCGCCCTGCGTGAAGTCGAGCCCGCAGGCCAGGCTGGCCAGCACCTGGCCCAGGCACAGCATGTCGCTGAGCGCGTCGTGGTGCGCGAAACGCTGCTCCCAGGCGCCGTAGCCGGGCAGGTAGGCCGGGCGCTGCGGCACGGTGTCGGGCGTGGCCTCGGGCAGCACCTCGAGGTTCTCGCGCGCGACGCCGATGCCGCCTTCGACGGTGACGCGCTCCTCGCCCACCACGCGCAGCACCGAGGCCATCGGGCGCTCGAGCGGCGCGATCGCCTGCGGGTTGCGCTTCGGCTCGGCGCCCGCGGGCTGGGCCAGTTCCAGCGCGGGCACCTCGTTCACGCGGTAGGCCATCGCATGGCCCAGCGCGGCGACCCGGCCCTGCTCGTGCAGCGCCGAGACCTCGCGCAGCAGCGGCAAGGCGAGGGCCAGCACGTCGTCGGTCTGCAGGCCGCCGTGCGCATCGGCGGTGTCGAGCAACTGCAACAGCGGTGCGATGCCCGTCATGCCGTGGCGCTCCGTGCGTGCTGGGCCCGGGCCTTGTCGAGCACGCTGGCGGCGTCGCGCTTGACGCGCGCGAGCGTGCGCCTGGCCAGCTTGAGGTCCTGCGCGAGCCGCTGTTCGAAGGGCGCGGCGCAGCCCAGCGGCTCGGCCAGCGCGAGCGCCGCGGCCAGCGCGGCATCGTCGAGCTCGGGATCGGCCGCGACGAAATCGACCAGCACGCTGGCCATGTAGTCGTGCAGCCCGGCGGGCAGCGGATCGGGCGGCGGCGGCGCCACGGCCTGCGGCAGCGAGGGCACGAAGCCCGGGAAGAAGCGCCGCGCATGCGCAAGCAGCGCCTCGGACTGCATGAAGGGCTCGCGCAGCAGCCGCGCGACCACGGCGCGCGTCAGGCCACCCACGCGTTCCTGGCCCAGCACGTCGAGCGTGGCGAGGTCGAGCGGGCCTTCGAGCGCGCCGGCCAGCCAGGCATCGGCCTGCGGATCGCGCTCGCTCCACAGCCGCAGCGCGCGGGCGCGCACGAAGACCTCGGGATGGCTGGTGCCGCGCGTGGCCGCCTCGGGCCCGGCGCTGATCTCGTCGGCCTGGCGCAGGTAGCTCGCGGCGTGGACCTGCGCGAGGCCGGTCTGCACCTTGACCAGCGCGCTCACCGCGGGCTCGAGGGCGCCGCAGCCCACGCAGGCGCCGCGATCCGCGAAGGCCTCGGTGTAGAGGCTGTGGCGCCGCGCGGTCTGCAGGTGGCTCGCGTCGGCGCGCGGATCGGCCGCGGTCGCCTGCAGCAGCCGGTCGACCGCCAGGTGGCGGCCTTCGTCGCGCGTCCACAGCAGGTGGTGGGCCAGTTCGTGGCCGAGCACGGCCTGCAGCTCGGGCCCCTGCAGCCGCTCGAGCAGCGGGCCCGAGAGCACGATGTGGGCCTCGCCCGGCAGCGTGTGGATGGCGGCGTTCATCGCGCCGTCCTGTCCTTGGTAGAGGGTGATGGGCACCGTGACGCCGAGCCGTTGAGCGACCAGCGCGGCATGCGCGTGCAGCTCGGGATGCGCGTCGGCGTCGAGCCGGTACGACTGGCGCAGCAGCTCGGCACGCACGGCGGCCGCATGCTCCTCGCGCGCCTCGGCCGAGGCGGCCCAGCGCCAGGCCTCGGGCTCGTTCGCCTGCAGGTGGGCGGCCAGCGCCTGCTGGTAGGGCAGTGGAACGAGGTCGCCGAGCGCGACGGGAGAGGAGTCGACCATGTCGGGATCGCCGGTAACAAGAGTTGCCGACGATCCTAAACGAGCACCGTGGCGGCGCCGTCCTTCGTCAGTGCGCCATCGGCGCGACCGCGAGGTCGGGCAGCACGTTCATGATGCGCAGGGTCTCCTGCACCACCTGGCTGAACACCGGCGCGGCCACCAGCCCGCCGAAGTACTTGCCGGCGCCGGGCTCGTCGACCATCACCGCGACGATGATGCGCGGCTTGTCGATCGGCGACATGCCGGTGTACCAGGCGCGGTACTTGTCGGAGGCATAGCCCTTGCCGACCTGCTTGTGGGCGGTGCCGGTCTTGCCGCCGACCGAATAGCCCATGGTCTGGGCCAGCGGCGCGGTGCCGCCGGGCGCGGCCGCCAGGTGCATCATCTGGCGCACCTCGCTGGCCACCAGCGGCGAGAACACCTGCACGCCCGTGGGCGGCGTGCCGTCGTTCTTCAGCAGGCTGACCGGGATCACCTCGCCGTCGTGCGCGAAGGCGGTGTAGGCATGGGCGATCTGGAACAGCGAGGCCGACAGGCCGTAGCCATAGGACATGGTGGCCTGCTCGATCGGCCGCCACGACTTCCACGGCCGCAGCCGGCCGGTCACCGCGCCCGGGAACACGGTCTGCGGCTTCTGGCCCAGGCCGACCGCGGTCAGCGAGTTCCACATCTCCTGCGCCGACATGCGCTGCGAGATCTTGGTGGCGCCGACGTTGCTCGACTTCTGGATCACGCCCTCGACCGTGAGCACGCCGAAGTTCTCGTCGTCGTGGATGGTGGCGCCCGAGACGGTGATGCGTCCCGGGTTGGTGTCGATGATGGTCTTGGGCGTGACGCGGCCGAGCTGCAGCGCGGTCGCGATGGTGATCGGCTTCATGGTCGAGCCGGGCTCGAAGACGTCGGTCATGGCGCGGTTGCGCAACTGCTCGCCGCTGAGGTTGCGCCGGTCGTTGGGGTTGTAGCTCGGGTAGTTGGCCATCGCCAGCAGCTCGCCGGTGCGCGCGTCGACCACCACCACGCTGCCGGCACGGGCCTTGTTCGCGACCACGGCGTCGCGGATCTTCTCGTAGGCCACCGATTGCACGCGGTCGTCGATGCTCAGCTGGATGTCGCGCCCGTCGGTCGGCGGCACCTGGTCCTCGGTGTCCTCGACGATGTGGCCGAGCCGGTCCTTGAGCACGTGGCGCGAGCCGGCCTTGCCGGCCAGGTCCTTGTCGAAGGCCAGCTCCACGCCTTCCTGGCCGATGTCCTCGACGTTGGTGAAGCCGGCCAGGTGGGCCGCGGCCTCGCCCTCGGGGTACTGGCGGCGGTAGTCGCGGCGCAGGTAGAGGCCCTTGATGCCGAGCGCCGCCACCTGCTTGGCGACCGACTCGTCGACCTGGCGCCGGATCCAGACGAAGCTCTTGTCCTCGTCCTCGAGCTTCTTGTCGAAGTCCTTCTGCGGCATGCCGAGCAGCCGTGCCGCCTCGTGCAGCCGGGCCTGCACGGCGGGGTCGTCGCGCTCGATGTCCTCGGGAATGGCCCAGATGCTGGGCGCGGGAATGTCGGAGGCCAGGATCAGTCCGTTGCGGTCGAGGATGCGGCCGCGGTTGGCCGGCAGCTCGAGCGTGCGCAGGTAGCGCACCTCGCCCTGGTGCTGGAAGAAGTCGTTGTCGAAGACCTGCACGTAGGCCGCGCGCACCGCGAGCAGCAGGAAGCCGAAGGCCACGGCCGCGACGATGAGCTTGCTGCGCCAGACCGGTGTCCTGCTCGCGAGCAGGGGGCTGCTGCCATACCGGATGTGTCCGTTGGGCTTCATCGTTCTTGTGAGGGAGCGCTCTTCCCGCCGTGTTGTTGTGGGCGGTAGAGGGGCCCGGAGGCCGCGAGTTCCGGGCCGGCGCGCGCGCTCATTCGGCGCTAAGAGTGCGGCGGCGCGCCTGCTGCACCGGGCAGGTCGCGCGCGCTCTCCGGTGCCGCTACTGCTTGGGCTGCATCACGATCGGCGGGAACGGGTTCGGCACCCGGCCGTCGATGTCGCGCGGCATCACTTCGGTCTTCTGCACGGCGCGCAGCGCCGCCTCGTCCCAGCTCGCGTTGCCGCTGGACTTTACGAGCCTCGGCGTGCCGACGATCGTGCCGTCGGGCGAGGTCTGGATCTGGATCTCGGCGGTGGGATTGCCGGCGATCGTCGTGTTGTCGAAGGCCACGTTGCGCCGGATCAGGGCCGCCACGCGTCCGCCATAGCCGCTCGAGGGGCCGCCGCTGCCTGCGCCCTTGCCCGAGCGCGGACCGGTGGTCTGCTCGGCCGTGGAGCCGGCCTGGCCCATCAGGCGGCGCAGGTTGTCCTGGCGGTCCTTGTCGAGCTGCGCCTTCTGCTGCTCGAGCTTCTTGGCGTCGTCGCGCTTCTTCTGTTCCGCGAGCTTCTGCTGCTCGGCCTGCTTCTGCTGCTGCAGTTCCTTCTGGCGCTCTTCCTCGCGCTTCCTGGCCTCGAGCTGGTCCTTCTCCTTCTTGGCCTGCGCTTCCTGGCGCTTCTTTTCCTGCTGGCGCTGCTGTTCCTGTTCGCGCTCGCGCTGTTCCTTTTCCTCGCGCAGTTTTTTCTCGCGCTCGAGCGCGATGTCGGGTGCCTTGGGCGCCGGCGTGGGATCGGTCCGCACGGCCTGCGGAGGAGGCGGCGGGGGCGGGGGAGGCGGCGGTGCGGGCGTGGGCTCGGGGGCCGGCGGCGGATTGGCGATGCGCGGCGCGGCCACCTGCTGCGTGGGCGACCACAGCTCGGCTTCCACCGCGTCGTCGTCGCTTTCGCTCTTCCAGCGCACGCCCCAGGTCAGGGCGGCGATCAGCAACGCGTGCGCGATCAGTGCGAGCACCACGGCACGCGGCGTGCCGCGCTGCGGCGGCGGCGCGAACTCGGGGCGATCGAGGGCGAGTGACATGCGTTCTCGGGTCCGGCTGGCGCTACTTGGCGTTGGTGGTCTGGACCGACAGGCCCACGCGCTCGATGCCGGCGCGCTTGAGCTGGTTCATGGCCTTCACCACGGTCTCGTACTTGACCGACTTGTCGGCGCTGATGACCACCGGGCGCTGGTCGTCGCCGTTCTGCGCGGCCTTGGCGATGCTGCCGATCTGCGTCATCGGCACCGAGGCGCCACCGGTGCCCTGGGAGGGATCCTTCTTGACCTGGACCTCGTCGTCGTTCTTGATGACGATCTCGATCGGCTTGTCGGGCTGCTTGTTGGCGCGGTCGACCGAGGGCAGGTTGATCACGCTCGGCGTGATCAGCGGCGCGGTGACCATGAAGATGATCAGCAGCACCAGCATCACGTCGATGAACGGGACCATGTTGATCTCGTTGATCGTGCGGCGACCGCGGCCGCGGGACGAAACGGCGGGCATGCGTGCGCGCTCCGGTTCAGCGGTTGGTGGCCGAGGGGCCCGCCGGGGCCGCCGCGGACGGGTTGGAGGACAGGTTGCGCTGGAGGATGTTCGAGAACTCCTCGATGTAGGTCTCCAGGGCGATCGCGATCTTGTCGATCTCGCGCGCGAAGCGGTTGTAGCCCACCACGGCCGGGATGGCGGCGAACAGGCCGATGGCGGTGGCCACCAGCGCTTCGGCGATGCCGGGTGCCACGGTGGCGAGCGTGACCTGGGTCAGCGCGGCCAGGCCGGTGAAGGCATGCATGATCCCCCAGACCGTGCCGAACAGGCCGACGTAGGGCGAGACCGAGCCCACGGTCGCGAGGAAGGACAGGTTCTGTTCGGCCGCGTCGAGTTCGCGCTGGAAGCTCGCGCGCATCGCGCGGCGGGCGCCGTCGAGCAGCGTGGCGGCGTCGCTCACGTGGCGTTCGCGCAGCTTCTGGTATTCGCGCATGCCCGAGGCGAAGATGCGTTCCATGGGCCCGGCGAACTTGGCGTTCTGCGCCGCCGAGGCGAACAGCTCGTTGAGGCTGGTGCCCGACCAGAACTCGCGTTCGAAGTCGTCGTTGAGCGCGCGCATGCGCTTGAGCGCGAAGTACTTGCGGATGATCGCGGCCCAGCTCGCGATCGAGACGATCACCAGGAGGAGCACGACCGCTTGCACCATGAAGCTGGCATGGAGCAGGAGATTGATGATGGAGAGATCTTGATTCATGGCTTGAAGGGTTGAGTCATGGAGCCGCGATAGCGTTCGAGGGTTCCCGAAACCTGCGCCGGAATCCGTGCCGGGCGCAGGCTGGCGGCGTCGACCCAGCCGATGCGGATCGTGCCTTCGCACAGGAGGGTGGGGGTGGCGCCCGCCTGCTCCGGCTTCAGCAGCACGGTCTGCGCGATTATCAGTGAGGCGGAGCCCATCTGGCGCAGGTCGGCGGTGACGATGAGCTGATCGTCGAGGCGGGCGGGGCGGTGGTATTTGATCTGGGTCTCGCTGACGACGAACTGGCCGCCTGTTTCGTTGCGCAGCTTGTTCTGCTCGACGCCCAGGGAGCGCAGCCATTCGGTGCGGCCGCGTTCCATGAACTTGAGGTAGTTGGCGTAGAAGACGATGCCGCCGGCGTCGGTGTCTTCCCAATAGACGCGTAGGGGGAACTCGTAGGTCATTCTTTTTTGAGGCTGTTGGCCGGGTCTCGCCCCGGCGGGCGAGTCACTTTCTTTTGCTTCGCTGTATGGACCGGGCACATGGTGGACAGGTGTGCGAGGACATGGTGGACACCATCGGGCGTATCGCCCGATCGGAAGACGACCATGCCCTGGAGCACCCGAGACACCATGAGCCTGAGAGAAGAGTTCGTTGCCCTGGCACGCCAGGAAGGTGCCAATCGGCGTGAGCTGTGCCGGCGCTTCGGCATCAGCCCGCAGACCGGCTACAAATGGCTCGCACGCAGCGCCACGCTGGGTGCCGCCGGCCTGGGCGATGCCAGTCGCCGCCCGCACCACAGCCCCGGCGAGACCTCGCCCGAACTTCAACAATCCATCGTCTCGCTGCGCCAGCAGCACCCTGCCTGGGGCGCACGCAAGCTCGCACGGCGCCTGAGCGACCTCGGACAGGGTTGCCTGGCTCCGAGCACCGTCAACTCCATCCTCAAGCGCCACGGCCTCATCAGCGCCCAGGCCAGCAGTGCGGCCACCGCCTGGCAGCGCTTCGAGCACGAGGCGCCCAACAGCCTCTGGCAGATCGACTTCAAGGGCTACGTGTCCACCGCAGCGGGGCCCTGCCATCCGCTGACGCTGCTGGACGACCACTCTCGCTACAACCTGGCCCTGCGCGCCTGTGCCCGCCAGCAAACGGCCAGCGTGAAGGAGCAGTTGCAGGACGTCTTCTCCCGCTACGGCCTGCCGGTGCGCATCAATGCGGACAACGGCGCACCCTGGGGCAGTCCGCGCGAGCCGGGCCAGCTCAGCGAACTCGCGCTGTGGCTCATCCGCCTGGGCGTGCGGGTGAGCTTCAGCAGCCCCTATCACCCGCAGACCAACGGCAAGGACGAGCGCTTCCATCGCAGCCTGAAGGCGGAGTTGCTGGCCGGGCGCAGCTTCCAGGATCTGGCTCAGGCACAGCAGCAGTTCGATCGCTGGAGGCGTATCTACAACCATGAGCGCCCGCACCAGGCGCTGGGCATGAACACCCCGGCGAGCCGGTATCGCGCCAGCGAGAGGGCCTATCCGAGGACGCTGCCACCGCTCGAGTACGGCCCGAACGACACGGTGGTGAAGGTCGGCTGGCTGGGGGAGGTGCGCTTCAAGAGCAAGCGCTTCAAGGTGTCCGCAGCACTCAAGGACCACGAGATCGCGCTGCGCGCGCAGCCCGGGCGAGAGGGCTGCTACGACGTCTACTTCGTGCACCACAAGCTGCGCGAGATCGACCTGCGCGAGGCCTGAGCCACCATGCAGAATGTGTCCACCATGTCCTCGCACATGTGTCACCCATGTCTCCGGTCCATACACTTCGCCAAAAGAAAGTAACCAAAGAAAAGGCGACCCACTGTCTGCGTCCCCTTCGCTTCGCTACGGGGCAACCTGCGGTGCTCGCGTTTCGCGGGGTCTCGCAGAACTCGCTCCACTTCGTTGCGCTCAAACAGCTGCGAGCCCTTATCCGCGAAACGCTGCGCTCCTCGGCGCAGCCAGAGGGGTGGGTCGGGCCATCGCTGCGCTCGGCCAAGCAAGCCCTTCGGGCCTTCGCGTTGCTCGGCCTCAGTGAAAGATCCAGTGCCTACGCATTCCAGCACCCCACACAAGGACGCGCCACGGCGCGTTGACCCTAGTCCCCTCTGGCTGTGCCGAGGAGCGCAGGAGAAAGCGGGATCAGGGCCGCAGCTGTCTGAGCGCAACGAAGTGGAGCGAGTTCTGCGGACCCCCGCTTTCCCCGAGCACCGCAGGTTGCCCGTAGCGAAGCGGAGGGACACAGACAGCGGGGTCGCCTTTTCTTTGCCTACTTTCTTTTGGCGAAGCAAAAGAAAGTAGGTCGCCCGCCGGGGCGAAATCCCGGCCAACGGCCTCAACAAAAAAGCAGCTTCAAACCAGAAAGCCGAACCCCTCATCCAGCCAAACCACGCAACCGACCAATAGCTTCCTCAAGATGCGCCATCGAACTAGCCGTAGAGAACCGAACAAAGCGAGCAGTATCAGCAGTCCCGAAGTCGCGCCCCGGAGTCACGGCCACATGCGCCCGCTTCATCGCCTCGAACGCAAAATCCCAGCTCCCCGAAATCCCGAGCCGAGCAGCCAGCCCAGAACAATCGGCCCAGGCGTAGAAAGCGCCATCCGGAACCACCGGAACCGGTAGCCCCAACGCCTCGAGCTGCGGAATGAACCAGTCGCGCCGCGCCTTGAACTCGCCGCGTCGCCGCTCGTACTCCGCAATGCTCTCCGCCTCGAAGCAAGCCAGCGCCGCGTACTGAGCCACCGTGCTCGCGCAGATGAACAGGTTCTGCGCCAGCCGTTCGACCACGGGCACCAGCACATCGGGCACCACCAGCCACCCCAGCCGCCACCCCGTCATGTTGAAGTACTTGCTGAAGCTGTTGATGCTGATCACGTTGTCGTCGATCGCCAGTGCCGTCTGCCCGTAGGCATCGTCGTAGGACAGCCCCAGGTAGATCTCGTCGATCAGCGTGATGCCGCCGCGCGAACTCACCACCTCGTGGATGCGCCGCAGCTCGTCGCGCGCGATCGAGGTGCCGGTCGGGTTCGACGGCGAGGCCAGCAGCACGCCGCGGGTCTTGTCGGTCCACGCGGCCTCGACCTTGTCGGCGCTGAGCTGGAAACGCTCCTCGGCGGTGGTCGGGATCAGCACCGCCTTGCCCTCGGCCGCGCTCACGAAGTGGCGGTTGCAGGGATAGCTGGGGTCGGGCAGCAGGATCTCGTCGCCGGCTTCGATCAGCGTGAGGCAGGCCAGCTGCAGCGCGGCCGAGGCGCCGGCCGTGACCACGATGCGGCGCGCCGGCACGTCGACGCCGAAGCGGTCGCGATACCACTGGCTGATGCGTTCGCGCAGATGGTCGAGGCCGGTGGCCTGGGTGTATTGCGTGGCACCGGCGCGCACCGCGCGTGCCGCGGCTTCCTGCACCAGCGGCGGCGCGGTGAAGTCGGGCTCGCCGATGTTCAGGAAGATCATCGGCCGGTCGGTGTGGGCCACCTCGCGCGCCAGCTTGCCGGCGGCCTTGGCCACTTCCATCACGTAGAAGGGCTCGATGCGCTCGGCCCGGGTCGAAATCCTCATGCGGGGTGCTTCGCGAAAGAAGAAGGAGGAAGAGGGGAAGGGATCAGGGCCGCGCCTTGCCGGTCGCGCGGTCGGCCTCGACCTCGAGCGGACGCAGCTGGGGCGCGAGGCCGTTGAGCACCGCGTTCACGTACTTGTGGCCGTCGGTGCCGCCGAACTCCTTGGCGAGCTCGATGCATTCGTTGAGCACCACGCGCCACGGCACGTCGAGGCAATGCTGGAACTCGTAGACGCCGATCCACATCACGGCATGCTCGATCGGCGAGATCTCGGCCAGCTTGCGGTCGAGCAGCGGCACGATCAGCGCGTCGAGCTGCTCGGCGCCTTCGATCGAGCCGTGCAGCAGCGCGTCGTAGTGCGCGGCATCGGCCTTGTGGAAGCCCGCGAGGTCGCGCGTGAAGCTGTCGATGGCGGCCGGCTCGTTGCGGCCCACCAGGTGCTGGTAGAGCGCCTGCAGCGCGAACTCGCGCGCGCGGGTGCGGTTGGACTTGGCCGAGGCCTTGCGCGCGCCGGTGGCGGTCAGGCCGGTGCGCGTCGCTCGCGCCTTGTCCGGTCGTGCGGAACGCTGCGGCGCAGCGCCTCCCTGGTCTTCTTGGTTGGTGTCGTCGGTCATGAAAGGTCGGCCAGCAGTCGCGCCATTTCGACCGCCACGCGGGCCGCGTCGCGGCCCTTGTCGGTCTGGCGGGCGACGGCCTGCTCGAGGTTCTCGGTGGTGAGGATGGCGTTGGCGATGGGCAGCTTGTAGTCGAGCGCCACGCGGCTCACGCTCGCGCCCGATTCGTTGGCCACCAGTTCGAAGTGGTAGGTCTCGCCGCGGATGATGCAGCCCAGCGCGACCAGCGCGTGGTAGCCGCCGCGCTCGGCCAGCGCCTGCAGCGCGACCGGCACTTCGAGCGCGCCGGGCACGCGCACGTGGTGGATGTCGTTGGCGGCCACGCCCAGCGCCGCGAACTCGTCGAGGCAGGCGCTGGCGAGCGCATCGGTGATGTCGGCATTGAAGCGTGCCTGCACGATGCCGATGCGCAGTCCCTTGCCGCTGTTGCCGTCCAGCGGCTTGTCGGTCGCGCCCTGGTTTGCACCTTGCATGTCGTTCAGTCCTTTGCCAGATAGCCGGCGATCTCGAGGCCGTAGCCGGCCGCCATGCTCGGCATGCGCCGCGGCGTGCCGAGCAATCTCATCTTCTGCACGCCGCATTCGCGCAGGATCTGCGCGCCGATGCCGTAGCTGCGCAGGTCCATGCGGCCGCGCTCGGGCGCCTGCGCGGGGCGCGCGGTGCCGTCGAACTGGGCCAGCAGCTCGTGCGCCGTCTCGCCGCAGTTCAGCAGCACGGCCACGCCCCGGTCGAGCTGCGCGATGTGCGAGAGGCTGGCGTCCAGGCTCCACGAGTGCAGCGAGCGGTTGATCTCGAGCGCGTCGAGCACCGACAGCGGCTCGTGCACGCGCACGTCGACCGTGTCCTCGGGCGCCCACTTGCCGCGCACCAGCGCGAGGTGCACGCCGCCGCTGGGCTGGTCGACGAAGGCATGGGCGGTGAACGCGCCCCAGGCGGTCTGGATCTCGCGGCAGCCGACCTTCTTGATCAGCGATTCGGTGCGGCTGCGGTGCTCGATCAGCGCCGCGATGGTGCCGATCTTGAGGCCGTGCTCGGCCGCGAACAGCTGCAGGTCGGGCAGGCGCGCCATCGTGCCGTCCTCGTTCATCACCTCGCAGATCACCGAGGCGGGCGAGCAGCCGGCCATGGCGGCGAGGTCGCAGCCGGCCTCGGTATGGCCGGCGCGCATCAGTACGCCGCCGTCGACCGCCTGCAGCGGGAAGATGTGGCCGGGCTGCACCAGGTCGGCGGCCACGGCGTTGCGCGCCACCGCGGCCTGCACGGTGCGGGCCCGGTCGGCGGCCGAGATGCCGGTGGTCACGCCCTCGGCGGCCTCGATCGAGACCGTGAAGGCGGTCGCGTGCTTGGTGCCGTTGCGCGCCACCATCGGCGGCAGCTGCAGGCGTTCGCACATCTCGCGCGACAGCGTGAGGCAGATCAGGCCGCGCGCATGGCGGGCCATGAAGTTGATGGCCTCGGGCGTGATGTGGTCGGCGGCGACCACGATGTCGCCCTCGTTCTCGCGGTCTTCCTCGTCGACGAGGATGACCATGCGGCCGGCGGCCAGTTCGGCCACGATCTCCTCGACCGGGGAGATCGGCGCGGGCGTCCGATTGGCGCGCGAGGCGCCGATCGGCGTGACGGATGCGTTCATGATGGGGCGGGGTCCTTGGATGCGGGGAATGTCGGTGTCAGGCCGGCCGGGCCGGCTGCAGCACGCCCGCCTGGAGCATGCGCTCCACGTAGCGCGCCACGGTGTCGATTTCGAGGTTCACGCGCGAGCCGGCGCGCAGGTCGCCCAGCGAGGTGTTCTGCACGGTGTGCGGGATCAGGTTGATGCTGATCTCGCTGCTGCCGTCGGCCGCGTCGGCGACGGTGTTGACCGTCAGGCTCACGCCGTTGATGGTGATCGAGCCCTTGTAGGCCAGGAAGCGCGCCAGCGCCTGCGGCGCGACCACGCGCAGCTCCCAGCTCTCGCCCACGGGCTCGAAGCGGCTCACGGTGCCGATGCCGTCGACGTGGCCCGAGACGATGTGGCCGCCGAGGCGGTCGCTCGCGCGCAGCGCCTTCTCGAGGTTGATGCGCGCACCTTCCTCGGTCAGGCCCGCCGTTTTATCGAGCGATTCGGCGGAGATGTCGATGGTGAAGAGCCTCTGCGCGGGGTCGAAACTGGTGACGGTCATGCAGGCGCCGTTGAGCGCGATGCTGTCGCCGAGGCCGACGTCGTCGAGGTAGCCGTCGGGCGCCGCGATGCCGAGTCTCTTGCCGTGGGAGGAGGAGGAGCCGAGGTCGTGGATGGCGGCGATGCGCCCCACGCCGGTGATGATTCCGGTGAACATCCGCGCATTTTCGCAGGTCCGGAAGGCCCGCGGCATTTCCTGGCACTTCGGGACCGCTGGCGCGGTCGCGTGGGCGGCTCTGGACGGCGGCCGGCGCGCCGCGGGCGGCGTCAGAAAGCGTCCCGGCCGGCCACGCGCGCCACGATCCGCAGGTCGGGCCCGATCATGTCGACCGAGCGGAATGCCAGCGGCAGTGCCCCGGCCAGCGAGACCAGCGGGCCGCCGGCGTGGATCTGGCTCGCGATGTCGAGGCCGCTGCCGATCAGCTTGGGCGCGAGGTAGACGAGCAGCTCGTCGACGCAGCCCTCGCGCAGCAGCGAGCCGTTGAGCTTGTGGCCCGATTCCACGTGAAGTTCGTTGACGCCGCGCGCCGCGAGGTCGCGCAGCATCGCCTCCAGGTCGACCTTGCCGTGGGCATTCGGCAGGCAACTGACCGTGGCGCCGCGCGCCTCGAGCGCCGCGGCGCGGGCTTCGTCGCGCACCGCCGCGTAGATCCAGACCGCGCGGCCTGCTATGAAAAGGTGAGCGTCAGGCGGCGTCTGTAGGTGGCTGTCGACGATCACCAGGTGCGGCTGGCGCGGCGTCTCGACCAGCCGCACGTCCAGCCGCGGGTTGTCCTCGAGCACCGTGCCGACGCCCGTCAGCACCGCGCTGGCCCGGGCGCGCCAGGTGTGGCCGTCGGCGCGCGCGGCCTCGGCCGTGATCCATTGGCTCACGCCGTTGGCGAGGCCGGTGCGGCCGTCGAGCGAGGCCGCGACCTTCATGCGCACCCAGGGGGTCTTGCGGACCATGCGCGAGAGGAAGCCGAGGTTGAGCTCGCGCGCTTCCTCGGCGCCTGGGCCCACCTCGACCGCCACGCCCGCCGCGCGCAGCCGCTCGAAGCCCTGGCCCGCGACCAGCGGATTGGGATCGGCGAGCGAGGCGACGACACGGCCGATGCCGGCCGCGATCAGCGCATCGCAGCACGGGCCGGTGCGGCCATGGTGGGCGCAGGGTTCGAGCGTGACGTAGGCGCTGGCGCCCGCGACCGAATGCCCCTGTGCCGCCGCGTCGCGCAGCGCCATCACCTCGGCATGCGGGCCGCCGGCCTTCTGCGTGTGGCCCTGGCCGAGCACGCGGCCCTGCGCATCGGCGATCACGCAGCCCACGCGCGGGTTCGGGTCGGTGATCAGCAGCGCCGACGCGGCCAGGCGCAGGGCGCTCGCCATGTGCTGCGCGTCGTGTTGGGGGGAGGGCATGGAGGCTTCGCGAGGAAAAGTTGACAGGGGTGCGCCGGGATCATACGAGCGGCGCGCGAATGCGGATGGACGGCGCGGCGTCCGCGCATGGGGCGCTCGTACGCTTGCCGTTCGATCGCGAGACACGCGACACAAGAAGAGAACGGGGGAGGGACGGACATGAAAAGGTCGAATCGATCGGCGCGCGCCGCCTCGGGTTTTTCGCTCGTGGAAGTGCTGGTCTCCATCGCGCTGCTGAGCCTCGGGCTGCTCGGCGCGGCGGCGATGCTGCTGCACGCGGTGCGCGCGAGCGGCGAGGCCGCGAACTTCGGCGCGGCACTGAACCTGGTGCGCGAGCTGTCGGAGAAGACGCGGCTCAACCGGAGCGTGGCGGCGCGGCGCGATGCGGCCAATGGCTACCTCGTGGCGAGCTGGACCGCGGCCTCCGCCACGGGCGAGACCGGCGGTCCCGATTGCGCGGCGGCCTCCGCCGCCTGCAAGCCCGAGGACCTCGCGCGCTGGGACATGCAGGCGTGGAAGCGCCGCGCCGCGAAGGCCTTGCCCGGCGCGCGCGCCACGGTCTGCTTCGACGGCAATCCATGGAACGACGCATCGGGCGCCCATGCCTGGGCCTGCGAGGCCGACGGACCGTTGCTGGTCGTCAAGCTCGGCTGGTTGCCGCGCAACGCGAGCGAGGCGCAGCGCCGCGCGGGGGCATCGGCAGCGCCGCGGCTCGCGCTGCCGCTGATGCCCGTGCAGGCGGTCGAGGGCGCGCGCGGTGGCTGAGCGCGGCATCTCGCTGGTCGAACTGATGGTCGCGCTGGCGCTCGGCCTGGTGGTCGTGCTCATGGCCATGCTGGCCTTCGGCGGCAACCGGCAGTTGTTCGTGGCCGAGTCCGAGGCCCGCACGGTGGAGGAGTCGCTGCGCTTCGCGGCCTTCGTCGTGCGGCGCACGGTGCGGCAGGCCGGCTATGCCGATCGCGCGGCCGGCGATTCGGCCGTGGCCGCCGGGAACGACCCCTTCGACCTCGACATCGTCGGCGCGCGCAACACGCGCGTCGGCGCCAGCGGCGAGAGCTACGGGAGGCACGGCGCCCGTGGCGTGAACGACAGCGATTCGCTGCTCGTGCGCTTTGCCGGCAGCTCGCGCACCGACGACGACGGCAACGCCACGGAGGCCGACGGCACCATGGTCGACTGCATGGGCTTCGCGCAGTCCGCGCCGGGCGCCGGCAACGCCACGCCGGCCGACCGCGCCTGGAGCATCTTCCACGTGGCCGAGGCCGCCGACGGGGAGCCCGAGCTCTATTGCAAGTACCGCGGGGACCGGGGTGGCAGCTTCCGGTCCGAACCGCTGGCGCGCGGCATCGAGGTGTTTCGCGTGCTGTTCGGGCGCGACCTCGACGGCGATGGCACGCCCGAGCAGTGGCTCGATGCCGCGCAGCTCGACGCATTGGCCTCGGCCTCGTCGCTGGGCCACGCGGCCTGGCGCCAGGTGGTGGCGCTGCGCATCGGGATGGTGGCGCGCAGCGCGCGGCCGGGCCGTTGGCCACCGCCCGAGGAGGCGCAGCTTCATCCGCTCGGCCCCGAGTTCCCTTCGGCCCGCTTCCGGCCCGCTGCCGATGGGCGGCTGCGGCGTGTGATGAGCTTCACGGTGGCGCTGCGCAACAGCCAGCGCGAGGACGCGCCATGAACCGAAGCGCGCGCGTCTCGCGGGGTTTCTCGCTGATCGTCGTGCTGATGCTGCTGCTCGTCGTGTCGGTGCTCGGCCTGGCCGCGGCGCAGAACGCGCTGGTCGGCGAGCGGATCGTGCGCAACGAGCGCGATGCCGAGGTGGCGTTCCAGGCCGCCGAGGCCGCGCTGCTCGATGCCGAGCGCGATGTGCTCGGGCCCAACGACCATGCGGCCCGGCGGCTGTGCCTGTTCGATGGCCGCGATGTCTCGGCCTTCGTTGCCGATTGCGCCGGCACCGGTGCACGGCTGGGGCTTTGCGCGGCCGCGCCGGTGGGCGCCGAGCCGGCGTGGATGCGGGTCGATTTCGCACCCGATGCCGGCCGGTCGGTCGCCTATGGCCGCTTCACGGGGCAGGTCTATGCCACCGGTGCCGGTGGGCTGTCGGCACGCGCGCCGCGCTATGTCGTCGAAGCGTTGCGCAGCCGCGGTGGCGGGGCGCAGGGCGTGCTGCACAGCGCGAGCGCGGCCGCCGCGGCGCCGCATGTCTTCCGCATCACCGCCATCGGCTACGGGCCGCGCGAGGAGACACGGGTGCTGCTGCAGACCACGCTGGCCAAGCCATCGGCGAGTCCCGGTTGTTCCGTCGCTTCTTCTCCTTCTTCCTGATCGGACCGCCATGCCCTCGCTTCGAACATTCATCGTGTGCATCGTCCTGCTTTGCTGCACGACATGGAGGGGGCCGGCATGGGCCGGCGCGTCGTCCGCCATACCGTCCGCCATGCCGCCCGATGCGCTGCTGACCAGCGTGCCGCTTCACGCGCTGGCGGGCCAGCCCGACCCCAACGTCGTGATCGACCTGTCGATTCGGGGCCGGAACGCGGGACCGGCGTACCTCGGCAGCTTCGAACCCGCCAGGGTCTACGGCGGCTACTGGGATGCGAAGGGCTGCTACGACTACCTGCGCGTCGAAGGCCATTTCCGTCGCACGGCAACGGCCACCACGCTCGCCGGCGGCGAGCTCGTCTGCAACGGGCAATGGAGCGGCAATCTGCTGAACTGGGCCACGGCATCGCCGCTCGACCATCTGCGCATGGCGCTGACCGGCGGCGACCGCGTGGCGGACACGCCGGAGCGGACCGTGCTGCAGCGCGCGACCTGGCCGATCGAGGCCGGCCTCGAGCTTCCCGTCAAGACCGTGCGCGGGCATCTCGAGTGGCTGGTTCCGCCCGGCAGGCTTCGCGCGAACGGGACGCTGCGCATCCGCAACTGCGGGGATCGGCTGGTCGTCGATGCGGACGCCCGCGCCGATGCGGACCGTGGCTGCGTCTCGGCGGCCGGGGCCGATATCCACTTCGCGCGCGTCGAGGTCTGCGCCGCCGACGAGGCGGTCGTGCGCCGCGATCTGTGCGTCGCGTATCCCGGCGGGCACCACAAACCGGTGGGAGCCCTGCAGGTCAACGCGGGCGATGCGCGCTTCGCCGTGTTCGGCGGCGATCCCGGGCGCCATGGCGGCGTGCCGCGCGAAGCGATGAAGTCCATCGGGCCGGAGAAGACCGATGTCGGCTTCGATCGGGTTGCGAACCCGCGGGCCGAGTGGGATGCGCGCACGGGCGTGTTTCGCGACGACCCCGCGGGCACCGCGCAGGGCATCGTCGCGGCGGTGAACCGCTTCGGACGTTCGGGCGAGTACGCGCGCGCCGATGCCGCGGGCGAGCTGTTCCATGCATCGCTGCGCTATCTGCAGGCCAAGCCGCCGGCAGCCGTGGATCCGGTGCTTGGCAACTGCCAGCGCAACCATGTCCTGAGCATAGGCGGCCTCGATGCCCGCGAGGAACGTCCATGGCCGGGCGCGGCCTTCGAGCCCGATATCGCGTACGGGGCCCACCGCGTCGCTGCGTTCGAGAACCGGGATGTCGGCGCGGCCCATGGTTCCTTCGGCATGGCGGGACTCGCCTATTGGGCGCACATCCAGCGCATCCGCGCCGACCATCCCGATGCGCGCGTGCAGACCTTCGCGATCGACCTCGATGCCGGCCGCGGTGCCTCGGTGGGCGCGCGCCAGCGCGGCAGCGCGCTCTACCTGGCCGCGAAGTACGGCGGATTCGTGGACCGCAACGGCGATGGCGATCCGTTCCGCAGCACCGCGCTTTTCGGCGCCCCGGACGCGGCGGGCCAGCCGGCATGGTTCGGTAACGCCGAATGGGCGGAAGGGCTCGACAACGACGGGCGGCCGATGCCGGCCAACTACTTCCTGGCCAGCGATGCGCGATCGACGGCGGATGCGTTGCGCGGCGTGCTGCGCCGTGCCACCGCGCCGTCGCTGGGCGCGAATGCCACGGCCGCGATCTCCTCGGACACGGTGGGAGCGGCCGGCGCGAGCCTCTACCGCTCTCGTTCCGACAGCCGGCGCTGGTCCGGCACCTTGCAGTCGTTTCGCCTGTTCGTGGCGCCGGAGACCGGCGCCTTGCGCGTGGCCGACCAGCCGTCGTGGGATGCGGGTGCCTTGCTCGACGCGCGCCTGGAGAAGCCCGGTGCGGCGGCCTCGCGGAGGCTCTTCACGCTGTCGACCGCCGGCCTCGGCATCCCCTTCGAATGGGAGGCGCTCGACGAGCCCTTGCGGCGCTCGCTGCGCGCGGATCCAGATCCGGCGGCCGAGCCCGCGTCGGCGGCATCGGTCGAGACCCTGGCCCGCGATCGCCTGAACTACCTGCGCGGCGAGCGCCGGAACGAAGCCTCGTTCGCGGGCGGCCGCTTGCGCGTGCGCGACTCGGTGATGGGCGACATCGCGCATGCGGCGCCGGTGTACGTGGGCGCACCCGATCCCGCTTCGCGCGAGGCTGGCTACCCGGCTTTCCTCGCCACCTACCGCCAGCGCGAGCCCGCCGTCTATCTGGGCGCCAACGACGGCATGCTGCATGCCTTCTCGGCGCGCACGGGCGAGGAGCTGTTCGGCTATGTCCCGCGCCTGCTGTTCCCGGTGCTCGGCACGCTCGCACTGGCCGGTGGCCCGCATCGCGCCCATGTCGACGGCACGCCCGCCGTGGCCGAGGCACGCATGGCCAGCGGTCAGTGGAAAAGCGTGCTGGTCTCGGGCCTGGGCGCGGGCGCTGCAGGGGTCTTCGCGCTCGAGGTCAGCGATCCGGGCGCCTTCTCGGCCGACAAGGTGCTGTGGGAGTTCGGCGCTGCCGACGACCCCGACATGGGCCACCTGATGCAGCCGCCGCGCATCCTGAAGTTCCGCACCAGGGCCGCGACCATGGGCCATCCGGCCACCCACGCCTGGTTCGCGGTCGTGCCCTCGGGCTTCAACAACCGCAACCCCGAGAAGCGGGCCGCGCTGTTCCTGCTGTCGCTCGACAAGCCGGCCGGCACGCCCTGGCGGCGCGGCCTCGACTATCACAAGATCCTGTTGCCCCGGCCCGCGGACGCCAGCCTCGTCAATGCACTCGCGAGCGCGCCCGGCGACCATGCGGCCGACGACGGAACGGTTCGCTGGCTCTATGCGGGCGATACCCAGGGCAACCTGTGGAAGTTCGACTTCGAGCGCGATGCACCGTGGAGCGAGGCCCAGGCGCTGGGCTTCGGCGGCGTGCCGCTGATGGTCGCGACGGACGGCGACGCGGGCAGCCGGCGCCAGCCGATCACGGTGCCGCCGGAGGTGGGGCTCGGTCCGGGCGGCGGCGGCATCGTGCTGTTCGGCACCGGCAAGTTCGTCGAGCCGACGGACCTCGGTGCCTCGCGCCGCGGCCTCCAGACCGTGTACGCGGTGCAGGACACGGGCACGCCGATCCGCGCGGGCGAGGCGCGGGGGCAATTGGCGCCGCGGCGGGCGCGTTCCGTCGAGGGCGGGCTGACGGCCATCGAAGGCCCGCCATTCGTCTATGGCGCTTTCGATCGCACGACGGCGCAGCGGCGTGGCTGGTACCTCGACCTGCCCGCGTCGCGCGACCAGGGCGAGCGCCAGGTCGAGCGGCCGGTGCTCGCCGACGGCCGCCTGTTCTTCAACACGCTGATCCCGCCGCGGGCGGCCTGCGACGACGGCGGGGGCCGCAGCTGTGCCGTGGATGCGATGACCGGCCTGTCGAAGGGCGGTACCTGCGTGCCTTCCGAGGCGGGGTTGCTCGGAGCGCCCTTGGTGGTCCAGCAGGGCGATGCTTCGTACGGCGCCGCCGATCCGACCGGGCGCAGGACCGAGACCCGGCGGCTCGCGGTCCTGAGCCCCGGTACCCGCCGGGACAAGGCGGTGTCGGTGGCCCAGCCGCTCGAGGACGCCACGGCAGCGCGGCGGGCCGGCCGCCTCAGCTGGCGGCAGGTGCCGGACCCGCAAAGGACGCGGCCATGATCTCCCGCCGCTGCCACCGAGCGGGCGCGGCCCTCGGCTGGAGCCTGATCGAGTTGCTGATCGCGCTCGCGATCGTCGCGATCCTCGCGGCCATCGCCTTCCCCTCGTACCTCGATGCGGCGCATCGCAGTTGGCGCGCCGAGGCGCGTTCGGCGCTGCTCGCGCAGATGCAGCAGCAGGAGCGCCACTTCACCGTCGATGGCCGCTACCGGCGCTACGAAGGCGATTCCGCCGAGAACGGGCAGGGCGGCAAGTACCTCGTGCGCAGCGAGCACTGCGACGGCCAGCGCAGCCTCGACGACTGCCTGCGGCTCTCGGCGCGGCTCAAGCCCGGCTTCTCGGACCCGCCGGTCGGCAACCTGTGGCTGGACAGCACGGGCGGCCGCGGCTGCGACGGCGCGCAGCGTGAGCGGTGCTGGCAATGAAGCGCGCGGGACGGGCACGCGGGCTCACGCTGATCGAGCTGCTCACCGTGATCGCCATCGTCGCCATCCTGGCCGCCGTCGGCGTGCCGGGCTTTCGCGCGCTGCTGCTCCACCAGCGGCTGGAGGCCGCCTCGCAGGCCTTCGTCGCCGCGCTCGGGATGGCACGGGTCGAAGCGATCCGGCGCGGCGAGCCGGTCAGCGTGCTGGCGGAAGGCGGCGCCGGGTGGAACGGGGGCTGGGCGGTCGTCGCTGACCCGGACGGCAAAGGCGCGCCGCGAGTCCTGCGCCGCTTCGACAGGCTGCCGCCGGGCATCGCCGTCGACCCGGGGTTGGGCGACGGCTTGGTGCAGGGCGTGCACTACGACGGCAACGGCTTCTCGCGGCGCGCGCGCAATGCGGGCTTCGGCGCGGGCTGCCTGGTGTTCAAGGCCGAGACAAGACGGCGCGCGGCCATCGTCCTCTCGGCGTCGGGGCGCGCGCGCAGCTGCAATCCCGACCAGGCGGGGGAATGCGGAACGGGGGTGTGCGGGCGGGGCGGCGGGTAGGCCTTCGCCGGCCACGGCTCAGATGTCGCGCAGCAGCTGCCGGAACTCGTCCACGTCCTCGAAGCTGCGGTAGACCGAGGCGAAGCGCACATAGGCCACCTTGTCGAGCTTCTTGAGTTCGCGCATCACGAGTTCGCCGACCTTGGTCGACTCGATCTCGCGCAGGCCGCTGGCGAGCAGCTTCTGTTCGATGCGCAGCAGCGCGTTGTCGATCTGCTCGATGCTCACCGGCCGCTTGCGCAGCGCCAGCATCATCGAGGCGCGGACCTTGGTCGAGTCGAAGTCGGCGCGGCTGCCGTCCTTCTTCACCACGACCGGGAAATTGACGTCGGGACGCTCGTAGGTGGTGAAGCGCTTGTCGCAGGCACCGCACTGGCGGCGCCTGCGCACGAAGTCGGCGTCTTCCGAAACGCGGGTCTCGACGACCTGCGTTTCGAGATGACCGCAAAAAGGGCATTTCATGCGGTCAGGGCTTCTTCTTCGAGATCAGCGGTAGACCGGGAAACGGCTGGTCAGCGCATGGACCTTGGCGCGCACGGCCTCGATGTTCGCGGCATCGCGCGGGTTCTCGAGCACGTCGGCGATCAGGTTCGCGGTGATGCGGGCCTCTTCGTCCTTGAAGCCTCGCGTGGTCATGGCCGGCGTGCCGACACGCACGCCGCTGGTCACCATCGGCTTCTCGGGGTCGTTGGGGATCGCGTTCTTGTTGATGGTCATGTGGGCGCTGCCCAGCACGGCCTCGGCTTCCTTGCCGGTGATGCCCTTGGCGCGCAGGTCGACCAGCATCACGTGGCTCTCGGTGCGTCCGCTCACGATGCGCAGGCCGCGCTGCGTGAGCGTTTCGGCCACGATCTGGGCGTTCTTGACCACCTGTTGCTGGTAGGCCTTGAATTCGGGCGAGAGGGCTTCCTTGAAGGCCACCGCCTTGGCGGCGATCACGTGCATCAGCGGGCCGCCTTGCAGGCCCGGGAAGATCGCGCTGTTGATCGCCTTCTCGTGCTGCGACTTCATCAGGATGATGCCGCCGCGCGGGCCGCGCAGGCTCTTGTGGGTGGTCGAGGTCACGATGTCGGCGTGCGGCACCGGGTTCGGGTAGACGCCCGCGGCCACCAGGCCGGCGTAGTGGGCGATGTCGACCATGAAGATCGCGCCCACGTCCTTGGCCACCTTGGCGAAGCGCTCGAAGTCGATGCGCAGCGAGTAGGCCGAGGCGCCCGCGATGATCAGCTTGGGCTGGTGCTCGTGCGCCTTGCGCTCCATCGCGTCGTAGTCGATGGCTTCGTTGGCATCCAGGCCGTAGCTCACCACGTTGAACCACTTGCCGCTCATGTTGAGGGGCATGCCATGGGTCAGGTGGCCGCCTTCGGCCAGGCTCATGCCCATGATGGTGTCGCCGGGCTTCAGGAAGGCCAGCAGCACGGCCTCGTTGGCCGAGGCGCCGCAATGGGGCTGCACGTTGGCGGCTTCGGCGCCGAAGATCTGCTTCACGCGGTCGATGGCCAGCTGCTCGGCCACGTCGACGTGCTCGCAGCCGCCGTAGTAGCGCTTGCCCGGGTAGCCCTCGGCGTACTTGTTGGTGAGCTGCGAGCCCTGCGCGGCCATGACGGCCGGCGAGGCGTAGTTCTCGCTCGCGATCAGCTCGATGTGGTGTTCCTGGCGCGCGTTTTCGGCCTGGATGGCAGCCCAGATTTCGGGATCGGTCTGTTCGACCAGGATGTTGCGTTGGTACATGGCAGTCCTTTGAAGACGAGGTCCTTGTTCTTCAACCAAACAAGGGCTGCCCAGGCGAACGGCTGATCGCCCGTGCGTCTGGAGCGACGTCGCGGGCGGTACGCTTCCCAGTGGTAGTCCACGTCAGCGCGGGTGCCTCGTCGGCACCGCGCCTATCGCCAGTCGCGTACCGGGCCGAGTGTAGCGGATCGGGCTGGCCCGGCGGCGCGCGAAAGGAGATTCAGGAGACGGCGGACAGCAGCGCCACCTTGGGCGGCGTCGGGCCGTTGGCCGGCTCGGTCGTCTCGTCGGGCTTGGCCGGGGCTACCACCGGTATCGGCAGCGGCTGCGGGCGCAGCACCGGCGGCGTCGGCGCGAACGGCGAGGGCGCGCGGCCGCTGGCCACCTGCAGCAGGCGCTCGCGCTCGGCCATCACCTTGCCGGCGTAGCCGCCGTCGTCCTCGAGGTTGGCCGCGCCCACGTAGTAGCGCAGGCCGCCTTCGAGCGAACCGGCGCGGGCGATGCATTCCTGCAGCACCTTCACGCCGACCCGCATGTTGGTGACGGGGTCGAAGGCGGTCAGCGTGCCGCCGGCCGGCTCGTACTTGTCGCCGTGCACGCGGGTCATGACCTGCATCAGCCCCTGCGCGCCGACCTGGCTCTGCGCGAACGGGTTGAAGCTGGACTCGACCGCCATGATCGCGAGGATCAGCGTCGGGTCGAGCTTGGTGTGCTTGCCGATGTTGTAGGCCTCGGCCACGAGCACGCTCAGCGGCTCGGCCGCGACGCGGTACTTCTTGCTGAGCCAGTAGGCCACGGCGGCCTGCTGCTTGGGCAGGTCGCCGGGGCTCGCGGCCGTCGTGCGCTCGATCGCGGTCGGCTCGAGGTCGGTGGCTTCGGGCGCGGGTTTGCGCGACTGCAGCCAGCCCATGAGCTGTTCCTCGCCTTGATGGCGCAGGTCGGGCCGCGCCACGAGGGCGAGGGCCGCGAACACGATGGCCAGGCCCAGCAGGGCGAAACCGTTGTGCGTGATTTCAAAAAAGCCGTCTGCCACATCGGACACGAATGTCCTCAGCCCGCGGGCCGTGGCATCAAACGCCTTGTTCATCGCTCTTCCTTTCTGTGCGGCACCTGTCGCAGCGCCGGGAAGGGCGATGGGATGGAGGCAGCGGCGCTTGGATTGGTACCAATCAGGTTCCGCGCTCGGGGGATAAGGTGCGCGGCCGCCTGATCAAGCCGGGGGGAGTCGGCAGCGGATACAGGGTGGCTCCGTCGCGTCGGGCGTCCGGAGCAGGCGGGATTCTATCGTTGCTAAATACCCGGTCAAGCATAAGGAATTCCGTCTTAATTCTTAAAACTGTCGAACAAATGTTTCAAACCGACCCGCGAGACGGCGTCTTTCTTAAGGGAAATCCCTTGCAACATCGGGTTTGAAAAGCCGGGGAAGGCCGCCTAAGCTGAACGGGCCTGAGGTTTTCAGGTGCTTTCCGAAGCCAGCCGGTCACGGTGCGAGCCGGGGCCGCACGGCGGAGGAACCACGGCGGCAATCTCTTGCCGCCAGCACGACAGGAACCATCGACTTCCGGTCGAGCGAAACGATGGCAATGGGTCGTATGCCCGCCATCAAGCCCGGTGACATGACATTCGTCGCGTCGCCGGGCTTTCTTGTTTCTGGCTTGGCATCTGTTTGGGGCACACTCGCGCGAATGAATGCAGCCGCCTCGATACAAAGCTTAAGGAAGAACAAATGGGTGCGACGCGGAATCGTTGCACCGCTGGTGCTTCTGGGCCTCTGGGTCCTGGCCTGGCTGGCGGTGCCGCCGATCGCCAAGAGCCAGCTGCAGAAGATCGCGAGCGAGAAGCTGGGCCGCCAGGTCACGGTGGAGCGCATCGGCTTCAAGCCCTGGACCCTCGAGCTCACGCTCAACAACCTGCGCATCGCCACCGCGGACGGCAAGGGCACCCAGCTCGCCGTGCGGCGCATCTATGCCGATGCCGAGCTGCAGTCGATCTTTCGCCTCGCGCCCGTGATCGATGCGGTGAGCGTGGAGGCGCCGGCCATCCTGCTGACCCACCAGGCCGACGGCAAGTACGACATCGACGACATCCTCGCCAAGCTGGCCTCCGGCCCGCCGCCCGACCCCAAGGCCGAGCCCGCGCGCTTCGCCATCTACAACATCGCGATCACCGAGGGCGCGGTCGACTTCGACGACCAGACCGTCAAGCGCCGCCATGAGCTGCGCGACTTCGTGCTCAAGGTGCCGTTCCTCAGCAACCTGGCCTCGCAGCGCGAGGTCAATACCGAGCCCAAGCTGGCCTTCGCGCTCAACGGCAGCAAGTTCGACTCGGCCGCGCAGTCGACCCCCTTCGCCGCCAGCCGCAAGACCGATGCCCACGTGCAGTTCAAGGGGCTCGATCTCGTGCCCTACCTGGGCTACATCCCGGGCGGCATGCCGGTGCAACTGCAGGCCGGCAGCCTCGACGCCGACCTGAAGATCGACTTCCAGCAGGCCGCCACGGTGGGCCTCAAGGTCACCGGCACGGTCGAGGCGCACGGCGCCAAGCTGGCCGACGCGCGCGGGCGCGACCTGCTGGCCTTCGACTCGCTCAAGCTCGCGCTGGCCGACGTGCGGCCGCTCGAGTCGGTGTTCCACCTCAGCGAGGTCGCGCTGGCGAGCCCGCAACTGGTGGTGGCGCGCGATGCCTCGGGCCAGCTCAACCTGATGGCGCGCGATCCGGCCACCGGCCAGACCGAGAAGGTGGTCGCGGCCAAGCCGCCGGCACCGCCCGCTTCATCTGCCAGTGCCGCCAGCGGTGCCGCGGGCGCGGCGGCGCCCAAGCCCGTGCTCAAGGTCCAGGTAGACAAGGTCGCCCTCAGCGGCGGGCGCATCGGCTGGCGCGACGAGACCGTGCAGCCCGGCGCTTCCATCGACGTCACCGATCTGGGCCTCGACGTCACCGCCATCACCTGGCCGATGGAGAAGCCGGCCCAGTTCAGCGGCAGCACCGCGGTCGGCGGCGCCACGCTCAAGTTCAAGGGCAGCGGTACCGACAAGGCGGCCGACGTGCAGACCGAGGTCGAGGCGCTGCCGCTGTCGCTGGCCGCGCCGTACCTGGCCCACAGCCTCGAGCCCACGCTCGACGGCAAGCTCAGCGGCCAGATCGACATCGCCTGGGCCCCGCCGGACCTGCGTTTCAAGGCCAGGCGGGTGGCGGCCGACAACCTCGCGCTGACCCAGGCCAAGACCGCGCTCGCGAGCGTCGGCCGCTTCGAGCTGCTCGATACCGAGGTCGACATGGCGAAGCACACGCTGGCCGTGGGCACCTTCACCGCCACCAATCCCAAGCTCAGCATCGAGCGGGACAGCGAGAAGCGCTGGATGTTCGAGCGTTGGCTCAAGACGCCGGCCGGCGCGAGCGGCAAGCCCGAAGCCGAAGCCAAGGTGGCGGCACCCAAGCCGGCCGGCAGCGGCCCCGAATCGGCGCCGCCGGGCACCAACACCAGGCCCTGGGCACTCACGGTCGGCACGCTCGCGGTCGACAACGGCAGCCTCTCTTACGCCGACAAGGCCGGGGCCACGCCGGTCGCGGTCGAGATCACGGCCTTCAAGCTCAATGCCCAGAAGCTCGCCCCCGAAACCGCCACCAAGTCGCCGCTGCAGGTGTCGGGCCGCATCGGCTCGGGCCGCCGCGCCGATCCGGGCCGCTTCGACTACAAGGGCCATGTCGTGCTCAAGCCGCTGGCCGCCGAAGGCCGGCTCGAGGTGGCTTCGTTCCCGGCCCATGCGTTCAAGGCCTATTACGCCGACGCGCTCAACGTCGACATCCGCCGGGCCTTCGTCAGCTACCGCGGCAGCGTGAACTACGCGAGCGCCCCGGCCGGCATGAGCGTGAAGCTCGCGGGCGACACGGCGCTCGACGACTTCCGCGCCAACAGCGTGTCGCTGACCCAGTCGCCGGGTTTCGACCGCAACGACAACCAGTTGCTGAGCTGGAAGACGCTGAGCCTGCGCGGCCTGCAGGTGGGCCTGGAGCCCAACGCGGCGCCCACGGTCGACGTGCGCGAGACCACGCTGACCGACTTCTTCGCCCGGGTCATCATCGATCCCAGCGGCCAGCTCAACCTGCTGAGCCTCACGAAGAAGGGCGAGGCCGAGTCCAAGGCCGCCGCCGCCACGACGGCCGAGACCCGTTCGCGCCGCAGCCTGGGCGGCATGACCACCACCACGCGCGGATCCGAGCGGCCCGCGGGTGGCGGCGCACCGGTGCCGGCCGAGCTGATGGTCGGCGGGCCTTCGACGCCGGCGGCACCGGCTTCCGCGCCCGCCGCGGTGGCCCAGGCCGCGCCCGCAGCACCGAGCGGCCCGGCGCCCGTCATCAACTTCGGCCCGATGAGCCTGGTCAACGGCAAGATCGACTTCACCGACCTGTTCGTCAAGCCCAACTACTCGGCCGACCTCAGCGAGCTGACCGGCAAGCTCAGTTCCTTCTCGTCCAATCCGCCGAACGGGCAGGGCGGCCGGCCGGCACTCGCCGAGCTCGAGCTGCGCGGCAAGGCGCAGCAGACCGCGGCGCTCGAGATCACCGGCAAGCTCAATCCGCTGGCCAAGCCGCTCGAGCTCGACATCACCGCGAAGATGCGCGACCTCGACCTCGCGCCGCTGTCGCCGTACTCGGTGCGCTACGCCGGCCACGGCATCGAGCGCGGCAAGATGAGCATGGACGTCAACTACAAGATCGCGCCCGACGGCCAGCTCACCGCCACCAACAAGCTGGTGCTCAACCAGCTGCAGTTCGGCGAGGAGGTCGCCGGCGCGCCCAACAGCCTGCCGGTCAAGCTCGCGGTGGCGCTGCTGGCCGACCGCAACGGCGTGATCGACGTCGACCTGCCGCTGCGCGGCTCGCTCAACGATCCGCAGTTCAGCATCGGGCCGCTGATCTTCAAGGCGGTGGTCAATCTGATCGTGAAGGCCGTCACCGCGCCGTTCAGCCTGCTGACCGGCGGCCTGGGCGGCGGCGGCAGCGGCGAGTCGAGCACCATCACTTTCGAGGCCGGCAGCTCGGTGCTGAGCGCCTCGGCCAAGGAGAGCCTCGACAAGGTCGTGAAGGCGCTGGTCGACCGGCCGACGCTCGAGATGACCGTGATCGGCACCTCCAGCCTCGAGAAGGAGCGCGATGCCTACCAGCGCCAGCGCGTGCGCCAGATGGCCCTGGCCGAAAAGCGCCGCGCCGCGGTGCGCGGCGGCCAGGCCGGCACCGACGTGCCGCCGGTCACCGACGCCGAGTACCCCGCGCTGCTGACCGCCGTCTACAAGCGCGCCGACATCACCAAGCCGCGCAACATGGTCGGCCTGGCCAAGGACCTGCCGCTCAAGGAGATGGAGAACCTGCTGCTCGCGAGCGTGCCGGTCGACGAGGAGTCGATGCGCCAGCTGGCGGTGGAGCGCGGGGCCGCCGTGCGCGACTATCTGCTCTCGCAGAAGCTGACGAGCGAGCGCCTGTTCCTCGGCGCGGTGCGCACCACGGCCAGCGGCGACGACTGGAAGCCGGGCGCCGAGCTCAAGCTCGCGATGCGCTGAGCGCCGGCGGGGCCCCGGGGCCCTTGGTTTTCTGCGGTGCATTGCTATATATGCAGGCACCGTTTTCCCCCGCGGCGCCCCCGGCCCCGGCGTCGTTTCGCCGCATCGCCGGGTCGCGTCGCAAGGCGGATTTCGACGGCGCGCGGCAAGTGGGTCAAAATGGCGGTCTGCGCCGGCCTCTGCCGGCGCCTTCGCTTTCTCTCTTCAGACAACGATCTCGCGCACGTGACCTCTAATTCTTCCAAGCCACACGACCTTCAGGCCCTCGATTCGCTGACCGGCGGCGCCTTCACCGCGCCGACTTCGGGCGAACGTGCCTCGCGCATCCGCGACTGGCTCGCGAGCAATCCGGCACCCGAGCAGATGCAGGAAGTCTTCAAGGAATTGAGCGGCCGCGACAAGGGCGCCGCCCGCCTGCTGCGCGAGAAACTCGACGAGCTCAAGCGCGCCAAGGGGCAGGAGGCCATCGCCGCCGAATGGGCGCAGAAGGCAGAGGGCCTGCTGGGCCAGTCCAAGCTCAACATCGCCGACGCGCTCGCCTGGCAGCGCGATGCCGCCAAGGCCGGCGCGCCGCTGTCGCGCGAGCCGCTGGCCGGCCTCAAGGCACGGCTGGCCGAGCGCATCAAGGGCATCGAGGACCTGCAGCACCGCGCCCAGGTCCACCGCGAGGCCGCCGTGCTGCTGGCGCAGCGCTTCGAGGTGCTGTCGACCAAGGGCTGGAAGGATGCGCAGGTCGCCGAGGAATCGCTGCGCACCGACGTGACGCACTGGCAGCAGCAGGCCGCCGACATCGCCGCCGACGCCAACTGGACCAGCCTCGACGCCAAATTCGCGCCGCAGCTCGAAGCCTCGAAGGCACAGCTGCTCGTGGTGTCGGACGCCTTCCACAGCGCGCTGGCGCAGGCCATCGCCGCCGCGGCCGATGCCGCCGCGCCGCTGCCGCCGGTGCCCGTCTGGGCCGACGAACTGCGCGCCGCGCGCGGCGAGGCCGTCGCGCCCAAGGCCGCGGCACCCGCGCGTCCGCCGGCACCCAAGATCGATCCCGCGGTGCGCGCCGCCGCGCAGGAGGCCGTGCAGGCCGCGCTGGCCAAGCTCGAGCAGGAAACCGCCGAAGGCCATGGCAAGGCCAGCGCCGGCGCCGCCGCCGCGCTGCGCGCGGTGCTGAAGGAACACGGCAAGCTGGTCGAGGCCCCGCTCGAGGCGCGCGTGCATGCCGCGCTGGTGGCGGCCGGCGAGCTCGAAGGCTGGCAGCGCTGGAGCGCCGACAAGGTGCGCGAGGACCTCGTGGCCAAAGCCGAGGGCCTGCTCAAGCGCCCCGAAGGCCAGGCCCTGGGCGGCCGCAAGATGCAGGAAACCCTGCGCACCCTGCGCGACCAGTGGAAGCAGGCCGACCAGGGCGGCGTGCCGAACCATGCGCTGTGGAAGCGCTTCGACGAAGCCTGCAACGAGGCCCACAAGGTGGTCGAGGCCTGGCTCGAGAAGGTGCGCGCCGACGCGGCCGAGCACCGCGCGCTGCGCGTGGCCCTGATCGAGGAGGTCAAGGCCTGGGCCGCCGAACACGCGGGCGCCACCGACCTGAAGGCGCACAACCGCGCGCTGCACCAGTTCGCCGACCGCTGGCGCGACGCCGGCCACGTGGGCGAGAAGGTGTTCGCCGAGCTTCAGCCGCAATGGAACGAAGCTTTCGGCGCCGCCCGCGCGCCGTTCGAGACCGCCCAGAAGGCCAGCATCGAACGCCGCCAGGCCATGATCGCCGAAGCCACCGAACTGGGCGCCCAGCCCGTGCTGCGCATCGACGCCGTCAAGGCGCTGCAGCAGCGCTGGCAGGCCGAGGCGCAGGGCGTGCCGCTCGACCGCCGCCAGGAACAGAAGCTCTGGGACGCCTTCCGCGCGCCCATCGACGAAGCCTTCAACCGCAAGTCGGCCGAGCGCGAGAAGGCGTCCGCCGCGATGAGCGAACGCGATCGCCACGTGCTCAACGCCTCGAAGGCGCTCGATGCGGCCAATGCCAGCGGCGACGCGCAGAAGATCCGCGCCGCCATCGCCCAGCTCGAAGCCGCGCTGCGCGGCGAGGTGCCGCCTCCGGCACCGGCGCCGCAACGGGCCGCATCGGGCGACGGCCCGGCAGTCGGCGCGACCGAGGTGGCTGGACCGGACCAGGCGGCCGCCGAATTCGGCGAGAGCGCCGAGCAGGCGCCGTCGCCCGGCGATGCCGAGGCTTCGCCCGCGGCCGTGCCGGCCCATGAATCCGCCGCCGCGCCCGACCTGGTGGCTCCGGCCGACGGTGCCGACGCCTCGGCGCGTGCCGACAGCGCGGCGCACGATGCCGGCGAAGCCGCCGCGGCCGAACCCCCGGCGCCGGCCGCGCCGCCCAAGCCCGCGCCCCGTCCGGTGGTGGCCGTGCGCGGCGACGACCGTCCGGGCAACCGCAAGTCCGAACCCGCGGCACCCGCGGCCCGTGGCGCTGGCCGCTTCGGCGACCGGCGCGGACCCGGCGGTCCTGGCCGTCCGGGCGGCGACCGTGGCGGTCCGCGCCCCGATGGCCGTGGCGATCGCGGCGACCGTGGCGCACCGGGCGGCCGCTTCGGCGACTACCCGCCGCGCGAGGACCGCGGTCCTCGCCTGGGCGACACCGCCTTCCGTGCCCAGCGCGAGGCGCTCGAGCGTGCCGACATGGCACTGCGCAAGCTGGCGGCCCAGGCCCACGGCGAAGCGCTGACCCAGGTGCTCGGCGCCTGGGAGCAGCGCGATGCCGCGCGCCTGCCGAGCGTGCAGGAACTCGGCCGCGCGGTCACGCCCGCGGTGCGCAGCAGCTGGTCGCAGGCAATCGGCGCTTCGCCGGCCGCGCGTGCCGACGAGGCCGCCGAAGCGCTGCTGCGCCTCGAGATGGCCGCCGAAGTGCCCACGCCCGCCGAGCAGCTCGAAGCACGCCGTGCGTTGCAGCTCAAGCTGCTGACCAAGCGCGGCGATCCGGCGCCGGCCCAGACCTGGGGCCAGGATGCCGGCAAGGTGCTGGCCGCTGCGCACGACGTGACCAGCGCGCGGCGCCTGCAGAACGCGCTGAAGGCGCTGCTGCGCAAGTAAGCGGCCGAGGCGCCGCCGCGGGCCCGGGCGCCCGTGGCGAGCCCGGCATTCCTCGGGCCGCTTCGTGCGGCCTTTCCTTTTTCCGACTTCCGACGATCGCCGCATGGCCTCCACTCCTGACGCATCTCCCGTACTGATCGCCGGTGGCGGCATCGGCGGTCTTTCGCTCGCGCTGACCCTGCACCAGATCGGCGTGCCCTGCCGCGTGCTCGAAGCGGTGCCCGCGCTGCAGCCGCTGGGCGTGGGCATCAACCTGCAGCCCAACGCGGTGCGCGAACTGCACGAGCTCGGCATCGGCAACGACCTGCTCGACCGCATCGGCATCCAGGCGCGCGAATGGGCGCTGGTCGGGCGCAACGGCAACGAGGTCTATGCCGAGCCGCGCGGACTGCGCGCGGGCTACCGTTGGCCGCAGTACTCGCTGCATCGCGGCGAGCTGCAGATGCTGCTGTATCGCACGGCGCTCGAGCGGCTCGGGCCGGATGCGATCCAGCTCGGCCAGCGGGTCACGGGCTATCGCAACGGCGAGCAGGGCGTGACCGCGCTGGTCGAGTCGCGCGACGGCCAGCGCAGCGAGGTCGAGGGCCGCCTGCTGGTGGCGGCCGACGGCCTGCATTCGGCGGTGCGCGCGCAGATGCATCCGCGGCAGCCGCCGATCCAGTGGGGCGGCGCCATCATGTGGCGCGGCACCACGCCGGGCGTGCCGGTGCGCAGCGGCGCGTCCTTCGTCGGCGTCGGCTCGCTGCGGCATCGCGTGGTGCTCTATCCGATCTCGCCGCCCGATCCCGCCACGGGCCTGGCCACCATCAACTGGATCGCCGAGATCACGGTCGACAACGCCGAGGGCTGGACGCAGGGCGACTGGAACCGGCGCGTCGAACTGAGCGACTTCGCCCACCACTTCGAGGGCTGGGACTTCGGCTGGCTCGACGTGCCCTCGATGCTGCGCGGCGCGAAGGAGGTCTTCGAGTACCCGATGATCGACCGCGACCCGGTGCCGACCTGGGTCGACGGCCATGTCGCGCTGCTCGGCGACGCCGCGCACGTGATGTACCCGGTGGGTTCCAACGGCGCGAGCCAGGCCATCGTCGATGCGCGCGTGCTCGGCGCCTCCATGCTCTCGCACGGCGTGACGCCGGCCGCGCTGCGCGCCTACGACGAGCGCCTGTGCGCCGACATCTCGGCGCTGGTGCTGCGCAACCGCGGAGCCGGTCCGTTCGGCCTGCTGGGCCTGGTCGACGAGCGCTGCGGCGGCGTGTTCGACGACATCGAGCAGGTCATTCCGGCGGCCGAGCGCGAAGCCTACATGGCGCGCTACAAGGCCGCGGCCGGCTTCGCGATCGAGACCCTCAACGCGGCGCCGTCGACGATCGCGCCGGGCGCGAGGATCGCCGCCTAGCCTCGGCTCGGCGGCGGGCCGAAGAAGCGGTCGAACAGTTCGAGCACGCCCGGAAAGTCGCGCCCGAAGTTCGCGCGGTTCACGAAGTAGGCCTCGCAGGCCACCGCGAAGAATTCGCCGATCGAGGTCGCGCCATAGTCGTCGAGCCAGGGCGGCTCGGCGCCGAAGCGCTCGGCCATGATGGTCTGCTCGCGGAAGGCCTCGTAGGCGGGCTGCAGCACGCCGAGCCAGGCCGCTCGCGCCTCGCGCGCATTGCGGCTGCCCGCGAAGCCCGGCGGCAGCGGCGGGCAGCCGTCGGCATCGCCGCCGCGCATGTCGATCTTGTGGGCGAACTCGTGGATCACCACGTTGTAGCCGCCCTCGCTGGTGGCGCCGCTGGCGAGCACGTCCTGCCAGCTCAGCATCACCGGACCGTGGTCCATGGCCTCGCCGGCCACGACTTCCTCGTATTCGTGCACCACCGAGGCCTCGTCGACCACCTTGCGCTGGGCGACCACCTCGGAGGGATGCACCACGATGCCGACGAAATCGTCGTACCAGGCCAGGCCGCCGCGCAGGTGCAGCACGGGCAGCACGGCTTGCGTCGCGATCGCGAGCGCGACCTCGTCGGTGATGACGAAGCCCTGGGCACCATGGAACTGCTTGTCGCGCAGGAACTGCGCCGTGAGCGCGCGCAGCCGCTCGACGTCGGCGACCGGGCGCTCGGCCAGGAAGGCATAGCGCGCGAGCGTGGCCTGCCAGGCGGCTTCGGGAATCGGGGGCAGGGCGCGCGGATGGCGCAGGCGGCGCAGCCAGTCGAGCATCGCGTGGGGTGTGTCTAGCGCAGATCGACGCGCTGGGCGCCCGCCGGGGACAGGCACAGCAGCTGCGCGCGCGGCGGATGCGCGGCGGCATCCCAGTCGCTGAGCACGAGGCGGCGCAGGCCGTTGCCGAGGTCGTGGTCGGCGGGGCGGTGCGTGTGGCCGTGGATCAGCGTGCGTGCGTTGCCACGCGCGAGCCAGTCGCGCGCCGCATCGGCATCGACGTCGGCCCAGACCACCGAGGGATCGCGCTTGCGGTCCTCGCTCTGCACGCGCATCGCGCGCGCGAGGGCGCGGCGCTCGGCGAGCGGGCGCGCGAGAAAGGCCGATTGCCACTCGGGCGTGCGCACCTGGGCGCGAAAGCGCAGGTAGTCGGTGTCGTCCAGGCACAGCGCGTCGCCATGGCTCAGCAGCCAGCGTTCGCCGTGCAGCACCAGCACCGTGGGATCGTCGAGCAGCGTGAGACCGCTTCGGGCCGCGAGCGCGGCGCCGACGAGGAAGTCGCGGTTGCCGTGCATGAAGAACACCGGCAGCCGCGCGGCCGTGCGGCGCAGCAGCTCGGCGCACTGGGCCTCGAAGCCCGGCTCGTCGGCCGCGTCGTCGCCGACCCAGACCTCGAACAGGTCGCCGAGGATCACCAGCGCGTCGGCCGGCGTGGTCTCGAGATAGCCGCGCCAGGCCTCGAAGGTGGCGGGCTCGCCGGCCTGCAGGTGCAGGTCGGAGATCAGGTCGACGGTGCGCCAGGAGGCAGGCGCCACCAGTTCCGCGAAGGCCGCGGGTGCAGTGGCTGCCATGCTCATGCCGCCGCCGGCCCTGTCGTCATTCGCCGACGACGACGGCCTTCTCGATCACGACGTCCTCGAGCGGCACGTCGTCATGGAAGCCCTTGCGGCCGGTCTTCACGGCCTTGATCTTGTCGACCACCTCGGTGCCCTTGACCACCTTGCCGAACACGGCGTAGCCCCAGCCCTGGGCCGAGGGGGCGGTGTGGTTGAGGAAGCCGTTGTCGGCCACGTTGATGAAGAACTGGGCGGTGGCCGAGTGCGGCGCGCTGGTGCGGGCCATCGCCACGGTATAGACCGCGTTCTTCAGGCCGTTGTTGGCCTCGTTCTCGATCTCCGCGCCGGTGGGCTTCTGCTTCATGCCGGGCTCGAAGCCGCCGCCTTGAACCATGAAGCCGGGGATCACGCGGTGGAACACCGTGTTGTCGTAGTGGCCCTTCTTCACGTACTCGATGAAGTTGGCGGTCGACTTCGGCGCCTTCTCGGCGTCGAGTTCGAGCGTGATCACGCCGAGGTTTTGGATGTGCAGGTCGACTTGGGGATTGCTCATGCTGGATGCTCCTTGAAAGGGGTGGGGCTGGCTTACTTCGCCAGGGTGGCGGACTGGATCACGACCGGCGTGACCGGCACGTTCTGCATGCCGTTCTTGTTGCCGGTGGCGACGCCGCGGATCTTGTCGACCACGTCGGTGCCCGCCACCACCTTGCCGAACACCGTGTAGCCGTAGCCGTCGGGGTTGGGGGCGTTGAGCGAGTCGTTGTTCTTCACGTTGATGAAGAACTGCGAGGTGGCCGAGTTCGGGTTGCCGGTGCGCGCCATGGCGATCGTGTACTTGTCGTTCTTCAGGCCGTTGCTCGCCTCGAGCGGGATCGGCGCGCGCGTGGGCTTCTGCTGCAGGTCGGCCGTGAAGCCGCCGCCCTGGATCATGAAGCCGTCGATCACGCGGTGGAACACGGTGCCGTCGTAGTGCTTGTCCTTGACGTACTGCAGGAAGTTCTCGACCGTCTTCGGCGCCTTGGCCGCATCGAGCTCGACCACGATGTCGCCGGCCGAGGTCGCGAGCTTCACGCGCTGCTGTGCCTGGGCATGGCCCGCGGCGGCGAAGGCGAGGGTGGCCGCGAACACGAGGGCGCCGCGGCGGCTGAAACGGGAGAGGGCTTGGATCGTCAAGGAAAGAGCTCCGTGTCCGAGGGATGAAAAGGATGAAGGCTGGCCGTGGGAGCGCGAGCCTGCGAAAAACGTTCCGGCGCGAGGCCGCGTTTCGACGGCGGCTCGCGTCGCCTACTTGCTGGTGCGGCCCACCGGCTTGCGCACCACGGGCGCGGCGCCGGGCAGCGCGGCCGCGTCGGCTTCGGCCTTCGGCGTGAAGATCTGGCGGATCAGTTCGAGCTTCGGCGCGACGCTGGTGTTGGTGGTCGCGAAGCGCTGCGCCTTGGTGTAGGACTGGGCGGCGAGGCGCGCATACACGTCGCCGAGGTTCTCCTCGGCCGTGGCGTAGTTGGGGTTGAGCTTGAGCGCGGTCTCGAGCGCATCGCGCGCCTTGTCGAACTGGCTCTGCGAGGCATAGAGCGCCGCGAGGTTGTTGTAGGGCTCGGGCAGTTCGGGGAAGTCCTGCGTGAGCTGGGTGAAGGTCTTGACGGCCTCGTCCTTCTTGCCCTGCTCGGTGAGGATCACGCCGCGCAGGAAGCGCATCTGCGGATCGCGCGGCTTGCCGGCGATGTAGGTGTCGGCCTTGGCCAGCGCCTCGTTCGATTTGCCCTGGCGCAGCAGCAGGTTGACGTCGTCGTAGTCGTTGGCCTGGGCCGCGGAGGCCCACAGGCCGAACAGCAGGGCGATGGCGATCGAAAGTCTGGGAAACACGGCGTTCTTCATGAAGCCTCTGCAAAAGTGCGGCACGAATGCCGCGGAATTGGGGGCGGGGTGGAGCCGGGTCGGGAGCAAGCCTTGCGCTGCGCAAGGGCTCGAAAACACCCGGAAGAAGACTCGGCGGCAGCCGTTTATACTGCCCGGCATTGTAGCCGAGGGCCCCTGTCCAGCCGCCTCGTCGCCACAGCCCCATCACCCCTGAAAACACCGTCGTTCGCCCGCATCGCACGAGCGCGACACGACGCTTTCCGAATCTCATGAGTCTGCGCATCTACAACACGCTTTCGCGTGAACTGGAGGAGTTCTCCCCTTTGCTGCCCGGTCAGGTGCGCATGTACGTCTGCGGCATGACGGTCTACGACTTCTGCCACCTGGGCCATGCGCGCTCGATGATCGCCTTCGACGTGGTGCAGCGCTGGCTCAAGACCAGCGGCTTCGCCGTGACCTACGTGCGCAACATCACCGACATCGACGACAAGATCATCCGCCGCGCGGTCGAGAATGGCGAGAGCATCCGTTCGCTGACCGACCGCATGATCGATGCGCTGCACGAGGACGCCGATGCGCTCGGCATCGAGCGCCCCACGCACGAGCCGCGCGCCACCGAGTTCATTCCGCAGATGCTCGCGATGATCGGCACGCTCGAGCAGAAGGGCCTGGCCTATCGCGCGCCCAACGGCGACGTGAACTACGCGGTGCGCAAGTTTCCCGGCTACGGCAAGCTCAGCGGCAAGTCGCTCGACGAGCTGCATGCGGGCGAGCGCGTGGCCGTGCTCGACGGCAAGGACGATCCGCTCGACCCGGTGCTCTGGAAGAGCGCCAAGCCCAGCGAGCCCGACGAGGTGAAGTGGGCCAGCGAGTTCGGGCCCGGCCGCCCGGGCTGGCACATCGAGTGCTCGGCCATGGCCTGCGACCTGCTGGGCGAACGCTTCGACATCCACGGCGGCGGCGCCGACCTGCAGTTCCCGCACCACGAGAACGAGATCGCGCAATCCGAGGGCGCGACCGGCCAGGCGCCGTTCGCGCGCACCTGGATGCACAACGGCTTCATCAACGTCGACGACGAGAAGATGTCCAAGAGCCTGGGCAACTTCTTCCTGATCCGCGACGTGCTCGAGAAGTACGACGCCGAGACCATCCGCTTCTTCGTCGCGCGCACGCACTACCGCAGCCCGCTGAACTACAGCAACGTGCATCTCGACGATGCACGCAACTCGCTCAAGCGCCTCTACACCGCGCTCGACGCGGTGGCGCCCGCGAACGTGGCGATCGACTGGACACAATCGCACGCGGCGCGCTTCAAGGCCGCGATGGACGAGGACTTCGGCACGCCCGAGGCGATCGCCGTGCTGTTCGAGCTCGCGGGCGAGGTCAACCGCACGCGCTCGGCCGAGGTCGCGGGCCTGCTCAAGGCGCTGGGCGGCGTGCTCGGCCTGCTGCAGGGCAGCCCGCAGGCCTTCCTGCAGGCGGGCAGCGCGCTCGACGACGCGGCCATCCAGGTGCTGATCGCACAGCGTGCCGATGCCAAGGCCGCGAAGAACTTCGCCGAGGCCGACCGCATCCGCAAGGAGCTGCTCGACCAGGGCATCGTGCTCAAGGACTCGCCCACCGGCACCACCTGGGCCGTTGCCCAGTGAACGGAACGACCAATCCCATGCCCACCCTGCCCAAGACGAGCGTCGAGATCATCACGCCGGACTATTGGGAGGAGGCCTGCAGGCATCTGTCCAAGAAAGACCGCGTGATGAAGCGGTTGATTCCGCAGTTCGGCGACGCCTGCCTCGAATCGCATGGCGACGCCTTCGTCACGCTGGCGCGCAGCATCGTCGGGCAGCAGATCTCGGTGAAGGCCGCGCAGTCGGTCTGGGACCGCTTCGCCGCGCTGCCGCGCAAGCTCACGCCGCGCAACGTGCTCAAGCTCAAGGTCGACGACATGCGCGCGGCCGGCCTGTCGGTGCGCAAGATCGACTACCTGGTCGACCTCGCGCTGCATTTCGACTCGGGCAAGGTGCACGTCGATGCCTGGAAGGACATGGCCGACGAGCTGATCATCGAAGAGCTCGTCGCCATCCGCGGCATCGGGCGCTGGACTGCCGAGATGTTCCTGATCTTCCACCTGATGCGGCCCAACGTGCTGCCCGTGGACGACCTGGGGCTGCTCAACGGCATCAGCGTCAACTATTTTTCGGGCGACCCCGTCAGCCGCAGCGATGCCCGCGACGTGGCCGTGGCCTGGGCCCCGTATTGCAGCGTGGCGACTTGGTATATTTGGCGCTCTCTCGACCCGGCGCCGGTCGTCGCATACTGAAAAACAGGAGAAGACGTTGGCGAAACGAACCTTCCTAGACTTCGAGCAACCCATCGCGGAGCTCGAAACCAAGATCGAAGAATTGCGCTATGTGCAGACCGAATCCGCGGTCGACATCTCGGAAGAAATCGATCAGCTCGGCAAAAAGAGCCAGCAACTCACCAAGGACATCTACAGCGACCTGACGCCCTGGCAGATCACCAAGATCGCGCGGCATCCGGAACGCCCCTACACGCTCGACTACGTCCACGAGATCTTCACCGACTTCGTCGAACTGCACGGCGACCGCCACTTCTCTGACGACCTCTCGATCGTCGGCGGCCTCGCGCGCTTCAACGGCACGCCCTGCATGGTGCTCGGCCACCAGAAGGGCCGCGACACCAAGGAGCGCACCGCGCGCAACTTCGGCATGAGCAAGCCCGAGGGCTACCGCAAGGCGCTGCGCCTCATGAAGACGGCCGAGAAGTTCAAGCTGCCGGTCTTCACCTTCGTCGACACGCCCGGTGCCTATCCCGGCATCGACGCCGAGGAGCGTGGCCAGTCCGAGGCCATCGGCCGCAACATCTTCGAGATGGCGCAGCTCGAGGTGCCGATCATCGTGACCATCATCGGCGAGGGCGGCTCCGGCGGCGCGCTGGCGATCTCGGTCGGCGACCAGGTGCTGATGCTGCAGTACTCCGTGTATTCGGTGATCAGCCCCGAAGGCTGCGCCTCGATCCTCTGGAAGACCAGCGAGAAGGCGCAGGAAGCCGCCGACGCGCTCGGCATCACCGCGCACCGCCTCAAGGCCCTGGGCCTGGTCGACAAGATCGTGAGCGAGCCGGTCGGCGGCGCGCACCGCGACCATCGCCAGATGTCCGCCTTCCTCAAGCGCGCGCTCAACGATGCGTTCCGCCAGGTCAGCGACCTGAAGCCGCGCGAACTGCTCGACCGCCGCTACGAGCGCCTCCAGAGCTACGGCCGCTTCACCGACACCAAGGCCGACGCCGGCCGCTGAGCCGGCCGACGCAGCTTTCATGACCGCCGCCTTCGAACGGGCCCTGGCCGCGTTCGAGCCGGCGCATCTGCCGCTGGCCGTGGGCTTCAGCGGCGGGGCCGATTCCACCGCACTGCTGGCCGCCTGCGCCGAGCGCTGGCCGGGCCAGGTGCGTGCCTTGCACGTGCATCACGGCCTGCAGTCGGCGGCCGACGATTTCGAACGCCATTGCCGCGCGGTCTGCGAGCGGCTCGGCGTGCCCGCGAGCGTGCGGCGCGTCGATGCGCGCCATGCGGCCGGCGACAGCCCCGAGGACGCGGCGCGGCGCGCGCGCTACGAGGCCCTGGCCGCGATGGCGAGCGAGCAGGGGGTGCGCGCCATCGCGCTGGGCCATCACGCCGACGACCAGGTCGAGACCCTGCTGCTGGCGCTGTCGCGCGGCGCGGGGCTGCCGGGTCTTTCGGCCATGCCCGCGCATGCGCTGCGCGGCGGCATCGACTTCCATCGGCCGCTGCTCGCGGTGCCTGGCAGCGAGATCCGCGCGTGGCTCGAGGCCACCGGGCTGCCGTGGATCGAGGATCCGACGAACACCGACGCGCGCTTCACGCGCAACCGCATCCGCGCCGTGCTGCTGCCCGCGCTGGCCGAGGCCTTCCCGCAGTTCCGCGGCACCTTCGCGCGCAGTGCCGGCCATGCGGCGCAGGCGCAGCAACTGCTCGACGAGGTCGCGGCGCAGGATCTGGAGACCGTCGGCGAGCCGCCGCGGATCGCCGCGCTGCAGGCGTTGTCGCGTGCCCGGCAGGCCAACGTATTGCGCCATTGGCTCGCGCGCGTGCACGGTCGCGCACCGAGCGCGGCGCAGCTCGACCAGTGGCTCGACCAGGTCCGCGCCTGCACCACGCGCGGCCACCGGATCCACCTCAAGGTGGCCGACGGTTTCGCCGAACGCAGGGGGGATCGGCTGCATTGGTACAATGCCCCGCCCTCGCCACCAGCCTCGCGCTGACAGCCTGCGGGGCGCCGCCTTCGCCGCATGCGCCGCATATGGTTGAAGCGCGGGATTTTTCTTCTCTCAGAATTCACCCATGGCATTGATCGTTCACAAATACGGCGGCACGTCGATGGGCTCGACCGAGCGCATCCGCAATGTCGCCAAGCGCGTCGCCAAGTGGGCGCGCGCCGGCCACCAGATGATCGTGGTCCCGAGTGCCATGAGCGGCGAAACCAATCGCCTGCTCGGCCTGGCGAAAGAGCTCGCGCCCAGCAAACCGGCCGAGGCGCACAACCGCGAGCTCGACATGCTCGCCTCCACGGGCGAGCAGGCCTCGTCGGCGCTGCTGGCGATCGCGCTGCAGGCCGAGGGCGTGGAGGCCGTGAGCTACGCGGGCTGGCAGGTGTCGGTGCGCACCGACAGCTCCTACACCAAGGCCCGCATCGAGAGCATCGACGATGCCCGCGTGCGCGCCGACCTCGCGGTCGGCCGCGTGGTCGTCATCACCGGCTTCCAGGGCGTGGACGATGCCGGCAACATCACGACGCTGGGCCGCGGCGGCAGCGACACCTCGGCGGTGGCGATCGCGGCCGCGATGAAGGCCAACGAGTGCCTGATCTACACCGACGTCGACGGCGTCTACACCACCGACCCGCGCGTCGAGCCCGATGCGCGCCGCCTCTCGACCGTGAGCTTCGAGGAGATGCTCGAGATGGCGAGCCTGGGCTCCAAGGTGCTGCAGATCCGCTCGGTGGAATTCGCCGGCAAGTACAAGGTGCCGCTGCGCGTGCTGTCCAGCTTCACGCCCTGGGACATCGACATCAATGAAGAGGCCAAGTCCGGCACGCTGATCACTTTCGAGGAAGACGAAAACATGGAACAAGCCGTCGTATCCGGCATCGCTTTCAACCGCGACGAAGCCAAGATCTCGGTGCTCGGCGTGCCCGACAAGCCGGGCATCGCGTATCACATCCTCGGTGCGGTGGCCGACGCCAACATCGAGGTCGACGTGATCATCCAGAACCTCAGCAAGGACGGGAAGACCGACTTCAGCTTCACGGTGCACCGCAACGAGTACGCGCGCACCGTCGACCTGCTGCAGGCCAAGGTCATGCCTTCGCTGGGCGCGACCGAGATCGTCGGCGACACCAAGATCTGCAAGGTCAGCATCGTGGGCATCGGCATGCGCAGCCACGTGGGCGTGGCGAGCAAGATGTTCCGCGTGCTGAGCGAAGAGGGCATCAACATCCAGATGATTTCGACCAGCGAGATCAAGACCTCGGTCGTGATCGACGAAAAATATATGGAGTTGGCGGTGCGCGCGTTGCACAAAGCCTTCGATCTGGACCAACCAGCCGCCTGAGTGATGGCATAATCTCGGCTTCTTTCAGGAACTGTGACCGAGTGGCCGAAGGTGCTCCCCTGCTAAGGGAGTATGGGGTGTAGAGCCTCATCGAGGGTTCGAATCCCTCCGGTTCCGCCAAGGATTGTCCAAAGCGATCCCACTAAGCCCCGATGCTTCCAAGCGTCGGGGCTTTTTCATTGGGACATCGTCCATAATCCCGCCGAAATCTTCCCAGGTCGTCCCGCTACAGCCACGCGCTGATCATGGTACGGGCCGGGGTATCACGAGGCGGCGATACCATGACTTTGACGGTGAAAGAGGTGGATGCGGCCAAGCCGCGAGAGAAGGGCTACAAGCTCGCTGACGGCCAGGGCCTGTACCTGTACGTCACGCCGGCTGGGGGGAAAAGCTGGCGGGCGAACTACACCGAGGCGGGGAAGCAGAAGACTCGGACCTACGGCACCTACCCGGAGATTACCCTGGCTGGCGCGCGAAGTGCACACGCCGCGGCGCGTGGCCGGCCATCGCCCGGCGCGGCGCCCGTGGTCAAGGCGGTGCCGACCTTCAAGGCCGTGACCATGGAGTGGCTGAAGGTGAAGCTGCCCGGGCTGTCCAATGGGAAGCACCAAGGCCAGGTGCAGAAGACGCTCGAGCGCCATGCGTTCCCGGTCCTTGGCGACCTGCCGATCGACTCTGTTCCTCGCACGGTCCTGGTGAAGGTCGTGAAGGCCACACAGGAAGGCGGGAAAGTCGAGACCGCCCACCGCGTCGCCGGGCGGATCACCGCTGTCTTCGACCATGCCCAGGATCTGGGCTACATCCAGCAGCACGGCGCCGCAGGGCTGACCCGGGTCTTGATCCCGCGCAAGACGAAGACGCCCATGCCGAGCATCCCGCCGGAGGAGGCCGGCAAGTTGCTGCGCGCGATCGATGGCTACGAGGAGCCGGTGACGCGCTTGGGACTGCGCTTGATGGCCTACACCTTCGTCCGGGTTGGCGAGCTCCGCGGAATGTGCCGCGACGAGTTCAAGGAGGACGGTGCGATCTGGGTCGTGCCGCCGCTGCGCGTGAAGGGCGAGAAGGTGGCCAAGCTGCCGCATGTCGTGCCGATGTCCCGCCAGGCGCGCGCCGTGGTGCAGGAACTGCTGCAGATCGTGAGCGATCAGCCGCTGGTGATGGAATCGCCGCTGCGCCGCGGGCATCCGATCTCGGAGAACACGCTGCTGTTTGCGCTGTACCGGCTGGGGTATCGAGGCCGCATGACGGCGCACGGCTTCCGCGCGCTGGCCTCAACGGTGCTGAACGAGCAATCGGGCTTCGACAAGGACGTCATCGAGCGGCAACTGGCCCACCAGGAGAGCGATGACGTGCGCGCGGCCTACAACCGCGCGCAGTACCTGCCGCAACGACGCGAGCTCATGCAGTGGTGGGCTGACTGGCTGGATCAGCAACACAGCGCTGCAGGTCAGCCACCCGCCAGCGAGTGAGGCCGCCGATCTTGATTGGCTGCGGCAGCTTGCCGGCCTTGACCTCGCGCCAGAAGGTCGACCGACCCATGGAGAGCATGCCCGCGGCTTCGCGATCGGGCACCAGCAGCTTTTGATCCGTGGTCATGGCTTCAATTCTCCCTTCTCTTTCCCCTCCCTGATCTGCCGAGCGATGCGCTGCCCTTCGGTGGAGGGGTAGCGTGGGGGTGGCTTGGGTGGCTGCGAGTCGATTTCGCGAGCGCGGTCAATGGCGGCGTCGAGATCTTCTCCGCTGCAACTGTGTTCCACGAGCGGCGCCGCGGCTCCTAGCCAATCGCGCAGCCACCGATACCGCTCCGCATCCTCCCTGAGCGCCGCAATCTCTGCATCCCGAGCCTCAAGGGCTGCGAGGAGTTCGTCGCGGTGCGTGCGCAGCATGTCGCGCTCTTCGGACGCGGAGACGTAGTTGCACTCGGCGAGCTCTGCGCGGGTCTCCATGACGTCGTGAGATTTGAGCACCGTGTCGACCGCGATCGCATCGAACATTGAGAGCAGTCCCGATTTGGGAAGCACTCCATCGCGGAGGCATCGGCGCAGGCTTTCCGTGGCGGCGTGGATGTCAGTGGTCATGGCGGATTCCGAACAGCTTGCGCAGCCAGCCCAGGAGCGGCGGGGCCGTGACCTTGGCCTGCACCTCGCCAAGGTAAGTCAGGGACTGCCGCGCGCGCAGTCGTGCGTCCTCCGGCGACTCGGCCTTGATCTCGAGGACCCAGGTCGAGCCTTGGTAGGCGTACTCGAACAGATAGGTTTTGAAGTCAGTGGTCATGGGAGGGGTCCTTGTTGGCGAGTTCGAGGAGCACGTCGGCGTGGCAGGGCGTGCCCAACTTGCACCAGCAGGCGAGGTTCTTGCCGCGCAGTTCGTGGATGCACTCCAACGGGTGACCGCCGATGCGCGCCAGCCATCGCTGGTGCTCGTCGTAGCCGCTCCAAGCCTGCGGCAGATGGGCGCTAGTGGCGGGGTCCCATAGGCCTCGAACAGTGTCGCGGAACAGGGCAACACAGGTCGCCACGTCGCGCCAGCGAGAGACGTAGAACGGATTGCCCCACCGCCCAGGACGCGCCACGGAAACTGTGTTCTCGGGCATACGCCATCCCTTGGCGCGGCTCAGCTGAATGCGCTCAGGCATCGCCGTTCTCCTTCATGCTGATCCTCCCGCCGCAGTAGCAGCAGAAGCGGTGGTTGTTCTCGGTGGGCCCGCCGTCGGTGAAAGAGTGGCTCTTGCCGCATGCGGTCTTCCAGTAGCCGTCGGAGTCTGGGGTCCAGGGGCATCCGCGCGCGGTGGTCGAATCGGTCTTGAGCTTCCGGATGGCGGTCTGTGCATCGAATCGAGTCACCTTGTCGCCCTTGAGGCTGAACATGGCGTCGTAGGCTTGCTCCAGCGCCGCATTGGCACGCTGGTCGCCGTAGGCGCGGAGCTGGTCGGCGGTGTAGAGGGGTTCAGCGTTGGGAGGGACTGCAGCGCCTGCCAGAACCCATCGCTTGCTGTGACCATGCGACATATAGCGGAAGTCGTTCGCCTCCGGCATCGGTACTTCCTCGAAGGCGGCGGCGGTCATGGCTTGCACGCTCCGCTCAACTGTTGCTGAATGACCTTCTCGGCCGGCGTCTTGAACCGCCATAGGAAGGTGTCAATGCCGTGCAAAGTGAGCACGAGTTCGCACACGATGAAGACCGCGACGACGCACCAGAACGATTGCCAGTTGGTCACGCCTCACCTCCCGGGCTTGCAGCGTGCGCCGCATTCGCCTGCGCCAGCTCGCGCGCACAGGACGGGCAGCGCCAGCGCTTCGAGATCTCGAGGAAGGCCCAGGCCTTGGCCTCGGCTTCGGACTGATTGGCAACGGAGCGCTTGCAGCCGTCGCAGCAGCGGATCGGGTCAGCCATCACACCTCCCCCGTCTTCGCTGCCGATGACTGGAGGGCGGCGCGGACCTGTCGCAGGTTCATCAGCTTGAGGATGCGAGCGCGGGCGCGATTCGCCTCCGTGTCGGTGAGCACGCCGCGAAGGTGGCAGAGCGTCACGGCGTGGGCCAGCTTATCGGCCATGTCAATGGGCAGATCCAGCGCATAGAGACCCTGTTGCTCGCACTGCTCAGCCAGGGTGGGGCCAAGGGCAGAAAACTCGATCCGCGCCATCACGCACCTCCCTTCGTCTCCCCCGCTTGCGCAGGTGCTGCCACGGCCGGGGGCGTGAGGGCGGCGCGCCGTTCGGCGCATCGCATGCCAATGGCGAACCCGATCCACATCGAATCGGTCGTGGAGTCCATGTAGTGCGAGAACTCGCCGTTGACCTCCATGGTCCCCATGGGCGTGTTGTCGGCGAAGACCTTGGTCTGACGGATCGATTCCTCGAACAGCGCACGCATTTCAGCGGCGGTGATGCAGCCGGGGCGTTCTTTGATCTTGAAGGCCATTACGCGGCCCTCCCTTCATCGCCGACGATGCAAAGGTGTCGTTCCAGAAGCACCCGAAGGTCATCCACGCGGATCGTGATTGCACTCGTGTCGCACATGTCAGGCGCCTCGCTCTCGCTGGCGTCTCGGATGATGTCGTTGATCGCATCGCCCGCCGCCTCCTGCTGCACGGGCGCCGCCCGATACAGAGGAAACGCATACGCATTGCCGCCTACATGGCGAGCCACGGAGTGCGCATCCTGTTCGGCGAAATCGCCGTAGAACGGCGTTCCGATACCACTCACGGCCCAGGCGTAGGGAACGGGCGCGGGCTGTGCGAGGGCGAGGGCGGCACGGCTGCACCAGCCTTCCCAGCGGGCCTGCGTGAGCGAGTGACCGTAACCGCCGGCGCCATCCGGCCCGAGGTAGCCGGGCTTGTTGAATCGACGCATGTAGTCGGCCTCGAACGCTGCGCGCTCGTCGGTCACTCCCCCATCCTCAGCGGGTGCCGGGGCGGCATCGAGCGAGGCGAGCTTTGCTTCGGCCTCGCGCACCTGAAGCACGAACGCATGCGCCCGCTCCCAAGGGCCGACATCTTCGTCGGGCATCGAATCCCACAAACGAATCAGCGCGCGGTCGTTGAGGTAGCCGTCAGACCCCAGTTTCATGGGCTCGCGCGCATCGATAGCGGCCTGCGCCGGGGCGGCGACAGCATCGAACCTTGCAGGGCCGGTCAGCGGAATGGTGATGCGCAAGCCTGCGATCTGTTGGAACGCGAGGCTGAAGCGCCCCCAGGCCGACAGGTAGCACTCGTCGTCTGCGCGCGGGATGCCCATGCGGTCGAGCTGGCGGTGAGCCATCTCCATCTGCCATGCCGCATCGCCTCCGGTCAAGACCTCGCCGGCCTGCGGCTTCACGGTCTGGAGGGCGGGATTGGTGGTGTCAGCCATTGGTGGGCTCCTTCGGCGCGTGGATGGTGATGTCGCGCGAGGTCGGGCCGCCGTCGATGACGATCTGACCTTCGAGCTTGTGGCCTGCCTGTTCGAGCGCGAAGGTGGTCAGACCGACGAACGATGCCGTGACGGCGGACAGCGCCTCTTTGATGCCGTCCTGTTCAACGAGGTTGATCAGCGCGGCCTTGTAGCGGCGATATGCCTTGGTGGTGGTGTCAGCCATGGTTCTCTCCGTGTTCGGGTGCGGGTGTCAGGGATGCTGCGGCGCGGGTGATCGCGAGACGGGTGGCGGCTTCAAGGCCACGCACCACTTCGGGCTCGTTCTGGAGATACCATTCGGCAAAACGGACGTCCTCTGCCCTGCCGGTTGTCCACATTTCCTCAGGCACGTATTCCTGCCTCACCCAATGCGGACCGGAGCTTGCCCACCAGCGATATTTCTTGGGTAGATGGGCATACACGCGGGCTTGCACGGTCTCGCTGCGTCCACTGAAATCCAAGGTGATCGACAGCTTCACGGCCAGCCGCAGCGCGTCGCCGTCGTCCTCACGCGAGTTCCACTCGACATCGCCGCCAGCCGGATGACGGACGATCAAGCTGCCGTCGTACTTCGGCAGTGCCAGCATGCGATCCGCATAGCCGACGATCTCGATCCCCGCAGCCTTCGCCGCCCTCTCCAGCATCTCCCGCTCACCCATGGCGGGCTCCCGAGAGCTTGCTGGCTGGCGCTTGAGGCGCCCGGTACACCGCCCGGATCACCTTTGTGGAGATCTTGAGTTCGAGCAGTCGAGACAGGCTGTAGGGAGCGGTGCCACCGGTTGCATAGGCAATGCGCACGAGTCGGCGAGCCTCTTTGTCGGCTTCCTTCTGCGCGTCGTAGTACTTGACCTTGCTCATGCCTTCTTCTCCTCGGATGGGGCCGAAGGCAGGGGCTGCCAGTGGGTGGGAAACACGGCGTAGCCACCGTCAGCCAGGAAGTTCGACGCGCCGCTATCACTGAACCACCAGCGCACGCGGGCGGGCTTTAGGGTGCCCGGCCACCACGCCAGGATGTGCTCTCCATAGGCGTTGGTGCCGTCTCGATACAACTCATCCTTCGGCGCCGTCTCGATGCTTTGCCAGCCCTGCGCCACAGCCTTGGGGGCGGCAAGGGCGAGGAGCGCGCGAGCGAAGCCGAAATAGTCGAACTCGTCAAACGTGGTGCCGCCGTGTTGGTACTGGGACTTGTAGTCGTCTGCAAGATCGATGATCTGCTCGTCCGTCACCTCCATCCCCGCCCCTGCCTGCGCTTCTGGTGGGGTGGGGCGGGAGAGGGCGAGCACTGCATCGGCAATGTCCGGTGCAAGGTCGGTGCCGCGCGCTTCAACGAAGTCGCTTTCGCTCATCGTGCCGTACTGCCATGCTTGCCACACGCGGGTGCAGTGGTAGACGGACGTGAGTCGTTCTTCAACGAGTTCGATCAGCGCTTCGCGGGTCAGAGATTGGGATGGGGAGGGCATGGGTGCTTTCATGACAGCGAGCGCAAGGCTTCGTCGCGCGCCCGGTTGAGTTCGGCCATGGCGGCATTGCTGCCGCCCTTGTCGGGATGTGCCTGGCTGGCGAGAGTGCGATAGCGCTCGGTGATGAGAGCGGCATGCACGGTGTCGCCGAGTGCAAATCCGAGCACGTCGCGCCAGTGGCGCCGCGCATCTGCAGTCGGCGAAGGCAGCGCCGTGAAGCCTGTGAAGGCTGCAGCCATCATGTCGCCCGAACCCCACCGTGCGATGCCGCGAAGCGCGTCGATGGTCTTCACGATCGCGTGCATGTTGTCCTCGATGCGGGCCCAGCGGTCGCAAGCGAAGCAGACGTCTTTCCCGCTGTACTTGAAGTACACGGCAACACCGTAGTCCTGAATCTGCCTGTAGGTCGCGTAGGGCAACCCGTCCTGGCGCAGAGGAATGTTGGTGGAGATGATCAGATTCCGGCCGCCAAGACGGGTGATCTCACGCACGAGCTCGTCGCGAACCACTGCGAAGGTCCGCTTGCGATCGAAGCCAGATCGTTCCACACGATGAGCTGCGGTCCGAGGCCGGTGCTCAGGCCAAGCTAGGGGATAGGCGGTGATGGTCATGGTGGGATGTGGGAGTCAGTCGTTCCACCGGATGCAGCCCGACGTCGAGCAGTGACCGGAGGTCCGAGCGTTGATGGGGGAGACTTCGTAGGTCAGCAGGCCGCCGCACTTGAGGCAGCGCATGGAGGCCTTGACCTGCTGGGCAGGGGAGTAGCTCGGCGGCGGGCAGTGCTGCCGGCGGATCGCGGCTTGGACCTGAGAAATGGCGCTGGAGAGCGCGCCGAAGCCGGGACGTGTCATGGCCAGACCCTGATCGCGAACACGTCGACCGCCGCCGGGCCGAAGTGCTCGTGGGTGATGGTGTCGAGCTCGTAGCCGCGGAAAGGCAGATCGAGCCGGCGTGCGGTGTCGTCGGCCGCCGGGTAGCCCATGGTGAGCACGATCCCGCTGTAGAAGCGTCCCTCGAGCCGGCGACACCAGTAAGGCGTGCGCAGTCGGTACTCGAAGCGCTTCTTGCCGTCGCGGATCTGCTCGAAGTACTCGCGCTTGAGCGGGAGGTGCAGCATGCCGGTCGGCACCGGCGGGAAAGGCTCCTTGCTGACGACTTCAGGCGGCGCCATCAAGCCTCTCCCTGCACCGGCGTGAGCACCACGCCGAGCACGGATTCAACGGGAATGCCGAGCTCGGCAGCAGCCGCACGGCTGGCAGCGTCGATGTCTTGAGCGCCGGCCTTTTCGGCCCGCAGCAGGGCCGCGGTGATCTTCTCCACGGGGATGACAGCGAAGTCCATGGCTCACTCCGGGCTGTCGCTGCTGTCTTCGCTGTCAGCGTCAGCGTCCGCATCGGCGTCGCTGTCGTCGCCGTGAGCCTCGCGGAAGAGGTCGGTTGCGTCCTTGTCTTCCTCGCTCTCCGGCACCTTCGCCTGCTTGCCGCTGGCCTGCTGCACGTTGGAGGACGGGATCAGCTGGATGAACACCGTCTCGTCCGTCAGGCCCGTGAGCCGGCCGCGCAGTTCGTCGGACAGCTTGTCCGCTTCGAAGCTGACCTTCCATTTGATGACGCAGGATCCGCCTTCCTTGCACTCGAACTCCACGACCTGCACCGTGGTGTCGGCGACGTCGATGTTGCTCTGCGCGTCACCGAGGCCATAGTCCAGGACGAAGCGGAAGCCCTTCCACTTGTCTTTGTCGCCGTACTTGAACTTGCCGGCATTGAGCTTCGGCACGCGAAGGTTCGGCAGCACGGCCAGCACGTCGGGCATCGCGGCCTGTCCCTGGTCAGCTGCAGCGTTGAAGTACAGCGTGGTGCGCAGCGCGGGGTCGATCAGGTCGAGGAGCTCGTTCGAACCTTCCTTGCTGAAGGACAGGTCGAAGGCGGGCACGCCGCTGTCTTTGCCACGGAACTCGCGGCGGACATGGACATGCGTGACCTTGCACTCGGTGACTTCGGGGAACTGGAAATTCATCATCAGCCTTTCAGCGGTGGGTGAAGAAAGAGGGCGGCCGATCTCTCGGCGCTGGCAGGGAAGTAGGGTTGGGAGGAGGAGATGAAGGCCCTGCCAGGCACGCCCGAAACTGGTTAGGCCGTGACCGGCCCAGGGAACTTGTCGAAATCCAGCGGCTTGATGTGCTCGCCGAAGTACTTGCCCTTCGACTCGGCGGCCATGAAGGCGGCATGCACCTCGGGCGCGACGTCCGGGTACTGGTAGACGTTGCTGCCGCGGGTGAAGGTCACCTGCAGCATGCGGCGCTCGGCGTCGTAGCCGACCGCGGCGTCCTGATGGCTCTCGACCGCCGTCATCGGGATGTCAATGAAGGGCTTCTTCGAGAAAGCGGCCGGGGTGGGGAAAGTCTTGGGCATGGTTGCTCCTCAGGCGGCCTGCTTGGCCTGGATGGATTGCACGTGGGCCACGATGGCAGCCAACATGTGACCGAAGTCGGACTCGTGGTAGCGCGGGGCGCTGCGCTCACGACCAGCGGGCTCAAAGCCCAGGCCGCGCAGGCCCGCTTCGGTCGTCGTGAAGTGCACCAGCCGCTCATTGATGGCGCCGATGCTCAGGGTGGGAGCGGACGAGGCCGGCGGCTGCGTCCTGGTGGGCATGGCAATCACGGTCGGGGGTGGGGCGGGCGCGGCGGGCGCTGCAGCAACTGGGGCCGAGGCAGGCGCTGCGGCTGCGGCCTGCTCGCGCGCCACACGCTGCCGCTCGGCTTCTTGGTGGCGCTCGAGGCGGGCGACCTCTTCGGCCCGGATCCGCTCCCGTTGCTCTTCCTCTTTCTTGGCCTCGGCCGCGCGATGGTCGGCAACGCGAGACTTCACCAGTGCGGTCAAGTCGTCGGGCGCTTTCAGGACGATCTGCGCGGTGTCCGGGAACAACTGCGGCAGGCCAGTGGCGAGCTCACGCAGCGTGCCCAAGTTGATCTGGATGCGGTCTGCGATGCCGCTGGCTTCGATCTTGGCGTTCGCAAGCGCCGCGTCCACAGCATCTTGCATGCTGTCGAGGTTCTTCTTGCCTTTGATGGCGCCGGCGAAGTCGGCAGTGACGGCCGGCATGTAGGGCCTGCCCAGTCGGGCGTTCAGAGTGGCGATGTGCTCGCGCAATGCCGAGACGCCACTGGCCACGATCTCGCCGCGGCGGTTATCTTTCTCGGCAGCGACGATCTTCTCGCGCGCCAAGCGGGTGGTGCGCGCCAGGTTGCGCAGGTCCGCAACCGTGCGGCGCATCGCGTCCACATCCGTCAGTTCGGCGAGCGCGTTGTCCTCGGATGCGTCCAGCGCTTCTTCGGCCTTCTTCAGCGCCTTGCACTCGGCCTCCGCATCGGCGAACTCCTGGTCAGTCGAGGGCTTCGGCACCATGCGGCCGATGAACGCGCGCAGGGCAGTGCCGAAGTCGGGCAGATTGCTGGCAACAGCCAGTGATCCTTGGATGCGAACCGAGACTGCCGGCAGCGTCTCAGGCGCTGCTGCTACGACAGCGGCGACCTTCTCGGAAGGCGTGTAGGTGGCGAGGTCGGTGGCGAACTGCTTCCACCCAGCCCGGAGTCGAGCGAACCAGTCGGGGTCAGGTAGGACTTCGACCCAGACGGTACGCTCGCGCGTGCCGTCCGAGATGGAGAAGTAGAGCTTCTCCGCCTTAGTGACCATGAGCACTTGTTGGCACTGCGGCATGTGCTCTTCCGGCACTTGCTTGGCGCGGACCAACGCGGCGTGTTCCTCGTTCCACAGCTTGTTTTCCCAAGCGCATTCTTCCGGCATATCCAAGCCGTCGCAGGAGGCCGAGATTTCGCCGTCGGAGCAAGTGACCGGGTAGAGCGTCTGCCCGATCACCTCTTCCATGATCTTGCGCGCCGAAGCCTCCACCTCGTGGCCCCGATCCAGTACGTTCTCCTGCACCCAGTCGCTGAACTCCTTGGCGATACCCGTCTTCTTCATGCGCAGCAGTTCGTTGCGCGTGGTCTTCTTCGACAGTCCGAGCATGGCCGCAGCCTCGCTGGCGCCGAAGTGCGTGAGACGGAACTGATGCCACGCATCGCTGCCCTGCAAAATTTCTACGATTGCCATGAGATACCTTTCACGATCTTTCGAGTGGTTTCTCGCCCCAAGCCGAACGCCTTTCCCAGCGCCTCCATGGGTTGAGTGGGGTTAGCGGCGTGGGCCGCACGGATAAGTTCGGCAATTTCAGGGCTCGCCTTGGCATTGCTGTTGCATACGCCACTACCATGTGCGTTCGCGATATTTCGGCGAGCGACCTGGCGCGCACGCTCCGGATCACTAGAAGTCCAGTGGTTGGCTCCAGTCGGCGCGCGAGCGCGGCCCTTGCGCACCATGTCGGACATGTTTTCTTGATGCGTCCCGACAGAGAGGTGATCGGGATTCACGCACACGCCGATGTCGCACGAGTGCAGCAACTCCATTCCGTCGGGGATCGTTCCCCCTGCAAGTTGAAACAGCGCTCGGTGAGCCCTAACCACGCGGCCATTCAGATGCGCATGGCCGTACCGGCCTGCTGAACCCATCCATATCCAGCAGCCTGAAAAAGGCACGCGGACAATCTTCCGCTCCATGCGTTCGGGGATGTTGCTCATCGGATTCGCTCAGGCGTTGATCTCGGCGCGGCGCGCGTCGTACTTGGAGTGCAGCTCCTTGCGTTGCTGCTCGTCGGGAATGGCGGCCTCGGTGATGAGGCTGCCGGCGACGTCGAGCGCGTCGTCGGTGTCGGCCTTGGCGATCGCGTCGGCGATCTGCGCGTAGTTCGGCACCGCGGCGGTTGCCTTGGCGAGCTCGGTCGGGATGTTGCGGATGGCCGCGATCTGGTCCTCGGTCAGCGTCGCGACCGTGGCCACCGCCGCCAGGACGCCGTCGACGTCCTTCTTGCCCGTCTTGATGACCTTGGTCCAGATGAGCATGTTCTTCTTGAACTCTTCGTCGCTCTGGCCGGGCAGCGAAGGCTTGGCGTTGGCGCCTGCAGCGGCGCCCTCGGGGTTGTGGCGCGTCAGGTGGTCACGCAGCGCCTCGTCCATGTCTTCGAGGTCCTGGCCGAACATGTCGCCGCACGCCGTGACGTTGATCGTCATGGCGATCTTGGCGCGCTTGTTCGCCATCTTGAGGATGGTGTTCGCAAGGTCGGCCGGTTCGGTGCGGACTTGGTAGGTGGAGTAGCTCTCCTTCTTTTGCTTGTTGAAGCCCTTCTTCTCGCGGCGCATGTTGGCCGGCGTGGACTCGAACTCTTCCTTGTAGGCCTTGCGCCACTTGTACTTCTCCTCGCCGCTCGAGGCCTCGCCCATTCCAGTGCCGAGCACGAGGCCGGTGCCCTGGTGCACGCCGGTGCACGTCACGCGGTAGCGGACGATCTCGTCGGTCGATAGGTCCTCGACCTGGTAGGAGTCGGCGACGCGGAAGGCCATGCACAGCACCTCGGCGCCTTGCTTGTACAACGTGGGCTTGTCGGTGCCGGGGATCACGCCGTAGTGAACCTCGGGCTTCATGACGGCGCGCATGACTTCCTGGACCATCGCCACGTGGCTGATGATGTCGGCGACGGCCATGCGGCCCGGCGCTTGGGTTTGAGCGAGCGCGCTGTGTTGCGGCTGCAGAGCAACGACGGTGTTCACGATGGTCCTTTCAGCGAGAGAAGAAGTGCACGATCAGTGCGATGACGAAGGGGGCGGCGATGCACCAGAACATCGGCCAGAAGGGGCCGCCAGGGCTGGCGTTGGCGCCGATGGGGCTGAAGATGTCGTTCACAAGACACCTCCGTTGCCGCTGTAGCGCGGCTTGCGACGCGCATCCAGGAACTTTTTCAGTGAGTCCTTGGGATAGAGCGGGCGATTGCCGAAGAAGATGTGCTCCGGACCGGTGCCGCGCTTGCGCCAGGTCTCGACTGTCGCGGGCGAGGCTTTCGCCAGCAAGATCACGTCAGCTTCGGTGAGGCAGTCCAGCCTGTCCGCGAGTGTCCGTAGCCGTTCAAGGTCGCTTCGGCTCATTGATCGGACTTCTGCGAGCGTCGGGCAATCCTCACCCGCGTCTGCTTCTATGGGCATGGCGTTCTCCTCAGTGAAAGTTGTTTAAGACCAGAGCCGCGACCGCGCCAACAGCGCATGCGGCGTAGACGTAGGGAAGGGCGCGATCGAAGGCCGAGCGCTGCTCAGGCATGGGCTCGACGCGGCATTGCGATGAGCGGATATGCGGGCCGAAGGCTCCTTCAAGGTCGCGAGCGGCGCGTCCGGTCCAACTGCTGTTTTTCATGCCATCCTCCTTGCACGAATCCTTGTGAACGGATCGCGGCCTGCAGCCACGCGCTTCTTTACAGTTCCCCAGGGTTCCCCGAGGACTTCGCACCATTCGGCAAGGCATCGCGTAACGCCATCGATGGTGTGGAGGTGATTGCGGCGCGTATTGCGCGCCTGCTCGGTGTAGGTGGCCCAGCGCACATTCCCAGGTTCGTAGTTGCCTAGGTTGTTGAGGCGCTCTATCGTCATCCCCGTCGGACGCGGCCCCATGTATGCAGCGAATGCCTCAAAGTCATCGAGCCATTCGGCGCACACCTTGATGCCTCGCGCGCCGTAGCGGTTGTAGGCCTTGTCTGCCGGATTGCCGCATCGGCGCTTCATTCCTTGCCATACGTGGTAGACAGCCGTCTTTGATTGGCCGTGCGTCTGGGCCAACTTGGAGATGGTGGCATTGACCTGTTGACGATGAAAGCAACCGCAGCTCACCGTCGTGCCTTCGCGCAAACTGGCAAGGCGCACAACTTTCTGGGTGCCGCATTCACAGCGGCACACCATGGCGCGCATAGATGCGCCGTTCGCTTTGCGTTGGCGAGGTGCTTCTTCGATGACAGTGAGGCGCCCAAATCGATCGCCTGCAGCAACAGGAACCATTGAGCGCGGGTAGCTGCGCACGGTGTTGCTCACCGGGGTGGTGGGGCGGATACGGGTCATGCCTGCCTCGCTTTCACAGCGGCAACAACCGCAGAGCACTGGGCGACGTCGAACCAGCCGATGTGGCATTGCTCGACATCGGCGATACCGAGAGCGCCGGCCAGCCAGGCATAGGCCTCGCTGCGCGTCATGGAGCCCTGCTGCCATAGCTGGTTGAAGTGGTCCTTCGCCAAGCTGCGGGCATGGCGCATCGCGGGCGTCGCCAGCGTGCCAAGCGGGATGCCCGTGAACGGGTGCAAGCCCACGTAGGAGTCGCAGCCAGTGCACATGAGCGCCCAGGGCCATTCGCCGTACTCGCGGCCGTAGATGGCAGCGTTGGATCCGATCCAGACGCGCGAGCGGCAGTGCGGGCACTGGTCGGGCACGGGCAGTGGGTTCTTCACGCGCGCCACGGCACGGCGCGAAGGGTTCCACGGAGTGACGGGCCCGGTGCGCTTCGGCAACGCCGCGCGCAGTTGGTCGGCCATGCTGCGGCTCATGCGGTGCTCCCTGTCTTGCGTGAGAACAGCGCTGCATGCTTGGCGTTGTGAGCGTCGATCTCTGCGGAGGTCGGCACGTCGTTCATTGCGACTCGCAGAGCTTCGGCCGCCTCAGAGCAGCCGTTCTCGCGAAGGAAGTGCTGCAAGACAACTTCCAGGTCGCCCACGAAGAAAGCCAACTGGCCTTGGCGATCTCGGCAGCGCGATGCGTGCGCATGACTGCTGACGTTGACCGAGCGGACCTCTTCGACCAGTTGGGACGCTCTGCGTTTGGTGATCGTGCTCATGCTTCGGCCCTCACTTCCAACTTGACCGGCAAGAAGTCGAACTCCACGCGCACCACCTTGGCTTTGTGCTCGCGCAGAACGCGGTCCATCGCATGGTGCGAGCCGGTGAGCCCGCAGATTGCTTGGTAGTCGAGCGCCGCCGCAGCTTCATGCCGCGCGGTCCACCTGTGCAGGGAGACAGCCAGCACCTTGCGGCGCGGGCCCACGATGACGGCGTAGGCTTTCACTTGGCACCGCCTTTCTGGCCGGTGGCGGCCTGACGCTGCGCACGCGCCTCACCGACCCGCTGGCAATCGCGAATGCAGTCGATCACTTGCTCATGCATGCCCTCGCCGAAGTCTCTGCCGTAGCGGGACTGGAGCTTCATCAGCAGGAGGCCTGCGCCTACCACGATGTCTTCAAGGCGCGCGATGCGCTGGGTTGGGGACTTCTTAGCCATGACTCGCGCCTTTGGCGAGGTTGACGGCCAACTCGCGCAACTCACGAGCGCATGTGCGCATGGCTCGTGATTCACCAATGGACTGCGGATCAGACATGACTCTGTCGATCAGATCGCAGCAGCCTTCCCATTCACCCGCGAGCGCCGCTATGGACTGCAGTTGGGAGAGATCTGAAACGAGGGCGGCGCGCACTGCGGCGGCGTGCTCGCGTGACGTCGTGGCGTCGTTGATCATGGTGCCGACGCCTTTGGCGGCTTTTGCCTCCCAAGCAAGGAGGAGGCCTTCGAGTGCCGGGAGCAGGTCCGTGCTCATGCGGACCTCGCTTTCAGCATGGCGTCGGCAACTTCCACTGCCTCGGCCGCCATTGCTTCGTAGGGCCAGTGGCTCTCGTGGCCGTGGTGCGCGATGTGACCGGATAGAAAGGCCTGCATAGCAAGACCGGCATAGTGATCGCGCAGGCTTGGCGACGGGTCGAGCATCGAGTTCTTAAGGCGGTGATTGATTTCGGCGTTCATCGAGCGGCCGTTCTCACGCGCTGAACTTTCAATCTCTTCTTTCAGATCGGGGAGGATCCGGAAGGGGAACGGAGCGAGTTGCCCCGTCTGTGCAGCAGTGCGTTTCGGACGGGCTTGGCGCACTTGATCGGTCATGCGGACCTCCCGTTCTGCTGAGCCAGTTCGAACGCGAGTGGGAGGGCTCGGTAGTCGGGCGAAGCCTTGGCGCGGTTGTGCGCGCGATCAGCGGCGAGCAGTCGCTCCTCTTGCGTGACGGGCGGCAGGCGGTACTCGAAGCCGCGATGCGACGGCGCCAGAGGTTCAAGCTCTAAGTCGGCAGTGATCTCGGCCGGCGTCCCCTCGACCTCAGCGATGGCCGCGCTGATCTCCTCCGACTGCCAGCGCTGACCTTCGGCGTCCACCAGCGGCAGCACCATGCGAAGCGCTGCGAGGAGACGGGCGGTTTGCGGGGCGCTCACGACAGCATCCCCTTCGTGTACTCAACCTGCTTAACCGCTTCATCGATCGAGCCGATGAACTGGTCGCCGTAGCCGGCCTTCGCCGCGCTGGTCTGCGCTTGGCGCAGCGCGTTGAGCGCGACCGTCAGTTGATACTCAACCGCCGCTTCGTCGTACTCCGCCGTGGATAGAAGCTTCCCGGTCCTTGCGACCAGTGCCACTGTGTCTGCTTGCATGGTGCCCATCTCCTGTTCGATGGGTCTTATTAAACACGACGTTTAAGTTATCTGTCAACACCGTGTTTATTTTTTCTTCCGCATGCGGTGGGCGACACGGCAAACTGCGCGCATGAGCACCTTCTTCGATGGCGTGGCAGCGCGCCATACCGACTGAGATGGACCGGCCGCCAAGCTGGGGCGAGCCCGCGGAAGCGCTCGGCAAGCAGCTGGGCATTCGCGTGGGCGAGGTGCCGCCGATTTCGTTCGGTCACAGCCGGCCGGCAGTGCAGGGTGCGAAGGGCGAGATCGCGAAGGCGCTCAAGGCCGCGGGAGGTCGCTGGGACGCGCGCGACAAGGCGCTTGTGTTCGGCAGCTGGCCAACCCTAGAGGCGGTGCTGCGCGGGATCCTGGAGCGCCAGGTGAAAGGCGACGAGCAGGCGTAAAAGAGCCCGCCGGAGCGGGCTGGAGCAGATCGGTGGCGCTCAGCGAGGGGCGGGGAGGGCGGGCCGCTGGACTGCGCTAATCAGGGCCTTGCCGTAAGCAGGGAGAACAGCGCCCTGCTTGACTTTGCTCATGATGTAGCTTGGGAAGCAATCCGGGACGTACTCCTCGTAGAGCCACTTCCGAAACTCGCCGAGAGCATCTACAGGATAGACCCATGCTGGGACCGGATTGGCAACCGACTGGGGAAACGAGTTCGGGTAGTTGTGGCCCATCTTTTCTCGGTCTCCGAAGCGCCGTGCCAAACCCTTCTGATTCCAGTGGTTCGACCAACGGATGCCCACGCTTCCGTCAGGCACCGTGTGGCTGTCCAACTTGCACCCTGCTTTGATCATGTGCACCACCAAGTCGGCTATCTCCCGGAAGATGGAAAAGAAGCCAAATGGGATTTGATCGTTGAGAAGAATTCGCTCGTGAAAGGTACGCCACGAATCCGGGATGTGAGCGTCCGGAACATAGCCGCATCCCTGATAGATGAAGGCTCGGAACGACGTGCGCGCCAGCAGGCGGTAGTTCTTGAGCGCAATGCCGCTGCTGGATTGCGTGGCCTCGAATGCGTAGTACTCGAGGATGGCCATACATACCGCATCAGTGATCGCGAGCGTCTCGCCATTGGCGCCGATGGTCCGAAGAAACAGCGAGTCTGCGTGGTGACCTTGGGCTACGAGAAGTTCCTGGAGCCTGGCGCCGCGAGGCTTCCGTCGTTCCTCGTTCCAGTTGGAAATCAGGCGCTGCAGAACCGAGTGATCGACTCCGCAAAGTCGAGCAAGTCCGCGGAGATGGAGATAGGGGGTCCCATCGCTCAAAACGCCCATTGCCACCCCATCCCGTTCGACCTCGGCTATGGGGAAGAGTGCCAGTTGGGGCTGGTGCTCGGAAGGTAGATAAATTGAGCTAACTAGTTGACCCGAAACGGTTTTTGCTGGTGCTCGACCGCTCGATTTTCGTGGCGTAGGCATAGGATTCCTCCTGTTTAGTGCCTCGCGTTGGTGACGGGTGTTACCTTTTTCGGCTTGCAGGCCCGAGCAAGTGCAACATACAATCACCTTCGCTGTTACAAGTTCCGTGGTCGGTCCGCCAAGACATATTGACCACGGGAAGAAGCAACCACCGACCCTTGCGGGTCGGTTTTTTTTTGGCCGCTCGATCCTTACTGTACGCGCAGTCAGCCTGAGCGCCCATCCAGATCTGGGCACACCATAGACCGCAGCCCTTGCAGCGTCACCTGGACAAGGTTGTGGATAACCGGTGAACTTGTTTGTGGATAACAGTAAGCAACCGGCGGAACAGCAAGGCCGCGCCGCTCCCGATTTTCTTGCTCATAGCGTTGGCGACAGAGGAGAGAATGGCCTTGCGCTAGTTCTTCTCGACCTGGATGCATCGACAGCTTGATGATGGTGCTGCAGCCAACGGAAAAAGCCCGCGAAGGACGGGCTGGTGGATCTGCATCTGGTCGATGTGGCCGCGTCACCGTCTAGGTATCGGGCTCTCGCTGAGGGGCTAACCGCCGAACTGCGCCTTCAACTGCTCGTAAAGATCCTTGCCGTCACCGTCCATCGCCAAGCAGAGGCGGTCTCGCGTAGCTGGGTACTCGGTTCCGCACACCGCTTTCCATCTGCCTGAATGAAGGCAGCGCAGACCGACCTCTGCTACCTCGTCGCTCGCCGATCCGGCTTGAATGGCCAGCCACAGCGAACGGAAGTCGCGATCGGCAACGGGCGCCACGATGCCGGCCAGTCCCGTGCTCTTCTCGTAGAAGAAGGGCGTCGGACCGCCATAGCCCCCCATGCGGTTCTTGGCGTTCACGAAGCCGCAATAGCTCCCCTTGTCGGTGCCAGGCTTGACCCCCGTGAACTTGGCGCTGTCGGGATCGTTGAGGAGTCCCCTGACTGCTGTCTCAGCCTCTCCCTGCCCGGATGAGCAGGCTGTCAGCACCACGGCGCCCACTGCGAACGCCATACCCCACAGCTTTCTCATCGTCCCGGCATATTCTGTTGGTTGGTCACAGACCCCGGCGGGCGTGGGTCCCGGGTGGCGCTGTACGGGCAGCGAGTAATCTTCCCGTCGATCCACGGAATAGCGGCTTCCTCGAAGCCCTGGTACCACTTGTGCCGGTTGAAGAGCACTGTCGCGCCGCTCTCGCTGGGCTTGACCAATGCACTGATGTAGTCGAGCCTGACGCTATCCGCGGTGCCAGAAAACTTGATCTCGCCTTCCCTCGCTTCAGGGTAATACTGCGCCGCGATCGTGCTGCTGACTGGATAGCACTCGTTGAGTGCACGCACGATGTTCCGGTAGGTTGTCTCGGAAGAATATGGCGACTTGATCTCAAACGGGACGCTGTTCGACGCGTCAAGGGTTGACACGCATCCCGTTGCTACAACGGATACCAGTACCAGCGCGGCCAGTTTGATCACAAGATGCACCTTACTAAAGCTTCTTGCCGTTCCACGCCCAAATGACGCGGCCCCGGACGTTGACCTGCTGAGACCCGTCGAGGACGTCCACCGTCCTGACATTCGGGTTATCGCTGCTGATCTCGTACTTGCCATCCATCCTTTGCCGCACGCGCTTTATGTACAGCCGGTCGTTCGCCTCCAGCACGTAGACGCCATCGATGTCCGGGTCCACCACGCCACTGTCGACTAGAAGGATGTCCCCGTCGCTGAAGGTCCCCTCCATCGAATCGCCGTAGCCGTGGATGAAGCGAAGGTTTTTGATGTCGCTGAGAGGCTTCAGGGTGCGCGCGACCCATTGTGGCGACACCGTTAGGCGGCCCACGACCACATCGTCGGGCAGTTGCTCCGCGCCGTGCCCCATGGAGCCGGCTTGAGCCATCACGGGAATGCTCAGTGCCTTGAAGCCTGGCAGAAACGGCAACTCCTCGGTGACGGCTTCGGCGCGACCTGTTAGTGCGCGCTGACGTGACGCGGCGGTCGCGTCTTCGTCACCTTCGCCGGTAAGCAGCCAGTTTGCGGACACGCCGAGCTCACGTTCCGCCTTGATGGCTCCCTCCTTGGAGATGCCGCGGCTCTTCCAGTTCGTCATCTTGGCCGAGGACGCGTCCAAAACGACCTGGAGCGCTTGGAAATCGGCGATGACCACGGGTGCGCCCTTTGTCTTTCGACGGGCGTAGTCCAGCAGCCGGCTCACGGATTCATGCATCGGTCGATTCTCTGGCAGTAAACAGAGTGTTGATAAACATGGCGTTGACATGTGTGTAAACGCCATGTTTAAATCGCGCCTCATGACCGACACTGATCTCATTCGTGCCCTTGGCGGCCCCACCAAAGTTGCCGAGCTTCTCGGTTACGACAAGGCCAACGGCGGCGTCCAGCGCGTGCAGAACTGGCTGAAGCGGGGCATCCCTGCGGAGGTCAAGCTCACGTTCCCGCACATCTTTCTGCGCGCTCAGCAGCAGCCTGCTAGAGCGGAAGGCTGACATGCGCCAGCTGTACGCCCGCATCGTCCTCTGGCTGATCGAGCCGGCGCTCGAGCTCCGCGAGTCGAAGCGCTCGGTCACCGTCAGCACGCTGACCTCGAAAGAGATCGCCGCTGCCTTCGCCGATCCGAACTCGCAGATCAGCAAGAGCCTCGCCCGCACCTTCAAGACTGAGAGGGTGCGGTGATGCGAACGTTCCTCCAGGTCCTCAGCTACGCGGTCTTCACTGCCGCGTTCGCTTTCGCGCTCTATGCATTGGCCATCACCGCCACGCTGTGGATCGCCGTGGTGATCGGCTTTTTGTCGGCCCTGTGCGCCGCTCTCTACATGGCGACCCGCGACCTGCCCGAGGGCCCTGCGGGCCTGCATCGCGGCGAGTAGGTCATCGGCCAGAGCACCGACATGCACCCATCCCTCCGCGTCCTTCCTGATGTGCCCACCAGCGTCTCCGCGTTCCTGCGGGGGGCCTCCCATGGGGGCGCGTGCGCTGCCTGGGCACATCAGAAAGGTCGTGATTTTTCGCGTCGTCATGGCTTTTATTTTTCGCTGCCGCGAACCGGTTAGCGAACTGGTTAGACGTTGATTTCTTCCTATCGAGAGGCCCCTTGATGGACCAACTGGAGTTCCGGCTCTTGGAGCGTGTTCACGCTCCGAGCGTCGTCCCTGAACAATGGGTGAAGTTTGCAAAGAGCTACCGCGAGGCTGTGCGGGTTGCATGGACCCTGCGGCGCATGAAGGCTGCAAAGCCTTCGGACATGGCGCGGGACATGGGCTTCTACGCCCAGCACATCAGCGACTGGCTGGCGGAGGACGACCGCAAGATGCGTCGCAGCCTGCCGGCCACCGAGATCCCGGACTTCGAGTCGTGGGTTGGCAACACGCTGGTAAGCCAGTGGCTCGCCTTCCGCGCGAAGTTGACAGTGCTCGAGCAGATCACTGCGACGCAGCAGACGGCGTAGCGCTGGACCAGGAGCGCCCATGAGCCTCGCCGCATCCCTTCTCTCTTTGTTGAGCACCATCGGCTCTATCGAAGAGGAAACCGGCGCGGCCGTGGGGTACGCGCAGATGTCCGAGGCCCTGGGCGCGCAAAGGCGCACGTTGCTCGCCCGTGCGTCGCGCCTGCGCCGCCACGGTTACCTCGACCGCGCCAACCCTACTGCCGGCCTGAACGAAGAAGCCTTCTTCGTGCTCACGCCCAGGGGTAGGGCGTTGGTTGCTCCGGTCCCCGATGAGTCCACTATCACCGAGCCGATCGTGGCGCGCGCTATCCGCGTGCGGCCGGCGCTGGCAACTGTGTGGGGTGCGGCATGACTCCCCTGCAAATCAAGATCGCGCGTGACCGCGAGCAGCAGGGCCTAGCCCTATGGCTGACACAGATCCCGGACTGCGATGGCACGAGCGACTGCTTCTTCTGCACTGCTGGAGAACTTGCACGCCGGACTGAGGAAGGGCAGGGCGCTTGAGCAATGAAGCGATCAACTGGGCTTTGGGGCAGCCAGTGAGCAAGTCGTCCGCCAAGTTCGTATTGGTGGCGATGGCAAACCTCGCGGGCGCCGACATGACTTGCTGGCCTTCGTACAAGCACTTGACCTCAGCCACTGCTCAGGACATCAAGACAGTCCAGGCGGGACTGCGTCGACTGCGTGATGACGGCTACATCACGGATACCGGCGAGCGAAAAGGGTCAACCGGCCAGGTGATCGTCTACCGACTCAACACCCCCGAATTTGGTGGTGTTAGGCCGATGGAAAAGACCCCCGAAATTCCCAGTAAGAGCCCCGAAAACGGTGTTGTTTCCGTCGCTCCAAAGACCCCCGTTTTTCCCGTTAAGACCCCCGTTTTTCCCACGCAAGACCCCCAAATTTCCCATGAAACACCCCCAAAAACGGGGGTCGGAACCATCAAGGACACATCAAGGACACCAAAGGAACCCAAAGAAGAGAGCGCTGATTTCTTCGGAGGTCCGTTCACCGATGTTGATCCGAAGGTGCTGGCCGACTTCAGGAAGTTGAGGACCAAGCTCAAAGCACCGTTGACGGATACCGCTGTCGCTGGCCTCGTCCGCGAGGCCAAGAAAGCCGGCATGACGCTGACGGATGTCATGCGGATGTGTTGTGAGCGCAGCTGGCGCGGGTTCAACGCGGAGTGGGTGGCAAGTGGCGGCAAGCAAGACCGCAGCAATCAACCGAGTCGACACACCGGCTTCGATCAACGCAACTACGAAGGAGAACCCGATGGTTCAATCCCAGCGTGAGCCTGTGCGCTCGCTCGGCGACGTGATGCGTCGCGAAGGAGATCGCACTGTCCAATGCCCGGAGCATGGCGAGTACTCCGCGCGGCACGTGGTTGGCCGTATCTGGACGCCTTGTCCAGTCTGCGCAGCAGCTACGGAAGCACAGCGTGCAGCCGAAGAAGCCGAAAGCCGCCGACGTGCTGATGCGCAGTTGGCCGAAGAGGCCTTGCAACGCCGCATCGCACAGAGCGGTCTGGTCGGACGCTTCCTGAGCGCGACGTTCGACAACTTCGCGGCCGTCGATCCTGCCCAGGTTCGCGCCGCCACCATGTGCAGGGACTTCGCAGAGAACGTGGAGGGCCGCACTGGTGGGCTCTGGCTCATCGGCCCACCGGGAACGGGCAAGACCCACCTTGGCAGCGCGATGGTCAACCATGTCATCCGACAAAAGCGGTGGGCCGCGATTCTCAGTGCCCGCGAGATCGTGCGAATGCTTCGTGCCACGTGGGGGAACCGCCATAGCCGAAATAACGGGCACGACGCTCCGCAGACAGAAGCAGAAGTCATCCAGGATCTCGGCACGTGCGCGCTCCTCGTGTTGGACGAGGTCGGTGTCTCGTTTGGCAGCGAGAGCGAAACGGTGCAGCTTTTCGATGTGCTCGACCTCCGCTACAAGAACCAGCTTCCGACCGTGCTGCTGTCCAATTTGCCCGCGTCTGAGCTCAAGCCGGTGCTCGGCGATCGAGCGTACGACAGGCTTCGGGAGGGCGCCGTCATGGTGCCCTGCAACTGGGCCAGCCATCGCCAGAGTGGGAGCCGGTCATGACTGAGGAACGTGGCTCTGCGTCGCGGTGCGCATGTCGCGCCCACGGCTGCCCGATGCCCGGCGCAATCTTCGTAGGCGGAAGCTCTACAGGGGTCTGCTCATATCACTACGGGGTGCTTCCAGCCGATTGGGGTCGAGTGACGCGCGCACTCGCTGATTGGAAGTGCGTTAGCGACGAGGCTCTGCTGTGCCGCCGAGTGCTGGTCGCACCGGAGACGATGACGGATGCCAAGGCGCAAAACCAGCACCTTGCCAGTGCGTGGACCAGGCTGCGCACTGATTTGCTTGGTGGCCCGTGGCTGGAAGAACTTCAGCCTAAGGCAAGAGAGCAGTACGACAGCTGGGGACGCCGACTCGAGTGCTTCTTGGAAGCGCGCGTTCTGCAGGCAACGAGGGGAGTTGCAGCATGAGCCGCCAGTTCGAAGCGTGGCAATTTCGCCGCCGCGTCGTTGCAGCTGCTACCGGAAAGCGGAGAGCGGCAAATATGGGAATGCGCCGTCCGATGCCCGGGGAGACGCCTCTCAGCGCAGCGGAGATCTTCTTCGGTGCACAACACGGTCTGATTCCACTTCCGCCGCTAGGACAGGTTGCTCCAAGTGTGCCTGTGTCGGCGAGCAGGGGAGCTTCCCAATGATCCACATCGGCGTAGACCCCGGCCTGACCGGCGCCATCACCTTCATCTCCCCGAACACGCTGGTGGTCGAGGACCTTCCCACCACTCCGCTGCCGGGCAACGGGTTGATAAAGCGCCGCATTGACGGCCGCGCGCTCGCGAAGCTGGTCCGGGCGAACGTGCCGGCCGGCGAGAAGGCCGAGGTTTTCCTCGAGCAAGTCGCAACGATGGGCGGCAAGAACAACGCTGTCCAGACGCAAGGCTCGCTGATGCGGACCCTTGGCGCCATCGAGACCGTGTTCGAGTGCATGGGCATCCCCGTGACCATGTTGAGCCCGCAGAAGTGGAAGCGCATGTACGGGCTCAAGGCCGATAAGAAGAAGTCGCTGGCCACCGCCCGCGCGCTGTACCCCGAGGCGCCGTTGGCCCTCGCAAGCCATCACAACCGCGCCGAGAGCCTGCTGCTCGGGCACTGGGGAAAGGTCAACAAGTCATGAGCGTCCGCGACCGACTCCTTGCATGGGCCCGCGCGCGCAACCCCGATTTCGTGATTGGGGGAGCCGAGCCTTACCTCCGGCGCTGGTGGCTGATCCCCCGCAATCCCGTATTCAACGTCTACGTGCATGAGTTCCTGCGTAGCGATGACGACCGTGCCCTACACACGCACCCGTGGCTGTTCAACTGCTCCTTCCTCATGGATGGCCAGTACCGCGAGCACACGGCCGAAGGCGCATTCCATCGACGCGCTGGGGATTGGAAGTTTCGGTGGGGTGCCGCGGCGCACCGCGTCGAACTGCTGAGCATCGGTGACTTCGTCTCTTCGCAACCGGACAACGTTCAGCCCGTGCCTTGCTGGACGCTGTTCATCACAGGTCCCCGCATCCGGCCTTGGGGCTTCCTCTGCCCGCAGGGCTTCGTGCACTGGAAGGACTTCACCGATGCGCGCGACAAGGGTTCGGTGGGAAAGGGGTGCGACCAATGAATGAGATCGAAAGGCTCAGGCACGCAATCGCCTACGACCCGGTGAACGGAGAACTCCGCTGGAAAAAGACCGTCAACGGGCGTTGGGCGAAAGCCGGTGAACGCTGCGGCGGACTGGATGCAAAAGGCTACCGGACTTTGGCTTTGGATGGCCGGCAGTACAAGGCTCATCGCGTGGCATGGGCGATTCACTATGGAGTGTGGCCCGAAGGCTTGATTGACCACATCGACCACAACCGCACAAACAATGCGATTGGCAACCTGAGAGAAGCCACACAGGCAATCAACAGCCAGAACCTCGTGCGTGCTCAAGCGAGGAATCGAAGTGGCCTGCTGGGTGTGTATCCGCTGCACCGCAAGTGGGGCGCCCGAATCATGGCCAATGGCACCCGCATGTATCTCGGGAGCTTTGATAGCCCGGCTGATGCCCATCAAGCATATCTGTCGGCTAAGCGGCGTTATCACCAAGGCAACACGTTATGACGACCATTTGCTGCCGCTGCCATCGCACTCTCGCGCGCCCGCCTGTCCAGCTCGGCGGCATGGCCTTCGGCCCTCGCTGCGCCGCCGCGGTTGCCGGCCCGAAGCCGCGCCGTCGATCGTTGCTGGACCGCCTCCCGCCAGCGCCCGACCCTCGGCAAGCCGACCTCTTCAAGGAGCAGCAGCCATGAGCGAAGCACTGCGCATCGAACTGCACGACAAGACTCAGGGCCGCCAGGTCGTCACGAGTCGCCTCCTACCGTGGCTCGGCCAACAGCTTGAAGCCGGGCGCGAGATCGAAGTCATCGCTCGCGAGATCGAGGACAACCGCTCGTTTCGGCAGAACGCCTTCTACTGGGGCTACGTGCTGAAGAGCATCAGCCAGCAGGCTGTGATCGACGGCATCGGCTCGGACGAGCAGGGGTGGAACTTCTTCTTCAAGCGGCGCGTGCTCGGCTACCGGGTCACGAAGACCCGCGTTCCCGGCAGCAAGCGACCGCGCATCACGCGCGAACTGCGCTCCACCAAGGACTTGAAGGTCAAAGCCATGTCGGACTACCTCGAGCAGGTGCTTTCCATTGGCGCCACCGAGTTCGGCGTGACGTTCGAGATCAAGGACTGGGAGTCTTACCAGGGGTACTGGAAATGATGGAAACCACGAGCACCACTGCACCATACAACCCGAAGCCTGGGTCGCTTCCCTACAGGGTGCTGACCTGGATGCTCCTGAACCCGGAAGAGGAGCTCACCCGCAAGGACGTCGGACTCAAGTTCGACGTTCCCAGCAGTTCCGTCGACACGCTTCTGAACCTGCCCACCTCGCGCGGCATCCTGACTCGCAAGCGCAACAGCGAGATGGAAGTCGTCTGGTGCTTGGGGAACAGCAAGGACTTCGTTCTCGACCAGTCCGACGCACAGCCCATCAAGTTGCCGGCGCGCTGCTATCCCAGCACCCGGCGTGCCGCCGTCGAACATGAAGCAAGCGACGACGTGGGCGAGGAGCCGACCTACACGCCGCCGCGCTCGTCTATGTTTCCCTCGGTGCCGCCGGTGAAGCTCGACCTCAAGGACATCGCCGTGCGCAAGGGCGTGCGCCTGATGACCAAGGAAGAGCGCCGCCGCGCAGAGTTCGCAGAGTGGTTCGGGCAGTTCGACGTGGGCGACAGCGCCGAATTCGATGAGGTGCACCTGCCGACGATGAAGGCTGAATGCGGCCGGCACATGCGCGCCAACAAGACGAAGTTTCGCTTTGCTGAGACCGGGCCTGGCCGGCACGGCGTGGAGCGTGTGGAATGAACGGCCTCAGGCAGCGCAAACCAATGGCGCGCGGCCAGGGCTTTCGGCGTCGCGAGCAGGCCACTCGGACACCAGCAGAAATCGAGGCTGCATGCGGCTTTGCCGACGATTCGGGCACGTTTGGGCACCAGCAGCAGGCCGCCACAAAGCCGCTGCGCCGCGGTAGCTACGCCGCGCCACCGCCGGCCGCGCCAGTACCAAAGCACCCCCGCGCCGAGAACCCGCACCTCCTGCGCATGGCGAAGGGCAAGCCCTGCCTGATCCGCAGCCCGCTATGCAACTTCGACCCTGAGACGACTGTCGCCTGCCACGGCGGCGGCGTCGCCAACGGCAAGGGCATGGCCTACAAGGTAAGCGACGCGCTGACCTGCTGGGGCTGCAGTGCCTGCAACCACTACACGGACGCCTACGGCGGCGCGACGAAGGCGCAGAAGGCTGCGGCTTTCATGCTCGGCCATCTTGCCCAGGTCTGCGAATGGCGAGCCATTGCTGGCAGCACTCAAGCCGACCCGAAAGACCGGGCTGCCGCGCAGTGGGCACTCGATCAACTCAACGCAACGCCCGTAGGGCAAGGAGAGACGCTGTGAACTGCAAGCCTGGAGACTTGGCGCGGATCGTTTGCCCAAGGAGCATCAACCGCGACAGGCTGGTGCGCTGCATTCGCCTTCTCGTGCGCGGCGAAGAGATGACGATCCAAGGCGTCACCTTTCAGCCGGTTAGCGGCGAAGGGTTTTGGGCGGTGGAGGGCCGGTTGTCGGCGCAGGGCATCGAAGGCGGAATCGAAACCGTCCCTGGTGGTCCGATCCATGACAGGTGGCTTCGCCCCATCCGCGACCCCGGCGAAGACGCGGTAGACGAGACTCTGCAGCGCCTGTCGGCCCCAAGCCGAGATGAGGTGATGGCATGACGAGATTCATTGCCTGCTCGTTCTCTGCAGGGCTCGACGGCCTGACCCGCAAGCAGCAGGCTGACCACATCGCGGTGTTGCGTGTGCTCAAGCGAACGGGCCGATTCAGCGCCTTTGAGGCTTCAGAGAACATGGTTATTGCTCGCACGATGACGCGACTCATCCACAAAGGACTGACCACGATCAAGGACGGAGTTCGCACCAACCACGGCAAGCTGATCGAGACCGACCATTCTTGCGGCTACCCTTGGGTGCATGTCACGTTGACGCCTGCGGCGGAAGCGCTTCTCCGGGAGGTGGCATGACTGCGAAGACCTTCGAACTCACGTTCCAGAGTATGGACATTGAGCCGACGGAGACCTGCGATTGCATCTGCTTCAACCAGTGCGATGGCTACCACCAAGTCGAAGCGCGCGTCCACGACGGCGAATTCGTCGGCTTCTACGACTTCATCGGAACGCGGCCTTATTCGGAGGGCTTCTTCGCTGCCTGGGCCAAGCTCCCGGATTGCGTCAAGGACCTGTATCCGGTGTTCGCTGATCCTCGTCCATTCGGAGAGCGGACGTGAACGTCGACCAGAACCAGGCCCTGAGCGACGTGCTCGAGGTCGGCTTCGGCCGCCGCAGGCCTGACCCTGACCAGCCGGCCACCACACCGCTGACCTTCGTCGATGCCGCCCTCGTTGTGGACGCTGCTGGCCAGCCGCACATTTGCGCGGTTCTGGTGAGGGACTTCTACCGCGAGGAGCCTCAACGATGAGCCGGAAGAAGTGCCGGCGCAAGGTCTGGGCGCTGACCAACCCCATCCCGCTCGCCATCGCTGGCGCTTGCATCACTGACGATGGTCGCCTCGACAAGCTGCAACTGCGCGAGCTGTCGGCGATCCAGTCTTTCGCCACCGGCGCAGCGACGGTGGACGACTGGCGCGCCATCGCTGACATCGTGAATCTCGCCGAGACGATGTGCGAGATGGGCATCGGGCCTGAGGTGTTGCCGGCCGCCTTGGAGGTCGAGAGCGTCCTGCAGGAGTCGCATCAGCGCTACCAAGCCACGGCGCGCATGGGTACGACCGGCGTAGGCCTGCAAGCCATGCGCGAGCTCCAGCAGTGGCACCACCTCCAGCGCACCAGCGTGGCCCGCTCCGAGTACGAGACCGCCATCGAACGAACCCTCAACCGGATCCGCAGCGCTCACCCGAGCGTGAAGGTCTGCGTTGCCTGAAAGACCGTCATGAAAGAACAAGACCGCATCAACTTGGCGCAGGGCGTCAAGACCATCCGCGAGAACCTGCCAGCGATGCTGGAAATGGCGCAACTCAATGCGCAGGTCACGCGCGCGAAGTACTTGGCTTTGGTGAAGGAAGGCTTCACTGAGGCACAAGCGCTGGACTTGTGCTGGCGCAGCTGAATCAACGGGTCCGGCGCCACCCCTGACGGCGCATTTCAAAAGGAAAGCCCATGTTCATTGCCTCTCTGATCTTGATTCTGCTGGCCGTCTTGACGGTCGCTTCAACATTCGTCTTGCGGCCCGGCGGTCGAACGGTGCCTCGCCTCGTGGCCGGCGTCTTCTTCGTGCTTGCGGTGGTGTCCTTTGCGTCCAGCATGTTCACCACCGTCCCGGCGTCGAATGTTGCCGTGGTCACGACCTTTGGGAAGGTGTCCCCGGAACTCCTGGGAGAAGGAGCGCACTTCATCGCCCCTTGGAGCCGGACGCGCGACATCTACCTCGGACAGCAGCGCGTGGATGCCGCCAAGAGCGACGCCGGGTCGAAAGACCTGCAGAGCGTGCATGCCGATCTGGTTGTGAACTTCGTCATCGACCCGACGAAGGCGCGTGACCTGTACGTGATGAACCCAACGCTGAGCTACGCAGAACTCCTACTGCAGCCGGCGACCTATGAGACGTTCAAGGCGGTGGTAGCGCAATACACCGCCGAGGAGTTGGTCACGAAGCGTCAGGAGGTCAGCGCGGCGATTGCGCGCAACCTGCAGCAGCGCATGAAGCAGTACCACCTCGTCGTGCAGAACGTGAACCTCGTGAACTTCGGCTTCAGCAAAGCGTTCGACGCGGCCATCGAGGAGAAGGTCACAGCCAATCAGAAGGCTGCCACTGCCGAGAACAACCTCAAGCGGACGAAGTTCGAGGCCGAGCAGCGCATCGCACAAGCGGAGGGCGAGGCCAAGGCCATCGCTATTCAGTCCGCCGCAATCGAGAAGTCCGGCGGTGCCGGCTATGTGCAGTTGCAGGCGATCGCCAAGTGGGATGGAAAGCTTCCGCAGTACGTGGCCGCCGGCTCGCCGATGCCGTTCGTGAGCGTGAAGTAGCAAGCGAAAAGCCCCCGGTGCCTGCCAGCGCCGAGGGCCTTCCAGAGAGTCGAACCGAGAGCCTTGATTCTATCTGGAGGACCACCTTGAAGATCATCGAACGCTACTCCACCGCCGTGCGCTCTTCGAACCTGAGCACCGACGCGCGGTCCGATTACGCCGACACGGATGTCCTCGGCGCCATGGGTCTGGCCGACCGTGAATTGACCGAGGGCAAGACATGGGACGGCCGGCCTGTGCCCAAGGCAGAAATCGCCGTGCCGCTCGAGCGCCTGTTCATGGGCGACAACAAGGCCGCCATGCAGATCGTGGAGATCCTGGCCTTGAAGGTCTGGGAGAAGGCCAAGGACTCCCGGGTGAAGCTCAAGCGCCCGCAGGCCGCGGACATGGCGAAAGCGTGCCTCGCATGGCATCGGGACAGCGTCTGCAAGGCTTGCGGCGGTCACGGGCAAGGCCTCATCAAGGGCAGCACGACCTTGGGCGGCCCGATCTGCAAGCCCTGCAACGGGACCGGCCGCATCCCTTTCGCCAGCCAGTTCCCGTTCGAACTGCGGCAACTGGCCGTCTGGCTCTCGGCGTACATGGATAGCCAATCGGCCCGCGCAGGCCCGGCCGCCATGCGGAAGATCGCGCCGTCGCTCGACCTCTGACACCTGTATGCATATCCGTGGAAATCCTGGGAAATCTCTGGTACAGTCCGCCCCACCTGTACATAGCCCGGGTGTTCCGGAGCAGAACAAGATCAGGCCCGCCGGTGATGGCGGAGCCGTCTTCGAATCAGGTCCATGACGCATGCGGGTTGCCGGAAGATCCAAAACCTTGGCGCTGTACCAACGGTGCCTCTGGTTCGGAAGACGGTAAGCAGTCCGCAGCCGTGATGGCGAAAGCCCGGTGCCGCCGGGCTACGTGAGCGACAACCCTTAACAAGGTTGAGTCGGAGAGGGCGCCGACCGTCATCAAGTCTGCAGCTTGAGAACCGTTTCTCCGCGGGAGCGAAAGCGACCACAAGGGCAACATACGTCAGGCAGGCTGCAGATTTGATGGTGAAGTAGAACGCAGCACTGCGACTTTGACGGGCATGCGAAAACCGAACCGGCAAGAGTGACTCGCTCCTCGATACCGGTACTCAACCACGGCAGAAAGCTCGGGACGTGGGAACCGCGCGGGTCGCCGCCATCAACCTCTCAGCCGCCCAGGTGCAAGCCTAGGTGGCTTTTTCATTGATAGATCGGGCATCGCCATCAATTGCCCGTCAATGACTTTCCGCGAGTCGCCCGTGGGGGCAGGAGGCCTTCCAAGCCGCCGTTGCGGGGTTCGACTCCCCGGGTTCGCTCCAGGTTCGCGGTCAAGCGCCTCGCGCAGGGTTGGGGATTCCCGGCCGCCGCAATCACTTTGGACCGGTCAGCCGGCGTGAAGCACCTGTAGGGCCTTGCATGGAGCCTCGGCCCGGTTGGACTCACCCGCATTCAGGCACCCCACACCGCCGCCACCGATAGCAGCCCCGTCAGCATATGAAGCGTGGGGTCAGGTGGACAGGTCCGAATGACAGCCGGGAAAGACCGGCAACCCAACTCGCACGCACGGAATCGGAGCTTGGCATCTCGCCCAGACCGGAAGTCCGAGCGCGCCAGTAGAAGGTAGCAACCACCATGACCACCGTTCGAGCCAAGTTCAAGGTCCAAAGCGTCACCGAGTCCGAGGGAGGCCTGAAGACGGCCAATCTCGCGCCCGTCACCAGCGGCAGCCCGGAGAACGAGAAGTTCTTCAAGTGGACGCCCGGCGGGCAGATCCAACTCGGCACCATCAACCCGGAGGCTGCAGCGCAGTTCGTGCCCGGCCGCCAGTTCTACGTGGACTTCACGCCAGCCTGAACCTTCGATCGGCAGGGCCCGACGCAGCGCTCCATGCGTCTGCGTTGGCTAAGTGGGCAACAGCCCAGCCTGGCCGCCCCGATTCCCCGAGCGCACCCCCCGGCACCCAGCGTTCCCTCGCCTGCTGACTTCCGCCGGACTGCTCGCGCCCAGCGCCTACCCGTGGTCTAACGGTGCGCCTCCGACCGCCGCCCGCTACACACCCATCTCCTCCTTCGGGATGCGGGCGGCGTGCCGGCCCCATACTTCCGCCAGAGGAAAGCCATGACCGACCGCTGGATGGAATACGACTGCCCGCAGTGCGGCATCGACTACGACGTGGAGCCGGCTCCGAATTCGACCGACCCAACGCACGTCTGCGCCTGCGGCTTCACCCTGACGCCCGAGGTGCTGCGTGTCGCGACCTTCTACGAAGACAGCGCCGAGCCTCGCTGCGTCGAGAACCCTTTCCGCTGACTGCAGCTGTCTCCCGGCTGAGCAATCAGCCGTTGCCCGCCTCGTGCGGGCTTTCTTCTTTCCGAGGTGCGCCATGGGTAGTCGCGTCCAAATCACAGCGCCCAAAGTCCATAGCCATGGCGCTCGCGTGCTGGTCGATGGTGCTGAAATGCAGCACTGCCTCTCTGGCGTGGATGTCGAGATGCACGTGGGCGAACCCAACCTGGTCCGCCTGCACATGGTGTCTCGTGTCGAGGACATCGACATCCAGGCTGTCGTTCGCATCGGTGGCACGTCGCTGCCCGAGGCCGTGGAACGCGCCCTGCTGTTACACCTGTCCGCCAAGTATCCGCCCGGACCCGGAGAACCCGGCCTGCTGGATGTGACCAGCCTGGCCAGCACCGAACGAGAGTTCGTCAAGGCCTGAGCCGTGGCAAACGTCGAGGTCAAGCTCGAGGCTCACTTCGCTTGGTGGTGGATCTGGTACTTCCGCGCGCTGATATTTGTCGCGGTCGTTTCCCATCGCGAGCCGGACTGGGACAAGTTCGGCGCTGTAACCCAGCGCGCCATCCGCATCCGGGTGAAGCAGGCCTGACCATGGCAAAGCCCCGCCTCACCACGCTGCGCCCGCGACTCCAGTCTGTCGAATCTCGGGTCAAGACGCTGGCAAGCGCCGGGTCCTGGCGTGCTGGCAAGACCACCACCGAGCGCGGCTACGGTTCGAAGTGGCAGCGGGCTCGCGAAGAGTTCCTGAGGGAACACCCTCTGTGCGTGCTTTGTGAAGAGAAGGACGGGTTGCCGGTGCCGGCGACAGTGGTGGACCACATCACCCCGCACCGCGGCGATCAGGGCCTGTTCTGGGATCGCAAAAATTGGCGTCCGCTGTGCAAGCCGCACCATGACTCGGACGCCCAAAGAAAGGACAATCAGATCCCATAAGCAGACGAGCCTCGAAGGTGCGCTAACACCGACGAGGCTCTGACCAATCAACCTGTACGAGAGGTCGATATGGCTACGGAAGAGTATAGGCGGCTGTCGTGCCGCGGTTGTGGCGTCCCTGTCCTGCCAACCTTGAACAAGGACGGGACGCCGAGAAAGAACCAGCTTGAGGCGTGCAGCAAGCGATGCGCCAACCGGAAGTTGGCAGGCGTTTCATCGGTAGGCCGCAGGTGCAAGAACTGCGGCGTATCCATCGATGGCCTGCCGCTGGCTCGGCGGCACTGCTCCGACGAGTGCAGGCAGAAGTACATGCTCCGCCGGCAGGTAGAGCGGTACGTGCCGCTGGATCTACCTGACCGCCAATGCGATGCATGTGGAGCGGTCTTCAGTCCGGTAAACAGCGCTGCGAAGTTCTGCCGCCCCGCGTGCAAGCTGCACGTGTGGAAGCGGCAAAAGGATCCTGAGTTTGGACAGCGTAGGGAGCGAAGGCGCGTCGCTAAGGCTGAGGCAGCCAAGGTGAAGCTCGATGCGGAGATTGCAGCACGCGCCGTACGACAAGCACAAGTGATGCGCGCCCGAGATCGGCAGTGCCCAGGCTGCGGCGCGAAGTTCTGCCGGCTTCCCGGCTCGGGCAACCATCAGTGTTGCTCTGCCGAGTGCAGTGCCGACCTGCTGAGGAAGGCCAAGAGCTCAAGCCGAGCGAAGGACAGAGCCCGTCTGCTGAGCGCGCAGGTGGAAGACGTCAACCCCTACAAGGTGTTCAGCCTCGACGGCTGGACCTGCTACATCTGCGGTGACCCGACCCCAAGAAGGCTGCGAGGCACGTGTGAGTCCGACGCGCCGGAACTGGAACACGTCGTGCCGCTAGCCGGCAATGGCCCTCACTCCTATGCGAACACCAGGTGTGCTTGCCGGCACTGCAACGGGGCGAAGGGCGACATGACCCTCAGCCAATGGCTGCGGAGGCGCCTGGAAGGCGCGTAGGGCTCTTCGGGCAGGGTGGCATTGCCAAAGGTGGGGGGGGGTGGTTCCGAGGTCCTAGGGGGCCTTTGGCCTAGACCTGCTGTTCTCTCACGCGGAGATTTTTTACTCCCCTGGCCGAAATCCAGGCCGGAGCGCATTTTTGCGCAGAAATCGAATATGGCAAGACCTTCTTTCAAACCGACTGCTGCGATGCGCCGGAACGTGTCGATCTGCGCCGGTGGCGGGATGGCACACCAGGACATCGCGGTCGCGCTCGGGATCTCCCGCAACACCCTGGAGAAGCACTTCGAGGCCGAGCTTTCGGTCGGTGCGTCCCAGCGTCGAATGGAGGTCCTCGCCGCCATGCACCGGGCGGCAAAGGGGGGCAACGTCACGGCACAGAAGGCCTACATCGCCATGACCCCGACGCCATCGGTGCCGCCTCCTACCGAGCCCGAAGTGGGTACGAAAGCGCCCAAGCTGGGCAAGAAGGAACAGGCTGACGCAGATGCCAAGACGGCCGCGGTGGGGACTGAGTGGGGCGACCTGCTGCCGAAGGCTGGCACGCCGCTGCAATGAGCTGGAACCTGGCCTGTCCGGATTGGGAGCAGAGGCTGCGTGAAGGCCGCTCCCTGGTCCCGGACCTGCCGCTGATCGACGATCAAGCCGCCCGCGGGGTGGCAGTGTTCAACAAGCTGCGCCTGCCGGACGTGGTTGGAACGCCGACCCTCGAGGACGCGGCCGGCGACTGGTTCCGGGACATCGTTCGCGCGCTGTTCGGATCCTGGGATGCGGCGACCGCTACGCGCTACATCCGCGAGATCTTCTGCCTGGTGCCGAAGAAGAACTCGAAGACCTCCTACGGCGCCGAGCTCATGCTCACGGCATTGCTGCTGAACCAGCGGCCCCGCGCACCGTTCATCCTGACGGCGCCGGTGCAGGACACTGCCGAGCTCGCCTTCAGCCAGATCGCTGGCGCCATCGCTTTGGACCCGGTCCTGGAGAAGAAGCTGCATGTTCGGGAGCACCTGAAGACGGTCGTGCACCGTGAAACGAAGGCCGAACTCGAGGTGATGAGCTTCGATCCGGCCGTGGTGACGGGCAAAAAGCCCGTCGGGATTCTGATCGACGAGCTCCACGTCATCGCGAAGATGGCCAAGGCTGCGAGCGCACTACGCCAGCTGCGCGGCGGCATGCTCCCATTCCCGGAAGCCTTCCTGCTGACGATCACGACGCAGAGCGAGGAGGCGCCTGTCGGGGTGTTCAAGAGCGAACTGCAGAAGGCACGCGACGTGCGGGACGGCAAGTTCGATGCGCCCATCTTGCCCATCCTCTACGAGATGCCGCGGGCCATGCAGAAGGACAAGGATCGGGCATGGCGCGATCCGAAGAACTGGCACATGGTCACGCCGAACGCCGGCCGCTCGATCACGGTCGAGCGGCTGATCGCCGAGTGCGAGGTCGCCGAGCGCACCAGCGAAGACGAGTTGCGGGCCTGGGCCTCGCAGCATCTGAACGTCGAGATCGGTCTTGCGATGCACGCGGACCGCTGGGCCGGCGCGGACTTCTGGCTCAACGCGGCGGCGCCCAAGGGGTCGAAGCCCGGAACGCTGGGCCCGACCAACGTAGACGAGCGGCTCCTGGGCCCAGAGGGCTTCAAGGAACTGCTGCGCCGCTGCGAGGTTGTGGTGATCGGCGTCGACGGCGGTGGCCTGGACGATTTGCTGGGCTTCACCGCCCTGGGCCGGGAGAAGGAAACGCGCCGCTGGCTCAAGTGGTCGAAGGCCTGGGCGCATCGAATCGTGCTTGAGCGCCGGAAGGAGATTGCTCCCGTCCTGCTGGACTTCGCGGAGGCCGAGGAGCTCACCATAGTTGATCAGCCGGGCGACGACGTCGCAGAGGTGGCCGACCTGGCGAAGCAGATCAAGGATGCCGGCCTGCTGCCCGAGAAGAACGCCGTCGGCGCCGACTCGGCGGGCATCGGCGACATCGTGGATGCCATGACGTCGCCTGAGTGCGGCATCAAGCTCGAGCAGATCGTCGCCATCTCGCAAGGCTGGAAGCTCAACGGCGCCATCAAGACCGCCGAGCGGAAGCTGGCCGGCAACGAACTGATTCACGGCGGATCGCCGCTCATGAACTGGGTTGTCGGAAACGCCAAGACCGAAGGCGCCGGCAACGCGATCTACATCACCAAGAAGGCATCCGGGACGGCCAAGATCGACCCGCTGATGTCCACCTTCAACGCTGTCACCCTCATGGCGATGAACCCCGTCGCTGTGGGCGCCAAGAAGTACCAACTCATCTTCGCCTGAGAGGAATAAAATGACGAAGCCCGCAAGTGCGTCAACACAAGCGGGCCTCTAACCACCATCGATCGGATCAGGATCAACAATGGCTGAGTACAGTTTAGCGGAGCGTGAGCGTTCCGGGATTTACGAGATCGTCAACACGGTCAACGGCAAGAGGTACATCGGCAGCGCTGTAAATTTCCATCTTCGATGGAAGTTGCACCGTTTGCATTTGCAACGCGGCACGCACCACAGCAAGCATCTGCAAAACTCCTGGGCAAAGCAGGGAGAGGATGAGTTTGAATTTCGAATTCTTCTGCTGTGTAGCCGCGATAACTTGCTTCTCTACGAGCAGATCCTTCTGGATGCGTTGATCCCCGAATACAACACGGCACGCGTTGCTGGCAGTTGCCTCGGATTGAGACACTCGCCGGAAACTAAGGCAAAACAGGCGCTTTCCAAAATGGGCAACCAGCACACGCTGGGGTATCGGCATACACCAGAGGCGCTCGAGAAGTTGCGCTTGAAACAAACTGGGGTTGAATCGCCAACCAAAGGAAAGCCACGCGACCGTGCGGCGGTCGAGGCAACCGCCTCCGCCCATAGGGGGATGAAACGCAGCACCGAAACCAGAGCGAAGATTGCAGCGAAGGCTGCAGGTCGCATTAGAGCGCCGGAGACCGTCGCGAAAGCCGCAGAAAAGCTGCGAGGACGGAAGCTGGCACCCGAACACGCGGCAAAGTTGCTAGGCAATAAGCACGCCGCTGGCAGAGTGCAGACGGAAGAAGAGCGAGCGCGCCGAGGCGCCAGCGTTCGAGCGGCGTGGGCCGCAAAGAAAGCAGCCGGGATACCTTGGAGACTCTTGGCCGCCGAATAGTAAGCAGACCCGCCAGTGGCGGGTTTTTCATTTCAGGGCTAAGCCCCGCAAAGCCACCTTGAGTGATCGAGGCGGCTTTTCTTTTTGGAGCATCAAGATGTCCACACGCGCGTATTCCAAGATGGAGCTGAAGGCCGTTGATGAATCCTCCGGCAAGCGTCTCTTCACAGGCATCGCCAGCACGGTGAGCACCGACCGCATGTCGGACATCGTAGAGCCGAAGGGCATGGTCGCGACTCTGCCGACGCCGCTGCTTTGGCAACACGACAGCAAGCAACCGATTGGTTGGGTGACCGCAGCGCGCGTCTCCGCCAAGCAGATCGAAGTCGACTGCGAGATCGCGAACATCGACGAGCCAGGTCCGCTGAAGGATCGCCTCGACATGGCATGGCAGTCGATCAAGTCAAAGCTTGTGCGCGGGCTTTCGATCGGGTTCAACGCGCTCGAGAGCGCGCGCATCGAAGGCACCTATGGTCTTCGATACCTCTCATGGGAACTTCTGGAGTTGAGCGCGGTAACAGTGCCTGCCAACTCCGATTGCTCCATCACCTCGATCAAGGCGATCGACACACAAACGCGGGCCGCGCTTGGCCTCACGCGCAAGGGTGTCGTTTACCTCGATGCCGGCGCAGCCGGCAACAACCTTCCCGGCGCTTCGGGAAAGAAGGATCGCCGTCCCGGCGCTGTGTATCTCTCCAACTGAAAGGCAATCATGAAACTCACCCGCAACCATCTGACCATCGCCTTCCTGGCCGTGGTCGCCGTCGCCTGCGTGGCGGCGTTCGCCGGTCACCCCGTGACCAACTACATCCCGCACGATGTCCTCGGCGCCTTGGGCGCTGCCGGTGCGCTTCCGTTCGCCATGTCCGGCGAGGTGCGCACCGTCGCCGAGCAGATCAGCGCGTTCGAAGCCAGCCGCCAAGCCAAGGCCGCCGAGCTCGCCGGCATCATGACGAAGGCTTCCGACGAAGGGCGGACTCTGGACGATTCCGAGGCCGAAAGCTACGACACGCTGAAGGCGGAAGTCGAGCAGATCGACAAGCATCTGGGCCGTCTGCGTGACCAAGAGAAGCTGAACATCCAGCGCGCCGCCCCGGTGAAGGGCAGCAACAGCGAAGAAGGCGCTGCATCGCGCGCCCCCGCCGTCATCAAGACGCAGCGCAACGACGAGCCGGGCATCGGCTTCGCCCGTTTCGCTCTGTCGATGTTCGCTGCCAAGGGCGACGTGAACAGCGCCAAGGCCTTCGCCGAGAACAAGTTCGGCCAGGACACGCGTCTGCAGAACGTGATGAAGGCAGCCGTCGCGGCCGGCACCACGACCAGCCCCACCTGGGCCGGCAATCTGGTCGACTACCAGAACCTGTCGAGCGAGTTCATCGAATTCCTGCGCCCGCGCACCATCGTTGGCCAGTTCGGTGTCGGCGGCATTCCGGCGCTGCGTCGTGTGCCGTTCAATAGCCGTATCCCGGGCAAGACGTCCGCCGGCAGCGCGCAATGGGTCGGTGAAGGCTATCGCAAGCCCGTCACCGCAGCCGGCTACTCGGCCGCGACGCTGAAGTGGGCGAAGATCGCCGCCATCTCGGTGGTGACCGAAGAACTGGAACGCTTCTCGGATCCGGCGATCGTCCAACTCACGCGCGACGACCTGGCCGACGCGGTGATCGAGCGCATGGACGTCGACTTCGTCGATCCGGCAAAGGCCGCCGGTACCGGTGCCGGCGAATCGCCGGCCTCGGTCACCAACGCCGTGACGCCGATCCCTTCGACGGGAACCGATGCCGATGGTGTGCGCGCCGACATCGCGGCCCTCTGGGCGACCGCCGACGCGACCAACCTGCCCGCCAGCAGCGCGGTCTACATCACCGATGCCAAGACGGCCCGCAACCTGTCGCTGATGCGCAATCCCCTGGGTGCGCGTGAGTTCCCGGACGTGCGCGTCAATGGTGCCGGCTCGATCGACGGCGTGCCGCTGCTGATCTCGAACTACGTGCCGAGCGACACGTCGGGTTCGCTGTTCATCCTGGCCTTCGCGAGCGAGATCTACCTCGCCGACGACGGCCAAGTGAACATCGACATCTCGCGCGAAGCGACCATCTTCTTGGACGACGCGGCGGCCACGGCCACCCCGACGGCCGCGCAGCTGGTCTCGATGTTCCAGACCAACCAGCTGGCTATCCGTGCCGAGCGCTACGTGCGCTGGCAAAAGCGCCGCCCGCAGGCGGTGGCGTTCCTCAACGGCGTGCAGTGGGGTCAAGCGTAAGCAGGACTCGCCTGGTGCAAGGGGCCTCCTTCGGGAGGCCCTTTTCGCAAGGCTGACCAAAGGAACCGATCATGAAAGTCTCCGTTTTCGACAGCAAGACCGGCAAAGAGAAAGTCATGGCGCCGCGGTACGCCCGAATCTTCGAAGCCATGGGCCGGGGACGCTACTTGACGCGCGACATGGTGGCCGCGCCGGTAGCACCGGCAGCGCCGCCGCCGGCAGCTGCGCCCGCACCCGCGCCGGCGCCTGTTGCGCCTGTTGCGCCAGTCGCCGCCGCTCCGACCGCCCCTGCAGGCGAGTACGTGGTCAAGGTCGACGGCGCAGACGTGGTGCTGGACTCGCTCGACGCCGTCGCGCTGCACGAACTCGCCAAGAAGCTCGATGTGAAGGTGCATCACGCCTCGGGCGCTGAAAAGGTGCGTGCCGCGATCATGGACGCCAAAGGCTCGGCAGCCGAATGACGGGGAAGACGATCACGCGGGCCCTGGCGGCCGGCGCCAGCCTGCTCGCTGTGGTCGGGGCCATCGCACTGTCGGCGCTGCTCTGGTTTGTGCTGCTTGGCGCGGCTGGCATCGGGCTCGTCGTAGCCGGCGTCTACGTGCTCGCTGGCTTCGGATGGGCGCTCATCACTGCCGGCGTCTTCCTGCTGCTTGTGACGGCCCTCGTGGGCAGGGGCATGAACCATGCGTAGCTTGAGCGTCTTCTCGGCCATGGCCAACGGCGCGCGACAGAAAGCGGCCGGCACGCTGCAGAGCGTCCCCAATCGAGGCTGGTATCCGCTCATCCGTGAGCCGTTCACTGGCGCTTGGCAGCGCAACATCGAGTGGAGTGTCGACACGGTCATCGCCTTCCACGCGGTCTACGCCTGCATCACGCTCATCTCGGCCGACATCGGCAAGCTCCGGACGAAGTTGGTCGAGATCGACGCCGACGGGATCTGGAAAGAGACCGACAGCGCGGCTTACTCGCCGGTGCTCCGCAAGCCGAACCGCTTCCAGAACCACATCCAGTTCAAGGAGCAGTGGATCACGTCGAAGCTGATGCGGGGCAATGCCTACGTGCTGAAGGAGCGCGATTTGCGCGGCGTGGTCATCCGTGAATACGTCCTCGATCCCAATCGAGTGCAGCCGCTGGTGTCGCCTGACGGGTCGGTGTTCTATCAACTTGGCGGCGACTACCTGTCGGGCGTGGTGGAGGGGGGCGTGACCGTGCCGGCCAGCGAGATCATCCACGACCGGATGAACTGCATCTTTCACCCGCTGGTGGGAACATCTCCGCTGTTCGCCTGTGGCCTGGCCGCGAGCCAGGGCCTGAAGATGCAGGAGGACTCCACGCGGTTCTTCACCAACGGTTCCAGCCCCGGCGGCATCCTGACGGCGCCCGGCCCGATCAGTGACGAGACTGCTGAGCGCCTCAAGGCGCATTGGGACGCCAACTACACGGGCGAGAAGGCCGGAAAGGTCGCGGTTCTGGGCGATGGCCTCGAGTTCAAGCCGATGCGCATGACCGCGGTCGAGGCGCAAATGATCGAGCAGCTGAAATGGACCGCCGAGGTGGTGTGCTCTTGCTTCCACGTCCCGCCCTTCAAGATCGGCCACGGGCAGTTGCCAACTGGCCAGAAGGTCGGCGAGATGAACCAGATCTACTACGCCGACTGCCTGCAATCGCTAATCGAAAGCATGGAGCTGTGCCAGGACGAAGGCCTCGGTCTGGACGTGCGCGTCGATGGACGCGGACGAATGGGCACTGAGCTCGACCTCGACGGCCTGCTGCGGATGGACCCGTCGAGTCAAGCCGACATCCTCGTGAAGCGCGTTGGCGGGTCGATCGATACCCCGAACGAGGCGCGCAAGACGCTCAACCGCGGGCCGCTCAAAGGTGGCGACACGGTCTACATGCAGCAGCAGAACTACTCACTTGCGGCGCTGGCCGAGCGCGACAAGAGCAACCCTCTCGCGGCTCCCGCCACGGCGCCGGCGCCACCTGCACCGGCGCCGTCGGAAGACGTCAGTGCTCAAGAAGCGCGCGACTTCCTCGACTACATCCAAAAGGAACTGACCCATGCGGCCTGAGATGAAAGCACTCGCCGATGGCCTCATCCTTGCGGTGAAGACGCTCGTTCGAGCCGTGGAGGACGCGCTCGCGCAGCGCATCGCCGGCCTTGAGAAGCGGATGGCTGAGATGCCGGTCCCGAAAGACGGAACGCCTGGCCAGGATGGCGCGCCGGGCAAGGATGGCCGCGATGGCGTCGACGGCAAGGACGGAGTTGACGGCTTGCCAGGCGCGGACGGAAAGGATGGTGCACCGGGCCGTGATGGCGTCGATGGCGCGCCCGGCAAGGATGGGCTGGACGGCAAGGAAGGCCCGGCCGGCATCGATGGGAAGGACGGAACTCCCGGCCGCGACGGAGAAAACGGTCGCGACGGCGCTGACGGAAAAGATGGCGCGCCCGGGGTCGATGGAAAGGACGGCCGGGATGGCGTCAATGGCCAGGACGGCAAGAGCATCAGTGCCGAAGAGATCGACCTTATCGTGCAGCGGCACATGCAGGCTCAGGTCGAGAAGGCGGTCAGTCTTCTGCCCAAGGCGATCGATGGCGTCGCTGGTCGCGATGGGGTTGATGGCCGAGATGGTGCGCCTGGGCGTGACGCGGCTCACATCGAGATCCTGCCTTCCATCGACCTGGCGAAGAACTATCCCCGCGGCACCTACGCGCGGCACGCCGGTGGCTTGTGGCGCAGCTTCGAAACGACGGCAGCCATGAAGGGCTGGGAGTGCATCGTGGAGGGGGTTGCCGAGATCAAAGTTTCCTTCCAGGGGCGGACTGGTTTCGTCAGCGTGGAACGCTCGAGCGGCTCTCCGGACATGCATCCCTTCACCCTGCCGGTGATGATCTACCGCGGGGTCTTCAAGGATGGCGAGGAATACGCCCAGGGCGACACCGTGACCTGGGGCGGTTCGCTCTGGTTCTGCAACGAGCCGACCACGGACAAGCCTCTGGACGGCGCGAAGGCATGGCAGCTGGCCGCAAAGCGCGGGCGCGACGGCAAGGACGGGCGCGATGGGATCGACAAGACTGCTCCCGTGAAGCTGGGGACCTGAACATGCCCGCACTCGTCACCCTCGCGCAAATGCAGCGTCGTTCGAACGACTTCCTGCCCGACAACGAAGCCGACCTCACGTTCTGCGCCGATGCGGCCTCGGCCATCGTCATCGACTACCTGAAGATCGCCAAGGCGCCGCCGGACTGGCTGGCCGCGCTGAGCGACTCGCCGCCGGGCCCGGTGTCTGCCGTCCCTGTGCTGATCCAGGCGGCGGTGCTCGAGGTGGGCGTTGAGATGTTCAAGAACCGTGAGGCTTCGGTCGGCGATCTCCTGTCGCCCAAGGTCACGGCGATCCTGTGGAGGCAGCGCGACCCAGCGCTGGCGTGACATGGGGCAGGTCAACGCCGGGCGCCTGAACCAGCGCATCACCATCGAGAAGAAGAGCACGGTCCGCGACGATTGGGGCCAGGAGGTCGAAGGCTGGGTTCCTGTCCACTCCCGGCTACCGGCCAGCATCAAGACGATCAACGGCACCGGCTTCGTGAACCAGGAGTTCGTCGCCGGCGACAAGGAAGTCAGTCGCGCGACGGCCAGCTTCCGGATCCGCTACGTCGAACCGGTGGACGCCGCCATGCGGGTCGTGCACCACCGGCTGCCGCGCTACCCGGATCGCATCTATGAGATCAAGGCTGTGCTACCCGACGAGGTCGCGCAGGAGTTCATCGACCTCGGCTGCGCTGTCGGAGCCAACGAGGGATGATCGATTGGGTGGTGCCGCCCTTGTGGGCTGGTCAGACGGTGGCGATCTGCGCGACCGGCCCCGGCATGACGGTGGAGGTCGCCGAGCAACTCAAAGCGGCGGCCGTCCCGGTCGTCGCGATCAACGACTCTTTCCGGCTCGTTCCGTGGGCCTCAATGCTGTACGCCGCCGATGTGATGTGGTGGGCGACGAACGAAGCGGAGGCGATGCAGTTTCAAGGCCTGAAGGTCACGGCAATGCCCAATCAGCGTTTCAGCGACGTGCTTTGCCTGCGCCGCACGGGCGACCTCGGCTTCGATCCTGATCCGGCTTGCATCCGCACCGGCGGCAACTCGGGCTACCAGGCGATCCACGTCGCGATCCACGCGAAGGCGCGCCGGATTCTGCTGTGCGGCTACGACATGACTGCGGCGGGCGGAGATCACTGGTTCGGTCGGCACCGGCCGCCCCTGCGCAACACCGACGAGCCGACCTACCAGCGCTGGGCGCAGCGCTTCGGCAGTCTGAAGGGGCAGGGCGCTGAGATCGTGAACTGCACGCCGGGCAGCGCCCTGCAGGCGTTTCCTCATGAGCCGCTCGAGCAAGCGCTGAAAGGTTAGCCCATGGCGAACGGACGAGCAGGCGGAAGGCGCCGCGGCAGCCATGCCAGCAGCGCGCAGATGTTCAAGAAGGACTCGTTCGGTGTCGCCTTCAGCGGGCCGGACATCGCCGAGCTTCACAAGGCTCTTGAGAAGGGCATCCAAGAGAAGGTGCTGCGCTCTGCTGCCCGCGCTGGCATCGACGTCTTCTACAAGGAGATTCGCCTCCGAGTGCCGTTCGCGACGGGCAAGCTCTACGAGTCGATCTACCAGTGGCACGACGACAAGCAGTCGAAGCCGACGCGGCAGGTCTACGCCACGGGGCCGAACAAGCGTAAGGCGCCGCACTGGCACTGGGTGGAGTACGGAAACATCCGGATGGCGAAGCAGCCGTACATCCGGCCCGCCTACCTTGGGAAGTTGGAAGCGGCGCACCAGGCCGCCAAGGCGCGGATGTCGGAGCGAATGAAGGAACTGCTCGCGGAGCTCAAGAGATGATCGAACCCCAGTTCACCGCCGCACTCAGTTCGCTCTTTGGCGGCCGGGTCTACCCGGACCTCGCGCCGCAGAACGCCGTGAAGCCTTTCCTCGTCTACGGCCAAGTCGGTGGTGTCCCGAGCAACACGCTGTGCGGCAACACCGACGTCCAGAACGGGCGCTTCCAGTTCGACGTGTGGGCGGCAACCCGCGCCCAAGCCTCGACGCTGATGCGCCAGGTTGAAGCAATCATGACCCAGCCGCCTTTCCGCGGCGTCTCTCAAGGCGCTCTTGTCGCCTCCTACGACGAAGCCACGAAGAGCTACGGCGCCCGTTGGGACGTCTCGCTTTGGTGGCCTCGCACCTAGGTTTCTCCCCGCCCTTCCGGGCACCTCAACCAAGCCGCCTCCGGGCGGCTTTTTCTTTGTCACCCCGAAAGGAAGACCATGCCCTCCGAAGCCCTCAAGGTCCAAGGGACCTCGATCAAGATCTCGCAAGCGACCGAAGACAACGTCGATGTCAATCCGCTGCCGACCATGGTTGCGCTGGACTGCATCGGCCGCGAGATCCAGTACCAAGGCGGCACGTCGACGGAAATCGACACCACGACGCTGTGCTCCACTGCCAAGGAGTTCATGCTCGGCCTGGAAGACCCCGGCACGATGAGCGTGAACGGCCACTGGAAGCAGGGCAATCCGGCACACGCCGTCATTCGCCAGGCCGCCAAGGACAAGCAGCCGCGCCTGATCGATGTCGAGTTCGAAGACGGCTCGATCTTCCGAGCGGTGGCGCTGGTTTCTCAGCGTCAGTGGTCGGCCGCGGTCGATGGTGTCGTCACGGCGACCTACAACTTCCGCCTGACCGGCCCGACGAAGGAAATCGATCCGTCCGGCACGTGATCGATCTGACCGTCATCGCGACCGCCGACCACCAGGTGCGCTGCGCAGAGGCCGTGGCCTCTGGCGTTCGCGCCTTGGGCGGCAAGGTCGCCATCCAGCGCGGAGACGCCTGCGGCACGGAGCACGTCTGCACCTGGGGCTGGCGTACAGGCCAGAGGCTGCGCGCCGCCGGCCACGAGGTGCTGGTGATGGAGCGCGGCTACCTCGGCGATCGCTTCCAGTGGTACTCGCTAGCCTGGAACGGCCTGAATGGCCGCGCTGCTTTTCCAGAGGTTCCTGCTGACCGCGGGGCCCGTTTCTCGGAGCATTTCGGCGAACTGTTGAAGCCGTGGAAGCAAGGCGGCGACTACGTGCTGCTCATCGGCCAAGTACCGGGCGACGCAGCGCTGCAGGGCCGCGATCTGTCGCCGTGGTACTCCGAGGTCGCGCTCAAGGCGCAGAACGCCTACGAGGCGCCCGTGCGCTTCCGTCCGCATCCGCAGGCCCTCAAGCGCGGGGTCGTCCATCGCCCGCAGATGACGGAGCCGTCGCAGGGCGATCTCGCCGAGGCGCTGTCGGCCGCACTGGTGTGCATCACTTTCAACAGCAACACCGGCGTTGAAGCGGCTCTCGCCGGCGTGCCGACCGTGGCCGTCGATCAGGGCTCCATGGCCTGGGACGTTGCGGCGCATTGGGTTGGCCAGCTGGCTCGACCGAGCCGCGAAGCCTGGGCGCACCGCCTTGCACATCGTCAATGGCGCCTCGAGGAGATCGCCCGCGGCGACCCGTTCCGCCACATGAAGGAATTCCAATGCTGAAGACGTTCTCCGGCCGGCGTGCCAGCCAGGACGAGTTTGAGCTCCGCTCGTTCATCGCGCTGCTGCTCGAGCATGGCGTCACGCGTTATGGAGAGATCGGCTCCAGGGAAGGCGACACTTTCCACGAAGTCATGAGCAGCCTGCCGGCCGGCGCCGTCGGCGTTGCTTGCGACCTTCCTGGCGGGCTCTGGGGTAAGTCCACCACGGGCAGGAAGCTTCAGGCTGCCGTCAGCGACCTCGGCCGCCTCGGCTACGAAGCCAGCACGCTGCTGGGCGACAGCACGGACGCGGACGTCATCCGCAGTGTTGCCGCCCTGGGTCCGTTCGACGCCATCCTCATCGATGGCGACCACACCTATGCCGGCGTCAAAGCCGACTGGGAGAACTACCGAGGCTTGGCGCGCTTGATTGCCTTTCACGATATTGCCGGTGAGGGACAAGCAGAGAAAGTGCAAGGGCGGCCGGTGGAGGTTCACCGGCTTTGGAATGAGATCAAGTCCCAGGGCTATCGAACTGTGGAGTTCGTGTCTCCGGGAAGCCGGATGGGAATCGGCTGTTGTTTTATGGACCGCTGATCTCTATCCCGTCCACCTTGTAGGTCACGGTCACCCCGAGGGCTTCGCAGAGTTTGCGGATCGTGTCAGCCCGCAAGTCCCGCTTACCGGTTTCGTACTCAGCAACGGCGGTCTGGCTCACGCCCGCCTTGGCGGCGAGGTCAGATTGACTCATGTTGCGAATCGCACGGATCGCGCGCAGGGTTGAACCGGAAAGCATGGTCGGCATTGTCGTTCAGCCACTTAACCGGGCTGCCTTAGTGCGAAAACGGTATTGTTAAGCCTGAAAAGAGATTGTGCAAACCCGAAAACGGTAGTAAATTCGAGCCGTCGCGCTAAGGCAACCCCGCCAAAAGAGCAGGCGACACGACTTCGAAAGGGCTACTGATGGACTCGATGACGATTCGCATCAAGGGGACCAGTCCCCTGCTGATGCAGGCAGAAACGCTCGCCAATCCGCTGCACGAGCTGACCAAGGCGCACAAAGCGGTGTCGGGCAAGCGCAAGAAGACTGAAGACGACTATCTTTGGCTGATGGAGTCGGAGTGGTCGGCGTCGATGTACTTCGACGACGATTTGGGGCCGTTCATCCCTGCGCTGAACATGGAAGGCTGCATCGCCGAGGCGGGGAAGATTCACCGGCTGGGCAAGACGATCAAGCAGGCGGTGCAGGTCGTGAACGACAAGGCAAAGTTGGAGTACGAGGGTCCACGCAAAAAGGAGGCTCTCTGGAAGTCGAACAAGTTCGCGGATGTACGTGGCGTCAACGTGGCGGGCAAGAAGATCATGCGGTGTCGCCCGATCTTCCTTGGCTGGTCGGCGCAGTTCGACGTCGCATTCATGGATGACGTGATCGACCGAGCAGATCTGGTACGCGTAGTGGAAGAGGCTGGTCGGCGCATCGGCATTGGGACCTATCGTCCGCGTTTCGGACGCTTCGCCGTGGAGCTTGTGCAGTGACTGACGGTGAACTTAGTTATACGCCCCCGTGGAAGAACGCGATGGCGGTTCTTTTCGGCCCTGGTGGATACGGGTACGGGCAGATGATCCCGCACGATGTCCTGCAAGAGGCACTCGGCCTGCCGAAACCCGCAGGTCGTATCACGGCGGAAGAGTATGAGTCCTGGAAGTTGAGGCTTGTGTCGCAAGTCGACGCTCTCTCCGAGGCCCTGTTGGAAGACCGCAGCATGTGCCTGCAGTCAGTGATCGGTCAGGGTTACAAGATCGTGGAGCCTGGGCAGCAAACTGCATTCGCCGTGAAGCAGGGGCAAAAGGGTCTGCGGTCGACGCTATCGAAGATGGGGCGACGACTGAGTTTTGTAGATCGCTCCGCGCTGACAGCGAATCAGGCCAAAGAAAACGCAGATGCGCTGGCAAGGCTCTCGTTCTTGAATCAGCAGGTCGGCCGCAGAAAAATTACCTAGAACGTTCCCAGGGATGGCATTGCTGGGCAGAGCGGGGCACTCTTGGGCAATGTCAGGCATTGCATGGGCTGACAACAGCTTCAAGCGTCGCGTGCGGCGCTTGGAGATGAAGTAAGCATCACTTCAGGCCAAGTCGCGCGCGGCTAGGCGGGGTTGGGCGAGGCTGGGCTAGGCTCGGCGCGGCTCAGCGAGACAAGGGCTGAAAACAGCTAGTAGCCGATTCGCAAGAGTCGGCCTCTACATGTTGACACCCGGCACAGCATGGATCGGCTGTGCAAGGCGCGGCACAGCATGGCAAGGGCCGTAAACGGCAGACGAAGGCGTTCAGAGATGAGCGCCTTTTTTCTTTTCTAGAAGGATCAAGATGAACTTTGACATTTCAGCCATCGAACAGTCAGCCAACGTCGTGCATGAGGTGCTCGTTGGCCACCTGCCGGACGGGCCCGAGGGTGCGCCGGGAACCAAGGTCGGCTTCCGCGTCGTCGGGCCGGCCAGCGACCAATACCAGGCGGTCGATCGCGAGATCCAGATCGTCAACGTGCGCGACGCCGTCAAGCAGCGCGCCACGCTCGACCTCAAGACCGACAAGGGCGCCGAGCTCGTGGTGGACACCGGCGCCGACCGTCGCCTGCGCATCGTCAGGGCCTGCACGGTCGGCTGGTACGGCTTCAAGGACGGCGGCCAGGATTTCCCGTTCACCCCGGAGAACCTGGACCGCATGCTGAAGGCCCGCCCGAACTGGGTGAACCGGCTGATCGCGGCCATCGAAGACGAAGCAAATTTCGCCGGGGCCTGACGGCGGCCCTGCTTGAGTACGCCCGCGCGCAGTTCGCGCTGTCCAAGCCCGACAAACGGACGGGCAAGACCCGGCTCAAGCTACTTCAGGAGATCAGGGACCAGACGGGGGTCGTAGCGCCCGAGTTGGCCAGCCTCCCGCAGGTGCCGCTCGAAACCGCTCACATCTGGCGGTGGTTCCTGGATCTCAACGCACCTCGAGGTGCGACGTTCTCTGTCAACCCGATCACCTGGGCGGATACCGCCGCCTACTTCGGGCTCAAGCGGATCCGGCCTGACCCTTGGGAAGTCGACCTGCTGCGCTCCCTGGACGACGCCTACCTGGCGATCCAGAACGGCGAGACCGATGGCGCAGTTGCCAGCGCCAAGGCCCTGCGGGGCCAGATGAAGACTGAGTCGCACACCTAGCGGCATCACACGGGCCCGCCACGTGCGAGCCTTCCCTTTCCTGGAGTACTCGATGAGCGACACCATTGCATCAGCAGTACTCGAATACACAGCGGACTCTTCGGGTGTGTCGGCCGCCATGGCTTCGGCAACCCAGTCGGTCCAGAAGTTCGAGCAAGCCGCAACCGGCGCCGGCAAGAAAGCCGGTGAGACGCTGCAGAAGACCACGAAGGATGCTGCCGCCGGTACGTCTACGCTGACCCGTGAGCAGGAGCGCGTCATCAACGCGATCGAGCGGTATGGCAGCACGGTGGGCAAGACGCGCGCCGAGGTGCTGGAGTTCAAGGCGTCGCAGGCCGGCATCAGCGATCAGGTGCAGGCGCAGATTGCTGCTCTGAAGGCGCAAGAAGCCGCGCTTCGCAGCACCGGCACCCAGCTGAACAAATACGGCATCAGCGCTGCCCAGAACGCCGCAGCACTGCGTAACGTGCCGGCGCAAGTCACCGACATCATCGTGGGCCTGCAAGGCGGTCAGGCGCCCCTGACGGTGCTGCTGCAGCAAGGCGGCCAGCTGAAGGACATGTTCGGCGGCGTGGTGCCGGCCGCCCGAGCCCTGGGCGGCGCTCTCCTGGCGCTGATCAACCCCTACACGCTGGTTGCCGCCGCCGCCGCCGCCTTGGTGGTGGCGTACTACCAAGGGTCGAAAGAGGCGCAGGCCTACTCCACAGCGCTGATCCTGAGCGGGAATGCCGCTGGCACGACGGCCAGCCAGATGCAGGACATGGCCGCGGCGATCGCCAAGGCGAACAGTTCGATCACCCAAAGCGCCGCAAGCCAGGCCCTGGCCGCCTTGGCTAAGACCGGCGACGTCGGCGCCGAGAGCCTGCAGAAGTACGCCACCGCGGCGGCTGACTTCGAACGGGTCACGGGGCAGGCTGTGACAAAGACGGCGGAAGTGTTCAAGGACCTGGAACGCGCGCCCCTCGAGGCATCGGTGAAGCTCAATGCCGAGATTCACCACCTCACGATGACGACCTACGAGCACATCAAGGCACTGACGGACCAGGGCCGGATGACCGATGCCGCTAGGGCCGCGCAGGATGCCTACGCCGAGGCGCTGGCCAGCCGCGCCACGCAGATCACCCAGAACCTCGGGTTCATCGAGACTGCCTGGAAGGGCGTGATCCGCTTCGCCTCGTGGGGCTGGGACGCCATGCTGGGCGTTGGCCGGTCCCAGACCGGCAGCGAGCAGCTGGAAAGCCTGCGGAAGCAACTCGAGGAGCGCCAGGCGCGCGGGCCGCTCAATTCGGTGCCGGGCATGGCCGCTTCCTGGGAGAAGGGGAACGAGGCAATCCGCGCCCAGATCGCCTACATCGAGCGGCTGAACGCGCAGATGAAAACGACGGCCGCAGAGCAGGGCAAAGCTGCGAAGCAGGTTGAAGCGCGGGCGCGCTGGGACAAGGAAGGGGAGCAGTTCCTTTCGAACCGTGAGAAGCGCGAGCAGGCGATCGCTCGCGTGCGTCAAGAGGGTCTTGCCGCCGGCCGGTCCGAAGCCGAGATCCAGCAGCGGATCGCCGACATCACCGAGAAGCTCAAGGACCCGAAGACCGCCGCGTTCCGCGATGACGCCGGCGTGAAGATGTTGGAAACCCTGCGCCAGCAAGAGGCCGCGTTTAAGGACCAGTTGACCAGTGTTGGCAAGATGACCGACGCCGAGAAAGAGCAGGCGAAGTTCGTCCAGCTCATTGCGGACCTAAAGGGCAAGGATCAGCTGACGGCCGATCAGAAGAGCCTGCTGGCTTCGCAGGACAAGATCAAGGCTCAGCTGGCCATCAATGTGGGCCTCGAGCGCGAGATCGGCTTCCAGAAGATTCTGACCGACGACACCAAGCGCAGGGCGGATGCTCTGAAGGCCACGGAAAACGCCGCGGATGGAGTTCGCCGCTCGCTCGAGGACATGCGGCGCCAGCAAGGCGAGCAGTACGACGACCGTCTGGGCGTCATTGGCCTGGGCAGCGAGGCCGCCGAGCAGCAGCGTTCTCGCGAGCAAGTCGAACGCCAGTACGCACGTGTCCTGCGATCTTTCACCGAGGAGGCAGCGAAGAACAAGACCCTCGAATCGGACGCTTACAAGAAGACAACTGCCGACATCCAAACCGCACTACAGGCGGCGCTTGCAGCCAACGACGAGTACTACGCCGCGATTCGGAAGAAGCAGGGCGACTGGAGCCTAGGCGCGTCCGAGGCCCTGAATAACTACGCGAACGAATCGGCCAACGTCTTCAAGCAGACTGAGCAGCTAGTGGGCCGCGCATTCGGGGGCATGGAGGACGCACTGGTCTCTCTGGTGACGACGGGAAAGGCCGACTTCAAGAGTCTGATCAACTCCATCATCGCCGACCTTGCGCGCCTGACCATCCGGCAAGGGGTGACAGGTCCTCTTTCTCGTGCGCTGGCGGGGATGCTGGCCGGCGGCGCAGGCGCGGTCAGCGGCGATGCTGACTACCTCAGCCAGATCGGTCTTTCCGGGAGCTCGGGCCTGTCGGTCACCGGCGGCTCGGGTGGGTTCAACTGGGGAAGCCTGTTCTCCAGCATCGCAGGAGGCCTCTTCCGTGCAGACGGCGGCCCTGTTACGCCCGGAGTTCCCTATACGGTCGGGGAGCGTGGCCGAGAGGTCTTCGTGCCAAACGCTGCCGGGACGATCATCCCCAACGACCAACTCGGCGGCGGCCCGATCACCATCGTGAACCAAACGACTGGTCGAATCGACAGCGTGCAGGAACGCCGCATGCCCGACGGGGAACGGCAACTGATCATCAGTGAAGCGGTCAATAGAACAGTCGCTCAGCTGAACGACCCGAACAGCAAGATGAGCAAGACGCTCGGGCGCAACTACACCACGCAGAGGGCCCGCTGATGCCGAACCCGGTGATTCCGAACGGCTTCAAGCCGCTGATTCGTGCGTACAGCATCGGTGCGCCCGGCGGCGTCAAGGCGACCGAAGTGGCGGGCGGCTCGCCTCGCGTCGCGCTGGACTACGACCGCGGGCCGCAGCAGTTCCAGGTCTCGATGGTGCTCACGCCGGACGCTTTCAGCGTGTGGACAGCATGGTTCTTTCACCTCATCAAGAAGGGTGCCTATCCCTTCGACATGGAGCTCGACAGCGGCTTCGGGTGCCAGGTGCACAGTTGCAGGATGGTGCCTGGCTCGTACCAAGCACAGCGCGCTGATCAGCACACGCAAATCTCGTTCATCGTCTGGGCTGAAAGCCGCGTCTACGACCTTACGCCGGCAGACGCGCAGAACCTGGTCGATATCTGGAACGGCGCGGGGCCCGACATCAGTGGCCTGCTTGACCGCATTGAGCAATTCGCGAACGTCGACACGACCGTCTTGGATTTCTGATGAACGACCTCGAAGAGCAACTGCGGATCTGGCTGGCGTCAGTTCCGCCGACAAAGCACGCCATCTCTACCATCGAACTAAGCCATTCCGCCATGTCGAAGGTCTGGCGCCTCTGGCGTGAGCCTTACATCGGCGCGATCACCACCGAGGTCGGGGTGGTCGAAGTGATCCCTGTGAACCTGCAGATCAAGCTGGCCGGCAGCGAAGCCAACCTTGACCAGAAGTTCGACATCACGATGGACACCACCGACGTTGCGGACACGTTCCGCGAGGAGATGGATCGAATCCCAATCGACACGACCGAGAAAATTCGCGCCGTCTACCGCGAGTATCTGAGCGACGACCTCACGGAGGCGCAGATGACCGCCGTCCTTCAGGTCGAATCGATCGCCTACACCATCGGCGCAGCAACCATCTCCGCCGTCTCTCCACGCCTCAACGTCACCCGGACGGGTGAGATCTACAGCACGCGCGACGTGCCGATGCTGCGAGGCTTCGTATGAACGTGAACACGTACCTGGAGAAGCAGTACGAGAACCCGCCGTGCTGGCAGCTTGTGGCCGACGTGTACGCCACAGAGCGAGGTGAGGGCGTCGAAGAGTTCAGGACCATCGACCGGTCCGTGAGGGCCATCGCATCGCTCTTTCGTTTGACCTTGCACAAGGGGCAGCACGGCTTTGAGCAGATCGAGGAACCCGAGGAGTTCTGCCTCGTGTTGATGGGCAAGTCGCAGTCGCTCGGGCTTCACCACTGCGGCATCTACTTCGAGGGCAGCGTGTTGCACGCCCTGGCCGACGGCAACTTGTACCAAGACATGGCGAGCCTCAAAGACACCTATCCGCTCATGCAGTTCTGGAGCCGCCAGTGAGGATCAGCCTCTACGATCAGCCGTTCGCGGCGGTGGCGCCGAAGGTCTTCGAAGTCGAAAGCCTGGGCCGCTGGCTCCTCGACTACTACGGGCCGGCTCGTACCAAGACAGTCCACATCTACGAGGGGCAACCCAGCGAAGAGTCGGAGATCAGCCACGACGTGCTGGCCATCGTCAACGCTAGGGCTTTCGAGTACACGGTGCTTGAGAGTCCAGGCGAGACCGCGACGCTCATCGCAATCGGGCAGAACCTGCTGGTCAGCGTGGCATTGACAGCCGTTTCTCGCATCTTCGCGCCAGACCCGCGGATGCCGTCCAACGTGAACCGCACGAGTCAGAGCCCGAACAATCAGCTTGGATCGCGCGAGAACCAAGTCCGACTACTGCAGCGCGTCGAGGACATCTTCGGTACGGTGAAGGCGATCCCGTCGCTGATGATGACCACTTACACCAAGTATGTCGGCAGCCGACAGGTGGAGTACGGTTACTACTGCATCAGCCGTGGGTACATCAACGTCAGCGACGTGAAGGATGGAGAGACCTTCATCTCGTCCGTTACTGGTTCGAGTGCGGCCGTGTACTGGCCCTTTACCAGCCCGAACAGCGGCGACGCCCCGAAGCTGCTGATCGGCGATCCCATCATCGACAACATCGTGAGCGTGCGCCGCTCGGTCGAGACTGACGGCTTCACGCTCAAGGCCTTCAACCAGATACAGCTTTCCGCCGCGGCTCGATACAAGTTCATCCCCGGCAGTGCGCCAGGCTACGGCGGCAACGACGTGCTCGAGCAGAAAGAGAAAAAGCCGAACTTCAACGCGGTGGCGGAGGTCGGCCAGACCATCACCATCTCGCCTTTCGACATGTCTTACACGGCGAGTCAGGAGGCCGAATGCGTTGGCGCCGACCGCAAATACATCGACCTGGGCGTCGTGCCCACGATGTTCGTCGGCGTGCGGCCTGGTGACCAAGTCACGTTTTCGGGGTGGTTCAGCCCGCAGAACAACGGCACGTTCACGGTTGCGACGAAGATCGACGATCACACGATCACCGTCACCTCGGGCAGTCAGGCCGACGAGACGCGCACCACTCCAAATCTCGTCACAGTTGTGGCGATCCCGGACCTGAGCTCATTCTCGGGCACGCGCACCATCATCGAAGTCAAAGACGGATCGGTGGTGCTGAGCGGTACTGTGTTCGCCTACGAGCTCGACATCACCGGCAACACCTTCGTGAATGCGTCGGTTGCGAATGGGCTGAGTGACTGGACCGACTGGATCACGCTGCGCGAACTCGACCGCACCCAGGTCTGGATCAACGTCATCGCGCCGCAGGGGCTGTACGCGGATGCCGGTGGCAAGTCACCGGTTGCAGTGCAGTTCGAGATTCAGATCGAGCAACTGGACGGTTCGCTCAACCCGACTGGCAACATCGAGACAGTGATCAGCGTCATCGGCGGGGCTGTGTCGGACCTGTTGGGCGAGACGGTGGAGCGCGTGACCGGCTGGACCGGCCCCGCTCGCGTGCGCATGCGTCGCACGACACCCTACCTTTACGACTATCCCGGGACGCTGATCGACGAAATCAAGTGGGCCGACCTCTACAGCGTGTCGCCGGTCAACAAGGCCCATTTCGGCAACAAGACGACGATCCATACCGTCACACGCGCGACTCAGCGGGCCACTTCGGTGCGCAATCGTCAGTTGAACTGCATTGCGACGCGGCTGATCCCGCGTTGGAACTCAGGCACAAGTAGCTTTTCGGGATCGTTCGATGCCGAGGGGCGCCACGTGTCGGGAACTATCGAAGGAACCAGCTTCATCCACGATGTAATTGGCGCCGTTTGTTTGGACGCGAAGATCGGGAACCGTCAACTGGCCGAGCTCGACATGGTGCAGATGTCGGGGCAGGTCGATCTCGCATATGCGATGAATCCGGCAGCGCCGACCTTCAATTTCACGCTGGACTCGGACAACACCAGCCTTGAGGAAACGATCGACATGATCGCCAACGCGGGTTTTTGCGAGGCGTATCGGCAGAACGGAAAAATCAGGCTGTCATTCGACCGCGCGCAGAATGCCAACGTCGCCATCTTCACCCACCGAAACAAGAAGCCCAACGCCGAAACCTTCGCGCGCACCTTCGCAAATGATGCCGACTACGACGGCGTGGAGTTCGTCTACCAGGACCCGGACACGCTACAGGCCGAATCGATCATTCTGCCGCTCGATGGCAACTACACGAAGCTGAAGAAGTTCGAGATCCCTGGGATTCGCAACTTCGCACAGGCCTGGCTCCGTGCGAACCGCGAGTACTCCAAGATCAGGGGCCAGCGGATCACGGTGAAGACCACGACGACGACCGACGCTCGAGCTCTGCTGCCGAACTCGCGCATTGCCATCGTGGACAACACTCGCTTCAAGTCCTTCGACGGCGAAGTGGTGGGGCAGGCCGGCATGGTGCTGACGCTCAGCTGCGACGTTGAATTCACGCCGGCGGTCAACCACAGCATCGTGCTCATGAAACGTGACGGCACTGTGCAGAGCATCAACGTCACAGAGGTGGTCGGTGAGCCCAACAAGGTGCTGCTGCAGAGCGTGCCGGCAGAGGCGCTTGTCACACAAGAGGGCCTTGACGGCATACGAACGATCTTCTCTATCGCGAGCGATGACACACGCGCCGCCCAGGCGTACCTTGTGCAAGAGCTATCCCCAGCAGATGACGACTACGTCGACATCACTGCCGTGAACTACAGCGACAACTACTACGCGGCCGATAGCCAGCCGATTCCACCGCGCGACTCGGTCATCAACTGAAACCCATCACCCCTGACGAAGGCGCCCTTGAGGCGCCTTTTCTTTTGCCCGAAGGAAAGCCATGGCACTCAGCATCGATGACCTCAACAAGGCCGAGCAGAACACCGACTTCATCGACCTGTTCACCACGTCGACCGAACGAACCGCAGTTGATCGGCTGGGCCGCACGCGCACGACATTGGCGGGGGTGGAAGCCTACATTGGCGAAGAGGGCATCTTGCCGTCCGCGCTGGCCGCTCAGGCGGGAGCGGAGGCGGCAGAGTCGGGCGCGGTCGCTGCTGCCGAATCCGTCGGCAGCTTCACGACGAAGGCGCTTGCCGATGCAGCCTTGGCGGCAAGCGAAATTCCCCTCAACAAGGGGGTATACGTCACCCAGGATGGAGGCAACAACGGATTCTGGGTCAATCGTTCCGGGACTCTAGTTCGGGAGTCGCTCTACACCTTGCCGGCAGTCGGTGATGAGTCTTTCGATCCGTCGTGGACGGGTGTTCTGAGTGGTTGGGTCGACACGTTCTTCCGGAACGAAGAAATTCTCAGCGTGGTCGACGGCCGGCAGCGCTGGTTCATGCTCACCAGTTCTTCGCCGTCCTATCTTTCGCTTGTGCCGAATGCTCTCTATCCAGGGAGCCGAGCCATGCGCCTGGCTGCGAACTCGGGGGGGAATCACGTCGGAGGTCCGTTCCTCTATCCCGATGAGTTTGGCTCTGCCCCGGGCGACCGTGTGACAGTCTGCGGCGAGATCTACGCGGATTCTGGAGCCCTTGTCACCTTCGCATTCCGTGCCGTCGATGTGAACGGGAATTTTCTGGGAGATGGGCAGGAAGAGGTCGAATACAACTCGGATTCGCAGGCACGAGTGGTGCGCAAGTCCTTCGTGCTTCCGACCAACACCTATCGCATTGCTGTCTATCCCTACACCGTCACTGCTGACAAGGTGCTGCAGCTCGCCGCGTGCTGGGCATACAAGGGAGATGTTCTCGATGGTCCGGCCAAGCCCACGGTGTCGGATGCCTTGTTTCTCAAGCTCAAGACGGCGGAGCAGGACAAGCGCATCGATCAGGCAATGCAGCCCACCGCAAATCTCGGACGGCTGCGCGTGTTCCGTTCCATCGCCGCGCGTTGCATGCTGCCTGTGCCCGAGGCTGGGCTGCGAATCATAGAGGGGTTCTTCGGCGATAGCTGGACGTGGGAGCGAGAGTATTTCCTGCGTCACTATGCCGAATCGATGGTCGCGAAGCTGGGGGATGGTGGGGTCGGATGGCTCGGGTTCGGCTTCACGCCGAGCGTTCAGGAAATGGGCATGGACGCTCGCGGTCTGTACTTTCAGGACGCTCCGGTCACGGGCTGGACCAGCAACTACCACGAAGGCTCCACGAGCCCGAACCTTTCCGATGCTCGCTCCTCGACGCCAGGCGCAGTGCTCAAGATTGCGAGCAAGGACGGGGCAACGCATCCGGCGCTGTCCGCAGTCAAGCTTCACTTCACAGGAACGGCCAATGGTGTGATCCGGTGGCGATGGAACGGCGGCGCCTGGTCGGCGAACACCAATGTTCAAGGCGGCGTCGGGGCCCAGCAGACGCGAGACCTGACCGGGTTCCCGACGGGAGCGCTCAATGCGGCAGCAATTCGGTCGATCACGCTCGACATTGAGGTCGTGTCGGGGTCGGTCATCCTGTGCGGAGCTGACTTCCAGAGCGCCACGTCGGGCATCGTCATCCACAAGCTCGGCAGCAGCGGATCGACGGCCGCCGACTGGGCCTCGGCGATGGGCGCGCAGTACCGAGCGGGCGCGGGAGCGCTCAACCTGACGACCGCGCATTGCCTTCTGATGACCAACGATCAGGCAGCGGGCGCCGTGCCTGCCACGGCTGCAGCCCACGTCGGCACGCTGTTCTCGGAGTTGCGGACCGTGAACCCGGCGATCGACCTCATGTTCACCGTGCCACCAGAGAACCCGGGCGGGTACTTGACAGCGATGTCGGACTACGCCAAGGCTCTGCGGGCGCAAATGGTGGTCAGCAAAGCGGCGTTTCTCGACCTGCAGCCGGCTTTCGGGGATGCCGACAACCCTGATGAATATGCGGTCGACGGGACCAACCCGCTGTTCAAGGATGACGCTCATCCGAACCCGATGGGAGGTGGCATCGTGCACTACGAGATCGAACGGTCTCACCTGTGGCGATGAGAGGAGGGGTGCACATGCGAAAGCTGATGGCTCGGCTCTGGGACGGCATCGCCCAGAGCTTCCTGGGCACTGCGATGCTGGTGTACGTCGAGAACCTTCGGGACTACGTTGCGTGGGCGCCAAGCCTGCCGCGCAACCAAGATCGAGCAGAGGTCCGGCTGCAGGCATCGTTCATCACGGCTGCGTTCCTGCTGCTGCTGGCCGAGCCGATCTTCTACATCTTCTTCGTGCCTGACGCGCTGATCAGCCGAGTGAGCTCCATCGCGTACTCGAGGTGGTGCGTTGTGGGTGCCTTTGGCCTGGCGTTCGTCGCGGCGCTGCCCCACCTGTTCACGCTGATCTTCAAGCCCGACATCCTGCACCGGAAGTGCTTTCGCACGGCCGCGGCATGGGCCGCGATCGTTGCTGCCTGCACATGGATGGTTCTCGCGAATCGCGCCGTGCGCCTCGATGTTGGCGGCCTCGAGTGGGCCTATGGCATCCGGGCAATGGTGTCGCTTTTCATCGGCGGGATCTTCGCCTTCTCAGTCAACGCACAACAAATGAGGGAGAACTTTGATGCAGCGTCCCGTTAACGTGGCCATCTACCTTTGGATCGTCTGCTACACGGCCCTCAGCCACGCCAGCACGTCGTTCGCCCAAGACGTGATCGCCTACGACTGGCTGTCGCTGATCTTCGCGGCCTCGGCCGGCCTGCTTGGCGGGGCCGCGCGCACCATCTTCACGCTGGTGTCCGAGCGCGCGCTGGTGGGCAACGTGAAGGCGCTGCTGCTGAAGGACCTCGTGGTGGCGCTGATCGGCGGCGCCGCAATGTACCTCGCGATCCAGGGCTACAACGCCGCGGCCGGCGCTATGGGGGACTTCCTCAAGCTCCCCGCCATCGTCCACGACCTGCGGGTGCTGCTGATCCTCTGGGCCGGCTTCTCGCGCGGCCGGTGGCTCGGCGTGCTTGACCGCTTCGCTTCCGATGCCATCGCCAATGCGAGCAGCAGGCTGCGTGGCGGTGCGCCTCTTGACCCGCCGCCGTCGGTGGCCGCGCCTCTCGGAGAAAAATGATGGATGCGACCCTTCTTGCGCGCTGCACCGGCGCGCGGCTCGAGCGCGCCCGCTTGTTCGCTGGCGCACTGTCGGCCGGAATGGCTTTCTACGGCATCGACACGCCGATGCGGCAGATCATGTTCCTGCCCAACGTCGGGCACGAGTCCGGCCGCCTCGAGTACACAACCGAGCTCTGGGGCCCCACGCCAGCGCAGACCCGGTACGAGGGCAGGGCGGACCTCGGGAACACCCAGCCCGGCGACGGGAAGCGCTTCCGCGGCCACGGCCTGATACAGGTCACCGGCCGCGCGAACCACGCCGCAGTGCGCGATCGGCTGCGCGCTCGATTCCCTGACGTGCCGGACTTCGTCGCCGAGCCCGAGAAGCTGGCCGAGACGCAATGGGCGGCTCTGTCCGCATGCGACTACTGGGACATGCGCGGCCTGAACGCTGTGTCCGACCTGGGCAACTTCGATCACGTCTGCGACATCATCAATCGTGGCCGCGCCACCCCGGCGGTGGGTGACTCGAACGGCTGGGCGGACCGCCTGGCGCTCTGCGAGGCCGCGCGCAAGGCGCTGGGGCTCGCATGAAGTGGTGCTGCCTGTGCGGAGGCGAGGGCCACACGTCTGCGAGGTCCCCATGGCTGCGTTCTTGAACCCGAAAGTGTGGATCGCCGCCGCAGTGGCGATCGCTCTGGCCCTGGCTGGATTTTTCCTCTATCGCGCCGGCCGCGCGTCGCTGCGCGGGGAGTTCGACGCCTACAAGCTGGCGCAGCAGGAGGCCCGCATCCTGGCCGACAAAGCCCAGCGCATGGAGGAACAGCGCCGCGCCGCGGCCGTCACGAAGGAAGTCGAAGATGCCCAAGCCCGGATCACATCCCTGGAAGATGACCTGCGCGGTGCTCGCGCTGCTGCTGACGGCCTGCGCGAAGCTGCCGCTGGCGCCGCCCATCGAGCCCGCGCGGGTTCCTGCACTGCCACCGCAGGCCCGGGCCAGCCTGGTGCCGACCCCCTTGGGCTGCTCGTTGACGTGCTTGGCCGGGCTGACAAACGAGCGGGAGAGTTGGCGGAATACGCTGACCGGCTCCGGATCGCCGGCGTCGCCTGCGAGAGATCCTGGGACGCGCTGACGGCGAAGTAGGGCTACTCGTAGCCATCGCGCTGCGTAGGGATGACCTGCCAAACTTGGCGGTGCTCCTTGATTCGCAGCTTCCCCTCGTCGTGCCAGCACTCGCGCTGGATGCCCGAGATCAGCATGCCCGGCGCCTTCCCGTTCGGGAGGATGGTCGGCGCGGACATGTGGAGCATGCTGCGCATCCTGGCAGTGCCGTAGGCCTCCCAGAGGTCAGCGACCGCGGCATAGGGCTCAGACTCGTGCATGCGATTCATCTCGCCGAACACGACCATGCCGCGCATCGGCTGCGGGCGTTGGTTTGGCGGGACGCGCTCGCCATCTTCGGCGAGCAAGGGGGTGACAACTGCGTAGAACACTGGGTAAGCATACAGTTGTTCGCCAAAGAGGTTTCGAGTCCCTGAGTGCTATGCAGGGCCGGCGATCCCATGGCACGGAAAATGGCATTGATGCCGCTGAGCGTTGATTCCATTGGGAAAATCACTCCCTCCGGTTCCGCCAAGACCCGTGCCGAGGACGCAAGTCCAAGGACGGAAAAGCCCAGAAGCATCGCTGCTTCTGGGCTTTTTTCTTGGCCGCTCGGAATGCGCTCTGGGTGGCGCTTCCTTCTTTTCGTTCCTTCGCGGCCTGACAGCATGGCGGCGGCATTGCATGGCCGCCCGATCGTTTCGCCTACGGCCCGTGCACCGACACCTGCGACTCGGGCATGGCAGGCACGCCCGCCGGCATCGTGTCCACCAGCCGCACTTCCAGCGGATCGCAGGGCGCGCCGTTCTGGCGGCCGTCGAAGCGCACGCGGATGTGCGAATGGGTCGCGCCGGTGATGGTGCCCAGGCGTCCATCGCAGAACACGCGGCTGCCGCGCTGGAACTGCAGGCCGAAACGGTCGTTGATCTCCTTGAAGCTCATCAGTACCTCCTGTTGTCGATGGGCTGGAGCGATGGTCGGGTGATTTAACAAAGGTTGCCGTCAGTTACCTGATGTCTTTGGTTGTAGGCGGAGTCGTGCGCGTCACGAAGGTCAAAACCTTAGCGTCGCGCGGTCAAGCCTTGTGAACTGCGTCGGCCTGAAAGCCATCGACGACGGCAATGAGGACGTGAAACCGTGAACTGTGAATCCGCAAGCGTGTGTTATTCACAAACCGTCCATGCAAAACGTAACTCGATTCTTCCTACCCATGCAGGGAGGAATTAACTTACGTAACTCGTCACACAAAAAAGGTACAGGGAGTGACAAACACATTGCAGGACAGCTTCGCCTGTCGCGTCAGCATGCCCATCGCCACGGCCGAGGAGCGATGTTTCCGCTACGTGCCGGCGGTCGCCATCTTTCGCCGGATTCCGCCGGAAATGCTCGATACCTGGCTGATGCCCGACGGAAAAGCCCGCGGCGACCGCGAGCTCGCGAGCGAGGTGCTGATCGAGGTGCGGCATGCGGGCGACGACAGCGGCGCCACGCCGCAGCGTTTCGATCTGTCGGAGGTGCTCGAGGTCGGGCGGGCCGCATCGCTGTTCGTCTCGACCTTTCTCTCGAGCCTGCCGCGGCCCTGAGCCGGAACGACAGCGGGCAGGCTGGCCCAAATCCAGTCGAAACATTGCCGAATTGCCAGCAAATCATTTCTGCTTTTGCGCAGAAAACGTGATTTTGTTCCGGCAAGAATGTTAACTTTTGTTGTCGATTTCGAGCCTGAGTCCTAAGATGGAGCGCACATGCACGCTCCCTCCCTCGTTCTCGAACTGCCGGATCACTGGACCGGCGCCTTCGAACCCACGATGAATGCCGACGGCTCCTGCGCCGGCGTGGCCGAGATCTTCCTGGACGGCGTTCCACGCTGCGCCCTGGTGATTTCCGAGCAGCCGACCTGGGACATCGCCTTCCAGCGCGCCCAGGCCAAGGCGGTCCAGTTCGTGCGCGCCTGGAACTGCAGCGCCGACTGAATCAGTCCGCCTTCGCGCCGGTCAGCTTCACCGCGTCGCCCCAGAACGCCATCTCGCTGCGGATGAAGGCCGCGAACTCCTCGGGCGTCCCGCCCTGCGGTTCGCTCGCGTTGTCGCGCATCGCCTGACGCACCTCCTCGGTCTGCAGCGCCTTGTTCGCGGCCTCGTTGAGCCTGCGGATCACCTCGCGCGGCGTATGGGCCGGCGCCACCAGGCCGCCCCACGAATAGATGCCGAAGCCCGGCAGGCCCGACTCGGCGATGGTCGGCACCTCGGGCAGCACCGCCGAGCGCGCCGTGGCCGCCACCGCGATCGGCCGCACCTTGCCGGCCCTGATCAGCGACTGCGAGGAGGAGATGTTGTCGAACATCACCTGCACGTCGCCCGACATCAGGTTCGACAGCGCGGGCCCGCTGCCCTTGTACGGCACGTGCAGCAGCTCGACCTGCGCGCGATGGGCGAACAGCGCGGTGGTCAGGTGGAAGGTGCTGCCCGGCCCGGCGCTCGCATAGGCCACGCGCCCGGGCCTGGCCCTGGCCTGCGCGATCAGCTCGCCGACGGTCTTCGCGGGAAAGTCGTTGTTCGCGATCAGCACCATGGTGGTCTTGCCCACGCGCATGATCGGCGCGAAGTCCTTCACCGGGTCGTAGGGCAGGCGCGCGAACAGGTTCGGGTTGATGCCGTGCACCGTGCTCGTGGTGTACATGATCGTGTAGCCGTCGGCCGGCGCGCGCGCGACGAACTCGGCGCCGATGTTGCCCGAGGCACCGGGCTTGTTCTCGACCACCACCGGCTGGCCGAGGATCCTGCCCATCTGGTTGGCGAGCAGCCGTGCCGTAATGTCGGTGGCGCCGCCGGGCGTGAAGCCGGCCACCAGCTTGATCGGGCGCGTGGGGAAGCTGTCGGCCTGGGCGCTGGCCGGCAGCGGGAGCGCCGCCGCCAGCAGGGCCAGGAGCGCGCCGCGGCGCGAGGCGTCTGCGTTCATGAGGAGGTCTCCCCGCTCAGGCGCGGGCCACGCCCACGCCCAGCCCGCCGTCGACCATCAGCGCGTGCGCGTTGACGTAGCTCGATTCGTTCGAGATCAGGTAGAGGCAGCCGTAGGCCACCTCCCAGCCCGTGCCCTGGCGGCCGAAGGGCACGGCCGCCGCGCGGGCCGGCCGCCGGCGCGAGGCGTCGCGGCCCATGGGCGTGTCCATCAGGCCCGGCAGCAGCGCATTGCAGCGGATGCCGCGCGGCTCGCCGGCCACCGCGATGGCGCGCGCCAGCGCCACCTGTGCGGCCTTCGAGGATTCGTAGGCCGGGTTGCGCCCGCTGTTGCGCACCGCGGCCAGCGAGGACATCAGCACGATGGCCGAGCCCGGCGCCATGAGCTCGAGCGCCGCCTGGCTGAACAGCATGTGGCTGCGCACGTTGACGGCGTACTCCTCGTCCCAGTCGGCCGCCGTCTGGCGGTCCAGCGGCAGGGCGCGCGAGATGCCGACGTTGAGCACCAGCCCGTCGAGCCCGCCCAGGCGCTCGGCGCAGCGCCGCACCAGCGGCGCGATGGCCGCGGCATCGCGCACGTCGGCGACCTCGGCGAAGGCCCGGCCGCCCTCGCGCTCGACCAGCGCGCAGGTCTGCTCGACCGCGGGCCGCGACATGTCGACGCAGGCCAGGCTCGCGCCCTCGCGCGCGAACAGCAGCGAGATCGCGCGGCCGTTGCCCACGGGCGGCTGTTCCTCGGGGATGTCGCGCTGGCCGGCGCCGATCACGAGCACGCGGCGGCCCTGCAGGCGGCCGCGGCCCGGCGAGCGGCCCAGCGTTTCGTCGTGCATCTGGAGGCCGGGGTCGAGTTCCTGGGGAGCGAGGTTCATGGTGCTGAAGGAAGAAGTTGTTCGGGGAAAGGGCGGGAAGGGCGGCCGTTCACTCGACCGTGCCGGGCGGCTCGATGTCGACCTCGAAGTTCTCGAGGAAGCGGCTCACCAGCATGTAGAAGCCGATCACCAGCGTGAGCTCGGCGACTCCGCCGGGCGTGAGCCGTTCGCACAGCGCCTCGAACATCGCGTCGGGCGCCTTCACGTGCAGCAGCACCTGGTCGGTGTAGGCCAGCACCATGCGTTCGGTCTCGTCGAGCGCGGCGGTGTCGGCGCCTTTCTCGAGCGCGGCGATCTTGTCCTCGGCCAGGCCGACGCGGCGCGCCACGCGCTTGTGCTGGTGCACCTCGTAGCTCGCGCCACTGAGGATGCCCACGCGCAGGATCGCGATCTCGCGCAGCTTCGCGTCGATCCGGTTGTCGCGCAGGATCGCGCCGCCCAGCGCGAGGAAGCCCTCGGCCGCCTTGCCCGCGTGCGGCAGCATGCGGTAGAGGTTGAGCGGCGGGCGCGAGGCGATCAGCCGGGTGTAGGAGTCGGGTGCCTGCGCGAGGTCGAAGTAGGGGATGCGGGCCATGGTGTGTCCGTTGGTGGTTGGAGGAATGGAGCGGCTCAGCGGTCGAGCCAGATCGCGCGCGTGCGGATCACGCTGTTGAGCATCGGCGGCACGTCCCGGACCTTGGGGCTCGCCACCGCGTAATAGGTGACGCGGATCGGGATCAGCTGGAACGCCTCGTCCGACACGATCTGCGCGACCTCGCAGTACATGGCCTTGCGCTTGCCCTTGTCGGTCTCGGCGCGCGCCTTGGCGAGGATCGCGTCGACCTTCGCGGTGTCGTGGCGGCTCACGGGCGCGCCGTTCTCGCCGCCGAAGTAATAGGCCAGCGCCACGTCGGGCTCGCCCACGATGTCGCTGAAGCGCCAGACGTCCATCTGGTAGTCGCCGCTCAGGCCCACGCGCACGTTCTGGCTCTGCTCGACGAGCCGGATCTCGGCCTCCATGCCGGCCTCCTTCACGAACTGCTGCACCATGCCGGCCTGGCGCCGGCCCGCGGGCGTGTTGGTCGACACCAGCTGGAACTTGATCGGCTTGCCCACCGAGGCCACCAGCGCGCGCGCCTTGGCGAGGTCGTAGCCGCGCCAGTTCAGCTTCGGGCAGTGCCACTCCGAGTTCGAGCCCAGCAGGTCGGTGGTGGCGACCGTGGTGCCGAGGAAGAAGGTGTCGAGCATCGCCTTGCTGTTGAAGGCATGCACCACAGCCGCGCGCACGCGCTGGTCGTTGAAGGGCTCCTTCGAGGCATTGAAGTTCCACGAGATCGCGCCCGAGCCCTGGTACTCGTGCACCTTGAGCTGCGGGTCCTTCTTTGCGTCGAGCACGTGGTTCGCGGTGTCCATGCGGCCGATGTCGACCTGGCCCGACTTGATGCTCTGGTAGCGCGTGTTGCCGTCGGGCAGCACGCGGTAGACCAGCCGGTCGAGGTAGGGCAGCTTCGGGTCCCAGTAATCGGGGTTGCGCTCCATCACGATGCGGTCGCCGGCCTGCCATTCCTTGAACACGAAGGGCCCGGTGCCGACCGGCTTGCGATGGAAGCCCTCGGGATCGGCCTTGAGCGCGGCCGGCGAGCCGAAGAAGTTGACGAGGTTCTCCGACGCCAGCGCCGACTGCAGCGCCGACCACGGCTGCTTCAGCACGAAGCGCACCGTCAGGTCGTCGACCTTCTCCACCGTCTTGACTGGCGCGATGATCGACAGGTTGATGCCGCTCTCGGGTGCCATCAGCCAGGCGTAGTGCGCCACCACCGCGTCGGCGTCGAAGGGCGTGCCGTCGTGGAACCTGACCTTCGGGCGCAGCTTCACAGTCGCACTCAGGCGGTCGGGCGCCTCGGCGAAGCTCAGGCCCAGCCGCGGCACGATCTGCTTGCCCTCGAACACGAACAGCGTCTCCATCACCGAGGAGGCCGGCGCGCTGGTGTTCTGGTTGAAGATCTTGGCCTTCGCGGCATTGAAGCCGCTGAACTCGGCCTCCATGCCGAGCGTGAGCGTGCCGCCCTTCTTCTGCGCGTGGGCGCAGGGGACGAGCAGGGCGGTGCCGAGCAGGCCGGCGGCGCACAGCGCGGCGATGCGGGAGACGGGAGCGGAGTGCTTCATGCGGTGATTTCCTCGGGTTCCAGGGGGGCGACAGCGGCGGGCGGCGGCACCGCCACCGAGAACGGAAAGTGGCACGCGACCTCCCGCCCGTCGGGCAGGCGCGCGAGCGGCGGCGCGGCGGCCGCGCAGGCGGACTGCGCGCCCGGGCAGCGGGTGCGGAAGCGGCAGCCCGCGGGCAGCGCCATCGGCGAGGGCATCTCGCCGCGCAGCGCGATGCGCCGCGGCTGCAGGCCCGGATCGGCGCGCGGCACCGCGCTCAGCAACGCCGCGGTGTAGGGATGGGCCGGACGCTCGAGCACCTCCCGCGCGGGGCCGATCTCGCAGATCGCGCCGAGGAACATCACGGCCACGCGGTCGGCCACGTTGCGCACCACCGCGAGGTCGTGCGAGATGAACAGCATGCTCAGGCCGAGCCGGCGGCGCAGCGCATTGAGCAGGTTGAGCACCTGCGCGCGCACCGACACGTCGAGCGCCGACACCGGCTCGTCGCACACCAGCAGCACCGGCTCGAGGATCAGGGCGCGCGCGATCGAGATGCGCTGGCACTGGCCGCCCGAGAACTCGTGCGGATAGCGCCCGAGCACGCTCTCGCTGTCCAGGCCCACGATCTCGAGCGTCTCGCGGATGCGCCGGGCGCTCGCGACCGGATCGAACAGGCCGTTCACGCGCAGCGGGAATTCGAGGATCTCGCGCACCGTGCGCTGCGGGTTCAGCGAGGAGATCGGGTCCTGGAAGATCATCTGGAAGCGGCGGCGCAGCCGCTGCAGCGCGCGCGCATCGAGCCGCGCGAGCGGCTGGCCTTCGAGCGCGATCGCGCCGCCGGCCACTGGCGCGAGCTGCATCACGGCCTTGGCGACCGAGGACTTGCCGCAACCCGACTCGCCGACCAGCGCCAGCGTCTCGCCGTGCGCGATCTCGAAGCCCACGCGGTCGACGGCGCGCATGGCCTGCCGGCCGGCCAGCGGATAGACCACCTCGAGGTCCCGCACCGCGAGCACCGGTGCCGTCGATGGATCGATGCCGTTCATGCCGCGCGCTCCAGCGGGCGCCAGCAGCGACAGGCCCGGTCGCCGCGCCCATCGACGGCTTCGAGCGCGGGCCGCAGCGCCTCGCAATGCGCGCTGCGCCGGTCGCAGCGCGGTGTATAGCGGCAGCCGCCGGCGAGCGAGTGCACGGCGGGCGGCCGGCCGCCGATGGTGTGCAGCGCGGCATGCGGCGGATCGTCGAGCCGCGGGATCGAGCGCAGCAGGTCGCGCGTGTAGGGCATGCGCGGCGCGTCGAAGAGCGCGGCGGTCGGTGCCTGCTCGACGACCTGGCCCGCGTACATCACGGCGATGTCGTCGGCATGGCCGGCCGCCACGCCGAGGTCGTGGGTGACGAGGATCATGGTCATGCGGTGCTCGCGCTGCAGCCGGCGCAGCAGGTCGAGGATCTCGGCCTGCACCGTCACGTCGAGCGCGGTGGTGGGTTCGTCGGCGATCAGCAGTTCGGGTTCGCAGGCGATCGCCATCGCGATCACCACGCGCTGGCGCATGCCGCCCGAGAGCTCGTGCGGCAGCTGCCGCAGGCGGCGCTCGGGCGAGCCGATGCCGACCTGCGCGAGCAGCGCGACGGCGCGCGCCTCGGCCTCGTGGCGCGTGAGCCGCAGGTGCTGGCGCATGCCCTCGGCGAGTTGCACGCCGATCGGCCGCACCGGGTTCAGCGCCGTCATCGGGTCCTGGAACACCATCGCGATGCGCCGCCCGCGCACGGCCTGCATGGCGGCGCGGTCCAGCCGCAGCAGGTCGCGGCCGTCGAACAGGATTCGCGCTTCGGGCGAGGTCGTCGCGGCGGGACCGAGCAGCCGCAGGATCGAACGCGAGAGCACCGACTTGCCCGAGCCCGATTCGCCGACGATCGCCAGGGTGCGCGAGCGCGCCACCGCGAGCGAGACGTCGTCGAGCGCGTGCAGCGTGCCGCGCGGGGTCTGGAACTGCACGCCGAGCCGGCTCACCTGGAGCAGGGTGTCGTTCATCGCAGACCTCCGCGCCCGCCGCCGCGGCTCTGCCGCAGGCCGTCGCCGAGCAGGTTCAGGCTCAGCACGGTGAGGAACATCGCGGCCGCGGGGATCAGGCTCGCATGCGGCACGCGCTCCAGCGATTCGCGGCCCTCGGCGATCATGCCGCCCCAGCTCGGCGTGGGCGGCGGCACGCCGACGCCGAGGAAGCTCAGCGAGCCCTCCGCGACGATCATCACCGACATGATGGTGAGCGCGTAGGTCAGGAGCGACATGCGCATGTTCGGCAGGATCTCGCGCAGCATGATCTGCAGGTCGCTCGCGCCCGCGGTGCGCGCGGCCAGCACGAACTCGCGGCCGATCAGCGGCAGCGCGTTGGCGCGCGCGATGCGCGCGAAGGCGGGGATCGACATCACGCCGAGCGCCAGCGTCACGTTCTGCACCGAGGGCCCGAGCACCACCGTGAGGCCGAGCGCGAACACCAGGCTCGGAAAGGCCAGCATGGCATCGAGCAGCGCGAGGATCGCGGTGCGCAGCGGGCCGCCGTACCAGGCCGCGAGCAGGCCCAGCGCCGAGCCGAACACCAGCCCGATCAGCGGCGCGACCAGGCTCACGGCGAGCGACACCCGCGCGCCATGCGCGAGCCGCGAGAGGATGTCGCGGCCATCGAGATCCGCCCCCAGCAGGTGGGCCGCGCTCGGGCCCTGCTCGGCGGCCGCGAAGTCCATGTCGGTGGGCGAGGGCAGCGGCAGCCAGTCGGCCGCGATGGCGCAGCCCAGCACCAGCAGCAGCCAGGCGCAGGGCAGGCCCAGGCGCAGCACGCCGCGCAGCCCGATGCGGCGCTTCGGCACGGCGGCGGCGACGGCGGCCTGCGCCGGCGCGGCGGGCAGCGATTCAGCGTGCATGGCGCTCTCCCACGCGAGGGTCGAGCAGCGCGTAGGCCGCGTCGACCGCCAGATTCACGAGCACGAAGGCCACGCCGATGAACAGCACCACGCCCTGCAGGGTGACGAAGTCGCGCTTCGTGATGGCCTCGATCAGCAGCCGGCCCACGCCTGGCAGCGCGAACAGCGTCTCGATGATCACGGCGCCGCCGATCAGGTGGCCGACGTTGATGCCCATCACCGTGATCAGGCTGAAGGAGGAGGGCCGCAGCGCATGCCGCACCAGGATCTGCAAGTCCGAGAGCCCCTTGGCGCGCGCGACGGTGATGAACTCCTCGCGCAGCGTGCTGGCGATGTCGCTGCGCAGCAGCCGCAGGTAGATCGGCGCCTCGACCAGCGCCAGCGTGAGCGCGGGCAGCGCCAGCGAGCGCAGGCTCGCGAGGGGATCGCTCGCGAAGGGCACGTAGCCGGTGGCCGGGAACCAGCGCAGCCAGATCGCGAACAGCAGGATCAGCAGCAGGCCCAGCACGAAGTGCGGCACCGCGAGCACGCCGAAGGCGGCGCTCGAGATCGCGCGGTCGGCCGTGCCGCCCGCGCGGTAGCCGGCCCAGATGCCCAGCGGCAGCGCCAGCGCCAGCGCGATCAGCTGCGCCAGGAGCATCAGCTGGATCGACACCGGCAGCCGGTGCGCGATCGCCTGCGACACCGCTTCGCCGCTCAGCGGCGAGGTGCCCAGGTCGCCCTGCAGCGCGTTGCCGAGCCAGCCGAGGAAGCGCAGGTGCATCGGCTGGTCGAGGCCGAGCTCGCGCTGCAGCCGCGCGATCTCCTCGGGGCGTGCGTTGTCGCTGAGCATGGCGTCGATCACGTTGCCCGGCAGCAGCTCGAGCATCAGGAAGGTCGCGACGCTCAGCAGCGCCACCACCAGCAGCACATGGCCGGCGCGGCGCGCGAGGGCCGGCACCGGATTCCCGGTGCCCGCGGCCTTGATGAATCGTTTCACCGCAGCGCGCGGCGAAGGGCATGGGGGCGCGTGGCCTGAGGGGCGCAAGGCTTGTCTCCTGAATCGTTTCATCGCTGGCGCCAAAAAAAAGCGCGAGCGGTGTTTTCGTCGGCGGAATCCGGCGGTGAACGCCGGTCGTAAGAATTATAGGTATGGCTTTCTGACGAGATCAATGGCGAATTTCCTCAGTGTTTTCCCTGCGAAATAATTGACGTCCATGGGGTGTGATCTGGAGAATTAGAAGTTGCAGTATGTTCCGGGCGAAAGCAGGACGGCTGCGCAGACCCGCCCATCCACCAACGAAAGAGGACGATGTCCAACCGGCACCTTGCCCACCTGCCATCGCACGTGGCGCCGTCGATCCCGATGCCCGCGACGCATCTCTACCGCAACCTCGAGATCTCGGCGCTGCGCTACCCGGACAAGGCCTGCGTGGTCTTCTACGACAACGCCGTGAGCTATGCGCGCTTCCAGCGCGAGACCGAGCGCATCGCGGCCTGGCTGCAGCAGGTCGGCGACGTGGCGCGCGGCGACCGGGTGCTGCTCTACATGCAGAACAGCCCGCAGTTCATGCTGGCCTACTACGCCATCCTGCGCGCCGACGCGGTGGTGGTGCCGGTGAACCCGATGAACCTCGCGCAGGAGCTGCGGCACTGCGCGAGCGACAGCGGCGCGAAGGTCGCGTTCGCGTCGCAGGAATTGCTGGCGCGCATCCAGCCGCTGCTGGGCCACGAGCTGGCGCACCTGGTGGTGGCCAGCTACAGCGACTACCTGCGCGAGCCCACCAGCCTGCCGGTGCCCGATTTCGTGGCCGAGCCGCGGCGCGCGCTGTCCGAGGCCGACATCGCCGCGGGCGCCGTCGCCTGGTCGGACGTGCTCGCGGCCGCGCGCGAGCCCGCGCCGCTGGCCGGCGGCCCCGACGACCTCTGCGTGATGCCCTACACCTCGGGCACCACCGGCCTGCCCAAGGGCTGCATGCACACGCACCGCAGCACCATGGTCAACACCGTCTCGGGCGGGCTCTGGTATTCGGGCAACCAGGGCTCGGTGACGCTGTCGGTGTTGCCGATGTTCCATGTCACGGGCATGCAGAGCGGGCTCAACGGCACCATCTACAACGGCGCCACCACGGTGCTGCTGCCGCGCTGGGACCGCGACGCGGCAGCCCGGTGCGTGCAGCGCTACGGCGTCACGAGCATGGCGCTGATCACCGCGATGGTGATCGACTTCATGGCCAACCCGCGGCTCGACGACTACGAGCTCGGCAGCCTGCGGCGCATCGGCGGCGGCGGCGCGGCGATGCCGCGCGCGGTGGCCGAGCAGATGAGCGAGCGGCTGGGCCTGAGCTATGGCGAGGGCTACGGCATGTCGGAGACCATGGCCGCCACGCACATGAACCCGCCGCAGGCGCCGAAGGCGCAGTGCCTGGGCATCCCGATCTTCGACGTCGACGCGCGCGTGGTCGATCCGCAGACGCTGGCCGAGCTGCCGCCGGGCGAGGTCGGCGAGATCGTGGTGCACGGGCCGCAGCTGATGCGCGGCTACTGGAACAACCCCGAGGCCACGCGCCAGGCCTTCGTCGAGATCGACGGTCAGCGCTTCCTGCGCACCGGCGACCTGGGCCGCACCGACGAGGAGGGCTACTTCTTCTTCACCGACCGGCTCAAGCGCATGATCAACGCGGCCGGCTTCAAGGTCTGGCCGGCCGAGGTCGAGGCGCTGCTGCACCAGCATCCGGCGGTGCAGGAGGCCTGCGTGATCGCGGTCAGCGACGCGCGGCGCGGCGAGACCGTGAAGGCGCTGCTGGTGCTGCGCCCGGCCTTCGTGGACAAGATCGGCGCGCAGGAGATCGTCGACTGGTCGCACGCCAACATGGCGGCCTACAAGATTCCGCGCATCGTGGAGTTCGTGGCCAGCCTGCCGAAGTCGGGCACGGGCAAGGTGCAGTGGCGCGAGCTGCAGGAGCGCGAGAACGCGCGCGCCGCGGCGGCCTGACGCGGCCGCCGGCGCGGCGCCGGGCTCAGTCCAGCGCCCGCGCCATCGCCCAGGCCTGCTCGGCCAGCGGCCGCGCGCGCCGGCCGGCCTCGAGCGCCTTCGCATTCGAGGCATTGCCCGCGAGCGCCCGCGCCATGATCCCCTGCAGGATCCCCACCAGCCGGAACATGTTGAACACGAGGTAGTAGTTCCAGTCGCGCGCGCTCACCGCGTCGGGCGCGCGGCCGCTGCGCTCGAGGTAGCGCCGCAGGTGCTCGGCCTCGGAGGGAATGCCCAGCGCGGCCAGGTCCGCGCCCGCGAGGCCGCGCGAGTGGCCGCCCATGCGCCAGCTCATGCAGTGGTAGGCGAAGTCCGCCAGCGGATGGCCCAGCGTCGACAGCTCCCAGTCGAGCACCGCGAGGATGCGCGGTTCGTCCGGATGGAAGATCACGTTGTCGATGCGGTAGTCGCCATGGACGATGCGCGTTTCGTCGCCCGCGGGAATGTGCCGCGGCAGCCACTCGATCAGCCGGTCGGCCGCCTCGATGGTCTCGGTCTCGGCGGCGCGGTACTGGCGCGTCCAGCGCGCCACCTGCCGCTCGATGTAGTGGCCGGGCTTGCCATGGTCGGCCAGGCCCACGGCCAGCGGGTCGACGCGGTGCAGCTCGGCGATCACGCGGTTGAGCTCGTCGTAGTGCGCCGCGCGCGCGGCCGGGTCCATGCCGGGCAGCGCCGGGTCCCAGAGGATGCGGCCCTCGACGCAGTCCATCAGGTAGAAGTCGGTGCCGATCACCGACGGGTCCTGGCACAGCGCGAGAGGCCGCGCCACCGGCACCGGCGTGGCGGCCAGCGCGCGGATCGCGCGGTACTCGCGGTCCACCGCGTGGGCCGAGGGCAGGAGCACGCCGGGCGGCTTGCGCCGCATCACGTAGCGGCGTCCGCCCGCGCTCAGGCGGAAGGTCGGGTTCGACTGGCCGCCCTTGAACTGCTCGACCGCCAGCTCGCCCTCGAAGCCTTCCACGTGCGCGCGCATGAAGGCCGCGAGCGCGGCCACGTCGAAGGCATGCTGCGGCGCGACCTCGCGCGTGCCGGTGAAGCTGTCGGTGTCCTGCGATGCGCTCATCGTCGCGCTCCCGCTCAGTAGCCGCGCAGCCGCGCCAGGCGGTCGGCGTGGAAGTCCGCGTCGCCCCACAGCTCCTGCAGCACGCGCGCGCGCTTCATGTAGAGGCCGGCGTCGAACTCGTCGGTCATGCCCATGCCGCCATGCATCTGCACGGCCTCCTGCACCGCGAGCGTGGCGGTGCTGCCCGCGCGCGACTTGGCGATGGAGGCGGCGGCCGCGGCCTCGGCCTCACCGGCGGCCAGCGTCTGCTGGGCATGGACCAGCGCGGCGCGCGTGATCGCGAGTTCGGTGCACAGCAGGGCGGCACGGTGCTGCAGCGCCTGGAATTCGCCGATGGCGCGGCCGAACTGCCGGCGTTCCTTGAGGTAGGCCAGCGTGCGCTCGAAGGCGGCCTCGGCCAGCCCGAGCAGCTCGGCCGCGGCCGCGCCGCGGCCCGCGTCGAGCGCGGCCTCGATCGCGGCCGCCGCGCCATGCGCCTCGCCCAGCTGCGCGGCCGCCGGCAGCGCGACGCCGTCGAGGACCAGCCGCGCCGTCGGCCGCGCATCGACCATCGCCACGCGCTCGACCGCGAGGCCGGCGGCATCGGCCGGTACCAGGAACAGGCTGGGGCCCGGCGCTTGCGGCGCGCGCGCCGACACCACGAAGGCATCGGCCGCATGGCCGTCGACCACGAAGCACTTGGCGCCGTCGAGACGCCAGCCCTCGGCCGCGGGCTGCGCGCGCAGTTCGATGCACGCGGGGTCGTGCTTGCTGCGCTCGTCGAAGGCTGGCGCCACGATGCGTTCGCCCGAAGCGATGGCCGCGAGCCATTCGGCCTGCTGCGCCGGGCTGCCCGCGCGCATCAGTGCGGTGGCCGCGACCACGCCCGAGGCGAGGAAGGGCGAGGCCGTGAGCTGGCGGCCGATCTCCTCCATCACCACGCCGGCCTCGACCGCGCCGAGGCCCAGGCCGCCGTGCGCCTCGGGCACCAGCACGCCCGTGTAGCCCATGCCGGCGAAGCGCGCCCAGAGCTCGCGGCAGAAGCCGTCGTGGTCGTTCGCGTCGCGCAGCCGGCGCAACTGCGCGACGGGGCCGTTCTCGGCGATGAAGCCGCGCGCGCTGTCGCGCAGCAGGGTCTGTTCTTCGGTCAGGACGAGCGGCATCGCCGGGGTTCCTCGCGGTGTCGGTGAAGGAAGAGAGGGGTCAGGCGTCGGGCAGCGCGAGCAGGCGCTTGGCGATCACGTTGAGCTGCACCTCGCTGGTGCCGCCCTCGATCGAGTTGCCCTTGGTGCGCAGCCAGGCCCGCGCGTGCGCGCCATGCTGCGAGCGCTCGCTGTCCCACTCGAGCGCATCGCTGCCGCCGGCGGCCATCAGCAGTTCGAAGCGCCGCTTGTTGAGCTCGGCGCCGTAGAACTTCAGCACCGACGAGAAGGCCGGATGCACGCCGTGCTCGCCGCCGCCTTCGGCGTTGCGAGCCAGGTCGCCGGTGCGCGCCATCGCGAGCCGGAACGCGGCCTCGTCGACCTCGAAGGCCGCGATGCGCGCGCGCAGCAGCGGGTCGGCGAGGCGGCCGCCTTCGTCGAGCCCGAGCCACTGCGCGGCCAGCTCGCCCATCGGCCGCGGCGCCGCGCGGTCGCCGATGGCGCCGATCATTTCGCGCTCGTGCGTCAGCAGGTACTTGGCCACGGTCCAGCCGGCGTTGAGCTCGCCGACCACGTTGTGCTTCTCGACCCGCACGTCGTCGAAGAAGGTCTCGCAGAACGGCGACTTGCCCGAGATCAGCCGGATCGGCCGCGTGCTCACGCCCGGCGTCGCCATGTCGAACAGCACGAAGCTGATGCCGGTGTGCTTCTTCGCGCCGGGGTCGGTGCGCACCAGGCAGAAGATCCAGTCGGCCTGGTCGGCATAGCTGGTCCAGATCTTCTGGCCGTTGACGACGAAGTGGTCGCCGCGGTCCTCGGCGCGCGTCTGCAGCGAGGCCAGGTCGGAGCCGGCATTGGGTTCGGAGTAGCCCTGGCACCAGCGGATCTCGCCGCGCGCGATGCGCGGCAGGTGCTCGCGCTTCTGCGCCTCGGTGCCGAACTTCAGCAGCGCCGGGCCGAGCATCCAGATGCCGAAGCTCTGCAGCGGCACGCGGCAGCCGAGCGAACGCATCTCCTCGGCCAGCACGCGTGCCTGCGCGGCATCGAGGCCGCCGCCGCCGTAGTCGCGCGGCCAGGCCGGGACGGTCCAGCCGCGCTCGGCCATGCGCGCGAGCCACAGGCGCTGCGCCTCGGACCGGAAGCGGAAATGGCGCCCGCCCCAGCAGACCTCGTCCTCGCTGCGCGCGGGCGTGCGCATCTCGGGCGGGCAATGGGCTTCGAGCCAGGCGCGGGTTTCGGCGCGGAAGTCGTCGAGCGAGGACATGGCCCGCTTCCTCAGCAGGTCACGCCGCCGTCGATGACCAGGCTCTGCCCGGTCATGAAGGCGCCGGCGCGCGAGGCCAGGAACACGGCCGCGCCCGCGATCTCGTCGGGGTCGCCGATGCGCCGCAGCGGCGTGCTCTCGGTGCGGCGGCGCAGGTTCTCGGGATCTTCCCAGAGCGCGCGCGCGAAGTCGGTCCTGATCAGGCCCGGCGCGATGCAGTTCACGCGCACGTTGTGCGGCCCGTACTCCACCGCGAGGTTGCGCGCGAGCTGGAAGTCGGCCGCCTTCGAGACGTTGTAGGCGCCGATCACGGGCGAGCCGCGCAGGCCGCCGATCGACGAGACGATGATGATCGAGCCTTCCCTGCGCTCGATCATCTGCGGCGCCGCGAAGTTGATCAGCCAGTGGTTGGCGATCACGTTGTTCTCGAGGATCTTGCGGAACTGGTCGTCCTCGATGCCGGCCAGCGGGCCGTAGTAGGGGTTCGAGGCGGCGTTGCACACCACGATGTCGACGCGCCCGAGCTGGCGCGTGGTCTCCTCGACCAGGTGGCGCAGCTCCTCCTTCGACGAGATGTTGGCCGGGATCGAGATCGCCACGCCCGCGCCGTGCGCGGCGTTGATGGCGTCGCGCACCTCGGCGCAGGGCTCGGGCTTGCGCGACGAGATCACGACCTTCGCGCCGTGCTCGGCCAGGCGCTCGGCGATGGCGCGGCCGATGCCGCGCGAGGAACCCGTGACGATGGCCACCTTGCCGGCCAGCGAGAACAAGGACATGGTTTCGTGTCTCCTCGAAATGGTCAGTTCGCGTAGCGCCCGTACTCCATGCGGGCGATGGAGCGGTTGTGCACCTCGTCGGGTCCGTCGGCCAGCCGCATGGTGCGCATGCTGGCGTACTGCTTGGCCAGGCCGAAGTCGGTGGTGACGCCGGCCGCGCCATGGGCCTGGATCGCCATGTCGATGATGCGCAGCGCGGTGCGCGGCGCCGCCACCTTGATCATCGCGATCTCCAGCCGCGCCACCTTGTTGCCCACGCGGTCCATCAGGTCGGCCGCCTTGAGGCACAAGAGGCGCGTCATCTCGATGTCGATGCGGGCCTCGGCCACGCGCTGCTCCCACACCGACTGGTCGGCGATGCGCTTGCCGAAGGCGGTGCGCGACTGCAGCCGGCGCACCATCTTCTCGAGCGCCACCTCGGCGCCGCCGATCGAGCGCATGCAGTGGTGGATGCGCCCCGGGCCGAGCCGGCCCTGCGCGATCTCGAAGCCGCGGCCCTCGCCGAGCAGCAGGTTCGCCGCCGGCACGCGCACGTCGCGGAACACGACCTCGGCATGGCCGTGCGGCGCGTCGTCGAAGCCGAACACCGGCAGCATGCGCACGATCTCGATGCCGGGCGTGTCCAGCGGCACCAGGATCTGCGACTGCTGCGAATGGCGCGGCGCCTCGGGGTCGGTCTTGCCCATCACGATGGCGATCTCGCAGCGCGGATCGCCCACGCCCGAGGACCACCACTTGCGGCCGTTGATCACGTAGTGGTCGCCGTCGCGGCGGATCGAGGTCTCGATGTTGGTGGCGTCGGAGGAGGCCACGTCGGGCTCGGTCATCAGGAAGGCCGAGCGGATCCGGCCCTCGAGCAGCGGCTGCAGCCAGCGCTTCTTGTGTTCCTCCGTGCCGTAGCGGATCAGCACCTCCATGTTGCCGGTGTCGGGCGCCGAGCAGTTGAAGACCTCGGAGGCGAAGCCGACCTTGCCCATCTCCTCGGCGCAGACGGCGTACTCCAGATTGGTGAGGCCGGCGCCCTTGTAGGGGCTGTCCTGCGGCACCGAATCGAGCGGCAGGAACAGGTTCCACAGTCCGGCCTCGCGCGCCTTGACCTTGAGCTCCTCCACGATCGGCACGACCTGCCAGCGGTTCTCGCCGAAGCCCTGCATCTGCGCCATGTAGGTGGGCACGGCGGGATAGACGTGCGCCTTCATGAACGCGATCACGCGATCGCGCCAGTGCACTTGCTTGTCGGACAGGGTGAAGTCCACGACGGTCTCCTCTTTTTTCGTTCGTCGGATCCGGCGGATGCCGGGCCCGGCGACGATAGCAGGGGAGTCGCTTCCATACAAACCGGTAATTCTAAAATTGTGGAACATAGGTGACTCGTATGGCTGGTTCTGTTTGCATTCCGCATACTTGTTATTCGATTCATGCGCGCCCGTCCTCGCGAGACTGGGGCGTGCCCGGGCGGAGCCCGGCATAATCGCGGCCCACCGCCACCTGCCGCCGAAGAAGCCTGCCCCCATGACCGCCGTCACCGCCCGCGAGCCGCAGACCGCGCGTTTCCAGGAAAAGCGCGATGCCATCCTCAACGCGGCCGCGGCGCAGTTCAATGCGCAGGGCGTCAAGGGCGCGACCCTGGCCGGCATCGCGGCCAGCGTGGGCCTGGTGACCAACAGCGTCACCTACTACTACCGCAAGAAGGAAGACCTGGCCGCGGCCTGCTTCCTGCGCGCCATCGCGCTGTTCGACGCCATCGCCGAGGCCGCGGCGCGCGAGGCCACGGTGGCGGCGCGGGTGCGTGCCTTCCTGGCGGGCCATGCCGCGCTGCTGGCGGCGGTGGCGCTCGGCGAGCATCCGCCGGTGGTGGCCTTCAGCGACGTGCGCGCGCTGCCGAGCCCGCAGCTCGAGACCGTGCACACCGCCTACACCGGCATGTTCCGCCGCGTGCGCGGCCTGTTCAAGGACGACACCACGGCGCACTGGCCGCGCGAGATGCGCAATGCGCGCACCCACCTGCTGCTGTCGCTGGTGCACTGGCTGCCGGCCTGGTTCGGCCGCTACGAGGAGGCGCAGTACCCGCGCATGGTGGAGCGCGTGGCCGACATCGCGCTGCACGGGCTGGGCGCACCGGCGGCGCGATGGGAGGAGGCGGCGGCGCTGTCCGAGGAGACCGTGCTGCACGCGCCGACCGACAACGCCGCGATGGATGCCTTCCTGCGCGCGGCCACCGCGCTGCTCAACGAGCAGGGCTACCGCGGCGCCTCGGTCGACAAGATCTCGGCGCGGCTCAACGTCACCAAGGGCTCGTTCTATCACCACAACGACAACAAGCTGGACCTGATCTCGGCCTGCTTCGAGCGCACCTTCCAGGTCATCCGCCGGGCCTTCGATCTCGCGGAGGCGTCCGGCGACAGCGGCTGGCAGCGCGCGGGCCTGGCGGCGCGCATGCTGGTGCGCTTCCAGCTCTCGGCCGAGGGGCCGCTGCTGCGCCTGTCGTCGACCAGCGCGCTGCCCGAGGCGGCCGACCGCGCGCGCGTGCACAAGACGCTGCAGCAGCGCATCGAGCGCATGGCGGCGATGCTGGTCGACGGCCTGGTCGACGGATCGGTGCGGCCGCTCGACGCCGCGATCGCGGCGCAGTTGGTGGTGGGTCTGATCAACGGCGCGGCCGAGCTGCACCGCTGGGTGCCCGACGCGAGCGAGGCCTCGGTGGTCGAGCTCTACGTGCGGCCGATCTTCATGGGGCTGCTCAGCGAGGCTTCCGCCACCGCCTGACGGCGCTCACATGCGCGCGCGGTGCGCCTCGTAGCCGGGCTCGAGTTCCACGTCCATCGACTGCAGGAAGCGGCTCACGCAGACATAGAAGCTCGCGGTCAGCACCAGTTCGACCACGGCCGCGTCGTCGAAGCCGAGGGTCTTGAGCTGCGCCACGGTGGCCGCCGAGGCCGAGGGGCCGCGCGTGACCTCCTCGGCCAGCTGCAGCACCGCGCGTTCGTCGGCATCGAAGAGATCGCTGTCGCGCCAGTGCGCGAGCGCGTCGATCCGCGCCTCGCTCACGCCGGCTTCGGTGGCCATCGGCAGGTGATGGGCCCATTCGTAGGCGGTGCCCGAGAGCTGCGCGCCGCGCAGGATCATCAGCTCGCGCAGCGGCCGCGGCGTCTTCGCGTTCAGGCGCAGCGGCCATGCGAAGTCGAGCCAGCCGCGGAACAGCTCGGGCGCGGTGCCCAGCACGCGGTAGAGATGGGGCAGGTGGAAGTCCGGCCCGCGCGCCGCGCGCACGCGCTCGAACAGCGCGGCGGCGCCGGGGTCTTCGGGATGCTCGGGCAGCAGGGGAACGCGGGGCATGGGCGGGGTCCTCGGTCGGTGGATGTCAGGCGGCGCGGGTGTCGGGCCGCAGGCCGGGCGAGGGCGCGTTGCCGGCCGTGGTGCCGGCGTCGACCGGCAGGATCACGCCCGTGACCCAGCGTGCCTCGTCGCTCGCGAGGTAGGCCACGGCCTGGCCCACGTCCCAGCCCGAGCCCTCGGTCTGCAGCAGCGAGCGCTTGCGGCGCTGCTCGCGCACCTCGGGCGTCATGCGGCCCGCGACCATCGGCGTGTAGACCATGCCGGGCGCCACGCAGTTGACGCGGATGCCCTCGACGCCGTGGTGCGCGGCCATGGCGCGGGTCATGTTGACCACCGCGCCCTTCGAGGTCGGATAGAGCAGGGCCGGCGTGCCGCCGATCAGGCCCGCGACCGAGGCGATGTTGACGATGGCGCCGCGGTTCAGCTTGCGCATCTCGGGGATCGCGTACTTCGCCATCAGCATCATCGAGGTGACGTTGACGCGCAGCGCATGGTCCCAGGCCTCGAGGTCGAGGTCGACCGCGTTGCCGGCCGGCCCGCCGATGCCGACGTTGTTGACCAGGATGTCGACCCGGCCCCAGGCCTCGACCGCATGGACCACGGCCTGGCGGCATTGCGCGGCGTCCGAGACGTCGCAGCCCAGGGCGAGCGCGCTGCCGCCCTCGGCCGCGATCATGCGTTCGGTCTCGCGCGCGCACTCGGGCTGCGCATCGAGCAGCAGCACGCGCGCGCCGCGGCGCGCGAGCAGGATGGCGGCGGCGCGGCCGTTGCCGATCTCGGCGCTGCGCGAGCCGGCGCCGGTGACGATCGCGACGCGGCCTTCGAGGCTGCTGCTGGCGGCCTCGGCATGGGGTGTGGGGGCGGTGGAGGTGTTCACGTTGCGGGCGCGAGGCCGGGGACGATGGAGGGAGTGGTCCGCAGCTTAAGTCGCGAGGCCCGTGCCGAAGAACGGTGTTTCTCCCAGGGTGAATCGTTTCATTGAAAGGTGTAGGGGCGGCGCGTCGAGCAGCGTGGAGGGCGGGTCAGGCCGCGCGCTTGCGCGGCTTCGGGGCCGTAGGCGCCGGCACCGGCCCGCACGAGCCGCGCAGCACGAACTGCGTGGGTGCGAGCACGCGGCGCGGCGGCGCGTCGGGCGCCTCGCGCATGCGCTCGAGCAGCATCTTCACGCCGTCCTCGGCCGCGCGGTCGAGGTTCACCGTCACGCTGCTGATCGGCGGGCGGTGGCTGCGCGCGAAGTCGGGGTCGCCCATGGTAACCAGCGAGATGTCCTGCGGAATGCGCAGGCCCTGTGCGGCGATGGCGTTGAGCACGTCGGCCAGCACGCTGGTGCCGAGGGTGACGAGCGCGGTCGGGCGCGGCGTGCCCTCGAGCAGCTGCGTGACCGCGTCGAAGGCGGGGCTGGTGGAGGTCGGCAGCCGCACGATGTGCCCCGGTTGCGCGGCCAGGCCGCTGGCCTCGAGGCCGGCCGTGAAACCCTCGATGCGGCGGCGCATCGGCCGGTTCTGCATGTCGGCCACCACCAGGCCCATCTCGCGATGGCCCAGGCCCGCGAGGTGCATCACGGCCTCCTTCATGCCGCGCGGATGGTCGAACAGCAGCTGGTCCTGCGCCACGTCCATGTCGCGGTCGAGGATCACGGCCGGGATGCCGAGCTTCTCGACCGCCTCGAGCACCGCCGGGTCGCGCTCGTTGCCCGGCGCGATGATCACGCCGTCCATGCGGCGGCTCTGGAACATCGAGAGGATCTCGAGCTCCCATTGCGGATCGTTGAGGCTGTTGGCCAGCAGCACCATGTAGCCGGCCTTGCGCAGCTTGGCCTCGAAGGTGCGGTAGAGCTTGGCGTAGAGCGGGTTGGCGACGTCGGTGAACATGCAGCCCACCGTGTGCGAGCTGCGCGAGCGCAGCGTCTGCGCCGCATGGTTGAGCCGCCAGTCGAGCTCGCGCATCGCGCGCTCGACGCGCTCGCGCAGCGCGGGGCTCACGTTTTCGACCTTGTTGATCACGCGCGAGACGCTGCCCAGCGACACGCCCGCGAGGGTGGCCACGTCCTTGATGCTTGCCTTGCCGGCCTTGGGGTTCATGCGCAGTGCGGTGCTCGTGCCCGAAAGCGCGAGATTCTAGGGGCCGGCTCAGCGCGCCGCGGGCGCCACCATGCGCTGCAGGAAGGGTTGGCGCGCGAACACCGCGTCGCGCGGACCGGCGTCGACCACGCGGCCGGCCTCCATCAGCACCACCGCGTCGAAGCGCTCGAGCAGGCTCAGCCGGTGCACCGAGGCCACCACGCAGGCGCGCGGGAAGGCCTGCGCGATGCGCTCGAGCACGCGTGCCTCGGTGGCGGCGTCGAGCGCGCTGGTGGGTTCGTCGAGCAGCAGCAGCGAGCTGCCCTGGGCCGCGAGCACGCCGCGCGCCAGGCACAGCCGCTGGCGCTGGCCGCCCGAGAGGTTGAAGCCACGCTCCGACACCGCCGTGTCGAGGTCGCCGTGGGTGGCGGCCAGCACCTCGTCGAAAGTGCTCGCATGCAGCGCGGCGCGCAGCGCGTCGTCGTCGAAGGGCAGGCCGAAGGCGAGGTTCTCGCGCACGCTGGCCTCGAACAGCTCGGTCTCCTGCGGGATCAGCGTGGCGAGGCGGCGCAGCTGCGTCCAGTCGGCGGGCTGGCCGTCGAGCGCGAGCGTGCCGCCCTGCGGCGCATAGAGGCCCGCGAGCACGCGCAGCAAGGTGCTCTTGCCGCCGCCGCTCGGGCCGACCAGCGCCACGCGTTCGCCGCGCCGCAAGGCGAGCGACACCGCGTGCAGGCCGCCGCGCGGGCGTTCCTCGCCGGGGACGGTCGGGGCGGGCGCGTTGCCGCGCGGCGCGTAGTTCCAGTCCAGCGCATCGATGGCCAGCGTCTGCCAGACGGCCTCGGCATCGATGCGTTCGGCCGCGGGCACCTGCTCGGGCGGCGTGGCCAGCGAGTCGCCCTTCGGCGCCTCCCAGATCGGCGCCGCGCTGCCGTAGTCGGTGTGCATGCGCGCGAAGAAGCTGAAGTTGGCCGCCACCGAGGTGACCACGCCCGCGGCCTGCTGCGCGTACTGGTAGATCATGAACACGCCGCCCAGCATCACCGCCTGGCCCGGCGCGCGCGACTGCCAGACGTAGATCACCACCAGCCCCCAGGTCAGCGCCAGGCCCATCAGGTCGACCGCGAACCACTTGCCCTCGTTGAGCACCACGGTGCGCTTCAGCGGCTCGGACACCGCGCGCATGCGCCCGCGCAACAGCAGCCGCGAGGCGCCTTGCAGCCGCAGGCCGATCACGGTCGAGGCATTGCCGAGGAAGTCGAGCAGCGCCGCCACGTAGCGGCGGTCGGCGTCGTTCTCGGTGCGCGCCAGCAGCATCAGCGCGCGGTCGATGCGCAGGATCACGACCGCGATCAGCACGTAGCCCGCGAGCGCGGTGGCGCCGCTGATGCGCGACAGCAGCGCCAGCGCCACCAGCGGCCCGACGAAGTTGACGACGTTGGTGAGCCAGATGAACTGGTTCTGCGCGAAGTCCGACAGCGCGCGGCTGGCCTGGTGCACCCGGTGCTGCAGCTCGCCCGAGTGGTGGCCGTCGTGCCAGGCCAGCGGCGCGGCGGCGATGCGCGCATAGAGCTGGTCGGCCAGGGTCTCGCGCACCTTCACGCCCACGTTGCGTTCGAGGATGCGGCCCGGCCCGTGCAGCGCCCAGGCGCCCACGTAGACGCCGGCCAGCGTGGCGATCCAGCGGCCGGCGCCACCGAAGTCGCCGCGCTGCAGTGCATTGATGGCCTGGCCCGCGAGATAGGGCAGGGTGAGGCGGATCAGCTGCGAGCTGGCCAGCAGCGCGGTGGCGCCCAGCAGCTGGGCGCGCGCGCCGGCGGCGAAATGCCACAGGGCTGCATAGAGTTCGCGGATGGCGCTGCCGGGCCGGGTGCTCGTGGATTGCATGGGGGCAGTGTGCCCAAGGCGGGCCGCCGTCCGGCGTAGGAGCGCGGCACGCACGCGTCGCTGATCCGCAACGAGGCGATGCAAAAGTAACTTTATGTATGGTTAAATCCGCCGCAACTTACGCGAAGTAGAGGACGAGGGGATCCCATGAAGCTGCTGTTGAGCCTTGCGTGCGCGGTCGTGGCCCTGGCCGGCTGCGTGAGCACGCCGCCGACGCCGACCGAGCCCGGAACCGGCCGCGGCCTGTCCTACGTGCCGAAGGTCGCGATGCAAGGCGTGGACCGTGTCCGCTACGACGCCGACGTGGCCGAATGCCGCACGGCCGCCACGCGCATCACCGCGCGCAACGAGGACAACGACTGGATGTGGGCCGCCTTCGGCCTGGGCCTGATCACGGTGCACGGCCAGGGCATCGCGGGCGCCGCGGCCTGGACCGGCCTCGCCGCCGTCATCGTCGACATGAACTCGCGCCCGCCCGAGTCGGTGATCGCCGAGCACCAGCAGATCGCCGTCGTGCACTGCATGGCCAAGCGCGGCTACCGCAACCTCGACCCGAACGTGCGCGACAGCTTCTATGCCTACGGCTACTCGCCGGTCGAGTCGTTCGCGCCGCGGCGCACCGGCGTCGACACCTACAACGTCGAGCGGATCGCGAAGAACGGCCGCTGCAACCTGCAGCCGCGCGCCGAACTCACGGCCAAGGGCCCGGGCTACGAGGCCTATGCCGTGCCCTGCGAGAACGGCGGCACCTGGGCCGTGCGTTGCGAGTTCGGCCAGTGCCGCGTGCTGGCGCAGGCGCCGGTCCGGCGCTCCTGAGGCGGCTTCCCGCCGGCCAAGAAAAAGCGGCGCCTCGAGCGCCGCTTGTTCTTTGGGTCAGGCTCAACGCCAGACGTAGTGACCGCGCACGTAGCGGCCATGCTCGCGATGCGCGGGCACCCAGACCTTGTGCTTGCGGTGGACCGGCGCCATGTGCGGCCGGTCGTAGCCCGGGCCGGGATGCGGCTGCGCCATGGCGGCGCCGGAGGAAGCGAGCAGGCCGAGAGCGGCCGCGAGGATGAAGAGGGTCTTTTTCATGTTGGAGTCCTTCATGGGAGTGGATGCGCGGCGAAGCACCGTCGCAGAGGCTTCGATCCGCACGGTGGAACCTTAGTTCGCTTCGGTGACGGCGCCGCGTAGGCGCTCGCGCAGTCCGCGCGCGGGCGCTCGGCCCTTGAGCGCGTGCAGCTCAGTTCACGACCAGCCCGCGCAGCGCGGGGTCGGCCGGCGGCGGCTTCAGGTCCATCTCGTGCAGGGTCTTCACCAGCAGCTCGGCGATCATGAGGTTGCGGTGCCGCTTGCTGTTGGCCGGGATCACGTGCCAGGGCGCATGCGCGCTCGAGGTCGCGGCCAGCGCCTTGTCGTAGGCGCGCTGGTAGGCATCCCACTTGGTGCGCACCTCGAGGTCGGCCATGCTGAACTTCCATTCCTTGCCGGGCGTGTCGATGCGCGCCTGCAGCCGCTGGCGCTGCTCCTCCTTGTCGATGTGCAGCATGCACTTCACGATGGTGGTGCCGGTCTCCACGAGCAGGCGCTCGAAGTCCTCGATCTGCGCGTAGCGGCGCTTCGTTTCGGCCTTGTCGATCCAGCCTTCGACCACCGGCACCAGCACGTCCTCGTAGTGGCTGCGGTTCCATACCATGACCTCGCCGGTGCGCGGCACCACGGCATGGCAGCGCCACAGGTAGTCGTGCGCGCGCTCCTCGTCGTTGGGCGCCTTGAAGGCACTCACGCGCACACCCAGCGGCGAGGTGCGCGAGAACACCCAGCGCACGGTGCCGTCCTTGCCGCTGGTGTCCATGCCTTGCAGCACCACCAGCAGCTTGCGGCGGCCTTCGGCATGCAGCAGGTTCTGCAGCTCGTCGAGCTCGATCGCCAGGGCGTCGAGGCGGTCGCGCTGTGCGGCCTCGTTGCCCTTGAGGAAGGGCGTGTCGCCGGGATCGATGCGGGAAAGCTGGAACTTGCTGCCGACGCGGTACTTCTTGAAGCTGGCCATGGCCTGCGGTCTCCGTTGAATGAACGAAGGCCACAGGGTACGCGATGCGCGCGCCGTGGCTGTCAGCGCTCGTCGGGATCGATCGAGGCGCTCCAGCGGCTGTCCCACTCGGCATGGCGCGCCGCGTCGTCGAGCACGCGCCGGTCGCGCTTGGTCGGGCGGCCCTGCTCGATGGCGAGCGCGGGCTCGCTGCCCATGCGGCGCTGCTCGCGGAAGGCGGCCTGCGCCGCCAGGCTCTCGGGCGTTTCCTCGTAGAGCTGCTGGGCCACCGGCGCCGGGCCGCGCTGGCCGCTGAGGCCGCGCACGGTGACGGTGCGCGTCAGCGGGCCGAGCCGCATCGCGACCGCGTCGCCGACCTTGACCTCGCGCGAGGCCTTGGCGACGTCGCCGTTCACCAGGATGCGGTTCTTGCCGATCTCCTCGGCCGCCAGCGAGCGGGTCTTGAAGAAGCGGGCGGCCCAAAGCCATTTGTCGATGCGAAGACGATCCATAAATCAGGAGGTGTGCCGGTCCAGGGGCAGGTGCACGACGGCGTCGAGCCCGGCGATATTGTCCCGCGTGTCGGGGCCCGTGCGGTTGTCGAGCGCGATCCGGCCGTCGAGCGCGAGCACGATCTCGCGGCAGATCGCGAGGCCCAGGCCCGAGCCGCTGGCGCTGTCGCCGGCCGAGAAGGGCGCGAACAGCCGCCGCCGCAACTCGGCGGAGATGCCCGGGCCGCTGTCGCGCACCCGCAGCATCGCCTCGCCGGCCTCGGCGCGCACCGCCACCGAGAGCGCGCCCCCGGCCGGCGTCTGCTTGATCGCGTTGTGCAGCAGGTTGCGCGTGAGCTCCTGCAGCATCCAGCGGTGGGCGCGCACCGGCACGGGTTGATCGGCATCGAGCTCGAAGTCGAGCGCCTTGTCGGCGATCAGCGGCGACAAGTCGAGCACGATCTGGCGCGCCACCTCGGCCAGGTCGAGCCGCACCGACTCGGGCTGCTGGCGCAACTGCTCGACCTTGGCCAGCGACAGCATCTGGTTGGCCAGCGCGGTGGCGCGGTCCACGGTCTGGGCGATCTCGACCAGCGCCTGCTCGGGCGCCAGGTCGCCGCGCCGGGCCGACTGCACCTGCGCCTTGAGCACCGCCAGCGGGGTGCGCAACTGGTGCGCGCTGTCGCGCACGAAGCGCTTCTGGTGGTCGAGCAGCCGCTGCAGCCGCCCCATGACCTCGGTGGTGGCATCGATCAGCGGACGCAGCTCGCGCGGCGCATCGGGCGCGTCGATCGGCGACAGGTCGTCGGCGGCGCGCCGCTCGATCGCCTCGCCGAGCTGGCGCACCGGCCGGGTCGCGCGCTGCACCACGAACACGGTGACGGCCGCGATCACGCCCATCAGCAGCAGCTGGCGCCAGAGCGTGTCGAGCAGCAGCTTGCGCACCAGGGTCTCGCGCAGCTCCAGGGTCTCGGCCACCTGCACCACGGCCATGCCGCGGCCGCGCGCGCTGGCCACCGGCTGCAAGAGCACCGCCACGCGCACCGGCTGGTCGCGAAAGCGCGCGTCGTAGAAGTCGACCAGCGCGGCGTAGGGCGTGCGATCGGGAATGCGGCCGTGCCAGAACGGCAGCTCGGCGAAGCCCGAGATCATCTCGCCGTGCAGCGTGGAGACGCGGTAGAAGAGCCGGCTGCGGTTGTCGGCCTCGAAGGCCTCGAGCGCCGAGTAGGGCACGATCGCGCGCAGCTCGGCCTGCTCGTCGTAGCCCGCCACGTCGAGCTGCTCGCCGATGGTCTTGGCCGAGGCGAGCAGCGTACGGTCGTAGGCGGTGGTGGCGGCGGCCAGGCTCTGGCGGTAGAGGCTCACGCTGTTGATCACGATCAGCAGCGCGACCGGCGCGAGGATGCCGAACAGCAGCCTCGCGCGCAGCGACAGGTTGGTCGTCATGACTCCGCGCGAAGCAGGTAGCCGAGCCCGCGCAGCGTCATCAGCGCGGCGCCGGTGCCCACGAGCTTCTTGCGCAGCCGGTACACCACCACCTCGACCGCCTCGTACTGCACGTCGGTCTCGCCGGGGAACACGAGCTCGAACAGCCGTTCCTTGGTGACGGCATGGCCGGGCTTCATCATCAGCGCCTTGAGCAGCGCGAGTTCGCGCGGCGTGAGTTCGAGCACCTCGGCGCGGTGGTAGATGGCGCCGCTGTCGGGCTCGAAGCGCAGGCCGCCGACCTCCTGCGGGTTGAGCACCGGGTCGGGCCCGGCGTTCTGGTTGCGCCGGCGCAGCGCGCGGATGCGGGCCTCGAGCTCGTCGAGGTCGAAGGGCTTGGGCAGGTAGTCGTCGGCGCCGGCGTTCAGGCCGACGATGCGGTCGCCCACGGTGCCGCGCGCGGTCAGCAGCAGCACGGGCGTGCGCAGGCCCTCGGCGCGCGCCTGCGCCAGCACCTGCAGGCCGTCGAGGTTCGGCAGGCTCAGGTCGAGCGCCACCACGTCGGGCTCGACCGCGCGCCAGTGCGCGAGCGCGAGCGCGCCGTCGCCGCACACGCGCACGTCGATCTTGCTACGCGCGAGGCTGCGCTGCAGCGTGACCTGCATCGAGGGATCGTCTTCGACCAGCAGCAACTTCATGGATCGGGGCGGCCGGCGGGGCGCGCGCGCAAGGCTTGGAAAGGAACTCGGAAGTGGGCCTGGAAGAGGGCTCGGGGCGGGGAGCGGGCTTCGGTGTTTTCCCCAGTCCGCCGGACAGCCAACTGACAGCGGGGCGGCGCATGATAGCGGCTCAGGTCCTAGTCAGGTTCCGTTCTTTCCCCTCAGGAGACACCAACGATGCGTCGCGATACCTTTTTGAAGTCCCTGGCCGCGCTGGCCGCCGCTGGCGCGCTGCCGCTGTCGGCGCGTGCCGCCGCCAACGTCAAGATGATGATTCCCGCCAACCCCGGCGGTGGATGGGACACCACGGGTCGCGCGCTCGGCAAGGCACTGACCGATGCCAAGGTGGCCGACACGGTGGCCTACGACAACAAGGGCGGCGCCGCCGGCGCGCTGGGCCTGGCCCAGTTCGTCAACGGCTCCAAGGGCGACCCGAACGCGCTGATGGTCATGGGCTCGGTCATGCTGGGCGGCATCATCACCGGCAAGCCGCCGGTCAAGCTCGAGCAGGCCACGCCGATCGCGCGCATGACCACCGAATACAACGTCTTCGTGCTGCCCTCGAACTCGCCGTTCAAGACCATGAAGGACGTGGTCGAGCAGCTCAAGAAGGACCCGGGCAGCGTCAAGTGGGGCGGCGGTTCGCGCGGCTCCACCGAGCACATCGCCGCGGCCATGATCGCGCAGAAGGTCGGCGCCGATCCCTCGAAGATCAACTACGTGGCCTTCCGTGGCGGCGGCGAGGCCACCGCGGCCATCCTCGGCGGCAACGTCACCATCGGCGGCAGCGGCTACAGCGAGTTCGCCGAATACATCGCGGCCGGCAAGATGAAGCCCATCGCCGTCACCTCGGCCCAGCGCCTGCCCGGCATCAACGTGCCCACGCTCAAGGAGCAGGGCATCGACGTCGAGATCGGCAACTGGCGCGGCGTGTACGGCGCGCCCGGCATCAGCGCCGAGCAGCGCAAGGCCCTGACCGACATGGTGCTGGCCGCGCTCAAGAGCGCCTCGTGGGCCGAGTCGCTCAAGAAGAACGACTGGACGCCGGCCGTGATCTCGGGCGACGCCTTCACCAAGTTCGTCGACGACGACTTCGCGAGCCTGCGCGCCATCATGGCCAAGTCCGGCATGGTCTGAGCGCCCGCTCTGCCCAGCCCACACGGCGCGCTGTCACTCACGACAGCGTGCCGTTTTCAAATCCAGCCCGTCTCGCTCGAATCCGGGAGCAGAAATGACAACACCACATCCCTCGATGGCGCCGCCCGAAGCGGGCGCCCCCCCCGCCGCGCCCTGGCCTCAAACCGCCGTCGGCATCGGCGTGCTGCTGACCGGCGCGGCGCTGGCCTTCGGCGCGATCGGCATCTCCTCCGAAGCCGGCTATGGCGGTGTCGGGCCCAACTTCCTGCCCTGGCTGGTGTCCATCGTGCTGATGGTCTGCGGCGCCTGGATCACCTGGGAGGCGCGCAGCGGCGGCTTTCGCGAACTCGAGGCGCCCTCGGGCGGCGACCGCGCCTACTGGCCCGGCTTCGTGTGGGTCTCGGCCGGGCTGCTGCTCAACGCGGCGCTGATCACCACCATCGGCTTCATCCTGAGCTGCGCGCTGTGCTACCTGCTCGCGGTGCAGGGCCTGCGCCGCGCGAGCGGCCAGCCGGCCGCCGGTTCGGCGCGCACCTGGGTGGTCGACTTCCTGACCGGCGCCGCGATCTCGGCGCCGGTGTTCTGGATGTTCACCAAGTTCCTGGCCATCAGCCTGCCGGGCCTCACTGCCACAGGGTGGATCTGACATGAACCCCCACGCTCATCACTTCGTGTATTCGCTGCCCCCCGAGGGGGCGCAGGCCTCCCTCGGGGCGGCCCAGCGGGAGGCCTGACATGGACATCTTCAACGCACTCCTGGCCGGCTTCGCGGCCGCGATCACCCCGATCAACCTGCTGTGGTGCCTCATTGGTTGCGCCCTGGGCACGGCCGTCGGCGTGCTGCCCGGCATCGGCCCCGCGGTGGCGGTGGCGATGCTGCTGCCGATCACCGGCAAGGTCGACATCACGGCCTCGATGATCTTCTTCTCGGGCATCTACTACGGCGCCATGTACGGCGGCTCGACCACCTCGATCCTGCTCAACACGCCCGGCGAAACCGCCAGCATGGTGACGGCGATGGAGGGCAACAAGATGGCCAAGAGCGGCCGCGCGGGCGCGGCGCTCGCCACCGCGGCCATCGGCTCCTTCGTCGCCGGCACCATCGCCACCGTGGTCGTCACGTTGTTCGCGCCCTTCGTGGCCGACTACGCGGTGCGGCTCGCGGCGCCCGAGTACTTCCTGCTGATGCTGCTGGCCTTCACCACCGTGAGCGCGGTGCTCGGCAAGAGCACGCTGCGCGGCATGACGGCGCTGTTCGCGGGCCTGGCGATCGGCTGCGTCGGCCTCGATCAGATCTCGGGCCAGGGCCGCTACACCGGCGACATGCCCGAGCTGCTCGACGGCATCGAGATCGTGCTGGTGGCCGTGGGCTTGTTCGCGGTGGCCGAGGTGCTCTACGCGGTGCTCTACGAAGGCCGCGTGGTCGAGGGGCAGAACAAGCTGACCCGGGTGCACATGACCGGGCGCGACTGGAAGCGCTCGATCCCGGCCTGGCTGCGCGGCGCGGCCATCGGCACGCCCTTCGGCTGCATCCCGGCCGGCGGCACCGAGATCCCGACCTTCCTGAGCTACGCCGCCGAGAAGAAGCTCGCGAAGGACGAGGAAGCGAAGAAGGAGTTCGGCACCGTCGGCGCGATCGAGGGCGTGGCCGGTCCCGAGGCCGCGAACAACGCCACCGTGACCGCGGCGCTGATCCCGCTGCTCACGCTCGGCATCCCGACCTCGAACACCACGGCCATCATGCTGGGTGCGTTCCAGAACTACGGCATCCAGCCGGGCCCGCAGCTGTTCACCACTTCGGCCGCGCTGGTCTGGGCGCTGATCGCCTCGCTCTACATCGGCAACCTCATGCTGCTGGTGCTGAACCTGCCGATGGTGGGCCTGTGGGTCAAGCTGCTGAAGATCCCGAAGCCGCAGCTCTATGCCGGCATCCTGATCTTCGCGACCGTCGGTGCCTACGGCATGCGCCAGAACACCTTCGACCTGTTCCTGCTCTATGCCATCGGCCTGCTGGGCGTGGTGATGCGGCGCTTCGACTTCCCGACCGCGCCGGTAGTGGTCGGCATGATCCTGGGCCCGCTGGCCGAGGCCAACCTGCGCAACGCCATCGCGATGGGGCAGGGCAGCCCGGTGGTGTTCTTCCAGCGGCCCGAATCGATCGTGATCATCGTCGTGATCCTCGCCGTGCTGGTGCTGCCGCGCGTGGCCAAGCGCATGAGCGAGAAGAAGCTGGCGCGGCTGGCGGCCTCGGGCTGAGGCCGGTCGCCAACCTACACAGCGCCGCGGGCAGCTATGCCCGCGGCGCTTTTTCTTTGGGTTGCCGCCCTGTGCGCGCACACGAACGGTTTCAGAAGCCGGCCAAATTCCATAAAATGAGAAGCATTCTTATTCGTTGATGGGTGCCCGGCACTCGTTGGAGGAGTGCCATGGCCGCGGCCGAATCCGCCTTGCAGCAGGAAGTCCGAAGCTTGTACAGCGACCATCACGGCTGGCTGCAGGGCTGGCTGCGCCGCCGCCTGGGCAATGCCTTCGATGCGGCGGACCTCGCGCACGACGTCTTCATCCGCCTGCTGGCGCGCAGGGAACCGGTCGCGATGAAGGAGCCGCGCGCCTACCTGTCGTCGGTGGCGCGCGGCCTGGTGATCGACCACTGGCGTCGCCGCGAGCTCGAGCAGGCCTGGCTCGAAACGCTGGCGCAAATGCCCGAGGCGACCGCGCCTTCGCCCGAGCAGCGCCTGCTGATCCTCGAGGCGCTGGTCGAGATCGACCGCATACTCGACACGCTCAAGCCCGCCGTGCGCACGGCCTTCCTGCTGGCCCAGTTCGACGGCCTGAGCTGCCGCGAGATCGGCGAGCGGCTGGGCGTGTCGCTGGCCACGGCCGAGCGCTACGTGGCGAAGGCGCTGCGCGCCTGCTACGCGTTCCGCTTCGAGGCATGAGCGCCGCGCCGGGCCGCCCCAAGCAAGCTCGCACCGCAGTGCGAAGCACGAAGGTATTTCGATGAGCACTGTTTTGCCCGACAGCGTGATCGACGCCGCCATCCTGTGGTCGGTGCGGCTGGCCCATGGCGAACCCACCCCGAAGATGCGGCGCGCGCACGCGCAATGGCTGGCGGCCGATCCGCGCCATGCGCAGGCCTGGCAGCGCGTCGGCGACCTGCGGCGCGGCTTTGCCGGCATGCCGGCGGGCCCCGCGCGCGACACCCTGCAGGCCGCGCAGCTGCACCGGCAGCAGCGCGGCCGCCGTGCCGCGCTCAAGCTGCTGTCGCTGGCCGGCGTGGCGCTGGGCGCGGGCTGGCTGCTGCGCGAGCACGCGCCCTGGCAGCGCCTGCTGGCCGATGCCAGCACCGGCACCGGCGAGCAGCGCACCCTGCGGCTGGCCGACGGCACGACGCTGGAGCTCAACACCGACAGCGCGGTCAGCACCGACCTGAACGGCGAGCGCCGCCTCGTGGTGCTGCGGCGCGGCGAGATCATGGTCAGCACCGGCGACGATGCCGGCGCCGCAGCGAAGCGCCCGTTCTGGGTCTACACGCCGTTCGGCCGCATGCAGGCGCTGGGCACGCGCTTCGTGGTGCGCATCGACGAACGGCGCGCGCGCGTCAGCGTGCAGCAGGGCGCGGTGGCGCTGCACCCGGGCGACGGTCCGGCCGAGGCCGTGGTGCAGGCGGGCCAGAGCCGCTGGCTCGCCGAATCGGGCAGCTCGCCGGCCGCCAGCCGCGGCTTCGACGAGGACGGCTGGGTCGACGGCGTGATCGCCGGCCGGAACATCCGCATGGCCGACCTGCTGGCCGAGCTCGGCCGCTACCGCCATGGCGTGGTGCTGTGCGATCCGGCCGTGGCCGAGCTGCGCGTCTCGGGCGTGTTCCATGTGCGCGACAGCGACCGCGCGCTGCAGTTCCTCGCGCAGACGCAGCCGATCTCGGTGCGGCTGCGCACGCGCTACTGGGTGTCGGTCGGCCCGCCGGCCTGAGCGGGCCTTTCAGAAAAATTTCGAGGACGACGCGAAAAAACTGAGGGGATCGAGTTTCTCGTCCGACCTCCTGGATGAACCCGCTCGGCGACGAGCGCCTTCCATCCTTCGAGCCTGTCCAGACCCATGAGCCTTTCCCGATTCCGCGCCGCCGGCGCGCCGACCTTCGCGCTGCACACGGCGCTGCATGCCGCGCTGGCCCTGGCCGTGTTCGCCGCCGCCGCGCTGCCCGAGGCGGCGCGCGCGCAGGCGCCCGACGAGATCCGCAGCTTCAGCGTGCCCGCCGGCCCGCTCGATGCCGCGCTCGACCGCTTCGCGCGCAGCGCGGGCGTCAACCTCAGCTACGACCCGGCGCTGGTCGCGGGCGCCGTCACGCGCGGGCTCGAGGGCCGCCACGGCATCGCGAGCGGCCTGGCCGCGCTGCTGGCCGGCAGCGCGCTCGAGGCCGTGCCGCGCCAGGGCGGCGGCTTCTCGCTGCGCCGCGTGGAGACGCGCGCGCCCGTGGTCCCCGGCGCCGGCGGCGCGGCGCTGGCGCCGGTGACGGTCACGGCCGCCGGCCCCGCGGCCGACGTGCTCGCGGCGCCCTACGCGGGCGGGCAGGTGGCGCGCGGCGGCCGGCTCGGCATGCTGGGCACGGCCGACATCTTCGAGACGCCGTTCAGCACCAAGGCCTACACGGCCGAGCTGATCCGCAACCAGGGCGCGCGCAACGTCAACGACATGGTGGCCAACGATCCCTCGATCCGCACCAGTCTGTCGGCCACCTCGCCGCTCGACCAGAGCTCGATCCGCGGCTTCCTCACCAACAGCGACGCCTACCTGTTCGACGGCCTCGAGGGCCTCTTCGCGTACAGCAACATCCCGATCCAGCACTACGAGCGCCTCGAGGTGCTCAAGGGGCCGGCGGCCGGGCTGGTCGGCGCCTCGGGCTACGGCAGCACCACCGGCGGCAGCTTCAACCTGGTGCCCAAGCGCGCCACCGACACGCCGGTGCGCTCGATCACGCTGTCGGCCAACCAGCGCTCGCTGCTCGGCACCCATGTCGACCTGGGCCAGCGCTTCGGCGCCGACCACCAGTTCGGCGCGCGCATCAACCTCAGTGCCGAGGACGGCCGGGTCTACGACGGCGCCGACCGGCGCCTGGCCGCGGCGCAGATCGCGCTCGACTACCGCGGCGACCGCTTCCGTGCCGTGCTCGATGCCGGCTACACGCGGCGCACCTCGTCGCCGCTGTTCAACCACTGGCTGCTGCAGGCCGGTGCCGCGCTGCCGCCGCCGCCCGATCCCAAGGTGCATCCCAAGCCCTCGTGGGAGATGCTCGAGGTGCGCCAGCCCTTCGCGCTGCTGAGCACCGAGTGGGACTTCGCGGACAACTGGACCGCCTATGCGCGCTTCGGCAAGCTGCGCGAGACCGCGCCCGAGCGCCGCTACATCGACCAGACCACCATCAACGGCCTGGGCCAGGTCAACTACAGCAGCGCCTCGAGCCTGCTGTGGACGCAGTCCAACCAGGTGGCCGACGTCGGCGTGCGCGGCAGCTTCTCACTCGGGGCGACCAAGCACAAGCTCGCGCTCAGCGCCGTGTCGCAGCGCCAGCAGCTGCTCGACATGCGTTCGCAGTCGCTGCCGCTGCCCCAGCGCGTGGTCGGCAGCATCTACACGCCGAACCTGGTGCCGAATCCCTTCGCCTTCGGCGTGCCGGTGGTGCAGGGCGTCGACAGCCCGGCGCTCGACCTCGACAGCCTCGCGGTGGCCGACACGATCTCGGCCTTCGACGATCGCCTGTTCGTCACGCTGGGCGCGCGCCACCAGCGCATCAGGAAGCTGCCCTACGACCAGTCGAAGACCACGCCCACGGTGGCCGCGCTCTACAGGTTCGACAACGGCATCTCGGTCTACGGCAACTACGCCGAATCGCTGGCCCAGGGCGCGGTGGCGCCGGCCGGCGCGCGCAACGCGGGCGAGCAGCTCGCGCCCTATCTGTCGCGCCAGCACGAGTTCGGCCTCAAGTGGGACCGCGGCAGCCATGGCCTCACCGTCGCGTACTTCGACATCCGCAAGGCCACGGCCTTCGTCGACAGCGACAACTTCTTCCGCGCCGCCGGCCTGCAGCGCAACAAGGGCGTGGAGATCGAGAGCTTCGGCGAGATCGGCAAGGGCCTGCGCCTGCTGGGCGGCGTGGCCTGGATCGATGCGCGCATGTCGAAGACCGCGGGCGGCGCGAGCGACGGGAAGAAGGCCATCGGCGTGCCCGAGTTCACCGCCAATCTCGGCCTGGAGTACGACGTGCCGGCCGTGCCCGGCCTCACGCTGACCGGCCGCTACATCTACACCGACAGCGCCTGGGTCGACCTCGCGAACACGCAGCGCGTGCCCTCGTGGAAGCGCATCGACATCGGCGCGCGCTACGCCACGCGCGTGAACGGCGTGGCCACCACCTGGCGCGCTGGCATCTCGAACCTGCTCGACGACCGCTACTGGACCATCGCGGGGCGCAACTTCATCTCGGTGGCGCCGCCGCGGACCTGGCAAGTGCAGGCCAGCTTCGACTTCTAGGGCGCCTTCGCCAGGTCGTCGTCGATGTGCGGATCCGGCGGCTGCCCGCGCAGCCTGCGCACCGTGCGCCGGATCCAGTGCTCGATGTCGTCGACGTAGGTGAACACCGCCGGCACGACCAGCAGGCTCAGCACCGTCGAGGTGATCAGCCCGCCGATCACCGCCATCGCCATCGGCGAGCGGAAGCTCGAGTCGGCGGCGCTCCAGCCGAAGGCGATCGGCGCCATGCCGGCGCCCATGGCCAGGGTGGTCATGATGATCGGCCGCGCGCGCTTGTGGCAGGCATCGAGCAGCGCCTCCCAGCGGTTCATGCCGTGGTCGCGGCGCGCCACGATCGCGTACTCCACCAGCAGGATCGAGTTCTTGGTCGCGATGCCCATCAGCATGATCAGGCCGATCAGCGAGGGCATCGACAGCGCCTTCTGCCCCAGCAGCAGGCCGACGAAGGCGCCGCCCAGGGCGAGCGGCAGCGCGCACAGGATGGTCACCGGGTGCAGGAAGTCCTTGAACAGCAGCACCAGCACGATGTAGATGCACAGCACGCCGGTCAGCATCGCCAGGCCGAAGCTGTTGAACAGCTCGGTCATCACCTCGGCGTCGCCGACCTCGGTCACGCGCACGCCCGGCGGCAGGTTGCGGATCGAGGGCAGGGCCATCGCGGCGTTCTTGGCGTCGCCCAGGCCGACCGAGGAAAGCTCGATCTCGAAGTTGACGTTGCGCGAGCGGTCGTAGCGGTCGATCACGGCCGGGCCGCCCTCGACCGTGAGCTGCGCCACCTGGCCCAGCATCACCGGGCCGCGGCTGCCGGGCACGGTCAGCCGTTCGAGCAGCGCCAGGTCCTGCCGCGCGCTGTCCTCGAGCTTCACCAGGATCGGCACCTGGCGCTGCGCGAGGTTGAGCTTGGGCAGCGACTGGTCGTAGTCGCCCAGGGTGGCCACGCGCAGCGTCTCGGCGATGGCGCTGCTGGTCACGCCCAGGTCGGCGGCGCGCGCGAAGTCGGGGCGCACGGCGATCTCGGGCCGGATCAGGCTCGCGGTCGAGGTGATGTTGCCCAGGCCGGGGATGGTGCGCAGGTCGCGCTCCACGTCGCGCGCGGCGCTCACCAGCGTGGCCGGGTCGTCGCCCGACAGCGAGAGGATGTACTTCTCGCCCGAGCCGCCCAGGCCCACGGTGCTGCGCACGCCGGGCAGGGTCTCGAGGGCGCGGCGGATCTCGTTCTCGATCACCTGCTTGCGCGGCCGGTCGCCGCGCGGGTCGAGCTTCACCGTCAGCGTGGCCTTGCGCGTCTCGGGCGTGCCGAAGTTCGCGAACGGATCGCCGCCCGCGCTGCCGCCACCCACGGTCGTGTAGACGCTGCGCACGTGCCGGATCTTCATCAGCCGGTGGCGCGTCTCCTCGGCCGTGGCCTGCGTCTGCGCCAGCGTGGCGCCGGGCGCGAGCGAGAGGTAGACCTGGGTCTGCGAGTTGTCGTCGGGCGGGATGAAGCCGGTCTTCAGCAGCGGGATCATCGCCAGCGAGCCGAAGAAGAACAGCGTGGCCAGCACCATGGTCTTGAAGCGGTGCGTCATGCACCAGGTGACCCAGCGCATGTAGACCGACAGCCAGCGCGGCTCCTTCTCCTGGTCGACGATGGGCTTGAGCAGGTAGGCGGCCATCATCGGCGTGAGCACCCGCGCCACCACCAGCGAGGCGAACACCGCGAGCGAGGCGGTCCAGCCGAACTGCTTGAAGAACTTGCCGGCCACGCCGCTCATGAAGGCCGTGGGCAGGAACACCGCGATCAGCGTGAAGGTGGTGGCGATCACCGCCAGCCCGATCTCGTCGGCCGCCTCCATCGCCGCGTCGTAGGGCGACTTGCCCATGCGCAGGTGGCGCACGATGTTCTCGACCTCCACGATCGCGTCGTCGACCAGGATGCCGATCACCAGCGACAGCGCCAAGAGCGACACCACGTTGATCGAGAAGCCCAGCAGGTGCATGCCGATGAAGGCCGGGATGGCCGACATCGGCAGCGCCACGGCCGAGACGAAGGTGGCGCGCATGTCGCGCAGGAACAGCCACACCACCAGCACCGCGAGGATGGCGCCTTCGTACAGCAGGTGCAGCGAGCCGTCGTATTCCTCCTGCACCGGCTCCACGAAGTTGAAGGCCTCGGTGAGCTCGATGTCGGGGCGCTGGGCCTTGAGCTCGTCGAGCGCCTTGTGCACCAGCGCGCCCACCTCCACCTCGCTGGCGCCGCGGCTGCGCGCCACCTCGAAGCCTACCACCGGCTTGCCGTCGAGCAGCGCGGCCGCGCGCGGCTCGGCGATGGTGTCGCTGATGCGCGCCACCTGGTCCAGGCGCACGCGCCGGCCGTCCGACAGCGCGATCTGCATCGCGTTGAGCTGGTCGGCCGAGGTCACGGTGGCGAGCGTGCGCACCGGCTGCTCGCTGCCCGAGAGGTCGAAGCGGCCGCCCGCGCTCTCCACCTGCACCTGGCGCAGCTGGCGCGAGATGTCGGCGGCGGTGGCGCCGAGCGCCTGCAGCTTGTTGGGATCGATGTCCACGTGCACCTGGCGCGTGACGCCGCCCACGCGCGAGACCGCGCCCACGCCGGGCTGCGCCAGCAGCTTCTTGCTCACGTCGTTGTCGACGAACCACGACAGCGCCTCGGCGTCCATGTGGCTCGAGGCGATGGTGAAGGCCAGCACCGGCTGGGCCGCGAAGTCGAGCTTGGTGATGACCGGGTCGCGCACGTCGGCCGGCAGGTCGGCGCGCACCTTCTGCACCGCCGAGCGCACGTCGTCCACGGCCTCCTGCACCGGCTTCTCGAGCCGGAACTCGACGATCAGCGTGACCGCGCCGTCCTGCACCTTGGTCGTGATGTGCTTGAGGCCCTGTACGGTGGCGATCGAGTTCTCGATCTTGCGCGCGACGTCGTTCTCGAGCTGCGAGGGCGCGGCGCCCGGCAGCGAGGCCGAGACGGTGACGGTCGGCAGGTCGATGTCGGGGAAGTTCTGCACCTTCATCGCGTTGAAGGACAAAAGCCCGCCGAAGGTGAGCAGCACGAACAGCATCACCGCCGCGATGGGGTTGCGGATGGACCAGGCGGAAACGTTCATGGCGGTTTCTCCGGGGCTGGCTTACTTGCCGTTGCCGGCGGACGGCGCGGCCGGTGCCGATGCGGCGGCGGCCGGGGCGGTCGCTGCGGCATCGACCACCTTCACCAGGTCGCCGTCGTTGAGGAAGCCCGCGCCCTGGACCACCATGCGTGCGCCCTGCGGCAGCGCGCTCGTGATCTCCACGCGGTCGCCGACGCGGCGGCCGGTCTGCACCTTGAGCTGCGAGACGCGGTTGTCGTCCTTCAGCAGGAACAGGTTGTTGAAGCCGTCGCGCGGCACGATCGCGCTCTGCGGCACCGTGGGCGCGCTGCTGCGGCCGAGTTCGAAGTCGCCGCGCGCGAACATGCCGGCCTTGATGCCGGTGTTCTGCTGCACCGGCGGCAGGTCGACGTAGATCAGCGCCGCGCGCGTCTGCGGATCGACCGTGGGCGCGATGCTGCGCACCTTGCCCTGCACCTGCGCGCCGCTGGCGCCCACCACGAACACCGGCGTGCCGAGCGCGATGCGCGCGATCTCGGCCGAGGTGACCTCGGCGCGCCATTCGAGCCGGCCCTGGCGGATCAGCCGGAACAGCTCGGTGCCCGCGGCCACCACGCTGCCCACGGTGGCGCTGCGCGCGGAGATCACGCCGTCGTCGGGCGCCAGCACCTGCGTGTTGCGCCCGCGCACCTGCTGCGCCGCGAGCACCGCCTCGGCGGCCTCGACGCGCGCCTTCGCGGTCTGCTCGCTGGTCTGGTACTGGTTGATCTGCTGCTGGCTCAGCGCGCCCGTGGCCTGCAGGGTGCGTGCGCGCGCCGCGTTGCCTGCCGCGTCGGCCGCGGTGGCGCGGGCCTCGGCCAGCGAGGCCTTGGCCTGCGCGATGTCGGCCTGCACCGTCTCGGGCGAGAAGGTGGCGAGCACCTGGCCCTTCTTCACCGCGTCGCCGACGTTGACGCGCACCTCGGCCAGCCGCAGGCCGTTCGACTCGGAGCCCACGCTGGCCTCCTGCCAGGCCGCGACGTTGCCGTTGGCCGCGAGCGTCACCGCGAGCTCGGTGGCCTCGGGCTGGCCGATGGTGACCGTGAGCACGGGGCGCGACGCGGCGGCCTTGCCGTCCTTGGCGGGCGTTTGCCGGCCTTGCGGCGCCGGTGCGTCGGCGGGCTTGCCGCGGCCGAACAGGAACAGCGCCCCGGCGACGGCGGCGACGACGACCAGGACGACGATGAGGGTGGTGCGGGAGGGGCTTTTCATGGCGACGTCGCGACCTTGGCGGCCGGGGTGGAAGAGCGGTGGATAGTGAGGGTGCGGCCCGGCGTGGTGATGATGGTCACGGGGGGGCGCTTCGGCGCGGCTTCGGCGGCGGCTGCCGCGGTGCCCGGGCGGGTCCAGCCGCCGCCCATGGAGCGGTACAGCGCGACCCAGGCCTCGGCGCGCTCGCGCTGCAGCGAGACGCGCGCGGTCTGCGCGCTGAACAGCGTGCGGCGCGCATCCTCGAGCTCGAACAGGCTCGCCAGGCCGCTGTCGAAGCGCGCCTGCGTGGCATTGAACGAGGCCTGGTAGTTCTGCACCGCGGCGTCGGCGTCGCCGGTGCGCGCATCGGTGGCGTCGAGGTTGACCAGCGCCTCCTCGACCTCGCGCACCGCCTGGCGCACGTTGGCGCGGTAGAGCGAGACGGCCTCGGTGTAGCGCGCCTTGGCCGCGTCGGCATTGGCCGCGCGCGCGCCGCCGTCGAGCAGCGGCACGGTGAGCGCCACCGGGCCGACGGTCCAGGTCTCGATCGATTCGCGGAAGCCGCTGACGCGAAAGCCCGTGCGGCCGATGTTGCCGGAGATGGTGAGCCGGGGATAACGCTCGGCCTCGGCCGAGCCCACGTCGGCGCTGGCCGCGGCCACGCCGAGCTCGGCCGCGTAGACGTCGGGCCGCTGGGCGATGGCGTTGGCCGGCACGCTGTCGATGCGGCCCACGGCCGGCAGCGCGCGCTGCGCGGGTGCCGCGGCGAGCCGGGTCTCGAGCTCGGTCTCGGCGATGCCCGTGAGCGCCACCAGCGCCTTGCGCTGCACCGCGCACTGCGCGCGCTGCTGCGTGAGCCGGCCCGAGGCGTCGGAGGCGCTGGCGCGCGCGAGCGCGGCGTCGGCCGGCGCGGTGAAGCCGGCGCGCATCGACAGGTCGGTCAGGCGCGCGGTCTCGCCGCGCGAGCGGGTGTCGGATTCGGCCACGCGCAACTGCTGCTGGCAGGCGCGCTCGGCGAAATAGGCGTTGGCGGTTTCGGCCGCGACCGAGACGCGTGCCTCGTGCCACTTGGCATCGGCGCTGCGCTCGCGCTGCACGGCCGCGTCGCGGTCGGCGCGCAGGCGGCCGAACAGGTCGATCTCCCACTTGGTCTGCAGGCCGGCCTGCAGCGTGGTGATCGGCGTGGTGGCCGAGGTGCTGCCGGAGCCCGAGCCGGCGCCGCCGCTGTTTCCCGATGGCGTGCCGCCCGTCAGCCCTGCGGTGCCCCGGCTCGCCGAACCGGTCGCATCGAGGCTGGGCAGCAGCGCGGCGCCGGCCTGCACGCGGGTCGAGCGCGCCTCGGCCAGCCGCGCCGCGGCGCTCGCCACGTTGGGGCTCGCGCCCTCGGCGGCCGCGATCAGGTCGACCAGCAGCGGATCGTCGAGCTGGCGCCACCATTCGGCCAACTGGGCGAGCGAGCCGCCGTGCGGCAACGGCGCATGCCATTGCGCGGGGGCGGGCGCGCCGACCGCGGCGGGCGGCCGGGTCAGGCCGCAACCGGCGAGGCCGGTGGCCAGGCCGAGCCCGAGGCCTGCCTTGAGGCAGAGGATGGCGATCGGTCGTGGAACTCGTCTCATGCTGTCTTTCTCCCGGAGCGGGATGGAGGGCGGGGCGCCTGCGCGCGCGCGGGCGGCACCGGTTCGGCGGCGCGGCGCCGCGCTTCGGCCTCGACCAGCGCCACCGCATAGCCGGCGAGGCGCCGGGCCCAGGTGTCGACGGCGCGCGGCGTGCGCAGCAGCGCGGGACGGATCGCCTCGATCACGTCCTGGCTCACGAACAGCTGCATCGCGAGGCCCGTGATCGCGAAGGTCAGCCGGTGGATGTCGTCGTCGGCGCGCGCCACGCCGAGATGGCGGCACAGCATCGCCGCGATCGCGCGGTGCGGGTCCTTGATGTCGCGCTCGAGCTCCTTGGCCCACAGGCTGGTGGGCTCGAGCATCTCGCGCATGTGCAGGTGGATGCACTGGCGCACCACCTCGCCCTGGTCGAAGGGCTCGACCATCTTGGCGAAGAAGATGCGCAGCGATTCCTCGAGCGACAGGCCGGGCGCGGCGTAGAGCGCCACGAAGTCGCCCGCGTTGCCGCCCATGGGCTCGCTGAAGGTGGCGGCGTAGAGGCCGGCCTTGTCGCCGAAGTAGTAGCTGATGGCCGAGATGTTGACCCCGGCCTCGCGCACGATCTCGCGCGTGGAGGTCTTGGCGAAGCCCTTCTGCGCGAACAGCCGCAGCGCGGTGTAGAGCAGCCGCTGGCGCGCCTCGGCGCCGTCGCTGCGGGGCGCGCGCGGGGCGGCGGCGGTCTTTTGCGCCGGCAGCGTCGAAGGAGGAGCCGTGGACTTCATGCGGGCGATTACACCATGCCGAAAATCAAACGATTGATTAACTTAGGCCCGACTGAGGCGATGCTGAAGGCCTCCTGAAGACAGGTGCGGCGCAGGCCGGTGGGCACACGGGAGCGGGACGGAGCGTTCTGGCGGGGCGCGTGGGTGGCGGGGGAGGGGCTCCATCGCTGCCTGGCGGCGGCACCCTGTTCCTGGTGTGGTTGTCGATCGCGGTGCCGGCTCGCGCGCCCGTGCATTCTGACCCGGCCGCGCCGGCCGGCGATGCCGGATTTGTTTCGGATTGATGCAGGCTACGATCCGCGCATGCCAGCCCCTACCGCCGCCGCGCCCTCCGCCCTGCCGCTCGATGCCGACGGCATCCTCGCGCTGGCCGCGCGCTCCATGTTCCACCTGTTCTCGCGCATGAGCCAGGGCATGTTCCTGGTCGACCGCAGCGGGCGCATCGTCTGGGTCAACGAAGGCTACCGGCGCTTCCTGCCCGCGCTGGGCTTCTCGTCGATCGACCAGTTCCTCGGCCACATGGTGGAGGACGTGATCCCCAACACCCAGATGCGCCGCGTGCTCGAGAGCGGCGAGCCGATCCTGATCGACCTGCTGACCAACAAGGCCGGCACCTTCGTCGTGAGCCGCATCCCGCTGCGCGAGGAGCGCGCCGACGGCGCGGGCGAGGTGATCGGCGCCATCGGCATCGTGCTGTTCGACCAGCCCGAGACCACGCTGCAGCCGCTGATCAGCAAGTTCGCGCTGCTGCAGCGCGACCTCGACGATGCGCGGCGCGAGCTCGCGAGCCAGCGCAACAACCCGCTCTACCAGCAGGCGGCCGAGGGCCAGCGGCGTTCCAAGTACACCTTCGCGAGCTTCATCGGCAGCAGCCCGGCCGCGGTCGAGGTCAAGCGCCATGCGCGCCGCGCGGCGCAGTCGGCGAGCCCGGTGCTGCTGCTCGGCGAGACCGGCACCGGCAAGGAACTGCTCGCGCATGCGATCCATGCCGCCTCGGCGCGCGCCAGGGGCCAGTTCGTGAGCCTCAACATCGCGGCCGTGCCCGACACCCTGCTCGAGGCCGAGTTCTTCGGCGTCGCGCCCGGTGCCTTCACCGGCGCCGACAAGCGCGGGCGCGAGGGCAAGTTCAAGCTGGCCGACGGCGGCAGCCTGTTCCTCGACGAGATCGGCGACATGCCGCTGGGCCTGCAAGCCAAGCTGCTGCGCGCGCTGCAGGAGGGCGAGATCGAGCCGCTCGGTTCGAACAAGCTGATTCCCTTCGACGCGCGCGTGATCGCCGCCACCTCGCGCGACCTGCCCGAGCTGGTGCGCCGCGGCCAGTTCCGCGAGGACCTCTACTACCGTCTCAACGTGCTGCCGCTGCGCGTGCCGCCGCTGCGCGAGCGGCGTTCCGACATCCCGGCGCTGGTCGAGGCGCTCGGCGAGGACATGGCGCTGCGCAGCGGCGAGGCCCCGCCCGAGCTCACGCCCGATGCGCTCGCGCTGCTGGCCGGCCAGCACTGGCGCGGCAACATCCGCGAGCTGCGCAACGTGCTCGAGCAGGTGACCATGCGCAGCGACTCGCAGCGCATCGACGCGGCGCAGCTCGAGCGCATCCTGCGCGAAGCCGGCCTCGAGCAGATCGCGCAGCCCGCCGCGCTGCGCGACGCCCACGATGCCGACGAGGAGGCCGCGCTGCTGCGGCCGCTCGCGCAGCAGGTGGCCGAACTCGAGCGCCGCGCGATCGGCGCGGCGCTGGCGGCGACCGGGGGGAACAAGCTCGCGACCTCGCGGTTGCTGGGCATCTCGCGCGCGACCTTGTACGAGCGCATGACGAACCAGGCGGATTGACCCGCGCGCCGAGCGCGGACCACGAAGGAGGAGAGCATCGATGAAGGGCTTGTTGACGCGATTGAAGGGGGCGCTGGGCCGGCCGGCGCCAGGCCGCGCCGAGGAGGCCGGGCAGGGCGAGCGGGTCCTGGTCAACGCCTACTGCACGCGCGCCGATGTACCGGCGCTCGAGTTTCCCCATGCCCTGCAGGGTCGCCGCGATCTGTCGGACCCCGAACTCGCGCCCCACCTGGCCGGCTTCGTCGGCTACGTGCTGAGTCGCGGCGACGGCACGATGTCGCGCAACCGCTATCACGTGATGCGTCATGTCCAGCGCGTGCGCCAGCACCTGAGCCTGTCGATCGACGAGGGCCTGCTCGATGCGTTGTCGGACTGGGCCGTGCGCGCGAACGCGATCGTGTTCCTGCCCGACGGCAGCATCCGCGATCCCCGGGGGCGCATCCTCTTGTCGGCGGCGGGCGAGGAGCCCGATGGCGAAGCCGCGCTGCCCTATCCGGCCGAGGCCTGGGAACGCAAGGCGCGCACCGAGGCAGCGCTCGCGGCGCGGGGCATCGAGGTCCCGCGGCACCTGCCGCCGCTGGTCTGCGAGCCCGAGCTGCGGCTGCGCGCGCCGCAGGAGATCGCGGGCCGGGCCTTCGCGATGCTGGCGGTATCGGCGCGGGCCGAGTCCCTCGCGAGCAAGGAGCCGCTGGCGCCAGAGGACCTGTTCGAGCGGCTGCCCTCCGCACGGGCGCACCTCACGCCGGCGGAGCAGGCTTTCCTCTCGGACCCCGAACCGCTGGCGTCCGATGTCGTCCAGTTCGGCTGGCGCTACGAGTGCCTGTATCTGCTCGAGTGGGCAATGGGCCTGGTCGATGCGCTGCCTTTTCCCGGCGCGATCTGCGACGTGCCGCTCGCCGCGCGCACGATGCTGGAAGCCCGCGACCTGCCGGGCGCGCTGCGTTCGCTGCGCATGCGCGGCGAAGGCGAAATCCTCGATGCGCTCGACCTGCACTACCGCCTGCACTGGCGCGTACGCCAGGCGGGGCTCCAGCAGGTCCCCGTGCCGCCGGAACTCGATGCGGGCGTGATCGCCGAGCGGCATCGCGCCTTGAACTGGCTGGTGCGCTTCGAGGACCGCGAGTGGGACGAGGTCGACACGCCCACCTGACAATGCGGCCTCCACCCACCTCCGAACCTGCCTTCCACCAGAGCCTTCCATGAAGACACCGATCCGCTCCCTCGTCCTCGCCGCATCGTGCGCCTGTGCCGGCGCCGCCCTGGCCGCGCCGCCCTGTGCCGACGAGGCGGTCGCGCGCGCGAAGAAGCTCTTGGTGTTCCATTTCGGCGAGGACGATCGCATCCGCGTCGGCTCCGAGGTCAAGGAGCTGCCGCCACTGCGCAACCCCGCCAACAAGGCGCAGCAGTTCCGCGTGCTCGAGGTCTGGGGCTCGATCTACAAGGGCAACTACCGCATGCGCCTGATCTATCACGTGGTGGGCAAGGACTGCACGCTGATGGGCCAGGAAATCCTCGAGTACGCCAGCCTGTGAGCGTCCGCGCACTGCGTTCGACCTTCGGCCCCAACTGCCACTGGTGCGGCCTGCCGATGGACTTCGACGAACCGCATGGCCGGCCCGAATCGGCCACCATCGAGCACCTGGTCGACGCCACCCTGGGCGGCGTGCGCTCGCCCAGGCACCGGCGGCTGGCCCACGCGGCCTGCAACCATGCGCGCAACGAGTTCCGGCTGCAGGCCGAGCGGCAGTTCAGGCAGTGGATCGAGGAGCGCCGGGCCTCCGAGAAAACCCTGACTGAAAAATAGACAGTCGCCTGAAATTCAGACACGCCGACTGTTCTGAATTCAGCCGAATCGCGCCTTCCTCGAATGAGGAAACCTTTGTAATCAACGGTTTAGCGCATGGCACGAAGTGTGCAATATTCAGTCATCTTTATCAGGAGACAACGAATGAACCGTCGCCACCTCGTCGCCCTGGCCGCGCTCGCCGCCTGCGCCGCCGCCGCACCCGCCTGGGCCCAGTCCGGTGAGATCCGCATCGCCCACATCTACAGCAAGACCGGGGCGCTCGAGGCCTACGGCAAGCAGACGCAGACCGGCTTCATGATGGGCCTGAACTACGCCACCGAAGGCACGATGACCGTCGCGGGCAAGAAGCTGGTCGTGATCGAGAAGGACGACCAGGGCAAGCCCGACCTCGGCAAGTCGCTGCTGGCCGCGGCCTATTCCGACGACAAGGCCGCGCTGGCCGTCGGCCCGACCGCCTCGGGCGTGGCGCTGGCGATGCTGCCGGTGGCCGAGGAGTACAAGAAGATCCTGCTGGTCGAGCCCGCCGTGGCCGACTCGATCACCGGCGACAAGTGGAACAAGTACATCTTCCGCACCGGCCGCAATTCGAGCCAGGACGCGATCTCCAACGCGGTGGCCGTCGACAAGGCAGGCGTGACGGTCGCCACGTTGGCGCAGGACAACGCCTTCGGCCGCGACGGCGTGAAGGCCTTCGGTGCCGCGCTCAAGAAGGCCAAGCTGGTCCACGAGGAGTACCTGCCGCCCGCCACCACCGACTTCACGGCCGGCGCCCAGCGCCTGATCGACAAGCTCAAGGACCAGCCGGGCCGCAAGATCATCTGGATCGTCTGGGCCGGCGCGGGCAACCCGTTCAAGATCGTCGACCTCGACCTCAAGCGCTACGGCATCGAGATCGCGACCGGCGGCAACATCCTGCCGGCCATGGCGGCCTACAAGGCGCTGCCGGGCATGGAAGGCGCGGCCTACTACTACTTCGGCATTCCGAAGAACCCGGTGAACGAGGCGATGGTCGCGGCGCACTACAAGGAATTCAAGACGCCGCCCGACTTCTTCACGGCCGGCGGCTTCTCGGCCGCGATGGCGGTGGTGACGGCGCTCAAGAAGACCAACGGCGACACCAACACCAACAAGCTCATCAGCACCATGGAAGGCATGAGCTTCGACACGCCCAAGGGCAAGATGACCTTCCGCAAGGAAGACCATCAGGCGATGCAGTCGATGTACCACTTCAAGATCAAGGTCGACCCGGCCTTCGCCTGGGGCGTGCCGGAGCTGGTGCACGAGATCAAGCCCGAAGAGATGGACATTCCCATCAAGAACAAGCGCTGAGTCCGGCGCTTCCCGCCACCCGGGCGCGGCGCCTGAGCGCCGCCCCACCTTCTTCTTTCTCTTTCGCCCCGGATGGCCGCCGGGCGAAGCGCCAGCCTGCGTCCGCGCGGGCGGCTCGCTCCACGGCCGAGTCCTCGATCAGCCAAGCAGCGTTCTTACACCCATAACGGAAGGAGACAGCGATGCCAGCGATGAATTGGAACTGGAAGAGATTGGCCATGGCCGCGGCCATGGCGGTGGCCGCGCAGGGCGCGGCGGCGGCGGTGCCGCTGCCGGCGCTCGGCGCGAACCCGGCGGAGGTCAGCGTGTCCGGCCTGTCGGCCGGCGGCTTCATGGCGGTGCAACTGCACGTGGCCTATTCGGCCACCTTCAAGCGCGGCGCCGGCGTGGTGGCCGGCGGTCCGTACTACTGCGCCGAAGGCTCGGTGCTCAACGCCACCGGCCGCTGCATGACGCATGCGAGCAGCATCCCGGTGTCCACGCTCGTGAGCACCACCAACAGCTGGGCCGCCAGCGGCGCGATCGACCCGGTGTCGAACCTCTCGGGCTCGAAGGTCTACCTGTTCTCTGGCACCTCCGACAACACGGTCAAGCAGCCGGTGATGGACGACCTCAAGACCTACTACCAGAGCTTCGTGCCGGCGGCCAACACGGTCTACAAGAACAACCTCGGCGCGGGCCATGCGATGGTCACCGACGATTTCGGCGGCGCCTGCGCCACCACGGCCTCGCCCTACATCAACAACTGCGGCTTCGATCTCGCGGGCGAGATCCTCCAGCACCTCTACGGCCCGCTCAACGCGCGCAACAACGGCACGCTGGGCGGCAGCTTCACCGAGTTCAACCAGGGCGAGTTCTCGGGCGGCTCGGGCATGGCCGCCACCGGCTGGCTCTACACGCCCGCGGCCTGCGCGGCCGGCAGCGGCAACAGCTGCCGCGTGCACGTGGTGCTGCACGGCTGCAAGCAGAACTACACGGACGTGGGCGACCAGTACGTGAAGAAGACCGGCTACAACCGCTGGGCCGACACCAACAACATCGTGCTGGTCTATCCGCAGACCAGCACTGCGGCCACCAACAGCTGCTGGGACTGGTGGGGCTACGGCAGCGTCAACTACGCCAAGAAGTCCGGCCCGCAGATGGCGGCCGTCAAGGCCATGGTCGACCGCGTGACCGGCGGCGGGGGCGGCAGCGCGCTGCCCGCGCCCACCGGCGTGGGCACCTCGGGCGCGACCAGCAGCAGCATGGTCATCGGCTGGACCGCCGTGGCCGGCGCCAGCGGCTACAACGTCTACCGCGGCGGCAGCAAGGTCAACGCCTCGCCCGTGGCCGGCACCAGCTACACCGACACCGGCCTGGCACCCTCGACCAGCTACAGCTGGACCGTGACCGGCCTCACCGCGGCCAATGCCGAGGGCGCGATGTCGGCCGCGGCCACCGGCACCACCACGGGCGGCAGCGGCGGCGGCACCTGCTTCACCGCGAGCAACTACGCCCACACCGTGGCCGGCCGCGCCTATGCGCTGTGGGGTCTGACCTATGCCTACGGCTCGGGGCAATCGATGGGCCTGTGGAACATCTACGTGACCACCACGCTGAAGCAGACCGGTCCCAACTACTACGTGATCGGCAGCTGTTGAGGCCGGTCGACTTTCCTGGATTCTTCGTTTTCGCAATGACCAACGATGCTTGAGACCCGAGATCTGACCATCCGCTTCGGCGGGCACGTGGCCGTCAACGGCGTGAGCTGCGCATTCGCGCCGGGCACGCTGACGGCCATCGTCGGCCCGAACGGCGCGGGCAAGACCACCTATTTCAACCTGATCTCGGGCCAGCTCAAGGCGAGCGCGGGCACGGTGTCGCTCGACGGCCAGCCGCTGTCGGGGCTGTCGCCGTCGGCCCGCACCCGCGCGGGGCTGGGGCGGGCCTTCCAGCTCACCAACCTGTTCCCCAACCTCACGGTGCTGGAGAACGTGCGCCTCGCGGTGCAGGCCACGCGCGAGGGCGCGCACCGCCGCGGGCTCAACCTCTGGAGCATCTGGAGCGACCATGCGGCACTGACCGCGCGCGCCGACGAGCTGCTGGCGCAGACCAACCTCAAGTCGCGCGAGCACGCCACCGTGGCCAGCCTGCCGCACGGCGACCAGCGCAAGCTCGAGGTGGCGCTCTTGATGGCGCTCGAGCCCAAGGTCTTCATGTTCGACGAGCCCACGGCCGGCATGAACGCGGCCGAGGCGCCCGTGATCCTCGACCTGATCCGCCAGCTCAAGCAGGACCGCAGCAAGACCATCCTGCTGGTCGAGCACAAGATGGACGTGGTGCGCGAGCTCGCCGACCGCATCATCGTGCTGCACAACGGCACCCTGGTGGCCGACGGCGATCCAGCCACCGTGATCGCCTCGCCGGTGGTGCAGGAAGCCTACCTGGGCATCGCGAAGGAGGCTGTGGCATGAGCTCCAACCTGCTGACCCTCGAGGGCGTGCACACGCACATCGGGGCCTATCACATCCTGCACGGCGTCGACCTCGCCGTGCCCAAGGGCCAGCTCACGATGCTGCTGGGCCGCAACGGCGCGGGCAAGACCACCACCCTGCGCACCGTCATGGGCCTGTGGCATGCGTCGCAGGGCAGGGTGCGCTTCGGCGAGCGCGACATCACGGCCCTGCGCACGCCGCAGATCGCCGAGCTGGGCATCGCCTACGTGCCCGAGAACATGGGCATCTTCTCCGACCTCACGGTGAAGGAGAACATGCTGCTGGCCGCGCGCGGCGCGAAGAACGCGCAGCAGATGGACGACACGCGTTTGCAGTGGATCTTCAAGCTGTTCCCCGCGGTCGAGAAGTTCTGGAACCACCCCGCGGGCAAGCTCTCGGGCGGCCAGAAGCAGATGCTGGCCGTGTCGCGCGCCATCGTCGAGCCGCGCGAGCTGCTGATCGTCGACGAGCCCAGCAAGGGCCTCGCGCCGGCCATCATCAACAACATGATCGACGCCTTCGACGAGCTCAAGCGCAGCGGCGTCACGATCCTGCTGGTGGAACAGAACATCAACTTCGCGCTGCGCCTCGGCGATGCGGTCGCGGTGATGGACAACGGCCGCGTGGTGCACAGCGGCTCGATGGCGGCCTTCGCGGCCGATGCGCAACTGCAGCAGTCGCTGTTGGGATTGGCTCTATGAAACTCGAATTCGACTGGAAGCCGCTGCTGCTGGTGCCCGTCCTCGCGCTGGTCGCGCTGCCGCTCACGGGCTCGTTCTCGACCTGGCTCACGCTCACGGTCGCGGGCCTCGCGATGGGCATGATCATCTTCATCATCGCCTCGGGCCTCACCTTGGTGTTCGGCCTGATGGACGTGCTGAACTTCGGCCACGGCGTGTTCATCGCGCTGGGCGCCTTCGTGGCCAGCAGCGTGCTCGGCCTGATGGGCGACTGGACCGGCTCGCAGGAGCTGTGGCGCAACCTGGTGGCGGTCTTCCCGGCCATGCTGGTCGCGATGGCGGTGGCCGGCGCGGTCGGCCTGGCCTTCGAGCGCTTCATCGTGCGGCCGGTCTACGGCCAGCACCTGAAGCAGATCCTCATCACGATGGGCGGCATGATCATCGGCGAGGAACTGATCAAGGTGATCTGGGGCCCGGCGCAGGTGCCGCTGCCGCTGCCCGAGGCGCTGCGCGGCTCGCTGCTGGTGGGCGACGCGGCGATCAGCAAGTACCGGCTGCTCGCGGTGGCGGTGGGCGTGGTGGTGTTCGGCCTGCTGGCCTGGACCCTGAGCCGCACCAAGATCGGCCTGCTGATCCGCGCCGGTGTGCAGGACCGCGAGATGGTCGAGTCGCTCGGCTACCGCATCGGCCGCCTGTTCGTCGGCGTGTTCGTGGTCGGCAGCGCGCTGGCCGGGCTGGGCGGCGTGATGTGGGGCCTGTTCCAGCAGAACCTGGTGCCGCAGATGGGCGCGCAGGTCAACGTGCTGATCTTCATCGTCATCATCATCGGCGGCCTCGGCTCCACCGGCGGCGCGCTGCTCGGTGCGCTGCTCGTCGGGCTGATGACCAACTACATCGGCTTCCTGCTGCCCACGCTCACGCAGTTCGCGAGCATCTTCCTGATGGTGGCGGTGCTGCTGTGGCGCCCGCAGGGCGTGTACCCGGTGGCGAACCGATGAACAGCCAATACGGACATCCGGACGCAGAGGACGCGAAGGTTTCGCGAAGGACGCAAAAGGAAATTCAAATCATTTTTCTGGCTGTTCTTTCGCGACCTTCGCGGAACCTTCGCGTCCTTCGCGTACGGACCCCGTTCCCGCTTTCAGGTGCCTTTCCATGCTGAGACGACTTCTTTCCAACGACATGCCCCGAAGCCGCCTGCTGGCCGTGCTGCTGGTGGCGCTGTTCCTCGCGCTGGCCTTCGCGCCCTTTCTCTTCCCGGGCGTGAAGGCGCTCAGCGTCGCGGCCAAGATCCTGGTGTTCGTGGTGCTGGTCGCGAGCTTCGACCTGCTCTTGGGCTACACGGGCATCGTGAGCTTCGCCCACACCATGTTCTTCGGCATCGGCGCTTACGGCATCGCGATCTCGGCCTCGCGGCTCGGGCCCGACTGGGGCGCGGTGCTGGTGGGGCTGGGCGCCTCGCTCGCGGTCTCGCTGGTGCTCTCGTTCGCCATCGGCCTGTTCTCGCTGCGGGTGCGTGCGATCTTCTTCGCGATGATCACGCTGGCCGTGGCCTCGGCCTTCCAGACGCTGGCCTCGCAGCTGTCGGACTTCACGGGCGGCGAGGACGGCCTGACCTTCAAGCTGCCCGAACTGATCTCGCCGAGCTTCGAGTTCGCGGAGGAGCCCTTCCTCGGCGTCTCGCTCGACGGTCGTCTGCTGTGCTACTACCTGCTGTTCGTGGCGGCCGTGGTGCTGGTGCTGGCGATGCTGCGCATCGTCAACTCGCCCTTCGGCCGCGTGCTGCAGGCGATCCGCGAGAACGAGTTCCGTGCCGAGGCGATCGGCTACCGCGTGGTGGTCTACCGCACCACGGCCGCGGTGCTGTCGGCGCTGTTTGCCACGCTGGCCGGCGCCATGCTCGCGATCTGGCTGCGCTACAACGGCCCCGACACCTCGCTGAGCTTCGAGATCATGGTCGACGTGCTGCTGATCGTGGTGATCGGCGGCATGGGCACGATCTACGGCGCGGCCATCGGCGCGGTGCTGTTCGTGGTCGCGCAGAGCTACTTGCAGGATCTGCTGCGCATGGGCAGCGAGGCCGCGAGCGGCCTGCCGTGGCTGGCGGCGCTGCTGTCGCCCGACCGCTGGCTGCTGTGGCTCGGCGTGCTGTTCGTGCTGTCCGTCTATTACTTCCCCACCGGCATCGTCGGCAAGCTGCGGACCCGCCGCGCGAATGCCGCGTGAGGCCGCGCGATGAGCGACTCCATGACTTCCCGCATCGTTCCTTCCTCCCACTACGCACGGCTCGCGGGCCGCGAGATCCACTGGCTCGACTGGCCCGCGGCCGGGCCCGATCCGCAGGTGCTGATCGCCTGGCACGGCCTGGCGCGCACCGGCCGCGACATGGACGAACTGGCCGAGCACTTCGCCGCGCGCGGCTTCCGCGTGATCTGCCCCGACACCATCGGCCGCGGCCTGAGCGAATGGAGCCCGCTGCCTGACGAGGAGTACCGGCTCGCCTTCTATGCGCAACTGGCCGAGGCGCTGTGCGACGAACTGAAGCTCGAGCGCGTGCACTGGGTCGGCACCTCGATGGGCGGCGCGATCGGCACCGTCTGCGCGGGCGGCCTGGTCGTGCCGCGCATGAAGGCGCGCATCGCGAGCCTGGTGCTCAACGACAACGCGCCCGAACTCGCGCAGGCCGCGATCGAGCGCATCCGCGCCTATGCCGGCAACCCGCCGGCCTTCGACACGGTGAGCGAGCTCGAGACCTTCTTCCGCGGCGTCTACAAGCCCTATGGCTGGCTCAGCGACGCGCAGTGGCGCCGGCTCGCCGAGACCTCGACGCGCCGGCTGCCCGACGGCCGCGTCACGCCGCACTACGACCCGGCGATGGTTCGCCAGTTCAGCACGCGCGAGGACGACTACCTGATCTGGCCGCACTACGACGCCGTCGAGGCGCCGGTGCTGTGCCTGCGCGGCGCCGAGTCCGACCTGGTGCTGCCCGAGGTGGTCGAGGCCATGCGGCATCGCGGCCCGGGCGCGGCGGGGCGGCTCGAGGTGGTCGAGATCCAGGGCTGCGGTCACGCGCCCGCGCTCAACGTGCCCGAACAACTGGAGTGCATCGAAGGGTTTATTCGCGCCGCCGGCCGCTGAGGGAACGGCGGCCTCCACAATCGCCGCCGGTCATCACCCCACAGCAACACACAGAGGCATTCGCACCATGGCGCTTTCGATGTACGACATTTCCGTGCCGGTCTTCACCCGCGGGCTGGCCCAGCTCCGCCACGTGCTCGGCAAGGGCCTGGCCCATGCGCAGGCCAACGGCATCGATCCCTCGACCCTGGTCGATGCGCGCCTCGCGCCCGACATGCTCACGCTGGCCGGCCAGGTGCAGCGCGCGAGCGATGCCTCCAAGCTCGGCACCGCGCGCATCGCGGGCGTGACCGCGCCCAGCTTCCCCGACGAGGAGAAGAGCTACGACGAACTGCTGGTGCGCATCGCGAAGACCGAGGAGTTCCTCCTGAGCGTGGACCGCGCGCAGATCGACGGCCACGAGGACCGCCCGGTGGTCGTCACCGCGCGCGGCACCGAGGTGCATTTCACCGCGCAGCGCTACCTGCTGCAGTTCGCGCTGCCCAACTTCTTCTTCCACGCCACCACCGCCTACGACGTGCTGCGCAATGCCGGCGTGCCCGTGGGCAAGATGGACTATCTCGGCAAGTTCTGAGGCCGCGAAGGGCGGCGGCCCTGACCCTGGTCTTCACGCCGCCGGGACAAACTTCAAATTGCCGTGACACCTGCGCACGCACGGCGCGTGCCGCGAACAATCGCGCCTGACCGCTGTCGGTCTGACATTCGAGCGAGGTTCGCGATCATGAACATGGTGTCCAGAAGGGCGTTCTCGGGGCTGGCCGCCGGCGCTTCCGCGTTCGTGGCGGCCGTGGGCGGCGGATGGCCGGTGCGCAGCGCGCTGGCCGTGTCGCCAGGCCTGCGCGACTACGGCAAGGCGCCCGAGTTCGCGGGCATCGACCGGTGGCTCAATTCGGAGCCGCTCACCCTGCGGGGGCTGGTCGGCAAGGTGGTGCTGGTCGATTTCTGGACCTACTCCTGCATCAACTGCATCCGCACCTTGCCGCACGTGATGCGCTGGTACGAGAAGTACAAGGACCAGGGCTTCGTGGTGGTGGGCGTGCATTCGCCCGAGTTCGCCTACGAGAAGTCGACGCGCAACGTGCAGGACGCGATCGAGCGCTTCGGCATCCGCTACCCGGTGGCGCAGGACAACGGCTTCGCCACCTGGAAGGCCTACGACAACCAGTACTGGCCCGCGTTCTATCTGGTCGACGCCAAGGGGCAGGTGATGCGGCGGCATTTCGGCGAAGGCGAATACGCCGAGATGGAAGCCGCGATCGAGGCGCTGCTGGCGCGCAGGCAGCCGGCCTGAATCGGCAGCGCTACTTCGCCGATTCGAGGATGCGCCGCACCGCCGCCTTTCCCGCCGGCGTGAGCACCGGGCCGAGTTCGGCGTAGGGCACTTCGATCTCGATCGCGCAGCCATCGCCGAAGTCGGGCTGCGCAAAGCGCATGCCCCCGGCTTCCAGCGTGAGGTCGTAGTAGGCGTCTTCCTTGTAGTTGGACTCGCAGTTCTCCTCCACCTTCCCGGGATCGATGCCCTCGTGGCGGAACACGAAGCGGCGCAGCTTCGGCGTCATCGAGCCGCCGCTGGTGGCGACGACGGGGCCAGCTCCGGGGACGCGCAACGACTCCTTGCGCGAGCCGAACCATGTCCACAGGTCGACCTGCTTGCCGGTCTGAACGTCCCAGGTGCGATAGAACCAGGAGATGCCTGAGCGGCCCGTGCCCGCGGCCCAGGTGTAGTTGCGGATGCTGAGCCACTGCGAGGTCCAGTATTCGGGCTCGGTGGTGTTCTCGTCCTCTGCGGGCACGCCGACCCGGCCCAGAAACTCGCGGCGCTTGTCGAAATACTCCTGGATCGCGTCCTTGCCAGTGTCGAAGTCGCGGCGAAGCTCCCGGTTGATGGCCGCAAGCGTGGGTTCGGGGCCGAAGAGTTCGACGGTTGCCTGTCCCGCGAAGCGCAGCGGGCGGAAGCTGCGGCCGGGGGCGAATTCCTTCTTCTTGCCGATCTCGATCTTCGGTGGGGCTTCGATCTGGCTTGTGTAACTCTCGCTGCCGCAAGCTCTTTTACTTTTGGAGGAGTCGACAAGGCTGAGGCTGATCGGCAATTTGACAAGGGCATCCTTCACGCTGCTCCAAGTGCCGGAAAGCGTGGTGCCTTGGCCTGGATCGAGTAACCACAGCCCTGTTTCGTTTGCCTCGTGCCACAGACCATCTTGCTCTTTGCGCGTCAGCTGAATTGGCTTCTTGTACTGCTTGTAGAAATAGCTCCCGCTCGGGTAGTCGAAGTTGAAGCAGGCCACGATAGCCTTGGTGCCGAGTGTGCCTTCCCATACACCTGGGGAAATAAAGACGAGCTCGGCGAAGGCGGGGGGAGTCATGAAGGGCAGCAGCAGCAGGCCCCAGAAGAAACGGGCGCGAAGATTTCTCATGGCTTGCGCGCGCGGATCGAATACATCAGCGGAATGCGCGGCATGCCCTCGGGCGGCGCCATGCGGCGGCCGCCGATGTCGCGCATGCCCTCGAAGGGCTTCCAGCCATTGGCGTAGGGGTACTCGTCGAGCCGCTCGATGACCAGCCCGGCCTGCGACAGCGCGGTCGTCACCTGGCCCAGGCCCCAGGTGAATTCGAAGCTCGGGTGCGGGTTGCTGAAGTTCTCCACGCCGCGCTCGTAGCCTTCGCGTACGAGGCCGTCGCCCGACGCGGCCACGTAGTCGCCCACGCCTTCCTCGGGCACGGGGGCGTCGTTGAAGTAGTTGTAGTGGAACTTCCAGGCCGGGTCGAACACCAGCGCGAACGGATGGAACTCGACGAAGACGAAGCGGCCGCCGGGCGCGAGCAGTTGCGCCACGCCGCGTGCCCAGGCCGCGATGTCGGAGAGCCAGCACAGCGTGCCGTAGGAGCAGAACACGATGTCGTGGCGCTCGCCGCGTGCCTGCGCGTCGCGGAAGTAGTCGTAGACGTCCGAGCGGACGAAGCGCGCCGCGATGCCCGACTGCTGCGAGAGCCGGGTGGCGAAGTCGATGGCCTCGTCGGAGATGTCGACGCCCGTCACCTCGGCGCCGAGGCGCGCGATGCTCAGGCTGTCCTGCCCGGCATTGCATTGCAGATGCAGCACCGACAGGCCCTTCACCTCGCCGAGCAGGCCGGCCTCCTCGGGGAACAGGGTGCTGCCGCCGTCGCGGAAGAAGGCCGCCTGGTCGCCCTTGTGGCTGTTGTGCGCGAGCGTGGCTGCGTTCCACGAGAGGCGGTTGGCCTCGTGCAGCTCGGGCTTCATCGCGTGCTCCAGCCCGCCAGATGGCGTTCGGCGATGTCGGCGAGGGCGTCGATCCAGGCCGGGTCGTCGTTGAGGCAGGGGATGTAGCTGAACTGCTGGCCGCCCGCATGCAGGAAGGCCTCGCGGCCCTCCATCGCGATCTCCTCGAGTGTCTCGAGGCAGTCGGCCGGAAAACCGGGGCAGGCCACGTCGACGCGCTTCACGCCCGCGGCGCCGAGTTCGCACAGCGTGGGTTCGGTATAGGGCTCGAGCCATTTGGCCTTGCCGAAGCGCGACTGGAAGGTCACGCGGTAGTGCGCGGGCGCGAGGCCCAGGCGCGCGGCGAGCAGGCGTGCGGTCTCGAGGCACTGCGACTGGTAGGGATCGCCGAGCTCGATGTTGCGCGCGGGAATGCCGTGGAAGCTCAGCAGCAGCACCTCGCCGCGGCCCTGGTCCTGCCAGTGCGCCTCGATGCGCCGCGCGAGCGCCTCGATGTAGCCGGGGTCGTCGTGGAACTGGTTGACGAAGCGGAACTCGGGCACGCTGCGCTGCGCGCGGCTCCAGTCGCTGACGGCATCGATCACGCTCGCGGTGGTGGTGGCCGAGTACTGCGGGTAGCCCTGCAGCACGAGCACGCGTTCGACGCCTTCGGCCTGCAGCGCATCGAGCCGCGCGCCGATCGATGGGTTGGCATAGCGCATCGCATCGCGCACCGCCACGCGGTGGCCGCGCCGGCCCAGCATGTCGCCCAGGCGCTGTGCCTGCCGTTCGCTCCAGACCTTGAGCGGCGAGCCCTCGGGCAGCCAGATGCTCGCGTACTTGGCGGCCGACTTCGCGGGCCGCACGCGCAGGATGATGCCGTGCAGGATCGGCAGCCAGAGCAGGCGCGGGATCTCGACCACGCGCGGATCGCCGAGGAAGTCCGCGAGATAGCTGCGCACGGCGCTGGCGGTGGGGGCATCGGGCGAACCCAGGTTGCACCAGAGGACGGCGGTGCTGCGATGGTCGTTGCCGGGGGCGAGCGAGGGACTTGGAGGCATGCGATATTCTCGGGCATGACTTCCGACCCCACGGTCCCCGCGAGCAGCGCGCCGCTCGATCTCAAGCGCATCAGCGCCATCACCCTCGACCTCGACGACACCCTCTGGCCGATCTGGCCGACCATCGAACGCGCGGAGGCCGTGCTGCATGCCTGGCTGCTGCGCGAGGCGCCGAAGACGGCGGCCCTGCTGGTCACGCCGGGCGTGCTGCGCGAGCTGCGCGAAGCCACGGCCAAGGAGCGTTCCGATCTCGCGCACGACCTCAGCGCGCTGCGCCGTGAATCGATACGCACCGCGCTGCGCCGCGCGGGCGAGGACCCGACGCTGGCCGATCCGGCTTTCGATGCCTTCTTCGCCGAACGCCAGCGCGTGACGCTCTACGACGATGCGCTGCCCGCGCTCAAGTGGCTCAGCGAACGCTATCCGCTGGTGGCGGTGTCGAACGGCAATGCCGACATCCACAAGACCGGCGTGGCGCGCTGGTTCCGCACCGCCTTCAATGCGCGCGCCTTCGGCAGCGGCAAGCCGCATGCGCCGATCTTCCGCGCCGCCGCGGCCTCGGTCGGCCTGCTGCCCAAGGACGTGCTGCACGTGGGCGACGATGCCGAGCTCGACGTGGTGGGTGCGCTCAACGCCGGCATGCAGGCGGCCTGGCTGGTGCGCGACGAGCGCCCCTGGGTGCATGGCGCGCGGCCGCAGCTGATCGTGCCGAACCTGCACGCGCTGTGCGTGGCGCTCGGCGCCTGATCCTCAGGCGAAGACCGGCCGGAAGAAGCTGCGCTCGTAGCTGAGGATGCAGCGCGTTTCCTCGGCATAGCGGAAGGCGGCCTGGCAGTCGGCGTCCTGCATCGAGTCGGCGCGGTACTGCTCGTAGGCCGCGAGGCTGTCGAAGCTGAACATCGCGAGCGCCACGTTGTTCGCGCCTTCCGAGGGCAGGAAGTAGCCGTGGTGCTTGCCGCCGAACTTCTCGACCAGCGGGATCCAGAGCTTGCCGTAGTGCTCGAACTCCCTGAGCTTGTAGGGGTCGACGATGTAGCGCAGGTAGCAGGTGACCATGGTGCGGGTGTAGGGGGAGGGTGGGCCGTGAGGGCAATTTCCGCCGCGGCTGCGGCGAACGGGTGGCCCGACTATAGTTTTGCTTCCCCGGCCTGCGGCGCGCGCGCGCCGCGCGAAAGCTCCCCATGCATCTGTCCAACTGGCTCCTCTTCTGCGGCGTGACCCTGCTCGTCGCCTTCACGCCCGGCCCCGCGGTGCTGCTGGCGGTGTCGAACTCGATGTCCGTGGGTCCGCGCCGCGCGATGATCAGCTCGCTGGGCAATGCGACCGGGCTCTTCATGGTGTCGGCCGCCGCGATGGCCGGGCTCGGCGTGGTGCTCTCGACCTCGGCCCATGCCTTCATGGTGCTGAAGCTGGCGGGCGCGGCCTACCTGATCTACCTCGGCATCAAGCAGTGGCGCAGCCAGGGCAGCGTGTTCGCCGACCTCCAGGGTGCCTCGGCGGCGGGCTCGCCGCGTTCGAGCTGGCGCCTGTTCGGCCATGGCCTGACGGTGGCGCTGACCAACCCGAAGAGCATCCTGTTCTTCTCGGCGCTGTTCCCGCAGTTCCTCACGCAGGACGCGCCGATCGCCACCCAGTTCGCGGTGCTGACCACCACCTTCGCGGCGGCCTCGGTGCTGTCGCACGCCTTCTACGTGCTGCTCGCTCGCCTGCTGCGCAAGCAGCTGTCGGACCCGCGCCGCACGCGGCTGTTCAACAAGGTCTCGGGTGGCGCCTTCGTGCTGCTGGGGCTGAGCTTGCTGCGGTTGCGCAACAAGACCGCCGCTTAATCGAGGCCGAAGCGCTCGCGCAGCGCGGCGCAGAAATCGGCCGTGCCGCTCAGCGAGAGGGCCAGGGTCTCGAAGCGCGCATCGTCGCGCGTGTGCTGCAGGTCATAGTCCCACACCGCTCCCTCGTCGAGCGCGCCGCGCGCATCGGGAAAGGCGGCCTCGGCCCAGGCCAGCACCCGGTCGATCTCGGCTTGCACCTCGCCCAGGCGCTCGGGCGCGACCGAGGCCATCGCATCGAAGCTGCCATGGCCGTCGGCGTCCTCGCTGTGGTCGAAGTCGAGGTAGCGCAACTCGCTGGTCACGCCGTCGCCCTCGCGGCGGCCAGGCCGCTGAGCACCGCGCCCTCGAGCGTGGCGGGGTAGGGGCCTTCGACGTAGTCGCCGCAGGCCAGCAGGCCGGGCGCAATGGTCGCGGGCGGACGGGCCAGCCCGGGCGTGCAGGCGAAGGTCGCGCGCTTCTCGACCACGGTCTGCACCACCTGCAGGCCGGCCTGGCCCAGTTGCGTGGCGGCCTGCGCCAGCGCCTGCGTCTCGAGCAGCTCGCGCGGCGTCTCGTTGGCGCTCACGACCATCGCGAGCACGCCTGGCAGGCCGCAGAGCCGTTCCTTGTCGAACACGAACTGGGCCGGTGCCGTGGCCGGGTCGCTGCGCAGCGCGAGCATCGGTTCGGCCAGCGGCGTGGCGCCGCGCAGGTAGATCGTGGCGATGGCCTCGAAGCGCAGTGCCTCGGTGCTGGCGCACCAGGCCTCGGCCGGCAGGCCGCCGGCGCGCACGAGCCGGGCGGCATCCCAGGGCGCGCAGGCCAGCACCACGCGGTCGAAGGCTTCGCCGTCCACGCGCCAGGTCTTCGCCTCGGGCGCGATCGCGCGCACGCGCTGGCCGATGCGCAGGTTCGCGGCATGCGCGCGCAGCCAGGCGAGCGCCGCATCGGGCAGCAGCGCGCCGAGGTCGGCGCGCGGCAGCAGCAGGTCGGCGCCGCCGCTGCCGCTGAAGAGGGCATCGTGGAGCACGCGCAGGAAGACCTGGCCGCTCGATTGCGCAACGGGCGTGTTGAGCGCCGAGACGCACAGCGGCTCGATCAGCTCCTGCATCACGCGCGGCGTGAGGCTCGCGCAGAGCTCGGCCACGGAGGTAGAGGCGTCGCAGCGAAAACCCCTCAAGCGCCAGCCGATCGCGGTGCGCAGCAGCGCGGACTTGTCGCGCCAGGTCCAGCCGCGCGCCTGGAAGATGCCCGCCAGCAGGTCGAGCGGCGCGGGCAGCCGCGGCAGCTGCAGTCCGCCGCCATCGGCGAAGCGCAGCGACAGCGGCAGGCGCAGCAGCACGCGCTCGGGATCGACGCCGACATCGCGCATCAACTGCAGCGTGGCGCTGTAGGCGCCGATCAGGATGTGCTGGCCGTTGTCGAGCGCCATGCCGTGCATGTCGTCGACGCGGCGCGCGCGGCCGCCAGCGTTGGGCGCGGCCTCGAACACGGTGACCGCATGGCCCTGGCGCACGGCCTCGACCGCGCAGGCCAGGCCGGCCCAGCCCGCGCCGACGACCGCCAGCCTCACAGCCGGCCCAGCGCCTGCACCTTCCAGGCCAGCCACAGCTTGCGCACGGGCGTGAGGCTCACGCGCTGGTTCAGCACCTGGAAGTCGTCGCGCTCGATCTCGCGCAGCAGGGTGCGGTAGATGCTGGCCATCATCAGGCCAGGCTTCTGCGCGCGGCGGTCGGCCGCGGGCAGCAGCGCCAGCGCCTCGTCGTAGGCGGCATGGGCGCGCTGGGCCTGGAACTTCATCAGCGCGACGAAGCGCTCGGAATGCACGCGGTTGAGGATCTCGTGCGCCTTGACCTCGTGCTTCTGCAGGTCGTTGACCGGCAGGTAGATGCGGCCGCGCAGGGCGTCCTCGCCCACGTCGCGGATGATGTTGGTGAGCTGCAGCGCGAGCCCGAGCTTGTGCGCGTAGGCGGTGGTCTGCGCCTCGGTCTGGCCGAAGATGCGCGCCGCCACCTCGCCCACCACGCCCGCCACCAGGTGGCAGTAGCGCGCGAGGCCGGGGAAGTCGAGGTAGCGGGTCTGCTCGAGGTCCATCTGGCAGCCCTCGATGACCTGGTCGAGCTGGCGCGCCTCGATGCCGTAGGCGGCCACGTGCGGCATCAGCGCCTGCATCACCGGATGGTGCGGCGTGCCCGCGAAGGACTGGGCCACCTCGGTGCGCCACCAGGCCAGCTTGGTGGCGGCCACGCCGGGGTCGCTGACCTCGTCGACCACGTCGTCGACCTCGCGGCAGAAGGCGTAGAAGGCGGTGATGGCCGCGCGCCGCGGCTTGGGAAGGAACAGGAAGGCGTAATAGAAACTGCTGCCCGAGGCGGCGGCCTTGTCTTGCACGTATTGCTCGGGATTCATCGGGAGGGCGCTGCGTTCATGGGCCGTGATTGTCTCCGCATCCGCAGCGCCTTCCAGAGCAGGACCGGCGCATCGGCCTTGCCGATCGTGGGCCGCTGCGTGAAGCTGTCGAAGCCCAGGTCCTCGATCTTGTCGAGGATGCGCAGGCCGCCCTGCACGACCAGGCGCAGCTCCCAGCCGGCGCGTCCCGGCAGGCGGTGCACCAGCGGCGCGCCCTGCTGCATCAGCTCGCGGGCCCAGAACGACACCACCGAGATCAGGTTGATCGCCTCCTGCGGCGGCGGGTAGGCGGGCGAGAGCGGCGCGAACACCTTGAAGTGCTGGCGCGTGAAGCCGCGCCGGGCGCAGTCGGTCAGCGGGAAATAGAAGCGCCCGCGCGGCAGGTCCACGCTCGGGTCCTGCCAGAAATTGATGAGCTGCAGCGCGCTGCAGATGGCGTCGCTCTGCGCGAGCGAGGGCGCGTCGTGCACGCCGTACAGGTGCAGCAGCAGCCGGCCCACGGGGTTGGCCGAGCGGCGGCAGTAGTCGAGCAGTTCCTCGCGGTCGGCGTAGTCGCTGCCGTCGCGGGTCTTTACGATGTCCTGCATGAAGGCGTCGAGCAGGTCGGCCAGCAGCGTCTCGGGCAGGCCGAAGGCTTCGATGCTGTGGGCCAGCGGGCCGAACACCCCGGCCCAGAGCCCGGCCGGGTCGACCCGGCCCCGGGCCGCGTCGGCCAGCGCGGCGCGGTAGGCGTGCAGCTCGGCCAGGCGTTCCCCGGGCGTGGCCTGGCCCTCGTCGGCGATGTCGTCGGCGGTGCGCGCGAAATGGTAGATGGCCGCGATCGGCGCGCGCAGCCGCGGCGGGCACAGCCACGAGGCCACGGGAAAATTCTCGTAGTGCGTCGGCGCGGCGGCGGCGTGGGGGGGAGGGGGCGTCTGGGACACGCTGCGATTGTCAACCAGCACGGCTATGCTCCCGGCGTTCCCACTCTCGATTCTTGTCCCATGAATGCACCGGCCAGGACCTCCACCGCGCAAGGCGACGCGGCGCACCCGGCCGGCAAGGGCCTGGTCGTGATCGCGGCGCTCGGCGTCGTGTTCGGCGACATCGGTACCTCGCCGCTGTACGCCTTCAAGGAAACCCTGAATCCCGAGCACGGCGTGCCGTTCTCGCCCGACGCGGTGCTCGGGCTGCTGTCGCTGATCTTCTGGGGCCTGCTGTTCGTGGTGACGCTCAAGTACGTGGTGTTCGTGCTGCGCGCCGACCACGATGGCGAGGGCGGCATCCTGGCGCTGCAGGCGCTGGCGCGCAATGCGGCCTCGCGCATCGGCGCGAAGCCCTGGCTCGGTCACGCGATCGGGCTGCTGGGCCTGGTGGGCGCGGCCATGTTCTACGGCGACAGCCTGATCACGCCCGCGATCTCGGTGCTGTCGGCGGTCGAGGGGCTGGAGGTGCGCGCGCCGGTGCTCGAGCGCGCGGTGCTGCCGATCACGGTGGCGATCCTGATCGCGCTGTTCGCGGTGCAGAAGAAGGGCACCGGCGCGGTCGGCAAGGTATTCGGGCCGGTGATGCTGCTGTGGTTCGTGGTGATCGGCGTGGCCGGGCTGATGCAGGTGCTGGCCCAGCCGCAGGTGCTGGCGGCGCTCGATCCGCGGCGCGCCGTGCTGTTCCTGGTCGAGCACCGGCTGCAGTCGCTGGCTGTGCTGGGCGCGGTGTTCCTGGCCTTCACCGGCGGCGAGGCGCTCTACGCCGACATGGGCCATTTCGGCGCGCGGCCGATCCGGCTTGCCTGGCTCTTCATCGCGCTGCCGGGGCTGGTGCTCAACTACTTCGGCCAGGGCGCGCTGGTGCTGGCCAACCCGGCCGCCATCGACAACCCCTTCTTCCGGCTCTTTCCGGCCTGGGGCGTGCTGCCGATGGTGCTGCTGGCCGCGATGGCGACGGTGATCGCCTCGCAGGCCGTGATCTCGGGCGCCTTCTCGCTCACGGCGCATGCGATGCGCATGGGCTACCTGCCGCGCATGCGCGTGATCCAGACCTCGGGCACGGCCATCGGCCAGATCTACGTGCCGACCGTCAACTGGCTGCTGATGGTGGGCGTGCTGCTGCTGGTGCTGGGCTTCCGCAGCTCGAGCGCGCTGTCGGCGGCCTACGGCATCGCGGTGTCGATCACCATGGTCACGACCACCCTGCTGGCCGGCATCGTGGCCTGGGGGCTGTGGCGCTGGAACAAGCCGGCGGTGGCACTGGGCGTGGCGGCCTTCGCGGCGGTCGACCTGACCTTCGTGGTCGCCAACAGCCTCAAGGTGGCAGAGGGCGGCTGGCTCACGCTGGCGGTGGCGGCGGGCGTGATGCTGCTGTTCACCACCTGGGCCAAGGGGCGGCGCCTGGGGCTGGAGGCGGCCGCGGCCGAGAGCCTGCCGCTGCGGCCCTTCTTCGAGTCGCTGGCCCACCACATGCCGCACCGGGTGCAGGGCACGGCGGTGTTCCTCAACGTCAACGTGACCTCGGTGCCGCATGCGCTGCTGCACAACCTCAAGCACAACCAGGTGCTGCACGAGCAGGTGATCGTGCTGCGCGTGCTGCCCTGCGACACGCCGCGCGTCGACGCGCGCCTGCGCATCGAGGCCGAGTCGCTGATGACCGGCATCTGGATCGTGACCGCGCGCCACGGCTTCATGGAGCGGCCCGACGTGCCCGAGTTCATCCGCATCCTGGCCTACCAGAAGACGCTCGCGATCGACTCGATGAAGACCTCGTACTTCGTCTCGCGCGCCTCGGTGGGCGAGGAGCACCTGCCGGGTCTCAACCCGATCCGGCGCGCGCTGTTCGGCTGGCTGCAGCGCAACGCGGGGCGTGCCTCCGACTACTTCGAGCTGCCCGACAACCGGCTGGTGGAAATGGGCCAGCGGACCTGAGCACGAGGCGGCCGCCGGCGCTACTGACCGGCGGGTAATTGACAGCGGTTCACGTTTACCCTAGATTACTAACCGGTGGGTCATTAAAGGCCCGGTTCGTTCCTTCCAGGGTGTCTCATGACCGCCTCCCAATCCATCTTCTCGCTCGACCGCGCGGCCGCCTGGCTGCTGGTTCCCGCCCTCGTGGCCCTGGCCGGCTGCTCGCCGTCCAAACCCGCGGAGGAACCGGTCCGCGCGGTCAAGCTGGTGACCGTGGGCACCAGTGCCTACGACGCCCAGCCCGAGTTCTCGGCCGAGGTGCGGGCGCGCGTCGAGTCGCGCCTGGGCTTCCGCGTGGCGGGCAAGATCACGCGCCGCCAGGCCGAGCTCGGCCAGCGCGTGCAGGCCGGCCAGGTGCTGGCCCAGCTCGATCCGCAGGACTACCGGCTGGCCGCCGAAGCCGCGCGCGCCCAGCAGGCCGCGGCGCTGACCAACCGCGACCTGGCCGCGGCCGACCTCAAGCGCTACCGCGAGCTGCGCGAGCAGAACTTCATCAGCGGCGCCGAGCTCGAGCGCCGCGAATCGACCTGGAAGGCGGCGCAGGCGCAGCTCGAGCAGGCCCAGGCCCAGCTCTCGTCGCAGGGCAACCAGGCCGCCTACACGACGCTGGTGGCCGACGTGGCCGGCGTCATCACCGCCATCGAGGCCGAACCGGGCCAGGTGGTGCAGGCCGGCACGCCGGTGGTGCGGATCGCGCAGGACGGCGCGCGCGACGTGGTGTTCGCGGTGCCGGAAGACCGCGCGGGCCTGATCAAGCCCGGCTCGGCGGTCGCGGTGCGCGGCTGGTCGGGCGGCGAGGAGCTGCAGGGCCAGGTGCGCGAGGTGGCGGCCAGCGCCGATGCCGTGACGCGCACCTTCACCGTGAAGGTGGCGATCGATGCCGCGAGCGCGCCCGCGCTCGGTGCCACGGTCTATGCGCGGCCGCAGGCGCTCGCGCGCGGCGGCCCGGCCGTCGTCAAGCTGCCGACCAGCGCGCTGCGCCAGGAAGGCAAGGGCACGGCCGTGTGGGTGCTCGACAAGTCGACCATGACCGTGCGCTCGCAGCCGGTGCAGGTGGCGACCGCCGACGGCAACGAGGCCGTGATCGGCGCCGGCGTCACGCCCGGCATGCAGGTGGTGGTGGCGGGCGTGCACGTGCTGTCGCCGGGCCAGAAGGTCACGATCTACCAGCCGCGCGAAGTGGCGGCGGGCGGTGCAGACGCGGGCGGTGCCACGCAGGGCGTCGCGCCCGTGGCCGCCAACAAGAAGGAGATCGCAGCGGGTGCCGGCAAATGAGCGGCGCTGACAAGGCGACGCACGGCACCGAGCCGGCCGGCCGCGCGGGCGGCTTCAATCTCTCGAAATGGGCGCTCGACCACGCGCCGCTCACGCGCTACCTGATGCTGGTGCTGATGGTGCTGGGCGCCTTCGCCTACTTCCAGCTCGGGCAGGACGAGGATCCGCCCTTCACCTTCCGCGCGATGGTGGTGCGCACCTACTGGCCCGGCGCCACCGCGCAGCAGGTGGCCGAGCAGGTCACCGACAAGCTCGAGCGCACGCTGCAGGAGGCGCCGTACGCCGACAAGATCCGCAGCTACTCGAAGCCCGGCGAGTCGCAGATCATCTTCCAGATCAAGGACTCCTCGAAGGCGAGCGAGGTCGCCAACGTCTGGTACACGGTGCGCAAGAAGATCGGCGACATGCGCGGCACCCTGCCCGCGGGCGTGCAGGGGCCGTTCTTCAACGACGACTTCGGCGACGTCTACGGCGTGATCTACGCGCTCGAGAGCGAGGGCTTCAGCTATGCCGAGCTCAAGACCCTGGCCGACGACGTGCGCCAGCAGCTGCTGCGCGTGAAGGACGTGGCCAAGGTCGACCAGTTCGGCGTGCAGGACGAGAAGGTCTTCATCGAGATCTCGCAGAAGCGCCTGGCGCAGCTGGGCCTCGACTTCAACGCCGTGCTGCAGCAGCTCGGCTCGCAGAACGCCATCGAGAGCGCCGGCACGATCCAGTCGCCGCTCGACGTGGTGCAGGTGCGCGTGGGCGGCCAGTTCACCAGCGTTGACCAGCTGCGCGAGATGCCGATCCGCGGCAGCTCGGGCAACCAGCTCAAGCTCGGCGACATCGCCGAGATCCGCCGCGGCTACATCGACCCGCCCTCGGTCAAGGTGCACCACCAGGGCAAGGAAGTGATCGCGCTCGGCGTGTCGATGACCAAGGGCGGCGACATCATCGCGCTGGGCAAGGCGCTGCGCGCGGCCACCGCGGGCATCGACAAGCAGCTGCCGCTGGGCGTGAAGCTCGCGCAGGTGCAGGACCAGCCGGTCGCCGTGGCGAGCTCGGTCAACGAGTTCGTGCGCGTGCTGATCGAGGCCGTGGCCATCGTGCTGGCGGTCAGCATCATCTCGCTGGGCCTGCACAAGGGCGGGCGCTTCGGCTGGTACATCGACATGCGCCCGGGCCTGGTGGTGGCGATCACCATCCCGCTGGTGCTGGCCGTGACCTTCCTCGCGATGAACTACTTCGGCATCGGGCTGCACAAGATCTCGCTGGGCTCGCTGATCATCGCGCTGGGCCTGCTGGTGGACGACGCGATCATCGCGGTCGAGATGATGGTGCGGAAGATGGAGGAGGGCTACGACAAGGTCCGCGCCGCCACCTTCGCCTACGACGTGACGGCCAAGCCCATGCTCACCGGCACGCTGATCACCGCCGCGGGCTTCCTGCCGATCGGCATCGCCAAGTCGGTGACCGGCGAATACACCTTCGCGATCTTCGCCGTGACGGTGATCGCGCTGGTGCTGTCTTGGATCGTCTCGGTGTACTTCGTGCCTTACCTGGGCACGCTGTTGCTCAAGGTCAAGCCGCACGACCCCGATGCGCCGCCGCACGAGCTGTTCGACACGCCGTTCTACAACGCCTTCCGCCGCGCGGTGAACTGGTGCGTGCAGCACCGCTGGCTGACCATCGGCGCCACCGTGCTGATCTTCGCGCTCGGCATCGTCGGCATGGGCAAGGTGCAGCAGCAGTTCTTCCCCGACTCGAGCCGGCCCGAGATCCTGGTCGACATCTGGTTCCCCGAGGGCACCTCGTTCCAGGCCAACGAGGAAGTGGCGAAGCGGGTCGAGCAGCGCATCCTCAAGGAAGCCGGCGTGAAGACCGTCAGCACCTGGATCGGCTCGGGCGTGCCGCGCTTCTACCTGCCGCTGGACCAGGTGTTCCCGCAGTCCAATGTCTCGCAGCTGATCGTGCTGGCGAGCGACCTCAAGGTGCGCGAGACGCTGCGGCTGTCGCTGCCCGGCCTGCTGGCGCAGGAATTCCCCGAGGTGCGCGGCCGCGTGAAGCTGCTGCCCAACGGGCCGCCGGTGCCGTACCCGGTGCAGTTCCGCGTGATCGGCACCGACCCGACGCAGCTGCGCGCGCGCGCCGACGAGGTCAAGGCCGTGCTGCGCGAGAACGCCAACATGCGCGGCGTGAACGACAACTGGAACGAGTCGGTGAAGGTGATCCGCCTCGAGGTCGACCAGGCCAAGGCGCGCGCGCTCGGCGTGACCAGCCAGGCCATCGCGCAGGCCTCGCGCACCATGTTCAGCGGCACCACCGTGGGCCAGTACCGCGAGAACGACCTGCTGATCGACATCGTGCTGCGCCAGTCGGCCGACGAGCGCGAAGCGATCTCCGACATCGGCAACGCCTACCTGCCGACGGCCTCGGGCCGCTCGATCCCGCTGACGCAGATCGCCAAGCCGGTGTTCACCTGGGAGCCGGGCGTGATGTGGCGCGAGAACCGCGACTACGCGATCACCGTGCAGGGCGACGTGACCGAGGGCCTGCAGGGCGCGACCGTGACCGACCAGTTGCTGCCGAAGCTGCGCGAGCTCGAGGCCGGCTGGCATGCGGCCGGGCAGGGCGCCTATCGCATCGAGGTGGCGGGTGCGGTGGAGGAGAGCAGCAAGGGCTCGGCCTCCATCGTGGCCGGCGTGCCGATCATGCTGTTCCTGGTGTTCACGCTGCTGATGCTGCAGCTGCACAGCTTCAGCCGCTCGCTGCTGGTGTTCATCACCGGCCCGATGGGCATCGCCGGCGTGGCCGGTGCGCTGCTGGTGCTGAACCGGCCCTTCGGCTTCGTCGCGCTGCTCGGCGTGATCGCACTGATGGGGATGATCCAGCGCAACGCCGTGATCCTGATCGACCAGATCGAGCACGACCGCGCGGCCGGCGTGCCGGCCTGGGATGCCATCGTCGAGTCGGCCGTGCGCCGCCTGCGCCCGATCGTGCTGACCGCCGCGGCCGCCGTGCTGGCGATGATCCCGCTCTCGCGCAGCGTGTTCTGGGGGCCGATGGCGGTCGCCATCATGGGCGGGCTGATCGTGGCGACGGTGCTGACCTTGCTGGCGCTGCCGGCGATGTACGCGGCGGCGTTCCGCGTGAAGCGCGACGAGGCGCCGCCGCCGGCACCGCAGGGCAACGGCGCCTTGCCGGGCCCCCAGGCGGCCTGAGCGCGCGGAATGCAGGGTTTGTCCCGCCCCGCGAGGCCACGAACTCCGCATGCAGGTCGAGCCGGGAGCCTCCCGGTTTCGACTAAAATGCGCGGTTGACCGATTTCGAGCGGACGGTCTTGGACTGCCGGGTTCTCCCCGGCGCCCAGGCCGTCCGCTTTTGCATTCACCTGAAAAAGGCAAAAGCGCGGGTGGCGAAATTGGTAGACGCACCAGGTTTAGGTCCTGACGTTCGCAAGAACGTGCCGGTTCGAGTCCGGCCCCGCGCACCAGCCAATCCCTCATTAGGAAGAAGTTCATGACCGTGACCGTTGAAACCCTCGAGAAGCTCGAACGCAAGATCACGCTGACCCTGCCGGTCGGCATCATCCAGTCCGAAGTCGATTCGCGCCTCAAGAAGCTCGCGCGCACCGTCAAGATGGACGGCTTCCGTCCCGGCAAGGTGCCGATGAACGTCGTGGCCCAGCGCTATGGCTACTCGGTGCAGTACGAGGTCATGAACGACAAGGTCGGCGAGGCCTTCTCGCAGGCCGCCAACGAAGCCAAGCTGCGCGTCGCCGGCCAGCCCCGCATCACCGAGAAGGAAGGCGCGCCCGAGGGCGAGCTGTCCTTCGACGCCGTGTTCGAGGTGTTCCCCGAAGTCAAGATCAACGACCTGTCGGGCGCCGAAGTCGAGAAGCTGTCGGCCGAAGTGGGCGACGACGCGATCGACAAGACGCTGGACATCCTGCGCAAGCAGCGCCGCACCTTCGCACAGCGCGCGCAGGATGCCGTGGCCCAGGACGACGACCGCGTGACCGTCGACTTCGAAGGCAAGATCGACGGCGAACCCTTCCAGGGCGGCAAGGCCGAGGACTTCCAGTTCGTGGTCGGCGAAGGCCAGATGCTCAAGGAATTCGAAGACGCCGTGCGCGGCATGAAGGCCGGCGACAGCCGCACCTTCCCGCTGTCGTTCCCGGCCGACTACCACGGCCAGGACGTGGCCGGCAAGCAGGCCGACTTCCTCGTCACGCTGAAGAAGATCGAGGCCTCGCACCTGCCCGAAGTCAACGAGCAGCTCGCCAAGTCGCTCGGCATCGCCGACGCCACGGTCGACGGCCTGCGCGCCGACATCAAGAAGAACCTCGAGCGCGAGGTCAAGTTCCGCCTGCTGGCGCGCAACAAGAACGCCGTGATGGACGCGCTGGTGGCCAACGCCGAGCTCGACCTGCCCAACGCCAGCGTGCAGTCCGAAGTCAACCGCATGATCGAAGGCGCGCGCGCCGAGCTCAAGCAGCGCGGCATCAAGGACGCCGACAAGGCCCCGATCCCCGAGGAAGTGTTCCGTCCCCAGGCCGAGCGCCGCGTGCGCCTGGGCCTGGTGGTCGCCGAGCTGGTGCGCGCCAACAACCTGCAGGCCAAGCCCGAGCAGATCAAGGCCCACATCGACGAGCTGGCCTCGAGCTACGAGAAGCCGGCGGACGTGGTGCGCTGGTACTTCAGCGACAACAACCGCCTGGCCGAAGTCGAGGCCGTGGTGATCGAGAACAACGTGACCGATTTCGTGCTCGGCAAGGCCAAGGTCGCCGAGAAGTCGGTGTCGTTCGACGAACTGATGGCGCAGCAGCAACAGGCCTGATCGCCGCCTCGGCCCGGGACGCCATGGGGCTTGTGCTTTGCGGCACGAGCCCCATTTCACTCAGGCGTACAGTTCAGATTGACGACAGCGAACGAACCCTTCTCCGGAGCAAATTCATGAGCGCACAGGAAATCCAAGGCCTCGGCATGGTCCCGATGGTCATCGAGCAATCGGGCCGTGGCGAACGGTCCTACGACATCTACTCGCGGCTCCTCAAGGAGCGCATCATCTTCCTGGTGGGCGAGGTCAACGACCAGACCGCCAACCTCGTGGTGGCCCAGCTGCTGTTCCTGGAGAGCGAGAACCCCGACAAGGACATCTCGTTCTACATCAACTCCCCGGGCGGCAGCGTCACGGCCGGCATGGCGATCTACGACACCATGCAGTTCATCAAGCCCGAGGTCTCGACCCTGTGCGTGGGCTTCGCGGCCAGCATGGGCGCGTTCCTGCTCGCGGCCGGTGCCAAGGGCAAGCGCTTCTCGCTGCCCAACTCCAAGATCATGATCCACCAGGTGCTCGGCGGCGCCCGCGGCCAGGCCACCGACATCGAGATCCATGCGCGCGACATCCTGCGCACCAAGGACCAGATGAACCGCATCCTGGCCGAGCGCACCGGCCAGCCGCTGGACAAGGTCAAGGCCGATACCGAGCGCGACTACTTCCTGACGGCCGACGAGGCCAAGGATTACGGCCTGGTCGACCAGGTGATCGCCAAGCGCCCCTGAGCAGGGGCCCGGCGCCCTGGCGTCACGACGCCGGCGGCGCCAAAAAGGCAACAACGGCGTTTTCCACACGGGAAACGCCGTTTTTGTTTCGTTATCATTGTCCAAACCCGTTACGAGGCACCTGTCCATGGCCGAGAAAAAAGGCACTTCCAGCGAAAAAACGCTCTACTGCTCGTTCTGCGGCAAAAGCCAGCACGAGGTGAAGAAGCTGATCGCGGGTCCTTCGGTCTTCATCTGCGACGAGTGCATCGATCTCTGCAACGAGATCATCCGCGACGAACTGCCCGCCGGAGAAGAAGCGCGCGATGCGCGCAACGACCTGCCGACGCCGCTCGAGATCAAGACCAACCTCGACAACTACGTGATCGGCCAGGAGCCGGCCAAGCGCATGCTGTCGGTGGCCGTCTACAACCACTACAAGCGCCTGCGCCACAAGGAAAAGGCCAAGGGCGAGGACGTGGAGCTCAGCAAGAGCAACATCCTGCTGATCGGCCCCACGGGCTCGGGCAAGACGCTGCTCGCGCAGACGCTGGCGCGCCAGCTCGACGTGCCTTTCGTGATGGCCGACGCCACCACGCTGACCGAGGCCGGCTATGTCGGCGAGGACGTCGAGAACATCATCCAGAAGCTGCTGCAGAGTTGCAATTACGAGGTCGAGCGCGCGCAGCGCGGCATCGTCTACATCGACGAGATCGACAAGATCTCGCGCAAGTCCGACAACCCCTCGATCACGCGCGACGTGTCGGGCGAGGGCGTGCAGCAGGCGCTGCTCAAGCTCATCGAAGGCACCATGGCCAGCGTGCCGCCCCAGGGCGGGCGCAAGCACCCGAACCAGGACTTCCTGCAGATCGACACGACCAACATCCTGTTCATCTGCGGCGGAGCCTTCGCGGGCCTCGAGAAGGTGATCGAGAACCGCACCGAGGCCTCGGGCATCGGTTTCGGCGCCAGCGTCAAGAGCAAGGCCCAGCGCAGCCTCACCGAGGTGTTCCGCGACGTCGAGCCCGAGGACCTGATCAAGTTCGGCCTGATCCCCGAGCTCGTGGGCCGCATGCCCGTGGTGGCCTCGCTGGCCGAGCTCAGCGAGGACGCGCTGGTGCAGATCCTCACCGAGCCCAAGAACGCCGTGGTCAAGCAGTTCACCAAGCTGCTGCAGATGGAGGGCGTGGACCTCGAGATCCGTCCCGCCGCCCTCAAGGCGATCGCGCGCAAGGCGCTGGCCCGCAAGACCGGCGCGCGCGGCCTGCGTTCGATCCTCGAACAGTCGCTGATCGACACGATGTTCGAGCTGCCCAATGCCACCAATGTCGACAAGGTCGTGGTCGAGGAATCGACCATCGACGAGAACAAGCCCCCGCTGCTCGTGTACCGCGAGGCAGCCAAGAAGGCCTGAGTGACTCCCGCGCCGGCTCTTCCCCCCGAGATGCCCGGCGTCTTCGACAAAGACTGCGGCCGCGGGCTTGAAATGCCCGTGTCGCCGTCCATCTTTGCTTGATCAATCAAAGGATATCCATGTCCGGTCATACCCCTCTGCCCGCCGACGCCATCGACCTGCCGCTGCTGCCGCTGCGCGATGTCGTCGTGTTCCCCCATATGGTGATCCCGCTGTTCGTGGGGCGCCCCAAGAGCATCAAGGCGCTCGAGCTGGCCATGGAGGCCGAGCGCCGCATCATGCTGGTGGCCCAGAAGGCCGCTGCCAAGGACGAGCCCTCGGTCGAGGACATGTTCGAGGTCGGCTGCGTCTCCACCATCCTGCAGATGCTCAAGCTGCCGGACGGCACGGTGAAGGTGCTGGTCGAGGGCCAGCAACGCGCCCGCGTGAACCGCATCGATGACGGCGAGACCCACTTCTCGGCCAACGTGACGCCGGTGGCGGCGCCCGAGGGCGGCGAGAAGGGCACCGAGGTCGAAGCGCTGCGCCGCGCGGTGATGCAGCAGTTCGACCAGTACGTGAAGCTCAACAAGAAGATTCCGCCCGAGATCCTGACCTCGATCTCGAGCATCGACGATCCGGGCCGCCTGGCCGACACGATCGCCGCGCACCTGCCGCTCAAGCTCGACAACAAGCAGGCGGTGCTCGATCTCGACGACACCAAGGCACGGCTGGAGAACCTGTTCGGACAGCTCGAGCGCGAAGTCGACATCCTCAACGTCGACAAGAAGATCCGTGGCCGCGTGAAGCGCCAGATGGAGAAGAACCAGCGCGACTTCTACCTCAACGAGCAGGTCAAGGCGATCCAGAAGGAGCTCGGCGAAGGCGAGGAGGGCGCGGACATCGAGGAGATCGAGAAGAAGATCAAGCTCGCCAAGATGCCCAAGGACGCGCTCAAGAAGGCTGAGGGCGAGCTCAAGAAGCTCAAGTTGATGTCGCCGATGTCGGCCGAAGCCACCGTGGTGCGCAACTACATCGACGTGCTGGTGGGCCTGCCCTGGGCCAAGCGGACCAAGATCAAGCACGACCTCGCGAACGCCGAGGCGGTGCTCAACGCCGACCACTACGGCCTCGAGAAAGTCAAGGACCGCATCCTCGAATACCTCGCGGTGCAGCAGCGTGTCGACAAGGTCAAGGCGCCGATCCTGTGCCTCGTGGGCCCGCCGGGCGTGGGCAAGACCTCGCTCGGGCAGTCGATCGCCAAGGCGACCGGCCGCAAGTACACCCGCATGGCGCTCGGCGGCATGCGCGACGAGGCCGAGATCCGCGGCCACCGCCGCACCTACATCGGCGCGCTGCCGGGCAAGGTGCTGCAGGGGCTCAGCAAGATCGGTACGCGCAATCCGCTGTTCCTGCTCGACGAGATCGACAAGCTGGGCACCGACTTCCGCGGCGACCCGTCGAGCGCGCTGCTCGAGGTGCTCGACCCCGAGCAGAACCACACCTTCGGCGACCACTACGTGGAAGTCGACTTCGACCTGAGCGACGTCATGTTCGTCGCCACCTCGAACTCGATGAACATCCCGCCGGCGCTGCTGGACCGCATGGAAGTCATCCGCCTCTCGGGCTACACCGAGGACGAGAAGACCAACATCGCGATCAAGTACCTGCTGCCCAAGCAGCTGAAGAACAACGGCGTGAAGGAAGAGGAACTGCTCGTCACCGAGGAGGCCGTGCGCGACATCGTGCGCTACTACACGCGCGAAGCCGGCGTGCGTTCGCTCGAGCGCGAGCTCTCGAAGATCTGCCGCAAGGTGGTCAAGGGCCTGCTGCTCAAGCAGATGACGCCCCAGGTCGTGGTCACGGGCGAGAACCTCAACGACTTCCTCGGCGTGCGCAAGTTCACCTTCGGCCTGGCCGAGAAGCAGAACCAGGTCGGTCAGGTGGTCGGCCTCGCATGGACCGAGGTCGGCGGCGACCTGCTGACGATCGAGGCCGTGACCATGCCCGGCAAGGGCGTGATCAGCCGCACCGGTTCGCTGGGCGACGTGATGAAGGAATCGGTCGAGGCCGCGCGCACCGTGGTGCGCAGCCGCTCGCGCCGCCTGGGCATCAAGGACGAGGTGTTCGAGAAGCGCGACATCCACATCCACGTGCCCGACGGCGCCACGCCCAAGGACGGCCCGAGCGCGGGCGCTGCGATGACCACGGCCTTCGTGTCGGCGCTCACGGGCATCCCGGTGCGCGCCGACGTGGCGATGACCGGCGAGATCACGCTGCGCGGCGAGGTCACGGCGATCGGCGGCCTGAAGGAAAAGCTGCTGGCGGCCCTGCGCGGCGGCATCAAGACGGTGCTGATCCCCGAGGAGAACGCCAAGGACCTGCAGGACATTCCCGAGAACGTGAAGAACGGGCTCGAGATCGTGCCGGTCAAGTGGATCGACAAGGTGCTCGAGATCGCGCTCGAGAAGCAGCCCACGCCGCTGTCCGACGAAGAGGTCGCGGCCTCGGCGGCGGCCGTGGCCGAGATCGCGAAGCAGCGCGAATCGCAGGCATCGGAAGGCTCGGTCAAGCACTGAACGACACGATCATGAAATTCGGGGGCTCGCCTTGCGAAACCCCGAAAATCTGGTCTATAATTCAAGGCTCGAAACGCGGGAATAGCTCAGTTGGTAGAGCGCAACCTTGCCAAGGTTGAGGTCGAGAGTTCGAGACTCTTTTCCCGCTCCAGTTTTGAAAAAGGGAAGCAACAGCTTCCCTTTTTTTCGCTAGTTCGATTTCGTTTTTCTGCGTGGCGCGATAGCAAAGCGGTTATGCAACGGATTGCAAATCCGTCTAGTCCGGTTCGACTCCGGATCGCGCCTCCACACTTCTCCCGTTGAACAGCTTCGAAGATCCCAGGCCCCGCCAACCGACGTTGACGGGGCTGTTTTCATTTGGGGTATCGTCGTCATTCAACCCGGGGCCCGGATGGTGAAATTGGTAGACACATCGGACTTAAAATCCGCCGCTTCCTTAATCGGGGCATACGGGTTCGACCCCCGTTCCGGGCACCACATCTAACAAGGGAGCATTCAATGCCTCGCTACAACGCTCCATTCGAAATTCATGTGCATGGCGACGTGGCCCTGCGTTCGGACGTCGGTTTCGACCAGATCCAGGAAGCGCTGAAGCCGCTGTGGAAATACGCGGGCGCCAAGTCGCTCGCCGACGGTGCCGCCAGCTCCTACGAGGAAGAACCCGGCATCCGTTTCGAGCCCAAGGACCACATGCTCCAGATGTGCTGGACCGTGGCCGGCGACGAGGACTTCCGCCAGGCGCTCGACGAGATGTGCATGGCGCTCAACGAACTCTCCGAACGCGGCGCGGCCATCGAAGTCACCTTCTACGACACCGATTTCGACGAGGAAGAGGGCGACCCCGACGAGGAGTCGCGCGACGACTTCGTGATGCTGTTCGTGGGCCCGAATCCGGCCGCGATCATGCAGGTGCAGCGCGACCTGCTGGTCGAGGACGTGGTGAACCTGATGGAGCGCCACTTCGACGGCGCCGAGCTCGGCGGCGTGGTGGCCGAGATCGACCGCCTGTTCAGCGACCGCTTCGATGCACTGGTGAACTCGCTCGAGATCGGCAAGCGCCCGCGCGGCACCGGCGGTACCGGTGGCGGCGGCGGCAGCGGCCATGGCGGCGGACGCCGCCCGCGCCACCTGCACTGAGCGCCACACGCCTGCCACGCGGCGCCACCACCATCCGCCGCATGGCAGCGCTCTTTCCTTCCTCCGCCCTCAACGCCGGCGTGCGCAAGCGCGAGGTGTTCGGCTGGGCCATGTACGACTTCGCCAACTCGGGCTACACGACCGTGGTCATCACGGCCGTGTTCGCCGCCTATTTCGTGGGCGGCATCGCCAAGGGCGCGCCCTGGGGCCCGTTCGCCTGGACGGTGGCGCTCAGCATCTCCTACGCGATCGTGATGTTCACGATGCCGGCCATCGGTGCCTGGGCCGACCTGCGCGCGGCCAAGAAGCGGCTGCTGGTCATCACGACCGTGGGCTGCGTCATCGGCACCGCGGCGCTGGCGCTCTCGCCGCGCTTCTCGGGCGCCACGGGCGTGGCCGTCGCGATGCTGCTGATCGTGGTGTCGAACACCTTCTACTCCTACGGCGAGTCGCTGACCGGCGCCTTCCTGCCCGAGCTCGCGACGCCCGAAGGCATGGGCAAGGTCAGCGGCTGGGGCTGGGCCTTCGGCTATGTCGGCGGCATGCTGGCGCTGGGCTTGTGCCTGGCCTACGTGCTGTGGTCGCAGGCGCGGGGCCTGCCGGCCTCGCACTTCGTGCCGGTGACGATGCTGATCACCGCCGCGATCTACGGCACGGCCGCCTGCGCCACCTTCGTGCTGCTGCCCGAGCGCGCCAGGCCCAGTGCGCAGGCCCTCGGCGACGCCAGGGCGCCCAGCGCCTGGCAACAGCTGCGCTCCACCTTCCGCCAGGCGCGCGTCTACCGCGACTTCATGACCCTGCTGGCCTGCACCGTCTGCTACCAGGGCGGCGTGGCGGTGGCGATCACGCTGGCCGCGATCTATGCCGAGCAGGTGATCGGTTTCGTCGCGAGCGAGACCATGGTGCTGATCTTCGTGCTCAACATCGCGGCCGCGCTCGGTGCCTTCGGTTTCGGCTACGTGCAGGACCGCATCGGCCACAAGACCTCGCTGGCCGTCACGCTGGTGGCCTGGGTCGCGGTCTGCGTGATCGCCGCGGTGGTCACGACCAAGGGCGGCTTCTGGTGGGCCGCGGCCATCGCGGGCCTCGCGATGGGTTCGAGCCAGTCGGCCGGCCGCGCGATGACCGGCTACTTCGCGCCGCCGGCCCAGATGGCCGAGTTCTTCGGCCTCTGGTCCTTCGCCACGCGGCTCGCGAGCATCGTCGGCCCGCTGGCCTACGGCGCGGTCACCTGGCTCACGGCCGGCAACCAGCGCATCGCGATCCTGTCGACCGCCGTGCTCTTCGTCGCCGGCCTGCTGCTGCTGTGGCCGATCGACGTGCGGCGCGGCCGCGAGGCCGCGCTGCGAGGGCAGGGGTAGGTCTCAGGAGCCGCCGAACAGGCTGCCGTTGGTGATCGGCCAGGCCGCCTTGACCTGCGTCTTCCAGTTGGCCGTGTTCTTCACGTTGGCCGCGAAGCTCGCGATGTCGGCCGGCGTCGGCGAGGCCGGCAGCATCGGGCCGTTGTAGAGCACGTCGAACCTGTCGGGGAAGTTGATCGCGGCGCCCGCCGCCGTCAGCGTCGCCGGGATGCTGCCGGCGCCCGTGGCCGGTCCTACCGTGATGCTCGCCAGGTAGTTGCCCACGCCGCTGATCGCACCGGCCGCGCCGTCGCCCAGGCCCGCGATGGTGCCGCCGACGAAGGCGTAGACCGTCTCGTTGGTGGCGCTGAGGCCGCCGCCCGCGCCCTGCGTGGTGCCGATGTTGGCGAGTGGGTTGGTGCCCTTGCTCACGTCCGGCTGGATCGTCACGATGGTGCCCACCGCGAGGTCGCGGTCGGCGGTCCAGACGTAGGCGCTCTCGTTGGTGACCCCGTCGAACTCCTTGTCGGCGGTGCGGTCGCGGTCGGTGAAGATGATGCGCGTGCCGCTGTCCATCGGCTTGAGCAGCACGAAGGCGAAGGCATCGGGGCTGTCGGCGTTCAGGCCCAGGAACAGGATGTCGCCGGGGCCGTACGAAGGCGGCGCGCTGGTGGTGAAGGCGATGGTGCTCGCGTCCGACACGCCCGCGAAGGCGTTGCCCTTGGCATCGAGGACCGCGTTGGCGTCGACCGTCACGTAGTAGCTGGTGGACGCGGCGAGCGGCTGGCTCGGCGTGAAGGTCAGCACGTTGAAGGCACGCTGCACGCGCGCGGCCGGGCTCGTGGCCGAGAAGGTCTCGACCACGCTGCCGTCGGCCTTGTGCAGCACGATGTTGCCGGCGCCGAGGCGCACGCCTTCGTTGAAGTTCAGCGTGATCTTCGAGTTCACGCCCACGCTGCCGTCGTTGCCCTTGGGCGAAGCGCTCTTGAGCACCGGCGCCGCGGTGTCGACCCAGGGCTGGCCCAGGCGCACGACGAAGCCCTGGAACTTCTGGTCGGCCGGCGCCAGGTCCTTCGAGGCCTTGGTCTGGCCCGGCCACACGGTGTCGCCGTTGTCGAGCAGCAGCTGCACCTGCGTGCCGGCCGCGACCGGTCCGGGCACTTCCACGGCCGATTCGAAGCTGCCGCCGGTTTCCTTGCGCAGCGCATCGAGGTCGTTCGAGAGCTCGACCGGCGCTTCGGCCGCGTTGCCGCTCCACGCGAACAGCGCGAAGTTGCGGTCCACGTCGGCGCTGGCCGGGCCCGCCGGGCCGGCAGTGATCAGGTAGCGGCCATCGGTGCCCTTGTCGATCGAGCGGATGCCGCGGCCGCCGAGGTCGATCTCGATCGGCGCGCCGAAGCTGGCCTGCGTGGCGGTCTTGTTCACCAGCGCGGCGTAGTTCTGCACCGGAACGATCAGTGCCTTGGTGCGCGTGGCGGTGTCGGTCTGCGGGGCGCGGAAGCCCAGCCACAGCGCGGTGTCGCCCGGCGAGGAGGCCATGCCCTCGATCGAGAAGCCGTTGACCTGCTCGGGGATCACGCCCTTGGCGGCCGAGACGGCGAAGCCGAAGTGGTTGGCGCCCAGGCCGTGGCCGTTGGCCGTGTCCCAGGCCACGAGCTGGCTCTCGAGCTGCGCGAACTCGCCGACGTAGTCGAAGGTGGTGGCGGCACCGGTGCCGCTGACCTTGACCGCGAGCAGGTGCGAGCGCGCGGGCGCGTCCGAGCCGTCCTTCTTGTTGCTGTTGGAGCCGGTGAGATACAGCGTGTCGCCGATGCGCACGCCGGCCTCGAGGTCGAGCTCGTCGGTCAGCTTGGGACCGTTGTCCTGGTAGCTCCATTCCTTGACCGCGGCGCCGCCGGCACGCGGATACACGCGCAGCACGTTGGCCTCGTCGTCGGCCACGATCATGAAGCCGTCGGGCAGCGCGAAGGCGGTCGAGGCGTCGGAGGAGCCGACCTTGGTGCCGGCATTGGGCGTGAAGGTCGCGCTCGAGACGAGCTGGTCCTGCGGCGCCGGCGGGGGCGCGGGCGGTGCCGTGTTCGTGGGCGGCGGCAGGAAGCCGACGAAACCGCCGTCGCTACCGCCGCCACCGCAGGCGGCCAGCATCAGCGAGAGGGCGCTGGCGAGCAGCATGGGCTTGAAGGGAATGCGGGTCGAACGAAGCGGAGTGGGCGTTGTCATGGTGCGCGGTGGTTGTTCTGAACAAACCGCGCATGCTGGTACTTTGGAATGACATTTCCGTGAAACACCGGGATGCTCGACGGTAAAGACGCGATGTCAGAACGAAGACTGCCGCAGCGACTTCGGCACCTTGTAGCGCTCGCCGTCGTAGCGCAGCGTCACCGCGCTGAAACGCGCGGGCAGCGCCTTCTCGACGCAGCCCTGGTCCTCCGACGGCTGCGCGCGGCTTTGCACCACGGTGCGCGACAGCATCAGGTCGGCATAGCCGTTGCTCGCGGCTTTGCCCACCGACAGCATGGTGCGCAGCTTCTCGAAATGCCCGGCGCAGGCCGAGGCATCCCATTCGCCGCTCTCGCGGTCGAGCTCGATCTCCTGCAGCACCTGGCGCAGCTTCGCCCCCTGCTGCACGTACAGGCGCAGCGTCTCGCTCGCGGCGCTGGCCGTGCCGATGTCGCGGTAGCGCACGCGCAGGCCGAAGGCGCGGGTGTCGCTCGCGAGCACGTAGCGCGAGGTGTCGATGCGCACGTCCTGGATCAGGTTGCGGCGGTCCTCGTCGAGCGCCTCGGCCTGGAAGATCCGGCCGATGACGGTGTCGCGCTCGGTGTTGCCGTTGTCGGGCCGCTGGATCAGCAGCACCTCGAGGTCGTAGACCTTGGCGCCGTTGTCGCTGGTCTCGCGCGGCATCGGCAGCACGACGATGCTGCGGCCCGGATAGGCCGGCCAGGGCTTGCAGGCGGCCAGCCGCTCGTCGAGCGGGCGCTGCGGATGCAGCTTGGCGTGCATGCGCTCGGCCAGGCCGCTCTCGCAGGCCGCATGGCCCGCGCCGGCCGCGAGCAGGCCGGCGAGCAGGAGGGCGAGATGGCGCAGCGGGCGCATGGAATGGGGCGGCCGTTCAGGCCGTGCTCGCCTGCGGTCGATCGGGCAGCAGGTCGGAAGGACGCAGGCCCAGCCAGCGCGCGGCAGCGCTCTGGAGCACCGCGGCATCGCCGCTGCTGCGCAGCGCCACCCATGCGTCGTCCAGGGGCCTCGCGCGCTCTTGCAGCAGGCCCGCGGCGGCGAGCAGCCGCCGCGTCTGCAGCGCCACCGGCACGCCCGAATCGAGGAAGCGGACGGCCGAGGGCGCATGCCGCCGCAGCCGGTCCTGCAGCAGCGGATAGTGGGTGCAGCCGAGCACCACGGTGTCGGTCTCGCCGGCGTCGCCGCCGAAGGGGCCGGCCAGCGCCATGTAGTGGGCGCAGAGCTGGTCGATGGCGAGCTCGTCGAGCCGCTCGATCGCCGCCACGAGGCCGTCGCAGGGCACCGAGCGGATGCGCTCGGGATGGGGGAAGGTATGGCGCAGCGCCGCGTACTTGGCGCTCGCCAGCGTGCCGCGCGTGGCCAGCACCGAGACATGGCCGGTGGCGCTGCCCGCCACCGCGGGCTTGATCGCGGGCTCCAGGCCGACGATCGGCAGCTCGGGGTTCTCGGCACGCATCACGTGGATCGCGGCCGTGGTGGCGGTGTTGCAGGCCACCACCAGCGCCTTGATGCCGTGCTCGCGCACCAGGGTATCGACCACGCGCCGCGAATGCTCGGTCACGTAGGCGTCGCCGCGCTCGCCGTAGGGGGCATGCGCGGTGTCGGCGAAGTAGACGAAGCGCTCGCGCGGCAGCTCGGCGCGCAGCGCACCCAGCACGCTCAGCCCGCCCACGCCGCTGTCGAACACGCCGACGGGCGAAGCGGAAGCGGGCGGCTGCGGACGCGCGGCGAGGCTCAAGCGGGTTCCAGCGTGATGGTCTTGAATTCGCCGCTGGCGATGCGCTTCTGCCACTCGGCCGGGCCGGTGATGTGCGCGCTGGTGCCGCCGGCGTCGACCGCCACCGTCACCGGCATGTCGACCACGTCGAATTCGTAGATGGCTTCCATGCCCAGGTCCTCGAAGCCCACCACCTTGGCGGTCTTGATCGCCTTGCTCACGAGGTAGGCGGCGCCGCCCACGGCCATCAGGTAGGCGCTCTTGTGCTTCTTGATCGCCTCGATCGCGACCGGGCCGCGCTCGGCCTTGCCGATCATCGCGATCAGGCCGGTCTGGGCCAGCATCATCTCGGTGAAGCCGTCCATGCGCGTGGCGGTGGTCGGGCCGGCCGGGCCCACGGCCTCGCCCTTCACCGGATCGACCGGGCCCACGTAGTAGATGACGCGGTTGGTGAAGTCCACCGGCAGCTTCTCGCCCTTGGCCAGCATGTCCTGGATGCGCTTGTGCGCGGCGTCGCGGCCGGTGAGCATCTTGCCGTTGAGCAGCAGGGTGTCGCCGGGCTTCCAGCTCGCGACTTCGGCCGGCGTGAGCTTGTCGAGGTCGACGCGCTTGCTCTTCTTCTCGTCGGGTGCCCAGTCGATCCTGGGCCACAGGTCGAGCGAGGGCGCCTCGAGGTAGACCGGGCCGCTGCCGTCCATCACGAAGTGCGCATGGCGCGTGGCGGCGCAGTTCGGGATCATCGCCACCGGCTTGCTGGCCGCGTGGGTCGGGTACATCTTGATCTTGACGTCGAGCACGGTCGCGAGGCCGCCCAGGCCCTGCGCGCCGATGCCCAGGGCGTTGACCTTCTCGAACAGCTCGAGGCGCAGGGCCTCGACCTTGGTCAATTCCTCCTTGCGCGCAGCCTTGGCCTGCAACTCGTGCATGTCGAGGTCGTCCATCAGGCTTTCCTTGGCCAGCAGCGCGGCCTTCTCGGCCGTGCCGCCGATGCCGATGCCCAGCATGCCCGGCGGGCACCAGCCGGCGCCCATGGTCGGCACGGTCTTCAGCACCCAGTCGACCACGCTGTCGCCGGGGTTCAGCATCACCAGCTTGCTCTTGTTCTCGCTGCCGCCGCCCTTGGCGGCCACCGTCACCTCGACTTTGTCGCCGGGCACGATCTCGGTGAAGATCACCGCGGGCGTGTTGTCCTTGGTGTTCTTGCGATCGAACTGCGGATCGGCCACGACCGAGGCGCGCAGCGTGTTGTCGGGGTGGTTGTAGCCGCGGCGCACGCCTTCGTTGATGGCGTCGTCGAGGCTGCCGGTGAAGCCGCCCCAGCGCACGTCCATGCCCACCTTGAGGAACACGTTGACGATGCCGGTGTCCTGGCAGATCGGGCGCTGGCCGGTCGCGCTCATCTTGCTGTTGGTGAGGATCTGCGCCATCGCGTCCTTGGCGGCGGGACTCTGCTCGCGCTCGTAGGCCTTGGCCAGGTGGGCGATGTAGTCGGCGGGGTGGTAGTAGCTGATGTACTGCAGCGCGGCGCTGATCGATTCGATCAGGTCGGCCTGCTGGATCGTGGTCGTCATGGTGGGGGGCTTTTTTTAGGGTGTGGAAACGCCCCCCGATTATCTCAGCGCCGGGTTTCGCCGGCTGGAGCGTTCAGGCGGGCCCCGCCGCGCGCATGCCCGCCGCCAGGAACGGGATCATCTCGCGCAGCGCCTTGTCGAATTCGCGGCCGTTGCTCGCACCGTCGGAGATCACTTCGAGCCGGCCGGTGTCGGCCAGCACGTACTGGTAGGTGCCCAGCACGAAGATGAAGCGCCAGGCGACCTGCTCCTGCGAGAGCCCGGGCAGGCTGCGCGCGAAGGCGCGCACGAAGCGACGCGAGGAGTCGTCGTAGAGCGAGCTGCGCAGCTTGCTGCCGAAGCGCGTGCCGTCGAGCTGCAGATGGGCCTGCATGCGCAGGAAGTTGCGGCCCCGCGCGCCGCTGAGCGCGAGGGTCACGGCCGGCGTCAGGAAGATCTCGATCAGGCGCTCGAGCCCGATGGGGCGGCCTTCCTGCAGCGCCTCTTCGGCATCGAGCAGCCGCATGCGTTCGTCCACCAGCGGCTGGCCGCCGCGCATGTAGGTCTCGAGGAAGAGGGCGTCCTTCGACTTGAAGAAGTAATGAATCATCCCCTGGTTGACCTTGGCCAGGTCGGCCACCGCGCGCAGCGAGCAGCCTTCGAATCCGTGCTCCGCGAACAGCCGCTCGGCCGCGCGCAGGATGGCTTCGCGGCCATCGGTCTTGCGAGGTGCGCGAGGCGTCTTGGCGGGCGGTGCTGTGGTGGGTGCGGGCATCGAGGCCGATGGTAACGGTACTTGCAGGGGGAACGATTCCGCGTTTATTATTAGTCAATCGACTAACTAAATGAAAGGGCGGATCGACCGCCGACGGAGACTCGATGACCCTGTCCACTTTCTTGCGCGGCACTGCCGCCGCCTTTTCCCTGGCCGTGCTCGCCGCCGCGCCGGCCTGGTCCCAGTACCCCGAGCGCAGCGTTCGCCTGGTCGTGCCTTACCCCGCGGGCGGCGGCACCGACAACATCGCCCGCCTGCTCGCGGACAAGCTCTCGCAGCGCCTGGGCCAGCCCTTGGTGGTCGACAACCGGGGCGGCGCCAACGGCAACATCGGCGCCGACGCGGTGGCCAAGGCGCGGCCCGACGGCTACACGCTGCTGCTCGCGGGCCTGGGCCCGCTGGCCGTGAACCCGGGGCTGTACGCACGCATGCCCTACGACCCGGCACGCGCGTTCGCGCCCATCGTGCAGGTCTCGTCGGCGCCGCTGGTGCTGGTGGCGGGCCCGGGCGCTCCCGTGGGCGACCTGCGCCAGCTGATGGTCTTCGCGCGCCAGCATCCGGGCCAACTGACCCTGGCCAACGCCGGCGAGGGCTCGCCGCACCACATCTGCGCCGGGCTGTTCGCCCGCGAGGCCGGCGCCAGCGTGACCCATGTGCCGTACAAGGGCGCCGCCCCAGCCATCACTGACCTGCTGGGCGGCAGCGTGCAGGCGCTGTGCGACAACGTGGGCACCATCCGGCCCTTCATCGAGTCGCGCAAGGTGCGGCCGCTGGCCGTCTCCACCCGCGCCCGCACCAGCCTGCTGCCCGAGGTGCCCACCTTCGCCGAGGCCGGCCTGCCGGGCATCGACTTCTCCCTGTGGTTCATGCTGGTGGCGCCGGCCGGCACGCCCGCCGACGTGGTGGCGCGCCTCAATCGCGAGGCGAACGCGATCCTCGCGCAGCCCGAGGTGGCCGCGAAGTTCCGCGAGTTCGCCAACGAGCCCGTGGGCGGCACGGTGGAGGCGGCCGCCGCGCACCTGAAGACTGAAACGCAGCGCTGGCCCGGACTGGTGAAGTCCATCGGCCTGGCGCAGCAGTGAGGCGGGGGCATCCATGCAGCTGATCGACCTGTCCGTCGCCATCGAGAACGACCTGCCGGTGGACCGCCCGGGCAACGGGCCGCGCATCCGCTACCAGCACCACCACGAGACCTTCGCGGCCCTGGCCGGGCCCTTCGCCGGCCTGCGGCCCGAGGACCTGCCCGATGGCGAGGCCTGGGCGGTGGAGCGAATCGACCTGTCCACCCACAACGGCACTCACATGGACGCGCCGTGGCACTACGCCTCGACCATGGACGGCGGCCGGCCCGCGGCCACCATCGACGAGGTGCCGCTGGACTGGTGCCATCGCCCCGGCGTGAAGCTGGACCTGCGCCACCTGCCGCACGGGCATGTCGCCACGGTCGATGACCTGGGCACGGAGCTGAAGCGCATCGGCCACGTGCTGCAGCCGCTGGACATCGTGCTGGTGAACACGGCCGCCGCCGCGCGCTACGGCCAACCCGACTACCTCGACAGCGGCTGCGGCCTGGGCCGCGAGGCCACGCTCTGGCTGACGCAGCAGGGCGTGCGCGTGGTGGGTACCGACGCCTGGTCCTGGGACGCCCCTTTCTCGCACACCGCCCGGCGCTACGCCGCCACCGGAGACGCCTCTCTGATCTGGGAGGGGCACAAGGCCGGCCGCACCACGGGCTACTACCAGATGGAAAAACTGACCAACCTCGACCTCCTGCCCGCCAGCGGCTTCCACGTCATCTGCTTCCCCGTGAAGATCCACAAGGCCTCGGCCGGCTGGGTGCGGGCCGTGGCGGTGCTGCCATGAGCGCAGTAGCGGACGACACCTTGCTCGGGACCTGGTATCTGCGCGAGGCCCATGCCGTGGACCCCCGTGGCGAACGCCTTTTCGACGTCTACGGCGCCCGGCCCTCGGGCGTCATCCACTACGGCGCCGACGGCCGCATGACGGCGCTCATCACGCACGACGGCCGCGCGCGCCTTTCGGGCTCGGACCGGCAGGACGCCACCGACGCCGAGAGCGCAGCGGCGTACCGCTCGTCGATCGGCTATGCCGGGCGCTACGTCCGCGAGGGCGACTGGATCGTGCATCACGTCGACATCTCGAGCTACCCGAACTGGGTCGGGACCCGCCTGCGCCGCGAGGTGCGGCTGGCCGGCGACACGGTCGAGCTGCGCACCGCGCCGCAGCCGCAGGCGGGTGTCGAGACCGTCCTGAAACTGGTCTGGCAACGTGCCCCCATCGGGCTGGATGCCATGCCCGAACCCCTTCGCACACCCACCCCATCGGCCACGTCATGACCAAGCTTTCCCGAAAAGTCATCATCACCTGCGCCGTGACCGGCGCCATCCACACGCCGACCATGTCGGACGCGCTGCCCTACCGACCCGAGGACATTGCCCGCCAGGCCATCGAGGCGGCCGAGGCCGGCGCCGCGGTGCTACACCTGCATGCGCGGCATCCGGAGACGGGCGCGGTCTCCATCGAGCCGGAACGCTTCCAGGCCTTCCTGCCCGCCATCCGTGCCGCCACCGGCGCTGTGGTCAACCTGTCGACCGGCGGCAGCCTCAACCACACGGTGGCCGAACGCATCGCGCCGGCGCTGCGCTTCTCGCCGGAGATGTGCTCGCTCAACATGGGGAGCATGAACTTCTCCATGCATCCGCTCGCGCAGCGCTACAAGCAATGGAAGTTCGACTGGGAGGAGCCCTACCTGCGCGAGTCCGACGGCTACATATTCCGCAACACCTTCCGCGACATCGGCATGGCGGCGCGCGCGCTGGAAACGCATGGCATCAAGTTCGAGCACGAGTGCTACGACGTGGGCCAGCTCTACAACCTGAAGTTCTGCATGGACAGCGGCCTGTTCGAGGCCCCGGTCTTCATCCAGTTCGTGCTCGGCATCCTCGGCGGTATCGGCGCGGACCTCGAGAACCTGGTCTTCATGAAGCGCACCGCCGACAAGCTCTTTGGCACCGGCTACCAATGGTCGGTGCTGGGCGCGGGCGCGAGCCAGATGCAGCTGGCCGTGGCCGCCGCGACGCTGGGCGGCCATGTGCGGGTGGGCCTGGAGGATTCGCTGCAGATCGCGCGCGGCGAGCTGGCGACTTCGAACGCGCAGCAGGTGGCGAAGGTGCGCCGCCTGCTGGAGGAACTGGGCCACGAGATCGCCACGCCCGACGAGGCGCGCGCCATGCTGGCACTCAAGGGCGCCGACCGGGTCGCCTTCTGATCCCGGCCGCGCGGCCGATGGCTACTGGGCCGCGGCCCGCGCCTGCGCGATCCAGCCGTCGAACAGCGATTGGTGCGCGCGGATCCAGCCATCGGCATGCCGCTCCACGTCCTGCTGACTGTTGGCGCCTTCGCTCATGCGCAGGTTCTGCGCGTTGATGTCGCCGATCGGCACGTTCATGACCTCGAACAGCTTTGCTGCGGCCGGGTTCTTCTCGGCGAACTCGCGGTTAGCAACGATGCGTTCCTGGTTGGCAAGGAAGCCGTAGTTCTTGCCGTTGGGCTGGCGCGTGTCCACGTTCTCGCCACTCTGCGACGCCGAGAACGGCACCTGCAGCCACACCACGTCGGCGCCGGGTCGCAGCACGGCGCTGACCCAGTAGGGCGTCCAGGTGTAGTAGAGGATCGGCTTGTCCTGCCTGAAGCGCGCGATGGTGTCGGCCATCAGCGCGGCATAGCTGCCCTGGCGGTGCGTCACGGTGTCGCGCAGGCCGTAGGCGCCCAGGTGGTTCTCGATCGCGAGCTCGCAGCCCCAGCCGGGGTTGCAGCCCGTGAGGTCGGCCTTGCCGTCGCCGTCGGTGTCGAACAGCTTCGCGATCGCCGGCTCCTTGAGCTGCGCGATGTTGGTGATGTGGTACTGCTCGGCGGTCTTGCGGTCGATCAGGTAGCCCTGCACCGCACCGTCGGCGTAGACGCCCTGGCGCCACAGCTTCGCGTCGCCGCCGCTGTTCTTGTAGAAATCGGCGTGCAGCAGGCTCCAGTGGTTGGCCATGAAGGTGGCGTCGCCGTTGGCGATCGCCAGGTGCTCGGTCGCGGGCTCCAGGTCCTTCATCGGCTCGACCGTGTAGCCGAGCTTCTCGAGCGCGCGCATCACGAGCAGGGTCTGGAAGGCCTCTTCGGCCAGCGAGCTCTTGAGCGGCTTGACGACGATGCCCTGGCCGGGCAGGTCGGTGGCGGCGTGCGCCGGCAGGGTGAAGGTCGCCGCGGCCGCGAAGGCCAGGGCCAGCAGCCCGAGGCCGCGCGCGATGGGATTCATGGATGTCTTCATGCGTCGTGTTCCTCCTGAAGCTTCAGCGGGTCTGGGTCGAAAGGGCCGGCACGGCTTCTTCCGCGCCGCGCGATGCGCCCGGCGCCACCGCGCGCTGCAGCATGCGCAGCGCCAGGCCCACGGGGCCGCCATGCCACCAGCGCTGGCCGCCGCGGCGCGGCCGGCCCATGGCCTGCGTCAGCCGGTCGAGCGAGATCGCGAGCAGCACGATGCCCAGGCCGCCGACGGTGGCCAGGCCCATGTCGAGCCGGCCGATGCCGCGCAGCACCATCTGTCCCAGGCCGCCCACGGCGATCATCGAAGCGATGACGACCATCGACAGCGACAGCATCAGCGCCTGGTTGATGCCGGCCATGATCGAGGGCATGGCCAGCGGCAGCTTCACCTTCACCAGCATCTGCCAGGGCGAAGCGCCGTAGGCGCGCGCGGCCTCGATCAGGTCGGGCCGCACCTGGCGCAGGCCCAGGTTGGTCAGGCGCACCAGCGGCGCCAGCGCGAACACGATGGTCACGATCACGCCCGGCACATTGCCGATGCCGAACAGCATCACCACCGGCACCAGGTAGACGAAGGCCGGCGTGGTCTGCATCGCGTCGAGCACCGGGCGCATGACACGCTGGGCGCGGTCGCTGCTGGCCAGCAGCACGCCCAGCGGCAGGCCGACCAGCATGCAGAAGACCAGCGAGGTCAGCACCAGCGACAGCGTGACCATGGCCTCGGGCCAGATGCCCAGCATCGCGACCAGCAGCAGCGCGACGGTGCTGCCGATGGCCAGCGCGCGGCCCGCGAACTGCCAGGCCAGCAGGCCGATCAGCGCGATCATCGCGAGCGTCGGCAGGCCGGTCAGCAGGCTCTGCACCGAGTTCAGGGTGCTGTCGATCGGCAGCCGCACGGTCTGGAAGAAGGGGCGGAAATGCTCGACCACCCAGCCCAGGCCCTGGTTGATCCAGGACTCGACCGGCAGCGAGCCGTCCCAGAGGCGGTGCAGCTGGAAGCCGGCGGCGTCGGCCTGGCCGGCGAGCTGGTGCGCGGCGTCGGGCGGCACGGGCGCGTCGAGCCAGGCGCTGGTGGCCGCGGGATCGGGCGCGGCCGACAGGGCTTCCCAGGGATCGAGCGCGACGGGCGCCGGCGCGGGCTGCTGCGCCAGCGCGGCGGCGGCATCGTTGGCGGTGGCGAGTTCGGAGGGCAAGGTGGTGTCGTTCATCTCGGCGGTTCCTTCGAAATCGGGTTCAGGCCAGGACATGGGCCGGGGCGGCGCTCGCGGCGGGGGCGGGCGGCAGCGCGGGATCGATCGGCGGCGTGTCGCGATCGAGGAACTTCAGCAGCGTGGTCTTGCTGATCGCGCCGCAGAAGCGTCCGTCGGCCGCCACCACCGGCACCGCGCAGGGCGCCTGGCCCACCTGGCCGATCAATCCGGCCACGGGCGCGTCGGCCTCGATCGTGCCGAGGTCGGCGAGGAAGGCATGGCGCAGGCCCAGCGGTCCCGAATGGCCGTCGAGCGCGGCGCGCAGCGTGTCGGCCGAGACCGTGCCGAGGTAGCGCCGGTCGGGGCTGGTCACGTAGGCGAAATCGCGGTCCTGGTCCTCGAGCAGCTTGAGCGCCGCGCGGGCGCCGCGCTCGGGGTGCTCGCAGACCACGGTGAGGGGCTTGCGCGCGATGTCGGCGGCCTTGAACACGGCCGCCGCGTCCACGCCGCGCACGAAGCTGCGCACGTAGTCGTTGGCCGGGCAGCGCAGGATCTCGTCGGGCGTGCCGACCTGGATCACCTGGCCGTCCTTCATGATCGCGATGCGGTCGCCGATGCGCATCGCCTCGTCGAGGTCGTGCGAGATGAAGACGATGGTGCGGCGCTGCTGCTGTTGCAGGCGCAGCAGCTCGGACTGCATCTCGGTGCGGATGATCGGGTCGAGCGCCGAGAAGGCCTCGTCCATCAGCAGGATCGAGGGATCGGAGGCCAGCGCGCGCGCCAGGCCCACGCGCTGCTGCATGCCGCCCGAGAGCTCGTCGGGATAGCTGTCGCCCCAGCCCGCCAGCCCCACCTGCGCGAGCGCGAGGTCGGCCTGCGCCAGGCGCTCCTTCTTGCCGGTGCCCGACAGCTCGAGCCCGAAGGCCGTGTTCTCGCGCACCGTCATGTGCGGCATCAGCGCGAAGGACTGGAACACCATGCTGATGTCCTTGCGGCGCAGCGCGCGCAGCCTGGCGTCGGAGTGTTCGTTGATGTCGGCGCCGTCGATCACGATGCGGCCCGCGGTCGGCTCGATCAACCGGTTCAGCAGCCGCACCAGCGTCGACTTGCCCGAGCCCGACAGGCCCATGATCACGAAGATCTCGCCGGCCTGGATCTCGAAGGTGGCATCGAACACGCCGATCGACTGGCCGGTCTTCGCGAGGATCTCCTTCTTCGACAGACCTTGGCGCACCAGCGCCAGCGCGTCGTCGGGCGCGTCGCCGAAGACCTTGAAGACGTGGTCGATGAGAATTCCTTTGGCCATATGCCGGGCTCCTTGTGCGAAGGTTGGACGGGCGCCGTTCCGCCTGGAGGCGGGACGGCAGCGGCCACGCCATCAGCCGATGGCTGCCGGAAGGCACTGAGGACGACGTGGCGACGAAACCAGTGCCCGCCGGATGCTTCGCTCGCAGGGCGACGGGCCTGGTCGAGGGGCGCCGCCTGGAGAAGCCTGACGTGGCAGTGGGGCCGGAACTATCCGGCCGGTGTGCCGGGCAGGGCCCGGCGGGAGAACCTGCACCGCGACGGGATTCGAAGATCCGCGAGTAGTGCCGGTGGGAGCCGCAGCGTCATCCCGTAATGGGTTTTGTAAATGACTTGCAGGTCCGCGAAAGACGATGATTATAACTTTTTGACATGAAGCGTGTCAATCCGCCGCCTGCGAACGGCTGTAGTCTGGAACGCAATGGCCGCGTCAGATGAGAGCCATTCTTATCCGGCGATACTCGGGGCCGCGTCCGGCGAGCGGGCGCACCCATATCCAAGACTGCGGAGCTTTTCTCATGACGACTTCCCCCAAGACCCGTGCCGAGCGCGACACCTTCGGACCGATCGACGTGCCGGCCGACAAGCTGTGGGGCGCGCAGACGCAGCGCTCGCTGCAGAACTTCGACATCTCGGGCGAGCAGCAGCCGCGCGAGATCATCAAGGCCCTGGCCCAGGTCAAGCGCGCATCGGCCGTGGTCAACCACGCGCTGGGCCTGCAGGACGAGAAGAAGACCCACGCGATCGTCGCCGCGGCCGACGAGGTCATCGCCGGCAAGCACCCGGGCGAGTTCCCGCTGGTGGTCTGGCAGACCGGCTCGGGCACGCAGACCAACATGAACGTCAACGAGGTGCTGGCCAACCGCGCGAGCGAACTGCTGGGCGGCGAGCGCGGCGAGGGCCGCCTGGTGCATCCCAACGACGACGTGAACCGCAGCCAGTCGAGCAACGACGTGTTCCCGACCGCGATGCACGTGGCGGCCGTCGAGGCCATCACGCACAAGCTGCTGCCCGCCATTGCCAAGCTGCGCGGCACGCTCGAGCAGAAGTCCAAGGACTTCGCCGACATCGTGAAGATCGGCCGCACCCACCTGCAGGACGCCACGCCGCTCACCCTGGGCCAGGAGTTCTCGGGCTACGTGGCGCAACTCGCGCACGGCGAGGCGCACGTGCGCGCCGCGCTGCCGCACCTGAGCGAACTGGCGCTGGGCGGCACGGCCGTGGGCACCGGCCTCAACGCACCCAAGGGCTATGCCGAGCAGGTGGCGGCCGAGCTCGCGAAGCTCACCGGCCTGCCGTTCGTGACCGCGCCGAACAAGTTCGAGGCCATGGCCAGCGTCGATGCGCTGGTGCACGCCCACGGCGCGCTGAAGACGCTCGCCGCCAGCATGAACAAGATCGCCAACGACGTGCGCTGGCTCGCGAGCGGCCCGCGCAGCGGCATCGGCGAACTGAGCATTCCCGAGAACGAGCCGGGCTCGTCGATCATGCCGGGCAAGGTCAACCCGACCCAGAGCGAGGCCGTCACGATGCTGGCCGCGCAGGTGTTCGGCAACGACGTCGCCATCAACATCGGCGGCGCCTCGGGCAACTTCGAGCTCAACGTGTTCCGCCCGATGGTGGCCCACAACTTCCTGCAGAGCGTGCGCCTGCTGGCCGACGGCATGGTGAGCTTCAACGACCACTGCGCCGTGGGCATCGAGCCGAACCGCGAGCGCATCACCGAGCTGGTGCAGCGCTCGCTGATGCTGGTGACCGCGCTCAACACGCACATCGGCTACGACAAGTCGGCCTACATCGCGAAGAAGGCGCACAAGGAAGGCACCAGCCTGCGCGAGGCCGCGATCGCCTCGGGCCACCTCACGGCCGAGCAGTTCGACCAGTGGGTGGTGCCCGAGAACATGACGGGCCGCTGAGGCGAGCCTGCCCCATGCAAAAAGGACCCGCGAGGGTCCTTTTTTCGTTGGCGAGGGGCTTGCTCAGTAGCCTATCGTGTAGCGCTGGCGCGAATGCGCCGGCTTCTCGAGCTCGTCGATGAAGGCGATCGCGTAGTCCTCGAACGTGATCCAGCTGCGGCCCTCGGCGCTGACCAGCAGGTCGTCCTGGCCGAGGCGGAACTTGCCGGTGCGTTCGCCTTCGACGAATTCGGCCGAGGGCGAGAGGAAGGTCCAGTCGAGTTCCTTCTCGGCGCGCAGCGCCTCGAGGAACACGCCGCCGGCCGAAGCCTCGGCCTTGTAGGCCTCGGGGAAATTCGGCGTCTCGATGACCTTGAGGCCCGGTGCCGCGAACAGGCTGCCGGCGCCGCCGACCACCAGCAGGCGCTTCACGCCCGCGCGCCTGGCGGGTTCGATGATGGCCGCGGGCGGCACGGTCGCGAAATGGGCGGCGCTGAACACGGCGTCGTGGCCGGCCAGGGCCTTCTCGAGCGCGGCGCCGTCGAGCACGTCGAGGTCGACGGCCTTGACGTTGGCGCGATCGGAAAGCTTCGCGCTGGCATGGCGCGCGATGGCCGTGACCGTGTGGCCGCGGCGCAGCGCTTCTTCGAGGAGGCGGCCGCCGGCGCGACCGGTGGCGCCGATGATGGCGATGTGGCTCATGGAGGACTCCTTGGAACGAGCGATGGAAAGAGGGCGATGAGGCTCATCTTAGGTTTCTCATTTCGAAAGAAATACCTCGAAATTCGCGCTTCTTTATTCCTAAAATCGTTCGAATGGATCGTCTCAACGCAATGCGGGTCTTCGTGACCGTGGTCGACGCGGGCAGCCTCTCGGCCGCCGCCGACCTGCTCGACATGTCGCGCCCCGTGGTCACGCGCTACGTGGCCGAGCTCGAGCAATGGACTGGCGCGCGCCTCCTGCACCGCACCACCCGGCGCCTGAGCCTCACGGCCGCGGGCGAGGAGCTGCTGCCGCGCTGCCGCCAGCTGCTGGAGCTCGCGGGCGACATGCAGGCCGCGGTGCGCCATCCGGCCGAGGCGCCGCGCGGGCAGTTGCGCATCACCACCGGCACCTCGTTCGCGCAGGCGCAACTGGCCGACGCGATCGCCGACTACGTGCGGCTCTATCCGGGCGTGATGGTCGACCTGGTGCTGCTCGACCGCACCGTGAACCTGGTCGACGAGCGCATCGACCTCGCGATCCGCACCGCGGCCGAGATCGATCCCAACCTGATCGCGCGCCGGCTCACGGACTGCCGCTCGGTGGTCTGCGCCTCGCCGGCCTACCTGGCCGAGCACGGCACGCCGCAGCGCGTGGACGAACTCGCGCAGCGTAACTGCCTCACGCATTCCTACTTCGGCCACAGCCTCTGGAGCTTCACGCGCAAGAGCGACGGCGCGCCGGTGTCGGTGGCCGTGGACGGCAACGTGTCGGCCAACGACGCGGCCAGCCTGATGGGCCTGGCGCGCGCGGGCGCGGGCATCGCGATGCTGCCGACCTACCTGACGGCGCAGCTCGTGCACGGCGGGGAGCTGGTGCCGCTGTTCCCCGATTTCGAGCCGCAGGTGGTGGGCATGTACGCGGTCTACACCTCGCGCAAGCACATGCCGGCCACCCTGCGCACCATGCTCGATTTCCTGGCGCGGCGCTTCACCGAGGTGCCGGCCTGGGACCTGCCGCTGGCGGCCTGAGTTTCAGTGGTCAGCCGGAGGATGCGCCATCAGCCGGTCGGTGTAGGCGATGGCCATGGCCGAGAACAGGAAGGCGATGTGGATCACCGTCTGCGCGATCAGCACCTTGTCGGTGTAGTTGTCGGCGTTGATGAAGGTCTTGAGCAGGTGGATCGAGCTGATGCCGATGATGGCGGTGGCCAGCTTGACCTTGAGCACCGAGGCGTTCACGTGGCTCAGCCACTCGGGCTGGTCGCGGTGGCCTTCGAGGTCCATGCGGCTCACGAAGGTCTCGTAGCCGCCCACGATCACCATGATCAGCAGGTTCGAGATCATCACCACGTCGATCAGCGCCAGCACCACCAGCATGATCACCGTCTCGTTGAGCGCGGCCACCGGCGCGGTGGTCTTGTAGCCGATGCTGTTGACCAGCGCCTGCAGCGCGGTCTGGCTGCCGAAGGCGGCCTCGACCAGGTGCAGCAGCTCGACCAGGAAATGCACCACGTAGACCGCCTGCGCCACGATCAGCCCCAGGTACAGCGGCAGCTGGAGCCAGCGGCTCGCGAAGATCAGCCGTGGCAGCGGGCGCAACGGCGAGGTGCGGGGGTGAAGGGGCATGTTCCGGGTTTCGAATGGGTGGTGTGATGACATCGAGGGGGCGTGTGTGACGGGGAGCGAGATTCTAGGGGTGTCCCGGTGACGCACTCGTGATAACCCCGGGCTCTAACATCGGGGGTCTGTCAGCAGCACGCCAGTTTGGCGTCAGTGGCCCGTAAGTGGTCGCGCCGACATTACGGCCGCAATTCATCCAGGAGACACGAGACATGAGCAGCGCATCGAAGAACATTGAATCCGTCCTGGTCGAGAACCGCGTGTTCCCGCCCGATGCCCGCGCCACGCAAGGCGCCCGCATTTCCGGCATGGCCGCTTACGAGGCCCTGTGCAAGGAAGCGGAGGAAGACTTCGAAGGCTTCTGGAGCCGCCAGGCCACGACCCACCTGCAGTGGACGAAGCCCTTCAGCAGGATCCTCGACGAATCGAACGCGCCGTTCTACCAATGGTTCGGCGACGGCGAACTCAACGCCAGCGCCAACTGCCTCGACCGCCACATCGGCACGCCGGTCGAGAACAAGACCGCCATCGTCTTCGAGGCCGACGACGGCACCGTCACGAAGGTCAGCTACAAGGAGCTGCTCGCGCGCGTGAGCCAGTTCGCCAATGCGCTCAAGGCGCAGGGCATCAAGAAGGGCGACCGCGTCATCGTCTACATGCCGATGACGGTCGAGGGCGTGATCGCGATGCAGGCCTGCGCGCGCATCGGCGCCACCCACAGCGTGGTGTTCGGCGGCTTCTCGGCCAAGGCGCTGCAGGAACGCATCATCGACGCCGGCGCGGTCGCGGTCATCACCGCCAACTTCCAGCTGCGCGGCGGCAAGGAGCTGCCGCTCAAGGCCATCGTCGACGACGGCATCGCGCTCGGCGGCTGCGAGTCGATCAAGACCGTGTTCGTCTACGAACGCACGGCCTCGGCCTGGAACCGCGTGGAAGGCCGCGACAAGACCTTCGCCGAGGCGCTGGCCGGCCAGAGCAGCGAGTGCGCGCCCGAGCCGGTGAATGCCGAGCACCCGCTCTTCATCCTCTACACCTCGGGCTCCACCGGCAAGCCCAAGGGCGTGCAGCACGCCACCGGCGGCTACCTGCTGTGGGCCAAGATGACGATGGACTGGACCTTCGACATCCGCCCCGAGGACGTGTTCTGGTGCACCGCCGACATCGGCTGGATCACGGGCCACACCTACGTCGCCTACGGCCCGCTCGCGGCTGGCGCCACGCAGGTGGTGTTCGAGGGCGTTCCCACCTTCCCGCACGCGGGGCGCTTCTGGCAGATGATCGAGAAGCACAAGGTCAGCGTGTTCTACACCGCGCCCACCGCGATCCGCTCGCTGATCAAGGCGGCCGAGGGCGACGAGAAGGTGCATCCGAAGAACTGGGATCTCACGAGCCTGCGCATCCTCGGCTCGGTCGGCGAGCCGATCAATCCCGAGGCCTGGATGTGGTACCACCGCAATATCGGCGGCGAGCGCTGCCCGATCGTCGATACCTTCTGGCAGACCGAGACCGGCGGCCACGTGATCACGCCGCTGCCGGGCGCCACGCCGCTGGTGCCGGGCTCGTGCACCTTGCCGCTGCCGGGCATCATGGCCGCGATCGTGGACGAGACCGGCAAGGACCTGCCCAACGGCGCGGGCGGCATGCTGGTGATCAAGCGGCCCTGGCCCTCGATGATCCGCACCATCTGGAACGACCCCGAGCGCTTCAAGAAGAGCTACTTCCCCGAGGAGATGGGCGGCACGATCTATCTGGCCGGCGACGGTGCGGTGCGCAGTGCGGACCGCGGCTACTTCCGGATCACGGGCCGCATCGACGACGTGCTCAATGTGTCGGGCCACCGGCTGGGCACGATGGAGATCGAGTCGGCGCTGGTGTCCAAGACCGACCTCGTGGCCGAGGCCGCGGTGGTGGGGCGTCCCGACGACGTGACGGGCGAGGCGGTGTGCGCCTTCGTGGTGCTCAAGCGCGCGCGCCCGACTGGCGAGGAAGCCAAGCAGATCGCCACCGAGTTGCGCAACTGGGTGGCCAAGGAGATCGGTCCGATCGCCAAGCCCAAGGACATCCGCTTCGGCGACAACCTGCCCAAGACGCGCAGCGGCAAGATCATGCGGCGGCTGCTGCGCAGCATCGCCAAGGGCGAGGCGATCACGCAGGACACGTCCACGCTCGAGAACCCGGCGATCCTGGAGCAGTTGTCGCAGACGAACTGATCAACACGGCATTCCTGCTGTAGGACAGGGGCGTCTGTGCCGGGCCGAGGGCCGGGCAGGCCCCTTCGCTGAGGTAAAACCGCTGGCACCACCGCGCGCCTCGAAGCGCGCGGGTTCCCAACGTGTTCGATCTTTCCGAAGGAGGCCCCCATGGGCGTGAGATCCGCTTTCCTGTTCGTCATCGTGCTGCTGATCGCGGCGCTGGCCGCGCTCAACTGGGGCACGCTGTCCACGCCCACCGACGTGTGGCTGGGCTTCATGACCGTCTCGGCGCCGCTGGGGCTGATCATGCTGGGGCTCACCGTGGTGCTGGCGGCCTTCTTCCTGGTCTACGTGCTGTACCTGCACAGCGCGGTGCTGCTCGACACCAAGCGCCACACCAAGGAGATGCAGGTGCAGCGCGACCTCGCCGACAAGGCCGAGGCCTCGCGCTTCACCGAGCTGCGCAACTTCCTGCAGGCGCAGGAGAACCAGCACATGGCGCAGAACGCAGAGCGCCAGACGGCGCTGCTGGCGCGCATCGACCAGCTCGAGTCCGCGGTGCGGCTGCGTTCGGACCAGTCCGACAACACGCTGGCCGCGCACATCGGCCAGCTCGAGGACCGCATCGAGCGCCGGCCCTCGCTGCCCGCGGACATCGAGCCGCGGATCTGAGGGGGCCGCCTTATTTCGTCGACAGGATCCAGGCCGCGAGCTTCTTCGCGTCGGCTTCGCTGACCTGGTTGTTGGCCGGCATGGGTACCGGGCCCCACACGCCCGAGCCGCCCTTGATGATCTTGCCGGCCAGCATGTCGGCCGCGCCCGCGTTGTCCTTGTACTTGGCCGCCACGTCCTTGAACGAGGGGCCGAGCACCTTGCGCTCGACCGCATGGCAGCTCATGCAGTTCTTCGAGGTGGCCAGCGCCAGGTCGGCGAAGGCGGGGGCTGCCAGGCCGAGGGCCAGGGTCGCGAACAGCAGGGCTCTTTTCATGGGGATCGGATTCTCTGTTTGTGTAAGGGCTGAGTTACATTCGATGGCTCAACGCGATGATGATTGTAGGGAGCGCCGGCCACCGGCGCGCGACCGCATCGCGCGATACGACCCGGAGGATTCGCGATGTGGTTTCTGGTGCTGGGCATCCTGGGCGTGGCCCTCAAATACTTCGAAGTCGGCCCGGTCGGCACCTGGAGCTGGTGGATCGTGCTGATTCCTTTCGCGCTCGCCGTGGCCTGGTGGGCCTGGGCCGATGCCTCGGGCTACACCAAGCGCAAGGTGGTCGAGCGCGAGGACGCGCGCCGCCAGGCGCGCATCGACCGGCAGAAGGCCAACATGGGCCTGAAGACCGGCACCGGATCGCGCCCACGCCGCTGAGTCCTGTGCGCTGACGGGCCCGCCGCGGCCCGCGTGTGAAACTCCTCCGACACGCCGCGCGGACCGCGGCGCTTCACAGGGAGGATCGAGGATGTCCACGCGCCTTTCATCGAACGGGCTTGCGCCCGTGCTGCGCATCGCCATGGGCTTGCTGATCGTGCTGGCCATGGGCACAGCCGGCTGGCTGCATCGCTCGCCATGGATCGTGCTGCTGGCGACGCCGTTGTTCACCGTGCTCTACGCGCTCGGCAAGTGGAATGCCTGGACCTTGGCCTGGCGGCTCGGCGGCGCACAGCGGATCGCGCTGTCGGCGCTCGTGACGCTGCCGATCCAGGCGGTGCTCGCGGGCGTGTTCTATCTGTTGGGGCTGGGCCTGAGCATGCTGCTGGCGCCGGCCGCGACCATCGCCGCGTTCTCGGGCGCCGATGCGCAGTGGGCTGCGGCGCTGTTCGTGCTGGCAGTCGCCGTGAGCGCAGCGATCATCCGGCTCGAGGCCGCGGCGCCCGAGCCCGTGGCTGCCACGCCATCGCCCGTATCACCCGCAGCGGAGACCGAGCCCGAACTCGACATCGACCCAACGGCGCTGAATCACGACACCTTCTTCGAGTCCCCCGGCTACTGGCGCACCAATGCCGCGCGCGAAGCGCTCGCGCAGCGCGGCACGCCGGTCGAGAAGCCGCCGTTCGCGGCCAGCGAAGCCATGATCGAAGCCGCCGAGGCGCGGCTGGGCTTTCGACTGCCCGACACGCTGCGCGCGCTCTATGGGCGCATGAACGGCGGCTACGTGGGCTGGCTCTACGTGCCGCTGAAGCGCGACGCGGGGCCGTTCCACGACGACTGGCGCGGTGCCTTCTCCATCGACTATTCGAGCCTCGCGACGCTGGCCGAGCTGCGCACCGTGGCCGAGCACTACGAGGACTTCACGCACGATCCCGAGGACGTGCCGGCCGGCGCCGACAAGCTGGTGGTGCTGCAGGCCCGCTACGGCGACATGACCCTGCTCGACTACACGCGCGCGCCGCAGGCGCGGGTGCTGATCGCGGACTTCGATCGCCAGCCCGGCGTGGAGCCGGTCGACATCGCCTTCGAGAGCTTCGACCATTTCTTCGCGGCGCTGCGGCGCGTGCGTCCGGAGCGCGGCGTGGCGCGAACGGTCGCGCGCGATCTCGGCCCGCCGCTGGGCGAGGCACCGGAGCAATGGCGCGCCTCGATGTTCTGGGGCGAGGCACAGCCTCATTTCTTCCATCTCAACGCGGCGCAGCGCAAGGACGGTTCCGGCCCGCAACTGGTGGCCGACGATGCGCTGGTCGCGCAGACCGAGGCGCGGCTGGGCCTGCGGCTGCCACGCGCGCTCGTGGCGCTGTGGCGCGTGAAGAACGGCGGCGGCGTCTCGTGCCGCTGGGTCGACATCGCCGACGGCGACGGCCAGCCGTACAACGAGGTCCTGCGCTACCTGATGCCGATGGAGTACCTCGCGACGCTGGCCGAGCTGTCGGACCGCATCGTGTTCCCGCCCGGCGAAACGCCGTGGAAGCAAGGCTTCGACGCGCCGCGGCGCCTCCTGGTGCTCGAGGCCGACCACGGCAGGGTGGTCATGCTCGACTATCGCGGCAGCGGCGCACAGGCCCCGGCCGTGCTGGTCGTGGACGACCTGGACCGCGGTCCACCGCGCGAGCTGCTGCGCTTCGACAGCGTCGATGCGTTGCTGACGCGCCTGCGCCCGAGGGCCATCGGCTACGAGGACGTCGCGAAGCCGTGGCAGCCGCCGGCCGCCACGGCCTGAGCGCCGGGCTTCAGAACTTGTCGAGCACCGCGCCCGAGCTCGCGCTCGAGGCATTGAACGCGAACTTGGCCTGCACGCCGCGCGTGTAGCGCGGGGCCGGGGCCTTCCAGCCTTCGCGGCGCTTGGCGATCTCGGCCTCGGGCACGTTGAGCTCGAGCTTGAGCGCGTGCGCATCGATGGTGATCGAGTCGCCCTCGTGGACGAAGGCGATGGTGCCGCCGGCCGCCGCTTCGGGCGCCACGTGGCCCACCACCATGCCCCAGGTGCCGCCCGAGAAGCGGCCGTCGGTGATCAGGCCCACGCTCTCGCCGAGGCCCGCGCCGATCAGCGCACCGGTGGGCGCGAGCATCTCGGGCATGCCCGGGCCGCCCTTGGGGCCAAGGTAGCGCAGCACCATCACGTCGCCGGCCACGATCTTGCCGTCGAGGATGGCCTTGAGCGCCGACTGCTCGTCGTCGAACACGCGCGCCGGGCCGGTGATGACCGGGTTCTTGAGGCCGGTGATCTTGGCGACCGCGCCTTCGGGCGACAGGTTGCCCTTGAGGATCGCCAGGTGGCCTTCGTCGTACATCGGCTTGTCGATCGGGCGGATCACGTCCTGGTCGGCGCGCGGCACGTCGGGCACGTCCTTGAGCACTTCGGCGATGGTCTGGCCGCTGATGGTGATGCAGTCGCCGTGCAGCAGGCCGGCGTTGAGCAGCACCTTCATGACCTGCGGAATGCCGCCGGCCTGGTGCAGGTCGACCGCGAGGTACTTGCCCGAGGGCTTCAGGTCGCAGATCACCGGCACCTTCTTGCGCATGCGCTCGAAGTCGTCGATGGTCCATTCCACGCCGGCCGCGTGCGCGATCGCAAGGAAGTGCAGCACCGCGTTGGTCGAGCCGCCCGTGGCCATGATCACGGCCACCGCGTTCTCGATCGCCTTCTTGGTCACGATGTCGCGCGGCTTCAGGTCCTTCTTGATCGCCTCGATCAGCACCTTGGCCGATTCCTTGGCCGAGTTGGCCTTCTCGTCGTGCGGGTTCGCCATGGTCGACGAGTAGGGCAGCGAGATGCCGAGGGCCTCGAAGGCGCTGGACATGGTGTTGGCCGTGTACATGCCGCCGCACGAGCCCGTGCCGGGAATGGCGCGCTTCTCGATCTCGAGCAGGTCCTCGTCGCTCATGTTGCCGGCGGCGTTCTGGCCCACGGCCTCGAACACGCTCACGATGTTGAGGTCCTGGCCCTTGTAGCGGCCCGGCAGGATGGTGCCGCCGTAGACGTAGATGGCGGGCACGTTGGCGCGCAGCATGCCCATCAGGCCGCCGGGCATGTTCTTGTCGCAGCCGCCGACCACCAGCACGCCGTCCATCCACTGGCCGCCGACGCAGGTCTCGATGCAGTCCGAGATCACCTCGCGGCTCACCAGCGAGTACTTCATGCCTTCGGTGCCCATGGCCATGCCGTCAGAGATGGTGGGGGTGCCGAACACCTGCGCGTTGCCGCCGGCTTCCTCGATGCCCGCGATGGCCGCGTCGGCCAGCTTCTGCAGGCCCGAGTTGCAGGGCGTGATGGTGCTGTGGCCGTTGGCGACGCCGACCATCGGCTTCTTGAAGTCGCCTTCCTCGTAGCCCATCGCGTAGAACATCGAACGGTTGGGCGCGCGGCTCTTGCCTTCGACGATGTTGGCGCTGCGGCGATTGATCTGGATTGGCTTGGTGTCCATGGTGGGTGTCTCTTCGATCGTGGGGAGGGAAAACCGGGGAGCGCCAAGTATCGGACTTCTGATTGATTGCTTCCAATCCATTTTGAGAGGCTGATTAATATGATTGGCATATGAATGAAAGCCTGATCGACCTGCGGGCCTGGCGCCAGTTCGTGGCCGTGGCCGAGGAGCTGCATTTCGGCCGCGCCGCGCGGCGCCTGCACATGACCCAGCCGCCGGTCACGCAGGCCATCGCCCAGCTCGAGAAGACCCTGGGCGTGGTGCTGTTCGACCGCACGCGGCGCCGGGTGGCGCTCACGCCGGCCGGCGAGGCGCTGCTGCCCGACGTGCGCGAACTGCTGGCGCGGGCCCAGGCGCTGCCGGCGCGCGCCCGCGCGGCCGCGGCCGGGCAGGTGGGGCGGGTGCGCATCGCCTTCGTCTCGACCGTGGGCTTCGAGCAGTTGCCCGACTGGGTGCGCGAGTTCCGCGTGCTCTGCCCCGAGGTGGCGCTCGAGCTGGTCGAGGCCACGGGCGACGTGCAGCTCGAGGCCTTCGCCCGCGGCGAGATCGATGCCGGCCTGATGCTGCATTCGCCGGGCGCCGCGCCGCCGGGGCTGGCGCGGCTGGCGGTGTCGCAGGAGCCGCTGGTGCTGGCCCTGCCGCAGCGGCACGCGCTCGCGAGCGCCGAGAAGCTGCCGCTGGCCGAGGTGCTGGCCGAGCCGCTGGTGATCTTCCCGCGCCGCATCGTGCCTTCGCTGCACGACGCGGTCTTCGCGCTCTACCACGCGGCCGGGCGCGTGCCGCAGCTGGCGCAGGAGGCGATCCAGATGCAGACCATCGTCAACCTGGTCTCGGGCGGCATCGGCGTGGCCTGGGTGCCCGAGAGCGTCACGCAGTTCCGGCGCGCGGGCGTGGTCTACCGGGGCGCCGGCGAGTTCGCGCCCGCGGGCCGGCGCCGCGCCGCGTCGGCGCTGCCGCGCTGCGAAACCAGCCTGGTGTGGCCGGCGGAGGCCGCCAACCCGGCGCTCGAGCGCTTCATCGCGTTCGTGCGGGAGCGCCAGCCGGCGGCCGCGCGCGGCGCGGCGTAGCGGCGGAAGAGGGCGGCGGCCCGTCGAGCGCGGCGGCCAGCAGCGTCTCGAGCCAGCCCGCGAAGGCCTGCAGGCGCCGCGACAGGTTGCGCCGGTGCGGGTACACGAGGTGCACCGGCAGCGGCTCGGCGCGCGCGTCGGGCATCAGCTCCACCAGTTCGCCGGCCGCAAGGTGCGTTCGCACGTCGTACAGCGGGATCTGGATCAGCCCCAGGCCCGCGAGCGCGCAGGCGATGTAGGTCTCGGCGTTGTTGGCCGTCACCTGGCTGCGCATGCGCAGCGAGGCGGTCTCGCCGTCTCGCTGCCATTCCCAGGGCGCCGCGCGGCCGCTGGTCGGCGAGGCGTAGTTCACCGCCAGGTGCTGCGGCAGCTCGGCCGGCGCGCGCGGCGTGCCGTGCCGCTCGAGGTAGGCCGGGCTCGCGCAGTTGACCAGCGTGAAGTGCCCGAGCGGCCGCGCCACCAGGCTGCTGCTGGCCAGCGGCCCCACGCGCAGCGCGCAGTCCACGCCCTCGTGCACCAGGTCGACCGCGCGGTCGCTCGAGCCGAGTTCGAGCTCGAGCGCCGGATAGCGCGCGAAGAAATCGGGCAGCGCGGGCGCGATCAACAGCCGCGCGATGCGGCTGGGCACGTCGACCTTGAGCCGCCCGCCCACGCTGCCGTGCGCGGGCAGGAACTGCTGCTCGAGGTCGTCCATGTCGGCCACCAGCGCGCGGGCGCGCTCGAGCAGCACCTCGCCGTCGGGCGTGAGGCCCACGCGCCGCGTGGTGCGGTGGAGCAGCCGCGAGCCCAGCCGCGCCTCGAGCTGCTGCACCGCGGTCGAGATGGTGGCGCGCGGCAGGCCGAGGCGGTCGGCGGCGCGCGTGAAGCTGCCGGACTCGGCCACGCGCAGGAAGACCTGGAGGAGGTCGATGCGGTCCATGAGAAGGGCGCCGGGCGGAAAGGGATTGTTCGGGGATTTCCGAACAGTCTAGCCTCGAATTGCCTATTTATCGGCCGTCTGACGATCAATACACTGCCCCCGTGTCACACATCAATGGCTTTCAACCCAGGAGATCCCCATGTCCGCACGCACACTGAAGAACAAGGTCGCCGTCATCGCCGGCGGCGGCAAGAACCTCGGCGCGCTCGTCGCCCAGCAACTGGTCGACGGGGGCGTGCGCGGCGTCGCCATCCACTACAACAGCGACAGCTCGCGCGCCGATGCCGAGAAGACCGCCGCCGCCCTCAAGGCCAAGGGCGCCGACACCCTGCTGGTGCAGGGCGACCTCGCGGTCGTCGAGAACAACGTCAAGCTGTTCGACCAGGCCGTCAAGCAGTTCGGCCAGGTCGACATCGCGATCAACACCGCGGGCGTGGTCATCAAGAAGCCGATCCTCGAGGTCACCGAAGCCGACTACGACAAGAGCTTCGACGCCAATGCCAAGGCCGCCTTCTTCTTCATCCAGCAGGCCGGCCGCACGCTGGCCGAGGGCGGCAGCATCGTCACGATCGTGAGCTCGCTGCTCGCGGCCTACACGCCGTTCTATGCGATCTACCCGGGCTCGAAGGCCGCGGTGGAGCACTACACGCGCGCCGCCTCCAAGGAGTTCGGCGAGCGCGGCATCTCGGTCAACGCGATCGGCCCGGGCCCGATGGATACGCCCTTCTTCTACGGCCAGGAGAGCAAGGAAGCGGTGGACTACCACAGCAGCGCCGCCGCGCTCAGCAAGTTCTCGAAGAAGGGCCTGACCGACATCGAGGACATCGCGCCCATCGTGCGCTTCCTGGTCACCGAGGGCTGGTGGATCACCGGCCAGACCATCTTCGCCAACGGCGGCTACACCACGCGCTGACGCATCGCGCCGAGAAGCGATGCACACGCTCATCGTGATGGGCAGCGGCTTCGTGCTGCTGGCCTTCTTCCTGCTGGCCGGCCGCGTGCTCGGCGGCGGCGGCGACGCGGCCCTGGGCACGGCCGCGCTCTGGTTCGTGCCGGCCTGGTTCGTCGGCGCCGGCATCAACATGGCGGTGGGGGTGATCGAGGCCGGCTACAGCGTGGCCGAGGAGCTGCCGATCTTCCTGCTGGTGTTCGCCGTGCCGGCCGCCGTCGCCGGCATCGTTTGGTGGAAGTTCGGGCGCTGAGGCCCGCGCCCCCGGATGCCCCCACGCCCCCGGCCGCGTCATGCGGCGCGGGCACAATCCGCGGATGCTCATGTATCCGCAGATCAATCCCATCGCCCTGCAGCTCGGGCCGATCGCCATCCACTGGTACGGCCTGACCTACCTGGCGGCCTTCGCGCTGTTCTACTTCCTCGGCACGCTGCGGCTCAAGCACGAGCCCTACCGCAGCCTCGTGGGCGCCGGGGCCTGGCAGCGCAAGGACATCGAGGACATCCTGTTCCTCGGCGTGGTCGGCGTCATCGTCGGCGGCCGGCTCGGCTACTGCCTGTTCTACCGGCCCGAGTTCTACCTGTTCAATCCGCTCGAGATCTTCAAGGTCTGGGAAGGCGGCATGAGCTTCCACGGCGGCATGCTCGGCGTGATCGCGGCCATGGTCTGGTTCGCGCGTTCGCGCGCGCGGCCGTTCTGGCAGGTGATGGACTTCGTCGCGCCCTGCGTGCCGACCGGGCTCGCGGCGGGCCGCGTGGGCAACTTCATCAACGGCGAACTCTGGGGCCGCTTCAGCAGCCCCGACCTGCCCTGGGGCATGGTGTTCCCGCAGAGCGGCTCGATGCTGCCGCGCCATCCCTCGCAGGTCTACCAGTTCCTGCTCGAGGGGCTGCTGCTGTTCGTGCTGCTGTGGCTCTACGCGCGCAAGCCGCGCAAGCAGGCCCAGGTGTCGGCCTTCTTCCTCGTGGGCTACGGCATCTTCCGCTTCATCGCCGAATTCTTCCGCGAGCCCGACAAGATCTTTGCCCACCCGGGCAACGAGCTGGGCCTGCGCGCGCTCGACCTGAGCCAGGGCCAGTGGCTCTGCGTGCCGATGATCCTGGGCGGCATCGCGCTGTGGGTCTGGGCCTCGCGCCGCGAGCAGGCCGTGCCGGTCGCGAGCAAGGCCTGACGCCGGGCAGGTAGGCGGGGAGGGCGGGGCACCGCCCCGTCCTGCGCCTCCTAGATCTCCTGCGTGCCGCACCGCCGGCCACGCAACCTATCGTCTGACCAGGGTAAGTCCGGAGCCCCGCGTTTCACGCGCGGCCCTTGCGCTGCCTCGCATCCGGGCTCAGAATTACGCGTAATTACAGGAAATTACGCGATCGAACCCGCCATGCGCCTGGTCCACAACTCCCTGCACGACGAAGTCGCCACCACGCTGCGCGAGCAGATCTTCGACGGCACCCTGGCACCCGGCAGCTTCGTCGACGAGATCGCGCTGTGCGAGCGCCTGTCGATCTCGCGCACGCCGCTGCGCGAGGCGCTCAAGGTGCTCACCGCCGAAGGCCTGCTGCGCCACGAGCCGCGCCGCGGCTGCTTCGTGCGCGAGGTGACCGAGCGCGACCTCGACGAGATCTTCCCGGTCATCGCGCTGCTCGAGGGCCGTTGCGCCTTCGAGGCGGCGCGCAACGCCAGCGATGCCGAGCTGCACGAGCTCGACGCCCTGCACGAGCGGCTGGTGCGCCACGCCAAGGCCAAGCGCATCAACGACTACTACGCCACCAACCACCTGATCCACGAAGCCATCATCCAGCTGGCCGACAACAAGTGGCTGGCCCAGGTGATCGGCGACCTGCGCAAGATCCTCAAGCTCGCGCGCCAGCAGCAGCTGCATGCGCCAGGGCGGCTCGAGCAGAGCCTGTCGGAGCATCTCGCGGTGTTCGCGGCGCTCAAGGCGCGCGACAGCGAAGGCGCCGATGCCGCGATGCGCACCCACATGACGCGCCAGCGCGAGGCGCTGCGCGAGGTGATGCGCAACCAGCAGAAATCGCGGGTCATGCCATGAAGCGCGGCGCCGTCGTGTCCGCGTCCGCCACCTCTTCTTCGTCTTTTTCTTTCTGCATGGGAGTGCATCCACGATGAGTGCGACCGAATGGTTCCAGGCGCGATTGCGCACGGGCGACAAGAACGAACGCAAGGTGCCGGTGGCCTCCGACGCCCCCGCGAAGGGTGCCGCCAAGTCCGCGCCGAAGCCCAGCGCCCGCACCACCGCCGAGCGGCTCGAAGCCACCCTGCGCAAGGCCGACGAGGCGCTGTCGCCGCGCGCGCTGCGCCGCGTGCTGGCCGCCATGCAGTCGGTGATCGACCCGCGCGTGAGCGAGGTCGAGGGCGGCCGCCGTGCCCATGCCATCGCGATCGAATACGCCGCCGCCACGCCCGAGGAACGGCGCGATTTCTGGGCCCTGATGAGCGAGCATTTCGCCGCCGACGCGCAAAAGCTCAAGACAGCGCGCGACCAGCACCAGGCCGCCGTCGGCACGCCCGACGAGGGCCAGGCCGAGCTCAAGCTGCGCCGCGCGCTGGTGTCGCCGCGGATGCGCCTGCTGCAGCGCTTCGCGGTCGAGCCCGCGGGCATGCGCTTCCTGGTCGACCTGCGCGCCGAGCTGCTGCCCGGCCTCAAGGGCGACCGCCGCCTGCTCGCGCTCGACGCCGAGCTCGAGCAGCTGTTCTCGACCTGGTTCGACGTCGCCTTCCTGGAGCTGCGCCGCATCGACTGGAACTCGCCGGCCTCGCTGATCGAGAAGCTGATCCGCTACGAGGCGGTGCACGACATCAAGAGCTGGAACGACGTGAAGAACCGGCTCGACGACAGCGACCGCCGCTGCTACGGCTTCTTCCATCCGCGGCTGCCCAACGAGCCGCTGATCTTCGTCGAGGTGGCGCTGGTCGACCGCGTGAGCGACGGCATCACGCCGCTGCTCGACGAGGCCGCCGTGCCGGTGCCGCCGGCGCGCGCCACCACCGCGATCTTCTATTCGATCAGCAACACGCAGAACGGCCTGCGCGGCGTGAGCTTCGGCGACTCGCTGATCAAGCGCGTGGTCGAGACCCTGCAGGACGAACTGCCGCGGCTCAAGACCTTCGCCACGCTGTCGCCGATCCCGGGCTTTCGCACCTGGCTCGCGAAGAACGCCCCCGACATGACCGCGCGCCTCGACGAGAAGCGCGCCGCCGAGATCGGCCGCCTCGTGGGCTCGCTGCCGCCCACGCCCGATCGGCTGCTGGCCGCCGTCGATGCCGCCGCGAGCCTGGACCCCAAGTCGCCGCTGCGCCAGTGGCTGCTGCAGTGCGCGGCCGAGTACCTGGGCCGCTCGCTGGTCGACGGCACGCCGGCCGACCCGGTCGCGCGCTTCCACCTCGGCAACGGCGCGCGCGTCGAGCGCCTCAACTGGGCCGGCGATCCGTCGCCCAAGGGACAGAAGCAGTCCTATGGCCTCATGGTGAACTACCTATACGATCTCAAGCGTCTGGACCGGCACCGCGACTGGCTCGCGCAGGGCAAGGTGGCCGTGTCGGGAGACGTCGAAAGTCTGTTTTTCAAAAAAGGCTGATCGGGCCTCAAGCCCGGCGCATACAGCGCCGGCCGTCGCTCGCGCGGCGATCCACAACGACAGGAGATGAGACAGATGAACCAGAGTTTTCAGCGGCGCGACGTGTTGCGCCTGGCGGCTGCGGGCGCGGCGGTTCTTTGCGGCGGCGCCGCGACCGCGCAGGGCAACTGGCCGACCAAGCCGGTCAACGTGGTCGTGCCGTTCCCGGCCGGCGGCGGCACCGACGCCTTCGCGCGTCCGCTGTCGGGCCAGTTCGCCAAGCTCACGAGCCAGACCCTGGTGATCGACAACCGCGGCGGCGCGGGCGGCACGCTGGGCGCGAGCATCGCCTCCAAGGCGCCGGCCGACGGCTACACGCTGTTCATGGGCGCGGTGCACCATGCGATCGCGCCTTCGATCTATCCCAAGCTCGACTACGACATCGAGAAGGACTTCGTGCCGCTGATGCTGCTGGCCAACGTGCCGCAGGTGGTGGTGGTCAATCCCAAGCGCGTGCAGGCCGCGACCATCCAGGAGTTCATCGCGCTCGTGAAGCGCAGCCCCGGCAAGTTCAACTACGGCTCGGCCGGCGCGGGCACCTCGCACCACCTGGCGGGCGAGCTGTTCAAGATCCAGACCGGCACCTTCATCACCCACATCCCGTACCGCGGCGCGGGCCCGGCGCTGGCCGACCTGATCTCGGGCAACGTCGACCTGATGTTCGACGGCCTCGGTTCCTCGGCGCAGCACATCAAGAGCGGCCGCATCAAGGCGCTGATGGTGGCGGGTGCCAAGCGCAACCCGGCTTTTCCCGACGTGCCCTGCGCGGCCGAGGTGGGCCTGCCCGACTACACCGTGACCACCTGGTACGGCCTCTGGGCGCCCAAGGGCACGCCGGCCGACGTGCAGGCCAAGGTGGTGGAGGACATGAAGAAATCGCTCGCGAGCGACGAGCTCAAGGCCATCTGGGCGCAGAACGGCTCCGAGATCCCGAACCTGACCATGGCCGCGTACGGCGGCTTCGTCAATTCGGAGATCAAGCGCTGGGCCGCCGTGGTCAAGGCCTCGGGCGCCAAGCTCGAATGAGCGCGGGCAGCGTCAGCCTGCGCCGCGAGGGCGCGCTCGCGTTCCTCACGCTGTCGAACCCGGCGCGCCTGAACGCGATGACGCGCGCGATGTGGCGCGAGCTGCGCGCGCTCGTGGCCGGCCTCGGCGCCGACCCGGCGCTGCGCTGCGTGATCGTGCGCGGGGAGGGCGGCGCCTTCTGCGCAGGCGGCGACATCTCCGAGTACCCGTCGTTCCGCTTCGAGGCCGCGAGCCTGCGCGAATTCCACGAGAACGAGGTCTGGGCCGCGCTGCAGGCGCTGCTCGACTGTCCCGTGCCGCTGGTCGCGCAGATCGAGGGCGCCTGCATGGGGGCCGGCATCGAGATCGCGAGCTGCTGCGACATCCGCCTCGCGGGCGCCTCGTCGAAATTCGGCGCGCCGATCGCGAAGCTCGGCTTTCCGATGGCGCCGCGCGAGGCCGCGCTGGTGCACGGCGCCATCGGCGACACGCTGGCGCGCGACATGCTGCTGGCCGCCGGCGTGCACGATGCCACGCGGCTCTACCACGCGGGTTTCCTGCTCTCGGTGCTGCCCGACGCCGAGGTGGCCGCCGCGGCCGAGGCGCACGCGGCGCGCATTGCGCGGCTCGCGCCGCAGACCGCGCGCATGCACAAGCGCACCTTCGCCGTGCTGCACCATGCCGTGACCGGCGCCAACACCGCGCCGCCCGAGGTGGAGCCGGTCGCCGCGCTGGTCGCCACCGCCTACGACTACGCCGACTCGGCCGAGCACCGCGAAGGCATCGCCGCCTTCCTCGCCAAGCGCGCGCCCGATTTCTGACCCGCCTTTCGTTTTTCGCCTCCTGTGAAGTCCGACCGATGAAGAAGACCGCCAACGCCAACCTGTTCGCCGCCCTGCGCGCGGCCTTTCCCGCCGACCTCGACGCCATCGCGGTCGAGACCGACAACGGCCTCGCGTACTCGTGGCGCGACCTCGACCGCGCGAGCGCGATGATCGCCAACCTGCTCGACGCGCTGAAGCTCGAGAAGGGCGCGCGCATCGCGGTGCAGGTCGAGAAGTCGGTCGAGGCGATGCTGCTGTACCTCGCGACCCTGCGCGCGGGCTATGTGTTCCTGCCGCTCAACACCGCCTACCAGAGCGCCGAGATCGAGTACTTCTTCGGCAACGCCGAGCCCGCCGTGGTGGTCTGCACCAGCCGCAACGCGGCCTGGGTGGCGCCGCTGGCCACGGCCGCCGGCACCCGCCACGTGTTCACGCTCGACGACGACCGCAGCGGCACCCTGCTCGAGGTCGCGGCCAGCTGCAGCGACGTGCACAAGCCGGCCGCGAAGTCGGCCGACGACCTGGCCGCGATCCTCTACACCAGCGGCACCACCGGCCGCAGCAAGGGCGCGATGCTCACGCACGGCAACCTGCTGTCGAATGCCGAGGTGCTCAAGGACTACTGGGGCTGGACCGAGGGCGACGTGCTGATCCATGCGCTGCCGATCTTCCACGTGCACGGCCTGTTCGTGGCGCTGCACGGCGCGCTGCTCAACGGCAGCAAGATCCTCTGGTTCTCGAAGTTCGATCCCAAGCGCATCGCGGCGAAGCTGCCCGAGGCCACCGTGTTCATGGGCGTGCCCACGCTCTACGTGCGCCTGCTGGCCGAGCCCGGCCTCACGCGCGAGGCGGTGCGCAACATGCGGCTGTTCGTCGCGGGTTCCGCGCCGCTGCTGATCGAGACCTTCGACGAGTGGCGCGAGCGCACCGGCCACACCATCCTCGAGCGCTACGGCATGAGCGAGACCATCATGCTGACCTCGAACCCCTACCGCCCCGAGCAGGGCGAGCGCCGCGGCGGCACCGTCGGCTTCGCGCTGCCGGGCGTGCAGCTGCGCGTGCGCGACGACCAGGGCCGCGACTGCACCACCGACGAGATCGGCGGCATCGAGGTCAGCGGCCCCAACGTGTTCGCGGGCTACTGGCGCATGCCCGAGAAGACGCAGGAGGAGTTCACGGCCGACGGCTTCTTCAAGACCGGCGACGTGGGCAAGATCGACGGCCGCGGCTACATCACCATCGTCGGGCGCAGCAAGGACCTGATCATCAGCGGCGGCTACAACGTCTATCCGGCCGAGATCGAGGGCTACATCAACGAGATGGCCGGCGTGGCCGAGAGCGCGGTGGTCGGCGTGCCGCACCCCGACTTCGGCGAGGTCGGCGTGGCGATCGTCATCGCCAAGCCCGGCGCCACGCTCGACGGCGATGCGATCGTGGCCGAGCTCAAGGCCAGGCTCGCGAACTTCAAGATCCCGAAGCGCTGCTTCATCGTGCCGGAGCTGCCGCGCAACACCATGGGCAAGGTGCAGAAGGCGCTGCTGCGCGGCGAGCACAAGGGGCTGTTCGCCTAGGCCCTTCTAGGTTGTCGGCGCGTCCTTCGCGCGCCTGAAGACGATGTCCTCCACCATCGGCTCGAAAGGCACCGCGATGCGGTCGATGCGGCCCGCGCGGTCGTAGAGAAAGCTCAGCGCGAGGTTGTCGGGGTGGAACACCGTCGGCCGGTCCGGCGTGACGAACATGTCGTAGTGCCAGTGCGTGAGCGCGCCGGCGGCGCCGCGCCAGTGCCAGGCGAGGTGGTCGCCCTCGTGCGCGATCTCGATGCAGCCGTAGGCCGGATGCTCGTAGCGGCCCGCGTACTCCTCGAGCGCATGGCTGGGCTGCGTGCCGGTGCGGCGCCGGTCCGTGCGCGCCTTCTCGTCGACCCGCTGCTGCACCAGGTCGGCGCGGCGCTTCGCGAGCAGCCGCTGGAACCAGTCGACCGGCTCGCGGCCCGCGATGCGGTCGAGCGCCGCGAAGGTGAGGATCGAGGTCACGGCGCCCGGCGCGCGGTTGGTCAGCACCGCCACGCCCGCGCGGCGCGAGGGCACCACGGTCATCAGCGTGGCCCAGCCGAACCACGAGCCCGAATGCGCGAGCGCGCGGTCGCCGCGGTAGTTCTCGCAGAACAGGCCCAGGCCGTAGTGCGAATCGCCGATCTCGGCATGTTCGGAGCGCGACATCCAGGCGCGCGGCATGCCCATCTCGCGCACCGTCTTGGCCGACAGCAGCGGCGTGTCGCCCACGCGGCCTTCGTCGAGCAGGCAGCGCATCCACTTCGCGAGATCGGCGGCGCTGGCATTGAGCCCGCCGCCCGCGGCCGTCGGCACCGGCCACAGCTGCGCGGGCACGGGATTGCCCTCGACCATGGTGTGCGGGCGGGCCGCATCGGCGGCCGCCACCAGCGCGTCGATGCCGAAGCCGTAGTGCGTGAAGCCCAGCGGCTTCAGCAGCCGTTCGGTCACGAAGTCCTGCCAGCCCTGTCCGCTGAGGCGCTCGATCACGATGCCCGCGACCATGTAGCCGAGGTTCGAGTACTGGAAGGCCTCGCGCAGCTCGCGGCTCGGCACCAGGTGGCGCAGCAGCGGCAGCATCTGCGCGCTCGTCAGGTCGGCCGGCATGTGCAGCCAGTCGTGGCGCGGCAGGCCGCTGAGGTGGCTCAGCAGATCGCGCACCGTGAGCTGCGCGGTCGCCACCGCATCGTGCAGCCGGAACTCCGGGATGACTTCGCGCACCGGCCGGCTCCAGGCGAGCCGGCCCTCGTCGACCAGCAGGCCGAGCCCGGCCGCGGTGAAGGACTTGGTGATCGAGCACAGCAGGAACTGCGTGTCGGCGGTCACGGGCTCGTTGCCGCGCAGGTCGCGCACGCCATAGCCCTTCAGCAGCGAGACCTCGCCATCCTCGATCACCGCGAGCGCGAGCCCCGGGATCTTCCATTCCTTCATCGAGCTTTCGACGAGGCTTTCGAATTCGCGCCACATGATCGGGGTCCTAGGGTTCGGGGCGCGAATCCTAAGGCATCCGTCATGCGGCGCTCTCAACCCATGCCGTTCATCAATCCCGTGCGTGCATGGCAGTTGATGTATTCGTAGCGCTGCTCGTCGGCCTTGAGCACCGACACCTCGTGGTACACGCGCAGCTGCAGCTGGAAGTTCAGCGCCTGCACATAGCGCATGAAGCTGCCGAAGATCGCCACGTGGGTCGGATGCGATTCGGCCCAGCGCTCCATGTCGGCCAGCGAGCGCCAGAAGCTCAGGCCGAAGGACTTCTGCAGCGGCGCGCCCTGCGCATCGAGATGCCGCATGTAGCGGTTGCTGTAGCAGCCGATCGCCAGGCCCTGGTCGCGCAGGAAGTCCATGCCCTCGCGCAGCACCGGCTCCATTTCCTCGAGATAGAGCGCGCGCTCCTGGCCTGTGGTGTCGGTCCATTCCTGGCCCGAGCGGATCATCGCGACGTGTTCATGGCCCGCGATGCGCACGCGCCGGCCCGGCGCGGGCGCGTCGCCGATCGCCGCGCGCGTGCCCGAGGGCGACATCGGATCGGTCTGCGACAGCGGGATGCGGTCGCGCATCGATCCCCAGTAGCCATGCTCCTGCAGTTCGCCGCTCACGCCACCCATGGCCACGCCGATGCCCTCGAGCCGGTCGGGCGTGTTGAACATGGTCTCGAAGTGCTGCACGCGCGGCGACACGATCTCGCGGAAGTAGCCCAGGCCCTCGTGCAGCCGCTCCTCCGACTGCCACCAGCCGTCGATCTCGGGCGTCGCGCTCCAGCGCGCGAAGGCGGCCGGATCGGTCCAGTAGGCGATCGCGATCATGTTGTCGTGGCCCTCGGCATCCACGTAGTGCGTGAGGTCGTGGTGCAGCGGGCCATCGGGCCGCGCGAAGTCGCGCGCGATGCGCATCAGCGCGGCGCAGGCGCGGCCCTGCTGCGCGGCGCCGAGCGACTGCACGCCGAAGTAGCCCATCACCACCTGCGTGACCGCGCGGTGGGCGCGCGCCGACCAGACGGGGTAGGGCGGTGTGTAGTCGTCCTCGATGCGGCGGGTGCGCGTGCGCGGGCACCTCAGGTGCTCGTCGATGGCGGATTCCATGGCGCGGCTCCTTCTTGCGCGCTCAGGCCTCGACCGGCTCGGCCGCGTTGCCTTCGGGCACGGGCGTGAGCTGCACCACCACGGGTTCGCGGCGCGTCTTGTTGAGCAGCAGCTGCGTGACGTCGGGCCGCGAGTAGTGGCCGCTCGGATCGGCCGCGGCCTTCGCGAGCGAGATCAGCCCGAGGTCGATGTCGGCGATCACCAGGCCTTCCTCGGTCTCGGGCAGCGGCGTGCCCAGGGCCGAGCCGTCGGGCCCGTAGATGCGCGCATGGCCGCCGCCCACGCCCAGCATCTGCTGCTTGCCGGCATCGGTGCACATCAGTTCGCTCATTGCCTTCGAGACCGTGGCGCAGGGCGCGAGCACGAAGCAGCCGCCCTCGACCGCGTAGACCTGGCTCGCGGCGTTGTTGACCTCGGGGCCCAGCGCGTTGGCCGCGCCGCGGTAGAGCGAGAAGCTGGGCCACGCGGCGCAGTGGATCTGCTCGTTCTGCGAGTACATCGCGTACTTGCTCAGCGGCTGCAGGTGTTCCCAGCAGCACAGCGAGCCGATGTTGCCGATGGCGGTGGGCACCACGTGCAGGTCGGCGCCGTCGCCTTCGCCGAACACGGTGCGCTCCACGTGCGTGGGCTTGAGCTTGCGGCGCGTCTGCGCCACCTGGCCCTGGTCGTCGATCAGCGCCTGCGCGATGTAGAGGCTGCCCGCGGCCTTCTCGCTGAAGCCGAACGAGAGCCAGATCGAATGCGCTCGCGCGGCCGCCTGCAGGCGCTCGAACTCGGCCGAGCCGATCACCAGCGAGTTGTCGTGGTAGCGCTGCACGAACTGCATGCCCCAGGCCGGCGAGTCGAGCCAGATCCACCAGGGGTAGCCGGGGATCCAGGTCTCGGGAAAGGCGATCAGTTTCACGCCCTGCGCGGCGGCCTGCGCCATCAGGTCGATGGTCTTGTCGATGGTGCCGTCGAGGTCGAGGAACACGGGCGCGGCCTGCACGGCGGCGACGCGGAGCTTGGGATGAACGGTGGTGGGCATGGCGGGGCCTTTCGGTGGGGAACGTGGATTCGCCGCCTTGCCCCGGCGCGGGTTTGCGCGGTGGCATGCGGGTTGCATGAAGCGTAGATTCGCCGCGCTGGAACGCCTTGACCGCAGCTTGCGGCGTTCTTGTTCCTGCGTTGCATGCCCGCCGATCCCCGTTTTTCGAGATTCCACCGATGAACGCGCTGCTCAGCACCGATGCCGTGGCTCGCCCGCAGCGGCTGGCCTACTGGACCGACATGATCTGCAACGTCTATGTGCAGCTCGGTTGCGATCCGGTGCGGCCCGACGAGTCCGAGGACTTCGAGGGCAGCATCCGCCAGCACACGCTGCCCGGGCTCGACGTGTCGGTGGTGCGCTCGGGCCCGCAGAAGGTGCTGCGCACCTCGGGCCACATCGCGCGCTCGGGCGACGACTACTTCCTCGTGAGCATCCAGGCCCAGGGCCGCGGCGTGGTGCGCCAGGACGGGCGCGACGCGGTGCTCGAGGCCGGCGACTTCGCGCTCTACGACAGCACGCGGCCCTACCAGCTGCTGTTCGACGACCGCTTCGAGCAGATCGTGCTCAAGCTGCCCGGCGACCGGCTGCGCAGCGAGCTGCGCGAGACGCAGGCGCTCACGGCCACCACCGTGTCGGGCCGCCAGGGCGCGGGCCACCTGCTGCTGGGCATGATCCGCACCCTGCGCGAGGACATCGAGACGCTGCAGCCGGCCTCGGCGCTCGCGGTGGCCAATGGCGTGCAGAACATCCTGGTGGCGGGGCTGCAGACCTTGCCGGCGGCCAGCGCGCCCTCGCTCAGCAGCCTCACGGCCTACCACCTCGCGCGCGTGAAGCGGCGCATCGAGGAACAGCTCGGCGACCCCGCGCTGTCGGTGGGCAGCCTCGCGGCCGAGCTCGGCGTGTCGGCCAGCCAGATCCATCGCGTCTTCAAGAGCGAGCCGCTGACGCCCGCGCAGTACATCTGGGAGCGTCGGCTCGAGGCCTGCAGCCGCGACCTGCTCGAGCCGCGCCTCGCGGGCCGGCCCGTGGCCGAGATCGCCTATGGCCGCGGCTTCAACGACGCGGCGCATTTCAGCCGCGCGTTCAAGGAGCGCTTCGGCTGCTCGCCGCGCGAGTGGCGGCAGCAGCGCGTGCAGTAGGCCGCGCGGAAGGGCCGGCGCAGTGTCAGGCGGTCCGGCGGGCGCGCTCGAGGTGGGCGCGCAGCGCGGCGTCGAAGCGTTCTGGCTGGTCGATGTTCGGCAGATGACCCGCGTCCAGAACGATCTCCAGATGCGCGCCGGGAATCTCGGTCCGCAGCTCGCGCATCGCATCGGGCAGCGCGGCGTCGTTGGCGCCGACGAGCAGGGTCGTGGGCACGCGGATGCCGCGCGCGGCCGCGCGATGGTCGAGTTGCTGGATCGCGCGCGCGCAGCCGACCATGCCCGCGCGCGAAGTGCCGGCCGCGGCCGCGTGCAGGGCCCGTGCCTCGGCGGGATGGGCCTCGATGAAGCCGCGGCCCAGCCAGCGCTCGATGGTCGGGCCCGCGAGCGCTTCGCAACCCTGGGCCTCGACGAGCGCGATGCGTTCGTCCCAGGGCCGCGCGAAGGCCGCGGGCGCGTCGGCGCGGCAGTCGCACAGGCACAGGCTGGCCAGGCGCTCGGGATACCGTTCGGCCAGCGCGAAGCCGCACATGCCGCCGAGCGAGAGCCCGACGTAGTGCGCGGCGCGGATGTCGAGCGCATCGAGGATCTCGACCACGTCGCGCGCCAGGTCGCCCATGCGCCAGGGCAGTGATGGCGGTGAGGGCGCTTCCGACCGTCCATGGCCGCGCGTGTCGGGCCGCAGCACGCGCCAGCCCTCGGCGGCCAGCCATTCGGCCTGGCGGCGCCACAGAACGGAGGATGAAAGGATCGCGTGCGCGAGCAGCACGACGGGGCCGTCCGCGGGGCCGTCGACGTGGACCGCGACACGGCAGGCCGCGCTCGGCAGGAACAGATGCTGGGTGGTCGTCATGAGAACGCCAGTCTCGGCCCCTTCCCCAGGCCCCGCCACCGAGTAAAACTGAAGCCCGTTGAGAAAAACGCAACCCGCTTGCACCCATCGCGGCCTACAGTCGCCCCGCCATGTCCAGAAAACTTCCACCCCTGAACGCGATCCGGGCCTTCGAGGCCGCGGGCCGGCACGTGAGCTTCACGCGCGCCGCGGAAGAACTGAGCGTGACCAACGGCGCCATCAGCCGCCAGGTCGCGCTGCTCGAGGAATGGCTGGGCGTGCCGCTGTTCCGGCGCACCTCCTCGCAGCTCGCGCTGACCGAGGCCGGGCGCCTCTATCTCGGCGAGCTGACGGCCACGCTCGACCGCGTGGCGGTGGCCTCGATGCAACTGCGCGAGCAGGCGGTGCCGACCGCGCTGCGCATCAATGCGCCGCCGACCTTCACCATGCGCTGGCTGCTCTCGCGCCTGCCGGCTTTCCAGCGCAAGCGGCCCGAGGTCGACCTGCGGCTCACCACCTTGCTGGCGCCGGTCAACTTCGACGAGGGCCGCTACGACATCGCCATCGCGGGCGCGCTCGAGCCGCCGCCGCACTGCGTATCGCGGCCCTTCATGAGCGAGCTGATCCTGCCGGTGTGCCATGTGGACCTGCTCGACGGCGGCCGGCTGCGCGAGCCGCGCGACCTGGCCACGCACACGCTCGTGAGCTTCGCCACCGAGCCTTATGCCTGGGAGGACTGGCTCGCGGCGGCCGGCGTGGCCGGGCTCAAGCCCGGCGGCGCGATCCGCTTCGAGCAGATGTACTTCGCGCTGCAGGCCGCGATCGACGGGCTGGGCCTCGCGCTGGTGCCGCTGTTCCTCGCCTTCGACGACATCATCGCGGGCCGGTTGTGCGCGCCCTTCGGTGTGCTGGCCGCCAAGCAGCGGCGCTACTTCGCGAGCACGGCCCATGCCGACCCGGTGACGGAGAGCTTCTGCGAATGGCTGGTGCGCGAGGGCAGCGACACCGAGGCCTCGATGCAGCAATGGCTGCGCTCGCAGGCCCCGGTGTCCTGAGCGCGCGGCTCAATCCATCTGCACGCCGCTGCGGCGCACCAGTTCGCCCCAGCTCCTGAACTCGCTCGCCACGTAGGCCGCGGCTTCCTCGGGGCTGGCGCTGTAGCGCGGCAGCGCGCCGATGCTCCGCATGCGCCGCTCCACCTCGGGCTTGCGCATGGCCTTGGCGATCGCGTCGTGGGTCGAGGCCACCAGCGTCTTCGAGGTGCCGACCGGGTAGAGCAGCATCAGCCAGGTCGAGGCGCGGAAGTCGGCGAAGCCCTGCTCGATCAGCGTGGGCACGGCCAGCGGCGCGTCGAGCCGGCTCGCGGTGGCCGCGCCGAGCGCGCGCAGCTTGCCGCCCTGCACGAAGGCCTGCACGCCGGCCGCGGTCTCGAGCGCCAGCGAGACGTTGCCCGCGACCACGTCGGTCAGGCCCGGCGCGCTGCCCTTGTAGGGCACGTGCACGATGTCGATGCCGGCGCGCCGCTTGAACTCCTCCATCGCGAGGTGCGACACCGTGCCGTTGCCCGAGGAGGCATTGGTGAGCTTGCCCGGGTTGGCCTTGGCATAGGCCACCAGCCCCTGCGCGTCGCTGAAGGGCAGCGAGGGATGGCACACCAGCACGAAGGGCAGGTCGCCGACCAGGCCCACCGCCTCGTAGTCCTTGAGCGAGTCGTAGGGCACGCTGCGGTAGAGGTGCGGGTTGGTGGCCACGGCCGACATGTGCGTGAGCATCATCGTCGAGCCGTCGTTGGGCGACTTCGCGAGCTGGCCCATCGCGATGCTGCCACCCTGGCCGGGCTTGTTGTCGACGATGTAGTTCTCGCCGGTCACGGCCTGCATCTTCTCGGCCATCAGCCGTGCCACGATGTCGGTGGCCTGGCCCGGCGGAAAGCCCACGAGGATCTTCGTGACCTTGCCGCGCGTGGTGGCCGGCTGCGCGAGGGCCGCCGTGCCCATCGACGCGGCCGCGAGCGCGAGCAGCGCGCGGCGGCTCAGCATTGCCTGGTTGTCCATGTCGTTGTCTCCGATGTTCTTCAAAAGGGCGAAGCTTCAGGCGAGCTTCATCTCCTTGAGCACCTCGCGCGCGTTGCGCAGGCTGTCGAGCGCCGCAGGCACGCCGCAATAGATGGCGACCTGCAGGAACACCTCCTGCAACTCGGCGGGCGTGATGCCGTTGTTGATCGCGCCGCGCACATGCAGCCGCAGCTCGTGCGGCCGGTTGAGCGCGCTGATCATGCCGAGGTTCAGCAGGCTGCGGCTGCGCCGGTCCAGGCCCGGCCGGTTCCAGATCTCGTCCCAGCAGTACTCGGTGGTGAGCTGCTGCATCGGCCAGCTGAAGTCGTCGGCCTCGGCGATCGACTTCTCGACGTATTCCGCGCCGAGCACCGCCTTGCGCGTGGCGAGGCCGCGCTGGAACTTCGCCGAGGTGTGGGTCTTGTCCGTCATGTTCCCGCTCCCTTCAGGCCACGGCCGGCTCGGCCAGCGGCGTGTTCCAGGCGTCGTAGGCATAGACCCAGTCGGAGTCCTGCGGATCGCGCAGCCAGGTGTTGGTGCGCGAGGTCAGCTGGACTTTCGAAGTGCGCGGCTTGCGCGTGGCCTCGAAGCGCTGGAAGGCCTCGGCCACGCCGTCGCGGTCCGTGCCCTGGAGGCAGCGCGAGAGCACCGCCGCATCCTCGATCGCCATCGCCGCGCCCTGCGCCATGTAGGGCGTCATCGGGTGGCAGGCATCGCCGAGCAGCGTGATGTTGCCCTCGCTCCAGCGCGGCAGCGGGTCGCGGTCGACCAGCGCCCACTTGTGGACTTCGGGGCAGGACTGCAGCACGTGGCGCACCTGCGGATGGAAGTCGGCGAAGGCCTCGCGCAGCGCGTGGATGTCGCCCTTGGTGGACCACGACTCGAGCCTGAAGCCGGGCTCGGGCTGGCTGGTCACGAAGTAGACCTCGCTGCGGTCGGGCTTGACGTAGTAGATGACGATGTGGCGGTCCTTGCCCCACCACTTGGTGCACTGGTCGATCTCCTGGCCGCCGAGCAGCGCCGCGGAGAAGGTGGTGCGGTAGGCGATGCGGCCCGTGAAGTTGGGCTCGGACCTGCCGAACAGCTGGTCCTTGACCAGCGAGTGCACGCCGTCGGCCGCCACCACCGCGTCGGCATGCACGGTGGCGCCGTTGGCGAAGCGCAGCTCGACGCCGCCGTCGCCCTGCGAGAAGCCCGCGAGCTTGTGGCCGCGGCGGATGAATTCGTCGGGCACCGCGCTGTGCAGCGCGGCATGCAGGTCGCCGCGGTGCGCGAGCAGGTAGGGCGCGCCGAACTTCCGCTCGGCGGTCTCGCCGAAGATCATGTCGAAGCGCACCTCGCCGGTGTAGGCGTCCTTGTTGTTCCAGGAGCGCGGGTAGAAGGCCTCGGCGCGCATGCGCGCCTCGAGGCCCAGGCCGCGCAGCACCTGCATCGCGTTGCAGCCGATCTGGATGCCCGCGCCCAGGCGGGTGAATTTCTCGGCCTGTTCGTAGACCATGACGTCGATGCCGACGCGGCGCAGCGCCGCGGCCGTGGCCAGGCCGCCCATGCCGGCGCCGATGATGGCGACCGAAAGTCTCTTGCTCATGTCCGTTCCTCGTGTGGTTTGCGTGAACGGAATGGTCCTGTTTTCAGCCGCCGCGAACCATCGAGATTTGCTGGCGCTGGTTGAGAAAAACTGCGGCGCGCGCCTGCGCGACGCGCCGGCCGGGCGCGTCGTGGCGTCGAGAAAAGGAGGGGCGGAAGAGGGCCGCGCGCTCAGCCGCGCAGGCCCTTCCAGAGCATGTAGGCCGCCAGCAGGTAGAGGATGCTCGCGAACACGCGCTTGAGCTTCTTCACCGGCAGGTTGTGCGCGGCCTTGGCGCCCAGCGGCGCGGTCAGCACGCTGCACACGGCGATCACCGCGAGCGCGGGCAGCCAGATGTAGCCGAACGAGCCTTCGGGCAGGCCTTGCACCGACTGGCCGCTGATCACGTAGCCGGCCACGTTGGCCACCGCGATCGGGAAGCCCAGCGCGGCGCTGGTGGCGACCGCGTTGTGGATCGAGATGTTGCACCAGGTCATGAAGGGCACGCTGATGAAGCCGCCGCCCGCGCCGACCAGGCCCGAGACCAGGCCGATGGCGCCGCCCGCGCCGAGCTGGCCCGCGGTGCCCGGCATCTGGCGCGTGGGCTTGGGCTTGCGGTCGAGGAACATCTGCGTGGCCGAGAAGCCCACGAACAGCGCGAACACGATCGCCAGCGCCGTGCCCTTGATCAGCGCGAAGATGCCGAGGCTGCCCACGAGGCTGCCGATCACGATGCCGGGCGCGAGGCGCTTGACGATGTCCCAGCGCACCGCGCCGCGCTTGTGGTGCGCGCGCACGCTCGACACCGAGGTGAAGATGATGGTGGCCATCGAGGTCGCGATCGCCATCTTCACCGCGAGGTCGGCCGGCACGCCGCGGTGGCCCATGATGATCGTGATGAACGGCACCATCACCATGCCGCCGCCGATGCCGAGCAGGCCCGCGAGAAAACCGGTGCCGAGGCCGAGGACGGCGAGTTCGGCGATCAGGAGGGGGTCGAGCAGGCTGGTCACGTTCACGCCACGGACTTTCGGGTAAGGCAAGGGCGCCGTGCAACGATGGCAACGGGCCTCGGTTCGAGGGAAAAAGGGAGGGGGGTGGGTCGCAATGCTATCTGAAACGTAGCTGCGGCCCGGCGCGCACGGTCGCGCAGGAGCCAGGATCGGATGTATCGAGGCGGATACAGCGTGGGTTCTCGGGGCGATCCCGCCATGCCGGGGATCGCCGATGTTCGATGCGCACTCAGCGCAACGAAGAGGAATAGGTGTCTGCGAATGGGCGCCAGACTCGCATCCTGAACCGGGGTTCAGGTGGGCGAGGGCAGCAAGACTTCGGGTTCATCTGACGCGAGATGATCACACCCGTCGAGCGATATACCAAGCCCGGCTCCGTAGAGCATTGGAACAAGGACATATAAAGCCCAACGCGCACCGCAGACAGGAACGATTTTACGCCTTCGCGCCCGGGCGCTTTCCGGTTTTTTGAGGGGAGTCCCTGCGGCGCGGGCAGGTTTGCATCGAAGTTCTTGCAGTGCGCGCCGATCTCTGCAGGCGAGAGAAAGAAAGCGCGTAACGCTTAAAGCAGATGTCCGTCGCCGGCCAGGGCCTGGTCGAGCTTGTGGATCAGTTGCGCGGCCTTCGGATCGACCGCGCCGTCGTCGGCGGGGGCCGCGGCCGGAGTCGGGGCCGGCTCGGCGGGCGGCGCGGCCTTCGCCGTGGTCTCCTGCGCCGCGAGATCGAAGGCCAGGTTCAGCGAGGCCAGCACCGCGATGCGGTCGCGCGCCTTGACCTTGCCCGCGTCGCGGATCTTGCACATGGCCGCGTCCACGCGTTCGACTGCGTCGCGCAGCTGCGCTTCGCCGCCATCGGGACAGCCGAGCAGGTAGCTCTGGCCCATGATCTGAACTTCGATCTGCTTCATGCGGGGGAATCTTCGGAGGGAGGTACGGCCGGCAACTGCTCGAGCAGCGCGTCGAGCCGCGTGCGCGCCGCCGCGAGCCGCGACTTGAGCGCATCGCGCTCGCGCGTCAGCGCATCGACCTGTTCCTGCAGCAGCGCATTCGTGCGCTGCACCTCTTCGTGACGCAAGAGCAGGCGTTCTACGCGCTCGGCGATCTGGTCGATGGGGCTGGAGGCGGGCATGGTGCGCGATTGTAGTTTCCCGTGAAAGCGGCGGTCCTCCGGGGCACCCGCCGCGCCTGGCACGGCATTCTGCGGCCTGCGCGCCGCGCCATCAAACTTCGCTGAGCCGCACGTAGGTGGCGAGCAACGCGCTCTTGGCGGCCACGCCCAGCAGCACCGGGTTGGCCGGGCTCTCGATCACCGGCAGCCGTTCGCCCAGATGCTCGAGGAAGCGCTGCAGCGCCTCGCCCAGGCTGGTGTCGGCGGTGATCGGCGCGATGGCCTGCGACAGCAGGTCCGCCGCGCGCACCTCGGCCGCGGCCGTGCCGAGCGCCGAGAGGGGCACCACGCCGAGGTAGCGCTGGTTCGCATCGACCACGTAGAGGTACTTCACCGGATGCTGCAGGAACAGCCGGCTCATCGCCTCGCGATCGGCCTCGGGGCCGACCACCGTCTGCGCCGGCTGCACCAGGTCGCGGATGTGCAGCGAGCGCAGCCGCAGCTGCTCGTCCTGCTGCTCGCGCCGGCGCAGCGTGATCTCGTACATCGAGCCGGCGTTGGCCGAACGCGCGACGAAATAGGCGATCACTCCGGCCAGCATCAGCGGCAGCATCACCTGGTAGTTGAGCGTCATCTCGAAGATCATGAGGATCGCCATCAGCGGCGCCTGCGTGGCCCCCGCGAGGAAGGCGCCCATGCCCACCACCGCATAGGCGTAGGGGGCCGACACCGCATGCGGCCACAGCGCCTGCGCGGCATGGCCGAACAGCGCGCCCACCATGCAGCCGAAGAACAGCGCCGGCGTGAACACGCCGCCCACCGCGCCCGAGCCGGCCGTGGCCAGCGTGGCGACCAGCTTGGCCGCGAGCACCATGGCGATCAGGGTCCAGGTCCAGGGCGTGTGCAGCACCGCGTTGACCACGCTGTAGCCATTGCCCCAGACCTCGGGCCAGGGCACGGACACCAGCCCCATCGCGAGCCCGCCGAGCGCGAGCCGCCACGGCAGCGCGAACGGCAGCCGCGCGAACAGCGCCCGGCTGCCCTGCAGCGCGCGCAGGAAGCCCGCGGCCGCGAAGCCCAGCAGCACGCCGAGCAGCGCGAACAGCGGGATCTCCGCGCCATGCAGCTCGGGGAACACCGGCATCTGGTAGGGCGGCTGGTAGCCGGGCAGGGCGCGCATCACGATGTTGGCGACCACCGCCGCGATCAGGATCGGGCCCACGCTCTCCATCACGATCGAGCCCAGCACGATCTCGGCGACGAAGAAGGCGCCCGCGATCGGCGCGTTGTACGCGGCCGTGAGGCCCGCCGCCGCGCCGCAGGCCACGAGCAGGCGCAGCCGCTCGACCGGGAAGCGGAACACCCGGCCCAGCAGCGAGGCGGCCAGCGCGGCGAGCTGCACCATCGAGCCCTCGCGGCCGATCGAGCCGCCGGTGCCGATGCTCACGAGCGAGGAGGCGCTGCGCACCAGCGTCTGCGCCACCGGGATGCGGCCGTCGCCGAGCACGATCGCCTCCATGTAGTCGGAGGTGGCACTGCGCACCGCCACGCGCTTCGCGAGCACGAGCAGGCCGCCGGCCACGAGGCCGCCCACGGCGGGGAAGGCGATGCGCGCCCACCACGGCAGCGCGCGCGCCATCGCGACCAGGCTGTCGCCGGGGCCGAGCACGACGTGCTCGAAGCCGCGCAGCGCGGCGCGGAAGCCCTCGGTCGCGAGCGTGCCGAGCAGGCCGGCGACGATGGACCACAGCAGCATCGATTGCCAGCCCGAGACGCCGAACAGGCGCTGCAGGGCGGAGCGCAGGCGCAGCAATGGCGAGGAACGCAGGGTCATGCGGGGTGGTGGTGATGGCATCCCATAGCCCGTCGATGTTAGTGCGCGGGACGCGGCGAGCGTCGGGCGCACGCAACTTTCGACTTAAGGCGCGCGGCGCAACGCCTAGAATCTCGCCCGTTGGTGCCTGCGGCGTGGTTCACGCGCCGCGGTTCAACGGGAAGCAGGAGTGAAGGGACCGGCCGCGCGCCGGCACCGAAGCCGCCTGCGCTGCCCCCGCAACGGTCAAGCAGACGGCGCCGCAAGGCGCCACCCTCTCCACACGAGCCACTGGGCGCCCTGAAACAGGCGCCTGGGAAGGCGGCGAGGGCCGGTCTGCCAGCCCGGATACCGGCCAACAAGGCGGTTCGCGCATGCTCTTCGCTTCGTCGATGCAGGCACGGACCAATGGCGCCCCGGGCGCCGGCGGGGAGGCCGGCAAGGGGCATAGACGTTCGTTCGCTCACTCCATGATTTCCTGCGTTTCCTTCTCGCGCCGTTCGCGCGCTCGCATTCCCGCGTCCCGCATCGGCATGCGCCTGGCCGGCCTGCCGCTGGCCCTGGTGCCGGCCTTCGGCGGCCTGCTGCTGGCCCAGTTGCCGCTGGCGGCCTCGGCCCAGACTCCGGCCGGCGCGCTCGGCGAGACCGTGGTCACGGCCAACCGCACCGCGCAGCCGCTGTCGGACCTGGTGGCCGATGTCTCGGTGATCGACCGCGAGACCATCGAGCGCAGCGGTTCCACCGGCGTGGCCGACGTGCTCGCGCGCCAGGCCGGCATCCAGATCGTGCGCAACGGCGGCGTCGGCAACTCGACCAGCGTCTACATCCGCGGCGCCGAGACGCGCTTCACCGCCGTCTACATCGACGGCGTGCGCGTGGACTCGCAGGCCACCGGCGGCGCGGCCTGGGAGAGCATCCCGCTGGCGCAGATCGACCGCATCGAGGTCTTGCGCGGCCCGGCCGCGGCGGTCTACGGCTCCGACGCCATCGGCGGCGTGATCCAGCTGTTCACCAAGCGCGGCGAGGAGGGGGTGTCGCCCTCGATCGGCGTGGGTGTCGGCAGCCACGGCCTGTTCCGTACCGAGGCGGCGATCAGCGGCAAGGCCAACGCCTTCGACTATTCGTTCGGTGTGGCGCACGAGGAAAGCCGCGGCTTCAACATCCAGCCGCTCGAGAAGCGCACGCTGCCCAAGGACGGCTTCACCAGCCCCGACCGCGACGGCTACAACACCACCTCGGGCAACGTGCGCCTGGGCTGGCAGATCGCGCCCGGCCAGCGGCTCGAGGCCACCGCGCTGTCGAGCGATACCAAGGCGCACTACGACGCCGCCAAGTCCGGCAGCAAGCCGCCGGCCTACTACCTCGACGACCAGAGCCGCAACCGGCTGCGCACCGCCGGCCTGACCTGGTCGGCGCAATGGAACGAGGTCTACAGCACCCGGCTGCAGGTGACCGATTCGCAGTCGGTCTACAGCACCATGCCCTCGTACTACCGCACCGAGACCCGGCTGCGCGGCTACCTGTTCCAGAACGAGCTGCGCTTCGGTCCGCACCTGGTGACGGCCGCGCTCGAACGCCGCGAGGACCGGCTCGAGAACGCCCCCACCAGCAGCACCGACAAGGGCCTGGCGCGCAAGCGCTCGCAGGACGCGGTCTCGCTCGGCTACGGCTTCGTGCAGGGCCCGCACTCGTTGCAGCTCAACGTGCGCCACGACGACGACAGCGAGTTCGGCGGCAAGACCACCGGCAGCGCCGCCTACGGCTTCGCGATCACGCCGAAGCTGCGCGTGACCGCCTCGGCCGGCACCGCCTTCCGCGCGCCCACGCTCTACCAGCGCTTCAGCGAATACGGCAAGCCCGACCTGCAGCCCGAGTCGAGCCGCAACGTCGAGCTCGGCCTCAAGTACACCGACGGCCCGACCAACGCCGGCATCGTGGTCTACCGCAACAACGTGCGCAACCTGATCGTGTTCGACTCGACCGCCCGGGGCTGCGCCTCGTCCTTCGGCTGCTACGGCAGCACCGCGCGGGCGCGCTACGAGGGCGTGACGCTGTCGGCCGGCCACCGCATCGGCGACGTGACGCTGCGCGCCTCGCTCGACTTCCAGGATCCGCGCGACCTCGCGACCGACAAGCTGCTGGCCCGCCGCGCCAAGCGCTACGGCACCCTGGGTGCCGACTGGCGCCTCGGCGGCTGGACGCTGGGCGCCGAGGTGCAGGCCTCGAGCCAGCGCTACGACGACGCGGCCAACACGCGCAAGCTCGGCGGCTACACGCTGCTGAACCTCGTGGCCAGCACGAAGATCGTGCGCGACGTCGACCTGGTCGCGCGCATCGACAATGTGGGCGACAAGGACTACATGCTCGCGCGCGGCTACGTCACCGGTGGCCGCAACGCGTACGTCGGATTGAAGTGGACGCCCCAGTAAGCCAGCACCTGCCCGATCGCGCGGCGCGCTGCGCCGCCGTGCTCGTGGCCGCGCCCGCTTCGGGTCAGGGCAAGACCACCGTGGCCGCCGCGCTCGCGCGGCTGCATGCGCGCCAGGGCCGGCGCGTGCGCGCCTTCAAGTGCGGGCCCGACTTCCTCGACCCGCACTGGCTGCGGCTCGCCACCGGCGCGCCCGTGCATTCGCTCGACCTGTGGATGACCGGCGAGGCCGACTGCCGCGCGCGGCTGCATGCGGCCGCGGCCGAGTCCGACCTCGTGATCGTCGAGGGCGTGATGGGCCTGTTCGACGGCACGCCGAGCGCGGCCGACCTGGCGCAGCGCTTCGGCCTGCCGGTGCTGGCCGTGATCGACGCCCAAGCGATGGCCGGCACCTTCGGCGCGCTGGCGCATGGGCTGCAGAGCTTCAGGCCCGGCATGCCCTGGGCCGGCGTGCTGGCCAATCGCGTGGCCGGCGAGCGCCATGCCGACATGCTGCGCGGCGCCTTGCGCGAGCCCGCGGACTGGCTCGGCGCCTTGCCGCGCGACGCGGGCTTCTCGCTGCCCGAACGCCACCTGGGCCTGGTGGCGGCGCACGAGCTCGGCGACGCGGCCGAGCGGCTCGACCGCGTGGCCGATGCGCTGGCCGGCACGCCGCTGGGGTCGCTGCAACTGCCGCAGGTGCGCTTCGAGCCACCTTCCACCGGTAAGGTCGCCCCGATCGCGCCGCTGCTCGCGGGCCGCACCATCGCCATCGCGCGCGACGCGGCCTTCTCGTTCATCTACCCGGCCAACCTCGACACGCTGGGTGCGCTCGGCGCCAGGCTGGTCTTCTTCTCGCCGCTGGCCGGCGATGCGCTGCCCGACTGCGATGCGCTGTGGCTGCCCGGCGGTTATCCCGAGCTGCATGCCGCCACGCTCGCGCGGCGTTCGGACCTGCGCGCCGCGCTCGCCGCCCATGCGGCCGCGGGCCGGCCGATCTGGGCCGAATGCGGCGGGATGATGGCGCTGTTCGACGAGATCGCGGTGCCCGGGGATGGCAACGAAGCCGCGGTGCATGCGCTCTGGGGCCTGCTGCCCGGGCGCGTCACGCTGCAGAAGCGGCTCGCCGGCCTCGGCCCGCAGGCGCTCGCGCTGGGCGCGCACACGCTGCGCGGCCATACCTTCCACTACTCGCGCTGCGAGACACCGCTCGTGCCGGCCGCCCATTCGCGCCGCCCGCAAGGCACGGCCGGTGGCGAGGCGCTCTACGTGCACGGCTGCGTGCGCGCGAGCTACTTCCACGCCTGGTTCGCCTCCAGTCCCGAAGCCACCGCGCGGCTGTTCGACGCCGCGCCGCTCGAAACCGGGGCACCGGCTGCCCAGGAGCATCGCGTTGACGCCTGAACACGAATTCATCCTCGGCGGCCAGAAGAGCGGCAAGTCGCGTCGCGCCGAGCAGCGCGCGGCCGACTGGCTGGCGGCCGCGCCGAAGCAGCGCCGCGCGGTACTGATCGCCACCGCGCAGGCCTACGACGACGAGATGCGCGAGCGCATCGTGCGCCACCAGGCCGACCGCGCCGAGCGCGTGCCCAGCCTGCGCACCATCGAGGAACCGGTCGAGCTGGCGCGCGCCATCGTGACCCAGAGCACGCCCGAGTCGCTGGTGCTGGTCGACTGCCTCACGATGTGGCTCACGAACCTGCTGATGCCGCTGCGCGCCGAGGGCGCGCGGCCGGTCTCGCGCACGCCCGCCGCGCACGTCAACCTGCTGCTGGGCGCGCTGCGCGATGCGCGCGGTCCGGTCGTGCTGGTGGGCAACGAGATCGGCCTGGGCGTGATCCCGCTGGGCCGCGAGACGCGCGCCTTCGTCGATGCGCTGGGGCGGCTCAACCAGGACGTGGCGGCGGCCTGCCAGCGCGTCACGCTGATGACGGCCGGATTGCCGCTGACGCTGAAGGAGCCGGGCCGATGAAGAAGTTTTTCGCCGCCGCGCTGGCGGCACTCGCGCTGGGCCTCGGCCTGTGGACGTCGCCCGCGAGCGCGCTCGAGGTGGTCGACGAGCGCGGCGTGAGCGTGGAGCTGCCGCAGCCGCCGCAGCGCATCGTGACCCTGCTGCCCTCGCTGACCGAATCGGTCTGCGCGCTCGGCGCCTGCGCGCGGCTGGTCGGCGTCGATCGCTATTCGAATTCGCCCGTATCGGTGCGCACGCTGCCGCAACTCGGTGGCGGCATCGATCCCAACGTCGAGGCCGTGGTGGCGCTCAGGCCCGACGTGGTGCTGCTCGCCAAGTCCTCGCGCGTGACCGAGCGGCTCGAGGCGCTGGGCCTCAAGGTGCTGGTGCTCGAGCCCAAGAACCATGCCGACGTGCGTCGCGTGCTCGGCAAGCTCGACCAGGTGCTCGGCACCCACGAGGCGCCGGCGGTCTGGCGCGCCATCGATGCCGCGGTGTCGGCCGCGGCGCAGTCGCTGCCGGCCGCCGCGCGCGGCGTGCGCGTGTACTTCGAGGTCAACAGTGGCCCGTACGCGGCTGGAGAGTCCTCCTTTATCGGCGAGACGCTGACGCGGCTGGGCGCCAGGAACATCGTGCCGGCGGCGCTCGGCCCCTTTCCCAAGCTCAACCCCGAATACGTGGTGCGCGCCAATCCCGACCTGATCATGGTCAGCGTGCGCAGCGCGCAGGGCCTCGAGCAGCGCCCGGGCTGGAGCACCATGCGCGCGGTGCGCGAAGGGCGCATCTGCCGCTTCACGGCCGAGCAGTCCGACGTGCTGGTGCGCCCCGGTCCGCGCATGGACGAGGCGGCACGGCTGATGGCGCAGTGCCTGGGCGACAAGGCAAGCAAGGGAGGCGCGCGCTGATGCCCGCGGGCCACCTGCGCCACGTGGTGCTGTTCGGCCTCGCGCTGCTGGTGCTCGGCGCCGCCTTGCTGCTGCTCGGCCTGGGCATCGGCAGCACCGGCTTCGAGAGCTTCCTGTCGGCGCGCCACGATCCCGTGGCGCTGCAGATCGTCTGGGACATCCGGCTGCCGCGCACCCTCGGCGCCTGGCTCGCGGGCGCGCTGCTCGGGCTGGCCGGCGCGGTGGCGCAGGGGCTGTTCCGCAATCCGCTGGCCGATCCCTTCCTGCTCGGCAGCGCCTCGGGCGCCTCGCTGGGCGTGGCGCTGGCGCTGCTGTTCTTCGGCGGCTCGGCCGCCAGCGCGCAGTGGGTGGTGCGGCTGGGCCTGACGGGCGCGGCCTTCCTCGGCTCGATGGCGGCCGTGATGCTCACGCTGCTGCTCGCGCGTGGCGTGCAGCAGACGCTGCGGCTCTTGCTCGCGGGCGTGATCGTCGGCGTGGTGCTCGGTGCGATGAAGGACCTGATCACCATCGCCTCGGCCGACATCCTGCAGGCGATCCAGGGCTTCACGCTCGGCAACACCGGCCTGGTCGGCTGGAGCGCCTGCGCCGTGATGGCGCTGGCCTGCGCGCTGTGCCTGTTGCTGGCCTGGGCGCTGGCGCCGGTGCTCGACGGCCTGGCGCTCGGCGAGGCCACCGCGCGCAGCCTGGGCCTGCCGCTGGGCGCGATGCGCGCCGCGCTGGTCGTGGTGCTGGCGCTGGCCACCGGCGCCGCGGTGGCGCAGACCGGCCTGATCGCCTTCGTCGGCCTGGCCGCGCCGCACCTGGTGCGCTCGGTGGTCAAGACCACGCATGCGCGGCTGATCGTGCTGTCGGCCGCGATGGGTGGGCTGCTGCTGATGGCGGCCGACCTGCTGGCGCGCTGGCTGATCGCGCCGCAGGAGCTGCCCGTGGGCGTGCTCACCGCGGTGCTGGGCGGCAGCTACCTGCTGTGGCTGATGCACCGGCGCACCGCGAGGGGCACGGCCTCATGACGGCCGCCACCGCCCAGGCGCTCGAGGTGCGCGGCGTGAGCGCGGCGCTCGGCGGCACCGAGGTGCTGCACGGCATCGACCTCGCGATCGGCGCCGCGTGCTGGACCAGCATCGTCGGCCCCAACGGTGCCGGCAAGTCGACCCTGCTCAAGGTGCTGGCCGGCCTGCTCGCGCACCGCGGCGAGCTGCGCCTGTTCGGCGAGCCCGCGGCGAAGCTGCCGGCGCGCCAGCGCGCGCGGCGACTCTCGTGGCTGGGCCAGGGCGTGGCGGGCGAGGGCGCGGCCGACGACCTGCTGGTCTACGACGTCGCGATGCTCGGTCGCCTGCCGCACCAGCGCTGGCTGGCCGCGCCCGACGCCGCCGACCGCGCCGCCGTGGAACGCGCGCTGCGCGCCACCCAGGCCTGGGACTGGCGCGAGCGGCCGCTGGGCCAGCTCTCGGGCGGCGAGCGCCAGCGCGTGCTGCTGGCGCGCGCGCTCGCGGTCGAGGCTGAACTGCTGCTGATGGACGAGCCGCTCGCCAACCTCGACCCGCCGCACCAGGCCGACTGGATGCAGACCGTGCGCGCGCTGGTCGCCGCGGGCCGCACCGTGGTCAGCGTGCTGCACGAACTGCCCATGGCCCTGGCCGCCGACGAACTCGTGGTGATGGACCGCGGCCGCGTGGTGCACCACGGCGGCAGCAGCGATCCCGCGACGCATGCGGCGCTCGAGCAGGTGTTCGATCACCGGATTCGCGTGCACCGCGTGGCGGAACAATGGATTGCGTTGCCGCGATGAATGCGGGATCGGACAGCCGTACGCGAAGGACGCGAAGGTTTCGCAAAGGGCGCGAAAGAATGCAAAGAAAAATTTTGGATGTCTTCTTTGGCGTCCTTCGCGAAACCTTCGCGTCCTCTGCGTCCGGCTGCCCGCATTCGACAGCCTTGAAAGAGACCACCCCATGCAGATAGAAACCCCACCCAGCGAGAAGCCCTACGAGAAGCCCGAAGGCGAACGCCGCGGCATCGTCATCGTCAACACCGGCGACGGCAAGGGCAAGAGCACCGCGGCCTTCGGCTTGGCGCTGCGCGCGCATGGCCGCGGCAAGGCCGTGAAGATCTACCAGTTCATGAAGGTGCCGAGCGCGCGTTTCGGCGAGCACCGCATGTTCGAGCAGATCGGCATCCCGATCGAGGGCCTGGGCGACGGCTTCAGCTGGAAGAGCCAGGACCTCGAGCGCTCGGCGCAGCTCGCGCGCGACGGCTGGGAGAAGGCGAAGGCCGCGATCCTCTCGGGCGAGCACTTCCTCGTGGTGCTCGACGAGATCACCTACCCGCTGATCTACGGCTGGCTGCCGCTCGAGGGCGTGCTCGAGACCCTGCGCGCGCGGCCCAAGCAGGTGCACGTGGCGCTCACGGGCCGCCGCTGCCCGCCCGAGATCATCGAACTCGCCGACACCGTGACCGAGATGACGCTGGTCAAGCATGCGTTCAAGGCCGGCATCCCGGCGCAGCGCGGCATCGAGGATTGAGCCGGATGAGCCAGGCGTTCGCGGCCGAGGAGGCGAGGGCGGTCTACCGCGCCATCCACGAGCGGCGCGACATGCGGCATTTCGCGGGCGGCGAGGTCGCGCCCGCGCTGCTGCGCCGGCTGCTCGAGGCAGCCCACCATGCGCCCAGCGTCGGCTTCATGCAGCCCTGGCGCTTCATCCGCATCCGCGACGCGGCCCTGCGCACGCGACTGCATGCGGCGGTCGAGCGCGAGCGCGTGCTGACGGCGCGCGCGCTCGGCGAGCGCGAGGACGCATTCATGCGGCTCAAGGTCGAGGGCCTGCTCGATGCGGCCGAGCTGCTCGCGGTGACGCTGGCCGACGGCCGCGAGCACCATGTGTTCGGCCGCCGCACCCTGCCGCAGATGGACCTGGCCTCGGCCGCCTGCGCGATCCAGAACCTCTGGCTGGCCGCGCGCGCCGAGGGGCTGGGCATGGGCTGGGTCTCGCTGTTCGATCCGGCCGAGGTGGCGGCGCTGCTGGGCCTGCCGGCCGGCGCCGAGACCATCGCGCTGCTGTGCCTCGGGCCGGTGCACGGCTTCTACGAGGAGCCGATGCTGCAGCGCGAGCGCTGGGCGCGGCGCGCGCCGCTGTCGTCGCTGGTGTTCGACGAGGCCTGGGGCCGGCCCGCGGACCTGTTCGATCCCGATCCTTCTTCTTCGCCTGACCTGGAGTCCGCCTGATGCTGGCCTTCGATACCGTGCTGTTCGAGCTCGCGCGCCTGTTCCTCTGGCCGGTGACGCTGGGCGTGCTGCTGTCCTTCGTCTATGCCGTGTGGTGCCTCGGTGCCTTCGGGGTCGAATACCTGCAGCGCCGGCGCGACCCTGCGCGCGCGCTGGTGCTGGCGCGGCATGCGCAGGCCAGCCAGGAGCAGATGGAGCTGGCCGTGCTCAAGGAACTCGAGGGCGTGCGGCTGTGCAGCCGCGTGGCGCCGATGCTGGGCCTGATCGCCACCATGATCCCGATGGGCCCCGCGCTGGTGGCCGTGGCCTCGGGTGAGTCGCAGGGCGTGGCGCAGAGCCTCGCGCCGGCCTTCGCGAGCGTGATCGTCGCGCTGGCCTCGGCCTCGATCGCCTTCGTGGTCTACACCGTGCGCCGGCGCTGGCTGATGCGCGAGCTGGTGATGCTGCTCGACGCGCGGGACCGGCTTTCATGAGCAGGCGGCAGTTCTCGATCCTCAGCAGCCTGGACGGCGACGACGACGATCCGGTGCTCTCGACCATCAACCTGATCGACGTCTTCATGGTCGTGATCGGCATGCTGATGATCGCGGTCATCAACAACCCGATGAACCCCTTCGCGCAGGACAAGGTCACGGTGATCCGCAACGAGGGCCAGCCCAACATGGAGATCGTGACGCGCGAGGGCCGCAAGATCACGCGCTTCAAGGCCAGCGGCGCGACCGGCGAAGGCGACGGCGAGCGCGCGGGCACGGCCTGGCGCCTCAAGGACGGGACCATGGTCTACGTGCCGGCCGACGCGGTGCCGGTGCAGGGCGGCAAGTGAGCCTGCCGCAGCGCTGGGTCGCGCTGTGGCTGCTGGCGTGGCTGGCGGCGCTGCCGGCCTGGGCGCAGCAGTCGTCCACCGGGCCGGTGGTCGTGCTCGCGACCTCGCTGGTGTCGCCCGCACGCGTCGCGCGGCTGCAGGCCGCGGCGCAGCATGCCGGACTGCCGCTGCAGGTGCTGTCGGCCACGCGAGATTCGCCCGAGGCCCTGTCGGCCGCGCTCGAGGGCGCGCGGCTGCTGGTGATCGACGCGCCGCACCAGAGCGTGGCGCAGGCCGCGGCGGCGCGCTTCGGCGACGCGATCGCGCGCAGCGCGGCGCCCTATGTGCTGGTCGGCGAGTTCGCGCTGGTGGCCCGGGGCCAGGTCACGGCCGCGCCGCCGCTCGCGGCCGAGCGTGGCGTCGACGCGGCCTGGGCGCAGCGGCTTCGTGCCTACTGGCGCTTCGCGGGTAGCGCGAACCTCTCGGCGTCGATGCAGGCGCTCGCCAGGGTCGGCGTGTCCGATGGTCTGCCCGAACCCGTGGCGACGCCGCTCGCGGGCTTCTATCACCCGGGGTGGCCGCGCATCGAAACAAGCATCGAGGCGGTCGAACAGTTGCCCGGCACGAACGGCACGGTCGCGATCGCGGTCAATGCCGCCACCGTGACCGGCGAGGACACGGCCTGGCTCGACACGCTGATCGCCGCGCTCGCGCAGCGCGGCCTGCGCGCCTATGCCTTCTACGGCCCGCGCCAGCAGAAGGACCTCTACACGCGCATGACCCAGGCCGAGGGCGGCCGCCGCGTGGCCGACCTGATCGTGAATGCCGCGCTGGTCTTCACGCCCAACGAACGCAAGGCCGAGCTCGAGCGCATCGGCGTGCCGGTGCTGCAGACCCTGCCGTCGCTTGCGATGGATGCGGCGCAATGGGCGCAAAGCAAGGACGGCCTCGCGCAGTCCGACATCGCGGCCTACTACAGCCCGAGCGAACTGGCCGGCATGACCGACCCGATGCTCGTGAGCGCGCGCGATGCCGCGAGCGGCAGCCTGCAGCCGCTGCCCGCGCAGGTCGAGGCGGTCGCCGACAAGGCCGCCGCGCTGCTGCGGCTGCAGCGCACCAGCGCGGACCAGCGCCGGGTCGCGATGCTGGTCTACAACTACCCGCCGGGCGAGGCCAACTTCGGCGCCTCTTTCCTCAACGTGCCGCGCAGCGTGAGCCGCATGATCGCGGCCATGCAGTCGGCCGGCTACCGCACCGAGGCGCCCGCGCCCGAGACGCTGATCGCGCAGGTGCAGGCCACGCTCAAGGCGTCCTACCCGGCGCCGGGAACCGACGAACTGCGGCCGCTGTTCGCGCAGGACCTGGCCGACACGCTGCCGCTCGCGCGCTACCTCGCATGGTTCCGCGCGCTGCCCTTAGAGACGCAGCAGCGCATCGAGGCCTACTGGGGCGCGCCCGAAAGCTCGACCCAGCTGCGCACGGTGGACGGCGCGCCGGCCTTCGTGATACCGCGCGTGCGCTTCGGCAACGTGGTGGTGCTGCGCCAGCCGCCGCGCTTCGAACCCGGCACGAGGGTGATGGACAAGGCGCAGCAGGTCTACCATCGCTCGGCGGTGCCGCTGGGCCATGCCTACCTCGCCACCTATCTCTGGCTGCGCACGCAGTTCGGCGCCTCGGCCGTGGTGCACGTGGGCACGCACGGCACGGTCGAATGGTCGGCCGGCAAGGAGCGCGGGCTGTCGGTGCAGGACGATCCGCTGCTGGTGCTCGGCGACCTGCCCAACGTCTATCCCTATGTGATGGACAACCTCGGCGAGGCCACCACCGCCAAGCGCCGCGGCCGAGCGACCATGGTCAGCCATTCCACGCCGATGTTCTCGCCGGCCGGCCTGCGCCCGGGCCTTGCGCAGGTGCACGAGCGCATGCACGACTGGGAGACGCTCGCGCCCGGCCCGGTCAGGGCCGCGCTCGAACGGCAGCTGCTGGCCGATTTCGCGGCCCGGCACTACGACCGCGACCTGGCCTGGACCCCCGCGCGCATCCGCGCCGACTTCGCGGGCTTCGTGGCGGTGCTGCATCCCTACCTCGACGAACTCGCGCAGACCGCGCAGCCGCTGGGCCTCGCGACCTTCGGCGAGGCGCCCAGTGCGCAGCGCCGGCGCGCCACGCTGCTGCAGATCGTCGGCAAGCCGCTGGCGACCGCGCTCGGCGAGGACCTCGACGAGACCTTCCTGCGCGAGCCGGCCGACATGGCCGATTCGCCGCTGGGGCGCTGGGTGGCGCGGGTGCTCGACGATGCGGCCTTCGACGGCGCGACCACCGTGCCCGCGCAAGCCGAGACCTTGCGCGCGCTGGCCATGCGCGTGCGCCAGCTCGACGCGACGCTCGCGCACAACGAGGAGATCGAGGGCCTGCTGACCGCCCTCGACGGCCGCTACCTGCGCGCCAGCTATGGCGGCGATCCGGTACGCAATCCCGACAGCCTGCCCACTGGCCGCAACCTCTACGGCTTCGATCCCAGCCGCGTGCCCACGCGCGCGGCCTGGGACACCGGCGTGGCCGCCATGGACGCCTGGATCGCGGCCTATGCGCAGTCCCACGGCGGCAAGGCGCCCGAGAAGATCGCGTTCACGCTCTGGGCCGGCGAGGCCTCGCGCCACCAGGGCGTGCTCGAGAGCCAGGCCTTCCACGCGATGGGCGTGCGGCCGCGCTGGGACGATGCGGGGCGCATGAACGGCATCGAGGTGCTGCCCGCCGCGGCCTTGAAGCGGCCGCGCATCGATGTGCTGGTCAGCGTGACGGGCTCGTACCGCGACCAGTTCCCGCACGTGATGCGCTGGCTCGACGAGGCGGTGCGGCAGGTGGCGGCGCTGCGCGAGCCCGCGGGCACCAACGCGGTCGCGCGCCACAGCGAGGCGCTGGCGCGGCGGCTGCGGGTCGAGGGTGCGTCGGAGGCGGAGGCCGCGCGCTGGTCGACCGCGCGCGTGTTCTCGAACGAGCAGGGCAGCTATGGCGCCGGTCTCGAGGAGGCCGCGCTCGCGAGCGAGCTCTGGCGCTCGCAGCGCCGCGGCGGCGGCGACGCGCAGATGGCGGGCCTGTTCATCGACCGCATGGGCCATGCCTATGGCCAGGGCCTCGAAGGCGCCGCGCGGCCCGGCGCCTTCGCGGGCAATCTCGCACAGGTCGATGCGGCGCTGATGGCGCGCAGCTCCAACCTCTATGGCGTGCTCACCAACGACGACCCGTTCCAGTACCTCGGCGGCATCGCGCAGGCGGTGCGCCATCTCACGGGCAAGGATCCGGCGCTCTATGTGCAGAACCTGCGCGACACCGGCGCGGTGCGCACCGACACCGCCGCCGGCGCGATCGCGCGCGAGATGCAGACGCGCTACCTGCATCCGCAGTGGATCGCGGCGCAGCAGGCCGAGGGCTACAGCGGCGCGCTGCAGGTGCTGAAGACCGCGCAGTTCCTCTGGGGCTGGCAGGTGACCGCGCCGGCCACGGTGCGGCCCGACCAGTGGCAGTCGTTGCACGACACCTATGTGCGCGACCGCGAGCGGCTCGGCACCCGCGCCTGGCTCGAAGGCGCGAATCGCGCGGCCTTCGCGCAGACGCTGGAGCGCATGCTCGATGCGGTGCGCCTGAACTACTGGTCGCCCGATGCCGCGACGCGCCGCGAGCTCGCGCGGGCCTATGCGCAGGCGGCGCAGGCCAGCGGGTTGCGCGAGCGCAACGTGGCGGTGGAGCGCTTCGCGCGGGCGGCGATGAACGTGCCGCCGAGGCCGGTCGTGGTGCCGGTGGAAGTGCAGGGCGCCACGGCACCGGCCACGCAGGCCGAGTCGCCGATATCCGGTGAAAGCAAACAGGGCGACGCGGCCGCGACCCAACCCGTGCGCGGCCTGCGGCTCGAACCGCAGCCCGAGCCCGTGCCGGCGTCGCGCAGCGCCTCGGTGGTGCGCACGCTCTGGGCGCTGTTCGGCATGGCGGTGCTGCTCGCGCTCGGCGCGCTGACCCAATGGCACCGGCACCGCCGGCCGCGGCCGGCCCTCTGATTCGGGACAATCGCGCCATGCCGGCCATCGATTTCACCGCTCCCGTGCCGGCCATGCTGGCCGCGCTGTGGATCGCGCTCGCGGTCGACCTCTGGCTCGGCGAGCCGCCCGCGCGCTGGCATCCGGTGGTGTGGATCGGGCGCTACCTGGGCTGGGCCGGCGCGCGCATCGCGCCGCCGTTCGGCGCGGCCTCGGGCCAGGCAGGGCGCGCCTTCGTGCTCGGCGCCATCGCCTGGTGCGCGGGCGCGCTGGCCGTGCTCGCGATCGCCGTGGCGCTGCAGGCCGCGATGCAGCAGGCGCTGCCGGCCTGGGCCTTCGCGTTGCTGCTGGGGCTGGTGCTCAAGCCGCTGTTCGCCTGGCGCATGCTGCGCGACGAGGTGCTCGCGGTCGAGGCCGCGCTCGGCGAATCGCTGGAAGCGGGCCGGGCGCGGCTCGCGCGCCTCGTGAGCCGCGATGTCTCGCAGCTCGGCGAGCGCGAGGTGCGCGAAAGCGCGATCGAATCGCTGGCCGAGAACCTCAACGATTCGCTGGTGGCGCCGCTGTTCTGGTTCCTGCTGTTCGGCCTGCCGGGCGCGGCGCTCTACCGCTTCGCCAACACGGCCGATGCGATGTGGGGCTACCGCGGCGAACGCGGCGGCCGCGACTGGACCTGGGCCGGCAAATGGGCCGCACGCGCCGACGACCTGCTGTCGTGGCTGCCCGCGCGGCTCACGGTGCTGCTGCTCGCGCTGGCGGCCGGGCGCTGGCCGCGCGGCCTCGCGCGCGAGGCGCGCCGCACGCCGTCGCCCAACAGCGGCTGGCCGATGGCCGCGATGGCGCTGCTGCTCGGCGTGCGGCTGGCCAAGCCCGCGGTCTATGCGCTCAACGCCGAGGGCCGGGCCGCAATGCCCGCCGACACCGCGCGTGCGGCCCGCTTCGGCCAGCGCGCCGTGCTGCTGCTGGCGCTGGCCGCCTGGCTGCCGGTCGTCCTGCTGTTCATGGGGGTGCGATGAGCGAGCTCGACTTCACCCCGAACCATGGCGGCCCCGACGCGCTCGGCGCACCCGCCCACGATTTCTCGACCAATGCCAATGCCTGCGGCCCGTGCCCCGAGGCGCTGGCGCGGGTGCGCGCGGCCGATGCGACGCGCTATCCCGATCCGGCCTACACGGCCTTGCGCGCGCGGCTCGCGGCGCTGCATGGCGTGGCGCCCTGGCGCATCGTGATCGCGGCCGGCGCGAGCGAGTTCATCCGTCGCATCACCGCCTGGGTGGCGCAGGAGGACCGCGGCGCGCACGGCGAGGTCGTGCTGCCGGCCACCTCCTATGGCGACTACGCGGCCGCCGCGCGCGCCTGGGGCCTGCAGGTGGTGCGCGCGCCGCAGGCGGCGCGGCGGCCGCGGCTCGCGTGGTGCTGCGATCCGTCGGCGCCGCAGGGGCAAGCGCAGCCCGGCCTGGCCGCGTCGATCGACGCGCTGCCCGAGGACGTGCCCTGCGTGCTCGACCGCGCCTACGAACCGTTGCGGCTCGATGGCGAACTCGCGCTGGTGCCCGCGCGGCTCGACCGGCTCTGGCAGATGTGGTCGCCCAACAAGGCGCTGGGCATGACGGGCGTGCGCGCGGCCTATGCGATCGCGCCGGCGGACGCGCAGGAGGCGGTGGGCGCATTGCTGCGCTTGAGTTCATCTTGGCCCGTGGGCGCGCACGGCGTGGCGATGCTGTCGGCCTGGGCCGAGCCCGCGGTGCAGGCCTGGGTGCGCGACAGCCTGGCCACGCTGCGCGAATGGAAGACCGCGCAGCTCGCGCTGTGCGCGCGCATGGGCTGGCAGACCACGCCCAGCGTGGCGAACTACCACCTCGCGCAACCGATGGCGGCGGACTTCGCGGGCCTGCTGGCCGGCTTGCGCGCCGAGGGCATCAAGCTGCGCGACTGCGCTTCGTTCGGCCTGCCGGGCCAGGTGCGCATGGGCGTGCTGCCGCCCCTGAGTCAGGAGGCGTTGTGGCGCGCAGTCACGAAAGAATCTTCAGAAGCAGGCTGAAGAGAAAGGTCCCGACCGCGATGACCGACAGCGCCGACGCAATGATCTGCAGGCGATAGATCAGTGCGACGCCCCTCAGGGTGCGATCGTCGTCCCATGCCTTGTTGAGCCAGCCGCTCAGCGTGCACGCGATGAAGAAGCCATAGGCTGCCGCACTGAACAGAGTCAGGGTGTAGATCGCTTGGGCTCCCAAGAGTTGCTCAAGCGCCACCGACAGCGCGATGAGCGAGATGCCGCCGACGCAGGTCGAAAGGTGCGCCACTCGCCATAGTTCGGTTCTCTTCTCGTTCCCGCTGCGCTTTGCCAGACCATGGGGGATCCCGAGCATCGTGCCAGCGCAGAACAACAGAACACCCAGGAGTGGAAACAGCCCGCCCGCAGGCGCGAAGATCGTGGTGTTCATACTGATGTATTTGATCAGAACCAATTTTCAGGACGATCGCCCATGCTCTACGCCATCACCACGCTCTTTCTCTGCCAGCTCGCCGGCGAACTGCTGGTGCAGTGGCTCAGCCTGCCGGTGCCCGGTCCGCTGCTCGGCATGCTGTTCCTGTTCGCCGGCCTGCTGTGGCGCGGCGGCGTGCCCGAGAGCCTGGGCGAGACCTCGGGCCATCTGCTGCGCAACCTGATGCTGCTGTTCATCCCGGCCGTGACGGGCGTGATGCTGCACTTCGAGCGCGTGGGCCGCGAATGGCTGCCGTTCCTGGCCGCGGGCATCCTGGGCGCGGCCTTCACCATGACCGTCACCGCGCTTACCCTGCGCTGGATGATCCGCATCACCGGCAAGGACGCCCAATGAGCGCGCCCGCGAAGCTGTCCGAGATCTGGGTCTTCCTGGCCCAGTCGCCGCTCTTGTGGCTCGCGCTCACGCTGCTGGCCTACCTGGGCGCGCTGTGGCTGCACCGGCGCAGCGGCGCCAACCCGGTGGTCAATCCGGTGCTGGTGTCGGTGATCGTGATCGTCGCCGTGCTGCTGGCGACGCGCACGCCCTACGACACCTACTTCGAAGGCGCGAAGTTCGTGCACTTCCTGATCGGGCCGGCCACGGTGGCGCTGGCGGTGCCGCTCTACAGCCAGGTGGCGCGGCTGCGCCGGCTGTGGCTGCCGATCGGCGTGGCGCTGCTCGCGGGCTCGGTGGCGGCCATCGTGTCGGCCGTGGGCATTGCCTGGGCGCTCGGCGGTTCGCACGAGCTGCTGATGTCGCTGGCGCCGAAGTCGGCCACCATGCCGATCGCGATGGGCGTGTCGGAAAAGATCGGCGGCCTGCCGTCGCTGTCGGCGGTCGCGGCCGCCATCACCGGCATCGCGGGCGCGATCATGGCCACGGGCCTGTTGAACCTGCTGCGCATCAAGGAGCCCGCGGTGCGCGGCTTCGCGGTCGGCATCACGGCGCACGGCATCGGCACCGCGCGCGCGATCCAGGTCAACGAGACCGCGGGCGCGTTCTCGGCGCTCGCGATGGGACTCAACGGCATCGCGACGGCCCTGCTGGTGCCGCTGGTGGTGCGCTGGCTCGGGGCCTGAGGCGCGGCCTTCAGTCCGCCGGCCGCTCCTGCAGCACCAGCGAGATCTCGACCGCGCCGCCGCCCGGCAGCGAGGCCACGCCGACCGTGATGCGCGCGGGCAGCGGCTGGTCGGGAAACACCTGGCGCAGCAGCTCGCTCGCGGCATTCATCACCCGCACATGCTGCGTGAAGCCGGGCCCGGCCTGCAGGTAGCCGGTGAGGGCGACGATCTTCTGCACCCGGTCGAGGCCGCCGAGCTCGGCGCGCGCGGCGCGCAGCAGCGCGATGGCGGCGGCGACCGCGGCCCGCTCGCCGAGCGCGATGCCCGCGTCGCTGTCGTCGATAGGGCCCGCGATCACCACGCCGTTCTCGCGCCCGACCACGCCGCTCGAATGCAGCAGCTCGCCGGCGCGCGCGAAGCTCGCATAGCGGCCCGCGGGGCGCGCGGCGGGCGAGGCGTCGTGGCCCGCTTGCGCGGCGAGCGCCTCCAGGCGCCGGTCGGCATCAGTCATGCGGCAGCGCCTCCATCGCCTGAGCGTCGCCGCGCAGCCAGCAGCCTTCGGCGGCCTCGGCCTGCGCGGGCAGCCGCACCTGGATCGCCGAGGGCGAGCCCATGGCCTCGCCCTGGCGCACCGTGACCAGCGTGCCATCGGCGCCGACCAGCGCCATCTCGCGCAGGCCCCAGGCCAGCGCGGCGGCGGCGATGCCGGTGGCCGCGTCCTCGGGATAGCCGGAGGAGCGCGGGAACTGGCGCGCGCTGACCTCGGTGCCCTGCGCATCGGCGTTCGATGCGAAGGGATAGAGCCCGGTCGAGCCGAGCCGGTCGCACAGCGCCTCGACGCGCGCGAAGTCGGGCCGCAGGCCGTGCAGCAGTTCGGGGCTCTCGAGCCGCACCAGCGTCTTCACGCGGCTGGTGGCGGCGTTGAGCACCGGCGACACGATCTGCGCGAGCCCGATGCCCAGGCACTGCGCGATCTCGCGCACCAGGGCCGCGTCGACCGCGGCGATGCTGGCGCTGGGCTGGCTGATCTCGACCGCGCCGTCGACGTAGCGGCCGTGCACCGTGCCGCTGAGCGTCTGCACCGCGATCGGCTCGCCGCTCCAGCGGCCGCGCTCGTGCAGCAGCCACAGCGCGCCGAGCGTGGCATGGCCGCACATCTCCATCTCGTGGCGCGGCACGAAGTAGCGCATGCGCAGGCGGTGCCGGGCGGCATCGTCGGGCGCGAGCACGAACACCGACTCGTGCCCGCTCTCGCGGGTGCGGGCCTGCATGTCCTCGGTGGACATGGCATCGGCATCGAGCCAGACCGGGGCCGGGTTGCCGCCGGCGCGGGTGCCGGGGCGGGCGAAGACGCGAACGAGCTGCATCGTCATCTCAGTCCGCCTTCGCGTTGACGGAGCGCGCGATGCCGCCCCACAGCGCGATGTCGGCGCGCACGCGCTGGCCGAACTGCTCGGGCGACCAGCTCGCGGGCGAGACGCCCTTGGCCATCATGTCGGCGCGCAGGTTGCGGTCCTGCAGCGCCTTGTCGAGCGCCGAGCGCAGCCGCTCCACCACCGGGTTGGGCGTGGCCGCGGGCGCCATCAGGCCGTACCAGAGCTCGGGCTTGAAGTCCTTGATGCCCGCGGCCTCGAAGCTCGGCAGCTCGGGGAACACCGCCGAGGGCTGGCTGATCGCGAGCGCACGCATGCGGCCGGCGCGCACCTGGGGCGCGAGCGCGGTGGGGTTGTCGAACAGCGCCTGGATCTGGCCGGCCATCAGGTCGGTCTGCGCGGGCGCCGCGCCGCGGTAGGGAATGTGCGTCATCTCGATGCCGGTGCGCTGCTTGAACAGCTCGCTCGCGAGGTGGCTCGCGGTGCCGTTGCCGATGCTGCCGTAGTTGAGCGTGCCGGGCCTGGCCTTGGCATCGCGGATGAAGTCGGCGAGGTTCTTCGCGGGCAGGGTGGGTGCCACCACCAGCACGAAGGGCGTGGTGCCCAGCGTGCCCACGGGCGCGAGGTCGGCCAGCGGGTCGTAGGGCAGCCTGGGGTAGACGGCCTGGGCCGAGGCGATGGTCGTGGTGGTGGCGGCCACCAGCGTGTAGCCGTCGGGCGCGGCCTTGGAGGCATAGCCCGTGCCCACCGTGCCGCCGGCGCCCGCGCGGTTGTCGATGATCACCGGCACGCCGAGCTCGGCCTGCAGCCTGACCTGCACCGCGCGGAAGATCACGTCGGTGCCGCCGCCGGCCGGGAAGGGCACGACGATGGTGATCGGCTTGGCGGGATAGGCGTCGGCGGCGGCCGCGGCACCGCAGGCGGCGGCGAGCAGGGCGGCGGCGGCCATCAGGGCGAGGCGCCGTGGCGGGCGGAGGCTGGCGGTCATGGAGGTCCTTGGCGGAACGGGTGGAGGGGAGGTCCTAGTCTTCCTGCCGGTTCCCCTCCGCGTGCCTCCGCTCGCGACGCCCGCGCGCACGAATGCGACATCGGCCGCGCGATTGACCACACAATCGGCCCCATGCCGTCCCCAGCCGCCCCATCTGGACCGCGGATCTCCGCGTTCTCCGACCGCCTCGCCCACAAGGCGACGCCGGTGGCGAGCACGCTCGACGGCTACGCCACCACGCCGCATGCGCACGATTGCGACATGCTGTTCGTGCCGCTGGCGGGGCGCTTCGACGTGATCGATCCGCGCGGCGACGCGCTGCAGTCCTCGCCCGGCCACTTCCTCTGGTTCGCGGCCGGCGCCGCCCATGCCACCAGCGCGATGACCCTGCGCCAGACGCACCTCGCGGTCTATGTCGATTCGGAGTTCTGGGACACGGCGCTGCGCGCGCACGGCATCGCGAAGCCGGCCCAGGGCCTGCGCGCGGGCAGCGGCGCGCTGAACCTGCTGTCGCACCGGCTGCTCGAGATGGCCGGCACGCCGGCATCGCCCGAGCCCTCGATGGCGCACGTGGCCCATTGCGGCGCGCTGGTGATGGAGGCTGCGCGGCTCATGGCCAATCCGCTGGTGCATCCCGATGGCCGCGGCACGCCCGGCGCGGTGATCGCCGCACTCTTGGCCAGCGACATCGAGGCCGAGCTCGCGGCGGCGCTGCCGCTCGAGGCCTTCGCGGCGCGGCACCGGCTCTCGCGCCGGCAGGTCGAACGGCTGTTCCGCGCGGCCTACGGGCTGTCGCCGCTCGAATTCCAGCAGCAGCGGCGCCTCGAGCGCGCGCGCCACCTGCTGCAGAGCACCGACGAATCGGTGCTGTCGGTGGCGCAGCAGGTCGGCTGGGCCTCGGGGGCCTATCTCACGCGCATGCTGGGCAAGGCCTGGGCGACGACGGCCGGCGAGCTGCGCGCGCGGCGGCCGCCGGCCTAGAAGAAACAGTCGAGGGTCGGGAAGCGGTCCGTGCCCTCGATGCAATCCCACAGGTAGATCGCGAAGCCGGGGTCGCCGGTCCACAGCGAATAGCGCAGGTGGCCGTGTTCCGCCAGCTCGGCCTCGGTCTGCGCGATGCCGTGCATGGCGAAGGCGCGCGCCCGGTCCAGCCAGGCGGCGTCGCCGAAGCGGCGGTGCAGCTTGAGGAAGGCATAGCCGTTGCCGCCGGTGCCGTGGCAGAGGTTCGAGCCCTTGTGGAGCGGGCCGGCCTGCCAAGTGGTTTCGCCGGCGGCGAGCAGCAGCTCGTCGAGCGTGCCGTCCGGAAAATTCGCGAGGCAGATCACGAAGCCCGGCGCGCCATGGCACATCTGCACGAGTTTCGGCCGCGAGGCATCGGGCAGCGGGAACAGGCGCGGGCGCCAGTTCGCCTGCGCGCCCTCGCGGTCGGCGGTGCGCTGCACGGTGTTGGCGATGCAGTCGCGCCAGGCGTTCCATTCGGCGTCGCCGAGCAGGTGGCGGCCATGGATCAGCGGCACGGCGGTGGCGACGAAGCCGTGCACCGCATCGATGTAGGTCGAACGCTGGCCGTAGAGCTGCTGGGTCCAGAAATGGCAGCCGAAGTCCTCCGACCATTCGAGCTGCGACCACAACCGCCGCGCGGTGTCGCGGTAGATGCCGGCCCAGCGTTGCTCGCCCGTGCGCTCGTGCATGAACAGCGCCGCGAGCATGGTGCCGGGCGTGCCCCACATCAGTTCGAGCGTGGGGTCGTCGAGGTGGCCGCCGCACAGCCGCGCGAGTTCGTCGGCGACGGTGTCGGAGGGCCGCAGCCGGTGCTCGAGCAGCCGGATGCCGGTGTCGCCCATCAGGTAGGCCGCGAAGCCGGCATCGGCGGGGCGGCCCATGGCCGCGCGGTTGGCGGCGATCAGGCCCGGCACGACCGGCGCGTAGTCGCGCGCCAGCCGCACGGCGCCGCGCTCCTGCAGATGGTGCAGCGCCCAGATCACGCCGCTCGCGCCCCAGTACAGCAGGTACTGCGGGTCGGGATTCGATGCATCGTCCGGATGCATGGGCCACAGGCCCTCGGGCGTGAAGCGCGCCTCGGTGTCGCGCACGATGCGCTTGATGGCCTCGCGCGCGCGGCCCTCGTCCCAGGCGTCGGTCCGCAGGGGCTCGTGGCGCTCGGGCGAGAACAGCATCGCGCTCAGCGCCGCTGCAGCCGCGGATTCTTCGCGAACAGCTCGGCGGCCCAGTCCACGAAGGCGCGCACCTTGGCGCTCAGGTGGCGGTTCGGCGGGTAGACCACGTGGATCGGCAGCGGGTCGCGCTGCCAGTCGGACAGCACCTCGATCAGCTCGCCGCTCTCTAGATGCGGTTCGGCCATGAAGGTGATGCACTGCGAGATGCCGAAGCCGCCGAGCACGGCCGCCATGTGGGCGTTGCTCTCGTTGACCGACACGCGGTAGGGTCCGTTGAGCTCGATGTGCTCGTCGCCCTTCTTGAACTCGTGCGGATAGACGCGCCGCGTGGTGCCCGAGAAGTAGCTCACCACGTGGTGGCGCTTCTCGATGTCGTTCGGATGCTGCGGCGCACCATAGCGCTTGATGTAGGCCGGCGATGCCACGGTCACGAAATGCAGGGTGCCGATGCGCCGCGCCACCAGCGACTGGTCGGCGAGGTCGCCGGCGCGGATCACGCAGTCGACGTTGTCGCTGATCAGGTCCACCGTGCGGTCGCTGACGCCGAGGTCGACCTGGATCTCAGGGTAGCGGTCGCAGAAGGTGGCCAGGGCCGGCAGGATCACCAGCCGCGCGACCGAGGTCCCGACGTCGATGCGCAACCGGCCCGTGGGGCTGGACTGCGCATTCGTCATGCTGGCCTCCATGTCGTCGAAGTCGTTGAGCAGGCGCGCCGCGCGTTCGAAATACGCGGCGCCGTCCGGCGTGACCGTCACCCGGCGGGTGGTACGGTTCAGGAGCTTCACGCGCAGCCGCGATTCCAGGGCCTGGATCTGCTTGGTGACGGTGCCCTTGGGCAGGGCGAGCGAGTCCGCCGCGCGGGTGAAGGTGCCGGCTTCCACGACGCGGACGAAGATCCGCATGGCCTGGATCTGATCCATCGAATGCCTGTTCTCTAGACCCGGCCCTCGCCGGGGGGTGCGGATTCTCACACAAGGCCATAACCCTTTGGTGACCCGGTCCGATTGTTCGTAGTTTGGAAACAGAGTAGGGCTTGCATCCCTGTTTAACGCGACAGTCGGCGCCTTATATTTCAACCATCGCCCATTTCCCGAGGTCGTCCCATGTCACCCCGTCCATCGTCCCGCTCCGCCGAAGCAGCCGCGCTCGCCGCGGGGCAAGGCGCGGAAGCCGATCTGTCGATCGAGCTGCCCGGCCGCGATCCGGTGGGCGCCCGTGTCTACGGCCAGCGCCCCAAGGGCGAAACGGTGCCGCTGGTGCTGCACTTCCATGGCGGCACCTTCATCTGCGGCGGCCTCGACAACGGCCGCAACGTGGCGCGCCTCCTGGCCGGCTCCGGTGCGGTGGTGGTCTCGCTCGACTACCCGCTGGCCCCCGAGTCGCCGTTTCCCGAGCCGATCGAGGTCGGCTACGCGGCGCTCGAATGGCTCTACAAGCAGCGCGTCAAGCTCGGCGGCCGCGGCGCCCAGGTCTACCTGGCCGGCGAGGAAGCCGGCGGCAACCTGGCGGCGGCGGTGGCGCTGATCTCGCGCGACCGCGCCCATCCGCCGCTGGCGGGCCAGATCCTGCTGTCGCCGATGCTCGATCCCTGCGCCGGCACGGCCTCGCTGCGCAAGGCGACCAACGACTCGCCCGAGTGCCGCTGGGCCACGGGCTGGGAGAAGTACCTGAGCTGCCCGTCGAACGCCACGCACCCCTATGCGGTGCCCAGCGGTTCGCTGCGCCTCTCGGCCCTGGCCCCGGCCCTGGTGCTGGTGGGCGAGGACGACGCGATGCGCGACGAGGCGCTGACCTTCGCGGGCCGGCTGCGTTCGGCCGGCATCGAGGTCACGAGCGCGGTGCTGAGCAACGCGGCCGAATGGCCCAAGGCGCTCTACGACGCCGAGTGCATGGGCTGCAAGGTCTGCGAGGCGACCGTGCAGCAGCACTTCCGCGAATTCTTCGCGGCCACCACACCGCCCCCCGGGGCGACCCCGAAGCCCAGTTAGCCAGCGCCGCCAGCCGCAGAGCCAACCGCTAGCGCCGAGCCACCGGGGGCACCCGGTGCGGCCGGCCTTTTTCCGAAATTTCCGTTTTTCTTGGTGCGAGGGCGCCAGGACGGACTGTTGCATCCCGAAAAGTCATCCGAGTCATTTGAGTCATCTGAGAGAAGGACGAATCACCATGTCGAACAACAAGCCAACGTTTTCCTCCGCGGCCCGCAAGGGCCTGTGGCCCGCCGTGACCGGCGTCACCGCCTTGCTGGCGGTGGCCGCCGCGGTGCTGGGCATGCACAGCTTCAAGGCCGAGGCCAACGCGCCGGCCGCGGGCGCGCCGCAAGCCATTCCGGTCTCGGTCGCGGCGGTGGCGCCGAGCGAGATCAATGCCTGGGACGAGTTCTCGGGCCGCCTCGAAGCAGTCGAACGCGTCGACGTGCGCTCCCGCGTCGCGGGTGCCGTGCAGTCGGTGCATTTCCGCGAAGGCGCGCTGGTCAGGCAGGGCGACCTGCTGGTGACCATCGACCCCGCGCCGTACGCGGCCGAGGTCGAGCGCGCCGAGGCGCAGGTGGCGTCGGCGCAGGCCCGCCAGTCCTTCAGCCGCAGCGAGCAGGAGCGCGCCAAGCGCCTGTGGGACGAGCAGGCCATCGCCCAGCGCGAATACGACGAGCGCGTGAACGCCGGCCGCGAAGCCGAGGCCAACCTGCGCGCGGCCCAGGCCTCGCTGCAGTCGGCGCGCCTGAACCTGGGCTACACCCAGGTGCGGGCCCCGGTCTCGGGCCGCATCGGCAAGATCGAGGTCACGGTGGGCAACCTGGTGGCGGCCGGTCCCGGCGCCCCGGTGCTGACAACGCTGGTCTCGGTGAGCCCGATCTACGCGAGCTTCGATGCCGACGAGCAGGTGATCACGCGGGCCCTGAAGGACCTGCCGAGCGGCTCCAGCGCCCGCGGCCAGATCGAATCGATCCCGGTGCAGATGGGCACGGCCGGCCTGGAGGGCACGCCCTTCGTCGGCAAGCTGCAGCTGATCGACAACCAGGTCGACGCCCGCAGCGGCACGGTGCGCGTGCGCGCCTCCTTCGACAACAAGGACGGCGCCCTGATCCCCGGCCAGTTCGCCCGCATCCGCATGGGCCAGGCCCGCAACGACACCGCGCTGCTGGTCAGCGAACGCGCCATCGGCACCGACCAGAACAAGAAGTTCGTGATGGTCGTGGGCGAGGACAACAAGGCGGTCTACCGCGAAGTCGCGCTCGGCGCCTCGATCAACGGCCTGCGCGTCGTGAGCAAGGGCCTGAAGGCGGGCGACCGCGTGGTGGTCAACGGCCTGCAGCACATCCGCCCGGGTGCGCTGGTGGCGCCGCAGACCGTGACCATGGACGCCAAGGCCGACGGCAAGGCGCAACAACCGACGGAACAAGTGGCGCAGGCCGCGAAGTCCTGAACGACACCGGGCCCCGCGCGCCAGCCTGAGCACAGGCCGGCGCGCCGGGAAACCCGGGACACCGACAACGGCGACAGCGGCACCGGCCGGCTCGCCAGCGTTACTCGAAGTTCCTTGATGGGAGCCACCTGGATGCCGCTCGTCTTTTTCGAAGCGGCGTGGATCGCGCTGTCCGCGCGATGGAGCCAACGAAATGAATCTCTCTAAATTCTTCATCGACCGGCCGATCTTTGCCGGCGTGCTGTCGCTCTTGATGCTGATAGCCGGCCTGATCGCGTTGCGCGGTCTGCCGATCTCCGAGTACCCGGAAGTCGCGCCTCCCTCGGTGGTGGTGCGCGCCCAGTACCCGGGTGCCAACCCGAAGGTGATCGCCGAGACCGTGGCGACCCCGCTGGAGGAGCAGATCAACGGCGTCGAGGGCATGCTCTACATGGGCAGCCAGGCCACCACCGACGGCGTGATGACGCTGACGGTGACCTTCCGCCTCGGCACGGACCCCGACAAGGCCCAGCAGCTGGTGCAGAACCGCGTCTCGCAGGCCGAGCCGCGGCTGCCCGAGGAAGTGCGCCGGCTCGGCATCACCACGGTGAAGAGCGCGCCCGACCTCACGATGGTGGTCCACCTCGTGTCGCCCAACGGCCGCTACGACATCAACTACCTGCGCAACTACGCGGTGCTCAACGTGAAGGACCCGCTGGCGCGCATCGAAGGCGTGGGCCAGGTCCAGATCTTCGGCGGCGGCGACTACTCGATGCGCGTCTGGCTCGACCCGCAGAAGGTGGCGCAGCGCGGCCTCTCGGCCTCCGACGTGGTGGCCGCCATCCGCGGCCAGAACGTGCAGGCCGCGGCCGGCGTGGTCGGCGCTTCGCCGGGCCTGTCGGGCGTGGACATGCAGCTCTCGATCAATGCGCAGGGGCGCCTGCAGAGCGAGGAAGAGTTCGGCGACATCATCGTCAAGAGCGGCACCGACGGCGCCGTCACGCGCCTTCGCGACATCGGCCGCCTCGAGATGGGCGCCGCCGACTACTCACTGCGCTCGCTGCTGAACAACGACCCGGCCGTCGGCATGGGCGTGTTCCAGGCCCCGGGCTCGAACGCGCTCGACATCTCGGCGAACGTGCGCAAGACCATGGCCGAGCTCAACAAGAACATGCCCGAAGGCCTGGAATACCGCATCGCCTACGACCCGACGCAGTTCGTGCGCGCGTCCATCGAATCGGTGATCCACACGCTGCTCGAAGCCATCATGCTGGTGGTGCTGGTCGTGATCCTGTTCCTGCAGACCTGGCGCGCGTCGATCATTCCGCTGCTGGCCGTGCCGGTGTCGGTGATCGGTACCTTCGCCGTGCTTCACGTGCTCGGTTTCTCGATCAACGCGCTGAGCCTGTTCGGGCTGGTGCTGGCGATCGGCATCGTGGTGGACGACGCCATCGTGGTGGTGGAGAACGTCGAGCGCAACATCGAGGCGGGGCTCACGCCGCGCGAGGCGACCTACCGCGCGATGCGCGAGGTGTCCGGGCCCATCATCGCGATCGCGCTGGTGCTGGTGGCCGTGTTCGTGCCGCTGGCCTTCATCAGCGGCCTCACGGGCCAGTTCTACCGCCAGTTCGCGGTGACCATCGCGATCTCGACCGTGATCTCGGCGATCAACTCGCTGACCCTGTCGCCCGCGCTCGCCGCCTTGCTGCTGCGCGGCCATGACCAGCCGAAGGACGCACTGACGCGCGGCATGGACCGGGCCTTCGGCTGGCTGTTCCGCGGCTTCAACAAGTTCTTCCATCGCGGCTCCGAGGCCTACAGCGGCGGCGTCAAGCGCGTGATCTCGCGCAAGACGCTGATGCTGGTGATCTACCTCGCGCTGGTCGGCGTGACCTTCGGCCTGTTCAAGGCCGTGCCCAGCGGCTTCGTGCCGGCGCAGGACAAGCAGTACCTGATCGGCTTCGCGCAGCTGCCCGACGGCGCCACGCTCGACCGCACCGACGAAGTGATCCAGCGCATGGGCGAGATCATGAAGAAGAACCCGAACGTGGAGGACGCGATCGCCTTCCCGGGCCTGTCGATCAACGGCTTCACCAACAGCTCGAACTCGGGCATCGTGTTCGCTACGCTCAAGCCCTTCGACCAGCGCAAGCGCGCCGACCAGAGCGGCGGCGCGGTGGCGGGCCAGCTCAACCAGGCCTTCAGCAGCATCCAGGACGCGTTCATCGTGATGTTCCCGCCGCCGCCGGTGGCGGGCCTGGGCACCACGGGCGGCTTCAAGCTGCAGATCGAGGACCGGGCCTCGGTCGGCTACGACCAGATGGACGCGGCGGTCAAGGCCTTCATGGCCAAGGCCTATGCGGCGCCCGAGCTCACGGGCATGTTCACGAGCTGGCAGGTCAACGTGCCGCAGCTGTATGCCGACATCGACCGCACCAAGGCGCGCCAGCTCGGCGTGCCGGTGACGGACATCTTCGACACGATGCAGATCTACCTGGGCAGCCTGTACGCCAACGACTTCAACAAGTTCGGCCGCACGTACTCCGTGCGCGTCCAGGCCGATGCGCCTTACCGCGCCCGTGCCGAGGACGTGGGCCTGCTGAAGGTGCGGTCGACCTCGGGCGAGATGGTGCCGCTGGCCGCGCTGATGAAGGTCAACTCGACCTTTGGTCCGGAACGCGCCATGCGCTACAACGGCTACCTGGCCGCCGACATCAACGGCGGCCCGGCACCCGGCTACTCGTCGGGCCAGGCGCAGGACGCGATCACCAAGATCGCGGCCGAGACGCTGCCCAAGGGCGTGAGCTTCGAGTGGACCGAGCTGACCTACCAGGAGATCCTGGCCGGCAACTCCGCCTTCCTCGTGTTCCCGCTGGCGATCCTGCTGGTGTTCCTGGTGCTGGCCGCGCAGTACGAAAGCCTGACGCTGCCGATCGCGATCATCCTGATCGTGCCGATGGGCATCATGGCCGCGATGGCGGGCGTGTGGATCTCGGGAGGCGACAACAACGTCTTCACGCAGATCGGGCTGATCGTGCTGGTGGGGCTCAGTGCGAAGAACGCGATCCTGATCGTGGAGTTCGCGCGCGAGCTCGAGTTCGCCGGGCGCACGCCGATCCAGGCCGCGATCGAGGCCAGCCGGCTGCGCCTGCGCCCGATCCTGATGACCTCGCTGGCCTTCGTCATGGGCGTGCTGCCCCTGGTGCTGTCGACCGGCGCGGGCTCGGAGATGCGCAAGGCGATGGGCGTGGCGGTGTTCGCCGGGATGATCGGCGTGACGGCCTTCGGCCTGTTCCTGACGCCGGTGTTCTACGTGCTGATGCGCCGCATCGCGGGCAACCGGCCGCTGAAGCTGCACGGCGAGGTGCCGCATGGCGAGGACTTCGTGTCGGCCGACCATCCGGCGCCGGCCTCGGGCGGTTCGCACGGTGGATCGGGCGGCGGCCATGGCGGCGGCCTGCATCCGGTGCCGGCCTCGCCGCGGACCTCGCATGAATGACGAACGAACCACAGAACAAGAAGGAAGGTCGATCATGAACTTCAAGCTCTCATCCCTCTCGGCGCCGCTGCGCGCGGCCGTGCTGCCCCTGGTGGCGGCGCTGGCCCTGGCCGGCTGCGCGAGCGTGCCCTCGGGCCTGCCCGAGACCCCGGCCGCGGCCCAGTTCAAGGAGCAGGGCGCCACGCCGCCCGCCGGCTGGACCCGCGCCGTGCCTTCCGAGGGCGCCGCGCGCGGTGCCTGGTGGCAGGCCTTCAACGATCCGGTCCTGAACGAGCTCATCGCCAAGGCCGAGGTCAGCAACAACAACATCCAGGGCGCAGCGGCGCGGCTGGCCGAGGCCCGCGCCATCGCGCGCAGCGTCAACGCCGACCGGCTGCCGCAGGTGGGCCTGAGCGCCGGCGCCAACCGCGGCGCCGGGCTCGACAAGGCCACGGCCAGCACCTCGCCGGCCACCATGACCAATGCCGGCGCCACCTTCTCGTACGAGCTCGACCTGTTCGGCCGCCTCTCGCGCGCCAGCGACGCGGCGCGGCTCGACGCGGCCGGCCGCGAGGCGCTGCTGCAGAGCACGCGGCTGGCGGTGCAGGCCGAGGTGGCGCAGACCTACCTCACGCTGCGCGCCCTCGATGCCGAGCGCGTGCTGGTGCGCGAGCAGGTCGAGGCCTACCGCGACACGCTGCGCCTGTCGCAGCGCCGCCAGCAGGCCGGCGACATCGCCGAGCTCGACGTGGCGCGCGTGCAGACCGAGGTCTCGTCGACCGAGTCGGATGCACTGGCGATCGACCGCCAGCGGGCCCAGGTCGAGCATGCGCTCGCGGTGCTGGTGGGCGACTCGGCCTCGAGCTTCGGCGTGCGGCCGGCCGACTGGACCACCGCGCTGCCCGCGATCCCGCCCGGCGTGCCGGCCACGGTGCTGACGCGCCGGCCCGACGTGTCGGCCGCGCAGAACGCGGTGTTCGCGGCCCAGTCGCGCGTGGGCGTGGCGCAGGCCGCGTGGTTCCCCGACATCTCGCTGACCGGCGCGGCCGGCTATGCCTCGCCCGAGGTCGGCGACCTGTTCAAGTGGTCGGCCCGCTCGTGGGGCGTGGGCGCGCTGCTGTCGCTGCCCATCTTCGACGGCGGCCGCCGCGAGGCCGGGCTGCAGAGCGCCAACGCGCAGCTCGACGGCGCGCTGGCGAGCTACCGCAACCAGGTGCTGGTGGCCTTCCAGGAGGTCGAGGACCAGCTGGCGTCGATCCGCATCCTGCAGGAGCAGTCGGGCGTGCAGGCCACGGCCGTGGCCTCGGCCGCGCGCGCGACCAGCCTGTCGGACACGCGCTACCGCAACGGCTACATCAGCCAGCTCGACCTGCTCGACGCGCGCCGCAGCGAGCTGCGCAACCGGCGCCAGGCGCTGCAGGTGAAGTCGGCGCAGTACCAGGCGGCCGTGGGGCTGATCCGCGCGATCGGCGGCGGCTGGGACGTGCCGGGCGCGGTGGCCTCGGGCGACAGCGCACCGCGCGGCCCGCAAAGCTGAGGCCCTACGCGCCCCGCTTCGGCCAGCGGTGGCGCGTGCCGCCCGAGCGGCGGTCGGCCTTCTCGGGCACCACGCCCTGCGCGCTCAGCGCGCTGCCGCGCTGCTCGAGCCGCCGCAGGCATTGCAGGAAGATCTCGACATGCCCGGCCGGCAGGCCGTCGAGCAGCCCGGTGTTGAGCTCGGCGATGCGCGGGAACAGCTCGTCGAACAGCTGCAGCCCCGCGGCGCTCAGCCGCACATGGACCTCGCGCCGGTCCTCGTCGTCGCGGCGCCGTTCCACCAGCTGCTTCTCGACCAGGCTGCGCAGCCCGCGCGAGGTGCGCACGCGGTCCAGGCTCAGGCAGTCCGACAGCGCCGAGGGCGTGATCTCGCCGGTCTGCGCGAGCATCGCGACCATGCCCCATTCGCGGCGCGTGATGCCGAAGCCGCCCTCGACCAGGCGCGTGGCCATGCCGCCGCCGGTGCGCGCGGCGCGCGCGAGCCGGTAAAGCAGCAGGTCGTCGAGGCAGCGGGGCGCGAGCAGCGCGGCCGCGTCGGGAAAGGCAGGAGGGGAAGAACTCACGAAGGATGCGGGTGTGTGGCGGCGCCGCCGCGGCGCCCGATGATGGATTAGATCAACTATTTGTTACCTGCATATAAACAGCGTAACAAAAGCCGGCCACCAGCCGCCGGCGAGAGGAGATCCCCCGTGCCCTTTTTTCCCTCCCGGCGACGACTCGCCGCCTGCTGCCTCGCGCTCGCGATCGGCGGTGTCCTGGCGCCCGCGCAGGCGCAGAACCTCGAGAGCCCGCTCACGCTGGTCGTGGGCTACGCGCCCGGCGGCAGCACCGACCGCATCGCGCGCCTGATCGCCGAGCGGCTCGGCCCCAAGCTCGGCGTGGCCGTCACGGTCGAGAACCGCGCGGGCGAGGGCGGCCGGCTCGCGGCCAAGCAACTGCGCCGCGCGGCCGCGACCGAGAACGTGCTGATGCTCGGCAATCCCGCCGTGATGGTGGTGGCGCCGCTGGTGATCAAGGACGCGGGCTACGACCCCGACAAGGACTTCGTGCCCGTCACCCAGGTCAGCAGCTACGACTTCGCGCTGGCCGTGGGGCAGAAGCTGCAGCTCGACCGCGCCATGTTCCTCGTGGGCCGGCTCTGGGCCCATCCCGAGGAGGCGGTCTTCGGCGTGCCAGCCACCGGCAGCCTGCCGCACTTCTTCGGCCTGATGGTCGGCGATGCGCTGAGCGTGCAGCCGCAGATCAAGGGTTACGGCGGCTCGGCGCCGCTGGCGGCCGACCTGACCGGCGGCTCGCTGCCGATCGCCATCGACACGCTGGACTCGCTCTATGCGCAGCACGTGGCTGGCAAGATCCGCATCCTGGCCGTGTCGGGCAAGAAGCGCGCGAGCTTCGCGCCCTCGCTGCCGACCTTCCGCGAGGCCGGCATGAAGATCGATGCCGACGGCTGGAACACCTTCTTCGCGCCGAGCAGCATGCCGCCGGCCAAGGTGCAGCTGCTGGCCGCGAAGATCCGCGAGGTGATGCAGGACCCGGGGTTGCAGAAGGCGGCCGATGCGCTCTACATCACGCCGGTGGTCAGCAGCAACGCCGAGACGGTGCAGATGCTCAAGGCCTACCGGCAGCAGTGGGAGCCGGTGGTGCGGCGCTCGGGCTTCGCGCCCTGAACGCGCGCATTCAGGCGTCGGGATCGGACGGCCGCGCGGCGCTGATCCTCTGCAGCTCCGCCACGCCCATCACCAGCGCATTCGAATAGCTGGCCTCGGCGCGCGCGGCACGGCGGTAGACGCGGTAGTCGAGCACCTCGGCCTCGCCGCTGTCCAGCGCCTCGAGCAGGACCCAGTGGAAACGGTCCGGTTCGGGTTCTTCGACGGTGAGGGCCAGGTCGTTGAGGGCGGGCATGGGGCGGGGTCGCGGTGCGCTGTGACGGGGAAGCCGTGTATACGGAGGATTCGCCGAACCGGATGCAGCCCGTGGGTTCACTGGGCCGGTTGCGTGACGGAAGCCGCATTCCGGCGTTGCGTTTCGGGCACCCGTGCGCGCTCAACGACAATCCCGCCATGAATTTCCAGGCAGCGGCGGCGCCGGCGAGCGCGCGAGAGCACACCGGCGGGGCGCGTTGCGTGATGGTGCTGGGCACGACCAGCGGTGCCGGCAAGAGCTGGATCGCGACCGCGCTGTGCCGCTGGTACGCGCGCCAGGGCCTCAAGGTGGCGCCCTACAAGGCGCAGAACATGAGCAACAACGCGCGCGTGGTCGAGGGCGGCGAGATCGGCAGCGCCCAGTACTTCCAGGCGCTCGCGGCCCGGGCGCGGCCCGAGGTGCGGATGAATCCGCTGCTGCTCAAGCCCGAGCGCGACACCCACAGCCAGGTGGTGCTGATGGGGCAGGTCGACGAGGCCCTGTCGGCGCTGCCGTGGCGCGGGCGCAGCGAGCGCGTGTGGCCGCAGCTCGCGCGCGCGCTCGACGAGCTGCGCGCCGAGAACGACGTGGTCGTGATCGAGGGCGCCGGCTCGCCGGCCGAGATCAACCTGATGGCCAGCGACATCGTCAACCTGCGCATCGCGCGCCATGCCCGGGCGCGCTGCCTGCTGGCCACCGACATCGACCGCGGCGGCGCCTTCGCCCATCTCTACGGCACCTGGGCACTGCTGCCCGAGGCCGACCGCGCGCTGCTCGCGGGTTTCGTGCTCAACAAGTTCCGGGGCGATGCCTCGCTGCTCGCGCCCGCGCCCGAGCAGCTGCGCGAGATGACCGGCGTGCCCGTGGTCGCGACCCTGCCGATGTGGTGGCAGCACGGCCTGCCCGAGGAGGACGGCGTGTTCGACGACCGCAGCCGGTCCTCGGGCGCCGTGACGCGCACCGTGGCCGTGATCGCCTACCCGCGCATCAGCAACCTCGACGAATTCCAGCCGCTGAAGAACGTGCCCGGCGTGCGCCTGGTCTGGGCTCGCGCGCCGGCCGACGTGGCCGGCGCCGACTGGATCGTGCTGCCCGGCTCCAAGCACACCAGCGGCGACCTGGCCTGGCTGCGCGCGCAGGGGCTCGACCGCGCGGTGGCCGAGCATGCGGCGCGTGGCGGCGCGGTGCTCGGCGTCTGCGGCGGGCTGCAGATGCTCGGCGAGGCGCTGGTCGATCCGCACGGCATCGACGGCAACGCGCCCGGGCTGGGCCTGCTGCCGCTGGTGACGGTGTTCGAGCGCGACAAGACCGTGCGCCGCCGCGAGGCCGCCTTCGGCACGCTGGCGGGCGCCTGGGCCGCGCTGTCGAACGTGGCGGTGGCCGGCTACGAGATCCACCACGGCCAGACCGCGGCCCATCCGCAGATGGCCGGCGACGGCGGCGCGGTGATGCCCGAGGGGCTGGCCTGGCAGAACGCGCGCGGCAACGTGCTCGGCCTCTACCTGCACGGGCTGTTCGAGGACCCCGCGGCGCTGCAGGCGCTGTTCGGCGTCGCGGCGCCCACGCTCGACGCCACCTTCGACGGCCTGGCCGACTTCATCGACAACCACTTCGACGCCGGCGTGCTCGCCGGCCTGATCGCATGACCCACGACGACCTTCTTCCCGCGGTGCCCGACATCGCCGACGCCGCGCTCGCGGCCCGGCTGCAGGCCGCGCTCGACAACAAGACCAAGCCGCTGGGCGCGCTCGGCCGGCTCGAGGCGCTGGCGCTGCGCCTGGGCACGATCCTCGGCACCGAGTCGCCGGCGCTCGAGGCGCCGCAGATGCTGGTCTGCGCGGCCGACCACGGGCTGGCGGCGCGCGGCGTCTCGGCCTATCCGAGCGACGTGACCTGGCAGATGGTCGAGAACTTCCTGGCCGGCGGCGCCGCCGTCAGCGTGCTCGCGCGCCAGCACGGCCTGGCGCTGACCGTGGCCGACTGCGGCGTGCGGCGCGACTTCCAGCCGCGGCCCGGCCTGGTGCAGCGGCGCATCGCGGCGGGCACCGCCGACGCCTCGGCCGGCCCGGCGATGAGCGCCGCGCAGTGCGCGCAGGCCATCGCCAACGGCCGCGAGATCGTGCGCGCGCTGCCGGGCAATGCGCTGCTGCTCGGCGAGATGGGCATCGGCAACAGCTCGGCCGCCGCGCTGCTGCTGGCGCGCCTGGCCGACATCGACATCGACCGCTGCACCGGCGCCGGCACCGGCCTCGACGCCGACGGGCTGGCGCGCAAGCGCGCCGTGCTGCGCGAGGTGCTGGCGCTCCATGCGGGCGCCACCGCGCCGCTCGATGCGCTGGCCGCGCTCGGCGGCTTCGAGATCGCGACCCTGGTCGGCGCGGTGCTGCAGGCGGCCGAGGAGCGGCGCGTGATCGTGCTCGACGGCTTCATCGCGAGCGCCGCCGTGCTGGTGGCGCAGGCATTGCGACCGCATGTGGCGCAGCGCTGCGTGGCGGCCCACGTCTCGGCCGAGCCGGGCCATGCGCTGCTGCTCGAGCGGCTGCAGCTCGAGCCGCTGCTGAACCTGGGCCTGCGCCTGGGCGAGGGCTCGGGCGGCGCGCTGGCCTGGCCGCTGCTCGAATCGGCCTGCCGCATCGTGCGCGAGATGGCGAGCTTCGAATCGGCCGGCGTCTCGCGCAAGGACGCCTGAGCCCGATGCGCGGCCTGCGGCATTTCCTGCTCGCGCTGCAGTTCTTCACCCGCGTGCCGGTCACGGGTCGGCTCGCGGCCTGGGTCGGCTACAGCCCGCAGATGCTGCGCGCGAGCGCGGCGCACCTGCCGGGCATCGGCTGGCTGGCCGGCGGCGTGGCGGCACTGGTGTTCGTGGGCGTGGCGATGGGACTGCCGGGCCTGGCGGGCGCATTCGCGGCTGCGGTGCTGAGCACGGTCGCGACCGTGCTGCTGACCGGCGCCTTCCACGAGGACGGCCTGGCCGACGTGGCCGATGGCCTGGGCGGTTCGGCCGACAGGGCGCGGGCGCTCGAGATCATGAAGGACTCGCGCATCGGTGCCTTCGGCGCGATCGCGCTGGTGCTGGCGCTGGGCCTCAAGTGCGCGCTGATCGCGGTGCTGGCCGGCGACGGGTTGCATGCGGTGGCCGCGGCCATCGTCGGCGCGCACGTGTTTTCGCGGCTCGCGCCGCTCGGGTTGATCCGCTGGCTGCCCTATGTGGGCGACAGCGGTGCGAGCAAGGCCAAGCCGCTGGCCGATGCGATCAGCGGCGGCGCGCTCGCGATCGGCGTGCTGTGGACGCTGCCCGCGCTGGCGTTGCTGGCGCTGTCGCACGGTGCGGCCCATGCGCTGGCGGCGCTGCTCGCGACGGCGCTGGCGGCGCTGTGGATGGCGCGGATCTTCCGGCGCCGGCTGCAGGGCTTCACGGGCGACGGGCTGGGTGCCACGCAGCAGATCTGCGAGATCGCGATCTACCTCGCGCTGGCGTGGCGGATATGAGCATGCGCAGGCTCTGGCTGCTGCGGCATGCGCCGGTGATCGCCGAGGCGGGGCTGTGCTACGGCGCGAGCGATCTCGAGGCCGAGGCCGAGGCCACGCGCGCGGCCGCCGAGCGCATCGCGTGGGAGTTGCCGCCGGGGCTCGCCGTGCTGTCGTCGCCGTTGCGGCGCTGCGCCACGCTGGCCGGTGCGATCGCCGCGCTGCGGCCCGATCTCGCGGTGACGCACGATGCGCGCATCGCCGAGATGGACTTCGGCGCCTGGGAAGGGCAGTCCTGGGCGGCCATCGCGCGCGCCGAGCTCGATGCCTGGACCGCCGATTTCGCCGACACCCGCGCCGGCGCGCATGGCGAGAGCGTGCGTGCCTTCATGGCGCGCGTGGCCGGCGCCTACGACGAATGGCGAGCCGGGCAGGGCGATGCGCTGTGGGTCGCGCATGCGGGCGTGCTGCGCGCCGTGTCGCTGCTGCACGCGGGCACGCGCTGTCCGCGCGACGCCACCGAGTGGCCGTCGACGCCGCTGCCCTTCGGCGGCTGGCAGGTGGTCGAGCTTCGGCCGGCCTGATGCAGGCTCAGCGCTTGGGTGCCGGCGTCTTCGGCTTGTAGTCGCAGTAGGTCGACACCGCGCAGTCCCAGCAGCGCGGCGTGCGCGCCACGCAGACATAGCGCCCGTGCAGGATCAGCCAGTGGTGCGCATGCAGCCGGTATTCGACCGGCACGCGCTTCTCGAGCTTGAGCTCGACCTCCAGCGGCGTCTTGCCCGGCGCCAGTCCGGTGCGGTTGCCGACGCGGAAGATGTGGGTGTCGACCGCGATCGTGGCTTCGCCGAAAGCCACGTTGAGCACCACGTTGGCGGTCTTGCGGCCCACGCCGGGCAGGGCCTCGAGCTCGGCGCGCGTGCGCGGCACCTCGCCGCCGTGCTGCTCGACCAGCATGCGGCAGGCCTCGATCAGGTGCTTGGCCTTGCTGCGGTACAGGCCGATGGTCTTGATGTAGCCCTCCAGGCCCTCGACGCCGAGGTCGAGGATCGCCTGCGGCGTGTTGGCCACGGGGAACAGCTTGCGCGTCGCCTTGTTCACGCCCACGTCGGTGGCCTGCGCCGACAGCAGCACGGCGGCCAGCAGCTCGAAGGGCGTGCTGTATTCGAGTTCGGTCTCGGGCGTGGGATTGGCGGCCTGCAGGACGGCGAAGAAGGGCGCGATGTTTTCTTTTTTCATGGGGCGGGACAAAGGCAGGCGCAATATATCGCTGAAACGGGAATGACCTACGCAACTTAATTTCCCGCGGCTTTCGCCACAATGGCGGCCAGAAAGTGAGACTGACCATGCAATTCGCCTCCCGCCTCGACAACGTCGAAACCTCCGCCATCCGCGAACTCTTCAAGCTGCTGGGCAAGCCCGGCATCATCAGCTTCGCGGGCGGCTTCCCCGACAGCGCGATGTTCGACGTCGAGGGTCTCAAGGAGGCGAGCCAGAAGGTGCTGGCCGAGGAGGCCGGCGGCGCGCTGCAGTACGGCGCCACCGAAGGCTACGAGCCGTTGCGCGCGCAGCTCAGCGCCTTCATGAAGACCAAGGGCGTCGAGGTCGATCCCAGCGGCCTGATCGTCACCACCGGCAGCCAGCAGGCGCTCGATCTGCTGGGCAAGACCATGATCTCGCCCGGCGACAAGGTGATCGTCGAGGGCCCGACCTTCCTGGCCACCATCCAGTGCTTCCGTCTCTACGGCGCCCAGCTCATCAGCGCGCCGATCGACGCCAACGGCGTCAAGACCGACGAGCTCGAGAAGCTGATCGCCGAGCACAAGCCCAAGTTCGTCTACCTGATCCCCACCTTCGGCAACCCCAGCGGCGCGATGCTGAGCCTGGAACGCCGCAAGAAGGTGCTCGAGCTGGCCGTGAAGTACCAGACGCTGATCGTCGAGGACGATCCCTATGGCGACCTCTACTTCGGAGAGGCGCCGCCGCCCTCGATCATGGCCCTGAGCAAGGACGTGCCCGGCAGCCGCGAACTGCTCGCGCACTGCGGCAGCCTCAGCAAGGTGCTGAGCCCGGGCCTGCGCATCGGCTGGATGATCGCGCCGGCCGAGCTGCTGGCCAAGGCCACCATGTGCAAGCAGTTCAGCGACGCCCATACCAGCACCTTCTCGCAGGCCACCGCGGCCCAGTACCTCAAGAGCGGCCGCATGCCGGCCACGCTGGCGCACGTGCGCGAGGTCTACGGCCAGCGCGCCAAGGCCATGGGCCAGGCGCTGCAGCGCGAGCTCGGCGACGCGGTGAGCTTCACCCAGCCCAATGGCGGCCTGTTCTTCTGGGCCCGCCTCACGGGCGCCAACGGCAAGCTGGCCAATGCCAACGAACTGGCCAAGCGCGCGATCGAGAAGCTCGTGGCCTTCGTGCCCGGCGCGCCGTTCTATGCCGAGAACCCCGACGTGGCGACCCTGCGCCTGAGCTTCGCGACCGCCGACGTGGCGAAGATCGAAGAGGGCGTCAAGCGCCTCGGCCAGGCGCTGTAAGGCCGGCCGTCAGGGCGCGCGGTGCAGCCGGGGCGCCGCGAGCAGCGCCAGGTTGTCCGCGATGGCCGCATCCACGTTCGGATAGCGGCCTTTCATCTTCGAGAGCGTCATGATGGTCTGCAGCGCCTTCAGGTCCTTGACCGAGGGCGCGACCTTGATCTGCGCAATGGCCGCGGTGGGATTGCCGCCGTTGATCAATGCCATCACCTTGCTTGTCCAGTCGTTCGCGCGCGCCATGTCTTTCACCTGCTTTCCGTTGAGCCGCCGACTGTACACAGTGGCGCGGCGGGGCATTGGTTACCATCACCCATGAGAAAAACCTTCCAGCTTCAGGTCGAGGGCAAGCACCCCGACCGCCTCCTCGAAGCCACCAAGCACGAAATCCGCAAGTACATCAAGCGCGAGCGCGGCCATGCACTGCCGGCCGGCGCCGATTTCTGGGACTTCGATTGCCGCTTCGGCAGCAGCGCCGACAACGCCCAGACCATCCACCTGTCGGCCATCACCGCCAGCATCGACCACGTGGTGGCCGAGGGCGGGAAGCAGTTCTACCTCGAGATCCTCGCGCGGCCCGCGACGCGCAAGCCGCGGCCCGCGGGCGAGGCCGCCCCGTCCGACGAGGACGGCGACGACCAGGACAACTGATCAGGCCAGCGCCTGCGCCAGCCGCAGGCCGTGCCGCTGCTCCACCTCCTGGAGCGAACGCGCGATCGACGGGTGCAGCCGCACCCCGTCCCTCGATTGCGCCTCCCGACGCTTCAACCCGCCTTCGCCCGGCAGCCGCACCGGCTTCGTCGGGTCGATGGGCGCATTGCCGCGGCAGCGCTCGGCGACCTCGTCCATCTGCCGCAGGAAGGCCGCCTTGCCGCCGAAGGCATGCAGGTCGTGCAGCGTGACGTGCACGGTCGCGCCCCAGCCCTCGGGCGGATCGGCGCGGCCATGGCCCGCGAGGCCGCCGGTCAGCGCCTCCACCAGCAGCGCCATGCCGTAGCCCTTGTGGCCATGGCTCAGGCCGCCCACCGGCAGCAGGGTGCCGGGCGGGCTGTCGAACAGCACCTGCGGATCGTTCGAGGGCCGGCCCCGCGCGTCGATCAGCCACTGCTCGGCGAAGGTCTCGCCGGCCGCGCGCTTGCGGTTGCTCATGCCGTTGGTGGTGATCGAGGCCGAGATGTCGACCATCACGCCGCCCTGCGAGAGCCCGAAGCCCAGCGCCAGCGGGTTGGGCGTGAACACCGCCTGCGTGCCGCCGAAGGGCGCGACGCTCGCGGTGTTGGGGTCGGAGCAGGCCAGCAGCATCAGCATGTCTTCCCGCAGCGCGCGCAGCATGTAGACCGCGAGGCAGGCGATGTGGTGGCTGCGGCGGATCACCAGCGAGGCGGTGCCGAGTTCGCGGGCGCGCGGGACCAGCAGGTCGAGGCCCTGTTCCATGAGCCAGGGGCCGGGCAGGCGCCGGCCGTCCCACAGCACGGCGGCGGGGCGGTCCGACAGCACCTCGGGCGCGCCCTCGCGCGCCATGCCGCCCGCCTCGAGCTCCTTCGCATAGCCGGCGAGCAGCGCGAGGCCGTGGGTGTCGTGGCCCAGCAGGTCGCCCTCGACCAGCGTGCGCGCCACGCTCGCGGCCATCGGCGCGGCGAGGCCGCACTTCTGCAGCAGGGCATCGGCATAGGCGACCAGCGCCGGCGCGTTGTAGAGGGGGGCTTCGGACGAGGAGGCGGCTTGGTTCATGCCGCCATTCTGGGTCACTCGGGCTTGATGTTGGCGATGGCCGCGATCTTGCGGAAGCGCGCGATCTCCTCGAGGTGGAAGCGCTGCATCTTCTCGGGCGGATAGGGCATGAGCTCGGCGCCCGACTTGCGCACGAAGGCGCGCGCGTCCTCGGTGGCCAGCGTCTTCTGCAGCGCCTCGGCGAGTTTCGCGGTGACGTCGTCGGGCGTCTGCGAGCGCACGTAGAACGACACCCAGCTGTACTGCACATACTCGTTGAAGCCCTTCTCGCGGATCGTCGGCACACCGGGCAGGTCGGGATTGCGCGCCTCGCCCGAGACCGCGAGCGCGCGCAGCTTGCCGCCCTTGATCAGCGGCATCGCGCCGCCGAGGTCGACCAGCGCGAAGTCGAGCTGGTTGCCGATCACGTCGGTCATGATCGGCGCCTGTCCCTTGTAGGGCACGTTGGTGAAGTCGCCGCCAGCCACGTTGGCGAGCCAGGCCGCCGCGAGCTGGTAGCCCGCGGAGTAGGTGCCGACGGTGAGCGACTTGCTCTTGCTGGCGGCCAGCAGCGCCTCGATGCTCGCAAACGGCGAATCGTTCGAGACCACCACCACGTTCATGCCGCGCGTCAGGCCCGACACCGGCTTGTAGTCCTTCACCGAGTCGTAGCCCAGGTCCTTGATGGTCAGCGGGTTCACGGCCATCGGCGAGTTGCTCGCCAGCAGCAGCATGTAGCCGTCGGCCGGCGCGTTCTTCACCTGCTGCAGCGCGATGATGCCGTTGGCGCCGGGCTTGTTCTCGACCACCACCGCCTGGCCGAGCTGCGCGGCGAGCTGGTCGCCGAAGTAGCGCGCGGAATTGTCCGAGCCGCTGCCGGGCGTGAACGGCACCACGATCTTGATCGGCCGCGTCGGAAAGGCCGTGCCCTGCGCGAAGGCCGGTCCCGCCACCGCCGCGCCCGCGGTACCCGCCAATGCCAGCAACAGCCGGCGCCTGCTTGTCTCCATCTTTTTTGCTCCTGAGTTCGTGACTGAACCGGTCGTTCGCCGACCTGCCCGGGCTTCGGGTTGGCCAAATAATAATACATATGTGCTTTTAAAAAACATGTATCTGTTATATCGTTGAAAAAGAACAGCCAGACAGGAGTCCCATGAGCACCGCAGCGAATCCGTCCGACCTCTCGATCCACCGCACCGGCCACACGGCCACGGTGGAGATGTGCCGGCCGCCCCACAACTTCTTCGACCTCGCGCTGATCTCGGCGCTGGCCGAAGCCTTCGAATCGCTGCAGGCCGACCCGGCATGCCGCGCCATCGTGCTGGCGGCGCAGGGGCGCTCCTTCTGCGCGGGCGCCGATTTCTCGTCGCCCACACCCGCCGCCGGCGAGCGGCGCGACCCGGGCGAGCTCTACCGACAGGCGATCCGGCTGTTCGCCGTGACCAAGCCGGTGATCGCGGCGGTGCAGGGCCCGGCGGTGGGTGGCGGGCTGGGCCTCGCGCTGGTGGCCGATTTCCGCGTCGCCTGCGCCGAGGCGCGCTTCAGCGCCAACTTCGCGCGCCTGGGCTTCCACCCGGGCTTCGCGCTGAGCCACACGCTGCCGCGCCTGGTCGGCGCGCAGCAGGCCGCGCTGCTGCTCTACACCGGCCGCCGCATCGATGGCGCCGAGGCGCTGCGCATCGGCCTGGTCGACGAGCTGGCGCCGCAGGACCAGGTGCGCGAGCGCGCCCAGGCATTGGCCGAGGAGATCGCGATCTCGGCGCCGATCGCGGTCGAATCGACGCGCGCGAGCCTGCGCGCCGGGCTGGTCGAGGCGGTGCGCGCCGCGGTCGAGCGCGAGGCCGGCGAGCAGCGCCAGCACTTCCAGACCCAGGACTTCCGCGAGGGCGTGGCCGCGATGGCGCAGCGCCGCGATCCCGTCTTCGGACGCCACTGAGCGCGGAGCACGCCATGATCGATTTCGCACTCGATGAGGAACTCGCGCTGGTGGCCGAGACGGCCCAGCGTTTCTCCGACGAACAGTTGCTGCCCTCGCAGCGCGCCTTCGAAGCGCAGCGCGCGCTGCCCGAGGCCCTGCGGCGCGAGGCGGCCCAGATCGGCTTCGATCGCATCGACTGGCCCGAGTCCGCGGGCGGTGTCGGCCTCGGCGCGCTCGCGCGGGTGCTGGTGACCGAGCGGCTCGCGGCCGGCTGCCCCGGCGCGGCGCTGGCGCTGCAGCCGATCGGCGCGGTCGCGCAGGCGCTGCGGGCCTTCGGCGGCGAGGCGGCGCTGCAGCGCCATCTGCAGCCGCTGCTGGCACGGCCCGATGCGCGCGCGGCGCTGGTGTTCGATGCGCGCGGCCAATGGACGAGCGATGGCGATGCGCTGAGCGGCCATGCGGCCTGGCTGCCGACCGACCGCGTCGACCTGCTCGCGGTGCTGAGCCGCGACGGGCTGCGCCTGGTCACGCAGGGCATCGCGCTCGCCGAACTGCCCGGTGCCGGCCTGCGCGCCGCGGGCGCGAGCGAGCTGCGCGTGGACCGCGCGCCGGTCGAGGCCGCGTGGACCGACCCCGCGGCCGCCGCGCTCGCGCTGGCCCATGCGCGCGTGCAGCTCGCGGCGCTGCTGGTCGGCCAGATGCATGCGGCGGCCGACTATTCGCGCCGCTATGCGCTCGAGCGTGTCGCCTTCGGCAAGCCGATCGCGCACCACCAGGCGCTGGCTTTCCTGATCGTCGACATGCACAGCGCGGTCGATGCCGCGCGCCAGTTGCTGCACGAGGCCGCGTGGCGGCTCGATGCCGGCCGGCCCGCGCGCGAGGCCGCGGCCACGGCGCTGATCGAGGCGATCGAGAACGCGGTCTTCATCGGCGCCAACGCGGTGCAGATCCTCGGCGGCGCGGGCTTCATGCGCGACTACCCGGTCGAGAAGCAGCTGCGCGAGCTGCGCGCGCTGGGCCTGCTGCTCGGCGGCGCCGATGCCGCGCGCGACGACGCGCTGCCGGCCGCGATCGCCGCGCCGATCGACTTTCTTGCCACCACCGACCCAACGACCCAGGGAGCCTGAGATGGATTTTTCGATCAGCGCGGACGACCAGGCCCGCCTGCAGACCCTGCGCCGTCTCGGGCGCGACGAGATGCGGCCCGCGGGCTGGCGCGCCGACCGCGCGGGCGCACCGCTGCCGGTGGACGACCCCTTCTTCGTGCGCATGCTGGCCGAGGGCTTCGGCCGCACGCGCTGGCGCGCGGCTGACGCGGCGCCCGACGGCACCGATGCGCCCGCGCCCAACAAGGCCGGCTCGGCCGTGGCCCAGGTGCTGCTGGCCGAGGAGGGCGCCTACTGGGACCGCGGCATCGGCGTCGCGCTGCCGGGCCCGGGCCTGGGCGAGCCGCCGATCCTCTCGATGGGCACGCCCGAGCAGAAGCAGCGCTTTCTCTCGCCCTTCGTGAATCCGCAGCGCCCGATCTGGGGTGCCTTCGCGATGACCGAGCCCTCGGGCGGGTCCGACGTGGCCAACATCAAGACCCGCGCGCGGCGCGACGGCGACCACTGGGTGCTCGACGGCGCCAAGTCCTTCTCGGGCAACTCGGGCCGCGCCGAATGGACCGTGGTGTTCGCCACCATCGACCCGGCGCTGGGCCGCGCGGGCCACCGCGCCTTCGTGGTCGAGCGCGGCACGCCGGGCTTCGGCGACTTCCGCATCGAGAAGAAGATGGGCCTGAAGGCCTACGAGTCGACCTCCTTCTTCCTCTCGGGCTGCCGCGTGCCCGCGGCCAACCTGCTCGGCGGCGAGGCCTGCTACGAGCAGCGCTCGGGCGGCTTCAAGGGCGCGATGAACACCTTCAACGCGGGCCGTCCGGCCATCGCCGGCATGGCGGTGGGCATCGGCCGCGCCGCGCTCGACGAGGCCGCGGCCTTCATGCAGGCCCAGGACCTGGCCTCCGACCCGCGGCTGCGCGACCGGCTCGAGCGTTCGCGCCGCAAGCTCAAGGCCGCGCTGCTGATGGCGCTGCGCGCGGCCTGGCTGGCCGACCGGCGCCAGCCGAACATGCTCGAGGCCTCGGCCTCGAAGGCGCTCGCGCCGCCGGCCGCCTTCGAGGCCACGAGCTTCGCGATGGAGGTGCTGGGCCTCGCGGGTGGCCGCGGCGACCACCTGATCGAGAAGCTGTTCCGCGACGTGAAGGCGCTCGACATCGTCGAGGGCACCGGCCAGATCCAGCGCGTGGTGATGGCGCGGCATCTCGTGGGCCTGCCCAACTGAATCCCTCTTCTTTTTTCCCTATGACCGATACGACTTCCAATGCGCCCTCGGGCCCCCTCAAGGGCATCCGGGTGCTCGACCTCACGGCCGTGGTGCTCGGCCCGCTGGCCACCCAGATGCTGGCCGACTACGGCGCCGACGTGATCAAGGTCGAGCCGCCCGAGGGCGACATGATGCGCGCCAACGGCATCTCGCAGCACCCGGGCATGAGCTCGATCTTCCTGGCCGTGAACCGCAACAAGCGCTCGCTCGCGGTCGACCTCAAGTCGCCCGAGGGCGTGGCCGCGCTGCGCGCGCTGATCCCGCAGGTGGACGTGGTGGTGCACAACATGCGCGTGGCCGCGGTCGAGCGCCTCGGGCTCGGCTACGAGGCGGTGGCGAAGCTCAATCCCAAGGTGGTGTATTGCGCCGCCACCGGCTTCGGTCAGGACGGCCCGCACCGCGACAAGCCGGCCTTCGACGACATCATCCAGGCCGCCTGCGGGCTGGTGGGCGTGGGCTCGGTGGGACGCGAGCAGCCCGACTACACGCCCAGCCTGATCGCCGACAAGACCACCGGCCTCGCGGTCTGCAACGCGGTGCTGGCGGCGCTGCTGCACCGCGAGCGCAGCGGGCAGGGCCAGTACGTCGAAGTGCCGATGCTGGAGACCATGGCGGCCTTCGTGCTGGCCGAGCACATGGGCGGCATGACCTTCCAGGGCTCGGCGGTGAAGGCCGGCTATCCGCGGCTGCTCGAGGGCGGGCGCAAGCCGGCGCGCACGCGCGACGGCTGGATCAGCATGCTGCCCTACACGGAACGCCACTGGCAGGCCTTCTTCGTCGAGGTCGGCCAGCCCGAGCTGGCCGAGCGCTACAGCATCGCCAACCGGCAGGAGCGCAACGCGCAGGTGCGCGCGCTCTACGGCCACCTGCGCGAGCTGTCGCCGCTGAAGACCACGGCCGAGTGGATGGCGCTGTGCGAGAAGCTCGACATCCCGGCCACGCCGATCTATGCGCTCGACGACCTGCCCGCGCATCCGCACCTGAAGGCCGTGGGCCTGTTCGAGGACGCGCAGCATCCGACCGAAGGACCGATCCGCCAGCTGCGGCCGACGGCGCGCTTCTCGGCCACGCCGACGCGCGTGTACCGCCAGGCGCCCACGGTGGGGCAGCACACCAGCGAGATCCTGCGCGAGGCCGGCCTCGGCGAGGAAGCCATCGCGCGGCTCAAGGCCGGCCGCGCGGTGGCCGGCGAGTGAGGGAGCGGGGCATGAACTTCGAACTCGACGACGAGCACCGCATGCTCAAGGACCTGGTCGCGCGTTTCGTGCGCGACGAACTGCTGCCGCTGGAGCCGGCGGTGCTGAAGCGCGAAGCCGAGGGCGGGCAGCTGATGCTCATGCCCGAGGAGCACGAGCGGCTCGATGTGCTCTCGCGCGAGCTCGGCCTCTGGGGGCTCGATGCGCCGGCCGAACTCGGCGGCTCCGACCTGCCGGTGACGGCGATGGTCGGGGTCAACGAGGAGCTCGGCAAGACCGTCGTGCCCTACGACCTGCCGCCCGATTCGCCGAACCTGCGCATGCTGCTGAAGACGGCCGACGCAGCGCAGACCGAGCGCTATCTCGCGCCCTATGCGCGCGGCGAGACGGTCTCGGCGATCGCCATCTCCGAGCCCGGCGCGGGCGCCGATCCGTCGGCGATGGGCACGCGCGCCGAGCGCGACGCGCAGGGCAACTGGGTGCTCAACGGCCGCAAGATCTGGATCAGCCGCGCCGCGCGCGCCGACTGGACCATCGTGATGGCCGTGACCGACAAGGCGCTCGGTTCGCGCGGCGGCATCTCGGCCTTCATCGTCGACAAGGACACGCCGGGCTTCATCGTCGAGCGCCGCATCCCGATGCTCGGCGGCGTGTCGACCTACGAGGTGGTGCTGCAGGACTGCCGCGTCGGCGCCGGTCAGCTGCTGGGCAAGGAAGGGCAGGGCTTCGCGCCGATGCAGGCGCGGCTGTCGAGCCGGCGCGTGCAGATGGCGGCCTGGTGCATCGGCCGCGCCCAGCGCGCGCTCGACATGGTCTGCGAGTACGCGCCGATGCGAAAGACCTTCGGCGCGCTGCTGTCCGACCGCCAGAGCGTGCAGTGGGGCGTGGCCGATGCCGCCACGCGCATCCATGCCTGCCGCCTCATGACCTACGAGGCCGCCGCGCGCATCGACCGCGGCGAGGAGGCGCGTTCGCAGGTCTCGATGATCAAGGTCTACGCCACCGAGATGGCCTGGGACGTGATCGACATGGCGATGCAGGTCTTCGGCGCCATGGGCATGACCAAGGAAATGCCGTTGCAGCAGATGGCCAACGAGACCCGGCTGATGCGCATCTACGAAGGACCCAGCGAGGTGCACCGCTGGGTGGTGGCGCGCGAGCTCTTGGGCTCGCGGCGCTGAAGACAGGAAACCAGGAGACGACCCCATGAGTGATTTCTCTCGCGACCGCCGCCGGCTGCTGCTCGGCACCGGCGCGGCGCTGGCCGGTGCCGCGAGCTTGCCCACCCTCGCGCAGGCGCGGGCCTTTCCCTCGCACGCCATGCGCTTCATCGTGCCGTTCCCGCCCGGCAGCGGCACCGACATCACGGCGCGCCTGTTCGCCAAGAGCATCGGCGACCTCTCGGGCCAGGCGGTGACGGTGGAGAACAAGCCCGGCGGCAACGGCTTCATCGGCGTGCAGACGGCGCTGAATCCGCCGCACGACGGCCACACGGTGTTCATCGGCAGCAACTCGACGCTGACCACCAATGCCGCCACCTTCCGCAAGCTGCCCTACGACCCGATCGCCGACTTCGCGCCGATCACGCTGCTGTCGCGCGGCGCCTGCCTGGTCATCGTGCCGGCGGCCTCGGCCCACCGTTCGCTGGCCGACCTCGTGGCCGATGCGCGCAAGCGGCCGGGCAAGCTCAACTACGCGAGCGGCTCCATGTCGTACACGCTCTACTCCGAGTGGTTCAACGAGATGGCGAAGATCAAGACGGCCGGCATCAACTACAAGGGCGCGGGCGAGGCCGTCAACGCGGTGCTCACGGGCGAGGTCGATTTCGCGGTGGTCGACGCCACCGGCGCCAACGAGCTCGCGCGCTCGGGTCGCGTGCGGCCGCTGGCCTTCACCGCGCCCAAGCGCTCGATCGTGCTGCCCGAGGTGCCCACCGTCGGGGAGGCCGGCTATCCCGACTACCTCGCGTTCAACTGGGTCGCGGCCGCCGTGAGTTCGAAGGCGCCGCCGGCCGCGCTCGAGCAGCTCGGCGCGCTGTTCGCGAAGGCCGCGCAGACGCCCGAGATCCAGGCCTACTACCGCAAGCAGGGCACCGAACTGATCATGTCCTCGGCGCCCGAACTGCGCCGCTACCAGGCCGAGGAGATCGAGCGCTGGAAGCGGCTGGTGGGCATCACCGGCATCGAGTTGCAGTAGCATCGCGCGCGGTCCGGCCCGGGCGGTCGAGCGCGCAACATGCCGGCTGGGACCGCGGAGAACATGAAGTGGAGCAATCGGTCATCAAGACGGCGGGGCGGGTGTTTCAGGTGCTCGAGTACCTGCGGGAGGTGCGGCGGCCGGTGACGGTGCGCGAGATCTCCGAGCGGCTCGGCTACCCGCTGTCGAGCGCGCAGGTGCTGCTCAAGAGCGTCGCCACGCTGGGCTACCTGCGCTACGACTCCTCGCTGCGCGCCTACCTCGCCACGCCGCGCCTGGCCTCGATCGGCGACTGGGTGATGGACTCGATGTTCCAGGGCGGGCAGCTGCTCACCGTGCTCGGCGACATCGCGCGCGAGACCGGCTTCACCGCCATCCTCGCGGTCGAGAACGACATCTACGCGCAATACGTGCACGTGATCTTCGGCAGCCGCGCGATCCAGTTCAACGTGCAGCCCGGCACACGCCGGCTGCTGTGCATGTCGGGCACCGGCTGGGCGCTGCTCGCGGCCAGCGGCGACGACCACGTGGCGCGCACCATCCATCGCAGCAATGCGCGCCTCAAGCCCGGCGGGCAGGACGTCGATGCCGACTACGTGAAGGCGCGCGTGCAGGAGACGCGCGAGCGCGGCTATGCGTTCTCGCGCGGCGTGGTCACCGAGGGCATCGGCATCATCGCGCTGGGCTCGGCCTCGAGCGCCTCGGGCGCGCGCTTCGCGGTCGGCGTGGGCGGCCTGGTGGAGCAGCTCGAGCGCGCGGCCGATACCGTGGTGCCGTCGATGCGCGAGCGGCTGCTGGGCACCGCGGCCAGGTCGCCGGCGGCCGGCAGCCCGGCCTGACCGGTCAGGGCCGGACGACCTCGAGCAGGCGGTCGAGTCCGCCTTCGTCGATCGCCACCATCGCCTGCTCGCGCACCTTGGGCTTGGCGTGGTAGGCCACCGACAGCCCGGCCTCGCCCATCATCGGCAGGTCGTTGGCGCCGTCGCCGACCGCGATGCACTCCTGCGCCGAGATGCCCATCAGCGAGGCCACCTCGAGCAGGGTGCGGCGCTTCTCGGCGCCGTCGCAGATGTCGCCCCAGCTCTGCATCGCGACCTGGCCCGTGAGCAGGCCGTCGGCCTCGTCGAGCAGGTTGGAGCGCGCGAAGTCGATGCCCAGGCGCTCCTTCACGCGGTTGGCAAAGAAGGTGAAGCCGCCCGAGACCAGCAGCACCTTGAGGCCCGCCGCCTTGCAGGCGGCCACCAGTTCGGCCGCGCCGGGGTTGAGCTTCAGCCGCTCGTCGTAGACCTGCTGCAGCGCGCCGACCGGCACGCCTTTCAGCAACGCGACGCGGCGACGCAGGCTCTCCTTGAAGTCCTTGATCTCGCCACGCATCGTGGCCTCGGTGATCGCGGCCACCTCGGCCTTCTTGCCGACCGCGTCGGCGATCTCGTCGATGCACTCGATGCTGATCAGCGTCGAGTCCATGTCGAAGGCGATGAGCTTGAAGTCCTGGAGGGCGAGCGGCGGCGAAAAACGCTGCAGGACGAGACCGGGGGAGGAGGGGGCAAGGGTCATTCAGTGGTACCAGTTCTCGACGCGCAGGCCGGGCACGCGCGAGAACTCGCTGACGTTGCGGCTGACGACGATCAGGTTGTGCGCCATCGCGATGCCCGCGATGAGCAGGTCATAGGGGCCGATCGGCGTACCGGCTTGTTGCAGGTGAGCCTTGATCTGTCCGGCCGATTCAGCGCTCGCGCTGTCCAGCGGCAGGACGCGCAGGCGCTGCACCAGCTCGTCGAGCAGCGCACGCTGCGGGCCCGGGTTGGCGGACTTGGCGAAACCGAACTCGAGTTCGAACAGGTTGACGGCGCACAGATTCATGTCCGCATCGCTCGTACCATTCATCCGTGCGCGCACGCCGCCCGTGCCGCGAAAGGCGTAGATCAGGGTGTTGGTGTCCAGCAGGTACTTCACAGGGACTCGCGCGGCGTGTCGGGAGGCAGGTCCTTGTGCATGTCCTCGGTCAGGGGGAATTCGTCCCAGGCGGCTTTCTGCTTGTCGGCTTCGGCGAAGAAGCTTTCCCAGCCGGTCTTCTTGCCGCGCTGACCTTCACGCGCCACCAGCAGGGCGAACCAGCGGCTCAAGGGCAGGTTCGCCGCCGCCGCCGCCGCGCGCGCTGTTTTCTCGGACTCTTCGTCTAGGTAGATCGTGATCTGGGACATGGCGGATCTCCCGAAAAATTACATTGCCAATTATATAAGTGGCTGGCACTTATACGACGGCCGCGGGGCTTTCCTTGACCAGCGGCTGTCCCAGGCTGCGCAACACATCGCGCACCATCTGCGCACGCTCCTTCGGCTCCTTGAGCTCGCGCTCGATGCGCAGCTTCTCGTTGCCGGCCAGCTTGATGTGCTTGTTCTTCTGGATCAGGTGGATGATCGCCATCGAATCGACCGGCGGATCCTTCTTGAAGGTGATGTTGATGACGCCCGGCGCCGCATCGACCTTGACCACGCCGTAGGGCCGCGCGAGCACGCGCAGGCGGTGGGTGTCGATCAGGGTCTGGGCCTGCGGCGGCAGCTTGCCGAAGCGGTCGACGATCTCCTCCAGCAGGGTGTCGATCTGGTCGGGGTTCTTCGCGGTGGCGAGCTTCTTGTAGAACGACAGCCGCAGGTGCACGTCGCCGCAGTAGTCGTCGGGCAGCAGGGCGGGGGCGTGCAGGTTGATCTCGGTCGTGACCGACAGCGGCGACAGCAGGTCGGGCTCCTGCCCGGCCTTGAGCGAGCGCACGGCCTCGCTGAGCATCTCGTTGTAGAGCTGGAAGCCGATCTCCATCATGTTGCCGCTCTGGTTCTCGCCGAGCACCTCGCCGGTGCCGCGGATCTCGAGGTCGTGCATCGCGAGGTAGAAGCCCGAGCCCAGCTCCTCCATCTGCTGGATCGCGTCGAGCCGCTGCGCCGCCTGCTTGGTCAGGCCCTCGGTGTCGGGCACCATGAGGTAGGCATAGGCCTGGTGATGCGAGCGGCCGACGCGGCCGCGCAGCTGGTGCAGTTGCGCCAGGCCGAACTTGTCGGCGCGGCTCATCACGATGGTGTTGGCGGTCGGCACGTCGATGCCGGTCTCGATGATGGTCGAGCACAGCAGGAGGTTGTAGCGCTGGGCCACGAAGTCGCGCATCACGCGCTCGAGCTCGCGCTCGGGCATCTGGCCGTGGGCGACGGCGATGCGCGCCTCGGGCAGGATCTCCTCGAGCTTCTGGCGCCGGTTCTCGATGGTCTCGACCTCGTTGTGCAGGAAGTAGACCTGGCCGCCGCGCTTGAGCTCGCGCAGCACCGCCTCGCGGATCACGCCGGTGCCCTCGTTGCGAACGAAGGTCTTGATCGCGAGCCGGCGCTGCGGCGCGGTGGCGATCACGCTGAGGTCGCGCAGGCCCTCGAGCGCCATGCCCAGCGTGCGAGGGATCGGCGTGGCGGTGAGCGTGAGCACGTCGACCTCGGCGCGCAGCGCCTTCATGGCCTCTTTATGGCGCACGCCGAAGCGGTGCTCCTCGTCGATGATCAAGAGCCCCAGGTTCTTGAACTTGACCGACTCCGAGAGCAGCTTGTGGGTGCCGACCACGATGTCGACGGTGCCCTCGGCCAGGCCCTTGGCGGCGGTCGAGACTTCCTTGGCCGAGCGGAAGCGGCTCATCTCGGCCACCTTCACCGGCCACTTGGCGAAGCGGTCGACCAGGGTCTGGTAGTGCTGCTCGGCCAGCAGCGTGGTGGGCGCGAGGAAGGCCACCTGCTTGCCGCCGGTGACCGCGATGAAGGCGGCACGCAGCGCGACCTCGGTCTTGCCGAAACCGACGTCGCCGCAAACGAGGCGGTCCATCGGCTGCGGCGAGATCATGTCCTGCACCACGGCATGGATCGCGGCCTTCTGGTCGGCGGTTTCCTGGAAGCCGAAGTCGTTGGCGAAGACCTCGTAGTCGGCCGGCGAATAGCGGAAGGCATGGCCCTCGCGCGCGGCGCGGCGTGCGTAGATGTTGAGCAGCTCGGCGGCCGAGTCGCGCACCTGCTCGGCGGCCTTGCGCTTGGCCTTGTCCCACTGGCCCGAGCCCAGCTTGTGCAGCGGCGCCTCGTCGGCGCTGACGCCGGTGTAGCGGCTCACCAGGTGCAGCTGGCTCACGGGCACGTAGAGCGTGGCCTTGTCGGCGTACTCCAGGTGCAGCATTTCCTGCAGCAGCGGCTTGCCCTCGGCATCGCTGCCCTGGCCCAGGTCCATGTGGATCAGGCCGCGGTAGCGGCCGATGCCGTGCGCGGAGTGCACCACCGGGTCGCCCACGTTGAGCTCCGACAGGTCCTTGATCAGCGCCTCGACGTCGCTGACCTGCTCCTGCTTCTTGTTGCGGCGCCGGCCGGTGCTGCCGGTGGCGAACAGCTCGGTCTCGGTGACGAAGTCGATGCCCTGTTCGCGCCAGGCGAAGCCGGCCGCCAGCGCGGCGGTGGCGATGCCGATCTTCTCGTCGGCCGCGGCCTCGAAGTCGGCCAGCGAATCGAAGGCCGGCGGGCTCACGCCGCTGGCGCGCAGGAAATCGAGCAGGCTCTCGCGCCGGCCGTCGCTCTCCGCGATCATCAGCACGCGGTGCGTCGTGGCGGCGATGTGGGCCTTGAGCCGCACCAGCGGATCGTCGGCGCCGCGCACCACCGAGAAGGCGGGCAGGGTGTCGAATTCGGCGAAGGGCGCGGCGTCGGCGGTCGAGCGGATCGACAGCTGCGCATGCGGCTTCACGCGCTGGTAGAACTGCTCGGCGTTGAGGAACAGCGCCTCGGGCGGCAGCGCCGGGCGCTCGGGATCGCCGCGCACCAGGCGGTAGCGCTCGCCGGTGTCCTGCCAGAAGTGCTGGAACGCGGGCTCGAGCTCGCCGTGCAGCACGACGGTGGTGTCCTCGCCCAGGTAATCGAACACGGTCGCCGTCTCGTCGAAGAACAGCGGCAGGTAGTACTCGATGCCGGCGGTGGCCACGCCGTTGCCCATGTCCTTGTAGATGCGGCTCTTGGTCGGGTCGCCCTCGAGCAGCTCGCGCCAGCGGCCGCGAAAGCGCGCGCGCGCGTCGTCGTCCATCGGGAACTCGCGGCCCGGCAGCAGCCGCACCTCGGGCACCGGGTAGAGGCTGCGCTGGGTGTCGGGGTCGAAGGTGCGGATCGAATCGATCTCGTCGTCGAACAGGTCGACGCGGTAGGGCACCGGCGAGCCCATCGGGAACAGGTCGATCAGGCCGCCGCGCACGGCGTATTCGCCCGGACTCACCACCTGCGTGACGTGGGTGTAGCCGGCCAGCGTGAGCTGCGCCTTGAGCTTGGCGTCCTGCAGCTTCTGCTTCGTCTTGAAATGGAAGGTGTAGCCCGCGAGGAAGGACGGCGGCGCCAGCCGGTAGAGCGCGGTGGTGGCGGGCACCAGCACCACGTCGGCTTCCTTCTGGCTGATGCGCCACAGCGTGGCCAGGCGCTCGCTGATCAGGTCCTGGTGCGGCGAGAAGCTGTCGTAGGGCAGCGTCTCCCAGTCGGGGAACAGGGCGCAGCGCAGCTCGGGCGCGAAGAAGGCGATCTCGTCGATCAGGCGCTGGGCATCGTTGGCGTCGGCCGTGAACATGGCCGTGGCGCGGCCGGCGGCCTTTTCGCGCCGCGCGAGCTGGGCCAGCAGCAGCGCGTCGGCCGACAGCGGGGGGCGCGGCAGCGTGAAGCGCTTGCCCGCCGTGAGGTGGGGGAGGTCCATGAAAGGCTTGCTGGAAATGCACAACACCCCGCGCCGGCTGGCGAGGGGTGTGCAATGGGGTCGATTCTAGAATGGCGGCCCTTCTTCTGCTTGTCGGCGCACCGGCCGACCGTCCGCTTCGCCATGTCTTCCTCCCGCCTCTTCGTGCTGATCCCGTGCGCCGGTTCCGGCCACCGTGCCGGCCATGCGCAGTCCCCGCAGCCGAAGCAGTACCGGCGGCTGGCCGGGGCGCCGATGGTGGCGCACACGCTGGAGGCCTTCCGCGCGCTGAACGGGCGCTTCGCCGGTATCGCGCTGGTGGTGGCGCCCGAGGACCGCGACGTGGACGCCGCGCTGCCGCTCTTCCCGCAGCAGGACGAGCACCTGCTGCGCGTGGGCGGCGTGACGCGCGCGGCCTCGGTGCGCAACGGCCTGCTGGCGCTGCGGCAGAAGGGCGCGGGCGCGCACGACTGGGTGCTGGTGCACGACGCGGCGCGCTGCCTCGTGACGCCGAGCCAGATCGAGGCGCTGGTCGCGGCCTGCGAGCACGATGCCGTCGGCGGCCTGCTGGCGCACCGGCTGGCCGACACGCTCAAGGTGTCGACGGCCGACAGCCGCGTGGCGCAGACCCTGCCGCGCGCCGACAAGTGGCTTGCGCAGACGCCGCAGATGTTCCGCATCGGCATGCTTCTCGATGCGCTCGAGCGCGTCGGCGACGCGGTGACCGATGAGGCTGGCGCGATCGAGGCAGTGGGGCTGGCGCCATTGCTGGTGCCGGGCAGCGCGCAGAACTTCAAGGTCACCTATCCCGAGGACTTCGCGCTGGCCGAGGCGTTGCTGCTGGCGCGCAAGAAGGCGGTCGCATGAGCGGTGCCTTCGACATCCGCGTCGGCGAGGGCTGGGACGTCCATCAACTGGTGGCGGGGCGCAGGCTGATCCTCGGCGGCGTCGAGGTGCCGCACGTCACGGGCCTGCTCGGCCATTCCGATGCCGACGTGCTGCTGCATGCGATCACCGACGCGCTGCTCGGCGGCGCGGGCCTGGGCGACATCGGCCGGCATTTTCCGGACACCGACGCGCAGTTCCGTGGCGCCGACTCGGCCGTGCTGCTGGCCGAAGCGGCGCGCCGCGTGCGCGCCGAGGGCTGGCAGATCGGCAACGTCGACAGCACCGTGATCGCGCAGGCACCGAAACTGGCGCCGCATATCCCGGCCATGCGCGAGCGCATCGCGCAGACGCTGGGCATCGCGGGCGAGCAGGTCAACGTGAAGGCCAAGACGGCCGAGAAGCTGGGCCCGGTGGGCGAGGGCCGGGCGATGGAAGCGCGCGCCGTGGTGCTGCTGCACCGCTGAGCGCGCGGTTCTTTTCTTTCAGAGCTTGCGGACCGGCGGCTGTGCGGGCCGCGGCGGCGCCGGCATCGCGCGCGGCATGCGGATGTGCGCCGCGAGGCCGCGTCCCGGCGTGCTGGTGAGCGCGAAGGTACCGCCCATGCGCTCGATGTTCTTCGCCACGATCGACAGGCCCAGGCCCGCGCCGGCGGCCGAGGTGCGCGCCGCGTCGCCGCGGAAGAAGGGCTTGGTGAGCTGCGCGAGCTGGGCCGGCTCCACGCCGGCGCCGCGGTCGCGCACCTTGATCAGCACCGCGTCGTTGCTCGCCTGTGCCTGGATCGCCACGTCGGCGATGCCGGTGGCGGGCGTCTTGCCGTAGCGGCGCGCGTTCTCGACCAGGTTGGAGATCACGCGCGTGAGCTCGACCTCGTCGCCCATCACGCGCAGGTCGGGCGGCACGTCAACCGTGATGCTCATCTCCTCGTAGTCCTGCACGGCGTAGGTGCACGAGTCGACCACGTCGCGCAGCAGGATCGGCTTGGGGTCGACATGGTCGGGCCGCGCATAGTCGAGGAACTTGTCGATGATCGCGTCGAGCTGCGCGATGTCGGCCGCCATGTGGTCGCGTGCGTCTTCATCGGCCACGCTCATCTCGGTCTCGAGGCGCAGCCGCGCGAGCGGCGTGCGCAGGTCGTGCGAGATGCCGGCCAGCATGATCGCGCGGTCCTGCTCGATCTTGGCGAGCTGGTCGGCCATGCGGTTGAAGCCGATGTTGACCGCGCGGATCTCGTTGGTGCGCGCGCGCTCGTCGAGCCGGTGCGCCTCGTACTCGCCCTCGCGCACCTGCATGGTGGCGCGCGAGAGCTGCTTGAGCGGCAGGTTGATGAGCCGCGTGATCAGCGCCGCGCCCGCGAGCGACAACGCCATGGCGGTGCTGAGCCAGACCAGCCAGGTGCGCCCGCCCACGCGGCTGAAGCGCGTGGGGTCGAGCAACAGCCAGTAGGTGTCGCTCTCGATCGTGAAGCCGATCCACAGGCCGGCCTCGTCGTTGACGCGGCTGGCCACCGTGGTGCCGGCGCCGAGCTGGTCGATCAGCTCCTCGGTCACGCGCTGGTCGAGCGCGCCGCTGGTGTAGGGCTGCACGCGGTCGTTGGGTTCGCGCGGCAGGATGCGCACGCCTTCCTGGTCGGCCAGCGTCTTGATCAGCGACACGCGCGTGATCGCGTCCGAGTACACCAGCGCCGCGCGCGTGAGGTTCACGAGCGAGGCGATCTGGTGCGCGGTCTGGATCGCGCGCGGTTCGTATTCGAGCGAGCGGAAGGTCTGCAGCCAGGCGACGGTGCAGCCGATCAGCAGGAGGGCGAGCAGGAAGAAGGTGCGCCAGAACAGGCTGAAGCCGAGCTTGAGCCCGGGGCGCCGGTCGCGCTGCGCCGCGCCCTCGAGCGGGCTGGGCATCGTGACCTGGGCGCCGTCCTCCTGGGGGACTTCTCTTCCGGTGGGGAGGCCGATGGCCACCGCTGGTGCCGCGTCAGGCCGTGCCGTCCGGCACGAAGACGTAGCCCACGCCCCACACCGTCTGGATGTAGCGCGGCGCCGCGGCGTCGGACTCGACCAGCTTGCGCAGGCGCGAGATCTGCACGTCGAGGCTGCGGTCGAAGGGCTCGAACTCGCGGCCGCGCGCGAGCTGGGCCAGCTTCTCGCGCGACAGCGGCTGGCGCGGATGGCGCACCAGCGCCTTGAGCATCGCGAACTCGCCGGTGGTCAGCGAGAGTTCCTCGCCGTCCTTCTTGAGCGTGCGCGAGCCGAGGTCGAAGGCGAAGGGACCGAAGGTGACGGTCTCGTTCTCGGTCGAGGGCGCGCCGGGCGCCTCGAGCGGCGGACGCCGGCGCAGCACGGCGTGCACGCGCGCCAGCAGTTCGCGCGGGTTGAAGGGCTTGCCGAGGTAGTCGTCGGCGCCGACCTCGAGGCCGACGATGCGGTCGACGTCCTCGCCCTTGGCGGTGAGCATGATGATCGGCGTGCGGTCGTTGGCGGCACGCAGGCGGCGGCAGATGGACAGGCCGTCCTCGCCGGGCATCATGAGGTCGAGCACGATCAGGTCGACCGTGTCGCGCAACAGGATGCGGTTGAGCGCCTTGCCGTCCTCGGCCACGATCACCTCGAAGCCTTCCTGGGTCAGGTAGCGGCGAAGCAGGTCGCGGATGCGGGCGTCGTCGTCGACGATCACGATCTTGTCGGTGCGAGCGGGAACTTGAGTCATTTCAACAACATCGAATTTGTAACAGCGCCGATTCTGAAGGCGTTGGAAGCCGGTTGAGCCGGATTTGCTTTGACCTTGACACTAAGTTACAAAACTTGCGACCGCTCGCGGTCCAGTCATCCGATGTAAGCGTGGCGGTGGCACAGTGCCTCTGCCCTATGACTTTTGCGCAGAGACTTCATTCATCCGCCGCACCGCTGCTTCTGCTCGCGTGTGCCTGTGTGCCGTCGATCTCGGCGGCCGAATTCCTTCGCGTGGCCGATGGGCGCCGCTACGACCTGCGGTCCGCGGTGGCCGCGCACCGCGCCGCGCAGCGCGACGAGATGCGCCGCGGCGAAGCCATCGCGGGGCGGCGCCTCACGCCGGCCGAGCTCTACGAATTGCGGCAGCAGGTGCGCGGGCAGTGGACCGCGCCGGGCATCTCCGCGCATTCGGCAGAATCGCAGCCGGCCGAACGCATCGTGCCGGCACCGATGCCGGCCGCGCGGCTCCTGCCCGCGCCGCGCAGCCAGCGACCTTGAGCGCAGTGCGCGAGCCACGGCTCGCGCCGCGAGGGCGGGTGCACCGAGCACCCGTCTTCTTCTCGTACGTCGTCGACGTACCTACAACCTGGGAGAGCCATCTTGAAAAGAACCATCACCTTGATCGCGGCGTGCGCCGCCTGGGCCGGCCTGGCCGGCACGGCCATGGCGCAGAACGCCGTCATGGCGCCGCCGCAGAACGTGCTGCAACTCAGCGCCAACGGGACCGTCGAGGTGCAGCAGGACCTGCTGAGCATGACGCTCGTGACCACGCGCGACGGCACCGATGCCGGCAGCGTGCAGACGCAGCTGAAGGCCGCGCTCGACGCGGCGTTGACCGAGGCGCGCAAGAACGCGCAGGCCGGCCAACTCGACGTGCGCACCGGCAACTTCAGCCTGTCGCCGCGCTACACGCGCGAAGGCAAGATCAACGGCTGGCAGGGCACGGCCGAGCTCGTGCTGGAGGGTCGCGACTTCCCGCGCATCGCCCAGACGGCCGGCCGCATCACGACGCTGACCGTCGGCAACGTGGGCTTCGGCCTGAGCCGCGAGCAGCGCGCCAAGACCGAGGCGGAGGCGCAGACCCTCGCGATTGACGCCTTCAAGCAGAAGGCGACCGAGCTCTCGAAGAACTTCGGCTTCGCGGGCTACACGCTGCGCGAGGTGTCGGTGAATGCGAACGACGGCGGACCGATCCGCCCGCGCATGATGGCGGCCGCGGCCAAGTCCTTCTCGGCCGACGCGCAGGTGCCGATCGAGGCGGGCAAGACCAGCGTGGTGGTCAACGTCTCGGGATCGGTGCAGCTCAAGTAAAAAGGCCGCGGGGCGGGGCGCCTGGCGCGCCTCGCCCATGCATTCTTCTTATTGAGCGGTCCAGCCGCCGTCCATCTGCCAAGCCACGCCGCGCACCTGATCGGCCGCGGGCGAGCACAGGAACACGGCGAGCCCGCCGAGCTGTTCCACCGTGGTGAACTGCAGCGAGGGCTGCTTCTCCCCCAGCAGGTCGTTCTGCGCCTGCGTGGCGCTGATGCCTTCGCGGGCCGCGCGGTCGTCGATCTGCTTTTGCACCAGCTGCGTCAGCACCCAGCCCGGGCAGATCGCGTTGCTCGTGATGCCGGTGGTCGCGGTCTCGAGCGCCACCGACTTCGTGAAGCCGACGATGCCGTGCTTGGCCGCCACATAGGCCGATTTCTGGGCCGATGCCACCAGGCCGTGAGCCGAGGCGATGTTGATGACGCGGCCCCAGTTGGCTTCGCGCATCGCGGGAATCGCCAGCCGCGTGGTGTGGAAGGCGCTCGTGAGGTTGATTGCGATGATCGCGTCCCAACGTTCGGGCGGGAAGTCCTCGACCTTGGCCACGTGCTGGATGCCGGCGTTGTTGACCAGGATGTCGACGCGCCCGAACCTGGCGGCCGCGAACTTCATCATGTCCTCGATCTGGTCGGGCTTGCTCATGTCGGCGCCGTGGTACTCGGCGCGCACCCCGAGCGCCGCGATCTGCGCCTTGGGCGCCTCGGCGTCGCCGAAGCCGTTGAGCACGATGTCGGCGCCCTGCTGGGCGAGGGACGTGGCGATGGCGAGCCCGATGCCGCTGGTGGACCCCGTGACAAGAGCGGTTTTGCCTTTGAGCATGAAGATGAATCTCCGGATGAATTAGGATGCGACGAGAAGATTATCCGCACCAGAACGGCCCTGTTTCCATGACCGAACCGACGCTTCACCACGTGGCGTGCAACGACACCCACGGCGGCCACCGCATGGCCTATTGGCAGTGGGGCGACGCGGGCAGCCCGCACCTGGTGCTCTGCGTGCACGGTCTGACCCGGCAAGGCCGCGATTTCGATGCGCTGGCCCGTGAGCTCGTGGCGCGCGCCGAAGGCCGGCTGCGGGTGGTCTGCCCCGACGTGGCCGGCCGCGGCGCCAGCGACTGGCTGCGCGATCCGGCGGCCTACCAGGTGCCGCAGTACGCGGGCGACATGGTGGCGCTGCTCGCGCAGCTCCAGCAGCAGCATCCGATCCAGACGCTCGACTACGTGGGCACCAGCATGGGCGGCCTGATCGGCTTCGTGCTGGCCGGGCACAAGGAATTGCCGCTGCCTGCACCGGTGCGGCGCTTCGTCGTCAACGACGTCGGTCCGACCATCGAGGCGGCGGCGATCCAGCGCATCGCAGCTTACGTGGGGCAGGGCGGCCGCTACGACAGCCTGCAGCAGGCGGCCGACGCGTTGTGGACGATCTCCACCAGCTTCGGTCCGCACACGCCCGAACAGTGGCTCGAACTGACGCGGCCCATGGTGGTACCGGCCTCGCAGCGCAGCGCCGATGGCATGGACAAGGTCGATGCGCCGGCCAGCACGGACGGTCCGTGGATGCTGCATTACGACCCGGCGCTCGCGGTCGGCCTGCGCGCCATCACGCCCGACGCCGCGGCACAGGGCGGCGCCATCATGTGGGGCCTCTACGACGCGATCACGGCGCGCGTGCTCGTCACGCGCGGCGCCCAGTCCGACCTGCTGTCGCGCGAGACCGCCACCGCGATGACCCAGCGCGGCCCGCGCGCCACGCTGGTCGAGTTCGAAGGCGTCGGCCATGCGCCGACCTTCGTCGATCCCGCGCAGGCCGCGGTGGTCGCGGACTTCCTGTTCGATTGAGGGCGGCGTGAAGCGCGAGTCCTCCAGCCTCCAGGGGATGCCGGCTTCGGACGGCATCGTCGTCGACTATCCGCTGTCGGCCGCCACCGCCGAGCGCTCGCCGGTGATGGAGAACATGCTCGCGCGGGCGCGCGCCTTCGCCGAGCCGCTGATCGCCGACGAACTGCTCGACACCGGCGAGAACGCGCTGGCGCATGCCGACGCGGTGGCCGCCATCGTCAAGAAGATGGGCGGCTCCGAGGCCATGCAGGGCGCGAGCTACCTGGTCTACGCCTGTTCGCACCTCAACCGTCCGCAGGAAGTCATCGCCAAGGTCTTCGGCGACAACTTCGCGGCGCTGGCGGTAGAGACCACCAAGCTCGTGCGCGTGCAGGAGCAGGCCCGCGCGGCGGCGCGCGCGCACCAGAACGAAGGCGCCGGCGCGCAGACCGAGAACGTGCGCAAGATGCTGCTGGCGTTCTCGCGCGACCTGCGCGTGGTGATGCTGCGCCTGGCCTCGCGCCTGCAGACGCTGCGCTACGCGGCCGCGAGCAAGAAGCCGGTGCCCGAGGGCGTGGCGCGCGAATCGCTGCAGGTGTTCGCGCCGCTCGCGAACCGGCTCGGCATCTGGCAGGTCAAGTGGGAGATCGAGGACCTCTCGTTCCGTTTCCTCGAGCCCGAAACCTACAAGCTGATCGCGCGCCTGCTCGACGAGAAGCGCATCGAGCGCGAGAGCTACGTCGAGCAGTTGCGCTCGCGGCTGGAGCGCGAGCTGCATGCCGAGGGCATCGGCGCGACCGTGCAGGGGCGGCCGAAGAACATCTACAGCATCGTCAAGAAGATGCGTGGCAAGTCGCTCGATTTCGCGCAGGTGTTCGACATCCTCGCGCTGCGCGTGGTGGTGCCCGACGTGAAGGACTGCTACGCCGCGCTGGCCTGGGTGCATTCGCACTTCCAGCCGATCGACGAGGAGTTCGACGACTACATCGCGCGGCCCAAGCCCAACGGCTACCAGTCGCTGCACACGGTGGTGCGCGCGCTGGTCGACGGCCAGGTCGGCAAGCCGATCGAGATCCAGATCCGTACCGAGGAAATGCACGACCACGCCGAGCACGGCGTGGCGGCGCACTGGGCCTACAAGGAAGCCGGCCACAAGGGCTACGCGGGCGTGTGGGCCAGCGGCGAGTACGACGCCAAGATCGCGGTGCTGCGCCAGCTGCTGGCCTGGGAGCGCGACCTGTCGGGCGGCCTGCAGGGCCAGGGCCTGTTCGATGACCGCATCTACGTGCTGACGCCCGACGCGGCGATCGTCGAGCTGCCGCAGGGCGCGACGCCGGTCGACTTCGCCTACACGGTGCACACCACGCTGGGCCACCGCTGCCGTGGCGCGCGCGTCGACGGCGCGATGGTGCCGCTCAACACGCCGCTGTCGAACGGACAGACGGTGGAAGTCATCGCGGCCAAGGAGGGCGGCCCCTCGCGCGACTGGCTCAATGCGGAGCTCGGCTACCTTGCGAGCCATCGGGCGCGCGCCAAGGTGCGCGCCTGGTTCAATGCGCAGATCACGCACGAGACGGTGGCGCGTGGCCGCGAGGCGGTCGAGAAGCTGCTGCAGCGCGAAGGCCGCACGGCCATGCGGCTCGAGGACCTCGCATCGCAACTGGGTTTCAAGTCGGCGGACCAGCTGTTCGAAGTGGTCGGCAAGGACGAGTTCTCGCTGCGCAACATCGAGACGCTGCTGCGTCCGCCCGAGCCGCCGGCGAATCCCGACGACGGCGTGCAGATCAAGAAGCCGCGCGCCAGCGAGAAGTCGGGCAAGGGCGGCGTGCTGGTGGTCGGCGTGTCCTCGCTCATGACGCAACTCGCGAAGTGCTGCAAGCCGGCGCCGCCCGATGCCATCGCGGGCTTCGTCACGCGCGGCCATGGCGTGAGCGTGCACCGCGTGGACTGCAGCAACTTCCGCACGATGGCCGCGCGCGACGGCGAGCGCGTGATCGACGTGGAGTGGGGCGCGACCAAGGGCGACGCGCCGGTCTACGCGGTCGACGTCGCCGTGGAGGCTGCCGACCGGCAGGGCCTGCTGCGCGACATCTCCGATGTCTTCGCGCGCGAGAAGATGAACGTGATCGGCGTGCAGACGCAGTCGGTCAAGGGCACGGCCTGGATGACCTTCACCGTGGAGATCGCCGATGCGGCGCGTCTCGCGCAGGTACTGGGCGTGGTCACGGCGGTGGCCGGCGTGCGATCCGCGCGACGCCGATGAAAAAGGGGCGGCCGCCCCGAAAACCGCCATTTCTCCTGCTATACTTTCAGCTTCTCGAAACAATCGCAGGCGCGTAGCTCAGCTGGTTAGAGCACCACCTTGACATGGTGGGGGTCGTTGGTTCGAGTCCAATCGCGCCTACCAAATCTCCCTCTGAAGAAGACCAGTCTTCAGGCTCAACGGGAGATTTCGGGGGAGATTCCTCTCCCTTGCAATGAAGCTCGAAGCTTCGTCTCCTGTCTCTTCATCCAACCGGTGATTCTGGTGTGGCGTGACGCCGATGCGTCGCCTCCAGGCGACCGGCTTTGCGAGAGGGAAGGATGATCCTACCCGTGGGTAGAATTATTTCCATCGATCTGTCCGGGCCTCGTCCGGGCGCCATTCCCCGATCGGCCGTCCGCTGGATTGGCGGCCTGACCTTCGGCCGGATTCCCGTGGTGGCAATCGTCCATTTGGATGTCCGCCGCGGGCCACCGCCGGGCCATTTTCTTGTGCTAACTTGGCTGTCGTGCAGAGCCTTTTTTCTTTTCATTTCTCCCTGGGGATCGCCCGATGAACGCGCGATCGATCGCGATGGATCGCGAGCGCGCGCAGGCACGCCTGGCCGCGTTGATGAAGCAGGCGCCGATCGAGTTCGCGCGGGCCGTCTACGGCATCAACGATCGTGCGAGCGGCCGCCTCGACACCATGGCGGCACGCGAGGTCGAGCGCGCGGCGCGGCAGGGCATGCCGGTCACGCAGGAGCGTGCCGAGCAGCGCGCCCGTGCCTACCTGCCGACGGCGGGCCATGAGCACTGCCCGCGTTGCTGGGTCGTCTATGGTCACAAGAGCCCCTTGCGCTTCCGCGAGGAGGCGGCGGAGCGGCCTGAATCGGCCGCCTGCGCGGCTTGCGGCGCGGAATACGCCACCGCCGCCGAGTGAGCGCGCGGCCGGCGGGCGCACGCGGTCAGGGTAAACCTTGTCGCGATGCAGCAAAACCGCTCCCTAGAATCATCCGATGACATGGGCGTCCATGTGAAGGAGTCCGCAGTGCAGAGCAAGAAGTCCGGGGTCAAGCCGGTACAGCGTGTGATCAAGAAGTACCCGAACCGAAGGCTCTACGACACCGAGACGTCCACCTACATCACGCTCACCGAGGTCAAGCAGCTGGTGATCGAGCGCGCCCAGTTCGTGGTGCGCGACGCCAAGACCGGCGACGACCTCACGCGCAGCATCCTGCTGCAGATCATTCTCGAAGAAGAGGCGGGCGGTGCGCCGATGTTCACCGAGCAGGTGCTGGCCAACATCATCCGCTTCTACGGCCAGGCCATGCAGAGCTACATGGCGCCCTACCTCGAGAAGAACATCCAGGCCATGACCGAGGTGCAGGCACAGCTCGCCGAGAAGGCCGAGGGCCTGACGCCCGAGATGTGGTCGCGCTTCATGAGCATGCAGTCGCCGATGCTGCAGGGCCTGATGGGCAACTACGTGGAGCAATCGAAGAACGTCTTCCTGCAGATGCAGGAGCAGATGCAGAAAAGCACCGAGCAGGTATTGGGCGCCTTTGGCATCAAGCGTCCCTGAAATACCGGTGGCCCCGGATAGCTGGGACAATAGGAGGCTATGAGCGAAGTTGCCTCCCACGAAAAAACAGCCACGATGGCCGCCCCCAAGGTCGGCTTCGTGAGCCTGGGCTGTCCCAAGGCCCTGACAGATTCCGAATTGATCCTCACGCAGCTGAGCGCCGAGGGCTACCAGACCGCCAAGTCCTTCGAGGGCGCCGACCTGGTGATCGTCAATACCTGCGGCTTCATCGACGATGCCGTCCGGGAAAGCCTCGACACCATCGGCGAGGCGCTGGCCGAGAACGGCCGGGTGATCGTCACCGGTTGCCTGGGTGCCAAGACCGGCGACCAGGGCGGCAATCTGGTCAAGCAGATGCACCCCAGCGTGCTGGCCGTCACGGGCCCGCATGCCACGCAGGAGGTGATGGATGCGGTGCATGCCAACCTGCCCAAGCCGCACGATCCCTTCGTCGACCTGGTGCCCAACAGCTTCGGCGTGGCGGGCCTCAAGCTCACGCCGCGCCACTATGCCTATCTGAAGATCAGCGAGGGCTGCAACCATCGCTGCACCTTCTGCATCATTCCCTCGATGCGCGGCGACCTCGTGTCGCGGCCCGTGGGCGACGTGCTGAGCGAGGCGAAGGCGCTGTTCGAGGGTGGCGTGAAGGAACTGCTGGTGATCAGCCAGGACACCTCGGCCTATGGCGTGGACGTCAAGTACCGCACCGGGTTCTGGGACGGCAAGCCGGTCAAGACCCGCATGCTCGAGCTGGTGCGCACGCTCGGCGAGATCGCCGAACCCTATGGCGCCTGGGTGCGGCTGCACTACGTCTACCCCTATCCGAGCGTGGACGAGGTCATTCCGCTGATGGCCAGCGGCAAGGTGCTGCCTTACCTCGACGTGCCGCTGCAGCACAGCCATCCCGATGTGCTGCGCCGCATGAAGCGTCCTGCCAGCGGCGAGAAGAACCTCGAGCGCATCGCGCGCTGGCGCGAAGTGTGCCCGGAGCTCGTGATCCGCAGCACCTTCATCGCCGGTTTCCCGGGCGAGACGGAAGAGGAGTTCGAGCATCTGCTCGACTTCATCCGCGAAGCGCGTATCGATCGCGCGGGCTGCTTTGCCTACAGCCCGGTCGAGGGCGCCACCGCCAACGACATCCCCGGCATGCTGCCCGAGGCCGAGCGCGAGGCGCGCCGCGCGCGCTTCATGGAAGTGGCCGAGGCGGTGTCGATCGCCAAGCTGCAGGAGCGTGTCGGCGCGACGATGCAGGTGCTGGTCGATTCCGCGCCGGCGCTGGGCCGCAAGGGTGGCGTGGGACGCACCTATGCCGACGCGCCCGAGATCGACGGCACCGTGCGGCTGCTGCCGCCCGAGAAGATCAGCAAGACGCTCAAGGCGGGGGAGTTCACGCGCGCGCGCATCGTGGGCGCCGAGGGGCACGACCTGATCGCGCTGCCCGTTTGATGATTCGAACGGACAAGAAAAAAGCCACCGTGAAACGGTGGCTTCATTCGAAGAATCTCAAGAACCTTTTGAAGCTGCTCTTGGATCTGGTGCCCAGAAGAGGACTCGAACCTCCACGATGTTACTCGCTAGTACCTGAAACTAGTGCGTCTACCAATTCCGCCATCTGGGCATTTCAGGAAAGCCTACGAGTATATCAAATCAAAAACGATTTTCTCGCGGCCTCGCAATTTTGTGCGCACGATGATGCGTTCACGACACAGGCTCGGGTGCGCGGACTGACCGCGCGCCATCGGACGATGTCGATGACGACCATGATCGGAGCGGGCAAGAAAAAAGCCACCGGAGACCGGTGGCTTGAATCGAAGGACTCGCTGAGAGTCTATTTAAACTTGGTGCCCAGAAGAGGACTCGAACCTCCACGATGTTACTCGCTAGTACCTGAAACTAGTGCGTCTACCAATTCCGCCATCTGGGCCCGCATACTTGCCGAAGCAGGTACGCTTTGAATTTCAGGAAAGAAGGAGATCATATCAAAAATAATGTCACTTCCAGCGGCTTGCTGGATGAATTCGAAGGCTCGGTTCAGGGCCATCGCGACGGACATGGCTTCGTGCAACGCGACGACGGCGAAGCCGACATCTATCTGCCCCCCAACGAGATGCGCGCGGTCCTGCACAAGGACCGCGTCAAGGCGCGCGTGGTGCGGCTCGACCGCCGCGGTCGCCCCGAGGGGCGCGTGGTCGAGATCATCGAGCGCCCCGAGCAGCCGATCATCGGCCGCCTGCTTCACGAGGGCGGCATCTGGCTCGTGGCACCGGAGGACAAGCGCTACGGCCAGGACGTGCTGATTCCCAAGGGCGCGACCGGTCCCGCCAAGGTGGGGCAGGTGGTCGTGGTGCAGCTCACCGAGCCGCCCGCGCTCTTCGGCCAACCCGTGGGACGGGTGAAGGAAGTGCTCGGCGAGATCGACGATCCCGGCATGGAGATCGAGATCGCGGTGCGCAAGTACGGCGTGCCGCACGAGTTCTCCGAAGCGTGCCTGGCCGAGGCCAAGGCGCTGCCCGAGAAGGTGCGTCCGGCCGACAAGAAGGGCCGCGTCGACCTCACCGACGTGCCGCTGGTCACGATCGACGGCGAGGACGCGCGCGACTTCGACGACGCCGTGTACTGCGAGCCCGCGAAGGTCGGCCGCGGCAAGGGCTGGCGCCTCCTGGTTGCGATTGCCGACGTCAGCGCCTATGTGCGCACCGGCTCGGCGATCGACATCGATGCCTACGACCGCGCCACCAGCGTGTACTTCCCGCGCCGCGTGATCCCGATGCTGCCCGAAAAGCTCTCGAACGGCCTGTGCTCGCTGAACCCCGAGGTCGACCGGCTGTGCATGGTCTGCGACATGCTGGTCGCGGCCGATGGCGAGATCTACGCCTACCAGTTTTATCCGGCGGTGATGCACAGCCATGCCCGCTTCACGTACACCGAAGTGGCGGCCATCCTCGGCAACACGCGCGGCCCCGAGGCGGCCAAGCGCAAGGAGCGCGTCAAGGACCTGTTGAACCTCGCCGACGTCTACAAGGCCCTGCTCAAGCAGCGCGGCAAGCGTGGCGCGGTCGACTTCGAGACCACCGAGACGCAGATCATCTGCGACGACGCCGGCCGCATCGAGAAGATCGTGCCGCGCACCCGCAACGAGGCGCACCGGCTGATCGAGGAAGCGATGCTCGCGGCCAACGTCTGCAGCGCCGACTTCATCGCCGAGGGCAAGCACCCGGGCCTGTACCGCGTGCACGAGGGCCCGACGCCCGAGAAGAAGGAAATCCTGCGCGGCTACCTCAAGGCCATGGGTGTGGGCCTGAGCATCACCGACGACCCGGCGCCCGGTGAGTTCCAGGCCATCGCCGAGGCGACCAAGGACCGCCCCGACGCGCAGCAGATCCACACCATGCTGCTGCGCTCGATGCAACAGGCGATCTACACGCCGATCAACAGCGGCCACTTCGGCCTGGCCTACGAGGCCTACACGCACTTCACGAGCCCGATCCGGCGCTATCCCGACCTGCTGGTGCACCGCGTGATCAAGGCCATCCTCGGCAAGACGCGCTACCAGCTGCCGATGCTGCCGACGCCGGGCGAGGCGCATGCCAAGCTCGCCAAGCGGCTGGCCTCGCGCGTGAAGGCGCCGACCACCAAGCCGCAGAAGGCCACGGTCGCGCCGACCAAGGAAGTGCAGGCCTGGGAGGCCGCCGGGCTGCATTGCAGCGCCAACGAGCGCCGCGCCGACGAAGCCAGCCGCGACGTCGAGGCCTGGCTCAAGTGCAAGTACATGCGCGAGCACCTCGGCGAGGAGTACGGCGGCGTGGTCACCGCGGCCACCACCTTCGGCATCTTCGTCACGCTCGATGCGATGTACGTCGAGGGCCTGGTGCACATCACCGAGCTTGGCGGCGAGTACTTCAAGTTCGACGAGATGCGCCAGGAACTGCGCGGCGAGCGCACCGGCATCCGCTATGCCATCGGCACGCGGGTGCGGGTGCAGGTGAGTCGCGTCGATCTCGACGGCCGCAAGATCGACTTCCGCCTGGTGCGCGAAGGCGAGGAGCTCACCGCGCGCGCCATGAAGGACAAGGGGGCCCCGGCCGGCGGCGTGCCGGTCAAGGCCTCGGCCAAGCGCGGCGCGCGCCAGAAGGCCGAGGCGCCGGCCGGCGGCACCCGCGGCGGACGCGAACAGGCCACGGGCGGCCCGCAGTCCGCGATGCAGGCCTTCAAATCGGCGGTCAAGAAGGCCGCCAACAAGATGAAGGGGCGCAAGACGCGCCGCGGCTGAATGCCTCCTTCATCCATCGCATCCAATCCATTCGAATCCATGAACACGCCGAGAAGGAGACAACGGGCATGAGTACAGAGAAGAACAAGGGCATCGCGATCGTCACGGGTGCCGGCACCGGCATCGGCCGCGCCGCGGCGCTGGCGCTGCTGGCCGATGGCTGGAGCGTGGCCCTGGCGGGCCGCCGTCTCGAGCCGCTCGAGCAGGTGGCCGAGGAGTCGGGCGCCGGCGCGCGCGCCTTCGCGGTGCCCACCGACGTGGCCAGCGCCGAGTCGGTGCAGGCGCTGTTCGGCGCCACCGTCGAGCGCTTCGGCCGCGTCGACCTGCTGTTCAACAACGCGGGCGTCGGCAACCCGCCCGGTTCCTTCGAGGACTGGACGCCCGAGCAATGGCGTGGCGTGGTCGACATCAACCTCAACGGGATGTTCTTCTGCATCCAGCAGGCCTTCCGCACGATGAAGGCGCAGACGCCGAAGGGTGGCCGCATCATCAACAACGGCTCGATCTCGGCCACCGCGCCGCGGCCGAACTCGGCCGCCTACACGGCGACCAAGCATGCGGTCGAGGGACTGACCAAGACGGCCTCGCTCGACGGGCGCAAGCACGACATCGCCGTGGGCCAGATCGACGTCGGCAATGCCATGACGGAGCTGGCCGCGCGCATGGCCAAGGGTGTGCCGCAGGCCAATGGCGAGCTCGCGGTGGAGCCGCTGATCGACGTGAAGATCGTCGGCCAGTCGGTGCTCTACATGGCGAACCTGCCGCTCGAGGCCAACGTGCTGTTCCACACGGTGATGGCGACGAAGATGCCCTTCGTCGGCCGCGGCTAGAAGCCCGTCAGCGGGGCGACTGGCGCGCGAGCGCGCCGGCCGTCAGCGGCGGTGCGTCGGCCGGCCAGCGGTCGGCCAGGTGGCCATGGTGCCAGGCCGCTTCCCGGGCGGCGTCGAAGGCGTCGCGGCCCGCCGCCAGGCCCGCGCCGACCATGCCGGCGAGCACATCGCCGGTGCCGGCGCTCGCGAGGCGGGCATTGCCGGTCGGATTGAGGACGGGCACCGTGCCCGCGTCGTCGGCCACGATCGTTCCCGAGCCCTTGAGCACGACCACGGCGCCCGTTTGCGCCGCCAGCCGGCGCGCGGCCGCCAGGCGATCGGCCTGCACCTCGCCGGCCGTGCCGCCGAGCAGCCGCGCCGCCTCGAGCGGATGCGGCGTCAGCACCGTGGGCCGGCCGCGCTTCGTGCGCGCCTTCAATTGAGTCAGCAAGCCGTCGTCGCTCGCGAGCGCGTTGAGCGCATCGGCATCGAGCACCAGCGCGCGGGCGGTCGACAGCACGCGCGGCAGCAGCTCGCGCACCGCGGTACCGCCGCCACAGCCGCAGACCACGGCCATTGCCGAGAGATCGAGCGAGCGGGCGTCGCGCAGCATGAGTTCGGGCTGTGCGAGGTCGACCGGTGCCGCGCCCGGATCGAGCAGCCCGACGAAGGTGCGGCCCGCGCCCGCGTGCAGCGCGGCGGACCCGGCCAGCAGTGCCGCGCCGGCCATGCCCGAAGCGCCGCCGATCACGGCCACGTCGCCGTAGCTGCCCTTGTGGGAGGCATGGGCGCGCGGCGCGAGCGACGGGGCGCCCGGCAGGCGCGCCACGGGCGGTTCGCTTGTCGCGCCGCAGCCGAGGTCGTCGAACCAGATCTCGCCGGCCGCGTCGCGGCCCTGGGCCGTGAAGAGGCCGGGCTTCAGGGTCAGCAGGCTCAGGCAGATGCGTCGCGATGCCGCGCTCTGCCCGGGCAACTCGCCAAGCGAGTGCGTGCCGGTGTCGGCATTCAGTCCTGACGGTACGTCGACCGCGAGCACCGGATGCGGCTCGCCATGCATGCGGCGCAGCCAGTCGGCCATCGTGCCTTGGGGCGGCCGGCCGACCCCGATGCCGAGCAAGGCGTCGATCGCGAGTTCGTAGTGCGCGGGCGGCTCCGAGGCGAAGACCACGCCGGCATCGCGAGCCCGCTGCAGCGAGGCCTTCGCGTCCGCGGGCAGTCGGGTCTCGTCGCCCGCGAAGCTGACGATGGCCTCGAACCCGCGCTGCCGCAACTGCGCGGCCGCCTCGAAGCCGTCGCCGCCGTTGTTGCCCGGCCCGCAGGCCACCCAGACCGTGCGGGCGTGCGGCGCGATCGCCATCGCGAGCCGTGCCACCGCCAGTCCGGCGCGCCGCATCAGCGCGTGGGCGGGCAGGGCGGCCGCGCCGGCCTGCTCGATGCGGCGCGTGGCGGCGAGGTCGAACAGGTCGGCGGCGGTGGCGGCGGTGATGCGATGCATCGGGCGATTCTGCCCCTGCCTATGATCGCGCGATGAAACGTCTCGGACTCCTCGGCTGGCTGGTCGCGCTGCTGTTCGCGTGGTTCGCGGCCTTCGTCGTCACGGGCATGATGCTGGACGAGGGCCCGGGCTGGGCGCTGGGATGGCTGGCCGCCGTCTGGGGCGTGTTCCTGCTGGCCGAATCGCTGCGCTGGGTGCCGCTGCGCGACCTGGCCTGGGCCGCGAGCGTGGGCTGGGGCTTCGGGCTGATCCGCTGGCTCGATCCCCTGATCGACGGTTCCGCGGGCGCGTGGCGCTGGCTGCTGATGGCCGCTGACCTGCTGTGCCTGGCCGTGTGCGTGCTGGTCGGGCCCGCGTTGCTGTCCGGGTTGGCCCGGCGCCTGCGGCCGCCGGAGCCGTCGCCCCTGCCGGTGGAGAAGCCGGCCGCCTATCCGCGCCAGTGGGGCCCGAAGGACGAGGCCTGAGCCTCAGCTTCCGAGCCGCTCGACGCCCAGGCCTTCGAGGTCCACACCCGGGTCCTGCCCGGCGATCAGGTCGGCCACCACGCGCGCGCTGCCGCACGACAGGGCCCAGCCGCTGGAGCCATGGCCCAGGTTGAGCCACACGCCCGGAATGCCGCTCGCGCCGAGCACCGGCGGCCCGTCGGGCAGCATCGGCCGTGCGCCTTTCCACTGCTGCACACCCGACTGCAAGGTCGCCGCGCCCGGGAACCAGTCCTGCAGCACCTTGTAGAGCGTGAGGATCGCGGGTTGGCTCAGCGTGTCGGCCGAGCCGCCGATCTCGGCGCTGCCGGCCACGCGCACGCGCTGGCCGAGGCGCGAGATCGCGACCTTGTAGCGCTCGTCCATGATCGCGCTGCGCGGCGCATTGAGCGGCTCGCGCACCGGCGCGCTCACCGAGTGCCCGTAGACCGGGGCCATCGGGATCCGCAGGCCGAGCGGGCGCAGCAGCGAGGCCGAGCCGAGCCCGGCGCAGACCACCACCGCATCGAAGCGCAGCGCATCGGAGCCGCTGGCCAGCGACACCGAAGTGGGCGCGGCCCGGCTCAGCGGCGCGATGTCGCAGTTGAAATGGAACTGCGCGCCGAGTGCCTCGGCCTCCCACTTGAGCAACAGTGCGAACTGGCGGCAATTGGCGACCTCGTCCTCGGGCAGGTAGATCGCGCCGGCCAGCGCGGTGTCGGGATTGAGGGCGGGCTCGATCAGCCGGGCCTCGTCGGCATCGACTTCGCGGAACACGCTGCCCGCGCCGCGCAGCACCTCGAGGCCGGGCTGGACCAGCTTGCGCTCGCGCTTGGAGCGCAGCAGCACCAGGTAGCCGTCGCTGCGTTCGTAGCTGAGTTCGCGGGCTTCGCTCACCTCGTGCAGCCGGGTGCGGCTGTAGAAGGCCAGGCGCTGCATGCGCGCTCGGTTCGCGAGGTAGGTTTCGAGCTTGCAGGCCTTCTGCCAGCGCGACATCCAGCCCAGGTCGCGCGAGGACAGCGGCCAGCGCAGCTTGATGGCGCCGTGCGACGACAGCAGCGAGCGCAGCACCTTCAGGCGCATGCCGGGCGCCGCCCAGGGCGTGACATAGCCGGGCGCGACCACGCCGGCATTGGCGAAGCTGGCCTCCTCGGCGGCGGCGCCCCGGCGTTCGAAAACGGCCACTTCATGGCCGTCGGACGCCAACTCCCAGGCTGTGGTGACACCGATGATGCCGGCGCCCACGATCGCGATTTTCATTGAGATTCAGAATAAAAAAGAGAGCTGACGCCCATCTGACGAGGGCTTGCAGCTATTGTTTTTGAAGCAGCAGTGCCGTCTCGTCGTGCGGTGCAGCATGCCAGAGCATTGGCCTCGCAGGGCGTTTTCCGGGTGCGGGACGGGGCATCGAGCGTGCGTGTCCGCCGCGCGGTTCGCGACGGATGACGGGACGAAGGGGCTTCAGGGGCTGGCAAGGCGGGCGGGGCAGAGGTGTCTGAGGCGCGTGCTATACTCTTTGGGTTTCGCTCACGCGGTACTTTGCCTGTAAGGGACGAGCGCCACGCAGAGGAAACACATTCGCAAACCAGCCCAATCAAGGTGTTGCGACTTCGCTGATGCAGCGTGGCCGGCCAGGCCGGTTTGCAGCGTCCGGCGGAGTGCAAAAACGGGCTGGATTTTAGACCCAACCTTCGGAGTAATTTCAATGTCCGTCACCATGCGCGAAATGCTGGAAGCCGGTGTCCATTTCGGCCACCAAACCCGCTTCTGGAACCCCAAGATGGCCCCGTTCATCTTCGGTCATCGCAACAAGATCCACATCATCAACCTGGAAAAGTCGCTCCCGATGTTCCAGGAGGCGGCCAAGTACGCCAAGCAGCTCACGGCCAACCGCGGCACGATCCTGATGGTCGGCACGAAGCGCCAGGCACGCGAAATCGTCGCCACCGAAGCCCGCCGCGCCGGCGTGCCCTTCGTCGACACCCGCTGGCTCGGCGGCATGCTGACCAACTTCAAGACCGTCAAGACCTCGATCAAGCGTCTGAAGGACATGAAGGCCCAGCAGGAAGCCGGCCTCGACAGCCTGAGCAAGAAAGAGCAGCTCACCTTCACCCGTGAAATCGAGAAGCTCGAGAAGGACATCGGCGGCATTCAGGACATGACCGCGCTGCCCGACGCCATCTTCGTGATCGACGTGGGCTTCCACAAGATCGCCGTGGCCGAAGCCAAGAAGCTCGGCATTCCGCTGATCGGCGTGGTGGACTCCAACCACTCGCCCGAAGGCATCGACTACGTGATCCCCGGCAACGACGACTCGTCGAAGGCCGTCACGCTGTACGCCCGTGGCATCGCCGACGCGATCATCGAAGGCCGCAACAGCGCGACCAGCGACGTGGTCAAGGCCATCGCCGAAGGTAGCGACGAATTCGTCGAAGTCGAAGAAAGCGCTTCGGCCTGAGCTGCGCGTCCCCGCGCCTGAAGAAGGGGCTTCGTTGCCCCTTTTTTTTAATCTGATTTTCTGAATACGGAGAGAAACAATGGTTGCAATCACCGCAAGCATGGTCGGCGAACTGCGCGCCAAGACCGACGCGCCGATGATGGAGTGCAAGAAGGCTCTGACCGAGGCCGACGGCAACATGGAAAAGGCCGAAGAGCTGCTGCGCATCAAGCTCGGCAACAAGGCCGGCAAGGCATCGAGCCGCATCACCGCTGAAGGCGTGGTGGCCGCCTATGTCGACGACGCCGCCGGCGCGATGATCGAGATCAACTGCGAAACCGACTTCGTCACCAAGAACGACAGCTTCCTGGCCCTGGCCAATGCCGCCGCCAAGCTGGTCGCGCAGAACAACCCGGCCGATATCGCCGCGCTGGGCGCGCTGGCCTACGAGCAGGACGGCTTCGGCCCCACGCTCGAAGACGTGCGCAAGGGCCTGGTCGGCAAGATCGGCGAGAACATGAGCTTCCGCCGCTTCAAGCGCTTCGCCGGCAACGGCAAGCTGGCTTCGTACCTGCACGGCACGCGCATCGGCGTGATGGTCGAGTTCGAGGGTGACGACACCGCCGCCAAGGACGTCGCGATGCACATCGCCGCCATGAAGCCCGTGTCGGTCGCCGCCTCGGACGTCCCGGCCGAGCTGATCGAGAAGGAACGCGCCGTGGCAGCGGGCAAGGCGGAAGAAGACCGCAAGACCGCCGAAGCCGAAGGCAAGAAGCCGCAACCCGCCGACATCGTTGCCAAGCGCATCGAGGGCGGCGTGCAGAAGTTCCTCAAGGAAGTCTCGCTGCACAACCAGCCCTTCGTGAAGAACGACAAGCAGACCGTCGAACAGATGCTCAAGGCCGTCAACACCACCGTCAAGGGCTTCACCCTGTACGTGGTCGGCGAAGGCATCGAGAAGAAGGTCGACGACTTCGCCGCCGAAGTCGCGGCCCAGGTCGCCGCCGCCAAGGCCGCTGCCTGAGACCGTTCCCGCCAGAAGGCGACGGCGTGCCGGTGCATGCTGTCGCCTTTTCACCGCCAAGCCCTACACTCGCCCCCGCTCACTCTCAAAGGAAATTGCCCATGTCTGATCCCCGCCCAGCCCACAAGCGAATCTTGTTGAAGCTGTCGGGAGAGGCACTGATGGGCGACGATGCCTTCGGCATCAACCGCGCCACCATCGTGCGCATGGTCGCGGAAGTGGCCGAGGTCGTGAACATGGGCGTCGAGGTGGCGGTCGTGATCGGCGGCGGCAACATCTTCCGCGGCGTCGCGGGCGGCTCGGTCGGCATGGACCGCGCCACGGCCGACTACATGGGCATGCTGGCCACGGTGATGAACTCGCTGGCGCTGGCCGATGCCATGAACAAGCAGGGGCTGGTGGCGCGCGTGATGTCCGCCATCGCCATCGAGCAGGTGGTCGAGCCCTACGTGCGGCCCAAGGCGCTGCAGTACCTCGAGGAAGGCAAGGTCGTGGTGTTCGCTGCCGGCACCGGCAACCCCTTCTTCACCACCGACACCGCCGCCGCGCTGCGCGGCGCCGAGATCGGCGCCGAGCTGGTGCTCAAGGCGACCAAGGTCGACGGCGTCTACAGCGCCGATCCGAAGACCCATCCCGACGCGACGCGCTACGCCAGCCTGACCTTCGACCAGGCCATCGCGCAGAATCTCGGCATCATGGACGCGGCGGCCTTCGCGCTGTGCCGCGACCAGAAGCTGCCGATCAAGGTGTTCTCGATCTTCAAGAACGGCGCGCTCAAGCGCGTCGTCATGGGCGAGGACGAGGGCACGCTGGTGCATGCCTAGGAGTATTTGAGAATGACCATTGCCGATATCCGCAGCACGACCGACGCGAAGATGAACCAGTCGATCGCTGCCTTCCAGAACAACCTCACCAAGATCCGCACCGGCCGTGCCAACGCCGCGCTGCTCGACTCGATCCATGTCGAGTACTACGGCTCGCAGGTGCCGCTGAGCCAGGTGGCCAACGTGTCGGTGCTCGACTCGCGCACGCTGAGCGTGCAACCCTGGGAAAAGGGCATGGGCGCCAAGATCGAGAAGGCCATCCGCGAAAGCGACCTGGGTCTCAACCCGGCCTCGATGGGCGAGCTGATCCGCGTGCCGCTGCCGGCGATGAGCGAGGAGCGCCGCCGCGAGATGACCAAGCTGGTGCGCAACGAAGGCGAGAGCGCCAAGATCGCGACGCGCAACCTGCGCCGCGACGCCAACGAGGCGGTCAAGAAGCTGGTCAAGGAAAAGCTGGCTTCGGAAGACGACCAGAAGCGCGCCGAAGCCGAGATCCAGAAAGTGACCGACCGCCACATCGCGGAAATCGATCGCCTGATCACGGCCAAGGAAGCGGAGATCATGGCCGTTTGAGGCTGCCCATGGCCGCCTCCAAGCCGCAGACCATTCCGCACCACATCGCCATCGTCATGGATGGCAATGGCCGCTGGGCCACGCGGCGCTTCCTGCCCCGCGTGGCGGGGCACAAGCAGGGCGTGGAGTCGCTGCGGCGCTGCGTCAAGGCCTGCGTCGATCGCGGCGTGCGGGTGCTCACCGTGTTCGCCTTCTCCTCGGAGAACTGGAACCGTCCGCCCGAGGAAGTCTCGGGCCTCATGGACCTGATGGTCGGCGCGCTGGCGCGCGAGGTGCCCAAGCTCGGCCGCGACGGCGTTCAGCTGCGCTTCGTCGGCGAGCGCGGCGGCCTGTCGCCGAAGATGGTGAAGGGGCTGGTCGACGCCGAGAACGCCACGGCGGCCAATGACCGCCTGGTGCTCAACGTGTGCTTCAACTACGGCGGCCGCTGGGACATCGCCCAGGCCGCCGCCAAGCTGGCCGCGCGCGGCGAGCCGCTGACCGAGCTCAACCTCGACCGCGCGATGGCGCTGGCCCACGTGCCCGACCCCGACCTGTTCATCCGCACCGGCGGCGAGCAGCGGCTGTCGAACTTCCTGCTCTGGCAGAGCGCCTACGCCGAGCTGTTCTTCAGCGACAAGCTCTGGCCCGAATTCGACGAGGCCGCGCTCGACGAGGGCATCGCCGCATTCCAGAACCGCGAGCGCCGCTTCGGCAAGACCTCGGCGCAGGTCACGACCGACGCCCGATCGCGCCAGACCGCCTGATCCCTCTTTTCCGGACGACCCCGCTGCATGCTCAAGCAACGCATCCTCACGGCGATCGTCCTGTTGGCGATCCTGCTGCCGGCGCTTTTCTATCCTTCCTACGTTCCCTTCGGCTGCGTGATGCTGGTGCTGATCGGCGCCGCGGCCTGGGAGTGGGGGCGTCTCAACGGCTACGGCCAGCGCGTGTCCGTGTTCCTGGGCCTCGAGATGGTGGCGCTGTGCGCGTTCTCGTGGTGGCTCGGGCTGCTGGCCCAGCCGCTGCTGCCGCTGTGGATCGTCGCCAGCGCCGCCTGGGTGCTCGGTGGCGCGGCGCTGCTGCGTGCCGCCGTTCCGGGCTGGCCCAAGGTGCCGCGCGGCATCAGGCTGGTGGGCGGGCTGCTCGCGCTCTGGGTGGCCTGGCTGGCCGCGGTGCAGGCGCGCCTGATCGGCATCAACTTCCTGCTGTCGATCCTGGTGCTGGTCTGGGTCGCCGACGTCTTCGCCTATTTCGCCGGCCGCGCCTTCGGTCTCAAGTTCACGCGCCGCAAGCTCGCGCCCGCCATCAGTCCCGGCAAGAGCTGGGAAGGCGTCTGGGGCGGCATGGCGGGCGTGGTGGTGCTGGCACTGGCCTGGGTCTGGGCCGATGCCTCGGCGCAGGCCACGGTGGCCAGCCTCTACAGCCGGCTGGCGACGCGCGGCTGGTGGCTGCTGCTGCTCGGCGTGGTCTTCATGGCGGCGATGAGCGTGGTCGGCGACCTGGTCGAATCGCTGATCAAGCGCAGCGCGGGCGCCAAGGACAGCAGCCGGCTGCTGCCCGGCCATGGCGGGGTGCTCGATCGGGTGGATGCCCTCTTGCCCACGCTGCCCATTGCAATGATGCTGGCTTTTCTGTGAACACTTTCCCCAGACAACGCGTGACGGTGCTCGGCTCGACCGGGTCGGTCGGCGCCAACACGCTCGACGTCATCGCGCGCCATCCCGAGCGCTTCGAGGTCTTCGCGCTCTCGGCCGCCACCAAGGTCGACGAGATGCTCGCGCAGTGCGCGCGCTTCTCCCCACGCTTCGCGGTCATGGCGAGCGAAGCCCATGCGGCCGCGCTGGCCGAAAAGCTGCAGCAGAACCATCTGCCCACCCGGGTTCTGTCTGGCGCTGGCGCTATCGAAGAGATAGCATCGCACGACGAGGTCGATGCCGTCATGGCCGCCATCGTCGGCGCCGCCGGCCTGGGTCCCTGCCTGGCGGCCGCGCGCGCCGGCAAGCGCCTGCTGCTGGCCAACAAGGAGGCGCTGGTGGTCGGCGGCGACCTGTTCATGCGCACGGTGCGCGAGGGCGGGGCGACGCTGCTGCCAATCGACAGCGAGCACTCGGCCATCTTCCAGTCGCTGCCCGAGGACCCGTCCACCTGGGCGCGGCGCATCGACAAGATCATCCTCACCGCATCGGGCGGTCCGTTCCGCACCCGCGCGCCCGACACCCTGAGCTCCGTCACGCCCGAGCAGGCCTGCGCCCATCCCAACTGGGTGATGGGGCGCAAGATCTCGGTCGACTCGGCCACCATGATGAACAAGGCCCTCGAAGTGATCGAGGCGCGGCACCTGTTCGGCGTGGCGCCCGAGCAGATCGAGGTGGTCATCCATCCGCAGAGCGTGGTCCATTCGATGGTGCAGTTCACCGACGCCTCGGTGCTGGCCCAGCTCGGCACGCCCGACATGCGGGTGCCGATCGCCGTCGGCCTGGCCTGGCCCGAGCGCATCGAGAGCGGGGCCACGCGGCTGGACTTCCGCCAGCTGGCCGACCTGAGCTTCGCCGCGCCCGACGCGGCGCTCTTCCCGGGCCTCGACCTAGCCTGGCAGGCGCTGCGCGCGGTGCCGGGCACCACGGCCGTGCTCAATGCCGCCAACGAGGTCGCGGTCGAGGCCTTCCTGGCGCGCCGGCTGCGCTTCGACCGCATTCATGCGGTCAACATGGAAACTTTGGAGGCAGTTGCGCCCTCCAAGCCGGGGTCGCGGGCCGATCTGCTGGCCATCGACGCCAGCGCCCGCGCCGCCGCGAATGCCGCGGCGCTGCGCCTTTCCGCCTGACGCCCACCCGCGTCGCCGATTCCCAGAAGCAAGGTTCCGGATGCTCACCCTCGTCGCGTTCATCGTCGCGCTCGGCCTGCTGATCACCGTGCACGAGTTCGGGCACTACCGGGTCGCGGTGGCCTGCGGCGTCAAGGTCAAGCGCTTCGGCGTGGCCACGCTGCCCTTCGGCAGCCCGGACAGCCCCTCGCTGCTCGGCCGTTTCCTCTGGCGCATCAGCAAGCCCGTCTACACCTGGAAGCCGCGGCGCCAGCATCCGGGGCAGGACACCGAGTTCGCCGTCGGCCTGTTCCCTTTCGGCGGCTACGTCCAGATGCTCGACGAGCGCGAGGCGCCAGTGGCGCCCGAGGAGCGCCACCGCGCCTTCAACACCCAGCCGCTGCGCTCGCGCGCGGCCATCGTCGCGGCCGGCCCGATCGCCAACCTGCTGATGGCGGTGGCCCTCTACACGGCCGTGAACTGGATTGGCGTGCAGGAGCCGGTGGCGACCCTGGCGCGGCCGGTGGCGGCCTCGCTGGCCGAGCAGGCCGGGCTGCGCGGCGGCGAGCACATCGCCCGTGCCGGCTTCGAGGGCGACGATCTGAGCGAGGTCCAGTCCTTCGAGGACCTGCGCTGGCGCATGACCCGCGGCGCGCTCGACGGCCACGACCTGACGCTCGAGGTGGCGGGGCAGGGCGGCCAGCCGGCCCGCACGCTGGTGCTGCCGCTGAGCCGCATCGAGGCCAAGGATGCCGATGCCCAGATGTTCCGCAAGATCGGCGTGCTCGCGCCCATGACCCGCCCCGAGATCGGCGAGGTGATGGCCGGCGGCGCCGGCGAGCGCTCGGGCCTGCGCCGTGGCGACCTGGTGCGCGCCATCGGCGACACCGCCATCGTCGATGGCCAGCAGCTGCGCGAGGCGATCCGTGCCTCGGTCAAGGATGGCAAGGCGCAGGCGCAGCCGTGGCGAATCGAGCGCGAAGGCCGTGCCCAGACCCTCGAGGTCGTACCCGAGGTGCGCGACGAGGGCGGTCTGAAGGTCGGCCGCATCGGTGCCTACGTGGGCGCGCCGCCCGAGATGGTGACCGTGCGGCAGGGGCCGGTCGACGGCGTCTGGCGCGGCGTGGTCCGTACCTGGGAGGTCTCGGCACTGACCGTGCGCATGATGGCCAAGATGGTCATCGGCCAGGCCTCGATCAAGAATCTCAGCGGCCCGATCACCATCGCCGACTACGCCGGCAAGTCCGCCAGCCTGGGGCTCACGCAGTACCTGGTGTTCCTCGCACTCATCAGCGTGAGCCTGGGCGTGCTCAATCTGCTCCCGCTGCCGGTCCTCGATGGGGGGCACCTGATGTATTATCTTTGGGAGGGCCTGACCGGTAAAAGCGTCTCCGACGTCTGGATGGACTGGCTTCAGCGCGGTGGCGTTGCCCTGCTCCTGGTCATGATGTCGATTGCCTTGTTCAACGACACATCGCGGCTCTTTGGTTAACTATCTTGCCGGCCCTTTCCGCGCCGGATCAATTCACAGATGAACAAAAACTTCAGTCGCTTTCGCCTGCGTAGCGTTGCCGCACTGGTGGCCAGCACGTTGGCGGCCACGGCAGCCTGGGCCGTCGAGCCTTTCACCGTGCGCGACATTCGCGTGGAAGGCCTGCAACGCGTGGAGCCCGGAACGATCTTCGCGTCGTTGCCGCTGCGCGTGGGCGACACCTACAGCGACGACCGCGGTTCCGCCGCGATCCGCGCGCTGTTCGATCTGGGGTTGTTCAAGGACGTGCGCATCGACGTCAACGGCAATGTGCTGGTGGTGATCGTCGAGGAGCGCCCGACCATCGCCGACGTGGACTTCGTCGGCACCAAGGAATTCGACAAGGCCGCGCTGCAGAAGGCGCTGCGCGAAGTCGGCCTGACCGAAGGCCGGCCCTACGACAAGGCCCTGGCCGACCGCGCCGAGCAGGAGCTCAAGCGCCAGTACGTGAGCCGCAGCCTCTACAACGCACAGGTCGTGACCACCGTCACGCCGATCGAGCGCAACCGCGTGAACCTGACCTTCACGGTCACCGAGGGCGACTCGGCGCGCATCCGCGAAGTGCACATCGTCGGCAACAAGGACTTCAGCGAGAGCACGCTGCTCGACCTGTTCGACCAGGACAGCGGCGGCTGGCTCAGCTGGTACACCAAGTCGAACCAGTACTCGCGCGCCAAGCTCAATGCCGACCTCGAGACGCTGAAGAGCTACTACATCACGCGTGGCTACCTCGAATTCCGCGTCGACTCGACCCAGGTCGCGATCTCGCCGGACCGCCAGGACCTGTCGGTCACGGTCAACATCACCGAAGGCGAGAAGTTCGTGGTCGCGGGCGTCAAGCTCGACGGCAACTTCCTCGGCCGCGACGACGAGTTCAAGACGCTGGTCACGATCAAGCCGGGCGAACCCTACAACGGCGAGCAGGTCAACGCGACCACCAAGGCCTTCACCGACTACTTCGGCACCTTCGGCTACGCCTTCGCGCGCGTGCAGGCCAAGCCCGAGATCGACCGGGTCAACAACCGCGTGACGCTGGTGCTGCAGGCCGAGCCCTCGCGCCGCGTCTACGTGCGCCGCGTGAACGTCGGTGGCAACACCCGCACGCGCGACGAAGTGATCCGCCGCGAATTCCGCCAGTACGAGGCTTCCTGGTACGACGGCGACAAGATCAAGCTCTCGCGCGACCGCGTGGACCGCCTGGGCTACTTCACCGAAGTGAACGTCGAGACCCAGGAGCTGCCGGGCTCGCCCGACCAGGTCGACCTGCTGATCACCGTGGCCGAGAAGCCCACCGGTTCGCTGCAGCTGGGCGCCGGCTACTCGAGCGCGGAGCGCGTCTCGCTGACTTTCGGCATCCAGCAGGAAAACGTGTTCGGCTCGGGCAACTACCTGGGCCTGCAGGTCAACACCAGCAAGTCGAACCGCACGATCTCGGTGACCACCACCGATCCGTACTTCACCAAGGACGGCATCTCGCGCACGATCAGCGTCTATCACAACACGACCCGCCCCTACAACACGGCGGTCGATGGCGATTACCAGCTGGTCAACCAGGGCGCCTCGATCCGCTTCGGCGTGCCGTTCAGCGAGCTAGACACCGTGTTCTTCGGCATCGGTGTGGAGCGCTACGCCTTCAAGTCCAAGAACACCTACGCGTTCCTGACCCCGAACGCCTACCGCAGCTACTTCGGCTGCACGACGCGTCCGGTCCCGAGTCTCGTGCCGGGCATCACCTTCGACGTGATTGACGGTTGCGCGAACGACAGCGTCTGGGGCATCCCGCTGACCGTGGGCTGGGCGCGCGACGACCGCGACAGCGCCCTGGTCCCGACCAAGGGCCGCCTGCAGCGCGCCAACCTCGAGATCGGCGTCGGCGGCGACATGCGGTACATCAAGACCAACTACCAGTACCAACAGTTCTTCCCGATCAACAAGCAGTACACCTTCGCGATCAACTCCGAAGTCGGCTACGGCAAGGCGTTCGGCGGCAAGGTCTACCCGATCTTCAAGAACTTCTACGCCGGCGGCCTGGGCTCGGTGCGCGGCTTCGAACAGAACTCGCTCGGTCCGCGCGACGTGCCGCTGCTCGGCCAGACCGAAGGCGCGGCGCTCGGCGGTACCAAGAAGGCGATCTTCAACGCCGAGCTCAGCACGCCGTTCCCCGGCGCCGGCAACGACCGCACGCTGCGCCTGTACGGCTTCTTCGACGCCGGCAACGTCTTCGGCTCGCGCTCGGCCGGCCTCACCGACGAGCAATGGAAGGCCTCGAAGAAGATCCGTGCCTCGGTCGGCCTCGGCATCAGCTGGATCTCGCCGCTCGGCCCGCTGCGCATCGCCTACGCCGTGCCGGTGCGCCAGCAGAAGGAAGTGCAGGACCCGAACACGGGCGTCATCCTGATCCCGAAGGATAGAATCCAGCGCCTGCAATTCCAGATCGGAACCTCTTTCTAATGACGCATTTGATTCGCGCCGCGGCAGGCGCGTTGCTGATTCCCGCGATGGCATGGGTCGCGGCGCCTGCATGGGCGCAGGCGCAGGAAACATTTCGTATCGGCTTCGTCAATCCCGACCGCGTGCTGCGCGAAGCGCAGCCCGCGAAGGCGGCGCAGGCCAAGCTCGAGGCCGAGTTCCTCAAGCGCGAGAAGGACCTGACGGCGCAGGGCGATGCCCTCAAGGCCGCCTCCGAGAAGTTCGAGCGCGAGGCCGCCACGCTGCCCGAAAGCCAGCGCAACGCGCGCCAGCGCACGCTGATCGAGCAGGATCGAGACTTCCAGCGCCGCCGCCGCGAGTTCCAGGAAGACCTCAACGCCCGCAAGAACGAAGAGCTGCAACAGGTCTACGACCGTGCGAACCGCGTGGTCAAGCAGGTTGCCGAAGCCGAGAAGTACGACGCCATCCTGCAGGAAGCGATCTACATCAACCCGAAGCACGACATCACCGACAAGGTGATCAAGGCGCTCAACGCCTCGCTGAGCACGCCGTCGCCCGCTTCCTCGCCCACGGGCGGCAAGTAACGCCGCGTACCGGCGTGGCGCTGCAGCTAGGAGCCATCGTTGACGCCCTCGGGGGCGAGCTTCATGGCGATGCGATGCTGTCCATCGAGCGGCTGTCCCCGCTCCAGAATGCACAGCCCGATGCGCTCAGCTTCCTGAGCCATCCCAAATACCAGCAGGAACTCGCGGCCTCCAGGGCCGCCTGCGTGATCGTGTCGCCCGCGATGAGCGAGGCCGCAGCCGCGCGCGGGGCCTACATCGTCGCGGCAGATCCCTACCTCTATTTCGCGCGGCTCACGCAGCTGTGGAAGTCGAGCCATGCACGGCCCGAGGCCGAGCGCATCCATCCCTCGGCCGTGGTCCATCCCGAAGCGCAGGTCGACCCCACGGCCCGCATCGGCGCGCTGTGCGTGGTCGAGCGCGGCGCGCGCATCGGCGCCGGCACGGTGCTGAAGTCGCGCGTCACCGTGAGCGAGGACTGCACGATCGGCGAGCGCTGCCTGCTGCATCCGGGCGTGGTCATCGGTGCCGACGGCTTCGGTCTCGCGCCGAGCAAGGAGGGCTGGGTCAAGATCGAGCAGCTCGGTGCGGTGCGCGTCGGCAATGACGTCGAGATCGGCGCCAACACCTGCATCGACCGCGGCGCGCTCGACGACACCGTGCTCGAGGACGGCGTGAAGCTCGACAACCTGATCCAGATCGGCCACAACGTGCGCATCGGCCGCAACACCGCGATGGCGGGTTGTGTCGGCGTGGCCGGCAGCGCGACCATCGGCGCCAACTGCACCTTCGGGGGCGGCGCCATCGTGCTGGGCCACCTGAGCGTGGCCGACAACGTCCACGTGTCCGCCGCCACCGTGGTGACACGCTCCATCCGCAAGGCCGGCCAGTACACCGGCATGTTCCCCATCGATGACAATGCGACCTGGGAAAAGAACGCTGCAACGCTCAAGCAGTTGCACAGCCTGCGCGAACGACTGAAGGCGCTGGAGAAGGCTCCCCCCCAACAATGACGACGATGCAGGAACAGAAGACCACCATGACGACGACGCTCGACATCCATCAAATCCTCAAGCTGCTGCCGCACCGCTATCCTTTTCTGCTGGTCGACCGCGTGCTGGACATGGAGAAGGGCAAGCGCATCACGGCGCTCAAGAACGTGACCATGAACGAGCCGTTCTTCAACGGCCATTTCCCGCATCGCCCGGTGATGCCCGGCGTGCTGATGCTCGAAGCCATGGCGCAGGCCGCGGCGCTGCTGTCGTTCCGTTCGCTCGACATCGTGCCCGACGACAACACCGTCTATTACTTCGCCGCGATCGACGGCGCGCGCTTCAAGCGGCCCGTGGAGCCGGGCGACCAGCTCACGCTGGAGGTCGAGATCGAGCGCATGAAGGCCGGCATCTCGAAGTTCAAGGGTCGGGCGCTGGTGGGCAGCGAGCTGGCCTGCGAGGCCTCGCTGATGTGCGCGATGCGCCAGATCAACGCCTGACGATCGGCGCATGACGCAGGTTCATCCGACGGCCATCGTCGATCCCAAGGCCGAACTCGATCCGTCGGTCGCGGTCGGTCCCTATACCGTGATCGGTCCGCATGTGCGTATCGGTGCGGGAACGGTCATCGGCTCGCATTGCGTGATCGAGGGTCACACGACCCTCGGCCGCGACAATCGCATCTTCCAGTTCTCCTCGCTGGGTGCGGTACCGCAGGACAAGAAGCACGCGGGCGAACCGACCGAGCTCACGATCGGCGACCGCAACACGGTGCGCGAGTTCTGCACCTTCAATGTCGGCACTGTGCAGGATGCGGGCGTCACCCGTATCGGCGACGACAACTGGATCATGGCCTACGTGCACATCGCGCACGACTGCCAGCTCGGCAACCAGATCACCATGGCCAACAACACCACGCTGGCCGGCCATGTGCATATCGGCGACTGGGTCACCGTCGGCGGGCTGGTGGGCATCCTCCAGCGGATGCGCATCGGCGCGCACGCGATGATCGGCTTCGGCACCCATGTCGCGATGGACGTGCCACCCTACATGGTGGTCGACGGCACCCCGCTCGCGGTGCGCGGCGTGAACCTGGTCGGCCTGCGCCGGCGCGATTTCTCGGCTGGGCGCATCGCGGCCATCCGCGACATGCACAAGCTGCTGTACCGCCAGGGCAAGACGCTCGAGGAGGCGCGCGCCGGCATCGCCGCGCTGGCTGCCGAAACGCCCGATGCCGCGGCCGACGTGGCGTTGATGGACGGCTTCCTCGCCACTTCCACGCGCGGCATCGCGCGCTGAGCGTCCAGCGATGACATCCAACGGGCAGCGACGCTTCGCGCTGGTCGCCGGCGAAGCATCCGGCGATCTGCTGGCCGGGTTGTTGCTCGACGGCCTCACCGCGCGCTGGCCCGATCTGCAGACCGCCGGCATCGGCGGCCCGCGCATGCTGGCGCACGGTTTCGAAAGCTGGTGGCCGCAGGAAAAGCTCGCGGTGCGCGGCTACATCGAAGTGTTGCGCCACTACGCCGAGATCGCGGGCATCCGGCGCCAGCTCAAGGCGCGGCTGCTGCGCGAATGGCCCGAGCTCTTCATCGGCGTCGACGCGCCCGATTTCAACCTCGACCTCGAGGCCGGCCTGCGCGGTCGCGGCATGAAGACGGTGCACTTCGTCTGCCCGTCGATCTGGGCCTGGCGGCCCGAGCGCATCGAGAAGATCCGCGCCGCGGCCGACCACGTGCTGTGCATCTTCCCGTTCGAGCCCGAGCTGCTGGCCTCGCAGGGCGTGCAGGCGAGCTACGTCGGGCATCCGCTGGCCAACGTGATTCCCATGACGGTCGACCGCGGGGCGGTGCGCGCCTCGCTGGGCCTCGCGCCTGACGCGCAGGTGGTGGCGCTGCTGCCGGGCAGCCGGCGCTCCGAGGTCCGCTACCTGGCGGCCCGTTTCTTCGAGGCCGCCGCGTTGATGCGCAAGGCGCGGCCCGCGCTGCGCTTCGTGGCGCCGATCCTGCCGGGCCTGCGCGCCGAGGTCGAGACGCTGCTGAAGGCCAGCGGCCTGGGCGACGCGGTGATGCTGCTCGACGGCCAGTCGCATGCCGCGCTGTCCGCCTGCGACGTCACGCTGATCGCCAGCGGCACCGCCACGCTCGAGGCGGCGCTGTTCAAGCGGCCGATGGTCATCGCCTACAACATGAACAGCCTCTCGTGGCGGATGATGCAGCGCAAGCAGCTCCAGCCCTGGGTCGGGCTGCCCAACATCCTGTGCCGCGACTTCGTGGTGCCCGAATTGCTGCAGGAAGCCGCATCGCCCGAGGCGCTGGCCCAGGCCACGCTCGAATGGCTCGACGCGCCCGAGCGGGTGCGCGCGCTCGAGGCGCGTTTTGCCGAACTCCACGTGCAACTGCAGCGCGATACGCCGACACTGTGCGCCGATGCGATCCAGAAAGTTCTTGAAGGCTGAGCAGGCACCCCTGGCCTGGGACGCGCCCGGCCTGCTGGCGGGCGTGGACGAAGCGGGACGCGGTCCGCTGGCCGGGCCGGTGGTGGCCGCGGCCGTGATCCTCGACGACGAGCGCCCGATCCGCGGCCTGGCCGACTCCAAGACCCTGACCGCGCTGCAGCGCGAGCGCCTGCACGACCAGATCATGGCCAAGGCGCTGTGCTGCTCGATCGCGCAGGCCAGCGTGGAGGAAATCGACACCCACAACATCCTGCAGGCGACCATGCTCGCGATGCGCCGCGCGGTCGAGGGCCTGCGCCTGAAGCCGGCCAAGGTGCTGGTGGACGGCAACCGGCTGCCCCAGCTCGACGTGCTGGCCGAGGCCATCGTCAAAGGCGATGCACGGGTGAAGGCGATCTCGGCCGCATCGATCCTGGCCAAGGTGCACCGCGACCGGCTCTGCGAGCAGCTGCACCAGGAGTTTCCGCACTACGGCTTCGCGGGCCACAAGGGCTACGGCACGCCCGAGCATCTCGAGGCCTTGCTGCAGCACGGCGCCTGCGTGCACCACCGGCGCTCGTTCAGCCCGGTGGCGGCCGCGCTGGCGCGCATGGCGCCTGCCGTGCCGGTCGTCCAGGTCGAATCGCCGCTGCCCGCTGTGTCGGTGCAGACCCAGGTCGTGGCGATCGAACTTCGTCCGGCGCCCTGATCCGATGACCACGCCCGCCGGCCCGAGCCGCATCAGCTCGCGCGACAACCCATTGCTCAAGGACCTGCGCAAGCTGGCGCAGGACCCGGGCGCCTACCGCAAGCTGGGCCGCATCTGGCTCGAGGGTGACCACCTGTGCCGCGCCGCGCTGGCGCGTGGCGTGACGCCGTCGGTGGCCGTGTTCTCGCTGTCGTTCTGGCCGCAGGCGCCCGCCGAATGGTCGCGCGATGCCGCCAAGACCGTGGTCGTCGACGACGAACTGCTGAAGGCGGCGAGCGGGCTGGAATCGCCGGCGCCGATGGGCTTCCTGCTCGAGCTGCCCGAGCGGCCCGCGGTGCTGCCCGAGGCACCCACCGTGGTCCTCGACCGGTTGCAGGACGCCGGCAATGTCGGCTCGGTGCTGCGCAGCGCCGCCGCCTTCGGCTTCCAGCAGGTGATCGCGCTCAAGGGCACGGCGGCGCTCTGGTCGCCCAAGGTGCTGCGCGCGGGCATGGGCGCCCATTTCGGCCTGCGGCTGATCGAGGGTGTCGATGCCGAGGCGCTCGCGGCACTGGCGGTGCCGCTGGTCGCCACCAGCTCGCACCGCGGCGACTGGCTGCACGCGGCGAAGCTGCCGCATCCCTGTGCCTGGCTGCTGGGCCACGAAGGGCAGGGCGTGTCGGCCGCGCTCGAGGCGCTGGCCACGCACCACATCCGCATCGCGCAGCCCGGCGGCGAGGAATCGCTCAACGTGGCCGCGGCCGCCGCCATCTGCCTGCATGCCAGTGGCGCGTCGGCCCTCAAAGGATAAGAAACATTCTCAGTTGCCCGCCGGGTTCATGCCATTGACGCATGGCTGGTGTACGCGCTAGCGAATCTTCATGCCCCGCGAGGCGAGAGGCCGCGGCCGCCGGGCTACAATCGGGGGCTTACTCGCAAATCAGCGTCGCCCGGCCGCATTCCACGCCATCTTCCCCTTAAGCAGCAGTCCCAAGGCTTCGAAGCCCGGGACGCCGGGCGACCGTAACCATCCGGAGAACCCAGTGCTTTTGTCTCTCAAGGGAAGTTTCCCGCCCGCCATCCTGGCGCTCGCAGACGGCACGGTCTTTCAAGGCAACTCGATCGGAGCCACGGGCTCCACCGTCGGCGAAGTGGTGTTCAACACCGCGATGACCGGCTACCAGGAAATCCTCACCGACCCGAGCTACTGCCAGCAGATCGTGACGCTCACGTATCCGCACATCGGCAACTACGGCGTCAATCCCGAGGACATCGAGGCCGACAAGATCCATGCCGCGGGCCTCATCATCCGTGACCTGCCGCAGATCGCCTCCAACTTCCGCCATACCGCGACGCTGTCGCAGTACCTGGTGGAGGGCAAGACCGTCGCCATCGCCAACATCGACACCCGCAAGCTGACCCGCCACCTGCGCACGCATGGCGCGCAGAACGGCTGCATCCTGGGACTGGCCGAAGGGGAAGCGGTCACCCAGGCGCTGATCGACAAGGCGATCGCCGCCGCCAAGGCCGCGCCGAGCATGGCCGGCCTCGACCTGGCGAAGGTCGTGTCGGTCAAGCAGACCTACGAGTGGACCGAGACCGAGTGGAAGCTGGGGTCGGGCTATGGCGTGCAGATCACGCCGCGCTTCCACGTCGTGGCCTTCGACTACGGCGTCAAGAAGAACATCCTGCGCATGATCGCCCAGCGCGGCGCGCGCATCACCGTGGTGCCGGCCCAGACGCCCGCGGCCGACGTGCTCAAGCTCAAGCCCGACGGCATCTTCCTGGCCAACGGCCCCGGCGACCCGGAGCCCTGCGACTACGCGATCAGCGCCGTCAAGGAACTGATCGAGACCGGCATCCCGACCTTCGGCATCTGCCTGGGCCATCAGATCATGGCGCTGGCCTCGGGCGCGAAGACCTTCAAGATGAAGTTCGGCCACCATGGCGCGAACCATCCGGTCAAGGACCTCGACAGCGGCCGCGTCAGCATCACGAGCCAGAACCACGGTTTCGCGGTCGACGAGAAGTCGCTGCCGGCGAACCTGCGTCCCACCCACGTGAGCCTGTTCGACAACACGCTGCAGGGCCTGGCGCGCACCGACAAGCCCGCGTTCTGCTTCCAGGGCCACCCCGAAGCCTCGCCCGGCCCGCACGACATCGGCTACCTGTTCGATCGCTTCACGGCACTCATGGAAAAGAACAAGACGGAAAAGACGGAGAAAGAGAATGCCTAAGCGCACAGACCTCAAATCGATCCTCATCATCGGCGCCGGCCCGATCATCATCGGCCAGGCCTGCGAGTTCGACTACTCCGGCGTGCAGGCCTGCAAGGCGCTGCGCGAGGAGGGCTACAAGGTCATCCTGATCAACAGCAATCCCGCGACGATCATGACCGACCCGGCCACGGCCGACGTCACCTACATCGAGCCGATCACCTGGCAGACGGTCGAGAAGATCATCGCCAAGGAGCGTCCCGACGCGATCCTGCCGACCATGGGCGGCCAGACCGCGCTGAACTGCGCGCTCGACCTCTGGCGCAACGGCGTGCTCGACAAGTACCAGGGCGCGGCCACCGGCAAGCCGGTCGAGCTGATCGGCGCCACGCCCGAGGCCATCGACAAGGCCGAGGACCGCCTGAAGTTCAAGGACGCGATGACCAAGATCGGCCTGGGCTCGGCGCGCTCGGGCATCGCGCACTCGATGGACGAGGCCTGGGCGGTGCAGAAGAGCGTGGGCTTCCCGACCGTGATCCGCCCGAGCTTCACGCTCGGCGGCACCGGCGGCGGCATCGCCTACAACTCGGAGGAGTTCGAGACCATCTGCAAGCGCGGCCTCGAGGCCTCGCCGACCAACGAGCTGCTGATCGAGGAATCGCTGCTCGGCTGGAAGGAATACGAGATGGAGGTCGTGCGCGACAAGGCCGACAACTGCATCATCGTCTGCTCGATCGAGAACCTCGACCCGATGGGCGTGCACACCGGCGACTCGATCACCGTGGCGCCCGCGCAGACGCTGTCGGACAAGGAATACCAGATCCTGCGCAACGCCTCGCTGGCCGTGCTGCGCGAGATCGGCGTCGACACCGGCGGCTCGAACGTGCAGTTCTCGATCAACCCGAAGGACGGCCGCATGGTCGTGATCGAGATGAACCCGCGCGTGTCGCGTTCGTCGGCGCTGGCCTCCAAGGCCACCGGCTTCCCGATCGCCAAGGTCGCGGCCAAGCTGGCCGTGGGCTACACGCTCGACGAGCTGCGCAACGAGATCACCGGCGGCGCCACGCCGGCCTCGTTCGAGCCCTCGATCGACTACGTGGTCACCAAGATTCCGCGCTTCGCGTTCGAGAAGTTCCCGCAGGCCGATTCGCGCCTCACCACCCAGATGAAGTCGGTGGGCGAGGTGATGGCCATGGGCCGTACCTTCCAGGAATCGTTCCAGAAGGCGCTGCGCGGCCTCGAGGTCGGCGTCGACGGCATGAACGAGAAGACGCAGGACCGCGAAGTGCTCGAGAAGGAGCTCGGCGAGCCCGGCCCCGAGCGCATCTGGTACGTGGGCGATGCCTTCGCCCAGGGCCTGAGCGTGGACGAGGTGTTCGCGCTGACCAAGATCGACCCGTGGTTCCTGGTCCAGATCGAGGAGATCGTGAAGATCGAGCTCGAGCTCGAGACCAAGTCGCTGGCCGACATCGACCGCGACACGCTGCTGGCGCTGAAGAAGAAGGGCTTCTCCGACCGTCGCCTGGCCAAGCAGCTGCGCACCACCGACACCGCGATCCGCGAGAAGCGCCGCGAGCTCGGCGTGCGCCCGGTCTACAAGCGCGTGGACACCTGCGCGGCCGAGTTCTCGACCGACACCGCCTACATGTACTCGACCTATGAGGACGAGTGCGAGGCCGACCCCTCGGACAAGAAGAAGATCATGGTGCTCGGCGGCGGTCCCAACCGCATCGGCCAGGGCATCGAGTTCGACTACTGCTGCGTGCATGCCGCGCTCGCGATGCGCGAGGACGGCTACGAGACCATCATGGTCAACTGCAATCCCGAAACCGTGTCGACCGACTACGACACCTCGGACCGCCTGTACTTCGAGCCGCTGACGCTCGAGGACGTGCTCGAGATCGTCGACAAGGAAAAGCCGGTCGGCGTGATCGTGCAGTACGGCGGCCAGACGCCGCTGAAGCTCGCGCTCGACCTCGAGGCCAACGGCGTGCCGATCATCGGCACCTCGCCCGACATGATCGACGCGGCCGAAGACCGCGAGCGCTTCCAGAAGCTGCTGCACGAACTGCAGCTGCTGCAGCCGCCGAACGCCACCGCGCGCACCGAAGCCGAGGCCCTCGAGAAGGCCGCGGCACTCGGCTATCCGCTGGTGGTGCGTCCGAGCTACGTGCTCGGCGGCCGCGCGATGGAGATCGTGCACGAGCAGCGCGACCTCGAGCGCTACATGCGCGAGGCGGTCAAGGTCAGCAACGACTCGCCGGTGCTGCTCGACCGCTTCCTCAACGACGCCGTCGAATGCGACGTCGATTGCCTGCGCGACGCCGAGGGCCAGACCCTGATCGGCGGCGTGATGGAACATATCGAGCAGGCCGGCGTGCACTCGGGCGACTCCGCCTGCTCGCTGCCGCCGTACAGCCTGTCGGCCGAGACCGTGGCCGAGCTCAAGCGCCAGAGCGCCGCGATGGCCAAGGCGCTGAACGTGGTCGGCCTGATGAACGTGCAGTTCGCGATCCAGCAGAAGGATGGCAAGGACACGATCTACGTGCTCGAGGTCAATCCGCGCGCCTCGCGCACCGTGCCCTACGTCAGCAAGGCCACCGGCATCCAGCTCGCGAAGGTGGCGGCCCGCTGCATGGCGGGCCAGTCGCTCGCGTCGCAGGGCGTGACGAAGGAAGTGACGCCGCCGTACTTCAGCGTGAAGGAAGCCGTGTTCCCGTTCGTCAAGTTCCCGGGCGTGGACACCATCCTCGGCCCCGAGATGAAGTCGACCGGCGAAGTGATGGGCGTGGGCAAGACCTTCGGCGAGGCCTTCGTGAAGTCGCAGCTCGGCGCCGGCACGCACCTGCCGAAGTCGGGCAAGGCCTTCATCTCGGTGAAGAACAACGACAAGACGCGCGCGGTCGAGGTCGCGCGCGGCCTGGCGCAGCTGGGCTTCGTGCTGATCGCGACCAAGGGCACGGCCGCGGCCATCAACGCCGCGGGCATCGAGTGCGCGACGGTGAACAAGGTGACCGAAGGCCGCCCGCACATCGTGGACATGATCAAGAACAACGAGATCGCGCTGGTCATCAACACGGTCGAGGAGCGCCGCAACGCGATCACCGACTCGCGCCAGATCCGCACCTCGGCGCTGCTGGCGCGCGTGACCACCTTCACCACGATCTTCGGCGCCGAAGCCGCGGTCGAGGGCATGCGCTACATGGACGACCTCGACGTGATCTCGGTGCAGGAGATGCACGCGCAGCTGGCCGCGGCCTGAGCCTCGCGATGGAAACGCAGCTCGTCGAACTGGCGCTGGACGACTGGAGCGCGGCCACGCCCAACGAGGCGTGGATCGCCGCGCTCGAGGCCGGCAAGGTGCTGTACTTCCCGCGGCTGGGCTTCGAGCTGCAGCCGCAGGAACGCGCGCTGCTCACGCCCGCGCTGCTGTCGCCCGACGTGCGCAACATCAGCCTCGACGCCAACGGCAGGCTCAAGGGCGCCGTGGGCGACGAGGCGGTGCAGCAACTCGCGGCCGGCATGGTCGGGCGTTTTCGCGCGCAGGCGCAGCAGCTCATCCATGGGCTGCTGCCGCACTACGTGCCCGCGCTGCGGCTCGCGCCCACCAGCTACCGCCCGGCGCAGGTCGAGACGCGCGTGCAGTCGTGGCGCGCCGACGACCGGCGGCTGCACGTCGACGCCTTTCCCTCGCGGCCCAACTACGGCGAGCGCATCCTGCGCGTGTTCACCAACGTCAATCCCGACGGCGCGCCGCGCGTGTGGCGCGTGGGCGAACCCTTCGAGGACATCGCGCGCCGCTTCCTGCCGCGCGCCAAGCCCTATGCGCGCTGGCAGGCCAGGCTGCTGCAGGCGCTGCACGTGACCAAGTCCTTCCGCAGCGAGTACGACCACCTGATGCTGCAGCTGCACGACGGCATGAAGTCGGACCTCGACTACCAGAAGACCTCGCCGCAGGAGAACGCCGAGTTCCCGCCCGGCTCGGTCTGGGTGTGCTTCTCCGACCAGACCTCGCACGCGGTGATGGCCGGGCAGTACATGCTCGAACAGACCCTGCACCTGGACGCGGCGAAGCAATACAATCCCGCTTCGAGCCCGCTCGCCATCCTGAGCCGGCTGACCGGACGACCTCTCGTTTGAGAGCCTTCCCCCATCGACCGCCGAACGGCAGCGTTCGGCGGTTTCGCTTTATGGAGAACGATATATGGCGACAACCATCCCCATCACCAAGCGCGGCGCGGAGAAGCTGCGCGACGAACTGCGCCGCCTCAAGACGGTGGAGCGGCCCGCGATCATCAATGCGATCGCCGAGGCACGGGCCCAGGGCGACATCAGCGAAAACGCCGAGTACGAGGTCGCCAAGGATCGCCAGGGCTTCATCGAGGGCCGCATCATCGAGATCGAGGGCAAGCTGTCGGCCGCGCAGGTGATCGACCCGACCGAGCTCGATGCCGGCGGCAAGGTGGTCTTCGCCTCCACGGTCGAACTCGAGGAAGAGGACAGCGGCGATCCGGTCAAGTACCAGATCGTGGGCGAGGACGAGGCCGACCTGAAGCAAGGCCTGATCAACGTGTCGAGCCCGATCGCGCGCGCGCTGATCGGCAAGGAAGAGGGCGACAGCGTCGAGGTGCAGACGCCCGGCGGCCTCAAGCGCTACGAGATCGTGGCGGTCAGCTACCTCTGAACGGCGCTGCGATGAAGGACCGTGTCGCGCTGATGCTGGCCGCCCTCTGGTGGGGCAGCCTCACGACCATCGGCTTTCTCGTCGTGCCGATGCTGTTCGCGCGGCTCGGCAATCCCTCGGTGGCGGGCAACTTCGCGGCGCAATTGTTCGAGGCCCAGAGCTGGATCGCGCTGCTGTGCGGGCTCATCCTGCTGATCCATTTCCGCGCCAAGGCCGACGACGGCATGACGCCGCCGGTGCTGACGGCCCTGTTCCTGGTGCTGGCCGCCATGCTGCTCGCGCTGCTGCAGCAGTACGCCGTGGCGCCGCGCATCGTGGCGCGCGAGAACCTCAAGCTCTGGCACTCGGTGGGCAGCGGGATGTACCTGGTGCAGTGGCTGTGTGCCAGCGTGCTGCTCTGGCGCATGAGCGGCGGCCAGCGGCCGCGCTGAGGCCCGGAAGGACCTTACTCGGTCCAGTGCTCGGCGACCCAGTGCGCCGGGCGGATGTAGCGAAAGCGTCGGTTGCGCCGGCCGGCCAGCGCATCGGGCGGGTTGACCTCGCCGTGGAACACCATGATCCGCGCGTCCCGCGGCACGAACGGCGCCTTCCAGTAGTTGGAGGGCCAGGCGGGGATGCCGTGGTACTTGAAGCTCGGGCACCAGCCGTCGGGCCAGTAGGCCAGCTTGCCCTGCCTGTGCAGCACGTCGGACAGGTAGGTCTGTTCGTTGCGGTACCGCGCCTGCACCTCGTCGAGATGATCGCGGAAGTAGCCGAGGACGTCGGCATGCGCGCCGAGCTCGAAGCGGTAGACCGAGGAGTTGCCGGTGATGCGGCCGCGCCGCCAGAAGCGGTCGTAGTCGCGGATGATCAGGAAGTCGCCCGGGTGTTCGAAGAAGGCATCGAGGCTGCCGACGATCACCACGTCGAGATCGAGGAAGAGGGCGGTGCCGCGCAGGCCGTGCAGGTCGGCCTCGAAGGTCGTCAGCTTCTTCCAGGCGCCGTCGCGCTGGCCCGGCGCCAGGTGCAGGTTCAGCGGCGGGATCGGCAGGCAGGTGACTTCGGGCCGCACGCCCTGGCCGTCGTCGGTCAGGCAGACGAAGCGGAAATCGCCGCTCAGGTGGCGGCGCACCATGGCATAGAGCCGATTGACGTACTCGGGGCCGTACTTGGTGCCCCATTTCATGCAGAGGATATGGCGCGTGGCGCCCTGTGCTGGCGCCAAGCTCAGTCCGCCTGGTTGCGCTTCTTGGCCGACAGCGGCCGCTTGGCCTTGGCGCGCTTGATCGTGCCGCCGGGCGTGAGGCGCTGGTTGCCGAGCACGCGCAGGGTCTTGATTTCGGGGCGCTGGCCGCCGCGCTTGCTGTACTTGACGATCTTGACGTCGCGCGGGCCGGGCATGCGGTCCTCGTCGACGACGCGTTCCTTCACGGGCTTGGGACGCCACAGCACCAGCAGCTTGCCGATGTGCTGGATCGGGGCGGCATCGAGCTCGTCGGCCAGCTCCTGCAGCATCGCTTCGCGCGCGGCGCGGTCGTCGGAGAAGACGCGCACCTTGATGAGGCCGTGGGCCTTGAGGGCCGCATCGGCCTCCTTCTTCACGGCAGGGGTGAGCCCGTCGCCACCGACCATGACGATCGGATCCAGGTGGTGAGCTTCGGCGCGGTGCACCTTGCGCTCGGCAGGGGTAAGTTGAATGGCGGGCATCCCCGTATTATCGGACGTAGAACAGCACCTCCACGAGCCGACCCGCCGGCCCCCGAAGAAACCGGGTCCCGGCACCCAGGCCAATCCATGAGCACCAAGGCGAAGCCCAAGAAAGTCAACAAGGCGTGGCTGCACGACCACGTCAACGATCCCTACGTGAAACTGGCCACGAAGGAGGGCTACCGCGCCCGCGCGGCCTACAAGCTCAAGGAAATCGACGAGGCGCTGGGCCTCATCAAGCCCGGCCAGCTGGTGGTCGACCTCGGGTCGGCGCCCGGCGCCTGGAGCCAGTACGTGCGCCGGCGCATGTCGCCGGGCGGGGCCGCCACCGGCGCGCTCGAGGGCACCATCGTCGCGATCGACATCCTGCCGATGGAGCCGATCGAGGACGTGAACTTCCTGCAGGGCGACTTCCGCGAGGACAGCGTGCTGGCCCAGCTCACCGAGGCGCTGGGCGGCCGCAAGGCCGACGTGGTGGTCTCGGACATGGCGCCCAACCTCTCGGGCATCGAGTCGGCCGACGCGGCGCGGATCGCCCACCTGATCGAGCTGGCCATCGATTTCTCGCAGCACCACCTCAAGCCCGAGGGGGCATTGGTGGCCAAGCTGTTCCACGGCAGCGGCTACGACCAGCTCGTGAAGCTCTTCAAGGCCCATTTCCGCATCGTGAAGCCGTTCAAGCCCAAGGCCTCGCGCGACCGCTCGGCCGAGACCTTCATGGTCGGGATCGGCCTGAAAACCGGCGTCTGATACGCGTTGATACCGAAAACCGCCCAAACCCTTGTCAGGCTATGGCTGCTTTAGGGAAATCCGAGCTTTTCGCAGCTTGAAAAGCCTAAAATGGGGCGCAACTGCGTACCCAAGCGCGTATTTTCATCTTCCCGTCACGCGCTTTCGACTGGAGCTTCGTTTGAACAATCAGTGGTTTTCCAAAGTTGCCGTCTGGCTTGTCATCGCGATGGTGTTGTTCACTGTGTTCAAGCAGTTCGACACCCGCGGCGCCGCCGGCGCAGGCAATATCGGTTATTCGGACTTCCTCGAGGAAGTCCGCGGCAACCGCATCAAGAGCGCCACGATCCAGGAAGGCCAGGGCGGCAGCGAGATCGTCGCGATCACCAACGACGACCGCAAGATCCGCACGACGGCCACCTACCTCGACCGCGGCCTGGTCGGCGACCTGATCGCCAACAACGTCAAGTTCGACGTCAAGCCGCGCGAGGAGGGCTCCCTGCTCATGACCCTGCTGGTCAGCTGGGGCCCGATGCTGCTGCTGATCGGCGTGTGGGTCTACTTCATGCGACAGATGCAGGGCGGCGGCAAGGGCGGTGCCTTCAGCTTCGGCAAGAGCAAGGCGCGCATGATGGACGAGAACAACAACACCGTCACCTTCGCTGACGTCGCAGGCTGCGACGAGGCCAAGGAAGAGGTGCGCGAAGTCGTCGACTTTCTCAAGGACCCGCAGCGCTTCCAGAAGCTTGGCGGCCGCATTCCGCGCGGCCTGCTGCTGGTCGGCCCGCCCGGCACCGGCAAGACGCTGCTGGCCAAGTCGATCGCCGGCGAAGCCAAGGTCCCGTTCTTCTCGATCTCGGGTTCCGACTTCGTCGAAATGTTCGTCGGCGTGGGCGCGGCCCGCGTGCGCGACATGTTCGAGAACGCCAAGAAGAACGCCCCCTGCATCATCTTCATCGACGAAATCGACGCGGTGGGCCGCCAGCGCGGTGCCGGCCTCGGCGGCGGCAACGACGAGCGCGAGCAGACCCTCAACCAGATGCTGGTCGAGATGGACGGCTTCGAGACCAACCTCGGCGTGATCGTCGTGGCTGCGACCAACCGTCCCGACATCCTCGACGCCGCGCTGCTGCGTCCGGGCCGTTTCGACCGCCAGGTCTACGTCACGCTGCCCGACATCCGCGGCCGCGAACAGATCCTCGGCGTGCACATGCGCAAGGTCCCGCTGGGCCAGGACGTGAACCCGAGCGTGATCGCGCGCGGCACGCCCGGCATGTCGGGTGCCGATCTGGCCAACCTCTGCAACGAAGCCGCCCTGATGGCCGCCCGCCGCAATGCGCGCGTGGTCGAGATGCAGGACTTCGAGAAGGCCAAGGACAAGATCTTCATGGGCCCCGAGCGCAAGAGCATGGTCATGCCCGAGGAAGAGCGCCGCAACACGGCCTACCACGAGTCCGGCCACGCCCTCATCGGCAAGCTGCTGCCCAAGTGCGACCCGGTCCACAAGGTCACGATCATTCCGCGCGGCCGTGCTCTCGGCGTGACCATGAGTCTGCCGGCGCAGGACCGCTACAGCTACGACCGCGAGTACATGCTGAACCAGATCAGCATGCTGTTCGGCGGCCGCATCGCCGAGGAAGTGTTCATGCACCAGATGACCACCGGCGCGAGCAACGACTTCGAACGTGCCACCAACCTGGCGCGCGACATGGTCATGAAGTACGGCATGAGCGATGCGCTCGGCCCGATGGTCTATGCCGAGAACGAAGGCGAAGTGTTCCTGGGCCGCTCGGTCACCAAGACCACCAACATGAGCGAGCAGACCATGGAAAAGGTCGACTCCGAAGTGCGCCGCATCATCGACGACCAGTACGCGCTGGCGCGTCGCCTGATCGAAGAGAACAGCGACAAGATGCACGCCATGGCCAAGGCCTTGCTCGAATGGGAAACCATCGACTCCGAGCAGCTCGACGACATCATGGCCGGCAAGGAGCCGCGCCCGCCCAAGGACTGGACGCCGCGCACGCCCCCCTCGGGCAGCAACGGTGGCGGCAACGGCGGCACGCCGGCCGTGAATCCAGAACCTTCGCCGACCGCCGCCTGAGAAGTGCGTCTGGCATCAAACAGCAACGGGGCCTCAGGCCCCGTTTTCCATGTTCGGGCCGTCACCGCCGCATGACGACGCTCCCCATGTCTTTCTGGCAGACCTCCCGCTTCACGATCGACCTCACGCAGCCGCGCGTGATGGGCATCGTGAACGTCACGCCCGACTCCTTCTCCGACGGCGGCGCCCATGCCTCCACCGCGGCCGCGCTGCGCCACTGCGAGCAACTGCTGGAGGAGGGGGCCGACATCCTCGACATCGGCGGCGAATCCACCCGGCCCGGCAGTCCCGCCGTGCCGCTCGAGGCCGAACTGGCGCGCGTGCTGCCGGTGGTGCGCGAAGCGGTGCGCCTGAACGTCCCGCTCTCCATCGACACCTACAAGCCCGAGGTCATGCGCGCGGTGCTCGACCTCGGCGCGGACATCGTCAACGACATCTGGGCGCTGCGCCAGCCGGGCGCGCGCGAGGTGGTCGCCGCGCATCCCTCGTGCGGCATCTGCCTGATGCACATGCACCGCAATCCCCAGACCATGCAGGCCACGCCGATGGACGGCGAGGTCGTACCGCGGGTGCTGGACTTCTGGCGCGCGCAGCTCGACGCGCTGGGCGCGCTCGGCGTCGCGCCCGCGCGCATCACGCTCGACCCCGGCATCGGCTTCGGCAAGACCGTGGCGCAGAATTTCGCGCTGCTGGCGCGGCAGCGCGAGCTGCTCGGCGCGGGTCATCCGCTGCTGCTGGGCTGGTCGCGCAAATCCTCGATCGGCGCCGTCACGGGTATCGAGCAGGCCGCGCAGCGCGGGGTGCCCAGCGTGGCGGCCGCCGTGCTCGCGGTCGATCATGGCGCTGCCATCGTGCGCGTGCACGATGTACGCGACACGGTCGCAGCGCTCGCGGTCTGGCGCGCGATGAAGGCCGCCGCATAGCCGTCGGATCGCCACGGCAGCCGGGCCAGCTTTCTCCAGAAATATTCCTTCAAACATCCAAAGAAAAGACAAGAACATGACTCGCAAGTACTTCGGCACCGATGGCATCCGTGGCACCGTCGGCCGTTCGCCGATCACCGCCGACTTCGTGTTGCGCCTCGCGCATGCGGTGGGGCGCGTGCTCAAGAAGACCGAGGCCCGGCCCACCGTGCTGATCGGCAAGGACACCCGCATCTCGGGCTACATGCTCGAGTCGGCGCTCGAATCGGGCTTCAACTCGGCCGGCGTCGACGTGGTGCTGCTCGGTCCGTTGCCGACCCCGGGCGTGGCCTACCTCACGCGCGCGCAGCGCGCCAGCCTCGGCGTGGTGATCAGCGCGAGCCACAACGCCTATCCCGACAACGGCATCAAGTTCTTCAGCGCGCAGGGCACCAAGCTCAGCGACGAGTGGGAGCTCGCGGTGGAAGCCGCGCTCGAGGAAGACCCGGTCTGGGCCGAGTCGGCCGGCCTGGGCAAGGCGCGCCGCCTCAACGACGCGGCCGGCCGCTACATCGAGTTCTGCAAGAGCACCTTCTCCAACGACCTCACCCTGCGCGGCCTGAAGCTGGTGGTCGACGCGGCTCATGGCGCGGCCTACCAGGTGGCGCCCGACGTGTTCCACGAGCTGGGTGCCGAGGTGCAGAGCATCGGCTGCACGCCGGACGGCCTCAACATCAACGACGGCTTCGGCGCCACGCATCCCGAAGCCCTGATCGCCGCCGTGACGGCCCAGAAGGCCGACTACGGCATCGCGCTCGATGGCGATGCCGACCGGCTGCAGCTGGTGGACGCCAGCGGCCGCCTCTTCAACGGCGACGAGCTGCTCTACCTGATGGTGGCCGAGCGCATCGCGCGCGGCAGCAAGCCGGCCGGCGTGGTCGGCACGCTGATGACCAACAAGGCGGTCGAGGTGGCGCTGCGTGGACAGGGCATCGAGTTCGTGCGTGCCAAGGTCGGCGACCGCTACGTGCTCGAGGAACTCGAGAAGCACGGCTGGCTGCTGGGCGGCGAGGGCTCGGGCCATCTGCTGGCGCTCGATTGCCACACCACCGGCGACGGCATCGTGAGCGCGCTGCAGGTGCTGCAGGCCTGCGTGCGCAGCGGCAAGAGCGTGGCGCAGCTGCTCGAGGGCATGACGCTGTTCCCGCAGACGCTGATCAACGTGCGCCTTTCGCCCGGCCAGAACTGGAAGGACAACGCGGCCCTGGCCAGCGAAACGAAGCGCATCGAGGCCGAGCTCGGCGACGCCGGCCGCGTGCTGATCCGTGCCAGCGGCACCGAGCCGCTGCTGCGCGTGATGGTCGAGGCGCGCGATGCGCAGGTGGCCGAGGCCAGCGCCAGGCGCCTCGTGGCCACGGTGGAAGGTGCGAAGTGACGATCGAGGTCGTGCTCGCCGACTATCGCGACTCCGCGCAGGCCGCGGCGCTGGTCGAGCTGCTCGATGGCTATGCGCGCGATCCGGCCGGCGGTGGCACGCCCCTGAGCGCGCAGGTGCGTGCCGAACTGCCGGCCGCGCTCGCGGCCCGGCCGCAGGCCTTCAGCGTGCTTGCCTACGACAACGGCCAACCGGTCGGACTGATCAACTGCGTGGAAGGTTTCTCGACCTTCGCCTGCCGTCCGCTGGTGAACGTGCACGACGTGGTCGTGGCGCCCAGCCACCGCGGCCAGCGGCTCGCGCAGCGCATGCTCGAGCGCGTGGAGCAGGAGGCCCGCGCACGCGGTGCCTGCAAGCTCACGCTCGAGGTGCTGTCGGGCAACGTGTCCGCGCGCAAAGCCTACGAACGCGAAGGTTTCGCCGACTACCAGCTCGACCCGGCCTTCGGCAGCGCGATGTTCATGCAGAAGAAGCTCTGAGCCTTCATCGCGGGCGGCAGAAAAAAAGGGCGCGAAGATCGCGCCCTTTTCTTTTGGGAAAGCGCTCGCTCAGAAGCGCGTGACCGGCATCTCGGCCTCGGCCTTGCCCGGTGCGTACTTGCCCAGTTCCCACTTGGCGATCGCGTTGCGGTGCACTTCGTCCGGACCGTCGGCGAAGCGAAGCGTGCGCGCGCCGGCATAGGCGTAGGCGAGCGGGAAGTCGTCGCACATGCCGCCGCCGCCATGCACCTGCATGGCCCAGTCGATCACCTGGCAGGCCATCGAAGGCGCCACCACCTTGATCATCGCGATCTCGTTCTTCGCGACCTTGTTGCCGGCCACGTCCATGAGCCAGGCGGCCTTGAGCGTGAGCAGGCGGGCCATGTCGATCTTGCAGCGCGCCTCGGCGATGCGTTCCTGCGTCACGGTCTGCGAAGCCACGGTCTTGCCGAAGGCGACGCGCGACGAGGCGCGGCGGCACATCAGCTCGAGCGCGCGCTCGGCCAGGCCGATCAGGCGCATGCAGTGGTGGATGCGTCCGGGGCCGAGGCGGCCCTGGGCGATCTCGAAGCCGCGGCCTTCGCCGAGCAGGATGTTGTCGACCGGCACGCGCACGTTCTCGAAGTACATCTCGACGTGGCCGTGCGGCGCGTCGTCGTAACCCATCACGTTGAGCGGGCGCACGATGCGGATGCCCTTGGCGTCGGCCGGCACGATCACCATGCTCTGCTGCGAGTGCTTGGGCGCCTCGGGATCGCTCTTGCCCATGGTGATGAACACGGCGCAGCGCGGATCGGCGGCGCCCGAGATCCACCACTTGTGGCCGTTGATGACGTACTCGTCGCCTTCGCGCGTGATGCGCGTCGAGATGTTGGTCGCGTCGCTCGAGGCCACGTCGGGCTCGGTCATCGCGAAGGCCGAGCGGATCTGGCCTTCGAGCAGCGGCTTGAGCCAGCGTGCCTTGATGGCCTCGGAGCCGTAGCGCGCGATGGTCTCCATGTTGCCGGTGTCGGGCGCCGAGCAGTTGAAGGCTTCCGAAGCCCATGGCACACGGCCCATGATCTCGGCCAGCGGCGCGTATTCCTGGTTGGTGAGGCCGGCGCCGTCATAGCCCGAGGCGGCCGCGCTGTCGACCGGCAGGAACAGGTTCCACAGGCCCTGGGCCTTGGCTTTGTCCTTGAGCTTCTCGACCGTCTTGAGCGCGGTCCAGCGCTTGCCGGCCGCCGTGTTGGCCGCGAGCTCGGCGGCGTATTCGGCTTCGGCGGGATAGATGTGCTCGTCCATGAACGCGCTGACGCGCTTCTGGAGGTCTTTGGTCTTGGCCGAGTATTCGAAATCCATGGGGGTCTCCGTTGGGGGTGAAGGGCGGGCGGCTCGGGTGGTGCCTAGCCGCCGGTACGGCCGTGTGCGCACAGGGTGCGTTGTGCGTTTCGTGAGCGCACGAGCGGGCCGGGCCTCCCCCGCGAGGGGCGGCGGATCACATGCCGGAGGGCGACGTGAAAGGCCGGGAGGCTCATGCTCGCTGCGCGAATTGCCAGGCCATTTCGGCCATGGGACGGGCACCGCGGCCCGAGGCCACGGCTTGCTCGCTCGATGCGGTGCCGGCCTCGACCCGCTTGGCAATGCCTTGCAGGATCGCGGCCATGCGGAACAGGTTGTAGGCCTGGTAGAAATTCCAGTCGGGCGCCAGCGCCTCGGGCGTGGTGAGGCCGGTGCGCTCGCAGTACTTGCGGATGTATTCGCTCTCGGTCGGGATGCCCAGGCTCGCGTGGTCGAGGCCTGCGATGCCGCGGAAGGTCGCGCCCGAGATGTGCCAGGACATGCAGTGGTAGCTGAAGTCGGCCAGCGGATGGCCCAGCGTCGACAGCTCCCAGTCGAGCACCGCGATCGCGCGCGGCTCGGTGGCGTGGAACATCAGGTTGTCGAGCCGGAAGTCGCCGTGCACGATCGAGGTCATGTTCTCGTCGCGCGCGCTCGCGGGCATGTGCGCCGGCAGCCATTCCATGAGCTTGTCCATCTCGGGAATGGGCTGCGTGATCGAGGCCACGTACTGCTTGCTCCAGCGGCCGATCTGGCGCTCGAAGTAGTTGCCGGGCTTGCCGTAGTCGGCGAGGCCGCGCTCGGCGTACTTCACCGTGTGCAGCGCCGCGATCACGCGGTTCATCTCGTCGTAGATGGCGCTGCGCTCGGCATTGCTCATGTTCGGCAGCGACTGGTCCCAGAGCACGCGGCCCTGCATGAACTCCATCACGTAGAAGGCGCGGCCGATCACGGCCTCGTCCTCGCACAGGCAGTGCATGCGCGGCACGGGCACGTCGGTGCCGGCCAGGCCGCTCATCACCTTGAACTCGCGCTCCACCGCATGCGCGGAGGGCAGCAGCTTGGCGACCGGGCCGGGCTTGGCGCGCATCACGTAGCTCTGCGTGGGCGTGACCAGCTTGTAGGTCGGGTTGGACTGGCCGCCCTTGAACATCTCGACCGTGAGCGGGCCCTTGAAGCCCTCGAGGTTCTTCTCGAGCCAGGCCGACAGCGCGTCGACGTCGAATGCGTGCTGCTGCGACACCGCGCGGGTGCCGACGAAGTTCGAAAAATCCTGGCTCATGCTATCGATCCGATTCCGAGACGCGCATCAGCGCCGCGCGATCGAGCACCACCAGGCCGGCCGGCTCGATGCGGATGATGTCCTCGCGTTCCATGGTCTTGAGTTCCTGATTCACGCGCTGGCGCGAGGCGCCCAGCAGCTGCGCGAGTTCTTCCTGCGCGAGCTGCAGGCCGATGCGCATCTGGCTGCCGTCGTCCAGGTTGGGCACGCCGTAGCTGCGCACCAGGTGGATGAGCTGCTTGGCGAGCCGCGCGCGCAGCGGCAAGGTGTTGAGGTCTTCCACCAGCCCGAACAGCGTGCGGATGCGCCGTGCCTGCAGGCGCATCAGCGCCTCGTAGAGCTCGACGTGCGCGGCCAGGATCTTCTGGAAGTCGGCGCGCGCCACGCACAGGATGGTGCTGTCGCCATGCGCATAGGCATCGTGCGTGCGCCGGTCCCCGTCGAACATCGCCACGTCGCCGAACCAGATGCCCGGCTCCACGTAGGTCAGCGTCACCTGCTTGCCCGAGACGGCCGTGGAGCTCACGCGCACCGCGCCCTTGGCACAGGCGATCCAGTGCTCGGGCGGATCGCCGCGCGCGGCGATCAGGTCGCCGTCCTTGTACCGTCTGACGAATGCGCATCGGAGGATGTCGTGCCTGAGCGAAGGGGAGAGGGAAGAAAACCAGCGACCGCTGTTGATCGCTTCACGTTCTTCGATGGTAAGAATGGGGTCGTCCATGGTCTGTCCTGTCGGCGACTGAAAGGCGTAGGGTTGTCACGGGAGCGACGCGGAGCGCCACTGCCCGTCACGCGTACTCACTCGTACTGGGGCTTCTTCTTCTCGAGGAAAGCGGCGATGCCGATGCCGGCATTGGCGTGGTGCAGGTTGCGCACGAAGTGGTCGCGCTCCTGGCTCAGCTGCGACGAGAGCGTGGCGCCGCGGCCTTCGCTCAGCAGCTCCTTGATGCTCGCGAGCGAGTTGGGCGCGCGCTCGTTGAGCTTGGCGGCCAGCGCGAGCGCACCGGCCAGGGCCTGGCCCGGATCGCTCAACGTGTTCACCAGGCCCAGCGCATGCAGCCGCTCGGCGCCGATGCGTTCGCCGTTCATCAGCCATTCGCTCGCGAGCTGGCGCGGCAGCATCTGCGCGAGATGCCAGCTCAGGCCGCCGTCGGGCGACAGCGCGACGTTGCTGTACGAGGCGGCGAACACCGCGTCGCGCGCGGCCACTACGAAGTCGCAGGCCAGCGCGAGCGAGAAGCCCGCGCCCGCGGCCGGGCCCTCGACGGCCGCGATCACCGGCTTCGGAAAGGTGCGGATCGAGTCGATCCAGTTGTGCAGCCCCTCGATGCTCTCGGCCTGCACCGAGCGCTCGCGCTGCCGGTTGGCCTGCAGCCGTTGCAGCGAGCCGCCGGCGCAGAACCACGGGCCTTCGCCCACGATGACCACGCTGCGGATCTCGCTGCTGTTCTCGGCGCCGTTGAGCGCCTCGATGCCGGCGGCATAGATCTCGGGGCCGAGCGCGTTGCGCTGGCTGGGATTGGCGATCGTCAGCACCATGGTGCGACCTTCGCTCGTGCTCTTGAGTTCGGCGGTCATGTCGCGGCTCACTCTTCCTCGTGCAGCAGGCTCAGGCCCAGCGCGCCGCGGCGGCGCAGCCACGGGCTCGGGCGATAGCGCGGATCGCCGTAGACGGTCTGCATGTTGAACAGCACCTCGAGCATGTTGGTCGGACCGTAGAGGTTGCCCATGGCCAGCGGGCCGCGCGGATAGCCGAGGCCCAGCTGCACCGCGGTCTCGAGGTCGCCCGGCGTGCACACGCGCTGCTGGCACATGTCGGCCGCGATGTTGACGATGGTGCCGATCACGCGCTGCGTGACGAAGCCGCCGCTGTCGCGGATCACGCTCACGGCCTTGCCGTCGCGCGCGAAGAGGGCGTGGGCTGCGTCGCGCATGTCGCGCCGCGTGGCGGGGTTGGTGGCGAGCACACGGCGCTTGCTGGCCGCGTCGTCGATCAGCATGTCGATGCCGACCGTGCGCGTGGCATCGAGGCGGTCGACGGCCGCGACGGTGGTGACATCGAAGCCCAGCGGCGCGACCAGGATCAGCGATTGCGGCGAGGCCGTGGCGCCGCTGTCGATCTGCGCGCCCAGCGTGTTGACCAGGCGCAGCAGCTCGGCGCGGCGCGCGGCGCGTGGCGAGACCCACACGGCGGGCAGGGTGTCGAGCTTCGGCGCCGGTGCCTCGGGCGCTTGCTGCATCGCGCCGTCCTCGTAGCGGTAGAAGCCTTCGCCGGTCTTGCGCCCCAGCGCGCCGGCCGCGAGGCGCTGCGCGGTGATCACGCTCGGGCGGTAGCGCGGCTCGTCGTAGTACTGGCGGTAGATCGACTCCATCACCGGGTGCGAGACGTCGAGCGCGGTCAGGTCCAGCAGCTCGAAGGGGCCGAGACGGAAGCCCGCCTGCTCGCGCAGGATGCGGTCGACGGTCACGAAGTCGGTCACGCCTTCGCCCACGATGCGCAGTGCCTCGGTGCCGTAGCCGCGGCCGGCGTGGTTGACGATGAAGCCGGGCGTGTCCTGCGCCTGCACCGCGCTGTGGCCCATCTGCGCGGCATAGCCCGCGAGCCGGGTGCAGACCTCGGGCGCGGTCTTGAAGCCGGCCACCACCTCGACCACCTTCATCAGCGGCACCGGGTTGAAGAAGTGGAAGCCCGCGAAGCGCTCGGGGTGCTTGAGGCCGGCCGCGATCGCGGTCACCGAGAGCGAGGAAGTGTTGGTGGCCAGCGTCGCATCGGGCGCGACGATGGCTTCGAGCTCGGCGAACAGCTTGCGCTTGACCTCGAGGTTCTCGACCACGGCCTCGATCACGAGGTCGCAGCCGGCCAGCGCCTGCGCCGAATCGGCGATCTTCACGCGCGCGATCTGGGCATCGCGCGTGGCCTCGTCGATGCGGCCCTTCTCGTGCAGCTTGTTCCATTGGGCGACGATGGCATCGCGCCCGCGTGCCGCGGCGCCCTCGAAGCTGTCGAGCAGCAGCACCTCGCTGCCGGCCTGGGCCGCGATCTGGGCGATGCCGCGCCCCATGGCACCGGCGCCGACGACGCCGATCCGGGTGTAGTTCACTGTCATGTGTGGCTGGGGTTTTTCAAAGGTTGAGAGGTATCGGGCGAGCCGTCCGCGCGCGTGCGCACGCCGTCCGCTGCAGCAGCGATTTTGCAGTCTGGCGGGAGAAGGGTTTCCCCGGTGTTTCTCGGGGAGGCCTGCGGGCGCCGGTGCGACGGGGTTTCGCCGCGCCGTTCAGGCCGGCCGGCGGCTGCGGTCGATGCTCGCGCTGAGCACGATGGCGACCAGCAGCAGCGCGAGCCCGACCCAGCTCATCCAGTGCATGGCGTCGCGCGCCAGCAGCCAGCCGCCGAGCGCGGCGCCGAAGGCCTGGCCGATGTAGATGCCCGAGCTGTTGAGCGCCACCGAGCCCGGCGCCAGCGCGGGCGCGAGGCCCACCAGCCGCGCCTGCTGCGCCGAGTTGGTCGAGAAGCAGCCCAGGCCCCAGGGCGAGACCACCACCGCGATCCAGAACAGGCTGTCCGCCAGCGGCCAGAGCGCCAGGCTCAGCGCGATCAGTCCCGTGGTCGCGAGCACCATGCGGCCCGCGCCCGCGCGGTCGATGACGCGGCTCACGACCATGTTGCCCAGCAGGCCGCAGGCGCCGAACCAGCCCCACATCAGGCTCAGCGCGGTGGCGTCGGCGCCGAAGCGCTGCTTGAGGATCGGGCCGAAGTAGCTGAACAGCACGAACTGGCCCGCGCCCTGCAGCGCGGTGATCGAGACGATGCCCATCAGCACCGGGCTGCGCAGCACGCGCGCCCAGGCCGCGGCCGTGAGCGCCGCTGGCCGGATGCCGTTGGGCAGCGTGAGCCACACCGAGACCGCGCTCACGATGCTGAGCGCCGAGATCGCGAGGAAGGCCGCGCGCCAGCCGAAATGGCCGCCGATCAGCGCGCCGATGGGCAGGCCCAGCACCGAGGCCATCGACCAGCCGAGGAAGACGAAGGTGACCGCGCGCCCGCGCTGTTCGGGCGGCACCAGCATGCCGGCGCAGGCGGCCGCCTGGGGCGTGAAGATGGCCGGCGCGATCACCGCCAGCATGCGCACCGGCAGCAGGGCGCCGAAGCTCGGCATGAAGACCGACACCGCGTGCCAGGCGGCGTACCACAGCATCGTGAGGGCCAGCAGCCGGCGCCGGTCCCAGCCGGCCACCGCGGCCGCGAGCAGCGGCGCGCCGAGGCAGGTGACGAAGGCCGCGGCCGTGATCAGCTGGCCCGCGGTGGCGGCGCTGACATCGAGCGAGACGCTGATCTCGTTGAGCGTGCCCGGCACCACCATCACCCCGGTGCCGATCACGAAGTTGCCGGCGAGCAGCGCCCAGAGTGCGCCCCTCGGCGCCGGCTGGCTCACGGTTTCACCGCCGGACCTGCAGTGCGCCGGGGTTGACGATGTTGGTGGGGTTGCCCTTGATGAAGCTCACGACGTTGTCGAAGGCCTGGCCGAAGTACATCTCGTAGCTCTCCTGCTCCACGTAGCCGATGTGCGGCGTGCAGATGCAGTTCTCGAGGCGCAGCAGCGCATGGCCCTGCAGCGGCGGCTCGCTCTCGAACACGTCGATCGCCGCCAGCCCGGGGCGGCCGCGGTTGAGCGCCGCGAGCAGCGCATCGGACTCGACCAGCTCGGCGCGCGAGGTGTTGACGAACAGCGAGGTCGGCTTCATGCGCGAGAGGTCCTCGAGCGTGATCAGGCCGGTGGTCTCGTCGTTGAGCCGCAGGTGCACCGACAGCACGTCGGCCATCGCGAAGAACTCCTGGCGGCTCTGCGCCACCTGGAAGCCGTCGGAGCGTGCCTTGGTGCAGCTCGCCTCGCGGCCCCAGATCACCACCTGCATGCCGAAGGCCTGCCCATAGCGCGCGACAAGCTGGCCGATGCGGCCATAGCCCCAGACGCAGAGCGTCTTGCCCTTGAGCACCGAGCCGAGGCCGAAATTGGGCGGCATCGAGGCCGACTTGAGCCCCGACTGCTGCCAGGCGCCATGCTTGAGGTTGCTGATGTACTGCGGCAGCCGGCGCATGGCCGACATGATCAGCGCCCAGGTCAGTTCGGCCGGCGCCTGCGGCGAGCCCGAACCCTCGGCCACGGCCACGCCGCGCTCGGTGCAGGCGGCCACGTCGATGTGGCTGCTGATGCGGCCCGTCTGCGAGATCAGCTTGAGCTTGGGGAGTTTCTCGATCAGCTGGCGCGAGATCTGGGAGCGCTCGCGGATCAGGACGATCACGTCGGCGTCCTTGAGGCGCACCGAGAGTTGGCCGATGCCCTTGACGGTGTTGGTGTAGACCTTGGCTGCGTAGGCATCGAGCTTCGAAGCACAGTGCAGCTTGCGCACCGCATCCTGGTAATCGTCGAGGATCACAATATTCATGGCATGCCATTGTGCCTCGCAGCATGGAATCGGCGCGCCGTAGAACGTTTGGATACGGCCCCGCGGCCCTCGAGGGGCGAAAACGGGGCAAAGACGGGAGAAGCGGCTCGAAGGCCGGGCAAAGGGCGAGGTTGCCCATGGACCCGGCCCCGAGGCGGCGCGCGAGACGCGCCGAAGGACGTTTTCAGTGCAGGTGCGCGGGGCGGGCCGCCCCGGCGGGTGCTTCGAGCGCTTCGAGCGCGGCGAGGCGATCGAGCTCGGCGCACACGTCGGCCATCCGGCCCGAGATCACCACCCGGTTGCTGTTGCGCGCGCCGCCCTGCTGGCGATCGACGAGGCGCACCACCCGCAGCGGACGCGAGGGCGCCTGCGCCACGGGCGTGGCCGGGAATGCGTTCGGGGCGCCATCGCCACGAGCCGCGCGCGACGGCCGTACCGACACGTAGCGCAGCTCGCTGGCGCACAGGCTCTCATCGTTGCGGCGCGCGGGGCGGGCGGGCAGCCAGCGGTTCGCGAGCGATTGCAGCGGCATCCAAAGATCGACGAAGGTGAGGAGGGCGATTCCCATGTGAACTCCAAGAAGGTTTGAGGTTGAACACAGGCAGGATTCGTTGTCATCGGGCGCAGCAGGGTGATGGCGACCAAGCGCCATACGCCCGCCACCTGCGGCGACCGGATGGGGTATGCGGGATGCGGATCCGCGAAGCGGCTCGGCGATGCAGACCGCCGGGCCGGCTGGCGGGGCTACATCAGCATGGTGTTTCGGATCAGGCCGACCGCGAGGCCTTCGATTTCGAAGGGTTCGCCGGGTTGGACCACGATGGTCGGGTAGTCGGGATTCTCGGCGTGCAGCTCGATCACCTGCTTGTTGCGCTTGAGGCGCTTGACGGTCACCTCGTCGCCGAGGCGCGCCACCACGATCTGGCCGTTGCGCGCTTCCTTGGTGGCCTGCACGGCGAGCAGGTCGCCGTCCATGATGCCGGCGTCGCGCATCGACATGCCGCGCACCTTGAGCAGGTAGTCGGGCTGGCGCTGGAACAGCGTGTTCTCGACGTAGTAGGTCTGGTCGACGTGCTCCTGCGCGAGGATCGGCGAACCGGCGGCGACGCGGCCGATGAGCGGCAATGCGAGCTGAGCCATGCCGGGCAGCGAGAGCGAGAACTGGCTGTTGCGCGACTCGGCCAGCGAGCGCAGCGCATCGCCCTTGAGGCGGATGCCGCGCGAGGTGCCGCTCACGAGTTCGATAACGCCCTTGCGGGCCAGCGCCTGCAGGTGTTCCTCGGCCGCGTTGGCGGAGCGAAAGCCCAGCTCGCTCGCGATTTCGGCACGGGTGGGCGGCGCCCCGGTGCGGGCGATGGCGCTCTGGATCAGATCGAGGATCTGCTGCTGGCGGGCGGTAAGCTTCACGGCGAACTGCATGGTGGTTCCTTGCGGCACTGGCTGAACATCCAGTACCTGTATTTTTAACCAGTTTTTCAAAGTTGGCAAGCGATGGCGACTTCTTCCCCCTCGAATCCGCGGCGCGTGGTGGTGCTTGGCACCGGCGGCACCATCTCGGGCCGCGCGGCGAACAGCGGCGACAACATCGGCTACACCGCCGGCGAGGTGGGCGTGGCCGACCTGCTCGGCGGCATCGAGGCGCCCGCGGGCGTGACGCTGGCGGCGGAGCAGGTGGCGCAGGTCGACAGCAAGGACATGTCCTTCGCGATCTGGCGCGCGCTGGCGCTGCGCTGCGCCCATTGGCTGGCGCAGCCCGACGTGGCCGGCGTGGTGATCACCCACGGCACCGACACGCTCGAGGAGACCGCCTTCTTCCTCCAGTCGGTGCTGGCGCCGCGCAAGCCCATCGTGCTGACCTGCGCCATGCGCCCGGCCTCCGCGCTGTCGCCCGACGGCCCGCAGAACGTGCGCGACGCGATCGCCGTGGCCGCGACGCCGGATGCGCAGGGCGTGACCGCGGTCTGCGCGGGCACGGTGCTCGGTGCCTTCGACGTGCAGAAGGTGCACACCTACCGGCTCGATGCCTTCGACGCGGGCGACGCGGGGCCGGTGGGCTACGTGGAGGAGGGCGAGGTGCGGCGCGTGCGCGACTGGCCGGCTTCGGAAGCGGGCGCGGCCTTCGGTCGTCTTCCCGAGGACGAAGCCGCATGGCCGCGCGTGGAGATCGTGATGAGCCACGCGGGCGCGAGCGATGCGGTGATCCGTGCCTTGCGCGCCGACGACGCCGCCATCTCGCCGCTGCGCGGCCTCGTGCTGGCGACCACCGGTAACGGCACGCTGCACCATGCGCTCGAGGCGGCCGCACTCGAGGCGCAGGAGGCCGGCATCGCGGTGCTGCGCGCCACCCGCTGCACGCAGGGGCGCATCCTGGCGAAGCCGGGCGACAAGCTGCGCGACGCGGGCACGCTGACGCCGGTCAAGGCGCGCATCGCGCTGACGCTCGCGCTGATCTGAAAACGGGGGGCAAAGAAAAAGCCGCGTCGCGGGACCCGGGGCCCGCGCGCGGCTCGCGATTCGAGCCGGGGCTCAGCTGCTGAGTGCGGCCAGGGCGCGCTGCGTGATCTCTTCGACCGTGCCCACGCCCTGGATGGCGCGGTACTTCGGCGCGGCGGCCGGATCGGCCTTGGCCCAGGCCGAGTAGTAGTCGACCAGCGGACGCGTCTGCTGGCTGTAGACGTCGAGCCGCTTGCGCACGGTCTCTTCCTCGTCGTCCTTGCGCTGGATCAGCTCCTCGCCGGTCAGGTCGTCCTTGCCTTCGACCTTGGGCGGGTTGAACTTGAGGTGGTAGGTGCGTCCCGAGGCCGGGTGCGAGCGGCGGCCGCTCATGCGTTCGATGATGTCGCCGAAGGGCACGTCGATCTCGAGCACGTAGTCGAGCTTGACGCCCGCGGCCTTCATCGCGTCGGCCTGCGGAATGGTGCGCGGGAAGCCGTCGAACAGGAAGCCTTCGGCGCAGTCGGGCTGGGCGATGCGTTCCTTCACGAGATTGATGATGAGGTCGTCGCTGACCAGCGCGCCCGCATCCATCACGGCCTTGGCCTGCAGGCCCAGCGGCGTGCCGGCCTTGACGGCGGCACGCAGCATGTCGCCGGTGGAGATCTGCGGAATGCCGTACTTCTGGCAGATGAAGGCCGCCTGCGTGCCTTTGCCCGCCCCGGGCGCGCCCAACAAAATCAGTCTCATGGTGTCCTCGGAGGGTTCTTGGATTTGTGTCGCGTCGCGCACGCACTCCTCGACAAAGACAGAGTGCGGCGGACGGAATTGCGTCGAGGATAGCACGCGGCCCCGTGAACAATTTCGCCGGACATCGAGGGCGCCGATGGCGGGAAAGCAGTACTTAGGACTTCTTGACCCCCAAAGGCGGCTCTTCGTAGACTGATCCGGAAAGTTAAAAGAAGAAACAAAGATGACGCCATCGTGTCCACGATCCGGCGCCTCATCGCATCACGGGACACATCCAACTTCATGCCCATTGCTTCCTCGCAGGCCGGCTGCATCCTCGACGCCAGCTGTGCGGCCATGCCCATGCTCGGGGGGCGGCCGGCCCTCCAGCCGGTGTCCATCGACGGCGAGGAGGGGTTGAGCCGGCTCTTCCGCTACAGCCTGGTGCTCGCGACCCCCGAAACCCCGGGCCACAGCCCGCGCCAGGCGGCCAACGTCGACATCAAGCCGATGGTGGGCGAAACGCTCACGGCCCACATCGTGCTGGACGGCCGCCCAGGCGCGGGTGGCAGCAAGCGGCACATTTCCGGGCTGGTGACGCGCATGCGCTTCCTGCGCCTGGAGAACCGCCGCGCGCTCTACGAGGCGGTGATCGAGCCCTGGCTGACGCTGGCGGTGCGCACCAGCGACTACCGCATCTTCCAGAACAAGAGCGTGCTCGAGATCGTGCAGGAGGTGCTCGGCAGCTACGGCTTCGCATTCGAGCTGCGCGCCACGCAGAGCTATCCGCCGCGCGAGTTCCAGGTGCAGTACGGCGAGAGCGACCACGACTTCGTGGCGCGGCTGCTGCACGAGTGGGGCCTGTACTACTACTTCGAGCACGCCGAGGATTCGCACAAGCTGGTGATCGTGGACGACATGTCCTCGCACCAGCCCTACGCGAATGCCGCCTACCGCAAGGTGCCGTTCCGCGGTGCCGACGAGACCATCGCCGAGGAGCATTGCGACAGCTTCCAGGCCGCCGAATGCCTGCAGAGCGGGCGCTGGGTCACCGACGACTTCGATTTCCAGCGGCCGAAGGCGCGGCTGCAGCAGGTCAGCGCGATGCCGCGCAAGACCGCGCAGAGCGACCGCGAGCGCTACGGCTGGCCCGGCGACTACGTGGTCGAGTCGGAGGGCGAGCAGCTGGCGCGCGTGCGCATGCAGGAGGCCGGCGTCGGCGGCGAGCGCGCCAGCGGCTCGGGCAACCTGCGCGCCGTGGTGCCGGGCTGCCTGCTCGAACTCGAGCGCCATCCGCAGGACGAGGCCAACCGGCAGTACCTGGTGACAGACGCGCGGCTGCACCTGCAGGACGTGGGCGACGCGAGCGACCAGCAGGGCTTCGAGTGCCGCGTCGACTTCGAGGTGATCCCGACCAGCAAGGTCTACCGCGCCGACGCGCCCGCCGTGCCGCGCCCGCGCACCACGGGACCGCAGACCGCGATCGTCACCGGCCCGGCCGGACGCGAGCTCTGGACCGACCGGTACGGCCGCGTGAAGCTGAGCTTCCACTGGAACCGCTACTGCACCAAGGACGAGAACAGCTCGTGCTGGATACGTGTGTCGTCGCCCTGGGCCGGCACCAACTTCGGCGGCATCCAGATTCCGCGCATCGGCCAGGAGGTGATCGTCGACTTCGAGAACGGCGACCCCGACCGGCCGATCGTCACGGGCCGGGTCTACAACGCCGACAACATGCCGCCCTGGGAGCTGCCGGCCAACGCCACGCAGAGCGGGCTGCTCACGCGCAGCTCCGAGGGCGCGACCGACGCCAACGCCAATGCCTTGCGCTTCGAGGACAAGAAGGGCGCCGAGCAGGTGTGGCTGCATGCCGAGCGCAACCAGGACATCGAGGTCGAGCACGACGAGACCCATTGGGTGGGCCACGACCGCGCCAAGACCATCGACCACGACGAGACGGTGCACGTGGGCCACGACCGTACCGAGACCGTGGATCACGACGAGACCATCACGGTGCACAACGACCGCACCGAGACCGTCGACGGCAACGAGCGCATCACCATCCACAAGAACCGCGGCGAGCGCGTGGACCAGAACGAGACGATCTCGATCGGCGAGAACCGCAAGGAGGACGTCGGCCTCAACGAGACCATCAAGATCGGCGTCAACCGCACTGAGACGGTGGGCAACAACGAGAAGGTGAAGATCGGCGTCAACCAGAACCTCACGGTGGGCTCCAACAAGCAGGAGACCATCGGCCTGACCAGCCTGAAGAACGTGGGCATCGCGCAGATGACCAACATCGGCGCCGCCTACAACCTCAACGTGGGCGCGATGTGGATGAGCAACGTGGGCTTCCTGCACACGCACAACGTCGGCACCCGCTACGCGACCACGGTTGGCACCAGCTATTCGCTGAGCTCGGGCAAGACGGTCAGCGTGAACGCCGGCAGCACCATGGTGCACCAGGCCGGCGACGAGCTCACGCTGGTGTGCGGTGCCTCGTCGATCACGCTCAAGTCGGACGGAACCATCGCCATCCGCGGCGACCGCATCCAGGTCAACGGCGCCACCGTCGTCGACATGGACGGCCAGCACATCCACATGAACTGACGATGGCCATCGCCCTGATCAACGAGACCCCGTACCCCGCCTTTGGATTCGACACCGAGCTGTACGACGAAAAGGAATACCACAGCCTCGCCGCCAAGGCGACCTTCGCGATCACGGCCCAGGGCCTGTCGCCGCTCGAGGAGCAGCCGCCGCTGAACATGGCCGACCGCTACGCGGGAGAGCCGGGTGCGTCGAGCCTGCTGCAGCCCAGCGACCTGATCCCGTTTCGCGAACGCACCGACGTGCTGGTGACCGGCGAGGCCAGGGCGCCGGGCGGCGAACCGGCCCATGGCTGGCTCGCGCACGTGCAGGTGGGCGCGCTGCGCAAGTCGCTGCAGCTCACCGGGCCGCGCCACTGGCGCTACCGTGCCATGGGGGGCTGGGAGCTGTCGCATCCCGCGCCGGTGCGCGGCGTGCCGCTGCTCTACGAGCATGCCTTCGGCGGCGAGCATCCGAGCGGCGACGACGAGCCGCGCGATGCCTGGCTCGCCAACCCGGTCGGCGTCGGCTTCGGCGGCCGGCACCGCGGCGAACGCGGCGAGCGCTGGGAGCGCGACCGCGAATGGCCGGCGCCGCAGCTGCTGTCGCCCGACGAGACGCTGGCCGCCGCCCCTGGGCGCCACTACCGCACCCTCAACTTCGCGCCCGTGCCCGGCGACTGGCAGCCACGCGTCTCGCGCATCGGCACCACCGACGAGGCCTGGCGCACGCAGGTCGCGCCGCACCTGCCGCGCGACTTCGACCTGCGCTACTTCAACTGCGCGCCCGACGACCAGCAGACCAACGGCTACCTGCGCGGCGACGAGGACGTGGAGCTCGAGGGCCTGTTCGAGGCCGTGCGCGGCTTTCGCCTGCCGGCGTTCAAGGCCACCGCGCTGATGGCGGACCACGACGGCATCGTGGTGCCGCTGGACATGGACCTGTCGACCGTCCACATCGACCTCGACCTGGGCACGCTGGCGCTGGTCTGGCGGCTGACCACCGGCGCGCAGGACTGGTCGCAGGCCAGCCTCAGCATCATGGAGCGCTGAACGCATGGCCGCGCCCGAGCAGGCGGAGAAACGCCACGAACACTTCGCGCTGGCCAAGGCGCCCGACTGGAAGTACACGCCGCTCAAGCCCGACAAGGGCGTGCCGGTTCCCTACTGGACGATCTCGTACTTCGACGAATCGGTGCAGACCGCCAGCCGTTCCGACGGCCGCACCAACGAGTACTTCCTCGACCGCTCGCGCGTGCCGGTCAGCCGCGGCGGCGAGGCCGGCAAGGGCAAGGGCGTCATGTCGGGCACGTACATGGACGAGTTCGAGCCCAAGGAGTGGTCGCAGACGCTGCACATCGACGGCGGCCTGGCCGTGTTCAACGGCCACATGGGCACCATCAACAAGGGGAATGCGCCGGCCAAGGTCTACACCAGCATCAACCCCGAGCAGGCGATCGCCGACAAGGCCTGCTGGGAGCAGATGAAGACCAACATGGCCGCCCTCGGCGTGGCCAGCAAGGACCGCATGTTCGCGGACCCCGCGGGCTGCGGCAAGGACGTGCTCTCGGGCGCCTGGAACACCATCACCGGCGACGTGGCCGCGGTGGGCGACATGCTCGGCAGCGTGTGGGGCGGCATCAAGGCCTTCTTCTCCGATCCGCTGGGCTCGATGAGCAGCGCGGTCGACGGGCTGCAGAAGTTCGGTGCCCAGGCGGTGGAGGCGGGCAAGCAGGTGGTGGGCGTGATCAACGGCCTGCGCGACGGCTCCATCACCATGGACGACCTGCTCGACTTCGCGGCCGACATGCTGCAGGACCAGCTCTGCGAGATCGCCGCGCAGGTCGAGGAGATGGTCAAGCAGGGCAAGGGCTGCGAGGCCGTGGGCGTGATCCTCGGCCAGACCGCGGAGGCCGTGGCCGTCTCGCTGGCGACGGCCGGCGTGGGCGCGGCGGCGGGCGGCGCGACCAAGGCCGCGCAACTGATGGCCAAGGCCGGCATCACCAAGGGCGACGACATCGCGGCGGCGATCCGCAAGCTCAAGGAGTTCAAGAAGAAGCACAAGGAGCGGCCGCACGAGGGCGGCGAGCCGCATCCGCGCAGGCTGGCGGACGGGGAGGATTCGAGCACGCCGGGGGATCGCAAGCCCGATGTCTGCCCGATGTGCCCGGTGGTGGGCAAGCCCGTGAACCCGGTGCTCGGCTGCAAGGTGCTGGGCGGCGGGCTCGAGCTCGACTTCGACCTGCCAGCGCCGCTGCCGCTGCCGTGGCAGCGGACCTACGTCTCGCGCAATGCGCGCGTCGGCTGGCTGGGGCAGGGCTGGACCCTGCCGCTGGGCCTCTTCGTCGAGGAGCGTCGCATCCAGGGGCGCGCGAAGCTCGTGCTGGTCGACGAATCCGGCCGCGACATCGTCTTTCCCGCGCTCAAGCCCGGTGCCAGCCACTACAACGAGTTCGAACGCTTCACGCTCAGGGCGCTCGATGCGCAGCGGCTGCAGCTGGAGGGCCTGGATGGCGAGCAGCGCTTCGTCTTCCGGCGCTTCCCCGGCGGCGCGGGGCGGAGCGCCCGCTACCTGCTGGCGTCGATCATGGACCGCAACGACAACCGGATCGACATCGAACACGGCCCCTCGGCGCTGCCCGAGCGCATCGTCGACAGCGCGGGGCGGGTGCTGCTGCTCGGCTTCGAGCACGTCGTGCCAGGCGCGCGCGAGCCGCTGCGGCTGCGCAAGGTCGAGCTGCTGTCGGCCGACGGCGGGCGTCGCACGCCGCTGGTGGGCTACGAGTACGACCGCGCGGGCGACCTGGTCCGCGTGACCGACCGGCTCGGCGGCATGCGGCGCGAATTCGAGTACCGCAACCACGTGCTGGTGGCGCACACCGAGCCCGGCGGCCTGCGCGCCTCCTACGCCTACGACGTGGAGGCGCCTCATGGCCGGGTGCGTTGCAGCGAGATCTCGAACGGCGAGCGCTACGACTTCGAGTACCTGGCGCGCGCGACCCGCGTGACCGACCAGCTGGGCCGTGTCGAGGTCTACGAATTCAACGCCGACCGCGAATGGACCGCCACGGTCGACGCGATGGGCGGGCGCACCGTGCGGCAGCTCGATGCCTTCGGCCGCCTGCTCGCGCTGACCGATCCGGCGGGGCGGACCACGCGCTACGGCTATGACGAACGCGGCCGGCCGGTGCGCGTGCAGGTTCCGGGGGCCACCGACACCGAGTTCGTGGTGACCACCGTGCGCTACGACACGGCGACGGGCCAGCCCGCGAGCCTGGCCGATGCGCTCGGCGCGACCACCGGGTACCGCTACGACGCGCGCGGCAACCTGGTCGAGGTGATCGACGCGCTGGGGCAGCCCACGCGCTACCGGTACGACGACCGCGGCCTGCCGGTCGCCATCGTCGACGCGCTCGGCAAGACGCGCCACCTGAGCTACAACGCGGCGGGACAGGTCGTGCGGCAGGTCGATTGCTCGGGGCAGCCTACGGGCTACGGCTACGACGAGTGGGGCCGGCTCGAGAGCGTGACCGATGCGCTGGGCCACACCACCCGCTACCAGCGCGACGAGCTCGGACGGCTGCGCTCGCTCGTCGGCGCCGACGGCACGGTCGAACGCTTCGAGTACGACGCGGCGGGCCGCCTCACGGCGCATGTGAGTCCGCTGGGTGCCCGCACCGAATACCTGCTCGCGCTCGATGGACTGCCGCTGGTGCGGCGCAATGCGGCCGGCGGCGAACTGCGCTACGAGTACGACGGCGCCCGCCGCCTGGTGGCGCTCTACAACGAGAACGCCGTGCGCTACGACTTCGGCTACGACGCGCTGGGCCGGCTGGTCGAGGAGACCGGCTTCGACGGTCGCCACACGCGCTACGTGCGGGATCCCGCGGGCTTGCTGCTCGCGAAGATCGAGCTCGGCTGCCTGACCCTGCGCCAGCGGCTCGACCAGCGGCTGGCGCGCGAGCAATCGCGCCAGCCGGGCACGCCGCAGGCCCTGCCGCCGAGGCGCACCGCGCCGACCTTCGAGGATCCCTGGGGCTTCGGCCTGACGGACGAGGTGACGGCTGCCGCGGCGAGCGCCGCCGGCCAGGCGATCGTGACCCGCTACGAGCGCGACGCGGGCGGGCGGCTGGTGCACAAGCTCGTGGCCGGCCACGTGCTCGACGCGCGGGGGCGGCGCGTCGCGCAGCACAAGTCCACGCACTATCGCCACGATGCCGCGGGCCGGCTGGTCGAGGCCGCCAACGACAATGGCGGCCGGATCTCGCTGGGCTACGACGCCATGGGCCAGTTGCTCGAGGAGACCCGCGTCGGCCAGGGGCTGCGCACGACGCAGCGCCATCGCTACGACGCGCTCGGCAACCGGCTGGCCACCGTGCTGCCCGACGGGCGCGAGATCCGCTGGCTCCACTACGGTTCGGGCCATCTGCACCAGATCAACCTCGACGGCCGGGTGGTCTGCGACATCGAGCGCGATGCGCTGCATCGGGAGGTCGCGCGCAGCCAGGGCGCGCTGGAGAGCCGCTATCGCTACGATCCGGTCGGCCGCCTTCTGGCCCAGGCCACCGCGCGCCCGCGGGCCGACGAGGCGCGGGTCGATCCCGGTGCCGGCACCGATGCCGTCCCGGGATGGGACGAGCGCTTCGTGCTGGCGCGCCAGTATGTCTACGACCCTGGCGGCAACCTGCTCGAACTGGTCGATCGCCGGCGTGGCCGCGCGCGCTATGGATACGACCGCATCGGCCGGCTGCTGTCGGCATTGCAGCCGATGTCGCAGGAGCAGTTCGCGTTCGATCCGGCCCACAACCTGCTGCCCGGCGCGGACGCCGGCGGCGGTGCCGCCCCTTCGGCGGGGGCGATCAAGGACAACCGCGTCGAGGTGTTCGAGGACAAGCGCTACCGCTACGACAGCCACGGCAACCTGGTCGAGAAGAGGATCGGCCGGCACACGCGCATGCAGTTCGAGTGGGACGTGGAGCACCAGCTCCAGGGCGTCACCGTGGTGCGGCAGGGCCAGGGCGGCAGCACCACGACGCAGACCACGCGCTACCGCTACGACGCGTTCGGGCGCCGCATCGAGAAAAGCGATCGGCTCGGACGCACGCTGTTCGAATGGGACGGCAACCGGCTGCTGAGCGAGCAGCGCGGCGCGCTGCAGACGCTGTATCTCTACCAGGGGCTTGGCTTCGTGCCGGTCGCGCAGGTCCAGGCCGAAGTCCTCCGGGGCGAGCCGGCGGGCGAGGCGCGAGAGGACGACGAAGACCAGGACTGGCAGCCTCGCCGGTCCCGCACCGCCTTCGTCGACCGGATGCTGGCCACCGCACGCCAGATCCAGGCGCGCAGCCGGGGCGAGGGCGAGGCAGCATCCGCCGCGCCGGCGCGGGACGAGGCCGCCGTCGGCGCCTCGGTGGTGGATCTCGATGCCTGGCGCATCCGCTACTACCACACCGACCACCTCGGCACGCCACGCGAGCTCAGCAGCGAGGATGGCGAGATCGTCTGGAGCGCGAGCTACAAGGCCTGGGGCAACACGCTCAAGGTGGAGGTGCCTTCAAGCACGCCGCGCGCCGGGACGCAGCCCGTCGAGCAGAACCTGCGGTTCCAGGGCCAGTACTTCGACGCCGAAAGCGGGCTGCACTACAGCCGCTTTCGCTACTACGACCCCGATGTCGGGCGCTTCGTGAGCGAGGACCCGATCGGCCTGGCCGGCGGCGAGAACTTCTTTGCCTATGCGCCCAACCCCATCGGCTGGATCGACCCGTACGGCCTGGCGGGCGTCATCCTGCTGGGCGAAGGGCAGGATGCCGTCGAGGCCGTTGCGTCGAGGCTCGGCGCCCGGACCATCAAGAACGACTGGCCCGACAATTTCCCCAATCTCAAGGGCGTGACCGATCCCGAGGAGTGGCGGCGCCGGATGTGCGAGGCGGTGGATTTCAACCGGCAGTGGATCCGCGACCGCGCCGCCGAGGGCTACACCTTCCAGACCATCGGCGTGCAGGGTTCCAACAGTCCCTATTACGCCGCGGAGCTCGAGGAACTCTCCAAGCTCGGGCACAAGGCGACGGTGGTCAAGAAGGTCAAGGATTCGGACGGCGTGTTCAGAACCATCGACGAGATGCGGGCCAAGTGCAACTGCCGGCCGCGAATGAAGTACAAGAAGCTGCAATGCGACTGACACCGAAAGCGCCGACGCCATGATTTCCGTGATCCTCGGATCGAACGACAAGCCCCGCATGGAGCGCTTCCTGGCCTTGCTGGGGTTTGCGAGCCAGGACGGGCGTTCCTACGTGGCGCCCGGCCATCAAGGCTTCGAGTTCTACTTCACCGAGGCGCCGGCCAAGCCTTCCGCGAGCACCGAGATCTTCGTCTCGGTGTCGAACCAGGCCGACCCCGATGCCTTCTTCGAGACCCTCGAGCAGATCGGACTGCCGTTCGAAACCTGGGAGCACCCGAGGTTCTACGACGTCCGCGTGACCGATCCGGCCGGCCGGTTGTGGCAGGTGATGCTCAAGTCGTAGCGGCGAACAGCGCCCGCACCCGCGCCAGGTCTTCCGGCGTATCCACGCCCGGACCCGGCGCCGCGTCGCTCACGTGCACCGCGATGCGGTGCCCATGCCACAACGCGCGCAACTGCTCGAGCGCCTCGATGCCTTCGAGCGGCGAGGGCGGCAGCGCGGGAAATTGGCGCACGAAGCCCGCGCGGTAGCCGTAGATGCCGATGTGGCGCAGCGGCGCCGGCGAGGGCAGCCGCGCAGGCGGCACGCCGGGCGCGGCGCCGTCGCGCCACCACGGGATCGGCGCACGGCTGAAATAGAGCGCGTTGCCCTGCGCGTCGAGCACGGCCTTCACGACGTTGGGATTGAGGTAGTCGGCCACCGAATCGATGGCATGCACCGCGGTGCTCATCGCGGCATCGGGCCGCGAGAGCAGCGCCGCGGCCACGGCGTCGATCAGCGCCGGATCGATCAGCGGCTCGTCGCCCTGCACGTTGACCACCACCGCATCGCCATCGAGGCCGAGCTGTTCGCACGCTTCGGCGAGGCGGTCGCTGCCGCTCGGATGGTCCTGGCGGGTGAGGATCGCCTCCACGCCGTGGGCCTGGCAGGCGGCGAGGATCGAGGCATGGTCCGCCGCCACCACCACGCGCGCCGCGCCGGACTGCGCCGCGCGCTGCGCCACGCGCGCCACCATCGGCACGCCGGCGATGTCGGCCAGCGGTTTGTCGGGCAGCCGCGTCGATGCCAGCCGGGCCGGCACCAGAACCGTGAAGCTCACAGTCCGAGCTCGTCGTCGGACAGGGTGCGGGCCTCGTTCTCGAGCAGCACCGGGATGCCGTCGCGCACCGGATAGGCCAGGCGCGCGCTGCGCGAACAGAGTTCCTGCTTCTCGGGATTCCAGGTCAGGGGGCCCTTGGTGACGGGGCAGACGAGCAGTTCAAGCAGCTTGGTGTCCATCGGTCGATGATAGCTTTGCGTCGAGCGCCGCGAGGAAGGCTTCGGAGGGGGTGAACAGCAGCGGCACGGCCAGCGCGCGCGGCGCCTGGCGCCAGAGCTTGACCGCGTCCTTCTCGGTGCACAGCAGCAGGTGGTCGGCCGGCACGTCGTCGTGCCACTCGGCGAAATCGTGGTGATCGGGCAGGGCGATGGTCCGTTCGGGTTCGATGCCCTGCGCGCGCAGCATCTCGAAGAAGGCTTCGGGCCGCGCGATCGCCGCCAGCGCCGTGATGGGGCGCGCAGCCAGCGAGGCCAGCGGCGTCCGGGTGCCGTCGTGCGCCACCGCGTAGGTCGCCAGCTGGCGCGTGGCGGTGAAGCCGCCGGCGAAGGCCGGATGCTCGCCGCTGTGCAGCACCAGGTCGCAATCGCGCGGCCAGGGTTCGCGCAGGGGGCCGGCCGGCAGCAGCCAGCCGTTGCCGATGCCGCGGTCGTCGAACACGCAGATCTCGATGTCGCGCGCCAGCGCCAGGTGCTGCAGGCCGTCGTCGCTCACGATGAGCTGCGTGGCGGGATGGGCCGCGAGCAGCGCGCGCGCGGCCTCGGCGCGGCGGCGCGCCACGAACACCGGCGCGCCGGTGCTGCGTCGGATCAGCGCCGGCTCGTCGCCGACCTCGCGCGGATCGCTGTCGGGCAGGACTTCGCGGCAGTCGTCGGTATGCCGGCCGTAGCCGCGCGACACCACGCCCACCCGCCAGCCGCGTTCGCGCAGATGCTGCACCACGGCCATCACCACCGGCGTCTTGCCCGCGCCACCCGCGATCACGTTGCCGACGATGACCACGGGCACAGGCACGCGTTCGGCGCGCAGCCAGCCGAGGCGATAGAGCAGCGCGCGCAGCGCCACCAGGGTGCGAAAGAGCAGGGAGAGTGGCCACAGCAGCATCGCCAGCGGGCCGCGCCGCAGCCAGGCGTGCCGAAGCCGCGAGGCGGTTGCGCCGGTGTCGGTGCCGTTGCGCCCCTGCGACGGCAACTCAGTGCCCGGCTTGCGCCGTCGACTGGGCGGCGAAGGTGATCTGCATCAGGCCCGCGCGGCGCGCCGCTTCCATTACCGTGACCACGGCCTGGTGCGGACTGCTGGCATCGGCGCTGATGATCACCACGCTGTCCTTGCCGCCGGTGGCGGCCGCGGCGAGCGCCGCCGCCACGGTGTCCACGGCGCGGTCGGGCAACTGCGTCTTGTTGATCGAGTAGCGCCCGTCGGCCGAGACGCCGACGATCACTTCCTTGGGATAGTCGCGCTGCGCGTCCGCGTCCGCCGTCGGCAGCCGCAGCTGCATCTCGGTGAACTTGCTGTAGGTGGTCGACAGCATCAGGAAGATCAGCACCACCAGCAGCACGTCGATGAACGGGATCAGGTTGATCTCGGGCTCGTCGCGTGCGCCGTGGCGAAACTGCATGCGGCCGCGGCTCATCGGGCGCTCCCGGCGGCGGCCATGGCGGCGGTGGGCGCGCTCATTTGCGCAGCGCGTTGAGATGGCGCGCGAAGCGCTCGCCCGAGAGTTCCAGGTTCAGCAGGTACTCGTCGACGCGGCTGCGGAAATAGCGCCAGAAGATCAGTGTCGGGATCGCGACGATCAGGCCGAAGGCGGTGTTGTAGAGCGCGATCGAGATGCCGTGCGCGAGTTGCGCCGGATTGCCCGAGCCCACCGCGCCGCTGGTGGGCGACTGCGAGCCGAAGATCTCGATCATGCCGATCACCGTGCCCAGCAGCCCGAGCAGCGGGGCGGCCGAGGCGATGGTGGCGAGGGCGGGCAGGTAGCGCTCCAGCCGGTGCGCCACGGTGCGGCCCGAGGCCTCCATGGCGGCGCGCAGGTCGTCCTCGGTGCAGCGCGGATTGGCGTTCAGCGCCCGCAGGCCGGCGGCCAGCACCTGGCCGAGCATCGAGTTGTTTTCCAGCTTGGTCACCACGTCGGGCCCCGGCACCGCGTTGTGCGACACCGTGATGGTTTCTTCGAGCAGCTTGGGCGGCAGCACTTTCACCGTCTTGAGACTTGTGAAACGTTCTATAACAAGCGCGAGTGCGATCACCGAGCAAGCGAGCAGCGGCCAGATGGGCCAACCTGCAGCAACTATGATGGAAAACAAGGAATCCTCCGGCCCCGTAGGCTGTCAATGCGCGGCGATTATCCACCGAGCCCACCATTGCCACGGCGCTTGTTTGCGTGTCGGCCAAGACGCACAGATTCTGTGGATAACTTTGTGATTAACCTGCTGCGCAAGTCGCCGCGAGCCGCGCCAACTGGGCTTTCCATTAGATCGATTGAATTTTGGGCACCGCTTTTTTTAATGAAATCAACAACTTGCACGAGAAACCGTGCAATTGTCCGACCCCGGGGGCGCGGCGCCCCGCCCGCGGCACCCGTTGTGGAAGAGTGCCAAATCATGATTCGGCGGTTCTGTGAACTTGCGTGACCCGAATCCGCCCGCCGGGCCCCGCGTATGGGCCGTCGGCGCGTTGTGCCGCGCGGTCGCCGATGCGCTCGATGCCCGCTTCAATCCGGTTTCCGTGCGCGGCGAAATCTCCGGTTTCTCGCGCGCGGCGAGTGGACATTGTTACTTCTCGCTCAAGGACGAGTCGGGCCAGCTGCGCTGCGCCATGTTCCGCCGCGCGGCGGGCCTGCTCGATTTCTCGCCGCGCGACGGCGACCAGGTCGAGGTGCGCGGTCGCCTCGCGGTCTACGAGCCGCGCGGCGACCTGCAACTCGTCGTCGAGAGCCTGCGCCGGGCCGGGCAGGGCGCGCTCTTCGAGCAGTTCCTGCAGCGCAAGGCGCGCCTGGAGGCCGAGGGGCTGTTCGACCCGGCGCGCAAGCGCGCGCTGCCGGTGATGCCGCGCGCCATCGGCGTGGTCACCTCGCTGGGCGCCGCGGCGCTCCACGACGTGGTGACCGCGCTGCGCCGGCGCGTGCCCCATATTCCCGTGACGGTGGCTCCCGCCGCGGTGCAGGGCGCCGGTGCGCCCGGCGAACTGGTGCGCGCGCTGCAGTCGCTCTATGCGCTGCAGCCCGCGGTCGACGTCATCCTGCTGGTGCGCGGCGGCGGCTCGATCGAGGACCTCTGGGCCTTCAACGACGAGAGCCTGGCGCGCACCATCGTGCAGAGCCCGGTGCCGCTCATCAGCGGCGTGGGCCACGAGACCGACTTCACCATCGCCGATTTCTGCGCCGACCTGCGCGCTCCCACGCCCACCGCCGCGGCGGAGCTGGTGAGCGCGCCGCGGGCGCTGTGGCTCGATGCCCTCGCGCTGCTCGAGGAGCGCCTCGACGACGCCATCGGCGCGCGGCTCGATGCGCTGGGCCAGCGGCTCGACCAGGCCGCCGGCCGGCTGGGCCGTCCCTCGACGCTGGTGGCGCGGCAGCAGCTGCGGCTCGCGCATCACGCACAGCGCCTGCACTATGCGGTGCTGTCGAGGACGCAGCGGCAATCGCAAGCGGCCCAGAAGCTGGCCGACGATTTCCCCGCGAAGTTCGACCGTGCGCTGGTGCAGCGCCGCGAGCGCCTGGAGCGCGTCGCGCTGCGGCTGAGGCTGCTCGATCCCGCGCTCGTGCTGCAGCGCGGCTATGCCTGGATCACCGACGCCGACGGCCGCGCCGTCGTCAGCGCGAAGGCGCTCGCACCCGGCGATGCCGTCGTTGCCCGCCTGTCCGATGGCTCCGTCGATCTGACCGTCGCGTCACGCGGCGCGACGGGAACGCGTCCGACGTGAGCGCCACGTTTCCTTTCTAGAATCATCGATTCCCCACAACCAACCCACGAGAAAAAACCATGGAACATGTGCTCCCACCCCTGCCGTACGCCCTCGACGCACTGGCACCCGAGTACTCGAAGGAGACCCTCGAGTACCACTACGGCAAGCACCACAACGCCTACGTGGTGAACCTCAACAACCTGCAGAAGGGCACCGAGTTCGAGTCGATGACGCTCGAGGAGATCGTCAAGAAGTCCAGCGGCGGCATCTACAACAACTCGGCCCAGATCTGGAACCACACCTTCTTCTGGAACTGCATGAAGCCGCAAGGCGGCGGCGCTCCCGGCGGCGCGCTGGCCAAGGCCATCGATGCCAAGTGGGGCAGCTACGACGCCTTCAAGGAAGCCTTCGTGAAGTCGGCCGTGGGCAACTTCGGCTCGGGCTGGACCTGGCTGGTGAAGAAGGCCGACGGCAGCGTGGACATCGTGAACACCGGCGCCGCCGGCACGCCGCTGACGACCGCCGACACGGCGCTGCTGACGGTCGACGTCTGGGAACACGCCTACTACATCGACTACCGCAACCTGCGTCCGAAGTTCGTCGAGACCTTCCTGGCCAAGCTGGTCAACTGGGAGTTCGCCGAGAAGAACTTCGGCTGAGACCGACGAGAGGCACCATCACGGTGCTTTCACGAATGAAAAAGCCCCGCATGCGGGGCTTTTTGCTGGGCCAACCGCTATCGGTTGGCGGCGCGGGCACGCAAGCAATCAGCGCTTGCCGACGGCGAACAATTCGCCGGTGATCTTCGCGCCCTTCTTGATGTTCTTCTTCTTGAACCAGCCCTGGTTCATCTCGAGCACGTACTTCACGGGCTCCTCGGAACAATGCGAGTCGTCGGTCTGCGGCTTCATGTCGGCCAGGTTGACGATGCGGCCGTCCTCGGCCACGAAGGCTGCGGTCAGCGGCAGCAGCGTGTTGCGCATCCAGAAGCACTGGGTGGCCGGCTGCTCGAACACGAAGATCATGCCTTCGGCCTGCGGCATCTCCTTGCGGAACATCAGGCCGACCTGGCGCTCGACCGGCGCCTGGGCGATCTGCGCATCGATGGTGTAGAGGCCGATCGACAGCTTGGTGCGCGGGAGGTTGGTTTGGGGTTCCTGCTGGGCGTGGGCCGGAGCGAGCAGGGCGGCGGAGATGGCGACGGAGCAGGCCAGGAGGGCGGCAAAACGCTGGAGCATCGGGGTTCTTTCAGACTCTTCCATACAACGAAGGCCATGCCCGGCCCCATGAAAAAAGCCCGCTGACGCGGGCCTGGCGGGCATGGCCTGTGAAGGCGGCTAGCTTACGCCTTCTTGGTGGCGACGTGGGCCTTGGCGACCTTGCGGGCCTTGTGCTTCTTGGCGGCGGCGTGCTTCTTGGCGGGCGCCTTGGCCTTGGTGACCGCGGGAGCGGCCGCGGCGGGTTCGGCGGGTTGTTGGGCAAAGGCACCGAATGCGACGAGACCGGCAACCAGGGCAGCGAACAGCTTCTTCATGACAAATCCTTTGAGATTGTTAGGTATGGACCACCTCCCGGTGGAGGTGCATGTTCAACGGAAAGCATTCGTCGCGGTTGACAGGCGCGTCCCCTGAAAAATGAGCAAGGAATGAGGGCGAAAAAAAAGCGCCCCGATGGAGCGCTTTCTTTCAAGAGGACGAATCCTTAGTTGGGCGTGCCGCCTTGGGTCGACTTGCGCTTCACGCTGCCGTCCTTGTTGCGACGACGCTGGTCGCGGGTTTCAGCGCGCTTCTCGCCGGAGGTGGCAGCCTTGTCGGTGCCGATGGCGCCGCCTTCGGGCGTCTTGGCGATGTCGCCAGCGGGAGCAGCCACCTTGCCAGCAGGACGTGCGTCCTTGCGGGCTTCAGCGCGTTGCTGCGCCTTGCTGTTGCTGGCGTTCCCTTGTTCGGGGGTGGTGCCAGCCGGGTTTTGGGCATAGGCGCCGGCTGCGAACAGGCCAGCGATCATGACTGCGAGAAGTTTGCTCATTGATGATTCCTCTATCGAGAATTGGTTGGAAACGCCTCCCGGCGAGCAGAAGGTCAGGCACTAACGAGGCCGGCGGCCCGCAGGTTGACAAACGCCCACTGATGGGTTGCGTCTAAAATGTACAGCGATTTGTTCGCGGGCTGTACAGCGAATCTCCCTCGCTGTCTGAATTCGCAGACAGTCGTCCTGAATTAGGTCCACCCTCGGAGTTTTCCCCCTTCATGTCCAGCTACCAGCACATCAAAGTCCCGGCCGAAGGCCAGAAGATCGCGGTCAACGCCGACAACTCCCTGAATGTGCCCGACCAGCCGATCATCCCCTTCATCGAAGGCGATGGCACCGGTCTGGACATCACGCCCGTGATGCTGAAGGTGGTGGATGCGGCGGTGGCCAAGGCCTACGGCGGCAAGAAGAAGATCCACTGGATGGAGGTCTATGCCGGCGAGAAGTCGACCAAGGTCTACGGTCCCGACGTATGGCTGCCCGAGGAAACGCTGCACGCCGTGCGCGACTACGTCGTTTCGATCAAGGGCCCGCTGACCACGCCCGTCGGTGGCGGCATCCGTTCGCTGAACGTCGCGCTGCGCCAGCAACTCGACCTCTACGTCTGCCTGCGTCCCATCCAGTACTTCGAAGGCGTGCCCAGCCCGGTGCGCGAGCCGCACAAGACCAACATGGTCATCTTCCGCGAGAACTCGGAAGACATCTACGCCGGCATCGAGTTCGAAGCCGAGAGCGACAAGGCCAAGAAGCTCATCAAGTTCCTGCAAGAGGAAATGGGCGTCAAGAAGATCCGTTTCCCCGAGACCTCGGGCATCGGCGTCAAGCCGGTGTCGAGGGAGGGCACCGAGCGCCTGGTGCGCAAGGCGCTGCAGTACGCGATCGACAACGACAAGCCGAGCGTAACGCTGGTGCACAAGGGCAACATCATGAAGTTCACCGAAGGTGGCTTCCGTGACTGGGGCTACGCCCTGGCCCAGAAGGAATTCGGCGCCGAACTCATCGACGGCGGCCCGTGGATGAAGTTCAAGAGCCCGAAGACCGGCAAGGACATCACCGTCAAGGACAGCATCGCCGACGCGTTCCTGCAGCAGATCCTGCTGCGTCCCGCCGAATACAGCGTCATCGCAACGCTCAACCTCAACGGCGACTACGTGTCCGACGCACTGGCCGCGCAGGTCGGTGGCATCGGCATCGCTCCGGGCGCGAACCTCAGCGACACGGTCGCCATGTTCGAAGCCACCCACGGCACCGCGCCCAAGTACGCCGGCAAGGACTACGTGAATCCCGGCTCCGAAATCCTCTCGGCCGAAATGATGCTGCGCCACATGGGCTGGAAGGAAGCCGCCGACCTGATCATCAGCGCGATGGAAAAGTCGATCGCCAGCAAGCGGGTCACCTATGACTTCGCCCGCCTGATGGACGGCGCCACGCAAGTGAGCTGCTCGGGCTTCGGCCAGGTGATGATCGACAACATGTGATCTCGCCGTCGGCGTTCTCGAACGCCGAAGCGACAGCCGCAAGCCCTCGAGGTTCTCGCGAACCTCGAGGGCTTTTTCTTGGGTGCACGCGTCTCTTTTGACGCTCTGGAAAGACTCGTTGGGGGCAAAGATCACGGTTGAAGTTATGCCTGTGCGCATTTAACTATTGCTAGAAACTGGGGACGAAAAAACACGCTACCCCCTCCACAGAATCGCGCTCATCGAGGATCACGGGAGCGCACGATGAGGGAGAGAAAAAAGCAGCGATCGATGCCGCCATGCGCACATGCAGCGCGTCGTTTCGCGCAGGCGTGCACGAGGCCCACGTACGAGGGCGAACGGCCATGACGCGGTCTCGCCGGGCCCTGTTCGGAAAGCTCGACCTCACGCTGTTTCGTGCGATCGAATCGGCGACATCGTTCGCGAGATTGCGCGGCAATCCTCAGGTTGAACTCGTGCACTGGCTGCACCAGTTGCGCCAGGCTGGCGATGGCGATCTGCACCGCCTGTGTCTTCACCATCGCATCGATACGCAACGGCTCGATACGGACCTTGCCGCAGCCTTGTCGAGCCTGCCGGCCGGCGCCTCGTCCTTGAGCGACTTCTCGCCTCACGTCGAGACCGCGATCGAACGCGCATGGCTCCTGTCCAGCCTCGAGTTCGGCAATCCTTGCATCCGCGGCGTGCAATTGATGAGCGCGCTGCTGCGGAGCCCGGACCTTCGGCGCGTGCTGTTCGAGATTGCACCCGCGTTTCGCGCCCTGGCGGCCGAACGGCGGCCCGACGAGCTGCTTGCGCTCGTGACAGGCTCTCCCGAGGATGCGGAGGGGCCTTACGATGGATCGAGCACGATGCCGGCGCCACCGTGCGAAGCGGGTCACGCGATGGAGCTGGCCACGCCGTCCGGCGCAGCGTTGGTCACCTACTGCACCGATCTCACCGAGAGTGCGCGCGCCGAGCGGATCGATCCCGTCATCGGCCGCGGCCAGGAGATCGGCGCCATGGTCGACATCCTGCTGCGCCGGCGCCAGAACAACCCCCTGCTCACCGGCGAGGCCGGCGTGGGCAAGACTGCGGTCGTCGAGGGGCTGGCACTCGCGATCGCCAGGGCCGAGGTCCCGCCGAAGCTGCGCAACGCACGATTGCTGAGCCTCGACGTCGGCGCGCTGCTGTCCGGCGCCGGCCTGCGTGGCGAATTCGAGTCCAGGCTCAAGTCGCTGCTGCAGGAAGCCGCGCAATCGACGCAGCCGGTGATCCTGTTCATCGACGAGGTGCACATGCTGGTCGGCGCTGGTGGCCAGGGCGCGGCGGCAGATGCGGCCAATCTTCTCAAGCCGGTGCTCGCGCGCGGCGCGCTGCGCGTGATCGGCGCGACCGCCTGGCGCGAATACAAGCGGCACATCGAGAAGGATCCCGCGCTCGCGCGCCGCTTCCAGGTGCAGCAGGTCATGGAGCCGCCGGCCTCCGCCGCCATCGACATGGTGCGAGGACTCGCATCGACATTTGCCGCGCACCACGACGTGACCGTGCTCGACGAAGCGGTGTGTGCCGCCGTCGTGTTGTCGCAGCGCTACCTGCCCGCGCGGCAGTTGCCCGACAAGGCCGTCAGCCTGCTCGACACCGCCTGCGCACGCGTCGCCATGTCGCTGCACGTGCCGCCGCCGGCTGTCATCGGCCTGCGGCAACGGATCGCGTCGCTCGCGGCGGAGGTCGCTTTGCTGCGTGACGAGACCCGGATTGCCCAGGGCTGCGAGACCCGGCTGGCGCGGATGCTCGCGGCGCGGGAATCGCTCGAAAAGATCCGCGACGAGCTCAGGGCACAGAAGGTCAAGTGGAGGGGGGAGAGGGCGCTGGTCCGGCAGATCCAGGCGCTGAGGGCTGAAGAAGAAAAGGAGGGGGAGGATGAGCCGGACCATCTTCCGCACCTCGACGCGTCGGCGCTCGAGGAAGAGCTTCGAGGTCTCCAGCAAGGCGCGCCGCAGGTCTTCCTCCAGGTGGACGAGGCGGTCGTCGCGAAGATCGTCGCCGAGTGGACCGGCATCCCCGCGGGCCGGTTGCTCACCGACGAGGCAGCGGCCGTGCTGGAGCTTCAACGCACGCTCGAGCAGCGCGTGCTCGGCCAGACGGGGGCCCTCGAGCTCATCGCCCGGCGCATCCAGACGGCGCGCGCACGTCTCACGGATCCCTGCAAGCCCGCGGGCGTGTTCCTGCTGGCCGGGCCTTCGGGTGTCGGCAAGACCGAAACCGCGCTTGCATTGGCCGAGGCGATGCATGGCGGCGAGCAGAACCTCGTCACCTTGAACATGAGCGAGTTCCAGGAGCCGCACAGCGTGGCGACGCTGCGCGGCGCGCCACCGGGCTACATCGGCTATGGCGAGGGCGGCGTGCTCACCGAAGCCGTGCGCCGCCGGCCCTACTGCGTCGTGCTGCTGGACGAGATCGAGAAGGCCCATCCCGACGTGCACGAGGTCTTCTACCAGGTGTTCGACAAGGGATGGATGGAGGATGGCGAGGGACAGCGCATCGACTTTCGCCACACCACGATCCTGCTCACCAGCAACGCCGGCTCGGCGTTCGTCGAGCATGCCTGCCGAGACGCGGCATCGATGCCTTCGGTCGAGGCCTTGTGTTCAGGCTTGGCAGCGCCGCTGCGCCGGGTCTTTTCCGCGGCCTTTCTCGGCCGCGTGACGGTGGTGCCGTACCTGCCGCTGTCGACGCCGGTCCTGGCGGGGATCGCCGCGCTGCATCTGCGGCGCATCGCGGAGCGGATGGGCGAGCAGCACGGGATCGACCTGAGCTACGCGGACGATCTCATCGCCCATGTCATCGGGCGGTGCCCGGTCCGCGACACCGGCGCCCGGCAGCTTGCCGCGTTCATGGACCAACAGCTGTTGCCCGTGTTGTCGGGGCATTGGCTCGACGCGCTGCGGAGCAGGCGCGAGATCACCCGCATGCATGTGGGCCTTCGCAGCCATGGCGTGGAAACGCTTGCGCAGGGTGCGGCGGAGGCCGCCGAGAAGCGCATCGCCTGTCACATCGAGTACGCCTGAGGTGGCCAACCCGCACAACCGGGCATCGTTTTCGTTCGGGGGCCTGTTCCGCGCAGGTTCGTCATTCACTGTCTTTTCAGGAGGGTTTTCATGATCGACAACAGCAGCCAGAAGTTCATCGCTCGAAACCGGGCGCCGCGTGTGCAGATCGAATACGACGTGGAGGTCTACGGGTCCGAGAAAAAGATCGAATTGCCGTTCGTCATGGGCGTGCTCGCCGATCTCTCGGGCAAGCCGGCCGAGCCGCTGCCACCGGTCGCGGAGCGGAAATTCCTCGATATCGATGTCGACAACTTCGACGAGCGCATGAAGGCGATCGCTCCGCGCGTCGCATTCGCCGTCCCCAACACGCTGACGGGCGAAGGGCAACTCATGGTCGACATCACGTTCGAAAGCATGGAGGACTTCTCGCCGGCGGCCATCGCCCAGAAAGTCGAACCGCTCGCGCGCCTGCTCGAGGCACGCAGCCAGCTCGCCAACCTGCAGACCTACATGGACGGCAAGGCGGGTGCCGAAGACCTGATGAACCGGCTTCTGCAGGATCCCGCGCTCCTGAGGTCCCTGGCGTCATCGGCCAGGCCGGCGTCCGAACTCGGATGCGATCCCGGCATCGTGGCCTGCGCCTGAGCGGCCGAACCGCTCCCAGGAGACGCCCATGTCATCCAGCGACGCCATCGTTCTTGCCGAGCCCGCACCCGAGCGCTACGCCGAAGCCCCGGACTTCGCCGAGCTGCTCGACCGGGAATTCCGGCCCAAGACGGAAGAAGCCCGCGGCGCGGTCGAAGCGGCCGTGCGCACCCTGGCCGAACAGGCCCTGTTCAACGCCGCGACCATGACCGACGATGCCTACACCAGCATCCAGGCCATCATTGCCGAGATCGACCGCAAGCTGTCGGCGCAGATCAATCTCGTGCTGCACAAGGAGGAATTCCAGCAGGTCGAGTCGGCCTGGCGGGGCATGAGCCACCTCGTCAGCAACACCGAGACCGACGAAAAGCTCAAGATCCGGTTCATGGACGTCTCGAAGGACGAGGTCCGCCGCACGCTGCGCCGCCACCGCGGCATGGCATGGGACCAGAGCCCGGTCTTCAAGCGCATCTACGAAGAGGAATACGGGCAGCTCGGTGGCGAGCCCTACGGCTGCCTGGTGGCCGACTACTACTTCGACCACACGCCCGCCGACGTCGAACTGCTTGCGGCGATCGCCAAGGTGGCGGCCGCCTCGCATGCCCCGTTCATCGCCGGCTCGGCGCCTTCGCTGCTCGGCATGGAGTCCTGGCAGGAGCTCGCGAATCCCAGGGATCTCGCGCGGATCACATCGAACCTCGAGCACGCGCCGTGGAACTCGCTGCGCGGCACCGAGGATTCGCGCTACGTCGGCCTCGCCATGCCGCGGTTCCTGGCCCGGCTTCCCTACGGTGCCAAGACCAACCCCGTGGACGCCTTCGATTTCGAGGAGGAAACCGAGGGCGCCGACCATCGCAACTACGTCTGGAGCAACGCCTCGTATGCGATGGCGGTGAACATCAATCGCAGCTTCAAGCGCCATGGCTGGTGCACGATGATCCGCGGCGTGGAGTCGGGTGGCGTGGTGGAAAACCTGCCGTGCCACACCTTTCCGACCGATGATGGCGGCTTCGACATGAAGTGTCCGACCGAGATCGCGATCTCCGACCGGCGCGAGGCCGAACTCGCCAGGGCGGGCCTGATACCGCTCGTGCACAGGAAGAACTCCGACAGCGCTGCCTTCATCGGCGCGCAATCGATCCAGCGGCCGCAGGAGTACATGGACCCCGACGCCACCGCCAACGCCCACCTGGCGGCGCGCCTGCCGTATCTCTTCGCCAGCACTCGGTTCGCGCACTACCTCAAGTGCATCGTGCGCGACAAGATCGGCAGCTTCAAGGAGCGCGACGACATGCAGCGTTGGCTCAACGGCTGGATCATGAACTACGTCGATGCCGACCCCGCGAACTCCTCGCAGGAGACCAAGGCGCGACGGCCGCTTGCCGCCGCCGAGGTCGTGGTCGAGGAACTCGAAGGCAATCCAGGCTACTACGGCGCCAAGTTCTTCCTGCGCCCGCACTTCCAGCTCGAGGGGCTGACGGTCTCGCTGCGGCTCGTGGCCAGGCTGCCCTCGCTCAGGGAAGAGGCCTGACCGGCACTTGTTCCCTTCAAGCCGCGACCCGCGGTCCATGCATCTTTCGGAAGCCGACAACGACAGAACAGGGAGTTCGCATGTCTCAAGACATTTTTTTGAAGATCGACGGCATCGAGGGCGAGTCCCTGGATGCCGAGCACAAGAACGAGATCGAGGTGCTCGCCTTCAACTGGAAGGCGTTCCAGGAGTCGTTCATGCATGCCGGTTCGGGCGGCGGCGCCGGCAAGGCCACGGTGGAAGACCTGGAGTTCGACCACCACATCGACCGCGCCAGTCCCAACCTCATGAAGTACTGCCTGACCGGCAAGCACGTCCAGGAAGCCAGGCTGACCGTGCGCAAGGCCGGCGGCAGCCCGCTCGAGTACCTCAAGTACACCTTCACCGACGTGATCGTCACCGCGGTCCACCCGTTCGGCGCGAACTCGGACGAACTGCGCATCAAGGAGCGCTTGCGGCTTTCGTTCTCGAAGATCAGGCAGGAGTACGCCGTGCAGAACGCGCAGGGCGGCAGCGCGGGCGCCGTGACCGCGGGGTACGACATCAAGGGCAACAAGGAGTCCTGAGCGGAGGTCCCGACATGCGCGTTCCCGCTGCCTCATTCCCGGCTTGTCCGATGCGCCTCAACCGACGCGATGCGCTGCTCGTCGTGCCGCTGATGGCGCGGCCGGCGATGGCCCAGTTCCCGTCGCCCAAGGAACAGATCCGCCTCGAGCTCGCCGTCATGGCCGAGGCGGAGGTCAATCCGGACGACAAGGGCCGACCGGCGCCGATCCTCGTTCGCCTCTACGAACTGAAGTCCAGCGCGGCCTTCGAGGCGGCGGACTACTTCACGCTGCATGGCAACGACAAGGCACTGATCGGCGCCGACATGCTCGTGCGCGAGGAGTTCATCCTGCGACCCGGCGAAACGCGTGCGATCCGTCGCAAATCCCATCCCGACCTGGGCGCCATCGGCGTGCTGGCCGGCTATCGGGACCTGGGGCTCTCCGATTGGCGCGCCGTGCAGCAGGTGGAGGCCGCGCCCGAGATCGCCTGGTACCGCGCCGTGCTGCCGGCCCACAGGCTCAAGCTCGAGGTCCGGCTGCAGGCGCGCGGCATCCGGCTCGTTCCCGCCGACTGAGCAGCGGCCATGCAAACGGGCGCCGAACCATGAACTGGTACAACAAGGTCGTCTGGAGCGAGGGACTCTTCCTGCGTCCACAGCTGTTCCAGCAGCAGGAGCGCTACCTCGAGCACCTGGCGCACAAGCGGTCGGTCGCGCTCGATCCGTTCTACTGGGGCTTTCACAGGTATGCGATCGATGCCGAGTCGCTGTCGCTCGGCAAGCTGGTGCTGGCCGGCGCCGCCGGCGTGTTCCAGGATGGCACGCCATTCGACGTACCCGGCCAGGCCCTTGTTCCCGCACCGCTCACGGTGCTGCCGGAGCATGTCGACCAGGTCATTCACCTGGCGGTGCCCATCCGCACGCCCGACGGCGAGGAGACCACCTTCGACGATCCTGCGGCATCGATGGGCTCGCTCGCGCGTTTCGGTGTATTCGACACCGAGTTGCGTGACGCCAACTCCATCGGTCAGGGACCGAAGACGGTGCAGCTTTCGCGCCTGCGTCTACGCCTGCTGCCCGAGCGAGAACTGTCGGACGCCTGGATCGGCCTGCCGCTGGCCAAGGTCAGCGTGCTGCGATCCGACGGCAGCATCGCGCTCGACCACCGCCTGATTCCGCCGGTGTCGAGCTATGGCGCGAGTACGTTGCTGAGCGACTGGATCACGCACCTGCACGGGCTGTGCCGCCTGCGCGCCGATGCGCTCGCCGCGAGGTTGACCGGCGGCGACGGCAAGTCCGGCGCGACCGCCGAGGTCTCGGACTTCCTGCTGCTGCAGACCCTCAACCGCTACGAGCCCTTGCTGGAGCACTGGCTGCAGGTCAGGGACACCTCGCCGCAGCAGTTGTTCATGGCGCTGCGCGCATTCGGCGGCGAACTGGCCACCTTCGGACGCGCCGGCCATCGCCGGCCTCCGGCCCATGGCGGATACCGGCATGTGGACCCCTATCTGTCGTTCAAGGGGCTGGTCGCCGAAGTGCAGTCGCTGCTCAACGATGTACTGGTGCGCAGCGCCCAGTCCATCGCGCTGGCGGAGCGGGCCCACGGTGTGCACGTCGCGAGCGTCGAGCCCGCGGAGCTCCAGGGCTATCAGAGCCTGGTCTTCGCCGTGGCGGCGCACCTGCCGCCCGATCAACTGGCCAGCCAGTTCGTCGCCTGCTGCAAGGCCGGGCCCAGCGATCGGCTGCCCGAACTGATCCGCTCGCATCTGCCAGGCATTCCGCTCCAGGTCCTGCCGGTTCCACCGCGGCAGATCCCGTTCAACGCCGGCTTCGTCTATTTCCAGCTCGACCCGCACGGTGCCCTCTGGGAGCACATGGTTCGCCATGGGGGGCTGGCGCTGCACGTGGCGGCGGAATTTCCAGGGTTGCGCATGGAACTCTGGGGAGTGCGGGAGAAATGATGCAAGCCTTGCGTTGCGAAGCGTGCGCCTCGCTCGATCCGGAGGGCAGGGCATGAGTACGCCGATTGCCCAGCTCGCCAGGGAGCACGCCCGGCTGCTCGACGGCAGCCGCGCGGCCATGACCATTGCCGGTGCCGACCTGACCGCGGGTTTCTTCGCAGGCGTGGCCTGGCACAACCTGCGCTTCGTCGACTGCGATTTCGCGGGCGAGGGCAACGTGCGGCTCGACGCCATGTCCGGCTGCCGATTCATGGATTGCCGGTTCATCGCCCCAAGCCATGACTTCGGCGCGATGGACGACGTGCGCTTCGTTCGCTGCAGGACCTCCGGCGCTGCGATTCTCGGTGGCAGAGACGCCAGTTTCGGCGTGGTCTTCGAGGAGTGTGTCTTCGCGGGCGGCGACACGGTCTCGCATGCGCGCGAAGGCATCGGCAGCACCGGCGAAACGACTTTTCGCCGCTGCACGGGCCGTGGGGCCGTTCTCGTGGCCGGCACGCGGCTCGCGATCGAGGGTTGCAGCTTCGAGCACATGAGTTTCACGATCGGCCGACAGCGAGACCGCGGCGTGCCATTGGCCGCCACCGTCGCGATCGAGAACACGCAGGGCACCGGCGTCTGGCGCATGACGGACGCACGCATGAAGACCTGCCATATCCGCAACAGCCGCTTCGAGCGGATCGTCGACGACGGTTCCGAATGCGAGGCCTGAGCATCGCTTTCGCACCTGCTTGCCTGCCACGCACCATGCACTACCCCGAAGAAAAGAGCGATCCGGCATTCGGTGCCGATGACTTCCATGCCGGCGTCGCGAGTGCGTCGCTCGACGAGGGCGGTTCGGTGCGCGAGCGCCTGGCGGCCATCGCGGCGGCAAGGAATCCGTTGCTCGAAGCGGCCCAGCCGCTGCTGCGTGCGCTGGCGGATCTGCCGCGGTCCCTTGGCGAGGAGGAGGTCGAGGTGTGGCACGGATTGCTCGAGCGCGAAGTCGCGGCCTTCCAGTCCATCTGCGCCGCCGCGAGGATTCGCCATGAACATGCGCTGGCCGCGAGCTACGCGTTGTGCACCGCGATCGACGAGGCCGCGAACAGCACCGCGTGGGGAGGCGGGCAGGCGGGCGAGGCGGGTGTCTGGGCCGGCCTCCAACTGGCGGCGCGTTTCCATGGCGACACCAAGGGAGGCGACAAGTTCTTCCTGCTGATCGGTCGGCTGGCCACCGATCCCGAGCAGCATGCCGATCTGCTCGAACTGATGTACCAGGTCCTCGGCCTCGGTTTCGAGGGCCGCTACAGCACCGCCGACCACGGAAGCCGGCAACTCGAAGCCGTGCGTCACCGCTTGTTCGAACTGCTCGCGACAGTCCGCCCCCAGGTGCCGCATGAACTCTCGCCGCACTGGAAAGGGGGACCGGCGGGACGGCTTCGGCTGGCGCGCAGCGTGCCGGTATGGATCACGAGCCTCGTGGCCGCGTTCGTCCTGTCAGGCCTGTTCGGCTGGTACAGATACCAGCTCTCGGCGATGAGCGGGGACCTGACGCAGCGGCTGGCCGCCATCGGGCGGATGCGACCGCCGAACCCGCCGATGGCTTCGGCGGCCCGGTCGCCACGGCTGAAGGAACTGCTGTCGTCCGAGATCGCGCGCGGCAGCGTGAACGTCGACGAGAACGCGCACCGCAGCACCGTCAGCTTTCGGGGCGACGAGATGTTCGTGCCCGGCCGCGCGAGTCTCGGTGCGCGAATCCTTCCGGTGCTGGACAAGGTCGCTGGCGAGATCAGGCAGGTATCCGGCAGCGTGCAGGTCGTCGGGCACACCGACAACCGGCCGATACGCACGCGCGAGTTTCCCGACAACCAGGTGCTGAGCGAAAAGCGCGCCGCGGCCGTGGCTGCCTTGCTGCGGGACAAGGGCGTCGAGGCCGCGCGCATCCGAAGCATCGGGCAAGGCGACGCCGCTCCGCTCGACGACAACGCCACGGCGCAGGGCCGTGCCCGCAACCGGCGTGTCGACATCGTTGTGTCCCAGGACACGGGCATCGATCCGCACGCCCGGGGGCCCGCGCCCGCGCGGAGCGAAAGCCCGCCGCTGCTTCATCGCTGAAGAGAAAGGATCGCCGGATCCATGCCATACCTCAAACAAGCGGGCGCATTCGTGGTGTCGCGGCCATTCCTGGCGCTGCTGGCCGTCGTGCTGGCCGCCTGCATCATCTGGTTCACGGGCGACCTGCTGGCCCTGAGCGGCGTGCGCCCCATGGCTTCGCGCGAAGTGCGGCTCGCGCTGATCGTGCTGTTGCTGCTGCTCGGCATCCTCTGGCTCGCCTCGGGCCCTTACAGCCTCGTCGGCGTCGGGGCACTGTGCCTTCTCATATGGCATGCGGGACCGACCCTGGCGATCGGGGAGGCCAGGCCGCTCACGCCGATTGGAACGCGCATCGCGCTCCTGGTCGCGGTCCTGTCGCTCTATGCCCTCTACGGCTGCTTCCGCCTCTGGCAGGCCTTGCGCAGCAACGACGACCTGCTCGCCAGGTTCCTGTTTCGCAAGGCGTTGCCCCAGGAACACGAGGCCGCGAAGGAAGAACTCAGGCGCGTGGCCGCCGGGATTCAGGCGGCCGTGGCGGCACTGCGGAAAATGCGCGGCTTCGGCCGCCTGCACCGGATGCTGGATGGCAAGCGTCACCTGTACGAACTGCCGTGGTACATGGTCCTCGGGAGCCCCGGCGTCGGCAAGACGACAGTTCTGCGCCATTCGGGGCTCCAGTTTCCGCTGGCGCGCCAATGGGGGCTGGAGAGCCGGACGATGCTGTCCGATGCTCCGGCCGAAACGTCGCACTGCGATTGGTGGATCGCGAACGAGGCGGTGTTCATCGACACCGCGGGCCGCTACACCACCCAGCGCGACCATGCCGCCCGCGATCCCGCCGAGTGGCGCGGCTTTCTTGGCCTGCTTCGCTCGCATCGCGTGCGCGCGCCGATCAACGGCGTGATCGTCGTGCTGAGCGTGGCCGAGCTGCTCGCCCAGGGCGATGCCGAACGATCCGAGCATGCGGCACTGCTGCGCGATCGACTGGCCGAGCTTCGTCAAGTGCTGGGCATCCGCTTTCCGGTCTATGTGATCGTGGCTCAGATCGACCGGTTGCGCGGCTTCCGCGAGTACTTCCATTCGCTCACGAGCGACAGCCGCGCCCAGCCCTGGGGTTTCACCTTGCCGCTCGCGCTGAAGGGGCGCCTCGGTTCCCGCGGCAGCCCGGCGCCGGAGGGGGAGGGCTTGCACTCACGGGTTCGTGCCGAGTTCGAGCTGCTCCAGCAGCGGATCGAGGCCGGCCTTCATGCCCGCTTGAACGAGGAGTTCGACGTCGAGCGCCGACGCCGCCTCTTCGCGCTGCCGCGCGAGCTGGCGGGACTGTCGTCGCGATTGCTGCCTTTGCTGGAGCAGGTCTTCCTCTCGTCCCGGTTCGACGACACGCAGAACCGCGAGGCGCTTCGCGGCGTCTATTTCACGAGCGGCGCGCAAGCGGGCGCCGAATTGCCGGCGGATGGCGCGACGCTGCTGCAACGGATGCGCCGGCGGCTCGCGGAAACCCGCGACGTGCCTTCGGCCTGCGCGTCGCAGGAACACGCCGACCCGGAGGCGGCGCGTGGCCAGCAAGGCTTCTTCATCCAGGGAGTGCTGGCCCGGGTGATCATTCCCGAAGCGCACCTGGTGCGCCCGAACCTGCGCTGGGAGTTCCGTTTCAGGCTCATGCGAATCCTGGGGCACGCGCTGGTGATCGTGCTGTTCGTCTGGCTGGCCGGTGCGTTGGCGCTGAGTTTCGGCAACAACCAGCGCTATCTCGAGGCGGCGAGCCAGCGAACGAATGCACTGTCGCTGCAGGTGCGCTCGTTGTTCGACGGCCTCAGGACCACCGACGTTCCCGATGCATTGAACGCCGCGCGCGAACTGCCCAGTCAACCCGGGCTGGATCTCGACGACCCGGGTGGTGCCTATCTCTACGGGCTCTATGCCGCACCCGGCGTGCTGGCGGCGGCCGGCGAGACCTATGCCCGCCTGCAGAACCGCACCTTGCTGCCCGCCATCGTGCGGCGCATGGAGGTCGTGTTGTCGCAGCGCGTGAAGGAGGGCGATGCGAAGGCGGCCTACGACGCCTTGCGCGCCTACAAGCTGCTGTTCGACCGGTCGCGCTACATGAAGGGCGGCGCGGCCGAGGTGCGCGACTGGGTGCTCGGGGACTGGGAACTGTCCGGCGGCGCCACCGCATTCGGCGGCCGGGCCGCGGTGGTCGAGCATGCAGTAGCGCTCTTTTCGGGCGAACGCGCGCTCGAAGTGGATGCACTGCCCGATGCGGCGCTGGTGCGCGCGGCGCAGGATTTTCTCGGCACGCAGGCGTCGACCCAGCGGATCTACGAGCGCGCGAAGGCGGCGATGGAAGCGGAGGCGCCGCAAGCCTTCACGCTGATTCGAGCGGTCGGGCCGCAGGCCGGAGCCGTCTTCTCGCGCGACGGCGGGTTGCCGCTCGATCAAGGCGTGCCGGGCCTCTTCACCTACGACGGCTATCACGAGGTCTTCGACAAGCGCCTGCCGGAGTTCGCTGCGCGTGCGTTCGATGACGATGGCTGGGTCATGGGGCGAGGGGCCGCCTCCTCGATCGAAGGCTCGGCGCGCGATGCACAGGGCGACCCGCGGCTGGCCGACATCCGGCGCCGCTACCTCGAGGAGTACGCCAAGCACTGGGAGCACTTTCTTGCTTCGGTGCGCCCGGTCGGCGGCAGCGACGCGGCCGCCACGAACCTGGGCTTCGACCTCGGTGTGCTGCGGCAGCTTGCTGCCCTCGACTCGCCGCTGAGTCGGCTCGCGCGCGCCGCCGCACGCGAAACCACCTTGTCGCGCCCGTTGATGGTTCCGGCGCAAGAGACCAGGGGGTTGCTCGACAAGGCTGCCGAACAGATGAGTCGGCAGACCGAAGCGATGGGGCGTCGCCTCGGCATTCGCGCCGAGGAGCGGATGGAACGGCAGATCGTGGACGACCGTTTTGCCGCGCTGCGCGAACTGGTCACCGGGCAGCCCGACGTGGGCGCGCTACCGGGTGGCACGGCGGGTACCGCGAAGCTGGGGCTCGAAGCCGTCACCGGCCTGATCAACGAGTTCTACACGCTGCTGGTGGTGGCCGACACGGCCTTGAGCGCCCAAAGCCTGCCGCCCGGTGGTGCCGAGGTCGGCGCGCGCCTGCTGCTCGAAGCCGGGAAGCTGCCGGCGCCTTTTCGCGAAGTGTTGACCGCGCTGGCCACGAGCGGCGGCAGCAAGGTGGTGCAGGGAGCGACCGCAATCCTGCGTGGCCAGGCGCAGCTCCAGTTCGATCGTCTCATGGGGTTGATGGCGCAGCAGGTCGGCGAGCCTTGCCGGCGTGGCGTGGAAGGCCGCTACCCGCTGGCGGCGACCGTGCAGGATGCCTCCATCGAGGACTTCACGCTGATGTTCGCCGTGGGAGGGGCGGCCGATGAGTTCTTCGCAAAGCACTTGGCAGCCCTTGTCGATACCAGCGTGCGTCCCTGGCGCTACAAGGATCCGGGGAGCTTTGCGAGTCTCGAGGTCCCTGCGGGCCCGGCGGCACCCGTGGCCGCAACGGGGACCACCGGGCCCACGCTGGCGGGAGAGCTGCTCAAGCTGCTGGCGCTCGGCGGTCCGAACCTCGAGGCCTTCGACCGGGCACGGCAGATCCGCGATCTCTTCTTTCGCGAGGCAGATGGCAGGAAGCTCGGGTGGAAGCTGGAGCTGAAGGTACTCGAGCTCGAGCCCAGCATCACCGACCTCGGCATCGACATCGATGGGCAAGGCCAGCGCTATGTCCATGGGCCGGTGCAGGCGCTTTCCATCCACTGGCCCGGTCCGCGCGGTGGATCGATGGCGGAACTGAGCGCGAATCCGCGGGTGTCGGGGCCGACCTCGACCGTGGGCGCCAGCGGACCCTGGGCGCTGTTGCGACTGCTGGACAAGGGCCGTCTCGTGAGCACGGCGACCCCGGGACGCACGAGCGTCGAATTCCAGTTCGACGGACGGCGCGCGCTGCTCGACATCGGTTCCGGCAGTCAGCCGCATCCGTTCAACAGCGATCTGCTCAAGGGGTTTCGCTGCCCCGGGCGCATGGGGTGATCCGATGTTCGGCGAACTGATCGCGTCGTGGCAGGTGACACCGCCCGCCATCTGGGGCAAGTTGTCCGGTCATGCGGACTTCGTCCGCTTCGGAACGGGACAGGGAGAGATCGAGGCCTGGCGGGCCTGGCTCGCGCAAGAAGCGCGCCGATGCACCTTGTCCGCGGGGGACAAGGCCGGGCAGTCCCTGTCGGGCGCGGAGCGGCGGCCGGGGTTGCCGGTGGCCTTCGTGTTGCCGCCCGGAACCTTGCCGTTCGCCCGGCGGCAATGCGTTCTCGGTGTCATCGCGACCTCGGGCGACAGCCTCGGACACCGCCATCCGCTGGTCGTCTATCAGGCGGCAAGGCCGAGCTGGATCCGGCGCCACTTCGAAAACCATGCGGCGCAGCCGCGAGACTGGCAGTTCTGGCTGGCCCGGATGCTTGGGCGCCATCTGGCGGCGGCCTCGCCGGCGAACATCCGGACGCTGGCGATCGCGGTCCGGGCGCTGTGGGACGAGCAGTCGCGCGCTGGCGGCACGCCAGGCCTGCCGCCGGGCCCCGCCTTCGCGAATGCCAGTGGCCGCGACGACCCCTCAGGCCATCGGATGCAGGCCGTGATCGATCGATGGACGGCACCGAGGCCGGCGATCGATCCTGTCGCGCATGTGCGTGGCGTTCGCTTCCTGCCCTGGTCCGACTGGCCGGACCGGACCTGGAGCGCGCATGCCGGCAGCGCTTTCTGGCAACAGGACGCCGAGGGACGTTTCGTCGATGCGAGCCATCGGTTGCAGGCCACCTGGGGCGTGCTGCCATGAGGCGGTCTTTGGCCGTGGCAGATCGCGGTGCGTTCGACGCCGCGTCGGCCCCCGAGCCGTGGGATCCGCCGCCGCGCGAGCACTTGCCGCATCGCGAGGCAGAGGCAGACCCCTTCGGCCTGCTCGACATCGCGGGCGCGCGGCACCGTCGGCGCGCGGATGTCGTGACCTCGTTGCTGCACGAAGGCCCCCCGGTGCCGCGGCCTTCCCGGTCGCTGTCGGTGCGTGACGATCGGAGTTCCTCCATCGACGGGGCGAGGGGGCGCTGCGCGCTGTTCGAGCAGTGGCACGAAGAGTTCGTGCGCGTGGTCCGCGATCCCGGCGCGCTGGCTGGCCGGGCCGGCTCGCAGTGCCTCGCGGAGCCGGGCGGGAGCGCCGCGCCGACATGGGCACAGTTGAATGCACAGGGCGCCCGCTTTTCCTCGCCACTGGACATTTTTTGTGCCCGCGACAGCATCGATCGGGTGATCGAAGGCTTCGACCGGCTGGATGGTCCCGATCTGCTGGCACCCGGGCAGCCCGCGGAAGTGCTCTCGGCATTCGCTCCCGAACTCGTTCGACATGCCGGCGGGGCGCTGCCCGGGCTGACGCGGCGCGAGCACCACGACATGGCGACCGACAGCCCGGTCCGCATCGGCGCACGCGTGGGCGGCCACGGGGATTCCACGGCATGAACGAGGAACTCCCCGGCGCCGGCACCGTGGCGCGGCAGATGGCCGAGATGCTCGACGCGGCCAGCCATGCGCCCTGGAGGTTCGGCTTCTTCGCGTTGCTGCGCCGGCTTGCCGCCGCCTGGCCCGACCAGCCGCCGATCGGGTTGGCGGCGCGCCCGCGGCAGGAAGCCTTTCGCCTGGGGCAGGCCGCGGCCCTGGCCTTCGCGCCGCGCGAAATCGCCGAGATCGCGATGCCGTCGCAATCCGCCGCGCACCGAGGTGGCAACGACCCGTCGCGGCCGCTGATCCGGCTGTACGGGCTGGGCATGCTCGGATCGAACGGACCGCTGCCATTGCATTTCACCGAGATCGTGCGCGACCGCATGGAGAACGCGGGCGACAGCACCCTCGCGGACTTTCTCGATCTGTTCCATCACCGCTACCTCACGCACATCTACCGGGCCTGGGCGCAGAGCCAGTCGACCGAGGGGCTGGATCGCCGCGGGGACGAGCGTTTCAGCCGCTATATCGCACGCCTGACCGGTCACGATCCGGGCGAGATCCTCGATTCGGTGCTGCCGTCGCACGCACGGCTGGCCGCGGCCCCGCACCTGGGCCGGGAGACGCGCCATCCCGATGGCCTGGCGGGCACGCTGGCGCATTTCTTCGCCATCCCGGTTCGGCTGCGGGAGTTCATGCCGTATTGGATCTGCATCGCGCCCGAGGAGCGAAGCCGGCTGGGAAGCACCAGCGCCCCGAGCGTGATGGGGGCGGGCGCCGTGGCGGGCGAGGTGGTTGCCGACCGGCAGGGCCGGTTCCGGCTGGTGCTCGGCCCGCTGACGCTCGAGCGCTATCTGCGCCTGACCCCGCAGGGCTGCGACCTGCCGCTGCTGGTCGAGTGGGTCCGCGCCTTTGTCGGCCATGAATTCGCCTGGGATGTCGAACTGCGGATCCGTCGCGACAGCAGGCCGCCCGCGCGCCTCGAGGCGCTGCGCCGGCTGGGGTGGTCGACCTGGCTGGGCGGGGACGAGGCAGCCTGCGGGGATTACACGGTCGGCATGGTGTTCGAGCCCGAGCGGTACATGGGCACCGCGGAGTCGCCATGAATCCGGGGCCCGCGGTTTCCGGCGACCTCGTCGACGACTGGGGAGCCCAGTGGCTGTCGCCGGTCAGTCCCACGGCGCCCTGCGGCCCCAGCCTCGAGTACGACCCGGACCATGCGGTGCTGCGTTCGCGCATGCTGCCGCGGGCCGAAGCGCAATACGGCGATTTCATCGGGCTTGCGGAGGCACCGAACTGGGGTGACGTCGAGCGGGACTGCGTGCGCCTGCTGGCGCGCACGCGCGACATCCATCTGCTGGTCTGGCTGTGCCGGGCGCGCACGCGGCTGGCGGGCGCCACCGGTTTGGCGCAGGGGCTCGCGGTGCTGGCCGCGGTCCTCGCCCGTTGGCCGGACGCTGTGCATCCGCAGCGCGTGATCGAGGGCGAGGACGATCCGACGGTGCGCACGAACGCCCTGGCAGCCCTGGCCGATCCGGACGGCCTGGTCGGAGACGTCCGCGAGATCGTCGTGCATGCCGGTTCGGCCGCGCGCCTGACCGTGCGCGATGTCGATCGGGCGCTGCATGCGGCGGGCGGGGCATCGTTGCGGGATTCCGTGGGAAGGCAACTGTCTGAACTGCGGCGCGTGTCGGGCTCGGATCCGGAGGCGCCGCTGAATCGCCTGGCGAGCGCAGCGTGCTCGGTTCAGCGCATCGTGCGGTGGAGCAGGGCACAACTCGCTGGCGAGGCGCCCGAACCGCATCCGCTGCAACGGCTGCTGAGCCCCTTTCACCTCTCCAATGACGTCGCTGCCCATGAAGCTCCTGGCCGGCGTACCTCGTCGGTGACGGTCGCGCCTCTCGCCGACGCGGCCGCGCATCAGCGGCCCACCTCGCGGGACGACGCGCTGAACGCCATCCGGGCCGTGCGGGCCTGGTTCGAGGTCCATGAGCCGAGCACCCCGGTCGTGCTGCTGCTGCGCCAGGCTGAGAGCCTGGTCGGAAGGCCCTTCGCGGAGGTGGTCGGTGCGATTCCACAGGAACTGCTGCAGAAATGGGGCGCCGCGAAGTGAACCCGCTCCCGCCGGCATGGCTGCTCGCGGGCATCCTCGCCATTGGCTGGCTCGGCGGCGGACTGTCGGCATGGCTGTTCCTGCGAACGGGGCGCAAGGCGCCACGGGTCTCGCGGCAACCCGCCCGGCCCGATGTACCCGTGGCCGAACGCCCGGCAGCCCGGGTTTTCCGGATTCCGCGGCCGGCCGAGGCCGCACCGCCCGTACCGCCGCCGGAACTACCGGAACGTCGGCTGCTCGACCTCAGCGACGAGGAAATCGACGCGCTTCCGGCGGAACTGCCGGCCGCCGAACGTGCCCAAAGGCGCAAATTGCCGGGTCCCCGAAAGCCTGATCTGCGGAATATCTGAGCGCGACATCGTCAAAATCCGTTGAAAAGGATTTTTGGCGGCGGATGAGGCGCAAGCCTCTTGATTTGTCGAATTCTCGCCACCAGCTTTTCCCGAGCCGGCACGGCGCTTGCACGCTCTATAGAATCTTTTTCATGGCAACGAGAATTCCTTCGACCCCTCCCGCTCCACCGGTGCGCAAGCCGGCGCGAGACGACGGAGATTCGGTCGTCCTCGAGCGGCGTCCGCAGAAAACGGCGCCACCCCAGATGTACCAGGTGGTCATGCTCAACGACGACTACACGCCCATGGAGTTCGTGGTCGTCGTCTTGCAGGAGTACTTCAGCAAGGACCGCGAAAGCGCCACCCAGATCATGCTCAAGATCCACCTCGATGGCCGCGGCGTCTGTGGGGTCTATTCCCGCGACATGGCGGCCACCAAGGTCAACCAGGTGATGGAAGCCGCCAAGCAGGCGGGGCACCCTTTGCAATGTGTCAGCGAACCCGTGGAATGAACCTGTTGATTTAGGCAAGCTCCAACCCATCTGAGAACTTATTTACAGCAAGGCAAAAAGGAAATCACATGATTGCCCAGGAACTGGAAGTCAGCTTGCACATGGCCTTCGTCGAGGCCCGGCAACAGCGCCACGAGTTCATCACCGTGGAGCATTTGCTGCTCGCTTTGCTGGACAACCCGAGCGCCGCGGAAGTTCTGCGCGCCTGCTCGGCCAACGTCGATGACCTGCGGGCGTCGCTCACCAACTTCATCAAGGACAACACGCCCCAGGTGGCGGGTACCGACGATGTGGACACCCAGCCCACGCTGGGCTTCCAGCGCGTGATCCAGCGCGCCATCATGCACGTGCAGTCCACCGGCAACGGCAAGAAGGAAGTCACTGGCGCCAACGTGCTGGTCGCGATCTTCGGCGAGAAGGATTCGCACGCGGTCTACTACCTGCACCAGCAGGGCGTGACCCGCCTCGACGTGGTGAACTTCATCGCCCACGGCATCAAGAAGAGCGATCCGCCGGAAGCCGTCAAGGGCAACAGCGAAGCCTCCTCGAACGAGAACGAAGAAGGCGGCGGCGAGAAGAACGAGAAGGCCTCGCCGCTCGAACAGTTCACGCAGAACCTCAACCAGATGGCCAAGGACGGCAAGATCGATCCGCTGATCGGCCGCGAGTACGAGGTCGAGCGCGTGATCCAGATCCTGTGCCGCCGGCGCAAGAACAACCCGCTGCTGGTCGGCGAGGCCGGCGTGGGCAAGACCGCGATCGCCGAAGGCCTGGCATGGCGCATCACGCAGGGCGACGTGCCCGAGATCCTGGCCGAGTCGAACGTGTTCTCGCTCGACATGGGCGCGCTGCTCGCGGGCACCAAGTACCGCGGCGACTTCGAGCAGCGCTTGAAGGGCGTGCTCAAGTCGCTCAAGGACAAGCCGAACGCGATCCTGTTCATCGACGAGATCCACACCCTGATCGGTGCCGGCGCGGCCTCGGGCGGCACGCTCGATGCGTCGAACCTGCTGAAGCCGGCGCTCTCGAGCGGCCAGCTCAAGTGCATCGGTGCGACCACCTTCACCGAATACCGCGGCATCTTCGAGAAGGATGCGGCCCTGTCGCGCCGTTTCCAGAAGGTCGACGTGGTCGAGCCCTCGGTGCAGGAAACCGTCGACATCCTCAAGGGTCTGAAGTCGCGCTTCGAGGAGCACCATGGCGTGAAGTACGCGGTGGCCGCATTGCAGGCCGCGGCCGAGCTGAGCGCCAAGTACATCAATGACCGTCACCTGCCCGACAAGGCGATCGACGTCATCGACGAAGCGGGCGCGGCCCAGCGCATCCTGCCGGCGAGCAAGCGCAAGAAGACCATCAGCAAGACCGAGGTCGAGGAAATCGTCGCGAAGATCGCGCGCATTCCCCCGGCCAACGTCAGCAACGACGACCGCAGCAAGCTGCAGACGATCGAGCGCGACCTCAAGAGCGTGGTGTTCGGCCAGGACAAGGCGCTCGAGGTGCTGGCCTCGGCCGTCAAGATGGCGCGCTCGGGCCTGGGCAAGGGCGACAAGCCGATCGGCTCGTTCCTGTTCTCGGGTCCCACGGGCGTCGGCAAGACCGAAGCGGCCAAGCAGCTCGCCTACATCATGGGCATCGAGCTGATCCGCTTCGACATGTCGGAGTACATGGAGCGTCATGCGGTGAGCCGCCTGATCGGCGCGCCTCCGGGCTACGTCGGTTTCGACCAGGGCGGCCTGCTGACCGAGGCCGTCACGAAGAAGCCGCACGCGGTGCTGCTGCTCGACGAGATCGAGAAGGCGCATCCGGACATCTTCAACGTGCTGCTGCAGGTCATGGACCATGGCACGCTGACCGACAACAACGGGCGCAAGGCCGACTTCCGCAACGTCATCATCATCATGACGACGAACGCGGGTGCCGAGACCATGAACAAGGCGACCATCGGCTTCACCAACCCGCGGCAGGCCGGCGACGAGATGGGCGACATCAAGCGCCTGTTCTCGCCCGAGTTCCGCAACCGGCTGGATGCCATCGTCAACTTCAAGGCACTCGACGAGCAGATCATCCTGCGCGTGGTCGACAAGTTCCTGCTGCAGCTCGAAACGCAGCTGGCCGAGAAGAAGGTCGAGGTCACCTTCACCGACAAGCTGCGCAAGCACCTGGCGAAGAAGGGCTTCGATCCGCTGATGGGCGCACGGCCGATGCAGCGCCTGATCCAGGACACGATCCGTCGTGCACTGGCCGACGAACTGCTGTTCGGTCGCCTGACCGAAGGCGGGCGCCTGGAAGTCGACCTCGACGAGAAGGACGAGGTGCTGCTCGACATCCAGCCGCTGCCGAAGAAGGAAGGCAAGTCGAAGCCCGAAGCGGAAGAGGCCGCGGCCGGTTAAGACAAGCGAAGGAACTGGGCATTCCGTGGCCGGCGAGGCCGCGGAACCGCCTCCAAAGGCCGGTAGCATCGCGCTGCCGGCCTTTTTCTTTTTATCGGTCCGCCCCTCGCCTTGATCCTCCCCGAACTCAGTCCCGAATGGAAAACCGGCCTCTCCCTGGCATGGAGCGGCTACATCGCCGTGCTGTCGGTCTGGATCGTGATGCAGAAGCGCGCGCCGGTGTCGACGATGAGCTGGATCCTGTCGCTGGCGCTGCTGCCGTTCGCGGGATTCGTCATCTATTACTTCCTCGGGCCACAGCGCCTGCGCAAGCAGCGGCTCAAGCGCCTGCGCACCCGCGCGAACGCCAACGCGCAGGCCGACCTCGCGCGGTTGCGCGACGCGGCCGAGCATGCGCCGCCGGCGCTGCAGCAGATGGCGCGGCTGGGCACCGCGACCTGCGGCATCCCGGTATCGAGCGCCACCGGCGTCGAACTGCTCTCGGGCGGGGCGCGCACCTTCGACGCGATCTTCGAGGCGGTGCGCGCGGCACGCGACCATGTGCATCTCGAGTACTACATCTTCGAGCCCGACACCATCGGCACCGCGCTGCGCGACCTGCTGGTGGCGCGCGCGGGCGAGGGCGTGAAGGTGCGCCTGCTGATCGACGCGCTGGGCTCCAAGCGCATCGGCCGCAAGTTCATGGCGCCGATGCTGGCCGCGGGCGTGCAGGTGGCGCTGTTCCACGACACCAAGATCGGCCGCCGCCTGCGTCCCGTGACCAACTACCGCACCCACCGCAAGATCGTGGTGTGCGACGGCCGCGTGGGCTTCACCGGCGGCGTGAACATCACCGACGAGGAAGACAAGCGCACGCGTCCCGACGCCTACCACGACGTGCACCTGCGCGTGGAAGGCAGCGCGGTGCGCTGGCTGCAGACCACCTTCATGGAGGACTGGACCTATGCCACCGGCGAGGACCTGCACAGCTTCGGCGACGGGCTCGATGCCATGCTGCCGAAGGTGGAGGCCGGCGAGATCCCGGTGCAGATCGTCACCAGCGGGCCCGACAACACGCTCGAGGCCATCCACCGCATGCACGTCGAGGCGATCCACAACGCCAACCATCGCGCCTGGCTCACCACGCCGTACTTCGTGCCCGGCGAGCCCGCGCTGATGGCGCTCACCAGCGCCGCGCTGCGCGGTGTCGACGTGCGGCTGCTGGTGCCGCGGCGCAGCGACTCGGCCATCGTGAGCGCCGCCGCGCGCTCCTACTTCGACGAGCTGATCGCCGCGGGCGTGAAGGTGTGGGAGTACAAGGCGCGCATGCTGCACTCCAAGACGCTGGTGGTCGACGAGGACTGCGCGATGATCGGCACCGCGAATTTCGACAACCGCAGCTTCCGCCTCAACTTCGAGGTCTGCGCGGTGGTCTATGGTCCCGCGCTGACCCGGCCGCTGGCGGCGCAGTTCGAGACCGACCTGCACAGCTCGGCCGCGGTGCGCGCGCATCGGCCGCAGCCCTTCTGGCAACGGCTCGGCGACTCGATCGCGCGGCTGTCGTCGCCGCTGCTCTGAGTCCGGGCGCCGCACCCGGTATCCGCTTTCGCTTTCCCACAACGACATGACCGCTCAAACCTTCCTCTGGCACGACTACGAAACCTTCGGCGCCGTGCCGCGCCGCGACCGGCCCTCGCAGTTCGCCGCCATCCGCACCGACGCGGCGCTCAACGAGATCGGCGAGCCGCTGATGATCTATTGCAAGCCCGCGCCCGACTACCTGCCGAGTCCCGAGGCCACGCTGATCACCGGCATCACGCCGCAGCTGTGCCTCGAACGCGGCCTGCCCGAGCATGAGTTCGCGGCGCAGGTCGAGCGCGCCTTCTCGCAGCCCGGCACCATCGGCGTGGGCTACAACACCATCCGCTTCGACGACGAGGTCACGCGCTTCCTGTTCTGGCGCAACCTCATCGATCCCTATGCGCGCGAGTGGCAGAACGAATGCGGCCGCTGGGACCTGCTCGACGTGGTGCGCCTGACCTATGCGTTGCGGCCCGACGGCATCCAGTGGCCGAAGAAGGAGGACGGCAGCGCCAGCTTCAAGCTCGAGGACCTCGCCAAGGCCAACGGCCTGCTGCACGAATCGGCGCACGATGCGCTGTCGGACGTGCGCGCCACCATCGCGCTGGCGCGGCTGATCCGCAACACGCAGCCCAAGCTGTTCGATTTCGCCTTCGCGCTGCACCGCAAGGACCGCGTGGCCACCGAGCTCGGCCTGCCGGCGGTGCGCGAGACCGCGAAGCCCTTCCTGCACGTCTCGGGCATGTTCCCGGCCGAGCGCGGCTGCCTGGCCGTGATGTGGCCGCTGGCCAGCCATCCCACCAACAAGAACGAGCTGCTGGCCTGGGACCTCGCGCACGACCCGAGCGAACTGCGCGACCTCGACGCCGATACCGTGCGCCTGCGCATGTTCACGCGCGCCGCCGAGCTGCCCGAGGGCGTGGTGCGGCTGCCGATCAAGGGCGTGCACCTCAACAAGTCGCCAATGGTGGTGGGCAACCTGCGCACGCTGGCGGCGCCCATGGCCGAGCGCTGGGGCATCGATCTCGACACGGCCATGCGCCATGCCGCCATCGCGCGCGACCTGCCCGACATGAGCGCGATCTGGGCCAGGGTCTACGAACGGCCGAAGGAGGATGCGCCCGATGTCGACGAAGACCTGTACGGTGGTTTCGTCGGCAACGGCGACCGGCGCCGGCTCAACCAGCTGCGCGCGCTCTCGCCGGCCGAACTCGCGAGGGACCGCACCGGTTTCGACGACGGGCGGCTCGAGGAGATCGTGTTCCGCTACCGCGCGCGCAACTGGCCCGAGACGCTGAGCGAGGAAGAGGCACAGCGCTGGGAAGAACACCGCGTGGCGAAGCTGTTCGACGGCGAGGGCGGTGCCCGCACGGTCGAGGGGCTGTTCGCCGAGATCGATGCGCTGTCGGAGACCGTGGACGAACAGGGCGAGGAACTGCTGGGCGCGCTCTACGACTACGCGGACGCGATCGCGCCGTCGCGTTGAACCTGCGGGATCGTTCATGCCGATGCCGTCGACGCGACGACTCCCACGCGGGCTCGCCGCCGCGATGCTGGCGCTGTCTCTGGCGGGATGCGGCTCGCTCCCCGCATCGCCAGGTGCAGCGGCCTGTGCCCCAGGCCTCTCGCCCTTCGAGCGCGACACCCTCTATTTCGGCCGCGCCATCCCCACCGGCGGCCAGGTCTCCGAAGCCGAGTGGCTGCGCTTCCTCGACGGCACCGTGACCCCGGCGTTCCCGCAAGGGCTCACCGTCATCGACGCCGTGGGCCAATGGCGCGGCGACGCGGGCGCGGTGGTGCGCGAGCCCTCGAAGATCGTGGTGCTGCTGCATCCGCGCGACGACAAGGCCGACGCGGCCATCGCCCGGGTCATCGCGGCCTACCGCCAGGCCTTCGCGCAGGAGGCCGTGCTGCAGGAAAGGCAGGCTGTCTGTGTCCGGTTCTGAACAGAACTCCGAGGCGGATGTCGTCCGGCGGCTGGTGCCGGCCGACGCCGTGGCCTATCGCGCGCGCATGCTCGATGCCTACGAGCGGCATCCCAGCGCCTTCACCTCCACGGTGGCCGAGCGCGGCGCCTTGCCGCTGCGTTTCTGGGAGGAGCGGCTGGCGTCCGGCGATGACACGGCCGACGTGGTCTATGGCGCCTTCGACGCCAGCGGGCTGGTCGGTGCGGCCGGTCTGAGCTTCGAGCGGCGCGAGCGCGCGCGGCACAAGGCGACGCTGTTCGGCATGTCGGTGGCCGAATCGGCCCGGCAGGCGGGCTTCGGCCGCCGGCTGGTGCTGGCGCTGCTGGACCATGCGCGCCAGCGGCCGGGCCTGCGCCTGGTGCAGCTCACCGTGACCGAGGGCAACGACGCCGCCCAGCGGCTCTACGAACGCTGCGGCTTCCGGCCCTTCGGCGTCGAGCCGCTGGCGATCGCGCTCGATGGCCAACTGCTGGGCAAGGTGCACATGTGGTGCGACTTGCTGCAGCCCGGCCAGGCGCGGGGCTGAAGCCCGGGGCAGGTCGAGCGCCGAGCGGCACCATTGCGGCCGCAACGGCGGTCCTGATTTCCCCCGAGCGCGCGTCCCCGGGCCCGCCCCCGTATGCTCCCCGCATGAATGCCACCGCCGCTGCGCTCGCCGATTTCGCCACGCGCCACCGCAAGCTGTTCGTGCTGACCGGCGCTGGCTGCAGCACCGAGTCGGGCATCCCCGACTATCGCGATGCGCGCGGCGAATGGAAGCGGCCCGCGCCCGTGACCTACCAGGCCTTCATGGGCGAGGAGGCGACACGGCGCCGCTATTGGGCGCGCAGCCTGATCGGTTGGCCGACCATGGCGCTGGCCCGCCCCGCGGCCGCGCACCTGGCGCTGGCACGGCTCGAGGCCGCGGGCCGCGTCGGCCTGCTACTGACCCAGAACGTCGATGGCCTGCACGAGGCCGCCGGCAGCCGCGCCACCATCGACCTGCACGGGCGCATCGACACCGTGCGCTGCATGGGCTGCGAACGCCGCCAGCCGCGCGCGCAGCTGCAGCGCGAGCTGCGCGCGCGCAACCCGCGCTGGGCCGCGCTCGAGGCGCGCGCGGCGCCCGACGGCGACGCCGACCTCGAGGGCCACGATTTCTCGGCCTTCGACGTGCCGGCCTGCGCCCATTGCGGCGGCCTGCTCAAGCCCGATGTGGTGTTCTTCGGCGAGAGCGTGCCGAGGGAGCGTGTCGCCGCCGCCTTCGCGGCACTCGAGGCCGCCGATGCGGTGCTGGTCGCGGGCTCCTCGCTGATGGTCTATTCGGGCTTCCGCTTCGTGCAGGCGGCCGCGGCGGCCGGCAAGCCGGTGGCGGCGGTGAATCTCGGACGCACGCGGGCCGACGAGCTGCTGGCACTCAAGGTCGAGCGGCCGGTGGGCGAGTCGCTGGCGGCCCTGGCCGAGGCGCTGGCGCCCGAACCGCGCGCGGCTTGGCGAGCTAGCTAACGCAGCGAGCGGATGAAGTCGTCCACCGCCGAGGTGTAGCCACCCGGCAGGCCGAGTTCCGCATCGATCTCTCCATGCGACAGGTCCTGCGGCAGCAACTCGGCGCGGCCGCCGCTCGCGGCCACCCGGTCGGCGAACGCGCGGGCCTGCGCGCAGGAACCGTCGCGCCGTTGCGTCGAGCACACGAGCAGCAGCGGTGCCGTGCCCGGCGCGAGCTGGTCGGTCGGCGACACGCGGCGCCAGAAGGCGGGGTCGGCGCCGAACACGCGGTCGTAGAAGCGCAGGTGCGGCCGCTGCATCAGCGCCGCCGTGTCGAGCGCGGCGCTGTCGAGCGCGACCGTGGCGAGCCAGGGCCGCACGCCCTCTTGCCGCGCGAGCGGCGCGGAGGCAGCGAGCAGCGCGACCAGGTGCGCGCCGGCCGAGTGGCCCATGAGTACGACGCGGGCCGGGTCGCCGCCCCAGGACGGCGCCTGCGACTGCACGGCCGCCAGCGCGCGCGCCACGTCCTGCGCCTGCTGCGCCACGTCGACCTGCGGCACGAAGCGGTAGCCGACCGACACCAGCACGAAGCCCCGTTCGCGCACCCAGTGCTCGACCTTGGGGCCGACGACCGAGGCCGCCGCCTTGTCGCCGAACATCCAGGCGCCGCCATGGACCATCACGAGCACCGGGGCGGCTTCGGCGCTGGCCGGCAGGTAGACGTCCATGCGCTGGCGCGGATCGGGGCCGTAGGGCAGGTCGGCGATGCGGCGCACCCCTGCCGCGGGCGACGCGGCCGTCGATTCGGGTTGCGCCGCGGCCGGCAGCGGTGCCACGCATGCCGCCGCCAGCAGCAGCAGCACGAGCACGCGGGGCACGAGGCGTTTCATCGCGGCGTGTGCGTTGCCGGCGCCAGGACTCAGGCCTTCTTCGCGAGCATCCAGCTCGTCGCGTCGCCACGGCCCGGCAGGTGCAGCGCGGCCGTCGCCGCCGGCGTCTCGGCCAGCAGCCGGCCCTTGCGGAACACCTTCAGGCGCGTCGCGCGCAGCCGGATCGCCTCGACCGGATCGCGTGCCTGCAGCAGCACGAAGCTCGCATCGCGGCCGGCTTCGAGGCCGTAGTTCTCGAGGTGCATCACGCGCGCGGCGTTGGTGGTCACGGCCTCGAAGCACTGGCGGATGCCGGCCTGGCTGGTCATCTGCGCCACGTGCAGGCCCATGTGCGCCACCTCGAGCATGTCGCCCGAGCCCATGCCGTACCAGGGGTCCATCACGCAGTCGTGGCCGAAGGCGACGTTGACGCCGGCGGCCAGCAGCTCGGGCACGCGCGTCATGCCGCGGCGCTTGGGATAGCTGTCGTGGCGGCCCTGCAGCGTGATGTTGATCAGCGGGTTCGACACCACGCTCACGCCGGCCTCGGCGATCAGCGGCAGCAGCTTGCTCACGTAGTAGTTGTCCATCGAATGCATCGAGGTGCAGTGCGAGCCCGTGACCCGGCCCTGCAGCCCCAGGCGCTGCGTCTCGAAGGCCAGGGTCTCGATGTGGCGCGAGAGCGGGTCGTCGGACTCGTCGCAGTGCATGTCGACCAGCTTGCCGCGCTCGGCCGCGATCTCGCACAGCCGCTTCACGCTGGCCGCGCCGTCGGCCATGGTGCGCTCGAAGTGCGGAATGCCGCCGACCACGTCCACGCCCTTGTCGAGCGCGCGCTCGATGTTCTCGAGCCCGCCCGGGATGCGCAGCGCGCCGTCCTGCGGAAAGGCCACCAGCTGCAGGTCGAGGTAGGGCGCCACGCGGCGCTTGACCTCGAGCAGCGCATCGACCGCCAGCAGGCTGGCATCGCTGGTGTCCACATGCGAGCGCACCGCGAGCAGCCCCTTGGCCACGGCCCAGTCGCAGTAGGCCAGTGCGCGCTCGATCAGCGCCTCGGCCGTCAACAGCGGCTTGAGCTCGCCCCACAGCGCGATGCCCTCGAGCAAGGTGCCGCTCTGGTTGACGCGCGGCAGGCCGTAGCTCAGCGTGGCGTCCATGTGGAAATGCGGGTCGACGAAATGCGGCGCGACCAGCTGGCCGGCGGCATCGAGCGTGTCGTGCGCCGGCGCGGCCAGTCCGGCCGTGATTTCGGCGATGCGGCCGTCCTGCACGGCGATCGACATGCCGGTGCGGCCGTCGGGGAGGGTGGCGTTGGTGAGGAGGAGGTCGAGCATCGTGCGGGCTTGCGGATCGTTGTGGGGAGATTCGGCCTGGCGTGGCCGGTCGGCCGATCTCAGCGCGTGCGCTGCGGCCGGAAACGGTACTGGCCCGGTGCCGGGCCGACCTCGATGGTCACGCGCCGCAGCTTGTCGTCGTGCCCCGAGTCGGCCTTGGCCGTGAGCACGATGCCGCGCGGCGTGGCGCGGCAGGTCAGGTCGCTGAGCGCGATCTCGGCATGGTCGTTGTCGAGCTCGGCAATGGCCACCGTGTGCGCGGCCTGCAGGCTGCCGTTGGCGTCGCGCGCCATCCACTGCACGTAGAGGAAGGACTGCGCGTACTGTTCGGCGTGCACCACGCGGTAGGTGCCCTGGTGGTTCGGTCCCCAGGCGCCGCAGAGCTGGACCCAGGTGACGGCGTCGGGCGTCTTGAAGCTGTCGTAGCCGTAGTCGCTGCCCAGCGCATGGGCGCCCGGGCCGCCGAGTACCAGCAGCGCAGCGAGACAGGCCGCGCGCAGGCCGGTCGCGGTCATCAGCGCTCCCCCTTGCGGTAGGGCTTCATCAGCGCCTGCGGATAGCTGGCCTTGCGGGCCACGAGCACCAGGGCGAGGATCGACAGCAGGTAGGGCAACATCAGGTACAGCTGGTAGGGCAGGAAGGCGTCGCCCGATTGTTGCAAACGAAGCTGAAGCGCGTCGAAGAAAGCGAACAGCAGCGCACCCAGCAGGGCCTTGCCCGGCCGCCACGAAGCGAACACCACCAGCGCGACGCAGATCCAGCCGCGGCCGTTGACCATGTTGAAGAAGAAGGCGTTGAAGGCCGACAGCGTGAGGAAGGCGCCCGCCACGCCCATCAGCGCCGAGCCGGCCACGATGGCGCCGGTGCGCGTGGCCGCGACCGACACGCCCTGGCTCTCGGCCGCCTGCGGGTTCTCGCCGACCATGCGCAGCGCCAGGCCCAGCGGCGTGCGGTAGAGCAGCCAGGCCACCGCGGGCACCAGCGCCAGCGCGAGCAGGGTCAGCGGCGTCTGGGCGCCGAGCACCGGGATGTGCAGCCATTCCATGGGCGCGAAGGGCACGATGGTCGGCGGCGTGTTGACCTTCGGGAAGCTCACGCGGTAGCCGAAGTAGCTCAACGCGGTCGCGAGCATGGTGATGCCCAGCCCCGACACGTGCTGCGAGAGCGCCAGGCCCACGGTCAGGAAGGCATGCAGCAGTCCGAACACGGCGCCCGTGAGCGCCGCGATGCCCACGCCCGCCCACAGCGGCGCGCCCAGGTACACGGCGAGCCAGCCGGTGAAGGCGCCCGCGACCATGATCCCCTCGATGCCGAGGTTGAGCACGCCGGCGCGCTCGCACAGCAGCACGCCGAGCGTGCCGAGGATCAGCGGCGTGGCGATGCGCAGCACCGCGACCCAGAAGGCCGGGTTGGCGAGGATGTCGAGCAGCTCGGTCATCGGCTCCTCCGCACGCGGTACTGGGTCAGCAGGGTCGCCACCAGCACCGCGATCAGCGAGGCGGCGACGATCACGTCGGCGATGTAGGTCGGCACGCCGACGGCGCGGCTCATGGTGTCGGCGCCGACCAGCACGCCGGCCACGAACACGCCGGCCGCGATCACGCCCAGCGGATGCAGGCCGGCCAGCATCGCGATCACGATGCCGGTGTAGCCATAGCCGGGCGACATGTCGAGCGTGACGTAGCTGGTGCGGCCCGCGACCTCGATCGCACCCGCCAGCCCGGCCAGCGCGCCCGACAGCAGTGCCACCGAGACCACGGTGCGCGTCACCGGCACGCCGGCGAAGGCGGCGGCGCGCGCATTGGCGCCGACTGCGCGGATGTCGAAGCCCAGCACCGTGTACTTGAAGACCGCCCACACCATCACCGCGAGCGACACGGCCCACAGCAGCCCTGTGTGGACGCGGGTCTGGGCGATCAGCTTGCCGAGTTCCAGGTCCGACTGCAGCGACACGCTCTGCGGCCAGCCCATGGCGGTCGGGTCCTTCATCGGCCCGTCGAGCAGCGCCGACACGCCCAGCAGCACGATGAAGTTGATCAGCAGCGTGGTCACGACCTCGTCGACGCCGAGCCTGTTCTTCATCAACGCCGGGCCCAGCAGCATCAGCGCGCCGGCCACGGCGGCGGCCAGCATCATCAGCGGGAACAGCAGCCAGGGCGAGAGCTCGAAGCCGGTGCCGCCATGCATGCCGCCCACGGCAACCGCGGCCAGCGCGCCCGCGTAGAGCTGCCCTTCGGCGCCGATGTTGAACAGCCGCGCCTTGAACGCGACCGTGGCGGCCAGCCCGGTCAGGATCAGCGGGATCGCGCGCGTGAGGGTCTCGCTCCAGGCGAACACCGAGCCGAAGCCGCCCTGCAGCAGCAGGGCGTAGGTGCGGCCCACGGGCGCGCCGGCCCACAGCACCAGCAGCGCGCTGATCGCGAGCGTGAAGGCGACCGCGCCGATGGGCGCCAGGACCAGCGCGGTGCGCGAGGCCTGGTGGCGACGTTCGAGCCGAATCATGGCGTGGCCTCCTTCGTGGTGGAGGCGGTGGAGGCGGTGGCGCCGGCCATCGCCAGGCCGATCGCCTCGCGCGTCCAGGCCGAGGCGGCGCGCGCCTCGCCCAGGTGGCCGCCGTGCATCACCGCCACGCGGTCGCCGAGCGCCAGCACCTCGTCGAGGTCGTCCGAGATCACGAGCACGGCCGCGCCGGCATCGCGCGCGGCGATCAGCTGCTGCTGCACATAGGCCACGGCGCCGATGTCCAGGCCCCAGGTCGGCTGGTGCGCCACGATCAGGCGCGGGGCCTGGGTCGGGTACTTGCGTTCCTCGTCACGGTCGGGCTCGGGCTGCTCGGGCGGCAGCAGGGCGCGGCCGAGGATCAGCTTCTGCATGTTGCCGCCCGACAGCGATCGCGCCGGCGCCATCAGGCCGGCACCGCGCACGTCGAAGGCCTGCTCGATGCGGCGCGCATGCAGTCGCGCGGCCGCGCGCTTCACGAACATCGCGCCGCGCGAGAACACCGGGCTGCGCAGCCGCTCCGACACCGCGTTCTCCCACACCGGCAGGTCGCCGACCACGCCGACCGCATGCCGGTCCTCGGGAATGCGCGCCACGCCGCGCTGCACCAGCCGCGCGGGCGAGGGCGGCAGGGCGCGGCCCATGAGCTGCGCGCGGCCCGCGGTGGCGCGGCGGGTGCCGCACAGCAGCTCGGCCAGCGCCACCTGCCCGTTGCCCGAGACGCCCGCGATCGCGGTGATCTCGCCCGCGCGCAGCGTCAGCGAGACCTCGCGCAGCCGGTCCTGGCCGCCGCTCTTCGAAGCCGCGGTGCTCACGCGGTCGAGCACGCAGACCGCGTCGCCGACCGACTTCGCGGGCCGGCGCCGGGGCGCCTCGACCGCGTGCCCGACCATCCACAGCGCGAGCTGCGCCTGTGTCGTGCCGGCCGTGGCCGCCTCGGCCACCAGCTTGCCGCCGCGCAGCACGGCCACGCGGTGCGACACGCGCAGCACCTCGCCGAGCTTGTGGCTGATGAAGATCACCGACAGGCCCTGCGCCACCATCTGCGAGAGCGTGGCGAACAGCGCCTCGCTCTCCTGCGGCGTGAGCACGGCGGTGGGTTCGTCGAGGATCAGGATGCGCGCGCCGCGGTACAGCGCCTTGAGGATTTCGACCCGCTGGCGCTCGCCCACCGAGAGGCTGCCGATGGTCGCCTCGGGCCGCACCGGCAGCCCGAAGCGCTGCGCCACCTCGAGCAGCCGGGCGCGCGCGGCCGCGCGGCGCGACAGCGGGCGCCACAGCGGCTCGGTGCCCATGGTCACGTTGTCGAGCACGCTGAGGTTGTCGGCCAGCGTGAAGTGCTGGTGCACCATGCCGACGCCCGCGGCCAGCGCGGCCTTGGGGTTGCCCGGCGCGAGCGGCGCGCCGAAGACCTCGATGCGGCCTTCGTCGGCGACGTAGTGGCCGAACAGGATCGACATCAGCGTCGACTTGCCGGCACCGTTCTCGCCGAGCAGCGCCAGCACCTCGCCGGCACGCAGGTCGAGGGAGATGGCATCGTTGGCGACCAGGCTGCCGAAGCGCTTGGTGATGCCCTGGAGGCGAAGGACGGTCGTGCTGCTCATGAATCTCTGGTTCCTTCCCCGCGTCGGTCCCGCGGGGCAAGGGGTGTCACTTCCACGCAGCCAGGAACGCCAGCATGACCTTCGCGGAGTTGTCCGCCGCGATGTTCATGAAGGTGCCCATCTCGTTCTCGCCATCGCCCCCGCCGGCCAGGTCGCTGAGCGAGCGGAAGGCGATGTACGGCACGCCGTTGCTGTAGGCCACCATGCCCACGGCCGCGGTCTCCATGTCGAGCACGTTGGCCTGGAAGGTCTTGAAGGTGTATTCGCGCAAGGCCTTGTTGTCCATGAAGGCCTGGCCCGAGACGCCGTTGCCGCCCACCACGAGTTGGGGCTTGCGCGCCAGGCACTTGCCGGCGCTGCAGCTCGCGAGGTCGACGTTGCGGATGCCGCGCGCCACCTCGAGCATCCTCGGGTCGGCCTCGAACCAGAACTTGCGCTCGATGCCGGGCCGCGCGGCCGAGCGCACCTCGACCGGGCGCGGGAACATCATGCCGAAGTTGGGCAGGGTGGCGTCGGTGATGAAGGGCGGGGCCGCGTACTTGCCGGGCGCGGTCTCGCGCGCCATCAGCACCTCGAGGTACTGGCCCCACTGGGCCGGCACCGTCACGTCGCCGACATGCAGCGCGGGGTTCACGCCGCCCGCGATGCCGCTGAACACGATGTTCGTGACGCGGAAGCGGTTGAGCGCGAGCTGCGTGTTCATGGTCGCGTTGGTCATGCTGATGCCCGAGAGGAACAGCACGACCGGCTTGCCCTCGAGCGTGCCGGTGGTGAATTCGACCCCGTTCACACCGTGCTTCGCCGCGCCCTGCAGGCGCGCGAGCAGCAGCTTGAGTTCGGGCTCGAAGGCCGAGATGACCGCGATGCGCGGCGTGTCGTCGAGCCGGGTGCCGCTGTTGATGCTGACGCCGGTGCCCTTGTAGACACCGACGCAGCCCGCGAGGCCGAAGGCCAGCACACCGGCCGCGAGCAGGGAACGCCAGCGCGGGGTCATCGCTCGGCTCACTTCGCGGTGGACTTGGGTTGGCCGTCGTCCACCTTCACGGTGAACTTGCCGGCGAGGATGTCGGCCTGTTTGGCCCTGACCTTGGCGACGATCTCGGCCGGCACCTTCTTCTCGAAGGTGCCCAGCGGCGCGAGCTCGGAGCCCTTGTACTTCATCTGCGAATAGATGCCGTAGTCCTCGGCGGCGAACTTGCCTTCCTTCACCAGCTTGATCGCGCGGTCGGCCGAGGGCTCGAAGTTCCACAGCGCCGAGGCGACCACGGTGTCGGGGTACTGGGCCTGGGTGTCGATCACGTTGCCGATCGCGAGCTTGCCCTTTTCCTTGGCCGCGTCCGAGACGCCGAAGCGCTCGGCGTACATGATGTCGGCGCCCTTGTCGATCATCGCGAAGGCCGCTTCCTTGGCCTTGGGCGGGTCGAACCAGCTGTTGATGAAGCTCACGCTGAACTCGACCTTGGGATTGGTCTCCTTGGCGCCGGCCATGAAGGCGTTCATCAGGCGGTTGACCTCGGGGATCGGGAAGCCGCCGACCATGCCGATGCGGTTGCTCTTGGTCATGCCGCCGGCGACCATGCCGCTGAGGTAGGCCGGTTCCTGGATGTAGTTGTCGAACACGCTGAAGTTGGGCGCCTGCGGCTTGAGCGAGGAGCCCATCAGGAAGGCGACCTTCGGGAAGTCCTTGGCGACCTTGCGCGCCGCGGCCTCGACGCCGAACACCTCGCCGAGGATCAGCTGGTTGCCGCCGGTGGCGTATTCGCGCATCACGCGCTCGTAGTCGGCGTTGCTGACGTTCTCGGTGGCCTTGTACTCGATCTCGCCGCGCGCCTCGGCGGCCTTCAGCGCCTTGTGGATGCGGCCCACCCATTGCTGCTCGAAGGGGACGGTGTAGACCGCCGCCACCTTGAGCTTGGCCTGCGCGAACGCGAGGCCGGGAAGGCCGGCCGCGAGGGCCGCGGCGATGGCGATGGAACGAACGATCAGGGGGCGGCGTGCTGTCACGGTGCTTCTCCTCGGGTGATGGATCTGGTGGAACTGGTGCGGGCTCGGATCGTCGCACCGCGCCCTGCGCGGGGCGGTGGACCGATGCTGCGAAGCAGGAACCGGGCCGCTTCTCTTCTTGTCGCGTTTACTTGGTGCCGAAGATCCGGTCGCCGGCGTCGCCGAGGCCAGGGAGGATGTACCCGTGGTCGTTCAGTTCGCGGTCGATCGCTGCGGTGTAGATCGGCACGTCGGGGTGCGCCTTTTGCATCGTTGCCACGCCCTCGGGGCAGGTCAGCAGGCAGACGAACTTGATCGACTTGGGATTGAGCTCCTTGAGCCGCTCGACCGCCGCCACCGCCGAGTTGCCGGTGGCCAGCATCGGGTCGACCACGATCACGTCGCGGTTCTCCATTTCGCCGGGCATCTTGAAGTAGTACTCGACCGCGGTCAGCGTCTTCGGGTCGCGGTACAGGCCGATGTGGCCGACGCGCGCGCCGGGCACCACGGTGAGCATGCCGTCCAGGATGCCGGTGCCCGCGCGCAGGATCGACACCAGCACCAGCTTCTTGCCGTCGATGACCTTGGCCTGCATGGTCTCGAGCGGCGTCTCGACCTCGACGTCCTGCATCGGCATGTCGCGCGTGACCTCGTAGGCCATGAGCATGCTGATCTCGTTGAGGAGCCGGCGGAAGCTGTTGGTGGACGCGTCCTTGCGGCGCATCAGCGTGAGCTTGTGCTGGACGAGGGGATGGTCGAGGAGGTGGACGTTGCTCATTGGAATTCTTCGATTCGTTCTGCTTGGCGAAACCCGGAAGTCTAAGAGACTGGCGAACTAGAACACGGTGCCGTCGCTCTCGATCTGCAGCGGTGGCGCACCGTCACGCAAGCGCTGTGCCAGTGCCCGGCCCGCGGCCCAGGTGCCGCCCTCGAGCACGCAGGCCAGCGGCAGCTGCTCCTCGGTGCGGCCGAGCACCTTGCGCACGCGCGGCGCCAGTTCGTCGAGCAGGGCCACGGTGAGCGCGCGCCACTCGACGATGAACTCGTCGCCGGCCTTCCAGCGCCGTTCGAGCAGCGCCGCGTCCTTGGGCACGATCACGCCGCTGTCGATCAGCAGGCCGCCGTTGCGGTATTCGGGCAGCGCGGTCAGGGCCTCGAGGTGGCGCACCTTCACGCCGGCCCACTCGAAGGGCTCGAGCAGCGAATAGGTCAGCCACTGCGAGAGCTTGTGGAAGGGCATCCAGCCGTTGGTGAGGCCCGGGCCCGGCACCGCGCTGTGGCGCCAGCAGTCGCCGAGCGCCAGCGCGGGATCGCCCGAGCCGATGCCGCCGGGGTTGTCGCTGCCGTCGGCCGCGATGCTGTCGACCGCATTGGCCGAGGGCCAGATGCGCGACAGCGAGTCGAGCAGCAGCGACAGGATCGCGTGCGCGCCGATCTCGGCGGTGGGCGGCGCGGCCGGGCCGAAGGGGCCGACCAGCGCGTCGAACAGGTTGCCGGGCCGGCCGTCCTCGCCGAACACCTCGGGCTGCTCGGCCAGCGCCTCGCCGAGCCGGCGCAGCAGCGTGGCGCGGCCCGCGAGGCCGACCAGCGGATTGACCTCGCTGACCTGGAAGGCGGCGCCGAGCCGGTCGGTGACCAGGCCGCGCAGCCCGGCGGCATCGGCCTGCAGCGGGCGCTCGGGGTCGGAGGAGAACAGGCCGCTGGTGAAGGCGTGGAAGCTCGCCACGCCCAGGCCCTCGGAGCGCGTGAAGCGCTCGCCGCTGGCCGGTTCGGTGTAGTGCCAGTCGGGGCCGGCGCCGGCATCGAGCAGCACGCTGACCAGCACCAGGTCGATGTGGGCGCGCGCGCGCTGCCGCGCATCGGCCTCGCCGAGCAGCTCGTCGAGCTGGGCCCGGCGGTCGACGCCGCCGGCCTCGAAGTGGCGCCAGCGGCTGTGATAGGGGATGGTGTCCCAGGGATAGCGCTCGCGCGTGACCTCGGCCACGGTGCGCGCGGCGTCCTCGAGCGCGTTGTCGTCGCCGATGCGGAACCAGCGCGATTCGCCGTGGCGTGCGCGCGCCAGCAGGCCGGCGGCGCGGCGGCGCACTTCGGCGGTGCTGCGCAGCAGGCGCGCGGCGCCCGCGGGATGGCCGGCATCGACCGCGAACTCGGTCGCGGGATCGACCCGGCCCTCGTCGCCGGGCCGCAGGCTGCCCGAGCCGTCGACGGGAAGGTGGTCGCGAAAATCGTTGTTGCTGCTCGTCATTCGTTCAGTCCCCGGCCCTTGGCCTTCTTGAGTTCCTCCGCGTCCGGCACCGGTCCCGGCGTGAAATAGCCGGCGGCCATCTTGGCGTCCATCTCGACGCGCGCGTCGGCGGGGATCAGTTCGTCGGGAATGTTCACGCGTTCGCCGATCTCGATGCCCGAGCCGACGATGGCGTCGAACTTCATGTTGCTCATCGACACCAGCCGATGGATCTTTCGGATGCCCAGCCAGTGGAAGACGTCGGGCATCAGCTCCTGGAAGCGCATGTCCTGCACGCCGGCCACGCATTCGGTGCGCGCGAAGTACTGGTCGGCGGTGTCGCCGCCGACCTGGCGCTTGCGCGCGTTGTAGACCAGGAACTTGGTGACCTCGCCGAGCGCGCGGCCCTCTTTGCGCGAGTAGGCGATGAGGCCGACGCCGCCGCGCTGCGCGCCCTGGATGCATTCCTCGATGGCGTGCGTGAGATAGGGCCGGCAGGTGCAGATGTCGGAGCCGAACACGTCGGAGCCGTTGCACTCGTCGTGGATGCGCGCCGTGAGCTCGACCTCGGGATTGGCGAGGTCGCGCGGGTTGCCGAAGATGTAGAGCGTCTGCCCGCCGATCGGCGGCAGGAACACCTCGAGGTCGGAGCGCGTGACCAGCTCGGGGTACATGCCGCCGGTTTCCTCGAACAGCACGCGGCGAAGGTCGGTTTCGGAACAGCCGAAGCGCCGCGCCACCTCGGGCAGGTACCAGACCGGCTCGATCGCGGCCTTGGTCACCATCGCGGCGCCGCCGGCCGTGAGGAAGTGGCCGTCGGCCTTGAGCCGGCCCTTCTGCAGCGCCTCGATCACCTCGGGCAGGATCACGTGCGCCTTGGTGATGGCGATGGTCGGGCGGATGTCGTAGCCGGCCGCGAGCTCGCTCCTGAAGGCATCGGCCACCAGCGCGCCCCAGGGGTCGAGCGAGACGATGCGCCCGGGTTCGCTCCACTGCGGATAGGGGCCGATGATGTCGGTGGGCGCGGTGTTCGTGAGGTCGGCCTTGTGCTCGCGCTTGAGCGCGCCCGCGGCCACCGCGAGGGCGCGGTACACGCTGTACGAGCCGCTGTGCGTGCCGATGACGTTGCGGTGCGCGCGCTTGGTGGTGGTGCCGACGATCGGCCCGCGCTCGGTGGCGGTGGCCGCGCCCCAGCGGATCGGCAGCGCGCCGAAGCCGCCGCTGTGCGAGGTCAGCGGTTTGTGGCCGGTGGGGGGGGGGACGAGGGTCTGGCCGGGGTGCGGGGCGGCCGTGGGTGCCGGTGGCACCGGCGCGGCGGGGGGAACGGGGGAGGCGGAGGACGAAGGGATCGCAGTGCTGTCGACGGACATGAATGGCCCTCAAAAAATGCAATGTACCGATCGACCGCATGGCTTGCAAGCCGGGGAACGACGGACAACGCCGCGTGCGTGGCGCGGCCGAGGGCGCGAGACGGATCGCGGCGAAGAAGCTCAGGCCGGCGAGGAGCGCAGCCCGTAGACCTTGCCGTCGACGAACAGGTACTCGGCGCGCAGCACCGCATCGCCTTTCTCGCCGGTGAAGGTGAAGCCCAGCACGCCGAGTTGCGTGCCGGTCTTGATCTCCTCCACGCCCCAGGCCGACAGCCGCGTGAGCGGCGCGAGCTCGACCAGCCACTTGCGGTCGCGCCGCGTCGGCAGCCGGGCCTTGGCGAGCAGCGAGGGCCCGTCGACCGAGGCGCTCTGCTTCGGCAGTGCGCGCTGCTTCAGGTCGGCCGGCAGCACGGGTTTCTCGGGCAGTTCGAGTTCGAGCTCGCCGTGCGGGTTGCGCCACATCACGCGGGTGGCGCGGCCCTCGAGGTAGAGCGGGCGCTCCTGGTCGAAACTGCTCCAGCCATGGTGCGCGCGCGCCGGTAGCGCGAGGCCCAGGCCGAGGCCCAGCGAACTGGCGACGAAGGTGCGTCTTGGCAGCGGCATGGCGGTCTCCTCGGAGGATGGGTGGGAGCGGGCCGGGGCCGGCTCAGGCATAGGCGATCCAGCGCCCGCAGATGATGACAGCGAGCCAGAAGGCCAGCGACAACAGGCACTGCAGCCGTCCGGTCTTTGCGGCGGGCCCGTCGAGCAGGGCGGAGCCGCCGCGCGCATGGAACAGCGCCGCGTTCGCGCCGGCCAGCGCGATCAGCAGCAGCTTGAGGCGGAAGGCCGGATTGGCGAGCAGCTCTCCGGGCTGGCCCGCGAACATGGCCAGGCCGGTGGCGGCGCACAGGCCGAAGCCCGCCAGCGCGGGCCCCAGCGTGAGGCGCGCGAGCCGGGCCGCGGGCAGGTCGCGGCCCAGGCCCAGCGCGCGCAGCTCGAACACCAGCAGGCCGCCGAACAGCATCGCGATGCCGACGATGTGCACCGCCTCCAGCGCCGGGTAGGCCCAGGGATGCGAGACGAGTCCTTTGAACACCGGGGCGATGCCGGACGACATGAGCACTCCTCGAGGGGTTGGCGGGGCAGCTTAGTGCAGCGGGCGGTGTCTCGGGATCAAGGCCCGGCACCGCGCGGGCCCTTGCGGCCGCATGGTGGCGTGGTGGCATCCGGCGGAACTTTTTCGGCGCGGCTGTAACCTGCCGGTGCGATGGCACGAAACAACGAAGGCAGCAGGATGCATGCGAGCGACGCCGAGGCGGTGCTGCGCGGTCTCTTCCTTCGCGGCCTCGACGGCGACGCGAAGGCGTACCGCGACTTCCTGCAGCGACTCAGCGCGCACCTGCGCGCTTTCCTGGGCCGGCGGTTGTTCGGCTGGCCCGATGATGTGGAAGACCTCGTTCAGGAATGCCTGCTCGCCATGCACAACCAGCGCCATACCTACCAGAGCGACCAGCCGCTGACGGCCTGGGTGCATGCGATCGCGCGCTACAAGATGATCGACCTGCTGCGCGCCAAGTCCTCGCGCGAGGTGCTGCAGGATCCGCTGGACGACGAGCAGGGCCTGTTCGCCGCCTCCGAGATCGAGGCCAGCGACGCGCGCCGCGACCTCGGCGGCCTGCTCCAGACCCTGCCCGAGCGCCAGCGCCTGCCGATCGTGCACGTGAAGATCGAGGGCCTGTCGGTGGCCGAGACCGCGAGCCTCACCGGCATGTCCGAGTCGGCGGTCAAGGTGGGCATCCACCGCGGGCTCAAGGCGCTGGCGGCGCGTTTCGGAGGCGCGGCGTGAAGACCGACGACCTCGTCGCGCTGCTGGCTGCCGGCCCGGTGGCCGCGCCGCGCCGCGCGGCGAGCCGGCGGCTCTGGCTGGCCCTGGCCGTCGGCGTGCCGCTGTCGCTCGCGATCATGTTCGTCGGCTACGGGCCGCGGCGCGACCTGCTGGCGGTGCTGTTCTGGCCGATGTTCTGGGTCAAGCTGCTGTTCCCGCTGGCGATCGCGGGCGCGGCCTTCGTGATGGCGCAGCGGCTCGCGCGCCCGGGCGTGCCGGTGCGCCGGGCCTGGATCGGTGCCGCTCTGCCGGTGCTGGCGATCTGGATGCTGGCCGTGGTGGCCTGGATCGATGCCCCCCAGGAGGCGCGCATGCCCTCGCTGATGGGGCAGACGTGGCGCGTCTGCACGGCCAGCATCGCCCTGATGGCGCTGCCGGTCTTCGCGGGCGCGATGGCCGCGCTGCGCAGCCTCGCGCCGACCCGGCCCGCGCTCGCAGGCGCGGCGGCCGGCGCGCTGGCCGGCGGCGTGGGCGCGGCCGTCTATGCGCTGCATTGCCCCGAGCTCACCGCGCCGTTCATCGCGGTCTGGTACGTGAGCGGGATCGCGGTGCCGGTGCTGGTGGGTGCCTTGCTGGGGCCGCGGCTGCTGCGCTGGTAGGGACCGGCTCGGGCAGCGCCTGCGAGCGCTCGTACGCCTCACTGGGACAAACCCTGCACGGCGGCGAAATGTCGTTCGCTGAACAGTTCGAAAAGAGCGAAAGGATTGCAATCGCGTCGCGTTTTTCCTCACAACAAAGGAGACATCGATGCGAGACATCCTCAGAGCGGGACTGCGGGTCCTGGGCCTGTGCGTGGTCGTCACCCTCGCGAGCTGCGGCGGCAGCGGGGGCGGCGGCGTGGCGTTGCCGATCCTTCCTCCGACCAGTCCGCCGCCCACCTCGCCGCCAGTGACGGGCGAGCTCGAGATACGCACGCTGTCGAACCGCGCCGACATGCTCAGCGACGGCGACGCCTACGTGGAGATCGTGCTGCCCAAGGGCGCCGATGCGCTCGACCTGGCGGTCGACCTCGACGGGCGCGACCTTGGCGCGGCCTTCGCGCTGCGCCCCAACGGCCGCGTGCTGGGCACGGTGTCGGGCTTGCGCGAAGGCCGCAACCTGCTCACGGCCACCTTGAAGACGGCGAAGAAGGGCGCGCGGCTCGCGCTCACGAACTTCGGCCGCGCCGGCAACATCTTCGCGGGCGTGCCGATCCAGCCCTGGGTGTGCGCCACCAGGGCGCCGAGCGCGGCACTGGTGAATCCCGCGGGCACGGGGTTGTCGGCCACGGTCATCACGCAGGTCAGCGGCCTCGACGCCGATCCGGTCGATGCCGACTGCAACGCGCCCACCCGGTTCACCCACTACTACCAGCCCAAGGCGAAGCAGGGCACCGACTGCGGCTACGCGCCGGTCGGCGCCAACCCCTGCTTCGTCGAATACGACCCGGCGAAGCGGCCCGCCGATGCCGAGATCGCCGATTTCACCAACGACCGCGGCGACACGGTGAAGAGCCTGCTGCGGGTGGAGCTCGGCACCATGGGCCGCAGCATGTACCAGGTGGCGGTGTTCTTCGATCCGGCCAGGCCGTGGACCCCCTGGGCGCCGCAGAAGGGCTGGAACGGCAAGGTGCTGTGGAAGATGGGCGCCTCGGCCTCGGGCAACCGCTTCCAGCAGAACCCGGGCCTCGCGATCTTCGACGACAACGCGCTGCGCGCGGGCTACATGACGGTCAACTCGCAGCTCACCAACCACAACGACAACAACAACGAGTTCCTCGCGACCGAGAACATCATGATGGTGAAGGAACACGTGATCGACACCTACGGCGAGATCCGCTTCACCATGGCCGACGGCGGCTCGGGCGGCTCGATGATGCAGACGGTGCCGGCCTCGGTGATGCCGGGCCTGCTCGACGGGCTGCAGACCGGGGTGAGCTATCCCGACGCGGTCACGACCTGGATCGAGACGCGCGACTGCGGCATCCTCTGGCGCTACTACATGACCGCCGCGGGCACGGGCCTGACGCCCGCGCAGCGCGCCGCGATCGAGGGCCATCCGAGCGCCGACCACTGCACCACCTGGGTCTATTCCTTCCTCGCGCCGCAGAACCCGGTGCTGGCCGCCAATTGCGGCCCGGGCTTCCCCGACGCGGTGGTCTACGACCCGGCGCTGCGGCCCACCGGCGTGCGCTGCTCGATCCACGACGTGATGACGCCGGTCCTCGGCACGGTGGTCGACGTCGACCGCAACGTGAAGCCGAACCTGCCGTACGACAACGCGGGCGTGCAGTACGGGCTCAAGGCGCTGCGCGCCGGCGCCATCACGCCCGAGCAGTTCGTGGCGCTCAATGAGGGCGTGGGCAGCTGGGATGCCGACATGGTGTGGTCGGGCGACCGCGTCGCGGTGCCGGCGCCGCGCGCCCGCGCGCTGCCCTCTTCGATGAGCGCGCTCTACCGCAGCGGCCTGGTGAGCGTCGGGCGCAACCTCGCGCAGGTGCCGATCATCGACCTGCGGCCGCAGCTCGGCGTGGACATCCACATGACCTGGCGCACCTGGCAGCAGCGCGCGCGGCTCGACGCGGCCAACGGCCAGCACGACAACCACGTGGTGCGCGCCAGTGGCGCCTACACCGGGCCCGCGATGTTCCGCCAGACCTTCCTGATGATGGACCGCTGGCTCAGCGCGATCGAGCGCGACAAGTCGGGCGACACGAAGGAGCGCAAGGTGGTGAAGAACAAGCCCGCCGACGCGGTCGACTTCTGCATCGCGGGCGCGGGCAACACCGAGGCCGAACTGGTGGACGTGGGCTTCGAGAGCGCCGCCTGCCCGGTCAAGCCCTACGAGTCGGTGCGCATCGTCTCGGGCGGGCCGCTGTCGGAGGACGTGTTCAAGTGCCAGCTCAAGCCGCTGGACTTCGCCTCGGCGGACTATGCCGGCGCCGTCTTCACGGGCGCCCAGCAGAACCGGTTGAAGGCCGTGTTCACCGATGGCGTGTGCGACTGGCGCAAGCCGGGCGTGGGCCAGGTGCCGTGGACGCCGACCAGCTTCCGCGGCGGCCCGGGCGGGCAGGACCTGCCGGCCGCGCCGGTGTCGACGCCGCTCTGAGGACGCGGGCGTCTCAGGCGGGCTGGTTGGCCGGATAGCGCGACAGCCGCTGCCGGTCGAGCACGTTGATGCAGCCGTAGCCGGTCTTGATGAGCTGCGCGGCCTCGAGCTCGTGCAGCGCCACGTTCACGCGTTGGCGCGACACGCCGACCATCCAGCCGATCTCCTCCTGGCTGATCTGCAGGGTGGCACCGGTGTTGGGATAGAGCACCGGGTGGAACAGGCTCGCGATGCCGCGCGCGACGCGGCCCGTGGGCTCGAGCAGGCGGTCGAACTTGACCGTGGCGATGAACTGGCTGAGCCGCTCGTTCAGGTGCGACAGCATGAAGTGGTTGAACGGCACGCTCCTGTCGAGCAGCCAGGTGAAGGTGTCGCGCGGCAGGTGCAGGGTGACGGTGGGGCGGGTGGCGGCGATCTCGTACTTGCGCTGCTCGACCTTCAGCAGCGAGCCCTCGCCGATCCAGCCGCCCGCGGCCACGCCCGTGAACATCACGGGCTTGCCGTCGGCCGAGGTGTCCTGCACGCGCAGGAAGCCCTCGATCACGCCGATCCAGCTGTCGGCGATCTCGTTGCGCTGGCAGACGAACTCGCCCTGGCCGTGCTCGCGCGTGTAGAGCGCCTTGTAGGCGGTCTCGCGCTCGCATTGCGTGAGCACGCGCGGCCAGATGCAGCGCTCCCAGAACGCCGCGATGTCCCTGGCCGGTGTCTTGCCCGAGGACATGGGTGCGTTGCCGCCCGGTTCAGCGCTTCTTCGAGCCGAAGATGCCGCCGAGCACGCCGCGCAGGATCTCCTTGCCGACCGAGGTGCCCATGGTGCGCACCGCCGACTTGGCCATGGTCTGCACCAGGCCGTCGTGCTTGGCGCCGCGCGGGCCGGTGTGGCCGAACAGCAGGTCGTTGAGCATGCCGCCGGCGCCCGAACCCTCTTCGGCCGGCTTGCCGGGCGCCGTCTTGCCCGCCGCGGGGGCATCGGGCGCGGTCTCGGCGCGGCCCTTGAGCTTCTCGTAGGCCGATTCGCGGTCGACCGCCTTCTCGTAGACGCCCGCCACCAGCGAGTTGGCCAAGAGCGCCTGGCGCTGCGCGGCCGTGATCGGGCCGATCTGGCTGCCGGGCGGCAGCACGTAGACGCGCTCGGTCACGCTCGGGCGGCCCTTGTCGTCGAGGAAGCTCACGAGCGCCTCGCCGACCGCGAGCTCGGTGATGGCCTTCTCGATGTCGAGGCCGGGCTTCTGCCGCATCGTGGTGGCGGTGGCCTTCACCGCCTTCTGGTCGCGCGGCGTGAAGGCACGCAGCGCATGCTGCACGCGGTTGCCGAGTTGGGCCAGCACCGAATCGGGAATGTCGAGCGGGTTCTGGGTCACGAAATAGACGCCCACGCCCTTGGAGCGCACCAGCCGCACCACGAGCTCGATGCGCTCGACCAGCGCCTTGGGCGCCTCGTTGAACAGCAGGTGGGCCTCGTCGAAGAAGAAGGCCAGCTTGGGCTGGTCGGGGTCGCCGATCTCGGGCAACTGCTCGAACAGCTCCGACAGCATCCACAGCAGGAAGGTGGCATAGAGGCGCGGCGAATTCATGAGCTTGTCGGCCGCGAGGATGTTGACCACGCCCTTGCCGCCCACGGTCTGCATGAAGTCGGCGATGTTGAGCATCGGCTCGCCGAAGAACCTGTCGCCGCCCTGGGTCTCGATCTGCAGCAGGCCGCGCTGGATCGCGCCCACGCTGGCGGCGCTGATGTTGCCGTACTGGGTGGTGAACTGGCTCGCGTTCTCGCCCACGTACTGCAGCATGGCGCGCAGGTCCTTGAGGTCGAGCAGCAGCAGGCCGTTGTCGTCGGCGATCTTGAACACCAGGTTCAGCACGCCGGCCTGGGTTTCGTTGAGGTCGAGCATGCGCCCCAGCAGCAGCGGCCCCATGTCGGAGATGGTGGCGCGCACCGGGTGGCCCTGCTCGCCGAACACGTCCCACAGCGTGACGGGGCAGCCCAGCGGCTCGGGCAACTCGATGCCGCGCTCCTTGAGGGTGGCGGCCATCTTCTCGCCGATGGCGCCTTGCTGGCTGATGCCGGTCAGGTCGCCCTTGACGTCGGCCATGAACACCGGCACGCCGATGGCCGACAGCTTTTCGGCCATGGTCTGCAGCGTGACCGTCTTGCCGGTGCCGGTGGCGCCGGTGATGAGGCCGTGGCGGTTGGCGAGGGCCGGGAGGAGGGTGCATTCCACGCTGTCGTGGCGGGCGATCAGAAGAGGGTCGGCCATGGACGGTTCCGGGTCGTGTCGGGGCGGCCAGTCTAATCAAGCTGCCCTCCTATAATCCACGGCCCACGCGCCCCCGCGGCAAAAAGTTTCTGGAGGTTTTTCTTGTCTTCGACTGCTCAGCCCCCCATTCCCGCCGATGGCGATGCCGAACAGTCGCCGATCGAGCAGGAACTGGCCGTGCTGCTGGTGAACGCCCTCAATCTCGAGGTGGCACCGGCCGACATCGTCCCGACCGAGCCGCTGTACGGCGAAGGCCTCGGCCTCGACTCGATCGACATCCTGGAGGTCGCGCTCGAAGTCTCGCGCCGCTACGGCTTCCAGCTGCGTTCGGACGACGAACGCAACCAGCAGATCTTCCAGTCGTTGCGCACGCTCGCGGCCCACGTCGCCCAGAACCGCGCGGCCTGAATCCCATGTCACGTTGGCGCCTGGCGCTCCTGCTGCTGGTGGGGGTGGCCTATGCCGGTGCTTCCCACTGGATGATGCTGTTCCACGCCACCGAGCCGTGGGCGGTGGTCGTGCTGCTCGGGCCGCTGTGGCTCGCCGCCATGGGCTTCGCCGCCAGCCGCTTCGGCCGCTGGGGCTTCGCCGCGGTGGTCGCGCTGGGCCTGGCCGGCTTCGCGCTGGTGCTCAGCGGCGAAGCGGGCGACACCAACCGGCTCTACGTGTTCCAGCACGTGGCCATCAATGCCTTGCTGTGCGGCTGGTTCGGCTCCACGCTGCGCGGCGACAGCGTGCCGCTGATCACCCAGTTCGCGCAGCGCGTGCATCCGTTGCGCGGCGCGATGCGGGCCTACACGACGCAGCTCACGCGCATCTGGACCGCTTATTTCGCGCTGGTGGTGCTCTCGTCGATCGTGGTCTACCTCACGCTGTCGTTCTCGGCCTGGTCGCTGCTGGCCAACGTGCTGACGCCCGCCAGCGTGGCGCTGCTGTTCGTCGGCGAACACCTGCTGCGCTACCGGCTGCACCCCGAGTTCGAGCGCACCCGCATGGTCGATGCGGTGCGCGCCTTCTACGGCAACTCGTCGGCCGACAGCGGCGCCGGCGGCCGCCCGCGCTGAGCCCCGCCGGCCCGGCGGACCGACACGAAAGAGGAAAAGGCACCGCGTGACACCGAATCCTGGCCTGCTGCCGCTGCTCGCCGAGCGCGATCCCGATGCGCCGCTCGCCTGGCGCGCCGGCGTGCCGCTGAGCACGCGCCGCTTCCTGGCCGACGTGGCCCGCCTCGCGCCGCAGCTGCCGGCCCACGGCGCCGCGGTCAATCTCTGCTCCGACCGCTACGACTTCATCGTCGGCATGGCCGCGGCCCTGGTGCGCGGCCATGCCAGCCTGCTGCCGCCCGACGCGCGCGCCGACACCCTGTCGCGGCTGCGCGAATCGCATGGCGAGGGGCTGTTCGCGCTGGTCGACGACCCGGCGCTGCAGACGCCCGGCATGACGCGGCTGGTGATCGAGAAAAGCGCCGGCCCGGCGCCCGCCGAGGCGGGCGACCCGGCCGCCGTGCCGATGATCGACGCCGAACGCCACGCGGCCAGCCTGCTGACCTCGGGCTCCACCGGCGCGCCCCAGCCGCATGCCAAGACCTGGCGCACGCTCACGGGCGACGTGGCGGTGGCGGTGGAGCGCCTGTGCCGCGTGCTCGATCTTCCTTCGCTCGCGGGCCTGACGCTGGTTGCCACGGTGCCGGTGCAGCACAGCTACGGGCTCGAATCCTCGGTGCTGCTGGCCATGCTCGGCGGCGCCGCCTTCGACAGCGGCAGGCCCTTCTTCCCGGCCGACGTGGCGCAGGCGCTGGCCTCGGTGCCGCGGCCGCGCGCGCTGGTGACCACGCCGTTCCACCTCAAGACGCTGCTGCTGTCGGGCATCGCGCTGCCCGAGGTCGACCTGATCCTCTCGGCCACCGCGCCGCTGTCGCCGCAGCTGGCCGCCCAGGCCGAACAGGCGCTGCACGGCGTGCTGCTCGAGATCTACGGCAGCACCGAATCGGGCCAGGTCGCGATGCGCCGCACCACCGAGACCGAGGTCTGGGAGACTTTCGGCCAGATCCGCGTGCATGCCGAGCCGGGCGGCGAGGACGGCAACGAGCGCTTCATCTTCAGCGGCGACTTCCTGCCCGAGCCGACGCCGATGGCCGACGTGCTCGAGCTGCTCGACGAACGCCGCTTCCGGCTGTTCGGCCGCGCCAACGACCTGATCCACGTGGCCGGCCGGCGCAGTTCGCTGGCCCACCTCAACTACCACCTCAACAGCATTCCCGGCGTGGACGACGGCGCCTTCTGGCTGCCCGACGAGGTGGCCGACGGCGTGGTGCGGCCGATCGCCTTCGTGGTGGCGCCCGAGCTCACGGCGGCGGCCATCGTCGGCGCGCTGCGGCAACGGCTGGAGCCGGTCTTCGTGCCGCGGCGCGTGGTGCACGTGAAGAGTTTTCCGCGCGAGGGCACGGGCAAGCTCACGGTGCGCGCGCTGCGCGAGTTCGCGCTGGCGCAACTGGCCGAGGACGGCACGCCGGTGCGGCTCGTGCACACGGTGCCGGTCGACCATCCCGCGTTCGCGGGCCACTTTCCGGGCCAGCCGCTGCTGCCCGGCGCGCTGGTGCTGGCCGAGGTGCAGGAGGCGATCCGCCGCGTGCCGGCGCTGCTGGCCCGGCTCGGCCCCAACCCCACGCTGGCCGCGGCCAAGTTCCTGGCGCCGGTGCGCCCGGGTGCGGTGCTGGCGATCGAGCTGAACCCCGAGGCCGCCGGTGGCGGTGTGCGCTTCGACGTGCGCTGCGACGGCGTGGTGGCCGTCACCGGCCGCTGGACCCCCGTGGCAGAGTCGCCGCGATGAAGCACACCGAGGCCGAGACCCGCGCGGTGAACGCCGCCGCCCGGACCGCGCCCCCCGCGGGCGGCGCCACCGCCGACGCGGCCGACTGGACGCGCGCCCCCGAGCGCAGCAACATGCTCGCGCTGCGCTTCATCTGCTTCATGGCGATCTTCTTCGGCCGCCGCATCACGCGGCTCCTGCTGCCGCCGATCGCACTCTATTTCCTGCTGTTCGCGCCCACGCCGCGGCGCCACATCAAGCGCTACCTGTTCCGCGCCATCGGCCCGCAGGCCGGCTGGGTCGACGGCTTCAAGCTGCTGCATGCCTTCGCCTCGACCGTGCTCGACCGGGTGTATTTCCTGCGCGGGCGCATGGACCTGTTCGACTTCCGCATGGACGGCCAGGTCGAGCTCGAGACAGCGGCGCTCGAGGGGCGCGGCGCCTTCCTGCTCGGCGCGCACGTGGGCAGCTTCGAGGCCATGGGTGCCTGCAAGCGCCAGCAGCCCGACCAGGCGCGCATGCGCCTCGCGATGCTGATGTACCCGGACAACGCGCAGCGCATCACCGCCATCCTCAACGCGATCAGCCTGCCCGAGGCGCGGCCGCACGTGATCGCGCTGGGCCGGCCGCACTCGATGCTCGCGCTGCGCGACTGGCTCGACGGCGGCGGCATGGGCGGCATGCTGGCCGACCGCACGCTGCCCGGCAGCGAGGAACAGCCCGCGCAGCAGCGCGGCAACAACATCGTGCTGCCGTTTCTGGGCCGGCCCGCCAGCTTCAACGACGGGCCGTTCCGGCTCGCGGCGCTGCTGCGGCGGCCGGTGTTCTTCATGGCCGGGGTCTACCGCGGCGGTGCGCGCTACGATGTCCGCTTCGAACGCCTGGCCGACTTCGGCCAGCGCCCGGCCGATGCCGCCGAGCGCGAACGGCTGATCCGCGCCGCGGTCGAAGCCTATGTGGCGCGCCTGGAGGCGCTGTGCCGCGCCTACCCCTACAACTGGTTCAATTTCCATGATTTCTGGCTCGAAGATGCAGATGCGCCCGCGGCGGCTTGAACGGTTCTTCCAGGCCCTGCTGCTCGTGCTGGCCTTCGGCGCCGCACCGGCCTGGGCCTTCGACCTCAACGAATTGATGGGCCTGTTGGCCAGGCAGAAGAGCGGCGAGGCCCGCTTCACCGAGCAGCGCTTCGTGCACGGCCTCGAAGGCCCGCTCGATGCGCGCGGCACCTTGAGCTTCGACGCGCCCGACAAGCTGGTGCGCCGCACGCTGTCGCCGCGCGTCGAGACCATGGCGGTCGAGGGCAACACGCTGACCCTGTCGCGCGGCGGCCGCAACCGCACGCTGGCGCTCGACAGCATGCCCGAGCTGCTGGGCCTGGTCGAAGCCATGCGCGGCACGCTCAGCGGCGACGGCACCACGCTGCAGCGCTATTTCCGCAGCACCGTGACCGGCTCGGCCAATCAATGGGCGCTCGACCTGACGCCGATCGACAGCCGGCTCGCGGCCCAGGTGCGCAGCATGCGCATCAGCGGGCGCGCGAGCGACGTGCTCGGGCTCGAGATGGAGTTCGTCGGCGGCGACCGCTCGGTGATGAACATCGTGCCCGACCGTCCCGCGGCCCGGCCCGCACCGGCCGCGCCGGCCGGGCGTACCACGCCGTGAGCGCGACCGCGCCGCAGGGGCCGCCGAGCTGGCAGCGCCGCGCGGTCGTGCTGCTGGTCTGGGTGGCGCTGCTGCTGGCCGGCGTGCTCGAGATCTCGCGCACCCAGTTCAACGCCGACCTGTCGGCCTTCCTGCCCAAGAGCCCGGATGCGCGCCAGCGCGTGCTGATCGAGCAGCTGCAAAGCGGCGTGGCCTCGCGCACCCTGATGCTGGGCCTCGAGGGCGGCACGCCCGAGGCGCGGGCGCAGGTGTCGCGCGCGATGGCGAAGGACATGCGCGAGAGCCAGCTGTTCGACCTGATCCAGAACGGCGACACCGGCGACTGGACCGAGGCCGGCACCTGGGTGTTCCAGCACCGCTACCAGCTCTCGCCGGGCGTGGCGCCCGAGCGCTTCACGGTCGAGGGCTTGCGCGACGCGATCAACGAGACGCTGTCGATGCTCGGCACGCCGGCCGGCAACGTGATCAAGCCCTTCCTCGACCGCGACCCCACGGGCGAGACCACGCGCATCGCCGAGGAACTGGTGCCGGCCAGCGCGCCGCGCAGCGAAGGCGGCGTGTGGATGTCGCGCACCGCGCCGCGCGCGCTGATGATCCTGACCACGCGCGCCGCCGGCAGCGACCTCGACGCGCAGGCGGTGGCGATCGCGCGCGTGCACGCGGCCCACGAGGCGGCCACGCGCGACCTGGGCGAGGCCAGGCCGCAACTGCTGCTGACCGGCCCGCCGGTGTTCTCGGTGCTCAGCCGCGACAAGATCAAGACCGAGGCGATCCATCTCGCGATCGTCGGCGGCATCGTCATGGGCGGGCTGCTGCTGCTGGCCTTCGCCTCGCCGCGCGCGCTGGTGATCGCCTTCCTGCCGGTGGCCACCGGCGTGGTGATCGGCACCGCGGCGGTCAGCTGGGTCTTCGGCTCGGTGCACGGGCTCACGCTGGGCTTCGGCAGCACGCTGATCGGCGAGACCGTCGACTACGCCATCTACTACCTGATCCAGGCGCGCGGCGCCGCCGTGCCCGGCACCGGCTGGCAGCGCTGGCGCACGGTGCACTGGCCCACGGTGCGCATCGGGCTGCTGACCTCGGTCTGCGGCTTCGCGGCGCTGGTGTTCTCGGGCTTTCCGGGCCTGGCCCAGCTCGGCGTGTTCTCGATCGCGGGCCTGGTCGCGGCCGCCGTTGCCACCCGCTACGCGCTGCCGATGCTCGCGCCCGACGGTGCCACCGGCATGGGCATGCGGCGCCAGATGGCGAGCTTCGCGGGCCTGCTGGTGCGCAACCTGCCGCGCCTGCGCTGGCCGCTGGCGGCGCTGGGCGTGGCCGCGGCGGCGCTGGTGCTGTGGCAGGGCGGCCACCTGTGGCGCGCCGACCTCAGCGCGATGAGCCCGGTGCCGCGCGCGCAGCAGCAGCTCGACGAGATGCTGCGCAACGACATCGGCACCAGCGACGGCGGCATCATCGTGATGGCCAACGGCGTCGACGCCCAGGCGGCGTTGCGCAACAACGAGGCCGCGAGCGCGAAGCTCGGCGCGCTGGTCGACCGCGGCGAGCTCGGCGGCTTCGAGACCGTGACGCGCGTGCTGCCGAGCATCGCGGCCCAGCAGGCGCGCCTGGCGAGCCTGCCCGATGCCGACACGCTGCGCACCCGCCTGGCCGAGGCCACGCAGGGCCTGCCGTTGCCGGCCAGCCGGCTCGCGCCCTTCGTGGCCGATGTCGAGGCCGCGCGCCAGCTCAAGCCGGTGCAGCTCGACGAACTGCGCGAAGGCCCGCTGCGCGCGGTGGTCAGCTCGCTGATGTACGAGCGCCCGGGCGGCGGCTGGTCGACGCTGATCGCGCTGCACCCGGGACCGAAGTTCGAGCAGGCGAAGCTCGAGGCCGCGCTCGCCGGCGTGCCCGAGGTGCAGGTGGTCGACGTGGGCCGCGAGCTCGGCGGCCTCTACCAGCGCTACCTGCACGAGGCCTTCGTGCAGGTGCTGCTGGGCGCGCTGGCGGTGGTCGTGCTGCTGGGCATCTACCTGCGCTCGGGCCGGCGCCTGCTGGCGGTGTGCCAGCCGCTGCTGTTCGCCGTGATGCTCACGCTCGGCGGCATGGCCGTGCTGCAGGCGGCGCTCGGCATCCTGCACCTGGTGGGGCTGCTGCTGATCGTGGCGGTGGGCTCGAACTACGCGCTGTTCTTCGACCAGCTGCGCACCACGGGCCGGGCCGACGAGGACACGCTGGCCTCTCTGATGCTCGCCAACCTGACGACCGTGGTCTCCTTCGGCCTGATCGCGATCTCCGACATTCCCGCGCTGTCCTCGATCGGCCGCGTGGTGGCGCCGGGCGCGCTGCTGGCGCTGCTGCTGTCGGCCGCCTTCGCGCGCCGCGTGGCACCACCCGCGACACCACCCGTGGGCGAGGCGGGGTCTTCGGGCGACGGCGCGCGCGGCTGACGCACAATCCCGCGCCATGTCGACCGCACCCGCCGCCCCCGAATCCTGGCCCTGGCCGCCCGCCATCCGCGCCAGCGCGGCCTGGCACGCGGCCGCCGTCGGCGCGGGCGTGCTGGTGCCGGGCGCCTGGCCCTGGGCCCTCGGCGCGATCGTGCTCAACCATGCGCTGATCACCGCGGCCGGCCTCACGCCGCGCAGCCGGCTGCTGGGCCCCAACGTCACGCGGCTGCCCGCGGCCGCCATCGCGCGCCGCGAGGTGGCGATCACCATCGACGACGGCCCCGAGCCCGCGGTGACGCCGCGCGTGCTCGACCTGCTCGATGCCCATGGCCAGCGCGCCACCTTCTTCTGCATCGCCGAGCGCGTGCAGGCCCAGCCGGCGCTGGCGCGCGAGATCGTGGCGCGCGGCCACAGCATCCAGAACCACACGGCGCGGCACCGGCACAACTTTTCCTTCCTCGGCCCGCGCGGCTTCGCCAGCGAGATCGCGCGGGCGCAGCAGATCCTGGGCGAGGTGACGGGCCAGCGCCCGAGCTGCTTTCGCGCGCCGGCCGGGCTGCGCAACCCCTTCCTGGAGCCGGTGCTGCACCGGCTCGGCCTGTCGCTCGTGAGCTGGACCCGCCGCGGCTTCGATACCCGCGAGGGCGATGCGCAGCGCGTGCTGGCGCGCCTTACGCGCGGCCTGGCGGCCGGCGACATCCTGCTGCTGCACGACGGCAATGCCGCGCGCACCGCCCGTGGAGAACCCGTATTGCTGGAGGTACTGCCCTTGCTGCTCGAACGCCTGCGCGCCGATGGACTGCGCGCCGTGACCCTGCCCGAGGGGCTTCGGGAATGAGCACCGTGCTCTCGACCGACGGCGCCTGGCGCGAGCTGCACGAGGCCGCCACCGATCCCTACAGGAAGGGCGGCAGCTTCGCCTGGCATTTCGCGCGCGGCAAGCTCGGGCGCGATCCGGTCTTCCGCGGCCTGCTCGAACGCGGGCTGATCGATGCGCGGCATCGCCGCGTGGTCGACATCGGCTGTGGCCAGGGCCTGTTCGCGAGCCTGCTGGCCTCGATGAGCCGCATGCAGCAGCAGGGCCGCTGGCCCGCGGGCTGGGGCGCCACGCCGAGTGCCGCCGAATACACCGGCATCGAGCTGATGCCCAAGGACGTGGCGCGCGCCGAGGCCTCGATCGGCCATCTCGAGCCCGCGCCGCGGCTGCTCTGCGCCGACATGTGCGCGGCCGATCTGCCCGATTGCGACCTGGTCGTGATCCTCGACGTGCTGCACTACGTGGACCATGCCGCGCAGGAAGGCGTGCTGCGACGCGTGCGCGACGCCTTGCAGCGCGGCGGCAGTCCCCGGGCGCGGCTGCTGCTGCGCGTGGGCGATGCCTCGAGCCGCCGCGGCTTCGCGATCAGCCAGTGGGTCGACCGCACCGTGACGCGGGTGCGCGGCCACAAGGTGTCGCCGACCTGGGGCCGTCCGCTGGCCGAATGGATGGCGCTGCTCGAGCGGCTGGGCTTCGGCGTGCGGAGCATCCCGATGAGCGAAGGCACGCCGTTCGCCAACGTGCTGCTGGTGGCCGATCTGGTGCCGGAGCTCGCGCGATGAGCTTCGTGCCGCAGACGCTCGAGCGCGACGGCATCGCGCAGCGCATTCCGCACCGCGGCAGCATGTGCCTGCTCGAACGGCTCGAGGGCTGGGATGCGGAGACGATCCGCTGCAGCACCACCACCCACCGCCAGGCCGACAACCCGTTGCGCACGGCCAGCGGGCTGCTGGCGCCGAATGCCATCGAGTACGCCGCGCAGGCGATGGCGCTGCATGGCGGGCTGCTGGCGAGCGAAGGCGCCACGCCCTCGGCCGGCTTCCTCGCGAGCACGCGCGGCGTGCGCACGACGGTGGCGCGGCTCGACGAGATCGAGGGGCGCCTGCAGGTCGAGGCGCGGCGGCTGTCGGGCGACGCCCGGCAGGTGATGTACGAGTTCTGGCTCAGGGACGGCGAAGGCCGTGCGCTGGCCGATGGCCGCGCGGTGGTGGTGCTGAACACGCCGCTGGCCCTGGACACCCCGAAGGAATCATGAGCCTCCAAGGAAAACGCGCCCTGATCACGGGCGCCAGCGGCGCGCTCGGTGCCGCCATGGCCGAGCGCTTCGCGCGCGACGGCGCGACCGTGCTGCTGCATGCGAACTCGCGGCCCGAAGCGGTCGAGCAGCTGGCCGCGAAGATCGCCGCGGCCGGCGGCAAGGCCGAATGCCATGTCTTCGACCTGCGCAGCGACGAGGCCTGCGCCGCTGCCTGCGCGCGCATGCTCGAGCCGGGGCCGGTGCAGGTGATCGTCAACAACGCGGGCGTGCACGACGACGCGGTGCTGCCGGGCATGCGCGCCGAGCAGTGGCACAAGGTGATCGACATCTCGCTCAACGGCTTCTTCCGCGTGACCCAGCCGCTCTTGCTGCCGATGATGCGCACCCGCTGGGGGCGTGTGCTCAACATCTCGTCGGTGGCGGCGCTGGTGGGCAACAAGGGCCAGGTGAACTACGCCGCGGCCAAGGGCGCGCTCAACAGCGCGACCAAGGCGCTGTCGCTCGAGGTGGCCTCGCGCGGCGTGACGGTGAATGCGATCGCGCCCGGGATCATCGCCTCGCCGATGGCCGACGCGGTGTTCGACCCGGCGGTGATCCAGCAGATGGTGCCAGCCAAGCGCGCCGGCAAACCCGAGGAGGTGGCGGCGCTGGCAGCCTTCCTCGCGAGCGACGAAGCCGGCTACATCACCGGGCAGGTGATTTCCGTGAACGGCGGGATGATCTAGAGCGGCAGCGTGTCGAAGGCCGCGTACGCGGTCGCGAGCCAGGACTTCACGCGCTGCCTTTCGAGCAGGCCCAGGGCGTGCGGGCCTTCGCGGTCGTTCACGGCCTTCCAGAAGCTGGTGCTCTGCGCATCGATCTTGCGCATGCTGGCTTCGTGCAGCCGCGGCAGCGCGATCACGCGCGCGCCGTTGGCGGTGGCCTTGGACATCGACTGCGAGCCGAGCAGGGTGCCGAAGTCGCTGCCGCGGCCGTAGTTTTGCACCACGATGTAGTTGGGCCGGTTGCCGAAGGTATCGACCAGCGTGCCGAGCAGGTCGGAGGAGTCCTTGCCGTCGTCGAGCACGTGCCAGAAATTGACGGTCACGCCGATCTCGGCGAAGACGTCGAACAGGTCGGATTCCTTGATCCAGCGCGCCAGCGGTGCCAGCGTCTGTGCCGCGAGGTCGACGATCACGCTCTGCTGCGGGTGGGTCTCGAAGCCGTTGACCACCGTGTCGAGCCCTTCGAAGCTGTCGACCACCACGGGCGAGGCGAAGCCTTCGTAGAAGCGGGTGAACGAGCTGTGCGAACGGTCGGTGTCGAAGCCCGTGAAGGAGCGGCTGTGGTCGATGAAGTACTGGGCCAGGACCCGTGCCGTGACCGACTTGCCGACCCCGCCTTTTTCGCCGCCGATGAAATTGATGGAGCTCATGGTGTCGCTGGTAGATGTGGAAGATTCAGGGAGCCGGCGACAGTTTGCCTCAGCTTCCGGGGGCGGGTTCCCGGGACGAGGACGAATCGCCCGAACGGCCGCTGTCGCCGCCGTGGGGCTGGCCGTGCGGGGAGGGCGCGGCGAGGCCTCCGTCGCCGCCGCCGATGAAGCGGCGCCTCGCGGCCGTGAAGGCGGCGCTGCCGGCACCGAGCAGGCCCAGGGCGGCGCAGGCCGCGCCCGCGTCGATCAACAACTCCAGAACCACGATACCGACTCGCATGCGCCAATCCCCGTCATGTTGCGTTGAACTATGTCACCTGGGCGGACGCATCATCGCGGAAAGTTGTGCGCGTGTGTATCGCCGGCCTCGCCGCGATGCCGGCTCCGCCGGGCCGGGAGTCTATTGGCCGCGCCGGGCCATGCCCTGCAGCAGGGGGTGGGATTGCAGGCGCTGCCGCAGTCGCGCCTTCCAGGGTGCGGGCAACGTGGCGCCGTCGATCATCGCGGGCCATTGCTCGCGCGCGCGGCGCGCGGTGTCGCCGACCACGCGGCGCACCTGCGGCTCGTGCAGGCCGGCCGAGAAGCAGAAGGCGCGCACGTTGGCCGGGCTGAACAGGCTGCTGCGCTTCGGGGCTGCCTTGCCCGCCGCGGGCAGCAGCGGCAGCGCATGGCCCTCGACGCCCTGCAGCGCCGCGTAGGCCACGATGTCGTAGGCCGGCGCGAAGCGCGGCGACGCGCCATCGGGATAGAGCACGCCGAAGTTCTTCAGGTGCGCATCGGGATTGCCGAGCAGCTCGTTGACCGCGAGCCGGCGCACCAGCTCGAGCACCGCCTCCTCGCCGAGCGAGGGAAAGGCCCGCATCGCGAGCGCCATGTCGAGGTAGCTGCCGCCGTACTTGTGCAGCGGATCGAAGCCCAGCACCTGCGCGAAGTCCTCGAAGTGGATGCGGCGCGCGCCTTCGCGGTCGAAGCGCGTGACGGCAAGGAATTCGGGCTCGTCGGGCAGGGCGTAGCTGTGCTCGGCCGAAATTGCGGACAGCGGCGCGAGTTCGGCATGGCAGACCGCCACGCCTGCGGCGGACGCCATCTGCAGCGAGAGCATCTCCAGCTGCGGCATGTGCGGCCGCCCGGCCACGGGCAGCTTGGCGATCACGCGCGTGCTGGCGCCGGCGCGGGTGCGCGCCACGTAGCGCCCGCCCTGGCGGCGCAGGCCCAGCTTGGGCTGCACGCCCGACACCGAGATGCCCTGCGGCATCGGCAGCTCGACCACCGACATCTCGAGTGCGTCCTGGTCCTGCGTGATGAGCCGCTGCAGGGTGGCGCGGTCCACCGACACCGGGCGCGCGCTCACCGCGCCCGGCAGGTCGCCGCCGCAGGCCGCGAGCAGCTCGAAATGGTCGTTCTCGCGGCAGCCGCGCAACTGGGCGATGTGGCTGCGCAGCACGCCTTCGGGCAGCAGGTTCTGGAAGAAGCGCGGCAACTGGCCGCCCTGCGCATTGAACAGCGGATTCTTGACGTCGCTCCAGAGGGCGGCCTGCGAGGCGGCATCGTTCGCCACCATCGACAACGACAGCACCTCGGCCGGCGGCGCCGCGACGATCTCGGGCTCGGCCACGAAGCGGCACAGGTCGGCGTACTGGAACAGCTTGCCGAAGCGGCGCGCGCCGAGCGCGATCTCGAGGATCTTGACGTTCATGGCGAGCGCCTGCGCGAGCCGCGGCGGGCCGGGGCGCCGGGTGCGTAGGGCGGCGGCGCGGGCGACTGTGCCATGGCGGCCACCGCGGTGCCCACGCGCGTGGGAACGGGGCGGTAACCGGCATCGGTGTCGAGCGCGGCGCTGGCGCCGAAGCCCTTGGGCGCCAGCTGCAGCTCGAGCCCCAGCGCATCGACCAGCGCGAGCAGCGAGGACATCTGCGGATTGCCCTGCGGTCCGAGCGCGTTGCGCACCGAGCGCTCGGTCAGGCCCGAACGCTGCGCGATCTCGGCGCCCGTGAGGCCGGAGGCCTCGCGGCGGGCGATCAGCGCGGCGATCAGTTCCTGTTTGGTCATGGAAAGATATTACCGCAAATACGAAAATCGGAAATATGTTTCCGATGCCTTCCTGGGGCCGAGGCAAAGGCGGCGTGCCGCCCGCCCGGATTCAGCGCGGCACCAGCGTGAAGAAGGGCATCACCACGCCCATCACCCAGTTCTGTCCGAAATCGAGCGCCGCGCGCCGGTACTTCTCGTCGGCCTGGGCCGCCAGCAGGTCGAGCCGCGCAACCACCTTCGACAGCTCGCGGTCGGCCACGAGATTGCGGCCGCGTTCGCTGATCTCGGTGGCCAGCAGCAGCGGCTGGCCGTCGGGGCCGGTCTTGGAGGCGATCAGCCACAGCGAGATCTCGAAGTTGCGCGCGGCCCGGTAGCTGTTCTCGGCGTTGACGCCGTCGATCATGGACTGCTCCCAGGTGTCGCCGTTGGCCTGCTTGAGCATCGAGGCCCAGCCCACCACCAGCGCGGCCACGCGGTCGCCCTGGTAACCCTGCGGCCCGGTGTCGAAGGCCAGGCGGATCGCCTCGATGCCGGTGGCGCCGTGCAGCTCGGGCAGGTCGGGCCCCTGCGTCACGGCGGTCCAAGCGCGCTGGCTGGCGGCGTCCATGCTGGCGGCCGACTTGCGCCATTCGCGCGGATTGCGCCGGTAGAGCGTGGTCTGCACGCGCCGTATCGATTCGAGGTTGTCGCGCAGCGAGAGGTTGGCGATGCGGTTGGCGCCGGACTGCAGCCACTCCTGGTTGGCATAGGGCTCGGCGCGCTGGGTGTTCTGGAACGCGCCGCAGCCGCCGAGCCCGAGCAGGGCGCCGGCGCCCGCCAGCAGCCAGGCGCGGCGGTCTTTCAGGGGAGAAACCGAGGATTCGCTCATGCCCTGACGTTATCATCCACGGCTGGGGCGGCGGCCTGCTTCAAGCGGCGGGCCCGTGCAATTTTCCTTACAAATCAATACCTTGGCGTTAATTGTTGACCTGACCTCCCGGGCCGGGACACAGTGACGCAGGACAGGCCGACAAGTCGTGCGTCTCAATTCCATCAAGCTCTCGGGCTTCAAGTCGTTCGCCGAACCCACCAACTTCCTGCTGCCGGGCCAACTGGTCGGGGTGGTCGGGCCCAACGGTTGCGGCAAGTCGAACATCATGGATGCGGTGCGCTGGGTGCTCGGCGAATCGCGTGCCTCGGAACTGCGCGGCGAGTCGATGCAGGACGTGATCTTCAACGGCACGACCTCGCGCAAGCAGGCCAGCCGCTCGAGCGTGGAACTGGTGTTCGACAACGCCGACCACCGCGCCGGCGGCCAGTGGAACCAGTTCGGCGAAATCGCGGTGCGGCGCGTGCTCACGCGCGACGGCACCAGCAGCTACTTCATCAACAACCAGCCGGTGCGCCGGCGCGACGTGCAGGACGTGTTCCTCGGCACCGGTCTGGGCCCGCGCGCCTACGCCATCATCGGCCAGGGCACGATCAGCCGGATCATCGAATCGAAGCCCGAGGAACTGCGCCTGTTCCTCGAGGAAGCCGCGGGCGTCTCGAAGTACAAGGAACGCCGCCGCGAGACCGAGAACCGCCTGGGCGACACGCGCGAGAACCTCACGCGCGTCGAGGACATCCTGCGCGAGCTCAACGCCAACCTCGAGAAGCTCGAGAAGCAGGCCGAGGTGGCCGCACGCTACAACGCGCTGCAGGGCGATGCCACGAAGAAGCAGCACCAGCTGTGGTTCCTCAAGCGCGCCGAGAGCGAGAGCGACAAGGCGCGCATCAAGGCCGAGTCCGAGAAGGCGATCAACGACCTCGAGTCGCGCACGGCCGACCTGCGCCACATCGAGAACGAGCTCGAGACCGTGCGCCAGGCCCACTACGGCGCCGGCGACCTGGTGAATCAGGCGCAAGGCAAGCTCTACGAGGCCAGCGCCGAGGTCGGCCGGCTCGAGGGCGAGATCCGCTTCGTGGTCGAGGGCCGCCAGCGCGTGGAGCAGCGGCTGGTGCAGTTGCGCGAGCAGATCGCGCAGTGGGACAACCGCCGCGTCGAGGCCGAGGCCGAGATCGAAACGCTGGCCGGTCAGGGCGTGGACGCCGAGGAGCAGGCCGTGCTGCTCGCGGCCCAGCTCGAGGAGCACGACGCGCGCATGCCCGAGCTCGAGGAAGCGCAGCAGCGGGCGCAGGACCAGGCCAATTCGCAGCGCACGGCCGTCGTGCAGGTGCAGCAGCAGATCCAGGTGCTGGCGGCCGACCAGCGCAACATCGAGGAGCAGTCGCGCCAGCTCAACCAGCGCAGCGAACGGCTGCGCGCCGACCAGAACGCACTGGCCGCGCCCGACGAGGCGAAGCTGGTGGCGATGCAGGAGCAGCTCGAGGCCGCGCAGGAAGCGGCCAGCGAGGCCGACGCGCGGCTGCAGGACCTGCAGGAAGCGGTGCCGCGGCTCGACGACGACCGTCGCACGCGCCAGCAGGCGGTGAACAGCGAGGGTGCGCGCCATGCCGAGCTGTCGGCGCGGCTCGAGGCATTGCGCGCGCTGCAGGAGAAGGTCAAGACCGACGGCAAGCTCGCGCCCTGGCTCGCCAAGCACGGGCTCGACGGCCTGCAGGGCCTGTGGAGCCGCATCCACATCGAGCAGGGCTGGGAGAACGCGCTCGAATCCGCGCTGCGCGAGCGCCTGGGCGCGCTCGAGGTCAGCCGGCTCGACATGGTCCGCGCCTTCGCCAACGACGCGCCGCCCGCCAAGCTGGCCTTCTTCAGCCCGCCCGTGGCCGGTGTGCCCGAAGGCGCCGCCAATCTGCCGCGGCTGTCGAGCCTGCTGCGCCTCAACGACGCGGGCCAGCAGGCTTTGCTGGCCGACTGGCTGCACGGCTGCTACACCGCCGCGAGCTTCGAGGAGGCTCTGGCCCAGCGCGGCGCGCTGCAGCCTGGCGAGACGATCTACGTGCAGAGCGGCCACGCGGTCAGCGCGCACGGCGTCAACTTCTACGCCCCCGACTCCGAGCAGGCCGGCATGCTGGCGCGCCAACAGGAGATGGAGAACCTCGACCGCCAGTTGCGCGCCCAGGCGCTGATCAGCGAGGAGGCCCGCGCGGCCCTGGTGCGCGCCGAGGCCGCCTACGCCGACGCCGCGCAGCGGCTGGTATCGGCGCGCCGCGAAGCCGCCGACACGCAGTCGCGCGCGCACGAACTGCAGGTCGAGACGCTGCGCCTCACGCAATTGGCCGAACAGACCCGCGCGCGCAGCGAGCAACTCGCGGCCGACCTCGGCGAGGTCGATGCCCAGCTCGAGGAACTGCAGGAGCGCCGCATCGCCGCCGAGGGCCGCTTCGAGGAGCTCGACATGCAGCTGGCCGACAGCCAGGAGCGCCATGCCGAGCTCGACGAACGCGTGATCGAGGCCGGCCGCGCGCTGGCCGCCAGCCGCGAGCAGCACCGCAGCCTCGAACGCCAGGCGCAGGAGGCCACTTTCGCGCAGCGCACGCTCGAGGCGCGCCGCGGCGAACTCAACCGCTCGATCGAGACGGCCTCGCAGCAAACCGTGGCGCTGGCCGACGAGGACGAGCGCGCCCGCGGCGAACTGGGCCGGCTGTCGGATGCCGCCGCCCAGGCCGGGCTGCAGGACGCGCTGGCGCTCAAGCTCGAGCGCGAGACCGCGCTGGGCGCCGCGCGCAGCCAGTACGACGACCTGACGCTCAAGCTGCGCGCCAGCGACGAGCGCCGGCTGCAGCTCGAGCGCGAGCTCGACCCGCTGCGCCAGCGCATCACCGAATTCCAGCTCAAGGAACAGGCCTCGCGCCTGGGCTTCGAGCAGTACGAGCAGCTGCTGGCCGATGCCGGCGCCGACCTCGAGGCCATCTCGCTGTCGATCGAGACCGACAAGGTGCGGCTGGCCGGCCTGCAGGGCGAGATCGACCGGCTGAACCGCGAGGTGGTGGCGCTCGGCGCGGTCAACCTCGCGGCGCTCGACGAGCTCGCGGTGGCGAGCGAGCGCAAGGTCTTCCTCGATGCGCAGTCGAGCGACCTCAACGAGGCGATCACCACGCTCGAGGACGCCATCCGCAAGATCGACGCCGAGACGCGCGACCTGCTCGGCGGCACCTTCAAGACCGTGAACGAGCACTTCAGCCGCATGTTCCCCGAGCTGTTCGGCGGCGGCAACGCCAAGCTGATGATGACCGGCGACGAGATCCTCGACTCCGGCGTGCAGGTGATGGCGCAGCCGCCGGGCAAGAAGAACCAGACCATCCACCTGCTGTCGGGCGGCGAGAAGGCGCTGACCGCGATCGCGCTGGTGTTCGCGATCTTCCAGCTCAATCCCGCCCCGTTCTGCCTGCTGGACGAAGTGGATGCGCCGCTGGACGACGCCAACACCGAGCGCTACGCCAAACTCGTGACCGCCATGAGCCGTGAAACCCAGTTCCTCTTCATCAGCCACAACAAGATCGCCATGGAAATGGCCGAGCAGCTGATCGGCGTGACGATGCAGGAGCAGGGCGTGTCGCGCATCGTCGCGGTCGACATGGAAGCGGCGGCCTCGATGGTCGAGGCTGCCTGAGGCGCGCGCACCCATGAGCAATCTCACGCTTGCCCTGGCCATCCTCGGTGGCCTCGTCCTCGCGGCCGTGATCGGCTACGACGCCCTGCGTTCGCGCCGCAACGCACCGCGTCAGCCCGATGCGGCCGATGGCGATCCGGCCGATGCGCAGCGCGCACCGTCCGACGATGGCTACGAGCCGGTGATGCACGTCGATCCGCGCCAGGTGCCGACGAACGACCGGCATGAACCGCTGTTCGATCCCGACCTGCCCGCGCCCGGCACGCTGCCGGTGCCCACGGGCGAGCGGCGCGGCGGGCTCGATCCGCTGATCGACGTGATCGCGCCGATCTCGCTCGACGGCCTGGCCTCGGGCGACGCGGCCATTGCCGCCATGCCGCCGACGCGCCGCGCGGGCAGCAAGCCGGTCGCCATCGAGGGCCTGAACGAGCACTCGCGCCAATGGGAGCCGCCCGTGCCGGGACAGCGCTACGGCGCCTTCCAGGTCGGCGTGCAGCTGGCCAACCGCACCGGCGCGCTCAACGAGATCGAGTATTCGGAATTCGTGGTGAAGGCCCAGGCCTTCGCCGACGCGCTGAACGGCGCGCCCGAGTTCCCAGAGATGCTCGACGAGGTGGCGCGCGCGCGCGAGCTCGACCAGTTCGCCAGCGCGCACGATGCGCAGCTGGGCTTCGTGCTGCGCGCATTGCACGCGGCCTGGAGCCCGGGCTACGTGCAGCAGAACGCCGCGCGCCTGGGCTTCGTGGCCGGCATCATCCCGGGCCGCATGGTGCTGCCGACCAGCGAGCTGGGCCTGCCGCCGATCCTCGGCCTGGCCTTCGACACCCAGGCCGCATTGGCCGACGACCCCGCGCAATCGGCCATCCGCGAACTGAGCCTGAGCCTCGACGTGCCCCAGGTCGACCGCGGCGAGCAGCCCTTCACCCGCATGCGCGAGATCGCCGCCACGCTGGCGCGCGAGATGGACGGCGTGGTGACCGACAGCGACGGCCAGCTGCTGCGCGACGAGACCATGGACGCCATCGGCGCCGACCTCGAGCAGCTCTACGACACGCTCGACGCGCGCGACCTCGCGGCGGGTTCGCCGCTGGCGCGCCGGCTCTTCAGCTAAGCCGTTCCCGCCATGCACAAGGCCGCCCAGCCCGCCACGAAGCGGTCGGGCGGCCGCATCGTTTTTTCGGAAGACACCCCATGACCACGCGCGACGAAGCGGCCCGCGAAGCCGCCGACCTGAGCGAGAAGCTCCACCACAACGCCCATCTCTACTACGTGCTCGACGCGCCCGCGCTGCCCGACGCCGAGTACGACCGCATGTTCCAGCGGCTGCAGGCGATCGAGGCCGAGTTCCCCGACCTGCGCACGCCCGACTCGCCGACGCAGCGCGTGGGCGGCAAGGTGCTCGACGGCTTCGTCAAGGTGCGCCACAGGGTGCCGATGCTGTCGATCCGCACCGAGACCGACATCACGCCCGGCGGCGCCAGCAGCTTCGACGCGCGCGTGCGGCGCGAGCTCGGCCTGGCCGAGGACGGTCCGCAGATCGCCTACGTCTGCGAGCTCAAGTTCGACGGGCTCGCGATGAACCTGCGCTACGAGAACGGCGTGCTGGTGCAGGCCGCCACGCGCGGCGACGGCGAGGTCGGCGAGGAGGTCACGCAGAACATCCGCACCGTGCGCGAGATCCCGCTGCGCCTGAAGGGCAACGCGCCGCCGGTGGTCGAGGTGCGCGGCGAGGTCTACATGAAGCGCGCCGACTTCGAGGCGCTCAACGAGCGCCAGCGGCAGAGGATCGCGGCCGGCCAGAAGAACGAGAAGGTGTTCGTGAACCCGCGCAACGCGGCCGCGGGAGCGGTGCGGCAACTCGACCCGGCGATCGCCGCCGAGCGGCCGCTGAGCTTCTTCGCCTACGGCCTCGGCGAGGTCACGCCGCCGGCCGAGGGCGGGCCCGACTGCCCGACCCAGTTCGACTGGCTGCAGCAGTTCCATGCCTGGGGCTTTCCGGTGGCGATACAGACCGCGCGCGCGACCGGCGCGATCGAGCTGATCGCGTTCCACGAGAACATCGGGCGCCAGCGCGACAGCCTGCCCTACGACATCGACGGCGTGGTCTACAAGGTCGACAGTGTCGAGCTGCAGCGCCAGCTCGGCTTCGTCTCGCGCGAGCCGCGCTGGGCAGTGGCGCACAAGTACCCGGCGCAGGAGCAGATCACCGAGGTGCTCGGCATCGAGGTGCAGGTGGGGCGCACCGGCAAGCTCACGCCGGTGGCCAAGCTGGCGCCGGTGTTCGTCGGCGGCGTGACCGTGACCAACGCCACCCTGCACAACGAGGACGAGGCGCGCCGCAAGGATGTGCGCGTGGGCGACAAGGTGATCGTGCGCCGCGCGGGCGACGTGATCCCCGAGGTGGTGGGCGTCACGCCCGAGAGCCTGGCGCGGCCCGAGGGAGGGCGCGGTGCCGTCTTCACCATGCCGCGCAAGTGCCCGGTCTGCGGCTCGGACGCCGTGCGCGAGGAGGGCGAGGCCGACTACCGCTGCACCGGCGGGCTGTTCTGCGGTGCCCAGCGCAAGGAGGCGATCCTGCATTTCGCCGCGCGCCGCGCGGTCTATGTCGACGGGCTCGGCGACAAGCTGGTCGAGCAGATGGTCGATGCCAACCTGATCCGCACCTTGCCCGACCTCTACAAGCTGGGCTTCACCACGCTGGCGGGGCTGGAGCGCATGGCCGACAAGTCGGCGCAGAACCTGGTCGACGCGCTCGAGGCCTCGAAGAAGACCACGCTGCCGCGCTTCCTGTTCGGCCTGGGCATTCGGCACGTGGGCGAGAGCACGGCCAAGGACCTGGCCAAGCACTTCGGCAAGCTCGACGCGATCATGGACGCGAGCGAGGAGCTGCTGCTCGAGGTCAACGACGTCGGCCCGGTGGTGGCGCAGAGCCTGCGCACCTTCTTCGACCAGCCGCACAACCGCGAGGTGGTCGAGCAACTGCGCGCCTGCGGCCTGAGCTGGGAGGAGGGCGAGCCCGCGGCGCGCGTGCCCAAGCCGCTGGCGGGACTGACCTTCGTCATCACCGGCACCCTTCCTACGCTGAGCCGCGACGAGGCGAAGGACAAACTGGAGATGGCCGGCGCCAAGGTCGCCGGCTCGGTCAGCAAGAAGACCCACTACCTGGTGGCCGGCGAGGACGCCGGCAGCAAGCTCGACAAGGCGCGCGAGAACGGCGTCGAGGTGATCGACGAGGCGCGTATGCTGGACATACTCGCCAACGGCGTGCCTCCGGCCGCGGAATGAGAGGACGGCGTCCTCCTTACCGGCCGTTACGCGACTTCACACCAGCGCAGTCAACAGGGCCTACAAGCTGGTACGTTGAATGAACGCAGAAGGCTGACAAGGAGACCCTCATGCAGAAAACTCGTGTTCTCGGTTTATGCCTCGCCGCCGGCGGCCTCGCGCTGCTCACCGGCTGCGTCGCGGTGCCCGGCGATCCGTACTACAGCGGGGGCTACTCGGATCCCTACTATTCCGACCCGGTGGTGGTGCAGCCCGCGCCGGTCTACATCAATGGCGGGGCGTACTACGACCGCCGTCCCTATTACCGCGATCGGCCCTACTACGGGCGCCCCGGCTATCCCTACCCGCCGCGTCCGGGATGGAACGGTGGCGGCGGGCGTCCGGGCTGGGGCGGTGGCCGCCCGCCGGTCGTCGCGCCGCCCGTGGGACTGCCGCCGCAGCGGACCGTGCCGGTGACCCCCGGCACCGGGCGTGGCGTGCCGGGCGCCCTGCCGGGCATGCCGGGCTATGTGCCGCAGAACATCGCCCCGGGCTCGCCGCATCAGCAGTAAGGCGGCCGCGAAAGGCCGGGCGCGTCGCGGGGCGCGAGTGCCGTCGTGATAATCCGCGCCATGGCCATCCACGAAATCCTCAAGATGGGCGATCCGCGCCTGCTGCGCATCGCGCAGCCGGTCACCGCCTTCGACACCGACGAACTGCACCTGCTGGTGCGCGACATGTTCGAGACCATGCATGCGGTCAACGGCGCCGGCCTCGCGGCGCCGCAGATCGGCGTCGACCTGCAACTGGTGATCTTCGGCACCGACGTCGTGAATCCGCGCTATCCCGATGCGCCGCCGGTGCCGCGCACCGTGCTGCTGAACCCGGTCATCACGCCGATCGGCGAGGCCGAGGAAGAGGGCTGGGAAGGCTGCCTGTCGGTGCCGGGACTGCGCGGCGTGGTGCCGCGCTTCTCGAACATCCGCTACACGGGCTTCGATCCCTACGGCGACCCGATCGACCGCACGGCCAGCGGCTTCCACGCGCGCGTGGTGCAGCACGAGGTCGACCACCTGCTGGGCAAGCTCTATCCGATGCGGGTGCGCGACTTCTCGCGCTTCGGCTACACCGAGGTCCTGTTCCCGGGCCTCGACGCGGCCGACGACGATTGAGCCGGACTACTTGTTGTTGAGCCCGAAGCGGCCGCCGCCCGTGAACGCGAGCGCGATGGCCGCGAACAGGAACATGCCCTGCAGCTCGAGCGCCCAGCCGCCCTGGCCGTTGAGGGCGCCGAGGTCCTTGCGGTGCACCAGCCAGATCGCCACGAGCATGTTGATCGCCACGATCGCGGCAGCGGGCCGCGTGTACAGGCCGATGATCAGCAGCACCGGCGCGACGATCTCGCCCACGTAGACCAGGTAGGCCAGCACGCCCGGCAGCCCGTGCGAGGCCAGCATGCCGCCGATGCCGTCCACGCCCTTGCTCACCTTGGCGATGCCGTGCAGCAGGATCAGGATGCCCAGGGCGACGCGAAGAATGAGCTTGCCGGTGTCGTCGGACTTGAACATGGTCGGGGTTCCTCGGTGATGGTTCGAAATGTTGCGAGGGCCGTATGGTAGTGAAGAAACGGCATGCATCGGACCAGGCATCCATGGCGCATGCACGGGCTTCGCATATGCATCCAACCGCCTGTTCCTTGGCGGCCCGGCGCGCCGCCTCGTACACTGCCTTTTTGCCTGAGGAGAACCCATCCATGACGCCCCGATTCCGATCCGCCTTCGCCCTGGCAGCGACCGCCGCCGCGCTGGTCGCCGCCGCGCCCGCCTTCGCCGGCAAGACCCTCGACGCGGTCAAGCAGCGCGGCAGCCTCAAGTGCGGCGTGACCAACGGCGTGGCCGGTTTCTCGGCGCCCGACACGCAGGGCAACTGGTCGGGCCTCGACGTCGACACCTGCCGCGCGATCGCCGCGGCCGTGCTCGGCGATGCGAAGAAGGTCGAGTTCGTGCCGCTCAATTCGCAGCAGCGCTTCTCGGCGCTGCAGGCCGGCGAGATCGACATCCTCGCGCGCAACACCACCTGGACGCTCACGCGCGACGCCTCGCTGGGCTTCAACTTCACGACCATCACCTACTACGACGGCCAGGGTTTCCTGGTGCCGAAGAAGCTCAAGGTCACGAGCGCCAAGCAACTGAAGAACGCGACCATCTGCACCCAGTCGGGCACCACCAACGAGAAGAACGTCTCCGACTACTTCCGGGCCCAGAACATCCCCGTCAAGACGGTCGTGTTCGAGAGCTTCGAGGCCTCGTTCAAGGCCTTCTTCTCGGGCCGCTGCCAGGCCTTCACCACCGACGCCTCGGCGCTCGCCGGCCTGCGCAACAAGGAGGCGCAGAACCCCGACGACTACCTGATCCTGCCCGAGCTGATCTCCAAGGAACCGCTGGCGCCGCTGGTGCGCCGCGGCGACGACGAATGGTTCGCGATCGCCAAGTGGGTGCCCAATGCGCTGATCGAGGCGGAAGAGGCCGGCATCACCGAGGCCAACGCCGAACAGCTCAAGGCCTCGAGCAAGGACCCCGCGCAGCAGCGCCTGCTGGGCGCCGGCGAGGACCTCGGCAAGCTGCTGGGCCTCGACAAGGACTGGTCCTACCGCGCGATCAAGGCCGTGGGCAACTACGGCGAGATCTTCGAGCGCAACGTCGGACCGAAGTCGGTGCTGAAGCTGCCGCGCGGCTCCAACAACCTCTGGAGCAAGGGCGGCCTGATCTACGCACCGCCGGTGCGATGAGCCTGCGGGCCGCGGGCGGTGAACGCCGCTCGGCCTGGCTGGCCTGGGCCGTGCAGGTGCTCCTGGTGCTGGCCGTGGTGGCCGGCGCCTTCTGGGTCGTGCACCACGCGCTCGAGGTGCTGCGCGCGCGCGGCGTGCGCTCGGGCTTCGACTTCCTCAGCGAGCCCGCGGGCTTCGCGATCAGCGAGGGCTGGCTCGATTTCGAGGCCAGCCAGCCGTCGTGGCGAGCCTTCCTCGCCGGCCTCGTCAACACCGTGCGCGCCGCGGTGCCGGCGGTCGTGTTCTCGGTGCTGCTCGGCACCCTGATCGGCATCGGCCGGCTCGCGCCGCACGTGCTGGTGCGCGGCATCTGCACCGCCTACGTCGAGCTGCTGCGCAACGTGCCGCTGCTGGTGCAACTGCTGATGCTGGCCTTCGTGATGGCGAACCTGCTGCCCGACCCGACCGAGCCGGTGCGGCTGCTGCCGGGTGTGTGGCTCAGCAAGGGCGGCCTCAGCGTGCCGTGGCCGGTGGCGGGCGAGGGCGGCTGGTGGCCCACGCACCTCGAATGGCCCGAGCGCGGCGACTTCGGCGTGAACGGCGGCGCGGCGCTGAGCCCCGAGTACGTGACCATCGTCGCGGGCCTGTCGCTCTACTCGGCCGCCTTCGTGGCCGAGATCGTGCGCGCGGGCATCCTGTCGGTGTCGCAGGGGCAGGTGCTCGCGGGGCAGGCGATGGGCTTCTCGCCGGTGCAGCAGCTGCGCATCGTGATCCTGCCGCAGGCGCTGCGCGTGATCGTGCCGGCGCTCACCAACCAGGTGCTGAGCCTGGTCAAGAACTCCTCGCTCGCGGTGGCGGTCGGCTATCCCGAGCTGGTGTCGGTGGCCAACACCACCATCGGCGCGAACGGCCGCGCCTTCGAGTGCATCGCGATCATCATGGCGGTCTACCTGCTGCTGTCGCTCGTGATCTCGCTGGGCATGAACCGCTACAACGCGCGCGTCGCGCTGCGGGGCTGGCGATGAGGGTCGTGCGAGGCCCGATCGCCTGGCGGCACGAACTCTGGGGTTCGCCGCTGCGCGCGCTCGCCACGCTGCTGCTCGCGGCGCTGCTGGCCTGGGCCGGCTGGCACCTGGTCGACTGGGCCGTGGTGCACGCGGTGTTCCGCCCCGATGCCGAGGCCTGCCGCGCGGTGCAACACGGCGCCTGCTGGGGCGTGGTGGCCGAGAAATGGCGGCCGATGCTGTTCGGCCGCTTTCCCTATGAAGACCAGTGGCGCCCCGCGATCGCGGTCGCGCTGCTGTCGGCGGTCACGCTGCTCAGCGCCTGGCCGCGCAGCTGGCGCTGGTGGCTGCCGGCGCTGTGGCTGCTGGCGCTCGCGGCCTTCGTGCTGCTGATGCGCGGCGGCGTGTTCGGCTGGAGCCACGTGCCGACCAACCGCTGGGGCGGCCTGCCGCTGACCATCGGGCTCGCGGTGGTCGGGCTGGCGCTGGCCTTTCCGCTCGCGCTGCTGCTGGCGCTCGGGCGCCGCTCGGGCTGGCCGGTGGTGCGCACGCTCTGCGCGAGCTACATCGAGCTGGTGCGCGGCGTGCCGCTGATCTCGGTGCTGTTCATGGCCTCGTTCCTGCTGCCGCTGCTGTGGCCCGCGGGCTGGCAGCCCGACGTGCTGGTGCGCGTGCTGGCCGGGCTGTCGCTGTTCGTGGCCGCCTACCTGGCGGAGATCATTCGCGGCGGCCTGCAGGCCGTGCCGCGCGGCCAGACCGAGGTCGCGATGGCGCTGGGCTTCGGCCGCTGGCCGGTGCAGCGCGACATCGTGCTGCCGCAGGCGCTGCGGCTGGTCGTGCCGGCGCTGACCAACAACGTGGTGGGCACGCTCAAGGACACCTCGCTGGTCACGGTGGTGGGGCTGTTCGAGCTCACGGGCGCGCTCGGCCTGTCGCTCGGCGGCGATCCGACCTGGCGGCCGTTCTACCTCGAGGGCTACCTGTTCATCGCGGCGATCTACTGGCTGCTGTGCTTCGGGCTCTCGCGCTACAGCGTGTGGCTCGAGGGGCGCCTGTCGGCCGTGCCGCGCGTGGTCCAGGCCGAGCCGGCCTGAGGCGTCCTGTACACTCCGCCCCCATGTCGTGTTTCCACCCCGCCTTCGCATCGAGCGCCGCCCGCATGGGCCGCATGATGCCGTCCGCTTCCGCGCGGACCGGATGGGCAATGGATGCACGAATGATTACCACCATTACCACCGCGGCCACCTGAGCACGCGCAGGTGGCCGTTCCGGCAGCCACCTGGTGATCGCTCTTCCCCCGAACGAATGAAACCCAGCTCTGGCAGCTGGGTTTTTGTTTTTGTCGTTTGGAGAAGCCCATGTACCGCGATCCCGTCCAGTCCCTAGAAACCGTCGTGCCCAGCCAGGCCATGCGAGCGCTGCGCGTGGGCATGATCGGCATCGGCACCGTCGGTTCGGGCACCTTCCGCGTGCTGGCGCGCAACCACGACCAGATCGCCGCGCGCGCCGGCCGCGGCATCGAGATCGTCATCGTGGCCGCGCGCAACCTCGCGCGCGCCGCGGGCATCGTGGGCGAGGGCGTGGCGCTCACCGACGATGCGATGCGCGTCGCGACCCATCCCGAACTCGACGTAGTGGTCGAGGTGGCCGGCGGCACCGGCGCGGCGCGCGACTGGGTGCTGGCCGCGATCGCCCACGGCAAGCACGTGGTGACGGCCAACAAGGCGCTGCTGGCCGAGCATGGCGGCGAGATCTTCGAAGCCGCGCGCCGCCACGGCGTGGCGGTGGCCTACGAGGGTGCGGTGGCGGTCAGCATCCCGATCGTGAAGGCGCTGCGCGAAGGCCTCGTGGCCAACCGCATCGAATGGGTGGCGGGCATCGTCAACGGCACCACCAACTTCATCCTCAGCAAGATGCGCGACGAGGGCCTGGACTTCGGGGCCGCGCTCGCGCAGGCCCAGGCGCTCGGCTATGCCGAGGCCGATCCGACCTTCGACATCGAGGGCATCGACGCGGCCCACAAGCTCACGCTGCTCGCGGCCAATGCCTTCGGCATGCCGCTGCGCTTCGCCGACGTGCAGGCCGAGGGCATCACGGCGCTGCAGGGGCTGGACGTGGCCTGCTCCGAGCAGCTGGGCTTTCGGGTCAAGCTGCTGGGCGTGGCGCGCCGCCGCGAGGAGGGCGTCGAGCTGCGCGTGCAGCCCGCGCTGGTGCCCGCCGAGCATCTGATGGCGCATGTGAACGGCTCGATGAACGCGGTGATGGTCAAGGGCGATGCCTCGGGCGTGACGATGTACTACGGCGCCGGTGCCGGCTCGGAGCAGACCGCCTCGGCCGTGATCGCCGACCTGGTGGACGTGGCCCGGCTGGCCGGCACCCCGGCCGCGCAGCGCGTGCCGCACCTGGGCTTCCATGCGCATGCGATGAATGCGCTCGAGGTGCTGCCGCGCGCGGCGGTGCGCAGCGCGCACTACCTGCGCGTACCGGTGCACGCGGCCGGCGGCATCGAGGCCGTGACGGCCTGGCTCGCGAGCCAGCAGGTGCCCGTGCGGCGGGTGACGCTGGCCGCGCCCTGCGCGGCCGGTGCGCAGGTGCTGGTGCTGACCGAGCCGATGGCGCAGGGCGCGCTCGATCTCGCGGTGCATGCGCTGCAGTCGCACCCGGCCGTGGCCGGCGCGGTCGCGACGCTGCGCGTGGAGATGCTGGAGGCTTGACGCGCGTTCAGGCGGCCCGCGCGGGCAGGCTGCGGGGTGCGCGCGGTGCCCCGTCGTCGAGTTGCCCCAGTGCCAGCGCGGCGGCGCGCGGCCGTTGCGTGACCAGGCTCACGGCCACCACCACCGCCGCATTGATCGCCATCGCGATCAACCCGGCCTCCCATTGCGGCAGCGCGGTGGCCCAGAACTTCGCGGCCGGCGGCGCGAGCAGGGCCGCGAAACCCGCGATCAGCCCGGCCAGCACGCCGAGCGCGCTGGTGCGCTTCCAGAGGAAGCCGAGGAGCACGCCGGGCGCCAGCATGCCGATGGCCGAATAGGCGTCGAGCAGGATCTTTACCAGCGAGCCCTTCTGGCTGATCGACAACCACACGGCGATCGCCGCGAAGCACACCAGCGAGCCGCGCGACAGCGCCAGTGCCGCGCCTTCGCCGAGCGCGGGCCTGAAGGGCCGCACCACGTTGCGCGTGAAGATCGAGCCGGCCGTCAGCAGCAGCAGCGAGCCCGGCGCCAGCGCCAGCAGGAAGCCGGTGCCCGCGAGCAGGCCCACGGTCCAGGCCGGATAGCGGTCGGACACGAACTGCAGCAGCGCCGCGTTGAGGTTGCCGCCCGGCGGTTGCGTGCCCGCGATCAGCGCCGCGAAGCCCAGCAGGATGATGAAGAAATAGGCCAGCGAGTAGATCGGCTGCCAGATTGCGTTGCGCCGGATCGCGGTGGCGCTGTGCGCCGTGTACGACATCTGGAACAGGTGCGGGAACACCCAGTTGCCCAGCGCGATGTTGATGGCCGAGGTCATGAGCCAGATCGCGGTGGTCGGCGAACTCGCATCGAGGCCCGGGAAGCTGCCGATGCCCGGATGTTTCGCCTCGGCCAGCGCGAACAGGTCGAGCAGCGAGGCCGCGCCCACCTTGCTCGCCACCGTCACGCTCAGCAGCACCACGACCAGCACCATCAGCACGTCCTTCACGCCGGCCGCGAAGGCCGCCGAGCGCACGCCGGCCACGAACACGAAGGCGATCATCAACAGGCCCGCGCCGATGGTCGCGGCCTCGCTCGACACCGCGCCGTCGAGCGTGAGCTGCACGATCAGGCCCAGGCTCACGAGCTGGATCTGCACGTAGACCACCAGCGAGGCGATGCCGACCACGCCGGTGAGCACGCCGAGCCAGGGCGCCTCGTAGCGCGCGGCGAAGAAGTCGGATTGCGTGAGCAGGCGCCCGATGCGCCCCGCGCGCCAGATCTTCGGCATCAGCCAGTAGCCGACCGCATAGCTCATCGACACCGAGCAGAAGGCCAGGTAGGCCGGCGCGCCCAGCGCCCAGGCGTAGCCCGAGATGCCGAGCACCGCGAAGGTGGTGTAGACCTCGCCCGCGTTCATGAACCAGAACAGCAGGGTGCCGAGGCTGCGGCCGCCCACGGCCCATTCGGCCAGGGTGGCGGCGCGCCGTGTGCGGCGGCCGTAGGCGATGGCGCCCGCGACCGTGGCGAGCAGGATGGCCAGGACGATCGCGAGCTTCATCGCGCGCTCCCGTGGCCGTCGGTGCCGGCGTCCTGGTGCCGCGCGAGGAAGTCGGCTTCCTCGTCCTCCACGCCATGGCGCGCGTCGAGCCGGAACACCAGCGCGATCGCCACGCTCGTGAGCACGATGCCCACCATCTGCCAGGCCATCGGGAACGGCAGGCCGAAGGGCCGCAGCGCGATGTCGTTGACCACGGGCGCGAGGCCGGCCTGCCAGACGAAGGGAAAGGCCAGCAGCCATCGGTAGGCGCGGCGGCGCGGAGGCGATGCGGTGGAGGAGGGAGACGGGCCGGCCATTCGAAACCCCTGTGAAGTGCTGCTGCACGAGATGGGCGCGGAGTGTGCAGCGAAAGTGCACGGAGCACAAGCGGGGCGAGTTCGGGTTTTCCTTGTAAATAACGCATCGATCCTGGGCATTCAGCCAGCTTGACGTGCACCGTCATGGCACATAGCATTGCCTCATTCGTGCTGTCACACTGCACAAAAGGAAATTCCCACCCATGATCGGCGAACGGCTCAAGGAACTGCGCACCGCGCGCGGCCTCTCGTTGCGCGAGCTCGCGGCCCAGGCCGGCGTGTCGGCCACCTTGCTGAGCCAGATCGAGCGCGCGGTCACCGACCCCAGCCTCGAAACCCTGCGTCGGCTCGCGGGCGTGTTCGGCGAATCGGTGTCCTCGCTGTTCTCCGACCCCGCGCCGCCCACCGTCTGGGTCAGCCGGCCGGGACGGCGCGCGATGCTCACGGCGCCGCAGGGCCAGGTCGCCTACGAGCGGCTGACCGCCGGCGTGGGCCAGCTCGAGGTGCTGCGCGCCGTGCTGCAGCCGGGCCAGATGTCGGCCGACGAACCGCGCGGCCATGCCTCGGCCGAGTGCGTCTACGTGGTGGCCGGCGCGCTGGTGGCGCAGGTCGCGGGCGTCGACTACCCGGTGCAGGCCGGCGAGAGCATCTCCTTCGACGCGCGGCTGCCGCACCGCTACATGAACGCCTCGCAGGCGCCGACCGAAATCATCCTGTCGGTGACGCCGCCCAATCCCTGAGCAGGAGCCTCCCATGAGCACACCGACCGATCCCGCCGCCGAGCGCAGCTTCACGCTGCACGACCTGCGCGTCGAGGTGGTCGCGCCCGAGGGCGCGCGCATCTACTGCGGCCAGCCCGGCGACCACTTCGAGCTGCGCGGCGAGATGCTGCACCTGCCGCCGGGGCAGGGCTTCTCGATCTACTCGCTGGGCGCGGTGCTGCCGCTGCTGGCCGCCAAGCAGCGCGCCACCGACGGCAACGACTGGATGAGCACCGACGCCGAGATCGCCTGTCCAGACCCGAACTGTCCCTCGCGCCTGCGCATCACGCGCATCGGCACGCGCGTCTTCCGCCACGCCGACACCACGGCCGTGGTCCACCCTTCCGACCTTCGACCATGAGCACCGTTCCCCGCACCGAACTCGCCCCCGGCTATTCCATCTCGCGCATGCTCAAGGGCGGCTGGCAGCTCGCCGGCGGCCATGGCGGCATCGACCGCGCCGCGGCCATCGCCGACATGTCGGCCTACTACCAGGCCGGCATCACCACCTTCGACTGCGCCGACATCTACACCGGCGTCGAGGAACTGATCGGCGAGTTCCGCCGCGAGCACCGCGCGCGCCACGGCGCCGACAGCCTTGCGCAGCTGCGCGTGCACACCAAGTTCGTGCCCGACCTCGCGCTGCTTTCGACCATCGACAAGCGCCAGGTCGAGCAGACCATCGACCGCTCGCTGCGCCGCCTCGGCGTGGAGCGGCTCGACCTGGTGCAGTTCCACTGGTGGGACTACCGCGTGCCGCGCTACGTCGAGGTCGCGCACTGGCTCGCCGAGCTCCAGCGCGCCGGCAAGATCGAGCTGCTGGGCGGCACCAACTTCGACACGCGGCGCGCGCACGAACTGGGCGACGCGGGCCTGCCGCTGCGCAGCATGCAGGTGCAGTACTCGCTGCTCGACCAGCGGCCACGCGCACGGCTCGCGGCTTGGTGCGCGCAGGCCGGCGTGAAGCTGTTGTGCTACGGCAGCGTGGCCGGCGGCTTTCTCTCGGAACGCTGGCTCGGCGCGAGCGAACCGGCCGAGCCGCTGGAGAACCGCTCGCTGGTCAAGTACAAGCTGATCATCGACGACTTCGGCGGCTGGGATCTGTTCCAGGCGCTGCTGCAAGCCTTGCAGCAGATCGCGCGGCGGCACGGCACCTCGCTGTCGGCGGTCGCGATGCGCTGGGTGCTCGCGCAGCCCGAGGTGGCCGCCGTGATCGTCGGCGTGCGCCGCGGCGACCATCTGCCCGACCACCTGCGCATGCTCGCGTTGCAACTCGATGCGGCCGACCTCGCGGCGCTCGACGCGGTGCTCGCGCAGCGCCGCCCGGACAGCGGCGATGTCTACGAGGTCGAGCGCGACATCGAGGGGCGGCATGGCCGCGTCATGAAGTACGACCTCAACGACAAGCCGCACTGAGCAACCCGTCTGGCTCAGTCGCGATCCAGCGGTTTCTCGCGCATCCTCAGTTCGGCATAGCCCGTGGCCTCGTCGTGCTCGCGCGAGAAGCGCCATGCGGGCAGCAGCGCCAGCAACACTTCAGCGGTGGTGCGCACCACGCAGCCCGGCGCCGCATGGCCGCCCCAGACGCGGCCCTGTGCGTCCGCCACGCTGATGTGCAGGTGCGAGCCGTCGGGCGAGAGCGAGCCCGCGAGCGTGAGGATCTCCAGATCGCCTTCGAGCGCCGAGGGCTCGGGTGCGCCCGCGAAGCGGATCCGCGCACCGCGCAGGCTGCCGATGCCCGAGAGCACGAAGGCCGCGTCCACCGCCTGCTGCGCGAGCACGCGGTCGAGCGCCGCGCGCAGGTCGTCGCCGGGCGAGAGGCGCAGGGGCAGCGTGCGCATCGCGCGACCGGTTTCAGGGCGCCGCGAGCGCGCCGTCCACCACCTGCTGCGCTTCCTCGAGGATGCGCGCGAGATGCTCCCGGCCCTGGAAGCTCTCGCCGTAGATCTTGTAGATGTTCTCGGTGCCCGAGGGACGCGCGGCGAACCAGCCGTTCTCCGTGACCACCTTCACGCCGCCGATGGCCGCGCCGTTGCCGGGCGCATGGCTCAGCACCTCGACGATCTTCTCGCCCGCGAGTTCGGTCGAGCGAATCTGCGCCGGCGACAGGTTCGACAGCCGCTTCTTCTGCTCGACCGTCGCCGCCGCGTCGACGCGGTCGGAGACCGGCCGGCCCAGCGCCTGCGTGAGCTCGGCATAGCGCTCGCCCGGATCGCGGCCGGTGCGCGCGGCGATCTCGGCCGACAGCAGCGCCGGCACGATGCCGTCCTTGTCGGTGGTCCAGGCCGTGCCGTCGCGGCGCAGGAAGGTCGCGCCCGCGCTTTCCTCGCCGCCAAAGGCCAGCGAACCGTCGACCAGCCCGTCGACGAACCACTTGAAGCCCACCGGTACCTCGTACAGCCGGCGGCCCAGGCGCTGGGTCACGCGGTCGATCATGCGGCTGCTCACCACCGTCTTGCCGACGGCCGCGGCGGCGGGCCAGCCGGGGCGGTGCGTGTAGAGGTAGTCGACCATCACCGCGAGGTAGCTGTTGGGCTGCATCAGGCCGCTGCTGCCCGCCACCACCCCGTGGCGGTCGTGGTCGGTGTCGCAGGCGAAGGCGATGCCGAAGCGGTCCTTGAGCGCGATCAGCTGGTGCATCGCATCGGGCGAGGACGGGTCCATGCGGATGCGGCCGTCCCAGTCGAGCGACATGAAGCGGAAGGTCGGGTCGACCTCCTGGCTCAGCACCGTCAGGCGCGAGAGCTTGTAGCGCTCGGCGATCGCGGTCCAGTAGTGCACGCCCGCGCCGCCCAGCGGATCGACGCCCAGCGCGATCGGCACGTCGCGGATGGCGTCCATGTCGAGCACCTGCGCCAGGTCTTCCACATAGGTGTTGAGGTAGTCGTGCCGGTGCGTGGTCGAGGCCTGGAGCGCCTGCGCCAGCGGCAGCCGCTTCACGCCCTGCAGGCCGTTGGCCAGGAAGCCGTTGGCGGCGGCCTCGACCGCCGAGGTGATGTCGGTGCCGGCCGGGCCGCCGTTGGGCGGGTTGTACTTGAAGCCGCCGCTCTCGGGCGGGTTGTGCGAGGGCGTGATGACGATGCCGTCCGCCAGGCCGCTGCTGCGGCCGCGGTTGTAGACCAGGATCGCGTGCGAGACGGCGGGCGTGGGCGTGTATTCGTCGTCCTGCGAAAGCATCAGCTCGACGCCGTTGGCCGCCAGCACCTCGACCGCGCTGTTGAAGGCCGGCGTCGAGAGCGCATGGGTGTCGATGCCGAGGAACAGCGGGCCGTCGATGCCTTTCTGGCTGCGGTAGTCGCAGATCGCCTGGCTGATCGCGAGCACGTGCCATTCGTTGAAGCCGTTGTCGAAGGACGAGCCGCGGTGGCCCGAGGTGCCGAAGGCCACGCGCTGCGCGGGCACCGAGGGATCGGGCCGGCCGCTGTAGTAGGCCGAGACCAGCCGCGGCACGTTCACCAGCAGGTCGTGCGGCGCGGGCTGGCCGGGGAGGGCGGCGGGTGCCGCGGTCTTGGAGGCAGGGCTCATCGGTGTGTGTCCAGGGTTCGGAAGGCGGCGCCGGGCCGGGTGCTCCTAGGATACGGTGGCAAGCGCCGATGGCACAGTCGGCGATCGGCGCGTCATCGCCGCTGGACTGCGCGCCGGATCGCATGCCAAGATCAAGCAAACGTTTTCCCTCTGGAATCTGGTAGGGAGATCGTGAATTTTGTCGATACTTTTGTTCTCGTTTGGCCGAAATCGCCCGAATTCGCGGCCGGGCGCGACTAAGCTACGCCCCGTTCAAGGAACCCCCGAATGCGCATCCACGGCCGACACTGGCTCTCTCTCGCGGCATTGCTCCTGCTGGCCGCCGGCTGCCAGGCGCCGCCCAAGGACCGTCCTCTCACCTCCGAAGTGCCGGAGCCGCCGGCCTTCGCGCCGCCGCCCGAAAGCTGCCTGGCCGAGGGCGTGCGCTTCGCGCTGGGTTTGCGCGCCACCCAGCCGCTGCTCGAGGAAATGCGCCAGCGCAGCGGCGCCAGGTTCGCGCGCACCGTGCTCTCCACCGACCCGCCCGATCCCGTGCTCGATCCGACCCGCCTCAACGTGCGGATCGAGCCCTCGGGCCGCATCGTGGGGGCGAGCTGCCAATAAGAAAGACCTGTCGGCTCGACCTCGCTTCCCCGGTTCCAGGGCACCGCATCCGCGAATGCTTTGGTCCTGCTTCGATGCCACGGTGTTGCGCGAAGACCGCGAACGTCACAATTCGACCCGCCCGGATCGCTCCACGGTCAGTTTTGAGAGAACAATAGATTGCGATTTTCCGGACTCAGCCCTTTGTCGACCAAGCAACCTCCCGCCATGGCCCTGCCGGATTCCGGACTCAAACGCCTTCCCCCCGATGAGGTGCTGCGCCCCCTGCTGGCCGACTGGGCCCGCGAGGGCAAGCGCCTGGCCATCGTCTGCTTCATCGACCTCGACCGTTTCGCCGACGTGAACCAGCGCCTGGGCATGGCGGGCGGCAACGCCGCGCTCGAAGAAGCGCGCCGCCGCCTCAAGGCCCAGCTGCCGCGCGAGGGCCTGCTGGCCCATGTCGGCGGCGACGAATTCGCGGCCGTGTTCGCGGGCATCGGCAATTCGCAGTGCCACCAGGTGCTCGAACGCATGCTGGCCGCGCTGGCCGAACCCTGGGAGTGGCGCGGCCATGCAGTCAACCTCGAGGCCAGCCTCGGCGCGCGGCTGCTCGATGCCAGCGGTCCGCCGCCCGAGCTCGCGCTGCGCCAGGCCAGCCACGCGGCCTTCTTCGCCAAGCGCGCGGGCGACGGCCGGGTGCACTACTTCGACGCGCCGCAGGCCCATGCCGACGAACAGATGGTGCGCGCGCGCCAGCGCATCCAGGAAGGCCTGGAGCGCGACGAATTCTTCCTCTGCTACCAGCCCAAGGTCGACATGCAGCGCGGCGTGATGGTGGGCGTCGAAGCGCTGATCCGCTGGCAGCATCCCGAGCGCGGCCTGTTGCAGCCCGGCCAGTTCGTGCCGCTCACCGAGGGCGACGAGCTCGCCGAGCGCATGGGCGACTGGGTGATCGGCGCGGCGCTGCGGCAGGCCTACGAATGGCGCGCGCTCGGGCTGCGCACCGCGATCAGCGTGAACGTGAGCCCGCGCCACATGATGCGCTGGGACTTCGTCGACCGGCTCGCGCAGCACCTGGCGCAGTTTCCCAAGCTCGGCGCCGGCACGCTCGAGCTCGAGATCCTCGAGACCACAGCGATCAGCAAGTTCTCCACCGTGGCGCGCTTCGTCGAGGCCTGCAAGGGCCTGGGCGTGCCGGTGGCCATCGACGACTTCGGCACCGGCTATTCGTCGCTGACCTACCTGCGCCAGCTGCCGGTGTCCTCGGTCAAGATCGACCAGTCCTTCATCCGCGGCATGCTCGAAAGCGAGCAGGACCGCGCGATCGTGCAGGGCATCCTCGCGCTGCTCAAGGCGCTGGGCCGCACGCCCGTGGCCGAGGGCGTGGAGACGCTGGAGATCGGCGGGGCGCTGCTCGAGATGGGGTGCGCGCTGGCCCAGGGCTATGGCATCTCGATGCCGCTGGCGGCCTGCGACATTCCGCAATGGGTGAAGGACTTCGAGCGCGAGCCGCTGTGGGCCCCGCTCCCGCATTACGCGCAGGCGCTGCCCGTGGCGGGGGCGCCGGCCTCGGGCGGCTGAGCGCGCCCAACGAACAGGAAACCGCGCGAGCCCCCTCGGGGCCGCGCGGTTTTTCTTCGTGGCGCCTCGCCGTTCAGAGCAGCGGCGTGTAGGGCGACACCAGCGGCCGCAGCGTCGTGCCCGTGGGCACGCCCAGCGTGCTCGAGCCGTCGAACACGTAGCGCAGGTAGAGGCTGCCGGTGAACTGCCGGTAGTCCTGCGCGTTGTTCAGGCCGATCGAGCCGCCGAGGAACATCTTGGGCGCGAGCTGGTACTCGAGCACCGCGGCGAGGTTGTAGGCCAGGCCGGTCTTCGAGGTCTTCGCGTAGCGGCCGGTGTAGATCGCGTTGGTGAGGCCCAGGGCGGCCGCGCCGGCGGCGGCCCGGCCGGCATCGCCGTTGCGGCTGCTGTCGGTCGGGAAGTAGGGCGTGTCCTTCTGGTTGAAGGCCTGCACGCCCAGCGAGGCATTGACGCGCCACGACAGCCGGTTGTTGCGCCCGCTCCAGTCCACCGGCAGCGCGAGGCTCACGAAGCTCTGCGGGCTGAAGTAGCCGCCATGGCCGAAGGTGTAGTAGCTGAGGTTCTTCTCGTAGCCCATGATGCCGAGGTTGAGCCCCAGCGTGAGCTTGTTGCCGGGCTCGCTCAGCAGGTGGATGTAGCTGCCGCCGCCGATCTCGAAGCGCGAGTTGCTCGCCACGTTCTTGCCCGTGAGGCCGTGCAGCGCGCCATAGCCGTAGAAGCCGTAGGTGCCGTCGTCGTAGCCGATGTCGCCGCGCGCGCCGGTGGCGACCACGCCGCCCCAGCGCTCGCCGGTGCGCTCGTCCTTCGCGCCCGCGAAGGACAGCAGGCTGTCGGTGACCGGCCGGCGCGACAGGTCGGCCTTGTACGACCAGGAGTCGCCGAAGGCGCCCTTGAAGGAGACGTTGCCGATCAGGTTGACCTGCTGGAAGCCCAGCGGCGTGGTGCCGATGCTGGCGCCGAAGTTCGTGCCCTCGTAGCCCACGCTCAGGCCCAGGCCGGCGGCGTTCTGCTGGCCGGCCGTGGTGCCGTTCATCAGGCCGGTGAAGGCCGAGCCGGGACCGCCGCCGAAGCGGCTGGCGGTGGCCCAGTCGCCCGCGGGCGAGCCGGCATCGAGGAAGGTGGGCGTGACGCCCACGACGATCTTGCCGTCGCCGACCGGGAAGCGGGCCTCGAACGGAATCTCGAAGTCGGTCAGCCGGCTCAGGCCCGCTTCGCCCGCGCGGTTGCGGAACACGGTGCCCGCGGTGAGGGTGACCGAGCGCGCGGCCTCGAGCTCGCGCAGCTCCGCCGCGGCCGAATCGGCCGGCGGCTGGGCGCGCGGCGCGGCATTCCAGCCGGCGTCGACCTGCGCCGAGCCCGGGCGAGGCAGCGGCAGCAGGCCGCCGCCCTGCACATAGGGCTGCGGTGCCTGGGCGTAGACCGGGGCCAGCGTCTGCGTGCCGGCCGCCGGGTATTGCTGCAACGGCGGCGCGATGTAGGCCGTGGCCTGGGGGGTGTTGGCCGCGCGCGCGGCGGTGCGCGTGTTCGCGGCCGGCGCGGCGGTGCCCGTGGTGCCGGCCGTGCGGCGGCCCTTGGCGGTGGCCGCGGGTTGCGCGTTCGTCGTCGGCCAGGGCGTGGCGCCCGACGCGGCCGCGACCGGATAGCCCGCGTTCGCCGGGGCGGCCGCATAGGCCGGATATTGCACGGGATAGGTCGCCGGGTAGGCGCCCGCGGTGGCGGCCGGCGCATAGGCCACCGGCTGCATCCGCGCCTGCGCGAAGGGATTGCCGCCCGCGCCCGCGGGCACCGGCAGCGCGGTGCTCGCGGCGCCGCCGGTCATGCCGGCGAAGGGGTTCGCGGGTGGCAGGCCGCCCGGCACGCCGGGCGCGCCCGGGGCACCGCCCGAAGCGAGCCGGCTGTCGGCCTCGACCGCGGCGCGCAGGTACTGCTCGGCCTTGCGGCTGTCGCCGGCATTGCGGTAGACGCGGCCGGCCGCGGTCAGCACGCGCGATTCGTCGGGCGCCTGCTTGAGCGCGGCCATCACGTAGCTCTCGGCATCGCCGTGGTTGCGCTGCGCGCTCGCGCTCGCGGCGGCGGCCAGCAAGGTGTCGAGGTCGGTCGGGCTGCGCTGCAGCACGCGCTGGTAGAGCGCCAGCGCCTGGGCTTCGTCGCGCGCGGCCGAATAGAGCCGCGCGAGCGCGGCCAGCGCCTTCGGATCGTCGGGCCGCTCGGCCAGCACCGGCGCCATCGCGTTGTAGGCGGCCTCGAGGTTGCCGGCCTCGCGCAGCGCGTCGGTCTGGCGCAGCGCGTAGGCGATGCGCAGCGCATCGAAGTCGGCGCGCTGGGATGAGGTCATGCTGGTGCTCGCGAGCTGGCGCAGCACGGCCGACAGCTCGATGTCCTGGCGCGTCTTGAGCAGCACCGATGCATAGAGCAGGCGGTTGGCGACGGTCGGCGTCGGCGTGCGCGCGAGCAGCTGGCGGCTCATCGCGAGCGCGCGCGGCGCATCGCCGATGTCGGCGTAGGCGCCCGCGAGCTGGCCGAAGATCTCGCTCGGCATGTCGCTGCTCAGCGAGGCCTCGGCCTGGCCCAGCAGCTGGCGCGCGGCATCGACCTGGCCCTGGCGCGCGAGTGCCTGCGCGCGCTGCGCCTGCGACTGCGCCCAGAGGCGGCGCTGCAGCGCGGCCATCTCGCGGGTGCGCGAGCCGGCCGGGATGCGCTCGAGGTACTGCATGCCGGCGGCGGCATCGCCGGTCTCGGAGGCCAGCAGGGCGCTCGCGAACAGGGCGTCGGGCATGTCGGGCTGCGACATCAGCAGGCCTTCCATCACGCCGCGCGCCTCGGCCACCAGGCCCTGGCGGCGGTAGATGTTGGCGAGATCCAGCCGCACCCACGGACTGTCGGGCGCGGCGAGCATGGCGTCCTCGAGCGTGCGTTGCGCGCCGGCGCCGTCGCCGGCATCGGCCTGCTGCTTCGCCTTGGCACGCGCCTGCTCGACCTGGATGTCGCGCAGGCCGCCGAGCTGGGCCGCCTGCTCGGGCGTGAGGCGGCGCGAGAGTTCGAGCGCTTCGTCGGCGCGGCCCTGGCGGCCGAGCACCGCGATCAGGCCGCGCAGGGCCTGGCCGTCCGAGGGCTTGCTCTCGAGCACGCGGCGGTAGCCTTGCTCGGCCTGCGGCAGCTCGCCGGCGGCGGCGCGCAGGTCGGCCAGCGCGACCTGGCCCACGGGCTCGCGCGCATCGATGCGCACGGCGCGCTCGAGCAGCGACTGCGCGCTGCGCAGGTCGTTGCGGCCCTGCGCGGCGCGCGCCTGGTTCACGAGGTTCCAGTAGGTGGCGCTCTGCAGCGCCGAATTCCACTTGGTGTTGCCGCCGCGCGCGGCCTGCTCGAGGTACTGCTGCGCCTCGGCGAAGCGTTCCTGGCGCAGCCGCACCAGGCCCAGGCCGCCGAGTGCCTCGCTGTCGTCGGCCTTGGCGCGCAGCGCCTGCTGGAAGCGCTGCTCGGCGGTCGCCGGGTCGCCGCGGTCGAGCGCGCGGTAGCCCTCGCCGAGCGGCACGCCCGGGCCCGAGGCCGCGGTCGTGCGGCCGCTTTCGAGCGCCTCGAGGCGCGCGGCCACGGCCGTGTCGTTCTGGTTGTTGGCGAGGAACTCGCGGTACAGCGGCATGTCGGGCGCGCGGGCGTCGAGCCAGATCAGCGCCTGGCGCCAGCTCGCGCGCGCGGCCGCGCCCACGGTCGGCTGCTTCGACAACTCGGCCAGGCTGCGGATGCCTTCGCGCCGCGTGCTCTCGCTGTAGGTGCGCAACTGCGCGAGCGCGAGCTTGTAGCTGGCGTTCTCGGGGTATTCGCGCACCAGCTGCTCGATGCCGCGGCGGCCTTCGTCGGCACCCTGAGGCGTGCTGCTGAGCGTCTGGTAGTACTCGAGCGCCAGCGCCTCGGGCGGTGGCCGGTTGTCGAACTGGTCGCGGTACAGCTGCACCGCCTCGGCCGCGCGGCCGGCGCGCGCCGCCGCGCGGGCGCGCTGCAGCAGGCTGCCCTGGCCGGGGTTCTGCGCCTGCTGCTGCAGGCGCGACAGGCGCGGATCGTTGGGCGCGGCGGCGCGCAGCCGCGCGATCCAGCTGCGCGCCGGCTCGGCGTTGCCGCGCGAGAGCTCGACCTGCGCCATGCCGTACATCGCGTCGGCCGACTGCGGATTCACGCTGAGCAGCTTGCGCCAGCTTTCCTCGGCCAGGTCGGCGCGACCCTGCGACTGCCAGTAGTTGCCCTGTTCGATCAGCGCGGTGGCGGCGTCGGCCTGGGCGTGCGCCGGATTGGCGGCGCCCAGCGTGGCGAACAGGCCCAGGCAGGCCAGCCAGCGCGCGGAGGGCAGGCCTGCCGGAGCGCGGCGCAACCGGGTCGGGCGCGGCGATGTCATGCCGTGCGGGTGGGTCGACATAGCAGTCTCCATGAGGTTTGCAGCTGGCCGTTCCGGAGGAACTGGTAGCGCCCGTCGAGCCAGGCCTGGCCGAAGAGCAGCAGCATCTGTTCGTAGTAGGGAAGCAGGGCGGTCGACGGCTGGCCGTCGGCGCGCGAATTGGGCAGGCGCGCCAGCTCGGTGGCCAGCGCCTCGGGCATGTCCTGCGCCTTCAGGTAGGGCAGCAGCGCGCCGGCGAAACCCAGCGGTCCCATGCCGCGCACGGTGCCGGTGGCGGTGTCGACCAGCTCGGGGATCGGCTGCCGGTCGGCCAGCAGGCGCTTCGGGCCCGCCAGGGCCTGCAGCAGCGCCCGGCGGTCGGGCGACTGTTCGGCCAGCATGCCGGCCCAGAGGTAGACGCGGATCGCGTCATAGCTGCCGACCGTGCCCTTCTCGGGGTCGGCGACGAAGGCGCGCGCGTCCTCCGACCAGGCGCACCAGTCGGGCGAGAAGCCGCGCGGCGCCGTGGCCGCGAGCAGGCGCACCGTGTTGTCGGCCACCGCGGCCCAGGGGCCCTGCGGATCGGCGTGCTGGAAATAGCGCAGCAATTGCAGCGGCATGTAGCTCGGGTTGAGCCGCCACACCGAACCGCTGGCCACCGACTTGGGCCAGGGCAGGAGCATGCGGCCGAAGCCCGACAGCGAGACCACCTCCTCGCGCGCCACCAGCGCCAGCAGGCTGCGGCCCATGCTCGCGTAGCGCGGTTCGTTCCAGAGCCGGCCGGCCTCCATCAGCGCATAGGCGATCCAGAGGTCGGCGTCTGAGGCGGGATTCGGATCGAGCACGCCCCAGCCGCCGCCGGGCTTGCGGCCCCACTGCCAGGCCGGCAGGTTCTTCGCGACGCTGCCGTTCGCGAGGTTGGTCTCGGCCCAGCCCAGCACGCGCGCGAACAGCTCGCGGTCGTTGTGGACCAGCGCGAAGAACATGCCGTAGGACTGGCCCTCGGAGGTCGAGTGCTGCTGCGGCGTGTTGAAGTCGATCACGCGGCCGTCGCGCTGGACGTGGCGCGCGACGAAGGCGTTCCAGTCGGCGGCGGGGTGGCAGGTGGCGGGCATGGGCGCGGCGGGTGGCGCCGCGGGGGCGGTCGGCGCGGCCTGCGCGGCCGCGCGCGTGCCGGTCCAGGCCAGCGCGGACGCAGCCACGGCCGCGAACAGCGAGCGGCGCTGCCGGTCGGGAACGGAAGGGGGAAGCGTGGGCTTCGAACCTGTCATCGTGGGGTCGGTCTCCGGGGCGCGGGTCGTCACTTGAGGCGGCGACGCGCGCGGATCTGCAGGCTGGCATAGGCCACCGCGGCGCCGATCACGGCCAGCAGCACCACCAGGGCCGCCAGCAGCAGCGGGCTGCGCGAGAGGTTCCACTGCAGCCAGGCGATCGGCGGCAGGCGGCCGACGTAGTAGGTGTCGCTGCCGAGCACGCTGTGCACCTGCGCGTCGCGCACGATGGCCATGCTGCCCTGCACGCGCTTGAGCAGGTCGGGCGTCATCAGCGCGTTGAGCAGCGCATCCTTCGAGGTGCTGTTGGAGATCGCGGCGACCACGCTGCGGCCGCTGCGCAGCGGCGACTCGAAGCCCGCGAGCACCGCGTCGCGGCCGTCGTCGCTGACCGCGATCTGCATCGAGCCCGGCAAGTCCTCGCGGGTGCGCGCGCCGATCACGAAGTCGATCGCGGTGTCGATCCAGCTCGACAGCTTGAACTGCGGCGAGCCGTCGCCGCTGCCGTTGGCGGCCGCGGCGCGCTTGAGCGGCATGCGCTCGGCCCACTGCGTGAACAGCGGCTGGTTCTGCAGGCTGCCGATCACCAGCAGGTCCTTGTCGGCCCACTGCGAGACCTCGGCCGAGCGGCCCACCTTCACGCGCAGCACCGGGTAGCCGGTGGCGCGGCCGATCTGGCCCATCAGGCCGAGGTAGGTCTCGGTGTCGGAGGTGTCGGCCTGATCGGGCAGGATCACCGCGGTGTCCGACAGGTCGGCCATGCGCGAGAACGGGAAGCCGCCGTTGGCGTAGGCCGCGAGCTCGGGCATGGCGATGAAGTGCGGGAAGCCCGAGACGTCGATCTTCGAGGTCGGGTCGATCGAGCCGCGCACGTTGTCGAGCTGCGGGATGCAGCGGCCGGCCACGGGCTCGAAGTAGTAGTGCAGGCGCAGCTGGCTGCGCGGGCCCAGCGCCAGCGGCGGCAGGATCACTTCCTTGCGCTCGGCCAGGGTGCCGTCGGGCATCAGCTTGACGGCCAGCGGGTTGTACCAGCGGTCGCCGGCCGGGTTGGCCGAGCGCAGCGGGATCGCGCCGATGAAGTTCTCGTTGACGTTGACGTTGAGCGTCGACTGGTCGGGCCGCACGCGCGGCGTGTAGCGGTAGAGCAGGTCGAGCGGGATGCCGCGGCTGCGCCAGGTGAACAGGTCGGGCGGCAGCTGCAGGTTGACCCGCACCACGTCGGGGTTGTAGCCGGTCACCGACAGGTCGGCCGCGGTCGTGAGCTCGCCGAACTGCAGCGGCCGGTCGCTGGGCACCCAGCGCGGCGCGTCGTAGGGCTTGCGCGCCGGCGGCTCCTGGAAGGCGGCGATCGCGCTGGTCGCGCCCGACAGCGCGCGGCTGTTGAGCGCCAGCGAGGCGGCGGCGGTGCGCAGCTCGTTGGCGTCGCGGCCCATCACCAGCAGCAGCTTGGCGGTCGGGTCCTGCGGATGGTCGACCACGGCCAGCGCCGGGCCCTGGATCGAGGGCAGCACCAGCCCGGGCAGGCTGGTCTCGGGGGTGGCGAACACCACCGCGTGGCCGCTGGGCAGCTGGCCGCGCGAGACCGGGAACACGGCGCCGCGGTAGTCGGCGAGCGCGCCGAACCACGACGAGACCACGCCCGCGGCCTCGAGCAGCGGGCCCGACTCGGCGCTGCCGAAGACGAAGGGAATGCGCGCGCGGCGCACGTCGCGGCGGTCGAAGAAGGGCTGCGGCAGCGTCGCCAGGTCGTTGGTCAGCTTGAGCGGCGACACGTTCAGGCGCAGCGTGCTCGAGGCGTCGATGCGCGCCCACAGGCTGGTGTGGGCCGGGTCCTCGCAGTCGCGCGTGTAGTGGCCGATCAGCTCGACGTTGATGCGGTTGAACTCGGTGATCAGGCGCCGGTCGATCGGGATGTCGGCGGTCTGCGGCTTGCCGCCGTCGGCGCGGTTCACCGGCAGGGTCGCGACCAGCACGTCGTTGACCGTCACCTTCAGGTGCGACAGCTCGGGGATCAGCGAGGGCGAGTAGGCATAGTTGAGGTGGAACGAGGCCGCGGTCACCAGCTCGTCGGCGCGGATGTTGAACGGGATGCCGATGGTGCCGCTGATGCCGCGCAGCTGGATCGCGTAGTCGATGCCCAGCTGCGTGAGGTTGAGCTCGCGCACCGTGCCGCCGGCCGCGGCCGTGCTGGCCACGGGCACCGGCGCCGCGGCCGCGCCGGGCAGCTGCTGGGCCGGCAGCGCGAGCGTGGGCACGGCGGCCGGCGCGATCGAAGGAACGGTGGCGGGAACGACGGCCGGCGCGGCCGGACGCTGCTGCGTGGAGGCCGTGCCGGCCGCGGTCAGCGCCAGCAGGGCCAGCATGGCGCCGGCGGCCGGACGGAAGGAGGGAGCGGCGCCGCGGCGCGGCGCTTTCGGAGTGATCGTCACGCGGGTTCCTTCTTCGTTCCGACGGAGCGCTTGGGCAGCCGCAGCCGCGAGAGGCCGGCCCGGTAGTAATGGGAGAACATGTCCTTGAAGCCGACCAGGCTGATGCTCGTCAGGTGGGCCAGCACGCGGTGCACGCCCACGCGCGGATGGTTGCCCCAGCGCGCGGCCCAGATGTCGGCGCGCGCGGTCGTGCACTGCACCAGCGCGCGCTCCTGCGCGAAGCTCATCGGCGCGAAGCGAAGGCCCAGGCGCTTGCCGTTGCTGAAGCGCACGGTGGCGGGGAAGCGCGACTCCGCGTCGCCGCGGAACAGCGCCACCTCGATCGGTTCGTCGGGCGCCAGCTTGACCTCGGTCGGCAGCTCCAGGCCCAGGCCGCCGGTCGAGAAGTCGAAGGTGTTGCAGCGCATCGAGTGGCCGTTGGCGAAGTACAGCGCCGCCGGCACGTCGAGCGTCACGCGGTGCGCGGCGCGCACCTGGCGCGACTCGTTGGCCGCCGCCACGCAGGCGCCGAGGATCATGAGGTTGTAGATGGTCCAGGCCAGGTTCAGCCACACGGTGGCGATGTTCTGCGGATCGACCCAGGTCAGGCGCCAGATGCCGAGCGCCACGCCGATGAAGTTCAGCGCCAGCAGCACCAGGCTGGCCTTGGCGATCGAGGTGTCGAAGTACTGCTCCTGGATCAGGCCGCCCTTGGCCGTCACGTTGAAGCTGCCGAGCTTGGGATTGATCAGCGCCACCAGCGTGGGCCGGAAGATGTACCAGGCCAGCACCGCCTCGTAGACCTCGTTCCACAGCAGGTAGCGGAAGCGCCCCTGGATCCGGCTGTTGGTCAGGTTGGCGTGCAGGATGTGCGGCAGCGCGAAGGCGAAGATCATCGAGGCCGAGGCATGGATCACGCTCGCGCCGAAGTACAGGTAGGCCAGCGGTGCCGTCAGGTAGATGAGGCGCGGCAGGCCGTACAGGAAGTGCAGCATCGCGTTGAGGTAGCACAGCCGCTGCGCCCAGTGCAGCCCGCGGCCGAACAGCGGGTTGTCGACGCGGAAGATCTGCGCCATGCCGCGCGCCCAGCGGATGCGCTGGCCCACGTGGCCCGACAGGCTCTCGGTCGCCAGGCCCGCGGCCTGCGGCAGCGCGAGGTAGGCGGTGTTCCAGCCGCGGCGGTGCATCTTCAGCGCGGTGTGGGCGTCCTCGGTCACGGTCTCGACCGCGATGCCGCCGACTTCCTCGACCGCCGTGCGGCGCAGCACGGCGCAGGAGCCGCAGAAGAAGCTGGCGTTCCAGAGGTCGTTGCCGTCCTGGATCAGGCCGTAGAACAACTCGCCTTCGTTGGGCACCGTGCCGAAGGTGTCGAGGTTGCGCTCGAAGGGGTCGGCCGAGAAGAAATAGTGGGGCAGCTGGACCATGGCCAGCTTCGCGTCGCGGTTGAACCAGCCCATCGCGATCTGCATGAACGAGCGCGTGGGGATGTGGTCGCAGTCGAAGATCGCGACGAACTCGGCGCTGGTGTTCTTGAGCGCGGCATTGATGTTGCCGGCCTTGGCGTGGCGGTTGTTGTCGCGCGTGACGTGGGTCACGCCCACGGCATCGCAGAACTCGCGGAACTCGGGGCGCCGGCCGTCGTCGAGCACGTAGATCTTGATCTTGTCGCGCGGCCAGTCGATGGCCTGCGCGGCCAGCACCGTCGGGCGCACCACCGACATCGGTTCGTTGTAGGTCGGGATGAACAGGTCGATGGTCGGCCACTCGGCCGGGTCCGCGGGCAGCGGCGAGGGCTTGCGGCCCAGCGGCCAGGCGGTCTGGATGTAGCCCAGCAGCAGCACGACGAAGGCGTAGAGCTCGGCCATGAGCAGGCCGACGCCCAGCACCAGGTCGACGATGTTGTCCATGTACATCGTCTCGGTGATGCGCCAGTAGGTGTAGCGCGAGGAGACGATCACCGACAGCAGCATCAGCACCAGGCCCGCGAAGTGGCCGCGGAAGCGGTTCACGAACAACGCGGCCAGGAAGATGCCGACCGACAGCACCAGCTGCTGCTCGAAGGTCATGGGCGCGATGATCAGCGCAGGTGCCGTCGTGAGCAGGATCAGCCAGCCCACCAGCCGCACCGGCCACAGGCGCAGGAAGGCCGGCGCGGGCCGCGGCGGGCGGTCGGCGCCCAGCGGGGTATCGGGCGAGGGAGGCGGCGCGGAGTCCGCCCCGGAGGCCGGCTGCGCCGTGCTGCTGTTCATCGGGGCTCCATCTGCCAGGCCGGGGCGGCCGCGGGCTGTGCGGGGGCGTTGCGGTTCGCGGTGGCCGCGGCGATGCGCGCCAGCAGCCGGTCGGCGCACACCGAGAGGTCCTGCGCCGCCTGGCTCAGGGGCGCGTAGCGGTGCACCGGCAGCGCCGAGGCGAGTGCCTCGGACACCGATTCGTCCTGGTGCAGCATGCCCAGCAGTTCCGACTGCAGGCGCGCGCGCAGCATCTCGAACACGTCGTGGTTGAGCCGGCGGCTCGGCGCCACCTGGTTCACCACGTAGGCACTGCCGCCGTAGTCGGCGCGCGGGCGGCAGTACTTGTCGACCATGCGCTCGATGATCGGCAGGGTGGCGAAGGAGCCGGCATCGGCCAGCACCGTGACCACGCAGAAGTTGGCCGTGCGCAGCGCCTGCTGCATGTAGACCGTGGGGCCGGGCGGCGTATCGAGCACCACGAGCGTGTCCTCGGGCAGCGCGAAGCGCGCGAGCGTGTCGCCGAGCCAGTCCGGATGGCGCGCGAGCTGCTGCTCGAGCTCGATCTGCCGTTCGTCGTCGACCGTGCCGAAGGGCAGCACCACCGTGCCGCCATGGCCGGGGCGCATCGCCTGGGTCCAGGTCAATTGGCCGGCCGCGACCTCGGCCAGGCCCTCGACGCACTGGTGCGGGTCGTTGGCGAGGTGGAAGCGCAGCGCGTTCTGCGGATCGAGGTCGATCGCCAGGACGTGGTGGCCGCGCTCGGCGAGCACGGTGCTCAGGTTGGCGGCGACGGTGGTCTTGCCAACACCGCCCTTGGATGAAATGACGGGGATGACGACCATGGTCACGTCGGCCGGCGCCAGCGTGACATGGGGCCCGGCGGTGGCTCGGGGCGCTGCGGTCCCGCCAGGCGCGCGAACAGCGCGTCCAGCTCGGTCGGGCTCCGTGCATCCGAGGCGGGAGGTGTCGGCGTGGCGGTGGAGGGATGGGCCGGGACGGGCCCCGGAACGAAGGCGGGTGCCGGCCGCGCGGCGGCCCTGGCGGGCAGGGGCTGGGGGGGCGGCGGAACGACCGGCGCGGGGCCGAACGGGCTCGCGAGCGGGGCGGCCGGCCGCGCGGGTGCGACGACCGGGGCCGGAGCGGGGCGGACCGCCACGGGCGGCGGCATGACGGGCGCCGGTGGCGGCACGGGCGCGACCTGTACCACGGGTTTCACCGGAGGAGCGGGCGGCGGCTGCACCGGAGCCGGCGGTGCTTCGGGCGCTCGTTCGATCGGCGTGCCCGACAGCAGCGGCCAGCCGGCACGGCCTTCGCCATCGGTCGGCTCGGGCGGCGCGAATTCCTTGTAGACATGCGAGTCGCCACCGAACTTGCGGAACAGCCCGGCCACGTCTTCGGCGGATGGATCGTCGTTGCTCATGGGGAAGACCTCGCCAATCGAAGTTCGATCACCGCGCCGGGTTGGGCGGCGGACGGCAGCGCCTGCACCCGCAGCGAGGCCGGCAGGCGCTGGCTGGCGAACCAGGTCTGGTAGACGCCTTCGAGGAAGCCGCTGCTCCAGCCGGTGGATTCGGGCCCGAAAGCCATGGCCAGCGGGCTGCAGGCATGGCGGATGCGCAGGCCGTCGGCCTCTTCGCGCAGGGTGCCGTAGCCCCAGTCGATGCCGTCCCAGCGGGCATTGAACTCGGCTTCGAGTTCGGCCAGGCTCGCGCAGGGAGGCACCGGAAAGGTGCGCGCCACGTTCTCGCCGATGCGGAAGAAAAGCTGGTGCAGATCCTCGGGCGGGAGTCCGGCGGCGAGCTCGGCTGCCATGCCGCGGTTGAATGCGAGCCACTGCGTGCTGCAGGCTCGGCGTTCAAAGTGATCGATGACCCCGTTTGTTTCTTCCATGCTGGGGCATTCTCTGGGAATGGTTAACGATTGACAACAATCGTTTACTGAGTTGGTATTAGTTCACGGCTGATTGTCGGGAATTCGTGACGATCCAGTCGCGTTTCGGCCTGTTCCGTTCAGTGCGATCCATGACCGTTGCTTTCGGGTCAGGCTCCTTGCATCGAGCTGGTAACTTCGGTGTTACGTATTCGTCAGCCAAATGGATTCACTGAATCCGGGGTTTCCCCAGCAAGCGCGGGCGGGGCGGACGCGGTGGCCTCGGCAACCCGCCCTTCGACTGGCGGATTGGCGATGAATCGGTAGAAATGTCGAAACCCTGCCGCTTCAGCCCGACATGCGCTCGGCCGGCGCCGAGCCGGCCCGGACCACGCCGCGCCCCGCGGTCTTGGCCGCATAGCAGGCCTCGTCGGCGGCATGCAGCCAGGCATCGACGCTGCGCGTCTGCGGCGTGAGGCTGGCCACGCCGATGCTCGCGCCGATGCGCAGGTCCGCGGGCAGCGAGGGCATCGCGATCTCGGCGATCGAGGCCACGATGGCCTCGGCCACGCGCACCGCATCGGCATGGCGGCAGCGCTCGAGCAGCAGCACGAACTCGTCGCCGCCCAGCCGCGCCGCCAGGTCGCCCGCGCGCACCCGCGAGGCGATGGCGCTGGCGGCCGCGCGCAGCATCGCGTCGCCGGTCAGGTGGCCGCCGGTGTCGTTCACGCGCTTGAAGTTGTCGAGGTCGATGAAGACCATCGCGGCCGGCATGGTGGCCGGCAGCCCCGCGATCAGCCGTTGCGCATGGGCCTCGAAGCGCTGGCGGTTGGCCAGCCCGGTCAGGCTGTCGTGCGCGGCCGACCATTCGAGCGCCGCGCGGATGCGGCGCTGTTGGTCGATGTCGGTCAGGATCCAGATCGTGCCGAGCTCCATGCGCGCCACGTCCACCGGCTTGCTGCGCAGCCGGGCCCAGAAGCGGCTGCCGTCGGGCCGCTGCACCTGGCATTCGCCCACGTAGGCCTGGTCGGCGCCGAATGCCAGTGCCTCGAGCGCGGCCAGCGGGGTTTCGCCCGGCTCGGGCGGCACCAGCACCTTGCCGGTCAGCCGGCCCAGCAGGTCCTCGCGCGCGCAGCCCAGCAGCCGGCAGAGCTCGTCGCTCGCGAGGTCGAAGCGCCCGTCGCGCACCAGCGCGATGCCGACCGGCGCCGCGCGCATCACCGAGCCGAGCTTGGCGATGCTCTCGCTGTTGAGCCGCTCGAGCTCGGCGCGCTGGATGCCCACGCGCCGCAGCACGTTGCCGAGCTGGCCGATCTCGCCGCCGGCGCGCGGCCAGCCATCGGCCGCGCCCATGCTGCCGTCGAACAGGTGCTGGGCGCGCCGCTCCAGCAGGCGCAGCGGCCGCAGGCCCCACCACAGCAGCGCGAGCAGCCCCAGCGCCAGCGGCGCGACGATCAGGCCGGCCCAGCGCAGCGACTGGGCGCGCGCGGTGGCGAAGGGCGCGGTCAGTTCGGACTGGGGCCGGGTGCGCCACACCATCCAGTCGGGCCCGGCCACGCCGGCGGCGCTGGCGATCTCGCCGGGCTGCGGCAGCGCCACGCCCGCGGGCTCCGCCGGGCTGTGCTCGGCGGTCCAGGCCCTGAAGGCCTGCCCCAGGCGCGGTTCGTCGGTGAGCGAGCCCATGATCCGGCGCCGGTCGGGATGCGCGAGCACGCGGCCGTCGAGCGTGGTGACGACCAGCAGCGCGTTGTCGTCGCCGGCCTGCGGGTCGACCAGGCCGTCGAGCAGGTCGCGGCTGGACAGCCGCAGCACGCCGCCGAACACCGCGTAGATGCCCGAGGCATTGCGCGCCGGCTGGGTGAACACCACGATCGGCTCGCCCGACAACGGGCCGTTCAGCGGCTCCGAGACGATCGCCCGGCCCTCGGCCAGGGTGCGGCGGAAGTAGTTGCGCTGGGTCAGCGGCAGCGGTGGGCGCGAGACGCCGTTCTCGGCATCGACCAGGATGCGCACTTCGCCGTCGGGCCGCGCGATGTAGAGCACGGTGAAGAGCCCGCGCAGGATCGGCTTGCTGTCCATGAAGCGCGCCAGCGCCGCGGGGTCGTCGAGCGTGGCCTCGTCGAGCGATTCGGCGACCGACAGCAGCGCCCGCTGCAACTGGACCACGCTGCGCGAGAGCAGGGCGGCGGTGCGGGCCGACTCGCCGAGTTCGCGGCGCTGCTGCGCGGCGAGCAGGTCGCGCTCGGCGATGCCCAGCAGCACGCTGGTGCTCAGCGCGATGCCCAGGGCCAGCGCCACGATGCCGCCCAGCGTGAGGCGGACCTTGAGCGATCCGAACACGCGCTCGAGGCGCCCGCGTGGCCGGCCGATCATCAGATCATCCGTGCGGTCGGCCGCTGCGCCCGCGCTTTTCGAGGTACATCGCGGCATCGGCCAGGCGCAGTGCCTCCTCGGCCGTGGTGAAGCGCGGATCGACCGCCACCGCGCCCACGCTGGCGCCGCCGTAGCCGATCTCGACCGCGCCGAGGTGGAAGTGGCCGACCGTGGCGGCCGCCACGCGCTGGCCGAGCGCCTCGGCCGCGGCCGGCGATTCGCCGCCCGCGAGCGCGGGGCCCGGACCGACCACCACGAACTCGTCGCCGCCGAGGCGGGCCAGCAGGTCGCCGGCGCGCAGCGTGCCGTGCAGCCGGCGCGCGATCTCCACCAGGAAGTCGTCGCCGGTCTCGTGGCCGTGCAGGTCGTTGATCTTCTTGAAGCCGTCGAGGTCGACGAAGGCGACCAGCACGCCGGTGCCGTCGCGCTGGCCCTGGGCCAGCATGCGGCGCAGGCCCTCGAGGAAGGCGCGCCGGTTCGGCAGGCCGGTCAGCGCATCGGTCGCGGCATGGGTGGCGAGCTCGGCATTGGCCGCCGAGAGCCGCTGGAACAGCTGCTCGCGCTCGACCTGGTGGCCGATCAGCCGCGCGAACAGGCCCAGTACGTTGGTGGCGTTGGCCGGCAGCGGCTGGCGCTCGCCGCTGGCCGCGCACAGCGTGCCGTAGAGGCCGCCGCTGTCGGTGCGCACCGGGGTGCTCACATAGGTCTGGATGCCGAGCTGGCGCGCGGCATCGGAATCACCCCAGCATTCGGCGACGTTGTCGGTGTAGACGCGGCCCTCGTCGAGGGCGCGCTTGCACAGGGTGTCGCCCCAGGGCACGGCGAGGCCTTCGGGGATCTGCAACTGGCGCGCGTTGCGCGCGTACAGGATGTGCTGGAGCCCCTGCTCCAGGTCGATGCGCGTGAGATAGGTCGATTCCAGGCCGGTCACGGCCTCGAGCATCTCGAGCATGGGACGGGTCAGGTCCTCGAGGGTCCTGGCCGACGATACGGAACTCGAAAGCTGGGTCAGCAATGTGTCCATGGGGTGCATTCTGCCGTTTGGACAGAAAAAAGAAACATTTGGTATTCAATTCACAAGAATTTGTGAACTTTTGTCGCGAAAGAGGCCCGGCGGAGCGGGCCGCCGGGCTGGCCACTCAGGCCTCCAGGGCTTCCATCAGCTCGGTCTCGATCGCGGCCTGCGTGCGCTGGCCTTGCAATTCGGGTCCGCTGATGAGAAAGCTGTCTTCGACCCGCTCGCCCAGGGTCGTGACCTTGGCGAGCTGCAGGTTCAGGTGGTGTCGCGCGAGCACGCGCGCCACCGAATAGAGCAGGCCGGCGCGGTCGCTGGCCGAGATGCTGAGCACCCAGCGCTGCGCCTTCTCGTCGGGCACCAGGCTGATGCGCGGCTTGATCGGGAAGCTGCGCACCCGGCGCGACACCCGGCCCATGCTCGGCAGCGGCAGGGCGCCGGCCTCGGTCAGGGTCTGCGCGAGCCCGGTCTCGACCATGTTGATCAGGTCGCGGTAGTGGTCGGGCAGGAAGGTGGTCACCACCTGGAAGGTGTCGAGCGCGTAGCCGTTGCTCGCGGTGTGGACCTTGGCGTCGAGGATGCTGAACGAGGCCTGGTCGAAGTAGCCGCAGATGCGCGCGAACAGGTCGGGCTGGTCGGGCGTGTAGACCACCACCTGCAGCCCTTCGCCCACCGGCGACAGGTGCGCGCGGACCACGGGCGGCGCGGCCGGGTCGATCGGCACGTTCTTCGGCGGCACGAAGCGCGACAGCTGCATCGCGTGCCAGGCGATCTCGCTGGCGTCGTGGCGCATGAAGTAGCCGACGTCGAGCGTGTCCCACAGCGCCTTGTGCGCCTCGAAGCGCTGGGCGTGCAGCGCGAGCTGCACCAGCGCCTCGCGCTTGCGCGACTCGACCTCGGTGTCGGGATCGGGCATGCGCCCGCCGAGCGCGCGCAGGGTGTAGCGGTAGAGGTCCTCGAGCAGCTTGCCCTTCCATGCATTCCACACGCGCGGCGAGGTGCCGCGGATGTCGGCCACGGTCAGCAGGTAGAGCGCCGTGAGGTAGCGCTCGTTGCCCACGCGGCGCGCGAAGGCGCCGATCACCTCGGGGTCGCTCAGGTCCTGTTTCTGCGCCACCTGGCTCATCACCAGGTGCTCGGAGACCAGGAACTCGATCAGCTTCGAGTCTTCGCGCGAGATGCCGTGCTGCTTGCAGAAGCGCGCCACGTCGCGCGCGCCCAGCGTGGAATGGTCGCCGCCGCGGCCCTTGGCGATGTCGTGGAACAGCGCGGCCACGTACAGCAGCCAGGGCTTGTCCCAGCCGGCCGCGAGCTGCGAGCAGAACGGGTACTCGTGGGCGTGCTCGGCGATGAAGAAGCGCCGCACGTTGCGCAGCACCATCAGGATGTGCTGGTCCACCGTGTAGACGTGGAACAGGTCGTGCTGCATCTGCCCCACGATGCTGCGGAACACGCGCAGGTAGCGCCCCAGCACCGAGGTCTGGTTCATCAGCCGGAAGGCATGCGTGATGCCGTAGGGCTGCTGCAGCATCCGCATGAAGGTGTCGTGGTTCGCCGGGTCGTTGCGGAACTTGCTGTCCATCACGTGGCGCGCGTTGTAGAGCGCGCGCAGCGTGCGCGCCGACAGGCCCTTCACGCCGATGGTCTTCTGGTAGAGCAGGAAGGTCTCGAGGATCGCGTGCGGCTCGCTCTCGTAGAGGTCGTCGCGCGCGATCTCGATCAGGCCGGCGCGCTCGAAGAAGCGCTCGTTGATCGGCGTCGGCTGCTCGTCGATCGGCTGCAGCCGCTCCGAGATGTTGAGCAGCAGGATCTGGTTGAGCTGCGAGACCGCCTTGGCGGCCCAGTAGTAGCGCCGCATCAGCGCCTCGCTCGACTTGCGCTGCGATTCGCTCACGTAGCCGAAGCTCGCGGCCACCGCGGTCTGCAGGTCGAACACCAGCCGGTCCTCGCGCCGGTTGGCGATCACGTGCAGCCGCGCACGGATCAGCGACAGCAGCGCCTCGTTGCGCTTGATCTGCTGCGCCTCGAAGGGCGTGGCCAGGCCGTTGCGCGCCAGATCGTCCCAGCGGCTGCCGAAGCCCGCGGCCTTGGCGACCCAGAGGATGGTCTGCAGGTCGCGCAGGCCGCCCGGCGATTCCTTGCAGTTGGGCTCGAGCGCGTAGGGCGTGTTGTCGAACTTCTGGTGCCGGTGCCGCATCTCCTGCGACTTGGCGATGAAGAAGGCCTGCGGGTCGATCACCGTGCCGAAGCGCTTGCGGAAGGTGGCGAACAGCTTCTTGTCGCCCGCGATCACCCGCGCCTCGAGCAGCGAGGTCTGGACCGTGACGTCCTTCTCGGCCTCGGCCAGGCATTCCTCGATGGTGCGCACGCTCGAGCCGATCTCCAGGCCGGCGTCCCAGCACTGGCCGATGAAGGCCTCGAGCCGCGCCGGCTCGACCGCCTGCTCGCCGCCCTCGGGCGGCAGCAGCAGCAGCACGTCGACGTCGGAGTAGGGGAACAGCTCGCCGCGCCCGTAGCCGCCGACCGCCACCAGCGCCAGGCCGTCGCCGAAATCGGCGTCCTGCCACAGCGTCTGCAGGTTCTCGTCGGCCAGCGCCGCGAGCTGGCGCAGCACCGTGTGCACGCTGCGCGTGGGCGCGCGCGCGAAGCGCAGGGTCTCGAAAAGGGCGAGCTTCTTCGCGCGGTAGGCTTCGCGCAGCGTCGCGACGTCGTGTCGGGCGGCTTCGATCATGGCGGTGGGGTGGCGCGGCCGGCCGCGCGGCTCATGTCTTGATGGCGCTCACGAACGACGGCAGCGGCGGGCTGCCTTCGGACAGGGTCAGCACCTCGTAGCCCGTTTCGGTGACCAGCACCGTGTGCTCCCACTGGGCCGAGAGCGAATGGTCGCGCGTGACGATGGTCCAGCCGTCGTACTGCCCGCCCTTGAAGTCTTCCTTCACGTCGCGCTTGCCGGCGTTGATCATCGGCTCGATGGTGAAGATCATGCCGGGCTTGAGTTCTTCCATGGTGCCCGGGCGGCCGTAGTGCAGCACCTGCGGTTCTTCATGGAAGCGCTGGCCCACGCCGTGGCCGCAGAACTCGCGCACCACCGAGAAGCCCTGGCCCTCGGCGAACTTCTGGATCGCATGGCCTACGTCGCCCAGGTGGGCACCGGGGCGCACCTGCAGGATGCCGTGCCACATGGCCTCGAAGGTGATGTGGCACAGGCGCTTGGCCGCGATCGAGGCGTCGCCCACGACGTACATGCGCGAGTTGTCGCCGAACCAGCCGTCCTTGATGACGGTGACGTCGACATTCATGATGTCGCCCTTCTTCAGGGGCTTGTCGTTCGGGATGCCGTGGCACACCACGTGGTTGACCGAGGTGCACAGCGACTTGGGGAAGGGCACGCTGCTGGCGCCCATGTAGCCCACCGTGGCCGAGGTGGTGCCCTGCTTGACCATGTACTCGGCGGCCAGGCGGTCGACGTCGTTGGTCGTGATGCCGGGCTTGATGAAGGGCGTGAGGTAGTCCAGCACCTCGGACGCGAGGCGGCAGGCGACGCGCATGGCGGCGATGCCCGCGGCGTCTTTGTAGGTAATGCTCATGCGTGGAATTATCCCATCCGGGCGAAGAAATCAGCGCTCGAACGGGCTCTGGCCGGCCGCCCGGGCGAGGCTTTCGCCATGACCTAAAATTCGCGTCCTGCGCGGACGGCCCCAGTCAGCGGCCGCCCGCCCACGGATTTCCAGACCTCTCCAAAGCCCAACGCGGCCCCAAGGCCCCACCCATCGTGACGCAGTCCGCTTCCGTTTCCACAGCCCTTCCCGTCGTAACCATCTTCGAGGGCGGCAGCGCACTCAGCGAATTCCGTGCGCGGCAGCTCCTGCCGAAGCTCCAGGCCGTCGATCCGCGCATCGAGGGCATCGCCGCGCGCTTCGTGCACCTGGTGGTGACCGACGGCGCGCTCGACGCCGCGGGCCGCGAGCGCTTCGCGGCGCTGCTGAGCTACGGCGAGCCCTTCGAGGCGCCGGCGGCCAAGGCCTCGGCGGCGGTGGTCGTCACGCCGCGCCTGGGCACCGTGTCGCCCTGGGCCTCCAAGGCCACCGACATCGCCCACAACTGCGGCCTGGCGCTGCGCCGGGTCGAGCGCGTCACCCAATACCACCTGAAGCTCAAGGCCCCGCTGCTGGGCAAGGCGCCGGTGCTCGAGGGCGAGGCGCTGGCCGCCGCGGCCGGCCCGCTGCACGACCGCATGACCGAATCGGTGCTCGCCACGGTCGACCAGGCCGCCAGCCTGTTCAGCGAACTGCCGGCCCAGCCCATGGCGACGGTCGACGTGCTGGCCCAGGGCCGCGCGGCGCTGGAAGCCGCCAACACCGGTTTCGGCCTGGCGCTGGCCGAGGACGAGATCGACTACCTGGTCGATGCCTTCACGAAGCTGGGCCGCAATCCCAGCGACGTCGAGCTGATGATGTTCGCCCAGGCCAACAGCGAGCACTGCCGCCACAAGATCTTCAACGCCGACTTCACGATCGACGGCGCGGCGCAGCCGCAGAGCCTGTTCTCGATGATCCGCCACACCGAGCGCCAGAACCCCCAGCACACGGTGATCGCCTATGCCGACAACGCCTCGGTGATGGAGGGCGGCGAGGTCGAGCGCTTCATCCCGCGCGGCGCCGACGCCGCGAGCGCGCCGGCCTACACCAAGGACACGGCGCTGACCCACGTGCTGATGAAGGTGGAGACGCACAACCACCCGACGGCGATCTCGCCGTTCCCGGGCGCCTCGACCGGCGCCGGCGGCGAGATCCGCGACGAGGGCGCCACCGGCCGCGGCTCCAAGCCCAAGGCCGGCCTGACCGGCTTCACGGTCTCGAAGCTCTGGCCCGAGGACGGCCACTACGGCAAGCCCGAGCACATCGCGAGCCCGCTGCAGATCATGACCGAGGGCCCGCTGGGCGGCGCCGCCTTCAACAACGAGTTCGGCCGGCCCAACCTGCTGGGCTACTTCCGCGAATACGAGCAGGCCCTGGCGAGCGACCTCGACACGGTGCAGCGCGGCTACCACAAGCCGATCATGATCGCGGGCGGCCTCGGCAGCATCGACGCCACGCAGACCAGGAAGATCCGCTTCCCGGCCGGCTCGCTGCTGATCCAGCTCGGCGGCCCCGGCATGCGCATCGGCATGGGCGGCAGCGCCGCCAGCTCGATGGCCACCGGCGCCAACGCGGCCGAGCTCGACTTCGACTCCGTGCAGCGCGGCAACCCCGAGATCGAGCGCCGCGCGCAGGAGGTCATCAACCACTGCTGGCAGCAGGGCGCGGCCAATCCGATCCTCGCGATCCACGACGTGGGCGCGGGCGGCCTGAGCAATGCCTTCCCCGAGCTGACCAACGACGCCGGTCGCGGCGCGCGCTTCGACCTGCGCGCGGTGCCGCTCGAGGAATCGGGCATGGCGCCGAAGGAGATCTGGTGCAACGAGAGCCAGGAGCGCTACGTGCTGGCGATCGCGCCCGAATCGCTCGAACAGTTCAAGGCCTTCTGCGAGCGCGAGCGCTGCCCCTTCGCGGTGGTCGGCGTGGCGACCGAGGAGCGGCAGCTGCTGGTGGCCGACGAGGGCGCCGCGCTGCAGCCGGTCGACATGCCGATGGACGTGCTGCTGGGCAAGCCGCCCAAGATGCACCGCGACGTGCAGTCGGTGGCGCGCAGCTTCCGGCCGCTCGACCTCACGGGCGTCGACCTGCAGAAGGCCGCGATCGACGTGCTGTCGCACCCGACCGTCGCTTCCAAGCGCTTCCTGATCACGATCGGCGACCGAACCGTGGGCGGCCTGAGCCACCGCGACCAGATGGTCGGCCCGTGGCAGGTGCCGGTGGCCGACTGCGCCGTGACCCTGGCCGACTACCAGGGCTTCGCGGGCGAGGCGATGAGCATGGGCGAGCGCACGCCGCTGGCCGCCTACGACGCGCCCGCTTCGGGCCGCATGGCGGTGGCCGAGGCCATCACCAACCTGCTGTCGGCGCCGATCGAGCTGTCGCGCGTCAAGCTGTCGGCCAACTGGATGGCCGCCTGCGGCGAGCCCGGCGAGGACGCCGCGCTCTATGCCACGGTCAAGGCCGTCGGCCTCGAGCTGTGCCCGGCGCTGGGCATCTCGATTCCGGTCGGCAAGGATTCGCTGTCGATGCGCACGCAGTGGAAGGAGGGCGGCGAGACGAAGAAGGTGACCTCGCCGGTCAGCCTGATCGTGAGCGCCTTCGCCTCGCTCGACGACGTGCGCGGCACGCTCACGCCGCAGCTCGACGCGAGCGAGGAGGACAGCACGCTGGTGCTGGTCGACCTCGGCCGCGGCCAGCACCGCATGGCCGGCAGCATCCTGGCGCAGACGCTGGGCCAGAGCGGCGACACCGTGCCCGATCTCGACGATCCGGCGCAGCTGGTGGCACTGGTCAATGCCGTCAACGCACTGCGCGCCGACGGCAAGATCCTCGCCATGCACGACCGCAGCGACGGCGGCCTGTTCGCCGCCGCCTGCGAGATGGCTTTCGCGGGCCATGTGGGCGTGGCGCTCAACGTCGACATGCTGGTCACCGAGGGCGACGGCATCTCCGACAGCCGCATGGAGACCGGCGACGCCAAGAACTGGGCGCAGCAGGTCAGCGCGCGGCGCGAGGAGCTCACGCTCAAGGCGCTGTTCAACGAGGAGCTCGGCATGCTGCTGCAGGTGCGCACCGCCGAGCGCAACGAGGTCATGCAGGTGCTGCGCGCCCACGGCCTGAGCACCCACAGCCATTTCGTCGGCAAGACCCGGCCCGCGAGCTCGGCCATCGAGGCCGGCAAGGGCAAGCTCGAGGTGTGGCGCGATGCCAAGTCGGTGTTCAGCGCCAGCCTGCACGACCTGCACCAGGTCTGGGACTCGGTGAGCTGGAAGATCGCGCGCGAGCGCGACAACCCGGCCTGCGCCGATGCCGAGCACGCGGCGGCCGGCGAGCCCGCCGATCCGGGCCTGCACTGGCATCTGCCGGCTGCCGTCGAGCCTGCCGCGCCCGCGGTGCTGGCCTCGCGGCCCAAGGTCGCGATCCTGCGCGAGCAGGGCGTGAACTCGCACGTCGAGATGGCCTATGCCTTCAACGAGGCCGGCTTCGAGGCCTTCGACGTCCACATGACCGACCTGCAGGCCGGCCGCGCGCGGCTCGCCGACTTCAAGGGCGTGGTGGCCTGCGGCGGCTTCAGCTACGGCGACACGCTGGGCGCCGGCATCGGCTGGGCCCGCAGCATCACCTTCAACCAGCGCCTGGCCGACGAGTTCAAGCGCTTCTTCGGCCGCGCCGACACCTTCGGCCTCGGCGTGTGCAACGGCTGCCAGATGTTCGCCGAGCTGGCCGACATCATCCCCGGCGCCGAGGCCTGGCCGCGCTTCACCACCAACCAGAGCGAGCGCTTCGAGGCCCGCCTGTCGATGGTCGAGGTGCTCGATTCGCCGAGCCTGTTCTTCGCGGGCATGGCCGGCGCGCGGCTGCCGATCGCGGTCGCGCATGGCGAGGGCTATGCGAACTTCAAGCATCGCGGCGATGCCTCGAAGGCCATCGCGGCCATGCGCTTCGTCGACAACCACGGCCAGCCCACCGAGCAGTATCCGTTCAACCCGAACGGCAGCGCCGGCGGCCTGACCTCGGTGACCACGGCCGACGGCCGCTTCACCGCGGTGATGCCGCATCCCGAGCGCGTGTTCCGCAACATCCAGATGAGCTGGAACGGTGGCGACGCGAGCGAGCGCAGCCCCTGGATGCGCATCTGGCGCAACGCCCGCCGTTGGGTGGGCTGATCGCCGACGGCAAGGGTCCCAATCCGGCAAGGCCGGTGGGGCCTTTGATGGCCGCCTGCGCGACGGGACCGGTAGACTCGGCCGCATGCTGCGCACTTCCGCTTCCACGTTGACCGCACCGGCCCTGCCGGGCGCGCTCGCGCGTGGCCGGCGCCGCGCGGCGCGGATGACGGCGCTCAAGCGCCGATCGCCCTGGCATTCCTGAGCCCGGCGATCCTTCCTCCTCCCGTTCTTCTTTCGCGCACTTCCTGATCGCCGGGCCTCCTCCAAGCCCGCGCGTCGGCGCGTCCGCCTCATCCCGCTCCCTCGATGGAGCCCGCGGCACGCCTTCACTTCATCAGGAGCGATCCATGCAAGCCACCGCCTCGTTCACGCGACTCGAACGAACCCTCACCCAGCTCGACCACGCGCGCCTGCACAAGCTCGCCGCGCACGCGCTGCAGACGCGCGGCGCCAGTGACCCGGTCGCGCTGGCCCTCGAGGAGATGCTCGACTGCAGCGAGGTCGTGGCGCCGCAGGACGCGTCGCCGGACCTCGTCACGATGAACTCGCGCATCGAGCTCGAGGACCCCGCGCGCGGCGAGCGCTACACGATCACGCTGTGCTATCCGCGCGATGCCAAGCCTGCCGAAGGCGAGGTCTCGGTGATGTCGCCGGTGGGCGCGAGTCTGCTGGGCGCGCGCGTGGGGCAGGTGGTGGAATGGACCACGCCGGCCGGCGTGCAAGGCTCGGCGCGCGTGGTAGCGCTGCAGTTCCAGCCGGAGGCGGCGGGCGAATACCTGCGCTGAAGCCAGCGCTTCAGCTGGCGGCCCCGTGCAGCAGGCTGCCGGGCGTGGTGCCGTAGGCGCTCTTGAAGGCACGCGAGAAATGCGAGAGGTCGCTGAAGCCGCACTGGTAGGCGGCCTGCGTGACCTGCTGCACGCGGCCCTCCGACAGGATGTGGAAGCTCTGCGCGAGCCGGCGCTTCCAGAGGTGATGCATCACCGTCGTGCCGTGGGCCGCGAACACGCGCGTGAGCGTGCGCGGCGAGACGTGCGCGGCCTCGGCCACCTCGGCCATCGAGAGGCCGGTGTCGTCCAGGTGGGCGTCGATGTAGCGCACGGCCTTCTCGTAGATCGAGCCGTGGCGCGTCGCCGCGGCGGCGCCCTCGGCCACGTCCTGCAGCTCCATCGCGGCGCTCAGCGTGTCGAGGAAGGCCGCGGCGAAGCGCGCCTGCGCGGGCAGGGCGGCATCGCGCGTCTCGAAGCGCAGCGCCTCCTCGGCCATGCCGTGCAGCAACCCGGCCAGCGAGCTGCCGTCGGCGATCTTGAGCGCCATCATGTGCTCGGCCTTCGGAAAGCGCGACAGCAACTGCTGGCGCGGAAAGCGCACCAGCAGCAGCGATTCGGGCGCGAGCTCGTGCACGAAGGGCCGGGCCGCGTCGTACAGCACGATGTCGCCGGCCGAAGCGCGCAGCGTGCGGCCCTGTTGCGCCATGTTGGCCTGGCCGCGCTGGAAGAAGGCGGCGACGATGTCGTCGTCGGGCGCAATGCGCGCGAGCTGGTCGGTGCGGATGAAGGTGTGCGGCTTCGACTGCATGCGGCACACCGTGAGGCTCGCGAGCTGCTGGCCCGAGAGGCAGCCGTCGAAGTCGCGTGCGAATTCGCCGCGCGCCGGTATCAGGCGCCGGCACACCGACTCGCGCCAGAATTCGGTCTTGTGCCGCGGCGCGAGCGCCTCGGTCGAGTGGTAGAAGCCCATGGTCGACACCCTCCGCGCCGATGGCGCGCCGCGGATTCTTGCAAGAAACAAGCCCAAAGAAAAACGGCCCGAAGGCCGTTTTTTCATGAGAGAGGGCGGGCAGGGCGCGCCGCTTACTCGATCTTCGCCTTGGCGCGCAGGTCTTCCTGGTACTTCTGCAGGCGCTGCTGCTGCAGCTGCTGCGTGATCTGCGGCTTGATGTCTTCCATCTTCGGCAGCTGGGCCTGGCGGATGTCGTCGACGCGGATGATGTGCCAGCCGAACTGGGTCTTGATCGGGGCCGGCGTGGTCTCGCCCTTCTTGAGCTTGATCATCGCTTCCGAGAATTCGGGCACGAAGTTGGCGGGGTTGGCCCAGTCGAGGTCGCCGCCATTGGCGCCCGATCCGGGGTCCTTGCTCTGCTTCTTGGCGATGTCCTCGAACTTGGCGCCCTTCTTGAGGTCGGCCATGATCTTCTTGGCCTGGTCCTCGGTCTCGACCAGGATGTGGCGCGCCTTGTATTCCTTGCCGCCATTGGCCGCGACGAACTTGTCGTACTCGGCCTTCACGTCGGCGTCAGAGACCGGATTGGTCTTGCGGTAGTTCTCGAACAGGGCGCGGATCAGGATCGCCTGGCGCGCGAGCTCGAGCTGGTTCTTGTAGTCCTCGGTGGCGTCGAGGCCCTGCTTCTGCGCTTCCTGCATGAACACTTCGCGCGCCACGATTTCCTCGCGCAGCTGGCCTTGCATCTCGGGCGTGACCGGGCGGCCGGCCGCGGCCAGCTGCTGGGCCAGCGCGTCCATGCGTGCCTTGGGCACTGCCTTGCCGTTGACGATGGCTGCGTTCTGCGCCAGGGCAGCCATGGGAACGGCACCAAGCAGCGCTGCGGCCGCGACGGCCTGCAAGATTTGTTTTTTCATGGATTGAATGTCAGGCTGAGAAATGCGCGTTGGATGAAAGTGCGCGTGGAGGAAACCGGAGGAAAGACACAGGGGAGGGAGCGCCGCCGCGGAGAACCGGGCCCGGCAGCCGGAGGCTGGCGGTGGATGGACGACTCAGAGCACCTCGATGGCGATGGCGTGCAGACCCTGTGCGATGAAAAGTTGGAGGGCATCATACACAAGCCGATGACGCGCCACGCGTGGCTTTCCCTCGAACAGCGGGGAGGCGATGCGGACCCGGAAATGGGTGCCGGATCCCTCGGCATTGGCACCCGCGTGGCCCGCGTGCGCGGCGCTCTCGTCGATGACCTCGAGCGCCGTCGGCCGCAGCGCGGCGCGCAGCGCGACCTCGAGGGCCGCCACGGTCGGCAGCGGATGCGAAGCGGTGGTGCCGTTCATGCTCAGGCCGCCGGCTTGTCGTCGCCGCTCTTGAGATGCGGCGAGATGTACAGCCCCTGCGCCACCAGGAACACGATCGGGAAGGCGTAGCCCCAGAGCTTGAAGTTGACCCAGGCCTCGGTCGTGAAGTAGGCCGCGACGTAGCCGTTGATGGCGGCCATGAAGAGGCAGTAGCCGATCCATGCGATGTTCAGCCGCATCCAGATGCGGTCGGGCAGCTCGAGCTGCGAGCCCAGCAGCATCTTCAGGAAGTTCTTGCGGAAGGCCCACAGGGCCACGGCCAGCGCCACCGCCATCGCGCCGTAGAGCACGGTCGGCTTCCACTTGATGAAGCGGTCGTCGTGCAGCACCAGCGTGAGCGTGCCGAACAGCAGGATCAGCACCAGCGTGGCCTTCTGCATCGCCTGCAGCTTGCGTTCCATCGCGTAGATGATCGCCATCTGCACCACCGTGGCGGCCATGAGCACGCCGGTGGCGGTATAGATGTCGGCGAGCTTGTAGGCCCCGAAGAACAGCAGGATCGGGAAGAAGTCGAGGATCAGTTTCATGCAGTCGGATGGCGAGGGGCCGGAGGGAAAAGGAGGGCGCCGTTCAGGGCTTCTTCTGGAAATCCAGCGAGGCCGAGTTCATGCAGTAGCGCAGGCCGGTCTCGGTCGGTCCGTCGGGAAAGACGTGGCCCAGGTGCGCGCCGCAATTGGCGCAGACATTCTCGGTGCGCACCATGCCGTGCGAGCGGTCGACGATGTTGCGGATCGCGCCGGGCACGGCTTCCTCCGAGAAGCTGGGCCAGCCGCAGCCGGCGTCGAACTTGGTGGCCGACTCGAACAGCTTGGCGCCGCAGCACACGCAGTGGTAGGTTCCGTCGTCCCAGTGGGCTTCGTACTTGCCCGTGAAGGGGCGCTCGGTCGCCGCGTGGCGGGTCACCTCGAAGGCGGCCGGTTCGGCGCCCTTCTCGGCGAGCAGCGCTTTCCATTCGGCATCGGTTTTCTGGACGGGTGTGTTCATGATGAGCAGCTGATTTCGATCGTGGAAGCCCAGTCGGGCGGGAACCCGGCATACGCATCGGCGCCGGGATGTTCTTCAAATGGGGATTCCAGCAGGCCGAGCAAGGTGGCCACGCCCGAGAAGTCCTTGCGGCCAGCCGCTTCGATGGCCTGCTGGCCCAGGTGGTTCCGCAGCACGTACTTCGGATTGCTGCGCAGCATCAGTTCGGCGGCCTGCTCGCGCGGGATCTGGTTGTGGCGCTCCAGAAACGATAGCAGCCAGGCGTCGAAGCCGGCGCGGTCGATGAACAGCTCGCGCACCGGCTCGATGTTGCCGTCGGCCCGGTACTGGGCCAGGCGGCGCCAGAAGATCGTGTAGTCGGTCTTCTCGGCCGCCAGCAGCTTGAGCGCGTCCTCGATCAGTTGGCGGTCGCCATCGGCCGCGTCGGCGAGGCCGAGCTTGGCGCGCATGCGGTTCTCGAAGGCGTTCGGAAAGGCGCTCTTGTAGGGCTCGAGCGCGGCCAGCGCGAGTTCCTGGTCCTCGATCAGCGGCAGCAGCGCCTGGCCGAGGCAGAACAGGTTCCAGTACGCGACGTTGGGCTGCTGGTTGAACGCATAGCGGCCGCCGGTGTCGCTGTGGTTGCAGATGTGGCGCGGATCGAAACCGTCGAGGAACTGGAACGGCCCGTAGTCGATGGTGAGCCCGAGGATGCTCATGTTGTCGGTGTTCATCACGCCGTGGCAGAAGCCCACCGCCTGCCAGTGGGCCAGCAGGGTGGCGGTGCGCTCGGCCACGGCCTCGAGCAGCGCCGCGTAGGGATTGCCGCCGAAGCGTTCGGTGTGGCGGCAGGCCGGGTAGTAGCGGTCGATCACGTAGTCGGCCAGCGCGCGCAGTTCCGCGTGCTGCTGGTTCGCCGCGAAGTGCTCGAAATGGCCGAAGCGGATGAAGCTCGGTGCCACCCGCGTGACCACCGCGGCGGTCTCGATCTCCTCGCGGCGCACGCGCGCGTCGGAGCCGGTCACGCACAGCGCGCGCGTGGTCGGGATGCCCAGGCCGTGCATGGCTTCGCTGCAGAGGAACTCGCGGATGCTCGAGCGCAGCACGGCGCGGCCGTCGCCCATGCGCGAGTAGGGGGTGCGGCCCGCGCCCTTGAGCTGGATCTCGAGGCCGCCCGCGGTCTCGCCGAGCAGGATGGCGCGGCCGTCGCCGAGCTGGCCGGCCCAGACGCCGAACTGGTGGCCGCTGTAGACGCTGGCCAGCGGCCGCGCGCCCGCCAGCGGAACGTTGCCGCTGAGCGCCTCCAGGAGCGCGTCGCTGCGCCAGTCCTCGGGCAGGCCCAGCTCGCGCGCGACCTGGTCGCTGTGGCCGACCCAGTACGGCGGCGTGGGCGAACTCAGCGGGGTGGGGCGCAGCTCGGTGAAGAAGCGCGGGCCCAGCGCCGCGAAGCCTTCGACCCATTCCAGGCCCAGGTCGGCGTTCTCGGGCCGGGTTCCGGCTGGATCGGTGCGGGTTGCTTCGGCAAGCGGGCTCGTGGGCGTCATGGCCCGATTGTCCGGCAGACCACGAGACCCCAGGCCGGGGGCGGTCAGGCGGCGGCGCGCAGCAGCGGCAGGTTGGCGCCCTCGCCATGCCACAGCCGCGTGCGGTACTGCGCCGGCGGCAGGCCGAACCAGCGCTTGCAGGCGCGGAAGAAGTTGCTGCTGTCGACGAAGCCCAGCAGGTCGGCCACGTCGGTCAGGGTGTGGCGCTCCTGCGCCAGGTACTGCTGCGCGAGTTCGCGCCGGGTGCGGTCGAGCAGCGCCTGGAACGACACCGACTCCTCCTGCAGCCGGCGCTGCAGCGTGCGCTCGGCCAGGCCCAGGCCCGAGGCCACGTCCTGGCGGCGCGGCTCGCCGTGCGGCAGGCGGCGCGCGATCTCGGCGCAGACCAGGGTGCTGGTGGTGGTCTGGCCCAGCTGGTCGAGCTGGTCGTCGAGCAGGTGTTCCTGCATCTCGCCGAGCTCGGGGTGGCTGGTCGGCAGCGTCATCGCCAGGTCGGCGGCCGACAGCAACATGCGGTTGGCCGGGGCGCCGAAGCGCACATCGCAGCCGAAGGCCTCGCGGTGCGGCCGGTCGTCGTCGGGGGGCGGATAGGCGAACTCGATCGCCAGCGGCTCCATCTCGCGCCGGATCAGCCAGCGGCACTGCATCAGCATGGTGAGCAGGGCGTACTCGACGCGCTGGCGCGGGATCGGCAGGCTGCCGCCCGTGTGCTGCATCACCATCCAGCGGCCGCGCGCCTCGGGCTGCACCGAGAAGGCGGTGGCATCGGAGATCACGGGCATGTAGCGCGCGAGCCGGTCCATCGCCTCGCCGAGGTCGACGCAGCAGGCCATGACGTGGGCGACAGTGCCCAGCTTGCTGTGGGTGGCGGCCAGGCCGCGGTGCAGGCCCAGCGTGGGCCGGCCTGCGCGCGCCACGGCCAGCTGCCACAGCACGGTGACCTCGTCGACCGGGATGCGCGCGTTCTGCCGCAGCAGCGACTCGGGGTCGAAGCCGGCGTCGCGCAGCAGCGAGGGCACGTCCAGGCCCTCGGCCTCGAACATCCTCAGCACCCCCTCGAGCCATGCCGACGAGCTGGTGCGCAGCTCGGGCTGCGGCATGCAGCCCGGACGGCGTGCAGGCCGGCGCGCATGGCGCGGGTTGGAGGCTCCTGAAGTCATTCGATTGGCTCGCTTGCGATAGCGGTGGAAACAGCACCCGTTCCTAGAATTTTTTTCGGGTTCGGCGGGCCGGAGTATGGCTGCCGGGCGCCGACGCAGGAATTCCGATTAACCCGGTGTGGAGACAAACACATGCAAGCAACGGCAACGGCACGAAAAAGCCAGGGTACGGCAGGACAGAAGACGAAGGTGGCCTCGGCCATCGCCAGGGCCGCGAGCGCGCCCGCCAGCCTGGGCCTGGTGGCCTGCGGCGGCGGCGGCTCGGGGCCGAGCGGGTTCTTCCCGGTGGCGCCGCCGCCCCCGCCGCCGCCCGCGCCGCCCCCGGCCGCCGACGGTCCGATGGTGCGCCAGACCACCGCCGGCAAGATCGAGGGCACGGACGACAGCGCCGCCACCGGCACCTTTTCCTGGAAGGGCGTTCCGTTCGCCCAGGCGCCGGTCGGCAACCTGCGCTGGGCGCCGCCCGCCGATCCCAAGCCCTGGGAGGGCGTGCGCGCCGCGAGCAAGTTCGGCCACAGCTGCGCCCAGGGCGGGCGCTACTTCAGCCCCGCGCCCGGCGACGCGCCGTTCGGCCTCGCCACCCGCGAGGGCTTCGGCAAACCGGTGGGCGACGAGGACTGCCTCACGCTCAACATCTGGCGCCCGAGCAACGACAGCGCCAAGCTGCCCGTGATCGTCTACATCTACGGCGGCAGCAACATCTCGGGCTACACGGCCGATCCGGGCTACGACGGCGCCCAGCTCGCCAAGCGCGGCAATGCCGTCGTCGTGACGATCAACTACCGGCTGGGCGTGCTCGGCTGGCTCGACCTGCCGCAGCTCAAGAACGGCGAGGCGAAGAACGACTCGGGCAACTTCGCGCTGCTCGACCAGATGCAGGCGCTGAAGTTCATCCAGGCCAACATCGGCGCCTTCGGCGGCGACGCGGGCAACGTCACGGTGATGGGGCAGTCGGCGGGCGCGGTCAACACCTGGGGCCTGGTGGTGTCGCCGTCGTCGGCCGGCCTGCTGCACAAGGCGGTGCCGCTGAGCGGCGGGATCGCCTTCTCGACGCGCGCCACCGCGCAGACCTATTCGAAGGGGTTGCTCGCGGCCATCGCCATCGCCGACGGCAAGGCCGCCGACACCACCGCGGCCAACGCCTGGGTGGCCTCGCAGACCGATGCGCAGATCGCGAGCTACCTGCGCGGCCTGTCGGCGAACAAGCTGCTGAGCGTCGTGCTCGCGAACCCGCAACTGGGCAATGCGCCCGCGCCGATCGAGGACGGCACCATCCTGCCCGTGAACTCGGTCGCCGAGGTCGCCGCCGGCCGCTTCAACAAGGTGCCGATGCTGATCGGCAACACGCGCGACGAGGGTACCTTGTTCGCCAACCTGTTCGGCACCTTCACGGGGCAGGGCCTGGGCTTCAAGCCGACCGACTACGAGCGCTTCGGCCTGCAGTACACCTTCAATCCCGACGTACCGACCACGCTCACCGAGGCCGACCTGATCAACGCGCCCTACCTGCCGGTAGGTAAACCGCTGACCGGCTGGAAGGCGGCCTCGGATTTCGCGACCAACGCGATCTTCCTCAACATCCTGCCGCCGCAGATCGATTCGGTTGCCAGGTACCTGCCGACCAAGACCTGGTACTACCGCTTCGACTGGAGCCAGCAGGTGGCGCCGTTCAACACCGTCTATGGCGCGACGCACGGGCTCGACACGGTGTTCATGTTCCACAACTTCGGCACCGGCATCTTCTCGTTCGCCTACGGCGAGGCGAACCGCCCGGGCCGCGAGGCGCTGTCGGATGCGATGGTCGGCAGCCTGTCCGCGTTCGCGCGCACCGGCGATCCGAACCATGCGGGCCTGGGCGTGACCTGGCCCAACTGGCCGCGCAAGATCGTGCTCGACGCGAGCAAGACGCAGCTGCAGAACAGCGCGCCCTGAGACGGTGCACTGGCTGCGTACACCACCGTGGCGGCCCACGCCGCCACGGTGCCTGCATGCTCCGGCGGACGCCGGCTGTCGTCTGGACGACAGATCGGTGTCCGCAGACTGCGGGTTTCTGTCATTGTGCGAACGCACATAAATTGCGTGAATCGCGCTAGTCCTGAAAACCGCTGAATTTTGTTGAAAGAAGGAGCCTGTAGATGCTGGGTTTGATGCAAGACCGACCGCTTTTGATCTCGTCGCTGATCGAGTTCGTCGAGCGCCACAACGGCGACGGCGAGATCGTCTCGCGCCGGGTCGAGGGCGACATCCACCGCTGTACCTGGAGCGACATCGCATCGCGTTCCCGGCAGGTGGCCAATGCGCTGGACGGCGAGCAACTGCTGTTCAGCGACCGCATCGCGACCCTGGCCTGGAACGGCTACCGCCACCTGGAGCTCTACTACGGCGTCAGCGGCAGCGGCCGCGTGCTGCACACCATCAACCCGCGCCTGCATCCCGACCAGATCGCGTGGATCGCGAACCACGCCGAAGACCAGATCCTGTGCTTCGACCTCACCTTCCTGCCGCTGGTGCAGGCCGTGCACGCCAAGTGCCCGACCATCCGCAAGTGGGTCGCGCTGTGCGACCCCGACAAGCTGCCGGTCGACAGCGGCGTGCCCAACCTCGTGAGCTACGAGGACTGGGTCGGCGGCCAGTCCACCGAGTACCAGTGGCCGGTGTTCGACGAGAACTCGGCCTCGAGCATGTGCTACACGAGCGGCACCACCGGCAACCCGAAGGCCGCGCTCTACAGCCACCGCTCGACCATGCTGCATGCCTACGCCGCCGCGCTGCCCGACGTGATGCGCATCTCGGCGCGCGACTCGGTGCTGCCCGTGGTGCCGATGTTCCACGTCAATGCCTGGGGCATTCCGTACTCGGCCGCGCTCGTGGGCTGCAAGCTGGTGTTCCCGGGCCCGGCGCTCGACGGCAAGTCGGTCTACGAACTGATCGAAGGCGAGGGCGTGACCTTCGCGGCCGGCGTGCCCACCGTGTGGCAGATGATGCTGGGCCACATGCAGACCAACGGCCTGAAGTTCAGCACGTTGAACCGCACCGTGATCGGCGGCTCCGCCTGCCCGCCGGCCATGATCAAGGCCTTCCAGGACCTCTACGGCGTCGAGGTGCTGCATGCCTGGGGCATGACCGAGATGAGCCCGCTGGGCACGCTGTGCACGCTCAAGAACAAGCACCTGAAGCAGTCGCCCGAGGAGCAGCTCACGGTGCGCCTCAAGCAGGGCCGCGCGATCTTCGGCGTCGACATGAAGATCGTCGACGGCGAGAACAACGAGCTGCCCTGGGACGGCAAGGCCTACGGCGACCTGCTGGTCAAGGGGCCGTGGATCGTCAAGGAGTACTTCAAGGGCGAGGGCGGCGATCCGCTGATCGACGGCTGGTTCCCCACCGGCGACGTCGCCACCATCGATGCCGACGGCTACCTGCAGATCACCGACCGCAGCAAGGACGTAATCAAGTCCGGCGGCGAATGGATCAGCTCGATCGACATCGAGAACATCGCGGTCGCGCACCCGGCCATCGCCATGGCGGCCTGCATCGGCGTGTACCACCCCAAGTGGGACGAGCGCCCGATCGTCGCGGTGGTGAAGAAGCCCGGCGCCGAGGTCACGCGCGAGGAACTGCTGAAGTTCTACGAAGGCAAGACCGCCAAGTGGCAGATCCCCGACGACGTGGTCTTCGTCGAGGCGATTCCGCTGGGCGCCACCGGAAAGATCCTCAAGACCCGGCTGCGCGAGCAGCTCAAGGACTACAAGCTGCCCGGCCTCTGAAGCGGGTTGCGGCGCCGGCCGTGTCGCCTAGGCGATAGCACGGCCACCGCCGCGGCCCGGCTTGCGGGCAATCCCTGTGCGAACGAAAAAAGCGCGCTTGTACGCTGCAAAGGCAGCCGATCGAGCCGCCCTACAACCTGGAGACCTTCATGCGTTTTGCCCTCAAGTCCATCGCCGTGTGCGCCCTGCTGGCCGGAGCCGGCGCGTCCTTCGCCCAGAAGGGCGAGACCGTCAAGATCGCCTGGCTCGACCCCCTGTCGGGCCTGATGGCCGCGGTGGGAACGAACCAGCTCAAGACCACGCAGTTCCTGGCCGAGGAATTCAACAAGAAGAACGCGTCGGGCGTGAAGTTCGAGATCATCGGCATCGACAACAAGCTCAGCCCGCAGGAAACCACCGCCGCGCTGCGCTCGGCCCAGGACCAGGGTGCGCGCTACATCCTGCAGGGCAACGGCTCGGGCCCGGCGCTCGCGATCATCGATGCGATCGAGAAGAACAATGCGCGCAACCCGGGCAAGGAACTGCTGTACCTGAACTACGCCGCGGTCGACCCCGACCTGACCAACAGCAAGTGCAGCTACTGGCACTTCCGCCTCGACGCCGACACCTCGATGAAGATGGAGGCGCTGACCACCTGGATGAAGGACCAGGCGGACATCAAGAAGGTCTACATCCTCGGCCAGAACTACGCGCACGGCGTGCAGGTCAGCAAGTACGCCAAGGAGAACCTCAAGACCAAGCGGCCCGACATCCAGATCGTCGGCGACGACCTGCATCCGCTGGCCCAGGTGCGCGACTTCTCGCCCTACATCGCCAAGATCAAGGCCTCGGGCGCCGACACCGTGATCACCGGCAACTGGGGTTCCGACCTGTCGCTCTTGATCAAGGCCGCCAACGACGCGGGCCTCAACGTCAAGTTCCTGACCTACTACGCGCCCGGCGCCGGCACGCCCACGGCCATGGGCTCGGCCTCCGCGGGCAAGGTCTACACCGTGGCCTATGCCCACTACAACATGGGTGGCGACATCCAGCGCCTGCTCGGCGAATTCAAGAAGAAGATGAACGACGACCTCACGCAGGCGTCGATCTTCCATGCCTTCGCGCTGCTCGACAACGCCTTCGTCCAGACCAAGTCGACCGATCCGGTCAAGGTCGCGGCCGCGCTCGAGGGCATGAAGATCAAGAGCTTCAACGGCGAGGTCGAGATGCGCAAGACCGACCACCAGCTGCAGCAGGGCCTGTACATCGCGCGCTGGGAGAAGGCCAGCGCCAAGTACCCCTACGACGCCGAGAACACCGGCTACACCAACGTTCCCGTGAAGTACTACGAGTCGTACGTGGCGAGCACGCCGACGACCTGCCAGATGAAGCGTCCCTGAGCGCGTTCATGTGCATTTCCTACCCAAAGGTAGCAAAGCCTACCGCCGGGTAGAAATTGGAGAAATGCGCTGTCGCCTGCGCGATAGAAACCGGGCTTCCCGGCACTCCCCTTACGGGCAATCCCTGAGGGGAGGGGCAGGGAACGCTTGTACGCTCGTGCAAGGCTTTTTTGATTCGGTTTGACCAGGAGATATAGATCGTGAAGTTCACTCTGAAAATCGCTACCGCAGCCATCCTTGCCGCGAGCGCCGCCGGCGCCCTGGCCCAGAAGGGTGAAACCGTCAAGATCGCATGGCTCGACCCGCTGTCGGGCCTGATGGCCGCGGTGGGCACCAACCAGCTCAAGACCTTCCAGTTCCTGGCCGAGGAATTCAACAAGAAGAACGCGGCCGGCGTGAAGTTCGAGGTCATCGGCATCGACAACAAGCTCAGCCCGCAGGAAACCACCGCCGCGCTGCGCTCGGCCATGGACCAGGGCGCGCGCTACGTGGTGCAGGGCAACGGCTCGGGCCCGGCGCTGGCCATCATCGACGCGCTCGAGAAGCACAACGCCCGCAACCCCGGCAAGGAAGTGCTCTACATCAACTACGCGGCCGTCGATCCCGACCTGACCAACAGCAAGTGCAGCTACTGGCACTTCCGCCTCGACGCCGACACCTCGATGAAGATGGAGGCGCTGACCACCTTCATGAAGGACCAGCCCGAGATCAAGAAGGTCTACCTGATCAACCAGAACTACTCGCATGGCCAGCAGGTCTCGAAGTTCGCGAAGGAAAACCTCAAGACCAAGCGCCCCGACGTCGAGATCGTCGGCGACGACCTGCATCCGCTGGCCCAGGTGCGCGACTTCGCGCCCTACATCGCCAAGATCAAGGCCTCGGGCGCCGACACCGTGATCACCGGCAACTGGGGCTCCGACCTCGCGCTGCTGATCAAGTCGGCCAACGACGCCGGCCTCAACGTCAAGTTCTACACCTACTACGCCGTCACCAACGGCACGCCGACCGCCATGGGCGCGGCCTCGGACGGCAAGGTCTACCAGGTCGGCTACAGCCACTACAACGCGCCGGGCCCGGTGCAGCCGCTGATGGGCGAGTTCAAGAAGCGCTTCAACGACGACCTCTACACCACCGACATCTACACCGTCTACGCGATGCTCAGCGAAGCCTTCGTGCGCACCAAGTCGACCGAGCCGGTCAAGGTGGCCGCGGCGCTCGAGGGCATGAAGTTCAAGAGCTTCAACGGCGACGTCGAGATGCGCAAGGCCGACCACCAGCTGCAGCAGGGCCTGTGGATCACGCGCTGGCAGAAGGCCGACGCCAAGAACCCGTACAGCCCGGAGAACACCGGCTACACGCTGGCCCCGGTCAAGTACTACGAAGCCTACGTGGCGAGCACGCCCACCACGTGCCAGATGAAGCGGCCCTCCTGAACGCGGGACGCCCCTGAACGGTCGAGGCCCGACTTCAACACTCGGGCCTTTTTCTTTTTCATGTGATCCGAAAGACCGATGAACGTCGAATTCTTCGTCATCTCGCTGCTCAACGGCGTGAGCTACGGCCTGCTGTTGTTCATGCTGAGCTCCGGCCTCACGCTGATCTTCAGCATGATGGGCGTGCTCAACTTCGCGCACGCCAGCTTCTACATGCTGGGCGCGTACATCGCCTACACGCTGTCGAACATCATCGGCTTCTGGCCGGCGCTGTTCCTCGCGCCGCTGCTCGTGGGCGCGCTGGGCGCGGGCTTCGAGCGCTACTGCCTGCGGCGCGTGCACAAGTTCGGCCATGTGCCCGAGCTGCTCGTGACCTTCGGTCTTTCCTACCTGATCCTCGAACTGGTGCAGCTGGTGTGGGGCCGCTCGACCGTGCCCTACGGCCTGCCGGCGCAGCTGCAGGGCCCGCTGTTCTCGCTCTACGGCACGCAGTTCCCCAAGTCGCGCTCCTTCATCATGCTGGTGGCGGTGCTGATGCTGGTGTCGGTGTGGCTGCTGCTCACGCGCACGCGCATCGGTCTCGTGATCCAGGCCGCGCTCAAGCATCCCGACATGGTCGAGGCGCTGGGCCACAACGTGCCGCGCGTGTTCATGCTGGTGTTCGGCGGCGGTGCCGCGCTCGCGGGCCTCGCGGGCGTGGTGGGCGGCAACACCTACGTCACCGAGCCGGCGATGGCAGGCTCGGTCGGCTCCATCATCTTCGTGGTGGTGGTGGTCGGCGGCATGGGTTCGCTGGCCGGCGCCTTCCTGGCCTCGCTCCTGATCGGCGTGATCCAGACCTTCGCGGTCGCCATGGACCAGTCGCTGGCCGGCGGGCTGCAGGCGCTGGGCGTGGCGGTCAGCGAGCAGACCTTCGGCTACGAGCTGCTCAAGCTCACCATCTCGCAGGTCGCGCCGATCCTGCCTTATCTGTTCCTGGTCCTCATCCTGATCTTCAGGCCCAAGGGCCTGCTGGGCACCCGGGAGGACTGACGCCATGACATCGACCACGCAAGCTTCCCGCTACTACCGCTTCAAGCCCTGGAACATCGGGCGCTACCTGATCTGGGCGCTGTTCGCCATCGCCCTGATCGTCGCGCCGCACCTGTTCAAGAGCAGCCTGGCGCTGACCATGCTCTCGCAGATGGGCTACCTCATCATCATCTGCCTGAGCTACAACATCCTGCTGGGGCAGGGCGGCATGCTGAGCTTCGGCCATGCCGTCTACGTCGGCCTGGGCTCGTTCATCGCGATCCACACGATGAACCTCGCGAGCAAGGGCGCGGTGCCGGTGCCGCTGGTGCTGATCCCGCTCGTGGGCGGGCTCGCGGGCATGTTCTTCGCGATCCTGCTGGGCTTCGTCACCACGAAGAAGTCGGGCACCACCTTCGCGATGATCACGCTGGGCATCGGCGAACTGGTGGCCGCCATGGCGCTGATGTTCCCGAGCTTCTTCGGCGGCGAGGGCGGCATCACCACCGACCGCGTCTACGGCACGCCCTTCCTGGGCATGACCTTCGGGCCGCAGATCCAGGTCTACTACCTGATCGCGTTCTATTGCTTCGTGTGCACCGCGCTGATGTTCGCCTTCACCGGCACGCCGCTGGGCCGCATGCTCAACGCGGTGCGCGACAACCCCGAGCGCGTGGAGTTCATCGGCTACAACACGCAGCGCGTGCGCTACTTCGCGTTCATCATCGCGGGCTTCTTCGCCGGCATCGGCGGCGGCCTGGCCTCGATCAACTTCGAGATCGTGAACGCGGCCGACAGCCTCAACGCGGTGCGCTCGGGCGGCTACCTGCTGTTCACCTTCCTCGGCGGTGCGGTGTTCTTCTTCGGCCCGATGATCGGCGCGGTGCTGCTGGTGTTCGCCTCGATCCTGCTGTCGGAGCTCTCGAAGGCCTGGCAGCTCTACTTCGGGCTGGTGTTCGTGTTCATGGTGATGTTCGCCCCGGGCGGCATCGCGAGCCTGATCATGATGAACCTGCGCGTGGCCAAGTTCGGCAAGTTCGGCCGCTTCTGGTGGCTCTACCTCGCGCTCGCCGCGGCGCTGGTGCCGGTGGTGATCGGCGCGGCCGCGCTGATCGAGATGATCTACCACATCCAGCTCAACGCGGCGATGGGCCCGAGCCTCAACTTCTTCGGCGTCTCGCTCAATACCGCGGGCACGGGCAGCTGGCTCGGCGCGGTCGCGATCCTGGCCGTCGGCCTGGGCGCGCTCGAGGTCGCGCGGCGCCGCTTCGTGCGGGTCTGGGGCCAGGCGCAGGAAGAGATCGAAACGGAAATCAAGCGTCGGGAGGCGGCGTAACACATGAGCGCTGAATACGCACTGGAACTCAAGGCGCTGCGAAAGAACTTCGGCAAGACCGAGATCATTCGCGGCGTGGACCTCGCGGTGAAGGCCGGCGAGCGCGTGGCCGTCATCGGGCCGAACGGCGCGGGCAAGTCCACGCTGTTCAACCTGATCAGCGGCCGGCTCGCGCCCACCAGCGGCGAGGTGCTGCTCAACGGGCAGCGCATCGACGGCAGGAAGCCCTACGAGATCAACCGGCTGGGCCTCGCGCGCAGCTTCCAGATCACGAACATCTTCCCCAAGCTCAGCGTGTTCGAGAACCTGCGCTGCGGCGTGCTCTGGAGCCTCGGCTACAAGTACACCTTCCTGCGCTTCCTCTCGAACCTCGACGATGCCAATGCGCGCACCGAGGAACTGATCCGCCAGATCGGCCTGGAACGCAAGCGCGACGTGCACGCGGTGAACCTCACCTATGCCGAGCAGCGCGCGCTCGAGATCGGCGTGACCATCGCCGGCGGCGCCAGCGTGATCCTGCTGGACGAACCCACGGCCGGCATGAGCAAGACCGAGACCTCGCACTTCATCGCGCTGATCAAGCACGTGACCACCGGCAAGACCCTGCTCACGGTGGAGCACGACATGGGCGTGGTGTTCGGCCTGGCCGACAAGATCGCGGTGGTGGTGTATGGCGAGGTGATCGCCTTCGACACGCCCGCGGAGGTGCGCGCCAATGCGCGCGTGCAGGAGGCGTACCTGGGTTCGTCGGTCGCCGATGCACAGGGAGCGGGACACTGAGATGCTGAAGCTTCACGACATCCACGCCTACTACGGCAAGAGCCATGTGCTGCATGGCGTTTCCTTCGACGTGCAGCCCGGCGAGATCGTCGCGCTGCTGGGCCGCAACGGCTCGGGCCGCTCGACCACCGCCAAGGCCATCATGGGCCTGGTGCATGCCGAGGGCACCTTGCGCTGGAAGGAGCAGGACATCCTGCGCAAGAAGGCCTACGAGATCGCCCACCTGGGCATCGGCTACGTGCCCGAGAACCGCGACATCTTCCCCAAGCTCACGGTGCACCAGAACCTGCTGCTGGGGCAGAAGGGCAGCGGCAAGGGCAGCCGCTGGCAGTTCGACGACATGTACGCCATGTTCCCGCGCCTGAAGGAGCGCCAGCACACCGAGGCCGGCGTGCTCTCGGGCGGCGAGCAGCAGATGCTCACGCTGTGCCGCACGCTGATGGGCGACCCCGACCTGATCATCATCGACGAGCCCACCGAGGGCCTCGCGCCCAAGATCGTCGAGCTCGTGGGCCAGTACCTGCGCACGCTCAAGGACAAGGGCATCTCGGTGCTGCTGATCGAGCAGAAGCTCACCATCGCGATGGCGATCTCCGATCGCGCGCTCGTCATGGGCCATGGCAGCATCGTCTTCGACGGCACGCCGGCGAGCCTGCGCGCCGACGGATCGACGCGCAAGGAATGGCTCGAGGTCTAGACTAGGCTTTCGAAAGCGGACTTCCGGACGCAGAGGACGCGAAGATCACGCGAAGGACGCGAAAGAGCAGCCAAATACTTGTTTGGGTTTTCTTTCGCGTCCTTCGCGGAACCTTCGCGTCCTCTGCGTCCGGCTCCCGTTTTCACCCCTTGTCCCTCCAGCGACTGCGTGCCATTGTTGCGCCGCGCCAAAGGCCTAAAATCCCCGGAAAAAGAACACTCGTGCTTTTTCTTTTTTCTCATCACACACCAAGGAACGCAGCATGACGGCTGAATACAAAGTGCTCGGCGATGTCGCCGTGATCACCCTGACCAATCCCCCGGTCAACGGTCTCGGTTTCTCGACCCGCATCGGCATCACCGACGGCCTGTCGAAGGCCCATGCCGACGATGCCGTCAAGGCCATCGTCATCACCGGCGCCGGCAAGGCGTTCTCGGGCGGCGCCGACATCAAGGAATTCGGCACGCCCAAGGCGCTGCAGGAACCCAACCTGCTGAGCGTGATCCTCGCGCTCGAAGCCGCCACCAAGCCGATCGTCGCGGCGATCCATTCGGTGTGCATGGGCGGCGGCCTCGAGCTCGCGCTCGGCTGCCACTACCGCGTCGCGGCCCCGGGCACCAACGTGGCGCTGCCCGAAGTCAAGCTGGGCCTGCTGCCCGGCGCCGGCGGCACGCAGCGCCTGCCGCGCGTGCTCGGCGTGGAAACCGCCCTCAACATGATCGTGAGCGGCGAGGCCGTGAAGTCCGAAGTGCTCGCGAGCCTGCCGGGCCAGAAGCTGTTCGACAAGCTGGCCGCCTCGCCCGAGACGGTGTTCGACGAAGCCGTCGAGTTCGCCAAGGCCGCGGCCGCCAAGGGCGGCGAGCTGCCGCTGGTGCGCAGCCTGCCGTGCAAGCACCCGCAGGGCGATGCCTACTTCCAGTTCACCAAGAACATGGTCGGCGGCATGTCGAAGAACTATCCGGCGCCGCTCAAGTGCATCGACGCCGTGCAGGCCGCGACCAAGCTCAAGTTCGACGAGGGCATGGCCGAGGAACGTCGCCTGTTCACCGCGCTGATGTTCACGCCCGAGTCGCTGTCGCTGCGCCACCTGTTCATGGCCGAGCGCGCCGCCTCGAAGATTCCCGACGTGCCCGAGGACACGCCCAAGCGCGAGATCAAGACGGTCGGCGTGATCGGCGCCGGCACCATGGGCGGCGGCATCTCGATGAACTTCCTCAACGCGGGCATCCCCGTGAAGATCCTGGAGATGAAGCAGGAAGCGCTCGACCGCGGCATCGCGACCATCAAGAAGAACTACGAAGCCCAGGTCAAGAAGGGCAAGCTCAAGCAGGACAAGTACGAGCAGCGCATGGCGCTCTTGAGCACCACGCTGAACTACGACGACCTGAAGGACGCCGACCTGATCATCGAAGCCGTGTTCGAGGAGATCGGCGTCAAGGAGAAGGTCTTCAAGGAACTCGACCGCGTCGCCAAGAAGGGCGCGATCCTGGCCTCGAACACCTCGACGCTCGACGTCGACAAGATCGCATCGTTCACCGAGCGTCCGCAGGACGTGGTCGGCATGCACTTCTTCAGCCCGGCCAACGTGATGAAGCTGCTCGAGGTGGTGCGCGGCAAGCAGACCGCCAAGGACGTGCTCGCCACGGTCATGGCCATCGGCAAGAAGATCAAGAAGACCTCGGTGGTCTCGGGCGTGTGCGACGGCTTCATCGGCAACCGCATGATCGAGCAGTACAGCCGCCAGGCCGGCTTCCTGCTCGACGAAGGCGCGACGCCGCAGCAGGTCGACAAGGCGATCGAGAAGTTCGGCTTCGCGATGGGTCCGTTCCGCATGGGCGACCTGGCCGGCAACGACATCGGCTGGGCGATCCGCAAGCGCCGTGCCGTCGAGCGCGCCGACATGAAGTACAGCCGCACGGCCGACAAGCTCTGCGAACTGGGCCGCTTCGGCCAGAAGACCGGGGCAGGGTGGTACGACTACCAGGCCGGCAAGCGCGACGCGATCCCCTCGGAGCTCGTCAACAAGATGATCGAGGACCACCGCAAGGAACTGGGCATCACGCCGCGCAAGATCTCCGACGAGGAGATCGTGCAGCGCCTGGTCTATGCGCTGGTCAACGAAGGCGCGCACATCCTGGAAGACGGCATCGCCTCCAAGTCGGGCGACATCGACATGGTCTACCTCACGGGCTACGGCTTCCCGATCTGGCGCGGCGGCCCGATGCACTATGCCTCGCAGGTCGGCCTGTACAACGTGGCCGAGACGATGAAGCGCTTCGCGAAAAACCCGCGCGACGACGCCGAGTTCTGGCAGCCCGCGCCGCTGATCCAGAAGCTGGTGGCCGAAGGCAAGTCCTTCGGTTGATCGTCCGGGAACCCGACCGCCCATGCTGAAACGCATCTTCCTGGGGTTGCTGCTGGTGCTCGTCGCGCTGGCGGCGGCCGTGGCGGTCAAGACCTGGACCACGCCATCGCGCCAGCTCGCGGTGGCGCCGGCCCCCAAGCCCGAGATCGACCTGCAGGCCGCCGCGAAGCGGCTCGCGGGCGCGATCCCCATTCGCACGGTGTCCAGCCTCGACGACCCGGCCGCCAACCTGGCCGAGTTCGACCGGCTGCATGCCTACCTCGAACAGAACTTTCCCAAGGTCCACGCCACGCTCAAGCGCGAGGTCGTGGGCCAGAAGGCGCTGCTCTACACCTGGACCGGCAGCGATCCGCAGGCCAAGCCGATCGCGCTGATGGCGCACCAGGACATGGTGCCGATCGCGCCGGGCACCGAGAAGGCCTGGAGCGTCGATCCCTTCGGCGGCGAGATCAAGGACGGCTTCGTCTGGGGCCGCGGCACGCTCGACAACAAGGGCAACCTGTTCGCGCAGATGGAGGCCATCGAGCTGCTGATCGCGAGCGGCTTCCAGCCGAAGCAGACCGTCTACCTCGCGATGGGCGACGACGAGGAGGTCAGCGGCCTGCGCGGCGCGCTGCCGATCGCCGAGCTGCTCCAATCGCGCGGCGTGAAGCTCGACTGGGTGCTCGACGAGGGCCTGCTGGTGCTCGACGGCGTGCTGCCGGGCCTGAGCAAGCCGGCGGCGCTGATCGGCCTGGCCGAGAAGGGCTACGCCACCTTCTTCCTCTCGCTCGACACCGCGCCCGGCCACTCGTCGATGCCGCCCGCGCACAGCGCGATCGGCCGCCTGAGCGCGGCGCTCGCGCGCCTCGAGGCCAACCCGATGCCCGGCGGCATCCAGGGCGTGGCCGGCCAGATGTTCGGCACGCTCGCGCCCGAGATGAGCGGCATCAACCGCGTGATGCTGTCCAACCTCTGGCTCACGGCGCCGCTGGTCGAAGGCCAGCTGCAGAAGAGCCCGAGCAGCAACGCGATGCTGCGCACCACCACCGCGCTGACCATCGTGCGCGCCGGCAACAAGGACAACGTGCTGCCCGGCCGCGCCGAGGCCGCCGTCAACTTCCGCGTGCTGCCCGGCGACACCATCGACAGCGTCGAGGCCCACTTGCGCAAGCAGCTGGGCGACGACGAGATCAAGATCAAGCGCTACCCCGGCAACTCCGAGGCCTCGCCGGTCTCGCCGACCGACAGCGCCGGCTACCGCACCATCGAGCGCTCGGTGCGCCAGTCCTTCCCCGACGCCATCGTCGCGCCCGGTCTCATGACCGCGGCCACCGATTCGCGCCACTTCTCGATCCTGAGCGACGCGGTGTTCCGCTTCTCGCCGTTCCGCATGAAGAACGAGGACCTCGCGCGCTTCCACGGCACCAACGAACGCCTCGCGATCTCGAACTACGGCGAGATGATCGGCTTCTATCAGCAGCTGCTGCGCAACGCCTCCGGCGCGCAGTCCCAGTAACCCGGCTTTCCCTTCCATCTTCGAAAAGGACCTCACCATGACCAGCGCCGTCATCGTTTCCACCGCCCGCACGCCGCTCGCCAAGAGCTGGAAGGGTGCCTTCAACATGACGCACGGCGCCACGCTCGGCGGCCATGCGGTGCAGCACGCGATCGCCCGTGCCGGCATCGAGGCCGCCGAGGTCGACGACGTGATCATGGGCTGCGCCACGCCCGAGGGCGCGACCGGCTCGAACATCGCGCGCCAGATCGCGCTGCGCGCCGGCTGCCCGATCACCACCTCGGGCATGACCATCAACCGCTTCTGCTCCTCGGGCCTGCAGACCATCGCCACCGCCGCCCAGCGCGTCATCGCGGGCGAGGGCGACGTCTACGTGGCCGGCGGCGTCGAGAGCATCTCGTGCGTGCAGAACGAAGCCAACAAGCACATGCTGGCCGACCCCTGGCTGGTGAAGCACAAGCCCGAGATCTACTGGAACATGCTGCAGACGGCCGAGCAGGTCGCCAAGCGCTACAACATCGGCCGCGACGCCATGGACGAATACGGCGCCGCGAGCCAGCAGAAGGCCACGGCAGCGCTGGAAGCCGGCCGCTTCAAGGACGAGATCGCGCCGATCACCGTGCTGGCCGGCGTGGCCGACCCGGTGCTGGGACTGCGCACCAAGGAAGTCACGATCGAGAACGACGAAGGCATCCGCCCCGGCACGACCAAGGAAGGCATCAGCGGCATCCGCTCGGCGCTGCCCGGCGGCCTGATCTCGGCCGGCAACGCCAGCCAGTTCTCGGACGGCGGCGGCGCCTGCGTGGTGGTCGACGAGAAGTACGCCGAGCGCAAGGGCCTGAAGCCGCTGGGCCGCTTCCTGGGCTTCGCGGTGGCGGGCTGCGAGCCCGACGAGATGGGCATCGGCCCCGTCTTCGCGATCCCCAAGGTGCTCAAACGCCTGGGCCTGACGGTCAACGACATCGACCTGTGGGAGCTCAACGAAGCCTTCGCGGTGCAGGTGATCTACTGCCGCGACAAGCTCGGCATCCCGGCCGATCGCCTCAACGTGGACGGCGGCGCCATCGCCGTGGGCCACCCCTACGGCGTGAGCGGCCAGCGCCTCACGGGCCACGCGCTGATCGAAGGCAAGCGCCGCGGCGCGAAGAAGGTCGTGGTCACGATGTGCATCGGCGGCGGCATGGGTGCCGCGGGCGTGTTCGAGGTGATCTGAGCATTGTCCTGAACCGCTGAATTCGGACTTCCGAACGCAGAAGTCGCGAAGGTTACGCAGAAGTCGCAGAAGAGAAACCAAAATTTTTTCATTGGTTTTTCTCTGCGACTTTTTCTTGGTTTCCGCGCCTTCTGCGTTCGGCAGTCCGATCCCGATCCCGACCCTGATCCCGCTTTCCTGGAACTCATCATGAGCCTGCGTCCCACCCTCGATTTCCTGCTCTACGACTGGCTGCATGCCGAAACGCTGGCCGCGCGCGAACGCTTCGCCGACCACTCGCGCGAGACCTTCGACGCGGTGCTCGACACCTGCGAGCGCATCGCGCGCGAGAAGTACGCGCCGTTCAACCGCACCGTCGACACGCAGGAGCCGCACTTCGACGGCGAGAAGGTGATCCTGCCGCAGGCCACGCACGACGCGCACAAGGCCTTCGTCGAATCGGGAATGATGAGCGCGGCGCAGGACTACGACATCGGCGGCATGCAGCTGCCCTACACGGTGCAGGCCGCGGCCAACAGCTTCTTCGCGATGGCCTCGGTGAGCATCGGCTCGAACATGCTGACCAGCGGCAACGCCAACCTGCTGATGGTGCACGGCACCGATGCACAGAAGGAGGTGTTCGCCAAGAACGAGTTCTCCGGGCGCTGGGCCGGCACCATGTGCCTGTCGGAGCCGCAGGCCGGCTCCTCGCTGAGCGACGTGGCCACGCGCGCGGTGCCCGATGGCGATGGCTTCCAGGACGATCCGCTGGGCCCGCGCTACCGGCTCACGGGCAACAAGATGTGGATCTCCTCGGGCGACCACGAGCTGACCGAGAACATCGTGCACATCGTGCTCGCCAAGATTCCCGACGAGAACGGCAAGCTGGTGCCGGGCACGCGCGGCATCTCGCTGTTCATCGTGCCCAAGCGCATGGTGGACACGCAGGGCGAACTGACCGGCGAGCGCAACGACGTGGCGCTCGCGGGCCTCAACCACAAGCTGGGCTGGCGCGGCACCACCAACACGCTGCTGAACTTCGGCGAAGGCAAGTACCCGGTCGGCGGCAAGGCCGGCGCGGTGGGCTACCTGGTCGGCGCGCCCGGCAAGGGCCTGCACTGCATGTTCCACATGATGAACGAGGCACGCATCGGCGTCGGCACCGCCGCCACCATGCTCGGCATGGCTGGCTACCACGCCTCGCTCGACTATGCGAAGAGCCGGCCGCAGGGCCGCCTCGTGAAGAAGCCCGAGGGCGGCGAGGCCAAGGTGGTCAAGGACTCCGCCGGCCCGCAGGTGCGCATCATCGAGCACGCCGACGTGCGCCGCATGCTGCTCGCGCAGAAGGCCTATTGCGAGGGCGCGCTGGCGCTCGAGCTGTACTGCGCGCGGCTGGTCGACGAGCAGAAGACCGGCAGCGAGCAGGCCGCCGACGACGCGCGGCTGCTGCTGGAAGTGCTGACGCCGATCGCCAAGAGCTGGCCCAGCGAATGGTGCCTCGAGGCCAACTCGCTCGCGATCCAGGTCCATGGCGGCTACGGCTACACGCGCGACTTCCCGGTCGAGCAGTACTGGCGCGACAACCGCCTCAACATGATCCATGAGGGCACGCACGGCATCCAGGCGGCCGACCTGCTGGGCCGCAAGGTGCTGATGGAGAAGGGCCGCGGCCTGCAGCTGCTGGCGGGCCGCATGACCGAGACCATCGGCCGCGCCGCCAAGGCGCCCGCGCTGGCCGCCCATGCCAAGGCGCTGGGCGAGGCGCTGCAGCGCGTGGGCAGCGCCACCGAGGCCGCCTGGTCCACCGGCGACCCGGCCGAGGCGCTGGTGAACGCGGTGCCGTACATGCAGGCCTTCGGCCACACGGTGCTGGCCTGGCTGTGGCTCGACGTGGCGCAGCGCGCGCTCGAACTCGACCCGGCGCAGGCCGCGCCCGCGACTGCTGGCAAGATGGCGGCCGCGCGCTATTTCTTCCACTACGAGCTGCCCAAGAACGGCGCCTGGCTCAACGTGGTCGAGAGCCGCGATCCGACCTGTACCGCCTTGCCCGAAGAGGCATTCTGATGCCTGCCATTGCCATGACCCCTCCCACTCCCGCCAAGCCACCCAAACCGCATGCCACGCTCGAGAAGTGGATCTGGATCCTGATCTACGGCGGCCTGTTCCTCGTCATCCTCGGCATCGCCACCGGCCGCACCGAGCCGGCCACCGGCTGGGCCATGGCCGTGCCCGGCGGCATCGCGACCGTCGTGGGCTTCGTGCTGATCTACGTGCGCTCGCGCATGAACGACAGGTAAGGAGCGAGGCCATGCTCAGGCACATCGTGATGTGGAAGTTCAAGGCGCACGCCGAGGGCGCCGACAAGGCCGCCAACCTCGCCAAGGCCAAGGCGCTGCTCGAGGCCTGCGCGACGCTGTCGCCGGGCACCGTGCGCTTCGAGGTCGCGCTGGCCCAGCCGGGCCTGGAAGCCACCTACGACCTGATCCTCAATTCGGAATTCACCGATGCCGCCGCGCTCGCGGCCTATGCCGAGCATCCGCAGCACGTCGCGCTCAAGCCCTTCATCGGCGCCGTGCGCGAAGCGCGCCAGTGCATGGACTATGAGATCTGACATTCCCCGAACACCACCGACCTCCGGAGACATCCCCATGACCACCCGCACCACCCAGCAATTGTTCGACCTGCGCGGCAAGACCGCGCTCATCACCGGCGGCTCGCGCGGCCTGGGCCTGCAGATGGCCCATGCGCTCGGCGAGGCCGGCGCGAAGATCATGCTGAGCTCGCGCAAGGCCGAGGACCTCGAGCAGGCCGCGACCGAGCTGCAGGCCGCCGGCATCGACGCGCGCTGGATCGCCGCCGACTGCGCGAAGGAGGAGGACACCCGCCGCCTGGCCGAGGAGACCCTGCAGCGCCTGGGCGCGATCGACATCCTCGTGAACAACGCCGGCGCGAGCTGGGGCGCGCCGGCCGAAAGCCATCCGGTCGAGGCCTGGGACAAGGTGATGAACCTCAACGTGCGCGGCTATTTCATCCTGTCGCAGCACGTGGCCAACCAGTACATGATCCCGAAGAAGAGCGGCCGCATCATCAACATCGCCTCGATCGCGGGCCTCAACGGCAACCCGCCCGAGATGCAGACCCTGGCCTACAACACCTCCAAGACCGCGGTGATCGGCTTCACGCGCACGCTGGCGGCCGAATGGGGCAAGTACAACATCACCGTCAACGCGATCTGCCCGGGCTTCTTCATGACCAAGATGGCGGCCGGCCTGATCAAGTCGCTGGGCGAGGAGAAGATGGCCGCGCAGGCGCCGCTGGGCCGCCTGGGCGACGACGAAGACTTGAAGGGCCTGACGCTGCTGTACGCGAGCGATGCCGGCAAGCACATCACCGGCCAGTGGCTGGCCGTCGACGGCGGCGTGAGCGTGGTCCTGGGCGCGGCCTGAAGCAATGACCCAAGACTCCGACGACATCAACATCCGCTCGTACACGAGCCAGATCCCGTTCGCGCGCCACCTGGGCTTCGAGCTCGTGAAGTTCGAGAACGGCGAATCCGAGATCCGCTACACGGCCAAGCCCGAGCATCTCAACACCTTCGACGTGACGCACGGCGGCGCCTGCATGACCTTGCTCGACATCGCCATGGCCGCGGCCGCGCGCAGCGTGACGCCCGAGACCGGCGTGGTCACGATCGAGATGAAGACCAGCTTCATGCAGCCCTCGGTCGGCCCGCTGCGCGCGCGCGGCACGCTGATCCACCGCACCGCCACGCTGGCCTTCACCGAGGCCAGGATCTACGACGAGCAGGAGCGCGTGTGCGCCCATGCCACCGGCACCTTCAAGTACGTGAAGCGCCGGCTGCCGACCGGCCCGGCGAGCGCCAACGCGATGCGCCCGCCGTCGACCGACTGACGGCAAGCATTCCAGGGGCGGCGGACCCCGTTCCGCCGCCGCAGTCCCAAGGCGCCTCGCGCGCCGCCATCCAGTTTCCAGGAGACACGACCATGCCGACCAACAAGCAGCAGATCCTCGACAACCGCCCCGAGGGCGAAGCCGTCGCGAGCAACTTCAAGCTCGTGACCGCGCAAACCCCGGCGCTCCAGGACAACCAGGTGCTGGTGCGCCACCACTACATGAGCCTCGATCCCTACATGCGCGGGCGCATGAACGACGCCAAGAGCTACGCCCAGCCGCAGCCGCTGGGCCAGGTGATGCAGGGCGGCACCGTGGGCGAAGTGGTCGAGAGCAAGCACCCGAAGTACGCCGTGGGCGACAAGGTGGTGGGCTTCGGCGGCTGGCAGGAGTACAGCGTGGTCGATGCCTCGCAGCCCGGTGCGCTCAAGAAGGTGGACACCACCCACGTGCCGCTGTCGCACTACCTGGGCGCGGTCGGCATGCCGGGCGTGACCGCCTGGTACGGCCTGGTCAAGATCATCGCGCCCAAGGCCGGCGAGACCGTGGTCATCACGGCCGCCAGCGGTGCCGTGGGCAGCGCCTTCGGCGCGCTGGCCAAGGCGCGCGGCTGCCGCGTGGTGGGCATCGCGGGCGGCCCGGACAAGTGCAAGTACGTGACCGACGAACTGGGCTTCGATGCCTGCATCGACTACCGCCAGCATCCGGACGTCAAGACCATGAGCGCGGCGCTCAAGGAAGCCTGCCCGAACGGCATCGACGGCTATTTCGAGAACGTCGGCGGCTACATCTTCGACGCCGTGCTGCTGCGCACCAACGCCTTCGCGCGCGTGGCGCTGTGCGGCATGATCGCGGGCTACGACGGCCAGCCGCTGCCGCTCGCGAACCCCGCGCTGATCCTGATCAACCGGCTCAAGGTCGAGGGCTTCATCGTCAGCGAGCACATGGAGGTGTGGCCCGAGGCGCTGGCCGAACTCGGCGCGCTGGTGGGCAGCGGCAAGCTCAAGCCGCGCGAGTCGATCGCGCAGGGCATCGAGGCCGCGCCCGAGGCCTTCCTGGGGCTGCTCAAGGGCCGCAACTTCGGCAAGCAGCTCGTCAAGCTGATCTGAGAGAAGAGAACGCGAAGGAGCCGGCATGGACGCGACCCACGAGGTATTCAACCAGCCGGCACCACTGGCCGGCTACAACCTCTTCGACACCCACCGGCCCCTGCGCGATGCGTTGAATTTCAATGCGCCACAGTTGCCGACGGAGTCGCTGCGGCAACTGGGCGAAACGCTCGGTTCGGCCGAGATGCAGACGCATGCGCGGCTGGCCAACGTGCACACGCCCGAGCTGCACACGCACGACCGCTTCGGACGGCGCATCGACGAGGTCGAGTTCCATCCGAGCTACCACCTGCTGATGAAAGCGGCGGTGGGCGCCGGCCTGCACGGCACGCCATGGCGCGCCGAGCCCGGCGCGGCCGCGTCGCCCCATGTGCTGCGCGCCGCGGGCTTCATGCTCTTCACCGAGCTCGAGCCCTCGATGCTGTGCCCGATCTCGATGACCTACGCGGCCACGCCCGCGCTGCGCGACAACGCGGCCGTGCATGCCGACTGGGGTGCGAAGCTCGGCAGCCTCGTGTACGACCCCGCGCTCAAGCCGGTGGCCGACAAGGCCGGCGTGACCATGGGCATGGGCATGACCGAGAAGCAGGGCGGCTCCGATGTGCGGGCCAACACCACGAAGGCGGTGCGCGCCGGCAGCGACGGCTGGGGCGAGCGCTACGAGATCACGGGCCACAAGTGGTTCTTCTCCGCGCCGATGTGCGATGCCTTCCTGGTGCTGGCGCAGGCGCCGGCCGGGCTCAGCTGCTTCTTCCTGCCGCGCGTGCTGCCCGACGGCACGCGCAACGCGATCCGCATCCAGCGCCTGAAGGACAAGCTCGGCAACAAGGCCAATGCCAGTTCCGAGGTCGAGTTCCACGGCGCCAGCGCCTGGCTGGTGGGCGAGGAGGGCCGCGGCATTCCGCAGATCCTCGAGATGGGCACGATGACGCGGCTCGATTGCGCGCTCGGCACCAGCGGGCTGATGCGCCAGGCGCTCGCGCTGGCTCTGAACCACACAGCGCAGCGCAGCGCCTTCGGCAAGCCGCTGATCGCGCAGCCGCTGATGCAGAACGTGCTGGCCGACATGGCGCTCGAGAGCGAGGCCGCCACCGCGCTCGCGATCCGCCTCGCGCGCGCCTTCGACCGGCCCGCCGACGAGCACGAGCGACTGATGGCGCGCCTGCTGACGCCGGTCGCCAAGTTCTGGATCTGCAAGCGCGGCAGCCTGCTGGGCCAGGAAGCGATGGAATGCCTGGGCGGCAACGGCTACGTGGAGGAGGGCGGCGAGGGCGTGATGGCGCGCGTCTACCGCGAGATGCCGCTCAACTCGATCTGGGAGGGCGCGGGCAACATCATGGCGCTCGACCTGCTGCGCGGCCTGCGCAAGGGCGACGCGGTGGCGGCGCTGGCGCACGAACTGGCCCCCGCGCGCGGCCAGCATGCGGCGCTCGACCGCCTGGCCGACGCGCTGCCCGCGCGCATCGAGGCGATGGCCTCCGAGGTCGAGGCGCGTCGTCTGGCACAGGACGTGGCGCTGGCCGTGCAGGCTTCGCTGCTCGCGCAGACCGCGCCGCCGGCGGTGGTGGGCGCGTTCTGCGCCTCGCGCCTGGGCGGCGACTGGGGCCATGCCTTCGGCACGCTGGGCGCGGGCACCGATTTCGATGCGATCGTGCGGCGCGCCCAACCCGTCTAGAAAAAACCTGTCCCTCCTTCAACGAAAGAACCACGATGGCCGACCTGATCCTGCACCACTACGCCACCTCGCCCTTCTCGGAGAAGGTGCGCCTGATCCTCGGCGCCAAGCAGCTGCCGTGGAAGTCGGTCTTCATCCCGCCGATCATGCCCAAGCCCGACGTGGAGGTGCTCACGGGCGGCTACCGCAAGACGCCGTTCCTGCAGATCGGCGCCGACATCTACTGCGACAGCGCGCTGATCGCCGACGTGCTCGAGCACCTGCAGCCCGCGCCCACGCTCTACCCCGAGCCCGAGAAGGGCATGTCGCGCATCCTCGCGCAGTGGGCCGACACCACGCTGTTCTGGGCCGCGATGGCCTGGAACCTGCAGCCCAAGGGCGCGGCCGAGGTGTTCGCCAAGGCGCCGCCCGAGGCCGCCAAGGCCTTCGGCGAGGACCGCGCGAAGATGAGCGCCGGCAACATGACGCGGCTGCGCCCGGCCGACGCCACCAGCGCCTACAAGTCGTACCTGCGCCGGCTGTCCGACATGCTCGACGACAAGCCCTTCCTGCTCGGCGAGGGGCCCTGCATCGCCGACTTCTCGGCCTACCACCCGCTGTGGTACACGCGCCGCATCGAGGCGGTCAAGGGCATCCTCGACCTCACGCCCGCGGTGGTCGACTGGATGAACCGCATGGCGGCCATCGGCCATGGCACGCCCGAGAAGTTCGGCGCGGAGGAAGCGATCGCCGTGGCCAAGGCCGCGACGCCGCATTCGCTGCTGACCGACAGCACCTTCCAGGACGACCACGGCATTCCGCTGGGCAGCGCCGTCACCTTGCGCGCCGAGAGCTTCGGGCTCGAGGAAACGCCGGGCATCCTGGTGGCGGCCACGCGCACCCACTACACGCTGGAGCGCAACGGCGAACGCACGGGCCGGGTGCACGTGCACTTCCCGCGCATCGGCTACGTGCTGAAGAAAGCCGAGGGCTGAAAAACCGCCGGGCCGTCGATCGCCGGCCCGGCGCTCCCGCTCAGTTCACCGTGTGCGAGCCCAGGCCGTCCGAGGTGTTGATCGGAAAGCTGTCCCACTGCTCCGCCGGATCGAAGGGCAGCAGGGGATTGCGGTCGCCGGCCTTGACGGTGGGCTTGCGGCGCAGCGTCTGGTCCAGCGTGCTCACGCTGCCGCTCTTCCATTCGGTGCCGGGGTCCACGCCGACCTGGCCGATGCGGTCGATGACCGTGCCCGACTTCTCGATCGTCAGCGCATCGTCGCCGTTGTAGTTGACCACGCTGCTGACGATCGAACCCGCTGGCTTGAAGGGCGTGGTGGCGCCGCTGTTCGAGAGCACCAGCGTCGCCCCCGGTGCCAGGGTGCCGCTGAGCACCTGCGTGTTGGTCGCGGTGCTCGCGCCGTTCGAGTACAGCTTGACGGTGTAGAGGCTCAGGTCCAGCGTCGCCGCGGTCGGGTTGTAGAGCTCGATCGCCTTGTTGTTCGAACTGCCTTCGATGTACTCGCTGAAGAACAGGTCGGGCGGGCCGGGCGGAACCACCACGATCTTGCTGACAGCGACGGTTCCGGAGCGCGTGGCGGTCTGGCCCGCCGAGTTGGTCAGCGTGATCACCACGTCGAAGCTGCCCGCGGCCGCGTAGGTATGCGTCACCGTGCCGGCGCCCGGCGCGGTCGTCGCGGCGCTGCCATCGCCCCAGTCGACCGAGAGCGAAGTCAGGGTGGCGCTGCCGCCGGGCAGGGCCTCGGTGATCGTCACGCCGTAGCTTTCGCCGGCCCGGGCGGTCGCGGGGATGGTGCCGCCGAGGATCGGCAGCGTCACGGCCGTGTCGGCCGCGAGGTTCAGGCCCACCAGCACCGGGTCGTGGTCCGAGGCGCGGTACGGCGTGGGCGCGTAGCGGTCGTCGGTCGTGAAGTCGGTGTTGTAGTCGAGCGCGGTCGGCTCGTCGGCGTTGATGTGCCACACGCCCACGCCCGCGACCTGCGTGGCGAGCGAGCCCGAGGCATAGGCATGGTCGAGCGCGCCGGTCTCGCCGCCGAACACGTAGGTGTAGCGGTCGTTGGCGGGCATGCGCTTGAGCAGGCTCTCGTTGCCGGCCGACTCGAGCACCTTGGTCGGGTCCTCGAGCAGGTAGCTGTTGAAGTCGCCCATCATCAGCACGTCGGCCTCGCCCTGCGCCTTGAGCTTGGCGACGAAGCTGTTGAGCGCCGTCGCCTGTTTCGTGCGCGCGAGGTTGAAGCAGCCCTGGCCCAGGTCGATGTCGCCGGTGCTCGGGCAGCTGCCCTTGCTCTTCAGGTGGTTGACCACGAACCAGAAGCCGCCGTGGTTGCCCACCGCGCTGAAGCGCTGCGCCAGCGGCGGCCGGCCGCTGGGCGCGACGTAGTCCGCGAGGTCGGTGCCGGTGGGGAACACCAGGCCGCCGACGCGCTGCACCTTGGCGGGCTTGTAGAGGATGTCGACCTTGATCGCGTCGGTGCCGAAGCTGCCGCTGCGCACCGAGGCGTATGTGCCCGCGCCCAGCTTCGCGTTGAGCGCGGCCACGAGGTTGTCGGTCGCCACGTCGGTGTTCTGGATCTCCATCAGGCCGATCACGTCGGCATCGAGGCCCGCGATCGCGGCCACGATCTTGGCCTGCTGGCGATCGAACTCGGCGCGGTTGTTGGCGCCGCGGCAGTTGCCCGCGCTCGGTGCCTCGCTGCCGAGCGTGCAGCCCTGGCCGGTCTGGCCCGCGGCGTTCTCGCCGTTCTGGAAGGTGGTGAAGTAGTTCAGCACGTTCAGGCTCGCGGCCTTCAGCGTGCCGCCGACCGCGGGCGCGGTGGCCGGGCGCGGGTTGGCCTGCGCGAAGCTGGTCGCCTCGGTCGGCTGGATCCGGTAGGCCGCGAAGTTGTGGCTCAGGATGCCCGTGACCTTCTGCGTGGTGTCGCCCATGCGGCGCGTGCCGTCGGTGCCCGCGGCGCTCAGGTAGGGGATGGGGTTCGGGTTCTGGCGCGACGAGCCGTCGTCGAGCACGATGCGCGCGAGCAGGTTCTGCTCGTGCGTGGCGGCCGCGTTGCCGTTGGTGGGGTTGAACTGGCGCCCGTTGAGCGACAGCACCAGCTGGCCGTAGCGGCCCAGCTCGAACAGCTCCGACACGGCCAGCGGTTGCGCGATCTCGACCAGCATGCCTTCGTAGCGCTCGAGCGTGGATTCGTCGGCCACCGGCAGCGTGATCGGGGTCGGCGCGATCGCGAGGCCCGAGCCGCAGATGGAAATGGCCACGGGCTTGTCGGTCGTGCCCGCGATCTGCGTGATGCTGTCGGGCTTGGCGTTGGCGCCCGCGGTCTGGCCGAACTCGGTGACCGTGCCCGAGACCTGCACGTAGTCGCCGACCGCCACGCGCGTCGCATTGGCCGGCGCGTAGACGAAGAGGCCTTCGGAGGTCAGCGGATCGGCATCAGGCACCAGCGACTGCACGAAGAAGCCGTTGAGCCTGGTGTCGCCGGTGCCGGTGGCCTGGAAGTCGCCGACCACCACGCCGCGCACGGTCACGCCCTGGTCCGCCATCGGGCTCAGGTGGCCCGTGCCCTGCACGGCGGGAATGGCCGCGAGCGGCGCGTCGGCCGGCACGGCGGCCGCGCAGGTGGGCGGCGGCGGGGCCGGCGGCGGTTGCACCGCGGGCGGCGCGGTACCGGAGGAGGGCGGGGGAACGAAGGGGAAGACACCCCCGCCGCCGCCACCGCCGCCGCAGGCGCTCAGCGCGACGACTGCCGCGAGTACCAAAGTTCTGAGTTGCCAGGTCGGCCTCGGCGCTGCATGGATCATGGAAATTTTCTGGATGGAATGAAGGACCGGCGAGCGGGCTGCGGCGGTTTATAGGCAGCTTGTATGTAGCTTCGGAGACACCCTTCGGCGCTGCCGGCCCATGCGTAAACCAAAGGCTTCGCGATGCGTCGCACGAACGACAGCCGCGTGCGCGCCGACGCGCTCTAATGCTCGGCGCAGAGCCATTCCAAAGGAACGTATCCAATGATTCAGGACTTCAAGGGCAAGACCGCCGTGCTCACCGGCGCGGGCTCGGGCTTCGGACTCGAATGCGCGCGCATCGGCGCGGCGCGCGGCATGAACCTCGTGCTGGTCGACGTGCAGCAGGACGCACTCGACAAGGCCAAGGCCGAGATGGAAGCGGCCGGCGCGCAGGTGCTGGCGCGCAAGGTCGACGTGTCGGACGCGGCGCAGATGGAAGCGCTGGCCGCCGCCGTCAAGGAGCGCTTCGGCGCGCCGCACTTCGTCTTCAACAACGCCGGCGTGGGCGCGGGCGGCCTGGTGTGGGAGAACACCGTGGCCGACTGGGACTGGGTGCTCGGCGTCGACCTCTGGGGCGTGATCCACGGCGTGCGCCTGTTCGTGCCGATGATGCTCGAGGCCGCCGCGAAGGACCCCTCGTACCGCGGCCACGTGACCAACACCGCGAGCATGGCCGGCCTGCTGACGCCGCCGAACATGGGCATCTACAACGCGGCCAAGGCCGCGGTCGTGAGCCTCACCGAGACCATGTACCAGGACCTGAACCTGGTCACCGACCAGATCGGCGCCAGCCTGCTGTGCCCGTACTTCGTGCCCACCGGCATCACCAGCAGCGAGCGCAACCGGCCCGACGCGCCCAAGCAGAGCGAGCTCACCAAGAGCCAGCTGATCGGCCAGGCCATGAGCAACAAGGCGGTGAGCAGCGGCAAGATCACGGCGGCCGAGGTCGCGGCCAAGGTCTTCGAGGCGATCAGCGCCAACCAGTTCTACGTGTTCAGCCACCCGAAGGCGCTGGGCAACGTGCGCAGCCGCATGGAGAACATCGTCTCGATCACCAACCCCGCCGATCCCTTCCTCGAGCGGCCCGAGATCGGCGCCAGGCTGCGCGAGCAATTGCGCGCCCCTTGAATTCGGACAGCCGAACGCAGAAGGAATACCAAGGAGCGCAGAAGTCGCAGAAGAACATCGATTTTTTGGTTGTTCCTTCTGCGACTTCTGCGAAACCTTCGCGCCCTCTGCGTTCGGTTGCCCGCTCCCGCCTTCAACCCGCGGCCTGCCGCAGCGCCACGGCCACCAGCACCGCCGACGACAGCGCGGCCGCGGCGGTGCGCACGCTGTTCCACATCGTCCAGGTCCGCAGGTAGCTGTGCCACAGCGCCTCGGTGGGCGCAGCGGCCAGCTGGTCGTTGAGCGGCACGTTGAAGGCCATGGTCACGCCGAAGCAGCCGAGCAGGTAGAGCAGGGCGCCCAGCAGCACCAGCTGCGAGTCGGCCTGCGAGATCGAGAACAGCGACCAGATCGCGAGAGCGATGCCGAGCACGGCCGCGCCCATGAACAGCGCCATGAAGCTCGGCGTGATCACCGTCACGTTGATCGCGTTCATCGCGCGCATGCCCTCGGCCGGCGGCACGCGTGCCAGCGCGGCCATGATGAAGGACGAGAACGCGTAGAACATGCCGGCGACGAGCGCGCTGGACAGCGCGCCGGCCAGCACCAGCGCGCTCAGCAGCTTGCCGCTCACGACGCGGCTCCCCAGACACCCGTGGGCGCGGTGCGCGCGAGGTACTCGGCGAAGCCGCGCGGCGGGCGGTCCAGCGCGCGCTGCACGCCGTCGGCCACCGGCGTGTTGCGGCCGTCGAGCACGGTCTTGAAGAGGTAGATCACGAGCCACGCGAGATCGGCCGGCAGGCCGGCCTGGCCCAGCGCGGCGGCGTAGTCGTCCATGGTCACGATGCGGCAGCCGATGTCGCGGCCGGCGGCCTGGCCGATGCGGCGGATCGCCTCGGGAAAGTCCAGCGCCTCGGGGCCGGTGAGTTCGTAGAGCTGGCCGCCATGGCGCCCGCCCTCGGGATCGAGCAGCGCGGCGACCGCGATCTCGGCGATGTCGTCGGCGTCGACGAAGGGCTCGGGCGCGAGGCCCTCGGGCAATGTGATCTCGCCCGCGACGATCTCCTCGAGGAAGTAGTTCTCGCTGAAGTTCTGGAAGAACCAGCTCGCGCGCACGATGGTCCAGTCGAGCGCGCTGGCGCGCAGCGCGTTCTCCGCGTCCTCGGCCTCGGGCTCGCCGCGGCCCGACAGCAGCACGGCCTTGCGCACGCCGGCCCGCGCGATCGCTTCGCAGAAGGCGCGCACGGTCTCGACCGCGCCGGGCACGCAGAGGTCGGGCTGGTAGGCGATGTAGACCGCGCGCACGCCCTCGAGCGCCGGGCCCCAGGTGGCGCGGTCGTTCCAGTCGAAGGCGGGACGGGCGCCGCGCGAGCCGGCGCGCACCGCGTGGCCGGCGGCCCGCAGCAACGCCATCACGCGCGCGCCGGTCTTGCCGTGAGCGCCCAGCACGAGGATGGGACGCGCATCGTCCCGCATCTGCACCTGATCGATTGCCATCTCGGACTCCTTCGGTTAATGTGAGGACTGCTCACGTAAAAAATGATATTCCCTCACATTTCGAGCGTCAACCGTTTTTTCGGGCCCGTTTCGCCATGAACCAGATCGCCACTGCCGCGCCCGCCGCGCGCAAGAACCCGACGCAGGAGCGCAGCAAGGCGCGGGTCGAGCTGATCCTCGAATGCGCCTCGGACCTGATCGCGCGCGGCGGCAGCGACTCGCTCAAGATGAGCGAGGTGGCCGCGCGCGCCGGCATCTCGATCGGCTCGCTCTACCAGTACTTCCCCGACAAGAGCTCGCTGATCCGCGTGCTGGCCGAGCGCATCAACCTGCACAGCCGCGGCTGCATCGAGGAGGGCCTGCGCGAGGTGCACGACCTCGCGAGCCTGCGGCTGGCCTTCTCGGCGCTGGTCGACCGCTATTTCGAGATCGTCGTCGCGCGGCCCGTGATGCGCGACATCTGGAGCGGCATGCAGGCCGACAAGCAACTGCTGGGGCTGCAGATCGCCGAGAGCCGCATTGCCGGCGCGATGCTGGCCGAGGCGATGCGCAAGGTGCACGGCGACGCGGGGCGCGAGCGCATCGAGCAGTCGGCCTTCCTGATCTGGGAGCTCGGCGAGGCCACGATCCGCCTCGCGATCGGCGTGGCGAGCGAGGAGGGCGCGGCGCTGGTCGCGGCCTACAAGCGCATGGCGCTGCGCGAGATCGCCGAGCCCTTCGAGGACTGATCAGCCAGCCGGCTGTGCTTGCGACGCGATCCAGTCCCAGACCGCGCGCACCGCCGGCTCGTCCTCGCGCCCGTTCGCGGTGGCCAGGAAGTAGCGCCCGGTATCGAGCGCCGGCCCGAAGGGCTGGACCAGCGCGCCGCTGCGCAGTTCCTCGGCCGCGAGCGTGAGGCTCAGGAGCGCCACGCCATGGCCGCCGAGCGCGGCCAGGATCGCATGGGTCTCGTCGGAGAACGAGAGCTCGGCCTCCGGCGCTTCCTTCGCCGCCTGTTTCGCGGAGCGGCCGCGCGGCGGCGCCAATCCCGCCGCCTCGAACCAGCGCGGCCACAGCGCCGGCGCATGGGCCTGCGGCTGCCAGTCGCAATGGATCAGCCGGTGCCGCGGCAGGTCCTCCACGCGCGCCAGCCCCAGCATCGGGCTGCACAGCGGCGCGTAGCGCTCGGGCATCAGCGCGCGCGCCGCGAGGCCCGGCCAGCGGCCGCTGCCCAGGCGCACCGCGATGTCGGCCTCGCCGCGCGCGAGGTCGACCACCGTGTCGCTCGCATGCAGCCTGAGCTCGATGCCCGGGCAGGCCGCGCGGAAGGCCGCCATGCGCGGGATCACCCAGCGCGCGGCGAAGGCGGTGTTGGTGCTCAGCGTCACGGCCTGGGTGGCGGCCGGCCGGCGCAGCCGCTCGACGCCGGCCTCGAGCGCATCGAAGCCCTGGCGCAGGTCCTCGAACAGCCGCTCGCCCGCGGGCGTGAGCGCCAGTTGCCGCGTGAGGCGGCGAAACAGCGGCTGGCCCAGCGTGTCCTCGAGCGCGCGCACCTGGTGGCTGATGGCCGAGGGCGTGACCGACAGCTCGCGCGCCGCGCGCAGGAAGCTGCCATGCGCCGCCGCGGCCTCGAAGGCGCGCAGCGCCTGCAGCGGCGGCAATCGCCTGGGTGACCTGACAGATGAATCTGGCTCGTTCATTGAAGGAAAAACGATCGTTTGTGAGGCGGCAGCGAGGCCCATAGATTCTCGCTACGTCTCAGCCGATCGCCATTCTGGCATCGCGAGACGAAAGACATCCATTCACTCATCTCCAGGACCACCGACCATGTCCCTCCGACTGCTCCACATCGACACCAGCGCGCGCCCGGGCCGTTCCGGCACCGATTCCCATGGCTCCCACTCGCGCCGCCTGTCGGCCCGCTTCGTCGAGCGCTGGCAGGCCCTGCGGCCCGGCGACGCGGTCGAGCACCTCGACGTCGGCCAGCGGCCGCCGGGCTTCGTCGATGGGCGCTGGATCCATGCCGCCTTCACCGCGCCCGAGCAGCGCGAGCCCTGGATGGCCGAGCGCCTGGCCGAGAGCGACCGCCTGGTCGACCAGTTGCTGGCGGCCGACCTCCTGGTGGTCGGCCTGCCCATGTACAACTTCGGCGTGCCGGCGCAGTTCAAGGCCTGGATCGACAACGTGGTGCGCGTAGGCCGCACCTTCGGCTTCGACCGCGCGCGCGGCGCCGTGCCGTACTGGCCGATGCTGCCGCCCGGCAAGCGCCTGGTGCTGCTGGGCGCGCGCGGCGACCATGGCTACGGTCCGGGCGGGCGCATCGCGCACATGAACCATGGCGAGGCGATGGTGCGCACGGCCTTCTCGTACATCGGCCTGACCGAGGTGCACGAAGCCGCGGCCGAGGGCGACGAGTTCGGCGGCGCGCTGCTGGCCGACTCGCTGGCCCGGGCCGAGGCCGAGGTCGATGCGATGGTGGATGCGCTGGCCGGGGCGGTGACGGCGCCGGCGGCCGGGCGGCCCGCCATCGCCGTTTGACGGCCGGGCGCGGCGGCTGCATCCGTTCGGGCCGCCGCCGCGTATCGGGAAGCGGAGGTGCATGACGTTTCTCACCTTCCGCTGACCGACGAACGCACCGATACTCGCCCCAGGTCGCACGAGCCGGCACGGAACCCCGGCGCGCCATTGGCCTTCATCTCATTCATGACCCCTTCGCGACCGTTCCATCGCCGTTTCGGACTCCACACCCGCGTCAGCCTCGGCGTCGCCGCCGTGGTGCTGGCCGCGACCGTCGCGATCGCGATGGTCGCGCTGCAACTGGTGCGCGGCAGCCTGCGCGCCTCGATCACCGGCGAGCAGTTCGCGCGCGTCTCCTCGATCGCGACCGGCGTCGACCAGAAATTCGGCAGCCGCCGCATCCTGCTGCAGACCTTCGTCGACAGCGTCGAGGCGCAGAACTTCCAGGACGGCCGGCCGCTGCAGGCCTTCCTCGAGCAGCACAAGTCGCTGCGCCTGGCCTTCGACAACGTGGCCTTCCTCGACCTCGAGGGCAACCTGGTCGCCAACCTCAGCAATGCCAGCCAGGTCGGCACCATCAACATCCGCGACCGCGCCTATTTCCAGCAGACGGTGCAGTCGGGGCTGGGCCTGATCTCGCGGCCCTACCGCAACCGGTTGAACGGGCTGGCGCAGGTCGCCATCACCGAGCCGGTGCTCGACGCGCAGGGCAAGGTGCGCTTCGTGGTGTCGGGCGCCCTCAACCTCAAGGACCGCAACATCCTCGGCGACCTGGCCGACGTGCGCTTCGGCAAGACCGGCTACCTGTTCATCCTCACGGCCGACGGCGTGGTGGTGGACCATCCCGACGCCGCGCTCATCCTGAACCGGCTGCCGACCGAGAACGGCGCCAACCCCGAGATCCGGCGCGCGATCGCGGGCTTCGAGGGCACCAGCGAAGGCACCGACGAGTCGGGCGTGCGGGGCCTGTTCGCGTTCCAGCGCACCGACCAGACCAACTGGATCGTCGGCGCCATGTACCCGAGCGACGAGGCCTTCGCGCGCATCGACGCGATCGAGCGCGTGGCGCTCGGCGGCGGCTTGCTGGCGGCGCTGCTCGCGGGCGCTCTCGCGCTGGGCTTCGTGCGGCGGCGCCTCACGCCGCTGGCCGCGCTGCACGGGCGCATGCAGTCGGCGCAGGATCCGGCCGCCGGCGTGCCCGAGCCGCCGGCGCGCTATGCGCAGGACGAGATCGGCGAGCTCGCGCGCAGCTTCGACCAGCTGATGGCGCAGCAGCGCGCCGGCGAACTGAGCCTGGCGCGTTCCGAGGCCCAGGTGCGCACCATCGCCGACAACATCCCGGCGCTGGTCTCGCACGTCGATGCCTCGCTGCGCTACACCTTCGTCAATGCGCACGTGAAGGCGATGCACGACGACGACGAACTGGTCGGCCGCGCGATGCCCGAGGCGCGCGGCGCGGAGGACTTCGCGGTCGTCGCGCCGTACTACGAACGCGCGCTGCGCGGCGAGACCGTGATCGTCGAGAAGGCCGGCAACCCCGCGCGCGGCGTCGGCGACCGCACCTACAAGGCGCACTACATCCCCGACCGCGACACCGAGGGCGTGGTGCGCGGCGTGTTCGCGATGACCTTCGACATCACCGACGAGGTCAATGTGCGCAAGGCCCTGACGGAGCAGGAACGCCGGCTGCGCGACGTGACCAACAGCATTCCGGCGCTGGTCGGCTACTTCGACCGCGACGAGAACTGCCTGTTCGCCAACAGCCGCGCGCGGAAGCTGGCCGACCTGTTCGACGGCCCGCTCGCGGGCGTGAGCCTGCGCTCCTCGCTCGGCGAGGCGGTGTATGCGCAGATCCGACCGCACCTGCCCTCGGTGCTGGCCGGCAAGAACGCGCATTTCCCGGTCGATGCGCCGATCCACGGCAGCGACGGCCATTTCCAGACCCACCTGATCGCCGACATCAGCCTCGAGGGCGAGGTGCTGGGTTTCTACCTGATGGCCTTCAACATCACGGCCCTGAAGGAGGCCGAGCTGCGTGCCGCCGAGAGCGAGCTGCGGCTGCGCGCCATCACCAACAGCATGCCGGCGCTGATCACCTACATCGACCGCGAGGAGCGCATCACTTTCGCCAATGCCACCAGCCACGCATGGCTGGGCCTCGAGCCTTCGCAGGTGGAAGGCCGCCATCTCGAGGAGGTGGCGGGCCGCGAGGTCTACCTGTCGCGCCGGCCGATGCTGGCGCGCGCGCTGGCCGGCGAGAAGGTGGAGTTCGAGGCGCGCACGCAGCGCGCGGGCTACGACCGCGTCACGCAGGTGATCTACGTGCCCGACACGCGCGGCGACGGCAGCACGCACGGCATCTTCTCGCTGGCGCTCGACATCACGGCGCTCAAGCTGGTGGAGCGCCAGCTGATCGAGCTCGCGCGCATCGACACGCTGACCGGCCTGCCCAACCGCCTGGCCTTCAACGAGTTCCTGCCCGACGCCGTGCTGCGCAGCCGGCTCACCGGCCATTCGCTGGCCGTGATGTTCCTCGACATCGATCGCTTCAAGGCCATCAACGACACGCTGGGCCATGCGGTGGGCGACGCGGTGCTGGCCGAGTACGCGCGCCGGCTCAAGGCCTGCGTGCGCGCCAGCGACATGGCGGCGCGGCTGGCCGGCGACGAGTTCGTACTGGTGATCGAGAACATCCGGCAGCGCGAATCGGTCGCGGCCGTGGCCTCGAAGATCGTGGAGCGCATCAACCGCCCGGTGTTCACGGTCGACGGCCAGCGCATCGAGGTCGCGACCAGCATCGGCATCGCCTTCCACGGCCCGGCCGAGTCTGCGGTCACGGCGGCCGAGCTGCTGGCGCGCGCCGATGCCGCGCTCTATGCCGCCAAGGCCGCGGGGCGCAACCGCTACGCCTTCTTCGCGCCGGGCGAGGGCAGCCAGGGCAAGGCGGTGTTCCCGCGGTCGCAGCCGTCCTTCCTCGAGCCGCCCGAAGGCGAGGGCTGAAGCCGGGGCAGGGCGCCCGCGCCCACTTGCCTGATCCTGCGAAGAGTCCGAGCGGCGGACAGGGGCTCGTGATGGCTATAGCATGCAGCCCTTCGCAAACCGTGCCCGTGCCCCGTGCGCTTCCCGCGCCCCGATGTGCCCCGACGCACCGCGCCTCCAGGAAGTCCCGCGTGACACCCGAAGCTCCTCCCACCAAGACCACCCACCGCGCGCTGGTCATCGCGTCGATCATGGCGTCGATGGCCATGGTCGCGATCGAGGCGACCATCGTCTCCACCGTCATGCCGCAGATCGCCTCCGAGCTCGGCGGGCTGCATCTCTACAGCTGGGTCTTCGCCTCGTTCCTGCTCGCGCAGACCGCGATGACCGTGGTCTTCGGCAAGCTCTCCGACCTCTACGGCCGCAAGCCCGTGATGTTCGCGGGCATCGCGATCTTCCTCGTCGGTTCGCTGCTCGCGGGCTTCTCGTGGTCGATGCCGGCCATGATCTGCTTCCGGCTGATCCAGGGCATCGGTGCCGGCGCCATCCAGCCGGTGGCGCTGACCATCGTGGGCGACCTGTATCCGGTGCGCGAGCGCGGCAAGGTGCAGGGCTACCTCGCGAGCGTGTGGGCCGTGTCGGCGGTGCTCGGGCCGATGCTCGGCGCGCTGATCGTGCAGAAGCTCTCGTGGGCCTGGATCTTCTGGATCAACGTGCCGATCGGCCTCGCCGCCGCGCTGGGCTTCTGGGCCTTCCTGCACGAGGCATCGGCCACGCGCCGCGCCTCGATCGACATCGTGGGCGCGGTGCTGTTCGCCGCCGGCATCGCGGCGCTGATGATCGCGCTCACCGAGTTCGGCATCGGCAACGACGCCTCCGCCTGGGGCTGGACCGCGGCCTTCGCGCTCACGGTGGTTCTGTTCGTCTGGCAGGAGCGCCGCGCGGCCGACCCGATGGTGTCGTTCAAGCTCTGGGGCGCGCGCGTCATCGCCACCGTCAACGGCGCGGCCCTGCTCGCGGGCATGGTGCTGATCGGCATCACCACCTTCCTGCCGATGTACGTGCAGGTGGTGCTCGAGCGCTCGTCGGTCACGGCGGGCCTCACTTTGACCATGGTGATGCTGGGCTGGCCGATCGGCGCCACGCTGACCTCGCGCATCTTCCAGCGCGTGGGCCTGTGGCGCATCCTCGTGGCCGGCGCGGCCCTGATCCCCGTGGGCTGCGCGAGCTTCGTGCTGCTCGCCGCGGGCAGCACGCCGGTGCTCGCGGGCGTGGGCTCGTTCGTCATCGGCCTGGGCATGGGCCTGTTGAGCCTGAGCTCGCTGATCCTGATCCAGGAGTCGGTCGACGTCGCGCAGCGCGGCAGCGCCACCGCCTCCAACGTGTTCTCGCGCAACCTCGGCAGCGCGCTGGGCGCGGCCTTCTTCGGCGCGGTCTTCAACTTCGGCCTCACGCGCGCCGACGGCCGGCTCGCCTTCACCGACGAGCAACTGCGCCTGCTGCTGCAGGGCCCGGCCTCGCCCGCGGCCGGCGACGCGGCGCTGCGGCTCGCGCTCGGCGGCTCGCTGCATCTGACCTTCGTGATGATGCTGGTCGTGGGCCTCGCGGTGTTCGCGCTCTCGCTGTGGCTGCCGCGCGAGGCCACGCAGATGCATGCGCTCGCACGGCGCGAAGCCGCGCCGAAATAGCAGCCGCCCAGGCTTGCTGACCGCGCCCTGACCACGGGGCGCGAAACCGCAAATCCGTTGCTTCTACGGCGTGCCGCGCACGCCGTGCGCGCGCCTGCGCGCGCTGTTTCCGAAGGCGGAAGAAAGCGCTAATGCGCGCCTAAGTCTGCTGCCTTCGGACTGACATTTGGCAAAACCACCATCGACCGGTCCTTGAATCAAGGGCCGCCGGATTCGGCGAATCCGTGCGTCCGTTCGCATTCCCCAACGATCGAGAGTCGACTTTGAAAAACATCCACAAGATCAAGACCGGCCTGCTGTGCCCCGCGCTCACGGTGCTCGCGGCCTCCGTGCTGACCGCCTGCGGCGGCGGTGGCGGCAGCGGTGTCGCGTTCCTGCCGTCCGGCGACGGCAGCGGCGGCAACGCCGTCACGCTCAGCGGCGTGGTCGCCGCCAGCGGTTTCGTGCCGGGCAGCGCCTCGGGCAACCCGACGCTCAAGGCCGGCTACTACGCGAAGGCCACGGTCTTCGTCGATGCCAACGGCAACGGCGTGCTCGACAGCGGCGAAGCCTCGACCACCACCGACGCCAGCGGCAAGTTCACGCTGACCACCACCCAGGGCGGCCAGCTCGTGGCCGACATCGGCACCTCGGCGACCAACACGGCCACCGGCGCCAAGGTCGCGAGCCACCTGATCCTGCGCGCTTCGGCCGACCAGATCGCCGACCAGGGCGCCACCAAGATCGTCATCAGCCCGCTGTCGAGCGAAGCGCAGCGCCTGGTGGAAGCCAACGGCAGCAGCTACAAGGCCGAGAAGGCCAACCTGCTCGCGCGCCTGAACGTGCCCACCTTCAACCTCGGCACGGCCGCGCTCACCGATCCGCTGGCCGACGTCAACGGCCTGAAGGGCACCGACCAGTACGCGGCCCTGTACCAGGACAACGAGCTCACCAACCGCTACACCTACGCGACGGCCAAGCTCGACCGCAAGGACATGTTCCCCGACCACCTCGCGGTGGCGGGCGGCGACCCGCGCCTGGTGGGCTTGTCGGGCGTGACCCTCAGCAACAAGGACGGCAGCAGCGTCGCGCGTTCGCAGCCGCTGCAGAAGCAGGCGCCGATCACCTTCGCGCAGGCGCAGCAGGCGGCCTTCAACGTCGAAGGCGTGCCGGCTTACGACAACATCTTCGTGATCATCGAGGAGAACAAGTCGACCGACGTGATCGTGGACAACCCGCGCGCCGTCAACATCAACTACATCCTCAAGAAGTACAACCAGCTCAGCACCTACTACTCGACCGGCAATCCGTCGGAGCCGAACTACACCGCGCTGGGCGGCGGCGACGACTTCGGCATCACCGACGACAACTGGTTCGGCTGCGGTGCCGTCGCGGGCACCCCCTACGCGGTCACCGACGTCGAGTTCAAGGCCGGCACGGCCTCGGACGGCCAGCCGCTGCCCGCGCAGGCCAAGCTGCCGCCCGCCGGCAGCGCCACCCGCGCCGGCTACAGCGCGGCCAGCGCGAGCTGCGGCGACGCGCCGACCACCGGTACCGTGCACAACATCCCCGGCGACAACCTGTTCACGCTGATGTCGAAGACCGGCCGCACGATCCGCACCTACAGCGAATCGATGAACCCGGGCCAGGACGTGCGCGCCGACAGCATCGCCGATGCGCAGGTGGCCGCCACCTACGACGCGAGCCGCCTGGGCGTGACCAACCTCGACGGCTCCACGCCCAGCCTCGTGGGCTCGAGCAACTTCGCCGTGGTGAACGGCCTCTACAAGGTCAAGCACGGCCCCTCCATCGCCTACCAGGACGCGCGCAACCTGCCCGAGTTCGTGGCCACCAACCGCACCATCTTCGGTACGCAGTACCAGGAAGCCGACTGGCTCAAGAGCTCGGCCTACGGCCTGCCCAGCGGCTGGATCTACGACCAGTTCAGCAAGGACCTGGACACCGGCGACGTGGGCAACATCAACTTCGTCGTGCCCGACCAGTGCGACGACATGCACGGCGTCGGCAGCGACACCAGCTGCGTGAGCAACAACAACGGCCAGGCCAATGGCGTGCAGCGCGCCGACATCTACCTCGGCATGGTGGTCAAGAAGATCCAGAACTCGGCGCTGTGGAAGAACCCGAACAAGCGCGTGGCGATCGTCGTGATGTACGACGAAGGCGAGGGCGGCAGCAACGGTTCGTGCTGCGGCTGGAATGCCGGCGGCCCGAATTCGAAGACCACGCCGCTGACCGTGGATGCGAGCGGCAAGGGCCTGCCGACCGCGCCGCCGCAGAACTACAGCAACGGCAACTTCGGCCACGGTAACTCGATCTTCGGGATCATCAGCAACCAGCAGGACGTGGGCGGCGCGAAGAAGCAGGTGGTGGACAGCGATGCCTACAGCCACTTCTCGTTCGTGCGCACGCTGCAGGACATGTTCCAGATCGCCGACCCGGCCGTCGATGCGAGCTACCTGAACCGCGCCAAGTACACCGAAGCCTTCATCACGGCCAACATCGCTGCACTGCCGGAGTACTCGGGCAGCGCCGACACGCACTTCGACTCGGTGCGGCCGATCAACCACGCCTACGTGATTCCGGCGGGCTACACCCAGAAGCTCTATCCGAACGACATCGTCGGTGTGCAGGACCCGGTCACCGGCAAGCTCGAAGGCCAGATCACGCCGCAGGTGGGACCCGACGCGAGCCAGGTCAACGTCTGGGCGACGAAGTAAGCCGAAGGACGATCCGCGGGGCGAGGTGGATCGCCTCGTCTCGCGGATCCGCTCCCCTCATGCCATTCCAGACGGGATCCGTTGCGGACCGTCTGGAATCTGGCGTTTCAGGTTTCCGAAATCCCGCAAGGCGGCCTGGCCCCTTCGCGGGATGCAACGTTGAATGATGAACTTGGCAATGGAAAAGACGGTCGCGCTCGGCATGGTGCTCGCGGCCGCGCTGTGGGCCCTGGCGGCCTGCAACAGTACCGATCCGGCGGCGGCCAAGGGCGCCGTCGCGGCGCGTCCCCAGGTGCTGAGCCTGCCGGCCCAGGTCGGCCAGCTGGCCTTCTTCGACCAGAGGCTCTCGGGCGGCGGCAACATGTCGTGCGCGAGCTGCCACGACCCGCAGTACGCCTATGGCCCGCCCAACAGCATCTCGGTGCAGCTCGGTTCCGACATCGCGCAGACCGGCGCGCGCGCCGTGCCTTCGCTGCGCTACCGCGAATCGACGCCGGCCTACGACGACAACGCGCCCAACCCCGACGGCGTGACCTCCGAGTCGCCGGGCGGCGGCTTCATGTGGGACGGCCGCGCGGCCACGATGGCGGCGCAGGCCGCGCTGCCGCTGCTCAACCCGGTCGAGATGAATGCCGCCTCGAAGGAGGCGGTGGTGAAGGCGGTGCGCGAGGGCAGCTATGCGGCGCTGTTCCAGCAGGCCTTCGGCGCCCAGGTGTTCGACGACACCGACCAGGCCTTCGATGCGCTGGGCAAGGCGATCCAGGCGCTCGAGACCGAGGACCTGAGCTTCCACCCGTACAGCAGCAAGTACGACCTCTATGTCTTCAACAAGATCGGCGGCGCGCTGACGCCCGCCGAGCGGCGCGGCGAGGTGCTGTTCCACAGCAGCGGCGTCGCCAACTGCTCGGGCTGCCACTACACGGGCGCCAACTTCAACGGCAACACCGGCCTCATGAGCGACTTCACCTACCAGGCGCTGGCCGCGCCGCGCAACGACCGCTCGATCCCGAACAATCCCGATCCGATCCCGGCCAACGACGATCCGAAGTACTTCGACATGGGGCTGTGCGGTCCCTTCCGCACCGATCACATGCCCGCCACGCCGGACACGGCGAATCCGTACTGCGGCATGTTCAAGGTGCCGGTGCTGCGCAACGTGGCGACGCGCGGCAGCTTCTTCCACAACGGCGTGTTCCATTCGATGGAGCAGGTGCTCAACTTCTACAACACGCGCGACACCCATCCCGAATACTGGTATCCAGGCGACAAGGACGGCCAGGGCGCGCCGCAGGCGAATCCGGCCTGGGCGCTGCAGCCCACCGCCGTGCCGGGCGCGACGGTGCGCAAGTACAACGACCTGCCGCGCGCGCAGCAGGGCAACGTCGACGAGGAAGTGCCGCTGGGCACGGGCGAGGGCGGCGACAAGACGGCCGCCAGCGGTACCAGGCCGCGCACGCCGGGCTCGGCACCGGCCATGACGGCCGAGCAGATCGCCGACCTGACCTGCTTCCTCGGCACGCTGAGCGACGGCTACCAGCCGACCGCCACGCCAGCGACTTCCGGCCGGTGCACGAAATGACGGGCCCGCGCTTGAATTCCTGGCGGCGCTTCGGCATCGCCGCGTGCCTCGCGTTGCCGATGGTCGTGCTGACCGCCTGCGGCAACGAAGAGGCGCGCTTTCCGAACCGCGACAACTTCACCGCGGCCGCCAGCGACTACCTCGCGCAGCGCGGCCATGTGTGCCTGGCCATGTACGACTGGCCGATCAAGGTCGCGACCGGATCGAACGCGCCCGACGCACAGCAGATGCCGCTGCTCGAGAAGCTCGGCTTCGTGACCGGCAAGGACGTCGCGGCCGCTCGCGAATACGCGCTGACCGACACGGGGCGCCAGCACTACCTGCAGGTGCCCGTGGTGGTGCGCACCACCACGCAGACCGTCGTGCATCCGGGCGATCTGTGCGCGGCCACCCTGAGCCTCGATCGGCTGGTCGGCTGGGACCCGCCGCAGACCCGCGACGAGCGCACGACGACTTCGCTGCTCTTCACCTACCGCATCGCGCTCGATCCCTGGGCCGCCGCGCCCGAGGTGCAGCAGGCCTTCCCGCTGCTCGCGCGCGCGATCCAGCGCGAGGGAACGATGCAGATGCGCCTCGGCGTCCACCTCACGCGGCGCGGCTGGGTCGCGGACGAACTCGACCTGCACTGAGCACCGCCTTGGCTACCCGATACCTCCACCAGAACCCCATGAATCTCCGTTCCTCGCTCCAGACCCTGACAACCCTCACGGCGATGGGCGCGCTCTGCGCGCTCGCCGCCTGCGGCGCCGGCCCCGACGCCAACGCACCCACCGCCGAGAACCTCGCGGCCCCGCTCGACGCCTACCTGGCCGAGCGCGGCGACATCTGCCTCGCGATGTTCGACTGGCCGATCGACCTGACCGAAGCCGAGGCCGGTTCCGGCGCGCGCCATGCGGTGCAGTTCCCGGTGATGGAGAAGCTGGGCCTGGTGCGCAGCACCATCGTCGCCGCGCCGAAGAGCGCCGAGAACCCCGACGGCGCGGTCAAGCGCTTCGAACTGACCGACGAGGGCCGCAAGTTCTACAAGCCGCATTCGCATGCCACCCGCGACGCCGAGCATGCCAACGACTTCTGCGTGGCGCACCTGCAGCGCGAGAAGATCGTCGACGTGAAGCTGGCCGGCACCGACGCCAGCCATCCGATGGTCGTGGTGAGCTACACCTACCGCATCGACCCGGCGCCGTGGATGCAGGACCCCGACGCGCAGCGCGTGTTCCCGATGGTCGCGCGCATCATGAATGGCGCCAACGGCCCGCTGCAGCTGCGCCAGGGCTTCACGCGCGGCGACAAGGGCTGGGTGCCGCACCTGGGTCCCGTCTGAGCGGCGACCGGCCATGAGCACCGTCGTGCGCTTTTCCCCCGAGCTGGGGCGCTGGCTCCAGGGCATGCTCGATGCCGGCCAGATGCCGCAGGCACTGGTCGCCACGATGCGCGGCAAGGGCATGAACGAACGCGCCGCGCAGGCCATCGTCGCGGCCCATGTCGATGCGCGGCAGCGCGGCGCGGCGATGCCAGTCGATGCCATCGAGCTGCCGGATGCGGCGGCTGCCCGGCCCGCGATGCGGCTCGCACCGTGCACGCGGCTCCAGGCCATCGACCGCGAGATCGTCGTGCATGCGCGCGGCGAAGACCCGGTCCATGCCTCGCTGGGCAACGTGATGGATGCCGAGGAATGCCGGGCCCTGATCGAGATGGCGCGGCCGCGCCTCGCGCCTTCCACCCTGGTCGATCCGATGAGCGGGCGCGACGTGGTCAGCGACCGGCGCGCGAGCTGGGGCATGTTCTTCCGCCTGGCCGAGAATGAGCTCGTGGCCCGCCTCGACCGCCGACTGTCGGCGCTGATGAACCTGCCGCTGGAGAACGGCGAGGGCCTGCAGTTGCTGCACTACCCGGAGGGCGCGGGCAGCGAACCCCACCACGACTACCTGGCGCCGAGCAACCTGGCCAACCGCGAATCGATCGCGCGCAGCGGCCAGCGCGTGAGCACGCTCGTGACCTACCTCAACGACGTGCCCGAGGGCGGCCAAACCGTCTTTCCGCAGCTGGGCCTGGCGATGTCGCCGATTCGCGGCAATGCCTGCTACTTCGAGTACGGCGACGACGAGGGGCGCGTCGACGCGCGCTCGCTGCACGCGAGCGCGCCCGTGACACGCGGCGAGAAATGGGTCGTGACCAAGTGGATGCGCGCGCGCCGCTTCGTGTCGGCCGGCGAGCTCAGGCCGGCGCGTTGATCGGCACCGCCACCGGGCTGCGCTCCGCGAACTGCCCGTTCCAGTACGGGTAGTACGGATAGGGCGGCGCGATCGCGCTGGCCGTGTCGAGCCGCGCCATCTGCGCGTCGCTCAGCTGCCAGCCGAGCGCGCCGAGGTTCTGCGTGAGCTGCGCCTCGTCGCGCGCGCCGATCAGCACGCTGGCCACCGTGGGCCGCTGCAGCAGCCAGTTGAGTGCGATCTGCGCGTGGGTCTTGCCGGTCTCCTCGGCCACGATGTCCATCGCATCGACGACGCGGTAGAGGCGCTCGTCGTCCACTGGCGGCGCGAAGCCGGCGGTCTCGTGCAGCCGGCTGCCCGCGGGCAGCGGCTGGCCGCGCCGGATCTTGCCCGTGAGGCGGCCCCAGCCCAGCGGGCTCCAGACGATCGCGCCCACGCCCTGGTCCAGGCCCAGCGGCATCAGCTCGAACTCGTAGTCACGCCCGACCAGCGAGTAGTAGGTCTGGTTCGCCACGTAGCGCTCGAGGCCCAGCCGGTCGGAGGCCGCGAGCGACTTCATCAGCTGCCAGCCCGAGAAGTTCGACATGCCGATGTAGCGCACCTTGCCCGACTTCACGAGCGCGTCGAGCGTGCCCAGCACCTGCTCGACCGGCGTCATCGCGTCGAAGGCGTGCAGCTGCAGGATGTCGATGTAGTCGGTGCCCAGCCGCCTGAGCGCGGCCTCGGTCGCGCCCACCAGGTGGTGGCGCGAGGCGCCGACCTGGTTCGGGCCGTCGCCCGCGCGCAGCGAGAGCTTGGTCGAGACGATGGCCTTGTCGCGCCGGCCCTTGAGCGCGGCGCCGAGGATGGTCTCGGAGGCACCGTTCGAATAGACGTCGGCGGTGTCGAACAGGTTCACGCCGGCATCGAGCGCGATGTCGACGATGCGGCGCGCGCCGTCGGTGCCGGTGTTGCCCCAGGCGCTGAACAGCGGGCCCTGCCCGCCGAAGGTGCCGGCGCCGAAACCGAGGGCGGGCACCTTGAAGCCCGAGCGACCGAGAAAGCGTTGTTCCATGAGGGTTCTCCTTGAGCGTTGGATGGATCAGGCGCGCACCGAAGCGCAATCGCCGGGCAGGGCGCGGTCGCCGCGCCGGTCGAGCGCGCGGCTCCACAGCGCGATCGCGAGGCCCGCCACGGTCAAGAGCGCCGCGGCCCAGCCCAGCGCGCGCAGGCCCGGGCCATGGTCGATGACCACGCCGCCGGCCCAAGCGCCGAGTGCATTGCCGAGGTTGAAGGCCGCGATGTTGAGGCTCGAGGCCAGGTTCTGGCCCGCGCCCGAGGCCTTCTCGAGCACGCGCAATTGCATCGGCGCCACCGTGGCGAACGAGGCCACGCCGAGCAGGCCGACGAAGACCACCGCGGCGATCGGCGTGCCGATGGCGAACTGCATCGTGCCGAGCACCACCGCGAGCACGGCCAAGGTGCCGAGCACCGCGGGCATGGTCGCGCGGTCGGCCAGCCGGCCGCCGAGGATGTTGCCCACGGCCAGGCCGCCGCCGAACACCAGCAGGATCGGCGACACCGCCGATTCCGACAGGCCCGTGACCTGGGTCAGCAGCGGCTGGATGTAGGTGAAGACGGCGAACACGCCGGCGAAGCCGAGCACCGTCATCGCCAGGCCCAGCAGCACCTGGGGCCGGGCCAGCACGGCGATCTCCTCGCGCAGCGGCGCGGGCTTCGCCTCGCCCTCGACGCGCGGCACGAACACGGCCAGCACCGCGAGCGCCACGAGGCCGATCAGCGCCACGGCCCAGAAGGCCGCGCGCCAGCCGAAGTGCAGGCCCAGCCAGGCGCCGAAGGGCACGCCCAGCAGGGTGGCGGCGGTCAGGCCGGTAAACATGATGGCGATGGCCGAGGCGCGGCGTTCGGGCGCCACCAGGCCGGTGGCCACCACCGAGCCGACGCCGAAGAAGGTGCCGTGCGCGAGCGAGGTGATGACGCGCGCGCCCATCAGCAGTTCGTAGCTGGGTGCCAACGCGCAGGCGATGTTGCCGAGCGTGAAGATCGCCATCAGCGCCAGCAGCACGGTCTTGCGCGGCAGCCGGCGGGTGGCGATGGTGAGCAGCGGCGCGCCGACCGCGACCCCGAGCGCGTAGCCCGAGATCAGCAGGCCGGCGGCCGTGATCGAGACCTGGAGGTCGGTCGAGACCTGCATCAGCAGGCCCATGATGACGAATTCGGTGGTGCCTATTCCGAAGGCACCGGCGGTGAGGGCGAGTAGAGCGATGGGCATGATGCCCTGTACTGTGCGGACGAAGTCCCTCGTTGACTAGAATGCCGCCGGTCAATGCACTTGTGAATTCAACTCACAAGCCGAATCCACCGGAGAACACGCCATGCCGCGCATCGAGGTCAACCGTTCGGGCGAGATGGAGGCCTTCGTGCAGGTGGTCGACGCGGGCGGCTTCTCGGCCGCCGCGCGGCTGCTGGGCATGACGCCCTCGGCCGTCAGCAAGCTGGTGGCGCGCCTCGAGGCGCGGCTGGGCATCCAGCTCGTGCACCGCTCCACGCGCAAGCTGCAGCTCACGCCCGAGGGCCTGCATTTCTACGAGCGCAGCCACCGCGTGCTGGCCGACATGGACGAGGCCGAGCGCTGCGCCGCCGCCGGTGCCGCGCCGCGCGGCCGGGTCAGCATCAATGCCAGCGTGTCCTTCGGCCACCACATGCTGGTACCGCTGGTGCCGAAGCTGATCGAACTGCATCCGCAGATCACGCTCGACATCGCGCTGACCGACCGCATCGTCGACCTGATGGACGAGCGCGCCGACATCGCGATCCGCTGGGGCCAGCTGCCGGCCTCCGACCTGGTGGCGCGGCGCATCGGCGACACCAGCCAGACCCTCCTGGCCGCGCCGTCCTACCTCGCGAAGTACGGCACGCCGCGCACGCCGCAGGAACTCGAGGCGCACAGCCGCCTGGGCTGGACCTACCGGCGCAGCGCGCCCGACTGGCCGTTCCGCATCGACGGCCGGACGATCCTGCTGCCGGTGGCCGGCCCGGTGCGCGCGGGCGATGGCGAGACCCTGCGCCACCTCGCGATCGCGGGCGCCGGCATCACGCGGCTGTCGCTCTATCACACGCAGCACGACATCGACGCGGGCCGGCTCGTGCCGCTGCTCGAGGAGTTCAACCCGAACGAGGTGGAGCCGATCCACGCGGTCTACATCGGCAAGGCCGGCACCCTGCCGGCGCGGGTGCGCGCGGTGCTCGACTTCCTCGTGGCCTGTTCGGGCGTGGGTGGCGGGCGCTACACGCGCAGCCGCACGGCGCCGATGCCGGGGAAATCGGCCGTCACCTGATCGCCGCGCGCGCAGGGCAGCAGGCCGATCCAGGACCCGGTCGTGACCACCGTGCCGGCCGGCACGGCCTGGCCGTGGCGCGTGAGATGGCGCAGCCAGATCGGCAGCAGCCAGGCCGGATCGCCGAGCGGATGGCTGCCTTCGCGCACCACCGTGTCGGCGTTGCCGATCCTGGTTTCGCAGCGCTGCGAGGCCCAGTCGATGGCGGCGAAGGGCCGCCATTCGCCGAGCACCAGCGCGCCATGCACCTGCGAGTCGGCCAGCCGCAGCAACGGCGTGGCGGCCTCGCGGTCCTGCCAGCGCGCATCGCAGACCTCGATGGAGACCGTCATGGCATCGACCAGCGCGGCCGCGTCTTCATGGTCGAGCGACGCGGCCTGTGCCGGCGTGACCTCGCGGCCCAGGCGCAGCGCGATCTCGGCCTCGATGCCGGGCTGGTGGAACACGAGGTCGGAGCAATCGGCCGGGCTCTGGCGCACGCCGGCGGGCGGCAGCGGCGCATGCGTGAGCGTCGCGCCGCGCGAGCCGCCGCCGGATTTCCAGCAGCCGGGCAGGGTGCCCGCGTCGAACCAGCCGAGTGCCGCGGCCACCGCGTCCTGCACCGCGTAGGCCTCGGCGGGCTCGTGCAGCGTGTCGAGCCAGGGCACGGCATCGAGCGTGCGGTTGGCGCGGCGCGCGGCGACGAGGGCGTCGGCCAGCGCGGAAAGAGAAGGGGGCAGGGTGGTCGTGTGTGCGTTCATGCCGCCGATCTTCTCAAGATTCGACGCGCACGTTGCCGTCCTTCACCACCTTGGCCCACTTGGCGATCTCGGTGTGGATGAACTGCCTGAACTTGTCCTGCGAGCCGCCGCCGTCCTCGGCGCCGTAGGTGTCGAGCTTCTCCTGCACGTCGGGCATGGCGAGCACGGCATTCACGTCGCGGTTGACCTTCTGCGCGATGGCGGCCGGCAGCTTGCCCGGGCCCGCGAGGCCGTACCAGGTGGTGGCCTCGAAGCCCTGGAAGCCCTGCTCCTGCATGGTCGGCACGTTCGGGTGGCCCTTGGCGCGCTGGGTGCGCGTCTGCGCCACGGCGAGCACGCGGCCGCTCTTCACGTGCGGCGTGGCCGCGGTCATGGTCTCGAAGCTGTACTGGATCTGCCCGCCCATCAGGTCGGCCAGCAGCGGCCCGCTGCCCTTGTAGGGCACGTGCAGCGCATCGACGCCGGCCTGCAGCTTGAACATCTCGAGCGCCAGGTGCTGCGCCGAGCCGGCGCCGGCCGAGCCGAAGCTCAGCGTGCCGGGCGCGGCCTTGCAGGCGGCCACGATGTCCTTCACCGTGAGCGCCTTCTGCGCCGGGCTCGCGATCAGCAGGTTGGGCGTGACGCCCACCAGCACGATCGGCACGAAGTCGCGCTCCACGCTGTAGCGCAGCTTGGGCTGCAGGCTGGGCGCGAGCGCATGGCTGTTGATGTGGGCCATCAGCAGCGTGCTGCCGTCGCTCGGCTGCTGCGCCACGTAGTCGGCCGCGAGCACCCCGGCCACGCCGGCCTTGTTCTCGACGATCACCTGCTGGTTCCACATCACGGTGAGCTTCTGCGCCACCACGCGCGCCAGCGCATCGGTGCCGCCGCCCGGCGGGAAGCCCACCACGATGCGCACCGGCGCGTTGGGCCAGTCCTGCGCGAACAGCCGGGGCACGCCCAGCGTGGCGGCCGCGGCGGTCGCGGCCTGGATCAGGGAACGTCGTTGCATCGTGCTTGTCTCCGTGGATGGATGGGGGTGTCGGATGCGGGGCGGGAAGGGCGCATGTCCGTGCGGCCCTCGCGCCGAGGCCGCCGCGCCGTTCGAGCGGCGCGCTGCGGCCTGGAATCGATCGAGGCTCCCTGTGTCGCTATGCGGCCTTCTTCAGCGCCACCGGCGCGGCCGCATGGCTCGCGAAATGGTCCATCGCCGCCTGCACGCCGCTGCCCGCGAGCTTGATGCCGGTGAGCTTCATGCCCATCTCGACACCCGCGACCATGGCCACCAGCGTGAGGTCGTTGCTGTCGCCGAGATGGCCCATGCGGAACATGCGGCCCTTGAGCTTGCCCAGGCCCGTGCCCAGCGAGAGGTCGAAGCGCTGGTGGATCAGCCGGCGCAGCGCATCGGCATCGACGCCCTCGGGCGTGATCACGCCCGTGAGCACCGGCGAATAGACGGCCGGGTCGGCGCACTGGATCGGCAGGCCCCAGGCCTGGACGGCGGCGCGCACGCCCGCGGCCCAGCGGCGGTGGCGCGCGAACACGTTGTCCAGCCCTTCGCCCAACAGCATGTCGAGCGATTCCGAGAGGCCGTAGAGCAGGTTGGTGTTGGGCGTGTAGGGCCAGTAGCCGTCCTTGTTCATCTCGACGATCTCGTCCCAGGCCCAGAAGGCCTTGGGCAGCTTCGCGCCCTTCGATGCCTCGAGCGCGCGCGGCGAGAGCGCGTTGAAGCTGATGCCCGGCGGCAGCATCAGGCCCTTCTGCGAGCCGCTGACCGTGACGTCCACGCCCCATTCGTCATGGCGGAAATCGGCGCTCGCGAGGCCCGAGATGCTGTCGACCATCAAGAGGGCCGGATGGCCGGCCGCGTCGATCGCCTGGCGCACCGCGGCGATGTCGGAGGTGACGCCGGTCGAGGTCTCGTTGTGCACCACGCACACGGCCTTGATCTTCTTCTCCGTGTCCTTGCGCAGCCGTGCCTCGATCAGCTCGGCCTGCACGCCGCGGCGCCAGCTCGGCGCGTTGGGCAACTGGTCGTCGCTGCCCGCGTAGGCGAGGAACTCGGTCGACACGCCCAGGCGCGTGGCCATCTTCTGCCACAGCGAGGCGAAGTGGCCGGTCTCGTACATCAGCACGTGGTCGCCCGGGCTCAGCGTGTTGGCGAGCGCGGCTTCCCAGGCGCCGGTGCCCGAGGCCGGGTAGATCGCGACCGGGTGCTTCGTCTTGAAGATCTGCTGGATGCCGCCGAGCACCTTCAGGCCCAGCGTGCCGAACTCGGGCCCGCGGTGGTCGATGGTGGGCAGGCTCATGGCCCGCAGGATGCGGTCGGGCACCGGGCTGGGGCCGGGGATCTGGAGGAAGTGACGGCCGGTGGGATGGAGGTCGAGTTGCAGCATGGCGGGTCCTTTCGGCGCCAGTTTTGCATTCAAAATTCATTTTGTTCTGCTGGTTTACCCTGAATATCAAAGGTTGTAGCCCTTCTTTTTTGCATTCAAAATGCAATCACGAGGCCCAAAGAACGCATCCCATGACCGCCGAAATCATCGAAATCTCCCGCCTCGCGCTGCACGACCAGGTCGCGGCGCGGCTGCGCACCATGCTGGTCGAAGGCCTGATCGCGCCGGGCGCCAAGCTCAACGAGCGCGAGCTCTGCCTGCAGTTGCGCGTCTCGCGCACGCCGCTGCGCGAGGCGATCAAGCTGCTCGCGGCCGAGGGCCTGGTCGACCTGCTGCCCAACCGCGGCGCGGTGGCCGTCAAGCTCACCGAGGCCGACGTGATCGACACCTTCGAGGTGCTGTCGATGCTCGAGGGCATGTCGGGCGAACTGGCCGCGCGCCGCATCACCGAGGAGCAGCTGTCCGAGGTGCGCGCGCTGCACTACGAGATGCTGGCCTGCTACGCGCGGCACGACCTCTCGGGCTACTACCGGCTCAATGCGCGCATCCATTCGGCGATCAACGAGGCCGCGGGCAACCCGGTGCTGTCGAACACCTACCGCTCGATCAATGCGCGCGTGCAGTCGCTGCGCTTTCGCACCAACCAGAACGAGGCCAAGTGGAAGAGCGCCGTGGCCGAGCACGAACAGATGATCGAGGCGCTGGCCGCGCGCGATGCCGCCGCCATGCGCAAGGTGCTGGTCGCGCACGTGCTGCGCAAGCGCGACACCGTGCTCGAGCTGCTGCGCGAGGGCGAGATCTATCCGCCCGCGAAGAAGACCCGTTCCAAGGCGCCCTGAGCGCGCTCCCCCCAAAAGAAAAACCCCCGATGCTCATCGAACCCGCCAGCCGCATCCAGCCCGCCGGAACCGTCCTGCCGCCCAACGACACCTGCGAGGCGCTCGCGCGCCGCCTGCGCGCCGAGACGCAAGGGGAGGTGCTGTTCGACGCGGGTTCGCGCGGCCGCTACGCCACCGACGCCTCGATCTACCAGATCACGCCGGTCGGCGCCTTCGTGCCGAAGACCGAGCGCGACATCGCCACCGCCATCGACGTGGCGCGCGAGCTCAAGGTGCCGGTGCTCGCGCGCGGCGGCGGCACCAGCCAGTGCGGCCAGACCACGGGCGCGGCGCTGGTGATCGACAACAGCAAGCATTTCCGGCGCGTGCTCGACCTGGACCTCGAAGCGGGCACCGCCACCGTCGAGCCAGGGCTGGTGCTCGACCACCTCAACGCGCAGCTCAAGCCGCACGGCCTCTGGTATCCGGTCGACGTGTCGACCAGCGCCCAGGCCACGCTGGGCGGCATGGCCGGCAACAACTCCTGCGGCTCGCGCTCCATCGCCTACGGCAACATGGTGCACAACGTGCTCGGCGCGAGCGCCTGGCTGTCGAGCGGCGAGCTGGTGGACTTCGGGCCCGTGGGCACGCTGGGCGTGCGCGCCGCGGGCATCGCGCAGTTCGTGCGCGGCCTCGCGCGCCAGCACCGCGAGGCGATCGCGGCGAACTGGCCCAAGGTGATGCGCCGCGTGGCCGGCTACAACCTCGACATCTTCGACAACCAGAGCGAGAAGCCCTACACGGCCGACGGCAGCGTGAACCTCGCGCACCTGCTGATCGGCGCCGAGGGCACGCTGGCCTACACGCGCAGCCTCACGCTCAAGCTGGCGCCGCTGCCGCGCGCCAAGGTGCTGGGCATCGTCAACTTCCCGACCTTCCATGCGGCCATGGATGCCGCGCAGCACATCGTCAAGCTCGGGCCCACCGCGGTCGAGCTGGTCGACCGCACGATGATCGAGCTGAGCCTCGCGAACCCGGCCTTCAAGCCCACGGTGCAGACCGCGCTGATCGGCAAGCCGGCCGCGATCCTGCTGGTGGAGTTCTCGGGCGCCGAGAAGGCGCCGCTGCTGCAGGCGCTGGCACGACTGGTCGAACTGATGGGCGACCTGGGCCTGCCGGGCAGCGTGGTCGAGATGCCCGACGAGGCGCGCCAGAAGAACCTCTGGGAGGTGCGCAAGGCCGGCCTCAACATCATGATGAGCCTCAAGGGCGACGGCAAGCCGGTGAGCTTCATCGAGGACTGCGCCGTGCCGCTCGAGCACCTGGCCGAGTACACCGACGCGCTGACCGAGGTGTTCGCGCGCCACGGCTCGCGCGGCACCTGGTACGCGCATGCCTCGGTCGGCACCCTGCATGTGCGGCCGATCCTCGACATGCGCGCCGATGGCGGCGCCAAGATGCGATCGATCGCCGAGGAGGCCTCGGCGCTGGTGCGCAAGTACAAGGGCGCCTTCAGCGGAGAGCACGGCGACGGCCTGTGCCGCGGCGAATGGATCGAGTGGCAGTTCGGGCCCGCGATCAACGAGGCCTTCCGCGCGATCAAGCACAAGCTCGATCCCGTCGGCCTGTTCAACCCCGGCAAGATCATCGATCCGCCGCGCATGGACGACGGCGCGCTGTTCCGCTTCGCGCCACCGACCGCGCCCAGGCCCTATCGCCGCATCGAACTCAAGCCGGTGCTCGACTGGTCGGCCTGGAACGTGAATGCCGACCCGGTGACCGAGCAGACCTCCGCGCCCGGCACCGGCGGCGACAGCACCGGCGGCCTGGCCAAGGCGGTCGAGATGTGCAACAACAACGGCCACTGCCGCAAGTTCGACGCCGGCACCATGTGCCCGAGCTACCGCGTCACGCGCGACGAGCAGCACCTCACGCGCGGCCGCGCCAACACGCTGCGGCTGGCGCTGTCGGGCCAGCTCGGCCCCGATGCCTTCACCGGCGAGGCCCTGCACGAGACCATGGACCTGTGCGTGGGCTGCAAGGGCTGCAAGCGGGACTGCCCGACCGGCGTGGACATGGCCAAGATGAAGATCGAGTTCCTGGCCCACTACAAGCGGCGCCATGGCCACACGCTCAAGGACCGGCTGGTGGCGCGGCTGCCCGACTACGCGCACCGCGCGAGCCGGCTGCCGTGGCTCCTGAACCTGCGCAACAGCGTGCCGGGCGCCGCCTGGCTCGGCGAGAAGCTGCTGGGCTTCTCGGCGAAGCGTTCGCTGCCGGCCTGGCGCGGCGACACCTTCTGGCGCGCCAAGGACGGCGAGCCCGGCCTGTTCGCCGATCGCGACACCGTGCTGGCGATCGCGCGGCGCGGCGGCAAGGCCGCGGTGCTGTTCGTCGACACCTTCAACGGCACCTTCGAGAGCGAGAACGCGCTCGCGGCCGCGCGCGTGCTGCAGGCCGCGGGCTATGTGCTGCACACGGTCGAGAAGCGTGGCGCGCACCACTGCTGCGGCCGCACCTATCTGGCCAGCGGCATGGTGGAGGAGGCCCAGCGCAAGGCCGAGGCCCTGATCGATGCCTTGCTGCCGCTGGCGCGCGCGGGCGTGCCGGTGGTGGGCCTCGAGCCCTCGTGCCTGCTCACGCTGCGCGACGAGACGCTGGTGATGGGCTTCGGCGAGAAGGCCGAGACCGTGGCCAAGCAGGCGCTGCTGTTCGAGGAGTTCGTCGCGCGCGAGGTCCGCGCCGGCCGTTTCGAGCTCGCGCTCAAGCCGGCCGAGGCGCCGATCCTGCTGCACGGCCACTGCCACCAGAAGGCCTTCGGCGCGGTGAGCCCGGTGCTCGAGGTGCTGAAGCTGATCCCGGGCGCCGCGCCCGAACTGATCGAGAGCTCGTGCTGCGGCATGGCCGGCAGCTTCGGCTACGAGGCCAGCCACTACGAGGTCTCGATGCGCATGGCCGAAGCCAGCCTGCTGCCCGCGATCCGCGCCAAGCCCGGCGCCATCGTGGTGGCCGACGGCACGAGCTGCCGGCACCAGATCGCCGATGGCGCGCAGCGCGAGGCGGTGCACGTGGCGGTGCTGCTCGAGCGGCTGCTGGTGCAGGCGGACGCCGGCGTGCACTGAGCGGCGGATTCACGCGCGACAGCGCGGCGGCGCGGCCTGCCGCAAAATGGTGCATCCCCCCGCGCACCGCCCGATGTCGACCACCCTGACTTCCTCCGCCCCCGTGCCGCCCACCTTGCGGCTGGCCTTCGCCCTGTCGATGGGCGCGGCCGTCTCGCTCGGCATCACGCGCTTCGCCTATGCGCTCTTGCTGCCGCCGATGCGCGACGACCTCGGCTGGAGCTATGCGCTGGCGGGCGGCATGAACACCGCCAACGCGGTCGGCTACCTGGTCGGCGCGCTGGTCACGCCGGCGCTGATGCGGCGCTTCGGCGTGAGCCGGCTGCTGGTGGTGGGCGCGGTGCTCGCGAGCCTGTTCATGGCCGGCAGCGGCTTCGTCACCGCGGCGCCCGCGCTGCTGCTGCAGCGGCTGCTCGCGGGCATCGCGAGCGCCTGGGTGTTCGTGGCGGGTGGGCTGATGGCCGCGCGACTCGGCGAGGCCGATGCCTCGCGCGGCGGCCTGCTGCTGGGCATCTACTACGGCGGCACCGGCTTCGGCATCCTGGCCTCGGCGCTGCTCGTGCCGCAGGTGCTGCAGGCCGCCGCGGGCGAACCGCATGGCTGGGCCTGGGCCTGGTGGGCGCTGGCGGTGGCCAGCGGCGTGGCGACCGTGCTGCTGGCCTGGGCCGGCCGCGCGCTGCCCGATCGACCCGCGCCCCCGCCCGCCGCCGCGGCACCCGGCGCGCCGGTCGCACTGCGGCGCTTCGGCTGGGCGCTCGCGGGCTATGCCTTCTTCGGCATCGGCTACATCGGCTACATGACCTTCGTGATCGCGCTGCTGCGCGAGCAGGGCGCGAGCGCGGGATTCGTCACGCTGTTCTATGCGCTGCTGGGCATCGCCTGCATCGCCTCGTCGCGGCTGTGGGCCGGGCTGCTCGACCGCTACCGCGGCGGGCAGCCGCAGGCGCTGCTCAACGGACTGCTGGGCGTGGCGACGCTGCTGCCGGTGCTCAGCGCCTCGGCGCCCGTCGCGCTGGTCTCGGGGCTGCTGTTCGGCGGCGTGTTCCTCTCGGTGGTGGCCTCGACCACCGCGCTGGTGCGCCACAACCTGCCGTCCTCGCGCTGGGCCCAGGGCATCAGCGTCTTCACCATCGTGTTCGCCTTCGGCCAGATCGTGGGCCCGACCATCACCGGCTGGATCTCCGACGGACCGGGCGGACTGGCGCGCGGCCTCGTGGGGTCGGCGATCGCGCTGTGGCTCGGAGCCGTGCTGGCTTCGCGCCAGCATGCGCTGGAACCCGCATGAACGCCGGCTTCGCCGTGTTCGATACCGCGCTCGGCGTCTGCGGCGTCGCCTGGGGTCCGCAAGGATTGGTCGGCGTGCAACTGCCGCAGGACGACCCCACCGAGCAGCCCGCGCGCCGTCGCATGCGCCAGCGCTTTCCGGAGCTGCCCGAGGCCGAGCCGAATGCCGAGGCGCGACGCGCCATCGCCGCCGTGCAGGCCTTGCTGGAAGGCGCGCAGGACGACCTGCGCGACATCGTGCTCGACATGCGCGGCCTGTCCGACTTCCATCGACGCGTCTACGAGCTCGCGCGGCGCATTCCGCCGGGCCACACGCGCACCTACGGCGAGATCGCCGAGGAACTGGGCGACAGGACGCTGGCGCGCGCGGTGGGCCAGGCCATGGGCCTCAATCCCTTCGCGCCCGTGGTGCCATGCCACCGCGTGCTCGCGGCCGGCAACAAGCCCGGCGGCTTCTCGGCCGGGGGCGGGGCGCTGACCAAGCTCAGGATGCTCGATATCGAGGGCGCGCGGCCGAACGGGATGGCGTCCCTGTTCTAGCAACGTTCAGCAGCTGGCTCAAGGACGCGACCTCGCGTCGTTCCCCGCCCCGATGCGTGTCGGCAGCTCGCACCTTCGCGCCGAAATCGAGGGAGGTCCTGCGCTCCAGTTCCGCGATGCTCACGTGGTAGCGCTTCACCTTCTCGAAGCTCACGCGCGCCAGGGCCGCTTCGGACAGCGCGGCCTCGGGCACGTAGTCGATGAGCGGCGTCTGGTCGATGCTCAGGGCGGTCGCCTGCAAGCGGCCGTCCTCCACGCGCAGCACGATCTTCCAGTACTCGCGCGGGGCCTTGAACCCGGCCATTTCGGGCATGCCGCGGTCCCAGGGAATGTCGTTCTCGTCGTCGAAGATCGGTCCGGTGAACACGCTCACGCGCGCCTGGTCCGCCACCGCGTTGTTGAGCGCGAAGTCCTCGAGCGCGCGCCAGTACAGCGTGCCGCCCGCGTGCGCGGCGGCTTCGGCGCCCGGCTTCCTCTTGCCCATGTTGAAGAAGCCCACCTGCGGCGACCGGTTGGTCACGTGGAAGGTGTCGGCGTTGGCGCGCACGACGATGTCGTCCGGGCCCCAGAGCGGATCCTGCCGGCGCGTCAGGTGGCCTTGCTGGAAGATCCGGTTCGCATGGTCCGCCTTGCGCTTGTCGACGATGGCCGCGCCCTGCGCGTCGTAGGCCGTCTGTCCCGCGTACAGCGCGGGCGGGGTCTGCTCTTCCTCGGGGATGCGCGGATCGATGAACCAGAGCTCGCTGGCCTCCGGGGCCTCGTCCGCTTCTTCCTCGCCCGGATGGAAGGCGGCGATGACGCCGGTGCTGCGGTCATAGCTCTTGGCCAGCCGTCCGTCGATGTTGGTGGCCGTGAAGCAGGCCAGCCGCCGTTCCTTGTGCATCACCACGCTGAAGTGTTCGTACGCCAGTTCGTACCTGGGCCGGCCCGCCTTGGGACGCGTGTTGACGGAGACCGCGCGCAGGGCCGCCGCGCCGCGCGGCTTGGGCAGGGGAACGGCAACGCCGGGCAGGAAGTCGGGCTGGTAGCCGTCGCGGTTGCCGTAGTCCGGATCGACCTGGACCCGTGCCTCCTCGCCGGTGCCCGGCGGCATTGCAGCGGCGGGCAGTTGCGGTGCGGCGTCCTGCGCGGGGCCGCGGGCCGGGTAGCCGCCCAGCTGCACGCTCACGCGCAGCGGGATGGTCCAGGTCGCCGTGCCGTCGCTGGCCACGTCGACCGATGCACCGAGCGACGCGTCATGCGCCACGGCCGGCGCGGACTCAACGGACGAGACCACCTGCGGGTCCAGGCCCGCGGCGATGGCCTCGGTGATCTTCTCGCGCTCGCGCGCCGGCAGGCCGCTCTTGCGCGTGTTCATGTCGGTCACGATGGCGCTGATCCGGATGCCCTCGTTGACCGTCTTGGCGATCTGCTTTCCGTTCTGGTCGAACAGGTCGCGGTGCGGCGATCCCCAGTGGTGCAGGGCGATCACCTGCCACAGCACGTTGAAGACCGGCGAGCCGGAAGAACCGGGCTCGGTGTCGGCCACGTAGTGCAGCGTGGTGCTCGCGCGCGAGACCAGCTGGTTCTCGCGCAGCACGGCTTCCTTCAGGCGGCCGTCGGGGTGCTGGACGATGTTGGCGTGGTCGCCCAGCTGGTGCTTGTCGCGGGCCGCGGAGATCGGCAGGAAGCTGTAGCCCGCGAGCGTGCCGGGGCCGCTCAGGCGGCCGCCGACCGCCAGCACGGTGTAGTCGAGGTCGTCCTGGTCGTTGGTGAGGAAGCAGGCCTCGGGCGCGAAGGCGAAGCGCGTGGGCACGCGCGGGCGCCCCGCGAGGTCGCGCTCGTAGTCGAACTCCACCAGCAGGTCCGCCGCATCGGCCTTGGAGCCGATCACGTGGTTGTTGGTGAGGAACAGGACGGGCGAGATCATGAAGCCGGTGCCCAGGCCCTGGCCGTCGCGCGTCGCGATCCGCGCCACGGCGCGCGCCGCATAGGCGCCACGCTGCAGGAAGGCGACGTCGACGAAGTCGATCGTCTTGCCCCAGACCTTTTCCGCGCCCGAATGCGGCGCCTCGCGCGCGGCCTCCTGCACCGGCAGGCCGATCCGTCGCTGCAGCACGGCGCTGCGGCGCAGCATCTCGGGCTCGGCGTCGCCGGGCCGGCCGGCGCCGATCGCGTCGAGCGAGCGCTGGATCTGTTCGGCCTGCTGTTGGATGCGCAGGCGCGCGGCGACACCGATGTGGGCGGGCTCGTTCATGTTCTCCTCCAACTGGCCGCGGGGGCGGCGGCGATTGCGGATTCGCGGACCGTCTCGCTCGCCTTTTAGAGGGCCTTGATGACAGGACGATGCAAAGGCACGGCCGCGTCAGGCGCTCTGGATCAGCCGCCGCAGCTCGTCCACGTGCCGGCGCAGCGCCGCGTCGTCCATCGCCGTGTAGCCGATCACCAGCCCCGGCGGCAGGTCCTTGCGCCGGCAGAAATCGGAGATCGACTGGAAGCGCAGCCCTTGCCGCGCGGCCGCGCGCAGGAACGGCTCGAGCGCCATGTCTGGCGGCGGCCACCACACGAGGTGGAAGCCCGCGTGTTCCCCGGTGACATGCAGCCGCGCGGGCTCGAGCGCTGCCCGCAGGCCGCCGAGCACGAGATCGCGGCGCCGCGCATAGACCAGGCGCGCGCGCCGCACATGGCGCGCGAAGTCGCCGCTCTCGAGGAAGCGGGCCAGCGCCATCTGCTCGATCACGCCGGTGGAGCGCCCGGCGATGTGGCGGGCGCGGCGGAAGTCGGCGACAAGCGCGCGCGGCAGCACCATGTAGCCGATGCGCAGCGCGCCGAACAGGGTCTTGTTGAAGCTGCCGCAGTGGATCACGCGGTCGGCCGCATCGAGGCTCTTGAGGGCGGGCAGCGGGGCGCTGTCGTAGCTGAACTCGCTGTCGTAGTCGTCCTCGACCAGCCAGGCCTGCGCGGCTTCGGCCCACGACAGCAGTTCGAGCCGGCGCGACACGGGCATCGTGATCCCGCTGGGAGACTGGTGCGCGGGCGTGACATGCGCGAGCCGCGCGTCTGCGTGCTCGCGCGCATGCGCGACCGGGAAGCCCTCGGCATCGATGGGCACCGGGACCGCCTGCCGTCCGTGCTGGCCGAAGATCGGCGCGGCATGCAGGTAGCCGGGGTCCTCGAGCAGCACCTTGTCGCCGGGCGCCAGCAGCAGCCGCGCGCAGAGGTCGAGCCCTTCGCGGATGCCCGAGACGACCACGATCCGCTCGGCCTCGCAGGCGATGCCGCGCGCCACCCCGAGGTAGCCGGCGATCTGCTCGCGCAATGCCGGCAGCCCGAAGGGATCGTCGTCGGACAGTTGCGCCGCGGTCACGCGCCGCGCGCTGGCCTGCAACGCGCGGCGCCAGAGATCGAGCGGGAACAGCGCCGGATCGGCCACGCGCGCCATGAAGGCCTGGTGGGCCTCGGTGGCGGCGAGCGGCGCCATGTCGGTCTTCCAGGCCGGCCGCGAGCGGGGCGTGGCCGGGCGCCGCTTCGCGTCGCCGACCTCGAAAAAGCGGTCGGGCACCTGCGCCGCCACATAGGTGCCCGATCCGGCCCGGCTGACCAGGTAGCCCTCGCTGCGCAACTGGTCGTAGGCCGCGTCGACGGTCACGCGCGACACCTGCCAGCGCTGCGCGAGCTGCCGGGTGGAGGGCAGGCGCGCGCCCCTGGCCAGCGCGCCGTCGAGGATGCGGGCGCGGATCTGGCGGTAGATCCAGGCCTGCTTGGCCTCGCCCTCGCGCGGCGGTTCCGTCGCGAGATCGAGGCTCGATGGCGTGCGCCGGGCCTGCGGGGGGCTGGGAAGTGGCCTTATCGCTTTCTCCGAAATGGACCTACAGGCAAGGCCACATTCTATTTAGATTCGCGTCCAAGGCATTCCACCCACGAAGCTCCCCATGACGACGAAGCCCACGCATTTCTTCTGCACCCTCGCGCCCGACGGCCCGCGATTTCCCCTCGATGGCGCGGGCAGCCTGCTCGATGCGGCGCTGGCGCAGGGCGTGGCCGTGCCGTTCTCCTGCAAGCGCGGCGAATGCGGTTCGTGCCGCGCGCAGCTGCTCGAAGGCGGCGTCGAGCGCATCGCGCCGCCTTCGGAGGCGGCCTACCAGGTCGACGCGGGCGAGCTGCTGATGTGCCAATGCCGCGCCACCAGCGACCTGCGGCTGCGCTTCGCGCACTGGAGCGCGCCGGCGCTCGCGCCATCGCGGCATTCGGCCAAGGTGCTGGTCTGCGAACCGCTCACGGCCAAGGTCACGCGGCTCGTGGTCGAGCTGCAGAGCGCCGAGCCCTTCCGCTGCGCGCCGGGCCAGCATGCGCAGTTCGTGCTCGAGGACGGCGAGCACCGCAGCTTCTCGATCGCCAACCGGCCGTCGGAAGAGGGCGAAGCCTCGAACCGGCTCGAGTTCCATATCCGCCGCATGCCGGGCGGCCTGTTCACCGAGCAGCGTCTCTCCGCGCTGCGGCCCGCGGACCTGCTCGAGCTCGAAGGGCCCCATGGCGCCTTCGTCTGGCAGGCACCCGCCGACGGAATCGAGCACCTCGTGCTGCTGGCCACCGGCACCGGCTTCACGGGCGTTCGGCCGATCCTGCGGACGGCGCTCGCGAGCGGCGCGTTCCGCACGGTGTCGCTCTACTGGGGCGTGGCCGAGGCCGGCGACTGCTATGCGGCCGCATGGCTCGACGAGATGGCGCGCGTGCACGCGGGCTTTCGCTGGACCGCGGTGCCGTCGTCACGCGTGGAGGGCAAGCAGCATGTGCAGCACGCGGCATCGAAGGCCGCGCACGACTGGGCGCGGACCATCGTCTATGCCTGCGGCAACCCGGCCATGGTGCGCGACGCGCGGGCGCTGTTGCAGGCCGAGGGGCTGCCGAAGGCGCGCTTCGTCTCCGAGGTGTTTCTGCCGAGCACGAAGCAGGTCGTGCGCCATCCCTGGGAGAAGGTGGGCGCCACGTTCACGCGCGACGGCATCCTCGAGGCGCGCCGCCGCTCGATGGAGGCGCTGCCGCAGATCGCCGCGCTGATCGAGCCCGGCATGACCACGGGCGAGGCGATCGCGGTCGCCGACCGGCATCTGCGCCGGCTCGGCGCCGCCTACAACTGGCATCCGACCTATGTGCGCTTCGGGCCCGACACGCAGCGCACTTCGCGCGAGCCGGTCGATCGCCAGCGTCGCCTGCGCGAGGACGACGTCTACACCGTCGACCTGGGCCCGGTCTGGGACGGCTACGAAGGCGACTACGGCGATACCTTCGTTCGCGGTGCCGATGCCGACCACGCGCGCGTCACGCGCGCGGCGCGCGACATCTTCGAACGCGCGCAGGAGGCCTGGCGGCAGGGGCTGAGCGGCGCCGCGCTCTACGACTTCGCGAGCGAGCTCGCGCGCACGCATGGCTGCGCGCTGGTGCGCGAGACCGGGGGCCACCGGGTCTCGGACTTTCCGCATGCGCTCTACGGCAAGCACCGCCTGGCCGAGGCCGATTTCGTTCCGGGCGACGGCATCTGGGTGCTCGAGGTCCAGGTGCGCGACCTCGAACGGCCGATCGGTGCCTTCTTCGAGGACGTGCTTCTTAAGAATTGATTCAGAACATTCCTAGCTCTGCGGCCTAGAGTTCGGCAATGACTGTGAACCGTATCGAACCCAGGCCGTTTTTCCTTCTTCGCACCTTCCGTTCTTCCGCGCCGCGCATGGCGCTCGCGGCCGTTGCCGCGGGCACGCTGCTCGCGGGCTGCGTGACACCGGGCGAGCATGCGCGCGAACAGCGCATGCGCGACGAGCAGAACTGCATGGCCTATGGCTTCCGACCCGAAAGCCCGGCCTACGCGCGCTGCCTGCAGAACGAGAACCTCTCGCGCCAGGACCGCGACAACTTGCAGGACATCGAATCGCGCCGCCACTCGGACGACTACCGCCGCCGTGGTGGTGGCGGCGGTGGCTGGGAGCGCGAACGCGACCGGGACCGCGATCGCTACGACCGCATGAACGACAACCAGCGCCAGGCGCTGCGCAACTGCGACCTGCTGCCGCCCGCCAACCAGCCGGGCTGCCGCGCGATGGTCTGGTCGACGCTCAAGTAGGGCTGCGCAACGCCGCCTCCGAGGGGGCGGCATCGAGCTTCGCGAGCGCGATCACGGCCGCCTGCAGCACGAAGCCCGCGAGCGCGAGCAGCAGGCAGCCGGCTTCGCCCCAGAGCGCGCCGGCCCCCGCGCCGAGCGCCGCGCCCACGGGCCGCGCGCCGGCATTCACCGTGAGGAACACGGCCGAGACGCGGCCCAGCATGCCCGCGGGTGTCACGCCCTGGCGCAAGGTGGTCGAACTGATGGTCCACACCATCGGCCCGGCGCCGAACACGAACAGCGACAAGGCCGCGAGCCCGGCGCTGGGCCACCGCAGTGTCGACGCCATCAACACCGCGGCCAGCACCGCGCTGAAGGGACCGACGCGGATCGCACGGCCCGGGCTCGTGCGCGCCGCGATGTGCGGCGTGAGCAGCGCGCCCACCACCATGCCCGCGCCATACATCGCGAGCGTGAGCCCCACGCCCTGCGCGCCGAGCCCGAGCGCGCGCACCGCATGCGGCACGTAGCCGGCCTGCAGCACGAACCACGCGATGTTGAAGATGGCGCCGGTCAGCAGCATCGGTCGCAACCAGGCATGGCTCAGCACGAAGCGCGCGCCTTCGCGCAGTTCGGTCCACGGATGGCGCGCGGCGGGCATGCGGCGCGCCGGCTCGGGGAGCTTCCACAGCAGGGCCACGGCCGCAGCCGACAGCGCCGCCGCCAGCACGAAGGCCGCGCCCGCGCCGGTCCAGGCCACGAGCGCGCCCGCCACGGCGGGGCCGGCCGCGAAGGCCGCGCTGCGCGCCAGCTCGATGCGGCCATTGGCGCGCGCCAGCGCTTCGCGCGGCACCAGCTCGGGCACCAGCGCGGGCGCCGCGACGCTGAAGGCCACGGTGCCGATCGCGCCGATGAAGCCCAGCAGCGCCATGCCCGCGATGCCCATGCGCGCCGACCACGGCGCCGCCAGCACGGCGAGCATCAGCAAGAGCGACAGCGCGCGCAGCACTTCGGCGCGCAGCATCAGGCGCCGGCGCGGCATGCGGTCGGCGAGCAGGCCCAGCGGCATCGCGAGCAGCAGGAAGGGCAGGGTCTGCACGGCCGCGAGCAGGCCGGTCTCGGCGGCGCCCGCGCCATAGGCCATCACGGCGACCAGCGGCACCGCGGCCAGGCCGAGCTGCTCGGCCGACTGCGCCGCGAGGTTGGCATGGGCCAGGTGGAGAAAGGGGCGGGGCAGGGCGGAGGACATGAGGCGATGGTCGTGGACCGCGCCGCATCGGGCTGGCCGAAAACGGACCCGCAAAAGAAGACTCTTTTGGAAGTCCTTCCGCGACTTTCGCGAAACCTTCGCGCCCTCTGCGTTCGGCTGTCCGCCTTCCGGTCCGTCGATCAGCCCGCGCCGGCCTGCTGCGCGAGAAGCATGTCCTCGAACCAGTCCGCCACCTGCCGCGCCTCGGGCGCCGCGCCCGGTGCGAGCCCGTAGTAGTAGCGCTCGAGCCGCATGCGCAGCGCGGGCAGCGGCGAGTGCAGCCGGCCCGAGGCGAGGTCGTGCGACACCAGCGAGGTCGGCGCGAGCGCGATGCCCAGCCCGTCGACCGCGGCCTGCAGCACGAAGTGCAGGTGATCGAACTGCAGCCGCCCGGCCGGCCGCACGCGCGGCGCGCCGACCTGCTTCTTCCAGGCCTCCCAGTCCTCCTTGCGTGTGCGCGCCGACAGCTGCACGTGCGCGGCCAGCGCGCGCAGGTCGCGCAGCGGATGGGCCTTGAACAGCGCGGGCGCGCCGACCACCAGCACCTCGTCCTCGAGGAAGGGCCGCACCGCGATCGCGCCGGGCCAGCCCTCGAGCCCGCGGCGCACCGCGATGTCGAAGCTGTCGGCCACCTGCTCGGGCATCACGGTGCTCGTGACCACCTGCGGCTCGATGTCCGGATGGCGCTCGACGAAGGAGGGCAGGCGCGGGATCAGCCAGCGCACCGCGAACGAGGGCCGCACGTTGATGCGCACCGTGCGCGCCGCGCCCTGCGCCTGCAAGGCATGCGCGGCGGCGCCGATCTGCGCCAGCGCGGGCTCGACCTCGGCGAAGAACTGCTGGCCCTCGGCGGTCAGCGCGACCTGGCGGATGCGGCGTTCGAACAGCGCCACGCCGAGGAAGGCCTCGAGGCCCTTGATCTGGCGGCTGATCGCGCTGTGGGTGACGTGCAGTTCGTGCGCCGCGCGCGTGAAGCTCAGGTGGCGCGCCGCGGCCGCGAAGGCACGCACGGCGTTCAGGGGAGGCTCGCGGGACGGCATGCGTGCGATTTTGTCACGCATGCGGCGCGTTAATGTCGTTTGTCGGCGCGGGCTTTGCGGGCGCACGATGCGGGCTCGATGTCTTCTTCTTCCCGCCGTTCCGCTTCCGTCCCCGCCGTTACCGCGGCCTCCGTCTCCACTACCGACCGCAACTCCCGCCATGCCGCGCTCTCGCTCGGGCTCGCGCTGCCGGGCGACGTGGTGCTCTACCTCCTGCTGCCGATGTATGCCGCGCAGTTCGGCGTCACGCTCGCCGAGGCGGGGCTGCTGCTCGCGGCCAACCGGCTGGTGCGCATCGCCGGCTATGGCTGGGTGGCCGATTTCTATGCGCGCCATGGCGACCGCCGCACCTGCACGCTGGCCGTCGCGGGCGCGGTGCTGTGCTGCCTCGGCTATGCCACGCTCTCGGGGCTGTGGATGCTGCTGCCGCTGCGGCTGGTCTGGGGCCTGTGCTTCGCGGCCTTCAACCTCTCGACCCAGGCGCTGGCCACGGCCGACCCCGTGGGCGCCGCGCGCCGCAGCGGTCGCTCGCGCGCCTTCATCGCGCTCGGGCCGGTGGTGGCGCTGCCGCTGGGCGCGCTGCTCGCGCACTGGAGCGGGCCGCGCACCATCTTCTGGCTGCTGGCCGCGGTGGCGCTGCTCGGGCTGCTGGCCGCGCGCCGGTTGCCGACGGCGCCGCATCCGGTCGCGGTGGCGGCCAGGCGCTTCCAGCGGCCGAACAGCCTCGACGGCTGGTCCTTCATGGAAGGGCTGGCGCTCGACGGCCTGTTCATCGTCGGCCTGTCGTACCTCGGCAAGGACCTGCTGCCGGGTGCGGCGGTGGTGGTGGCCGGCCTGCTGATGGCAATGCGCTACCTCTCGGAGATCGCGCTCGGCCCCGTGGGCGGCCGCATGGCCGAGCGCTTCGGCGCCGAGCGCCTGCTGGTGAGCCTGTCTCTCATCACCGCGCTGGCGCTGGTGGGCTTCGGCCTGGGCTGGCTCTGGAGCTGCGCGGCGCTGATCGTGGTGCTGCGCGCGCTGCAACTGCCGCTGATCGCGCCCATCGTCGCGCACCGCACGCCCGGACCCGAGCGCGTGCAGGCGTTGGCCGCGCGCTCGACCTGGCGCGACATCGGCGCGGGGGCAGGGCCGGTGCTGGCCGGGCTGCTGCTGCCCATTGCCTCGTCGGCCTGGGTCTACGGCGTGGCGGCGGTGCTGCTGGCCGCCATGGCCATCGCCTGCGGGCGCAGTGCCGCGAAACTCGAGCCCTCCCCGGATTCCCTTCACCATCGACCGTCATGACCCACGACCCGCACGCGATCCAGACCCTGGCCCAGCTCCAGGCCCTGTTCGGCCAGCCCGGCGAAGCCTCGCTCAAGAAGGAGATCGACTGGCTGCATCCGTCCTACCGCGCGCTGATCGAAGCCTCGCCGTTCGCGGTGCTCGCCACCCTCGGGCCGGACGGCCTCGATGCCTCGCCGCGCGGCGATCCGCCGGGCTTCGTGGCGGTGAAGGACGAGAAGACGCTGTGGATGCCCGAGCGCCGCGGCAACAACCGCATCGACAGCCTGCGCAACATCGTGGCCGATCCGCGCGTGGCGCTGCTGTTCCTGATCCCGGGCGTGGGCGAGACCCTGCGCGTCAACGGCCGCGCGCGGCTCACGGTCGATCCGGCGCTGCTCGCGCGCTTCGCGGTGGAGGGCAAGGCGCCGCAGTGCGTGATCGAGATCGCGATCGAGACCGTGTTCTTCCAGTGCGCGCGCGCGATCCAGCGTTCGCGGCTGTGGGCGCCGCGGCCTGATGAGGCGCGGCCCGACGTGCCCACGCCCGGCGCGATCCTGTCGGCGCTGACCGATGCCGCCTTCGACGGCGCGAGCTACGACCGCGAGCTGCCGGCGCGGCAGAAGGCCACGCTGTACTGAAGGAGCGCAAAAAAATTTTGCGAAGGACTGAGGGTTTGGCGCTCTTCGTTCGTCTTCAGGAGGTCGGTCCCGTTTCGGACCCTCGAAGACAGCGAAGAAAGCCCCGCCCGCCATGCACCCCGGTCAATCCCCGTTCGAATCCCTGCAGCCCCCGAGCCCGGTGCCGCGCCGCCGCTCCAAGTCCTTAGTGCTGCGCTGGTGCGGCAACGGCTGCGGCGACGCGGCGGTGGTCGGGCCGCTGGGCTGGTGGCCCTGCTGCTCGAAGGAGTGCTGGGAGGCCTGGCGAAAGCTCGAGGCCGTCCGGGCCGCGGACGCGACTCGGCGCGCCGGCGCGGCCTCCTGAGCGCGCTTCAGGCGCGGCCGGGCGCCGCGGCCTGCTCGGTGCGCGCGTCGTGGCCGATGATCAGCACCAGCACGAAGGCCACGGCCGCCAGCAGCGCGAGGAAGATCACCGCGTAGATGTCGTTGCCCATGCGGTCCTTGAGCGTGCCGAAGATGGTCGGGCCGATGTAGCCGCCGAGGTTGCCGATCGAGTTGATCCAGGCGATGCCCGCGGCCGCGGCCGTACCGCTGAGGATCGCGGTGGGCAGGGTCCAGAAGGTGGGCAGGGCGCTGAAGATGCCGAAGGCCGCGAGCGTCACGGCGGCCATCTTCGGCACCGGCGCGCTGGTCTCGGCCGCCAGCACCAGGCCGACGAAGATGCAGGCCAGCGGGACAAGGGCCTGCTCACGCCATGCAAGGGGTCGCGAAGCTCACCAGAGCCCGCCCATCAAGGCGCGCGACGACGCGTGTGCGTCCGCACACGCTAGGAGCGCAACGCCCAGGGGCGGGCTCTGGTGAGCTTCCCTCCGGGCTGCTTCGCAAAGGGGCCGTCTGCGGCGTTGCCCGCGCTTGCAAGGCGGACGCCTTGCTGCGCGCGGGCGCCTTGCATCCAGCCCCTTTGCGAAGCAGCGCGACCCCTTGCATGGCGCGAGCAGGCCCTGGCAGGAACCACTTGCGTTCCTTGCGCGCGTCGGAGGCGCGGGTCCAGAACAGCATCGCGATCGCGCCCACCAGGTAGGGGAAGGCGTTGATGAAGCCGATCTCCACGTTGCCCAGCCCGCCGAAGCCCTTGATGATCTGCGGCAGGAAGAAGCTCAGGCCGTACAGCGGCACCGTGATGCCCATGTAGACGAAGCCCAGGCCGATCACGCGCGGGTTCAGCAGCGACTGCTTCCACGAGATCTGGTTGATCGACTCGCGGTTGCGCCGCTCGGCGTCGAGCGTGCCCTGCAGCCACGTGCGCTCCTCGTTCGTGAGCCACTTCGCGTCCTTCGGGCCGTCGGGCAGGTAGAACAGCACGAAGAAGGTCAGGATCAGCGAGGGGATCGCCTCGAGGATGAACAGCCACTGCCAGCCGTGCATGCCGCCCGTCCCGTCCATGTCGAGGATGAAGCCCGAGATCGGCGAGCCGATCACGGTGGAGATCGGGATCGCGAACATGAACCAGCCGACGATGCGCGCGCGGTAGGCCGAGGGGAACCACAGCGTGATGTAGAAGATGACGCCCGGGAAGAAACCGGCCTCGGCGATGCCGAGCAGGAAGCGCACGACGTTGAAGCTGGTCGAGCCGCCGACCCAGGCCTGGGCCGCCGACAGGATGCCCCAGCTGAACATGATCCGCGCGATCCAGCGGCGTGCGCCGAAGCGCTCGAGCGCCATGTTGCTCGGCACCTCGAACAGGAAGTAGGCGATGAAGAAGATGCCGGCCGCGCTGCCGAACACGGCCGCGCTGAAGCCCAGGTCCTTGGACATGGCGGCGCCCGCGAAGCCGAGGTTCACGCGGTCGAGGTAGGCGATGAAGTAGCTGACCATGAGCAGCGGCAACAGCCGCCAGCTCATCTTCGAGATGGTTCTCTGCTCGATCGGATTCACGTGTTGTCTCCTGTTGTGTGTGATAGGGGAGGCGTCGAGGAAAAGCCGCGGCCCTCGGACCATGGTAGGCCGGCGAGGGCCGCCATTCCTGACGTGGAAATGATCGAGGCGCCAAAGCACGGGGCAGGGCGCTTGTGCACCTTCCCCGGCCGGTCTGCACCGGGCCCGGGACTCGACCGGTTCGCGCATATGGTTATCGCTTTTCCATCGTTCCGGCCCCCGGGGCGCGGGTATAGCCTTCGTGACGATCCACGCTTTGCCGACCCGCCCCGATGTCCACGAACGCCGCTTCCTCCCCGTCTTCTTCTCCCGCCGAACCCACCGCCTCCCGTGGTCCCTCCGTCGCCTGGATCGCGGGCGTCGGCGCGAGCGCGGGCCTCGGTGCCGCGCTCGCGCGGCGCTTCGCGCAGGATGGCTTGGTCGTCGCGCTGACCGGCCGCACGCCGCAGCAGCTCGAGGCGGTGGCCGCCGAGATCGCGGCCGCGGGCGGCACCGCCCATGCCTTCGTGGCCGACGTGGCGAGCGAGGCCGAGGTGCACGGCGTCGGCCAGCGCGTGCGCGCGCTCGGGCCGCTGTCGGTGGCGGTGTTCAACGCCTCCAGCGCGGCGCGCGCGCCCACGCTCGAGATCTCGGTCGAGCAGTTCACCCAGGCCTGGCGCACCAGCACGCTCGGCGGCTTCGTGTTCGCGCGCGAGGCGCTGCGCGGCCTGCTGGCCAATCCCTTCGAAGGCGCCACGCCCGCGGGGCGCGGCAGCCTGCTGTTCACGGGCGCCACCGCCGCGCTGCGCGGCAAGCCGCCGTTCGCCGCCTTCGCGGCCGCCAAGGCCGGCCTGCGCTCGCTGAGCCAGAGCCTGGCGCGCGAGTTCGGCCCGCAGGGCATCCACGTCGCCCATGTCGTGATCGACGGCGGCATCGACGGCGAGCGGCTGCGCAGCGGCTCGCCGCAGCGCGCCGCGCAGGCCGGCGAGGACGGACTGCTGCAGCTCGATGCCATCGCCGAGAGCTACTGGCAGCTGCATGCCCAGCATCGCAGCGCCTGGACGCAGGAACTCGACCTGCGGCCTTTCAAGGAGCCCTTCTGATGTTCCGGGACCGGCCGTGAGCACGCGCAAGCAACTGCGCCTGGGCGCCTTCATGCGCCCGGTCAGCATCCATACCGGCGCCTGGCGCTACCCGGGCGCCTGGCCCGACGCCAACTTCAACTTCGAGCGGCTCAAGCAGCTCGCGCAGACGCTGGAGCGCGGCCGCTTCGACGCCTTCTTCATGGCCGACCACCTCGCGCTGCTCAACATGCCGATCGAGGCCTTGCAGCGCAGCCACACGGCCACCTCGTTCGAGCCCTTCACCCTGCTGTCGGCGCTGGCGCAGCACACGCGGCACCTCGGGCTGATCGCCACCGCCTCGACCACCTTCGACGAGCCCTTCCACATCGCGCGGCGCTTCGCCTCGCTCGACCACCTGAGCGGCGGCCGCGCGGGCTGGAACATCGTGACCACGTCCAATCCCGACGCGGCGCTGAACTTCGGCCGCGAGGACCACATGGAGCACGACGCGCGCTACGACCGCGCGCGCGAGTTCTACGACGTGGTGACCGGCCTGTGGGACAGCTGGGCCGACGACGCCTTCGTGCGCGACGTCGACAGCGGCCGCTTCTTCGATCCGGCCAAGCTGCATGTGCTGGGCCACAAGGGCGAGCACCTGTCGGTGCGCGGGCCGCTGCACATCGCGCGGCCGGTGCAGGGCTGGCCGGTGATCGTGCAGGCCGGCGCCTCGGAGGCCGGGCGCCAGCTCGCGGCCGAGACGGCCGAGCTGATCTTCGCGGCGCCGGGCACGCTGGCGAACGCGCGTGCCTTCTATGCCGACATCAAGTCGCGCATGCGCAAGCTCGGGCGCGACCCCGAGCACCTCAAGATCCTGCCGGGCGCCTTCACCATCGTGGCCGACACGGTCGACGAGGCGAAGGCGATCCGCGCCAAGCTCGACAGCCTGGTGCACTACGACAGCGCGATCGCCTCGCTGTCGATCGCGCTGGGCCACGACGCCTCCAGCTTCGACCCCGACGGCCCGCTGCCCGAGGTGCCGCCCACCAACGCGAGCCAGAGCGGGCGCGAGCGCGTGATCGAGCTGGCCCGGCGCGAGAACCTCACGGTGCGCCAGCTCGCGCAGCGCCTGGGCGGCTATGGCGGCCTGGCCTTCGTGGGCACGGCCCGGACCATCGCCGACGAGATGCAGGAATGGCTCGAGAGCGAGGGCTCCGACGGCTTCAACGTGATGTTCCCGTGGCTGCCCGGCGGGCTCGATGCCTTCGTCGACCGCGTGGTGCCCGAACTGCAGCGCCGTGGCATCTTCAGGCAGGAATACGAAGGTCGTACCCTGCGCGAGAACCTCGGCCTGCCGCGGCCGGCCAACCGTTTCTTTCCGCAAGATTAGCGGGGGGCGAGGCGAGGGGACACTGGGCGCGCCGCCGGCGCGTGGGCGGCGCATTGGCGACAATCGCTCCAATGCGTTCCTCTCCCTTCTTCCGCATGGCCCTGCTGCTGGGCCTGCTCTCCGCCATCGGTCCCTTCGCCATCGACATGTACCTGCCGGCCCTGCCGGCGATCGGCCAGAGTCTGCGCGCCGACATCGGCGCGGTGCAGATGAGCCTCACGGCCTTCTTCATCTCGCTGGGCGCGGGCCAGCTGCTGTACGGGCCGGTCTCCGACATGGTGGGCCGCAAGCCGCCGCTGTACGCGGGCCTCGCGGTGTTCGCGATCGCCAGCGTGGGCTGCGCGCTGGCCACCGACATCCAGACCCTGATCGCGCTGCGCTTCATCCAGGGCCTGGGCGCCGCGGCCGGCATGGCGATCCCGCGCGCGGTGGTGCGCGACCTGCACACCGGCACCGATGCCGCGCGGCTGATGTCGCTCTTGATGCTGGTGTTCAGCATCTCGCCGATCCTCGCGCCGCTGGTGGGCAGCGGCGTGATCGCGGTCACCGGCTGGCGCGGCGTGTTCTGGGCCGTGACCGTCGCGGCCGTCGCCGGCCTCGCGATGATGGCCACGCTGCTGGCCGAGACCCGGCCGGCCTCGGAGCGCGTCGAAAGCAGCATCGGCAGCGCGCTTTCGGCCTACTGGCTGCTGCTGCGCGATCGCCACTACCTGGGCCTGGTGTTCATCGGCAGCTTCGCGATGGCGGGCTTCTTCACCTACCTCGCGAACTCCTCGTTCGTGATGATCGACCACTACGGCCTGTCGCCCGCGCTCTACAGCGTGGCCTTCGGCGTGAACGCGGCCGCCTTCTTCGGCGCCTCGCAGTTCAACGGCGCGCTCGGCGAGCGCTTCGGCCTGGCTCGGCTGGTGAAGTTCGGCGTGGCCGGCTGCGGCGTGGCGATGGTCGCCATGTTCGCCTACTACGCCATGGGCGGCGACAGCCTGTGGGTGATGATCGTCCTGTACTTCATCGCCTCGGGCTTCATGGGCTTCGTGATCCCGACCACCGGCGTGCTGGCGCTCGAGATGCACGGCGCCATCGCCGGCACCGCCTCGGCGCTCTTGGGCACGCTGCAGATGCTGACCGGCGCGGTGGCGATGGCGGTGGTGGGCGCCTTCACCGACGGCGGCCCGCTGCCGATGGTGACCGGCATGGCCGCGGGCGCACTGATCGCCGGCGTGCTGACCTGGCTCACGCTGGGCGGCGGGCGCGGCACGCAACCGGCGCGCCGGGTGCAGGAGGCCTGATGAGCAGCGTGGCGGCCAGCCTGGGCACCGAGGGCGGTGCGCGCGTCAGCGACGGCCTCGACCAGCCCGCGCGGCGCTGGTCGATGCTGGTGATCATCCTCGGGCTGATCGTTTCGGTGCTCGACGGCACCATCGTCAACCTCGCGCTGCCGGGCATCGCGCGCGAGCTCAACGCCAGCGCCTCGCAGTCGATCTGGGTGGTGAACGCCTACCAGATCGCCATCCTCGTGATGCTGCTGCCGCTGGCCTCGCTGGGCGACCTGGTGGGCTACCGGCGCGTCTACCTGGTGGGCATGGCGGTGTTCACGCTGTCCTCGGCGGCCGCCACCTTCGCCAACTCGCTGACCACGCTGATCGCCGCGCGCGCCTTCCAGGGCCTGGGCGCGGCCGGCATCATGAGCGTGAACGCGGCGCTGGTGCGGCTGACCTATCCGTCCTCGCAGCTCGGCAAGGGCATGGCGATCAACTCGCTGGTGGTCGCCACCTCGTCGGTGGCCGGGCCCTCGGTGGCGGCGGCCATCCTGTCGGTGGCCTCGTGGCCGTGGCTGTTCGCCATCAACGTGCCGCTGGGCATCGTCACCTTCGCGCTCGGCATGAAGGCGCTGCCGTTCAACCGCGTGGCGCCGGCCGCGGGCCTGCGCTTCTCGCCGATCGACGTGACGCTCAACGTGCTGATGTTCTCGCTGGTGTTCCTCGGCGTCGACCGCCTGGGCGTGCGCGAGGGCGGGGTGGCGGCGGGCGGCCCGCCGCTGAGCGCCTGGCTCACGCTGCTGGCCGGCGTGGCGGTGGGCTTCGTCTACCTGCGCCGGCAGCGCTCGCTCGCGGTGCCGCTGTTCCCGATCGACCTGCTGCGCATCCCGGTGTTCGCGCTTTCCATGGGCACCTCGGTGGCGGCCTTCTGCGCCCAGATGCTGGCCTACATCGCGCTGCCGTTCCTGCTGCTCGACGTCTACGGCCGCAGCCATTTCGAGGCCGGCCTGCTGATCACGGCCTGGCCACTGGCGATCGTGGCGATGGCGCCGCTGGCCGGCCGGCTGATCGGCCGCTATCCCGACGGGCTGCTCGGCGGCATCGGCCTGGGGCTGATGGCCGCCGGCCTGTTCTCGCTGGCGCTGCTGCCGGCGCACCCGGTCAATGCCGACATCGCCTGGCGCATGGCGCTGTGCGGGCTGGGCTTCGGGCTGTTCCAGTCGCCGAACAACCACACCATCGTGACCTCGCCGCCCGCGCACCGAAGCGGTGCAGCCAGCGGCATGCTCGGCACGGCGCGGCTCACGGGCCAGACCCTGGGCGCGGTGGTGCTGGCCGGCGTCTTCAGCCTCTGGAGCCCGCACGGCGGCCACGGGCCGGTGGTGGCGCTGGTGCTGGCCGGCTGTTGTGCCGGTGTCGCCGCAATCTTCAGCAGCTTGCGGCTCAGGACGACGGGACACGCGGGCTGAATAGGTTAGGGTACGGCCCCATGAAGGAAGTACCTGATACGGTGGTATGCCCCGGCTGCGACGCGGTCTATGCCCGCGCCGAACTGCAGCCGCGCGAGGTCGCCCATTGCGCGCGCTGCGGCACCGAGATCGGCCGCCATCCGGGCGCGCAGGAAAGCCGCATCCTGCCGCTGACCGTGACCAGCCTCATCATGTTCGCGATCGCCAATCTGTTCCCGATCGTCGAGATCGAGCTGCAGGGCCTGCGCAGCCAGACCACGCTGGCCGGCGCGGTGGTGGTGCTCGGGGCCGAGGGCATGTCGGTGGTGGCGCTGCTGGTGCTGGCCACCACCATCCTGTTCCCGCTGCTGCAGCTGTGCATCCTGGTCTACCTGCTGATCCCGCTGCGGCGCGAGCACCGGCCGCTGGGCTTCGCGATCCTGGTGCGGCTGATGCAGTCGCTGCGGCCCTGGGGAATGATCGAGGTCTTCCTGCTCGGCGTGCTGGTGGCCGTGGTCAAGCTCTCGAGCATGGCGACGGTGGTCGCGGGGCCGGCGCTGTGGGCCTTCATGGCGCTCACGGTCACGCTGACGGCGGTGCTGTCGTTCAACCCGGGCGCGTTCTGGGAGATGACCTTCCGCGCCGCCGGCGACGAGGACGAGCAGGGGGCTTCCGCATGAAGTTCCCCGCCTTGCGCAGGCCGCCCGCGCCCGAACCGGAACCCGCCGCCGACCCGCCGGTCGTCACCGCCGCCTCGCTGGGCCTGCTGGCCTGCCCGCACTGCGCGGCCGTCTGGCAGGACGCGCAGGAGGGCGACGCCTGCGGGCGCTGCGGCACGCACCTGCACACGCGCAAGCCGCAGAGCCTCACGCGCACCTGGGCCTTCCTGATCGCGGCCTGCATCATGTACATCCCGGCCAACCTGCTGCCGGTGATGATCACGCGCACGCTGTTCGGGGCGCAGTACGACACCATCCTCAGCGGCGTGATCTATTTCTGGGTCTCGGGCGCCTACGGGCTCGCGGCCATCGTCTTCATCGCGAGCTTCCTGGTGCCGCTGTTCAAGCTGGCGGTGCTGTTCCTGCTCGTGGTGATGGCCCAGCGCGGCAGCAGCTGGCGGCAGCACGAGCGGGCCAAGCTCTATCACATCATCGAGATCATCGGCCGCTGGTCGATGCTCGACGTGTTCGTGGTGTCGCTCCTGACCGGCCTGGTGCAGATCCAGGGCTTCGCGGTGATCACCGCGGGCGTGGGCATCGCGGCCTTCGGCTCGGTGGTGGTGCTGACCATGCTGGCCTCGCTGAGCTTCGATCCGAAGCTCACCTGGGACAGCCGGCAGGCACAGGCCGTGCAAGAGAATTTCGAGAACAGGGAAGAACAAGCAGCATGAGTGAAGAAGAACGACCGCAAGACCGACCGGCGCCGTCCGCGCCGCCATTGCCGAGGCCGCAGGTCAAGCGCCGCCGCGAGTGGCTGCCCTCGCTGATCTGGCTGATCCCGATCGTGGCCGCGCTGGTCGGCGTGATGCTGGTGGCGCGCATCCTGATGGAGCGCGGCCCCGAGATCGTGCTGACCTTCAAGACCGCCGAGGGCCTGGAGGCCGGCAAGACCGCCGTCAAGTACAAGGACGTGCAGATCGGCCTGGTGCAGAGCTTGCGCCTGGCGCGCGACCGCTCGCACGTGCGCGTGCTGGTGCAGCTCAACAAGGAGGCCGAGGGCTTCACCTCCGAGGACTCGCGCTTCTGGGTGGTGCGGCCGCGGCTCGACACCTCGGGCATCTCGGGCCTGAACACGCTGCTGTCGGGCGCCTACATCGGCGCCGACGCCGGCGTGTCGAAGGAGACCTCGGGCGAGTTCAAGGGCCTGGAGGCGCCGCCCATCGTCACGCGCGACGACTCGGGCCAGCAGTTCCTGCTGCGCGCGGCCGACATCGGCTCGCTCGACGTCGGCTCGCCCGTCTACTTCCGCCGCATCAAGGTGGGACAGGTCGCGGCCTACGAGCTCGACGGCGACGGCCGCGGCGTGACGCTGCGCGTGTTCGTCAACGCGCCCTACGACAAGTTCGTCGGCGTCAACACGCGCTTCTGGCAGGCCAGCGGCATCGATGCGCAGCTCAGCGCCAGCGGCTTCACGCTGCGCACCCAGTCGCTCGCGACCATCCTGCTCGGCGGCATCGCGTTCCAGGCGCCCGACGACGCCATGGGCCCGCTCGCGAAGGAGAACACGGCCTTCATGCTGGCGGCCGACGAGACCACGGCGATGAAGGAGCCCGACGGGCCTTCGCAGACGCTGTTGATGTATTTCAACCAGTCGCTGCGCGGCCTGGTGCCGGGCGCGCCGGTCGACTTCCGCGGCGTGGTGATCGGCGAGGTCAAGTCGATCGGCGTGGAGTTCGACCGCGCCGAGCGCGAGTTCCGCATGCCGGTGCTGGTGCAGATCTACCCCGACCGGCTGCGCCGCCGCAGCACCGATCGCGCGAGCGAGAACGAGCCGCGCTTCTCGCAGCAGGAGCGGCTGCGCTTCCTCACCGAGAAGGGCCTGCGCGCGCAGCTGCGCAACGGCAACCTGATCACGGGCTCGGTCTACGTCGCGCTCGACTTCTTCCCGAAGGCGCCGCCCGCCAAGATCGACCTGAGCAAGAGCCCGATCGAGCTGCCGACCATGGCCAACAGCCTCGACGAGATCCAGTCGCAGGTGCAGGAGATCGCGAGCAAGCTCAACAAGGTGCCCTACGAGCAGATCGCGCAGGACCTGCGCACCACGCTGGCCACGCTCAACAAGACGCTGACCGCCACCGAGCAGACGGTGAGCCGCATCAACAACGACGTGACGCCCGAACTGGCCGCGGCCATGAAGGACGTGCGCAAGACCGTGAACTCGGCCGAGCGCACGCTGGCCGACGACTCGCCGCTGCAGCAGGACACGCGCCAGATGCTGCAGGAGCTCACGCGCGCCGCCGGCTCGGTGCGCGTGCTGACCGACTACCTCGAGCGCCATCCCGAATCGCTGCTGCGCGGCAAACCGGACGACAAGAAATGACGAAGACGCACAGCCGAACCCTTCTCGCCGGCATCGCCGTGCTGGCCGCGCTCGCCGCGGGCTGCGCGAGCAAGCCCGACAGCTACTACACCCTTGCCAGCAGCGTGCCCGCGGACCAGATCGCCGCGCCCGCCGCCAGCGGTACCGTGCCGCTGGCCATCGAGCTCGCGCCCGTGGCCGTGCCCGAGCGGCTGGCCCGGCCGCAGATGGTGGTGCGCAAGCCCGGCGGCAGCGTGCAGGTCGAGGTGCTCGAGCAGCACCGCTGGGCCTCGTCGTTCGAGAACGAGCTGCGCGACGCGCTGGCCAGCGGCATCGCCACGCGCCTGGGCGCGCTCGACGTCAGCAAGGGCGGCCGCCCCAATGTGCAGCCGGTGTGGCGCATCGCGGCCCAGCTCAAGCAGTTCGACGCGGTCGACGGCGGGCGCGTGGAAGCGGCCTTCAGCTGGACCCTGCGGCGCGCCGACGAGCCGCGCACCCTGGTGTGCAGCTTCGAGGCCGGCGAACCCGTGGGCACCGGCATCGACGCGGTGGCGCAGGGCGCCCAGCGCGTGACCGCGGCCGCGGCCGCGGCGATGGCGCGCAGCGTGGCTGCCGCGCGCGCGAATCCGTCGGCGACCACCTGCGCGCCTTGATGGCGGCCGTCCCGCGCCAGCGGCGGGGCGGGGTGGCGAATCGATGCTCTGGAGCGGAGACCAGCGATGGCACAGATCGGCAAGACGCCCGGCGACGACACCGGTTGCCCCGAGGCCTCCAGGCCCTGGGTGCTGGCCGCGGCCATCGTCGGCTCGAGCATGGCCTTCATCGACGGCACCGTCGTCAACGTCGCGCTGCCCGCGATCCAGGCCGACCTGCGCGCCACCGCCTTTCAGGCGCAGTGGGTGGTCGAGTCCTATGCCTTGCTGCTGGCCGCGCTGCTGCTGGTGGGCGGCGCGCTCGGCGACCATTTCGGGCGCCGCCGCGTGTTCGCGATCGGCGTCGCGATCTTCGCGTTCTCGTCGGTGGCCTGCGCGCTCGCGGCCAGCGTGCAGCAGCTGATCGCCGCGCGCGCGGTGCAGGGCCTCGGCGGCGCGATGCTGGTGCCGGGCAGCCTGGCGCTGATCAGCGCGGCCTTTCCCGAGAAGGCGCGCGGCAAGGCCATCGGCACCTGGTCGGGCTTCAGCGGCATCACGGGGGCCGTGGGGCCGGTGCTCGGCGGCTTCCTGGTCGATCATTTCTCGTGGACCTGGGCCTTCCTGATCAACGTGCCGATGGCGCTGCTGGTGCTGTGGATCTGCTGGCGCCACGTGCCCGAGAGCCGCGGCGCCTCGGCCCGCGGCGGCCTCGATCCCTGGGGCGCGCTGCTGGCCACGGCCGGGCTCGGCGGCATCGTCTATGCGTTCATCGAGGCGCCCACGCAGGGCTGGGCCTCGGCGGCCGTGCGCGCGGCGCTGGCGATCGGCATCGCGGGCAGCGTCGGCTTCGTCGCCATCGAGCGCCGCGTGCGCGCACCGATGCTGCCGCTCTCGCTGTTTCGCAGCGGCAACTTCAGCGGCGCCAACCTGCTCACCCTGCTGCTCTACGCCGCGCTCGGCGGCGGCCTCTATTTCTTCCCGCTCAACCTGATCCAGGTGCAGGGCTGGTCGGCCACGGCGGCCGGCGCGGCGCTGTTGCCCTTCATCCTCGTCATGTTCGCGCTCTCGGCCTGGGCCGGCCAGCTGGTCGACCGTTTCGGACCGCGGCTGCCGCTGGTGATCGGGCCCGCGATCGCGGCCGTGGGCTTCGGGCTGTTCGCGCTGCCCGGCGTCGGCGCGAGCTACTGGAGCGGCTTCCTGCCGGCCGTGGTGGTGCTGAGCCTGGGCATGGCGGTGACCGTGGCGCCGCTCACCACCACGGTGATGAATGCCGTCGGCCCCGACCTCGCGGGCGTGGCCTCGGGCGTGAACAACGCGGTCTCGCGCGCGGCCGCGGTGCTGGCCATCGCGGTGTTCGGCGCGGTCATGGCCTGGGCCTTCGACGCCGCGCTGGCCGAGCGGCTGCAGGCCGCGAACGCCTCGGCGCAGGTGACGGCCTTCTTCGAAGGCGAGCGCGCCAGCCTCGCCGGCGCCGCCATGCCGCCGGGCGTGGACGCCGCCACGGCCGAGACCCTGCGGCGCGCGGTGGCCGAAGCCTTCGTGGCGGGATTTCGCTGGGTGATGCTGCTGAGCGCCGGGCTGGCGCTGCTCAGCGCCGTCAGTGCGTGGCGCATGATCGGCGGCAAGGCCGGCAACCGCCCCTGAACGCGGTGCCATGACACCTTTCGATGACAGGACGATGCATAGGCCTGCTCTATGCGACACCGAAGATTTTTGAATTGGATCGATGGCAAGCGCCAGTGATTTACTCCGCCCGAAGTTGCATTCGCCATGGCAGACACGGCGAGGCAGCGAGGGAATCATCCCCACGACCCCTGTGATGAGGAGACATCATGAAGTCATCGATCCGGGCACGCCTGACTGGCCTGTTCCTGACGGCCGCGGCGCTCGCCGGCCCCGCCGCCGCGGCCTCGCTGGACGCGTTCGCGCCGACGCCCAATGCGGCCATCGCGGGCCACAACGTCGAGAACCTGGCGCAGTCCACGCCCGAGATGTGCGCCGCGGCCTGCCTCGGGGCGCCGCGCGCGGCCTGGTGCGTGTCCTTCGACCACCACCGGGCCAACCAGAGCTGCGATCTCAGCGACAAGCGCGCCGAGGACGTGGGCGGCCTGAAGACCGACTACCCCGGCCATCCCTATGACCACTACAGCCTCAAGCCCGACCCGCTGAAGCCTTTCGTGCGAACGCCCGATGCGGCGATCAGCGGCCACAACACCGAGAGCCTGCAGTCGGTGACGCCCGGCGACTGCGCCAATGCGTGCACCGACGCGAGCCGGTCGACCTGGTGCCGTTCCTTCGACTACTACAAGGCCCAGCAGCGCTGCGACCTCAGCGACAAGCGCGCGAGTGACGTGGGCGGACTGAAGACGGACTATCCCGGCCATCCCTACGACCACTATTCGCTGATCGCGGGCGAAGGTATTCCCAACCCCGTGCCGGGCAACAGGCATGTGCTGCTGATCGGCATCGACGGCCTGCGCGGCGACGCGGTGCAGTGCGCGGGCTGCGTGGCGACGCCCGCGATGTCGGCATTGATCGCGGGCGGGGCCTTCCACGGCAACGTGCTGGCCGGCGGCACGAAGCAGGCGACGGTGAGCGGTCCCGGCTGGTCGTCGGTGTTCACGGGGTTCTGGGCCGACAAGCACGGCGTGACGTCCAACGACACCAGCCTGCCGCTGCGCAAGACGCACGTGTTCGACCGGATCAAGGAGGCCTGGCCGACGGCCACGACGGCAGTGGTGGGCGACTGGTTCAACATCACGCACAACCTGCGGCCCGCGAAGGCCGACTTCGTGGTCGCCAACGCGGCCAAGAATTCGCAGCAGGCCACGGACACGGTCAAGAGCTGGCTGAGCTGGAAGCATGCGCCGACGGCGATCTTCTACTACCTGCACAACGTGGATGTGCATGCACCGAGCTACGACCCGCTCAATGCCTTCTATCGGGGCAAGATCGCGGCCGAGGACCAGCAGATCGCGCAGGTGCTCGCGGCGCTGACGGCGCGGCCGAACTATGCGAACGAGGAGTGGCTCGTCGTGGTGACCTCGGACCATGGCGGCGTGGGCAGCGGCCATGGCGGACAGGTGGCCTCGGAGCGAGACACGCTGCTGATCCTCAACAACAACTACCTCAACCCGCTCAAGACCGCTTACTGCCAGGGCAACCTGAGCGCGGCGCCGTTGCTGCAGGTGGATGGCACGGCGCCTCACATCCTGGACTTCATGGGCTTGCCCAATGACACCGAAGGCCGCAAGCACTCGGCCTGCGGCCGCTGAGGCGCGCATCGGGCGCGGGATCGCTCAGCGCGGCGGCGGATTCGACGGCCAGGCCGAGAGCAGGGCGTCGATTTCGGTCCAGAGCGGATCGCACTGGCCGGCCCGGTAGGCGGCGGCCTTGAAGGTGGCGTGCTCGCCGCGGTAGGTCTCCCACAGGTCGCGATGGCCATCGGCCACGCAGGCGCGCACGTTGGCCAGGCGGTCGGCGGCCTTCACGGTCAGCGCGAGTTCCTGCTCTCCCTTCACATGCGACATGGCGGCATAGGTACGGGCCTTGCGCTCCTTGCGGTTGGCACCGGGCGCGTCGCTCAGCAGCGCCACGCAACCCGCCACCAGGGTGCCGAAGCGTTCGGCGATGTCGGCCACGGTGGCGTCGGTGTCTTCCACCACGTCGTGCAGGAAACCCACGACCTGTGCCTGTTCCCCATAGGGCCGCAGCAGCGCGACCACTGCATCGAGGTGATGGACGTAGGGGTGCACGCCGTACTTCTGGTCGCCGTGCATCTGGATGGCATAGCTTCTCGCGGCGTCGGGGGAGGTCTCTGGGGTCATGCGGACAACCCTATCGGGTCGTGTGTTGTGTGGCAATGGCGTGGGGGCCGTGTTGTGGTAGGTCGGGGGCGGGCTCACGCCGACGGGGTACTCCCCTCCGCGAATGTCCCCCGCCTTCGGCTCCTCCTTGATTTCGCTGCGGGGAGTACCCCGTCGACGTGAGCCTGGGGCAGGGCGGGTGAACCGGCCCGCACAACTGCTGCGCCTCCGTGCACAGGGCAGCGGGTGCTTCCCGCAGCGAAATCAAGGAGGAGGCCGAAGGCCGGGGGACATTCGCGGAGGGAAGTACCCGCTGTCCTGTGCACGCGTCCACAGCGCCGCAAAAAACCGCCGTTTACGAAGGAAAACACCTACCGAAATCACATTGCCGCCCGTCTTGTGTATCGATACAGTAAATCGTTCCACCAAACGGCACCAAACGGGCGTTCCGACCCACAGGAGACAAGCCATGACCTCGATTTCACGCCGCCGCTTCGTCCAGTCATCGTCGGCCCTGCCGCTAGCGATGGCGGCCGCCGGCACGGGATTCACGCCCTTCGTCGCCGCGCAGGACAAGACCGTCGCGCTGCGCCTGTCGTCCTCGCACGTCGCCGACCTCAACTCCTCGCACTTCGCGTGGAACCAGCTCATGCAGGTCAACCTCAAGAAGGCCGTCGGCGAGCGCATCCGCATCGACTACTTTCCCAACAACCAGCTCGGCAAGGAAAGCGACGTCGTGCAGCAGGTCAAGGTCGGCTCCATCGACATGATGCTCACCGGCTCCTCGATCTGGGCCACCGTCACGCCGCAGTTCGGCATGCTCGACCTCGGCTACCTGTTCGACAGCTACGAGCATGTCGCCAAGGCCCTCGACGGCGGCGTCGGCGCCAAGCTCAACGACATGCTGGTCAAGAGCACCGGCTGCCAGGTCATCACCTGGGGTCAGCACTACGGCGCGCGCAACGTCTACACCAAGCAGCCCGTCAAGTCGCTGGCCGAGGTGAAGAACGTCAAGCTGCGCGTGCTGCCCACGCCCGCCTTCATCGAGACCTTCAAGATCATGGGCGCCATCCCCACGCCCATCTCCTTCGGCGAGCTCTACATGGCCGCGCAGACCGGCGTCGTCGACGGCTTCGAGCACGATGCCGCCACCGTGCTCGCGAGCAAGCTCAACGAGGTCGTCAAGCACTGCTGGATGACCGAGCACCTGTTCAGCCCCATGGTCTGCATCGCCGGGCGCCGCGCCATGGACCGCATTCCGGCCGACCTGCGCCCGGCCTTCCTCAAGGCCGCGGCCGAATCGACCGCGCAGCAGCGCCAGATCGGCGCCGAGAAAGGGCAGGGCGCCATCGAGGAACTGAAGAAGCTGGGCCTGAGCTTCACGCCCATGGCCCGGAACGAGCGCGACCAGGTGCGCAAGGAGATGGAGGCCAGGCTCTGGTCGGCCTTCGCCAAGCAGTATCCCGAGACCGGGCCGCTGTTCGCCGCCATCAACGCCGCCCGCGCCTGACCGGCATGTCCAGCGTCCTGCCTCCGATGGCTCCGGTCACGCCCGTTTTGCCGCCCGTGTCGCCGCTGCCGGCCGCGGGCCATGGCCACGATCCGCGCGCCCTGGGCTTCAGCACCGCCCACCCCGCGGGCCGCGGCCTCGCCTGGCTCACGCGCGCCATGGAGAACGTGGCGGGCGTCGTGCTCGCGATCGATGTTCTCATCGTCTTCGTCTCGGTCGTGTTCCGCTACTTCCTGCACGATCCCTTCGACTGGGCCGAGGAGGTCGCGCGCGCGCTGATGGTGATCCAGGTCTTCTTCGGTGCCGCCACCGTGCTCGCGCGCAGCCAGCACGTGGGCGTCGACCTGTTCCGCGGCCTGCTGCCCGCGCGCTGGCAGCCCGCGCTGATCCAGTTCGGCAACTGGATCGTGGTCGGCGTCTCGGCCAGCCTGCTCGTCTCCTCGTGGGAGCTGCTGCTCGACGCCTACAACATGACCACCCCGATCGGCCTGCCGCAGTGGATCTACGTCTACCCGGTGGTCATCGGCAGCCTGTTCATGACCTTGTTCGGCCTCGCCAACGCCGTCAACGGACCGGCGCGCCGCGTGTGGAGCACCCTGGCCGTCGGCATCGCGCTCACCGCCGCCGTCGTGGGCTGGAACGCCTTCGTGCCCGGCCACGCCATCGCGCCCTGGATGCTGCTGACCGCGGGCTTCCTCGGCGGCCTGATGCTCGGCGTGCCGATCGCCTTCGTGCTCGCGCTCTCGTCGCTGGTGTTCTTCATGGCCGATCCGTCGCTGCCGATGCTGGTCTATTCGCAGCAGGTGATGGCCGGCACCGACCACTACGTGCTGCTCGCCATTCCCTTCTTCGTGCTGGCCGGCCTGCTGATGGAATCCAACGGCATGTCCTCGCGGCTGATCGAGCTGCTGCTGCGCATGTTCGGCCGCCTGCGCGGCGGCCTGGGCCTGATCACCATCACGGCCACCGCCTTCTTCTCGGGCGTCTCGGGCTCCAAGCTGGCCGACATCGCCGCGGTCGGCGGCATCATCATGCCGGCCGTGCGCAAGACCAAGCAGGACCCGAACGAGACCGCCGGCCTGCTGGCCTGCACCGCGGTGATGGCCGAGACCATCCCGCCGTGCATCAACATGATCATCATGGGCTTCGTCGCCAACATCTCGATCGCCGGGCTGTTCATGGCCGGCCTCGTGCCCGCCGTGGTGCTCGCGCTCTCGCTGGCCGCGGTCACCATCTACGTCGGCACGCGCATCGACCCCGACCAGGCCTTCGACGTGCGCACGCCCATGTTCCGACTGCTCGGCGGCGCGCTGGTCGCGCTGGTGATGGTGGCGATGATCGGCAAGGGCGTGACCTCGGGCGTCGCGACCTCGACCGAGGTCTCGTCCTTCGCCGTGGTCTATGCGCTGGTGGTGGGCTGGCTGGCCTTCCGCGAGCTCACCTGGTCGTCGGTGGCGCGCCTGTTCGTGCGCTCGGCCTCGATGGCCGGCAGCATCCTGTTCATCGTGGCGGCCGCGTCCAGCCTCTCGTTTGCGCTGACAATCCAGCAGATCCCGCAGTACCTGTCGTCGTTCATGATCGAGTTCGCGCACGCATGGGGCAGCACCATGTTCGTGATGCTCTCGGTGCTGATCATGATCGTGTTCGGCGCCATCCTCGAGGGCGCGCCCGCGCTCATCATCTTCGGGCCGTTGCTGACACCGATCGCGGCGCAGCTGGGCGTCAATCCGCTGCACTTCGGCACCGTGATGGTCATCGCCATGGGCTTCGGCCTGTTCGCGCCGCCGGTGGGGCTGGGCCTGTTCGCCACCTGCGCCATCACCGGCACCCAGGTGAAGGACGTGGCGCGGCCGATGATGAAATACCTCGCGGTGCTGTTCGTCACCCTGGTACTGCTGGTGCTGGTGCCGGCCTTCTCGGTCTGGCTGCCCACGCGCATGGGGCTGTGACGAGGCACGACCGCAGGACCGCGATGAACCCGAAAGGACCCCGAAAACCGTGAGCAGAATCAGCGATGTCGCCCAGCGCGCGGGCGTTTCGACCAGCACCGTGTCGAACGTGTTGAATGGCCGCGTGGACCGCATGGCGGCCGCCACCCTCGAGCGGGTGCAGGACGCCATCCGCGAACTCAAGTACCGGCCCAACACCTCGGCGCGGCAGCTCAAGACCGGCCACACGCCGCTGATCGGCCTGCTGGTGCCTTCGATGGCCAACCCGATGTACGGCTTCATCGCGCGCGAGGTCGAGGCGCTGGCACAGGAGCGCTACGGCTTTCGCATCATGATCGGCAACACCTACCGCGAGAAGGAACGCGAGGCGCGCTTCTTCGAGGACCTGATGGCGCACGGCGTGCGCGGCGTGATCATCATCTCCTCGCTGATCGACGAGCAGCACGTCGAGGCCGCGGCCGAGCGCGGCCTGGTGGTGGTGAGCTACGACCGGCGCGCCACGCCCGGCGAGGCCTCGGTGATCGACCACGTCACGGTCGACAGCTTCGAGTCCTCGCGCATCGCCACCGCGCACCTGATCGAACGGGGCCACCGGCGGCTGGCCTTCGTCACGCCATCGGGGCGCACCATGAGCCGCAACGAGAAGATCCAGGGCTTTCTCGCGGCCGCGCGCGCAGCCGGCCTCGAGAGCAGCGCGCGTGTGGTCGAAGGGCTGCCGGTCGACGAGTACGGCGACTCGATGATGAGCGAGCTGGGCCGCACCCAGGCCAGCCAGCTCGCGCAGCTGCCCGAGCGGCCCACCGGCGTGGTCGGCGTCAACGACCTGCTGGCCTACGGTCTGATGGCGGGCTTTCGCGATGCCGGGCTCGCGGTGCCCGACGACGTGTCGGTGGTCGGCATCGACAACGTGTTCCTCTCCACCCTGATGTACCCCGCGATGACCTCGGTGCGCGTGCCGGTGCCCGAGATGGCGCAGGTGATGGTCGAGCGCGTGATGAGCCGCCTGGCCGACGGCGCGCTGCCCGCGGGCGAGTTCCTGTTCGCGCCCACGCTGGTGGCGCGCGACTCGGTGGCGCCGCCGCGCGGCTGAGGCCGCCTTTTTCTTTTCTTCCTGCCTTGTCCATGACCACGGTTTTCGTCAGCCATCCCCAGAGCAAGCTCGCCCACTACTTCGGCGAGCGCGCCAGCAACGCGCTGCGCGTCTTCGCGCAGGTGCGCTTCAATCCCGAGGACCGCGATCTCTCGTCGCACGAGATCGCCGAACTGGCGCGCGACTGCGACGCCATCGTCTCCTACCGCCAGACCGTGGGCGACGAGGCGCTGTTCGCCGCGCTGCCGAAGCTGCAGGCCTTCGTGCGCTGCGCCATCGACATCCGCAACATCGACCTCGCCGCCGCGAGCCGCCACGGCGTGCTGGTGACGCAGGCCAGCGCGGGTTTCATCGCCTCGGTGTCCGAATGGATCGTGGGCGCGATGATCGACCTCGCGCGCGGCATCAGCACCTCCACCGCGCTCTACCACGCGGGCCTGCCGGTGCCGCCCGCCATGGGCCGCGAGCTGCGCGGCGCCACGCTTGGCGTGATCGGCTACGGGCAAATCTCACGCTACCTCTGCACCGTCGCGCAGGCGCTGGGCATGCGCGTGGTGGTGCACGATCCCTTCGCGGTGGTGGCGCAGCCCGGCATCGCGCAGGCCGGCTTCGGCGAGCTGCTCGCGCAGTCCGACTTCGTGGTCTGCCTCGCGGCGGCCACCGAGGACACCGAGAACCTCATGAACGCCGCGGCCTTCGCGGCGATGCAACCGGGCACCTTCTTCATCAATGCCGCGCGCGGCAACCTGGTCGACGAGGATGCGCTGGTCGCGGCACTCGATGCCGGCACGATCGCGGGCTGCGCGCTCGACGTGGGCCGCGCGCCCGACCAGATGCCGTCGCCCGCCGTGGCGCGCCATCCGCGCGCGATCGCCACGCCGCACATCGGCGGCCTCACGCCGCCCGCGGTCGAGCACCAGGCGATGGAAACCGTGTCGCAGCTGGCCGAGATCTTCCAGGGCCGGGTGCCGAAGGGCGCGGTGAATGCCACCGAGGCCCATCGCTGGCGCCAGGCCTTCGGCGTGCCGGCCTGATCCCTTTCCCCATCCACCGAGAGCCTCCATGGAACCGACCCGGAACGCGCGCTATGCAGGCGCCTGCGACTGCCACGTCCACATCTACGAAGACCGCTTCCCGCTGATTCCGAACGTCGCCTGGGTGCCGCCGCATTCGCCGGTGTCGGCCTACCGCGAGCAGGTGCAGCAGCCGCTGGGCATCGAGCGCGCGGTGGTGGTGCAGCCCACGGGCTACGGCTTCGACAACCGCTGCACCCTCGATGCGCTGGCGCAGTTCGGCGAGGCGGCGCGCGGCATCGCGCTCTTGGCGCCCGATGCGCCCGACGCCGAGATCGCGCGCCTGCATGCGGGCGGCATGCGCGGCGTGCGCTACATGATGATCGGCGGCGTGCTGGGCTGGGAGTCGCTGCCGGGCATGGCCGCGCGCATGGCCGATGCCGACTGGATGATCAACCTGCAGCTCGACGGTCGCACCATGCCCGAGCACGAGGAGGTGCTCAGGAAGCTGCCGTGCCGGCTGGTGCTCGACCACAACGGCAAGTTCCTCGAGCCGTTGGCGCCCAGCCATCCCTCGTTCCAGTCGCTGCTGCGCGTGATCGACGCGGGCCGCGTGTGGATCAAGCTCTCGGCGCCCTACGAGACCTCGAAGAGCGGCGCGCCCGGCTACGACGACGTGAGCCTGCTCGCGCGCACGCTGGCCGAGACCTTTCCCGAGCGCTGCCTGTGGGCCAGCAACTGGCCGCACCCGGGACGCGATCCGCGCCCCGAGAGCGCGCCGCTGTACGACCTGCTGTTCTCGTGGGCCGCGAGCGAGGACACGCGCCGGCGCATCCTGGTCGACAACCCGGCCGCGCTCTACGGCTTCGCGGCCTGAGCCTCGCACGTTCGGCTACAGCGGTGAGGACACCGGCGCGGCCGGCAGCACGACACCGCCGGTCACCGCGCTGTAGTCGAGCAGGCCCGCGGGCTGCTGCTGGCCGACGCCGGGCTTGCCGAAGTCGCAGACGCCGTCGGGGAAGACGGCACGCAGCCGGCCGAGTTGCGCATCGCTCAGCGTCGAGGGCGCATAGTCGGCCGCGGCGATCGGCTTCAGCTGGCACTTGAGGATGTTCTCGGTGCGCGCACCGCCCGCGACCTGGCGCGGTGAGCCATGCAGCACCAGGCCCGGATCGGCGTCGCAGGCGGCCGGGTCCGTGACCTTGGTGGTCTGCGTCGCATCGCTCGACAGGTAGCAGAAGTCGAACACCGAGCGCGGCCTGGCCGCGACCACCTGCTGCTGGGTCCGCGCATCGTTCACGAAGGCTTTGGGCGCGCTGGTGTTCAGTGCGCTGAGCCAGGCGTCCATGCCGAGGAAGGAGTCGAGCGTCATCGACGCCGAGGCCGCCAGCCCCGGGCCGAAGCGCCAGATGACCTGGTTGCCATGGCCGCCGGCGTCCGCGTCGATGCGGTCGCGCTGCGAGAAGCTGCGCCAGGTGTGGTGGATGCCGGTCTCGTCGCGGCCGCGCGCGTCGATGATCGGCAGCTTCGAGAAGTTCAGGCCACTGCCCACGTTGCCCGAGCGGTAGGCGATGGGCAGCGCGGCCGCGTCGGCCACCGAGCGGGCCGGCGAGCGTTCGTTGTCGGCATCGAGCCCGCCGATCTTCTCGTTGAGCACGACGAACTCCTCGGGCGTGATCGCGGCCGAGCGCAGCGCCTTCAGGCCGTACTGGATGCCCGTGTTGTCGTACGTGAGGTTGGCGCGGCGCGTGCCCGGCGCCGTGCCCCAGACGGGGATCGCGGCATCGACGTCGGTGCAGCGCACGCCGGCGGGATTGGTCTTCGCGTCGTAGACCAGCGCGGCGGGCAGGCCGCAGTTGTTCCTCGGCGCGCCGAAGGGCGCCATGTTGCCGTCGGCGTCGATCACGGCCTGGATCACGTAGTTGCCGGGCTTGAAGAAGGGGCCGAAGGCGTTGTTCCACGAATGGCAGCCGAGCTGGTCCTGGTGCCCGTTGATCGCGGCCTTGCGTGCGTTGACCTGCGCGGGCGACAGGCCGGCGACCAGCGCCTTCCACGCGGGCGAGGCGTAGTAGTTCACCAGCAGCACGCAGTCCTCGACCTCGGTCGCCGTGGTCGTGGTGTCGCTGTAGTCGCACTGCACCTGGATGCCGTCGAGCAGGCCCGGGTAGATCGAGGCGGTGGTGTTCTGCATGATCGAGCCGCCCGAGCAGCCGTTGCCCATGGTGTATTTGATCTCGCCATAGGTATCGACGATGTGCTCCTTCATCATCATCACCGTCTCGGTGTGCTGCACGTGGTTGGCGTTGTAGGCCGAGTCGGTCAGGCCGTTGGCCACCACCATCATCCCGCGCGACAGCGCCGCGTCGTCGGCCCAGTTCTGCGAGCTGCGGAACTGCAGGCGCGGCTGGCCGGTGCTGGCGCCGAAGGAATAGACGACCTTGCCGCTCCACTGGGGTTGCGGGTCGGCGGGGTTCCAGGCGCGCGTCGGGTCGATCAGCACCGCGATGTCGTAGATGCCGCGGTTGATCGTTCCGCGCTCGATCTGGACGATGTACGGCACCGATTCGGCCAGGCCGTCGGGCCGGGTCTTCGCGACCTGGGCCAGCGGCGTGCTCGCCACCGCATAGGGCTGGAAGCAGGAGTTCGCGGGCGTGGCGACGGGCGTTCCGGGGGCCGAGGGCGAGGGGTCGGGCAGCACGAAGGAACAGCCGCCGTCGCCCGCCGCGACCGAGACGGGCGTCAGGGTCCGGTAGAACAGGCGCCGCTGCGTCGCGATCGCGCATTGCGCGTCGGTCGCGCTGCCGGCCAGGCCGCTGGCATTGGTCGCGGGCGTGGCGGCGTCGCCGGGCGTGGCGGCGGGCGTCGCGCAAACGTAGGGCAGGGACTGGACGCCCGAGAACACAGGGCCTTGCGCCGGATGGTTGGTGACGACCAGCGCCGCCGCAGCGAAGGAGCTGTCGGTGGCGGCCACCGTCAGCTTGTTGGTGCCGATCGCGAGGCCGCTCACCAGGCCGAGGATGCGCCCCTGGCCGTTGGGCTTGAAGGCACCGGAGACATCGGTGCCGCCGAGACTGACATTGAGGCTCGACCGGTTCGCGGACGGCGGCAGCACCACCTCCACGAGCGCCGATCCGCCGCTGACCATGTCGGCGCGCGTCGACAGCACCTTGAGGCTCGCGGCCGCGGGGGCGGTCGTTCCGCCGCCCGCTGGCGGCAGGGGAAGGAAGGCGCTGCTGCTTCCGCCGCCGCCGCATCCCGCGGCCAGCAGCACGAAGGCCGCGGCGATCCATGGCGCCACGGTCCGGCTTTGTCTCGATGTCATCCGTTGTTTTCCTTGTCGATGCGGCACGCGTCGAAGACCCACCGGAGTCCTCCAGCCGCGTGCCGCCGCCAGCTTAGGCAGCGCGGCTTCGCGCGGCGATCAGACTATTCCGAGCCGGGGTAGGTGTTTGCCCAAGGGCGCGCCAGGACTCGGGCTCAATGGATCAGGCCGTTGCGCACCGCGTACAGCACGAGCTCGGCCGTGCTCGCCACGCCGAGCTTCTCGAGCAGGTTCGCGCGGTGGGTGCTGACGGTCTTCACGCTGATCAGCATCTCCTCGCCGATGTGGGTCAGCGACATGCCCTTGAGCAGCATCAGCATGATCTGGTGCTCGCGCATCGTGAGCCGCTGATGGGGCGGGCGCGTGTCGAGGCCGACGGCCTGCTCGTGCAACTGGGAGGCGATGCGGTGGCCCACGTACTGCCCGCCGGCGGCCACCTGGCGGATGGCACCCATGAGCTCCGCGGGCTCGGCGTCCTTGGCGACATAGCCGTTGGCGCCTTCGCGGATCGCCACCAGCGCGTACTGCGTCTCCGGATACATCGAGAGCACCAGCACCGGCAGCCGCGGCCACTTGATGCGGATCGAGGCCAGCAGGTCGAGGCCGCTGCGGCCCTCGAGGTTGATGTCCAGCAGCACCAGGCTGAAGCGGCCCTGCTGCAGCTGTTCGAGCGCCTGGCCGACGTTGCTGGCCTGGCCGGCCACGCGGATGTCGCTCTCGTCGAGCATCAGCCGCTGCAGGCCCGAGCGAAAGATGGCGTGGTCGTCCACGATCAGCAGGTCGATCATGGGCCGTCTCCCGTTGCTAGAGCAGGGGAGCGCGCAGCTCCAGCCGCGTGCCCTGGCCGGGCGCTGCGTCGATGCGCAGCGTGCCGTCGATCTCGTGCGCGCGCTCGCTCATGCCGAGCAGGCCGAGCGCGGGGCCGGCCACCGTCGCGGGGTCGAAGCCCTGGCCGTCGTCGTGCATGGCGAGCACGAGCTCGTCGCCGGCGGGCTCCAGCGCGACCTCGAGCAGCATGGCCTGCGAATGGCGCGCCACGTTGGTCAGCGCCTCGCTGAAGATGCGGTAGACGGCGAGGGCGCGACGGGGCGACAGGCGCGCCGAGATCTCCCGCGCCTGGACCCGGTGCGCGATGCCATGGCGGCGCGAGAACTCCTGCAGGTCGCGCCGGACGGCGACCGACAGGTCGAGGTGGTCGAGCGCGCTCGGGCGCAGGGCCTCGGACATGCTGCGCACCGCGTCGATGGTCTGCTGCGTCAGCCCCAGGATCCCCTGGACCAGCGCGCGCGTCTCCTCGCCCTCGCTGCGCTTGAGCACGCGCGATGCGTCCATCTTGATCGAGGTGAGCATGCCGCCGAGCACGTCGTGCATGTCGCGCGCGAAGCTCTGGCGCTGTTCCTCGAGCGTGCGTGCCGTGTGGGCGGCGAGGTCGCGCAGGCGTTGCTGCGAGGTGCGCAGCTCCTGCTCGTTGCGCAACTGCTGCGTGACATCGACACCGACGCCCATGACGGCCGGGCGGCCGCCGAACATCATGCGCGTGCCGTGCACCTCGATGTAGATGGTGCGGCCGTCGCGATGCAGCCCGCGCGTGATGAAGCGCAGGCTGGGCGGATTGCTGTCCAGCCGCAGGTGGTAGCGCCGGAGCACCTCGGGCAGGAAGTCGGGCGGGACGAAGCGATCGAGGTGGGCGCCGATCATCTCCTGCGGCGTGTAGCCGACCAGCGCGGCCCAGGTGGCGTTGGCATAGGCGAAGCATTCGTCCTGCAGCACGTAGATGCCGGCCAGCGATTGCTCGACGATCGCATGGAACGGGATGTCGGGCAGCGAGGGGTCCTGCGCCATGGCCTGCTTCAGTGCGACGGTGGCGGCTCAACGCGGCGCGACATTGCCGTCCAGCGTGTAGGCCTTGAAGAAGTCCCAGGTGATGCGCGAGGCGTCGGGGCCCTGGGGATCGCTGAACAGCATGCCGGGCTTGCCGCCGCTCCAGGCGTGGTTCATGCCGTCGATGGTGTACATCTGGACCAGTATCTTCGTCTTGTCGGCGCTCAGGTAGTTTTCTTTGCGGTAGGCATGCTTGTCCGCCGTGCCGGCGATCGATTCGGTGCTGCTGGGCAGATTGCGCTTGAAGCCGTCGTCGTAGGACACCTGGCCCGCCGGGCTCTGGAACGGCACGGAATCGTTGTCCCTGGCATCGTCGGCGATGTCGTCGAGCTGCACGAACTGCTGCGCGACCTGCTTGCCGTTCTTCGGATTCACGACGGCATCCGCCGTGCCGTGGAAGACCAGCAGGGGCATCAGGCGCGCCTGCCTGCCACCGCACTCCCAGGCATCCTGGCCGCGCACGTCGGGGTCGGCGCTGCTGCCGGTCAGCAGGGTCTCGAGGCCGTGCAGCGGATCGGTGGCGGCCTTGTACATGCCGCCCGAATGAACCGCCGCGGCGGCGAACACCTCGGGATAGCAGGCCGTCATGGCGCCGCCGGCCGAGATGCCCGCGACGTAGACGCGGTTGCGGTCCACGACGCGCGCATGAGCGCTCATCGCCTCCTGCAGGATCGCCTGGATCGCGCCCGGCTCGCCGGAATCGCGCGCCTGGTTCTCGGGCTGGTAGAAGTTCCAGCACCGCATCGGATTGCGCAGGATCGGCTGCCGCGGATAGACGACGATGAAGCCTTCCTGGTCCGCCAGCTCGTTCATGCGGCTGACCTCGGCCATGTTCTCGGGGTCCGAGGTGCAGCCGTGCAGCAGCAGCATCACCGGCAGCTTGCGGCCCGCGAGCAGGCTGGCGTCGTAGCCCGAGGGCAGCCACACCTTGTAGGCGTAGGTGTTCAGCAGGAAGGGCCAGCCGGCGATGTAGAGGCCGTCCTTCCATTGGCCGGCGGCTGCGGGTCCCGCGAAGCCGAGCGATGCGATCAGAAGGGGCAGCGCCAGCAGCAGGCGGATGAATTGCCGGGTCCGGTTCGACGACATGGGGGCCTCCTTGGATGTTGTGGATCGCGTGCCTCGCGTAGCACGCCGCCTATTGGAGGCGGGCGGCCCCGGTGGCGGCCATCGGAAGTTTCTGATTGCGCCCCGGGGTTATCCCGTCCGGAAAGCCCGCGATAATCCGCGCTCCCCGCCTTCCCTTGAACCGCCTCAGGTCAGCCACGCCGCGTCGAAGCCAACCTGCCTCCTGGACTTCGACCCACCCTTGCCGGTGCCGGCGCGCCCGTGTTCGAACGCTATTACCGCGAACTGCTGAACTTCCTGTCCCGCAAGGTGCCGGACCGCGCCACCGCGGCCGACCTCGCGCAGGAGAGCTATGCGCGCGTCTACGAGGCGCAGCGCGCGGGCAGCGTGGTGCGCGATCCGCGCGCGCTGCTCTACCGGGTCGCGCGCAACCTGGTCACCGACCATCACCGGCGCAGCAGCGTGCGCGCCGGGCTGGCGGATGCCGCGACCGAGGACGGCCTGGGCGAGCCCGACGACTGCATGGGCCCCGCGAGCTTCGAGCCCGACGCGGCGCTGGCCTCGAGCCAGGGGCTGGCCGCGATGATCGCCGCCATCGACGGCCTGCCGCCGCGCTGCCGCGAGGCCTTCGTGCTCTACAAGTTCGACGGGCTCTCGTATGCCGAGGTCGCCGAGCGCATGGGCATCTCGGTGCGCACGGTCGAGATGCAGCTGCGCATCGCGATGGCCGCCTGCTGGGACTGCCTGGAGCGCGACGGGAAATGAACGCAGCCACGATGAACCGAAGAGAGACCGCGTCCTACAGGGTTGGCGCCCGCTCGTGCGTCTCCATCCCCAGGGACGCCCTCGCCACATGACTTCGACGCCATCACCGGAAGACGCATCGCGCCTGCGAGAGCAGGTGCTCGACTGGTTCGTGCGCCGCCAGCGCGAGGGCTGGAGCGCCGGCGAGGAGCGCGAGTTCCAGGCTTGGCTGGTGGCCGATTCGCGCCGCGGCGAGGCCTGGCGTGCCTGGGAATCGCGCTGGCGGGCCGTCGACGCGATCCCGGCCGCGACCGTGGCCGGCTGGCGCGAAGGCTTCGCGGGCCGCGCGGCCGCGCCCACGCGGCGCGGCTTCATGAAACCGGCGCTGGCGCTGGCCGCCACCGGCATGGCCGTCGGCGCCGGCTACCTGGGCTGGCGCGAACTGCAGGCGCAGCCGGTGTTCGTGCAGGCCTTCGCCACCCGGCGCGGCCAGCAGCTCGAACTGCCGCTGCCCGACAGCACGCGCCTGCGGCTCGACACCGCGACCCGCATCGAGGTGCAGCTGTTCCGCGACCGGCGCGAGGTGCGGCTGCTCGAGGGACAGGCGGTGTTCGCCGTGCAGTCCGATGCGCAGCGGCCGTTCTCGGTGCTGGCCGGGCCGCTGGAGGTGCGCGTGGTGGGCACCCGTTTCGCCGTGCGCCACACGCCGGGGATCGACGGCGCGGACGGCACGCGGGTGTCGGTGGAGGAGGGCCGGGTGCGGGTGGCGCGGCGCCACCGTACCGGGGACGGTGCCTGGGCCGCGCCCTCGGCCGCGAGCCTGCGCGAGGCGGTGTTCCTGGTCGCGGGCCAGCAGCTCGACAGCGATGCCCAGGGCCTGCTCGGCACGGTGGCGGCGGTGCCGGCCGAGGGCATCGCGCCCTGGCGCGAGCACCGGCTGAGCTTCGTCGACACGCCGCTGGCGCGCGCGCTGGCCGAACTCGAGCGCTACGGCAGCACCGGCCTGGTGGTGAACGATTCGGCCGTGGCGGCGCTGCGGCTGACCGGCACCTTCGATCCGCGCGATGCGCGCACCCTGCGCCGCGCGCTGCCGAGCGCCTTGCCGGTGCGGCTGAAGCAGGCCGGCGCGGTCACCGAGCTGGTCGCCGCGCACTGAGACAAGAGCGGCGCCGGAAAAAATTTTCGGCGGGGCTACGGTATTTCCCGCCCATCGTGCGTCAACCCAGATGAGAACCATTTGTATTCGAAATCTGGAAACGTAGATGAACTGCTTGACATCGAAGCCGGCACCGCTGGCCCTGGCCCTGGCGCTCGCGCTGGCCCACCTGACCGCATCGGCCCAGACGCTGCCGGCCGACCCGGTGCCGATCCGCATCGCGGCCCAGCCGCTGGCCCAGGCGCTCAACGACTGGGCGCGCCAGACCGGCGTGCAGCTCGTGGTGCAGCAGAGCCTGGTGGCGGGCAAGACCGCGCCGGCGGTCGCGGGCCGGCTCGCGCCGCGCCAGGCGCTCGACCAGCTGCTGGCCGGCAGCGGCCTGTCGGCCAGCGTGGAGGGCAACGCCGTGGTCATCCGCACGCTGGTGCCGGGCGCTTCCAATGCGTCGCTACCGGCCGTCACCGTGCAGGCCGAGGGCGAGCAGAGCGCCACCAGCCGGGTGCAGGGCTACGTGGCCCGGCGCAGCGCCACCGGCACCAAGACCGACACGCCGATCATCGAGACGCCGCAGTCGATCTCGGTGATCACGGCCGACCGCATCGAGGCCATGGGCGCCGCCAACCTCAAGGACGCGCTGGGCTACACGCCGGGCGTGTCGACCACCACCTATGGCGCCGATTCGCGCTACGACTGGATCTCGCTGCGCGGCTTCGATGCCTACTCGCCGGGCTTCTATCTCGACGGCCTGCCGCTGCGCAACAACAGCACCTGGGGCGTGTGGCGCACCGAGAACTACGGCGCCGAGCGCATCGAGCTGCTGCGCGGTCCCTCGTCGGTGCTCTATGGCATGAGCGGGCCGGGCGGGGTGGTGAACGTGGTCAGCAAGCGCCCGACGGCGGAGCCGGTGCACGAGCTGCAACTGCAGCTGGGTGACCACGCCCGCAAGCAGGTCGCAGGCGATTTCTCGGGTGCGCTGGATGCCGAGGGCAAGCTGCTCTATCGCATCACCGGACTGCTGCGCGATGCGCAACTGCCGGCGGCCAAGGAGGCCGACGACCGCAGCTACATCGCACCGTCGCTGACCTGGAAGCCGTCGAGCGACACCACGCTGACGCTGCTGTCCCAGTTCACCCGCACGCGCAGCGGTGTCTACACGCGCGCGCGGCCGCAGGTCGGCTCGCTCGATCCGACCGCGATCGGCAGCTACATCCCATCGAAATTGTTCGTCGGCGAACCCGGCTTCGACCGTTTCGACCAGGACCAGGAAATGGTCGGCTACCAGTTCGAGCACCGGATCGACGACACCTGGACGGTGCGGCAGAACGCACGCTATGCGCACCAGAAGCTCGACTACACGGGCACGCAGTTGCGCGGCTTCAATGCGCTGAACCCCGAGGTGCCGAACGATCCGGTCAACTTCCAGCAGATGGCGCGCAGCGTGTTTGGCAGCCGCGAGAACATCGCCGCCGTGGCGCTCGACAACCAGGCGCAGGCCGACTTCCGCACGGGCGAGGCGCAGCACAAGGTGCTGGTCGGGCTCGATTACCAGCGCACCCGGATCGACCAGGTCACCTTCAGCGGTGGCAGCGCGTCGCCGCTGAACATCCATGCGCCGGTGTACGGCGGGCCGATCGAATTGCCCGCGCCGTATTTCGACGGCATCACCCGGCTGACGCAGACCGGCCTGTACCTGCAGGACCAGGTCAAGTGGGGCGAGCGCTGGTCGCTGACCGTGGGCGGTCGCTACGACACGGCCGACAGCACGGTCTTCAGCCGCCTCGACGGCTCGACCCAGCGCATCCGCGACCACAAGTTCACCAGCCGCGCCGGCCTGGTCTACCTGCATCCGAGCGGCTGGGCGCCGTATCTGAGCTACTCGGAGTCGTTCGCGCCGACCGCCACCATCGACCCGGTCTCGGGCGACCCCTTCAAGCCAGAGAGCGGCAAGCAGTTCGAGGCCGGCGTGCGCTACCAGCCCACGGGCGGCAAGGCGATGTACAGCGCGGCCGTCTTCGACCTGCGGCGCAAGAACTACATCAGCTTCGACGGCGATGCCAAGCCCAGGCAGACGGGCGAGATCTCGGTGCGCGGCCTGGAGCTCGAGGCCACGGCCGAGGTCGCGCCGCGCATGAACCTCACGGCCTCCTACAGCTACACGCCGCGCGCCATCGTCACGGCCAGCAGCAATCCGGACGAGATCGGCAAGCAGGCCACGGCCGTGCCGCGCCACCGGTTTTCGGTCTGGGCCGACTACCGCTTTTCCAACGGCCTGAAGGTCGGACTGGGGGCGCGCTACACCGGCACCAACCACGGCGACGGCGAAGCCACGCGACCGAGCAAGGTCCCCGCATCCACGGTGCTCGACGCCATGCTCGGCTACGACATCGATCGCTGGACCCTGGCGCTGAACCTGCGCAACCTCACCAACAAGACCTACATCGCCAACTGCGGCTACGGCAACTGCTACTACGGCTATCCGCGCACCGCGACGGCCACGGCCACCTACCGCTGGTAGGCCTCAGGAGCGCGGCATCAGCTCGTAGAAGTCGAAGCCGTTGCTGCGTCCGCCGAGGCAGCCGGCCAGCGTGTCCTCGACCTTGCGCCACAGCGCGAGCCGGTTGCGCCACTTGCGCACGCTGTGGCCCTCGTCGGGAAAGCTCAGGAAGTCCACCGGCCGGCCGAGCCGGCGCAGTTCGGCCACCACGTCGTCCGAATCCTGGCGCAGCACGCGCACGTCGTTGGCGCCGTGGATCACCAGCAGCGGCGCCTCGATGCGCTCGAGCTGCGACACCGGCGAATCGCGCAGCATGCGCGCGCGTTCCTCGGGCTGGTTCACGTCGCCGAAGAAGCGCGCGAAGTAGTGGCGGTTGCGCCAGAACGGCGGCCAGTTCTCGATCACGCGCGGCCAGTTGGCCACGCCGACGATGTCGATGCCGCAGCGGTAGTCGTGCGGCTTGCGGATCAGCTGCGCGAGCACCGAGAAGCCGCCGAAGCTGGCGCCGAGCACCGCCATGCGCCGCGGATCGGCCACGCCCTGGTCGATGGCCCACTGCGCGGCCTCGGCGATGTCCTGCTGCAGCCGGCCGCTGGTCTGGCCCGCGCCGGCCAGCATGAAGGCGCGGCCGTAGCCGCCCGAGCCGCGGTAGTTGACCTGCAGCACCGCATAGCCGCGGTTGGCGAGCATCTGCACGGTGTTGAAGCCCGCGGGTTGCCAGTGGTCGCGGATCCAGGGGCCGCCGTGGATGTAGACCACCAGCGGCACCGGGCCGCGCACGCCGCGCGGGCGCGCCAGGTAGCCGTGGATGCGCAGGCCGTCCGAGGCTTCGAAGGAGAAGGGCTCGCTCGGCGAGAAGAAGCGCTCGGCGTGCTCGCTCGGCGGCGGTGCGAGCCGCGTCAGGGCGTGGCTGTCGCGGTCGAGCAGCAGTTCGATGCCGCCGGTCTCGGTGACGGCGCGCAGCACCATGCGCCGCTGGCCGAGCGCGCTGCTCTGCGGGCGCGCGACCACGGGATCGGCGGCGAGCCAGCCGCGTTCGCGTGCGAGCTTCATGGCGGCGGCCACCTCCGCGTCGAGCGTGGCGTCGAGGTAGCGGATGCGCGGGCGGCCGGGCTCGGAGGTCCAGGCCTGCGGCGCGCCCTCGTTCGGCGGGAAGTAGACGGCCCCGAGGTCGACCTGGTCGTCCTCGGCCAGCACCTTCTCGGCGCCGGTGGCGAGGTCGGCCTCGACCAGCGCCAGCTTGTCGCGCCCGATGTTGCCGAGCGCCCAGAGCCGGCCGCCGGCGCGGTCGATGCGCAGCGGCGCGTAGGCATCGAAGGCCACGATGGTCTTGAAGGGGCGCCAGCTGCCGTCGGCCTGGCGCAGCTCCACCAGCAGGTCGGAGCCGTCGACGCTGCCGAGCTGGCGCATGCGCGCGGCCGGCTCGCGACGGGTGTCGACGTACCAGGCGACCACGCGGCTGCCGGGCTCGCCGCGCGCCACCTCGCGCACGCTGCGGGTACTCGGGTCGGCCTCGAACAGGTCGAGGCTGGTGCGGTCGTTGCGGTTGCTCGCGAAGAAGAAGTTCGGGCTGCCGGGCGCGCCGCCGATGACGCCGGTCGAGCGCACGCCGGGCCAGGGCGTGACGGCCCAGGGTCTGGCCTCGGGCGACTGGCTGTCGAGCACGAAGATCTGCGTGTTCTCGTCGCCGCTCGCGTCCTTGAGGTAGGCGATGTGGCGGCTGTCGGGCAGCCAGGCGTAGGCGGCCCCGCTCGCGAGCGTGCCGGTGGCGAAGCTGCGCGTGCTGGCCGACTGCACCGTGGCCGCGTCGGCGCTGTCGCGCACGGCCAGGCCCACGTCGGTGCCGACGGTCTGCACCCACAGCAGCTTGCGGCCGTCGGGCGACAGCACATGGCCGCCGACCGTGTCGACATTGGCGACGAAGCGGCGCATCGGCACCAGCGGCGGCAGCGTCCGGTCCTGGCTGGCCCGGGCCAGCGCCGGATGGGTGGGCGCGGTGGCGCAGGCGGACAGCAGCAGCGCGCCGGCGGCGCAGGCCAGGGCGAGCAGGGCGGTGGGGCGAAAGTCGCGGCGCATGGTTCCGGTTCCTGGAGACGGTGGCCGGCGATTGTGCGAAGCCCGACCTTGGGCGAAGCCAAAGATGGCGCGCCCTGTCTTTGGCTGGCCCGAAGGTCGGCGCGCGCACAATCGCCGCGTGCACATCCTGCTGATCGAAGACGACCTCGACCTGGGCCGCGCGCTGCAGGCCGCGCTCAAGGTGGACGGCCTCACGAGCGAATGGCTGCGCCGCGCCCGAGACGCGCCGCGCGTGCCCGATGCGGCCGTGTTCGACTGCGTGCTGCTCGACCTCTCGCTGCCCGACGGCAACGGCTTCGAACTGCTGGCGCGCTGGCGCGGCGCGGGCGGCGCGGTGCCGGTGATCGTGATCACCGCGCGCTCGGCGGTCGAGGACCGGCTGGCCGGCCTCGATGGCGGCGCCGACGACTTCGTCATCAAGCCCTTCGCCACCGCCGAGCTGATCTCGCGCATCCGCGCGGTGCTGCGGCGCTCGGCGCGCCAGGCCAGCGAGGTCTGGACGCTGGGGCCGCTGTCGATCGCGCCGCGGCGCCACCAGGCCACGCTCGCGGGCAGCGCGCTCGAGCTGTCGCCGCGCGAATTCAGGCTGCTGCTCGAGCTGGCGCGCGAGCCCGGCGCGGTGGTCGCCAAGGGCGTGCTCGCGCAGCGGCTGGAACCGCTGGGCGAGCCGCTGGACTTCGCGGCGGTCGAGGTCCACGTGTCGAACCTGCGGCGCAAGATCGGCGCCACGCGCGTGCACACGGTGCGCGGCGTGGGCTACATGTTGACGCCATGAACCGTCTGTCGTTCGCATGGCCCGGCCCCAGCATCGGCCGGCGCGTGCTGGCCGCGATGCTGATCGCCTTCGTCGGCGTCTGGCTGATGCTGCTGGCCTACTTCTACGTCGAGTTCCGCCAGGCGCTCGCGGTCGACCAGGGGCTGAAGAAGCTGGGCCGCGCGATGAGCGCCTCGCTGCGCGAGGTCGACAGCGACGCGCAGGCGGTGGGCGTGATGCGTTCGACCGCGACCCAGTTCAGGACCCTGCGCATCAGCGGCAATCCGGGCGGCAGCGTGTGGATGGAACTGCGCCGGCGCGACGATGGCGCGGTGCTCTACCGCTCGGCCTCGCTCGGCGACCGGGTGCTCGATGCGCCGGCGCCGCAGGTGATCGAGCGCGATTTCGATGGCGTCTCGTACTGGGTCCACGGCACCGAGGCCGGCCGCTGGCGGCTGCAGCTCGCCGAGCCGCGCATCACGGGCTGGTGGGTGCTCGAGCGCAACGCCACGCGCCTGCTGCCCTACCTGCTGCTGGCCTTTCCGATCGTGCTGCTGCCGGTGTGGCTGGCGGTGCGGCTCGGGCTGCGGCCGCTGCAGCGATTGGCCGACCTCATCGCGCGGCGCGGCAGCAGCGACCTGTCGCCGATCGGCTACGACCCGCCCCAGGCCGAGCTCAAGCCGCTGACCTCGGCGCTCGAGCGCATGCTGCGCCAGCTGCGCGACAAGCTCAGGCAGGAGCGCGCCTTCGTGCACGACGCGGCGCACGAGCTGCGCACGCCGATGGCGGTGATCGCCGCGCAGGCCCATGCGCTGGCGGGCGCGGCCGATGCCGCCGAGCGCGAGCGCGCGCAGCTGCATCTGGAGCAGGCGATCGCGCGCGCCTCGCATCTCACGCAGCAACTGCTCGACCTGGCGCTGCTCGACGATGCGCAGCCTTCGGCCCCGAAGCGCGTCGACGTGGCGCAGTTCGCGCGCGGGCTGCTCGCGCAGGCGGCGCCGCAGGCCATGGCACGCGGCATCGAGCTGGCGCTCGAGGCGCCCGACAGCCTGCAGGCCGAGGTCGACGTGCCGGCGCTGCAGTCGGTGCTGGAGAACCTGCTGCACAACGCGATCCGCCATGTGCCCGACGGCGCGCAGGTGGCGATGACGCTGCGTGTGGAAGACGGCCGCCTCGCGCTGCTGGTGGCCGACGACGGGCCCGGCATTCCCGCGGCCGAGCGCGAGCGGGTGTTCGAGCGCTTCCACCGCGGCGAGGGCGCGCACGAGACGCCGGGCTCGGGCCTGGGCCTCGCGATCGTGAAACAGGCGGTGCACCGCATGGGCGGCGAGGTGGCCATCGTCGACGGCCTGGCGCCGGGGCGCGGCGTGGGTTTCAGCGTCCGGCTGCCGCTTGCGGGCCGCACGAACACTTACGGCTGAAGGGCATCGCCCGGGTTGACAGCAGCCGCGCGCAGCTTCGATACTGAACTTGCAGGTTCATCAATCAAGCTCCAAGGAGATACCCATGCAAAGAATCGTTCCCTGCCTCTGGTTCGACGGCAATGGCGAGGAGGCATTGAAGTTCTACAGCGCGATCTTCCCGAATTCGCGCGTGACCGACACCCTGCTGTGGGGCGACGTCAACCCGGCCAAGAAGGGCTCGCTGCTCACCGCCACCTTCGAGCTCGACGGCCAGGCGTTCATGGTGCTCAACGGCGGCCCCGAGTACAAGTTCACCCCGGCCATCTCGATGTACGTGAGGTGCGAGACCCAGGCCGAGGTCGACCACTACTGGGACAAGCTGCTCGAGGGCGGCGGCCAGCCGGTGCAGTGCGGCTGGCTCACCGACCGCTTCGGCGTCTCGTGGCAGGTCGCGCCCGACGCGATCATCCGGATGTTCCAGGACAAGGATCCCGCGAAGGCCAAGCGCGCGATGGAAGCGATGATGAAGATGGTCAAGCTCGACATCGCCACCGTGAAGAAGGCCTTCGACGGCGCTTGATCGCTACACCAGCCGCTTGATCGCCTTCTTGCGCCACACCAGCTGGTAGTACGCGGTCTGCAGCAGCAGCATCGCGCCGAAGGTCACCGGGTAGGCATACCAGATGCCGTCCAGGCCGATGCGGTGGCTCATGAACCAGGCCACCGGCACCTCGAGGCCGAGCAGGCAGGCGATCGAGATCAGCGTGGGCACCAGCACCGAGCCGCTGGCGCGCATGATCCCCGACAGCGCCGAGGCCATGCCGAAGATCACCAGGCTCCACAGCATGATGTGCAGCAGCTCCTGGGCGATCTCGATCACCGGCGCGCTGGTGATGAAGAAGCCCATCAGCGGCCGCGAGAACAGGTAGCCCAGCAGCACCAGGCCGCCGGTGAGCAGCAGGTTCATCATCAGCGCCGTGCGCGCGATGGCGCCGAGGCGGTCGGCGCGGCCGGCGCCGATGGCCTGCGCGCCGAGGATCGAGGCCGTGATCGCGATCGAGATGGCCGGGAACTGCACATAGGCCACGACCTGGTTGACCGCGCCGTAGGCGGCCGTGGCGCTCGAGCCGTAGCCGTTGACCAGCGACAGCAGCACCACCTCGGCCAGCGCCACCACGATCATCTGCACGCCCGTGGGCACGCCGACCTTGAGCACGGTCTTGAGCAGTTGCGGGTCGATGCGCATGCTGCGCAGGAAGACCGCGTCGGGCGCGAGCGGGCTGTTGCGCCGGCGCAGCCGCCAGCCCAGCCACAGGGTCGCGACCAGGAACGAGAGCACCGAACCCCAGGCGCCGCTCGTCACGCCCAGCTGCGGCAGGCCGCCCCAGCCGCGGATCAGGGCCGGCGTGACGAGCATGCCGATGGTGGTGGAGATCAGCAGCGTGAGCAGCGGCGTGACGGTGTCGCCCACGCCGCGCAGCATCGCGGTCGAGATCAGGAACACGAACACGCCGGGCATCGCGATCAGCATGATCCGGGCATAGCGCGTGGCCTCGGCCAGCACGTCGGGCGGCGTGCCCAGCGCCGCCAGCAGCGGCGTGGTGAAGGCGCCGCCGAACACCGCGATCACCAGGCCCATCAGGATGCCCACGCTCAGCGTGGTGCCGGCCACCGCTTTGGCGCGGGCGACGTCGCGCGCGCCCCAGGCCTGGCCGATCAGCACCGAGGCGCCGGCGCCCAGGCCGATCACGAAGGCGATGAAGAAGAAGAACACCGGGAAGAAGCTCGAGACCGCGGCCAGCGCGGTCACGCCGATCATCTGGCCGATGTAGATGTTGTTGAGCGTGCCCGACAGCGACTGCAGGATGTTGCTCAAGAGCATGGGGGCGAGGAAGAACAGGAAGGTCTTCCACAGGGCGCGCGGCGCGCCCACGGGTGCCACGGGCGTGCCCTGGAGGCCGCTCGGGTTGGGGGCTGTGTCTGTCTTGGCGTTCATTCGTGGGTCCAGCTCGCGCCGGAGAGTTCTTGGAGGTGGGCCCGCAGGTCCTCGGGCCAGGTCGAAATGTGTTGCTCGAAGCGCTCGCGCTCGAGCGCGAACAGGGCGCGCATGGCTTCCTCGAAACCGGGCAGGTTGCCGGCCAGCACGGTCATCACGCCGTAGGTGGCTTCCCGCGCCGCGCGTGCGGCATCGCGCCCCGCGTTGACGCGGCGTGCCTCGTCGATCAGCCGGCGCAGCGCGACCGAGGCGCCGCCGGGCTGGCGGCCCAGCCATTCCCACTGGCGCGGCAGCAGCGTGACCTCGCGCGCCACCACGCCGAGCTTGGGGCGGCCGACGCCGCGCGGCGGCTCGCCGGCCGGCGCCGGTGGCTCGCGCAGGTCGAGGTCGATCTGCGCGCCGCTTTGGTCATCGAACACCAGGTACGGCGTGTCGTCGGTGCGCGCGCGCAGCGCGGCGACCAGCTCGGCGCGCGAGCCGCGTGCGATGCGGTGGAAGCCGGCGAAGGCGGTCAGGGTGGACGCGGGATCGGCGCAGGCCGGGAGGGAGGAAGTCTCGAGGGTCATGGAGGCGGAGCGGTAATTTACCCGGGCGCAATGAAGAAAGCCTGACTTTTCTTGCGGCCGGCGAAGGAGGAGGGCGAGGGGGACGGCGGGCACCGGCGAAGGCTCAGGCGCGCGGTCGCGCCGGGCCGTTGTAGCCCTGCGCGCCATGGCAGCCGGACTCCTCGGCCCAGAGCTCGAACAGCGCCTCGAGTTCGGCCGCGCGGTCGAAGGCCGGGTCGTCGCGCTCCTTCACGCGCGCCAGTTCCTCGAAGGCGAAGGCCTCGGCGCCCAGCGCGATCCAGTCCTGCTGCAGCGCCTTGTTGCGGTGGCTGCGCAGGTTGAGCTCGAAGCGCTGGCGGTTCATCGCGCCCACGATGTCGAGCGCGGCCGCGGCATAGACCCGGCCCGTCTTCAGGTTGCGGATCGCGAACACGCCGGCGGGGAGCGTGCTGTCCTTGTACTGCCGGGTGAGGGCGCGCCGTGATTCCTGGGAAAGTGTCATGGCGCCAATTTTACCCGGGTTAAATTTAATCCATCAATATACCCGGGTAAAAATAGGCGCGCGCCTCAAACCCCGCGCAGGCGCCGCCAGGCCCGCAGCGCGCGCCGGTTGAAGGCATGCACCAGCCGCCAGGGCCGGCTCTGCCGCACCAGGCCCAGCACCCGGTCCTTCCAGGCCTTCCAGCGCGGATACCAGCGCGCGAACAGCGGGATGCGCATCAGCGTGCCCTCGACGAGCTGGAAGATCCGTGCCACCACCGCGGTGCCGGCCAGCTTGGCCGCGACCAGCACCGCCACGCCGCTGCCCGCGTGGCCATGGCTGAACAGGAACAGCGCCAGCACCTTGACCGGCAACAGCAGCAGCACCGGCAGCAGGAAGGCCAGCAGCGCACCCCAGGGCGGCAGGCCGCGCAGCCAGGTCTCGGCGCGCGCCCACAGCGGCAGTCGGGCCAGCCGCGCCGCGAGCGCGGCCAGCGGTTCCCAGCCCCATTCCTCGAACAGCAGCAAGGGCACCAGCAGCACGGCGAACACCGTCCGTAACAACTTGCCGAAGCGGGACGGCGGCCGGCGCGGGCCAGGGGAGGAGGGTGGTTGCACGGTGGGGAGGTGGGGGCGTGGAGCGGTCGGACAAGTGTCCGCGCCCGGTGGCCGGACGCCATTTTCACTATGGCAAACTCGCGCGCTTCATTCGACCAACGCGACCGGCCGGCCGGGAGCAGCGGCAGGGACGCCACTCAGCAATGCAGAAAATCATTCGCCAGCTCGCCGCCGAAATCAAGGTGGGCGAGCATCAGGTGAAGGCCGCCGTCGAACTGCTCGACGGGGGCGCCACGGTTCCATTCATCGCGCGCTACCGCAAGGAAGCCACCGACGGCCTCGACGACACCCAGCTGCGCGAGCTCGAGGCGCGCCTGAGCTACCTGCGCGAACTCGAGGACCGCCGCGCCGCGGTGGTCAAGGCCATCGACGAACAGGGCAAGCTCACGCCCGAACTGCGCGCCGCGATCGAACTCGCGCCGACCAAGCAGGAGCTGGAAGACCTGTACCTGCCGTTCAAGCAGAAGCGCCGCACCAAGGGCCAGATCGCGCGCGAGTTCGGCATCGAGCCGCTGGCCGACAAGCTGCTGGCCGACCCCACGCTCGATCCCGCCGTGGAGGCCAAGGCCTTCCTGCAGCCCGCCACCACGCTCGACGACGGCAAGCCCGGCCCCGACTTCTCGACCGTGCCCGCCGTGCTCGACGGCGTGCGCGACATCCTCTCGGAACGCTGGGCCGAGGACGCCGTGCTGGTGCAGCGCCTGCGCGAATGGCTCTGGAACGAGGGCCTGCTCAAGTCCAGCCTGATGAGCGGCAAGGACGAGAACAACGCCGACGTCGCCAAGTTCCGCGACTACTTCGACTACGACGAGCCGATCGGCCGCGTGCCCTCGCACCGCGCGCTGGCCGTGTTCCGCGGCCGCGCGCTCGACATCCTCGACGCCAAGCTGGTGCTGCCGGTGGAGCCCGAGCCGGGCAAGCCCAGCGTCGCCGAAGGCCGCATCGCGCTGCACCTGGGCTGGAGCCATGCCGGCCGCCCGGCCGACGACCTGCTGCGCAAGTGCGTGGCCTGGACCTGGCGCGTGAAGCTCGCGCTGTCGACCGAGCGCGACCTGTTCACGCGCCTGCGCGAGGACGCCGAGAAGGTCGCGATCAAGGTCTTCGCCGACAACCTGCGCGACCTGCTGCTGGCCGCCCCGGCCGGCCCGCGCGTGGTGATGGGCCTGGACCCCGGCATCCGCACCGGCGTGAAGGTGGCGGTGGTCGATGCCACCGGCAAGCTGGTCGAGACCGCGACCGTGTTCCCGCACGAACCGCGCAAGGACTGGGAAGGGTCGCTGCACACCCTCGGCAAGCTCTGCGCCAAGCACGGCGTGAACCTGATCGCGATCGGCAACGGCACCGCCAGCCGCGAGACCGACAAGCTCGCGGCCGACCTGATCAAGCTGCTCGCGAAGATGGCGGCCCAGGCCGGCGCGCCCGAGATGAAGGTCGACAAGGTGGTGGTCAGCGAGGCCGGCGCCTCGGTCTATTCGGCCAGCGAGTTCGCGGCCCAGGAGATGCCCGACGTCGACGTCAGCCTGCGCGGCGCCGCCTCCATCGCGCGCCGGCTGCAGGACCCGCTGGCCGAGCTCGTGAAGATCGACCCCAAGAGCATCGGCGTGGGCCAGTACCAGCACGACGTGAACCAGAGCGAGCTCGCGCGCACCCTGCAGGCCGTGGTCGAAGACTGCGTGAACTCGGTGGGCGTGGACCTCAATACCGCGAGCGTGCCGCTCCTGAGCCGCGTCTCGGGCCTGTCCTCGGCCGTGGCCAAGGCCGTGGTGCGCTGGCGCGATGCCAACGGCGCCTTCGGCACCCGCAAGCAGCTGCTCGAGGTCACGGGCTTCGGCCCCAAGGCCTTCGAGCAGAGCGCGGGCTTCCTGCGCATCCGCGGCGGCACCGATCCGCTCGACGTCACCGGCGTGCATCCCGAGACCTATCCGCTGGTCGAGCAGATCATCGTCAAGACCGGCAAGCCCATCGCCGAGCTGATGGGCCGCGCCGACATGCTCAAGACGCTCAAGCCCGAGCTGTTCGCCAACGAGAAGTTCGGCGTCATCACCGTGAAGGACATCCTCGGCGAACTCGAGAAGCCCGGCCGCGACCCGCGCCCCGACTTCAAGGTGGCGCGCTTCAACGACGGCGTGGAGGACATCGCCGACCTGCAGGAGGGCATGATCCTCGAGGGCACCGTGAGCAACGTCGCCCAGTTCGGCGCCTTCATCGACCTCGGCGTGCACCAGGACGGCCTGGTCCACGTGAGCCAGCTGAGCCACAAGTTCGTCAACGACGCGCGCGAGGTCGTGAAGACCGGCGACATCGTCAAGGTGAAGGTGATGGAGGTCGACGTGGCGCGCAAGCGCATCGGCCTGTCGATGAAGCTCGACGCCGCGCCCGCGCGCCGCGACGGCCCGCGCGACAACCGCTTCGAAGGCGCCGGCCGCGGCCACCAGCCGCGCCGCGACAACACGCCGCAGCCCTCGGGGCAGATGGCGAATGCGTTTGCGAAGTTGCAGGGGTTGCGCAAGTAGGCGGTGCCGCGAAGCGCCTAAGGTCGAGCCAGTCTGAAGGGGTGTCTGTGAGAACCTGGTCAGTGCGAGATGCGAAGGCACGTTTTGACGAGCTCATCGAGGCCTGCCGGACAGAGGGGCCGCAAACAGTGACAGAGCGTGGCACCCCGGTGGCCGTGCTCGTTCCTGCCATGCAGTGGTCGCGTTCGCGTGCTTCGGCCCGACTGTCGCTCAAGGCGCTGCTGCTTGCCGCCGATGCGCGCACCGAGTTTCTGACTCCCGAGCGCGGAGTCGCGCGCAGGCGGGTTCCTCCATTGCCGCGTTGAGCGAAGAGAGCAAATGAATCCGTTCGGCATCGATGCCATGACGCGCAACGTCGCCGACTTCGCGAATTTCGGCGTCGCGCTGCTCAATCCCTTCGAGCACGGCAAGCCATGAAAGCCCTGCGCATCTACGCCGGCCCCGCCGCGCGCCGGCACATCGAGGCCCAGGGCCTGCGGCCGCAGGATGTGCGCACCATCCCCGGCGCGGCCGGCGGTCCCAAGGGGCTGATCCTCGGGCCGATCGACCGCTTCGTCTTCGGCGAGTGGCTCACGCAGTCCAGCCAGCCGGTGCACCTGGTGGGCGCGTCGATCGGCGCCTGGCGGCTGGCCACGGCCTGCCTCGGCGATCCGGTCGCGGCCTTCGAGCGCTTCGAGCACGACTACGTGCGCCAGCAGTTCGAGGTGCCGCCGGGACAGAAGCGGCTGAGCCCGCACCAGCTGAGCGAGCGCTTCGCCGAGAGCCTGCAGGCCTTCTATGGCGGGCGCATCGGCGAGGTGCTCGCGCATCCGCGCTACCGGCTGCACGTGGTGACCTCGCGCGGGCGCCACATCCTCGGGCGCGAGGGCAGGGCGCGCACGCCGGTCGGCTACCTCGGCGCCTTCGCCTCGAACAGCGTGCACCGCAAGACCCTGGGCGCCTGGCTCGAGCGCTGCGTGTTCTCCACGCCCGGCGCCGAGCTGCCCTTCGGCACGCGCGACTTCCGCACCCGCCAGCATGCGCTGCGCGAGGACAACTTCAACCTGGTGCTGCAGGCCTCGTGCTCGATCCCGTTCCTGCTGGCCGCGGTGCACGACATCCCGGGCGCGCCGCGCGGCGCCTACTGGGACGGCGGCATCACCGACTACCACCTGCACCTCGACTACCAGCCGGTCGACGACGGCCTGGTGCTGTACCCGCATTTCCAGCGCGCGGTGGTGCCGGGCTGGCTCGACAAGGGGCTGCGCTGGCGCCACAAGTCGACGGGCTTCCTCGACCGCATGGTGGTGCTGGCGCCCGATCCCGACTGGGTGAAGACGCTGCCCAACGGCAAGCTGCCCGATCGCAAGGACTTCATCCATTTCCAGAACGACGCGCAGGCGCGCATCGCGGCCTGGACGCGGGCCACGCGCGAGGCCCAGCGGCTTTCGGACGAACTGCGGGAATGGCTGGCGCGCGGCAGCGCGGCCGAGATCCTGCCGCTCTGAGCGGCGCCGGGCAAACCCTGAACGGGCACGCGGCCCGCGCTTCGAGAATGGCCCGCATGCCGTCCGCCCCGGACGGCGCATAACAAGCAGGAGACCGTTCCCGATGCCCCATGCCCTGATGTCGCGCCGCCGCTTCGCCACCGCCACCTCCGCCGCCGGTGCGGCCGCCACGCTCGGCCTGCCGGTGCTCGCGCAGAGCGCCTGGCCCAACAAGCCGATCCGCATCGTCGTGCCCTACACGCCCGGCGGCTTCACCGACCAGATGGCGCGGCTGGTGCAGATCGGGCTGCAGACGCGGCTGGGCCAGCCGGTGCTGATCGACAACAAGCCCGGCGCCAACAGCCTGATCGGCGTCGATGCGGTCGCCAAGGCCGCGCCCGACGGCAGCACCTTCGGCGTGGTGATCGCGGCCTATGCGGCCAACACCTCGCTCTATCCGAAACTGCCCTACGACCCGCGCAAGGACCTCGCGGGCGTGTCGCTGATGGGCGTGTCGCCGCTGCTCGCGGCGGTCAACCTCGACGCGCCGTTCAAGACCGCGCGCGAGCTGATCGACTACGCGCGCGCGAATCCCGGCAAGGTGAGCTTCGGCTCGTCGGGCAACGGCTCGGCCGCGCACCTCACGACCGAGCTGTGGAAGTCGCTCACGAAGACCTACATGATCCACATCCCGTACCGCGGCGCGGTGCCGGCGCTGACCGACCTGATGGGCGGGCAGATCCAGCTCTTCTTCGATGCGCCCACCGGGCTCATCAACCAGGCCAAGGCCGGCAAGATCCGGTTGATCGGCGTGGCGGGCGACAAGCGGCTGCCCGCGGTGCCGGACGTGCCGACCTTCATCGAGCAGGGTTTCGCGGGCTTCACCGGCAGCACCTGGGCCGGCATGCTCGCGCCGGCCGGCACGCCGCGCGAGATCGTCAAGCGCATGTCGGACGAGGTGGCGCGCATCATCAAGAGCGACGAGACGCGCGCGAAGCTCGATGCGATGGGCACCTTTCCGGCCGGCGGCACGCCCGAGGAGTTCGATGCCTTCATCGCGTCGGAGACCGCGAAGTGGGGCGCGGTGATCCGCACCGCGGGCGTGAAGGCGGAGTAGCACCAGCCCGGCCGTCGAAGGCTCAGGCCGCCAGCACCAGCACCTTGAACTGGCTCGGCACGATCCGCATGCCGACGATATTGCAGCGGTTCTGCACCGACAGGCTGGTCATGCGCGTGCACGGCGTGCCCTTGAGCAGCACGGTGAAGGCGCCCGTGATGTGGCGCGAAGGCCCCATCACCGTCTGCGAGACCACGCCCATCAGCACGCCCGCGTTGTCGCCGTTGGTGATCGGCGTGACGGTCGCCATGTTGTGGGCCGGCGTGCCGCCGTAGAGGATGTTCCAGGCGTTGGGAATCGCGGTCGGGCCCAGCGCGATGTTGGGGTAGGGGATGGGCAAGGCCGGTGGCGTCTTGCAGACGTCGGGGAAGGCGAGGTCGACGCCCATCATCTGTGCATTGGCGAACATGGTGGCTGCTCCTTTCTGGCTGTCGTCGGTGGTCGATGGCGCGGGTCAGCCCATGTGGATCTGCTCGGCATCCACCTTGACCAGTCCCTTGCTGCTCACCAGCGTGTTCTTCGCATGCAGCCGCAGGGTCTCCTCGGCCTGGTAGTCGATCTGCCCCGCGCGCACCTGCTCGACCTCCTCGGTGAGCCTGAAGCTCGAGCGCGTGAGCACGCTGAGCCGGTCGAGCACGGTCTCGCAGGTGCGGCCGACGAAGCGCGCGATCAGTGTGGTGATGCGCACTTCGCCGCCGCGGTAGTCCATCTCGCCGATCTCGACCTCTGCCTTGCGTGCCTGCAGATCGAGTTCGGGCGCGGCCAGTTCGAGCCGGGTGCCGGCCTGCAGCGTGAGCACGCCGTCGACCGCGAGCCGCGCCTGTGCGGGATAGGCCTGCGTGATGACGGCGATCAGGTAGGCCTGGTCGCGCCGCGGCCCGGCCACCAGCACCGTGTCGCCGACCGAGGGCTGCAGCAGGCAGCTCGCGGCGCGCGGGCAGTGCCAGCGTTCGCCGCCGGCCTGGGCCTCGACTTGGAAGACATCGCCGGGCAGCGCCTGCAGCACGGTGCCGAGCGCGTTGCCGGTCCAGGCGGCGGGCGCGGGCAGTGGACGGCGCAGCAAGGCCTGCATGTCCGGTGCGTGGTGCGCGGTAGGAGCGGAGGCGCGTTCGCGCAGGGCGGCGGGGCTCATGGTGCGAGGTCCTCGAGGTCGTCGGAAGTGGAAGGCAGCGGCCGGCCGAAACCGTCGCGGCCCGCGCGTTGCGGCCGGTCCTGGCGTGCGGCCGAGAAGCGTTCGGCCTCGAACAGGGCCGGGTCGCTGTCGAGCACGCCGCCGCGCTCGCCCCATCGGGTGCCGGACTGCAGCGCGCGGTGCATCTGCGTGCGCTCGAAGAAGGCGCCGCGCAGGTCGGCCTCGCCGAGGTCGGCATAGGCGAAGTCCGCATACACGAGCCGGCTGCGCGCGAACGAGGTGCGGCGGCACCGCGCGCGATGGAACACGCACTGCTCGAGCCGCGCATCCGACAGGTCGGCGTCGTCGAGCCGCGCACCAACCCACAGGCTCTGGTCGAAATGGCCGCCGCGCGCATCGGCCTGGCGCAGGTCGGCCTCGGGAAACAGGCACTGCGGCGCATGCACCGCGGTGAGCACCGCGCGCGCGAGCTTCGCGCCCTTGAAGTTGCACTGGACCAGCGTCGCGCGGTCGAAGTTGCAGCCGCCGAGGTCGGCATCGATGAACTGGCAGAGCCGGAACTGCTGGCCCGAGAAGTCCTGGCCCGCGAGATCGGCCTCGCTGAAGATCACGTTGTGGAAGCTGGCGCCCGTGAAGCGCGCGTCGCGCAGCGCGGCGCGGTAGTAGACGGTGGTGTCGAACGTCACCGCGTCGAAGCGGGTGCCGGCCAGGCTCGATTCGCCGAACACGGCCTTCGTGAGGTCCGCACCCGCGAAGCTAGTGCCATCGAGCCGGCTCTGGTGAAAGGCAGCGAGATCGGCCTTGGCCTCGGCGGCATCGGCCTCGTGCAGCTCGCAATCGCTGAAAGCCGCGCGGCTCATCGTGGCGCCGCGCAGGCTCGCGCGCGCCAGGCTGCAGCGGTGGAAGCCCGCGCGCTGCAGGTCGGCCCCGTCGAGCACGGCACCGTCGAAGCGGCAGGCATCGAAGGCCGACTCGGCGAGCTTCGCGCCGCGCAGGCTGGCGTTGGAGAAATCGCAGTCGCGCAGGGCGCCGCCGCTGAGGTCCAGGCCATCGAATCGCATGCCCTGGAAATCCTGCCGCTCGATGAATTCGCCGCCGCGCAGTTTCAGGGCCAGGGTCTCCGGCGTCATTGCACCGGATCCGCCGCGCGCCGCGGCAGCGTCTTGGCCTGTTCGAGATGGGCGCCGTGGGTGTCGGTCACCGTGTCGATCACGGTCTGCGAAACGTCGGCGCGGAACAGGTTGGCTTCGCGCAGGTCGCAGGAGAGCAGGCGGGATTTCTGCAGATGGGCATTCATGAGGTTGGCGCCGCGCAGCGAGGCCTGGGTGAAGTCGGCGCGGATGAACAGGCTGTCGGGCGCATCGATGGCGCCGAGGTCGGCGCCGGTCAGCACGCAGCCCGAGAGATCGCAGGTGTCGAGCGTGGCGCGCACGAAGCGCGCGCCCTCGAGCTGCATCTCGCGCAGGCTGCAATGGACCAGCGTGGCGCCTTCGAAATCGACCGTGCGCAGGCTGCTGGTGCCGACGAAGCAGGTGGTGCGCAGCGTGGCGCCGCGAAAACTCACGCGCCGGTCGGCCACGGTGTGGGCCCAGGCGCAGGCTTCGAGCGAAGCGCCCGCGAAGTCCAGGCCCTCGACCTCGCAGGCAATGAGGCCGAACTTGTGCAGCGTGGCGCCGCGAAAGCTGCAGTCCACGAGCCGGCTGCCTTCGAGCACGGTCACGTAGTCGAAGTGCGCATCGTCGAAGCGGCAGCCCTCGAAATGCATGCCGAACAGGTTCAGGTGCGCGAGCCGCGCGCCGCCGAAGTCGCAGTGGTCGAAGCGGCTTTTCTCGCTCGTGGTTTCGTGCAACCGGGCGTGCGCGAACGAGGTGCGCTCGCAGCGTGCGAGGCTCAGGTTGGCGCGATCGAGCACGCAGTGGGCCAGCGAGGCATGCGCGAGGTTCGCGCGCACCAGCACCGCCTCGGTGGCATCGGCGCCGTCGAGCTGCGCGCCCGCGAGCGAGGCGCTTTCGAGCAGGGTGCGGTGCAGCCGGGCGCCGCGCAGGTCGATGCCCGAGAGGTCGGCGCCGGTCAGGTCCAGGCCCGAGAGATCGCGCGTGGTCGCCATGAGCTGCAGCACGCGTTCGCGCGCCTCGGCCGCGCGCGTGGCGTCCATCGCATCGGCCGCGCTCTGGTGCTGGGCGCCGAGCCGGTACATGTCGATCAGGCCGCGGCGGCCGTTCTCGGCCGCCTGCTCGAGCGCACGCTGCTGCTCGGGCGGCATCTGCGGACTGCGCGTGGCGGGCGCGATGCCCAGCAGGCCCTGCATCACGGTCTTCGCATCGAAGGCCGGCGGTCCCTTGACCTCGGTGCGCTGCGCGCCGTCGACCATCTCGCCGGTGTCGAAGCCGACCTTGCGCGACTCGGGCGCGTTGGCCTTCGCATGCCGCGAGAGGTCGCGGCGGCCGTCCTCGAGCTTCTGCAACTGTTCGCGCTCGTAGGCCTTGGCGCGCTCCATGAACGCGGGCAGCTCGCTGAGGCTCGGCCGCCTGGTGAAGGGCTCGGGCGCCGCGCGCTCCTTGAAGTGGCGCGGCTTGTGGCCGGCGGCCACGCCCTTGTCGGCGAGGTCTTCGCGCAGCACGCGCGCGCGTTCGCGCATGTTGCGCACCAGCGGCGATTCCTCTTCCTCGAGCTGGTCGAGCCAGGGACCGATGGTCTCGGCGGGCAGCAATTCCTCGTCGCGGAAGGTGTGGAGCGCGCCGGTCTCGGGATCGCTGCGGCGCTGCAGGATCTCGAGGTAGCGGGCCAGCGGTCGCGGTGCATCGGCGGCGCGCTCGATGGCGGGCATGAGGTGCGTGATGTCGGCGGCGTCGTCCTCGGCGATCGCGGTCTCGCCATGGAAGATCAGCGCGATCTGTTCGCGGTGCGGGAAGAACCAGGCCGTGGTGAGCCGCAGCTCGACCTCGTCGAAGTGGCCGGGCTCGTCGCTGCCGGCCTGCGTCCTGCGCGCCACGAAGCCGCGCGCGCGCCAGTCGGGCAGCCGGCCGTGCTGCACGGGCCGCGCGGGATGCATGTTCAAAATCTCGTAGGGGGTGCCGCCCGCGATGCGGTCGGCCTGGGGCCAGCGCTGCTCGGGCACGGCGGCGTTGAAGAGCCGCCAGTCCATGTCCTGCGCGAAGCCGGGGAACAGGTGCTCGCGCCAGTGCGCGCCGTAGTCGCTGCCGATCAGCCGCATGCGCGCGGGCCAGCTCACGTCGATCGCGCCGGGGCAGGCCGGCTCCATCGTGCGGCCCGGATGGTCGATGCGGCGCTGCGGATGCTCGACGTTGGGCAAGCGCTGCACCCACAAACCGTTCACGAGTTCGGGCTGGTGGCCGATGCCCAGCGGGTTGTCGGCGAAGGCCGGACCGCCGTAGGCGCGGCTCCAGTCCAGCCGCATCGATTCGAAGGGCTGCGGTGCGCTCGCGCGGCCGTCGATCCAGTAGCGGTCGCCGAACACCACCAGCTGCCGCGCCAGCGCGCCCACGCGCAGCTCGACCGCGCAGGCCGTCTTCTCGGCCTGGTGATGGGTGTAGGCATGGCCGGTGGCGAGGAACTCGGCGCAGGCCTTGGGCATGCCGAGGTCGATGGCGCCGGTGGGGCCCAGCTCCTCGGAGACCGTCTTCCAGAATTCGGTCTCGGGCAGCAGCACCGGCTGCTCGTCCATCGACACCATGCCCATCACCGTGAGCGCCAGGCGTTGGTGGCCCTGGCGCAGGAAGGGGCGCGTGATGACGCTCAGCCGCAGGGGTTTGACTGTTTTCACGGAAGGACGCGCGCTCAGTGCGAGGCGCGCGGAATCTCGAGCGGCGTGCGCGCGCGGTCGATGGCGAAGATGGAGGCGTCGTTCGGATCGCGCAGCAGGTGCACCGGCTTGCCGGGCACCGCGAACTGCGGCAGCAGCCCTTCGTCGATCAGCGTGCGCACGACGGCGCGTCGTTCTTCCACGACGGCGTCGGTGCCGAGCACGCGCAGTGCGAGTTCGACGGCATAGACGGTCTGGCCCTGCGAGCCGCCGCGCGAGAGTTCATTCTCGGACCGCTTGAGCGACTCGACCACGGCCTGCGCGGGAATGCCGGTCTGCGCCAGCCGCTCCCAGGTCCTGGCCTCGGCCGAATAGATACGGTTCTCGCGCGTGGCCGCGATCACGACCGACACCGCGACCAGCAGCATCGAGCCCATCAGCACCGCGAAGACGATCCACAGCAGAATTTCCATTCGTTCGCTTCGTCAGGCCACCAGTGTCAGCACCTTGAACTTCGCCGCCAGGCCGCCGGTCGCGATCAGCATGCCCTTGTTGGCGATCTTCAGGCCCGTGGTGCTGATCTTCAGCGGCGCGTTCTTCATCGAGAAGATGGCCACGTCGATCTTGACTGTCGCGAGCTGCGCATTGAGCGCCGCGTAGTACTGCAGCCGCGCGCCCCACACGTCCAGCGACATGCCCACCAGGCTCAGCCGGAAGCCCACGCCGCCCACGCGCGCGAGCCGCCAGTCGCCGCTCGAGGCGTAGTTGTTGTTGTAGACGGTGGAGTTGTTGGTGTAGTTGTTGGTCGTGTTGTTGTAGGTGGTCGACGTCGTGTTGTAGACGTTGGTGTTGATGACGTGCTGCGTCGTGTTGTGGACGTGGTTCGTGGTGTTGAAGGTCACGTCGGGCGAGGTGTGCACCGTCGGGCCGGTCACGATGGTGGTCGAGGGGCCGTTGACCGTCGTGTTGTTGACGGTGTTGATGGTGTCGTTGCGCCCGCCGCTCACGAAGCGGATCTCCTGGCCGTCGATGGTGCCGTGGAAGCCGCCGGTGATCGCGAGGTTCACGCCGCCCGTGATGGTGTCGTTCAGGCCGCCCGCGAGGTTGCGGTTCTTGCCGCCCGTGATGCGCTGGTTGACGCCGCCGCTGATGGTCTCGTTGAAGCCGCCGGTCACGTCGCGGGTGTCGCCGCCGGTGATGGTCTCCTGCGCGCCCGCGGTGATGTCGCGCGTCTCGCCGTCCTGGTAGGTGGCCGACTCGTGGCCCTTGATCAGCGTGGTGCGCGTGCCGTCGGTGGTGTGGGTCTCGTCGGCCTCGACCTCCACGTCGAGGTTGCGCTCGGCATGCAGCAGGATCTGCTCGGCGCCGGTGCGGTCCTCGAAGCGCAGCATGTTCGCCTGGTTGGCCGCGCCGCCTTCGCTCGAGCGCGTGAGGATGCCGCTGGCCGTGGCGTTGGCCGGCAGTTCCCACGGCGGCATCTGGTCGCTGTTGTAGACGCGGCCCGTGATGATCGGTCGGTCGGGCTCGCCGCCGATGAAGTCGACGATGACCTCCTGGCCCACGCGCGGCATGTGCATGGTGCCGAAGTTCGCGCCGGCCCAGCTGCTGGACACGCGCACCCAGCAGGAGCTGTTCTCGTCGGCCTGGCCATAGCGGTCCCAGCGGAACTGCAGCTTCACGCGGCCGAAGCGGTCGGTCCAGATCTCCTGCGGGCCGACCACGGTGGCGGTCTGCGGGCCGTTGGTGCGCGGGCGCGGCGTCTTGCGCGCGGGTCGGTAGGCCACGGAGGAGGGCAGCACGGTGAAGTCGAACTCGCACACCGATTCGGCGCTGCCGCCGCTCGAGTACTCGGGCTCCTGCAGGTCGTAGCGGGTTTCGGTGACCAGGTACTCGCGGTTGTCGGCCTCGCGCGGGCAATGCGTGAGCGAGAACAGGTAGCCCGGTGCCATGCCCGCCACGTTGGTGTGGCCCGCGGCCAGCTCGTGCGCGCACTGCAGCTCCTGCAGCCGGATGCGCGCATAGGTGTCGCCCTGCTGGTGCTCGCTGTAGCCGCCCAGCCATTCGTAGACCTCGTACGAAGCATGGTCGTGGCCCTTGGGGTCCTGCTGCACGCTCTGCAGCGAGGCGCGCGACTTGCGGAAATCGAAGTCGTCGAGCATCACGCGGCCCGAGGTGATCTGCTCGGCCACGCGCCAGCGGTCGATGCAGGGCTCGAGCGCGTCGACCACGCGGTCGCGCGGCCGGTACGGGATGCTGGCGTAGCCGGGCAGCGGCCGGTAGGCGCCGGCATCGTCGGCCAGCACCAGCAGGTGCGAGCCGTTCGAATGCTCGAAGTGGTAGGAGATGCCTTCGTGCTCCATGAGGCGGCTCGCGAAGGCGAAGTCGCTCTCCTGGTACTGCACGCAGTTCTCCCAGCTGCGGTAGCTGCCGGTCAGGCGCTTCTCGTATTCGAAGCCGTATTTGCCGAGCACCTCGTCGAGCACCTCGGGCACGCTCTTGTTCTGGAAGATGCGGCTGTCGGTGGTGCGCGTGAGGTACCAGAGCCAGGGCTGCACCAGCGCGCGGTAGACGTAGTGGCGGCCGGTCTCGTTGGCACGGCCCAGCAGTTCGAAGCGCACCACGGTGCCGTTGAGGAAGCGCGGGCCGGCATCGTCCGAGACCTCGATGCTCAGCGAGGTGCCCAGCAGCGTCTTCAGGTCGAGGTTGAAGCTGGTGCTGACCATGTCGACCTCGAACTCGAAGAGTCTGGAGAGGCCTTCCTGTCCCCGCATCGCGCGAAACTTCAACTGCTCGGCGCTCAGTGCGGTGTGGACCCGGATGGTTCGCGTCATTCGAAGGTGTTCCCTGTTCTCGAAGGACCCGGCGGGTGCGGGTCGTCGAGGCCAGTCTAGGAAGCCCTCATGTCATCGACATGACGCGATGGTGCATGCGACGCGCTAAGACCGCGCGCTTAAGACGAACTGTTTATAAGGCCGGGCCAAGCGCCACGGCCCGGCCTCACATCGAGGCTTCGAGCATCGCGCGGTAGTCGTCGCGCGTGGCCAGCCGCGGGTTGGTCTTGTGGCAGTGGTCGGCCATCGCGCCGTCGATGATCTGCTCGAACAGCGCGGGCGTCACGCCCACTTCGGCCAGGCCCCTGGGCAGGCCCAGGCGCGCGTTCATGTCACGGATCGCATCGCCGAGGTCGCCGGCCGAATCGAGGTGCATGGCCTGCGCCATGCGCTGCAGCCGCTGCTCCTTCTGCACCGACTCGGCACCGGCGTTGAAGTGGATCACCGCGGGCAGGAACAGCGCGTTGAGCGTGCCGTGGTGCAGGCGCGGGTCGACGCCGCCGAGGCTGTGGCTCAGCGAGTGCACGCAGCCCAGGCCCTTCTGGAATGCCATCGCGCCCTGCATCGAGGCGCTCATGAGATTGAGGCGCGCCTCGCGGTCGCTGCCGTCCTTGGTGGCGCGCTCGATGTGGCCCCAGGCGCGCTCGAGCCCGTCGAGGCCGATGCCGTCGGCCGGCGGGTTGAAGGCGGCCGACATGAAGGTCTCCATGCAGTGCGCGATCGCGTCCATGCCAGTGGCGGCGGTCAGGCGCGGCGGCAGGCCGAGCGTGAGCTCGGGGTCGCAGATCGCGGCCTTGGGCATCAGGAACCAGCTGTGGAAGCCGAGCTTTCGGTGGTCGTCGACGATCACGATCGCGCCGCGCGCGACCTCGCTGCCGGTGCCGCTGGTGGTGGGCACCGCGATCAGGGGCACCACGCGCTCGGTGATCTTCGGCGAACCGCCCTCGATGGTGGCGTAGGTTTTGAGCGGGCCTTCGTGCGTGGCCGCGATCGCCACGCCCTTGGCGCAGTCGATGGCCGAGCCGCCGCCCACGGCGATCAGGCCGTCGCAGCGGCCGCTGCGGTAGAGCTCGACGGCCGCGCGCACGGCGGCCTCGGTCGGGTTGGACGGGGTCTGGTCGAAGATCGTGACCTCGAGGTCGGCGATGGCGTCGATCGCCTTCTGCAGGATGCCGGCCGCGCGCACGCCGGCGTCGGTCACGATCAGCGGGCGGTTGATGCCGATGCGCGCGCACTCGCTCGACAGCAGCTTCACCGCGCCGAATTCGAACTGGATCTGGGTCAGGTATTGGATGAGGGCCATGGGGTGGGGGAGGGGTTCTCGAGCTGGCAGGCAAGTACGATGGCGGACCATCGAATCTACCAACAGGCAGGCAGCTTGCCCACGAAGAAAACCCTTGACGCTGTCGCACTCGGCACAGCGCTCGTTGGCTTCCCATGACATGACGACGAATCCCCCCGTACCTTTTTCCCCTCCGCTGACCGCCAGGATGGCCAGCGTGGTCGAGCGCATGGCGCGCGCCGGCCACCCTTCGCTCGACCAGCTCACGCCCGAGGAGGCCAAGGCTTCGTACGAGCGCGGCGCGGGCGTGCTCGAGGTGCCCAAGCCCGAGCTCGCGCGCATCGAGGACTTCGAGATCGCCGCGCGCGACGGCCACGCGATCCCCGCGCGGCTCTACGCGCCCTCGGCCGAGGTGCTGCCGGTGCTCGTGTACTTCCACGGCGGCGGCTTCACGGTCGGCAACATCCGCACCCACGACACGCTGTGCCGCGTGCTCAGCAGGAAGAGCGGCTGCGCCGTGGTGTCGGTCGACTACCGGCTCGCGCCCGCGCACAAGTTCCCGACCGCTTCCGACGATGCGTGGGACGCCTTCGCCTTCGTTGCGCGCGAGGGCGCGAGCCTGGGCCTCGATCCCGCGCGGCTCGCGGTCGGCGGCGACAGCGCGGGCGGCACGCTGGCCGCGGTCTGCGCGATCCTCGCGCGCGACGCGGGCCTGCCGCTCGCGCTCCAGCTGCTGATCTACCCCGGCATGACCGGCCACCAGGACACCGAGTCGCACCGCCGCTACGCCCAGGGCCCGCTGCTGACCAAGGCCCTGATCGACTACTTCTTCGGCCAGTACGTGCGCAGCCCGGCCGACCGCGACGACTGGCGCTTCGCGCCGCTGATCGCGGACGACGTCGACGACGTGGCACCGGCCTGGATCGCGCTGGCCGAGTGCGACCCCGTGGTCGACGAGGGCATCGCCTATGCCGACAAGCTGCGCGCCGCGGGCGTGCCGGTCGACCTCGAGATCTACCGCGGAGTGATCCACGAGTTCCTCAAGATGGGCCGCGCGGTCCCCGAGGCGCTGCAGGCGCAGGACGACGCGGCGAAGGCGCTGCGCGAGGCGCTGCGGCCCTGACGATTCCGATTTCATTTCCCTGGAGACAACAAGAATGCAACGCAGTGATTTCCGTTTCTTCCACCGCCTGCGCGTGCGCTGGGCCGAAGTCGACATGCAGAAGATCGTCTTCAACGCGCACTACCTCATGTACTTCGACACCGCCATCGCCGACTACTGGCGCGCGCTCGCGCTGCCCTACGAGGAAGCGATGCATTCGCTGGGCGGCGATCTCTACGTGCGCAAGGCGACCATCGACTTCCGCGCCTCGGCGCGCATGGACGACGTGATCGACGTGGGCATGCGCTGCGCGCGCATCGGCACCTCGTCGATGACCTTCGAGGGCGGGCTGTTCCGCCAGGGCGAGTTCCTGGTCGGCTGCGAGCTGGTCTACGTGTTCGCAGACCCGGCCACGCAGACCTCGAAGCCGGTGCCGGCCTCGTTGCGCGCGATCCTCGAGGGCTTCGAGGCCGGCGAGACGATGCGGGCCATCGACACCGGAGACTGGGCCACGCTCGGCGAAGGCGCGGCGGCGCTGCGGCGCGCGGTCTTCATCGAGGAGCAGAAGGTGCCTGAGGCGATGGAGTGGGACGAGCACGACGCGGCCGTGCCGCACGTGGTGGTGCGCAACCGGCTCGGCCAGGCGATCGCCACCGGCCGGCTGCTGCCGGCGCGGGACGGCCGCTCGATGATCGGCCGCATCGCGGTGCATCGCGCGCTGCGCAGCGGCGGCCACGGCGTGGCGGTGGTGCAGGCGCTCGAGGCCGCGGCCCGGGCGCGCGGCGATGCGGAGATCGCGCTCCATGCGCAGCGCAGCGCCGAGCGTTTTTACGAACGGCTCGGCTATGCGGTGCATGGCGAGCCCTTCGTCGAGGCCGACATCCCGCACATCGAGATGCGGCGCACGCTGCGTTGAGCGTCGCTCAGTAGCGCGGCGGCGGATCGGGCACGTAGCCCGCCTCGGATGCGGGGAACGGCGACGGTCCCGCGGGACGCGGCCAGCGCGGTGCCGGGCTGGCCGGGATCACGCCCGCGGCAACGAGGTTCTCGCGGCTGTCGTAGCGGATGCGCACCACCTCGTCGGGCGAGGAGCGCAGGCGCTCGAAGGTGGTGTGGCCGACGTACGAGGTCTCGCGGCGGCCATGGCCGGTACCGAGGCTGGGCGCGGGCTGGCTGCGCGACTGCGCCATGGCGGAGGATTCCCCGGGCGCCGCGCTGTCGGCCGAGGCCGAGGCCGAGGGTGCCATCGACTTGTTGCGGGCCTCGAGTTCGCCGCGCGGCGCCGATTCCTCGCGGCTGTAGCCGTCGCGGCGCGGATACGGCATCGGCACGGGCGGTGGCGGTGGTGCCACGCGCTCGCGGAACACCGCGACGCCGATCACACCGACCTCGTCGGGGCGGCCGGTGCGGCTCGCGTACGAATTGCCGTTGGCCGTGAACTCGAAGGCCGCGATCTGCGAATCGCTCTTGCGCCAGCCCGCGATGTCGGCGCGCTCGCCGCCCGAGAGCACGTAGCCGTTCTGCTGCACGCCCGCGGTTTCACCGGTCAGCACGTTGACGCCGTCGACCGACATCACGGTCATGAGCCGCTCGCCCATGCGGTTGCGCAGGCGCACGGCATAGCGCGCGCCGGGACGCCCGGCCACCCAGTACTCGCCGTTGGCGCGGTAGACGGGCAGCTCGCGGCCGGTGGCGCGGTCGACCACGCTGACTTCCATCAGGCTGCCGAGGCGGTCGACGGGCGAGGGCGGCAGATAGGGGCGCGCCGGGGTCTGGGTGCAGGCCGAGAGCGCGGCCAGCGCGAGGGCGGTGGAGAAGAATCTGCGGTTCATGGAGGTCTCTCTTTCCTTGCCGGAAGTGGTCAGTGCAGGCTTCTACGGCGCACCGGCGGCAACGGGGTCAAGAAAGACGCACAAAAAAAGGCGCTATCTGAAAGATAGCGCCTTGCGCCCGAACGACGGGCGTTGGAAGCCCAAAACGCCTCACTGATTGGGCTTCAAGCTGCAGCGTGGCGTCGGTGGTCGGCGCCCGGTGCTGTTCGGAGAACTCAGATATCTTCGAGCAGCGGATAAGGCAAAGGTTCCACACTCAGCGCCGGGCCGCTGGCCGAGGCCGCATGCAGGCCGCCGGCCTCGAGCGCCGCGATCTGCATCGAGATCAGCGCGGCCCAGCCGCCGTCGGGCGCGGGTGCGGCCTGCGCGACCGTGCCCACGGGCTGTTCGGCGTCGCTGGCCGCGAAGACTTCCTGGCCGGCCGCGACTTCGCCGTCGGCCTTCACGAGGTAGGTGCGGCGCTTGAGCGTGCCGCGGAACTGGCTGCGCGCCACCACTTCCTGGCCGGGGTAGCAGCCCTTCTTGAAGTTGACGCCGCCCACCGATTCGTAATTGATCATCTGCGGCACGAAGGCCTCGACCACCGGCGTGGTGAGCGTGACGATGCCGCTGCGCACCTCGCTCCACGACCACAGGGCCGGATCGAGCGCGGCGCCTTGCGGCGCGGCGCTGCCGGCCGGGGCCAGCCAGAGCGCGCGCGGCACGCCGTCGGCCGGGTACAGGGAGATGGCGCTGCCGCCCTCGATGCCTTCGATCGCACGGCGCTGGCCGGGCGCGGCGGAAGCGTCGATGCCGTTGGCCGCGAGCGCGGTGCCCGCGAGGCCGAACAACGCGAACTGCTCGGTCGCGTCGCTGAGCTTGGCCTTGGCGCGCAGCACGTACATCGACAACCGCTTGAGCGTGGCGGCCAGGATGTCGCGGCTGCAGACCAGCAGCACCAGCTCGGGCTGCGGGCGGATGCCGATGAAGCTCGCGATGACGCGGCCCTTGGCGGTGCACAGCGCCGCCAGGCGGGCCTCGGCGGCGCCGAGCAGGGAGAAATCCTGGGTCAGCTGGCCATGCAGGAAGGCCGCGGCATCGGGGCCCTCGGCACGGATCACGCCCAGATGGGCGAGGGGCGCAACGCCATTGAGAACGACTGTGGTCATCGCTGAATTATCATGGCCGGGCCCGATTCGTCGGGACCGCGGGGACGGCAGCCTTTCTTCTTGCAGGGCCACCGCCTTGTCCGGTCGCTCCTTTCGCGTCCGCCCCGTTCGGCCCCTTTCATCGCCTCCTTCTTCTTCTTCCGCTTATCCATCGGATCCGTGCGCCGCTTCTTCCTCACGATCTTCCTGCTCGCTGCCCTGGCCGCGCTGGCCGCCGGTGCCGGCGGACTCTGGTGGGTGCACCAGCCGCTCAAGCTGCCGGCGCCCAACGTCGACCTGTCGGTCGAGCCCGGCACCACGCCGCGCGGCATCGCCCAGGCCGTGGCCGATGCCGGCGTGGCGGTCGACCCGCAGCTGCTCTACCTGTGGTTCCGCATCTCGGGCCAGGACCGGCAGATGCGCGCCGGCAGCTACGAGCTCGACCGCGGCGTGACGCCGAAGCTGCTGCTCAACATCCTGGTGCGCGGCGAGGAGGCGACGCGCAGCCTGGTGCTGGTGGAAGGCTGGAACATCCGCCAGGTGCGTGCCGCGCTCGCCAAGGCCGAGCAGCTCAAGCCCGACAGCGTGGGCCTGAGCGACGAGGCGCTGATGGAAAAGCTGGGCCGCCCCGGCCAGCATCCCGAAGGCCGCTTCTTCCCCGATACCTACACCTACTCCAAGGGCTCGACCGACATCGCGCTGCTGCAGCGCGCGATGCGCGCCATGGACAAGAAGCTCGAGGCCGCCTGGGCCGCGCGCGCGAGCAACCTGCCGCTGCAATCGGCCGAGCAGGCGCTGATCCTCGCGAGCATCGTCGAGAAGGAGACCGGCAAGGCGGCCGACCGGGCCGAGATCGCCGCCGTCTTCAACAACCGGCTGCGCATCGGCATGCCGCTGCAGACCGACCCGACCGTGATCTACGGCATGGGCACCGCCTTCGACGGCAACCTGCGCAAGCGGGACCTGCAGACCGACACGCCCTGGAACACCTACATGCGCAACGGCCTGCCACCCACGCCGATCTCGATGCCCGGCAAGGCCGCGCTGCTGGCGGCCGTGCAGCCGGCGCAGAGCAAGTCGCTGTACTTCGTGTCGCGCGGCGACGGCACCAGCCAGTTCAGCACATCGCTCGACGACCACAACCGTGCCGTCAACCGCTACCAGCGTGGCGGCGGCACCCCTGCGACGAAGGCGGCCCAATGAACGCTGGCGGACTCTTTCTCACGCTCGAGGGCATCGACGGGGCCGGCAAGTCCAGCCACCTCGATGCCTTGCAGGCGCTCTTCGAGGGCCAGGGTCGCGCGGTCACGCGCACGCGCGAACCGGGGGGCACGCCGCTGGCCGAGACGCTGCGCACGCTGATCCTCGAGCAGCCGATGGACCCGCTGACCGAGTCGCTGCTGGTGTTCGCGGCGCGGCGCGACCACATCGCGCAGGTGATCGAGCCGGCACTGGCGCGCGGCGACGTGGTGCTGTGCGACCGCTTCACCGACGCCACCTTCGCCTACCAGGGCGGCGGCCGCGGCTTCGACACCGAGGTGCTGTCCACGCTCGAGCGCTGGGCGCAGGCCGGACGCGGCGGGCAATCCGAGGTGGCCCTGCTGCAGCCGCACATCACGCTGTGGTTCGACCTCGCGCCCGAGATCGCGGCCCAGCGCCTGGCCGGCGCGCGCGTGCCCGACAAGTTCGAGGCCCAGCCGGTCGAGTTCTTCCGCAAGGTCGCGCAGGGCTATGCCGATCGCGCTGCCGCCGATGCGGCGCGCTTCGTGCGCATCGATGCGGGCCAGAGCCGCGACCAGGTCTGGCAACAGGTCGAGGCGGCGCTGGTGGCGCGCGGCCTGGCCGGGGAGGGACGCGCATGACCGCGGCGGAACTGTCGCCCTGGCTGCGCCAGCCGCTGGTCGAACTGCTGCGCCAGCGTGGTCACGCCTGGCTGCTGCAGGGGCCCTCGGGCCTGGGCCAGTACGACCTGGCACTCGCGCTGGCCTCGGCATGGCTTTGCGAGCAGCCGACGGAGGAGGGCGCCGCCTGCGGCCATTGTCCGAGCTGCCACGCCATCGAGGTGCGTACCCATGCCGACCTCTGCGTGCTGATGCCCGAGGTGGCGATGCAGGAACTGGGCTGGCCGCTCGACGAGAAGGCCCAGGCCGACATCGACGACAAGAAGCGCAAGGCCAGCCGCGAGATCCGCGTCGAGGCGATGCGCGACGCGGTCGGTTTCGCCCAGCGCACCAGCGCACGCGGCCGCGGCAAGGTGGTGCTGGTCTATCCGGCCGAGCGCATGAACACCATCACCGCCAATGCGCTGCTCAAGACGCTCGAGGAGCCCGTGGGCGACGTGCGTTTCGTGCTCGCGAGCGAGGCCGCCTGGCAGCTGCTGCCGACCATCCGCAGCCGCTGCCTCGGCTTCACCTTGCCCTGGCCCGACATGCAACAGGCCGAAGCCTGGCTTGCGGCGCAGGACGTTCCGGCGGCGGATGCCGCGGCCCTGCTGCGCGCGGCCGGTGGACGCCCGAGCGATGCCCTGCGGCTCGCGCGCGCCGGCCAGTCGCCCAAGGCCTGGGCGCTGCTGCCCAAGGCCGTGCTGCGCGGCGACGTCGGCGCGCTGGCCGACCAGGCGCCGGCCCAGGCGGTCGGTGCCTTGCAGAAGCTCTGCCACGACCTGATGGCCGTCGGCAATGGCGCCGCGCCGCGTTTCTTCGAACCCGGCGACCTGCCGGCCGCGCCCTCGCGGCTCGCGCTGGCGCGCTGGTCGAAATCGCTGGCCGCGTCGGCCCGGACCGCGGAACATCCGTTCAATGCAGGACTCATGCTGGAAGCGCTCGTGAGCGAAGCGCGCAGCACCCTCAATTCAGCCGCTCGCCGCCCATGAACCAACCCGCAGCCCCGTCCGCCAACTCCGCAGCAGCCGCTGCCGCCGCCAACGCCGCGGGTGGCGCCGCGCCGCACCGGCCGAGCGTCATCCAGCTCGCCATCAAGGAGAAGGGGGCGCTCTATGCGGCCTACATCCCGCTGTTCTCCGAGGGCGGCATCTTCATTCCGACCTCGCGCGAATACCGGCTCGGCGACGACGTCTACGTGCTGCTGACCCTGCCCGAGGACCCGCAACGCTATCCGGTGGCCGGCAAGGTCGCCTGGATCACGCCGGCACGCGCGGCCGGCAGCCGGGCGCCCGGCGTGGGCATCCGCTTTCCGTCCGACGAGAAATCGCGCCAGCTCAAGGCGCGCATCGAGGCCGCGCTGGGCGGCTCGATGGCTTCCGACCGGCCCACGCAGACGATCTGACATCGGCGGCGATCCGGCCGCCTTTTGCGCTCGCCAGTTTTCCCGGCTTCCTTCGTTTCCTCAGATTCCTGGCGATGTTCACCGACTCCCACTGCCACCTGACCTTTCCCGAATTCGCCGACCAGATGGATGCGGTACGCGCCGCCATGGCGGCCGCCCAGGTCGACCGGGCCCTGTGCATTTGCACCCGGCTCGAGGAGTTCGACGAGGTGCAGGCGCTGGCCGCGCGCTACGACAACTTCTGGGCCAGCGTGGGCGTGCATCCGGACACGGAAGACACGCTGGAGCCCAGCGTCGACGACCTCGTGCGCCTGGCCGCGCGGCCGCGCGTGGTGGCGATCGGCGAGACCGGCCTCGACTACTACCAGATGGAAGAACGCAAGGGCGGCCGCAGCATCGCCGACCTCGAATGGCAGCGCGAGCGCTTCCGCGTGCACATCCGCGCCGCCCGGCAGACCGGCAAGCCGCTGGTGATCCACACGCGCGAAGCCTCGGCCGACACCATCGCGATCCTCAAGGAGGAGGGCGAGGACGGCTCCGCGGGCGCGGCCGGCGGCGTGTTTCACTGCTTCACCGAAACCGCCGAGGTGGCACGCGCCGCGCTGGATCTCGGCTTCTACATATCCTTCTCGGGCATCCTGACCTTCAAGAAGGCGCAGGATCTGCGCGACGTGGCGGCCTTCGTGCCGCTCGAGCGCATGCTGATCGAGACCGACAGCCCATACCTGGCCCCGGTGCCGTACCGGGGCAAGACCAACACGCCGGCCTACGTGCCGTACGTGGCGCGGCAGATCGCCGAATTGCGGCAGTTGCCGCTCGAGGCCGTGGCCCGGGCGACCAGCGACAACTTCGAAACACTGTTCAAGGGGGTTCTACAATGATGAAGAAAAACTTCAAGAAGCTCGTCTATCTATCTGTTTTTTCTGCGATTTTTTCTGCGCACGCAGGTTCCTTCGAAGACTTTTTCCGGGCCGTGCGCGCCGACAACCCCAGTGGCGTTCGCAGCCTGCTGCAGCGAGGCTTCGATCCGAACACACGCGACGAACGCGGCCAGACCGGCCTGCTGATCGCGCTGCGCGAGCCGTCGCCGAAAGTGATCCAGGTGCTGCTGGAATCGCCGCAGACCAATGTCGAGCTGCGCAACGCCAAGGACGAGAGCCCGCTGATGCTCGCGGCGATCAAGGGACAGCAGGAGCTCGTCACCCAGCTCATCAAGCGCGACGCCGACATCAACAAGCCCGGCTGGACGCCGCTGCACTATGCGGCGACCGGCGGGCACGTGGCGATCATGAAGCAGTTGCTCGACAACTTCGCCTTCATCGACGCGCAGTCGCCCAACGGCACCACGCCGCTGATGATGGCCGCGATGTACGGCTCGACCGATGCGGTGAAGCTGCTCTTGGCCGAGGGCGCCGACGTGACGATGAAGAACCAGCTCGGCATGACCGCCGTCGACTTCGCCAACCGCGCCAATCGGTCCGAAGCCGCGGGGCTGATCGCGGCGGCTTCAGCGGCGAAAGCGGTGCCAAAAGACGGAAAATGGTAAGAATTTACTAATAAATTAGTAGTTTTCGATGCTGGCACCATGAAAGCGTGATTTATTACCGGCTCCGTCAAGTGTCTGGATGATGAAGTTTGTATTTTTTGGAAACAGGCGCGGACAGAATGAGGGCTTCATCGAAGCCCTTTTTTCTGCCCGGAACATCCATGCAATTCACCCTCCAGCAGCTCGGTGGCGGCGCCTTGGCATGGCAGATGTCCTTGCTCGCAGCCATCCTGATCGCCGGCACGCTCGTGGGCTGGCTCATGTACCTGGTCATCAAGGCCGGTGTCCGCGATGGCATGAGCGAGGCACTGCGTCGGCGCCGGCGGTTCCGGCGGGCGGAACTGACGACTGACGGCGGGTTGGACGCGCGGGACTGAAGTTGAGCGCCAGGAGCTGATGGCCAGGAGGCCCTGGCTTTGGATCCGGTCCAGCATGCGGTGCGGACCCCATGGCCGCGTAAATCGCGCCCCATCGCCTTTCTTGCTAATCCGCACAATGTGCATTATGTAAAATCACCTGGCAGAGAAAAGGCGCCCGGCGCAAAGCCGGGCGCTCAAGAACCTGCCGCTGTCACGGCAGGTGCCCCAAGCCAGGGAGGAGGAGTCGCTCGGGACACGCGGATGCTGAACCTCCAGGATTTCTCGCCGTGTCGGACGGCGCCGATAGTTCAGGACCTTCGGAAATGGCTCGAAGTCCCGAGAAGTTCTGCGAGTACTCATATTCCGTTCATATTTGCTGCCTAGCATCCGCCGCATGCTGCTGGCCAGGTTCCGCCGATGGGTCGACGCGCACCGATGCATCGGGTGCGCCATCGGTCTTTGGCTGGTGCTGCTGCATCCCTTCATCTCGGCGCACTTCCACAACGACGGCCTCGAGGACGAGCCCGGCCTCAAGGTGCGCAACGCCGGCGAAACGGTGCGCTTCGAACCCGACGAACGCGCCGGCCATGCGGACAGCCTCGAGACCACCATGTTCGCCCAGGCCTCCTGCTGCACGCCCATGGTCAATGCCTTGAGCACGGCGTTCGACGGCTTCATGGGCCTGGTGCTCGCGCTGCTGCCGTTGACCATCGCCGTGGCCGCCACCGGAATGCCAGGCGTTCGCCATGGACCGTGGCGTTGCACCAGCGCGCGGAGTGGGGCGCCTCCCCTGCCCCGCCCCTGGCTGCGCCTGCCGCCGACCACGGCACCGCCGTCGTTCGCCTGACACGGTCTGGCGGCCTTTCCGCGCCGCACCCATCGCTTCTGTCGCCCCGTACGGCAGGGCCATTTCACTTCGCCCCACGAGACTCATTCATGTCCTTCGACCGCGCGCGCGCCGTCTTCGTCCCATTTCGTCCGTTCAGGGAGGCTCCGTGAACGAATTCCACCTCGACCTGCTGCGCTGGCTCGCCGCCGGCACCCAGCCCACGCCCTGGGTGTTGTCGATCGCGATCGGGCTCGCCCTCGGCGGCGCATGGCTTTCCGCCGCCATCATCGGTGCCGCCGCCTGGCGCCGGCCCGGCAACTGGACCTACGTCTTCTTCGTGCTCGCGGGCGCCGGGCTCACCGCCATGCTGTGCCAGGACATCGCCGCGCGCATCAACATGCCGCGCCCCTTCATCATGGGCCTGGTGCCGGCCTACATATCTCACGGAGCCAGCGCCGCGCTCCCGAGCACGCATGCGTCGGTGATGTTCATGGTGGCCTTTGCCTTCCTCGCACGGCCGGCGCTGCGCGCCGCGGGCGTCGCGCTGTTCGTGGTCGCGGCCGCCACGGGCTGGGCGCGCATCCACGTCGGTGTGCATTTCCCGCTCGACATCGCGGCCGGGCTGATGTTCGGTGCGCTCATGGCGGGCCTGCTGGGTGCTGCCTGGTGGATGCTGGAACTCGGCACGCGGCGACTCGTCGGCCGCATGCCGAGCCTGTCGGGCAAGCGCTGGCCGACGATGCCGAGGTCGCGCGCCTGAAGTCCCGCGGCGCATAAGAAAACTCGAAAAGCGCATTTCCCAATCGAAGGGCGCGACTGCAAAGTCGTCGCCCCATGGAATCCCTCACGCATCCGCCGCGCACCGCGCCCGGCAACCCATCGCCCGCCGCCGAGTCGCCGCGCGCCCCGCAACCGCCCTCGTACGATCAGCTCGCCGATCGCTTCCGCCCGATCTTCGCGCGCATCGCCCAAGGCGCGGTGCAGCGCGAGAACGAACGCCTGCTGGCCCATGACGCCGTGGCCTGGCTGGCCCAGGCCGGCTTCGGCGCGCTGCGCGTGCCGGTCGCCCAAGGCGGTCTCGGCGCCTCGGTCGAGCAGTTCTTCGACCTGCTGATCGAACTCGGCGAGGCCGACTCCAACCTGCCGCAGATCCTGCGCGCCCATTTCGGATTCATCGAGCGCCTGTTCGCCGAGATCGATCCCGCGCTGCACGGTCCCTGGCTGCGGCTCGCGGCCGACGGCGTGATCTTCGGCAACGCGACCACCGAGCTCGGCGAAGGCCCGCTCGGCCAGATGCAGACCACGCTGCGCCGCGACGGCGACGGCTGGCGCCTCGAGGGCGACAAGTACTACAGCACCGGCACCCTCTACGCCGAATGGATCGCGGTCTCGGCGCAGCGCCACAACGACGACGGCAGCAACGACCGCGTGATCGCGCTGGTGCCCTCCGGCGCGCCGGGCGTGGAGCGCGTCGACGACTGGCGCGGTTTCGGCCAGCGTCTGAGCGCCTCGGGCACCACGCGCTTTCGCAACGTGCGCGTCGACCCGGCGCACGTGCTGCTCTACGTGCGCGACCAGCCCACGCCGCTGACCGCGCAGTTCCAGCTCACGCACCTCGCCACCCTGGCCGGCATCGCGCGCGCGATCGTGCGCGACGCGGTCGACTTCGTGCGGCCGCGCAAGCGCGTCTACAGCCACGGCAGCGGCAGCACGCCGCGCGAGGATCCGCTGGTGCAGCAGGTCGTCGGCCAGCTCGCCAGCACGGCCTTCGTCGCGAGCTCGACGGTGCAGGCGGTGGCACGCACGCTGGGCGAGATCGACCGCCGGCGCCAGCGCGGCGAAGCGATCCCCGAGCAGTTGCTGTTCCAGGTCGAGCTCGAGACCGCCAAGGCGCAAGCCGGCATCGTCGACGCGGTGCTGCAGGCCGGCACGCGGCTGTTCGACGTGGGCGGTGCCTCGGCGCTGCAGGAGGACATCCGGCTCGACCGCCACTGGCGCAACGCGCGCACGCTGGCCTCGCACAACCCGACCATCTACAAGGGCCGCGTGGTCGGCGACCACCTGCTCAACGGCGCGCGGCCTACCTTCTACTGGGCCGTGGGCGCGAACGTCTCGTCCTGAAGGCCCCGGCGGCGACATGCCGCAGCCGACGAATCCGCATATCCATGCGTGCATTCATTCGTTGGCCGGGAAGGGTGCAGCGCCAACACTCGCCCTTCCCTTCTTCATCCTCCGGCGGAGCAATTCCCATGACCCTCTTCGACGATCAACCTGCCATCGGGAGCGCCCAGGCATGACCTCGGCCGACCACGCACTCGACGTGTCCGGCGTGCTGAACGCGCCGGAGTTCCGCGGCCCCGCCGCGGCTCCCCAGCCTCGCGCGCCGCGCCCGCCCGCACCGGTGGCCACCGATGCCGCCACCGTGCTCGCGCGCCGGCACGCGCTGCCGCCGGGTCTCTGGCGCACCGGCGTGCTGGCCGCCGCGGCCTGGCTGGCGCTGGGCCTGCTCACGCTGCTGTGGCCCAACAAGCCGATCGGCTTCAGCGACTGGAACTTCACCGAGGAATTCGGCTACGCCACGCTCGTGATCGCAGCGGGCTTCCTCGTCATCGCGCTGCTCGGCCCGCGTGCCGGCCGCGTCGCGCGCACGCTGCGTCCCGCCGGCCAATGGCTGGTGGCCTCGGCGCTGGTGCTCGCGCTGTGGGAGATCGCCACCGCCAAGCTCGCCGTGCTGCCCTCCCCCTTCTTCGCGCCGCCGCAGAGCCTGATCGACGTGCTGCACGAGGACTGGCAGCGCCTGGGCCTGTCCACCGCCTACTCGCTGCGCCTGCTGGCCAACGGTTTCGTGATCGGCGCGCTGATCGGCTTCGTCACCGGCGTGGCGGTCGGCTGGTCGCGCATCGCGGGCTACTGGGTGCATCCGCTGCTGCGCTTCCTCGGCCCGGTGCCGGCCTCGGCGCTGCTGCCGCTGGCCTTCTTCTTCGCGCCCTCGAGCTACGTGGCCGCGGTGTTCCTGGTCGGCCTCGCCACCTTCTTCCCGGTCGCCGTGCTGACCTGGTCGGGCGTGGCCTCGGTCGGCAAGAGCTACTACGACGTGGCCCGCACGCTGGGCGCCTCCGAGCGCTTCCTGGTGCTGCGCGTCGCCATCCCGGCCGCGCTGCCGCAGGTCTTCGTGGGCCTGTTCATGGGCCTGGGCGCCTCGTTCTCGGTGCTGATCACGGCCGAGATGATGGGCGTGAAGGCCGGCCTCGGCTGGTACCTGCAGTGGGCCCAGGGCTGGGCCTCCTACGCCAACATGTATGCCGCGCTGCTGGTGATGGCCGCGCTGTGCTCGGGCCTGATCACCTTGCTGTTCAAGGTGCGCGACCGCGTGCTGTCGTGGCAGAAGGGAACCGTCAAATGGTAGGCGCCGTCCTCTCCCCCGCCGTCGATGCAGGCACCTCCGCCCACACCGGCGCGCTGATCGACATCCATGGCGTGAGCCACTGGTTCGAAGTGCCCACGGGCGTGCTGCAGGTGCTCGACGACATCGACCTGCAGGTGCGCCCCGGCGAGTTCGTCGCGCTGCTCGGCCCGAGCGGCTGCGGCAAGTCGACGCTGCTGCGCCTGGTGGCCGGCCTCGAGCCCGCGACCACGGGACGCATCACGCAGAACGGCGAGGCCATCGAGAAGCCCGATCCCTCGCGCATCGTGGTGTTCCAGGACCCCACCTTGTTCCCGTGGCGCAGCGTCTGGGACAACGTGGCGCTGGGCCTGCAGGCGCGCGGCGTGCTCGACGCGCAGCGCGGCCGGGTCGACGAGGCGTTGCAGCGCGTCGGTCTCACCGAGTTCGCGAAGGCCTATCCGCATCAACTGTCGGGTGGCATGGCGCAGCGCGTGGCGCTGGCGCGCGCGCTGGTCAACGACCCGCAGCTGCTGGTGCTCGACGAGCCGCTGGGCAAGCTCGATTCGCTCACGCGCATCGCGATGCAGAGCGAGCTCGTGAACCTCTGGCAGCGCGACGGCTTCTCGGCGCTGCTGGTCACGCACGACGTCGAGGAGGCGCTGTTCCTGGCCAACCGCGTGATCGTGCTGAGTGACCGGCCGGCGCGCATCGCGGCCGAACTGGTGGTGGACCTGCCCTACCCGCGCCATCGCGGCGATCCGCGCCTGGCCGAGCTGCGGTACGAGGCGCTGCGCCACCTGGGCCTGGACGCGACCTGGTGAGACCGGCCTTCGAGGCGCGGGCGCGATGAACGCGCTGCCCGATGCGGCCTGGCTCAATCTGCTGATCGAGGCGCTGCAGACCCTGCAGTTGCAACTGCTGCGGCTGCTCGATGCGCTGGGCCTGGTCGCGCATGCGCACGGACAGCCCGCCTGGCCCTGGGCCGAGCGGCTGTCGGGCGAGAACCTGCTGATCGACCTGGGCCAGGCGCGCCGGCTCGGCGTCAGCGTGGTGTTGCTGGGACTGTCGCTGGTGGTGCTGGTCGTGGCGCTGCTGTGGCGACGGCGCCGGATCTGGCTGCTGGGCGCCGCGGTGCTGCCCGTGGTGCTGGCACCCTGGCCCGATGCCCACGTGGTCCTCGTGCCCGCGCACCCCACGAGCTTTCAACAACATGCGGAGGGATTCAGCGCCGAATCGATTGCGCGCGGCCGCATGCTCTATGCACAGAACTGCGTGGCCTGCCACGGCAGCGACGGGCGCGGCCAGGGTCCGTTGGCCGCGTCGCAGCCCGTGTGGCCGCCGAATCTCGCCGGACCGCTGCTCTGGCGCCGCGCCGATGGCGACCTGCTGTGGCGCGTGCTGCACGGCACGCGGGATCGCCATGGCGCGCAGACCATGCCGGGCTTTCAAGGCCGATTGAGCGAAAGCGACGCCTGGGCCCTGATCGACTTCATGAAGGCCCAGGCCGCCGGCGAAAGCCTGCGCGTGGCGGGCGTCTGGGCCCAGCCCGTGAGCCCGCCCGACATGGCGGTGCGTTGCGACGGCAAGCCGGTGCGCATGCTCAGCAGCTGGCGCGGCCAGCGCCTGCGGATCGTGGCCGCCGGCGATAACGCAAGTGCGTTGCTCGAGGATCCGCGGCTGGTGACGGTGCTGCTCGAGCCGCGTCCCGGCCTCGCGTCGAATGCGCACGAGCGAAGCATCGCCTGCGTGGCCGACTCTCCGGCGGCGTGGGAGGCCTTCTCGCTGATCGCCGCCACCGAGAAGCTCGAAGGCACGCAACTGCTGGTCGACCGCCAGGGCTGGCTGCGCGCGCGCGGCGAGCCCGGCAAGAGTGCCTGGAGCGACGACGACCTGCTGTGCCGCGCGGAGACCACCTCAGGAACAACGACCGTCCCGGCGGCCGCGGCCGATGGCCTCGGCGCGCTGATCGCGCGCATGGATGCGCAGCCGGTGCGCTTCGTGAAAGGCGGCTTCGTGCATTGACGGCGTGGCGCCGTCGCTCACCACGAATGCATCAGCACCGCGGGCCGCAGCGCCGCCATGGCCTGAAGCCGGCGCAATGCGCGGCGCGGCACATGGCCGTAGGCCGCGCGACGCGCGATCGCATGGGCCGATGCGGGCGGGACGGTCCAGGCCTCGGCGGTGCGCGAGATGACGAGCTGGGCCTGTGCGGCCACGGAGTGATAGGTGCGCTGGGGCATGAGGAACTCGAAACGGAACGCCTCCATTCTGCGCAGCCCGTGCGGCAGCTCAAAGACGGATTGCGAGTTACCTGATGCGCTCCGTGATCCCCGGCCCTGCGCTCAGGCGAAGTCGGTCGACGGTTTTTCCCAGAGGTTCACGCCGCCCTCGACCGCGTGCCGATCGATCTCGGCCAGCTCTTCGGCGCTCAGCGGCGCGCCCCGGAGCGCGGCCACGTTGTCGACGATCTGCTCGGGCCGGCTCGCGCCGATCAGCGCCGAACTCACGCGCGGATCGCGCAGGGTCCAGCTCAGCGCGAGCTGGGCCAGCGACTGGCCGCGGCGTTGCGCGATCGCGTTCAGCGCGCGCGCACGCTCGATGTTGGCATCCGACAGATGCTCGGGCTTCAGCGAGCCGCCGCCCGGGCGGTTGATGCGTGCATCGGCCGGCACGCCCTGCAGGTACTTGTCGGTCAGCAGGCCCTGCGCCAGCGGCGTGAACGCGATCACGCCGGCACCCAGTTCCTCGGTGGCGCCGAGCAGGTCCTTCTCGATCCAGCGGTTGAACAGGTTGTAGGCCGGCTGGTGGATCAGCAGCGGCACCTTCCATTCGCGCAGCAGCGCGGCCATCTCGCGCGTCTTGCCGGCCGAGTACGAGGAGATGCCGATGTACAGCGCCTTGCCCTGTTGCACGGCCTGGGCCAGCGCCGAGGCGGTCTCCTCCAGCGGCGTGTGCGGGTCGAAGCGGTGCGAATAGAAGATGTCGACGTAGTCGAGGCCCATGCGCTGCAGGCTCTGGTCGAGGCTGGCCAGCACGTATTTGCGCGAGCCGCCACCCTGCCCATAGGGGCCGGGCCACATGTCCCAGCCGGCCTTGCTCGAGATGATCAGTTCGTCGCGGTAGGGCTTGAAGTCCTCGCGCAGCAGGCGGCCGAAATTGGTCTCGGCGCTGCCATAGGGCGGGCCGTAATTGTTGGCCAGGTCGAAGTGGTTGATGCCGAGGTCGAAGGCGGTGCGCAGCAGCTGGCGCTGGGTGGCGATCGGCGTGGTGTCGCCGAAGTTGTGCCACAGGCCCAGCGAGATGGCGGGCAGCACGAGGCCGCTGCGGCCCACCTTGCGGTAGGGCATGGATTCGTAGCGCGTGGAGGCGGCGAGGTAGGTCATGGGCGATGGAAGAACGCGAAGAGAAAGAGAAAGGCGCCATGTCGGCGCCGGTACTTCGCGTTCGAGGATAGCGGCAATCGCGTCGACGCGCAGGCCGCCGATCCGCTGCGTTACGACGCCACGGCCGTGTCGCGCCCGAAGGCCAGCGCCGCGAGTTCCTCGTCCGAGGCGGGCAGCACCGGCGGCACCAGCGCGTCCTGCAGGAACAGCCGCAATGCGGTCCATCCCGAGCCGTCGGCCTTGCGCGCCTGGCGCCATGCGGCCGCCTCGAGCAGCAGCACCGATTGATAGGTGCGCGCCATGCCCCAGGCCAGGCGCCGGCCATCGCTCTCCTGCGCGCGCGGCATCAGCTCCGCGAGCGTGCGTCGCGCATGCACGATCGCATCGGGCGCGCGCGTGCCCTGGCCCGCGAGCGCCGAGAGCCGTTGGTCGATGTCGGCGAGAAAGGCCTCGCCCGCCTCGGGCGCGCGCAGCGCACGCAGCACGTCGTGCGCGAGCACCGAGGTCGTGCCCTCCCAGATGCAATGCACGTGCAGGTTGCGCAGCACGCGCGGGATGCCCGTGTCCTCCACATAGCCCGCGCCACCGAAGCTCTCGACCAGCTCGCTCGCCGCCCAGATGCTCTGGCGCGCGCAGGCCAGCTTGGTCAGCGGCGCCAGCAGCCGTGCCAGGCCGGACGCGCCGGTGCCGCGCTCGTGGCGATTGAGCGCGAGCGCGGTCTCGAAGTTGAGCGCCAGCATCGCCTCGTACTCGGCCGTGATGCGCGCGATCCACTGCGCATGCAGCGGCTTCTCGGCGAGCATCTGGCCGAACACGCGGCGCCGGCTCGCGTAGTCGCGCGCCAGCATCAGCAGATGGCCCACGCCCGCCGGGCCGCCCCACGAGGCCCACAGCCGCGCGACGTTGAGCAGGTCGCCGATCTTCGCGACACCGCGATCGATGCCGCCGACCGGCACCGCGACGGTGCCTTCGAGCTCGAGCTCCGCGGTCGGCAGGGCGCGCGTGCCGAGCTTGTCCTTGAGGCGCCGCACGGCGATGTGGTTCCAGCTGCCGTCGGGGCGGCGCAGCTCGACCAGGAACAGCGACAGCCCGCGGCTGCCCGGTACCGCGTCCTCGGGCCGCGCGAGCGCGAGCGCCATCTGCGAGGTGGTGGCCGAGGTGAACCACTTGGTGCCGTGCAGCGACCAGGTGCCGTTGCCACGCGGGCGTGCGACGGTCGAGGTCTGGCCGACATCGGAGCCGCCCTCCTTCTCGGTCATCCACTGGCCCGAGGTCCAGCCGCCCTGCCGCGCCGTGAGCATCGGCCGGTAGCGCGCGGCCAGCGCTTCGTCGTGCAGCGTGAGCAGGCGCGCGGCGCCATCGGTCATCACCAGCGGACACGAGGCCACCGCGCCCGCGCCGTCGTACAGGTTCACGAGGCCGGCCTGCACCACGCGCGTGAACTCGCCGTAGGGGTTCTCGTAGGGCAGCGCGACCAGGCCCTCCTCGAGGCCGATGTCGACCAGGCGATGCCAGGCCGGATCGACCTCGATGCGATCGACGCGCCGACCCCAGGCATCGAAGGGCTCGTGGCGCGGCACGTTGTGCTCCGCCGTCGCGGCCAATGCGGGAATCTCCTGCATCGCGCGCTCGCCCATGCGCTGGAGCAGCGGGGTCGCGTCGGCGAAGACCTCGGCGGGCAGCAGGCGTTCGAGCGTGTGGTGCAGAGTGCGGTCGCTCGCGAAGCGGTTCGACGGCTCGGGATGGGGCTGGATGAAGTCGGTCATGGTGTCTCCTTGGCCGAAGGCGGGACGGGTGCCTTCTTTGTGCGCGCGGTGTGGTCGAGCACCGCGGCCAGGCACAACGCGACGATGTCTTCCACTACGCGCTGCGCCGCGCGCTTGGACAGCACGCCGAGCGCGAGCGGGCCGATCATGGCTTCGGCCAGCGCGCCGACGATCGCCGCGGCGCTGGTGTGCGCGTTCTGCGCGCGGAACTCGCGGCTGTCGATGCCGTCCTCGATCACCGTCACGAAGATCGCGCGATAGGGTTCGCGAAAGCGCAGCCGGTCCTCGTCGATCTGCGGCGCCACCGGTTCGGCCAGCAGGGCCCACGCGAGCTTGGGCCGCTTGAGCGCGCGGTGCGCGAAGGTGCGGATGATCGCGGCCAATCGCTCGCCGGCACCGCTTTCGGAGGCGGCCGCGGCGGCGCAGGCGTCGATCTCGCGCTGCGAGGCCTGGCGGAACACCTCGTCGAACAGGTCGGTCTTCGACGGGAAGTACTGGTAGAGCAAACCGGTCGAGACCTCGGCCGTGGCCGCGACCATCGGCATGGTGGTGCCGCCGTAGCCATGGGTGGCCACGAGTTCGAGCGCGGCCAGCACGATGCGCTCGCGCGTGAGCGTCATGCGCTCCTCGACTTTGGATGTGCGTCGGTAGGTCACGCGAAGAATTGAATCACAGTTCATTTCTTATTGCAATTGCACTCCGGCTCCCTATACTTCGACGCCTCGGCCGCATCGCAACGATCGCGCCGCCGGCGGCCGCGGCGTCCAGTTCAACCACCAAGGAAGCTTCTCCATGCGCAGGTTCGACGACTCCTCTTTCGGTCACGGCTGGTTCCAGGCTGCCTACAGCGAGGACCTTCGCAAGGGCCACGTGCAGCCCCTCACGGCCATGGGCCGCGAGTTCGTGCTGTGGCGCGACATGCAGGGCCAGGCCCATGCGATGGATGCGCACTGTCCGCACCTCGGCACCCACCTGGGCCACGGCGGCCGCGTCTGCGGCACCTCGCTGCGCTGTCCGTTCCACGGCTGGCAGTTCGCGGGCGACGGCGCCTGCACCGACATTCCCTACAGCCCGAATCCGCGCCTCGAGATGCGGCACCTGAAGTCCTGGCCGCTGGTCGAGCGCAACGGGCTGGTGATGGTGTGGTGGCATCCGCGCGGGATCGCGCCCACCTTCGAGGTGCCGGCGATGCCCGAGCATGGCGATGCGCAGTGGTCGCGCTACCGGCGCCAGCGCTGGGAGGTCGCGACGATCTGGCAGGAGGTGCAGGAGAACATCGTCGACACCACGCACTTCCACCACCTGCACGGCGTGGCCACGCTGGCGCGGCTCGACCGCTTCGAGCCCGCGGGGCCGGCGCTGCACGTGAACATCCTGCACGACTTCAACACGCCGCGCGGCCGGCTGCCGGGCTTCCTGCAGACCTCGCTGTACGGCCCCTACTTCGCGACGGTGCGCTTTCGCATCGCCGACCTGGCCGAAATCCTGTTCGTCGATTCGGTGGTACCGATCGAGACCGGCCGCGTCGCCGTGAGCTTCAGCCTGATGGCACGGCTGCAGGGCATCGCCTCGCCCGACATGAGCCTCGCGCTGATCGACGAGGCGATCCACCAGGTGAGCCAGGACGTGCCGATCTGGGAGCACAAGATGCGCTGGAAGCGTCCCAGCCTGGCCGAGGGCGACGGGCCCATCATGCGCTTCCGCCATTGGGCCGAGCAGTTCGAGACCGAGGACGAAGTGCCTGCCCCCGCGCCCCTGCGCCGCATCGAGATCGCCGCCCATGCATGAGCTCGCCGCCTCCGATGCCGTCTTCGTGCGCGAGGACGCGAACAGCTGGCGCGCCAGCGAACTCTCGCGCGGGCCCTGGGATCCGCGCGCGCAGCATGGTGGCGCGCCCTGCGGCCTGCTCGCGCACATCGCCGAGTCGGCGGTGGAGGGCGAAGGCTGGCAGCTCGCGCGGCTCACGGTCGAGCTGATCCGGCCGGTGCCGGTCGACAGCCTGTCGTCGAGCGTCGACGTCGAAGCGGGCCGCACCACCGCGCGCGTCGAGATAACGCTGATGGCCCAAGGCAAGCCAGTGGCCAAGGCGCATGCATTGCTGGTGCGCACACAGCCCGTGGCGCCGCCCGAGGAGACGTTGCAAAGGCCGCTGGCCCCTGCCCTGTCGATGCCGGCACCGTCGGACTGCACGGCACCGCTGCGCATCCCGGGCCTGCCCGACGTGCGCTCGTTCTATTACACGGCGACGGAAAGCCGCGTGGCCGCCGGCGATGCCGCGGCACCGGGACCGGCGGCCGCCTGGTTCCGGCTGCGCGTGCCGCTGGTCGCGGGCGCGGCCAATTCGCCCGCGATGCGCGCGGCCGCCGCGGCCGACTTCGGCAATGGCCTGAGCTGGGTGTTGCCGGCGGAGCGCTTCAACTTCGCCAACGCCGACCTCTCGCTGCAGCTTGCACGGCAACCCGTGGGCGAATGGGTCGGCCTCGACGCCGTGACCACCATCGCGCCCGACGGCAGCGGCTGCGCCTTCAGCCAGCTGCACGACGAGCGCGGGCGCTTCGGTTTCGCGACGCAGACGCTGCTGGTCTTCGCGCGCTAGCGAGGCATCGCGTTCAGGCCGCGACCGCGCCGGCGTACATGTAGCGCCGCGACCAGGGCAGCGTCTTCGCGGCGCGGCCGGCCTTGCGGCCCACGATCTGGTAGATCGCCACGTCGTCGTTCTCGAAGGCATAGGCGCAGCCCGCGAGGTACACGCGCCAGATGCGGAACTTCTCCTCGTCGACCATCGCGCGCACCTGCTCGGTGTGTGCCTCGTAGGCATCGCTCCACAGGCGCAGCGTGCGCGCGTAGTGGCGCCGCAGGTTCTCCACGTCGAAGGCCTCGAGGCCGCCCTGCTGCATCGATTGCAGGGTCAGGCCGATGTGCGGCAGTTCGCCGTTCGGGAACACGTAGCGGTCGATGAAATCGCCACCGCCGTAGGAGACGCCGCCGCCTTCGGGGTCCGACGAAGTGATGCCGTGGTTCATCACCACGCCGTCATCGGCCAGCAGCGCGCGCACGCGCCGGAAATACTCGGGCAGGTTCTTGCGGCCCACGTGCTCGAACATGCCGACGCTGGTGATGCGGTCGAACTGCCCGCTCACATCGCGGTAGTCCTGCAGCCGGATCTCGATGCGGTCGGCCAGCCCCGCGGCCTTCACGCGCTCGGTCGCCAGGTCGAACTGGTTCTGCGACAAGGTCACGCCCACGCAGCGCGCGCCGAACTTCTGCGCCGCGCGGATCACGAGCGCACCCCAGCCGCAGCCGATGTCGAGCAGGGTCTGGCCCGGCTGCAGCTGGATCTTGGTGAGGATGTGGTCGATCTTCTTGAGCTGCGCGGTCTCGAGGTCCTCCTCGCCGTTCTCGAAGTAGGCGCACGAATAGACCATGTTCGGGTCGAGCCAGAGCTGGTAGAAGGCGTTCGAGACGTCGTAGTGGTACTGGATCGACTTGCGATCCGACGCCTTGGTGTGCGTGAAGTAGCGCGCCATGTTCTTGAGCGCGCTGGCACCGGCACCGGCACCGGTGCCGTTGTCGAGCGAACTCTTCGCGAGCCCGTAGGCGATGTCGATGATGTCCGAGAGCTTGCCCTCGATGTCGATCTTGCTCTGTACGTAGGCCTCGCCGAGGTTGGCCAGCGTGGGCTCGAGCATCAGCGACAGCGCCGAGGGCGATTTCACGTGCAGGGTGACGGCGGGGCCGCTGAAGTCGCCGAAGTCGTACGACTTGCCGTCCCACAAGGTCAGCCGCGCGGGCAGATTGGCACGAGCGCGGACGGCCGCGCTCCACTGTTCGACCTTCTTTTCCCAAAGCATGCATTTCTCCGTGTTGGTGTTGCTTGCGATTCGGGAAAGCACGATAGCCAGATTCCGTGCGATGTGCAGGGACATGCTGGATTTCGACCTGATGTCGACCCGGCATAGCGAGGCAACCTGACGGGATGACATGTCTCTGAAGGAATATGTAGGAAAACTACAAGCGTCGAATTCTCACAATCTGTAATACAAATGAATTCTTTCGTGAGAATAATTAGGCATTGTTTCGATGCTGTATACAGGCCCAAGAGCCTCGGCAGGGGAAGAGCTCGGATGCAAACCAATTTTGGATTTCACGCCGATGGCCATACTTTTCTCGAACTGTTCCTGCGGGCTCGCCCATCTTCGGCGTGTTCCCCGCCGCACCTGGATGCGATGGCTTCCCTGGTTGCGTCACTACCAATGCAGTCTCTGCGGAGAACGGCGTTTGGCGTCCGAGCGCGCCGTGAATGCGGCAGTCGCCGATCGGCTGAGCCGCGAAGCTGTCGTTCGCCATTGATCGGCCACGGCCCGGCCGCCGGTTGATCCGGCGCGTGCCTTTCCCGTTGCGCACCGAGACGCCTCGACCTCAGGGTTCAGTCGTAGCGCACGGTCACAAGTACGGCCTCGGCGCGCCGAGATTCGGGCGCCGCCACCGACAACACCCCGCCTTCCTGCCCGATCGACCACTCGCGCCGTTGCGCCAGCGGCGTGGTCCGACCTTGCGCATCGACGAACGCGATGGCCAGCGGCTGCGCGCCGAGGGCATCGACGCGCACGCTGGCGCTGGGCGCATCGATCCGCTGGCGCAGGAAATGGATCTCCGTGGCGTCGCCCGTCACGCGGTGAACGAACGCGGTGGGCCTCGCGGCGACACGCGTCTCGTAGGGTGCTCCGACGATCGCGCCGGTGAAGTGGATGGTTCCGTCGGCGGCCTGGGTCGCCGGCGGCAGGAGGCACAGGGCAAGCATTGCCGGGCGTGCCAGGTTGCGAAGCGTCAAGGCGTGATGACTCACGTGAGGCTCCTTTCTCTCTGCTCAGATTGCTCCCTGATTTCTGAACAGAATGAAACCATTGATTACAAGCAAATGCAAGTAATTGTTTCCGTCATGACGAGGGGTTGCGCGGCGATACGGAAATCTGTAGTGGCTTGTCACCACGCTGTCGCACCAGCGTGCGTCGTGCCGCGCGCAGCGCCGGTCAGGAGCGCGGCGCCAGGTCCGCGGGCGCTTCGCTGGCCTCGATGAACAGCCGCTTGATCATCGGAAAGCGCGCCCGCACCTGCCGTTCGATGGCGGCGATGGCCTCGGCGGCTTCGCCGGTGTCGGTGTCGTCCTTGAAATTCACGTCGACGATCGCGAGCACCTGGTCGGGCCCGATGTACATCGACAGCACCCGGCCCACCTCCTCCACGCTGGGCTGCGCCATCGCCAGCTCGCGGATCGCGCGCGCCGTCTCGGGCCGCACGCCCTCACCGATCAGCAGGCCGCGCGACTGGGCGATCAGCAGCAGCGCCACGCCCGCGAGCAGCAGGCCGATCACCATCGAGGCCGCGCCGTCGAACACCGGCATGTCGAAGCGGTGGCCCAGGTAGATGCCCAGCGCCGCCACCGCGAGGCCGGCCAGCGCGGCCGAGTCCTCGGCCAGCACGGTGTAGGTGGTCGGGTCCTTGCTGCGGTCGAGCGCCTGCCAGAACGGCGTGCCGCCGGCCTGGGCGCGGAACTGCCGCAGCGCGATCAGGAAGCTCGTGCCCTCGAACACCGCCGCGGCCGCGAGCACCACGTAGTTCCAGGTCGGATCGCCCAGCGGCTCGGGATGCCGGATGTGCTCGATGCCTTCATAGAAGGACACGCCGCCGCCGAGCCCGAAGATCAGCACCGCGACGATCAGGCTCCAGAAATAGAGCTCCTTGCCGTGGCCGAACGGATGCTCCACGCTCGGCGGGCGCTTGCTCAGGCGCAGGCCGACCAGCAGCAGCACGCCATTGAAGGTGTCGACCGACGAATGGATGCCCTCGGACAGCATCGCCGAGCTGCCGGTGATGCCGGCCACGGCGAACTTGGTGATCGCGATGGCGATGTTGGCGCCGATGGCGCCGTAGATGGCGATGCGGGATTCGGCCATGGAGAGCGTGGCCGTTCGCTAGCCGGGCCTCAAGGCAGGCCGAGGTAGATGCGCAGGTCGTCCTTGTAGGTACCGGCCGAGGCGACGGCGGTGCGAAGCCGTTCTTCCGACACGCCGAACCATTCGGTCCAGTAGTCGACTTCCTTGAGGTCGGTCACGTCGATCCGGTCATCGTCTCGGGGGATGCGGATCTGAAGCTCTTCGGACATCGGACGTTTCTCCTGCGTTGAAGCCACGCAGTGTCGCGAGCGCTCGGCGCCACGAGGCCGGACGCGGACGACACTGCGTGCAGGACGGCATCCATGCGCGCCGCGCACGCAGGATGCTCAGGCCGCCTCGCGCGAGGCCGCGCCCAGCGCGTCGTTGCCCGCCTCGCCGAGCCAGCGGCGCTTGTCGCGCAGCGGCGGCGCGCCGAACATGCGGCCGTACTCGCGCGCGAACTGCGAGGGGCTCTCGTAGCCCACGTTGTGCGCGGCCGTCGCCACGTCGGCGCCGGTCAGCAGCATCAGCCGCCGCGCCTCCTGCAGGCGCAATTGCTTCTGGTACTGCAGCGGGCTCATCGCGGTCACGGCCTTGAAGTGGTGATGGAACGAGGACACGCTCATGTGCACCGCGCGCGCCATGTCCTCCACCTTCAGCGACTGCGCGAAGTTCACGCGCAGCGCGCTGATCGCCTTGGCCACGCGCTGGGTGTGGCTGTCCTGCAGCGCGATCTGCCGCAGCCGCGCGCCCTCGCCGTTCACCAGCAGCCGGTACATGATCTCGCGCTTGATCAGCGGCGCCATGATCGGCACGTCCTCGGGCGTTTCGAGCAGGCGCAACAGGCGCAGCACCGGCTCGAGCACCGGCATCGCGATGCGGTTGACGTACATGCCGCGCGAGGCGGGCGCATTGGCCTTGGCCGGCAGCTGCTCGCTGCGGATCAGCTCGCCGATCTCGTCGACCGCGAGCTCCAGCCGCAGGCCCAGGTAGGGCTCCTGCTCGCTGGTCACGCGCACCTGGCCGCACACCGGCAGGTCGACCGAGGTGACCAGGTAGTGCATCGGGTCGTAGACGTAGATGTCGTCGCCGACCATGATCCGCTTGGAGCCCTGCGCGATCAGGCCCAGCGCCGGCGTCTGCATCGCGTGCTTGGGGCCGTCGGGCTTGCTGACGCAGTAGACGAACAGCCCGGGCACCGCGGTGTCGATCGAGCCGTCGCGGCCGCCGGTCACCAGGTTGATCAGGCGCACCAGCTCCTTGCGGGCTTCGTCGAGTTCGGGTTCGAGCGGCAGCGGCGTGCCGATGGCGGAAAGGATGTCGGGGGTTTCGTCGGACATGTGGCGAGTCCTTGTCACGGTGGAGAAACAAGCGGCTCGCAGCTTAAACCTCCCCTGGCGCGCCCGCACGCCCGCGAGCACCGGTCTGGAGAATTAGGCAAGACCTTTGCAGGAACGCGCTGGCCCCGGGGCGGCGCGCGGCCGGATACTTTTCCGGGGCCCACCGGGCCTTTAACGCAAAGGAATTCTTTCGATGCAATACCGCAAATTCGGCCGCACCGGCCTCTTCGTCTCCGAACTCTGCCTCGGCACCATGACCTTCGGCGGGTCTTCGGGCATCTGGGGCCAGATCGGCGATCTCCAGCAATCCGAGGCCGAGGCGCTCGTCGGCCGCGCGCTCGACGCCGGCATCAATTTCATCGACACCGCCGACGTCTATTCCGAAGGCCAGTCGGAAGTCATCACCGGCCAGGCGCTCAAGAACCTCAAGGTGCCGCGCGACAAGGTGGTGGTGGCGACCAAGGTGCTCGGCGAAACCGGCAGCAAGGGGGTGAACTCGGCCGGCGCCTCGCGCTACCACATCATGGACGGCGTGAAGGCCAGCCTGCAACGGCTGCAGCTCGACCACATCGACCTCTACCAGATCCACGGCTTCGACCCCGCCACGCGCATCGAGGAAACCGTGGAAGCGCTCGACACCCTGGTGCGCCAGGGCCACGTGCGCTACGTGGGCGTGTCGAACTGGGCCGCCTGGCAGATCGTCAAGGCGCTCGGCATCGCCGAACGCAAGGGCCTCGCGCGCTTCGAATCGCTGCAGGCCTACTACACGATCGCGGGCCGCGACCTCGAGCGCGAACTGGTGCCGATGATGCGCGGCGAGGAGGTCGGCCTGATGGTCTGGAGCCCGCTGGCCGGCGGCTTCCTCAGCGGCAAGTACAGCCGCGATGGCGACGCCGAGCAAGGCAGCCGCCGCATCGCCTTCGACTTCCCGCCGGTCGACAAGGAACGCGCCTTCGACTGCATCGACGTCATGCGCGAACTGGCCGAGGCGCGCAAGGTCTCGGTGGCGCAGATCGCGCTGTCCTGGCTGCTGCACCAGCCGGTGGTGACCAGCGTGATCATCGGGGCCAAGCGCGTCGACCAGCTCGACGACAACCTCGCCGCCACCGCCATCAAGCTGAATGCCGACGAACTCGCGCGGCTCGACAAGGTCAGCGCGCTGCCGGCCGAGTACCCGGGCTGGATGCTCGAACGCCAGGGCGGCGTGCGGCGCCAGCGCGTGGCGGACTCGCTGGCGCGCGGTTGAGACGCGCGGTGCGCTGCCACGCAGCCGGAGCGGCTGCGCACCAGCGCGCCGATGTATTCGCGCAGCGGGACGCGCCCGCGCTCGGGATTCTCGACCTCGTACTTCCGCTCGAGCGTGATGCGCGTCATCGCCGCGTACGAGGCCGCGCCCGCGTCCGAGAAGCCCATCGCCCTGAACGCATGCTCCCACTGGCTGCGCGGGGTCTGGACCGCGCGCACCGGCTTGTCGAGGGCCAGCGCGAAGGCCTCGGCCACGTCCGCGCTGGTATAGGGCTCGGGCCCTTCCACGTGGTGCGGGCCCGAATCCTTCGCCGGCCCTTCCATCAGCCGCGCCGCGAACTGCCCCAGGTCGCGCGGCGCCACCATCGGCAGCGCGAAATCGACCGGATACATGGTGTGGACCACGCCCTGCTCCTGCGCCGTGCGCAACGACAGGTCCCAGTTGCTCATGTAGTAGGCCGCGCGGATCACGGCGGTGGGAATGGGCTGGGCCGCGAGCGCCTGCTCCATCTCGTGGAGCACGCCGAGGTCGCCGATGCGCTCGCCCGGCTGCGCGCCGTAGGCCGACTCGGCCACGATCTTCTCGAGGTTGGCGCCCTGCACCGCGCGCAGGATGCTGCGCAGGCTGCGCCGTTCCTCGGCCGCGGTGTCGGTCGAGGGCGCCGCGGGCGGGTTCAGCAGGAACAGGCGCTTGCCGCCGGCCAGCACGCGCTGGAAGGCCGGGACGTCGAACACGTCGACCACCGCGACCTTGGCGCCCTTCTTGCGCAGCGCCTCGGTCTTCGAGGCATGGCGCGTGACGACGGTAACGGGCTGGCCCTTGGCCAGCAGCGCTTCGGCCAGGGCCGAGCCCACATGGCCGGTGGCTCCGAGGATGATGTGCATGGTCGTCTCCATGATCTCCGTGACGGCGGCCGGACTCAGCCGCGCTGCTCGTTGCGCTGGCGCGTGGCCGCGGCCTTGCGCGCCGAGGCCGACCGCGCGGCCGCGGGCCGGGCCGCCGCCGCGGCACCGCCCTTGTGGCCGCCCTTGCGCGAAGGCGCGTGGTTCTCCGGCCGGCCGCGGCCCGAGCCGCTCTTCTTGCCGCCGCCGGTCTCGGCGTTCACCGTGGCCCAGGCACGGCGCTCGGCCTCGCCCCGGCCCACGCCGCGCTTCTCGTAGCCTTCCTCGATGTGCTCGGCCTTGCGTTTCTGCTTGTCCGTGTAGGACGACTTGTCGCCTCTTGGCATGGTCATCGCTCCTGTGTGCATGAAAGATGCAAACCATGCTGCGCGCGGCGATCGCACCCAGGGTAAGAAAAGCCTAGCGCCCGGCGTCAGCGCTGTCCGTCGTCGGTGGCGCGGCCTCGCGGCGCTCCAGCCTGCTCAACCCGCTTCGATGGCCGCCACCGGCACGGCCAGCGCGGCCGCCATCGCCAGCAGCGTGTCGCCGAAGCCACCGCGCGCGCGTGCATCGGTGCGCGCGCTGGTCGTGACGCGCGGGCGCGCGCTCCATGCGATGCGCGCGCCCGCGGCCTCGAGCGCCGCGACCAGCGCCACGTCCTCGCCGCAGGCCAGTGGCGCGAAGCCGCCCACGCGCAGGTAGGCCGCGGCCGAAACGCCGAGGTTCGCGCCATGCACGTGGCGATGCCCGTCGCGCGCCATGTAGTCGCGCGCGAAGCGTTCGCGCAGCCGCGCGGCGCCGCCTCCGTGCACCTTCCAGTCGTGCACGCCCACCGTGCCGCAGACCGCGTCGGCACCCGCCCGCGCCTCGGCCAGCTGCATCGCGAGCCAGCCGGGTGCGACGCGGGTGTCGGCATCGGTGAAGGCCAGCCAGCGCGCGCCGGCCTCGAGGCAATGGGCCGCGCCGGCCGCGCGCGCGATGCCCACGTTGCGCGCATCCAGCGCGAGCTGCCGCGCGCCATGGCGCGCCACCACGTCCGCGGTGCCGTCGACGCAGCTGTCGAGCACCACCACGAGGCGGACCTCCTCGCCCGCCAGCGCCGGATGCGCCGCGGCCCGGCGCGCCGCGCGCAACGCGGCGCCGATGCGCTCGCCCTCGTCGTGGGCCGGGATCACGAGGCCGATCACCGGATGCCCTCGCACTGGGCGACCGAGCGCGCATCGCGCGTCCAGACCTGCAGCAGGAAATCGTCCTCCTCGTGCAGCGCCAGCCGTGCCAGGCCCAGCGCGGCCAGGATGCCCTGCACCTCGGCGGCCGGCAGGCTGCGCTGCGCGAAACCGGGGCGCCAGTCGCAGGCCACCAGCGTGCCGTCGGCGGCCAGCGTGCGCTCGCAGCAGGCGGCGACACGCTGCATCGCCTGGCGGTCGAAGAAGTAGCCGATCTCGCTGAGCACGATCAGGTCGAACGCACCCGGGCCGGGCTCGAGCGGCCAGTCGTCGGGCAAGGCCTGCCGCCGCACGTCCACGTGAGGCAGCCCGTCCGTGCGCTGCCGCGCGATCGCCACCGCCCGGGCCGAGAAATCGCTCGCGAGCAGACGGTCGCAACGCGCGGCCAAGGCGATCGTGAGCTCGCCGACGCCGCAGCCGGGCTCGAACGCATGGCGGTAGCGCGCCCGCGGCAAGGCCGCGAGCAGCAGCGCGCGCTTGCGCGCCTCGTACCAGCGCGTGCGCACCGCATAGGGATCCTCGCTGGCCGCATAGAGCGACTCGAAGTAGCCGTGCTGCGCCGCGGAGCTCACAGGAACACCACCTCGTAGGGCCGCTGCGCGCGCGCCAGCGTGGTGGCGCGCAGCACCGGCGGCGCGCCGGTCGAGGGGTCGCGCCGCAGCTGGCTGGTGAAGGCACGCACCGCCTCGCGCTTGCGCCGCAGCGCCTCCGGGTCGAGCAGCAGCCGCCGGGCGTGCCGCCAGGGCATGCGCGCATCCGCGGGCCGTGCCCAATGCCAGCCCCAGACCGGCACCTCGACCAGCCGCGCGCCCGCGCTCGCGGCCGCCAGCGCGCAGGCCTGGCCGGTCGCCTCGTGGTCGGGATGGCCGTCGCGGCGCCAGGTCGTGAAGACCATGTCGCGCGGGCGCAGCAGCGACACCAGTTGCGCCGCCAGCGTGGCTCGCAGCGCGCGCAACCCGCCATCGGGCAGCCCGAGCCGCGCCGGCTCGATCGCCAGGCCCAGCCGCTCGAGCGCGCGCAGGCTCTCGCGCGGGCGGGTGCGGGCCAGCCGCTCGGGCGGCCAGACAGCCGAGCCATGGTGGCTCGCGGTACCGTCGGTCACGGCGATCACCGCCACCTCGCGGCCCTGGTCCGCGAGCTGCGCCAGCAGGCCGCCGACCGCGAGCACCTCGTCGTCGGGGTGCGGCGCCACCACCACCGCGCGGGCGCCCTCGGGCACCAGTTGCCCGCTGTCGATGGCGGGCAGCCGGGCCAGCCCGGGCCAGTCGTTCCATTCGTCCTCGGTGGTGCCGTCGCCGCGGATCGCGCGCTGGGCGGCATCGTCGGGCACTTCGTCCATCACAGCACCCATGTGGCGCTCCTTTCGTCGACTGCGATCTGTCCCAGCGCGGCGAGGTCGCGCTCGGCATGGCTTTGGCGCAGGTACACCGGCAGGTCGGCCATCGCGCGCGCGAAACGCGCGTCGCGGCACAGCGGCGCGGCGCCGAGCGCGCGGCCCGCGTGGCGCAGCACCGTCTCGGCCGCCTGCTCGGCCACCAACCGCGCGTTCAGCGCCACGCGTCGCGCGTCGTCGGCCGGATGGGTGTCGATCCAGTGCGCGGCCTCGCGCAGCACCGCGGCGGCACCGGCCAGCGCGGCATCGATGGCGCCGAGGTGCGCGAGCCGGTGCGCATCGGGCTTGCCGCCCCGCGCCGCGAATGCGAGCACCTGGCGCGCGATGCCGAGCGCGCCACCCCACCAGCAGGCCGCGATGCCGGCACCGCCCTGCCAGAAGCCCGGGCGGCTCGTGTAGTCGCCGGGCCTGCCGACCGGCACCGCGAGCGCGTGCTCGAAATGCACGTCCACGCTCGCGCTCGCCGCCATGCCGACGGCCTCCCAGCCTTCGTCCGACACGCGCACGCCCGGCTGCCGCAGCGACACGGCCGCGAGGCAGGCTCGATCCGCCTCGTCGTGCACGCTGACGATGGCATGCGTGAGGCCGGCCGCGCCCGAGCACCAGGCCTTGCGTCCGTCGAGGCGCACGGCGCCCGGGCAGCCCTCCTCGGGCCGCATGGCGACGCGTGCATCGGGCGGCTCGGCGCACCAGGTGCCCCAGCGCGAGCCGGACGGCAGCGCGGGACCGTGCAGCTCCGCGAGGATCGCGAGCGCATCGGTATGGCCTTCGTAGAGCTTGGCCAGCGAGAGATCGTGCGCCGCGACCTCGGCGAGCGCGCGCCAGCGCATCAGCGTGCGGCCCTGGGCCGGCCAGGGCACGCGGTCGGCGCCGGCTTCGACCAGACGGCTCAGCGCAGCGGCGGGATCGGCGGGCAGCCGGAGCCGCTCGAGGGTGTCGCTGCTGAGGTCTTCCGTCATGGATCTTCGTGCGGGCGTGTTCCGGTGGATGGGCCCAGAACTTAGATGGCGGGCGCGCCCCTTCCCGTCGGCAGGAAGGCTCCGGGCCTGTAGGAGCGGCGGCCCGCGCCACCGACGCCGGGCCGAGGCCTGGTCCGACAGGCGCGCCAACGGTGCACGCGGAGAACGGAGCGCACAGCCATTGGAGAAAGCCATGCCCAACACCCACACCACCCCGTCGAACGATGTCGACAGCCGCGACCTGCTGCGCGACGGCAACCACGGACCGCAGCACAACAAGGCCGGCCACCAGGCCCCGACCTCGCGCAACGAGCCGCGCCGCACCACCGAAAGCCGCAACGACCGCGAAGGCCATGTGGGCGGCAGCAACCAGATCCAGTCGCGCCGCGGCGCGACGCGCTGAGCTCAGTTTCCGAGCACTCGCTCGAGATCCGCCTTCAGGCTGGTGGCGCGCTCGGGCGCCTTCGCCAGGCCCGTGTCGACCAGCGTCCGGGCTCGAATGCTCGCCCAGGTGCAGCGCGATGCGCGCGAGGTGCAGCGCCGTGCGCGCATGGATCTGCGCGGGGTCGGTCTCGCGCAGCATCCGCGCGAAGCCTTGCGGATAGTCGCCGTGCCTCGCGAAGAACGCGCGCCCGGGTCCGGCCCATTCGCTCACGATGAATTCGACCGTTTCCTCGGCCTCCTCCATCGAGCGACCATAGGCCCAGCCATGGGCCTCGCCGGCCGGCGGGTCGAGGCGATCGCGGAACACGCAGTGCGACTCCTCGATCTCCGCCGGCGCGACCTGGCCGCCGCCCTCGGTCGGCAGGAAGTCGAGGTGCGCGCCGAGGTTGAGGTAGCACTGCTTGCCGCCGCTCGCGCCCTGCACGTTGAAAACGTGGATCACCGGGCCCTCGATGCGCCGCAAGGTCTGGCCCGAACCCTCGAAGCCTTCGGCCATGAGCACGGGATGGAGCTTGCGGGTCAGCAGCTTGAGGAAGGCGGCGCGGGTGGTCATCGGCTTCGTGGGGCGGGTGGATGGAAGCTGCATTCTGACCGCGCTCTCGCGCTCGCTATGCTCGGACGCGCAGCAGGAGAGAACGGATGACGGTGGTGGCACGGGATCGGCGGATGGCGGCTTTGCGCGAACTCGGCGTGTCCGAGCCGATGCAGCGGCTCGCGGCGGGCGAATGCCTGCACGAGGCCTTCAGGGGCTGCTGCCTCGGGCCGCCCTTCTACGTCGATCGCGGCGCCGCGGTGCCCGAGGGTCCGCCGCTGGTGCCGCTGTGGGAGCGCGACAGCAGGGTCGCGGCCGTCTGGCACCAGCACGATGGCCTGGCGTTCATCGAGTTCAGCATCGAGCACCCCGGCACCTTCGAGGTGCTGGCCCGGAGCGAGCAAGGCTTCTGGGCCAGCCGCTTCGACTTCCTCTACGAATGCGACCTGGCCATCGAGACATTGCGAGCGGCGGCCGAATGCGTGGGCTTCCGCTTCCTCGAGCGCCACCTCGCGTCGCGCGAAGCCGCCGAGGAGGGCCTGACGAGCTTCGCGGCGCATCGCGCCTGGCTGCGGGGGCTGGTGGCGCAGATCGATGGCGAAGCGGCGGGCTCCGGCCTCGGCGCCTGAGCGGCGCGAATGCGATCCCGCTGGCTTTTGTCAGCGCCCGAACACCAGCAGCAGGTTGTTCGCGGGCATCGCGTGCCGCGCGTGCAGGCGCAGCCCCGCTTCGCGCGCCTGCGCTTCGACCTGCGTCAACGAGCGGATGCCCCAGGTCGGATCGCGCTCGCGCAGGCTCTGGTCGAAGGCAAGGTTGCTCGGCGCCGGCGCCACGCCCTCCTCGAAATACGGCCCGTAGGTGAGCAGCACGCCACCCGGGCGCAGATGCCGCGCCGCCCCCTGCATCAGCGCGGCACAGGTGGGCCACGGCGAGATGTGCAGCATGTTCGCGCAGTAGATCGCATCGAAATCCTGTGCGAAGGCCGTGCCCTGCGAAGGCCAGGAGGCGTCGAGCACATCGAGCAGCACGGGCTTCCCGAGGCCGGGCAGGCCGGACTGTTCGACGCGGCGTGCGAGCGCGGGAAGCGCGCGCGCATCGGCATCGCTGGTCTGCCAGCGCCAGCCGGGCAAGGCGGTCGCGAACCACTCGGCATGCTGGCCGGTGCCCGAGGCGATCTCGAGCGCGGCGCCCTCCCGGCCGAGGATGCCGAGCAGCCGCTCGAGGATCGGTTGCTTGTTGCGTTCGGCGGCGGGACTGAAGGACAGGTCGGACATGCGGTGCTCGGTGGCGAAGGTCGGGAGCCGGAGGCTATCAGCCCTCGACCGGCACGTGGAAGTCGATCACCGCGCCGGGCCGCGTGGGTTCGAACTTGCCGTCGTAGAGCTCGAAGTCCGGGCTGTCGGCCAGCTTGAGTCCCGAGGCCGGGATCAGTTGGCCCCAGATGGTCGCCATCGCGTTCTTCACCTGCGGGTGCAGCGCCGATCCGTCGAGCGTGATGCGGAACACCGCATAGGTCGCGGCCGGTATGCGCTTCTCGCTGAAACCCGCGGGCAGCGCACTGCCGGGCACGATGCCCACGCCCGCCATGTAGTCGAAGCTGCCCTCCTCCCGGTCGACGCCCCAGACCGCGCCGTAGGTGGCCCAGCTCGGCACCTGGCCCTCGAACGGCAAGGCGCCGATCAGCGCGGACCACAGCTGCGGAATCTCGGAACGGCTCTCCTGGTCGAAACGCCGGGCCGGGCCGGCGATGCTGAAGGCCTCGAGCCGGACGAGGTCTGGCAAGCGGGTCACGGCGGTGGAGGTGCTGGCGGGCAGGTTCATGGGATATTGGCCTTCGATGGGTGTGAGGGCGAAGCCGGCGCGAAAGCGCCCGGGCGAGACGCCGAAGATGCGCTTGAACGCGCGGGTGAATGCTTCCTGCGACTCGAAACCGCAATCGAGCGCGAGCTCGACGAGCTGGAGCTCAGGCTCGTCGCAGAGCCGGCGCGCGCCACGCACCAGCCGGCGGCCACGCACATAGGCCATCACGCTGCGGCCCATGCGCGCGGTGAAGAGCCGCGAGAAGTGATACGGCGACAGTCCCGCTTGCTGCGCGATGCGATCGAGCGTGAGCGCGTCGTCGAGCCGCGCCTCGATCCAGGGGATGAGCTCGGCGATCGCGTCGGGGGTGGGTCGGTCCATGCCGCGATCATCGGCCACGCGGGCGCGGCGCGTCCTGACCGAACTTGCTGTCGGGCCCTTCGCGTTCCCTAGATCAGCCGCTGGATCGGCCTGCGCTTCCACACACCGTGGAAGTACAGCGCCTGCAGCCCCAGCGCCACCAGATAGGTCAGCGGATAGGCGACCCAGACGCCGCGCAAGCCGAGCGCCTGCTGCAGCACCCAGGCCAGCGGAAACAGCAGCACGGCCAGGCAGCCCAGCGAGATCGCCGTGGGCACGCGCACCGTGCCGGCCGCGCGCATCACGCCCGTGAAGACGCTGGCCATGCCGAAGGCCACGCTGCCCCAGACCGTGATGCGCAGCACCGAGGCCGCGAGCTCGACCACGGCGGGATCGTTGCTGAACAGGCTCACCGCAAGCGGCGCCGCCAGCGCGACCAGCACGGCGAGCCCGGCCGTGAGCGCGAGGTTCATCCACAGGCCCACGCGCTTCACGTGGTCGATCTCGTCCAGGCGCCCGGCGCCGATGGCCTGCGCGGCGAACACCGAAGCCGCGATGGCGATCGACATCGCCGGGAACTGCACATAGGCCATCACCTGGCCCACCGTGCCCCAGGCGGCCGTCGCGCCGGGGCCATGGCGGTTCACCAGCGACAGCAGCATCGCGTCGGCCAGCGAACTCGTGATGAAGAAGAGCCCGGTGGGCACGCCGAGCCGCGCCACGGTCGCGAGCACGGGCGCGTTCCAGCGCAGGTGCGCGCGCAGCTTCGCGGGCGCGAGCAGGCTGTCGCTGCGGCGCAGGTGCCAGGCCAGCCACAGCACGGCCAGCGCGTTGCCCGTCATGCTGGCCCAGGCCGCGCTCTGGGTGCCGAGCCGCGGCAGCCCGAGCCAGCCGAGGATGAAGGCCGGCGTGAGCAGCACCCAGACCGAGGACGCCACCGCGAGCGCCTTGAGCGGTGTCACCGTGTCGCCCAGGCCGCGCAGCAGCGCCGCCAGCATCAGGTGCAAAAACAGCACGGGCATCGCGGCGAACAGCACGCGCGCATAGCCCACGGCATCGGCGAGCACGTCGCCCGGCGTGCCCAGCGCCCGCAGCACCGGGCCGATCCCGGCCGCGCCGATGCCCGCGATGACGCACGACAGCAGCAAGGTGCCCAGCAGCACCGCGCCCGCGACGCGCCGCACCTTGTCGGTGTCGCGCGCGCCCCAGGCCTGGCCCACGAGCACCGAGGCCCCCGTGCCCAGCCCGATCGCGAAGGCCATGCAGCACATGAACAGCGGAAAGAAGCTGACCGCGGCCGCCAGCGAACGCGTGCCGAGCAGCCGGCCCAGGTAGATGGTGATGGCCGTGCCGCCGAGCGCCTGCAGCACGTTGGTCAGGACCAGCGGGCCGAGGAAGACCAGGAAGCGTTGCCAGAGGGGGCGGGTGGAAGTGGACTCCATGGGGGGCGGATCGTAGCGCGCGCCCTGCCCCGGCCTCCGGCGTGGCTCAGCGGTCGTCGTGGCGCCACGCCGGGCCGGGCGCGCCCACCCTGCGCCGCGAGCGCGTGCGCAAGGTGATCGAATAGCGCAGCGCCGGCGTCGGCGCGATCGCGTGCTGCCATTCCCAGCGCGCGGCGCCGCGCAGCAGGTAGATCGAGCGCGGCCCGACCAGCAGTTGCACCGTGGGATCGTTGGCCGCGTAGTGGCCGTCGCGCCGGTAGGGTCGCAGCTGCATCACGGCGTCGCCACGCAGCGAGATGCCGACGATGTGCTCGAAGTCGGGCACGTCGCGGTGCCAGCCCAGCGGCGTGCCGGGCTGGTACTCGGAAATCAGCGCATGGGTGAGCTCGGCCTCGTCGATGCCGGCCCAGGCCGCGGCGCGGCGCCTCAGCGGGTGCAGCGATTCGGGCAGCGGCGCGCCCGGCAGCAGCCGGTTGGCATCGAAGTCGTAGCGGCCGCCGAAGCCGATGCCGCGGCGGCGCGCGGTGTAGGCCTTGTAGCGCATCTCGCGCAGCGTGAAGCCGCCGACGATGGCCAGCAGCTCGGCCTCCTCGGCGGCGCTCAGGAAGCCCGCCTCGTAGCGCAGCCCGTCGATGGCCGCGACCGGCGCGGCGCCGAACAGGTCGGGCTGCGCCTCGTGCTCGACGCGTCTAGCGGCGCGCATCGCCGCCTCCTTGCTGCCCGCCCTGTCCGTTCAGTCGCACCTCCCACCAGCGCGGCAGCAGCTCGCGGATCTCGGCGCGCGAGAAGCGGTCGTCGAGCAGGTGCAGCACGCCCTCGTCCTGCTCGGTGCGGATCACCCGGCCCGCGGCCTGCACCACCTTCTGCAGGCCCGGATAGAGGTAGGTGTACTCGTAGCCCTTGCCGAAGCGCGCGTCCATGCGCTCGCGCGTGATCTCGTTGAGCGCGTTGTACTGCGGCAGCCCGAGGCTCGCGACGAAGGCGCCCACGAGGCGCGTGCCCGGCAGGTCGATGCCCTCGCCGAAGGCGCCGCCGAGCACCGCGAAGCCGATGCCGCGGCCGCCGACGGCGAAGCGCTCGACGAAGGCCTGGCGGTCGGCCTCGGGCATGCCGCGGGTCTGGCTCCACACGGGCACCTCGGGATGCCGCGCGACAAAGGCCGCGCGGGCCTGCTCGAGGTAGTCGAAGCTGCTGAAGAAGGCCAGGTAGTTGCCGGGCCGGCGCGCGTACTGGCTGCCGATGATGCCGGCCACGCTGCGCAGCGAGCGCGCGCGGTCGCGCCAGCGCGTGGACACATCCATCGCCACCTCGACATGGAGCTGGCGGCCGCTGAACGGCGAGGCGACGTCGAGCACGGCCACGTCCTCGGGCAGGCCCAGCGCGTCGCGGTAGAACGGGAACGGCGAGAGCGTGCCCGAGAAGCAGACGGCCGAAGCGGCATCGGCGAAGCGGCCTTCGAGAAAGGGCGCGGGCACGAGGTTGCGGATGGCCAGCCCGCGCGAGCCGTTCGGCCCCAGGGTGCGCTCGAACACCGAGTGGTCGCCGAAGCTCTCGGCCAGCCGCGCGAAATGCAGCGCGTCGAAGAAGAAGCGCTGCAGCGGGCCCTGCGCCGCGTCGGGCGTGGCCGCGAAGTGCTCGGCCATCGCGGTGTTGGCGGCCTGCAGGCTGCGCGCGAAGCGCTCGGGGATCTCGTCGGCGGTCTCGTAGTCGACCGCGTTGGCCTGCTGCGCCTCCTGCAGCGCGCCCCATTCGCGATGCAGCCGCGCGAGCGGGCCGCGCACGGCGGCGGGCGCGGCGCGGTGGGCCTCCTCGAGCGCGCCGTCGTCGAGCGGCGCGGTGTACATGCCGCGCGCGCGCTCGAGCAGGTTGTGGGCCTCGTCCACCAGCAGCGCGGCGCGCCATTCGCGCTCCTTCATGGTGGCCCACAAGAAGGCGCTGCCATCGAAGTAGTAGTTGTAGTCGCCGACCACCACGTCGCTCCAGTGCGCCATTTCCTGCCCGAGAAAATAAGGGCAGACCTCGTGCGCGAGCGCGATGCGGCGCAGCGCCAGGCGGTCGAGCCAGGCGGCGCGCGCGGCCTCGGCGCGCGCCGCCGGCAGCCGGTCGTAGAAGCCCTTGGCCAGCGGGCAGGCGTCGCCATGGCAGGCCCGGCCTGGGTGCTCGCAGACCTTTTCGCGCGCGGTAAGTTCGAGCACGCGCAGCGGATCGGCCGGTGCCTTGCCATCCGTGGCGGCCTGGCGCTCGAGCAGCCGCAGCGCCTCGAGCGCGATCGCGCGGCCCGAGGTCTTGGCCGTGAGGAAGAACACCTTGTCGACGCGGCCCGCCGCGCGCGCCTTGAGCAACGGGAACAGCGTGGCCAGCGTCTTGCCGATGCCGGTGGGTGCCTGCGCCATCAGGCAGTGGCCTTTCGAGCCGGCGCGGTAGACCGCCTCGGCCAGTTCGCGCTGGCCGGTGCGGAAGGCGCCATGCGGAAAGGCCAGCGCGCCCAGCAGCTCCGCGAGCGCCGCGTGATGCCGGCCCTCGCGCTCGGCCCAGGCGATGTAGCGGCCGCAGAGGTCCTCGAAGTGGGCCTGCAGTTCCTCGCGCGTGTGCAATTCCTCGAGCACGGTTTCCTCGCCGCTCGCGAGGTCGAGGTAGACCAGCGCCACGACGATCGCCGCATGGCCGTTCGCCTCGCAGAGCATCCAGCCGTAGCAGCGCGCCTGCGCCCAGTGCAGCGCGCGGTGGTTGCCGCGGATGGCGTCGAAGTCGCCGCGGAAGGTCTTGATCTCCTCGACGCGGGCGCTGCCCGACTGCAGCTCGTAGCCGTCGGCGCGGCCGCGCACCAGCAGGGCGCCGCATTCGGACTGCAGCGCGACCTCGCTCTGGTAGTTCTCGCCGCGCCGCCCCTGCACCAGCGCGTGGCCCGCCATGCCCTCCTGCGCGCTGGGCGCGGGCACGAAGCGCAGGTCGAGGTCGCCGGCCTTCGCGCCGAAAGCGCACAGCGCCTTGACGGAGACGGGCGCGACGGTGGCGCGGAAGGCTTCGCGAGACATCGGAGTGAGGGGGGCGACGGGACGCAGCGGTCGCCAGTATATGGATATTCATCCAGTGTGCTGGTGGAATTTACAGTATCCCTGCCGGCGCGCAGGCTAGAGTACGCAGCTTCGGGAGGCCCGCGGCCTGCCCTTCTCCCCCTCTTCCCTCGCGCCTTGCCACCGTTCCGGGGCCGGGCGGGCGGCCGCGCGCCGTCCGTCTCCTCCGGTCGAAGACAATGTCAATTGTTCGTTCACAACTACGTTCGAAATGAAAACTGCCGCCGCGATCGACACCGCCGACTTCGAGCGCCTGCTGAGCCGCAACATCAAGCTGCCGCTGCTCGGGGGCCTGTTCGGTGCCGTCGTCTTCGTCGCCCTGATCCTGTACCTGCTGTCGACCATCGCCTGGGTCGAGCACACCGACCAGGTGGTGCGCAGCGCCAGCGAGCTGCAGCGCCGCTCGATCGACATGGAAACCGGCATGCGCGGCTTCCTGATCAGCGGGCAGGACCGCTTCCTCGAGCCCTACGACGCCGCGCTGGCGCGCGTGAAGACCGACACCGCGGCGCTGCGCCAGCTGGTGGGCGACAACCCGCAGCAGATCGAGCGGGTCGACCGCATCGGCTCGCTGCAGGGCGCCTGGAACGAGTTCGCGGCCGAGATGATCGCGGCGCGCCGCAGCGGCGGCGACTTCGAGGCCGCCGTCAAGCTGGGGCGCGGCAAGCGCCTGACCGACGACATCCGCAACGAGTTCGACAACTTCATCAACACCGAGCAGTCGCTGCGCTTCCAGCGCAATGCCGAGGTCAAGCGCACCAGCTGGATGGTGGTGGGCCTGTTCCTGCTGTTCACGCTCACCCTGAGCGGCCTGGTGGCCTTCTTCGGCCGCCGGCAGCTGGTGCGCCTGTCGGAGAGCTACGACGCGGTGCTGCAGGAGCAGGAGGCGCACACCGAGCGCCTGACCGAGCAGGCCTGGCTGCGCACCGCCCAGACCGAGCTGGTCGGCGAGCTGGTGGGCGAACTCAGTGCCGCCGACATGGGCCGCAAGATCCTGGCCTTCTTCTCGCGCCACCTGGGCAGCACCGTGGGCGCGCTCTACGTGCGCGAGCGCCACGGCCCGCTGCGCCGCGCGGCCAGCTACGGCTTCTCGATCGAGGCCGAGAACGCGCAGCAGGTGTTCTCGCCAAGCGAGAGCCTGGTGGGCCAGGCCGCCGCCGAGAAGCGGCTGATGCTGATCGACCCGGTCGAGGCCGACTACCTCAAGGTCAATTCGGGCCTGGGCGAGATGCGCCCGCGCGCCGTGGTGCTGCTGCCGGTGGCCAACGACGGCGTGTCCAACGGCGTGGTCGAGCTCGGCCTGCCCGGCACGCCCGACCAGCGCGCGCGCGACCTGTTCGAGGTGGTGGCCGAGGACATCGGCACCTCGCTGGCCGCCGCGCGCTACCGCGAGCAGTTGCAGGAGGTGCTGGCCGAGACCCAGCAGCTCAACGAGGAGCTGCAGGTGCAGCAGGAGGAGCTGCGCACCGCCAACGAGGAGCTCGAGGAGCAGTCGCGCGCGCTGCGCGCCTCGCAGGCCATGCTCGAGAACCAGCAGGCCGAGCTCGAGCAGACCAACAGCCAGCTCTCCGAGCGCACCGAGGCGCTCGACCAGCGCAACACCGCGCTGCGCCGCGCCCAGCGCGACCTCGAGGAGCGCGCCGACGAACTGCAGCGCGCGAGCCGCTACAAGTCGGAGTTCCTCGCCAACATGTCGCACGAGCTGCGCACGCCGCTCAACAGCGCGCTGATCCTGGCCAAGCTGCTGGGTGACAACCCGCAGGGCAACCTGAGCACCGAGCAGGTGAAGTTCGCCGAATCCATCTATGCCTCGGGCAACGACCTGCTGGTGCTGATCAACGACATCCTCGACATCGCCAAGGTCGAGGCCGGCAAGCTCGACCTGGTGACCGAGGACACGCGCCTGGACCGCCTGGCGCAGGCGCTGGAGAGCACCTTCCGGCCGCTGGCCGACGAGAAGCGGCTGAACTTCCGCCTCGAACTGCACCCGGCCGCGCCGGCCTCGCTGGTCACCGACCGCCAGCGCGTGGAGCAGATCCTCAAGAACCTGTTGTCGAACGCGCTCAAGTTCACCGAGCAGGGCGAGGTCTCGCTGGTGATCTCGGGCACGGCCGACGGCGGCGCCTCCTTCGCCGTCTCCGACTCGGGCATCGGCATCGCGCCGCACCAGCAGGAAGTGATCTTCGAGGCTTTCCGCCAGGCCGACGGCACGACCAGCCGCCGCTACGGCGGCACCGGCCTGGGCCTGTCGATCTCGCGCGACCTCACGCGGCTGCTGGGCGGCACGCTCAGCGTGCAGAGCGAGCCGGGCCAGGGCAGCACCTTCACCCTGCACCTGCCTGCCCAGGCGCCGCAGGCCGCGCAGCAGGAACCGGGCAGCATCCCGTCGCAGCCGCCCGTGGGCGGCGCGCCGGCGCGCCTGCAGCCGCGCGCGCCGGTGCCGGTCGCGCCCCCTGCCCCGGCCGCGCCGGCGCCGGTGGTGCCCGCGCCGCAGTTCGCCGACGACCGCGCGCTGCCGCGCGACCAGCAGGTGCGGCGCGTGCTCGTGATCGAGGACGAACCGCAGTTCGCCCACATCCTCTACGACCTCGCGCACGAGCTCGGCTACCGCTGCCTGGTCGCGCACGGCGCGGCCGACGGCTTTGCGCTGGCCAGCGAGTTCGTGCCCGACGCGATCCTGCTCGACATGCGGCTGCCCGACAGCACCGGCCTGGACGTGCTGCAGCGCCTGAAGGATTCGCCGCTCACGCGCCACATCCCGATCCACGTGGTCTCGGCCGCCGACAACGCCGAGGCCGCGCTGCACATGGGCGCGGTCGGCTATGCGCGCAAGCCCGCCACGCGCGAGGAACTCACGCGCGTGTTCGCTCGGCTCGAGGAGAAGCTCACGCAGAAGGTCAAGACCGTGCTGCTGGTGGAAGACGACGACCTGCAGCGCCAGAGCGTGATCCAGCTGATCGGCGACGACGACATCGAGATCGTCGACGTGGCCTCGGGCGAGGAGGCGCTGGAGCTGCTACGCACGCGCATCTTCGACTGCATGATCACCGACCTGAAGCTGCCCGACATGCAGGGCAGCGAGCTGCTCAAGCAGATGGCCTCGGAGGACATCGTCTCGTTCCCGCCGGTGATCGTCTACACCGGGCGCAACCTCACGCGCGAGGAGGAGGCCGAGTTGCACCGCTACTCGCGCTCGATCATCATCAAGGGCGCGCGCTCGCCCGAGCGGCTGCTCGACGAGGTCACCCTGTTCCTGCACAAGGTCGAGGCCGAACTCTCGAGCGAGCGCCAGGGCATGCTCAAGGCCGCGCGCGGGCGCGACCGGATCTTCGAGGGCCGCACGGTGCTGCTGGTGGACGACGACGTGCGCAACATCTTCGCGCTCACGAGCGCGCTCGAGCAGCGCGGCGCGAAGGTCGAGATCGGCCGCAACGGCCGCGAGGCCCTCGAGCAGCTCGACCGCGTGAAGGAGATCGACCTCGTGCTGATGGACGTCATGATGCCGGAGATGGACGGCCTGGAGGCCACGCGCCACCTGCGCGCCGATCCGCGCTTCGCCAAGCTGCCGGTGATCGCCATCACCGCCAAGGCCATGAAGGACGACCGCGAGCAGTGCCTGGCCGCGGGCGCCAGCGACTACCTCGCCAAGCCGGTGGACCTGGACCGCCTGTTCTCGCTGCTGCGCGTGTGGATGCCGAAGATGGAGCGCCTGTGACCGACGCGCCGCCGCCTTCCCTGCCCGAGCGGCCGGCGACCGGCCGCCCCGCCCTGCCCGCCGTGCCGGGCGCGATCGCCGCTCCGCCGCAGCCGCTGAGCGACACCGAGATCGAGCTGCGGCTGCTGATGGAGGCGATCTACCTCAAGTACAGCTACGACTTCCGCGACTACACGCTGGCCTCGCAGAAGCGCCGCGTGCTGCACGCGCTCACGCAGCTCGGCCTGCCCTCGATCTCGGCGCTGCAGGACCGGGTGCTGCGCGACGCCGCGCTGTTCGGGCGCCTGCTGCAGTTCCTCACCATCCCGGTCAGCGAGATGTTCCGCGACCCGGCCTACTTCCTGGGCCTGCGCCGCCACGTGGTGCCGCTGCTGCACACCTATTCGTCGGTCAAGGTCTGGGTGGCCGGCTGCAGCACCGGCGAGGAGGTGTTCTCGCTCGCCATCCTGCTGCGCGAGGAAGGCTTGCTCGAGCGCACGCAGATCTACGCCACCGACATCAACCCGGCCTCGCTCGAGAAGGCGCGCCAGGGCATCTTCCCGCTCGAGGCGATCCGCGGCTACACCGCCAACTACCAGCGCGCGGGCGGGCTGCGCGCGTTCTCCGACTACTACACCGCGGCCTACGACGCCGCGCGCTTCGACCCCTCGCTGTGCGCCGACACCATCTTTGCCGACCACAGCCTGGCCACCGACAGCGTGTTCGCCGAGACCCAGCTGGTGTCCTGCCGCAACGTGCTGATCTACTTCAACCGCGAGTTGCAGAACCGCGCGCTCGGCCTGTTCCACGAATCGCTGAGCCACCGCGGCTTCCTCGGCCTGGGCGCCAAGGAGAGCATCGACTTCTCGGCCTATGCCGACCGCTTCGAGCCGCTGGCGCGCCCCGAGCGCATCTACCGGAAGGCCACGTGAAACAGGCGCTGCCCTCCCACCTGCGCCGCCGCGTCGAGGCCGTGGTCATCGGTGCCTCGGCCGGCGGCATCGACGCGCTGCTCGGTCTCTTGAGCGGCCTGCCCGCCGCCAGCCGCATTCCCAAGGTGGTGGTGCTGCACCTGCCCGAGGGCCACGACAGCCGCCTGGCCGAGGTGTTCGGCGAGCGCGTCGCCATGCCGGTGCGCGAGGCCGCCGACAAGATGCCGCTCGCGGCCGGCACGCTGTATTTCGCGCCGCCCGGCTACCACCTGTCGATCGAGCGCGACCGCTGCTTCTCGCTGAGCTGCGAGCCGCCCGTGCTGTTCTCGCGCCCGTCGATCGACGTGCTGATGGCCTCCGCGGCCGACGTCTACGGCGCCGGCCTCGCCGGCCTGCTGCTCACCGGCGCCAACGACGACGGCGCCGAGGGCATGGAACGCATTCACCGTGCCGGCGGGCTGACCGCCGTGCAGGATCCCCAAGAAGCCCTGGTTTCCGTCATGCCCAACGCCGCCATTGCGCGCCATTCGCCCGACTTCGTGCTGCCGCTGCGCGATCTCCACACCCTGCTGCTGCACCTGGAGGCCGCTCATGGACATTGACGTCGAAAGCAAGCTGCTGATCGTCGACGACCTGCCCGAGAACCTGGTGGCGCTCGAGGCGCTGATCCGCGCGCCCGGGCGCTCCGTGTTCCGCGCCCAGTCGGCCGAGGACGCGCTGGCGCTGCTGCTCGAGCACGAGTTCGCGCTCGCCATCGTCGACGTGCAGATGCCCGGCATGAACGGCTTCGAGCTGGCCGAGATGATGCGCGGCACCGAGCGCACGCGGCACATCCCGCTGATCTTCGTGAGCGCCGCCGGCCGCGAGCGCAACTACGCCTTCCAGGGCTACGAGAGCGGCGCGGTCGACTTCCTGCACAAGCCGCTCGATCCGCATGCCGTGATCAGCAAGGTCAACGTGTTCGTCGACCTGCACCGCCACCGCAAGGCGCTGCGGCACGAGATGGAGCTGCTGGCCCACGCGCACCGCAAGCAGGAGGAGCTGGTGGCGCAGCTGCAGGTCACGCAGCGCGAACTCGAGCGCGCGGTGCGCATGCGCGACGACTTCATGTCCATGGTCTCGCACGAGCTGCGCACCCCGCTCAACACCCTCTACCTCGAGGCGCAGCTGCGCCAGCTCCACGTGTCCAAGGGCAACCTCGCGGCCTTCGCGGCCGACCGGCTGCCCGCGATGATCGAGCGCGACCAGCGGCAGATCCGCAACATGGTGCGGCTGATCGACGACATGCTCGACGTCACGCGCATGCGCAAGGACGCCCTCTCGATCCAGCCCAAGCCCACCGACCTCGCGCAGCTCGCGCGCGCCGTGGTCGAGAACCTGCGCCAGCAGGCCGAGGCCGCCGGTTCCGAGATCTCGCTGCAGGCGCCGCCCGAACTGCCGGGCGTGTGGGACGAGTTCCGCATCGAGCAGGTGCTGACCAATCTGCTGACCAACGCGCTGCGCTACGGCGGTGGCCAGCCGGTCGCGATGACGGTCGAGCAGGTCGGCGCCGGCGAGGACGGCTTCGCTCGCGTCAGCGTGCGCGACCGCGGCATCGGCATCGCGGCCGAGGACCAGGCACGCATCTTCGAGCAGTTCGAGCGCACCGAGCACAGCCGCAAGCACGCGGCCGGGCTGGGCCTGGGCCTGTACATCACGCGCCAGATCGTCGACCTGCACGACGGCAGCATCGGCGTCGAGAGCGCGCCGGGCGAGGGCTCGACCTTCAGCGTGGAGCTGCCGCTGGCCGCGCCGCGCGGATCGGCGCAACCGTAGGCTTGCTCCTACCCCACGCGCGGCGCCGTGCCGGGATACTGTTCCATTCCGGACATTTTCAGAAAACCAAAGGCCGCAAAGGCCACCAAGGACCGACCGCCGTGAATGTGCTGATCGTCGACGACAACGAAGCCGCAGCCGACCTGCTGCAGGAACTGCTGACCCTGCAGGACCACACCGCCCGCTGCACCTACACCGGCCAGCAGGCGCTGGACGCCGCCGCCGCCGAACGCTTCGATGCCGCGCTGATCGACCTCACCCTGCCCGACATCCCCGGCACCCAGGTCGCGCGCCGCCTGCGCGAGACCGAGGCGCAGGGCGCGCCCAGGCTGCTGGTCGCGATCTCGGGCTTCTCGGCCGCCGATGCCGGTGCCGCGGGCGGGCCCGACGGGCGCAAGCTGTTCGACCACCATCTGCAGAAGCCGATCGACATCGGCGCGCTCGAGGACATCCTCGCGGCCGCGGGCTGAGGGCCTTTTCGCTGCCTTAGCATCGGCGGCCATGCGCCGCCTGCTTCCCTCCACCCTCCTCGCCCTTGCACTGGGCGCGCCGGCCGTATCGGCCGCCGCGCAGTCCCCCGACACCGTTCCCCTCGCACCCGCCGAGCGCGACCGCATCGTGGCCCGCGCCGCCGAGCTGGTGCAGCGGCATTACGTGCTGCCCGCGCCGGCCGATGCCATCGCGGCCCGCCTGCGTGCGCGCTTGCGCGACGGTGCCTATGCGGGCATCGACGACGCCGACGCGTTGCGCGCGCAGCTCGAGCAGGACCTGCAATCGGTGAACCAGGACAAGCACCTGCTCGTGGCCTTCAGCCGCGAGCCGCTGCCGAAGCCGGCCGATGCGCAGGCCGCCGCGGCGGCGCAGGTCCACCTGGCGCGGCAGTACGTGCGCTTCAACCACTGCTTCTACAAGGCGGAACGCATGGCCGGCAACGTCGGCTACATCGACCTGCGCTGCTTCGACCAGCCCGAGGCGCTGGCCGCGACCGCCGCGGCCACCTTCGAGTTCCTGGCCCACACCGATGCCCTGATCGTCGACCTGCGCCAGAACGGCGGCGGCTGGCCCGCGGGCGTGGCCCAGGTCAGCAGCCATCTGCTCGAAGGCAAGGTGCATCTCAACGACGTGCTGCATCGCGAAGGCCACCGCGTGGAGTCGCACTGGACCCGCGCCAAGCTGCGCGGCCCGCGCTACCTGGACCGGCCGGTCTATGTGCTGACCAGCAGCCAGACCTTCTCGGGCGGCGAGGAGTTCGCCTACAACCTGCAGGCGCTGAAACGCGCCCGCATCGTCGGCGAGCGCACCAAGGGCGGTGCCCATCCGTCCAGCAACCATCGGTTGAACGATCGCTTCGAGATCACGATCCCCTTCGCGCGCTCGATCAACCCGATCACGCGCACCAACTGGGAAGGCACGGGCGTCGTGCCCGACCTGCCGGCCAACGCGGACGAGGCGCTGGGCGTGGCGCACCTGGCGGCGCTCAGGGGGCTGGTCGGCAAGGACAGCGATCCGACGACCGCCTATGAGGTGAGCGAGGCCATCAAGGCGGCGGAGACATCCACTGCCGGCGCCCGCAAGTAGTGCCGGCGCAGCGTGCCCTCAACCCGGCCCCAGCACCTTCAACGTCAGCTGCAACACCATCGGCTGCCGCATGTCCCGCGGCGGCGGCTCCGACAGCGGCTGCGCGGTCAGCAACTGGCGCAGGTCGGCATCGGCCTGCGCATTGCCCAGCGAATCGAAGGCCACGCGCTCGGGCCGGCCATCGGGCGCAACCCACACGCGCACGATCAGCGGCGGCGGCGGCAGGGTGCGGCCCTCTTCCAGCAGGCGCTGCTGCATCCAGGCATGCAGGCGCTGCACGGTCTCGTCGGCCGGATCGCTGAGGCGGCCCTGGAACTGGTTGCCCGCCAGCTCGGCATAGCTGATCCAGTGCTGCGGCACCGGCGCGCGCGCCGAGGGCGCGGGCTGGGCCTGCACCGGCATGTGCACGGCCGCCAGGCCCAGGCCGGCGAGGCCGAGCGCGCGGAACAGGCTGGCCCAGGGCCGCGGCGCGGCGGCGGTATGGCGATGCGAAGGGAACATGCGTTTTTTCGGAAGGAGTTCTGGAAGTCGATGCCGACCGGCTCAGCCGCACAGCACGCCGACCGACAGCGTGGCGGCGCGCGCGGCCGGCGATTGCTGGGGGCCGAGCTGCGGCGTGTCGCTCTCGCTGAAGGCCACCCCGTTGTCGCGCAGGAAATGCTTGATGCGCGCGGCCGTCTCGGCGCGCACGCGCGTGGAGCCCGCGGCCGCGCCGCTGCCCGACAGGCTGGGCAGCCGGCTCAGCGTGCCGCCGCTGGCGCCGGGCGCGGCCGCGATGCGCTCGACCACCACGCCCAGCAGCAGGCCGCCGGCGTCGAGCACCGCGCTGCCGCTGGCACCGGGCTTGGCGCCCGACAGCAGTTGCAGGCCCTCGGCGCCAGGCACGGTCAGCGCATTGCCGAGCACGGCCGAACGGTCGGCCATGCGCTGCAGCGGGCCGTGGGCCTCGGAGAACACCGAGATCGTCGCGGTGGGCAGCGCCTCGCCGCGCGGGAAGGTCGCGCCCAGGTAGGGCTTGATGTCGCTGCGTAGCACGGCGACGTCGAGCTCGGGTTGCGAGCTTATCGCGCGCACCGTGGCTTCGGCGACGCGGCCGTCCTTGAGCACGAACAGCGAGCGGCAGCCGGTCACGGCGTGGCGCGCGGTCAGCACGTCGCCCGCGTCGTTGAGGAACACGCCGCTGGCGTTGCCTTCCAGGACGGGCGCGGGTGGCGTGCCGCCGGCTGGCTGGGCCGCGGCATGTGCAACGAGTGCCGCGCAGGTTGTCGCCGCGAGACCGCGCATGGCCGGTCCAGGCCGCCATGGCGCGACATTCACTTCGGCCTCGTCGGCGCGAGCGCGCGCCGCGCCGCGTTGAGCTCGGCATTGGTGATGTGCAGGTCGGCCATGACGCGCGCGAGCATGTCGAGCAGCGCCTCGCGCTGCCGCAGCCGCACGGTCTCCGCGCGCCGCGCGCGCTGCACCTGGCGCGCGGTGGCGTGGATCGCGCGCAGCGTCGGCGAATCGTGGCCGTCGAAGGACTCCGCGGAACGAAGGCTGTCGGGCATCGCGCTGGGATGCGTTCGGCGCGCGCTCAGGCGGCGGCTTCGACCCGGTCGGCGGCACCAGCGGCCGGCGCTTCGCCATTGGCGGCATCGCCGCGCGTGGCGGCGGCCGGGCCGTAGTTGCGCAGGTGCAGGAAGAACTCGCCCATCATCTGCATCCACAGGCGCGCGCTGAACGCGAGGTGCGCGGGCGTCACGCCGCCGGCGACCACCACGTCCATCTCGAGCACCACGAAGTCGCCGTGCTGGGCGACGCGCGCGAAGCGCTTGCTGCGGTGCCAGGCCGCGAGCACGGCCTCGGGCAGCGTGCCGCCCTGCACGTGCAGCGGGCAGCTGAAGGTGAAGTCGGTGTACTGGGTGGTGGTGACGGGATTGCCCCACAGCACCTGAAAGCCGATGCCGTGGCTGGCGCTGTGCAGGCGGATCACGCCGTCCTGTTCGATGGTGGAGACGGCGGCGCCAGCGGCCTTGATGGCTTCGGAGACCTGTTCGGGCGTGACCGCGTCGAGCAGGTCGAGGGCCTCGGCGGGCGTGGCGGCGGTGGTGTCGGTCGGGGTGTTCGTCATGAGGTTCCCTGTCTGTGGATGGTGGTTGTCGGTGGGTTCAGTTCGTCTTGCGCAGCGCGGCGTCGAGCGCGGCGGCATCGATGCTCAGCTGCGTGGCCGGCGCGAGCTGCGTCAGGTGGGCCTGGATCAGCTGCTGCTGGCGCTGCTGGCGCAGCGCGGCCTGCAGCTGCGGACGCATCTCCTCGAGCGTGGCGGTGCGCGCGGGCTGGCTGTCGAGCAGCTTCACGACGTGGAAGCCCGCGGCCGATTGCACCGGGTCGCCGACCTGGCCGGTCTTGAGCTTGGCGATGGCATCGCGCACCTCGGGCAGCATGCGCGCGAGCGGCAGGTTGCCGACCTCGCCGCCACGCTCGGCGCTGCTCCTGTCCTGCGACTTCGCGCGCGCGAGCGCAGCGAAGTCGCCGCCGCCGCGCGCTTCGCGCGCCAGCTTCTGGGCTTCCTCGCGCACCTTGGCGACGGCCGCGGTGGCGGTGTCGGGGGTGGCGAGGAAGATCTGGGCCACGCGGTAGGTGGCCGGCAGGTTGAAGCCGGCCTTGCCCTGCTCGTAGGCGGCGGAGAGTTCGGCCTCCGACGGATAGCCCGCCGGCACCTGGCTCACCGACTCGAGGTAGCCGGTGGTGACGATGCGGGCCGTGAGCTCGCGCACCGCGGCGTCGATCTTGGCCTTGACCTCGGGCTTGTCGGTGAAGCCCTTGTCGCGCGCCTCCTTCAGCAGCGCCTCACCGAGCAGCCGCTGGCGCAGCCAGCCCTCGACGCTGGCGCGGTTGTCCTTGACGGCCGCGCGCTCGGCATCGGGCAAGGCCTGCAGCAGCTTCTCGACCTCGTCCTGGCGCACGGTGAGTTCGCCCAGGCGGGCGACCACCGGCGCGCCCGTGGGCGCGGCGATCTGCTGCGCCGCGGCGCCGAGGCTGGCCGACGCGGCCAGCAGCAGCGCGGCCAGCGTGCGCAGGTGCGCGGGAGCAAGGGGTTTCTTCGGGTTCATGGTCGAGGTTTCCTTCTGGCCGCTCACTTCGCGGCGGGTGCCGATGCGGCGCCGGCCGGCGGCGTGGCCGCGGCCTCGGCCGGCTTGGGGGCGTTCACGGCGCGCGCGTCGAAGCGGCCTTCGTACAGCTTGTCGCCGTACTGCTGCGCGATCTGCTCGAACTTCACGCGGCTCTGGGCCGCGAACGGCTGGCGCGCGGCGAACACGCTGCCCATGTCCATGGTCTCGTAGGCGCGCAGCACCTCCTGGCCCACGGCGTAGAGCTGCGTGTTCTTCGCCTCGCACTGCGTGAGCGCGGTGCGCTGCGTGCCGGTCTCGGCCACGAGGCGCTGGCGCTCGGCCTCGGAGGCGCGCGCGGTGCGCAGCAGCTCCTCGTAGGCGCTGCGGAACTGCGCGACCTGGCCGTTGGACTTCTCGGCCGCGGCCTGCGCCTGCTGGCGCAGCTGCTCGACGCCGGCACTCGCGTGCTCGCGCGCCTGGCGTTCGCCGGCGAGCTGCGACTGGGCGCGCGCGAGGTCCTTGCGCAGCGCCTCGACTTCGGCCGCCGGTGCGGGCGCGGCCGCGCCCGGTGCCGCAGCCGCGGGCTTGCCGGCCTTGAGCGCGGCGAGCTCGTTCTGCGCCTGCTGCAGCTGCGAGGTGGTGATGCGCAGCTGCGCGCGCAGCCGCTCTTCCATGCTCTGGCCGCCGGCCGCGGCCGGCGCGCCCTGGGCGTGCGCGCCGCCGGCCAGGCCGGCCAGACCGGCAAAGGCGAGCGCCAGGGCGAGCGCTGGGGTCTTGAAATGGGATCGGGCCACGGCGACGTCCTCAGAAGCGCGCATTGAGTTCGAGCTGCAGCGTGTCGATCGACAGCGGCGCGCCATAGACCTCCTTGGTCGAGATCCAGCGGCCGGTGAACCAGAGGTTCTTGTCGAACGCGTACGAACCGCCGAGGAAGTAGCCGCGTGCATTGGTGCCGCCGCCATGGAAGGTCGAATCGTTGTAGCCGTCAGGCAGCGCATCGGGCTCGATGCGCTTGTAGCCCGCGATGAGGTTCCAGTCGCCGCGCGCGGCCGGTGCCGGGCGGCCGTAGGTGGCCTGCAGCATGAAGGCGTTGCCGCCGCTCTTGTAGTCGGCCTGGGTGGTGCCGCCGGTGCTGCCGAAGTTGTTGACGATGGCGCCGCGGATGCCCGCGCGGCGCCAGATGTCGCTGGCGTCGTAGGCGGTGTTGCGGATGAAGTTGGCGTCCAGGCGCAGGTTGTTGCCCGCGACCTTGGTGTCCCAGCGCATGTTCAGGTCGACCAGGCGGAACTTCGAGGCCAGCCCCACGTACTGCGGCTGCGGCGTGCCGGCCGGGTTCAGCGGGTCGAGCGAGATGTCGCGCAGCAGCATGAGCGTGTTGCCCTTCTGCATGAAGGCCGGGCGCGACCAGTCGGTGCTGCAGCCGTCGGCGCCCGCGTACAGCGCACAGGGCTCGGAGACCTTGCCGCTGATGTTGCGGAAGTTGTAGTAGGCGAGCGCGCCGCGCAGGCGGTTGTCGTCGTCGAGCTTCCAGTCGGCGCCGACCTGCGCGCCGAGCAGCCACTTGTTCTCGCTGCGGGCCTTGGTCTGGCTGCGGCTGGGCGCGTTGTCCGAGGAGTACTCGAGCGGGATCAGGCCCAGCGTGCCGAACAGCGACAGGTCCTTGTTGCTGGCCAGCGCCTTGTCGAACTGGAACGCGATGCCGTCGAAGTTGAGGTCGCTCGAGAACAGCGTGTCGGTCGACATGAAGGGGTTGGCGAAGCGGCCGCCGGTGACGGTGAGCCAGTCGACCGGCTTGTGCGAGATCCACATCTGGTCGAGCCACACGCTCTTCTTGCTCAGGCCGCCACCGAGGGTGGTGGTGGTCGACACCGGGTTGTCGTCGCTGCCCGAGGCCAGGCGCACGCCGGCCTTGGTGTTCTCGCTGAGGTCCGCGAGGATGCCCACGCGGGCCCGCGCGCGGAACAGGTTGCGCCGGTCCTCGCGCGTGTTGAGCAGCGAGGGCAGCGCGAGGTTGGTGTTGGGGTTGACGTCGTAGCCGCTGCCCTTGTTGAGCTCGGGCCAGTTGATCTCGATGTTGCTGTTGTTGCCCGCATAGCTGCGCGACTCGTTGCGCACGCGCACGTCGCCCTCGAAGCGGATGCGCTTGCTCCACTCGGGCGTTTCGTTGGGCGCGGCCCAGCCTTCGTCCTTGGCCTGCGCCATGACCTGGGCCTTGACCTCGTCGCGGATCTGGTCGCGCACGGTCTGCGAGATGTAGGGCACGCGCACGTCGCCCGGTTCCAGGCGCACGCCGCCGGCGCTGGCCACGGCACCGGCCGAGACCGCGGCCAGCCGCTGCTGGGCCTGCTGCGAGGCCATGGCTTCGGCCTGGGCCTGCGCCAGCAGCGCCTCGCCCACGTCCTTGGCGAGCGTGCCGCTCTGAATCAGGCCGCGGATCAGCTTGACCATGGCGGTCTCGCCGGCCGGTCCGGCCTGCTGGGCGGCCGCGCCGCTCGCGGCCAGCGCGAGGGCCGTGGCCACGGCCGCGGCCAGCGCGCCCTGGCGCAGGGCCGGCGCGAGGCGGCGGCCGAAGGGGTATTTGGATGGGTTCATCGCTTCGTTCACGGGATGGAATGGGGAAGACGGGGCTTCGGCGCGCATCACGGCCGACGCCCCCTGAAGGACACGCGCATCGGGAAGCGCACGGAAGGCGGTGGCGACTCGTCGAGCCGGCCGAGGTCGCGCACCGCGGCCAGCACCGCCTCGTCGGTCTCGGTCGAGCCGGTGCTGCGCACGAGCTGCGCACGCCGGATCTGGCCCTGGACGTCGAGCCAGATGTCGAGATGGATGTCGTCGAAGGTCAGGCTGCGAGTGCGCGGGTCACGCAGCAGCGCCCGCTGCAGCTGGTCGGAGGCATAGCGCGCGAACGAGCCGCTGCCCAGGCCGCCGCCGGCACCGGTGCCGCTCATGCCGCCGCCGCTGCCGGCCTGGATGCCGACGGAATCGCTGCCGGCCTGCGCGGCGCTGTCCATGGTCACGGGGTCGCCGAGGTCCTTGGTGGGACTGGGCGGTGTGTCGTCCTTCGGCGGCTCCAGCGGCTCGATCGGCTTGGGCTCGGGCTCGGTCACCGGCTTGATCTTCTCCGGCTCGGGCTCGGGCAGCTTCTCGGGTTCGGGCGGCGGGGGCGGTGGCGGCGGCAGCATCAGCGTGGGAGCGTCGGCCACCACGCGCTTCTGGCTCGCGGTGTCGGCCAGCAGGTACCACACGAGCGCCGCCAGCAGCGCCAGCAGCACCGCGCCGATGGCCCAGCCGCCCCAGCGGCGCCACAGCGCGCGAGCGTCGGCAGGCGCGCCTGCCGCCGGCCGCGGCGCGGCCCACGAAGGCGAAAGTCGGATCGCGAGGTTTCACGCGCCGGTCCTCACTTCTGCTTGCCGGTCACGAGGCCGATCTGGTTCAGCTCGATGCGGCGCAGCAGGTCCAGCACGTCGACCACCTTGGCGTACTGCACGCTCGAATCGCCGCGCACGATGACGGGGAAGTCGGGCGACAGGGCCTTCTCGGTGCGCAGGCGCTCCTCGAGCTCCGGCAGCGACACCGGGTAGGCGTCGAGGAACACGTTGCCCGCGTTGTCGATCGTGATGGCCTTGGTCTTGGGCTTCTCCAGCGCCACCGAGGAACTGGCCTTCGGCAGGTCGACCTTGATGCCCGGGATGCTGGCGTTGCTGGTGAGGATGAAGATCACCAGCACGACCAGCAGCACGTCCACGAACGGCGTGATGTTGATGCCGCCGGTGCGCTTGCGCACGGCGAACTTGGCTGCGTTGGGCATGTGCGTCGCCTCAGGCCGGAACCTGTGCCGGCGAGGTCCAGCCGCCACGCGCCGCGTTGTCGTCGGCCGTGCGGCGCGCGCCGCCCTGGGCCGCCACGGCCGCGGGCACCGACCTGCCCTCGCCCTGCTCCTCGGCCAGGCGCGTCACGAACTCGTCGACGAACACCGCCATGTCGGCGCCGATGGCGTCCGAGCGCGAGGCCAGCCAGTTGTAGCCGAACAGCGCGGGGATCGCGACGCCCAGGCCGGCGGCGGTACACAGCAGCGCGGCCGCCATGCCCGGTGCCACCGAGTTGATGTCCACCGCACCGGCCATCGCCGCCACCACGAACACCAGCATGATGCCGATCACGGTGCCGAACAGGCCGACGTAGGGCGCGCCCTCGATGGTGGTCGACAGCCAGTTCATGCGCTTGGACATGCGCTCGGTCTCGCGCACCATCACGCCGTCCATGGCGGCGCGGATGGCGCCGATGGTCGCGCTCGACACGGCGCTCAGGTCGTAGCCGCGCTCGTGGCGGCGGCGCATCTCCTCGATCGCCACCTGGTAGAGGCGCCACAGCGAGGAATCGTCGCGGACTTCCTGCGACACGGTGTTGCTGATCGCGAGGCGGTCCAGCGGCGCGCCGGCGGCTTCGCGGAAGTGCTCGATGAAGCGGGCATTGGCGCGCGAGATGGCGCCGTAGCTGCGGCCCTTGCCGATCATGATGGCCCACGACAGCACCATCATCAGGCCCAGCAGGCCGACGACGATCCAGGCGTCCAGCGGCATCGCGGCCAGGATGAAGCCGAAGTGGCTCTTGCCGGCCTGCTGCTCGTCGGCACCGAAGGCCGTGAGGCGCGATTCGGCGCCTTGCGAGACGGCGTCGGCCAGCAGCAGCGCATCGCCGCGCGCGACCTTCGACAGGCGCACTTCGTCGATCGCGCCGGTGAACGGCGCCCAGGCGGCGGCCGCGGGAGCGTTCTGGCCGGCGGCAGGCGTGGCGGCCACGTCGGCGCCGAGCGCGGCGGCCGTGTTCAGCGCCGGCAGGCGCGCGGCCAGCGACACCGCGGGGCGGCCGCCGACGTACAGCGCAACGCTGTCGCCCTCGGCCTTGACCGCGATGTGCGACCACTGGCCGGCCTGCACCGGCTGCGCCGGGGTGCTGCGCTGGCCGTTGACCTGCACGAAGGGCACGCCCTGGTCGATGCCGACCAGCAGTTCGCCCGCGCCGTCGCGGCGCGCATAGATCACCTGGCGCGCGCCGAGCTGGTCGGGCCGCACCCAGGCGGAGAAGGTGAAGCTGGCACCGGCGGCCAGGGCCAGCGAGGGCGTGGCGGGCAGCATCAGCGGCGCGCCGGCGAACTGCGCGCCCTTGCCGATCACCGTGCCTTCGGCCGGCACGGTCGGGGTCTGGCCGTTGTTGCCGTAGGCGGTCGTGTCGCGCGGCGGCACCGCGCCTTCGGCGAAGTGGTAGACCAGGGTGTAGTCGGGATCGAAGCTGCGCTGGCCGTTGCCCGAGGCCGGGGCCTTGGGGTTGCCGTAGTACATCCAGAGCTTCTGCGGCGTGCCGGCCGAGACCGTGGGCACGTCGACCCAGACCAGCGCGATGCCAAGCAGCGGATCGAACTGCTCGATCTGGTGGTTGAGCACGGTCTTGTCGTCGCCGGCCACGAAGCGCAGGTCGGCGCCGGTCTCGCTCACGCCCTCGAACTTGAAGTTGCCCGTGTGCAGGCGCACCAGCACCGGCATGCGGCCGGCGTCGCTGCCGATGGCGCCGGCCTGCGGGCCGCCGTCCACGGTGATCGGCTTGCGATAGGCCCATTCGGGCTGCCACCATGCATGGGCCAGGCCCGGCAGGAGCGTGCTCAACAGCGTGAGCGCGAGGAAAAGAAAGCGTCGCATGACAGGGGTTCTCCGGAAAGCTCGTGGAAAAAGGTTCTTGAAAAGTGGCGTTGCCGCGTTTCGGATTCGGTGATCAGTAGCTGGCGTTGATGCTGAAATTGACCTGCGTGTCGCCCTTCTTCGTGCGCGGGCCGTCCTTCAGCGGACGGCCGATATCGATGCGGCCCGAGAAGTACTGGCCGACCTTGAAGGTGGTGCCCAGGCCCACCGAGGCGAGCGCGAAGCGGTCGGCCTGTTCGGGCAGCGGGTTCTTCAGGCGCAGGCGCGCGCCGTCGACGAAGGCGTAGGCGCGCCAGCCCTCGACCCAGGGGTTGAGCCAGTTCAGCGGCGGGGTGCGCCATTCGAGCGAGCCGACCACGCCGTAGTCGCCGGTGGCCTCGGCCGAGAGATAGCCGCGCACCGAGTTCATGCCGCCGCCGGCGATCTGTTCGCTCGACACCAGCGGCGAGTCGGTCATCTGGCCGTTGACGCGGAAGGCGAGCTGCGAGCCGCCCTCGAAGGTGTAGGTGCCGTTGAGGTCGGTCTTCAGCACCATGAAGCTCGGCGAGGACTTGTAGCGCTTGTAGTCGAACTGCGCCTGGTCGCTGCCGTAGCTGAAGAAGCTGCGCGTGCCCACCACCAGCGACACGCCCACGCCGTACTGGCTCTTCTCGGCCTGGCGCAGGCCCGAGTACGACAGCGTGATCGGCGCGTACTTGAGCGGCACCTCGTCGCTGCTGTTCTTGAGCGTGAGGGCCTCGCGGTTGTTCTTCAGGTCGACGCCGGCGCTGAACGAATGCCACCAGTTGCCGGTGTTGGGCACGGTGTAGGTGGCCTTCAGCCCGATCGAGTGGCCCTTGCCGAGCACGTCGGTGCCGCCCACGGTGGCCACGTTGCTGTCGGACCAGAAGGCCGAGGCCTCGAGCGACCAGTTGCTGTTGGGCAGCGGCGCCAGGTACGAGGCCGAGACCACCTGCGTCTGCTTCAGGTCCTGCGGCGCGCCGAAGAAGCTGATCGAGGCGCTGTGCCCGAGCTGCCACAGGTTGTCGTGGCCGATCGAGGCCGAGGCGCGCAGCTTGCGCGTGTCGGCGCTGTAGTCGTTGTTGAGGCCGACGCTGGCGCGCCACGGGCTCTGGTCTTCGACCTTGAGGTCCACGTCCATGGTGCCGGGCAGCGCGCCCTGGCGCACCAGCGGCATCACCTGCCGCTTCGGGCCGCGGTTGAGCGCGGCGAGCTGCGACTGGGCCTTGTTGAAGTCGGGCACGGTGCCCTCCTGCAGCGCAGGCACCTGGTCGCGCACGTCCAGCGGCGAGTTGTACTCGGCGCCGACCACGCGCACGCGGCCGACTCGCGTTTCGCTGACCTGCAGGAACACCACGCCCTGCGTGACCTGCTGCTCGGGCAGGTCGACGTAGACCGACTGGTAGCCCGCGGCCTGGTAGGCGGCGAGCAGCGCGTCGCGCGCGGCCTCGATGTCCTTCAGCGTGCGCTCGGGACCGAGGAAGGGCGTGACCGCCTTCTCGATCGCGCGGGCGTCCAGCGCGGTGTTGCCGCGCACGATGTATTCGGTGACGTCGACCTTTCGTTCGGGGGCGGCCGGCGCGGGGGTGGCCGCGGCCGCGGGGGGCGGGTTCTGGTTCGGGGCCGGGGTGGCGGCGGGCGCGGCGGCCGCCGGCGCGGTGTCCGCGGCCTGCGCCGACGCGACGCCGTGCGCGCCCAGCGCCAGCACTGCCAGCCACACCGCTCTCCAGCACATCGGTGGGGCGTTCTTCTTCAAGTCATGCATGTCCAGCTCGGTTCTCAAGGATGAAGCTCGCTCGGCAGCGGCCCATGGTGGAGAGCCTTCATGTCGCCGCTGCGTACGTTTCCTAGACGCCCGGCAGGCGCGGCGACTGTCGTTTGTCACGAAAACTTCATCAAGAAAAGTCGGACGGGTCCTGCACGGGGTCGTCGACGCACATAAGAAGAAGGGCCTCCACGCGGGAGGCCCTTCCTGGATTGGCGCGGCGCGAGCCGCGCGGTCCTTCGTGCTACTGCTTGAGGTTGCGCCGTTCGCCCGGCGTCAGCGACTGCATCTGCGCGGTGGTCAGCGCGCCCGCGCCGAGCACCTGCACCACGCCCTTGGGGTCGTAGGCGGCGCCGGTGGTGCCACGCTCGCGCGCACCGCCGCCGCCGGCCGGCGCGCCCTCGGGCGCCTCGTTGCCGAAGCCCAGCACGCGCACGGTGAACACCGAGGGCAAGGCCTTCCTCGCCTCGGCGCGCTCGCGCTGCAGCGAGTCCTGCGCCGCCATGCCGGCCTGCGCCGCCGCGGCGCTGGCGTTCGAGAGCGCGCCCACGTTGACCGCCGCCACCACCGGGATGCCGGTGGACTTGCCCTGCACCTGGATGTTCTCGGCGTTCACCACGCGCAGCGCCGCGAGGTTGACGTTGCCCGACACGCGGATACCGGCCTCGCCCGCGTCGATGGTGCCCAGCGGCGCGATCAGGTCGATGTCGCCCGGCGGGATCTCGGCGATCGGGTTCAGCGTGGCGATGCCCGCGCCGGTGGTCGGCGCGTTGGGCGACAGCGTGACGTTGCCCACGCTGTCGTAGACGCGCCGCTGCGGCGTGTAGACCACGGTGGTCTTGGCGCCCCGCCCGGCGTTGATGTCGCCCTCGCCCGACCAGCCCAGGATGTTGCCGCCGAAGGTGGTGAACACCCGGCTCTGGCCCATCAGGATGCTGCCGCGCGCATAGATGTCGATGTCGCCCTCGCCCTGCGTCATCACGCCCGAGCCCGGACCCGGCACGAAGCCGCCGTCCACGCCCACCAGCGTGCGGCCGCCCGGCGTCATGATGCGCACGTCGCCGCCGAACTGGGTGTGGATGCCGGCGTCGAGCACGTCGTAGAAGGCCACGCCGTAGCCCGGGCTGCCCAGCGCTTCCCACTCGGCCTTGCTGATGTAGGTCTTGCCCGGGGTCGGGCGGTCCTTGCCGACGCCGCTGGTGGTCACGTACTCGTCGATGTAGAGCGCGCTGCTGAACAGCGTGAGGTCGCCCTCGTAGCTGCGCGGGCGGCCCTGCGCATCGGTATCGGGCAGCAGCGTGGCGATGGCCTCGCGTCCGCGCAGGTAGCTGCCGCGGCGCTTGCCGCCTTCCTCGTTGTACTCGCGGCCCGAGGCCTTGAGCTCGGCGTAGTAGACGCCGCGCAGGAAGGCGCGCTGCTGCTCGGGCGGCAGCGCCGCGAAGAAGGCGCGCGCATCCATGGTGGCGGCGTCGAAATGCAGGCCCAGGCGGTTGGCCTTGCCGAAGCGCTCCGTGAGCCAGTTGACCAGGTGCAGCCGGCTCTCGACCTTGTACTCGCGCGCCAGCGAGCGGTTGGGCGCGCTGTCGCCGCGCGAGAGCGCCTGCTGGCGCTCGCGGTCGAGCTCCACCTGCTTGCGCGCCAAGAAGGACTCGGCGCCGGCCTCGCTGCCCTCGTAGCCGAACTCGCGCGCCAGCCACTGCGCGAGCGACAGCGCGCCGCCGTAGACGGCCACGGCCTTGCCCGGCTGGTCGGCCAGCGGCTGGCCCGGATCGGCCAGGTTGGCCGGGTCGAGGTAGCGCTTCGCGAAGGCCTGCCAGTCGGCGCCCGCGCCCATGCCGGCCGACACCGCCACGCTGGCGCCGCTGCTGCGGTCGCCGGGCTTCACGTCGACCACGGCGCCCAGCGTCTTGATCTCGCCGCGGTCGGCGAAGTAGAGATTGCGCCCGGCCGTCACCTCGAGCAGGCCCGGGCCGGTGACGTAGAAGCTGCTGTGGCGGATGTCGCGGCCGGCCTCGATCACCGAGATGTCGTCGGCCAGGCCGTGCGAGATCAGGTTGCCGCGGCCGGTGCCGATGGTGTCCTTCTGGCCCAGGCGCGTGCCCGAGTCGGTGATGTCGCGCCCCGCGCGCACCGCCACCGGGATCGAGCCGTCGTAGCGCGTGCCGTCGCGGCCCAGGTAGCCGAGGCTGGCGGCCTGTCCGAAGCGCAGGCCGACGATGTCGCCTTCCACCGCGTAGTAGCGCGCCGCCTCCTGGCCCGCCGCGGCATAGGCCGAGGTGGCCTGGCTCGCGAAGGTGAACAGCGGCGCGTTCGTGTAGCGGCCGCTGAAGCCGATGAGCCAGTCGGTCTCGGCATTCGCCACGGACGGATGCATGTTGTGCACCGTCACCGGGCTGAAGCCGTAGGGACCGCCGCCCGTGTAGGCGATCACGCCCATGAAGCCCGGGCGGAACGGGCTGGTGAGCGCCGCCGGGTCGGCCGTCGACGCGGTGATCGCATAGCCGCTGGCCTGGATCGAGTCGCGCGCCAGCAGCTCGAGCACGCCCTTGCCGGTGACGTTGGCGTACTGCGCGCCCTGCGGTGCCGGCGAGAGCGTGAGGCCGAACTCGGTGCGCGTGAAGGCCGCGCCGTTGTTGGCCAGCAGGTTCGCGGTGCCCACGCCGTAGTAGAGGCTGCCGCTGGCCGCGACCGCGCGCAGGATCGACGGATAGAAATGCCCCTGGAAGGTCGCGCCGAGGTTGTTGTCGCGGCGCGCCTTCACCACGTCCTCGTTCACGCCGCCCTCGCCCCAGGCGGTGGTCGGCGTGAGATTGCCGCCGGCGCTGAACAGGTCCACGGCGGTGGCGGGCGTCCACAGCGAGAACCAGCTGTAGCCCTCGCCCGCGTAGGCCCGGCCCTGGTAGCTGAAGGGCGTGCTGTTGAGCAGCTTGGTGCGCCCCGCGTCGGCCACGCCGCCGAGCACCAGGTCGCCGCGCGTGTCCAGCCGCGCGGTCGAGTCGCCGAGCACCAGCACCGGTCCGCCGCTGGCGCCGGCGCGGCCCTTGCTGTAGGGGTCGCCGCCGCGCGAGTCGAGCTGGTCGCGCGTGCCCGCGCCCACGTCGAGGCCGCCGATGGCGCCGGCCTGCACGCGCAGCGCGCCGCGCAGGTTGACGAAGGTGCTGTTGAGGTCGTGCTCGTTCCTGCGCAGCGTCGCGTTCGGATTGAGGCTGCCGCCGATGCGCAGGTCGAGGTCGCCGCCGCCCGTGAGCACGAGCTCGCCGCCGGGCGTCATGCGGCCGGTGCTCGCCACGGCCAGGTGCAGACCCTCGCTGCGCGGCACGCGCGAGGTCTGGGCTCTCATCGGGCCGTCGTTGAAGAAGACCTCGCCGCGCGGGCCGATCATGCCGGCGTCCTTGCCGGCCTCCACCACCAGGTTGCCGCCGCCCAGCGTGCCGAAGCCGGTGAAGCCCACGAGGTAGGGATCGTTGTTGAAGCTGTTGCTCGGGTACGGGTAGTACTCGCCGTTGGAGCCCGCCACGTAGGTGCCGAAGTTGATCCACCAGGCCGCGGGCAGCGAGTCGGCGCCGGTCGCGACGCTGCCGCTGCCCTGGCGCCAGAGCCAGGTGCCGGTAGCGGTCGAGCCGACCTGGCCGCGCATCTCGGCGAGCTCGAAGCCCACGCGCAACGAGCCGCCGCTGCCGACCAGGTCGCCGCGCAGGTCGCCGCCGGCGCGCAGCAGCAGGTTGCCGCCCTGCTCCGGGTACCAGGCCGCGTAGAGGCTGCGCGCGCCGCCGTCGACCAGCGGCTCGTAGGGCTTGCCTTCGACGGAGAACAGGATCGAGCCGTCCTTGAGCAGGCCGCGCTGCTGGTCGTAGAGCCGGTCGGCCGCGCCGCCCACGCCGGGCGCGGTGGCGGTGCCGGCCGTGTAGACGCCGTAGGGCGAGCGCAGCGTGATGTCGCCGCCCGAGACCAGGTCGAGGTCGCCGGTGCCGGTGCGCAGCACGCTGAAGATCTGCTCGCGCGCCGGGTGGTAGGCCGCGACGCGGTCCGGCGGCACGGCCGGCTTGTCGACGGTGGCGTACTCGCCGTAGCCGTAGTCGTTCATGTCGGCGGGGTCGTTGCCGACCAGGCCCCACATGCGCATCTCGTCGATCTGCTCGGGCGTCATGGGCGTGCCCGGAACGATCTGGAAGCTCAGCACGTACTCCCCGAAGAAGTCGATCACCATCTTCGCGCCGGCGTCCGGCCCCCAGAAGTAGGTGGCCGGCGAGCCGGTGCCCGGCACGTCGCTGACCTTCGAACCGAGGCCGAAGTGGGTGTCGGCCAGCTGCAGCCGGCCGGTGGCGTGCGGCTGCGCGAGGCGGGTGTCGGCCGCGCCGAGGTCGGCGCCGGCCACGAGGCGCAGGTCCCACGACAGCGAGCCGGCGGGCAGCATCGGCGCCAGCGCCCAGGTGCGGCCCTGGTTGCCGTCGGCATCGGCGGGCCGCAGGTTGATCATCTCGACGCCGCCGGGCAGCTTGACCTGGGTTTCCGAGGGCACCACCGCGCCCTTGGCCAGCGCGAGCGGGCGCGACAGCGCCATGCCCACCGGCAGCGGCACGCCCGCGGGCCAGATGCCCGCCGCCATGCGCACCGCGGCCGGCAGACGGAAGCCCGCGGCCAGGCGCGTGCCGGCCGGCAGCGTCACGGGCTCGCCCAGTACCGAGCCGGCCGCGTGCAGCAGCTTGCCCGCGGCGTCGCGCACGTCCGCGCCGAGCACCAGGCCCGCGGGCACGGTCAGCGGCTGGTCGAGCACCATCAGCGCTGGCAGCAGCGTGCCCGAGGGCAGCGTCACCGCGCTGGCCGGCAGGTCGAAGTTCAGCGTGCGGCCCTGCTCGAAGCCGGTGCCGGTGTCGAGCGTGACCATGCCGCCGTGCGGGATCACGAGGTCGCCGCCGAAGGGCAGCCGGCCGTTCGGCAGGATCCAGCCCTTGTCGTCGGGCGTGGCGCCACGCACGAGGCGCGAGCCGTCGAAGCCGTCGTTGATGCTGCCGAAGACCTCGAGGTTGCCCGGCGCGCGGATCACCAGCGCGCCCGGCTCGCCCGAGCCGTAGGCCAGGGTCTTGCGCGTGCGCGGGTTCAGGCTCGCGTAGCGGTGGCCCGAGAGGTCGATGTCGCCGTCCACGTGCAGGTCGCCATCGGGGTTGATCGCGGCGTCGGTCACGATCTGCACGCCGGGGCGCAGGTGGAAGCGGTCGCCCTGCGCGCGCAGGCCCGCGAGGCGGCCGTCGATCAGCGCGCCGTTGCGCAGCGCGGCCTCGATGAAGGCCTCGCTCTGACCGTGCAGGCGATCGAGGTAGGCCTGGTCGATCACCTGGTAGGTACGGCCGTCGACGCTCGCGTCCGTGCCCTTCGCCGCGCTCTTGTCGGTGACGAAGGCGTTGACCGCGACCGACTTCGCGCCCTGGATGTCGATGCTGCCCGCGGCCTCGATGGCCACGTCGTCGGCGCCGCGGCGCGGTGCGTTGAGCGCCACCGTGCCGTAGTCCTTCGCGGCACCGGCCACGCGCAGGTCCATGCGCGCGCCGCTGGCGATCGAGAGCGTGCCGCTGCCGGCATCGAGCTCGATGACCGCGCGGTTGGGCGCGTCGATCGCCTGGCCGTGGCTGTCGCGCCGCAGCACGCTGGCGCTGGCATCGAGCACCGCCGTGCCCGCGAGCGACACGCCGTCGCGCGCGGCCAGCCGGATGCTGCCGGCCTGCTCGCCGCTGGCGTCGACGCGGCCCTCGACCGTGAGCCGGCCGCCGTCGACCGAGAGGTTGATCTCGCGCGCCTTGAGCTCGTCGCCGACCACCAGGTCGCCGCGCTTGAGCTGGAAGCTGCGCACGCCGAAGGCACCGCCCTCGCTGAGCCGCGCATTCAGGCCGCGGAAGTCGGCGATGGACTGCGCGCGCAGCTCGATGTCGCCCGCCGCGTAGGGCACCAGCGTGCCGCCCGCGTCGTAGTAGCCGCTGCTGTCGGCCGCGATGGCGCCGCGCAGGTCGACCGTGCCCGCGCCGGCGTCGAGCGCCACCGCATCGAGGCGGCCCGCGCGGTTGTTGCGGGCCGACAGGTCGATGCGCGCGCCCGCCGCCTGCGCGATGTTGCCGCCGCGGCTCTCGAGCACGAGGTCGCCGCCCCAGGCGTACTTGCTGACGTCGAAGAAATCGACGCGCCGGCCCGCGAGGTCGAGCATCGAACGCTCGCCCAGCAGCAGGTCGCCCTGCGCGACCAGGCTCAGCTTGCCGCTGGGCAGCCGCACCGCGGTGTCGAAGCTCAGTGGCCCGCCCGCGTCGAGGCGCAGCTCGGCGCCCAGCGCCTCGGGTGCCACCGCGTCGATCGCGGGCAGCACCGCGCCTTCGGGCGTGGTCACCGCGATGCGGCCGCCCGCGCGGATGGCGTTGACCGAGCCGGCCTTGCCGGTCATCAGCGGCGTGGCGATCAGCAGCTCGCCGCCGCTGCGGTCGAAGTCCTTGGTGGCCTCGTTCCACGCGCCCTGCGACTGGTAGACGCCGAGGCTGCCGCGGTGGTTGGCCGTGATGCGCTCGCTGGCGTTCAGCGCCACCGTGCCGAAGCCCAGGGTCAGGCGGTCGTGCGAGATCACCGACTTGGGCTGGGCCTGCGCCGCGTAGCCGAACACGATCTCGCGCGCGTCGACCTCGAGCCGGCCGCTGCCGGTGCCCGCGCCGCCGCTCATCACGCCGCCGGCCGGCGACGCCGTGCCGTTCCACACCAGGGTGTCGGTCTCGATGCGCGCCACGTCGTCGGCGCCGCCATGGCCGTAGATGGCCGGCGTGGTCAGCACCAGTTGCGCCAGCGAGGGCTGGCCGTTGGCGGACGACAGCGTCGACAAGCGCACCGATTCGTAGAAGTTGACCGAGTCGCGCGCGGTCAGCACCAGGTTCTCGAGCGCGGGCGCGCCGGTGCTGGTGTCGCCGCGCAGCAGGCGGTCGAGCACCTGCTGGTTGAGCGTCATGCCCGCGGGCAGCGCGCCGCCCGCGCGGGCGCGCTCCAGCGCCTCGGCGCTGCCGACGTTGATGCCGCCCACGGCCAGCACCAGGTTGCGCGCGCCGTAGCGCACCGAGTCGCCGAGCTCGAAGGCACGGTCGGTCGCGGCCGTGATCGTGCCCTCGGCATAGAGGGTGGTGGTGCCGCCGCAGCGCACGCTGCCCTCGCACACGCCGATACGGATCGGGCCCTGGCCCCAGCGGGTGTCGGTGCTCAGGCTCGGGGCCAGCATGTCGAGCCAGCCGTTGGAAACGGCGAGCACCGCGACATCGCCGGGCTTGAAGACATAGCCGGCCTTCGAGTCCCAGGAGACCGGTCCGCGGCGCAGCGTGTCGATGCCCGCGCCCTGTTCGAGCACGATGCCGCCGTCGCGCTGGCCCGCGACCAGGAACACCTGCGGCGCCGACAGCACGGCGCCTTCGCGCAGCACGATGCCGCTGGCGGCCTGGTAGGCCGTGCCGAAGCTCGCGAGATACGAGGACTGGGTGTTGCGGCCGGTCTCGAACTGCGAGCCCGGCGCGCCGCCGATGGCCATGGTGCCCGCGCCGATGCCGTTGAGCATGCCGGCGTCGAGCGTGACGCCGGTGAAGCCTTCGGTCGGGCCCTTGCCCGCCGCCACGATCTCGAACGCGCGCCCGGAGCCGCTGACCACCAGCTCGCTGCCGAAGCCGCCCGTTGCGGCCGCGTGCCGCACCGTGCCCTCGGCGATGCGGACGCCGCGGTCCTCCAGCGGCTTGATGCCGGGGGTCAGCGTCAGCCGGCCCGCGTCGCGCTCCAGGCGCGGGCGCGGCACGCCGTCGCGCGCGGCCCAGTCGAGGCCGAACTGGGCGTAGCTGGTCTCGTTGTACTGGGAATAGGTGCGCAGCAGGTCGGCCGGCGTCAGCACGAGCTGCGTGGTCAGCGTGTCGAGGATGCCGGTGTTGGCGACGCCGACCCGGCCCGCGGTGCTGTAGGAGCCGTTGCGCATCGCCTGCGTGGCGCCGAAAGCCGCCTGGCCGCCCGCGAGGCCGTTGAGCTCGACGCGGAAGGCGCCCGGCAGCAGCGCGTAGGTCGAGGGCAGCAGCGTGTAGGTGCCCGGCGGCAGGCCCGGCACGCCCGCGCCGACGGTGATCTGGCGCCCGACCATCGGGTCGCCCGCGCCCTTCTCGGCCGCGATCGGCGCCGCGCCCGGCTGCGCGCCCGGCACGATGGCGTAGACCGGGTTGGTCGCGAGGCCCGGCAGCACGAAGGCCGCGCGGCCGGTGCCGCTTTGCACCAGCGGGTTGAGCCGCGCGTCGGTGGAGCCGCCGCGGCCGGTGAGGAAGGCCGCGCCCGCGAGCATGCCGCCGCCCGACAGGTCGATCAGCGCCCCACCCTGCACGTCGATGCGCTCGCCGAGCAGCGTGACGCCGCCGAAGGCGATGCCCGAACCGCCGAGGCCCACGTAGCCGGCGTCGGTGCCGTTGTAGATGTAGGTCAGGCCGTCCTTGGTGCCGCCGTAGGGCATGGCCAGGCCGGCGCCGCTGGTCGAGGTGATGCTGCCCGCGCGCAGCCGCACGGTGGAGGCGACGTCGTCGGCCTGGCCCTCGGGGCGGCCCAGGATCACGCTGCCCAGCGGCGCGCGCAGCACGCCGCCCTGGTCGATGTTGGCCGACATCAGTTGCAGGCTGCCGAAGGCCGAGTACGGCACGGCGGGCTCGCCCTCGCCGATGCGCTCCACGCGCAGGCTGCGCGCCGGGTCGTACAGGTTCTGGTAGTTGCCCCAGGTGTCGACCTGCCCCCTCTTGCCGGCGCGGATCTCGGCGCGCGCGCCGGTGCCCGGATAGATCTGGCTGGCCGCGAGCACCAGGTCGCCCGCGGTCTCGAGCGAGGTGCGGTCGCGCACCAGCGAGGCCAGCAGGCGCAGGTCGCCCTGGCTGCGCAGCGCGATGTGCTCGAAGCCGTCGCGCTCGACCTGCACGTTGCCCTGGAGTTCGGGCTGGGGGCCCGCGGTGCCGAAGGCCACGGTCTCGATCACGTCGAGCACCGAGGACTCGATGCGCAGGTCCGAGCCCGCGGCCAGCCGCGGCACGCGCGTGTTCGTCGGGATCGGCAGGATGTGCTTGTCGCGGCCCAGGCCGGTATTGCCACCCAGGCGCACATAGGGCGCCGCCAGCAGCACCTGCGAGCCGTCGCCCGAGCCCTGCGCGAGGCTGAAGCTGCCCGCGGTCATGCGCAGGCCCTGGCCGAGGCGCAGGTTCACGCCGTCCTCGAAGCTGATCACGCCGTTGACCAACAGCGAGAGGTTGTCGAAGCCGCCGGCCTCGATGCGGTCGACGCCGATGCGCGCATGGCCGTAGGCGAGCGCGGCATCGGCCTGGCCCGGGCGCAGGTCGGCGCGCAGCGAGTCGGGGCCCTGCTGCGCACCGAGCTTGATCTCGCGCAGCGAACGCACGCGCGCGTCGGGCAGGTTGGCCTCGGGATAGGCCGGCGCCTCCAGGGTCAGGCCCAGCGTGCCGCCGGCCGCGCCCGCGCCGCCCGCGGCGGCGCGCAGCGTGCCGTCGAGGAACAGGCCGTTGAAGCTGCTCAGGTAGATCAGGCCGCCGTCGGAAGCGACCACGGTGGCGCCGGCCTGCGGCAGGTCCAGCGTCGCGCTGGTGCCCGAGGCCTCGAGGCGCGCGCCGGGGCGCACCACGATGAAGTTGTCGGCGCCCACCGTGCTGGTGGCATTGGCGTTGTAGCGCCCGCCGATCTGGATGCTGCCGCCGTCGCCGACCAGGCCGTAGCGCCGGCCGCGCACGTCGGTCGCGATGCGGGCCTCGCCCGACACGTCGAGCACCGCATGGTCGTCGAGCCAGATCGAGCGGTCGTGGCTCTTCGACGAGGCGCCGTCGAGGCCATAGCCGAAGTTCGTCACCTCGATGCGCCCGCCCGCCGTGCGCAGCGTGCCGTCGACGGTGATCTGCCCGTTGCCGGTGAGCGTGATGGCGCGGCCGGCATCGACCTGCACGCGCGCGTCGCGGCCCACGTCCAGCGGCGCGAGCGAGCCGTAGCCCCAGCCGGCCGTGAGCTGCAGGTCGGCGCCCTGGCGCTGCGTCAGCAGGCCCTTGGCCGCGTTCTCGGTGTATTCGGGCGGCAGCCAGCTCTGGAGCACGCCGGCGGTGTCGGCGCCCGTGGGCAGCCCGCGCGCGGCGGTGGTGTCGGCGCGCAGCACCGGCATCTCCACGCGCAGCGCGGCGCCCGGCGCGACCGCCAGGCCCTGGTGGCCGACCAGTTCGTAGCGCGAGAAGCCCGCGCGCAGTTGCTCGCCATCGATGTGCAGCACGCGGCCGACCGCCACGTCGCGGTCGAAGCGCCCGCCCGCCGCGATGCGCGTGCCGGCCGTGAACTCGAGGTCGCGCGGCGCCGTCGTGCCGGCCCTGATCACGCCCGGGCTAGGCTGGATGCCCATGCCCTGCGGGAACACGTCGGCCGGCACCGTGTAGCCGTTCGGGAAGCCGCCGAACTGGCCCGTGAGGCTGACGATGACCGTGCCCGCGGGCAGCGTCGGTATCGTGCTCCAGGAATAGAACGAGTAGGACTGGCCGCTCGCGGTCTGCAGGGTGTAGAAGTCGTTGCTGCCCACGGGCTTGGGCGGGGTCCAGTTCGCGGCCAGCGTGAGGTGGGTCTCGGGCCGCGCCCGGTCCACCAGCGGCGCCGCGCCCAGCGCCTCGCCGGGCTGGGCGCGCGTGCGCGTGTAGTGGAAATCGGTCGGCAGCGTGGCACCGGCCTTCACCACGAAGCCCTCGCTCGCGATCAGGTCGACCGGCGCGGCCTCGCCCGCGGCCAGCACGCCGCGGCCGCCCGCGATCTCGCCGCCGACCACCACCGCGCCGCCCGACTGCAGCCGCAGCGTGCCGCCGCCCTTCATGCCCTGGCTGCGCAGCGCGCCGCCGAGCACCAGCTCGCCCGCCGGCCCGCTCGTGCCCGCGCCCGGATAGGCATTGGCCGCCAGCGCGATGTCGCCGCCGCGGCCGCCCTGCACGCTGTGGTCGGCGCGGTAGACGGCGCCGGCCGAGGTGTCGAGCACCGCGCCTGGCGACACCACCACGTCGCCGCTGGACTGCACGCGGATGCTGCCGCCCGCGACGAAGGGCACGCCCGCCGTGCCCGCGCGGTCGAGCGCGAGGTTGGTCCACAGGCCGCGCGCGTCGAGCAGCACGCCCTCGGCGATCGTCACGTTGGCGGCCAGCTCGGGCTTGAGCGGCGCCGCGAGGCTGTCGATCCAGCCCAGGCTCGCGCTCCACTTCTGGAACACGTTGCCCAGCGCGATGCCGCCACCACGCGCTTCCAGCCCCGCATCGACCTGCACCTGCGTGGCATGCAGCGCGATGTCGCCGCCCGGCGCCACGCGCAGCGCCTCGCGCACCGCGATCGCGTCCTTGGCATGCACGCGCAGCGCGCCGAGCTCGAGCGCATCGAGCCAGCCGGCGTCGAGGTGGATGTCCTGGTCCTCGCCGCCCGCGCCGCCGATGGCGATGCGTTGCGCCACCGCGTCCTCGGTGTAGCGCAGGCCCTCGGTCGCCTTGTCGTAGACCGGCGTCTGCTTGCCGACGATCAGCTGCCCGCGCAGCGCCACCGCGGTCTGCGCCTGGCGGTAGCCGTCGAAGGACTTGTCGCGCGCCTGCGTCTGGCCCTGGCCCTGGAAGGCGCTGGAGTCGATGTCGCCCTCGAGCTGCGCCTTGGCCGTGGCCACCACCAGCCGGCCCGCGTCGCGCCCGACCGTGTAGCCGTTCTCGATCCGCTCTTTCGCGCCGATCAGCGGGTTGTAGAAGGCATCGGTCACGCCCCAGCGCTTGTGCTCCGATTCGAAGCCCTTGTAGAGGCCGGTGTAGAGCAGGTCGCCCGGCGCGCGCGAAGCCTCGTAGAGCCGGCCGTCCGAGCCCTTGAGCCAGGTCTGGCGGATCTTGCCGGTCTGCACGTCGAGCGTGCCGCCCGCGAGGTTGATGCTCGAGCCCTTGTCGGTGCGCAGCTCGCCGCCGCCGAACTGCACCGTGCCGCCCTGCGCCGACCATTCGCCGATGCCGTGGCCCGCGATGCCGAGGTAGCCGCCGACCTCGAGCAGGCCGCCCGCGGTGTACCAGCGGTCGGTCTCGTAGCCGTTGGTGCCCGCGGGCACGCGCACCAGGTAGCGGCGGTCGAGCCAGATGTTGTTGTTGAACAGCGCGCGGCCGTCGCGGTTGCGCGGCGCGTCGCGCTGCTCGTTGCCCTGCACGTTGATCTCGACGTTGTTGGCCTCCATCGCCACGCGCACGCCGACCGCGCCCGACACGTCGATGCGCGCGCCCTCGCGCACGCTGCTGCGCTTCGCGGCATCGACCAGCACCTGCCCGCCGGTGGCCAGCGTGAGCGAGTCGCCGAGGAACTCGACCTCGCCGCCGCTGGCGATGCGCACCAGCGACTGGTCGCGCCGGTGCGCGACGCCGTCGCCGGCCTTGTCCGAGTCCTTGATCATCGCGTTGCGCTGCACGTCGAGCGCGGTGGTCGCGCTCTCGTCGAGCAGGATCGCGGTCACGCTGCCGGCCTCGAGCGTCACCTTGCCCGCGGCATCGGCCGTGTCGTTGAGCAGGTGCACCGTGCCGCGCGTGTGGACCGAGGTGGTCGACACCGCCACGCCCTGCTGGCGCACGTCGCGGCCGGCGAGCGTGATGTCGCCCTGCTCCGCCTGCAGCAGCCCGGTGTTGCGCACCAGCCCGGCGCCGCTGCCCTCGAGGCGCAGCGGCACGACCGTGTTGCCGCGCGTGGTCGAGGCCTGGTTCTCGTCGGTGCCCAGGCCCTTGCGGATCACAAAGGCATCGCCCGCGGCCAGCATGACCTGGCCGTTGGGCGTGCTGATCTGGCCGTGGTTGCGCGTCTCGCGCCCGGCCAGCAGCACGTAGCCGCCGGCCTCGGTCACCGTCTCGGGGCGGCGCGTCGCGATGCGCGCGCCGGCCTCGACCACCACGTCGCCCGTGGCCGCGCCATGGCTGAAGCTGTTGGCGGTGGTCTGCAGGTCGTTGGCCAGGCTCGGGACGAACTTCGTGCCCTGGGCATCGCTGTAGATCCCCTTCCTGAACTGTGCGTCGCTCATGCCAACGGCCGAGGCCACCAGGTTGCGCGTGTCGACCTGGCTGCTGCCGCTGAACACGATGCCGTTGCGGTTGACCACCATCACCGTGCCGTCGGCCTGGATCCGGCCCTGGATCTGCGAGGGCCGCGCCTGCGGGTCGTTGACGCGGTTGAGCACGGCCCAGCTCGGCTGCTGCTCGAACTTCACCGTGGTGTTGCGCCCGACGTTGAAGGTCTCCCAGTTGAGGATCGCCTGCGGCGCGGTCTGCGCGATCGTCACCTGCGTCTGGCCGCCGCTGCGCGTTTCCACCGGCGCGTTGGCATTGGCCCAGCCGGCCGTGAGGCTGGCCGTGTCCACGCGCAGGCCGCCCTCGGCCATGCCGTCGGGCACGCCCTGCCCGCTGGCCAGCGCCGTGCGGCGCGCCGCCTCCTGCGCGGCCTGCTGCGCCGCGATGCCGCGCGCGGCGAGGTTCAGGTTGCCGATCGAGCGCTGCAGCTGCTCGCCCGCGCGCTGCTGCTGCGCCTGCGGGCTCACCAGCGCCGAGGCCGGCATGCCGTTGGGCAGCCGGCCGGTGGCCAGCGCGGTGCCCTGCGCCATGTTCTTCTGCGCCATCCAGCCGGCGCTGAAGGCGCGCTGCGCATGCGCGGCGGGCACCGCGGCGCCCGCGGCCAGCATCAGCGCGATGGCATGCACCAGCGGCCGCAGCCGGGTCTGGGGGGTGAAGGAAAAGGGGCTGCTCTCGTTGCGCCGGGACACCGTGCTGCTGCGTTGCATGCGGACTTCCATGGGTTCGTGTTGCGTTGCTCGATCGATGCCGCGAGGCCCGCGGCCTCGTGGTCTACCGAGCTATGACAGCGAAGCCATGGCGCGACTGCACCATGTCACGAAAACTTCACGAACGGCGCGCGCCCGGCCACGGCACTCAGGTGCTGGCCAGGCCCAGCAGCACGATGCCGCCGGGCAGCTGCGTGAGCTCGGCACCGTAGACGTCGCGCACCAGGAAGGCCACGTCGTCGAGCCGGTCGATCGAGAAGCTGGCCTGCACCTCGCTGCGCCCCAGCGCCGCGCTGGTGATCACCAGCCGGCCGTGGCGGTAGCGGTTGACCTCGGCCACCACCTGCGACAGCGGCACCCGGTCGAACACCAGCTGGCGCCGGCGCCAGGCGCTGACCGGGCCGGTGTCGACCGCCGCGACCGTGCCGAGGCCGGCCGCGCTCCAGCGCAGCTGGCGGCCCGCGTCGAGCCGCACGCGCTGCGTGCCGCGCGCCACCTCGACCTGGCCCGACAGGCAGGTCACGCAGACCTCGCCGTCGAGGTTGCGCATGTTGAAACGCGCGCGCTGCGCCGACACCGTGCCGCCCGCGGCCGTGACCGTGAAGCGCGTGCCGCCCGCGGCCTCGTTGGCGAACTCGGCCTCGCCGGCCACCAGCTCGACGCTGTCGCCGCCGCCGCCATCGCCCGCCGCGCGGCGCAGGTTCACGCGCGTGCGCGTGTTCAGTTGCAGCACCACGCCGCCGGCCACGTGCACCTCGCGCTGCTCGCCGGTGGCGGTGCTGTAGTCGGCGTTCCAGTCGGTCACCGGCGACCAGAGGCCGAGCGGCGGCGAGACCGCGAGGTAGGCGACCGAGGCCGCCACCGCGCCGCCGAGCCAGGCGCGGCGGCCCGGCAGCGGCAGCTTGTTGCGCGCGGCGCGCTCCTCCTGCCGGCGCAGCTGCAGGCCGGCCGGCGCCATCGCGCGCCAGACCTCGCGCGCCTGCGCGAAGGCCTGCGCATGCGCGCGGCTGCGCGCGCACCAGGCCTTGAAGGCGCGCGCATCGTCCTCGTTCGCCTGGCCCGAGGCCAGCCGCACCGCCCAGGCCTGGGCTTCGCGTTGCAGGGTCTTCATCGCGTCGGGATCTCCGGGTTCGTCGACGGCCGAGGCTTCATCTTTTTCAGCCTTCATCTTGCTTCGACTGTTTTCCCGCGCCGGGACCGAAGCGCTGGATGAAATCCCGGCCCAATCGCTCGCAGCAATGCTCGAGGCCGGCGCGCAGTTCCTTCTCGACCGTGCGCACCGACACGCCGTAGCGCGTCGCGATGTCCTTGTGCGGCATCTCGTCCACGCGCGCGGCCAGCACGATCGCCTTGCGCCGGCGCGGCAGCTCGGCCAGCGCGCGCTCGAGCGCCGCGATCTGGTCGCGCGCCTCGGCGCCGCGCGCCGGGTCGGCCATCTCGTCGGCCATGTCGTAGAGCGCCTCGACCTCGCCCACGCTCAGCAGGCGCGCGTTGCTCTTGCGCTGGTCCTCGGCCACGTTGAGCGCGATGCGGAACAGGTAGGCCGAGGGATAGCGCACCTCGCTGCGCACGGTGCTGTTCTCCACCCGCAGGAAGGTTTCCTGCAGCGCGTCGTTGGCCAGGTCCTCGGAACCCAGGCGCATGTGCAGGTGCTTCCTGAACTGGGCGTAGCGCGCGAGGAACAGCGTCCGCAATGCGGCCTTGAAGCGGTCGGGCATCGTCGCTCCCTCAGCCCGCGCGTGCCCGATGGGGGCGGCAATCGCGCGCCGGGTCGGTGCGCGGCGTCAGCAGGATCGTGAGCGGCTGCGGCAGCGCGGGCGGCGGCGCATCGAGCGCCAGGTCGCGCAGGCTGCGCAGCACGCGCGCGTCGCGCTCCTGCTGGCCGCTGCCCTCGAGCACGCGGACCTCGCGCACCGCGCCGTCGTCGCCGATCCACAGCTGCAGGCCGAGGCGGTAGCGGCCGAAGGCGTCGGGCTGCGCGATGCACAGTACGCGCGTGATCGAGGATTGCAGCGCGGCCGCGTAGGCGCGCAGGTCGGCGACGGCCTCGTCCTCGCCGCCGACGGCCTCGCCGCGCGTTGCCGCGGGTGCGTTCGCTTCCGCCACGAACTCGGGCACCAGCGTGAACGACTGTTCGCCGACATAGCGCGCCACCAGGCCCGAGCCCGCGAGCAACTGGCGCAGCGCCTCGCGCGGCGCCAGTTGCCCGCGCACCGGCGAGGCCGCGCGGCCCGCGGCCAGGCTGCTGCTGACCAGCACCGAATGGCCGGTGATGCGGCCGAACTCGGCCAGCGCGTCCTGCAGCGGCTGGGCCTGCATGTCGAAGTTGATCGCGCCGGCCGCTTCGCGCGGACCGGGCATTTGCGCCTGGGCGAAGCGCGCGCCCATCATCAGCAGCACGACGAGGCACCAGGACAGCGACAGGGCACTGCCCGAGGCGGAAGCACGTGTCATGAGGCGGAGGAGGAAGGCAAGGGAGTGCGGCGGAGAGAAAGTGGGCGACTGGCGCGGCCGTCCGCCTTGCGGTCTGGATCGATGTTCGCGGCCTGAGGCTATTCGTCTGACATGACCGACCCATGACAGGCGCCGCGCACCCGGGTTCGCGACATCGCGGCGACTTGTTCCCGGCCTAGACTGGCGCGTTTTTTCTTTCCCGGAGATCGGAGACGTCGATGCGCGCAGCCTGCTTCTGGATCGCGATGCTGGCCGGCCTGTCCGGCCCCGGCGCCATGGCGCAGGACGCCGAGCCGCCCCCGTCCTGCATCGAGGCGACGGTGAACGGCGAACGCGCGCCCTCCTACGACTGCCTGACGCAGAAGATGCGCCCGCCCGCCTCGGCACCGCGCGATGCCGAGGGCACGCCGCAACTGGCCTCGGAGGCGATCGCCAACCGGCCCTCGAACCAGCTCGGCCTGTTCAACCGCGCGGCCACCAGCACCCGCATGGGCAATACCTTCGGCACCTCGGTGTATCCGCAGCGGCCGCCGCCGGTGGCGCCGGTGTCGCCGCTGATTCCGGGGCGGTGAGGGCCTCGCGCCCGGATGACGCCTCAATCCCCGAAAGTTCCGGTGTCCAGCGCCGCATTGCGTCCGCAAAGAAGCACGCCGACGCGGTTCCCCGGCGCTGGAACGAAGGCCCCGTCGAGCAAGGCAGCCAGCGCGGTGGCGCCTCCGGGCTCCGCGATCAGACCGTAGGCTTGCCACAGCAAGCCCTGCGCTCGAACGATCGCGTCGTCCGAAACCAGAACGACTCGATCGACCGATGATGCGCAGATCTCGTGGACACGATCGCTGACCCTGCTGGGCCCCAGTGAATCCGCCGCGATCGATCGGACCTGGATCGCAACGGGATGTCCGGCCGCCATCGATGCGTGCAGTGCGTTCGCCCCCATCGGCTCCACGGCGATCACTTTCACGCCTCGTCCTGCGTACCAAGAGGCAATCCCGCTGACCAGGCCACCTCCGCCCGTTGCAACCAGAACGGCGTCGAGGCCCGGACACTGAGCCTCCCATTCCTTGCCAATCGTTCCCTGTCCCGCGATCGTGGCTTCGTCGTCGAACGGATGCACGTGCAGCGCGCCCGCTCGGGCCACGTGGTCGAGACAAGCCGACTGTGCCTCATCATAGGACGTGCCATGCAGCCTCAGATCCGCGCCGAGCGATCGGATCGCTTCGATCTTGACGCGACTCGCACTCTCGGGAACGAACAACGTGGCCCGGATCCCCAGCGTTCTCGCGACATGGGCCACTGCAATGCCGTGGTTGCCGCCCGATGCGGCGGCAATACCGGCCGCCGGCACCTCGCGCTGAAGCACGTTGTTGAACGCGCCGCGGGGCTTGAACGATCCGGTGCGCTGCAGCAGCTCGAGCTTCAGGCAGACCCGGGCCCGGTCGGACAGTTCGCCACGCGGCAGTTCAAGCACCGGTGTCTTGCGAACGAAGTCACCGATCCGGGCATGTGCCGCCTCGATGGCTTCTCGTGAAATGGCAGAGCTCATGCAGATCCTCTGAGTTCATGGTCGAGGAATCCGAGCGTATTCCGTGTTTCTTGCCAATCACAGGGGGTCAATTGGCAATAAGCTTGCGAATCAATGGAAAGTATGAAGGGGCTGCCGATGATCGAAACCGCGGTGCTGCGCTACTTCCGCGAGGTTGCGCGAACCGGATCTCTGACGGCCGCGTCGGAAACGCTGGGTGTCGCGACCAGCGCCATCGGCCGGCAGGTGCGGATGCTCGAGGATCACTTCGGCGCCCGGCTGTTCAGCCGCGAAGCCAGGGGCATGCGGTTGAACGCGGCCGGCACTCTGTTGCTGGAATTCCTGTCCAGGCAGGCGGAAGAGACCGCGGACTTCCGTGCGCGCTTCGACGAATACCTGAAACTGCCCAGAGGCCATGTCCGGATCGCTGCGATCGAGGGCGTCATCCCTCGCCTGCTCTCGGAGTTCACCAAGGCATTCCATCGTGCGAATCCACAGGTCAGGATGTCGCTGGCGATCGTGGGCTCCAACGCAGCGGCCGACATGGTCGCCGAGCAACAGGCCGATCTGGGACTGCTGTTCGGCCCCGCCCCGCGCGGCGACCTCATCGAGCTCGCATTCATGCGACAGCCGCTGTACCTGGTGGTTTCCGCCACGCATCCGCTGGCACGCAGCAAGTCCTGCTCGGTCGCCGAAGCGGTTGGATACCCTGTCGTGATGCCCGACAGGAGTTTCGGCATCCGGCAGGAGATCGATCGGGTCGCTGCGCTGAGTGGCATTCAGCTCGATCTGGCAATGGAGACCAACTCCATCGCACTGATGCGCCAGATCGCGGTCAACGGAGTCGCCGTGACCTTCCTGCCTCGACATGCGGTTCTCGATGAAGTCGAGGCCGGCGCATTGACCACCGTCGCGCTGCGGGAGAGGCGCCTGTCGAAGACGAAGATCACGCTGGTCCGTTCCGCCGCACGGCCATTGGCCCCCGCGGCGCAAAGGGCCGTCTCGCTGCTGCGGTCACTGATGACCGCGCATTGAGCGCCGTTCAACCGCCGCCGGTTGCCGAGCCCGGGGTACCCGAAGGCTCGATCAGCAGGAAATGAGCTTCCTCCTGCGCAATGGGACGATGCTCCACGCCACGTGGTACCACGAACAGTTCGCCAGCCGCGACCGTGACGCTGCGGTCGCGCATTTCGATGGTGAGGCGTCCCTTGAGGACTAGAAAGAAATCATCGGTGTCGTCATGCCGATGCCATTCGTAAGCGCCCTGTGCCTTGACCACCATGATCTGGTTGTCGTTGAAGCGCGCCACGGCGGTGGGCTCCCACGGCATCGACGATGCCGGCAGGGCGGTGCCTGGATTCACTGGATTCATGGATCGAAACTCCCTGTATTGAATGCGACCCGAACGATCGCTCGGATGCGCCACAGTGCGGCGCGAAGTCAGTACGCAGCCAACGCCTCCGCCCGGCATGCCAGTATGGCGGCATTCGCGCGCGCTGCCATTCCGCTGCCTATCAGCAATCTCTTCTCGATGGTGTATTTGCCATCGAGGCTCGGTGTCCTGAAGTCGTCAAGGTCGGCGCCGGTCAGTCCCTCGACGCTGGCACCGTGGATGCAATTGCAATAGGCGGCGGCCTCCCTGACCTCGACGTCCTGCAGGCCCTGCATCGTGGGCAGCAAGGCCATGCAGACAGGCAGCGAGGACTGCACGTAGCCCGACAGCCTGGCCTCGTCGGACGTCGGTGCGGGCCGCGTTTCCATGGCCTTGATGGAGGCCTGTTCCCGTGTGATCCGCTCGATGCCGGGGAACTGCGCGCAGCTCAGCAGATGCCGGGAATCCTCCGGGAAGTCGCCCCACCCTGGCCGAATAGCGCGAGAGAGGCTGCGTTGCGCGGCCTCTCTTCGCGATGCCGGGCGCCCTCCTCAATATCCCAGCGTTCGCCGCTCCGCCGGCGTGAGCTGGTTGCGCTCGGCCGGCCCCATGGCCGAATCGCCGAGCACCTGCACCGCGCTGCCGCTGCGGTAGCCGCCGCGCTGCGGCGCGGCATCGTTGCCACCGGGCGTGCTCGGCGTGCCGGACGCGGGCTCGTTGCCGAAGCCCAGCACGCGCACCGTGAACACCGAGGGCAGCGCCTGCCGCGCGGCCGCGCGCTCGCGCTGCACCGAGTCCTGCGCGGCCATCGCGGCCTGCGAGGCCGCGGCGCTGGCGCTGGTGAGCGCGCCCACGTTGACCGAAGCCACCACCGGCAGCCCGGCCGACTCCCCCTTGACCTGGATGTTGGCCGCGTTGACCACCTGCAAGGCCGCGAGGTTCACGTTGCCCGACACGCGGATGCCGGCCTCGCCCGCGTCGATGGTGCCCAGGGGCGCGATCAGGTCGACGTCGCCCGGCGGCACCTCGGCGATCGGGGCCAGCGTGGCGATGCCGGCGCCGCTGCTCGGCACGTTCGACGACAGCCGGATGTTGCCGAGCGCGTCGTAGCTGCGCTTGGGCGGGGTATAGACCAGCGTGGTCTTGCTGCCGCGCCCGGCATTGATGTCGCCCTCGGCCGACCAGGCGAGGATGCCGCCGCCGAAGGTGGTCATGATGCGAGAGAGGCCCAGCAGCACGCTGTCGCGCGTGTAGATCTCGACCGCACCCTCGCCCTGCGTGAGCAGGCCGGTGCTCGGCGGCGGCAGCACGCCGTTGGCGCCCAGCGTGAGTCCGCCGCCGGGCACCAGCACCTGGATGTCGCCGCCGAACTGGGTGTGCGCTCCAGCGCTGCCCTGGAACACGATGTCGCCGCGCCCGGTACCCTCGGGCAGCAGCGCCGCGATCGCCGCGCGCCCGCGCAGGTAGCTGCCGGCACGGCGGCTGTCGGGATCGTTGTACTCGCGCCCGCCCTGGCGCAGTTCCTCGTAGAACACCTCGCGCACCAGCACGCCCTGCTGCTCCACGGGCAGCGCGAGGAAGGCCGCGAGCGCGCCCTCGGCGCCGCCCGCGTAGCCGAAGCGCTCGCGCAGCCAGGCCAGCAGCCGGTCTTCGTAGGTCTTCGCGACCTTGCCGGCCTGGTCGGCCAGCGGCGCGCCCGGGTCCGCCAGGTTGGCGCGGTCCAGGTAGCGCGCGGCGAAGCCGGCGTAATCGGGTCCGCGCGCGCCCATGCCGGCCGACAGCACGATCGAGGCACCGGGCCGCGTGTCGCCCTCGAAGATCGGCCCGATGCTGCGCAGCGTGAAGTTCGAGGAGGAGTTATCCGCCGGCAGGCCCTGCTGGATGCTGCGTCCCGCCGTGACCTCGAGCAGGCCCGGGCCGGCCAGGTCGATCCGGGTGTTGAGGATGTCGCGCCCGGCCTGCAGCACCGAGACGTCGGTCGGCGCGTTGTGCGAGACGAAGCCGCTGGCGAGGATGTCGCGCCCGGCGCGCAGTTGCAGCGGCCGGGCGGCGATGTAGTAGTGCTCGATGTCGCGGCCCCCTTCGACCAGGGCGCGCTCGAGGCCGTTGACGGCCATGATGTCGCCGCGCACCGCGTACAGCCGGATCGGCTCGCCGCCCGCGGCATGCAGCGCCGTCGCGCGGTCCACGCCGTGGGCGAACAGCACGCTGCCCTCGAACAGCGGTTCGTAGATGTCGCCCTCGGGCGAGGGCCGGTCGATCGCCGCGTAGTAGTTGCTGGCCAGGCGCGAGCCGAAGGCGCTGAGCAGCCACAGCGGCGCCTGCGGCGTGGCGAGCGACTCGAGGGCGGCGCTCGATATCGACGAGGTGCCGAAGATGTTGTCGCGCGCGAGCAGCTCGAGCAACCCCTGGCGCGATGGCGCGAGATTGATCGCGGTGGTGACCGAGCCGTTCGCGGCGATGGCCGAGAAGCGACCCGGGTCGTAGCGCAGCGCGTTGCTGTCCAGGCTCAGCACCGGCCGCTGCAGGATGTCGCCGCCGGCCGAGAACAGTTCGAGGCCGCTGCGCTCGGTCCACAGCGAGAACGCGCTGACGGCCGAACCGTCCTGCCCCTGCGAGGAGGCCTGCGTCTCGCCGCCGCGCAGCGGCACCCGGCCCGCGTCGCGCGCGGTGATCACGGACAGGTCGCCGCGCGCCTCGAGCGTCATCGCGCCATCGCCCACCAGCAGGTTGATGCCGCCGAAGCCCGCGCGGTCGCGCGGCGCGCGTACATCGACGGCGCGCGGATCGCCGCCGGCCTTCAGGCCATAGCCCGCCTCGAGCGACATGCCGATGGTGCCGGCGCGCACCCGGCTGTCGCCGCGCAGGTTCACGACCTGGCCGGTGGTGACCGGCATGTTGCCCGTGTCGACGCCGGTGTTGAGGCGGCCGCCGACCTCCAGGCTCAGGCGCCCGCCGCCCGAGACCGCGAGCGTGCCGTCGGCGCCCACGCGGCCGGTGGAGGCGACGAACAGGTCGAGCGCGGATGTGGTGGCCGTGAAGTCGTTCATGCCGATGTTGGATGTCGATCCGGCGTCGCCGCCCGCGCGCACCGTGAGATGGCCGCCGCCCAAGGTGCCGATGCCGTTGAAGCCCGCGAGCTCGACGCCGCCGGACAGCGGCGACAGCACGTACTGGCCGAAGTTGATGCCCCAGGCCGTGCGCTGCCCGAGTTCGCTGCCGCCCTGGCGCCAGAGCCAGCGGCCGATGTCGTTGCTGAACTTGAGGTTGCCGATGTCGCTGTAGACGTGGCCACGCATTTCGCCCTGGGCCGCGAGCAACAGGTCGCCGCCGCCCTCGGTGAAGAACATGCGGCGCGCGTTGAGCGTGGCTTCGTAGTCGGGATAGCCGGCGAGCACCGAGCCGTCCCAGCCCGCCGCGCGCGGCAGGTCCCAGGCCTCGCTGCCCGCGATCTGCGTGCCGGCGGTGTAGACGCCGAACGGCGTCATCTGCCGGTAGTCGCGCCCGGCCAGCAACTCGAGGGAGCCGGTGCCGGTGCGCAGCACCGACAGCCCGGCCTCGGGCGAGAACTGGACCGCGACCTGGTGCGGGTCGTCGAGCAGCAGGTCGCCGCTGTCGCGCAGCCGCGATGCGGCCGCCAGCGTGCGCGTGTCGGCCGCGCCCAGGTCGGCGCCGCCCACGAGGCGCATCGACCACGAACGCATGCCGGGCGCCAGCATGTCGGCCACGGCCATCATGCGGCCCCGGCCGTCGGGCCGGTCGGTCCAGCCGAAGTCGTCGGGCGTGTCGGGCGGCGGCGCGAAGCCGTCGGAGATGCTGCCGTTGACGACGAGGTTGCCGCCCGCGCGCAGCACCAGCACGCCCGGTTCGCCCGAACCGCGCCGCGCGCTGTCGGCGCCGGGGCCGTAGCGGTAACCCGAGAGATCGATCTCGCCGCGCACCCGCAGGTCGCCCGCTGCGCGGACTTCCACGCCGGGCCGCAGATGGAAGGCGGGGCCCTGCGCGCGCAGCCCGGCCAGCCGCGCCTGGGTCGCGCCGCTGGCGTTGGCGGCGTCGATGAAGGCCACGCTGGCGGCATGCAGCCGGTCCAGGTACGCCTGGTCGACCATGCCGTCCGCGGGCGTGTCGCGCGCGAAGGCATTGACCGCGATGCTCTCGGCGCCGCGCACCGCCACGCCCGCGGCGGCATCGACCGCCACGCCGTCGGTGCCGAGGCGCCGTGCGTTGATCTCGAGCCGGCCGCGCGCGACCGCGTCGGCCGCGCGCAGGTCGATCGTCGCGCCCGCGTCCAGCCGCACCGTGCCGGCCGTGGAGCCGAGTTCCGCCTGCGCCCTGTTCGAAGCCTCGATGGCCTGGCCGCGCCCGTCGAGCGCGAGCCGCGTGCCCCGCGCGTCGAGCACCGCGCCCGATGCGAGCACGAGGTCGTCGCGCGCGGCGAGGCGGATCGTGCCCACGTCCTCGCCGCTGGCGTCGATGCGGCCGTTGACCGTGAGCCGCCCGCCGTCGGCCGAGACCTCGATGCGGTTGGCGCGCAGCTCGTCGCCGATCGCGAGGTCGCCGGTCTTGACCACGAAGCCGCGGCCGCCGAAGACGCCGCCCTCGTTGAGCCGCCCATTGAGCCCGGCGAAGTCGTCGAGCGCGCGCGCGCGGATGTCGATGCTGCCGGACTCGCGCGCCCGCGGCGAAGCGCCGAGGATGCGCCCCGCGAGCGTCACGCGGCCGTCGGCGCCGGTCGCTGTGACGCGGACCGAACCGGCCGGCTTGCCGGCGGCCGAGACGTCGATGCGCGAACCCGCGGCCTGCGCGACGGCGCCTTCGGCCGATTCGATCAGCAGGTCGCCGCCGCTGCTGAAGCGCGTGACGTCGAAGAAACCGAGGGCGCGGCCCGCGAGGTCGATGGCCGCGCCGTCGCCGAGCCGGATGTCGCGCTCGGCCTCGAGCACCAGCCGGCCGCTGGGCAGCGCGACCGCGGTGTCGAGCAGGACCGAGCGGCCCGCCAGCCGGACTTCGGCGCCGAGCGCGTCGAGGCGCGCCGTGTCGCCCGCGCCCCGGTTGCCTTCGGGCGCGCTCACGCGCACCGCATCGCCGGCGCGGTAGCTCATGAACGAGCCGGCCTCGCCGGTCAGCAGCGGCGTGCTCAGCAGCAGTTCGCCACCGCTGCGGCTGGCCGCGTCGGTGCCCTGGCGGTACACCGAGAGCGTGGCGCGCCGATTGGCGGTGATGCGGTCGCTGGCCTGCAGGCCGACGTGCGAGAAGCCGAGGATCAGCCGGTCGAGCGCCGCCTGGTCCTGGCCCCGCTGCGATGGTCCGTAGCCGAACTCGATGCGGCGCGCATCGACGACCAGGCTGCCGGCACCGGTGCCCGGGCCGCCGGGCGTCACGGGGCCGGGGCCGCGGCTGGTGAACGGCGACTCGGGCGAGCCGCTGCCGGCCGCGAGACCGTTCCAGATCAGCGTGCCGGTCGCGATGCGCGCGCTGTCGCCGGCCGTGCCCCAGCCGTAGATGGCGGGCGTGTTGAGCATCAGCACCGTCTCGGGGACGCCCTCCCCGCGCGCCGCGCGCAGGTCGAGCGCGACGCTGCCGAAGAAGTTGAGCGAGTGGGTCGCCGTCAGCGAGAGCTGCTCGATCGGCGTCTGGCCGGGCACGGTGGGCCGCAGCAGCCGCTCGAGCATCTCCTGGCTCAGCCGCACGCCGGGCCCGATCGCGCCCTGCGCCTCGGCCGCGGCGAAGGATGCGCGCGTGCCGACCTGGATCGCGGGCGCGGCCATGCTCAGGTAGCGCGCGTTGATCTCGGCCTCGCCGAGCGTCACCGGGCCGCTGCTGAGGAAGCTCACGCTGCCGCGGGTGCGCAGCATCGCGCCGTCGTCGATGGTGATCGCGCCCTGGCGCGCGGAGGCGTTGCCCTGCGGCGGCGCGAAATCGTAGACGCCGTTGCCCACCGCGAGGATCGCGCTGGCGCCGTTGCTTGCCGAGTCGAGGTAGACGTAGCCCTGGGTCGAGTCGAAGCCCGTGGTGCTGCTGCGCGTGGTGTCGATCAGCGCGCCGCGCTCCACGCGCACGTCGTGGCCCGACAGGAAGACCTGGCCCGCGGCCAGCCGCGCGCCGCCGCGCACGATCACGACCTCCTGCTCGGCGCTGTTGACGACCACGTGCGGGCCGACCGGGACCGCGGCCTGCCCGACGGTCACGAACACGTCGCGCAGGCCGTAGGTGCCGCCCACGATCAGCGTGCCCGCATCGAAGGCCGAGAGCTGCGCCGCGTCGAAGGCGGCGAAGTCCGGCGTGGGCGCCATGCCCGGCGCCAGCACTTCGACCGCGCGCCGGCCGGTGAGGAACAGGTGGCCGTCGTAGACGCCGGCCGTGCCGGCTTCGCCGCGCAGCCTCGCCACGCCCTCGAAGGACAGCACGCGGCCGGTCGCGCTGGCGGTGTCGATGTGCACGCTCTGGCCATCGCGCTCGAGCCGGGGCCGCGCGCCGCCGAACAGGGCGACGCGCGCGAGCGCGAAGTCGGCATAGCTGGTCTCGTTGTACTGCGAGAGGCCGCGCACCGCGCTGCCGGGCGTGAGCGTGACGGCGGTGGGCAGCGCGTCGCGCACCGCGGTGTTGGCGATGGCCAGGTAGCCGCTCGCGCGCATCGAACCGCTGGCGCGCACCGTGTCGAACGGGCCGGCCTGGTTCTGCGCGCCGAGCTCGATGCGCCAGGCACCGGGCAGCAGCGCATAGGTCGAGGGCAGCAGCGTGTAGGTGCCAGCGGGCAATCCGCCCACGGGTGCGTCGAAGCGGATCTGCTGGCCCACGCGCGGCGCCCCCGCGCCGGTATCGGGCGCCACCGGTGCGTAGCCGCCCGCGAAGCCCGGCACCAGCGCATAGACACCGGCGCCCGCGCTGCTGAAGCCGTAGGTGGGATTGGCATCGATCAGCGGCGTGCGCAACACGTCGACCGAGCCGCCGCGGCCGGTGAAGAAGCCGGCGCCCGTGAGCTGCCCGCCGCCCGACACGTCGAGCACCGCGCCATGCTCGGCCGTGATCCGCGACTGGCCGAAGGCCACGCCGGGCCGCACGAACAGCTCGGCATACTGCGTCGGCTTGCCGGACACGGCCGCGAGCGGCAGGTACTCGACCTCCTGGCCGTTGTAGCTGTAGCGGATGTTGTCCACCGTGCCGCCATAGGGCATGACGAGGCCCGCGGCGCTGGTGGAGGTGAGGCTGCCGTCGCGCAGCAGCACCTCGAACATCTGGTCGCGCAGCGGCGGCGTGCCGATGCCGAAGGCGGGCTTGGTGCCGAAGACGATGCTGCCCAGCGGTGCGCGCACCACCCCGCCCTGGTCGATGGTCGCGGCCGCCAGCGTGAGCGTGCCGAAGGCCGAGGCCGGCGGCTCGGGCACCGTGCCCGTGCCGCGGATCGTGAGCCGGCGCGCGGGATCGTAGTGGTCGGGCTGTCCCGGACGCAGGGCCACGCGCAGGTCGCCCGTGGCGCCGGTGGTCGGGTAGAGCTGGGCCGCGCTCACCGTGAGGTTGCCGCCGACCTCGATGGTGCCGTTGGTGAAACGGACGTCGCCTCGGCTGTCGAGCAGCACCTCGTCGAAGCCGGCGAAGTCCAGTGGGCGGGTGACGATCTGGCCGCCGCTGGACGTGGGCACCATGCTCTGGCTCACGCCGATGGCGCCGAACAGGTTGGAGGCGCGCACGTCGATCAGCGCGGCCTCGATCTCGAGCCGGCCCCGGTTGACGGTCGAGGTGCCGGTCTGCACCAGCCCCGACTGGAATTCGTTCTGCTGCACCGGGATCACGACCTTGCCGTCGAGCAGCACGTAGGGCGCGGCCAGCCGCACCCGCGCGGGCGGCGCGGCCGGCGCGCTGGCGAAGGCACCGCGGCGCAGGATCAGGCTCTCGGGCAGCCGCAGGTCCAGGTCGCCCTCGAAGCTGAAGACGTCGCGGCTCCAGAGCTCGAGCGTGCCGAAGCCGCCGTCGCGCACCTCCTCGGCACTGAGGCGGGCGCGCGCGTCGACCGGCGAGCCGTCGGCCTCGCCGGGCCGCAGGCCGGCCGCGGCACCGCTGGCGACGCGCTCCTGCGCCAGGGTCAGGACCTGCACCCGGTGCGGGTTGCTCATCGGGTTCTCGAGCACCAGGTTCAGCGTGCCGCCGGCCGCGCCCTCGCCGCCCGCGGCGGCGCGCAGCCAGCCGTCGTTGAAGATGCCGCGCGAGGAGCCGATGCGGATCAGCCCACCGTCGCCGGCCAGCCGTTGTGCCCGCGTGCCGCCGGGCGGCAGGTTCTGCGGCGCGGCGTCGACCTCGGCCGTGGCGCCCGAGGCATCGAGCCGGGCGCCGGGCCGCACGATCACGTGCATGCCGGTGGCCTTCAGGAAGTCGCGGTCGGCGCGCGTGTAGTCCTCCAGGCCGATGCGGATCGAGCCGCCATCGGGCGCGATGCCGTAGCGCAGGCCGTGGTCGTCGATCGCGACGTGGGCGCGGCCCGCGGCGTCGAGCACCGCCTCGCCGCCGATCCAGATCGAGGTGCCGATCGGCGCCAGCTTCGGATCGGTGGTGCCGCGCGTGGCGGCACTGGCCAGCACGATATCGCCGCCGGGCGCGATCACCTGGCCTTCGACCGTGAGCTGGCCCTGCGCCACCAGGCGCGCCTGGCGCCCCGGATCGACCTCGATGCGCACGCCGCGCGCGAGCTCGAGCTCGGCGCCCTGCAGGCTCAGGTCGGCGCCGGCGCGCTGGCTCAGGCGATGCCGTGGCGCATCCTCGGCGTACAGCGGCGGCAGCCAGCGCTCGAGCGCGCGCGCGGTGTCGGTGCCGCTGGCCAGTTCGCCCGCGTCGGCGGCGGCGCGCAGCACCGGCATGCGCGGCGCGAGATCCTCGAGCACGCGCACGCCGCTGAAGCTGCCGATCCGGTACCTGGAGAAGCCGCTTTGCAGCAACGCGGGGTCGAGCCGCAGCGCGGGCGCGAACGCGATCGTTTCGTCGAAGTACGCGCCGCGCTCGACCAGGCGTCCCGCGAGATAGACCGAGGCGATCGCCGAGCGCTCGCCCGCCTCCTGGGTCAGCACGTAGGGCTGGACTGGAATGCCGAGCGGGAACACGGCCGAAGGCAGCACCGTGCCTATCGGCAGCTGGCCGCCGAAGGCATTGATGCGCGTGCCCGCCGGGAGCGGGCTGCCGGGCGGCAGAAAGCCCTGCGGCGTGTAGACCGAGACATAGGGTGGCAGCACCCAGTCGGCCGCGGTCACGAGGGGCGCGGCATTGGTGGGACTCAGAACGGACGGCAGCGCGAAGTCCTGCAGCGACACCGTCAACGGCGTCGAGATGCGTTGCGGCAGGCGCTCGCCGATGCCCACGTGCACGTCGCGCGCGAACACCACGCTCAGCGGCGACGGCGTGCCGGCCGCGAGCGTGCCGCCTTCGAGGAAGGCATCGGGCCCGAACAGCACGTTGGCCGGCGACTGCAGCGTGAGCGTGCCCCCGCCCAGCACGCCGCTCGCGCGCAGCTCGCCATCGATGCGCAGCAGCGCGTCGCCGGGGTTGTCCTCGAGGTTGGTCTCGACCAGCGCGGCCCCGGCCAGCAGGCTCACGCTGCCGCCGCGCCCGCCCGCGAGCCGCCCGTTGCGCGCCAGCGTGGCGCCCGAGGACACGTCGACCAGGCTGCCGCGCTCCAGCGCGACGCCGCCATGCGTCATGCGCACCGAGAGGCTGCCGCCGTCGACGAAGGCGCTGCCGGCCGCGCCGTCGATATTGCCGCCCTCCAGTCGCTCGTTGGTCCACAGGCCGCGCAGGTCGAGCCGCGCGCCCGCGCCGAGCACGAAGCTCGCGGCGCCGTCGCGCTGCAGCAGGTCACCGATGTTGGGCGAGCCGGTGCTCGCCACCGGCGCGACGTTGCCCACCGCCACGCTGCCGGCGCGCGCCGTCACGTCGGCCTCGATGCGCGTCGAAGGCGCCACGATCTCGAGCCGGCCGCCGTCGGCCAGCCGCAGCGCGCGCTCGATGCGCACCTCGCCGTTGGCCACGATCTCCAGCCCGCCCAGGCCGAAGCCGGAGAGCCGCGCGGCGTCGAGGAAGGCGGTGCCGGTGCGCGCGGCGGGCAGCGCGGCCGACGGGTCGCCGGCGAGCGCATCGGCGACGTCGGCGAACTCGCCGATGCGCACCTGCATGTCGAAGGCACCGTCGGGCCCCACGCCGCCGATGCGTCGCAGCGCCAGCGTGCCGGCGCGCGCGACCGCGAGCTGCGACTGCAGGTAGCCGTCCTGCGCCGCGCCGCGCGCCTGGGTCTGGCGCGGGCCGCGGAACACCGTCGCCTCGATGTCGCCCTCGAGCACGGCCGTGGGCGCGCTCACCACCAGCCGACCCGCGTCGCGCCCGATCGTGTAGCCGTTCTCGAGCTGGCGCTGCGGGCCGATCAGCGGGTTGTAGAAATAACCGGTGGTGTTCTTGCCCCAGCGCGCATGCGCATCCTCGAAGCCGCGGTACACGCCCTCGAAGACCATGTCGGCCGGCGCGCGGTCGAGCCGGTACAGGCGCCCGTCGCCGCCCTTGAGCCAGCTCTGGTTCAGGTAGCCGGTGCGCACGTCGATCGAGCCGCCCGAGAGGTTGATCTGCGAGTCGCGCTGCGTCACCACCTCGGCGCCGGCGAGCGTGACATTGCCGCCCTGCGCCATCCACTCGCCGATGCCGCGCGGCTGGTTGCCCAGGTAGCCGCCGACCTCGAGCAGGCCGCCCGCGGTGTAGAAGCGGTCGCGGTCGTACACGCCCGGCTTGGCGGGCACGTACGAAAGCCGGCGCCGGTCGATCCAGACATTGGCGTTGGCGAGCTTGCCGGTGTCGCGGTTGAGCGGCGCGTCGCGCTGCTCGTTGCCCTGGATGTTGACCTGGACGTTGTTCGACGCCATCGCCACGCTCACGCCGACCGCGCCCGCGACATCCAGCCGCGCCTGCGCGCCCACGTACACGCGCCGCTGCGCGCTGACGGCGATCTGGCCGCCGGTCGCGAGCACCAGGGCGCCATCGTCGAACTGCACCTCGCCGCCCGACGTCACCTCGACGCGCGAGAGATCGCGCCGATCCTGCAGCCGCGACAGGTTGTCGAAGGCGCCCGGCACGGCCATGGTGCGCAGCCGGTCGAGCGCGACCGATTCGCTCACCAGCGCCTCGCGCTGGCTGTCCAGCGCGGTGAATCGATCGTCCGCATCGATCAGCACCGCCGTGACCGCCTCGCGCCCCGTGGCCACGCGCCCCTTGGTATCGGCCGCCGAGTTCAGCAGGTGCACCGTGCCGCGCGCATTGACGGTGGTGGTGGCCAGCGCCACGCCGTCCTGGCGCACCGTGCGGCCGGCCAGCGTGATGTCGCCCTCGGTGGCGACGATCAGGCCGCTGTTGCGCACCAGGCCGGCCGTGCTGTCGGGCGCGAACTGCGGCGCGATCTCGTTGCCGCGCGTGGTCGAGAAGGTGTTGGCCTCGGTGCCCACGCCCTTGCGGATCGCGAAGCTGTCGCCGGCCGCGAGCTGTGCCTGGCCGCGCGGCGTGGCGATGCTGCCGGCGTTCTCGACCTCGCGCCCGAGCAGCAGCACGTAGCCGCCGCCCTGCGTCACCGACGCGGGCTGCCGGGTCGCGATGCGCGCGCCGGCCTGCACCTCGACCTTGCCCGCCGCGTCGGTGAACACCGGCAGCGGCTGGCCATTGGACTGCGCGCTGTAGATGCCGTTGTTGCGGAACTGGTCGTCGCCGATGCGCGCCGCGGCCGCCACCAGGTTGCGCGTATCGACCTGGCTGGTGCCGCTGAACACCACGCCGTTGCGGTTGGCGATCAGCACCGTGCCGTCGGCCTTGATCCGGCCCTGGATGCGGCTGGGCCGCGCCTGCGGATCGTTGACGCGGTTGAGCACCGCCCAGTCGGGCTGCTGCTGGAACTCGACCGTGGTGTTGCGCCCGACGTTGAAGGTCTCCCAGTTGAGGATGGCGCGCTCGCCGGTCTGGCGGATCGCGACCGTGGTGCGGCCGCCGGCCTGCGTCTGCTGCGGTGCCTGCGCGTTGAGCCAGCCGGCGCTGAGGCTGTTGCCGTCCACGCGCAGGCCGCCCTCGGCCAGGCCGTCGGGCACCGAGGCCTCGCCCTGCGCGGCCAGCCGCGCCGCGGCCTGGGCCGCCTGCTGGGCCGCGATGCCGCGCGCGGCCAGCTGCAGGTTGTCGAGCGAGCGCTGCAGCTCGGCGTTGGCGCGCTGCTGCTGCGCCTGCGGGTGGGTCAGCAGCGCGGCCGGCTGGCCGTTGGGCAGCCGGCCGGTGGCGGCGGCCGTGGCCTGCGCCATGTTCTTCTGCGCCATCCAGCCGGCGCTGAAGGCGCGCTGGGCCTGCGCGCCGCCGGCGGCCAGCGCCATCGCGAGGCCGGCGACGGCCCAGGCGACGGGATGCAGCGGCCGCGCCTGGGCGCGAGGTGGATGGTGCGGCGGGGTTCGGTCGGTGGCGCGTCGCGGGATCGGAGACATGGTGGCGGGTCCGTGTGTGGGCATCGGGGTCGGTCGTTGAAGTCCTGACCTAGACGTTCGCGCCGCGAAGACCCGCCAAGGGAATCCGACTTTTTTTCGCGTGCGGCGCGGCCCGCGTTCAGCCCAGCATCACGATCCCGCCCGGCCAGCGCGTGGCGCGCGCGCCGAACAGCACCTCGATCTGCTCGATCGCCTCGTCGAGGGCGTCGATGCGGAAATGCCCGCTGAGCCGGTGGCGCGCGAGCGAGTCGCTCGCCAGCACGACGCGGCCGCTGCGGTAGCGGTTGATCTCGTGGATGGCCTCGCTCAAGGGCGTGCCGCGGAACACCAGCTCGCCACGGCGCCAGGCCTGGGTCTGCGCCATGTCCACCTGCGCCACCGGCGACACGCCGGTCGCGCCGCACCAGATCTGCTCGCCCTCCAGCAGCGCGACGGTGCGCATGGGATGCATGACCTCGACGCGGCCCTCGATGCAGCTCACGCGGTAGCGCTCCTCCTGGCGCCACACGGCGACGTTGCCCACGCCGGGCACGATGCGCGTGTCGCCCGCGACCAGCTCGACGAAGGGCGCGCCGGGTCCGCGCCGCAGCGTGGCCTCGCCCGCGATCAGCCGGATGCGCTCGCCGCTGCCGGCCGCGCCGGCGGGCTGCACCGCGAGGCTGGTCTGGGTGTTGAGCATCAGCTCCACGTCGCCCGCCAGCGTCACCGTGGCCTGCTGGCCGGTGCCGGTGCGGTAGTCGGCCACCAGTTCGGACCACGAGGGCCACAGCGCCAGCGGCGGATGCACCACCGCCGCGACGGCCGCCGCGCCCGCGCTCGCGAAGCCCGCGCCGAGCAGCCAGCGCCGGCGCGTATCGACCGCCACCGCCGCGTGCGCGGCGGCGCGGGCCGGTGCCGCCGCCGCGGGAAAGAGCCGCTGGTGCGCCTGCGCCACGCCGCCGATCGCCTGCCATTCGCGCTTGGCGCGTTCGAAGGCCTGCGCGTGGCCGGGGCCGCACGCGCGCCATCGCGCGAGCTCGCGCGCGTCCTTGCGCGTGGCCGCGCCCGAGCGCAGCCGACGCACCCACGCGCGCGCTTCCGCGTCGAGACGGGAATCGGGGACTTCGGAATCGTCGTCGGCCATGTTCGAAATCATCGGTGTGCTGCTGACTGGACGTTCGGCGCCGGGGCCGGCCGCCAACTCAGTCCTTGCGCGGCCCTCGCATCTGTTCGACGCAGAACTCGTGCGCCAGGTGGATCTCGCGTTCGACGCGCCGCAGCGAGATCGCGTAGCGCTGGGCCAGTTCCTTCTGCGGAATGCCCTCGACGCGCGAGGCGAACAGCAGCTGCCGGCGCAGCGGCGGCAACTGCTCCATCGCGCGCGCCACGGCCTCGAGGTCGACGCGCGCCTCGACGGCCACGGCCGGATCCACCGCCTTCTCGTCGGCCATCAGCAACTCGTCGACCTCCTCGCCCGAGAGCTCGAGCCGGTCGGCGCGGATGCGGTCGATCGCGATGTTGACCGCGGTGCGCAGCAGGAAGCTCTGCGGGCTGTGCACCGGGCCGGCCGGCGCGCGCGCGGAGAGCTTGACGTAGGTGTCGTGCAGCACGTCCTCGGCCAGCTCGACCGAGCCGAGCCGGTGCGAGAGCTTGCGGCGCAGCACGTCGTAGCGCTCCACCAGGAAGTTCAGCAGCGCCGTCATGGGCGGCAGTCGCCGGTCTGCGCCGGCTGGCGCGGCAGGATCAGCAGCGCGATCGGCTGCGCCAGGCCCGCGGGCGGCGCCGACGCGAGCGCGAGGCCGGTGAGCCGCGCGGCGATGCGCGCATCGCGCCGCTCGTTGCCGGTGGGATGCAGCAGCACGCGTTCGACCACCGGGGCCTCGGCATCGATCCAGAGATTGAGCGCGAGACGGTAGCTGCCGGGCATGGTGGCCGGATCGCCGCACAGGGCCGCGGTCACGCGGGCCTGCAGCTCGGTGTAGTAGCCGCGGCGCGCGGCGGTGGCGGCGCTGGCGCTGGCCGTGCCGGTGGCCGCGGCAGCCGGCGCGGACCCGGCGTCCGGCGCCTCGGGACGCATCAGCATGAAGGCCGCCTGCGAGGTGTAGCGCACCACGATGCCGCTGCCCGCGAGCAGCTCGCGCAGCGCGGCCTCGGGCGTGCGCTCGCCCTGCAGCGGGCCGGCCATGCGGCCCTCGGCGATCGCGTCGTCGTAGAGCAGCGACTGGCCGGTCTGCGCATGGAAGCGGCTCAGCGCGGCGGCCAGCGGCAGGCGCGGGATGTCGAAGCGCATCGGCGCCGCGGGGTCGGCCACGGGGTCGGCCGCGGTGGTGCGCGGCGCGTCGGCGCGCGCGGCCGGCATGCCGCTCAGGAGCACCACCACCGCCATCAGTCCCGCCGCGAGCTGTGAACCCGCTGCGGGCATGCCGGATCGAGGATGGAGGTGCGGGGAAGGTGCATGCGCGGCGAGTTCGAAAGGGGCCGGGCCGCGGACATCGGGACCATCGCAGCCTGGGCGAGCCGGATGGTGACCGCGCGAGATGACGAAATCGTGTCCGAACGATGACGGCCGGCCCCGCGCCGGACCGGCCGGCGCGGGCTCAGCCGCCGGAACGCGTGGCGGCGAGCTGCCGTTCCAGGGCCTCGCGGGCCCGGCGCGCCGCCTCGGCATCGACCTGTGCCTCCAGCACCCGGACCAGTTGCTCGAGTTGCGCCGCGCCGAGCCCGACGTTCATCGCGATGCGCAGGTGGGCCTGGAGTTGCGGCTCGACGCCCGCGAGCGCCGACAGCATGCCGACGGTGGCGAGTTCGCGGCTTTGCCAGTCGAGGTTGTCGCGCTCGAACAGGTCGCCGAACAGATGGGTCTTGAGGAACTCGTCGATGGCCGGGGCGAAGTCGAACAGCGGGCCCCGGACCGGTCCGCCCGAGAGCTTCGTCTGGTTGGCGGTGCCGGCCGCGAGCAGGGCATCGCCCCGCGGAACGGGCCGCGACGGCAGCGGTCCTTCGCGGTCTCGCAGGCCGCGTTGCCGGCGCGCCTCGAGCACCTTCATCAGCTCGCCCAGCGCATTGAGGCTGCGCGGAAAGCCCGCATAGGCGTAGACCTGCACCAGGAGCTCCTTGAGCTCGTTGACGCCCAGGCCGGCGTCGAGGCCCCGCTGCAGCGCGGCGGACAGGCGCGCGATGTCGCCGCTCGCGGCGAAAGCCGCGATCGGAACGATCGCCTGCTGGCGCGCGCTCAGGGATCCGGTGCCGGCGGGCGCGGCGTTCACGGGCGCGGCATGGCAGGCGGCGGCGGCCAGGCCCAGGGCGGAGGCGAGCGCGCTCCTGCGGGACCGGTCAACGCTGGGGGTATTGCGCATCGGACACCTTCTCGAGCCATTCGACGTTCCTGCCATCGACCGTGCCGGTGACGGCCAGGTGCGTCATCGCGGTGCCCGGCGCCGCGCCGTGCCAGTGCTTGACGCCCGGCGGGCACCAGACGACATCGCCGGGCCGGATCTCCCGCACCGGCCGGCCCCACTCCTGGGTCAGGCCGACGCCCGATGTCACGACCAGGCGCTGCCCGGCCGGGTGCGTGTGCCAGGCCGAGCGCGCGCCGGGCTCGAAGGTGACGAGGCCACCGGAGGCGTTGAGGGTCTCGCTGGCCGGCCAGACCGGATCGATGCGCACGCGGCCGGTGAAGTACTCGGCGGGCCCGGCCACCGAGGCCTGGCTGCCGGCACGCGCGATCTGCTGGGCCTCGGCAACGGCTGGCGCGTTTTCGACGGCGCCGGCATTCAGGCTGTGGAGTGCCGCCAGGCAGAAGGCGGCTTGGAGGGGACGATGGCACATGGAGAGTTCCTGGGAAATGGACCGATGCCCGAACTCTAGGAAGCGCGCCATTGGTTGAGAAGACTGCAAAATCGGGATGCACTTGTGAATCCAGTTCACCAATTCATCCGTGACCACCGAGAACCTCAACGACCTGCAAGCCTTCGTCGTCGTCGCGCGCGAACGCAGCTTCACGCGCGCGGCCGCGCAGATCGGCGTCTCGCGCTCGGCGCTCAGCCATTCGATGCTGGCGCTCGAAGCCCGGCTCGGCGTGCGGCTGCTGACGCGCACCACGCGCAGCGTCTCGGTGACCGATGCCGGCGCGCGGCTGCTGAACACGCTGGCGCCGCGGCTGCAGGAGATCGCGCAGGAGCTCGAATCGCTGAGCGCGATGCGCGACAAGCCGGCCGGCACGGTGCGCATCACGGCGCACGACCATGCCATTGCCACGGTCCTGTGGCCGCGGCTGCTGCCGCTGCTGCGGGAGCATCCCGACATCGAGATCGAGTTCAGCGTGGACTACGCGCTGACCGACATCGCGGCCCGGCGCTTCGACGCGGGCGTGCGCCTGGGCAGCAGCGTCGACAAGGACATGGTGGCCGTGGCGATCGCGCCGCCGCTGCGCATGGCGGTGGCCGCCTCGCCCGGCTACCTGGCCGGCAAGCCGCTGCCGCTGGTGCCCGGCGACCTCACGGCGCACCGCTGCGTGAACCTGCGGCTGGCCACGCACGGCGGCCTGTATGCGTGGGACTTCGAGAAGGACGGCGAGGCGCTCGGCGTCCGGGTGCGCGGACAGGCGACGTTCAACAACACCTACCTGATGCTGCAGGCGGCGCTGGACGGCCTGGGCTTCGCCTGCGTGCCCCTCGACATCATGGCGCCGCACATCGCGCAGGGAACGCTGGTGCCGGTGCTGCGGGACTGGTGGCCGACCTTCCCCGGCTATCACCTCTACCACGCCAACCGCCGCCAGCTGTCGCCGGCACTGGCGCTGGTGATCGGTGCCCTGCGCTACCGGGCACCGCGCGGCAGCTGAGGCCGCGCGGGCGCTCAGCCCAGCCTGCGCCGGCCGCGCACGCGCTCGTAGCGGTAGACGCGAAAGCCCTCGTCCTGCACGAAGCCCACGGGCTCCCAGCCGCGCGTGAGCGCGCAGTCGGTGATCTGGGCCATCTGCACGCCCAGGTAATCCTGCAGCCCGTCGTCGACCGCGAGCTCGAACTTGCGCAGCTCGCGGTCCAGCGCCTCGATGGCCGCGATCGCGGCTTCGACGCTGGCGAAGGGCCGGCGCCGCGCGAGGCCGGTGGCGGGCGCCGCGGGCGCGGCCGCGCGGCGCGGCTTGGGACCGAAGTCCACGCTGATGCCGCCCTCGACGCTGTCGAGGCTGCCCATCAAGGTGACGTGGCCCATGATGTTCATGCCATGAACCCGACGTTGCGCGGATACGCGATGCCATTCGCCGTGCGTCCGAAGTTCTTCAGGTTCGGCAGGATCTCGTCGAGCTGGCTGTCGGGCACGCCGAACCAGCGCGCGAGCGTGGCCGCGTACTGGTCGACCGAGGTCGTGGGCAGCAGCCGGCCCTGCCCCACGTGCCACTGGTCGGCATCGGCCGCGGTGTTGCCGATGCTCACGGGCGGCGGCGTGCCGTAGATCGCCCTGCCCTTGACCGCACCGCCGACCACGAAGTGGTGGCCGCCCCAGCCGTGGTCGGAGCCGTCGCTGTTGTACGAGAGCGTGCGGCCGAAGTCGGAGGCCGTGAAGGCCGTGACCTGCTCGGCCAGGCCCAGCGCCGCCATCTGGCGATGGAAGGCTGCCATCGCGTCGGACAGCCGCTGCATCAGGCCGGGCTGGTTGGCGATCAGGCTGTCGTGCAGGTCGAAGCCGCCCATCGAGACGAAGAACACCTGGCGCTTCACGCCCAGCGAGGCGCGGCCGCGGATCAGGCGCGCGACCATCTTGAGCTGGCTCGCGAGGCCGTTGTTGGCCGGGAAGGCGCCGGCGGGAAAGTCGCTCTGGATCGCCGCCGTGACCTGGCCCTCGGCCTTGACCGCGCGCCGCACCACCTTGCTGTACTCCTCCTCGAGCGTGTGACCGCGCGACTGCTGCGCGAGCTGCTGCATCGCGGCCTTGACGGTGTCGGAGCCGAACAGGTTGCCGGTGTTGTCGCCCACGCTGTAGATGCGCACCGCGCCGCCGGTGCCGACCTGGTACTGCAGCGCCCGGTCGCCCGAGAGGAACACGGCATTGCCAGCGACCGACATGCAGGTGAACAGCGCGCCGGTGTTGCCCGACAGCACGAGGTCGCCGATGTTGCCGCCCCAGCCCACGGTCGAGCCCTCGGGAGAGGACGACTGCCAGACCGACTGCTGGTCGTTGTGCGAGAACAGCTTGGGCGGCACCGGCCAGGCCTTGCGGTTGCCGCTGTCGTACTGGGCGCGCGTGATCGGCGCGATCAGCGGGCCGACGTTGAGCTGCACCGCCACCTTGCCTTCGCCGTGGAACAGGTCGGCCAGCGCGGTCATCGACGGATGCAGCGCGTACTGCCGCCCGCCCGGCAAGGCCTGCGTGGGCGCGAGCAAGGTGGGCAGCAGCTGGGCGCGCGGGATCGCGATGCCGCCGCCGGCATCGCCGTTGCCGCCGCGGATCTGGCTGTACTTGCCGTAGCTGTCGGTGTCGTAGGTGACGACCGTGTTGGCGTAGTCGTTGCCGCCGTAGAGGAAGACGCAGACCAGCGCCTTGTAGTCGTCGCCGGACGCGGCCTGGGCCGCGGCCTCGCCCATGGTCGCGAGGTTGAGCGCGAACGGCAGCGCGGTGCCGGCCATCGCGAGCTGGCCCGAGCGGCGCAGGAAGGCGCGCCGGGTGTGGCGCGCGGGATCGATCAGATGCATGGGCGCCGCTCCTGGCTGGCCGTGTTCGTCGAGGTCATGGGGTTCATTTCTGCACCAGGTATTCGGGCGCGCCCATCACCAGCATCACGGCGGCGCAGACGCGGTTGAGCCGGGCGCCCTCGCTGCTGCTGGCGTTGAGCGCGGGCGTGGCGAGCGCATTGACGATCAGGCTCACGGTGGCGTTCGAGAGCTGGTTGCCGGTCAGCAGCAGGTCGAGCCGCTTCACGAGCGCCGCGGGGTCGAGCGCCAGCGCCTTCTCGGCCGCGTAGGCGGCGCGCACGTCGCCGTTGTCGATGCCGTAGGGCAGCGCGTTCTGCAGGAAGTTGAGGTAGCCGCCCACGCTGGACTCGTTGACGATCTGGAACTCGGGCGCCACCAGCTTGCGCTCGGCGATGGCGGTGGCCGGCGGCACGTAGCCGGGCCTGAAGTAGTTGAAGACCGAGGGCGAGCGCAGCGGGCTCTGGCCCAGCCCGTAGCTGGCATTGCTCTGGTCGCCGATGCGCCAGGTGCCCTTGGTGGAGCTCACGCCGAAGCTGCGGCCCCATTGCGCCAGCCGCAGCATCGGTTCGCGCAGGCGGCCGAAGTCGGGGCTGGCCAGGCCGGCCGGCCCGCGTGCCTCGTCGTCGATCAGCACGGCGGCGAACACCGCCTTCATGTCGCCGCGCACGCCCGCGCCGTTGTCGGCGAAGGCCGTGGCCACGCGCTTCACGTAGGCCGGGCTCGGGTTGCTCGTGACCAGCCGCTGGATCAGCTGCCGCCCGATGAAGGGGCCGACGTTCGGGTGGTTGAACAGCGTGTCGAGCGCGATCTTGAGCGCGGCGGCGCCGGGCGTGTTGGCGGGCACGGTGGCGCCGAGGAACTTCGCCTCGAGCATCGAGTGGCGGCTCGCGTCGAGCACCATCGGCCGGGTGGTCCAGTCCCTGGTTTCGACGGTGTAGCTCGCACCCGGCGGGCGGAAGCCGTTCTGCTCGCCGGGCTTGATGTCGAGGTCGTAGCCGGTGAACACGCGCGCGAGCTGGCTCACGTCGTTCTGCGTGTAGCTGTCGAGCGGCTGGCCGTCGGCGCCGGTCTTCGGCGTGCCGTCGGCCTCGAGCTGCTGCAGGCCGATGCTCATGAGCTGCATGACCTCGCGCGCATAGTTCTCGTCGGGCTGGCGGCCGCGGTTGTTCTCCTTCTGGTTGCCGCGCGTGTTGAGGTAGAAGCCCATCGCGGGATTGAGCGTCACGGCCTCGAGCAGCTGGCGGAAGTTGCCGGTGGCGCCGGCGGCCAGCATGTCCCAGTACTGGGCCATCATGTGCGTCGGCCAGCTCGAGCCGATGTCGTTGGCCGAGACCACGAAGATCTCGCTGAGCGCGAGCGCCATGCGCTTGCGCACCGCGTCGCCCGACAGCATGAGCTGGCGCCAGACGGTGGCATCGATGTCGGTGCCGTTGTAGGGCTGGCTCTCGACCCATTCCCAGGCGGTCTGGGTGCGCGGCGCGTTGAACTGCTGCTCGAGCCAGGGCAGGTAGCCGAGGCTGCGCACCGTGGCGATCTCCGCCTCGGAGGCCGAGAACTGTGCCTGCAGCAGGAAGCGCGCGGCTTCCGCGTCGCTCCTGGCTTGCAGGTAGTGGTAGGGACCCGTGTCGGCGGGCGCGGACGTATCGGGCTGCGGATTGCCGCCGCCAGCCGCGCCGGGGAAGATGCCGCCGCCCGCGCCACCGCCGCCTCCTCCACCGCCACAGCCCGCGATCAGCGCCAGCATCGCGAACAGCGCGAAGCCCTTCAGCGCCCCGGCCGATCCTTCGGCGCCGGGCGTGCCGTCGCCGTCCCGCGCCAGCGGCGCATCCTCCATCCCATGAGCCGCTGCCTGCCGGCCGGCTTCTTCCGTGTCGAACATGACCCTCGCTCCTGCGGCGCCCGCGCGCCGATGGAGGTCAGGAGGCAAGGCCCATGCCCTACCGGTTTCCGTGGATCGAGGGGCCGAAATCAACGGACTTTCGGCTTAGAAATGTGAACTTGTGTGACTTTTTCGTCGCCCAGGAAACACAATTTGACAATTCCTGCCCTGAATTGTCTTCAGCAAGCGCTCAGGAGGACACTGCGCGTGTCAGTCGTCGTCCCCGTCGTCGTTGGGCGCGCGGTACGGGTAGCCGGGACCGTAGTAGAGCCGGCCCGGCGGCGGCGCGATCAGCGGTGCCGGCCGGTAGTACACGGGCGGCGGCGGGCGGTAGTACACCGGCGGTGGCGGCGCGTAGTAGACCGGCGCGGGCTCGTAGTAGACCGGCGGCGGCGCGTAGTACGGCGGCGGATAGCCCGCGCCGGGCGTGCCGATCTCGATCGACCAGTGGCCGCGCGCGTTCGCGGCACCGGCCGCGCACAGCGAGGCGAGCGCCACGGCGGCGAGCGCGGCCACGTGCAGGCCGCGCGACGAGAAGGAAGAAGGCTTTAGGTTCACTGAGGGCTCCCGGTGCGGGCTGGCTGGAAACGACCGCCAACGGCGGTCCGATGCACGAGCAACGCCCGGCCCCCGCGCGCCGTGCACCTCCGGCCACCGCTTCTGGTAGCCAAACGTGACGGGGCCGGCGCCGTTCAGCCGACCGTGCGGCGCGACAGCAGCACGTCGCCGCCCATGGTGTTGAAGGCGATGGTGGGCGCGCTGAAATCGCTGAGCGGCGCGCCGAGGCCGATCTCGCCGCTGCCGTGCAGCACGCACTCCTCGCGCCGCAGCGCGATCTCGCTGCTGGGCCCGGCGTTGCCGTGGAAGCGCACCCAGGTGCCGTAGGTGCTGAGGTCGGTCAGCACGCAGCTGCCCTGGCGCAGCTCGATGCGCGCGTGCAGCCGCGACACGCGCGGATCGTTGACCACGAACTCGGCGCCGTCGACGCGGCCCAGGTGGATCGGCAGCTGCTCGGTGCGGAACATCGAGCGCACGTCGAGCCAGCTCAGCTCGATCTGGCCGAAGTTCGAATCGGCATGGCGCCCCGCCATCAGCGCGGCCGGGACGGTCAGCGAGGCGGTGACGTCCTCCTGCCAGTCGATGCGGTGCACCACCGACAGCTCGCTGCGGCCGCGGATGTTGATCGGGCCGAGGTCGCGGTGATGGACCGCGCCTTCGCGCAACTGGACGATCACCGATTCGGTGGCCCAGATCTGGCTCGGCCCCGCGAGATCGCTCAGGCGCGAGGCCAGGTTGACCGCGTCGCCGAAGCAGTCGCCATCGACCTCGAGCACCTCGCCGCTGGCCACGCCGATCTGCAGCTCCATGCGCAGCGGCGCGGGCCAGGCCAGCAGGCGCTTCTGGTGCTGGCGCTGCAGCTCGATCACCGACTGGATCGCGCCCGCGCCCTCGGCGAACAGCGCGAGCACGCCATCGCCGAGCGACTTGACCACGCGGCCGCCATGCTTCTCGCACACCGCCCCGATCCATTGCGTCAGGCGCGTCACCGTCTCCGTGGCCCGGGCATTGCCCATGGCCTCGAAGACCCGGGTACTGCCGGTCAGGTCCGCAAACACCACAGTGGAGTTGACAACCATGTTCTGAATCCGGCCTCACCGCCGTTGTTTTGTGTTGTATCTATCTCCGACCGGACACGGAGAACGCCGAAATCCAGTCATCCCTGGACGGGTTTGTACCGTCAAATCCTTCACCAAGTCGCACTATTCTGAAGAGGAAGAGTGAGGCGTCGGACAAATACTGCGAGCACTGTAGGAATAATCCCGCAATTGCATTAATACTTAAGAAAACACTCTTCAGTTTTTGCTCGAACTGCTACGTAAAGTGTGTTGTTTTCAAACAAGAAACAATGTTCCACAACTTGTCTCTTGATCACCGCCCGATTAAGGTAACCGCCAATCCTGTTCTCGGTGTTACGTAACTCGCCATGACGATCCTCCGCCGCCTGCTTCGTCTGCTGCACCTGTCGGGTGCCGGCAACGCACGCACCAAGGACCTTCAGCTCGGCCGCATCCGCAGCGCGATGCTGTCGCTGCTCCCCTCGCAAGGCGGCCACTCCGTGCAGCGCGTGAGCCAGCGCGTGCGCTTCGCCGCCGATGTCGAAACCCTCTGGTACCTGCGCCAGGACGTGATGACCGCGCTCAGCGCGATCGACGGCGAAACCGCCGCGCGCCGCAAGATGAAGGGCATCAACAGCATGTTCGAAGGCGGCCTGCCAGGCTCGATGGGACCGCGCGCGCACCAGCGCATTCCCCACCACTGATGTGACGGATGGCAGGCGGTCGCGAGCTGCCTGCCGTTCGCTTCGAGGCGGCCTCCGGGCTGCCTTTTTTTTGCGCCGCGCGGGCGCGCTTCAGTGGTCGTGGCCGTGGTCGTGCGCGTGATGCGCATGGCCGTGATCGTGGCCATGGGACCGCGCGCCGCCGTGCGGATGGTGGCCCCAGACCATGAACACGTCGCGCCCGTCGGCCGCGAGCTCGACCTTCGCGCCCACCGGCAGCAGCACCTTGGTCGGCACATGGCCGAACGGCAGGCCCGCGATCACCTGTACCTTGCGCAATTGCGCGCGCAGCCGGTCGATCACCGTGTCGAGGCCGAAGCCGCGGTCGTAGCCCGGCACCTTGCGCATGCCGGTGAACTGGCCGAAGACGATGGCGCGCTGGCGGCCGAGCACGCCGGCCATGCGCAGCTGCTCGAGCATGCGCTCGATGCGGTAGGGATGCTCGTTGATGTCCTCGATGAACAGCACGCCCTGGTCGACCGCCGGAAAGTACGGCGTGCCGAGCAGGCTGGTCAGCACGCAGAGGTTGCCGCCCCACAGCACGGCGTCGTGCACGGGCTTGAACTTGAGCGCCGCGTCGCGCACCGGCATGCGCCAGCCCGTGCCCTCGCCCTGCCCGTTCGCGAGGTCGTCGAAGCAGGCTTCCATGATGTCGTCGGGCCCGGCCTCGGCACCGAAATCCTCGCCCACCGCGGGACCGGCCCAGGTCACGGCGCCGGTCTTCGCGAGCAGCGCGTTCTGCAGCGCGGTGAAGTCGCTGAGGCCGACGAACTCGGTGCCGCGCTCGATGGCCTTGGCCAGCTTCTTGAACGGCACGCCGTCGAGGATGCGCGTGAGGCCGTAGCCGCCGCGCGCGATCAGCGCGATGTCGGCTCCGCTCGCGGCCGCGCGCGCGATGGCCGCGAGGCGCGTCGCGTCGTCGCCGGCGAAGCGCTGGTGGAAGGACAGCGCGGCCTCGTCGACCTCGACCTCGTGGCCCAGGGCCTTGAGGCGCGCCACGCCGCGCCGGAACGCGGCCTTGTCGCGCACCGCGCTGGAGGGGGAATAGATGTAGATGTGCTTGTTGCTCACGGCGTCGAGTATCCCATCGCGGCCCGCGCCGCCTCTGCCAGTGCCAGCGCCTGCGCGCGGTCCGGCCCCGAGGACCGGGCCAGCGGGCCGAGCGCGCGCAGCGCGGCCTCGAAGCCGCGGTCGGGGAACGGCGCGCGCCAGGCATCGCGCACGCGCTCGCCGCCCTCGGGCGCGGCCAGCAGCGCCGCGAAGCGGCCCGCGGGCGCGGCCGCATGCAAGGCCGCCGCCAGGTTCGCGCCGGCCTGCGAATGCACGAGCACCATCGGCGAAGGCGGCAGCCGGTCCAGCCATTCGAGCAGCACGTCGCGATGCCATTCGAGGCTGTGCGCGGCTTCGCGCTTGGGCTTGTCGCTCTTCCCGAAGCCGATCAGGTCGGGCACCCGCACGCGCAGCCCGGGCAGGCCCACGAGGTGGCGGAAGGCATAGCCCCATTCGCCGGGACCGTGCAGGCACAGGCAGGCCACGCCGTCGGCCGGCCCTTCGTCCACGTAGTGCAGGCGCCAGCCGCGCTGCGACGGCAGGTCCTGCACGTGGTGCGGCGCGAAGGCATAGTCGGCCAGCGCCGCGAAGCGCTCGGGCGACGTGCGCAGCGCGTCGTCGCGCAGCGGCTGCGCCTGCTCGCGCGCGGCCGCGCGCCGTTGCTGGAAGAAGTCCTGCAGCAGCGCCGCGCAGTCGGCCGCCAGCACGCCGCCCTGCACCTGCGTCTGGTGGTTGAGCCGGGGCAGCGCGAACAGGTCGAGCACCGAACCCGCAGCGCCGGTCTTGGGATCGGCGGCGCCATAGACCACGCGCGCGAGCCGCGCATGCAGCATCGCGCCCGCGCACATCGCGCAGGGTTCGAGCGTGACGAACAGCTCGCAGCCCTCGAGCCGGTAGTTGCGCAGCGCCTCGGCGCCGGCGCGCAGCGCGTTGATCTCGGCATGGCCGCTGGGGTCGTGCCCGCCCACGGGCGTGTTGCGGCCGGTGGCGATCACGCGGCCGTCCTTCACCAGCACCGCGCCGACAGGCACCTCGCCGGCCTCGGCCGCGCGCCGCGCCTCGGCGAGCGCGAGCGCCATGAAGCCGTCGTCGTTCAGCGGCTCACTCGTCATCGGGCATCTTGCGCTGCGACTGCTGCATCGCGGCGTCGAGGGCCTGCCTGTACTGGTCCTGCACCTGGCGAGCCTGGTCGCGCACCGGGGCCGGGGCCGTCGAGCCATCGGCGGAGACGGGCGCGGCCGTGCCGGCGAACTGCTTCTTCGCGACCAGCGCGACGATCGCGAGCGCGATCACGAGACCGATCAATCCGAGGCCGCGCATTTCAGCGGCCTTTCGCGCGGGCGGTGGTGTCGACGGAAAGCGGCATGGCGGAGTCTCGGGCAGCAAAAGCCCGATTCTCCCTCGCAACTAGCGCGCGCCCGCGGCCCTCAACTGATCGGCCATCGCCGTATAGCCGCGCGCCACCGCGAGCTGCAGCGGCGTGCGCCCCTGCCGGTCGGCCAGCGAGAGATTCGCGCCCGCACCGATCAGCGCGGCCAACGTGCGCTGGTGCCGCTCGCCGCCATCGCCCAGCACCACCGCCTCGATGGCGGCGGTCCAGTGCAGGTTGTTGACATGGTCGAGCGGCGCGCCGGCCGCGATCAGCTGGCGCACCACCTCGTCGTGGCCCAGGTGCGCGGCCGCGATCAGCGCGGTGCCGTCGTAGCGGCTCGTGACCTGCTTCGCGCTCGCGCCCAGCGACAGCAGCAGCGCCAGCGTGGCCGGGTCGTCGGCCACCGCGGCGATGGTCACGGCGTCGTAGCGGTCGTCCTCGAGCACGTCGAGCGAGGCGCCGGCCTGCGCCAGCAGGCGGATCGCCTCGCGCTGGCGCGCATGCGTGGCCACTTGCAGCGCCGTGCGGCCGCGTGCATCGCGCGCATCGAGCCTGGCGCCGCCCGCGACCAGCGTGCGCAGCCGCGGCAGGTCGCCCTGCCAGGCCGCGCGGTGCAAGCCTTCGTAGGCCCGGCCCTCGGCCACGGTGGGCGCGACCTGGGCCATGGCCGCGCCCGGCACGCCCGCGACCAGCGCCGCCGCCAGGCAAGCAGCGAGCCGAAGCGCGCGCGCCGTTCTCATCCCAGCAGGCCCTTGACCTTCTCGAGCGCGGCGTTCGCGCACTGTTCGTCGAGGTGGCCGCCGGGCGCGCCGCCCACGCCCACCGCGCCGATCACCTCGTTGCCCGACTTCACGGGCACGCCGCCGCCCAGCAGCAGGAAGCCCGGCAGGTAGACCAGGTTCGCGGCGCCGGGGTTCTTCTGCGCGTTCTCCATCATGGCCTGCGTGGGGCTCTTGGCCGAGGCCGAGGTCCAGGCCTTGCGCTCGCTCGAGGCCAGCGTGTGCGGACCGGCGTTGTCGGCGCGCTGCACGGCGCGCACGGTGCCGGCACGGTCGACCACGGTGGCGGCCACGTTGTAGCCGTTGGCGGCGCAGGCGGCGACGGCCTCGGCAGCGATCTGGTTGGCCAGCGCGAGCGAGATGTTGCGCTCGGTGCGCACCGCGGCGGGCGCGGCGGTCTGGGCCTGGGCCAGGGTGGATGCGGCCAGGCCGACGACGGCGGCGGCGAGGGTGGCGAAGCGAAGCGACGAATGCATGAAGGGGTCTCCAGTGAGTGGCGCCGGCCCGTTGCCGACGGCTGCGCCACTGTAGGAAAGGCGCGTCGGCGCGGCCATTCGTACGGCTGCGGGGCGCGCTCCGTAGTTCTACGGAGCCTCGCTATCGACCAGCAGCGCGTAGCGCCGGATCAGCTGCGCCAGCGAATCGCTCTCGAGCTTGGCGAACAGGTTCGCGCGATGCGTCTCCACCGTGCGCGGCGACAGCGCGAGCTCGCGCGCGATCTCCTTGTTGGTGAGGCCGGCGACGATGAAGGCCAGCACCTCGCGCTCGCGCTCCGACAGCTGCGCGACCCGCTCGCGCGCCGCCTGGTCGGCCTGCGAACGCTCGCGCGAGCGCACGTGCTGGCGCACCGCCTGCTGCAGCGCCTCGAGCAGTTGCTCGTCGTCGACCGGCTTCTCGAGGAACTCGGCCGCGCCGGCCTTGAAGGCACGGCGGCACATCTCGACGGTGCCATGGCCGGTCAGCATGATCACGGGCTGGTCCACGCCCTGCGCCACCAGCCGGTCGAGCACGGTCAGTCCGCCGATACCGGGCATGCGCACGTCGAGCACGATCGCGCCGATGCCCGTGCGGTCGAAGCCCGCGAGGAAAGCCTGCGGATCGGCCCAGGCCTGCACGCGCAGGCCCACGGTGCCGATCAGCAGCGCGAGACTCTCGCGCACGGCCTGGTCGTCGTCGATCAGGTGCACCAGCGGGGATTGGGGCTGGACGTTCATCGGGCGCTTTCTTCCAGCCGCAGCCGCAGGGTGAAGCGCGCGCCGCGCGGCAATGCATGCGCCGCCTCGAGGCTGCCGCCCATGCCGCTGGCCAGGGTCTCGCTGAGGCTCAGGCCCAGTCCCAGGCCGCCTTCGCGCGTGCTGAAGAAGGGTTCGAACAGGCGCGGCAGCGCCTCGGGCGCGATGCCGCGGCCGCTGTCGACGATGGCCAGCATGCCCTCCCCGCCCTGGCGCGCGAGCTCGATCTCGATGCGCCGTTCGCCCGCCGGCACGCCCTCGAGCGCCTGCAGCGCGTTCATCAGCAGGTTGTGCACGATCTGCTCGAGCGCCACCGGCTCGCCGAACACGCGCAGCGGCGGCTGGGCCGCGGCATCGAAGCGCACGGCGACGCCGCGCTGCTCGAACTCGGGCGCCAGCAGGTGCATCGCATCGCGCACCACCTCGTGCAGCGCCAGCGGGCGCAGCTCGCCGCCGGCCTCGGGCCGCTCGATCACGCGCCGCAGCCGCCCCACCACGCCGGCCGCGCGCCGTGCCTGTTCGACCGCCTGGCCCATGGCGCCGCGCGCGGTGGCGATGTCGGGCGGCTCCTCGTCGAGCAGCCGGCGCGCGGCCTGCGCATTGGCGAGCACGGCCGTCAGCGGCTGGTTGAGTTCGTGCGCGAGGCCGGCCGACAGCTCGCCGAGCGCATTGAGCCGCGCGACCTGGCCCAGGCGCAGCAGTTCTTCCGCGCGGCGGCGCGCCACGCGCTGGCGCCTTGCGGTCCACAGGCCCGCGACCAGCAGCGCCATCGCCAGCGTCCACAGCGCGATCGCGCGCCAGGGCAGCTCGGACCAGCCCACCTGGCGCTGCGCGACGAGGTCGAAGGGCTGGCTCGGCGAGGCCAGCACCTTGGAGAAGTCGAAGCGCCAGCCGCCCTCGCCGATGCGCCCCGGCTGCAGCACCAGTTGCTGGCCATCGCGCTGCAGGCTCAATCGCACGGGGCTTTGCTGCGGGTTCATGGGCCAGTCGCGCCAGGGCACCGTGCCCGCGAGGTCGATGGCCAGCGCATAGCTCACCGGGTCGGCGCCGATCGCCAGCAGGTAGCGCCCGTGCGGCAGGTCGAGCGCCGCGAACTCTGCGCGATGCAGTTCGCGCGAGCGCGCCTCGGCCCGCGCCAGCGCCTCGGCCTGCGGCCCCGGCGGCCAGGCCTCGCCGCGCGCGCGCCGCTGCACGCCGAGGATCGACGAGTACACGGCGGGCAGCCGCTGCTCTGGACGGTCGGCGCCACCGCCGCTCGCGGGCTCGAGCAATGCGAGCGTGGCCAGCACCGCGTCGTACTGCACCACCTGCTGGCTCATCAGGCGGTGCGCGATGCGCGCGTCGGTGTCGAAGGCCTGGTGCAGCCGCTCGATCTCCGCGCGCGCGAGCCAGACCGCGCCCATGGCCGACAGCGCCAGCCAGGCCAGCCACCATCCGCCGCGGGTGCGCAACCACTGTTTCATGGCGCGGATTGTGCCCGGCAGGCAGGCGCCGGCCGGGCGAGAATGCGCGCCCGAGGCATCAGTGCAATGCAGGACCATCTTTTCCCCGACCTCCCCGGATCTCCCCCTTCGGCGCCGCCCGCGCCCGCGGACGATGCGCCGGCTCCGAAGAAATCGCGCGGCGGCACCGTGCAGCCGGCGCCCGCCGATCCCGCGCTGGTCGACCTCGCGCTGCAGCTGCCGCCGCAATTGCGCTTCGGCGGCTCGTCGTGGAACTACCCGGGCTGGGCCGGCCTCGTGTGGGACGGCGAGTACGCCGAGGCCGTGCTGTCGAAGAACGGGCTCGCGGCCTATGGCCAGCATCCGCTGTTCCGCACCGTGAGCCTGGACCGCAACTTCTACCGCGCGCTCACCGCGAGCCAGTACGCGCGCTATGCCGCGATGGTGCCCGACGACTTCCGCTTCGTGGTGAAGGCGCCGAGCGTGGTGACCGATGCCACGGTGCGCGACGAGAGCGGCCGCGGCACGCAGATCAATCCGGCCTTCCTCAGCGCCGAGCTCGCGGTGCGCGAGTTCGCCGAGCCCGCGCTGCAGGGCCTGGGCCACCGCATCGGCGCGCTGGTGTTCCAGCTGAGCCCGCTGCCGCGGCCCGTGCTGGCCGACGTGCCGCTGCTGCTCGAGCGCCTCGCCGCGATGATTGCCGCGCTGCCGCCGCTCACGCCGACCGCGCCCGACGCGGTGGTCGCGGTCGAGGTGCGCGACCCGCAGCTCATGACGCCCGAGTTCGCCGCCATGCTGCGCAGCGTGGGCGCCACCTGGTGCCTGGGCCTGCACGCGAAGATGCCGCCGATCGAGGACCAGCTGCCGATGCTGCGCGCGCTGTGGCCGCGCCCGCTGGTGTGCCGCTGGAACCTGCACCGGCGCCACGGCCGCTACGGCTACGAGGACGCCGAGAAGCTCTACGGCCCGTTCGACAAGATCGTCGACCCCGATCCCGAGACGCGCCAGGCGCTGGCGCGCGTGATCGCGGGCACCGTGAAGGCCGGGCAGAACGCCTTCGTCACCGTGAGCAACAACGCCGAGGGCTGCGCGCCGCGCACCGTGGCGACCCTGGCGCAGGAAGTGGCGGACCTGCTGCTGCGCTGAGTCAGTCGACCGCGACGGTCATCTCGACCTCGACCGTCGCGTTCTTCGGCAGCGCATAGACGCCGACCGCCGTGCGCACATGCACGCCCGCGTCGCCGAACACCTCGTGCAGCAGGTCCGAGGCCGCGTCGGCCACCTCGCTGTGCAGCGTGAAGTCGGCGCTGCACTGCACGAACACGCCCACGCGCAGCACCTGGCGCACCGCGTCGAGCGAGCCGAGCTCGCGGCGCAGGATCGCGAGCGCGCGCAGCGCGCAGATCTGCGCGCCCTCGCGCGCCTGCTCGAGCGACACGGTATCGCCCGCGCGGCCCTTGACCATCACCGTGGTGCCCACGCGCGGCACCTGGCCGCTGATGTAGACGGTGTTGCCGTCGCGCACGGCCGACGCATAGTGGCCGCCGACGCGGATCTCGCCCTCGAAGCTGTGGCCGAGCTCGGCGGCGATGCGGTCGGCGGTCTGTTGGCGATGGGCGGAGGCGGTCATGGGCGGAATTTCCAGCTGAAAGAAAAGGCGCCATCTTCGCCGCACCGGCGCGCCGCGAACAGATACAGAGCCCGCGAAATGCAGCCGCAACAGAGGCCGCGCGCAAGCCCTGGTCCGAGGCTTCGAGGGGCTTGCCAAGGCCCTCGCTTTCACTCGTGCGAGACTCGCCGCTGAAGGAGAGTTACAGATGAATACATTTCTATTCGTGGTCGTTCTGGCGACCCTCGCCCTGCTCCTGGTCGTGCTGATCGCGCAGAAGCGCAACGACAGCCGCGGCGGTTTCGTCGAACGCCCGCGTCCGCGCGCGCCGCTCAACGAACGCCAGCAGGCCATGTACCACCGCCTGGTGCAGACGCTGCCCGACCTCGTGGTGCTGCCGCAGGTGAGCTTCGGCGCCCTGCTCACCGCGCGCACCCGCGCCGCGCGCAGCGGCTTCGGCCGCAAGATCGCCGACTTCGTCATCTGCGACCGCAACTTCGAGGTGGTGGCCGTGGTCGGCCTCGACGAGAAGGCCGGCCGCAAGGAACGCGCGCTGCGCGAGGCCCACGATGCGCTGCTGGTCGATGCCGGCTACCGCGTGCTGCGCTATGCGCGCGTGCCCGACGTGGGCCGCGTCGAGGCCGACTTCGATCCCTCGCTGGCCACGCCGCGGCTGCAGCTCGGCCCGCGCTTCCTCGAGGCGATGGCGCTCGAGCGGCCGGCCTTCAAGGCCTCGACGCACCAGTGGCATCCGTCGAAGGCCAGGCGCCGGCGCCGCGAGCGCCAGCTGCCCGCCGCCGTTCAGGCCTCGAACGCGAGGTAGACCCGCCCGTCCTCGATCTTCACCGGGTAGCTGCGCAGGTCCTCGGTGAGCGGCGCGCACATCGCCTTGCCGCTCCGCACGTCGAAACGGCCCTGGTGCAGCGGGCACTCGATCTCGTGGCCCTCGAGGAAGCCGTCGCACAGCCGCGCATGGCCGTGAGTGCAGATGTTGTCGGTGGCATGGATGCCGTCCTCGGTGCCATAGAGCGCGATGTCGCGGCCCTGCACGTCGATGCCGATCACGTCGTCGGCGGGGACGTCGTCCACCGCCGCGGCGTCGATCCAGGTGATCGTGGTCATGTTCTTTTCCTTCGTGGCGTGGGTGGCTGTCAGTCGGGCTTGAGGCCCGTGCGCTCGATCACCGGCTTCCAGCGCCGCAGTTCCTCGCCCATGAACTTCGCCAGCGCCTCGGGCGTGCTGCCCACGGGATCGAAGTACGCGGTCTGCAGGCGCTTTTGCACCTCGGGGTCCTTGAGCACCGCGGCGATCTCGCGGCTCATGCGCTGCACGATCGCATCGGGCGTGCCCTTGGGCGCCATGTAGGCGAACCACGGCACGGCCTGGATGTCGGGCAGGCCCGATTCGCGCAGGGTCGGCAGCTCGGGCAGCAGCGCCGAGCGCTCGGCCGAGGTCACGGCGATGGCCTTGAGCCGGCCGGCCTTGGCCTGCGGCATCACCGACACCGGCGGCAGGCAGGCGAACTGCACGTCGCCCTGGATGATCGCGGTGACGGCCTGGCCCGAGGACGCATAGGGAATGTGGACCGCGAAGGACCGGGTCTTGAGCTTGACCAGCTCCACGCCCAGGTGCGAGATCGAGCCGTTGCCGGTCGAGGCGAAGTTGAACTGGCCGGGGTTGCGCTTCAGCGCCTCGAGCCAGGACTTGACCGAGTCGACGTTCATGCCGTTCGACACCGCGCACACATTGGGCGTGGTGGCCGCGAGCGACACCGGCACCAGGTCCTTGAACGGGTCGTACGGCAGGTTCTTGTAGAGGATGGTGTTGTAGACCAGCGGCGCGTTGACCGAGAGCAGGAAGGTGTAGCCGTCGGGCGCGGCCTTCGAGGCCTGGTCGGTGCCGCTGTTGCCGCCCGCGCCGGGCTTGTTCTCCACGATCAGCGGCTGGCCGATGCGCGAGGCGAGCTTGTCGTTGACGATGCGCGCGAGGATGTCGGGCGAGGCGCCCGCGGCGAAGGGCACGATCACGCGCACGGGACGCTGCGGCCAGTCCTGGGCCTGGGCCGTGATGGCGATGGCGGCCGTGGCCGCGAACACGAGCAAGGTTTTCATGGCCGCGCCTCCACGTCCACCATGCCCAGGTGATCCTGCTGCTCGCGCGCGATGAAGCCCGCGATCAATGCGCGGTAGGCGGCCTCCACCACCTCGGGATAGGCGCCCTCCTGTTCGGCCAGCGCCCTTACCTTGTCGATCACTTCCTGCTGGCGCTGGGGCGCCGAGACCTGGAAGGCATCGCGCTTGAAGCGCGCCGCGTCCTTCACGTAGCGGCCGCGCTCGGCCAGCAGCGCGACGATTTTGCGGTCGAGCGCGTCGATGTTCTCGCGCACCTCGGCGAGGTTGGCGCACAGCGGCCGGTAGGCCGGGTCGGTGAAGCGGCGCAGCGGCGCGCCGTGGGTCTCGGGTTCTTTGTCCTGCATGGCTCAGATCGGATAGATGATGGAATTCGGGATCATTTCGCTGTCGAACACGCACAGGCGCGACGCGAACTTCAGGCCTTCGGGCGTGGACACCACGCGGTCGATGTAGCGGCCCACGTTGAACACGGTCGAGGGCCCGTCGAGCTTGGTGCGGAACACCGCGTAGTTGGCCTCGCTGCGGATGGTGCCGTCGTCGTCGACGCCGTGCACCACCGGCAGCCCGACCACGTGGCGCTGGTAGTACGGGTCGTGGAACAGCGTCTCCTGGATGCCGTAGACGCGGTCCTCGAGCATGCCGCGGCTCTCGAAGGACAGCGTGGCCAGCGGCAGGCCGCGCTCGTGGTTCTCGCGCGGCTGCAGCCGGTAGCTGCACTGCTCGGTGAAGAAGGCCGGCCACAGGCTCCACTGGCCCGAATCGACCGCATGGGCATAGGCCGCATAGAGCCGGGCCAGCTCGAGGTAGGCGGCAGGGTCGAGCTGCTTCATGCGGCCTCCATCACTTCGCGCCAGTAGCGGTACATGCCGCGGATCAGCGTCTCGGTCACCATGTGGTCGGTGTTCTCGACCTCGCGCCCGCCGAGCTCGGCCAGCGTGCGGTGGTAGGGCTTCTGCTCGAAGCCCTGCTGCGAGAACTCGATCACCTCGCCGTCGTCGGCCGACACGAAGCCCGCCGGCCCGAACAGGTTGGCCTGGCGCAGGCGGCGCTGCGTCATCTCCTCGCTGTCGTCCTCGAAGCCGAAATGGGTCCAGACGAAATCGAAGGCATCGTGGCCCACGGGCTGGATGTGGCGCGTCGACACGCTGTTGACCTGCTGCTGCAGGATCAGGCTCGGGAACAGCGTCATCATCACCGCGGTCGGCCCGCCCCACCAGGGCTCGGGCACGATGTCGAGGAAGCGCGGGTCCTTGAGCTGCATGCTCTCCTTGAAGCTGGAGACCTGCGTCACCTGCGCGGCCTTGCCCGCGCTGCCGCGCGTGGAGATCATCGCGGCGTGGCGCCCGCGCGCATCCATCTTGAGCTCCGACTTGTTGTCGGCGCGCCAGAGCCCGAAGGTCACGAACCAGGTGTGGAGCAGGCCCGGGTGGTACGGGTCCTTGATGTTCTCCTGCATCAGCTTCCAGTTGCCGGGGATGCGCTGGCGGCTGTAGCCGAGGATGGTGAGCTTGCGGCCGTCGAACAACCGGTCGAAGTAGCGCAGGATCTCGGGGCCGAGGAAGTCCTCGAAGGACTCGATGCCATGGTCGAAGGAGGCGAACACCACGCCGCCGCGCCGCGCCACCTTGAGCTTGTTGAGGCCGTTCTCCTCGAGCTTGAAGTCGCCGGGCATGCCGCCGTTGACCTTGCCGTCCTGCTTCACGCCGCGGCGGAACGGCACGCCCTGCAGGTCGCCCTTGAGCGAGTAGTTCCACTGGTGGTAGGGGCAGACGAAATCCTTGCGGTTGCCCTGGCGCTCGCGGCAGAACTGCATGCCGCGGTGCGCGCAGACGTTCTCCACCACGTGGATCTCGCCCTCCATGTCGCGCACCAGGATCACCGAGCGCTCGCCGACGGCGGTGCGCTTGAAGTCGCCGGGGTTCGGGATCTCGGCCTCGAGGCCGACGTAGCACCAGTGCTTCTCGTAGAAGAAGCGCTGCAGCTCCTTCAGGTGCAGTTCCTCGTCGGTGTAGGCCTTGAACGGGATGCGGCTGGTCTGCTCGTTCTCCCAGCGCAGCTCGATGGGGAACACGGCTTGCGTTGTCATCGCGGGTCTCCTTGTCTTTCCGGCAATTCTTCAGGTGCCTTGCAGGTAGAAGGCATCGGCATGGATCTGCTCGGGCGCGAGGCCGCGGCCGCGCACCAGTTGCGTCACGGCCTCGACCATCGGCGGCGAGCCGCAGAGGTAGGCGCGCCAGCCCTCGAGGCTGCCGGGCCAGTCGGCGCGGATCGCGTCGGTGATCAGGCCCAGGCGCTGGCCGGCCTCGGCCGGGCCGGCGACCACCACCACCTGCACCGTCAGGCGCGGATGCAGCGCCTGCAGTTCGCGCAGTTCGGCGAGGCCATAGACGTCGGCCGCCGAGCGCACGCCGAGGTAGAGGTGGATCGATTGCTGCGTGAGCCCGGCCTCGATGGCGCCGCGCACGATCGACAGGATCGGCGCCAGCCCGGTGCCGCCGGCCGCGCAGAGCATCGGCCCGCGGTGCTTCGTGCGCAGGTAGGCGGTGCCCAGCGGCCCGCTGACGCGCACCGCGTCGCCCACGCGCAGCTGCTCGAACACATGCGCGGTGACGCGCCCGCCGGGCACGCGGCGCACGTGGAACTCGAGTTCGTCGTCGCGGCCGAGGCCCGCCATCGAGTACGGCCGCGCGAGCCCCGGCGCGAACTGCAATTGCGCGTACTGGCCGGGCGAGAACTCGAGCGGCTTGTTGGGCTTGAGACGCAGGCGGCGGATGTCGTGGGTCAGCGTGTCGATACCGGTGACCGTCGCCTTGAGCACCCGCGCCGGATGCACCACCACCTCGTCGGGCTCGGGGATCTCGATCGCGCAGCTCTCGGTCAGGGTGGCCTGGCAGGCCAGCACGTAGCGCTCGCCCTGGCCGTCGGGACGGATGGCGTCCTGGCCCGCGTCGAGCACCTGGCCCGACACCAGCTTGCAGCGGCAGGTGCCGCAGCGCCCGGCCATGCAGCTGTACGACACCGGCACATGGTGCTCGCGCAGCACCTCGAGCAGGTTCGCGCCGGGGCGGACCTCGAGCGTGCGGGCCAGGGGGTGGATGTGCAGGTCCATCGGATGTTCTTCTCGTGGGCGGGCGCGGTGCGCCGGTTGTCTCGGGGACGGATGATGCGCGGCCGTCGCCGATTGACCAATAGAATTCCGTGAATTCTCTTCATCACCGAAATGAATAAAGGTCCGGCATGCAGCTCAAGGACATCGACCTCAACCTGTTGCTGGTGTTCGACCGCATGCTGGCCGAGAAGCGCGTGTCGGCCGTGGCCGCCTCGCTGGGCCTGTCGCAGCCCGCGATCAGCAACGCGCTCGCGCGGCTGCGCAAGCTGCTGGGCGACGAGCTGTTCCTGCGCACCGCGCGCGGCATGGAGCCCACGCCCTTCGCGCTGCAGCTGGCCGAGCCGGTGGCCTATGCGATGGGCGCGCTGCACACCGCGCTCAACCAGCAGGTGGTGTTCGACCCCGCCACCAGCACGCGGGCCTTCGCGCTCGCGATGACCGACATCGGCGAGATCTACTTCACGCCGAAGCTGATGGCCGCGCTGTCCGCGGTCGCGCCGGGCGTGACCATCAGCACCGTGCGCAACAACACGGCCACGAACCTGCGCGAGGAACTCGAGGCCGGCCATGTCGACCTGGCGATCGGGCTGCTGCCGCAGCTCAAGTCGGGCGTGTTCCAGCGCCGGCTGTTCCGCCAGCGCTATGTGTGCCTCTTCGCAGACAGCCATCCGCTGGCTAAGAAGCGCAGCGTGTCGCTCAAGGATTTCGTCGCGGCCGACCACGTGCTGGTGCAGGCCGCGGGCACCGGCCACGGCAAGGCCGACGACGTGATGGCCGCGCAGGGCATCCAGCGGCGCATCCGGCTGCGCGTGCCGCACTTCGTGGCCATCGGCCACATCCTGCGTTCGGGCGACATGATCGCCACCGTGCCCGAGCGGCTCGCGCAGAGCATCGCCGAGCCCTTCGGGCTGGTGTGGCGACCGCACCCGGTGGCGCTGCCGCAGATCGCGATCAACCTGTTCTGGCACGCCAAGCTGCACCGCGATCCGGGCAACCAGTGGCTGCGCGGCCTGCTGTTCGACCAGTTCGCCGACGGCGACTGAGCACGGTCTTCGGGTTCGGCGTACAAACACGGCCACTGCCCTTTTCCGCATCACGATGGCGCCCTCCCCCCGCATCCGGATCGCCCCCGGCACCGAAGGCATCGAACGCCTCGAGGCCCACCTGCACGGCCAGGCCTTCTCGCCGCACCGCCACGACACCTACGCGATCGGCATCACGCTCGCGGGCGTGCAGCGCTTTCGCTACCGCGGCACGCAGCAGCAGTGCCTGCCGGGCCAGTGCCACGTGCTGCATCCCGACGAGCTGCACGACGGCGGCGCGGGCACCGACGACGGCTTCGGCTACCGCATCCTCTACGTCGATCCCGCGCTGGTGCAGAACGCGCTGCATGGCAGGCCGCTGCCCTTCGTGGCGCAGCCGGTGCTCGATGCGGCGCGGCTGCGGGCCCTCGGCGGCGCGCGCGAGATCTGGGACTTCGATGCCGCGATCGACGACGAGGTGCTGCGCACCGAACTGGCGGTCGCGGTGGCGCAGTTGCTGGCCAATGCCGCCTCGGGTCAGCCCCGGGCGCCCGGCTCGCTCGAGCTTGCCGGCCTCGGACGCGTGCGCGACCACATCGCCGCCACGCCGACCGAACGCCCAGAGATGGCGGCGCTCGAGCGGCTCTCCGGCCTCGACCGCTGGTCGCTCGCGCGCCAGTTCCGCGCGGCCTTCGGCACCAGTCCGAGCCGCTTCCGCACGCTGCGCCAGCTCGACGCGGTGCGCCGGCTGCTGCGGCGAGGCAGCTCGCTGGCCGATGCGGCCGACGCGGCCGGCTTCGCCGACCAGAGCCACATGTCGCGCCAGTTCAAGCAGGCCTACGGCCTCACGCCCGCGCGCTGGAGCGCGGCGCTGGGCTGATCAGCGCGCGCCCGCATCGGTGCGCGCCTCGATCGCGCGCACCACGGCCGCCATGTCGAGCGCGCCCAGGCCCAGCGCCTGCGTCTCGCCATAGAGCGCATGGCAGGCATCGAGCAGCGGCGAGGCCACGCCGGCCGCGCGCGCCGCCTCGGCCACCAGCCGGTTGTTCTTGAGCACGTCGACGATCGAGGCCTGCACCTCGAAGTCCCGCGCGAGCAGCTTCTGCGCCTTCACGCGCGACACGGCGCTGGCCATCGGCCCGGCCTCGAGCACCGACACCAGCTTGCGCGTGTCGATCCCGTGGCGGTCCGCGAAATGGAAGGCCTCCGCGAGGCCCGTGACCATGGTGATCAGGAACAGGTTGACCGAGAGCTTCATCAGCAGCGCCTGCGGCACCGGGCCGCAGACCACGGTCTCGTGGCACATGGGCTTGAGCAGCGGCCGCAGCGCATCCACCGCGTCCGCGTCGCCGGCCAGCATCGCCACCAGCTGCCCGGCCTCGGCCGGCTTGCGCGAACCCGAGACCGGCGCCTCGACATAGCGCCCGCCCGCGGCACGGACCTCGTCGGCCAGCGCTTGCGAATACGCGGCCGAGGTGGTGCCCATGTGGACGATGGTTCGCCCCGCCACGTTGTCCGCGAAGGCCGGCGTGCCGCGGCCCAGCGCCTCGTCGATCGCTTCGCCGTGGGCCAGCATGAGGATCGCGATGCGCGTGCGACGCAGCACCTGCGCGGGTGAGTCCGCGACCTGCGCGCCGGCCTCGCGCAGCGGCTCGGCGCGCGCGGGCGAGCGGTTCCACACGACCAGCGGCGTGCCGGCGCGCGCGAGGTTGAGCGCCATGGGCTGGCCCATGACGCCGAGGCCGATGAATCCGAGGGGTTCGATGTCAGTCAACCGCGTCTCCGTGAATGCATGAGGGATGACGCAAGACCTTATGGCTCGGCGAACGCCGTGTCTTGAAGCCTTGTGCAGCGGCCGGCTTCACGAAGCCTTCAGGGGAGGCGCAGCCTTTCTTCAGGCTCGGTTTCGAGAATGAATGCAACCACCGGCGCACCGCGTGAGGCCTGTGGCTCCCTTCTTTTTCATCTCACTTCCAGGCATTTCATGCATTCCATCCAAGCCTCGCTCCCGAAGACTTCGCCCCTGCGCACCGCCGTCCTCCTGTCCGCCCTGCTGCTGGCCGCCGCCGCGTCGACGCAGGCCGGCGCGGCCGACTACGGCAAGGACGGCACCCGCCTGTACGTGGGCGGCGCCATCGGCCGCTCGAGCTACAGCCTGCCCTCGTCCTCGCGCGTGCCCGTGCCCTGGGGCGGCGAGAAGAACAGCAAGAGCGGCACCGCGTTCAAGCTCTATGGCGGCTACCGCTTCAGCGACACCTTCGGCGTGGAAGGCGGCTATGCGCGGCTGGGCCGAGTGAAGCAATGGAACACCAGCTACAGCGTGTTCGGCGCGAACTCGGTGCTCGAGAACGGCACCGGCCAGGTGTTCTACGCGGCCGCCACCGCCCGGCTGCCGCTGGGCGAGTCGTTCGCGCTCAACGGCCGGCTCGGCGTGGCGCATGGCCGGGTCTCGGCCGGCAACAGCCACCGCCTGTTCGGCGGCGAGAGCATCGGCGGCAACGGCACGGGCCTGATGGCCGGCTTCGGTGCCGAGTACGCGGTGACGCGCAATCTCTCGATCACGGCCGACTACGACTACTTCGGCAAGGTCTCGAAGCACGCCAAGGCCGGCCTGCTGACCGTGGGCGTGCGCGCGAACTTCTGACGCGGGCGTCAGCCCGGCAGCGCCCAGCGGCCCAGCACCTCGTGCACGCCCTCGGCGCGCCGGCTGTCGATCAGCGCGAAGCTCGCGGCGGTCCAGCGCACCGGCTCGACCGTGGCCGGTTCCATCGCGCCGCGCAGGTACGACACCGTCAGGTGCGGCGTGAAGGCGCGCTTGGGCGCGAAGCCCGCGTCGGCCAGCACCTCGCCCAGGCGCTGCCTGAAGGCCGCGAGCGCGGCCACTTCGCCGTTGTCGCCACCGAGCAGCACGCAGGCGCCCTTGGCGAAGCGCATCACGCCGTCGAACGCCACCTCGAAGCGCGGCAGGTGCAGCCGCGAGGCGGCCGCGATCGCGAGCTCGACCCTGTCGCGCGGCAGCTCGTCGTGCTCGCCCAGGTCATGCAGCGTGACGTGCAGCCGGTCGGGCTCCACATGCATGGCGCGGAGGTCCCGTTCCGCATGCCATTGCGCGCTCCAGGCCGCGATGCGCGCGGCATCTTCTTCGCCCGGCTGGAGCGCGAAGAACAGCACGTGCGCCGGCGGCGGCTTGCGCGGCGCGCGTTGGCCGGGCGTGGCGCGCTCACGCGTGCGCAGCGGTGGCGGCGGTGCGTCGATGCCGGGCAGCAGCAACTGCTCGGGCGCGGGGGCGGTGCGGCGGGACTTCATGCGCGTCGACCCTCGTGCGGGGACGTGGGCGCGCGGCGGCGGGTGTGGCGGATGGCGGCAGTCAAGCGTGGGGGCACGTGCGGTGGCGGTCGAGGACCGCACGGCGGATGGCATTCGTGGGAGGGGCTGAATGGTACAGATGCCCGGCGCGATCCGGGGCCGCCGCGCGAAGAAATTTCAGCGGGCCACGTCGATCGCCGGGCTCGTCCACTCGCGCACGAAGGCTTCGGGCGCGTGGCGCTCGGGCGCGCGCGTCGCCTCCTTCGGCGTGCCGACGTAGAGGAAGCCCAGCAGCCGGTCCGACTCGCCCAGGCCCAGCGCGCCACGCACATTCGGGTCGTAGCTGTTGAGCCCGGTGGCCCAGAAGCCGCCATAGCCCAGCAGGTGCAACGCATTGAGCATGTTCATCGCGGCGGCGCCGACCGCGAGCACCTGTTCGGACTCGGGAATCTTGTGCGGCGCCAGCACGCGCGCGCAGAGCGCGATCAGCAGCGGCGCGGCCATCGCCTTGTTGCGGAAGCGCTCGCCGTCTTCTTCGGGATCACGCTCCCGCGCGGCTCGTGCGAACACCTCGCCGAGCGCGATGCGGGCATCGCCGCGGATGGTGATGAAGCGCCAGGGTTGGAGCTGGCCGTGGTCGGGCGCGCGCAGCGCGGCCTGGAAGACGAGGTCGAGCTCCCGTTGCGGCGGCGCGGGATCGGTCAGCGGCCAGGGGGAATGGCGTTGCAGCAGCAGGTCGAGGGCTTCGCGCCGGAGCGAAGCGGGGATGTCTGTGTCGGCATGCATGTCGGCGTCCTTCGGTTCGAGACGAGGAAGCCGCCCCGCGGGGAGTGACAGGTGCTGCAAGGGTTCAGTGGCGGGCTGTCCCGCCGCATCGGGCGAGATGGCTGGCATCCGGCTCCTCGTGCGCGACGAAGAAAGCGGTCACCAAGGTTCGACGGGGCGGCGAACGAGCGAGCCATCGTATCGGCGCCGCATTGCCCATGCACCGGGTGCGTATAAGGCACCCGGTGCGCGCAGGCTCAGAAGTTCATGTCCTTCTCGACCTCCTGCAGCTTGCGCCGCGCCAGCGCCAGGTTCGACTTGGCCTTGTCGAGCACGAAGTAGATGAACACGCCCTCCTTCTGCGCCATCGGCCGCAGCAGGTGGTACTGCTTGCCGAGCGTGATCAGGATGTCCTCGATGCTGTCGTTGAGGCCGAGGGCGCGCATCGTCTTGAGCTTGGCGCGCATCACTTCGGTATTGCCGGCGGCCGCCACTTCGAGGTCGACGCCGGTGCCGATGGCGCCGAGCATCATGCCGCTGGCGGAATCGACCACGGCGGCGCACAGGGCGCCGTCGGCGGTCAGGAGGTTGTCGAGGCTGTTCTGGATCGTGGCCATGTGTCTTGTTCCCTGTCGATGATCATGCGAATGAAAGGATGAAGCGGCGGCGTCGCATGCAACCCGCCTCCGCCGGAAATTGCGATCGGCGCGTCAAGGCGCCTCGAGCGTCCGCACGCAGGCGGCGGTCCGGTACATCACCTGCGCGAGCACCGCGCCGGCGTCGGCGATGACGTTGACCACCAGCTCCGTCTCGCCGTTGCGCACCGGGCTCACCAGCGCGAAGCCCTTGTCGGTGGCCACCGTGATGCAGGTGCAGCGGCCGAGCCGCGCCTCCTGCGAGGCGACGGCCCCGATGGCGGCCATCGAACTGGCCATCGCTGCGATGCGCGAGGGGTCGAAGTCGCGCAGGCTGGCATGGGCGATCTCGAAGCCGTCGGGCGTGGCGACCACCACGGAGACGACGCCGCTCGTCTCGTCGAGCACGCCGCGGGCCTCGGCCGCGGCGCGCAGCCTGAGCGCGTGGGGAATCTTCATGGCGCGACCTCCTCGTCGATCGCCTCGATCTGCATCAGCAAGGTCTCGATCAGGGCGACGACTTCGTCCTTGCGGCGCGGATCCATCGCCAGCACCGGCAGCACCAGCCCGCGGGCCGCGAGCGCACCGGCGTAATCGTCGAGCGTGGGCGCGGGATGCGTGCGCAGCCGGGTGACGCCGATCGTGCAGGGCATCTTCTGGAGCGCACCCGCGAAGCCGTCGAGGTAGGCCGCCAGGTCGGCGAGCGGATCGGGCCGGCTGTTGTCGATCAGGATCGCGAGGCCCAGCGCATCGCGCACCAGGATCTTCCACATGAAGTCGAAGCGGGCCTGCCCCGGCGTGCCGTACAGGCGCAGCCGGTCGCCGTTGTCCAGCGTCACCTGGCCGAAGTCCAGTCCCACCGTCGTGGTGGCCTTGGCCACGGAGGCGTCGGCATTGGCGACCTCGGTGGCGATGGGCGCGGTCTCGCTGATGGCGGCGATGGCCGTGGTCTTGCCCACGCCCATCGGGCCCGTGAAGACGAGCTTGAAATCCCTCATGGCGCGCCCGTGTTCAGGACAGGCCGAGACGCCGGCGGATGCGCGAAAGCAGCCCCTGCTTCTGCCGCCGAGCGTCGGCGGTCGCGGCCGCGCGAGGTGCACTCGACGCCTCCCGGGTCCAGGCCAGGGCGCCTTCTTCCGCCAGCAGGCGAAGGAAGGCGCGGCACGCCTCGACATCGACCTGGCCCAACGCGGCGAGGCTCTCGGCCGACTGCGCGCTCTTGGAGAGCGCGGCCGCCAGCCTGACGTGGGCCGGGTGGCGCTGCAGCGTCGCCTGCGAAGGCCAGCGCGTCAGCGAGGCGCGCGCGCCGGCCTGCGCCGCGTCGTCCGGCGACGCGTTCGGCGTGACCTTGTTGAGCAGCTCGACCACCTCTTCGGCATAGATGGGGCGAGCCAGCGCGCAACTGGCGAGCGTGGCGGCATCGGCGCCGCGAGGCACCATGGGCACCACGAAACGTGCCGGCGGCGCCTGCCGCTCGGCGGCGGGCCCGTCGCCATCGACCAGCAGCAGGTCGCAGGATTGCGATTCGCTGACCGTCCAGCGCGAGCGGAGATTGGAACTGAGGCGGACGATGATTCTCAGGAGCTCGACCTCAATCGGAGGGAGCCCCATGACGCCCAGAACGAGTGGCATAACTTCTTCCCTGACTGTATTTTTTTGATACGTGCATATTGTTAATGTTGTTAATCAAAGGATGTACAGATGTACAAGTGCAGCCCGACATTCGGGCAAACACTGAGAAGAAATCCACAACACTTGTTGCCGGCGATGGGTTTCAAGTTGCGATTGACGCGAATTGTTGCGAATCGAGCACCCCTTGCACCCGGCAAATGGAACGCAGGTTCAGTCCTCGTCCAACGCCGCGAAACGCTCCACCAGGAAGTCCACCAGCGCCCGCACCGCCGGCAGCAGCCCGCGCCGCGAAGCGAACACCGCATGGATGATCTCGCGCCGCGGCGCCCAGCCCGGAATCACGTGGATCAGCTCGCCGCGCGCGATCTGCTCGCGCACCATCATCGAGGGCAGTTGCACGACGCCCACGCCCGCGAGGGCCGCGGCGCGCAACGCGAGCATGCCGCGCGTGACGAGGCGCGGCTGGTGGCGGATGGCGGCCTGCGCGCCGTCGGGGCCGATCAGGGTCCACACATGCTCGTGCTGCGGCAGGCCCAGGTCCATGCTCGGCAGGCCCGCGAGATCGGCGGGGGCACTCGGGATGCCGCCCGAGAGCAGTTGCGGATGCGCCACCAGGCACTGCCCGCGCCCGGCGAGCACGCGCATCACGAGTTCGCTGTCCTCGATCGGCGGCGGCCGCACGCGGATCGCCACGTCGACGCCCTCGCCCACCACGTCCACGCGGCGGTTGGTTTCCTCGAGGTGGATCTGCACGCGCGGGTGCGCGACCATGAAGGCCGCCACCATGTCGCCGACATGCGTGTCGAGCAGCGCCACCGGGCAGGTCATGCGCACCACGCCGCGCGGCTCGGCCTGGGTCAGCGCGATGGCCTCGTCGGCCGCCTCGGCCTCGACCAGCATCGCCTTGCAGTGGCCGTAGTAGGTCTGGCCCGGCTCGGTGACGGCGAAGCGCCGCGTCGAGCGCTGGATCAGGCGCGTGCCCAGGCGCTCCTCGAGCAGCGCGATGCGCCGGCTGAGCTTGGACTTGGGCATGCCCAGCGCGCGGCCCGCGGGCGCGAAGCCGCCGTGGTCCACCACCTGCACGTAGTAGTAGAGATCGTTCAGGTCCTTCATCGCTCGCACCCCTCATCGTTCACAAAATAGAACTCTGATGGCAAATATCGCCATCTACCGCAGCCATCGTTCAACCCATATTCTCTATCCATCGGCCAGGACCCTCGTCCTGGCGACGCAAGGAGATGAAGATGAAGAAGGTTCTCGGTGTCTACAGCGCCCCTCGCACGCACTGGGTGGGCGACGGTTTTCCGGTGCGCTCGCTGTTCGGCTACGACGGCCTGGGCAAGCACCTGAGCCCGTTCCTGCTGCTCGACCATGCGGCGCCGACCGCCTTCGAACCGGCCGTCCGCCCGCGCGGCGTGGGCCAGCATCCGCACCGCGGTTTCGAGACCGTGACCATCGTCTACCAGGGCGAGGTCGAGCATCGCGACTCCACCGGCGCGGGTGGCCTGATCGGCCCGGGCGACGTGCAATGGATGACCGCCGGCGGCGGCATCCTGCACGAGGAGTTCCACTCGCGCGCCTTCACCGAGCGCGGCGGCACGATGGAGATGGTGCAGCTCTGGGTCAACCTGCCCGCGAAGGACAAGATGGCCGAGCCCGGCTACCAGACCCTGCTCGACGCGCAGATCCCCTCGGTGGACCTGCCCGAGGGCGCGGGCCGGGTGCGCGTGATCGCCGGCGCGTTCGACGGCCAGCGCGGCCCGGCACGCACCTTCACGCCGATGGACGTGTGGGACCTTCGCATCGCCCAGGGCCGCGTCGGCCGCTTCGAGGCGAAGGAAGGCCGCACGCTGGCGCTGGTGGTGCTGCGCGGCACGGTGCTGGTCAACGGCGAGACGGTCGCGCGCGAGGGGCAGCTGGTGCATCTGGACACCGCCGGCAGCGGCGTGGAGATCGAGGCCAACAGCGACGCGACGGTGCTGTGGCTGTCGGGCGAGCCGATCGACGAGCCCGTGGTGGGCTACGGTCCGTTCGTGATGAACAGCGAGGCCGAGATCCGTCAGGCCATGGCCGACTTCAACGGCGGCCGCTTCGGCCGCATGCCGGCCTGAGCGATCGAGCCCCCGCGTTTCGAAAAGACGCGGGGGCTTTTTTCATTCAGGGGCCGTCGCCGGCCCGCAGATCCGACTCGCGCGTCACCGTCTTGGCCAGCAGCCGCAAGGTGCTCGCGCAGGCCGCGACCGCTTCGGACAGCACGCCGCTGCGCCGGTAGGCCAGCCCCAGGTCCATCGACGGCACCGCGCCCGCCATCGCCGTGCGGCGAATGCGGCCGCCGTCGTGCGACCACGGGCGGAACACCAGGTCCGACAGGATCGTCACGCCGACGTTCTGCGCGACCAGGCTGCGCACGGCCTCGATCGACTTGGTACGGAACACGACCTTGGGTTCGAGCTTGGCCGCGCCCCAGTAGCGGCCCACGGTCTCCACGTGCTCGTCCATGTCGAGCAGCACGAAGGGCAGCTCCGCGATCTCGCGCAACGACACCGACTGCCCGGTCGCCAATGGATGATCGAGCGAGGTCCACAGGCGCCGCTGCGACTTCAGCAGGTTCTCGCGCCGGATGTCGGGCGCCTGCGAGAGGTTCGAGACCAGCACCACGGCGAGGTCGAACTCGCCGCTGCGCAGCCCCGCCTCGATCTCCTCGCGGTTGCGCTCGACCGGTTCGAACTCGATCAACGGCAACTGCCGGCGCATGGCGCCGATGATCTTCGGCAGCATGTATTCGGACACCGTGTCCGTGATGGCGATGCGCACGCGCCCTTCGACGGAGGACGCCGAGCCGTGGGTCTCTTCCACCGCCACTTCGAGCGTGCGCAGGATGTGTTGCGCGTGGCGCAGGAAGCCCTCGCCATGCACCGTGAGTCGCAGCCCGTCGGAGTGCCGCGTGAAGAGCTGGACCTTCAGCGCGGTCTCGAGATTGCGCAGCGAGGTCGTCAACGAGGGCTGGCTCACGTAGCAGCGCTGGGCCGCGCGCGAGACCTGCCCCGTGTGGGCCGTGGCGACGAAGTGCTGCAGCTGCTTGATCGTGATCGACATAGATCGATCCTATATCACTCTATTGATATTCAATATTTGAATTGGCTCCGGTGTTCGCCCATAGTCGCCCCGCACGACATTCCGGGCGCGAAAGACGCCCCAGGCCCAGCCACTGGAGACACCATGCCTTCGACATCGAGAACAGCCCCCGGGCAAGACGCCCTGCGCCCTTCCGCCGCGCACCCCGGCCCCGCGGGTCCCGGCCTCCTGAGCCGACTGGGCCTGCGCTTCACCGCCTGGGCCGAGCGCTGGTTCCCCGATGCCTACGTGTTCGCGGCCATCGCGGCGGCGGTGGTCGCGGTCGCGGCGCTGCTCAATGGATCGAGCCCGCTGGTCGTGGCCAAGTCCTTCGGCGACGGCTTCTGGAGCCTGATCGTCTTCACGATGCAGATGGCGCTGGTGGCGATCGGCGGCTACGTGGTCGCGACCTCGCCGCCGGCCGCGCGCTTCATCGGCCGCCTGGCCGCGGTGCCCGTCTCGGGGCGCCAGGCCATCGCCTACGTGGCGGCGATCAGCATGATCCTGTCGCTGTTCAACTGGGGCATCTCGCTGATCTTCAGCGCGCTCTACGTGCGCGCCCTGGCGCGCCGGACCGAACTGCGCATGGACTACCGCGCCGCCGGCGCGGCCGCCTATCTCGGGCTGGGCGCGACCTGGGCACTCGGCCTGAGCTCCTCGGCGGCGCAGCTGCAGGCGAACGCCGCCAGCCTGCCCAAGAGCATCCTCGACATCACCGGCGTGATCCCGTTCAGCCAGACCATCTTCCTGTGGCAGTCGATGGTGATGGCGCTGGTGCTGATCACCGTCTCGGTCGCGATCGCGCTGTGGTCCGCCCCCACGGCCGAGAGCGCTGTCACGGCGCAGGACCTGGGCATCGACCTGGCCGAGGCCAAGCCGGCGACGGACGCAACCGCCGCGCGGCGCCCCGGCGAATGGCTCGAGCGCAGCCCGCTGCTCACGCTGCTGCTGTGCGCCCTCGGCTTCGGCTGGCTCGCGCAGGAGTTCATGGCCAAGAGCCCGCTGATCGCGATCGCGGGGCTCAACACCTACAACCTGCTGTTCCTGATGATCGGCACGCTGCTGCACTGGCGCCCGCGCAGCTTTCTCGACGCCGTGTCGCGCTCGGTGCCCTCGACCGCGGGCGTGATCATCCAGTTTCCGCTCTACGGCGCCATCGCGGCCATGCTGACCGCCGCCAAGGGCGACGGCGGCCACACGCTGTCGGACCGCATCGCGCACCTGTTCGTGAGCATCTCCAGCGTCGACAGCTTCGCGGTGGTGATGGGCGCGTACTCCGCCATCCTGGGCTTCTTCATTCCCTCGGGCGGCGGCAAGTGGATCATCGAGGCGCCCTACGTCATGCAGGCGGCCAACGAGCTCAAGGTCCACCTCGGATGGGCGGTGCAGGTCTACAACGCGGCCGAGGCGCTGCCCAACCTGATCAACCCGTTCTGGATGCTGCCGCTGCTGGGCGTGCTCTCGCTGAAGGCGCGCGACATCGTCGGCTTCACCTTCCTGCAACTGCTGGTCCATGCGCCGCTGGTGCTCTTCATGCTGTGGTTCCTGGGTCGCACGCTGAGCTACGTGGCGCCCGTGATGCCATGAGCGCTTCGATGGCCGCGGCCACGACGCACACCAAGCCCGGCTACTGCACGCTCTGCCGCTCGCGCTGCGGCACGCTCAACGAGGTGCGCGGCGACATGCTGGTGTCGGTGCGCCCCGACACGGCGCACCCGACCGGCCAGGCGATGTGCATGAAGGGCAAGGCCGCGCCCGAACTCGTGCACAGCCCGCATCGCGTGCTGCATCCCATGCGCCGCACGCGGCCCAAGGGCGACCCGGATCCGGGCTGGGTGCGCATCGGCTGGGAAGAGGCGCTGGCCGAGACCGCCCGGCGCCTGGGCGCCATCAAGGCCGAGAGCGGCGCCGAATCGGTGGTGTTCGCGGTCACGACGCCGAGCGGCACGCCGCTGTCCGACAGCATCGACTGGATCGAGCGCTTCGTGCGCCTCTTCGGCAGCCCCAACATCTGCTATGCGACCGAGGTCTGCAACTGGCACAAGGACTTCGCCCATGCCTTCACCTTCGGCTGCGGCATGCCGCCGGCCGACTATGCGCAGGCCGAGCTGATCGTGCTGTGGGGCCACAACCCCACCAACACCTGGCTAGCGCAGGCCAATGCCATCGCGAAGGGTCGCGCCAAAGGCGCGCGGATGATCGTGGTCGACCCGCGTCCCACGGCGCTGGCGCGCCAGGCCGATGTGTGGCTGCCGGTGCGCCCCGGCACCGATGCGGCGCTCGCGCTCGGGCTGATCCGCCTGTTGATCGAGGACGACCGCTTCGACGCAGCCTTCGCGCGCGACTGGACCAATGCGCCGTTGCTGGTGCGCGACGACGACGGGCATCTGCTGCGCGAGCGCGACCTGCGGCCCGATGCCGAGGGCGACCGCTTCATGGTCTGGAGCGATGCGGACCAGGGGGCAGTGCCCTACGACACCGCTCGGGCCGCACGAGCTCAAGGCTCGGCCCACTTCCGCCTGCGCGGTGCGGTCGAAGTGACGGGGAAAAACGGCCAGCGCCTCGCGTGTCGCCCTGCCTTCGATCTGCTGGCGCAGGCCTGCGCCGCCTGGACACCGCAGCAGGTGGAACGCATCACCGGCGTGCCCGAAGCCCCGCTGCGCGCCGCGGCCGAGCTGTTCGGCGGCGGGCACCGCACGGCCTATCACGCCTGGACCGGCATCGGCCAGCACACCAACGCGACTCAGTCGGAACGCGCGGTCGCCACCCTGTACGCGCTGTGCGGCAGCTTCGATCGCATCGGCGGCAACCGCGTGCGCACGGGTCCGCGCGTCAACGCGGTCAATGCGCTCTCGCTGCTGCCCGCTGCGCAGCGCGCCAAGGCGCTCGGCCTGAAGGAACGGCCGATCGGCCCGCCTGCCCATGGCTGGGTGACCGCGCGCGACACCTATCGCGCAATCGTCGAGGGCGCGCCGTACAAGGTGCGCGCGATGATGGCCTTCGGCACCAACCTGCCGGTCTCGCAGGCCGACACCGCGCTCGCGCGGCAGGCGCTGGCGCAGCTCGAATTCCACGTGCATTGCGACCTGTTCGAAACGCCAGCCGCGCGCTACGCCGACATCCTGCTGCCGATCGACACGCCCTGGGAGCGCGAGGGCCTGCGCATCGGCTTCGAGATCGACGACCGCGCGGCCGGCTGGGTGCAGTTGCGCCAGCGCATGGTGGCGCCGCGCGGGGAATCGCGCTCCGACAACGAGGTGCTGTTCGATCTCGCGCAACGCCTCGGCATGGGCGACGCATTCTTCGGCGGCAGCCTGGAGGCCGGGTGGAATCACATCCTCGAGCCGCTGGGTCTCACGGTGGCGCAGCTGCGCGAGCGGCCCGAAGGCATGGCCTGCGACATCGACGCGGGCGAGCGGAAGTACGCGCGCGGAACGCCCACCGGCGTGCGCGGCTTCGACACGCCCACGCGCCGCGTCGAGCTCTATTCCGAAACCCTGATGCGCCACGGCCAGCCGCCCCTGGCGAGCTTCGTCGAGCCGGCCGACACGCCGCGCGACGCCAGGGCGACCGGACAGGGCCGCTTCCCCTACGTGCTGAGCTCGGCCAAGAACGGCCTCTACTGCCACAGCCAGCATCGCAGCCTGGCTTCGCTGCGCAGGCGCGCGCCCGAGCCGGTGGCCGAGCTGAGCCCCGCGCTCGCGCAGGCCAGGAACATCGTCGAGGGCGACTGGGTGCGTATCCGCACGCGCGTGGGCGCGGCCCGCTTCGTCGCGCGCATCACGCCCGGTTTGGCCGACGATGTCGTCGTGGCCGAGTTCGGCTGGTGGCAAGGCTGCAGCGAGCTGGACCGCGAGGGCCTGCCGGTCGACGGTGCGCTGAGCAGCAATTTCAATGCGCTGATCTCGGCCGACCATTGCGATCCAGTCAGCGGCTCGGTGCCGCACCGCTCCTTTCTCTGCGACATCGAGCGCGATCCCGCCACGGCGTTGCGACAGCGCGCGTGGACGGGCATGCGGCGCTTTCGCATCGACGCACTGCGGCCCGAGGCCGAGGGCGTGCTGGGCATCCGCTTCGCGCCCGTCGATGGAGGGCCCCTGCCCGACTACCGGCCCGGCCAGCATGTCGAACTCAAGCTCGACCCCGGCGATGGCGCGCCGGTCTCGCGTGCCTACTCGCTCACCGGTGCGGCCGAGCAAGAGGATCGGCGCGGCTACGGCATCGCGGTGCGACACCAGCGCGGTCGAGCGGCCGACGGCACGCCGTACCAGGGCCGCATGTCGGGCCACCTGCACCGCGAGCTGAAGCTCGGCGACACGGTCGAGCTGCGGGCACCGTCGGGCGGCTTCGTGATTCCGCGCCGTTCGCCCCAGCCGCTGGTGCTGTTCGCGGGCGGCATCGGCATCACGCCGTTCATCAGCCTGCTCGAGTCGCTGCCCGATGGCGCCGAAGGCCCCGCGATCGAGCTCTACTACGCCAACCAGAACAGCGCGACGCATGCCTTTCGCGAACGCGTCGCGCAGCACCGTGCGCGCCTGCCCCGGCTGCGGGTGATCGACCACTACAACGCGCCGCTGCCCGGGGACCGCCTCGGCATCGACTACCAGTCGGACCGCTACATCGATGCCGGTGTGGTGGACGACGCGCTGATCGCGCAGCGGGCGCGCTTCTACCTGTGCGGCCCGCCCGCGATGATGGACAGCGTCATCGCGGGACTGGTGGCGCGCGGCGTTCCGCGCTTCGACATCTTCAGCGAGGTGTTCCGCTCGCCCGCCGCGCCGCCGACCGACGGTCCCCAGCAGTTCGATGTCCGCTTCGCGCGCTCGGACCGCGGGCCGGCCACGTGGACGCCCAGGCAGGGCACGCTGCTGAGCTTCGGCGAATCGCTGGGTCTGCCACTGCCCAGCGGCTGCCGCGTGGGGCAATGCGAAAGCTGCGCCGTACGCGTGATCGCCGGCAAGGTGGCACACCTGCATGGCCGTGAACCCGAAGACCCGGCCGTGTGCCTGACATGCCAGGCCGTGCCGCTCGAAGACCTCGTGCTCGATGCATGAGCCCCGCCCTCCGTTTCCGCCCCATAGCCCCATGAGAACCATCGATACCGAAACCACCCGCCGCGCCCTGCGCTTCGAGCGCCTGATTCCCGCGCTGCGCGACATGTTCGTCGCCGGCTGCGAAGTGCCGTTGCGGCATGTGCATGCGCTTGCCGGCCAGGGCGCGCAAGCGGGCGGGACCGTGCTGATCATGCCGGCGTGGCAGGAGGGCCGCTACCTGGGCATCAAGACGGTGAACATCTTCCCGGGCAATGCCAAACGCGGCCTGCCCGGTCTGTTCTCGACCTACACGCTCTACGACGCGCGCACCGGCGAGCCGCTGGCGCAGATCGATGGCAACGAGATCACCTCGCGCCGTACCGCCGCCGCATCGGCCCTCGCCGCCTCCTACCTCGCGCCCGCAAAGGCGCGCAGCCTGCTCGTCGTCGGTTGCGGCCGTGTCGGTGGCCTGGTTCCCGAGGCGTTTCGCACCGTGCGGCCGATCGAGCGTGTGGCGGTCTGGGATCGCAACGAAGTGGCGGCGAAGGAACTCGCCGCGCGCCTCCACGCGCAAGATATCGATGCCTTCGTCGCCACCGACCTCGGCCAGGCCGCGAGCGAGGCCGACATCGTGAGCTGCGCCACGCTCGCGACGCAGCCGGTGATCGAGGGGGCCTGGCTGCGGCCGCACGGCCACCTCGACCTGATCGGCAGCTTCACGCCGCAGATGCGCGAGGCCGACGACACCGCGTTCGTCGGCGCGAAGCTTTTCATCGACACGCGGGAGGCACTGCAGAAGAGCGGCGAGCTGCTCGGTCCGATGTCGCGCGGCGTGTTCGCGGCGGCGGACGTGGCGGGAGAGCTGGCCGACCTGGCCGCGGGCCGGGTGCGGGGGCGCACCGAGTCCGATGGACGAACCGTCTTCAAGGCCGTGGGTACGGCGCTCGAGGATCTCGCGGCGGCGATCCTCGTCTACGAGAGCATTGAAACCGCGTGAGCAGCGGGGTTTCGACCCCCACACCAAATTGACAAAATAGATCAATACTGTAAAGTTCGACGTCTGTCCTCGCGGACCGGCGGCCGAGCTTCGCGGCGTGTCGACCGGCGGGGACCTTGAACATCCACCCTCACCGTCGAGTTCGCCCCATGCCTTCGCTGTCCCCGATCTCCTTCGGCCCCGCCGGAGCGCCCCGCTGATGGCCCCCACCCCCGACCGGCGCGTCGCGATCATGGAAGCCGCGATCGGCGTCTTCCTGCGCTACGGCTACCGCAAGACCTCGATGGACGACCTCGCGCGCGCCGCCGGCATCTCGCGCCAGGGCCTCTACCTGCACTTCAGCGCGAAGGACGAACTCTTCAAGCAGGCCGTCACCTGGTTCGCGGAACGCGGCCTCGCGGCCATGCGGGCCGCGCTGGCGCGCGAGGAGCTGCCGATCGAGGAGCGCCTGGTCGGCGCCTTCGCGGCGCTGCATGCGCAGAACGACGGTTCGCAGATGTCGCTCGAGCACATGAACGAGATCGTCGCGACCGCGCGCGAGCTGGTCGGCCCGGTGCTCGAGGAGTTCGACCAGGCCGTTCCCAAGGAGCTGGCGCGCGCCATCCAGTCCAGCGGCGACGCCGTGCCCTGGCGCGGCGCCGGCCTCACGGCCAAGGCGCTCGCGCAGCACCTGTATGCCGCCTCGCACGGCCTCAAGCACTACGCCCGCACGCCGGCCGAGTACCAGGCCGGCATCCGCACCGCCGTGCGCCTCGTCTGCGGCCGTCCCGGCCCGGCGGCCGGCGCCTGAGCCCCTTCCACCTGTTCACGAACGGAGTCCTCGCCATGTCCACCTTCTCGCTTTGTGCCTGCGGTTCGCGACCCACGGCCCATCCCCAGTCGCCGCAGCAACGCAACGGCGTCTATCGCAACGTCGTGCCGCGCACGCCGATGGGTTTTCTGAAGACCGTGGCGATCGGCTGGCGCGTCCTGACCGGCAAGAGCGACACCACTGTGCCGAGCACCCCGATCCCGGTGCGGCCGCTGACCACTGCGGCACTGCTCGCGGCGCCGGACCGCAGCCTCTACCGCCTCGGCCATTCGACCCTGCTGCTCAAGCTCGACGGCGAGTTCTGGCTCACCGACCCCGTGTTCTCCGAGCGTGCGTCGCCGGTGCAATGGGCGGGGCCCAAGCGCTTCCATGCGCCGCCGATCGACATCGACGACCTGCCGCCGATCAAGGGCGTGATCCTCTCGCACGACCACTTCGACCACCTGGACCGCGCAGCCATCGCGCGCCTCGCGCCGAAGGTCGAGGTGTTCGTCACCCCGCTCGGCGTGGGCGACCGCCTGATCGGCTGGGGCGTCGACCCGGCGCGGGTGCGGCAGCTCGACTGGTGGGACGAGACCACCGTCGGCGGCATCCGCCTCGCGGCCGTGCCCGCGCAGCACTTCTCGGGCCGCACCCTGCTCGACGAAGACCGCACCCTGTGGGCTTCATGGGTGATCCTGGCCGGCGACCTGCGGCTCTTCTTCAGCGGCGACACCGGCTACCACGCCGACTTCAAGACCATCGGCGATCGCTACGGTCCCTTCGACGTGACCCTGCTCGAGACCGGTGCCTACGACAGGCAATGGGCCGACGTCCACATGCAGCCCGAGCAGACGCTGCAGGCCCACCTGGACCTGCGCGGGCGCTGGCTGCTGCCGGTGCACAACGGCACCTTCGACCTGGCGATGCATGCCTGGAACGAGCCATTCGAGCGCATCCAGGCGCTGGCACAGGCGCGCGATGTGAAGCTGGCCACGCCGGTGATGGGGGAACGGGTGGCGTTGGAGGCGCCGCGCACGGGGCGTGCGTGGTGGGTGGCCGGCGGGAACTGAGGGGCATCGCGGCGTCGGCATTGGGATATCGGTAAATTCCGATACGATCGGCGCATGGAACTGCTCGAAGTCTTCAAGGCCCTCTCGAACCGGACGCGCCTCGACATCCTCAAGGGCTTGAAGGATCCCGCGAAGAACTTCCCGCCGCAGGACGAAGGCGACGTCCTGACGGTGGGCGTCTGCGTCAGCAGCATCCAGGAAGGCGTCGGGCTGTCGCAGTCGACGGTGTCGGACTATCTGGCGACCCTGCAGCGAGCGGGCCTGGTCGAAGTCCGGCGCATCGGCCAGTGGACCTACTACAAGCGCAACGAGGCAACCATCAGCGCCCTTGCCGAAATCATCGGCAAGGAGCTTTGACATTTTTTACCCTGAAACATCGGAAATTCCCGATATCCCTTTTTACAGAAATGAAGGACATGCCATGAAAGCCCTGAGACTCACATCGTTCGGTGGCCCCGAAGCGTTCGAACTGTGCGACCTGCCCCGCCCTGTGCCCCAGGCGGGACAGGTCCTGGTCCGCGTCCATGCGACCTCCATCAATCCCTTGGACTACCAGGTCCGGCGCGGCGACTATCCCGACCTGGTGCCGCTGCCGGCCATCACCGGCCACGACGTATCGGGCGTGGTCGAAGAAGTCGGGCCGGGCGTGACGGCCTTCTCTCCCGGAGACGAGGTCTGGTACACGCCGCAAATCTTCGACGGGCCGGGCAGCTATGCCGAGTACCACGTCGCCGCCCAAGGCATCGTCGGAAAGAAGCCCTCCTCGCTGAGCCATCTCGAGGCGGCGAGCCTGACCCTGGTGGGCGGCACGGCGTGGGAAGCACTGGTCGTGCGCGCGGCGCTCAGGGTGGGCGAAAGCATCCTCGTGCACGGCGGCGCGGGAGGCGTCGGCCACGTGGCGATCCAGCTCGCCAGAGCCATCGGAGCCCGGGTGTTCACCACCGTGCGTCAAGCCAACTTCGAGTTCGCACGCAGCCTGGGTGCCGATGTGCTCATCGACTACGAGAAGGAGGACTACGTCGACGCCGTCCTGCGCGAGACGGGTGGCCGCGGCGTCGATGTCGTGTTCGACACCATCGGCGGCGACACCCTGTCGCGCAGCCCCGACGCGCTGGCCCAGCTCGGCCGCGTCGTCAGCATCGTGGACATCGCCCGGCCGCAGAACCTCGTTCAGGCCTGGGGCAAGAACGCGAGCTACCACTTCGTCTTCACGCGACAGAACCGCGGCAAGCTCGACGAGTTGAGCGCCTTGATCGAGCGCGGGCAGCTACGGCCGCATGTGGGTGCCGTCTATTCGCTGGCCGACATTCCGCTTGCCCATGCGCGGCTGGAAAGTCCCAACAACGGGGTGCGGGGAAAGATCGCGATCACCGTCGGGCCCTCGGCCTCTTGAAAGCCCCGATCTCACTCCCACTCAATCGTCGCCGGCGGCTTGCTGGACACGTCGTAAGTCACCCGATTGATCCCCCGCACCTCGTTGATGATCCGCCCCGACACCTTCTTGAGCAGCGCATACGGCAGCTCGGCCCAGTCGGCGGTCATGAAGTCGCTGGTCTGCACGGCACGCAGCGCGACGACGTAGTCGTAGGTGCGGCCGTCGCCCATCACGCCGACGCTCTTCACCGGCAGGAACACGGTGAAGGCCTGGCTCGTGAGGTCGTACCAGGTCTTGCCGGTCTCGGCGTCGGTGAAGTTGCGCAGTTCCTCGATGAAGATCGCATCGGCGCGGCGCAGCAGGTCGGCGTATTCCTTCTTCACTTCGCCGAGGATGCGCACGCCCAGGCCCGGGCCGGGGAACGGATGGCGGTAGACCATCTCGGGCGGCAGGCCGAGCGCGACACCGAGTTCGCGCACCTCGTCCTTGAACAGGTCGCGCAGCGGCTCGAGCAGCTTCAGGCCGAGTTGCTCGGGCAGGCCGCCGACGTTGTGGTGGCTCTTGATGGTGACGGCCTTCTTGCTCTTGGCACCGCCGCTCTCGATGACGTCGGGGTAGATGGTGCCTTGCGCGAGGAAGGTGGCGCCCTTGTGGCCGCCGTCGCCGGCCTTGAGCTTGGCGGCTTCCTGCTTGAACACGGTGACGAACTCGCCGCCGATGATCTTGCGCTTGGCTTCGGGGTCGCTCACGCCGGCGAGCTTGCCGAGGAACAGCTCGCTCGCATCGACGCGGATGACCTTGGCGTGCAGCTTGCCCTCGAACATCTCCATGACCATGTCGCCTTCGTTGAGGCGCAGCAGGCCGTGGTCGACGAAGACGCAGGTGAGCTGGTCGCCGATGGCGCGGTGGATCAGCGCGGCGGCCACGCTCGAATCGACGCCACCCGAGAGGCCGAGGATGACCTCCTCGTCGCCCACCTGCTCACGGATCTTCTGCACGGCCTCGGCGATGTGGTCGCGCATGACCCAGTCGGGCTTCGCTTCGCAGATGCCGAGCACGAAGCGCTCGAGGATGGCCTTGCCCTGCACGGTGTGGGTGACCTCGGGATGGAACTGCACGGCGTAGTAGCGGCGCGCCTCGTCGGCCATGCCGGCGATGGGGCAGCTGTCGGTGCTGGCCATGAGCTTGAAGCCCGGCGGTAGCTCGGTCACCTTGTCGCCATGGCTCATCCACACGTTGAGCATGCCGTGGCCCTCGGGCGTGGCGAAGTCGGCGATCTCCTTGAGCAGCGCGGTGTGGCCATGGGCGCGCACAGCGGCGAAGCCGAACTCGCGCTTGTGGCCGCCCTCGACCTTGCCGCCGAGCTGGTGCGCCATGGTCTGCATGCCGTAGCAGATGCCGAGCACGGGAATGCCGAGGTCGAACACGGCCTGCGGGCACTTGTCGGTGGTCTCCTCGTACACGCTGGCATGGCTGCCCGAGAGGATCACGCCCTTGAGGTGGCCGTCGGCCGCGTACTCGCGCACCCACTCGTCGCTGACGTCGCAGGGATGCACTTCGCTGAGCACATGGGCCTCGCGCACGCGGCGCGCGATGAGCTGGGTGACCTGCGAGCCGAAGTCGAGGATGAGGATCTTGTCGTGTTGCATGGGCTGGGACTCAGAGCGTTGAAATGTCGAACAGCCGGACGCCCGCTTGCGGCGCCGCCTGGATGAGTTGCTCGTCGAAGGTGGCGAGCGGAAGACCGAGCGAGCGCGCGAGCCAGAGGTAGCCCGCGGCATAGAGCGAGACGCCGGCATCGATGGCGACGGCGAGCACGGCCTTGTGCTGGGCCGGCGCGAGCTCGTGCAGCTCGACGCGATGGCGGATGGCATCGAGCACGCTCCACAGGCCCTCGACGGCCGAGGACGGGATGCGGCCGCTGCGCACGCCGTTGGCGATGACGTTGGCGCACTCCCACTGCCAGGCATTGGGCGCCTGCGGCTCGACCTCGTCGCGGCGGATGGCGGCGTAGAGCCTGCGTGTGTGTTCGTTGGCGTGGTCGGGCAGCAGCCAGGCGGCGGTGACCGAGGCGTCCATGACGAAGGCGGTCATGGCTGGCGGCCCTGGTTCAGCAGCGCGCCGGCCGAGGTGCCTGGAAGGATGGCGGCATGCAGCGCGTCGATCTGGCCCAGTTCGCGCGCGATCTGCTCGTCGGTGATGACCGGCTTGCGCCGCACCGGCAGCATGCGCACCACCTCCTTGCCGTGGCGGGTGATGCGCACCTCCTCGCCCTTCTCGACCGAGTCGATCAGGGCCGAGAAGTTGTTCTTGGCTTCAGCGATGCCGATGGATTGCATTGGGGCCAGAAAATTTGAATCTGGCCCGAATTCTAAACCTGATCTGGCCCGACTTTCAAGGTCTGGCCAGAATCAGGTTCGGACACCGCGTTTACTCGGCGCGGTAGTTCGGCGCTTCCTTCGTGATCTGCACGTCGTGGACGTGGCTCTCGCGGATGCCGGCGGTGGTGATCTCGACGAACTCTGCCTTGTTCTTCATCTCTTCGATGGTGCCGCAGCCGCAGTAGCCCATGCTGGCGCGAACGCCGCCGGCCATCTGGTAGATGATCGAGACGATCGAGCCCTTGTAGGGCACGCGGCCCTCGATGCCCTCGGGCACGAGCTTGTCGGTGTTGGGATTGCCGGTGGTCGATTCCTGGAAGTACCGGTCGGCACTGCCCTGCTGCATCGCGCCGATGGAGCCCATGCCGCGGTAGCTCTTGTAGCTGCGGCCCTGGTACAGCACGATCTCGCCGGGCGCCTCTTCGGTGCCGGCGAACATGCTGCCCATCATCACGGTGCTGGCGCCGGCCGCGATGGCCTTGGCGATGTCGCCCGAGTAGCGCACGCCGCCGTCGGAGATCAGCGGCACGCCCGTGCCCTGCAGCGCGGTGGCGACGCTGTCGACCGCCATGATCTGCGGCACACCCACGCCGGCCACGATGCGGGTGGTGCAGATCGAGCCCGGGCCGATGCCGACCTTGACCGCGTCGGCACCGGCCTCGGCCAGCGCGCGGGCCGCGTCGCCGGTGGCGATGTTGCCGCCGATCACGTCGATCTGCGGATAGTTCTGCTTGACCCAGCGCACGCGGTCGATCACGCCCTTGCTGTGGCCGTGCGCGGTGTCGACCACGATGGCATCGACGCCGGCCTTGACCAGTGCCTCGACGCGCTCCTCGGTGCCCTCGCCCACGCCGACCGCCGCACCCACGCGCAGGCGGCCCGAGGGGTCGCGCGCGGCATTGGGGAAGGTGGTCTGCTTGGTGATGTCCTTGACGGTGATCAGGCCCTTGAGCTCCCAGTCGCTGTTGATCACCAGCAGGCGCTCGAGCTTGTGCTTGTTGAGCAGCGCCTTGGCCTCGGCCAGCGTGGTGCCGTCGGGCACGGTGATCAGCTTCTCGCGCTGCGTCATGATCTCGCTCACGGGCACGTCGTAGCGGCTCTCGAAGCGCAGGTCGCGCCCGGTCACGATGCCCACGACCTTGCCGGCGTCGACCACCGGGAAGCCCGAGATGCCGAGCTGGTCCGACAGCGCCATCACCTGCCGCACCGAGTGCGTCGGCGTGATCACCACCGGGTCGCGCAGCACGCCCGACTCGTAGCGCTTGACCTTGGCCACTTCGGCGGCCTGCTGCTGCGCGGTGAGGTTCTTGTGCACGATCCCGATGCCGCCTTCCTGCGCGATGGCGATCGCGAGGCGGGCTTCGGTCACGGTGTCCATCGCCGCCGAGACGAGCGGGATGTTCAGCGTGATGTTTCGGGAGAATTTGGTGGCGAGGGAGGTGTCCTTGGGCAGGACCTGGGAGAACGCTGGCACCAGCAACACATCGTCGAAGGTGAGCGCTTTGCCGAGAAGGCGCATGGGTGAGGCTCCAAAAGACGGATTGTAACGAGGCGGCGGGGTATGCTGCCGGGCTCAGCGCGGCTCGGCCCCGCGCGGTGCGGGCCTATCGCCCGGCCGTCGCATCCCGCGTCGCCATTTGCCCACTGCCCGCTGCCCGGTCTGCGGACCGCGGCGAAAACCAATCACTGCCTGTTGCAAAACGTAAGGCATCGCTAGACTTGCGCCCCATGAAGTTCCTGCTCAGCCTCCTGCTCGGATCGATCTGCCTGCTGCCCCTGGCCGCGGATGCCCAGTGGCAATGGATCGACAAAAACGGCAAGAAGGTCTTCAGCGACCAGCCGCCGCCGACCGACATTCCCGAGAAGAACATCGTGCGCCGCGCCGGCCCGCCGGCGCGCACCGGCTCGGGCGTGGCGGCGCCCGAGGGCACGGCCACCACCGACAAGCCGGCCGAAGCCCCCGCCGCGCCGGCCACCCCGAAGGCGCCGACGGTCGACAAGGACCTCGAGGAAAAGACGAAGAAGGCCGAGGCCGACGAGAAGGCCAAGCAGGCCGCCGAGGCCGCGAAGCTCGCCAAGGCCAAGGCCGAGAACTGCAGCCGCGCCCGCGAGAGCAAGGCCACCATGGACAGCGGCATGCGCATCGCGCGCGTCAACGCCAAGGGCGAGCGCGAGATCCTCGACGACAACCAGCGCGTGGCCGAGCAGCGCCGGCTGCAGTCGGTGATCGACAGCGACTGCAAGTAAGCCGCGCCGAGCGGGTCAGTACCCCGCCTTGCCGCCCTGGCGCCGGTTGGCGAACAACCCGGTGCCGCGCGCGCCCTGCCGCTGGAAACGCTCGCGCCGCGCCACCTTCGGATCGACCTCGAGCGCGCGGCACAGCTCGACGCGATCGCCGTCTTCGAGGGCATCGTCCCAGTCGGCGCTGCGGCCCCAGATGCCGGGCGTCATCGTCTCGCGCCAATCGAGCGCTGGAAAACGTTGCGCCAGGGTGCTGGCGCGGATCGCATCGTTCACGGTGGCGCCGGCGGCGAGGCGCAGCGGCTCCTCGAACACCTCGCGCGGCGCCGGCGAGCAGCTCAGGGTCACCTCGATCATCGGTGGCTCAAGACGCGCCGTAGACCTGCTCGGCGCGCTTGACGAAGGCCTCGACCAGGCTCGAGGCGATGGTGTCGAACACCGGGCCCACGAGGGCCTGCAGCGCGAAGTTGCTGAAGCCGTAGCTCAGGTGCAGCTCGACGCGGCAGGCGCGTTCGCCGCCCTCGCCCACGGGCACGAATTTCCAGTTGCCGTCGAGGTTGGAGAACGGCCCGTCGACCAGCTTGAGCTGCACCTCGCGGCCGGGCACGTGGGTGTTGCGCGTGGTGAAGCTCTGGTGCAGGCCCGCGAAGGCCAGGCCGACCTCGGCGGTCATGCCGGCCTCGTCCTGCTCGATGACGCGCGCCTTGTCGCACCAGGGCAGGAACTGGGGGTACTTCGCCACATCGGTGACCAGCGCGTACATCTCTTCGGCGCTGTACCAGATGAGAACGGACTTGTTGACTGTTTTCATTGAATCGGATCGAGAGACCGATTCATTGTAGGGAGCCTCCGTGGCTCCCTCCTCTCGCGGGACGGGAGCCCGCTCTCTAGTCCAGTCCTCTCAGCCCGACCGCGACCAGGCCGTCATCAGCGTGTTCGAGGGCTGCGTCTCGTCGAGCAGCTTGCGCGCGGTTTCGACGCCGGCCACCGGCAGGCCCTTCGGATCGAGCAGTCCCACCTGCACCAGCACGCTCGCCTGGTCCCAGTAGATGTGCTCATGGTAGAGCTTGTCGCCACGGAACTTCACGATCGCCACCAGCGGAATCTCCACCGGCCTGCCCGTGGGCGCCACGCCGGGCAGCAGCCAGTCGATCTCGCAGGTGTGGGTGAAGCTGAACAGGATCTCGTCGACGATCTGCGTCGCGCCCACGGTGCGCGAGATCGGCACCAGCCGCGTGTCGGGCGGATTGCTGTTCACGAAATGGTGCTGGTAGAAGCGGCTCAGCATCGCGTGCCCCACGCCGCCGGTCATGGTCGGGATGTGGTTGACGTAGGGCTCGGCCACCATGGTGGCCATGGTGTCGGCCACGTTGCGGGTGGCGAACTCGTACTCGCAGTGCTTGTCCCACAGCGCCGAGAAGTCGTAGTGCGGCCCCATCTCGCGGCGGAACGCGGCCACGCTGCGCTCGTGCGCCATCAGCGCCGAAGGCTTGTGGTAGTGGTCGCCGCCCAGCCGTGCGAAGGCATGGTCGACGCCCGGATAGACATAGAGCTCGCACCCAGGCCGCGCGACTAGCGCCTCGACGATGCGCGAGCGCGCCTCGGGCGGGCAGAAGCCGTCGAGCTCGGGGATGTGCAGCACCAGCCGGCCCTGGATGCGGTCGGCTTCCTCGAGCCGCTGCTCGATGCCCACGCCGTAGTAGCCCACGCAGACGTCGGCATCGGTGCGGCAGGCCGCGAGGTAGGCGAGCTTGCCGCCCATGCAGAAGCCCAGCACGCCGGCCTTGCCCTGCTGCTCGGGCAGCGAGCGCAGCAGCGCCAGCGAAGCGGCCACGTCCTCGGTGCCCTTGTCCTCGTCGAAGCCCTGGTAGAGCGCGAAGGCCTTCTGCCAGTCGTCGGGCGCATAGCCGAGTTCGACCTCGGGCTGCTGGCGCCAGAACAGGTCGGGCGCGAGCACCACGTAGCCTTCCTCCGCGTAGTAGTCGGCCACCTGCCGCATGGTGGCGTTGACGCCGAAGATCTCCTGCGCCAGCACGATGCCGGGGCCCTTGCCCGAGGCCGGGGTGGCGAGGTAGGCGCGGAAGCTGCCGCTGCCGTCGATGGCCGGCACCTGCAGCCAGCGGCCCTTCTGAGCTGTCATGTCTTTCTCCTTGTTTCGAATCTCTGAGTCGTGGGGTGGTGCGGCCGGCGCTCAGGCCGGCACGCACTCGTCGCGCAGGGTGGTGAACTGGCCGCAGGCATAGAGCAGCGGCAGGCCCTGCGCATCGGTGATGCGCGCGGCCTTGACCTCGCCGATCAGCATCGCGTGGCTGTGCGCCACCATCATCTCGTCGACCACGCAGTCGAACACCGCGAGCGCGCCGCGCAGCACGGGCGCGCCGGTCACCAGCGTCTCCCAGTGCGCGGGATCGAAGCGCTCGCCGGCCTCGCCCTGGCGCGAGAAGGCCAGCGCCAGCGCCGACTGGTCGAGCGCGAGCAGGTTGACCGCCATGCGGCGGCTCTGCGCGATGGTGCGGAAGCTGCTGCCCTGCAGGTTGACGCAGGCCAGGATGCGCGCGGGTTCGGCCGAGAACGAGGTCACGGCCGTGGCCGTGAGGCCCACGGGCGTCTGCCCGTCGGTGCTCGTGACCACGGTCACGGCGCCGACCAGGCAGCGCATGGCGCGCCGGAAGTCGCCCGCGCCCACGTTGGGCTCGCAGCGCAGCGACTCGATGGCCCGGAACTCGCCGCGCATGGTCAGGCCGCCTCCGGTTGCGGCGCCAGCGAGCGCAGGTAGGCGCTGCTCGCGTCGGGCGTCATGAAGAACTCGGCGTAGTCGCGCGGATCGTTGAAGCCGTTGACGAAGCGCCGTGCCACGGCCGCGTTGCCCTGGGCCGCGCCCAGCACCTCGAGCACGTGCGGGGGCGGCGGCTGCAGCATCGCGTTGGTCCACTCGACGACGTGACGCGCATAGCGCCAGTAGCCGTCGAAGGCCGACTGCATGAAGTCCGCGTCGAAGGCGCCCTCGCCCTGCGCGAGGATGGCGCGCAGGTAGGCATCGGCGCACTTGGCGGCGTTGTTCGAACCCTGGCCGGTGATCGGGTCGTTGAGGCACACCACGTCGCCCATGCCGAGCACGGCGCGGCCCGAGGGCAGCCGCCCGACCGGCTTGCGCACCGTGGGCGCGAAGCGGCCGGCCAGGATGCCGTTGTCGTCGGTCAGGCGCACGTCGCGGCAACGCTCGGCCTCCCAGGGCGTGAAGGTGTCGAGGATCGACAGCGAGCGCTCGAGGTGCTGCGCGGGCGTCTTCACGTCGGACCAACAGTCCATCGGGCCGCCGGGCACGCCCTCGAACACCATGATCTCGCACGGCCCCGTCACGGTCAGCGCGGGGAACACGAAGTACTCGCCGACGCCGGGGATCAGGTTGAAGTTGACGGCCGAGTACTCGGGGCGCGGCGTCATGCCGTGCACATAGGTCAGGACCAGCGCGCGCTGCGGCTTGTCGTAGGGCGAGCGCTGCGCGTCGCGCTCGAACATCTGCGCGATCTCGCCCTTGCCGGCCGCCACGATCACCAGGTCGTGCGACTGGGTCCAACGCTCGAGGTCCTCGATGCCCGCGTCCTGGAACAGGATCTGCCCGCCGCGTTCCTCGAAGGTCTTCATCCAGGCCGGCACCTTCACGCGCTGGTCGACCGAGCGCGCGGGCGCGTCGAGGCGGTGCGACCAGCCGAGCAGCTTCTCGCCGGGCTTCTCGGGATGCGGCACGGCGAAGCCGATGCCCTCGACCGGCGGGCAAGCGTCGGCCCACTGGTCGATGCCGAGGTCGCGTTCGATCTGCAGGCTGGCGTCGAACATGCACTGGCTCGACATCACGCGGCCGGTTGCGATGTCCTCGGCGCTGCGGTTCGAGACCACGGTCACCTCGTGGCCCTCGCGCTGGAGGCCCAGCGCCAGTTGCAGGCCCGACTGGCCCGCGCCGACGATCATGAAACGGCGCGGCTTGGCGCCCTGCGATGCGATGTTGCTCATGGGTATGCCTCGTTCGTGGGTGGGGTGATGAAAGGGATGCGCCGGCCGCCTTCAGGCCGCGAGCTTGGGAATGGCCGGCTCGCCCTGCTCCGGGCCCAGGGCCGAATAGCCGCCGTCCACGGCCCAGTCGGCGCCGGTGACGAACGAGGCCTTGTGCGAGCACAGGAAGGCCACCACGTGGCCGACCTCGACCGGGTCGCCGACGCGGCCGAGCATGTGGAAGGGCCTGGCCACCGCGTCGGTCCTGGCGCGGTCGCCGCCGGTGAGCTGGTCCATCACGGCCGACCAGGTCCAGCCCGGCGACACCGAGTTGACGCGCACCTTCATCGGCGCCAGGTCCAGCGCCATGTTGCGCGTGAGCTGCACCAGCGCGGCCTTGCTCACCGGATAGAGCCAGCGGCCGGTCTGGGCCACGCCCGAGGAGATCGAGGTGAAGTTGACGATGGCGCCGCCGCCCGCGGTCTGCATGAAGGGCAGCGTGGCGCGCGCCATCATCACGGCCGAGACCACGTTGACGTCGAGCGCGGTCTGCCATTCGCCGCGCGGCGAGGCCAGACCGTTGTCGAGGTAGCTGCAGGCCAGGTTCACGAGCGCGTGGATGCGGCCCTCGGCATCGGCCGCCTGCTCGACGCAGGCCTGCACGGCGGCGTCGTCGGTGATGTCGGTGGCGATGAATGTCGCACCGATCTCGCGCGCCACCGCCTCGCCGCGCGCCACGTCGATGTCGGCCAGCACCACGCGTGCACCGGCATCGCGCAGGCAACGGGCCACGCCCGCACCGATGAGGGTCGCGCCACCGGTGACGAGCACCGTCCTGTCCTGCAAGTCCTTGTCGCTCATGCCTTTTCTCCTGGTTGGTCCCGTTGTCAATTGCTTGCAGTTACTTTAGATTTGAAGGATTCAGCCCCCAATCCGGATTGCGCAGCCGCTGTCCGCAAAACGCATTTATTCGCTGCCCCCACGCCGCCCCGCATGGAACACGCTGTCGCTGCATCGGCCTCGCTTCCCCTGTCGCGCTATGCCGTCATCGCCACGCCCGACCTCGACGAGGCGCGCGACGAGGTGGCGCGCATCTTCTGTCCGCACCGGCTGCACCTGGGCCACGGCAGCTCGCGTTTCGACGCGCGCCACCACGTCGCGCCGCTGGGCGACATCTCGCTGAACTACGTGCAGTACGGCGCCGAGGTCGAGATCGATCCCGGCTGCCTCGGCGACTTCTATCTGCTGCAGATCCCGCTCAGGGGCAACGCCCGCATCGAATGGGCCGGCCAGAGCTTCACCTCCGACGCGCACCGGGCCTCGCTGGCCTCGCCGAGCCAGCCGCTGCGCATGCGCTGGGGCGACGACACACCGCACCTGATCGTGAAGATCGGCAAGGCGGTGGTGCAGCGCCACTGGGAATCGCTGTGCGGCGAGCCGGCCGGCGCGCGGCCGCTGGAGTTCGAGCCCGAGATCGCGCTCGACGAGGGCGCGGGCGCGAGCGTGAAGCACCTGGTCGAGTTCCTCGCGCAGGAACTCTCGTGCGGGCGCACGCCGCTGACCACGCCCTTCCTGGCCCAGGCCGAATCGGGCCTGATCCACACCCTGCTGGGCCAGTTGCCGCACAACCAGAGCGGACGGCTGGGCGCCGAGCGCGGCGACGTCTCGCCGCGCGCGCTGCGCCGCGCCCGCGAGTACATCGAGGCGCACCTGCCCGATGCGCTCACGGTCGACGAGATCGCCTCGGCCAGCGGGCTGTGCGTGCGCAGCCTGCAGGTGGCGTTCCGCCAGCATGCGGGCCAGACGCCGATGGCCTACCTGCGCGAGCGGCGGCTGCTCGCGGTGCACGAACGCCTGAGCGACCCGGGCGCCGACACCACCGTGACCTCGGTCGCGCTGCAGTTCGGCTTCGCCCACCTCGGGCGCTTCGCGCAGGACTACGCGCGCCGCTTCGGCGAATCGCCCCATCGCACGCTGCAGCGGCACCGCTGAAGGCACCCGCGGCCACTTTCATAGAATCCACGCCCTGTGCATGCCGGGCGGTTGTCCGGGCGCCATGCGCCCCCAAATGACAACGATGGCCACCAAGAAACAAGACACCTCCTCCCGCATCGCCGACAACAAGAAGGCGGCGTACAACTATTTCTTCGAGGAACGCTTCGAGGCCGGCATGGTGCTGGAAGGCTGGGAAGTGAAGGCGCTGCGCGAAGGCAAGGTGCAGCTCACCGACGGCTACGTGGTGATCCGCGACGGCGAGATGTTCGTGCTGGGCTGCCAGATCAACCCGCTCAAGAGCGCCTCGACCCACGTGACGCCCGACTCGGTGCGCACCAAGAAGCTGCTGCTGCACAAGGAAGAGATCCGCCGCCTGACCGGCAAGGTCGAGCAGAAGGGCTACACCCTGGTGCCGCTGAACCTGCACTGGAAAGCCGGCAAGGTGAAGTGCGAGATCGCGCTGGCCAAGGGCAAGGCCGAGCACGACAAGCGCGACACCATCAAGGACCGCGAAGGCAAGCGCGAGGTCGAGCGCGCGATGAAGAGCCGCAGCCGCTGAGTTCGCGTTTTTTTGCGCGGCCATGGAATAAACGCGGCGCCGCGGGCGTTCATGCAGGTGTCGCCGGATCGTCCGGCGCCACAACCAGGAGCTCTTCCATGCCGCTGACCTCGCGCCATCTTCCCTTCCTCGCCGCCACGCTGCTGGCCGCCTCCCTGCTCTCGCTGCCCGCCGCGGCCCAACCCAAGGCCGCCGACGGCGCCCTGGTCGGCCCCAACGGCATGACCCTCTACACCTTCGACAAGGACACGGCCGGCAACGGCAAGTCGGTCTGCAACGGCCAGTGCGCCACCAACTGGCCGCCGTACATGGCGGCCGACGGCGACAAGGCCGCGGGCGACTTCAGCATCGTCACGCGCGACGACGGCAAGAAGCAGTGGGCCGCCAAGGGCTGGCCGTTGTACTACTGGATCAAGGACACCAAGCCCGGCGACAAGACCGGCGACGGCGTCAACGGCAGCTGGAAGACCGCCAAGCCCTGAGCCCGGGCCTTCCCGCCTTCCATGGACGCCCGCCAGCTCGCCCCGCACATTCCCGGCCTGCGCCGCTATGCGCGCGCGCTGACCGGCAATGCCTGGGCGGCCGACGACCTGGTGCAGGACACGCTCGAGCGCGCCTGCAGCAAGTGGCGGCTGTGGGTGGCGGGCAGCGACCTGCGCGCCTGGCTGTTCGCGATCATGCACAACCTCTTCGCGAGCCAGGTGCGCCGCGCGCCGCCGCCGCATGCGGCCGTGCCGCTCGACGAGCTGCCGCCCGAACAGCAGGGCGGCGTCGACCCCGGCCGCGACCACGGCGTGCGCCTCGACCTGCAGCGCTGCCTGCTGCAGCTGCCGGAAGAGCAACGCGCCGTGCTGCTGCTGGTGACGCTCGAGGACCTGTCCTATGCCGAGGTCGCGAAAGTGCTCGGCATTCCGCTGGGCACCGTGATGTCGCGGCTGTCGCGCGCCCGCGTGCGGCTGCAGGAACTGCTCGACGGCGCGGCCGCATCCGGCGCGGCGGCGGGCACACTGGCGGGCAGTGCGGCCCCGCGCCCCGGCCTGCGCCGCCTCAAGTAACGCCATGAACCGCCCCGCCCCGCCCCCTTCCGACGACGAACTGCATGCCTGGGTCGACGGTCGGCTCGCGCCCGAGCGCCGCGCCGCCGTCGAGGCCGCGCTGGCGGACGATCCGGCCCTCGCGGCGCGGGTCTCGCTCTGGCAGGCGCAGCGCGACACGCTGCGGCAGCTGCATGCCGAACTGCTCCACGAGCCCGTGCCGGCCCACCTGTCGGCCGTGCTCGAACGCGAGGCCGCGCCGCGCGACGGCTGGTGGCGCTGGGGCGGCATCGCGGCCGGCCTGCTGGTCGCCTTCGGCGCCGGCTGGCTCGGCAATGCCCAATGGAGCGCCAGCCAGCGGCCGGGCACCACGCTGGCGCGCGCGCCGGCGGTGCGCGAGTTCGTCCATGCGGCCTCGCTCGCGCACCAGGTCTACACGCCCGAAAAACGCCATCCGGTCGAGGTGGCCGCGGCCGAGCAGCAGCACCTGGTGCAGTGGCTGTCGCGCCGGCTCGATCGGCCGCTCAAGGTGCCGGACTTCTCGACCCTGGGCTACACGCTGGTCGGCGGGCGGCTGCTGCCCGGCGAGAACGGCGCGCGGGCCCAGTTCATGTTCGAGGACGCGGCCGGCGAGCGCGTCACGCTCTATGTCGGCCAGCTCGATCCCAAGACCGCGGGCGGCCCGCCAGCCCCCGCGCCCGAGACCGCCTTCCGCTTCGCCGCCGAGGGCGCCGTGCCCAGCTTCTACTGGGTCGACCAGGGATTCGGCTACGCGGTGGCCGGCCGGCTGCCGCGCGAAACGCTGATGAAACTGGCGACGCTGGCCTACCGGGATCTGTCTTGAGCGCGGCATACACTCGGCCGGTTCGCGCATGCATCCCCCCATTTCCATGTTCGCGATCACTCAACGAAGGAGAAACTGCATGAAATTGCTCAGCGCCTCGATCCTCGCGGCCGCCCTGCTCGCCGGCTGCGGCAGCATGTCCAACCAGAGCGCCAGCGCGCCCGACACCCCGACGCGCACCGCCGACGGCGTGCTCGTCGGCCCGAACGGCATGACGCTCTACACCTTCACCAAGGATGCCGCCGGTTCGGGCACCTCGGCCTGCAACGGCCAGTGCGCGACCAACTGGCCGCCGCTGGGCGTGGCCGAAACCGCCAAGCCGATGGGTGGCTACACCATCATCATCCGCGAGGACGGCAAGCGCCAATGGGCCTACAAGGGCTGGCCGCTGTACTACTGGGCCAAGGATGCCAAGCCGGGCGACAAGACCGGCGACGGCTTCGCCAACGGCGCCTGGAAGCTCGCGCGTCCCTGAGACAGCGCCCATCGCCCGGGGCTCGCGCCCGGGCGATCCACGCCAGGAAGGCGGCCCGCAGCGGCCGCCTTTTTCGTTTCCGGACCCGCCGCGCGCAGGCGGCAGAATGACCCGATGCCCCTGAACGCCAACCTCGACGCCTTCGCCGCCCTGCTGCCCCTAGGATTGATCACCGACGAGCAGCACGATGCCGTGCTGGCCCATCCCGGCTTCCCCACGCTGCCGGCGCTGCCGAGCCCGGCGCACGCGCTGGACTGGATGCAGCAGCAGGGGCTGATCGACCCCGTGGCCTCGCACGTGCTGCGCATCCAGCTCGACCGGCGCGTCGAGCGCAACGCCCTCGACCGCGGCACGCGCGACGAGGCCGTGGCAGTCGCCGAACAGGCCGAGGCGCTGCACCGGCTCGGCGAGCGCGGCATCGTGCGCGAGGCCGTGCTCGCGCTGCATGCCCACGGCCGCATCGACGCCGATGCGCGCGACGAGGCACTGGAGCGCGTGCCGGTCGGCGGCGCCGAGCCCGACCCCGAGGCCACGCATGCCTGGCTCGACCCCGAGCCCTTCGAGGCGCTGGTCCTCCAGGGCCTGGTCGACGCGCCCCGGCTCGCCACCGCGCGCGCCCATCCCGAATACGCGAGCCTGCCCAGGCCGCCGACGCCGGCCCATGCCTATGCCTGGATGCGACTGCGCGGGCTGCTGCCGGTCGAGAACGAGGACGAAGACGCGCTGGTCGAGCGCATCGTCGCGGCCCACGGCGAATCGGCGGCCGAGGATGCGGAGGACACGCTCGACGAATCCGAGGAACTGCTCGAGGCCGGCGCGCTCGGCCTCTCGCATGCGGTGGTGCAGGCGCTGCGCGACGACGGCCTGCTCGACGCCGAGGACCTCGAGGAGGCGCTGCCGTGGGTGCCGCTGGTGTCCGACAAGCGCGCCGACCCGGCCACCGCCCTCGCCTGGCTGGTGACCGACGGCTGGCTCGAGGAAGAGCGCTTCGAGGCCATCGCCGCGCGCGTGGAGGCCGAGCCGGCCTTCGTCGGCGCCGACGAGCGGCGACAGATCATCGCGCAGGCGCGCGAGCGCATCGCGGCCGAGACCGCGAGTTCGAAGGCCGCGACGCGCAAGCGCTCGACGGGGCTGCGCCCGCCGCGCTGGCTCGGCGTGCTCGCGGTGATCGCGATGGTCGGCGCGGCGGGCGCCTACCTGTGGCAGCTGAACGGCCTGCCGGCCTGCAACAGCGACCTGGCACGGCGCGAGCTCGACGGCCTGGTATCGAGCACCAGCAACGACGAGCGGCTGCGTTCCGAGCCCGGCGTCGAGGCCCGCGTGAGCGCGCTGCGCGAGATCGGCTTTCTCAAGGCCGACAACGTGCGCGGCTGCCTGGCCACGCTGTCGCGCGACGGGAAGACCGAGGCCATCGGCTTCACCATCGGGTCCGACAGCGGCGGCTCGGGCGGCGGCACGGTGGTGCGCGGCGCCGAGGCGGCGATCGTCGAGGCGCGCTTCGGTGCGCTCGATGCCGAAGGCCGCCCGCAGCACAACGCCGAGCCGGTCGGCCGGCCGGCGCTCGCGGACGCGCTGCGCGAAGGCGTGGACAACCTGGAAGCGCGCATGCGGGCGCCCAAGACCCTGCAGGAACGCCTGCGCGCGCTGCGCGAAATGCCGCTCATGACGATCGACCCCGACCCCAGGCTCGCGCTGACCGAAGTCGAGCCCGCCGGCGCCTGCCAGGCCGGGGACGGGCAGCAGCAGGTCTGCCCGGTGGTGATGGTCTACGACGACCGCCGGCTCGGCGCCATCGGCGGCGTGCGCGCCAGCGGCGCGGCGTCGCTGCCGCTGCGCGCCGAAATCACGCTGGCGCCCGACGACATCGGCGTCTGGCGCGTGGATGGGGATTTCGATCGACGCTTCGCGATGGCGGTGGTCGAGGCACGGCTTCACAAACAGGGCGCGACCGATGCCGCCTTGGGACCGCTCGAGCTGCCCGAGCCGCCACCGCCCCCGCCGCAGATCGTGCTGCCGAAGCTGCCGCCACCGAAGGTGGCGCGCTGAGCGCCGCGCCCGGCCTGGCCGGCCGGGGCGCGGCGACCGTCCTCAGACGGCCGATTCGCGGCTCGCGCGCTTGCGCTCGTGTTCCTTCAGGAAGCGCTTGCGCAGGCGCACGCTCTTGGGCGTGATCTCGACCAGCTCGTCGTCCTCGATGAACTCGACGCCGTACTCGAGCGTGAGGTCGATCGGCGGCGTGATCTTGATCGCGTCTTCCTTGCCCGAGACGCGGAAGTTCGTGAGCTGCTTGGTGCGGGTGGCGTTCACCACCAGGTCGTTGTCGCGGCTGTGGATGCCGACGATCATGCCTTCGTAGACCGGATCGTTCGCCTTCACGAACATGCGGCCGCGGTCGTCGAGCTTGCCGAGGGCGTAGGTGAAGATTTCACCGTCGTCCATCGAGATCAGCACGCCGTTCTTGCGGCTGCCGATCTCGCCCTTGTGCGGCTCGTAGCTGTCGAAGATGTTGCTGATCAGGCCCGAACCGCGCGTCAGGTTCAGGAATTCGTTGGTGAAGCCGATCAGGCCACGCGCCGGGATGCGGTACTCGAGGCGCACGCGGCCACGGCCGTCCGGTTCCATGTTGACCAGCTCGCCCTTGCGCTCGCCCAGGGCCTGCATCACGCCGCCCTGGTGCTGCTCCTCGATGTCCGCCGTCACCAGCTCGATCGGCTCGTGCTTCTCGCCGTTGACGTTGCGGAACACCACGCGCGGCTTCGAGACGGCCATCTCGTAGCCTTCGCGGCGCATGTTCTCCAGCAGGATGGTCAGGTGCAGTTCGCCGCGGCCCATGACCTCGAACACGCCTTCCTCGTCGGTCTCGTTCACCCGCAGTGCCACGTTGTGCTGCAGTTCCTTCTGCAGGCGGTCCCAGATCTGGCGGCTGGTGACGTACTTGCCTTCGCGGCCGGCCAGCGGGCTGGTGTTGACGCAGAAGTTCATGGTCAGCGTGGGCTCGTCGACCTTGAGCATCGGCAGCGGCGCCGGGTTCGCGGGGTCGGTCACCGTGACGCCGATGCCGATGTCGGCGATGCCGTTGATCAGCACGATCTCGCCCGGGCCGGCTTCGGTGGCCTGCACGCGGTCCAGGCCCTGGAAGGTCAGCACCTGGTTGATGCGGCCCTTGATGGACTGGCCGTCCGGGCCTTCCATCACCAGCACGTCCATCATCGGCTTCAGGGTGCCCTGGCTGATGCGGCCCACGCCGATGCGGCCGACGAAGGTCGAGAAGTCGAGGGCCGAGATCTGCAGCTGCAGCGGCGCGGCCGGGTCGCCCTTCTGCGAGGGCACGTGCTTCAGGATGGTGTCGAACAGGGCCGACATGTCCGGGCCCCACTGCTCGCCGGGCGCACCTTCCTCGAGCGAGGACCAGCCGTTGATGCCCGAGGCGTAGACCACGGGGAAGTCGAGCTGCTCGTCGGTCGCGCCGAGCTTGTCGAACAGGTCGAAGGCGGCGTTGACCACCTTGTCGGGGTTGGCACCGGGCTTGTCGACCTTGTTCACCACCAGGATGGGCTTCAGGCCCAGGGCCAGCGCCTTCTTGGTCACGAAGCGCGTCTGCGGCATCGGGCCTTCCTGCGCGTCGATCAGCAGCACCACGCCGTCGACCATCGACAGCGCGCGTTCCACTTCACCGCCGAAGTCCGCGTGGCCGGGGGTGTCGACGATGTTGATGTGCGTGCCCTGCCAGGTCACGGCGCAGTTCTTCGCCAGGATCGTGATGCCACGTTCCTTTTCGATCGCGTTGTTGTCCATCACCGTGTCGACGACCTTCTCGTGCTCGGCGAAGGTGCCCGATTGGCGCAGCAGCTGGTCGACCATCGTGGTCTTGCCATGGTCCACGTGGGCAATGATGGCGATATTGCGGATTTGCTTGGTCATGGTGTCGCTTCGGTCTGTGGTGCGTTCAAAAGAATTTGCTGGATTTCGATGGGGTTCAGCAAGCGCCCCGGGATCAGTTCATGGGCGGCCACGTGGGCCGTGCCGAGGAAGGCCGGAGGCGATTCGCCGAACACCGCGACCCGGGCCGCATCGGCCCACGGCCCGCGCCGACGCAGGCCGGACAGAAAGCGCCCTGCATCCTCGCTGCCCAGCGTGACGATCGTGTGGCCCTCGACCAGGCATTCGGCAGGCAACAACCGGGCCAGCCGCTCGTCCTCGTCCATGGCTTCCAGGGCCTCGAGCGTGATGCACTGGGCCGCCACGAAGCCGCCGGTGGCGGTGCGGCGCAGCGAGCTCAGGTGGGCGCCGCAGCCCAGCGCCTCGCCGATATCTTCGCCCAGGGTGCGGATGTAGGTGCCCTTGCTGACCGAGGCCTCGATGCGGATGGCAGCGGCCGCGGTCTGCGCGATCTTCAGCGCGTGGATGACGACGTCGCGCGGCGCGCGCTCGACCTCGATGCCCTCGCGCGCGTATTCATAGAGTGCCTTGCCGTCCTTCTTGAGCGCGCTGTGCATCGGCGGCACCTGGCGGATCGGGCCGGTGAACAGGGCCTCGGCGCGCGCCAGGTCCTCGGCCGCGACCTGGACCGGGCGTTCGGCGATCACCTCGCCCTCGGCATCGCCGGTGGCGGTACGGATGCCCAGCCGCGCGGTGGCGACGTAGGTCTTGTCGGCGTCGAGGTGCAGCTGGCTGAACTTGGTGGCGGCGCCGAAGCACAGCGGCAGCACGCCGGTGGCCAGCGGATCGAGCGTGCCGGTGTGGCCCGCCTTCTCGGCGCGCAGCAGCCACTTGGCCTTCTGCAAGGCCTGGTTGCTGGACAGTCCCAGCGGTTTGTCGAGCAGCAACACCCCATGCACAGGGCGCCGCTGCACCCTTGTGCGTGGCGCATTCATGGCTAGTCGTCTTTCGAACGCGAAGCGACGGCCTGCGCGATCAGCGCGTTCATGTCGGCGGCACGCTCGGTGGTGCGGTCGAACACGAAGTGCAGCGTGGGCACGGTGTGGATGTGCAGGCGCTTGAACAGGCCGTTGCGCAGGAAGCCCGCGGCCTGGTTGAGCGCTTCGGTGGTCTCGGCCACGTCGCCGGTGAGCAGGCTGAAGAAGACCTTCGCATGCGCATAGTCGGGCGTGACCTCGACCGCCTGCAACGTGACCATGCCCACGCGCGGGTCCTTCAACTCGCGCGCGATCAGCTCCGTCAGATCGCGCTGGATCTGATCGGCGACCTTGAAGGCGCGGTTGGGAGTAGCGGCTTTTCTTTTGGGCATGTCAGGAATGCGGGAGCGACATCGGATTCAGAACGCAGAAGCCGCGAAGACTGCGCAGAGGTCGCAGAAGCAGCAGAAGAAACCTCTTTCTTGCTTCTGCGACTTCTGCGAGACCTTCGCGACTTCTGCGTTCGGTTGTCCGTATTACAGGGTCCGCGCGATCTCCTTGATTTCGAAGAACTCGAGCTGATCGCCCTCTTTGATGTCGTTGTAGTTCTTGAGCTTGATACCGCACTCGAAGCCTTCGCGCACTTCGCGGACATCGTCCTTCATGCGCTTGAGCGAGTCGACTTCGCCGGTGTAGACCACCACGTTGTCGCGCAGCAGGCGGAAGTGCGAGCTGCGGGTGACATAGCCCGAGGTGACGTACGAGCCGGCCACGGTACCGATCTTCGAGGCCACGAACACCGTGCGGATCTCGGCCGAGCCGATGACTTCCTCGCGGCGCTCCGGCGCCAGCATGCCCGACATGGCGACCTTGATCTCGTCCACCGCGTCGTAAATGATGCTGTAGTAGTTCAGCTGGACACCATTGCCTTCGGCCAGCTTGCGCGCGCCGGCATCGGCACGCACGTTGAAGCCGATCACCACCGCCTTCGAGGCGATCGCGAGGTTGATGTCGCTTTCGCTGATACCGCCCACGCCCGCATACACCACCTGCACCTTGACCTCGTCGGTCGCGAGCTTGAGCAGCGATTGCGCGAGCGCTTCCTGCGAGCCCTGCACGTCGGCCTTGATGATGATGCGCAGCGTCTGCACCTCGCCCGCCGACAGGTCGGAGAACATGTTCTGCAGGTTCGCGGCCTGGGCCTTCGCCAGCTTGGTGTTGCGGAACTTGCCGGCACGGTAGGTCGCGATTTCGCGCGCACGACGCTCGTCGCCCATCACCATGAACTCGTCGCCGGCCTGCGGCACTTCGGTCAGGCCCTGGATCTCGACCGGGATCGACGGACCGGCCGTCTTGGTCGGCTTGCCGTCCTCGTCGAGCATGGCGCGCACACGGCCATAGGTCGAGCCGGCCAGCACCACGTCGCCGGTCTTGAGCGTGCCGGACTGCACCAGCACGGTCGCGACCGGGCCGCGGCCCTTGTCGAGCTGGGCTTCGATCACCAGGCCCTTGGCGGCGGCATCCACCGGCGCCTTGAGTTCCAGCACTTCGGCCTGCAGCAGCACCTGCTCAAGCAGGTCGTCGATGCCCTGGCCGGTCTTGGCCGAGACGCCGACGAACGGAACGTCGCCGCCGTACTCTTCGGGCACCACCTCCTCGGCCACCAGTTCCTGCTTCACGCGGTCCAGGTTGGCATCGGGCTTGTCGATCTTGTTGATCGCGACCACGATCGGCACACCCGCCGCCTTCGCGTGCTTGATGGCTTCCTTGGTCTGGGGCATGACGCCGTCGTCGGCCGCCACCACCAGGATCACGATGTCGGTGGCCTGCGCACCGCGGGCACGCATGGCGGTGAACGCCTCGTGACCCGGGGTGTCGAGGAAGGACACCATGCCGCGTTCGGTTTCCACATGGTAGGCACCGATGTGCTGCGTGATGCCGCCGGCTTCGCCCGCGGCCACCTTGGCGCGGCGGATGTAGTCCAGCAGCGAGGTCTTGCCGTGGTCGACGTGGCCCATGACGGTCACGACCGGTGCGCGCGGCAGGGCTTCCGCCGTTTGCGCCGACACGTCCTCGTCGGTGAAGGCTTCGGGATCGTCGAGCGCGGCAACCACCGCGTTGTGACCCATTTCCTCCACCACGATCATCGCGGTGTCCTGGTCGAGCGCCTGGTTGATCGTGGCCATCTGGCCCAGCTTCATGAGCTGCTTGATCACCTCGGAGGCCTTGACCGACATCTTGTGCGCGAGCTCGGACACCGTGATGGTTTCCGGCACGTGCACCTCGATGATGCGGGCCTCGACCGGCGCCGCCGGTGCGTGCTGCTGGTCGTCGTGGCCACGGTCGTTGCCACGGCGCCCGCGCGGACCGCCGCGCCAGTTGCCACGGCCCACGCCGCCGCTCGCGTCGCCGCGGGTCTTGATTTCCTTCTTCTTGGCGGTGTCGCCGGCCCAGCTCGACGAGAGCTTGGCCGACTTCACTTCCTTGCCGGCGGCACCGCCGGCGGGCGCCGCCGTGGCGGCACCCGGCGCGGCCGGAGCCCCGGCGCGGGCCGCGGGCGCGGTCGGCTTGTGCAGCGTGCCCTTGACGCCACCGGCGGGCTTGACCTCGGCGGGCTTCTCGGCCTTGTGCGGCACCAGCACGCGGGCCGGCGCATTCATCATTGCGCGGATGGCTTCGGCCTCGGCCAGGGCCTTGCGGCGGCGCTCGTCGAGGTCGCGCGCACGCGCGGCTTCCTCGTCGGCACGGGCCTTCGATTCGGCGGCGGCCTTGGCCTTCGCGTCTTCCTTGGCCTGCGTGGCGGCGGCCTGGGCCGTGGCCTTGGCCTCGGCGGCCTGCTTGGCGGCGGCGACCTGCGCCTCCGCGGCTTCCTTCAGCGCGGCGACTTCGGCCTCGGCCTTGGCGGCGCTGTTGGCGGAGCTGCGAACGACCGGCTTGGCCGCTTCGGCCTCGGTCTCGGCCTTCTTCTGGGCTTCCTGGCGAGCCGCCTGCGCGGCTTCCTGGCGTGCCTGCTCGGCCTGTTCGGCCTGCTCGGCGCGTTCCACCTTCTCGCGTTCGCGGGCTTCGGCTTCCTCGCGCTGGCGGCGCTTCTCGGCCAGCTCTTCTTCCTGGCGACGGATCAGCTCGGCCTGGCGGCGGGCTTCCTCCTCGCGACGGGCGAGTTCGGCTTCATCGATGCGCGGCGCGGCCGGCTCGGCCGGAGCGGCGACGGGCGCGGCAGCCACCGGCGCCGGAGCCTCGACGGCACCCGCGGGGCCTTCGTCGCGCTGGATGAAGGTGCGCTTCTTGCGCACCTCGACCTGGATCGTGCGGGCGCGGCCGGTGGCGTCCGCCTGCTTGATCTCGCTGGTCGACTTCTTGGTCAACGTGATCTTCTTGCGCTCGGGCTCGACGGTGCCGTGGCTGGCCTTCAGGAAACCGAGCAGGCGCTGCTTGTCCGACTCGGTCAGTGCGTCGCTGGCGGCCGCTTTGGGCACACCGGCGCTGCGAAGCTGGTCGAGCAAGGTTTCGGGAGTCTTCTTGAGTTCATTCGCGAACTCGGCGACAGTGGTACTGGACATATTCGTTTCGTGCCTCCATGACCATCACTCTTGGCCGGCGAACCAGTGTTCGCGGGCCTTCAAGATGAGGGTTTTGGCGTCATCGGCGCTCAGGCCGGTGATCTCGGTGAGTTCATCGACCGCGAGGTCGGCCAGGTCGTCGCGGGTGTTCACCCCCGCCTCGGCCAGCTTCGGAATCAGGTCGGGGTTCAGGCCTTCGAGGTCGCGCAGGTTCTGCGAGACGGTCTCGACGCCCTCCTCCTTGGCGATTTCCATGGTCAGCAGCGCATCCTTGGCACGCGAGCGCAGTTCGTTGACCGTGTCTTCGTCGAAGGCTTCGATCTCGAGCATCTCGGAGATCGGCACGTAGGCCACTTCCTCGAGGCTGGTGAAGCCCTCGGAGATCAGGATGTCCGCGATTTCCTCGTCGACGTCGAGCTTCTCCATGAACAGGCGGCGCGCGGCGTCGGTCTCGTTCGCCTGCTTCTGGGCCGACTCGTTGGCGTCCATGATGTTGATCTTCCAGCCGGTGAGCTCGGAAGCCAGACGCACGTTCTGGCCGCCACGGCCGATCGCGATCGCGAGGTTTTCCTCGTCGACCACCACGTCCATGGCGTGCTTCTCCTCGTCCACCACGATGGAGGACACGTTGGCCGGCGCCAGGGCGCCGATCACGAATTGGGCCGGATCCTCGCTCCACAGCACGATGTCCACGCGCTCGCCGGCGAGCTCGTTGGTCACGGCGTTGACGCGCGTGCCGCGCACGCCGACGCAGGTGCCGATCGGGTCGACGCGCTTGTCGTGCGAGAGCACGGCGATCTTGGCGCGCGAACCGGGGTCGCGGGCGCAGCTCTTGATCTCGAGCAGGCCCTGTTCGATCTCGGGCACTTCCTGGCGGAACAGCTCGATCATGAACTCGGGGGCCGAGCGCGACAGGATGATCGGCGCGCCGCGCAGCGTCAGGTCGACCTCCATGATCATGGCGCGCACGCGGTCGCCGTTGCGCAGGTTTTCCTTGGCGATCATCTCGCTGCGGCGCAGGCGGCCTTCGACGCGGCCGGCCTCGACGATGATGTCGCCCTTGTCCAGGCGCTTGACGGTGCCCACGAAGATCTTGTCGCCGCGCGACATGAAGTCGTTGAGCAGCATCTCGCGCTCGGCGTCGCGGATCTTCTGCAGGATCACCTGCTTGGCGGCCATGGCGCCGATGCGGCCGATCGGCACCGAGTCCACCGCTTCCTCGATGTACTCGTCGACCTCGATGTCGGGCATCTCTTCCTTGGCTTCGAACAGCAGGATTTCCTGGTCGGGCTGCTGCAGGCCGGCTTCGTCGGGCACCACGTGCCAGCGGCGGAAGGTCTCGTAGTCGCCGCTGTCGCGGTCGACGGCGACGCGGATGTCCACCTCGCCCTGGTACAGCTTCTTGGTGGCCTGCGCCAGCGCGGACTCGACCGCGCCGAAGACGACGTCACGCTCGACGTTCTTCTCGCGCGAGATCGCATCCACCAACATCAACATTTCGCGATTCATGCCACCACTCCTCTAGTCAGTCCGGAACCTTTGTTCCGCCAATGTCCTGCGAGCCCTGACGGGCCCTGGGCTTGCGCCCCTTGAAATCCACGATGGGTGCCAGCCGCGCCTCGCGCAGCTCGTCCAGCACGAAGCCCAGCGCCTGCAACGGTGCCGGCGCGCGCTTCTTGCTGACCTTCTGACCCGGCTTGGGCTCCGGCTCGTCGCTCCAGACGATCTGCCAGCCCCGGGGGCCGTCGGACCCCTCAGCCTGTGCGGCCCGCTCGAGCGTGCCGCGAAACTTCTTGCGATTGGCCGACACCTGGCCGGCCGCCGCCTCGCCGATCGGCGCCTTCAGCGTGATGTCGATCACCTCGCCCTCGAAGCGCTCGAAATCCTTCTCGTGGCGCAGCGGACGATCGATGCCCGGCGAGGACACCTCGAGCCGCTTGTAGTCGGCGCCATCGACCTCGAGCGCGAACTGGAGCTGTCGCGTGACCTTCTCGCAGTCCTCGACCGTGACGAAGGGCTCGGGCGTGCCGGCGGCGAGAGCCTCCGATGTGGGGGCCGTCCACGGCAAATCAATCGTCACGCGCAGCAATCCTCCCGCCGAGCGTTCGATCTCGACCAGGTCGTAGCCGAGGCCGGCCACGGTTTGTTCCACTGTCTGCTGCAATGCCACGTGTTCGAAGGTGCCTTTTTTATTCAATCGACGATGTGCAATAACCCGCCCGCCAGGTACCGCGCCATCGATAAAAATCGCTTCGGCGAGAAATCGCGAGGAAACCGGAAATTGCTGCCACCCGGAATTCCACTCGATAACTCAATACCGGATGGACCATAAAAAAACGGGCGGTTGGTACCCGCCCGTTTGGTCGTGAGCCTCCAATTATATGCCACTTCTGTGATAAATGAAGGGGCACTTCTGCACGCGGACCACGCCCGTTCGCGGCTCAGGGCGTGGCGGCCCCTTCCCGAGCGGCGGCGACGCGCCTGGAGCGCGCCCAGACGGCCGCGAACAGCACCGATCCCAGCGCCAGCGCGGCCGCCGCGACCAGCAGCGGAATCTGGAACGAGCCGGTGCGCTGCGCCAGTGGCGCCGCGAACAGCGGGCCGATGATCTGACCCACGCCGTACGACGCGGTGGCGTAGCCGATCAGCCCGGCCGCCGCATTGCCACGCAACCGGCGCGCGTCGCGCACGGCGAACAGCGTGATGGCGGTGAACGGCATGCCCAGCAGCAGGCTGCCGAGGGCGAAACCGACCACGCTCGGCCAGGCCACGGACAGCACCACGCCGACCGCCTGCAACGCATAGGCGATCGCCAGCAGCAGGCGGTTGTCCCAGTGCATGGGCGCGCGCGAGCCGATCAATGCGCCCGGAATGATCGCGGCGCCGAACAGCGGCCAGAAATAGTCGGGCCAGAACGAGCCCGGCAGCGCCTGGCGCGCGATCACCGGCAGGAAGGTAGCGGTGATGATGTAGCCAAAGCCCGCCAGCCCGTAGAGCGCGACCAGCCAGATCGCGTCGGAACGCGCCGCGGCCGACTCCTGGGCGCTCGGCGCCGCGACGGGCGCGGGCGCCGCGCCGCCGGCCACGGCCTGCTCGCCGTCGTTGAACACGCGCCAGATCGCCGCAATCAGCACCAAGGCGAGCACGCCCAGGCCGATCCAGCCGGCTTCGGAGCCCCAGCGGCCGAGCGCCCCGCCCAGCAGCCCGGTCATCGCGATACCGACGCCCGGGCCGGTGTAGATCACGCCGCCGAGCGCCGGCGAACGCGTTTCGGCCAGCCGGCGCAGGCCCCAGCTCGAGGCGAACACGAACACCCAGGCGCTCATCACGCCGGCCGCCGCGCGCAGCACGCCCCAGGCAGCGAAGCTGTGCAGCAAGCCCATGCCGACCAGCAGCGCCGCGGTGGCCAGCAGGCCGCCGCGCACCATGGTCTTGGCGCGCACGCCGATGGCCGCGCAGCTCACCGCGCCGACGAAATAGCCGAGGTAGTTGAGCGAGGCCAGCAGCCCGCCGGCTTCGAGCTCGAGCTTGCCCTCGTGCAACATGATCGGCAGCATCGGCGTGAAGGCGAAGCGCCCCAGCCCCATGGCCACCGCCAGCGTCACCATGCAGGCGAGCGCCGCCCGCCAGGCGCCGCGCCTGTCTTGTCCGATTTCCGACATCTTTTCGCGCAATGCTCGTTGTTGTAGGTCGCGTTCGCCGTCAGGCCAGCTGCGCGGCGGCCACCAGTTTCTGCGTGTAGGGGTGTTCGGGAGCGTCGAGCACCCGGTCGACCGGGCCCGACTCGAGGATCGCCCCGTCCTTCATGACGATGACCTGGTGCGCCATGGCGCGGATCACCTCCACGTCGTGCGTGATCAGCAGATAGCTCAGCCCGCGCTCGCGCTGCAGCCGCTGCAGCAGCCCCAGCACCTGCTTCTGGATCGTGACGTCGAGCGCGCTGGTGGGCTCGTCGAGCACCAGCAGGCGCGGATCGACGATCAGCGCGCGCGCGATTGCCAGCCGCTGCCGCTGCCCGCCCGAGAACTCGTGCGGATAGCGGTCGAGCAGCGCCGGGAACTGCGCCTCGGTCAGCCCGACGTCGGCCAGCGCCTGCAGCGCCCGCGCGCGACGGTCGGACGCCTTGAGTTCGGGCGCGTGCACCAGCAGGCCCTCGCCGACGATCTGCTCGACGGTCATGCGCGGCGACAGCGAGGAGAACGGATCCTGGAACACCACCTGCATCGCGCGCCGCAGCGCGAGATCGGACGCCTGGCCCTGCCCCCAGCCCTGCCCCTCGACCTTCAGCGCGCCCTGGAAGCGCAGCAGCCCCAGCGCGGCCAGCGCCAGGGTCGACTTGCCCGAGCCCGACTCGCCGACCACGCCCAGGGTTTCGCCGGGCGCGATGCGGAAATCGGCACCCTGCACCGCCACGAACTCGCCCTTGCCGAACCAGCCGGCGAAGCCGGGCCTGGGCACCGGATAGCTCACGCGCAGTCCCGTGGCCGAGAGGATCGGCGCCGCGTCGGGCCGCGCCGGCGCGGGGGTCACGTCGCGCGTGGGATGGCTGTCGATCAGCTTGCGCGTGTAGGGGTGTTGCGGCGCCTCGAACACGTCCGCCACCGGGCCGTGCTCGACGATGCGGCCCTGCTCCATCACCGCGACGCGGTCGGCGAAATGGCGCACCAGGTTCAGGTCGTGGGTGATCAGCAGCACCGCCATGCCGTACTTGCGCTGCAAATCGGCCAGCAGCTCGAGGATCTGGGCCCGCACCGTCACGTCGAGCGCGGTGGTCGGCTCGTCGGCCAGCAGCAGGCGCGGCCGGCAGGCCAGTGCCATGGCGATCATGGCGCGCTGGCGCTGGCCGCCCGAGAGCTGGTGCGGCAGCGCCCGCGCGCGCCGCGCGGGCTCGGGAATGCCGGTGTCGGCCAGCAGTTGCACCGCGGCCTCCTGCGCGGCGCGTGCCGGCAGGCCCTCGTGCAGCTGCAGCACCTCGGCGATCTGGTCGCCCACGCTGTAGAGCGCGTTGAGCGCGGTCATCGGCTCCTGGAAGATCATCGCGATCTCCTTGCCGCGGATGCCGCGCAGCTCGCGCTCGGGGATCGACAGCAGGTCGCGCCCGTCCTGCGCGCGCTCGGCATCGAACAGCCGCGCCGAACCCGAGAGCTCGGCGTTCTGCACCAGCCGCAGCAGCGACAGCGCGGTGACGGTCTTGCCCGAGCCCGATTCGCCCACCAGCGCGAACTTCTCGCCGGCCGCGATCCGGAAGTCGACGCCATGCACCACCGGCTTGCCGCCGAAGGCCACGCGCAGGCCGCGCACGTCGAGCAGCGGCGCGCCGGCCGCGAGGGAGGATTGGCCTGGCTTCACTTGTCGGCCTTCCGTGGATCGAGGGCGTCGCGCAGCGCGTCGCCCATGAAGGTCAGCAGCATCAGGGTGAAGACCAGCACGCCGAAGGTGGACATCGAGATCCACCAGGCGTCGATGTTCGCCTTGCCCTGGTTCAGCAGTTCGCCCAGCGAGGGCGTGCCCGGCGGCACGCCGAGCCCGAGGAAGTCGAGCGAGGTCAGCGCAAGGATGGCCGCGCTCATGCGGAACGGCAGGAAGGTGACGACCGGGACCATGCTGTTGGGCAGGATGTGGCGCCGCATGATCTGCAGGTTGCTCACGCCGAGCGCGCGCGCGGCGCGCACGTAGTCCATCTGGCGGTTGCGCAGGAACTCGGCGCGCACGTAGTCGGCCAGCGACATCCAGCCGAACAGGCTCAGCAGCACGAGCAACAGCAGCACGCTGGGCGTGAAGATGGCGCTGAAGATGATCAGCAGGTAGAGCTCGGGCATCGAACCCCAGATCTCGAGCAGCCGCTGCAGGAACAGGTCGGTCTTGCCCGCGAAGAAGCCCTGGATCGCGCCGATGGCGATGCCCAGCACCACGCCCACGGCCGTGAGCGCCAGCGCGAACAGCACGCTGACGCGGAAACCGTAGATCAGCTGCGCCAGCAGGTCGCGCCCGCGGTCGTCGGTGCCCAGCAGGTTCTCGCCCGAGGGCGCGGCCGGGTTGGGCTGCTTGGCGAAGTAATTGAGCGTGCGCGGGCCGTAGGGATTGGGCGCGTAGAGCGCCCAATTGGCGCCGGCCGTGATGCGGTCGCGGATGAAGGGATCGAGATAGTCGGCCGGAGTCTCGAAGTCGCCGCCGAAGGTCTTCTCGGAGTAGTCGCGCAGCACCGGGAAGTAGGTCTGGCCCTCGTAGCGCACCACCAGCGGCTTGTCGGTGGACAGCAGCTCCGCGAACAGGCTCAGCACCACGAGCACGGAGAACAGGACCAGGCTCCAGAAGCCCAGCGGATTGCGGCGGAAGCGGCGCCAGGCGCGCCGGCCCGGGCTGTCCGACTTGGCCGGCGGACGCGGCGCGGCGGGAGTGGGCATCGATTCAGTCAAACTTCACCCTCGGATCGACCCAGACGTAGCAGAGATCGGAAATCAGCTTGGTCACCAGCCCGATCAGCGTGAACAGGTAGAGCGTGCCCAGCACCACCGGGTAGTCGCGCCGGATCACGCTCTCGTAGCTCAGGAGGCCCAGGCCGTCGAGCGTGAACAGGGTCTCGATCAGCAGCGAGCCGGTGAAGAAGGCGCCGATGAAGGCGGCCGGAAAGCCCGTGATGATCGGGATCAGCGCATTGCGGAACACGTGCTTCCAGAGCACCTGCCGCTCGGCGAGGCCCTTGGCGCGCGCGGTCAGCACGTACTGCTTGCGGATCTCCTCGAGGAAGGAGTTCTTGGTCAGCATCGCCGTCACGGCGAAGCTGCCGATCACCATCGCCGTGACCGGCAGCGCGATGTGCCAGAGGTAGTCGACGATGCGCGCGCCCCAGCTCAGGCTCTCCCAGTTCGGCGAGGTCAGGCCGCGCAGCGGGAACCACTGCAACTGGCCGCCGAAGATCACCAGCAGCGCCACGCCGAGCACGAAGCCCGGGATGGCATAGCCGATCAGCACGATCAGCGTGGTGAGGAAGTCGAAGCGCGAGCCCGCGCGCACCGCCTTGGCCACGCCCAGCGGCACCGCGATCAGGTAGCTGATGAAGAAGGTCCACAGGCCCAGGCTGATCGAGACCGGCATCTTCTCCTTGACCAGTTCCCAGACGTCCTTGCGCTGGTAGAAGCTGGTGCCGAGATCGAAGCGCGCGAAGGACTTGAGCATGGTCCACAGGCGCTCGTGGGCCGGCTTGTCGAAGCCGTAGAGCTTCTTGATCTCCTCGATGCGCTGCGGATCGAGGCCCTGGCGGCCACGGTAGCCGGCGCCGCTGCTCGCGGCCCGCTCGCCGCCCGAATCGCGCCCCTGCAACTGCGCCACCATCTGCTCGACCGGACCGCCCGGCACGAACTGGATCACGCCGAAGGTGATGATCAGCACGCCCAGGAGCGTGGGGATCATCAGCAGCAGTCGCTTGAGGATGTAGCTGGCCATGCGGTTTGTCGTGCTCCGGATCTTTTCGGGTGCGGCTGGCGCTACTTGTTGGCCGGCGAGGCCCACCACGTCGCGAGGGCCCAGTCGCCGACATCGTAGTACGGCGGAACGGTCGGCGGCAGCACCACGCCGGCCGGCCGGTAGCCGACCAGGAAGGCGCTGCCGTAGTACATCGGGATCGAGTAGTAGCCGGCCGAGAGCACGCGGTCGAGCACGCGCAGGGCCGTGGTGAGCTCGGGGCGCGTGGTGGCCGACACCACCTTGCCGACGATGGCGTCGACCGCCGGATCGGCGATGCCCCAGTAGTTGGAAGAGCCCGGCGTCTCGGCCGACTTCGAACCGAACAGCTCGAACAGCTCGCCGCCCGGCGCGCTGTTGCCCGGCAGCCGCATCGAGGTCATGTCGAAGTCGTAGTTCTGCATGCGCTGCTGCGAGAGCGAGAAGTCGACGGTGCGAAAGCTCATCTCGATGCCCAGCTTCTTCAGCGCGGTCTGCAGCGGCGTCGCCACGCGGATCAGCGAGGGCTGGTCGTTGAGGAACTCGATCGTGAAGGCCTCGTTCTTGGCATTGCGCAGCGCGCCGTCGCGGTAGGTCCAGCCGGCCTCGGCCAGCAGCGCCCTCGCCTTGCGCAGGTTCTCGCGCAGGCTGCCGGGCGGATCGGTGCTCGCGGGCACCGGCGCGGGCCCGAACACCTCGGGCCGGAGCTTGGCGCGCAGCGGCTCCATCAGCGCCAGTTCGTCGGGCCCGGGCAGGCCTTCCGCGTGGAAGTCGCTGTTCGGGAAATAGCCCTGCACCCGCGTGTAGATGCCGTAGAACAGCTGGCGGTTGAGCCACTCGAAGTCCATCGCGAGGCCGATGGCCTGGCGCACGCGCACGTCCTTGAACTTGTCGCGGCGCGTGTTGAAGATGTAGCCCTGGAAGTCGCCGGGGTTGTGGTTCTCGAAGCCGCGCTTGACGATCTCGCCGCTGTCGAACTGCTTGCCCTTGTACTGGCGCGCCCAGTTGCGCGAGACGAACTCGCGCATGAAGTCGAACTCGCCGGCCTTCAGGCCCTCGAAGCGCGCGGTCTCGTCGAGATAGACCTTGTAGGCGATGCGGTCGAAATTGAACAGGCCCTTGCGCACCGGCAGGTCCGCACCCCAGTAGTCGGCGCGGCGCACGTAGGTGATGTCGCGGCCCAGCCGGTCGCTCGCGGGCTTGTAGGGACCGGAGGCGATCGGCACCTCGGTCACGATCTGGTCGAAGGGCTTGCCGCCGCCCCATTGGCGGCTGAAGACGGCCATGCTGCCGACCACCAGCGGCAGCTCGCGGTTCGGGCTCGCGAAGTCGAAGCGCACCGTGCGTTCGCCGAGCGCGGTCGCCTTCTTGACCTCGGCATAGATGGTCTTGAACTGCGGCGCCGCGAGCGGGCCGATCAGGGTCTGGAACGAATGGACCACGTCGGCCGCCAGCACCGGCGATCCGTCGTTGAAGCGGGCCTTGGGATTGAGCCTGAAGGTCACCGAGAGCCGGTCGGGCGCCACGTCGATGTCCTCGGCCAGCAGGCCGTAGACGGTGGTCGGCTCCTCGGAGTTGCCGGTCATCAGGCTCTCGAACATCAGCGCGCCGAGGCCCGAGGGCCCGGTGCCCTTGAGCGTGAACGGGTTGAACTTGTCGAAATTGGTGGGCCGGGTCGGCGGCACCAGCCTGAATTCACCGCCCTTGGGCGCGTTCGGATTCACGTAATCGAAGTGCGTGAAGCCCGGCGCGTACTTGATGTCGCCGAATTGCGCGTACGCATGGGCGGCCCACGAAGGGGCCGCCGAGAGCGCCAAACCGAACCAGAGCAGCCAACCTCGCATGCGAGAATTCTGCCCCGAGATTTTCACGAGGCAACTCCATGGGCTTTCTTTCCGGCAAAAAACTCCTGATCACCGGCGTGCTGAGCAACCGCTCCATCGCCTACGGCATCGCCAAGGCCTGCCATGAACAGGGTGCCGAGCTCGCCTTCAGCTATGTCGGCGAGCGCTTCAAGGACCGCATCACCGAGTTCGCGGCCGACTTCGATTCCAAGCTGATCTTCGACTGCGACGTCGGCGACGATGCCCAGATCGAGAAGCTGTTCGCCGACCTGTCGCAGGCCTGGCCGAAGTTCGACGGCTTCGTGCACAGCATCGGCTTCGCGCCGCGCGAGGCGATCGCGGGCGACTTCCTCGAGGGCCTGTCGCGCGAGGGCTTCCGCATCGCGCACGACATCAGCGCCTACAGCTTCCCGGCGATGGCGAAGGCGGCCCAGCCCTACCTCGACGACCGGTCGGCCCTGCTCACGCTGACCTACCTGGGCGCCGAGCGCGCGCTGCCCAACTACAACACCATGGGCCTGGCCAAGGCCTCGCTCGAGGCCTCGGTGCGCTACACGGCGGCCTCGCTGGGCCCGAAGGGCGTGCGCGTCAACGGCATCAGCGCCGGCCCGATCAAGACGCTCGCGGCCAGCGGCATCAAGGGCTTCGGCAAGATGCTCGGCGCCGTGGCCGAGGCCTCGCCGATCCGGCGCAACGTGACGATCGAGGAAGTCGGCAACGTGGCGGCCTTCCTGCTGAGCGACCTCGCCAGCGGCGTGACGGCCGAGATCACCTACGTCGACGGCGGCTTCAGCAACGTCGTCGGCGGCATGGCCGAGTAAGCGGCCAAGCTGCTCACGGGCGCGGCCTCGCGCCCGTCGGACGGCGATGCGCGCCGGTCGCGCCGCGCTTGCCCCGCCATGGAACTTCGGCCACAAATGGGCATCCATCGGTCGTTTCCAGCTACTCATTTCATAGCACCCGTGCTCCATCGACGTTCCCTGCTGCTCGCCACCCTGGGCCTCGTGCTGGCCTTGCCCGCGCGCGCCGGTGCGCCGGCCCTGATGCTGGCCGAGGTCTACAAGCCGGGCATGTCGCTGGCCGACTACTGGGTCAGCGAGAAATACGACGGCGTGCGCGCGTACTGGGACGGGCGGCAGCTCTACACGCGCGGCGGCGAGCGCATCGTGGCGCCGGCCTGGTTCACCGCGACGCTGCCCAAGCAGCCGCTCGACGGCGAACTCTGGGCCGGCCGCGGACGCTTCGCGCATGCGGTGTCGACGGTGCGCAGCCAGGCGCCCAACGACGTCGCCTGGCACGAGATGAAGTTCATGGTGTTCGACCTGCCGGCCCAGGGCGGTGACTTCACGGCCCGCCTCGGCGTGCTGCGCAGGCTGCTGCCGATCACCGACGCGCCCTGGGTGGTCGCGGTGCCGCAGGAACGCGCGACCACGGCCGAGGCGCTGCAGGCGCTGCTCGACAAGACCGTGAAGATGGGCGGCGAAGGCCTGATGCTGCACCGCGGCGCCTCGCTCTACCGCGCCGAGCGCAACAACGACCTGCTCAAGGTCAAGACCCACGACGATGCCGAGGCCCGCGTGGTCGGCCACGTGCCCGGCAAGGGCAGGCATGCCCAGCGGCTTGGCGCGCTGCTGGTCGAGATGCCCGGTGGCCAGCGCTTCAAGCTGGGCACCGGCCTGAGCGATGCCGAGCGCGAGCATCCGCCCGCGATCGGCACCTGGGTCACCTACCGCTACAACGGGCTCACGGCCGGCGGGCTGCCGCGCTTCGCACGCTTCGTGCGCGTGCGCGAGGACGGCTGAGCCGCCCTGCGCAGCCGTCTCCCCTCGCGCTTCGGCGCTCAGGCGCTCTTCCGCACGCAGTCGGCGTAATAGCGCTTCTTGCCCGTCTCGTCGACACGCGCCACCAGACCGTGGATGTCGGTCTCGAAACCCGGGCACTGCGTGTTGAACTCGCGCGAGAACTTCAGGTAGTCGACGATCTTCTTGTTGAAGACCTCGCCCGGGATCAGGAGCGGAATGCCCGGCGGGTACGGCGTGATCAGGCTGGTGGTGATGCGGCCCTCGAGTTCGTCGATCTCCACGCGCTCGGTCTTGCGGTGCGCGATGTGCGCGAAGGCGTCGCTGGGCTTCATCGCGGGCGTGAGGTCGCTCAGGTACATCTCGGTCGTCAGGCGGGCCACGTCGTAGCGCGCGTAGAGCTGGTGGATGTGCTGGCACAGGTCGCGCAGGCCGAGGCGCTCGTAACCGGTGTGCTGCTGGCAGAACTCCGGCATGATCCGCCACATCGGCTGGTTGCGCGCGTAGTCGTCCTTGAACTGCTGCAGCGCCGTCAGCAGCGTGTTCCAGCGGCCCTTGGTGATGCCGATGGTGAACATGATGAAGAAGCTGTAGAGGCCGGTCTTCTCGACGATCACGCCGTGCTCGGCGAGGAACTTGGTCACCACGCTGGCGGGAATGCCGCTCTCGGCGAAGTTGCCCTCGAGGTCCAGGCCCGGCGTCACGATGGTCGACTTGATCGGGTCGAGCATGTTGAAGCCGTCGACCAGTTCGCCGAAGCCGTGCCAGTTGCGCGGCGACTTCTTCGAACGGCTCTTGCCGTTCTTCTCGCCGTGCATGATCCAGTCGTCCGGCACGCCGATGCCCTCGTCCACGAGCTTCTCGGGACCCCAGACCTTGAACCACCACTCGTCCTTGCCGAACTCCTCCTCGACCTTGCGCATGGCGCGGCGGAAGTCGAGCGCCTCGAGGATGCTCTCCTCCACCAGCGCGGTGCCGCCGGGCGGCTCCATCATCGCGGCGGCCACGTCGCAGCTCGCGATGATCGCGTACTGCGGGCTGGTCGACGAGTGCATCAGGTAGGCCTCGTTGAACAGGTCGCGGTCGAGCTGGCGGTTCTGCGAGTCCTGCACCAGCACGTGGCTGGCCTGGCTGATGCCGGCCAGCAGCTTGTGCGTGGACTGGGTCGCGAACACCAGCGACTCTTTCGGCCGCACCCGGCGCTTGCCCATCGCGTGGTAGGAGCCGTAGAAGGGGTGGAAGGCGGCGTGCGGCAGCCAGGCCTCGTCGAAGTGCAGCGTGTCGACGTAGCCGTCGAGCGTGTTCTTGATGGTCTCGGTGTTGTAGATCACGCCGTCGTAGGTCGACTGCGTGAGCGTCATCACGCGCGGCTTGACCTTGTTGGCATCGACGTCCGCCAGCAGCGGATTGGCCTTGATCTTGGCCTTGATGGCCTCGGGCTCGAACTCGCTCTTGGGGATCGGGCCGATGATGCCGAAGTGGTTGCGCGTGGGCTTCATGAAGACGGGGATCGCGCCCGTCATGATGATCGCGTGCAGGATCGACTTGTGGCAGTTGCGGTCCACCACCACCACGTCGTCGGGCGCCACCGTGTGGTGCCACACCATCTTGTTGCTGGTGCTGGTGCCGTTGGTCACGAAGAAGCAGTGGTCGGCATTGAAGATGCGCGCCGCGTTGCGCTCGCTGGCCGCCACCGGGCCGGTGTGGTCGAGCAGCTGGCCCAGTTCCTCCACCGCGTTGCAGACGTCGGCGCGCAGCATGTTCTCGCCGAAGAACTGGTGGAACATCTGGCCCACCGGGCTCTTGAGGAAGGCCACGCCGCCCGAGTGGCCCGGGCAGTGCCACGAGTAGGAGCCGTCTTCCGCGTAGTCGATCAGCGCCTTGAAGAACGGCGGCTGCACGCTCTCGAGGTAGCTCTTGGCCTCGCGGATGATGTGGCGCGCCACGAATTCGGGGGTGTCCTCGAACATGTGGATGAAGCCGTGCAGCTCGCGCAGGATGTCGTTCGGGATGTGGCGCGAGGTCTTGGTCTCGCCGTAGATGTAGATCGGCACGTCGGCGTTCTTGCGCCGCACTTCGCCGATGAAATTGCGCAGGTTCAGCACCGCCGGATCGAGGTCGGGCCCGATCGAGAATTCCTCGTCGTCGATCGACAGGATGAAGGCGCTGGCACGGCTTTGCTGCTGAGCGAACTGGCTCAGGTCGCCGTAGCTCGTGACGCCCAGCACCTCGAAGCCTTCCGTCTCGATGGCCTGCGCGAGCGCGCGGATGCCGAGGCCCGAGGTGTTCTCGGAGCGGAAGTCCTCGTCGATGATGACGATGGGGAAGCGGAATTTCATGGGGCAGAGCTCCGGGACAGGCAATGAGGCGCGAAGTGTACGGAATTCAGATGAAGAATTCGCCCACGCGCGCAATGCCCGCCGAATGTCGCCGCGATGCGTCCCGCCACGCCGCGCCGGGAGCCCCCACAAAGTGCAGGCGAGTCCGGGCGCGCGGGAGCGCATGCCTCAGAATGGCGTCGCCTGAAACAAAACAAGGAAGGAGATGTCAATGGCGAATTCCACGATCTGGTGGTTGATCGCTGGCGCGGCAATCGTGGTCGAGCTCCTGTCCGGCACGATCTACCTGCTGCTGCTGGCCGGCGGATTCGCCGCCGCGGCGATCTCCGCCCACCTGGGCTTCGGCACCGTCACGCAGTTGCTGGTGGCCGCCGTCGTCGGCGTGGTCGCGGTGCTGGCCTGGTACTCGATCCAGCGCAAGCGCCCGCCGCCCCCACCCACCGAAGCCAACCGCGACCTCAATCTCGACATCGGCGAGCGCGTGCAGGTCGAGGCCTGGAATCCCGACGGCACCGCCACCGTGCGCTACCGCGGCGCCCAGTGGACCGTCGTGCAGCGCGCGGGCCATGCGCCCTCCACCGGCGAGCACCGCGTGGTGGAGGTGGTCGGCAGCCGGCTGGTGGTCGACAAGATCTAGAACCCGAGAACGAAAGAGGAAAGGTACAGAAGCCATGGAATATTCGGTCCCCGTCATCATCCTGGTCATCGCGATCATCTTCATCAGCCAGTCGGTGAAGTTCGTGCCGCAGCAGAACGCCTGGGTGCGCGAGCGCCTGGGCAAGTACCACGGCACCATGACGCCCGGCCCCAACTTCCTGATCCCGTTCATCGACCGCGTGGCCTACAAGCACAGCCTGAAGGAAATCCCGCTCGACGTGCCGAGCCAGATCTGCATCACGCGCGACAACACGCAGCTGCAGGTCGACGGCATCCTCTACTTCCAGGTCACCGACCCGATGCGCGCGAGCTACGGCTCGTCGAACTACATCGTGGCCGTGACCCAGCTCGCCCAGACCTCGCTGCGCAGCGTGATCGGCAAGCTGGAGCTCGACAAGACCTTCGAGGAGCGCGACGTCATCAATGCCCAGGTGGTCGCGGCCATCGACGAGGCGGCGCTCAACTGGGGCGTGAAGGTGCTGCGCTACGAGATCAAGGACCTGACGCCGCCGAAGGAAATCCTGCAGGCGATGCAACGCCAGATCACGGCCGAACGCGAGAAGCGCGCGCTGATCGCGGCCTCCGAGGGCCGGCGCCAGGAGCAGATCAACATCGCCACCGGCGAACGCGAGGCCTTCATCGCGCGCTCCGAGGGCGAGAAGCAGGCCCAGATCAACAACGCCCAGGGCGAGGCGGCCGCGATCACCGCGGTGGCCACCGCGACGGCCGACGCCATCGAACGCGTGGCCGCCGCGATCCAGCAGCCGGGCGGCGAACAGGCGGTGCAGCTCAAAGTGGCCGAACGCGCGGTCGATGCCTACGGCAAGGTCGCGGCCGACTCCAAGACCACGCTGATCGTGCCGAGCAACATGACCGAGACCGCGGCGCTCATCGCCTCGGCCATGCGCATGGTGCAGGCCGGCAAGTCCTCGGGGCCGACGGCCTGAAGCTTTCCGGAAACGGCCCCGGCGACTGCTACAATCGTGGGCTTCGGAGCGGTGGATGAGCGGTTTAAGTCGCACGCCTGGAAAGCGTGTGAGGGTTAATAGCCCTCCGCGGGTTCGAATCCCGCCTGCTCCGCCAGAGAGTCTTTGTTCGCAACCGTTCGCGAACATGCAGGAAGCCCGAGTTGCCATTGGCACTTGGGCTTTTTTGTGGGCGCCCGTTGCTCGCGCACGACTGGCGTACGATCCGCAGGTTCTCAGTTCCCAGGAGGCGCCGCATGGCAGGACACCCCAGCACCAAGCCGCTCGGCAGCACGTCGCTCGACCGCACCCTCGAAAAGACCGAGCAGGTCGCCGCCGACGTGCAGAAGGCCTCCGACAACCTCGCGGTGGTCAACACCGTGCTCGAGCAGGAGCTGCCCGAGGAGGTGCAGGTGGGCGACGTGGCGCTGGCCATCGCGCACACCAGCCAGCTCGAGGAAAAGCTCGCGCAATCGGCCGAGCAGCTCGCCGAGGTCAATGCCGCGCTCAGCGAGGAGATCGAGAAGCGCATCGAGGCCACGGCCCAGCGCGACGAGAGCGTGGCCCGCGCGAAGAAGCTCGAGCAGGCCGCCGGCACGGGCAAGAGCGCGAACGACTGACGCCGCGCGCTTGGGCGATGCCCGAGCCTCGGTCATCGCATGAAATAGGGACACGCCGCGTTTCTCCGTCTCCTTTCTCCTACGCGACAAGCTCGCGCGGCACGCTACGCTATTGGTTCTCACACCCTATCCGTGGCATGGCCCTCATCACGTTCCTCGTCGAGGACAACAAGACCATCAGGGACAACCTGGTTCCGGCACTCGAGGACCTCGTGAATGCCCAAGTCGTTGGCTTTGCCGAAACCGAATCCGAAGCGCTGGCATGGCTGCGCGACCATCCGGCCGAGTGGCAGCTGCTGATCGTCGACCTGTTCCTCAAGGAAGGCTCGGGCCTGGGCGTGCTCGCGGGCTGCAAGGAACGCCGTCCCGGCCAGCGCGCGGTGGTGCTGAGCAACTACGTGACGGCCGACATCCGTACGCGCTGCGAGACCCTCGGCGCCGACGCGGTCTTCGACAAGTCGCGCGACCTCGACGCCTTCATCGAGTACTGCAACACCGACCGCCCCTCGGGACTCGCGCCGCTCTGAAGCCACGGGCGCCCATCGCCCGCCTCTGCACTTCCTTGTGCCGTTTCGAACGCCCATGAAAAAAGGGCCCGAAGGCCCTTTCTCGTTGGAACGCGATCGCAGCCGATCAACGAACCACGGCGATCTGCGTACGCTGGCCACCCTTGTAGGTGTAGAGCGTCAGCGCGCCGTTCTTGATGTCGCCCTTCTCGTCGAAGGCGATCGGGCCGGTCACGCCCTTGTACTGGATCTTGCCCACTTCGGGCAGGTACTTCTCGGGGTCGGACGAACCGGCCTTGACCATGGCTTCGGCCAGCACGTTGACCGCGTCGTAGACGTACGGTGCGTAGATCTGCACGTCGACACCGTTCTTGGCCTTGAACTTGGTCTTGAAGTCTTCCAGCGGCTGCTTGAAGTCGCCGTCCACGCCGCCGGCTTCGGCGCACACCACCATGTCTTCGCCGATGGCATCGCCAGCGAGCTTCGGCAGTTCGCCGGTGCACAGGCCGTCGCCGCCCATGAACTTGACGTTCAGGCCGAGCTGCTTGACCTGCTTGAGCATCGGGCCGCCGACGGCGTCCATGCCGCCGAAGAACAGCACGTCGGGCTTGGCCGACTTGAGCTTGGTCAGGATGGCGTTGAAGTCGGTCGATTTGTCGGTGGTGAATTCGTGGCCCACGATGGTGGCGCCGGCGGCCTTGGCCGACTTCTCGAATTCTTCGGCGACGCCCTGGCCGTAGGCCGTGCGGTCGTCGATCACGGCGATGTTCTTGCCCTTGAGCGTTTCGACCGCGTACTTGCCCAGCGTGCCGCCGAGTTGCGTGTCGTCGGCCACCACGCGGAAGGTGGTCTTGAAGCCCTGGCGGGTGTACTTGGGGTTCGTCGCCGACGGCGAGATCTGGGGGATGCCGGCGTCGCTGTAGAGCTTCGAGGCGGGGATCGTGGTGCCCGAGTTCAGGTGGCCGACCACGCCGTTGACCTTGCTGTCGACCAGCTTCTGGGCCACGGCCGTGCCTTGCTTCGGATCGCCTGCGTCGTCTTCGGCGACCAGTTCGAACTTGGCGACCTTGTCGCCGATCTTCAGACCCTTGGCGTTCAGTTCCTCGATCGCCATCTTGGCGCCGAACTCGTTGTCCTTGCCGAGGTGGGCAATGGGACCGCTGGTCGGAGCCACGTGGCCGATCTTCACGACCAGTGCATCGGCGGGAGGTGCAGCGGGTGCCGGGGCGGCCGCGGTGGGCGCCGGGGCAGCAGCGGGTGCCGCAGCTTCTTCTTTCTTGCCGCAAGCCACCAGCGTGAGTGCAGCCAGAGCGACCGCAGTCCATTTCAATTGCATGAGAACCTCCAGAACATGGATGATGAGATTGAGAAACCGGTCGTGTGATCCGGGCGCTCCTGACCTCGCAAGTTCCGCGCCGCAGACCCGGGCCACCCTAACCCTCCAGCTTTGGCCCACCCGACCTGGCGCGCAGTTTAGCCGAAGCATCACCCCTCGAAAGTTGGCGTAGACCCTGGGTTTTCCGAGAGTTCGGCGGCCATCGCCTCGATCACCAGAGCGCGCAAAACGGCTTCGATTTCGCCGCGCAAACGCGGCACCATCGCATCGAGTTGCTGCTGCACGGCGGCGGCCACCGTATCGCTCAAACGCTCCTCGAGCGAGAAGTCCACGCGCTGCAGAACGCGGTGCAGCAACTGCTCCTCGAGCCGCACGATGTCGGCCTCGGAACGCTGCACCGCGGGCGGCAGTGCGACGGCCTGGGCCGGGTCGGGCATGGCCGGCGCGGCGGCGTCCGGACCCGCGTGGTCCGTCGATGGCGAATGCGCCGCGACCGGCTCGGCGGGCAGGTCGAGCACCGTCGTCAGGGTGGGAACGAAACGCGGCGGCGTGCGGGTCGGACTGGCCATCAGGATGCGCTCCTCGCGAAGTCGTGCGGCTGGATCGTGTAGCCGCGGTCGGCATAGTGGCGCCAGCGCGCGCGGCCGATCTGGCGGTCGTCGGGTTCGTTGCTCACGATGTCGATCAGGCGCTCGTAGCGCTCGAAGCCCGCGGGCACCTGTGCCCCGAGATTGACCAGCAGTTCGCGGTGCGGCAGCGCCGCCGATTCCGCGCCCTCGTCGGCCAGGATCACGGGCGAGCGCGACAGCACGTGGGCCGGCGCGTCGGCTCGGCAATGCGCGACGAACTCGGTCGGCGCCAGTTGCCAGAGCCCGGCATCGACCGCGTCGAGCCATTGCGCCTCGCCGACCACCACCACGCGCATGCCGCGCATGGCGACGGCCTTGCGCACGAGCCGGCAGGCGTAGCTGAGCTTGTCGGGCGCGTTGTAGTGAAAGCCGATCTCCGTCACCGCACCGAACGCGCCTTGCGGGCCGCCGCCTTGCTCTCGCCCTTGCCCTCGTTCTTGCGCTCCGCCCCGGCCTTCGCCTTGGCGCTGTCGGCGGCGGCCGCGCCGTCCTGCGCGCGGCGCGTCAGGTACGAGACCAGCAGGCCCACCGGCCGGCCCGTCGAGCCCTTGGCCGCGCCGCTCTTCCATGCGGTGCCGGCGATGTCGAGGTGCGCCCAGGCGAAGTCGGCCGTGAAGCGCTGCAGGAACTTGGCCGCGGTGATGGCACCGCCCGCACGGCCGGCCACGTTGGCCACGTCGGCGAAGTTGGTCTTCAGGCCCTCGGCATATTCGTCGTCGAGCGGCAGGCGCCAGCAGCGGTCCTGCGAAGTCTCGCCGGCCGCCTCGAGCGCCGTGGCCAGCGCGTCGTCGCTCGAGAACAGGCCGCTGCGCACGCCGCCCAGGGCCACCACGCAGGCGCCCGTGAGCGTCGCGATGTCGATCACGGCGGCGGGGTCGAAGCGCTTGGCGTAGGTCAGCGCGTCGCAGAGGATCAGCCGGCCCTCGGCATCGGTGTTGAGGATCTCGATGGTCTGGCCGCTCATGCTGGTGACCACGTCGCCGGGCTTGATGGCGCGGCCGTCGTTCATGTTCTCGCACGAGGGGATCAGGCCGACCACGTTGATCGCGGGCTGGATGCCGGCGAGCGCGCGGAAGGTGCCGAGCACGCTCGCGGCGCCGCACATGTCGAACTTCATCTCGTCCATTTCGGCCGCCGGCTTGAGCGAGACGCCGCCGGTGTCGAAGGTGATGCCCTTGCCGACCAGCACCACGGGCGCCTGGTCCTTGGGCCCGCCCTGATAGCGCAGCACGATGAAGCGCAGCGGCTCGGCCGAGCCCTGGGCCACGGCCGCGAAGGCGCCCATGCCGAGCTTGTCGACCTCCTTGGGACCGAGCACCTCGCACTTGATGCCGGGCAGCTTGCCCAGGCCCTTGGCGGCCTCGGCCAGCATCGTCGGCGTGGCATGGTTGGCGGGACGGTTGCCCCACTCCTTGGCGAACTCGATGCCCTCGACGGTGGCGCGCGCCTGCTCGAAGGCCGCGCCGACCGCGGCCGCGTCGGCCACGCCGACGATCAGCTGGCGGATGGTGCGCGGCTCGGCCTTGGACTTGGTGGCGGTGTAGACATAGCTGGCGTCGGCGGCCGCGGTCACGGCGCTCGCCACGGCCGCGGGCGCGGCGTCCTGGGCGAAGGCCAGCACCACGCGCTTGGGCGACTGGGCCTTGGCGGCGTTGACCGCGGCGATCACGCCGCTGCGCACCGAGGCCGGCTGGCCGTCGCCGATGGCCGCCAGCACCACGCGGTTGGCGGCCACGTCCTCGGGCCGGTACAGGGACAGCAGCTTGCCGGCCTTGTCGGGCAGGTCGCCGGCCTTGCGGGCGGCCGCGATCTGGACGGAAAGAGGGTCCTTGGACGCGAGCGGCGCGCTGCCCACGAGCACGATCAGGACGTCGGATTTTTCGGCCGCTGCGCGGGCGACGGTGAGGGTCTTGAGTTGAAAGTCCATAATCCTTTTTTTCCTCGAACGATGTTATTCCATTCTTCCCTACGCAAGGAGCTGTCCCGCAGCTTCGGAGCGACCCTCGTGGTCCTGGTCACCATCGTGATGACCATGATGCTCATCCGTACGCTCGGACTGGCCTCCAAGGGCAGCGTGAACCCGTCCGAAGTGTTCCTCGTCATGGCCTACACGGTGCTCGGCTACATGCCGACCATCCTGAGCCTGAGCCTGTTCATCGCCATCGTCGGCACCCTGTCGCGCATGTACCGCGACAGCGAGATGGTGATCTGGTTCTCCAGCGGCCGCGGGCTGTCCGACTTCGTCGAGCCGCTGTTCCGCTTCGCCTGGCCGGTGCTGCTGCTGATCGCCGCCATGGCGCTGATCGGCTGGCCCTGGGCCAACTCGCAGACCATGGGCATGCGCCAGCAGTACGAGCAGCGCGGCGACCTCGAGCGCGTCTCGCCCGGCGAATTCCGTGAATCGGCCGGCCGGCTGCGGGTGTTCTTCATCGACAAGGACTCCGCCGACAGCGCCACCGCCACCAACGTCTTCATCTGGTCGGTCGAGCGCAACCTGCAGATCACGACCTCGGCGCGCAGCGGCCGCATCGAGAACGTCGGCAATTCGCGCTACCTGATGCTGAGCAACGGCCAGCGCCTGGAGCGCCCGCTGCTGCCCAACGGCGCCCTGAAGATCAGCGAATTCGAGACCTACGGCACGCGTGCCGGCGGCAGCAGCGCGGGCTCCAGCGACGCCACGCCGCCGCGCGCTCGCACCACGCTGTCGCTGCTCGGCGACTTCAACACCAGCGCGGCGCGCGGCGAACTCGCCTGGCGCTTGGGCATGCTGCTGGCGGCCATCAACTTCGTGCTGCTGGCCCTGGCCGTCTCCAGCGTCAATCCGCGCGTGGGCCGCAGCGGCAACCTGCTGTTCGCGCTGTTCGCCTTCGTCATCTACTACAACCTGCTGAACCTGGGCCAGAGCTGGATCAGCTCGGGCCGCTACGGCATGGGCGGCTTCATGCTGCTGCTGCACGGCGGCGTGGCGCTGTTCGCCGTCTCCTGGCTGACGCTGCGCAACAACAACTGGACGCGCCGCAAGAACCGCGGCACGGGCGCCGCCCCGCCGCCGCCCTCCACCACCCGGCTGGAGCCCACGCCATGAGAACCATCCGCCGCCTGATCTACATCGAGGCGCTGAAGGCCGTGGCCTTCGTGACGCTCGGCTTCCTGAGCCTGTTCTTCTTCTTCGACTTCGTCGACGAGCTGCAGGCCGTGGGCCGTCCCGAGAGCCTGGCCTACGGGCCGGCGCAGGCGCTGCTCTACGTGACCTTGCTGCTGCCGAGCCATCTCTACGAACTGCTGCCGATCACCGTGCTGATCGGCTGCATCTTCGTGATGGCGCGGCTCGCGCAAAGCTCCGAATACACCATCCTGCGCACCAGCGGCCTCGGCCCCTGGCGCGCGCTGCGCACGCTGCTGGTGCTCGGCCTGGGCTTCGTGGTGCTGACCTTCGCGGTGGGCGACTACCTCGCGCCGGCCGCCGAGCGCGCCGCGCAGCTCGTGAAGTCGCGCTACCAGGGCACCTTCACCTTCGTGGGCAACACCGGCGCCTGGCTCAAGGAGCGGCAGGACAAGGCGTCCTACGCCGTCAACGTGCTGTCGATCTCGCGCAACGGCGCGCTCAAGACCGCGCGCATCTTCGAGTTCGACGACAAGGGCTACCTGCGCAAGCAGATGACCGCCGCCACCGCGCGCATCGAGCGCGGCTACTGGGTGCTGTCGGAGATCGAGCAGCAGGACTACGACACCCGCGCCGCCGAGGGCAAGGCGCACGTCGCCACCACAAAAATGGCCGAACTCAACTGGCCGACTTCGCTGACGGCCGAGATGGTGTCGGTGGCGCTGCTGCGGCCCGACCGCATGAGCACCATCGACCTGTTCGACTACATCCGCCACCTCGACGCCAACGGCCAGACCGCGCAGCGCTACGAGATCGAGTTCTGGCGCAAGGTGTTCTATCCGCTGTCCTGCCTGGTGATGGTGGTGCTCGCCCTGCCCTTCGCCTACCTGCACTTCCGCCAGGCCGGCATCACCACCTACGTGTTCGGCGGCGTGATGATCGGCATCAGCTTCTTCCTGCTGAACAACGTGTTCGGCTACCTCGGCAACCTCAGCAACTGGTCGCCCTGGATCACGGCGGCGGCGCCGGGGCTCATCTACTCGGTGATGTCGCTGGCGGCCTTCAGCTGGCTGGTGCTCAGGCGCTGATGGCCACGCCGACGGTGCAGGGCATCGTGCTGCTGGCGCACGGCTCGCGCGACCCGCGCTGGCGCGCGCCGATCGAGGCCGTGGCGGCACGAACGCAAGCGCTGTCGCCCGAGGCCCGGGTGCGCTGCGCCTACCTCGAGCTGGCCGAGCCCGACCTGCGCGGCGCGGTGGCCGCGCTGGCCGGCGAAGGCGCCAGCGCGATCCGCGTGGTGCCGCTGTTCCTCGGCATGGGCAAGCATGCGCGCGAGGACATCCCGCGCCAGCTCGACGCGCTGCGCGCCGAATGGCCCGCGCTGGCCTTCACGCTCGGCCCCACCGTGGGGGAATCGCCGCAGGTGATCGACCTGCTGGCCCGAATCGCGGTGGAAAACTGAACATCCGGACATTTCCATAGATTCCGAAGGCATAATAAATTCCGCAATAAGACGGAATTTGATATGAATCTGCACCAGTTCAAGTTTGTTCAGGAAGCCGTGCGGCGCAACCTGAACCTGACCGAGGCCGCCAAGGCGCTGCACACCTCCCAGCCCGGAGTGTCGAAGGCGATCATCGAGCTCGAGGAGGAACTCGGCGTGGAAATCTTCGCGCGCCACGGCAAGCGCCTCAAGCGCGTGACCGAGCCGGGCCAGCACGTGATCGCGAGCATCGAGCTGATCATGCGCGAGGTCGGCAACCTCAAGCGCATCGGCGAGCAGTTCAGCGCGCAGGACAGCGGAACGCTGTCGATCGCCACCACCCACACGCAGGCGCGCTACGTGCTGCCGGTGCCGGTGGCCAAGCTGCGCGAGGCCTACCCCAAGGTCAACGTGAGCCTGCACCAGGGCTCGCCCGACCAGGTGGCACGCATGGTGATCGACGAGGTGGCCGAGATCGGCATCGCGACCGAATCGCTCGCCGACTACGCCGAGCTCGTGACCCTGCCCTGCTACGAGTGGCAGCACGTGCTGGTGCTGCCCAAGGAACACCCGCTGGCGACCAAGGAGCGCATCTCGCTCGAGGACCTGGCCTCCGAACCGATCATCACCTACCACCCCTCGTTCACCGGCCGCACGCGCATCGACCATGCCTTCGCGCAGAAGAAGCTCGCGCCGCGCATCGCGCTCGAAGCCATCGACTCCGACGTGATCAAGACCTATGTGCGCCTCGGGCTCGGCGTGGGCATCGTGGCCGAGATGGCGGTGCGCGACGAATCGAACGCCGACCTCGTGGTGCGCCCGATGGGCCAGGTGTTCGGCCAGAACATCGCGCGCGTGGCCTTCAAGCGCAGCGCCTACCTGCGCAACTTCGTGTTCAAGTTCGCCGAGCTGCTGTCCGACCGGCTCGACCGCAACCTGATCGCCAAGGCCCTGAGCGGCCACCAGCAGGACTACGACCTCTGAGCAGCCCAAGCGCTCGCCCGACCTTCCTTCCACGCATCCCACCATGAGCACCGCCCCTTCTCCCCGCACGCCCGAGATCGCGACCAAGCTGCCCGCCGTCGGCACCACCATCTTCACCGTGATGTCCGCGCTCGCGGCCGAGAAGAACGCGGTCAACCTGGGCCAGGGCTTCCCCGATTTCCATTGCGATCCGCAATTGCTCGAGGACGTGACGGCCGCCATGGCCGCGGGCCACAACCAGTACCCGCCGATGCCGGGCATCCCCGCGCTGCGCGATGCCATCGCGGCCAAGATCGAGGCGCTCTACGGCCACCGCTACAGCGCCGCGGCCGAGATCACGGTGACCGCGGGCGCCACGCAGGCGATCATCACGGCCATCCTCGCGGTGGTGCGCGCGGGCGACGAGGTGATCGTGCTCGAGCCCTGCTACGACAGCTACGTGCCCAACATCGAGCTCGCGGGCGGCAGCGTGGTGCGCGTGCCGCTGGTGCCGGGCAGCTTCCGACCCGATTTCGACCGCATCGCCGCCGCTTTAAGCCCACGCACGCGCGCGATCATCATCAACACGCCGCACAACCCCAGCGCCACCGTGTGGACCGAGGCCGAGATGCGCCGGCTCGAGGAACTGCTCGCGCCCACCGAGGTGTTCGTGATCGCCGACGAGGTCTACGAGCACATGGTCTACGACGGCGCGCGCCACGAGAGCGTGGCGCGCTTCCCCGGGCTGGCGGCGCGCAGCTTCATCGTCAGCAGCTTCGGCAAGACCTACCACGTCACCGGCTGGAAGGTCGGCTTCGTGGCCGCGCCGGCGCCGCTGATGGCCGAGTTCCGCAAGGTGCACCAGTTCAACGTGTTCACCGTCAACACGCCGATGCAGCACGCACTGGCGCGCTACATGGCCAACCCCGCGCCCTACCTCGAGCTGCCTGCCTTCTACCAGCGCAAGCGCGACCTGTTCGCCGCCGGCCTCGCCAGGACCCGCTTCAAGCTGCTGCGCAGCGAAGGCAGCTACTTCCAGTGCGTCGACATCTCGGCGGTCAGCGATCTCTCCGAAGCCGACTTCTGCCTCTGGCTCACGCGCGAGATCGGCGTGGCCGCGATCCCGCTGTCGGCCTTCTACGGCGACGGTTTCGATCAGCGCGTGGTGCGCTTCTGCTTCGCCAAGAAGGACGAGACGCTGGTCGCCGCGCTCGAGCGGCTCGCCAGGCTCTGAGCCCATCGATCGGCGCCGGGCCACGGGACCGCACGCGATGAAGGCGCCACGGCTGCTCCTCGGCGCGCTGGCGCTGTCCTTCTTCGCCGCCGGCGTGGCCGACGCCTTCGTGCCGCTGCTGCCGAGCCGGCAGTACTCGGCCGTCGACATGCTGCACATGCCGCTGATCACCGCGCTGTGCTACGCCTGGTGCCGTGCCGACCTGCTCGCGCGCGGCCAGATGCCGCGCGGGCGCATCGCGCTGTTCGCGGGCCTGTTCCCGCTGCTGGGCGTTCCCGTGTTCTTCCTGCGCACGCGGCCCTGGCGGCAGGCGCTGCTCGGCCTGCTGCGCACCGCGGGCTTCCTCGCCTTCTGCCTGCTGCTCGCGAGCCTCGGCGGCCTGCTCGGCGACTTCGCCGCGGGCGCCTCGCACCGTGGCGGCTGAGGGAGGCACGCGCGCCATGGCGAATCCCCAGCTTCGCACCCTGCAGAAGGTCTTCGGCGGCGTCGGCGCGGCCCTGTTCGTGGTGGCGCTGCTCGTGGCGGCCCACACCGTCTACTTCATCCGCTCCGCGGTACACGCGCCCGGCGAGGTGATCGACCTGCTGCACGTGGAATCGGACGACGATGGCGACGGCACCTGGAAGCCGCGCGTGCGCTTCCGCACGGCCGCGGGCGAGACGATCGAGTTCGAGTCCTCGACCAGCAGCAACCCGCCCTCCTACGAAATCGGCGAAGCGGTGCAGGTGCTGCATGCGCCCGGCGATCCGCGCAACGCGCGCATCGACGGCTTCTTCTCGCTCTGGGGCATGTCCATCGTCTTCGGTGCCATCGGCACGGCCTTCCTGGTGGTCGTGCTGGTGCTCGCCATCGCCGCCGCGGCTACACCGGCGCAGCCCACCCGGCGCGGGCGCCGACGCCCACGGTAGGACAGTCCTGACCGGCGAAGGCGCGGCTCTCTTGCGCTGCGCGCACCCCGGGGTCACGAGCATCGAGGCTCGATAACAACGTCCCTGGAGAAAACATGTCGCTCTCGTTCATCCTGCTGATCGTCCTGATCCTTCTGCTGATCGGCGCGCTGCCGAGCTGGGGACACAGCCGTACCTGGGGCTACGGACCCAGCGGCGGTCTTGGTCTCGTGCTCGTGATCGTGATCATCCTGGTGCTCATGGGCAGGATATGACTCGCGGGCAAGGTGGCATGCCGCCTTGCCCTTCATGACGAGGCGAAGGCCTCTTCGGACGAAGCCCGCGGCAGCGGGCTTTTTCTTTGGAACGTCGAAAGGACCGTCAGGCCTGCAGTTGCGCCCAGGCCTTGTCGAGCCGCTTCACGCTCACCGGCTGCGGCGTGCGCAGTTCCTGCGCGAAGAAGCTCACGCGCAGTTCCTCGAGCAGCCAGCGGAACTCGAGCATGCGATCGTCGACCACGCCCTTGCGCTCGGCCACCAGCCGCCAGTAGCGCTGCTCCTGTGGCCGCAGCTCGGCCAGCTTGGCGGTGTCGCGCGCCGGGTCGCCGCGCAGCTTGTCGAGCCGCAGCACGATGGCCTTGAGGTAGCGCGCGAAATGCTGCAGCTGCGTCCACGGCGCATCGGCGATGAAGCGCTTGCCGACCAGCTTCTGCAGCTGCTGCGCGGCGTCCTGCACCGACTCGGGCTGGATCTTCGTGTCCTTGATCTTGCGCGCGGCCGCGGCGTACTCCACGAGGATCGTCGCGGCCAGCCGCGCCACCTCGCTGGCGATCAGGGTCAGCCGGCCGCGCCCCTCGTCGAGCCGCCGCTTGAACGCGAACTCGTCGGCCGGCAGCGGCTCCTGCAGGAAGGCACGGTCGATCGCCACTTCGACGATCTGCGCGCGCAGCTCGTCGGCGGTGCCCAGCGGCATGTAGGCCACGGCCATCTTCTGCAGGTCGGGGATGTTCTTCTCGAGGTACTTGAGCGCGTCCTTGAGCTGCAGCGCGAACAGCCGTCGCAGGCCCGCGCGGTGCTTCGCGACCGCGACCGCGGGTTCGTCGAAGACCTCGATCGTGACGGCATCGCCCTCGTCGCGCAGCGCGGGAAAGCCCACCAGCGACTGGGCGCCGCGGCGCACCTCCATCAGCTCGGGCAGTTCGCCGAAGCTCCAGGCGGTGTAGCGCTGGCCGGCCGGCAGCGCCGGCGTGGCGGGCGCGGCCGGCGCGGTCTCCTGGGCGCGGCGCGCATCGGCGGGCACCGCGGTCTTGGCGGGTTCGGCCGAGGCCTTCACGTTGAGTCCGGCCAGCGCCTGGAACGCACCGCGGGCCTTGGCGCCGAGCTCGGCCTTGAGCGCGCCGAGGTTGCGCCCCATGCCGAGCTGGCGGCCATGCTCGTCGACCACGCGCAGGTTCATGAACAGGTGCGGCGCGAGCATGTCGAGCTTGAAGTCGGCGCGCTTCACGTCGATGCTGGTCATGTCGCGCACGCGCTTGAGCAGCACGTCGGTCAGCGAGCCCGTGCCGAACAGCTCGGGCGCCGACAGCGCCTCGGCCAGCTTCGCCGCCGACTCGGGCAGCGGAACCAGCCGCGAGCGCGGCCGCTGCGGCAGGCTCTTGAGCAGCGCCTGGATCTTGTCCTTGAGCATGCCCGTCACCAGCCATTCGCAGCGTTCCTCGCTGACCTGGTTGAGCACGAACAGCGGCACGCTGACCGTGAGGCCGTCCTTGGCATCGCCGGGTTCGTGCAGGTAGCTCGCGGCGCAGTCCACGCCGCCGAGCCGCAAGGTGGGCGGGAACGACTGGGTGGTGATGCCGGCCGCCTGGTGGCGCATCAGCTCGTCGCGCGTGAGGAACAGCAGGCGCGGCTGCTCCTTCGAGGCCTGCCGGTACCAGTTCTCGAAGGTCGTGCCGCTGGCCACGTCGGCCGGCAACTGCGCGTCGTAGAAGGCGAAGATCAGCTCGTCGTCGACCAGCACGTCCTGCCGGCGCGACTTGTGCTCGAGGCCCTCGACCTCGCGCACCAGCTTGCGGTTGGCCGCGAGGAACGGAAAGCGGCTGTCCCATTGCCCGCCGACCAGCGCCTCGCGGATGAAGATCTCGCGCGCGGCGACCGGGTCGACGCGCGTGAAGTCGACGCGCCGGCCGCTGTAGACCACCAGGCCGTAGAGCGTGGCGCGCTCGAGCGCGGCCACCTGCGCGTTCTTCTTCTCCCAGTGCGGATCGAGCAGCTGCTTCTTCAGCAGATGGCCGCCCACCTGCTCGAGCCACTGCGGCTCGATGTTGGCGATGCCGCGGCCGAACAGCCGCGTGGTCTCGACCAGCTCGGCCGCCACGATCCAGCGCCCGGGCTTCTTCTTCAGGTGCGCGCCGGGATGCTTGTAGAACTTGATGCCGCGCGCGCCGAGGTAGGCCTCGTCGTCCTCGAGCTTCCAGCCGATGTTGCCGAGCAGGCCCGCGAGCATCGACAGGTGCAGCGGCTCGTAGCCCGCGGGCTCGGCGTTGATGCGCCACTTGTGCTCGGTGACCACCGTGAGCAGCTGCGAATGGATGTCGCGCCATTCGCGCACGCGGCGCACGTTGATGAAGTTCTGGCGCAGCAGCTGCTCGTACTGCCGGTTGCTGAGCTTGTGGCTGTCGCCATGGCCGCCGCGCGCATCGGCGATCCACTTCCACAGCCGCAGGTAGCCGCTGAACTCGCTCTTCTCGTCGTCGAACTTCGAATGCGCCTGGTCGGCCTGCTGCTGCGCTTCCATCGGGCGGTCGCGCACGTCCTGCACGCTGAGCGCCGAGGCGATCACCAGCACCTCCTCGAGCGCGCCGCGCGCACGGGCCTCGAGGATCATGCGGCCCACGCGCGGGTCGAGCGGCAGCTTGGCGAGCTCGGCGCCGGTGGCGGTCAGCTCGTTGGCATCGTCGACCGCGCCGAGCTCGTTGAGCAGCTGGTAGCCGTCGGCGATGGCGCGCGGCGACGGCGCCTCGAGGAAGGGAAAGCGCGACACGTCGCCCAGCCGCAGCGACTTCATGCGCAGGATCACGCCCGCGAGCGACGAGCGCAGGATCTCGGGATCGGTGAAGCGCGGCCGGCCCTCGAAGTCCTTCTCGTCGTAGAGGCGGATGCAGATGCCGTTGGCCACGCGGCCGCAGCGGCCCGCGCGCTGGTTGGCGGCGGCCTGGCTGATCGGCTCGACCAGCAGCTGCTCGACCTTGCTGCGGAAGCTGTAGCGCTTCACGCGCGCCGTGCCCGCGTCGATCACGTAGCGGATGCCCGGCACGGTGAGCGAGGTCTCGGCCACGTTGGTGGCCAGCACGATGCGCCGGCCGGTGTGGCCGTCGAAGATGCGGTCCTGCTCGGCCTGCGACAGCCGCGCGAACAGCGGCAGCACCTCGGCATTGCGGTAGAGCGGCTGGTGCGTCAGGTGCCGGCGCAGGTGGTCGGCAGCCTCGCGGATCTCGCGCTCGCCCGGCAGGAAGACCAGGATGTCGCCCGCATGGTGCGGATCGCGCCAGAGCTCGTCGACGCCGTCGGCGATGGCGTCGTTGAGGTCGTGGTCGCGCGATTCCTCGAAGGGCCGGTAACGCTGCTCCACGGGGAAGGTGCGGCCTGACACGAACACCGTGGGCGCCGGTCCCTTGGCCGAGGCGAAGTGCTGGGCGAAGCGGTCGGCGTCGATGGTCGCCGAGGTCACGATCACCTTGAGGTCGGGCCGGCGCGGCAGGATCTCGCGCAGGTAGCCGAGCAGGAAGTCGATGTTCAGCGAGCGCTCGTGGGCCTCGTCGATGATGATGGTGTCGTAGGCCTTGAGCAGCGGATCGGTCTGCGTCTCGGCCAGCAGGATGCCGTCGGTCATCAGCTTGACCGAGGCATCGCGCGACAGGCGGTCCTGGAAGCGCACCTTGAAGCCGACCACCTCGCCCAGCGGCGTCTTGAGTTCCTCCGCGATGCGCTTGGCCACCGAGCTCGCGGCGATGCGGCGCGGCTGCGTGTGGCCGATCAGGCGGCCCTTGCCGGGCTCTGCATTGAGCTTGCCGCGGCCCAGCGCCAGCGCGATCTTCGGCAGCTGCGTGGTCTTGCCCGAGCCGGTCTCGCCGCAGACGATCACCACCTGGTGCGCCTGGATGGCGGCCATGATCTCGTCGCGCCGGGCCGAGACCGGCAGCGATTCGGGGAAGTCGATGCGAAGGGGGGAAGTCGTCGTGGTCGTCAAGGGAGGGGGTCGCAAGCGCAGGCGCCCGTGCTCTTCGGGCAAACCGTCGATTATCGGCGCGCACCACGGATGTTGCAGCGCTTCCACACCACGGCGTAAATATTCTTTACGCGCCGGCCGCGCGCCGCTACGATCGCGGCCATGACCACCATCCTTGTACCCCCCTCGCTGCGTTCACGCGCAGGCCACGTGATTGCACGTGGCGGGGTCAAGTCGACCCGCCCGGCCTGACGAAGCCCGCGCGCGCCGCGTTCCCTCCCCTCACGGAACGCCGCCGCCCGCACGCTTCGGAAGCGATCCGAAGCGCGCCGCCCTGATCCCTCCCAGTGCATCGCATGCAGCCCTCCCCGTTCGCGGGGAAGCGGCCGCGTTCCCGTCTCCCGACCATTCATCCGAAGAAGAAAAAGACCGCCATGTCCAACGACATCCATTCCGACCTGCATGCGACGCTGGCCCAGCGCTCGCGCCACCTGCAGGCCGTGGCCCAATCGCTGAAGACCGAGCTCTTCGGCATCGACGACATCATCGATCGCGTGATCGATTCGCTGCGCGCCTGGTACGTGCTGCCGCAGCTCATCGGCCGCCCGGTAGTCATCTGCCTGTGGGGCCTCACGGGCACCGGCAAGACGCAGCTGGTGCGCCGCCTGGCCCAGCACCTGGGCTTCTACGACCGCTTCATCGAAGTGCAGATGGACGGCTTCAGCCACGGCTCGGGCCACCGCAGTGCCGGCTCGATCTCGGCCATGCTGGCCGAGTCGGGCATCGCCGAGGGCGAGCGCGGCATCCTCGTGCTCGACGAGTTCCAGCGCTTTCGCACCGTCGACAAGCGCGGCAAGGAGACCAAGGTCGAGCGCTACCAGGACGTCTGGGCGCTGCTGTCCGACGGCCGCCTGCCGCCCTCGCTGTCGGTGCTCGGCGAGATCGAGTCCTCGCTGGCCTGGGCCGAGTACGACCAGGATCGCAAGAGCGCCGACGAAGACGATGAGGAAGACGACGAGAAGGACGGCAAGCCGCGCCGCAAGCGCCGGCTGCAGCTCTCGCCGTGGGAAGCGCAGGAGTTCAAGCGCTGCCTCAAGCTGCGCGAATCGCTGCTCGAGATCATGACCTGGAAGCCGGCCGAGATCCAGGAACGGCTGCGCGCCTTTCGCGCCTCGCAGCAGAGCTGGGAGAGCGACTACTCGAAGCTGCTGGTGTTCGTCTCGGGCAACCTCGACGAGATGTATGCCGAGACCGCCAGGCGGGTCGAGGACTGCGACACCGACGCCGACATCTTCCACGCGCTGACGAAGAAGCTGTCGCTGATCGACGTCAAGAAGGCGCTGGCCGAGCGCTTCAAGCCCGAGCAGATCGCGCGGCTGGGCAACGACCACGTGATCTACCCCTCGTTCGACCGCGCGACCTACGTGCGTCTGATCCTCTCGATCTGCGACCGCTACGTGGCCGAGATCCAGGAGAGCTCGGGCGTGCGCTTCGTGCTCGACGCCAGCGTCTACGAGCAGATCTACGCCAACGCGGTGTTCCCCGCGCAGGGCACGCGGCCGCTGTTCTCGTCGATCCACGCGATCCTCAGCGCGACCCTGGTCAACGCGGCGCTCTGGGCGCTCGAGCAGGGCGCCAACGGCGCCGAGCCGGTGTGGCTGATGCTCGACGCGGGCGACGGCGCGCAGGGTCAGGCGAGGATGGTGGCGCGCCATCGCCTCGCGCGGCGCGAGTTCCCGGTGGTGCTCGAGCTCAACCGGATCAAGCAGCGCGCCAATGCCGACTTCCGCGCGCTGCTGGCGGTGCACGAGGCCGGCCACGGGCTGGTCTATGCGCTGCTGTTCGGCCGCGCGCCGCAGGAGATCCGCATCAACGTGGCCTCGTTCGAGGGCGGCTACAACAGCTACGTGAAGCGCAAGGCCTGGTCGAAGCAGAACACGCTCGACAGCATCTGCGTGAGCCTGGCCGGCCGCGCGGCCGAGCGGCTGGTGTTCGGCGACGCCGGTGCCACCACCGGCGCCGAACAGGATCTCGCGCAGGCCACCGCGACCGCGGCGCGCCACGTGCGGCACCACGGCTTCGGCAGCCGCTGGAGCCGCACCGACGTGACGACCGACGCCAACGACAACCTCAACACCGACGTGGCGGCCACCAACCGGGAGATCGAGCAGATCCTGGCGCGCGAGCACATCCGCGCGCTCGAGCTGATCGAGTCGCACGCGACGGCCTTCCTCGCGGTGGTCGATGCACTGATGGCGCGAGGCTCGATCGCGCCGGCCGAACTCGCCGGGCTGCTCGGCCTGCCGCTGGCCGCGGTGGCACCGGCGGCCGCGCCGGAGCCCGAGCCGCTGGAGGCCTACGCCACGCAGCTCGCGTCGTTCAAGGCCCGCGGCACGCCGCCGGCCGGGGCCGCCGCGCGGTTGCTGCGCGCCCTGGCCTGATGCGCTGCACCAAAACGCGTCCAAGAATGCACAATCACGCCCCATGTCGACCGTCTTCAATTTCACCTTCGTGCCCTGGTTCCGCTCCGTCGCGCCCTACATCCACACGCACCGTGGCAAGACCTTCGTGGTCGGGCTCGCGGGCGAGGCGATCGCGGCCGGCAAGCTCCAGAGCATCGCGCAGGACCTGGCCCTGATCCAGAGCATGGGCGTGAAGATCGTGCTGGTGCACGGCTTCCGCCCGCAGGTCAACGAGCAGCTCGCCGCCAAGGGCCACGAGGCCAAGTACTCGCACGGCATCCGCATCACCGACGCGGTGGCGCTCGACTCGGCGCAGGAAGCCGCGGGCCAGCTGCGCTACGAGATCGAAGCCGCGTTCAGCCAGGGGCTGCCGAACACGCCGATGGCGGGCTCGACGGTGCGCGTGATCTCGGGCAACTTCATCACCGCGCGGCCCGTGGGCGTGGTCGACGGCGTGGACTTCAAGCATTCGGGGCTGGTGCGCAAGGTCGACTCCACCAGCATCCGCCGCACGCTCGATTTCGGCGCCATGGTGCTGATCTCGCCGTTCGGCTTCTCGCCCACCGGCGAGGCCTTCAACCTCACGATGGAGGACGTGGCCACCAGCGTGGCGATCGCGCTGCAGGCCGACAAGCTGATCTTCCTGACCGAGATTCCCGGCATCCGCATGGACAGCGAGCTGCCCGAGAGCGAGGACAACCCGATCGACACCGAGCTGCCGCTGGACGCCGCCGAGAAGCTGCTGGCCTCGCTGCCGCCGCCGCAGAAGCCGACCGACACCGCCTTCTACCTGCAGCACTGCGTGAAGGCCTGCAAGGCCGGCGTGGAGCGCAACCACATCCTGCCGTTCGCGCTCGACGGCTCGCTGCTGCTCGAGGTCTACGTGCACGACGGCGTGGGCACCATGGTGATCGACGAGAAGCTCGAGAGCCTGCGCGAGGCGACCGTGGACGACATCGGCGGCATCCTGCAGCTGATCGAGCCCTTCGAGCGCGACGGCACGCTGGTCAAGCGCGACCGCACCGAGATCGAGCGCGACATCCACCAGTACACGGTGGTCGAGCACGACGGCGTGATCTTCGGCTGCGCCGCGCTCTATCCCTATCCCGAGGCCAAGACCGCCGAGATGGCCGCGCTCACCGTCTCGCCGCAGTCGCAGGCCCAGGGCGACGGCGAACGCATCCTCAAGCACATCGAGCACCGCGCCAAGGCCATGGGCATCGAGAGCCTGTTCGTGCTCACCACCCGCACCATGCACTGGTTCCTCAAGCGCGGCTTCCAGCAGGTCAACCCCGACTGGCTGCCCGAGGCGCGCAAGCGCAAGTACAACTGGGACCGCAAGAGCCAGGTGCTGGTGAAGAAGATCTGAACCCTTCCATCGATTCCGCGCGCGAGAAACCATGACGCTCACCACCGCCTTGCTGTTCTCCATCGTGGCCCTGGCCGCCATCGCCACGCCCGGCCCCACCGTGCTGCTGGCGCTGAGCAACGGCTCGCGCCGCGGCGTGCGCGGCGCGCTGCCGGGCATGTTCGGCGCGATGCTGTCGGACTTCGTGCTGGTGGGCGCGGTGGCGCTGGGCCTGGGCGCGCTGCTCGCGGCCTCGGAATTCTGGTTCTCGATGCTCAAGTGGGTGGGCGCGGCCTACCTCGCCTGGCTCGGCGTCCGCATGCTGCGCTCGAAGGGCGGCAGCTTCGAACGGCCCGCCGAGGGCGCGGCCGCCGCGCCGGGCAGCGGCCGGCAGGTCTTCCTCAAGTCCTTCCTGGTGGCGGTGACCAATCCCAAGGGCTACCTGTTCTGCTCGGCGCTGCTGCCGCAGTTCATCGATCCCGCCGCGTCGCAGGGCATGCAGTACGCGATCATCGCGGTGCTGTTCGCGGGCCTCGACATGGCCGTGATGCTGGTCTATGCCTTCGTCGGCGCCAAGGCGATGCAGCTGCTGACCGCGCGCGCCGCGCGCTGGATCGACCGCACCTGCGGCGCGATGCTGCTGGCGCTGGCCGGCTCGCTGGCCTTCTACCGCCGCGCCACGCCCTGAGCCCGCGCCGGGGCGGCGACGGCCCGTGTCGCCGATAATCGCGCCCCATGAATCCCCTGCTTTCCAGGCTCCAGCCCTACCCCTTCGAACGGCTGAAGCAGCTGTTCGCCGGCGTCACGCCGAACCCCGACCTGAAGCCCATCAGCCTCGGCATCGGCGAACCCAAGCACGCGACCCCCGAATTCATCAAGGAAGCCCTGAGCGCCGGCCTCGGCGCGCTGGCCGCCTACCCCGCCACCGCCGGCGACCTGAAGCTGCGCACCTCGTTCACCGACTGGCTGCGCACCCGCTATGGCCTGGCGCTCGACCCGGCCACCCAGGTGCTGCCAGTCAACGGCTCGCGCGAGGCGCTGTTCTCGCTGGCCCAGACCGTGATCGACCCCAGCGACACGGCCCATCCGCCGGTGGTGATCTCGCCCAACCCGTTCTACCAGATCTACGAGGGCGCGGCCTTCCTCTCGGGCGCCGAGCCCTACTACGCGCCCAGCGTGCCCGCGCGCAACTTCGCGGTCGACTGGGACAGCGTGCCCGAGGCGATCTGGCAGCGCACCCAGCTGGTCTTCGTCTGCTCGCCCGGCAACCCCACGGGCGCCGTGATGCCGCTGGACGAATGGCGCAAGCTGTTCGAGCTCTCGGAGCGCCACGGTTTCGTGATCGCCGCCGACGAGTGCTACAGCGAGATCTACTTCCGCGACGAGCCGCCGCTCGGCGGGCTGGAGGCGGCGGCCAGGCTCGGCCGCGGCGACTTCAAGAACCTGGTCGCGCTGACCTCGCTGTCCAAGCGCAGCAACGTGCCGGGCCTGCGCAGCGGCTTCGTCGCGGGCGACGCCGAGATACTCAAGAAATTCCTGCTCTACCGCACCTACCACGGCAGCGCCATGAGCGGCGTCGTGGCCGCGGCCAGCATCGCCGCCTGGGGCGACGAGGAACACGTGGTGCGCAACCGCGAGATGTACCGCGCCAAATTCGCGGCCGTCACGCCGCTGCTCGAGCCGGTGCTCGACGTGCGCCTGCCCGACGCCAGCTTCTACCTCTGGGCCGGCGTGCCCGAAGTGTGGGCCGGCGACGACGAAGGCTTCGCCCGCGCCCTTCACGCTCAATACAATGTCACGGTTTTGCCGGGGAGCTATCTGGCACGCGACACGCACGGCCCGCAGGGCGGCGCCCCCGTCAACCCGGGCAAGGGCCGCATCCGCATGGCACTGGTGGCCGAGACCGCCGAGTGCGTCGAGGCGGCCGAGCGCATCGTGCGCTTCGTGCAGGGCGGTCGCTGATCCTGCCTCTCCCCGCCCCCCATTTTTCGCTTCTTCATCCGAGAGTCCTCATGACCCAGCAACTGCAACAAATCATCGACGCCGCGTGGGAAGACCGCGCCAACATCTCCGCCAGCGCCTCCTCGGCCGAAGTGCGCGATGCCGTCGAGCACGTGATCGTCGAACTCAACAACGGCAAGCTGCGCGTGGCCACGCGCGAGGGCGTGGGCCAGTGGACGGTGCACCAGTGGATCAAGAAGGCCGTGCTGCTGTCGTTCCGCCTCAAGGACAACGAGCAGATCCAGGCCGGCTCGCTCGGCTTCTACGACAAGGTGCCGACCAAGTTCTCGCACCTGTCGGCCAGCGAACTCAAGGACTCGGGCGTGCGCATCGTGCCGCCGGCCGTGGCCCGCCGCGGCAGCTTCATCGCCAAGGGCGCGATCCTGATGCCCTCGTACGTGAACATCGGCGCCTACGTGGGCGAAGGCACCATGGTCGACACCTGGGCCACCGTGGGCTCGTGCGCGCAGGTCGGCGCCAACGTGCACCTGTCGGGCGGCGTGGGCCTGGGCGGCGTGCTCGAACCCCTGCAGGCCAACCCGACCATCATCGAGGACAACTGCTTCATCGGCGCGCGCTCCGAAGTGGTCGAAGGCGTGATCGTGGAAGAGAACTCGGTGCTCGGCATGGGCGTGTACATCGGCCAGAGCACGCCGATCTTCAACCGCGATACCGGCGAAATCTCGTACGGCCGCGTGCCCAGCGGCAGCGTGGTGATCAGCGGCAACCTGCCCAAGAAGACCAAGTCGGGCCAGGACTACAGCACCTATGCCGCGATCATCGTGAAGACGGTCGACGCGCAGACGCGTTCGAAGACCAGCCTCAACGACCTGCTGCGCGACTGATCGAAAGATCGATCCGGGCGGCCCGAGGGGGCCGCTTTTTTTCCGTTCCACCAGAGCGCCACGACGGCACCGCCGAACGACCGAGGAGAAGGAGAGCGACGATGAACATGATGGAGCGAATTCTTCGGCTGATGGCCGAGCGCAAGGCCTCCGACATCTACCTGTCGGCGCACTCCCCGGTGCAGATCCGCATCAACGGCGTGTGCGTGCCGGTCAATGCGCAGGTGCTGCCGCCGGCCGCGCCGCTCGCGCTGCTGGCCGAGGTGGTACCGCCCGCGCGCATCCAGGAGCTCGAGGCCAACGGCGAGCTCAACATGGCGGTGGCGATCGAGGGCGCGGGCAACTTCCGCATCAGCGCGATGCGCCAGCGCGGCACCTATGCGGTGGTGGTGCGGCACATCGCCTCGGTCATCCCTGGCTTCGACGAGCTCAACCTGCCCGACATCCTCAAGACGCTCATCATGGAGAAGCGCGGGCTGATCCTGATGGTGGGCGCCACCGGCGCCGGCAAGACCACCACGCTGGCCTCGATGCTCGACTACCGCAACGAGCACGCCAGCGGCCACATCCTCACGGTCGAGGAGCCGATCGAGTTCACCTACACCAACAAGCGCTCGCTGGTGAACCAGCGCGAGGTGGGCAGCGACACGCAGTCGCTGCAGACGGCGCTGAAGAACGCGCTGCGCCAGGCGCCCGACGTGATCCAGATCGGCGAGATCCGCGACCGCGAGACCATGACCGCGGCCATCGCCTATGCGCAGTCGGGCCACCTGTGCGTGGCCACGCTGCATGCCAACAACAGCTACCGCGCGCTCAACCGCGTGCTGAGCTTCTTCCCGGTCGAGGTGCGCCCCACGCTGCTGGGCGACCTGGGCTCGGCGCTGCGCGCCATCGTCTCGCAGCGGCTGCTGCGCACGCCCCAGGGCGCGCGCGTGCCCGCGCTCGAGGTCATGCTCAACACCGCGCTGGTGGCCGAGCTGATCGAGAAGGGCGACTTCTCGGGCGTCAAGGAAGCGATGGAGAAATCCATGGCCGAAGGCTCGCAGACCTTCGAGGAAGACATCGCGCGCCTCGTGATCGAGGAACGCATCACCCGCGAGGAAGGGCTGGCGCATGCCGATTCGCCCACCAACCTCATGTGGCGCCTGCAGAACCGCCAGGCGCCCAAGTCCCAGGTCGACGAGCGGCACCTGACCGACCAGCTCGACGAACCGACCTTCACCGACATCACGCTCGACGTGAAATTCTGAGAACCGCCCACCCGATGTCCCGCACGCTCCAGCTCGCCGAACAACTGATCTCGCGCCCTTCCGTCACCCCCGACGACGCGGGCTGCCAACAGATCCTGGGCGAGCGGCTCGCGCGGCTGGGCTTCGTGCTCGAAACCATCGAGAGCGGCCCGGCGGACTTCCGGGTCACCAACCTGTGGGCGGTGCGCCGCCCGGCCGACGCCTCGGCCGCCACGAAAACGCTGGTGTTCGCGGGCCACACCGACGTGGTGCCCACCGGCCCCGTCGAGCAGTGGACCAGCCACCCGTTCACGCCCACCCATCGCGACGGCAAGCTCTACGGCCGCGGCGCCTGCGACATGAAGACCTCGGTGGCCGCCTTCGTGGTCTCGATCGAGGAATTCCTGCAGGCCGTGCCCGATCCGCGCCTGACGCTGGCGCTGCTGCTCACCAGCGACGAGGAAGGCCCGGGCGTCGACGGCACCGTGGTCGTGTGCAACGCGTTGGCCGCGCGCGGCGAGAGGCTCGACTACTGCATCGTCGGCGAGCCCACGGCCGTCCAGCGCTGCGGCGACATGATCAAGAACGGCCGCCGCGGCACCATGAGCGGCAAGCTCACGGTCAAGGGCGTGCAGGGCCACATCGCCTATCCGCACCTCGCGAAGAACCCGGTGCATGCGGTGGCGCCCGCGCTGGCCGAGCTGGTCGCGATCAACGAGGCCGGCGGCTGGGACGCCGGCAATGCCTGGTTCCAGCCCACGAGCTGGCAGATCAGCAACTTCCACGCGGGCACCGGCGCGAGCAACGTGATCCCGGGCAGCGCGGTGATCGACTTCAATTTCCGCTTCTCGACCGAGTCCACTCCTGAGTCGCTGCAGCAGCGCGTGCGGGCTGTGCTCGATGCGCATGGCGTCGACTGCACGCTGGCCTGGACCGTCGGCGGCCTGCCCTTCCTGACCACGCCGGGCGAACTGGTCGCGGCCGTGCAGGGCGCGATCCGCGACGAGACCGGCATCGAGACCGAGCTGTCGACCAGCGGCGGCACCAGCGACGCGCGCTTCATCGCCAAGGTCTGCCCGCAGGTGGTCGAGCTCGGCCCGGTGAATGCCAGCATCCACAAGATCGACGAGCACATCGACGTGGCCGAGATCGAGACGCTGAAGAACATCTACCTGCGCACCCTGAAGCAGCTCGACGCTGCCCTCGCGGCATGAAGACCGTCATCGCGCTGATCGAAGCGGGCGCCGAGCAACTGGAAAAAGCCGGCGTGGCCTTCGGCCATGGCACCGCCAACGCCTTCGACGAAGCGGCCTGGCTGGTGCTGTGGCGCCTCAAGCTGCCGCTCGACGAACTCGACGCCGTGGCCGACACGCCGGTGGCGCCGGCCGACGCGGCCAAGGTCGAGGCGCTGATCGCCGAGCGCATCGCGAGCCGCAAGCCCGCCGCCTACCTCACCAAGGAAGCCTGGCTGCAGGGCGTGTCCTTCTACGTCGACGAGCGCGCCATCGTGCCGCGCAGCTTCATCGCCGAGCTGATCGCCGACGGCTCCATCGACTACTGGCTCGGCGAGCACACGCAGCGCGTGCTCGACCTGTGCACCGGCAACGGCAGCCTCGCGGTGCTCGCGGCGCTGACCTATCCCGAGGTGAGGGTGGACGCGGCCGACCTGTCGGTGGCGGCGCTCGAGGTGGCGGCGATCAACGTCACGCGCCACGCGCTCGATGCGCGCGTGACGCTGATCGAATCCGACGGCCTCGCGGCCACGCCCGGCCCCTACGACCTGGTGCTGTGCAACCCGCCCTACGTCAACAGCGACAGCATGGCCGCCCTGCCCGCCGAATACCGCGCCGAGCCCGAGCTGGCGCTGGCCGGCGGCGCCGACGGCATGGATTTCGTGCGCCGGCTGTTCGCCGACGCGCCCGCGCGCATGAGCGAGCACGCGGTGCTGGTGCTGGAGATCGGCAACGAGCGCGAGCACTTCGAGGCGGCGTTTCCGCAGCTCGAGGTGGTATGGCTCGAAACCTCGGCCGGCGACGACCAGGTGCTGCTGGTCACGCGAGATGCGCTGTTGAAAGCGGGCTGACCGGACGCGAAGAACGCGAAGATTTCGCGAAGGACGCGAAAGAAACCAGGAGATCTCTTTTTTGCGTCCTTCGCGAAATCTTCGCGTCCTCTGCGTCCGGTACCCGTATTCCGCCCCCCTTTCGGCCCAACTCGGATAATCCGGGGTTGGGCTCCATTTCATGATCACTCTCAAGAACGTCATTCTTCGCCGCAGCGCCAAGGTCCTGCTCGACGGCGCCACCGTCACCCTCAACCCCGGCGAGAAAGTCGGCCTGGTGGGCCGCAACGGCGCGGGCAAGTCCACGCTGTTCGCGCTGCTCAACGGCACCCTGCACGAGGATGGCGGCGATTTCTCCGTGCCCAAGCAGTGGCGCATGGCGCAGGTCGCGCAGAACATGCCCGAGACCGAGGAGTCGGCCACCGACTTCGTGGTGGGCGGCGACACCCGCCTGGTCGAGCTGCGCGAGGCGCTCGCGCTGGCCGAGGCCGCGCACGCGACCGATCCCGACGATGCCGACGCGGGCATGGCGCTCGCGCATGCCTACACCGACCTGGCCGATGCCGGCGAGCACGACGCCGTGCCGCGCGCGCAGGCGCTGATCCTGGGCCTGGGCTTCAAGGCGCACGAGCTCGACGCGCCGGTCAACAGCTTCTCGGGCGGCTGGCGCATGCGGCTGCAGCTCGCGCGCGCCCTCATGTGCCCGAGCGACCTGCTGCTGCTCGACGAACCCACCAACCACCTGGACCTCGACGCCCTGGTCTGGCTCGAAGCCTGGCTGCAGCGCTACGCGGGCACCATGATCGTCATCAGCCACGACCGCGAGTTCCTCGACGCCGTGACCGACGTGACCCTGCACATCGCCAACGCCCAGCTCACGCGCTACGGCGGCAACTACAGCAAGTTCGAGGACATGCGCGCACTGCAGATGGAGCAGCAGCAGCAGGCCTTCGTCAAGCAGCAGGACAAGATCGCCCACCTGCAGAAGTTCATCGACCGCTTCAAGGCCAAGGCCAGCAAGGCCAAGCAGGCCCAGAGCCGCGTGAAGGCGCTCGAGCGCATGGAGCGCGTGGCGCCGCTGCTGGCCGAGGCCGACTTCAGCTTCGAGTTCAAGGAGCCGGGCAACATCCCGAACCCGATGCTGTCGATCAGCAACGCGAGCTTCGGCTACGAGATCGAGAACGAGGAGCCCAAGACCATCCTGCGCGGCGTCAACCGCTCGGTGCTCGCGGGCCAGCGCATCGGCATCCTGGGCGCCAACGGCCAGGGCAAGTCGACGCTGGTGAAGACCATCGCGCGCGAGATGGGCGCGCTGGCCGGCCAGGTCACCGAGGGCAAGGGCCTGAACATCGGCTACTTCGCGCAGCAGGAACTCGACGTGCTGCACCCCGAGAGCAACCCGCTCGAGCACATGGTGCGCATGGCGCGCGAACTCGGCAGCAGCGTGAAGGAAGCCACCGGCGAACAGGCGCTGCGCGGCTACCTCGGCAGCTTCAACTTCAGCGGCGACATGGTGAAGCAGCCCGTGGGCACCATGAGCGGCGGCGAGAAGGCGCGGCTGGTGCTCGCGATGATGGTCTGGCAGCGGCCCAACCTGCTGCTGCTCGACGAGCCCACCAACCACCTGGACCTCGCCACGCGCGAGGCCCTGGCCGTGGCGCTCAACGAGTTCGAGGGCACGCTGATGCTCGTGAGCCACGACCGCGCGCTACTGCGCTCGGTCTGCGACGAGTTCTGGCTCGTGGGCCGCGGCGTGGTCGGCGATTTCGACGGCGACCTCGACGACTACCAGCGCTACCTGCTCGACGAGGCCAAGCGGCTGCGCGAGGAGGCCAAGGTGGCGAACGCAGCCGCCGCCGCGCCGGTGGCCGCGCCCGCCCCCGTGGCGCCGCCGGCCGCGTCACGCAAGCAGGACGCCCAGGAGCGCCAGCAGCGCAGCGAGCAGGCCAAGCCGCTGAAGCGCGAGCTCTCGAAGATCGACGAGCGCATGGCCGCGGCCGGCAGCGAGCGCACCGCGCTCGAGGCGCGGCTGGCCGAGCCGCTGCCGCCGGCCGAGATCGCCGAGGCCGGCAAGCGGCTCAAGGCGCTCAACGACGAGATCGGCCAGCTCGAGGAACGCTGGCTCGCGCTGTCGGATCAGCTGGAAGCCCTGAGCGCGTGACGGGCCTGAAACGCCTGTAACGCTTGCAGGCCTTGAACCACCGCCCGGCCGGACCATCTATCGGAAGATCCCCATTTATCCGACGACCACCCGGGAGGTGCATCGCATGCCATCCGCCATCGAACTGGCCCAGGGCGACGAGAAGCTGATCGCCGCCATCCACCGCAGCCGGCGCCTGCTCGGCCGCAAGGCCCTGATGGCCGCGGCCGCCAGCGCGGTGCCGCTGCCGGGCGTGGACTGGATGGCCGATGCCGCCCTGCTCTCGCGGCTGGTGCCGCAGATCAGCGCCGAATTCGGGCTCTCGGTGACCCAGATCGACCGCCTCGGCACGCACCAGCGCGAACGCGTGCAGAAGGCCGCCACCACCGTCGGCGCGCTGCTGGTCGGCCGGCTGGTCACGCGCGAGCTGCTGATCAAGCTCGCTCGCCATGCCGGCATGCGGCTCACGGCCAAGCAGGCCACCAAGTACGTGCCGATCGCCGGCCAGGTGGTGTCGGCCGCGCTCGGCTATGCCGCGCTGCGTGCCCTGGGCGAACAGCACATCAAGGATTGCGTGCGCGTGCGCACCGTGCTCGCGCTGCCGCCCGCCGAAGCGCCCGCGTCCGCCTGAGCGATTCGCGATCGGGCGCGGCCAGCGCCAGCGCCGCGCCGAGGGCCAGGCCGAAACCGCCGAGACCGAGGGCCAGCATGTTGCCGGCCTGCCAGCCGGCACAGATCACCGCCGCCGACACCAGCAGCAACAGGATGCGCAGCTTGCCCTCGAAGCCCTGGCACGGCATGGCCTGCCCGGCGCATCGATCAGTCGCGGTGCATCGCGGGCCAAGGCAGCGGGCCGCGCGGAAAGGGGCGCAGCACCACCGGGGGCAACGCGGGCCGGCGACGGGACGAGGCGCCGGCCCTGGCCGGCGTGGACGCCGGTGCGGGAGCAGAAGCCGCGGGTGCCGATCCCGGTGCGACGGGCTCGGCCGGCGCGGCGCGCGTCGAAGGTCGGCCCCTGGGCGCCCGCGGCGCCACCGGCCCTTCCTTGAGCTGCTGTTCGTAGGCGGCGCGCAGCGCGTCGTAGGTGCGCAGCATCACGTCGCGGTCGCCGTAGCGACCGATCTTGCTGATGGTGGGTTGCGGAATGCCGGTCCGTTTCTGGATCTGCTTCTGCGTAAGTCCCAGGGCGCGAAGCGCCAGTACGAGCTCTTGTGGCTTCATGGCTGACTCCCTTTCGCCCATTCTAGAGTTGAGAGTGAATATTCCCTCACGCTTAAATTCGCGCCCATGGAAGATCCCCTCGCGGCACGGGCGCTGGCGGCTCGCAAATTCGCCAAACTGACACAGCGGCAGGCCGAGGAGCACTCAGGCGTGCGGCAATCCGACATCTCGAAGATCGAGCGTGGAGAAACGGTGCGGCCCTCGGGTCTGGTGCAGCTCGCGCGCGCCTACCGCTGCGATCCGATCTGGCTGGTCACCGGCGAGGGCCGCGCCCCCTGGGAGGAAGCCGCGCTGCCGCGCTCGAGCGACATCACGGGCGCGCGCGACGGCCCCTACCGCGTGACGCGCGTGCCGCCGCCGATCCCGTTCTACCGCCCCGGCACGCCCGGCACCGTGCCGTTGATCACCTGGGAGCAGGCCGCCACCTGGACCGGCCCGACCATCCCCGAACCGCCACCGCCGGCCCCGCCGCCGCTGCCACTGAACGTGCGCGAGCTGCGCAAGGGCAAGCTGCCGCCCGCGCCGCCGCCGCAACCGGTGCCGGCCGAGATGTGGATTCCCTGCGTGAGCCGCCACAGCGAGCTGGCCTATGCGGTTCGCGTGCGCGGCGACAGCATGACCGCGCCCAGCGGCCACCTCAAGAGCTATCCGGTCGACGCGATCATCTTCGTCGACCCGCAGCGCGTGCAGCCCATGGATGGCGAACGCATCGTCGCCAGGCTCGACGCCAGCGGCGAGGTCACCTTCAAGGCCTTCAAGCAGGAGGACGGCCGGCGCTGGCTGCAGCCGCTCAATCCCGCGCACGAGCCGATCCGGCTCGCCTTCACCGTGCTGGGCACGGTCATCGGCAAATGGGAAGACGAGGACTGAACCGGGCGCCGTCGCCACGAAGAATGAGCCCAGAATGAGCGCGCGCCTCAAAGGGCCAAACGGCGCGTACGGTCAGGTTGCATGCAGGTTCGGAGCGCACATTAAGGGCTCTCCCTGTGACCTGTACCTCTGATCCTCCCTCCTCCGCAGGTCACCTTCCAGCCCGCCTCGTGCGGGCTGTTTTTTTTGTGGCGCGACCCGATGCGAAATGCCAGGGCGCATCGCCCTACGCGCATGCGCGCCGCGTCGCCGCATACTCGGTGCATGAACGCAGCTTCCGACCGCGTGCGGCGCGTCTACCTCGCCGGCCCCGATGTCTTCCGCGCCGATGCCACCGAACGCCTGCAGCGCCTGGTCGAGGCCTGCGCGGCGCGCGGCTTCGAGGCGCTGCCGCCGGCCGAGGACGCGAGCGGCCCGGCCACGCCGCCGGCCGAGGTGGCGCAGGCGATCTACGACACCAACATGGCGCTCTTGCGACGCGCCTCGGGCGTGATCGCGGACCTGTCGCCGTTCCGCGGCACCGAGCCCGATTCGGGCACGGTGTTCGAGGTCGGCGTGGCGATCGCGCTGGGCCTGCCGGTGGTGGGCTACGGCATTCCCGAGGGCAGCTACGCGGCACGCGTCGAAGCCGCGCTGCCCACGCGGCGCGATGCGAACGGCACGCTGCGCGACGCGAACGGCATGGCGGTCGAGGGCTTCGAGCTGCCGCTCAACCTGATGCTGGCCTGCTCGATCCGCATCGCGCGCACGGCCGAGGAAGCGCTCGAGCTGCTGCGCGAGCGGCTGGGCTGACTCAGCGCCCGCCCGCGGCGGTCGTGATCATGCGCTCCATCAGCGCGAGCAGCGGCTGCTCCATCATCGGCAGCACCAGCGCGATGCCGGCCAGGCCCGCGGTCAGCGTGACCGGGAAGCCGATGGCGTAGATGTTCATCTGCGGCGCCACGCGCGAGACGATGCCCAGCGTGAAGTTGACGAACAGCAGGAGCCCGATCATCGGCAGCGCGATCCACATCGCGCTCGCGAACAGGTCGGTGCCCAGCTCGTGCATGCGCGTGCGCGCCAGCGCCTGCAGCAGGCTGCCGCCGACCGGGAAGGCCTCGAAGCTGCGGATCACCGCCATCAGCACCGTGAGGTGGCCGTTGATCACCACGAAGAACAGCACCGCGATGTTGCCGAAGAAGCGCGACACGGCGCTGGTCTGGCCGCTGCTCACGGGGTCGAAGAAGGAGGCGAAGTTCAGCCCCATCTGCAGCCCGACCAGCTCGCCCGCGAACTCGACCGCCGCGAACACCATGCGCACCGAGAAGCCGATCGCCATGCCGATGCCCACCTGCTGCACCAGCGTGCCGAGCATCGCGGCGTCGTTGAGGCCGATCATCGGCGGCGTGTCCAGCGTGGCCTGCGCGCACAGCGCGACCATGAAGGCCAGCCCGATGCGCGCGCGCACCGGAAAGGCGCGCGAGGAGAAGACCGGTGCGGTGGTGAACACGCCCAGCACGCGCAGGAAGGGCCACAGCACAGGCGTGACCCAGGCCATGAGCTGGGCTTCGGTGAAGGTCAGCACGGAAAAAGAAGAAGGCGCGTTACAGCACCATCTGCGGAATCGACTCGATCACGCGGCGGATGTAGTCGACCAGCGTGGCGAGCATCCACGGCCCGGCCAGCGCGAACACCGCCACGGCCGCCACCAGCTTGGGCACGAAGGCCAGCGTGGCCTCGTTGATCTGCGTGATGGCCTGGAAGATGCTCACGACCAGGCCCACGACCAGCACCACCAGCAGCACGGGCAGCGACACGGTCAGGAGCATGACCAGCGCCTCCTGCCCCATGGTCAGGACCATCTGCGCGTTCATGTGGCGAAGCTCGCGGCGAGCGAGCCGATCAGGAGGTTCCAGCCGTCCGCGAGCACGAACAGCATGAGCTTGAACGGTAGCGCGACCAGCACCGGCGACAGCATCATCATGCCGAGCGACATCAGCACGCTCGAGACCACGATGTCGATCACCAGGAACGGGATGAAGATCATGAAGCCGATCTGAAACGCCGACTTGAGCTCGCTGGTGGCGAAGGCCGGGATCAGCACGCGCATCGGCGCGGTCTCGGCCTTCACGTCGGCCGGCAGCTTGGCCAGCCGCGCGAACAGCGCGAAGTCGCTCTGGCGCGTCTGCTTGAGCATGAACTGGCGCATCGGCGTCTCGGCGCGCTTGAGCGCCTCCTCGAAGCCGATGGCATTGGTGCTGTAGGGCTTGTAGGCCTCGTCGTAGACGCGGTCCAGCGTGGGGCCCATCACGAACACCGTGAGGAACAGCGACAGGCCGATGATCACCTGGTTGGGCGGCGCCGATTGCGTGCCCAGCGCCTGGCGCAGCAGCGACAGCACGATCACGATGCGCGTGAAGCCGGTCATCATCAGCACGATGGCCGGCAGGAACGACAGCGCGGTGAAGAACAGCAAGGTCTGCACCGGCACCGAGAAGCTGGTGCCGCCGCTGCCCGAGCCCACCAGCAGCGGCAGCTGGCCGCCGGCCTCCTGCGCGAAGGCGAACGCGGGCGCGAGCAGCGCGACGGCCGCGAAGGCCTTAGCGCGGCAGTTGCGCATGCGGCACCTCGGAAGACGCGGCCGGCAGCGTGTGCAGGCAGGTGATCGACTGGCCGGTCACGCCAAGCACCAGCCAGGTCCGCGCGCCCTCGGGGCCGACCTCGACCGTCACCACGCGCTGCTGCGGCCCGACCGCCACCGCCGACAGCAGGCGCGAGGCGGAACCGCCCGCGCCGGCCGGACCGAGCCCGCGGCGCTGCTGCAGGCGGCGCAGCACGAAGGGCACGGCGCAGATCAGGCCGATGAAGACGACGATGGTGAGCAGGCTCTGCGTCATGAAGGCAAACGGAGGAAAAGCCGCCTCAGACCCGGTTGAGCCGGCGCAGCCGCTCGGCCGGCGCGACCACGTCGGTCAGCCGGATGCCGAACTTGTTGTTGACCACCACCACCTCGCCCTGGGCGACGAGGTAGCCGTTGACCAGCACGTCCATCGGCTCGCTCGCGAGCGTGTCGAGCTCCACGATCGAGCCCTGGCCGAGTTGCAGGATCTGCTTGATCGGCACCTTCTTGCGGCCCAGCTCCACCGAGAGCTGCACCGGGATGTCGAGCACGCGCTGGATGTCCTGCAGCGGCGCCGCGCCCGCAGCGGCGGCGCCCGCGGGCACTTCCTCGAGCGCCTCGGCCCAGCCGCCGGCGGCGTTGTCGGGGGTGGCTTGATCAGTGGACATGTGAACCTCCAAGCCAGTGCGGGTCGTCGCCGCGCAGGCATTCGTCGATGCGCAAGGCGTAGCGCGCGTTGTGGGTGCCGTAGTGGCAGATGAAGACGGGAGCGCCCTCGACCGAGGCCACCAGCTGCGGCAGGCGGTCGAACTGGATGAAGTCGCCGGGCTTCATGCTCATGAGCTGCGCCACCGTGACCTCGGGATGGGCCAGCTCGGCCACCAGCGTGACCTCGGCGGCCTGGATCTCGCGCGTGAGCATGGTCACCCAGCGCCGGTCCTCGGCCATCTCGCGCGCCTGCTGCGCGCCGTAGAGCACCGAGCGGATCGGCTCCAGCGAGGCGTAAGGCAGGCAGACGTGGATGTGGCCCGTGACGCCCGCCACGCTGACCTTGATCAGGTTGACCAGCACCGTGTCGCCGGGCGCGGCCACGTCGACGAACTGCACGTGCGTCTCGGAGCGGTCGGGCACCAGCTTGAGCGGATACACGTCCTGCCAGGCGGTGTTGTAGGCCTGGCAGATCGCGCCGAGCGCGCGCTGGATCACGCGTTGCTCGGTCGGCGAGAAGTCGCGGCCCTCGATCGGCGCATGCACCGTGCCCGAGCCGCCGTACAGCGCATCGACCAGCGCCGAGATCAGCGTGGACTCGCAGACCACCAGCGCGCGGCCGCGCAGCGGCGGCATCGCCACGATGTTGAAGTTGGACGGCAGCGGCAAGGCACCGAGGAAATCGGAGAAGCGCAGCAGCTGCACCGGCTCGATGGCGATGTCGGCGCTGCGGCTCACGAGCTGGAACAGGCCCTGGCGCAGGTTGCGCGCGAAGCGGTCGTGCACCACGTCGAGCGTGGGCATGGGACGGCGCACCAGCCGCTCCTCGCCGGCCGTGATGTCGTAGTCGCGCGCGGCCGCGTCGGCCATGCGCTCGGCGCTGTCGGTGGAGGCCGCCGCCTCGGGCGCGGCCTCGGTGTCCTGTTCGCTGCTGCTCATGGGCGCGTCGGGCTCACTGCACGATGAAGCTGGAGAACAGCACGCCGCGCACCGGGCCGTTCGCGCGCGGCTTCCTGCGGCGCGGCGCCTCGTCGTCGTCGCCGCGTGCCGACTCGGGGTTGAGCACGCGCGTCACCTCGAGCATCACGTCCTCGGCCAGCTTCTCCTTGCCGTCGCGCTTGAGCAGTTCCTCGGAGGTGCGCTGCGACACCAGCATCAGCATCTTGCTGCGCACCACGGGCATCAGCGTCTTCAGGCGCGCGGCGGTCTTCTCGTCCTTCACGTCGAGCGTCATGCCGATCTGCGCCACGCGCTCGCCGCCCGGGTCGGCCAGGTTCACGATCAGGTTCTCGAGCGCCAGGTAGGTGGCATCGGCATGCTTGGCCTCGGGCTCGGGTTCCGCATCGGCGGCGGCGGCCGGCGCCGCGGCGCCGTTCTTGTTGAGGAAGAACCAGGTGCCGCCCGCGGCGGCGCCGCCGGCCAGCAGCACGGCGACGACGATGCCGAGCATGAGCTTCATCCTGCCCTTGGGCGGCGGCGCGGCATTGGCCATGGCGGGGTCGGCGGCTTTGGCGGACACGGTGGATTTCCTTGGGGGCACGGACGGCGGCCATCGCCATCCTCGTGCGGTCGATTATTCGATCGCGAGGGCCGCGGGAAGGGGCGGAAAAAAGGGGGGAAAACCGCTCAGACGTACAGATCGAGCGCACGCCCCGCCGGCAGCGGCGCACGCACGACCGCCGGCGCGGGCGCCGAGGCGGAGGCCGCACCGAGCCGCGCGACCCCGCGCACCACGCCACGCGCATCGGGCCGCCCTTCGCCCTCGCCGCGCTGCTGCGTGCCCGCGGACTGCGCATCCACGGTCACGCCCGACAGCAGCAGCCCCTCCTGCCCGAACAGGTCCTTGAGCTGCGCCGCGGCCTGGCCCAGCATCTGGCGCACCTCGGGCTGGTCGCTGCGGAACGCGATCTGCGCCTCGTTGCCCTGCACCTGCACGCTGAACGACACGGTCTGGCCCGGCGCGAGCTCGAGCGAGACATCGGCGCCCTGCGACTTCTGCGCCAGCCACCAGCTGACCTGCTCGGTCATGCGGTCGGCGAGCATGGCGCCGCCGGCCGAGGCGGCGGCGGAGGCCGCATCGACGGGCGCCATCCAGGCCGACGGTGCCGGGGCGGAGGAGGACGTGCCCGCCGTCGCGCTGCCGGGATCGGCGAGCGTGCCGGTGGCGCTGCCGCGCTCGGTGCTTTTCTCGGCGCGGCGCGGCGCGGCCACGGTGGCGACGGTTTCCGTCACCGCGGCCTGGATCGTTCGCGCCTGCGCGGACAACGAGGCGGCGGCGAGTTCCTCCTTCGGCGGCAGGGGCTGCGACGGCGCGGTGCGTGGCGGCGCGGCCGCGGCATCGGCCGCCGCCAGGTTCGCCAGGCGCTGCGCCGTGCCGCGCACGGTCGCCGTTGCATTCGGCTTGGCGGCGGGCGCGGCGGGCACATCGGCAGCGGCCTCCTGCGTGGTGCCAGGCGTCGTCGGCAACGCGGGCATGCCCTTGGCGGGCCTCGGCCCCGCTCCGGCGCCGTCCACGGCATCGACAGCGGCCTCGGCCGTGGCGACGTGCACGTCCCCCGCCTTGCCCTCGCCGCTCACGAAGGCGCCCTGCGCCAGCAGCATCCAGGGCTCGACGGCCGGCTGCGTGGTTGCGGGCACGGGCGCGCCGGCAAGCGCCTCGTCGGCCTTCTCGTCGTCTTTCGCCGCACCCGCGGCGGGTGTCTTCGCGGGCCTCGAAGCGCCCTCCTCGCCGGCCGCTTCCGCCGCCTCCGAGGCCTGTGATTCATTCGCGCCCTCGAGCGCCCGGTCGAAGGCATCGGCCGCGCCGCCTGGCCCGCGCGCTGCCGGCGCACGCGCGGGCAGCAAGGGATCGACGCTCGTGCGCGCGACTTCGACGCTCATCGCCATTCCTCCGACCGTTCGCCGTGCCGCCGATGCTGCAAGGCCGCCTGCTCGTCCGTCTGTTTCTGCGCGCGCCGGTCGGCCTGCAGCTGCAGCTCGCGCTCGCGCGCCTGCACGAGTTGGCGCAGGCTCTCGAGCCGCGCCTCGGCCTCGCGCACCGGTACGGCCGCGCGCTCCACGCCCTGGCCGAGCTCGCGCACGATGCCGGTCTGCAGCGCGATCGCGTGATCGAGCCGCTCCATGAACTGGTAGTGGTGGCGCATCAGCTCGGGCGTGCAGCTGAGCGAGCGCGTGGCCCAGCGCGCGGTGCATTCCTGCGCGTAGCTCTCGAGCTGGTCGAGCTGAACCTGGGCCGCGAGCCACTTCTGGCGCGCCTGCGCGAGCACCTGTACCGCGGCGTCACGCCGGTCGCGCGCCATGTCGGCGGCTATCTCTAGGCCGCTCATGGCTGCCGTCCCTCGAGCACGTCTGCCATGCCGCCGAGGCTGACGTCGAACGGTGCGCTCTCGTGCATGCGCTGCTGCAGGAACGCGGTCATCGCGGGCTGCAGCCGGATCGCCTGGTCGAGCGCCGGGTCGCTGCCCGCGGCATAGGCGCCCACGCGCACCAGGTCGCGGCTCTTGCGGTAGCGCGAATAGATGGCGCGGAAGTGGCGCGCGCATTCGAGGTGGCCGGCCGAGGCCACGTTGTGCATCACGCGCGAGGCCGACTGCTCGATGTCGATGGCCGGGAAATGCGCCTCCTCGGCCAGCGCGCGCGACAGCACGATGTGGCCGTCGAGGATGGCACGCGCGGCGTCGGCGATCGGGTCCTGCTGGTCGTCGCCCTCCGACAGCACGGTGTAGAAGGCGGTGATCGAGCCCACGCCGTTGAGGCCGTTGCCGCTGCGCTCCACCAGCCGCGGCAGCTTGGCGAAGCACGAGGGCGGATAGCCCTTGGTGGCCGGCGCCTCGCCGATCGCCAGCGCGATCTCGCGCTGCGCCATCGCATAGCGCGTGAGCGAGTCCATCAGCAGCAGCACGTGCAGCCCCTGGTCGCGGAAATGCTCGGCCACCGCGGTGGCATAGCTCGCGCCCTGCATGCGCAAGAGCGGCGGCGAATCGGCCGGCGCGGCCACCACCACCGAGCGCGCGCGGCCCTCGGGGCCGAGGATGTCCTCGATGAATTCCTTCACCTCGCGGCCGCGCTCGCCGATCAGGCCGACCACGATCACGTCGGCGGCGGTGTAGCGCGCCATCATCCCGAGCAGCACGCTCTTGCCCACGCCCGAGCCGGCGAACAGGCCGATGCGCTGGCCGCGCCCGACGGTCAGCAAGGCATTGATCGCGCGCACGCCGGTATCGAGCGGCTCGCGCACCGGGTCGCGGTCCATCGCGTTGATCGGCGCGCGCTCCAGCGGCTCGGCGCTGACCTCCGTCAGCGGGCCCAGGTCGTCGAGCACATGGCCCTGCGGGTCGACCACGCGGCCCAGCAGGCCGTCGCCCAGCGGCAGGCGCAGCGCGCCCACGCGCGGCGCGATGCCGGGGTCGGCCTCGCCGAGCCGCGGCACCGGCACATAGGGCGCGGCGGGCACCACGCTGGCGCCGCTCGACAGGCCCTGCACCTCGCCGGCCGGCATCAGGAAGGCGCGGTCGTTCGAGAAACCCACCACCTCGGCCAGCACCGCGGGCTGGCTGCCCATGCGCACCAGGCACTGCGAGCCCACGGGCGCGCGGATGCCCGAGGCCTCGAGCACCAGGCCGGTGAGCCGGGTCAGCGTGCCGCGCGCCTCGAGGCCGGCGTCGTGCGCCAGCCGCGCCTGCGCGTCGGCCATGAACTGACGCCAGTCGAGCGGGTCAGCCAGCCGCATCCGGGTCCTTCGGCGCCGCGTCGTCCTGCCACGGCATCGCCAGGCCCAGCGCCGCGACCGCGCGCGACCAGCGCGTGGCCACGCCGCCGTCGATGACGGTGCCGGCCGATTCGACCAGGCAGTCGCCGGGCGCGATGCCCGCGTCGGCCACCACGCTCACGGGCTGGCCCTCGAACTCGGCGCGCAGGGCAACGCCCAGCCTCTCGAAATCGGTGGGTGACAGCCGCACGGCGCTGGCCTTGCCATCGACCGCGAGCATCGCGAGCGCCTCGCGCACCACGGGCTCGAGCACGGCCGGCCGCGTCGCGATCTCCTGGCGCAGCACCTGGCGCGCGAGCGCGCAGGCGATCTCGAGCGTGCCGCGCGCGAGCTCCTGCTGCACCTCGGCCAGTTGCGCCTCGGCGCTTGCGAGCAAGGCGGCCACGCGCTGCGCGGCCTCCAGGCCCTCGTTGGCCTGGTAGGCCTCCATCTGTTCGCGCGCCTCGGCCTGCGCGGCGGCGCGGCCGGCCGCATAGCCTTCGTCGCGGCCCTGCTGGCGCGCCTCCTCGATCGCCTCGGGATCGACCACGCCGCCGAGCACGTTGCCCTCGGCGCCGACGGCGGCGAACTGCCAGCGCGCGAAGCGCGCGACGTCCTCGCCGCGGATGAAGGCACCGCGGCTCACGCCCGGACCTCCGTCGTTTCAGCAAGCGTCATGCGCGCGCCCATCAGACGAACCCGCCATCGCCGCCGCCCAGCATGATCTGGCCTTCGTCGGCGAGCCGGCGCAGCGCCTTGAGGATTTCCTTCTGCTGCGCCTCGACCTCCGACAGCCGCAGCGGACCGCGCGCCTCGAGGTCCTCGCGCAGCGCCTCGGCCGCGCGCGAGGACATGTTCGAGAGGAACTTGTCGCGCAGCGGCGGCGCCGCGCCCTTGAGCGCGACGATCAGCGTCTCGGACGCGATCTCCTTCATCACCAGCTGCAGCGACTTGTCGTCGAGCTTCATCACGTCGTCGAAGACGAAGGTCAGGTCGGCGATCTGCTGCGCCAGCTCGGCATCGTGGTTGCGGATCGCCGCGATGGCCTGCGCATCGGCGCCGCTGCCCAGCAGGTTGATCATGCCGGCGGCCGTGCGCGGGCCGCCCAGCGAAGGCTTGCGCACCTTGGCGCCGCCCGAGAGCACGCGGAACATCACCTCGTTGAGGTCTTCGAGCGCGGCCGGCTGGATGCCCTCGAGCGTGGCGACGCGCAGCAGCACCTCGGCGCGCTGCAGGTCGGGCAGCTGCAGCAGGATCGCCGAGGCATGCTCGGGCTCCAGGTGCACCAGGATCGCAGCCACGATCTGCGGATGCTCGAGCTTGAGCACCTCGGCCACCGAGGGCGCGTCCATCCACTTGAGGTTCTCGATGCCGCTGAGGTCGGCGGTCTGCAGGATGCGGTCGACCAGGATCGAGGCCTTCTCCTCGCCGAGCGCGTGGCGCATCACCGAGCGCACGTAGTCGCTCGTGTCGGCCGCGAACAGGCTCTGGCCCGCGGTGGCGGTGATGAAGCGGTCGGCCACCTCGCCGAGCCGCTCGCGCGACACCGCGCGGGTCTTGGCGATGGTCTCGCCGATCTTCTGCACCTCGCGCGGCGACAGGTGCCGCAGCACCTCGCCGGCTTCCTGTTCGCCGAGCGACATCAGCAGGATCGCCGCGTCGTTGAGTCCCTGTTCGTCCATCTGTCTGGTTTCCGCTCAGCCGTGGACCCAGGTCTTGACGATGTTCGCCACCGCCACCGGGTTCTGCCGCGCCATCTGGCGCGCGCCCTCCAGGCGCATCTGCTCGGGCACCTGTTCCTGCGGCGAGGGCACGGCCACCGCCTCGGGCGCGCCGAGCGCGGGCCGCTCGGGCGTGTCGGCCACCATCGCGTTGAGCTGGCTGCCGGTGGCGGGACCGCCGAGCGCCGGCGTGATGCTGCCGGGCAGCGGCTTGGCCGCGGCCATGGCCTTGAGGCCGGGGCGCACCATGCCCAGGAGCACGATCGCGCCGATCAGCACCAGCCCCACGGGCCAGGCGAAGCTGCGCGCCAGCTCGAGCGTTTCGGGGCGCTTCCACAGCGGCAGTTCGACCTGCACCGGCGCGTCGACCAGGAACGGCGTGTTCATCAGGTTCACCGAGTCGCCGCGTTCCTTGTTGAAGCCGATGCTCTCGCGCACCAGCGCCGTCATCTGCTCGACCTGCTGCGCCGACAGCGCGGTCGGCACCACCTTGCCCGCGGCATCGGCCACGCCCTGGTAGTTGACGACCACCGCCGCGCTGAGCCGGCGGATCTGGCCGGTGGCGCTGCGCACGGTCTTCACGGTCTTGTCGACCTCGTAGTTGATGGTGGACTCGCGCTTGCCCGGCGGGCGCTGCGCCGCGGCTCCCGCGGCCGCCGAACCGGCCGGCGCGAGCGCCGCGGCCGGGCCGTTGACCGGCGCCGACGAGGCACCGGGCGGCTGGTTCGAGGTCGCGCCCGGCACGCCCGCGGGCGGCGTGGCGCCGGCGCCGGTGGTCTCCACCGTCTGCTGGCTGCGCACGGCGCCGGCCTCGGCCGCCTGGTTCGGGCGGTGCTCCTCCATGGTCGCCTCGCTCTGCGAGAAGTCCACGTCGGCCGTGACCTGCGCCTTCACGTTCTGGCGCCCCACCACCGGCTCGAGGATGTCGAGGATGCGGCGCATGTACTGCTGCTCGATCTGCTGCACGTACTGCAGCTGCTGGCCCTCGCCGGCGCCCGCGCCGCCGGTGGCGCCGTCGCCGGTCTGCGACAGCAGCTTGCCGCTGTCGTCGACCACGCTCACGGCCGAGGGCGCGAGCTCGGGCACGCTGGAGGCCACCAGGTGCACGATGCCCGCGATCTGGCTGCGCTCGAGCGTGCGGCCCGGATGCAGCGTCAGCAGCACCGAGGCCGAGGGCTTCTGCTGCTCGCGGAAGAAGCCGTTCTGGTTCGGCAGCGCCAGGTGCACGCGCGCGCTCTGCACCGAGGCCAGGCCCTGGATCGAGCGCGTGAGCTCGCCCTCGAGACCGCGCTGGAAGCTCAGCTTCTCCTGGAACTGGGTCATGCCGAAGCGGTTGTTCTCCATCAGCTCGAAGCCGGCCACCGAGCCCTTGGGCAGGCCCAGCGAGGCCAGGCGCAGGCGCACGTCGTGCACCTTGTCGGCCGGCACCATCACGGCGCCGCCGCCCTCGGTGTACTTGTAGGGCACGTTCATCTGGGCGAGCTGGGCGACGATCGCGCCGCCGTCCTTGTCGCCGAGGTTGGCGTAGAGCACGCGCCAGTCGGCCTGGCGGCCCATCACGATGGCGGCCACGGCCAGCGCCACCAGCAGCGCGGCGCCGATCGCCAGCCGCAGGCGCTGGCGCCGGTCGAGCGACGCGAGGCGGCCCTGCCAGGCCGGGGCGGCAAGGGACGCGGACTGGGCGGCGGGAAGTTCGGCGACGGCGGTGGACATGGGCTCGGCGGTGCGGGTCGGTTCGCACGGCGCGGAAGGCGCTTCGTGCTCGCTGCGATTATTCGGGCCGCCCCCGTCCCACATAAGCCCGATAAAGGGCTGCTTTCCTGCCCATTTCCCCGCGATCGCGAACGGCCGAGCGCCCGTAGCATCGGTGCCCATGGACCTCCGACTCGCACCGCTGACTTCGCCCACCCCGGCGCAGGCCTTCGCGCGCACGGCGCGCACCGCGCCCCCGGCCGCCGAGGGCAGCGGCGGCGGCTTCGCCGGCGCGCTCTCGGGCGCGCTGCAGGCGGTGAGCGCCGCCCAGAACCAGGCCGGCGCGCTGCAGCGCGAGGTTCAGCTCGAGAACCCGAACGTCAGCCTGGAGCAGACCATGGTCGCGATCCAGAAGGCGCAGATCGGCTTCCAGGCCACGATGCACGTGCGCAACCGCATGGTGCAGGCCTACAGCGACATCATGAACATGCAGGTGTGAGGCGACGGGCGCCCTGCCCGCCTGTCTTGCCGGACCGTGCCGCCGCCTTGCCGGCGGTGTCGGTCCTTCCTCTTCAGTGGATCAGCTGCAGCCGCGAATCGAACAGGTGGTCGAGGTCGGCGATCCACGGCTCGGCCAGCAGCCGGATCTCGGCGTCGTTGCGCAGGATGCGCTGCATCACGCGGGTCTTCTCGGCACGGTCGGTGCGCGGCAGCTCGAGCGAGGTGGCCTTGAAGCGCAGCTGCTCGATCAGCACGGCGCAGGCGCCTTCGCAGCGCACCACGCCTTCCCAGTCTTCCATGCGGGCGGCCTCGAGCATCTGCTTGCTCGCGGCTTCGATCGCTTTGTAGTAGTCGAGCAGTCGCTCTTGCATGAAGGACTCCAAAGACGCCTCAGGCGGCCTGCGCGGGCTGAGACGGCCCGATCTGTTTCCAGCTCTGTGCGACCGGTGCGATCAGCGAGGCCACTTCCGCCAGGGCCGCCCCGTCGTTGCGGAGGTTGGCGACCGTCAGGCGGTTGATGCAATAGTCGTACAACGCGCGGAGTGTAACCGCGAGTTCTCCACCCCGGGCCTCGTCGAGCCCACCCTTGAGGCCCTCCTCGAGGAATCGCACCGCGCGCATGATCTGCTGGCCCTTGGCCGCGATGTCGCCGCGCGCCAGCGCGCCGCTGGCGGCATGGATGGACTGCAGCAGGCCGTCGAACAGCAGCTCGATGAGCCGGTGCGGAGAGGTCGAGGCGTCCACGCCCGATTCGGCGCCCACTCTGGAGTAGGCCTGGGCGGCGCGGGCTGCGGGCGAGGTGTACATGGTGCGGCTTCCTGTTCCGGTGTCTATGCCTTCTTTATCGGCATTCCGGCGCGGAAGTTGAGGCCCGCGGGCCCGGCGCCTCAGCTGGTGGACTTGTTCCACTGCGCCACCTGCTGGGTGATGTAGGTGTTGAGCGCGGTCAGCGAGGCCATCTTGGTGTCCAGCGCCGTGTACTGGGCGCGCAACCGCTTCTCGGTCAGGGTCAGCCGGTCGCTGAGGTTGTCCTGGCTCTTGTCGTTGTCCTTGCGCTGGGCCTTGAGCGACTGGGTGCGGGTGTCGAGCGTGCCGTCGGTGGCGATCGCGGCCTGGGTGAAGGCCGACAGCCGCGTGGCGAAGCCGGTGGCGCTGGAATCCAGGGTGTTCTGCGGCGCGGCGAAGAACTGCTGCACGGCGGCCGGGTTCTTCAGTGCCGTGTCGAGCTTGGCGGTGTCGAGCGCGAGGTTGCCGGCGCCGTCCTTGGCGACCGTGATGCCGAGGTCGCTCAGGCGCTGGATCGCGCCGCCGCCCGAAGGCGCGCCGACCAGGCTGCGCAGCGCGTTCTGCAGGCTCACGGCGGTGGAATCGCCCTGCAGCAGCGCCGCGGTCTTGCTCGCCGCGTCGTAGGCCGTGGCCGAGTTCAGCGTCTGGTTCATCGTGTTGTAGGCCGTCACGAAGGCCTGGATCGTGCCGCGCAGGCCCGAGGTGTCGGTGGCCACGGCGACCTCGACCGGCGAAGTCGTCACCTGCGACAGCGTGAGGCTCACGCCGGGCACGGTGTCGGCCAGCACATTGGTGGCCGAGCGGATCGTCACGCCGTTGATGGTGGCCTCGGCATTGCGCGCGTACTGCACCGGGTTGGCGCCCATGCCCTGCCCGGTGCCGTCGAAGGCCAGCAGGCCGAGATCGGCGCCGTCGCCCGAGCCCAGCGGCGTGGCCGTGACGCGGAAGCCCGCGGCCTCGCCGGTGCTGCTGGAGCGCAGCATCAGCCGCTCGCCCGAGAGGTCCTTGAGCACGGTGGCGCTCACGCCCGCGCCGGCCCCGTTGATCTTGGCCGCGATGGCCGAGAGGCTGTCGCCCTCGTTCACGCTGATGTCGATGGCCGGCTTGTCGCCGGCCGCGAAGTTCGGGCCGCCCGCGTCGGTGTCGTTCCAGTCGCCGAGCTGGATGCTCAGCGTGCCGAGGCCGAAGCCGGTGCCCGTGGCCACCGCGTTCGAGGACACGGCCTGGGCGCGCGCGAGCTGCGACACCTGCATGGTGAAGCTGCTGGCCACGGCGTCGCCGGCATTGGTGACGCTGGCGCTCAGCGCGGTCGCGTTCGAGCTCGAGGCGGTCTTGGCGTTCCAGGTCGCGGCGGCCGCCAGCTTGGTGGCCGCGTCGGACAGCGCCGAGAGCTGCGACTTGAGCGTGCCGAAGGCCGAGATCTTGCTGTCGAGCGTGCTCGCCGTGGTCTGCAGCGCGGTCAGCGGCTTCTTCTCGATCGCCATCAGCTGCGTGATGATGGATTCGACGTCGAGCTGGCTGCCGATGCCCGTCGATGTGATGCTGGCCATGTCTTTTCTCCGATGCTGGAATCGCTTGCCGCCCACGGAAAAAACGCGGGGCGGCGAACGGAATTGTCCGTTCGCCGCCCCGCGATGAAGCGTGCAGGAGGCCGGCCTTCGGCCCCCTGTTCCTGCCTTAGCCGCGCAGCAGCGACAGCACCGTCTGCGGCAGCTGGTTGGCCTGCGCCACCATCGCCGTGCCGGCCTGCTGCAGCACCTGGGCGCGCGACAGGTTGGCGGTTTCGGCCGCGAAGTCGGCGTCCTGGATGCGGCTGCGCGAAGCGGTCAGGTTCTCGGCCGAGGTCGAGAGGTTCGAGACCACCGATTCGAAGCGGTTCTGGATCGCGCCGAGGTCGGCGCGCGAGGAGTTCACGGCCTTCAGCGCGGCGTCCATCGCGAGGATCGCGTTGTCGGCGCCATCCACCGTGTCCACCGTCAGGCCGGAGAAGCCGGTCTGCGCGCTGCCCGCGGCGGTGACGGTCGCGGCCGTCTGGCCGGCGGTCAGGCCGGTGTTGGTCAGCGTGCCGCCGACCGTGATGGCCGTGCTGCCGCTCGAGGTCAGCGTGATGGCGCCGCTGGCGGCGGCCGTCGCGACCACGCCGGTCTCGCTCGACTTCTTGTTGATGGCGGCCGCCACGTTGGCGCCCTGCGTCGCCGCGTCGGTGCCGGCATTGACCGCGCCGATGCCCACGCCGTTGATCGTGAAGGCGTTGGCGGTGATGCCGCCGAAGCCCGCGGGCGCCGCGCCGGTCACCGTGGCCGAGTAGGTGTCCACGCTGGTCCAGCTGCCCAGCGAGTTGATGCTGGCGTTGGCGATCGAGTCGATCGAGATCGTCTCGCCCTGGTTGGCGCCGACCTGGAACGACTGGGCGCTGAAGCTGCCGTCGAGCAGCTTGGTGCCATTGAACGAGGTCTGCTTGGCGACGCGGTCGATTTCGCTCTTGAGCTGCGTGACTTCCTTCTGCAGCGAGGCGCGGTCCTCGGTCGAGTTGGTGGCGTTGCGCGACTGCACGGCCAGTTCGCGGATGCGCTGCAGGTTGTTGCCGATGGTGCTCAGCGCGCCTTCGGCCGTCTGCGCCAGCGAGATGCCGTCGTTGGCGTTGCGGCCGGCTTGCGTCAGGCCGCGGATCTGGGCCGTCATGCGCTCGGAGATCGCGAGGCCGGCGGCGTCGTCCTTGGCGCTGTTGATGCGCAGACCCGAGGACAGGCGCTGCATCGAGGTCGCCAGCGAGGATTGGCTGCCCGAGAGGTTGCGCTGCGCGGTGAGCGAACTGATGTTGGTGTTGATGATCGAGGCCATGAGAGCTCCTTCAAACTGATAAGTCGGGCATCGCTGCCAAAGTCGCGCCAGCGAAGCGCTGGCTGCCTGACGAACCCTGGTGCAAGGCCCGTTGCACTGGTTTTCGGTGGGTCCCCGCCGGCTCTTTAGCGATTTATTTTTGCGAGCGCACCCTCAAGATTTCCGAGCGGATGCAGACGGGGGCCACAGCGATTGCGCTGCCGGAGCCACCATGTTCCGCGTGTTACCCCCACGGAAACACGTAGCTTCCCCACCACGCAAGACAACTTCGCCCCCACGGGATTTCGTGGTCTGTGCACCACGGGCGGTCACACTCGTTAACAGCTTGTAAAGCGCGCGAGGAAAGCCATGAATGTCTTGATATCGATAGATTTATCTATTCCTGTCGAAATAAGTCTTTCGCCATGCGTGCCTTAGTATTCGTTTTGGTCGACAAAGTCACAGTTTTGGGGCGCTGCGGTTGCAAGCACTTACCATCGGACAACGTCAGGCCAAAGTTTTTTTGTAGGAATCCACCTACTGCTGTACATTTTTAACAAATGTTTACTGAAGCTGACATTTGTGATTAAACTGAAAGTACACGGTCGCCAAGGGCACTTTTGCCCGCCTAGGAGGAGGCACTCATGACCAATGAACAGCTGCTCGCCGAGATCAAGGAAGCCAACCTCACCTACCTGATGCTGGCGCAGAGCCTCATCCGGGAAGACAAGGCACAGGCCCTGTTCCGGCTCGGCATTTCCGAGGAATCCGCGGACCTCATCGACACGCTGTCGCCGGCGCAGATCATGAAGCTGGCCTCCAGCAACATGCTGCTGTGCCGCTTCCGCGCCACCGACGACATGGTCTGGGGACTGCTCACCAACCACAACGTGCGCACCCGCACGGCCAACGACGAGACGCTGAAGCTGCACGCCAACATCGTCATGTCGAGCCGGTTCGCGGAAACCTCGTACTGAGGCGCCGCGTTCCGCGAGCTGACAAGGCATGGCCAATCCGAAGAGCGTGCTGGGCGAGTCCCGGCAGATCGAGCGCGCGGTCCATCTGATCGAGATGGGCGCCCGCCTGCAGGTGCTGGAGAGCGAGACCGAGCTGTCGTACGAACGGCTGCTGCGCCTCTACAAGGAAGTGGCGGGCAAGTCGCCGTCGAAGGGCCAGCTGCCCTTCTCGACCGACTGGTTCCTGACCTGGCAGCCGAACATCCACGCCTCGCTGTTCCACAACATCTACACCTACCTCCACAAGACCAGCGAGCTCGAGCCGGTCGACGCGCTGATCAAGGCCTACGGCCTGTACACCGAGCAGACCGGCGCCTGCGGCCTGGAGCCGCAGCTGTCGATCACGCGCGCCTGGCGGCTGGTGCGCTTCATGGAGAACCAGATGCTCGCCATGACGCCCTGCTCGCGCTGCGGCGGCCATTTCGTGACCGAGCCCTACGAGAACGCGCAGCACTTCGTCTGCGGCCTGTGCGAACCGCCGGCGCGCGCCGGCAAGGGTTCGGGCGCGGGCGGCATCCAGCTGCAGTGACGAACGCCGCGGCCGCCGCGGCAAACAGAAGATAAGGGCCCCCGCAGGGCCCTTTTTTCATGGAATGCGCGGGGCGTCTCCGAGGCCCAATAGGGGTTCCAGGAACTCGTCTCGCCCCATGTCCGTCATCCTCGGTTACCTCGTCGCGCTGGGCTGCATCTTCGGCGGCTACATCATCCATGGCGGCAACATCGGCGTGGTGCTGCACGCGCTGCCGATCGAGCTGATGGTGATCGGCGGCGGCGCGCTCGGCGCCTTCGTGGTGAACAACCAGCGCAAGGTGCTGATGGCCACGCTGAAGGCGCTGCCGACCGCGCTCAAGGGCTCCAAGTACACCAAGGCGCGCTACCTCGAGCTGATGGCGCTGCTCTACGACATCCTGCAGAAGGCGCGCAAGGAAGGCCTGATGTCGATCGAGAAGGACATCGAGGCGCCGCAGGATTCGCCGCTGTTCCAGAAGCACCCGAACGTGGCGAAGGACCACCACGTGGTCGAGTTCACCACCGACTACCTGCGCATGATGGCCTCGGGCAACCTCAACAGCCACGAGATCGAGTCGCTGATGGACAGCGAGATCGAGACCCACCACCAGGAATCGCATGCGCCCGTGGCCGCCATCGCGCGGCTGGCCGGCGGCCTGCCGGCCTTCGGCATCGTGGCCGCGGTGCTCGGCGTGGTGAACACCATGGGCTCGGTCGGCCAGCCGCCGGCGGTGCTCGGCGCCATGATCGGCTCGGCGCTGGTCGGCACCTTCCTGGGCATCCTGCTGGCCTACGCCATCGTCGAGCCGCTGGGCGGCCTGCTCGAGCAGAAGGCCGAGGAAGGCACCAAGGAACTGCAGTGCATCAAGACCACCCTGCTGGCGAGCATGCAGGGCTACAACCCCACGACCGCGATCGAGTTCGGCCGCAAGGTGCTGTTCTCGACCGACCGGCCGAGCTTCACCGAGCTCGAGACCCACGTGAAGAAGAAGTAGAGCGCCCAGCGCAAGAGGCAACGCCATGGCCACCACGCCCGGGACCCGCAAGCTCCAGCCGATCATCATCAAGCGGGTCAAGAAGACCACGCATGCGCACCACGGCGGCGCCTGGAAGATCGCCTACGCCGACTTCGTGACGGCCATGATGGCCTTCTTCCTGCTGATGTGGCTGCTGGGCTCGACCGCCAAGGGCGACCTGCAGGGCATCGCCTCCTACTTCAACTCGCCGATGAAGGTCGAGATGGCCGGCGGCTCGGGCGCGGGCAGCGCCTCGAGCGTGGTGCCCGGCGGCGGGCGCGACCTCACGCGCACCACCGGCGAGGTGCGGCGCACCGACGGCAGCACCATGGACCCGAAGAAGATCGGCCAGGACAACAGCCTCAAGCTCGAGCAGGCGCGCCAGGATGCGCGCCGCATGGCAGCGCTGCGCGCGCGCATCGAGGAGATGATCGAGAGCAATCCCAAGCTGCGCGAATTCCGCTCGCAGATCAAGCTCGAGGTGACCTCCGACGGCCTGGAGATCCAGATCGTCGACGCGCAGAACCGCCCGATGTTCGACACCGGCAGCGCGATCGTGAAGCCCTACATGCACGACATCCTGCGCGCGGTGGGCGGTGCGCTCAACGGCATCGAGAACCGCGTGAGCCTGGCCGGCCACACCGATGCCGCGCCCTACGGCAACGGCGACCGCGGCTACGGCAACTGGGAGCTGTCGGCCGACCGCGCCAATGCCTCGCGCCGCGAGCTGGTGGCCGCCGGCATGCCCGACGACAAGCTGGTGCGCGTGGTCGGCCTGGCCGCGAGCGACCTGCTCGACAAGAAGAATGCGCTGGCCCCGCTGAACCGCCGCATCAGCATCGTGGTGCTCACGCGCGACGCCGAGTCGCGCCTGTTCGGCAACGCGCGCCTCGAGGGCAACGATGCGGTGAAGGCCATCGCCACCGAGCTCGCCAAGGAACAGAAGAAGCCCGAGGGCGCCGATGCGCCCGCCGCACCCGCCGGCGCGGCGCCCGCCGCCACCCCGGGCCGCACCCAGCCCTGAGCGAGCGCCACCGCCATGGAATCGAACAGCCAGGACCGCCAGCTCCCCGCCTCGCAGCGCAAGATCGACCAGGCGCGCCGCGACGGCCAGGTGCCGCGCTCGAAGGACCTGTCGCACCTCGCGGTGATGGGCACCGGCGCGGTCGCGCTGCTGCTGCTCGCGCCCACCGCCTTCGAGCAGATGCGCGGCACGCTCGCGCAGGCGCTGGTCTTCAACGCGGCCAGCGTGCAGGACCCGGCCGACATGCTGTCGCGGCTGTCGACCTTCGCCGGCCTGGGCCTGGTGGCCTGCGTGGTGTTCGCGGCCATCGTGCTGAGCGCGGCGGTCGCGGGCAGCCTCGCGGTCGGCGGCTGGGTCTCGAGCACCAAGGCGATCACGCCCGACCTCTCCCGCCTGAGCCCGTTCAAGGGCCTGGGCAATCTCTTCAGCCGCCAGCAGCTCGCGCAGGTGACCAAGCTGGTGCTGCTGGCGGCCATCCTCGGCGCCATCGGCTGGTACTACGTGGCCGGCTCGATCGGCGAGGTGGTGCGCACGGTGCTGCAGCCCTCGCCTTCGGCGCTGCGCGCGCTCGGCGACTGGCTCGCCACCGGCGTGGGCCTGCTGCTGCTGGTGGTGTTCGCCACCGCCGTGATCGACGTGCCGCTGCAGCGCTTCTTCCACCTGTCGAAGCTCAAGATGTCGCACCAGGAAGTCAAGCAGGAGCACAAGGAATCCGACGGCGACCCGCACACCAAGGGCCGCCAGCGCAGCGCGGCGCGCGCGATCTCGCAGCGCGCCAGCATCACGGCCGTGCCGCGCGCCGACTTCGTGCTGATGAACCCGACCCACTACGCGGTGGCGCTGCGCTACGACGAGGCCACCATGAACGCGCCGCAGGTGGTGGCCAAGGGCGCCGACCTGCTCGCGATGAAGATCCGCGAGATCGCCAATGCCAACGGCATCCCGGTGGTGCAGTCGCCGATGCTCGCGCGCGCGCTGTTCGCCCATGCCGAGATCGACCAGCCCATTCCCTCGAGCCTGTTCACCGCCGTGGCCCAGGTGCTGGCCTATGTCTACCGCCTGAAGGCCGCGCTGCGCGGCGAGGGCCCGATGCCGCAGGGCGTGCCCGATCCCTACGTGGCGCCCGAGCTCGACCCGCACCGCAAGCTGCCTGCAACGGCAGCCGCTGAACCCGTCGCCGGAGTGCGTCCATGAACCCGCTCGCCCTGCGCCAGTGGCTCGGCGAGCGCGGCGGCATGTTCCAGCGCGCGGCCGCGCCGCTCCTGGTGGTGGCCATCCTCGCGCTGATGGTGCTGCCGATCCCGCCCTGGCTGCTCGACGGCTTCTTCACGCTCAACATCGCGGTCGCGCTGATGGTGATGATGGTGGCGGCCTACATGGTGCGCCCGCTGGACTTCGCGGCCTTTCCCTCGGTGCTGCTCTTGACCACGCTGATGCGGCTGTCGCTCAACGTGGCCTCCACGCGCGTGGTGCTGCTCGAGGGCCACACCGGCCCCGGCGCCGCGGGCGCGGTGATCGAATCCTTCGGCCACTTCCTGATCGGCGGCAACTTCGCGGTCGGCCTGATCGTGTTCGCGATCCTGGTGGTGATCAACTTCGTGGTGGTCACCAAGGGCGCCGAGCGCATCGCCGAGGTGTCGGCGCGCTTCACGCTCGACGCCATGCCCGGCAAGCAGATGGCGGTCGACGCCGACCTCAACGCCGGCGTGATCGACGAGAAGGAGGCCCGCCGCCGTCGCGCCGAGGTGGCCGAGGAAGCCAACTTCTTCGGCTCGATGGACGGCGCCTCCAAGTTCGTGCGCGGCGATGCGATCGCCGGCATCCTGATCCTGGTGATCAGCATCGTCGGCGGCTTCGCCATCGGCGTGCTGCAGCACGGCCTGTCGGCCGGCAAGGCGGCCGACACCTACGTGCTGCTCGCGGTCGGCGACGCGCTGGTGGCGCAGGTGCCGGGCCTCCTGATCTCGGTCGCCGCGGCGATGGTGATCTCGCGCGTGGGCCGCGAGGACGACGTGGGCCGCCAGATCGTCGACCAGTTGCTGACCTCGCCGCGCGTGCTCGGCCTCACGGCCGGCATCCTGGGCCTGCTGGGCGTGATCCCGGGCATGCCGCACCTGGTGTTCCTCTCGATCGCCTCGCTGCTGGGCTGGGGCGCCTGGCGGCTGTCGCGCCGCCCGCCGCCGGCCGCGCCCGCGCCGCCGGCACCGCCCGCGCCCGATGCCGAGGCCAGCTGGGACGACCTGCAGCCGGTGGATCTGCTGGGCCTGGAACTCGGCTACCGCCTGATCGCGCTGGTCGACAAGAGCCGCCAGGGCGACCTGCTCACGCGCATCAAGGGCGTGCGCCGCAAGTTCGCGCAGGAGGTGGGCTTCCTGCCGCCCGCGGTGCACGTGCGCGACAACCTCGAGCTCAAGCCCAGCAGCTACCGCGTCACCCTGCGCGGCGTGGTGGTGGCCGAGGGCGAGGCCCATCCGGGCATGTACCTGGCGATCAATCCGGGCGGCATCACCACCCCGCTGATCGGCACGCCCACCACCGACCCGGCCTTCGGCCTGCCCGCGCACTGGATCGAGGAGCGGCAGCGGGAAGCCGCGCAAATGAGCGGTTTCACCGTCGTTGATTCGGAGACCGTGATGGCCACCCACCTGTCACATTTGATGCAGGTGCAGGCGGCGCGCCTGCTGAGCCGCACCGAAACCCAACAACTGGTCGAACACGTGAACAAACTGGCGCCCAAGCTGATCGAGGAAGTCGTGCCCAAGCTGGTGCCGCTGTCCACGTTCCAGAAGGTGCTGCAACTACTGCTGGAAGAGTCGGTGCACATCCGCGACATCCGCACCATCGTCGAGACGCTGGCCGAGCATGCCGGCAGCACCACCGACCCGGCCGAACTCGCGCGCCGCGTGCGCGTGGCGCTGGCGCCGGCCATCGTGCAGCAGATCTACGGCCCGGTGAAGGAGCTCGACGTGATCGCCATCGAGCCGGCCTTCGAGCGCCTGCTGATGCAGGCCCTGGGCAATGCCCAGGCGCCCGCGCTCGATCCGGGCGTGGTCGAGATCTTCACGCGCACCGCGGCCGAGGTCGCGCTCAAGCAGGAAGAGCAAGGCGTGCCGGCCTGCCTGCTGGTGCCCGACGCGATCCGCAACGCCATCGCGCGCATGGTGCGCCGCGCCGCGCCGCGCATGCAGGTGCTCGGCCACAGCGAAATCCCTGAAACCCACACGATCCGCATCGGCCCGATCCTGCGAGGAGCCTCCGCATGAACATCCAACGTTTCACCGCACCGACCGCCCGCGAAGCGATGGCGCTGGCGCGCAATGTCTTCGGCGACGGCACGCTGATCCTCTCGAACCGCCAGCTCGACGACGGCGTGGAAGTGGTGGCCGCGGCCGAGGACAGCCTCAGCGCGCTCGAGGCCGGCCGCGCGATCCTGCAGGGCACGCAGGGCACGCTGTCGGCGCCCGCGTGGACGCCGCCGAAGCCGGTGCCCGCGCCCGCCATCGCGCAACCGCAACCCGCCGCGCCGGCACCGGCACCGGTCCCGCTCGCGAGCGCCGAATCGCGCGCCATCGTCGAGGCCGACGTGGCCGAGCTCGGCATGAGCACGCTGTCGTTCCAGGACTATGTGCGCGAACGCATGCTGCGGCGCCAGCAGGAGGCCGCATCGCCGGCGCCCGTGCCCGCCACGCCCTCGGCAGCGCCGGCCCGCGCGGCCTTCGCGCCCACCGCCGCACCCGCCGCCACCGAAACGCCACGCCCCGCTCCCGTCGCCGCGCCCGCCCCCGTGACCGACACCGCGAGCGAAACGCAGCAGGCGCTGATGGCCGAACTGCAGGCCATGCGCACGCTGATGGAGAGCCGCTTCAACGCCCTCGCCTGGCTCGGCCCGGCGCGGCAGAACCCGGTGCATTCGAACCTGATGCTCAAGCTGCTGCGCGCCGGCTACTCGCCCGCGCTCGCGCGCAGCGTGCTCGAATCGATCGCGCTCGACAACGACGCGGCCGGCGCGGTGCGCCGCATGATGGGCGCGCTCGAGACCATGCTCGGCCTCGACCCCGCCGCGCCCACGCTGGCCGAGGAAGGCGGCGTCTACGCGCTGGTCGGTGCCACCGGCGTCGGCAAGACCACCACCGCCGCCAAGATCGCGGCCCAGTGCGTGCGACTGCACGGCCCGGCCAGCGTCGGCCTGATCACGCTCGACATGCACCGCGCGGGCGCGCACGAGCAGCTGCGCGCCCACGGCCGCGCCATGGGCGTGGTGGCGCATCTCGCGCACGACCGCGCCGCGCTGCAGGAGCTGCTCGCGCTGTTCCACGGCAAGCGCATGGTGCTGATCGACACCGCAGGCCTGGCGCCGCGCGATCCGCGCCGGCGCGACCTGCTGGACCTGCTCGACCTGCCCGGCGTGTCGCGCCTGATGGTGCTCAACGCCGGCGCTCACGGCGACACGCTCGACGAGATGGCCGCCAGCTTCAAGATCGGCGGCGCGCGCCAGGCCGTGCTGAGCAAGACCGACGAGGCCGTGAAGCTGGGCCCGGCGCTCGACACGCTGATCCGCCACCAGCTGGTGCTGCGTGGCGTGGCCCATGGCCCGCGCGCCTCGCAGGACTGGAAGCCGGCGCTGGCCGCCGAGCTGGTGCGCGACTCGATGCGCGCGGCGCAGCGCTCGCCCTTCGATCCGCAGCCGGCCGACCTCGAACTGTTCTTCTCGCCCGGCGCGGGCGAACTCTGAGGAGCGTTCCGCCCCACGACACGACATGCAGGCCGCTTCCCCGCTCTCCCAGATGTACACGCCCAAGGGCCGGCTCGACCGCGATGCGCTGATCCGGCAGCACGTGCCGCTGGTGCGCCGGCTGGCGCATCACATGATTGCCAAGCTGCCGCCCAACGTCGAGCTCGACGACCTGATCCAGGTCGGCATGATCGGCCTGGCCGATGCGCTGTCGCGCTTCGAGGCCAGCCAGGGCGTGCAGTTCGAGACCTTCGCCACCCAGCGCATCCGCGGCGCCATGCTCGATGAGCTGCGCGACGGCGACTGGCTCTCGCGCGGCTCGCGCAAGAGCCAGAAGCAGATCGAGCAGGCCGTGCGCGCGCTCGAGCAGAAGCTGGGCCGCGCGCCCGCCGAGTCCGAGATCGCCGAGGCGCTCGAGATGCCGCTGGCCGACTACCAGAGCCTGCTGGGCCGCGTGCGCGGCACCCAGCTCGTGTACCTGGAGGACATGGGCGGCGGCACCGATGCCGAGGGCGAGTCGGGCTTCCTCGACCGCCACCTGGCCGATGCCGACGCCGACCCGATGAGCCTGCTCAAGGACCAGCGGCTGCGCCAGGCGCTGGTGGGCGCCATCGACAGCCTGCCCGAGCGCGAGCGCCACATCATGGGCATGTACTACGAGCAGGACATGAACCTCAAGGAGATCGCGGCCGTGCTCGGCGTGACCGAGTCGCGCGTCTCGCAGCTGCACAGCCAGTCGATCGCGCGGCTGCGCGCGAAGATGCGCTCGCACTGACGCTCGCACCGCACCGCGCCGCGGTGCTTTTTCATCGCGCGCCGAGGATCGCCGCGAGCTGGCTTTCGAGGCTTCGATCGGCCGCCGGAAAGCGCCCGTCGAGCGCCGCCGTGCCCACCGTGAAACCCGCGGCACCGCTGGCGCGGATCGCCGCGATGCGTTCGGGTGTGTCGATCGAGCCCGCCACGATCACCGGCTTGCCCGCGGCCGCGCACACCGCGCGCATCAGCCGCGGCACGTCGAGCGCGGCGCGGTAGGCCAGCAGGTCCAGCCCCGCCACGCCGGGCCGGCTCGCGATCGCGCGGGCGCTGGCCACGATCTCCTCGATCGAGCCGCCGAGCACGCTCGGATGCCCCGAGACCCGGCCCGCGAACGGGTAGTAGCGGGTGCCCGTGCCCTCGAGCAGCGGCAGCACGTCGTCGACGTGCGTGCCGCCGAGCAGGTGGTCGACGCCGAGCCGGCACGCCATCTCGACCGAGGCGATCTCGCTGTCGCGGTCGAGCGAGACGACCTCGAGGTAGCTCGAGGCGCCGTGGTCGCGGATGCTTCTGTGCAGGCCCTCGAGCTCGGCCATCGGCAGCCCGATGTCCTTGAAGCCGATGTGGCGCACGCCGGCCGCGAGCGCCGTCGCCAGGTGCCGTGCCGCGTCGGCCACGGTGCGGTCGTGGCGCGTGAGCATGAAGATGAATTCGAAGCTGCTCATGGTCCGGTCTTTCTCGTGGTTCGGTGGGCAGCCGCCAGGCGCGCGGCCATGTCGAGCGCGGCCTCGAGGCTGGCGGCGTCGGCGATGCCGCGCCCCGCGATGTCGAAGGCGGTGCCGTGGTCGGGGCTGGTGCGAACGAAAGGCAGGCCGAGCGTGATGTTCACGCCCTTGTCGAGCCCGAGGTACTTGACCGGGATCAGCCCCTGGTCGTGGTACTGCGCCACCACCACGTCGAAGCGACCCTGGCGCGCCTGCATGAACACCGTGTCGCCGGGCCAGGGTCCGCTGGCGTCGATGCCCTCGCGCCGCGCGGCGGCGATCGCGGGCGCGATGGTGCGTTGCTCCTCGTCGCCGAACAGACCGCCCTCGCCCGCATGCGGATTGAGCCCGGCCACCGCGATGCGCGGCGCCACGATGCCGAAGGCCCGGGCGCCCCGGTGCGCGAGCCGGATCGCCGACATCTGCGCCGCGAAGTCGGCGCGCTCGATGGCCTCGCGCAGCGCGCAATGGGCCGTCACGAGCACGGTGCGCAGTTCGTCGTTGGCCAGCATCATCGCGACCCTGCAGCCGGTGCGCTCGGCCAGGATCTCGGTGTGGCCCGGATAGCGCAGGCCGGCGGCGGCCAGCGCTTCCTTGTGGATCGGCGCGGTGACGATGCCCGCGACGCGGCCCGCCTGCGCGAGATCGATCGCGGCCTCGACCGCGTCGAAAGCGGCCCGGCCACTGGCCGCATGCACGGCGCTCACGGGCGGCAGCGCCTCGAGCCGCGACGCGGCCAGCAGGTTGACCGTGCCGGGCGAGTGCGCCATGTCGTCTATCGACGCCGCCACGCGCAGCCTCGCGCCGGCATCCAGGGCCTCGAAGGCCTGGCGCATCACGCGCGGATCGCCGACCAGCACGCAGCGCCGGGCCCATTCGGCGTTCAACAAGGTGCGGGCCACGATCTCGGGGCCGATGCCCGAGGGATCGCCCATCGTCAGCGCGAGCCGCTCGGGCGGCGCGGGCTGGGTGAGTTCAGCTGACAGTTCCTGCATCATGGGGATCGAGTGGACGGCGGGGCCGGACGCTCAAATCTATGCAGAGACCCGCCCCAGGACAAACGATGATTGCTGACACCAACGGTGAGCCTGGCTCACAACAGAATTCCTCGCGCCTGCCCTCGCTGATGGCACTGCGCTGCTTCGCGGCCGCGGCCCGGACCCAGAACTTCAGCCAGGCGGCCGACAGCCTGCATCTGACCCATGGCGCGGTCAGCCGCGCCGTGCGCATGCTCGAGGACGACCTGGGCCTGGCCTTGTTCGAGCGGCGCAACCGCGGTGTCTTTCTCACCGAGGCCGGGCGCCGGCTGCAGCGCGCGGTGGACGAGGGCTTCGGCCTGATCGAGGAGGCCACGCGCGAGCTGCGGCACTCGGCGCGCGAGACGCCGCTCGTGCTCTCGTGCGAGCCGACCTTGCTGATGCGCTGGCTGATCCCGCGCTGGCCCGATTTCCAGGCGCGCCATCCCGAGGCCGCGGTGCATCTCGTGGCGGGTGGCGGGCCGTTCTCCTTCGACGGCGGCATCGACCTCGCGATCCGGCGCAACGATTTCGCATGGCCCGCGAGCGTGCACGCGCAGCCGCTGTTCGAGGAGAAGATCGGCCCGGTGTGCAGCCCGGGCCGGGTCGACGCCTTCTTCGACACCGCCGGCGCGGGCCCCTCGCTGCGGAGCGACGCGGTGCGCCTGCACACGCGCACACGGCCGCAGGCCTGGCCCTCGTGGACCCGGTTGCGGGGCGCCTCGGCCGGCGCCGGCGGCAGGGAACAGGTCTTCGAGCATTTCTATTTCAGCCTGCAGGCGGCGGTCGCCGGGCTCGGCGTGGCGATCGGGCCCTGGCACCTGGTTTGCGACGACCTCGAAAGCGGCGTGCTGGCGGCGCCGCTGGGCTTCGTCGCGGACGGCTCGGGCTATTTCCTGCTGTCGCCGCAGAAGCCGGCCGCGGGCCGGCAGCGCCAGTTGCTCGACTGGCTTCTCTCGGTGGTCTGAACGCTAGACTCCGCCCGCATGACCCGAGCCAGATCCCGCAAGACCCTGTTCCTGGCCATCGTGCTCGCATTCGGCGTGGCCTTCGGCTGGTACTTCAAGGTGCCCACGCTCGGCTACTACTGGCTCAGCACCACGCTGGGCGCGGCGCAATGGGCGAACAATGCGCTGTGGCTGCCGGACTACCGCGTGGCGGTCGAGGGCTTGCCGATCCAGGGCCTGACGCGCAATGCCTCGGGCCTGACCTTCAACACCGAGACCGGCACCCTCTTCACGGTCATCAACCGCCCGCCGCAGATCGCCGAGCTCGACACCGAGGGCCGGCTGCTGCGCGTGATCGGGCTCGAGGGGGTGAAGGATCCGGAGGGCATCACCTACGTGCAGGGCGACGGCTACGTGATCTCCGACGAGGACAGCCACCGCATGTACTGGGTGCGGATCGGGCGCGACACGCAGCGTGTGTCGGTGGCCGGCCGACCGAGCCTGGGCATCGGCATCGACCGGCTGCACAACAGCAGCTTCGAGGGCATCTCCTGGGACGGCGTGCACAGGCGCCTGTACGTGGTGCGCGAGAAGCTGCCGATGCGCGTGCTGGTGATCACCGGGCTCGATCCCGACGCGCCCTCCGCGAGCGGCTTCAACATCGACATCAGCGAATGGAAGTCCTCGCGCGCGGGCTCGCTGTTCATGAGCGACCTGTCCTCGGTCACGCTGCACGATGCGACCGGCCAACTGCTGCTGCTGAGCGACGAGTCGGCACTGGTGGTGGAGTACGCGAGCGATGGGCGCCCGGTCAGCATGCTGCCGCTGTGGCGCGGCTTCGGCGGCCTGCAGCGCAAGGTGCCGCAGCCCGAGGGCGTGGCGGTCGGGCCCGACGGGCGGCTCTACCTGCTGTCGGAACCCAACCTGTTCTACCGCTTCGAGCGCGCGCCGAAGCCTTCGTAGCCGTCGCGATCAGTGCGCCGGCACGTGGGCCGAACGCAGGCCCGCGAACATCCTGCGCTCGCCGGGCATGGTGTAGGTGGCATCGGGGCGCGGCCCCAGCAGCGAGGCCAGGCTGCGGTCGACGATGACGGTGCGGCGCGCGACGCTGTCGCGCTGGTTCGACAGCCGCTGGGCCACGGCCTCGACGCGGCGGCGGAATTCGGCGTCGAGCGCCTCGGCCGACCGCGCGGCCTCGCGGGCGCGCGCGAAACCGGTGGCGCAGCGGCGCAGCTCGCCGCTGGCCTGCAGCAGGTCCGAGGGTTCGGCGCAGCGCAGGCCGGCATCGACCCGGTCGAGCTGGTCCTCGACCTCGCTCAGCAGCATCTCGGCGGAAGCACGGGTATCGGGCATGGCATCAGTTCCTTGCGCGGCTCAGGAATTCCTGGGCGTTGGCCAGGAGCTTGTCGGCGATGGCGCCGGAATCGACCTTGAAGCTGCCGTCGGCGATGGCGGCGCGCACCGCGGCCACCTTCGCCTCGTCGATGCCGTTGCCGGCCGTGGCGGCGGCCTCCAGCGTGCGGGCCGAGGCCGACACGCTGACCGGCGTGCCGGTGGCGTCGCCCGCATCGGCCACCGCGGGCGTGGCGCCCCGGCCGGTCTTCGCGGCCGCGGCCACGCCGGTGGCGGCCGCGACGGCGGGATCTTGCAACGGGTTGATCTTCATGGCGGCTCCTGGCCCCGGGCGGGGGCTTCGTCCCCAGGATTTCGACCGCCGTTCGACGGACTTGAGGACTTTTTCGAAGTTTTTTGCGCCGCGCCGGTCACATCGAGAGGCGCACGGTGCGCGGATCCTGCACCACCCCGGTGGTGATGCGGCCATTCTCCATGCGGATGCGCACCATCTGGCCGACCACGCCCGGCGTCAGCGCCTGGGCCTCGGTGGCGATCTCGAAGCCCTGGCCCTGGGCCACCACGCGCACCTGGGTGCCGGCGGCGAAGGCCTGGGCCGGCTTCACCATCGACTGGCGCAGCGGCTGGCCGGCCTGCAGGGAACGCGAGGCGACCTGCCCCACCCACTGGGTGGCGTCGGCCATCACGGGCGAGGGATCGGCGGCCCAGTCGGCCTCGGCCTCGACCGCGTCGGCCGCGCTCAGCACGGTGCCGGGCAGCACGTTGTCGCGCAGCACCCAGGCCGGCCCGAAGGCCTTGATGGTGACCGGCAGGAACACGTTCCAGCGCGCGCCACCCTCGACGCAGCGCAGCCCGAGCCGGGTGCGGCCCCACAGGCGCAGGCCGGTGGGAATGTAGGGTTCGACGCGGCTGCAGGGCGCCAGGCGCAGACGGTTGTCGAGCGCGCCGATGGCGACCTCCATGCGCAGCGGCGCGGGATTGGCCGACTGGGCCTGGGCCACGGCATCGTCGAGCCAATGGCGCGTGCTGGCGGCGAAGGCCTCGCCGGCCTCGGCGCCTTCGGACGGCGCCTGCTGGGCGAAGGCGCTGAAGGCTGTGCAGGCGGCGAGCAGCAGCGCGCCGGCGGCGAGAGGGAATGCGGGGATGGCCATGGGCTCCTCCGGGGGGTGTGCGGCAACGGAAATGCGGAACGCGCGCGCCTCGGCCCGGCGCACCGCGACCCGCACTGTAGGCAGTGCGCCCCGACCCCAAAGCCGCGATAAGGCCGAAAAAGCCGCCTTTCATCCGCGCTTCCGAAATCGGCGCGGCTCCCACAATTTCCGCACGGGCGCTCACGCCCACCCCCTTCGCGAGGACCCTGGCCCATGCTCGACAAACTGACGAACTCACTGGATTTCCAGGCGAAAGCGCTGGTGCTGCGTGCCGACCGCCAGCGCGACATCGCGAGCAACATCGCCAACGCCGACACGCCCGGCTACTCGGCGCGCGACTTCAGCTTCGCCGACGCGATGCGCGAGGCCACGGGCGGCGGCACGCCGCGCGCCGGTACCGCCGGCGACGGCCGCACCGACGCACGCCACATCCCGCTGACTTCGGGCGGCGGAACCGGTGGCAGCGGCGCGAGCGGCGGCTACGCGGTCCAGACCCAGCCCTCGCTCGACGGCAACAGCGTCGACCTCGACCGCGAGCGCGCGGCCTTCGCCGACAACGCGGTGCGCTACGAGGCCACGCTGCGCTTCATCAACGGCCAGGGCAAGACGCTGCTCGCGGCCATCCAGGGGCAATAAGCCATGTCGATGTTTTCGATCTTCGGCATCTCCGGCAGCGCGGTCAGCGCGCAGTCGCAGCGCCTGAACGTGGTGGCCAGCAACCTGGCCAATGCCGACGCGGTGGCCGGCCCCGATGGCCAGCCCTACAAGGCGCGCCAGGTGGTGTTCCAGACCGTGGCGCTCGACGGCGAGACCGGCGCCGGCGTGCGCGTGGACTCGGTGACCGAGAACCAGACGCCCGGGCGCAAGGTGCACGAGCCCGCCAACCCGATGGCCGACGCCCAGGGCTACGTGACCCATTCGAACGTGAACGCGGTGGAGGAGATGGTCAACATGATCTCGGCCTCGCGCTCCTACCAGAACAACGTCGAGGTGATGAACACGGCCAAGAACCTGCTGCTCAAGACGCTGCAGATCGGCCAGTGAGCGCCACCCCACCGCACACCCTTCTTCCGGACGCCCGCGCATGACCTCCACCGCCGCCACCTCCAGCCTCACCGGCACCACCTACGTGCCGAGCTCGAGCGCGGACAGCAAGTCGATCTCCGCCAGCGGCACCGCCGAGGCGCAGGACCGCTTCCTCAAGCTGCTGGTCGCCCAGCTCGCGAACCAGGATCCGATGAATCCGATGGACAACGCGCAGATGACCTCGCAGATCGCGCAGATCAACACGGTCACGGGCATCCAGCAGCTCAACGACACGATGAAGAACATGAACACCCAGATGTCGGCCATGCAGGTGCTGCAGGCCGGCAACCTGGTGGGCCGCGGCGTGCTGACCGAGGGCAACCAGCTGGCCTTCGACACCACGGCCAAGACCGCGGTGGGCGCGATCGAGCTGCCGGCCAAGGCCACCAGCGTGAAGATCCAGGTCACCACCGCCGGCGGCCAGGTCATCGACACCGTCTCGCTCGGCGAACTCGACGCGGGCCAGCACGGCTTCACGCTCGACTCCTCCACGTACCCGGCCGACACGCCGCTGCAGTTCAAGGTCATCGCCACCAACGGCAGCGACAAGGTCGACGCGGTCGCGCTGATGCGCGACAAGGTGGTGGCCGTGGGCAGCGATGCCAGCGGCGGCCTCTCGCTCACGCTGCTGACCGCGGGCAAGACGCCCTACGCCAACCTGCACGCCGTTCTCTGACAGACATCCCTTCCATCCAGCACACAGGAGCCACTCCATGAGCTTTCAACAGGCACTCTCGGGTCTCAACGCCGCCAGCCGCAGCCTCGACGTGATCGGCCACAACATCGCCAACGCGGGCACCACCGGCATGAAGTCCTCGCGCGCCGAGTTCGCCGAGATCTATGCCAGCTCGGCCGGCGCCATCGGCGGCACCAACGTGGGCCTGGGCGTGGGCGTGGCCGATGTCTCGCAGCAGTTCTCGCAAGGCTCGCTGTCGATCACCGGCAACGACCTCGACGTGGCGATCAACGGCGGCGGCTTCTTCCAGGTCAGGGCCCCCGACGGCACCACCGCCTACACCCGCGCCGGCAACTTCAAGCAGGACAAGGAAGGCAACATCATCACCAACAGCGGCGCGCAGGTAATGGGCTATGCCACCGACGCCAACGGCGTGCGCCAGAGCTACGACGCGATCCCGCTGAAGCTGCCCACCGGCGCGCCCATCCCCGCCAAGCAGACCACCAAGATGGCGGCCGAGATCACGCTCGACGCCAGCGCCGTGGTGGCTTCCACCGCCACGCCGCCGACGCCGATCCGTACCTACGGCACCTCGCTGACCGCCTACGACGCGCAGGGCCTCGAGGTGCCGGTCGGCCTGTACTTCCAGAAGACCGCCAACAACAGCTGGAACGTCTACACCAGCGTGAACGGCAGCGACCCCGCGGCCTCCACGCCGTTCCAGCTCAACTTCAACGCCGACGGCAGCCTGAACACCACCACCTCGACGGTGCCTCCGCTCACGCTGTCCTCGCCCAACGACCCGACGCGCACCTTCACCGCCTCGCTGGACCTGAGCCGGATGACCCAGGTCAACGCGCGCTTCGCGGTGTCCGACCTCACGCAGGACGGCTACACCGCTGGCCAGCTCACCGGCATCAAGATCGAGGACACCGGCGTCATCACCGCCACCTACTCGAACGGCCAGACCCAGGCCGCGGGCCAGGTCGCGCTGGTGAGCTTCCGCAACGCCCAGGGCCTGGCGCCCAGCGGCTCGGGCTACTGGGTCGAGACCGCGTCCTCGGGCCAGCCGGTGCGCGGCGCGCCCGGCGAAGGCACCTTCGGCCAGTTGCGCTCGGGCGCGCTGGAGGAATCGAACGTCGACCTCACGGCCGAACTGGTCAACATGATGAGCACGCAGCGCGCCTACCAGGCCAACGCGCAGACCATCAAGACGCAGGACCAGGTCATGTCCACGCTGATCAACCTGCGCTGATCGAACGCACCGGAAGCGACGCGCGATGGACCGCCTGATCTACACCGCCATGAGCGGCGCGAGCGCCGCGGCGCAGCGCCAGGGCGTGCTCGCCAACAACCTGGCGAACGCCTCGACCCAGGGCTTTCGCGCCGAGCTCTCGACCTTCCGCGCGGTGCCGCTGCGCGGCGACGGCGCCACCACGCGCGTGTTCGCGATGGAAGCCACCTCGGGCCACGACGACAAGCCCGGCGCGATCCAGCGCACCGGCCGCGCGCTCGACATGGTGGCGCAGGGCCGCAGCTGGTTCGCGGTGCAGGGCCTCGACGGCACCGAGGCCTACACCCGCGCCGGCGCCTTCCAGGTCTCGCCCGAAGGCACGCTGATGACCAGCTCGGGCCTGCCGCTGCTGTCCGACGGCGGCGCGCCGATCGACGTGCCGCCGGGCTCGACGCTGTCGGTGGGCAGCGACGGCACGGTCAGCGCCAAGACCGGCGACCAGCCCTCCTCCACCCTGGGCCGCCTCAAGCTCGCCACGCCCACGGCCGACGACCCGCTGCGCCGCGGCGAGGACGGCCTGTTCCGCACCGCCTCGCAGGAGCCGCTGCCCTCGGACGCCACCGCGCGCGTGGAGACCGGCGCGCTCGAGGGCTCGAACGTGAACCCGATCGAGACCATGGTCGGAATGATCGCCGCCGCGCGCCAGTTCGACAGCCAGCTGCGCCTGCTGCAGTCCGCGCAGGACTCCGACAAGTCGGCCGCGCAGCTGCTCAACGTCCAGGGCTGATGCCCATCGCAAGAGAAAGACCCTCGCCATGATCAATTCGCTCTGGATCTCCAAGACCGGCATGGAAGCCCAGCAGACCCAGCTGGACGTGATTTCGCACAACCTCGCCAACGTCTCGACCACGGGCTACAAGCGCGCCAACGCGGTGTTCGAGGACCTGATGTACCAGAACCTGCGCCAGGTCGGCGCCAACAGCACCGAGCAGTCGCAGCTGCCCACCGGCCTGCAGCTGGGCCTGGGCGTGCGCACGGTCGCCACCAGCCGCTCGTTCTCGCAGGGCAGCATGCAGCAGACCAACAACCAGTTCGACCTCGCGATCAAGGGCAACGGCTTCTTCCAGGTCACGCAGCCCGACGGCACCATCGGCTACACGCGCGACGGCTCGTTCCAGGTCGACGCGCAGGGCCGGCTGGTCACCTCCTCGGGCCTGCCGGTGGCCAACGGCATCACGGTGCCCGCCACCGCGACCAGCGTCAGCATCTCGAGCGACGGCACGGTCTCGGCCACGCTGTCGGGCAATGCCACGCCGCAGAACATCGGCTCGCTGGCGATCGTCAACTTCATCAATCCGGCCGGCCTCGAGCCGCTGGGCGAGAACCTCTATGCCGAAACCGCCGCCTCGGGCCAGCCCAACGGCGGCACCGCGGGCACCAACGGCCTGGGCACGGTGATGCAGGGCTTCCTCGAGACCTCGAACGTGAACGTGGTGCAGGAGCTGGTCTCGATGATCCAGACGCAGCGCGCCTACGAGATGAACTCGAAGGCCATTCAAACCAGCGACCAGATGCTGCAGAAGCTGGGGCAATTGTGACCACCCCCGTTTCTTGCTCACTTCGTGTAGCCGAATCCCCCCTCAAGGGGGCAACCCCAACGGCCCGGCAAAGCCGGTTCCGTGGGGTTTCCCGAACAGGCTTCGCTGCGCTTGCCCTTGCAACCATTGCAGGCTGCTCGACCTTGGCCAACACGCCGCAGGTCGAGATGCCCTCGACCGCGCCGCCGCCCGTGAGCGCCTCGCCGATGGCGGCCGTGCCGCGCCAGGCCACGGGCAGCCTGTTCCGCACCGCGAGCTACCGGCCGCTGTTCGAGGACCGGCGCGCGCGCATGATCGGCGACACGGTGACGATCTCGATCGTCGAGAACGTGAGCGCGAGCCAGAAGTCGACCTCGACCATCGGCAAGACCAGCAGCATCGACACCGGCATCTCGGCCCTGCCCTTCTTCGCCGCCAACTCCTTCGGCCGCGCCGGCGCCAATGCCGAGTCGGCCCACAACTTCGCGGGCAAGGGCGGCACCGAGAGCGCCAACACCTTCCAGGGCTCGATCACCGCGACGGTGATCGACGTGCAGCCCAACGGCCACCTGGTGGTGACCGGCGAGAAGCAGATCGGCGTGAACCAGAACGTGGACGTGCTGCGCTTCTCGGGCACCATCGATCCGCGCTCGATCCAGGCCGGCAGCAACGTGCTGTCGACGCAGGTGGCGAACGTGCGCATCGAGTCGCGCGGCCGCGGCGCGCAGCAGGAATCGCAGGTCATGCCCTGGCTGGGCCGCTTCTTCATGAGCGTGCTGCCGTTCTGAGGATGAACGACGCCATGTCCCTTTCACCGAAGCACCGCCTGCGCCGCCGGCTCGCCGCCTTCTCCTTCGGCGTGGCCGGCATGCTGCTGCTCGCGCTCGGTCCCGCGCAAAAGGCGCATGCGCTGCGCATCAAGGAAGTCGCCGCCGTGCAGGGCGTGCGCAGCAACCAGCTCACGGGCTACGGCCTGGTGGTCGGCCTCGACGGCACCGGCGACCAGACCACGCAGATGCCCTACACCACGCAGAGCGTGGCCAACTACCTGCAGCAGCTCGGCATCACGCTGCCCGACAACCGCGCCTCGCAGCTGCAATTGAAGAACGTGGCGGCGGTGATCGTCACGGCGCAGCTGCCGGCCTTCGCGCAGCCGGGCCAGCAGCTCGACGTCAACGTCTCCTCGATGGGCAATGCCAAGTCGCTCAAGGGCGGCACGCTGGTCGCCACGCCGCTGCGCGGCGCCGACGGCGAGATCTACGCGCTCGCGCAAGGCAACATGGTGGTCGGCGGCGCCGGCGCCGCGGCCGCGGGCAGCAAGGTGCAGATCAACCACCTGAGCGCGGGCCGGGTGCCCAACGGCGCCCAGGTGGAACGCAGCGTGCCCTCGCCGCTGCTCGACGGCGACAGCGTGAACCTCGACCTCAACGCGGTCGACTTCCAGACCGCGCGCCGCGTGGCCCAGGCCATCGACCGCAAGCTCGGCACCGGCACCGCGCGCGCCACGGACGGGCGCACGGTGCAGGTGCGCGCGCCCACCGACGCCAATGCGCGCGTGAACTTCATCGCCGAGCTCGAGGAGCTCACGCTCGAGGCCAGCACGCCCGCGGCCAAGGTGGTGATCAACGCGCGCACCGGCTCGATCGTGCTGAACCAGGCCGTGACACTGGGCCCCTGCGCCATCGCGCACGGCAACCTGTCGGTCACGATCAGCTCGGCGCCGGTGATCAGCCAGCCCGCGCCGCTGTCGGGCGGGCGCACCGTGGTGGCCGAGCAGGCCTCGATCCAGATCAAGCAGGAGCCGGGCACCATGATCCAGGTGCCGGCCGCGCCGCTGCTGGCCGACGTGGTGCGCGCCCTCAATTCGCTGGGCGCCACGCCGCAGGACCTGCTGGCGATCCTGCAGGCCATCAAGGCCTCGGGCGCGCTCAACGCGGAACTCGAGGTGATCTGATGTCGATGCAGACCTCGCTGTCCGCGATGTCCATCTCGCCGTCCGCCGGCCAGGGGCTGGCGGCCGACGCGCGCTCGCTCGACGCGCTCAAGCTCGCGGCCAACGGCAACGACCCGAAGGCGGTGCGCGAGGCGGCCAAGCAGTTCGAGTCGCTGTTCATGCGCGAGCTGATCAAGAGCATGCGCGAGGCCACCATGAAGTCGGGCCTGCTCGACAGCGACGGCGAGAAGCTCGGCACCGACCTGCTCGACCAGCAGTTCGCGGTGCAGCTGTCGGGCCTGCCCGGCGGCCTCACCGACGCGATCACGCGCCAGCTCACGCAGCAGATGAGCGGCGCCGCCAAGGCCCCGACCATCGCGCTGGGCGCCGAGGCCGCGCGCATCAAGCCGGCCGCCAACCAGCGCAGCTTCGTCGAGCAGCACGACGACGCGGCCGAGCGCGTGTCGCGCGAGACCGGCATTCCCGCCAGCTTCATGATCGGCCAGGCCGGCCACGAGACCGGCTGGGGCCGCAGCGAGATCCGCCACCGCGACGGCACCCCCTCCCACAACCTGTTCGGCATCAAGGCCGGCGGCAGCTGGACCGGCCCCACCGTGGCCGTGACCACCACCGAATACATCGGCGGCGAGCCGCGCAAGGTGACGGCGCGCTTTCGCGCCTACGACTCCTACGAGGAGTCGTTCCGCGACTACGCGCGCCTGATCGGCAACTCGCCGCGCTACGAGAAGGCGCGCGCCAGCGTGAGCTCGGTCAGCGCCTACGCGAGCGAGCTGCACCGCGCCGGCTATGCCACCGACCCGGCCTACGCGGCCAAGCTCAGCCGCGCGATCCACACCACGCTGAAGATCCAGCGCACCTGAAGCGCACAGGCCAGTCCTCGAGAAAGATCCCGCCATGAGTCTGCTCAACGTCGGCGCCCGCGCCCTGCTCGCGAACCAGGTCGCGCTGTCGACCACCGGCCACAACATCGCCAACGCCAGCACCGTCGGCTACTCGCGCCAGACCGCCGTGATGGGCCAGGTCGCGGGCCAATACACCGGCAGCGGCTACATCGGCAAGGGCGTCGAGGTCACGACCATCGAGCGCGCCCACAACGAGTTCCTCACGCGCCAGGCCGCGGCCGCGCAGTCGGTGCAGGCCATGGACGAGACGCGGGCGGCACGCCTGTCCTCGCTCGAGGACATCTTCAAGGGCGGCAAGACCGGCCTGGGCGCGGCCGTGTCGGACCTGCTCAACGCCTTCTCCGACATCGCGAGCACGCCGACCGACGTGACGGCGCGCAACGTGGTGATCACCCGCGCCGACGAGATGGCCGCGCGCATGCGCGACGCCCAGACCCGGCTCGACGACCTGCAGAAGGGCGTGAATTCGCAGCTCGGCGACGCGGTGCGCAGCATCAACGGCCTGGCCGCGCGGCTGGCCACGCTCAACGAGCAGATCGCGCGCGCCAGCGGCGGCGGCCAGAGCCCGAACGACCTGCTCGACCAGCGCGACCAGCTGCTGCGCGAGCTCAACCAGCAGGTGCAGACCACCACCGTGCAGGCCGACGACGGCTCGCTCAGCGTGTTCGTGGGCAGCCAGGCGCTGGTGCTGGGCAACAAGGCGGCGCAGGTCGCGATGAGCACCGACGACGCCAACCAGAGCAAGCTGACGCTGATGCGCAGCGGCTTGTCGACCACCATCGACGAGGCCACGCTCGGCGGCGGCGCGGTGGCGGGCCTGCTGCGCTTCCAGAATTCGGACCTGGCCGAGGCGCGCGACGGCCTGGGCCGCATGGCGCTCACGCTGACCACCGAGATCAATGCCCAGCACCGGCTCGGCGTGGACCTCGACGGCAACCCCGGCGGCGACTTCTTCAAGCCGATCGCGATCCCCGATGCCATGGGCGCCGCGAGCAACACGGGCAACGCGGTGATCGGCGCCACGGTATCGAACACCTCGGCGCTCTCGGCCTCGAGCTACCAGCTCAAGTTCGGCGCGGGCGGCAGCATCGAGGTGCAGCGGCTGTCGGACGGCAAGACCACCAGTTTCACGGGCCCGATGCCGATCGAGATCGACGGCCTCAAGCTCGACCTGAAGTCGGGCAGCGCGGCCGAGGGCGACAGCTTCGTGCTCAAGCCCTATGCCTCGGCCGCCGGCGACATGGCGACCGTGCTGCGCTCGGCGCGCGGGCTGGCCGCGGGCAGCCCGGTCGAGGCGCGCGTGGGCACCGGCAACACCGGCGGCATGGCGGTCGGCAGCCTGGCCGCGACCTCGGCCAATGCCAACCTCAGCCAGCCGGTCACGCTGACCTTCAACGGCGCGGGCGGCTTCGACGTGTCGGGCAACGGCACCGGCAACCCGACCAGCGTGCCCTACGTGGCGGGCCAGCCGATCAGCTACAACGGCTGGACCATCGTGCTGTCGGGCACGCCCAAGGCCGGCGACACGATCACCGTCCAGGCCGCCACCACCGCCTACGGCGGCAGCAACGCCGGCAATGCGCAGGCGCTCTTGGCCCTGCGCGACAAGACGGTGTTCGACGGCGCCCCCATGACCGACGGCTATGCCGCGCTGATGGCGCAGGTCGGCGTGCGCTCGCAGAGCGCGCAGTACGCGGCCGAGATCTCGGGCTCGATCGCCACCTCGCTCGAGACCGACCGCACCAGCCAGGCCGGCGTGAACCTCGACGAGGAAGCCGCCAAGCTGCTGCAGTACCAGCAGGCCTACCAGGCCTCGTCCAAGATGATCCAGATCGCGCAGAGCATCTTCGACTCGCTGCTGCAGAACATGAACTGACCCGGGAGACAGGAACAACCATGACAGCCACCCGCCTCGCCAGTGCCACCACCTACGACAACGCGGTGCGCCAGCTCACCACGCGCCAGTCCCAGCTCTCGAAGCTGCAGGAGCAGCTCAGCGCCAGCAAGAAGGTGCTGCGCCCCAGCGACGATCCGACCGGCGCCGCGCAGGCCGAGCGCGCCATCACGCGCATGGCGCGCGTCAGCACCGACCAGCGTGCGCTGGAGCTGCAGCGCAACGCGGTCTCGACGGCCGAGTCGACCCTGGGCAGCGCGACCGCGGCCATGGCCGAGTTCCGCACGCTGGTGGTGAACGCCGGCAATGCCACGCTGTCGGCGGCCGACCGCGCCACCATCGCGCAGCGCCTGACCACGCTGCGCGGCCAGCTGCTCGGCTATGCCAATGCGCAGGACAGCAACGGCCAGTCGCTGTTCGGCGGCCTGGGCAGCACCGCGGCGCCCTTCGTCGACAACGGCAGCGGCGTGCGCTTCGACGGCATCGCGGGCCAGGCCGGCGCCGCCAGCGACACCGCCATCCCCTCGATGCTCGACGGCTACGCCACCTGGATGGACGTGCCCACCGGCAACGGCGTGTTCACCGTGGGCCAGGAAGCCGGCACGCGCAACGTCTACAGCGACGCGGGCAAGGTGGTCGACCCCTCGGCGCTGACCGGCCACGGCTACCGCGTCGCGTTCAACGTCGCCAACGGCGTGACCACCTACGACGTGATCGACACCACCACGCAGGCCACGCTCAAGTCGGGCCAGCCCTACACCGCGGGCCAGGCGATCGAGTTCGCCGGGATCTCGCTCACGGCCAGCGGCGTGCCGGCCGACGGCAATGCACTGACCGTCGCGCCCAGCGGCAAGACCAGCCTGTTCGGCGTGCTCGATCAGGCGATCGCGGGCGTGAAGGACGGCAGCAACAGCAGCGGCCAGCTGGCGCAGAACGTGGCGCAGTCGCTGGTGCAGATCGACGCCGCGAGCGCGCGGCTGTCGGCCTCGCGCGGCCGCGCGGGCGACCTGCTGAACCAGGTCGACAGCATCTCCGACCGCCAGTCCTCGCGCAGCCTGCAGCTCGAGGCCGACCGCTCGCGCGCCGAGGACCTCGACACGATCCAGGCGCTGTCCGACTTCAAGACCCAGCAGACCGCCTACTCCGCGGCCCTCGGCTCCTATGCCGAAATCCAGAAACTCTCGCTGTTCAACTTCATCGGCTGACGTGGCGTGACCGCCCTTTCGTTCCTTCTCTCCTTCTCGTCTTCATGTCTCAATCGGTACTCGGCAGCCTGACCTTCGGCTACCGCCCGTTCTGGAACCGTCCGCGCGCGCTCGCGGGGGTCCAGCTCTTCGTCCACGAGGACCGCCAACGCATCGACGGGCGCCACCTGCTGCGCACGCTGGCCGAGACCTGGAACGCCGATTCGCCGGCCCTGCTGCTGTCGATCCAGACGCCCGAGTTCCTGCGCGACATCGCGAGCAACGCCGAGGCGGCCGGGCCGATGCTCGAGATTCCGCTCGGCTGGATGCAGGACGCCGGCCTGCGCCCCGCGGTGCGCGCCGCCGCCCGCCGCGGCGTGCGCATGATCGCGAGCGGCGTGCCGACCCAGATCCCCGACGCCGAGGCCGCGCCCTGGTTCGAGCGCCGGCTGCTGCGGCTGGCTCCGGAAGACGCGATGGACGCGCTGCGCCTGGCGCAGGTGGAGCGCGACACCACGGTGTTCGACCGCGGCATGACGCATCCCGGCGAAAGCAGCCCGGTGCGCCCCGATGCGCTGATCGACGGCGTGGCCAGCCGCGCGCTGGCCGAGCATGCGCTCGACCAGCAGAACGCGTGGGCCGTGGCCGGCTGGCCCAGCGAGGACGTGCTGCACGGCTACGGCGGCCAGCCGCTGCCGCCGACGCGGCGCGCCATCGTGCGCGTGATGAACGCGATCGACGCCGAGGAATCGCTCGAGCGCATCGACCAGCTCGTGAGCCGCGAGGCCGCGCTGGTCTACGCGCTCATGCTCTACCTGAACTCGCCGGGCCTGGGCCTGCCGAACCGCGTGGCCTCGCTGCGCCACGGCTTCATGATGATCGGCTTCCAGCGCCTGAGCACCTGGCTGTCGCAGCAGTTGCCGACCGCCAGCGAGGACGGCAACCTGCGCCCGCTCAACACCTCCATGGCGATGCGCGGCCACCTGGTCGCGCAGCTGATGGACGCCGGCATCGAGGACGACCTCAAGCGCGAGGTCTATCTGTGCGGCCTGTTCTCGCAGCTCGACCTGGTGATGGGCGAGCCGCTGCGCACCAGCTTCGGCCGCATCCCGCTGACCGACCGCATCGTGGCCGCGACCATCGCGCAGAACGGCCCTTATGCGCCCGCGCTGCAGCTCGCGACCGCGCTCGAATCGAGCAACCCGACCGCGCTGCGCAACCTGCGCCGCACCCATGCGGTCGATGCCGAGGAAGTCAACCGCGCGCTGCTGCGGATGATCGCCGCGGGCGGCTTCTAGGCCGGCCCTCCTCCATTGGGAGGAAGCCGCGCTTTTTTTGCCCGCCGGCCCTTTTTTCTCCTCAAGTCTTCCGCCGCCGCGCCGAAAAAGCGGACATGCGGTCCCGCGGGGCCGCGCCCAGGAACCGGAGAACACCATGTCGGGCATCCCGCAACGACTTTTCATCCACGGCCCCCGGGTCTGAAGGCCATCCGTGTCCAGCCTGGCACCGACTTTGGCCCGCGATTTCAACGCCCGCCCGCCGGGCTACTGCAGCGCCGCGCGCGCGCTGACCATCAACCGCCTCCAGCAGCCGGCCACCCAGGCCAGCAACGATGCCTCGGCCGTGCCCGACTTCGCCGCGAGCTGCCCGGCCTTCACCATGGCCTTCCAGCCGATCGTCGACGTCGACAAGGGCGAGGTCTACGCGCACGAGGCGCTGGTGCGCGGCATCCACGGCGAAGGCGCCGGACACATCCTCGGGCTGGTGCATGCGCGCCATCGCGTCGAGTTCGACCGCGCCTGCCGCGCCAAGGCGATCGAGCTCGCGGCCGGGCTGCGCATGGCTTCGCGGCTGAGCCTCAACGTGATGCCCAACGACGCCGGGCGCCAGGGCGAATGCTTCCAGAGCGCGGTCGAGACCGCCGAGCGCTTCGGCTTCCCGAAGGAGCGGCTGATCTTCGAGGTGACCGAGTCGGAGCGCGTCGAGGACCTGCCGCACCTGGTGCGGGCCTTCGAGATGCACCAGCAGCACGGTTTCTCCTCGGCCATCGACGACTTCGGTGCCGGCTTCGCGGGCTTCGAGCTCTTCGTCGCGCTCAAGCCGCACATCGTGAAGCTCGACATGGAACTGATCCGCAACATCCACACCGACGGCGTGCGGCGTGCCGTGGTCAAGGGCTTCGTCTCGACCTGCGGCGAGCTCGGCATCCACGTGGTGGCCGAGGGCGTGGAGGTGATGGAAGAGGCGATGGCGCTGCGCGAGCTCGGCATCCGGCTGTTCCAGGGCTACCTGTTCGCGCGGCCGGTGGTCGAGACGCTGCCGGCCGTGAACTGGGAGTGGGAGAAGCGTTTCGACTAGGGCATGCCGGCCGCGAACCAGTCGCGCGCCGAGCGCCCCTGGTCCGGGCCCAGCATCGAGAAACCGCCGTCCACCGGAATGTCGGCGCCGGTCACGAAGCGTGCCGCGTCCGAGCACAGGAACAGCACCACCTGCGCCACGTCGTCGCCGTCGCCCGCGCGGCCCAGCGGATGCAGCGGCGCGGCCATGCGGTCGGCCTTGGCGCGGTCGCCGCCGGCCATGCGCGAGAGCGCGTCCGACCAGGTCCAGCCGGGCGACACCGAATTCACGCGGATGCGCCGCGGCGCCAGGGTCGCGGCCTGGTTGCGCGTGAGCTGCAGGATCGCCGCCTTGGCCGCGGGATAGAGCGCGCGGTCGGCCGTGCCGAACTTGCCGCCCACGCTGCCCATGTTGACGATGGCTCCGCCCTGCGCGGCCAGCGCCTCGGTGGCCTTGTGCACGAGCAGCGCGCCCGAGACCAGGTTGACGTCGAGCGCGGCCAGCCATTCGGCGCGCTTCGCGCCCATGCCGCCGTCGTTGTAGACCACGGCGTTGTTGACCAGGCAGTCGATGCGGCCCTCGATGCGCAGCGCGTCGGCCACCAGCGCGTCGAGCGCCTCGTCGTTCGCGATGTCGCAGGCGGCGAAGCGGCAGGCCGCGCCGAGTTCGGCCGCCAGCGCCTGGCCGCGCGCCGCGTCGATGTCGACCGCGACCACGCGCGCGCCGGCCTGCGCCAGCGTGCGCACGATGGCGCTGCCCAGCATCGCGGCGGCGCCGGTGACGATCGCGACCTTGCCTTGCATGTTCATGAGATGTCCTTCATCGGTTCAGGGGCCCATCTGGGCGAGTGCGTCCTCGACGCCGATCACCTGCGCGAGCATCGACAGATTCTCCAGGCTCGCGGCATGCAGGTGCGGCTGCGCCGTGTTGCAGGCATCGGCCACCACCGCCACGTCGTAGCCCAGGTCGCTCGCATGGCGCGCGCCGTGCTCGACCACGTGGTTGGTCGCGATGCCCGCCACGTAGAGCCGGTCGGCGCCGGTGGCGCGCACCGCCTGCTCGAGCCCGCTGGCCCAGAAGGGGTTGTTGCGCTTGTGCGTGACCACGGCCTCGCCGGGCAGCGGCGCGAGTTCGTCGTAGAACTCGGCGCCCCAGCTGCCCTCCTGCACCGCGCCGCTCTGCGCCACGCGCCGGAACAGCGTGCAGTTGTCGAGGCAGTCGACGTAGCCGGGCGCGAAGGCGATGCGCACGAAGATCACCGGCACGCCGGCGGCGCGCGCCCCCGCGATCAGCCGGCCGGCCGAGGCGATCAGGCGCGGCCGCGCCGGATCGTCGGCCGCGACGCCCACGCGCACCTTGCCGTCGGCGTGCAGCACGTCGTTCTGGTAGTGCATCGCGAGCAGCGCGGCCTTCACACGAACACCTGCAGCGCTTCGTGCGCGGCGTCGCAGTTGACCAGCTCGACGCGCTTGAGATGGATGCGCAGCTCGCCCTCGTGGCGGCGCAGCGTGTGCAGCACGCTGCCGCCGAACATGCGCTGCTCGGTCTTGCGCCATTCGAGCAGCACGAAGGTGGAGCGCACGGTGAGGCCGCCCAGCGCGCCCTCCTCGCGCGCCTCGATGCCGATATTGCCCACCACGTGCACCGTGCGCGTGGGCGGCTGCTGCGAATAGGCGCGCGCCTGCTCGAGCCGGCGCGCGCGCATCGAGCGCAGCAGCGCGTCCTCGCAGAACAGCGAGGCATGGTTGAGGTGGTCGGCCTGGCCGTGCACCAGCGGCACCCAGTACAGGCCGTCGGGCGTGAACAGGCGCTGCCATTCGTCCCAGCGGTGCTCGTCGAGCAGCCGCGCCTCGTGGTGCAGGAACTGCGTGATCTCCTGCTGTTCGTTCCAGTCGAGGAAGTTCATGCGGCGCTCCCGGTGTCCACGCCCATGTATTTGGCCCAGGCGCCGAACATGTTGCGCGCCGGCATCTCGCTGTTGCCGTTGGAGGCGCGCCCGCCGGGCAGCGGCTGGTCGCGCCCGACGGCGCGATGCATGCTGACCCAGTCGCCGCCGTCCGAACCCAGGCCCTCCTGCACCCGGTTGTAGGCCTCGAGGTCGTCGGGCATCACGTTCGACGAGGGCGAGTTGACGATGTTGGTGTACTTCAGCGTGCGCTGGAAGGTGGCCTCGGGCGCGCCCTTGAGCCGGAAGCTGAAGATCTCGACCAGCGTGCGGTCGACCGACAGCGGTCGGATCACGCGGATCTGCTGGAACGAGGTGTGGGGCGAGCAGCTCGGGTAGACGATGGTGTTGTGGCGGTTCACGCGCAGGATCTGGTCGGCGCGCTCGGCGCCCTGCGCCGCCTCGAGCGCGGCCACGTAGGCCAGGCTCACCGGGTCGGTCGGCGGCACGAAGATGCCTTCCATGAACCCGTGGCCGTTGTCGTAGCCCTTGAGCTCGAGCTTCTCCCAGAACTCGAGCGGCTCGCCGTTGCCGTCGACGATCACCACCTCGAAGGGTTTGCGCGTGCCGGCCGGCATGGCCTCGAACTCCTCCTTGGCCGCGCGCCACGACGACTCGTGCGTGGCCACCGCATGGATGGTGTCGTGCAGGTTCTCGAAGAAGATCTTCCAGTTGTTGCGCTGGATCACGCGCTGCACGCCGCCGGCCACCTCGACCTCGCCCTCGGGCGCGCGGTCGCAGAAGTTGTCGAGCGAGGTGGCGACGCCGCCGAGGAACTCCTCGAGCCCGGGTCCTTCCTTCGACAGGCTCGCGAACACGAAGCCGCGGTGCGTGGCGACGCGCGCCACGTTGCGCACGCCGTACTGCGGGTCCTTGAGGTCGAGCCCCGTGTCCTCGTAGCCGCTGCGCAGCGGCACCGACAGCAGGCTGCCGTCGCACTTGAAGGTCCAGCCGTGGTAGAGGCAGCGCAGGAACTTGCCGGCGCTGCCGCTGCCGTCGGGCACGATCTTGGCGCCCTTGTGCGGGCAGCGGTTGTACATCACGTGGATCCGGCCGTCGGTATGGCGCACCATCACCACGGGCTCGCGGCCGAGCCGGGTGGTGAAGTAGTCGCCGGGCTTGGGCACCTGGCTCTCGTGGCCGACGTAGAGCCAGGCCTGGCCGAACACGCGGTCCATCTCGAGCTCGAAGATCGCGGGGTCGGTGTAGACGCGCTTGTGGACGCGGTCGGGCTGCACGAGGGACTGCAGGTCGATGGTCATGAATGGGTCTCCTGGAATCGTGGGATCAGAGGTCGAGCACCAGCTGCGGCGTCCTGGCGCGCGACACGCAGGTGCAGATGGTGCGCCCGTCGGCTTTCTCGCGCGGGCTCAGGTTGTGGTCGCGGTGGTCGGGCACGCCCTCGACCACGTCGACGGCGCACACGCCGCAGTCGCCCTGGCGGCAATCGTAGAGCGGGTCGAGCCCCGCGGCGATCAGCACGTCGAGCAGGCTCCGGCCCGGCGGCACCGTCAGCAGATGGCCCGAGCGCAGCGTGCGCACCTCGAAGGCCGCGTCGCCGGCCTGCGCGAGCGCGCCCGCGAACAGCTCGAAGTGCACGTGGTCGTCGGCCCAGCCCTGGGCGCGCGCGGTGTCGACCACCGCCTGCACCAGGCCGCGCGGACCGCAGACATGCAGATGGCGCCCGGGCACCGGCACGGCCAGCAGCGCACGCAGGTCGAGGCCACGCGCGGGATCGCCGCCGTCGTGCACCACGCGGCCGCCGAGCGCGCGCACCTCCTCGAGATAGGCCGTGGCCTCGGGGCTGCGCGTGGCGTAGTGGAACTCGAAGGCCTGGCCCTCGGCCGCGAGCGCGCGCGCCATGCACAAGAGCGGCGTGATGCCGATGCCGCCCGCGATCAGCAGCGGCGCGGCCTCGCCCCGGCGCAGCGCGAAATCGTTGCGCGGCGCCTGCGCGAGCACGCGCGCGCCCTCGGCCAGGCCATGCATCCAGGCCGAGCCGCCCGCGCCGTCGGGCTCGTGCAGCACGGCGATCTCGTAGCGGTCCGGCGCGCCATGGGGTCGTGCCAGCGAGTAGGCGCGCTGGCCGGCCTGCCCGTTGGGTTGCATCACCTGCACGCCCAGGTGCGCGCCGGGTTCGAACGGCGGCAGCGCCTCGCCGTTCGCGCTGCGCAGCACGAAGGCCTTGATGGCCGGCGTGAGCGCGCTGGCCGAGGCCACCACCAGTTCGAGCATGGAAGGCGCGGCGTTCATCCGAGCGGCAGCGCCGGGTCGGCGATGGTCAGCGCGGTGGACTTGGCCCAGCGCGGCATCAGCGTGTTCGATGGCAGCGTCTCGTCGACCAGCTTGCGCGCGGTCTCCACGCCGGCCACCGGCAGGCCCGTTGCATCGAGCAGGCCGATCTGCGCGAGCACGCTGGCCTGGTCCCAGTAGATGTGCTCGTGGTAGAGCTTGTCGCCGCGGAACTTGACGATGGCCACGAGCGGGATCTCCACCGGCCGGCCCGTGGGCGCGATGCCCGGCAGCATCCAGTCGATCTCGACCGTGTGGGTGAAGCAGAACAGCATCTCGTCGACGATCTGGGTGGCGCCCACGGTGCGCGAGATCGGCGTGAGCCGCGTATCGGGCGGCGTGGTGGGAATGAAGTGGTGCTTGTAGAAGCGCGACAGCTCCTTCGCGCCCACGCCGCCGGTCATGGTGGGAATGTGGTTGACGTAGGGCTCGGCGACCATGGTGCCCATGGTGGCGACCACGTCGCGCGTGGCGAACTCGTACTCGCAGTGCTTGTCCCACAGCGCCGACAGGTCGTAGACCGGGCCGATCGCCTCCTTGAACAGCGCCATGGAACGCTGGTGCGCCATCAATGTCGAGGGCTTGTCGAAGTGGTCGCCGCCGGTGCGCGCGAAGGCATGGTCGACGCCGGGGTAGACGTACATCTGCGCGCCGGGCCGGCCCGCGAAGGCCTCGAGCACCTGGGCGCGCGCCTCGGGCGGGCAGAACTTGTCGAGCTCGGCGAAATGCAGCGCGATCGGGCACGCGATCTTCGGCACCAGCTCGAGCGCGCCCTCGATGCCGACACCGTAGTAGCCGACCGCCGCGTCCACGCCCGAATGCGCGGCCGCGAGGTAGGCCAGCTTGCCGCCGAGGCAGAAGCCCAGCGCGCCGACCTTGCCGGTGCAGGCCGGGTGCGCGCGCAGCGCCTGCACGCTCGCGGTCACGTCGGCGATGCCGGCCTCGATGTCGAACTGCTGGAAGAAGCCGAAGGCGCGCTGCCAGTCCTCGGGCGAGTAGCCGAGCTCGACGCCGGGCTCCATGCGCCAGAACAGGTCGGGCGCGAGCACCACGTAGCCTTCCTCGGCATAGAGGTCGGCCACCTCGCGCACGTAGTCGTTGATGCCGAAGATCTCCTGGCACAGCACGATGCCGGGGCCGCGGCCCGAGGCCGGCAGGGCCAGGTAGCCGCGGAAGCTCTGCGCGCCGTCGCCGGCCGGGATGTCGATGTAGTGGCTCATCGGGGTGTCTCTCTCGAAGGGGTGGATCGGGATGGCGGCGATTCTGGAGACGACGCGTGGCAGCTGTCTGTCCATTTCGTGCAGCACGCCGCGCTGCACGAAACGGATAGCCGCGGCGCGCGACGCTGCCAGACTGCGGCCTGCGACCGTTTGCCCGGTGCTCTTTCGGCCACCCGCTTCCCACCCACGTTCGGCGTATCCATCGCCAGAGGAGTTTCTCGATGCCGCTCAGCCGCCCGCGCATGGCGACCGTCCCCTCGGTCCTTGCCCTCGCCGCCTTCTCCACCCTGCTGGCCCTGTCGCCGCACGCCGATGCGCAGACCGTCAAGGTCGGCCTCGCGATGGACCTGTCGGGGCCCTTCGCGGTCGGCGGCGCCGAGTCGAAGGCCGGCTTCGCGGTGGCGATCAAGCAGCTGGGCGGCAAGCTCGGCGGCGTGCCGGTCGAGTTCGTCGAGGCCGACACCGCGGGCAACCCCGAGACCGCGCGCCAGGTGGTCGAGCGCATGCTGATGCGCGACAAGATCGACCTGTTCACCGGGCCGGTCGGCTCGTCGGTGGCGCTGGCGGTGGCGCCGCCGCTGTTCGCGGCCAAGGTGCCCTACCTGTCGAGCAACACCGGGCCGAGCGACCTCTCGGGCGCGCGCTGCAATCCCTATTTCTTCGGCGCCTCGTACCCCAACGATGCGTACCACGAGGCGGCCGGCAAGTTCGCGGGCGACAAGGGCTTCAAGAAGGTGGCGCTGATCGCGCCCAGCTACCCCGGCGGCAAGGACGCCATCACCGGCTTCAAGCGCACCTACAAGGGCGGCACGGGCGACGAGCTCTACACCAAGCTGGGCCAGCTCGACTACTCGGCCGAGCTCGCGCAGATCCGGGCCTCGAAGCCCGATGCGCTCTACTTCTTCCTGCCGGGCGCGATGGGCGTGGCCTTCATCAAGCAGTTCGTGGGCGCGGGCCTGTCGAAGGACGTGGCGCTGATCTCCACCGCCTTCTCGGCCGACGAGGACATGATCCCCGCGGTCGGCGAGCCGATGCTCGGGCTGTTCAACACCGCGCACTGGTCCTTCGACCTCGACAATCCGGCCAACCAGCGCTTCGTGGCCGCGTTCCGGCAGCAGAACAACGGCCGCAACCCCTCGTTCTACGCGGGCCAGGCCTACGACGTGCTGATGGCGATGGACGCGGCGGTGCGCGACGTCGGCGGCAAGGTGGCCGACAAGCCCGCGCTGCTGAAGGCGATCAAGGCCGCCAACTACAAGTCGGTGCGCGGCGACTTCCGCTATGGCGCCAACAACTTCCCGGTGCAGAACTACTACCTGCGCGTGATCGCCAAGGACGGCAGCGGCCGCATCGCCAACAAGGTGATCGGCACCGTGCTGACGAACTACCAGGACACGACCGCGGCGCAGTGCGCGATGAAGTCGTCCTGATCCCGTGCCTCAATGCCGCGCGGTCTCGCGCGGCAGGTGGCCGAAGCGCTCGCGGTAGCAGGCCGCGAAGCGGCTCAGGTGCGAGAAGCCGCAGTTGAGCGCCACCTCGGTCACGCTGGCGCCGTCGTGGCGCGCGAGCTGCGCATGCGCGGCGTCGAGCCGCATGTTGCGCAGCACCTCGCCGGGCGAGAGCTCGCGGTAGCGCCGGAACAGCAGCGCCAGCCCGCGCCGCGTGAGGCCGGCGGCGCGCGCCACCTCCTCGAGCGACAGCGGCGTGTCGAGCCGCTCCTGCATGAACTCCTCGGCGCGCCGCAACTGGCGCAGGCTCGCGGCCTCCGAGCCATGCCGTGCCTCGTCGTGCCGCTCGCGCACAGAGTTCGGCCGGTGGCACAGCAGGTAGAGCATCAGGTTGTCCTCGCAATGCGAGAGCCAGCGCGCGTCGTAGCCGGCATCGCCCGCCGCCGGCAGCAGCGAGGCGAGGCTCGCCACCATGCAGCGCCATTGCGTGCCCGCCGTGTCGTCGAGCCGGAACGGCATCTCGAAGTCGATCTCGCCCACCGCATCGGCGCCGCGCAGCGGGAAGGCATGGCGCGCCACCTCCTGCAGCCGGCTCAACTCGATCTTGAGCATCAGCTGTTCGCAGTCGGCATGCCAGCGCAGCCGCACTGGCTTGTGGGCCGAGATCACCGCGCCCTGTCCCGGATGGATCTGCAGGCTGCCGCCCGCGTGATGGATGTCGGCATGGCCGCGCAGCGGCATCTGCACCAGCACGAAGTTGCCGAGCGCATCGGGCTCGATGTCCACGTCGCAGCCGTAGCGCAGGATGCACAGCGAGAGTGCGCTCAGCTCGGCGCGGCAGAAGATCGCATCGACGTCGCCGCGATGCCAGACGCTGCGGTGCGGCTTCAGCTCGCAGGCGATGCGCGCATGGGTTTCGTCCGCCGCGCGGGAACGGAAGACCTCGCGCCCGTACAGCGGCGAGAGTTGCTGGCTCGACCATGCTTCCACGGACACTCCTGCGATTTCAGGTGGGGGATCGGACGCTTGTTGTGCGCGCCAATCTACGGGCAATCGGCGCGAGCCGCCATGGCGGTTGCCCGGGGTGCGGGCGGCCCTGGTGCCGTGCAAGAAGCCTGCCCGCCGGGCCCCGTTCGCATAATGGCCGGCCGTCCACCTCCAGGGAGATCACCGAATGAGGAAGTCCACCGCCGTCCTGATGCTCGCGGCGCTGCTGCGGGCCGTTGCGCCGGCCGCGGCGCAGGCCGCCGCCGATCCAGGCACGTCGAGGAAGCAGGCGCAGCAGCCTCTCTACGACCTGAGGGTGTCGAGCGAGAAGCTGGCGTTCCGGGTGTACGTCAACGACCTGCCGATCTCGGTCCTTCCCACCAGGCGCTTCGGCACGATCGGCATGCCGCTCAATCCGGCGATCCTGCGCAGTGGTCCGCAGAAGCTCACGATCCGCCTGCTGCCCGCCACCGGCCAGCAGCGCTTGCCCGACACGGACGACCTGAAGGTGGAACTGGTCGTGCGCAGCAAGACCGAGCCGCCGCGCAACACCACGCTCTATGAGTTGCCCCCGCTGCGCGACGGCATGCAGGCGCTGTTCACCGACCCGCAGGGCTTCAGCCAGACCGTGCAGTTCGAGGCCCAGGTGCCCTACAGCCTGGCCGGCTGGGAGCGCAGCGTGCCGCTGGATGCGGCCGATGCGAAGCTCGAAGCCGAAGCGCTCGAGGTCTATCGCCGGCTGATCGCCGACATCGGAAACAGGAAGGGTGAAGCCTTCATTGGCGCGCTGGCCAAGGCCCAGCGGCTGCTCTACCCCGCCATCTACCTCTCGTCCGCGGAGGCACGGGAGCGGGATGCCGAATGGGTGAGCTTCATCGACAAGGGCACCGGCACCGTCGCACCGCTCGAGCACCACGCGCTCGAGATCCGCGGCGACGGCAAGCTGGTGCGGCTCAAGCGCACCGACCCGGCCAGCGTCGACGAGGGCGTGGTGCGCATCGCCTACAAGCGGGGGCCGCAGCCCCGCACCATCGTCTACGACATCTACCTGCACCGGCCCGCGCCCGGCGCGAGGCTGGAGCCGATCTGGTACTTCATGACCGACTTCAACTGAAGCGCCCCGCGGTGGCGGCGACACCCACGGAGACCGGTAGCAATAAAACGAGAACCAAGGTACTATTTCCTGGCTTCGCAGGCCTCTGGTGCCTACGCTTGCCTTCCATGCAATCAGCGCACATCTCAGTCGACCTCCAGGATGGCTGGAACGGCTCCTTCTTCTGCAAGGAGACGATGCGCGGCAGCTATTCGGGCGTGGCCCGGATCACCTGGCGCGGCATTCCCAAGGGCGACCTCGTCGTGATGCGGCAGCCTTCGCTGGAGGCGGCCATCGAGCGTGTGCGGGTGCGCGGCGGCCAGTTCATCAAGGCACGTACCCAGCCCTGAGCCCGGCCTACGCGCCGTTTCGTCAGCCGAGGCTCGAGCGCTTGCAGTTGAACACCGTGCCGCCATCCACGCTGCGCAGCATGGGCACCTTGCCCACGATGCTCAGCGTGGCGCTGGTCAGGCGCCACTCGCCGGCCTTCGACAGCTTGAAGAGCGTGGTGGTCTCCACCTCGGAGGTCGGAATCGAATTGAAGACATAGACCGGCTCGCCCGACGACTCGTCCAGGCCGACGAGGTCCGCGCGCATCTTGCCCAGGGTCTCGGTCTCGCGCGTCTTCGAGCGCACCACGTCGAGGTTGACCGTGCGCGAGAACTCGTCGATCGCGATCCTGCGCACCGCGTTGAACGGCGCATTGCCCGCGGCCGGCCCCGGCGTGCAGACCATGGTGGCGGCCGATGCGGCCGTGCAGCAGGCCGCCAGCGCCAGGAGCAGGCAGGTTGGACGGCTTCGTCGGGTGGTCATGGATCGTCCCTGGTCTGTGTTTGCGGAGGAGGACCAATGTAGCGCGCGGCCATACCCCCGATCGTCGTGCGCTTCACCTTCCAGCACTTCTTCTCTTCCGAAGCCCCTTTCAACGGCCCCGCGGTAGCGCAGCACCGCTTCGCGCGTGGATCCTCCTCCCAACGGAGGAGAGATCGAACTCCCCTGCCGGCCCAGAATCGCGGCCAGCCCAAAGGAGTCATCGATGCTCGAGAACAAGACGCTGGTCACCGCCTGCCTTGCACGGGTCAGCGCCGGGGCGTGGCCCGAAGTCGAGGGACATCAACTCGAAGTGCTTCAGACCGCGGGGCTGATCGCGCTGGTCGATACGCCGTCGCTGCAGATTCAGGCGAGGCCCGCGCGGCGGTTCTCCTACCAGTTGACGCCGGCGGGCAAGGACCTGCTCTGGCCGCGCAAGAGATAGGCCCGCGACGCCCGGCTTCATCCGCTTGACCATCCGGACTCGGCGGACAAAGGCGGGCCGGCACGGTTATGGGTGTACATCCGGATGCATCCCGGCCATCGACATCCCCATGCGCATGCATATCTGGAACACCCGAAAACTCAGAGACGACCTGGTCCATGACAGGCTCGATGAAACCGATGGCCTGAAGTACATGCTGGCCGCGGCGCTGCTCTGGGTGATCCTCAACTATTCGGCGCTCTGGTTCGGTGGCTACAGGCACTGGACCTTGCTGTTCGAGGCCGGCCTCACTCTCGCCATCAGCCTCGTGGGCACGCACGAAGCATTCCTCGCGAACGGTGCGGCGTCCGGACGCGACTTCGTTCGCCGCTATTGCGTCATCGCGGTTCCGATCGGATTCAAGGTCCTCGCCCTCAATCTTCTGGTGGCGACCCTCATGTACTTCGGCCTGCCGCATGTGCTGACGAGCGGCACCTTTCGCGATCCCGCTTTCGTCTATCGCCTGCTCGTGTTCGCCACGTCGCTCGGCTACACCATCCTCTACTACACGCGAATTGCCCATCACCTGCGCAAGGTGGCGGCGGCGACCTCGACCCCGGCCTGAGAAGGATCGACCTGGGCCGCGCAGGGATGGCCCGCGGATGGCATCGTTCTTCATCGAGATGGGTCAGGGCATCCTGGCTCCCGAGCTCGAACACTCCGGAAGAGATCATGTTGAAGACCTCTCGCTGAGGCTATGACAGCGAGCTCGATGACCTGGATTGGTCTCTGGAGAATCCGTCGAACATCAAGAGGTTGCTCGAGCGCGCAAAAAAAATGCCCCAAGTGGCTGTTTCACTTGGGGCGGGTGGATCCATGTGGCTAGCCATGGATCTGGTTCTGGTAGGACGTACTGGATTCGAACCAGTGACCAACGGATTAAAAGTCCGCTGCTCTACCAACTGAGCTAACGTCCCGAATTCGGTTTTCCCTGGGCAGGGAGTTCCTCGTTCTTGTTTTTTTCTTGACGCTTCGCCGCTGTCAAATGCGGCAAAGCCAAAGATTATAGCGTGGTATTGACCGCCATCCGATCGAGCACCCACCCCGCCGCGCATTGCCCGAAGGTCGCGGTCACGCTGACCACCGACCCATAGCCATGGCAGTTGAGCGAACCATCGCCGCTCTCGATGGCGCACGAGGCATCGGGCGGGGCCACGCTCTCGCGGCTGAACACACAGGCGACGCCGATCTTGCGGCCTTCGCGCGGCGCGCCATGCGACTTGCGCAGGCGTTGCCGCAGCTGCGCGAGCAATGGGTCGTGCGTGACCTGCGAGAGGTCGTCGATGTCGACCTTGTGCGCGAGCCGCTTGCCGCCCGCCGCACCGACGGTGATGAAGTCGGTGCCACGCGCGACGCCGCGGGCCCAAGCGGCCATCGCGAGCTTGGCCTTCACCTGGTCGCAGGCGTCGATGACGGCATGCACGGGACCGTTGGCGGCCTGCGCGGCTTCGAGCAGCGCGGGCCAGTTGTCGGGCTCGACGAACTCGTCGACCGGCAGCACGCGGCACTCGGCGTTGATCTGCGCGATGCGCTCGCGCATGGCTTCGACCTTGGCTTGTCCGACGGTGCTGTCGAGCGCATGGATCTGGCGATTGATGTTGGACTCGGACACGTGGTCGAGATCGATCAGCGTGAGGCGCCCCACCCCGCTGCGCGCCAGCGCCTCGACGGCCCACGAACCGACGCCGCCAATGCCCACGACGAGCACGTGCGCGTTGCGGATGCGCGCGGCACCGCTCACGCCGTACAGGCGCTCGAGGCCGCCGAAGCGGCGCGCGAAATCGGGTGCCATCGCGTGGTCTCCAGACGCGACAAAACCGGCGGCTGCCTCGGGGGCAGTCGCCGGTTCGATCGTGGAGACGGGCTCGTGAACAGCGCTCAAGCGGAGGGCTCCGCCGGCACTAGCGCAGTCGCGAGAGACGCTCGCGGCCGGCCTGCGCGGCTTCCGACTGCGGATAGGCCTTGGTCAGGTCTTCCAGCGTGCGGCGCGCGGCGCGCGTGTCCTTGAGCTCGATCTGGCAGTTCGCGATCGACAGCACGGCCTCGGGGGCCTTGGCATGGTCGGGCGCCAGCGAGAGCATCGAACGGAAGTTGGCGATGGCCTCGTTGTAGTTGCGCGTGGCGTACTGGGCGTTGCCGAGCCAGAACAGCGCCGAGGCGTTGTAGCCGCTTTGCGGATAGCGCTTGACGAACTCGGCGAAGGCGGTCTGGGCCTGCGCGAATTGGCCGGCGCGGAACACGCCGAGCGCGGCTTCGAAGTCGGCCTTCTCGCGCGGATCGGCATTGAACTCGCGACCATCGACCGTGACCTTCGACGGCTCGTTCTGCTTGAGCCGGTCGTCGATGGTGGTCTGCTTGGACTGCAGCTCGCTCACGGCACGCGTGAGCTGTTCGTTCTGGCCGGTCATGCGCGCCAGGTCGCCACGCATCTGCTCGATCTGCGTCTGCAGGTCGAGCAGGCTGCGCCGCAGCTGGCCGTTCTCGTCGGTCAGGCGCTGATCGGTCTGCTGGCGCACGGCCTCCACGCGCTGGCGCAGATCGAGGATGGCCTTGCGGGCCTCGTCATCCTCGAACAGCGCGGCCTGCGATCCGGCCGAGGCGCACAACAGGGCGGCCGCCAGGGCCGCGCCACGCCACAGAGCGCGTTGGGCGGGCCGCATCACCGGGTGTAGCGGATTTCGGCGCGACGGTTCTGCGCCCAGACTTCTTCACCCGCGCCGGTCACGGCGGGCTTTTCCTTGCCGAAGCTCACGGCTTCGATCTGGCTGTCGTTCACGCCCAGCAGCGTGAGCGCGCGGCGCACGGCTTCCGAACGCTTCTGGCCCAGCGCGAGGTTGTACTCGCGGCCGCCGCGCTCGTCGGTGTGGCCTTCGATCGAGATGCGACGCTGCGGGTTGGCCTTGAGGAAACGGGCATGGCCGTCGATCAGCGACTGAAACTCGGGCTTGACCGTGTAGCTGTCGTAGTCGAAATACACGATGCGCTCGACGCCCATCGGACCTTGGGCGGTGCCGGCGTTGGGATCGATCGTGACGGGTGCCACGGCCGTGGCAGCGCCCTGGTTGCCAGCGCCACCGGCGGTACCGGTGCGGTCGGTCACGGGCGTTTCGTTGAGCTTGGTGCCCGACGAGCAGCCTGCGATCAGCGCCACGATGGCCAGCGAATAAATCGTACGTTTCAACATTTCGAACTCCTCAGATAAACCTAATCATTGCTTTTGAAACGGACCCCAGTCCGGTTCCCTGATGTCTCCTGCCTGACCCGCCAGCCGTGCCTTTATTTTTCCGTCCAGCGTGGTCGTCATGAGGGCCTCGCGACCTTGCAGTTGCGTGGCATAGACGATCAGCTTGCTATTGGGGGCAAAACTCGGACTCTCGTCCGCCGAGGTGTCGGTGATGGCGGTGACATTGCCGCTGGCCAACTCCATCACGTGGAGTTTGAACGCCCCGCCCACGCGGGAGATGTAGGCCAACCACCGGCCGTCGGCGCTGACGGAAGGAGAAATGTTGTAGGTACCGCTGAAGGTGACCCGGGTCGGGTTGCCGCCATTGGCGCCCATCTTGTAGATCTGCGGTGCGCCGCCGCGGTCGCTCACGAAGTAGATGGTGCTGCCGTCGGCCGAGTAGACCGGTTCGGTGTCGATGCTCGCGCTCTGGGTCAGCCGGCGCGGCTCGCCGCCGCTGGCCGGGATGGTGTAGAGCTGCGAGCCGCCGTCGCGGCTCAGCGTGACGGCGAGCGTGCTGCCGTCGGGCGCCCAGGCCGGCGCGCTGTTGGAGCCGCGGAAGTTGGCGACCAGCCGGCGCTGGCCGCTGGCCACGTTGTGCACGTAGACGACGGGCTTGCGCGATTCGAACGACACGTAGGCCAGTTGCTGGCCGTTGGACGACCAGACCGGCGAGATGATCGGCTCGGGACTGGCGAGCGCGGCCTGCGCGTTCTCGCCGTCGGCATCGGCCACCCACAGCGAGTAGCGGCTGCCGCCCTTGGTCACGTAGGCAATGCGGGTCGAGAAGATGCCCTTGTCGCCCGTGAGCTTCTCGTAGACGTAGTCGGCGATGCGGTGCGAGGCGAGCCGCAGGTCGCCCTGGGGAACGATGTAGCTCTGGCCACCGAGGTCACCGCCGTTCGGGCCACGCACCACGTCCCAGAGACGGAAGCGCACGTCGTAGCGGCCATCGGCCAGGCGCGTGACGCTGCCGACCACGAGCGAGTCGGCGGTGCGCTGGCGCCAGACGGAGAAATCGGGACGCGAGCCCTCGTCGAGCGCCTGGCCCGAGGCATCGACGCCGCGGAACTGGCCGCTGCGCTCGAGGTCGGCCTGCACGATCTCGGAGATCTTCTGCGGCGAGGAATCCTGGCCGCGGAACGGCACGAGCGCGATGGGCAACTGGGTCAGCCCCACGCCCGACACCTCGACCTTGAACTGGGCGAGTGCGGGCAAAACGGGGGAGGCTGCCAGGGCCGCGATGACCGTGCGGCGACCCAAAAGCGATGAAGAAGGAGTTGGAGAGAGGGCTTGCAACGGCTTGTTCATGCGGTTTCGGAGAGATCTCGGGTTGAAAAAGTTTCTCCCCTTGTAACGGGGCCACATGGTACACATTGCTTTGATGGGGCCATGGCAAAACGTTCCATGCGGCGCGGGGTCCTACACACAAAATGCTTCAGGAACGCGCCCTGGCACCCGGCCCCGGGCAGCCGAAAGGGCGTTCCGACCCGCCCCGTAGAATCCGCCGCCATGCAGACACCCCCCGGCAGCGAGACCGCACGCCCTCCCCTGATGCGCCGGCTGGCGCGGCTCATGACCTGGTTCGGCGGTTCGCGCCAATGGTGGGCGCTGGGGCTGATCGGCGCGATGCTCGCCGCCATCACCGAGCCGCTGATGGCGGCCCTCCTCAAGCCGCTGCTCGACCGCGGCTTCACGCGCGGCGAAATGCCTCTGTGGTTCGTGCCGGCCGCCGTGCTGCTGCTGTTCGCGGTGCGCGGCATCGCCCAGTTCATCTCGCAGTACGCGCTCTCGCGCATCGCCAACGAAGGCATGCAGCGGCTGCGCAAGGTGCTGTTCGACCGGCTGCTGAGCGCCGAGCTCGCGCTGTTCGCGCGCCAGTCGGCCAGCACGCTGTCGAACACCGTGGTCTATGAAGTGCAGACCGGCGCGATGCTGCTGGTGCAGGCGCTGCTGGGGCTGTCGCGCGACGGCTTCACGCTGGTGGCGCTGCTGGGCTACCTGGTCTACCTGAACTGGAAGCTCACGCTGATCGTGGCCTTCCTGGTGCCGAGCATCTCCTGGATCATGAAGGTGTTCTCCAAGCGCCTCTACAAACTCACGCAGCAGGGCCAGCAGGCCACCGACGAACTGGCCTACGTGGTGGAAGAGAACGTGCTCGCCCACCGCATGGTGCGCCTGCATGGCGCCGAGACGGCCCAGGCCAGGCGCTTCGAGCAGTTGAGCCAGAAGCTCAACCGGCTGGCCGTGAAGTCCACCATCGCCCAGGCCGCGACCACCCCGCTCACGCAGATGATGGCCTCGCTGGCGCTGTCGGTGGTCGTGATGATCGCGCTCTGGCAGAGTGGCAAGCAGGGCTTCACGGTCGGCGGTTTCGTCGCCTACATCACGGCGATGCTGATGCTGATCGCGCCGATCCGGCGCCTCGCCGAAGTGGCCGGCCCGATCACGCGCGGCCTGGCGGCGCTCGAGCGCGGCCTGGCGCTGGTCGACGAGGTGCCGACCGAGCCGCAGGGCAGCTTCGGCATGGCGCATGCGCAGGGTCGCATCGAGTTCCGCGACACGCGCGTGAACTACCGCGGCGACGACGAGCGCCCCGCCCTCGACGGCGTGAGCCTCGTGATCGAGCCGGGCCAGAACGTGGCCTTCGTCGGCCCCTCGGGCTCGGGCAAGACCACGCTGATGAACCTGCTGCCGCGCTTCGTGCTGCCCAGCGGCGGCCAGGTGCTGCTCGACGGCCACGACATCTCGGAATGGGAGCTCAAGAGCCTGCGCTCGCAGTTCGCCATGGTGAGCCAGGACGTGGTGATGCTGAACGACACCCTCGCGGCCAACGTGGCGCTGGGCGCCGATGCCGAGATCGACCGCGACCGCGTGCTGGCCTGCATCGCGGCCGCCAACCTCAGCAGCCACGTCGAGGGCCTGCCCAACGGCATCGACACCGTGCTGGGCCACAACGCCACCCAGCTCTCGGGCGGCCAGCGCCAGCGCCTCGCGATCGCGCGCGCGCTCTACAAGGATGCGCCGGTGCTGCTGCTCGACGAGGCCACCTCGGCCCTCGACACCGAATCCGAGCGGCTGGTGCAGGACGCCCTGCAGCGCCTGATGCAGAACCGCACCACGCTGATCGTGGCGCACCGCCTGTCGACCATCCAGCATGCCGACCGCATCATCGTGATGGAACAGGGCCGCGTGGCCGAACAGGGGTCGCACGCGCAGCTGATGGCGCTCGACGGCCTCTATGCGCGGCTGCAGACGAACGCGGTGCGCAGCGCCGCCGCGGGTCAGGACCCGACGCTCTGATCCCGACCGCCGGGCGACGGCGGCCTTGAAGCGCCCTCCGCCACCAGCACGCCGGCCGAGAGGATGAACTCGGCCGCGCTGCGGATGTCGCCCTCGAGCGCGGCCCGGGCCTTGGCGCCGTCGCGCCGCTTCAACGCCGCGAGCAGCGCCGCATGGTGCGCCACCGCCACCTTCTCGCCCACGCGGCGCGAACCGGCGCGCAGGTCGTAGTTGAGGATCGGCCCGATGCGCAGCCACAGCGCCTCGATCATCTGCAGCAGCATCGGCATGTCGGCCGCGGCATAGACCGCGAAGTGGAATTCCTTGTTGAAGGTGACCAGCCTCGAGCCATCGGGACTCGCCGCCTTCATTTCGGCGACGAAGGCATCGTGGCACTCGGCGATCTCGCGCAGCGCCACGGTGCCGACCGCCGCGGCCGCCGCCTCGGTCGCCAGCCCCTCGAGGTTGGTGCGGATCACCGTGATCTCCTTGAACTGCGCGGCCGTCATGCGCGGCACGCGCAGGGTGCGGCTGGGCGTCAGCTCGAGCGCCTGCTCGGCCACCAGCCGCTGCATCGCCTCGCGCACCGGCATCACGCTCACGCCCAGCGCCGCGGCGGCGCTGCGCAGCGAGATCTGCTCGCCCGGCATCATCTGCCCGCTCATCACGAGATCGCGCAACTGGTCGTAGACGTTGGCGCTGAGCGTCTGGCGCTTGAGCGGGGTGACGAGATCGGAGAGCTCCATGCGGCTAAGTATACGTTTCAGGGTATACCCCATTCGATATCTGTGATCACAGATCTACGATGCCAACCATTCCCTGTCACACCCCAAGGAGCGATTCAGAAATGTGGAACGGCAATTCCCTCGCCGGCCAGCGCGTGCTCGTCACCGCCGGCGCCAGCGGCATCGGACTCGACATCGTGCGCGCCTTCGCCGCGGCCGGCGCCCGTGTCTTCGTCTGCGACGTGCAGTCCGAGAGCCTGGACCGGCTGTCGACCGAGCTGCCCGAGGTCGGCAGCTGCCTCGCCGATGTCTCGAACGAAGAACAGGTGGCGCGCCTCTTCGACGCCGCGGACCGCGAACTCGGCGGCCTCGACGTGCTGGTCAACAACGCCGGCGTGGCCGGCCCGACCGGTGGCGTCGAAACCCTCTCGCTCGACGACTGGAACCGCACGCTGGCCGTCAACATCACGGGCCAGTTCCTCTGCGCCCGGCTCGCGGTGCCGCGGCTGCGCCAGGGCCGCCATCCCTCGATCGTCAACCTGTCCTCGGCCGCCGGCCACCTCGGCATGCCGGGCCGCTCGCCCTACGCGGCCTCGAAATGGGCCGTGATCGGCTTCACCAAGACGCTCGCGCTCGAACTCGGCCCCGACGGCATCCGCGTCAACGCGATCCTGCCGGGCGCGGTCGACGGTCCGCGCATCCGCGCCGTGATCGCCGCCAAGGCCCAGGCGCTCGGCAAGCCCATCGAGGAGGTCACGCGCATCTACACCTCGCAGTCCGCGCTCAACCGCATGGTGACGGCCGGCGACATCGCGAACATGGTGCTGTTCGCCGCCAGCGACCTGGCCGCCAGCGTCACCGGCCAGGAGCTCGTGGTCGACGGCCACACCCAGGCGCTGAGCTGACCCGCCCTCTTCTTCTCTTTCCGACCTCACCCGAATCCCGACCATGGCCACCCGCACCAAAGCCATCATCACCTGCGCCCCCACCGGCGCGATCCACACGCCGAGCATGTCGCCGCACCTGCCGGTGACGGCCGACGAGATCGCCGCCGCCTCGATCGAGGCGGCGCGCGCCGGCGCCGCGATCCTGCACCTGCATGCGCGCGACCCGAAGGACGGCCGCCCCTCGCAGGACCCGGACCTGTTCCGCCCCTTCCTCTCGAGGATCAAGGCCGCCACCGATGCCGTGATCAACATCACCACCGGAGGCAGCCCGCACATGAGCGTCGAGGAACGCATGCGCCCGGCCACCACCTTCAAGCCCGAGCTGGCCTCGCTCAACATGGGCTCGATGAACTTCGGCCTGTTCCCCATGCTCGAGCGTTTCAAGTCCTTCGAGCACGAGTGGGAACGCGAGCACCTCGAGAACAGCCGCAACCTGATCTTCAAGAACACCTTCGCCGACATCGAGAACATCCTGCGCCTGGGCGAGGCCAACGGCACGCGCTTCGAGTTCGAGTGCTACGACGTCAGCCACCTCAACAACCTGCGCCACTTCATGGACCGCGGCCTGGTGCGCGCGCCGGTGTTCGTACAGACGGTGTTCGGCATCCTCGGCGGCATCGGCGCCGACCCCGAGGACCTGATGCACATGCACCGCACCGCGGCGCGCCTGTTCGGCGACCGCTTCCAGTGGTCGATCCTCGGCACCGGCCGCAACCAGCTGCCGCTGGCCACCATCGGCGCGGCCATGGGGTCGCACGTGCGCGTCGGCCTCGAGGACTCGCTGTGGATCGGCCCGGGCCGGCTCGCCGCCTCGAGTGCCGAGCAGGTGCTGCGCATCCGCGCCGTGCTCGAGGCGCTGAACATCGACATCGCGACACCCGACGAGGCGCGCGAGATCCTCGGCCTCAAGGGCGCGGCCAAGGTCGACTTCTAGCCCCTCGCATCCCCATCGCCCGCAGCGCCGTCGCTCGCGCGGCGCGCCGCTGCATTCCTTCACCAGAACAAGACTTCAGAGAGAGACACCGATGGCACACACCTCCATCCCCGGCGCCCGCCTCGGGCCCGCGGCCGACACGGCCACCACCGACGAGCAGGCCTCGCTCAATGCGCTGATCTTCCGCAAGCTGATGCCGCTGCTGGTGCTGGCCTACGTGATCAGCTTCATCGACCGCACGAACATCGCGCTCGCCAAGAGCCACATGGCGGTCGACATCGGCATCTCGGCCGCGGCCTACGGCCTGGGCGCGGGCCTGTTCTTCCTGAGCTACGCACTGCTCGAGGTGCCGAGCAACCTGGTGATGCACCGCGTGGGCGCGCGCTGGTGGATCGCGCGCATCATGATCACCTGGGGCCTGCTCTCTGCCGGCATGGCCTTCGTCAGCGGCGAGACCTCGTTCTACGTGATGCGCGTGCTGCTCGGCGCGGCCGAGGCCGGCCTGTTCCCGGGCGTGATGCTCTATCTGAACTACTGGTTCGGCCGCAAGGACCGGGCGCGCGCCACCGGCTATTTCCTGCTCGGCGTATGCATCGCCAACATCCTCAGCGGCCCGGTCGGCGGCGCGCTGCTGCAGATGGACGGCCTGCTGGGCTGGCACGGCTGGCAATGGATGTTCGTGATCGAGGGCCTGCCGGCCGTGGCGCTGGCCTTCGTGGTCTGGCGCAAGCTGCCCGACGGGCCTGCCGATGCCAGCTGGCTCACGCCGGCGCAGGCGCGCGCCATCGAGCAAGGCCTCGCCGCAGAACGCGCCGAGGACGCGGCCCATGGCCAGGTCGGCGAATCGTTGCGCGCCTGCCTGGTCGACAAGCAGATCTGGCTCGCGATCTTCGTCTACTTCTGCCACCAGATCAGCATCTACACGGTGATCTTCTTCCTGCCGAGCATCATCGGCACCTACGGCAAGCTCACGCCGCTGCAGATCGGCGCGCTCAACTCGCTGCCCTGGGTTGCCGCCGCGGTCGGCGCGATCGCGCTGCCGCGGCTCGCGGTCACGCCTCGGCGCGGCCGTCTGCTGCTGCTGATCGGGCTGGCCGCCATGGCCGTGGGGCTGTGCATCGCGGCCTTCGCGAGCCCGGCCGTCGCGCTCGCGGGCTTCTGCCTCACGGGCTCGATGTTCTTCGTGGTGCAGTCGGTGATCTTCCTGTTCGCCTCCTCGCGCCTGGCCGGCGTGGCGCTCGCGGGCGGGCTGGCGCTGGTCAACACCTGCGGCCTGCTGGGCGGCTTCATCGGGCCCTCGGTGATGGGATGGATCGAGCAGAGCACGGGCAGCACGACCAACGGCCTGCTCGCGATGGCCGTGCTGCTGGTGCTGGCGGCGCTCGCCAGCATCGGGATGCGCCAGGGCCGCGAATCGCGGCGTTGAAGGACTACGGACTACGGGCTCAGAGCAGCACGATGTCGTACTGCCCCTGCCCGATCGCCGGCTCGGACTGCAGCGAGATCGGCTTGCCGATGAAGTCGCTGAGCCCGGCCAGGTGCTGGCTCTCCTCGTCGAGGAACAGCTCGATCACCTGCGGCGACGAGACGATGCGGAACTCGCGCGGCGTGAACTGCCGCGCCTCGCGCAGGATCTCGCGCATCACGTCGTAGGCCACGCTGCGCGCGGTCTTCACGATGCCCTGGCCGCCGCAGGCCACGCAGGGCTCGCACAGCATGTGGGCCAGCGATTCGCGCGTGCGCTTGCGCGTCATCTCGACCAGGCCGAGCTGCGAGAAGCCGCCGGCCGTGGTCTTCACGCGGTCGCGCGCGAGCTGCTTGCGGAACTCGCCGAGCACCTGCTCGCGGTGGTCGTCGCGCGCCATGTCGATGAAGTCGACGATGATGATCCCGCCCAGGTTGCGCAGCCGCAGCTGGCGCGCGATGGCCTGCGCCGCCTCGAGGTTGGTCTTGAAGATGGTGTCGTCGAAGTTGCGCGCGCCGACGAAGCCGCCGGTGTTCACGTCGATGGTGGTCAGCGCCTCGGTCTGGTCGACCACGAGGTAGCCGCCCGACTTGAGATCGACCCGGCGACCCAGCGCGCGCGCGATCTCCTCGTCGACCGAATAGAGGTCGAAGATCGGCCGCTCGCCACGGTAGTGCTGCAGCTTGCCGGACGCCTTGGGCATGAACTCCAGGCCGAACTTCAGCAGCAGCTCGAACTGCTCGCGCGAGTCGATGCGGATGGTCTGCGTGTCCTCGGTGGTGAGGTCGCGCAGCACGCGCTGCAGCAGGCTCAGGTCCTGGTGCAGCAGCGACATCGGCGGCAGCCGCGTCGAGGCCTCGCGGATGCGCGACCAGGTCTTGCGCAGGTAGGCGATGTCGTCGGCGAGCTCGGCGTCGGTGGAGTCCTCGCCGTTGGTGCGCAGGATGAAGCCGCCGGTGTTCTCGGGCACCACGCCGCCGCTGTCGGCCGCCGCGGCGGCCTCGATCAGCGCGAGCATGCGCGAACGCAGCGCATCGCGCAGGTCGGCCGGGATCTTCTGCGACACGCCGATGTGGTTGTCCTGCGGCAGGAACACGAGCAGCCGGCCCGCGATGCTGATCTGTGTCGACAGCCGCGCGCCCTTGGTGCCGATCGGGTCCTTGATGACCTGCACCAGCAGCGACTGGCCCTCGAACACCTGCTTCTCGATCGGCACCATGGCGCCGCCGTTGCGGTGGTCGCGTTCGGCCGGCGCGGCGCTCGGCCGCGAGCCCGGCGTGAAGGGCGCCACGATGTCGGCCACGTGCAGGAAGGCGGTGCGCTCCAGGCCGATGTCGATGAAGGCCGACTGCATGCCCGGCAGCACGCGCGAGACCTTGCCCAGGTAGATGTTGCCGACCAGTCCGCGCTCGAGCGTGCGCTCGACGTGCAGCTCCTGCACCGCGCCGTGCTCGACCACCGCCACGCGGGTCTCCTGCGGGGACCAGTTGATCAGGATGTCTTGCATGGAGTTCTCGGTTGTCTCGGTTGTCTCAAATGGGGAAACCGGCGCGCCGCAGCAGTTGCGCGGTCTCGAACATGGGGAGGCCCATGATGCCCGAATAGGAGCCGCTGATGTGCTCGACGAAGGCAGCCGCCGCGCCCTGGATGCCATAGGCGCCGGCCTTGCCCAGCGGCTCGCCGCCTTCGACGTAGCGGCGGATCTGCGCGCGGCTCATGGGCGCGAAGCGCACGCGCGACACGCTCAGCGCGGCCTGCCGGCGCCGGCCCTGCTGCAGGGCCACGGCCGTCAGCACGCGGTGCGTGGCGCCCGACAGCAGCGCGAGCATGCGCTCGGCATCGCGCGCGTCCTCGGGCTTGCCGAGGATGGCGCGGCCCAGCGCCACGGTGGTGTCGGCGCACAGCACGGGCGCGTCGGCCAGGCCGCGGCGGCGCAGGCGCGCCACGGCGGCATCGAGCTTGAGCGCGGTCACGCGCTGCACGTAGGCGGTCGGCGATTCGCCGGGCAGCACGGTCTCGAGCGCCTCGGCGTCCTCGTCGTCGGCAGCCAGCAGCAGTTCATGGCGCACGCCGAGCTGGCCGAGCAACTGGGCGCGGCGCGGGCTCTGCGAGGCGAGATAGAGGAAGGTCGGGGTGGTCGGCACGGCGGTCGTTCCTGGGGTGCGGAAGAAAGGACGGAGTCGATGCGAGGACGTGGCGAGGCCCTCGCGCGCCGCTCATTCGCGGTGGTAGGGATGGCCCGCGTTGACCGACCATGCGCGGTAGAGCTGCTCCACCAGCAGCACGCGCGCCATCGCATGCGGCAGCGTCAGGTCGGACAGGCGGATGCGCTCGTGGGCCGCGGCCTTGAAGGCCGGGTCGAGCCCGTCGGGACCGCCGATCACCAACGCGACGTCGTCGCCCTCGCCCTGCCAGCTCTGCAGCCGGGCGGCCAGGGCCTTGGTGGTCAGCGCGGTGCCGCGCTCGTCGAGCACCACGATGCGCATGCCGCGCGCGATGGCGGCCTCGATGCGTTCTCGTTCGGCGGCGTAGAGGGTCTCGAGCGACTTGGAACCGCGCGGCTCGGTCTTGACCGCGCGCAGTTCGAGCTTGAGTTCGGGCGGGAAACGCTTGGCGTAGTCGTCCCAGGCAGTCTGTGCCCAGTCGGGCATGCGCTGCCCGACTGCGACCACCAGCAGCTTCATGCGCTGCGCGAAGCGGTCTTGCGCGCGGGCGCCTTCTTCGCCGCGGGCTTGGCAACGGTCTTCTTGGCGGCGGCCTTCTTGGCCACCGGCTTGCCGACCACCACCACGGGCGCCTTCTTGGCCGGTGCCTTTTTCGCGGCGGTCTTGGCGGCGGTCTTGGCGGCGGTCTTGCCGGCCGCCTTTTTCGGCGCGGCCTTGGCTTCCTTGGCCTCGCGCTCGGCGGCACGGATCGCGGTCTTGGCGGCGCTCGCGCGGCGCAGCGAGGTCGGGGCCTTGGCGGCCGCGGGCTTGGTTTCCTTCTTGTCCTCGGAAGCACGCGCGGGCTTGCTCGCGCCGAGCTTCAGGCGCACGGGCTTGTCGCCCCAGATTTCCTCGAGGTGGTAGTACTGGCGGATCGCCGGCTGCATGATGTGCGCCACGGCCTGTCCGCAGTCCACGATGATCCACTCGCCGTTTTCCTCGCCTTCCACGCGCGGCTTGCCGAAGCCGGCATCGCGCACCGCGTCGCGCACGCTCGCGGCCAGCGCCTTGGTCTGGCGGTTCGAGGTGCCCGAGGCCACGATCACGCGCTCGAACAGCGGCGAGAGATGCTCGGTGTCGAAAACCTGGATGTCCTGCGCCTTGACGTCTTCGAGCCCATCGATGATGGCTCGCTGGAGTTTCTGGGTGTCTTTCTTGGCGGCGGCTTCAGTGGTCATCAGGCAGGGCGATAGAGGAAGTGTTGGTCAATATAGCGTGCAACCGTGGGCGGAACCAGCGAGGAAATCTCCTCGCCCAGCGACGCACGCCGCCGGATGTCGGTGGCGCTGATGTCCATGGCAGGCAGTTCTAGCGCCTCGAAACGCGCGCCGGCGGGGAGGCCGGGCAGTGTATTCGGATCAAAACGGGCGGTGTCGGCCGTCGATAGTGCGCGATACGCTACAGAAATAGTAGCGACCGCGAGTATATCCTGCCAGCCGTGCCAGCTCGGCAGGGCTCGCGCCTGGTCGGCGCCCATGACCAGCACCAGCTCGGCATCGGGCCGCGCCTGCTGCAGTTCGCGCAGGGTGTCGATGGTGTAGGTGGGGCCGTCGCGCAGCATCTCGCGCGAATCGACGACCATGCCCGGGATGTCGCCGAACGCCAGCTGCGCCATCGCGAGGCGGTCTTTCGCCGGCGTGAGTTCGCGCACCTTGTGCCAGGCATGCCCGGTCGGGAACACGTAGAGCGCGGCGAGGCCCAGTTGCTCGAGCGCCGCCCGCGCGAGCGCCACGTGGGCGTTGTGCGGCGGATCGAAGGCGCCGCCGAACACGCCGATGCGCGGCGCGTTCCTCGAAGCGTTCACGGCAGCCACGCGCGACGCACGATGAAGTCGCTGTAGAGCGCCGCCTCGGGCGACCCCGGCTCGGGCTCGCGGCGATAGGCCCAGCTCGCCTGCGGCGGCATCGACAGCAGGATCGATTCGGTGCGGCCGCCCGACTGCAGCCCGAAGTGCGTGCCGCGGTCCCACACGAGATTGAATTCGACGTAGCGGCCGCGCCGGTAGAGCTGGAACGCGCGCTCGCGCTCGCCCCAGGCCATGCCGCGGCGGCGCTCCACCAGCGGCAGGTAGGCCGGCAGGAAGGCATCGCCCACCGAACGGATCAGCGCGAAGCCGTTGTCGGCCCCGCCCTCGGCGAAGTCGTCGAAGAAGATGCCGCCGATGCCGCGCTGCTCGTTGCGGTGCTTGAGGAAGAAATACTCGTCGCACCAGGTCTTGAAGCGCGGGTACTTGTCCTCGCCGAAGGGCGCGAGCGCATCGCGGCAGATGGTGTGGAAGTGCACCGCGTCTTCCTCGAAGCCATAGCAGGGCGTGAGGTCCATGCCGCCGCCGAACCAGCAGACCGGCTCGCCGCCGGCCGGCAGCGCGGCCAGCATGCGCACGTTCATGTGGACGATCGGCACGTAGGGGTTGCGCGGGTGGAACACCAGCGACACGCCCATGGCCTCGAAGGGCGCGCCGGCCAGCTCGGGCCGGTTCTGCGTGGCCGAAGGCGGCAGCTTGGGGCCGCGGACCTGCGAGAAGCCGCAGCCCGCGCGCTCGAACAGCTCGCCGCCCTCGAGGATGCAAGTGAGCCCGCTGCCCTGCAGCGGCTCGTCGGGCGCCTTGTGCCAGGCATCGCGCACCGCGGTGCCGCCATCGGCCGCCTCGATCGCGGCGACGATGGATTGCTGCAGCCCGCGCAGATAGTCGCCGACCGCCTGGGGATCGGAGGGTGGCCGCTGCATCAACCGTTGGTGCCGTGGCCGCGCGCCTGCACGGCGCGGAAACCGATGTCGCGGCGGTACTGGGCACCGTCGAAGCGCACCCGCGCCGCCACCTCGTAGGCGCGCTGCTGCGCGAGCTTGACGCTGTCGGCCAGCACGGTCACGCAGAGCACGCGGCCGCCGCTGGTCTGGAGTTCGCCGTCCTTCACGGTGGTGCCGGCATGGAACACCACGGCATCGGGCGCCTCGGCGGGAATGCCGTCGATGCGGTCGCCCTTGCGCGGCGAGAGCGGGTAGCCGTGCGCGGCCATCACCACGCCGAGCGCGACGCGGCGGTCCCACTGCAGCTCGACCTGGTCGAGCGTGCCGTCGGTGGCGTGCCAGAACACCTCGAACAGGTCGGACTTCAGCCGCATCATGATCGGCTGGGTCTCGGGGTCGCCCATGCGGCAGTTGAACTCGAGCGTCTTGGGATGGCCCTGCGCATCGATCATCAGGCCGGCGTAGAGGAAGCCGGTGTAGGGGATGCCGTCCTTCTCCATGCCGCGGATGGTCGGCAGGATGATCTCGCGCATGGCGCGCGCATGCACCTCGGCCGTGACCACGGGCGCGGGCGAGTAGGCGCCCATGCCGCCGGTGTTGGGGCCCTCGTCGTTGTCGAGCAGGCGCTTGTGGTCCTGGCTGGTGGCCAGCGCGGTCACGTTCTTGCCGTCGCACAGCACGATGAAGCTGGCTTCCTCGCCCTGCAGAAACTCCTCGATCACGACGCGGGCGCCGCCCTCGTTGTGCGACACGCCGAACTTGTTGTCGACCAGCATGAAGTCGACCGCGTCGTGCGCTTCCTGCGCGGTCATGGCCACGACCACGCCCTTGCCGGCGGCCAGGCCGTCGGCCTTGACCACGATCGGCGCGCCCTTGGCGTCGATGTAGGCATGGGCCGCGGCGGCGTCGGTGAAGGCCTCGTACTCGGCCGTCGGGATCTTGTGGCGCTTCATGAAGGCCTTGGAGAAGGCCTTCGAGCTCTCGAGCTGGGCGGCGGCCTTGGTCGGGCCGAAGATGCGCAACCCGTGCGCGCGGAATTCGTCGACCACGCCCGCGGCCAGCGGGGCCTCGGGGCCGACCACCGTCAGCGCGATCTTTTCCTTGAGCGCCCACTCGCGCAGCGCGGCGGGCTCGGTGATGTCGATGCTGTCGTAGCGCGGGTCGGTGACCGTTCCGCCGTTGCCGGGCGCCACGTAGATGCGGCTGACCCGCACGGCCTGCGCCAGCCGCCATGCCAGGGCGTGCTCGCGGCCCCCTCCCCCAATCACCAGTACCTTCATTCTCGGGCCTTCATACGCTGTGTTCTTTCCATCATTGCCGTTGCCGGGTGCCGGCCCTCATTCGGACAGCGAGGCGTTGTGATAGACCTCCTGCACGTCGTCGAGGTCCTCGAGCACGTCGAGCAGCTTCTGCATCTTCGCGGCGTCCTCGCCGGTCACGTCGACGGTGTTCTCGGCCCGCATCGTGACCTCGGCCACCTCGGGCTTGAGGCCCGCCGCCTCGAGCGCGTTCTTCACCGCCTCGAAGTCGCCGGGCGCGGTGATCACCTCGATGGCGCCGTCGTCGTCGGTCACGACGTCTTCCGCGCCGGCCTCGAGCGCCACTTCCATCACCTTGTCTTCATCCGTGCCCGGGGCGAAGACGAACTGGCCGCAATGCTTGAACTGGAAGGCCACCGAGCCCTCGGTGCCCATGTTGCCGCCGTGCTTGGCGAAGGCGTGGCGCACTTCGGCCACGGTGCGCACGCGGTTGTCGGTCATGGTGTCGACGATGATCGCCGCGCCGCCGATGCCGTACCCTTCGTAACGAATCTCTTCGTAATTGACGCCTTCGAGATTGCCCGTGGCCTTGTCGATGTTGCGCTTGACGGTGTCGGCCGGCAGATTGACCGCCTTGGCCTTTTCGACCGCCAGCCGCAGGCGGGGGTTGGCGCTCAGGTCGCCGCCGCCGGCCCGGGCCGCCACCATGATTTCACGGATGGCGCGGGTCCAGAGCTTTCCTCTTTTTTCGTCCTGCCGGCCCTTCCGGTGCTGAATGTTTGCCCATTTGCTGTGTCCGGCCATGGCTTTTCTCTCGCTGTCCTGTGTTTTCGAAGCAGGTTGCGAGTTTACTGTCCGGCGCGCACAACGGACCGGCGCCGCGGCCGGGCGGACCGGTCAACCCTTTTGGTGATAATCCCTCGATGACGCCATTGCCTTTCGCCGGGTCGGGACATCCGACGCTGCCGCCCACCCGCCACGCGACCGGGGCGGACCGCCCGCAGGCAGGCCCCGATCCCCTCGCAAAGGCTTCCTGATCGTGCGCTTCCAGGGCGAAACACCCTCTTCTTCCTCCTCCCTGCGCGTGGAGCGCCTGTCCTTCAGGGACAGCCTCGCGCTGGCCGCCAACGGGCCGGCACCCTTCGCCGCCATCGGCTACGGCACGCCCGAGCGCATCGACTGGATGCCGCCGGTCGACGCCAGCGTGCTGTCGGCACGCGGCGCCGTCGCCGACGTCTGGCATGCCACAGGGCCGGCCGTGCGGACCGGCCGCACCGGCCTCGTGCGCTGGCGCGCCGACGAGCACTGGCTGCTCGGCGCGATCGATCTCGACGAAAGCGTCGAGAAGCAGGGCCTGGCCGAACTGGCGCACCGGGCCTACCGCGACCTGTTCGCCACGCTCGACCAGAGCGGCATCGCCCATCCGCTGCGGATCTGGAACTACCTGCCGCAGATCAACGGCGACGGCGGCGGGCTCGAACGCTACCGCCAGTTCAACCTGGGCCGGCAGGACGCCTTCCTCGAGGCCGGCCGCGCCGCCTTCGAGGGCGCTCCGGCCGCCTGCGCGCTGGGCATCCACCGCGGCGCGCTGTCGGTCCGCTTCCTGGCCGGGCGCCGCGCACCGCTGCCGATCGAGAACCCGCGCCAGGTCTCGGCCTACCGCTATCCCTCGACCTACGGGCCGCGCGCGCCCACCTTCTCGCGCGCGGCGCTGGCCGACATCGGCGACGACCGCTGCGCGCTGTTCATCTCGGGCACCGCGAGCATCGTCGGCCACGAGACCGTGCACCGCGGCGACGTGCGCGAGCAGACCCGCGAGACGCTGCGCAACCTCGAGGCCGTGGTGAATGCCGCCAACGCGCAGGGATCGGCGCGCTTCTCCGTGTCCGCGCTCGACAGCGTGGTCTACGTGCGCCACCCGCGCGACCTCGAAGCCGTGCGCGGCGTGCTCGAAGACGCGCTCGGGTCCGACGCGCCGATGGTGCGCGGCGCGGTATACCTCGAGGCCGACATCTGCCGCGGCGACCTGCTGGTCGAGATCGAAGCCCATGCCACCGCCCCCGGGCGGCGGCGGGACTGACGCTCGAACGGCAGCCCCCACCCTTTCCCGATGATCCTCCGCGTGCTGCGCATTCTCACGGCCGTCCCGCTTGCGCTGATGCTCTATGCGCTGCTGCTGTTCCTCGGCCTGATCTCGCTGGTCTGGAACGCCTTCGCGATGCTGATCTACCCGGTGATGCCGGTGAAGCCGGCGCGCGCGCTGGGCCGCGCCACCATCGCCTTCGCCTACCGCGCCTTCTGGGGCCTGGCCTCGGTCACCGGCATGATGCGCATCGACGCGAGCTGCCTCGACGCGCTGCGCGACGAGCCCGGCGTGATCTTCGTGGCCAACCACCCGACCATGCTCGACGCGCTGCTGCTGGTGGCGCGGCTGCCGCGCAGCGCCTGCATCATGAAGGCCGAGCTGCTGCACAACATCTTCCTGGGCGCGGGCGCGCGGCTGGCACGCTACATCAGCAACGAATCGGCGCGCACCATGGTACGGCTGGCGGTGGCCGACCTGCGCGAAGGCGGCCAGCTGGTGATCTTTCCCGAGGGCACGCGCACCGTCACGCCGCCGCTCAATCCGTTCCGCCCCGGCGTCACGCTGATCGCCAAGCTCGCGCAGGCACCGATCCAGACCGTGTTCATCGACACCGACTCGCCCTACCTCGGCAAGGGCTGGCCGATCTGGCGCGTGCCGCCGCTGCCGATCGTGTTCAAGCTGCGCCTGGGCCAGCGCTTCGCGCCGACGCAGGACAGCGACGTGTTGCAATCGGACCTCGAACAATATTTCCGCCACCAGCTCGAACGGCGCGCCGCCGACGCCGACTCTCCCGAATGCCAGACGCCTCGCGCACCCACCTTGTCCTGATCCCGAGCTACAACACGGGCGAGCGCCTGTTCTCCACCGTCGAGGCGGCGCTCGCGCAATGGAGCCCGGTATGGGTGGTGGTCGACGGCAGCGACGACGGCACCGGCGAGCGGCTGCAGCGGATGGCGGCCGACCGCCCCGGCCTGCGCGTGTGGCTGCTGCCCGAGAACCAGGGCAAGGGCGCGGCGGTGCTGCACGGGCTGCGCGCGGCGCGCGACGCGGGCTTCACGCACGCGCTCACCATGGATTCCGACGGCCAGCACCCGGCCCCGCTGATCCCGGCCTTCATGCAGGCCTCGCTGGCTCGGCCCGAGACCATGGTGCTGGGCCGCCCGGTGTTCGATGCCAGCGCGCCGCTGCTGCGCGTGCGCGGGCGCCGCGTCTCCAACGGCTGGACCCAGCTCGAGACGCTGTTCGCCGGCGTCGGCGATTCGCTCTACGGCTTTCGCGTCTACCCGGTGCAGGACCTGATCGCGGTGATGCAGCGCCAGCCCTGGATGCGCCGCTTCGACTTCGACACCGAGGCCGTGGTGCGGCTGGCCTGGCGCGGCGTGAAGCCGGTGAACATCGACGCGCCGGTCAAGTACCTGACGGCCGAGGAAGGCGGGGTCTCGCACTTCCGCTACGGGCGCGACAACGTGCTGCTGACCTGGATGCACACGCGGCTGATGGTCGAGTTCGTGCTGCGGCTGCCGGGCCTGCTGTGGCGCAAGCTGCGCGGCGCGCCGCCGTTCCAGCCCTGACGAATCACTCCAGCGGCCCGCCACCGAGCGCCTTGTAGAGCGTCATGGTCGCGTTGAGCTGGTTGACCCGGTTCTGCGCCAGCGACACCTCGGCCGCGCGCCGCCGGTCCTTCGCATCGAGCACCGGCTGCAGCGCGGTCGCGCCCGCGCGGTAGCGCACCTCCGACAGCCGCTCGGCGCGCTGCGCCAGCTCCAGCGCCACCGCCAGCTTCGCGCTCTCGTCGCGCAGTTGCGTGCGCGACGACAACGCGTTCTCCACTTCCGACAGCGACGTGTACAGCGCCTGGCGGAAGCCCACCACCGCTTCCTCGTACTGGCTCTGCGACACCGCCACCGTCAGCCGCGCCGTGTTCCATTGCAGGAACGGCAGCGCCAGCCCCGCGCCCAGCGTCGCGACCGGATTGCGCAGCAGCTCGCCCAGTGCCGTGCTCGAAGTGCCGAGCGAGCCCGTGAGGCTCAGCGCCGGATAGAAGCCGGTGCGCGTCGCGTCGACATTGGCGAGCGCGCCGCGCAGCCGCTGCTCGGCCGCGCGCAGGTCGGGACGCCGGCCCAGCAGGCTGGCGGGCAGGCCCGCTTCGATGGCGGGCAGCGCCACGTCGGGCAGGCTCGCGGGCTCCTCGGCCGCCACCTCGGGCGGACGATCGAACAGGATCGCGAGCGCGTTGCGCGTTTCCACGCGCTGCTGCAGCAGCTGCGTGTGCGCCGCCTCCTGGCTCGCGAGGTTCTGGCCGGCCTGCGCCACATCGAGGCCAGACACAGCGCCGGCCTCGTAGCGCGCGCGCACCAGCGCCACGATGCGCCGCGCGTCCTCCATGCCGGCCTCGCTCAGCGCGATGCGCTGGTTCAGGTAGCCGGTCTGCCAGTAGAGATTGGCGGTGGTGGCGACCAGCGCCAGCGCCGCGGCCTGCCGGTCGGACTGGGTCGCCTTCAGTTCCCAGTCGGCCGCGCTGCGCACCGCCGCGAGCCGGCCCCAGAGGTCGAGCTCGTAGCTCAGCGTCACGAGCGAACTCGAGCTCGAGCCCGCGACGCCGCCGCGCTTGAGGTCGTAGCCGCGGCTGGTGGCAGCCTGGCCGACCACGCCGGGCGTGAGGTTGGTGTCGGCCAGGCCGGCCTGCAGCTGCGCGCGCTGCACCCGGATGCCGGCGGCCGCGAGGTCGTTGTTGACCCGCAGCGCCTGGTCGACCAGCGCGTCGAGCCGCGGATCGCCGAAGGCCGACCACCACTTCGCGGGGAACACCGCCGCCGCGCTGGCCGTACCCGGCTGCGGCTGCTGCCAGGCCGAGGGCAGCGCGAGCGGTTTCTCGGGCCGGCGCTCGGGCTGGAACGCGGTGCAGCCGGCCGCGAGCAGCGCGGCCGCCAGGGCCAGGGGGAGCAGGCGCGCGCTACTCACGGGCCAGTGCCTCGATGGGATCGAGCCGCGCCGCGTTGCGCGCCGGCAGGTAGCCGAACAGCACGCCGATCAGCGAAGCGCAGAAGAAGGCCGACAGCACGGCACCGAGCGAGAAGATCATCTGCCATTGCTTCACGAACAGGGAGAACAGGAAGCTGATGCCATAGGACAGCAGCACGCCGATCAGCCCGCCGACCAGGCACACCAGCACGGCCTCGGTCAGGAACTGCTGCAGCACGTCGCTCTGGCGCGCGCCCACAGCCATGCGGATGCCGATCTCGCGCGTGCGCTCGGTCACCGACACCAGCATGATGTTCATCACGCCGATGCCGCCCACCACCAGCGAGATCACCGCGATCAGCGACAGCAGCAGGGTCAGCGACTGGCTGGTGCGCTCGGCCGTCTTCACGATGCTGTCCATGTTGAAGGTGAAGAAGTCCTTGCCGCCGTGGCGCAGGGTCAGGAGCTTCACGATGCCGTCCTCGGCCGCCTTGGTCGGCTGCTCGTCGCGGATGCGCACCGTGATGCCGTCGAAGTGCTGCTGGCCGAACAGCCGGCTCGCCGCCGTGCTGTAGGGCAGCCAGATGTTGAGCTGCTTGTTCTCGCCGAACATGCTCTTCTTCTCCTGCGCCACGCCGATCACGGTGCACGGCAGGCTGCCGACCAGGATGATCTTGCCGAGCGGATCCACGCCCTCGGGGAACAGCTTGCGGCGCGTGTTCTGGTCGATCACCACCACCTGCGACTGGTGCCGCACGTCGTTGGCGTTGAAGGCGATGCCACTGGCCATCTGCACGTCGCGCACGGCGAAGTAGTTGTCGCTGACGCCGTTGACGTTGCCGTTGATGTCGATGCTGCGGTAGCGCAGCCGCAGGCTGCGCATGGTGGCCGGCGTCACGCTGTGGACGAAGGGCTGCGCCGCGATCGCCTGCAGGTCGGCCGGCACCAGCGTGCGGATGCTCTGCGCCTTGTCGTCGCCGAAGTCGCGGCCCGGGTAGATGTCGAGCGTGTTGGTGCCGATGGCGCGGATGTCGGACAGCACGAAGCGCTTGGCGCCCTCCCCGATCGCCACGATCGAGACCACCGAGGTGATGCCGATCACGATGCCCAGCATGGTGAGCGCGGTGCGCATGCGGTGCGACATCATCGAGCGCCAGGCCATGCGGAAGGCCTCGGCGAAACGCGACCAGCCGGTGCTCAGCCGGCCGCCCGTGGCGGGCCGGGTCACGGGCTGCGGTGCCTCGCCGGCGCCGGTGGCTTCGGGCGCGGGCACGGTCGGCACGTTGGGCCGGTCGCCCACGATGCGGCCGTCGGCGATCTCGATGATGCGCTCGGTGCAGCTCGCCACCTGCATGTCGTGGGTCACGATGATGATGGTGTGGCCCTGCGCATGCAGCTCGCGCAGGATCGCGATCACCTCCTGGCCGCTGCGGCTGTCGAGCGCGCCCGTGGGCTCGTCGGCCAGGATCACCTCGCCGCCGTTCATCAGCGCGCGCGCGATGCTCACGCGCTGCTGCTGGCCGCCCGAGAGCTGGCTCGGCCGGTGGTCGCCGCGGTCGTCCAGGCCCAGGCGCGCGAGCAGCTGCCGCGCCCTCGCCTCGCGCGCCGCGCCGTCGGTGCCCGCGTACACCGCCGGCACCTCGACGTTGCCGGTGGCCGTCAGGTGCTGCATCAGGTGGTAGCGCTGGAAGATGAAGCCGAAGTGCTCGCGCCGCAGCTCGGCCAGCGCGTCGCTGTCGAGCGTGCCCACGTCGTGGCCCGAGACCGTGTAGCTGCCGCTGCTGGGCCGGTCGAGGCAGCCCAGGATGTTCATCAGCGTCGACTTGCCCGAGCCCGAGGCGCCGACGATCGCGAGCATCTCGCCGTGGCCGATGTCGAGGTTCACGTCCTCGAGCACCTGCACCCGCGTCTCGCCCGAGGGGAAGCTGCGCCCGATGCCGCGCAGCGACAGCAGGGCCTGCCGTGGCGGCTGCGTCATGGGCCCTTGCCGCGGCGTTCGCCGCCGTTGGCCTCGCCCTCGCGCGGCTCCACGGCCGAGGCGTCGCCGGTGATGACCTGGTCGCCTTCCTTCAGCCCCTCGAGCACCTGGGCCTGGAAGTTGTTGGTGATGCCGGTGCGCACCTTGCGCGTCTCGGGCGTGTGGTCGGCCTTGAGCACGCGCACCTCGTAGCGGCCCTCCTTGTCGCGGTTGCCGAGCGCCGTCAGCGGCACGGTCAGCGCCTGCTTGGCCTCGCCGAGCATGATCGCGACCTGGGCCGTCATGTCCACGCGCAGGGTGCGGTCGGGGTTCGGCACGTCGAACAGCGCATTGAAGAACACCGCGTTGTTGATCTTCTCGGGCGAGGGCTGCACCGCGCGCAGGGTGCCGTGGTAGCGCTTGTCGGGGTCGCCGAGGATGGTGAAGTAGACCGGCAGCCCGGCGCGCACGCGCACCACGTCGGCTTCGGACACCTGGGCCTTGATCGTCATCGTCGACAGGTCGGCCAGGGTCATCAGCGTGGGCACCTGGAACGAAGCGACCACGGTCTGGCCCTCGAGCGTCTTGATCGAGATCACGTCGCCGTCGATGGGCGCGATGATGCGGGTGTACGAGAGGTTGGTCTGGGCCGAGGACACGGCCAGGCGCTGCTGGCGGATCTGCGCGTCGAGCGACACCGCGTCGGCGCGCAGCGCGCGCAGTTCGGCGTCGGCGCTCTCCATGTCCTGCCGCGCCGAGGCGTCCTGCGCCAGCATCTCGCGCTGGCGCGCCCAGGCCAGCTCCGCCTGCTTGACGCGCACTTCCTTCGCCACCTTCTGGGCCTGCAGGTTGTCGAGCCGGGCCTGTTCCTGCGCCAGCGTGTTCTGCGAGATCGCGGGATCGATCTCGGCCAGCCAGTCGCCCTTCTTCACGGTCTGGCCCAGCGACACCTTGAGCGACTTGAGCTGGCCCGTGACCTGCGCGCCCACCTCCACCTGCTTGAGCGCCTGCAGCACGCCGGTGGCCAGCACCGCGTTCTCGAGGTCGGCGCGCTGCACCGTCGCCGTCAGGTATTCGGGTTTCTTGGCCGGCGTGAGCACGATCGCGGCCGCGATGCCGAGCACGACGAGGGCCAGGATGCCGTAGAGGAGCTTGCGCGAACGCCGGGGCGGAGTCTGGGGCATGCAGCGGGAAGGGAGTGGAACGGGCGGGGGATGCATTCGCCGGGCTCTGCGGCCGGGTCGCGATGCATGAGGGGTGGGGTCATCCTAGTCCCGCTGTCTGAAGCGTTCCTAAAGGCGGAGTTCCGCCGCGGGGTTACTCCGCCCTCACCGCCCACATCACCGTGACGGGCGCCACAAAGACGAAAGGCGGACCCGCGGTCCGCCTTGGGAGGCCGATGCGGCGAATGCCGCGCTCAGCGCGCCGGACGCCGGCGCAACAGCAGCACCAGCAGCAGGACCGACAGCACCGTGAAGGCGATGAAGGACCAGTTCGCCAGCGTGAGGCCGAACAGCGACCAGTCGATCTTCGAGCAGTCGCCGCCGCCGCGGAAGATCATCGGCAGCGCCCGCTTGAGCGGGAAGGTCTCGATCATGCCGTAGAGGTCGCGCCCGCACGACACCACCTCGGGCGGATACCACTGCAGCCAGCTCTGCGAGGCGGCCGTGTAGGCACCGCCGATGGCGGCCAGCAGCGCCAGGAAGCCGCCGCCGAGTTGCAGCGCGCGGCCGCGGAAGGCCCCGGCCAGTCCGGTGAACAGCGCCACCAGCACCAGCGCATAACGCTGGACGATGCACATGGGACAGGGCTCGAGCCCCACCACGTGCTGCAGGTAGAGCCCGAAGGCCAGCATGAGCACACAGGCCAGGCAGATCAGGCCGTAAGCGCGGCGCGGCGCGCCGAAGTACCAATCGATCAAGGAGACACCCAATCCTCTTCTACGAACACCCTGGCCTTGCGCGGCGTGGCGACCACGGTGTCGCCCTCCTTCAAGCCCAGGTCACGGAACTGTTGCGCAGGGAGTTGCGCCTCGATGATGGTTCCGGAGCCCGGATTGTCTGGATTCGTGTCGACGGGTTCAAGTTCCAGCCGCGCGATCGGACCGACGACGATCGCGCGCGCCAGCGTGGCGACGATGCCGCTCGTCGCGCCCGGCACGTGGCGTGTCACATCCAGGTCATGCGGACGAACGTAGGCCAGCGCCTTGGCGTCGCGCGCGCCGCTGTGCTCGGGCGAATCGAGGCGCAGGTCGCCCAGCTGCACCGAGCCGTTGTCGGCGCGGCCGTGGAACAGGTTCACGTCGCCGAGGAAACCATAGACGAACGGGCTCGCGGGCTGGTCCCAGACCTCCTGCGGCGAGCCGACCTGCTCGATGTGGCCCTTGTTGATGACCACCACGCGGTCGGCCACCTCGAGCGCCTCCTCCTGGTCGTGGGTGACGAAGATCGAGGTGACGTGCAGCTCGTCGTGCAGCCGGCGCAGCCAGCGGCGCAGTTCCTTGCGCACCTTGGCGTCGAGCGCGCCGAAGGGCTCGTCGAGCAGCAGCACCTTGGGCTCGACCGCGAGCGCGCGGGCCAGCGCGATGCGCTGGCGCTGGCCGCCAGAGAGCTGCGGCGGATAGCGGTCGGCCAGCCAGTCGAGCTGCACGAGCTTGAGCAGCTCGGTCACCTTGGACTTGATCTGGGCCTCGCTCGGGCGCTCCTTGCGCGGCTTCACGCGCAGGCCGAAGGCCACGTTCTCGAACACGGTCATGTGGCGGAACAGCGCGTAGTGCTGGAACACGAAGCCGACCTGGCGCTCGCGCACGTGCACGTCGGTGGTGTCCTCGCCCGAGAACAGGATGCTGCCGGCATCGGCCGTTTCCAGCCCGGCGATGATGCGCAGCAGCGTGGTCTTGCCGCAGCCCGAGGGGCCGAGCAGCGCGACGAGCTCGCCCGACTCGACGTTCAGGTTGACGTCGTTCAAGGCCCGGAAGGTGCCGAACTGCTTGCTGATGTTGCGGATTTCGATGCTCATGAAATTCTTTCTTCCTAGGCCGCCGTCGGCCGCTCCGGCGGCAACTCGGCGATCGCCTTCATCTCGCGCTCGTGGCGCCACTCGATCACCGACTTGATCACCAGCGTCACCAGCGCCAGGATCGCCAGCAGCGAGGCCACCGCGAAGGCGGCCACCGACTGGTATTCGTTGTAGAGCACTTCCACGTGCAGCGGCATGGTGTTGGTCTGGCCGCGGATGTGGCCCGAGACCACCGACACCGCGCCGAACTCGCCCATGGCGCGCGCATTGCACAGGATCACCCCGTACAGCAGGCCCCACTTGATGTTGGGCAGGGTCACGCGCCAGAAGGTCTGCCAGCCGTTCGCGCCGAGCACGATCGCGGCCTGTTCCTCGTCGGTGCCCTGCGCCTGCATCAGCGGGATCAGCTCGCGCGCGATGAACGGGAAGGTCACGAACACGGTGGCCAGCACGATGCCGGGCACGGCGAAGATGATCTTGATGTCGTGCGCGGCCAGCCACGGGCCGAACCAGCCCTGGGCGCCGAACACCAGCACGTAGATCAGGCCCGCCACCACCGGCGACACCGCGAACGGCAGGTCGATCAGCGTGGTGAGGAAGGCCTTGCCGCGGAACTCGAACTTGGCGATGGCCCAGGCCGCGGCCACGCCGAACACCAGGTTCAGCGGCACCGCGATGGCGGCCGTGATCAAGGTCAGGCGGATCGCGCTCCAGGCATCGGGTTCCTTCAGCGCCTCGAGGTAGGCGTCGAGGCCCTTGCGCAGCGCCTCGGTGGCCACGGCCGCCAGGGGCAGCACGAGGAACAGGAACATGAAGACCAGCGCGAGGCCGATCAGCAGCCAGCGGACCCAGCCGGCTTCGGTGGTGCCGGCCTGGGTGCGGCGGATGACTTTGGACGGTGCGCTCATCTCAAGCTCCCGCGCGGCGACGCTGCCATGCCTGCAGGCCGTTGATGACCAAGAGCAGCAGGAACGAGATCACCAGCATCACAAGCGCGACCGCCGTGGCGCCCGCGTAGTCGTACTGCTCGAGCTTGCCGATGATGATCAGCGGCGTGATCTCCGAGATCATCGGCATGTTGCCGGCGATGAAGATCACCGAGCCGTACTCGCCGATCGCGCGCGCGAAGGCCATGGCGAAGCCCGTGAGCAGCGCCGGCGCGATCGAGGGGAAGATCACCTTGGTGAAGGTCTGCAGCCGCGTCGCGCCCAGCGAGGTGGCGGCTTCCTCGAGTTCCTTCTCGGCGTCCTCGAGCACCGGCTGCACCGTGCGCACCACGAAGGGCAGCCCGATGAAGATCAGCGCGATCACCACGCCCGCGGGCGTGAACGCGAGCTTGATGCCGTGCGGCTCGAGGTACTGCCCGACCCAGCCGTTGCCGGCCAGCAGCGCGGTCAGCGAGATGCCGGCCACGGCCGTGGGCAGCGCGAACGGCAGGTCGACCAGCGCATCGACGATGCGCTTGCCCGGGAACTTGTAGCGCACCAGCACCCAGGCCACGAGCAGCCCGAACACCAGGTTCACCAGCGCCGCGAGCAGCGAGGCGCCGAAGGTCAGCCGGTACGAGGCCAGCACGCGCGGCGCGGTCACGGCCACCCAGAACTGGTCCCAGTTCAGCGTGAAGGTCTTGAAGACCAGCGCCGACAGCGGGATCAGCACGATCAGGCAGAGGTAGAAGACCGCGAAGCCCAGCGTCATCGAGAAGCCGGGCAGCACGCGCTTGGCGCCACCGCCGCCGACCGCACGCGAAAACGGCGCTGCCGGTGAGGACAGCGCCGAGGAGGTCGCTCCGCTCATTTAGCGGGCGCCGGGCGTGTAGAGCTTGTCGAACTGGCCGCCGTCGTTGAAGTGCACCTTCTGCGCTTCGCCGAGGCTGCCGAACAGCTCCTGCACCGTGAACAGCTGCAGCGGCTTGAAGGTCGCGGCGTACTTCTTGAGCACGGTCTGCGAACGCGGGCGCAGCGCGTGCTTGGCGGCGATTTCCTGCGCTTCTTCGGAGTACAGCCAGTCGAGGTAGGCCTTGGCGAGTTCGCCGGTGCCCTTCTTGGCGACGGTGCGCTCGACCACGGCCACCGGGTTCTCGGCCACGATGCTGATCGACGGGTAGACCGAGTCGACCTTGCCGGTGCCGAATTCGCGGTCGATCGAGACCACTTCGGATTCGAAGGTGATCAGCGCGTCGCCGATGTTGCGTTGCAGGAAGGCGGTGGTGGCATCGCGGCCGCCGCGCGCCAGCACCGGCGTGTTCTTGAACAGCTTGCCGACGAACTCGGCCGCCTGGGCGTCGGTGCCGCCCTTCTTCTTGACGTAGCCCCAGGCCGCCAGGTAAGCGTAGCGGCCGTTGCCGCCGGTCTTGGGGTTGACGATCACGACCTGGATGCCGGGCTTGACCAGGTCGTCCCAGTCCTTGATGCCCTTGGGATTGCCGTTGCGCACCAGGAACAGCATGGTCGAGGTGGTCGGCGATGCATTCTCGGGGAATTTCTTGGTCCAGTCCTTGGCGACCACGCCGGCGTTGGCCAGGAAGTCGATGTCGGTCGAGGTGTTCATGGTCACCACGTCGGCATCGAGGCCGTCGGCCACCGCGCGCGCCTGGGCGCTGGAGCCGCCGTGCGACTGGTCGATCTTGACGTCCTTGCCGGTGGCCTTCTTGTAGTGCGCCGTGAAGGCCGCGTTGTAGTCCTTGTAGAACTCGCGCGCCACGTCGTACGAGGCGTTCAGCAGGCCGGTGCCCTGGGCCAGGGCGCTGCTGCCGGCGAGTGCGGAGGACGCCAGCGCGAGCACGGCGGCGAAGGTCTTGATTCTGGAAGTCATGTGGTTGCCAAGGTTTCTGAAAAATCACGGCCCGCCGGCCAGGCGGCGGGCTCGTCGGTCAGCGACTGGAGCAGGGCCAGGCCGAGCGGCCATTCCCCGTGTCCCGAGTCGACGTTGATGTGGCCCGCATTCTGCATGCGAACGAACTCGCTGCCCCAGGCGCGCGAGTATGCGCCGGCCAGGCGGATCGGGCAGAAGGGGTCGTTGCTGCTGGCCACCACGATGCTGCGGTACGGCAGCGCCGCGTAGGGCACGGGCGCGAAGTCCGACAGCACGGCGCGGCGCTCCGGGTCGGCCGGGGCCACCAGCAGCGCGCCCTGGATCCGGGCCGCGGCCTCCGCCGGCAGGTGCGCCGTGGCGATGCAGCCCAGGCTGTGCGCCGCGATCACCACCGGCTGCGGCGATGCGAGCACCAGCCGCGCCAGCGTCGACACCCAGGCCTCGCGCCGCGGCGAGGCCCAGTCGTCCTGCTGCACGCGCGCGGCGCCCGGAATGCGCTCCTGCCACAGGCTCTGCCAGTGGCCGGGGCCGGAGTCGCGCCAGCCGGGAACGATGACGATGCGGGTCTGCATGCGAAGGTGACGGGCCTGGGCCGATGCCGCCGGCTTACTTGTTCGGCTGCGGCGTCAGGCGCAGGTAGGGGCGCACCGCCTTGTAGCCCTTGGGGAAGCGCTGGGCGATCTCGGCCGGGTCCTGCAGGCTCGGGATGATGACCACGTCGTCGCCGTCCTTCCAGTTCACGGGCGTCGCCACCTTGTGGCTGTCGGTGAGCTGCAGCGAGTCGATGACGCGCAGGATCTCGTCGAAGTTGCGGCCGGTCGAGGCCGGGTAGGTGATGATGGTGCGGATCGCCTTCTTCGGATCGATGATGAACACGCTGCGCACCGTGGCCGTGGCCGAGGCGTTCGGGTGGATCAGGTCGTAGAGGTCCGACACCTTGCGGTCGGCGTCGGCCACGATCGGGAAGTTGACCGTGGTGTTCTGCGTGTCGTTGATGTCGCCGATCCATTCCTTGTGCTTGTCGGCCGGGTCGACGCTCAGCGCGATCGGCTTCACGCCGCGCTTCTGGAACTCGCCCGACAGGGCCGCCGTCTTGCCGAGTTCGGTGGTGCACACGGGCGTGAAGTCGGCCGGGTGCGAGAAGAACACGACCCACGAATCGCCGGCCCATTCATGGAATTTGATCGGGCCTTCGCTGGAATCCTGGGTGAAATCGGGGGCGCTGTCGCCGAGACGGAGGGTTGCCATGGTCGTTCCTCGGATGGAATGGAAGACCTGGATTGTCCGAACCCCGCCAAGGATGCCAAACGAATATCTGATTGTTTGGTTATGACGTTTTTTGCATAACGAGGCGATCCAGGGCCCCGAAATCGCCGTCAGAACATGCGGTGCGCCCCGTGTTCCAGGTGCTCGACCAGGAAATCGATCAGCCGCCGCACCGCCGGCACCAGCGCGCGCCGCGCCGGAAACACCATGTGCGCGACCACCGGCGCCGGCCCCCAGTCGCACAGCACCCGGGTCAGCCGCCCTTCGTTGAGGTCGGCGCGGCACATGTAGTCGGGCAGCAGGGTCGCGCCCACGCCGGCCAGCGCGGCATATTGCAGGGTGGCGAGGTCGTCGGCCACGTAGCGCGGCGTGTGGGCATGCACGTGGATCCGGCCCTTGGGCCCCTCGAGCCGCCATTCGCTGCGCCCTTCCCCGTTGACCGACATCGCCGCGGTCGGCAGCTTCGCGAGGTCGTCCGGCCCCTCGATCGGCCCGAGCCGCCGCACCAGCTCGGGCGTGGCCACCAGCACGCCGCGGCTGGTGCCGAAGGTGCGCGCCACCAGCGTCGCGCTGTCCTCGATCTGCGGCCGCACGCGCAGCGCGATGTCGATGCCCTCCTCGATCAGGTCGACCGGCCGGTTGATCACCCGCATGTCGATGCGCACCGCCGGATAGCGCTCGAGGAAGCTCGGCAGCACCTGCGCCAGCCCGCTGTGCGAGATCGTGACCGGGCAGCTGAGCCGCACCAGGCCGCTGGGCTCGGTCTGCACCTGGGCCACCGCCTCCGAGGCCGCGCGCGCCGCGTCGCGCACCGAGGCCGCGTGGCGCAGGTAGATCTCGCCGGCCGGCGTGAGCGACAGCCGCCGCGTGCTGCGCTGCATCAGCTGCACGCCGAGCTGGTCCTCGAGCTCGGCCACGCGCCGCGACAGCCGTGACTTCGGAATGCCCAGCGCCCGGCTCGCGGCCGCGAAGCCGCCGCGCTCGGCCACTTCGGCGAAAAACACCATGTCGTTGAGGTCCTGCATGGCTTTATTGTCCTGTTTTTGAAACGATTTGGCTTATTTTTACCTACTTATCAATCACTCGCACCAAAAATAGAATTCTGACCACGCCGGCCACTTTTGAGCGCCGACATCGAAAGAAAGAAAGCGATCAACACCATGAAGCTGCTCCACATCGACTCCAGCATCCTCAGCGGCAACTCCACCTCGCGCCTGCTGACGGCCGAAACCGTGGCCGCCTGGCGCGCCGCCCATCCCGACACCACGGTCGAGTACCTCGACCTCGCGGTCGACACCCCCTCCCACTTCAGCGCCGACGCGCTCGGCATCAAGACCGGCGTGCAGGCCCAGCCGACCGAGGCCCAGCAGCGCGAGAACGCGCTGTCCGAGAAGCTGGTGAGCCAGTTCCTCGCCGCCGACGTGGTGGTCGTGGGCGCCCCGCTCTACAACTTCACCATTCCGAGCCAGCTCAAGGCCTGGATCGACCGCCTCGCGCAGGCCGGCCGCACCTTCAAGTACACCGACAAGGGCCCGGTCGGTCTCGCCGGCGGCAAGACCGTGATCGTGGCCTCGAGCCGCGGCGGCATCTACTCGACCACCGAAGGCGGCCAGGCCACCGAGCACCAGGAGAGCTACCTGAAGGTGATCTTCGGCTTCTTCGGCATCACCGACGTGCGCTTCGTGCGCGCCGAGGGCCTCGGCATGGGCGACGCGGTCAAGAACGCCGCGCTGGCCTCGGCCCGCGGCGACATCGGCACGGCGACCGCCGAAGCCGCGAACCAGAGCGTCGCGGCCCTCGCGGCCTGATGGCGGCGCGCCGTTCGCGGCGCACCCAACGACGAGCCGGCCGAAGCGCCGGCTTTTTTGTGGGCGACATCACGGCTGACATAGGCGCTTCGGCCAATGGCTGGCGCGCGGCGCGCTCGACAGAATCGCCGGATGCCCGCAGCCCGCCTTCCGGCTTCCCGCATCCCTCTTCTTCCCGCGACCGAGCCCATGGCGGCGGTCGCGCTGCTGGCGCTGTGCCTCGCCGCCTGGGCCGCCGGGCTGGCCGGCGGCTTCCAGTACGACGACCTGCCCAACATCGTGCTCGACCCGGCCACGGCCGGCGGCGAGGCCCTGCGCGAGCGGCTGGCCAACGGCTTCCGGCCGCTGCTGCGGCTGAGCTACGTCGCCGACCATGCGTTGTGGGGCTTCGAGGGCACCGGCTTCCTGGCCACCAACCTCGCGCTGCACGCGGCCACCGTGCTGGCCGTGTGGCGGCTGGCCCTCGGCCGGCTGGCCGATCCGCTGGCAGCCTTCCTGGCCGCCGCGCTGTTCGCGCTGCAGCCCGCGCACGCGGCGGTGGTGAGCTTCGCGAGCGGGCGCTCGACCGGACTGATGACGCTGGGGCTGGTGCTGGCGCTGCTGGCCCATGAACATGCCTGGCGCGAGGGCCTGGCCCGCGCGCGCCGCGCCGTCTTCGAGGCGCTGTCGCTCGTCGCCTTCGCGCTCGCGGTGTCGGCCAAGGAAGTGGCACTGGTCTATCCGCTGCTGCTGACGCTCTGGGAAGCGACCCGGCCCGGCTCCACGGCCGGCCGCATCGCGCAGCGCGTGGCCTGGCCCGCGTTCGCCGCGCTCGCCGGCGCCGCGCTGCTCTGGACCTTCGGCCCCCGGCTGCGCGAGCTGGCCGGCTACTCGCTCGCGCTGGCCGATCCCTTCGAGGCCCTGGCCCGGCATGCCGCCGCGCTGCCGCTGTCGCTCGCGCTGTGGCTGCGGCCGTGGGCGCTGTCGGTCGAGCATCCGGCGCCCGGGGTGAATGCGATGCTGCCGGGCGCGCTGGCGCTCACGGGCCTGCTGTTCGCCGCGCTCGCGCTGCGCCGGCGCTGGCCGCTCGCGACTTTGGCGCTGCTGTGGCCGCTGGCCATGCTCGCGCCGACGCACACGCTGATCGCGCGGCTCGACTGGATCGTGGAAAAGCCGCTGTACCCCGCCTGGATCGGTCCCGCACTGGCGCTGGGCGCCGTGCTCGCGGCCTGGCTGCGCCGGCCCGGCCGCGCAGTACCGGGCCTGGTCCTGCTGGCCGTGCTCACGGCCACCTGCGCCTGGCGCGCCGCCACCTGGGCCGACCCGCCCGCGCTCTGGCGCGAGGCCACCGAACGCGCGCCGCTGTCGCTGCGCGCCTGGCACAACCGCGCGCTGGCCGAATCCGCCGCGGGCCGCGATGCCGAGGCGCGTCGCAGTGTCGAAACCGCCCTGGCCCTCGATGCCGACGCGCCGCGCACCCAGGCACTGGCGCTCGCGATCTCGCTGGCGGCCAGCGACGAAGCGCCGTCACCCTCCCTTCCCTCCAGGAGCTCCCCACCGTGAAGCTGCTTCCACGCCCCTCGCGCGCGCTGGCCGCGCTGGCGCTCGCGCTCGGCTGCGCCGCCGCCCAGGCCGCGCCCGACTGCGACCGCTGCCAGGACCTGCCGCGGCTGTACCGCGAAATGCTCGAGCAGGAGTTCCTGCGCGCCAAATTCCAGAGCTGGATCGCCCAGGCCTACTACCCGCTGAGCATCGAGGCGATGCAGACACAGGCCACCAACGCGCTCACCACGGCGATGCAGGGCAACCTGTACGGCGTGCTCGCGCCGCCGGCCGGCGACGCCGGCGCGGCCGGGGCCGCGGCGCCCTCCTTCGGCACGGTGATCAGCGGCGGCAGTTGCCAGCTCGTGGAGTACGTTCCGCGCCCGGGCCAGTCGCCGGCCACACGGCCGGTGACCGAGCAGCAGATCCGGCAGAAGCTGTGCAAGCCGCTGGCCGAATTCACCATCGAGCATGAGAACACGCACATCAAGGCCTGCACGGCGGCCTACAAGGCCGGCGACAAGTCGGTCGAGTCGGTCGAATGGTTCGTGCAGAGCGACGCCCAGGCCTACGACGCCGGCGTGCGCGTGCTGCGCGACGCCATCGCGGCGCTGGCGCGCAAGTGCCAGTGGGCCGGTTCGACCAACGTGCGCAAGCCTGACAACAGCATGGTGGTGCCGACGCCCGAGGAGATCGTCACCCTGACGAAGAACGTCAAGGCCAAGGGCAGCGCGATGCGCCGCGCCACCCAATGAGCCCACATCCGGAGTCATCGCCATGAACGAAGCCCTGTTGCTGAGCGCCGCGCTGCTGATCGGCGGCCCGCGCACCGAGATCCCACCCGAGCAGGTGCTGCCGCGCTTCGAGGCCCAGTGCGTCGACGGCCGCTGGAACGCCGCCTGCCCCGGCCTGCGCGCCGAACTCGAACTGGCGCTCTACGGCGAACTGCAGGTGCTGCAGTCGCGCGGCGAGATCGACCGCGAGGTGCTGCGCAGCGCCGCGCGCGCCCGCTTCCCGATGCTGGCCGAGCTGGGCCTGCGCCGGCTGGCCAAGATCGGCTCGCCCGAGGACCGCGAGGCGGTGCTGGCCGCGCTCGACCACACCTCGCCAGGCGTGCGCGCGATCGCGCGCCAGATGCTCGAGGTGCAGGACGACCGCTTCCGCAAGGGCCTGGCACCGTGGATGCGCGCCGGCCAGCGCAACGGCTTCGGCGCGCTGGTGCCCGACGAGCAACCCGACGCCACGCGGCTGGGCCTGGCCGGTGCGGTCGGCGCGAAGGACGCGGCCACGCTGCGCTGGCGCCCGTTCGCGAGCGACGCGCGCGAGGGCCGCGCGGTCTTCACCACGCGGCTGTCGCCCGAGCAGGTGCTGCAGCTGGTGGCCAAGGGCCAGAAGAGCTTCGACGGCTCGCAGGTACCCGGCCGCAAGCAGCAGGAGGCGGCGATGAAGTCGATGGATTCGATCAAGCAGGAGCTGCAGGCCGCGGCGGCGCGCGGCGACCTCAAGGCGCTGCAGGAACTCTCGCAGCGCGTGAACCAGCAGATGCAGGCGGTGGCGCCGCCGCCCGGCGCCACCTCGCTGCGCGCGGTGGCCGAGTTCGCCACCGAGCCGGCGCAGGTGCGCTATGTGCAGTTGAACGCGACGCTGCCGCCCCGGACCAAGGACGGCAAGGCGGTCAGCAAGCCGGTCACGGCCGCCGTGGCCCGCGACGAGGCCTTCGGCGGCGAGACCGTGCTGGTGATCCTCTATTGAGGAGCCAGCCGGCCGGCCGTGCTCAGGCCGCCTTGTGGCTCTTGATCCAGCCCACGTACTTGTCCATCCAGCCCTGCAGGAACTTCTTCGAGCCTTCGTTGCCGATGTGGCCCTTGTCGTCGAACAGGTCGTCCTTGGTCTGCAGGAACACCTCGGGCGCGCCGAGCGTGGGCACGTCGAGGTAGGCCAGCACGTTGCGCAGGTGCTGCTGCGCCAGCGCGGTGCCGATGGCGCCGACCGAGATGCCGACCACGCCGGCCGGCTTGCCGGCCCAGGCGCTCTGGCCGTAGGGGCGCGAGGCATGATCGATCGCGTTCTTCAGCACGCCAGGCACCGAGCGGTTGTATTCGGGCGTGACGAACAGCAGGCCGTCGGCCGCCGCGATCTCGGTCTTCAGGCGCTTGACCGACGCCGCCTGGTTGCCGTCGTCGTCCTGGTTGTACAGCGGCAGGTCGTCGATGCGCACGTGCTCGAAGGTGAAGTCCTCGGGCGCCAGCTTGGCCAGCGCGAGTGCCAGTTTCTGGTTGAACGAGTCCTTGCGCAGGCTGCCGACGATGACGGCGATCCGGGTCTGGGCCATGGATGAAGCTCCTTGAATGAGAGAGTCGTAGTGACGGAGTGTCGAATGACGCTGGCGATTATGCGAAGCGTTCAAGACCTTTTATCAAAAAGCCCATGGCGCGGGGACCGCACCGGCCGGCGCATGAGCAAATGCGAAAAGCTTCGTCGCGCGCCGCGCTCGCCGGCCGTAGAGTCGCCGCCCTTTCAGCTCTCGCCATTCACCCATGACCTCCCTCCTCTCGCGCCGCGCCATGCTGCGTACCGGCGCGGCCGCCGTCGCCATCGCGGCCGCCACGCCGCTGTTCGCCCAGACCCGCGCCAAGACGCTGCGCATCGGCTACCAGAAGTTCAACACGCTCAACATCCTCAAGGGCACGGGCCGGCTCGAACAGGCGCTCGCGCCCGCGGGCGTGAAGGTGGAATGGGCCGAGTTCCTCGGCGGTGCGCAGCTGTCGGAAGCGCTGGCCGCCGGTGCCATCGACTTCGGCCATGCCTCCGACGGCATCGGCGTGTTCCAGCAGACCAGCGGCAAGGGCCTCGTCTACCTCGCGGCCGAGAGCCCCTACCCCGGCGGCGTCGGCTTCCTGGTGCCGCGCGATTCGCCGATCCGCTCCGTGCGCGATCTCAAGGGCCAGAAGGTGGTCACGGGCCGCGGCTACAACACGCAGTACGTGCTGATCCGTGCGCTCGAGGCCGCCGGCCTGCGCTACGAGGACATCGAGCCGGTCTACATCGTCACCGCCTCCGACACCGTGGCGGCCTACCAGTCGGGCAGCGTGGCGGCCATCGGCCTGTGGGACCCGTTCCTGGCCGGCGCGCAGCAGGCCACCGAATCGCGCCTGCTGTTCGACGGCACCGGCCTCAGCGGCAACCGCACCTACCACTTCGCGCAGCCCGGGTTCGCGCGCGCCAATGCCGAGCTGCTGCGCACCGTGTTCGCCGAGCTGCGCAAGACCAACGACTGGGCCCAGGCCCATCCCGCCGAGGTGGTGGCCACCCTGGCGCCGCAGCTCAAGGTCGAGCCCAAGGTGCTGGCGCTCGCGACCGAACGGCGTCAATATGGCGTGGTCGCGCTCACGCCGGCCATCGCCCGCGAACAGCAGGGGCTGGCCGACGTGTTCGCGCAGCTCAAGCTCATTCCCAAACCGATCGAGGTGAAGGACGCCTTCCTGGACCTGAACCTCGTCTGACACCGCTGCCCTCTTGACTTCCAGCTCCTACCACGACGTCATCGTCATCGGCCTCGGCGCCCTCGGCGCCGCCACGCTCCACCAGCTCTCGCAACGCGGCGCGCGCGTGCTCGGCATCGACCAGTTCGCGCCGCCGCACGAGCTCGGCTCCTCGCATGGCGATTCGCGCATCACGCGGCTCGCGATCGGCGAAGGCGACGAGTGCGTGCCCTTCGTGCAGCGCTCGCACGCCATCTGGCGCGAGCTCGAGGCGCGCACCGGCAAGTCGTTGATGACCACCACCGGCGGCCTGGTGCTGGCGCCGCAGGGCCGGGTGGCCGAGCACCACGGCAAGCCCGACTTCGTGCGCCGCACCATCGCCTGCGCCGAGCGTTTCGGCATCGCGCACGAGGTGCTCGACGCGGCCGGCATCCGCGCGCGCTTCCCGCAGTTCCAGCTGCAGGGCGACGAGATCGGCTATCACGAGCGCGAGGCCGGCTTCGTGCGGCCCGAGGCGGCGATCGAGGCCCAGCTCGCGGTGGCGCGCGCCTCGGGCGCGCAGGTGCGCACCGGAGAGAAGGTGCTGGCCGTCGAGCCCGTGGGCAACGGCGACACCGTGCGCGTGCGCACCCAAACAGCGAGCTTCGAGGCCGGGCGCGTCGTGGTCGCGGCCGGTGCCTGGCTGCCCGAGTTCCTGGGCCGGCAGGCGCGCGCCGACTGGCAGCGCGACTTCTCGGTGCACCGCCAGGTCATGCACTGGTTCGACACCGGCGCGGCCGCCGCCGACTTCGCGCCCGGCCGCTTCCCGGTCTTCATCTGGATGTTCGGCGACGGGCCCGAGGACTACATGTACGGCTTTCCCTCCTCCGACCCCGCGCAGCCCGCGCTCAAGGTCGCGACCGAGCAGTACGTGGAGGCCACCACGCCCGACGCCATCGACCGCAGCGTGCGGCCCGAGGAAAGCGCCGCGATGTTCCGCGAGCGCGTGGCCGGGCGCTTCCCGCAGATCGAGGGCCGCGCGCTCAAGGCCCGCGCCTGCATGTACACCGTGACGCCCGACCGCCGCTTCGTCATCGACGCGCTCGACGGCCTGCCCGGCGTGCTGGTGGTCTCGGCCTGCTCGGGCCATGGCTTCAAGCACTCGGCCGGGCTCGGCGACGCCATCGCCGATCATGTGCTGGGGCGCGCGAGCACGCTCGACCTCTCGCCCTTTGCCCGCCAGCGCCTGCTGGAGAAGCCAGGAGCGTAGAGCAGCCTCGCACGATCTTCGGCATCATCGCCGCCGGTTCTTCGTCTGATTCAGGAGCAAGCGCGATGAGATTTCTGGTGGTGGGTGCCGGCGCACTCGGTGGTTATTTCGGTGGCCGCCTGCTGGCGGCGGGACGCGACGTCACTTTCCTGCTGCGCGCGCGGCGCGCGGCGCAGATCGCGGCCACCGGCCTCGTGATCCAGAGCCCGCAGGGCAACCTGCACATTCCCTCGCCGCCCCACGTGTCGGCCGAGAGCATCGGCGGCCCCTACGACGTGGTCGTGGTCGGCAGCAAGGCCTACGACCTGGCATCGACCATGGACTCGTTCGCGCCCGCCGTCGGCCCCGAGACGGTGATCCTGCCGCTGCTCAACGGCATGCAGCACATCGACGCCCTGGTCGAGCGTTTCGGCGAGGCGCGCGTGCTCGGCGGCCTGTGCCTGATCTCGGCCACGCTCGACGACGAGGGCCGGGTGCTGCACCTCAACGACTCGCACGGCCTCACCTACGGCGACCGCGCCGGCGGCATCCCGCCGCGCATCCAGGCGATCCAGCAGCAGTTCGAGGGCGCCGGCTTCGAAGCCAAGGCCAGCGACAACGTGCTGCAGGACATGTGGGAGAAGTGGGTCTTCATCGCCTCGATCGCCGGCCTCACGAGCCTGATGCGCGGCTCCATCGGCGACGTGGTCGCCGCGGGCGGCCAGGACGTGGCGCTGGCCCTGTTCGACGAATGCGCCGCCATCGCCGCGCACAACGGCTTCAGGGTGCGCCCCGGCGCCGTCGAGCGCGGCCACGCCTTCATGACCGCGGCCGGCTCGCCGATCACCGCCTCGATGTACAAGGACCTCGCGCGCGGCGGTGCCGTCGAGGCCGACCACATCCTCGGCGACCTGCTGAGCCGCGCACCGCAGCCGGCACCCGCCGTGCCCTCGGTGCTGCGCGTGGCCTATGTGCACCTCAAGGCCTACGAGGTGCAGCGCGCCCGCGCGCAGGCGGCGAACTGAGCCTTTGGCCGGCGCGCGCCGAGTATCTATTCACGAATCCATTCAGCTTCCCGGGTTTCCCCAGCGAAAACCCGCGTGAAGTCGCGCGATTTATCTATTCACCTTGCTATTCACGGGGCCGCCCCGCTGAATGGCAAAGGCGAGCGCGCGCGCCCCGTCAATCCGACTTGAGAATCGTCTCCCCCTTCAACATCCCCATGTCCCGGATGTTGTCGCGGTGCCGCTTCCAGCCGGCCCAGGTGCGGCGCGGGTGCATCGCCGAGATGAAGTAGTACAGCAGCTTGAACATCCGCAGCGCGCCCCAGAACGGCGTGCCGCGGTAGATGTCGCCGGCCAGCAGCGACATCAGGCCCTCCTTCACGCGGAAGGGGTTGCCCGGGTACATGAACATCTCGCGGATGGTCGGGTTGGTCACGCGGTAGATGAACCACGAGTACTCGCGCGGGCCCTTGCGCATCATGGCTTCGAAGTCGGCGCGCGCGCCCGCGTACTCCATCGGGCGGTCGAGCGCCTTGGCCACGGCCTCGGCGCCGTCGAAGGCGCTGTGCATCGCGAGGTAGACGCCCGAGGAGAACATCGGGTCGATGAAGGTGAAGGCGTCGCCGAGCATCAGGTAGCGGTCGCCGGTGGCGTGGGTGCTCGAATACGAGAAGTTGCCCGTGGCATGCACCGCGTCGTCGACCAGCTCGGCGTCCTTCAGTCGCTCGACCAGCACCGGGCACAGCGCGATGGTGTCGTAGAAGAAGTCCTTGAGCGGCTTGTCGCGCGACTTCAGGTAGTAGGGCCAGCAGACCGCGCCCACGCTGGTGGTGCCGTCGGCCAGCGGAATGAACCAGAACCAGCCGTGCGGGAACCAGCAGATGCTGATGTTGCCTTCCTTGCGGCCCTCGAGCCGCTTCGCGTTGCGGAAATGGCCGAACAGCGCGGTGCTGTTGTGCTCGGGGTTCTTCTGCTTGCAGCGGAACTGGTTGGCCAGCAGGGTGTCGCGGCCGGTGGCGTCGACCACGAAGCGCGCGCGCCAGCTGCGGCGCTCGCCGTCGTCCATCTGCGCGCGCACCGTGGCGCCATCGGCGTCGAAGCGCACGTCGCGCACCTTGCAGCCCTCGAGCGCCTCGGCGCCGCGCGCCGCCGCGTTGCGGAACAGGATCTCGTCGAGGTCGGAGCGGCGCACCTGCCAGGCCGAGTCGAGCGACTTGTCCCAGCCCTCGGCGAAATCGACGTAGCTGCGGTGCTCGTGATCAGGCGAGACGAACTCGATGCCGAACTTCGGCATGCCGATCTTCTCGACCTGGTCGCGCACCCCGAGCTTCTCGAACAGCTCGACGTTGCCGGGCAGCAGCGATTCGCCGATGTGGAAGCGCGGATGGTGCTCCTTCTCGAGCAGCACCACCTTGCGGCCCTGCCGGGCCAGCAGCGCGGCGATGGTGGAGCCGGCCGGACCGCCACCCACGACGAGCACGTCGCAGGATTCATCGGTGGCCGGGGAGGCGGAAGCGGGGGCGGGAGACTGGGACATGCGAGGGGCGGGCTGCGTTGTCGACGACCGCAAAGCATAGCCTGTGCGTCGCTGACTCCGCAAAGTCGGCTAAGCGGCGGCCGCCGCCCGGCGGCACACTGCGGGGCATGACCGCACCCCGCGCCGAACACGACTACCGCGAACGCGTGGCGCGCGCCGTCGCGGCCATCGTGGCCGACCCGATGGCGGACCACCGGCTCGAGGACCTGGCGGCGCTCGCGCATTTCTCGCCCTTCCACTTCCACCGCATCTACCAGAGCATCGCGGGCGAGACCGTGGCCGCCACGGTGCGGCGCGTGCGCCTCGCCATGGCCACGCGGCTGCTGGCGCGCGGCGGCCAGAGCATCACGGACGTGGCGCTGGCCGTGGGCTACGAGAGCCCGCAGGCCTTCACGCGTGCCTTCGGCCAGTTCACCGGGCAATCGCCGCGCGAATTCCAGCAGCAGATGCACGCGGTGGTGCTCGATGCGATGCCCGTGGCACGGAACCGGAGCGACGAGACGCCGCCCGCCGTGCGGATCGTCGAGCGCCCGGCGCAGCCGGTGCAGGCGCTGCGCCACCACGGGCCGGCCTCCACCATCCCGCACACGCACCGGCGGCTGCGCGCCCGGCTGGGTTCGCGCCGCGTGTCGGGCTGGTTCGGCATCTCCTGCGGCAATCCCGATGCGCGGCCGGATTTCCGCTACTACGTGGCGGCGGCCTCGCCCGATCCCTGGCCGGCCGGCGACGCGGAGATCGAGGCCTTCGACATGCCGGGCGGCCTCTACGCGGTGCACACGCTCGCCGGGCCCTACACGCGCATCAACGCCGCCGTCTACGCGCTCTACGCACGCTGGCTGCCCGGCAGCGGCTACGAGCCCGACGACCGGCCCACGCTCGAGCACTACCTGAACTCGCCGCGCCAGGTCGCGCCGGCAGCGTTGCGCACCGACCTGCTGATTCCGATCCGTCCCGCCGGCCGATCCCGGCCTTCACTGCCGCCATGAACCTCCTTCGCTTCCTGCTTCCCCTCGCGCTGGGCCTGGGAGCGGCCTGCACCCAGGCCGCGGGCTTCAGCCCCCTCGAGATACCGGCCGATGCCGATGGCCCGGCGCTGCGCGGCGCGGTATGGACGCCTTGCGCCGCGCCCGACGGCCAGGTCCAGCTCGAGCGCGCCACGCTGCCCGGCGTGCGCGACTGCCCGCTCGCGGGCGACCGGCTGCCGCTGGTGGTGTTGTCGCACGGCTACGGCGGCTCCTTCCTCGGCCACCACGACACGGCCGAGGCCCTCGCGAACGCGGGCTTCGTCGTCGCCGCGATCAACCACTCGGACGACAACTTCCGCATCCGCGGCGGCCCCGAGGACAGCATCGTGGCGCTCGCGACGCGCACCACCGACATCCGCCGCCTGGTCGACCACATGCTCGCGCGCTGGCCCTCGCATGCGAAGCTCGCGGCCGGCAAGGTCGGCTTCTACGGCTTCTCGCGCGGCGGCTACACGGGCCTGGTGCTGATCGGCGCGCGGCCCGATTTCGAGAAGCTGCCGCCGCTGCCCGGCTCGCCCTGCAGCGCGGCGCCGCAGGGCCCGGAATGCACGGCCATGCGGCAGCGCTTTCGCGCATTGCTCGCGGCACCGCTGGCGCACGACGAACGCATCCAGGCCGCGGTGATCGCCGATCCGCTCAGCACGCTGTTCGATGCCGAGGGCCTGAAACAGGTGAAGGTGCCGGTGCAGCTCTGGGCCTCGGCTTATGGCGGCGATGGCGTCACGCCCGACAACGTGGCGGCCGTGCGGCGCAACCTGCCGACGGCCCCGGACTGGCGCGTGGCCGACAAGGCCGGCCATTTCGGCTTTCTCGCGCCCTGCTCCGCCGCGCAGCTCGCGGCCAATCCGGAGATCTGCCGCGACGGCCCGGGCTTCGACCGCGCGGCCTTCCATGCGGCCTTCAACGCCGAGGTGCTGGCCTTCTTCAGGCTGCACCTCGGGTCGTCGAACTAGCCTGAGCGCCGCCGGCCCGCGAGCCGCCGCACCACCGCCACGAGCCGGTCGATCTCGTCGAAGGTGTTGTAGAAGGCCAGCGAGGGCCGCACCGTGGTCTCGACGCCGAAGCGGCGCAGGATCGGCTGCGCGCAATGGTGGCCGGTGCGCACCGCGATGCCTTCCTCGTTGAGCGCCTGGCCCACCTCCTCGGTGCTGTAGCCATCGAGCACGAAGGACATCACGCTGGCCTTGTCCGCCGCGGTGCCGATCAGCCGCACGCCTGGAATCGCGCCGAGCTGCGCCATGCCGTAGACCAGCAGGTCGTGCTCGTAGCGCGCGATGTTCTCGATGCCGACCTTGTCGACGTAATCGATCGCCGCGCCCAGGCCCACCGCGTCGGCGATGTTGCCAGTGCCGGCCTCGAACTTATTCGGGATCGGCTGGAACACGGTCTTCTCGAAGGTCACGTCGGCGATCATGTTGCCGCCGCCCTGCCACGGCGGCATGTCCTCGAGCACCTCGCGCTTGCCCCACACCACGCCGATGCCGGTGGGCCCGAACACCTTGTGGCCCGAGAACACGAAGAAGTCGGCGCCGATGTCCTGCACGTCCACGCGCATGTGCGAGACCGACTGCGCGCCGTCGACCAGCGCCTTCGCGCCCACGCGGTGCGCCAGCTCGACGACCTCCTTCACCGGCACCACGGTGCCCAGCGCGTTCGAGACCTGCGTGACGGCGACGATCTTCGTACGGTCGTTGAGCAGCTTGCGGTACTCGTCGAGCAGCACCTGGCCCGAGTCGTCGACCGGGATCACGCGCAGCTTCGCGCCCTTGGCGGCGGCGAGCTGCTGCCACGGCACGATGTTGGCGTGGTGCTCGAGGTTCGAGACGACGATCTCGTCGCCCTCGCCCACGTGCTGGCCGCCCCAGCTCCTGGCCACCAGGTTGATGGCCTCGGTGGTGCCGCGCACGAAGATCACTTCCTCGACCTCGGGCGCGTTGATGAACTTGCGCACGCGCTCCCGCGCGCCTTCGTAGGCGTCGGTGGCGCGCGCGGCCAGCTCGTGCGCCGCGCGGTGGATGTTCGAGTTCTCGTGCGCGTAGAAGTAGGCGATGCGGTCGATCACCGACTGCGGCTTGTGCGTGGTGGCCGCGTTGTCGAACCACACGAGCTGCCTGCCGTTCACGCGCTCCTGCAGGATCGGGAAGTCGCGCCGCACGGCGTTGACGTCGAACGGCGGATGCTGGCCGCTGCCGGCCAGCGGCACCGCCTCGGGTCCGCGCGGATCGGCCTTGGCCGGCGTGACGAAGCCGCTGGGCAGCCGCACCGCGTCGACGAAGTAGAACTGCGCGTCACGGCCGTGGACGGGCACGGGCGGTACCGACGGTGGCGCGGCGGGCTCGCGCGACACGGCCAGCGCCGCGAGGTCGGCGAAGGGATCGTGCACCGCGAAGCCGCCGGCACCGGCCGGCTGGCCATGGCTGCCGCCGAGGAAGTAGTACGGCGAGGCGGCGCTCGATGCGGCCTGCGAAGGCTGCACCGGCGGCACGCCGAGCACGTGGCCGCCCGAGCGCGGCTCGAAGGCCGGCGCCACCGACAGCACCGTATCGGGCACGCCGTTGCCGGCCACCGCATGCGGCAGCAGCGCGGGCGCGCGGTTCGCGAGCGAAGGCAGTTGCGTGGGCGAGGCCGGCAGCAGGTTGGTGCCCGGCACCTGCCCCTGCGGGATCGGCGTGCCCGGCACGCCGGGCCCGAAGCCGGCCGGGCTCACGAGCGGCGAACCCGGCGGCGCGATGTTGGCGGGGAACTGCGCGCCCGGCAGCGAAGCCGGCGGCGTGCCCGGCAGCGCCGCGAACATCGCGCTCGCCATGCGCGCGAGGATCGCCGGATCGAACGGCGCCTCGCCCGGAGTCGTGGGAGTGTTCACCGCGGCTTACTTGTAGGTGTCGGGATAGTCGTGGTACTTGCCGATCTCGACGTCGTCGAGCACCGCCAGCGCATCGGTGGTCAGCACCGCGAGCGAGCAGTACAGCGAGATCAGGTACGACGCGATCGCATGGTTGTTGATGCCCATGAAGCGCACCGACAGGCCCGGGCTCTGTTCGCCCGCGAGGCCCGGCTGGAACAGGCCGACCACGCCCTGGCGCTTGTCGCCCACGCGCAGCAGCAGGATCTTGCTCTTGCCGTCGGCCACCGGCACCTTGTTCGACGGGATCAGCGGAATGCCGCGCCAGGTGATGAACTGCGAGCCGAACAGGCTCACGGTCGGCGGCGGCGTGCCGCGGCGCGTGGCTTCGCGGCCGAAGGCGGCGATCGCCAGCGGGTGTGTCAGGAAGAAGGCCGGCTCCTTCCAGACCTTGGTCAGCAGCTCGTCGAGGTCGTCGGGCGTGGGCGCGCCGGTCAGCGGGAAGATGCGCTGCTCTTCGCTGACCTGGGCCAGCAGGCCGTAGTCGGGGTTGTTGATGAGCTCGCTCTCCTGGTTCTCCTTGATCGTCTCGATCGTCAGGCGCAGCTGTTCCTTGATCTGGTCGTGCGGGCTGCTGTAGAGGTCGGAGATGCGGGTATGCACGTCGAGCACGGTGCTCACGGCATTGAGGTAGTGCTCGCGCGGGTTCTCCTCGTAGTCGACGAAGGTGCGCGGCAGCTGGTTCTCTTCCTCGCGCGAGGTGCAGGTGACCTTGATGGCCTCGGGGTTCCTGACCTTGTTGACGCGGTAGATGCCCGCCTCCACCGGCACCCATTGCAGCAGGTGCGTGAGCCAGCGCGGGCTGATGGTCTCGAGCTGGGGAACGGTCTTGGTGGCATTGGCCAGCTGCCTGGCGGCGTTGTCGCCGAGCGCGGTGGTTCCACCGACGGTTGCGGTCATGAAGAAAACTCCGATGTGATCAGGCCCACCGGGTCACCGCGAGCGGTGCCGGCGACTCCGAAAGGCCGTGGGAATGAAGAAAAGGGACGAACGCGACTGACGGCGGGAGTGTCCCGGCGCCAAGGGTTTCCCCTCAACAGGCTATAGCCGCCAAGTTGATCCGGCGTGCCAGGCGCGACTGGCCGAGCTGCTCGCAGCGCGACAGCAGATGCACGATGTTGATCTCGAGCGCGGTGGCGAGCTTGTGCGCGGTGACGATCGAGGGGATGACGCGGCCGCGCTCCACCTCGCCCACGTAGGAGCGGTTGAGGTCCGAGCGCTCCGCGAGCTGCTCCTGCGACCAGCCATGGGCCTCGCGCAACTGCCGCACGGCCACCCCGAAATCTTCGACGAATGCATTCATGGTGTGTTCACCCCCTCGGTGCGTTGTTCTTCTGCAGGCTGGCCTGCGTGACGCTCGCGCCCGGCGGCACGTCGTCGGTGATCCAGACATTGCCGCCGATGACGGCCCCCTTGCCGAGCGTGACGCGCCCGAGGATGGTGGCGCCGGCGTAGATCACGACGTCGTCCTCCACCACCGGATGGCGCGGCAGGCCCTTCTGCAGGTTGCCCTCGGTGTCGGTCGGAAAGCGCTTGGCGCCCAGCGTCACGGCCTGGTAGAGCCGCACGCGCTTGCCGATGACTGCGGTCTCGCCGATCACGACACCGGTGCCGTGGTCGATGAAGAAGCCGGCATCGATGCGCGCGCCCGGATGGATGTCGATGCCGGTCTGCCCGTGCGCGAGTTCGGCCACGATGCGCGCCAGCAGCGGCAGGTCGAGGCTGTAGAGCTCGTGCGCGAGCCGGTGATGGATCATCGCGAGCACGCCCGGATAGCACAGCAGCACCTCGTCGACGCTGCGCGCGGCCGGGTCGCCCTGATAGGCCGCGAGCACGTCGCTGTCGAGCAACCGGCGCAGCTCGGGCAGGCGGTTCGCGAAGCTGCGCACCGCCGCGGTGGCGGCCTCGTCGATCTCGCTGGCGCTGCGCGGTGCATGGCGCGCGTTGAAATGCAGCTCCAGCCGCGCCTGCGACAGCAGCGCCTGCAAGGCGGCGTCGAGCGTATGACCGACATAGAAATCCTCGCTCTCGTGGCGCAGGTCGTGCGGGCCGAGCCGCATCGGAAACAGCGCGCCCTTGAGCGATTCCACGATATGGGCCAGTGCGTCGCGCGAGGGGAACTCGCGCGCGCCGGGTTCGCGCGAGCGACGCTGCAGGTCGCGCCATTCGTTGCGCACCGCATGCAGCGCGGCAACGATCTCCGCGACTTCGAAATGGGCCATGGGCCGTTCTTCCTTCCGTGCGTGGGGAGAAATCAGTCCTGCACCCACGGCAGGCCATGGAAGCGCCAGCCGTCGGCGCCGCCGCGATGCTGCTGCGCGTCGATCTCGCCCTCGAAGCCCTCGAGCACGTTGTAGACCTGCGAGAAGCCGGCCTTGGCGGCGGCCTCGGCCGCGAGCGCCGAGCGCTTGCCGCTGCGGCACAGCAGCAGCACCACGGCATCCTTGCCGCCGTCCTTCGCGAGCCTGGCCTCGAGTTCGCGCACGAAGCGCGGATTGCGCGTGAGCGCGGTGCCGGTGGCCCAGGCCACGTGCAGGCTCTCGGGCACGTGGCCGACGAACTTGCGTTCCTCGCCCGAGCGCACGTCGACCAGTACCGCCTTGCCTTGCTGCACCAGTTGCCAGGCCACGGGCGGCGTCACGCCGCCGGCATGGGGCCAGCCGGCTTCGGCGGCATGGGCGCGCGCCTTCTCGAGCGCTTCGGGCAGGACGAGGTCTTCAACTTCCACGGACATGGTGTGCGGGCTCCTGGTGTGCGTTGCTGTGTGGATGCATGCGCCGCTGGTGGCGATGACCATCACTGTAGGAGCGGGCCCGCGATCCTCAAACGACTGAAAAGTCGGTTCCTAACAACCGAGCGTTCTAAGCCTCATTCGGGGGTGCTGAAGGAAAGCTGAAGCCACCGCGCGCGACCCGCGCTAGAGTCGCCGCCCCACCGCTTCGGGAGTGCCTTCATGCAACGCAGATCCCTCTGGCCACTGGCCCCGCTGGCCCTGCTGTCGGGCATCGCCGGGCTGCCCGGCGGCGCGTTCGCCGCGCGCGCGATATCGAACATCGCCTACGTCGTGGCCGGCCCCGATGGTGTCTTCTATGCCCGATGCATACCCGACTCCGACACGGGCGACGCCGGCATGACCACGGTCTACCGGGTCCGCAGGAACGGCGACGAAGCCGTCGACCGCTATCCCTGGTTCAACCCGGGCCGCCTGCTGCTGGCATGGAGCCCCATCGCCGGCCAGGTCGCGCTGATGCGGCTCGACCGGGAGCTGGAGCCTTCGTCCGCGGACCCGCAGGCCGCGTTCGGCTTCTACCTCGGCGGCCGGTTGCTGAAGACCTGGACCACGCGCGAGCTGATCGCGCTGGGCGCCGAGTTCGGGCCCACCTACGAGGTGCCCTCGGGACGCGCCGGTTACAAGGTGCTCGGCGCGCGCCAGCAGGGGCTGACAAACGATTACGTCTTCGTGATCCGGATCGGCGAGACCGAGCACGCCTTCGATATCCTGACGGGCCTGCCCTGGCGCGCCAGCAGGACCACCTCCTGAACCCCGACGACCTCCTCCCCCGACGCATGCGCAGATTCCTCTCGACCACCCTCGCCCTGGCCGCCGGCTGCACCGCCGCCGCCCTCGCCTGGGCCGACGAACCCAAGCTCCCGGTGAAGACCGACGACGGCACCATCCTCTACGTGGCGCCCAAGATCGCGCCCACCGAGAAATCGGCCGACACCCTCGGCGCGACCATCGGCGTGCAGCGCCCGAGCGGCGCCACGGCCTATGGCGGCATGGACACCTCGGGCTCGCGCCCGATCTACTCGGTGGGCGGCAGCACCGGCGGCAACACCTCGTTCTCGGCCGGCGTCGAGTCCGACGGCAAGCAGAACAACGGCGTGAAGGCCGGCATCACGATCAAGTACTGAAAAAAAGCCCGGCGCCATCGCTGGCGCCGGGCCGAGAGGGAATGCGCCACGCGCACTCCAGGGGATTCAGAGCTTGGCGATCGACACTTCCGTGGACTTCACCAGCGCGACGACGTCGGAGCCGACCTTGAGCTGCAGCTCGTCGATCGAGCGCGTGGTGATGACCGAGGTCACGATGCCCCAGGCGGTCTCTACATCGACTTCGGAGACGACGTCGCCGCGGATGATCTCGCGGACCTTGCCCTTGAACTGGTTGCGCACGTTGATGGCCTGGATGGACATGATGGTTCCCTTTGGTTGAATGGATGGGTCGGTGAAGGAAGGACGTGGCGCTCAGGCGATCTCGGCCACGTCGTCGAACGCGAGCCGCGGCCCGCGCTCGAAGGTGCCGGCGTGGTCGGCCACGCCGAGGTTGACGAGGAAGTTGGCGCGCCAGCGCCCGTCGGGGAAGAAGGCCTTGTCGACCAGCTCGGCGTTGAAGCCCGACTGCGGCCCGGCATCGAGGCCGAGCGCGCGCGCCGCGAGGATCAGGTAGGCGCCCTGCAGGCTGCTGTTGCGCAACGCCGTGGCCTGCGCCGCCTCGGCGCTCTTCTCGAAGAAGGGCTTGGCGTCGTAGGCCGGGAACAGCACCGGCAGGTGGTCGTAGAAGCGCGTGTCGTGCGCCACGATCACGGTCACGCCCGCGGCCAGCGTCTGCGCGGTGTTGCCCGACGACAGCGCGGGCTTGAGCCTGGCCTTGGCCTCCTCGCTGCGCACGAACACGTAGCGCGCGGGCTGGGCGTTGTAGGCCGTCGGGCCCCACTTCAGCAGCTCGTAGAGCTGGCGGATGGTCTCGTCGCTCACGGGCACCGGCTTGAAGGCATGCACGGTGCGCGCCTTGCGGAACAGCTGGTCGAGCGCGGCGTCCGGAATGGATTGCAGTGTTGTCATGGTTCTGCTTTCGCGCGGCTTCAGGCAGCGGCCGCGGCCAGCGCCTGGTCGAGGTCGGCGCGCAGGTCGTCGATGTGCTCGATGCCGACCGACAGGCGCACGGTCTCCTCGCTCACGCCGGCGCGCGCGAGTTCCTCGGGCGAGAGCTGGCGGTGCGTGGTCGAGGCCGGATGAGTGGCGAGCGAGCGCACGTCGCCGATGTTGACGAGGCGCGTGAACAGCTTCAGCGCGTCGAGGAACTTCGCGCCCGCCTCGCGGCCGCCCTCGATGCCGAAGGTCAGCACGCCGCTGGCCTTGCCGCCCAGGTACTTCCGCGCCAGCGCATGGTCGGGATGGTCCTCGAGTGCCGCGTAGTTGACCCACTTCACCGACTTGTTCGCCTTGAGGTGCCGTGCCACGGCCAGCGCGTTGTCGCTGATGCGCTCCACGCGCAGCGACAGCGTCTCGATGCCCTGCAGGATCAGGAAGGCGTTGAACGGCGAGATCGCGGCGCCGGTGTTGCGCAGCGGCACCACGCGCGCGCGGCCGATGTAGGCGGCCGGGCCGAGCGCGTCGGTGTAGACCACGCCGTGGTAGCTCACGTCGGGTTCGTTGAGGCGCTTGAAGCGCTGCTTGTGCTGCGCCCACGGGAACTTGCCCGAATCGACGATCGCGCCGCCGATGCTGGTGCCGTGGCCGCCGAGGTACTTGGTCAGCGAGTGCACCACGATGTCGGCGCCATGCTCGATCGGCCGGCTCAGGTACGGCGAGGGCACTGTGTTGTCGACGATCAGCGGCACGCCATGGTGGTGCGCGATCTCGGCGATGGCCGCGATGTCGGTCACGTTGCCGGCCGGGTTGCCGAGCGACTCGACGAACACCGCCTTGGTCTTCTCGTCGAACAGCTTCTCGAAGCTCTTCGGATCGCGGTGGTCGGCGAAGCGCGTGGTGATGCCGAACTGCGGCAGCGTGTGGGCGAACAGGTTGTAGGTGCCGCCGTAGAGCGCCGTGCTGCTGATGATGTTGTCGCCGGCTTCCGCGATGGTCTGGATCGCGTAGGTCACGGCCGCCTGGCCCGAGGCCAGCGCCAGCGCGGCGATGCCGCCCTCGAGCGCGGCGATGCGCTGCTCGAGCACGTCCTGCGTCGGGTTGTTGATGCGGGTGTAGATGTTGCCCGGCACCTTGAGGTCGAACAGGTCGGCGCCGTGCTGCGCGCTGTCGAAGGCGTAGGCCACCGTCTGGTAGATCGGCGGCGCCACGGCGCGCGTGGTCGGGTCGGGCGAATAGCCGGCGTGCACCGACAGGGTCTCGAATTTCCAGTGTTGCGACATGCGAAGCCTTTCAGATGGGAGGAAGGAACGCTCAGATCGCCCAGCGCAGTTCGTGCGCGGGCTTGCCGAGCCAGCTTGCTTCGGCGCCGCTTTCAGCCTCTTCGGTTGCCCCGGGCTTTTGCAGCACCCTGTCGAGGATGCGTTTTTCGATGGCCGCGAAGGCCGGGTCGCCCTGCGAGCGCGGACGCGCCAGGGCGATGTTCTCGTCGAGCGCGATGCGCCCGTCTTCGATCAGGATCACGCGGTCGGCCAGCGCCACCGCTTCCTGCACGTCGTGCGTGACCAGGAGCGCGGTGAAGCGGTGGCGCTGCCACAGGTTCTCGATCAGCCGGTGCATCTCGATGCGCGTGAGCGCGTCGAGCGCGCCCAGCGGCTCGTCGAGCAGCAAGAGCCGCGGGTGGTGCACCAGCGCGCGCGCCAGGGCCACGCGCTGGCGCTGGCCGCCCGACAGGCGTGCCGGCCACTCGTTCTCGCGGTCGGCCAGGCCGACCTGCGCCAGCACTTCCTTGCCGCGCGCCCTGGCGTCCTTCGACAGGCCCAGCGTCACGTTGTCGAGCACGCGGCGCCAGGGCAGCAGGCGCGCCTCCTGGAACATGATCCGGGTGTCGTCGTGCAGGCCGCTGACCGGCTTGCCGTCGGTGTAGAGCGCGCCGGACGAGGCGTCCTCGAGGCCGGCGATCAGGCGCAGCAGCGTGCTCTTGCCGCAGCCGCTGCGGCCCACGATGGCGATGAACTGGCCCGGCTCGATCGCGAGCTGCGTGTTGCGCAGCACCTCGCGTTCGCCATAGCGCTTGTGCAGGCCGCGCACTTCCAGGCGCACGCCGCCGGGGATCGCCAGCGGCGCGTCGTTCTGCGGTCGGTCGAGGACGGCACTCATCTCAGGCTCCAGGCTTGAACAGCGCCACGTCGAGCGCATTGATTTTCTTGGGCAGCAGCTTCTCGGCCAGGAAGGCATCGGCGATGCGCTGCTGCTCGCCGAGCACCTCGGGCACCACCGGCCGCACCGCGTAGCTGCGGCGGCCGTTGGCCTGCTCGATGGTGGCGGCGTCGAGGCCCCACACGGGCGACAGCAGCGCAGCCGCCTCCCTGGGGTTCTGCTTGACCCACCTGCCGGTCTTCTCGAGCTCGGCATAGACCACGCGCAGCACGTCGGGCCGCGCCTTCGCGAACTTGGTGCTCGCGAGGTAGTAGCGCTGGTAGGACGCGATGCCCGCGCCGTCGGCCAGCACGCGCACCTTCGACTGGCGCTGCGCGGCGGCGAGGAACGGGTCCCACACCACCCAGGCGTCGATCGCACCCTTCTCGAACGCGGCGCGGCCGTCGGCCGGCGTCAGGTAGGCGGGCTCGATGTCCTTGAACGAGAGGCCGGCCTTGTCGAGCGCGGCGATCAGCAGGTAGTGCGCGCCGGCCGCCTTGGCGAAGCCGACCTTCCTGCCCTTGAGATCGGCCACGGTCCTGAGCGGCGAGTCCTCGCGCACCAGGATCGCCTGCGCCGCGGGCGACGGCGCTTCCTGCGCGATGAAGGTCAGCTCGGCACCGGCCGCCTGCGCGAACACCGGCACGGTGTCGGCCACGTCGGCGCTGATGTCGAGGTTGTCGAGGTTCAGCGCCTCGAGCAGTGGCAGGCCGCTGGTGAACTCGTGCCAACTCAGGGTAGCGTTGAGCGGCGCGAGCTGCTTCTCGAGCACGCCCTGCGCCTTGAGCACGGCGATCAGCGTCGAAGACTTCTGGTAGCCCAGGCGCACGGCGGCGGGCCGCGCGGCCGTGCCCTGCGCGAAGGCGGCGGGCGTGCCCGCCAGGCCGAGCACGCCGGCAGCGCCGAGCGTCGCGATCGCCTGGCGGCGGGAGATGGTCGTGTGCGTCATTGCCCTGCCCTCACTTCGTCGTCTTCTTCTGGTAGCCCGGATGCCAGCGCAGCCACCATTGCTCGAGGCCGCGCGCGAACAGGTCGGCCAGCTTGCCGAGCAGCGCGTACAGCAGGATGCCCACCAGCACGATGTCGGTCTGCAGGAACTCGCGTGCGTTCATCGTCAGGTAGCCGATGCCGGCCTGCGCCGAGATGGTCTCGGCCACGATCAGGATCACCCACATCAGGCCCAGCGAGAAGCGCAGGCCGACCAGGATCGAGGACAGCGCGCCCGGCAGGATCACCTCGCGGTAGAGCTGCCAGCGCGTGAGGCCGTAGGTGCGGCCCATCTCGATCAGCTGCGGGTCGACGTTGCGGATGCCGTGGAAGGTGTTGAGGTAGATCGGGAAGAACACCGACACCGAGATCAGGAACAGCTTGGCCGACTCGTCGATGCCGAACCACAGGATCACCAGCGGGATCAGCGCCAGCGCCGGGATGTTGCGCACCATCTGGATGGTGGAGTCGAGCAGCGTCTCGAAGAACTTCACCGAGCCCGTGAGCAGGCCCAGCGCCAGCCCGGCGCCGCCGCCGATGGCCAGCCCCGCGAGCGCGCGGCCCGCGCTGACCTTCACGTGCGTCCACAGCTCGCCCGACACCGTGAGGTTCCACGCGGCCTTCACCACGTCGACCGGCGCCGGCAGCACGCGGGTGCTGAGCCAGCCCAGCGACGACGCGATCTGCCACACCACGATCAGCCCCACGGGCACCAGCCACGGCACCAGTCGCCTGGCGACATTGAGGCCGAAGCCCCGCAGCGCGGAGCCCGCGCCCTCGGCCGGCGCGACCGCCGGCAGTTCCTGAACCTGTTCCGTCATGGCGTGTCCTTCAGCTTTGCGAGACGAGGCGCGAAGGCGCGTCGAGGTTGGCGACGACCTCGCCGAAGGGCCCGCTCAGCGAGCCACCGGCCAGCCGGGCCTTGGCCTTGCGCGAGAGCAGCGGGAACACCAGCTCGGCGAAGCGGTAGGCCTCCTCGAGGTGCGGGTAGCCCGAGAGGATGAAGCGGTCGAGCCCGAGCGCGGCGTATTCCTCGATGCGCGCGGCCACGGTCTTCGCGTCGCCGACCAGCGCCGTGCCGGCACCGCCGCGCACCAGCCCCACGCCGGCCCAGAGGTTGGGTGCGATCTCGAGTTCGGCGCGCGTGCGCCTGGCGCCGCCCGCATGCAGTGCGGCCATGCGGCGCTGACCTTCGGAGTCCATGCGCGCGAAGGCGGCCTGGGCGCGGATCACGGTCTCGTCGTCGACGCGGCTGATCAGGTCCTCGGCCGCTTTCCAGGCCGCTTCCTCGGTCTCGCGCACGATCACGTGCAGGCGGATGCCGAACTGCACCTGGCGGCCCTGGCGCTCGGCGCGCGCGCGCACGTCGGCGAGCTTCTTCGCCACCTCGGCCGGCGGTTCGCCCCACGTGAGATAGGCATCGACCTGCTCGGCCGCGAGCTCATGGGCCGCGGCCGACGAGCCGCCGAACCACACCGGCGGATGCGGCTTCTGCACCGGCGGATAGAGCAGCTTGGCGCCCTTCACGCTCAGGTGCTTGCCTTCGTAGTCGAAGGCCTGGCCGTCGTGGCTGCGCGCGAGGATCTCGCGCCAGATGCGGATGAACTCGGCCGACTGCTCGTAGCGCGCGGCATGGTCGAGGTAGACGCCGTCGCCCTCGAGCTCGGCCTGGTCGCCGCCGGTCACGAGGTTCACCAGCAGGCGTCCGTTCGAGAGCCGGTCGAAGGTCGCGGCCATGCGCGCGGCCAGGCTCGGCTGATGCAGGCCGGGCCGCACCGCGACCAGGAACTTGAGCTTCTTCGTCGCGCCGATCAGGCTCGAGGCGATCACCCACGGGTCCTCGCACGAGCGGCCGGTCGGGATCAGCACGCCCTCGTAGCCGAGGTGGTCGGCCGCGCCCGCGATCTGCTGCAGGTAGTCGAGGTCGACCGGGCGCGCGCCTTCGCTGGTGCCGAGGTAGCGGCTGTCGCCGTGCGTGGGCAGGAACCAGAAGATCTGCATCACGCGATCCCCGTGGCGGCTTCGAGCACGTTGATCTTCTTCGGGATCAGCTTGAGTTCGAAGAAGGTGTCGGCGATCTTCTGTTGCTCGCCAAGGATGGCCTTGGTGATCGGCGTGGTGCCGTAGGCGGTGCGCGCCACCGTGAGGTCGGCCACCGGCTTGGGCAGGCCCCACAGCGCGGCCAGTTCGGTCGCGAGTTCGCCGCGGTTGGCCGAGCCCCAGGCGTCGACCTTGTTGAGTTCCTCGATCGCGATCGCCACCACGTCGGCGTTCTTCGCGGCGTAGTCGAGCGAGGAGAAGTAGTAGGCGCGGTTGCCCACCACGCCGGTGGCGTCGGCCAGCACGCGTGCCTCGAGCGTCTTCTCGGCCGCGGCCAGGAACGGGTCCCAGATCACCCAGGCGTCGATCGAGCCCTTCTCGAAGGCCGCGCGCGCATCGGCCGGCGGCAGGTAGACCAGGTTCAGGTCGGCATACGAGAGGCCGTGCTTCTCGAACAGCTTGACGATGAAGTAATGGACGTTCGAGCCCTTGTTGAGCGCGATCTTCTTGCCCTTGAGTTCGGCCACCGTCTTGATGGCCGAGCCCTTGGGCACCAGCACCGCTTCCGACTGCGGACGCGGCACCGTGGCGCCCACGTAGGCCAGCGGCGCGCCGGCGGCCTGCGCGAAGATCGGCGGGGCCTCGCCCACGTCGCCGAAGTCGATCGAGCCGACGTTCAGCGCCTCGAGCTGCACCGGGCCGGCCGTGAACTCGGTCCACTTGAGGCTCACGCCCAGCGGCGCGAGGCGCTTCTCGAGCGTGCCGCGGCCCTTGAGGATGTTGAGCAGGCCCTTCTGGTTGCCGATGCGGAACTGGCGCGCGGGCGCCTGCGCCAGCGCACCGAAGGCGGAGGGCAGCGCGATGGCGGCGGCGGCGCCCTGCAGCAGGCGGCGGCGCGGGAGGGAGATGGTGGTCATGGCTGGTGTGGCTTGCGAAAGATGAAGGGGACCGGTGCTCAGGGCTGGGCCGCGACGACGGCGTCGCTGACCTTGATCGGCTTCGGAATCAGCTTGAGCGCGTGGAAGGTGTCGGCGATGCGCTGCTGGTCGGCGGCGACCTCGGGCGTGATCGGCTTCACGTTGAACTCGTAGCGGCGCAGCGCGAGCTCGACCACGTCGACCGGCAGGCCCTGCAGCGGCGCGATCAGCTCGGCCGCCTGGCGCAGGTTCTTCTTGAGCCAGATGCCCTGGGCCACCGAGTCCTCGAACAGGGCCTCGATCACCTTCGGGTTGTTCTTCACGAAGCCGCGCTCGCCCAGGTAGTACTGGTAGTTGCTGACCACGCCCGGCGTGCCGTCGGCGAGCACGCGCGCGCCGGTGGCCTTCTCGGCCGCGGCCTGGAACGGATCCCAGATCACCCAGGCGTCGACGTTCTTGCTCTCGAAGGCGGCGCGGCCGTCGGCCGGTGCCAGGTACACGGGCTGGATGTCGCTGAACTTCAGGCCGTTCTTCTCGAGCTGCTTCACGAGCAGGTAGTGCACGTTGCTGCCCTTGTTGAGTGCGACCTTCCGGCCCTTGAGGTCGGCCACCGACTGGATCGGCGAATCCCTGGTGACCAGGATCGCCTCGGCGCGCGGCGCGGCCGGGTCGTAGCCGAAGTAGACGAACTTGGCGCCCGCGGCCTGCGCGAAGATCGGCGGTGCCTCGCCCACGTAGCCGACGTCGACGGCGCCGACGTTCAGGCCCTCGAGCAGCTGCGGGCCGGCCGGAAACTCGACCCACTTCACGCCCACGCCCAGCGGCGCGAGGCGCTTCTCGAGCGAGCCCTGCGCCTTCTGCAGCACGAACAGGCTGGCCGACTTCTGGTAGCCGATGCGCAGCTCCCTGGCGGCGCCGGCCTTGCCCTGCGCATGCGCGGAAGTGGCGGACAGGAAGCTCACGATCAGTGCGATCGCGGCGACCACGACGATGCTGACGGCGAGGTCGCGCAATGCGCGCCAGAGCGAGCGCGGCGGCACGTCGAGCACGGAGTCTTCGGTGGCAACGGGGTTCATGCGGGGTGGTCCTTGGACTGAATCGAAACTGGAGGCGAAGCCATCCCCGCGCGGCGCACAGCGCCGCGTTCGGAAGGGTCGGGAATGGGATGAAGCGGTGGTGGCGGCCGGGCCGTGCGCCGGCCGGCTTCAGACGCTACATCGCACGCGCGAGAACGGCACCGGCTCGAAGCCGTGTGTCGCCGGCAGCTTCAGCCCCTCGGTGGCCAGCACCTCGACGGCCTCGTTGAGCCGCTCCGCCAGGTCGTTGTGCACCTGGTAGGCGTTCTCGGGCGTCAGCGCGATCTGCGAATCGCTCGCGTAGACGCCCGGCAGGATGTGGCGCGCCGACAGCGACTGCAGCACGGGCCGCAGCGCGTAGTCGAGCGCGAGCATGTGGTGCGGGCTGCCGCCGGTGGCCAGCGGCAGCACCGTCTTGCCCTTGAGCGCGTTCTGCGCCAGCAGGTCGAGGAAGACCTTGAGCACGCCGCTGTAGGCGGCCTTGTAGACCGGCGTGGCCACCACGATGGCGCGGGCCCGCGTCACCTGGGCGATGGCCTGCACGATGGCCGGATGGTTCCAGTCCGCCAGCAGCAGCGCCTGCGCCGGCAGGTCGCGGATCGCGAGCCGATCGATCTGCGCATGGCGCCGCGCCAGGCGCTCGGCCACCGCGTCGAGCAAGGCGGTGGAGCGCGAGGGCGCCGAGGGGCTGCCGGCAATCAGGAGAACGGACACGGAAGGCTTTCGGGTGGCGGTATCGGAAGGGTCGAAGCGAACCGGTCCCTGGCATCCGCCGCAGCGGGCGCCATCGGGGTCGGTCGCAGCGGGGCGACTGCCGCGCTTACTTCTGCTTGGCGGTGTAGATCTGGTCGAACGAGGCGCCGTCGGCGAAGTGGTCCTTGTCGGCCTTGGCCCAGCCGCCGAAGGCCTGGTCGATGGTCACCAGCGTCAGCTTGGGGAACTGCTTCTCGTACTTGGCCTTCGCCTTGTCCGAGGTCGGGCGGTAGAAGTTGCGGCCCGCGATGTCCTGGCCTTCGTCGGAATACAGGTACTTCAGGTATTCCTCGGCCACGGCGCGCGTGCCCTTCTTGTCGACCACCTTGTCGACCACCGCCACGGTGGGCTCGGCCAGGATGGAGATCGACGGCACCACGATCTCGAACTTCTCGGGGCCGAATTCCTTCAACGCCAGGAAGGCTTCGTTCTCCCAGGCCAGCAGCACGTCGCCCACGCCGCGCTGGACGAAGGTGATGGTCGAGCCGCGCGCGCCGGTGTCGAGCACGGGCACGTTCTTGAACAGGTTGCCGATGTATTCCTTGGCCTTGGCATCGCCGCCGTACTTGCGCTTGGCGAATTCCCAGGCCGCGAGGTAGTTCCAGCGCGCGCCGCCCGAGGTCTTGGGGTTGGGGGTGATCACCTGCACGCCGGGCTTGACCAGGTCGTCCCAGTCCTTCAGGCCCTTGGGATTGCCCTTCTTCACCAGGAACACGATGGTCGAGGTGTAGGGCGCCGAGTTGTGCGGCAGGCGCTTCTGCCAGTCGGCCTTGAGCAGGCCGCCGTGGGTGACCAGCGCGTCGACGTCGCCGCCGAGTGCCAGCGTGGCCACGTCGGCGTCGATGCCGTCGATGATCGAGCGGGCCTGCTTGCCCGAGCCGCCGTGCGACTGCTTGATCGTCACGTCCTGGCCGGTCTTGCCCTTCCAGTACTTGGCGAAGGCCTGGTTGTAGTCCACGTACAGCTCGCGCGTGGGGTCGTAGGAGACGTTCAGCAGCGTCACCGGACCGGCGGCGCTGCCCTGGGCGAACGCCGGCAGTGCCGACAGGGCCATGGCGCCGGCCACGCCGGCACCGAGGGAAAGCTTGATAAAGTCGCGGCGGAGGCTCATGGTGTTGTCTTCGAATGGCATATCAATGAAGCTGCGTATTCTCAATACGACATATAGGAACTGGAACGACCAAGTTTTCAGTTCTAAATAGCTAAATCAACTAAGAGCAGCTTTTTCGCGCTCCCCCACCCAAAGGCAATCGACATGGCACGCATGATTCAGTGCATCAAGCTCGGCAAGGAAGCCGAAGGCCTCGACTTCCCGCCCTACCCCGGCGAACTCGGCAAGCGCATCTGGGAGAGCGTCAGCAAGGAAGCCTGGGCCGCCTGGCTCAAGCAGCAGACCATGCTGGTGAACGAGAACCGCCTGAACCTCGCCGACCAGCGCGCCCGCCAGTACTTGGCACGCCAGATGGAGAAGCACTTCTTCGGCGAGGGCGCCGACGTCGCCCAGGGCTACGTCCCGCCGTCGGCCTGAGGCCGCGCAACTACCCGCAGTGACGGCCGAACCGGTCGCCTGGCGCGCGGACGGCACACCGCACAGCGAGCGCTTCGGCGACATCTATCACACGGAGGCCGGCGCGCTCGCGCAGTCGCGCCACGTCTTCCTCGGCGGCTGTGGCCTGCCGGCCGCCTGGGCCGGCCAGCCGCGGTGGCGGATTCTCGAAACCGGCTTCGGGCTGGGTCTCAACTTCCTCGCGACCTGGGCCGCGTGGCGCGCCGATCCGGCACGCCCGCGGCTGCTCCACTTCGTCTCGATCGAGGCCTGGCCGGTCGCGGCCGACAGCCTGCTGCGCGCCGCCGGCGCCTATGAGGAACTCGCGCCGCTCGCGCGCGAGCTGGCCGCGCGCTGGCACGGCCTGCTGCCGGGCTTCCACCGCCTGGCCTTCGACGATGGCCGGGTGCTGCTCACGCTCTGCGTGGGCGAGGTGCAGCCCATGCTGCGCGCCCAGCGCTTCGAGGCCGACAGCCTGTACCTCGACGGCTTCAGCCCGCAGCGCAATCCCGAGATGTGGTCGCCCGAGACGCTGAAGGCGCTCGCGCGCTTCGCGCGCCAGGGCACCCTGCTCGGCACCTGGACCTATGCGCGCGCCGTGCGCGATGCGCTGGCGCAGAACGGCTTCCAGCTCGAACGCCGCCCGGGCCTGCCGCCCAAGCGCGACTGCCTGGGCGCGCGCTTCGCGCCGGCCTGGACCGTGCGCCGGCGCGAGCCGCTGCCCGAGACCGTCGCAACGCCGGGCCGCTGCGCCGTGATCGGTGCCGGCCTCGCGGGCGCGGCCGTGGCGGCCAGCCTCGCGCGGCGCGGCTGGCGGGTCGAGGTGCTCGACGCCGCCGCGCGCCCGGCCGAAGGCGCCTCGGGCCTGCCCGTGGGGCTGCTCGCGCCGCATGTGTCGCCCGACGACGCCCTGCTCTCGCGGCTCACGCGCGCCGGCATCCGCGCCACCTGGAACGAACTGGCGCAGCGCCTCGAAGAAGGCCGCGACTGGCGCGGCACCGGCACGCTGGAGCGCCGGCCCGATGGCGATGTACGCGTGCCCGCGGGCTGGCAGGCCGACGGGCCCAACGAATCCTGGCCCGCGAGCGCCGCGCAGCTCGCGGCCGCGGGCCTGCCGCACGACGCGCCCGCGCTGTGGCATGCGCGCGCCGCCTGGGTGCGGCCGCGCGCGCTGGTCGAAGCCTGGCTGCGCGAGCCCGGCATCGCGTTGCGCGCTGGCTGCCGCGTCGAGCGACTGCAACGCGATCCGGCCACCGGTGGCTGGCGGCTGCTGGCCGAGGACGGTGCCGTGCTGGCCGAGGCGGACCGCGTGGTGGTCGCGATGGGCCATGGCTCGGGCCTGCTGGCGCCGCGCCTGCCGCTGCAGCCGGTGCGCGGCCAGGTGGCCTGGGGCCGCAGCGACGCGGCCGCGCTGCCCGCCGCGCCCGTGAATGGCGACGGCCACCTGATCGCCGGCGTGCCCGAACCCGATGGCGGCGCGCCGCTGTGGCTGGCCGGCGCCACCTTCGACCGCGACAGCCATGACCTGGCGCCGCGCGACAGCGATGCCGAGGCCGTGCGCGAACGCGCCGCCCGGCTGCATCCGGCCAGCGCCGAACAGATCGACCAGGCCTTCTCGCGCGGCGAGGCCCAGGCCTGGGTCGGCGTGCGCTGCGCCTCGGGCGACCGCCGGCCGCTGGTCGGGCCGCTCGGCGATGCGCCCGAGGACAAGGGCCTGTGGGCCTGCACGGCGCTCGGCTCGCGCGGGCTCAGCTTCGCCGCGCTGTGCGCCGAACTGCTGGCCGCGCAGTGGCATGGCGAGCCGTTGCCGCTGCCGGCGGCGCTGGCCAAGGCGCTCGATACGCGGCGCACCGCGCGGGCCTGAGGGCCGCTACACGGCGTCCAGCGCCGGCAGCAGATGGTCGATGCGCCCATCCCCGTAGCTGCGCACCACCTCCGAGATCACCACCCGGTAGCCATCGAGCCAGTTCGCCTGCGCCGCCTTGGCCTGCAGGTGCGAGGGATGCGTCATCAGCGCCTGCAGCGCCTCGAGCGAGCGCCAGTAGTAGACGTTCGACACCAGCCCGCTGGCGCTGTTCTCCCAGCTCTCCTCGCCCAGGTAGCCGGGCAGCGCGCGGGCGGCTTCGGCGATCGCCTGGTCGAGCCGGTGGAAGGCGTCGTCGAACTGGCGGGTGGCGAAGATGAAAGTCGATGCGTACATGGTCCTCCATGGGCGAACGGTGCGGCCACGAAGGCCGAGGGGGCGCGGATTATGCGGCAGTCCGGCGTGTTCGCGGCGTCCGAACGCAAGACAATGCGCGCATGCCCAGCACCCAGTACGACATCCGCCACACCACGATCTACCGCTACAACGAGCCGGTCAGCTTCGGGCTGCATCGCGTGATGTTCCGTCCACGCGACAGCCACGACCTGCGCGTGCTGGCCACCGACCTGCAGGTGAGCCCGGCGGCCCACACGCGGCTGATCCAGGACCCGCATTCCAATTCCGTGGCGCTGGTGCAGCCGATGGGCGAGGCCACCGAGCTGCGCATCGTCTGCTCGTTCACCATCGAGACCGTGCCCGCGGCCGCGCAGGACCAGCTCGCGATCGATCCGGCCGCGGAGTTCCTGCCCTTCGCCTACTCGGTGCAGGACCGGCTCGACCTCGAGCACTACCTGCGCCCGCACCACGACGACCCCGACGGCACGCTGATCCGCTGGGCCCACCAGTTCCTGCACACCGACGAGCCCAACAGCACGCGCGAGGTGCTCACGCGCATGAACGCCCACATCGGCCAGAGCCTCGAGTACCTGGCGCGCGACGAGGAAGGCACGCAGACGCCGCTGGAAACGCTGGCGCTGGGCAGCGGCAGCTGCCGCGACTACGCGCTGCTGATGATGGAGGCGGTGCGCCGCCTGGGCATCGCCACGCGCTTCGTCTCGGGCTACATCTACGACGCCGCGCTCGACAGCACGGTGCAGGCCAAGGGCGAGGCCATGACCGGCGCCGGCACCACGCACGCCTGGCTGCAGGCCTGGCTGCCGGGCGCGGGCTGGGTCGCGTTCGACCCGACCAACAACCTCATGGGCAGCGGCCAGCTGATCCGCGTCGGCGTGACGCGCGACCCGGCCCAGGGCGCGCCGATCGCGGGCAGCTGGTACGGCCCGGCCGAGGCCTACGAGGGCCTCGAGGCCACGGTGACGGTCACGCGCCGGCGCAACTGAGGGCCCCGCTGTCGCGCAGGCGATAGCGGCTACGGGAAAGCCCCCACCTTCCACAGGGGCGGCGCCTCTACGCTGCGCCGCCGGTCCGCGGAAAAGCACGGTCGTGCCAGCCCTCCTGGACACACGCCGCGACCGTGGCGGCCGGCATTCCTCGCCCCTCGAAAAACGGAGACAACGAACCATGCATTCCGCGCGCCTCAAGCTCATCGTCATCGCCGCCAGCATCGCCGCCGCTTCCTGCGGCGGTGGAGGCGGCGGTGGCGGGGTGTTCCCGATCCTGCCGCCCGCGCCCGCCCCCGCGCCGCCGGCCCCGCCGCCTCCGCCGCCCGCACCCCCGCCCGAGGAGCGCCGCGCGCAGGACGACCGCAATTCGTTCGCACCGGCCGACCCCACGGCCACCACCTTCGCAGCGCTCGCGGCCGCGGCCGGCGACACGGTCGACAACGCCACCACCAGCCGCTGGGCCGGCGTGCTCGGCGGCGCGGCCTACCGCGTGGAGGTGCCGTCCAACTGGAACGGCAAGCTCGTGATGTACGCGCACGGCTATGCCGGCGAAGGCAACGTGCTCGCGGTCAGCAATCCCTCGATCCGCCGCTACCTGATCCAGAACGGCTATGCCTGGGCCGCCTCGAGCTACAGCAAGAACTTCTACGACGTGCGCGTGGGCGTGGAGGACACCAACGCGCTGGCGCTGGAGTTCAACAAGATCGCCAAGGCCAACGGCCGCGAGCTCGCCGCGCCCTCGAAGATCTACATCACCGGCCACTCGATGGGCGGCCACATCACGGCCGCGGCGATCGAGGACGAGGCCTATGCCACGGCCAACCACAAGGTGCGCTACAACGGCGCGGTGCCGATGTGCGGCGTGGTCGGCGACACCGAGCTGTTCGACTACTTCGCGGGCGCGCAGGTCACGGCGCAGGCGCTGGCGGGGCTGCCGAAGTACCCGACGGTGAACTGGTCGGACATCTCCGCGCAGGTGACCGGCACGCTCTACACCAGCTTCCCGGGCACGCCCACGGCCACCGGCCTGAAGTTCGCCTCCGTGGTCGAGAACCTCACGGGCGGCAAGCGTCCGATGTTCGACCTCGGCTTCACCGCCGGCGGCTCCTTCGCCGCGGTGTGGGGCGTGTTCGGCAGCGACGGCACGGTCAACGGCATCCTCAACAAGAACACGCTCGACACCAACCGCTTCACCTACACCATCGAGGGCGACACCGCGGGCTCGACCGCGCTCAATGCCTCGGTCATCAAGCTCACCGCCGTGGCCGATGCCAACCGGCTGCGCCGCGACGGCCTGCGCTGGATCCCCAAGGCCAACGGCGAGTTCAAGATCCCGGTGGTGAGCCTGCACACGCTCGGCGATCTCTACGTGCCCTTCAGCATGGAGCAGATCTACAACAAGCGCGTCGCGGCCAAGGGCAACGCCAGCTGGCTGGTGCAGCGCGCGGTGCGCGGCATCTCGCACTGCGACTTCACGCTGGCCGAGCAGGTCGAGGCCTTCGACGCGATGATCAAGTGGGAGCGCGACGGCGTGAAGCCCGCGGGCGACGACGTGGTGACCGCGGCGACGGTGGCCGATCCGAAGTACGGCTGCACCTTCACGCGGCCGCTGGGCACGGTGGACGAAAGCGGCACCAGCCAGCTGACGCGACCCGGCGCCGCCGCCGCGCGTCCCTGCTGACGTGCATCGAACGGGAACCGCCCGCGCGGCGGTTCCCGCCCGCCTTCAGCGCTTCTGCGCGCTGTAGGCCTTCACCACCGGCACCGCGGTCGCGGCGCTGTCGACGAACAGCCCGTCGATCCCGGCATCGAGGAAAGCGGTGATCTCCGCCGCCGTGTCGCCATGCACGGTGCCGTCGGCCTTCGGCTCCTTCTTGAGGCTGTCGGGCAGGAAGGCGTTCTCGGGCCGGACCGTGTAGATGTGGACGAACAGCTTTTTGTCGTGCGCATCCTTCACCAGCGTGGTGGGCGTGCCCAGCTTGCCGGCCACCACCGGGATCACGCGCGACTTGTCGGGACCGATGCCCTGCGCATAGGTCGCGATCTCGGCCAGGCCCTCGGGTTTCACGAGATCGGCATAGGTGCGCTTGTCGCCCAGTGCCACGAGGTCGTAGGGCGCGCCCGAGCCGCCGATCAGCTGCACGATCCTCACCGTGCTGCGCAGGCGCACGTCCTTGAGGTTGCCGGTCTCGAAGGACTGCACGAACACCGGCGCATCGGCCTTGTTCAGGCCGTGCTTCTGCAGGGTATCGAGCAGCTTGTTCTCGAGCGGCAGGCCGATCGAGCGGAAGTAGGTCGGGTGCTTGGTCTCGGGATAGATGCCGATGGTGCGGCCCTTGGCCTGCGACTGCGCTTTCGCGAGCTCGATCACCTCGTCGAGCGTGGGCACCTGGAACTGGTCGTTGAACGACACGTTGGCCGGGCGCTGCGCGGGAATGCGCTCGCGCGCGCGCAGCTCCTTGAGCTCGGCCAGCGTGAAGTCCTCGGTGAACCAGCCGGTGACAGCGCGGCCGTCGATGGTCTTGGTGGTCTTGCGGCTCGCGAACTTCGGCACGTCGACCACGTTGGTGGTGGCCTCGAGCACGTTGCCGTTGGCGTCGACGATGGCGATCGCGTTCTCGTGGCGCGCCACCAGCTCGCCGTCCTTGGTCGGCACGAGGTCGGGTTCGATGAAGTCGGCGCCGTCGTCGATGGCCTGCTGGTACGAGGCCAGCGTGTGCTCGGGGCGCTTGGCGGGTTCGCCGCGGTGCCCGATCACGAGCGCGGCGGGCACGGGGGCCGGCGCGGGCGGCGGCGGCGGTGCCGGCGGCGCGGGGGCCGGTGCGGGCGGCAGGATCGGGAAGACGGCGCCGCCGCCGCCTCCTCCACCGCAAGCGCTCATGAGCGCGCAGGCGCCGACCGCCAGGGCGATCCTGGCCAGGGGAAATGACTGCATGGGAGACCCTCTCTCTCGCTGTGTGGCTGGTACGGATTCGTCGCCACCCGCCGCGCGTTGTTATGGGTTCTTGGCGGGCGTCGGATCATTGCGAGGCCGTGTGTCCGCGCCGTGACATGCACGGCCCCCGCGCCTCGCTCAGGAGCGCGCGGCCAGCTTCGCCTCGAGCGCGGCGATCAGCGCCCTCGCCTCGTCGCCTTCGGGGATGTCGCGCCCGCTGTCGCGCCACTGCACCGCGCTCTTGAAGCCCTCGGCCTCGGCCTGGCGGCGAAACCACATGCCCTCGGGGTTGTGGCGCGTGATGCCGTCGAACACGGTGGCGAACATCTGGCTCTGCTCCAGGCCCATCGAATGCCAGACCTGGTTGACCACCAGCTTGTGCATCATCAGGTGCGAGCGCGGCACGCCCGCGATGCGCAGCGCCAGCTTCAGCGTGGCGGCGTCGAGTTCTTCGGCCGGCACCGCGAAGTTGGCCAGGCCCCATTCGGCCGCCTGCGCGCCGTCGATGGTGTCGCCGGTGAACATCAGCTGCTTGGCGCGCAGCGCGCCTAGCCGGTAGGTCCACATGGCCGTGGTCGGGCAGCCCCACACGCGCGTGGGCATGTAGCCGATGCGCGCGTCGTCGGCCATGGCCAGCAGGTCGCAGCACAGCGCGATGTCGCTGCCGCCGGCCACCGCGTAGCCATGCACCTTGGCGATGGTCGGCTTGGTGCAGCGCCACAGTGCCATGAAGTCGTCGGTGTTGCGCTTCATCGCGGCGTAGTCGAGCATCGGGTCCCAGGGCGTCTTCTCCTGCCGGCACGGATGCTCGCCCTGCCCCTCGCGCCCGTGGCCCTCGGCATAGTCGCCGAGGTCGTAGCCGGCGCAGAAGGCGCGGCCCGCGCCCTCGACCACGATCACGTGCACCTCGTCCTCGGCCTGGGCCCACTCCACCGCATGGCGGATATCGGTGGGCGTGGTCTCGGCGATGGCGTTGAGCTTCTCGGGGCGGTTGAGCACGAGGCGCGCGATGCGCGGATGCTGCGGATCCTGGTCGATGACGACGGTGCGGAAGTCGGGCATGGGCGGTGTCTCCTGGGTGGATCGTCGGGTGCAGGTCGACGTGCCTGCATCCCGCATCCGCTTGTAGCATCGGCCGCCGCGCGCGCAACCGGCGCTTGCACCGATGCGCCCGATGCTCAGGCGCCCGAGAGCCGGAAGCGGAACACCGCGCCGCGACCCGCCTGCGGCACCAGCCGGATGTCGCTGCCATGCAGCTGCAGGATGCGCTGCACGAACACCAGCCCCAGCCCGCCGCCGCCCGAGCCATCGCTGCGCACGCTGCCGGTGAAGGCCGGGCGCGTGAACAGGCTGGGCTGCAGCTCGCGCGGAATGCCGGGCCCGGTGTCGCTGACCTGCACCGTCACGCCCGCGCCCTCGTCGCCCGTGGCCGCCCGCAGCTGCACCACGATCTCGCCGCCGGCCGGCGTGTGGCGGATCGCGTTGTCGAGCAGGTTGGTCAGCACGCGCTCGATCATCCCGAGGTCGGCCGACACCACCGGCAGGCCCGGCGCGATGTCGGGACGCAGCCTCTGCTGCCGCGACTCGGCCGCGAGCTCGAACTTCTGGAACACGTCCTGCACCAGGTCGGCCAGCGCGAAGCGCTCCTTCTCGGGCTTGACCACGCCGTACTCGAGCCGCGCCAGCTCGAACAGCTCCTGCGCGAGCCGCCCCACCTTGCGGCTCTGGTCGAGCGCGATGTCGAGGTAGCGCCGGCGCTCCTCCTCGTCGAGCGTGCCGGCCTTCAGGCGCAGGGTCTCGAGGTAGCCGTGCAGCGAGGTCAGCGGCGTGCGCAGGTCGTGCGAGACGTTGGCGAACAGCTCGCGCCGCTGCTGGTCCTGCAGGGTGAGCTCGCGCCACTGCTCGGCGATGCGCCGCGTCATCTGGGCGAAGGCCTGCGCGAGCAAGGCGATCTCGCCGCCGCCGCGCGCGATGCGCTCGAGCGTGGGCGCCTGGCCCTCGAGCGCGTCGATGCCCTCGGTCTCGAAGCGCCGCACCGCGGCCGTGAGTTCGCGCAGGGGCCGCGTGATGAGCCAGGACGCGGCCGTTCCCGCCACCAGCCCGAGCAGCGCCACCAGCGCCATCGACCACAGGGTGGTGCGCAGCACGTTGTCGGCCGCCACGTTGGCCGCCAGCGCATCGTGGTCCTCGCCCTGCAGCACCACGTAGACATAGCCCGCCTCGCGGCCGTTCATGCGCAGCGGCGCGGCGCTGAAGACCTTGGCCGCCTGCAGGTTGCGCGGGTCCTCACCGAGGATCGGCATCGGTTCGCCCGCGAGCAGGCGGCGCACCGGCGCGAGGTCGACGCGGTCGCGCTTGAGATGGCCCGGCGGCGCGGCCTGCGCCGCGATGCGGCCGTCGGGCGCGAGCACGTAGAGCTCCACGCTCGGGTTCACGGCCATCAACTGGTCGAACAGCCGCTTCACCGCCTCGGGGTCGAGGCCGCCCGGGCGCATCAGTTCGGCGTTCTGGGCGATGTGCGCGGCCAACCCGCTCGACAGCCGCTGCACCACCTCCTGCTCATGGCGTCCGTTCGCGCGCAGCTGCAGCCAGGCCGAGGCGCCGCAGCACACCAGCAGCAGCAGCGCGAACACCAGCGACAGCCGGCGCGAGAGGGTGGCCCAGCCCATCATGACCCGGCCTCCTCCTGGCCGTCGGCCGCGAGCTTGTAGCCGCGGCCCCAGACGGTGAGGATGCGACGCGGTGCGGCCGGATCAGCCTCGACCTTGGTGCGCAACCGGTTGATGTGGGTGTTGACGGTGTGCTCGTAGCCGTCATGCTGGTAGCCCCAGACCTGGTTGAGCAGGTCGAGCCGCGAGAACACCTTGCCGGGATGGCGCGCGAAGAAGTACAACAGGTCGAACTCGCGCGGCGTGAGCTCGATGGCCTTGCCGTCCACGCGCACCTCGCGCGCGAGCGGCTCGATCTCGAGGTTGCCGAGCGCGAGGCTGCCCGACTCCAGCCGCGCATTGCGCGCCAGCGCATCGGTGCGGCGGATCAGCGCCTTCACGCGCGCCACCAGCTCGAGCACCGAGAAGGGCTTGGCCAGGTAGTCGTCGGCGCCGAGCTCGAGGCCGAGGATGCGGTGCACCTCGCTCGAGCGCGCGCTGATGATGATGATCGGGGTGTAACGTGCCATGGCGCGTGCGCGGCGGCAGATCTCGAGCCCGTCGATGCCGGGCAGCATGAGGTCGAGCACCAGCGCGTCCCACTGGCCGCGCTCCAGTTCGCGCAGCCCCGCGTGCCCATCGGCCGCATGCACCACCGCATAGCCTTCGTCGCGCAGGTGCATGCGCAGCAATTCGGCGATGTGGGCGTCGTCTTCGACCAGCAGCACGCGTTTGGGGGTGTCCATGGCGCCGATTGTCCCGCGATACGGATTCCCGAGTTATCACGATTCTTTGAACTTTGCGTGATGAATCGGCCAGGGGGTGCGGCCAAGAATTCGCTCCATGAACAGCACCGCCCTCGCCGCCCCGGACACCCGTCCCATCCACCCGCTGTGGATGCGCATCACGCACTGGCTCAATGCGCTGGCGGTGCTGGTGCTCGTGACGAGCGGCTGGCGCATCTACAACGCGGCGCCCTTCTTCCCCTTCACCTTCCCGTCCGGGGCCACGCTCGGCGGCTGGCTCGGCGGCGCTTTGCAGTGGCACTTCGCGGCGATGTGGCTGCTGGTGTTCAACGGCTTCGTCTACCTGGCGCTCAACATCGCGAGCGGACGGCTGGCCGCCAAGTTCTTTCCGGTCACGCCCGCCGGCGTGTGGCACGACGCGCTGTCGGCACTCAAGGGCCGGCTCTCGCATGCCGATCCGCGCCGCTACAACAACGTGCAGCGGCTGGCCTACCTGTTCGTGATGCTCGACATCGTGTTGATCGTGCTGTCGGGGCTGGTGCTCTGGAAGTCGGTGCAGTTTGCTGTGTTGCGCGATCTGCTGGGTGGCTACGAGTTCGCGCGGCGCATTCACTTCTTCGGCATGGCTTCGCTTGTTGCCTTCGTCGCGCTGCATCTGGTCATGGTGGCGCTGGTTCCTCGCACCTTGCTTGCGATGGTGCTTGGGCGTTTGCCTCGGGGATCCCAATGAATTTCGTGGCTCTTCACAACCAAAGCCAGACATGAGAATCTTCAAAGCCCCAAGGATGACCGCCGTCGACAGCGAGGCAGTGGTGAAAGAAGCCCGCCAACTGATCGCGAAGAAGGTCGAGCACCCCGCACGCCGTGCCTTCCTGCAACGCTCGCTGACCCTGGGTGGCCTGTCGCTGCTCACAGGCTGCAGCATCAGCGACGACAGCCACGTCGAGGCCGCGCTCTCGAAGATCTCGCGCTTCAACGACCGGGTGCAGGGCCTGATCTTCAGCCCCACGCAACTCGCCGAGACCTATCCCGCCTCGATGATCACGCGGCCCTTTCCGTTCAATGCCTACTACGGCGAGGACGAGGTCCGCGAGGTCGACGGGGAAAGCTACCGCCTCGAGGTCACAGGACTGGTCGCCGACAAGCGCCGCTGGACACTGCCCGAGCTGCGCGCCATGCCGCAGCACGAGCAGATCACGCGCCATATCTGCGTCGAGGGCTGGAGCGCCATCGGCCGCTGGGGCGGCGTGCGCTTCGCCGATTTTCTGCGCCACGTCGGTGCCGACACCACCGCGCGCTACGTCGGCTTCAAGTGCGCCGACGACTACTACACCAGCATCGACATGGCCACCGCGCTGCATCCGCAGACCCTGCTGGCGCTGACCTACGACGGCGAGGTGCTGCCGCCGAAGTACGGCTTTCCGATGAAGCTGCGGATGCCGACCAAGCTTGGCTACAAGAACCCCAAGCACATCCAGGCGCTGTTCGTCAGCAATACCTATTCAGGTGGCTACTGGGAAGACCAGGGCTACAACTGGTTCGGAGGGAGCTGAGCCGTCGCCCGCGACGACCTGGTTGCCGATGAAAGCGAGAGGCCGAGTTCCTTGCGGACCGCGCCATTTTTTGATGAAGACGAAATCCACTCACTCAGGAGAACCGATATGAACAAGCTCACCGCCACCCTGCTCGCCACCTGCCTGGCCTTCGGTGCCGCCTCCACCGCCTTCGCGGCCGACGAGATGGCCAAGGATGCGATGTCGAAGGATGCCATGGCCAAGGACGGCATGAAGAAGGACGCCATGGCCAAGGATGGCATGTCCAAGGACGCGATGAAGAAGGACCACATGGCGAAGGACGGCATGGCCAAGGACGCCATGAAGAAGGACGCCATGGGCAAGGACGAGATGAAGAAGTAAGGCGCGACGGGCGGCCCCGGCGCGACCGCCGCCGGGCCACCCTCGCTGCGCATTGACGAAAGCCGCGCGGCACGGCATGGTTGCGCGGTCGACGCCGCCACCCCCACCCTCGAGGCACTCCATGAAGACCTTCGCACTTTCGGCGGCCGCCATCGTCGCCGCCGCCACCATCTGGCACGCCGTGCCTTCCGCCGCCGAGCCCGCGCGCCGCGTGCCCGCCCCCACCGCCGACCTCGTGGCGCCACCCGCCGCGAAGACCGAAACCGCCGTCTTCGCGGGCGGCTGCTTCTGGGGCGTGCAGGGCGTGTTCCAGCGCGTGCAGGGCGTGAGCAATGCCGTCTCGGGCTATGCGGGCGGCGATGCCAAGACCGCCAGGTACGACGAGGTCGGCTCGGGCCGCACCGGCCATGCCGAATCGGTGCGCATCACCTACGACCCCAAGCAGATCAGCTACGGCAAGCTGCTGCAGATCTATTTCTCGGTCGCGCACGACCCGACCGAACTCAATCGCCAGGGCCCCGACACCGGCACCCAGTACCGCTCCACCGTGTTCGCCGAGAACGCGGAGCAGGCACGCATCGCGAAGGCCTACATCGCGCAGCTGAACCAGGCCAAGACCTTCGGCAAGCCGCTGGCCACCACCATCGAGACGGGCAAGCCCTTCTACGCCGCCGAGGACTACCACCAGGACTTCCTCACCAAGCACCCGGACCACGGCTACATCGTCGTCAACGACTGGCCCAAGATCGACGATCTGAAGAAGCTCTTTCCCGAGAGCTATCGGTCGGCGCCGGCGCTGGTGAGTGCGGCCGCGAAGGCCGGTTGAGAGCCCTCGGTCAGCCGCCCGCGATCACCAGTTCCACCCCCTGGGCCGACGCCGCATCGCGCGCCGCCTGCGGCAGCCGCGCGTCGCTGACCCAGTGCGTCACCGCGCCGAAGGGCACCACCGAGACCAGCGCGCGCTGACCCCACTTGTTGCTGTCCACGATCGCGCACACCTGCCGGCTGCGCTCCATCACCGCGTGCTTGACTTGCGTTTCGAGGTGGTTGGTGTTGGTCCAGCCCACCTCGGCATCGACCCCGCGCGCGCCCATGAAGAACAGGTCGAAATGGAAGTTCGCGACCTGGGCCAGCGTCATCGGGCCCACCGCGCTCACGCCGGCGGCGTAGATCTCGCCGCCGATCGCGTAGATGTCGTAGGGCGTGCGGCCCACCAGCTCGGCGGCGATGTTGATGCCGTTGGTGACGATCGCGAGCCGCTTCACGTTCTTCAGGCCCTGCTGGATCGCGCGTGCCACCTCCATCGAGGTGGTGCCGGCGTCGAGGTAGATCGACCAGCCGTCCTGGATCAGCCCGGCCGCCGCCGTGCCGATCTGCTGCTTCTGCGACGAGCCTTCCTGGATGCGCACGCCGAACTCGGTGTCGCGCCCGATCGGCAGCGCACCGCCGTGCACCCGCTTGAGCAGGCCGGCGTCGTGCATCTCCTGCAGGTCGCGCCGCAGCGTCATCTCCGACAGCGTGAAGCGGCGCGCCATGTCGCTGACCCGGCAGGCGCCCTCCTGCGCCAGCACCTTGAGGATCAGCATGTGCCGGTGCTCCGCCGTCGTCGCCTGCAGGGCCTCCTGCCGCGACGGATCGGACGGCGGCTCGAAGGCCTGGGGCGTGGGACGGGAAGCGTTTCGGGTCATCGCGGGTTCGTGTGTCTATCGGGCCTGCCCATAGTAGGCGCCGGCGCCATGCTTGCGTTCGTAGTGCTTGCGGATCACGGCGCTCGGCAGCTCGCGCGCCTGGGGGTCGATCGATTGCGTGAGATAGGCCATCTGCGCCAGTTCCTCGAGCACGCGTGCGTTGTACACGGATTTCATCGCGCTCTTGCCCCAGGTGAAGGGCCCGTGGCACGACACCACGATCATCTCGACCTCCTGCGGCGAGATGCCCTGCATCCGCCGCACGATCTGCAGGCCGGTCTCCTCCTCGTAGTCGCGCGCCACGGCCTCGTCGCTGATGACCTCGGTGACCGGCACCGCCACCGTGAGGTGGTCCGCATGCGTGGTGCCGTAGATGGGGATCGGGCGCCGCGCCTGGGCCCAGGCGACCGCATGCACCGAGTGCGTGTGGCAGACGCCGCCGATGCCTTCGAAGGCGCGGTAGAGCACCGCATGGGTCTTCGTATCGCTCGAGGGCCGCAGGCTGCCTTCGACCACGCGCGACTCGAGATCGACCACCACCATGTCGTCGGCCGTCATCCGGTCGTAGGGCATGCCGCTGGGCTTGATCGCGAAGACGCCCTGGCGGGCATCGAAGGCGCTCACGTTGCCGAAGGTGTACAGCGCCAGCGCCTGCTTCGGGATTTCCAGGTTGGCCTCGTAGGCCTCGCGCTTGAGTTCTCTATGCAGCGTCATGGCCCACCTTCTCCTTCATCCCTTGCACCAAGGCGCCCATCTCGCGATAGCGCCGGAATAGTAAACGATAGGCCGCGGCCTCCGCGGGCCGCGGCTCGTAGACCAGGTCGAAGCCGCAGGCCATGGCCCGCTGCGCGGCGGGAATGTCGGCATGCAGGCCGCATGCGACCGCCGCGCACATGGCGGCGCCCAGCGCCACCGCCTGCTCCGACTTCGCCACGCGGATGCGCTGGTCGAACACATCGGCCTGGATCTGCATCAGCAGCGCCGACTTGCGCGCCACGCCGCCGATCGCGAGCACCTCGTCGATGCGCACGCCCGACTCGGTGAAGCGGTCGACGATCGCCTTTGCGCCGAAGGCCGTGGCCTCGACCAGCGCGCGGTAGAGCTGCGGCGCCGAGCTGCCCAGCGACAGCCCGAACAGCGCACCGTGCAGCGTCTGGTCGGCATAGGGCGTGCGGCGCCCGTTGAGCCAGTCGAGCGCGGCCACGCCGTGCGCGCCCGGCGGCTCCAGCGCGGCGGCGCGCTCGAGCCGCGGCAGCAGTTCGGCGCGCAGCGCCTCGCGCGCTTCGCCGTCCTGCAGCGGCCACTCGAGCACGCGCGCGAACCATGCGAAGGCATCGCCCACGGCCGACTGCCCGGCTTCCAGGCCGATGGCCCCGGCCATCACCGAGCCGTCGACCTGGCCGCAGATGCCCTCGACCACGCGGTCCCCGAGTTCCTCGGTCGGCGCCAGCACGATGTCGCAGGTCGAGGTGCCCATGATCTTGACCAGCGTGTGATGGCGGATGCCGGCACCGACGGCGCCCATGTGGGCATCGAAGGCGCCCACGCCGACCGTCACGTCGCCGGGCAGGCCCAGCCGGTCGGCCCAGGCGGGCGTGAGCGTGCCGATCGGCGTCTCGGCGGTCCAGGTGCGCTCGTAGAGCCGCTCGCGGATGCCGTCGAGCAGCGGATCGAGCCGGCTCAGGAAGGCCTGCGACGGCAGGCCGCCATGGCGCTCGTTCCACATCGCCTTGTGGCCGGCGGCGCAGCGGCTGCGGCGCAGCTGCGCGGGCGCGGTGGTGCCGGTGAGTTCGGCCGGCAGCCAGTCGCAATGCTCGACCCAGCTCGCGGCGGCCTGGCGCACCCGCGCGTCGTGCCGGAACACCCACAGCAGGTTGGCCCAGTACCACTCGGCCGAGTACACGCCGCCGATGTGCGCCGTGTAGTCGACGCCGCCCCAGCCGCGCGCGGTGGCGGTGATCTGCTCGGCCTCGAGCGTGGCGCTGTGGTCCTTCCACATCAGGAACATCGCGTTCGGGTTGTCGGCGAAGGCCGGCTGCAGCGCCAGCGGGCGGCCGTCCGCGTCGACCGGCGCCGAGGTGGAGCCGGTGGTCGCGATCGACAGGCCGCGTACGCCGGCGCGCACCGTGGGCGCCACCTGCGACAGCGCGCCGCGCGCCGCCTGGGTCAGCGCCTCGAGATGGTCCAGCGGATGCTGGCGGAAGATGCGCCGCACCGGATCGCAGTACTGGCCGGCGGCCCAGCGCGGAAAGGCCGCCACCGCGCTCGCGAGTTCCTCGCCGGTGAAGGCGTCGGCGATCACGCAGCGGCAGGAATCGGAGCCGAAGTCGACGCCGATGACAGGAGTGATGGAGGTCATGGCGCTCAGTGCTGCGATTGCTTCTGCCGCCATCTGTCGATGATCACCGCGAGCAGGATCACCGCGCCCTTGGCCACGTACTGCCAGAACGAAGAGACGCCGAGGATGGTCAGGCCGTTGTTGATCACGCCGATGATCAGCGCGCCGATGATGGTGCCGCCGATCGAGCCCACGCCGCCCATCAGGCTGGTGCCGCCGAGCACCACCGCCGCGATCGCGTCGAGCTCGTAGCCGGTGCCCCAGTTGCCGTTGGCGCCGAACAGCCGGCTCGCCGACATGGCGCCGGCCAGGCCCGAGAACAGGCCGCTGATGGCATAGACGAACAGCAGCACGCCGCCCACGCCGATGCCCGTGAGGCGCGCCGCCTCGGGGTTGCCGCCCACCGCGTAGATGTGCAGGCCGAGGATGGTCTTGCGCAGGATGACCCACGACAGCAGCGTCACGCCGGCGGCGATCCACACCAGCCAGGGCAGGCCCAGGAAGTCCTCGTTGCCGATCCAGCCGAAGCTAGGGATCTCGCTGTTGAGCACCGTGGTGCCGTCGGCGAACAGGTAGGCGGCGCCGCGCAGCGCGGTCATGGTGCCCAGCGTCACGATGAAGGGATTGATCTTCAGCAGCGCCACCGTGGTGCCGTTGAGCAGCCCCATCAGCAGGCCCGCAGCGAGGAACACCGGCAGCGACAGCGCCGCGTGCGAAGTAAGCGAGGTGAGCATGCCCAGCACCGCGGACACGGCCAGCATCGAGCCCACCGACAGGTCGATGCCCGCGGTCAGGATCACGAAGGTCATGCCGGCCGCGAGCACCAGGTTGATCGAGACCTGGCGCAGGATGTTCATCGTGTTCGCGGTGGTCGCAAAGTTCGAGCCGCCGTCGCCCGACAGGTAGACGGTGAGGCCCCAGAACACGAGGTAGAGGATCAGCAACGCGGGCAGCATGCCCAGGCGCTGGAGGATGCCGGTCGCGCGGCTGGCGCGCGCCGGCGTGCCGCCCGGGGGGGATGCCGGCGGGAGCGCCGGGGAAACGAGTGTCTTGGACATGGCGAGGGCTCGGTGGTGTGGGGGTGTGCGGCGCGGATCAGCGCGGCGCGCGCGTGGCGTTGGCGTTGGCATGGGCCTGCTGCAGCAGCCCGGGCGTCAGCGCTTCCATGGTGTCGATGCGCAGGTCGGCCAGCGCGAGCGCCTCGGCCGACAGCGGGTAGTCGGGCCCGGGCGCGGCGATCGCGGCCATGCCGGCGGCCTTGAGCGAGCGCAGGCCGTTGGCGCTGTCCTCGATGCCGACCGCGGCCTGCGGCGCGATGCCCAGGCGCGACAGCGCGAGCAGGTAGATGTCGGGCGCGGGCTTGCCGTGCTCGACGTCGTCGCCGCAGACCACGGCCTGCATCAGCGGCGCCAGGCCGCTGGCCTGCAGCACGTGGTGCGCGAGCTCGGCCGGCGAGCCCGTGGCCAGCGCCACCGCGTGCGAGCGCGCGGCCATGCGCACCGCCTCCACGGCACCGGCGCGCAGCGGCAGGTGGCGCCGGTACTGCGCCAGCATGCGGCCCACGATCTCGCGCGCGATCGCGGCCTCGTCCATGCCGTTGCGCTCGCGCAGTTGCAGGCGCTCGACCATGATGCGCGACCAGGCCGCGGTGTTGGTGCCCATGGTCGACTCCTGGTCCTCGGTGGTCCAGCGCGCGCCGATGCTCTGCGCGAAGTCCTCGCGCACGCGCTGCCAGACGATCTCGGTGTCGATCAGCACGCCGTCCATGTCGAAGACCACGGCCTGGAGCGGCGAAGAAGAGGAGGAAGGGTGGATTGCGGTCGAGGCGTTCATGCGATGTGCCGCTCCGGCTCGGGAGCGTTGACTGCGAGTTGGATGATGTTTTCCTGGGTGATGCGATCGCCCGCGAGTTCGCCCGCGATGGCGCCTTCGCGCATCACGAGCACGCGGTCACACACGCCGACGATCTCGGGCAGCTCGCTCGAGATCACGACCACGGCGACGCCGGCCTCGGACAGCTCGCCGATGATCCGGTAGATCTCGCTCTTGGCGCCGACGTCGACGCCGCGCGTGGGCTCGTCGAGGATCAGCACGCGCGGCTGGATCTCGAGCCAGCGCGCCAGCAGCAGCTTCTGCTGGTTGCCGCCCGACAGCGCTCCCACGATGCCCTGCGGCCCCGCGATCTTCACGTTGAGCCGCGCGATGGCCCGGCGCGTCAGGCGGTCGAGCGCGCCGTGGTTCAGCACGCCCGCGACCGCATGCCGCGGCAGCACGTTGATCGCCACGTTGGTCAGCGCGCTGAGCTGCAGGAACAGGCCCTGCCCCTTGCGGTCCTCGGGCACGTAGCCCAGGCCGAGGCGGATGGCGTCGAGCGGACGGCGCACGTCGACCGGCTGGCCGTCGACCAGGATCGTGCCACCGGTGCGCGCGTCGGCGCCCACCACCAGCCGCGCCAGCTCGGAGCGCCCGGCCCCGACCAACCCGGCCAGGCCCAGCACCTCGCCCGCATGCACGCGCAGGCTGCTCGGCCGGTTGCGCGGCCCGCTGAGGTCGCGCAGCTCCAGCATCACGCGCCCGGGCGGGCGCCGGCCGCGGTGCTGGTAGAAGTCGGTCAGCGTGCGCCCGACCATCATCTGCACGATGCGCTGCTCGTCGATCTGGTCGCGCGCCAGGTCGGCCACGTGGCAGCCGTCGCGCAGCACCGTCACGCGGTCGGCCAGCGCCGTGACCTCGGCCATCCGGTGGCTGATGTAGATGATCGCGATGCCGTCGTCGCGCAGCCGCCGCATGACGCGGAACAGGTGCGCCGTCTCGCGGTCCGACAGCGCGGCGGTCGGCTCGTCCATGATCAGGATGCGGCCCTTGTGGACCAGCGCCCGCGCGATCTCGACCTGCTGCTGCTCGGCGATCGACAGCCGGCCGGCCGGCCAGTCGGCGCCGAACTGCGCGCCCAGCAGCTGCAGCACGCGCTCGGTCTCGCGCAGCATGCGCGCGCGGTCGACCAGCCAGAGCGCCGCGCGCGGCTCGTTGCCCATGAACACGTTCTCGGCCACCGTGAGGTGCCGCGCGATGGCGAGCTCCTGGTAGATCAGGTTGATGCCCGCGCGCTGGCCATGGGCCGGACTGCGGATGGCCACCGGCTGGCCGGCCACGCGGATCTGCCCGGCATCGGGCTGGTAGACGCCCGAGAGGATCTTCATCAGCGTGCTCTTGCCCGCGCCGTTCTCGCCCATCAGCGCGTGGATCTCGCCGGGGCGCACCTGCAGCCGCATGTCGTGCAGCGCCCGGGTCGCGCCGAAGCGCTTGTGGATCCCGGACATCTCCAGCACGAACCCGTCCATGGCGGCCTGCGTGCTCAACGCACCCAGCCCTTGTAGCCGGCGATGTTGTCGCGCGTGGTCAGCGGCGTCGCCATCAGGTTCAGGGTCTTGGCGGGCTTGCGGCCGTTGAGCAGGCCGTAGGCCACGCGCACGCTCTCGGCGGCCATCTCGTTCGGGTCCTGCGCCGGCGTGACGACGAACAGCGAGTCCTTGGCCTTGAGCGCGGCCTCGCCGTCGGGCGAGCCGTCGACGCCGCCCGTGACCTTGATGTCGGTGCGGCGCGCCTGGCGGATCGCGAGCTCGGCGCCGATCGCCGTCGGGTCGTTGATGCCGAACACCGCATCGATCTTCGGCTGCGCCGTCAGGATGTTGGCCATGGCCGCCAGCCCGCCGTCGCGGCTGCCCTTGGCGTCCTGGTTGTCCGACACCAGCTTGATGCCGGGGTACTTGGCCAGCGTCTCCTTGCAGCCCTTCACGCGGTCCATGATCGACGACACCGGCGGGCCGTTGACGATCACGAAGTTGCCCTTGCCGCCGATGCGTTCGGCCAGGAACTTGCACGACTCGGCGCCCGCCATCGTGTTGTCGGACATCACGGTGGCATCCGCGCCCTCGGCCGTCACGTCCACCGCCACCACGATCACGCCCGCCGCGCGGGCCTTGCGCACGGCCGGCGCGATCCCCTTCGAGTCGGCCGCGCCCAGCACGATCACGTCGACCTTGTTCGCGATGAAGTTGTCGATCTGGTCGACCTGCGTGTTGAGGTCGTACTTGCTCGAGACCGTGGTCACCTTCACCGCCGGATTGATCTTCCTGGCCTCGGCTTCGGCGCTGCGGCCGATCGCGACGAAGAACGGATTGGCCATGTCGCCCAGCGTGATGCCGATGGACTTGAGCGGCTTGTCCTGCGCGAATGCATGGCCCGCGCACAGCGCGAGGACGGCGGCTGCGACGCAGCGGGTGATCGACTTCTTCATGGACCTGTCTCCTTTCGAATGCTCTGGAAGGTGCGCGCCGGAAGCCGGCAGGCGTTCGGTTGTTCGATAGAACGAACGAATTCTATTGTTCATTCGAACATTTCAAATCGAACAATATCGAAATTATTCTCAGGGAAATCCCTCGATATATGTCCGTTTATGTGCGTATTTGATGCTGCATACTTGCCGCGCCTTCGCGACCCCGCGGGGCGCAGCCAAAGGGGAAAAGACAAGCCATGACTCGCTTGCTGGTGGTGGGCGGCATCAACATGGACTACGTGTTCGAAGCACCCTGCCTGCCGCGCACCGGCGAGACGCTGGGCGGGCAGAGCTTTCGCCGCGCGTCCGGCGGCAAGGGCGCCGATCAGGCCGTGGCGGCCACGCGCCTGGGCGCCGAGGCCTGGCTGGTCGGCTGCACCGGCGACGACGCGGAAGGCCGCGAGCTGCTGGGCCGCCTGCGTGCCGAGGGCGTGCGCACCGACCACGTGGCCACCACGGCCGACGCCCCCACCGGCGCCGCGGCGGTGTTCGCCTGCCAGGGCGAGAGCGCCATCGCCGTGGTGCCGGGCGCCAACCACCGGCTCAGTGCCGCGCACGTGCGCGCGGCCGAACCGCTGTTCGCGCGCAGCGACCTGGTGCTGGCCGAGCTGGGCATTCCGCTGGCGGCCGCGCTCGAGGCGGCCGAGCTCGCCCACCGCCACGGCAAGCCCTTCCTGCTGACGCCCTCCCCCGCGGGCGCGATCCCGCCCGAACTGGCGCGGCGGGTGCACCTGTTCCTCGCCAACGAGCACGAGCTGATGGCGGGCTTCGGCGACGGCGAGTCCGACTGGCGCGCGCTGCTGGCGAGATGGCCGGGCCGCATCGTCGTGACGCGCGGCGGCGAAGGCGCGGCGCACGTCGATGCCCAGGGCACGCTGCACGAGCAGCCGGCCTTCCGCGTGCCGGTGATCGACACCACCGGCGCCGGCGATGCCTTCGCCGCGGCGCTGGCGGTGCACTGGGCGCTCGGCATCCCGCGCGCGATGCGGCTGGCCTGCGCGGTGGCGGCGCTCGCGGTGCGCGGCTTCGGCTCGCAGAGCACGCTGCCCACGCAGCGCGAGCTGCAGGACTTTCTGGAGCGCGCGGGCGCCTAGAACGAGCTCACAGCAGCCTCAGCCGCTGTGCCTGCTCTTCGAGTTCCGCGCGGAAGTCCGGATGCGCGATCGCGATCAGCTCGCGCGCGCGCTGCCTGGCCGACTTGCCGCGCAGTTGCGCCACGCCATGCTCGGTCACCACGTAGTCGATGTCGTTCTTGCTCGTGCTCACGTGCGTGCCGGGAGACAGCGAGGGCACGATGCGCGAGATGGTGTCGCCCTTGGCGGTCGAGGGCAGCACGATGAAGGCCTTGCCGCCGCGCGAACGGTTGGCCGCGCGCACGAAGTCCGACTGCCCGCCCGTGCCCGAGTACGGCGCATGGCCCAGGCTCTCGGAGCCGCACTGGCCCAGCAGGTCGATCTGCATGGTGGCGTTGATCGCGACCAGGTTGTCGTTGAGGCCCGCGAGCGCCGGGTCGTTGGTGAAGTTCACCGGATGCATCTCGAGCGCCGGGTTGCGGTCCATGAAGCGGTAGAGCTTGCTCGAACCGAGCGCGAAGGTCGCGATCGACTTGCCGGGCAGGTGGTTCTTGCGCCGGTTGGTCACGGCGCCGCTCTCCACCAGCGTGAGGATGCCGTCGCCGATCATCTCGGTGTGGATGCCGAGGTCGCGCTTGGCCGTGAGCTGCATCACCACCGCGTCGGGAATGCCGCCATAGCCGATCTGCAAGGTCGAGCCGTCGTCGATGCGCTCGGCCACGTACTTGCCGATCGCCTGCTGCACCGGACCGATCTTGGGCAGCCCCACCTCGAGCACCGGCGCCTCGCTCTCGACCAGCGCCGCCACCTGCGACACGTGCACATGGCAGGCGCCATGCGCGAAAGGCACGTTCGGGTTGACCTCGAGCACCACCGCGCGCGCCTTGGCCACGGCGGCCATCGTGTAGTCCGCGCCCAGGCTCAGCGCGAAGTAGCCGTGCGCGTCCATCGGCGAGGCCATGCTGAAGACCACGTCGGCCGGAATCTGGCCGCGCTCGATCTGCGCCGGGATCTCCGAGAAGTAGTTGGGCAGGAAATCGATCCAGCCCTCCTGCCCGCCCGCGCGCGTGGCGCCGCCGAAGAACAGCGCGATGTGGCGCACATGCTCCACCGTCTCGGGATCGATGTAGGCGTACTTGCGCATCGCGAGGATCTGCGCGACCTTGACGTCGCGGAAATCGCGCCGCTGTTCCGACAGCGCCTCGAGCAGCGCGGGCGGCTCGCCCACGCCGGTGGGCACGATGATCATGTCGCCGTTGCGCACCTGGCGCACGGCATCGGCAGCGCTCGCGCGCTTGCGGCGGTACTGGTCCTGGAAGTCCATGAAGCGTCTCGTCTCTTTTTCTGAAGGGATGGGAAATGAGGGGCGGCCTACAGCGGCGCGTCGTTGCGCGCATCGTAGGTGCCGCGCCGCGCGGCCCGGTTGCAGCGCGCGCGGAACACCAAGGCCTTCTGCGCCTCGGACACGCGGGCCGGGTCGCCCTTCCAGAGCTCGAGCGCGGGCTGCTGCACCGCGCGCGAGAACGAGAAGCTCAGCGCCCACGGTAGCCCCGCGCCGAAGCGGGCATTCATCGCATTGAGCCGCGCCGAGGCGAGCTGCGCCGACTGCCCGCCCGAGAGGAAGGCCACGCCCGGCACCGCCGCGGGCACGCTGCGCAGCAGGCAATGCACCGTGGCATCGGCCACCGCGGCCACGTCGTCCTGCACGGCGGCGTTCTGCGCCGGCAGCACCATGTTCGGCTTGAGCAGCATGCCCTCGAGCAGCACGCCCTGCGCGCGCAGCTCGGCGAAGGTGCGGTGCAGCACTTCTTCCGTGACCTCGGCGCAGCGCGCGAGCGAATGGTCGCCGTCCATCAGCACCTCGGGTTCAACGATCGGCACCAGGCCTGCTTCCTGGCACAGCGCCGCATAGCGCGCGAGCGCGTGGGCGTTGACGCGGATGCAGGCGCGGCTGGGCAGACCCGCGCCGATCGCGATCACGCCGCGCCACTTGGCGAAGCGCGCGCCCAGGCCCGCGTACTCGGCCAGCCGTTCGCGCAGGCCGTCGAGGCCCTCGGTCACGGTCTCGCCCGGATGGCCCGCGAGCGGCTTGGCGCCGGTATCGACCTTGATGCCCGGCACGATGCCCGCGGCGGCCAGGGCCTGCGCGAAGGGCACGCCGGCGTGGGTGGTCTGGCGCAGCGTCTCGTCGAACAGGATCGCGCCGCCGATGCTGTCGGACAGCCCCGGCGCCGTGACGATCAGCTCGCGCCAGTCGCGCCGCGCCGCCTCGGTCTGCGGGATGCCGAGCGCGGCGAAGCGCTTGTTGCAGGTGGCGTTGCTCTCGTCCATCGCGAGCAGGCCCTTGTCGGCAGCCAGCAGCGCGGCGGCCGTGTCGGTCAATGTCTTGGCGGTCATGTCGGGACACCTTTCGGGGGCCATCCTACGCCCGCGAGGTTTGCCCCTAGATGACGTTGCGCTCCAAGAGCGGCATGTTGCGCAGGATGCGCTCGAAGCCCACGGCCGACAGGTCGAGGCTGCGGTAGCCGCCGAAGCGGATCAGCTCGGCCACGCCGCGCCCCGCCGCCGGGCATTGCTGCAGGCCATGGCCCGAGAAGCCGTTGGCGAAGTAGAGGTTGTCGCAGTCGGGGTGCAGGCCGAGGATGGCGTTGTGGTCGAACAGGTTCATCTCGTAGTAGCCGGCCCAGGCGCCGGTCATGCGGATGGCCTCGAAGGCCGGCACGCGTTCGGCCAGCGCGGGCCAGATGAAGCTGTCGAAGGCCTCGTACTCGACCTCGAGCGGTGCGTCGTCGGGGTCCTGGTCTTCGGGCGGCGCGAAGCCGCAGATGAACTGGCGGCCTTCGGGGCGCAGCCAGATGCCCGAGGTGTCGATCAGCAGCGGGCAGCCGGGCAAGGCCTCGGGGCACGAGAAGCTGAACACGCTGCGCCGGCGGCCGCGCACCGGCAGCTCGATGCCGGCCCAGCGCGCCACCGTCGCGGCCCAGGCGCCCGCGGCATTCACGACCACGTCGGCCGGCAGGGCCTGGCCGTCGGCGAGCACGACGCCGCGCACGAGGCGCCCTTCGCACTGCAGCCCGGTCGCCTGCGCCTGCACGTAGCGCACGCCCTGCGACACGGCCTTCCTGCGGAAGGCCTGCAGCAGGCTGTAGCCGTCGTACCAGCCCTCGCCCGACAGGCCCAGCGATCCCAGCGCGACGCCTTCCACGCCGAGCCACGGAAAGCGCGCTTTCAGTTCCGCGGGCGCGAGCAGCGCCACGTCGACCGCATGGGCCTTCTGCAACGCATGGTTCTCGCGCAGCACGCCCTCGCCCGCCGCCGAGGCCAGGTACAGGTAGCCGGGCTCGACCAGGCCGATGTCGGGCACCTCGTCGCCCACGCGCAGCGTCTGGCCCAGGCCGCGGAAGAAGTCGATGCCGTAGCGCGACATCTCGATGTTGATGGCGGTCGAGAACTGCTGGCGGATCGAGCTGGCCGACAGCGCCGACGAAGCCTGGCTGTACGAGAAGTCGCGCTCGACCACCGTGACCTCGAAGGGCTCCTGCGCTGGATCGCGACTCAGGAAATAGGCGATGGCCGAGCCGATGGCCCCGCCGCCGATGATCACCACACGCCGCATGCAATGCCTTTCGCTCCGCTCGTCATCGTCACCTTCCTTCGTCATGCGCCAGCCGCGCCGCCGCCAGATCCCACAGCGCATGGCCCACGGTCTTGACCAGCACCGGCGCACGGGCCGCCGCGGGCACCGCATGCGCGAAGTCCTGCACGGCGCGCCAATCGACGTCGGCGCGGATCAGGTCGCCGGCCTCGCGGCGCGCGCCCTCCAGCGTATCCACAAACACGCTGCCGCGGCGCACCAGCGCGGTGGGCACCTCGGCCATGTCGGCGCGGTAGGCGCCGATCGCGATCACGCAGGCATCGGGGCGCAGGTCCGGCGGCACCACGGGGTCGAGCGCATTGGTCGCGGCGACGACGAGGTCGGCCTCGCGCGCGACGGCGTCCGGATCGGCGATCGCCTGCGCCTCGACGCCCAGCGAACGCATGTGCCGCGCGAGGTCCTCGGCATGGGCCGCGGTGCGCGCATGGATCGCGAGCCGGCGCACACCCCACAGTTCGGCCAGCGCCTCGGCATGCGCGCGCGCCTGCACGCCCGCGCCGATCAACAGCACGTGTTCCGCCCCCGTGCGCCCCGCGCGCATCGCGCCGGCCAGCGACAGGGCCGCCGTGCGCCGCGCGGTCAGCACATTGCCGTCGAGCGCGAGCAGCCGCGTGCCGGTGGCCGCATCGAGCAGCACCACCTCGCCCTGCACCACCGGCAGGCCGCGCGCCGCATTGCCCGCATGCACGGTCACCGTCTTGAGCGCGGCGAACTCGGCGTCGGCCGCGGGCATCAGCAGCATCGTGCCGCCGGCCGCAAGCGGCACCGCGGTGCGCGGCGCGGCCCGTGCCTCATCGCGGCGTTCGCGCTCGAACATCCGCAGCATGGCCTCGACCAGCGGTCCCCAGGGCAAGGCCGCGGCCGTCTCGGCCGCATCGAGCGTGCGCACCGGGGCCGCCTCAAGAACCGGCGACGCGCACGCGCTTGCCGTCCTTGTAGGTGAAGACGGTGAAGTCGGGCTTCTGCAGGTTGCCCTTGGCATCGAAGGCGATGGCGCCGGTCACGCCGTCGAACTTCACCTTGCGCATCGCCGGCAGGTAGGCCGCGGGCTCGACCGAGTTGGCCTCGCGCATGCCGGCGGCCAGCGCCATCATCGCGTCGTAGAGATAGGGCGCGTAGGTCAGCACGTCGACGCCGAAGCGCGCCTTGTAGCGCTGCTCGAACTCGGCGCCCCTGGTGGTCTTCTCGACCTCCTTGCCGCCGCGCGTGCAGTAGAGCAGCCCGTCGACCGCGCCGCCGCTGATCCTGGCGACCTCGTTGGTGCACAGCCCGTCGGTGCCCAGCAGCTTGGCCGTGATGCCGAGCTGCTTCATCTGGCGCGCGATCAGCCCGCCTTGCGCGTCCATGCCGCCGTAGAACACGACCTCGGGCTGCTTCGCCTTGATGCTGGTGAGGATCGCCATGAAGTCGGTCGCCTTGTCGCTGCCGTACTCCTGCGCGACGATGGTGCCGCCCAGCGCCTTGACGCCGCGCGCGAACACCTCGGCCGCGCCCTGCCCGTAGGCGGTGCGGTCGTCGATCACGGCGATCTTCGTGGCCTTGAGCTCCTTCACCGTGTAGTTCGCGATCGCCATGCCCACGTCGTCGTCGCTCGCGAGGATGCGGAACACGTTGTCGTAGCCCTGCTTCGTGAAGCTCGGGTTGGTGGCGGTCGACACGTCGGGCAGGCCGGCGCGGCTGTAGACGGCCGAGGCGGGAATCGCGGCGCCCGAATTGAAGTGGCCGAGGATGCCCTTCACGCCCATGTCGGCCAGCTTGTTGGCGACCACCATCGCCTGCTTGGGATCGGCCTGGTCGTCCTCGGACTGCAGCACGAACTTGATCTTCCTGCCGCCGATCAGCAGGTTCTGCCTGTTGAGATCCTCCACCGCGAGCCGCGCGCCGTTGTCGTTGTCCTTGCCCCAGTGGGCGGCGCCGCCCGTGAGCGGGCCGGCATGGCCGATCAGCACCGTCTGCTCGGACTGGGCCCAGGCCGGCAGCGCCAGGGCGCCGGCCAGGACGCCGGTCAGCAGGCAGGCCGAGGCGGCTGCATGGCGCCGTGGCGATACGCGCGAAGCGGTCATCGAAAGTCTCCTTGTGTTTGTGCGTGCGGGCCGCGCTGGAGGCCCGAACGCAGAATAGAGTCGCGCTGGCGGGCGCAACAAACGCTCAATGCGCACGACGTTGTGCGATCCCGGAAGGAAGACCGCCGGATCGGCGACGCGATGAATGCTTTGGTTGACGGAAAGCGGGCCGCGCCAGAATCGGCCCACCAGGACAAGCAGGCGAGATGAGAAAAGACATACCCAACCTCGGCGCGCTGCAGGCCTTCGAGGCCTCGGCGCGGCTGGGCAGCTTCACGCGCGCCGCGAGCGAACTGGCGCTCACGCAGAGCGCGGTCGGCCGCCAGGTGGCGATGCTCGAGCAGCGGCTCGGCGTGGCGCTGTTCTCGCGCGTGCGGCGCCGGCTCACGCTGACCGACGTGGGCCGCGAGTACGCGGCGCGCATCCGCCGCCACCTCGACCAGATCCGGCGCGACACGCTGGAGATCGCCGCCGGCCACGACATGGGCTTCGTGCTCGAGGTGGCGGTGGTGCCCACCTTCGCGACCCAGTGGCTGATTCCGCGCCTGCCCGATTTCAGCCGGCTGCATCCCAACATCACGGTCAACCTGTCGGCGCGCTCGCAGCCCTTCTCGTTCCAGGAGAACGCCTACGACGCCGCGATCTACTTCGGCGACCAGTTCTGGCCCGACACGCGCGGCGGGCGCATCTTCTCCGAGGGCGAGATGGTGCCGGTGTGCAGCCCGGCCTTCCGCGATGCCAACGGCCCCTGGGACGAGGCCGCGTTCGCGCGCTGCCGCCACGTGCACCTGAGCACGCGCGCCCATGCCTGGCGTGACTGGTATGCGCAGCAGGGCTGGGACTACACGGTGCATGCCTCGCGCGGGCCGCGCTACGAGCTCTTCACCATGGTGACGGCCGCCACCGCGGCCGGCATGGGCGTGGGCCTGGCGCCGCGCCTCTTGATCCAGCACGAGCTGCGCACCGGCGAGCTCGTGATCCCGATCGACCGCAGCCTCGACGTGAGCCAGGGCTACTACTTCGCCTATCCCGAGGGCCGGCCGGCCTCGGGGGCGCTCGAGCATTTCAAGCGCTGGGTGCTGAGCCTGACGCCCGAGAAGGGCTGAGCCCGATCAGACCGGCGCCGGATTGCGCTCCGCGAAGCCGCGCTGGTGCCAGTACGGATAGGCCAGCGTCGTCGTGCTCGCCGCGTCGAGCTCGGCCACCTGCTCCTTCGTGAGGTTCCAGCCCACCGCGCCGAGGTTCTGGCGCAGCTGCTGCTCGTCGCGCGCGCCGATCACCACGCTCGACACCGTCGGGCGCTGCAGCAGCCAGTTCAGCGCCACCTGCGGCACCGTCTTGCCGGTCTCGCCGGCGATCTTCTCGAGCGCATCGACGACGCGGTAGAGCAGCTCGTCGGGCACCGGCGGGCCCATGTCGGCCGTGACGTGCAGGCGACTGTTGGCCGGCAGCGGCTGGCCGCGGCGGATCTTGCCGGTGAGCCGGCCCCAGCCCAGCGGGCTCCACACCACCGCGCCCACGCCCTGGTCCTGCGCCAGCGGCATCAGCTCCCATTCGTAGTCGCGGCCCACCAGCGAGTAGTAGGCCTGGTGCGCCACGTAGCGCGGATAGCCGTAGCGCTCGGCCACGCCCAGCGACTTCATCAGGTGCCAGCCCGAGAAGTTGGAGGCGCCCACGTAGCGCAGCTTGCCGGCGCGCACCAGGTCGTCGAGCGTCGAGAGCGTCTCTTCCACCGGCGTGGCGGCATCGAAGCCGTGCAGCTGGAACAGGTCGATGTAGTCGGTGCCCAGGCGCTTCAGGGCCGCGTCGACCGCGGCGACCAGGTGGTAGCGCGAGGAGCCGACCTCGTTGGCGCCCTCGCCGCTGCGGAAGGTGGCCTTGGTCGAGATCAGCAGCTTGTCGCGCGGCCGGCCCTTGATCGCCTCGCCGAGCACCGACTCGGCCGCGCCGCCCGAGTAGATGTCGGCGCTGTCGAACATGTTGACGCCCGCGTCGAGGCAGATGTCGATCAGCTTGCGGGCCTCGGCCACGTCGGTGCTGCCCCAGGCCTGGAAGAATTCGCCCTTGCCCCCGAAGGTGCCGGTGCCGAAGCTCAGGACGGGGACCTTGAGGCCCGATCGGCCCAGATGACGGTATTCCAAGATGCTGCTCCTTCGGCCCGCGGGCCATGGTGGTGCGGGCCGACTGGCCCGCGGATCGGCGCCATTGTTGGCCGAGGGCGCAGAACCCCGCCGGCAGTCGGGCTTTGGAATCCGTGCATGGCGCACGGAGCGCAGCCGCCTAGGGCAGCAGCTTCGCCATCGCGTCATCGAATGCCAGCACGTCCGTGCCGACGTGGGTCGCGTCGAACAGCGTCGCGATCAGCTTGAAGTCCTTGTAGTTGCGGCCCGCGAGCCGGTCGTACATCTCCCTCACGCCCGGCCCGTTGCAGCCGCTCTCGCAGCGCGCCAGCACCATCGTCACCGGCAGCGACCTGCCGGCCAGCGCGGTGAACATCTTCTGCTCGAGTTCGAAGTTGAGGTCCTTCTGCTGCCAGAAGGCGGCCTCGAAGGACAGGAAGTACGAGAACACCAGCGCGTCCGGCGCCTCGAGGAACAACGCGGTCGCGGCGAGGTTGCCGCTGGTCGACAGGCCCGTGAGCATGCGGCGCTTCGGATCCATGCGGTACTTCGACTCGAGGTAGGGAACCAGCTCCGTCGCGAGGAAGGCGTGGTAACCGTCGGCGCCCGGGAAGTTGTAGTCCTGCTGGCGCCGCGCGGTACCGCCGATGCCGACCAGGATGGCCTTGGTGCCGCGCTTGAGCAGCACGTTCTTCAGGTTCGTGAAGCGTGTCTCGGGCAGGCCGTTGGTGGCGTCGCCGTCGAGCGCATAGATGGTGGGCAGCGATTCGGTGCCCGCGTCGTAGGCGGCCGGAAGAAAGACCTCGATGCGATATTCCGCGCCGTACTTCTTCGCGTTGACCGTCTCGCTGACCACGCGGCCGGTGGCCGCCGGCGGCGGCGAGGCGGGTGGCTCCGGCGCCGGGCTCGAGGGCAGCAGCGGAAGCCCGCCGCCACCACCGCCACCCCCGCCTCCTCCGCACGCCGCCATCGTCACGACGAGCGCGCAAGCGCCCACGGCCGCGAGCGCGCGGCACCATCCTTCTTGTCTCATGCGGTTCCTCTTCTTCCCCGGCACACGTCGTGCCAGGCGGGATGCTGCGTCAGGGATCGGCCAGCGTCAACCGCACCGGTCGGACCGACTCCGGCGCGGGCTCATGCGCCGGTGCCCTGCGAGGCCTCGTCCACCGGCACCGTCAGCCCCACCTTCACCCGGCTCATGGCCACCAGCGTCTTGAAGCGCTTCACGTTGCTGTTCTCGAAGAACAGTTCGCGCGTGAGCCGCGTGTACTCGGCCATGCCGCGCACCGCGAAGATCAGCACGAAGTCGCATTCGCCCGCCACGTAGTAGCACTGCTGCACCTGCGGGCAGGCCTGGAAGCCGCGCTTCATCGCATCGAGCAGATCGGCGCGCTCGCTCTCCACCTCGACCTCGACGATCACGGTGAGCTCGCAGCCCACCGCGTCGGGATTGACGATCGCCGCATGGCGCTCGATCACGCCCTCGTCGGCCATGCGCTTCAGGCGCCGGTTGACCGCCGCGGCCGACAGGTGCACCTGCCGGCCGAGTTCGCCCTGCGGCAGGCGCGCGTCCTGCTGCACCAGCGCCAGCAGCTTGAGGTCGTAGGCATCGAGGGGCGTGGGCATGGGCGTGGTCGACGGGGCGCGGCGGGTGGAATGGAATTGCGTCGCCGCCCCCTTCAATGCGCGCAGATTCAGGGGTCGGCGGCATAGCATTGTTGCCCATGACCTCCGCCCTCCCCGCCCCCGCTCCGACCGCCGCCGCGCAGCTCGATGCCGAGCTCTCGGGGTGGCGCCGCTACCTCCACACCATTCCCGAGACCGGCTTCGCCGAGCACCGCACCTCGGCCTTCGTCGCGCGCACGCTGCGCGCGCTGGGCCTCGAGGTGCACGAGGGCATCGGCGGCACCGGGCTGGTGGCGAACCTGCGCGTGGGCGAAGGCCCCGGCACGATCGGCATCCGCGCCGAGATGGATGCGCTCGACATCGCCGAGTCGGCGCCGGGGCGTGCCCATGCCTCGGCCACGCCGGGCAAGATGCACGCCTGCGGCCACGACGGCCACATGTCGATCGTGCTCGGCGCGGCGCGGCTGCTGCGCGAGCGCCAGGACTTCGACGGCACCGTGCGCTTCGTCTTCCAGCCCGCCGAGGAGCATGGCCGCGGCGCCAAGGCGATGATGGCCGACGGCCTGTTCGAACGCTTCCCGGTCGACGAGATCTACGGCCTGCACAACATGCCGGGCCTCGCGGCCGGCACCATCGCCACCTGCGCGGGCGGCATCATGGCCAGCGAAGACAACTTCACGATCCACGTGCGCGGCCGCGGCACCCATGCGGCGCGGCCGCACATGGGCATCGACCCGATCGTGATCGGCGCCGAGATCGTGCTCGCGCTGCAGACCATCGTCTCGCGCAGCCTCGACCCGGGCGCGCAGGCCGTGGTGTCGTGCACCGAGTTCATCACCGACGGCATCCGCAACGCGATTCCCTCCAACGTGGTCATCAAGGGCGATACCCGCAGCTACGACCCCGCCGTGCAGGCCACGCTGGAGCGGCGCATGCGCGAGATCAGCGAAGGCATCTGCCGGCTGCACGGCGCCGAGTGCGCGTTCTCGTACACGCACGAGTTCGAGCCCACGGTGAACTGGCCCGAATGCGTTCCGCACGCCGTGGCCGCCGCGACCGCGGTGCTCGGCGCCGCTCGCGTGGACGCGAACACCGTACCGATGATGGCCTCGGAGGACTTCGGCGCCTTCCTGCGCGTGGTGCCCGGCGCCTTCGTGTTCCTCGGCAACGGCGTCGACGGGCAGCCCGGCGGCACGCCGCTGCACAACGCGGGCTACGACTTCAACGACGAGGTGCTCGAGATCGGCGCGCGCTACTTCGCCGAGCTGGTGCGCATGCGGCTGCCGCGCTGACCCCTCTCCCTTCCTTCGAAAGCTCGACATGCTGGTCCGCAATGCCCGCGCCGTGCGCGCGCCCTACCCCGAGGCGCTGCACCGCATCCTCAGCATCGACGAGGCACGCGCCACGCGCGCGTGGCTCTCGCGCTGGTCGCTGCTCGCGCCCGAGCCCACGCCGCTACACCGCCTGCCCGATCTCGCGCAGGCCTGCGGCGTCGCCGAGGTGTTCCTCAAGGACGAGTCGCTGCGCTCGCCACTCGGCAGCTTCAAGGCGCTCGGCGCGCCGGCCGCGCTGGTGCGGCTGGTGCTGCGGCGCCATCCGGACTGGAACGCCGAGGCGGTGCTGAGCGGCGAACACGCGAATGCCTTGAAGGAACTCGTCGTCATCAGTGCCACCGACGGCAACCACGGCCGCGCGCTCGCCGCCGCGGCGCGCAGCGTGGGCGTGCGCTGCGTGATCGTGCTGCACCGGCACGTGAGCACCGAGCGCGAGCGCGCCATTGCCGACTTCGGCGCCGAGATCGTGCGCATCGAGGGCAACTACGACGCCTCGGTCGCGCATGCCGCGCAGCTCGCCGAACGGCATGGCTGGCAGGTCGTGTCCGATACCGCCTACCCCGGCTACGAGGACGTGCCGCGCGACGTGATGCAGGGCTACGGCACGATGGTCGACGAGGCGCTCGAACAGCTCGCCGCCGAGTCCGACGGCGCCTGCCCCTTCAGCCACGTCGTCCTGCAAGGCGGCGTCGGCGGCCTCGCGGCCGGCGTGGCGAGCTACCTCTGGGAACGCTTCGGCGAACGTCGCCCGGCGCTCATCGTCGCCGAACCGCGCCAGGCCGATTGCCTCACGCGCAGCGCCATCGAGGGCCGGCCGACAGTGGCCACCGGCAGCGTCGATTCGGTGATGGCCGGCTTGGCCTGCGGCGAGACCTCGACCCTGGCCTGGCGCTTTCTCGAGCCTTCGGTCGATCTCTTCCTCACGCTGGAGGATGAAGAAGCGGTCGGTGCGATGCGGCGGCTGGCCGAGGGCTCGGCGCGCGACCTGCCGGTGGTGAGCGGGGAATCGGGCGCGGCGGGCGCGGCGGCATTGCTTCAGCTCGCGCGGTCCGGGACGGCGAAGGCGCAGGCCGGGCTCGATACCTCGTCGCGCGTGCTCCTGATCAGCACCGAGGGGGCGACCGCGCCTTCGGTCTATGCGCAGTTGCTGGGCCGCTCCGCGAACGAGGTGCTGGCGGCGCAGCGCGAATGGCTGAACCAGGAGACCCGGCGGTAGGCGGCCGGCCCATGCACAGTTCTTACAAGCTGTAGAACCTGCGCACGGCCCACGCACCTAGACTGGAGCGATGAAAACCAAGCAGGGATTCGGCGTGGGCGCCGGGCTCGCGGCCGGCGTGGGCATCGGTGCCTTGCTCGACGAGATCGGCCTGGGGATCGGCATCGGTCTCGCGCTGGGAATCGCGCTGTCGCTGGCCCTCGATCGCAAGGAGTGACGCGGCCACCGGCGCCGCGCCTACTGCGGCACCAGCTCCACGCGCCGGTTCTTCGCGCGGCCGTCCTCGGCCGCGTTGCTGGCGACCGGCGCGAGATCCGCCACGCCGTAGGCGCCGAGCCGGTTGGCCGCGATCGCGTACTGACCGACGAGCGCCGCGTTGACCGCCTCCGCGCGCCGCTTCGACAGCGCGATGTTGCTCTCGAGCGTGCCCTGGTTGTCCGTGTGCCCGACCACACGCAGCTTGAGCGCGGGCTCGGCCTTGAGCAGCTTGGCGATCTCGTCCAGCGCGGGCTTGGATTCGGGCTTGATGTCGGCCTTGGCGGTGTCGAACAGGATGCCGTAGAGCGCCACGCGCCCGGTGGCTGCAATGGCCTTCGACATGTCGCCCGCGCTCACGGTCACCATGTTCTGCTTCATCGCCCCGACCTCGATGATGTCGACCGCCGCGTAGGCACCCTTGACCGCCTTGTAGTCCTTGCTGTCCTTGGCCCATTGCACGGCCTCGACGACCACGTAGAGATCGCCTTGCGGCCGCGGAATCTTGAAGCTGGCCAGGCGAGCGGTCCCGACCTCGGCGGTCGAGAAGGTGTAGGTGCTGCGGCTGGTCTTGATCTCGTTCCAGCTGTAGGGGCAGAGGAAGCAGGAGCGGCTCTTGAAGTTCTCGTCGCGCCCCGAGTCGTAGAGCGTGACGCCACCGGCGGCCTGCACTTCGTTCTGGTAGTTGCGGATCAGCTCGGCCGTGGAGGTGTCGCCCGCCGACTCGTACCAGAGGCGGGTCAAAGCGCCTTCGACCGGCACGGAACTGACCCAGCTGCGCTTGCGCGAGGTGGTGTCGTAGCCCTTGTAGGTCCCCGTCGGCACCAGGTATTCGTCGAAGCGCTTGAAGTCGTAGCCGACGATGGTCGAGCCCGCGAAGCGCTTGAGCAGCGGGTTGTCCTTGGCGCCCGGAAGGTCCTGCCCGGATGCGAGCGTCGAGAGGAACAGCAGCCCGGCGAATGCCGGCGCGGCCAGCAGCCGAAGGAAGGCGAGGACGGAACGCGGACGCATCGATGACTCCGTGAAATGACGGCGCCATTGTCGGGAACTCCGACGATTTGGCTGCACGGCCGTATGGCCTATGGCCGCGGGCCGGGACGTCGATGCGAGGAGATCGGCGCGTCATTTCTCATCGTCCCGGCGCCATCGCTTCGAACCACCACGCCCCATGCAACCCGAAGCCCCGTTTCGAACCATCGGCGCATGGAGCGGATGCACTCAGGGTGCCAGCGTGAGCTTGAAGATCTGGTTGCCGTTGGTCGCTCCCACGTAGACGGACCCATCGCCGGCCACCGCCACGCCGATCGGAAAGTTGAACGTGATCGCCGCGCCGGCGCCGTCGCGCAGCGTGCCGATCTCGCCCGCGGGCGTGACCACGCGCACCACGCCATCCCAGGCATGGGTGAGGAACACGTTGTCGTGCGCATCGACCGCCACGCCGTAGGAATAGCCGAGCTTGGCCGGCGTGGCGGCCGTGCCGTCGACGACCCCGGCGCCCGCGTTGCCGTTGGCGCAATCGCCCAGCAGCGTGCTCACCGTGGCGGTGGCGATGTCGATCTTGCGCAGGCAGGGACTGTCGGTGTCGGTGTCGTAGAGCGTCTTGCCGTCGCGGCTGATCGCCAGGCCCTGCGGGCGGGCCAACTGGGCGGCCGTGCCCACGCCGTCGAGATAGGCCTGCGTGCCGTCTCCCGCGAGCGTGCTCGTGGTGCCGTCGGCCGCGACCTTGCGCACGCGCTTGTTCTCGGTGTCCGCCACGAACAGGTTGCCGCCGCTGTCGAGCGCGAGGCCGGTGGGGTTGTGGAACATGACGGTGGCCGGGCTGTCGGCATAGCCGCTCGTGGCGCCGCCGACCCAGGTGCTGGCGGTCGTTGCATTGGCGGCGATCTTGCTGATGCGGTGCTGGTCGCTCACGTAGAGCGTGCCATCGGCCGCAAGGGCCAGGCCGGACGGTGTAGTCAGGGTCGCGCCCGGCGTCACCTCGGCACCGCTGCCGCTCGCGGTGTCGATCCTGTAGACGGAACCGTTGCCGCCCATGGCCACGTAGAGCTTCGCGCCGCTCGCATCCAGCGCGAGCTGATAGGGACTGCTGTAGCTCACGCCCGTGGTCGCCAGCACGTTGGCGACCCAGGCCTTGACCGTCAGCGTAGCGGCACGGCTGGTCACGTTGCCACCGGCGCCGCTCACGCGCACGCGCAGTTGCTGGCCGCTGTCGGCCAATTGGCTCGCGGCCGTGGTGAAGCTGTCGCCGGTGGCGCCGGCGACATCGGTCCAGCGCGCACCGCCATCGACGCTGCGCTGCCACTGGTAGGCCGTGGCGCGCGCGGCCTGCACCTTCAAGGTGGCGGGCACGCCCTGGCCCACGGTGGCGTTCGAGGGCTGCGTCGTGATCGAGGGTGCGGTTTCGGCCGGCGCGGGCGGCGGCGGAGGCGGAGGCGTCTGCGCGGCCGGCGCGGGCGCGGGAGCGACCGGGAAGCCGGCGAAGCCGCCTCCACCGCCACCGCCGCAGGCGGCCAGCACGAGGCTCACGATCAACAGCGCGACAGGGGTTCGCGCCGCGGGGCAAATGGCAGGACGGGTATGCATGAGGGGCCTTCCTTCTTTCAAGCGAGTGGATGAGAAGGCCTCCACGGTAGGGACGGCAATGCCTGCAATCCAGTGTCGAAGGTCATCGACTTGCAGCAATAAAAAGAGGCTCAGCCGTGCATGCCGGCGTGCGTCCTGTCGTGCCGCGCCAACGATGCGAGGGCCTGCAGCAGCCGGTCGGCGGCCACCGGCTTGAGCAGCACCTGCAGGCCGGCATCGTGCATCTGCTGCTGCCGCTGCGGCGCGGTCTCCCCGGTGATCAGCAGCACCTGCAAGCCGGGGCCGAAGCGCGCGCGCAGCCGCTGCGCCACCGCCAGCCCGTCGGCGCCATCGGCCAGCCGCACGTCGCACAGCAGCACCTCGACCGGGTTGCCGCCCTGCGCGGCCTGCACCAGCACGGCCTCGGCCCCGGCTTCGTCGGCCACCGCGTCGACGGCCAGGCGATGAGCCTGCAGCAGGCCGGTGACGGCCTGGCGGATCGGTGCCTCGTCGTCGACGACGAGCACGCGGCGCGGCAACGGCAGCACCGCGTCGGGCCGCGCGATGGATGGCACCACGCCCGAACCCGACACCGCCGCCAGCACGATGCGGAAGCGGCTGCCGCGCCGCGGATGAGAGCGCACCTGCAGCGGGTGCGCCAGCAGGCGCGAGAGCCGCTGCACGATCGACAGGCCGATGCCCAGGCCGCGCGCGCGATCGCGCCCCGGATTGTCGACCTGGTAGAACTCGTCGAAGATGCGGCCGAGGTGCTCGGGCGCGATGCCGATGCCGGTGTCGCACACGTCGATCCACACCAGCGGCCCGCGTGCGCGCGCGGCCACCACCACGCCACCGCGCGGCGTGTACTTCAGCGCGTTGTCCACGAGATTGGAGAGCAGCCGCTGCAGCAGCTGCGGATCGCTCAAGACCCAGCAGGGCGTGGCACGCAGGCGCAGCTGCAGCTCCCTGCCGGCCGCCTGCGCCGCGAACACGTTGTTGAGCGCGAGGAACAGCGGGTTGAGCTCCACGGGCCGGATCCGCGGCGCCACCTCGCCCGCATCGAGCCGCGAGATGTCCAGCAGGGTGTCGAGCGAATCGCCGAGCGTTCCGACCGCGTCCATCAGCCGCACCGCATGGTCCCACTCCTCGCTGCCCTGGAGCTTCTTCTCGATCACGGCGCCGAACAGCGCGATGGCATGAAGCGGCTGGCGCAGGTCGTGGCTCGCCGCCGCGAGAAAGCGCGTCTTCTCCTCGCTCGCGCGCTGAGTCGCGGCGATCTGCCGGCTCAGCTGCTCGGCCAGCGCCTCCTTCTCGAAGCGCATGGTCAGCGAGGCCGTCAGCAGCCGATGGTGCTGCAGCGCGAAGGTGATCATCACGCACATGTACAGCAGGCAGCCGGTGGCCAGGAACAGATGCACGGTGTCGCCGCGCCAGGCCAGCGCCAGCGTCAGGCTCGCCATGCTGGGCACGATGAAGCGCGGGATGTTGCGCTTGAGCACGGCCAGCGACAGCGCGCCGCCGGCGCAGCCGCCCATCATCATGACGATGACCATGACCCAGAGCCCGAGGTTGCGTCCCGGCGGCACGCACAGCCAGGGCGCCAGGCCCCAGACGCAGGAACGCAGCAGCACGTTGCGTGCATTGAAGCGCGCCCAGTACTCGGGATGCTCGGCCGCGTCGGGACTGCGGCGGTAGCGCCGGTAGGCGCGCCGCAGCGTCAATGCCAGGTGCAGCGCCATCCACAGCAGCACCTGCCAGCGCCACGTGGCCACGAACAGGCCGATGCCCAGCGACTGCGCCGTGAGGAGGTCCGCGAGATAGGCGGCCGGCGCATTGGCGTGGACCGCGGCCACCTGTTCGCGCAGCACGCGCCGCGCCAGCTCGGGCGGATGCGCGTCATTCATCGCCGGCATGCGGGCATCTCGCATCGAAGGCGGCCCGGCGCGGAAGACTCACCGCAGGCTGCTGATGAGCTGGGCCCGCGAGCGCATGCCGAACAGCAGCAGCAGCGTCGACACATGGTTCTTGACCGTGCCCTCGGTGAGGTGCGCCAGCTGCGCGATCTCCTTGTTCGACTTGCCGGCCAGCAGCCAGTCGAGGATCTCGACCTGGCGCGCATTGAGCTGCGGCTGGAACCCGTCCCTGGCCGGCGGCGCCTGGGCATCGACGGGCACGGCCGACGGCCGCGCCGGAAGACCGACCAGGTCGTTGTCCCTCACGTAGCGCAGCACCTCGCCGAGGTGACCGGTCTTGGGCAGGAAGGCCTGGGCCCCGAGCGCCATCGCGCCCTGCATCAGCGCATGGCTGTCCTTGCCCGAGAGCACGATCACGGGCGACGAGGGAAAGGCGCGCTTGAAGCGCACCAGCGTGTCCAGTCCTTGCGAATCGGGCAGATCGAGATCGAGCAGCACCAGGTGATGCGACGACACGTGCAGCGTGTACAGGTGCAATGCGTCGGCCAGGCAACGTGCCTCGTACACCGGCACGCTGCCGGTCTCCGCCAGCAGCAGCGCACGCAGGCCGAGGCGCACCAGCTCATGGTCGTCGACCACCAGGATGCCCCGCACCGGTATGGCAGCGCCCGCCTCGCCGCGCAATGGCGCGGCATGCGGCGGCAGTGGTGTGGCATGGGCCATGGTGCGGGCATCTTAGTGCCGATGAAAGCGAAGCCGAAATGACCAAAGTCATTCGGACGAGGTGCCGCGGCGGGCAATCGGTGCGATCGGCGCGCGGGTCTGGGCTTCGCTTCGTTGCGCGATGTTTCCCTATGGAGAGGCCATCTTCCTCGTGTCCAGAAAGGGAATGCGCGAGCCGAACATGCGCCTCATTTTTTCGCTCGACCGCGGCACGAATCGCAAGGCATATGCGGTAAGACATAGGCCTTCTGGACATGGCGTCTCTAGTCTCGAGAAAATCCGAGGGCGCGAAGACAATGGGTCATGACCAGCTCGCCGCCCAGGTAGATCTCTTCTCGGCTTTCTCTCGGGCTCTCTCGCAATCGACAAGGCCATCATCGATGGCAGCATGCTCGAACCGATTCGCAATGATGGCGCCACTTAGATTCGGGATCGGCCCTTCCATCACACGGGCCACGCTCAGGCGAGCGAAGCGGCTGCCGGGGTCCGACGTCGAAGCTTTCGCAAGCTTCAATCGATCGCCACCCTCGCCTCCTTCACCAGCCTCGCATACTTCGCGGTGTCGCTGCGAATCCGCGCCGCCATCTGCGCCGGCGTATCCCCCACCGGCTCCGCCCCGATCTCCTCCATGCGCTTCCTGAACTCCGGCGACTGGATGATCTTCACCATCTCGGCGTTGAGCCGCTCCACGATCTCCTTCGGCGTGCCCGCCGGCGCGAGGATGCCGAACCAGGTGCCCTGGTCGAAATCCTTCAGGCCCGACTCGGCCAGGGTCGGCACCTCGGGCAGGCTGCTCGAGCGCTTGGCGGTGGTCACGGCCAGTGCGCGCAGCTTGCCGGCGCGGATGTGCTGCAGCACGGGCGTCAGGGTGTCGAAGGACATGTCGACCTGGCCGCCGAGCAGGTCGGTGGTGAGCGGCGCGCTGCCCTTGTAGGGCACGTGCAGCAGCTCGATGCCCGACAGGGCAGAGAGCTGGGTGCCGATCAGGTGCTGCACGGTGCCGTTGCCGTTCGAACCGTACGAAAGCTTGGCCGGCGCGGCCTTGGCCTGAGCGATCAGCGCCTGCGCATCGCGCGCGGACGATTTGGCGTTGACGACCATCACGTTGGGCACCAGCGCGACGGTGGTGATGGGCGCGAAGCTCTTCTCGAAGTCGTAGGGCAGCTTGCGGTAGACGCTGGTGGCGATGGTGTGGTGCACGGCGCCCATCAGCAGGGTGTAGCCGTCGGGCCGCGCCTTGGCCACGTAGTCGGCGCCGAGCGTGGCGCCGGCGCCGGGACGGCTCTCGACCACCACGGGCTGGCCCAGGCTCTGCGAGAGCTTGTCGCTCAACGAGCGCGCCAGCACGTCGGAGCTGCCGCCCGGCGGAAAGGGAACGACGAGGTTGACGGGCTTGGCCGGCCAGGCCTGCGCGGCCGCGGTCGAGGCGGCCAGACCGAGGATGAAGGCGGCGGCGAACGCGGTCAGCGCCGCGCGGCGGCGGACGATGGGCTGGGTCACGGGTTGTCTCCTTTGTTGTCGTGGCAATGGCCGGCCGTGCGCGCACGCCCTCTCCGGCTCCGGGGGCGGAAAACTCAGGCGGCCTGGCGCTCGGGCAGCGGGGCCAGCAGCGCGCAGACGGCGCGGGTCACGTCGGCGGTGGTGGCGCTGCCGCCGAGGTCGCGCGTGTGCAGCGAGGCGTCGGCCGTGACCTGCTCGATGGCGCGCATCAGGCGCGCGGCGGCTTCGGGCTCGCCGAGGTGCTCGAGCATCATCACGACCGACCAGAAGGTGCCGACCGGGTTGGCCAGGCCCTGGCCCATGATGTCGAAGGCCGAGCCGTGGATGGGCTCGAACATCGAGGGGAAGCGGCGCTCGGGATCGATGTTGCCGGTGGGCGCGATGCCGAGGCTGCCCGCGAGCGCGGCGGCCAGGTCGCTGAGGATGTCGGCATGCAGGTTGGTGGCGACGATGGTGTCGAGCGAGGCCGGCCGGTTGACCATGCGCGCGGTGGCGGCGTCGACCAGTTCCTTGTCCCATCGCACGTCGGGGAACTCCCTGGCCACCTGCACGGCGATCTCGTCCCACATCACCATCGCATGGCGCTGGGCATTGCTCTTGGTGATCACGGTGAGCTGGCGGCGCGGCCGCGAGCGGGCCAGCGAGAAGGCGAAGCGCATGATGCGCTCGACGCCGGTGCGGGTCATCATCGAGACGTCGGTGGCGGCCTCGATCGCATGGCCCTGGTGCACGCGGCCGCCGACACCGGCGTACTCGCCCTCGGAGTTCTCGCGCACGATGACCCAGTCGAGGTCGCCGGGGCCGCAGCGCTTGAGCGGGCCGTCGATGCCGGGCAGGATGCGCGTGGGCCGCACGTTGGCGTACTGGTCGAAGCCCTGGCAGATCTTCAGGCGCAGGCCCCACAGGGTGACGTGGTCGGGGATGTGCGGATCGCCGGCCGAGCCGAACAGGATCGCGTCCTTGCCGCGCAGCGCGTCGAGGCCGTCGGCCGGCATCATCTCGCCGTGGGCGCGGAAGTAGTCGCCGCCCCAGCCGAAGTCCTCGAACTCGAAGCCGAAGCGCTCGCCGCCGGCGGCCAGTGCCTCGAGCACCTCGCGCCCGGCCGGCACCACCTCCTTGCCGATGCCGTCGCCGGGAATGGTTGCAATCCTGTAGGTCTTCATGGTGTAGCTGCGTCGCTGGAGTGTTGGAACGGCTTCGACTGTAGGAACTCGACGTGCGATCGGATCGCCCCTAAAGTCAATCCATCGTTAACTTCAAGTCAACAGCGAAAAACGCGATGGCCCACGAGATCCAACCGGCCGACCTCGGCTTCTTCTCGGCGCTCGCACGCGCCGGCAGCCTCAGCGCGGCGGCGCGCGAACTCGGCATCACGACGGCCGCGGTGAGCAAGCACCTTGCGCAAATGGAATCGCGGCTCGGCGTGAGCCTGGTCAACCGCACCACGCGGCGCATGGGGCTCACGCCCGAGGGCGAGCTCTACCTCGCGCAGGCGCGGCGCATCCTGGCCGACATCGAGAGCCTGGGCGAGCAGCTCGGCGTGTCGAAGGCGGTGCCGAAGGGCCTGTTGCGCGTCAACGCCACGCTGGGCTTCGGGCGCAGCCACGTGGCGCCGCTGATCTCGAAGTTCGTGCGCCGGCATCCCGAGGTCGAGGTGCAGCTGCAGCTGTCGGTGAACCCGCCGCCGCTGACCGAGGATTCGTTCGACGTCTGCGTGCGCTTCGGCGCGCCGCCCGAGGCGCGCGTGATCGCGCGGCGCATCGCGGCCAACCGGCGGCTGCTGTGCGCGGCGCCGGCCTACCTCGCGAAGCACGGCACGCCCAAGGTTCCGAACGACCTCACGCGCCACAACTGCATCGGCATCCGCCAGGGCGAGGAGGCCTACGGCCTGTGGCGGCTGTCGAGCGGGCGCGGCGCGAGCGCGAGCACGCAGGCCGTGAAGACGCGCGGCACGCTGACCACCAACGACGGCGAGATCGCGGTCAACTGGGCGCTCGAGGGTCACGGCATCCTGATGCGCGCCGAATGGGACATCGCGCGCTACCTGCGCAGCGGCCGGCTGGTGCAGGTGCTGCGCCCCTTCCACACGCCCGATGCCGACATCTACGCGGTGTACCCGCAGCGCCACCAGCTCGCGGCGCGGGTGCGGGCCTTCGTCGACTTCCTCGCGCAATCGCTCGAGCAGCAGGCTTCGGCGGCCTCGAAGACCGCGTTCTGACGCGACCCTAGGGAAATCCCCGAGGCCGCGCTCGCGGCCGTGCCCGCACGCGCCCTCGCCCAGAGGGGAAAGCACCCGCGCGGCGCCCGCCCTCACCCGCCCCGATCTCCCCACGGCACTGGCCCGCAACTTGCAAACTCGGCCGAAAATGACAGAAAATTTTCTTAACTGACTTATATTTGTAAATCAATTTTCAAATTTGCACCGTTCCGGCGCCCTTCCGAACCCCATGAGCACCAACGTCGACCCTCCAGGCACCACCGTGGCCCAGCGCATCGCGCAGGCCCTGCCGCGGCTGTCCCGCTCGCACCGGCAGGTGGCCGACTACGTGCTCGAGCATCCGCTGCAGGTGGCCACGCTGCCGATCGACGAACTGGCCACGGCGGCCGGCGTGTCGGTGGCCACGGCCAACCGCTTCGCGCGCGCGCTCGACTTCGACGGCTACCCGGCCTTCCGGGCCGAGCTGGTGCGCGGCTTCGAGCCGCTGGTGGCGCCGGTCGAGCGGCTGCGCGGCAACCTCGAGCGGCCGACCACGGTGTCGGAGGTGTTCGCCGCGGCGCTCGAGGAGAGCCGCCGCAACATCGACGCCACGCGCCAGTCGCTCGACTACGCGGCCTGCGAGGCGGCGGTGGAACGCATCGGCAAGGCACGCTCGATCTACATCGGCGGCTTCGGCGCCAGCGCCTGGCTCGCGGGCCTGCTGCAGCACGGGCTGGACAGCAGCTGCAGCGACGTGCGCCTGCTCTCGGGCGTGAGCGGTGTGACCCATGCCGCGCGCACGCTGATGCATGCGGGGCCGCAGGACGTGTTCATCGGCGTGACCTTCCCGCGCTACCTCACCGACACCATCGCGCTGGCGCAGATCGCGCGCGGCCAGGGCTGCGCGGTGCTCGCGCTGACCGACCGGCCGAGCTCGCCGCTGGCGCCGCTGGCCGACGTGGCGCTCTATTGCCAGACCGAGACCAGCTACCGCCCCAACTGCGAGACCAGCGTGCTCGCGCTGATCGAGGCGCTGACCAGCGCCGTGGCGCTGCGCGCGCCGGGCGCGGTGCAGTCGGCGGGCCGCATCCTGCAGGCGGTGCGGCCGTGGCTGCACGGGGGCAACGGGCCACGCGCGAACGGCGCGAACCCGCAGGCCACGCCGCCCGCAGACAGCACCCCGAAGAAAAAGACCTCCCGATGAACAGCCCCACCCAGAACGACAACGCTTCCACCCCGCGCGTGCCCGTGATCGCCATCCATGGCGGCGCCGGCACCATCAGCGCGGGCACCACCACGCCCGAACAGGCCGCGGCCTACCACGAGGCGCTGCGCCACATCGTGGCCACCGCCCAGGCCGCGCTGCTGCAGGGCGCCTCGGCGCTCGACGCCACCTGCCTCGCGGTCGAGCTGCTCGAGGACTGCCCGCTGTTCAACGCCGGCCACGGCGCGGTCTTCACCCATGACGAAACCCACGAGCTCGACGCCGCGGTGATGGATGGCGCCACGCTCGCCGCCGGCGCGGTCGCGGGCGTGTGCCATGTGCGCCGTCCGGTGCGTCTGGCGCGCGCGGTGCTCGAGGACGGCGCGCACGTGCTGCTCGCCGGCGCCGGGGCCGAGGCCTTCGCGCGCGAGCGCGGGCTCGAGATGGTCGAGCCCTCGTACTTCTCGACCGAGGCGCGCCGCCAGCAGCTGCACCGCGTGCGCGACACCGGCCGCGTGGTGGTCGACCACGAGGGCGCGGCCATGACCCATGCCCCGCTCGACGAGGACCGCAAGTTCGGCACCGTCGGCGCGGTCGCACTCGACATGCACGGCCACCTGGCCGCCGCCACCTCCACCGGCGGCATGACCAACAAGCGCGTGGGCCGCGTCGGCGATTCGCCGCTGATCGGCGCCGGCACCTATGCCGACGACGCCACCGCCGCGGTCTCGTGCACCGGCAGCGGCGAGATGTTCATCCGCATCGCCGCCGCGCACGACCTCTGCGCGCGCATGGCCTACGCCGGCGCCACGCTCGAAGCCGCCGCCTACACGGTGGTGATGAAGTCGCTCTCGGCCATCGGCGGCACCGGCGGCCTGATCGCCGTCGACCGCCACGGCAACCTCGCGCTGCCCTTCAACACCGAAGGCATGTACCGCGCCCATGCGCGCGGCCGCGAGACCCCGAAGACGGCGATCTTCGCCTGACGCCACAGCTTCCCTTTTCGACCGCCATGTCCGCTGCGACCTCCCTCCCCCCTCTGCCCAACCTTCCGGAAGGCCGCGTGCTCGCGGTCGACGATCTCAGCGTTCGCTTCACCACCTCGGAGCGCACGGTCGATGCCGTGAAGAAGCTGTCCTTCCACGTCGACCATGGCGAGACGCTCGCGGTGGTGGGCGAATCGGGCTCGGGCAAGTCCGTGACCTCGCTCGCGCTGATGCGCCTGGTGGAGCACGGCGGCGGCCGCATCCTCGAGGGCCGCATGGCGTTCCGCCGCCGCAACGGCGAGGTGCTCGACCTGGCCCAGGCGCGCGACCACACGATGCGCGGCATCCGCGGCGCCGACATCGCGATGATCTTCCAGGAGCCTATGACCTCGCTGAACCCGGTGTTCACCGCGGGCGACCAGATCGCCGAGGCCATCCGCATCCACCAGGGCAAGAGCAACGCGGCCGCGCGCGCCGAGGCGCTGCGCATGCTCGAGCTGGTGCGCATCCCCGAGGCGCGCAACGTGCTCGACCGCTTCCCGCACCAGCTCTCGGGCGGCATGCGCCAGCGCGTGATGATCGCGATGGCGCTGTCGTGCAAGCCGCAACTGCTGATCGCCGATGAGCCGACCACCGCGCTCGACGTGACGATCCAGGCCCAGATCCTCCAGCTGATCCGCGAGCTGCAGCAGGAGATGCGCATGGGCGTGCTGTTCATCACGCACGACATGGGCGTGGTGGCCGAGATCGCCGACCGCGTGCTCGTGATGTACCGCGGCGACAAGGTCGAGGCGGGCCCGTCGGACACCGTGTTCGGCGCGCCGCAACACCCCTACACCCGCGCGCTGCTGTCGGCCGTGCCCAAGCTCGGCGCCATGCAGGGCACCGAGCTGCCGGCCAAGTTCGAGCTGCTGCGCACCGAGACCGGCGCGCAGGCCGAGCCCGGCACCCACAGCGAGCCGCACGACACGGTGCGCGCCGAGGCTGGCCCGATCCTGCGCGTGCGCGAGCTGGTCACGCGCTTCGACGTGCGCAGCGGCGTCTTCGGCCGCGTGAAGCGGCGCGTGCATGCGGTCGAGAAGATCAGCTTCGACCTCTACCCCGGCGAGACGCTGGCGCTGGTCGGCGAATCGGGCTGCGGCAAGTCGACCACCGGCCGCTCGCTGCTGCGCCTGGTCGAGAGCCAGAGCGGCGCGATCGAGTTCGGCGGCCAGAACATCCGCGAGCTGCCCACGCGCGAGCTGCAGGCGCTGCGCCGCAACATCCAGTTCATCTTCCAGGACCCCTTCGCCTCGCTCGATCCGCGCGTGACGGTGGGCTTCTCGATCATGGAGCCGCTGCTGATCCACGGCATCGCCAAGGGCGCCGAGGCGCAGCAGCGCGTCGACTGGCTGCTGCAGAAGGTGGGCCTGCCGCCCGAGGCGGCGCAGCGCTATCCGCACGAGTTCTCGGGCGGCCAGCGCCAGCGCATCGCGATCGCGCGCGCCCTGGCACTGAACCCCAAGGTGGTGGTGGCCGACGAATCGGTGTCGGCGCTCGACGTTTCGATCCAGGCCCAGATCGTCAACCTGATGCTCGACCTGCAGCGCGAGCTCGGCGTGGCCTTCCTGTTCATCTCGCACGACATGGCGGTGGTGGAGCGCATCAGCCACCGCGTGGCCGTGATGTACCTCGGGCAGATCGTGGAGATCGGCCCGCGCCGCGCGGTGTTCGAGGCGCCGCAGCACGCCTACACGCGCAAGCTGATGGCGGCGGTGCCGGTGGCCGATCCCTCGCGCCGCCACAAGCAGCGCGCGCTGCTCGAGGGCGAGATCCCGAGCCCGATCCGCGCCGTGGGCGACGAGCCCGAGGTGCCGCCGCTGGTGCAGGTGGCACCGGGCCATTTCGTGGCGCGGCATGCCATCGGCGGCGCCTTCTGACGCCTTCGAGTTTCTCTTTCGTTTTTCCGTCGCAGGGCCCCCTGCTTTTTTGTTCCTCCCTCTCTTTCACGAATCGACTGGAGTTCTTCCCATGAAGCCATCCTCTTCCTCCCTGCGATGGGCATCCGCGCTGCTGGGCCTGGCCGCGCTCGCCGCCTCGGGCTCGGCCCTGGCCGCCAAAGACGTGGTGCTGGCCATCGGCTATCAGCCCGAGACGCTGGACCCGTACAACACCAACACCACCATCACGACGGCCGTGACCAAGACCTTCTATGAAGGCTTGTTCCAGTTCGACAAGGACCTGAAGGTGCAGAACGTGCTGGCCGAGGGCTACGAGGTCTCGAAGGACGGCCTGGTCTACACCATCAAGCTGCGCAGCGGCGTCAAGTTCCACGACGGCACCGACTTCAACGCCGAGGCCGTGAAGTTCACGCTCGAGCGCGTGCTGAACCAGGACAACAAGCTGCTGCGCTACAACCAGTTCAACCGCGTGGGCAAGGTCGAGGCGCTGAACCCGACCACCGTGCGCATCACGCTGAAGGAGCCCTTCGGCCCCTTCATCAACTCGCTGGCCCATGCCTCGGCCGCGATGATCTCGCCGACCGCGCTCAAGAAGTGGGGCAACAAGGACATCGCCTTCCACCCCGTGGGCACCGGCCCCTTCGAATTCGTCGAATGGAAGCAGACCGAGGCGGTCAAGGCCAAGAAGTTCGACGGCTACTGGAAGAAGGGCTTCCCGAAGGTCGACACCGTGCAATGGAAGCCGGTGCTCGAGAACAACACGCGCGCCGCGATGATGCAGACCGGCGAGGCCGACTTCGCCTTCCCGATCCCCTACGAGCAGGCCGAGCTGCTCAAGAAGAGCGACAAGCTCGAGGTCGTGGCCTCGCCCTCGATCATCACGCGCTTCCTGGCCTTCAACATGCTGCAGAAGCCCTACGACAACCAGAAGGTGCGCGAGGCCATCGGCTACGCCATCAACAAGGAAGCGCTGGCCAAGGTGGCCTTCGGCGGCTATGCGATTCCCGCGCAGGGCGTGATGCCCCAGGGCGTGAAGTACGCCGAGAAGATGGCGCCCGTGCCCTACGACGTGAAGAAGGCCAAGGAACTGCTGGCCGAGGCCGGCTACCCGAACGGCTTCGAGTCGGTGCTGTGGAGCGCCTACAACAACACGACCAGCCAGAAGACCATCCAGTTCGTGCAGCAGCAGCTCGCGCAGGTCGGCATCAAGCTGCAGGTGCAGGCGCTCGAAGTGGGCCAGCGCACCGAGCAGGTCGATGCCTGGCCCGATCCCAAGACCGCCAAGGTTCGCCTGTACTACACCGGCTGGTCCTCGTCGACCGGCGAGGCCGACTGGGGCCTGCGCCCGCTGTTCGCCTCCGAATCGTGGGCGCCGAAGCTCAACAACATGTCGTTCTACAAGAGCGAGGTGGTCGACAACGCGCTGGCCAAGGCGCTGGTGTCGGTGGACGAGGCCGAGAAGGCCGCGCTCTACAAGACCGCGCAGGAGCAGATCCGCAAGGACCTGCCGCGCCTGCCGCTGGTGACGGAGCAGAACCTGTCGGCGCATTCGAAGCGCCTGACGGGCGTGTTCGTGATGCCCGACGCCAACATCAACATCGACGCGATGTCGGTGGCGAACTGATCGCGGGTTTCCCGTTTCCTGACTGACCGCGCGATGGCCGGCGGCACCCCGCCGCCGGCCGTTCGCGGCCCCTGCTCCCCATGCTGAACTACTTCCTCAAACGACTGTTGGGCCTGATCCCCACGCTGCTCATCGTGGCGGTGCTGGTGTTCCTGTTCGTCCACATGCTGCCCGGCGACCCGGCGCGCCTTGCCGCCGGCCAGGAGGCCGACGAGCAGACCGTGGCCATGGTCCGCGCGGAGCTCGGACTCGACAAGCCGCTGCCGCAGCAGTTCGCGAACTTCTTCACCCACATGCTGCAGGGCGACTTCGGCACCTCGATCCGCACGCGGCGGCCGGTGTCGATGGAGATCGCCGAGCGCTTCTTCCCGACGGTGATGCTGACCGTCACCAGCATGGTGTGGGCCGTGATCTTCGGCATGGGCATCGGCATCGTGTCGGCCGTGTACCGCAACCAATGGCCCGACCGCATCGGCATGACGCTGGCGGTATCGGGCATCTCCTTCCCGGCCTTCGCGCTCGGCATGCTGCTGATGCAGATCTTCTCGGTGCAGCTCGGCTGGCTGCCCACCGTGGGCGCGGCCACCTGGAAGCACTACATCCTGCCCTCGATCACGCTGGGCGCGGCCGTGGCGGCCGTGATGGCGCGCTTCACGCGCGCCTCGTTCGTCGAGGTGATCCAGGAGGACTTCGTGCGCACCGCGCGCGCCAAGGGCGTGCGCGAGCGCAGCGTGATCATCAAGCACTGCCTGCGCAATGCGCTGATCCCGGTGGTCACGATGATGGGCCTGCAGTTCGGCTTCCTGCTCGGCGGCTCGATCCTGGTCGAGGCGGTGTTCAACTGGCCCGGCCTCGGCCGCCTGCTGGTCGACGCGGTGCAGATGCGCGACTACCCGGTGATCCAGACGCTGGTGCTGCTGTTCTCGCTCGAGTTCATTCTGATCAATCTCGTGGTCGATGTGCTGTACGGCTTCATCAACCCGACCATCCGCTACAAGTGAGGCCGCCGCCATGACCCAAGCCACCGGCGTGCCTGCCGAATCCACCCTTCCCGCCGCCATGCCCGTGGCCGCGGTCCAGACCGCGGGCAAGGTCCGCACCCCCTGGGGCGAATGCTGGCGCCGCTTCAAGAAGCAGCCCGTGGGCATCGTCGCCGCCCTGTTCGTGCTGCTGCTGGTGTTCGTCGCCGTGTTCGCGCCGTGGATCGTGCCCTTCGATCCCGAGAACTACTTCGACTACGACATGCTCAACAGCGGGCCCTCGGCCACGCACTGGTTCGGCGTCGACCCGCTGGGCCGCGACATCTTCAGCCGCATCCTCGCGGGCGCGCGCATCTCGCTGATGGCGGGCTTCGTCTCGGTGCTGCTCGGCGGCATCGTGGGCACCGCCTTCGGCCTGCTCGCGGGCTACTACGAAGGCTGGTGGGACCGCATCGTGATGCGCATCTCGGACGTGCTGTTCGCCTTCCCCGGCATCCTGCTGGCGCTGGGCGTGGTCGCGATCCTCGGCAGCAGCATGACCAACGTGGTGGTGGCGGTGTCGGTGTTCAGCGTGCCGGCCTTCGCGCGGCTGGTGCGCGGCAACACGCTGGTGCTCAAGCAGCAGACCTACATCGAGGCCGAGCGCAGCATCGGCGCCTCGGACTGGACCATCGTCGTGCGCCACATCCTGCCCGGCACCATCTCCTCGATCGTGGTGTATTTCTCCATGCGCGTGGGCACCTCGATCATCACCGCGGCCAGCCTGTCCTTCCTCGGCATGGGCGCTCAGCCGCCCACGCCCGAATGGGGCGCGATGCTCAGCGAGGCGCGCGCCGACATGGTGACCTCGCCCCACGTGGCGCTGTTCCCCAGCCTCGCGATCTTCTTCACCGTGCTGGCCTTCAACCTGCTGGGCGACGCCCTGCGCGACGCGCTCGATCCGAAGATCGACCGGCAATGAGCGCGAGCGCCCTGCCCCGCATCGGCGACCTGCGCCCGGGTCCGCGCGACGCGATCAGCGACGTCGCCGGCGTGACCGTGGGCCACCGCACGCTCGCCGAGGGCCCGGTGCAGACCGGCGTGACCGTGATCCGCCCGCATGCCGGCGACCCGTTCCGCGACAAGGTGCCGGCGGCCGCCGTGGTGCTCAACGGCTTCGGCAAGAGCATCGGGCTCGTGCAGCTCGAGGAGCTCGGCGTGCTCGAGACCCCGATCGCGCTGACCAACACCTTCTCGGTCGGCACCGTGGCCGGCGCGCAGATCCGCGACTGCATCGCGAACAACCCCGAGACCGGGCGCTCGCTGCCGACGGTGAATCCGCTGGTGTTCGAGTGCAACGACGGTTTTCTCAACGACATCCAGCGGTTGGCCGTGGGCGAGGCGGACTACGTCCTGGCATTGGCCGATGCGGGCGTGGATTTCGCGCAGGGTTCGGTGGGCGCGGGGCGCGGCATGTCGAGCTTCCAGCTCAAGGGCGGCATCGGCAGTGCTTCGCGCCTCGTGCCGGTGGGCGAGGCTTCGCACACGGTGGGCACGCTGGTGCTCGCGAACTATGGGCGGCAGCCCGAGCTGCGGCTGGCGGGGCATGCGGTGGGCGAGCGCCTTGCCGCGCTCGTGGCCGAACGGGCCGTGGCGCCAGAGCCCGAGAAGGGCTCGATCATCGTCGTGGTCGCGACCGACGCGCCGCTCGATGCGCGCCAGCTGCGCCGGCTCGCGCTGCGCGCGGGGGCCGGGCTGGCGCGTACCGGCTCGGTCTTCGGGCATGGCAGCGGCGACATCGTGCTGGCCTTCTCGACTGCCTACACCGTGCCCGACCGCGCCGAACGCGCGATGCCGGCCGTGGCGATGCTGCACGAGACGCAGCTCGACGGGCTGTTCCAGGCGGCGGCCGATGGGACCGAGCAGGCGATCCTGCATGCGCTGTGGCGGGCCGAGCCGGTGACCGGGCGCGATGGCAATCACCGCGCAGCGTTGGGCGAGCTGCTGTCCCCTTCTCTCTTTTCTTGATTTTTCTTGCTGGGTGCCCCCATGAAAGTGCTGATCTCCACCGATATCGAAGGCGTGGCGGGTGTCTATCACCCCGAGCAGACGCGGCAAGGCAATCCCGAGTACGAGCGCGCCCGGCTGCTGATGGCGCACGAAGCCAATGCGGCGATCGCGGGGGCCTTCGATGCGGGGGCGGACGAGGTGCTGGTGAACGACTCGCACGGAGGGTTTCGCAACATGCCGCCCGATGTGCTCGATCCTCGGGCTCGCGTGGTTCAGGGGAAGCCGCGCTATCTGAGCATGGTGGCGGGGGTGGAGGAAGACGGGGTCGAAGCGGTCTGCATGGTCGGCTACCACTCGCGGGCGCAGGGGCGCGGGATCCTGGCGCACACGATCAACAGCTTTGCGTTTGCGGGCATCTCGCTCGGCGGGCAGGAACTGGGCGAGGCCGGGCTTTATGGGGCGCTGGCGGGGGAATATGGGGTGCCGGTGGTGATGGGCAGTGGGGACGATGTGTTCATTGCCGAGAACCGTGGCTTGTTTCCTCAGGCTGTGTTCGTGGAGACGAAGAGGGCTACGGGGAATACCAGTGGCGTTTCTTTGTCGCCTGAGAAGTCGCGTGAGGCGATTCGGGCGGGGGTTCGAGTCGCGCTGTCTTCGCGGGCCAAGGTTCTTCCGCTGGTGCTCGAAGGGCCGCAGACCGTGACGCTGAGGACGCAGACTGCGGCGCTGGCGGATCTGTTTTGCCAGTGGCCGGGGTTTGAGCGGGTCGATGGGGTAACCCTTCGGTTTGTGGCTGCTGATGTCGAGAGTGCGGTTCGGATGTTGAACTGCTGCTCTGCGATGTCTTCCATGTTGCGCTGAGATCTGACTTTCTTTTTCTCTGCTTAGGTCGTTGGCCGGGTCTCGCCCCGGCGGGCGACTTACTTTTCTTGTCTCGCCAAGAAAAGTAAGCAAAAGAAGGCGACCCCACTGTCTGTGTCCCTCCGCTTCGCTACGGGCAACCTGCGGTGCTCGGAGAAAGCGGGGGTCCGCAGAACTCGCTTCGCTCAAACAACTGCGGCCCTTATCCCGCTTTCTCCTGCGCTCCTCGGCACAGCCAGAGGGGATGAGGGTCAACGCGCCATGGCGCGTCCTTGTGTGGGGAGTGCGCGTGCGTAGGCCCTGGATCTTTCATTGGCCGAGCGAAGCGACGGGCCGTTGGACCTTTGTGGCCGAGCGCAGCGATGGCCCGACCCACCCCCTCTGGCTGCGCCGAGGAGCGCAGCGTTTCGCGGATCAGGGCTCGCAGCTGTTTGAGCGAAGCGAGTTCTGCGAGACCCCGCGAAACGCGAGCACCGCAGGTTGCCCGCAGCTTCGCTGCGGGTCGCAGACAGTGGGGTCGCCTTTTATTTGCCTAAATTATTTTGGCGAAGCAAAAGAAAGTAGGTCGCCCGCCGGGGCGAAATCCCGGCTCCTGCCTCTGCAAGAGCAGAACGCCCCCAAAGAACCCCGCCCCCTGAAACCAACTCCCCACATTCCTAAAATCCACCCTGCACCCCGCACCCGCCTTTATCCAGAATAAGCATCCAACCGCCCGCAAACCCGCATGAACACTGGCGAATAAGCTTATCCGCATAAGGCGCGAACCAAAAAATAGTTTGGTTCCATAAGGCACGCTTTCAGAATCCCGGCTTCTTGCTGGCGCGCTGGACGCACCGCACTTCAAGACAAGACTCACGCACGATGTACCAATACACAGACTTCGACCGCCAGTTCGTTCATCAACGAGCCGCCCAATTCCGCGACCAGCTCGAGCGCTGGCAAAAGGGCCGCCTCCACGAAGACGAGTTCCGTCCCCTGCGCCTGCAGAACGGCTGGTACGTGCAGCGCTACGCCCCGATGCTGCGCGTGGCCGTGCCCTACGGCGAACTCTCGAGCCGCCAGCTGCGCGTGCTCGCGAAGATCGCCCGCGAGTACGACGAGCCCGAGGCCGAGGTCTACAAGAAGGCCATCGAGACCCAGGGCCAGCTCGGCAGCCAGAAGCTGCCCACCCACTACGCCCACTTCTCGACCCGCCAGAACGTCCAGTTCAACTGGATTCCGCTCGCCAAGTCGGCCGACGTGATGGACCTGCTCGCCTCGGTCGACATGCACGGCATCCAGACCAGCGGCAACTGCATCCGCAACATCACGAGCGACGAACGCGCCGGCATCGCGATCGACGAGGTGGCCGATCCGCGCCCCTACGCCGAAATCATGCGCCAGTGGAGCACGCTGCATCCCGAGTTCGCGTTCCTGCCGCGCAAGTTCAAGATCGCGATCACGGGCGCCGACGAGGACCGCGCGGCCACGGGCTGGCACGACGTGGGCCTGAAGCTGGTGAAGAACGAGGCCGGCGAGATCGGCTTCCGCGTGCAGGTGGGCGGCGGCATGGGCCGCACGCCGATCGTGGGCACGGTGCTGCGCGAGTTCCTGCCGTGGCAGCAGATCATGAACTACCTCGAGGCCGTGATCCGGGTCTACAACCGCTACGGCCGCCGCGACAACATCTACAAGGCGCGCATCAAGATTCTGGTGAAAGCCGAAGGCCAGCGCTACATCGACGACGTCGATGCCGAGTACAAGCAGATCCTCGAGCACGACGGCGCGCCGCACACCATCACGCAGGAAGAGTTCGACCGCGTGGCCGCCTCCTTCGTGCCGCCGGAACTGGCCACCCGCGTGCTGCAGAGCGCCGAGAAGACCGACGCCGAGCTGCGCGCCCATGCCGCCGACGACGTGCAGTTCGCTCGCTGGCTCGCACGCAACGTGGCGCCGCACAAGAACCCGGCCCTGCGCGCGGTCACGCTGTCGTTCAAGCGCCTGAAGCAGGCGCCCGGCGATGCCTCGGCCGACCAGCTCGACACGCTCGCGCAACTGGCCGACCGCTTCTCGGCCGGCGAAGCCCGCGTGACGCACGACCAGAACGTGGTGCTGCCCTGGGTGCACGCCGAAGACCTGCATGCGCTGTGGCTCGCCGCCCGCGCGGCCGGCTTCGCGAGCGCCAACGTGCACCTGCTGACCGACATGATCGCCTGCCCCGGCGGCGACTTCTGCGCGCTGGCCAATGCGCGCTCGATCCCGATCGCCGAGGCGATCACCGAGCGCTACCAGGACCTCGACGAACTCGACGACATCGGCGAGATCGACCTGCACATCAGCGGCTGCATCAACTCCTGCGGCCACCACCACAGCGGCCACATCGGCATCCTGGGCGTCGACAAGGACGGCAAGGAGTGGTACCAGGTCACCCTCGGCGGCTCCGACGGCTCGGCCCTCAGCGGCACGCCGCAGGCCGGCAAGGTGGTCGGCCCCTCGTTCTCGGCGGCCGAAGTGCCGGGCGTGATCGAGGCCGTGCTCACGACCTACCGCGACACCCGCGAGAACGGCGAGAACTTCATCGACACGCTGCGCCGCGTCGGACCCGACCCGTTCAAGGCCGCGGCCAACGGTGCGCGTTTCAAGGTGGAGGAAGCAGCATGAACAAGACGCTCAACATCCTGGCGGCCGAGGAACACGTGGACGACGGCGACCCGAAGGTGCTGCAACTGGCGAACGACGCCGATCCGCTCGCGATCGAGGTCTGCCTGTCGGACATCGAACGCATCGACCTGCACTTCCCGAAGTTCACCGACGGCCGCGCCTACAGCCAGGCCTTCCTGCTGCGCCGCCGCCTGGGCTTCAAGGGCGACATCCGCGCCACCGGCGACGTGCTGATCGACCAGCTGGTGCAGATGGAACGCACCGGTTTCTCGAGCGCCGTGCTCAAGGAAGGCGTGGACGCCTCCGACGCGCAGCGCCAGTTCGACCGCTTCTCGGCCTTCTACCAGGGCGACGCGGTGCAGACCGCGCCGCACTTCGCGGCCGGCAACTGAGTACTCCCAGCAAAGCTTGATTCATCCATGAGCATCGACCTCGCACGCATCAACACCGAACTCGGCCGCAACGCCGAAGGCCTGGTGGACTGGGCCATCGGCCTGGGCCAGAACGCGATCGTCACCACCAATTTCCGGCCCTTCGAGGCCGTGATCCTGCACATGGTGACGCGCGCCAAGCGCGACGTGCCGGTGATCTGGATGGACAACGGCTACAACACCGAGGCCACCTACCGCTTCGCCGACGAGGTGACGAAGCAGCTGGGCCTGGACCTGCACATCTACCTGCCGCGCCGCTCGCGCGCGCACCGCGAGGCGGTCGACGGCCCGACGCCGGCGCTCGACGATCCGCGCCACGCCGCCTTCACCGAGGAAGTGAAGCTCGAGCCCTTCGCGCGCGCCCTGCGCGAGACGGCGCCCAAGGTCTGGTTCACCGCGCTGCGCGCCACCGACACGGCCGTGCGCGCGCAGATGGAGCCGGTCAGCATCAACCCCGACGGGCTGATCAAGGTCGCGCCGCTCTTGCACTGGTCGTCCAAGGACCTCTACGCCTACTGCGAGGCGCACGGCCTGCCGAACAACTTCGACTACGTGGACCCGACCAAGGGCGAGGACAACCGCGAATGCGGCCTGCACCTCTCGCATTGAACGCACGCTCCACGACACTGAACCTCCAGCGCCCCACCCGATGAACGCCCGTACCGAATCCGAACTGCTGCTGCCGCCGGCGCACCTGTCCAACACGCACCTCGATGCGCTGGAAGAAGAAACCATCTTCATCCTGCGCGAAGTGGCCGCGGCCTTCGAGCGCCCCGCGCTGCTGTTCTCGGGCGGCAAGGATTCGCTGGTGCTGCTGAAGTGCGCCGAGAAGGCTTTCGGCGTCGGCCGCCTGCCCTATCCGCTGCTGATGATCGACACCGGCCACAACTTCCCCGAAGTGACCGACTACCGCGACCGGCGCGCCAAGGAACTGGGCGCCGAGCTGATCGTGCGCAGCGTCGAGGATTCGATGAAGCGCGGCACGGTGCGCCTCGCGCACCCGGGCGAATCGCGCAATGCGCACCAGTCGGTGACGCTGCTCGAGGCGATCGAGGAATTCCGCTTCGACGCGCTGATCGGCGGCGCGCGCCGCGACGAGGAGAAGGCCCGCGCCAAGGAGCGCATCTTCTCGCACCGCGACAGCTTCGGCCAATGGCAGCCCAAGGACCAGCGCCCCGAGCTCTGGACCCTGTTCAACACCCGCCTGGCACCGGGCGAGCACTTCCGCGTGTTCCCGATCTCGAACTGGACCGAACTCGACGTCTGGCAGTACATCGAGCGCGAGCACGTCGGCCTGCCCTCGATCTACTACACGCACAAGCGCGAGGTGGTCGAGCGCCGCGGCCTGCTGGTGCCGGTGACCGAACTGACCCCGCCGCGCGACGGCGAAACCGTGCAGGTGCGCGACGTGCGCTTCCGCACCGTGGGCGACATCACGACCACCTGCCCGGTCGAGAGCCTCGCGGCCGACGCGGGCGACGTGGTGCTCGAGACGCTGTCGGTCGATGTCAGCGAACGCGGCGCCACCCGGATGGACGACATGACCTCCGAAGCTTCGATGGAAAAACGCAAGAAAGACGGTTACTTCTGATGAGCGCGACGACCACTGCAATCCCTGTCACCGCCGATGTCCAGGGCGACACCGGCACCGCGCTGCGCTTCATCACCTGCGGCTCGGTCGACGACGGCAAGAGCACGCTGATCGGCCGCCTGCTGGTCGACAGCAAGACCGTGCTGCAGGACCAGCTCGCTGGCGTGCAGCGCGGCGGCGAGACCGACCTCGCGCTGCTGACCGACGGCCTGTCGGCCGAGCGCGAACAGGGCATCACGATCGACGTGGCCTATCGCTACTTCTCGACCGCCAGGCGCAAGTTCATCATCGGCGACGCGCCGGGCCACGAGCAGTACACGCGCAACATGGTGACGGCCGCCTCGGCCGCCGACGCCGCCGTGGTGCTGGTCGATGCCACCAAGCTGGCCTGGGCTGCCGAGGTGGAGGACGGCACGGTCGTCAAGCGCGAGCTGCTGCCGCAGACGCGCCGCCACACGCTGCTGACGCACCTGCTGCGCGTGCAGTCGATCGTGTTCGCGGTCAACAAGCTCGACGCCATCGCCGATGCCGGCCTGGCCTTCGAGCGCATCTCGGCCGCGCTCGACGCCTTCGCCGAAGCCGCGGGCGTGCAGGTGGCCGCGATCGTGCCGATCTCGGCGCTCAAGGGCTGGAACGTGGCCACGCGCCATGCCGACTGGGTCGGCTACGAGGGCCCGAGCCTGCTCGAGCTGCTCGAACAGCTGCCGGTGACGGCGCAGGACGAATCGGTGCCCTTCGCCTTCCCGGTGCAGTGGGTCGAGAAGTTCTCGTCCTCGGCCGATACCTCGCAGGGCCGCCGCGTGTTCTGGGGCCGCGTGGCCTCGGGCCATGTCGAGCCGGGCCAGCGCGTGACCGTGCTGCCGAGCAACCAGACCGCCACCGTGGCCCAGGTGCTGAGCCACGCGCGCCAGCCCAAGACCGTGCATGCGGGCCACAGCGCCGGCATCGTGCTCGACCGCGAGGTCGACGTGTCGCGCGGCGACTGGCTGCTGGCGCCCGAGGCCTTCGAGCCGGTGCGCGAGATCACCGCCACCGTGGCCTGGCTCGACGACGAGCCGCTGGTCGCGGGCCGCGTCTACTGGGCGCTGCAGGGGCATCGCTGGGTCAAGGCCAAGGTCGCGCGCATCGTCGACCGGGTCAACATCACGACGCTCGAATCCGAGCCCGCGACCCAGCTCGAGGCCAATGCCATCGGCGACGTGGTGCTCGCGCTGCAGCAGCCGCTGGCGGTGCTGCCGTTCACGCGCTCGCGCACGCTGGGCTCGCTGGTGCTGGTCGATACGGCCTCGCATCGCACTTCCGCCGCCGTGCTCGTGCAGCCGAGTGCCGCAAAGGCCTAAAATCAAGGGTTTTTCCCGACCACAGAACGCATACAACGCCAAATGACCCACGTCGTCTCCGAAGCCTGCATCCGTTGCAAATACACCGACTGCGTGGACGTTTGCCCCGTCGACTGCTTCCGCGAAGGTCCCAACATGCTGGTGATCGACCCGGACGAATGCATCGACTGCGCGGTCTGCATCCCCGAGTGCCCGGCCAACGCGATCTTCGCCGAGGAAGACCTGCCGGCCGACCAGATCGCCTTCATCAAGCTCAATGCCGAGCTGGCCCAGGCCGACGGCTGGAAGAGCATCACCAAGCGCAAGCCCGCCCTGCCCGACGCCGACGAGTGGAAGGACAAGGCCGGCAAGATCTCGGAGCTGGTGCGCTGAGCCAGTCCCCCGCCCCCATCGAGACCGACGCCCTGATCATCGGCGCCGGCCCGGTGGGGCTGTTCCAGGCCTTCCAGCTCGGCCTGCTCGAGATCTCCTGCCACATCGTCGATGCGCTGCCCGCCGCGGGCGGCCAGTGCGTGGCGCTGTACGGCCACAAGCCGATCTACGACATTCCCGGCACCCCGGTGACCAGCGGGCGCGATCTCGCGCAGTCGCTGCTGGCGCAGGTGGCGCCGTTCAAGCCGGTCTTCCATTTCGGCGAGCAGGTCGCCACGCTCGAGCGCCAGGCCGACCAGCGGCTGCTGCTGGGCACCTCGGCTGGCCGAAGCTTCCTCGCGAAGACGGTGTTCATCGCGGCCGGCGTCGGCGCCTTCGTGCCCAAGCGCATCGCGCTGGAAGACATCGGCCGCTTCGAGGGCGAGTCGCTGTTCTATCACCCCGACTCGCTCGAGCGCTTCGCCGGTCAGGCCGTGGTGGTCAATGGCGGCGACGACACGGCGCTCGAAACCGCGATCGCGCTGACCGCCATCGCCAGGCAGGTCACGCTGGTGCATCGGCGCGACGGCTTCCAGGCCGACGAGGCCACGGTGGCCGCGATGCGCGCGCTGGTGGCCGAGGGCCGGCTGGGCTTCCGGGTCGGCCAGCCCAGCGGCTTCGACGGCCACGTGCTGCGCATCGCCACGCCCGATGCCAGCACGGTCGAGCTGCCGCTCGATGCGCTGGTCGCCTGCCTCGGCATCTCGCCGCGCCTCGGGCCGATCGCCGACTGGGGCTTCGAGCTCGAACGCAAGCAGGTGCCGGTCGACACCGAGAAGTACCAGACGCGCGAAGCGGGCGTGTTCGCGGTCGGCGACATCAACACCTACCCGGGCAAGAAGAAGCTGATCGTCTGCGGCTTCCACGAGGCCACGCTGGCCGCCTGGGGCGCCGCGGCCCTGGTGTTCCCCGGCAAGGCGATCCCGCTGCAGTACACGACCACCAGCACCCGGCTGCACGAGCTGCTGGGCGTGGCCGGCAAGGCCTGAGCCGCGCTCAGCCCAGGGCGGGCAGCAGCGCGCGGTACTCGGCGATGAAGCCGCCGATGGCGGCCACGTAGCGCTCGATGTCGGCGTCGCCCAGCGGCAGCGACAGCACCACGAAGCCGCGCGGCGAGGTGTAGATGCCCGCGTTCAGCAGGTGGAAGAACAGCAGCTGGCGCAGTCGCCCATCGACCGCCGCGAGGTCGGCCACGCGCCGCACCTCGCCCTGCAAAAAATGCGCGTTCATCAGCGAGCCCACGCCCGTGAACTGCAGCGCCACGCCCTCCTTCGCGCCCAGCGCGTTGAGCCGCGCGCGCATCGCCTCGCCGCGCTCGGCCAGCGCGCCGGCCGCCTCGGGCGTGAACAGCCGGGTGAGGCCCGCCTGGCCGGCCGCCATGGTCATCACGTTGTTGTTGAAGGTGCCCGAGTGCGCGAGCGCCCCGGTGCGTGGGTCGAACTGCGCCATCACGTCGGCGCGGCCGCCGAAGGCGCCGAAGGACATGCCGCCGCCGATGTACTTGCCCAGGGTCGTGAGGTCGGCGCGGATGCCCAGCTCGTTGGCGAGCCCGCGCGGGCCCAGGCGCGAGGTCATGACCTCGTCGAAGATCAGCAGCGCGCCGGCCGCCGTGGCCGCCTCGCGCAGTGCCCGCAGGAAATCGGGCTGCCCCGGGATGCAGCCGGCCGCGCCCTGCATCGGCTCGACCAGCACGGCCGCGATCTGCGAGGCCTGCTCGGCGATGCGCGCGCGCGCCGTCTCGGCGTCGTTGTAGGGCAGCACCAGGAAATCGAAGGGCACGGTGGTGGGCAAGGGCTGGTCGCCGAAGCCCAGCACGCCGCCGTGATAGCCGCCCGAGAACACCACGATGCGGCGCCGCCCCGTGAAGTGCAGCGCGGCCGTGAGCGCCATCAGGTTGGCCTCGGTGCCCGAGTTGGTGAAGCGCAGTCGCTCGACCTGCGGGAAGCGCTCGCGGATGGTCCGCGCCAGCCGGCCCTCGAGCAGGTTGTGGCCCGTGAGGTTGACGCCGCCCTGCATCGCCTCGATCACCGCCTCGCGGATCTCCGGGGCCGAGTGGCCGTAGACGCCGGCCGTGTACTCGGCGATGAAGTCGGCATAGCGGTGGCCGTCGGCATCCCATAGCGCCGCCCCCTCGCCGCGCGCGATGGTCAGCGGGAACGGCGCGTAGAACAGCACCGAGCGCGTGTTGCCGCCGGGCATGGACTCGGCATTGGCCTCGAACTGGCGCCGGCTGGCGGGGTTGGCCTCGGTGAAGCGGCGGTGCGCCTCGGCCAGGGCATGGTCGATGGGGGCAAGGGTCATGGCGGCTCCTGGAAAGGGTTGAAGGGCTGGAATTGGCGCTTGGCCGAGCATTAATTGATCGATGCTCAATTTTTCGATGTTTATACAATCAATTCATCGACCGAACAATGGCACCCACCCGATGACCACCGCGCGCAAGAAAGCCGCTCCCCCGCCCCGCACCGCCGGCCGACCCGCGGGCGGCGCCGCGCTGACCAAGGGCCGGATCGCCGAGGTCGCGCTGGCGCTGATCGACGAGGCCGGCCTCGGCGCCTTCAGCCTGCGCGAGGTCGCGGCACGGCTCGGCGTCTACCCAGCCACGGTGCACTGGCACGTGAGCTCGCGCGAGGCGCTGCTGGCCGAGGTCGCGGCCACGGTCATGGCCGACGTGGCGCCGCCCGCCGATGCCGTGCAGCCGGGCTGGCAGGCCTGGATCGCCGAACTGTTCCGCCGCTGCCGCGCGGCCGTGCGGCGCCATCCCAACGTCGCGCAGCTGCTGGGCGCGCAGCTGGTGTCCAACGGCAGCCTGCCGACCGCGCTGGTCGAGGGCGTGCTCACGGCGCTGACCGAGGCCGGCTTCGAGGGCGAGCCGCTGCGCGAGGCCTACAACTGCACGATCGCGGCGATGCTGGGCTTCCTCACGATGGAGTTCTCGCCGCTGCCCTCGGACAACACGCAGACCTGGGCCGAGGAGCTGCGCGAGCGCGTCCACACCATCCGCCCGCTCGACCACCCGGTGCTCTCGCGCAACCTGCCGCTCCTGGCCAACCGCGCCTTCATCGTGCGCTGGGACAACGGCAGCACGGTGCCGCTGGACAGCAGCTTCGAGCGCCACGTCCAGATGACCATCGACGGCCTCGAGGCCTTCGCGCGGCGCGTCAGGCCGACGTAGGCACGGGCATCGGCACCGCATCGGCCTCGCGCCCGATGCGCAGCAGCGCGTCCTTGAGCCACAGCACGCCGGCGTCGGAATTCGAGCGCCGGTTCCAGCACACGACCGAACGGTAGCCCTGCAGCTCGAAGGGCAGCGGATGCACCGCGAGCAGCGCGTCGAAGCGCGCGGCCACGCGCAGCGGCATCACCGCCACGTGGTCGGTCTGCGCCAGCAGGTCGACGATCTGGCCGAAGCTGGTCATGGCCACGCTCATGCTGCGCTGGCGGCCCTGGCGCGCGAGCACCTGGTCGATCAGGTCGTCGAGCGCCGAGCTGCCGTAGCCCAGGAACACGTGCGGCGCGGCGCAGAAGTCGTCGAGCGAGGCGGCCTCGCCCAGGGTCGGATGGCCGCGGCGCACCGCGACCACGTAGCGGTCCTCGTAGAGCAGCGCCGATTCGCAGTCGCTCGGCGGCTGCAGCCGCGGCAGCACGGCGACATCGAAATCGCCCTTGCGCAGCCGCTCGGTCAGCGTGAGGAAGGAGCTGGTCTCCCAGTACAGCCGCACGCGCGAACCGCAGGCCACGAGCTCGTTGGCCAGCCGCGGCAGCAGCAGGTGGCTCGCGTAGTCGCCGCCCGAGATGCGGAAGATGCGCTGCGAATGCTCGGGCTGGAAGCGGTCGTCGGGCTCGAGCATGGCCGACAGGTCGGCCAGCACACGCTCGACCTGGCCCGCGAGCGCCGTGGCGCGCGCGGTGGGCTGCACGCCGTGCGCGGTGCGCGTGAACAGCGGGTCGTCGAAGGTCTCGCGCAGCCGGTTGAGCGAAGCGCTCACCGCGGGCTGGCTCAGGAACAGGCGCGTCGCCGCGCGCGACACGCTGCGCTCGCGCATCAGCGCATCGAAGGTCCGCAGCATGCCGACGTCCAGGCTGCGGATATCACGTCGGGCCATATCTCATATCCAAAGCTTCGAATTGCCCGGGGCACGGGCGGTACTTATCGTCGGGTCCACAAGTACAGCACGACCTGGAGACACGATGAATCCGTTGCGACCCCAGCCGACGCGCCGACGCGCGCTCGGCCTTCTCGGCGCCGTCATGGCCGGCGCCGCCGGCCCGGCCTTCGCGCAGGCGAGTCCGCCCAACTTCCCGACCCGCGTGGTGCGCATCATCCCCTTCGGCTCGGGCGGCGGGCCGATGGACTCGATCGCGCGCATCTACGCCGAGAAGCTCAAGGCGCGCTGGAACCAGCCGGTGATCGTCGAGCCCCGGCCCGGCGCCAGCGGCACCATCGCCGCCGACGCGGTCGCCAAGGCGGCGCCCGACGGCTACACGGTGCTGCTGACGCTGCCGCTCACGCACATCAACAACGTGGTGCTGCAGCCGCGCCTGCCCTACGACCCGGTGAAGGACTTCGAGCCGCTGTCGCAGCTCGCGACCGGCGGGCCGATGCTGATCGCGCGCGCCTCGGCGCCGTTCTCGAACGTGCGCGAGTTCGTCGCCTACGCCAAGGCGCACCGCGGCATCAGCTACGGCACCTGGGGCAACGGCTCGAACGCCCACCTGTTCGGCGAGCTGCTCGCGCGCCAGGCCGGCATCGACCTGATCCACGTGCCCTACAAGGCCGAGGCGGCCGCGCACAACGACCTGTTCGGCGAGGCGCTGGGCGTGGCCTGGGCCAACCCGGCCACCGCGCGCGGGCTGGCCCAGGCCGGCCGCATCAAGGTGCTGGGCATCACCGGAAGGCGCCGCGTGCGCTCGATGCCCGAGGTGCCGACCTTCGCCGAGCAGGGCTTCGCGGGCTTCGACCTCGACAGCTGGATCGGCGTCTACGCGCCCGCGAAGACGCCGCAGCCGGTGCTCGACGAATGGGTCGCCGCGCTGCAGGCGGTCACGCACCAGCCCGACGTGCAGGAGCGGCTGGCCGGCTACGGCTTCGAGCCGCTGGGCAGCACGCCGGCCGAGTTCCGCGCCGGCCAGAAAGCCGATTTCCCCCGTGTCGCGGACCTGATCAAGGCCGCAGGAGTCACCCCCGAATGAGCACCGTCCTTCCCTCCTCCTCTTCCACGGCCGAATGGCAGCCGGTCGCCTTCGACACCGGCACCGCCTACGGCCGCAAGCCGCCGAGCCACAAGGCCGAGCTGACCGAGGTCGGCGCCGGCACGCCGATGGGCGAGCTGCTGCGGCGCTACTGGCATCCGATCGGGCTGGCCGCCGATGCCAGCGACACGCCGCGCCAGGTGCGCGTGCTCGGCGAGGACCTGATCCTGTTCCGCGACAAGACCGGCCGGCCCGGCCTGGTGCACTGGCGCTGCGCCCATCGCGGCGCCTCGCTCTACTACGGCCGCGTGGAGGAAGGCGGCATCCGCTGCTGCTACCACGGCTGGATGTTCGACGTGCAGGGCCACTGCGTCGACCAGCCCTGCGAGCCCGAGAACGGCGCGCGCACCCGCGGCCGCGTGCGCCAGCCCTGGTACCCGGTCGAGGAGCGCTACGGTCTGGTCTGGGCCTACCTCGGCCCGGCCGAGAAGAAGCCGGTGCTGCCGCGCTACGACTGCCTGGAGGTGCTCGACGAGGGCGAGACGCTCGAGGCCGACGACAACAGCATCGGCGGCGGCGGGCCGCGGATCATTCCCTGCAACTGGCTGCAGCATTACGAGAACGTGGCCGACCCCTTCCACGTGCCGGTGCTGCACGGCAGCTTCAGCGGCACCCAGTTCGTGGCGCTGATGGGCCAGATGCCCGAGGTGAACTTCGAGAGCACCGAGACCGGCGTGATGATCACCTCGATCCGCCGGCTCGAGGACGGCCGCGTGTTCCGCCGCGTGGCCGGACCGGTGCTGCCGACCCTGCGCGTGGTGCCGAACCCGCGCGTGGCGGCCTATGGCCGGGTCGAGTCGATCGGCTGGGTGCTGCCGATCGACGACCACAGCTTCCGTATCTACACCGTGGGCCGGGTGAAGCAGCCCGGCGATCTCGCGCGCGTGCGCTCGCGCCTCAACGGCAAGCTGTGGGAGGAGCTCAGCGAGGAGGAGCACCGCCGCTTTCCCGGCGACTACGAAGCACAGGTGAGCCAGGGCGCGATCACCGCGCATTCGGAGGAGCACCTGGCGAGTTCCGACCGCGGCATCGTGATGCTGCGCCGGCTGCTGCAGCGCCAGCTCGACGCGCTGCGCGAGGGCCGCGACCCGGCCGGCGTGAGCTTCGACGCCGACGCGCCGCCGGTGCGCTTCGAGGCCGGCAACTTCCTGCAGGGCGAATGAGCGCGGCCGTCGAACGCATCGCGGTGCGCGTCGCGCGCAAGACGATCGAGGCCGAGGGCATCGCGGGCTTCCGGCTCGAGGCGGCCGGCGGCGGCGCGCTGCCGCCCTTCGAGGCCGGCGCGCACATCGAGGTGCTGCTGCCCGGCGGCCTGGTGCGGCCCTACTCGCTGTGCAACCCGCCCGCGCGGGCGCCCGGCCACTACGAGATCGGCGTGCTGCGCGAGGAAGCTTCGCGCGGCGGCTCGCGCGCGCTGCACGAGGCGGTGGCCGAGGGCACGCTGCTGCAGGTCGGTACGCCGCGCAATCTGTTCGCGCTCGATGAAGGGGCCGATCACAGCCTGCTGCTGGCCGGCGGCATCGGCATCACGCCGCTGCTCGCGATGGCGCACCGGCTCGCGGCGCTCGGCCGTGACTTCGCGCTGCACTGCTGCAACCGCAGCGCGGCACGCGCGGCCTACCGCGAGCGGCTGCGGGCGGCGGCCTTCGCCGACCGGGTGTTCTTCCACGACGACGACGGCCCGCCCGCGCAGCGCATCGACCTGGCCGCCACCATCGGCGAACCGGCGCCTGGGCGCCAGCTCTACGTCTGCGGGCCGAACGGATTCATCGAAGCGGTGCGCGCCACGGCCCGCGCGCGCGGCTGGCCCGAGGCGCGCGTGCATTTCGAATGCTTCGCGGGCACGCTGCCGCCCGTCGAAGAGGCCGGCAGCTTCGAGGTGCAGCTGCGCAGCAACGGCCGCGTGGTGCGCGTGCCGGCCGCGCTCAGCGTGGTGGATGCGCTCGCGGCCGAGGGCATCGAGATCCCGGTGTCCTGCGCCCAGGGCGTCTGCGGCACCTGCCTCACGCGCGTGCTCGAGGGCGAGGTCGCGCACCACGACCTGTTTCTCACGCCCGCCGAGCAGGCGGCCAACGACCAGTTCCTGCCCTGCTGCTCGCGCGCGCGCTCGCCGCGGCTGGTGCTCGATCTCTAGGGTGCCTCTTTCTCCTCGAGCAGTTCGTGGAGCACCATGCGCGTCTGCCGGCCGCGCAGCGCCACCTGCTCCTCGATGCGGCGCGTGGGCAGCCGCCCCGCGAGCCCCGCATGGGTGGCGTCGGACATCAGCGTGCGCGTGCCCAACTCCTTGTTGCTGCCCTCGATGCGGCTCGCGGCGTTGATCACGTCGCCGAGCGCGGTGTAGGAGAGCCGGTCGCTCGAGCCGAGCACGCCGGCGATCACGGTGCCGGTGTGCATGCCGATGCGCGTGCGGAAGGGCTGCAGCCCCTCGGCCTGCCAGCGGCGATTGAGCTCGGCCATCTCGGCATGCAGCTCGAGCGCCGCGAGGCAGGCGCGGTACTCCGCATCGGGCAGCTCGAGCGGCGCGCCCCACAGCACCATGATGCCGTCGCCCATGTACTTGTCGACCACGCCGCCATGGCGCGCGAACACGCGCTGCGCGAGGTTGAAGTACTCGGTGAGCTGGCGCACCAGCAGGTCGGCCGGCATCGACTCGGCGATGCTCGTGAAGCCCTCGACGTCGGTGAACATCGCCGTGATGCGGCGCGGCGAGCCGCCGGGCGCCAGCGCATGGCCCTCGGCCACGAGCTGGCGGATCAGGTGCACCGGCACGAACTTGCTGAAGGCCCGCAGGCTGCGCGCGGAGTCGTCGAGCGCCTGGTTCAGGTGCTGGATCTCGAGCACCCGGCTGGGCTGCTGCGGCAGGTCGTCGAGCTCGAGCCGGCCGATGCGGCGCGCGGTCTGCGACAGGTTCTCGATCGGCGCGGTCACCAGCTTCGACAGCCGCAGCGAGATGAAGAGCGCGAAGGCCAGGAAGGCCAGGGTCAGCAGCAGGCCCCAGCGCACCAGGCGCTCGAGGCCGGCGAGCAGCTCGGACTCGGGCTCCCAGCTGATCAGTTCCCAGCCCGTGGGGCCGATGCGCGAGGACTCGACCCGGTAGCGCTCGCCCGCGTGGGTGACCACGAAGCTCTCGTCCTCGACGTTCTCCGAGATGCCGTGCGTCAGCATGTACGCATGCACCGCGCCGAGCACGCCGCCCTCGGGCAGGCGCAGTTCGCGCACCGGATCGGGATGGTCGCTGCGCGCCAGCACATGGTGGTCGTCGCTCAGCAGCACGCTCTGGCCCGGGCCGCGGCTGCCGAACTGGCGCACCAGCGTCGACAGGTGGCCCAGCGACAGGTGGCCGACCACCACCAGCGACTGCAGGTGCCGCCCTTCCCCGTCGAGCCGCTCGGCCGGCTGGGCGTAGCTCACGCCGAGCTCCTCGCCGTCGTCGAAACGGAACGGCGGCGTCCACACCGGCGCCTTGCGGGCCAGCGCCTCGCGGTACCAGGCGCGCTCGGTGGCGTCGTGGTCGCTGCGGAAGGATTCGATGCGCGTGGTCGCGAAGCGCTGGCGCGGATCGCCGCCCTCGATGTCGACCGAGCGCTTGTATGCCCAGGTCTCGGTGCTGAAGGCCGGATCGCGCACCACCTGGCGGATCGCCGACACCGGGTAGCGCTCGGCCATCAGCAGATGGCCGTCGTCGCTGGCCACGCCGAGGCTGTCGAGTTCGGTCGCTTCCTCGAGCAGGGTCCACAGCATCTCGGCACTGCGCTCGCCGTCCTCGCCCAGCGGATGCAGGCTCGGCGAATCGCCGACGGCATGCACCACCGCCTGGGTCTTGGCGAGGAAGGCCAGCACGTTGTCCTCGACGCGGTCATGGCTCACCTTGTGCGCCGACTCGCCGACGCGCGACACCAGCCGCTGCGCGCCCCAGTAGCCGAGCGCCACCAGCAGCAGCGACTGGACCAGCGCGACGGCGCAGACGATGGTGCCGACGTCGACCCGGAAGCGCCTCATGCGCGTGGCGGCCGAGGCTTTGGCGGCGGGATCCGTGGAGCCCGGGGGCGGCGTTGCTTCTGTCATGCATTCCCTTTCGGCGCGTTCGGATGCGCCTGCATTTGTTGTGGCGCGGATTGTCTTCGGCCGCGCGCATAGCCCCCACGGCCCGGCAGGACTAAAATGGCGCTTCGCTAGGGGTGTTGGGTCGGCTTGCCGACCCGGCTGAGAAAGTCCCTTTGAACCTGATTGAGGTAATCCTCGCGCAGGGAAGCTGGTCCGGCGGCCTGTCACGTTCTCTCGCGTGCCAGCCGCGCCGCTGGAGCCTCGCCCACCTGCCAAACCTTTTGCCCGGAGCAAAACGGATGGCACACGACGACACATCGAATCCTCTCGCCAACGAGGCGCTGACGCCGCTGCCGGCGTCGCAGCGCGTCTTCGGCTGGCACGACCATGCCTCGCTCTGGTTCAGCCTGGGCGTGGGCCTGCTGGTGATGCAGATCGGCGCCTACCTGGTGCCGGCGGTGGGCACGCGCGACGCGGCGATCGCGATCGCGCTGGGTTCCTGCCTCGGCGCCGCGCTGTTGGCCTGGACCGCGCGCCTGGGCTGCGAGAGCGGCCTCGCCAGCGCGGGCCTGATGCATGCCACCTACGGCAGCGCCTTCGCGCGGCTGCCGGTGCTGCTCAACATCGTGCAGCTGGTGGGCTGGACCACCTTCGAGCTGGTGATCATGCGCGAGGGCACGCAGGCCATCGGCCAGTCGGTGGCCGGGCCGTGGCTGGGCAGCGCCTGGGGCGGTGTGGCGGCCACGCTGCTGTGGGGCGCGGTGCTGCTGGCGCTGCTCGCGGGCTCGATGGTGAAACTGGTGCGGCGCTTCGTGAGCCGCTTCGGGCTGCCGCTGGTGGTGCTGTCGCTGCTGTGGCTCAGCTGGCAGTTCGCAACCCAGTTGCATGCCAAGGGCTTCGATGCCTTCTGGTCGCGCCCGGGCGACGGCAGCATGGGCATGTTCGGCGCTCTCGACCTCGTGATCGCGATGCCGGTGTCGTGGCTGCCGCTGGTGGCCGACTATGCGCGACACGGCAAGCGCAGCGCCGGCGGGCTGGGCAGCGCCTTCAGCGGTACCTGGATCGGCTATGCGCTGGCCAACATCTGGTGCTATGCGCTGGGCGTGATGGTGGTGAGCGTGGCCGAGCCCGGCACCAGCCTGGTCACGGCACTGCTGCTGGCACAGGGCGGGCTGGTGGCGCTGGGGCTGATCCTGATCGACGAGCTCGACAACGCCTATGGCGACGTCTATTCGGGCTCGGTCTCCACCCACAGCCTGCTGCCGCGCTGGAGCGTGAAGCGCTGGGGCCTGCTGCTGGCCGCGCTGTGCATCGCGCTCGCGCTGGTGCTGCCGATGCACACGCTCGAGCCCTTCCTGTTGCTGCTGAGCTCGGTGTTCGTGCCGCTCTACGGCGTGATCCTTGGGCGGCTGGGCGGCGGCCGCGCGGTGGCGCCGGCCGGCGCGCGCCCCAAGGTCGACCTGGCGGCGGCGCTGATCTGGATCGCGGGCATCGCGGCCTACCACGCGCTCGCGAAATGGGCGCCGCAGTTCGGCTCGGCGCTGCCGACGCTGGCGCTGACCTTCGTGCTGGCCTGGCTCAGCCGGCCGAAGCCCGCAGCGGCAGGCGCTGCGTCGGCACTGGCGCAAAGCCGTGGTTGAGCGGGCCATGACCGGCGCCGACCTGCACGTCGACAGCGGCCGCCATCGCGCCGAGGATGTAGGCGCGCGCGCGCTCGACCGCCTCGGGCAGCGCCGCGCCCAGTGCCAGGTGCGCGGCGATGGCCGACGACAGCGTGCAGCCGGTGCCGTGCAGGTTGCGGCTCTCGATGCGGCGCGAGGCCAGGCGCGTGCGCTCGCCACTGGATTGCAGCAGCACGTCGACCACCTCGCTGCCCGGCAGGTGGCCGCCCTTGAGCAGCACGGCGCGCGCGCCGAGCCCCAGCAGCTCGTCGGCCGCGCCGTCGAGCGCGCCGATGCCGTCGATCGCATGGCCGATCAGCAGGGCCGCCTCGTCGAGGTTGGGCGTGATCACCGCGGCGCGCGGGAACAGTTCGCGCACCAGCACCTGCACCGTCTCGGCCGCGATCAGGCGGTCGCCGCTGGTGGCGACCATCACGGGGTCGAGCACCACGTTCGGCAGGCGGTAGTGGTCGATGGCCCATGCCACGACCTCGACCACCTCGGGCGCATGCAGCATGCCGAGCTTGACCGCATCGACGCCGATGTCCTCGACCACGGCCTGGATCTGCGCCTTGAGGAAGGCCGGCGGCACGCCGTGGATGCCCGTGACGCCGAGCGTGTTCTGCGCGGTGAGCGCCGTGATGGCCGTCATGCCGTAGCAGCCGAGGGCCGCGAAGGTCTTGAGATCGGCCTGGATGCCGGCGCCGCCGCCGCTGTCGGAGCCGGCGATCGAGAGCACGCGCGCATAGCGCTGGGTGGGTCCTTGGGTCATGCCGAAAATTATCGACGCGATTCGAAGGCGCAAGGAGCATGGCGATGAACCTGCCCTTCCGATCGGTGGCGATCCTCGGTGCGGGCCTCATGGGCCGGCTGATGGCCGTGACGCTCGCGCGGGCCGGCTGCCGCGTCGACCTTTACGAAGCGGGCGGCGCCGAGGCCGAAGGCGCGGCGGCGCGCGTGGCCGCGGCCATGCTCGCGCCGCTGGCCGAGTCGGCGGTGGCGCCGGTGCCGCTGGTGCGCATGGGCCACCACGCGCTGTCGCGCTGGCCCGAGCTGCTCGCGCCGCTGGCGCGGCCTGTTTTCTTCCAGCGCGAAGGCACGCTGGTGCTGTGGCACCGGCAGGATGCGAACGAGGCCGCGCGGCTCGCGCGCGTGCTGGCCCACACCGGCACGCAGGTGCCCGAGCTGGCGCCGATGCGCACGCTCGATGGCGCGGGCATCGAGGCGCTCGAGCCCTCGCTGGGCCGGCGTTTCGCCAGCGGCCTGTTCCTGCCCGGCGAAGGCCAGCTCGACAATCGCGCGCTGCTGGCAGCGCTGCTCGCGACGCTGCAGGCCGACGACAAGGTCACGCTGCACTGGCAATCGCCGCGCGCGCCCGAGGACTTCGCGCCCGGTTCGCCGGGCCAGCCCGACTGGCTGATCGACTGCCGCGGCCTCGGTGCCCGGCCGCAATGGAACGCGCTGCGCGGCGTGCGCGGCGAGGTGATCCGCGTGCATGCGCCCGACGTGACGCTGGCGCGGCCCACGCGGCTCGTGCATCCGCGCTATCCGCTCTACATCGCGCCCAAGCCCGAAGGCCTGTTCGTGATCGGCGCGACCGAGATCGAATCGGACGACATGTCGCCCGCGAGCGTGCGCTCCACGCTCGAGCTGCTCAGTGCCGCCTACGCAGTGCACAGCGGCTTCGCCGAGGCGCGCATCGTCGAGATCGCGACGCAGTGCCGCCCCACTCTGCCCGACAACCTGCCCGCGCTGCGCCAGCCGCGGCCGCGCGTGCTGCAGATCAACGGCCTGTACCGCCACGGTTTCATGATCGCGCCCGCGCTGCTCGATGCCGCGATGGAGTGGCTCGCGCAGGGCCGCTCGCCGCTGGCGCAAGGCTTCGGCCTGGAGACTCCATGACGACGATGAACATCCTGATCAACGACAAGCCCTTCGCGCTGCCCGAGCACGCCACGCTGACCGACGCACTCGCCGCGCTGAATGCCACGCCGCCCTTCGCGGTGGCCGTGAACCGCGAGTTCGTGCCGCGCTCGGCCTATGCCGCGCGCGCGCTGCGGCCCGACGACCGCGTCGAGGTGATCCGCCCGGTGACGGGCGGCTGAACGCATTGATGGAGACAAGACCGATGACCACGACCCCGAACGATCCGCTGGTGCTCTACGGCGAGACCTTCCACAGCCGCCTGCTGCTGGGCACCGCGCGCTACCCCTCGCCCGACCTGCTCGAGGCCGCCGTGAAGCGCGCGAAGCCCGCGATGCTCACGGCCTCGCTGCGGCGCCAGACCACCAACCAGGGCTCGGGCAACAGCGAGCTCGGCAACGGCTTCTGGGAACTGCTGCGCCGGCTCGAGGTGCCGGTGCTGCCCAACACCGCGGGCTGCCACAGCGTGCAGGAAGTGGTCGCCACCGCGCAGATGGCGCGCGAGCTGTTCGACACGCCGTGGATCAAGCTCGAGCTGATCGGCGACGACTACACGCTGCAGCCCGACACGCTGAACCTGGTCGATGCCGCCTCGCAGCTGATCCGCGACGGCTTCAAGGTGCTGCCCTACTGCACCGAGGACCTGGTGCTGTGCCAGCGGCTGGTCGACATCGGCTGCCAGGCCGTGATGCCGTGGGCCGCGCCGATCGGCACCGGCCGCGGGCCGGTCAACCCCTATGCGCTGCAGGTGCTGCGCGACCGGCTCGAGGTGCCGATGCTGGTCGACGCCGGACTGGGCCTGCCCTCGCATGCCTGCCAGGTGATGGAGTGGGGCTTCGATGGCGTGCTGCTGAACACCGCCGTCGCGCTCGCGCAGGACCCAGTCGCGATGGCCGGCGCCTTCGCCGATGCGGTGCAAGCGGGCCGGGCCGCGCGCCGCGCCGGCGCCATGGCCGCGCAGGATGCGGCGCAGGCGAGCACGCCGGTGCTGGGCACGCCGTTCTGGCATCACGCGGGATGAGCGGCAGCATGAACCACGAACAACGACCGGACCGCGCGCGCGTCGCGCAGGAGATCGTCGCGGCGCATGGCCTGCGCTTCGGTGCCGCCACCTCGGCCCCCGCGACCGCGATCGCCTACAGCGCCGACGACGCCATCTACCGTGGCGCGCGACAGGCCTGCGGCGCGCTCGGCTTCATCGACATCGACGCCGAATGCATCGCACGCGCGTGGCGCGCGCAGAGCGAGCGCCTCGGCGGCTTCGATGCGCAGCGCTGGCCCGACGCGCCCGCCGATTTCGGCCTGCGCGAATTTCCGCCGGCGGCGCGCGACAACGCCTTCGCGCCCTGCCCCGAGCAGCTCGGCCTCTATGCCGTGCTGCCCGATGCCGCCTGGGTCGGCCGCATGGCGCGCGCGGGCGTGCCGACGGTGCAGCTGCGCTTCAAGTCCGAGGACGCGGCGGCCGTGGCGCGCGAAGTTCACGCGGCCGTGGCGGCCGTGCAAGGTACCGACGCGCTGCTGTTCATCAACGACCACTGGCGCGTGGCGATCGAGGCGCGCGCCTACGGCGTGCACCTGGGCCAGGAAGACCTCGATGCGCTCGCGCCCGAGGAGCTGCAACGGATCCGCGCCGCCGGCCTGCGCCTGGGCGTCAGCACGCACGGCTATGCCGAGATGGTGCGCGCCGACGCGGTCGGCCCCAGCTACATCGCGATGGGTGCGGTCTACCCGACCACGCTCAAGAAGATGGCGACCGCGCCGCAAGGCGTGGCGCGTCTCGCGGCCTACGCGCGCCTGCTGCGCGGCTATCCGCAGGTGGGCATCGGCGGCATCGACGCGCTGCGCCTGCCCGAGGTGCTCGCCACCGGCGTCGGCTCCGTCGCCGTGGTACGCGCGCTGGTCGCCGCCGAGGACCCCGAGGGCACGGCCGCGCAATGGATGGCAGCGATCGACGCCCACCGCACCGCATCGGCTGCGAAGCCCTGAACACCGACCGAATGACGCATCCTTCTCTTCTTCTTTCCCGCACCCCCGTCGCCTGCGCGATGGCCGCGCTGCTCGCTGCTCACGGTGCCTTCGCCCAGGCACAGGACACCACCGCGCTGCCGGCCGTGACCGTGAACCCCTCCACGCTCGCGCCGCCGGCCGAGATCAGCGGCTTCGGCGACGTGCCACTGCGCGAGCTGCCGCTGTCGGCCACCGTGATCGACAGCAACCAGCTGCGCGCGAGCGGTGCGCGCCGCCTCGCGGACCTCACGCAGTTCGATGCCTCGGTGACCGATGCCTACAACTCGGCCGGCTACTGGGACTACCTCACGGTGCGCGGCTTCGTGCTCGACAACCGCTTCAACTACCGGCGCGAGGGCCTGCCGATCAGCGCCGAGACCTCGATCCCGCTCGACAACAAGGAGCGCGTCGAGATCCTGCGCGGCACCAGCGGCATCCAGGCCGGCACCAGTGCGCCGGGCGGGCTCGTCAACTACGTGGTCAAGCGGCCGACCGAGCACGACCTGCGCGCGGTGCGCATCGAGACCACCAGCCGCGGCAGCCTGCTCGGCGCTGTCGACCTCGGCGGGCGCTTCGGCGCGCAGCGCGAGTTCGGCTACCGGATCAACGTCGCGGCCGAGAACCTCAAGCCGCTGGTGCACGACCTCGACGGCAACCGCAACCTGTTCTCGCTCGCGGCCGACTGGCGCATCACGCGCGACTCGGTGCTCGAGTTCGAGATCGAGAAGAGCCGCAAGACGCAGCCGAGCCAGAATGGCTACAGCCTGCTGGGTGCCCGGTTGCCGGCGCCGGTCGATCCGCGCATCAACCTCAACAACCAGCCCTGGTCGCAGCCTTCGGAATTCGATGCGCTGACCGGCACGCTGCGCTTCAGCCAGGCCATCGACGCCGACTGGCGCTGGAGCGCGCAGCTCGGCCGGCAACGGCTGCGCACCGACGACCGCCTGGCCTATGCCTTCGGTTGCGGCGCCGAGGGCAACTACGACCGCTACTGCAGCGACGGCACCTTCGACGTCTACGATTTCCGCAGCGAGAACGAGCACCGCACGCAGACCGCGGGCAGCCTCAACCTCAAGGGCAACGTGATGACGGGTAGCGTGCGGCACGAGCTCGGCATCGGCCTGCTGCAAAGCCGCGTGCGCAACCGCTTCCAGAACCAGGCCTACAACTACGCGGGCACCGGCAACATCTGGGCGACCTCCTTCGTGCCGCCGGCGCCCGACGCCACCACGCCGCAGACCAACCGCGACGAGCGCTCGACCGAGCTCACCCTGCAGGACGCGATCCGCTGGAACGAGCGCTTCACCACCTGGGTCGGCGTGCGCCACACGCGGCTCGACCGCAGCAGCATCGGCAACGACGGCTCGAACCCGACCGGCTACAAGCAGGACGTGACCACGCCGTGGGTGGCCGTGAGCTACGTGCTGCGGCCCGAGCTGCTGGCCTATGCGAGCTGGGGCAAGGGCGTGGAGTCGCAGGTGGTGCCGAACCGCCCCGACCTCTACGGCAATGCGGGGCAGGCGCTCGCGGCGCTCGCCTCGCGCCAATGGGAGCTGGGCCTCAAGGGCGGCAACGAGGCCTTCAACTGGCAGCTCGCGTGGTTCGACATCTCGCGGCCGCTGACCAACCTCGATGCCTGCGGCGAATCGTGCACCGTGCGCAACGACGGCCGCGCCGTGCATCGCGGACTCGAGGCCGGTGCGCAATGGAACCAGGGACCGTGGCGCCTCGGCGGCAGCGTGTCGGTCATCGACGCGAAGCGCCGCGGCAGCACGGCCGATCCCGCGCTCAACGGACAGTCGCCGACCAACGTGCCCAAGCAGGTGCTGCGCGCGCAGGTCGCCTACCGCGTGCCCGCGGTGGCGGGCCTCGAGATCGCGGGACAGCTGTCGTACGAAGGCCGGCGCAACGTGCTGCCCGATGGTTCGATCCGACTGCCGTCGTGGACGCGCCTCGATGCGGTGCTGCGCTACGACACCAGGCTCAACGGCGTGAACACCAGTTGGTCGCTGGCCGTCGACAACGTCTTCGATCGCCGCTACTGGAAGGAATCGCCCTACCAGTTCAGCCACGTCTACCTGTTCCCGGGCGCGCCGCGCACGCTGCGACTGGGCGTGAGCATCGCGCTCTGAACTTTTTTAGCGAAAAGTTGCGTCGGTTTGCCAGACCCTCAAAAACGACGCTATAATCTGAGGCTTGTTCCTCGATAGCTCAGTCGGTAGAGCGCCGGACTGTTAATCCGTAGGTCCCTGGTTCGAGCCCAGGTCGAGGAGCCAAAAACAAGCCGCAAGGCTACTGGATGCCCCGCTACTCACAAGGTAGCGGGGCATTTTCCTTTGTGCTCGCGCATCGACCTGCAAACGCGTGCCGAAGAACGAATGCGGGAACACGATCGATGGCCGATCGCACGCATCGCATCCGCTCTTTCTTCATCGCCCGCATGCAGCGCGAAGACGACGCGATCGACGAATCGCGCGGACAAAAAAAAGCCCGGCATCGGACCGGGCTCAAGCCTTCTTGCAGTCAAGCATCAAAGGGACGGGCAACCCGTCAAGGAGAATGGAAAGTGGTGCGCCGCGCGCCTGCCATGGGCCGTAGTTTACTGTATATTTGTACAGTTCTCTCAACCCAGGAGTACCGCCATGCCCCGCATCGAACAACCGGTGGTCGTGCCCAACTACGCGCTGACCGACGCCCTCGCCTGGATCTCGAAATTCGCCCATGCCTGGAAGGCGATCGAGCCCGCGCCCGCCACGCTCAGCATCGACGGCTTCATCATCTGGGGACCGGTGCTCTACGAGAAGCACAGCGCCGAGGATCCGGTGCAGCTCGCGGCACGGTTGTTCGGCAGCTCGGGCCCTTACTTCAGGTACCTGTACCCGGGCGCGGCCGCCGCGGCCAACCAGGGATGAGGCGTTCGGCGCACGGGTGCATGCCTTGGAAGACACGGGAATGTCGGAGAATCGTGCGATGAACTGGCATGCACCGTCCCTCCTGGCCCTCCTGTCGATCCCCTGCGCGCTGGCCATCGCCGGCTGCTCGACGCCCCCGAACGAAGTGATGCAGTTCCGCGAAGGCGTTCTGCGCGCCACCACCTACACGCAGGCACAGATCTACTGCGACAACAAGAGCCAGAGCCCGCGCTGGCTCGGCAAGGCACCGGCCGAGAGCGGCGTGCTGTTTCGCTGCGAATGACGATGCGATGAGGCGGGCCGCGCGCTGAACCGCGGCATCGCGAAGACCAGGCGTCATCGGGCTCGCGTCCACACCCGATCCACCCAGGCCGGCAGGCATCGCGCTTGCCGGCCTTTCGTTTTCCGGCCGTTCGATCAGTGCGCCGTCACGCCGCCGCCAGTCGCATCGCGGCGGGTCTTCGCGTTGTCGATGGTCGCGCTGACCGAGCTGGTGTTGATGGCCAGCGCCACGAGCACGGAGCCGACGAAGGCCGGGTCGGTCGAGCCGCTGAATTCCGCCGCGCCCGCGATCGCCAGGGCCTGCTGCACCTGCTGGCGCGTGAGTTCGGCTGCCGCTTCTCCAACGACGTTCTTCTTGGTGGTTGCCATCTGAAAACTCCTGATTCTGGAAGTGAGGAAAAAAAGCAAAACAACGCCAGCCGACTGCGGGCCGCGTGAGATCCATCACGCGCCACAACCCTCCGCCAACGATGAAATGTTAACTGGGCGTCAAAAATAAGATGAAGGTTTTCACTCGAAGCGCTTGGTGAGAACACCGTCGTCGCGCTCATCTTTTCTGAAGATTTCCGGATGGATAATCGCGCCTCGCTACGCCGGCCGGCGCGTCGCGCAAGCCCCCGGGCCTTGCCGTTCGCGCAGCGCACCAGGCGGCGCGTTTCGAAGATGGGCCACCTTCCAAGAGCCCCCGTTCGAGCCGAGGTCGAGGAGCCGTTTTCCATCCCAGGCCATGCCGGACTCCGCACCGCGGACGACGCGCATGCGCACATGACTTTCGACACTGGCGTACCGGGTGACCGGTCCGTATCGTCGCGCGGTCGCTTGCGACGCGGTATCGAATCGGGAGCTCGTATTGGCCACGCGGTCCCACCTTCGGCTGTTCGATAGGGGCGCCTGCCGCGCGGGCGCCGTGTTGTTTCACTTGATAGATCGGGACATGGCTTTTTCCAAACTTTCTCTCGCAAGCGCACTGGCCGGCCTGCTGGCCCTCTCGGGTTGCCAGACCATGGACATGCAGATGGGCAGCCAATCGGCCAAGACCGTCGCCACGGGCAGCGCGGCCGGCGCCGCCACCTCGGGCGAAAGCAGCGCGCTCGAGCGCTGCGACTCGCCGCTGGGCACCGTCTCGCTGATCGAGAACGTGAATGCCGGCTGGTACACGGTGCTGACCGGCGAATACAAGCTGCCGCCCACCGCCAACCTGCTGCGCCTGCTGGTGCAGCAATCGAACTGCTTCGTGGTGGTCGAGCGCGGCGCGGCCGGCATGAACGCGATGACGCGCGAGCGCGCGCTGCAGCAGTCGGGCGAGATGCGTGGCGGCAGCAACTTCGGCCGCGGCCAGATGGTCGCGTCGGACTACGGCCTGTCGCCCGAGATCGTGTTCAGCAACAGCGACGCGGGCGGCCTCGGCGGCGCGCTCGGCGGACTGGTCGGCGGTGGCCGTGGCCGTGCGATCGCGAACCTGGGCGCGAACCTGCAGACCAAGGAAGCCTCGGCGCTGCTGACCCTGATCGACAACCGCTCGGGCGTGCAGGTCGCGGCGGCGGAAGGCAGCGCCTCGAAGACCGACTTCGGCGGCTTCGCCGACCTCGCCGGCGGCCGCGCGGCCGGTGGCATCGGCGGCTACACGCGCACCCCGCAAGGCAAGGTGATCGCGGCGGCCTTCATGGACGCCTTCAACCAGATGGTCCGTTCGCTGCGCAACTACAAGGCGCAGACCGTGCGCGGCCAGGGCCTGGGTGGCGGTGGCCGCCTCGGCGTGGATGGCGGCGCGGCACCGTCGCAGACCTATGTGCCGGCCGAGCAGCCGGCGCGTCGCCGCAAGTAAGCGCGGCGAGAGACGAGCAGCCCCGCCGCCGCCAGGCCGCGGGGCTTTTTATCGCCCGTCTTTCAGAGATGCCGCGTCTCGGCCGGCGGGTTGAACCAGTTGTTGTTGCGCCCGTCCATGTACATCACGGGCGCGGCCACCAGTTCGTCGGGCGTGGCGTCGTCGAGGCAGCTGACATTGATGCTGACGTACTTGCCACCGACCTCGGCCACGTCGCCGCGGCCGAAGGGCCGCACGCCGCAATGGCGGCAGAACAGGTGGTGCGTGCTGTACGAGCCGAACTGGTAGCTCGACAGCTCCTCCTCGCCACTGACCATCCGGAAGGCCTCGGGCCGCACGATCGCCCCCCAGTTGCGCGCCTTGGCACAGATCGAGCAGTTGCAACGGCCGGTGCCGGCCGCGAGATCGATGTCGGCCTGGAAGCGAACCTTGCCGCAGTGGCAGCTGCCGTTGTAGGTCTTGAGCATGGGCTTTTCTCCTGGGGTCTGAGGTGTTGGAAGGCCCGAAGACTAAGGTCCATTGCGGACAGATCCTGTCCTCGATCGCAGGCATCATCGCTTCCATGCTCTCCGCCTCCGCCCGCCTCATCCGCCTGTTGTCGCTGTTCCAGGCCCAGCGCGCCTGGACCGGCGCCGAGCTCGCGCGCCGCCTCGAGATCACCGAGCGCACCCTGCGCCGCGACGTCGACCGGCTGCGCAGCCTCGGCTACACGGTCGATTCCACCTCGGGCGTCGCCGGCGGCTACCGGCTGGGCGCGGGCAACAGCCTGCCGCCGCTCCTGCTCGAGGACGAGGAAGCGATCGCGGTCGCGGTCGGCCTGGGCGTGGGCCCGGCCTCCAGCGACGGCGGCAACGACATCGAGAACGCCTCGATGCGCGCGCTGGCCAAGCTCGAGCAGCTGATGCCGCCGCGGCTGCGCCGCCGGCTCGACAAGCTGCGCGCCACCGTGGTGCCGGTGCTGCAGAAGCGCTCGGACATCCGGCTCAAGGCGGTGTCGCTGTTCGCCGAGGCCTGCGCCAACCGCGCGCTGCTGCGCTTCGGCTACCGCGACCACCACGAGGTCGTCAGCAGCCGCCGCGTGGAGCCGCACCGCGTGGTACAGACCGGCCAGCGCTGGTACCTGCTGGCCTGGGACACGGACCGCGAGGACTGGCGCACCTTCCGGCTCGACCGCATCGTCGATCCCGAGCCCACCGGCGCGCGCTTCACGCCGCGGCGGCTGCCGCACGGCGACATCGCGGCCTACATGCAGCACGCGCTGCAGATCTCGCCCTACCTGCACCATGCGCGCGTGCTGGTGCATGCGCCCGTGGCCGCGCTCGACGGCCAGTTGTCGTGGGTCGGCGGCGTGCCCGAGGCCGTGGCGCCCGACCGCACGCGCATCCAGACCGCGGCCAATTCGCTCGATGCGCTGGCGGTCTGGCTCGGCTGCCTGGGACACGACTTCGAGGTCGAGTCGCCGCCCGAGCTCGGCGCGCACCTGCAGCGCGTGGCGTCGCGGCTGGCGCGCATGTCGGCCGCCTGAACGCGCGGCCCGCGCCCCTCCCACGTATATAGGATGGGCACGGCGCGCGCCGGCCCCTACGCTGCGGGTCCGCCCACCCGAGGACCGCAGCCCCGCGCCATGGCCATCGACACCGCAGCCGCTCCCCTTCTCTCGACCACGCAGGTCGCGCTGGTCGAGGACGACACCGGCATGCGCGAGCGCCTCGCCCGCGTGATCGATGCCGACCCCTCGCTGACCCTGGCCCATTGCGCCTCGACCGCGACCGAGCTGCTGGCCTGGCTCGAGGACAACCCGGTCGACGTGCTGCTGGTCGACCTGGGCCTGCCCGACATCCCGGGGCTGCAGGTCATCGACCGCTGCCGCGGCATGCAGCCCGCCTGCGCGGTGATGGTGCTGTCGATCTTCGGCGACGAAGCCAACATGCTGCGCGCCTTCGAGGCCGGCGCCAGCGGCTACCTGCTCAAGGACGGCACCGAGCGCGACCTCGCGGCCCACATCCGCCACCTGCGCGCGGGCGGCTCGCCGATGTCGCCGGTGATCGCGCGGCAGCTGCTGCGCCGCTGGCAGGCCCGCACCGACGCCCCCGTGCCTGCCGGCGCCGCCGCGCTGGTCGGGCTGGCCCAGGACACGATCGGCTCGGCCATGGCATCCTCGGCACTCCCTCGCACGCCGCCGGTGCGGCTGTCGCCGCGCGAATCGGAGGTGCTGGACCTCGTCTCCCGTGGTTTCACCTATGCCGAAGTCGGCGCGCGGATGGGAGTCTCGGCTTCGACCGTTCAAACCCATATCCGCAATATCTACGGCAAGCTGGATGTCCACAACAAGTCCGAAGCCGTGTTCGAGGCGCGCAACCTGGGCTGGCTGCCCTGAGCAGCCTGCCGCCGCCTCTTCTTCCGATCTGCGCTTCCTGTTCGCCCTGGTCGCCGCGCTGCTGTTGATCGCAGGCCCGGCCATCGCCAGCAGCACCGCCACGCCCTACACCGTCACCAGCGCCGAGGCCCGCCTCGAACCCGACGGCCTGCCCGCCGAGGAACGCCAAGTGCAGTTGCCGTTCCGCTGGGACCATGCCTTTCCGGGCCGCGGCGGCAGGGCCACCTACCGCATCGCCCTTCCCGCCGCGGCGGCGCCCGCGAGCGAACCGGCCGCGCTGCTGTTCGCGGGCGTGGGCAACCAGGTCGCAATCGAGTTCAACGGCACGCCGCTCGCGGGCTTCGGCACGCTCGGCGATCCGTCCTACGACACCAAGGGCACGCCCTTCGTGCCGGTGGCCGCGTCGCTGCAGCGCACCGGCGCCGCGCAGGAACTGGTGATCCGCACCACCGTGCAACGCCAGCGCGGCGCGGCACTGGCCACGCTGCAGTACGGCACCGAGCGCGAGCTGCTGCCGCGCTACCGCGGCTACCAGCGCTGGCGCCACACCTCGGTGATCGTCAACGCGGCCGTCCTCGCGCTGATGGGCTGCCTGTCGGGCGCGCTCTGGCTGCGCCAGCGCCATGCGCTCTATGGCTGCTTCGCGCTCGCCGCGCTCTCGGGCCTGCCGCACAACATCGACCGGGTGCGGCCCGACATGAACCTGCCCTGGCCGCTCTGGGGCGTGGTGGTCGCGGTCTGCTATGCGCTGCACATCGGGCTCATCACGCGCTTCGTGCTGCTGGCGCTGCAGCGCGGTTCGGTGGGGCTGGTGCGCGCGCTCTACGCGGCTATGGGTATCGCGATGGCGAGCGCCATCGCGGCCTTCGCGCTGGCCTGGCCGGCGCTGTGGACCGCCGGGCTGGTGCTGCTGAACCTCACCGGCGTGGCCTGCCTGCCGGTGGTGGCGCGCAGCGCCTGGGTGGAGCGCCGGCCGATCGCCATGGTGCTGCTGCTGGCAGGCGTGCTCGCCATCCTCGCGGGCATGTACGACCTGCTGCTGATGCGCATGGGCTTCTTCGGCGGCTCCGACACCTCGCAGACGCCGCGCGCGATGTTCTTCTTCGTGCTGATCCTCGCGGGCCTGGTGGTCGACCGCTACAGCCGCACCGTGGCCGACTACGGCGCGCTCAACGCCACCCTGGCCGAGCGGGTGGCCGAGCGCGAGGGACAGCTGCGCGTGGCCTTCGACGCGCTGCGGCTGCAGCAGCAGGAACAGGCCGTGCTGCTCGAGCGCCAGCGCATCATGCGCGAGATCCACGACGGCGTCGGCTCGCAGCTCGTGGGCCTGCTCAACGTCGTGACCCAGCCCGCGCCCGACCGCGCCGTGGTCGAGGAGCACGTGAAGCTCGCGCTCGACGAGATGCGCATGGCGGTCGACTCGCTGCAGCCCACGCACGACGACCTCGCGACCGTGCTCGCCACCCTGCGCTACCGGCTGCAGCCGCGGCTGGACGCGGCCGGCATCGCGCTCGAATGGGACGTGGGCGTGATACCGCCGGTGGCGCCGTTCTCGGCCCAGGCCGCGCTGCAGCTGCAGCGCATCCTGCTCGAGGCCTTCACCAACGTGCTCAAGCATGCGCGCGCGACGCGCATCGTGCTGCATGCGCGCTGGCAGGCCGAGGCGCAGCCCCCGCGCGTGCGCATCGTGCTGACGGACGACGGCATCGGCCCGCGGCCCGCGGACGCCGCGCCGAAGGCCATGGGGCATGGCCTCGCGAACATGCGGGCGCGCGCGCTGAGCATCGGCGCGCGGCTGGTGATGGAGCCGGCAGAGGCGCGGGAGAACGCCGCCGGCGGCACGCGCATCACGCTCGAGTGGCCGGGCGCGCTCGACTGCCCGCGGCACTGAACGCGGCCACCGGGTTCAGCGCAGCGCGAAGGTCAGCGCCACGGCACCGAGCGCCAGCAGCGCCAGGCCCGCGATGAACACCACCTCGCCCCAGGCCTCGAGCCGCGCGCCCGAGCGCCGCATGCGCATCGAGATGAACGACAGCAACGCGCTGGCCAGGAAGACCAGCGCGTCGACCGCGAGCAGCCGATCGATCACCAGCCGCAGATCGTCGCGCGGACCGAGGTGCCCGATGGACATCACGGTCATGCACACGCCGATCATGGTGGCTGAGGTCGGCAGGATGTGGGCCGACAGCCCGTTGGCGGCGCTGTCGGCAGGGTCGAGGTGCTCGGCCTGCGGGGCCGAAGACCGTCGGTGCGGCGGCTTCATCGGTCGTCGCGCGTCGGGGTCCGGCCCGGGGCTGTCAGCCGATGCGCACCGGCACGAAGATCTTGTCGTCGCCGCGCTGGATCAGCAGCGCCACCGACTTGTCGGCCTTCGCGACCACCTCGCGCACCTGCTCCACGGTCTTGGCGGGCGTGCCGTTGATCGCCAGCAGCACGTCGCCGGCCTGCACGCCGGCCATCGCCGACGGGCCGGCCGCGTCCTCGATCAGCAGGCCGGTCTCCACCGAGGCCTCGCGCTTCTCGTCGGGCTGCAGCGGCCGCAGCGCCAGGCCCAGCTTGCCCTGGCCGGTGGCCTTGTCGGCCTTCGCGACCTGGGCCGGCTTGTCGCTGGCATCGCCGAGCTTCGCCGTCAGCTCCTGGCGTTCGCCCTGGCGCCACACCTCGAGCGTGACCTTGGTGCCGGGCGCCTGCTGGCCGATCACCGCGGGCAGGTCGCCCGAGGACACGATGGGCTGGTCGCCGACCTTGCGGATCACGTCGCCGGCCTTCAGGCCCGCCTTGTCGCCGGGGCCGCCCTTCTCGATGTTCGAGACCAGCGCGCCCTCGGGCTTGTCGAGCTTGAAGGAATCGGCGAAGGCCTGGTTCACCTCCTGCACCGCCACGCCGAGGCGGCCGTGCACGGCCTTGCCGGTGGCGACGATCTGGTCCTTGACCTGCACCGCCACGTCGATCGGGATCGAGAACGACACGCCCTGGTAGCCGCCGCTGCGGCTGTAGATCTGCGAGTTGATGCCGACCACCTCGCCGCGCGTGTTGAGCAGCGGGCCGCCCGAGTTGCCGGGGTTCACGGCCACGTCGGTCTGGATGAAGGGCACGTAGCTGTCGTCGGGCAGCGTGCGGCCCTTGGCGCTGACCACGCCGGCCGTCACGGTGTTCTCGAAGCCGAAGGGCGAGCCGATGGCCAGCACCCATTCGCCGACCTTCAGGTCCTTGGTGTTGCCCAGCGCGAGCACCGGCAGGTTCTTGGCGTCGATCTTGAGCACCGCGATGTCGGTCTTGGCATCGGCGCCGAGCACCTTGGCGCGGTACTCGCGGCGGTCGGTGAGCTTGACGGTGACTTCCTTCGCGTCCTTCACCACGTGGGCGTTCGTCAGGATGATGCCGTTGGCGTCGACGATGAAGCCCGAGCCCTGGGCGCGCACCGGCACGTCGCGCTGCTGCTGGCCGCGCGGGTTCATCTGCCCCTGGAAGCGGCGGAAGAACTGGAACATCGGGTCATCGGGATCGATGCCCTGGATCTGCGCGGCCTGCTCGTCGTCCGAGGCCTTCATGGTGCCGGTGACGCTGATGTTGACCACGGCCGCGCCGTCGCGCGCGGTGATGGTCGAGAAGTCGGGCAGCGTGACCATGGCGGCCGGTGCGGTCGCGGTGGCGTTGGTGGGCGTGCCCACGGCGCGCGCGCTGGTGTAGGCGCCGGCGCCGACGGCGCCGATCACGCCCGCGGTGGCCAGGGCCAGGACCAGGGCACGGGGCGAAGTCAGTCGGGTGTTCATGGATCGGTTCCTTTCATTGCGTCGTGACGCTGATGCGATGGAAGGAATGTCGTTGCGCTGACTTAAGCGCCGCTTAAAGGGAAATTCCGGCGACGACCCCTCAGGCCCGCGTCGGAAAGCGCACCACCACCCGCAGCCCGCCCAGGCTCGGCGAGGCATCGAGCGCCACGCTCGCGCCATGCAGCTCGGCGATCGACTTGACGATCGAGAGACCGAGTCCGCTGCCCGGCGCCTGCGGCTCGCCCGAGCGGTAGAAGCGGTCGAGCACGCGCTCGCGCTCGGTGGGCGGCAGGCCCGGGCCGCTGTCGTCGACGCTGAGCTCGACCGCGTCGTCCAGGCGCGCGATCGCGATGTCGACGCGGCCTTCCTCGGGCGTGTACTTCACGGCGTTCTCGAGCAGGTTGCGCAGCAACATGCGCAGCGCCTCGGACTGACCCTTCACCGTGGCGCCCTCGTCGGCGCGCGCGATGCCGATGTCGATGCGCCGCGCCTGGGCCGCGGCCACGGCATCCGACACGGCCAGCCGCGCCACCTCCGCGAGCGCCACCGGCTCGGGCGGCGCGCCCGCAGCCATGCTGGCCTCGTGGCGCGCGAGCGCGAGCATCTGCTCGACCAGCCGCGTCGCGCGGTCGATGCCCGCCACCAATCGGCCGATGGCGAGCTCGCGCGCGCCGTCGTCGCTGGCGCGCTGCAGGCCCTGCACCTGCAGCTTGAGTGCGGCCAGCGGCGAACGCAGCTCGTGCGCCGCGTCGGCCACGAAGTGCTTCTGCGCCTCGAAGGCCTGCCGCACGCGGTCGAACAGCAGGTTGAGCTCCTGCACCAGCGGCCGTACCTCGTCGGGCAGCTTCTCCTCGCTCACGGGCGAGAGATCGTCGGCCTGGCGCGAGGCCACCTGGGTGCGCACGCGCGCCACCGGCGCGAGCGAGCGGCTCACCACCCACCACACGACCAGCATCAGCAGCGGCGCCATCAGCGCCACCGGCGCGACAGTGCGCAGCGCCAGGGTGCCGGCCATGTGCTGGCGCGCCGCCATGTCCTGCGCCACCTGGATCACCAGCCCGCGCGTCTGCATCGAGAACACGCGGTAGGTGGTGCCGCGCGCGCGCACGTCGGCGAAGCCCAGTACCGCGAGCTGCGGCAGCGCGGCCTGGTCGGCCGACTCGAAGATGCGCACGCCGTCGGCGGTCCAGACCTGCACCACGAAATCGAAGTTCTGCTCGGCGCCGCCGAGGCCGCCCACCGCCGCGCTGGGCGGCAGGCCTGCGCGCAACGAGAGCGCCATCTGCTGCATGTGGTAGTCGAAGATCTCGTCGGCCTCCTTGAGCACGGTGCGGTAGGCCACCAGCGCCTGCGCGCCGGCCGCCAGCACGATGGCCGCGAGCAGGAACCAAAGCAGGCGCGCGCGCAGCGAGCCGGTCATCCGCGCGACCAGGTCCATCGAACTGCTCATGCCGCTCACGCCTTCGGCACCATGTAGCCGACGCCGCGCACGTTGCGGATCAGCTCCGCGCCGAGCTTCTTGCGCAGGCCGTGCACGTAGACCTCGACCGCGTTGCTGCTGATCTCGTCCTTCCAGCTGTAGAGCTTCTCCTCGAGCTGCGCGCGCGAGAGCACCATGCCGGGCCGTGCCAGCAGCGGCTCGAGCACGGCCCATTCGCGCGCCGACAGCACCACGGGCTGGCCGGCCACGCTGACCTCGCGGGTGGCGGGATTGATGCTCACGCCCATGTGTTCGTAGACCGGCTCGGCGCGCCCGGCCGCGCGGCGCAGCAGCGCACGGATGCGCGCCAGCAGCTCGTCGAGGTCGTAGGGCTTGAGCACGTAGTCGTCGGCGCCGGCATCCAGGCCCTCGATGCGCTGCTGGATCGAATCGCGCGCGGTGGCGATCAGCACCGGCATGCGCTGCTTGCGCGCGCGCAGGTTGCGCAGCACCTCCAGGCCGTCGCGGCGCGGCACGCCGAGGTCGAGCAGCACCAGGTCGTAGTCCTGGGTGCGCAGCGCCGACTCGGCGCTGTCGCCGTCCTTGACCCAGTCGACCGCGTACTGCTCGGCCCGCAGCAGGTCGAGCACGGCTTCGCCGATCATCACGTCGTCTTCGAGGAGCAGCAGTCGCATGGCGGGTTCCTGGAGTTCTGGTTTCGAGGTTCGAGGCAGCCGGATCGGGCGAAGTTCAAAGCAGCGCGCGCACCTCGCGCGCGGCCTCGAACAGCAGCGGCAGCATGTCGCGCCGCACGGCCTCCTCCTGGTAGCGCGCGCCCGACAGCACCACGTTGAGCGCGGCCACCGTGTGGCCCTGCATGTCGCGCAACGGCACGGCCAGCGCCTGCACGCCGAGCTCGTGCTCCTCGCTCGCGAAGCAATGGTCTTCCTTGCGCGCGCGCGTCACCAGCTGGCGCAGCGCGCGCGCCTGGGTGGTGGTCTGCGGCGTGAGTCGCGCCAGGTGGCGGCCCGTGAGCCAGCGCGTGAACTCGGCCGGCGGCAGCGCGGCCAGCAGCACGCGGCCGGTGGAGGTGGCATGGGCCGGCAGCCGCGCGCCCAGGTGCAGGCCATAGGCCAGCACGCGCGTGGGCGTGCCGTAGCTGCCGCTGCGCGCCACGATCACCACCTCCTCGCCGTCGAGCACCACGGCCGAGAAGGATTCGCCGGTCTGCGCCGCGAGCCGGTTCAGCGTGGGCTGCAGCGCGCGCGGCAGGCGTGACGAGGCCAGGTAGCTGCCCGAGAAGCGCAGCACCTTGGGCGCCATCCAGAAGTAGCTGCCGTCGGTCTCGAGATAGCCCAGGTGCGCCAGGGTCAGCAGGTGCCGGCGCGCCGCGGCGCGCGTGAGGCCGGCGCGTTCGGCCGCCAGGGTGGCGTTGAGGCGCTGGCGCTCGGTGTCGAAACTTTCGAGCACCGCCATTCCCTTGGCGATGCCCTCGATGAAGTCGGCTCTGGCGATGGTCATGAGTGAGGCGAAGCGGGAAGTTGCGCGATCATCGCGCAGCCATTCGCATGATCGCACACAGCCGCATCGCCCGGCATGCCAGGGCGGCGCGCGCGCCCTACGCTTCGCGGAACTTCTCGGAGACAACGACATGCGCACCCAGGTAGCGATCATCGGCGCCGGCCCGGCCGGCCTTCTGCTCGGCCAGCTTCTGTTCAAGGCCGGCATCGACAACGTCATCGTCGAACGCCAGAGCGGCGACTACGTGCTCGGGCGCATCCGCGCGGGCGTGCTCGAGCAGGTCACGATGGACCTGCTGGAGCGTGCCGGCGTCGACGCCCGCGCCAAGGCCGAGGGCCTGCCGCACGGGGGCATCGAGCTGCTGTTCAAGGGCGCGCGCCACCGCATCGACATGCACGGCCTCACGGGCGGCAAGCAGGTCACGGTGTACGGCCAGACCGAGGTGACGCGCGACCTGATGGAAGCGCGCGCGGCCGAGGGCCTGGCCACCGTCTACAGCGCGGCCAACGTGAGCCTGCACGACTTCGATTCACGCTCGCCGCGCGTGCGCTACGAGAAGGACGGCCAGACGCACGAGATCGAGTGCGACTTCATCGCCGGCTGCGACGGCTACCACGGCGTGAGCCGCGCGAGCGTGCCGGCCGATGCGATCCAGACCTACGAGAAGGTCTACCCCTTCGGCTGGCTCGGGGTACTGGCCGACGTGCCGCCGGTGTCGCACGAGCTGATCTACGCCAACACCGAGCGCGGCTTCGCGCTGTGCAGCATGCGCAGCGCCACGCGCAGCCGCTACTACGTGCAGGTGCCGACCGAGGAACGGGTGGAGAACTGGAGCGACGAGGCCTTCTGGAACGAGCTGCGCGCGCGCCTCGACCCGGAAGCGCGCGAGCGGCTGGTGACCGGCCCCTCGCTCGAGAAGAGCATCGCGCCGCTGCGCAGCTTCGTGGCCGAGCCGATGCGCTTCGGTTCGCTGTTCCTGGCCGGCGACGCGGCGCACATCGTGCCGCCGACCGGCGCCAAGGGGCTGAACCTCGCGACCGCCGACGTGGGCTACCTGTCGCGCGCCTTCGAGATCTTCTACCGCGAGCGCTCGGCCTCGGCGCTCGACCGCTATTCCGACCTGTGCCTGCGCAGGGTCTGGAAGGCCGAGCGCTTCTCGTGGTGGTTCACCTCGTTGATGCACCGCTTCCCCGAGACGGGCGCCTTCGGCCAGAAGATCCAGGAGGCCGAGCTCGACTACCTCGTGCATTCGCACGCGGCCTCGACCTCGCTGGCCGAGAACTACGTCGGGCTGCCGCTCGAGGACTTCTGAGCCTCGGCCTCGAGCTTCTTCTTCATCGCGGCCGCGCCCTCGTCCATCATGCCTGCGATGTGGGGCGCGAGTTCGTCGGGCAGCACGTCGGTGATCCAGACGAAGCGCGAGCGCCCTTCGCCCGCGTCGAACACCTGCGCCGACGCATGGTGATGCCGCATGCGGCTGCCCGTGACGGTGTAGGCGATGCGGCGCAGCGACTCGTCGATCGACACCGGCAGCTCGCGCGCCACGCTGCCGTTGGAGAAGTCGAGGACGCGCGCGCCCTCCTCGTCGATGCGGCAGGCCGTGAGGAAGCCCGGCGCGAGCCGCTCGTGCACGGCACGGAAGTCGCGCAGCGCGTCCCAGACCTGCGCCGCGCTCGCGGCGAGTTCGAATTCCCGGTGGATGGTGGCCATGGCGGGCTCCTTCGCGCTCAGGGATGGCGGCCCGCGCGGGCCGGGACTGTCAGTTCGAGTTCGATGGCGTGGTGCATGGCGATGGCTTCCTGGTCGATGAATGGATCAGACGCTCATCGTCGAGCAAGGCCGCGAGGCGGTCTTGGAGAATCTTGCGGTCGCCGCGCGCGGCACGGCGGAAGTCGCCCGGCGAGACACCGGCGGCGCGCCGGAAGGTGCGCACGAAATTGCTGAGGTCGGCAAAGCCCACGTCGAGCGCGATCTCGGTCACCGGCCGATCGCCGTCGGCGAGCAGGCGTGCCGCGTGGCGCAGCCGCGAGCGCACCAGGTACTGGTGCGGCGTCACGCCCAGCACCTGGGAGAACAGCCGCAGGAAATGGAAGGCGCTGAGCCCGGCCTCGGCCGCGGCCTGCTCGAGGCCGATGTCCTCGTGCGAACCCTCGGCGATCCACATCGCGGCATCGACGGCGCGGCGCCGGTCGCGCGCGGGGGCCGCTCCGGGCCGCGGCGCATCGCGCCCTTCCACGAGGTCGACGAAGCGATGGGCGAACTGCATGCCGACCTCGTCGAGGCCGAGGTCGCTGCGGCCCTCGACCGCGGCCTGCGCGAGTTCGCCGAGCACCATCAGCCCGGGCAGCGGCGGCAGGCCGCCGGCCTGCCAGGTGCCGCGCCCGCCGCCGATCAGCTCGACGAAGCCCGGCGAGAGGTGGAAGGCCAGGCACTCGTCGCCGCAGACATGGTGGTCGTGGGTGCAGACGTACTCGTCGCCCGGCGCGCCGATGAGCACCGAGCCGGCCACGAGCTCGTAGGCATGGCCGCGCGTGCGACAGCCGAAGCTGCCCTTGCGCACGTACGAGACCGAATGGCCCTCGTGCATCTCGGCGAAAGGCGGGGCATCGGGGCCCGCGTCGCAGCGGTAGCTCGAGACCCGGATCGGCTCGGTCTGCAGTTCGGTGACCACGAGCATGGTGGTTCTCCCGCAGTACCGGCCGTGCGGCGGGCCCTCAGTCGACCGTCTGCATCGCCTGCCACACGCGCGAGGGGCTCAGCGGCATGTGCAGGCGCGGCGCGCGGGCGGCATGGCCGTTGCGCGCGAAGGCGTCGGCCACGGCATTGACGATGGCCGGCGTGGCACCGATGGTGCCCAGCTCGCCCACGCCCTTGACGCCCAGCGGGTTGTTCTTGCAGGGCGTCGACTCGTCCATCTCCATGTGGAACATGGTGCTGACGATGTCGGCGCGCGGCGCGGCGTAGTCCATCAGACTGCCGGTGACGGGCTGGCCGGTCTCGTGGTCGTACACCACCTGCTCGTAGAGTGCCTGGCCGATGCCCTGCACGGCGCCGCCCTCGAGCTGGCCGCGCACGATCATCGGGTTGACCACGCGGCCCACGTCGTTGACCGAGCTGTAGGCCACCACGCTGATCTCGCCGGTGGGCGGATCGATCTCGATCTCGCAGATGTGGCAGCCGTTGGGCCAGGTCGGGCCGGCCACGGTGCTGGTGGAGTCGACGAAGATCTCGCGCTCGGGCTGCTTGCCCGCGAGCGTGAACAGGTCGAGCTCGAGGTCGGTGCCGATCACGGCGAAGGCGCCGCGGCTGTAGGTCACGTCGTCGATCGCCACCTCGAATTCCTGGGCCGCGAGTTCGCGCGCCTTATCGATGGTGCGTTCGGCGCCGATGCGCACCGCCGAGCCGCCGGTGAACAGCGAACGCGAACCCGCGCTGCCGAAGCCGTCGCCGCGGTCGGTGTCGCCGAGCACCACGCGCACCTTCTCGATCGGCACGCCGAAGGCGTCGACCGCGAGCTGGGCCAGCGAGGTGGCGATGCCCTGCCCCATGGCATTGACGGCCGAGAACACCTCGATCACGCCGTCGGCCTGCACCGAGACGGTGACGCGTTCCTCGAACACGTTGCCGCCGGTCCACTCGAGGAAGGTGGCGATGCCCAGGCCGCGATGGCGGCCGTTGCGCGCCGATTCGGCCGCGCGGGCCTCGAAGCCGTTCCAGTCGGCCAGGCCCAGCGCCTGGTCCATCACCGACTCGAACTTGCCGGTGTCGTAGGTCTGCGCCATCGGGTTCTTGTACGGCATCTGCTCGGGGCGGATGAAGTTGCGCCGGCGCAGCTCGATGCGGTCGATGCCGGTCTGGCGCGCGGCCTCGTCCATCAGCCGCTCGATGGTGAAGATCGCCTCGGGCCGGCCGGCGCCGCGGTAGGCGCCGGTGGGCGCGGTGTTGGTGAGCACCGCCTTGAAGTGGAAGTCGATGGTCTGGATGTCGTAGACGCTGGTCTGCACCCAGGGGCCGATCAGCAGCTGGATCGCGACGCCGGTGCCGGTGGCATAGGCGCCGACGTTGGCCAGCGTCTTGATGCGCAGGGCGAGGATGCGTCCCTTGGCATCGAGCGCGAGCTCGGCCTTGGCCTCGATGTCGCGGCCATGGGCGCTCGAGAGGAATTCCTCGCTGCGGTCGGCCACCCACTTCACGGGGCGCTTCACCTGCAGCGCCGCGAAGGCCACAGCGATGTCCTCGGGGTAGGCCCCGGTCTTCATGCCGAAGCCGCCGCCGACGTCGCCGACCACCACGCGGACCTTGTCCTTGGCCAGGCCGATGGCGGCGCAGATCGAATCGCGCACGCCCGAGGGCATCTGGGTGCTCATGCGGATCGTGAGACGGCCGGTGTCGGCATCGGGCGCCGCGAGCACCGAGCGCGGCTCGATGGTCAGTGCCACCACGCGCTGGTTGACCACGTCGAGCGCCACCACGTGGGCGGCCTTGGCAAAGGCGGCCGTGGCGGCCTCGCTGCTGCCGTGGCGCATCTCGGCCGCGACGTTGCCGCTCGCCGCTTCGCACAGCTGGGGCGCGCCTTCGGCGGTGGCGGCCGCGAGGTCGACCACCATCGGCAGCTCCTCGTACTCGACCATCACGGCTTCGGCCGCGTCGCGCGCCTGCTGCACGGTGTCGGCCACCACCACGGCCACGGCCTCGCCGACGAAGCGCACGCGTTCGTGCGCGATGGCATGGCGCGCGGGGCTGGCGCTGTCGCCCCCATCGGCACGCTTGAAGCCGGCGGCGCCGGGCATCGGCTTGACGCCGGCCGCGGCCAGATCGGCGCCGGTGATCACGGCGAGCACCCCCGGCAGCGCGAGCGCGGCCGAGGTGTCGACCGAGACGAGGCGCGCGTGGGGGTACGGGGAGCGCAGGAAGACCAGGTGGGACTGGTTCGGCAGGGACACGTCGTCCGTGTAGCGGCCGGCACCTGAGAGAAGACTCTGGTCTTCGAGCCGGCGCACGGCCTGGCCGCTGCCGAAACGCATGGGGTTGGGGTCTGTGGTCAACGTGGTCCTCTTGTACCGGGCCCGCGCACAACGCTGGCGCGCTGGGACCGTCATGGGGTGCTTCTTCGAAGGAAGCTCCGCACTATATGTGAGCTTGGGCAAACGTGTGCGCCTTTGGACGAGTGCATTGCGAGGGCACCAGAAAGGGGCGCCACCAGGGGGACGCGGCGGCGGGTTGGCCCGGTTTTTCGCCCCGATACGAAGATGCGCCGCGCAAGCCGTGTATACCTACGGCCATGCGACAACTGCCCTGGCTCGAACCCGGCGATGCCCTGCCCGACCCCTCGACAGCGTGGGGAATCGCCGATCCCGTGCCCGGCCTGCTGGCCGCCGGCGGCTCGCTCGATGTCGATACTCTCTTGCGCGCCTACGGCCGCTGCGTCTTCCCCTGGTTCAGCGAGGACCAGCCGATCCTGTGGTGGAGCCCCGATCCGCGCATGGTGCTGCAGGTGGCCGACTTCCGGCTCCACCGCTCGCTGCGCAAGACGCTGGCGCGCTTCGCGCAGGCGCCGGGCTGCGAGATCCGCATCGACCACGACTTCGCGGCCGTCATCCGGGCCTGCTCCGGCTCGGCCCGCCCGGGCCAGTCGGGCACCTGGATCGTGCCCGACATGGTCGCCGCCTATACCGAATTGCACCGGGCCGGACACGCCCACAGCGTCGAGACCTGGATCGACGGCGAGCTCGCGGGCGGGCTCTACTGCGTGGCGATCGGCGGCGCCGTGTTCGGCGAATCGATGTTCACGCGCCGCCCCGATGCCTCGAAGATCGCGCTGGCGGCGCTGGTGTGCCTGTGCCGGCGCTTCGGCGTGCGGATGATCGACTGCCAGCAGAACACGGCCCACCTCGCGAGCCTGGGCGCGCACGAAATGCCGCGCGCGCGCTTCGTCGAGCACGTGGCCCGGGCCCGGGAAGCGACGGGCCCCGCGTGGCGTTTCGAGCCCGTATACTGGTCCGAACTCCTGTCCGCGCGACCCTCTCACCCGACGTGACGCACCTCAAGGATCTCCCGCTCCACACGCTGCAGTTCTACGCGACCGCGCCCTATCCCTGCAGCTACCTGCCGGACCGCCAGGCCCGCTCGCAGGTGGCCACTCCCAGCCACCTGATCCACAACGACGCGTACTCGGACCTGGTGCTCAGCGGCTTCCGGCGCAGCGGCATGTTCACCTACCGCCCGTACTGCGACGGCTGCCGCGCCTGCGTGCCGCTGCGGGTGCTGGCCAATGCCTTCAAGGCCTCGCGCAGCCAGCGCCGGGCGGTCAAGCAGCACGCCGACCTGCAGGCCCGCGTGCTCAAGCTGTGCTTCGTGCCCGAGCACTACCAGCTCTACCTGCGCTACCAGAACGGCCGCCACGCGGGCGGCGGCATGGACCACGACAGCATCGACCAGTACACCCAGTTCCTGCTTCAAAGCCGCGTGAACTCGCGGCTGGTCGAGTTCCGCGAGACCCTGCCCGATGGCAGCGCGGGCGCGCTCAAGATGGTGTCGATCCTCGACGTGCTCAACGACGGCATCTCGGCCGTCTACACCTTCTACGAGCCCGAGGACGGCATGGCCTACGGCACCTACAGCGTGCTCTGGCAGATCGAGCAGGCGCGCAAGCTCGGCCTGCCCCACGTCTACCTGGGCTACTGGATCGAACACAGCCCGAAGATGAACTACAAGGCGCGCTTCGCGCCCCACGAATTGCTGATCGACGGCCGCTGGCAGCGCGCCAGCGATTTCACAAGATAAAATGGCGCCCGGTCTTCACCGCACAGCGCCATGAGAAAAAACCATTCAGACATTCCGGCCACCCCCGTCATCCAGGTCATCGAACGCATGTTCGCGCTGATCGACGTGCTGGCCTCGCGCGAAGAAGCCATTTCCCTGAAGGAAATCAGCGAAAAGACGGGGCTTCATCCCTCCACCACCCACCGCATCCTCAACGACCTCGCGGTCGGCCGCTTCGTCGACCGTCCCGAGGCCGGCAGCTACCGACTCGGCATGCGCCTGCTGGAGCTCGGCAACCTGGTCAAGGGGCGGCTCAACGTGCGCGACGCCGCGCTGGGCCCGATGCGCGAGCTGCACAAGCTCACGCAGCAGCCGGTCAACCTCAGCATGCGCCAGGGCGACGAGATCGTGTACATCGAGCGCTCCTACAGCGAGCGCTCGGGGATGCAGGTGGTGCGCGCCATCGGCGGCCGCGCCGCGCTGCACCTGACCTCCACCGGCAAGCTGTTCCTGGCCGCTGACGATCCGCAGCGGGTGCGCAGCTACGCCACCCGCACCGGACTGGCCGGCCACACGCGCAACAGCATCACGCAGTTGCCGGCGCTCGAGCGCGAGCTGTCGAAGGCGCGCCAGTACGGCATCGCGCGCGACAACGAGGAGCTCGAACTCGGCGTGCGCTGCATGGCCGCCGGCATCTACGACGACCAGGGCAAGCTGGTCGCGGGGCTGTCGATCTCGGCACCGGCCGACCGGCTCGACGAAGGCTGGCTGCCGAAACTGCAGGCGACCGCGAACGAGATCTCGGAGGCACTGGGCTTCAAGCAGGGCGTGGCGCCCGCTGGCGGGGCCGTAGCGGCCGCGCCGGGGTCGGCCTCCACCGAGGGCGCCTGAGAGGCGCCTGGCGCCTTCCAGGGGCTTTGACCGCTCTCCTCGCGCCCCCCATGAAAAAAGCCGGCAACCGCCGGCTTTCGTCTTTGGGCGGGCCCGCTCAGCCCGCGATCTGGTACGCCACGGCGCGCGAGGCGGCCGGCGAACCCGGAACCGCATGCGTGGCCTCGACCCAGCGGCGCACGCGCTCGGCGTCGGCGATGCGGCTGAACTTGCCGGCCGAATCGAGGAACACCATGATCAGCTTGCGGCCCGCGACCCGGGCCTGCATCACCAGGCACTGGCCGGCTTCGGAGATGTAGCCGGTCTTCTGCACGCCGATGTCCCAGTCGGGGCTCTTCACGAGGCGGTTGGTGGTGTTGAACTGCAAGGTGCGGCGGCCGACCTCGACCTGGTACTCGGGCGAGGTGGACAGCGAACGCACGGTGGCGTCGGCGTAGGCGGCGTTCACCAGCAGCGCCAGGTCCTGCGCGCTCGACTGGTTGCGGCTCGACAGGCCGGTGGGCTCGACGTAGCGCGTGTCCTTCATGCCGAGCATGCGCGCCTTGGCGTTCATGATGCTCACGAAGGTGCTCAGGCCACCGGGATAGGTGCGGCCCAGCGCGTGGGCGGCGCGGTTCTCGCTCGACATCAGCGCCAGGTGCAGCAGTTCGCCGCGCGTGAGCGTGGTGCCGACCGTCAGGCGCGAGCTGCTGCGCTTCTCGGTGTCGACGTCGTCCTGGGTGATGGTGATGAGCTCTTCGTTCGGCAGCTTGGCCTCGCTGATCAGCAGGCCGGTCATGAGCTTGGTGAGCGAGGCGATCGGCAGCACGGCGTGGTCGTTCTTGCTGAACAGCACCTCGTGCGTGTCCTGGTCGACCACCAGCGCGACGCTCGACTTGAGCTCGAGCGCGTCGTCGGTGGTATGCAGGCCGGCCATCTGGCCGAAGGACTGGCGCGGCGGCGCCTCGACACGGACCACCGAGCGGCGCTGCACGGCCACCACGGTCTTGCCGTTCTTCTTCTGCAGGGTGGCCACCACGTTGCGGCCACCGCGGACCACCTTGTCGGCCTTGTCTTCACGGCCGCCACGCTTGGCAACCTTGGACGACGCGGCATTGCGCTTCACCTCGACCGGCGCGGCGCCGCGGGCTTTCTTCGAGACAGCCGCCGTCTTGGCGGGGGCGGCCTTTTCTTTCTTGGCGGCATGGGCGCCGGACAACAAAAAAGCCGTCACGCAGAACGCGACGGCGAGGGTGCGAAGGCTTGAAACGCGGTGGAGACGGGCTTCGGGCATGTACAAAATCTCCAGCGGCAGGAATGAGGACCGCAGTGTATCGAAATCAAAAAAGGCACGCAATATCAGCTACTTGCATCCTTTTCTTCATTCGAATACCAAGGATCGCCCGAAAACCTAACCTTGTGCCGCCACTCTCTCAGCTTGGCTCTGTAACTTGTTGAGCGCACTCAAATAAGCCTTTGCCGACGCCACAACGATGTCGGGATCCGCCCCGACGCCGTTGACCACCCGCCCCGCGTTTTGTAACCGGACTGTAACTTCTCCCTGGCTTTCCGTCGAGCCACTGATGGCATTGACCGAGTAAAGAACCATCTCGGCGCCGCTCTTGACGTGCGATTCGATGGCCTTGAGGGAAGCGTCGACCGGGCCATTGCCGTCCGACTCGCCCGTGACTTCCTTGCCATGGACGGTGAAGACGACCTTCGCCTGGGGGCGTTCGCCGGTTTCGCTGTGCTGAGCGAGAGAAACGAAAGCAAACTGTTCGCCAACGTTCGCACCCTCCTCCGCGCTGACAAGCGCGAGGATGTCCTCGTCGAAAATTTCGGACTTGCGGTCGGCCAGCTCCTTGAAGCGCAGGAAGGCGGCGTTGATCTCGCCCTCGCTCTCCATGGTCACGCCGAGTTCCTGCAGCCGCTGCTTGAAGGCGTTGCGGCCGCTGAGCTTGCCCAGCACGATCTTGTTGGCGCTCCAGCCCACGTCCTCGGCCCGCATGATCTCGTAGGTGTCGCGCGCCTTGAGCACGCCGTCCTGGTGGATGCCCGAGGCATGCGCGAAGGCATTGGCGCCCACCACGGCCTTGTTGGGCTGCACCACGAAGCCGGTGGTCTGGCTGACCATGCGGCTCGCGGCCACGATGTGCTGGGTGTCGATGTTCAGCGCGAGGCCGAAGTAGTCCTTGCGGGTCTTCACGGCCATCACGATCTCCTCGAGCGAGCAGTTGCCCGCGCGCTCGCCGAGGCCGTTGATGGTGCATTCGACCTGACGCGCGCCGCCGATCTTCACGCCGGCCAGCGAGTTCGCCACCGCCATGCCGAGGTCGTTGTGGCAATGCACCGACCAGATCGCCTTGTCGCTGTTGGGAATGCGCTCGCGCAGCGTCTTGATGAAGTTGCCGTAGAGCTCGGGGATCGCATAGCCCACGGTGTCGGGCACGTTGATGGTGGTCGCGCCCTCGGCGATCACGGTCTCGAGCACGCGGCACAGGAAGTCGGGATCGCTGCGGTAGCCGTCCTCGGGGCTGAACTCCACGTCGGCCACCTGGTTGCGCGCGAAGCGCACGGCGAGCCGGGCCTGCTCGTGCACCTCGTCGGGCGACATGCGCAGCTTCTTCTCCATGTGCAGCGGCGAGGTCGCGATGAAGGTGTGGATGCGGCCGCGCGCCGCGCCCTTGAGCGCTTCGGCGGCGCGCGCGATGTCGCGGTCGTTGGCGCGCGAGAGGCCGCACACCGTCGAATCCTTGATCGCGTTGGCGATCGCCTTCACTGCCTCGAAGTCGCCATTCGAGCTGGCCGGGAAGCCGGCCTCGATGACGTCGACCCGCAGCCGCTCGAGCTGCTTGGCGATGCGCATCTTCTCGTCGCGCGTCATCGAGGCGCCGGGCGACTGCTCGCCGTCGCGCAAGGTGGTGTCGAAAATTATGAGTTGGTCGGTCATCGTGGTTCTCCTTCGTTTCTGGCCACCTGGCGCATCGGGCGGGATGGGGTTCAGACGGTCGCGGTCTCCGATTGTGCGCTGTGCGCGCCATTGCCCCTGGCGCGCTCCACGCCCGAGACGATCGCCTTCAGCGACGCGGCGATGGTGTCCTCGTCGATGCCCACGCCGAACAGCGTGCGCGATTCGTCCACGCGCAGCTCCAGGTAGGCCACGGCCTTGGCATCGGCACCGGCGCCGATCGCATGCTGGTGGTAGTCGATGACACGCACCGCATGGCCGGTCGCGGCGCTCAGCGCGTGCGTGAAGGCATCGATCGGGCCGTTGCCGCGGCCTTCGATGGCCACGGTCTCGCCGTTCCAGGCCAGGTCGCCGCGCAGAAGCACCGAGGCGTTGGCGCCGCCCTTGCCCTCCTCCTGCAGCACACGGTGCTGGAGCGCCTGTACCGACTCGATGCCGTACTCGCGCACGAACAGCTGCCACAGGTCCGCGGCCGTGAGCTCCTTGCCCGCGACGTCCATCACGCGCTGCACCGTCTGGCTGAACTCCATCTGCAGGCGGCGCGGCATCTCGATGCCGTACTCGCTCTCGAGCAGGTAGGCGATGCCGCCCTTGCCCGACTGGCTGTTGACGCGGATCACGGCCTCGTAGCTGCGGCCGACGTCCTTCGGATCGATCGGGAGGTAGGGCATGTCCCAGATGTCGCCGTCCTTGCGCGCCGAGAAGGCCTTCTTGATCGCATCCTGGTGCGAGCCCGAGAACGAGGTGTAGACCAGGTCGCCCACGTAGGGATGGCGCGGGTGCACGGGAATCTGGTTGCAGTGCTCGACCGTGGCGCGGATCTCGTCGATGTTCGAGAAGTCGAGCTCTGGCGAGACGCCCTGCGTGTAGAGGTTCAGTGCCACGTTGACGAGGTCGAGGTTGCCGGTGCGCTCGCCGTTGCCGAACAGGCAGCCTTCGATGCGGTCGGCGCCGGCCATCAACGCGAACTCGCCGGCGGCGGTGCCGGTGCCGCGGTCGTTGTGCGGATGCACCGAGAGCACGATCGCATCGCGGCGCGCGAGGTTGCGGTGCATCCACTCGATCATGTCGGCGAAGATGTTCGGCGTGGAGTGCTCGACCGTCGAGGGCAGGTTGACGATGCACTTGCGCTCGGGCGTCGGCGCCCAGACCGCGGTGACCGCATCGACCACGCGCTTGGAGAACGCGAGGTCGGTGCCCGAGAACATCTCGGGCGAGTACTGGAAGGTCCAGCGCGTGCTCGGCTGTTTCGCGGCCATCTCGTTGAACATGCGCGCATGCGAGGCGGCGAGCTCGACGATGCCGTCCTCGTCCATGCCGAGCACCACGCGGCGCATCACGGGCGCCACGGCGTTGTAGAGATGGACGATGGCGCGCGGGGCGCCCTGCAGGGCCTCGAAGGTGCGAGCGATCAGGTGGTCGCGCGCCTGCGTCAGCACCTGGATCGTCACGTCGTCGGGAATGCGGTCTTCCTCGATGAGCTTGCGCACGAAATCGAACTCGACCTGCGACGCGGAGGGAAAGCCAACCTCGATCTCCTTGAAGCCGATGGCGACCAGGGTCTCGAACATGCGCATCTTGCGCGTGATGTCCATCGGCTCGACCAGGGCCTGGTTGCCGTCACGCAGATCGGTCGACAGCCAGATCGGCGCCTTGGTCAGCACGGCGTCGGGCCAGGTGCGGTCCTTGAGACCGATGGGCGCGAAGGCACGGTATTTGGCTTGAGGTTGCTTCAACATGTCGATTTCTCTGCTGTGATGGTTGGTAATCAACCAGCAACCCCAAAAAACAAAACGGCCCGTTGCTGGTGCGAACGGGCCGTGGTGATGGATTTGCGCGTGCGCTACCGTCTCCGCCCGTGAGGGAGAGCTAGTAGGGCCTGCAGCGAAATCATCTTCGTCATGAGGGTTGCGAATTTAGCACAGCCTTCGCGGCTTTGTGAAGACGGTGCAGCAATGCCTGTCTCAGTTGTGCAATCCGCGCTCGTCGGGTTCCTCGGTCGAGGTGCTGATCACGCTGGTCTGCTGCCCCTTGGCTTTGCGCCATGCATAGACCACGTAGCCGCTCAGGCCGTAGACCACGAACAGGCCGAACAGCACCGTCGGCGGATGGATGTTGATGACCGCGATGCCGAGCGCGATCAGCACGATCACGGCGAAAGGCACGCTCTTCTTCATCTGCACGTCCTTGAAGCTGTAGAACGGCGCGTTGGTCACCATGGTGAGGCCCGCGTAGAGCGTGAAGGCGAAGGTGATCCAGGTGATCTGGGTCCACGAGAGGTACAGCACCTCGCCGCCGCGCTTGCCCCATTCGGTCATGAGCCAGATGAAGCCGGCCACCAGCGCAGCCGCCGCGGGCGACGGCAGGCCCTGGAACCAGCGCTTGTCGACCACGCCGGTGTTGACGTTGAAGCGCGCGAGCCGCAGCGCCGCGCAGGCGCAGTAGACGAAGGCCGCGATCCAGCCCCAGCGGCCCAGGCCCTTGAGCGACCATTCGTAGGCGATCAGCGCGGGCGCCGCGCCGAACGAGACCATGTCGGACAGCGAGTCCATCTGCTCGCCGAACGCACTCTGCGTGTTGGTCATGCGCGCCACGCGGCCGTCGAGGCTGTCGAGCACCATGGCCGCGAAGACGCCCAGCGCGGCGAGGTCGAAGCGCGCATTCATCGCCATCACGACCGAATAGAAGCCGCCGAACAGCGCGGCCAGCGTGAACAGGTTCGGCAGGACGTAGATGCCCTTTCGCCGCTTGCGCGGCTGGACCTCGTCGGGGACGGTGTCGTCATGCATTGGATTGGTCTCCGTCCCTCATGGGCATTGTCGGTTCAGCTATCTCTTCGATAGCAATTCGGTCGCTGGATCGCATCCCAGGGAGTGTAGTTCAGGGCCACGCCCGGCCCTCCAAGCAAAAGGGCCACCGCGAGGGTGGCCCTGGAGGATCGGGCGCCGGAGCGCCCTGCTCGCCTGGAGATCAGTTGCGGGTCTGGTCGACCAGCTTGTTCTTCTTGATCCAGGGCATCATCGCGCGCAGCTTCTCGCCGACGACTTCGATCTGATGCTCCGCATTCAGGCGACGGCGGCTGATCAGCGCGGGCTGGCCAGCGGCGGCTTCGAGCACGAAGCTCTTGGCGTATTCGCCGGTCTGGATGTCGCGCAGCACTTGCTTCATGACCTTCTTGGTCTCGTCGGTCACGATGCGCGGGCCGGTGACGTACTCGCCGTATTCGGCGTTGTTCGAGATCGAGTAGTTCATGTTGGCGATGCCGCCTTCATAGATCAGGTCGACGATCAGCTTCAGTTCGTGCAGGCATTCGAAGTACGCCATTTCGGGCGCGTAGCCGGCTTCCACCAGCGTCTCGAAACCAGCCTTGATCAGTTCCACCGTACCGCCGCACAGCACCGCTTGTTCGCCGAACAGGTCGGTCTCGGTTTCTTCGCGGAAGTTGGTCTCGATGATGCCGGCCTTGCCGCCGCCGTTGGCGGTGGCGTAGCTCAGCGCGAGGTCACGCGCCTTGCCGGTCTTGTCCTGGTGCACGGCCACGAGGTGGGGCACGCCGCCGCCTTGCGTGTAGGTGCTGCGCACGGTGTGGCCCGGGGCCTTGGGAGCGACCATCCACACGTCGAGGTCGGCGCGCGGCTGCACGAAGCCGTAGTGCACGTTGAAGCCATGCGCGAAGACCAACGAAGCGCCTTCCTTGATGTTCGGCGCGACGTCGTTCTTGTAGACGTTGGCGATCTGCTCGTCGGGCAGCAGGATCATGACGACGTCGGCGGATTTCACGGCATCGGCCACTTCGGCGACCTGGAGGCCGGCCTTGCCGACCTTGTCCCACGAAGCGCCACCCTTGCGCAGGCCGACCACGACCTTGACGCCGCTGTCGTTGAGGTTCTGCGCGTGCGCGTGGCCTTGCGAGCCGTAGCCGATGATGGCCACCGTCTTGCCCTTGATCAGGCTCAGGTCCGCGTCCTTGTCGTAATAAACCTTCATGATGTTCTCCAGATAGATATGCGAGTTGCAGTGTGTTGTGCCGTTCGTCCTGAGCCTGTCGAAGGGCTCAATGCAGTCCCCGCTCGCGCGGAGGCTTCGACAAGCTCGGCCCGAACGGACGGCGACCGAGCTCCGTTTTCATCGGGTCAGACCCGCAGGATGCGTTCGCCGCGGCCGATGCCGCTGGCGCCGGTGCGCACGGTCTCGAGGATGGCGCTGCGATCGATCGCCTCGAGGAAGGCGTCGTTCTTGCCATGGTCGCCGGTGAGCTCGATGGTGTAGCTCTTGTCGGTGACGTCGATGATGCGGCCGCGGAAGATCTCGGCCATGCGCATCATCTCCTCGCGCTCCTTGCCCACCGCGCGCACCTTCACCATCATGAGCTCGCGCTCGGTGTAGGCGCCCTCGGTCAGGTCGACCACCTTGACCACCTCGATCAGGCGGTTCAGGTGCTTGGTGATCTGCTCGATCACGTCGTCCGAACCGGCGGTGACGATGGTCATGCGCGACAGACTCGCATCCTCGGTGGGCGCGACGGTCAGCGATTCGATGTTGTAGCCACGGGCCGAGAACAGGCCCACCACGCGGGAAAGAGCGCCAGGCTCGTTTTCCAGCAGAACGGCAATGATGTGTTTCATGTGTGCGTGACTCCTCTTTTCGCCAGCGCGGAAGCTTTCGCTTTCGCCGCCCTCCCCCGCGCACGGTAATGCGCGGGCTCGGCGGGCAATAGATTCGTCAGTGAAAGGTTGAGAAACGAACGGTCGAAAACGGGCCGCGGATCAGAGATCCTCGGAGCCCAGCAGCATCTCGGTGATGCCCATTCCGGCCTTGACCATCGGGAACACGTTCTCGGTGGGGTCGGTGCGGAAATCCATGAACACGGTGCGATCCTTGAGCTTGCGTGCCTCGCGCAGCGCGGGCTCCACGTCCTGCGGACGCTCGATCAGCATGCCGACGTGGCCATAGGCCTCGGCGAGCTTCACGAAGTTGGGCAGCGCATCCATGTAGCTGTGGCTGTAGCGGCCGGAGTACTCGATCTCCTGCCACTGGCGCACCATGCCGAGGTAGCGGTTGTTCAGCGAGCAGATCTTGATCGGCGTGTTGTACTGCAGGCAGGTCGACAGTTCCTGGATGCACATCTGCACCGAGCCTTCGCCCGTGATGGTGAACACTTCCGCATCGGGCTTCGCGAGCTTGATGCCCATGGCGTAGGGGATGCCCACGCCCATGGTGCCCAGGCCGCCCGAGTTGATCCAGCGGCGCGGCTCGTCGAAACGGTAGTACTGCGCGGCCCACATCTGGTGCTGGCCGACGTCGGACGTGATGTAGGTGTCCGTGTCCTTGGTCATGTTCCACAGCGTCTCGACGACGAACTGCGGCTTGATCACGTCCTTGTTGCCCCGGTCGTACTTGAGGCAGTCGCGATCGCGCCAGCCCTCGATGGTCTTCCACCAGTTGGCGAGCGCGCCGGCGTCGGGCTTGGTCGTGCTCTCGCGGATCATCGAGATCAGCTCGGTGAGCACGTCCTTCACGTCGCCCACGATCGGGATGTCGACCTTCACGCGCTTGGAGATGCTCGAGGGGTCGATGTCGACGTGGATGATCTTGCGTTCGTTCTGCGCGAAGTGCTTCGGGTTGCCGATCACGCGGTCGTCGAAGCGCGCGCCCACGGCCAGCAGCACGTCGCAGTTCTGCATCGCGTTGTTGGCCTCGATGGTGCCGTGCATGCCCAGCATGCCGAGGAACTTGCGGTCGCTCGCCGGATAGGCGCCCAGGCCCATCAGCGTGTTGGTGACCGGGTAGCCGAGCATGTCGACCAGCGTGCGCAGTTCGTTGGTGGCATTGCCCAGCAGCACGCCGCCGCCGGTGTAGATGTAGGGACGCTTGGCGTTCAGCAGCAGCTGCAGCGCCTTGCGGATCTGGCCGCCGTGGCCCTTGCGCACCGGGTTGTACGAGCGCATCTCGACCTTCTCCGGATAGCCGGTGTAGGCCACCTTCTTGAACGAGACATCCTTGGGCACGTCCACTACCACCGGGCCCGGACGGCCGCTGCGTGCGATGTGGAAGGCCTTCTTCATCGTCATCGCCAGGTCCTTCGGATCCTTGACGAGGAAGTTGTGCTTGACGATCGGGCGCGTGATGCCGACCGTGTCGCATTCCTGGAAGGCATCCAGGCCGATCGCCGCCGTGGGGACCTGGCCCGAGATGATCACCATCGGGATCGAGTCCATGTAGGCCGTGGCGATGCCCGTGACCGCATTCGTCAGGCCCGGGCCCGAGGTGACCAGCGCCACCCCCACCTCGCCGGTGGCGCGCGCATAGCCGTCGGCCGCGTGGACCGCCGCCTGCTCGTGGCGCACCAGCACGTGCTGGATGGTGTCCTGCTTGTAGAACGCGTCGTAGATGTAGAGAACCGCGCCGCCGGGGTAGCCCCAGACGTACTGGACGCCTTCGGCCTGCAGTGCCTTGACCAGCACTTCGGCGCCCATGAGTTCTTGCGAGTGATTGCCGGCGCCGGAGGACGCGGCTGCTGCGGAAGCGAGTTCCGCCTTCGAGATTTCCATGATCAACCTTTGGAGTTTTTTCGGGAACGAAAAACCTTGGGTGCCCCTTGCCAACCCTTGTGGGGCCGCGCCAGGACTTGAGGCCAAAGCCATGGGCGGACTGATTGTTCCGCCGGACCGTGACCCGTTTGCCTTTTGACTTGCGACCGCGATTATGACACCGACGCGGCCTTCCGCCGAGCCCGTATCGCCCCGCAACACGATTCGTCAGGAGCGGCGGGCATAATTCGCGGCCAACAACGAGGCATTCCCGCCCGACATCCATTCCCACGCGGCGCCCGGCGCCCCTCTGACGCTTGGCCACCGAACAAGAACTCTCCGATTTCCTGAAAAGCGTCGAACGACGCGCTTTCAAGCGGTCGGTCTATCACGTGCGAGACGAGGAAGCGGCGCTCGACATCGTGCAGGACAGCATGATGAAGCTGGCCCAGCACTACGGCGACAAGCCCGTCGCCGAGCTGCCGATGCTGTTCCAGCGCATTCTTTCGAATTGCACGCTCGACTGGTTCCGCCGCCAGAAGACCCGCCGCGCGCTGTTCTCGAACCTCAGCGACTTCGAGGCCATCGACGACGACGGCGATTTCGACCTGCTCGAGAACTTCGCCTCCGAGACCGACTCCAGAGAGACCGAGAGCGCCGAGGACACCACGCGCCGGGCACAGGTCCTGCATGAGATCGAAGAACAGATCGCGGCATTGCCGGGCCGTCAACGCGAGGCTTTCCTGATGCGTTACTGGGAAGAAATGGACGTCGCTGAGACGGCCGCCGCCATGGGCTGCTCCGAGGGCAGCGTCAAAACCCATTGCTCGCGCGCCGTCCACGCTCTGAGCAAGGCGCTCAAAGCCAAGGGAATTTCGCTATGAATACTAAGGTTCCTCTTTCTTCCATCGCCGAAAACGAGTTCGGTCAACGCGTGGCCGCGCGCCTGTCGGCGGGCAACCAAGCGTTGCCGCACGACATCGGCGAACGCCTGCGCGTGGCGCGTGCGCAAGCCGTGGCCCAGCGCAAGCAGGCACCGCAGCTGCGTGCGGCGCCCGCGGTGGTGCAGTCGGGCAGCACCGCCGTCCTGGGCGGCGGTGGCTGGGGCTGGTGGACCCGAATCGGCACCGTGGTGCCGCTCGTGGCACTGGTGGCCGGCCTGATCACCATCAGCGTGATGCAGGACGAGGACCGCGCCAGCGAGTTGGCCGAGGTCGATTCCGCACTGCTCACCGGCGACCTGCCGCCAGCCGCCTACACCGACCCGGGCTTCGCGCAGTTCCTCAAGTCCGACGGCGCCTCCGATTGACGGCAAGCGGCCTTGCCGCTTCCGTCCTGGCTCCTCCTGTTCCTCCCCCACGCCTCCCTCCCACCGATCACCCGAATGCCACGCCGCACCCAGCCCCCCGCGATTTCGCCCCGCTCCTCGCGCTCGTGGTCGCAAGGCGTGGCGGCTCGCCTCGTCGGGGGCGGCATCGTGGCCGCCGCGGCGCTGGGATTGACGATCGCGGTCGCGCAGACCACGCCCGTGCGCTCGGAAGCGGTCCGCGCCGATACGCCCAAGGCAACGACCACCGGCACCATGGCCGCGTCCGCCGCCGCCAAGCCCGCGCAGCTCACCAAGCCGCTGTGGGCCGAGCTCACCGCCGAGCAGCAGCAAGCGCTGCAACCGCTGGCTCCGCACTGGAACACGCTCAACGTCGGCCAGAAGCGCAAGTGGCTCGCGCTGTCGCGCAACTACGCCTCGCTGCCGGCCGAGGACCAGATCACGCTGCGCAGCCGCATGATCGAATGGGCCGCGCTCAGCAACCAGCAACGCGTCCAGGCCCGGCTGAATTTCGCCGAGGTCAAGCGCGTGCCGGCCGACGAACGCAAGGCCAAGTGGGAGCAGTACCAGGCGCTGAGCGAAGAGGAAAAGCGCAAGCTCGCCGAACGCGCGCCGGCCAAGCCCAAGGGCGCGGCCATCCCGGTGCGGCCGGTGTCCTCGCAGAAGCTCGTCGCCGTTCCGGCCGTCACTTCGGCCGGCCAGCACACGCCCCGCATCCAGCTCGCGCCACCCACGGTGCCCGCAACCCCAGCCATCGTGCCGGCGGCAGCCGTCGTCGCGAATCCGCCGGCGACCGTGCCCGGTACCGCCGCAACCGCGACGGCCACCACCGCACCCGCAGCGCCTTCCGTCGCGCCCCCTGCCACCTATACGCCTCAGCCGGTGCCGGCCGAAGCCCAGGTGCCGTCTCCGTACACTTCACCGTCCGGTCCGTCGACTTCGGTATCCTCCACACCGTCTTCCACTTCCGCGGGGCGCGCGGTCGATCAATCGCCCGCCCCCTGACCCAAGGTCTCGATGGTTTCCAGCCCTTCCGAAATTTCGGAGTCGGATTCGCCTGCCCCTGCCGCATCTGACGCGTCCCTTTCCATCGCACAAGCCCCGGGACTCTGGCGCCGCATGGCCTGCTGGCTCTACGAAGGCATGCTGCTGTTCGCCGTGGTGTTCGTCTCGGGCTGGCTCTTCAGCACGCTGGGCCAGATGCGCGACGCCATGGACGAGCGGCGCCACCTGCTCCAGGCCTTCCTCTTCATCGTGTTCGGCGTCTACTTCGTCTGGTTCTGGGCCAAGGGCCAGACGCTGGCGATGAAGACCTGGAACATCCGCATCGTCGACGCGCACGGCCACCCTGTCACTCAGCGCCGTGCGCTCGCGCGCTACCTGCTGAGCTGGATCTGGTTCCTGCCGCCGCTCGCCGCCATCGCACCCTTCAAACTGTCGGGCCCCGAAGTCACGGTGCTCGTCTTCGGCTGGGTGGCCATCTGGGCGCTGCTGGCGCGCTTCCATCCGCAACGCCAGTTCTGGCACGACGCCTGGGCCGGCACCCGGCTCGTCACCTCCAAGCCCATGAGCCGCCGATGAGCGCCCTGCCCGAACTTCCCGATCCCGCCGTCAATCCGCAGAAGGCCCGCAAGGGCTTCGATCGCGTCTGGCACGCCACGCTGATCTCGCTGCACGGCCTGCGCGCCGGCTGGGGCGAGCCGGCCTTCCGGCAGGAGGCCATCCTGTCGATGGTCATGATCCCCGCCGCCTTCTGGCTCGGCCGCAGCTGGGTCGAGATCGCCCTGCTCGCGGGCAGCGCGGTGCTGGTGATGATCGTCGAACTGCTCAACACGGCCGTGGAAGCGGCCATCGACCGCATCGGCCCCGAATGGCACGACCTCTCCAAGCGCGCCAAGGACATGGGCAGCGCCGCGGTGCTGCTGTCGCTGTCGCTGTGCACCTGCATCTGGGCCGCCGCCTTGTGGACGCGCTTCGTGTCATGAGCGGGCCCGCCGCGCGAGGCATGATCGGGGGATGACCCCTGAATTTTCGATCTGCGTGTATTGCGGCTCGCGCCCCGGCGAGCGTCCCGAGTTCACCGAAGCCGCCACGGCGGTAGGCCGCTGGATCGGCCAGCAGCGTGGCCAGCTGGTCTATGGCGGCGGCCGCACCGGCCTGATGGGCACAGTGGCCGAGGCCACGCGCGCCGCGGGCGGACGCGTGGTCGGCATCATCCCCAAGGCGCTGGTCGACAAGGAACTGGCCAACCCGCTGTGCGACGAGCTGCACGTGGTCGACACCATGCACGAGCGCAAGGCGATGATGGGCGAGCGCGCCGACGCCTTCCTGGCCATGGCCGGCGGCATCGGCACCTTCGAGGAGCTGTTCGAGATCTGGACCTGGCGCCAGCTCGGCTACCACGACAAGCCGGTCGGCATCCTCAACAGCGCGGGCTACTACGACAAGCTGCTGGAATTCCTTGCCCAGAGCGTGCGCGACGGCCTGATGGGCGACTGGCAGATGAGCCTGGTGCGCACCGGCACCGAGGCCGAGCCGCTGCTCGCGGCGCTGCGTGCCGAGGTGCCGCGCCATCCGCGCGACGACCGGCTGGCCGAGAACCTCTGAACCTCTTGTGAAAGGCCGGCGAGCGCCGGCCCCTGCGGTTCAGCTCAGACCGCGTTCTCGTTCTCTTCGCCGGTGCGGATGCGCACGATGCGCTCGACGGCGGTCACGAAGATCTTGCCGTCGCCGATCTTGCCGGTGCGCGCCGAGTTCACGATGGCCTCGATGCAGCGCTCGACGTCGCCCTCGTTGACGACCACCTCGACCTTCATCTTCGGCAGGAAGTCGACCACATACTCGGCGCCGCGGTACAGCTCGGTGTGGCCCTTCTGGCGGCCGAAGCCCTTGACCTCGGTCACGGTGAGTCCGGTAACGCCCACTTCGGCCAGGGCCTCGCGTACGTCCTCGAGCTTGAAGGGTTTGACGATGGCGGTGATCTGCTTCATGGTTTGCGTGCTCCGGCGGTTTCGTTGAATTTGCTGGTGATAGGGTAACGCCAATCCTTGCCAAAACTGCGGTGCGTCACCCGGATGCCTACCGGCGCCTGGCGCCGCTTGTATTCGTTGATCTTGATGAGCCTTGCCACCCGCTCGACCACCGCGCGGTCGTAGCCCGCGGCAATAATCTCGTCGATGCCCTCGTCATCCTGCATGTAGCGTGCCAGGATCGCGTCGAGGATGTCGTAGGGCGGCAGGCTGTCCTGGTCGGTCTGGTCGGGCCGCAGCTCGGCGCTCGGGGGCCGCGTGATGATGCGCTCGGGGATCGGCTCGGTGCCGGTGCCATAGGGATCGTGGGCATTGCGCCAGCGCGCGAGCGCGAACACGGTCGTCTTCAACAGGTCCTTGATGACCGCGAAGCCGCCCGCCATGTCGCCGTAGAGCGTGCAGTAGCCGGTGGCCATCTCGCTCTTGTTGCCCGTGGTGAGAACGATCGAGCCGAACTTGTTCGACAACCCCATCAGCAGCGTGCCGCGGATGCGGGCCTGGATGTTCTCTTCGGCCGTGTCCTCGGGCCGACCCGCGAACTCGGGGGCCAGCGCCGCCTTGAACGACTCGAAGGTGTGGCGGATCGAGATCTCGTCGTAGCGCACGCCCAGGCGCCCCGCCATGTCGCGCGCATCGATCCAGCTGATGTCGGCCGTATAGGGTGAGGGCATCATCACCGCGCGCACCTTGTCCTTGCCGAGCGCATCGACCGCGATCGCGAGCACCAGCGCCGAGTCGATGCCGCCCGACAGCCCGAGGATCGCGCCCGGAAAGCCGTTCTTGCCGACGTAGTCGCGCACGCCGAGCACCAGCGCATCCCAGAGCTGGGCCTCGGCGTCGCGCGGCGCGGCGATGGGCTCGGACAGGAAGCGCACGCCCTGCGACGGTGCACGCTCGAGCTCGGCCAGCACCAGCTTCTCCTCGAAGCCCGGCGCCTGCATGGCGAGCGCGCCATCGGCCTGCAGCGCGAACGAGGCGCCGTCGAACACCACCTCGTCCTGCCCGCCCACGAGGTGGGCATAGACCAGCGGCAGCCCCACGGCGCGCGCGCGATCGGCCATGCGCGCCACGCGCTCGCCCTCCTTGCCCACGTGGTAGGGCGAGGCATTGATGACGGCCAGCACCTCGGCGCCGGCGGCGCGCGCCAGCTCGGCCGGCGCGTCGAACCAGGCGTCCTCGCAGATCAGCAGCCCGACCGACACGCCGCCGGCCTCGAACACGCAGGTGCCCTGCCCCGGCGCGAAATAGCGGCGCTCGTCGAACACCTGGTAGTTGGGCAGCTCGCGCTTGGCGTAGGTCTGGAGGATGCGGCCTTCCTTGAGCACGCTGGCCGCGTTGTGGCGCAACTGCACCGACACGGAGCGCCCGCGCAGGCTGCCGCCGCTCGGATGCCCCACCACCACGACCATGTCTTTGAGGTCGGCCAGAGCGGCGGCGATGCCTTTCACGGCATCATCGCAAGCTTCGGTGAAGGCCGGCCGCAGGAACAGGTCCTCGGCCGCGTAGCCGGCGATCGAGAGTTCGGGCGTCAGCAGAAGGCGAGCGCCCTGGGCATGGGCCTCGCGCGCGGCCGCCACGATTTTTCGGGCATTGCCGGGGAGATCGCCCACCACGAAATTGAGTTGCGCGATGGCGAGCTTGAGCGTCATACGGAAGGAAGAAACAGGCTTGAACGATTATGTCATTCGGGTTGTCGCGTCGCCGTCGGACGTGAGCCCGCAGGCCTGGAACGCGCTGCTCGCCGCGCAGGCCGAACCCTCGCCCTTCATGCGCCACGAGTACCTGGCCGCGCTGCACGAGAGCGGCAGCGCCACGCCCGAGAGCGGATGGACGGCCCAGTTCTTCACCCTCTGGCGCGGCGACACACTCGAGGCCGCCTGCCCGGTCTACGTCAAGGACCATTCCTATGGCGAGTACGTGTTCGACTGGGCCTGGGCCAACGCCTACCAGCAGCACGGCCTGGCCTACTACCCGAAGGCGACGGTCGCGGTGCCGTTCACGCCCGTGCCCGGCGCGCGCCTGCTCGCGCGCGACGCGGCCGGCCGCGCGCTGCTGGCCCAGGCGCTGGTGGCCTGGTGCAAGGAGAGCGAGCTCTCGTCGCTGCACCTGCTGTTCGGTGCCGAGGCCGACATCGAGGCCTGTACCGAGGCCGGGCTGATGCTGCGGCACACGGTGCAGTTCCATTGGCAGAACCCGGCGCCCGGCTACGCGGACTTCGAGGCCTTCCTCGCGAGCCTCTCGCACGACAAGCGCAAGAAGATCCGCCAGGAACGCCGCAAGGTCGCCGATGCCGGCGTGAGCTTCCGCTGGTCGCGCGGGACCGACATCACGCGCGCCGACTGGGACTTCTTCTACCGCTGCTACGCGCGCACCTACCGCGAGCACGGCAACCCGCCCTACCTCACGCGCGACTTCTTCCATCGCATGGCCGACACGCTGCCCGAGGCCTGGCTGCTGTTCGTCGCCGAGCGGGAGGGCAAGCCGATCGCCGCCAGCCTGATCGCGCTGGCCACCGACGATGGCACCGGCCGGCCGCTCGTGGCCTACGGTCGCTACTGGGGCGCGGTCGAGCGCGTCGACTGCCTGCACTTCGAGGCCTGCTACTACCAGCCGCTGGCCTGGTGCATCGCGCACGGCGTGCAGCGCTTCGAGGGCGGTGCGCAGGGCGAGCACAAGATGGCGCGCGCCCTGATGCCCGTGAAGACCACCAGCGCCCACTGGCTCGCGCATCCGGCCTTCGCCGACGCGGTCGAGCGCTTCCTCGAGCGCGAGGGCGAAGGCATCGAGAACTACATGGACCACCTCGGCGAGCGCAGCCCGTTCAAGGCCGCCTGAAAGCGACGGCGGGCCCGCGTCAGGCCACGGCCAAACACGGCTGCTATAAACCCCGGCAGATCGCCAACAACAAGGGGAAAAAGTCATGCCATTCGTCGGCCTGGGTCTGCACATCCTGATCGCGCTGTTCTTCGCGGTGCACGCGATGCGCCACGGCAAGCAGATGTACTGGCTCTTGATCCTGTTCAGCTTTCCGCTGCTGGGCAGCATCGTCTACTTCGTGGTCGAGTACCTGCCCGCCTCGCGCATGCAGCGCACCGCGGGCAAGGTCGCGAGCGCGGCCATCGGCTTCATCGATCCCGAGCGCGAATACCGCGCGGCCGAGCAGGCCTACGACCTCGCGCCCACGGCGCAGAACAAGCTGCGCCTCGCCAAGGCCGCGCTCGACCGCGGCCAGGCCGGCGAGGCGGTCGGGCATTACCGCGATGCGCTCAAGGGCCCGCTGGCCTCCGATCCCGAACTTCAGTTCGGCCTCGCGAGCGCGCTGCTGGCCGCGGGCGGTCCCGGCGCGGGTGGCGAAGCGATGCAGGCACTGCAAAGCCTGCGCTCGACCCGCGACGACTACCGCAAGGACGAGGTCGCGCTGCTGGTGGCCCGCGCCCTGGCCGCCGAGGGCCGCAACGACGAGGCGCGCCAGGCTTTCGAATCGACACTGAGCCTCTACAACACCGTCGAGGCGCGGGCGCGCTACGTGGCCTGGCTCGCGCAGCAGGGCGACGGCGCCGCCGCGCAGCGCCAGTGGGACGAGCTCCAGCAGGCCGCGCGCCACTGGAACTCGCACGCCCGCTCGGTCAACCGCGAATGGATGCGGCTGGCCGGCGACGCGGCCCGCGGCTGAGGTCGAGCCCGAGGCTCCGACCAAGGGCATAGCCGGCCCTGCCGTTCGGCAGATCGACAGCGGCCGGCGCGGGAACGAGCATGCGGCCATCGCGCAAGCCCGGCGCGCAGGAGAGCACCGCATGTCCGCATCGATCCGCCCCTTCTTCCCATGGGCGATGGCCCTGGGCCTCGCGGCCCTCGCCTGCGTCCCGGCCCATGCCGCCAGCTTCGACTGCGCCAAGGCCTCGAATCCCACCGAGAAGACCATCTGCGCCACGCCCGCGCTCTCGCTGCAGGACGAGAGCATGGCCGAGCTCTATCGCAAGCAGCTTGCGACACCCGATGCCGGCCAATGGGCCGCCTATCTGAAGCGCGACCAGCGCGACTGGCTCGCGGTGCGCAACCGGCACTGCAAGGCCGACGTGAAATGCCTGCGGGAGGACTACGAGCGGCGCATCCGCTACCTGGTGGAGCCGCTGCTGCACCGGACCGGCCGCTACGTGGAGGGCCGCTGTCCGAAAGACGGGCGCTTCCTGGACGTGACGCCATCGGACGACGGCGGGCTCGACATCGAGCTCTACATCTGCCCCGATGCGCGCGGCAACATGCTGCTGCAAGGCCGTGGCCGGCTCGACGAGCGGCAGCGGCTGGTGGTGCCGTTCGGCGGGCGTTGCACCCGCACCCTGCAATTCGGCACCGACCGCATCGTGGTGACCGACACGCCCGCGGGCGCCGCGGAATGCGCGAGCCCGTCGACGGCCGGCACCTTCGTGCGCGATGCGCGCCGGTCGCCGTTCGAGCAGGAGTGACTGCCCCGGAGCGACCGACACGCGCCTATCGCATCACTTCTTGTACGCGGCGATGCCGTCGAGGATTTCCTTGCGGGCGGCGTCGATGCCTTCCCAGCCCAGCACCTTGACCCACTTGCCGGCCTCGAGGTCCTTGTAGTGCTCGAAGAAGTGGCTGATGGCCTTCAGGCGCATCGGGTTCACGTCGTCCACCGATTTCCAGTGGCTGTAGATCGGCAGCACCTTGTCGGTGGGCACGGCCAGCACCTTGCCGTCCACGCCGGCTTCGTCTTCCATCATCAGGATGCCCAGCGGGCGGCAGGGCACGACCACGCCCGGCAGCAGCGGGTACGGCGCGATCACCAGCACGTCGACCGGGTCGCCGTCGCCCGACAGCGTCTGCGGCACGTAGCCGTAGTTGGCCGGGTAGTACATGGCCGTGGTCATGAAGCGGTCGACGAAGATCGCGCCCGATTCCTTGTCGACCTCGTACTTGATCGGGTCGGCGTTCATCGGGATTTCGATCACGACGTTGAAGTCGTCGGGAACGTTCTTGCCGGGGGAAACTTTGTCGAAGGCCATGTCGTTATCGAGTAGTTGAAAAGTATGAGAGGGATGCGGACAAACCCGAAGTTTACTTTCCGTGTCATGGACCCGTCGCACGCGATTTCGTTTTTGCCTGTAAATTGCAGCCGTTGGCCAATCGGCTCCGCACCCCGGCTCCCCGGGATGCAGCGAGCTTCGAGGAAGCAACGCGGCGGAAATCTCGACTCCCGCGCGTTGCACGCAACGGATCCTCGCGCTTTCCGTCTCCACGTCACAACGAACGAATGGAGAAGCAACGCATGAATGGCAACACCCCCCTCATCCTCGCCATCGTCTGCGGCCTCGTGGCCGTGGCCTACGGCATCTGGGCCCGAAGTTGGATCCTCGCCAAGGACGCGGGCAACGCGCGCATGCAGGAGATCGCGGCGGCGATCCAGCAGGGTGCGGCGGCCTACCTGGCCAAGCAGTACCGCACCATCGCCATCGTGGGCGTGGTGCTCGCGATCCTGATCGCCCTCTTCCTCGACCTCACGACCGCGGTCGGCTTCGTGGTCGGCGCGGTGCTCTCGGGCGCCTGCGGCTTCATCGGCATGAACGTCTCGGTGCGCGCCAACGTGCGCACCGCGCAGGCCGCCACCCAAGGCATCGGGCCGGCGCTCGACGTGGCCTTCCGCGGCGGCGCCATCACCGGCATGCTGGTGGTCGGGCTGGGCCTGCTGGGCGTCTCGATCTTCTACTGGTTCCTGGCCTCCAGGGGCCTGCCGAGCGGCAACCATGCGCTGGCGGCGCTGCTCAATCCGCTGATCGGCTTCGCCTTCGGCTCCTCGCTGATCTCGATCTTCGCGCGCCTCGGTGGCGGCATCTTCACCAAGGGCGCCGACGTCGGCGCCGACCTGGTGGGCAAGGTCGAGGCCGGCATCCCCGAGGACGATCCGCGCAACCCCGCGGTGATCGCCGACAACGTGGGCGACAACGTCGGCGACTGCGCCGGCATGGCGGCCGACCTGTTCGAGACCTACGCGGTGACGCTGATCGCGACCATGGTGCTCGGCGCGCTGATGGTCACGGCGGCGCCGGTCAACGCGGTGCTCTATCCGCTGGCGCTGGGCGGCGTGTCGATCGTCGCGTCGATCATCGGCTGCTTCTTCGTCAAGGCCTCGCCGGGCATGACCAACGTGATGCCGGCGCTCTACAAGGGCCTGGCGGTGGCGGGCATCCTGTCGCTGATCGCTTTCTGGTTCGTCACCAGCTGGCTCATCCCCGACAACGCGCTCGGCGCCGGCGGCAGCCAGCTCAAGCTGTTCGGCGCCTGCTTCGTGGGCCTGGCGCTGACGGCGGCGCTGGTGTGGATCACCGAGTACTACACGGGCACACAATACAAGCCGGTGCAGCACATCGCGCAGGCCTCGACCACGGGCCACGGCACCAACATCATCGCGGGCCTCGGCGTGTCGATGCGCTCGACGGCCTGGCCGGTGATCTTCGTGTGCATCGCCATCCTGGCCTCGTACGCGCTGGCCGGCCTGTTCGGCATCGCGGTGGCCGCGACCTCCATGCTCAGCATGGCCGGCATCGTGGTGGCGCTGGACGCCTACGGTCCGATCACCGACAACGCCGGCGGCATCGCCGAGATGAGCGAGTTGCCCGCGAGCGTGCGCGACATCACCGACCCGCTGGACGCTGTGGGCAACACCACCAAGGCCGTGACCAAGGGCTATGCCATCGGTTCGGCCGGCCTCGCGGCGCTGGTGCTGTTCGCCGACTACACGCACAAGCTCGAGAGCTTCGGCCTGAACATCAGCTTCAACCTCAGCGACCCGATGGTGATCGTCGGCCTGTTCATCGGCGGCCTGATCCCCTACCTGTTCGGCGCCATGGCGATGGAGGCCGTGGGCCGCGCGGCGGGCTCGGTGGTCGAGGAAGTGCGCCGGCAGTTCCGCGACATCCCCGGCATCATGGAAGGCACCGCCAAGCCCGAGTACGGCAAGGCCGTGGGCATGCTGACCGGCGCGGCCATCAAGGAGATGATGATCCCCTCGCTGCTGCCGGTGCTGGTGCCGATCGTGGTCGGCCTGCTGCTCGGTCCGAAGGCACTCGGCGGCCTGTTGATGGGCACCATCGTCACGGGCCTGTTCGTCGCCATCTCCATGTGCACCGGCGGCGGTGCCTGGGACAACGCCAAGAAGTACATCGAGGACGGCCACTTCGGCGGCAAGGGCAGCGACACGCACAAGGCCGCCGTCACCGGCGACACCGTGGGCGACCCCTACAAGGACACGGCCGGCCCGGCCGTGAACCCGCTGATCAAGATCATCAACATCGTGGCCCTGCTCATCGTGCCGCTGGTGGTGAAGTTCCATGCCGGCGATGCGACGGCCGCCGTGCCGCCCCCGGCACCGGTCGCCGCCATGGCACCGGCCGCGGTCAGCACACCGGCCGGTGCCGTGGCCTCGGGCGCGGTGACCGCGGCCGAAGCCGCCGCGGTCAAGGTCGAGAACGGCGTGGTCAAGTTCTACTTCGCCACCGGCAGCGCCGAGGTCGCGCCCAATGCCAGGGAGGCACTGGCCGACGTGATCAAGGCGGTGCAGAGCGGCAACACGGTGCTGGTGAGCGGCTACCACGACGCCACCGGCGACGCCGCGAAGAACGCCGAGCTCGCCAAGCAGCGCGCGATGGCGGTCGGCGATGCGCTCAAGGCCGCGGGCGCGCCCGAGGACAAGATCGAACTCGCCAAGCCCGAGCAGACCCAGGCCGACGGCCCCGCGGGCGAGGCGCGGCGCGTCGAGGTGAAGGTGAAGTCCTGAGGCTCGCGCCCGACTGAAACGCCATTCCGCACGGGGCGACGCTGCATCGGCGTCGCCCCGTTTTTCTTGCGCGCCGGAAAACGCACCCCATCGAAGCGAGGTGCGCGCGCCACGTTTCGCGTGACCGGGCCGCGCCGGCCCGCTACGCTTGCGCGCCAGGCATTTCGAATCCGATGACACACCTTCACCTTCGCAACGCCCTCCTCCAGGCCCTGGCGCCGCTGCTGCTCGCGGCCACCGGCGGCACGGCCTTCGCACAGGCGCCTTCGCCAGCCGACGACGTCACCTCCCTGAGCTTCGACGCCGCGCGCGCCCGCATGCTCGACCGCTCCGACAAGCTGGCCGCCGCGCGCGCGGCGGTCGAGGCCAAGCAGCTGCAGAGCGATGGCCTCAAGCGGCTGGGCGGCCCGGTGGTCAGCGTGTCGGGCCTGGCCTATGCGTACAACGCCAACCTGAACCTCGACCTCGATCCGCTCAACCAGAAGCTCGGCCAGATCGGGCAGGCGCTGCCGCCCTCGATCCAGAGCTTCATCGCGCGCGTGCCGATACCGCAACTGCCCAACAGCTACACCCTGAACCGGCACGACACCGGCTCCAACGCCTCGGTGTCGGCGGTCTGGCCGATCTACCTGGGCGGCGCCACCGACGCGGTGCGCGGCTTCGTGTCGGCGCAGACGCGCGAGGCCGAGGCCGATGCCGAACAGGCGAGCCACGAGGTCGACACGCTGCTGGTGCAGCGCTACTTCGGCGCCCAGCTCGCGCAGCGCGCGGCGCAGTTGCGCGCGCAGGCCGAGCGCACCATCGCGCAGCACGACGCGGCGGCGCAGAAGATGCTCGCGGCCGGCGTGATCTCGCGCGTCGAACGGCTGCAGGCCGGCGCGGCCTACGAGGAGGCGCGCCGCAACGCGCGCAAGGCCGAGAACGACGCCGCGCTCGCGGCCGTGGCACTGGCGCGCACGGTGCGCGCCGAGGGCCGCGTGGCGCCGCAGACGCCGCTGTTCGTGATCAGCGCGCCGGTCGAGCCTCTGGGCTGGTTCATCGATTCGGCGCTCAACCGCCACCCGGGCCTCGAGAAGGTCGCGGCCAAGAAGTCGCAGGCCGAGCAATTGCACGAGGGCGAGGAAGCGCTGCGCCGCCCGCAGGTGATCGCCTTCGGCACGCGCCAGCTCAAGAGCGGCAATGCCGACTGGGTCGCGGGCCTGGGTGTGCGCTGGACCCTGTACGACTCGGTCGACCGCGATGCGCTCTCGGCCGCGTCGCAAAAGCAGGTCGAGCAGGCCGAACGCACCGGCGCGCAGGCGCGCAGCGACATCTCGCTGCTGGTGGAACGCAACTGGCGTGCGCTCGACAACGCGCGCCGCCAGTACCTCGAGATGCAGGCCTCGGTGGAGCTGGCGCGCGAGGTGCTGAAGCTGCGCACCTCGGGCCTGCGCGAAGGCACCAGCACCACGCTCGACCTGATCGACGCCGAGACCAACCAGGCCAAGGTGCTGACCGAGCGCGCGCAGGCCGCCAACGAGTACGTGCAGGCGCTGGCCCAGCTGCTCGAGAGCGCGGGCTTGTCCGACCGCTTTTCCGACTACATCGCGCGTGCCGACGTGAAGGTGAACTGAATGATGAGTGCCAAGACCCGCAAACTGATCGCGATCCTGGCCGCGCTGCTCGTGCTGGCGCTGCTGGCCTGGGGCTTCTGGCGCGCCTCGCGGCCCGCGCCCGAGGTGTTCCAGGGCCAGATGGAGGCCCGCGAGACCGACGTGGCCGGCAAGGTGACGGCGCGCGTGGCCGAGGTGCTGGTGAAGGAAGGCGACCGCATCCAGGCCGGCGCGGTGCTGGTGCGCATGGACAGCCCCGAGGTGCGCGCCAAGCTCGCGCAGGCCACCGCCGCCGAGCAGGCCGCGCAGGCCGTGGCCCAGAAGGCACAGAACGGTGCACGGCCGCAGGAGATCGAGATGGCGCGCATGCAATGGCAGCGCGCCGAGACCGCGGCCCAGCTCGCGCAGACCTCGTTCCGTCGCGTCGACGGCCTCGCGCGCGCAGGCCGGGTGGGCGCCCAGAAGCGCGACGAGGCCGAGGCCAACTGGAAGGCCTCGCGCGACGCGGCGATCGCCGCCAGGGCGCAATACGACATGGCGCGCGCCGGCGCGCGTCCCGAGGACCAGGCCGCGGCCAGCGCGCAGGCGCGCCAGGTCGCCGGCGTGGTCGCGGAAGCGGAAGCCGCCAAGGCCGAGACCGAGCTGCGCAGCCCGGTCGCCGGCGAGGTGGCCAAGGTGCTGGCCAAGGTCGGCGAGCTCTCGCCGCAGGGCGTGGCCGTGGTCACGGTGGTCGACCTGGCCGACCAGTGGGTGGTGCTCAACGTGCGCGAGGACCGGCTGCCGCGCTTCGCGATGGGTAGCGAATTCGAGGCCCGCCTGCCCGCGCTGGCCGAGGACCGGCGCACGGCGCGCTTCAAGGTCTACTACAGCGGCGTACTGCCCGACTTCGCGACCTGGCGCGCCACCCGCGCCGGCGCCGGCTTCGACGTGCGCACCTTCGAGGTCCGCGCGCGGCCGCTGCAGCCGATCGAGGGCGCGCGGCCCGGCATGAGCGTGCTGGTCGACTAGCACATGAGCCTTCGCGGCTTCTCCACCGCCAGCGCACGGCGCGAGTTCGCGCTGCTGCGCGCGCGGCCCTGGGACCTCGCAATGATCACCTGGGTGCCGCTGCTCGCGGTACTCCTGATCTGGTGGATCTTCTCGGCCGGCCTGCCCGAGCGCTTGCCGATCGGCGTGCTCGACCAGGACCGCTCGGCGCTGTCGCGCCAGATCGTGCGCTTCCTCGATGCCACGCCGGGCCTGCGCGTGGTGCAGCGCTTCGACGACGAAGGCGCGATGGCGCGCGCGCTCACCAGCGGCGCGGTCGATGCCGCGGTGCAGCTGCCGCGCGATCTCAACCGCGAGGTCAAGCAGGGCCGAGCAGGCCAGGTCGTGCTGCTGCACAACGCCCAGCTTGGCACGCATTCGAGCCTGATCCAGCGCGACGTGCGCACGGTGGTCGCCACGGTCTCGGGCGGGGTCGAGCTCGCGGTGCGCAACAAGCGCGGCGAATCGATGATCGCCGCGCGCGCGACCATGGAGCCGCTGAAGGCCGGCACCGTCGCGCTCTTCAACACCTCGGGCGACTACGAGCAGTTCCTCGGCGCCGCGCTGATCCCGGCGCTGCTGCACATCCTCGCGATGACCGCCGGCGCCTGGGCCGTGGGCCGCGAGCTGCGCGACCGCAGCATCGGCGGCTGGCTCGGCGCCGCGCCGCGCTGGCACGAGGCGCTGGCCGCACTCGCGGGCAAGCTCGCGCTGCCGTTCGCGAGCCTGTCGCTGGTCGGCATCACCGCCATGCTGTGGATCACGACCGGGCGTGGCTGGCATCCGGTGGGCTCGCTCGGCTGGACGCTGTTCGCGCTGGTGGTGTTCCTCGCGCTGTCGATCGCGCTCGGCGGCTTCGTCGCGGCGCTCACGCGCTCGCTGCGCACCGCGCTGTCGGCCACCGGCTTCATCACCGCGCCGGCCTTCGCGTTCGGCGGCGTGGGTTTCCCGCTGGTGGCCATGCCCGCGCTGGCGCAGCTGTGGGCCGCGCTGCTGCCCTACACCCACTACGTCCGCGTGCAGATGGAGCAGCTGCAGATGGGCGCGCCGCTGGCCTATTCGGCCGCGACGCCGCTGTGGATGGTGGTCGGCACCGCCGTGCTGCTGGCCGCGACGGCCACCGCGCTGGGCCGCGCGGCGCGCGCGCCCGATTCGTGGGGCGGCCGCTGATGGACCACCACCGCGCCCTCGCCCGCTTCGGCGCCGCCTGGAGCGACACCGCGCTGGCCGTGCTGCGCGACAAGGGCGTGCTGCTGATCATGCTGCTGGCGCCGATCATCTACGGCTTCTTCTACCCCTGGCCCTATGGCACGCAGGCCGTGACCCGGGTACCGGTGGCGGTGGTCGACCAGGACCACACCGGTCTGTCGCGCCAGATCGCGCGCTTCGCGATGGCCAATCCGCGGCTGGACGTGCGCCTGGTCACGGCCGATGTGCGCGAGGCGCAGCAGGCCCTGTGGCGCGGCGAGATCGAGGGCTATGCATTGCTGCCGGCCGACCTCAAGCGCAGCGTGCTGCGCGGACTGCCGGCGGTGGTGAGCATCGAGGGCAACGGCGCCTATGCGCTGCTCAACAAGGCGGTGCTTTACGGCTTCTCGGAGGCGGTGGGCACAGTCTCGGCCGGTGTCGAGATCCGCAAGCTGCAGGCCGGCGGCCAGAGCGCCGTGCAGGCCGCGCGCAGCCGCAGCCCGCTGGTCACGCAACTGGTGGCGCTGTTCAACCCCACCGAGGGCTATGGCAGCTACGTGGTGCCGGCGGTGGCGCTCCTGATCCTGCAGCAGACGCTGCTGATGGGCACCGCCATGCTGGCCGGCACCTGGGCCGAGGCGCGGCGGCTGCGCGCCTCGATGAGCGGCTGGATGGGCCGGCTGGCGGCGCTGTCGGGCTTCGGCGTGCTCAGCGGCATCTTCTATTTCGGCTGGGTGTTCTTCCTGCAGGACTACCCGCGCGGCGGCAACCCCTTCGGCGCGCTGGTGCTGCTGGCGTTCTACGTGCCCGCGATCTGCACGCTGGGCCTGCTGCTGGGCTGCTGGTTCCGCGACCGCGAACGGGCGCTGCAAGTGCTGCTGTTCACGGCCCTGCCGATGGCCTTTCTGTCGGGCTTCTCGTGGCCGGTCGAGGCCCTGCCCGCGCCGCTGCAGGCCCTGCGCTGGCTGTTCCCGAGCACGGCCGGCATCCAGGCCTCGCTGCGGCTCAACCAGATGGGTGCGCCGCTGCACGACGTGCTGCCGCACCTGGGCGTGCTGCTGGCCCTGCTGCTGGCCGGCCTGCTGACGCTGTGGCTCGCGGCGACGCCGCGGCGCAGGGCCGCAGCCTAGCGCTGGCTTTCCGCCGCCACCGCGCGCACCAGCCGCGTGGCCGGCGCGACCAGCTCGCGCAGGTCGCCCGCGCGCTCCTGCTCGATGGCCTGCAGCACCAGCTCGTTGATGCCGCCGACCACCGTCATCGCCATCTCGCTCGTCAGGTGCGCCTGCGGGCCCGGGCCGGTCGTGCCGCTGCTGTTGATCGCGGCCTGGATGAAGTTCGCGATCTCGTCGTTGACCCGGCGCCGCGCCACCAGCCCAGGCATGCCCAGGCCCAGGATCTCGACGAACAGCGTGCGCAGCAGCACCGGGTCCTGCGCCAGATAGTCGAAATAGGCCGTGATCGCGCGCTCCACCTGGGCATGCCAGGGCTGCACCGGGTCGAAAGCCTCGCTGACCGCCTGCAGCGCCAGGTGGCTGGCCGCCTCGTAGAGCGCGATCAGGCATTCGGTCTTGGTCGCGAAGTGCTCGTAGAAGGTGCGGCGCGACACCGCGGCCTCGCGCACGATGTCGGCGATGGTGGTGTCGGCGTAGCCCTTGGCGGCCACCGCGCGGGCCATGCCCTCGAGCAGCCGGTGGTAGTGCTCGTTGCGCGATTCGACCGGAGTCTGGGAGGTGTTGTCGGTGACGGCACTCATGAACGGAACATTTTCCTATGCACTGGTACTTGACAGTACCAAGCATCCGGAGGCACCATGCAGGCATTGCGGTACGCATCTGTACCACACCCCTTGCCACCACCATTCCGATTCACGAGGATTGTCTTCATGAGCACCGAACTCGTCGTCCGCCGCCTTCTGATCGATCTCCAGGCCCCGTTTGCCCGCGACTGGTGCGGCGGCGATGCATTCTCCACCGCCTTCTTCAACGCCCTGTCGATGAGTTTTCCCTTCGGCGAGCAGTTCTTCATCGACGCCGTGCGCGACGCCGTCGCCACCCTGCCGCCCGAGACCCAGGACCAGTACCGCGCCGAGGTGCGCGGCTTCATCGGCCAGGAAGCGACGCATCGGCGCATCCATTCGCTGTTCAACGCCCACCTCGAGAAGCAGGGCCTGGTCGACCGCTGGACCGAGCGCGCGAGCAAGCGGCTGTCGCTGATGGAAGGCGCCGACCCCCGCCATGCGCTCGCGGTGACGGCCGCCACCGAGCACTTCACCGCCATGTTCGCCGAGTGGCTGCTCGCGCATCCGCAGATCCTCGACGGCGCCGAGCCGCGGCTGCGCACGATGTGGCTGTGGCACAGCGCCGAGGAGCTCGAGCACAAGAGCGTGGCCTTCGACGTCTACCGAGCCGCGGGCGGCTCCGACGAATGGCGCACGCGCTGGTTCCGCCGCGTCACGCTGATGTTCCTCGGCGACCTGATGCACCAGACGCTGGCCAACCTGCGGCACGAGAAGCAGCTGTGGAAGTGGTCGACCTGGAAGAGCGCCGCGCGCATCCTGCTCGCGCGCGACGGGCTGCTGCGCGGCAACTACGCGATGTGGCGCCGCTACCTGCGCGCCGATTTCCATCCCACCCAGCAGGACAGCAGCCTGTCGGAGCGCTGGCTCGTGGACAACCGCGCGGCCTACGTGCCGGTCGGCGCTGTCGCGGCGCAGCCGGAAGCCGCCGCGGCCTGAGCACGGCGCTTCAGAAAAAGGTGGTGCGGTGCTGCGGCACCGTGCCACTCGCCTGTTGCTGCGGATCGACGCGCAGCGGCACCTCGTGCAGGGTGTCGAAGTCCGAGGGCGCATCGGGCACGCGCATCACGGCCTCGAGCTCATGCATCGAGGCCACCCAGCGGCCGGCCGGCGACTCGGCCGGCTCGTCGTTGGCGAAGGTGCCGTCGCGGATGTAGAAGGTCTCGCCCTCGGGGCGCTCGCCGTGCAGCTCGACCAGGCGCGCGATCGAGAAGTTGTAGGTCACCAGTTTCTCGCGCGTCAGGCGGTCCTTGCCGCCGCAGTTGAACGAGCCCTCGGCCGCGATCACGATGCAGGAACCGTCCACGCTGCTGTCGGTGCCATGGCCCGAGCGCCAGATGGCGTTGGGCAGCCGCACCCGCACCTTGTCGATGACCAGGTCGCGCTGCTTGTTGAGGCTGCCCAGCGGCGGCACCAGCGAACGCAACTGCCGCAGGCGTTCGGCGAAGTTGTCGTCCATCACGAATTCCACATGGTGCGACGCGCTGCCCGAGGACCGCTTGACCACCTGCATGACGACGTGACGCGGTTTAGCCACGGCAGCTTCCTTTTGCGCGCGCGGACGGCCGCACTACGCCAAAAGCACCCATTGCCTTGCTGCAAATCATCTGATGTCGGCCTGAAATTAGAACTTTTTTACCAATGCAATTACATGCATCAATTGTTTCTAACTGTATAACTATTGCGGCCATCATGGAAGTCGCACGACGCGATGCCCGCACGGGCATGTCGCCAAGGCGTCGCCCCGCCGTGCTAGACGAGACGCGCCGAATAACGCCCTTGCGGGCGTTGCGTCATTCGGGCGACGAAGGCGCGGCCGCGGCGGCTTCCAGCGCCTCGTCGAGCGCCTTGCACGACGGCGCGCAGACGGTCTGGGACTTGCCGAGCACCTGGCGGGTGCGCAGTTGCGAGCGCACGCGGTGCTTGCCGCACATGAAGCACGACATGGTGGCGCCGCTGAACGACGCGGAGGCGCGGAACGGGGACCCCGGCGTCTTCGACTTGTAGCGCAGGCCGTCTTCCAGGACGGCAGTCTTCACCTCAGCCTTGGCCATCGGTTTCTTCCTTCTTCTTCGGTTCGGGGCGGCGCATGGCGCGCGCAATCGCTTCCCTGGCGCGGGTCTCGGCCGCCAGCGAGGCGTCGAGCGCGGAGCGGCACAGGCCGGCGTGCTGGTAATTGAGGTTCTCGTACACCTCGGCGGCGGCCGGATAGGCGTCGAGCAGGCGACTGAGGTCGGCGCCCGATTCGACGTCTTCGAACTCGTGCACCAGGTGCGCGACCACCGAGCGGTACTGCTCGGCACCGACGGGCACCTTGCTGTGATCCAGCCGCTCGAGCAACTGGGCCAGCACATGGGTCACCGACAGATCGGTCTTGGGGGACGGAGTGTGGGTCGTGTTCATGGTCTGCATCTGGGGACAGCATACCCCTATGCAAGTGGCGGGGTGTCGGCCGAAGCCTCTTCCCCGGCCGGGACGAAGCCGGATTCGCCGCCTTCGCCGTGCCTTGCGGCCTTCATGCGCTGCAGCAGGCTGTGCAGCATTTCGGTCGAGAGGCCATGGATCACCAGCCGGTGCCCGGCCCGCAGGGTCGACAGCGGCACCAGCGGGTGCTTGTTGTTGACCAGGATCAGGTGCTCGGGCGCCGCGAGGATGGTGGCGGCATAGATGCCGATGGTTTCATCCAGTTGCAGCGAGTTGGCGGCGCGCCAGAAGTCGTTGTCGGTCAACATCAGCTGATAGAGCGGCGTGAACAGCTCGATGGCGCTCTGCAGGTCCAGGAAGTTGAGCCGCCCGTGCGGCATGTCCTCCAGGCGCAGCGCGGGCTCCCGGATCATCGAGAAATCGGGCGCCTCCGCCTTGCCCAGCGCCAGCCCGCGGTCGCGCAGCGCCTGGTTCAGCCGGATCACGAAATTGAACAGGTTGAGGTCGTGCTTGAGGAACATGTCGTCCTTCAGCGCCTCGATGTCCGGCGGCTCCAGCGGCGAAGTGGCGACCGGCGCCGGCGAATTGCGCCCGATGAAGGCCAGCACCTGCGAGCCCAGGTGGAAGTGCCGCAGGATCAGCCAGTTGGCCTCGGGCGACACGAAATGCCGCAACCCCCAGGCCAGGATGCGGTGCAGCAGCCGCGAGTGCGACCAGTTGCGCGGGACGAACACCTTCACCACCTGGATCAGGATGATGGTGGCGCGCGCGATCGGCCGCAGGAATGGCAGCAGGTACTGCCGCGAGCCCGAGCTCGAATCGGCGAGCCAGGCCGCCTTGACCTCGTCGGGCAGCGGCGTGCTCTGGTCGAGGTAGAGCGCCAGCCAGGGGCTGGGGTCGCGCTCGTCGTGCCCGCGGGCCAGGAATTCAGGCGTTCGCATGGGAAATCCGCTCGGTGATGTGCTGGAACTGCATCAGGTAGAGGGCGGCCGTATGGCGCGCCGTGTCGGCGATCTGGCGCGCGGCGCGCGCCTGGCCCTCGACGGCCATCACCATCTCGACCGCGAGCAGCCAGCGGTTCAGGTGGTTCTCGTCGTTGTGGCCGTGGTATTCGAGGAAGCGGAAGGCATCGGGCGGCAGCCGCAGGCTGGCCTTGAGCAGCGGCAGCAGCGCCGGCACGATGCGCTGGCCCGTGCCCTCGATGATGTAGATCGCGCCCAGCAGGCCGATCGGGTCGCGCGTGGCGGCCAGTGCATGCAGGTAGGCGTTGAGCGCCTCGCCGCCCGGGTTGCGGCGCAGGTCCTCGATGCGCTCGACCGTGCCGCCGGCCTTGCGGTAGTCGCTGAACAGGATCTGGAAGTCGTTCTGCTCCTCGCCCGCGTGCACGCCGATCAACGACGACAGCGCCTGGTACGGCTCGCTCAGCGAGGCCGCGCCCTCGCGCATCCAGAGGCTGCCTTCGCGCACCTGCGGCACCCACTGCTCCATCCAGTTCAGGTAGTCGGGCACGGCGAAGCGGCGCTCGCGGATCTGCCGCACGAGCGGCGTGCGCCAGACACGCGAGCGGTAGTCGTGCCAGATCGCGGCCAGCTCGGTCAGCAGCGCGCCCAGGCCCTCGGGCGCGGCGGCCGGGTCGTGCGGCGGCGCGATCACGAGCTCGTCGTCGGCCGTGGCTGCAGCGGCGCGCGGCGCCACCGTCACGGGCGGCGCCTCCACCGCTTCCACCTCGAACAGCATGTAGGCCGCCATGAAGCGCCCCGACTCCGGCACGTAGCAGAAGACCTGCTCGCCGGGCTTCAGCGCGCGGGTGTGGAGGAACTCGGCCAGCATCACCAGGATCGACGCCGCCCCGGTGTTGCCGCGCCACGCGAGGTTGCTCCACCAGCGCTCGCGCGGGATCGACAGCTCGGCCTTGGCCATCAGGTCCTCGACCACCGGGATGAACTTCTCCGACGAGTAGTGGCACAGGAAATGGTCGACGCGCTTCGGATCGACCCAGCCGTCGCGCACCAGCCCCGCGTACTCGTGGATGCCGATGTCGAACAGGTGCGGCAGCAGCCGGATGTCCTGGCGCAGCGACAGCGCGCCGGCCGCCTCGGCCTCGGACCAGGAGGCGAAGTCGAGGTGGCCGCGCGCGCGGTCCTCGGTCAGGCCCAGCTGCATGCAGACCGGGTAGTCGCCCGAGAACGAGCGCTGGTGCACCCACTTCAGGCGCAGCCGCAGGCCCGGCGAGCCGGCCAGCGCGGGCGCGCCATCGGACAGCAGCAGCGCCCCGGCGCCGTCCGACAGCATCCAGCGCAGGAAGTGCGAGTCGAAGTCGGTCTCGTAGCCGCGCGCCGCGAAACGCGAGCGCTTGAACAGCCGCGAGGGCATCTCGCTGGCCACCGCGAGCGCCGAACGGTGCGCGCCCAGCTCGATGCCCTGCGCCGCGGCCTGGATCGCCGACACGCCGGCCGCGCAGATGCCGTGCACCGCGAGCGTCTCCATCGGCGCCGCGGCGAGCTCGCCCTGGATCATGTTGGCGAAGCCGGGCATCAGCGTGTCGCCGCCCGACGAGCCGCTGGCCAAGAGCGACACGCGCGACAGCTCGGCGCCGCCGCGGCGCAGGCAGTCGCGGATCGCGCCGGCCGCCATCTGCGCGTTGGTGTGGCGCGTCGCGCCTTCGGCATCGATCGCGTAGTGGCGCGTGCGGATGCCGTTCTCGGCCAGGATGCGGCGCTTGATGCGCTCGGACATCCGGTTGAGCGGCGCGATGAAGTCGTCCATGCGCTCGTTGGGCACGGGGTCGCCCGGCATGAAGTAGCCGGCGCTTTCGAGGTAGACGCGTTGGAAGGGAACTGGCATGTGTCAGGAAGTGAAGGAATCGCCCGGCATCAGCGGTCGGCTGCGCCATCGCGGCCAGAGCGCGCCGAGCACGAACACGCGCGCCATGTACGGCACCAGCCCGCCCTCGTTGAGCGACGGATCGACGCGCGCGCGGTAATGCGTGCGATGCAGATGCGTGAGCTCGGACCAATGGGCATGCGGGTTCTCGTGGTGCGCCGTGTGGAGCCCGATGTTGAACAGCAGCGGATTGACCCAGCCCTCGAAATTGCGCGCGTAGTTCAGCGGAGTACCCGGGGTATCGCCGCGCGCGCCCCGTGCGGGCCGGCGCCCGTCGGCATGCGCGTGCTGCAGGTAGTTGGTGGCCAGCAACCAATGCAGGCCGTGCAGTTGCGGCAGGATCACGAACACCAGCGCCTTGCGCCAGTCGAGCGCGAACAGCGCGGCCCAGCTCGCGAGCCACAGCGCGTACTGCGCCATGCAGTAGCGCCAGGCCCCGCGCCGATGGCGATACAGCCGCCCCAGCCACGCCATGAACAGCGGGAACAGCACCCACACCGCCTGGAACGGATGCAGCAGGTAGCCGCGCAGGTGGTTGGTGTCGCCGTCGAAGCGGTAGGTGCGCGCCACGTCCTTCGGGCCATGGCGATGGCGGTGGTGGTTCGCCACATGCGCGGGCCAGAACACGAAGGTCGGATGGCCCTGCAGCAGCGTGATCCAGAAGTCGGTCAACCGGTTCATGCGCCGGCCGCGCCACATGCGCAGGTGCACGTGGTTGTGGTGGATCACGCCGACGCCGAGCGTGAGGAACAGCATCGGCGCATAGAGCCAGAGGCTGAAGCCGTGCACCCATTGCCAGGCGGCGAGCGCCGGCAAGGCCGCCAGATAGAACAGGCTCTGCCAGTCGCGCCAGTGACGCAGCCGCGGCATCTCAGGCCGGCCTGCCATCGTGCGTGGCCGCACGGCCGCGCTGCCTGTCGCGAAAGCCCCGGAACAGCGGCTCGGCCGCGTCGGCCGCGATGCGGGTGCCGAACAGCCGGTCCATGAAGGTGAACTGGAAGCCGTAGTTGCCGTTGTGGCAGGCGTGGTGCAGGTGATGGCGGCGGCTGGCCGCGAACCAGTGGCTGTACGACACGCGCGGGAAGAAGTCGTAGTTCGAATGCCCGACGCTGTTGAAGAACAGGCTGAATACCGGCACCGAGGCCAGCGACCAGAAGCTGAAGTCGTGCAGCACCATCGGCAGCAGGATCACGTTGCCGAGCATCGCGGCCTCCAGCGGATGGAAGCTGTAGGTGGCCCAGGGCGTGGTCACGAAGGAACGGTGGTGCGGCCCGTGGAAGCGCCGCAGCCAGCGCGTGTGCAGCAGCCGGTGGTTGAGCCAGAAATGCACGTCGTTCCACAGCGCGAGCACCACGATCTCGGCCACGACCTGGCGCCAGCCCGCATCGGGATCGAGCCGCGCCCAGCCCAGCTGCAGCAGGCCCCAGGGAAACACCATGCCGAGCCCGAAGATCAGCACGGAGATGCCCGACTGCGTGAGCTCGCGCCGCAGTTGCCCGGGCTGCAGCGGCCGCGGGTCGAGCACCCGGCCGATGCCCAGCGCCGGCAGCACGCGCCGGGTCAGCAGGGCATTGAGCGCGCCGAAGCCGAGGTAGATGCCGCCGAAGAACAGCAGCCCCCACAGCATCACCTGCGGGGCGGAAAGGGACGTGAAGGTCTGCGCCATCCCCCCGAGGCTACAGCAGCATCTCGGGCACGATCGGGGCGATCAGCATGTTGTAGAAGCGCTGGAAGAAATCCGACTCGGGCTCGGCGGTCAGGATCAGCTCCTTCTCGCCGTCGGTCGTGAGCCATTCCAGGGTGCCCGTGCCCTTGGCCAGCCGCAGCCGGTAGGAGTTCTGCAGCTTGCTGATGTTGATCACGCGCAGCATCTCGCGCGCGAGCTGCGGGCTGTCGGCCACCACGCCCATCTCGGTGTTCTGGCTGGCCGAGCGCGGGTCGAGGTTCATCGAGCCGATGAAGATGCGGCGCTTGTCGATGGCCGCGGTCTTGGCATGCAGCCGGCCCAGCGACTTGCCGAACATGCCGAAGCGCTCGCCCGCGCTGGTGCGCTTGGGGCTCAGCTCGTAGACGTCGGCACCGCTGCGCAGCAGCCGCTCGCGGTAGCGCACGTAGCCGGTGTGCACCAGCGGTTCGTCGTTGGCGGCCAGCGAGTTGGTCAGCAGCGTGAGCTTGACCTTGCGCTTCGTGAGCTCCTCGAAGGCCGCCATGCCGCGCTCGCCCGGCACCAGGTAGGGCGAGGTCAGGTCGACCTCGCTCTGCGCGTCGAGCATCAGGGTCCAGACCTTCATCGTCACGCTGGTGGCGATGGCCTCCTCGGCGGTCATGGTGGTCGGCTTGGTCGGTGGATCGGCGATGGCCCGCGCCTCGCCCCACAACAGGCCCATGCGGCCCGCGTCCAGTTCCTCGGCGATCGGCCCGTAGCCGAGGATGTCGACCGGCGGCAGCACGATCTTCGGCGGCGGCGCGGCCATGCCGATCCAGGCGTCGAAATCGGCGGCACCCGGCGCACGGCCGCCCTCGCCCGTCACAATGTCGGCCACCGGCCAGACCTGCCGGCTGTTCCAGTAGGTGTCGAAGATCGATTCGAGCTGCGGCACCACCTTGCCGACCACCAGCGCATCCATGTCGATGAAGTTCTGCGCCTCGCTGAGCACGAAGTACTCGTCGGCGATGTTGCGCCCGCCCACCACGGCCATCGCGCCGTCGGCGATGAACAGCTTGTTGTGCATGCGGTGGTTGAGCCGCGCGATCTCCAGCGGCGAAGCCGCGAAGCGCGACAGCAGCCCGCCGCCGCGCCCGCAGCAGAAAGGGTTGAACAGCCGCACCTGCACGTTGGGCACGGCGGCCAACGCCAGCAGCAGTTGCTGGCTCTTCATGGTGTAGAGGTCGTCGACCAGCAGGCGCACCTGCACGCCGCGCGCGGCCGCCTCGCGCAGCGAACGCAGCAGCAGCCGGCCGGTGGCGTCGTTCTCGAGCTGGTAGTACTGCACCACGAGCGAACGCTGGGCCCGCTGCGCGAGCTGGATGCGCGCGTCGAGCGAATACACGCCCAGCGGCATCAGCCGGAAGCCCGAGTGCTCGCCGGGCGGCGTCGAGGCCTCGGCGATCTTCGCCAGCCGGGTCGAGGGATCGAAGGCGGCGGCATGCTCGGCGGGCCGTTCGCGCGCGGGCGGCAATGCACCGCAGGCGGCGAGCGTCGCGGCCACGCCGAGGGCGTACACGAGGCGCAGCGCGCGCCGGATCCAGGCATTCGTCATTTCTTCCGTCCTTCCCCACCATCGGCGCGATGAGCGCGCTCCCGGGGCCGCATCTTCCCTCTTTTCGAGCGCGGCCCCTGCAGTGGGTACGGCGCGCACGCCGCGCCGGTTTCAGCGGCGGCATCGTCCTAGAATCCGCCCCCACAGCGACCGGAGCACACCGCCATGCAACTTCCGACCTTCTCGCGCGCGGCATTCGGAACCCTCACCCTGGCCGCGGCGGCACTCTGCGCACCCGCCCACGCCGCGCTCGACATCGGCGACCCCGCGCCCCGCTTCACCGCCACCGCCGCGCTCGGCGGCAAGACCTTCCGCTACTCGCTGGCCGATGCGCTCGCCAAGGGCCCGGTGGTGCTGTACTTCTTTCCGGCCGCCGACTCGAACGAGTGCTCGATCGAGGCCCATGCCTTCGCCGAGGCCATCGACCAGTTCGCGGCCCTGGGCGCGACGGTGATCGGCGTCTCGGCCGACGACATCGACACGCTGTCGAAGTTCTCGGTCAAGTCCTGCCAGAGCCGCTTTCCGGTCGCCTCCGACGAGTCGAAGAGCGTGATCCAGTCCTTCGACGCGGTGATGCAGACCCGGCCCGACTTCGCCAACCGGCTGTCGTACGTGATCGCGCCCGACGGCAAGGTCGCCTCCTACTACCAGAACCTCAATCCCGACAAGCATGTCGAGCGCATGCTCGATGCGGTGAAGGCACTGCCCAGGGCCGCGGCCGGGCGCTGACCGCCGCGCGGGGTTTCGCCGCTTCGCGCAGAATCCCGGCCCATGCAGCTCAACTTCATCGCCAACGCCGACGTTCCCTCGGCCTCCGGCCGCACCCTCCCCGTCATCGACCCTTCCGACGGCCAGCCCTACGACGAAATCCAGCGCAGCAATGCCGCCGACATCGACAGCGCGGTGCGCGCCGCGCGCGACTGCTTCGAGGGCGTGTGGCACAAGGTCAGCGCGGCCGACCGCGGCCGGCTGCTGTTCAAGCTCTCGCAGAAGATCGCCGAACACGTCGACGAGCTCGCGGCCATCGAGCAACGCGACTGCGGCAAGCCCGTGAAGCAGGCGCGCGCCGATGCGCTCGCGCTGGTGCGCTACTTCGAGTTCTATGCCGGTGCCTGCGACAAGCTGCACGGCGAGACCATCCCCTACCAGGACGGCTACAGCGTCTTCACCTGGCGCGAGCCGCACGGCGTGACCGGTCACGTGATCCCGTGGAACTACCCGATGCAGATCTTCGGGCGCAGCGTGGGCGGCGCGCTCGCGGCCGGCAACGTCTGCGTGGTCAAGCCGGCCGAGGACGCCTGCCTGTCGCTGATCCGCGTGGCCCAGCTCGCGGCCGAGGTCGGCTTCCCGGCCGGCGCGCTCAACATCGTCACGGGCTACGGCCACGAGGTGGGCGACGCGCTCGCGCGCCACGAGGGCATCGACCACATCAGCTTCACCGGCAGCCCGAAGATCGGCACCTTGATCCAGCAGGTGGCGGCCGAGCGGCATTGCCCGGTCACGCTCGAGCTCGGCGGCAAGAGCCCGCAGATCATCTTCGCCGACGCCAACCTCGACGCCGCGATCCCGGTGCTGATCAACGCCATCGTGCAGAACGCCGGCCAGACCTGCTCGGCCGGCTCGCGCGTGCTGGTCGAGCGGGCCATCTACGAACCGCTGCTCGAACGCCTGGGCCATGCCTTCGAGGCACTGCGCGTGGGCCCGGCCGCGATGGACCTCGACGTCGGCCCGCTGATTCGCCAGACCCAGCAGCAGCGCGTGTGGGACTTTCTGAGCGACGCGCAGGTGGCCGGCATCCCGATGGTGGCCCAGGGCATCGTGGTCGACGAAGCGCCCGAGACCGGCTTCTACCAGGCGCCCACGCTGCTGCGCGACGTGCCGGTGACCCACCGCCTCGCGCAGGAGGAAGTGTTCGGACCGGTGCTCGCCGCCATGGCCTTCGCCGATGAAGACGAAGCGGTGGCGCTCGCCAACGCCACCCAGTTCGGCCTGGTCGCCGGCATCTGGACCGAGAACGGCGCGCGCCAGTTCCGCATGGCCAGGCGCGTGCGCAGCGGCCAGGTGTTCATCAACAACTACGGCGCCGGCGGCGGCGTCGAGCTGCCCTTCGGCGGCGTCAAGTCCTCGGGCTACGGCCGCGAGAAGGGTTTCGAGGCGCTGTACGGCTTCACCACGCTGAAGACGGTGGCGGTGAAGCACGGCTGAGATCGCCTCCCTTCAGAAAAAAACGCGGCGGACCGCCAGGCCCGCCGCGTTTTTTTCTTGCGCGCCGAAGCGGCTCAGCCCAGCGCCGTGTCGAGCAGCATCATCAGCACGAAGCCGACCATCAGCCCGCCGGTGGCGAAGGCCTCGTGCCCCTTGCGGTGCGATTCCGGAATGATCTCGTGGCTGATCACGAACAGCATCGCGCCCGCCGCGAAGCCCAGGCCCCAGGGCAGCAGCATCGCCGAATGGCCGACCACGGCCGCGCCGAGCACCGCACCCAACGGCTCGACCAGGCCCGAGGCCATGCCGATCAGCACGGCGAAAGTGCGGCTGTAGCCCGCGGCCAGCAGCGCCACCGCCACCACCAGGCCCTCGGGCACGTCCTGGATCGCGATGCCGGTGGCCAGCGCGTCGGCCCGCAGGCCGTTGTTGGCCGCGTAGCCGACGCCGATCGCCAGCCCCTCGGGCACGTTGTGCAGCGCGATCGCGAACACGAACAGCCAGGTGCGCCGGATCTGGCGCGCCGCCTGCCCTTCGCGACCCTTGATGAAATGCTCGTGCGGCAGCACGCGGTCCATCACCATCAGCGCGATGCCGCCGAGCAGGATCGCGCCGCCGATCACGCCGCCGGCGGCCCAGTCGCCGCCGCCGAAGACGCCGATCGACTTGGCCGCCGCGAGGCCCGGAATGATCAGCGAGAAGGCGCAGGCCGCGAGCATCACGCCGGCGCCGAAGCCGAACAGCGTGTCCTGCACGCGGTCGGGCAGGCGCTGAGAGAAGATCACCGGCGTGGTGCCCAGCGCCGTGGCGAAGGCCGCCACCGAGCCGCCGAGGAACGCGTTCCAGACCACCGGGTCGGCGGTCACGAAACGCCAGAAGTGCGCCACGACGACGACCGCGCCGGCCGCCACGATCGCCAGCCCGAGCCATTCGCGCGCGCTGCGGGCGGGACGCGGGCCGCGCATGGCGGGAGCCGCTGCCGGTTGCTCGGAGCTGTCGGGGTTCATGCGCCGGAATTTCCGCAGCGCAGCGCCGCGGCATGGCGACGGGCCACCTCGGCCCAGTTCACGACGTTGTAGAAGGCCGCGATGTATTCGGGGCGGCGGTTCTGGTACTTGAGGTAGTAGGCGTGCTCCCACACGTCGAGCCCGAGGATCGGCACGTTGCCCGAGCCGATGCCGCGCATCAGCGGGCTGTCCTGGTTGCCGCTGCTCTCCACCGCCAGCTTGCCGGCGGGCGTGACCGTGAGCCAGGCCCAGCCGCTGCCGAAGCGCGTGAGCGCGGCCTTGGTGAAGGCTTCCTTGAAGGCCTCGAAGCCGCCGAGGTCGGCATCGATGGCCTTGGCGAGCTCGCTTTCGGGTGCACCGCCGCCGCCCTGGCCCACGGGCGCCATCACGGTCCAGAACAGGCCGTGGTTGGCGTGGCCGCCGCCGTTGTTGCGCACCGGCGCGCGCAGGGCCTCGGGCAGTTGCTCGACGCCGGCGATCAGCGCCTCGACCGGCTGGCCTTCGTGCGGCGTGTCCTTCAGCGCGGCATTGAGGTTGTTGACGTAGGTCTGGTGGTGCTTGCCGTGGTGGATTTCCATCGTCTGCGCGTCGATATGGGGCTCGAGCGCGTCGAAGGCATAGGGCAAGGCGGGAAGAACGTAGGGCACGATGACAAAGCTCCTGGTTGAAAGAAGCCCTTTGCGTCGTCCATTCGCTACGTACTCAGGCTCACAAATGATAATTGTTCGCATTGTCTATGTCCAGACAGGCTGCATGGAAATGGCGAGAACCCGCCAGGCGGGGCGCGGCCGATACACTGGCCGGGCCGTCGCCGCCTGCGCAAAGAACTCCCGATGAACGCTCCTCGCTCCCTGCCCTTCGTCCGCCTCCTCCCCGTGCTCGCGCTCGCCGCCGCCGGCCTCGCCCGCGCCGAGTTCGCCTCGCCGCCGCCCGGCGAATACATCTACCAGGGCGGCAACGGCGCGCTGCGCATCAAGCCCAACGGCCACTTCGACATCACCACCATCGGCGCCAACGCCCACACCTGCGCACTCGACGGCACGCTGGCGCGCGGCACGGCGAAGCTCGACGACTCGAGCTGCGTGGTGAACTTCAGCGTCGACGGCGGCACCGTCAAGGTCGGCACCAACGGCGCCGACCAGTGCCGCGACAACTGCGGCGCCCGCGCCACCTTCGAGGGCACCTACACGCGGCCGGCCCCGGCCTGCACCGACCGCGCCGTGGCCACCTCGCGCCAGGGCTTCAAGCGCCGCTACGACGCGCGCGACTACGCCGCCGCCCTCACCACGCTGGCACCGGTGCTCACCGAATGCGACAAGACCCTGGACTGGATCAGCAAGGGCTGGATGCGCAACGACCTCGCGCTGACCCAGTACAAGCTCGGCGACCGCACCGCCTGCCTGCAGACCCTGGCGCCGCTGGCCGAGAGCGCGGGCAAGAGCGACGAGAAGATCCAGGAGGAGTACCCGCCGGCCGACGCCGAGATCTACCTGCCCGTGGTGCGCGCCACCCGCACCAACCTCAAGCTCTGCCGCGGCTGAACCGGCCCCGAATCGCCGAAGCTTGACCGCGGGCAAGGTCCGCGGCGGCGCGATCCAGTAGCCTGCGCGGCACGGGCCCTTGGCCCATGGCGCAAAATCGGAGCTTCCGCCCCATGAACAACCGCAGCAGCCACAGCACCGTCATCCCGATCGCCGAGATCGGCCGCCAGCGCGCGGCCCTCGCCGTGCCCGGGATCGCGCTGCCCGCCACCGGCGCGCTGCACGACCGCCTGGGCCGGCCGCTGACCGACCTGCGCATCAGCGTGACCGACCGCTGCAACTTCCGCTGCAGCTACTGCATGCCGAAGGACGTGTTCGACAAGGACTACCAGTACCTGCCGCACAGCGCGCTGCTGAGCTTCGAGGAGATCACGCGGCTGGCGCGCCAGTTCGCCGCGCACGGCGTGCGCAAGATCCGGCTGACCGGCGGCGAGCCGCTGCTGCGCAAGAACATCGAGGGCCTGATCGAGCAACTGGCCGCGCTGCGCACGCCCGCGGGCGAACCGCTCGAGCTCACCCTCACCACCAACGGCTCGCTGCTCAAGCGCAAGGCCGCCGCGCTCAAGGCCGCCGGCCTGCAGCGCGTGACCGTCAGCCTCGACAGCCTCGACGACGCCGTGTTCCGCCACATGAACGACGTCGACTTTCCCGTCGCCGACGTGCTGGCCGGCATCGAGGCCGCGCATGCCGCGGGCCTGGGCCCGATCAAGGTCAACATGGTGGTCAAGCGCGGCACCAACGAGCAGGAGATCCTGCCGATGGCGCGCCACTTCCGCGACCGGCTCGACGGCCGGGTCGTGCTGCGCTTCATCGAGTACATGGACGTCGGCGCCACCAACGGCTGGCGCATGGACGAGGTGCTGCCCTCGGCCGAGGTCGTCGCGCGCATCGGCGCCGAATTCCCGCTGCGCCCGCTCGAGGCCAGCGTGGCCGGCGAGACCGCCCAGCGCTGGGCCTATGCCGACGGCCGCGGCGAGATCGGCGTCATCAGCAGCGTCACGCAGGCCTTCTGCCGCGACTGCAGCCGCGCGCGGCTGTCGACCGAGGGCAAGCTCTACCTGTGCCTGTTCGCGAGCGCCGGCCACGACCTGCGCCCGCTGCTGCGCGGCGGCGCCAGCGACGAGGAGATCGCCTCAGCCATCGGCCATGTCTGGCAGGGCCGCGCCGACCGCTACTCGGAATTGCGCGCGCTGCGCGGCCCCGACGACGGCGGCGCCCAGGCGCAGCGCCGCGTCGAGATGAGCTACATCGGCGGATGAGCGCATCGATGGGCCGCATCGCCGACATCGCCGCCGGCCTCGCCTGCCACGACCCCCAGGACCTCGGCGTCGACGGCGTGCGCAGCTTCATCGAGCGGCTGGTCGAGGGCGCCGTCGTCGCGCAGCGCGAGCAGCTCGGCCTGCGCCAGGCGCTCGGCCGGGTGCTGGCCGAGGACATCGTCTCGCCCGTCAGCGTGCCGCCGCACGACAACTCCGCCATGGACGGCTTCGCCTTCGACGGCGCGCTGCTGCGCGACGACGCGCCCAGCGATGCCTCGGTCTCACTGCGCATCGTCGGTACCGCGCTGGCCGGTGCCACCTGGCGCGGCGCGCTGGCCGCGGGCGACGCGGTGCGCATCATGACCGGTGCCGTCATGCCCGCCGGGCTCGACACCGTGATCCCGCAGGAGTTCTGCCGCGTCGAGGACGATCGCCTGAGCTTCCCCGCGCGCGTGGTGCGCCGCGGCGACAACCGCCGCCTCACGGGCGAGGACCTGATGCAGGGCCAGCCCGCGCTGCGGCGCGGCCAGCGGCTGTCGCCGGCCGCGCTCGGCATGGTCGCGAGCCTGGGCCTGACCGGCGTGCCGGTGCTGCGGCGGCTGCGCGTGGCCTGCCTGTCGACCGGCGACGAGATCCTCGAGGTCGGCGACGCGCCGCGCGAGGGCGCCGTCTACGACAGCAACCGCTACACCGTCACCGCCCTGCTCGAGCGGCTGGGCTGCGAGGTGATCGATCTCGGCCTGGTGCGCGACGATCCCGCCTCGCTGGCGGCGGCCGTGCAGCGCGCGGCGCGCGAGGCCGATGCCATCGTCACCAGCGGCGGCGTCAGCGCCGGCGCGGCCGACCACACGCGCGACGTGATGCAGCAGCTCGGCGACATCGCCTTCTGGCGCGTCGCGATGCGCCCGGGCCGGCCGATGGCCGTGGGCCTGATCCCGCGCGAGCCCCAGGGCCACGAAGCGGCCGTGCTGTTCGGCCTGCCCGGCAATCCCGTGGCCGTGATGGTCACCTTCCTCGCCTTCGTGCGGCCCGCGCTGCTGCGCATGATGGGCTGCCATGCCGCGGCCGCCGCGCACCCGCCGCTGCTGCGCGCGCGCAGCCTCGGGCCGATCCGCAAGAAGCCGGGCCGCACCGAGTACCAGCGCGGCTTCGTGCAGTCGGTGCCCGGCGCGCTGCCCGAGGTGCGGGTGGCGGGCAACCAGGGCTCGGGCGTGCTCAGTTCGATGGTCGAGGCCAACGGGCTCGTGGTGCTGCACCACGACCAGGGCCCGGTGGCGGCGGGCGACGAGGTCGACGTGATGATGTTCGACGGCGTGGTCTAGCTCACTCGGCCGTGATGTTCGCGGCCTTGATGATCTGGGCCCACTTGCGCGTCTCGCTGCCGATGAACGCGCTGAACTCGGCGGCGCTGCCGCCACGCAGTTGCAGTCCCGCGGCCTCGGCCTTGCGGCGCACGTCCGCGTCGGCCACGGCGGCGTTGATCTCGGCATTGAGCCGCTCGACCACCGCCGCCGGCGTGCCCGCGGGCGCCAGCATGCCGTACCAGCCGTAGCCCACGACCGAGGGCAGGCCCTGTTCGCGCAGCGTGGGCGCATCGGGGTACAGCGGCGAACGCTCCTCGTTGGCCACGCCCAGCACCCGCAGCTTGCCGGCCTGGATGTGCGGCACCGCGGTCGAGATGGCGGTCAGCGTGGCGTCGATGCGCCCGGCCAGCAGCTCGGTGTAGGCCGGTGCGTCGCCGCGGTACTGCACCACCACGCCCTTGGCGCCCGCGGCGCGCAGCAGCAGCTCGGCCGTCAGGTGCGGCGCGGAGCCCGCGCCCGGCGAGCCGAAGGTGGCGCCACCGGGCTGCGCCTTCGCATGCTTCACGAATTCCGCCAGCGTGCGATATGGCGCCTGGGCATTGACCACCAGGAACAGCGGGGCGATCGCGGTGCTGGCGATGGCGGCGAAGCTCCTGTGCACGTCGTACGGCAGGTCCTTGTACAGCGCCTCGCCGATGGCGATCGGCGCGGCCGCATGCAGCAGCGTGTAGCCGTCGGGCGGCGCCTTGGCCACGAAGTCGTTGGCGATGCGCGTGCCCGCGCCCGCCTTGTTCTCGACCACGATGCCCTGGCCCAGCCGGCGTCCGAGGAAGTCGCCGAGCACGCGCGTGAGGATGTCGTTGGAGCCGCCCGCGCCGTAGGGCGAGATCATGCGGATCGGCCGCGCGGGCCAGGCCTGCGCGGAAGCCGGCGCGCTCCAGGGCAGCGCCAGGCCGGCGGCCACGGCGAGAAGGTGGCGGCGATTCAAGGTCGTCATGCGTGTCGTCTCCATTTTTTTAAGTGTGTTCGTTCGTCGAGTCTCAGGCCTGCCGGATCGGCGGATAGTCGAAGCGCAGCGCCAGGTGGTCGGCATGCGGCTGGTAGAGCCGCAGCACGACATAGAAGCGCTCGTCGCGCGGCGCCGGCAGCCAGTTCGCGCCCGGCCCCGGATCGTCGGCCTGCAGCCGGATCGCGAGGCTGCCGTCGGCCTCGTGGCGCAGGCCTGGCGTGCGGTCGCCGATCGAGTAGCGCGCGATCGGGTTGGCCACGAACAGGCAGTCGCTGCGCCGGTACATCGTGAGCGACCAGAAGGCGCCCACCTTCGGGGCCCGGCCCGTCGCGAAGCGCAGCTCGTAGCGCCGCGATCCGTCGAGCGGCTCGCCCCGCGCGTCGACCTCCGCCGTCGGGTACATCGCCTCGTCGATGCCGAGCGCACCGATGAAGTTGCGCGCGATGCGGGAGCGCGTCAGCAGATCGTCGCCCCAGTGCGTGCGCACCATGACCGGGATGGCCCAGCCGCCGCCCAGGTCGTGCGGCTGGCCGGCGTTGCGCAGGCCTTCGTAGACGGCCGGCAGCGCGGCCTCGAGCGCACCGGCCGCGGGCGGCCATGCGAGCCGCTCGCCCTCGGGCACGGGATTGCGCCGCAGCGCGGCGTCCACGACCTGGCGATACAGGTCGGGCGCGGGAATGCGCGTGTCGCGGCCGTCGAGCACGGTGTCCACGCGCATCGCCGCGTCGGTGCCATCGAGTCGCACGAGCCGCAAGCCCGCCTGCAGCGCGCGCACGCGCTCGGCATCGGCGCCGTCGTCCTCCACGAGGATGCGGCCGATCAGCCAGACGTCCTCGCCGGCCGCGCGGATCGTGTGCGTGATGCCCGCGGGCACGGTGCCGTGCCAGCCCGGCCCATGGACAAGCGTGCGCTGCGCCCGGTTGCCGGTGGTGCGCCGCCCCACGTAGGCGAAGGGGTTGGTCCAGGCATCGAGCAGCCCCAGCGTCCAGTAGCGCTCGCCCATGTCGGGCGACTCGATGACCACCGGTCCCTCGGAAAGATCGAGCCAGGCGTTGCTGTAGACGGTGTCGTTGTTCGGGCTCACCACCTCCCGGTCCTCCGGCCCCAGGCGGCGGTGCGTGTGGGTGAACTGGTTGACCCAGCGCATCCCGGTGCCGGGCTCCGTCGCGGCGAAGCCCAGCCGCGGATGGCGGCGCGCGGTGGTCGCGGCGCGCATGCGCATCATCTCGAACAGCGGCAGCGTCTGGACGACGGCGGCTTCGCCTTCTTGCGTGAACGTGTCCATGGCGTTTTCCTCTCTCATCCGGCGCTCAGGCCACGGCGCCGTCGCGGCGCAGCTCGGCGATTTCCTGCGCGCCGAAGCCCAGCGCGCCCAGCACCTCGTCGGTGTCGGCGCCGCAGGCGGACGCGGCGCGCGGCCGGGCGCGCGGCGCCTCGCCCAGGCTGTAGGGCAGCGCCAGCGAGGGGTAGCGGCTGCCGTCGGCCGCGACCGCGTCGACCAGCATGCCGCTGGCCTGCACGTCCTCGCTGTCGAGCACCTGCCGGTAGCTGCGCACCGCGCCGACGACGATCTGGTTGCGGCTCAGCAGCGCCACGCACTCCTCGCTCGTGAACGCGGACAGGCATTCGCGCAGCACCGCGCGCAGTTCGGTGCGATGCCGCACGCGCAGGGCGTTGCTGCGAAAGCGCGGATCGTCCGCGAGCGCCTCGCGCCCCACGACGCGGCAGAAGCGCGCCCAGTGCTCGTCCGCATAGGCCGACAGCACGATGTGTCCGTCGCGCGTGGGCACCACCTCCGCGGCCGGCGCGTTGTTCGGCTGGCCGTCGCCGATGCGCGTCGGCTCGGGCGCGCCGCCCAGGTAGTCGCACCAGGTGGTGGCCTGCAGGTGCAGCGCCACCTCGAGCAGCGAGGTGCGCAGCGTCTCGCCCCGGCCGGTGCGCGTGCGCCCATAGAGCGCCGCCAGCACCGCCTGCGCGCCCAGGTGCCCCGCGGCCGCGTCGATGACCGGCACGCCCACCTTCTGCGGCAGCCGGTCCGGCTCGCCCGTCACCGACATCAGCCCGCTCTCGGCCTGCGCGGCCACGTCGTAGCCGGGACGCGCGCTCGAGGGCCCGCGGTTGCCGAAGCCCGAGATCGAGAGGTAGATCAGCTTCGGGAAGCGCTCGCGCACCGGCTCCGGCCCGAAGCCCAGGGCTTCCACCGCCCCCGGGCGCAGGTTCTGGATCAGCACGTCGCTGCCCTCGATCAGCCGCCACGCGACCGCGCACCCGGCCTCGCTCTTGAGGTCGAGCGCGATCGAGCGCTTGCCGCGGCTGTAGGCCCGGATCATCGACTCGCCGTAGCGCCCGATGTGGCGCGCCTGGTCGCCCGCGATCGGCTCGATCTTCACCACCTCGGCGCCCAACTCGGCCAGCACCATCGCCGCGCCCGGGCCGGCGATGTACTGCCCCATGTCGATCACGCGTACGCCCGAAAGCGGTGCCGCCGGACCGGTTGTCTCTGTCGTTGTCTCGGTATTCATCGGCCCGGACCTTATCCCCTTCCCCTATTCTTGAAAATTCGATAATCGTGAGGGAGCGATCACGATCAGCTATCGCCTCCGACACCGGGACCGCCCATGGACGCCAAGACCCACCATCTCGTGCGCAAGCTTCGCCTGAGGCACCTCGAACTGCTCGCCGCGCTCTCCGAGACCGCCACCATGCGCGGCGCGGCGGCGCGGCTGCACCTGAGCCAGCCCGCGATCAGCAAGATGCTCGGCGAGATCGAGGGCTGCTTCGGCGCGCGGCTGTTCGAGCGCAGCCACCAGGGCATTCACGCCAACGCGCTGGGCGCGAGCGCGGTGTTCCGCGCGCGGGCGGTGCTCAACGAACTCTCGCGTGCCACCGAGGACGTCGACGCGCTGCAGGGCGGCGCCGCGGCGGTGCTGCGGGTCGGCGCGCCCTCCGTCACCGCCACCATTCCGGCCGCCATCGCCGAGCTGCGCCGGCGGCTGCCGGGCGCCGCCGTGCTGCTGCGCGAGGGCCGCGTCCACGAACTGATCGAGCGGCTGCTCGAGGGCGAGCTCGACTGCGTCTTCGGCGCCATCACGCCCGAGCTGTCCGCGAGCGACATCGCGCCGCGGCTCGAGCCCGTGGTGTTGCTCGAGGACGAACTCTGCGTGCTCGCATCCACCGCTCACCCCGGCAACGACGACGGCGCCCGGCGCAAGCTGCGCTGGGCCGACCTGGCCCAGTCTTCCTGGGTGCTGCCGCCGCGCGAGACGCTGGTGCGGCAGGCCTTCATGACGGCCTTCCTCAACGATGGCGCGACGCCGCCGATGCCGGTCGTCGAGGCCCTGTCGTCGGTGACGGTCGGCGCGGTGCTGCGGCGCGATCCGTCGCTGCTGTGCGCGGTGCGGCTGGAGCATGCGATCGACGAGATCGCGCGCGGCGGCGTGCGCCGGCTCGCCATCGCGCCGAAGGTGAGCCTGCCGTCCTTCGGGCTGTTCTTCCGCCGCGACGGCATGGAGCGCCCGCCGATCCTGGCCGAGTTCGCCGAGGCGGTGCGGCGCGCGGCCGCGACGATGGCGCCGAGGCGGCGCGCCAGGCCCGCGGCCTGAGGGGACTCAGGGCGCCAGATACTCCTTCGAGATCCCCGCCCCCACCGTGTACTTCGGATCCACGAAGTTGCCCAGCCGCACCTTGCCGCACTGGCTCAGCATCATGTAGGCGTCCCAGCGGTCGTAGCCGTACTCGGCCTCCATCCACAGCACCAGTTCCTTGTAGGCGATGCGGGTGGCGTCCTCGAGCGGGCGCGCGCTGCCGATGGCCATGATCATGGCCTCGGTCTCCAGCCGCGGCCACTCGAGCTTCCAGCCCTTGATCAGGTCGACGCGGATGGTCGTGAGGCTCGGGTACTCGACCGCGGTGCCGCAGACCTCGCCGTCGCCCTGGCAGGCATGGGCGTCGCCGATGAACAGCCGCCCGCCCGGCGTGCGCACCGGCAGGTAGGTGATGCTGCCCGGGCCCATGTCGGGCAGGTCCATGTTGCCGCCGTGCTGGTCGGGCGTGAGGCTGTTGATGGAATCGAGCTCGGGCGAGCAGCTCAGGGTGCCGATGTGCGGGCGGTACGGCAGCGTGACGCGCTTGCTCCAGTACACGCCCTCCTCGTCCACGTCGATCTTGCGCACGGTCTCGGGCAGCGGCTGGTTCAGCAGCGCGGTGAAGGCGGTGCCGCTCAGCGCGCCGAAGTCCGGGATCATGCAGCAGGTGCCGCGCGGATTCGGACCGCGCGGCGCCATCGATTCGATGTGCACCGCGATCGCGTCGCCGGGCTCGGCGCCCTCGACCATGATCGGGCCGTTCTGCGGATTGACGAAGGGCATGGTCAGCACCTTCGAGGGCAGGTCCTGCTCGGTCCTGACCTTGCCGTCGAAGGCATCGCGCGTCTCGACCACGATGCGGTCGCCGGGCTTCACCGTCAGCACGGGCTGGGTGTAGGGACCGATGGTGAAGTGGTAGGTGCCCTGCTTCGCCTCGGTGAGTTCGTGGGTGGCCACGCTGCGCGCACGGCCCTCGCCGCGCGTCTGCATGATCGATCGTTCGAGCCAGCTCATGGAATGGGTCTCCTTGTGGGTTGCTTCACAGCGAGAGGTGCTCGCGCACCGCCTGCGCGTTCATGGCGCCGGGCTCGATGCGCCCGACGATGCGGCCCTTCTCCATCACGTAGGCGCGCTCGCCCACGTCGAGGATGGTGTCGAGGTTCTGCTCGACGAACAGGATGGTGGTGCCGAGGTCGCGGCGGATCGCGCGCAGCACGTCGCAGATCAGCTGCACGATCGAGGGCTGGATGCCCTCCGAGGGTTCGTCGAGCAGCATCAGCGCCGGGTTGCCCACCAGCGCGCGGCCGATGGCGAGCTGCTGCTGCTCGCCGCCCGACATGGTGCCGGCGAGCTGGTCGCGGCGCTCGGCCAGGCGCGGGAAGTACTGGTAGACCAGCTCGGGCTGCTTCTTGCCGCGCGGGCCGCCGATCAGTTCGCCCACCATCAGGTTCTCGGCCACCGTCATGCGCGGGAACACCTCGCGCCCCTGCGGCACATAGCCGATGCCCAGCCGCGCGCGCGCATCGCTGGACAGGGTCTCGATGTCGCGCCCCAGGAAGCGGACGCCGCCGCCGCGCGTGCGCAACAGGCCCATCAGGCAGCGCATGGTGGTGGTCTTGCCCACGCCGTTGCGCCCGATCAGCGCCACGATCTCGCCCTTGCCCACCGCCAGGTCGACGCCCTGGAGGATCGGCGTGGCGCCATAGCCGGCCTGCAGGCCGCGGATCTCGAGCACGGTCTCAGTGGTGTTCATGCGTCTTCCCCAGGTAGATCTCGGCCACGCGCGGATCGGCGATCACCTCGGCGATCGAGCCCTCGGCGAACACCTTGCCGAAGTGCAGCACGGTCACGCGCTGCGCGATCTGGCGGATGAAGGCCATGTCGTGCTCGACCACCAGCACCGTCATGCCCTCGGCATTGAGCTTCTGGATCAGCTCGCCGGTCTTGAAGGTCTCCTCGGGCGACAGCCCGGCCGTGGGCTCGTCCATCAGCAGCAGCACCGGCTTGAGCGCCAGCGCCATGCCGATCTCCAGCCACTGCTGCTGGCCGTGCGCCAGCTCGCCCGCGGGCTTGTCGGCATCGGCCGCGAGGTCCAGCAGCTCGAGCAGCCGGTCCTCCTCGCGCCGCAGCTCGGCCAGCCGCGCATGGTGCTGCAGCGCGATGTGGATGTTCTGCCGCACTGGCAGCTCGCGGAACACGCTGGGCGCCTGCATCTTGATGCTCATGCCCTGCTGCACGCGCTGATAGGGCCGCTCGTCCGTCACCTCGCGGCCCTGGAACTCGATGCGGCCCTCGCTGGCCTCGTGGGTGCCGACGATCAGCTTGAACAGCGTGCTCTTGCCCGCGCCGTTGGGCCCGATCAGGCAATGGATCTCGCCGCGGCGCACCGAGAGGTCGACCTCCGACACGGCCGCATGGCCGCCGAAGCGCTTCGACAGGCCGTGGGTCTGCAACAAGACCTCGGTCATGCGCGCACCTCCGCGGTCGTGGCTTCGGGCAGCTTCGACGGCGCCGCGGCCTTGGGTGCACCGCGCCGCGCGAACAGCCGCCGCACCGCGTTCGCCACGCCGATCACGAAGCCCTGCGGCGCCACCATCACGGTGCACAGCAGCATCGCGCCCATCAGCAGCAGCGCCGCCTGCTGGCTGTAGACCGTCAGCGCCTGGAAGGCCCAGAGCACCAGGAACGAACCGACCAGCGTGGCCGTGATGTCGCCACGGCCCGAGAACGCGACCCAGACGATCGGCATCGCCGCGGCCGGCAGGCCGATGCTCGCGGGCGTGATGAACTGGCCCCAGGAGGTGTAGAGCACGCCGCTCAGGCCCGCCAGCGCGGAGCCGATCACGAAGGTGGCGAGCTGGTACTTGCGCACGTCGTAGCCGAGCAGCTCGGCGCGCTGCGGGTCCTCGCGCACCGCCACCACCACGTTGCCGAAGCGCGAGTTCAGCAGGATGCGCAGGCCCAGGTAGACCACGAGGATCAGCGCCACCACCAGGTAGTACAGCGCCACGCCCTCGAAGAACAGCGGCTCGCCGCCGAACCACGGGATGTTCAGCGGCGCCATGTCCTTCATGCCGTTGAAGCCGTTGAGCCGCGCGTTGCCGATGTGCCATTCGGGCCCGGCCGTCTGGCCGAGGAAGAAGGCCAGCACCAGCGTGGCCGACAAGGTGACGATGCCGAAGAACACGCCGCCCACGCGGCCCCAGATCATGAAGTAGCCGAGCACCGCCGCCGCCAGCGCGGCCAGGCCGAGGGCCAGCGCCAGCGCGAGGAAGGTGGTGCCCGACTCGCCGCCCAGGTTGGTGGCCAGCACGCCGTAGCCGTAGCCGGCCACGCCGAAGAAGAAGGTCTGGCCGAAGGACAGCATGCCGCCGTAGCCCCAGACCAGGCACAGGCCCATGGCCATGAAGGTCCAGGTCAGCAGGTACGCCATGTTGCCGACGTCGTAGGAATCGGCGACGGCCGGGTACGCGAGCACCAGGACCAGCACGGCGAGGAAGGGAAGCCAGAAGACGCGGCTGGCACCCAGCGTCTGCGGCCCGTTGATGAGTTGGAACATGCGAGAAGGACTCCGTGCAGGGGAAGACGCCGTTCAGCGGGTGCGCCGGGCCAGCCAGCCCGACACCCCTTCGGGCAGGATGCGGATCACCACGATCACCGCCAGCAGCATTCCGATCTGGCCCACGATCTGGCCGCCCCAGCCGTTGAGGCCGGTGCGGATGACCGCGAGCAGGATGCCGGCCGGCGCGGTGCCCAGCAGCACGTTGGCGCCGCCCACCACCACCGTGACGAAGCTCTCGACCAGGAAGGCCGCGCCCATGGTCGGGATCAGGGTCATGGTCGGCGCATAGAGCGCGCCGCACAGCCCCGCGAGACCGGCGCCGATGCCGAAGCTCAGCGCGTACACGCGGCCCACGCGCACGCCGGTGGCCTGCGCGATCGAGGCGTTCTGCATGGTGGCGCGCGCATGCACGCCGAAGCGGGTGCGCATGAAGACCAGGTAGATGCCGCCGAGCACCGCCACCGCGGCCGCGAACAGCACCAGCCGGTAGACCGAGAAGCTGTAGCCGCCCACGCTGAAGCTGCCTTCGGGCGTGCCCACGCCCGCGAGCGTGGAGCCGAACACCAGCAGCATGCCCTGCGTGACGATCAGGCTCAGGCCGAAGGTGGCGAGCAGCGAGTCGAGCGGCCGCTTGTAGAGCTTGCGCACCAGGCTCCACTCCACGGCCATGCCGATCAGGCCGGCCGCGAGCGTGCCGCACAGCTGCGCGAGCGGCAGCGGCAGCCCGCCGTGCACCAGGCCCACGGTGACGTAGGCGCCGCACATGATGAACTCGCCGTGCGCCATGTTGATCACGCCCATCATCCCGAACACCACGGCCAGGCCGGCCGCCGAGAGGATGAGGAACGCGAACACGTCGGCGAACTGGTAGAGGAAGGAGAAGATTTCGGCGAACACCGCGGCTCCCGGTCAGTGGCTGGCTGCTGCAAACGCGCTCAGGACTTCTTCGGCAGGTCCGAGGGCGTGTACTGCTTGCGGTCGTTCTTCTTCGTCAGGTCGCAGCCGATCTGGCCGAGCCAGTAGGGCTGGATGGTCCCGTAGTCCTTGAGCACCTTCACCGCATGCTTGTCGTCGACCGAGATCAGCCGCATCTGGTGCGACACGTGCTGGCTCTTGGGATCGATGCAGACCTTGCCCTCGGCGGCCTCGATGCAGGCGTCGCCGGCGGCGATCACCTTGCGCAGGTCGGCCAGCTTGGTCGACTTGGCCTTCTCGACCAGCGTCTTGTACATGTAGAGCGCGTTGTAGGCGTTGTAGCCCATGTCGTTGATGTAGGGCTCGTTCGGGAACTTGGCATGCCAGCGCTTCTTGAACTCGGTGGCCGCGGGCGTGTCGATCTCCTCGAACCAGTTGGCCGTGGCATGCATGCGGTTGAGCGCGGGCGGCGCGAAGCGCTTGTGCTCGAAGCCCAGCATCACCTTCACCGACGAGCCCATCGGCAGGTTCAGCTTGGCGGCCGCGGCCTGCTCGAAGAAGGAGTCCTGCGCCGCACCCACGTTGAGCATCAGCAGCCAGTCGGGCTTGGCCTTCTGGATGTTCTGGATCGTCTGCGCGAACTGCGACACGCCCAGCGGGATGAACTCCTCGCCCACCACGGTGCCGCCCAGGTCCTTGAGGATGGTGCGGTTCCACTCGGCGGAGATCTGGCCGAAGTTGTAGTCGGCCGCCACCACGTAGACCTTCTTGCCGAAGGTCTGGACCATGTAGGGGATCAGCGTGGAGAACTGCTGCTCGGGCACCGCGCCCATGCTGATCATGTTGGCGTCGCACACGCCGCCTTCGTACTGGTTGGTATAGAAGTACGGCGTCTGCGTGCGGTCGACGATCGGGCGCACCGCCTCGCGCGAGGCCGAGGTGATGCCGCCGATCAGCAGGTCGACCTTGTCCTTGCTCAGCAGGCGCCGCGTGAACTCCTGGTAACGCGCGTTGTCGCCCTGAGGATCGAGGTGGATCAGCTCGATCTGCCGGCCCATGATGCCGCCGGCCTTGTTGATCTCCTCCACGGCCAGCAGCGAGCCGTTGAGCTTGGGCTTGCCGAGCACGGCGAGGTCGCCCGAGACGTCTTCCATCAGGCCGATCTTCAGCGGATCGGCGGCCATCGCCGAGGTGGCCAGCGCCAGCGTGCAGCCCAGGGAGAGAAGCGCATTGCGTAGTGTCATGGTGGTGCTTTCGAGGGAAGAGAAAAAGAACGAGGGAGAACGAAGGAATGGGAAGCCCGCGGCGCTCACAGCGCGGGATGGCGGCGGTGCCAGTCGGTGAGCTGCTGGAAGGCCGCGCCGGCGCGCACCAGCAGCGCCTCGTCGAAGTGGCGCGACACGAACTGGAAGGCCACCGGCATGCCCGCGGGCGTGAAGCCGCCGGGCAGCGTGATCGTGGGGCTGCCGGTCATGTCGAACGGGCAGGTGTAGCGCAGCATCGCGGCCATCAGCTCGGCGTCGACGCCCATCTGCGCCATGCGCTCCATGGTCGGCGAAGCGATGCCGGTGGCCGGGATCAAGAGCAGGTCGATGTCCTCGAACATCGCGCGCACGCGGCCGCTGAAGTCGTGGCGGTGCAGCACGATCTTCTGGTAGTCGGTGCCGCTTTGCGCCAGCCCCAGCTCGATCAGGCCGGCCACGGCCGGGCCGTACATCTCCTTGCGCGCCGGATAGGTCTTCTCGTGCACCACCGCGGCCTCGATGCCGCACAGCGGGAACCAGTCGGCCAGCGCCTGCGCCGGATCGGGAAAGCGCACCTCGCGCAGTTCGCCGCCCAGCGTCTTCACCGCGGCGACGGCGGCATCGAAGACCTCGCGCGTCGGCGCGTCCACGCCCTCGGTGGCCCAGCGCAGGTCGATGCCCACGCGCAGGCCGGCCAGGCCCTTGCCGATGTCGGCCAGGTAGTCGGGCACCGGCAGCAGGCTGGCGGTGGGATCGTTCGCGTCGGCGCCCGCGATGGCGCCGAGCATCGCGCCCGCATCGGCGGCGCTGCGCGTCATCGGGCCGATGTGGTCGAGCGTGGCGGCGAGCTCGAAGGCGCCGTGGCGGCTCACGCGGCCCCAGGTCGGCTTCAGGCCGGTGAGGCCATTGGCAGCCGAGGGAAAGCGGATCGATCCTCCCGTGTCGGTGCCCAGCGAGCCGTAGCACAGGCCCGCCGCGGTGGCCACGCCCGAGCCGCTGGAGGACACGCCCGGCCAGTGCGCCGCGTTCCAAGGATTGACCGGCGGCGACACGCTCGGATGGTGGTCGGCATAGGCGCTCTCGGTGAGCTGCAGCTTGCCGAGGATCGGCGCACCGGCCTCGCGCAGCTTGCGCACCACGGTGCCGTCGACCTCGGGCACGAAGTCCTGGTAGAGCGTCATGCCGGCGGCCGTGGGCACGCCCGCGGTCCAGCACAGGTCCTTCACCGCCACCGGCACGCCGTGCAGCGGGCCGCGCGATTCGCCGCGCGCGATCTCGGCGTCGGCGCGTTTGGCCTCGGCCAGCGCCGAATCGGCCATCACGCGCACATAGCTGCGCAGGCCGCCGTCGACCTGCCCGATGCGATCGAGCTGGGCCTGCGTGACCTCGACGCTCGAGAGTTCCTTCGACTGGATCAGGCGGCCGACTTCGAGCAGTTCGAGGTAGTGCAGATCGGTGTTCGGCATGGTGTGGAGGCTCCGTTCGTTGGGGATGGAAAAGGGGTCGGCCTGTAGGAAGACGCCGACATCGAAGGTATAGAAGCGCCGCCTTCGCGGCTTGGCTCGCAGCGCCATCGCGATGTGCTGGCGCGGCCAGTCGTGGGTGGGTTGGCGCTTTCAGGCCAGCGCGGGCGCGCGGCGGTGGAAATCGGTGGCCTGCTGGAACGCATGGCCCGCGCGCAGCAGCGCGGCCTCGGCGAAGGGCCGGCCGATCAGCTGCATGCCGATCGGCAGGCCGTCGGGATCGAAGCCGCAGGGCACGTTGAGCGAGGGCAGGCCCGTGAGGCTGGCCACGCCGGTGAACTGCATGATCGCGGACAGCATGTCCTCGGGCCGGCCCGGCTCGATCTCCACGCTGGTTTCGCCGATGCGCGTGGCCGCGAAGGGCAGCGAGGGACAGACGAACACGTCGACCCGGCGGAAGGCCTCGAGGAACTCGGCGCGCAACAGCGCGCGGTAGCGCTGCGCCTGCAGGTAGTGGGTGGCCAGCAGCATCTCGCCGGCCTCGAGCAGGGTGCGCACGTCGTCGCCGTAGTCGCCGGGCCGCTCGCGCAGGCTGCGCTGGTGGTAGGTGCTGGGCTCGGCCGACTCGATGGTGAGCTGGGCCGAGATGTTGCCGTGGATGTGGCCGATGTCGACCTCGACCACCTGCGCGCCGAGTTCGACGAAGGCCGCGATCGCGGCCTGCACGGCGTCGTGCACCGGTGCCTGCAGATGCTCGAAGAAGTAGCCCGGCACGATGCCGATGCGCAGGTGGCGGCAGCCGCCCTCGAGGTCCTGCAGGTAGTCGTCCACCGCGCGCGGCGCGCTGGCCGCGTCCTTCGGATCGAAGCCCGCGATGGCGCCGAACATCAGCGCACAGTCCTCCACGCTGCGGGCCATCGGGCCCACCGTGTCCATGCTCCAGGCCAGCGGGATCACGCCGTGGTTGCTGACCCGGCCGTAGGTGGGCCGCAGCCCGACGATGCCGTTGATGGCCGAGGGCAGCCGGATCGAGCCGCCGGTGTCGGTGCCGATGGCGCCGAAGCACAGGCGCGCGGCCACCGCCACGGCCGAACCGCCGCTGGAGCCGGCCGGGAAGCGATCGGTGTCCCAGGGGTTGCGCACCGCGCCGTAGTGCGGGTTGGCCGAGGTGCCGCCCCAGGCGAACTCGTGCATGTTGGTCTTGCCGATGAAGACTGCGCCGGCCTGGCGCAACCGCGTGGCGACAGTGGCGTCGGCCTCGGGCACCCAGTCGGCCAGCAGCTTGCTGCCGGCCGTGGTGCGGCTGCCGCGCAGCGCGACGTTGTCCTTGAGCGCGAGCGGCACGCCATGCAGCGGGCCGAGCTCGTGGCCCGCTGCCGACAGCATCTCGGCCGCGCGCGCGACCTGCAGCGCCTGTTCCTCGAACACGGTGATGAAGGACCTGAGCACGTCGTCGTGGGCGCGGATGCGCGCGAGCGAGGCCTCGACCAGTTCCACCGGCGAGACCTTGCGCGCGCGCACCAGGCGCGCGGCTTCGGCCAAGCCCAGGTTCGCGATGTCGTTCATCGAAGTACCTCCGTGCTTCGCACTGCGGTGCGAGCTTGCTTGGGGCGGCCCGGCGCGGCGCTCATGCGCCCTCCTCCGGCAGCTCGTGCGCATGCGTGAAGGCCGTGACCGGCATCAGCGCCTGCCGCGCGGGATCGCTCATCTGCGCGCTGAGCGCATTGGCGGCGGGAATCCAGGCCTGCAGCACGGCATCGACCGCGGCCAGCCGCTCGGGGCTCAGGTCGAGGCCGGCGCAGCGCGCCAGCGCGGCGGTGTCGATCGCCGGCGGGGCATCGGAGGGGGCGGATGAGGGGGAAGGCATCGTCGTTTCCTTGCGTGAAGCGCCCGTCTGGGGGCTGGCTTCACGATAGGCAACGACGCGGTTCGCGGCTTGGCTGCGCCTGCCATCGCGATGGGCTGGAACCGCCAGCCACGGAGTGCCGCGCTCAGTGGCGGCGCAGCAGGGTCTGCGGCGTCACGCCGTAGGCCTTCTTGAACACGCGGCAGAAATGCGAGAGGTCGCTGAAGCCGTACTGGAACGCGGCCTGCGTGACCTGCCGCACCCGGCCTTCGCTGAGCGCCGCGTGGCTGGCCTCGAGCCGCTGCTTCCACAGGTGCTGGATCGGCGTGCTGCCGTATTCGGCGAACACGCGCGCCAGCGTGCGCGCCGACACGTGCTGCGCCGCGGCGATCTGCTCCACGTCGAGCTCGCAGTCGTCGAGGTGCGCGGCGATGTACTCGCGCGTGCGCTGGTAGAGCTGGGCATGCGAGGACAGCGCGGCCTCGGCGCCGTCGCTCTGCACCTGCAGCACGGCCGAGAGCATGTCGAGCATCGAACCCGCGAGGCTGGCCTCCATGGCCTCGCTGCCCGAGAGCTCGAGGCTCGCCGCCTCGCGGATCATGTGGCCGAGCAGCCGCGCCGTGGGATGGCCCTCGGCCAGGTGCATCGCCGTGAGGTTGTGGGCCTCGGGAAAACGGCACAGCAGTTGCCGGCGCGGAATGCGAACCAGCAGCGTGGACTCGGGCGCGAGGTCGAAGCTGAAGGGCCGCGCGGCGTCGTAGAGCACGATGTCGCCGTTGCGCTGCACCACTTCCCGCCCCGACTGCGAGAGCACGCCGTGGCCCGACACCATCAGGCTCAGCATGAAGTCCTCGTTGGGACCGCTGCGCAGGTGCTGGGCATCGCGCTCCCAGACATGGCGCGGCGAGGACATCTCGGCCAGCGCGAGCTTGCCGAGCGAGCGCAGCCGGAAGCGCGCGTTGAAATGCTCGCGGTCGGGCACCACGCTCTTGGCCGGGATCAGGTGCTGGCACACCACGTCGCTCCAGTATTCGAAGCGCTGGCCGTCGTCGACCGTGTCGGTGGAGTAGTCGAGGTGCATGCTGCGAGCGAAGGGTTGGAAACCATCTCTCGATGGCCGTCGCAACGCCTCAAGCAACATCCATGCCCTTGCCCGAGGCCTGCCCCGGGCACTCTAGCGCGCGAGGCGCGCTTCGCCCTGAGGGCTGACCCGTAGTCGCCGCGCGCTCAGCCGCCCGTTCAGCCGCGGCCGAGCGCCTTGTCCACGCCCTTGTTAGCCAGCATGTCGGCGCGCTCGTTGCCCGGGTCGCCCGAATGGCCCTTGACCCAGCGCCACTCGATGGCGTGGCCGCCCTCCTGCACCAGCTTGTCCAGCCGCTGCCAGAGCTCGACGTTCTTCACCGGCTGCTTGGTCGAGGTGAGCCAGCCCTTGGCCTTCCAGCCGCGGATCCACTCGGTGATGCCCTGGCGCACGTACTGGCTGTCGAGGTAGAGCGTGACCTTGCAGGGCCGCTTGAGCGCGGCCAGGCCTTCGATCACGGCCGTGAGCTCCATGCGGTTGTTGGTGGTGTTCAACTCGCCGCCGAACAGCTCCTTCTCGGTGGGGCCCGACTTGAGCCAGGCGCCCCAGCCCCCGGGGCCGGGATTGCCCTTGCAGGCACCATCGGTGTAGATCACGACTTCGTTCAAGCTCTCTGTTCCTTCATTTCTTCACTGTCGATATTCACGTCATTCGCGGTCGGCGCGGCGTCCCTGCCGGTGCACCTTGCCCGCGATCGGCACCGGCGCCGTGGCGCGGGCGCTGGCGCGGCGCCACTCGGGGCTCAAGAGGCGCATGCCGCGCACGCGCTTGACCGCCACCAGGAAGTAGGCCGCGCCGAAGATCGGCCACCAGCGCTCGCCGGCCACGTCCATCCAGCGGCTGCGCTCGAGCCAGGCCTCGCTGCGCGCGGCCGGCCGGTAGACGCCGAAGCGCCCCGACTCGACCTCGAAGCTCAACAGGCGCAGCCAGTCGCGCATGCGCCAGTAGCCGATGAACTCGCCGCCCTCGGGCAGGAAGAGTTCGCCGAAGCCCAGGCGCCGGTACAGGTGCGCGCGGCGCTGCCGCATGCCCCAGAGGCTGGTCGGGTTGAGCCCGCAGATCACCACCCGGCCTTCGGGCACCAGCACCCGCTCGACCTCGCGCAGGGTGGCGTGCGGGTCGGGGCTGAGCTCGAGCGCATGCGGCAGCACCACCAGGTCCAGGCTGTTGGCCGCGAACGGCAGCGCCGCGAAATCGGCCAGCAGCACGGCCTGCGGCGCCTGCGCCAGGTGCGCTGGGTCGTCGAGCGCCAGCCAGCGGTGCGGCATGCGGTTGGCGCGCAGGCCCTCGACCTGGGCCGCCCCGAGCTGCAGCGCGTGGTAGCCGAAAACGTCGGCCACGGCCTGGTCGAACTGGGCTTGTTCCCAGGCGAGAAGGTAGCGTCCGGGGGGGGTCGCGAACCACTCCTGCAAACCTATAATTTGACCGCTCATGACCCTCGTTCCGCTGCCCGCCTTCGCCGACAACTACATCTGGATGCTGCAGGACGGGTCCAACGCGATCGTGGTGGACCCGGGCGATGCCCGGCCGGTGCTCGACGCACTGGCAAGCGGCAAGCTGCAACTGGCCGCGATTCTAGTCACGCACCATCACGCCGATCACACGGGCGGCGTGGCCGAGCTGCGCGCCGCCACCGGCGCCGCGGTGTGGGGTCCGAGGCACGAGCGCATCCCCGAGCCCTACGCACCGCTGGTGCAGGGCGACCATGCCGACGCGCTGGGCCTGCGCTTCGAGGTGATCGACGTGCCGGGCCACACGGCCGGCCACATCGCCTACTTCCTGCCCGCGGCCGAGGGCCGCGCGCCGCTGCTGTTCTGCGGCGACACCCTGTTCTCGGGCGGGTGCGGGCGCCTGTTCGAGGGCACGCCCGCGCAGATGCTGGCCTCGCTCGACGCGCTCGCCGCGCTGCCCGGCGACACCCGCGTCTGCTGCGCCCACGAGTACACACTTTCTAACCTGCGCTTCGCCCAGGCGGTGGAACCCGGCAACACCGACCTGACTCAGTACCGGGCGCATTGCGAAAGCCTGCGCGCCCAGGGCGAGCCCACGCTGCCGTCGCAGCTGGCCCTCGAACGCCGGATCAACCCCTTTCTTCGCAGCCGCGAAGCCACTGTCCTTCGAGCGGTGCGCGCGCACGCCGAGCTGTCCCCCGACGCGGGCGAAGCCGACGTGTTCGCCGCGCTGCGCCAATGGAAAAACGACTTCCGATGAAACTCACCGCTGCCGCCTGCCTCGCAGGCATCCTGTTGCTCGCCGGCTGCGCGGGCACCGGCACCCCCTCTTCCTCGTCTTCCTCCTCCCCCTCCTCTCCCCCACCGCCGGCGGCACCGGCTCCCTCGCCGCCAGCCGCGCCGCGCCCATCTACCCGAGCGGCCAGCTCGCCCCCATCGCCAGCAGCGAGGCGCGCTCGCAGAGCGTGGTCACGCTGGCCCCGCCGGCCGACATGTGGGACCGCATCCGCCGCGGCTTCAAGATGCCCGACCTCGACAACGACCTCGTGCGCGACCGCGAGCAGTGGTATGCGAGCCGGCCCGACTACATCCAGCGCATGACCGAGCGCTCGAACAAGTACATCTTCCACATCGTCGAGGAGCTCGAGCGGCGCAACATGCCCACCGAGCTGGCGCTGCTGCCCTACATCGAGAGCGCCTTCAACCCGCAGGCCGTGTCGAGCGCGCGCGCCGCCGGCATGTGGCAGTTCATGCCGGCCACCGGCACCGACTTCGACCTCAAGCAGAACATCTTCCGCGACGACCGCCGCGACGTGGTGGCCTCCACGCGCGCCGCGCTCGACTACCTGCAGAAGCTCTACAACATGTTCGGCGACTGGCAGCTCGCGCTGGCCGCCTACAACTGGGGCGAAGGCAGCGTGAGCCGCGCTATCGCCAAGAACCAGCGCCTGGGCCTGCCCACCACCTACAGCGACCTCACGATGCCGGCCGAGACCCGCATGTACGTGCCCAAGCTGCAGGCGGTGAAGAACATCGTGGCCAACCCGCAGGCCTTCAACGCCGAGCTGCCGGTGATCGCCAACCACCCCTACTTCCAGACCGTGCCGCTCACGCGCGACCTCGACGTGGAACTGGCCGCCAAGCTCGCCGACGTGCGCATCGAGGACTTCCGCGCGCTCAACCCGGCGGCCCACAAGCCGGTGCTGATCGCCGCGGGCACCTCCGAGATCCTGCTGCCCTGGGACAACGCCGCCGTGTTCCAGCGCAACTTCGACGCCTACACGCAGGGCCAGTACGCGAGCTGGACCGCCTGGGTCGTGCCCAACACCATGACGGTGGCCGACGCCGCCCAGCGCGCCGGCATGAGCGAGTCGGACCTGCGCGCGCTCAACAACGTGCCGCCGCGCATGCTGATCAGGGCCGGCTCCACGTTGATCGTGCCGCGCGGCGCGCGCGTCAAGGAGGACGTGGCGGCGGTGGTGGCCGACAGCGGCCACCTGAGCTTCCAGCCCGAGATCGTCACGCGCCGTACCACCGTCAAGGCCGGCCGCAGCGACAACGTGGCGAGCATCGCGCGCCGCTACAACCTCAAGCCCGCGAGCGTCGCCGAGTGGAACGACGTCAAGCCCAACCATGCCTTCAAGCGCGGCATCAGCGTGGTGGTCTACCTGCCGGTGCGCGCCGCCCCGGCCGCGCGCGTCGGCAGCGGTGCCGGTCCGCGCGGACGGCCGGTCGCGCAGGTCAAGCGCGGCAGCAACGTGAGCAAGGTGCCGGCCAGCGCCTCGAGCAAGCAGGTGGTGCGCGAGAAGCGCGGCGGCACGCCCTCGAAGAAGAAGCGCTGAAGTAGCGCCCGGGCGGCGGCAGGGCCGGTGCATCGCCTTTCGCGGCGCCGGCCACGAACGAATAAATCAGGAGGGCCATGCCATGGCAGTGGAAGGAAGCGCGGGCGATCTCGTCAAGGTCGTGACGCTGTTGGGGGCCGCGGTGGTCGCGGTGCCGCTGTTCAAGCGCATCGGGCTCGGCTCGGTGCTCGGCTACCTGGCCGCGGGGCTGGCCATCGGCCCGTTCGGCTTCGGCCTGTTCACCGATCCCCAGACCATCCTGCACACGGCCGAACTCGGCGTCGTGATGTTCCTGTTCGTGATCGGCCTCGAGATGCGGCCCTCGCACCTGTGGAGCATGCGGCGCGACATCTTCGGCCTCGGCAGCCTGCAGGTGGTGGTCTGCGGCTTCCTGCTGACCGGCGTGGGCATGGCCTTCGGCTTCCCGCTCGCCGTGTCCTTCGTCTGCGCGATGGGCTTCGTGCTGACCTCCACCGCCATCGTGATGCAGCTGCTCGGCGAACGCGGCGACATCGCGGCGCCGCGCGGCCAGAAGATCGTCGCCGTGCTGCTGTTCGAGGACCTGCTGATCGTGCCGCTCTTGGCCATCGTGGCCTTCATCGCGCCGCCCGACGCCACGCAGCACGCGGTCGAGGCCGGCTCGCGCTGGATCGGCGTGGGCATCGCGCTGGCCGCGCTCGCGGCGCTGGTGGCGGCCGGCATCTGGCTGCTCAACCCGCTGTTCCGCGTGCTCGCCAACTCGAAGGCGCGCGAGGTCATGACCGCGGCCGCGCTGCTGGTGGTGCTGGGCGCGGCGCTCTTGATGCAACTCGGTGGCCTTTCGATGGCCATGGGCGCCTTCATCGCGGGCGTGCTGCTGTCCGAATCCACCTTCCGCCACCAGCTCGAGGCCGACATCGAGCCCTTCCGCGGCCTTCTGCTCGGGCTGTTCTTCATCGGCGTGGGCATGTCGCTCGACCTCGCGGTGGTGGCGCGCAACTGGCAGCTGATCCTGGCCGGCGTGCTGTCGATGATGGTGGTGAAGTCGCTGTGCATCTACGCGGTGGCGCGGCTCGCGAAGAGCTCGCGCGCCGACGCACTCGACCGCGCGGTGCTGATGGCCCAGGGCGGCGAGTTCGCCTTCGTGCTGTTCTCCTCCGCGCTCGCGGCGGGCGTGATCAGCCCGGTGGTCAACGCCAACATGACGGCGGTGGTGGTGCTCTCGATGGCGCTCACGCCGCTGGTGGTGCTCGCGCACCGCCGCTTCGCGCCGGCCGCGGCCGAGTCCATGGACGGCATCGACAAGGCCGAGGACCTGGTCGGCAACGTGCTGGTGATCGGCTTCGGCCGCTTCGGACAGATCGCGGTGCAGGGCGCGCTGGCGCGCGGTGCCTCGATCGCGATCATCGACACCGACACCCAGGTGATCCGCGATGCCGCCCTGTTCGGCTTCAAGGTCTACTACGGCGACGGCTCGCGCGCCGACGTGCTGCATGCCGCGGGCGCCCACGGCGCGCGCGTGATCATGGTCTGCGTCAACGACAAGGCCGCCACCACGCGCATCGTCGAGCTGCTCAAGGCCGAGTTCCCGCATGCGCAGCTGCTGGTGCGCGCCTACGACCGCGAGCATATGCTCGAGATCGGCAAGCTCAACGTCGACTTCCAGATCCGCGAGACCTTCGAATCGGCGATGGCCTTCGGCCGCCAGGGCGTGCTGGCGCTCGGCGCCTCCGACACCGAGGCCGACGAGGTGATCGACGAGCTGCGGCGGCGCGACGCGGAGCGCGTGGTGCTCGAGATGGCCGGCGGCATCTTCGCGGGCCGCGCGCTGGTGCAGGTCAACACCGAGGCGCACGGCAAGAACGCCTGAGCGCGCCCGAGCTCGTTCTCGGGCCGCGCGCGGTTCAGAGCTTCTCGGTCTCGCCGCTGCGCGGCTGCCACTTCATGAGCCGCTTCTCGATCAGGCCCACCAGCGCATCGAGCGCGAGCGCGAAGGCCGTCAACACCACGATGCCCGCGAACACGGTATTGACGTCGAAGGTGCCCTCGGCCTGCAGGATCAGGTAGCCGACGCCGCGCGCCGAGCCCAGGTACTCGCCCACCACCGCGCCCACGAAGGCCAGGCCCACCGAGGTGTGCAGGCTCGAGAACACCCAGCTGGTGGCGCTCGGCAGGTAGACGGTGCGCAGCAGCTGGCGCTGGTTGGCGCCCAGCATGCGTGCATTGGCGAGCACCACCGGGCTCACCTCGCGCACGCCCTGGTAGACGTTGAAGAACACGATGAAGAACACCAGCGTGACGGCCAGCGCCACCTTGCTCCAGATGCCGAGGCCGAACCACAGCGCGAAGATCGGCGCGAGGATCACGCGCGGCATCGAGTTGGCGGCCTTGATGTAGGGATCGAGGATCAGGCTCGCGGTGGGCGCGAGCGCGAGCCACAGCCCGCAGCTCAGGCCCATCACGGTGCCGATGCCGAAGGCCAGCACGGTCTCGAGCAGCGTGGTGCCCAGGTGCAGGTAGATGTCGGCATTGCCCTTGAGCCCGTCGGGAAACAGCGGGTTCGCCGGCACCTCGAAGGGCAGGAACCAGCTCCAGATGCGCCCGGCCACCTGGATCGGCTCGCCGAGGAAGAAGGCCACCTGCTGGTTGCGCGAGGCCAGGTGCCAGCCCACGAGGATCACGACCAGCAGCACCAGCTGCCAGAAGCGCGCGTTGCGTTCGTTGAGGGCCAGGCGCGACATCATGCGGCCTTCTTCAGTTGCTGCGCGTAGCCCTTGAGCACCTCGTCGCGCAGCACCTCCCAGATCTGGGTGTGCAGCTCGACGAAGCGCGGCTGGGTGCGCACCTCGGCCACGTCGCGCGGGCGCGGCAGGTCGATCTCGAACTCGCCGATCGGATGGGTGGCCGGTCCGGCCGAGAGCACCACCACGCGGTCGCTCATCGCGATCGCTTCGTCGAGGTCATGGGTGATGAACAGCACGGCCTTCTTCTTCGCGCTCCACAGATCGAGCACCTCGTTCTCCATCAATTGCCGGGTCTGGATGTCGAGCGCGCTGAAGGGCTCGTCCATCAGGATGATGTCGGGGTCGAGCACCAGCGTCTGCGCCAGCGCCACGCGCTTGCGCATGCCGCCCGAGAGCTGGTGCGGATAGCGGTCGCCGAAGCCCGCGAGGCCCACGCGCGCGAGCCAGGCCTCGGCCTCGCGGCGCGCTTCGGCATCAGGCACGCCGCGGTACTGCAGCCCGACCATCACGTTGTCGATGGCGCTGCGCCAGGGCATCAGCGCCTCGGTCTGGAACATGTAGCCCGCGCGCGCGTTGATGCCCGAAAGCGGCTGGCCGAACACCTTGACCGTGCCGGACGAGGGCTGCAGCAGCCCCGCGCCGATGTTGAGCAGGGTCGACTTGCCGCAGCCCGTGGGACCGACCACCGACACGAACTCGCCGGCGCGCACGCGCAAGGTGGTGTCGGCCACCGCGGTGTAACGCTGGCCGGGGTCGTCCTTCGAATGGAAGATGCAGCTGATCGAGAGGAGTTCGAGTGCGTGGTCGGACATGGCGGAACTGGATGGCTGGCGATGCGCGTCCCCCAGAAAAAACCCGGCCGAAGCCGGGTCGCGGGACATCGAGGTCAGGCCTTGAACCTGTCCTTCGCTCGCCGTGCGAAATCGTTGGTGTAGGTTTTCGCGAGGTCGATCTTGTCGGCCTTGACGGAAGTATCGAAGCTCGCGATCGCGGCCAGCGCGGTCTTGGGCCCCTCGGACGGCACGATGCCGTCGGGCGCGATCGATTCGCGCACCTTGTCGAACGAGGCGAGGTAGAGCGCGCGGTCGCCGAGCAGGTAGGTCTCGGGCACGGTCTTGATGATGTCGCCCGGGCCCGCGGTCTGCAGCCACTTGAGGCCGTGCACGATCGCGTTGGCCAGCGCCTGGCAGGTGTTGGGGTTCTTCTGCACGAAATCGACCGGCGCATAGAGGCAGGCGGCCGGCATCGGCCCGCCGAACACCTGTTGCGTGCCCTTGAGCGTGCGGGTGTCGCTGATGATCTTCACGTCGCCCTTCTGCTCGAGCATGGTCATCACGGGGTCGGTGTTGCTGATGGCGTCGATCTGGCCCGAGCGCAGCGCGGTGAGCGCGCCGGCGGCGACGCCCACGCCGATGTAGCTCACGTCGCTGGCCTTGAGGCCGCCGCGCGAGAGCACGAGGTTGGCCACCATGTTGGTCGACGAGCCCGGCGCCGAGACGCCGATCTTCTTGCCCTTGAGGTCGGCGATGCCGGCATAGCTCGACATGTTCTTGGTCGATACGCCCATCGCGATCTGAGGCGCGCGGCCCTGCAGCACGAAGGCCTGGAAGAACTGGTTCTTGGCCTGCAGGTTGATGGTGTGCTCGTAGGCACCCGAGCACACGTCGGCCGAGCCGCCGACCACCGCCTGCAGCGCGCGCGCGCCGCCCGCGAAGTCGGAGATCTCGACGTCGAGCCCCTCGGCCTTGAAGTAGCCGAGCTGCTCGGAGATGGTGAGCGGCAGGTAGTAGAACGCCGCCTTGCCGCCGACCGCGATCGAGATCTTGGTTTTCTCCAGCTTCGGCTGCGCGAACACCCGCGGCAACGCGATGGTGGCGGCGGCGATGGCCGAGGCGGAGATGAGGGTGCGGCGGTGAAGCATGGAACGTGGCCTGCGGCGGCGTCTGGTGGCTCTGGAATTCGTCGAAACTGAATCGAGCTTAGGGGCGCGCGCAGGGTCGCTGCATCGGGGTCATCCCGTGCGGGTTTTCACGTAAGCATGAAGGCCACTCACAGAGTGAAAAAGGCCGCTCTCAGCCGCGCTATTTCGCGAGGAACAGGATCGCGATATTGACCAGGAAGGCGGCTGCCCAGACCGCGCTGCGCAGCGCCGGAATGCCCTGGATGTAGAGCGCGAGATAGGCCACGCGCAGCAGCACGTAGGCGATCGCGAGGCGGTCGATCCACAGCTGCGCGGCGCCGAGCTGGTGCGCGATGATCACCGCGCCGATGAAGAAGGGCAGCCCCTCGAAGCTGTTGGCCTGCGCGGCGTTGGCGCGCGCGCGCCAGCCCGCCTGCCTGGCGGCCCAGTCGCGCGGCTGCGCGTTGTCGCTGGGCCGGAAGGCGCCGGCCTTGGCGATCCAGGCCGCGAGGTACGGCAGGCCGCAGGCGATGAAGACGCACCAGTAGGCGACGGTGAGCAGCGACAGGGTCATGGTGTCTCCGGAATCTCTTGGATGCGCGGCGGCGGTGGCCGCCGCGGGATCAGCGCCGGTCGACCAGCGCGTGCGCGATGGTGCCGAGGTCCACGTACTCGAGCTCGCTGCCCGCGGGCACGCCGCGCGCGAGCCGCGTGACGGTGAGGCCGCGCTGGCGCAGCGCATCGCCGATGACATGCGCCGTGGCTTCGCCCTCGGCCGTGAAGTTGGTCGCGAGGATCACCTCGGCCACCGTGCCATCGAGCGCGCGCTCGAACAGCTTCTGCAGGCCCAGGTCCTTGGGACCGATGCCGTCGAGCGGGCTGAGCTTGCCCATCAGCACGAAGTAGTAGCCGCGAAAGGCGTTGGTGCGCTCGAGCGCGGCCTGGTCGGCCGGCGTCTCGACCACGCAGAGCTTGGTCGGGTCGCGCCGCACGTCGAGGCAGACGTTGCACACCGGCATCTCGGTGAAGGTGTTGCAGCGCTCGCAATGGCGCACCTGCCCCGCCGCCTGCTGCAGGGCGCGCGCGAGCAGCTGCGCGCCCTCGCGGTCGTGCTGCAGCAGGTGGAAGGCCATGCGCGAGGCCGACTTGACGCCCACGCCCGGCAGGCGGCGCAGCGCATCGACGAGCGCGTCGAGGGAACCGGCGTCGGACACGTCAGCCTTGGTGGCGCGGCGGCATCAGAACGGCAGCTTCATGCCCGGGGGCAGGCCCGGCATGCCGGCGGTCAGCTTGCCCATCTTCTGCTCGCTGGTCTCCTCGGCCTTGCGCACGGCGGCGTTGAAGGCAGCGGCCACGAGGTCCTCGAGCATGTCCTTGTCGTCGGCCAGCAGGCTCGGGTCGATGGTGATGCGCTTGACGTCGTGCTTGCAGGTCATCACGACCTTCACGAGGCCGGCGCCCGATTCGCCCTCGACCTCGATGTGGGCCAGTTCTTCCTGGGCCTTCTTGAGGTTGTCCTGCATTGCCTGCGCCTGCTTCATGAGGCCGGCCAGTTGTCCTTTGTTGAACATCGTTGGTCCTGTGGATCGGTTGGGTGGATGGGAAAGGATAAGAGATGGAAGCGCAGTTGGCGGCGAAGCCTCGCCGCCGCAAGGGCCACGGCCGATTGTCGCCGCTGCGCGTGGCCCGCCGCGCTCAGGCCGGTTTGAGCGAGCCCGGGACGATCCTCGCGTCGAAGTCGCGCATCAGGGCCTGGATCTCGGGATCGCTGCGGATCGCTTCCTCGGCGATGCGCTGGCGCTCGTCGGCGGCGGCCTTGTTGCGGCGTGCCGGGCTGTCGACCACGCCGCCGACCTCGATCGCGAGCTTGACCTCGTGGCCGATCGCGGCCAGCGCGGCGATCAGCTTCTCGCGGCTCGAGGGCTGGTTGAGCGACTCGCGCTCGATGCGCAGCAGCCACTGGTCGGTGTCGCGCGCCACCAGCTGCGACTGCAGAGCGAGTTCGCGCGTGAGCGCGGCGATGCTCTCGGCCGCGATCAGCTGCGTGACGGTGGCGAACCAGAAGTCGCCCTCCTCGCTCGGCGGGATCGGCGCGGCGGGTGCCTGGGCACCGTCGCGCGGCGTGTCGCGCGCGCCGGGCGGCGGCTGCACGCGCATCGGCACGGCGACCACCGGGGCGGGATCGGGTTCGGGCACGTCCTCGGGCGGACGCGCCTCGGGGCGGCGCACGGGCTGGTCGACGACCGGCAGACGATGGCCCGCGGGGGCGGCGATCGACGGTTGCGCAGGTGCGGCAGCGGGCGCCGGACGCGGCACTTCGGCCGACATGCTGCGCACCGGGATCGGCCGCGGCGGCTGCACGGGGGCGGCAACGGGTGCCGGCGCCGCCGCCGGGGCGTTATTCAGAGTTTTTTTTTCCGCGGAGGCCGAGCCGGCCGCGTTCTGCGCAGGCTTGAACGCCAGCAGCCGCAGCAGCACCATCGTGAGCGCGGCGTATTCGTCGGGCGCGAGGCCGAGCTCGCCGCGGCCGTGCAGGCACAGGCTGTAGAGCAGTTGGGTCTCGTCGGCCGGCATCAGCAGCGCGAGCCGCGCGGTGTCGGCCGCGTCGGGGTCGGTGCTGGACGTGGCGGCCTCGGCGCGCGAAGGCACGGCCTGCAGCACCGCCATGGCCTGCAGCACCGCCGTCATTTCCTCGAGCGTGGAAGCAGCCGACATGCCGTCGATGCGCAGCGCCTCGGAGGTCTCGACCACGGTCTTGCCGTCGCCCTGCGCGAGCGCCTCGATCAGGCGGAACACATGGCCGCGGTCGACGCTGCCGAGCATCTGGCGCACGCCGGCCTCGACCAGCTCGCCGTTGCCGAAGGCGATCGCCTGGTCGGTCAGCGAGAGCGCGTCGCGCATCGAGCCGCGCGCCGCGCGCGCGAGCAGGCGCAGCGCCTGCGGCTCGGCCGGCACCTGCTCGGTCTGCAGCACCGAGGTCAGGTGCTCGAGCACCGTCTCGGGCGCCATCGGGCGCAGGTTGAACTGCAGGCAGCGCGACAGCACCGTGACCGGCACCTTCTGCGGATCGGTGGTGGCCAGCACGAACTTGAGGTACTCGGGCGGCTCCTCGAGCGTCTTCAGCATCGCGTTGAACGCGGTGTTGGTCAGCATGTGCACTTCGTCGATCATGAAGACCTTGAAGCGGCCCTGTACCGGCTTGTAGACCGCCTGCTCGAGCAGCGACTGCACTTCATCGACGCCGCGGTTCGAGGCCGCGTCGAGCTCGGTGTAGTCGACGAAGCGGCCGGCGTCGATGTCGCGGCAGGCCTGGCACACGCCGCAGGGCGTGGCGGTGATGCCGCCCTGCCCGTCCGGGCCCTGGCAGTTGAGCGACTTGGCCAGGATGCGCGAGACGGTGGTCTTGCCCACGCCGCGCGTGCCGGTGAACAGGTAGGCGTGGTGCAGGCGCTGGGTGGTGAGCGCGTTCTCGAGCGCCTGCACCACGTGCCCCTGACCGACCATCTCAGCGAAGGTTTTCGGACGGAACTTGCGGGCGAGCACGATATAGGACATTGCGCCCATTCTAAAAGCCGCGAAGGGGGCCTTCGGCATCCGCCTCTTCGATGTTTCTCATCGATCGATTCACCGCCCCGGCGAAGGGGGCAACGCGAGCGAGGTTAGAATCGACCCTGACGGGCCTCCCTGCATGGTGAAGTGGCCAACCGGGTCAGGTGGGGAACCAAGCAGCCCTAACTGCGTAGTCAGTGCCAGGGGTAAGGCTCGTCAACTAACATCGAGAAAGCCGTGAGTTCTCAAGAACTTACGCGCTGACAAGGGGTTTCGAGCCTCGGTCTGTAGAACCTTCCTGTAGAACCTCGCACAGCCATGACCTTGGAGAAAGACATGGCAAGCACCCTCACGGGGCTCAATGCGCGGGGATCGCGGTGGTACCTCAACATCGTTATCCCACCCGACCTTCGCGAGGTCTACGGTAGGCGAGTGGTGAACCTCGCTCTAGGCACCAGCGACCGCCGAGAGGCCACCACGCGGGGCACCATGAAGCGAGCCGAATGGCTGGCTGAATTCGCAGCAAAGCGCCGCGAACTGAAGCCCCTACCGCTTTCGGTCATCACGCCAGAGCTGGCCCAAGAGCTGGCCCTTAGGGTCCGCGCTAGGGTGCTCCGACAGGACGACGCCTTACGCGATGACGCCACAACACTTGCCCCATTCACCGATGCGGTAAAGGCCGCCGAACACCGGTGGCGTACCGCGCTTTGCATCGGCGGCCCGACGCCCTTCAGCCCTCCGCTGCGCGACACCTCACCAGGGGCGGGCCTCAGCGACGACGACGCCGAAACCTTGGCGGGGTTGAACGCTCTCCTTGATGCCCGCGCGGGGGCCGATCTGGCAAAGCGCAGGCGTGCCGCCGTCCTTCCCCTGGTGCGCTTTGAGGCTCTCAAACTCGGGATCGCATTCGATCCCAACGGAGAAGGCGCTCAGGAGGCTCTAGCCGTATGCCTCCTGGCGTATCGCAAAGCACGACAAGAAGCCGCCCAGAGAGATGCCGGCGAGGCCATTGAAACGCCGGTATTGCCACAAACCTCACAGACCATCGCGGCCGCAGCCAAGGCCAAAGCCCGAACCCTGCGCGATGTCTACGACAAGTGGAAAGTGTCAGGCGACAAAGCCCGCTCCACTGACTCCCTCGCAGTCTATGAGCGGGCCCTGAAGCAGTTCGAGGGTCAGCACAAAGGCCTCGCTCTTATCGACATCACACGAGAGATCGGCGACACATACCGAACCTGGTTGCGCGAGACCTGCAACACGACAAAGACCGCGCGCGACCGTTTGACGAACATCAAGTCCCTCTTGAAGTTCGCTTACGAAACTCTTGAGTGGATACCCAAGCAGCCGTGGCGCGGCCTGGACATCAAGACCACCACGACGAACAAGCGTAGACCGTGGACGAATGCCGAACTGACCGCGCTGTTCTCGGCGCCACTGCACACCGCCTACGCCCTGCCCGATGCCCGCTACGCAGGTCGCGAGGCAGCCTATTGGATTCCTCTCCTGGGCCTCTTCACAGGAACCCGCCTCGGAGAACTCTGCCAGCTTCGCACGGTCGATGTTCAGAAGGTCGAGGGCATTGATGTCCTTGTGCTGACCAACGAAGGCGAAGGCCAGAGCATCAAGAGTGACGCGGGACACCGCAGCGTGCCCATTCATAGCGAGTTGGTGCGACTCGGATTTCTCCGGTATGTGCAAACCGTCAAGGATTCCCGCAGCGACTCTCTATGGCCCGCCCTTCCCTTGCGTGAAGGGAAGCCGAGCGACTACTTCGGGCGCTGGTTCAAGGAGCATCGCAATGCCTTGGGCCTAACCGGCACCCGCCCCGACTTCCATTGCTTCCGGCACACGGTGCGTCCACTGATGCGCAAAGCGGGCCACAGCGAGGGCACGATGGACAAGGTAACCGGACACAAGACAGTGGGAAGCATCGGGACCACGGTGTACGACCACAGGACGATGCAGGAAGTTCGGGAGGCCGTCGAAGCCATCCAGTACCCGGCCCTCAAGGCTCCAGTTTTGGCGCTCGTCAAGTGAGCCGCGAACGCACGAAGTAGCAAAACTACCCGCGCTCGCGGTTGTCCCTAAATCGAGCCACGCAGTGGCGCTTGCGAGACGCGCGATCGCTTCACTTCGTGGCCGCCCTAACCTTCTTCAACACGTGGTTACAACGACCACGTACTGACAGATAAATTTTCAGTCGAATAGTACGTACAATAGCTTCCATGGCGGCGCGTGATCGCGCTGCTGCGGTTCGATAAGTTTTGTGATTCCTCAACCCGCAAGGTAAGGCTCAGTGATCGGGACCTCCTCAACGAGGTCGCTACGTGGACAGTAACGTGGCTTGTAACGCGGCACGGTTGGCTAAGACCAACTGAGGCCAGCAGGAAGACCTCGACGCCCGCGAGGCGAAGTCTGAATGGCTTCGTTCTCAGAGGGGGAAGGCGATTCTGCAGCGTGGCATCTGTGGTGGGCTTGGTTGGTGTCGAGTTGGCTCCTTTACGGCGCTACCTTGAAACGGGGAAGCAGGGCATGGTGTCCTGTAAGGAGGTCCGAATGGACGCACAAACTTTGACGAACGTCATCAACGGTCTGAAGAAGACCCGCGATGTTTGCAGTAGCCAACTCGACATTGGTGCATTGAAGGAACTGGACGGTGCAATCGCGTTGCTGGAACGGCTTCGAGACCACCCACAGAGCACGACTGAAGCGGCAGCGCTAAAGCTTCGTGCCCTCCAGGCGGTTGCGGCGGTTGTCAGCATTGCGACAAACCTGCGTAACTGGCTGTGAGGCCGTCATGGGCACCCCAAGCCCATTCTTGGACTTCATTCGGACGTAGTCATGAACATCGGACAGGCCATCCAGCTCGCGAGGTCAACGCGGAAGCTCTCACAAGCGGCACTCGCCAAGCGGGCGGGCATCTCGGTGTCTTACCTTTCATTGTTGGAACGCGGGCGCCGTGACCCGCCGTTGTCCACGCTGCGCCGCATTGCGGCTGCATTGGTAATGCCGATTGAAATTCTTTTCTTTCTCGGCGCGGAGGATGGCGAGTTGGGGCAGTTGAATCGCGACCTTGCAGGACAACTAGCGATCACCGCCCTGGAGCTGCTGAATGGCCCTATCCCTGAACAAGCCGAGCTATCGTTGTAGTCCGATCAAGAGTGTCCGCGCTTTAGCCAAAGCCTTGGGCTTTTCAGAGCAGGAACTTCTCGCGCTCGCAGTAGATGCAAATCGGCGCTATCGCACGGTAAAGCCCGAACCGGGGTCAACGCGTCAGACTTTTGACGCCATAGGTCAATTGAAGGTAGCTCACAGGCGTATCAAGGAGGTCATTTTTTCCAACGTGTACTTCCCCGACTACCTTCAGGGCAGTCTGAAAGGGCGGGACTATGTGACCAACGCGAGACTGCATACAAACAAGCAGATACTGATCTGCGAGGACGTGAAGAAGTTTTTTCCGTCGGTCAAGGCGGACCTCGTTGCTGACGTGTGGCTCGGCTTCTTTCGCTTTTCGCCCGAAGTGGCCCAATTGCTGACGGCACTGACAACGAAAGACGGTGCCCTGCCCCAAGGCGCGATCACCAGTTCCTACATTGCCAATCTTGCGATGTGGAGGCACGAGCCGCTGCTTCACGCCAAGCTCGCTGATCGAGGCATCACCTATTCCAGGTATGTGGACGACATGGCAGCGTCTTCGGCTCAACACCTAAGCAAGGAAACTCAGACTTGGATCATTGCGCAGGTCTACGGGATGCTCGCGCGACATGGGTTGAAGGCCGGGAGGGGAAAGCACGAGGTTTTCTCCGCAAGCGAACCGATGATTGCTACGAAACTGATCGTCAACCGCAAACCCTCTCTCAGCCCTAAGAAGCGGTCGCAAGTTCGAGCCCAGGTAAGGCAGCTTGAGCTTGCTCATGAGGCCGGTGCAGACGCCACGACGTTGCTCGCGATGGCCGACAAAGCCGCGCACAAAGTGGGGCAACTAGGGCGATTTCACGTCACATCCGCATCACACTTGAAGAGCCGGGTAAAGGCTGTTCGCGCTCAGTTGCCAATCGAGATTCAGCCACAAATTGTCGATCTGGCTCCCCCGGTAGAGAGTGCGACATCTGAAGCTATTGAGGCAATCCGCCCGCCTTGGGAGTAAGGACAACGCGTTCTGACCCGTGCGCTCTCGATGAAAAAAAAGCCCCCGAGGCGTGAACCTGCGGGGGCTTTGAGGGGGACGCGGAAGGGTTACTTCGGGGCGGTGACCGGGCGGGCTTGGCTCTGGAGTGGCTGCCTACCGAAGTTGTCATTGACTTGAAGGCGGCTCATTTCCCGATCCTCTGTTGCGATTGAATCTGCGTGGATGCATAGGTGTTCGCCACCTTCAGGCCGGCACCGAGGTATTCAGCGAAGCCCGGCCCCTTCACGTCTTGGAGGCGACTGAGCTGGGACCGCTGGTTGATCCCGATGTTGTCCACTTGGTCCTGCCGAGCGGCCTGTTGACGGGCGTAGTTCATCTCGCTGGTGGTGCCCGCTGCGAGGCCCTTGCCGGAGAGGTCGAGGAGTAGAGCGTCCACCGAAGCGCCGCCGATGCCGGCTGCACCCGCAGAGACCCGAGCGGAGCCCAATCGGGCGGCCCGCTCGCGGGCAATCTCGGTTCCTTCGACCGAGGCGTTCTCGCGGTCCTCGATACCCTGACGGTTGGCCTGCGAGTAGTTCTCGATGGCCGCTGCATGGGTTGCGATGCGCTGGGTTTCGTTGGAACGATTGACGGCCTTGGCGTTCTGCTTCTGGCTGTAGATCGCAGTGCCTGCTGATGCGGCCATTGAGGCAACAAGAAGCACCGTGGGCGTAATGATGTCGCACATGGTCGCCCCTTAGTGCGCCGTCGCGCTGTTCTCGGGGACTATCGGCGCCCCTCGAACGCCTCGCTTGTGCCACTCATTGGCTACTTCTGCATTCTTGGCGATGACGGAAAGCGAGCTGCCTTCGCGAGCGCCCATTTCCGCAAGGACCGCGTGCGTGCGAACAATTTCCGCGAGTGCGTCAATGGCGCGATCATGTCCGCAAGCGACGCGGTACGCCTCAAGATGGGCTGCAGCGTCATCCGGTAGCTGTGCCCCCTTGTCACGGGCTGGAATGAGGTCGCGTAGATGCAGCGCAGTAGCAAACGCACCTGAACGCATACCCGCGAGGTCCGCAGCTATCGACATCAAGCCATGTTCCTGAATGAGGTTGGCGAGTGCTTTGCTGTTGTCGATCCAATGGGCATCGCCTTCGCAGGCGGCCTCCCCGACCTCGCGGTCCTCGGCAAGCTGGAGTGCCCTCTGGAAAGTCTTGAGTTGGTCGAACTGGGGGACCGGAAGGGAAAAGGCGCGGATCACACGCGGGGGCTGTTGTGCCATATACAAGCTCATGTGAAGTGAAGAGACAAAGAAAAAGCCCCGACACCGGTTAGGGCGTGGGGGCTCGGGGAAATGAATTCGGAGGGTGGACTATCGGCAACCTAAAGAACCATTGCTGGGGCTGGTAGCTGCCACAAGGGAAGAAATGTCGGGGTAGAGTTCAAGCCGAGTACGCAAGGCACTCAGAGAGCAAAATCAAATGAGGAAAAGAAATGATTAAAACGGTGTTTGGGAACGCCATGAAAAACGCGTGCACGGTTCTCCAAGACACGCAAGGAGACCTGCGGAAGCTGAAATGCCCACCCCCGTCCGCCGTACTCACGTTGCGGCTCCAAAATCTTGGCGGAGCCGCCGAGCGCACGTTACTGAACGCACTACCAACCGGGAACAGAAAAGAGGACATCAACACCGATCACGTATACGTCATCGGATTGACCGCCCCTACTGCGCAGAAATTTTCCATCCTCCGCAGCGCTTTCAGTACCGCACGCGATGGGAACACTGACCCCGACAACAAGGTCGCATTTTGCCGCCGCATCGATACGCACAAGAAGCCCTCCGTAATCTACGTAGGGCGTTCCAAAAAGCTCCGAGCACGAATTGCACAGCATCTAGACGACAAATCAGGGAGAACCTATGCAATGCATATGGGCCGCTGGGCGAAAGCCTTGGACCTGGAACTCGCGATCTCATACATCACCTTTACGGACAAGACAGACTCTCTCGTGCAAGCAGTGGAAGATGGTCTTTGGATGGCACTGAAACCCGCATTGGGGAAACACGGCGCGAGATAGAAAGCGGTGGACAGATACTCTCACGCACATCCCATAATGCAAAAAGAGACTGTGCAGATAAGAGCATGAAAGAACCTCTTGGTAAGGCGCTGACCGAATGACCACAGTTGGCCTTACGCCGAAGGCCCCGCTATAGGTCATCAACTGGCTCACCTTCAGGTTGAATCTCTAAGTTTTTTCTTCTTCTGATCATCCTCATTAGGATGCACCTTCAGAAATCGTGAAGGAAAGCTTCTAGACACCTTTAGGTGCTCCCCCTACCCCCTCACGCATCACGATGCCATCGCCCCCTTCGATGGTCTCGCAGCGGCCCCCAAAGGGGACCTGCAGATGCGCTCGGATGCCAGCACCGGCCAGCCAGTCGGCGCCGGGCCCGTTGCGAATATGACTCCAGTCTCCTAGTCGGGGGGGTAATCGTTTTGGCGTGGCCTCCCCCTAGGCTGCTTGGGCGTCTTTAGCGCTTTCCCGATGGGCCACCCGCGTGCCTGACGATCCTTTACGGTGCCCGCACTGATGCCGAAGTGGCGCGTCCATTGCGTCACCGTGCGGGTCTCGCCTTGGATAGTCACATTTCGACTGCTGCTGCGGTTGTTCGCTTGTTGCTCCCGCGTCGCCCATCTGCAGTTGGCCTTGCAGTAGGGCCCGCTGTTGTCTTTGCGATCCAGCGAAGTTCCGGGGAGACGCTCCCCCATGTCGGCTAGGAAGTTCTCGAAGGCCGCCCATCGCGGATCAAAAGTAATGCCGCGACCACCGTAGCGGTGGTACTGATTGAAGTTCGGATTAGTGCAACGGTCTTTCATGTGGACCCACGAGAGGTATGTGGGCGACATGTGGCCGTTCACTGCGTGGCCGTGCGTGCGGCTCAATTCACCGCCTGTGCGAGATACATCTGATGGCGGTTGTGCGCGATGGTGAAATTCTGCATGTGAATAGAGATAGCTGTTGGTTGATGCGTTGGGTTGGTGCCGGCCGTACCCAATCGCAGGCGGCCACCCCTAATCGGGGGGGAAATCACGACCCCATCAGTACCTCGCGGCAAGACTGGGTCGGGTGACCTATCCCATACTTGGTCAAGAAGAACTGAAATTTGCATCCCCTCTATCACGACAGACGACTCACGCTAGTCGTTGTATGCTGCTGTAGAAGAAGGACACGACCATGAATGCCAGGGACGTTCAACACCTCATCGATAGCCGTGCTCAAGAATCGCTCTACATGGACTTCAAGCGTGGTGAAGCACTGGGACGGCAAAACGATAGACGGACCGAGTTGATAAAAGATGTCACAGGCCTCGCAAATGCCGATGGAGGCAAGCTGCTCTACGGGATTACAGAGGAGAGAGTTGACGGCATCCCGGTGGCAACGGGCCTTGCCCCCGTGGTAGATAACTCTCTGGACAAGGATTGGCTTAGTACAACGATTCGCGACAACACCAGTCCCCGCTTCCATGATTTCGACATAGAAGAGATAGCGGTTGAGGGTGGACGAGTAATCGTGATCGATGTGCGGGCGGCCGGTACGGCGCATCAGAATCTGGGCGACCTGAGGTATTACCAACGAGCGGGCGTATCCACCGCACCCATTCAGGACTTTCGTATTCGCGATTTAATGGCGCGTGGTACGCGACCTGTCGCCGAAATTGACGTTCAAACTCAGGCCGTCCAACAACTGCAAGACCTGCATCGATACCTCCTTAGAGTTTCAATCGCTAACGTTGGGAACGTGAGTCTTGAAAAATGGTGGCTGAACGTAGATGTGCCGTCGAGAGCCTTTCGCGACTCGCGCTTCGGTGGCGTTGGCATGATGCACATGCACGGCCTGTATTCGCATATGGTCACACGGGCCAGAGACCCAGGAGGCGCGGAGATCGTCCGCGTCTCCTTTGGCGATCCGTTCCCTGATGGAACGCGTTTCCTCCTGCATCCCGGCCAACGCCAGGACTACGATCCCTCAGGGGGCCGCTTCCCAGAATTCTGTGTGGAGGTCGATCCCGATATCTTTGCAGAACTCAGGCGCTTGGAGCGCCCGATAGCTTGGACGCTATACCTGAACAACGCACAGCCGATACAAGGAGAGGTGTCGTTTGACGAGTGGTGCAGGTTCTAGCCCCTGTGCGCGTCAATCAGCGCCGACACACGCTCCATGAGTTCATCCGCGAGCCCCTCCGGATCACCCGCGAGGAGCCCCACCGGGAAACTTCCCAAGCCCGTCGCGCCGTAGCTAACCCGCACCGAGGGAAAGCCGTCTCCGATTTCCTGCGCGGCATCCTGAAGACACTCGGAGATGGTCGAATGGGCCTCAGTTGGTTCGGCCAGCGGCTCGCCGCCCACGGTCAGGCGGTAGGTGTACAGGCCAGGACGAAGCTTACGGATGTCGAGGGAAGGTTCCATGCCATCGATTCTCTAATGAGAAGCCCCGCAGGGGGTTCATTCCGAAGGACGTGTGTGTGTTCCTAAGTCTGGCGTCATCGCATCCCTGATACGCATGATCGTCTGCCTACTTGTCGCGTAGCCTGCGGCCAAGCCCGCCACGGAGAATTTCCCGCTTGCAAGTCGATCCTGAATCTCCGCAATTTGCACCGGACGCAAGGACATTGGACGACCCAACTGTCTACCCTCAGCCTTCGCCCGAGCCAATCCCGCCTGAGTCCGCTCGATAAGAAGGTCCCGCTCGAACTCCGCGACAGCAGCAACAACGCCCATCGTCATCTTCCCCGCAGGGCTCGCAAGGTCCACTCCCCCGAGAGCCAAGCAATGCACCCGCACGCCCATCCCCGCGAGGCCCTCGACGGTCGCCCGAACATCCATCGCGTTGCGCCCGAGGCGGTCGAGCTTGGTGACCACAAGAACATCTCCCGCCTCCAGCTTGTTGAGGAGCATCCCAAAGCCGGCCCGCTCGGAGGCCGCTACGGAACCCGACACGGTTTCCGTGATGGTGCGCTGAGGGGTCACACTGAAGCCTGCCGCAGCAATCTCCTTGACTTGGTTCTCGGTGGTCTGGTCAGCAGTGGAGACGCGGCAATATGCAAACACGCGGGACATGAGGGACCTCTTGATGTACGGAAAGGATGTCCGAATCATCGCGCATGCCCAAAATGTCGTCAATCTATTTTTTGAACACCCAGTCCAGGGGTGTCCGTATCCGGTCGATTTTGGACAGACGGCGCAAATGTCAGCGCCCAACATTTAGTTCTACGACATAGGAATGAATGGCTATAAATGGCGCATGGCACTGGACGACGAACATAGCGACTCAGATGAGCGCCAGCGAGACGCCGAAGAAGTAGGCTGCTATGGCCTCTTTCGCGGCATTGCCAAGAACCTCTACACGCATGAGAAATGGGACGCAAGGTCGGCCTACAAAGCGAATGGCCCGTTCTACTGTCCGACCTGCTTCTCGGATGCTGTTCTACGCAAGTGCGCTCAGAAGATGGACCACTTTGCGCACCGGGCGCGGCTCAGCCCGGTCCTTGGTCCAAAGGAGAAGAAGCTTCATGACGCATGCACGTCAGAGATATGCGAGTTGATGCAAGCGCATTTCCCTGAAGGTAAGTGGGCTGTAGAACGACTCATCCCGGAAAACAAAGCGCACGGGATCAAGGCCCTAGTGCCAGATATCAGCGGGCGGGTCGGGACAACGAGAGTTGCAATCGAAGTTCAAGTGAGCGCCTTGACCATTCCCCGCATCGTTCAACGCACGACGGACTATGCAAAGCGGGGCATCGCACTGGTCTGGATCGTGCCCCTACACGAGCCACTCGGCGATTTTCCTTTCCGCCCGAGGTTGTATGAGCGCTATCTGCACAGCATTTTCTTCGGGCGAACTTACTACTGGTGGGCAGGGAGAGGACTCACCGTAACCCCGGTTCACTACGGCCCTGCAAGTCGTCATATCGAGTATCGAGAATGGATTGAAGACGGCGCGGAGCAATCGGCGGGAGGCTTCTCATTGCCGTACAAGATCATTAAGACTCCGATCTATGGCGCAGATATCAGCTTGCACCGTGACTTTCTAGGAGAGAACAGAGGCTCATTCACCCCCGAAAATGGACGCAAGGAAATCCCTGCTTGCCGCATCTGGCGAGACGCCCTACCTGTCTGGTGGTGAACATCCTGATGACTGAAGATACTCAAGGCCCACCCAACGGCACCAACCCCAGGATTGCGGCAATAGCAACCCGCTTGGCGCACCTTCACGCAGCCGATGAGGCCACCATATGGGCCGCCATCCCTGCCGTCTTCCCCGAGGTGATGGGTGAGCCCTGTGACCAAGAGGATGCGTATCACATCGCCATCGCAGGCGCAGTGATGGCAGAGGTGCGCAGCAGCAACCGGGAATGACGCATCGGGGTGTCCAGGCCGGGCCGCGAGAGGGGGCCACGGGGGGAAGCGAGCCCCCCGGATTTCTTCGAGGGAGCTTTCGCATTTTTGCGGCAAAAGCAAACCGAGGACTTCAAGCGCCGCATCAGCCCCGCCACGAGCCCCTAATCCGAGCGACTGCCGCAGTAGCGCCTGACGCTGCCTGACTCTTTAGGCTGACCACATCGCCATATACGCTTTCCTGCTTATGTCCCTGCAGGTGCGTCAAGTACAGCCTAGAACACCTACGCCATGAACGAGCTTCAGGGACTAGGTCCGAAATTACTTGATTCTGTTGATGGACAGCCCATCGATTCCATGTAAGGATATGTTTTCTTCAATCACCCATTGACGTATTAAATGGGGAAACTTCAATATCAAAAAGCCACTTATGGATCATTTTTCCAATTTCTCAGATGTCGTTTTCGCATTGAAAAAGAAGAAAAGAAAAATGCATCTTTTAATCGGCAATGGATTTAGCATGGCTTATGATCCATCGATTTTCTCTTACAATGCCCTCGCTGATTTTGTGGTCAAGATCAATGACCCTACTTTAACAAAGCTATTCGAAGTCATGAAAACAAAGAACTTCGAATTAATCATGGAGCAACTAAGTACCTTCTCCTCCCTACTCGCGGTACTTGATGCAGAAAAAGACCTCCAAAAAAAGGTGACTGATGCGCATCAAAAGCTAAAAAATAGCCTTTTAGACGCAATTAAATCCCTTCACCCAGAGCATGTCTTCAAGATTCCTGAAGACAAAATGATTAACTGTGCGGCATTTTTACATCAGTTCCTCGATACGGAGGGTCACATATTCAGCACCAACTATGACCTACTTCTCTACTGGGTCTTGATGAGACAAAACTTCCCCAATGCAGTTGACGGGTTTGGTAAGGAACTGCTGAATCCTGCAGAGGCAGCTCGCGGAGAAGAGGCGCAAGACTGGTCCGAACTACGCTGGGGGCCGAACAGAGCAAGACAAAATATTCATTTTTTGCATGGCGCACTTCCTTTATTTGATGCTGGCGCAGAAATAATTAAAGAAAGATATTCAGAGGAAGGCTACTTGCTAGAGAATGTGGGCGCGAGATTGGACAAGGGAGAGTACCCGATATTCGTAACAGCCGGAAATGGTCAAGAAAAACTCTCATTGATTCGCCACAATCGCTATCTATCCAATTGCTACGACAAACTCTGCGAGGCAGATGGATCGATAGTCTCATTTGGATTCGGATTTGGCAAATATGATGAACACATAATTGATGCGCTAAATAGAGCGGCTCATGCGGGCAGTAATGCACCTCCAAAGCTTTGGAGCATTTACATTGGCACCTTCTCCGATGCTGACGTGGACTATATTCAGAGCATTGAACACAAATTTCACGCGAAGGTTTATACCTTTGATGTGAAATCCGCAAACCCTTGGCACTAGAACTCGTACTCACAAATCGCCAGGATGCCCCTCCCGGGTTCTGCGTAACTCCGGAGCCTCCAGGGCTACTCAGGCGAACTTCGCAGCCTCGCTCATGGAGCGTTGAAAGTTTTGGAGGGGTAGCGAAGAGATGCCGGAACAAGCCGCCCAAGCGCTGTGAGGCGGACTACCCGACGCCTGCGATTCTCTGGGTCTCTGTGCTGAACCAACAGGCCGACGCTCACCAGCTTGGCAACATGCCGTGAAGTAGCCTGTCGAGAGAACCCTGTGATCTTGCTGATTTCAATCTGCGAGCATCGGACACCACGCGCGACCGCAATGAAAGTCTGGACTTGCTCGGAAGTAATTCCCGGTGCCGCCTTGCTCATCTCGGCGGTCACGCGCTCGTAGCTCATCAGGCCGATGTCGAAATTCACGGGAGTGGCGCCAATGGTGGCCGAAGGTGCCGAGGCCTTGGGCGTGCCTTCCACGCCTCAACCGTGCCTCTGCTCCTCACGCACAAGCAGCAGAAACCAACATGTCACCTCACCGGACTCACAGGCTTCTCCGTCCGGGCCACCGCAGGACTCCACGACTCGAAAGGTCTCCTCACATGGAATGAGCAACGCGCTCCACCATTCGCGGTCGTCGTGCTGAAAGGCACGCACGGCGCCCGCCAGCAGAACGGCTCCATGGGGGTTGAGGTCGGCTTTGAGAATGAAGTTTTCGGGCTGCGAGTCAAATGCCATGAAGTGCTTTCAGAGGAGGTTTCGGGAACACGTCAAGATGCCGTGAGCGGCCGAATGATCGCCAGGAAAACAGCCCGCCGATATACGCGGAATCACGCCTAGAAAAGCGCTGTGATAGAGTTGATTTTGAAGCGAGAAACAGCACTGTCCTCGCCCTCGATACGCTGCAAATGGTCTCGCTTCCGAGATCATCTCGACACCGAAACCGCCTCCCTCCCCGCTCCTTTGGCCGCCCTGCTACGATGGTCGCGGCTGTGCAACCAAACTGTAGAACCTAGCCGTAGCTCAGGCCCTGTAAGTCATTGATTTCATTGACCATATGGGATTCGAGGGCGGCGGTAAGGCTCGTCAACTTCTTCAGCGCTCTCGTTCCACCCCGGAACGGGAGCCGCGCCAAAAAATCCAAAGCCTCACGACAGTCCCAGCCGCGCGAGCACGCCACGCGCGGCCGCGACGCCGCTGGCCATCGAGGCCGTGAGCAGGTAGCCGCCGGTCGGCGCCTCCCAGTCGAGCATCTCCCCCGCCACGAACACGCCGGGCAGCGCGCTGGCCATCAGCTGCGCATCGAGCGCCTCGAAGCGCACGCCGCCCGCGGTGCTGATCGCCTCGTCGATCGGGCGCGCGGCCAGCAGCCGCAACGGCACGGCCTTGATCGCCTGCGCGAGCTGCAGCGGATCGTGCATCGCCTCGCGGCTCAGCACCTCGTAAAGCACGCCGGCCTTGATGCCTTCGAGGCCGAGCCGGCTCTTGAGGTGGCTGCCGAGCGAACGCGCGCCGCGCGGATGCCTGACCGCGGCCAGCACCTGCTCGGCGCTGCGGTCGGGCAGCAGGTCGAGCAGCAGCGTGGCGCTGCCGTTGGCGGCGATCTCGTCGCGCAGCAGGGCCGAGACGGCATAGACGAGGCTGCCCTCGATGCCGCCCGCCGTGGCGACGAACTCGCCCTTGCGCGCGAAATGACGGCCGCGGCTGTCGGTGAACGACACGGCCACCGACTTGAAGGGCTGGCCCGCGAAGCGCTCCGAGAAATGCGCGCTCCAGCCGCTGCTGTCGAAACCGCAGTTGGCGGGCTGCAAAGCGGCCACCGCCACGCCCTGCGCCTGCAGCCGCGGCGCCCAGGCACCATCGGAACCGAGCCGCGCCCAGCTCGCGCCGCCGAGCGCGAGCACCACCGCATCGGCCGAGGCCTCGACCTCGCCCGCGGGCGTGTCGAAGCGCAGCACGCCGGGCGAGACCGCGGCATCGCCGGTCCAGCGGTGCCGCATGTGGAACTGCACGCCGGCCTCGCGCAGCCGGTGCAGCCAGGCGCGCAGCAGCGGCGCGGCCTTCATGTCGGTGGGGAACACGCGGCCCGAGCTGCCGACGAAGGTCTCGATGCCCAGGCCCGCGGCCCATTCGCGCAGTTGCGCGGGACCGAAGGCCGCGAGCATCGGCTCGAGCTCGGCGCGGCGTTCGCCGAAGCGGCCCACGAAGGCCTCGAAGGGCTCGGAGTGCGTGAGGTTGAGCCCGCCGCGCCCCGCGAGCAGGAACTTGCGCCCCACCGAGGGCATGGCGTCGTAGAGGTGCACCTTCGCACCGGCCGCGGAGAGGATTTCCGCCGCCATCAGGCCGGCGGGGCCGCCGCCGATCACGGCGACGGTGGGAGAAGAAGTCATTCGAGGTTCACCAGTTCGCCCTGCCCGGTCAGGAACGCGGCGCGTACCGTGGCACCGGGATGGGCCTGCTGCACGGCCGCGCGGTAGCGCCGCATCTGTGCGATGAGCGCGGCATCGCGCTCGGGCCTTGCGGCCGATTTGTAGTCGAGGATCCACCAGGTGCCGCTGGCGCGCTCGCGCACCAGCCGGTCGATGCGCAGCGTGTCGCCTTCGTGCACCAGCGTGACCTCGTTGCCGTGCCAGTCGATGGCCTCGAGGTCCCAGGCCCAGGCGCCCGCGCCGGCGCGGATGCGCGCGGCCAGCGCCGCGGCGCCGCGCGCCTGCTGCGCGTCGAGCAGGAACTCCTGCGCCGCCGCGCGCACATGGGCCGCGGCCAAGGGCTCGCCGGGCACCGACCATTCGAGCAGCCGGTGCATCGCCTGGCCGAAAGCCGCGGCGCGCGCATCGAGGGTGGCCGCCTTTTCCTTGCGCGCGACGGGCACCGGCGGCGTCGCGGAAGCAAACACCGGCAGCTCGTGGATCGCGAACACGGCCTGCGCCTGCGCCGCCAGCGGGGCCACCAGCGGCTCGTCGGCAGCTACGGTCTCGCAGGCCTCGGCCAGCCGCGCCCACCAGCTGCCCTCGTTGGCGCGCGCGGGGCGCACCGACGACAGCACCAGCCGCGCACGGGCGCGGGTGGTCGCGACATAGAGGCCGTTGAGTTCCTCGCGGTGGCGCGCGCGCTGCTCGTCGAGCAGCAGCGATGCCGCGCAGGCCGGCGGCGTCTTCTCGCTCGCGAGGAAGACGAAGCGCGTCGGCACGCGGTCGCCGCCCTTCCACTCGACCAGCACGCCCATGGTCTGGGCGCGCGGCGGCGGCGCGTCGCAGTCGAGCATCAGCACGGTGTCGGCCTCGAGGCCCTTGGCGCCGTGCACCGTCAGCAACTGCACCGCCTCGGGCGCGGCCACCGACGGGGCGCGCACGCCGCCGGCGCGCAGCGCGCGCACCAGCGCATAGGGCGTGACGAAACGCGCGCCGTCGATGTCGAGCGACGCGGCCAGGAGGCCGCGCAGATTGGCCAGCGCGCCCTGGCGCAGCGCGGCGGGCACGGCCGCGCCGAACTTCGCGAGCACGTCGCCGTCGTGGAAGACCGCGTCGAGTGCGTCGTGCGGCGGCAGCGTGGCCAACCAGCGCTGCCAGCGCTTGAGACGCGGCGCGGCCTCGGCCAGCACGGCCGGCAGGTCCTCGCCGGTCTGCAGCAACCGGAACCAGCTCCAGCCCGGCAGCGCGCGCTGGCGCAGCGCCAGTTGCACCAGGTCGTCGTCGCCGATGCCGAACAGCGGCGACTTGAGCGCGCGCGCCAGCGAGAGATCGTGCGCGGGCGAGACCAGCGCATCGATCAGCGCCACCATGTCCTGCACCTCGGGCGCGTCGTGCAGCTCGTTCTTCTCGGGCTGCTGCACCGGGATGTGGCGCTGGCGCAGCGCCTCCTGCATCGCGGCGAGCCGGCTGCGGCGGCGCGACAGCACCATGATCTGGCGCGGCGGCGTGCCGTCGGCGATCAGTTGCGCGATCCAGCGCGCGGCCTGCTCGCACTCCTTCTGCAGCAACTGCTCCTCGGGCAGCACGCGCGGCGTGACCAGGCTGTCGCGCCAGTGCAGCATGCCGTCGTCGGCCGGCGCCGCATCGGCCGCGGCCTCGGCGGCATCGCGCTCGCTGGCCGGCAGCTTCAGCAGCGCGCCCTCGTCGCTGCGCTCGGTGGTGTGGGCACGGAAGCCGTCGAACTCGCCGGCCTCCTGCGCGGCCAGCATGGCCTGGTTGACCAGCCCCACGACGGCGCGCGCATTGCGGTGCGTGTGGTCGCAGTTGAGCAGCTCGCCGCCCAGGCCCTCGCGCACGAACTTCTTCGCGGCGATGAACACCTGCGGCTCGGCGCGGCGAAAGCGGTAGATGCTCTGCTTCGGGTCGCCCACGACGAACACGCGCGGCGCGCTGCTGCCCGCGCCCACGTAGGCGCTGAGCCAGCCATAGAGCGCCTGCCACTGCAGCGGATTGGTGTCCTGGAACTCGTCGATCAGGAGGTGCGCGATGCGCGCATCGAGCCGCTCCTGCACCCAGCCCGAGAGCGCCGACTGGCCCAGCAGCAGTTGCGCCGCCTGCTCGACGTCGTTCATGTCGACCCAGCCATGGGCGCGCTTGACGCCCGCGAAGGCATCGATGAGCAGGCGCGTGAGCCGCGTCATGCGCTGCTGGTAGAGCCAGGCCGCATGCTGGGCCTGCGCGGCGCACAGCAGTTGCAGCTCGGCCTCGGCCTCCTGCGCGGCCGGGTACTTCTGCAGGTTCTTGTTGAGCCGGTCCTCGGTCGCGACGAAGAAGCTCTTGCGCAGCAGCGCGAGCGCCGAGGGCAACGCGGACTCGGCCGGCTCGCCGGTGCCGAAGATGTCGATGACGGCCTCGGCCGCCTTCTGCGGCGTCTTGTTGGTCTCGCGGCCGAGCGCGGCGGCACGGTCGAGCCAGCGCCGGCGCACGGCCTCGCCGCGCAGCGCGTCGGTCGGCGTGTCGAAGCCGGCCAGCGCCGGGTGCAGGTCGGCGAAATGCCGCACCGCCTCGGCCGGTTCGGCGAGCGAGAACTCCACGCGCCGCGTGAGCGCCTCGCCGAGCGCCTTGGCGGTCTGCGAGCGCCCGTAGGTGGCGACCACCGCGTAGTAGTCGGCCAGCGCATCGGGGTCGGCGGTCACGGCCTCGAAGAAGGGGCGCCAGGTGCGCGAGCGCGCCTCGGCATCGTCCTCGAGCAGCTCGTAGTTCGACGGCAGGCCGAGCTCGCGCAGCACCGCCAGCGGCGCATTGCGCAGCAGGCCCGCGAACCAGGCGTGGAAGGTGCGGAACTGCACCGGCCGGCCGCCCTCGAGCAGGTGCCGGTACAGGCCTTTCAGGCGCGGCGCGGCGGCCAGCGCCTCGGCCGGCGGCATGCCGCGCATCACGAGTTCCTTGACCAGTTCCTCGGGCTCGCGCTCGGCGAAGGCCTCGAGCCACTGGTCGAGCCGCTCGCGCATCTCGCCGGCGGCCTTCTTGGTGAAGGTGATGGCGAGGATCTCGTGCGGCTGGCAGGCGTTGGCGCCGTCGTCGAGCAGCGCGCGCACGATGCGCGACACCAGCATCCAGGTCTTGCCCGCGCCCGCGCAGGCCTCGACCGCCACCGAGCGCCGCGGATCGCAGGCGACGGTGTAGAAGGCCTCGCGCGGCACGCGCTGGCCGTTGTGTTCGTAGGCGGCACCGTTCATGGCGTGCTCCCCTGCAGCACGGCGGCGCCGGCGTCGTCGCTCCAGAAATCCTTGCGGCACAGGCCGCGCGCGGTGCAGTGCTCGCACACCGTGCCCTCGCCCAGCGGCGGCAGCGGCGTGCCTTCGGCGATGCGCCGGAAGTCGTCGAGGATGCCGGCCACCAGCGCATCGCGCGCCTGCACCACCACCGGCTGCTCCACCGTCTGCGTGCCCGAGGACTTCTCGCCCACGTTGACGTAGGCCGCGCGCAGCGTGTCGTCGGCCACCAGCGCGGCATAGAACGCGAGCTGCGTGTCCTCGGTCGGCTCCTTCACGCGCTCCTTGGTCACGGCCGAGGACTCGGTCTTGTAGTCGATCACGAAGGGCTGGCCGTCGGGCATGCGGTCGATGCGGTCGAGCCGGCCCACCAGTTGCAGCGCGCCCAGCGGCTGTTCCTTCCAGGGTTCGGACTCGACGAAGACCGCGCCCGCGGCCTCGTGGCCCGCGAGCCAGTCGAGGTAGCCGTCGCGCACCGCGGGCCAGGCCGCGGCGAAGGGCAGGAACTCGGCGTCCGACAGGCCGTACTCGCGCGTGGCGCGCACGGCCGCGTCCTCGATGAAGCGCAGGCGCTCGCCGGCGTCGCGCGTGGGCGTCTGCCGCAGCGTCTCGTGGAAATGGCCGAGCACCGCATGCAGCCAGTTGCCGAAGTCGCGCTTGTCGACCTCGGCATCGAGCTCGTCGGCGCTGCGCAGGCCGAGCTGGCGCAGCGCGAAGAAGCGGTAGGGACAGCGGCGCAGGTCCTCGTAGACGCTGGTCGACACGTTGCGCAGCGGCAGCAGCGCGCCCGAGGGCGTTGGATAGAGGGTGGGACGCACGGGCACATCGCGCCGCGTGCGCGGATCGTCGGTGAAGGCGAGCGCATGGTCGAGCTCGAGGCCCTGCACCAGCGGGCTGGGCCGCACGGGCTCGCCGCTGGCATCGGCACCGCGCCACAGCAGTTCGCACCAGGGATTGCACAGGGCCGCGTTCCAGGCCGCGCGCTGCGCCGCCTCGAGCGCCTCGCGCGAAGGCAGGCCGAGCTCGAGCCGCTGCGCGGCGCTCCAGTTGCCGGGCGGCTCGGGCGACGCGGGCAGGCGGCGGTCGTCACAGCCCGGGATCACGATCGCGCCGAAGGCCCGGCCCAGCAGCTGGTGCAAGGGCAGCACGATCACCTGCGGTATCTCGCCATTGACGGGCGGCACGAAGCTCGCGTCCTCGAGCACGTCGCGCACCCAGGCCGTGAATTCGGACAGCGTGTGGCGCCCGCCCGGGAAAGCCTCGTCGTCGCCATGCGCGCCGGCATCGAGCCACAGTGCCGAGATCACCTTGCCGCCCGCGAGGTCGGCCTCGAGCGGCTCCCATTGGCCGGCCGCCTCGAGCAGCGCGCGCAATGCGACCAGCCATTCGGCGAGCGGGCGCGCACGCGCCATCGGCGCGCGGCGGGCCTCGATCTCGTTCGTGAAGGGCATCAGCGCGACGTCCTGCGGCTTCTCGCTGCGCGCGGCCTGCGCGCACCAGGCCGACCAGTCGCGCACGCCTTCGCGCCGCAATCTCGACTCGAGTCCCTGCACCGCGAGCGCATCGCCGTCGTTGCCGCTCTTGAGCCAGTCGAGCACCTGGTCGCTGCCGGCGTCGTGCGCGCAGGCGCGCAGCGCGCTCATCAGCATGGCGGCCGCGCGCGTGGTCGAGAGCTTCCAGCCGGTCTCGTCCTGCGCCGTGACGCCCTGCCCCTTGAGCCGCGCGCCGATGCGGCGCGTGAGCGCGCGGTCGGTAGCGACCAGCGCGACCGGGCTGCGGCCCTCGGCCAGGTGGCGCAGCGCGCAGGCCGCGGCGAGTTCGGCCTCGTCCTCGGGATCGATCGCGACATGGGCCGCGGACTGTCCGCGCGGCGCGATGGCGGGCACCAGCGACAGGCGCACGGCGCGCTCGCCCCACAGGCCGCACAGGGTCTGCGTCAAGGGATCGGTCTGGAAGCCCTCGAGCACGATCAGCACGTCGATCTGCGCGCGCGCGGGCTCGCGCAGCAGCACGTCGGTGGCATAGCTCGCGTTCGCGGCCCAGGCGACCGCGATGCGGATCAGCGCGCTCTCGATGCGGAACCACTCCGATTCGCTGCCCGCATCGGCCACGCTGGCGGCGCGCTCGGCCCAGGCGCTGCCGCGTTCTTCGGGCGCGACCGCGGCCGCGAGCGGCGCGAGCTGGTAGGCCAGCTCGACCACGCGGCCCGCGAGCGCGAAGCGTTCGGCGCCGAAGCCGGTCTGCGAGAGCAGGCCCTGCGCGGTCACGAGGTCGCGCGCCATGTCGAAGGCGATGTCGTAGCCCGAAGGAACGAAGCCACCCGCGCTGCGCGCCCAGTTGCGCGTGGTCTCGAAGCGCGGCACGAAGCCCGGCGAGCCGCTGCGCGCCCACATGGCCTGCGCCACGCCCATGAGCTGCGCATAGGGCACCAGCACCATCGTGCGCGCCGCATGGGCCTGGCGTTCGGCGAGCACGCGCACGATGCGCGCGACCACACCATCGGCAGGGTCGCACCACAGGGCCTGGACGGGATGGCCTTCGTTCATGTTCTGTCGCGGGGGATTTCGTAGCGGGGCCGGGTCGCGACGAGGGCTCTGGCTATCGGCGCCATAGCCTTCGTGCATGCCACGTCACCCCTTGGTTTCTGTCACAATGACCCGCACTGTAGCTGCACCGAAACTCCCCGCGCACAAGGACTCCATCATGGCCAGCGAGCTGATCAAACACATCTCCGATTCCTCCTTCGAAGCCGACGTGCTCAAGTCCAGCCAGCCCGTGCTGGTCGACTACTGGGCCGAATGGTGCGGCCCCTGCAAGATGATCGCCCCGATCCTCGACGAAGTGTCGAGCGCCTACGAAGGCAAGCTGCAGATCGCCAAGCTCAACGTCGACGAGAACCGCGACATCCCCGCCAAGTTCGGCATCCGCGGCATCCCCACGCTGATGCTGTTCAAGGACGGCCAGCTCGCCGCCACCAAGGTCGGCGCCATGAGCAAGGCCCAGCTCACCGCCTTCATCGACCAGCAACTCGCCTGAGTGCTTTCAAACCGGCCAGCGCGCAACGCGTTGGCCGGCGCGTTTTTCCTGTCATAATCACCAGCAGATCGCCGGCCCTTTCAGGTAGCCGGTTCGAGTTCCCCGGTCAGTGAGGCAGTTCTCGCCTCACATCGAACCACCCCCCTGTTCTCCGTTTCCCCTCGATTGCCCCCGCAAGGGGTCGTTCCATGCACTTAAACGAACTCAAGGCACTCCACGTGTCTGAAGTCCTCAAGCAGGCCGAAGCGCTTGAGATCGAAAACGTCGGCCGCATGCGCAAGCAGGAGCTGATGTTCGCGATCATCAAGAAGCGCGCGAAGGCCGGCGAACAGGTCTTCGCCGACGGTGTGCTCGAAATCCTGCCCGACGGCTTCGGCTTCCTGCGCAGCCCGGACACCAGCTTCACCGCCAGCACCGACGACATCTACATCAGCCCAAGCCAGGTGCGCCGCTTCAACCTGCACACCGGCGACATGATCGAGGGCGAGGTGCGCATTCCGAAGGACGGCGAACGGTACTTCGCGCTGACCAAGCTCGACGCCGTCAACGGCGGACCGCCCGAGCAGAACAAGCACAAGGTGATGTTCGAGAACCTGACGCCGCTGTTCCCCAAGGAACAGATGCGCCTCGAGCGCGACGGCATCAAGGGCGAAGAGAACATCACCGGCCGCGTGATCGACATCATCGCGCCCATCGGCAAGGGCCAGCGCGCCCTGCTCGTGGCACCGCCCAAGAGCGGCAAGACGGTGATGATGCAGCACATCGCGCACGCGATCAGCGCCAACTACCCCGAGGTCCACATGATGGTGCTGCTCGTCGACGAGCGCCCCGAAGAAGTGACCGAAATGCAGCGCACGGTGAAGGGCGAGGTCATCGCCTCCACCTTCGACGAGCCCGCCGCGCGCCACGTGCACGTGGCCGAGATGGTGATCGAGCGCGCGAAGCGCCTGGTCGAGCTCAAGAAGGACGTGGTGATCCTGCTCGACTCGATCACGCGTCTCGCACGCGCCTACAACAACGTCGTGCCTTCGTCGGGCAAGGTGCTGACCGGCGGTGTCGACGCCAACGCACTGCAGCGTCCCAAGCGCTTCCTGGGTGCCGCTCGCAACGTCGAGGAAGGCGGCTCGCTGACCATCATCGGCACCGCGCTAATCGACACCGGCAGCCGCATGGACGAAGTGATCTTCGAAGAGTTCAAGGGCACCGGCAACTCCGAAATCCACCTCGACCGCCGCCTCTACGAGAAGCGCGTGTTCCCCTCGATCCAGCTCAACCGCAGCGGCACGCGCCGCGAGGAGCTGCTGCTCGCGCCCGAGATCCTGCAGAAGACCCGCATCCTGCGTCAGCTCATGTACAACATGGACGAGATCGAGTCGATGGAGCTGATGCTCAAGAACATGAAGGCGACGAAGACCAATGTCGAGTTCTTCGACATGATGCGTCGCGGGGGTTGAGCCGGTCTTCGACCGAAGCTCGCCTCCCAAAAAGCGCGCTGCATCTTGCGATGCAGCGCGCTTTTTTCATGGGCGCGCGACGGGCAGCGCGCGGCCTTCCTCGGCGCTGTGCCGGCCGAGATCGAGCAGTTCCATCAGCGCCACCGCCTGCTCGGGCGGCACCGGATTCGGCCCCTGGCCGAGGATCGCGTCGCGCACGGCCGCGTAGTACGCGACGTAGTCGCCCGCGCGCGTGGGCCAGGCGCGCTTCGCCACCGTGCCGTCGGCAGCAGGCAGCACGAGCTCGCCATCGAGCGGATCGACGCCCCACCCCGTCCTCGGCGGCCGCTGGCCGGCGCGCAGCGCGTCCTCCTGCGGATCGACGCCGTGCTTGACGTAGCTGCCGCGCGTGCCGTGCACGAGATAGCGCGGCGCGGCATGGGCCGCGAGCGTGGTCGAGTGCAGCACCACACGCAGCGGCGCATGCGGCCCCGACTCGTAGCGCAGCACCGCATGGAAGTAGTCCTCGACCTGGGCGCCATCGCGCAGCACGGCGGTGTCGAGCTGCAGGGTGTCGGGCATGCCGAACAGCTGTACCGCCTGGTCGACCAGGTGCGCGCCCAGGTCGACCCAGATGCCCGCGCCCGGCACCTTCTGCTCGCGCCAGCGCTCGCGCACCTCGGGCCGGTAGCGGTCGAAATGCGATTCGACATAGACCGGGCGGCCCAGCTCGCCGCTGGCCAGCAGTTCTTTCAGGGTCAGGAAATCGGCGTCGAAACGACGGTTCTGGTAGACCGCGAGCACCAGTTTGTTGCGCTCGGACAACGCCTGGAGTTCGCGCGCCTCGGCGGCGTCGAGCGTGAAGGGCTTGTCGACCACCACGTGCTTGCCGGCCAGCAGCGCCGCCTTCGCGACGGGATGGTGCTGGGCGTTCGGCGTGGCCACTACGACGAGGTCGATGTCCTGCCGCGCGACCAGCGCCGCCGTGTCTGGCACCACGGCCACGCCGGGCCAGTCGACATGCACCTTGTGCGGCTGGGAACTGGCCACGGCCGCCAGTTCGAGGCCGGGCACGGCCGACAGCACGGGGGCATGGAAGGTCTGGCCGGCAAAGCCGTAGCCGACTAGGCCGGCGCGCAGGGTTGGGGAGGTCATGGGAGGGCTGGTTTCGCAGGGGGACGGGCCGAACTGGCCGCCATCGGCCCAGTATGCGATAATCGGCGGCTTCGCGAAAAGTGCGGCCGGCGTCCTGCCCGCCAGTGGCTCTCGCATCGACCCCCCAAGGAAACACCATGGCAAAAGAAGGCATCCACCCGAATTACCGCGATGTCCTGTTCGTCGACATGTCGAACGGCTTCAAGTTCGTGACCCGTTCCTGCGTGAACACGAAGGAAACCGCCAAGGCGGACGACGGCCGCGAGCTGCCCCTGTTCAAGCTGGACACCACCAGCGAATCGCACCCGTTCTACACCGGCACCCAGAAGTCGGTCGACAACATGGGCGGTCGCGTCGAGAAGTTCCGCAACCGCTTCGGCAAGACGACCGGCGCCGCTGCCTCCAAGTAAGGCACGCACCCAGGCTCAGGCCTGGCGTCGAGGGCAGCCCGGTTTACCGCGCTGCCCTTTTTGTTTCCCCCACCCGCCGTCGCCCATCGCCCTTTGAACCAGCCCACGCCCGCGATCGTTGCCCAGAATGCCGTGCGCCGGCTGCCGCGCATCGCGCTGCTGCTGCTGTGCGCCGCCTACCTGCTGCCGGGGCTGGTCGGCCGGGGACCCTGGAAGAGCGCCGACATCACGGCCTTCGGCTACATGGCCGAGCTGGCGCGCAGCACCGAGGGCCTGGCGCGCTGGTTCGATCCTCGCCTGCTGGGCATCGCGCCCGAAACGCCCGCGCTGGTGCCGTACTGGATCGGCGCGCTGGCGATCAAGATCGCACCCGCCTGGCTGCATCCCGACTTCGCGGTACGCATCGTGTTCGCGCTGCTGCTCTGGGGCACCTTCACCGCGACCTGGTACGCGGTCTACTACCTGGCCCGCACCGCGCGTGCCCAGCCCGTGGCCTTCGCCTTCGGCGGCGAGGCGCGGCCGACCGACTACGCGCGCGCCATGGCCGACGGCGCCCTGCTCGCGCTGATCGCCTGCCTGGGCCTGGCCCAGCTCGGCCATGAAACCACGCCCGCGCTGGCGCAGCTCTACTTCGCCTCGCACCTGTTCTACGGCGTGGCGGCCCTGCCCTACCGGCGCGCCGGGCCGGTCATCGCACTGGTGGTCGGCACGCTGGGCATGACGCTCAGCGGTGGCCCCACCGTCGGCCTGGCGCTGGCCACGGGCAGCGTGCTGTTCATCGCCTACGAGCGCCGCCGCATGCGCCGCGCCGCCGAGCCCGCGAGCACCGGCTGGTCGGGCATGGGCGAGGACGAAGGCCCGGGCTACACGCGCGGCGCGCTGCTCACCATGGCCGGCGTGACGCTGCTGGCCGCTGCGCTCGCGATCGGCCTCGGCCTGCTGCAATGGAAGATCGACCTGCCCGGCGCTCATCCAGGCACCTCGATCATGGGCGACATCCGCAGCCAGGCCCGGCTGCTGCTGTGGTTCACCTGGCCGGCCTGGCCGCTCGCGCTGTGGACGCTGTGGCGCTGGCGCCGGCAACTCGCGGCGCGCCACGTGGCGCTGCCGTTCTGGTTCGCGCTGGTGCCGCTGGCCGCCACCTGGACCACCGACTACTCCGACCGCTCGCTGATGCTGGCGCTGCCCGCGATGGCCACGCTCGCGGCCTTCGCGCTGCCGACCTTCCGGCGCAGCGTGGCGGCGCTGGTCGACTGGTTCACCCTGCTCTTCTTCAGCGGCCTCGCGCTGCTGGGCTGGATCTACTGGATCGCGATGCAGACCGGCTACCCGCCCAAGCCCGCGGCCAGCGTGGCACGGCTGGTGCCGGGTTTCGTGCCCGAGTTCTCGCCCATCGCCTTCGTGCTCGCGCTTGCCGCCACCATCGCCTGGTGCTGGCTGGTGCGCTGGCGCACCGGGCGCCACCGCGCGGCGCTCTGGAAGACGCTGGTGCTGCCGGCCGGCGGCACCGCGCTGTGCTGGATGCTGCTGATGACGCTGTGGCTGCCGCCGATCGACTACGCGCGCAGCTATGCGCCGCAGGTGCGCGCCGTGACCGAGCGCGTGGGCCATCCCAAGTGCGTGGCAGAGCTCGCGTTGAGCCGTGCCCACATCGCGGCGCTGCAGTACCACGGCCGCTTCGACCTGCAGCCGCTGCTGCTGGGCACCGACTGCCCGTGGCTGCTGGTGGGCCCCGAGACCATCGAGCGGCTGCACACCATCATCTCGCTCGACCAATGGCGCTTCGCGGGGACCCTGCGCCGCCCCAGCAGTCCCTCCGACGACCTGCTGCTGTACGAGAAGATCGCGCCGCGGTGAGGGGCGAACGCGGTCTTATCGCCCGCCACGCGGGCACGGTGCTGGTCGGCCAGCTCGCCGTGATGGCCTTCGGCGTGACCGACACCATCGTGGCCGGCCGCTATTCCGAGGACGCGCTGGCGGCCCTCTCGGTCGGCGCCGCCATCTTCGTCAGCGTCTACGTCTCGCTCATGGGCGTGCTGCAGGCCCTGCTGCCGGTCTGGGCGGAGCTGCACGGCGGCGGCCGCGGCGCCGAGGTGGGCCGCTCGGTGCGGCAGTCGCTCTACCTCGCGGGGCTGGCGATCGTGGTGGGCATGGCGCTGCTGCTGCTGCCGGGGCCGGCGCTGCAATGGACGCAAGTGCCGCCCGCGATGCGCGGCGAAGTCGAGGCCTACCTCGCGGTGCTGGCCTTCGGGCTCGCGCCCGCGCTGCTGTTCCGCCTGTTCAGCACCCTGAGCCAGGGCCTGGGCAAGCCACAGCTCGTGACCTGGCTGCAGCTCGCCTCGCTGGCGATCAAGCTGCCGCTGTCGGTCTGGTTCACCTTCGGCGGCGCGGGGCTGCCGGCGATGGGCCTGGTCGGCTGCGGCTGGGCCACGCTGGCCGTCAACTGGGCGATGCTGGGCTGCGCCGTGTGGCTGCTGCGCGCCAGCCCGTTCTACCGCGGCTACCGGCTCTGGCAGCCGATCGAGAAGCCCGACTGGGCGCAGATCGGCCAGTTCGCTCGCCTGGGCGTGCCGGCCGGCCTCGCGGTGCTGGTGGAGGTCACTTCGTTCACGCTGATGGCGCTGTTCATCGCGCGCCTGGGCACCACCGCGGCCGCGGCGCACCAGATCGCCGCCAACCTGCTGGCCGTGGCCTACATGGTGCCGCTGTCGCTCGCGATCGCGACCAGCGCGCGCGTGAGCTTCTGGCTCGGCGCCGGCGATCCGGCGCTGGCGCGGCGCGCCTGCCGCACCGGCTTCGAGCTGACGGTGCTGTGCGCGCTGCTGTTCGCGCTCGCCATGGGAGGGCTGCGCTTCCAGCTCGCGGCCGTGTATTCGGACAAGCCGGCCGTGATCGCGCTCGCGGGCGCGCTGCTGCTGGTGGTCGCGCTCTACCACTTCGCCGACGCGCTGCAGACCCTGTGCGTGTTCGTGCTGCGCTGCTACCGGGTCACGCTCGCGCCGCTGGCGATCTACTGCACGCTGCTGTGGGCCGTGGGCCTGGGCGGCAGCTACCTGCTGGCCTACCGCGGGCTCGGCCCCTGGCCGGCCATGCAGTCGCCGCTGGCGTTCTGGATCATGGGCGCCGCCGCGCTGACGGTCACGGCCCTGCTGTTCGGCGCGCTGCTGCGCTGGACCATGGCGCACCGCGTGCGCGGCTGATCGGCTGAACTGCGAAAGCGCCGCGGCCGTTCAGGCCGGCTGCCGCGCCATCACCCGCGCCTCGCGCACGCGCGTGGCCGGGAACACCAGCGCGAAGCGCGAGCCCTTGCCCACCGTGCTCTCGATGCGCAGCTCGGCGCCATGGCGCTGGGCGATGTGCTTGACGATCGCCAGCCCGAGCCCGGTGCCGCCGGTCTCGCGCGAACGGCTGCGGTCGATACGGTAGAAGCGCTCGGTCAGGCGCGGGATGTGCTCGGCCGCGATGCCCGGGCCGGTGTCCTTCACCGCGTACTCGCCGCGACCGTCGGGCAACAGCCGCCAGCTCACCGCCACCTCGCCGCCACCGGGCGTGTAGCGGATCGCGTTGCTCAGCAGGTTCGACATCGCGCTCTGCAGCTCGGTGGCCGCGCCCGACACCTCGGAATCGGCATCGATGGCGAACGACAGCTTGTGGCCCAGCTGCGGCGAGAGCCGCCCCGACAGGCCGCGGCCTTCGTCCTCGCACTGCGCGAGCAAGGCGCGGATGCGCGTCCACTGCGTGCCGCCGGGGGCGGCGCTGCCCTCGAGGCGCGACAGGGTCAGCAGGTCGTTGACCAGCGTCTCCATGCGGTGCGACTGCTGGCCCATCAGGCCGAGGTAGCGCGCGCGCTCGTCGGCGTCGAGCGGCAGGTTCTGCAGCGTCTCGACGAAGCCCGCGAGCACCGTGAGCGGCGTGCGGATCTCGTGCGAGACGTTGGCCACGAAGTCGCGCCGCATCGCCTCGGCCTGCTCGAGCGCGGTGATGTCGCGCGTGAGCAGCATGCGGCGGTTGCCCGCGTAGGGATGCACCTGCACCGACAGCCGCACCGGGTGGCTGCGCTGCGTGCCCAGGCCATGGCCGTCGATGACGACGTCGCGGCTGTAGTTCCACGATGCCAGGTAGGCCACGAAGGCCGGATCGCGCACGAGGTTGGCCAGGTGCTGCAGCAGGTCGCGCTCGGCATCGATGCCGAACTGCGCCGCCGCGGTCTGGTTGCACCACTCGATGCGGCCCTGCTCGTCGAGCAGCACCACGCCGTTGGGCGAGGCCTGGATCGCGGCGAGGAATTCCTGCAGCCGGTCGTCGGCCTGGCGGATCTGCTGCTCGCGGTCGCGCAGCAGCTTGCGGATGCGTTCGGCCAGCTCGCCCCACATGCCGACGCCGCGGCTGGGCAAGCCCACCGCGTCGTTGCGCAGGATCAGCAGCAGCCGCTTGGCGCGCCAGGCATCGAAGCCCAGCCAGACCACCGCGCCGACCCAGGCGCCGAGCCAGCCGAGCTTCCAGCCGAAAAAGGCTGTAACGCCCACTCCGCCTAGGAGAGACGCTATTAAAAAGGTAGCGATGCGAAACGGCATGGCGGGCGATTATCCGCGCCCGCGGGCGGAGACGCTCACGGCGGTCAAACGGTGGCTTGGGCCGTCAGGCGGTAGCCGGCACCGCGCACCGTCTCGACCATCGGCGAGGCCGCGCCCAGCGATTCGCGCAGGCGCTTGACGTGCACGTCGACCGTGCGCTCCTCGATGTAGACGTGGTCGCCCCACACCTTGTCGAGCAGCTGGGCCCGGCTGTGGACGCGCTCGGCGTGCTGCATCAGGTAGGCCAGCAGCTTGAACTCGGTCGGGCCGACCTTCAGCGCATTGCCCTGCCAGGTCACGCGGTGGGTGGCGGTGTCGAGGGCCAGCTCGCCGATCTCGACGCGCTCGGTCACCACCTCGGGCGCGCGGCGGCGCAGCACGGCGCGGATGCGCGCGAGCATTTCCTGGGTGGAGAAAGGCTTGGTGATGTAGTCGTCGGCGCCCGCGTCGAGGCCGGCCACCTTGTCGGGCTCGTCGCCGCGCGCGGTCAGCATCAGGATCGGGACGGCCTTGGTACGGGGGTCCTTGCGCCATTGGCGCGCGAGCTGCAGGCCGCTCTGGCCCGGCAGCATCCAGTCGAGCAGGATCAGGTCCGGCAGGAAGGCATCGATCTCGCGCTGGGCCGCCGCGCCATCCTCCGACCAGATCGGCTCGAAGCCGTTGTGGCGGAGGTTGACGGCGATCAGCTCGGCGATCGAGGACTCGTCTTCGACGATCAGGACTCGGGGTTTTTTCATGCTTTCTTGGGAGTCTTGCCGCAGTCGTACTGGTGTCGTTACTGCAGCGCCGACTCGATTTCCTGCATCGAAGTGTGCCGCACATCGGCACCCTTGACGATGTAGATGATGAACTCGGCGATGTTCTTGGCGTGGTCGCCGATACGCTCGATGGCCTTGGCCAGGAACAGCAGGTCGAGGCTGGCGGAGATGGTGCGCGGGTCTTCCATCATGTAGGTGACCAGCTTGCGCACGAAGCCGTCGAACTCCTTGTCGATCAGGTCGTCGTCCTTGAGGATCGACAGCGCCGCGGCGGTATCGAGGCGCGCGAAGGCGTCGAGCGCGGTGCGCAGCAGGTTCGAGGCCAGGTCGGCCGCGATGCGCAGCTCGGTGGTCGGCAGCACGCGCGAGGCGCCGCTCTCGATGATCGACTTGACCATGCGCGCGATCTTGTTGGCCTCGTCGCCCACGCGCTCGAGGTTGGCGGTGGTCTTGGAGATCGCGATCAGCAGGCGCAGGTCGCGCGCGGTCGGCTGGCGGCGCGCGATGATCGACGACAGCTCGCGGTCGATCTCGATCTCCATCGCGTTCACGCGGTGCTCGGTTTCCATCACGCGGTCGGCCGCGTCCGAATCGAACTGCAGCAGCGCATAGATCGCCTGGTGGATCTGCGACTCGACCATGCCGCCGAGTTCCATCACGCGCGACGAGACGCCGTTGAGTTCGCTGTCGAACTGGCTGGAGAGGTGTTTTTCAGTCATGGTGTCGTCCTCTTTGCATCCGTTGTTGCATCAGCCGAAGCGGCCGGTGATGTAGTCCTCGGTCTCCTTGCGCTGCGGCTTGAAGAACATCTGCTCGGTGGCGCCGAACTCGATCAGGTCGCCCAGGTACATGTAGGCGGTGTAGTCGCTGCAACGCGCGGCCTGCTGCATGTTGTGGGTCACGATGACCACCGTGTATTCGTTCTTCAGCTCGGCGATCAGTTCCTCGATCTTGGCGGTCGAGATCGGGTCCAGGGCCGAGCAGGGTTCGTCGAGCAGCAGCACTTCGGGCTTGATCGCGATGCCGCGCGCGATGCACAGGCGCTGCTGCTGGCCGCCGGAGAGGCCCGAGCCGCTTTGCTGCAGCTTGTCGCGCACCTCGGTCCACAGGGCCGCCTTCTTCAACGCCCATTCGACGCGGTCGTCCATCTCGCTGGCCGAGAGGTTCTCGAACAGCTTCACGCCGAAGGCGATGTTGTCGTAGATCGACATCGGGAAAGGCGTCGGCTTCTGGAACACCATGCCGACCTTGGCGCGGATCAGCGCCACGTCCTGCTTGCTGGTCAGCAGGTTCTCGCCGTCGAGCTCGATGGCGCCCTCGGCGCGCTGCTCGGGATAGAGCTCGAACATGCGGTTGAAGGTGCGCAGCAGCGTCGACTTGCCGCAGCCCGAGGGGCCGATGAAGGCCGTGACCTTGTTCTCGGGGATCTCGAGGTTGATGCCCTTGAGCGCGTGGAACTTGCCGTAGTAGAAGTTCAGGTTCTTGACCGAGATCTTCGCGGGCGATGCGACGGTGGGAGCGGTGATGGGTGCCATGTTGCGTTTCTCTTGTTCGTTCTGTGCGGGTTGCGGTGGAAGCCGTCCCGGCTTCAGTGCTTGGTGCGCGTCAGGACCCGCGCCAGGATGTTGAGGGCGAGCACCGCGATGGTGATCAGGAACACGCCGGCCCAGGCCAGCTGCTGCCAGTTCTCGTACGGGCTCATCGCGAACTTGAAGATGGTCACCGGCAGGCTGGCCATCGGCTGGGTCACGTCGGCGGTCCAGAACTGGTTGTTGAGCGCGGTGAACAGCAGCGGCGCGGTCTCGCCGGCGATGCGGGCCACGGCCAGCAGCACGCCGGTCACGACGCCGGCGCGCGCGGCGCGCAGCGTGATGCTCAGGATCACCTTCCACTTCGGCGTGCCGAGGGCGTAGGCGGCTTCGCGCAGTCCCGGCGGCACCAGCTGCAGCATGTTCTCGGTGGTGCGGATCACGACCGGGATCACGATCAGCGCGAGCGACAGCGCGCCGGCCAGGCCCGAGAACTGCTTGAAGTAGGCCACGACCACCGCGTAGACGAACAGGCCGATCACGATCGACGGCGCCGACAGCAGGATGTCGTTGACGAAGCGCGTGACCGAGGACAGCATGCCCTTCGGGTTGTATTCGGCCAGGTAGATGCCGGCCATGATGCCGATCGGCGTGCCGACGAAGGTCGCCAGCAGCACCATCACGAAGGAGCCGAAGATGGCGTTCAGGATGCCGCCCGCTTCGTTCGGCGGCGGGGTCATCTCGGTGAAGGCCGCGACCGACAGGCCGCCGATACCGAGGCGCAGGGTTTCCCAGAGGATCCAGACGAGCCAGAACACGCCGAACACCATCGCGGCGAGCGACAGCGTGAGGGCGATCTTGTTGACGCGGTTGCGCGAGGCGAACCGGGCCTGGCGGGTTTCGGCCAGGGTCTTGGCGTTGATGAGGGATTGGCTTGTGCTCACGACTTCTTTCCTTCGCTCTTCTTCATTTGCGCCAGCAGCAGCTTCGACAGCGACAGCACGACGAAGGTGATGAAGAACAGCACGAGGCCCAGGTACATCAGCGCGGCCTGGTGCAGGCCGGCGCCGGCTTCGGCGAACTCGTTGGCGAGCGCCGAGGTGATGCTGTTGGCCGCCTCGAACACCGAGAGCGAGTTCAGCTGGTTCATGTTGCCGATCACGAAGGTGACGGCCATGGTCTCGCCGAGCGCGCGGCCCAGGCCGAGCATGATGCCGCCGACGACGCCGGCCTTGGTGTAGGGCAGCACGACCTTGGAGACGACCTCCCAGGTGGTGGAACCGAGGCCGTAGGCCGATTCCTTGAGCAGCGGAGGCGTGACCTCGAACACGTCGCGCATCACCGAGGCGATGAACGGGATGATCATGATCGCGAGGATGATGCCGGCCGACAGAATGCCGATGCCCACGGGGGGGCCGGACACCAGGGCGCCGAGGTAGGGCACGCCGGCCAGCAGCTTCTGCAGCGGTTGCTGGACCCAGGTCGACAGGATCGGGCCGAACACCAGCAGGCCCCACATGCCGTAGACGATCGAGGGCACGGCGGCCAGCAGTTCGATGGCGGTACCCAGCGGGCGCTTGAGCCAGCCGGGCGAAAGTTCGGTGAGGAAGAGCGCGATGCCGAAGCTCACGGGCACCGCGATCACCAGGGCGATGGCCGAGGTGGCCAGCGTGCCGTAGATCATCACGAGGCCGCCGTATTCGTTCTGGACCGGGTCCCACACGCTGCTCGTGAGGAAGCCGAGGCCGTACTTGGTGATGGCGGGCCAGGCGCCGGCGATCAGCGACAGCAGGATGCCGATCAGCATCGCGAGCGTCAGCAGCGCGGCGCCCTTGGCGGCCCAGCCGAACAGGCGATCGACCATGGGGCCGGAGCGCGACGCCTTCATCGGCGGCGGTGCGGTGGTACGGCCCTGCTCGGCGGAAAGGTCGAGCGTGGTGGCAGCGGCGGGGAAAGTGGATGACACAGGTCGCTCCGGCAATGACGAAAGCGGCGCGCCATCGAGCGGATTGCTGCTCATGGCGCGCCGTGTTTTCTTTTTCTGATCAGGGAGAAGAAGGCTTACTTGAAGGCGACGGGCTTGCCCGATGCGTCCTTGACTTCACCCCAGGCCTTGGCGATCGTGGCCTTCACGGCGTCGGGCATCGGCACGTAGTCCAGTTCGTCGGCCGTCTTGTCGCCGCTCTTGTAGGCCCAGTCGAAGAACTTCAGCACGGTGGTGGCATTGGCCGGCTTGTCCTGCGTCTTGTGCAGCAGGATGAAGGTGGCGCCGGTGATCGGCCATGCACCCTTGTCCGACTGGTTCGTCAGCACTTGATAGAAGCTCTTGTTCCAGTCGGCACCGGCGGCGGCGGCCTTGAAGGCGGTGTCGTCGGGCGAGACGAAGTTGCCAGCGGCGTTCTGCATCTGGGCGTAGGTCATCTTGTTCTGCTTGACGTACGCGTACTCCACGTAGCCGATCGAGTTCGGCAGGCGGCCCACGAAGGCGGCGACGCCTTCATTGCCCTTGCCGCCCGCGCCGGTGGGCCAGTTCACGGCCGTGCCTTCGCCGACCTTGCTCTTCCACTCGGCGTTGACCTTCGACAGGTAGTTGGTGAACAGGAAGCTGGTGCCCGAACCGTCGGCGCGGCGAACCGGGGCGATGGCAGCGTCGGGCAGGTTCAGCGAACCGTTCAGGGCCTTGATCGCGGGGTCGTTCCACTTCGTGATCTTGCCGAGGTAGATGTCGCCCAGCACCTGGCCGCTGAGCTTGAGTTCGCCGGGCTTGATGCCCTGGATGTTCACGACCGGGATCACGCCGCCGATGACGGTGGGGAACTGCATCAGGCCCTTGGCCTGGAGTTCGTCGTCCTTCAGGGGAGCGTCCGACGCGCCGAAGTCGACGGTCTTGGCTTCGATCTGCTTCAGGCCGGCACCCGAACCGACCGACTGGTAGTTGATCTTGACGCCGGTGGCCTTGTTGAAGTCCGAAGCCCACTTGGCATACAGCGGGGCCGGGAAGCTGGCACCGGCACCGGTCACGTCCTGGGCGAACGCGGGGAGAGCGAAAACCGCGGCGACGAGGCCGGCGGTTGCAAATTTGAACGTCGTTTGCATGAAGCTTCCTTTAGAAGTAAGAAGTAGTCCCCTTTCGGGCTTGCGACGGACTCTAGAAAGCTTGTGTGACATCGATGTGACACCCTCCTGTCGAGGGAAAATGGCGTCGTGGAGCCCTCCGGCTCTGTGACGCTGTCACACAACCGTCATGCACCCGATCTAGCCTCTAGCCCTCGCTGCGGCGTCGGTCGGGAAGGTGGCGTTACTCTTCCAGGACCTTCGAACCAGGCCCCCGCCTTCTCTACTCCAACATGCAAAATGGCACCCGCCTCGCAGCGGTCGATCTAGGCTCCAACAGCTTCCGGCTCGAAATCGGTCAAGTCGATCACGGTCAGATCCACCGCACCGAATACCTGAAAGAGACCGTGCGCCAGGGCAACGGCCTGGACAGCGCGCGCAACCTCACGCCCGAAGCCATGCAGCGCGGCTGGGACGCCCTCGCCCGCTTCGGCGAGCGGCTGGCCGGCTTCAAGCGTTCGCAGGTGCGGGCCGTCGCCACCCAGACGCTGCGCGAGGCGCGCAACCGCGAGGAATTCCTGCTGCGCGCGCGCACCATCCTGGGTTTCGGCATCGACGTGATCCCGGGGCGCGAGGAAGCCCGCCTGATCTACCAGGGCGTGGCGCACATGCTGCCCCACAACGACGCCTCGGACCGCGAACGCCGGCTCGTGATCGACATCGGCGGGCGCTCCACCGAAATGATCATCGGCCGCGCCCTCGAGGCCGAGCTGATGGAGTCGTACCGCGTCGGCAGCGTCGCCTGGTCGATGAAGCACTTCCCCGAGGGCCAGTTCACCGCCGCCGCCTTCCGCGCCGCCGAGGTCGCGGCCAAGGCGGTGCTCGACGACGCGCTCGGCAGCTACACGCGCGACCAGTGGGACGTGGCCTATGGCGCCTCGGGCACGATCGGCGCGGTCGGCGACGTGCTGGCCGCGGCCGGCGGAGAGCCCGGGGTGGTCAAGCGCGAGGGCCTGGACTGGCTGCTCGACCGGCTGCTCAAGGCCGGCGGCGCCGACAAGCTGCGCATCGAGGGCATGCGCGAGGACCGCAAGGCGGTCATCGGCGGCGGCCTCAGCGTGCTGCGCGCGGTGTTCGACCTGCTGGGCATCGAGGAGATGAAGGTGGCGCAGGGCGCCCTGCGCCACGGCGTGCTCTACGAACTGCTGGAACGCGACGAGAGCGTGGCCGACATGCGCACCACCACGGTCGCGCGGCTCGCCAACCGCTTCGCGGTCGACCCGGCCCAGGCCCGGCGCGTGGGCGACACCGCCGCCGCCCTGTTCGTGCAGCTGGCGCCGGCCGCGCGCGGCGGCAGCACCACCAGCCGCGCCGGCCGTGCGCTGCGCAAGCTCGGCTGGGCCGCGCAACTGCACGAGATCGGCGCGCTGGTCTCGCACAGCGACTATCACAAGCATGGCGCCTACATCCTCGACAACACCGACGCCCCCGGCTTCGCGGTCAACGAGCTGCACACCCTCGCCCAGCTGGTGCTGGGCCAGCGCGGCAAGCTGCGCAAGCTCGAGGGCTCGCTCGACGACGAGACCTTCGTGACGCAGCTGCTGGCGCTGCGGCTGGCGCTGATCCTGTGCCACGCGCGCCGCGATCCCGCGCCCGATGCGCTGCACCTGTCGACCCTCGGCACCCGCACCTTCTCGATCGCCTGCGCGCCCGACTGGGCCGAGGCCTTCCCGCAATCGGCCCACTTGCTGCGCGAGGAGGTGCTGGCCTGGCAGAAGATCAGTACCTGGCGCGTGGACCTGGCGGGCTGCTGAGCCGCTCGAGCAGGAAGTCGATGAACACCCGGACCCGCCGCGGCATGTGGCGGTGCGCGGGATGGATCAGCGAGAACGGGCGCGACGCGCCCGCGAAGTCCGGCAACAGCTCGACCAGCGCGCCGCGCGCCAGGTCTTCCTCGACGATGAAGCGATAGGTCTGCAAGAGGCCCGCGCCCGCGCGCGCCAGGGTCACGCCGCCGAGGATGTCTTCCGAATAGCGGATGCCGCCCTGCGTCGCATGTTCGAAAACGCCGCCCTCGCCGTGCAACAGCCAGGGCACCGGCTGCCCCGTGCTCGGCAGCGTGAACTGGATGCACTCGTGCGCCGCCAGGTCGGCCAGCGCGCGCGGCGCCGGCCGCGACGCCAGGTAGGACGGCGCGGCCACCACCACCAGCGCGGCGTCCTCGAGCCGGCGCGCGACCAGCCCCGAGTCGGGTGGCGTGCGGCCACGCACCGCGAGGTCGAAGCCGCCCGCGGCGAAGTCGACGTTGCGGTTGCTCAGCTGGATGTCGAGCGACACCTCGGGGTACAGCGCGCGGAACGCGGGCAGCAGCGGCAGCACGCGGCAATGGCCGTACGAGGTCGGCAGGCTGATGCGCACCGTGCCCGCGGGCACGCGCTGCTGGCCCGCGAGCTCGCGCTCGGCCTCCGAGAGCTGCGCCAGCGCCTGGCGGCACTGCGCCACGTAATCGCGCCCGGCATCGGTCAGCCGCACCTGCCGCGTGGTGCGCGAGAACAGCTGCACGCCCAGCCGCGCCTCGAGCCGCGCGATCGAGCGGCTCACCGCCGCGGGCGTCACGCCGGCCGCGTTGGCCGCGGCGGTGAAGCCTTCATGCTCGGCCGTCAGGCACAGCAGCTCGATGCTGCCCAGCATCACGTTGTCGAAGCGCAGGGCCATGGTGACCACCTATTCCTCGGTGTAATCAATGAAGTGAATCATCGCCCATTTACGCGCATCCGCTGCATCAATAGCATCGTGACCGTTGTCATCCACATCGCACGAAGAGAGAGGAAGCTGTCATGAACACCGATCACGCCCCCGCCCCCTACGACGCCATCGTCGAGCTGCTCGGCCGCTACTTCGAGGGCCTGCACCGCAGCGACACCGCGATCCTGCGCGAGGTCTTCCACCCCGCGGCGCTCTATGCCACCGCGACCGAAGGCCCGCTCTACACGCTGGACATGGCCAGCTACTTCCCGATCGTCGACAAGCGCCCCTCGCCCGCCAGCAAGGGCGAGCCGCGCACCGGCCGCATCGTGGCGATCGAGTTCGCGGGGCCGGTGACCGCCTTCGCACGCGTCGAATGCGCGATCGCGCCGAAGCACTTCACCGACCTGCTGACCCTGGTGCGGGTGGACGGGCGCTGGCAGATCATCTCGAAGGTCTTCCACTTCGAGCTGCAGCCGGCCTGAGCGGCGCGGCCTCGAACAGGTTCAGAGCAGTTCGGGCGACTGCACCGTCACCACGACGGTCTGCACGTCGCCATCGCGCTCGCGCGTGCGGATCCACCACAGCGCGCCCTTGCGCACCGGGCAGCTGTCCTGCTTCAGGCCCAGCAGCAGCGAGATCGCCTGCCCCAGCGAAGGCTGGTGGCCGATCATCAGCACCACCGACTTGCCGTTGGGCCAGCCGGCGGAGGCCAGCAGCGCATCGGCGGTGGTGTCGGGTGCCAGTTCGCTGCGCAGCTTGTACTTGCGCCCGAGCGCCAGCGCGGTCTGCTCGCAGCGCCGCGCGGGGCTGCTGATGATGCGCGTGCCGTCGGGCAGCTGGCGGTCGAGCCAGCTGGCCATGCGCTTGGCCTGCTTCTCGCCGCGCGCGGTGAGCGAGCGCTGCATGTCGTCGCAGCCCTCGGTCCAGTCATCGGCTTCCGCATGGCGCCAGAAGATCAGGTCCATGGTCATCGTCTTTCGAACTTCGGCTTCATTCGCCGGATGCGACGTCACGGGGCCCTCGCGCTGCGTAGCGGTTCATCAGGGCGGCCTGCGCGCCGTGCGCCTCGATCGCACGCGACGCACCGGCTTCGCCCGGGTGCGTGTCGTGGTCGATGCGGGTGTAGACGCCATCGGCGCCGAGGTCCCAGGCATCGCGGCCGTCGTGCAGGTAGGCGACCAGGCACTCGTCGATGAGGCGCTGGCGCAGCACGGGGTCGGTCACGGGCCAGGCGAGCTCGATGCGCCGCATCATGTTGCGGTTCATCCAGTCGGCGCTCGAGAGGTAGAGCGACTCGTCCTCGCCATGGCGGAAATAGAACACCCGCGAATGCTCGAGGAAGCGGCCGATCACCGAGCGCACGCGGATGTTGTCGGTCAGCCCCGGCACCTGGGCCGGCAGCGTGCAGGCACCGCGCACGATCAGGTCGATCTTCACGCCCTTCTGCCCCGCGTTCACCAGCGCCGCGACCAGTTCCTCGTCGGTCAGCGCATTCATCTTGGCGACGATGCGCGTGGGCTCGCCGCGCTCCGCCGCCGCGGCCAGCGTGGCGATCTGCGCGCGGATGTTGCTGTGCAGGTCGAAGGGCGCGAGCCACACGCGGTTGAGCTTGGGCAGCTTGCTCTGGCTCGCGAGGTGCACGAACACCGCTTCCATGTCGGCGGTCAGCAGCGGATCGGCCGTGAGGTGGCTGATGTCGGTGTACAGGCGCGCGGTGCGCGGGTTGTAGTTGCCGGTCGACAGGTGGCCGTAGCGGCGCATCTGCTTGCCCTCGCGGCGCGTCACCAGCAGCATCTTGGCGTGGGTCTTCAGGCCCACCACGCCGTACACCACCTGGGCGCCGATCGACTCGAGCATCTCGGCCCAGTTGATGTTGGCCTCTTCGTCGAAGCGCGCCTTGAGCTCCACCACCACGGTGACTTCCTTGCCGCGGCGCACCGCCTCGCGCAGCAGCTCCATCAGCTCGGAGTCGGCGCCGGTGCGGTAGATGGTCTGCTTGATCGCCAGCACCTGCGGGTCGTGCACCGCCTCGCGCAGGAAGGCCAGCACGCCCTCGAAGCTCTCGAAGGGCTGGTGGATCAGCACGTCGCCGCGCTGCAGCCGCTCGAAGAAGGACTGCGCGGGCGACAGCGTGATCGGGTAGGAGGCCTGGTAGGGCTTGAAGCGCAGCTTCGGCTCGTCGAGCAGGTCGGCCAGCTGCGTGAAGCGCGCGAGGTTGACCGGGCCGTGCACGCGGTACAGCGCCTCGGGCGGCAGGTTGAACTGCTCGAGCAGGAAGCTCGCGAGCGACTCGGCGCAGCTGGCCGACACCTCCAGGCGCACCGCCTGGCCGAAGTGCCGGTGCTGCAGGCCCTGGCGCAGCGCGGTGCGCAGGTTCTTCACGTCCTCCTCGTCCACCGCGAGGTCGGAATGGCGCGTGACGCGGAACTGCGAGAAGTCGCCGACCTCGCGCCCCGTGAACATCGAGGACAGGTGCGCGCGCACCACGCTCGACAAGGCGACGAACAGCGTCTTGCCGTCCGACACCTTGGCCGGCATCTTGATCAGCCGCGGCAGCACGCGCGGCACCTTCACGATCTGGATCGGGTTCTCGCGCCCGAAGGCGTCCTTGCCGCCGAGGCGCACGATGAAATTGAGCGACTTGTTCGCGACCTGCGGGAACGGATGCGAGGGGTCGAGCCCCACGGGCAGCAGCAGCGGGCGTACCTCGCGCTCGAAATACTCGGCCACCCACTTGCGCTGCGCGGGGTTGCGCTCGCCGTGCGAAATGATGTGGATGCCGTGCGTGCCGAAGGTCGGCATCAGCTCGTCGTTGTAGAGCGCGTACTGGCGCGCCACCAGCGTGTGGACCGCCTCGGCCAGCCGACGGAAGGACTCGACCGTGTAGGTGCCCTTGTGGTCGTCGGCACTGCCCGCGATCAGGTGCGGCGCGGCGCGGACCTCGAAGAACTCGTCGAGGTTCGACGAGACGATGCACAGGTAGCGCAACCGCTCGATCAGCGGCACCTCGGGGCGGTGCGCCCAGTCGAGCACCCGTTCGTTGAACGACAGGATGCTGTGGTCGCGGTCAAGCAAGGTGAATTTCGGCGTCTCGGCCACGGAAGGCAGCGAATCGGCCGGATCGGAAGGCATGGACACGGATTCTGGAACAAGCGGCACCACGGCCGTGCTCGATAAAGAAAATGTGACAGTGTCATGCGGGTTTGTGACATTTGCATGACTTTCCCGTGACGCCGTCGACATGCCTACTTTCGACTGCGCCTCCCCGTCCGGCGGCAGGACGGACGACCCGTTCGCGGGTCGGACGACCGCTGGTTTCATGCGCCCAGGAAATGCTTGCGGTAGCGCGCCGGCAGGTCGTCGATGCGCATCAGCATCGGCAGGTCGGCGGTGTTGAAGTCCGGATCCCAGGCCGGCGCGCCGAGCACCTTGGCGCCCAGGCGCAGGTAGCCCTTGATCAGCGCAGGCGGTTCCACGTCGAGGCTGCCGTCGAGGCGCTCGACCGGCAGCGCGAGCCGCGGCTGCACCTGGTACTGGATCGGTGCCATGTGGCTGGCCGAGAGCTGGCGCCAGATGCTGGCCGCCGCATCGCCGCAGGTCACGCCGTTGTGCGACATCGGGATGCTGGCGCAGCCGATCATGGTGTCGAGCTTGTTGCGATGCATGAAGCCGGCCAGCGCGCCCCACAGCGCCAGGATCACGCCGCCCTGGCGGTGCTCGGGGTGCACGCAGCTGCGGCCCAGCTCGACCATGCGCTCGCGCAGGTCGCGCAGGCGGGTCAGGTCGAATTCGGTGTCGCTGTAGGTGCTGCCCACGCGGCGCGCCTGGGCCGGCGTCAGCACGCGGTAGGTGCCGATCACCTGCTGCGTCAGTTCGTCGCGCACCAGCAGGTGCTCGCAGAAATCGTCGAACAGGTCCACGTCGTGGCCGGGCAGCGAGGTGGAGATGCGGGCGCCCATCTCGCCGACGAACACTTCATAGCGCAGGCGCTGGGCGGCGCGCACGTCGTCCTGGTGACGGGCCCAACCCACGGTGATGCCCTGCTTGGCCTCGATGACGGGGGCCGGGACGACGACCGCGGGGCTGACGGCAGCGGGGGCCTTGGGCGTCGCGGCGGTGGCGGCGGTACCGACGACACCGGGCGTGGGCCAGAGGGCTGCGCGGAGCCCGAGCTGCGACAGCGGAAATGTCGGGTTGGGCAGTTCTTTCATGTGGAAACCCTTTCTGCTGGGCGAGTCTCGGCACCCGTGGTGAAAAGCGCGTGTCATGGCCGTGGCAATTGCATGACGATGTGACGGGCCGTTGGAAGCGCTTCTTTGGCGTCTAATGCCCCGACCGCCGACGCTCGGCAATCCCCACCGGAGACTCTGGACCGATGGCCACCGCAGATATTTCCAGCACCGCCCCCGCCGGCGGTAACCGCCAGTTGCAGACCTTTCCGGTGCTCAACGACAGCGAGATCGCGCGCATCGCGCGTTTCGGCAGCGTGCAGCACTTCGCGCGCGGCAGCCGGCTGTTCACCGCCGGCGAGGTCGGTGCCGGCATGTTCGTGCTGCTCAAGGGCGTGGTCTCGGTCACCCAGCGCGATGGCCTGGGCCACGTGGTGCCGATCGTGCGGCAAGGGCCGGGCGAATTCCTGGCCGAGGTCGGCCAGCTCAGCGGCCGCCCCGCCCTGGTCGACGGCCATGCCGAGGAGGACGTCGAGGCGCTGGTGCTGCCGCCCGCGCAACTGCGCGCCCTGCTGGTGGCCGAGGCCGACCTCGGCGAGCGCATCACCCGCGCGCTGATCCTGCGGCGGGTGGCGCTGATCGAATCGGGCGCCGCCGGCCCGGTACTGATCGGCCAGCCGCAGTCGCCCGACATGGCGCGGCTCGAGAACTTCCTGCGCCGCAACGGCCATCCCTATCACCTGGTCGACGCCGACCAGGACCCCGACGCCGCCGCGCTGCTGGCGCAGTACGGCGGCCACCAGCTGCTGGCCGTGTGCCCCAACGGCTCGGTGCTGGTGAACCCGGCCGAGGACGCGCTGGCGCTGTGCCTGGGCATGGTCGATGCCGCCGCGCACGACGAGCTCTACGACGTGGCCGTGGTCGGCGCCGGCCCGGCCGGCCTCGCGACCGCCGTCTACGCCGCCTCCGAGGGGCTGCGCGTGATCGTGCTCGATTGCCGCGCCTTCGGCGGCCAGGCCGGCGCCAGCGCGCGCATCGAGAACTACCTGGGTTTTCCCACCGGCATCTCGGGCCAGGCGCTGGCCGGCCGGGCGTTCGTGCAGGCGCAGAAGTTCGGCGTCGAGATGCTGATTCCGGCCAAGGTGGCCTCGCTCGACTGCGCGCGCACCAACCCCGACGGCAGCCTCGCGATCGCGCTGGCCGACGGCCGCCGCATTTCGGCGCGCACAGTGGTCGTCGCCAGCGGCGCGCGCTACCGCCGCCCCGGCGTGCCGCGGCTGCACGAATTCGAGGGCCGCGGCATCTGGTACTGGGCCTCGGCCATCGAGGCCAAGCTCTGCGCGCAGCAGGAGGTCGCGCTGGTCGGCGGCGGCAACTCGGCCGGCCAGGCGGCCGTGTTCCTCTCGCACCACGCGGCCAAGGTCAACGTGCTGGTGCGCGGCCCCTCGCTCGCGGCCAGCATGTCGCGCTACCTGATCGACCGCATCGAGGCCACGCCCAACATCTCGCTGCAGCCGCACACCGAACTCGTGCGGCTGCACGGCGACCCCGACGAGGGTCTCACCGGCGCCACCTGGCGCTGCCACAGCACCGGCGCCGAGCACGACTGCCCGGCGCGCAACATCTTCCTGTTCGTCGGCGCCGAGCCCGAGACCGACTGGCTCGCGGGCTGCGGCGTCGCGGTCGACAAGCACGGCTTCGTGCAGACCGGGCCCGACGCCAGCGCCGGCTTTCCCGCGCGCCCGGCCACCGCGCTCGAGACCAGCGTGCCCGGCGTCTTCGCGGTCGGCGACGTGCGCTCGGGCTCGGTCAAGCGCGTGGGCGGTGCAATCGGCGAAGGCGCGGCGGTGGTCGCGCTGATCCACCAGCACCTCGCCTCGAACTCGGCCGTGGCCTGAGTTCAAATCCCTCACCCATTCATCCAGGAGAACCCGCGCATGCGCATCAAGCCCTGCGAACACGTCCCCGCGGAGATCGCCGCGCCCCACACCCTGCGCGGCTGCGAGGAATGCCTCCAGACCGGCGACAGCTGGGTCCATCTGCGCCTGTGCGTGCACTGCGGCCATGTCGGCTGCTGCGATTCGTCGAAGAACCGGCATGCCACGCGCCATTCGCAGGCCGAGGGCCATGCGGTGATCCAGTCGCTCGAGCCCGGCGAGGACTGGATGTGGTGCAACGCGCACGAGCGGCAGGTGGGCTGAGGCGCGCGCCGGTCATTGGCCGTGCGGCGCACGCCCGCGCGGCCGCCTGTATATGCTGGCTGCCGCGTCGAGGAGCCCCTCTTCGCCGCCCCCATCCAGACCGGAGACTCGACAACATGCCCGAACCGAAGACCATCGAGGTCTATTCCTGGCCCACGCCCAACGGCCACAAGATCCACATCATGCTCGAGGAGTGCGGCCTGCCCTACCGCGCGCACCCCATCGACATCGGCAAGGGCGACCAGTTCGCGCCCGACTTCCTGCGGATCAGTCCCAACAACAAGATCCCCGCCATCACCGACCCCGACGGTCCGGACGGCGCGCCCATCTCGCTGTTCGAATCGGGCGCCATCCTCGTCTACCTGGCCGGCAAGACCGGCCAATTCCTGCCCCAGGGCGACCGCGCGCGCTACGACGTGCTGCAGTGGCTGATGTTCCAGATGGGCGGCGTCGGCCCCATGCTCGGCCAGGCGCATCACTTCCGTCTCTACGCGCCCGAGAAGATCGCCTATGCCATCGACCGCTACACCAACGAGGCCAAGCGCCTCTACGGCGTGATCGACAAGCAGCTGTCGACGCACCGCTTCATCGCCGGCCCGGACTACAGCATCGCCGACATCGCCATCTTCCCGTGGCTGCGCAGCTGGCAGAACCAGGGCATCACCCTCGAGGACTACCCGCGCCTGAAGGACTGGTTCGACGGCATCGCCGAACGTCCCGCCGTGCAGCGCGGCGTGAAGGTGCTGGCCGACCTGCGCAAGCCCATCACCGACGACAAGGCGCGCGAAATGCTTTTCGGCAAGACCCAGTACGAGAAGCGCTGAGACCGCCTCATATTCGGGCTAGAATAGAAGGCTTGTCGGGGTGTAGCGCAGCCTGGTAGCGCATCTGGTTTGGGACCAGAGGGTCGAAGGTTCGAATCCTTTCGCCCCGACCAAGAATCTTCTTTCTTGCTTTCCTTCTTTGCTTTCTGTTCCGCCTGGAATCTGCCCGTAGCTCAGTTGGATAGAGCACCTGCCTTCTAAGCAGGTTGTCGGGGGTTCGATCCCCTCCGGGCAGGCCAATCTCAAGCCTGCTTTCTTCTTGCAGGAACTCCCTCTCCGAGCGCAGCGCCCTGACGGCCGCCTCGAAAAGCTACCGCTTTCCGCAACGTTCCAATGCCGACTGGACCGAGGCGCGAGGCCCTGGCTGCAGGGGATGATCCATGCGAAAGCTCATTTCATAGGGCGTCCCGAAGCCATCGCTCGCCACGGGCGTTTTCGAATCGGCGCCCGCTGCGCACAGCATCTCGATCAGCTCGATATTCGGCCAGAGCGAGAACGCAGTGATATGAAGCGGGGTCATTCCGTATAAAAGCCTGTGGGCCCGCCTCGGGTCCGCACCGCGCTCGAGCAGAAGTGCCACGATCCGATTGGCACCCCAGTCGCTCCCTGACCATCCAGCCCAACTGACAACGTTCAGCAGCGGCGTGTTTCCATACTCGTCCTCGGCTTCGATGTCGGCGCCCGCGTCGATGGCTTGGCGCATTCTTTCGAGGAAAGCATCGACGGTTTCCGGGTTGGTCACTGTGCCTGGGCGATCGAAATGGAGATCGATCAGTCGCGGCCGGCCTGCGGCGCCCCCTGGTCCTTGAGCGTACGAATCCAGAGCGGTACACGCCGCTGCAATCGTAAAGATGAGGAGCGCAACGATGAACGGCCACGGTCTGCGCGCTCTACGCACCGAGGGGCACGCATTGGCCGATATCGAAGGAATCACTCTGCGCCCCTGGCAATGAAGAGCGTCCAGTCTATGAATGACACCAGCAACGAACGCCAGCTTGCTCGACAGGTACCGAAAGCCGGTACCTCGGGTTGCGCCGCATGATCCAGCGCCATCTCACCTCCCGGGTTGAAGCATGTGGCCACGCTACGATGAAGCGATGCCCCTCCACCGAAACCGACACGCCGCTGCCCTGCTCTGTGCCGCGGCCCTCGTGAGCGCCTGCAGCACGCCTTCCGATCGTCAAGCCGATCAAACTGTGGGCACAACGAAACCCCAACCCATCACCCTCTCCCCTGCCCAAGCCCTGACACCCCAAGCCCAAGGCAAACGCATCCACTGGAGCGGCGGCATCAACGCCATCGAAGCACAGGAAGGCGCTCGCCAGTGCTTCACCCTGCTGCACGCCACCTTCGATGCACAGAACGTGCTGCAGTGGCCCCGCGACGAACAGCAGTTCATCGCCTGCGGTGCGGGGGACTACGACCGCAACCTCGTGGCCCTATACACGCTGGTGAGCTTCGACGGCCGCGTGGCCGGGCAACGGATGTTCCTGGGCAAGCCGGTGCCGGTGATCGAGATCGAGGCCTTGTACCGGCACTCCGACTGCACGCAAGGCAACGAGAAGAATCCCGAGTGCTACTCGGGCTTGCTGCAGCCCCGGAAGCCCTGAGGTCGCTCCGAATCCGAAGCGCGCTTGCGCGCGTATCAGTGGCGCGTCATGGCAACGAGCATTCCCGCTCCGCGCGGACATCGAAGACGCGGGAGACCCATGAAAGCTTCGATCCGCCTCGCGCGCCAACCCTGGATGTTCGGCGCCCTGCTCGGCAGCGCCGCGGCCTGTGCCCAACCCGTCCACCTGCCTCCGATCGAGGTCAGCGGCCCGCGCGATGCGGCCATCGGCACGGCCGACAGCGCGAGCGAAGGCGCGGTGGAGAAAGCCTCGTTCCAGGCCCGCCCCAAGCTGCGCCCCGGCGACATCGTCGAGGCCGTGCCCGGCGTGGTCGCCACCCAGCACTCGGGCGACGGCAAGGCCAACCAGTACTTCCTGCGCGGCTTCAACCTCGACCATGGCACCGACTTCGCGATCACCGTCGACGGCATGCCCGTCAACATGCCCTCGCACGGCCACGGCCAGGGCTTCGCGGACCTCAACTTCCTGATCCCCGACCTGGTCTCGGGCGTGCGCTACCGCAAGGGGCCCTACTTCGCCGATGGCGGCGACTTCGCGCTCGCGGGCACGGCCTCGCTCGACTACGTGAGCGCGCTCGATGCGCCCTTTTCCGAAGTCACGCTGGGCGCCAACAACTTCCGCCGCCTGCTCGCGGCCGGCTCGCGCACCGTGCAGGACCAGACCTGGCTCGGTGCGATCGAGCTCGAGGGCAACAACGGGCCCTGGGACACACCCGAGCGCCTGCGCAAGGCCAATGCCGTGCTGCGCTATTCGCAGGGCTCGCCGGTGCGCGGCCTCAGCATCACCGCCATGGCCTACCAGAGCCGCTGGAACTCCACCGACCAGATCCCCGAGCGGCTGGTCGACAGCGGCGAGCTCTCTCGCTTCGGTTCCCTCAACACCACCGACGGCGGCAAGACGCGGCGCCTCAGCCTGTCGGGCAAGTGGTTCGACAACAGCCCCGAGGGGCAGACGCAACTGAGTGGCTATGTCATCGACTACCGCTTCGACCTGTTCTCGGACTTCACCTACTTTCTCAACAACCCCGAGCAGGGCGACCAGTTCGAGCAGACCGATCGTCGTCGGGTCTTCGGATTGCAAGGCACGCACAGCAGGCCTAACTCGATCGGGGGGCTGGATGGCGTCCTGAGCTTCGGAGGCAGTTGGCGCGGTGACCGCATCGGCGAGGTGGGCCTGTACAACACAGCGGCGCGCGAGCGGATTTCGACGGTGCGCAACGACAAGGTGCAGCAGGACCTGTTCTCCATGCATGCCCAGCAGCTCGTGAACTTCAGCGAGCGCTGGCGCGGCTACGTGGGCCTGCGCGGCGACCTGCTGCGCTACGACGTGCAGGGGCGCGAGCCGCTCTATGGCCCGATCAACAGCGGACGCGGCCATGATTCGCTCGTGAGCCCGAAGGCCGGCCTGGCCTTCACCGTGACACCCACCCATGAGCTCTACCTCAACGTGGGCACGGGCTTCCACAGCAACGACGTGCGCGGCGCGACGATCAACGTCGATCCGACGAGCGGCCTGCCCGCAGACCGCGTGCCCGCGCTCGTGAAGGGGCGCGGTGCCGAGATCGGCTGGCGCTTCCAGCCCAGCGAGGACTTCAGCCTCACCACGGCGCTGTGGCAGCTGCGGCTCGACTCCGAGCTGGTCTATGTCGGCGACGCCGGCACCACCGAGCCCGGCCGCGCCAGCAGCCGCCGCGGCATCGAGGCCACGCTGCGCTGGAAGCTCGGTTCGCGCTGGCGCTTCGAGGCCGATGCGGCGATCTCGCGCGCGCGCTTCCGGGGCCTGGCGCCCGAGGGCGAAGGCAACTACATCGACAACGCGGTGGAGCGCGTGTTCGCGGCCGGCGTCATCTACACCGAGGGTCCGCTGACGGCCTCGCTTCGCCTGCGCTACATGGGCCCGCGCGCGCTGGACACGCTGAACACGGTGCGCTCGCGCGCCACCACGCTGCTGAACTTCGGCGCGCGCTATGCGGTCAACAAGCAGCTCACACTGGGCCTGGACGTGTTCAACCTCGCGGGCCGCAAGGGCAACGACATCGAATACTTCTACGCCTCGTGCAGCGCGGGCGAGGTAGCACGCGGCGCCTGCGGCGATGGCATCGACGGGCGCCACATCCATCCGATGGAACCGCGCAGCGCGCGGGTCAGCGCGCGCTGGACCTTCTGAACGAAAGAATCCTCGCGCTCTGCGTCGCGATTGAATCTGCATCGTTGCCCGGCCCGTAGTTGCAGCAGTCGATGCGCAATTCGCGCCGGCATCCTCACCAGGAGTACACGCATGAAGAACAGAATCAATCGCATGGCCACGGTCGCCTTGGCCATCTCGCTGAGCTTGGGCTCGTTCGCCGCGCTCGCGCAGGTCACCGTCGGCGGTGCACCGATGTATGCCACCAAGGACATCATCGACAACGCAGTGAATTCGAAGGACCACACCACGCTCGTGGCCGCGGTCAAGGCAGCGGGCCTGGTCGAGACGCTGAAGGGACCGGGCCCGTTCACCGTGTTCGCGCCGACGAACGCAGCCTTCGCCGCCCTGCCCGCCGGCACCGTCGATACGCTGCTGAAGCCCGAGAACAAGACGACGCTGGCAGGCATCCTGACCTACCACGTCGTGCCCGGAAAGATCGATGCGGCCGCGCTGACCAAGCTGATCGCGGACGGCAAGGGCTCGGCCAATCTCAAGACGGCAGCCGGCGGCAGCCTCACGGCCAAGTCCAGCGGCGGCAAGGTCACGATCACCGATGAGAAGGGTGGCACCGCGACCGTGACGATCGCCGACGTGTACCAGTCGAACGGCGTGATCCATGTCGTCGACAAGGTTCTGCTGCCCAAGTAACCGATCGCGCACCCGCCCGCGCGAACTGCGCGGACTGTTCGAAGCGCTCCGGAGCCCCGACATCGATCGGGGCTTTTTTCTTTTACGCCGTGCGGCAGCGCCGCCGCCTCCCGCTCAAGCGAACGGCAGGATCTTCACGTCGAACACGCGCTCGCAGAACCAGATGGCCGCCACCCCCACGGCCACGGCCGAGCCACCGCGCAGCACCACCGGCGCATAGCCGCGCCAGCCGCGCAGCGACAGCAGCACGACCAGTGCCACGGCCACCACCATGAGTTGGCCCGCTTCGACGCCGAGGTTGAACTGCAGCAGCGCGAGCACGAAGCCGCGCAGCGGCAGGTCGAGTTCGCCGAGCGCACCGGCGAAGCCGAAGCCATGGATCAGGCCGAACAGGAAGCTGAAGAGCTTGCGCCTGCCGCGCAGCAGCGGGCGCAGGTTGTCCACGGCCGCGAGGATGATCGTGATCGCGATGCCCGGTTCGACGATGCGCGGCGAGAGGCTCACGATCTTCAGCCCGGCCAGTGCCAGCGTGATCGAGTGCGCGATGGTGAACATGGTGACGATGCCGAGCATCGGCCAGATGGCGTCGCGCCAATGCCTCACGGGCGTCCAGCCACCGTCGCCGCGCCGGTGCAGCACCGCGGGCAGCAGCAGGCACAGCAGGAACAGGATGTGGTCGTAGCCGATCAGGATGTGATGGATGCCATCGCGGAAGAAGCCGGGGCTTTCGCTCTCGGCGTTCGCTGCGGACGATGAAGGCCCGGCTGCTGCGCCCGGCCATGGCAGCGCCACGCTGCCGGCCGCGGGATCGAGCGAGTGCACCGCGGGCGAGGCACCGCCGTCCGAAGCGAGCCGCAGCAAACCGCGATGCGTCGGATCGATCTCGCGAAACAGCCGGTAGTCGATCTCGAGCGTGGGCCCCGTATCGCATCGCGCATGCAGTTGCAGCACGAGGTAGGCACCGTCGACGCGGTCCTCGACCGCGGGCGGCCGCGTCTCGGCCAGTGCGCAGCGGCCCTGCTGCAGCTGAAGCCGCGCGAGCGCATAAGTGCGAATGTCGTCGAGGCGCGAACGCACCTCGCCCCAGCGCAGCTGGCGGTCGCCATCGCGGTCGAGCTCGAGCGTCGCGTCGAGATCGCGCAGCGCGATGTCCCAGCGCAGGTCGAGCCCCTCGGCATCGCGCTGGATCTGCAGGTAGGCGTCGCTGGCCTTGTGAGCGCGCGCGGCGCCCGGCGCGAGCGCTAGGAACAGTGCCAGCACGAACAGCCAGGCGGTGGCCAGCCCGATGCGGCGTCGTTCAGGGAATGGCATCGACACGTGCGTCCTTCAGTCCGATCTCGCGCATCAGCGCCCTCGCCTCCTCGCGCGCTGCCGCATCGCCGGCGGCCGAGGCCGCACGCGCGAACACCAGCAGGTCGATGGGCTCGCGCTGCAGGCGCAGATTGAGGCGGGCCAGCTCGACGGCGCGCTTCGCATCGCCCTGCACGTCGAGCGCGAACATCGCTTCCTCGCGCGCATGCTGCGCGGTGGTGCCGGGACGCAGTGCCGCGGCCTCGAAGCGCTCGCGCAGTTCCTCGGCCTCGGGGACCACCGCGCGCGGCGCGGGTCGCGCGTTTGGATGCATGCGCGCGATGGCCAGCCGCAGCAGCACCGCATCGCTGCGCGCCTCCTTCGCGAGCAGCGACGGGATCTCGCCAACGCGACCCGCGCGCTGCAGGAAGTCGCTGTACGCCAGCAGCAGATAGCCGGAACGCTCGGCCGCGAGCGCCTTGCGGTACGCGGCATCCGCCTCGGCGGGCCGGCCCGCGAGCTCCTCGATCTCGGCGATCGAGGTCCACAGCCACTGCCGCGTTCCGGCCCGCGGCGCACCCGCCAGCGCGGGGTCGGCCAGCAGGCCTCGCAATGCGTCGCGCGCGGCAGCATGGTTGCCGCGCAGGCCCGCGTTCTCGGCCAGGCAGGCCACGCCATAGAGCGCCGGCCCGACGCGGCCGAGCGCGCGGCAGGCGGCATCGGACTCGTTGTAGCGTCCGCGCACGCGCAGCACGGTCGCCAGCGTGATCCAGCCCTGGGGATCGGCGGGCCGGCGTGCCAGCGCGGCCTTCAACAGGGATTCGGCGCCGTCGAAATCGTGCAGGAACTGGGCCACGGTGGCGCGCATCACCAGCACCGCGGGCGGTGTCTGGGCGATGGGCGTGGTGTCCCAGGCCTGCAGCGCGGCCGCGGCCTGGCCGGCGTAGCGCGCATCGCCCTGCGAGCGCGCGAGGTCGAGGTAGGTGGTCGCGGCCTCGATCGCGGTGGCCTCGTCGCCGGGCCGCTGCGCGAGTTCGCGGCGCAGCTTGCGCTGCGCATCGAGCCAGCCGGCGATCGCGGGCAGCTTCTCGACCACCTCGTCATCGCTGGCCGGCACCCGGGGCGCCGCGCGCGCGGCGCCGGCCGCGGCCAGCGACAGGAGCAGCGCCGCCGCGGACCGCTGCGCCAGCCTCATTGCGTGGCGACGGGGTCCTTGGTCTCCGACGTCGGCGCCGGGTCGAAGGCGGCCACGTTGGCCGGCTCCGCCGTGTCGAGCACCGAGGCGACCAGCGACTGCACGTAAGCGATGAAGCTGTCGTACGCGTCGGCCTGCGGCGGCGGGTTCTCGGGCGGGTTGTTGCCGCTCACCGGCGGGAACGGATAGAACACGGCGCCACCGCCGCCGCCCCCGCCGCAGCCGGCGAGGAAGGCAGCCACCAGCAGCAGGCCGGCGATGCGAGGGATGTTGCGGTTCATGCCGGCATCCTCCTCAGCGCGCGGCCGAGGCCGAGGTCGAGCCCGGCAGCGGCGTGTTCAGGTACGGGAAGGCATCGGGGAACTCCGTGGGGCTCTGCGCGGCGCCGTCGGTCAGGGGGGCACTACCCGCGGGCGCGTCGGCCGGCTTGCAGCCGACCTTGAAGGTGTCGTTGGCACCGGTGGCCACGCACAGCACGCCCATCGCCACGCGCAGTTCGGCATCGACCACGTCGTCGCCCGGCCGGCGTCCGTTCGGGAAGCCCGCGAGGTCGTTGCCGAGCACGCCGAGGTTGCTCTGGTTCGCCTTGATCGTGGGCACGATCGAGGTGTTCAGCCGCAGCATCTCCGAGGCCTTGACGTTGGCCGGCTTGTTCAGGCCCTCGACGCCCGTGAGGAAGGCCGCGACCAGGTCGGTGCGCGGGAAGTTCGTGGGCGCGGGCGCCTGGAACAGCGTCTGCACCAGCGCCGGCAGGGTCGGGTTGGTCACGTAGTCGGCGAACTGCGCGTCGTCCTGCGGCTTGGAGCTGTTGAAGCGGTCCTTGTCCTTCAGGCCGATCACCACCTCGTTGACCAGCGGCATGCCCAGTCGCGAAACCTGCGCCCAGGCACCGCCGTTGATCGCGGTGGTGCCGTGGCCGCTCTTGGGCGGGCTGGCGATCAGGCGGCCCTGTCGCACGCTGGCCGTGGTCCAGCCGCCCACGATCGGCTGGCCGGCCGTGGTGATGCACGAGATCGGCACCTCGAGCGCCATCGTCGTCACGTTCTTGCCGGCCAGCGCGTCGGGGTTGGCCGAGCTCGAGCCCACCGGATTGAGGTTGATCAGGTCGAACACCTGGCCCAGGGCCACGCTGAACGGGTCCTTGCGCTGGCCGACGAACACGCGGCCCTGCGTGGCGCAGCCCGGGATGTTGACCGTGTAGAGGTGCTGGTTGGCATAGCTGGCGTAGCCGGTCGGGCCGCCGAAGGTCTTGTCGCCGATGTTGTCGGTGGGCTTGTCGAACTCGGTGCCGCCGCCGGCCTTGGTCACGGCCTCGACCTTGCCCTTGCGGCGGTCGCCGCGCACGATGTTCAGCGTGTAGATCTCGCGCAGGTTGCTGGTGGCCTGGTTCGGCCCGCTGATGCCGCCGGCCTGCACCAGCGGGATCGACACCTGCTTGCCCGCGATCGGCAATTGGATGTCGCGCAGCGTGTTCTTGAACCTGAACTGGAAGGTGATGTCCTCGACCGCGTTGCCGTCGGTGTCGAGGTGGATCTCGTACAGGCCGTTCGGGTCCATGGTGAAGTAGTTCGGGCCGCCGTACGGGCTCTGGTCGGGCTGGTAGTTGGCGATCAGCGTCACGAAGTCCTGGCGACCGGCTTCGTAGCTGCGGAACATGTAGAAGTCGGTGGCATCGAGCTTGGGCATGCCCGCGATCGACGGCGCCTCTCGGTGGCTGGATGCGATGGCACCCACGGCGGTCACGGCACTGAGCACGAAGACACAGGCCCTTGCGGGGGGTAGGGAGAATCTCATCGGCGTCACCTCGGTGTAAATGGTGGATGTGCGGGCACGACTCGTCCGACGAAAACGTCGGCTCTGGATGAGTACGAACCGAAGGTTCAACCGGATGTGCTTTTTTTACCGAGGGTTTTCACCGCGCAGCGCGGCCGCGGAAGTGCTACGCGCGCGTGCCCGCGAGGGCGCGCGCGGTCCTTCCTTCCGTCACCGAAACGTCACGAACTCAGCGGCTCGTGAACACGAGCACCGAGCGCCCCGTCGCCAGATAGTCGCTCCGTGCCGCGTCATCGCCCACGCCCAGTGCCGGGTCGGCGCTGTCGAGCACCAGGGTCCACGCACCGGCCGGTGCGGCCGGCAGCGTGAAGGGCACGGCCTCGTGCCAGGCGTTGAACACCAGCAGCACGCTCGCGTCGTGCGCCGCGACCGGAATCGCCGACACCGGCGCGCGGCCGTCGAGCAGCAGCGCGAACGAACGCGTCTGCGGGTCGTCCCAGTGCGAGGGCTGCATCTCCTCGCCGGCCGGCGTGAACCAGGTCGAATCCTTGGCGCCGATGTCCTCGAACCACGCGCCGGCCAGGAAGCGGTTGCGCCGCAGCACCGGGAATTCCTTTCGCAACGCGAGCAGGCGAGCCGAGAAGTCGCTCAGTGCGCGCCCCGCTTCGCCGCCGGCCGCGGCCCAGTCCACCCACGAGATCTCGTTGTCCTGGCAGTAGGCATTGTTGTTGCCCTGCTGCGTGCGGCCGAACTCGTCGCCGGCCAGCAGCATCGGCGTGCCTTGCGACAGCAGCAGCGTGGCCAGCAGGTTGCGTTGCTGGCGCGCGCGCAGCGCGAGCACGGCCTCGTCGTCGGTGGGGCCCTCGACGCCGCAGTTCCACGAGCGGTTGTCCGAGTGGCCGTCGCGGTTGTCCTCGCCGTTGGCCTCGTTGTGCTTGTCGTTGTAGCTCACGGTGTCGGCCAGCGTGAAGCCGTCGTGCGCGCTGATGAAGTTGACGCTGGCCCAGGGCCGCCGGCCGCGGTGGTTGAAGCGTTCGCCGCTCGCGGTGAGGCATTGCGCGAGCTTGCCCGCGGTGCCCTCCTCGCCCTTCCACCAGGCGCGCACGGTGTCGCGGAACTGGTCGTTCCACTCGGCCCAGCCGGGCGGGAAGCCGCCGACCTGGTAGCCGCCGGGGCCGATGTCCCAGGGCTCGGCGATCAGCTTCACGCTAGAGAGCACCGGGTCCTGCCGGCAGCTCTTGAGGAAGCCGCCGCCCTCGTCGAAGCCATGCGGCTCGCGCGCGAGGATGGTCGCGAGGTCGAAGCGGAAGCCGTCCACGCGCATCTCGGTCACCCAGTAGCGCAGGCTGTCGGTCACCATCTGCAGCACGCGCGGATGGCTGAGGTTCACGGTGTTGCCGGTGCCGGTGTCGTTGATGTAGTAGCGCGGCGTGTCGGGCAGCAGCCGGTAGTAGCTCGCGTTGTCGATGCCCTTGAACGAGATCGTGGGGCCGAGCTCGTTGCCCTCGGGCGTGTGGTTGTAGACCACGTCGAGGATCACCTCGAGGCCGTGCGCATGGAAGCGGTCGACCATGTGCTTGAACTCGTCGATCTGCGGCCCGTCCATGTAGCGCGGATCGAGCGCGAAGAAGCCGATGGTGTCGTAACCCCAGAAGTTGGTCAGGCCCTTCTCGAGCAGCGAGGACTGGTTCAGGAACATCTGCACCGGCAGCAGTTCCACGCTGGTCACGCCGAGCGCGCGGATCGGCGCCAGCACCTCGTCGCGCGCCATGCCCGCGAAGGTGCCGCGGAACTGCTCGGGCACCTGCGGATGCTGCATCGTGAAGCCGCGCACATGGGTTTCGTAGAACACGGTCTCGGGCCAGGGCACGCGCAGCGCATCGGTCTGCGTCCACTCGAAGCGCGAATCGACCACCACGCACTTGGGCACCAGCGGCGCGCTGTCGCGCTCGTCGAAGCTCAGGTCGCCGTCGGCATGGCCCACGGTATAGCCGAACAGCTCGGGGCCCCACTTCAGCGTCCCCATGTAGGCCTTGGCATAGGGGTCGAGCAGCAGCTTGTGGTGGTTGAAGCGATGGCCCTTCTCGGGCTCGTAGGGACCGTGCACGCGCAGGCCGTAGCGCGCGCCGGGTTGCAGGCCGGGCACGAAGCCGTGCCAGATCTCGTCGGTGTACTCGGGCAGGGTGACGCAGCCGACCTGCGTGGTGCCGGCCTCGTCGAAGATGCAGACGTCGACCCGCGTGGCATGCGCCGAGAACACGGCGAAGTTGACGCCGTCGCCGTTGAAGCTGGCGCCGAGCGGGTGCGCGGTGCCTTCGAGCACCGTCAGGGGGGTCGGAACGTGAGGGGTGTCGGCCATGGGCGTGTGGGTGATCGGGCTGGGGGTTGCGGGGAGGGACGGCAAAGTCTCCGTGTGCCCCGCTCCCGCGTGCGGCAGCAGTTGGCGCGGCCTCGCGTAGGCGGCGCGCCCGTCATCCGGCCATGCCGGCCGGCGGCTCATAATGCGGCCCGTCGCCGGACCCGGAACCCCGGGGTCCCCGCCCGAGTCCACCACGGCTCCTTTGCAACCGCACGCCTCTCCCATGACCGACAAAGAACGCCTCGACTACCTCCAGGGACAAGTGGCCGCGCTCAAGAGCTTCTGCCTGGCCCTGATGTCCTCGCACCCGAATCCCAGGCTGCTGTTCGACCGGATGGAGCGCTTCGGCAACCAGCAGGCGGGCATCCTGCTGGGCCAGCCCACGTCGGACGCGCTGCTGCAGGGCGCCGATGCGATGCGCGACCAGCTCCTGGCCTATGCCAGGGAGCTGCAGGCGGCGATCGACAAGAAGTCGGAGGCCGACAAGGCCTGACGCCCGCGTTCGGCTGCCGGGGCCGCCCGAGCCGTTATCGCGCGTTGAGGTCGGTCGAGGTCTCGAACTCGATGCCGCCGACGAACTTCTGCAGGAAGTTGTAGATCAGGCAGCCGATGGCCACCGCGCAGTAGGCGAAGACCAGGTACATCACCGGCGCGAGCAACAGGACCAGGATCGACGGCCCGCTCTTGCCGGCCGGCTGGACCAGCGCGAACAGCAGCGCGAAGGGCACGATGAACACCAGCGAGGTGACCGCCATCATGACGCCGAACACCTTGCCGTTCTGATGCGGCGAGAGCCGCGAGATCTGTTGTTTCATGGGGCGGCGCCTCCTCGCGCCTGAGTCTGAAGTCGGACGGACAGGGTACCAGCGCGGGCCTGGCGGCGACGGTGTTACGCTCTCGGGCGCCTCCTGCCCGCCCCCGTGCAGGCAGTGAAGGCCTTGCCACCCGCGGCCCGTCCGGCACGCAAGGAAGCCAGGGCCACGGCCCGTGGCGCGACCTTCCCCGACATCCCATTTCCATGTCCACCTCCACCCCGATCACCTCCTCCCGCACGCTGTCCTACGTCGCGCTCTTCGCCGCGCTGATCGCCGCCCTGGGCGCCGTTCCGCGCATCGACCTGGCCCTGGGCGTGCCGATCACGCTGCAGACGCTCGGCGTGATGCTCGCCGGCTGCCTGCTCGGCCCGCGCCGCGGTTTTCTCGCGGTGGCGCTGCTGCTCGTGGGCGTGGCGCTCGGCCTGCCGCTGCTGTCCGGCGGCCGGGGCGGTCCGGGCGCGTTCGTGACGCCTTCCGCCGGCTTCCTCGTGGGCTGGCTGTTCGGCGCCTTCGTGTGCGGCTGGGTCATGCGGCGCTTCGCCGCCGCGCGCGGACGCGCCCTGTTCGCCGCGGCGCTGGCCGCCTCATTCATCGGCGGCATCGTCGTGGTCTACCTGTTCGGCATCGCGGGCCTGTCGCTGGTGGCTCACCTGCCGCTGCAGAAGGCAGCGCTCGCGAGCCTGGTCTTCGTACCGGGCGACCTCGTCAAATGCGTGGTCTGCGCGCTGGTGGTGCAGACCGTGGCACGCGGCCTGCCGAGCTGGCGGCTCGATCGCGACTGATGACCGGTCCGGCGCCCGATTTCCGGACCGTCCACGCGCCGCTCGCCTGGTGGGCGCGGCACACGCCCGATGCCCTCGCGCTCGACGACGGCCACACGCGACTGAGTTTCGCCGCGCTCGCGGCCCGCGTCGCGACGCAAGCCGCCGCGCTCGACGCCGCGGCCACGCCGACGGTCGCCTGGGCCAGCGCGAGCGCATCGCCGGCCGACCAGCTCGCGAGCTTCCTCGCGATCCTCGCGAGCAACCGCACCGCGGCCGTCGGCGATCCCGACTGGCCCGAGGCCGTGCGGGACAAGGTGCAGGCGCGCATGGCGCGGCACCTGGGCGCGGCCTCCAGCATCGAGGAAGCGCACGCGAACACCCCCTTCTACATCGGCTTCACCTCGGGCAGCACCGGCGTGCCCAAGGGCTTCCGCCGCACGCACGGATCGTGGACCCACAGCTTCGAGATCTGCGTCCGGAGCTTCGGCCCCGCCACCGGCACCACCGTGCTGGTACCGGGCCGGCTCTCGCATTCGCTGTTCCTGTTCGGCGCGCTGCTGGGCCTGTGGACCGGCGCGGGCATGCGCCTGCAGCGCCAGTTCTCGGCCGCCGCCGCGCTCGACACGCTGCGGCGCGGCCTCGCGGGCAGCCTGGTCGCGGTGCCCAGCCAGCTGCTGCTGATGCTCGAGCATGCGCAGCGCCATGGCATGCCGCCCGTGACCGGCACGCGCCTCGTGATGATCAGCGGCGCCCCCTGGCCGCGCGCGCGCACCGCCGCGCTGCGCGCGCTGTTTCCCGAGGCACGCATCGTCGAGTTCTATGGCGCCTCGGAAACCTCGTTCATCGCCTGGGCCGACAGCGACGAGGCCCTGCCCGACGACGTGGTCGGCCGGCCCTTCGCCAACGTCGAACTCAGGATCGAGCCGCCCTTGCCCGGACTGATCTACGTGCGCAGCCCGATGGTGTTCAGCGACTACGTGACGCTGACGGCCGAGGAAGACGGCACCGCCGTGCTGCGCGACGGCGACTGGCTCTCGGTGCGCGACATGGGCCATGTGGACGAGGACGGTTTCCTGCACCTGGTCGGCCGACAGCAGCGCATGCTGCTCGTGCAGGGCAAGAACCTGTTCCCCGAGGAAGTCGAGAACGTGCTGGCCGGGCATCCGGCCATCGCGGCCGCGTCGATCCAGGGGTTGCCGCATCCGCTGCGCGGCATGGAGGCCGTGGCCCTGCTGGCGCTGTCGGCACCGCTCTCGCGCGAGGAACTGCAGGCCTGGTGCCGTGACCGGCTCGAGCCCTTCAAGCTGCCCCGGCGCTTCTACCGCGTCGACGCCTGGCCTCGCACGCCGAGCGGCAAGACGGATCACGCGGCCCTTGCGCGGCGACTGGCCGACACATCGGCGGCGCCGTGGGAACGGCTGTGAATCCGCCCGTGATCCTCGGCTGGGCCCGCAGCGCGGTGGTGCCGGTCGGCGGTGCACTCGGCGCGCTGGCGGCGCACGAGATCGGCGCGCCGGTGCTGCAGGCCTTGCTGGCGCGCGCCGGCGTTCCCGCGCAAGCGGTCGATGCGGTCGTCGCCGGCAACGCGCTCGGCGCGGGCGGCAATCCCGCGCGCATGGTCGCGCTGGCGGCCGGCCTGCCGGACCACGTCGCCGCGCTGTCGGTCGATACCCAGTGCTGCGCCGGCCTCGATGCCCTGACCCTGGCCGCCGGCCTGCTGGCCAGCGGCAATGCCGCCATCGCGATCGCCGGCGGCGTCGAGGCCTGGAGCAGCGCTCCCATCCGCCAGCATCGCCCGCGCGATGCCGGCGAGGCACCCGTGCCCTACGACCGCCCCGCCTTCGCGCCCGACCCGGCGCGCGATCCCGACCTGCTGCTCGCCGCCGCGCGCCATGCCGCGCTGCATTCGATCGGTCGCGCGCGGCAGGATGCTTTCGCCGCAGAAAGCCATGCGAAGGCGCTCGCATGGCGCGAACGCATGTCGCAGGAGATCGTGCCCATCGGCGATGCCACGCACGACAGCTATGCGCGCGAACTCACGGCCTCGCGCATGGCCCGCATGCCGATCGAGGCCGTCGCCGACACGCTGTCCGACCCGGTCGTTGCGCTAGAGATGGCTGTCAGCCGCCTCGCGATCGCCCCGCGCGCCGACGGCGCCGCCTTCGTGCTGCTCGCCACGCCGCAGGCCGCGACCGCGTTGAAGATCGCGCCGCGCTTCCATTGGCTGGGCGGCACCTCGATCGGCGTGGCACCGGAGATGCCGATGCTCGGCGCCTCCACCGCCGCCGAAGCGCTGCTGCGCCGTGCCGGCCTCGATGCGGGCGCGCTGTGGGGCGCGGAGCTGCACGAAGCCTTCGCCGTGCAGGCGCTGTCTTTCATCCAGGCCTTGGGCTTGCAGCCCTCGCGCCTGAACCGCGGCGGCGGCGGGCTGGGTCGCGGGCATCCGATCGGCGCCTCGGGCGCGGTCAGCCTGGTGCGCCTGCTCGCCGACATGGCGCACGATGCCCCGTCGGGCGCGCGCGGCCTCGCGGCGATTGCCGGCGCGGGTGGCCTGGGCGCGGCGGGGCTGGTGCAGCGGCTCTAGGCTCCAGCCGCTAGCGCATCACGCGGAAGAAGTCGTCGAGCGGCCGCCGCGCGGTCCGCACGGCGTTCTCGGGCGCCCGCGGATCGGCATAGCCCAGCGCCAGGCCGCACACGATGTGGTGCTCATCGCCCAGCCCCAGCGTCGAACGCACCAGGCCCGGATAGGACGCGATCGCGCCGATGGCGCAACTGCCGATGCCCTGCGCGCTCGCGGCCATCATCAGACCGAACAGGCACATGCCCAGGTCCATGTAGCAACCGCTGCCCATGCGCGCATCGATCAGCACCAGCAGCGCCACCGGCGCATCGAAGAAACGGAAGTTGCGCTCGAACTGCGCATCGCGCGCGGCCCGGTCCTCGCGTGCCGCGCCCAGCGCGCCATAGAGCGCCTGTGCCGCCGCGACCTGGCGCCGACGCAGGCTGTGGGGCATCGGGCGCGGGAAGTAGCTGTAGTCCTCGGCTTCCTGCTCGCCGTTGCGGAATGCGCCCACCAGTGCCGCGCTCAGCCGCGCGCGGGCCTCGCCTTCGAGTGAGATGAACTCGCCGGGCTGCAAGTTGGCGCCGCTGGGCGCGCGGCGTGCCTGGATCAGGAGCTGCTCGAGACAGCCCTCGGGCAAGGGCCGGTCGGTGAAGCCACGGGTCGAGCCGCGTTGCTCGAGCAGCGTCTGGAGTGCGAGGGGGTCGGGGGCGGAAGAAACGGCTGCCGGGTCGGCAGCGAGAAGGCTGTGCATGCCGCATTTTCGCAAGCAATCCAGGGCACCTCGGTTCGAGCCGTCGCTGCGACCCTCGGTGCTGGAAATCGATACTTCAACAGCGCGATCCGCGGTGCGAGCACGCCAGCCGGTACAACCGCCCCACCATGAGATATCGCAACGTCGCTCTGCCGCTGGCCATCCTTTCGATCGGCGCCATCGTCGAAACAGCCATCGCCTGTCACTTCAGCGTGGACGCGCGCGGCTGGTGGCCCCTCATCCTTGGCATTTCGCTCCTTCAAGTGGCGGCATACAGCTTCGCGTTCGGTCTGGTGGCTGGTGACAGAAGGCTATCCAGCATCTACATCGTCGTCTTGAACGGACTGTTCGCAGCCACCAGGGTGTATGTCTGCTGTGCCTACTACGCGATCTCCATCGCACGGGCGGCCGCCTACCCGCACCTGATCGAACTCACGCCGCTGCAGCAGGCGATCAGGAGCAACTGGAGCCTCTACCTGATGCCCCTCCCTTTCCTGATCGCTCACCTGGCACTGGCGAGGACGAGGCTCGCCAGTGCCCGCGCGCAACGGCCGCCGCGCGAGGCCGGCTGATCGATCGAGCCCGGAGGCGAAAAGGGGCTTCCCCACTCCCTGCATATCCATGCATGGATTTCTTCGTTGGTCCGGCACCGGCCGCTTCCTAGCATCGGCCATCCCTGTTCAGAGGCAGTTCCGCTGCCGGTCGCCATGTCCATCGAGAAGCTCTCCCCCTCCCGCGAATCCACCACCAACGCACTGCGCGCGCCCTCGCGCCGCGGCCTGCTGCAAACCCTCGTCTCGCTGGGCACGGTGGGCAGCCTCGGCGGGCTCGGCGCGGCCGCGCTCGTGGGCTGCTCGCGCGACGAGGCGAAATCCGCTTCGGCCGACGCGCCGGCCATCGTCAGGAAGACCGGCGACAAGGTCGCGTTCAAGTACCCCGACAACCCCTCGTTCGACCTGATCTACCTGGCCGACCAGCTCGGCTACTTCGAGGGCACGAACACGCGGCCGCAGTACGTGGGCAAGATCGCGGCGCCGCAGATCATTCCGCTCGTGGGCACCGGCGAGATCGATTTCGGCAGCCGCATGGTGCCGCTGGTGATCTCGGCCATCGCCTCGGGCGCCGACCTCAAGGTGGTGGCGGCCGGCGGCAAGACGCTGCAGGAAGCGCCGCACATGAAGTACTTCGTTCGCAAGGACTCGGGCATCCTCAAGCCCAAGGACCTCGAGGGCAAGACCATCGGCTTCAACAGCTTCGGCGCCTGCGCCGAGTTCGTGACCAAGAAGTACCTGCGCCAGCATGGCGTGGACGTGAACAGGATCAACTTCGTGGTGGTGCCCGACGAGCAGGCCGAGCAGACGCTGGTCACGCGCAACACCGACCTCGCGATCATCCACGCGCCCTTCTCGGGCCGCGCCGACCATGCCGACGCGCTGGTGCGGCTGTGGAGCGACTTCGACCTCGACGGCGGCCTCGGCGGCATGGCGCCCTACAGCGCGCACGGCCGCTTCATCCGCGAGCATCCCGAGGCGGTGCGTGACGTGGTGACGGCGCTGGCCAAGGCCGGCAACTGGGTCAATGCGAATCCCGAGGAGGCGCGCAAGCTGGTCGCCAAGCGCATCAACATGGACCTGCAGAACGTGGACCGCTACGCCTACGTCGAGGACCTGGTGGTGACCGAGCCGCCGATCGAGTACTACGTCGACATCCTGCAGTCAGAGGGCAAGATCCCGGCCGGCAAGGTGGCGGTGAAGGACGTCTACACCAACGAGTTCAACCCCTACGCGCAGGCGCCCTCGCAGCCCGCCGCGGCGAAAACCTGAGCGGCGCGCGCATGAGCGGCATCAAGATCTCGGCGCGCGACGTGCGCATGGACTACGCGGCGCGCGGCGCGAGCGAGCGCGTGCGCGTGCTCGAGGGCTTCGATCTCGACGTGCGCGAGGGCGAGTTCCTCTCTGTGCTCGGCCCCTCGGGCTGCGGCAAGTCGACTTTCCTCGGCATCCTGGCCGGGCTCACCGAGCGCACCGGCGGGCGCATCGCCATCGACGGCCAGCCGGTCGCGGGCGTGCACCGCAACCAGGGCGTGGTGTTCCAGGGCTATGCGCTATTCCCGTGGCTCACGGTGCTCGACAACATCGCGGTGGGCCTCGAGATCCGCGGCATCGGCAAGGCCGCGCGCCGCCGCACCGCGCAGGAGTACCTCGAGCTCGTGGGCCTGCACGGCTTCGGCGAACGCTATCCGCACGAGATCTCGGGCGGCATGAAGCAGCGCGTGGCGATCGCGCGCTCGCTGGCCTACCGACCCGACGTGCTGCTGATGGACGAGCCCTTCGCCGCGCTCGATGCGCAGACGCGCGAGATCCTTCAGGGCGAGCTGCTGCGCATCTGGGAGCAGTACCGCAAGACCATCGTCTTCATCACGCACAGCCTCGAGGAGGCTGTCTACCTGTCCGACCGCGTGGCCGTGATGACGCAGCGGCCCGGCCGCATCAAGGCGATCATCGACATCCCGCTCGCGCGGCCGCGCTCGGCCGAACTGCGCCATTCGAGCGAGTTCGCGGCGCTGCGCCAGCGTGCCTGGGAGGTGCTGAAGGACGAGGTGCAGGTCGGGCTGAAGCCGCGTTCTCTCGAAGGAGTGGTCTCGTGAGCGCCGTGCTCGAAGGCGCGCCTGCCGCGCCCGCACCGCGCCGCACGCTGGCGCGCTTCGCCCGGTTCGCGGGCCGCTTCGCCGAACGCGCCGCCGGCATCGTGCTGTTCCTCGCGCTGTGGGAAGCGCTGCCGCGCCTGGGCATCGTGAGCGACGCCTACCTGAGCCCGCCCTCGGCCGTGCTCGCGAGCATCGGCCAGCTGCTCGACAACGGCCAGCTCTGGAAGCACGTGGCCGCGAGCCTGCAGCGCTCGCTCTGGGGCCTCGTGCTCGCGAGCGGCGCGGGCGTGCTGCTGGGCCTGCTGGTCGGCGGCTTCCGCCGGCTCGCGGCCATCGTCGACCCGGTGCTGCAGCTGTTCCGCCAGACCTCGGCCTTCGCGCTGTTCCCGGTCTTCATCCTGTTCCTCGGCATCGGCGAGCTGTCGAAGGTGGCGATCATCTTCTGGGCCTCGTTCTGGCCCGTGCTGCTGAGCACCGTGAGCGGCGTGAAGCAGGTCGACCGGCTGCTCGTGAACTCCGCGCTGTCGATGGGCGCCTCGCGCCGCTTCGTCTTCTTCAAGGTGGTGCTGCCGGCCTCGCTGCCCTCGATCTTCACGGGCGTGCGGCTCGCGGGCGCCTACAGCATCACGGCGCTGGTGGCTGCCGAGATGATCGGCGCGCACTCGGGGCTGGGTTTCCTCACGCTCAATTCGCAGGAGACCTTCCAGATCCCGACCATGTACGCCGGCATCCTGCTGCTGGCGGTGCTCGGGCTGCTGCTGAACTACCTGCTGGCGCTGCTCGAGCGCCGGCTGCTGCGCTGGCGGCGCGGGTTGAGCCTCGATGAGTGAGAGCCCGCGTCCCTCTTCTTCCTCTGCCTCCTCGGCCGTGGCCGGCCTGCTCGACGGCATCGGCCGCTGGCCCAGCCTGGTCGCGGCCGGGCCGGTGCTCGCGGTGGTCGCCGCGCTGGCCGCCGCCGGCGGTGCCTGGCCGAATGCCGACAACGCGCCGCGCGAGCGTGGCCTGTCGGGCCCCGCGACCTGGCTCGCATGGCTGCCGCCGCTGGCCGTGCCCGCGCTGGCCACGCCGCTGAATCAACTGCCAAGGGCCCGGTGCTCGCGCGCGCGATCGCGCGCGGCGAACTGGTCGTCGGCGTGCGGCGCTATCCGCGCCCCGCCCCGCCCGGCTCGCCCACGCCGCCCGAACCCGATGCCTTCGATGCCACGCTGGCACGCGAGCTCGCGGCCTCGCTCGGCGTGAAGGCCGTGCTGGTCGGCCTCGCGCCCAACGAGCGCGACGAGGCGCTGCGCGATGGCCGTGTCGACCTGCTGGTGGCCGGTGTGCCCACACGGGACGCACGCGACGATGCAGGCGGCGCCGGCATCGACGCCGCGCCCGGCAGCTACGACACCGGCCGCGCCCAGGTGGTCGCGCTGCGCCGCGGCCGGGTGCAGGACGAAAAGGCGCTGCGCGGCGCCTCGGTCTGCGTCGGCGAAGGCTCGGGCTATGCCGGCGCGGTGGCGCTGCGCTATGGCGCGCAGCCGCGCAGCTATCCCTCGGCCGTGCATGCGGCCTCGGCCTTCATGGCCGGCGAATGCGCGGCGCTGGCCGAAGACGCGCAGGTGCTAGAGCGGCTGATGGGCAACGAGGAATGGCGCTTCTACAAGCCGGTGGCGCGGGACCTGCGCGCGCCGGCCGACGCGGCCGTGCGGCTCGCGGCGGGCGACACGGCGTCGCGCGACTACATCGCGGCCGCGCTGCGGCGCTGGCGCGCCGATGGCACGCTGGCGCAGGCGCGGGGGGCGCGTGCGGGGAATCTGCAGTTCGAGATCACCTTGTTGAAGGATGGGTTGGTTTGCCATTCGTGAGGACGGCAGCCAACACGCATCCGCTCAAAAACCGTTCTCGCTGAGCTTGTCGAAGCGCCGCGCGAGGCTTCGACAGGCTCAGCCCGAACGGTTTGGAGCGTTCAGCCTTCTATGCCCTCACGCGACGCCCACTGCCACTGCGCCAACGCAAAGTCCTGCGTCACCAGCTTCTCCGCCAGCAGGAACTTCTTCACCTCCTCGATCAGCCCCAGCCCCTCGGCCGGATAGGCCGCCTCGGGATACTGGCTCAGCGGATGCGAGGCCTTGACCGCCTCGAGCGGGAAGCCGCTGACCTCGGCATGGAAGGCGTAGTAGGCCGCACTGTCGGCGCGCATCTCGGCAATGGCCGCGCGGCGCGCGCGGGTCCAGGCGGCCGGCAGGCCGGGCGCGGTGGCGAGCAGCTTCGACGAGGCGACGATCACCGAGGTGCCGCGCAGGGTGGGATGGCGGTCGGCCTCGTCGATCACCGGGTAGCCGCGCGATGCGAGCAGCGGGCCGACGTCGATCTGGGCCGCGAAGGCGGCGATCGAGCGCTGGTCGAGCGCGGCCTCGCCGTCGCGCGGGAACATGTGGATCACCTTCACCGACTTCTGCAGGCCATGCTCCTTGAGCAGGCCCAGCACGTAGCGGTGCATGTAGGAACCGCGCGCCACGCCGATGGCCTGGCCCTCGAGCTCGCGCACGCTGCGCACGCCGTCGCGCGGCGTGAGCAGCCAGACGTTCATGCCCACGGTGTCGAAGCCGATCAGCCGCGCATCGAGCCCGCGCGAGCGCGCGACCACGGCGGGCGTGTCACCGTAGATGCCGACGTCGAGCACGCCCGAGATGAAGGCTTCGTTGAGGTCGGGTCCGTTCGGGAAGTTGCGCGTGACCACCTCCTTGAAGCCCAGCGGCGCGAGCTCGCGCTGCAACAGGCCCTGGCGCAGCGCCCAGCCGGTGGCGGCCGCGGGCTTCCTGCCCGGACCGATGTAGCCCAGGCGCAGCACGCCCGCGCCGGGTGCGCCCTGGGCGATCGAGAACAGCGGCAGCGTGGCCGCGGTTGCGGCGACGGCGCCGCGCAGCAGCCGTCGGCGGCCGGTATCGACGGGCGCCGCCATCAGTGCGCGCGCCGCAGCAGTTCGAAGCTGGCGTCGGCCGAGGCCGTCGACTGGCGGCCGCGCCCCCAGCCGATGTCGCGGCGGTAGCTGCCCATCAGCGCCTGGGCGGCCACGTCGCGCTCCTCGGCGGTGGCGCCGCGGTCGGCGATCGGCGCGACGTAGAGCGCATCCTCGGGGCAGTAGAGCTCGCACATGAAGCAGGTCTGGCAATCATCCTGGCGCGCGATGCGCGGCAGGCCGCCGGGCACGGCCTCGAACACGTTGGTCGGGCAGGCGCTCACGCAGATGTTGCAGGCGGTGCAGCGTTCGGCGCTGATGAGCTCGATCATGCGGCCACCTCTTCCTCGGCGCGCCGTTGCACGGCATGGCGCCGCACCCAGACCTCGTCGAGCCCGCCGCTCAGCAGGCGATGGCGCTGGCTCGGGTCGATGGCCGAATGCTCGCGCCGGCGGTGCATGCCGCGCGTCTCGGTGCGCTGCAGCGCGCTGCGGTACATCCAGCGCGAGGTGGCCAGCATGGCGGCCGCTTCGCGCGCGCGCACCGCGTCGGCCGCGCTGGCCGCGGGCGCGCCCTGGCGCAGGCGCTCCCACAGGGCGTCGAGCCGCGCGAGCGAATCGCGCAGCGCGTCGCCTTCGCGGAACCAGTTGCGTTCGTAGGGAAAGACCTCGGCCTGCACCGCGCGCACCACGGCCTGGCTGTCCCAGGCCTGCGCGCCGCGCGTGGCCAGCGCGACGCCGCCGGCGCGCAGGGCCGTGCGTTGCGAGCGCGCGCGCGCATCGCGCCCGAAATCGGCCGCGCCGGCACCGGCCCAGAAACCCGAGGACAGCGCCCATGCCGCGTTGTGGCTGCCGCCGCCGGTGAAGCCGCCGCAGATCAGTTCGCGCGTGGCCGCGTCGCCCGCGGCATAGAGGCCGGCCACGGTGGTGGCGCAACTGTCGTCGATCAGGTGCAGGCCGCCGGTGCCGCGCACCGTGCCCTCGAGCCGCAGGGTGACCGGGAAGTGCTGCGTGAAGGGGTCGATGCCCTGGCGGTCGAAGGAGACGAAGAAGTTCGGCTGCGCGGTGCGCATCCAGGCGCGGATCTGCGCGTCGGCGCGATCGAGGCAGGCATAGACGGGCTGCGCCTGCAGCGTCTGCGCGATCACGCCGCGGCCCTTGGACGAGCCCGCGCCCTCGATCGCCACGCCGTCGGCCGTGTAGAAGGTGGCCCAGTTGTAGAACAGCGACTTGGTGACCGACGAGAACGCCGGGCCGAGCCCGTAGGCATTGGAGAACTCCATGCCCGACAGGGCCGCGCCGACCTCGGCCGCCATCAATTGGCCGTCGCCGGTCAGCACGTTGCAGCCCAGCGCGCGGCTCAGGAAGGCGCAGCCGCCGGTGGCGATGACCACCGCGCCGGCGCGCGCCACCCAGCTTTCGCCGCTCTGCCGGTTCACCCCGGTGGCGCCGCAGACGGTGCCGTGCTCGTCGACCAGCAGCTCGAGCACCGGGCTGTGGTCGAGGATGCGCGCGCCCGCGGCCTTCACGCGCTTGCGCATCAGCCGCATGTATTCGGGGCCCTGCAGCGAGGTGCAGCGCAGCGCGCCCTGGTCGTCGACCGGAAACGGATAGCCCCATTCCTTGAGCGTCTCGACGTTGGTCCAGGTCTGCTCGAGCACGCGGTCCATCCAGGCGTGCTCGGCCAGCTGGCCGCCCATCGCGAAGCGGCTGGCCTTGGCCTCCTCGCGCGCCGTGCCTTCGGCCGGCACGTGCCACAGGCCAGTGCCCGAAGGCGCGGTGGCGCCCGAGGTGCCGCAGAAGCCCTTGTCGGCCAGCAGCACGCGCGCGCCGCGCGCGGCCGCGCTCACCGCGGCCCAGGCGCCGGCCGGGCCGCCGCCGATCACCAGCACGTCGGCCTCGTGGCGCGTGCCGCCATCGGCGCCCGAAAGAAGCTGCCGCTCGAAATCCCTGGCGCCCATGTCGCGTGTCCTCTGCTGCAAAGAAAGAAAAGAGGACCGACCGTATCAACGGCGCGGGCGCGGCACAAAGAAGGAATGCGTGCTTCGATATGCGCGGCCCTGGAATGCCACTCAGTTGCCCCAGCGCAGCTTGAGGCCGGCCCAGACCGCGAGCAGCACGGCCGCGCCGAAGACCCAGCCCGAGAGCGCGCCGGCCATGGTGCCCGACAGCAGGTTGCCGACGGTGCAGCCCAGGCCGGTCATCGCGCCCCAGCCGAGCAGCAGGCCGCCGCCGAGCCCGCGCGCGACCTGCGCCGGCCGCGGCCACGCGGGCCGGAACTGCCCGCTCGCGAGCGCGGCCGCGAAGGCGCCGGCGACGAGGCCGCCGACCAGCAGCGCGTTCGGCGTCTGCCACAGGCTCTGCGCCACGGCCGTGACGCAGCCCGCGAAGCCGTCGAGGCCCTCGAGCCGCTGCGGCAGCAGGCCAAGCCCATCGCCGGCCCCGCGCGCCGCGCTGCCGAGCGCGGCCGTCACGCCCAGCGGCCGCAGCCGCAGCACCACGATCACGGCGATGGCGCCGACCGCGAGGCCGCCCCAGACGTAGGGCCAGCGCCCGTGCAGCAGCGCGCGCAGCGCGGCGCCGAAGCTCGCGGGCACCGCGGCGTTCTGCGCGGGCGGCAGGCGTCGCCACAGCAGCGCGCTCGCGAGCGCGAGCACCGCGAGCTGCAGTACGGCCGAGCCCGCATAGCCGAGGTGATGCGGCAGCCAGGGCACGGGCGCGGTGGCGATGGTCGCGCTGTAGAGCGGGTTCCAGGTGTTGAAGCCGAGCACGAAGCCCAGCGCCGCGCCCGCGAGTGCGAAGGGAGCGGTGGGCGAGCCCTCGCCGAGCCGGTACCAGTGCGCGCTGATGCACGAGCCCGACACCACCATGCCCGCGCCGAAGGCCAGGCCCGCGAGCACCAGTGCCCAGCTCACCGGGCCGATGTGGGCATCGGGCGGCAGCCGGCCCGGCTGCGGCACCGGCAGCCAGCCGCTCATCACCACGTGCATGCCGAGCGTGCCCACCGCGAGCGCCGCGACGATCGCGAGCAGGCCGCGCGCGTCGCCGCGCTCGAAGTAGTCGCGCGCATGGCAATAGAAGCAGAAGCGCGAGCGCTGCAGCACGATGCCGAGCACCGCGCCAATGCCCAGCGCGAAGGCCAGCGCGCGGCCGCCGCTGCGCTCGCCGAGCAGGTGCACGCCGGCCGCGAGCAGCACCAGCACGACCGACGCCGTGGCCAGCGCGGGCCAGCGCGCCGCGCCCGTGCCATCCAAAAAAAACGAGCCCGAAGGCTCGCCCAATGCCGTCCGCGCTTCCGGCGGACGGCTACCCAACTCCTGGTGACTCACACCCCCTCCTCGTTCTTCTTCTCTCCTCGATTCACTTCGACGCCCAGACGGTGCCGCTCGGGTTGTTCACCGGCACGCCGACGGCGTTGCCGTACTCGGTCCACGAGCCGTCGTAGTTGCGCACGTTCTTGTAGCCGAGGATGCGGTGCAGCGCGAACCAGGTGTGGCTCGAGCGCTCGCCGATGCGGCAGTAGGTGATGACCGGCTTGCTGCCGTCGATGCCCGCGGCGGCGTACAGCGCCTTCAGCTCGGCCGGCGACTTGAAGGTGCCGTCCTCGTTGACCGCGCGGCCCCAGGGCACGTTGGCCGCGCCGGGGATGTGGCCCGCGCGCACTGCGAGTTCGGCCGCGCCCGGCGGCGCGAAGATCTTGCCGCTGTATTCGTCGGCCGATCGGATGTCGACCAGGCGCGTGTCCGACTTGCCGTCGGCCACCGCCACCACGTCGACGAGGCGCGCGCGCAGCGCCGGGTCGGGCCGGCTCGCCTTGAAGGCGGTGGCGGCGTACTCGGGGGTGCGGTTCTCGAGCGTGCGGTTCTCGGCCTCCCACTTCTTGCGGCCGCCGTCGAGCAGCTTGACGTTGCTCAGGCCGTACTGCTCAAACACCCAGGCGCCCCAGGCCGCGAACCAGTTGTTGTTGTCGCCGTACAGCACGACGGTGGTGTCCTTGTCGACGCCCGCGGCCGACAGCAGCTTCTCGAACTGGGCCTGGCTCACGATGTCGCGGCGCACGCGGTCGTTGAGGTCGTTGTGCCACGAGAAGTTGACCGCGCCGGGGATGTGGCCGCGCTCGTAGAGGCCGGGGTTCACGCTGACCTCGATCACGCGCACCCTGGCGTTCCTGAGGTTCTTCTCGAGCCACTCGGTCGACACCAGCGCCTCGCCGGCTTCGGCCGTGGATTGGGCGACGGCCACGGGGGCGCTCGCGATGAAGGTCAGCGTGGCAAGGGAGGCGGCTCGCCACCAGCGGCTCAGGATCGACATGCGTAACTCCTTGTGAAAAGTGCAGGCCGCACTGTAGGGAGTCGCCGCGCGCTCACCAACGAAGCGTTTGCGATATGGCTATGACCAATGCATCTGAAAGCGGCACCCGCTTCGGCGCGATCAGGCCGAGGGCTTCGCGCCCTTGCGGCCGAACACCTCGGGCGCCACCAGCATGAAGGCGCGCACGCGGTCGGCCAGCACCGCGTCGAGGTCCTCGGGCATGGCCTCGGCGTAGATCCAGCGCCGCACGCCGATGTAGAAGATCCCGCCGTGGATGCCCCACATCAGCTCGCGCTCGCGCTCGGTGGGCTTGGCGCGCCCCGTGAGGCCGAGCTCGTGGCGCATCTCGCGCCAGATGTGCGGGAACAGCCGCTCCTTGAGCAGTTCCATGTACTGCCCCGGCACGTAGCCGTCGGACAGCCCCGAGAACACCAGGATGCGCACCCACTCCTTGGTGAGGATCGCGCGCGCATAGGCGCCGTAGAAGCGCACCAGCCGCGCCTCGAGCGGCGTGGAGCGGTCGGACAGCCACTCCTCCCACTCCTGCTGCCAGCGCTCGAGGTAGACCTCCTCGTACACGCGCTCGATCAGCGCGCGCTTGTTCGGGAAGTAGTGATAGAGCAGCGGATGCGTGATGCCGATCTGCTGCGCCAGCTCGCGCGTCTGGCCGTCGAGGCCGCGCTCCGAGAAGAAGGCGATCGCGCCGTCGAGGATCTGGCGCTCGCGGTCCTCGGTCGAGAGCCGCTGGCGCGCGGGTTTGACGGCCACGTTCTTCGGGTCTTCGGATGCGTCTTTCATGAACGGCTGTTGTCGTCGGTGTTGTCGTTGGAGGGTCGCAATTTACCTCATGGTAAGTACCAATGATCTTATTGACCAATCGTTAAATACTCCGGCCCATGCGAACGGCACCGGCTCCCGGTGCGCCACCGAGGAAAGAGACGACGGATGGAACTGCAAGGCGAACAGTGGATTCCCGCGGGCCGCGAGACGGTCTGGCGTGCCCTCGACGATCCCGAGCTGCTGGCGCGCTGCGTGCCCGGCTGCGAGGAGATCCGCCGGCTCGGCGAGAACGAGATGGAGGCGCGGCTGCTCGCCAAGATCGGCCCGGTGCGCGCGCATTTCAGCGGCCGCATCCGCCGGCTCGACGTGGTCGAACCGCAGAGCTGCCGCATCGCCTTCGAGGGCAGCGGCGGAGCGGCCGGCATGGCCAAGGGCGAATCGCGCGTCACGCTCGCCACCGAGGGCAACGGCACGCGGCTGACCTACACGGTCGAGGCGGCCGTCGGCGGCAAGCTGGGGCAGATCGGCGGCCGGCTCGTGAATGCCTCGGCACGCAAGATGGCCGACGAGTTCTTTCTCGCGCTCAATGAGCAGCTCGCGCCGAAGCCCGCGGCGCAGGTGCTCGAAGCCGCGGCGGACAGGCCCGAGGCACGGCGCGAACCGGCCCCCACGTTGGCGGCACCCGTGCGCGCCACCACTGCATCGGCCGGCTTCGGCCCCTGGTCCGGCGAACTGCAGCGCCTGCTGTGGCTCGCGATCGGCAGCGGCATCGGCTGGCTCGCGAGCCGCGCGTTCTGAGCCAGGAAAGCCCGCGATGAAAGCCCCCGCCTTCTCCTACCTGCGCGCGCAGAGCCTGGCCCAGACCTCGGCCCTGCTGCGCGAGCACGGCGACGCGGCCCGCGTGCTGGCCGGCGGCCAGACCCTGCTGGCCACGCTCAACATGCGGCTGTCGAAGCCGCAACTGCTGATCGACATCGCCGCCCTGCCCGAGCTGCGCGGCATCGAACTGCGCGGCGACTTCCTGCGCATCGGCGCGCTGGTGCGGCACGTCGACATCGAATGCTCGGAACTGATCGCGCAGCGGCTGCCGCTGCTGTCGCAGGCCGCGCCGCACGTGGCGCACGCGGCGATCCGCAACCGCGGCACGCTCGGCGGCTCGATCGCCTTCGCCGATCCCGCGGCCGAGTGGCCGGCCTGCGCGCTCGCGGCCGATGCCGAGCTGATCGTGAGCGACGGCCAGCGCGAGCGCCGCGTGATGGCCGGCGACTTCTTCGTCGACCTCTACCAGACCGACCTGCGCGCGCACGAGGTGCTGGTGGCGCTCGAGTTCCCGCTGCCGGGCCCGGCGCGCCGCTTCGCCTTCGCCGAACTCGCGCGGCGCCATGGCGACTACGCCATCGTGGGCATCGCGCTGGCCGCCGACGTGCACGAGGGCCGGCTGTCCGACCTGCGCATCGCCTTCTTCGGCATGGGCAACACGCCAATGCGCGCGCTCGGCGCCGAGACCCGGCTGGCCGGCACCCAGGCCGACGAAAGCACGCTCGAGGCGGCCGTGCTGAGCCTCGACGAGGACATGCAGCCCGATGCCGACCTGCACAGCAGCGCCGCGGCCAAGCGCCACCTGGCCGGCGTGCTGCTGCGGCGCGCGGTCGAGCGCGTGCTGCAACCGGAGACCGCCCAGTGATGGACACCACCACCGACACCCACGACCTCCAGCTCGCGGTGCGCATCGAGGTCAACGGCGAGGTGCACGCCTGCCGCGTGGAGCCGCGCCAGCACCTGGTCGACTGGCTGCGCGACGAGCTCGGCCTCAAGGGCACGCGCGTGGGCTGCGAGCACGGCGTGTGCGGCGCCTGCACGGTGCTGATCGACGGCGAGATCGCGCGCGGCTGCCTGGTGCTCGCGGTGCAGGCCGACGGCCGGCGCATCGAGACCATCGAGGGCCTGTCCGACGCCGGCACGCTCGCCGACCTGCAGCGCAGCTTCTCGGCGCGCAATGCCGCGCAATGCGGCGCCTGCACCTCGGGCATGCTGCTGACCGCGCATGCGCTGCTCGAACGCACGCCCTGCCCGGGCCGCGACACGATCCGCGAGCAGATCTCGGGCAACTACTGCCGCTGCACGGGCTACCACGCGATCGTCGACGCGATCGCGCTGGCCGGGCAGGAACGGCAGGCGCGTTGCGGCGGCTGTACCGGCGCCGCGGGGAGCGCGGCATGAACGACCTCACCCTCCCCGCGCCGGTGCGCGAGATCGAGGCGCAGCGCTACATCGGCCAGTCGGTCGAGCGGCCCAACATGCAGCGGCTCACGCAGGGCCGCGCGAACTACGTCGACGACCTCGAGCTGCCGCGCATGCTGCACGTGGTCTACCTGCGCAGCCCGCATGCGCATGCGCGCATCGTGCGCATCGATGCCGAGGCGGCGCGCCGCATGCCGGGCATCGCGGCCATCGTCGACGGCCGCCAGCTCGCGGCGGTCTGCGCGCCCTGGGTCGGCACGCTCAAGCACCTGGCGGGCATGCGCTCGCCGCCGCAGCATGCGCTGGCGATCGAGCGCGCCAGCTGGCAGGGCGAGGCGGTGCTCGCCATCCTCGGCCGCACCCGGGCGCTGGCCGAGGACGCGCTCGACGCGGTCCAGGTCGAATGGGAGCCGCTGCCCGCCGCGGTGCACATGGACACGGCGCTCGATGCCGCCACGCCGGTGATCCATCCCGAGCTCGGCAGCAACCTGTGCTTCCACCGCGAGATCGACACCGGCGGCGTGGAGGCGGTGTTCGAGGGTGCCGACGTGGTGGTCGAGGACGAGTTCCGCTTCGGCCGCCACACCGGCGTGACGCTGGAACCGCGCGCCGTGCTGGCCGACTTCACGCCCACCGGCCGGCGCCTCGTGGTGCACCACTCGCACCAGGCGCCGCACATGATGGCCGACCTCTATGCGCGCCAGCTCGGCCTGCAGGAGGCCGACGTGCGCGTGGTCTGCCGCGACGTCGGCGGTTCCTTCGGCATCAAGGTGCATGCCTATGCCGACGACTTCGCGACGGTGGCGCTGTCGGTGCTGCTGGGGCGGCCCGTCAAGTTCGTCGCCGACCGGCTCGAGTCCTTCGTCACCGACGTGCATGCGCGCGAGCACCGCGTGAAGGCGCGGCTCGCGCTGGCGCGCGACGGCCGCATGCTGGCCTTCCAGATCGACGACCTCACGGGCATCGGCCCGTTCTCGATGTTCCCGCGCACCAGCGCGATCGAGGGCAACCAGGTCATCAACATCACGGGCGGCCCCTACAAGCACGCGCACTACAAGGCCACGCTCGATGTCGCCTTCCTCAACAAGGTGCAGACCAGCCAGTACCGCGGCGTCGGCCATCCGATCGCCTGCACCGTGACCGAGGGGCTGGTCGATCTCGCCGCGGCGAAGCTGGGCATCGACCCGCTCGAACTGCGCCGCCGCAACGTGATGGAGGACGGCAGCTATCCGCGCCAGGGTGCCTCGGGCATCCTGCTCGAGGGGCTGTCGCACCAGGCCTGCCTGGACCGCATCGAGACGCTGATGGACTACGGCGCGCTGCGCCGCGAGCAGGCCTCGCTGCGCGAGCGCGGCGTGCACCGCGGCATCGGCCTGGCGGCGCTGATCGAGCTGACCAATCCCGGCCCGGCCTTCTACGGCGTGGGCGGCGCGCGCATCGCGGCGCAGGATGGCGCGACCGTGCGGCTCGACCCCACCGGCGTGGTGCACTGCGCCACCGGCGTGGGCGAACAGGGCCAGGGCACCGAGACCATCTTCGCGCAGATCGTGGCCGACACGCTGGGCCTGCCGATGGCCTCGGTGCGCGTGCTGACCGGCGACACCGCGGCCACGCCCTACGGCGGCGGCACCTGGGCCTCGCGCGGCGCGGGCATCGGCGGCGAGGCCGTGCTGCTCGCGAGCCGCGACCTGCGCGGCCACATCCTGGCGCTGGCAGCCGCGCACCTGAAGCGGCCGGCCGAGGGCCTGACGATCGCGCACGGCGAGGTGCGCTGCCTGGCCACCGGCGACACGCTGTCCGACCTGGCCGAGCTCGGCCGGCTCGCGCACTTCCGCCCCGACCTGCTGCCCGCGGGCTTCCAGCCCGAGCTGGTGGTCACGCGCCACTATGCGCAGCGCGACTATCCCTTCGTCTTCACCAACGGCGTGCAGGCCTCTTACGTCGAGGTCGACGTCGACACCGGCTTCGTGCGGCTGCTGCGCCACTGGGTGGTGGAGGACTGCGGGCGCGTGCTCAACCCGATGCTGGTCGACGAACAGATCCGCGGCGCCGTGGTGCAGGGCATCGGCGGCGTGCTCTACGAGGAATGCCTCTACGACGACCACGGCCTGATGCGCAACGGCAGCATGGCCGACTACCTGGTGCCGATGGCCTTCGAGATGCCCGACATCGAGGTGGCCCACATCGAGACGCCCACGCGCACCTCGCAGCTCGGCGCCAAGGGCGCGGGCGAGGCCGGCACGGCGGGTGCGCCGGCCGCCGTGCTCAACGCGATCAACGACGCACTGCGGCCCTTCGGCGCCCACGTGTCGGAACAGCCCGTGACCCCCGAGAAAGTGCTGCGCGCCCTCGGACGCATCTGATCCCCGGCCGCGCGGGCGCACCCGGGCCCGCGCCTTCATCGCTTGCATTGACCCGAACGACAAGGAGACACGCCATGACCTCGCCCCTCGACCTTCCCTCCCCCTCGCTGCGCCGGCGCACCGTGCTGCAGGCCGCCGGCGGCGCCCTGCTGGCCTCGGGTGCCGCGCTGCCGCTGCGCGCGCTGGCGCAGAACGAACCGTTGCGCGTCGGCCTGCCGATCCCGCTGACCGGGCCCTTCGCGGCCGAGGCGCGCGCCGTGCAGCAAGGCGCCGAGCTCGCGATCAAGGAGTTCAACGCGGCCGGCGGCCGGCGCGCCGAACTGCTGGTGCGCGACGACAAGCTCAACCCGCAGGAGGCCGTCACGCGCACGGTCGAGCTGATCGAGAAGGACCGCGCGCACTTCATCGTGGGCTCGGTGTCGGCAGCGGTGCAGCTGTCGGTCAACAACGCGACGAAGCAGCGCAAGATCATCTACAACTCGGTGAGCCAGTCCGACTCGATCAACGAGGCCAAGGACTTCAGCAAGTACACCTTCCACGAGTGCCTGAACCCGCACATGACCGCGGGCGCGGTGGCGCGCTACGCCTTCCCGAAGATGGGCAAGCGCGTGGTGTTCCTCACGGCCGACTACGCCTACGGCCACGAGATGTCGCGCGGCTTCCTCGCGGCCGGCAAGGCCTTCGGCATCGAGGTGCTGGCCGACATCCGCCATCCGCTGGGCCAGACCGACTTCTCGAGCTACTTCCCGCGCATCCTCGCGCTCAAGCCCGACGTGCTGGTGGTCTGCAACTTCGGCCGCGACCAGTCGATCGCCTTCCGCCAGGCCGGCGACTTCGGCGTCAAGCAGAAGTCGAAGATCATCGCGCCGCTCCTGATGCACTCGGGCCGCATGGTCGACGGCCACGAGGTGTATGCCGACATCATCGGCGGCACCGGCTACTACTGGGGCATGGAGGAAAGCACGCCCTCGGCGCGCGCCTTCAACACGGCGTTCCGCGCGGCCAACGGCGGCACCGCGCCGACCGACTACGCGGGCCTGGGCTATGCGGGCGTGCGCAACCTGCTGGCCGCGGCGAAGCAGGCCGGAAGCACCGACAGCGACCGCGTGGCCGAGGCGCTGCAGGCCCTCAAGAGCGACGCCTACAAGGGGCCGACCTACTACCGCGCCTGCGACCACCAGTCGGTGCAGTCGGTGCTGATCGTGGAATCGAAGCCCGCCGCGCAGGCCAAGGGCAAGGACGACATCTTCCGCATCGTCGCCACCGAGGCCCCCGACGAGGCGCGCATGCGCAGCTGCGCCGAGCTGGGCCACGCCTGAGAGCCTCGCCGTGGAACTCTCCATCTCCCTGCTGCTCCAGCAGCTCTTCGTGGGCCTGGCGCTCGGTGCCATCTACGTGCTGGTGGCCGTCGGCCTGTCGCTCATCTTCGGGCTGCTGGGCGTGGTCAACTTCGCGCACGGCGCCTTCTACATGCTGGGCGCCTACGTGGCGGTCTACGCCTACGGCCTCACCGGCAGCTTCTGGTGGTGCCTGCTGCTGGTGCCGCTCGCGGTCGGCCTGCTGGGGCTGGTGGCCGAGCGCTGGCTGATCCGGCCGCTGTACGGCCGCGGCGTCGACTACCCGCTGCTGCTGACCTTCGGGCTGGCCTACGTGCTGGTCGACGGCGTGCGCATGGTCTGGGGCGTGCAGGGCGAGGCCTTCGCCACGCCCGAGGCGCTGCGCGGCGCGGTCGACCTGGGCTTCGGCGTGTTCCCGCTCTACCGGCTGTTCCTGCTCGGCCTGTGCGCGGCACTGCTGCTGGCGCTGTGGCTGTTCATCGAGAAGACGCGCCTGGGCCTGGTGATCCGCGCCGGCGCGCGCGACCCGCTGGTGCTCAAGGTGCTGGGCATCGACGTGGGCCGCGTGTGGCTCCTGATCTTCGGCCTCGGCACCGCGCTCGCGGGCCTGGCCGGGCTGCTGGCGGCGCCGCTGCGCGGGGTGAATCCCGAGATGGGCGGCTCGGTGCTGATCGAGGCCTTCGTGGTCACCGTGATCGGCGGCATGGGTTCGCTGGTCGGCGCCATCGTGGCCGGCCTGCTGGTAGGCGTGGTGGTGGCGATGACCACGCTGTTCCAGCCCGAGCTCGCCGAACTCGCCATCTTCGCGCTGATGGCCGCGGTGCTGATCCTGCGGCCCAACGGGCTGTTCGGCGCGCGCGACTGAAGGCGCGCCCTTCGCTTCCAACGCTTTCCAGACCATGTCCACCACCACTTCCTCCTCCCCGCCCCCGCTGCGCGCGCCGCGCGCCGAAGCCGCCGCGGCCCCGGGCGCGCGACGGCTGCGCGAGGCGGCCACGCGCCACCGCGTGCCGCTGAGCATCGCGGTGCTCGCGCTGTTCCCGCTGGTCGTGCCCTTCCACGCGATGGCGATCAACATCCTGCTGTTCGGCCTGTTCGCCGCGGGCTACAACCTGACCTTCGGCTACACCGGCAAGCTGTCGTTCGGCCACGCGGCCTTCTACGGCAGCGGCGCCTACGCCTGCGGCATCCTGATCGCCAGCCACGGCCTGCCCTGGCCGCTGGCCGTGGCGGCGGGCATCGCGCTCGGCGGGCTGGTGGCGCTGGCCATCGGCGCGCTCGCGATCCGCACGCGCGGCATCTACTTCGCGATGGTCACGCTGTCGCTCGCGCAGTGCGTGTACTTCGCGGCCTTCCACGCGACCTCGCTGACCGGCGGCGACAACGGCCTGCGCGGCGTGAACGTGCCCACGCTGCGCCTCGGCGGCTGGCAGGTCGACCTGCTGCAGCCGCTGAACCGCTACTACTTCATGCTCTGCTTCGTGGCGCTGGCCGTGTGGCTGCTGTCGCGCATCCTGCAGTCGCCGTTCGGCGCGGTGCTCGAGGCGGTGCGCGAGAACGAGCAGCGCGCCCGCGCCTCGGGCTTCGACGTGGAGCGCGCCAAGCTGCTGTCGTTCGTGATCTCGGGCCTGTTCTGCGGGCTGGCCGGCGCGCTGACGGCGATCAACCTCGCCACCGTGGGCATCGACACCCTGTCGTACCACACCTCGGGCCAGGTGATGATGGTCACGCTGCTCGGCGGCATGGGCACCTTCTTCGGGCCCTTCGTGGGCGCAGGCGTGTTCCTCGCGATGGAGCATGCGCTGACGGCCGTGACCGAGCGCTGGCAGCTGATCGTCGGGGTGATCTTCATCGCGCTGGTGCTGTTCTTCCCGAAGGGCATCTGGGGCACGCTGCTCGCGAGGATGGAACGATGAGCGCCGAAGCCATCCTCGAGACGCGCGGCCTCACCAAGCGCTTCGGCCAGTTCACCGCCAACGAAGACATCGGCGTGAGCTTCCCGCGCGGGCAGCTCACCGCGATCATCGGTCCCAACGGCGCGGGCAAGTCGACCTTCTTCAACATGGTCTCGGGCGCCTTCGCGCCGAGCGCGGGCGAGATCCGCTTCGACGGCCGCGACATCACCGGACTGGCCCAGCACCGCTTCGCGCACCTGGGCATCGCCAAGTCGTTCCAGGTGACCAACCTGTTCCCCGACCTCACGGTGCTGGAGAACGTGCGCGTGGCGGTGCAGGCGCTCGACAGCGGCTTCGACTGGTGGCGCCCGCGCGCCGCGCGCCGCGACTGGATCGAGAAGGCCGAGCGGCTGCTCGAGCGGGTGCAGCTGCAGGACAAGCGCGGCTTTCGCGCCGAGCGGCTCTCGCACGGCGAGCAGCGCGCGCTCGAGATCGCGGTGGCGCTGGCGAGCGACCCCAAGCTGCTGCTGCTCGACGAGCCCACGGCCGGCATGAGCCCCGAGGAAACGCGCTCGGTGATGGACCTGATCCTCGCGCTGGTGGCCGAACGCACGGTGGCGCTGGTGGAGCACAAGATGAAACTGATCATGGGCGTGAGCGACCGCATCGTGGTGCTGCACCAGGGCCGCCTGCTGGCCCAGGGCAGTCCCGCGGAGATCCGCGCCAACGAGGACGTGCAGCGCGTCTACCTCGGCCACGGAGGGCAACACCGATGACCCCAACGCAACCGCCGCTGCTCGCGGTGCACAAGCTCGAGGCCTGGTACGGCCGCAGCCACATCCTGCAGGGCATCGACCTCGAGGTGCACGCGGGCGAGATCGTCTGCCTGATCGGGCGCAACGGCGCGGGCAAGACCACGATCATGCGCAGCATCATGGGCCTGATGGGCCGCACGCGCGGCAGCGTGCTGTTCGACGGCGTGTCGCTGCTGGGCCTGCCGCCGCACCGGCGCTTCCACCAGGGGCTGGCCTACGTGTTCGAGGAACGCCGCATCGTGCCCGGGCTCACGGTGCTCGAGAACCTGCGCCTGGGCATCCTGGCCTCGGGCCGGCGCGCGCGCGAGCAGGAGCTGATCGACGAGGTGGCGCAGACCTTTCCGCGCCTCAAGGAGCGGCTCGCGCAGGTGGCGGTCACGATGTCGGGCGGCGAGCAGCAGATGCTGGCGATCGCGCGCGCGATGGTGGCGCACCCCAAGCTGGTGATGCTCGACGAGCCCAGCGAAGGGATCATGCCGGTGCTGGTGGACGAAATGTTCGCGCTGTTCGCGGCCTGGAAGCGCGCCGGCAAGACGCTGCTGCTGGTGGAGCAGAACGTCGAGCTGGCGCTGTCGATCGCGGACCGCGCCTACATCGTCGACCAGGGCTGCATCGCGCACCACGCGGGCGCGGCCGAACTGCTGGCCGACCGCGAGATCCAGGAGCGCTACTGCTCGGTGTAGCGCGCCCGGGCTTCGGCTCAGGCGCCGTCGACCACCGGGTTCGACAGCAGGCCCACGCCCTCGATCTCGACCTCGCAGACGTCGCCGGCCTTCATGAAGACCTGCGGCTTGCGCGCCAGGCCCACGCCCGAGGGCGTGCCCGCGATGATGATGTCGCCGGGCTGCAGCGCGAAGGGCTCGGAGCACACCGACACCAGCGTCGCCACGTCGAAGATCATGTCGCGCGTGTTGGCGTCCTGCAGCACCTGGCCGTTGAGCCGGGTCTGCAGCTTCAGGCCGGCGGCGCCCGCGGGCAGCTCGTCGGCGGTCACGAACTCGGGGCCGAACGAGCCCGAGCGGTCGAAGTTCTTGCCCATCATCCATTGCGCCGACTTGAACTGGTAGTCGCGGATCGAGCCGTCGTTGAACACCGAGTAGCCGGCCACGTGGTCGAGCGCCTGGTCCTTGGCGATGTAGCGGCCGGCCTTGCCGATCACGATGACCAGCTCGCCCTCGTAGTCGAACTGGGTCGAGACGTGCGGGCGCTCGAGCGCCTTGCCGTGGCCCACCCACGAGGAGGCGAAGCGGTGGAACAGCACCGGGTAGGTCGGCGGGTCGAACTTGCTCTCGGCCGCATGGTCGATGTAGTTGAGGCCGACCGCGATCGCCTTGGCGGGCGACTGCACGGGCGGCAGCCAGTCGAGGCCGGCCAGCGGCAGCCGGCTGCGCGCGCTCTCGCCGGCGCGGCGCGCGGCGGCCAGGCCCTCGGGGCCGGCGCGCAGCAGCTCGTCGAGCGTGGCGGGCAGGCCTTCGGCGCTGAGGTTCACGACTTCGTCGCCGAGGCGAAGACCGAGGGCGGGCTTGCCGCTGCTTTGAAAGGCCAGGAGGCGCATTGGGAGTTCCTTGTGGTGGGTGAAAGAGGAAGAGAAACGCGAAGGGATCAGGCGGCGGGATCGGCGGCCGGCGGCGCGGGCTCGATCTCGAAGTTGGTGACGAAGTCCTCGGGCACGCGCGGGCCCCAGGCATAGAAGGAGTCTTCGGGCGGATGGTCGGCGGCGGGCCAGTCGAAGTCGCCGGGCACGAAGTCGATGTCGTACGAATACTCGGAGTAGCTGCCCCAGGGATCGCGCACGTAGTGGAAATAGTTCGAGCCCAGCACGTGGCGCCCCACGCCCCAGCCGCGCACATGGCCGGCGGCCAGCATCTGCTCCATGCCGCGGCCGACCTCGTCGATGTCGGCCACGTCCCAGCTCAGGTGATGCAGGCCGGGCCCGCCCGACTTGGCCATCGCGACCAGGTGATGGTCGCTGCCGTGCACGCCGTGCATGAAGACGATCAGGTCGCCCGAACGATCGGAGACGCGCAGGCCCAGCGCCTCCTCGAAGAAGCGCACCGCCTCGGGCACCTTGGCGCTGAACAGCAGCACGTGCGAGAGCCGGCGCGGGTGCACCTTCGGGATGCGCGCGCGGTTGAGCGACGCGCCCACGCCCGGCGGCGGACGCGGCGCGAGCACCCGTTCGCCCGCGGCCTCGGGCGAGCTCTTGGCGGCCACCACGACCTGCACCGGGAAGCCATCGGGATGCAGCAGCCAGAGACCGGCCTCGCCGCCCTGCCCCGCGCTCAGCGGATGGGCCTCGCAGCGCGGCAGGCCCAGCTGCCGCGCGCGCGCGGCGATGGCGTCGAAGTCCTCCGCGAAGCAGCCGAAGCGCAGGTACTGCAGCTTCTTGGGCTGGCCCGGCGCTTCGTGGAGCGAACCCCAGACCTGCGGATGGCCGACGGTGTGGAGGTCGAGCCGGCCGCCATCGCGGCGCGGATCAAGGCCGAAGGCGGCATAGAAGCGCTCGGCCTCGGCGAGGTCGGGCACGGTGAACACGAAGCGGTCGAGCGAATGCACGGCCTGCAGCGCGGCGCGCGGCGGGTTCTTGACGGTGCGAAGCGAGGAAGCGGTCATGGCGGCTTGTCTCCGGTGGACGGGTGGATCCGTGGTTTTTCGTTCAAATAATATATTATTTATTGAATCATAGATTTAAAAGCCTGCCAAGTATGATCCGGGCCAACACCACGGCGCGAAAGGACGCGATGAACGAGAAGACCAAGGGCATGAGCCAGACCCGGCTGGTGTTCACCCACCTGCGCGCCGCGATCGTCGGCGGCCGCCTGCTGCCCGACGCCAAGCTCAACATCGCCGCGCTGGCCGAGGAGCTCGACGTGAGCGCGGGCGCGGTGCGCGAGGGTCTGGCGATGCTCGAGGCCGAGTCGCTGGTGGTGTCGGAGCCCGCGCGTGGTTTCCGGGTCAGCCCGATCTCCGAGCCCGAACTCGAGGACCTGGTGCAGGCGCGCATCGAGATCGAGAAGCTCTGCCTGGCCGAGGCGATCCGCCATGGCGGCCTCGAATGGGAAGGCCGCGTGGTGTCGGCCCACCACCGGCTGTCGCGGCTGGCCGAGCTGCAGCACGAGCTGCCGCAGACCCTGCTCAGCGAGGACTGGACCGCCGCCCATGCCGAGTTCCACCATGCGCTGGTGAGCGGCTGCCCCAACGGCTGGCTGCTGCGCATGCACCTGATGCTCTACCAGCAGAGCGAGCGCTACCGGCAGCTGTCGGCGCCGCTGGGCGGCGACCGGCGCGACGTGCGCGGCGAGCACCAGGCGCTGGTCGACGCGGTGCTCGGCAAGGACGTGCAGGCCGCGCAGGCGCTGATCACGGAGCATCTGCAGACCACGGGGCGCCTGCTGGTCGAGGGCCTGCGCGCGCAGGCACCGAAGGCGGCGAAGCGCCGCGCCTAGCTGCGCGGCAACGACGCGACGATTGCGCCGCCACATCACAGCTATATCGCGCGGCCCCTTCAACCGGCCCGCCCGGCATCGCAAGCTCGCTGCATCTTCAACAAAGCATGCAAGGAGCGACACGATGTTCGCGATGCAGTACTCGCACCGGCTGCCGGCCGGCCACGACATGGAAGCCATCCGCCGCCGCGCGGCGCAGCGCGGCCCGCTGTGGGACCACACCGAGGGCCTGGTGTTCAAGGCCTTCGTCGCGCAGGAGCGCGGCCGGCACCGTGCGGTCGGCCACCTCTACGCCTCGGTCTACCTGTGGCGCGAGCCGGCGGCCGCGGCTTCGTTCCTGATGGGCGAGCGCTTCCAGAACGTGATCGACAGCTTCGGCCGGCCGCGCGTGGAGAGCTGGCTGCCGCTCGATGCGCGCGCCGGCGCGGCGCGCACCGAACGCGCGGCCTGGCTGCGGCGCAGCGAGCGCGCGCTCGATGCCGATGCCGATCGCGCGGCGGTGTTCGCCGCGCAGGCCCGCGAGCCAGAGGCAGGCGTGGTCGCGACCTGGAGCGCGCTCGACCTCGCCGCCTGGCGGATCGTGCGCTTCACGCTGCTGACGGATGCGCCCGATGCGCCCGAAGCGGGCGATGGCGACGCGATCTACGAAGTGCTGCACCTCGCGAAGCCGGGCCTGGAGACGCTGCCATGACCACCGCCTTCGACCTGCTCGCAGGCCATCTGCTGGCCGTGCTCTCTAGCGCCGCCGTGCTGGCGATGGCCACCGCCGTGGCGGCCATCGCCCTGCGCGCGCTCAGCGCATGAGGCCGCCAGCCGTCGCGCGCATCGCGTCCGACAGCGACTTCAGGGCGCGCCGCGCCGGCGCATCGGACACGCCCGCATGCAGCACCACGTCGCGCGCGGGCAGCGGCGGCAGGCCCAGCACCGGGCCGACCTCGATCGTGCCGGCCGGCGCCACGCGGCGGCCGAGCGCGGCCACCGCGAGTCCGGCCGAGACGGCCGCGCCCACCGTGAGGATGCCGCCCCCCACGAACACCTCGGACCAGGGCACGCCGCCCTGCGCCAGCGCCGTGACGGCCATCTGCCGCACGCTGCAGGGCTCGGCCTGCGTCGCCAGCGGCAGCGGCTCGCCCGAGCGGTGCACGAAGTCGGGCGCGGCCATCCAGCCGAAGGGCTCCTCGAACAGCACCTCGCCGTCGAGCCGGCGGCTGTCGTGGCGCAGCACCAGCACGGCATCGAGCGTGCCGCGGTCGAAGGCCTCGAGCAGTTCGCGCGAGGTGGAGATGCGCACCTCCATCACCACGTCGGGCTCGGCCTGCTTCACGCGGCGCAGCAGCAGCGGCAGCTCGGCGCCGACGATGTGGTGGCTCAGGCCCACCACCAGCCTGCGGCGCGGCGCCGCGAAGGCATCGAGCGCGCCGCTGTGCGCGGCCAGCAGGTTGCGCGCGAAGGGCAGGAAGGCATCGCCCTCGGCCGACAGCCGCACGCGGCGCGGCGTGCGTTCGAGCAGCCGGCGGCCCAGGCCGTCCTCGAGCCGCTTGATGCGCAGGCTCACGGCCGACTGGGTGCCGTCGAGCGCCTCGGCCGCGCGCGTGAAGCTGCGCAGGTCGGCCACCAGCACGAAGGCCTGCACGGCCTCGATGTCGAGCGCCTTCATGGCGCTCGCCCGTCGAAGGCTGGGGGATCGGTGGGGACGATGGAAGGCGCGCTCATTTCGATGCGATCATTTCACAAGGCATTCGCCCGCGTGTTCCGGCGCGGCACATCGACCCTCCACAGAAAGAGACATCCCGTGTCCCTCGAAACCCACTCCCCCGTCAATGCGCCGCTGATCGGCGTGCCCGGCGGCCGCCAGCAGCTCGACACCCCGGCGCTGCTGATCGACCTGAGCGCGATGACGCGCAACATCGAGCGCATGGCCGCCTTCGCGCGCTCGCGCGGCGTGGGCCTGCGGCCGCACGTGAAGACGCACAAGTCGGTGGCGATCGCGCGCATGCAGGTCGCGGCCGGCGCCATCGGCGTGAGCTGCGTGACGGTGGGCGAGGCCGAGGTGATGGTCGCGAGCGGCATCCCGGGCGTGCTGCTGACCTCGCCCGCGGTCACGCCGAGCAAGATCGCGCGCGTGCTCAAGCTCGCGCGCCAGGCCGGCCCCGGCGGGCTGATGGTGGTGATCGACGATCCGCGCAATGCCGCCGAGCTCGCGCGCGCCGCCGCCGCCCTGCCCCATCCGCTCGACGTGCTGGTCGACTACGGCGCGGGCTACAACCGCACCGGCGCGGCCACCGAAGCCCAGGTGCTGGCGCTGGCCGCGGCGATCGCGGCCGAGCCGCGGCTGCGGCTGCGCGGACTGCAGGCCTATGCGGGCAACCTGCAGCACATCGTGGAGCGCGAACATCGCAGCGCCTCGGCCGCGGGCCTGCGCCGGACGGTGGCGCAGATCGTGGCCGCGGCCGAGCGCCAGGGCCTGCGCTTCGAGATCGTGACCGGGGCCGGCACCGGCACCCACGACCTCGATGCGCAGGGCGACGGCTTCACCGAGCTGCAGGCCGGCTCGTACGTGTTCATGGATGCCGAGTACGCGCAGGTGCTGGCCGGCAATGCGCCGGCGCAGGCCTTCGAGGTCTCGCTGTTCGTGCAGGCCGCGGTGGTCAGCACGCAGGCGGCCGACTGGGTCACGGTGGACGGCGGCACCAAGTGCTTCGCCACCGACAGCGGCGTGCCGCTGGTGGCGCGCGGCGCCGGCACGGGCAGCCGCTATGCCTTCTTCGGCGACGAGCACGGCAAGCTGCTGGTGCCGCCCGACGAGCGCCCGGCGCTGGGCGCGCGCGTCGAGTTCGTGACGCCGCACTGCGACCCGACCGTGAACCTGCACGACGTCTACCACGTGGTCGAGGACGACACGCTGGTCGCCATCTGGCCGGTGGATGCGCGCGGGAAGCGCTGACGAAGAGAAGGAAGAAGGCCGCTCAGACGCGCGGCAGCGCGGCGAGGTAGGTCGACACCACGATCGCCGCCGCGCGGTCGAGCTGCAGGATGTCCGCCACCTCGAAGGCATGCGGCGCGGTGCGGCCGGTGGCGCCCAGCGGCTTGCGGATCTCGACCAGCACCTCCGCCGCCAGTTCGCGGTCGCTGCGCGGACGGCCGTCGGCATGCATCACCCAGGCGTCGACGTCGTCCATCGCGATCGTGCGGAACACGCCGACGATCGGGACGTACTTGTAGCGATCCTCGCCCACGAGGATGGGGACGTTGAGATTGCAGAAAAACGTGGTCGTCGACATGCAGGGTCGCTGCCGCTTGGCAAGGTTCTTTTAGTAATTGATGACAGTGATACGAAGGATTTCCCGCGACTGGCGTGTACAGAGCATCGGGTCGTGACCTAGTGCACACAATGAGACCCAAAGAGCCTCATTGCACCAAAACGAATACTTACATTTTACATGATCGTAAATCTTTGTGTCAGATCGGCATCAATTTGTTAATTGTTTGAGCCAAAAAGATCACACTCGACGGTCATGAGGCACCGGCCCGGCCGGCGAACGCGCAGGCGCGCGCCGCACGCCGCGGGCACCGGGCGCGTCGCGTGCAAGGGCCACCCGCCTCGCGCGGCGGTGCCGGTGAATGTTCCCTGGGGGGTATCGCGGTCGTTGCGCTCGCTCAGCCGGGCGAGGCGAAACGCGGCGCGCGCCGCTCGATGTTGGCGCGCACGGCCTCGACCTGGTTCGGGCTGCCGATCAGCGCCTGCTGCTCCACCGACTCGGCGATCAAGAGTTCGGCCGCGCTGTGCGCCAGCGAGGCATTGAGCAGCCGCTTGCCGGCGCGGATCGCGTCGGGGCTCTTGAGCGCGATCTCGTGCGCCATCGCGAGCGCCTCGGCCAGCGGATCGGCCGAAAGGCGCGTGGCGAAGCCCAGCTGCAGCGCCTCCTCGCCCGAGAACACGCGGCCGGTGTAGGTGAGCTCGCGCACCACGTCGCTGCGCGCCAATTCGCGCATCAGCACCATGCCGCCCATGTCGGGCACCAGGCCCCACTTGATCTCCATCACCGACAGCCTGGTGTCGGGCGCGACGATGCGGATGTCCGCGCCCAGCGCCACCTGCAGGCCGCCGCCGAAGGCCACGCCATGCACCGCGGCAATCACCGGCACCGGCACCTCGCGTCACACCATCGCGACCTGCTGCGCGGCATTCGCGAGGCCGTGCGTGCGCGCCACCAGCCCGGCGCCGCCGGCCGACTGGCCCAGCACCTCGCCGGCCGTGCCCTGCTCCATGCGCTGGAACGAAGCCATGTCCAGGCCCGCGCAGAAGGCCTTGCCGCGCCCGGCGATCACCACCGCGCGCACCGTGGCGTCGGCGCGCAGCGATTCGCCGGCGGCGATCAGCGCATCGAACATCGCGGGGTCGAGCGCGTTCATCTTGTCGGCGCGGTCCAGCTGCAGTTCCACCACGCCGTCGGGGTGGCGGATCGTTTCGATGCGTTCGGTCATGCGGTGTGTCTCCTGGGGTCGTTGGCAAAGTATCGCGCGCCGCGGTGCTCGGCGATGATGGCGGCTGTCGCCGACCCAACACCCGCACCGCCTTTCATGTCCCTCGACCGCCGCCGCTTCCTGCAATCGGGCACCGCCGCCGTGGTGGCGCTGCTGGCCCAGCATCCTGCCGGGGCCACCAAGCCCACGCTGTCCGGCGAAGCACTGGGCTTCACGGCCGTGCCGGCCTCGCTGCGCGACGCGGTCGTGGTGCCCCCCGAGTACGAATGGCAGCTGCTCTACCCCTGGGGCACGCCCACCGGCATCGCGGGTCAGCCGATGCCCGCCTTCGCGCCCGACGGCGGCAACAGCGCGGCCGACCAGGCGCTGCAGGCCGGCATGCACCACGACGGCATGCATTTCTTTCCGCTCGCCACGCCCGGGCGCGCGCTGCTCGTGATGAACCACGAGTACACCGACGAGCAGTTGCTGCACGCCGACGGCACGAAGGAATGGAATGCGCAGAAGGTGCGCAAGTCGCTGCATGCGATGGGCGTGTCGGTGATCGAGATCGCGCGCACGCCCGAGGGCGGCTGGCGCCAGGTGCTGCCCTCGCCCTATGCCCGCCGCGTGCACGGCAACACGCCGATGCGCATCGCCGGCCCGGCCGCGGGTTCGCCGCGCCTGCGCACCGCGCTCGATCCCGCCGGCACCGAGGTGCTCGGCACCTTCGCCAACTGCGCGATGGGCGTCACGCCCTGGGGCACCTACCTCACCTGCGAGGAGAACTTCCACGGCTACTTCGGCGGCCCGAAGGAGGCGGCCAAGGACGCCACGCCCGCGCAGCGCCGCTACGGCACGGTGGCGGGCTCGCAATGGGTCGAGTACTGGCGCTTCGACGAGCGCTTCGACCTGAGCCGCCATCCCAACGAGCCGCACCGCTTCGGCTGGGTGGTCGAGATCGATCCCTTCGATCCCGCCGCGAAGCCCGTCAAGCGCACCGCGCTGGGCCGCAAGCGCCAGGAGAGCGCGACCTGCACCGTGACCAGGGACGGCCGCGTGGCGGTCTACATGGGCGACGACGCGCGCTTCGAATACATCTACAAGTACCTGAGCACCGACCGCATCGCGCCCGCCGGCGAGGGCTCGCGCGCGGCGGCCAACGCGCGGCTGCTCGACGAGGGCACGCTGTACGTCGCGCGCTTCGACGCCGACGGCCGCGGCCGCTGGATCGAGCTCGTGCACGGCCGCCTCGGGCTCGATGCCGCGGCCGGCTTCGCCGACCAGGCCGAGGTGCTGGTCCATGCGCGGCTCGCGGCCGACGTGGTGGGCGGCACGAAGATGGACCGCCCCGAGTGGATCGCGATCAGCCCCGGCGGCGAGGTCTACGTCACGCTCACCAACAACAGCCAGCGCGGCGACCTCGGCAAGCCCGGCCCCGATGCCGCGAACCCGCGCGCAGACAACCTGTTCGGCGGCATCCTGCGCTGGCGCGAGGACGACGGCGACGCGGCGAGCGCGGGCTTCGCCTGGGAGCATTTCGTGCTCGCGGGCGACACCGCGCAGCCCGGCAGCGGCGCGCGCTACCCGAGCGCCGATGCCGACCTGTTCGGCAGCCCCGACGGCCTGCACTTCGACAGCGGCGGCCTGCTGTGGATCCAGACCGACATGAGCGGCCAGCTGATCGGCAAGCCGCCCTACACCGCCCTGGGCAACAACCAGATGCTGGTGGCCGACCCGGCCACGGGCCGCATCAAGCGCTTCCTGACCGGGCCCAGCGGCTGCGAGATCACGGGCTGCGTGGTCGCACCCGACCGCCGCGCGCTGTTCGTCAACGTCCAGCATCCGGGCGAGTCGCGCGACGACGGCAGCGCCACGCACAACAGCGCCTGGCCCGACGGCACCGCGCCGGGCAGCGCGCGGCCGCGCTCGGCCACGCTGGCGATCCGGCGGCGCGACGGCGGCATCGTCGGTACCTAGAGGAGACCTCCCATGAGCATCCGCATCGTTCGACTCGGCACGCCGCGCAGCCCCGGCGAAGGCCTGCGCGTGGGCACCGTGCGGCGCCCGCCGCGTGGCGTGCCCAAGAGCGAATTCGCGTCGCAGGACTGGTACGACGTCTGGTACCCGAACCTCGCGCCTTCGACCGAGACCATGAAGCTGGGCCAGGCCGCGCAGACGCCGGCCGAGTGGACGGCCTTCATGCGCAAGTACAAGGCCGAGATGGCCGAGGCCGACGCGAGCCGCAGCCTCGACCTGCTCGCGGCGCTCTCGCACCGGACCGCGCTGGCCGTGGGCTGCTACTGCGAGGACGAGTCGCGCTGCCACCGCTCGCTGCTGCGCGGCCTGCTGGCCGAGCGCGGCGCCGACATCGCGGCCTGATCAGAGCTGCGGCAGCGCCGCGAACACCGGCAGGGCCTCGGCGCGCGCGGCATGGGCCGCCAGTGCCGGGCAACGCGCGGGTGCCACCAGCTCGGGCAGCATCAGCTGCGTGAACGACCAGGCCACGGCCGCCGAGACGGCGTCCTGCGTCAGCGCCGCTTCTTCGGCGGTCCACGGCGCCACCGCCACCTCGCGCTCGAGTTCGTCATAGGCCGCCAGCAATTGCCCCAGCACCCGGTCCACCCAGGGCTGATGCAGCTTCTCGGCCGGCCGGAGGTTGCGCTCGTAGACGATCTGCACCGTCTTCTCGCAGGCCGCGAGCGCGAGCCCCGTGAGGCGCAGCGCGCGCAGCCGCGCCGCCGCCTCGGCCGGCCACAGGCTGCGGCCGGCGAGGAACTCGGCGTACTCGACGATCAGGGTCGAATCCATCAGCACCGCGCCGTCGTCGAGCACCAGCGTCGGCGCCTTGACCACCGGGTTGATCGCGCGGAACTGCTCGAAGGTGCTGAACACCGAGAGCGAGCGGTGTTCGAAGGGAATGCCCAGCAGCCGCAGCGAGACGGCGGTGCGGCGCACGTAGGGCGAGTCGAGCATGCCGACGAGTTGCATCGAGGGTTCCTCCTTCTTGTCTTGAACGAAGCCACGACCTTAGCGGAGCCTGCGCGCGCGGGCCACGGGCATTCATCGAAAATCGGCGCTCCCGGCCGATGGACCATCGGCGAACCCTCTTCTCATCGCATGGACATCGACAAGAAAGACCGCCTGATCCTCGAGGCCCTGCAGGCCGACGCGCGCCAGAGCCTCGCGGCGCTGGGCAAGCGCATCGGCCTGTCGCAGCCGGCCATGAGCGAGCGCGTGCGCAAGCTCGAGGACGCGGGCGTGATCGAGGGCTACGGCGCGCGCGTCAACCTGCGCGCGCTCGGCGTGGGGCTGCAGGCCATCATCCGCATCGACACCACGCATGCGGGCATCGCGCGCTACCTCAAGCTGTTCGAGCAGATGCCCGAGGTGCTGAGCGCCGACCGCGTGACCGGCGAGGACTGCTTCATCGTGCGCTGCGCGATCGCCGAGCCGGCCGAACTCGAGCGCGTGGTGGACGCGCTCGCGGTCGACGGCGCGGTCACCACCTCGCTGGTGCTGTCGAGCCCCGTGAACAAGCACGTCACCGTGCACGCGGCGAAGCCGCCGAGGAAGTAGCGCGCAGGCTCAGCGCTGCGTCTTGTCCTTCTGGTTCTGCGCCTCGATGCGCTCGCGCGCGGCCAGCCAGTCGCCGTCGCTCCACTGGCGCAGCTCGTAGAAGTTGCCGCCATTGGCCAGCGCGTTGGCGCCGTCCATCATGATGCTCTGGCCCGTGAGCCAGTCGCACTGGCCCGGCGACATCAGGAAGGCCGCGATGTTCTGCAGCTCGCTCATGCGGCCGGTGCGCGCCATCGGGCTCATCGCGATGGTGCGCGCGCCCGGCTCCTCGCCGGGGTTCAGGCGCTTGCTCATGCCCTCGGTCGGGATCTCGCCCGGGCCCACGGCATTGAGCCGCACGCCATAGCGCGCCCACTCCACCGCGAGCGACTTGGTCATCACCTCGATGCCGGCCTTGCTCATCGCCGAGGGCACCACGTAGGGGCTGCCGTTGTCGACCCAGGTCACGATGATGCTCATCACGCTGCGGAAGGCATCGCCGGCCTTCCACTGGCCCGACTTGGCCTCGGCCACCCAGCGCTTGCCCACGGCCTGCGTGACGTAGAAGCTGCCGTGGAAGACGATGTTCGCGATCGCGTCGAAGGCGCGCGGCGAGAGACTCTCGGTCGGCGAGACGAAGTTGCCGGCCGCGTTGTTCACCAGGCCGGTGAGGCCGCCGCTCTGCCAGAGGCTCTCGACCATCTCGTCCACGCTCTGGGCGACGCGGATGTCGACGCCGAAGGTGTCGATGCGCCGCTCGGGAAACTGCTGGCGCCACTCGGCCGCGGTCTCCTCGCAGACCGACTGGCGCCGGCCGCAGATCGCGATGTCGGCGCCCAGGCCGAGGAAGCGCTCGGCCATCGCGCGGCCGAGCCCGGTGCCGCCGCCGGTCACGAGGATGCGCTGGCCGCTCATGAGGGAAGGTTGGAACATGCGTCGTCTCCTGGAGGTTTGCCTGACGGCGGCCATGCTACGCGCGGCGGGCGGCGCGCGCATCGGGGGCCGCGTCGCGCCCGCGACGCGGGGCGGGGGCGAGAATGCAGCCATGCCCGACTCCATCGACGCCTCCTCGCAGCCGCTCGCCGGCGTGCGCATCCTGAGCCTCGCGCTCAACCTGCCCGGCCCGGCCGCGCTGCTGCGCTGCCGCCGCATGGGCGCCGATTGCCTGAAGCTCGAGCCGCCCGCGGGCGACCCGATGGCGCTCTACAACGAGGCGGCCTATGCCGCGCTGCACGAGGGCATCGCCATCGAGGCGGCCGACCTCAAGAGCGAGGCCGGCCAGCGCGCGCTGCACGAGGCGCTCGCGTGCACCGACGTGCTGCTGACCTCGTTCCGTCCCTCGGCGCTGGCCAAGCTCGGCCTGGACTGGAACGCGCTGCAGGCGCGCCATCCGGCGCTGTCGCAGGTGGCGATCGTCGGCGCCCACGGCGAACGCGCCGAGGAGCCGGGCCACGACCTGACCTACCTCGCCGAGAGCGGCCTGGTCACCGGCACCGCGCTGCCGGCCACGCTGTTCGCCGACATGGGCGGCGCGCTGCTCGCGAGCGAGGCGGTGCTCAAGGCGCTGCTGCTGCGCGCGCGCGGCGCCACGGCCGGGGGCGTGTACCTCGAGGTCGCGCTCAATGTCTCGGCCGACTGGCTCGCGCTGCCGCGCACCTGGGGCCTGACGCAGCCGCAAGGCGCGGTCGGCGGCGCGCATGCGGGCTACCGCGTCTATCCCTGCGCCGATGGCCGCGTGGCGGTGGCCGCGCTCGAGCCGCATTTCGCCGCCCGGCTGTGCGAGGCCGCGGGCCTGGCCTCGCGCGACATGATGGCGCCGGCCACGCACGAGGGCGTGGCGGCCTGGATCGCGCTGCGCAGCCGCGCCGAACTCGAGGCGATGGCGCGCGAGCGCGACGTGCCGCTGCTCACGCTGGCGGACTGAGGCCCGCCGGGCCGGCGGACCTCAGAGCTTGATGCCCGCCGCCTTCACCGTCGGCCCGAGCACCGCCACCTGCTCCTTCACGATGCCCTCGAAGCGGGCCGTCGTCTCGGGCTTGGCGACGATGCCCAGCTCGATCAGCTTCTTCTGAACCTCGGCCATCGCCAGCACCTCGTTGCAGGCGGCGTGGAGGCGCGCCACCACCTCGGGCGGCAGCTTCGCGGGGCCGCTGAGGCCGAAGAAGTTCTCGAGCACCAGCCTGGGCTGCCCGACTTCGGCGATGGCCGGCACCTCGGGCATCAGCGGCGAGCGCGCGCTGCCCGTGACCGCCAGCGGCACCAGCTGGCCGCTCTTGAAGTACGGCACGTAGGCGGTGATCACGTCGATCCCCACGGGGATGGTGTTGGCGATCAGGTCGGTGGTCATCGGCGCGCCGCCGCGATAGGGCACATGCTCCAGGTGCAGCCCGGTCACGCGGCGGATCAGCTCGCCGTGGATATGGCCGATCGAGCCCGGGCCGCCCGAGCCGAAATCGAGCCGACCGTCCTTGCGCGCGCGGGCTTCCAGGTCGGCGAAGCTCGCGATGCCCGAGCCCTTGCTGGCCATCACCACCAGCGGCGCCGAGCCCAGCGCGGCGATGTGGCTGAAGGCCGCGACCGGGTCGTAGGGCTGCTTGTCGAGCGTGAAGGGCCCGAGCGCGATCGGCGTGGTGTTGGCGAGCATCAGCGTGTAGCCGTCGGGCGCCGCGGCCGCGACCTGGGCGCCGCCGATGGTGCCGCCCGCGCCGGGCTTGTTGTCGATCACCACCGCCTGGCCGAGCCGGCGCGCGAGCTGCTCGCCCATCACGCGCGCCAGGATGTCGCTGGAGCCGCCGGGCGGGAAGGTCACGACGATCCTGATCGGCCGGTCGGGCCACTGCGCGAAGGCCGGCAGCGCGAGCGCGGCGGCGCCGGCCGCCAGCAGCTGCAGCGCGCCGCGGCGCGTGGGACGAACAGGGGAAAGGTGGGCGGTGGAGGTCATGGCGCGGTCCAGCAAGAGCAATGCCCGCACTCTAGGAAGCGGCCCATGGCACGCCAATCGCTAGCGCGTTATGCGCGGCATAGCAAAGCGCCGGGCCCGCGCGATGGCTCGGCACCAAAGCTGTGCAGCGCCCTTCCTCCATGTCCCGCGCCAACGATCCTTTCGACACCTACCTGCTGCGCGTCTTCGCCGTTCTGCTGGCCGAGCGCAGCGTCTCGCGCGCCGCCACGCGGCTCAACCAGTCGCAGCCGGCCGTGAGCACCGCGCTCAAGCGGCTGCGCGAGATCTTCGGCGACCCGCTGCTGGTGAAGGACAAGCAGCGCATGGTGCCGACCGAGCGCGCGCTGCGGCTCGAGGCCTCGGTGCGCGTGGTGCTTGGCGAGATCGACGCCCTGCTCGCGCCGGCCGACAGCTTCGATCCCGCGACCACGCGGCTGACCTTCCACCTCGGCACGCCCGACTACCTGGCGCCGCCGCTGATGGCCGCGGTGGTGCAGTACCTGCGCGGCACCGCGCCGGGCGCGCGCCTGTTCATGCATCCGCTCGGGCCCGAGTTCGACGTCGAGGCCGCGCTGGCCGACGGCTCGCTCGACGTGGTGGTGGGCAACTGGCCGCAGCCGCCCGAGCACCTGCACACCACCTTGCTGATGGAGGACGAGATCGTCTGCCTGGTCGACCGCGACCACCCGGGCGCGCAGGGCCTCGCGTTGAGCGACTACCTGCACGGCGCCCACGTGGTGCCGCAGCTCTACAGCACCCTGCAGCGCGGCGTGGTCGAGAGCCACCTGGCCACGCTGCGCCTGGCGCGCACGCCGACCGTGACGGTGCCCTACTTCTCGATGGCGCCGCAGCTCCTGCCCGGCACCGACCTGATCTTCACCACCAGCCGGCACTTCGCGCAACACTACGCCGCCCTGCTGCCGCTGGCGATCGTGCCGGCGCCGCTCGATTTCCCGCCGATGCGCTTCTACCAGCTCTGGCATGCGCGCCACCAGCGCGCGCCGGGCCACCTGTGGTTCCGCTCGCTGCTGTCGGCCGTGATGCGCACGGCCGGCGCCACGCGGCACCTGCGGCTACCGCCGGCCAGGGCCGGCACGGCGGCGCTCAGCGGCCCAGTCCCTCGCGCTGCCGATCCTCGCGCTTGAGCGCGAGGTAGGTGTCGAGGTCGATCTCGTGCAGCTGGCGCGGGAACTGCTCGGCGGCCGCGAACCAGTGGCGCTGGCGCTGCTCGGACTGGCCCTTGGCATCGGCCGCGAGGTAGGCGTCGAGCGTGAGGAAATAGCGCATCGCATTGCGCTCCACCAGCCCGCGCATGCCGCGGATGTACTCGGGCTTGCCGTCGGCCGCCTGCCCCACCACGGTGAAGCCGACCTTGTCGCGCCCGAAGGTCGCGAGGTAGGCCTGGGTGGCGAGCTTCACCATCAGGCTGTGGTCGTAGCTGTAGCTGAAGTGCAGGAAGCTCTTGCGCTCGTCGAGCGCCACCGCCTCCAGCGTGACGTGGTAGTTGCTGGTGCCGAAGGGGCCGCTGGCGGCCGACAGGTCGATCATCAGGTGCTCGGGCGTCGCGCTCGCCACGCGGTAGGCGAAGGGCAGCTCGAAGGCCTGGTCGACCGGCTTGTCGTAGCGCCGCACCACGTAGAGCGTGAGCGTCTCGCGGCCCGGCGCGCCGCTGACGCGGCAGCGCCGGTTGTTGACGTGCAGCAGCATCAGCTCGCACCAGTTGGCCGAGCCCTTGAGCGCGCTGCCGACCTCCGACAGCGGATGCTCGACCACCGCATAGACGTCGCCCTGCAGCCCGCCGGGCGTCTCGATCGAGTCGAGCTGTATCGGACGGCCGAAGCTGCTGCGTTCGAGCTTGTCCTTGAGCTGCCGGTGCTGGGCACGCAGAGCCTGCGCGGGCGCTTCGCCGGCCGCCGCTTCGCTGGCGGTGGGAGCGGCGGTGGCTTGCAGGCCGCTCGCCAGCAGCCAGCCGCACAGGACGGCGCCACAGGCACGCCCCAGGCGCCGCGCTGGCGAGAACATGCCGGGGCCCGACCGGTAGAACGAAATGCTCATCGGGCCACACCATACAACGGCGCGGCCTTTCGCGTGCTCGGGCGCTTCCCGCGCCCTGCTTCCTGCACGCCGGCACGGACGCGCCCACAATCGCGCCGAGCGCCTCCCGCTCGCCAAGGAAGACACCATGCCCCTCGTCCGCATCGACCTCCCCGACACCGCTCCCGAGACGCTAGGCCCGGCCATCGGCGATCTCATCTACCAGGTGATGACCGAGACCATCAACGTTCCCGAGGACGACAAGTTCCAGGTCATCGCGCGCCATCCGCCGGGGCAGCTCGTGCATCCGCGCAGCTACCTGGGCATCGAGTATTCGGCGGGCTTCGTGCTGATCCAGATCACGCTGAACCAGGGCCGCAGCATCGAGATGAAGAAGGCCTTCTACCGGCGCGTGGCCGACGGGCTGCACGAGCAGCTCGGCATCCGGCGCGAGGACGTGTTCATCAGCCTGGTCGAGGTGGTCAAGGAGAACTGGTCGTTCGGGAACGGAGAGATGCAGTACGCGTAGCCCAGGCGCCGCCGGCCAATGCCACGCCCGGCAGCACCAGCGCGAGCGCGATCCAGGTCGAGGCCGTGAGCGGCTCGCGCAGCAGCCAGGCCGCGCCCACGGCGGTCATCAGCGGCACCAGCGCGCCCGACAGCGAGGCGCGCGCCGCGCCCAGCCGCGCGACGGCCACGCCGTAGAGCGCAAGCCCGAGCAGGCCCGCGAACAGTCCCTGTCCCACGGCCTGCAGCGCCACGTCGCGCAGGGGCGCGCTCAGCAGCTTCGGCGCGCCCGCGAAGCACAGCAGCGGCAGCAGCAGCACCGTCGAGCCGAGGTTGACCGCGGCCGCGCCCTGCCAGGCCGTGAGGCCGCTGCGGCGCAGCGCCAGGGTGTAGCCCGCCCACAGCAGCGCGGCGAGCAGGAACAGCAGGTCGCCGCGCCATGCCGAGGCGGCCGCGGCCAAGCCGCCGAGGCCGGACACCGCGAGCCCCGCGGCCATCAGCGCCAGCCCGAGGCAGCGCGAGCGCGCGGGCCGCTCGCCGTCGAGCCACCAGCCGCCGAGCGCGGTGAACAGCGGCACGCTGCCGGCCACGAACACGCCCATGTGGGCGGCCGGCGCCCACTGCGCGCCGGCCATCGCCACCAGCCCGAACGGCAGGCCGCCGCCGAGCACCAGCAGCAGGCCCTGCCGCGCCGGCAGCGCGCGCAGCACCGCACGCGAGGCCCACGCCACCGGCAGCAGCACCAGCGCGGGAATCGCATAACGCAGCACCGCGAGCTCCAGCGGGCCGAGCGAGGTGGTGACGCCATGGCGCGAGACGATCTGCCAGCCGCTGCCGATCAGCGCGGTGGCGAGCGCGGCGAGCACGCCTGTCCAGGGAAGGGATCGGTTCATGCGGCCAGTCTGGCCGTGCGCGCCTGGCGGCGCTATCAGGATCCTGCGCAGCTGCGTGCGGACTTACGCGGCGTGAAGCGCGCGGCGCGCCTCGCCGGGCGTCACGCCGACCTCGCGCAGGAACAGCGCGCCGAGGTGGCTCTGGCTGCAGAAGCCGAGCGCGTGCGCCAGGCCCGCGAGGTCGCGCTCGCCGGCATCGAGCTGCGCGAGCGCGGCGGCCAGCCGCAGGTGCAGCCGGTACTGGTGCGGGCTCAGGCCGGTGCGGCGGCGAAAGCTGCGCGCCAGATGGAACGGCGAACTGCTGGCGGCTTCCGCCAGCTCGTGCAGCGACAACGTGCGGCCTTCCGCCGCCTCCGCCGCCAGGCAGCGCCGCGCTCGGCCCACGGTGCCCTCGCTGTGCGCGAGACCACCGGCCGCGAGAGCATCGGCTATCAATTGCGGCGTGGCATCGACGGCATCGAGCCCCGCTTCGAGGCGGCGCCAGTGCAGGCGCAGCCGGTACAGGGCGCGTGGCGACAACAGGCGCTGGGCCGCGTCGCCGGTCCAGGGCGCATCGGCCACGCCGTCGGTGGCGCTCACGACCACGCTGCAGCGCGGCTCGCGCGCCTGGGGGCGCAACTGGTAGCGCTGCGCGGGCGCGACGCGCAGGGCCGTCAGCGCATCGATCCAGGCACCGGGGCCGTCGTCGCCGCGGAACTCCATCGCGGCGGCATCGAAGGGCAGCACGAGCCGGCCCGAGGGCGCGGTGTAGACGGGACTCCATTGCGGCGCGGTTGCGTGCGAACGCACGCGCTCCACGCGCCAGCGCGGGTCGGTGGCCAGGAGGATGCGTTGCTGTGCCATGGCGGCCGGGGCGATCGCCGCAGCGGGATCGCCCGCCGCTTCAGCGCACCTTGCGCGCCGAGGGCTTGGCGCCGGCGGGCTTGGCCGAGGGGCGGCCCGAACCGGTGTCGCGCGGCGGCAGCCCGGTGTGCTGTGTGAGGATGCGGCCCTTCGAGGGCTTGACCATCGGCAGCTTCACGGCCGGCGCGGCCTTGGCGGTCTTGGTCGCGGGTGCGCTGGTCGAATTCTTGCGGCGCGCGCTGGTGTAGCCGCCGTCGGTCAGCGGCTGCCAGGTCGGGATCAGGTGATGCTTGCCGTTGCCGATCAGGTCGGCGCGGCCCATGGCCTTGAGCGCCTCGCGGAGCAGCGGCCAGTTGTTGGCGTCGTGGTAGCGCAGGAAAGCCTTGTGCAGCCGGCGCCGCTTCTCGCCGCGCACGATGTCCACCGTCTCGCTCTCGCGCGTGATCTTGCGCAGCGGGTTGCGGTTGCTGTGGTACATGGTCGTGGCCGTGGCCATCGGGCTCGGGTAGAAGGTCTGCACCTGGTCGGCGCGGAAGCCGTTCCTCTTGAGCCAGATCGCGAGGTTCATCATGTCCTCGTCGCTGGTGCCCGGATGCGCGGCGATGAAGTACGGGATCAGGTACTGCTTCTTGCCCGCCTCGGCCGAGTACTTCTCGAACATCTGCTTGAACTTGTCGTAGCTGCCGATGCCGGGCTTCATCATCTTGCTGAGCGGGCCCTGCTCGGTGTGCTCGGGCGCGATCTTCAGGTAGCCGCCCACGTGGTGCTGCACCAGTTCCTTCACGTATTCGGGCGACTGCACGGCGAGGTCGTAGCGCAGGCCCGAGCCGATCAGGATCTTCTTGATGCCGCGCAGCGCGCGCGCGCGGCGGTAGATCTTGATCAGCGGATCGTGGTTGGTGTTGAGGTTCTGGCAGATGCCCGGGTACACGCAGCTCGGCTTGCGGCAGGCGGCCTCGATCTCGGGCGACTTGCAGCCGATGCGGTACATGTTGGCCGTGGGGCCGCCGAGGTCGGAGATGGTGCCGGTGAAGCCCTTCACGCTGTCGCGGATGGCCTCGACCTCCTTGATGATCGAGTCTTCCGAGCGGCTCTGGATGATCCGGCCCTCGTGCTCGGTGATCGAGCAGAAGGTGCAGCCGCCGAAGCAGCCGCGCATGATGTTCACGCTGAAGCGGATCATCTCCCAGGCCGGGATCTTGGTCGCGCCGTCGTGGCTGCCGTTCTCGTCGGCATAGCGCGGATGCGGGCTGCGCGCATACGGCAGGTCGAACACGTGGTCCATCTCGGCCGTGGTCAGCGGGATCGGCGGCGGGTTGATCCAGACGTCGCGCGCGGTCGTGCCCTCGCCATGCGCCTGCACCAGCGCGCGCGCATTGCCGGGGTTGGTCTCGAGATGCAGCACGCGGTTGGCGTGGGCATAGAGCACCGGATCGGCGCGCACCTGCTCGTACGAGGGCAGGCGGATCACCGAGCGGTCGCGCGGCGGCACCTTGGTCTTGCCGCGGCCCTGCAGCGCGGGATTGGGCACGAACTGCAGCGGCTTGATGGCGGGGTTGACCGCCGCGGAGGCCACGGCCGGCGAACCGGCGACCTCGGCCGCCTTCGCGACGGCCTCGGCCTCGTCCTCGCGCGCGCAGCTCGCGCCGTTGGCCTTGGCCTGGTCCGAGACCATCAGGTAGGGATTGACGTGCGCCTCGACGCGGCCCGGCTCGTCCACGCTGGTGGAGTCGATCTCGAACCAGCCCTCGGGCGTTTCGCGGCGCACGTAGGCGGTGCCGCGCACGTCGTCGATCTGGTGCACCGGCTCGCGCGCCGCGAGGCGGTGGGCGATCTCGACGATGGCGCGCTCGGCGTTGCCGTACAGCAGCAGGTCGCACTTCGAATCGACCACGATCGAGCGGCGGACCTTGTCCTGCCAGTAGTCGTAGTGGGCGATGCGGCGCAGGCTGCCCTCGATGCCGCCGAGCACGATCGGCACGTCGTTCCAGGCTTCCTTGCAGCGCTGCGAGTAGACGATGGCCGCGCGGTCGGGCCGCGAACCGCCGACGTCGCCGGGCGTGTAGGCGTCGTCGCTGCGGATCTTGCGGTCCGCGGTGTAGCGGTTGATCATCGAATCCATGTTGCCGGCGGTCACGCCGAAGAACAGGTTCGGCTTGCCGAGCGCCTTGAAGGGCTCGGCGCTCTGCCAGTCGGGCTGGGCGATGATGCCCACGCGGAAGCCCTGCGCCTCGAGCATGCGGCCGATCACCGACATGCCGAAGCTCGGATGGTCGACATAGGCGTCGCCGGTGACGATCACCACGTCGCAGCTGTCCCAGCCGAGCGCCTCCATCTCCTGGCGCGTGGTCGGCAGGAACTTCGCCGTGCCGAAGCGGGCTGCCCAGTACTTGCGGTAGCTGGTCAGCGGCTTGGCGGCGCGCGCGAAAAAGGAGACGTCGACGGGGGCGTTCATCAAATGGGGGTGGTGCGGCAGGCGGCCTCGAAGACAAACGAGAGATGCGGCTGCGATGGGTAACCCGCGATTTTAGGGTTTTCCACCCTTCCTGTCCCGTGAAAGCGATGGGCCGGGGCCTCGATTAGGGGCATCGGCCCAGGCTGGGCTCTCTCTCATTGAAAGCCCTAGTCATCCAATTACTTGCTTTTGTCAATCAATTGGCGCATAGTCGCGCCCATGTCGACCACCGAATCCCCCGCTGTTCCCGTCGAGGCCGTCAAGGCCGTGCGCCGTTTCAACCGCTTCTTCACACGTCAGGCCGGCGTGCTCGAGCCCTACCTCGGCGGCGCGCTGCCGCTGACCGAGGTGCGCGTGCTCTACGAACTCGCGCACCGCGACGCGCTGGTCGCGACCGATCTCGCGCGCGAACTGGGCCTGGACGGCGGCTACCTGAGCCGCATCCTCAAACGCTTCGAGACCGAGGGCTGGATCGTGCGTTCGCCGAGCCCGCGCGACGCGCGCCAGAGCCTGCTGACCCTCACCGAGGCCGGCCATGCCGCCTTCGCGCCGCTGCAGCAGAAGTCGCGCGAGGAAGCCGCCGCCCTGCTCGCGCCACTGCCGCCGCGCGAGCGCGAACAGGTGGTCGAGGCCATGGGACGGATCGAGCGCCTGCTCGACCCCGCGGCACCGCGCGCGCCCACGCGCACGGTGGTGCTGCGCGACCCCAGGCCTGGCGACATGGGCTGGGTGGCGCAGCAGCACGGCGAGCTCTATGCGCGCGAATACGGCTGGAACAGCGAGTTCGAGGCGCTGGTCGCGGAGATCGTGGCGCAGTACCTCCGCAAGTTCCAGCCCGAATGGGACAAGGGCTGGATCGCCGAGCTCGACGGCGAGCGCGTGGGCGCGATCTTCGTGGTGCGAAAGTCGGCCACCACCGCGCAGCTTCGGCTCTTGCTGCTCACGCCCGCCGCGCGCGGCCTCGGCCTGGGCGGCCGACTCACCGACGAATGCATCGCCTTCGCGCGCGCCAGGGGCTACCGCAAGATGGTGCTGTGGACCAACAGCTGCCTCACGGCCGCGCGTGCGATCTATGCGAAGCGCGGCTTCGAACTCGAGAAGTCCGAAGCCTACGAGGGCTTCGGACAGCAACTGGTCGGCGAGACCTGGTCGCTCAAGCTCTAGCGGCGATCGCGCTCACTGCATGTACCAGCCGTGGCTCACCACCAGCGACTGGCCGGTGAGCGCGTTGGTCGGGAAGGCCGCGAACAGCAGCGCCACGCGCGCCACGTCGTCGGTGGTGGTGAATTCGCCATCCACCGTTTCCTTGAGCATCACGTTCTTGATGACTTCCTGCTCGCTGATGCCCAGCGTCTTGGCCTGCTCGGGGATCTGCTTCTCGACCAGCGGCGTGCGCACGAAGCCCGGGCAGATCACGTTGGCGCGCACGCCGTGCTTGGCGCCTTCCTTGGCCACCGTCTTCGCGAGGCCGATCAGGCCGTGCTTGGCCGTCACGTAGGGGGCCTTGAGCAGCGAGGCTTCCTTCGAGTGCACCGAGCCCATGTAGATCACGCTGCCGCCGCGGCCCTGCGCGTACATGTGCTTGAGGCAGGCCTTGGTCGTGAGGAAGGCGCCGTCGAGGTGGATCGCGAGCATCTTCTTCCAGTCGGCGAAGCTGAACTCCTCGACCGGATGCACGATCTGGATGCCGGCGTTGCTCACCAGGATGTCGATGCCGCCGAAAGCCTTGGCGGCCTCCTCGACCGAGGCATCGACCTGCGCCTCGCTGGTCACGTCGACCGCCACGCCGATGGCCTGCGCGCCCGTGGCCTTGAGCTCGGCCGCGGTGGCGTCGGCCGCTTCCTTGTTGAGGTCGGCGATGACGATCTTCGCGCCTTCCTGCGCGAAGAGGATCGCGATCTCCTTGCCGATGCCGCTGGCCGAGCCGGTGATGTAGGCGACCTTGTCCTTGAGTTGCATGGTGGTTCCTTGGGTTAGGGTTGCGAAGAAGACGAAGAAGAGGAAGCAGCGAGGTAGTCGTGCTCGACCGTGCCGAGCGCGAGCGTCATGTCGGCGATGTAGTGCACGGCCGATTCGACCTTGCGCACCGGCAGCTCGGCCACCGGCGCGAGCGCATGCGGATGCAGCTCGAGCGAGGCCGGGCCGGTCCAGGCACCGTGCAGCGTGACGTCGACCATGTGGTAGCGCACCAGCTCGCAGATGCGCGCCGTGCCATCCACGTGCGGAATGATCTTGAGCAGGAAGTTGGGCTGCGCGATGCCTGCAAGGATCGGGCCGGGCTCGAGCGCGCGGTGCTTGAAGCCCATGGTGGCCTTGGCCACGCGCAGCTTGCCGTAGTCGAGGGTGCCGACGATGGTGTCGGTCTCGTAGTCGAACTGCGGCGAGGCCAGCTTCTTCGGGAAGCCCCAGAGCTCGCGCCCGCCCGCGATCGGCGGATGGTCGTTCAGGTACATCGCATGCACGTAGGCGCCCTGCTCCAGGCCGCGCGCGGTGCGCAGCTGCACCGGGATGACCTGGCCCGACTCGGTGTAGTCGCCGAAGCCGGTGGAGTCGGGCATGCGGATGAACTCGTACTTGACCAGCGGCTCGACCACCTCGAGCGGCTCGGGCACCACGGCGCGCAAGGCGTCGAGGTCGGTGCGGTAGGTGATCACCATGAACTCGCGCCGCATGAAGCGGTACGGTCCGGGCGGAAAGGCGGGGCTGGTGAGCGGCATGGCGAAAGCCTGGCGCCGCACGTCTTCAATGTTCACGACATTCCTCCTTTGAAGCGTTTGAAAACCGGCAACCAGTCTCGTGCCGGTTTCTTAGCCGGGGCTGAATCGTGAGGGCGGTTCTTCTCGTCAGCGTGACAGGCCGGGCCGCTTCACGCGGCCGCTGCCGCCCTCGCCGAGGTCGAAGGTGGTGACGCCGTTGACCGCGGCGTCGCTGCGCAGCGTCTCGGGATGCGCGAGCACGCGGCGCATGTCGCGCGCGCCCGACTCCCAGTGCTCCTCGACCGCCGCGCGCGAGAACTCGTAGTCCTTCGACTCGAGCTCGTAGGGCTTGTCGCGGTAGATCAGATGGAAGATGTCGATCGGGTGGTGCGTGAGCTCGGCCTGCACCGCCTCGACCGCGGGGTCGCGGCGCAGGTGCGGCGGCAGCTTCTCGATCAGGTCGGCGATCGCCTGCTGCAGGTTCATGTTGGCCGCCAGCGCGTCGGTGTTCATGCGGGTGCGGCTCGAATAGGTGATGTCCTTCTGCCGCTCCATCACGCCCGACAGCGTGTGCGGCATCTCGCCGCGCGCATTGAACAGGTCGACCTGCAGCACCACCAGCGGCTCGCTGCGCGGATGCAGGTCGAGCACGTACTGCAGCGGCGTGTTCGAGACGATGCCGCCGTCCCAGTAGTCGTCGCCGTCGATGTGCACCGGCGCGAAGCCCGGCGGCAGCGCGCCGCTGGCCATGATGTGCTCGGGGCCGATGCGCTGGCGCGTGTTGTCGAAGTACACCGAGTTGCCGGTGCGCACGTTGACCGCGCCCACGCTGAAGCGCGCCTCGCAGTGGTTGATGCGGTCGAAGTCGACCAGGCGCTCGAGCGTGGCCTTCAGCGGCGAGGTGTCGTAGTAGCTCAGGAGCGGCGCCGCGCCGCCGAGCAGGAAGGCCGGCGAATAGCGCGGCTCGAAGAAGCCGGGAATGCCCACCAGCGAGGCCATGGTCGCGCTCCACTGGTTCTGCGTGGCGCGGTCGCCGAGCCAGGACGGCAGGCGCTGCGACGGGCCCGAGGACACCAGGTGCCAGAACTCGCGCAGCCGGTCGACGCGGTGCTCGGGCGCGTTGCCCGCGATCAGCGCGGCGTTGATCGCGCCGATCGACACGCCCGCGATCCAGCGCGGCTGCAGCTCGGTCTCGCTGAGCGCCGCGTAGACGCCGGCCTGGTAGGCACCGAGCGCGCCGCCGCCCTGCAGCACCAGGGCCTTGCCCGCGGCGCGCATGTCCTCGCGCCGCGCGGCGAAGGCCTCGAGCTTGCGGGCCGCGGAAACGGCCTGGCTCTTGCGGCGGGCGGGGGGAGACGGGGAACGGGGAGAAGGAGAGACAGGGGAGGATCGGGGCTTCTTCGGGGACGTCGTCATGAAGTCATTTGACATCAGCCCCGTGACCCCCGACTGACCAGGGGGCACTCGAACCCCGTTCGGCGGACCTGCGTCACATCTTCGGCAGCAATTGGCCGCGGATCTCGCCGCCCGGGTTGGCCGCCGTGTGGACGTTGGCGTACCACTTGCCCGCGCTGAGGTCGGCCGCCTGCGCGGGCGTGAGCGTGGCCTCGCCCTCGATCGGGCTGGCCGCGTTCGAGAACGGCAGCACCACGCCGGCATTGGCGCCGGCGGCGGCGGGGCCGTGGAAATGGGCCGCGGTGGCCGGTCCGCTGAGGCCGGTGTAGGTGATCTTGTACTTGAGGACGTTGGTGTCGCGGTTGAGCCAGGCCTCGGCCATGCCGCTGCCGCGCGTCATGTTCGGCGGCACCTCGCTGGCGGCGTTCATCGCGCCGCTGAAGCTCGCGACATTGGCCTTGGACATCATGCCGCAGCCGGCCAGTGCCGCGCTGGCCGCGCCGGCGACGAGGGCGGCGCGCAAGAGGGTGCCGTATCGGTTCATGGAAAGTCTCCTGGTCGTGAATGGATGCGGACCAGCATAGGCAGGCCCTGCGCGATCCCTTGTCGGCCACCACCCCGAATTCGCCGTGCACGCGGCGCCAGCCCTGGCATTGAAAGCCGATTGAAAGAAGACAATGCCGCGATGATTTCCGCCTCCGAATCTTCTGAATCTTCTTCGTCTTCCACCCTGCCCTCGGCGCACGATGTGGTGCAGTTCTGGCGCGAGGCCGGCCCCAAGCGCTGGTTCGCCAAGGACGAAGCCTTCGATGCCGCGTTCGCCGGCCGCTTCGTCGAAGCCCACCACGCCGCCGCGCGCGGCGAGCTCGACGACTGGATGAACGATGCCGAAGGCACGCTCGCGCTGCTGGTGCTGCTCGACCAGCTGCCGCGCAACGCCTGGCGCGACAACGCCCACATGCTGGCCACCGACGGCAAGGCGCTGGCCGTCGCGCACCATGCGGTCGAGGCCGGCTTCGATCGCCAGCTCGAAGAGGTGCTGCGGCCTTTCTTCTACATGCCCTTCATGCACTCCGAGGTGCTGGCCGAGCAGGAGCGCTCGGTCGTGCACTGCGGCGCGCTCGATGCCAACACCCTGCGCTTCGCGGTGCTGCACCGGGACATCGTGGCGCGCTTCGGCCGCTTCCCGCACCGCAACCGGATGCTGGGCCGAGCGAGCACGCCCGAGGAAGAGAAGTTTCTCGCCGAGGGCGGCTTCAAGGGCTGAGCGCGTTCAGAGATCGCCGCCCGAGCGCGTGCGCGCCGGCACGTGGTCGTCCTTGCCCTTGCCGATGCCGACGTCGGAATGCTTGAGCGAGCCGTAGCTGCGCGCATAGACCCAGGTGAACTCGGCGCCCAGCAGGAAGATCTGCGCCGAGTAGTAGACCCACACCAGCACCACCACCAGCGAACCCGCGGCGCCGTAGCCCGAGGCCACGCTGCTCTTGCCGATGTACAGGCCGATCAGGTGCTTGCCGACGGTGAACAGCAGCGCCGTCACCGCCGCGCCCACCCACACGTCGCGCCACTGCACCTTCGCGCGCGGCATGATCTTGTAGATCATCGCGAAGATCACGGTGACCATTGCGAAGCTGAAGCCGAAGTTGACCCACTGGGCCAGCGTCTCCCAGGCGCCGAACATCGGCGACCACCACTTGCCGAGCGCGGCCAGCGCGGCACTCGCCACCAGCGACACCATCAGCAGGAAGCCGATGCCCATCACCATGCTGAAGGACAGCAATCGCACACGCAGCAGGTTGAAGATGCCGCTGCTCTTGGCACGCGCGGGGGCGCGCCAGATGCGGTCGAGCGCGTCCTGCAGCTCGCCGAACACGGTGGTGGCGCCGACCACCAGCAGCGCGATGCCGATCAGGGTGGCGACGATGCCCTCGCGCGGCTTGTTGACCGCCTGCAGCATGCTCTGCACCGCGGCCGCGCCCTGCTCGCCCATCAGGCCCGAGAGCTGCGCGAGGATCTCGCCGCGCGCGGCCTCCTGCCCGAACACCAGCCCGGCGACGGCGATCACGATCAGAAGCAGCGGCGCGATCGAGAACACGGTGTAGTAGGCGAGCGCGGCGCCCATGCTCGGGGCGTAGTCGTTGGACCAGGAAGCGACGGCGCGGCGGCAGAGATCGAAAAGGGCGCGAAGGTGCATGGCGTTGGAGTCTCCTGTCGGTGGTGGCGCCGTCCTGTCGGTGCGACGCCCGGCATCTTGCCGTCCGCCTACGATAATCGCTGCGCCATGCAACCGTCTCCCCCCGCGCATCCCCAGTCGCCGCGCGACCTCTTCGTGTCCTTCACCCTGCTGGCGCTGCAGGGCTTCGGCGGCGTGCTGGCGATCGTGCAGCGCGAGATGGTCGAGAAGAAGAAGTGGCTCACGCCCGAGCAGTTCCTCGAGGACTGGGCCGTGGCCCAGGTGATGCCGGGGCCCAACGTGATCAACCTCGCGCTGATGATCGGCGACCGCTACTTCGGGCTGCGCGGCGCCGTGGCCGCGGTGGCCGGCATGCTCACGGTGCCGCTGTTCGTGATCCTCGCGCTCGCGGTGCTCTACGCGCACTACGCGGGCAACCCGCAGGTCGCGGGCGCGCTGCGCGGCATGGGCGCGGTGTCGGGTGGGCTGATCGCGGCCACCGGCATCAAGCTGATCCCGCAGTTGCGCAAGCACCCGCTGGGCTTCGCCACCTGCCTGGTGTTCGTGGCGCTGGTGTTCGGCGCCATCGCCTGGGCGCGCGTCCCGCTGGGCTGGGTGCTGCTGGTGCTCGGTGGCGTGGCCTGCGGCTGGACCTGGAAGAGGATCGAGCCATGAGCGCCGCGCCGGGCCGCCCCAGGCAAGCTCGCACCGCAGTGCGAAGCACGGAGGTACTTCAATGAACATCGTCATGCACTGGCACGACTGGCTGGCGCTGTTCGGCCAGTACATGCTGCTGTCGATGCTCTCGATCAGCGGCGCCATCACCACCGTGCCCGACATGCACCGTTACCTGGTGGCCCAGCACGGCTGGCTCACCGATGCGCAGTTCACCTCCTCGGTCGCCATCGCGCAGGCCGCGCCCGGGCCCAACGTGCTGTTCGTCGGCCTCATGGGCTGGAACGTCGGCCTCAACGCGGGCGGCGGCATCGGCGCCGGGCCCTCGGCCTGGCTGCTCGGCCTGTTCGGGCTGGCCGTGACCATGGTCGGCATCATGCTGCCGAGCACCACCCTCACCTACTTCGCCACCCGCTGGGGCCACCGCAACCGCACCCGCCGCGGCGTGCGCGCCTTCAAGCAGGGCATGGCACCCGTGGTGGTGGGCCTCTTGATCGCCACCGGCTGGGTGCTGGCCGCCGGCAACCACGTGGGCGATGCGCCGGCCTGGCACCTGTGGCTCCTGACCGGCGTGGCCGCGCTCGTCGTCTGGCGCACGCGCATCCATCTGCTGTGGCTGCTGGGCGCCGGCGCGGTGCTCGGCGCCATCGGTTTCGTCTGACCTTCGCCCCTTCCTCCTCCCTCTTTCCTCAGGAGCTTTCCCATGTCGCAACTTCGCCCCCTCGGCCGCTCCGGCCTCCAGGTGTCCCCGCTCGCCTTCGGCGGCAACGTGTTCGGCTGGACCGTCGACGAGGCCGCCTCGTTCAAGCTGCTCGATGCCTGGCTCGATGCCGGCTTCAACTTCGTCGACACCGCCGACGTCTACTCGTACTGGGTGCCGGGCCACAGCGGCGGCGAGTCCGAGACCATCATCGGCAAGTGGCTCAAGCAGAGCGGCAAGCGCAGCCGCGTGGTGCTGGCCACCAAGCTCGGCAAGTCGATGGGCGAAGGCAAGGTCGGGCTCTCGCCGGCCTACATCCGCGAGGCGGTCGAGGCCTCGCTCAAGCGCCTGCAGACCGACTACATCGACCTCTACCAGTCGCACGACGACGACGCCAACACGCCGCTCGAGGACACGCTGGGTGCCTTCGACGACCTCGTGAAGGCCGGCAAGGTGCGCGCCATCGGCGCCTCGAACTTCACCGCGCCGCGGCTGGCCGAGGCGCTCGACGTCTCCGAGCGCCTGGGCATCGCGCGCTACGAGAGCCTGCAGCCGCTGTACAACCTCTACGACCGCGCCGTGTTCGAGGACGATCTCGAGCCGCTGTGCCTGAAGCGCGAGGTCGGCGTGATCAACTTCTATGCGCTGGCCGCCGGCTTCCTCACCGGCAAGTACCGCACCGAGGCCGACGCGGCCAAGAGCGCACGCGGCGCCAGCACCACCAAGAAGTACCTCAACCCGCGCGGGCTGCGCATCCTCGAGGCGCTCGACAAGGTGGCCCAGCAGTACAACGCGAAACCGGGCCAGGTCGCGATCGCCTGGCAGATCGCGCGGCCCTCGGTGACGGCGCCGATCGCGAGCGCGACCTCGATCGCCCAGCTCGACGAACTGGTGACCGCCACCCAGCTCAAGCTCGACGCGGGCACGATCGCGATGCTCGACCGCGCGAGCGAGGAAGAAGGCAAGGCGGCGGCCTGAGCCATGAGCGACTTCGACGCCATCGCGGCGCCTTCGCTCGAACACTTCGCCGACCTGCGCGTGGAGGTCGGCGCACCCCAGGTGCTGGGCCAGGGGCCGGGCGGCCTGCGCCGCGTGGTGCCGATCACCGGCGGCCAGGCGCAGGGCCATGGCTGGACCGCGCGCGTGCTGCCGGGCGGCAGCGACTTCCAGCTGATCGTGGGAGAGACCCTCTCGGTGCTCGATGCGCGCTACGGCCTCGAGACCGATGCGGGCGACCTCGTCTACGTGCAGAACCACGCGATCCGCAGCGCCTCGCGCGAGACCATGGCGCGGCTGCTGCGCGGCGAGCCGGTCGATCCGGCGCAGGTGTATTTCCGCTGCACGCCGCATTTCGAGACCGCCTCGCCCGCGCTGGCCTGGATCGCCGAGCGGCTGTTCCTCGGCGCCGGCGTGCGCCGGCCGGCCGAGGTCGTGATGCGCTTCTGGGCCGTGAACTAGCGCTCAGCCGTCGACCGGCTCGGCGGGCGTGGCCAGGATGCGCTGGTAGAAGGCCACGTCGAGCCAGCGGCCGAACTTGAAGCCCGCCTGCCGCACCGTGCCCGCGTGCTCGAAGCCCAGGCGCTCGTGCAGCGCGATGCTGCCGGCGTTCTGGGCGTCGATCGCGCCGACCAGCACGTGCACCTCGCGCGCCTGCGCCTCGGCCACGATCGCCTCGAGCAGGGTGCGGCCCAGGCCCTTGCCGCGGTCGGCGGCATCGACGTATACCGAGTGCTCGACCGTGTACTTGTAGGCGGGGAAGGCGCGGAAGCTGCCGTAGCTCGCGAAACCCATGAGCCGGCCGTCGTCGTCCACCGCGCCGATCACCGGGAAGCCGTTGGCGCGCTTGGTGGCGAACCAGCCGGCCATCTGTTCGGGCGTGCGCGGTTTGTAGTCGTAGAGCGCGGTCGAGGTGACGATGGCGTCGTTGAGGATCGCGAGGATGGTGCCGGCGTGGGCTTCCTCGGTGCAGGGGATCAGGCGCATGGGAGTCCTTCGCAGATTGCGCGGTTGTTTACTATAGGAGAATAATAGTCTCTTATGAGAAACGATGCATCCCCTCCGATTCCGGAAGCCGCCGAACCCATCGACGCGCTGATCGCCCACCGGCTGCTGGCGCTGCGTCAGACCCAGGGCCTGAGCCTGTCGGAACTGGCCGAGCGCTCGGGCGTGAGCAAGGCCATGATCTCCAAGGTCGAGCGCGCGCAGAGCAGCCCCACGGCCGTGCTGCTGGGCCGGCTGGCGGCGGGGCTGGGCGTGCCGCTGGCGCAGCTGCTGACGCAGGACGAGGGCCGCGAGACGCAGCGGCTGCGCCCCCGCGCCGCGCAGGCGGTGTGGCGCGACCCCGGCGCGGGCTACCTGCGGCGGCAGGTGCTCGAGCGCGGCGCGGCCGGCGGCATCGAGCTGGTCGAGGTCGAGCTGCCGCGCGCGGCGCGGGTCGCCTATCCGCGCTGGAGCGGCAAGCCGTACCGGCAATGCCTGTGGTTGCTCGAAGGCGAGTTGCAGGTCGACTACGGCGAGGAGCGCTTCCGGCTCGCACCGGGCGACTGCCTGGACTTCGGGGTCGACCGGGCGCTGGTGTTCCAGGCGCTCGGCGATGGCGGCTGCCGCTACCTGCTGGCGGCCGACCAGGACCTGCGCCCCCAGTAGGCCCGCTCCCACAGCCGCTGGCGGCACCGGCCGGTGCGGGCGGCAGGCGCGCTCCAGATACTGCGAGACATCACAGCTTCGGAGGAACACGCATGTCGTTCGCGCTCTACATGATCGGTTTTCTGATCTTCATGGCCGGCCTGATCTGGGGCGCCTCGGTGGCCGGCGTGCCCACGCTCTACATCGGCATCGGTTCGCTGATCCTGCTGGGCATCGGCATCTTCAGCGCGGTGGGCCGAACCCGCGGCAAGGATCCGTCGCAGTGAGGCCGCGGCGCGGCGCTCAGGCGCCGCGCTGGCGCATCGCCTCGTAGAGGCACACGCCGCTGGCGACCGAGACGTTGAGGCTCTCGACCGCGCCCGCCATCGGGATGCTGACCAGCTCGTCGCAGGTCTTGCGCGTGAGCTGGCGCATGCCCTCGCCTTCGGCACCGAGCACCAGCGCCAGCGGGCGCTTGAAGTCGCTCTGGTAGATGGTGCCGGGTGCGTCGTCGCTGGTGCCCACGCACCAGATGCTGCGCTCCTTGAGTTCGTTGAGCGTGCGCGCGAGGTTGGTCACCATGAAATAAGGCACCGTCTCGGCCGCGCCGCTGGCCACCTTGGCCACGGTGGCGTTGATGCCGGCCGCATGGTCCTTGGGCGCGATCACCGCATGGGCGCCGGCGCCGTCGGCCACGCGCAGGCAGGCGCCGAGGTTGTGCGGATCGGTCACGCCGTCGAGCACCAGCAAGAGCGGCACGGTACCGGCCTCCTCCAGGCCTTCGAGCAGTTCGTCGAGCGAATGGATCTGAGCGGCAGGCTCCACGCGCGCCACCACGCCCTGGTGGCCGTGGCTACCGCTGAGCTTGGCGAGCCGCGCGCCGTCGGCCTCGACCAGCCGCACGCCGGCATCCTGGGCCCGCGCCATGAACTGTTTCATGCGCGCATCGCGCCGGCTGGCGTCGAACAGCACCTCGAGCACGGACTTGGGGGCGGTCTTGATGCGCACGCCCACGGCATGGAAGCCGAAGATCACTTTGGGAGAAGACATGCGGCGATTATCGAGGGAGGCCGCCCCCGCCCGCCTTAGCCCGGCTTCAGGCCAGCGGCAGGCCGGCGCGCGCCTGCGCCAGCCCGTCGTGCAGCTGCTGCACCGCGAGCGCGCGCGGATGCACGCGCTGCGCGTCGCCCACGCTCTCGAGGTACTCGCAGGCCGCGAAGCGGTCGGCCATCTGCTCGTAGCGCGCCACCCAGGCCTCGCGTTGCGCGAGCCGCTCGGGCGCCACCGGCCAGACACCGGGGCGCGGCCGCATCGGATCGCCGATGCCGATGCGCCAGGGCTTGGCGCTCACGCGCGCGCGAAAGCAGTTCTGGTTGCGGCACATGCGCGCATAGACCTTGTCGGCGCCCAGGGTCTGGAACACGTCGGCGACCGCGGCATCGGACGGCGCGAAGACGTCGTGCATGGCGAGCGCGCGCAGGCCCGCGGGGGTGCGGTACAGGCGCAGGTGCCAGTCGGGATGCTGGTGGACGAAGCGCTCGATGCGCGCACGCACGGCCGCGAGCGGATCGGCCTCGGGTTCGGTCAGCCGCAGCCCTTCGAGGCGCACGCGCCAGAAGCCGAAGGCCGCCACGAGGACGGCCGCCACCACGGCCAGCACCCACGACTTGCTGGCATAGCCCGCGACCACCGCGCCGATGAGGGCCGCGCCGATGACGGTGAGCCCGCGGCCGCTGGCATGCCGCGGGTCGTCGAAGTCCACGTCGACGAACAGCACGTCGGGCGTATTGAGGCAGCGCGCGCCATAGCCGTTGCGCGTGACGATGTCCTCGCCGTGGCGCTCGACGATCTCCTCGCGGATCGGCATGCCGTCGACGCCGTTGTAGGCCACCTTGCGCTCGCGGCGCACGAGCGTCTCGCCGGCGGCGATGCGCTCGAAGGCCTCGCGCGTGCGCTGGTCGGCATGGGCCTGCGCGGCCACGGGACTGTCGTCGGACCAGCCGAAACGGCGCACCGTGAGCTGGCGGCCGTCGATGCGTTGCTGGATGCGGCCTTCGGCCCAGAACTGTGGAACGATCATCGGGCTCAGGCGCTCATGAAGAAGAATGCCGTGGCCACCAAGGCGATCATCAGCACGATCGCCAGCAACCTGACGCCGCCGCCCGAAGGCACGCGACCGGGCTCGGCCATCGGGTCGAAGGCACCGTGCGGCGCGGACTGGCCGCGCTGGCCATGCAGGTGCTCGTCGACCCGCTTCAGCGATTCGGCCAGGCCGAGGCCGGTGGCCTCGCGCACGATCTTCACCGCCTCGACCTTGCGGCCCCGCGCGAGCGCGGCGACCGCTTCGGCCGGCAGGCCCTGCGCGCCGCCGCTCAAGAGCCGGTTCCATTCGTCGGTCTCGGGCGCGGGTTCGTCCTCCACCGCGTTGGCATGCCGCTCGACCAGTTCCTTGGACTCCTTGAGGCCGAGGCCGGTGCGGTCGCGCACGATCTTGATGGCCTCGATCAGGTTGCCGCGCTGCAGCGCGAGTCGGGCATCGGGGGGTAGCTCGTCCTGCATCTGGAATCTCCTCCTGCAGGCCCGGTTGTACCCGAAGCCCTCAGGCCGTCGTGTCGGCCGTCCTCTCGTTGAGGACCACGCGCCCGGCCTCGATCATGATGCGGCGCTCGCACTGCGCCGCGATGCCGCGGTCGTGCGTCACCAGCACGAGGGTGGTGCCGAGCTCGCGGTTGAGGTCGAACATCAGCCGCATCACCTGCTCGCCGGTGGCGAAGTCGAGGCTGCCCGTGGGCTCGTCGGCCAGCAGCAAGGCCGGCTGCACCACGAAGGCCCGCGCCAGCGCCACGCGCTGCTGCTCGCCGCCCGACAGCACCTTGGGATAGTGGTTGAGCCGCTGGCCCAGGCCGACGCGGCCCAGCATCTCGGTCGCGGCCTTGCGGGCATCCTTGCGGTTGGCCAGCTCCAGCGGCAGCATCACGTTCTCGAGGGCGCTGAGGTTGCCCAGCAGCTGGAAGCTCTGGAACACGAAGCCCACGCGCTGCGCGCGCAGCGCGGCGCGTTCGTCCTCGTCGATGGCGAAGATGTCGTCGCCGGCCAGCTTCACCGTGCCGCGCGTGGGCGTGTCGAGCCCGGCGACGATCGACAGCAAGGTGCTCTTGCCCGACCCCGAGGCCCCCACGATGGCCGCGGTTTCCCGTGCCCCGAGGGTGAAATCGATGTCCTGCAGAATGTCCAGGGTACCGGTCGAGTCGGTGACGGACTTGAACACATGCTCGACGGCGACAATCGCATTGGACGGGGGTTGGGACATGGAAAGGCTTTGGTTTTGAATCGACGTGACTTTATCTTGACCACTGCCGCGCTCGGCAGTTCCGGGCCATGGCGTGGGGCGATGGCGCAGGGCGCCGCCGCGCGCAAGCCGGTGATCCTGGTGCTCGGCGATTCGCTGAGCGCCGAGTACGGCCTGAAGCGCGGCGAAGGCTGGGTGCCGCTGCTCGAGAAGCGCCTGGCGCAGCAGAAGATCGACGCCACCGTGGTCAACGCCAGCATCAGCGGCGACACCAGCTCGGGCGGGCGCGCGCGCTTCGCGGCGCTGCTGGCGCAGCACAAGCCCAGCCACGTGGTGCTCGAGCTCGGCGCCAACGACGCGCTGCGCGGCCTGCCGCTCACGGACACCGAGGCGAACCTGCTGCAGATCACGCAGTCCGCGCAGGCCGCGGGCGCCAAGGTGCTGATCGTGGGCATCCAGGTGCCGCCCAACTACGGCGGCGACTACACGCGGCGCTTCGAGGCGGTGTTCGCCAAGGTGGCGTCCACCACCAGGTCGGCGCTGGTGCCCTTCCTGCTCAAGGGCGTGGCCGATGCGCCGAATGCGATGTCGCTGTTCCAGGCCGATCGCATCCATCCGACCGCGGCGGCGCAGCCGCAACTGCTCGACAACGTCTGGCCCGAACTGCGCAAGCTGCTCGCCGCGAAGTAGGACCGCCCTCTTCACCGATCGCGCGCCAACAAAAAGCCGCTGCGGGACCGACAGGCCCCCAGCGGCTTCGTCATTCAGAACGGAAAGAATCCGGACGGTGCAGCGTTCAACCGTTCTTGGTCGGCAGTTCGGGAACGGTCGGCGGATCGCGTTCGAGCGAGGCCACGTCGTCTTCCGGATCGCCCGGCGCGAGGCCGTCGCTGCTCGGGGAAAGCTTGCGGTTCGCCTTTTCGCGGAGCTTTTCTTCCTTCTTCTTCTTGCGAGCCAGCTCTTTCTGCCGCTTCTCGTAACCGTAATTCGGTGTTGCCACTGATCTCTCCTTCAGGCGAAGCAGTCGGACGACTGCGCGTCGGGGTACTGTAAGCGATATCCGGCGCGCCTCCGGCAAGGCCCGCTCAGGCCATGCGCGCGAGTGCCTGCTGCAGGTCGGCGCGCAGGTCGTCCACGTCCTCCAGGCCGATCGAGAAGCGCACCAGCGTGCCCTTGTAGGGCCAGGGCGCCACGTCCGGGTCGCGCATCAGGCCGATGTCGTAGGGCACCACCAGGCTGATCGGGCCGCCCCACGAATAGCCGAGGCGGAACAGTTCGAGGCTGTCGCAGAAGCGGTCGACCTGCTCGGTGCCGTAGCGCTCGTCGAAGACGATCGAGAACAGGCCCGCCGCGAGGTCGGCCTCGCCGCACAGCGCGCGCCAGTGGCGGTGGCCGGGCGAGCTCTCGATCGCCGGATGCAGCACCTGCGCGACCTCGTCGCGGTCGGTGAGCCAGCGCGCGAGTTCGCGCGCCGCGCGGTCGTGCGCCGCATAGCGCAGCCCGATGCTCGGCAGCGAGCGCAGCAGCGTCTCAACATCGCCCACACCGACCCCGAAGCCGATGCGCATGTGGGTGAGCTTGAGCGCGCGGTGCAGCCGCTCGTCGCGCGTGACCACGCTGCCCATGAGCACGTCGCCGCCGCCGCTCGGGTACTTGGTGAGCGCGTGCACCGAGATGTCGACGCCCTGCCCGCTGCCGTTGAAGTCGAAGGGCGCGAAGGCCAGGCCCGCGCCCCAGGTGTTGTCGAGCGCGCTGAGCACGCCGCGCGCGCGGCAGGCGGCCGCGAGCGCGGGCAGGTCCGGGAATTCCATCGTCACCGAGCCCGCGGCCTCGAGCCACACCAGCTTCGTGCGCGGCGAGATCTTCGCCGCGAGGTCCTCGGGGTTCATCGCGTCGTACAGGCGGTACCCGATGCCGAAGTTCGCGAGCTCGCCGGTGGCCAGCGCCTTGTTGGGGCCGTAGGCGTTGTCGGGGATCAGCACCTCGTCGCCGGTCTTGAGGAAGGCGAAGGCGACGAGCGAGATCGCCGCCAGGCCGCTGGGCACCAGCAGGCATTCGGTGCCGCCCTCGAGGGTGGCCAGGCGCTCCTCGAGCGTGAAGGTGGTGGGCGTGCCGTGCAGGCCGTAGGTGTAGCCGGCCTTGGTCTTCCAGTCGCGCGCGCGCATCGCGGCCACGTCGGCGAAGAACACCGTCGAGGCCTTGTAGACGCCGGGCTGGGGCGCGTCGAAGGTGGCGGGCGGCACGTAGGGGTGTTGTATCAGGGTCGTGGAAGGCTTGCTCATGCGGTCGATGCTAGCGCGCCCCCATGGGCCGAGCTTTCGTGTGCTTTTTTAAAAACAGTTCTTGTGTTTAAATTAAGTGTATGAAATCGAACCCACCCTCCCCGGCGGCTTCCTATGCGCTCGCGGACCTGTGCGTGCTGGCCGACCTGCCGCCGCGCACGGTGCGCTACTACGTGCAGATCGGCATCGTCGACCGGCCCGAGGGCGAGACGCGGGCGGCGCGCTATGGCGCGCGGCACCTCGAACAGTTGCTGCTCATCAAGAAGTGGACGGCGGCCGGCGTCTCGCTCGAGCGCATCCGCGAGCTGCTGCAGGGCCGGGAGGCGCCGGTGCCGGCGCGCCCGCGCGTGGCCGGCTCGGTGGAGGTGCGCAGCCACCTGACGGTGGCCGACGGCGTCGAGGTGGTGATCGAGCCCGGCCGGGCCGGGCTGTCGCCGGAGCAGGTGCGCGGTTTCATCCAGGGCGTGATGGCGGCCTTCGCGGCGGCTTGCGCCCCCTCCCCCGTCGACGGCCCCGCCGCCGACGTTCCGAAGAAGAACTGAAGACACAGGAAAGGGACATCCCATGAGCTATCAGGAACATGCACGCATGACGACCGCGAATGGCGACAGCATGCTGCTCGAAGGCGTGAAGGCCAGCGGCGACCTGCGCGGCGTGCTGCTCGAGATGACGGTCGAGCAGCGCTTCCGCAATCCGGGCACTTCGAACGTCGAGGTGGTCTACGGCTTTCCGCTGCCGTGGGGCGCGGTGCTGCTGAGCGTCGACGTCCAGCTCGGCGAGCGGCGTCTGTGCGGCACGGTGGTCGAGAAGACCGAGGCCGAGGCGGCCTACGAAGGCGCGCTGGCCGAGGGCCACGCGGCCATCATGCTGGAGAAGAACCACGACCGCAGCTACACGCTGAACCTCGGCAACCTCGCGGCGCAGGAGACCTGCGTGGTCACCCTGCGCTATGCGCAGACCCTGGCCTTCGAGCAGCAGGGCCTGCGCCTGCTGATCCCGACGGTGATCGCGCCGCGCTATGGCGACCCGATCGCCGACGGCGGGCTGCGGCCGCACCAGGCGCCCGAGCACAGCGCGGTGGCGGCCCACCCCTTCGACATCGAACTGCGCCTGCATGGCGAACTGGCACAGGCGCGCGTGGCCTCGCCCAGCCATCCGGTGGGCGTGGCGATGCGGCCGGAGAGCGGCCTGCTGCAGGTGTCGCTGGCGCGCCGCGGCGCGCGCGACCGCGACTTCGTGCTGGTGGTCGACCAGCTCGCGCACGCCTCGGTGGCCGTGGCGGCGCCCGACGATGTCGCGCCCGGCGGCATCGTCGCGCTCGCGAGCTTCTGCCCGCGGGTGCCGGCGCGCGGCCCGGCCACCACCGACGTGCAGCTGCTGGTCGACTGCTCGGGCTCGATGGCCGGCGACAGCATCGATGCCGCGCGGCGCGCGCTGCAATCGATCGTCTCGCGGATGGGCGCGGGCGACCGCTTCTCGCTCTCGCGCTTCGGCACCACGGTCGAGCACCGTTCGCGCGGCCTGTGGCAGCTCACCGAGGTCACGCGCCTGGCCGCGCAGCGCTGGATCGGCGCACTGCAGGCCGACCTGGGCGGCACCGAGATGGAAAGCGCGCTGGCCTCCACCTTCGCGCTGGGCGCGGGCGCGTCGAGCGACGTGCTGGTGGTCACCGACGGCGAGATCAGCGCCATCGACGCGACGGTCGAATCGGCCCGTGCCTCGGGGCACCGCGTGTTCGTGGTCGGCATCGGCAGCAGCCCGGCCGAGAGCCACCTGCGGCGCCTGGCCGAGGCCACGGGCGGGGCCTGCGATTTCGTCGCGCCCGGCGAGGCGGTCGAGCCGGCCGTGTTGCGCATGTTCGCGCGCCTGCGTTCGCCGCGGCTCGATGCGCTGCGCGTCGAATGGCCGGGCGGCGTGCAACCACGGTGGACCTCCGCCCTGCCGCGCTCGGCCTTCGGCGCCGACACGGTGAACGTGTTCGCGCTGTTCGACGCGCCGCCCGAGGGCGAGGTGCGGCTGCTCGGCGTGCGCGCGCAGGGAGACGCGGCCGAGGAAGCGATCGGCAGCGCGCGCGTGAATGCCGTGGCCGAACCGATCGACGCGCTCGGCCGGATCGCCGCGCACGCACGCGTGGCCGAACTCGGCACGGAGGACGTGGCGCAAGCCCGCCGCCTCGCCGTGGCCTACCAGCTCGTGACAGACCTCACCAACTACCTGCTCGTGGTCGAACGCGCCGAGGGCGAGCGCGCGACCGACATGCCCGAGTTGCGCAAGGTGGCGCAGATGGTGCCGGCCGGCTGGGGCGGCACCGGCTCCGTGCAGTTCGACGCCATGCTCGCCGCACCGGCGTCGGCGCCGATGCTGCTGCGCACGCGCGGCCTGCCGGTAGCGGCGGCCGCCGGCGGCGCGCCCGGGCGCCTGATGAAGATGCAGGCGAACTCCGCGGCCGAGGCTGCGGCGATGGCCCCGGCGGGCACGCCGCGCGCGCTCGGCGCCTGGCTGCGCAAGACACCGGCCAGCGCCTGGCCGACCAGCTATGCCGCGCTGGCGGCCCAAGGCATTCCGCAGGAGGTGGTCGACTGGCTCGAACTGGTGATGGCGGCGCTGGACGGCAGGCAGCGCACGGAGGCGACCGTGGTGGCCTCGTTCCTCCACCTGCTGGCCAACGTGCTGGTCTTCGAGCAGTCCGGCCAACCCGAGGGCGTGCTGCGTGGCACCGCCAACGCGGTGCGCCGCCTGCGCGAGGCCTTCGGCCGCGGGCCGGCCAGCGTGCCTCCCGACGTCGACATGCGCTTCGTCGAGCAGCTGGCGGCGCAACTCGCCGGCATGACGCCCCAGCGTTGGCCCGACCCGGTCTACGCGCTGCACGCGGAAGCCCAGGCCTGAGATGCGGCAACTGACGCGCGCGCCCGTGCCGCACCTGCGGCTCTTCGTGCGGCAGGTCTGGGCCTGGGCGCCCGGCGCCGAGGGCACTGGGGTCGAACGCCCCGGCGCGCGCGAGCATGTGCTGCCCACGGGCGGCATGCACCTGGTGTTCCGGCTCTCGGGGCCGCCGCTCAGGCTGTTCGACCACGCGGCCGACACCGAGGGCCACACCTGCGGCCATGCCATCGTCGGCGGCGCGCGCAGCAGCTTCTACCTGCGCGACGTCTCGGTGGCCACGCGCTCGGTCGGCGCCCAGCTGCAGCCCGGCGCGGCGCGCGCGCTGCTGGGCGCGCCCGAGGACGCGTTGTCGGGCCAGCACACGCCGCTCGACGCGCTCTGGGGCGTGCACGAGGTGGCGGATGCGCTCGAGCGGCTGCATGCCGAGGCCGACCTGGCGCGCCAACTCGCGTTGTTCGAAGCAATGCTGTCGGCGCGGCTGGCGCTCGCGCTGCGCGCCGGCCTGCGCGGGCTGCATCCGGCGATCGCGGCGGCGCTCGGGCCGCTCGCGGGCGAGAACCCGGCCATCGGCGCGCTGGTGGCCGACAGCGGCTACAGCCACCGGCGCTTCATCGCGCTGTTCCGCGGCGCCATCGGGCTCACGCCCAAGGAGTACGCGCGCGTGATGCGCTTCGACCGCGCGCTGGCGCTGGCGGCCGATCCGGCGCGGCCCTGGGCCGAGATCGCGGTCGAAGCCGGCTATGCCGACCAGGCGCACCTGAGCCGCGAGTTCTCGGCGCTCGCGGGCATGGCGCCGCAGGCCTGGCGGCGCACGGGCGCCACGTCGCCGCGCCACGTGGCGGTACCCGCGAACGCCGCCCCCGGTCAAATTCGTTCAAGACGGCCGCGCTGAAGCCTTCCAGAATCCGCGCCGACACGCGATTTCTTCCACGAACCACGACGAGAGGCACCCCATGGCGATCCACGAGCTCTTCCCCTACATCTGCGTCCACGATGCCAAGGCCGCGGTCGACTTCTACTGCGAGGTGTTCCAGGTCAAGGAGATCTTCCGGCTGGTCGAGCCCAGCGGCCGCATCGGCCACGTCGAGCTCGACTTCCACAACGGCGCGATCCTGATGATCTCGGACGAGTACCCCGAGTACGGCATCCCGAGCGCGAAGACGCTGGGCGGCAGCGCGGTCACCCTGCACCTGCACGTGGACGATGCCGACGCGGTGGTCGCGCGCGCGGTGGCGGCCGGCGCCACGCTCGAGATGCCGACCGAGGACCGCTTCTACGGCGAGCGCTCGGGCGTGTTCCGCGATCCCTTCGGCCACCGCTGGAACGTGGGCCACAGCATCGAGAAGCTGTCGCCCGAGGAGATGCAGCGGCGCTACACGGCGATGTTCGAGAACGGCAGCGGCGCCTGCTGAGGCCGCGCCATGAAAAACGCCCCGGCAAGCCGGGGCGTCGAGGTCGAGTGGACGCGTCTGGAGACGGGCCTCAGACCGACCACTTCTCGATCAGCTTCTCGGGCCGCAGCGAGTCGTAGCCTTCGAAAGGCTGGTGGATCCACGGATTGGTCTGCAGGAACTCCACCGAGTAGTCGGGCGTGAAGGTCGAGAGCGCCTTGGTCCACAGCACCGCGCTGCGCAGCTCGGTGATCGGCGCGTAGTTGTTGCGCAGCATGTTGATCACCGCATGCAGCGTGTGGCCCGAGTCGGCCAGGTCGTCGACCAGCAGCACCTTGCCGGCGATCTCGCCCTTGGGCGTGGTGATGTAGCGCGCGATGTCGAGGTGGCCCTGGATGGTGCCGGCATCGGCCCGGTAGGAGCTGGTCGACATGATCGCCAGCGGCTTGTCGAAGATGCGCGACAGCACGTCGCCCGGGCGCATGCCGCCACGGGCGAGGCACAGGATGGTGTCGAACTCCCAACCCGACTGGTGCACCTTGATCGCGAGCTTCTCGATCAGGTTGTGGTACTCGTCGTAGCTCACGTAGAGGTGCTTGCCGTCTTCGGTCAACATGGGGGATGGGCTCCTGGATGAATAGCGGATGTCGCCCGGGTCAGCGGGCGCAGGGGGCTTCTTTTTTGGGGTTGTTGTCGAACCGGGGGATCAGTCGGCCAGATAGGGGTGGCGCATCATGATCGTGTGATCGCGGTCGGGGCTGGTCGACACCATGTGGATCGGCACGCCGGTGACCTGCTCGATGCGCTGCAGGTAGAGGCGCGCGTTGACCGGCAGCTTGTCGTACTGCGTCACGCCGACCGTGCTTTCGCTCCAGCCTTCGAGGGTTTCGTAGATCGGGGTGCAGCGCTCGATCTCGTCGGCGCCCATCGGCAGGATGTCGGTGGTCTCGCCATCGAGCTCGTAGCCGGTGCACAGCTCGAGCTTCTCGAGGCCATCGAGCACGTCGAGCTTGGTGATGCACAGGCCCGACAGGCCGTTGACCTGCGCCGAGCGCTTGAGCAGCGCGGCATCGAACCAGCCGCAGCGGCGGCTGCGGCCCGTGGTCACGCCCTTCTCGGCGCCCACGGTGCTCATGTGATAGCCGGGGGTGCCGGGCGTGGCCCAGTCGAGCTCGGTCGGGAACGGACCGCCGCCCACGCGCGTGCAGTAGGCCTTGGTGATGCCAAGGATGTAGTGCAGCATGCCCGGGCCCACGCCCGAGCCGGCGGCGGCGTTGCCGGCCACGCAGTTGCTCGAGGTGACGTAGGGGTAGGTGCCGTGGTCGACGTCGAGCAGCGTGCCCTGCGCGCCTTCGAACAGCAGGTTGGCGCCGTCGCGGTGGGCGTCGTTCAGTTCGCGCGAGACGTCGGCCATCATCGGCTTGAGCAGCGCGGCATGCCGCATGGCCTCGTCGAACACGGTGTCGAAGTCGATCGCGGTGGCGCCCAGCACCTCGACCAGCACGTGGTTGTGCAGGTCGAGCAGCACGCGCAGCTTGGCCGCGAAGCGCTCGGGGTGCTTGAGGTCCTGCACGCGCAGCGCGCGGCGCGCGATCTTGTCCTCGTAGGCCGGGCCGATGCCGCGGCCGGTGGTGCCGATCTTCTCGACGCCGCCCTTTTCGCGGTAGGCCTCACGCGCGATGTCCAGCGCCGAGTGGAACGGCAGGATCAGCGGGCAGGCCTCGCTGATGCGCAGGCGCGAACGCACTTCCACGCCGGCCTTCTCGAGCCCTTCGATCTCCTCGAACAGCTTGGCCGCCGACAGCACCACGCCGTTGCCGATGTAGCACTTCACGCCGGGACGCATGATGCCGCTGGGGATCAGGTGCAGCGCGGTCTTCACGCCGTTGATCACGAGCGTGTGGCCCGCGTTGTGGCCGCCCTGGAAGCGGACCACGCCCTGGGCGCTCTCGGTCAGCCAGTCGACCAGCTTGCCTTTGCCCTCGTCGCCCCATTGGGTACCGACGACGACCACGTTTCTTCCGGTGGTTACGCTCATGCTCGTTCCATTGCTAAAAATTCAGATCGTTCGGACTTGCCACTGGCCGGACTGCTCGACGAGCTCGCGGTCGCAGTGGAACTCATCGATTTCGCTGCCATGGCCCGGCAGCACGCACACCACGGTTTCGCCGGCCTTGCGCAGCCCGGCGATGGCCTGGCGCAGGCCGGTTTCGTCGCTCCAGGGCGCGCGGATCGCCGCGCGCAACGGACGCTTCGGCAGCACGCCGACCAGCTCGCGCACGTCGAGGCTGAAGCCGACCGCCGGACGGTTGCGGCCGAACACGGCCCCGACCTCGTCGTAGCGGCCGCCGCGCACCAGCGAATCGGCCGCGCCCGGCACGTAGATGCCGAAGCGCATGCCGCTGTAGTAGGCATAGCCGCGCAGGTCGGCCAGGTCGAAGCTGATCTTGCGGCCCGCCACGCCGTCGAGGCCGGCGGCCAGCAGCTTGAGGTCGGACAGCGCCGCGTGCACCGCGGGCGTGCCCTGCAGCGCCCGGGCGGCCTCGTCGAGCACGGCGGCGTCGCCATAGAGCTGGATCAGCGCCAGCAGGCCTTCGCGCGCGGCCGCGGGGAAATCGCGCGTCAGCGCGCGCAGCTCGCTCGCATCCTTGGCGGCCAGCGCCGCATGCACGCGCGCCAGCACGGCCGCGTCGACCGGCACGCCGGCGAACAGCGCGCGCACGATGCGGGCATCGGCGAGGTCGACGATCACGCCCTCGCGCAGGCCGGCCGCGTCGAGGCAGTCGAGCGCGAGCAGCAGGATTTCGGTGTCGGCCTCGAGGCCGGCATGGCCATAGATCTCGGCGCCGAACTGCAGCGGCTCGCGCGTGGCGTGCGGGCGGTCGGGACGGGTGTGGAGCACCGGTCCGCAGTAGCACAGCCGTGCCACGCCGTCGCGGTTGAGCAGGTGGGCATCGATGCGCGCGACCTGGGGCGTGGTGTCGGCCCGCAGGCCCATCGAGCGGCCCGAGAGCTGGTCGACCAGCTTGAAGGTCTGCAGGTCGAGCGCCTCGCCGGTACCCGACAGCAGCGATTCCAGGTGCTCGAGCAGCGGCGGCATCACCAGCTCGTAGCCGTAGCTGCGGGCGGTGTCGAGCAACTGGCGGCGAAGTTCTTCGATGTGGCGCGCCTCGGAGGGCAGCACATCGGCAATGTGATCCGGGAGGACCCAGGCGGACATGGGGATCGGGGGCGTGGTTAAACCGGAATTCTACCGGCAGCCGAAAAGCGCCCCGGCGGCGCCCGCTCGGGGCCGTCGACGAAGCGGGCGAAAGGGTCGGAAAGAAGCGCTGCCGGCCTCAGGCCAGCAGCCAGAGCAGGCACAGCCCGAGCACGATGCTGCACAGGCCGAAGAAGCGCAGTTGCCCATCGCGCAGCTGCATCAGCTGGCCGAAGCCGCGACGCCAGCCGCCGGGCGACACGAAGGGCAGGATGCCCTCGATCACCAGCACCAGCGCCAGCGCGCTCCAGAAGGTGTCGGAACTCACGTCCCCGAAGCCGCTGCGAACGGAGACGTCAACGGCGCGGCGCGCCGGCGCCCGAACCCTGCATCGCGCGGAAGAAGTCCGACGAGGGGTCGACCACCATCACGTCGCTCTTCTTGTTGAAGCTCTGCTTGTAGGCCTCGAGGCTGCGGTAAAACTGCGCGAACTGCGGATCGCGGCCGAAGGACTCGCTGTAGACCGAGGCGGCCTGGGCATCGCCCTCACCCTTGATCTTCTGCGCGTCGCGGTAGGCATTGGCGACGATCACCTCGCGCTGGCGGTCGGCGTCGGCGCGGATCTTCTCGCCTTCGGCCGTGCCGGTGGAGCGCAGTTCGTTGGCCACGCGCTTGCGCTCGGCTTCCATGCGGCGGTAGACCGATTCGGTGATCGCTTCCACGTAATCCACGCGCGTGATGCGCACGTCCACCACGTCCACGCCCCAGGGCTTGGCACCCTTCACGACGGCCAGCACCTCGCGCTGCACGTCGGCCATCAGGGCCTCGCGGCGCACCGAGATCAGGTCGCGCACGGTGCGCTTGTTGATGTTTTCCTGGAACGCGTTGCGCACCACGCGGTTGAGCTGCATGGCACCGGCGTTCTCGTCGAGGCCGACGTTGCGGATGTAGGCCTGCGGGTCGGTGATGCGCCAGCGCACGTACCAGTCGATCACCACGCGCTGCTTCTCGGCCGTGAGCATGGGCTCGGTGTCGAGGCTCGACAGCGTGAGCAACCGCTTGTCGATGTACGACACGTTCTGGAACGGCGGCGGCAGCTTGAAGTTGAGGCCGGGCTCGGTGATGACCTGCTTGATCTGGCCCAGGGCGTAGACCACGCCGAACTGGCGCTGGTCGACCACGAAGAGGGTCGAGCTCAGCAGCACCAGCAGCACGAGGATCGACGAGGCGATGAATCCGATTCTGTTCATGTTCTTGTTGCCTTCCTGGTTCAACGCACGTCGCGGTCACGCGAGCGGCCGTCGCGGGCACGCATGTCGTTGGTCGGCGCGACCGGGATCACCGAGGACTGCACCGGCGCGGTGCCGGCGACGCTCGGGCTGGCGGCATCGACCGGCGTGGCCTGGTTGCCGTTGCCGGTCTGCTGGATCAGCTTGTCGAGCGGCAGGTACAGCAGGTTGGAGCCCTGCTTGCTGTCGACCAGCACCTTGGTCGTGCTGGCGTAGATCTGCTGCATGGCGTCGGTGTACATGCGGTCGCGCGTGACCTGCGGCGCCTTCTGGTACTCGGTCAGCACCGAGGCGAAGCGGCCGGCATCACCCTGGGCCTGCGCCACGATGCGTGCCTTGTAGGCTTCGGACTCTTCCTTGAGACGCGAGGCGGTACCCGTGGCCAGCGGCACCACGTTGTTGGCATAGGCCTGCGCCTCATTCTTGGCGCGCTCGCGTTCCTGCCCGGCCTTGAGCACGTCGTCGAAGGCGGCCTGCACCTGCTCGGGCGGACGCACGCCGCCCTGCTGCAGGTTGATGCCGACCACTTCCACGCCCACCTGGTAGCGGTCGAGGATGTTCTGCATCAGCTGGCGCACGCGCGGCGCGATCTGGTCGCGTTCCTCGGCGAGGGCCGCGTCCATCTTCATCTTGCCGACGACTTCGCGCACGGCGGTCTCGGCCACCTGCACCACCGTGTCGGCGGGCGTCTTGCTCTCGTAGAGCCAGGCGCGCGCATCGCTCAGGCGGTACTGCACGGCGAACTTGATCTCGACGATGTTCTCGTCCTCGGTCAGCATCGCCGACTCGCGCAAGCCGGTGGAGCGCACGATGGCGTCGCGGCCCACGTCGGTCGAGCGGATCTGCGTGACGACCACGGTCTCGTGGCGCTGGATCGGGTACGGCAGGCGCCAGTTGAAGCCCGCGCCCACGGTGGTCTTGTAGCGTCCGAACTGGGTGATGACGGCCTGCTGGCCTTCGTTCACGATGAAGAAGCCGGTGCCGAGCCAGATCAGCACGGCGACGATGGCCACCAGGCCGATGCCGAAGCCGGCGTTCTTCATGTCGGGTTTGTAGCCATTGCCGCCACCGTTGCCGCCGCTGGGACGGTTGTTGTTGCCTCGGCCACCGCCGAAGAAGCCGCCGAGCTTGCGGTTGAGATCGCGCCAGAGTTCGTCGAGGTCGGGCGGTCCCTGGTTGGGGCCTTGGCCGCGCGGGCGGTTGTTGTTGCCGTTGTTACCCGAAGGCGGGGGCGTCGGGGCACCCGGGGGATCGGCGTCGGGCGGCCTGTTGCCCGAAGGGCGATCGCCGTTCGAGGAGGACGAATCGTCGCCCCGCCCCCATCGGCCATCGTTCAGGTTGAACATGCCCAAGAACCCTTTCCACACTGGCTTTGCATTCATTCGCGTCGTTCTCTTGTCAGTGGCGGGATTGTGCCCAATCAATGGGTGGCGCCGTGCAATTCAGCGTCACCCTCAGGGGTCATGGTATCGGCGATCGAGCCCGAGAGGCGGGCCAGCTCCGCGCGCAGCAGGGGCAGGCCCTCGCCGCTGCGGGCGCTCAGGAAGATGCGCGGAACCTGCACGCCGTCGATGTCCATGTCGTCCTGCAGATGCAGCGGACGTTGCGTGCTTTCAAGGGCATCGAGCTTGTTGAAGACCAGCAATTGAGGCACGGCATCGGCGCCGATCTCGCGCAGCACCGTCTGCACCTCGGCCATCTGCTCGGGATGGTGCGGGTTGGAGGCATCGACCACGTGCAGCAGCAGGTCGGCATCGACCGCTTCCTGCAAGGTCGCCTTGAAGGCGTCGACCAGGCCGTGCGGCAGGTCGCGGATGAAGCCCACGGTGTCGGAGATCGACACCTGCCGGCGCGCATCGCCCAGGTAGAGGTTGCGCGTGGTGGTGTCGAGCGTGGCGAACAGCTGGTCGGCCGCGTAGGCGCGGGCCTTCACGAGCGCATTGAACAGCGAGGACTTGCCCGCGTTGGTGTAGCCCACCAGCGAGATGTTGAAGGTCTCGCGGCGCTCGCGCTGGCGGCGTTGCGTGCCGCGCTGCTTCTGCACCTTGGCCAGGCGCTCGCGCGTGCGCTTGATCGACTCGGCGATCATCCGCCGGTCGAGCTCGATCTGCTTCTCGCCCGGGCCGCCGCGCACGCCGGCACCGCCGGTCTGGCGCTCCAGGTGGGACCAGCGGCGCACGAGGCGCGTGCTCAGGTACTGCAGGCGGGCGAGCTCGACCTGCAGCTTGCCTTCGTGCGAGCGCGCGCGCTGCGCGAAGATCTCGAGGATGAGGAAGGTCCGGTCGTACACCGCGACGTCGAGCTGGCGCTCGAGGTTGCGCTGCTGGGCCGGGCTCAGCGACTGGTCGAAGATGACCTCGCTCGCGCGATGCATCGCGGCGAGCTCCTTGATCTCGTCGGCCTTGCCGCTGCCGACGAAAAGCGCCGCGTCGGGCACCTTGCGCTTGCACACGAGGCGCGCCACGGGCGAGAGGCCCGCGGTTTGCGCGAGCAGGCCGAGTTCTTCGAGTTCGCTGTCGAAATGGGGCAGCCCGAAGTCGACGCCGACGAGAACGACGGCGCCTTCCTGGCGGGAATTCAGTTCAGACAAGCGGTATCAGAAAAGGGGAAAAGCGCGGCGGGTTTGACACCGCCGCGCTCCGCGCCGATCAGGCTGCGGCGTCGTCGTTCTCGTTGGCCGAGAAGTTGACGGCACGACCCGGCACGATGGTGGAAATGGCGTGCTTGTAGACCATCTGTGTCACCGTGTTGCGAAGCAGCACGACGTACTGGTCGAAAGACTCGATCTGACCCTGCAGCTTGATACCGTTCACCAAATAAATGGAAACCGGCACATGCTCGCGACGCAGTGTGTTCAGAAACGGGTCTTGTAGAAGTTGCCCTTTATTGCTCACGATATTCTCCGTGTTCAAGAGTAGTTGTTGGAAAAGGGACCTTAACACAGGCCTCCCGCGCTGCAGCATTCCGCGCCAAAAGCCTTTGAAAAATAACGGTTCTCAAAAGACGGAACTTCCGCCGCGACGCCCGCTCAACGGCCGCCAACGGCGCCCAAGGCTCACTCGTCCTTGTCGGCGTAAGGATTGTGGGAGCTCTTGAATTCGATCCGCAATGGCGTTCCCACCAAGTCGAATTCCTTGCGGAAGCGCCCTTCTAGAAAGCGCTTGTAGGCATCGGTCACGTGCTCGAGCGAATTGCCGTGGATCACGATCAGCGGCGGATTCATGCCGCCCTGGTGCGCATAGCGCAGCTTGGGCCGGAACATGCCGGTGCGCTTGGGCGTCTGGAATTGCACCGCCTCGAGCAAGAGCCGGGTCAGCACCGGCGTCGACATCTTGCGCGTGGCCGACTTGTGGGCCTGCGCAATGGCCTGCCACAGCGGTCCCAGCCCCTGGCGCTTGATGGCCGAGATGAAATGCAGCGCCGCGAACTTGAGGAACACCAGCCGGGTCTCGATCTGGCGCTGGATCTGCTCGCGCTGGTAGCTGTCGACCGCGTCCCACTTGTTGATGGCGATCACCACCGCGCGGCCGCTCTCGAGGATGTAGCCCGCGATGTGGGCGTCCTGGTCGGTCACGCCCTGGGTGGCGTCGAGCAGCAGCAGCACGACATTGGCCGACTCGATGGCCTGCAGCGTCTTGACCACCGAGAACTTCTCGATCGCCTCGAACACCCTGCCCTTGCGGCGCAAGCCGGCGGTGTCGATCAGCTCGAAGCGCTGGCCGTTGCGCTCGAAGGGCACCGAGATCGCGTCGCGCGTGGTGCCGGGCATGTCGAAGGCGACCAGCCGCTCCTCGCCGAGCCAGGTGTTGATCAGCGTGGACTTGCCGACGTTCGGCCGCCCCGCCACCGCGAGCTTGATCGGCTTGTTGACGTCGTCTTCGCCACCCTCGTCGTCCTCGGGTTCGGGCAGGTTCAGCGATTCGAGCGCCAGCTCGACCAGGCTGCGGATGCCCTGCCCGTGCGCGGCCGAAACGCCGTGCACCTCGCCCAGGCCCAACTCGTAGAAGTCGACCAGCTTGGCGCCGTCGCGCATGCCCTCGGACTTGTTGGCCACCAGGATGCAGGGCTTGCCCAGCCGGCGCAGCTCGTTGGCGATGTCGTGGTCCTGCGCCGACAGCCCCTCGCGGGCATCGACCACGAACACCACGACGTCGGCCTCGGCCACGGCCTGGCGCGTCTGCTTGGCCATCTCCTTGAAGATGCCGCTGCCCGCGTCGGGTTCGAAGCCGCCGGTGTCGATGACGATGAATTCGTGCTTGCCCAGCCGGCCGTTGCCGTAGTGGCGGTCGCGCGTCAGCCCGGCGAAGTCCGCCACGATGGCGTCGCGCGACTGGGTCAGCCGGTTGAACAGCGTGGACTTGCCGACGTTGGGACGGCCCACCAGGGCCATGACGGGTTTCATGGCCGCTCCTTCGCGGATTCGCAATTCATGGCCATGCCCTGCAGCAAAGATCAGTCGGGACGGTAGCCGAAGACACCGCCGTTGGCCGTGACGACGACCACCGTGTTGCCCACGACCACGGGCGTGGCCGCGATGGCCGAGCCATCGGGCGTGGTACGGTTCAGCAGGCCGCCGTTCTCGCGCGAGACGAACAGCAGCAGGCCGGTGCTCTCGCCGATGACCAGCGAGCGGCCCACGGCCAGCGGCGCGGTCAGCGTGCGGTTCTTGAAGGTGGTGGTCTGCCAGGCGCGTTCGCCGTCGGCGCGGCGCCAGGCGGTGACGCTGCCGTCGGCCTCGGTGCCGTAGACGAAACCGTCGTCGCCGCCCAGGCCTTCGGCGCCCGACGCCGGCTTGCTCCAGACCAGCGCGCCGCGCAGCGTGTCGACGCAGCCGACGCTGGCGTAGTAGGCGCGCGCGCAGACGGTGTCGCCCACGCGGCTCACGCTGCCGGTCAGGTCGACCAGGCGCTCGACGTCGTTGGTGCCGCGCGGGGCCGCGATCGGCGATTCCCAGCGCGAGGTGCCGTTGGCCGGATTGATGCCCGCCAGGCGGCCGCCGATGCCGGCCACCAAGGTGTCGCCGACGGCCAGCAGCACGCCCGGCTTCTTGAGCACGAGGTTCTCGCCGGTGCGCTGCTGCGACCAGAGGCGACGGCCGCTCTCGCCGTCCCAGGCACTGAGGTTGCGGTCGGCGGTCTGCACGAAGACGCGGCGACCGGCCACCAGCGGCGCGGTGAAGGCCTGGGCCGTGAGGCGCTGCTTCCAGATCACCTTGCCGCCCTGCAGCGCGACCAGCTCGTTGCCGGTGGTGACCACGGCGGTGATCGAACCGTCGCTGCCCACGCCCGCCGCCAGCGGCGCGCCGACGCTGGCGCGCCAGGTCTCGCGGCCCGCGCGGGCGTCGATGCCGACCACGGTGCCGTCGGCCGCGGCCACGGTCACGATGTCGCCGCTGATGTCGGTGGTGAGCGGGAACTTGACCGCCGGGATCTTCACGCTCCAGGCCTGGCGCACGCCGATCAGCGAGGCATTGGTCGGCAGTTCGGCCGGCTTCGGCTTGGAAGTGCCCGAGCAGGCGGCCAGGACCGCGACCAGGACAAGAGCGGACCCCGCGCGCACGGCGGTCGATTCAGGCATGAAACGCATGAAATTCATGATGGCGGGCGATCAGGATTTGGCAGGAACTGCGGGGGTGACGGTGATGGCGGGCGCCAGGCTCCTGGGGTCGACGCCGACCGCATTGAGCTTGAATTCGACCAGCCGGCGGTATTCGGAGGCGGCGCCGAGGCCGGTCCAGGCCTTGCGGTACTCGGCCTGCGCCTCGTCGCGCTTGCCCTGGGCCAGGTAGATGTCGCCCTTGCGGTCGGCCACCAGCGGCTCGAATTCCTTCGGCACGTTGCCCGAGAGCTGCTTGAGCGCGTCGTCGTAGGACTTCGCGTCGAGCAGTTCGGCCGCGAGGCGCAGCTTGGCGATGGCCTGGTAGCCGGGGTCGGTGGCCTTGTCGGCCACCCTGCCGTGCGGGGCGCGCGTGGCTTCGGCATTGCCCTTGTCGTAGAGCGTCTTGGCAGCCAGCAGGCCGGCCTGCTGCGCATAGGCGGTGCCAGCGAAGCGTTCCTTCATGTCGTTGAACACGCGCTCGATGCGCGCGGCGTCGCCCGACTGGGCGCTGCGCTCGACCTCGTCGTACAGCGCCGCCGCCTGGGCCGCCTTGCTGCGCTGGAAGTACTGCCAGCCGTTCCAGGCCACGAAGGCACCGGCGACGAGCAGCACGACCCAGGTGATCAGGGTGCCGTAGGTGTTCCAGAAATGCTTGAGCTGGTCGAGCTGTTCCTGTTCTTCGAGATCGAGATGGGTTGCCATGCGCTGTCAGTGGTTGGAAGGACTCGAGGCCGCGGTGCGCCGGGTGCGCCCGTGTGTTTTCATGATCCGCCTCCGTGAGGCTGAAAGACTCAAGTACGGTCCGATGATTCCCCGGGAGCCGGCGATTGTAGGGTGGCGGCCCAGCCGGCCACGTCCGCGAGCGGGCGGGCCACCTGCGAACCGCTGCCGTCGCGCAAGGATTTCACGGTGACTTCGCCGCGCGCCAGTTCGTCCTCGCCGAAGATCAGCGCATAACGCGCGCCGCTCGCATCGGCCTTCTTGAACTGCGCCTTCATGCCGCCGCCGCCCGCGTGCTGCACCACGGCCACGCCGGCCGCGCGCAACTGCTCGAGCACCACCATCGCCTGCGGCAGTGCCGCGGCCGCGGGCACGATGGCATAGGCCGCGGGCGCGCTGCCCGGCACCGGCAGGCCGAGTTCCTGGATCAGCAGCAGCAGCCGCTCGATGCCCAGGCCGAAACCCACGGCCGGCGCGGGCTTGCCGCCCATCTGGCCGATGAGGCCGTCGTAGCGGCCGCCGCCGCACACCGTGCCCTGCGAGCCGAGCTGGTCGGTGACCCACTCGAACACGGTGAGGTTGTAGTAGTCCATGCCGCGCACCAGGCGCGGGTTGACGCGGTAGGCCAGGCCCGCGGCATCGAGCACCGCGCGCACCGCTGCGAAGTGCGCGCGCGACTCCTCGCCGAGGAAGTCCATCAGCTGCGGCGCGGCCTCGACCATCGCCTGCATGGCGGGATTCTTGGTGTCGAGGATGCGCAGCGGATTGCTGTGCAGGCGGCGCTGCGCATCGGCGTCGAGCAGCTCGGCATGCGCCTCGAAGTGGCGGATCAGCGCCTCGCGATGCGCCTGGCGCTCGGCCGGCTGGCCCAGGCTGTTGAGTTCGAGCCGCACGTGCTGGCCCTCGAGCAGCCCGAGCTCGCGCCACAGCGCGCGCACCATGAGGATCAGCTCGGCATCCACGTCCGGCCCCGCGAAGCCCAGCGCCTCGACGTCGAGCTGATGGAACTGGCGGTAGCGGCCCTTCTGCGGCCGCTCGTGGCGGAACATCGGGCCCAGGGTCCACAGCCGCAACGGGCCGTTGTAGAGCGCGTTGTGCTCGACCATGGCGCGCACGATGCCGGCCGTGGCCTCGGGGCGCAGCGTGAGCCTGTCGCCGTTCATCGAGTCGGTGAAGGAGTACATCTCCTTCTCGACGATGTCGGTCACCTCGCCGAGGCCGCGCACGAACAGCGCCGTGGGCTCGACCACCGGCGTGACGATGTACTGGTAGCCGTAGCGCGCGAGCAGCGAGCGCACCGTCTGCTCGAACCACGACCACAGGGCCGAGTCGGGCAGGCGGTCGGTGCGCGGCACGCTCGCCGGCAATATGTCGTTCATGCCTTTGACGGCATTGATCTTGTCAGCCATGGGAGAGGAGTGGTCAGGCGACGTCGGCAGCCTGGGGCTGGCCGAAGCGCTTTTCGATGTAGGTTTCGACGAGCTGGTGGAACTCGTTGGCGATATTGTCGCCGCGCAGCGTGAGGGCCTTTTCGCCGTCGATGAAGACCGGCGCGGCGGGCGCCTCGCCGGTGCCGGGCAGGCTGATGCCGATGTCCGCGTGCTTGCTCTCGCCGGGGCCGTTGACGATGCAGCCCATCACGGCCACCTTCATCGTCTCGACGCCCGGGTATTTCTTGCGCCAGACCGGCATCTGCAGGCGCAGGTAGTCGTCGATCTGCTTGGCCAGTTCCTGGAAGGTGGTGCTGGTGGTGCGCCCGCATCCCGGGCAGGCGGTGACGCTCGGCACGAAGATGCGCAGGCCCAGCGACTGCAGGATCTCGGAGGCGATCACCACCTCCTGCGTGCGCGACTCGCCCGGCTGCGGCGTGAGCGACACGCGGATGGTGTCGCCGATGCCTTCCTGCAGCAGGATCGACAGCGCGGTGGCCGAGGCCACCGTGCCCTTGGTGCCCATGCCGGCCTCGGTCAGGCCCAGGTGCAGCGGATAGTCGCAGCGCCGCGCGAGCTCGCGGTAGACCGAGATCAGGTCCTGCACGCCGCTGACCTTGCACGACAGGATGATCTGCTCGCCGGCCATGCCCATGGATTCGGCCAGCCTGGCGGATTCGATGGCCGAGGTGATCAGCGCCTCGTACATGACCTGCCTGGCGTCCCAGGGCTGCGCGCGCTGGCTGTTGGCGTCCATCAGGCTGGCCAGCAGCTCCTGATCGAGGCTGCCCCAGTTCACGCCGATACGCACCGGCTTGTTCCAGCGCATGGCCGCGTCGATCATCTGGCCGAACTGCCGGTCCTTCTTGTCGCCCTTGCCCACGTTGCCGGGGTTGATGCGGTACTTGCTCAGCGCCTCGGCGCAGGCCGGGTACTCGGTCAGCAGCCGGTGGCCGTTGTAGTGGAAGTCGCCGACCAGCGGCACGTCGATGCCCATGCGGTCGAGCTGCTCGCGGATGTAGGGCACCTGCGCCGCCGCCTCGGGCGTGTTGACCGTGATGCGGACCATTTCGGAGCCGGCCTGGGCCAGCTCCTTGACCTGGATCGCGGTGCCGATCGCGTCGACGGTGTCGGTGTTGGTCATCGACTGCACGCGCACCGGCGCATCGCCGCCGACCGTGACCACGCGCGGCCCCCAGACCACGCGGGCCTGGCGCGAGCGGCGCGCCTTGGGCGCCGCGGATTCGATCGGCTGGGGTTCGCTCACGATTTCACCTCGAAGCGCGCAACGCCGCCGTTGCGCGTGAAGGGTTTGAGATCGAAGGGCTTGCCGAGCACCTGCACGTCGACGCTCGACGCGCGCCCGACCACCACCGAGAGCGGCAGCGCCCCCGACAGCCCGACCGTCTCGCCGGCCAGCAGGCTGCGCCGCAGCAACTGCTTGCCCGCCGCGTCGGTCACGGTGATCCAGCATTCCTCGCGTGCCACGAAGACCAGCGCCTGGCCGCTCGCCGCGGCGGCGGATGCGGCCGCCGCCGGCGGCGTGGCCGCGGGCGCTGCCGCGACCGGCGCCGCGGGAGCCGGCACGACCGCGGGCGGGACGGCGCCGACCGCCGCGGCCGGAACCGGCACGTTCTCGGTCGCGACGCCCGGCGTGCCGCCGCTGGCCGCGGGAGGCTCTCCGGCGTTGGGGCCGATTTCGGCCGCGCCGCGCGCCGTGATGCGCGACACCGTGGCACCGATGCGGTCGAACACCGACTGCGGCAGCCAGAAGATCGCGGCCGCGCCGACCAGCAGCAACGCGACCACGGTCAGCAGCGCGCGCGACGGCAGCCCGGCCGAACGGCCGCTGCCCCAGCGCGAGGTGCCCGAGACGATGTGGGTCTTCAAATTGCGGTCGGCCATCGCCACCGCGGCCTTGGGCGCACCCGGCAGCTTGGCGAGCACCGGCGCCGGATCGACGCGCAGCGCGCGGCAGACGCTGCTGGCCAGCGCGCGCGCGAACACCGGATCGGGCAAGGCGGCGATGTCGTCGGCCTCGAGCGCCAGCAGCTTCTGCGCCGGCACCTTGAGCGCGGCCGCGACCATCTCGATGTGCAGGCCGTGCGCCTCGCGTGCCTCGCGCAGCATGGTGCCGGCGGACTTGTCGCTGTTGTCGGCTTCCTCGAGCGGGACCACCGCGGAAGTGCCGAATTCGGAAACCCGTTCAGTCATTGAAATTCCCGCGCTCGAACGCCGAAGCTTCGCGCGACTGCGGGAAGCGGCGCTGCAGCTGCCCGCCCAGCTGCGCGACCGCCTCGCGGTTGTTGAGACTGCGCTCGATCTTGATCCCCAGCCACAGGGTTTCGGCGTTGGCCGAGGGACCGTTGTTGACGCGGCGCACGTAGAACTGCGCGCGCGACCATTCCCCGCGCTTCGCGAGCAGCGAGGCGAGGTTGAAGCCGACCACCGGATTGCCGGCATCGATCTCGTAGGCCGCCTGCAGCGAGCGCTCGGCCTCGACGGGCTGGCCCGCGCGCATCTCGCACAGGCCCTGCGTCATCAGCGTCTTGGCGCGTTCGGCATAGGCCGGCGTGGCCAGCGCCTCGGTGAATTGCTGGGCCGCGTCGCGGTAGCGGTTCTGCTGGCACAGCAGCCAGCCGTAGTTGTGGCGCGTGTTGCCGTCGCGTGGATTGAGCGCCAGCGCGCGGCGGAAGCTGTCCTCGGCCAGGCCGGCGTCTTCCATGCGCATGTAGACCAGCCCGCGCAGCGCGAAGGCATCGGCGTAGTTGGGATCGGCGTTGAGCGCCTGCTTGATCTCGTCGAGCGCCACGGTGTTCTGGCCATGCTCGAAATAGCCGGCCGCGAGCTCCATGCGCAGGCGGGCGCGACGGCGCGCATTCGACTCGTCCGACTCGGTGACGAGCTGGGCGCCCGAGGGCGAACTGGCCGAATCGAGGCTGGTGGTCGTGGTGCGGGTGTTCACGCACCCCGAGAGCAGCAGCGCCGCGATGCCCGCGACACTGGCGGCCAGCACGCGTTGCAGCCCGGCGCTCGCCGTCGGAAAAGCCATGCTCATCGGTTCAATGCTCCTGGGAGGCGGTGGAGGCGGTCTTGCGGACCGGATGCAACACGACCGTTCGCTCCGTTCCCGAGGCGGACGACGCCAGGCGGCGCTGCGCCATGCGCTCGGCCGCGCGGGTGCGGTCCTTGACGTCGCCGGCCAGTTGGCCGCAGGCGGCGTCGATGTCGTCGCCGCGCGTCTTGCGCACCGTGGTCACCAGGCCGGCTTCGCTCAGCATCTTCGCGAAGGCCAGCACGCGCGGCTGCGGCGAGCGCAGCAGGCCCGAGGCCGGGAACGGGTTGAACGGGATCAGGTTGAACTTGCACGACACGCCGTGCGTGCGCACCAGCTCGATGAGCTGGCGCGCATGTTCGGGCTGGTCGTTGACGCCGTCGAGCATGCAGTACTCGAAGGTGATGAAGTCGCGCGGCGCGTGCGCGAGGTAGCGCTTGCAGGCCTCGAGCAGCTCGGCGATCGGGTACTTGCGGTTCAGCGGCACCAGGTCGTCGCGCAGCGGATCGTTGGGCGCGTGCAGCGAGACGGCGAGCGCCACCGGGCAGTCGGCGCCCAGGCGGTCGATCATCGGCACCACACCCGAGGTCGAGACCGTGACGCGGCGGCGCGAGAGGCCGTAGCCGTTGTCGTCGAGCATGGTGCGCAGCGCGGGCACCAGCGCCGAATAGTTCTGCAGCGGCTCGCCCATGCCCATCATCACCACGTTGGAGATGACGCGCTCGTCGCGCTTCAGGTGCTTGCGCAGGAAGTGCTCGGCGAACCACAGCTGGGCGACGATCTCGCCCGTGCTCAGGTTGCGGCTGAAGCCCTGGTGGCCGGTCGAGCAGAAGCGGCAGCCGACCGCGCAGCCGGCCTGGGACGACACGCACAGCGTGCCGCGGTCGTCCTCGGGAATGAAGACGGCTTCGACGGCATTGCCGTCACCGACGTCGAACAGCCACTTGATCGTGCCGTCCTTGGATTCGTGCTGGGTGATGACCGGCAGCGCCTCGACGCGCGCGGTCGTCGCGAGCTTCTCGCGCAGCGACTTGGCCAGATCGGTCATCTGGGAGAAGTCGCTGGCGCCACGCTGGTGGATCCAGCGGAACAGCTGCGTGGCGCGGAATTTCTTCTCGCCGAGTTTTTCGCAGAACGCAGCCAACCCCTCGAGATCGAAATCGAGCAGGTTGGCCGTGGTCATGGATTCGGTCGAGATACGGCTTCAGCGTGCGTAGACGTTGAGGCCGGCGAAGAAGAACGCCACTTCGTTGGCGGCGGTTTCGGGAGCGTCCGAACCGTGCACGGCGTTGGCGTCGATGCTGTCGGCGAAGTCGGCGCGGATGGTGCCGGCTGCGGCCTTCTTCGGGTCGGTGGCGCCCATCAGGTCACGGTTCTTGGCGATCGCGTTCTCGCCTTCGAGCACTTGCACGAACACCGGGCCCGAGATCATGAACTCGACCAGGTCCTTGAAGAAGGGACGCTCCTTGTGCACGGCGTAGAACTGCTCGGCTTCGTTGCGCGAGAGGTGGACCAGCTTGGCGGCCACGATCTTCAGGCCGGCGGCCTCGAAGCGGGAAACGATCTTGCCGATGACGTTCTTGGCGACGGCGTCGGGCTTGATGATGGAGAGGGTACGTTCGATAGCCATGGAAGTGCTTTCTGAGCTTGCTTGATTCTGAAGTTTTTTGTCACAACTGCAACGATATTGTTGCGCCGTATCCCGACAAAGCCCGCGATTTTAACCGGCGGGATTCACCACCTTGGTGAAAACCCCGCGAAAGGCCGCGCGGGCGCGGCTGTTTTTGTTCAGCGTCCGCGGCGCCGGCCACCGCCGCCGCCCTGCCCGCCGAAACCACCGCCGCCGCCCCCGCCGCCGCCCCGGCGGCCGGAACCGCCCTGGCGTTGTTCCTTGCGCTGCCGCGTGAAGCTGTCGGCGCCGATGTAGCCGAGCGAGGTCTTCATCGGATCGGGCTGGTTGGCGCCGCTCGGCGGACGGTCGTCGCCGCCCTGCCGGTTGCGGTTGCCGCCGTTGTTGTTGCGCCGGCCCTGCTGTTGCTGCGGCGGACCGCCGTTGCCGCCGCCCGGGCCGCGGTTGTTGCGCGGGCCGCGCGGCGCTCGCGCCTCGCCCATCGGGCTCGGGATCGGACCGTCGTCGCGCGCCTGGGCACCGCCACCGTTGCGGCCGCCGCGGCGCTTCTTGTTGCGCCCGTTGCGACCACCGCCGCCGTCCTGGCCCTGGCCGCGTTGCTGCTGCGGGCCCGGCCGCGCGGGCGCGCCGCCCGAGGCCTGGAACAGCGCGCGGATGTCGCGCTCGTCGAGCTCCATCCAGGCGCCGCGCTTGAGGCCGCGCGGCAGCACCATCGCGCCGTAGCGGATGCGGATCAGCCGGCTGACCGCATGGCCCACCGACTCGAACAGCCGGCGCACCTCGCGGTTGCGGCCTTCGGAGATGGTGACGCGGTACCAGCAGTTGGAGCCTTCGCCGCCGCCGTCCTCGATGGTGCCGAACTGCGCCATGCCGTCGTCGAGGCGCACGCCGTCGAGCAGCTTCTGGCGTTCCTCGGCGCTGAGCGCGCCGAGCACGCGCACCGCGTACTCGCGCTCCAGGCCGAAGCGCGGATGCATCAGCTGGTTGGCCAGGTCGCCCGAGCTGCTGAACAGCAGCAGGCCTTCGGTGTTCAGGTCGAGCCGGCCGACCGACTGCCACTTGCCCTGGTGCAGGCGCGGCAGCTTGCGGAACACGGTCGGGCGGTTCTGCGGGTCGTCGTGCGTGACGACCTCGCCCACGGGCTTGTGATAGGCGATCACGCGCGGCGGCGGCGGCGCGATCCGGTAGCGGATCGGCTTGCCGTTGATCTTGACCTGGTCGCCGTACTGGATGCGCTGGCCGATGTGGGCCGGTTCGTTGTTGACCGAGATGCGGCCCTGCAGGATCAGTTGCTCCATCTCCAGGCGCGAGCCGAGCCCGGCCTGCGCGAGCACTTTGTGCAGCTTGGGCGAATCGGCCTCGGGCAGCAGCACGCGCTTGAGCGGCGGCACCTCGGGGCTGTCCTCGTCGGCGTCGAACTGGCCCGAGATCACGTCGGCGAAGCGGATCGGCTCGGGCGGCGGCGCGTTGCGCTGCTCGCGCTCGGCGGCGCGGCGGGCGCGATCGAGGTCGTCCTCCTCGTCGTCGGGGTCTTCCTCGTCTTCGTCGTCGTCGGAGCGGTCGTCCGAGTCTTCCTCGTCGCGCGACTGGGCACGCGCCGGTTCGGCAGGCGCGGGCTCGGGTTCCGGCTCGGGCGCCACGACGGGCTCGGGTGCCGCTTCGAGCGCGGGCGGCTCGGATTCGGCCGCGGGCGCCTCGGCCACGGCCACGGCCACGGCCTTCGGCTTGCGCGGACGCTTCGGCTTGGCGGGCTTGGGCGGCTCCTCGGCGCTCTCGGCGGCCGCCACGGGCGCTTCAGGCTCGGCCACGGCCGGCGCCTCGGTGGCCTCCACGGCCTCCTTCTTGCGCCGCGGACGCCGCTTCGGTGCCGCGCCCTCCTCCGCCGTCGCTACGGTTTTCGCAGCATCACCCGCGGACTGGCCGGTCGTTTCCGGCGTGTTTTCATTGGACAAGGGGTCGATCGGCAGGATCGCCGCTTCGTCGGGATCGGATGAGCTCATGAGGTCTTTCCGGGGAGGACTGCGTCAGGATCGGTCGCGTCCGGCGGCGGAGCGTCGGGATCGATGCGGGGTTCTTCGGTGGGTTCGGTATCGGCGGGAGCCTGGGCTTCCGTGGGGGCTGGCGGTTCGGCGTCCTCGCCTCGTTCGTCGAGGGGGACGGCATCGCCCGGCTCGGGAGCCATGCCGGGCGACGCTTCGTCCGCGACCGCCTGCCGGACTTCGGGCTGTTGTTCTTCTGCCGGGGTGGTGGGCACAGTCTGCGCCTCTTCCACCGCCACGGCAACCGCGGCGTCCTCGGCGGCCGGCTCGTCGATCGGCAGCGCCGGCTGGTCGCCGCCGCCCGCGCGCTCGAGCGAGTCGACCAGCGCAGCCTGCTGCGCCGGCGTCTCGATCACCGGGAGCTGGTCCAGCGAGGCCAGGCCAAGGTCGTCGAGGAACTGGCGCGTGGTCGCGTACAGCGCCGGGCGGCCCACCGTCTCGCGGTGGCCGATCACCTCGACCCAGTTGCGGTCTTCGAGCTGCTTGAGGATCAGCGAGTTGATGGTGACGCCGCGGATGTCTTCCATGTCGCCGCGCGTGACCGGCTGGCGGTAGGCAATGATGGCCAGGGTCTCGAGCGCCGCGCGGGTGTAGCGCGGCGGTTTCTCGGGGTGCAGGCGGTCGAGGTGGTCGCGCATCTCGGGCCGGCTCTGGAAGCGCCAGCCACTGCCCACGCTGACCAGCTCGAGGCCGCGTTGCGTCCAGTCTTCCTGCAGCTCGAGGAGCAGCGACTTGATCGTGTCCACGCCCAGTTCGTCGTCGAACAGCACGCGCAATTCGCGCACCGGCAGCGGCTGGCTCGAACAGATCAAGGCGGTTTCGAGAATGCGCTTGGCATCCGCCGTATTCATGGTTCGCGTTGTCCGGGAAAAGGCGTCTTGGGGGACGCTTTTTTTGTTCAGAAGGATGGAAGGAGGCGTTGCCGGCACGCGGCGAGTGCAACGCGGGGCCGGCACCAAGCGGCCGGCGCGGCGGCCCTGGAGGCCGTCAGGCGCGATTGTAGTCCAGCCCCCAGGCCCGCAAGGCCTCGGCGAGATCGGCCGGCACGGGCGAATGCAGCGCGATCGGGGCCTGCGTGACCGGATGGACGAAGGCCAGCCGGAACGCGTGCAGCGCCTGCCGCGCGAGGCCCGCGGCGGGCGTGCCGCCATAGAGCGTGTCGCCCACCAGCGGATGGCCGATCGACGCCATGTGCACGCGGATCTGGTGCGTGCGGCCGGTCTCGAGGGTGCAGCGCACCACGCAGCCGCGCTCCTCGCTGTCCAGGCGCTCGATCAGGGTGCGGGCGGTCTTGCCGGCGTGCTGCTGCAGGTCGACCACCGCCATGCGCAGCCGGTTGCGCGGGTCGCGGCCGATGGCCGCGTCGACCAGGCGCGCGGCCGGGCCGGTCCAGGGCTTGTGGCCCAGCGCCAGGTACTGGCGCTTGACCTCGCGCGCGGCGATCAGCGCCACCAGCGCGTCCATGGCGGCGCGGGTGCGCGCGACCATCATCAGCCCGCTGGTGTCGCGGTCGAGGCGGTGCACGATGCCCGCGCGCGGCAGCAGCAGCGCCTTGGGATCGAGCGCGAGCAGGCCGTTGAGCAGCGTGCCGCTCCAGTGGCCCGGGGCGGGATGCACGACCAGGCCGGCCGGCTTGTCGATCACGCGCAGGTGCTCGTCCTCGTAGACGGTGACGATCTCCATCGGCTCGGGCCGGAAGGCCTGGCTCTGCGGCGTGGGGCGCAGTTCGATGCGCCCCGCCTGCCCGGCCCGCACGGCCGCCGAGGCCTTGGTGGCGGCGCGGCCCTGCAGCTCGACGGCGCCGGCCTCGATGAGCTGCTGCAGGTAGCTGCGCGAGAACTCGGGAACCAACGCGGCCAGCGCGCGATCCAGCCGCAGTCCGTGCTGCGCGGGGTCGACGACGAAATCCCGCCACTCGCTGGCTTCGGACGGATCGGCGCCCTCGTCGAGCTCGGCCGCCTCCGGGGAGTTGTCGCGGGGGTCGGTCGATATAATTGAGGGCAACTGTTTCACGAAAGCCGCATGTGATGATTCGCGCCAAATTATCGGTCCCAGCCTGGATGGCGCTCAGCGCCCTCGCGCTGCTCGCCGGCTGTTCGAGCACCAAGGACGACAAGACCGCGACCTGGAGCCCCAACCGGATCTACGCGGAAGCCAAGGACGAAGCCGGTTCCGGCGCCTACGACAAGGCCGTGCCGCTGTACGAGAAGCTCGAGGGCCGCGCCGCCGGCACGCCGCTGGCGCAGCAGGCGCAGCTCGAGAAGGCCTACGCCCAGTACAAGGGCGGCGACAAGGCCGCCGCGGTCTCCACCATCGACCGCTTCCTGAAACTGCACCCCGCCAGCCCCGCGCTCGACTACGCGCTGTACCTCAAGGGCGTGATCAACTTCAACGACGACCTCGGCATGTTCGCGTTCCTCACGCGCCAGGACCTGTCGGAGCGCGACCAGAAGGCGGCCAAGGAATCGTTCGAATCGTTCAAGGAGCTGGTCACCCGCTTCCCCGAGTCGCGCTACACGCCCGATGCGCGCCAGCGCATGAACTACATCGTGAACTCGCTCGCCCAGTACGAGGTTCACGTGGCGCGCTACTACTACTCGCGGGGCGCCTACCTGGCGGCCATCAACCGCGCCCAGAGCGCGATCGCCGACTACCGTGAAGTGCCCGCCGTCGAGGAAGCGCTCTACATCATCGTGCGCTCGTACGACGCGCTCGGCATGAACGACCTGCGCGACGACGCGCAGCGCGTGCTGACCTCCAACTACCCGCAGAGCACCTACCTGACCCAGGGCTTCAAGACCAAGGACGATCCCTGGTGGAAGATGTGGTGATCGCAACGGCCAGCCATCTCGGCTGACCCCGCATCCAAGCCCGATGGCGCGAGCCCTCGGGCTTTTTCATTGCGCGCGCGTCAGTCCTGCACCGGCACGCTCAGGTCCGCGATCGCCGCGTCGAGATCGGCCTCGGTCTCGAGCCGCCGCATCGGCGGCAGCGCACCGAGCAGGCGCCGGCCATAGCCCATCGCGACCAGGCGCGTGTCGCAGATCACCAGCACGCCGCTGTCGGTCTCGCGCCGGATCAACCGCCCCGCCCCCTGCTTGAGCGCCACCGCGGCCTCGGGCAGCGAGTAGTCGCCAAACGAGCTGCGGCCCTGCGCCTCGAGCCGCTGCGAGCGCGCCTCGACCAGCGGATCGTTGGGCGGCGGGAACGGCAGCTTGTCGATCACCACCAGCTGCAAGGCATCGCCGGGGGCGTCGAAACCCTCCCAGAACGAGGCCGAGGCCACCAGCACGCAGCCGGGGCGGCCCATCGTGTCGCCCTCGCGGAAGCGGTCCATCAGCACCCGCTTGGGCAGTTCGCCCTGCACCAGCACCTCGGGCCGCCGCTCGATGCCCAGGCGCTCGATCTGCTGGCGGATCTCGTCGCCCACGGTGCGCAGCGCGCGCAGCGTGGTGGTCAGCACCAGCGTGCGGCCGCCGAGCGCGCCGGCGCCGCGCGCGGCCAGTTGCGCCACGCGCAGGCTGTGCGAGGGCTCGTTGGGCTTGGGGAAGGCGCGCGGCACGTAGAGCGCGGCCTGCGCGGCGTAGTCGAAGGGACTGCGCACGCGCAGCACCTCCGCGTCCTCGAGGCCGCAAGGTTCGGTGAACCAGCGCAGCGTGGGATCGTCGCCCAGCGTGGCGGAGGTGAAGACCCAGGCGCGGCGACGGCGCTCGGCGGCTGCTGGTTCGGGCTCGTGCGCGCGCGACGGCTCCTCGTCATCGTCATCGCCGCCGCCCTGCGCATCGAGCCAGGCCTCGTAGTCGTCAACGGCCTCGCGAGCGCCGGGCGCCGGCGCCTCGTCGTCGCGCGGCTTGGCGATCTTGAGCACGCGCGTGCGCATCGCCTCCGCGATATCGAGCGGCGACTCCACCAGCCGCAGCTGCGTGCCCACGTCGACCCAGCGCACCGACTCCGGCGCGCAGGCGCGCGCGAACTTGGCGGCGCGCTTCGCGAGTTCGCGCGCGCGCTCGAGCAGCCGCACGAAATCGGGCGACAGCTCGCTCACGGTGTCGAGCCCTTCGGCCGCTTCCTCGAAGGCGATCTGCAGCGTGTCGAGCGCGCCCTGCCATTCGTGCTCGCCGATGCCCTCGGGCGAAGGCCCGGCCCAGCGCAGCTTCGCGCCCGGCCACTGCTTGCCCACCGCCAGCCGCAGCTCGCGCGCCGCGCGCTCGAGCCCGGCCACGATGCCTTGCCAGTCGACCAGGCCGCGCGCATGCGTGAGGCCGGCCGCGAGCACGTCGCGCGCGAAGTCGAGTGCCTGCCCGGTGCCGAGGTTGGTGCCAAGGAACTGCACGCCGGTCTCGTTGAGCTGGTGCGCCTCGTCGAAAACCACCACGCTGACGCTCGGCAGCAGCTCGGCCATGCCGGTCTCGCGCACCGCGAGGTCGGCGAAGAACAGGTGATGGTTGATGACCACCACGTCGGCCGCCAGCGCCTCGCGCCGCGCGAGGTTGACGTGGCAGGGCTTGAACTGCGGGCACTGCGCGCCCAGGCAGTTCTCGCGCGTGGAACTCACCAGCGGGATCAGCGGCGAGCGCTCGTCGAGCCCCGGCAGTTCGGCCAGGTCGCCGGTGCGCGTGGCCTTGGACCATTGCTCGATCTTCGCCAGCGTGCGCAGGCTGCCGCGCTCGGGCAGCGAGGCATCGTGGCGCGCCATGTCGAGGCGGTGCAGGCAGAGGTAGCTGCCGCGGCCCTTAAGCAGCGCGGTGCGCACCGGCAGGCCCAGCGCCTCCACCAGCCGCGGCAGGTCGCGGCCGAACAGCTGGTCCTGCAGCGCCTTGGTGGCGGTCGAGAGCAGCACGCGCTCGCCGCTCAGCAGCGCGGGCACCAGGTACGAGAAGGTCTTGCCGACGCCGGTGCCGGCCTCGACCACCAGCATGCCGCCCTGCTCGATGGTGCGTGCCACGGCCATCGCCATCTCGGTCTGGCCCGAGCGTTCGCGGAACTGCTCGGCCGCGCGCGACAGCACGCCGCCCTCGGAGAAAGCTTCGAGCACCTTCGATGCGAGCGTGTCTTCCAGGCCCACAGCACTCATGCCGGCTCCTTCGGATCGATCGCGTTCTCGAGCCGCACGATCTGGTCGCGCAGCGCGAGGCGGCGCTTCTTGAGGCGGCGCAGCAGCAGCTCGTCCTGCGGCACGACCTCGCTCAGGCCGTCGATGGACGCATCGAGATCCGCATGCTCGATGCGCAGCTCGATCAGCTGGCGGGAAAGGGAGTGGAGATTGGAATCCAACGTGGGAGGAGCGAGCGCATCTTCTGCGCGGCCCGGGCTCGTGTTCATTCGATAATACGTCGTGACACGAACTCCAGAGAAGACAGGCGGCGCTGCATCGGCGCATTCGCGCTCATGACCCAAGGCTTTCGACTCGTTGCCGCCACCGGCCTGCACAAGGGCGACCGCCCCTACCAGCAGGACCAGGTGATGCTGATCGCGCATCCGCGCACGCCGGGCTGCGTGCTCGCCGTGGTGGCCGACGGCATGGGCGGACGCAGCGGCGGGCGCAAGGCCTCCGACCAGGTGCTGATGACGGCGCGCCAGCTGTTCGCGCGCTACAACCCCGCGCGCGACCAAGCCGAGGCGCTGCTGCGCCAGCTGCTCGAGGACGCGCACACGGTGATCAAGCTCACAGCCGTGTCGAGCGAGCAGGAACCGCACAGCACGCTGGCGGCCTTCCTCATGAACCCGAACGGCGATTGCGCCTGGATCCATGCGGGCGATTCGCGCATCTACCATTTCCACGACGGCCGGCTGATCAAGCGCACGCGCGATCATTCGTACGTGCAGACGCTGATCGACCGCGGCGAGATCACCGAGGCCGAGGCCAACGTGCATCCGCAGGGCAACATCCTGCTCGGCTGCCTGGGCATGCGCTCGACACCACCGCCGATCGCGCCCGACCAGGTGCCGAGGATGCAGCCCGGCGACCTGCTGATGGCCTGCAGCGACGGCCTGTGGCACTACTTCACCCCCGAGGAGCTCGCGAGCGTGCTGCATGCGCAGCCGCCGCGCGATGCGGTCGAGATCCTGGTGGGCGAGGCGCGTCGCCGCGCGCATGGCACCGGCGACAACATCTCGATCGCGGTGCTCAAGCTCGAGCCGTTGCCGGCGGCCTGAGATCCGCGGCCCGCGGGCCGCCGCGCGGCGCTCAGGGCTTCGGCGCGGCCGGTTCGGCCGGCGGCAGCGGCGCGCCACGCGGCTTGGTGCGGCTGGCGTTCTGCCTCTCGCGGCTGGCGCGGTGCTCCTCGGCTTTGCGCTGCTTTTCCTCGTAGCGCTGGACCTGTTCGGGCGCCTCGGCCCGGCGCTGCGCGGCCTTGGCCTGCTCGGCCGCCTGGTTGCTCTGCTTCTGGTCGAACTGGCGCTGGCGCTCGGGCGCCTCGGCGGCCGTCGCGGCGCGGCCCTGCGCATGGTCGGCCGCACGCTGTTCGCGCTCGCGCTGGTTCTTCATCGCCTGCTCGCGCTGCTGCGCGGAGTCCTGCGGGCGCTCGGTGGCCTTCTTCTCGTCGAGCTTGCGCAGCTCGGCGGCGCCGCGGCGCTGGCGCTCGATGTCGTTGATCGAGGATTCCTGGCGCTTGATGTGGTCGGTCTCGGTACGACGGCGCGCGCGGCTGTCGCGCAGGCAGTCCTCGACCGCGAACTTGGCGTAGCAGGCCTTGCGTTCGCCCTGGTAGCGCGCCTCGATGGCGGCGCGCTCGGAGGCCAGGCGGCTGCGCTCGGCCTCGAGGTCGGCGGCGCCGGCGGCGGCGTTGGACTGGGCCCAGGCGGGCAGGCCGGCCAGCAGCATCCACAGGGCAAGGACGAGGGTTTTCTTCATGTGAGGCGAGTGTCGACGATGCGGCGTTCCAGCGCGAGGAATTCGGCCGACTGCATCTCGTTGAGCCGCGAGACCGTGCGCGGAAACTCGTGCGCCAGCGGCCCCTCGGTGTACAACGCCTCGGCCGGCACCTCGGCCGACATGATGAGCTTGACGCGGCGGTCGTACAGCACGTCGACCAGCCAGGTGAAGCGGCGCGCCTCCGAGGCCATGCGCACCGGCATGTGCGGCACGTCGGACAGCAGCACGGTGTGGAACTGGCTCGCGATCTCGAGATAGTCGTTCTGCGAGCGTGGCCCGCCGCACAGCGTCTTGAAGTCGAACCAGACGACGCCGCCGGCCTTGCGCCGCGCGCGGATCTCGCGCGACTCGATGTGCAGCACGGGGTTCTCGTCGGCGGTCTCGGCCAGCTTCTCGAAGGCCTTGCGCATCTCCTTCTCGGTCTCGCCGTCGTTCGGCGTGAGATACATACGCAGCTGCTCCATGGTGCGGCGCCGGTAGTCGGTGCCGTTGTCCACGCTGAGCACCTCGAGCTTCTGGTTCAGCAGCTCGATGGCGGGCAGGATGCGGTCGCGATGCAGCCCGCCGGGATAGAGGTCGTCGGGCTTGAAATTGGAAGTGGTGACGAAGCCCACGCCGTTCTCGAACAGCGCCACCAGCAGGCGATGCAGGATCATCGCGTCGGTGATGTCGGCGACGTGGAACTCGTCGAAGCAGATCAGCTTGTAGCGCTTCGAGATGCGCAGGCCCAGCTCGTCGAGCGGGTTGACGGTGCCCTGCAGCTCGCGCAGCTCGCGGTGCACCTCGCGCATGAATTCGTGGAAGTGCAGGCGCGTCTTGCGCCGCAGCGGCACGGCATTGAAGAAGAGGTCCATCAGGAAGCTCTTCCCGCGCCCCACCCCACCGTACATGTAGACGCCGCGCGGCAGCTCGGGCCGGTTGATGAGCTTCTTCAGCGCGTTGGAACGCTGCGACTTGTAGGCCGCCCATTCCGTGGCGCAGCGGTCGAGCGCCTCGACGGCCCGCATCTGCGCGGGATCGCTCTTGAACCCGCGCGCCGCGAGTTCCGCTTCGTAAGCCTGTTTGACGCTCAAGGGAGGGGTGCTCAAGGGTTGAATGGCCGCGGGGGGCCCGCGAAGGGCCGCCCGCGGCGTGCTCGCCGCTGGATCAGAAGTTCAGCGTGCGCTTGTCGACCGCGAGCGCGGCTTCCTTGGTGGCTTCCGACAGCGAGGGGTGCGCGTGGCAGATGCGCGCGATGTCCTCGGCGCTGGCCTTGAACTCCATCGCCACCACGGCTTCGGAGATCAATTCGCTGGCCTGCGGGCCGACGATGTGCACGCCCAGGATCTCGTCCGTGGCCGCGTCGGCCAGGAACTTGACCATGCCGGTCGTGTCGCCGAGCGCGCGCGCGCGGCCGTTGGCCAGGAACGGGAAGGTGCCGGCCTTGTAGGCGCGGCCCGAGGCCTTGAGCTGTTGCTCGGTCTGGCCGACCCACGCGATCTCGGGGCTGGTGTAGATCACCCACGGCACGGTGTTGAAGTTGACATGTCCGTGCTGGCCGGCAATGCGCTCGGCCACGGCAACGCCCTCTTCTTCCGCCTTGTGCGCGAGCATCGGGCCGCGCACCACGTCGCCGATCGCCCACACGTTCGGCAGGCTGGTCTTGCAGTCGTCGTCCACGGCGATGGCGCCGCGCTCGTCGAGCTTCAGGCCCACCGCCTCGGCGTTCAGGCCGATGGTGTTGGGCACGCGGCCGATCGAGACGATCAGCTTGTCGACCTCGAGCGTCTGGGCTTCGCCCTTGGCGTTGGTCCAGGCCACGCTCACGCCGTTCTTGCCCGACTTGATCTCGCCGACCTTCACGCCGAGCTCGATCTTCAGGCCCTGCTTGTCGAAGGCCTTCTTGGCTTCCTTGGCGATCTGCTCGTCGACCGCGCCGAGGAAGGTCGGCAGCGCCTCGAGCACCGTGACTTCCGCACCGAGGCGGCGCCACACCGAGCCCATCTCGAGGCCGATGACGCCCGAGCCGATCAGGCCCAGCTTCTTCGGCACCGCGCCGATGCGCAGGGCGCCGTCGTTCGAGAGGATGTTCTCCTCGTCGAAGGCCGCGCCCGGCAGCGCACGGGCATTGGAGCCGGTGGCGACGATGATGTGCTTGCCGGTGATGGTTTCCTCGGCGGCGCCGGCCACCTTGATGTCGTAGCCGGCGTCGCCGGACTTCTCGAACGAACCACGGCCGTGGAAGAAGCTGATCTTGTTCTTCTTGAACAGGTACAGGATGCCGTCGTTGTTCTGCTTCACGACCTGGTCCTTGCGGGCCAGCATCTTGGCGAGGTCGATGCCCAGGCCCTCGACCTTGATGCCGTGGTCGGCGAAGTGGTGGTTCGCCTGCTCATAGTGCTCCGACGACTGCAGCAGTGCCTTCGAGGGAATGCAGCCGACGTTGGTGCAGGTGCCGCCCGGTGCCGGGCCGCCCTTGCCGTTCTTCCACTCGTCGATGCAGGCGACGTTGAAGCCGAGCTGCGCCGCGCGGATGGCGGCGATGTAGCCGCCGGGGCCGCCGCCGATGACGATGACGTCGAATTGTTTGTTGGCCATCTGTTCGTGCCTCCGATCAGATGTCGAACAGGAGGCGCGACGGGTCTTCCAGCGCTTCCTTCATGGCGACCAGGCCCAGCACGGCTTCGCGGCCGTCGATGATGCGGTGGTCGTAGCTCATCGCCAGGTAGTTCATCGGGCGGATGACGATCTGGCCGTTCTCGACCACGGCGCGGTCCTTGGTGGCGTGCACGCCGAGGATCGCGGACTGGGGCGGGTTGATGATCGGGGTCGAGAGCATCGAGCCGAAGGTGCCGCCGTTCGAGATCGAGAAGGTACCGCCGGTCATCTCCTCGATGCCGAGCTTGCCTTCCTGGGCCTTCTTGCCGTACTCGGCGATCTTCTTCTCGATGTCGGCGAAGCTCATCTGGTCGGCATTGCGCAGGATCGGCACCACCAGGCCGCGCGGCGAACCGACGGCGATGCCGATGTCGAAGTAGCCGTGGTACAGGATGTCGTTGCCGTCGACCGAGGCGTTGAGCACCGGGTACTTCTTGAGTGCATGCACCGCGGCCTTGACGAAGAAGCTCATGAAGCCGAGCTTGACGCCGTGTTCCTTGGTGAAGGTGTCCTGGAAGCGCTTGCGCAGGTCCATGACGGGCGCCATGTTGACCTCGTTGAAGGTCGTGAGGATGGCGTTGGTCGACTGCGACTGCAACAGGCGCTCGGCGATACGCGCGCGCAGGCGGCTCATCGGCACGCGCTGCTCGGGGCGCTCGCCCAGGTCCGGCGCGCTGGTGGGCGCGGCGACCTGCGGCAGCGCGGGCTTGGCGGCCGGCGCGGGGATCGCGGCGGGCGCGGCCTTGGCGGTGGCACCCGAGGCCACGGCGCCGAGCACGTCGCCCTTGGTCACGCGGCCGTCCTTGCCGGTGCCGGCGACGTCGCTGGTCTTGAGGTTGTTGTCGGCCAGCAGCTTGGCGGCCGCGGGCATGGCGACGTCGGACTTGGCACCGCCGGTGGCGGCGGCAGCGGCCGCGGGCGCGGCGGCGGGTGCCGGGGCGGCGGCGGCGGGCGCGGCGACCGGGGCCGCGGCGCTGGCCTTGCCTTCGGTGTCGATCTTCGCGATCAGCTGGTCGGCCACGACGGTGGCGCCGTCGCCTTGCACGATCTCGGCCAGCACGCCGGCGGCGGGCGCCGGCACTTCGAGCACGACCTTGTCGGTTTCGATCTCGATCAGGATTTCATCGACGGCGACGGCTTCGCCGGCCTTCTTCTTCCAGGTGAGCATGGTGGCTTCGGCCACCGATTCGGACAGCTGAGGGACTTTGACTTCGACGATAGACATTTGGAGTTTGCTCCGCTTTGATTTGTGTGTGCCCCTGGGGCCGGGTTTCGCCCGGCCCGCCCCTCGTGGGGGATCGGGCGCCGGGGCAAAGCCGCGTGCGCCCGAGCGGGTCGTTCGTGTTGAAAAAAGATCGTTCTATTACTTGGTCAGCACGAAGCCCTTGAGCTTGGCGAAGGCGGCATCGACCAGTGCCTTCTGCTGTTCCTGGTGCAGGTGCGAGTAGCCGACGGCCGGCGAGGCCGAGGCCGCGCGGCCGGCGTAGCCGAGCTTCTGGCCTTCCTGCATGTTCTCGTGGATGTAGTGCTGCACGAAGAACCAGGCGCCCTGGTTCTGCGGTTCGTCCTGGCACCACACCACGTCGACGAGGTTCGGGTACTTCTTGATCTCGGCCGCGAAGGCCTTGTGCGGGAACGGATAGAGCTGCTCGACGCGGATGATCGCCACGTCCTCGTCGCCCTTCTCCTCGCGCTTCTTGGCCAGGTCGTAGTAGACCTTGCCCGAGCAGGCGATCAGACGCTTGACCTTTTCGGCCTTGAGTGGCTTGCTTTCCGGAATGATGGTCTGGAAGCTGCCCTTGGTGAACTCGGCCAGCGGCGAGGTCGCGTCCTTGTTGCGCAGCAGCGACTTGGGCGTGAGGATGATCAGCGGCTTGCGCAGGTTGCGCACCATCTGGCGACGCAGCACGTGGAAGATCTGGCTGGCCGTGGTCGGCTGCACCACCTGCATGTTGGTGTCGGCGCTCAGCTGCATGAAGCGCTCGAGGCGCGCCGAGCTGTGCTCGGGGCCCTGGCCTTCGTAGCCGTGCGGCAGCATCATCGTGAGGCCGTTGACGCGGCCCCACTTGACTTCGCCCGAGGCGATGAACTGGTCGATCACGACCTGCGCGCCGTTCACGAAGTCGCCGAACTGGGCTTCCCAGATCACCAGCGTGTTCGGATCGTTCGAGGCGTAGCCGTATTCGAACGCGAGCACCGCCTCTTCCGACAGGATCGAGTCGATCACGACGAACGGGGCCTGGTTGTCGGCCACGTTCGACAGCGGCGTGTAGGTGCCTTCGTCGAACTTCTCGCGGTTCTGGTCGTGCAGCACGGCGTGGCGGTGCGTGAACGTGCCGCGGCCCGAGTCCTCGCCCGACAGGCGCACCGGGTAGCCGCTGGCCACCAGCGAGGCGAAGGCCATGTGCTCGCCCATGCCCCAGTCGACGTTGACGTCGCCGCGGCCCATGGCGGCGCGGTCGTCGAGCACCTTCTTGACCAGCGGATGCACCGTGAAGCCTTGCGGCACGGTGGTGATCTTCTCGGCCAGGCGCTTCCACTCGGAGGTGGGGATCGCGGTGTCGCCGGCGTCGGTCCACTTCTTGTTGAGGTACGGGCTCCAGTCGACGGCGTACTTGCTCTTGAAGTTGGTCAGCACCGGGTCGACGGTGTTCTTGCCTTCGTCGAAGGCGGCGCGCTGCGCCTTGACCATGTCGTCGCCGAGCGTGTCGCCCAGGCCCTGCGCGGCCAGCTTGTCGGCGTACAGCTTGCGCGTGCCGGGATGCTGGGCGATCTTCTTGTACATCAGCGGCTGGGTCAGCGAGGGGGTGTCCTGCTCGTTGTGGCCCAGCTTGCGGAAGCAGATGATGTCCACGACCACGTCCTTCTGGAATTCCATGCGGAAGTCCAGCGCGATCTGGGTGGCCAGCACCACGGCCTCGGGATCGTCGCCGTTCACGTGCAGCACCGGCGCCTCGATCATCTTGACGATGTCCGAGCAGTACAGCGTCGAGCGGCTGTCGCGCGGGTCGCTGGTGGTGAAGCCGATCTGGTTGTTGATGACGATGTGCACCGTGCCGCCCGTGAAGTAGCCACGGGTCTCGGCCAGCGCCAGCGTTTCCATCACGACGCCCTGGCCCGCGAAGGCCGCGTCGCCGTGCACCAGCACAGGCAGCACCTGCTTGCCCTGCGGGTCGGCGCGGCGGTCCATGCGCGCGCGCACCGAGCCTTCGACCACGGGATTCACGATCTCGAGGTGCGAGGGGTTGAACGCGAGGCTCAGGTGGACCGGGCCGCCGGGGGTGGTCACGTCCGAGCTGAAGCCCTGGTGGTACTTGACGTCGCCGCTGGGCAGGTCTTCGGGCGCGGTGTGGTCGAACTCGGCGAACAGGTCGGCCGGCATCTTGCCGAGCGAGTTGACCAGCACGTTGAGGCGGCCGCGGTGGGCCATGCCGATCACGATTTCCTGCACGCCCTTGGCGCCGGCCTGGTTAATCAGCTCGTCCATCGAGACGATGAAGCTTTCGCCGCCTTCGAGCGAGAAGCGCTTCTGGCCGACGTACTTGGTGTGCAGGAAGCGCTCGAGGCCCTCGGCCGCGGTCAGGCGGTTGAGCACGTGCTTCTTCTGCTCGGCGCTGAGCTTGGGATTGGTGCGGGCGCTCTCGAGCCGCTGCTGCCACCAGCGCTTGTGGTTCTGGTCGGTGGTGTACATGTACTCGGCACCCATGGTGCCGCAGTACGTTTCGCGCAGTGCGTTGAGCAGGTCGCGCAAGGACATGGTGTCCTTGCCGAAGAAGGTGTTGCTGGTGTTGAACACCGTCTCGAGGTCGGCGTCGGTGAAGCCGTAGAACGAGGGCTCGAGTTCGGGAATGGCGGGACGCTCGGCGCGCTTGAGCGGATCGAGGTCGGCCCAGCGGGCGCCGACGTTGCGGTAGGCCGCGATCAGCTGCTGGACGGCGGTGCGCTTGCGGCCGAGTTCGGAGTCGGCGCCGCTGGCCTGCACGACCTTGGTCGTGCCCTGCTTCGCCAGTTCGGCAAAAGCGTTGATGACCGGCTGGTGCGGAACGTCGCGGGTGTTGGTGCCGTCGGCGGCGGGGACGTGCTGCAGCGCGTCGAAGTAGGTGCGCCAGTTGTCGGGCACGCTGCCGGGGTTGGCGAGGTAGTTTTCGTACATCTCCTCGACATAGGGCGCGTTGCCGCCGAAGAGATAGGTGTTGCCTTGGTAGGCGGCATACACCGATGGAGTCGATGAATCGCTCATATTGCGCTGACCTTCGCTTCCCTGTGGGAAGCACGAGCTGGTTTAAGAAACCTTCCGCGACACGGCTGAACCGATTGGCGGATGCGACTGTGGCTGGGGAAGGGCCTGAGTACCGGGCGATTGTGCCACGCCAACCATATGACGGTTGAAAGCGGATGCACAACCCCCCAGGCGGGGAACTCAGGCTGGCTTAAGTAACAGTTTGATCTGCTGCAGCGTGGCGGGGTCGTCGATGGTCGTCAGGTCGCCCGGATCGCGGCCCTCGCAGACCGCCTGGATGGCGCGGCGCAGCAATTTGCCGCTGCGGGTCTTGGGCAGCCCGCCCACGAAACGCACCCGCGCCGGCCGGGCCAGCGCGCCGAGCTGGTCGGCCACGGTCTTCATGATCTCGCCCTCGAGCTTCAGCGCCAGCGCCTCGTCGCTCGCGGCCCGCCCGTCCTTGGGCACCACGAAGGCCATCGCGACCTGGCCCTTGAGCGCGTCGGCCACGCCCACCACCGCGACCTCGGCCACGCCCGCGTGGCCCGAGATGCTTTCCTCGATCTCGCGCGTGCCGAGCCGGTGGCCGGCCACGTTGATCACGTCGTCGGTGCGCCCGAGGATGTAGAAATAGCCGTCCTCGTCGCGGATGCCCCAGTCGAAGGTCGAATAGACCATCTTGCCGGGCACGCTCTTCCAGTAGGTGTTGACGAAGCGCGCGTCGTCCCTCCACACGGTCTGCATGAAGCCCGGCGGCGTCGGCCCCTCGACCACGACCACGCCCTTCTCGTTCGGCGCGGTCAGTTCCTCGCCGGTCGACTCGTGCAGGATCTTCACCTTGTAGCCGTACATCGGCACGCCGGGGCTGCCGAACTTGCTGGGTTTCTTCTCCACGCCGTTGGCGATGGTGATGATCGGCCAGCCCGATTCGGTCTGCCAGTAGTTGTCGATGATCGGCACGCCCAGGCCCTCGGCGATCCAGCGGCCGGTGGGCTCGTCGAGCGGCTCGCCGGCCAGGAACAGCGCGCGCAGCGTGGAAAGATCGTATTTCTTGAGCAACGCAGGGTCCTGCTTCTTGAGCACGCGCACCGCGGTCGGCGCGCTGAACATCACCGTCACCTTGTACTTCTCGACGAGACGCCACCAGATGCCGCCGTCGGGCTGGCCGTCGAGCCCCTGCGTGGGCAGGCCCTCGTACATCACCGTCGCCATGCCGGCGATCAGCGGGCCGTAGACGATGTAGCTGTGGCCTACGACCCAGCCGATGTCGCTGGTGGAGAAGTAGGTCTCGCCGGGCCGGCCGTCGAAGATGTGCTTCATGCTCGCGGCCAGCGCCACCGCGTAGCCGCCCACGTCGCGCTGCACGCCCTTGGGCTTGCCGGTGGTGCCGCTGGTGTAGATGGTGTAGCTGATCTCGGTCGACTCGAGCCAGGCGCAGGGCACCTGCGCGTCGAGGTGCTTTTGCCGCAGCTCGCTCGCCAGGTGGTCGCGCCCCGCGACCAGCGCCATGGGGGCCAGGCCGCGGTCGGTCAGCAGCACCGCATCGGGCTTGTGGCTCGACAGGCGGATCGCCTCGTCGAGCAGCGGCTTGTACGCGATCACCTTGCCGCCGCGCGAACCGGCATCGGCGCTCACCACCACCTTGGGTTCGGCGTCCTCGATGCGCGTGGCCAGCGAGCCGCTCGCGAAACCGCCGAACACCACGCAGTGGATGGCGCCGATGCGCGCGCAGGCCAGCATCGCGAACGCGGCCTCGGGAATCATCGGCATGTAGATCAGCACGCGGTCGCCGCGGCCCACGCCCAGGTCGATCAGGCTGGCGGCGGTGCGCTGCACCTCGGCATGCAGCTCGCGGAAGCTGTAGCTCTTCTCGGTGCCGGTCTCGGTCGAGACGAAGATCAGCGCCGGCTGGTCGCCGCGCTCGGCCAGGTGGCGGTCGACGGCGTTGTGGCACAGGTTGGTGCTGCCGCCGACGAACCAGCGCGCGAACGGCGGCTGGCTCGCGTCGAGGATCTGCTGCGGCGGGCTCTGCCAGTCGATGAGCCGGGCCTGCTCGGCCCAGAAGGCCTCGGGCGCGTCGATCGACCGGCGGTGGAATTCTTCGTAGTTCGGCATGCTGTCTCCTGTCTCTCGTGCTTGTATTTCTGCGGGCGCGCGCCTCGGCCCGTCCTCGAAGATCATCGGCAGGCGCGCTTGCGCGGAACTGACGCAGGCCTGCCGCGCGCTCAGGAAACGTCGAGCCGGCGCTCGTTCGGCGGAATGAACGACTCGAAGAAGTACAGCGGCTGGCGCCCCGCCATGGCCGCGCTCTCGAGCAGCATGCCGCGCGTGCCGGGCGGCACCTCGAGCACGCCGCTCGCCTCGTCGCCGAAGACCACGAACGACACGCGCTGGCGCATTTCCGTCACCGGCATGTGGCCCTCGGTGCCGAGCAGTTGCTTGAGGTTGGCGCCGTCGAGGCTGGGCAGCGGCGCCGAGGCGATGCCGGGAAACGCCGCCGCGCTGAAGTAGAGCCGATTGAACACGTTGAACTCGTGGTTGACGCTGATGCGCCGCGAGATGCGCACCACGTCCTCGCCGCCGAGCCGCAGCCAGTCGGACCAGGGACCGCGCTCGGGCACCCGTGCGCGGGACAGCACCTTGGGGTAGAGCGGCAGGAAGCTGGCCGCGCCGCCCTCGTCGCCGAGGAAGCGCAGGTGCAGCGGCGCATCGATGGCACCGCGCCCCTCGGCCACATAGGTGCCGCTGCCATGGGTACGCACCACGATGCCGTCGTCGGCCAGCTCGCGCAGCGCGCGCTGCACCGTACCGAGGCTGTAGCGGGTGCGCCGCGCCAGTTCGCGTTCGGCCGGCAGCTGGCTGCCAGGACGCCAGTAGCCGCTGCGGATGGCGGTCACCAGGGTTTCGCGCAACTGCGCGTACTTGGCCAGGCCCGAGGCGCCCGGGTGCGTGTAGGCACCCAGGGGATCGTCGGAAGCTGGGCTGTCGAGTTCGTTCATGAGGTGATGGGACGCGATGCTACCCGCCTCCGAAGTTGACAAGTGCTATATAGCACCATAGCATTGAAGCTCTGAATGAACAGGGGCGCAAGCAAGACCGCCCCGTGGATCCAAAGCCCAGGAGACAAACCATGCGCAAGAGAAGCCTGCTCGCGGCCACCGTGGCCGCCGCCCTCGCCGGCCTGGCCGGCAGCCCGGCCTTCGCCGACACCCCGTGGCCGACCAAGCCGGTCCGCATCCTGTTCGGCTTCCCGGCCGCCAGCGCCACCGACGTGGTGGCGCGCGCCGTGGGGCAGAAGCTGTCGGAGAAATGGGGCCAGCCGGTGGTCATCGACAACAAGCCCGGCGCGGGCGGCAACCTCGGCAGCGAACTCGCCGCGCGCGCGCCGGCCGACGGCTACACGATCTTCTTCGGTACCGTCGCCAACGCGATCAGCACCACCCTCTACACCAAGCTCAACTACGACTACCTCAAGGACTTCCAGCCGCTGACGCTGGTCACCATCACGCCGCTGGTGCTGGTGGCCAACCCCTCGGTGCCGGCCAACAACGTCAAGGAGCTGGTCGAGTACGCGCGCGCCAATCCCGGCAAGCTCAACTTCGGCTCGGGCGGCGTGGGCACCTCGAACCACCTGGCCGGCGAGATGTTCAAGGCGGAAACCCGCACCGACCTGCTGCACGTGGCCTACAAGGGCACGCCCGCGGCCTACAACGACATGTTCAGCGGGCAGATCGGGCTGATGTTCGACAACATCGTCGCCGTCATGCCGCATGTGAAGTCGAACCGGCTCAAGCCGCTGGCGGTGACCAGCCTGAAGCGGGTCGACGCACTGCCCGAGGTGCCGACCGCCGCCGAATCCGGCCTGCCGGGCTTCGAGGCCGTGTCCTGGATCGGCGCCCTGGTGCCGGCGGGCACGCCCAAGCCGGTGGCCGACAAGATCTACAACGACATGGTCGCGGTGCTGCGCCTGCCCGAGCTGCAGAAGCAGCTGGCGGCCACCGGCGCGATCGTGGTCGGCAACACGCCCGAGCAGTTCGCGGCCTGGAACCGCAGCGAGATCGCGAAGTGGTCCAAGGCCATCAAGGAATCGGGCGCCAAGCTCGATTGACCGCCCTCCCCTCCATTCCCACCCACCCCAGGAAAGCAACGCAGTGACACAGAGCACCATCCAAGAACCCGCCCGCCAGACTCCCGTGCTGATGGAGGCCGACATCGTCATCGTCGGCGGCGGCACCACGGGCCCGGTCGCGGCCATCGCCGCCGCGCGGCGCGGCCGCAAGGTCGTGCTGATCGAGCGTTTCGGCTCGCTCGGCGGCATCCTCACGCTGGGCCTGAACACCAAGCCCTCGGGCTCGCTGATCGGCGGCATCCCGCTCGAGATCTGGAACCTCGCGCGCTCGGCCGGCGGCGCCGGCGAGGACTACATGGCCACCACCAAGACCGGCGGCGTGCGCATCGCCTCGCCGACCGATCCCGAGGTCATGAAGATGCTGCTCACGCGCCTGTGCGTGGAGGCCGGCGTGCAGATCCTGTTCGAGACCTTCGTCTCCGCGCCGCGGGTGGAGGACGGCACGGTCAAGGGCGTGTTCATCGAGAGCAAGGCCGGGCGCCAGTTCATCGCTGCCCAGGTGCTGATCGATTGCTCGGCCGATGCCGACATGGCGGCCAAGGCCGGCGCCCCATTCGTGATGGGTTCGGGCGAAGCCGAGGCCCGCATGCAGCCGGTGTCGATGTACTTCATCATGAAGAACGTCGACCTCGAGCGCCTGGCCGACTGGGCCCGCGACTGCGAGGACGTGCCCGCGCGCGCCATCCCGCGCGACCGTGAAGGGCTGGCCTACGGCCTGTGGCTGACCGGCTTCAACGGCATGCTGCGGCGCTTCCAGGACGAAACCGGCGTGAAGCTGCAGCGCGACAACATCACGCTGAAGACGGCCGACGGCCAGATGTACGTGAATGCCACGCGCGTGCTCGGCGTCGACGTGTTCTCGCCGGCGCAGTTCACGGGCGCGATCCTCGAGTGCTATCGCCAGATCGAGGGCGTGTGCCGTTTCCTGCGCGAGCGCGTGCCGGGCTTCGAGCAGGCGCGGCTCGGGCAGGTCTCGCCGATCCTGGGCGTGCGCGAAACGCGCCACATCGAGGGCGAATACACGCTGACCGGCCCCGACTCGCGCGGCGAGACCCGTTTCGAGGACAGCATCGCCGCCGACACTTCGGCGCTCGACATCCACGACCCCAAGGGCGGCGACGTCGATTTCCAGAGCATGCCGCCCTACGAGATCCCCTACCGCTGCCTGCTGCCGAAGCGGATCGAGCAGCTGCTGGTCGCGGGCCGCTGCATCTCGGCCAACCACGAGGCCCATGCGCGCTCGCGCAACATGCCGGCCTGCATGGCGACCGGCCAGGCCGCGGGCGTGGCCGCCGCGATCGCGGTGGAGACAGGAATGACGGTGCGCCAGGCACCGGTGGCGCAGATCCAGCAGGCCCTGCGCGAACTCGGCATGCCGCTGCTCGCGAGCGAGGTGCGGCAGGACTGACGCCCGGCGCGCTCAGCGCACCAGCGCGAGCAGCTCCGGAAAGGCCGGGTGCTCGGCCGTGCGCAGCCATTCGAAGCCGACCATCTCCGTCGTCACCAGTTCGGCGCCCGCGCCGGCCAGGCGGTCGAAGGCGGCGTCGCGGTTGCGCTCGGTGCGCGAACCGCAGGCATCGGTGACGACCCAGACCTCGAACTCGTCCTCCAGCAGGTCGAGCGCGGTCTGCAGCAGGCAGACATGGGCTTCGCAGCCGGCGATGACGATGGTGTTGCGCTCCTCGGCGGCCGCGGCCGGCTTCTGCAGGTGCTTGGGCAGGCTGCGCGCATTGCCCTGCGGCGCCTTCGCCGGCACGCGCAGCCATTCGCCCAGCCCCTCCTCGACGCCGCTGAAGTGCATCTTCGGCAGCGTGCGGCGGCACAGCGCGCGGATGTCGGGCAGGTTCTCGCCGAGCTTGGACGGGTTGTGCTCGGTGCCGAAGACGGGCACATCGAACAGCCGGGCCATCTTGCCGAGGCGGACCGCGTTCTGCGCGACCGCCTCCGACTCGAAGATCGCCGGCATCAGTCGCGCCTGATAGTCGACCAGCACGAGTTGGGATTGGGATGCGTCGAGCAGCATGGGCGAGGTTCTTTCTTCTGAGGGTTGCGAGGACGCCGTGCGTCCTGGACCCTGGAAACTAACACCGAAAACGTCGGCTCAGGCCACCGCCGGCCGCACGCGGGCCACGAGCTGCCCGATGTAGGCCTCGAACAGCGCATCGGCCGACTGCCCGAACATGCGGATGCGCCCGGTGTGCCGCATCAGCAGCAGGCCCACGCCGTGCGCGAACAGGGCGGTGTTCTCGCGCAGCGCCTCGGCGGCATCGAGGCCCATGGCGCGCAGCGCTTCCTCGCAGGGGTCGAGCGCCTCCTTCAGCCGGTCGTTGAGCGCATGGTCGAGCTCGCTGGTCAGGCCGCGCGGCCGCATGCCGTGCACCAGGTAGAAGCCGAGGTCGAGCTCGCGCGGATGGGCCGCGTAGAAGCCGAACCAGGCCCGCGCCTTGGACGCCAATGTCAGCGCGGGCCGCTCCGCGAAGGCCTCGGCCTCCCCCACCGCGGTGCGCAGGCGCAGCAGCGATTCGTCGAGCAGCGCGGCGTAGATCGCCTCCTTGCTCTCGAAGTACGAATAGATGGCACCGGGCGTGTAGCCGGCGCGGCGCGCGATCTCGCGGATGCTCGCGCCCTCGATGCCGGCCTCGGAGAACACGGCCCGCGCCGCGTCGAGCACCAGCGCGCGGCGCGCATCGCTCAGGGTCTGTCGTCGTTGGAGCTTGGCCTGCATGGGCTGGACTGTAGCCCTTCTTTTAAGCGTTGCTCATTTTTCTTAACGGTTGATCAATTTTTTGAACAATGTTTAAATTTAGCGGGAGCCGGCCCGATCCGGCCCGCACGACAACCACCGGAGACACCCACGATGAACGCCCCGCTCCCCTCGGCCGCGCTGATGTCCGGCGCCGACTACCGCGAATCGCTGCGCCGCTACAAGCCCGTCGTCTACGTCGATGGCCGGCGCGTCGAGAGCGTGGCCGACGAGCCCGCGTTCCGCCCCGGCATCAACGCCATCGCGCTGACCTACGACCATGCGCTGAAGGCGCAGTACGAACCGCTGATGACCGCGGTGCAGCACACCAGCGGCAAGCGCGCGAACCGGCTTTCGCACCTCAACACCAGCGCCGGCGACCTGCTCAACAAGCTCGAGGCGGTGCGGCTGGTGTGCCAGGAAACCGGCTGCGCGCAGCGCTACCTCACGCACGACGCGCTCAACGCGATCGCCCAGGTGTCGGCGCGCATCGACGACGCGCGCGGCGGCGGCGAGCACACGGCACGCTTCCTCGAGTACCTGCACCGCGTCCAGGACCAGGACCTGACCCTGGGCGTGGCCATGACCGACGCCAAGGGCGACCGCAGCCGCCGGCCGCACGAGCAGGCCAACGTCGACAGCTACGTGCACGTGGTGGAACGCAACGCGCGCGGCATCGTGATCTCGGGCACCAAGGCCATCGTGACCGGCGCGCCCTACGTGCACGAGCTGCTGGTCATGCCCTGCCGCAACATGGGCCGCGAGGACGCCGACTTCGCCGTCTGCTGCGCGGTGCCGCTCGACGCGCCGGGCCTGACGATCGTGGCGCGACCGGCCGGCCGGCCCGGCGAGAAGCTCGAGCATGGCGACGCCCTGTTCAGCCGCAAGTACGGCCAGAGCACCGGCGTGTGCATCTTCGACCGCGTGCTGGTGCCGTGGGAGCGCGTGTTCTACGACGGCTCCGACGGCAGCTGGGAACACTCGGGCCACCTCACCTACAGCTACGCCACCCACCACCGCCACAGCTGCATCGGCGCGCGCGCGGGCTTCGGCGACCTGCTGATCGGCGCCGGCGCGCTGATGTGCGAGGCCAACGGCTTCGACCCGGGCAAGGAGAGCCACCTGCGCGAGCAGATGGTCGAGCTCATCAGCATCACCGAGGGCTTCTTCGCCTGCGGCGTGGCGGCCAGCGTCTACGGCAAGGCCGACGAGCACTGCCCGGTCTTCATGCCCGACCCGGTGTTCAGCAACATCGGCAAGCTGCTGCTCGCGACCAAGGTCTACGACATGCACCGCATCGCCCACACCGTGAGCGGCGGCCTGATCGTCACCCTGCCCGGCCCCGACGAGGACCACAACCCCGAGACCGCGGCGCGGCTGTCGGACGTGCTGCGCGCCAATCCGGCCGTGCCCTACGAACAGCGCATCGAGGCGGCCCGCTTCATCGAGGACCTGACGGCCGGCTACCAGGGCGGCTGGTACAGCGTGATCAGCCTGCACGGCGGCGGTTCGCCCGCCGCGATGAAGCAGGAGATCTGGCGCCACTACCCGGTGGGCTCGAAGGTGGAGCTGGTCGAGCGGCTGCTCGAGCGCGGCATCGCCGCCGACGGCTCGCCTGCGGCCGCGCCGCACGATCCGCAGCGCGCGATCACGCGCAACCGCCAGCCCGGCAAGTGCTGCGACACGGGCTGTACCACGCCCGGGCAGCCGGTGATGGTCGAACTGCCCAAGCCTCACCGCGCCCAGGCCTAGACTCGGCGGGATGAAAGTCCTGACGAAGCGGCTCTGCCTCGCGGCTCTCGGCATCGGTGCCGTGCTGCTGGTGGCCGGCTGCGGCGGCGTGCGCAAGAGCACGGTGCCGCTGGCGACCGTGCTCGAAACCCAGCGCTGCACGCGCCAGGCCGACACCCTGCTCGTGATGCTGCCGGGCGCCTATTCGACGCCCGACGAGTTCGAGCGCGAAGGCTTCGTCGAGGCGGTGCGCGAGAACCGGCTCGCGGTCGACACGATGCTGGTCGACGCGCACCTCGGCTACTACAACGACAGGACCGTGCTGCAGCGGCTGGATGCCGACGTGATCGCCCCCGCGCGGCGCCAGGGCTACCGCCAGATCTGGATCGTCGGCATCTCGCTCGGCGGCTTCGGCGGCCTGCTCTACGCGCAGACGCATCCGGGCGAACTGGCCGGCGTGGTGGCGATCGCGCCCTACCTGGGCGAACGCACGCTGAGCACCGACATCGCCAACGCGGGCGGACTCGCGAAGTGGAACGGGCCGCTCGACAGCGGCGCCGCCACCCCGCGCACGCCGAACGAAACCCAGCTCTGGCAATGGCTGCGCGGCTACGCGGGCTACACGCAGACGGCGGGCGCGCGGCCGCCGCTCTACCTGGGCTACGGCCTCGACGACCGCTTCGCCTTCAGTCACCGGCTGCTGGCCGGTGCGCTGCCGGCCGAACGCGTCTTCACCACCGAGGGCGGCCACGACTGGCCCGAATGGCGGCGCCTGTGGCAGCGGATGCTGCCGACGCTGTCGCTGCCCGGCTGCCCCGGCTGACGCTCAGTTCGGCCGCAGCCGCAGCAGCTTGCCGTTCGACTCGTCGGTCAGCACGTAGAGCAGCCCGTCGGGCCCCTGCTTCACGTCGCGGATGCGCGCGCGCCCGTCCTCGAGCAGCTTGTGCTCGGCCACCACCTTGCCGTCCTTGAGCTCGATGCGGTCGAGGTAGCCGAACTTCAGCGAGCCGACGAAGAGGTTGCCCTTCCATGCGGCGCCATAGCGGTCACTGGTCAGGAAGGCCATGCCCGAGGTCGCGATCGAGGGCACCCAATAGTGCAGCGGCTGCTCCATGCCTTCCTTGGCCGTGATGCCGTCGCCGATCTTGCCGCCGCCGTAGTTCTCGCCGTAGGTGATCACGGGCCAGCCGTAGTTGCGGCCGGCCTGCGCGATGTTGATCTCGTCGCCGCCCTGCGGGCCGTGCTCGGTCATCCACAGGCGGCCGTCGGGACCGAGCGTGGCGCCCTGCCCGTTGCGGTGGCCGTAGCTCCAGATCTCGGGCAGCGGGCCCGGCCGGCCGGCGTAGGGGTTGTCGTCGGGCACGCTGCCGTCCTTGCGGATGCGCACGATCTTGCCGAGGTGGTTGTCGAGCCGCTGCGCATCTTCCTTGCGGCTGAAGCGGTCGCCCAGCGTGAGGTAGAGCGTGCCGTCGCCGCGGTCGACGATGCGGCAGCCGAAGTGCGCGCGGCTCGCGACCTTGGGCTTCTGGCTGAAGATGATCTGCAGGTTCTCGAGCCGGGTGTCGTCGGATGACAGCCGCGCCCGCGCGAGCGCGGTGCTGTTGGCGCTGCCGCCGGCATCGGGCTCCGAGAAGCAGAAGTACAGCGTGCGGTTGCTGCGGAAGTCCGCGTCGACGAGCACGTCGAGCAGGCCGCCCTGCCCGCCGGCCGCGATGGCCGGCAGGCCGGCCAGCGGCGCGCCCAGCTTGCCGTCCTTGGCCACGATGCGGATGCGCCCGGGCTTCTCGGTGACCACGAAACGGTCGCCCGGCAGGAAGCCCACGCCCCAGGGACTTTCGAGCCCCGAAGCCACGGTCTCAGATCGACCCTGTGCCATGGCGGCCGCGCCAAAGATCAAACCCGACATGACGAAAACACGGCCGAGGACGCGGCGAGAGGGCCTGGAGAGCGATTTCATGTGTTTTCCCCGCAAAACGAATGATCTTGGCGGTTTTTCAAACCCACATGAAGACAGTTGTCGACTTCGAAGGGTCTTGGAGGTCGAACTGTTTATCCGGCATCACGGGTCGACCGTTACATTTTAGTTGTCCGATGATTCAAAAATTTCAAATAAATCAACGGGTTGGCGGCACAATCTCTAATTCAGATCAAATTGACAGTGCCAGCCGTCATCAATATCCTACGCGCCATGCGTTTTTTCGTCCTACCCGCGTCCCTCCTGATTGCCGTCGCTGCCCATGCAGCTCCCCAACCATCGGACCGGACCGACGAAGTCGGCCAACTCCTGGCCGAAAAAGGCCTGGTGGGGCAACTGAGGCAAGTCCGCCAGACCGTCACCGAGCGCACCTCCGATCTCGTGATGACCGCCATCGGTTTCCTCGGTGTTCCGTACCGCCGCGGCGGTAATTCGGAAGACACCGGCTTCGATTGCAGCGGCTTCGTGCGCGCCATGTACAACCAGACGGTCGGCCACATGCTGCCGCGCCGCGCGGAAGAACAGGCCGCCGCCACCGAGAAGATCGACCGCAGCGAACTCAAGCCCGGCGACCTCGTGTTCTTCAACACCATGCGCCGCGCCTTCAGCCATGTCGGCATCTACGTCGGCGAGGGCAAGTTCATCCACTCGCCGCGCTCGGGCGCCCAGGTGCGCGTGGAAGACATGAACGGCAGCTACTGGAGCCGCCGCTTCGACGGCGCCCGCCGCGTGCTCGGCGGCGGATCGAACGACGAGATCCGCGCCGCCGCGGCGTCGGCCCGCACCGGCGACTGAATCCCCCTCCTTCGGCCCACTTCGCACTGGGGCCGGGACGAAAAAAATCCCGCAGCCGCGGGATTTTTTTGTTTTGGGCGAAGGCCGCGAGGCGGCCCCCGACCCCTCAGCGCTTTTGCGGCGGCAGGTCGGTGCAGGTGCCGTGCGCCACTTCCGCCGCCATGCCGATGCTCTCGCCCAGCGTGGGATGCGGATGGATGGTCTTGCCGATGTCGATCTCGTCGGCGCCCATCTCGATGGCCAGCGCGATCTCGCCGATCATGTCGCCGGCATGGGTGCCGACGATGCCGCCGCCGAGGATGCGGTGCGTCTCGGCGTCGAACAGCAGCTTGGTGAAGCCCTCGTCGCGGCCGTTGGCGATCGCGCGGCCCGAGGCGGTCCACGGGAAGTGGCCCTTCTTGACCTTGATGCCTTCGGCCTTGGCCTGGTCCTCGGTCAGGCCCACCCACGCCACCTCGGGGTCGGTGTAGGCCACGCTCGGGATCACGCGGGCATTGAAGGCCGCGCTCGCCAGTTCCTTGTCGCCCTTGAGCTCGCCCGCGATCACCTCGGCCGCCACGTGCGCCTCGTGCACCGCCTTGTGGGCCAGCATCGGCTGGCCGACGATGTCGCCGATGGCGAAGATGTGCGGCACGTTGGTGCGCATCTGGATGTCGACGGGGATGAAGCCGCGTTCGCCGACGGCCACGCCGGCCTTCTCGGCGCCGATCTTCTTGCCGTTGGGGCTGCGGCCCACGGCCTGCAGCACCAGGTCGTAGACCTGCGGTTCCTTGGGCGCGTTCTCGCCCTCGAAGGTGACCTTGATGCCCTCCTTCGTGGCCTCGGCGCCGACCGTCTTGGTCTTGAGCATGAGGTTGTCGAAGCGCGGCGCGTTCATCTTCTGCCAGACCTTCACCAGGTCGCGGTCGGCGCCCTGCATCAGGCCGTCGAGCATCTCGACCACGTCGAGGCGCGCGCCGAGCGTGGAATACACCGTGCCCATCTCGAGGCCGATGATGCCGCCGCCCAGGATCAGCATGCGCTTGGGATCGGTGCCGAGCTCGAGCGCGCCGGTGGAGTCGACCACGCGCGGGTCCTTCGGCATGAAGGGCAGGCTCACGGCCTGCGAGCCGGCGGCGATGATGGCGCTGCGGAACTTCACGGTCTGCTTGCTGCCGGTGGTGTCCCAGCCCGTGCCCGAGGTCTCCTCGACCTCGATGTGATGCGGGTCGACGAAGTTGCCCACGCCGCGCAGCACCGTGACCTTGCGCATCTTGGCCATGGCGGTGAGGCCGCTCGTGAGCTTGCCCACCACCTTGTTCTTGTGGCCCAGCAGCTTGGCGCGGTCGACCGTGGGCGCGGCGAAGCTCACGCCGAGGTCGGCGAAGTGCTTGACCTCGTCCATCACCGAGGCCACGTGCAGCAGCGCCTTCGAGGGGATGCAGCCGACGTTGAGGCAGACGCCGCCGAGGGTGGCGTAGCGCTCGATCAGCACGACCTTCAGGCCAAGGTCGGCGGCGCGGAAGGCGGCCGAGTAGCCGCCGGGGCCGGCGCCGAGCACGATGACGTCGCACTCGACGTCGACCTTGCCGCCGTAGTTCGAGGCCGCGGGTGCCGCGACCGGGGCCGGTGCGGGCGCCGCAGCCTTGGGCGCGGGCGCCGCGGCGGCGGGCGCCGGGGCCGCTGCGGCCGGCGCGGGCGCGGGCGCGGCGGCGGCATCCGCCTCCAGCGTCAACACCACCGAGCCTTCCTTGACCTTGTCGCCCACCTTCACCGCCAGCGACTTCACCACGCCGGCCGCGGACGACGGAATCTCCATCGAGGCCTTGTCCGATTCGACCGTGATCAGCGATTGCTCGGCCTTCACCGTGTCGCCCACCTTCACCAGCACCTCGATCACCGCCACTTCGTCGAAGTCGCCGATGTCGGGCACCTTGATTTGTTGTTCGCTCATTTGGACACTTTCAGTTTGAGTGTGAGAGAGTCGACCGGTCCGGCCGAATTGCGATCGAATTCGCAGGCGGCGGCGATCCCCGCCTCCGCCACGTCGCGCGCCGAGCGCGACTTCTGGTCGTACGCCGCGTGCATGGCGCCGAGCGCGAAGCTGCGTCCCGAGCCGATGCTCCAGAACTGCTTGAACTCGAACACCTCGCGGTAGCTGTAGATGCCGTAGATCCCGCTCGCGTTGGCCAGCAGCATCGTGAACTGGCTCGACTCGTAGGGCTCGTGGTCGTCTTCCTTGGTCTCCATGAAGAACGAGCTCTTGAGCACCGGATGCAGCATCGTGAAGGTGCGGAACACCTCGTGCTTGCTGCCGAACAGCAGCGACTCGCGCGGCTGCGCGGCCAGCGCATGCTGCAGCACCAGGAAGTGCGCCGCGGCGCCGGCCATCGCGAACAGGCTGTGGCCGGCGGCGTCCTCGATCGAGAAGATCTTCTGGTTCGCCTCCTGCCGGTGCGTGAGCCGCGTGTCCCCGAAGGTCACGAGCGCGTCGGCCGCCATGGCGACCTGGCCGTTCTTGCGGACGGCCACGACCGTGGTCATGGGGCCTCGCGCCGGTTCGCCAGGGGCGCAGCGGCCGCCGAAGCAGCCTCGGCACTCATAGCAGCACGCGGCGGAAGTCGGCGAGCACCTGGCCCAGGTAGGCGTTGAAACGCGCCGCCGAGGCACCGTCGATCACGCGGTGGTCATAGGACAGCGACAGCGGCAGCGTCAGGCGCGGCACGAACTGCTTGCCGTCCCACACCGGCTTCATCGCGCTCTTCGAGAGGCCGAGGATGGCCACTTCGGGCGCGTTGATGATCGGCGTGAAGTGCGTCCCGCCGATGCCGCCGAGCGAGCTGATCGAGAAGCAGCCGCCCTGCATGTCGGCCGCGCCGAGCTTGCCGTCGCGCGCCTTCTTGGCGAGCTCGCCCATCTCCTGGCTGATCTGCAGGATGCCCTTCTTGTCGGCATCGCGCAGCACCGGCACCACGAGGCCGTTGGGCGTGTCGGCCGCGAAGCCGATGTGGAAGTACTGCTTGTAGACCAGCGTGTCGCCGTCGAGGCTGGTGTTGAACTCGGGGAACTTCTTGAGCGCCGAGACCACCGCCTTGATCACGAAAGCCAGCATCGTGACCTTCACGCCCGACTTCTCGTTCTCCTTGTTGGTGGCGACGCGGAAGGCTTCGAGCTCGGTGATGTCGGCATCGTCGTTGTTCGTGACGTGCGGGATCATCACCCAGTTGCGGTGCAGGTTCGCGCCGCTGATCTTCTTGATGCGCGACAGGTCCTTGCGCTCGACCGTACCGAACTTCGTGAAGTCGACCTTCGGCCAGGGCAGCAGGCCCAGCGCGGCGCCGTCGGCACCGCCACCGGCCGCGGGCTTGGCCGCGGCCGAAGCCTTGGTGGTGGCCTGGCCGCTCATCACGGCCTTGGTGAAGCCCTGGACGTCTTCCTGCGTGATGCGGCCCTTGGGACCGGAACCCTTGACCTCCTCGAGCGGCACGCCGAGTTCGCGCGCGAACTTGCGCACCGAGGGCGAGGCGTGCGGCAGGCCGGCCGACGGGCTCCTGGTGGGATCGTGCGGCGCGGCGGCGGCCGGCGCGGGAGCAGCCGGAGCCGGTGCGGGCGCGGAGGCCGAAGCCGTGGCGGGCGCAGCAGCGGCCGCAGCCGCGGGAGCCGGCGCCGGTGCGGGCGCGGCGCCCGCAGCGGGGGCGGCGCCTTCGATCACCGCGATCAGGTCGCCGATGTTGACGACGTCGCCGACCTTGACCTTGAGTTCCTTGAGCGTGCCGGCGGCCGACGACGGGATCTCCATCGAGGCCTTGTCCGATTCGACCGTGATCAGCGACTGCTCGACCTTGATGGTGTCGCCAGGCTTGACCAGCACCTCGATGACCGCGACGTCCTTGAAGTCGCCGATGTCGGGCACCTTCACGTCGACCGGGCCGGCGGCGGCGGTCGGTGCAGCCGCCGCAGCGGGTGCGGGTGCCGCAGCGGCCGGTGCCGGCGCGCTGGCCGCGGGTGCCGGAGCACTGGCCGCGGGCGCTGGCGCGGCGGCCTGGCCGGCCCCTTCGGCCTCGAGCACCAGCACCACCGAACCTTCCTTCACCTTGCTGCCGATCTCGACCTTGAGTTCCTTGACCACGCCGGCGGACGACGACGGAATCTCCATCGAGGCCTTGTCCGACTCCACGGTGATGAGCGACTGCTCGGGCTTGACCGTGTCGCCCACTTTCACCAGCACCTCGATCACAGCGACTTCATCGAAATCGCCGATGTCGGGTACCTTGACTTCCACTGCTGCCATATCGTTTGTCTCCCGCCGGAAGGCGCGTCTTGGTTGTGGGGAATCGTGATTACGCGTAGAGCGGGTTCACCTTGTCGGCATTGATGCCGTACTTCTTGATCGCCTCGGCCACCTTGGCGGCCGGCAGCACGCCGTCCTCGGCCAGGGCCTTGAGCGCGGCCACCACGATGTAGTGGCGGTTGACCTCGAAGTGCTCGCGCAGCTTGTTGCGGAAGTCGCTGCGGCCGAAGCCGTCGGTGCCCAGCACCTTGTAGTTGCGGCCCTTGGGGACGAAGGGACGGATCTGCTCGGCGTAGGCCTTCATGTAGTCGGTCGAGGCGACCACCGGGCCGGTGCTGCCGCCGAGCTGCTGCGCCACGAAGGGCACGCGCGCTTCCTCGGTCGGGTGCAGCAGGTTCCAGCGGTCGGCGTCCTGGCCGTCGCGGGTCAGCTCGTTGAAGCTCGGGCAGCTCCAGACGCCGGCGCTCACGCCCCAGTCCTTCTCGAGCAGTTCCTGCGCCGCGAAGCTCTCGCGCAGGATGGTGCCGGAGCCCAGCAGCTGCACGGTGGGGGCTTCCTTGCCCTTGGCCGCCTTGACCGTCGGCGCCTGCTTGCACAGGTACATGCCCTTGATGATCTGTTCCTCGGTGCCGGGCTGCAGGCCGGGCATCGGGTAGTTCTCGTTGAGCAGCGTGAGGTAGTAGTAGACGTTGTCCTGCTTCTCGACCATGCGCTTGAGGCCATGGTGCAGGATCACGCCGACTTCGTGCGCGAAGGTCGGGTCGTAGCTCACGCAGTTCGGGATGGTGTTGGCCAGGATGTGGCTGTGGCCGTCCTCGTGCTGCAGGCCTTCGCCGTTCAGCGTGGTGCGTCCCGAGGTGCCGCCGAGCAGGAAGCCGCGCGCCTGCATGTCGCCGGCCGCCCAGGCCAGGTCGCCGATGCGCTGGAAGCCGAACATCGAGTAGTACACGTAGAACGGCACCATGATGCGGTTGTTCGTGCTGTACGACGTGGCCGCCGCGATCCAGCTCGACATGCCGCCGGCCTCGTTGATGCCCTCTTGCAGGATCTGGCCGGCCTTGTCTTCCTTGTAGTACATGACCTGGTCCTTGTCGACCGGGGTGTACTGCTGACCGTGCGGGTTGTAGATGCCGACCTGTCGGAACAGGCCTTCCATGCCGAAGGTGCGCGCCTCGTCGACCAGGATCGGCACCACGCGCGGGCCCAGGGCCTGGTCGCGCAGCAACTGCGTGAGGAAGCGCACGTAGGCCTGCGTGGTAGAGATCTCGCGGCCCTCGGCCGTGGGCTCGAGCACCGCCTTGAAGGTCTCGAGCGCGGGCACGGTGAAGCTCTCCTCGGCCTTGACGCGGCGGTGCGGCAGGTAGCCGCCCAGGGCCTTGCGGCGCTCGTGCAGGTACTTCATTTCCGGCGTGTCGTCGGCCGGCTTGTAGAACGGCAGCTCGGCGATCTGGCTGTCGGGGATCGGGATGTTGAAGCGGTCGCGGAAGGCGCGGATGTCGTCGTCGTTGAGCTTCTTGGTCTGGTGGACCGTGTTCTTGCCCTCGCCGATCTTGCCCATGCCGAAGCCCTTGACGGTCTTGACGAGCAGCACGGTGGGCTGGCCCTGGTGGTTCTGGGCCGCGTGGAAGGCCGCGTAGACCTTCTGCGAATCGTGGCCGCCGCGCTGCAGGTTCCAGACCTCGTCGTCGCTCATGTGCTCGACCATCTTCAAGGTGCGCGGGTCGCGGCCGAAGAAGTTCTTGCGCACGTAGGCACCGTCGTTGGCCTTGAACGACTGGTAGTCGCCGTCGTTGCACTCCATCATGATCTTGCGCAGCGCGCCGTCATGGTCCTTCTCGAGCAGCGCGTCCCAGCCCTTGCCCCAGATCAGCTTGACCACGTTCCAGTTGGCGCCGCGGAACTCGCCCTCGAGCTCCTGGATGATCTTGCCGTTGCCGCGCACCGGGCCGTCGAGGCGCTGCAGGTTGCAGTTGATGACGAAGATCAGGTTGTCGAGGTTCTCGCGCGCCGCCAGGCCGATGGCGCCCAGCGACTCGACCTCGTCCATCTCGCCGTCGCCGCAGAACACCCAGACCTTGCGGTTCTCGGTGTTGGCGATGCCGCGGGCATGCAGGTACTTGAGGAAGCGCGCCTGGTAGATCGCCATCAGCGGGCCCAGGCCCATCGACACCGTGGGGAACTGCCAGAACTCGGGCATCAGCTTGGGATGCGGGTAGCTCGACAGGCCCTTGCCGTCGACTTCCTGGCGGAAGTTGAGCAGCTGCTCCTCGGTCAGGCGGCCTTCGAGGTAGGCGCGCGCGTAGATGCCGGGCGAGACGTGGCCCTGGATGTAGAGCAGGTCGCCGCCGTGGTTCTCGCTCTCGGCGTGCCAGAAGTGGTTGAAGCCGGCGCCGAACATGCTGGCCAGCGAAGCGAAGGAGCCGATGTGGCCGCCGAGGTCGCCGCCTTCGGGCGGGTGGTGGCGGTTGGCCTTGACCACCATCGCCATCGCGTTCCAGCGCATGTAGGCACGCAGGCGCTGTTCGATCTCGAGGTTGCCGGGGCTGCGGGCTTCCTGCGACGGCTCGATGGTGTTGACGTAGCCCGTGTTGGCCGAGAACGGCATGTCGACCGTGTTCTGGCGGGCATGTTCGAGGAGTTGCTCGAGCAGGAAGTGCGCACGCTCGGGGCCCTCGCTCTGGATCACGGCGGACAAGGCGTCCATCCACTCGCGCGTTTCCTGGGAATCCGCGTCGTTCGCGGCCGGGCCGAATTGCTTCTCGGGATTTGCCGACATGCTTGTCTCTCCTTTTGGGGCTGTGGGCGTAATTTAGGCGCTCTGCGTGTGAGCGCGCGGAGTGTCGCACAGAAATACTGCGATTTCAAATAGTGCGTATAGATTTCTTAATGTGACATTTTCACGAATCCGGAGCGGCCGCAGACCGCGCCGGGATCAGTGCCACCGTCGATAACCCGCGCCTAGGAAACTCCGTCACCTAATAAACTCTCGCGATGCCTTTTTCCTCCCCGCTGGCCGTGGCCCGCAGTGCCGTCAACGCCTCGCCGCTGTCGTGGTGGCGCCCCGGGTGGCGCCGCCAGACCCCGGTGCTGCAGGACGCCGTCGCGATGCTGGCCCCGATGGCCGCCGTGCTGCTGTTCCTCGCGGCGATCGTCACCGCCTTCTGGTACCTGCGCACCGAGGAGATCGAGCGCGAGCAGGAGTCGGTGCGCCGCGACGTCGAGTACGCCCAGCAGCGCATGCGGCTGCGGTTGCTGGAGCGCCAGGAGCAGTTGATGCGCATCGCGCGCGATGCCTCCAACCGCGAGATCGACCCGATCGAGTTCACCAGTCGCGCCGAATCGCTGGTGAGCCAGTTCCCCGAGCTGCAGACCATCACCTGGATCGACGACCGCCGCCGCTTCAAGGCCGGCTATGCCGCGCCCAGCGTGCATCCGGCGCAGCAGCACCTGATCGGCGACGTGCTGCGCCCCGGCGACATCGAGAGCAACTACGCGCTGGCGCGCGAGCTGCGCCAGCCGGTGTTCTCCCAGCCCGCGGCCGGCGGCGATCCGCCCGCCATGCTGCAGCTGCACATCCCGCTGTTCGACCAGGGCCTCTTCGCGGGCGTGGTGCTCGGCGAGTTCTCGGTCGATGGCCTGCTGCGCTACGGCATGCCTTCCGAGGTGCAGGCGCGCTACGCGGTGTCGCTGCTCGACGCCAAGGGCAAGGTGATCGCGGGCAACACCGCCAACCTGCGCGAGACCGGCGCGCGCCTGCTGCCCTGGAGCGAGCGCACCAACGAATACGAGGTACCGGTCTCGCCCGTGGGCAATGCGCTGGTGCTGCGCGCCCAGGCCTACCGCACCTCGCAGGGCGTGGTCGGCAACGGGCTGTTCTGGCTGGTCTGCGCGCTCAGCGTGCTCACCAGCTGGATGCTGATCGGCACCTGGCGCCACACGCGCCGCAGGCTGCAGGCGCAGCAGCGGCTGGTGGCCGAGACCAACTTCCGCCGCGCGATGGAGAACTCGATGCTGACCGGCATGCGGGTGCTCGACCTGCAGGGCCGCATCACCTACGTCAACGCCGCCTTCTGCGCGATGACCGGCTGGGCCGAGGAAGAGCTGGTCGGCCAGACGCCGCCCTTCCCCTACTGGCTCGAGTCCGATCGCGAGATCATGAACGAGCGGCTCGAGGAGGAGCTGCACGGCCGTGCCTTGCCCGGCGGCTTCCAGGTGCGCGTGAAGCGCAAGAACGGCAGCGTGTTCGACGCGCGGCTGTACGTCTCGCCGCTGATCGACGCGCGCGGCCACCAGACCGGCTGGATGACCTCGATGACCGACATCACCGAGCCCACACGCATCCGCGAGCAGCTGTCGGCCTCGTACGAGCGCTTCACCACCGTGCTCGAGGCGCTCGATGCCGCGGTGTCGGTGGCGCCGATCGGCAGCGAGGAGCTGCTGTTCGCCAACAAGCTCTACCGCCTGTGGTTCGGCTCCGACACCGTCGGCCACCTGGGCATGGTGGCGCAGGCCGGCGTGCCGGCCTCGAACGCGCACGACGAGGGCCTGGACGACGTCGACCCCTACGCCGGCCTGCCGATCGACACGCTGACCGCCGCGCAGGCGGCCAACAACGAGATCTTCGTGCCCGAGCTCGGCAAGTGGCTCGAGGTGCGCTCGCGCTACCTGACCTGGGTCGACGGCCGCCTGGCGCAGCTGGTGATCGCCACCGACATCACGCCGCGCCGCGATGCCGAGGAACAGGCGGCCGCGCAGGCCGACCGCGCGCAATCGGCGAGCCGGCTGATCACCATGGGCGAGATGGCCTCGAGCGTGGCGCACGAGCTCAACCAGCCTCTGACCGCGATCAGCAACTACTGCAACGGGATGATGTCGCGCATCAAGAGCCAGTCGATCGACAACGATGCGCTGCTGGCCGCGCTCGAGAAGACCTCGAAGCAGGCCCAGCGCGCGGGCCAGATCATCCAGCGCATCCGCTCCTTCGTGAAGCGCAGCGAACCCAACCGCACGCCGGCCGACGTGGCGACCATGGTCAGCGAAGCGGTCGAGCTGGCCGGCATCGAGCTGCGCCGGCGCAACGTGCGGCTCAACCACTACGTGGCGGCGCGGCTGCCGATGGTGCGCGTCGATCCGATCCTAATCGAGCAGGTGATGGTCAACCTGCTGAAGAACGCGGCCGAATCGATCGACCTCGCCGAGCGCCCGCTGGCGCGGCGCAGCGTCGAGCTGCGCGTGCTGCCGAAGGTGATCGAGGGCCACAACGCGATCGAGTTCTCGGTGCAGGACACCGGCAAGGGCCTCGCGCCGGAGGTCATGGACCGGCTCTACGAGGCCTTCTTCTCGACCAAGCCCGAGGGCATGGGCATCGGCCTGAACCTGTGCCGCACCATCGTCGAGTCGCACCGCGGCCGGATGCAGGCGGAGAACATCTACAATGGCCCGGATGTGATCGGATGCCGTTTTTCCTTCTGGATTCCGGTGTTGGACGCTATCAGTTCCCTAGCAAGTGACGAGGTAAAGGTACCTGCATGAGTTTGATTCCGAAAAAGGGCACTGTGTATGTCGTCGATGACGACGAAGCCGTACGCGATTCGCTCCAGTGGCTGCTCGAAGGCAAGGACTACCGGGTCCGCTGCTTCGATTCCGCCGAGTCCTTCCTCTCCCGCTACGACCCCCGCGAGGTGGCCTGCCTGATCGTCGACATCCGCATGGGTGGCATGACGGGCCTGGAGTTGCAGGACCGGTTGATCGAGCGCCGCTCGCCGCTGCCGATCGTGGTGATCACCGGCCACGGCGACGTGCCGATGGCCGTCGACAGCATGAAGAAGGGCGCGATGGATTTCATCCAGAAGCCCTTCAACGACGAGGAACTCGTCGCGCTGGTCGAGCGCATGCTCGAACACGCGCGCGGCGCCTTCACGCAGCACCAGCAGTCGGCCAGCCGCGACGCGCTGCTGTCCAAGCTCACGGGCCGCGAGGCGCAGGTGCTCGAGCGCATCGTCGCCGGCCGCCTCAACAAGCAGATCGCCGACGACCTCGGCATCAGCATCAAGACCGTCGAGGCGCATCGCGCCAACATCATGGAGAAGCTCAACGCCAACACCGTGGCCGATCTGCTGAAGATCGCGCTCGGACAGGCGGCGCCCGCTGCCAAGGCCTAGACGCCGGCTATCTGTTCGATAGCGATGCATGACCCCCACGCCTGCGCAAGCGGGCGTTTTTACTTGGAAAATCGAAACCGATGACCGCCCAACTGATCGACGGCAACGCCCTCGCCAAAACCATCCGCGCCGAAGTCGCCGGCCGCACCGCGGCGCTCAAGGCCCGCGGCGTGAACCCGGCCCTTTCCATCATCCTCGTGGGCGAGGACCCGGCCAGCCAGGTCTATACCAAGCACAAGGTCAACGACAGCACGCAGACCGGTCTCTCGGCCACGCTCGAGACCTACCCGGCCGACCTGAGCGAGGCCGACCTGCTCGCGCGCATCCGCGTGCTCAACGACGACCCGGCGGTGCACGGCATCCTGGTGCAGCTGCCGCTGCCCAAGCACATGAACAGCCAGAAGGTCATCGAGACCATCTCGCCCGCGAAGGACGTCGACGGCTTCCACGTCGCCAGCGCCGGCGCACTGATGACCGGCGCGCCGGGCTTCTGGCCCTGCACGCCCTTCGGCTGCATGAAGATGCTCGAATCCATCGGCTACGACCTGCGCGGCAAGCATGCGGTGGTGATCGGCCGCAGCAACATCGTCGGCAAGCCGATGGCCATGATGCTGCTGGCCAAGAGCGCCACCGTGACCATCTGCCACAGCGCCACGCAGGACCTGGGCGCCATCACGCGCCAGGCCGACGTGATCGTCGCGGCCGTGGGCAAGCTGAACCTCCTCACGGCCGACATGGTCAAGCCCGGCGCGGTGGTCATCGACGTCGGCATGAACCGCAAGGCCGACGGCAAGCTCGCGGGCGACGTCGACTTCGACGGCGTGAAGGAAGTCGCCGGCTGGATCACCCCGGTGCCCGGCGGCGTCGGCCCGATGACGCGCGCCATGCTGCTCGCCAACACCCTTGAAGCGGCCGAACGCGCCGCCAAGTGAACACCATGGCCACCTCGAACAACCCCCTCCTCGACTTCACCGACCTCCCGCTGTTCGACCGTATCCGGCCCGAACACGTCGCCCCCGCGGTCGACGTGCTGCTCGCCGATGCCGAGACCGCGCTGCAGACGGTGACGGCCCCCGACTTCCCCGCCAGCTGGAGCGCGATCTCCAAGGTGCTCGACGTGGCCTCGGAACGCTTCAGCCGTGCCTGGAGCGCGGTCGGCCATCTCAACGCCGTGGCCGACACGCCCGAGCTGCGCGCCGCCTACAACGAGGCGATGCCGCGCGTGACCGCGTTCTGGACCCGCCTGGGCTCCGACGAGCGCCTGTACGCGAAGTACAAGGCGATCGACGTCGCCACGCTCGATGCCGAGCAGCGCCAGGCGCATCGCAACGCGGTGCGCAACTTCGTGCTCGGCGGCGCCGAACTGCAGGGCGAGGCCAAGCAGCGCTTCGCCGAGATCCAGGAACGCCAGGCGGAACTGAGCCAGAAGTTCAGCGAGAACGCGCTCGACGCGACCGATGCCTTCGCCTACTACGCACAGTTCGGCGAACTCGAGGGCGTGCCGGAAGACGTGATCAATGCCGCGCGCGCCGCGGCCGAAGCCGAGGCCAAGGACGGCTACAAGCTCACGCTCAAGATGCCCTGCTACCTGCCGGTGATGCAGTTCGCCAGGAGCAGCGCGCTGCGCGAGACGCTCTACCGCGCCTACGTCACGCGCGCCAGCGAACTCGGCGACCCGGCCTTCGACAACACGGCGCTGATCGGCGAGATCCTCGCGCTGCGCGAGGAAGAGGCGAAGCTGCTGGGCTACCGCAACTTCGGCGAGCTCTCGGTGGTGCCGAAGATGGCCGAGTCGCCCGAGCAGGTGGTGAAGTTCCTGCGCGACCTCGCGGCCAAGGCCCGCCCCTACGGCGAGCGCGACCTCGCCGACCTGCGCGCCTTCGCGTCCACGCAACTGGGCCTGGCCGATCCGCAGCCCTGGGACTGGAGCTACGTCGGCGAGAAGCTCAAGGAAGCGCGCTACGCCTTCAGCGAACAGGAGGTCAAGCAGTACTTCCCGGCGCCCAAGGTGATGGCGGGCCTGTTCAAGATCGTCGAGACGCTGTTCGAGGTCTCGATCCGCCGCGACAGCGCGCCGACCTGGCATCCGAGCGTCGAGTTCTATCGCATCGAGCGTGCCGGCCAGAAGGTCGGCCAGTTCTACCTCGACCCCTCCGCGCGTGCCGCCAAGCGCGGCGGCGCCTGGATGGACGACGTGCGCGCGCGCTGGCTGCGGCCCGACGACGGCCGGCTGCAGACCCCGGTCGCGCAACTGGTCTGCAATTTCGCCGAGGGCGTGGGCGGCAAGCCGCCGCTGCTCACGCACGACGACGTGACCACCCTGTTCCACGAGTTCGGCCACGGACTGCACCACATGCTCACGCAGGTGAACGAGCGCGACGTCTCGGGCATCAGCGGCGTCGAATGGGACGCGGTCGAGCTGCCGAGCCAGTTCATGGAGAACTTCTGCTGGGAATGGGATGTGCTGAGCCACATGACGGCCCACGTCGACACCGGCGCGCCGCTGCCGCGCGCGCTGTTCGACAAGATGACCGCGGCCAAGAACTTCCAGAGCGGCCTGCAGACGCTGCGCCAGATCGAGTTCTCGCTGTTCGACATGCTGCTGCACACCGAGTACCACGCCGCGGCCGCGAAGCCCGGCGACGTGCTCGCGCTGCTGGCCCAGGTGCGCGCCGAGGTGGCCGTGATGCCCTCGCCGCCCTTCAGCCGCACGCCGAACACCTTCAGCCACATCTTCTCGGGCGGCTATGCGGCCGGCTACTACAGCTACAAGTGGGCCGAGGTGCTGAGCGCCGATGCCTACGCGGCCTTCGAGGAAACCGTGGGCGCCAACGGCGAACCGAGCATCGAGACCGGCCGCAAGTACCGCCAGGCCATCCTCGAGGCCGGCGGCAGCCGCAGCGCGATGGAGTCGTTCAAGGCCTTCCGCGGCCGCGAACCCCAGCTTGATGCGCTGCTGCGACACCAGGGCATGGCCGAGCCGCAGCCGGCTTGATGCGGCGCTGAAGCTTGAGATACTCGGGCCATGCGCCCGATTTACAAATTCTCACCAAGTCGCCTGACCGGTTTCGTCCTCCTGCTCGCCACCGCGAGCGCGGTGGCGCAACCGGTCTACCGGCAGGTCGACAAGAACGGCCGGGTCACCTTCTCGGACCGCGCGCCCACCGCCAGCACCGAACCCGCCGCCAATGCGCAGCCGGCGCCCGCCACGGGCGCCAACGCGGGCCTGCCCTACGAGCTGCGCCAGATCGCGCAGCGCTATCCGGTGACGCTCTACAGCGGCGACGAATGCGCGCCCTGCGCGATGGCGCGCACGCTGCTCACGACGCGCGGCATCCCGTTCCAGGAACGCACGGTGAACAGCAACCAGGAGGTGGAAGCGCTGCAGAAGCTCAGTGGCCAGACCTCGCTGCCGCTGCTGACCATCGGCACGCAGCAACTGCCCGGCTTTTCCGACACGCAGTGGACGCAATACCTCGACGCGGCCGGCTATCCCAGGAGCAACGGCCTGCCCAGCGGCTATCGCAATCCGCCGGCGCAGCCGATGGTCGCCCAGGTCACGCGCGCGCCGGCGCCCGCACCCGCCGCCCCGCGCGCGGCGCCCGAGGAGCAACCGCTGCCCGCGGCACCGCCGAGCGGGCCGACGCCGGAGAACCCGGCCGGCATCAAGTTCTGATCAGGCGAAGTCCAGCGTGCGCACGCCCTCGGGCGTGCCGAGCAGGCACACATGCGCCTTCTGGTGCGCGAACACGCCGACGGTGACCACGCCGGGCCACTGGCTCACCTCGGATTCGAAGGCCAGCGGATCGGCGATCTTCAGCCCCGTCACGTCGACGATGTGCTGGCCGTTGTCGGTCACCAGCGGCAGGCCGTCCTTCTCGCGCACCTGGGCCTGGCCGCCCAGCGCCGCGAACTGCCGCATCACGCGGCGCGCCGCCATCGGGATCACCTCGACCGGCAGCGGAAAGGCACCGAGCGTGTCGACCAGCTTCGAGGCATCGGCGATGCAGACGAAGCGGCGCGACTGGGCCGCGATGATTTTCTCGCGCGTGAGCGCGGCACCGCCGCCCTTCACCATGAAACCCCGCGCGTCGATCTCGTCGGCGCCGTCGATGTAGACGCCCAGCTCCTCGACCTCGTTGCTGTCGAACACCTGGATGCCCAGTGCCCGCAGGCGCTCGGTGGAGGCGATCGAGCTCGAGACGGCGCCACGGATCTGGTCCTTGATCGTGGCCAGCGCGTCGATGAACTTGTTGACCGTCGAGCCGGTGCCCACGCCCACGATCTCGCCCTTCACCACGTAGGCCAGGGCGGCGCGGCCCACCTGGGCCTTGAGTTCGTCCTGGGAGATGGGGGCGGCTGCGGCGGAAGAAGAAGGAAGGGGTGCGGTCATCGCGGAGAATCCTGGGCTCATTGAAGCCCCGAATTATCCGACGATGTCCCTGCTGCCCTCCTCGCTCTACGGCCTGGCCCGCCCCTTCCTGTTCGGTTTCGACCCGGAGCACGCCCATGAACTGACGCTCGACGGGCTCTCGCGCACGCAGAACACGCCGCTGGCCTGCGCCTACTCGGCGCCGCGCGTCGACGATCCCGTCACCCTGGCCGGCCTGCGGTTCCCGAACCGCGTCGGCCTCGCCGCCGGCCTCGACAAGAACGCGCGCTGCATCGACGCCTTCGCCGCCATGGGCTTCGGCTTCGTCGAGGTCGGCACCGTCACGCCCAAGGGCCAGCCCGGCAATCCGCGCCCGCGCATCTTCCGCCTGCCCGAACGCCAGGCGCTGATCAACCGGCTCGGCTTCAACAACGACGGACTCGACGCCTTCCTGGCCAACGTGCAGAAGGCACGCTTTCGCCGCAACGCGGCCCGCGCGAAGGCGCCGATGCTGCTGGGCCTGAACATCGGCAAGAACGCCGCCACGCCGATCGAGCGCGCGATGGACGACTACATCGCCTGCCTCGACGGCGTGTACCCGCATGCCGACTACGTGACGATCAACATCTCGAGCCCCAACACCGCCAACCTGCGCAGCCTGCAGAGCGACGAGGCGCTCGACGCGCTGCTCGGCGCCGTGGCCGAGCGGCGCGAGACGCTGGCGCGCCGGCCCATTGGCGGCGCACCGCGCCGCGTGCCGCTGTTCGTGAAGATCGCGCCCGACCTCGACGAGGCGCAGGTGGCGGTGATCGCCGCCACGCTGCGCCGCCACGGCATGGATGGCGTGATCGCCACCAACACCACGCTGGCGCGCGACGCGGTCGAGGGGCTGCCGCATGCGAAGGAAGCCGGCGGCCTGTCGGGTGCGCCGGTGCGCGAATCGAGCAACCGCGTGATCGCCCAGTTGCGCGCCGCACTGGGCAAGGACTTCCCGATCGTCGGCGTGGGCGGCATCCTCGGCGCGGCCGATGCCAGGGCCAAGATCGCGGCGGGCGCGGACGTGGTGCAGATCTACACCGGCCTGATCTACCGCGGCCCGGCGCTGGTCCATGAAACGGCACAGGCGCTGCAGCGGGACCGCGGCAGCGCCTGAGTTTTCAATCGGAAGGCGGGTGGGTGCGACCCGCCGGCCGTTTCGTCAGCGCATGCGCCAGAGGATCGGCGCAACGAAGGTCGCCCAGCGCAGCAGGCGCTTCGGGCGCACCACCACCAGCGCCGCAGCCACGGCGACACCCGTGGCCACCGGATGCTCGCGCGCGATGCGCAGCGCCGTGGCGGTCGGGGTTTCGTCGGGCGGCGGGGGAGCCGACCGCTCCTCGCCCTGCGCGGCGGCGGTACCGCCACCCTGCAAGGTCGCGATGCGCAGGCGCTGGCGCTCGATGCGCTCGATCAGTTCCTCGCGCGTGGACGGACGGCGTGGCGCCGGCTCGTCCTCTTCGCCGGGCTCGTCGCCCAGTCCGAAGCGCTCCTGTACCCAGGTCCAGTCGCGCGCCAGTTCCTCGCGGGTCGGCGTGAAGCTGTTCGAGGCACCGCGCAGCTGGGTCCACAGGCCCCAGGCGGCCGCGAGCCACAGCACGATCCAGAGCGCGGCCACCGACCAGGCGGCGGTGGTGCGCTGCGGCGTGTCCCAGAAATGGACCACGACGGCCACGGACAGCAGCGCGACGGCGATCGTCGTCAGGCCCAGCAGCGCGATCGCGAGGACCAGCACCAGCTTGAGCCGCTGCTTCTCCTCCTCCCAGGCCATGCGCAGCAGCTGCACACGGTCCTCGGCGGCCATCGCGCCCTCGGCCGCGGCAATGCGCAGCCGGCGCAGGCGCCGGTCCAGTCCGAGAAGAGAGAGCAACCTCATCGGCGGCCCTCCGCTGTCATGGTTCGATCAGCGGCGACCAAGCAGCAGGCCCACCAGCACACCGACGGCCAGCGCGCCAGCGGCGATCTGCCAGGGTTCGTCGTGGGCATAGGCGTTGGTGGCCGAGGCGGCTTCGCGGGCCTTCTTGGCGGCGAGGCGGCTCTTCTCGGCGGCGAGTTCGCGGGCGATCGCGAGCTTGGTGTCGATGCGCTGGCGCAGCGCCTTGATGTGGGGAACCGAATCCAGGTCCTTGCTGGCGAGCACGCCACGCACGTCGCTCGCGATGTCCTCGGCTGCCGCCTCGAGATTCTTGGATGCACTCATTGGAAACCTTCCTCCGTGATGACACCGGCACCGCGCCGGCGGCTTCACGCCTACAAATGGCGTGCTGTCATGTTACAGGCTACATCGCCCGCACAGGACTGCATCCACAAAGAGTTCTGCAAGAGATCGTTCGCGATCGGCGCGGAATTCAGTCCTCGGCCGCGAGCAGGTCCGCCACGTGTCGGCCGATCGCGAGGCTGCTCGTGAGCCCCGGCGACTCGATGCCGAACAGGTTGACGAGGCCTCGCACGCCATGCGCGCGCGGTCCGTCGATGCGGAAGTCGGCCGCGGGATCGCCGGGTCCCGAGATCTTCGGTCGCATGCCCGCGTAGCCCGGGATCAGCGCGCCATCGGGCAGCGCGGGCCAGTACTTGCGCACCTCGGCATAGAAGGCGTCGCCGCGCGCCGGGTCCACCACCAGGTCGTCGGGCGAGCTCACCCATTGCACATCGGGTCCGAACTTGGCCTGCCCGCCGAGGTCGATCGTCAGGTGCACGCCGAGACCGCCGGGCTCGGGCACCGGATAGACCAGCCGGCCGAAGGGCGCGCGGCCCGACAGGGTGAAGTAGTTGCCCTTCGCGAAATAGGCGGTGGGAACGGTCTCGGTGGCGAGTCCTCCGAAGTGGCGCGCCAGATCGGGCGCACCCAGACCGGCCGCGTTGACCACGCTGCGGCAGCGCAGCCGCGTGCCGTCTTGCGCGGTCAGCACGATGCCGCCCTCCTCCAGGTCCGCGCGCTTCACGGCCGACTTCAACGCCAGCATGCCGCCCGCGTTCTCGAGATCGCCGAGCAGGCTCAGCATCAGCGCATGGCTGTCGACGATGCCGGTGCTCGGCGAGACCAGCGCGGCCATGCAGCGCAGTTGCGGTTCGAGCGCGACGGCCTGCGCCGCCGAGATCGTTTCGAGGTCGTCGACGCCGTTGGCCGCGGCCTTGAGCCGGATCGCCTCGAGCTGCGCCACCTGTTCGGTCGAGGTCGCGACGATCAGCTTGCCGCAGCGCCGGTGCGGCACGCCGCGCGCCTCGGCATACGCATAGAGCAATTGCTTGCCTTCGACACAGAGCCTCGCCTTCAACGAAGCTTGCGGGTAGTAGATCCCCGCATGAATGACTTCGCTGTTGCGCGAACTCGTGCCGGTACCGATGGCGCCTTCGGCCTCGAGCACCATCACTTCGCGGCCCGCCAGCGCGAGTGCGCGCGCCACGGCCACACCCACCACACCACCGCCGATGACGGCGCAATCGAGATCGTCCATGCGGCGAGCTTAGCGCGCGCCGCGCGTCGGGAGATCAGGTCGCGGTCGGCGGCGGCTCGGGATCGGTGGGCTCGTCGGGCGCCGTGCCCGGCCCCTCGTCGGGCTCCACGGGCAGGCCCGGCGTGGGCGTGATCGGCGTCGGAAGATCGGGTGCGGTCGCCATGATCTTTTCTCCTGGGTTGAAGTCGTGCCTCGGTTCTAGGCGCGAAGCCCCGCACAGCCAGCAGCACGCGACGGCACCTGACGTCGGCGCGCACCGACACGCAAACGGCGATGCCATCGGGCCAAAGCTCCGACGGAGAAGAAAAAATGGAACCGGGAAATTGGTGGGCGGTGGAGGTTTCGAACCTCCGACCCCAGCAGTGTGAATGCTGTGCTCTACCCCTGAGCTAACCGCCCCTGACGCCTCTGCCCGATCTCTTCGATGGGCTTCAGCGCCTGGATGAATCGCGTTCTGCGAAGCCTTAGATTATGCCACAGCTTTTCAAGCGTTTTGGCGAAAGAGTGTGCGACCGTTGCTCGATTTGTCGAGTTGGGACAACACGGCGTCGTGCTCGGCGAGTTCATGCTCGGTCGCCACCAGCACCGGCAGCTCGATGCGGCTGAGGTCGATGGCGATCACCGTGGTGCCCACTTCGGGCTCGGTGGTGGCCACGTCGATCAGCAGCGCGTCCTGGCCGCGCGTGAGGTTGATGTAGACGTCGGCCAGCAGCTGGGCGTCGAGCTTGGCGCCGTGGAAGGTCCGGTTCGAACGGTCGACGCCGAAGCGGTCGCACAGCGCGTCGAGCGAGTTGCGCTTGCCCGGGTACACCTGCTTGGCCATGGCCAGCGTGTCGGTCACCTCGCTCACGAAGGTCTTGAGCGGCGGCAGGCCGGCGCGCTCGAACTCCTTGTTGAGGAAGCCCACGTCGAAGGCCGCGTTGTGGATGATCAGCTCGGCGCCGCGCAGGTACTCGACGATGTCGTTGGCCAGCGTGGCGAACTTCGGCTTGTCGCGCAGGAAGTCGGTCGTCAGGCCGTGCACCTTGAGCGCGTCCTCGTGGCTCTCGCGCTCGGGATTGAAGTAGATGTGCAGGTCGTTGCCGGTGAGCTTGCGGTTGAACAGCTCCACGCAGCCCAGCTCGATGACGCGGTCGCCGTTCTCGGCCGACAGCCCGGTGGTTTCCGTATCGAGAACGATCAGACGACTCATCAGTGGTTTTCCTTCGCGTGGTTGATCGAGTATTTCGGAATCTCGATCGTCACATTCTCCTGCGCCAGGATCGCCTGGCAACTCAGGCGCGACTGTGGCTCCAGGCCCCAGGCGCGGTCGAGCAGGTCTTCCTCGCCCTCCTCCGCCTCGTTGAGCGAGCCGCCGCCCGCGCGCACGATCACGTGGCAGGTGGTGCAGGCGCAACTCATCTCGCAGGCGTGCTCGATGTTGATGTCGTTGTCGAGCAGGGCCTCGCAGATCGAGGTGCCCGCGGGCGCGGTGATCTCGGCGCCTTGCGGGCAGTATTCGGGATGCGGATAGATCTTGATCGTGGGCATGCAGCGCCTGCGTTGTCGTTCTTTGCGGTGTTCTTGTCTTAGAGGGATTCGACCTTGCGCCCCGAGAGCGCGCGGGCGATGCCGGCATTCATGCGCTGCGCGGCGAAGGGCTCGGTGATCTCGGCCAGCGCCTTGGTGGCGGCCTCTATCGCGGCCGCGTCGTTGCCCTGGGCACTCAGGCGCAGCGCGCTCATCGATGCATCGATGGCCGTGCGCTCCTGTGCGTCGAGCAGGTCGCCGTCGGCATCGAGCGCGCTCTTCGTCGCGAGCAGCATGCGCTCGGCATCGACGCGGGCCTCGACCAGCGCGCGCGCCTGCATGTCCTGCTGTGCCGTCGAGAAACTCTCCTGCAGCATGGTCGCGATCTGGTCGTCCGACAGCCCATAGGAAGGCTTGACGGTGACGCTGGCTTCCACGCCGCTGGCCTGTTCCTTGGCGCTCACGCTCAGCAGGCCGTCGGCATCGACCGTGAAGGTCACGCGGATGCGCGCGGCGCCCGCGGCCATCGGCGGGATGCCGCGCAAGGTGAAGCGCGCGAGGCTGCGGCAATCGGCCACCAGGTCGCGCTCGCCCTGCACCACGTGCAACGCCAGCGCGGTCTGGCCGTCCTGGTAGGTGGTGAAGTCCTGCGCCATCGCGGTCGGGATGGTCTGGTTGCGCGGCACGATGCGCTCGACCAGCCCGCCCATGGTCTCGAGGCCCAGCGACAGCGGAATCACGTCGAGCAGCAGCAGTTCGCCCGCGCCGTTGTTGCCGGCCAGCTGGTTCGCCTGGATCGCGGCGCCGAGCGCGACGACCTCGTCGGGATTGAGATTGACCAGCGGCTCGCGGCCGAAGAATTGGGCAACCGCCTCGCGAACCTGCGGCATGCGCGTCGACCCGCCCACCAGCACGATGCCCTGCAGGTCGTCGGCCTTGAGCCTGGCATCGCGCAGCGCCTTGCGCACGGCGGCCAGGGTGCGGTCGGTGAGCACCTTGGTGGCCGCGTCGAACTGCGCGCGCTGGAGCGCGAAGCGAAGCGGCTGGCCGCCCACGTCGGCGGCGAAGGTCACGGTGTCGGCATCGGTCAGCGCTTCCTTGGCGGCACGCGCCGCCACCAGCACGGCGGCCTTGTCGGTCTCGCTCGCGGTCTGGACACCGCTTTGCGCCAGCACGAAATCGGCCAGCGCATGGTCGTAGTCGTCGCCGCCGAGCGCCGAGTCGCCGCCGGTCGCGATGACCTCGAACACGCCCTGCGTGAGCCGCAGGATGGAAATGTCGAAGGTGCCGCCGCCGAGGTCGTAGACCGCATAGACGCCCTCGCTCGCGTTGTCGAGGCCGTAGGCGATGGCGGCCGCGGTGGGCTCGCTGATCAGCCGCAGCACGTTGAGGCCGGCCAGTTGCGCCGCGTCCTTCGTGGCCTGGCGCTGGCCCTCGTCGAAGTAGGCGGGCACGGTGATGACCGCGCCGTAGAGCTCGTCGTCGAAGGTGTCCTCGGCGCGGTAGCGCAGCGTCGCGAGGATCTCGGCGCTGATCTCGACCGGCGACTTGTCGCCCGCCGCGGTGTGCACCTGCACCATGCCGCCGTCGCCACCGCCGATGGCATAGGACATCGCTTCGCGGTGGGTCACGTCGGCCAGCCCGCGGCCCATGAGCCGCTTGACCGAGGTGATGGTGTTCGAGGGGTCCTGCGCGCGCGCGGCGACCGCGTCGAAACCGATCTGGCGGCGCTCCTTGTCGAGGTAGCGCACCACCGAGGGCAGCAGCACGCGGCCCTGGTCGTCGGGCAGGCATTCGGCCACGCCGTTGCGCACCGAGGCCACCAGCGAATGCGTGGTGCCGAGGTCGATGCCGACGGCGATGCGGCGCTGGTGCGGATCGGGGGCCTGGCCGGGTTCGGAAATCTGAAGAAGAGCCATAGGGCTTTATTGTCCCAACTGATCCGATTTGGCTTCGACGTCGTGGCCGAAGCGCTCAATGAACATGAGGGCTCTCACCTGCTGCGCGGCGGCGGGGTAGTCGCCCTTCTCGTCGATCAGCCAGTCGAGCGACGAGAGCGCGCGGGCGCGGCCCGCGTCGACCTCGGCCTGCAGGCGCTCGAGCGCGGCGATGTCCTCGACCTCGTCGAGCGCCTCGCGCCATTCCATCTGCTGCATGAGGAAGTCGGGCGGCATCGCCGTGTTGTTCTCGGCATTGACCGGGGCACCGTGCAGCTCGCAGAGGTAGCTCGCGCGCCGCACCGGGTCCTTGAGCCGCTGGTAGGCCTCGTTGATGCGCACCGACCATTGCATGGCCACGCGCTGCGCGGCCGCGCCCTGCGCCGCAAAGCGATCGGGATGGGCTTCGCGCTGCAGTTCCTTCCAGCGCGCGTCCAGCGCCGCGCGGTCCTGCGCGAAAGTCGCGGGGACGGCGAACAGCTCGAAGTCGGTGTCGTTCAGGTTCATGGCAATAAAAAACCGCCAGCACATGACATGGTGGCGGCTGTTGTCGCGGTCAGCGACTGCGCATCAGATGCGGAAGCTTTCCCCGCAACCGCAGCGGTCGCGCTCGTTCGGGTTGTTGAACTTGAAGCCTTCGTTGAGGCCCTCGCGCACGAAGTCCAGCTGCGTGCCGTCGATGTAGGCCAGGCTCTTCGGATCCACCAGCACCTTCACGCCGTGGTCCTCGAACACCACGTCCTCGGGCGTCAGTTCGTCCACGTACTCGAGCTTGTAGGCCAGGCCCGAGCAACCGGTGGTCTTCACGCCCAGCCGCACGCCCACGCCCTTGCCTCGCTTGCCGAGGTAGCGATTCACATGGCGCGCGGCGGCTTCTGTCAGCGTGACGGCCATCTCAGTGCGCTGCCGCGGCTTCGGCGCTCTTCGCGCCGTGCTTGGCCTTGTAGTCGCTCACGGCCGCCTTGATCGCGTCCTCGGCGAGGATCGAGCAGTGGATCTTCACCGGCGGCAGCGCCAGTTCCTCGGCGATCTGCGCGTTCTTGAGCGCGGCGGCTTCGTCGAGCGTCTTGCCCTTGACCCATTCGGTCACGAGCGACGACGAAGCGATCGCCGAGCCGCAACCATAGGTCTTGAAGCGCGCGTCTTCGATCACGCCGGTTTCGGGGTTGACCTTGATCTGCAGCTTCATCACGTCGCCGCAGGCCGGCGCGCCGACCATGCCGGTGCCGACCGAGTCGTCGCCCTTTTCGAAGGAGCCGACGTTGCGCGGGTTTTCGTAGTGGTCGATGACCTTGGAAGAATATGCCATGGTGTACCTCTCAAACTTTGTTCAATCGTGGAGCTTCGGGCTCAGTGCGCCGACCACTGGATCGTGCTGATGTCGACGCCGTCCTGGAACATTTCCCACAGGGGGCTCAATTCGCGCAGCTTGGCCACGTTGTGCTTGATGGTCGAGATGGCGTAGTCGATCTCTTCCTCGGTCGTGAAGCGGCCGATGGTCATGCGCAGGCTGCTGTGGGCCAGTTCGTCGCTGCGGCCCAGGGCGCGCAACACGTAGCTGGGCTCGAGGCTGGCCGAGGTGCAGGCCGAACCCGACGACACCGCCAGGCCCTTGATGCCCATGATCAGCGACTCGCCCTCGACGTAGTTGAAGCTCATGTTCAGGTTGTGCGGCACGCGGTGCTCGAGGTCGCCGTTGATGAAGACCTGTTCCACGTCCTTCAGGCCGTCGAGCAGGCGCTTCTGCAGCCGCGCGGCCTTGGCGATGTCTTCCTTCATCTCGGCCTTGGCGATGCGGAAGGCCTCGCCCATGCCCACGATCTGGTGCGTGGGCAGCGTGCCCGAACGCATGCCGCGCTCGTGGCCGCCACCGTGCATCTGGGCCTCGAGCCGCACGCGCGGCTTGCGGCGCACGTACAGCGCGCCGATGCCCTTGGGACCGTAGGTCTTGTGCGACGCCAGGCTCATCAGGTCGATCGGCAGCTTCGCGATGTCGATCTCGACCTTGCCGGTGGCCTGCGCGGCGTCGACGTGGAAGATCACGCCCTTCTCGCGGCAGATGTTGCCCAGCGCCACCACGTCCTGCACCACGCCGATCTCGTTGTTCACGAACATCACGCTCGCGAGGATGGTGTCGGGGCGGATCGCGGCCTTGAACTTCTCGAGGTCGAGCAGACCGTCTTCCTGCACGTCGAGGTAGGTGACCTCGAAACCCTGGCGCTCGAGTTCGCGCATGGTGTCGAGCACGGCCTTGTGCTCGGTCTTCACCGTGATCAGGTGCTTGCCCTTGCCCTTGTAGAACTGTGCCGCGCCCTTGAGCGCGAGGTTGTTCGACTCGGTGGCGCCCGAGGTCCAGACGATCTCGCGCGGGTCGGCGCCGATCAGCTCGGCCACGTAGCCGCGCGCCTTCTCGACCGCTTCTTCCGCTTCCCAGCCCCAGGCGTGGCTGCGCGACGCCGGGTTGCCGAAGTGCTCGCGCAACCAGGGGATCATGGCGTCGACCACGCGCGGGTCGACCGGCGTGGTCGCGCCGTAATCGAGATAGATCGGGAAATGAGGAGTTACGTCCATGGCTGGCTCGTGCTGGCGTGGGGGGTTGTTCTTGGTCGCTGTTCGTTCGCTGGCGGCGCCCACCGGGCGCCGCGTCTGACTCGTCTCGAAGCGTCTGCGTCGCGGGTCCTCAGGACTTGGCGAAGACGTTGCCCAGGGCAAACACCGAATTCGGCGCGTTGACGCGGATCGGCTTGACCACCGGCTGCGCGGAGATGGCGCGCTTGACGACCGGCTTGTTCTCGATCTGCACGCCCTTGGCGATCTGGTCGTCGACCAGCTTCTGCAGGGTGACCGAATCGAGGAACTCGACCATGCGCTGGTTCAGCGAGGCCCAGAGTTCGTGGGTCATGCAGCGGCCTTGTTCGCCGAGGCAGTTTTCCTTGCCGCCGCACTGGGTGGCGTCGATCGGTTCGTCGACCGACACGATGATGTCGGCCACGGTGATGTCGGCGGCCTTGCGGCCCAGGCTGTAGCCACCGCCCGGACCCCGGGTGGACTCGACGAGTTCGTGACGGCGCAGCTTGCCGAAGAGTTGCTCGAGGTACGACAGCGAAATCTGCTGCCGCTGGCTGATCGCGGCCAGCGTGACCGGACCGGTGTTCTGACGCAGAGCCAGATCGATCATGGCTGTGACCGCAAAACGGCCTTTGGTAGTGAGACGCATCGCAAGCTCCTTTTTAGCGCTTACCGTTGAAATGACACCGTTGCCCGGGAGCCACGGTGATCTCGTCTCCGCCCTGCCCGACTCTTGACACTGGTGAGCCAGTGGTTGTGAGTCGGTCCTTCATCGCGAAGTTTCTTTTTTGTTGAGTGTTTCGCTCAAGTATATCAGAAGGCCCCGGACTTTGCTCGGGTAAACCCGATTCCGGGCGTTCGGGGGCGCCGCTACCGAAAACCTTCGGCCTACTTGGCCGGCGCCATCGCGATGTTGTCGCCGCCCGCGGCCCCGAAGGCCTGCTCGCGCAGCAGCGCCAGCTGGTCGCGCACCCGCGCCGCCTTCTCGAACTCGAGGTTGCGCGCGTGCTCGAGCATCTGCTTCTCGAGCCGCTTGATCTCGCGTGCGATGTCCTTCTCGCTCATGTCCTCGACCTTGGCGCGCTCGAGGTCCAGCTTGGCCATCTCCTTGCCGGTCTTCTCGCTGTAGACGCCGTCGATCAGGTCGCGCACCTGCTTCACGATGCTGCGCGGCGTGATGCCGTGGGCCTCGTTGTGGGCGATCTGGCGCGCGCGCCGGCGTTCGGTCTCGCCGATGGCGCGCTTCATCGAGTCGGTCATCCGGTCGGCGTACAGGATGGCCTTGCCGTTCAGGTTGCGCGCCGCCCGGCCGATGGTCTGGATCAGCGAGCGCTCGGCGCGCAGGAAGCCTTCCTTGTCGGCATCGAGGATCGCCACCAGCGAGACCTCGGGAATGTCCAGCCCCTCGCGCAGCAGGTTGATGCCCACCAGCACGTCGAAGGTGCCCAGGCGCAGGTCGCGCAGGATCTCCACCCGCTCGACCGTGTCGACGTCGCTGTGCAGGTAGCGCACCTTCACGCCGTTGTCGCCCAGGTAGTCGGTGAGCTGCTCGGCCATGCGCTTGGTCAGCGTGGTGATCAGCACGCGCTCGTTCTTCTCGACGCGCACGTGGATCTCCTGCAGCACGTCGTCGACCTGGTGCGTGGCCGGCCGCACCTCCACCTCGGGATCGATCAGGCCCGTGGGCCGCACCAGTTGCTCGACCACCTGCCCGGTGTGCTGCTTCTCGTAGTCGGCCGGCGTGGCCGACACGAAGATGCACTGGCGCATGCGCTTCTCGAATTCCTCGAGCTTCAGCGGCCGGTTGTCGAGCGCGCTCGGCAGCCGGAAGCCGTACTCCACCAGCGTGGTCTTGCGCGCCCGGTCGCCGTTGTACATGCCGCCGAGCTGGCCGATCATCTGGTGGCTCTCGTCGAGGAACATCAGCGCGTCCTTCGGCAGGTAATCGGTCAGCGTGGGCGGCGGGTCGCCAGGCGCCGCGCCCGAGAGGTGGCGCGTGTAGTTCTCGATGCCCTTGCAGTGGCCGATCTCGGCCAGCATCTCGAGGTCGAAGCGGGTGCGCTGCTCGAGGCGCTGGGCCTCCACCAGCTTGCCCGCGGCCACCAGTTCCTTGAGCCGCCCGTCGAGTTCGATCTTGATGGTCTCCACGGCGGCCAGCACCTTGTCGCGCGGCGTCACGTAGTGGCTCGAGGGGTAGACGGTGAAGCGCGGCACCTTCTGGCGGATGCGCCCGGTCAGCGGGTCGAACAGCTGCAGCGACTCGATCTCGTCGTCGAACAGCTCGAAGCGGATCGCGAGTTCGCTGTGCTCGGCCGGAAACACGTCGATGGTGTCGCCGCGCACGCGGAAGGTGCCGCGCGCGAAGTCCTGCTCGTTGCGCGTGTACTGCATGCGGATCAGCTGGGCGATCAGGTCGCGCTGGCCGACCTTGTCGCCCACGCGCGCGATCAGCCGCATCTCCATGTAGTCCTCGGGCGTGCCGATGCCGTAGATCGCGCTCACGGTGGCCACGATCACGGTGTCGCGCCGCTCCAGCACGCTCTTGGTGGCCGACAGCCGCATCTGCTCGATGTGCTCGTTGATCGAGGAGTCCTTCTCGATGAACAGGTCGCGCTGCGGCACGTAGGCCTCGGGCTGGTAGTAGTCGTAGTAGCTGACGAAGTACTCGACGGCGTTCTTCGGGAAGAACTCGCGGAATTCGCTGTAGAGCTGCGCCGCCAGGGTCTTGTTGGGCGCGAACACGATGGCCGGGCGCCCGGTGCGGGCGATCACGTTGGCCATGGTGAAGGTCTTGCCCGAGCCGGTCACGCCCAGCAGGGTCTGGAACACCTCGCCGTCGCCCACGCCCTCGACCAGCTTCTCGATGGCGTTCGGCTGGTCGCCCGCCGGCGGATAGGGCTGATAGAGCTCGAAAGGCGAGCCCGGGAAGCTGATGAATTCGCCCTTCGGAGCGGGCCCCACGGGGTCGGCGTTGTTCGAGTCTGCTATGGCTTCGTTGGTCTCTGGCATGGCTGTACCCGTCAGGTGGCGTGGCGCCGGTAAAATTCAAGGCAACCGCAAAGCTTAAAGCCTCGAGCGGTTGCCAGCGAAGCTTTCATCCCAAAGGACCTTTCCATGTCTATGTTCACCGCGGTCGAGATGGCACCGCGCGATCCGATCCTCGGCCTCAACGAGCAATTTGCCGCCGACACCAACCCCAACAAGGTCAATCTCGGCGTCGGCGTCTACTACGACGACAACGGCAAGCTGCCCCTGCTGCAGTGCGTGCAGGCGGCCGAGCAGAACATGATGAAAGCGCCCACGGCGCGCGGTTATCTGCCCATCGACGGCATCGCCGCGTACGACAACGCCGTGAAGGTGCTGGTCTTCGGCGCCGACAGCGAACCCGTCACCTCGGGCCGCGTGGCCACGATCCAGGCCATCGGCGGCACCGGCGGCCTCAAGGTCGGCGCCGACTTCCTCAAGAAGCTCAACCCCGCCGCCAAGGTGCTGATCAGCGACCCGAGCTGGGAAAACCACCGCGCGCTGTTCACCAACGCAGGTTTCGAGGTCGAAAGCTACCCCTACTACGACGCCGCCAAGCGCGGCATCGACTTCGACGGCATGCTGGCCGCGCTCAATGCCGCCCCGGCCGGCACCGTGGTCGTGCTGCACGCCTGCTGCCACAACCCCACCGGCTACGACATCACGCCCGCGCAGTGGGACCAGGTCGTCGCCGCCGTCAAGGCCAAGGGCCTGGTGCCCTTCCTCGACATGGCCTACCAGGGCTTCGGCTACGGCCTGCAGGAAGACGGCGCGGCCGTCGCCAAGTTCGTCGCGGCCGGCCTGACCTTCTTCGTCTCGACCTCGTTCTCCAAGAGCTTCAGCCTCTACGGCGAGCGCGTGGGCGCCCTCTCGGTGCTGTGCGAGAACAAGGAAGAAGCCGCGCGCGTGCTGTCGCAGCTGAAGATCGCCATCCGCACCAACTACAGCAACCCGCCCACGCACGGCGGCGCCGTGGTGGCCGCGGTGCTCGGCAACCCCGAGCTGCGCGCCCTGTGGGAGAAGGAACTGGGCGAGATGCGCGTGCGCATCAAGGCCATGCGCCAGAAGCTGGTCGACGGCCTCAAGGCCGCAGGCGTGAAGGAAGACATGAGCTTCATCACCACCCAGATCGGCATGTTCAGCTACTCGGGCCTGACCAAGGACCAGATGGTGCGCCTGCGCAACGAGTTCGGCGTCTACGGCACCGACACCGGCCGCATGTGCGTGGCCGCGCTCAACAGCAAGAACATCGACCACGTCTGCGCGTCGATCGCCAAGGTCGTCTGACGGTCCGCGTCGCGGGGTGACTCGCTCGCTCGAGTCACCTCCGCGACACAACTTGTTCACGCAAGCCCGCGGCCATCTCCGAGGGCCTTCCCGGGCCTAGGGTTAGGCCCCCTGCGCGTGTCGAAATGCGCTGATATATTGCACCGCAACATTCCAACTCGACACAGCGATGCTCTACCAACTCTACGAAGCCCAGCGTTCCCTCATGGAACCGTTCGCGGACTTCGCCCAGGCCGCCTCCAAGCTCTACAGCCCCGGCGCCGTCTGGAGCCAGCTGCCCGGAGCTCAGCGCATGGCGGCGAGCTACGACCTGCTCTACCGTCTCGGCAAGGACTACGAGAAGCCCGAGTTCAACATCAAGTCGGTCAAGGTCGACGGCGACGACGTCGTGATCCAGGAAGTGATCGAGCTGGAAAAGCCGTTCTGCCAGCTGCGGCGCTTCAAGCGCTTCACCGACGAGCCGCACATCCTCAAGACGCTCAAGAGCCAGCCCGTGGTGCTGGTGGTGGCGCCGCTGTCGGGCCACTACGCCACCCTGCTGCGCGACACCGTGCGCACCCTTTTGCAGGACCACAAGGTCTACATCACCGACTGGAAGAACGCGCGCCTGGTGCCGCTGTCGGACGGCGAGTTCCACCTCGACGACTACATCAACTACGTGCAGGAGTTCATCCGCCGCCTGCAGGCCGAGTACGGCAACTGCCACGTGGTCAGCGTGTGCCAGCCCACGGTGCCGGTGCTGGCCGCCGTGTCGCTGATGGCCAGCCGCGGCGAGGCGCTGCCGCTCACCATGACGATGATGGGCGGCCCGATCGACGCGCGCAAGTCGCCCACGGCGGTCAACAACCTCGCGATGAACAAGAGCTTCGAGTGGTTCGAGAACAACGTGATCTACCGCGTGCCCCAGGGCTTCCCGGGCGCGGGCCGGCGCGTCTACCCGGGCTTCCTGCAGCACACGGGCTTCGTCGCGATGAACCCCGACCGCCACGCGAGCAGCCACTACGACTACTTCAAGGACCTGATCAAGGGCGACGACGCGAGCGCCGAGGCGCACCGCAAGTTCTACGACGAGTACAACGCCGTGCTCGACATGGACGCCGATTACTACCTCGAGACGATCCGCACCGTGTTCCAGGAATTCGACCTGGTCAACGGCACCTGGGACGTGAAGAGCCCGACCGGCGAGGTCGAGCGCGTGCGGCCGCAGGACATCCGCGCCACCGCGCTGCTCACGGTCGAGGGCGAGCTCGACGACATCTCGGGCTCGGGCCAGACCGAGGCCGCGCACGAGCTGTGCACCGGCATCGCCGATGCGAAGCGCGAGCACTACGAGGTCAAGGGCGCCGGCCACTACGGCATCTTCAGCGGCCGCCGCTGGCGCGAACTGGTCTATCCCAAGATGCAGAAGTTCATCGCCGCCAACGACCAGCCGCAACGTCGCGCCGGTGAACGCGAGAGCCTGCCGGCCGAGGACCAGGTCAAGCCCGGCCGCAAGCTCGCCACCACCACCGCCAAGGCGCCCGCGAAGAAGGCCGTGGCCGCCAAGAAGGCGGCACCGGCCGCTGCGAAGCGCGCGCCCGCCCCGAAGAAGACCGTGGCGCGCAAAGCCGCCGCGGCGCGCTGAGCGCCCCTTCCCTCCCGTGAACGGACTCGCCGCACGCATCCACGACGCACTGCCCCAGACGCAGTGCACCCGTTGCGGCTACCCGGACTGCGAGGGCTATGCGCAGGCCGTGGCCAGCGCCGAGGCCGAGATCAACCAGTGCCCGCCCGGCGGCGCCGAAGGCGTCGAGCGGCTCGCGCGGCTCACCGGCCGCGCCGTGCAGGCGCTCGACCCGGCCTTCGGCACCGAGGGCCCGCGCAGGCTGGCGGTGATCGACGAGGCCTGGTGCATCGGCTGCACGCTGTGCCTCGATGCCTGCCCGACCGACGCCATCCTCGGCATCAACAAGCGCATGCACACCGTGATCGACGCGCACTGCACGGGCTGCGAACTCTGCATCCCGGTCTGCCCGGTCGACTGCATCTCGCTCGAGGACGCCACGCCGGGCCGCACCGGCTGGCAGGCCTGGTCGCCCGCGCAGGCGGCCCATGCCCGCGCGCGCTATGCCCTGCACGGCCAGCATCGGCCCAGCGACGCGCGCCAGGGCAAGAAGCGCCCCGAAGCCGAGGTCGCGGCGCCCAGCGCCGAGGCCCGCAAGCGCTCGGTGGTCGAGGCCGCGCTCGCGCGCGCCCGCGCCGCCGCCCAACGTCCCTCCACGCCCAAGCCATGAACCTCGACACCCTGCTCGTCTTCGTGCTCGCCTCCCTCGCGCTCGCGGTGATCCCGGGCCCGACCATGCTGCTCGCGCTGTCGAACGGCATCGACGGCGGCATGCGCCGCGCGAGCTGGGGCATCGTCGGCGCCTCGCTCGGCAGCAGCATCGTGATCGCCGTCGTCGCGCTCGGCCTGGGCTCGCTGCTAGCCGCCTCGGAATGGCTGTTCAACGCGATCCGCGTGGCCGGCGTGGCCTACCTCGTGTGGCTCGGCATCAAGCTCTGGCGCAGCGACGCCACCGACCTCGGCGCCGCGCTCGCGAAGTCCTCTCCCGAGAGCCGGCTGCATGGCCGCATCGCGCTGCTGCGCAGCCTCGCGGTGGCGCTGTCGAATCCCAAGTCGCTGCTGTTCTTCGCGGCCTTCCTGCCGCAGTTCGTCGACATCGCGCGGCCGCAGGGCCCTCAGTACCTGCTGCTGGGCGGCATCTTCGTGCTGCTCGACACCTGCGTGATGCTGGCCTATGCCGGCGCCGGCACGCAGGCCGTGCGCTGGCTCTCGAAGCGCGGCCTCAAGGCGCTGAACCGCGGCTGCGCCGTGGGCATGTGGCTGCTGGCGGCCACGCTCGCGGTATGGCGCCGACCCGGCGCCTGAGCCACGGGCTCAGCCTCTGGCCGAGCGCTTGAGCAGCAGCATCAGCACGCCCGCCAGGATCACCGTCACCGCGTACCACTCGAAGCGCGTGACCGTCTCGCCGGCGATCCACACGCCCAGCAGCATCGCGATCACCGGATTGACGAAGGTGTAGCTGGCCGCCAGCGCGGCCGGCGCGCGCGCCAGCAGCAGCATGTAGGCGTTGAAGGCGATCAGCGAGCCGAACACCACCAGGTAGAACCAGGCCGCCGTGGCCTGCGGCGCGGGCGGCCACGCGAGGCTCTCGCCCGAGACAGCGGCCAGCACCAGCAGCACCACGCCGCCGCAGATCATCTCGCTCGCGAAGCCCATCGCGCCCGGTGCGAGCGGCAGCGCGCGCTGGCTCAGCACGCTGCCGGCCGACCAGCAGACGCAGGCGATGCTGATCGCGGCCAGCCCGGCCGGCGAGGCCTGGAAGCCGCTGCCCTGGGTCAGCATCAGCACGCCGACCAGGCCCAGCGCGATGCCGATCGCCTCGAGCTTCGTCGGCACGATGCCCCAGATCAGGTTGAGCAGCGCGATGATCAACGGCACCACCGCGATGAAGGCCACCACCAGGCCCGAGCCCACCGAGACCTCGGCATGCGCGGTGCCGCCCATGCCGCCGCCGAGCATCAGCGTGCCGACCACCAGCGCGTTGCGCCACTGCAGCCGGTTCGGCCAGGGCGCGCCGCGCCAGCGCATCCAGGCCGCGAGCAGCAGGCCCGCGAACAGGAAGCGCGAACCCATCTGCAGGAAGGGCGGGAAGCTGATCAGCGCGTACTTGATCGCGAGATAGGTCGAGCCCCAGACCAGCCAGGTGGCGGCGAGGCAGAGCCAGATGATCGGCGGCAGTCCGCCGCGCGCGGACGGCGTGGAAGTGGCGAGCGAGAGCATGTCGAGGGTGTCTGTTGTTGTGGGACTGAGCCGCTCCATGGTATGAAGGCCGCCGCCGCGCTTCCATGCGCAAATCACGGTTCTGGCGGCTCGCGGCCGTCGATTTGAAGGACTTCGATGGAATCCACCTTGAACCCCACGCTCGATGCCCACGACACCCGCATCCTGGCCGAGCTGCAGAAGGACGCGCGCCTCACCATGGCCGAGCTCGGTCGCCGCGTGCACCTGAGCCAGCCGGCGGTGACCGAGCGCGTGAAGAAGCTCGAGGCCGCGGGCGTGATCAGCGGCTACCGCGCCACCGTCAACCTGGGCAAGCTGGGCTACGGCATCCGCGCGATGATCCGCGTCGGCCGCGCCGACTACGACCGCGTCGTGAAGCTGGTGCAGGACACGCCCGAATGCGTGAATGCCTACAACGTGACCGGCGAGGACAGCTGGATCCTCGAGATCGCGGTGATCGACGTGAGCCACCTCGACGCGGTGGTCACCAAGTTCTGCATCCTCACCGAGACCGCGACCTCGATCATCCTGAACCCGGCGCGCGAGCACCAGCCGATGCTGCCGCCGCACCGCTCGGACGTGAAGCCGCCGATAAGGAAGGTCGTAAACGCCTGAAGCGCCCGGCCTCAGCGCCCGGCGAGCGCGTCGAAGGCCTTCACCACCTCGGGCGGCGCCTGCACCATCTCGATGAGCACGCCCTCGCCCGCGATCGGGAACTCGTCGTTCGCCTTCGGATGCAGGAAGCAGATGTCGAAGCCCGCCGCGCCCTTGCGGATGCCGCCTGGCGCGAAGCGCACGCCCTGCGAAGTCAACCATTCGACGGCCGTCGGCAGGTCGTCGATCCACAGGCCCACGTGGTTGAGCGGCGTGGCATGCACCGCGGGCTTCTTCTCGGGATCGAGCGGCTGCATCAGGTCGACCTCGACCTTGAACGGGCCGGTACCGATCGCGCAGATGTCCTCGTCGACGTTCTCGCGCTCGCTTCGGAAAGTGCCCGTGACCTCGAGCCCCAGCATGTCGACCCAGAGCTTCTGCAGCCGGGTCTTGTCGGGACCGCCGATCGCGATCTGCTGGATGCCCAGCACGCGGAAGGGACGTTGGATGGCGCTCGTCATTGGCAGGACTCCGGGTTCGTTTCGGTCGAGGCGCGGTGCGAGCGCAGCCCCAGCTTGCGCAGCAGCTGCACGTCGGCCTCCACGTCGGGATTGCCCGTGACCAGCAGCTTGTCGCCGTAGAAGATCGAATTCGCGCCGGCCATGAAGCACAGCGCCTGCACCGCCTCGCCCATCTGCTGGCGGCCGGCCGACAGGCGCACGCGCGCGGTCGGCATGGTGATGCGCGCGACCGCGATCATGCGCACGAAGTCGAAGGGATCGATCGGTTCCGAGTCGGCCAGCGGCGTGCCGGGCACGCGCACCAGGCTGTTGATCGGCACCGACTCGGGGTACGGATCGAGGTTGGCCAGCTGCGCGATCAGCCCCGCGCGATGCACCGGCGCCTCGCCCATGCCCACGATGCCGCCGCAGCACACGCTGATGCCGGCGCTGCGCACATGGGCCAGCGTGTCGAGCCGGTCCTGGTAGCTGCGGGTGTCGACGATGTCGGTGTAGTACTCGGGCGCGGTGTCGAGGTTGTGGTTGTAGTAGTCGAGGCCGGCGGCCTTGAGCTGCCGTGCATGGTGCGGCTCGAGCATGCCGAGCGTGGCGCAGGTCTGCAGGCCCAGGCCCTTCACGGCCTCGACCAGCACCGCCACCTTCTCGACGTCGCGGTCCTTGGGCGCGCGCCAGGCCGCGCCCATGCAGAAGCGCGTGGCGCCCGCGTCCTTGGCCGCCTGCGCGGCGCGCAGCACCTCGTCGACCTCCATCAGCTTCTGCGCCTTCACGCCGGTGTCGAACTCGGCCGACTGCGGGCAGTAGCCGCAGTTCTCGGGGCAGCCGCCGGTCTTCACCGACAGCAGCGTGGCCAGTTCGATGTCGCCCGCGGGAAAGTGCTGGCGGTGCACCGTCTGGGCCTCGAACAGCAGTTCCATCAGCGGCTTGTCGAGCAGCGCCTGGATTGCCTCGACCGACCAGCGGCCCTCGGGCGCCGGCGCCGGCTTCGCGGGCCGGTGCAGCACCACCGCCTGCAGGTCGCTGGCCCCCATCAGTTGAACTCCAGGATGATCTGGTCGACCGCGAGCGACTCGCCCTTGGCCGCGGAGATCTTGCCGACCACGCCGTCCTGCGCGGCGAACAGCACGTTCTCCATCTTCATCGCCTCGATCACCGCGAGCTTCTCGCCGGCCTGCACCTGCTGGCCCGGTTGCACCGCCACCTCGACCAGCAGCCCCGGCATCGGCGACATCAGGAACTTGCTGAGGTCTGGCGGTGCCTTGTGCGGCATCAGCGCGAGCAGGCGCGCGCCCAGCGGCGACAGCACCATGGCCTCGATCTGGCGGCCGTCGTTCGACACCCGCAGCGCCAGCGGATTCTTGCCGGCGCCGCGCTCCACCTGCGCGACGAAGGGCTTGTCGTTGACGATGCCCTGCACCCGCACCGCGCCCAGCGCGAGGCTGCTGTCGATCTTGTAGGTCTTGCCGTTGACCGTGACCGCGCTCGCGCCGGTCTTGCCGTGGAAGTCGCTCACGGTCACCGGGTGGTGCACGTGCTCGCCCTGCGCGCCGAGTTCGACCACCACGAATTGCTCGCCCACCTTCACGCCGTGGCCTTCGAGCTGGCCGCTGATGCCCGAGGCACGCGCGCGGTAGCGGCGGTGCACGTAGGCCGCCAGCGCGACCAGGAAATCGGGCTCGCTGTGCGGCACGTCCTCGGCATGGAAGCCCTTGCCGTAGTTCTCGGCGATGAAGCCGGTGTTGAAGTCGCCGGCCACGAACTTCGGATGCGCGAGCAGCGCCGCCTGGAACGGGATGTTGCTGCTGATGCCGCGGATCACGAAGCCGTTGAGCGCCTCGCGCATGCGCGCGATCGCGTGGTTGCGGTCCTTGCCGTGCACGATGAGCTTGGCGATCATCGAGTCGTAGTACATCGGGATCTCGCCGCCCTCGTACACGCCGGTGTCCACGCGCACGCCCTGCAGGTGCTCGGTGTCGCTCGCGAACATGGTCTCGGCCGGCGGCTGGAACTTCACCAGCCGGCCGGTCGAGGGCAGGAAGTTGCGGAACGGGTCCTCGGCGTTGATGCGGCACTCGATGGCCCAGCCATCGCGCTTGACCTGCTCCTGCGTCAGCGGCAGCGCCTCGCCGGCCGCCACGCGGATCATCAGCTCCACCAGGTCGAGGCCGGTGATGCACTCGGTCACCGGATGCTCCACCTGCAGCCGGGTGTTCATCTCGAGGAAGTAGAAGCTCTGGTCCTTGCCGACCACGAACTCCACCGTGCCCGCGCTCTGGTAGTTCACGGCCTTGGCCAGCGCCACCGCCTGCTCGCCCATCGCCTTTCGCGTGGCGTCGCTGATGAAGGGCGACGGCGCCTCCTCGATCACCTTCTGGTGCCGGCGCTGGATCGAGCATTCGCGCTCGTTGAGGTAGATCACGTGGCCGTGCGAATCGCCGAGCACCTGGATCTCGATGTGCCGCGGCTCCTCGACGAACTTCTCGATGAACACACGGTCGTCGCCGAAGCTGTTGCGTGCTTCGTTGCGGCAGGAGGTGAAGCCCTCGAAAGCCTCCTTGTCGTTGAAGGCCACGCGCAGGCCCTTGCCGCCGCCGCCGGCCGAGGCCTTGATCATCACCGGGTAGCCGATGTCCTTCGCGATCTCGACCGCGCGCTCGGCGGTCTCGATGGCGTCGTTCCAGCCCGGGATGGTGTTGACCTTGGCCTCGTTGGCGAGCTTCTTCGAGGCGATCTTGTCGCCCATGGCCGCGATCGAATAGTGCTTGGGGCCGATGAAGGCGATGCCCTCTTCCTCGACCCTCTTGGCGAAGCTTTCGTTCTCCGACAGGAAGCCGTAGCCTGGATGCACGGCCTCGGCGCCGGTCTTCTTGCAGGCCTCGATGATGCGGTCGGCCAGCAGGTAGCTCTCGCGGCTGGGCGCGGCACCGATGTGCACGGCCTCGTCGGCCAACTCGACGTGGCGGGCTTCCTTGTCGGCGTCGGAATAGACAGCGACCGTGAGGATGCCCATCTTCTTGGCGGTCTGGATCACACGGCAGGCAATCTCGCCGCGATTGGCAATCAGGATCTTCTTGAACATGTTCTTCTCCGTGCCGCTCAAAGCGGAATGTTGCCGTGCTTGCGCCACGGGTTCTCGAGCTTCTTCTCGCGCAGCATCACCAGCGAGCGGCAGATGCGCTTGCGCGTCTCGTGCGGCAGGATCACGTCGTCGATGTAGCCGCGCGCGCCCGCCACGTAGGGATTGGCGAAGCGGGCCTTGTACTCGGCCTCGCGCGCCGCGAGCTTGGCCGGGTCGTTCTTGTCCTCGCGGAAGATGATCTCGACCGCGCCCTTGGCGCCCATCACCGCGATCTCGGCGCGCGGCCAGGCCAGGTTGACGTCGCCGCGCAGGTGCTTGGAGGCCATCACGTCGTAGGCGCCGCCGTAGGCCTTGCGCGTGATGACGGTGATCTTCGGCACCGTGCACTCGGCATAGGCGTAGAGCAGCTTGGCGCCGTGCTTGATGATGCCGCCGTACTCCTGGCCGGTGCCGGGCATGAAGCCGGGCACGTCGACGAAGGTCACGACCGGGATGTTGAAGGCATCGCAGAAGCGCACGAAGCGCGCGGCCTTGATGCTGCTCTTGATGTCGAGGCAGCCCGCCAGCACCAGCGGCTGGTTGGCGACGATGCCCACGGTCTGGCCTTCCATGCGCGCGAAGCCGATCACGATGTTCTTCGCGTAGTCGGGCTGCAGCTCGAAGAAGTCGCCGTCGTCCACCACCTTGAAGATCAGCTCCTTCATGTCGTAGGGCTTGTTCGCGTTCTCGGGCACCAGCGTGTCGAGCGAATAGTCGGGCCGGTCGGCCGGGTCGCCCTGGCCGTTGTTGCCCAGGCGCACCGGCGGCTTCTCGCGGTTGTTCAGCGGCAGGTAGTTGTAGAGGCGGCGCAGCATCATCAGCGCCTCGACGTCGTTCTCGAACGCCATGTCGGCCACGCCGCTGCGCGTGGTGTGGGTCACGGCGCCGCCCAGTTCCTCGGCCGTCACGCTCTCGTGCGTCACCGTCTTCACCACCTCGGGGCCGGTGACGAACATGTAGCTCGAGTCCTTCACCATGAAGATGAAGTCGGTCATGGCGGGCGAGTACACCGCGCCGCCCGCGCACGGGCCCATGATCATGCTGATCTGCGGCACCACGCCCGAGGCCATCACGTTGCGCTGGAACACGTCGGCATAGCCGCCGAGCGAGGCCACGCCTTCCTGGATGCGCGCGCCGCCCGAGTCGTTGAGGCCGATCACCGGGGCGCCGACCTTCATCGCCTGGTCCATCACCTTGCAGATCTTCTCGGCATGCGCTTCGCTGAGCGCGCCGCCGAAGACGGTGAAGTCCTGGCTGAAGACGAACACCAAGCGGCCGTTGATCATGCCGTAGCCCGTGACCACGCCGTCGCCCGGGATCTTGTTGTCGGCCATGCCGAAGTCGGTCGAGCGGTGCTCGACGAACATGTCCCATTCCTCGAAGGTGCCGTCGTCCAGCAGCAGTTCGAGGCGTTCGCGCGCCGTGAGCTTGCCCTTGGCGTGCTGCGCGTCGATGCGCTTCTGGCCGCCACCGAGGCGGGCCTGCGCGCGGCGCTTTTCGAGTTCGTCGATCAGTTCTTGCATGGTGTGCTTTCGAAGCGGTGGTCCTGGATTTCGTTGAAAGTCATGGTGCCGGCGCCGCGACGGCCGCCGCGGCGAGCAGCTGGCGCGCCGCGGTGGACGCCGGCAGGCTGCCCTGCGCCACCTGCCGCGTGAGCCGCGGCAGCAGCTCGCGCACCTGCGGGTGCTGCCTGAAGGCCTGCTTGAGCCCCGCGTCGATGCGCTCCCACATCCACGCGGTGGCCTGTTTCTCCCGGCGCGTGGCGAGCCGGCCGTTGGCGGTCTGCAGCGCGCGGAACTCGAGCACGGCAGCCCAGAAGGCATCGACGCCGGTGCCCGCGAGCGCACTGAGCTGCAGCACCGCCGGCCGCCAGAAGCGCACCTGCGCGCCGCTGTGCGCGTCGTGCGCCGCGGCCGCGTGGTCGGGGTTGCCCTGGTGGCCGAACAGCCGCAGCGCCGAGGTGATCTGCGCCTGTGCGCGCGTGGCGGCGTCCTTGTCGATGTCGGCCTTGTTGATGACGACCAGGTCGGCGATCTCCATCACGCCCTTCTTGATCGCCTGCAGGTCGTCGCCGGCGTTGGGCAGCTGCATCAGCACGAACATGTCGGTCATGCCCGATACCGCGGTCTCGCTCTGGCCCACGCCCACGGTCTCGACGATCACCACGTCGTAGCCCGCGGCCTCGCACACCAGCATCGCCTCGCGCGTCTTCTCGGCCACGCCGCCGAGCGTGCCGCTCGAGGGGCTCGGACGGATGTAGGCGCGCTCGTGCACCGAGAGCCGTTCCATGCGCGTCTTGTCGCCGAGGATGGAGCCGCCCGAGACGGTGGACGACGGGTCGATGGTGAGCACCGCGACGCGGTGGCCCTTGTCGATCAGCAGCAGGCCCAGGGTCTCGATGAAGGTCGACTTGCCCACGCCCGGCACACCCGAGATGCCGAGCCGGAACGAGTTGCCGGTGCGCGGCAGCAGCGCGGTGAGCAGCTCGTCGGCCTGCGCGCGGTGGTCGGCGCGGGTGGATTCGAGCAGCGTGATGGCCTTGGCGATGGCGCGGCGCTGGACGAGGCCGTCGCCTGCGAGGACACCGTTCAGGATGGCAGCGAAGCGATCGTCCACCCCCGCCCGTTCAGGCCGAGCGGATGGGGGCGACGAATGCTCCCCCAACCGTTCGGGCTGAGCCTGTCGAAGCCACTCCCCACCTTCCTCGGGTCTGGAATTGGATCTCGACCTGGCCAGCGACTGAATCGCCTCCCAATCGCCGCGGATCAGCGCTTCCTTCTTCGCACGCGACCAACCCTTGATTTGCTGTTCGAACGCGATCGCCGCCTCACGCGTTTCGAATTCGCCCTGCCACACGAGCTCGACAGGCTTGCGCATCGACGTATAGCCGATCCCGCCATCGAGGTGTTGCCTCATCCGGGCTTCGATATCGTCGGTCTGCCCCGCGTAATAGGAGCCATCCGAACAGCGCAGCAGATAAACGTAGAAGGGTTTCACGTCAGCAGAGTGCAGGGAAAGGCTTCGACAAGCTCAGCCCGAACGGTTGTTGGCGAGCAGCGAGCAAGAGACGGTCTCGACGAAAGATCGCCCACGTCCGCTCTCGTCAGGCCGCGACCGCCGCGCGGATTTGCTCCAGCACGTCCTTCGCGCTCGCCGGGATCGGCGTGCCCGGTCCGTAGATGCCCTTCACGCCGGCCTCGTAGAGGAAGTCGTAGTCCTGGCGCGGGATCACGCCGCCGACGAACACGATGATGTCGTCCGCGCCCTGCTTGCGCAGCTCCGCGATGATCGCGGGCACCAGCGTCTTGTGGCCGGCCGCGAGCGTGCTCACGCCCACCGCATGCACGTCGTTCTCGATCGCCTGGCGCGCGCACTCCTCGGGCGTCTGGAACAGCGGCCCCATGTCGACGTCGAAGCCCAGGTCGGCGAAGGCCGTGGCCACCACCTTGGCGCCGCGGTCGTGGCCGTCCTGGCCCAGCTTGGAGATCATCACGCGCGGACGGCGGCCCTGCTCCTCGGCGAAGGCGTTGATCTCGGTCTTGAGGTTCTCCCAGCCCTCGGCGGAGTCATAGGCGGCGGCGTAGACGCCGGTCACCTTCTGGGTGTCGGCGCGGTGGCGGCCGAAGGACTTCTCGAGCGCGTCGGAGATCTCGCCGACGGTGGCGCGCAGGCGCACCGCGTCGATGCTCAGCGCGAGCAGGTTGCCGCTGCCGTTCTCGGCCGCCTCGGTGAGCGCGTCGAGCGCGGCCTGCACCTTGGCGCCGTCGCGCGCGGCGCGGATCTTCTGCAGCCGCGCCACCTGCTGGTCGCGCACCTTCACGTTGTCGATCGAGAGGCTCTCGATCGCGTCCTCGTTCTTGAGCTTGTACTTGTTGACGCCGACGATCACGTCCTTCCCGGAGTCGATGCGCGCCTGCTTCTCGGCGGCCGCGGCCTCGATCTTGAGCTTGGCCCAGCCGCTGTCCACCGCCTTGGTCATGCCGCCCATGGCCTCGACCTCCTCGATGATGGTCCAGGCCGCGTCGGCCATGTCCTGCGTGAGCTTCTCCATCATGTAGCTGCCGGCCCAGGGGTCGATCACGTTCGTGATGTGCGTCTCTTCCTGGATGATGAGCTGCGTGTTGCGCGCGATGCGGGCGCTGAACTCGGTCGGCAGCGCGATGGCTTCGTCGAGCGCGTTGGTATGCAGGCTCTGCGTGCCGCCGAACACCGCGGCCATCGCCTCGATGGTGGTGCGCACCACGTTGTTGTAGGGGTCCTGCTCGGTCAGGCTCCAGCCCGAGGTCTGGCAGTGGGTGCGCAGCATCAGGCTCTTGGGGTTCTTCGGTTCGAACTCCTTCATGATCCGGCACCACAGCAGGCGCGCCGCGCGCATCTTGGCCACCTCGAGGTAGAAGTTCATGCCGATGGCCCAGAAGAAGCTCAGGCGCCCGGCGAAGCCGTCGACATCGAGGCCCTTGGCCAGCGCGGTCTTCACGTACTCCTTGCCGTCGGCCAGCGTGAAGGCCAGCTCCAGCGCCTGGTTGGCGCCGGCTTCCTGCATGTGATAGCCGCTGATCGAGATCGAGTTGAACTTCGGCATGTTCTGCGCCGTGTACTCGATGATGTCGCCGATGATCCGCATGCTCGGCGCGGGCGGGAAGATGTAGGTGTTGCGGACCATGAACTCCTTGAGGATGTCGTTCTGGATGGTTCCGCTTAAGCTGTCCTGCGCCACGCCCTGTTCTTCCGCCGCGACCACGTAGCCCGCGAGCACCGGCAGCACCGCGCCGTTCATGGTCATCGACACGCTGACCTTGTCGAGCGGGATCTGGTCGAACAGGATCTTCATGTCCTCGACCGAATCGATCGCCACGCCGGCCTTGCCCACGTCGCCGGTCACGCGCGGATGGTCGCTGTCGTAGCCGCGGTGGGTGGCGAGGTCGAAGGCCACGCTCACGCCCTGTCCGCCGGCAGCCAGCGCCTTGCGGTAGAAGGCGTTCGATTCCTCGGCGGTCGAGAAACCGGCGTACTGGCGGATGGTCCACGGACGCACCGCGTACATCGTGGCCTGCGGGCCGCGCAGGTAGGGCTCGAAGCCCGGCAGCGTGTCGGTGTACTTCAGGCCCTGCAGGTCGGCCGCGGTGTACAGCGGCTTGACGCTGATGCCGTCGGGCGTGATCCAGTTCAGCGCGGCGACGTCGCCGCCGGGGGCCGACTTTGCGGCGGCCTTGGCCCAGGCCTCGAGAGTGGCGGGCTTGAAGGAGGGTTCGGGTTTGCTGCTCATGGAGGCGCCGCTTCGCAGTGTGTCGTGCAGGGGTGTGCTGCTGGAGGAAAGGATTCGCTGGAATCGCTGGTGGCGCGCAGGGATTTGCAGGCCGGCCGCGAGTCTAACCGATCCATAATTATTAATTCAAACGCGATTTTTGAAGTACAGTCCCGCCCATGTCCGCCGTCACCCTCACCCCGCGCGCCCTCTATGAAGAGGTGGCCGAGCTGCTGCGCCAGCGGATCTTCCGCCGCGAGCTCGAACCGGGAAGCTGGATCGACGAACTCAAGCTCGCCGAGGAGTACGGCATCAGCCGCACGCCGCTGCGCGAGGCGCTGAAGGTGCTGGCCGCCGAGGGCCTGGTGACGATGAAGGTGCGCCGTGGCGCCTATGTGACCGAGGTGTCGGAGCAGGACCTGGCCGACGTCTACCACCTGCTGTCATTGCTCGAGAGCGATGCCGCCGGCGTGGTGGCCGAGCGCGCCACCGAGGCCCAGCTCGCCGAGCTGCGCGCGCTGCATGCCGAACTCGAGGCCGCGGCCGCGCCCGAAGACCGCGAGCATTTCTTCGCGGTCAACGAGCGCTTCCACATGCGCCTCTTGGCCATCGCCAACAACAAGTGGCGCGACCAGATGGTGGCCGACCTGCGCAAGGTGATGAAGCTCAACCGCCACAACTCGCTGCTCAAGGCCGGGCGGATCGGGGAATCGCTGGCCGAGCACCGCTCGGTGATGGCCGCGATCGAGGCGCGCGACGGCGAGGCCGCCATGGCGCGCATGCGCGAGCACTTCAGCAACGGGCTCGAAGCGGCGGCCTAGCGTTCGCCACGGGGCCGCGCGGCGGCCCGCTTCTCTTCACTAATCGAGATCGACCGTGCCCGCCTCGGCCGCGATGCGCTGCGCCGTCTCGAGCAGCCGCGGCGCCACGCGCGCGAGCATGGTGTCCTTGGGCAGCAGGTAGGCCGGGCCGCCGCAGCTCACCGCGTAGCGCTCGCCGCGCGGACCGCGCAGCGCGAAGCCCAGCGCGTGGATGTGCGGATGCCATTCGCCGAACGAGCCGCAGTAGCCCACGCGCGCGTACTCCTCGATGCTGGCGATCAGCCCCGGCTCGATGCGCGGCCAGTTCTCGCCGCTTTCCTGCCGGATCTGCGCCAGCAGCGCCTCCTGCTCGGGCGCCGCGAGCGAGGCCAGGTAGGCCCGTCCGGCGGCCGAGGTGGCGATCGTCATGCGCGAGCCGACCTCGATGCGCGAGCTGATCATCACCGAGCGCGGGCGCAGCGAATCGATGATCAGCATGTCGAGCTCGTCGCGCACGCCCATGTGCACGCTCGCGCCCGCGAAGTCCGACAGCGCCGCGAGATGCGGGCGCGCCACCGTGCGCAGGTCGAAGTGCCGCAGGTAACGGCTGCTCATGTCGAGCAGCGCCGGCCCGAGGCTGAAACGCTCGCTGTCCTGCGACTGCCGCAGGTAGCCCGCCCCGACCAGGGTGGCCGTGAGCCGCGACACCGTCGCCTTGGGAATGCCCGTCGCATCCGCCAGTTCGCGATTGCCCATCGGCGCCGCAGCCATCCCGATCACCTTCAGCAGGGCCAGTCCCCTGGCGAGCGCGCTCACCTCTTCCCTGCCGCCAATCGCGTCATTCATTTTTAGAAACCTTTGCTTCCCTGATTGATCTTTGTTGCCATTTTTCAGCAAAAACGGGTTGACGCGAGAACTTTGGGAGATCATTATTTCGGAACACAGTTTCAAAATAATGAGATGACGAGACAAAACCCCCATTTCTCCCCGCCGTCGCCGCGCCGCCGCGAGCTCCTTGGCACCGGCCTCGGCCTGCTGGCCGGCGCCGGCCTTCCGGGTTTCGCGCGGGCCGCCGCGCCGGCCGCATTCCCCAAGGGACCGGTGAAGCTCATCGTGCCGTTCGCCCCCGGCGGGCCGACCGACACCGTCGGCCGCCTCATCGCCATGAAGCTGCAGGAGGGCTGGGGCCAGCCGGTCATCGTCGACTACAAGCCCGGCGCCGGCACCGCCATCGGTGCCGACTTCGTCGCCAAGGCCCCGCCCGATGGGCTGACCATCGGCATGGTGAATTCCTCGTTCGCGGTGAATCCCTCGCTGCGCAAGACGCTGCCCTACGACACGCTCAAGGACATCGCGGGCATCACGCAGATCGCCAACCTGCAGCTGGCCATCGTGGCCCGGCCCGACGCGCCCTTCAACACGCTGGCCGAGCTGATCGCCTATGCGAAGAAGAATCCGGGCAAGCTGACCTATGGCACGCCCGGCGCCGGCAGCACCACCCACCTGGGGGCCGAGCTGCTCAAGCGCGAGGCGGGCTTCGACATGCTGCACGCGCCCTTCAAGGGCAGCTCGCCCGCGCACACCGAACTCATGGGCGGTCGCATCGACCTCGTGGTCGACCCCTTCCTCTCGGTGCTGCCCTTCGTGAAGGCCGGCCGCATGAAGCTGATCGCCACCCTCGGCGACAAGCCGGTGCCCGGCTTCAGCTATCCGACCGTCGCGCAGACCCTGCCCGGCTTCCACGTCAATGCACTGCTGGGCTTCATCGCGCCGCACGGCACGCCGCCGGCCGTCATCGAGAAGATCCAGTCGGACACGCGCCGCGTGCTGCTCGACCCCGAGATGCGCAAGCGCGTCGAGGAACAGGGCATGGAGGTGGTCGCCTCCACGCCCGCGCAGTTCGACGCCTTCGTGCAGTCGGAGATGAAGCGCTGGGCGCGCGTCATCGCCGACGCGGGCATCCAGCCCGAGTGAGCCCCTCTTTCATCCGGACACCCTTCCCATGCCCCTAGCACTCACCCCCCTGCATCCGCATTTCGCCGCCGAAGCGCGCGGCATCGACATCGCCCGGCCGCTCTCGAGCGACGAGGTCAAGCAGATCAACGCCGCGATGAACCGCTATGCCGTGCTGGTGTGGCGCGGCCAGCCGCTCACGGGCCAGCAGCAGATCGACTTCGCCAAGGCCTTCGGGCCGCTGGACCTCGGCCTCAAGAAGGTGTTCAAGCGCCCCGAACGGCTCGAGGACGAGCGCCTGATCGACATCTCGAACGTCGACGCGCAAGGCAACGTCGCGCGTCGCGATTCGCCGAAGAACCTCTCGAACTTCGCCAACCAGCTCTGGCACAGCGACAGCTCGTTCCAGAACCCGCGCGCCGCCTATTCGATGCTGCATGCGCTGGTGCTGCCGAGCTGGGGCGGCAACACCGAGTTCACCGACCTGCGCGCCGCCTACGACGCCCTGCCCGAGCGCGACAAGGCCGAGCTCGAGGGCCTGAGCGCCGAGCACTACGCGCTGCACACGCGCATCCTGCTGGGCGACGAGGCCTACACCGACGAGCAGAAGAAGACCATCCCGCCGGCCGCCTGGCCGCTGGTGCAGACGCACCCGGGCTCGGGGCGCAAGCTGCTGTTCGTGGGCGTGCATGCGCGCGAGATCGTCGGCTGGCCCGTGGCCGAGGCCCGCATGCGGCTGTCGGACCTGCTCGAGCACGCGACCCAGCGTGAGTTCGTCTACCGCCACGAATGGCAGGTGCACGACCTCGTGATGTGGGACAACCGCAGCACCCTGCACCGCGGCCGGCGCTACGACATCGCCGAGCGCCGCGAACTGCGCCGTACCACCATCGAGGACGTGCCCGAGGCCACGCTGATGGCGGCCTGAAAAGAAGCGGGAAGGAGCGCGGCTCAGGCCGCCTGCGCCACCGGCTCGTGCGCGATCGCCATCACCTCGTGCGGCGACTTGCCCTTCATGCGGTGGTCGCTCCACACCTGGCGCCAGCGGCGCGCGCCCGGCAGCCCGTTGCGCAGGCCCAGCATGTGGCGCGCGATGTTCGACCACGGCGTGCCGTGCTCGGCCGCCTCGCGCACCATGTAGTCGCACATCAGGGTCTCGACCTCCTCGCGCGTGCGCTCCGAGGGCGCCGCGCCGAAGAAATCCGCGTCCCATTCGGCCAGCCACCAGGGGTTGTGGTACGCCTCGCGCCCCACCATCACCCCGTCGAGCAGCCGCAGGTGCTCGTGCACCTGCGCATTGAGCGTGATGCCGCCGTTGATCGAGAACTTCAGCGCCGGAAAGTCGTGCTTGAGCCGGTGCACCAGCGCGTAGCGCAGCGGCGGAATCTCGCGGTTCTGCTTCGGGCTCAGGCCCTTGAGCCAGGCATTGCGCGCATGCACGATGAAGGTCTTGCAACCGGCCTCGCTGACCTGGCCCACGAAGTCGCGCACGAACTCGTAGCTCTCGATCTTGTCGATGCCGATGCGGTGCTTCACCGTCACCGGCACGCTGCTCGCGTCGACCATCGCCTTCACGCAGTCGGCCACCAGCTGCGGCTCGTTCATCAGGCAGGCACCGAAGGCGCCGCGCTGCACGCGCTCGCTCGGGCAGCCGCAGTTGAGGTTGATCTCGTCGTAGCCCCATTGCTCGCCGAGCTTCGCGCAATGCGCCAGATCGGCCGGCTCGCTGCCGCCGAGCTGCAGCGCCAGCGGATGCTCCTCGGCGTTGAAGCGCAGGTGCCGCGGCACGTCGCCATGCACCAGGGCGCCGGTCGTCACCATCTCCGTGTAGAGCAGCGCGTGGCGGCTCAGCAGGCGGTGCAGATACCTGCAATGGCGGTCGGTCCAGTCCATCATTGGCGCGACCGATAGGCGCATCGCCTCGAGCGCCTGGGCCGCTTCAGGGCCTCGCACTGGATCGGGCCCGGGCCCGGCGTTTTCTGGGTTCTCGTTCGGTGTCATTCGATTTCTTTGGGCGCCGCCGCTTCTCTCGGTTGCAAGCGCGCAGGGCGCGAGCGTAGCGCACCCGGCCATTCCGCTGCATGGCGACAGCGCTTGACCTCAAGCTTGGTTGAGGTTTTACAGTCCGCCGCGCTCACCCGAATACCCGCGTGGGCTTCACCGATGAACCCATGGCGGCAACGAATATCCCGCCGAAATCAGGAGCTGTGTTGATGAGGTCGTGGATCGATGCCGCGTTGGAAAGCCAACTGCTGTGGCTGGCCGCCCGGATACTTCTTGCCGTGGTCTTTGCCGCGTCGGGTCTCGCCAAGGCGCTGAACTTCGCGGGCGGGGTGGGCGAGATGCGCGCGGCGGGCCTCGAGCCGGCCTGGGCCTTCAATGTCGCCACCATCTTCGTGCTGCTGGCCGGCTCGCTGCTGCTGCTGGTCGACCGCGCCGTGTGGCTGGGCGCCGGCGCGCTCTCGGTGTTCCTGCTGCTCACGATCGCGATCGTGCATCGCTTCTGGTCGCTGCCCGAGCCGCGCGCCACGCTGTCGCTGTACTTCGCGCTCGAGCACGTCTCCATCATCGGCGGGCTGCTCGCGGCGGCGATCGCGAGCCACCTGCGGCGGCAACTCGGCGGCTGAGCGCCCCATCGCCTATATCGTCTATACCGCCTATAAGACGCCGATCCGACTCCGAGCCTTTCCTCCCCATGCCAGAGAACCATCCCGCCGAGCCCGCCAAGGTCCTGACCGTCGGCGAGGTCGCCCGGCGCAGCGGCGTCGCCGTCTCGACGGTGCACTTCTACGAATCGAAGGGGCTGATCAAGGGCTGGCGCAGCGAGGGCAACCAGCGCCGCTATCCGCGCGAGGTGCTGCGCCACATCGCCGTGATCCGCGTGGCGCAGCGCACGGGCATTCCGCTCGAGACCATCCGCGATTCGCTGTCGCGGCTGCCCGAGGGGCGCATCCTCAATGCCGCGCAGTGGAAGGCGCTGTCCGCTCACTGGCGCGACGAACTCGACGCGCGCATCCGCGTGCTGACCCGGCTGCGCGACGACCTCGGCGAATGCATCGGCTGCGGCTGCCTGTCGATGACCGACTGCCCGCTGCGCAATCCCGGCGACCGGCTGGGCGCCACGGGACCGGGGGCGGTGCTGCTCGACGATCCGCCTTGAGCCCGTGCGCCGCTCGGACATGTCGCGCGCACTAGACTTGCCCCGCGCATGACCCTGCTCGACACCCCCGCCCTCCGCCGGCTCGCCAAAGCCGCCACGCCCACGCGTCCCACCTGCGCCTGCCGCCTGCAGGACGCCAGGGCCTGGGAAAGCATCACCGAGGAACGCTGGCCCAAGGCGCTGATGGAACAGGTCGGCACGCTGCGCGACCTCGAGGCCTACGAACCCACGTTCGAGGAATTCCACCCGGCCGGCACGCGCTACGACTCGCCCGAGGCGCCGATCTCGGTCGCGCACTTCCCGTACAACCGCTGCGACGTCTACCGCTGCAGCGCCTGCGCGCAGCTGGTGCTGCGCTACACCGAGTTCGGCGGCTACTACATCGACCACCGCGTGCGGGTGGTCGATGCCGCGCTGATCGCCGGCTGATCAGCCCTCGCCCATGAGGTGCGCGGCCAGCGCGCGAAAGGCCGGCATCGAGGTCGGCAGGTGGGCGTTGGCCGCCAGCGGATGCGAGGCGAAGCGCGCCACCACCATCTCGGCCACCGGATCGATGTGCAGCGCCTGGCCATGGATGCCCTGCGCGGTGAAGCTGCCGTGCGCGTCGTGCGCCACCCACCACATGTTGCGGTAGCTCCAGCCGGCCAGCCGGGTGTAGCCCGCGAGCGCGAAGCGCGCCGGGTCGGCGCCGCGGCGGATGTCGGCGACCACGGCCTCGGGCACGATCTGCGCGCCGTTGAAGTGGCCGCCCAGCCGCATCGCCTCGCCGAAGCGCGCGAGGTCGCGCAGGCCGGTGCACAAGCCGCCGCCCGCGAACTCGGCGCCCTGGCCGTCGAGCGCGAAGCTGGCGTCCTGCTCGGCACCCAGGCGCGACCAGATCAGTTCGCCCAGCAGGCCGGCCACCGATTGCCCCGCCGCGCGTGCGATCAGCCAGCCCAGCACGTCGGTGTTGACGGTGCGATACGCGAAGGCCTGGCCGTGCACGGTGCCGTCGCGCGCGGCACCCACGCTCTGCAGGAACTGTCGGTAGCCCTCGGCGCCCGCGTAGCCCGCCGGACGCGGCAGCAGCTCGCCGGCGCGCGCGTGCTTCCACACGCCGGCATCGGGGTCGGCGTACTCCTCCGAATAGTCGATGGCCGTGGTCATGTCCATCACCTGGCGCACGGTCGCGCTGCCGAAGGCGCTGTCGGCCAGTTCGGGGATGTAGTGCGTGACGAAGGCGTTCTCGTCGAGCGTGCCGTCGGCCGCGAGCATGGCGCCGAGCGTGCCCACCACCGACTTGGTGACCGACATCGCCATGTGCTCGCCGTGCGCATCGAGCGCGCCGAAGTAGCGCTCGTAGACGACGCGCCCGCGGTGCAGCACCACGGCGCCGTCGGCATGGATGGCCTCGAGCGCCGCGAGCCAGGTCGTGGGCGCGCCATCGCCGAAGCGCGCGAAGGGCAACGCATCGATCTCGGGCCGCATCGCGCGCGGCAGCTCGGCCACCGGCGCGTTGCCGCGCCCCACCCCGCGCGTGGGCTGCAGTTCGCGCAGGTGCGAGAAGGCCCAGCGGTTGTGCGACGGCTGGAACACCGAGCATTCGCGCGGCCTCGTGACGGGCGCGCCGGCCGTGGGGAATCCGTCGCGCCAGCCGGCGGCCAGCGCTGTGTTGTCTTGCGTCATGAAGAGAAGAAAGAAGAGAAGGTTGGGTTGCGGATTCAGTCAGTCGCCGAGCACGCCCATCACCCGCCGCTCCAGCAGCTCGCTGGCGCGGCTCAGGTGCAGCCGCATGCCTTCGGCGGCGCGGGCCAGGTCGCCGTCCTCGACCGCGTCGAGGATCTCGAGGTGCTCGCGGCAGGACTTGTGCAGCAGGTCGACGTTCACGAGCGGATAGTCCGAGAGGTCCGACATGCGGCGCAGCCGGTTCTGCTGCTGCACGGTGTCGAGCACGAAGCGGTTGCCCGAGAAGCTGGCCAGCAGCTCGTGGAACTGCGCGTTGGCCTCGAAGAAGTCCATCCAGTTGTAGCGCGCGGCCTGGGCCAGCAGGCTCTGCTGACGTTCGCGGCAGGCCAGCAGCCGCTCGTGGTCGATGCGAAAGCCCGGCTCGCGCAGCGCGGCGCATTCGACGATCAGTCGAAAGCGGTAGCTCTCGCGCTCGCTCTCGACCGAGTCGAGGGTCTCGGTGAACTCCCAGCGCTGGTAATGGCGCCCGCGCAGCACGCCGTCCTGCAGCAGCGTGGTCAGCACGGTGCGCAGCAAGGGGCGCGGCGCGTCGTAGGCCTGCGCCAGCTCGAGCTCGTTGACGCGCGTGGGCAGCTTGCCCGCGAGGCGGTCGCGCAGCAATCGGTAGTAGAGGGTCTTCTCCTCGTCCTCGGGCATCTCGCGCCGCGCGCGGCCCAGCGCCTCGCGGTCGGCCACCAGCGTGTAGCCGCGGTTGGGCACGTGGGCCAGCAAGGCACGCTCGTGCAGGAAGCGCAGCGCGGCGCGCACCGGCGTGCGCGAGATGCCGAGCCGGCTCGCGAGGTCGGCCTCGGTCATGTGCCGGCCGTTCTCGTAGCCGCCGGCCAGGGCCTGGTCGAGGATGTAGCGGCTCACGCGCTGCGCGAGCGGCGCGATCTGCGACGCAGGGGGCGCCGGGGGCGTGTCCATCTGTGCTTCGGCCATCCAAGGTTCTCCGGGGAGGAATCGCGAGTGGCGCCGATCATCGCGCCGACTTTGTATTTTTGACCGCAAAAAACCATGTACATCTTGCGACAAAAATACAATCCACGCTCCAAGATCGGCCCACGACGACCCGAGCGCCGGGTCGCGTCCCAACGGAGAAAACCCTCGTGGCCGCAGCCGACACCCTTTCGAACCCCGACGCCGCCGCGGCGTCGCCCGCCCTGCCCGCGTCCCTCGACGCGTTCTGGATGCCCTTCACCCCCAACCGCAAGTTCAAGCAATCGCCGCGCCTGATCGTCGGCAGCGAAGGCCTCTACTACGACCTCGCGGACGGCCGCCGCGTGCTCGACGCCATCGCCGGCCTGTGGTGCGTGAACGCCGGCCACCGCAACCCACGCATCAGCGCCGCGCTGAAGGCGCAAATCGACGTGCTCGACTACGCCTCGAACTTCCAGATCGGCCACCCGGCCGCCTTCACGCTGGCCGAGCGGCTCGCCGGGATGGCGCCCGGGGGCATGAACCACGTGTTCTTCACCAACTCGGGCTCCGAGTCGGTCGACACCGCGCTGAAGATCGCGGTGGCCTACCACCGCGCGCGCGGCGAGGCCGGCCGCTACCGGCTGATCGGCCGCGAGCGCGCCTACCACGGCGTGGGCTTCGGCGGCATCTCGGTCGGCGGCATCGGCCGCCAGCGCAGCACCTTCGGGCCGCTGCTCAACGGCGTCGACCACCTGCCGCACACGCACGATCTGGCGCGCAATGCCTTCTCGCGCGGCGAGCCGCCGCACGGCCTCGACAAGGCCGACGCGCTCGAGGCGCTGATCTCGCTGCACGACGCATCGACCGTGGCCGCCGTCATCGTCGAGCCGGTGGCCGGCTCCACCGGCGTGCTGCCGCCGCCGCGCGGCTACCTGAAGCGCCTGCGCGAGATCTGCGACCGGCACGGCGTGCTGCTGATCTTCGACGAGGTCATCACCGGCTTCGGCCGCCTGGGCACCAACTTCGCGGCCGACCTGTTCGGCGTGAAGCCCGACCTCATCACCACCGCCAAGGGCCTGACCAATGGCGCGGTGCCGATGGGCGCGGTGCTGATGCGCGACGCGGTGCACGACGCCTTCATGCAGGGCAGCGTGAGCGCGGTCGAGCTCTCGCACGGCTACACCTACTCGGGCCATCCGCTGGCCTGCGCGGCCGCCATGGCCACGCTCGACGCCTATGTGCACGACGGCCTGATCGCGCAGGCCGCGGCGCTGTCGCCCTATTTCGAGGAAGGCCTGCACGCGCTGCGCGGCCTGCCCGGCGTGATCGACGTGCGCAACGTCGGCCTGCTGGCCGGCATCGAGCTGCAGCCCTGGGCCGCGGGCGCGGGCACGCACGCCCAGGCCGTGGCGCAGCACTGCCTCGACGCCGGCGTGCTGGTGCGCTCGGTCGGCGACACGATCGCGCTGTCGCCGCCGTTCACGCTCGAGCGCCGCCACGTCGACCAGATCGTCGACAGCCTGCGCCAGGCCATTGCCCAGACCGCCCAGCCCACCGACACGCCCGCCTGAATTCCCGAGGACCGCACCCCATGGACATCGAATCCTTCCCCCTCTACGACATCGAGGGCGACGCCGCCCAGTGCGGCCGCCAGTACGGCCGCGCGGCCGGCGACCGCATCGACCTGAGCCTGCGCACCTACCGCGCCGCCTTCGAGCGCGTGGGCCTGAACTGGGAACGCACGCGCGCGCTGGCGCGCCGCTTCATGCCGCTGGTCGAGGCCTTCGACGCCGGCATGCTGCGCGAGATCGAGGGCGTGGCCGAGGGCGCGGGCGTGCCGGCCGAGGACATCGTGGCGCTCAACGCGCGCAGCGAGATGCTCTACGCCTTCCAGCAGCTCGAGGCCACCGAGCCGCCCGACGGCTGCACCGGCGTGGTGGTCATGCCCTCGGCCGCGCGCGACGGCAAGCTGATCCACGCGCAGAACTGGGACTGGCGCGTCGAGAGCCTCGAGCTCGGCGTGGTGCTGCGCATCCAGCCGGCCAAGGGCCCGGCCATCCTGACCTTCGCCGAGGCGGGCACGCTGGCGCGCGCCGGGCTCAACAGCGCGGGCATCGCGGTCACCGGCAACTTCATCAAGGCCGACAGCGACGGCCGCCAGCAGGGCGTGCCGCTGGCGCTGATCCGCCGCGGCATCCTGCAGTCCGAGCTCTACGCCAATGCGCTCGGCGTGGTCTGCCGCAGCGCGCGCTCGATCTCCAACAACATGATCCTCACCCATGCCGAGGGCGAGGCCGTGAGCCTGGAGACCTGCCCCGAGCAGGTGTTCTGGCAGCAGCCCGAGGACGGCGTGCTGGTGCATGCCAACCATTTCAAGACGCCGGCCGCGCTGGCGCGCGTGGTCGACCGCAGCCTCGAGACCACGCCCGACTCGCTCTACCGCGACCGCCGCGTGACCGAGGCCCTGCGAAAGCGCGCCGGCGACCTCACCGAGCAGGACGTGCTCGACGCGCTGCAGGACCGCTTCGGCGCGCCGCGCGCGGTCTGCCGCAGCCCGAGCGCGGGCCCGGGCGGCGCCTCCTCGGCCACCGTGGCGACCATCGTGATGGACCCGGCGGCACGAAAGATGCGCATCGCGCCCGCGCCCTTCAAGGCCCACCGCTTCACCGACTATTCCCTCTGAGTTCCTCCCGATCCGATCCCGACCGGCCCAGCCCCCGACAGGAGTGTTTTCCATGAACCCACCCGTGCCCCCCGCCCGCCCGCCTTCCGTCTCGCGCGCCGCCGCCCTGCTGGCGCTCGGCCTCACCGCCGGCACCGCCTTCGCCCAGGGCGCGCCCGGCGCCGGCCAGACGCTGCGCATCCAGATCAACTCGGACATCCGCAGCACCGATCCCGGCGGCAACCGCGACGACAACACCGACAACGTGCTGCTGCACATCGGCGAGGGCCTGGTCGCACTGCGCGAGGACACCTCGGTGGGCCCCATGCTCGCGAGCAAGGTCGACACCTCGGCCGACGGCCTGAGCTACACCTTCACGCTGCGCGACGGCGTGAAGTTCCAGAACGGCGCCACGCTCACCGCCGACGACGTGGTCTGGAGCTGGCAGCGCTACCTCAAGCCCGGAAGCGGCTGGCGCTGCCTCAGCGAGTTCGACGGCAAGGGCATGACCAAGGTGCTCTCGGTGGAGGCGCCGAACCCGAAGACGGTGGTGTTCAAGCTCGACCGCGCGAGCGCGCTGTTCCTCACCATGATGGCGCGACCCGACTGCGGCGGCGCGGCCATCCTGCACCGCAGCTCGGTCGGCGCCGACGGCCAGTGGAAGGAGCCGGTGGGCACCGGCCCCTACAAGCTCAAGGAATGGAAGCGCGGCCAGTACGTGGAGCTCACCCGCTTCGACGGCTACAGCGCGCGCGCCGAGCCGCGCGACGGCCTCACGGGTGGCAAGAAGGCCGAGGTCGAGAACCTGCGTTTCGTCGTCATCCCCGACTCGGCCGCGGCCAAGGCCGCGCTCTACAGCGGCGGCATCGACGCCTTCATCAGCCCCAGCCCGTCGGACGTGATCGAGATGCGCGGCCGCGCCGACGTGCGCGTGGACACCACGCCCGTGATGACCATGGTCGCGCTGCTGCTGCAGACCAACGACCCCGTGCTCAAGGACGTGCGCATCCGCCGCGCGCTGGCGCTGGCGCTCGACACGCCCGAGATCGCGCGCTCGGTCACCGAGGGCCTGTCGGCCGTCAACAACTCGGTCGTGCCCTCGACCAGCCCCTACTACGACGCGGCGCAGGCCGGCGGCTTCAAGCGCGACATCGCCGCCGCGAAGAAGCTGCTGGCCGAGGCCGGCTACCGCGGCCAGCCGATCCGCATGATCGCCAACAAGCGCTACGAGGCGCTCTACTCGGCCGCCGTGCTGGTGCAGGCCATGGCCACCGAGGCCGGCATCAACATCGAGCTCGAGGTGCTCGACTGGGCCACCCAGCTCGACCGCTACACCAAGGGCCAGTACCAGAGCATGGCCTTCGTCTACTCGGCGCGCATCGATCCCGCGCTCAACTACGAGATGGTGTCGGGCGACAAGGCCGCGCAGCCGCGCAAGGTCTGGGACAGCGCCTATGCCCAGACCCGTCTGGCCGAGGCCATGGTCTCGCGCGACAAGGCGCGCCGCCAGGCGCTGTTCGACGAGATGCACAAGCAGATGCTGCAGGACGTGCCGATGATCGTGCTGTTCAACGCCAGCGATGCCACCGCCATGCGCAGGAACGTGGTCGGCTTCAAGGGCTGGGCGCCGGCCAAGCCGCGCTTCTGGAACGTGCGGCTGGCCGCCGCCGGCGGCTGAGCGGAGGCCGCGCCTTCATGCCCGCCTACCTCCTGCGCCGGATCGCGATGACGATCCCGACGCTGCTGCTGGTCTCCATCGCAGTCTTCGCGCTGATGCGGCTGATCCCGGGCGACCCGGTGCTGCTGATGCTCGGCGAAGGGGCCGACCCGGCCCAGCTCGAATCGATGCGCCACCAGATGGGCCTGGACCAGCCGCTGCCGCTGCAGTACCTGGTCTGGCTGCGCCAGGCGCTGGGCGGCGACCTCGGCGTCTCGACCACCAACGGCCTGCCGGTGCTGCCGCTGATCTGGGAGCGCTTCCAGGTCAGCGCCGTCATCGTGCTGGTCGCGGTGGCGCTGGCCTCGCTGATCGCCGTGCCCGCGGGCCTGGTCGCCGCCTGGCGCAAGGACCGCCCCGCCGACCTCGCCATCATCGGCGCGGCCACGCTGATGCTCTCGGTGCCGAGCTTCTGGCTCGGCCTGCTGCTGCTGATGTTCTTCGGCCAGTACCTGCACTGGCTGCCGGTGGTGGGCTACGTGCCGCTGTCCGAGAGCTTCTCGCAGGGCGTGCTCTACGTGATCCTGCCGATCGTCACGCTGGTGCTGGTCGAGACCGGCGTGCTCACGCGCATGTCGCGCGCCAGCACCATCGAGATCCTGCGGCTCGAATACGTGACGCATGCGCGCGCCAAGGGCGTGCCCGAGTCGCAGGTGCTGCGCCGCCACGTGCTGCCCAACGCCTTCAATCCCACGCTGACCATGATCGGGCTGATCCTCGGCCACCTGCTCAGCGGCATCGCGGTGCTCGAGACGGTGTTCACCCTGCCCGGCCTCGGCCGCCTGATGATCGATTCGATCTTCGCGCGCGACTATCCGGTGCTGCAGGGCTGCCTGCTGTTCACCGCCTGCATCTACGTGGTCATCAACCTGGTCGTGGACATGTGCTATCCCCTGTTCGATCCGCGGGTGTCGGTGCAGTGATGAAGATCAAGACCCATACCCTGGTGGGCGGCGTGCTGATCGCCACGCTGCTGGTGCTGGCCGTGGTGGCGGCCGTCTGGACGCCCTACAACCCGGTCGGCATCGACCTCAAGTCCAAGCTGCAGGCGCCCTCGATGGCGCACTGGCTCGGCACCGACGAGTTCGGCCGCGACGTGGCCAGCCGCGCGATGCGCGCCGCCTCCACCAGCTGCCTGGTGGCGCTGCTCACGGTCGCGCTGGCCACCGCCATCGGGCTGGTGGTGGGCGTGGTCGCGGGCTTCGTGCGCGGCTGGACCGACCGCGTGCTGATGGCCTTCAACGACACGCTGTTGGCCTTCCCGGGCCTCTTGCTGGCGCTGGCCGTGATGGTGATCGTGGGCGCCAACCAGTGGGGCATCGTGCTCGCGCTGAGCCTGGCCTACGCGCCCTCGGTGGTGCGCGTGGTGCGCGGCACCGTGCTGTCGCTGCGCGAGCGCGAATACGTCGAGGCCTCGCGCATGATCGGCAACGGCGAGATCTACACCATGTGGCGCCACATCCTGCCGAACTGCGTGGCGCCGGTCGCCGTGCTGGCCACCAGCATGTTCGGCTGGGTGCTGCTGTCGGAGAGCGCGCTGAGCTTCCTGGGCCTGGGCGTGCCGCCGCCGGCACCCACCTGGGGCAACATGCTCTCGAGCGCGCGGCCCTACATGGTCTCGGCCGTCTGGCTGTGCGTGGTGCCGGGCCTGTGCATCGCGCTCACGCTGCTGGGCATCAACCTGCTGGGCGAATCGCTGCGCGACCGGCTCGATCCGCGGACGGAGAAGTCATGAGCGCGCCTTCCAACCCCTCTCCCGTTCTTTCGGTCGAGCACCTGAGGATCGCGCTGCGCCACGGCACCCAGCCGCTGGTGCACGACCTTTCGTTCGAGGTCCGGCCCGGCGAATTCCTCGCCGTGGTCGGCGAATCGGGCAGCGGCAAGACCATGGCCGCGCGCGCCATCCTGCAGTTGCTGCCGCCCGGCATCGCGCAGACCGGCGGGCGCATCGTGTTCGACGGCCAGGACCTGAGCCGGCACGACGCGCAGGCCATGCGGCCGATCCGCGGCCCGGGCATCGGCATGGTGTTCCAGGAGCCGATGGTCTCGCTCAACCCGGTGCACCGCATCGGCGAGCAGATGGCCGAGGGCCTGCGCATGCACCACCGGCTGTCGGCCGCCGAGATCCGCGCGCGCAGCCTCGAGATGCTGCGCCGCGTGCAGATCGCCGACCCCGAGCGCTGCATGCAGGCCTATCCGCACGAGTTCTCGGGCGGCATGCGCCAGCGCATCATGCTCGCGAGCGTGATGCTGCTGAAGCCGCGCCTCTTGATCGCCGACGAGCCCACCACCGCGCTCGACACCCTGAGCCAGCGCGAGGTGCTCGACCTGATGGTCGAGCTCGCGCGCGACAACGGCACGGCCGTGCTGCTGATCACGCACAACCTCGGCCTGGTGGGCCGCTATGCGCAGCGCGCGATCGTGCTCGAGAAGGGCCGGCTGGTCGAGACCGGCGAGGTGCCGTCGATCCTGGTCGCGCCGAAGCAGGCCTACACGCGCAAGCTGGTCGACGCGCTGCCGCGCCGCCAGGCCGCCAAGCCGACAGCCACCGAAACGCGCCAGCCGCTGCTGCAGGTGCGCGGCCTCGGCGTGAGCTATCCCGGCGCGCGCCTGGGCTTCTTCAAGCGCCAGCCGCCGGTGCCCGTCATCGACGCGCTCGACCTCGACATCCACCCGGGCGAGATGGTCGCGCTGGTGGGCGGCAGCGGCTCGGGCAAGACCACGCTGGGCCGCGCCATCCTGCGGCTCGCGCCCTCGAACGCCGGGCAGATCCTGTTCCACGGCGAGGACGTGCGCACCGCCGGCCGCGCCGCGCTGCACCGCTTCCGGCTGGCCTGCCAGCTCGTGTTCCAGGACCCCTTCTCCTCGCTCGACCCGCGCATGCGCGTGCAGGAGATCGTGGCCGAGCCGCTGCGCCACCTGCCCGAGCTCGATGCCGCGGCGCGCCTGCGGCGCGTGGCCGAGACGCTCGACGAGGTCGGCCTCGACGGCCTGGGCGCGCGCTACCCACACGAGCTCTCGGGCGGCCAGCGCCAGCGCGTGGCGATCGCGCGCGCGCTGGTGCGCCGGCCCGCCTTCGTGGTGGCCGACGAGCCCGTGTCCGCGCTCGACATGACGATCCAGGCCCAGGTGCTGCGGCTGTTCCAGAGCCTGCAGCAGCACCATGGCTTCGCCTGCCTGTTCATCAGCCACGATCTCGCGGCCGTCGAGCAGATCGCCGACCGCGTGATCGTGATGGAGCGCGGCCGCATCGTGGAGCAAGGCGCGCGCGACGCGGTGTTCGACCGGCCGCGCCATGCCTACACCCAGGCACTGCTGGCGGCCACGCCGCGGCCGCTGCACGAGCTGGCCGAGCCCGCCATCGACATCCAACCCGTTCCCGAGAAAGCCTTCGCGTGACCTCCCCCTCGCCCTACAGCTGGCAGCATCCCAGCGCCCCGCCGCCGCTCGATCCGCAGATCGTCGAGTTCATGCGCCTCATGGGCGCCGAGGGCGCGCGCTATCCGAAGCGCCACACCATTCCCATCGCCGAGGGCCGCGCCAATGCCGAGAAGGTGCGCGCGCCGTGGACGCGGGGCGGGCCCGAGATGGCGCGCAGCGTCGACCACCGCGTGCCCACGCGCCACGGCGAGGTGCGCATCCGCGTGCACTACCCCGCGCATCGCGCGCTGCAGGGTGCACTGGTCTACATCCACGGTGGCGGCTTCGTGCTGTTCAGCCTCGACACCCACGACCGCGTGATGCGCGAGTACGCGGGCCGCGCCGGCATCGCTGTGATCGGCATCGACTACACGCGCGCGCCCGAAGCGCGCTTTCCGCAGCCGCACGACGAATGCGTGGACGTGATGCGCTGGCTGGCCGCCCATGCGGGCACGCTCGACATCGATCCCGCGCAGCTCTTCATCGGCGGCGACTCGGCCGGCGCCAACCTCTCGGTCGGCGCCTGCCTGGTGCTGCGCGACGAGGGCGATGCGCTGCCGCTGGGCATGCTGCTGAACTACGGTGCCTACAGCACCGAGCTCTACCGCGACTCGGTGGTGCGCTACGGCGCGGGCGAGTACGGCCTGTCGCTGCACATGATGCTGTGGTTCTATGGCCTCTATGCGCGCGGGCCGGCCGACTTCGCCGACCCGCGCCTGCACAGCCTCTCGGCCCGGCTCGAGGGCCTGCCGCCGGCCTGCATGGTGGTCACCGAATGCGATCCGCTGTACGACGACAACCGGCTGATGGCCGCGCGGCTGCGCGAGGCCGGCGTGGCGGTCAGCGAGAGGCTCTACCCCGGCACCATCCACGGCTTCCTCGAGGCGGTCTCGGTCGCCGACGTGGCCGGCCGCGCCTTCGACGATTCGGTGCGCTGGCTGCGCGACCTCGCCACGCGCTGAGCCATCGCATGTACACGCCCAAGCCCTATGCCGAGGCCGAGCTCGCGACGCTGCACGAAGGCATGCGCGCCTGGAGCTTCGCCACGCTGGTCACGGTCGGCCCGGCCGGCGCCAGTGCCACCCACCTGCCCTTCCTGCTCGATGCGCGAGACGGCGAGGCCGGCCTGCTCACCACCCATCTCGCGAGGAAGAACCCGCAGCTCGAGGACCTGCGCGCGGGCCGCGAGGCGCTGGTGATCTTCCAGGGCCCGCATGCCTTCGTCACGCCGAGCTGGTACGTCAAACAGAGCACCTTCCCGACCTGGAACTACAGCGCGATCCATGCGCGCGGCACGCCGCGCGTGATCGAGGAGCGCATGGCGATCCACGCCGTGCTGCGCCGCACCGTCGCGGTCTACGACACGCCGCTGCGCGCCGAATGCGCGGGCAGCTGGGACTTCGACGCCATGCCCTTCGACTTCGTCGCGCCGCGGCTCGACATGATCGCGGCGGTGGAGATTCCCGTGCAATCGCTCGAGGGCAAGTTCAAGCTCAACCAGGACCGCTCGGAGGAGGACCGGCGCGGCGTGATCGCCGCGCTCGAACGGCTCGGCGAGCCGCAGGGCGTGGCCGTGGCGCGGATGATGCGCGAGCGGCTGGAGACCGCCACGAGCGCGTGAACCGTCGCGGCACAATGGTCCGCGTGCCGCTTCTTCTCCGCCTGTTCGCCGGCCTCGCGCTGGCCTGCCTCTTCGCCACCGCCCACGCGACCGAGCCGCTGTTGCTCGTCACCGAACCCGCCGCGCTGCAGGCGGCCGAGAAGTCCGGCGCGGGCTTCGCGCACTGGCTGGCCGAAACACCGGGCGCCGACGGCATCGAGAGCAACGAGGTGCTGATGCGTTCGAAGGCTTGGCGCTCCATCGCCGAGCCCCTCGGCGCCAGCCTCGCAGCCATCCAGCGCCGCGACAAGCAGGCCGGCGTCGGCATCGCGAAGTACCCGCACCGCCTGTTCGACGCGCGCTGGCTCGCGAGCCCCGATGCCTTCTTCGAACTGGTGGGCGTGGCCAACCGCATGGACCGGCGCCCATTCCAGGACGGTGCCTGCGGCGAGACCCGGCTCGTGTACCGCCTCGCCTACCGCACGAGCGCGATGCAGTCGCGGCTGCCGATGACCGTCAACGTCGAGCTGCGCGGCGACGCGCCCGATGCCGACGGCGGCTGCGCCGCGGCCGCGAAGCGCTGGCAGCCGCCGCAGGCCGCGATGGCCGACGAGGCGCTGGGCCGCTGGCTGGTGTCGGCCGACGGCCCGCTCTCGCCGCAACGGCTCGCGCCCGCGCGCATCTCGCAACTCACGGTGAACCTGCAGAGCGTGCGCTGGCCCTCGGCCGTGCGGCCCGATCTCGGCGGCCATGCCGAATACATGCTGCGTGCCTTCCGCTGGAACGCGGCCGCGAAGCGCTACGACGTGGGCCCGCTCGAGAACACGCCCGATGTCGCGAAGCTCAAGGCCAGCGCGCCGCTGCGCCAGGAACTGAAGCAATGGCTTCGCCAGCCCGAGAACCTGCGCGCGCTCGACGAAGCCACGCTCAGGATCCCCGAGCGCTTCCTCGCCACCGAGGCCATCTCGGTCGCGCCGCGTGGCCTCGAGCGCCTCGCCAACCGCCCGTTCGCGCAGCTCTTCGCCGAGAGCGAATGGCAGGCCGTGCCCGGCAGCCGCACGCTGCAGTCACCGCGGGCCCTGCTGCGCCGGCTCGACGACCTCAGTTGCATGGGCTGCCACCAGAGCCGCGCGGTCGCGGGCTTCCACCTGCTGGGCCTCGATCGCCGCGGCGCCTCGCGCAGCTTCACGCCCGGCAATGCGCTCGCGGTGCCGCACTCGCCGCATCTGCAGGACGAACTCGCGCGCCGTGCGCGCTACCTGCAGGCAGCGTTGACCACGCCGAAGCCCGATCCCTTCCGGCCGCTCGCCGAGCCGCTCGATGCGAACACACGACCCGAGCCGGCGATCGTCGGCGCGCGCTGCGAACCCACGCGCATCACGGCCTCGGCCAACCCCTGGCTCGACCGCGCCGAGAAGCTGCCGCGCACCGCCTGCGAAGGTGCCGCCTCGGTCTGCGAGAAGACCTCGGTCGGCTTCCCCGGCGGCATGTGCTCGGGCCCCTGCGATCCGAAGGACCCGAATGGCACGTGCGGTGGCATCGCGATCCTCAGCGACTTCAACCAGTGCCTGGCGGCGAAGCGCCCGTTCGGCGAATGCCTCGCGAAGCACACGCGCCCCGGCAACCTGCGCAGCTGCTCGGCCACCGCGCCCTGCCGCGACGACTACATCTGCGCGCAGGCCGAAGGCCAGCCCGAGGGCCGCGGGGCCTGCATCCCGCCGTACTTCCTGTTCCAGATGCGCGTGGACGGCCACTCCTGACTTTCACCCTCCCCCGCTGGGGGAGGGCCGGGGTGGGGGCACCGGGCGCATCCATCGCCCCGCGAACATCGGCCGCCCGGTGCCCCCATCCCGACCTTCCCCCAAAGGGGGAAGGAGTTGGGAAAGGAGTCACCCCTCGTTCGCCGCCGGCCGCATCTTCCACGCCGACAGCGCCGCCACCGCCCCCAGCACCGCCACATACGCCCCCACCGGCACGATGCTGCCGAACTTCGCCACCAGCGTCGCCGCGATGATCGGCGCCAGCCCGCCGCCGAGCGCGGCCGCCATCTGGATGCCGATCGAGATGCCCGAGTAGCGCAGCTCGGCCGGGAACTGCGCCGCGTAGAGGTTCGACTGCGGCGCGAACATCAGCGGGTAGTTGAGCGCGAGCGCCACCACCATCGCCACCGTGTAGGCCGTGAGCGAGCCGCTGCCGATGGCCTGGAACAGCGGCAGCGCCATCAAGGCCAGCAGCGCGCCGCCGAACACGTAGAGCCGGCGCGCGCCGACACGGTCGGCCAGCCAGCCGAACAGCGGGATGGTCAGCACCATCAGCGACGAACCCAGCACCAGCGCATGCAGCGCATCGCCGCGCGAGAAGCCCAGCCGCGTGACCGCATAGGAGATCGAGAACACCAGGATGGTGTAGATCAGCGTGACCTCGGCCAGCTTGCCGCCGATGGTCAGGAGCAGCGGCCGCCAGTGCGCCAGCACCACTTCGCGCGCGGGCAGCGCGGCGGTCTTGCGGTGCGCCTTCACGGCCTCGAACTCGGGCGACTCGTCGATGCGCGTGCGGATGAAGATGCCCACCACGATCAAGAGCGCGCTGGCCAGGAACGGCAGCCGCCAGCCCCAGTGCAGGAAGGCGTCCTCGGGCAGCTGCGTGACCAGCGCGAAGGCACCCGACGACAGCAGCACGCCGATCGGCGCGCCCATCTGCGGCATGCTGCCCACCAGCGAGCGCCAGCGCGGCGGCGCATGCTCCACCGCCATCAGCATCGCCCCGCCGAGCTCGCCGCCGAAGGATAAGCCCTGGCCGATGCGCAGCAGCACCAGCAGCACCGCGGCCCAGAGCCCGATCGACTCGTAGGTCGGCAGCACGCCGATCAGCACCGTGCAGATGCCCATCATCAAGAGGCTCAGCGTCAGCATGGCCTTGCGACCCAGCCGGTCGCCGTAGTGGCCGAACACGATGCCGCCGATCGGCCGCGCGAGCATGCCGCTCGCGAAGGTGCCGAAGGCCGCGAGCGTGCCGGTCACCGGATCGAAGTTCGGAAAGAACAGCTTGTTGAAGACCAGCGCGGCCGCCGTGCCGTAGGCCAGGAAGTCGAAGCCCTCGATGGCGGTGCCGGCCATGGTGGCGGCGCCGACCTTCCAGACGCTCTGCGGCTTGGCGGCCGCGGGCGCGGCGCCCACCGGGGTGGCGATGGTGTTCATGCCTGGTGCTCCTCGACCTGCCGCGCGAACATCGCGAAGCTGGCTTTCACGATGCTGGGCTGCAGCAGGAAGTCGTGCGATTCGCGTGCCAGCGCCGGATCGACCAGCTTGAGCCGCCCGTAGGCGCTCTGCGCGATCAGCTGGTTGCGCGCGGCGCGCTCGATCAGCACCGAGAGGTAAAGCGACTCCTCCACGCTCGAGGTGGCGGCCAGGAAGCCATGGTTGGCCAGCAGCACGCAGCGCTTGGCGCCGAGCGCGGCCGAGATGATCTCGCCCTCCACGTCGGCGATCGGCAGACCCGGCCATTCGGCGAGGAAGGCGCAGTCGTCGAAGAAGGGCGTTGCATCCATGTGCGCGACCTGCAGCGGCTCGCCGGTCATCGACAGCGCCGACACATAGGGCGGATGGGTATGGATCACGCAGTGGACGTCGGGCCGGCGCCGGTACACCCAGAGGTGGAAGCGCACGGCCGGGTTGGGCACGCCGCGGCCCTCGAGCACGCGCAGCGAATCGTCGATGCGCATCACCGAGCCCGCGCGGATCTCGCCGAACGCATGCGCCAGCGGCGTGGTGAGGAAGCTGCCGTCGGCCTGGCGCACCGTGATCTGACCGGCCAGGGTTTCGGAATGGCCCTCCTTCGCGAGGATGCGGCAGCTCAGCGCGAGCTTCTCGGCATCGCTCCAGTGGCCGACGGTGAGGCCGTCGAGCTTCAGGGGCGCGTCGGCGGAGGGGGCGTCTGTGACGGTGGGGTTCACGCGGTTTTCCTTCATCGGTGGTCGATGGCCGCCAATGTAGGAAGCGATGCCGCGCCCGGCCTTGCGCCTGCGCGCACGCGCATTGATCCAGCGCGCCAACGCGATGGGGCCGCATCCCGCCCGCTAGTGGAAAGTCTCGATGTGCGGCCACGGCGCCCCCTCCAGACTGCGGGCGCGGACCGCCCTTGGCACGAACCATGCACGCGGCCCGGCTTCCACCCCACCATGCACCACGACCCGACCCCGCACCTGAGCTTCGCGCCGCACCTGCGCCCCTTCTACCCGGGCGACCTGCGCGGCTACTCGACCACGCTCGACGCGCTGGTCTATCCCGGCGAACTCAGCGTGCAGCACAGCCATCCACGCATGAACCTCGAGGCCTGCCGGCTCGTGGGCGGCGGCATCGCGGTCAGCTTCGATTCCACGCCGATGCAGGTGCGCCATGCGGCGGGTCAGTCCGGCCACGACGGCGCGGGCGAGGTGCTCGCGATGATCGCGGTCGACGGCCAGGGCACGATCGAGCAGGCCGGCCGCCGGCTGCCCTTCCGCAAGGGCGACATCGTGTTCCGCACCACGCGGCTGCCCTCCACCTGCGCGCTCGACGAATCGGGCCGGCTGGTGCAGCTGCGGCTGCCGGCCGGGCGCTTCTTCGGCATCTATGCCGACCTGCGCGACAACTTCGAACCTTCGCTGGCCCAGGCCGACTCCACGCTGGCCGAATCGGCGCGCCAGCAGCTCGACCGCCTGTTCGCGGTGCAGGCGCAGCCGCATCCGGCGCTGGCCTATTTCTCGGAGCAATCCTTCGTCTCGCTGCTCGCGGCCATCTACTGCGAAGCGGTGGCCGGCGCGCCGCAGGCCGGCGATGCGGGCGCGGCCAAACGCCACGAACGCGACCGCTGGCAGCGGCTCGCGGCCTATGTCGAGGCCAACCTCTGCGACCCCGAGCTCTCGGTCGAGGCGATCGCGCGCGAGCTGTGCATCTCCAAGCGGCTGGTGCACCGCCTGTTCGCCACGCAGCAGACGCAGTACGGCACCTACCTGCGCGAACGCCGCCTCGAGCGCGCGGCCGAGGAACTGGCCAACGAGCGGCTCGTGCAGCTCAGCGTGACCGAGATCGCGTTCCGCAACGGCTTCAACGACCCCAGCCATTTCAGCCGCGCCTTCCGCGACCGCTTCGGCGCCACGCCGGGCGGCTACCGCGCGACCCGCCCGCCGGCCTGATCAGGCCAGGTAGCCGCCGTCCACCGTCAGCGCCGCGCCGGTGACGAAGCTGGCGTCGGGCCCCGCGAGGTAGGCCACCATGCCCGCGATCTCGCTGTCGTGCCCCATGCGTCCCAGCGCCATCAGCGGCTCCAGCCGCTCGCCGTAGGCCGACTTCGGCGCCATGTCGGTATCGGTCGGCCCGGGCTGCACCACGTTCACCGTGATGCCACGCGGCCCGAGGTCGCGCGCGAGGCCGCGCGCCATCGAGGCCACCGCGCCCTTGGTCATCGCATAGACCGACGAACCCGCGAAGCCCACGCGATCGGCCACCACGCTGCCCGTGATGACGATGCGCGCGCCACGCTCCATGTGCTTGAGCGCCGCCTGCACCGCCACGAAGGCCGAGCGCACGTTGACCGCGAACATGCGGTCGAAGTCGGCGAGCGCGTAGTCCTCGACCAGGCCGCCGACGAGGATGCCGGCGTTGTTCACCAGCAGATGCAGCCCGCCGAAGGCCTCGGCCGCGGCGTCGACCGCCTGCCGCACGGCCTGTGCATCGGCACTGTCGGCGCGCAGCGCGAGCGCGCGGCCGCCCTGCCCTTCGATCTCGGCCACGAGCGCTCGCGCCGCCGCGTCCGACGACGCATAGGTGAAGGCCACGGCCGCGCCGTCGTTCGCGAGCCGCCGCACGATGGCCGCGCCGATGCCGCGCGATCCGCCGGTCACGAGGGCGGCCTTGCCGGAGAGGGATTTCGTCATGTCGACTTCCTTTTTAACGGATCGATCGATCCAGAATAGAGAAAAAAAAAGCGCACCCGAGTCCGGGTGCGCGCACGAACTCAACGCAGACTTCGCATGGCCATCCGCGCGACGTCGCGCAGGTCCTCGGCCGAGGCGCCGCCGCGCCCCGAGATCTTGAGCCCCGACAGCGTGGCCATCAGGAACTGCGCGGCCGCGCGCGGTGCGAGCGCGGCATCGATCTCGCCCGCGGCCTGGGCCTCGCCGATGCGGCCCTCGATGGCCGACTGCAGCATGCGGCCCGCGGTGTCGGTCAGCAGGCTCACCTCGGCATCCCCGCGGCCGAACTCGCAGACGGCGCCGATGCCCATGCAGCCCGGCTGTCCGTGCGCGCCGAAATGGGTCGCCATGCCGTCGAGCATGGCCTCGAGCCCCGCGCGCGGCGAGGCGGCGCCATGCAGCGCGCGGATGTGCTGCGACACATGGCCCACGGCGTACTGCTGCAGCGCCTCGAGGTAGAGCCTGCGCTTGTCGCCGAAGGTGTCGTACATGCTCTGGCGGCTGATGCCCATGGCGGCGAGCAGCATCTCGGTCGAGGTGCCGTCGTAGCCGTGGTCGCAGAACACGGCGATCGCGCCCTGCAGGGCGGCGTTGCGGTCGAAGGCTTTGGGTCGGGCCATGGCGGGCGAGTCTATCGATTCCGGATCACCTTGTCCAAAACAGGTGATTCCGGAATCGCCCTCGCCCTCCCCCCTCAGGCCGGCACCGCCTCGCGCGCCACCGCGCCCGCCTCGGCGCGCGGCGCCACGAGCCGCGCGCGCAGCGCATCGCGACGCACCTGCGCGGCGGCGATGCTCGCCTCCTTCACATGGCCGTAGCCGCGGATCTGCTCGGGCAGCTTCGCGAGCGCCAGCGCCGTCTCGGCATCGACCTCGTCCCAGTGCGCGAGGATGTCCTCGATGCCCGCGCGGTACTCCTCGATCAGGCGGCGCTCCGTCCGGCGTTCCTCGGTGCGGCCGAAGGGATCGAAGGCCGTGCCGCGCAGCCGGCGCAGCGCGGCCAGCACGCGGAAGCCCTGCAGCATCCACGGCCCGAAGGCGCGCTTGACCGGCCGGCCCTGCGCATCGCGCTGGCCCAGGATCGGCGGCGCGAGGTGGAAGCGCAGCCTGGGCGTGCCCTCGAATTCCTGCTGCAGCTTCTTCATGAAGGCGCCGTCGGTGTACAGGCGCGCGACCTCGTACTCGTCCTTGTAGGCCATCAGCTTGAACAGGTTGGCCGCCACCGCGCGTGTGAAGCGGTCGCCGCGGCCGCGCGCCTGCTCCACCCCGCGCACCCGCGCCACGAAGTCAGAGAAGCGCCGCGCATAGGCCGCGTCCTGGTAGGCCGTGAGGAAAGCGGTACGGTCCGCGAGCAAGGCGTCGAGCCCCTGCGGCAGCTGCAGCGCCACCGGCTGCGCGGGCGAGGCCTCGCGCGCCACGGCCGCGAGGTCGAGCGCGGCGCGCCGGCCCCAGTGGAAGGCCTGCTGGTTGGCCTTCACGGCCACGCCGTTGATCTCGATCGCGCGCAGCAGCGCGGCCGAACTCAATGGCACATAGCCCTTCTGGAACGCGAAGCCCAAGAGGAACAGGTTGGCCGCGATGGCATCGCCCATGAGCCGGGTCGCGAGACCCGTGGCGTCGATGAAGTCGGCCTTGCCGGCCACCGACTCCTCGATCAGCGCGCGCACCTGGCCGGCCGGGAAGGTCCAGTCGGGGTCCTGCGCGAAATGGCCGGTGGGCTGCTCGAAGGTGTTCACCAGCGCATAGCTGCGGCCCGGGCGCATCTTGGCGATGGCGTCGGGCGCGCCCGCGGTCAGCATGTCGCAGCCCAGCACCAGGTCGGCCTCGCCGGTGGGAATGCGCTGCGCCTTGAGCTGCGCCGCGTCGCGCGCCAGCCGCACGTGCGAGGTCACCGAGCCGTTCTTCTGCGACATGCCCGTCATGTCGAGCACGCTCGCGGCCTGGCCCTCGAGATGCGCGGCCATGCCGATCAGCGCGCCGATGGTGATGACGCCGGTGCCGCCAATGCCGGTGATGAGGATGTTGTGCATGCCCTCGATCGCATGCACGGGCGGCTCGGACAGCGCCGCGTCGGCCTCGGCGCCGCGCGCGGCCACCGGCATGATGCGCCGCGGCTTCACGCCTTCCACGCTCACGAAGCTCGGGCAGAAGCCCTTGACGCACGAGTAGTCGGCATTGCACGCGCTCTGGTCGACGCGGCGCTTGAGGCCATGGGGCGTGGGCTGCGGCAGCAGCGAGGTGCAGTTCGACTGTTCGCCGCAGTCGCCGCAGCCCTCGCACACGGCCTCGTTGATGAACACGCGGTGCGAGGCCTGCGGGAACTCGCCCTTCTTGCGGCGCCGCCGCTTCTCGGCCGCGCAGACCTGGTCGTAGATCAGCACCGACACGCCTTCGTAGTCGCGCAGCGTGCGCTGCACCGCGTCCATCTCGTCGCGGTGGTGGATGGTGAGGACGAAGCCGCCGCCATCGGCCGGCAGCGGCGAGCGGTCGCGCCAGCGCGTCGGGTCCTCGGCCACCAGCGCGATGCGGCGCACGCCCTCGGCCGCCACCTGGTGTGCGATGCGCGGCACGCTCACGGGCCCGTCGACCGGCTGGCCGCCGGTCATCGCCACCGCGTCGTTGTAGAGGATCTTGTAGGTGATGTTCACGCCCGCGGCCACGGCGGCGCGGATCGCCATCGAGCCCGAGTGGTAGTAGGTGCCGTCGCCGAGGTTGGCGAACACGTGGTGGCGCTTCGAGAACCAGGCCTGGCCGAGCCAGGGCGCGCCCTCGCCGCCCATGTGGGTGGTCGTGCGGTTGTGCTCGGGATAGATCGCGGTCGCCATCACGTGGCAGCCGATGCCGGCCAGCGCCAGGCTGCCCTCGGGCACCTTGGTCGAGGTGTTGTGCGGGCAGCCCGAGCAGTACCAGGCCGGCCGCGCCGGCGTGGCCACGGCCTTGCCGAGCACCACGTCCTTGGCGTCGAGGATCGCCAGCCGCGTACGGATCATGTCGCTGGTGTGGAAGCGCGCCACCCGCGCGGCGATCACGCGCGCGATCTGCGCCACCGAGAAATCGGCCGTGGCCGGCAGCAGCCACTGGCCGCGCGGATGCGCACCCCATTCGCCGCGCTCGTCGAACTTGCCGATCACGCGCGGGCGCACGTCCTCGCGCCAGTTGTAGAGATGCTCCTTGAGCTGGTACTCCACGATCTGGCGCTTCTCCTCGATCACCAGGATCTCGTCGAGCCCGTCGGCGAACTCGCGGATCGAGTCGGGTTCCAGCGGCCAGGGCATCGCCACCTTGAACACGCGGATGCCGATGCGCGCCGCCTCGGCCGCGTCGATGCCCAGCTCCTCGAGCGCCTCGAGCGCATCGCGGTACGACTTGCCCGAGGCCACGATGCCCAGCCGCGCCGAGGGCGCGTCGATGGTCACGCGGTTGAGCCGGTTGGCGCGCGCATAGGCGATGGCCGCGTAGATCTTCGCGTCCTGCATCAGCGCCTCCTGCTTGCGCGCCTGCACGCCCAGCGTGTCGGTCGACAGCCGCGCATGCATGCCGCCCGCGGGCGGCACGAAGTCCTCGGGCAGCAGGGTGCGCACGTTCTGCGCGTCGGCCGGGATCGAGCCCGACGACTCCACCGTGTCGGCCAGCGCCTTGAAGCCCACGGGCAGCCCCGCGAAGCGCGACATCGCGAAGCCGTGCAGGCCCAGCTCGATGTACTCCTCCACGCTCTGCGGATAGAGCATCGGGATCATCGAGGCCGCGAACAGGTGGTCGCTCTGGTTCGGCAGGGTCGACGAATAGGCGCCGTGGTCGTCGCCCGCCACCAGCAGCACGCCGCCATGGGGCGAGGTGCCCGCGTGGCTCATGTGCTTGAAGACGTCGCCGCAGCGGTCCACGCCGGGCGCCTTGCCGTACCACATGGCGAACACGCCATCGACCGCGCTCTCGCCGGTCAGGTGCACCTGCTGCGTGCCCCAGACGGCGGTGGCCGCCAGTTCCTCGTTCACGCCGGGCAGAAACTTGACGTGGTTGGCATCGAGGCGCGGCTGCGCCTTCCACAGCGCCTCGTCGAGTCCGCCGAGCGGCGAGCCGCGGTAGCCGGAGACGAAGCCCGCGGTATCGAGGCCGTTGGCCTTGTCGCGCCATCGCTGCACGAGCATGAGGCGTACCAGCGCCTGGATGCCGCTCAGGTAGACGCGGCCGGACGTGGATGTGTACTTGTCGTCCAGCGAGACGCTGGCGAGATCGTGGGACATGAGAGAAGGCTCCGGTAAGAGTCGCGGGAGATGCCCGTTCGGCCACCGGTAAGCGGCCTGCGGGCGGAACACGCGCCGCGGGTAAGCGGCGCGCGCTGGGGAAGATAGCGCAGCGCGGAGGATCGTGGGTTCAGGCCTCCTTCGGCTGGTACCAGCGGTCCTTGGCCAGCATCACCTCGTTGTGCGCCGCGCCGGCCGGCATCATCGGAAAGCAGTTCTCCTGCGCCGCCACCTGCACGTCGAGGAAGAACGGCCCCTCGCTCGCCAGGCATTCGGCCAGCGCCGCGGGCAGCTCGGCCGGGTCGCTCACGCGCCGCGCGCCCCAGCCGAAGGCCTTGGCCAGCGCCACGAAATCGGGCAGCGCCTCGTTCCAGCTGTGGCTCAGGCGGTTGCCGTGGTTGAGCTCCTGCCACTGGCGCACCATGCCCATGTAGCCGTTGTTGCACAGCACCAGCTTGACCGCCGCGCGGTGCTGCACCGCGGTCGAGAGCTCCTGGATGTTCATCAGCACCGAGGCGTCGCCGCTCACGCACACGGCCAGCGCCTCGGGGTGCGCCACCTGCGCGCCGATCGCCGCCGGCAGGCCGTAGCCCATGGTGCCGGCGCCGCCCGAGGTGAGCCAGCGGCGCGGCCGGTCGAAGCGCAGGTACTGCGCGGCCCACATCTGGTGCTGGCCCACGTCGGTCGAGACGATGGTGTCGCGCCCCGTGTCAGCGATCGCCTGCTGCAGCGAGGCCATGAGCCGCTGCGGCAGGATCGCGTCGGCGCGCGGCGCGAAGCCCAGGCAGTCCTCGGCGCGCCAGCCTTCGATGCGCTGCCACCAGGGCGCGAGCCGCGCGGCCTCGAAACGCTCGGGCAAGAGCGCGAGCAGCGCCTCGAGCACGGCGGCGCAGTCGCCCACCATCGGCACGTCGACCTGCACCACCTTGTTGATGCTGCTCGGGTCGATGTCGATGTGGATCTTGCGCGCATGCGGGCAGAAGCGGTCGAGCTTGCCGGTCACGCGGTCGTCGAAGCGCGCGCCCACGCAGACCACGAGGTCGGCCTCGTGCATCGCGAGGTTGGCCTCGAGCGTGCCGTGCATGCCGAGCATGCCGAGGAAGGCCGGGTCGGAGGCCGGGAACGCGCCCAGCCCCATCAGCGTGAGCGTGCACGGCGCATGCAGCCGCCGCACCAGCTGCGTGAAGGCCTCGCAGGCCGCGGGGCCGGCGTTGATGAGGCCGCCGCCGCCATAGAGCACCGGCCGGCGCGCGGTCGAGATCAGGTCGGCCGCGCGCTGCATGCAGGCGCGCGGCGGCACCGGCGAGCGGTGCGTGCGCAGCGGCCGCGGCTCGGGCACCGGCGCGCCCTGCCCCGGCAGCGCGAGCTGCACGTCCTTCGGCACGTCGAGCAGCACCGGGCCGGGGCGGCCCGAGGTAGCGACCTCGAGCGCGCGCCGCACCATCGTCGGCACCTCGTCGGGCCTGCGCACCTGGTGGTTCCACTTGGTCACCGGGCGCGACATGCCGAGCGCATCGCTTTCCTGGAAGGCCTGCGTGCCGATCACCGCGGTCGACACCTGGCCGCTGATGCACAAGAGCGGCACCGAATCGCTGATCGCGTCGAGCAGGCCCGAGATGGTGTTGCCCACGCCCGGCCCCGAGGTGACCAGCACCACGCCCACGCGGCCGGTGGTGCGCGCATAGCCCTCGGCCGCGTGCACGGCCGCCTGCTCGTGGCGCACCAGCACATGGCGCAGCCGCGGCTCGCCGTGCAGCGCGTCGTACAGCGGCAGCGCGGCGCCGCCGGGGTAGCCGAAGATGGTGTCGACACCGCAGGCCACCAGCGTGTCGAGCAGCGCCTCGGCGCCGTTGCGCACGCGCGGCGCGGTGTCGATGGCGAGCGCGGCATCGAGGGGCAGGTCGGTGGCCGCGCCGATGTCCGAAGAATTTTCGGCATCCAGCGTCAGGGCGAGGTCGTTGGGGAGGTCGAGCAGTCTCATGCCGTCAATTCTTCCGTGTTTGAGGCAGAATTTGCTTCTGATTTTTGGATATTCACGCCTTAAACATGAAAATCAATCGCAAATCTTCGCAAGACGACGAAGGACTTTTCGACAAGATCGACATGGCGATCCTCCGGGTGCTGCTGCTCGATTCGCGCAAGACCCTGCAGGACATCAGCGCCGAGGTCGGCCTCTCGCCCACCAGCTGCTGGACGCGCATCAAGAAGCTCGAGGCGCAGGGCGTGATCAAGCGCTACACGGTCGACATCGATCCGGCCAAGCTCGGCTACCAGGACTCGGTGATCGTGCAGGTCACGCTCGAGAGCCACACCGACGAGACGCTCTACGACTTCGGTCGCACCCTGGCCACCATCCCCGAGATCCAGGAGGCCTACCTGGTCTCGGGCGACTACGACTACTACATCCGCATCGCGGTGCGCGACACGCGCGACTACGAACGGCTGCTGCGCGAGAAGCTCTACAAGATCCCCGGCATCCGGCACAGCAAGTCGCACTTCGTGCTGCGGGTGCTGAAGGAAGCGAGCATGCCGATCCTGTGAGGCCGAGTAAAAGCCGTTCGGGCTGAGCCTGTCGAAGCCTTGCGCGAGGCTTCGACGAACTCAGCCCGAACGGGTCGGGTTGGGCGCGTCTACTGCTGCACCGTGATCGCCTTCGCCGTCAGCGAGGCATCGAAGTTCAGCATCGCCGGGTACTGCGGCCAGTTCACGCCCAGCGCCGCGTTGTTCGGATCGCCGCCGCGCGCGAACGCCGCCAGGCTCTTCATCATCGCGTCCGACAGCTGCAGCCGCCCCGGCTCGTTGGCCTTCGAATTGGCGAACTTCGAATAGAGCGACGGCCCGAAGTTGCCGAACACGAACGGCAGGTCGAAGGTGTGGGCCGCGCCGAAGATGTCGTTGAACGGCGCCGGCGACTTGTCCCAGTTGAACTGGTACCACCACAGCGGCACCTTCTGCGCCGCGAGCACCGGAAAGATCTGCTTGCGCAGCGCGATGAAGAAGTACTGGTTGTAGAGGTCGGTGCGCGCGTTGAAGCCGGTCACCGGCGTCGTCACCGGCAGGTACTGGCCCGGGATCCACTGCTCGAGCGAGGTCGTCGGGGCCGCGTTCGGGTCGTAGTTGTAGGCCATCGAGAACACCGTCGGGTCGTCGAGCAGCCGGCCGCTGATGCCGCCGAAGGCGGGCGAGGTCGCGAGGTTCTGCGGGAACAGCTTGGTCTCGTCGCGCGTGTAGCCGGCCAGCACCGGCACCTTGAGGAACTCGCCCGCGTTGATCGCCGCGATCGGGTTGGTCGGCACCACCACGCCGTCGTTGAGCGGATTCGAGGCCGACAGCCCCAGCGGCACCAGCTTGTTGAGCACGGTCTGCAGCAGCGTGTCGGCGCTCTTCGAGCGCAGGTAGGCCGCGAGGTCGGCATTGCTCTGCGACGCGATGTAGGCGGTGGCCGCGGCCGTGTCCTTCACCGTGCCGTCGGCCACCAGCAGCGCCGCCAGCAGCGCGTTGTTCTGGTTCGGCACCGTGGTCGCGGTGGCGACACCGCCGCTCAGCGGCACCAGGCGCTGGAACAGCGCGGGCTTGGTGTTGACCACCAGCGGCGAGACCATCAGCGCGTAGATGTTGACAGCGCCGGCCGACTGGCCCATCAGCGTGACGTTGCCCGGGTCGCCGCCGAAGCGTGCGATGTTCGCGTTGACGAACTTCATGCCCTTGATCAGGTCGAGGATCGCGTAGTTGCCCGAGTCGTCGTTCGCGTCCACGCCGGCCTTGAGCTGCGGCGAGGCCAGGAAGCCGAGGATGCCGAGCCGGTAGTTGATCGACACCACCACCGCATTGGCCGCCTTCGCGAGCGCCGCGCCATCGTAGACCGGGTCGCCGGTGTAGCCCGTGATGTTGCTGCCGCCATAGACGAACACGATGACGGGCAGCTTGTCGGTCGCGGCCGCGGTCGAGGGCGTCCAGATGTTGAGGTAGAGGCAGTCCTCGGAACCCGTGGTCTTGCCGATCGAGCTGCCGATGGTCTCGTCGTAGCGGTTGTTCTGGCCCGGGCCGTAGAGCCGGCCGGTCTGCGCGCAGGCGTTGCCGAGCTTCTGCGTGGTCTTCGTCGCGGTCCACGGTTCGGGGTCGACCGGCGCCTTCCAGCGCAGCGCGCCGACCGGCGGCTTGGCGAAGGGCACGCCCTTCCAGCTGTAGGTGCCGTTGGTCGCGGAGTCGTCGTTGCCCTGCACGGGTCCGTAGGCCGTGGTGCGCAGCACCGGGGACTGCGCGGGTGGTGGCGTATCGGGCGGCGGGTTGCTCGTCGTGGGCGGGGGCAAGGCCACGAAGCCGGCACTGCCGCCTCCACCGCCGCCGCAGGCCGTGAGTTGCAGCAGGGCGAGAACGGCGCAGGCGGCACCGGCGCGCAGATGGCGAATCGTCATGAAGTCTCCTGTTTTTTCCAGTGGTGATGGCCGCCGGCCCGAGGACCGATGGCCATCCGCTAGTCTCGGCAGGCTGCACCCGGATTCCAATGTGGCGCGCGCACACCTTTGGCCCGCGTTCTATGTGGGGCAAGGGCTGCGGGGGCGATGGCGCGCCGATAATTGCCGTCGACCCGCGAAGACGGGACAACGAACGGGCTGCCAGTGCGCGCGGCCGTTCGATCGGGGAGAAACCGGCGGCCCGCGGGCGCGCCGCTCGCTGCAAAGGCCGGCGTCCGTCCGGCGCACGCCGCGAGCCGACAGCGAGTTCCAGGGCGCAAGCGTTCGATGAGACAGGGCAACAACGACGGCGAGCAAGCCGGTCGGGGGATCGCGGCCTTCTGGCGCGCGCTGCCGCTGATCGTGCTGTTGCTGCTGTGCTGCGCGCGTGCCCCCGCCGCGGCGCCCGTGCTGCCGGGCGACCACCCGATCCACATCACCGAGGCCGAGCTGCAGTCGGTCAACGGCACCGGCTTCACGGCCCCGCCGCTGCTGTCGGTCGACGCCGAACTGCCGCGCGGCGGCTGGAAGCCGGTCGGCCTGCCCTACACCGCCGAGCGCGAACTCGTGCCCACCGCTTCCAGTGGCGTGCGCACCGTCACCGACTGGTACCGCCTCGACCTCGGCGCGCTGCCGCCCTCGACCCAGCCGCGGCTGCTCTACCTGCCGCGCTGGAAGACGCTGGGCCACATCGCCGTGTATGGCGACGGCGTGCTCATCTACCAATCGCACGGCAGCCCGATCCACAACGGCTACAACCATCCGCTGCTGCTGCCGCTCAACCTCGCGGCGCAGGCACCCACGCCGGCCTCGGTGCTGATCCGCGTCGACCGGCTGCGCAACAGCGGCAGCGGCCTCTCGACCGTGTGGGTGGGCCACGAGGACGACCTGTCCTGGCGCTACCAGGCGCGCCAGATGCTGCAGGTGCAGCTGCCGTTCATGGGCAGCGCCGCCTTCCTCGCGGTCGGTGCCTTCGCCTTCGCCGTGTGGCTGGGCAAGCGCCGCGAGCCGCTCTACCTGCTGTTCTTCGCCATCTCGGCGGCGGCCTTCCTGCGCATGCTCCACTACTACGTGGGCGGCAGCTACATCCCGATGTCGGACGACTGGTTCGAGTGGATGACCGTGGCCAGCCTGCTGTGGCTGATCCTGCTCATCCACCTGTTCCTCGAGCGCCTGCACGGCCAGCCCTCGCCCTGGCTCACGCGGCTGACGGTAGGCCTCGTGCTGGCCTGCAACCTCGCCACCGTGCCGCACGTCTCGCGCTCGATCGTCAGCCTGTACCTGTTCACCCCGCTGCTCAACCTCGTCGTGCTGCCCGTGGCCGTGCTGATCTTCTCGGTGAACCTGCGCAAGGCCTACCGCGTGCAACTGCCCGAAGGCCGGCTGGTCGCGGCCTGGACCATGATCGCCGTCCCGTTCACCTGCTACGACGCCCTGCTGCAGAACAACCTCCTGGGCCCCGAGAGCGTCTACACCTCGCCCTACGCCATCATCGGCCTGTTCTTCGTCTTCTCGTACATCATGTTCCTGCGCTACACCGGCGCCTTCGCCGAGGTCGCGCGGCTCAACAAGGGCCTGGCGCACCGGCTGCGCGAGCGCGAGGACGAGCTCAAGCAGAGCTACGAGCGGCTGCGCGTGGTGGAGAACGAACAGATGCTCAACGCCGAGCGCCGCCGCCTCATGCAGGACATGCACGATGGCCTCGGTTCCTCGCTGATCGGCGCCATCCGCTCGGTGGAGCAAGGCAGCATGAGCGAGGCCGAGATCGCCGACATGCTCAAGGGCTGCATGGACGACCTCAAGCTCGCCATCGACTCGATGGAGATCGTCGACCCCGACCTGCTGCTGCTGCTCGCGACCTTGCGATTCCGCCTCGCGCCGCGCATCGAGGGCGCCGGCATCGCGCTGCGCTGGGAGGTGCAGCCCGTGCCGTCCCTGCCCTGGCTCGACCCGGGCAGCGCGCTGCACATCCTGCGCATCATGCAGGAGTGCATCGCCAACGTGATGCGCCACACGCGCGCCACCACCCTGCGCGTGAGCACCGCGGCCACCGACGACCTCGTGTGCGTGACGATCGAGGACGACGGGCCGGGCTTCGACGTGGCCGAGGCGCTGCAGCGCGGCGGGCGCGGATTGCGCAATCAGCAGCAGCGCGCGAAGGCCATCGGCGGATCGGTCGGGTGGCAGTCGGGGAGCGCGGGGACGCGGTTCACACTGTGGTTGCCGATAGAGCGCGAAAGCGTGCCCGCCGCGACCTGAGCCCCATCGGTGCTGCGACTCAGAGACGTGCGGCAGCGTTCGGATGGCTCGGCAGGCGCAGCGTGCTGGCCTCGGCATCTTGCGGGCATGGCGCATCGGAGTAGATCGCATCGCCCTCGGGCATCACGCACTTCTGGACCTCGATGAAGGCCGGGACCGTCTTGTTCGTGGTCGCTGCGGCGCTGGCCATCGTGGTGTCCAGCTTGGCGATCGATGGCGCGACCGGTGCGCGGGCCGATTCGGCCGGCTGGGTGCTGTCGATGGTGGACCTGGGCGCCTTCACGTGCTCCGGCATGATCGATGGCGGCAAGCGCGGCGCGCGCCCGGCGCTCTCGTGCACGAGGCTGCTGAGCGCGAGGTAGAACAGGAACACCGCGAGCACGGCGACGCCCAGCCCCAGGGCCCAGTACCTGGGCGCGCGGACGGCGCGCAGCGATTCCATCAACGGCGCGGCCATGCCAGGCCTCCGGACTGCAATGCACCCGCCAGCTTCGCGATGCCGCCGGTGCCGCTCGCGGCGCGGCCGATCAGCGCACCGCCCGCCGCCCCGGCGACGATGCGCGTGAGGAAGGAGCGGCTGCGGCCGGCGGCCAGCAGCAGCAACACGCCGGCGCCGAGCACGATCAGGTGCTCGCCGGGGTAGTCGGCGCGGGCGGCGTCGACCTGCTTGAACTTGTCGATGGTTTGTTCGAGGGTCATGGCTGAAGGTTCTGTTGTCTTCAGCCGTTCTAATTTGGGCGCGCCGTAGGAGCTTGTAGGCGGGCGCCATGCTCCCGCTAGGATTTCGCCTCGAAACCGCTACGGGGAACGCCGCACCCGGCGTACCGAAATGCCGCCCAACCGGTCGTTCGCCTGGCAACCACCAGCATCAGCGGTAGTCGGAGAGCCGCGTCGGATGGCCGGCCTTGATGAGTTGGCCCCTGAACCTGACATGCCAGTCCGGGTCCCAGTCGTTGTGCGCATGTATATGAAGACCGCCCTCCACGGGTGCCACGTCGAGGGGCAGCAGATGCTCGCTGGGACGAGCAAGAAGCTCGACCTCATCTCCCGGATCGAGGATCACCTCTTCGGGGACCATCTCGAGATACAGCGACATGGCAACGGCGGTTTCGTTCTTGAATACGCCAACCACGATGTAGGCTTCAGCTGTCATGACGGTGGCGCTCCAAAGACTGATCACCGAGTTCCGCGATCATCTCTCGCTTTCTAAAAATTGCCCGACTGCTGCATCGCGTTCAAGAGTCGAGTCAGGACTTGTTTGTCTTCTTCAGTGAAGATGCCCTCGAGATCCTCGAAGTCACCGTCGATGAAGAATCGATGCATGTTCTTCAAGCAGGCCTGCAAGAGGAAGAGCAGTCCCCTGGCATCGTAGTCGTACCCTGGGCCACTGAATCCCACCCAGTTCTCTACGAAGTCGAGCAACTCATCGCTGTTTCGAAAATTCAAGCTCATAGATTGGACGGCTCCGACGCCTGTGTTCCCTGCCTGTTCAGTGCACTCTTGGCCAGGCGCTGAAGTCTAGCCGGCGAATCTAGAAGTAACGATCATCGAACCCAACACCAAGGGTACAGATGAAAAGAGGAAGAACGACAGCCGCCCCCACGAGCCATCCTGCGTGAGACCGAGGCAGCTCGATGCGAGTCTCGCCTCGTCGCAGCCAGGCAATCAGAGGCAGCCCGAGCGTGGCGAGAAAAACTTGCTGAAAGGCCTCGCGCAGCGCGGGCATCGAGGGGCCATCGTAGAAGAGAGCGGCCAGGCAGGAGGTGATGCCAATGCCGAGATAGGCCAAATCCAAGCGGAGCTTCAGGGGCGAGAAAAACACGCCCAGCCTCCGAATCGCCAGAAAGTACATGACAACGCCGCTGACCAAGAGAGCCGCGCGCCAACCCGTGGTCAGAGTCAGGCCCCAGTCCTGAACTGCCGAAGTGAGCTCGGAGTCTGTGAGATCTCAACCGAGCGCCATCGGCACGCGCCCGGGTAGTTCACCCTCCCTATACTGACCGCCACCTCCAAACACGCGTTCAAAGGAAGTGACCGATGCTGAGAGGAAGCTGCCTCTGCCAAGGCGTAGCGTTCGAGATCGACGGCACGATCAAGGACCCGCTGTACTGCCACTGCTCGATGTGCCAGAAGGCCCACGGCACCGCCTTCCGCGCGCGCGGCAAGATCCTGGCGAAGGACTTCCGCTGGCTCCGGGGTGAAGCGCTGGTGCGGTTCTACGAATCGTCGCCAGGCGACCACCGCGGGTTCTGCTCGGTGTGCGGTTCGAGCCTCATCAGCAAGCTCGATGCGAAGCCGGCCGTGTACGGTGTCGCGCTCGGCGTGCTCGATGGCGACCCGGGCGTGCGGCCGCTGTGCCATGTGTACGTGGGGTCGAAGGCGCCGTGGTTCGAGATCACCGATGCGTTGCCTCAGTACGAGACAAGGCCTCCCCACAGCGCCTGATCGCGCCATCCAGCGAACATCGACGCAATGAAATTCCCCTTCGCCAAATTCCTGACCGCGGCGATCACCGCATTCGGCATGGTCGCACCGACACCCGCCCAGCCCGTCTCGCAGAACATGGAACTGATGGGCGCCATCGCGCGCGAGATCGTGAACAGCGGCGAACCGCAAGGGGTCGACTGGGTCGAGGTCTCCGCGATCTTCTCGATCGATGCGGATGGCGACGTCAATGGCAGCTACGGCTATGTCTACGACGCCCGGGGCCAGGCCCATGCGGCCGCCTTTCTCGAGGACCCGATCGAGCGCGAGGTGAAGGCCTATCGCGACTGGCTGCTGCTGAAGGGCAAGAAAGGCGACAAGGGCATCATCAAGATGCTCTTTCAATTCAACCGGCAGACGCGGCGGGTTCGCGCGGATTTCGAGTACGAGGATCCTCGGCGCTGGCAGGTCACGCCGGCCAATCTCGATGCGAGGGTCAGGGAGCTGCGGCCCCGTCTCGGCGCGGCGGACGGCAAGTAGCCCGTCCTCCCAGTCGCCCCGTCCCGCCGACAGCCAGCCTCAAGCCGACTTGCGCAAGAACATGTGTGTAGCCCGCTCCCCCGCCACCTGCCGCTCGCAGCGATAGCCCAGCGCGGGCAAGTCCAGTCCCTCGAACAACGCCTCGCCCTTGCCCAGCAGCACCGGCCGCACGGCCAGGTGCAGTTCGTCGAGCAGCCCGGCCTTCAAGTACTCGCGCACCGTCGCCACGCCACCACCCACGCGCACGTCACGCCCGCCCGCGGCATCGCGCGCCAGTGCCAGTGCCTCGTGGATGCCACCGGTCACGAAGTGGAAGGTGGTGCCGCCTTGCATCGTCAGCGGCGCGCGCGCATGGTGGGTCAGCACGAAGACCGGCACGTGGTACGGCGGCTCGTCGCCCCACCAACCCTTCCAGCTTTCATCGGGCCAGGGGCCACGCACCGGACCGAACATGTTGCGCCCGAGGATCCAGGCGCCCATCGAAGCGAAGCCCTGCTCGGCGATCTCGTTGTCGACACCGGTTTCGCCCTTGGCCTCGCTCCCCTTCTGCATCTGCTGCCAGACCTGCGTGGGAAAGAACCAGTCCATGAGTTCGGGACCGCGAACGCCCAGCGGGTTCTGCAAGCTCTGGTCGGGGCCGGCGGCGAAACCATCGAGCGAAACGCCGAAGCTGCGCACGAGCAATCGGGACATGCTGTCGTCTCCTGCAAAAAGGGAGCAGCAGTCTAGCGCTCGATGCTCCTGAAAGACGACGACGTCGTTGGTAATAAGAAGATTCGAAAGGACGAACGCGCCATGAGCTCGGCTAGGATGCAGAACGCGTCCCGAGCCGCCATGCTCGGGAAACCATGAGATTCATTCGTTGGCCTGCCGCGCTCGCGCCGGCACCATTCGCTCCGAACAAAATTCCCATGTCCCTGCGCTCCCTCTTCTCATCGCTCGGCAAGAGCAAGCCCGCCGAAACCCAAGCCGAAGCCGTCCACACTACCCAGGGCTGCCAACGCTTCGGCCACCCCGAGTTCCGCATTCGCGTGAGCAACAAGGCCATTCCCGAGGCGGACATCGCCTGGTTCCTCCACTTCCTCGAGAGCCGCGTGGCGGAGGGAGAGAAGTTCAGCGGCGGCCAGAGCCTCCAGGTCGGCTGGATGTACACGATGATCGAGGACACCGACGACGGCTTGCTGCGGATCACGGAGCCGGACATGCAGCAGATCCCCGTGCGCTTCATCGATTCGGTGGACAGCACCCTGATGCAACTGCGCAACCAGAAGGATGTCGTCGAGAGCCTCGTCGCGGAGGTCGCGCCGGAGTTTCCTTCCTTGCAGAACAGCGTCGTGGTGCACGTGGATTACAAGTCGGCGTCGCGCATCCTGCTCACGCGCGCGGAGCCTGACGACGCGAACGACTCGGGCTGGTGGTTCACCGATCTCGACGACAAGGAAGGTTCTCAAGATCCGTCGCGCTTCACGAAGACCTCGCTCTATCAGCTGGCCATCGACCGGCCGGACCTGGTGAAGTTCTTCGCCGTGCCGGCGGAGCTTCGGGTCTACATCAAGGGAACCGTCATCGCGGTGCTGGGGCCCGAAAGCGAGATCGAGCAGAAGCCCGGCTCCTACCTGAGCGAACTGAACCGCGCCAGACAGGCGCACGCCTGACAAAGGAACCCCAGCCATGACCATCAAGCGAATGGACAACGTCCTGATCGTCGTCGACGATCTCGAAGCCGTGAAGGCGTTCTTCATCGAACTGGGCCTCGCGCTCGAGGGCCAGACCACGGTGGAAGGGCCCGACGTCGGCAAGCTCGTCGGGCTCGGCAACGTGAAATCCACCATCGCGATGCTGCGCACGCCCGATGGGCAAGGCATCGAGCTCGACAAGTTCCACACGCCCGAGGCCGTGAGGTTCGGGCCCGTGGAGACGCCGGTGAACGCCCTGGGTCTTCGCCGCGTCATGTTCGCCGTCGATGGCCTCGACGATGTCGTCGCGCGCATACAGGCCCATGGCGCCGAGATCATCGGTCAGATGCAATATGGGGAGTCGTACCGGCTCGCCTACATCCGCGGGCCCGAGGGCATCATCGTGGGGCTGGCCGAGCAGCTCGGGTAGGCGCCACCATCATCGAGCATTCGTCTACGGCGACCCATGCGATGTTCTTCTTCAAAAAATCCTCGCAGCGAAACCTCAAGCTCCTTCAGCTCTCCGAGTATCTCGACCTCCTGGAAGGTGGCTTGGTCAGCACCGACATCTCGGATGCAACGAAAGCCTCCGCCCTGAATCTGGCACGTGAAGTCTGGGACTCACTCGCTCTGGGCGCATGGATCGCGATCAACCCCGCCGCCGTCATTGCATGGCGCAACAAGTCGAGTGGCCATGTCCTTGTCCACATACCAGTTGCCGGAGACGATTGCTTTCTGATCGTTCCGCTCATCGATGAAGCGGCCACACCGGACTCCTACATCTTGTTCGACATAGGAGCCGAGTATGTGAATGCGACGTTCTCCTGCCCGGCCTTTGAACTCGCGGGCATCGCCACTGAAGACGACATTCGCCAGGCCATCCCCGAATTGCGTGGAAAGGCAGATCCCTTCGCCATCCTGGACTTGCGTGGAGGCACCTACATGCAGGTCTACGCCGATGCACAAGGTTTTCATCTCGAGCATCAACTCGTGACTTCCGCTGCGCACTACCGCTGCGTGGAGGTTGTCGGCCCCGATGAAGCGGTCGATGCATTTCTTTCCTACGCTTTCGGAAACTACGACTGGGCGTACAAGAGACGTTGGGAACGAATCGCGTTATGACGGCGAAAACCTGCGTCGTCGCTCTGGTGTAAAGTCCCCCCGCCGAGCCCACAAACTCGCCGCGTAGCAAATCGCACGCACCATCATCGGCCCCAAAGGCCCGATGAACCCCAGCTCCTGTTGACCCGACGAGAGCCACCACGTACCCATCCTCGATGGATGGCTCTTGTTGTCAGGTCACCGCATCCCGCAAGAGGAATGCGCGCAAAGGAGTCGCCCCGTGCCCCCTCACCATCGAAACGCCCCGCCCCTCTGGCTGCTGATCGCCCTGTCGGCGCTCGGCGTTCTGCCGCTGAACATGTTCGTTCCTTCCCTGCCGAGCATCGCGAAGGAGTTCGACGCCGAGTTCGCGACGGTCAATGTCGCCGTGGCCGGCTACGCCGTCATCACCGCGTTGACGCACCTGATCGCCGGCGCACTGTCCGACAGGTTCGGGCGCCGGCCCGCGCTGCTGGTCGCGTTGCTCGTCTTCGTGATCGGCTCCATCGGATGCTTCTTCGCGCGCAGCATCGAGGTGTTCCTGGCCTGCAGGCTGCTCCAGGGCAGCGCCATTGCCGGATATGCCATGTCGCTGGCTGCGATCCGCGACACGGCGGGCGAACGGATGGTGAGCCAGATCGGCTATGTCTCGTCCGCCTGGGCGATCGCCCCGATGCTCGGCCCTTCCGCGGGTGGCGTGATCGACAGCTGGCTCGGCTGGCGCGCGAACTTCGCTGCTTTCGCGTTCATGGGCATCGCGGCGCTCTGCCTGGCGCTGCGCTACCTGCCGGAGACCCACCACCATCGCTCCACGGCGATGTCGAAGCAGCTCGGCGGCTATGGCCAGTTGCTTCGCTCCGCGCAGCTTTGGGCCTATGGACTCTGCATGGCCGCTTCCATCGGCACGCTCTATGTCTTCATCGGCGGCGCACCCGCCGTGGCCATGCAGGCCTATGGCACCTCCGCGGCGATGGTCGGCGCCTACATGGGACTGGTTCCCGCGGGTTTCATCGTCGGCAGCTTCACGCTCGCGCGCTGCGGGCAACGGTGGCAGCCGATCCAGTTCATCGTTGCCGGGCGACTGCTGACCTGCGCAGGCTTGCTGGTGGGCGTGGCGTTGGCAGTGCTGGGGTTTGCACATCCGCTCGCGTTCTTCGGCCCCTGCGTGTGCGTGGGACTCGGCAACGGATTGACAATGCCCACGGCCAACAGCCGTGTGCTGTCGATCCACGCGGGCTTCGCCGGCACCGCGCTGGGCCTGGCGTCGGCCATGACGGCCATCGGCGCCGGTGCCATCGCCTTCGCGGCCGGGCTGTTCGTCGACGAGTCTCATCCACGCACCGCCCTGCTCGCGGCAATGTCGACGACGTCGCTGCTTTCATTGGGCATCGCCGTGTTCATTGCTCGTTCGGAGCGTCGGCAGCGGTGCATTCGATCGCAACCAGACTGAGGTTTTCCAGATGAACGTCCATCCGACAACCGATTCCACGCTCCGTGTCGCGCTGGTCACAGGGTCCACTTCCGGCATCGGTGCCGCCATCGCGCGCAAGCTGAATCACGCGGGCTACGCCGTGGTCCTTCACTCTCGAAGTTCCGCGGAGACAGGTCACGCAATGGCTGCCGAGATGAAGCAAGCCGTCTACGTTCAAGCCGACCTTGCCCTGGAAGCAGACAGGGTGCGGCTCGTCGGCGAAGCGATCGCCGCCTGGGGCCAACTCGACGTGCTGGTCAACAACGCCGGCATCAGCAAAGTCATTCCGCACGCGGACCTCGCCGCCGCCACTTCCGCTGTGTGGCACGAACTCCACGAAGTCAACGTCGTGGCTCCGTTCCATCTCATCACGTTGGCCGAATCAGCCTTGCGCGAAGCCGCCCTGCGCCGTCGAGCGGGCTGCGTCGTCAACATCAGCTCACACGCGGGCGTCCGCCCCAAAGGCGCATCCATTCCCTATGCAGTCAGCAAGGCCGCGCTCAATCACATGACCCGTCTGCTCGCACTGTCCTTGGGGCCGGACATTCGCGTCAACGCCGTCGCGCCAGGTCTGGTCGACACGCCGCTCACCGCCGACTGGACTGCCGCACAGGAACTGTGGCGCGAGCGTGCACCAATGCGCCGCGCCGCAAACCCGGACGACATCGCGCACGCTGTTGCGATGCTGGTTGCCTCGGACTACCTCACTGGCGAAGTGCTGCTGTCCGATGGCGGATTGAATCTGACCTAGGCGAGGTCGCAGGCCAGGGGACGGCCACCAGTACCTTGCGCGAAAGGACTACCCCGAAACCGGAGGAGGCTTCGCGATGAAGGCCTGCTTTCCATGCCGATCGAAACCGGCCGATTCGTAGAATTTCAACGTCGCCTCATCCTTGCGACCGGTCATCAGCATCACCTTGTAGCAGCCCGCGGACCAGGCCGTTTCGAGCGCCTGTGCCAACAGAGCTTTTGCGTAACCTCTGCCGCGGTACGCCGCATGCGTCACCACGTTCTCGATCACGCCGTAGGGCCTGCAGCCGCGCGTGAGGTTGGGAATCAAGGTCAGATTGCAGCTGGAGACCAGCTCGACGCCCTCGAATCCACCGAAGTAGTGGAAGTGATGACTTGCCAGGATCTCCTGCCAGATCGCATCGACGACGAGCTGGGCGGGTCGCGGGTCGTCGGTCTCGTGAAGGTGCTCGTAGAGATCGAGCAGCGCTGGCAGGTCGGTTTCGATGAGCTTGCGGGTTTTCATGTTCGGTGTGGGCAGTGGGTCGAGTACCTAACAGCGCGCGTACCATGTCCACGATTCTCGTCAGCACATCGGGCCGCGCCAAGCGCAGAAAGAAGGCGGCTGACGAACCTGCCGATTGAGTGGGTACGAAGACATGCCAAAGTAGCAGACTTGATTCAACGACGGAAGATCGCTTGCACCACATCCCGATGAAGACCAAGCCATTCCCTACGACAAGCGTTACGTTGACAGTGATCCTGGCCATCGTTCTCGCCATATCCAGCACGATCTCTACGAACTACTGCGCCTTCGGCTTCGGTGGTTTTCAATGCAACGAGCCCTTTGCCGGGTATGGCGGCATGCTGGCCATGGTGACTTTCATCTCCCTGCCCCTTCTCGTCGTGTCGGGGGCAATCGCGGCATGGAGGCTCATTGCATGGCTTCGAGTGCAACGGCGTCCCTAACCCGAGCGCAATCGGGATGACAGTTTCTCGAAGCTGGTGATAGCCCGCGACGCTTCCGCCACGATTCCCTCTTTGACTCATATCACCGGTGAGACGCTCACTCCATTTGTCGAGTACGAGGCCACCTTCAGAACTTCGCACCGAGTTTGCATTCGGCCACCTTTTCCGCGCTGTAAGTCTCTACAGTAGATGCCCCTCTCCCCCAACGACCCGCAATGCGGGCAAGGAAGGCAGCACACACGGCACCCTGAACGGACGGATGAATGAATCAACCGCTTGGCCTCGCGGCGGGCCGTCGATGCATCGGGCATCGCGGCGAACGTGGGGCACAAAAGGCGACGGCCAAGGTGCTGACACACCCTGGCCGTCTAACCACATGACGTGCAACCCTTTAGAAAGAGCACACCAAATGGCTAGACGGATTATGGCCCGGCGTCGCGCGCCGATATCGCGCAATGCGGCAGCGCCCACATACACGGGGCCGGGGCCCGAGGATCTTTTGGAGAACAAGCTGGAGCAACTGACCTCGCTGCTTTGGTGCAGCCATGGAGGCGGAACTCGATGGTGTGAGGATGCAGGGGGTACGCATCTCAACAACGTGATCTGGCTGGCCTATGAGCTGGCGCGTGAGGCAAGCGAGTTGCATCAACAGTCGGCACACCGATGAGCTGCTTGAAGGAATGTGGGGGGGAAATCGCACAAAACGATGAGATATCTTGAAAAAAACGTATCCGTCGCTTAGTCGCTGCTCGCATCCTTCCCCAAGCTTGAAATTCGCCTTTGCAGCGAAAGCCGCCGCTAGTCGCGCCCTGGCGACTTCAAGCTATGTAAACAAAAGCAGACGTTGGTGCGCTGCGATCAGCGAGGGTTGCTGAACCCGAGAGTTGGTATTCCACGCTCCACGCCGCGGGTGCTGCCTCTAGCCTCGTTCAATCCGCCAACAGTCCGGAAAGCTCTTGCAGTTCATCGACTTGCGCTGCAAAAAAGTTCGACTAAACAAAGTTCTTCAAGCCACGAGTCTCGTTGTTGTACTTCTGCTCCCGACGCACGAAGGCTGCGACGCCACCCTCCATGATGGCCTGTACATCGTTCCGAACATGCGTGTTCTCCACCGGCCCCACATGCAGCACTATGTGCATGGCGTTGTCAGGTCCTTGGACCTCAGTGCGCCGTACTGCCAGCAGGCCTCCCTTGTTCTCCAGGACTACTACTTGTTCCGCGTCGCCGAGGACTGGAATGTTCGCGTTATGCGAGACGACGATGAGTTGTCGATGCCAACGACTCTGGCGAAGCTCCTTGACCACCAGCTTCGAAATCCACTCGGAGTCGAGGTCGTCTTCGGGCTGGTCAAGGACCAGTGGCTCTCGACCATGGTGCAGGACGAACGCGAGCATCGCCGCTGTCCGTTGCCCCGGAGAACCCTGGGTAATGGATTGCCAATCTTCCTCGCGAGCCGGATTCCCGTTCTCGCGCAGAAACTCCATCATCACTACGTCGTCGGGCACCAACGTGGCAAGCCGCAATCGGACGGTCTCTTCCAGTCCGGCAAGCCTGTCGCTGAAAGTTGCCCTCAACCGCGCGGCCCGTTGCACTGCGACGACATCTCCTGTGGATAACGCGGTGCGCCAACCACTCCAACGCTCATTCAAGCCCTCGGCCGCCCCAGACCACAGCCAAGATGCCAGTATGGGGACGTCCTCTAGGAATGCATCGGCACGGAGCCCGGCGATGGACCGAAAGGCCTCGACCCATGGGGCGGTATCACCAAGTGGCCTTGATGCAAATCGAAGTCTTCCACTTCGCTGCTGCACGTCGGCAAGAAGCGCGCTCCGTGCTGCTCGGCGACCATCGAGCAGCCCCAGGACGCTCTGCCAAGCGGCATCGGCACGTTCAACCACCGAGGTCAGTTGAGGCTCCTTCTCCTCAAGACGTCGAATCTTGTCTTTGACCCGACCAAGCTCTTCCTGCAATCGGCTGAACTCGGACGTCGACAGTCCCTTGGCATCGAGCTCTTGCCTGTATGCATCAAAGTCACGCTTTGCTTCTACGGCATCTTTGCGCCAGGCACTGTGTTCGAGCCCCTTGTCGAATGCCTCGAGGACTTGGTCAGTCACGCCAGCAGCCTGCTCTAGTGCAGAGGCGAACTGGCCAGAAATCTCGTTGACTCGAGCAACGAGAGCAGCAAACTCATCCACGAATGGCTCGGTCGCATGAAGGTCTGCAGGGGCCAACTGACCAAGCCTTGCAACTAGCTGTCGAGCCTCGGAGACTGCATCGCGAACCCGGCTCTTGCAGGTGTCCAGTAGCTCCTCTTCTTTGCGGCGACTCTCGATTCGCGCCAATCGAAGCTTCACCTCTGGAGATGAAAATGCGTCGACCTGCCCCTGAAGGGTGGCGGCCTGCTGCTTCAGGCTCGGCAACTGGGCCAAGTCACTCTGCATCAGGACCATAGAGCGAACCGCAGTCGACCATTCAGTCCGAGCGTCATCAACACGGCGGCCAAAAGCATCGACACTCTTCAAGTCGGTGCTGCTGTAGCCGATGCTCGTGTCAACGAGAGCTAAGAGGCTCCTGGACGACAGGTACGGGTCGTGCTTGTCGCCGGCTGCACGTTCAAAGAGTTCCTTCTGACTGATGACGGTGATCGGAAAGCTGGTCCGGCCCTCTACTGTTCCGACTGTCGTCAGGCTGCCGGTCGCTTTACTCCAAGTTGACTGCTGCTCTTCCTGAGACTCTTGAACTCGATGGGTCCCTTTGAGTTGCGCCGCACCGAAAACGGTGTCGACAAACGAGTCGGCTTCGTCCTTCAACCTTTTAGGTAGCGAATCAGTGCTTGAGTACAACTGACGCAGCGCCGCCACCACGGAAGACTTACCGCTCCCACGGCCACCGATGATGACATTGAGGTTTGGGTGAAGAGGAACCGAAATCGCGGCTGCGGAATTTGTCAGCGTGCCATCCAGCGTGACCCCCGAAATCCAGGCGTGGCGCACATTATTCGGATTGCGCTCAGGAAACGAGGCGAGCGCCGGCGCCCAGTCGCAAAGAACTCGTGACTCATGGTCGAGAAACGCCTGCCGCAGCGCTTCAATGCCCACTGACCCCATGCGTAACCACGTGTAGCGGCTTCCAATCTGGTCGAAAGCATAGGCATCTGAAGTGGAGACAAACGCCAACTCACGCAAACGCGGAAACGAATCCAACTCGCGCCGGCGAAACTTCGCGTTGAAGTTATTTCCAGCAATGTTGGAGCAGTCGCCTGGGTCCAAAGCGACGAGTCGCTCGTGATGGATAGCTCTCCACCTCAAGTCGCCCTGAACTGTGTTTCCGGATGCGATGCCATTGTCGTTCAACGCATGTGGAGCGATGGCGAGATACCCATCTGGAAGGCCATCGAGGATTTGAGTCAGGGTTTTTGATGAACTTCCTGGTTGACGTTGGTTGCCTTGCTCAATGAAGGGCGGGTGCTCGTGATTGAAACCGAGCGCCCCGAAGATGAGTCGATCAAAGTCCTGGCTCGTCTTTTTCAGGTCTCCAAGAATGATGAGGTGTACTCCATCGGCGCCGGTGTGCGTGGTGATTTCGCACCCAGGGAAAACGACAACACTGTGCCGAGCCCCTGCTGCCTTCGCATCATCAATCCAGCTTCCAGTGTTGTGGTCGGCAAGAGCGATGACGTCGATGCCGGCGGCCCGTGTGGCGGCCATGTAGTCGTCGAGGAACCGTTGACGCTCCTCCGGTTCGTCAAGCCGATACCCAGGGCCCTCGGGAAATCGGAAGTTCCATGCCGGAGTGGCAACCTGCAGGTCACACTTCCACCATCTTGTACTGCTCATGCCGTCTCCTCGCCCTCGTGGCGGGGTCAGCACCTGATGACCTCGCCGAAGTTCGTTTACAGCGAGTTTTCCAGGGTTTACAGTCGTTGTAAAGACATTGCAAAGACAGAGGAGCCCACATGACGAACGCGAGAAAAACCGAGGCGGTCAATCTCCGGATGGCGCCGGATGTCAAGGAACTCCTGCGCCTGGCCGCGGACAGGGAGCATCGGACGCTGTCGAACATGCTTGAAGTGCTGGTCCTGCAGCACTGCGAGCAGCAAGGAATTTCATTGCCGTCGATGCAAGCAAGTCCCGAGGCAGCTTCCGAAGCAAAACGCTGACTGGCGCAAACGGCGCACCTCGTAAAAGCACAAGAGAACCAGATGTCGAAGAGCCAACACACGACAAACTACCAGCATAAACATGAGGCTACACAGCGCCCCGACGTTGGCGTTCAGGACCATTTCACGACAAAGAAGCCGCCGTGGACCTACCGCTTCGACAGCAGTTTGGACCCGTCGCTGAATTGGGACGAGAACCGTGACCACGACTTGGCCAAGTGGCTGATTGGCTTGGTGCGGCGCTGCGCTACCGAGGGCGAAGCAGTGGTCTTCGCAGCGCCCCAGGTCTGGGCCGGAGGCGGGGTGCAGGTGCAGTCGTTAAAGGCGGCAGAGGACCTGCTGGAGACGAGCCGAGCCAGCGAAATCTTTTCCGTTACTGCCCTGCCTGACGCCGTGCTGCGCAAGGTCGGCAAGAAGAACGATGACGGTGCTGCGCTGTATGAGGTCAAGCTGTTGGGGCTGGACATCTTCGACCCGGCGACGATGGAGCAAGAGGCCATCGAGGGGCAGAACATGCCGGCCTGGATGCTGGACACCGACTACGACGGCCTGAGCTTCTACGGCACCTTCCCCAAGACCGCAGCATCGGACAACCTGCAGAAGTCCTTGAAGGCCGAGTTCGACCCCTCCGTGTGGGCACACCTGGCCGGTACGGTCAGCGAGCCGTTCACGGTGGGGCCGAAGCAGCGCGTGGCCGTGAAGGTTATCGACGAGCGCGGTAATGAGCTGATGCGCGTGCTGGAGGTGAAGGCATGACCTCGCGGCTTCTGGTTCTCCGTGTCGGCTACATGGAGCGTTACGACGGGCCGGACACCATCACCGGCGGCGGCGCCTACATCGCCGCGAACGGTGTCGGGGGAGAGGTCTTCAACTTCAAGCCCAGCAGGGGGCGGTGCTATGGCTACGCAATGAGCCGGCACTTTGCCGGCCTGAACCTGCGCTTCATCGACGACTCGCAAGCTTGGCGCGAGGGAGACGAACTGGGGGGCGTTGATGTGGTATTCATCGCCCGCCGGCCCGGCGTGGGCCAGGTTGTGGTGGGCTGGTATCGCAATGCGACGGTGTTCCATCGGCAGTACCGCGTCCGGCGTGGCTCCATCCCCGGCATGAACGAGGCCGTTCGCCGGTTCCTGTGTATTGCCGATACCGACGACGTGCGGCTGCTGCCGGAGGACGAGCGCACGTTTGACGTGCCCTACGCACCGGCAGGCTTCAAGGGCTTCCCGGGGCAATCGAACGTCTGGTATCCCGGCCACCACACCGAGCAGCCGGGCGTGACCGCCTTCATCCGCAAGCTGACCAAGTACATCGACGCCACGCCTGGCGCTGAGCTGCTCGACGATGAGGCGCCAGAGCGCAAGGGCGGGCGCAAGAAGGGCCGCGCGAGCGCGCCGGACCATGCGCAGAACGCGATGGTGGAAGAGGCCGCAGTGAAAGCCGTATGGGCGCGCTACGCGGCCGACGGCTACACGCTGAGAACTGTCGAGACCGAGTGTGTGGGCTGGGATCTTGAGGCGACCAAGGGGCGGCAGACGTTGCGGCTGGAGGTCAAGGGCACGGCGGGCACTGCCATCTACTTCGAGCTGACCCCGAATGAATACGCCAAGCTGAAGGAGCACAGTACCGGGTTTCGCGTATGCGTGGTCTGCGAGGCGCTGACCCGTCCACGCATCTTTGACCTCAGGCCCGAAGGCTTCGGTGCTGGGTGGCGCCTGGTTTCCGAGCGGGGAGATGTGACGGTGCTGCTGATGGAGCGCATTGCGGCCGTCGGTGCTGAGGTTGCACCAGGTGTGGGGGGCAACTGATGTCTGTCCTTCGACCAGGCTTTTCGGAGCGCGTCTTCGAGTTCTCCTTCAACGCCGAGTACGCCAACAGAAATCGAGCCATCCTCGCTGGTGCTCCGAGCATCCCGACCCAAAACGAAGAGAAGTCGCTGGGCTACGACGTGATGTTTGAGGTGAACGCGCATGGCGGCGCAATTCATGCTGTTGCCCTTCAGCACAAGGTCTCCCGGTTCGTCGACAGGTTAGGGCCTACCAACGCGAACTTCTGGACCGTAGCAGGCGGACCCTACTTTGCGTTCCGACTGGATACGGACCAGTACAACCTCATCGAATCCATAGCAGCAGCGGGAATGCCAGGGCTCGAATTCCACTTCTGCGCGCCGCTTTTTGCGACGCGTACGGCGATGAATGGCCACTATTTGGCAGGCTCGGTTGAGGCTCGTTCGATGTGGATAGACGTTGCGGGTGCCGGGCCAATCACGGATGACGACGTGCACACCATCGTCTATCGGGAGAACGGTAGTCAGGCGTTCCGGTTTTCCGAGTCACCTAAGAAGCTGGTGATTGCAGATGATGCCGTTCGTCGCGCCCAGTGGGAACGTCGAAGGACGGCGACGCTTGAAGCGCCTGACCGCATTTATAGGACGGCATTGCAGCTACTGCGCGAATACTGGCCCGACCGGCGCCTCAAGGTTCGGAAGCGCACCGATGAAGTGACCAGCGGCCTGCCATCGAAGTTGCCGGATGAAGTCGCGCCGACGCTGGCGAACGCAGGGCGCCTGCTCGCCGACTACTTCGGCATGTCCCTGCTGGTGGAGGTTCGCCAATGAACCAAATCAACGCGGTCGAAGCGCCCATCATCAACTCACCCTACGACGAGCCGGCCAACCACTGGCACATCGAGGTCGCGAAGCAGCCTGAAAAGCGGTCAGGCCGACGCTTGGCCTCCTACTTCTTCCGAGTCCCTGAGCGCGCGGCGCGCGGGCGCAAGGCGAAGTGCGAGCAGTCCCTGCTGGACGATGCTTCGAAGGGCGAGGAATATCTGCTGGACTTGGCGAACCTCATTCGCCGGCAGCTGAAGGACTGGCGCGCACGCGACTACGCCAGGGCGACCAGGTTAACGCGGGAACTACTGGAGCTGTGGCGCTCGCCCGACCGGGAGCAGCGGCTGTTCTTCGCCCAGCTCGAAGCGGTCGAGACGGTACTGTTCCTCGTAGAGGGGCCGGATGACTTGAAGCAGGGCGTGAACGTCCCCGTTGACGAACCGGGTGAAGATGCCAAGGAAGAGGGCTGCAAGGCGTTCCTGCGTTACGCGCTGAAGATGGCGACCGGGAGCGGCAATGGATGTCGAAAACGCCTTATATGTCGGCTCTTGATCAAAGCTGTCCGTCGCCACTGGAGCGACAGGCTGCTCACAGTCTAAGACCGACTCCCACCCACCCCCTCCACCACCCTCTCCCTCACCCACCGATGCCCCGCATCCCGATGCTTCCTCTCATGCCAAAGCATCGCCATCTCATACCCCGGCACCTCCAGCGGCGCCTCCACCACGCGTAGCCCCGTCGCCCCGCGCGCCAGCCGCTCGGGCAGCATCGCGACCATGTCGGTGGTCTGCAGTACCGAGATCATGAAAAGGAAGTGCGGCACCGACAGCGCCACGCGCCGCGTGAGGCCCTTCTCGGCCAGCGCTTCGTCGGTGGGCCCGCTGAAGCCGCCGCCGCTGAGCGACACCACGACGTGCTCGAGCGCGCAGAACTGCGCGAGCGTGGGCCGGCGCTTCAGTCGCGGGTGGCCGGCGCGGCCGGCGAGCACATAGCGTTCGTGGAACAGCACGCGTCGGTGCAGGCCCGGCGGCGCGCCCACGCTGGTGTGAAAGAACAGGTCGACCTCGCCCTGTTCCAGCTGCCGCGCCATGCGCAGCGGCACGGCCTCGACCACGGCCAGCCGGGTATGCGGCGCGGCGGCGCGGATGGCGGCGAGCGCGGGTAGCAGGATGGCCGACTCGGCATAGTCGGCGGCGGCCACGCGCCAGGTGGTGGTGGCCTCGGCGGGATCGAAGGGCTTGCTGGGCGCGACGGCGCGGCCCAGCGATTCGAGGGCTTCGCGCAACGGCTCGCGCAACTCGTCGGCGCGCGCGGTGGGCCGCATGCCGCGCTGGGCGGGCACGAGCAGCGGGTCGTTGAACACCTCGCGCAGCTTGGCGAGCTGCACGCTCACCGAAGGCTGCGACAGGTTCAGGCGCTCGGCGGCGCGGGTGACGTTGCGCTCGGCCAGCAGGGTGTCGAGGGTGAGCAGCAGGTTGAGATCGAGTCGGCTCCAATTGTTCATGGCAATTCCTGGAATTCGAACTATTCATTTTCAATATATCGCCACGCTGCCTAAGCTGCGGTCATCGCTCCTCTTCTTTCCTCACGACCTCAGGTGAATCCATGAACGTACTCCTCGTGCTCGCGCATCCCGAACCTGCCTCGCTCAACGGCTCGCTGCATCGCTTCATGCGCGATCGGCTCGAGGCGCAGGGTCATTCGGTGCGCACCTCCGATCTCTATGCCATGCGCTGGAAGCCCACGCTCGAAGCGGCGGACTTTCCGGCGCGCGACGCGGCCGCCCCCTTCGACCCCGCGCTCGATTCGCTGCGCGCCTTCGAAACCGGCACGCAGGCGGCCGACATCGAGGCCGAGCAGCAGAAGCTGCTGTGGGCCGACGCGGTGATCCTGCAGTTTCCGCTCTGGTGGTATTCGATGCCGGCGATCCTCAAGGGCTGGATCGAGCGCATCTATGCCTATGGCTTCGCCTACGGAGTGGGCGAGCATTCCGACAGCCACTGGGGCGACCGCTTCGGCGAAGGCTCGATGACGGGCAAACGCGCGATGGTGGTCACCACCACGGGCGGCTGGGCCTCGCACTACGCGCCGCGCGGCATCAACGGGCCGATGGACGACCTGCTGTTCCCGATCCATCACGGGATCCTCTACTACCCGGGCTTCGAGGTGCTGCCGCCCTACGTGGTGCACCGCACGGGCAAGGTCGATGCGGCGGCCTACGCACGCATCGAGCAGGAACTGGGGGCGAGGATGGACACGCTGTTCAGCACGGCGCCGATCCCGTTTCGCCGCCAGAACCATGGCGACTACGAGATCCCGGCCCTCACCTTGCGGCCCGACATTGCGCCGGGCCGCTCGGGCTTCGGGGTGCACCAGGTACCGGCCGAAGCCCAGGCGATTGCCGAGGCTTAGGGCAGCACCGGCGTGGCGGCCGCGGCGGCGATCGCGGCGTCGGCATCCACGCGCAGCATGAAGCGCCGGGCCACGAGGTCGTTGGCGGCGGCGGTCACGGCCGACACGTAGCCCGCCTGGTTGGTGTAGCGCTCCTGCAGCGACAGGCGCGGATCGCCGCTGCCGGTGCGCGCAGCGGTGGTCTTGGCGAACGGGAAGTACGCGCCGAACAGGCCGGCCTGGTCGATGGTGGCGGGCTTGCTGGTGTAGTTCCAGCCGGTGTTGGTGCCCAGGGGCACGGTCACGTCGAGGCTGCGGATGCCGGCGATGTCGTTGCCGTCGGCATCGACCTGCGGCACGAGGATGGCGTAGTCGCGGCCCAGGTAGGCCGGCGGCACCTGGGTGGGGATGCCGCTCTCGTCCTGCGGACGGTAGCTCGGGCCCCAGTCGAGCAGCGAGAAGGTGTTGACCAGGCCGGTGTAGCCCACGCCCGGAATGGCCGGGAACTTCACCTGCTGCGGCCGCACCAGGGTGCTGTCGGCGAGCCTGGGCACCTGGCTGTCGGGCGGGTTGGTGCCCTTCACGACCCAGTCCTCGAGGTTCTGGTAGAGCGCGCGCACCACGGGGATCACGCCGGCATTGCCGTTGGTGGCGTAGAGCGCGCCGGCCGCGCTGCCGGGCATCGAGGGCAGGCCCAGCAGGTGATGGCTGCTGGCGTAGTAGTACACGCGCGCATTGGCGGGTTGCGCGAGGTCGGTGGTGCCCCAGGCGTCGGTCAGCAGCGGCGAGCCCTGCAGCACGTAGAACTCGGTGCCGCTGAAGCCGATAAAGAGCTTGGGGCAGGTGCCGGTGGCTTCGCAGCGCGACAGGATGCCGCCGCGGCGCTGGGCCACGTCGTCGACGTAGTCCTTCGACAGGCCGCGCGTGCCGGCCTGGCCGAAGGCGGTGTGGTCGCTGCGCACGCCACCGCCGCCGCCCGGAATGGCGAAGCGGGTGTTGATGTTGGTCTGGCGCGCGGCGATCTGCGCGAACACGCCGTCGAACACCTTGCGGCCCGCGCGGTCCTCGTTGAAGCCGAGGTGCACGAAGGTCTTCATGAAGTTGCCGCACTGCGACACGCCCGATGCAATGGTGTTGCGAATGGCGCTGGCCACGGGGTTGGCGGTGCCGGCGGCATCGCTGGCCTCGTGGTGGAAGAAGGCGATCATGTCGCGCAGCGCCGCGAGGCCCAGGCCCATCACCTTGGGGTCCTTGGCGACGTAGACCAGCTCGTACATATAGGCCGGGTCCCAGCCGGCCTTGAGGCACACGCTGGTCTCGTCGGGCGTGCCCGGGAAGGGGTTGCCGGCTGCGCACTTGGCGAACTTCCATTCGCTGGCGGGGATGAGCTGGCGCGCGTCTTCCTCGTTGATGCGGCGCGTGAGCACGTAGCCCGGCTTCGTGTTGTCGAGGCTGGCGGTGGCATAGGCCTGCATCGCGGCATTGAACGGGCCGCCGGGCAGCGGCAGCGAATCGCCGGTGGCCACGGTGGGCAGCAGCTCGGCGCGGTAGGGGCCGGTGATGGTGCTGCCATCGGGGTTTTTCGCCACGGGCACGGTCAGCGTGACCTTGCCGGCCGCGGCGGGCACGTCGCCCTGCCAGGCGGCGGTGAGGAACACGTAGCCGCGCGATGCGAAGTAGGGATCGAGGTTGACGATGTTGCCGCGGTTGGGCGCGTCGTAGCGCAGCACGCCACTGGCCTTGCTCATGTCCTTGGGCTTGAAGAGCACGAACTCGGACTTGTACTCGACCTTGCCGTTGGCATTGGTCGGCGCGAGCGCGAGGTCCTGGATGATGGCGTTGTGCGTGTCCTTCGGGTCGACCTCGCCGGTGAAGGTGCCGGTGATCTTCTCGTAGGCGCCGGCGCTGCCGAAGCTGCCGGGCACGTCCTCGGTCCTGGCGATCGAGAGCGTGTATTTGGGCGCGCTGGCCGCGGACGGCGGTGGCGCGGGCGGGTTGCTGGCGGGCGGGGGCAGCAGCAGGCCGCCGCCGCCTCCACCGCTGCCGCCGCAGGCGGTCAGGAAAAGCGCGGCCGTGACCGCGCTGGCAGCCGCGAGGCTCCATCGATTCATGTCTGTCTCCAGGTGTGGTTGTTGATGACCGGTTGACGCGGTGCCGATCTCCGCGGCGGCAGGGTTCGCGAGGCGGCGGCGCGGCCGCGCGCCTCGCGCGGGGTCACTGGCAGGCGAAGTTCTCGGCCGCGTCGGTGCTGCCCGTGCCCTTGTAGACGGCGCGCTTCGGATGCGGGCACAGCGGCCGCGTCTGCGTGACGGCGCCCCCCGCGATGCGGCTGGCGACGATGACGTCGGGCGCCTTGCCCTTCTCGACCCAGTCGTCGAGCGCGGCCAGCAGATCGTTGCGCGCGCTCGGGTCGGGCACGGGCCCGCCCTGGTTGCCGAAGCTGGTGGTACCGGTGCCGCCCGAGCAGTGGCCCATGCCGGGCGCCATGAAGAGGCGGAAGAAGCCGTCGGTCTCGGCGCGCGAGCCCTGCAGCGTGTTGACCTTCTCGTAGTAGGCGATGGTGTCGTGCGGGCTCACCACCGGATCGCTCCAGCCCTGGTAGGCGATGAGCTTGCCGCCGCGCGCCTTGAAGGCCGAGATGTCGGGGTTGACCTGGTCGACCGCCGGGCCGACCTTGGCCAGCGCATAGGTCATGTGGCGGTCGAAGTCGAAGCTCCACCAGTCCCAGCCGGGGTTGTCGAACACCCAGTAGCGCCAGAAGTCGGCGCGCGTGGGTTCGGTGGTGCCCCAGTAGCTGGCCCAGCCCGATTCGGAGCCGACGGCCGGGCCCGGGTAGATGGTGGCCTTGGTGCGCGGGTTCACGGCGCCCGCGTAGATGCGCTGCACGGCCGCCACCTGCGGCGCGGTCAGGCAGTCGGGGCCGTCGCCCGCGGTGCACAGCAGGCTCGCGACGTCGAACCTGGCGCCGGTGCACTCGCGCGGATCGGCGATCACGCCGTCGGTGACGCCGTCGATCGCATCGCAGGCGGCCACGGCCTTCTGCGTCACGAGGCGGATCTTGGCGCTGGTGAGGATCGGCGTGGTGTTGTCGCCGGGCGCGTGGTTGGCCAGGAAGCGGTTGAGGAACTCGGCGTTGAGCGAGGTGCGGTTGCCGCCGGGCGCGCCGGCGATGACGCCGTCGAAGTCGCCGGGGTAGCGCTGCACCTCGGCATAGCCCTGGTGGCCGCCGGTGGAGCAGCCGTAGTAGTAGCTGCGCGTGGCGGCCTTGGCCTGCAGCGCCGCGAGTACGGCCTTGCCGGCCATGGTGATGTCGTGCACCGAGCTGGTCCCCCAGTCGACGATCTTCTGCGGATGGCCGATGACGAACAGCATGTCCTCGCCGCTGTGGCCGGTGTCGCCGCCCATGGTGGCGAAGCCGCGCAGCAGCGCGTTGCGCATGTCGCCGTAGTTGAGGCTCGGCGAATAGCCGCCGTTGCCGGTCACGACCAGCTTGCCGTTCCAGCCGGCGGCCGTCGGCACCCACAACTCGAAGTGCACCGAGGAATCGGCCACCGAGTTCGTGGTGCCCTGGATGCGGCAGAAGTCGGGCATGCCGGTGAGCGCGGTGCGCGAGCCCGGCGGTGTGAAGTCGCCGGCGGGCACGGCCTGCACGGCATCGACCGAGGCACGGTCGAGCTTGAGCGTGGCGAAGCTCGCGAGCTCGCAGGCCAGCGGCGCGGCGGCGGCCGGGGGTGGTGCTGGCGGGGTGGCCGGCGCGGGAGCCGGTGCCGGTGCGGACGGCGGCAGCAGCGGCAGCGAAGTACCGCCACCCCCACCGCCACAGGCGGCGAGCGCGCAGGCGCCGATGGCAGCGGCGGCCAGCCGCGTGGTGGCGTGCGCGATCCGCCCGCGTCGCGATACGGGAATCCAAGTCATGTCTGTCTCCTTGTCGTTCTATGAATGCGCGGAGCCGCGGCCGCCTTCCATGCGGCCGCATGCCTCCGGTAGAAAGCGGGCGCGGATCGGTCCCGACCCGGCCCGGAGGCCCGGGCTTATTCCGCCTCGATGCCGGCCGCCTTCACGATGCGGCCCCACTTCTGCGATTCGCCGGCCTGGAACTTCGCGAGTTCCTCGGGCGAGGTGGTGAAGACTTCGGTGCCGCTCGGCTCGTAGAAGGCGGTCTTCGCGCTGTCGCTCTTCGCGGCCTTCACCAGCAGTTCGTTGAGGCGCTTGACCACGGCCGGCGGGGTCTTCGCGGGCGCGTAGGCGGCGAACCAGTAACCCATCTCGTAACCCTTGACGCCGGCCTCGGCGATGGTGGGCACGTCGGGCGCGAGCGGCGAGCGACTGGCGCTCGACATGCCGAGCGCGCGCAGCTTGCCGCCCTTGACCTGCGGCAGGCCGGTGGCGGTGTCGGTGATCATCATGTCGATCTGGCCGCCGAGCAGGTCGGTCACGGCCAGGGTGTTGCTCTTGTAGGGCACGTGCAGCAGCTTGATGTCGGCCATCTGCTGCAGCAGCTCGCCGGCCATGCGGCTCGACGAACTGCCGCTGCCGAAGCTCAGCTTGCCCGGCTCCTTCTTCGCGAGCGCGATGAAGTCGGCCACGCTCTTCACGTTCGAGGCCGGGTTCACCACCATGATCTGGCCGCCCTTGCCCAGGCCGGCGAGCGGCGCGAAGTCCTTCACCGGGTCGTAGGGCAGCTTCTTGTAGAGATGCTCGTTGGCCGCGTGCGTGGTGTTGGTGGTGATGAGCACGGTGTAGCCGTCGGCCGGCGCCTTGGCAACGAACTGCGAGGCGATGAAGCCGCTGGCGCCGGCGCGGTTGTCGATGACGACGGCCTGCTTGGTCTCCGCCGTGATGACGTTGCCGAGGGCGCGCGCGATCTGGTCGGTGGCGGTGCCGGCCGCGAAGGGCACGACGAAGGTGATCGGCTTCTCGGGGAAGGACTGCGCCTGGCCCAGCAGCGGGGCCAGGGCCAGCGCGGCGCCGAGCAGGGTGAGGGAACGTCGGTTCATGGTCTTGTTGTCTCCGGGGTCGATGGTTGGAAATTCGGTGAAGGGTTGCTTCGGCGCTCAGGGGCCGGCCAGGTGGCGCGCAAGCTCGCTCGGCACGCGCACGGGCATGTCGAGCAGCAGGAACGAGAGCGCCTTGCCGTGGGTGTCGAGGTTGAGCGCATCGTTGACGCCGCCGTCGAGCACGGCGTCGAGCACGAAGTTCATGGCGTGCAGCTTCGGCAGCAGGAAGCGCTGCACCTGCGAAGGCGCGCGATGGCGGAACTGCTCGGCCACGCGCTCGGGCGTGAGCTGCTCGGCGAGCACGGGATAGAGCGCGGGATGCCAGGCGATGACGCTGATGTTCGAGCGATCGCCCTTGTCGCCGGTGCGGCCGTGGGCGGCGCGGTAGAGGGGGACGTCGAGGTACGGGTGTTCGGTGCTCATGCGCTTTCTCCTTCGTCGAGCAGCTCGAAGCGCACCGGCACCGCCTCGCGCGGCAGCAGGCACGAGATGGTGTTGAGCCGCGGCGTGAGCGCGGTGCGCACGCCGCCGCCGCCCGCGGGCCCGCAGGTGTAGAGCGCCGTGACCTCGCGCGCCAGCCGCTCGGCCTGCGCGCGCTCGGCATGGGTGGCGGCCACGCGCAGCCGCACGTCGCGCAATCCGCTGTCGGGCGTGGCCGCGAGCGCCTGGCCGGCGTCGTCGCCGAAGATGCTCAGCGCGCCGATCAGGTCCACGCGCAGCGCGAGCCCCTCGAGCCGTTCGCGCAGCACCTGCGCCGCGAGCCGCGCCCGTGCCTCGGCACGCGGACCGGCATAGGAGATCTCGCCCTCGGCGAGCCAGCCGCCCTCGTGGCAGACGTTGACCTTGTAGTGCGCGGGCCGCGCATGGCCGCGCACGCCCGAGAGCGCCACGCGATCGGGCCCGGGCAGCGCATGCACCTCGGCCTCGGCGATGTCGGCCACCACGTCGGGCGTGAGGTACGCGGCGGGGTCGTGCACCTCGTAGAGCAGCTGTTCCTTCACCGTGGCCTCGCTCACGAGGCCGCCGGTGCCGTCGGCCTTGCCGATGGTGCAGTGGCCGTCGGCATCGATCTCGGCAATGGGAAAGCCCACGGCCGCGAGGCCCGGCACGTCCTTGTAGCCGGGGTCGGCGAAATAGCCGCCGCAGACCTGCGCGCCGCATTCGAGCAGGTGCCCCGCCATGGTCGCGCGGCCGAGCCGGTGCCAGTCGTCGGCGCGCCAGCCGAAGTGCGACAGCACGGGGCCGACAGTCAGCGAGGGATCGGCCACGCGGCCGCACACCACCACCTGCGCACCCGCGTCGAGCGCGGCGGCGATCGGCTCGGCGCCGATGTAGGCGTTGGCGCTGACCACCCGCAGCCCGTCCATCGCGACGCCGAGCGCCTCGCGCAGCAGCGCGCGGTGGGCCGGGCCCGAGAGGTCGTCGCCCTCCACCACCGCGATGCGCGGCACCGGCGCGCCGAGCTCGCGGGCCATGCGCGCGATGTGACGCGCGGCGGCGCGCGGGTTGGCGGCGCCGAAGTTGCTGACGATGCGGATGCCGTTGTCGAGGCAGCGCGCGAGCACCGGGCGCAGCATGGCGTCGAGCAGCGGTTCGTAGCCGGCCTCGGGGTCGGCACGGCGGCGCAGCTGGGCCAGCGCGAGCGTGCGCTCGGCCAGCGTCTCGAAGATCAGGAAGGCGCGCTGCCCGGCGGGGCCGTGGCGCAGGCGCGCGATCAGGGTGTCGACCACCGGTCCGGCGGCGTCGGTGCGGTCGCCGGAGAAACCGGCGGCGCATCCGATCAGGAGGGGCGGCGATGCGGGGGAATCCATGGCCGGCGACTGTAGGCACCCGCCCCCGATCCGTAAAATCGAAAGTTCGGATCGATTGATCTGTATTTCGAATAACAACGACCGAGCCCCGGAAACAAGCGATGAGCACCAGCAGCACCGCCGCGCGCAAGACACCCGATCTCTCGACCCGCCAGCTGCGCGCCTTCCTCGCGCTGGCCGAGCTGCGCAGCTTCACGCGCGCGGCGCAGGCCAGCCACCTGTCGCAGCCGGCCTTCAGCGCGCTGATCCGAACGCTCGAGGACGCGGTGGGCACGCGGCTGTTCGACCGCGACACGCGCAGCGTGCAGCTCACGCCCGAGGGCCGGCTGTTCGAGGGCTCGGCGCGCCGGCTGCTCGACGACATGGGCGGCGCCATGGCCGACCTGGCCGACCACGTGGAGCGCCGCAAGGGCCGGGTGCGCGTGGCCGCCCTGCCCTCGCTGGCGGCAGGCTGGCTGCCGAGCGTGTTCGCCGAGTTCATGCAGGCCTGGCCCGGCATCCGCGTCGACCTCGACGATGCGCTGTCCGACGCCTGCATCGCGCTGGTGCGCAGCGGCCAGGCCGACTTCGCGCTCGCGGCCTCGGGCGCGGGCGAGGCGGCCTACAGCGACCTGCGCGGCCAGCGGCTGTGCGCCGACCGCTTCCACCTGGTGTGCCGCACCGACCATCCGCTCGCGCGCGAAACCCGGCTCACGGCGAAGAAGCTCGCGCCCTGGCCCTTCATCCAGATGGCGCGCAACAGCAGCGTGCGGCAGGCGCTCGACGTGGCGCTGCATCCGCTGCGGCTCAACGCGGTGTTCGAGGTCGAGCACCTGGCCACGGTGATGGGGCTGGTCGAGGCCGGGCTCGGCATCAGCGTGGTGCCGGCGCTCACGCTGTTCCACTTCCGGCGCGAGACGCTGGTGACGCGGCCGCTGCCGCTGCCCGCGCTCACGCGCACGGTCTACCTGGTGCAGCGCAGCGAGGGGAGCCTGTCGGTGGCGGCGCAGACGCTGCACGACCTGATCGTGGCGCGGCTGGGCAAGCTCAAGCTCGACGACTTCTGATCAGCCCTCGCCGCCGGCCGCCCTGGCCGACGCGGCCACCATCTCGCGCAGCCAGGCATGCGCGGCGTCGTGGTCGTTGCGCCCGTGCCAGACCGCGCGCGTGACCACGGTGGCGGCGCGGTACGGCGGCTGGCGCTGCAGCAGTTCGCCGGCGCGCGCGAGATAGGCGCCGAGCGAGGCCGGCACGATCGACAGCATGTCGCTCTCGCGCAGCAGGGCGGGAATGGCCAGCGAATGCGGCACGGTCACGCGCAGGCGCGGCACCTGGCCGATCGCGGCCAGGGCCTCGGCGAGCGCGGAGCGGTCGAACATCTCGGACTGGCGCGCGAGGCCGCGCTCGAGGATGAAGCCGTCGACGGCGCCCTCCTCCTGCCCGCCGAGCGAGGTGGTGACCAGCGCGTACTTCGCGAGGTCGCGCACCGCGAGCTTGCGCCTGGCCGCCGGATGGCCCTTGCGCATCAGGATCACCTCGCCCTGCGACAGCAGCGTGCGCGCATTGAGCCGCGCCGGCACCTGCGAGAAGGTGCCGATGGCAAGGTCGATGCGGCCCAGGTCGATCTGCTCGGCGAGGTCGAGCCGGGTCGAGGGGCGGATCACCAGGTCGACACCGGGCGCGGCCTGCTGCAGCGCGCGCGTGAGGCCGGCGACGATGACCGCAGTGATGTGGTCGTTGGCCGCGATCGTGAAGCGGCGCGACGACAGCGCGGGATCGAAAGGCTCGACGCCGAGCGTGGCCTCGATGCGGCGCAGCGCGTCGCGCAGCGCGGGCGCCATCGCGCTCGCGCGGCCGGTGGGCTGCATGCCCTTGCCGGTGCGCACGAACAGCTCGTCGCCCACCAGTTCGCGCAGCCGCGTGAGCGCATGGCTCACGGCCGACTGGCTGAGATTGAGCCGGCGGCCGGCCAGCATCAGGTTGCGATCCTCGAAGACCGCGTCGAAGACCTTCAGCAGGTTGAGGTCCATGCGTCCGATGCTCATGGCGCGCTTCTTCGTGAGTTGAATGCCGTGCATTCTGCGCTTGCAAAAGCGCCAGTTCCATTCAATTCGGGGCCGGCCGATCATTCGGCCACTTCACACCACGAGGCCCGCCATGAACGCACTCACACGCCGCCGCTTCACGCAGGCCGCGCTCGCTCTTCCGGCCGCCGGCTGGCTGCCGCGCGCCTTCGCGCAGTCGCAGGGCAGCCCGGGCAAGCTGCTGGTCGGCTACCCGGCCGGCGGCACGCTCGACACCACGGCGCGGCAACTCGCCGAGGCCTGGCGCAAGCAGGGCCGGTACTACCTCGTCGACAACCGCGCGGGCGCGGCCGGGCGCATCGCGAGCGGCCAGCTCAAGCGCGAGAAGCCCGACGCGAGCGTGCTGCTGTGCACGCAGGCCTCGGCGCTCACGATCTACCCGCATGTCTACAGCAAGCTGGCCTACGACCCGGCCACCGACTTCGTGCCGGTCTCGCCGCTGGTGATCGCGACCTGCGCGCTGGCGGTGAGCGCAGCGGTGCCGGCCTCGGTGAAGACACTGCAGGACTACGTGGCGTGGGTGCGCGCCACGCCCACGGGCGCCAGCTACGCCTCGCCGGCCGCGGGGTCGGTGGCGCACTTCCTCGGCTGGCAGCTGTCGGAAGCCGGCGGACTGAAGCTGCAGCACGTGGGCTACCGCGGCTCGGCACCGGCGATGCAGGACCTGCTGGGCGGCCAGATCCCGGCCTACCTCGGCTTCGTGGCCGACTTCCTGCCCTATCTGCAGTCGGGCAAGCTTCGCATCCTCGCCGTGAGCGGCGAGCAGCGCTCGCGCTTCATGCCGGCCGTGCCCACCTTCGCCGAGCAGGGCTTCGCGCAGATCCGCGGCGCCGAGAACTACGGCGTGTTCGCGCCGCCAGGCACGCCCGAGGCCGGCGTGCGCGCGCTGCACGAGGCGATGGTCGTGGCCAGCAAGGACCCCGGCCTGCGCGCTGCCTTCGACCAGGTCGGCCTCGAGGTGCACACGCAGGCACCCGACGACTACGCGCGCCAGATCCGGCGCGAGCGCGAAGCCTGGGGGCCCGTGGTGCGGGCCTCGGGCTTCCGCTCGGACGAATGAACCCTCCAACCCCCACGAGCAAAGACATGAGCACGACACACACCGACCGCGAGGAACTGATCGAGCGAAGCCTTCCCTTCCTCGAGGAGATCAAGGACATGACCACGGGCACCGAGGTCGAGCAGTGGCTCAACCGCACCCATGGCCCCGACAGCGCGCTCTACCAGTCGCTCGCGCGGCTGGTGAGGCAAGGCGTGCGCGACGGCTGGGCCGCCAACGTCGAGCTCGACGGGCCCATCTACCGCCGCAGCCGCATCGCCGAGCCCTCGGAGCGCACGCTGGGCTTCAGCATCACGGCCGTCTACATGGACAGCACCGGCAACACGCAGGGCAACCCGGGCCACGCCTACCGCGGCCAGTACCACGCCCATCCCTATGGCGAGTTCAACATGGTGGTGCCGCTCGACGAAGGCGCCGCGCTCAACGGGCCCAACGGCTGGTGCGAAGCCGGCTGGACCGCGCCCGCGCCGGGCAGCCATCACTATCCCGAGGCGCGCGGCGGCGCGGTGATCGCGCTGTTCTTCCTGCCGGCGGGGCGCATCGCCTACCACCCGGCCCCGCGGGACTGAGCGATGCAGCGGGCCGACGCTCCCACCGACAGCGCACGCCATGTCGACGCGGTGCTGCGCGCGCGCCGCTCGGTGCGCGCCTATGCGCCGCGGCCGCTGCCGCAGGCGCTGGTGCGCGAGATCCTGCAGGTGGCGGCCACGGCGCCGAGCAATTCGAACACCCAGCCCTGGCGCGTGCACGTGCTCGCCGGCGCGCCGCTGAAGGCGCTCGGCGATGCGCTCGACGCGGCCTTCGTGGCGGGCGATTTCGAGGCGCCTTCGCACTTTCCCGATCCGCTGCCCGGCCCCTTCTGCGAGCACCAGTCGGCCTTCGCGGCGTGCTATTACGGCGCGCTGGGCATCGACCGCGCGGACGCCGCGGCCCGCGCGCGGCAGACGCGGCGCAACTACGGCTTCTTCGGCGCGCCGGTCGGGCTGATCTTCGGCATCGATGCGCGGCTCGCGCGCCACAGCTGGCTCGATCTCGGCCTGTTCGTGCAGAACGTGATGATCGCGGCCAAGGCGCGCGGCATCGACACCTGCCCGCAGGTGTCGTTCGCGCCCTTCCATGCGTTGATCGCGGCGCGGCTGGGCATGCCACCCGAGGAGGTCACGGCCTGCGGCATGTCGATGGGCTGGGGCGAGCCGTCGGCCGAGGTCAACCGGATGGCGATGCCGCGGCGAACGGTCGAGGACTTCGCGCGCTTCGAGGGATTCGACGAGGCCTCGACCAGTTGAGACAAGCCGAACTGCCCACCGCTGGCCACAATGAAGCCCCCACCCGTGGAGGCCGCATCGATGGCACAGGCGCATGCAGCATGACGAACAGAAGGCGCTGATCCGGCGCGCGCTGGCATTGATCGCCAGCGGCGGCACCGAGCGCGGCGAACCCTCGCTGAGTCCGGTGTCGCGCTACCTCGACCCCGAGCGCCATGCGCGCGAGGTCGAGCGCATCTTCCGCCGCCATCCGCTGGCGCTGGGCCCCGCGGCCGCGCGCGCGCGGCCCGGCGACACGCTGGCCATCGACGCGGCCGGCATGCCGCTGTTGCTGGTGCGCACGCGCGAGGGCGAGCTGCGCGGCTTCGTCAATGCCTGCCGCCATCGCGGCGCGCGGCTGCGGCCGGCCGGCGCGTCGAACCAGCGCGTGTTCGTGTGCCCGTACCACAGCTGGACCTACGGGCTCGACGGCAGCCTGCGCGGACGGCCCGGCGAGGCCGATTTTCCGCATGCGCCGGCTGCCGACTGCCAGCTCGCGCGCGTGCCGGTGGCCGAGGCGCTGGGTTTCGTCTGGGCGATTCCGCGCGTGGCCGATGGCGAGGACGATGCGCGTATCGACATGGAAGGCTGGCTCGGCCGCTTCGGCGCCGACCTGCGCCACTGGGGCTACGACCGCTGGGTGCCGTTCGACCAGCGCGAGTTCGCGAACGCCGCCAATTGGAAGATCCCGTTCGAGGCCAACCTCGAGACCTACCACTTCCAGTACGCGCACCGCGACAGCATCGCGGGCCTGTTCCACGACAACTTGCTGATCGCCGACCACGAGGGCGCGCACCAGCGCCTCTTCCTGCCCAAGCGCGGCATCGAGCGGCTGCGCGAGTTGCCCGAGGACCAGTGGCAGCTCGGGCCGCATTCGAACGTCATCTACTACTTCTTTCCGGCCACCTTCATCCTGCACGAGGGCGACCATGCGAACGCCTTCACCGTGCTGCCCGAGGCCCCCGAGCGCTCGCGCGTGATCGCGACCATGCTGATCCCCGAGCCGCCCGCGAACGAGAAGGCGCAAGGGCACTGGCGCCGCAACCTCGACTCGTACTGGGGCGCGCTGGCCGAGGACTTCGCGCTCGGCGTGTCGGTGCAGTCCACGCTCGCGAGCGGCGCACAGGCCTCGCTGTACCTCGGCGCGACCGAGTGCTGCTCGGCGAAGTTCCACGCGGACGTGGAAGCGGCGCTCTCCTGAAGCAACCCCTCGGCCATCCGTCGCGGCACGGGCCGGCTTGACATGCAGGTATTTGCCTGCATATCATCCGCTCACGCACGAACAACGACGCATGGACGCTGACAAGGTTTTCAAGGCACTGGGCGACCCGACCCGCAGGAAGCTGCTCGATCTGCTGCACGACCACAACGGGCAGACGCTCGGCGAACTCTGCGAGCACCTGGACATGGCGCGGCAATCGGTCACGCAGCACCTCGGGCTGCTCGAGGCGGCCAACCTGGTGACCACGGTCTGGCGCGGCCGCGAGAAGCTGCACTTCATCAACCCGGTGCCGCTGCACGAGGTCTACGAGCGTTGGGTGCGCAAGTTCGAACATCAGCGGCTCACGCTGCTGCACGACCTCAAGAAGGAACTCGAAGGAGAGTGACGATGAAGCCAGAGAAGATCAGCTATGTCTACGTGACCTACATCCGCTCGACGCCCGCGAAGGTGTTCGAGGCCATCACCCGGCCCGAGATCGCGCGGCGCTACTGGGGCCACGAGAACGTCTCCGACTGGAAGCCCGGCTCGCCGTGGCAGCACGTGCGCGCCAGCGACGAGCGCCCGGTCGAGCTGGTGGGCCAGGTGGTCGAGATCGCGCCGCCGACGCGGCTGGTCATCACCTGGGCCGGCGCCTCGCAGGCGGCCGACCCCGAGGCCTACAGCCGCGTGACCTTCGACATCGTGCCGTACGAGGACATGGTGCGGCTTACCGTCACGCACGACGAACTCACGGCCGGCAGCAGCATGGCCAAGGGCATCCAGCAGGGCTGGCCGATCGTGCTGTCGAGCCTCAAGTCGCTGCTCGAGACCGGCGAGGGCATCGACGTCTTCGCGAAGCCCAAGGCGGCCTGAGGCCGCGCACCCGGAGAAACGTCATGACCCAGCCCTACACCGGCGGTTGCGCCTGCGGCGCGATCCGCTACAGCACGCCGCATGCGCCGATCTTCCAGAACCATTGCCAGTGCAGCGACTGCCGGCGGCGCAGCGGCACCGGGCACGGTTCGTACCTGACCTTTCCGGCGCGCGCCGAGATGGCGATCACCGGCGCGGCCAGCGAATGGGAGATCGCGGCCGACAGCGGCCAGCGGAAAAGCCATGCCTTCTGCCCGGTCTGCGGCACGCCTCTGTTCGTGCGCTTCTCGGGCATGCCCGAGCTGATCGCGGTGCATGCGGGCAGTCTCGACGAGCCCGAACGCTTCGCGCCGCAGGTGCTCACCTACCGCGTGCGCGGGCTGGCATGGGATGCGCTCGATCCCGCGCTGCAGGCCTTCGAGCGGATGCCGACGGCTTAGGCCAGCGCGTCGGGCACGCCCGGCACCGCGGGCTTCACGCTGTCGTCGGCGGGCGGGATCGGAATCACCGTGTCCCCTGCTTCGGCAGCAGCGACCGCCGAAGCCACCGATCCCGCGGCCTCGGCCAGCGCCGCCTGCGCAGTCGGGTTCGGCGTCGGCTCGCCGATCTTGCGCAGCGTGTTGCGGTCGGTGTGCGCAAAGGGCTCGGGCTTGCCGCGCACGTCGAGCAGCGTGGTCTGCTCGTACGACCAGCTGCCGTCGTCGTGCAGCGTCACGTCGATGGTGTAGCGCAGGGTCTTGAACGCATGCTCGAGGAAGGGGTTGGCAACGATGCCGTTGGTGTCGCCGCCGCGCACGGCCTCGAGGCGGAAGCTGCGCGCATCGGGCGCGGCCTGGCCGGTGGCCATGGCCGTGAGGCCGCGCGGGATCGACAGGGTCTGCACCAGCGCGCCGGTGGCCGGCTCCCAGAGCCAGTAGCCGACCTGGTCGTGGAAGGTCTCGACGTCGTCGGGCTTCACGATGCGCAGGTGGTAGCGCAGGCCGTAGAAGATCTGCGGGCCGTTGGTCTGCGCGTCGATCGGCTGGAACTCGGCATGCTCGATGAAGGCCTCGGCCTCGGGGCCGTCCTCCTTCGGGCTCACGTCGTGGCCCATGGTGCCCATCCAGATGCCGGCCAGGCCGGTCAGCGGGCCGAGGTTGGCGAGCGTGTGCGGATCGGGCTCGGGTTCGGTGTAGATGTCTTGCGGAAACTCGGCCATGGGGTACTCCTCTTGTTCGTTGTTCGTGATGCGGTGGGGAAACGGATCGGGGGCCGCCATCATTGGTCGAGCCGGATGCCGACCTTGGCGATGATCGCGCCCCACTTGCGGCCTTCGCTGTCGATGAAGGCCCTGAATTCCTCGGGCGAGCCGCCGCCCACGGCCAGCCCCTGGTTGGCGAGCAGCGTGCGCACGGCGGGATCGCGCAGCACGGCGTTGACGTCGGCATTGATGCGGCGCACCACCTCGCCCGGCGTGCCGGCGGGCGCGAACAGGCCGTTCCAGGCCAGCGACTCGAAGCCCGGGTAGCCCGATTCGGCGACCGTCGGCAGCTCCTTCATGAGCTCGAAGCGCTGCGCGCTGGTGATCGCGATCAGTTTCACGCGCTGGCCCTGGATCAGCGGCAGCAGCGCGGGCGCCACGGTGAACAGCGCCTGCGTGTCGCCCGAGGCCAGCGAGAGCCCGGCCGGCGGCGAGCCCGCGTAGGGCACGTGCACCGCCTCGATGTGCGTGACGCTGCGCAGCAGCTCCATCGTGAGGTGCGAGGAACTGCCCGCGCCCACCGAGGCATAGCTGAAGCGGTCGCGCTGCCCCTTCACCCAGGCGATGAACTCGGGCAGCGTGTTCGCCGGGTTGCTCGCCTGCACCGCGAGCACGTTGGGCTGAGAGGTGGTCAGCACGATCGGCAGCAGGTCGCGCGCCGGTGCGTACGGCATGCGCGCGTACATGTAGGGGCCGAAGGCGATCGGGCCGTTGAAGCCGATGCCCAGCACATGGCCGTCGGGCGGCGCCTTCGCCACCGCGTCCATGCCGATCAGCCCGCCGGCGCCGGCCTTGGTCTCGACCACCACCGGCTGCTTCCACGCGGTGCGCAGGCGGTCGGCCAGGGTGCGCGCGATCAGGTCGAGCGAGCTGCCCGCGGGCGCGGGCACGACGATGCGCACGGGCTTCACGGGCCAGTCCTGCGCCTGCGTACCCAGCGACAGGGTGCAGGCGCACAGCAGCGCGGCGATGCGGTGGAGAAGACGGGTCATGACCATCTCGACGTGCGTCAGCGCGCGGGCGACGCCGCGTGGAAGCGCTCGCGCGCCTGCCCCAGCAGCTCGACGCAGCGCGCATCGAACTCCGGTGTGTAGCGCACATCGGGCACCACGATGTTGAAGGCCGCGGGCGCGGCCGGGTCGCCCGAATCGATGGCGATGGCGATGCCCACCACGCCCGGCGTGTGCTCGCCGCGCGAATAGGCGATGCCGCTTTCGCCGACCTCCTCGAGCTGGCGCTTGAGCACCGCGAGCGTGGTGGCGGTGGCGGGCGTCTGGGCCTGCAGCCGCACGTTCTTGAGATAGGCCTGGCGCCGCGCCGCGGGCATGGCCGCGAGGATCGCCTTGCCGGCCGAGGTCGAGTAGAGCGGGAAGCTGTCGCCCACCGCCATGCGGTAGGACAGCGGCGCGCGCGACTCGGCCACGCAGGCGCGCTCGACCTCGTCGCCGCGCAGCACCGAGAACGAGGTGGCCTCGCCCGCGGTGCGCGCGAGCCAGTCGACGATGGGCCGCGCCTGCGCCATCAGCCGTTCGCGCAGGCCGCTGCCGCGCACCAGCTCGAACACGGCCGGGCCCAGCGCATAGGTGCTCTGCGCGCCGTCGAAGCCGAGGAACTCGCGCGCCACCAGGTTGCGCAGCAGGTGCGTGAGGCTGCTCTTGGGGATGCCGAGCGCGATGCCGATCTCGTGATGGGTCAGCGCCCCGCCCTGGCGCGCGAGGAGCTGGAGGATGTCGAGCACCCGGTCCGCCGACTTCACGGCGGCCGATTCGGGGGGCTTGCTGTCTGCTGCGTCCATGGGTGCCTGTGCTGTGAGGTGCGCCGATTCTAGGAAGCGCGCGGCCCGCGTCCCACCGATCGACGCGCCGGGTGTTTGACAGTCGCGGTTTGCGTGTTTATATTCTGGAACAGTTCATATACATGAACAAACACCGATTCCAGACCACCTCGCGTTCAAGCATCGAAACACCTCGCCGTCTTATGCAGCGTCTCTATTTCCACGAGATCCTCGACCCCGTGCGCCAGCCCGGCGCCCACACCCGCTATCTCGAGACCCTGGGCCGCCTGGTGCGCACCGAGGGCAATGCGCGCGGTTCGGCCAGCAACGGCTGCATGGCGGCCTGGGTGCCGGTGTTCCTCACGGGCCGCTGGCCCGAGATCGTGACCTTCTGGGAGATGCAGGGCGGCTGGGAGGGCTTCGGGCGCCACTTCGACGCCACGCCCGACCTGTTCCACGAACCGCTCGAGCGCTTCTACGGCGAGCGCACGGGCGGCTTCGACCGCGTGCTGCTGGCGGCCGACTACAGCATCGACCGCGCGCGGCTGCTGGCCGGGGGCGTGCGCGCGCCGGTCGTGCTGCAGCAGACCATCGGCCTCGAGGCCGGCGGCGCACCCGACTACCTCGCGCGGCTCGGCGAGGCCGCCGCGCGCATCGAGGGCCCGGGCGCGCCGCGCCTGTTCGGCGCCTACGAGACCGCGCTGCGCAACGGCAGCGAGGCGCTGGTGCTGTGGGCCTTCGACGACTTCGCCGCGCTCTCCGCCTTGCAGGCGCGGCCCGACTCGGTGCCCGGCTGGGCCGACTGGGCCCGCGCCGCGCGGCAGCACGAACGCACGCACACCGGACTGGTGCTGCGGCCGGCCGACTGGTCGCCGCTGCGCTGAATCCCTTTTTTCATGACCTTCGAACCTGGAGACAACCCAATGGAACGCAGACGATTCCTCGAAAGCGGCGGCGCGCTCGGTGCCGCGGCGGCAGCCACGGTCGCCTCGGCGGCCGCGACCGCCCTGCCCGGCTGCAGCAGCGCCGCGCCGGCACCGCGCCCCTCGGGCAAGACCTTCGTGCTGGTGCACGGTGCCTGGCATGGCGCCTGGTCGTGGGAGCGGCTGACCCCGCTGCTGCGCGCCCGGGGCCACGAGGTGCGCGTGCTCACGCTCGCGGGCGTCGGCGAACGCATCGGCGAGATCTCGACCGCGATCGACCTCGAGACCCACATCGCCGACGTGACCGGCTTCATCCGCAGCCAGGACCTGCGCCAGGTGGTGCTGGTGGGCCACAGCTATGGCGGCTACCCGATCACGGGCGCGCTCGACCGGCTCGCCGCCGAGCGCCGCATCGACACGGTGGTGTACCTCGATGCCTTCGCACCGCACGACGGCGAACGCATGCTCGACTACCTCGACGCCACCGGCAAGGCCGAGCTGCAGGCCGCGCACCGCGCGGGCAATCCGCGCTGGCCCAAGCTGCCGGCCAAGGCCTTCGGTCTCGGCAATCCGGCCGACATCGCCTGGGTCGACGCGCGCCTGACCGACCACCCGAACGGCACCTACCTGCAGCCGATCTCGCTGCGCGCCGCGCCCGGCGCGGCCGCGCGCAAGCGGCTCTACATCGCGGCCTCGGCGCCCGCCATGCCGGTGTTCGACGCGCACAAGGCACGGCTGCGCAACGACCCGGCCTGGACCTTCGTCGAGGTGCAGGGCGGCCACGACGCGATGGTCGACCACGCCGACACGATCGCGCGGCTGCTCGATGCGCATGCCTGATTCATCCCACCTCCTCTTGCTCCCATGAAGCTCATCCTCCAACCCGCCGCCGCGATCGCATGCCTGGCGCTGGCCGGCGTCGCGCACGCGCAGCCCGCGCCCATGCCCACGCTGCTCGAGGCCGCCACCGCGATCCGCGAGCACACCACCACCAGCTGCGAACTGGTCGAGCGCTCGTTGCGCGCGGCCGACTTGCACCAGGACCTGCATGCCTTCATCACCATCGACCGCATCGGCGCGCGCCGCGCCTGCGCCGAGGCCGACCGCGCCGTGGCGCACGGCCGCAAGCTCGGGCGGCTGCATGGCGTGCCGATCGCGATCAAGGACAACATCCTCGTCAAGGGCCTGCCCTTCACCGGCGGCACGCGCGCGCTGCAGGGCTATGTGGCGGCGCAGGACGCGCCGGCCGTGGCGCGGCTGCGCGCCGAGGGCGCGATCGTGATCGGCAAGCTCAACCTGCACGAACTGGCCTTCGGCGCCACCGGCAACAACTTCGCCTATGGCGCGGTGGGCAATGCCTACGACCCGAGCCGCTTCGCGGGCGGCTCCAGCGGCGGCTCGGGCGCGGCCGTGGGCGCGCGCATCGTGCCGGCCGCGCTCGGCACCGACACCGGCGGCTCGGTGCGCATCCCGGCCGCGCTCAACGGCATCGTGGGGCTGCGGCCGACCGCGGGGCGCTATTCGGGCGAAGGCGTGCTGCCGGTCTCGACCGCGCGCGACACCATCGGCCCGCTGGCGCGCAGCGTGGCCGACCTGGCACTGCTCGACGAGATCCTTTCGGGCAGCCGCGGCGAGGTGCAGCCCAGGCCGCCCGCGGGCCTGCGCCTGGGCGTAGCGCGCGCGGCCTTCTACGACAACGCGGACGAGGCCACGCGCCGCGCCTTCGATGCCGCGCTCGACAAGCTCAAGGGCGCGGGCGCGCAGATCGTCGAGATCGAGATCCCGCAGCTGCGCGAGGTCGCGGCCAGGGTCGCGCCGGTCACCGACTACGAGGCGCGCGTGGGCATCGCCGCCTTTCTCGCGAAGTACAAGACCGGCGTGAGCCTCGACCGGCTGGTGGCCGACATCGCGAGCCCCGACGTGGCGGCGGGTTTTCGCAACCGCATCGTGTCGGCCAGCGCGCCGACGCGCGAGGCCTACGAGACCGCGCTCAAGGTCGAGCGGCCGAAGCTGCAGGCGCTGCTGCGCGGCGCGTTCGAGAGCAACCGGCTCGACGCCCTGCTCTACCCCGTGACGCTGGCGCCGGCGCTGCCGATCCGCGGCACCGAGATGAGCGTGACGATCAATGGCCGCACCACCAGCACGCTGGCCGCCTACATCGCGAACACCGGCCCCACCAGCACGGCCGTGCTGCCGGGCGTGACGGTGCCGATCGCGCTGTCCGACGAAGGCCTGCCGATCGGCCTGGCCATCGACGGCCTGTGGAACAGCGACCGCGCGCTGCTCGCGATCGCAATGGGCATGGAAACGATCTTCCCGGCGCTGCCGGCTCCCAAGCAATGAAAGAAGGCATGACGCAAAGACAAGACATCCCCGGCGAGAACCGCTTCGACGTGATCGTGATCGGCGGCGGCAGCGCCGGCGTGGCGGCCGCGATCTCGGCCGCGCGCGGCGGCGCGCGCACCCTGCTGGTCGAATCGGCGCCGATGATCGGCGGCGAGCTGATCAGCGGCATCTCGATGCTCGGCTGCCTCTCGACGCGTGGCGACTGGATCGTGGGCGGCGTGGTCACCGAGCTGCTCGACCGGCTCAAGCCGCTGGGCGGCTACATCGGCCCGGTGTTCGACTACCGCGCGCTGCACCTGGTGTGCTTCGACACCGAGCTCATGAAGATCGCCGTGATGCAGGCCGTGGCCGAGGCCGGCGTGCACCTGCGCGTGCAGGCCTTCTTCTGCGGCATCGAGACCGGTGGCGATGAAACCCGCGTGCGGCTGATGCACAAGGGCGGCGAGGCCTGGTACGCGGCGCGCGTGGTGATCGACTGCTCGGGCGACGGCGATGTGGCGGTGGCCGCGGGCGCACCGAGCGAGAAAGGCGCGCCCGGCAGCGGCGCGCTGCAGCCGCCGAGCCTGGTCTACCGCGTATGCGGCGTCGAGACCGAACCGCTGCTGCGCTTCGTGCGCGACAACCCGGCGCACTTCGGCCTCGGCGACTACCCGGGCCTGGGCATGGATGCGCGCCAGTGCGCCGAGGCGCTGTACGCTCAGGGCCAGCCCAAGGTGCTGCTGCGCGGCACGCAGGGCCTGCTCAAGGAGGCGATCGATGCCGGCGAGATGTACCCGACCTCGGTGCTCGCGATCGTGCCGACCTCGACCGCGCGCAAGGAGGTCAGCATCAACTCGACCCAGCTCGCGGGCGTGGACGGCACGCGCGCGGCCTCGCTGAGCGAGGCGCTGCCGCAGCTGATGACGCAGGTGTCGCAGGGGCTGGCCTTCCTGCGCCGGCGCGTGCCGGGCTTCGAGCAGGCGGCGCTGGCCGCGGTGGCGCCGAAGATCGGCGTGCGCGAGACGCGGCGCATCCTCGGCGAGCACGTGCTCGACGAGGCCGACATCATGCAGGGCCGCAAGCGCGCCGACGGCATCGCCAAGGGCGGCCACGAGCTCGACATCCTCGCGGTCGACGGCCACCGGCACGAGACCATCGCCGAGGGCGGCTCCTACGACATCCCCTACGAGTGCCTGGTGCCGCGCGGCCAGCGCCGGCTGCTGGTGGCGGGGCGCTGCATCTCGAGCACGCGCGAGGCGCAGAGCTCGGTGCGCGTGATGGGCACCTGCATGGCGATGGGCCAGGCCGCCGGCACCGCGGCGGCGCTGTGCGCGCTCGACGACGGCTGGAGCGGCGATGTGCGCGACGTGGACCGCGCGCGACTGCGCCGCACCCTGATCGCCGACGGCGCCGTGCTCGAGGGGACGCTGTAGTGGGCCGCACGCTGTCGCTCGCGCACCTGAGCCTGCTCGACGCCACGCCGCCCGAGCTGGTGCGCGCGGCCGGCGAGGCGGGCTTCCGCTCGGTCGGCCTGCGCCTGCATCCGGCGCGGCCGGGCGAGGCGCCGCACCCGATGCACGAGGGCTCGCCGATGCTGGCCGAGACGCGCGCGCTGATGAGCGCGCTGGACGTGGCGGTGCACGACGTCGAGGTGGTGCGGCTGTCGGCCGGCTTCGAGGCGCTGCGCTTCGAGCCGATGCTGGCGGTGGCGGCGTCGCTGGGGGCGCGCTGGCTGGTGGTGAATGGCGACGACGACGATCACGCGCGGGCCGCCGCCCACCTCGCGGCGCTCGGCGAGATCGCGGGCGCGCATGGCATCTCGCTCGGGCTCGAGTTCATGGTCTACACGGCCGTGCCCACGCTCGATGCCGCGCTGCGGCTGGTGCGCGAGACCGGGCGATCGAACGTGCATGTGCTGGTCGATACGCTGCATTTCTTTCGCAGCGGCGCGGCGGCCGATCGCATCGCGCGCACGCCGGGAATCGCGCGCGGCTGGGCGCAGTTCAGCGATGCGCCCGCGCGGCGCCATCCGGCCCTGTCGCCCGGCGAGGAGGCACGCCCGCACCGCCTGCTGCCGGGCGAAGGCGCGCTGCCGCTGGCGGATGTGCTCGATGCGGTGGCGGCCGATGCCATGCTGTCGATCGAGGCACCCTCGACCGTGCGCCGCCATCACCTCGGCATGGCAAGGCGCGCCGAACTGGCGTACACCACGGCCAGGCGCTGGCTCGATGCCGTCGCACGACCGCAGCAGGAACACGCCCATGCCCTCCACTGACACGAAGGTCTCTCTTCAACCCGTGCTGCAGCTCGACGGCCGCACCGCGGTGCTCGGCATCCTCGGCGATCCGGTCGCGCAGGTGAAGGCGCCCGCGCCGCTCACGGCACGGCTGCAGCAGGCGGGCCTCAATGCCGTGCTGGTGCCGATGCATGTGCGCGCCGACGACGTGGCCACCTTGCTGCCCGCGCTGCTCACGCTGCGCAACCTCGCGGGCTTCATCGTCACCGTGCCGCACAAGCAGCGCGTGGCGGACCTGCTCGGCGATGGCCTGCTGCCCGGTGCCGAGCGTGCCAACGCCGCCAACGTGGTGCGCCGCACCGCGCAGGGCGGCTGGCAGGGCGAGCTGCTCGATGGCAGCGGCTTCGTGGCGGGACTGCGCGCCGCTGGCTTCGATCCGCGCGGACGCGCGGCCTGCATCGCGGGCGCGGGCGGCGCGGCCTCGGCCATTGCCTTCGCACTCGCCGATGCCGGCGCGCGCTCGGTGCGCGTGTGCGACATCGACGCGGCGAAAGCCGAAGCACTCGCACGGCAGTTGCAATTGCATGGCGTCGAGGCCAGCACCTGGAACGGCCGCGAGCCCGGCGAGGCCGAACTGCTGGTGAACGCCACGCCGGTCGGCATGCGCGCGGACGATCCACTGCCCGTGCCCGCCAGCGCGCTGCGCACCGGCCTCTGGGTGGCCGAGGTCATCATGGCGCCGGCCGTCACGCCGCTGTTGCAACTGGCACGCGAGCGCGGCTGCATCGCGCACGAGGGCCGCCACATGATGGAGCGGCAGCTCGGGCTGATGGCCGACTTCTTCGAGCCCGCGATCCTCGCGATGGCGCCCGAGCGGCTGGAGGTGGCGGCATGACGCGCGCCTTCATCGACGGCTTCGAGCCGCGCCTCGTCGACGTGGGCGAGGCGCGGATCTTCGCCGAGATCGGCGGCTCGGGCCCGCCCCTGCTGCTGCTCCACGGCTACCCGCAGACGCATGCGGCCTGGCACCGCATGGCGCCGGCGCTCGCGCGCCACTACACGGTGGTGGCGGCCGACCTGCGCGGCTACGGCGACAGCCTCGGCCCGCCCGGCGATCCGCTGCACGCGGCGCACAGCAAGCGCGCGGTGGCGGCCGACCAGGCGGCGCTGATGCGCGCGCTGGGCTTCGAGCGCTTCGCGGTGATCGGCCACGACCGCGGCGCGCGCGTGGCGCACCGGCTGTGCCTCGATCATCCGGAACGCGTCGCGGCCTTCGGCTCGATCACCGTGATTCCCACCGTCGAGATGTGGGCGCGCGCGAACAAGGACTTCGGCCTCAAGAGCTGGCACTGGTTCATGCTGGCCCAGCCCTTCGACCTGCCCGAGCGCCTGCTCGCGGCCGACCCGACCTTCTTCCTCGACTGGACGCTGCGCAACATGGTGCGGCGCTTCGACGCGGTGACGCCCGAGGCCCATGCCGAGTACCTGCGCGCCTTCTCGCGCGAGAGCGTGCGCCACGCGATGATCGAGGACTACCGCGCCGCCGCGTCGATCGACCTCGAACACGACGAACACGGCCGTGCAACCGGCGAGCGCGTGCGCTGCCCGGTGCATGTGCTATGGGAGCGCGGGCGCTTCCCGGCCGAACGCACGCCGGTCCACATCTGGCGCGACGCGGCCGCCGAAGGCACGCCCGTGAGCGGCGGCGAGATCGACTGCGGCCACCTGATGATGGAAGAAGCGCCCGAGGCGGTGCTCGCCGAGCTGCTGCCCTTCCTGCGCGCGCACTGGCCCTCGCCGAGTGCCGCGCATCCAAGCCACATCCCCTGAACACGAACCCGAGGGCGCATCCGCACGCCCTCTTGCTGGAGACATGCCATGACTTTCCGCCATCGCCCTTCCTCGCCGCGCCGCGCGCTGCTGCTCGCCGCCGGTCTCGCGCTGGCCGCGCCCCTGCACGCCATCGCGCAAGGTGCCTATCCCTCGAAGCCGATCCATCTGGTGGTGGGCTTCCCGCCCGGCGGGCCGGCCGACCTCGCGGCGCGCATCGTCGGCGAGAAGCTCGCGCAGGACCTGCGCCAGCCGGTGCTGGTCGAGAACCGGCCCGGCGCCTCGCAGAACATCGCGGCCGACTACGTGGCCAAGAGCACGGCCGACGGCTACACGCTGCTGATGGGCAGCACCGCGGTGGTGGTGAACCACTTCCTCTACAAGGACATGCGCTTCGACGTGTTCAACGACCTGGTGCCCGTGGGCACGGCCGCGCGCACGCCGCTGATGGTGGTGGCCAATCCGCGCTTCGCGGCGAAGAACATGAAGGAGCTGGTGGCCGCCGCCAAGGCCGCGCCCGGCAAGATCAATTACGGCTCGGGCGTGCGCGCGAGCACCACGCACCTGGCGGTGGAAGCCTTCAAGGCGCAGGCCGGCATCGAGGTCTCGAACATTCCCTACCAGGGCGCGGGCCCGATGCTCACCGACCTCATGGGCGGCCAGGTCAGCTTCGCCTTCGACACCATGGTGACCTCGATGCCGCTGGTGAAGGCCGGCCGATTGCATGCGCTGGCGGTCACGAGCGCCACTCGCTCGCCGATCGCGCCCGAGCTGCCGACCGTGGCCGAGTCGGGCTACCCGGGCTTCGAGGCCATCGGCTGGTTCGGCATCCTCGCGCCCAAGGGCACGCCGCAGCCTGTGGTGCAGCGGCTCAATGCCTCGCTGCAGAAGGTGCTGGCCGCGCCCGACGTGGCGCAGCGCCTGGCCGGCGCGGGCGGCGACGTGCTGCCCGGCACGCCCGAGGACTTCGCGCGGCTGATGCGCAGCGAATCGGAGAAATGGGGCGGCGTGATCAAGCGCGTGGGCATCACGCTCGACTGAACAGCGACTTCAGAGCGCGGCGATCGCGGCCTGCCGCGCGCGGTCGATCTCCGCATGGTTGGCCTCGGCCCAGCGGTCGACCGCGATCAGCGTGCGGCTCAGCGACAGACCGAGCGGGCTCAGCCGGTACTCGACGTGCGGCGGCACGGTCTGGTGGTCCTCGCGCAGCACCAGGCCATTGATCTCGAGATCGCGCAGGGTCTGCGTGAGCATCTTCTGCGAGATGCCGCCGACCCGGCGCAGCAGTTCGTTGTTGCGCAGCGGCTCGTCGCGCAGCAGCGGAATGATCAGCAGCGCCCACTTGTTGGCGACGAGCTCGAGCACGCGGCGCGAGGGGCAGCCGGCGCTCCAGACGTCGGCGGGCGCGGCCTCTGCCACGGCGGCGGAATTCTTCGATGCGGGCATGGCGATTCCCATGGTTACCAGAAGGTGCGTACTTGTGGCTCGGTGCCTGGGCCGGAATTATCCGTTTCCACATCAACCCTGCACACAACGGAGGAACGGATCATGGGATGGTTGTTACTGCTGGCGGCCGGCGTGGTCGAGATCGCGATGGCCGCGGCGCTCAAGCGCTCGGAGGACTGGACCCGGCTCTGGCCCTCGGTCGTCGGCGTGGCGAGCGCGCTGCTGAGCATCTTCCTGCTCGCCAGGTCGCTGCGCTATCTGCCGTTGGGCCTGGCCTATGCGGTGTGGACCGGCATCGGCTCGGTCGGCGTGGTGCTGATGGGCGTGCTCGCCTTCGGCGAGACGCTGTCGGGTCCGCGCATGGCCTGCATCGCGCTGGTGGTGGCGGGCACCGTCGGCCTGCGCACGCTGGAGGGCTGAGCGGCATGGGCTCGACGATCCTCCACATCCAGGCCTCGCCCTCGGGCACGCGTTCGCGCTCGATCGACACCGCGCAGCATTTCCTGCAGCGGCTGCGCGAGCGCGACCCCACGGCCGAGATCCGCACCCTCGACATCTGGGCGCTCGACCTGCCGCCCTTCGACGCCGCCATGATCGACGCCAAGTTCGCGGTGCTGCGCGCGCAAGCCGCCACCGACGAGCAGCGGCGGCACTGGCAGCGCGCCGTGCGCCTCGCGCAGGAGTTCGACGCGGCCGACAAGTACGTGTTCAGCCTGCCGATGTGGAACTTCGGCCTGCCCTACCGGCTGAAGCACTACATCGACGTCGTGACCCTGCCGGGCGAGAACTGGCGCTGGTCGGCGCAGGAGGGCTACACCGGCCTGCTGCACGGCAAGCGCGCGGCGCTGGTCTATTCGAGCGCGAGCGACTACCCGGTGGGCCTGCCCGCGCATGCGCGCGATTTCCAGAAGCCGTACATGCGCACCTGGCTCGAGTTCCTCGGCATCGTCGACGTGGTGGAACTGGCCGTGGCACCGACGCTGGCACCGCCCGAGGCGGTGGCCGCGAACCTCGCGCGCGCCAGGGCACGAGCCGACGAACTCGCGCGCGACTTCTAGCGCGGCGGGTCGCCCACGCCATCGAAGCGCTGCGCGAGCCACACCAGCAGCGGCATCGCCACGGCCCAGACGAGGGCCAGCACCGCGAGCGCCGGCACCCGGTCGACGAACTGGGCCGCGCCCAGCTTCACGCCCGCGACGAACGACGCCGGCCCGCAGACCGCGCCCAGCACGGCCGCGAGCAGGTAGCGCCGGCGCAGCCAGCGCAGGGTGACGTTGAGCGCGATCGCGAACAGGCCCCATAGCGCGACCATCCAGTACGGCGCGAGCTGCGCGACCGGCTGCCCCGAGGGATAGCGCACCAGCCCGCCGAGCGCATGGCCGGTCTCGATCACCACGCCCAGCGCGCAGACGATGGCCACCAGCCGGGCCTCCTGCGCGGGCCGGGCCGACACCCACAGGTGCCAGGCGATCGCCGCCGCGATGCACGCCGTGCCCCACAGCGGATGGCCATGCGCCGCGCCGAGCACGGCCGCGAACCAGGCGAGCTGGAACACGACGAAATTGGCGATCCGAACGGCGGTCATGGCAACAGGTACGCGCGCCGCGGCGATCCGGATGCCGCGATCTACATCGCGGGTACGTGCGTGCGCGCCGCCGCGCGGCGCAGGCTCTGCGGCGGCTGGCCGAAAGCGCGGTGGAAGGCGCGCCGCATGCGCTCGGGATCGGAGAAGCCGGTCTGCGCCGCGATGCGGTCGACCGACTGGCCGCCCTCCTCGATCAGGATGCGCGCGGTCTCCACGCGCAGCTTCTCGATTGCGCGCGCCGGCGACTGGCCGGTTTCGGCCAGGAAGGCGCGGCTGAACTGGCGCGGGCTCAGGTGCGCCACCTCGGCGAGCTGGTCGACCGAGAGGTTCTTGTGCAGGTTCTTCTTCGCATAGTCGAGCGCCTGCTGGATGCGGTCGGTGCGCGGCTCGAGCTCGAGCAGCGCCGAGAACTGCGACTGCCCGCCCGCGCGCCGGTGGTAGATCACCAGCTTGCGCGCCACCGAGCGCGACAGCTCGAGGCCCAGGTCGCCCTCGACCAGCGCGAGCGCGAGGTCGATGCAGGCGGTCATGCCGGCGGAGGTCCAGACCGGGCCGTCCTGGATGAAGATGCCGTCCTCCTCCACCTTGATCGCCGGAAAGCCGCGCTGCAGTTCGCGCGCGAAGTGCCAGTGCGTGGTGGCGCGGCGACCGTCGAGCAGGCCGGCCTCGGCCAGCACGAAGGCGCCAGTGCAGATGCTGCCCAGGCGCCGCGTGCGCGGCAGCGCGCGGCGCAGGAAATCGAGCAGGCCGCCCGAACTCGGCGGCACCGTGGTCGAGCCCGCGACCAGCAGCGTGTCGAAGCGGCGCCGGTCGAAGGCGCGCGAATCGACCGTGACGCCGGCCGTGCTGGCCACCGGGCCGCCGTGCTCCGACAGCACCTCGAGCTCGTAGACCGTGCGCCCCGCCTCGGCGTTCGCGAGCTCGAAGACCGAGAGGGCCACCAGGTCGAGGATCTGGAAACCGGGAAAGACGACGAGGCCGATGCGCTGGGTCATGATGTCTTTAAAGGAGGGAAACATGTCATTTGAGACATCAGTGTCCGACCCAAACTCCTGGCTGTCAAACCACCTTTCCTCATCCCCTTCGACATCCAAGGACCTTTCCCATGAGCTCGCAAGACATCGCCATCTCCGCCCCCGGCAAGGGCACCGCGCTGATCACCGGCGCTTCCACCGGCATCGGCGCCGTCTACGCCGAGCGCCTCGCGCGCCGCGGCTACGACCTCGTGCTGGTGGCGCGCAACAAGGAGCGCCTCGAAGCCCTGGCCGAACGGCTCGTCAGGGAGACCGGCCGCCGCGTCGAGGTGCTCGCGGCCGACCTCACGGCCACCGCCGACCTGCGCCGGGTCGAGGAGCGGCTGCGCAGCGACGAACGCATCACCCTGCTGCTCAACAACGCCGGCCTCGGCGCCACCGCGACCCTGCTCGATTCCGACCCCGACCAGATCGACACCATGATCCAGCTCAACGTGGTCGCGCTCACGCGCCTCACGCGTGCGGTGGCCCCCGGCTTCGTCGCGCGCGGCGGCGGCGCGCTGATCAACATCGCCTCGATCGTCGCGCTCTCGCCCGAGCTGCTCAACGGCAGCTACAGCGGCAGCAAGGCCTATGTGGTCAACCTGAGCCAGTCGCTGCACCACGAGCTCGGCGCCAAGGGCGTGAAGGTGCAGGCCGTGCTGCCGGGCGCGACGCGCACCGATTTCTGGGGCATCGCGGGCGTGCCGGTCGAGCACCTGCCGCAGGAGATCGTGATGTCGGCCGAGGACCTGGTCGACAGCGCCCTGGCCGGCTTCGACGCGGGCGAGCTGATCACCATCCCCTCGCTGCCCGACGTGGAAGACTGGAAGCGCTTCGACGCCGCGCGCCAGGCGCTCGGCCCGAACCTGTCGCGCAGCGTGCCGGCGGCGCGCTACGCGAACGCGGCGACAGCAACAGCAACAGCAACAGCAACAGCAACAGCAGCCTGAGCGGCGCGCGCTCGCGGCCCGCGCCTTGACCTTGGCGCGGACAGGTGGATTCGCGCGGGCGGCGCGGCCCCACCCGCCCGGCGGCAAGATGGCCGGCCATCCTCAGGAGCCCGCCCCATGAACAGCCCCCGAAGCATCAAGATCCCCGGCCCCGACCATCCGATCACCGTCGCGCCCAACCCCGCGCGCGTGGTCGTGACGCTCGGCGGCCGCACCATCGCCGACACCCGCGCCGCCCTCACCTTGCGCGAGGCCTCGTACCCGGCGGTTCAATACATCCCGCGCGCCGACGTCGACATGTCGCTGCTCGAGCGCAGCACGCACACGACCTACTGCCCGTACAAGGGCGAGTGCAACTACTTCAGCATCCCGGCCGGCGGGGAGCGCTCGGTCAATGCGGTGTGGACCTACGAGTCGCCGTATGACGCGGTGGCGGGGATCAAGGACCATGTGGCGTTCTATGTGGATCGGGTGGATGGGGTCGAGGAGCGGGCGGGCTGACGGTCGGACCTCCTTCGCCGTCGATCGGCGCGATGGCGCAGAGCCAAAGAAGAAGCCGGCCCCTGCTTTCGCAAGGGCCGGCTTCTTCTTTGGCTGAACCGCTGGCCTCATCGCGGGGCCGACCCGCACGATGCGACCGAGTTCCGGGTGCCGATTACAGCGGCAGCGAGTCGCCGCGAGCAGCGGCGCGGGCTTGTGCGCGAACCGCGTTGCGGTCCACGGTGCTGGCGACCAGCGGCGCCACGCCCGACGAAGCGCCATCGGCGTAGGGGTTGTCGCTGTGTGCCGCGGCGACCGCTTCGGCACGCACGGCAGCACGGCTGGTCTGCGACACGATCACTTGGGCCGGGCCGGCGTTGGCGCCTTCGGCATAGGGGTCGGCGCTGCGAGCGGCGATGACGGCCTGGCCGGCGACTTCGGCGCGGCTGGCGGCCGAGGTCAGAGGATGCACGCCCTCATAGGTTTCTGCGTGGGCTGCACCGGCAGCGGCGAGCAGGGAGAGGGCAACGGCGGAGAGGAGCTTCGAGGCGTTCATTTTGAGTATTCCTTCAATTCTTGTGACTTGACTTTGGATGATTCGAACCGGTCTTGGTGGGGCGCCGTCCCTTCGGGGGCGGCCACCTCGTCAGTGCCTGTTCACCCAGATCAGTCGCTGCCTTCTGCTTGTCTTGGAGTCGGCGGCTGGTCCGTGAGACGAATTGTGCGCCTTGAATCTAGGTAAAAACCCTAGGCAAATGGAACCGCGGCGTTCACGGGAAGGAAACAATCGATCGCCCGCGCCCCGCCTGTCCTCTTCAGCGGCCCTCGAGGAAATCGACCACCGCGCCCACGAACTCCTTCGGAAACTCCACGTTCGACAGGTGCACCGCGGGCAAGGTCAAGAGCCGCGCGCCCGGCACGGTGGCCGCGATCAGTTCGCCATGGCTCGCGGCCGTGACCGGGTCGAACTCGCCCGCGATCACCAGCGTGGGCCGCTCGATCAGCGCGATGGGCCGGCGCAGGTCGGCGTCGCGCACGGCGGCGAGCGCGCCGGCCAGGCCCTGCGGGTCGATCTCGAGCAGCACCTGGCGGAAGGCCTGCACCACGGGGCCGTTCTCGGTCAGCAGCCGCTCGGGGAACCAGTTGCGCAGGAAGCCCTCGGCCGTCTCCTTCATGTCGGGGGCGGCCAGCACGCCGACGATGCGCTCGTCGAACACACGGGCCGGGCCGAGCCACGAGGAGGTGTTGGCCAGCACCAGCCGGTCGATGCGTTCGGGCGCGTGCACGCCCAACCACTGGCCGATGAAGCCGCCGAGCGAGAGGCCGAGGAAATGCGCGCGCTCGATCTTCAGCGCGTCGAGCAGTTCGATCGCGTCGCGGCCGAGCCGGTCCATCGAATAGGCGCCCGGCGTGACGCCCGAGCCGCCATGGCCGCGCGTGTCGTAGCGCAGCACGTGGAAATGCCGGCCCAGCGCCTCGACCTCGCCGTCCCACATCGAGAGCGTGGTGCCGATGGAGTTCGACAGCAGCAGCACGGGCTTGCCGGCATCGCCATCGAAGCGGTAGGCGATGCGGGCGCCGTCGCCGGCGGTGGTGGTGTGGGTGAAGTGGCTCATGGCGTGCTTTCCTTGGCATGGCTTCGGAGCCTCGGGCCCCTGCAACGGCGATCACCGTGGCACAAATCGTAGTTGCGCCGCTTGGCGAAAGAAATTACAAAGTTCGATCAATCCTTGTCAGCAAATCGAACATGAGCGAATTCACCCTGCACGACCTCCAATGCTTCGACGCGGTGGTGCGCGCGGGCGGCTTCCAGGCCGCCGCCACGCAGTTGCATCGCTCGCATCCGGCGGTGTTCGCGGCCGTGGCCAAGCTCGAGCGGCAGCTCGGCCTGGTGCTGCTCGACCGTGGCGGCTACCGCGTACAGCCCACCGAGGCCGGCCGCTCCTTCCATGCGCGTGCGCAGTCGCTGCTGCGCGAGCTCGAGGGCCTGCGTGGCCATGCGCGCCAGCTCGCGGTGGGCGAGGAAAGCGAACTGCGCGTGGTGATCGGCGACCTGTGCCCGCGGCCGCAGGTGCTGGCGATGCTGGCGCGCTTCTTCGCGCAGTGCCCGGGCACGCGGCTCGCGCTCTATTTCGAGGCGGTGGCCGGTCCGGCCGAGCGGCTGTTCGACGGCGAGGCCGACCTGATCCTGCACGGCATCGACAAGCGCGATCCGCGGCTCGAATGGATCGACCTGTGCAAGGTGCCCTTCGTGCCGGTGGTAGCACCGGCGCTGCTGGCCGAGCCGCTGCCGCGCGCGCCGGGGCCCGAGCGCATGCGCGCCTACACCCAGTGCGTGATGCGCGACACGGCGCGCCACACGCCGCCCCAGGACCACTTCCTGATCGAGGGCGCGCGCCAGTGCACCGTGGCCGACCAGCTCATGAAGAAGGAAGTGATCCTGCTGGGCCTGGGCTGGGGCCACATGCCGCGTTTCCTGATCGAGGAGGAGCTGCGCGACGGCCGGCTGCGCTCGATCGCGGGCCGCCACCTGCCCGGCAGCGTCGAGGAGCTGGTGGCGGCGCGCCGGCGCGACCGCTCGCCGGGGCCGGTCGCGAGCCGGCTCTGGGCCCACATCGAGGCCGAGGCGCCGGCGCTGCGCCGTGCGCTCGCCGGCAATGGCGAGGCTGCTAGCGCCCCAGGTCCTTCGCCGACACCCCGGCAATCCCCCAGTTCTCCTTCGGCACGTCGTGCAGCCACACGCGCACATTCTCCTTCGGCGCGTTGACGGCCTCGACGATGGCGGCCGTGACCTTCTCGATCAGCGCGCGCTTCTGGTCCTCGGTGCGGCCTTCGATCAGGTAGATCTGTGCAAACGGCATGGTCTTGCTCCTTCCATGTTCAGACGAAGCGCAGCCCGACGCTGCCCATGCCCTGCACCTTGAGCGTGACCGCGTCGCCCGCCTGCACGGCCACCGCCTCGGTGATGCCGCCCGAGAGGATCAGCGTGCCGGCGGGAATCTCCTCGCCGCGCGCGCCCAGGTGGTTGGCCAGCATCGCGATGGCCGCGGCCGGATGGCCGAGCACCGCCGCGCCGGCGCCGAAGGCCACGGACTGGCCGTTCTTCTCGAGCACGATGCCCGTGGTGCGCAGGTCGACCTCGCTCGCGGGCACGGCCCGGCCGCCGACCACGAAGCGCGAGGCCGAAGTGTTGTCGGCCACCACGCTCTTGAGGTCGAACTTGAAGTCGCGGTAGCGGCTGTCGATCACCTCGATGCCCGGCAGCACGAAGTCGGTGGCCGCGAGCACCGCGCCGATGTGGCAGCCCGGGCCGCTGAGCGCGCGCTTCGTCACGAAGGCGATCTCGGGCTCGACCTTCGGATGGATCAGCTCGCTCACCCTGCACTCGCCGCCCTCGGGCACGGCGTAGTTCTCGGCCATGAAGCCGAAGACCGGCGTGGTCACGCCCATCTGCTTCATCTTGGCGTGCGAGGTCAGGCCGGCCTTGAGGCCGACGATGCGCAGGCCGCGCGCGGTCTTGCGGCGGCGGATCTCGTCCTGGATCGCATAGGCGTCGTCCCAGTCCATCTGCGGGTATTCGTCGGTGATCTTGGGCGTGTCGCGCGCCTCGAGCTCGCAGGTCTCGAGGTGCTCGGCGAGCGCGGCGATGGTCTTCGCATCGAGCTTCATGCCGCCACCTCCTGGCGCGAGCGCGCCAGCGTGATCGCCGTGTCCTCGATCATGTCCTCCTGCCCGCCGACCATGCCGCGCCGGCCCAGCTCGACCAGGATCTCGCGCGCCGGCACGCCGTACTTCTTCTCGGCGCGCTTGGCGAACAGCAGGAAGCTCGAGTACACGCCCGCGTAACCCAGCGTGAGCGAGTCGCGGTCGACGCGGATCGCGTGGTCCATGATCGGCACCACGCGGTCCTCTGCCACGTCCTGGATGCCGAACACGTCGACGCCGGTCTCGATGCCCATGCGGTCGCAGACCGCGACGAACACCTCCATCGGCGTGTTGCCCGCGCCCGCGCCCAGCCCCGCGGCGGCGGCGTCGATGCGGTTCGCGCCCGCCTCCACCGCGGCGATCGAGTTCGCGATGCCCATCGCGAGGTTGTGGTGGCCGTGGAAGCCCAGCTCGGTGTCGGGCTTCAGTGCCGCGCGCACCGCGCCCAGCCGCACCTTCACGTCCTCGGGCAGCATATGGCCGGCCGAGTCGGTCACGTAGATGCAGTTGGCGCCATAGCCTTCCATCAGCAGCGCCTGGCGCACCAGCAGTTCTGGCGAGGCCATGTGGGCCATCATGAGGAAGCCGACCGTGTCGAGGTCGAGCTTGCGCGCCATCGCGATGTGCTGCTCCGACACATCGGCTTCGGTGCAGTGCGTGGCCACGCGCACCGTGTGCACGCCCAGGTCGTGCGCCATGCGCAGGTGGTCGACGGTGCCGATGCCCGGGATCAGCAACGCCGAGACCTTGGCGCGCTTCATCAACGGGATCACGGTGCCGAGGTACTGCTCGTCGGAATGGGCCGGAAAGCCGTAGTTGACCGAGCTGCCGCCCAGGCCGTCGCCATGCGTGACCTCGATCAGCGGCACGCCCGCCTCGTCGAGGCCGGTGGCGATGTGCTTCATCTGTTCGAGCGTCATCAGGTGGCGCTTGGGATGCATGCCGTCGCGCAGGGTCATGTCGTGCACGGTGACGCGGCGGCCCTTGAGGGTGGTGGTGTTCATGGGGTGGGTGCTCCTATGCCGCGACGGCTTCGGGTTGCGGGGCGCCGGCGAGCATCGCCTCGGCGAACATCTCCGCCGTGCGCGCCGCGGCGGCGGTCATGATGTCGAGATTGCCGGCGTACTTGGGCAGGTAGTCGCCCAGGCCCTCGACCTCGAGGTAGATCGACACGCGCTTGCCGTCGAACACCGGCCCGTTGACCAGCTTGTAGCCCGGCACGTAGCGCCGCACCTCGGCGATCATGGCGTGCACCGAGGCCGTGATGCGCGCCTCGTCGGGCGTGTCCTCGGTCAGGCAGTGCACCGTGTCGCGCATGATCAGCGGCGGCTCGGCGGGGTTGACGATGATGATCGCCTTGCCCTTCGCGGCGCCGCCCACGCGCTCGACCGCGCCGGCCGTGGTGCGGGTGAACTCGTCGATGTTCTTGCGCGTGCCCGGGCCGACCGAGCGGCTCGACACGGTGGCCACGATCTCGCCGTAGGCCACGGGCTGCACGCGCGACACGGCCGCCACCATCGGGATGGTGGCCTGGCCGCCGCAGGTGACCATGTTGACGTTGGCGGGCCGCTCGCCGGCCTCGGCCATCAGCGCCTGCAGATTCACCGGCGGCACGCAGAACGGGCCGATGGCCGCGGGCGTGAGGTCGATCATCAGCACGCCGAGCGCATTGAGCTTCGCGCTGTTCTCGGCATGCACGTAGGCGCTGGTGGCATCGAAGGCGATGCGCACGCCGTCGGCCTTCACGTGCGGCAGCAGGCCATCCACGCCCTCGGCCGTGGTCTTCAGGCCCATCTCGCGGGCGCGCTTCAGGCCGTCGGACTCGGGGTCGATGCCCACCATCCACACGGGCTCGAGCACCGGGCTGCGCTGCAGCTTCGCGAGCAGGTCGGTGCCGATGTTGCCCGGGCCGATCAGCGCGCACTTGATCTTTTTCGTCATGGGTTTTTCTCCGTCAATGGAAGCGCACCGAGCAGCCGCCGAGGCCGCCGATGGAGACGCGGAAGTTGTCGCCGGCCTGGGCCGGGAACATGGCGGCGAGCGCGCCCGAGAGGATCACCTCGCCGGCCTTGAGGCCGATGCCGAGCGCGCCGAGGGTGTTGGCCAGCCACGCGACCGCGTTGACCGGCGAGCCGAGCGCGGCGGCGCCCGCGCCGGTGGCGATGATCTCGCCGTTCTTCTCGAGCACCATGCCGCAGGTCGAGAGGTCGACGCGGCGCGGATCGACCGCGCTGTCGCCGAGCACGAACACGCCGCAGGAGGCGTTGTCGGCCACGGTGTCGGCGATCCTGATCTTCCAGTCGCGGATGCGCGAGTCGACGATCTCGAAGCAGGGCATCACGCATTCGGTGGCGGCCAGCACGTCGGCATTGCCGATACCCGGGCCCATCAGGTCGCGCTTGAGGATGAAGGCGATCTCGCCCTCGGCCTTGGGCTGGATCAGCGTGGCGCTGTCGATCGACTCGCCCTCGCCGACGATCATGCCGTCGAGCAGGTAGCCGAAGTCGGGCTGGAACACGCCGAGCATGTTCATCACGGCGCGCGAGGTCACGCCGATCTTCTTGCCGACGATGCGCTCGCCGGCCTCGAGGCGGCGCGCGATCATGCGCTGCTGCACGCCGTAGGCATCGGCCACGGTGATGCCCTCGTGGCGGCTGGTGAGCGGATCGACGACGCCGCGCGCGCGCAGCGCCTCGTAGAGCTCGTCGCCGAGCTGCTGGATCAGTGTGGGGTCCATGGTCTCTCTTTGCGTTGGGATGGAAGAAATCAGTCGGCCTCGGCCAGGAAGTCGCCGACCAGCCGCGCGAAGCGCGCGGCATGCTCGATCTGGGTCCAGTGGCCGCAGCGGCCGAACACATGCAGCTGGCTGTCGGCGATCCACTCGGACAGCGTCAGCGAGGTGGCGAGCGGGATCACGCGGTCCTCTCGGCCGTGGATCAGCAACGTGCGATGCGGCAGCGCGCGGATGTCGGCCTCGGGACTGGCCAGCGCATCGACCCAGCGCTGGCGCGGCGCCGGGAACATGGCGCCGAACGACTCCTGGAAGCCGGGCCGGATGCTGGCCTCGTAGCGCAGCTGCGCGAGCTCATCGCTGACCAGCGTGCGGTCGAAGGCGAACACGTCCATGATGCGGCGCATGTTCTCGAACGAGGGTGTGTAGCCCCAGACGGCATCGAGGCCCGGCGTGATCGCGAAGGGCACGCCCACGCTGCCCATCAGCACCAGCCGGCGCACGCGCTGCGGCGCGCGGATGGCCAGCGCCAGCGCGAGCGCGCCGCCGAAGGAGTTGCCGATCAGGTCGGTGCGTTCGATGTCGAGCGCATCGAGCAGGTCGAGCGCCTGGCGCACCCAGCCGTCCATGTCGTAGGCCGCGCCCGGCACGCGCTCGGTGAAGCCGAAGCCGGCCATGTCGGGCGCGATCGTGCGCCGGCTCGCGGCCAGCACCGGCAGCACGAGCCGCCAGTTGGCCCAGGCGCTGACGCCCGGGCCCGAGCCGTGGATCAGCAGCACGGGCGCGCCCTGCCCCAGGTCGTGCACGTTGGTGGCGAAGCCGCCGGTGCGCACGCTGTGGGCGATCTCGGGATTGGTCACTGCCGTGTCCTCAGAGCTTGATGCAGACGTTGCGGAGCTCGGTGTAGAACTCCAGCGAATGCACGCCGCCCTCGCGGCCGATGCCCGAGGCCTTGGCGCCGCCGAAGGCGGTGCGCAGGTCGCGCAGGAACCAGCTGTTGACCCAGCAGATGCCGACTTCGACGCGCTTGGCGACGCGGTGCGCGCGGCCGAGGTTCTCGGTCCACACGGTGGTGGCGAGGCCGTAGTCGGTGGCGTTGGCGAGCGCGATCGCTTCCTCCTCGGTGTCGAAGGGCGCGATGTGGCAGCAGGGGCCGAAGATCTCCTCGCGGATCACGGCGGCCGTCTCGGGCAGGCCGGTCCAGATGGTGGGCTGCACCCAGTTGCCTTCGGCCAACGCCCCCTTCATGGCCGGCACGCCGCCGCCCGTGACGACAGTGGCACCCGCCTGCACGGCCTTCTCGTAGTACGAGAGCACCTTGCGCTGGTGCTCGCGCGAGATCAGCGGGCCGAGGCCGACGCCGGGTTCTTCCGAAGGACCTGGCTTCAACGCCTCGGCCTTGATCTTGAGCGCCGCGACGAACCTGTCGAAGATCGGCCGCTGCACATAGACCCGCTCGGTGCCCAGGCAGACCTGGCCGCAGTTCTCGAAGGCCGAGCGCGTGATGCCGGCCACGGCCTTGTCGAAGTCGGCATCGGCGAACACGATGCCGGCGTTCTTGCCGCCGAGCTCGAAGGACACGGGCCGCACGCCCTTGGCGGCCGCGGCCATGATGGCCTCGCCGGTGCGGGTCTCGCCCGTGAAGGTGATGCCGTTCACGCCCGGATGCCGGGTCAGGAACTCGCCGGCCGAGTCGGGCCCGAAGCCGTGCACGACGTTGTAGACGCCCGCCGGAATGCCGACGGCATTCATCACCTCACCGAGCAGGGTGGCGGTGGCGGGCGTTTCCTCCGACGGCTTGACGACGACGGTGTTGCCGCAGGCCAGCGCGGGGCCGACCTTCCAGGTCATCAGGAGCAGCGGCAGGTTCCAGGGGCAGACGACACCGATCACGCCCAGCGGCGAGCGCACGGCGTAGTTGAGCGCCTGGCCGCCGTCGGGTGTGGCCATCTCGAAGCTCTCGGTGGGCACGTTCTTCACGATGTCGGCGAACACCTTGAAGTTGGCCGCGCCGCGCGGGATGTCGACATGCGAGGCCAGCGCATGCGGCTTGCCGGTGTCGGCCATCTCGGCGGCGAGGAAGTCGTCGAAGCGCCGGTTGATCTCGTCGGCCACCGCATGCAGCAGCTCGACGCGGCGCGCGACGCTCATGCGGCCCCATTCGCCGTCGAGCGCGGCGCGGGCCGCGCGCACGGCGGCATCGACCTCGGCCGCGCCGGCCTCGTGCACCAGGCCGATCAGGCGGTTGTCGACCGGCGCCCGGTTCTCGAAGGTCTTCGCGCCGGCGACGAACTCGCCGCCGATGAAGTTCATGAACTGCTTCATCGAGCGCTCCTCAGGTCAGCACGCTCAGGAAGTTCTCGTTGAGCTTGCGGTCGTGATAGAAGATCGCGCGCCCGAGCTCGTCGTCGGTCCACACCAGCGGCGGCTTGTCCGGGTAGTAGATGTAGCCGCCCGAGAACACCTCGTTGCGGTTGCCGCTCGGGTCGAAGAAGTAGATGGTCTCGCCGCGCGTGATGCCGTGGCGCGTGGGACCGATGTCGAGCGACACGCGCTTCTTCGAGATGATGTCGGCCGCCTTCAGCACCTCGCCCCAGTTGTCGAGCAGGAACGACGCATGGTGGAACTTGTTCTTCTCGGCATGGCGGATGAAGGCGATGTCGTGCGGCTTGGTCGAACAGGTCAGGAAGGCCGCGATGTACATGCGCTCGGGACCGGCCACCACGCTCTCGGCGAGCTGGAAGCCCAGCACGTCGATGAACAGCTTCATGGTGCCGTCGAGGTCGTCGCCGTACAGCAGGCAATGGTCGAAACGCGAGGGCGCCATGCCCTTGAGGTCGTCGGGATAGACCTCGGGGTTCTCGTAGGACATGCCGTTGCCGACCTTTTCCTTCTCGGCGAACAGTTCGATCGAATGGCCGGTGGGCACGGTGAAGCGGAAGCGCCGGCCGGTGCGCAGATGCTCGCCGGCCTCGATCCACTGCAGATCGGTCGCGAGGCCGCTGGCCTTGACGTCGGCCGCGAGCTTCTCGAGCGTGGCGGGCGAATCGACGCGAAAGCCCATGAAGTCCATGCCGGCCTCGTCGGCCTCGCGCAGCACCACGCTGTGGTGATCGTGCTCGTCCCAGGCCTTGAGGTAGATGCGGCCCTGCGGGTCGCGCGCGGTTTCGATCAGGCCTAGCACGTCGCGGTAGTGCTTGAGCGCGGCCTCGATGTCGAGCACGCGCAGTTGCACGTGTCCGGGACGGATGACGCCGGTGATTGCCATGAGAGTCTCCTTGGTGGTTGAAAAGATTTCAGGTGGGGGAACTGGAATTTCTGGAAGCCGTTGCCGCATGCCTTTCGATGCAGCGGGCCAGCTTGTCGACGGCGCGCAGTGCGAGGTCGCTTTGCGGATAGGCCCTGCAGGCGAGCACGTAGCCCTGGGCTTCTTCCGCGGCACTGACGTGGCAGCGGCTCATGCGGTCGTGGCGCACATGGCCCGATTCGATGCGGACCTTGCAGACGCCGCAGCCGCCGCCTCGGCAGCCGACGGGAATGCCTTTGCGACCCAGCTTTTCCATGCCGCCGAGCAGGGTCTGGTCGGGTTGGCAGTCGTATTGCTCACTGGTGTTGGCGATGGCTATTGAGAAGGGCATGTTTTTTTCTTGGTTGATCGGGGGCGCGTGCACAGGACAGCGGGTACTTCCCTCCGCGAATGTCCCCCGCCCTTCGGGCTCCTCCTTGATTTCGCTGCGGGAAGCACCCACTGCCCTGTGCACGTGGGCGCAGCGGTGGTGCGGGCGGTTCGACAACCGTTGCGTCCAGGCGCACGTCGATGGGGTACTCCCCGCAGCGAAATAAAGGAGGAGCCGAAGGCGGGGGACATTCGCGGAGGGGAGTACCCCGTCGGCGTGCGCCCGCCCCGATGCATCCAAAAAAAGACGAGTCATCGCTAGAGCGCCTTGAACAAGGGACTGCGAGGCGCGGCAGAAGCCGCATCCGCCGCCGTAAAGAACTTCTCGGTATAGATATCGCGCTCGAACAGCCGCCCCTGCATCAGCGTTGCGATACAGGCCTCGGTCATCGGCGGCGGACCGCACAGGTAGGCCTTGTGCCCCCGGAAGTCGTTCGCGAAATGCGCCTTCAGCGCTTCGTGCGCATAGCCCCGCGCACCGGCCCAGTCCGAGCCTTCGGGCAGGTCCGACAACACCGGCACATAGGTGAAGTTCGGATGCGCATCGGCCAGCTGCTCGAACAGCTCGCGGTAGTACAGCTCCTCGGCATTGCGCGCACCCTGGATCAGCGTGATCGGCAAGGTGCAGCCCTCGGCCAGCAGGTCGAGCACCATCGACTTCGGGCTCGACAGCCCCGAGCCTCCGGCCACGAAGATCATCGGCAGCCGCGCCGACTTGCGCACGAAGAAGCGGCCGTTGGGGGCCGTGAAGCGCAGCCGCTGGCCCGGCTGCAACTCGTCGTGCAGCCAGCCCGTGGCGCGGCCGCCGGGCACGCGGCGGATGTGCAGCTCGATCAGGTCCTCGCCCGGTGCATTCGCGATCGAGAAGGCGCGCGCCCCTTCCACGCCCGGCACCTGCAGCATCACGTACTGCCCGGCCTGGAACGAGGTCGCGCGTTCCGTGCGCAGCCACAGCCCGCGGATCGTCGGCGTCAGCATGCGCGCCTCCACCACCTCGGCATCGAAGTCCTCGAGCGGCAGGAAGCGCGCGTCGGGGTCCTCGTCGATCTCGGCCTCGATCACCAGGTCGGCCTGCGCCATCGCGCAGCACGCCAGGATCTTGCCCTCGTCGCGCTCGAAATCCATCAGCGCGAAGTTCGAGGCATCGCCGTGGTCGCATTCGCCCTCGAGCACCTGCACCTTGCAGGTGCCGCACACTCCGTGGCCGCAGGCGTGCGGCAGCCACACGCCCGCGCGCAGGCAGGCATCGAGCACCGTCTGGCCGTCGCGCGCCGCCACGCCCTGGCCCAGCGGCTCGATCATGATCTGGAAGCTCATGGCATCGCTCCTTGCTCGGTGGGCAGCCTCAGCTGCACGAACCCTCGATGCCGCGCAGGCCCGGCGTGCGGAAGCGGATCGCCGACTTGTGGACCAGCCCGTTGTCGGCCAGCGACTTCGCGGCGTCGGGCACGAAGGGCTTGCCCGAGTCGAACCACTCGGCCGTGGCCCAGTCGATCCTTTCGAAATCGGGATGGCTGCCGTAGACGCCGGGCAGCACCTCCGACAGCAGCGCGCCGAAGGGCATGGCCGGGGGCAGCGGCAGGCACACGGGCGAACAGAACAGCAGGTGGTCTTCCCAGCCGATGTAGAGCAGGCGGTTGCCGTGGAAGCGCTCCTCGGCATCGGCGACGGTGCCGGTGTAGCCCGGGGCGAGTGCAATGACGGACATGTTTTTTCTCCTGGATGAGTGACGGCTTCGCGTTGTGGCTCAAGCGACGATCGCCTCTTGCTCGGGCGGGGCGCGGCGCTCTGTCGAGGTGTCCTGTCCCGTCCACCGATCCCAGTTCGCCTGGTCCGGCGAGCCGTTGAACTCGCCGTTGTCCGAGCCCACGTTGATGTGGTAGTAGTCGAGCACCGCCGCGAGCGGGTTGAAGCCCTCGACCGTCGGGTCGGTGCCCTCGGGGAAGCAGTTGCCCTGGTAGATCTGGTGCACCGGCAGCCAGGCCTGCACGTACTTCTCGGGCTCGCCGTCGAACACGTCCTTGCAGCCGTCGGAGCAGAAGTGGTACTTCATGCCGTGGTAGCTGCTCTCGCGATAGCAGATCTTGGTCGGGTCGTCGGGCTCGGTGAAGGCCATCGGGATCTGGCAGGTCTGGCACAGCATCGGCAGCGTGTTGTTGAACCAGCGCTTGCCCTGCTGCTCCTGCGCGGCCAGCCATTCGAAGCGCGGGCGGTACAGCGCATCGAAGGTGTCGGGGTACTTGGCCGACAGCCACTCCATCTCGTCGGGGCGCGGTGCCCACACGTTGATGTTGGCCGCGTGGCCGTAGTTGTTGAAGATGGCCCAGGCCTCGTGCGAGAGGCGGCCCTTCTCCTTGCTCGCCACCTCGTGGTACTTGGGCATGCGGATGCCGTAGCGCGAAAGGTCCTGGAACAGCGCACCGCCGTTCTTCTCGAAATACATCTCCCAGGCCTCGGACCAGCTCATCACCCGCTTGGGCAGCATGTAGTCCATCATCATCGACACCAGCGTCAGCAGCCGGTAGCCGCGCCAGAACCACTTGTCGACCCACTTCTGCACGATCGGCACGTTGCCCGGGTCCTGCTCGAGGATGAACTTCACCACCTCCAGGCCCAGCGTCATGTGGCGCGACTCGTCGCTCTGGGCCGAGAAGCCGAAGGTCACGGTGGCCATGTCGCCGTTGTAGGCCGCGCCGCTCATGAAGGGCATGAACAGCAGGTTGGTCAGCACGTACTCGAACGAGAACGAGATCGCGGTCACGAACTCGAAGGGCCCCGCGCTCATCGCGTCCTCGAAGTAGCTCTTGGGCACCGACAGGTACCACACGCGGTCGTGCATGTGCTGCGGATCGTGCAGGCCGTTGAAGTACTTGTTGAAGTGGCTGATGGTGTGGAACTGCGTCTGCGCATGGCGCAGCTCGTCGATCGACTGCATCTGGCAGGCCACGCGCGCGCCCACGCCGCGGAACGACCGCCCGGCCATCGCGTAGCCGCGGTGCGCCGCGTACTCGAGCGGCGACACACCCGTGAGGAACAGCTTCAGCGTGTTCAGGTAGCGCGGGTCGCTGATGTTGAACTGGCCGTTGTTCTGCTGGAACGCGTCGATGATCGCGTAGAGCTTCTTCTCCTTCTCGCCCTGGAACTTCCAGTAGGCGTCCATCGTGAGGCGGAACGGGTCCTCCCACTGGTCCCAGTCGTGGATCTTGATGCCCTCGAACCGGTCGAAGGGGAACACGTCGTCCATCGACTGGTAGCTGGTCTCCCAGCCGAGGCCGCGAGTCATCATGGCGTAGCGTTCCTTGAGGCCGAGGCGCTTGCCGGTGCTGCTGTTGGGGGTCGTCATGGCGTTGTCGTCCTGTGCGTTGTCGTTGTGGGTGCGGTGGTTTTCGGGGTGCGCGCTCAGGCGCCCCAATGCAGCGTGAACTCGTCGTCGGTTTCCTCGATGCTTCCCGACAGCGAGATCAGGCTCAGGTGCAGCTCCTGCAGGTCCCAGCGGCGGCCGAGCAGCGACTCGACCGTGGCGCGGCGCAGCGTGAGCCGGCCGGGCGCGTCGATCTTGACCATGGCGGGGTACTCGCTGACGCTGGCCTCGGGGTTGTCGGCCACGATGGCCTCGACGATGGCGCGGGCGCTCTCGCTGATCTGCAGCGCGATGAAGACCGGCGTGCGGGAGAGTTCTGCGGTGGCGGTGGTCATGGGGATGGGTCTCCTTGCGGTGGTGATTCAGGCGGTGCGCACCGAGCGTGCGAAGCGGGCGTCGAGCGCCGTGGCGAGTTCCTGCAGCGCGGGTGCGCCCTGGGCGCCGAGCGCCAGCGCGGCCAGCGGCGCGAGCGCCTCGGCGATCTGCGCGCGCCAGTCGGCGTACCAGGCCGCGAGCTTCCGGGCATTGGCCGGCGACTCGTCGGCCGCGGTCTTCAGCGTGGCATCGACCCAGCGCGCGTTCTCTTCGAACCACTCGTTCATGAACTCGGTCAGCATCGCCAGCGCATGGCCGGTGGCCGCGCCTTGCGCGTTCACGTAGTGGCGGTAGACCAGCGGGTACAGCAGGCCGTCGAACACCAGGTTCTGCGCCACGAACAGCTCGAACCAGTCCCTGGTGACGAACAGGTTCTCCATCGTGCGGCGCACGCCCTGCCAGGCCGGATGCGACATCCAGGCCTCCTTGCCGGCGTCGAGCGCCTGGCCCGAGTTGCCGTCGAGCTGCAGGCCGATGCGCGAGAGGTATTGCGCAATGCCGAGCCGGTCCATGGCCGCGAAGACGAAGGGCTGCGTGATCGCCGTGCCGTAGCCGTAGCCGCAGCAGTAGCTGTGGTTCATGTTCGCGCCCCACTCGTAGTGGCGCAGCGGCACCAGCACCTGCTGCAGCGACTCGCGCACGCCGGCATCGGCCTGCGCCAGCAGCTGGCGCTTGTCGGCGAACTCGAACTGCCGGTCGGCGCCCTCCTGCTGGCGCGCACGCGTCATCGTGTAGACGCCGTAATAGAAATGACGCGGATCCTTGAACGCATACCAGTCGGCCATGACGATCGCGGTGCGGCGCTTGTCGTAGAGCTCGTGCTGCGGATCCCACAACGGCCGGTAGTGGAAGTTGGCCGTGGGCTGCATGTCCAACGTGGCTTCCTGGTAGCGCGAGGCCGGCTTGTCGCCGAGCCGCCGCGCCACGTGCGAGAAGGTCTGGCGGATCGGCCGGATGTCCGAGGTCTTGATGTCGACTTGCACGGTGGGGTCTCCTTGGGTTGTCTCTTTGGAAAAAACGGTGGGTGGGCGTGTCAGTGCTCGATGCCGGGCGCGCCGAAGCGCCACTTCATGCGCTCGAAGTCCAGGCGCGCGCCCTCCTCGGTCGTCAGGTGGCGCACCTCGTGGCGGGTGCAGAACTCGCGGAACTGGTCGAACAGCAGCACCAGCTCGACCGCGAGCTCGGGGTCGCCGATGGCGAACTCGAACTCGACGAAGCGGGCGTCGCGGGTACCGGTCACGCGCACGAAACAGGGCTGGCCGGTCATCCGGGCCGCGCTGTCGCTGGGGTGGCTCGCAGGCATCGAAGGCATCACTTGTTCAATCCATCACTTGGTGGACGACAACGGCGCCGCCCATGCCTGTAAGGGCAACGGGCGTGCCAGCGCGGCTAAGTGATTGATTTGCAAAGGCCCGTGATGCCGGCGGGCCGCGAGCACCGGGTAGTCCCGGATGCTCGTTTGATCATTTGCTGCGGTGCAGCTTGATCAAATGGTGAAAACGCCGCGATCGGCTCAGGAGGCCGGCAGGCCTTCCTTCTTGAGGCGGTAGGCCAGCTGCGGCCGCGTGATGCCCAACAGGCGCGCGGCCTGCGAGAGATTGCCCTTGGCGCGCTGCATCGCGGTCTGCATCAGGCGTCGTTCGAGCGAGGCGATGTCGATGTTCTGCTCGAGCACGCGCTGGCACAGCGCGTCGAGCTCGCTGCCCTCGCCCGCGGCCTCGGCCGGCGCGCCGACCTGGCCCTTGGCATCGAGCCCGCTGCCATCGGGCGTGCCGGGCGGCGACATCCACAGGTGGCTGGCCTCGATGTCGCCATGGTCGGGTGCCAGCAGCACGGCGCGCTCGATCACGTTCTCGAGCTCGCGGATGTTGCCGGGCCAGGCGTGCTTCTGCACGTCGCGCGCGGCCTTGTCGGTCAGGCCGCGCAGCTTCTTGCCGTAGAGCGCGCTGTATTTCTCGACGAAGCGCGCGACCAGCGCCGGGATGTCGGCCGTACGCTCGCGCAGCGGCGGGATCGAGATCGGGAAGGTGTTGAGCCGATAGAACAGGTCGGTGCGGAAGCGCCCGGCCTGCATCGCCTGCTGCAGGTTGACGTTGGTGGCGGCGACGATGCGCACGTCGACCTTGATCGGCTGCTCGGCGCCCAGGCGCTCGACCTCGCCGGTCTGCAGCACGCGCAGCAGCTTGACCTGCGCGGCCAGCGGCAGGTCGCCGACCTCGTCGAGGAACAGCGTGCCGCCATGCGCGCGCTCGAAGCGGCCGGCGCGCGCATGGTGGGCGCCGGTGTAGGCGCCCTTCTCCACGCCAAACAGCTCGGCCTCCATCAGATCGGCCGGGATCGCGGCGCAGTTCACCGCGATGAAGGGCTGGCGCGCGCGCGGGCCGTTGTCGTGCAGCCAGCGCGCGAACACCTCCTTGCCCACGCCGGTCTCGCCGAGCAGCAGCACCGTGATCGCGCTGTCGACCGCGCTGCGCATCAGCTCGAAGGCGGCGCGGAAGCCCGGCGACACGCCCACCAGCTTCTGGTCGTATTCGCGCCGCGGCTGCAGCCGGCGGATGTGTTGCAGCCCGAGGTTGAACTCGATCAGGTTCTCGGCCACGTGGTGCTGGCGGAAGTAGTCGAGGTAGTGGTCGTCGTGCCAGTCCTCGGCCGGCTGGCCGACGATGCGGCAGCGGCTGTCGCCCATGCTCGTGCACTCGACCTCCTTGAACACCACCATGCGCCCCATGAAGGCCGTGGTGTAGCCCGAGGCATAGCCGATCTGCGACCAGCACTGCGGGTCCTCGCCATAGCCGAAGTCGGCCACGTGGGCCTCGCACTCCCACGAGTTCTCCCAGAGGAACTCGCCGTAGAACTGCCTGGTCGCGATGTCGAACTCGAGCTGCGTCTTCTGCACCGAGACGATGCCCTCGATGGAATGCAGGCGCGGGCCGAGCATGAAGGCGTCTTCGGCGCGCATGCCGGCGCGGCGCTCGCGCACCGCCACCTCGCCGTCGCGCAGTCCCGACGCGAAGCCCATGCGCACCAGCAGGCCGCGCGCACGCTCGATGCCGAGCGAGTCGAGCAGTTCCTTGCGCAGCTCGGCGAAGGCGCGCGCGTGCAGGAGCAGCATGCGCTGCTCGTCCAGCCAGATATGGCCCGAGCCGGCGCTGAAGCGCAGGAGCGAGAGAAGTTCTCCCACGGGGTGTCTCCTAGATCTTGGGGGCGTGTCGGCCCGCATTGTGCGGCACGGTGCGGCGCGCGGGGAGCGCGTTTTCGCGGGGGCCTCGGCCCGGTCGCCGGATCCTCCCGGGCCTCAGCGGATATGCATCAACCCTGCGCCTTGCGCGTCTCGATCCAATGCACGACCTTGCCCGAATGGCTGTCCGGCGCCTTGGCGCCGACACGTCGGGCCAGGTCGGCCAGCGTCTGGGAGGAGAGCACCTGCCGCATCCGTTCCTCGGCCTCGAGCATCACGGCGTGGATCGAGCAGACGCCGTCCATCGCCCAGCGCGGCGCCTCGCCGTCGAAGACCGCGCAGCGGCCGCGGATCTCGCGGCACTCGAACAGCGCCTTCGGTCCGTCGATGGCTTCCACCACCTCGAGCACGCTGATCCGGTCGGCGGGCTTGGCCAGGCGAAAGCCGCCGTTCTTTCCCTCGGTCGCCTCGGTCAGGCCGGCCTTGCGCAGCTTGGTGAAGAGCTTGGCCACGAACTCCACCGACAGGCCCTGGAGCTCGGCGAGGTCGCGCACGCTGGCTTCGGTGACTCCGGTGGGAGGCCCCGACAAATAAAGAAGGCAATGCAGTCCGTATTCGACACCGGCACTGATGTGGCTCAAGCTGGCTCCCGTGGGAATGGAGGGGCGGATCGTAACTGAGCCACCTCTCGCGCTGCGCGACGCGCGGCGGCGCTCACTTCTTGTCGAGCGTGACCAGGTTCTTCTCCTTCGAATCGGCCACGAAGATCGCGAGCAGCTTCGCGGGTTCGGTGGCGCTCGCGTTGTCGCTCACCGCGTGATGAGCACCGGGCTGCTCGGTCCAGCTCTCGCCCGCGCGATAGACGACCTCCTGGCCGTTGTCGAGCTTGCTGCGGATCGCGCCTTCCAGCACATAGCCCACGACGAAGGCCTGGCCGTGGCGATGCGCGGGCGTCTTCGCGCCGGGGGCGTAACTGACGACCAGCGCCGTGAGCGTCTTGCCGGGCACGTTGGCGATCGCATGGGCGAAGGCCGGAACGATGACTTCGCGTTGCGGCTCCGGCGGTGCCGCGACAGCGGAGCCCCCGGTGATGAAGGCGAGGAGCGCGAGTGCGAGCGATGCGGTTTTCATGGAAGGTCTTCCTTGGGTTGGCGTTGCGGATGTGCACGGGCGGATGCCGTGCGTCTAACGAGGGTCGTTGGCGGCGACCCGCATGGATTCGCCGTCGGCATGAACGTCGACCACCAGCCGCTCGAACGCCCGCTGCTCATCGGCGCTCAGGCCCTGGGCCAACACCTTCAGCGCGTTGCGATAGCACGGCAGCATCAGCGCGGCGACCGAGCGCCACGTCTCGTCGCCCGCCGCGATCGCGGACTCGCATCGAAGGATGTTCGTGTACGCGCCCAGCATGGCGAGGGGTCGGTTCATGAAATCGGCGATTGAAATTTTTACTACGACCAGTATAGTCGTAGTTAAGCGATCCACACCGGATCGTCTTGAAGACCCCGCGCGCGCCGCACCCTTCGCGACGCGCCGCGGGACCTGAACCTCGAAGAACCGAAACATCCAAAATGACCCAACGAATCCTGGTTGTAGGCGCCGGCTTTGCCGGCATGTGGAGCGCCTTGAGCGCCGCGCGCGCACTCGACATGGCAGGCCATGCGAACGACGGCGTGGAGATCCTGCTGGTCGCGCCCGAGCCCACGCTGCATGTGCGCCCTCGCCTCTACGAAGTGCCGCAGGAGGCGATGAAGGCGCCGCTGCAGTCCGTGTTCGATACCGTCGGCGTGCGCTTCCTCGCGGCACGCGTGGACCACATCCGCACCGATGCGCAGGAGGTCGACGTGGTCGACGCCGCGGGCGCGCGCCAGACGCTCGCCTACGACCGGCTGGTGCTCGCCGCGGGCAGCAAGCTCTTCCGCCCGCCGGTGCCCGGCCTGCATGCGCACGCGCTGAGCGTCGACCAGTACGAGGACGCCGTGGCGCTCGACGCGCACCTGCGCAAGCTCGCGGAGCAGCCCTCCTCGCTCGCGCGCAACACCATCGTGGTGGTCGGCGGCGGCTTCACCGGCATCGAGACCGCGGCCGAGATGCCCGCGCGGCTGCGCGAGATCATGGGCGGCGACATCGAACCGCGCGTGATCGTCGTCGAGCGCGCCGATGCGATCGGTCCCGACCTCGGACCGGGTCCGCGGCCGGTGATCGAGAAGGCGCTGAAGTCGCAGGGCGTCAGCTGGCGGCTGGGCGTGGAGGTCGAGAGCATCGACGCCGAAGGAATCACCACCTCGGGCGGCGAACGCATCGAGGCAGCGACGGTGATCTGGACCGCCGGCATGCGCGCGACCGCATTGACGCAGCAGATCCCCGCCGAGCGCGATGCCGCGGGCCGGATCCTCGTCGACCGCAACCTGCAGGTACCGGGCGTTCCGAACGTCTTCGTCACGGGCGATGCCGCGCGCGCCGCCACCGACGACGATGGCAATGTCGCGATGATGTCGTGCCAGCACGCGATGGCGCTCGGACGCTCGGCCGGCCACAACGTCGCGGCCGACCTGCTGGGGCTGCCCAAGATCGCCTATTCGCAGCCCAAGTACGTGACCTGCCTGGACCTCGGTCCCTGGGGCGCCGTGTACACCGAGGGTTGGTCGCGCGAAGTGAAGATGGAAGGTGCCGAGGCGAAAGCGCTCAAGCACCAGATCAACACCGAGTGGATCTATCCGCCCATCGGCGACCGCGCCGAGATCCTGCGCTCGGCGGATCCCGGCCGCATCGTCGTGGCCTGAGCCGCGTCGCGGCTGCCGGGTGTCAGTACCCGGTCCGCTTCCAGGCGATGCCGTCGGTGGAGCGGTAGGTGCCGCCGGTGGCGCAGCAACCGCCGGCACCGACCGCCATGCGGCCCAGTCGGGCCGTCATCACGCTGCCCTCGACCTGCAGCGACTGGCGCTGGCAGACGCTGAAGAAGGGATAGAACTCGGGCTTGAGCACCGAGGTCCATTCGACCTCGCCGCCCTCGAGGCTGCGCACGCTGTAGACCTCGCAGTCGTTCACGACCAGGTGGATCGGCCGCCCGGCGAAGGTGCCGCGGAACATCAGTTCGGGCGGCGCATCGCGCGTGATCTGCGCCTCCTTGCTCAGCGGTGGCGGCGGCTCCGGCCGCTCGCAGCCCGCGAGCGCGACGATCATGGCCAGGCCGCAGGCGATGCGGTGCAGGCCCCTCACGCGACGTCGCTCCCATCGTCGCGCTCTTCTTCCGCGACCGCACTGCGGTCCTTGATGCGCGTGACCTGCGACAGCAGTGCATCTTCGGCCGCCATGTCGGGCCGCTGCCCGCGATACACCGGCTGCTCGAAGCTGCCGCCCGCATAGCGATAGAGATAGCGCACCTCGACCAGCGTGCCGGGCGCGGGCAGCGCCTCGTTCGGCGGCACGGTCACGTTGCCGAGATCGACCAGCACGCCGGCCTCGTCGCGCAGGCCCACGGCCACCGAGCGCTGCGCATTGACGCGCAGCACCTCGCAGGTCGCGCTCTGCTGGAACTTGAACTTGAGGCTTGCGTTGCTGCGCCCCGCGGCGAAGGGCGCGGCCAGCGCCTTGAGCACGAAGCCCTCGCCATGCGCGGCACGCAGCTCGGCCGCGCGCCGGTGCTTGGCCGAGGCCTCGGTCTCGAGCGGCAGCACGGCCATCCATGGCAATGCGATCGCGAAGGCCTCGAGCCGCCGGAAGCGTTCGACGAAGGCCTGCGCGCGCAGGTCCTCGCCGGCCGCCTCGAGCAGGTCGAAGGCCAGGAAGCCGTCGCCCACGTGCTCGCCCGCGATCACCGCGCGGCCGGCCGGCAGCGCGGCGGTCGCGACCCAGGCCTGCGGGATGTCGACGAACAGGCCGCGACGGTTGGTGCCGCGCACCGCGTCCTCCTCGATCACCAGCATGCGGTTCTCGCCATCGGCCTTTTCCTGCAGGCCCCAGCCGGGGTCGTCGAGGTAGCGCGTGAGCTGCGTCTCGGCGATGAGGGTCGGCAGCTGCGGCAGCTCGCCACTCATGCGGCCCGCGAACTCGGAAGCGGTGTAGAGCGCGCCCGAGGCATCGGTGGTGTAGCCCTTGCCGGTCTTCTCCTTCACCACCTTCTGGTAGATCTTGAGCGCGGCCTCGTAGCCGACCGGGCTGCTGGTCTTGGTGCCGGTGGCCAGCGTGCCGCCGCGCCGGCCGTTGCCGTAGTCGACCACCCAGCCCTCGTCCTTCGGCCGCAGGTGGACCTGGTAGACCTTGTCGGAGCCCTGGCCCGTGAAGTAGAGGAAGCTGGATTGCGCGAGAGGTTCGGTGCTGGACATGGCGGCGGATGCGATGGAACGAACGGCGCCGTGGCATTGCACGACGCTGCGATGCTACACAGCACGCGCCACGACGCCGAATGACTTTAGGCACTGGCGAAGCGCGCCCGGCGCACCTAGCCTACGCCCGCACAGGCGAACACAAGGGGGCGGCGCCATGGGATTCCTGGACAAGGTCCGCAAGCTTTTTTCATTCAGTTTCAATCGGCTCGAGAACGGCACGCCGCTGACGCCCGCGCAGCATCGCGGCCTCGCGCTCGGCGCGGTGTACGCGGCCGAGTCCTATCTGCCGATCAACGCGCTCACCACCGAATCCGACCGCGCCACCGCCGTGGCGCTGCTGGCCTCGGCCTGGGGCGTCACCAACGCCAGCAGCGCGCGCGAGGTCACGGAGTCGCTGCTCTCGCAGGGCCACCGCGCCCACTACGCGGTGGTGAACCCGCGGGTCGAGCGCCTGCATCGCGGCAGCCGAAGCGACGCGGCCGCGGTGGCGCAGGCCAATCTCGCGGCGCTGCGCGGCGAGGCGGTGGCGCGCGGCCTCGATCTCGAGAGCACGCGCGATTACTACGAAAGTTGGTACGAAGCGGCCGAGGAAGGCCTGTTCGACAAGCTGCCGCGGCCGCTGCCCGCGAGCATCATGGCCTGGGACATGGGCCGGCTGGTGCAGCTGCACCGGCTGATCCAGGACGCGCAACTGCTGCGCGCCGAGGAGTCGTGGAACGCGATCGCGAGCGCGGCGCGCATGGCACAGCCCTCCTACCAGTCGTGGCGCGACTTCGGCGACAGCTTCGTGGTCGGACGCGCGTTCTGGCTCGCCACCCACGACCTCGACCGCATCGCCGAGGACACCGACACCTTCCAGCGCGCCACCGCCCACCTGCTCTCGCACGAGCACAGCCCTTGGCGGCAGATGGCGTGGTGAGCCGGCGCTCATTCGCGCGTCATCGAAGCATGCGGGCACAGGGCCTAAGATAGGCGGATGCCCCGATCGGCCACACCGCGCGATCGAGGGCATTCAACCGAAGGCAGGGAGGCCTCCGCGTGAAGCGCATTCGATCCGAGAAACTCACACGAACGAGACCGGGGACATCGACGGTCACGGAACACGTCACCATCGAACTGTTCGAGTTGCCCGCCGATGCCGGGCAGGTGGTGCACCTGAGCAGCAGCCGCGACGGACTGCAGTGGCGCGAGACCGTGCTGACGCCCGCGCCGCTCGCGCTCGACAAGGCGATGGCGGTGTTCGGCGATGCGCTCGCCGCGCAACTCGCGCGTGGCCTCGCGCTCGAAGGCGCGCCGCTCGTTGCATCGGCACCCGCGACACCAGCCACCGTCTCCTCTTCTGCGGCCGACACTCTTCTTCTGAACCGCATCGCGCCCGATGCCTGGCGCCTGCTGCCGCCGCTGCGCCGCGGCCGCACCGTGTGGCGCCTCGGCGAACGCCGGCTCGCTCAGGCGGTGCCGCGCCTGGTCGAACTGATCGAGACCGGCGACGCGATGCTCGACTACTGCATCGCCTGGGCCATCGGCCGCTGCGGCGACGCGGGCGCCTTCGAGGCGATGGTCGAACTCTCGCGCCGCGCGACCGACCCGAAGGTGACGCGCATCGCGCGCTGGGCCGCGCTCGCGCTGTGGCCCGCGGAACGGCGTGGCGCGGAGGCCGAGCGCGTCGTCGACGACTGGCCCGGCTCGCTGCGCCGCGCCTGGACCGAGGCGCAGGTGATGCCGGTGGCCGATGGCGCCGCGCTGCTGCGCGAACGGCTCGCCGACCCCGCGCACTGGCAAAGCCTCGCGCACACCGACTGGACACAGCAGCTGTTCGAACTGGCGCTGCTCGAAGGCCTCGACGAGAACCAGCCCGCCGGGCTGGCGCGCAGCGCGCTGCACGACGTGGCGCAGCAGCTCTCGCTGGCCGCGGGCAGCTTCCGCGCCTGGCGCCGGCTCTACAAGGGCGCCGAGTTCGCGGGCGACTACCGCCTGCTGGGCCTGCTGAACCAGCGCATCGAAACGCAGCGCGCGGGTTTTCGCGGCACCAGCCAATGGGCGATGCTCGGCGGCCGCTACGTCGACATCGCGAAGGAGATCGTGCGCCCCGACAGCCGGCTCGCGCTGAGCCAGCGCACGCACGACTACCTGCGCCGCCGCACCTGGCGCACCCTGCGCCGGCTCTCGCTGCGCGGCGCGGCCGACGAGCGCGACTGGCTGCGGCTCGCGATGGGCGTGCTGCTCGCGGCCGACGATGCGCAGGCGGCCGTCGCGGCGCGCCATGAGGATGCGGGCTGGAACCGCGAGACGCGCGTCTGGCACAGCGGCCCCTACAGCCGCTGGCTGGTCGTGATGCAGCTGCTGCACCGCCACGATCCCGAATGGACCGCGCTGGCCGGCGGCCTCTACTGGCGCCGCGAGACGCCACCGGCCGAGCGCCGCGCGCAACGCGGCGAGGCCTGGCCCGAGCGCTGGGACCGCCATCCCGAGGCGCTGCTGCAGCTGATGCAGCAGTCGCGCTGTGCCGGCGTGCATGCCTTCGCGGCGCGCGCGCTGCAGGACAACCGCAGCTTCTGCCAGGCACTCGATGGCGCCCAGCTGCGCGAGCTGCTCGCGAGCACCTGGAGCGACACGGCGCGTTTCGCCCTGGCGCTGGTGCGCGAGCGCATCGAGGCCGGTGAGCCCGCCGGCCCCTGGCTCGTGCCGCTGATCGATTCGCCACTCGACGAAGCACGCCGCCATGCCCTCGACCTGATCGCCGAGGACCCGGCGCGCTACAGCCGCGACGTCGAACTGCTGCTGCGCCTGCTGGTCTCGGCCGACGCCGAGGTGCGCCGTGCCTCGCGCCTGCTGCTGCAGGCCGCGGCCGGCCAGCCCGAGGCCGCGGACAGCTTCGACGCGCTGTGCACCGCGCTGCTCGACTGGCTCGCGCGCTGCGATGCGCAGGCGCCCGAACTCGCAGCCATCTGCGAGAACCTGCAATGGGCGCTGCAGAACCCGCTGCGCGAAGCCGGCTCGAAAGCGCCGCTGGCCGAACTGCTGGCCTTGTTCGACCACGCGAGCCCCGACATGGTCGCGCTCGCGGCCGAGTGGCTGCTGCTGCATCCGGCGTCCGTGCAGGGCCTGCCGATCGAGGTGCTGACGCGATTGCTGCAGTCGGACGACGAACGGCTGCGCGGTGCCGGCGTGCGCCTGTTCACCGCGCTGCCCGACGACACGCTGCTCGCGCAGCCCGCGCTGTTCGCCGTGTTCTGCGCCAGCCCGATGCCGCGCGTGCGCAGCGCGGTCGCGCCCAAGCTCGCGCAGCTGCTGCCCGATCACCCGGACTTCGGCGCGGCGTTGATGCCGATGCTGCGCGACGAGCTGTTCCGCACCGAGGCGGCCGAGGGCGTGTTCGATTCGCTGCTGCAGTGGCTGTGCGGGCCGCTGGCCGCGCACACGCGCGCGGGCGACAGCGCCACCACCGTGCGGCTGCTCGAGGCGCGCAGCAAGGGCGCGCAACGGCTGGGCGCCTGGCTGCTGCCGCAGCAGCCGGCCGAAGCCTTCGACGTGCTGCAGACCGCGAGCCTGGGGCTGGTCGATGCCGCCGCCGCGCGGCAATGGGCCTGCGAGCAGCTCGCCGCACAACCCGAGCGCACGCTCGCGCAGCTCGACGACGCGCTGCGCATCTTCGACAGCCGCTGGGACGACGCGCTCGCCTGGGCGCGCCAGTGGTTCGCGGCGCAGGGCCAGTCGCCGCAATGGACGCCCGCGCTGCTGGTGCGCTTGTGCGACCACAAGGATCCCGGCGCTCAGCGCCTGGGCCGCGAACTGCTGACGGCGCATTTCGAACTCACCGACGTCACCACCTACATGCTGCAGCTGAGCCAGCATCCCTCGAGCGGCATGCAGCTGTTCGTGACCAACTGGCTGGCGGCCGCCGCGGGCGGCAAGCCCGAGGTGCTGGCGCGGCTCGAGCCCTACTTCCTCACCGTGCTTTCGCAGGCCAACCGCGGCCGGCTCGCGAAGGCGCGCGTGAGCGAGTTCCTCGCGGCGCAGGCCGAACAGTCCGAAGAGGCCGCGCGCATCGTCGCGCGCGTGTTCGCGCGCCAGGCCGTGAGCGGCGCCATCACCGAGCGCGCCCGCTACGTGGCCGGCCTGCGCAGCATCCAGCAACGCTATCCGGCGCTCGAGAACCCGCTGCAGGCCGCGCCCGTGCGCGCCGTCGCGCCGCGCCGGGCCGCCGTCGCCGGAGGTCCCGCCGCATGAAGTTCCAGTACCGCTATTTCGGCCACTCGGGCGCGCAGCAGACGCCCACCAGCACCGCGCTGCAGTTCGCGCCCGACACCCTGCGCGCGCCCGTGCACTTCATCGGCGAGGTCAACCGCCACCTGCCGTTTCGCGAAGGCATGTCGGCGCTGCACGACGTGGTGGTGGGCGACCTGCGCTTCCAGCCGCGCGACAAGAGCGCCTACCTCGAATGGCTCGCGAGCCAGGAAGGCGAGCTGCTCGCGCAGTACATGGCGCGCAGCGACGAGCTCAAGGCCCGCATGGCGCCGCTGCGCGAGGAGCTCGACGTGCTGCGCCAGCGCAAGTCGGCCATGCTTCAGCCCTTCTACAAGGCGCAGGAGCGCTACTTCGACCACCTCTACAAGGTCAACCGCGAAGCCTGGTTCGTGCTCGACCCGGTGATCACGGTGCATCCCGACCGCGTGTTCTTCGAGTGCTTCAGCCAGGACGAGTCGAGCTACGGCATGTTCTCCTGCGGCCACGAGGTCTTCGACCGCGTGAGCGACCATGCCTTCGGCACCACCAACGTCGACTACTCCGAGTCGCTCTACGACGAGTTCCAGAAGATCCGCGACTACAAGGCCACGCGGCTGGCGATCGATCCCGGCGGCTTCCAGGTGCAGAGCGGCAACGACCCGGCCTTCCACGAACCGAAGATCGAGGTGCCCGACAGCTGGGTGCGCGGCTTCCTGCAGGTCAGCAGCGCGATGCTGCTGCCCGCGCACCGGCTGCAGCTGCACCCGATGGACGTGCACAACATCTGCCTGGTGCTGCGGCGGCGCAAGGAACGCGCGGGCCCGCGCTCGCTGCGCTTCATCCTGCGGCCCGGGCAGCCGGTGCGCATCCTGTTCGAGCCCTGGGGCCACGAACTGGTGTGCCCGCGTTCCTCGCACGATGCGCCCGCCGACATCGACATCCGCGTCTGGGGCCGGCGCCGGCTGCTGCAGCTCGAACGGCTGGTGCCGGTGGCGCAGGGCTTCACGGTGCACCTGCTGGGCACCGGCATGCCGAGCTTCTGGGTCGCGCGGCTGCCCGACATGGAGTTCACGCTGGGCCTGTCGGGCTGGACCGCCAACGACTGGTCGCGCAACGGCCACTTCGAGCTGCTGCAGCCGCGCCACGACGTTGACCAGGACAGCCTGCTGCGCGTGTTCGCGGCGCTGGGCGAACGCTGGCGCGCCACCACCGCCGAGCTGGCCGCGGCCACCGGGCTCTCGCCGCTCACGGTCGAGTCGGCGCTCGGCGGCTATGTGCAGGCCGGGCGCGTGGTGTACGACATCGCGCACAGCGTGTGGCGCCTGCGCGAACTGAGCCGCGAGCCGCTGCCGATGGAGCGGCTGCGCCATGCCAGCCCCGAGGAAGCGGCCGCGGCCGAACTGGTGCAGGCCGGGCGCCTGAAGGACGCGAAGGTCGAGGCTCGTGCCGACGGCGGTCTGCTGCTCAGCGGCCTGTGCGGCACCAAGTCCTCGCGCCAGTACCAGGTGCGGCTGCAGCTCGATGCCGACCAGCGCGTGGCCACCGGCGAATGCCAGTGCGACCACTTCATCCGCCTGCGCATGACGAAGGGGCCGTGCGAACACATGCTCGCGCTGCGCCTTGCCACGGCCTCGGCCGCGCTGGCCCTTGGCACCACCGCGGGCGCACCGACGCCCGCGACCGACTCGGAAGAAAGGACTGCAAGCATCGGCTGATACACTGGTTTTGCGAGCGGGGCGGGAAGGCTCTTGCAATCCGGATGGCGCATCGCCATCCTCGATCTCAGCACTTCCCAGGCTTCACTGGACATCTCTTCACTGTGCCGTACGCGCATGGTGGCGCGATGACGGTGCGGCTTCTTCGAAGCTCATCGCGCCACCATGCGCGTACGGCGTCGAGTGGAGCTGTCCAGTCCTCAGGCTCTTCGACGAGATTCCCGTCCCGTTCGCATCTTTTTTCTTCCAGTGCATCGGTCCATGCGGCGCACACCGCCCATGACCCACCCCTCCCTCCTCCGTACCCGATTCGGCGCTCACGCGCGAGCAGCTCTATGCGCGCATCCGCGCGAGCTCCAAGCAGGAGGTCGTGCTCGAGGAGATGCAGCGCCTGGGCTTCTGGCCGCGCGACACGGCGCAGCCCACGGTCGAGGCGCAACTGATCCGCCGCGAGGGCGAGCTGCAGACAGCGCTGAGCGAACTCGGCATCGAGCTGCGTGGCATCGAGGACCGCGAGACCGCGCTCAAGGCCATGCGCAAGGAACGCATGGCGCGGGCGCGCGAACGCCGCGAGGAAACGCGCCAGCGGCTCGCGCAGCAGCGCCATGCGCGCGCGCTCGACTGGCACGGCCGGCGCCAGCGCGAGCTGCTGTACCTGGGCGAAGGCGTCTCGGGCGGGCTCAACGAGGCACGCAGCGACGAACAGTCGCTCGCGCGCCATGCGCTGCCGGCGCTGCACGACGCCACCGACCTCGCGCGCGCCATGGGCCTGGAACTCGGGGAACTGCGCTTTTTGGCCTGGCACCGCGAAGTCGCGCGCGTGAGCCACTACCAGCGCTTCACCGTGCCCAAGAAGACCGGCGGCGAACGCCGGATCTCGGCGCCGATGCCGCGGCTCAAGCGCGCGCAGTACTGGATGCTCGACAACGTGCTGGCCAAGGTGCCGGTGCACGAAGCGGTGCACGGCTTCCTGCCGGGCCGCTCGATCCTCAGCAATGCCGCGCCGCACGTGGGGCAGGCGGTGGTGGTCAACCTCGACCTCCAGGACTTCTTTCCCTCGATCGGCCTGCGCCGCGTGCGCGGCGTGTTCCGCCAGCTCGGCTACTCGCCGCAGGTCGCGACCCTGTTCGCGCTGCTCGCGACCGAGGCGCCGACCGACGAGGTCGAGCTCGACGGCGAGCGCTACTTCGTCGCGCGCGGCGAGCGCGTGCTGCCGCAGGGCGCGCCCACCAGCCCGATGCTCACCAACCTGCTGTGCCGCCGGCTCGACGCGCGGCTGGCCGCCTGCGCCGCCAAGCTGGGCTTTCGCTACACGCGCTATGCCGACGACCTGAGCTTCTCGGCCGATGCCGAGCATGGCAGCGATGTCGGCAAGCTGCTGTGGCGCGCCAAGCAGATCGTGGCCAGCGAGGGCCTCATGGTGCATCCCGAGAAACAGCAGGTGATGCGCCGCCACCAGCAGCAGCACGTGACCGGCATCGTGGTCAACGACAAGCTCTCGACCGACCGCGACACCCTGCGGCGCTTTCGCGCCGTGCTGCACCAGGCCGAGCGCCACGGTCCGCAGGGGCTGCACTGGAACGGCCAGCACGACGTGGTCGCCGCGCTGCGCGGCTATGCGAACTTCATCGCGATGGCCGATCCCGCGCGCGCCGAGCCCTACCTGCGGCGCGTGAAGGCATTGGCCGCGAAGCATGCGTCGGCGCCCGCCGTCGCGCCGGCGCCGGCCCGCGCGCCGCTGCCCGCGGGCCACTTCCGCCAGCAGTCGGCCGCCGGCCTCGCGCCCCTGCCCACGTGGTGGCAGCCCGCGCGCGCGCCCGAGCCGGTGCTCGAGAAGACGCCCGAGCAGATCGCGGCCGAGAAGAAGGCGAAGCGCGAGGCCGAGCGCGAACGCCAGCGCGCGCAGGACGAGGCACGGCGAGTCGAACAGGCACCGCCACGCAACGACACGCGCCCGGCCGAACCCGCCGCGGCCGCGCAACCCGCGAAGCCGCGCGGCGCGCTGTCGCTGCTGGGCCTGTGGGTCAGCATCGCGATACAGGGCACCTACGTGCTGGGCTTCCTGCTGTCGCTGCGCGATGCCTGGCTGATCGGCCTCGTGACGGGCGCGATCTGGGTCGCCAACATCTACCAGCGCAAGGCCGGCTGGATGCGCTTCTTCATCGCGCTGATCGCCGGCTCGGGACTCTCGGCGGTGCTGCGCAAGATGCTGGCCTGAAAAGGCCGGCCCCAAAAGCGAATAGCCCCGAAGGGCGATTGGCTTCGAGGACGTGGCCGATGTCGACGGCCTCGACACGGCGGCGGGCGCCGGCGCGCGCATGTCGAACAGCCGGCACTCGGTGGTGGCCTTGGCATACAGCGTACCGTCCGGCCCCACCAGGCTGGCTTCGGCCAGCGCCATGCGGCCTTCGATGCGCGTGACGGTGGCCTCGGCGCGCACGCGCCGCACGTCGAGCGTGAGGCCCTTCACGTAGCGGGTCTCGAGGCTGGCGGTGGTGTAGACCTGCCCCGGCGGCAGCGATGCGAGCACCGCGCAGCCCAGCGCCGAATCGAGGATCGAAGTCATCCAGCCGCCATGGATGGTGCCCATGGGATTGAGGTATTCGCGTTGCGGCGTGCCCTGGAACACGGCCGAGCCCGGGCGTGCCGCGATGGCATAGAAGCTCAGGTGCTTGGCGAACTCCGCATAGGGAAGCTGCCCGTTCATCATCGCGTGCATGACTTCGAGGCCGCTCTTGCCGACGAGCTGCGCGGGCCGTGCCACGCCGACACCGGGACCCGAATTAAGCAATTCGACTACCTCGCGTTCCTCGGCAAGCCACAGGTCCAGTCGTTGTTCAGGCGTCATTTGAAAAGATCTCGAAAGCGGTGCGGATCGGATCGAGAGAAGCGGCACGCGAGGGTGCGTTCTCATGCATCTTCTTGTGGCAACCAGTTTAGCAATTGCATGCTGCGAAGACGATGGTTTCGGGCGTCCGCGCCACGCATTCCTTGTCGAATCCTGAAGCCATGTGCGATAGGTGGCGCTGTCGCGCGCCGAACACAGCGCCGGCCTCGTGCCAACAACCTGCTTCACAGTTGCCGCGCATGCGACTACATTCGCAACCCTCGACAACCACGCACCACAGGAGGTACGCAATGAACAAGCCAGTCCTTGCCCCCACCACCGTCTCGGTGCCCGGCCGCTCGACCGCATTGCGCGCACGCCGCTGATGCCTTCGCCTCGCTGAGCGTCGCAGCCCCCGCGCTGCACGCGACGCCGCCCCGCCCGAGATTCGCCAAGCCCGCCGCGCGCGCCATCGCGTGCGGCGCCCGGTCTTTCGTTTCCGAATCAAGGTGCCCACACCCATGCTCGATACAGCAGCCGCGCACGCGCGGCATCGTTTCGTTTTCTCTTTCACCCTGCGCTTCGCCGCGCTCGCTTCCTTCACGAAGAAGGAGGCCGCGCAGTGAAGATCCCGCCCCGACTCCAACCCCTGGTCGACGAAGGCCTGATCGACAGCGTCAGCCGCCAGCTCATGAGCGGCAAGGAGGCGATGGTCTACGTCGTGCACAGCGGCGACGAAGCCCGTTGCGCCAAGGTCTACAAGGAGGCCGACAAACGGGCCTTCCGACAAGCGGTGGACTACACCGAGAACCGCAAGATCCGCAACTCGCGCGAGCGCCGCGCCATCGCCAAGGGCACGCGCTTCGGCCGCCGCATGACCGAGAGCCACTGGCAGAGCGCCGAGGTCGATGCGCTCTACCGGCTGGCCGACGCGGGCGTGCGCGTGCCCGAGCCCTTCGGCTTCTGGGAAGGCGTGCTGCTGATGGAGCTCGTGACCGATGCCGAGGGCGCGGCCGCGCCGCGGCTCAACGATGTCGAGTTCACGCCCGAGGACGCGCGGCGCCATCACGCCACGCTGGTGCGCGAGGTGATGCGCATGCTGTGCGCGGGCATCGTGCACGGCGACCTCTCGGAGTTCAACGTGCTGCTCGGCGCCGGCGGCCCGGTGATCATCGACCTGCCGCAGGCCGTCGATGCCGCGGGCAACAACCATGCGCAGCGCATGCTGCTGCGCGACGTGGCGAACCTGCGCGAGTTCTTCGGCCGCTTCGCGCCCGAGCTGCACGAGACGCGCCATGGCGAGGAGATCTGGCATCTCTATGAGCGTGGCCTGCTGCGGCCCGAAACCCCGTTGAGCGGCGCGCCGCCGCGCGACGCCGGGCCGGTCGACCTCGGCGAGGTGCTGCGCGCAGTAAACGATGCGCGCGCCGAGGAGGCGCGCCGGCGCGAGCGGCTGGCGAACCGGGGCGAGCCCTGAGCCCGGCGGCGACAATCGGCGCAGTCCCGCCTTCCTTCCGCCCCGATGTTCCAGTCCCCCGACCTCGCGCCCTCCCCGCGTCCCGCGCGCCACTTCGCCTCGGCGCTCTCGCTGGCCGCGGCCTTCGCGCTCGGCGGACCGGCGCTGGTCCATGCGGGCGTGCGGCTCGACGACGACCGCGGCAGCGTGCTCGAGCTGCCGGCGCCCGCGCGGCGCATCGTCTCGCTGATGCCCTCGCTGACCGAGACCGTCTGCGCGCTCGATGCCTGCGACCGGCTGGTGGGCATCGACCGCCATGCCAACTGGCCGGTGGCGGTGCAGCGGCTGCCGCAGGTGGGCGGCATCGACGACGCGAACATCGAGCGCATCGTCGCGCTCAAGCCCGACCTGGTGCTGCTGCGCCCGCGCAGCCGTGCCGCCGAACCGCTCGAGCGGCTCGGCATCCGCGTGCTGGCGCTCGATGCCAAGACCCATGCCGACATGCGCCGCGTGATGGAGACCGTGGCGCGCGCCACCGGCCAGCCCGGCAAGGGCGAGGCCTACTGGCGCCGGCTCGATGCCGGCCTCGACGCGGCACGCGCACGCGTGCCCGCTGGCTGGCAGGGCCGGCGCGTCTACTTCGAGGTGCATGGCGGCATGGCGGCCGCGAGCGAGAGCTCCTTCATCGGCGAGACGCTCGCGCGCCTGGGCCTCGCGAACGCGGTGCCCGGCACGCTGGGGCCGTTCCCGAAGATGAGCCCCGAGTTCGTGGTGCGCGCCGACCCCGACGTGCTGATGGTGTCGGCGCTCGGCGAGCTGTCGGCAATGGCCGCGCGGCCCGGCTGGTCGGCGATGAACGCGATCAAGCGCGGCCGCGTCTGCAGCTTCGCGGCGGCGCGCTTCGACCTGATGATGCGGCCCGGTCCGCGGCTGGACGAGGCGGCCGATGCGATCGTCGACTGCCTGGTGCGGCTCGGCGATCCACGCTCCTGAGGACGGCGGGCCGCGCTCAGTCGGGCGCGTGGCGCACGACGAAGCCGCGCGCAGGCGCGATCCATTCGACCGCCGCATCGTCGGGCCACGCCACGGCCGCGCCCTGCGCGTTGCCCGAGAACAGCATGCGCTCCTCGACCAGCAGGAAGCGCCGTGCTGCGGCCTCGTCGCCGTCCAGCACCCGCAGCGTCGCGCCGCCGAGGTCCAGCGATTCCCCGGTCTTCGGCGCGACCGCACGTGCCTCGGGCCAGCCGGTGGCCGATGCCTCGCCGCGCGTGGCCAGCACCCAGCGCACCGGCCCCGGCGCCGCGGCGCGTAGCGCCTCGCCCGGCACCGGATCGATCAGCGCCCAGCCTTCGTCGCCCCCCACGAAATGGCTGTGCGTTCCATCGGCGCCCGTCACGCGCCACACGCGCGCCGACAGCCGCATCGACAGCCCCGCCTCGTGCGCATAGCGCCCGCCGCCCTGCCCGTCGGGATCGACCAGCGCCACCTCGTCGTAGGGCGCCTCGTCCACGTTCACCGGCCGCCGGCCCTCGGGACCGTCGGCCAGCCGCGGCATGTTGAGACGCACGCGCGCACGAGCGCGCGCCTGCGCGAGGCAATCGGCCACCGAGGCGAAGCCCGCGAGCTCCAGCAGCACGCGCCGCGTCACGTTCATCAGCTTGAGCCCGAGTGCCGGACTCGCGGCCTCGGCCGGCGGCAGCCAGCGGTGCTCGACGATCTCGAAGCCGTCGACCTGCACCTCCTGCCCCGCGGGCATGGCCGCGACGAAGAAGCGCGTGTCGAAGCGCCGCGGCATGCCGGGCGGCGTGAGCCAGTGGCTGAAATAAGCAAACTGGTCGACCGCGAGGCGCCAACCCTGGGCGTCGCACAGCGCGAGCAGCGCCTCGGTGCTGTCGGCCACGGCGGCGCGCATCGCGGCCAGCCGCTCCGGATCGATGCGATCGAGCGCGACCAGCGCGCCGTCGGCGTCGCTCGCGAACAGCACGCCGGCCTCCTCGAAGCATTCGCGCACCGCGGCGGCGTAGTAGTCGAGGCCGCCCGCGGGCAGCGCGAGCCGCGCGCTCGCGGCCGCGTCGTCGAGCCCCACGCAGCGCGTGTGCAGCTCGCGGTCGTGCGCGTCGACCACGCCGCCCGGGAACACGCTGGCACCGCTGTTCTGGTCGTCGGGCTTGTCGGCCCGGCGCAGCATCAGCACCTCGAGGCCGCCGAGCCCGTCGCGCAGCAGGATCAGCGAGGCGGCGGTGCGGATCGGGCGTGGCTTGGGCGGCGTGGCGTTCATGGGGAGCGATTGTCGGTCCGCGGCCGCCGGCCTGCTGTCACCAGCGTCCACGGCTGAGCCGGGGCCCGGCCGCGCCGTCCTCGACCTGCCAGCCCTGCGCGCGCAAGTCCTCGCGCAGCCGGTCGGCCCGGGCCCAGTCGCCGGCGGAGCGGGCCTCCAGCCGCTCCTGCGCCAGGGCCGCGATCGCCTCGGGCACCGCGTCGCCCTCCTCGCGCCATTCGGCCAGCCCCAACCCCAGCACCGCCTCGAACACATCGGCCGTGGCGCGCCGCGTCGGCGCCGGCAGGTCGCTGCGCACCAGCTCCCACAGCACGGCCAGGCCGCGCGGCAGGTTCAGGTCCTGCTCGACCTCGGCGCGAAAGCGCGCGACGAAGCTCGCGTCGGCCGCGCCGCCCTCCGGCCAGCCCGCATAGGCACGGCGCAGGCGGTCCAGCGCCGACTGCGCGCCCGCGATCGCGGCCTCGTTGAAGCGCAGGCTGCTGCGGTAGTGCGCACCCAGGCACAGGTAGCGGTAGGCCAGCGGATCGATGCCGCGGTCGACCAGGGTCTGCAGCCGCACGAAGTCGCCGTCGGACTTCGACATCTTCAGGTCGTCGTCGAGCGTGAGGAAATGGCCGTGCAGCCAGAAGTTGGCGAGCCGCGTGCCGTGGCAGGCCTGGGTCTGCGCGATCTCGTTGCTGTGGTGCACGCCGATGTGGTCCTCGCCGCCGCAGTGGATGTCGAACCAGGGGCCGAGGTAGCGGGCCGACATGGCCGAGCACTCGATGTGCCAGCCCGGGAAGCCGCGGCCCCAGGGGCTGTCCCATTCCATCTGCCGCTGGGCGCCGGGCGGGCTGAACTTCCAGAGCGCGAAGTCGGTGGCCTCGCGCTTGTCGCCCATCGCCACGCGCTGGCCCGCGCGCAGGCCGGCCTTGTCCAGCCGCGCGAGGTGGCCGTAGTCGTCCTGCTTCGAGGTGTCGAAGTAGATGCCGTCGGCGGTGCGGTAGGTGAAACCCTTGCGCTCGAGCTCGGCGATGAAGGCGAGCTGCTCGGGGATGTGGTCGGTGGCGCGCGGCCATTCGGCGGGCTCGCGCAGGTTCAGCGCGCGCCAGTCGGCGCGAAAGGCCGCGGTGAAGCGCTCGGCGATGGCCCAGGCCGATTCGCCCGCGCGCCGGCTGCCCTTTTCCATCTTGTCCTCGCCCTCGTCGGCGTCCGAGACCAGGTGGCCGACGTCGGTGATGTTGACCACGTGCCGTACCTCGTGGCCGCCGAACTCCAGCACGCGGCGCAGCAGGTCCTCGAACACGTAGGTGCGCAGGTTGCCGATGTGGGCATGGTCGTAGACGGTGGGACCGCAGCAGTAGAGCCCCACCGGGCCGGGGCGCAGCGGAACGAAGGGGCGCAGGGAGCGCGACCAGGTGTCGTGGAGGACGAGGGACATGCGTGTGGACTCTCGAGGTCGTTGCAAAAAACAAAAAGGCCACCAGTCTTGCAACGGGTGGCCATGGGCATGCGGGTTCGCGTGAAGTCGCTCTAGCCGCCATCTCCCCATGGCAGAGCGCGACAGCAGGTGCCGGCGAGGTGGAGCGAAGGACGGGTGGACATGGCCGGCATCCTAGCCGCTAGGCCTGCCGCGGGTCAAACGCGGCCGCGTCGAGGTAGCGCGCGTCCCACGCCGCGGCCAGCGACTGCGCGCGATGCAGCGGCACGCGCGCGGTCTCGAAGCCGACCACGCAGGCCACGTCGGCCGACCCGGGCCGCGCGGGCGATTCGGCGCTGCGGCCATCGGTCAGCAGCCAGAGCCAGCGCCGGCGATCGGCATGGCGCTCGAGCAGCTCGTCGGCGCGCCGCACGCCCAGCGCCAATGGCGTGCCGCCGCCGGCGCCGATGGGCGCGATCCAGTCGTCGTTCCAGGCACTGGCGCGGCGCGGCGGCAGCCGCAGCTCGACCACCGAGCCCGCGAAGCACAGCAGCGCGACATGGTCGCGGCGGCGGTAGGCCTCGTCCATGAGCGCGAGCAGCAGGCCCTTGGCGCGCGCGAGGCCGCCGTCGTTGCGCATCGAGGCCGAGGCATCGAGCAGGAAGCAGTGCAGCGCGCCCTCGCGCGTCTCGCGCGGGCGGCGGCGCAGGTGCTCGCGGCGCAGCGGACCGGCACCGCGCGCGACGAGCGTGCGCGGCCAGTCGAGCGCCGCGTCGGTGGCGGCGATGCCGTGCCAGGCCTCGCGGCCCGGTCCCGATGACGCCTGCCTCCGGTCACCCTGGCGCGCGCCAGCGGGTGCGGTGTCCCGGAGGCTCAGGCTTTTTTTGCGAGCGAGGCGGCCGGGATCAGCGGTCGCAGCGGCTTGACGCGGGCGACGCCGACGGGCTCGGCAGGCAGCGCGCCCCAGTCGCCGTCGCCGGTATCGGCGCCGTCGTCGATGGCGCTCTCGCCCTCGGCGGCCGATGGCGGTGGCGCGCTCGGCGCCTGCGCGGGCGGCGTCGCCTCCACGCCCGGCTTGCGCCGGTGCAGCAGCACGGCCTCGGCCACGCGCCGCACATGCTCCTCGCTGATGGCCTCGGCCCCTTCGAGCGCGGCCAGCGCGCGCGCCGCGCGCAGCATCACGAGGTCGGCGCGCAGGCCATCGACCTGCGCGGCGATGCACAGCGCGCCCACGGCCTCGTGCACCGCATCGCCATACGGCAGCGCGCTGGCATCGGCCAGCGTCGCGCGCGAGCGCCGCAGCGACGCGGCGAGCTCGGCCTCGGCCGCCGCATGCCGCGCGCGAAAGCCCTCGGGATCGCTGTCGAAGGCCAGCCGCGCGCGCACCACGGCCTGGCGCTCGGCCGGGTCCTCGAGGTTGCGCAGCTGCACGCACAGGCCGAAGCGGTCGAGCAGTTGCGGGCGCAGGCTCCCCTCCTCCGGGTTCATGGTGCCCACGAGCACGAAGCGCGCGGCATGGCGGTGCGAGATGCCGTCGCGCTCGACCGCGTTGACGCCGCTGGCGGCCGCGTCGAGCAGCGAATCGATCAGCGCATCGGGCAGCAGGTTGATCTCGTCGACATAGAGCACGCCGCCATGGGCGCGCGCGAGCAGGCCCGGCGCGAACTTCAGCGCATGGCCGGCCAGCGCCTGGCCGAGGTCGAGCGTGCCGACCAGGTGCTCGAGGCTGGCGCCCAGCGGCAGAGTGACGAAGGGCGCGCCGGGCAGCAGCTCGGCCAGCGCGCGCGCGGCCGTGGTCTTGGCGGTGCCGCGCGGGCCCTCGATCAGCACGCCGCCGAGCGCGGGATCGGCCGCGGCGAGCAGCAGCGCCTCGCGCAGCCGCGGCTGGCCGGCGATGGCGGAAAAGGGAAACGACGCCGGCAGCGGCGCGGCCTCGGCATTCGGGTGGGCGGTCATCGCGTATGTCCTTCCATCCGCTGCTCGTGCGCGAGCAGCAGGTTCTCGATGCGTTCTCGGTAGTCGCCGGGCGACTGCCACAGGCCGCGCTGCATGGCCTCGAGCAAGCGGCTCAGCATGTCGTGCAGCGCGCGCGGATTGTGCGTGTCGACGAAATCGCGGTTGTCGGGATCGAGCACGTAGGCGTCGGCCACCATCGCGTACTGGTGGTCGCCGACCACGCGCGCGGTGGCGTCGAAGCCGAACAGGTAGTCGACCGTGGCCGCCATCTCGAAGGCGCCCTTGTAGCCGTGGCGGCGCGCGCCCGCGATCCACTTGGGATTGACCACGCGCGCGCGCACCACGCGGCCGATCTCCTCCTTGAGCGTGCGCACGCGCGGCGCCTGCGGATTGCCATGGTCGCCGTGGTACATGGCCGGCTGGCTGCCGCTCAGGTGGCGCACGGCGGCGGCCATGCCGCCCTGGAACTGGTAGTAGTCGTTGGAGTCGAGCAGGTCGTGCTCGCGGCTGTCCTGGTTCTGCAGCACCACGTCGGTCGCGCGCAAGCGCCGCACCAGCGCCTGGGTGGCGGGCACGCCGTCGCTGTCCTGACCGTAGGCATGGGCGCTGCCGCCGACATAGGCGCCGGCGAGGTCGTCGTCGCTCTGCCAGTCGCCGCTGTCGAACAGCGGCTGCAGGCCCGAGCCGTAGTGGCCGGGCGCCGAACCGAACACGCGCCAGCCGGCCTGGGTGCGCGCGACCTCGGCCGGCAGGCCCCCGGCCTCGAGCGCCGCGGCCTCGCGCAGGATGCGCGCGCGGATCGGGTTGCGCTCGGCATCCTCGTCCTCCTGCGCGGCCACGGCCTGCACGGCCGCGTCGAACATCTGCACCGCGGCCGGGAAGGCATCGCGGAAGAAGCCCGAGATGCGCAGCGTGACGTCGATGCGCGGCCGCCCGAGGCCGACCGTGGGCAGCACCTCGAAGTCGACCACGCGCTGGCTGCCCGCGGCCCACTTCGGCCGCACGCCGATCAGCGCGAAGGCCTGCGCGAGGTCGTCGCCGCCGGTGCGCATGGTGGCCGTGCCCCAGACCGACAGGCCGATGCCCGCGGGATAGTCGCCATGCTCCTGCAGGTGGCGCTCGACCAGCTGGGCGGCCGACTTGAGGCCCAGCATCCAGGCGGTGGGGGTGGGAATGGCGCGCGTGTCGACCGCGTAGAAGTTGCGCCCGGTCGGCAGCACGTCGGGCCGGCCACGCGAGGGCGAGCCGCTGGGCCCGGGCGGCACGAAGCGGCCCCGCAGCGCGCGCGACAGCTGCAGCAGCTCCTGCGCGCCGCAGGCATCGAGCGCGGGCGCGAGCTGCTCGGCGATGCGCCCCAGCACGGCGGCGGCGCGCGGCATGCCGGCCGGGCATTCGCCCGCTTCGACGAGCCGCGTCGCCAGCAGCTCGAGCCGCTCGCGCGTGTCGCCCTGGTGGCGCCAGGGGTCGTCGCTCACCGCCTGCAGCAGCGCGGGCCGCGCGCCCTGCCAGGGTTTCGCGGGCTCGATGTCCAGCGGATCGAAGTGCTCGCCGGGCAGCAGGTCGTGCGACAGCGCACCCAGCAACCCCGCGTCCGCACCGCTGCCGTCGCCCGCCGGATAGCGCGCCAGTGCCAGCAGCGTGTCGCGCCGCAGCCGGCCCTCGGGCGAGGCGCCGAACACGTGCAGGCCGTCGCGGATCTGGGTCTCCTTGAGCTCGCAGAGGTAGGCATCGACGCGCGCGAGCACGGCATCGTCCTCGGCGCCCGCCGCATCGAGCTCGTCGACCAGGTGCTGGGCGCGCACGGCCGCGAGGATCTGGGCGCGCAGCACGCGCGCGCGGCGTGCATCGACCAGCAGCGCGTCGTAGTACTCGTCGACCTGGCGCTCGAGGTCCTGCATCGGGCCGTGGTTCTCGGCGCGCGTGAGCGGCGGCATCAGGTGGTCGACGATCACGGCCTGGGTGCGGCGCTTGGCCTGCGCGCCCTCGCCCGGGTCGTTGACGATGAAGGGATAGACGTTGGGCAGCGGCCCGAGCACCGCGTCGGGCCAGCAGGCCTGCGTCAGCGCGATGCTCTTGCCCGGCAGCCATTCGAGGTTGCCGTGCTTGCCGACGTGCACCACCGCGTCGATGCCGAACACGTCGCGCAGCCAGAAATAGAAGGCCAGGTAGCCGTGCGGCGGCACGGCCTCGGCGTCGTGGTAGCTCGCATAGTCCTGCGAGCCCGAGAGGTTCAGCGCGCGCGCGGGCTGGATGCCGACGAAGACCCGGCCCAGCCGCAGGCCCGCGATCATGAAGCGGCCCTGGCGCAGCATCGGATCCTGCTCGGGCGGGCCCCAGCGTTCGTCGATGGCCGCGGCCATGCCTTCGGGCAGCGCGGCCAGCCGCGCGCGGTAGTCGGCCAGCGCGTAGCTCTGCCAGGCGGGCCGCGCGGGCCATTCGCGCGGGTCGTTGGCGATGCCCTGCTGCAGGGTCTGCATCAGGCTGTCGCCATCGGCCGGCAACGCCTTCGGATCGCCGAGCGCATAGCCTTCGGCGCGCAGCGTTCCGAGGATCGCGATCACCGAGGCCGGCGTGTCGAGCCCCACGCCGCTGCCGATGCGACCTTCGCTGCCCGGGTAGTTGGCGAGCACCAGCGCGAGCCGCTTGTCGGCCGCCGGCAGGCTGCGCAGGCGGCACCAGCGGCGCGCGAGCTCGGCCACGAAGGCGACGCGGTCGGGCTCGGCGCGGTAGCCGACCACCTCGGTCTGCGTCAGCTCGCAGCGATGCAGCAGGCCCTTGAAGCTCACGGCGCGCGTCACGATGCGGCCGTCCATCTCGGGCAGCGCGACCTGCATCGCGATGTCGCGCGGCCGCAGGCCCTGGCTGTCGGCCAGCCAGTCCTCGCGGTTGCCGCCGCTCACGATCACCTGCAGCACGGGCGCGTCGCCGGCCAGCGCGAGTTCGCCGCCCTCGCCGCCGTCGTGCCCCAGTGCCGCGAAGGCGGTGGTGTTGAGCACCAGCTGCACCGCGTGCGTGGCGCAGAGTTCGCGCAGCGCCGACAGGCACAGCGGGTCCTTGAACGAATCGAGCGCCAGCGGCAGCGGGTTCAGTCCCTCGGCCGACAGCGCCTCGGCCAGCGCGTCGAAGGCGGCCGTGTTGCCCGACAGCAGGTGCGAGCGGTAGAACACCAGCGCCACCACCGGCGCGCCGGGCCGCCAGCGCGCGCGCAGGTCGTCGATGCCGGGCACGGCCGAGGTGGCGGGCAGCCCCGGCACGTGCAGCGCCACCTGCGGCAGGCTGCGCGGCGGCAGCGGCTCGTCGCCATGGCGCAGGCCATGGAAGGCCACCGCGCGCAGGAACTGCAGCGCATTGGCCGGGCCGCCCGCGCGCAGGTACTGCCACAGCCGGTGGCAGACGGCGCGCGGCGCGGTGCTGCGCGCGAGCAGGTCCTCGTCCTCCTGCAGGTCGCCCGAGAAGATCGCGAGCTGCTGGCCGTGCCGGCGCGCGAGCTGCTCGAGCTGCTGCAGGCCGTAGGGCCAGGCCGAGGCCGCGCCCAGGTGGTCGACCACCACCACGCGCGCATGCCGCAGCACCTCGTCGGCATAGAGGTCGAACGAGGCCGGCTGGCGCAGGTACATGAGGTTGGCCAGCCGCAGCGAGGGATAGCCGGGATCGCTGGCCGCGAGCGCGCCGCGCGCGGCCGACAGCAGGGCCAGCGTGGTGTCGGCCGAGCTGAGCACCACGATCTCGCCCGGCGTCTGGTCGAGCCGGGTGACGACGCCCGGGTCGTCCTCGACGAAGCGTCCGGGCTGGGTGCTCAGCAGGTGCACGAAGCGAGCGCGCTCAGGCCGGCAGCGCCGCGCCCTCGAGCACCTCGCGCAGCGCGGCTTCCTCGAGGTCCTCGCCGATGAAGACCAGCTGCGTGCGCGGCGCCTCGCCGTCGCGCCAGCGGCGGTCGAAGTGGTGGTCGAAGCGCCGGCCCACGCCCTGCACCAGCAGCCGCATCGGCTTGCCCGGCACGGCGACGAAGCCCTTGACGCGGTAGATGGTGTGGCGCTCGACCAGCGCGGCCAGCGCGGCCAGCAGCCGCTCGCGGTCCATCGCGGGCAGGTCGATCACCAGCGAGTCGAACTCGTCGTGGTCGTGGTCTTCCTCGTGGTCGTGGTGGCTCTCGCGCAGGTGGATGGTGGTTTCGGCGGCGCGGCCCTGGCCCAGCAGCAGCGCGAGCGGCAGCTTGCCCTCGGTGGCCGTCACGATCTTGACCTCGGGCGGCAGCTCCTCGCGCACCAGCGCCTCGACGCGCGCGCGCGCGGCCTCGTCGAGCAGGTCGGCCTTGTTGAGCACCACCAGGTCGGCGGCCGAGAGCTGGTCCTCGAACAGCTCGTGCAGCGGCGACTCGTGGTCGAGGTTGGGATCGGCGCGGCGCTGCGCGTCGACCGCCACCGGGTTCTCGGCGAACTGGCCCGCCGCGGCGGCCGGGCCGTCGACCACGGTCACGACCGAATCGACGGTGAAGACGTTGGCGATGTCGGGCCACTGGAAGGCCTGCACCAGCGGCTTGGGCAGCGCCAGGCCCGAGGTCTCGATCAGCACGGCATCGAGCTGGTCGCGGCGCTCGGCGAGCTGCAGCATCACGGGCAGGAATTCCTCCTGCACGGTGCAGCAGACGCAGCCGTTGGCGAGTTCGTAGAGCGCGCCCTCGCGCTCGTTGCCCTCGTCGTCGCAGCCGATGCCGCAACCGCGCAGGATCTCGCCATCGATGCCGAGCTCGCCGAACTCGTTGACGATCACCGCGATGCGGCGGCCCTCGGCATTGCCGAGGATGTGGCGCATCAAGGTGGTCTTGCCGCTGCCGAGGAAGCCCGTGACGATGGTGACGGGGATTTTTGCGTTGCTGGTGGTCATGGAGGGTTCCGAGGGTTCTTTCAGGCGCCGGTGTAGAGGCGACGTTCGACGAAGGCCGAGCCCTGCAGCCGGCGCCAGGCCTTGGCACCGGCGAGCACGCCGAGGTCGACCAGCGGCTCGACCAGCACCACCGTCATGTAGGCGGCGCCGAAGCTGGCGATCTCGCCGAGGTTCGCGAGCCCGGTGCCGCGGCCGTAGAGCGCCCAGAAGCCGACCCACACCACGATGCCGCCCTGGTAGGCGACCGACAGCTTGAAGGCCTCGCGGTAGCCGATGTCCACATAGGCCAGCTTCTCGGGAATGATGCGACGCGCGAGCACCGCGGTGGCGAACAGCGGCACCAGCAGGGTCGTGACGTTCATGCCGTACTGCGGCAGGTCCTGCGGCTCGAAGAACAGGCCCTGCACCAGCAGCCCGCCCGCCAGGCCGATGGCCGCGGGCGCGAGCCCGAACACCAGCAGCAAGGTGGTGCCGAGGATCAGGTGCACTTCCGATACACCCACCGGGTGGTGCGGCAGCACCTCGAAGAAACAGAACACCAGCGCCACGGCGATCGCCGAGCGCAATGCCAAGGCGACCAGGCCGTCCTTCAGCAGGGTGTCGAAAGCGACCTTGCCCGTGCAGGCGAGCGCCGCGGCGCCGGTGGCATAGCTGAGAAAGATCTTGGTCGTGTCGACGAGACCGGGTTCGATGTGCATGGAACAGCTCCTGGAGGGCACCGCAGTGCGAAAGTGGATTGGATCATGGACGCGCGAGCGCCACGGTGGGAGAACACGAGCGCGGCCGGAGCCGGCGCCAGCCGATCACCACGCCGCTGGCCGAGGCCACGGCGCCGACGATCGACAGCAGCCACATCACCAGGTCCCAGGCCGGCCGGTACTGGATCAGCCAGGGGAAGTCGAGGCTGTGGGCGGCATTGAAGAGCCAGCGCCGCAGCCGCGCATTGCGGTCGCTGCTGCCGGCCAGCTGGCCGTTGGCCGGGTCGATGTAGAGCCGGGTGCGCGCGGGGTCGTCGAACTCGAGGCGCCAGACCGGCAGCACGCGCTCGCGGTGGTGGCCGTACCAGTGGAAGTCGTAGGCGGTCTGCAGCACGGCCTGGCTCACCGTGGCGCCGGGGCGCAGCCGGGCGGCCGCGCGCACGATGTCCTCGCGCGCGATCGAAGCCGGCGCACCGCTCGCGGCATCGAGCACGCGCACGCGTGCCTGCGGATCGCGCAGCTGCAGCAGAGGCCGGCCGTCGAACCATTGCAGCAGTGCCTCGCGCGGCGCCGCTGCGCCCTCGCCCGCCGGCGGCATGGCGGGCGGCCACGGAAAGGTCGATATCTCGCCGCCGGTGTAGCGCGCCATCGCGGCCGCGTCGACCGGGTTGCGCTCGAACCAGCGGTTCGGGTTCATCGAAAGCCAGCCGCTCACGATCCAGGTCAGCACGAAGAAGCCGCCGACCAGGCCCGCGATGTGGTGCCAGGCCATCCAGCCGGTGTAGGGCGTGACGGACCCGTTGCGAAAGCGCCGGCGCAGCCGGACGCGCAGGATGCCGATCGCGATGCCGGTCACGGCCGAGACGATGCAGGCGGCCGAGAGCCACACCACCACGTCGTGCCACAGCGGCGGATCGGCGCGCAGCGGCGTGAAGTAGATCCAGTGCGGCACCGAGCCGAGCCAGTTCCAGAAGCGCTCGGAGCGCGTGGTGTCGCGCACCACCTCGCCGGTGCGCGCCGACACGTAGAGCTCGGTGCCGGCCGCGTCGTTGAGTTCGATGCGGTGCAGCGGGCGCAACGGATTCAGGCCCTGCGGCACGGTCCACTGGTCGCGCTCGAGCGTCTCGGCCCAGCGCGCGCCGGGCTGGCCCGAGAAGTCGCGCGCCACGGCCTCGGCCTGCGCGGCGTCGGTGCCGGCCAGCAGCCGGCCGTCGCGCGCCGACACCGCATGGCGGCCGCCGCGCGCATCGACGATGCGCCACACCGGCTGCGGCTGCGCGCCGCCCTGCATCTCGAGCGCGACGCGGCGCGGCGGCTGCTGGCGCGCTGCTTCGGGCAGGGCCTCGAGCGCGGCCACGGGCGAGACCCGGGCCTGGCCGACGTCGAGCGCGCGCAGGCCCGCGAGCCGCTCGCCCTCGGTGAGCGTGGGATAGCCCACGTACATCATCACCACGCCCGAGACGAACCACATGACGAACAGCAGGCAGCCGCCGATGCCGAGCCAGCGGTGGGTCCAGTAGAGCCAGTGGCGCACGAGCGGGCACGCACGCTGCCAGGCAGTGCGATCGGCGCGGGCGCGGCGCGCGGCGTGCGTCATCTCAGAAGTTCACCAGCGCCGACAGCTCGAAGGAGCGCGGACGGCCCAACAGCCACTGGTTGCCGCTGTTCGAGAACGACAGCGGATAGCGGCGGTCGCCGAGGTTGTAGCCGCGCAGCGCGAGCTTGAGCGACTTGTTGGCCTGCCAGCTCACCGAGGCGTCGGCCACGGTGTAGGAGCCGATCTTGCGCGAGTTGGCCGCGTCGACCTGGCGCGAGCCGACGTAGCGCAGGCCGAACTCGGCCTCCCACTGCGGCAGGAAATGCCAGTGCAGGAACAGGTTGGCCGCTTCCTCGGGCACGCCGAACGGCGTGTTGCCGGCGCGCGAGACCAGCCGGCCGCTCACGACCTCGTTGAAGTCGTCGTAGCGCGCGCGCAGCTTGGCCGCATTGGCCTCGAGCCGCAGCGTCGGGGTCAGCGCGAGGTCGAGCGTGGCCTCGATGCCCTCGGACGACTGCTTGCCGACCTGCTGCGAGACGGTGGGATTGTTCTGGTCGCGCGACAGCAGCTTCTTCTTCTCGATGCGGTAGGCGGCCACGGTCCAGGCGCCGCGGTTGTCGGCCAGCTGGCGCTTGTAGCCGACCTCGACCTGGTTGCCGGTGCTGATGTCGAACGGCGCCTGCGTGGTCGAGGTGCTGATCAGCGAGGTCAGCGGATCGGCCGCGTGCGCCAGCTGCGCATAGAAGGACTGCGAGGCATCGGGCGCATACACCGCGCCGATGCGGCCGGTGGCGTACTCGAAGGTCTTCGTGAGGCTGTTGGCCGCGTTGGACAGGTCGGTGCGCGCCACCTTGGCATGGTCCCAGCGCAGGCTGGTGACCAGCGACCAGCGCTCGTCGAAGGCCAGCTTGTCCTCGGCGAACACGGCATAGGTGCTGGTGCGGGTCCGGTAGCGCGGCAGGTAGGGCGACGGCGACTGGTAGTAGCCGGGCAGGAAGACGAAGGGGTCGACCACCGAGCGGCCGCCGTAGGGCGAGTCGCTCGAGTTCAGGAAGTCGATGCGGTTCACGTCGAAGCCCACCAGCACCTGGTTCTTCATGCCGAACAGTTCGTGCCGGAAGGTGGCGTCGGTGCGGTTGCCGACCTGCTCCTGGTCGTGGCCGATCTCGAGGTAGTCGCCGCGCGTCACGCGGCGCGTGGCGGCATTGAAGGTGTAGGTCTCGCTGTTGCGCCAGTGGCGCTGGCTCGCGAGCCGGTAGAGCTGGTTGTGCACGGTGACGGCATCGCTGGGCGTCCAGAGCGCGTCGAGGCGGGTCCACTTGTCGTCGTACTTGAGCTCGGCGTCGTCGACGTTGTAGTTCTGGCGCAGGGTCCGGCCGTCGAGGCGCCCGTCGATCAGCGGCACGCCCTGGTAGCGTTGCGGCGACTGGCGGCCCTCGTCGTGCGACAGGGTGAACTGCAGCTCGGGCGAGACGTCCAGCCGCAGCGCACCACCGACGGCCAGGCTCTCGCCCTCGCCGCGCGCCATGAAGCCGTTGGTGGCGCGGTGGCTGATGTCGAAGCGGTACGAAAGCTTGTCGTTGATCGCGCCGCCGCTGCCGAAGGCGGCCTGGCGCGTGGCGTCGGAGCCGTAGCTCAGCAGCGCCTCGTTGTGGATCGGTCCGCGCGTGGGCTTCTTGGGCACCACGTTGATCGCGCCGCCGATCGCGCCTTCGCCATACATGACCGAGGCCGCGCCGCGCAGCACCTCGATGCGGTCGACCGACCAGGTGTCGAACGGGAAGGTGACGGTGCCCGCGCCCGCGAACAGCCGCGTGCCGTCGAACAGCTGCATCACCGAGCCATGGCCCGAGAAGCCGCGCGCGGCCATCGAGGTGCTGCCGTTGCCCGGCGAGGGCGCGCCGGTGATGCCGGTGGCGCGGGTGGCGGCCTCGATGACGGAGACGTCGCCGCGCGCGCGGATGGTCTCGCCGGTCAGCACCTCGATGCTGGCGGGCGTCTCGAGCGGCGTGAGGCCGAGGCGGCTGCCGGTCTGCGTGGGCTCGGCGAGCGACAGCGCGCCCTGGGCGCCGGCCTCGACCTGCACCGGCGGCAGGCTGGTGGCGGCCTGCTGCGCGAAGCCGCTGCCGGCACTGAAGGCGAGGCCGATGGCGGCGGAAACGCCGCCGAGGCGGCGGGTGGCCGGGCGACCCCGGTGGCGGTGCGGGCGGCGGCCGGCCGCACCCCTGCGATCGCCTGGCAGCGATGCGTGATCCATGTGACTTCTCCTCCGGCCCGCGTCCCCGCAGGCTCTCTGACCGAACGTGGACGCGGCGGGAGGTCGATCGATGGCCGGGACCGGCGGCGGGTAAAGCGAGCGCTTCGCCGGCCGGCGGCCCGGACACGCACTCCCGCAGCGTCCGAGGCGGTGACGAAGGCCGGTATCCGGGCTCGCGGAGCGCAGCGGCGCGCAGTCGATACTGCAGCGCCGTTGCGGAAGCCCTCGCCTTCCCACGCCTTGGGGGCGCAGTGGCTGCCGATGCCCTGGGGGCATGGAGTGAGGACGTCCAGATCCGCTGACCGTTGCGGGGGCAGCGCAGGAATGGAGGCGTCGATCCGTGAACCGACGCGTCGCACCTGCTTCCCGTTTAACCCCTTGGCCATGGCATGCATGGCTGGCGGGGCACCTTCGAACCGTGGTGCCGGTGCGTCCTTCCTTCCTCGGAAGAATGGCCGCACCGAACGGCGAGAATTATAGGGAGCGGGTGCGCGCGGGCTCGTCGGGCGTGCGGGTGTCCTGCGCCCGGCCGGGGCCTTCGGTGCCGAACAGCCGGCGCAGCACGCTGACGCCGGCCACCAGCGCGTTCGAATAGCTGGTGTGCGGCTCGATGGCCGCCTCGAGCGGCAGGTAGGAATGCACCGCGCCCTCGCCCGCGGCATCGTCGACCGCCTCCATCAGCACCCAGTAGAACTCGCCGGGCTCCAGTTCGTGGACGGTCAGCGCGAGGTTGCGGGGCGACGGCGACAGGGTGGCGGGGATGGTGTTCACGCGAAGCTCTGGAAGGTGGGCGTTGGCGATGATGGGGGCGCGCCGCCGGGATCGTGGACACGCCCTGTCACAACGCGCGTGTACTCGATCACGTTCACCGCCGGCGAAAACCCTGTGGGCTTCCTGCGACGGGCGTTGGCGCCCACCGTTCCCAGCTCCCGGGCTTCTCCTACATGCGAGCGCCGGTGCGCGGCCTAGTTTCGAAGCGGATCAGCAGCCAGCCAAGACACACAGGAGGCCCCCATGAAGCAGTTCAGCCTGGAATCGCGGATGACATCGAGCATCGGCGGCGCGTTCTATCCCACCGGCTACTCGATGGTGATGTTCCCGAGCGCGGAGGACGCCGACCGGATCGGCCGCCAGCTCATCGAACAGGGCGTGAGCGGCGACGACGTCTACCTGCTGCCGCCCGCCACCGTGCTGGCCGAGATCACCCCGACCGTGAAGGAGGCCGACAACCCCCTGCCCTCGGCCGGCACCGATGGCGCGACCGTGCGCGCCTACACCAAGCTCGCGCGCGAGGGCCACACGGCGCTGCTGGTACGCACCGAGGAACAGGAAGACGCCGAACGCCTGATGGACGTGGTGCGCACGGTGCCGTACTCGATCGCCCAGCGCTATCGCATGCTGGTGATCGAGGACCTCTAGAAAAAGCGCTCAGGCCGGCGCGCCCGGCACGGTGGGCGCGCCGTTGGCGCCATGCGCCGCGGGCGGCGCCACGGCGCGGCGCACCGCGTCGCGCGCCATCGCCTGGGCCAGCTCGTGCTCGCCGAGGAAGACATTGGCCGAGACCTCGCGCGTGAGCAGCTCCGCTTCCGCCTCGTTGTGGCTGCGGATCACCGTCTCGATCGTGGGATTGAGGGTGCGCGCGGTCTCGATCATCTGCCGCACGTTGAGCGCGGCCGGCGTGGCCACCACCAGCACGCGGGCACGCGCGATGTGGGCCTGGATCAGCACGGCGGGATCGGCCGCGTCGCCATAGACGGCGGCACCGCCCTCCTCGCGCAGCTTCTCGACCAGCTCGCGGTTCTGTTCGGCCACGACGTAGGGGATGTCGTGCGCCTTGAGCTCGGCCGCGATGCGGCGCCCGACCCGGCCGTAGCCGACCAGCACCACCTGGCGCGAGAGGTAGCGCGCCTCGGTGCTCATCGGCAGCTCGGCCAGCGGGTCGTCGCGCGCCTCGAGGCGGCGCGCGAACGAGGAATGGGCATGCAGCCATTTCTGCAGCGGCGCGATCAGGCTGAACCACAGCGGGTTGGTGGCGATGGAGATCAGGGCGCCGGCCAGGATCAGGCTCTGCCCCTCGGTGGGCATGAGGCCGAGCGAGACCCCCAGGCCGACCAGGATGAACGAGAACTCGCCGATCTGCGCCAGGCTGGCGCTGACGGTGAGTGCCGTGGCCAGCGGATAGCGCAGCACCAGCACGAGGCCGCAGGCGGCGAGCGACTTGCCCAGCACGATGACCAGCACGACGGCCAGCACCTGCAGCGGGCGCTCGAGCAGCACGGAGGGATCGAACAGCATGCCGACCGAGACGAAGAACAGCACGGCGAAGGCGTCGCGCAGCGGCAGCGATTCCTGGGCGGCGCGGTGGCTGAACTGCGACTCGCGCATGACCATGCCGGCGAAGAAGGCGCCGAGCGCGAAGGAGACGCCGAACAGCGCCGCCGAGGCGAAGGCGATGCTGACGGCGGCGGCCACCACGCACAGGGTGAAGAGCTCGCGCGAGCCGGTGCGCGCGACCTGCCAGAGGATCCAGGGGAAGACGCGGCGCCCGACGATCAGCATGAGGGCGACGAAGCCGCCGACCTGCAGCAGGGTGAGACCCAGGGTCTGCCACAGCGGCGAGGCGTCGGTGCCGGCGGCGCGGCCGCCGAGGGTCTCGGCGAGCGGGGGCAGCAGCACGAGCACCAGCACCATGGCGAGGTCTTCCACCACCAGCCAGCCGACGGCGATGCGGCCGGTGAAGGAGTCGAGGATGCCCAGGCTCTCGAGCGCGCGCAGCAGCACGACCGTGCTGGCGACCGAGAGCGCCAGGCCGAACACCAGCGCGGCGCCGAGGTTCCAGCCCCACCACAGCGCGAGCGCGCCGCCGAGCAGCGTGGCCACGCTGATCTGCAGCAGCGCGCCAGGCAGCGCGATCTTGCGCACGGCCAGCAGGTCGTCGAGCGAGAAATGCAGCCCCACGCCGAACATCAGCAGCATCACGCCGATCTCGGCCAGTTGCGCGGCGATGCCGGCATCGGCCACGAAGCCGGGCGTGAAGGGACCGATGATGACGCCGGCCAGCAGGTAGCCGACGAGAGCCGGCAGGCGCAGGCGCGCGGCGAGGAAGCCGAGCACCAGGGCCAGGCCGAGGCCGGCGGCGATGGTGTTGATGAGTGAGACGCTGTGGGGCATCGGCCGATTTTGCAGGAACGTGGGGGGATCGTTCATTACACGTATGCAAGACGGTTGCATTTCCCGGGGCTTGTCCGTTCGGGCCGGACATGAAAAAACCCGCCGAAGCGGGTTTCCTTTCCGAGCGCAGCCGCGGCTCAGTGCATGTGCAGGCCGCCGTTGACCGAGAAGTCGGCACCGGTCGAGTAGCCGCCCTCGTCGGTGGCCAGCCACGCGATGATGGACGCGATCTCGCTCGGCTCGCCCAGGCGCTTGACCGGGATCGTGGCGACGATCTTGTCGAGCACTTCCTGGCGGATGGCCTTGACCATGTCGGTGCCGATGTAGCCGGGGCTCACGGTGTTGACCGTCACGCCCTTGCCCGCGAGCTCCTGGGCCAGCGCCATCGTGAAGCCGTGCATGCCGGCCTTGGCCGCCGAGTAGTTGGTCTGGCCCGCCTGGCCCTTGGCGCCGTTGACCGAGCTGATGTTGATGATGCGGCCCCAGCCCTTTTCGACCATGTCGCCCACCACCTGCTTGGTGACGTTGAACATGCTGTTGAGGTTGGTCTCGATGACCGCGCTCCAGTCCTCGGGCGTCATCTTGAGGAACATGCGGTCGCGCGTGATGCCGGCGTTGTTGACCAGCACGTCGATGGCGCCGTGGGCTGCCTTCGCGGCCGAGAAGGCCTCGACCGTGGACTGCCAGTCGCCGACGTTGCCGACCGAGGCGTGGAACTCGAAACCCAGGGCTTTCTGTTCGGCCAGCCACTTCGAATAGTCGCGGGTGGGACCGCAACCGGCGACGACGCGGAAACCGTCCTTGTAGAGACGCTGGCAGATGGCTGTTCCGATGCCACCCATGCCTCCAGTGACATATGCAACTTTCTTGCTCATGAGAAATTCCTTGTGTGTACTTGTCGAAAGCCTTGAACGGCCGCCTTCACTCTAGCGAGTTTCGGACCACCCCCCGTCTCGGGAAAAACACTGACCTGGGGTGTTTCTCGGGTGTCACGATGTATTCGCGCAGCGGCGTTCCATCATTCTCCATGCGGGGCGAATACGCTCTTGCGTTCGCTTCGTTTCGAAGGAGTTCCAAAGTATGACTGCGAGTGTCAGCGTAAGTCCCAAGGCGGCAAACCCTGAGCCGCTCGGCGCGATCGCCGAGCGCGTCGGCGCGCTGCTGCGCGAGCGCGGCCAGACGGTGGCGGTGGTCGAGTCCTCGGCCGGCGGACTGGTGTCGGCCGCGCTGCTCGCGATCCCCGGTGCCTCGGCCTACTTCCGTGGCGGCGCCGTGGTCTATTCGCGGCGTGCGGGCCGCGCGCTGCTCGGGCTCACGGCCGAGGACATGACCGGCCTGCGCGGCGAGACCGAGCCCTATGCCTTGCTGGTGGCGCAGCGCGTGCGCGACAACCACCACTCGGGCTGGGGCATCGCCGAGAGCGGCGCGGCCGGTCCCTCGGGCAGCCCCTATGGCGATCCGCCGGGGCGGGTCTGCCTCGCGGTGGTCGGCGGGCCGGACGCGGTGTCCCAAAGCCGCACCATCGAGACCGGCGGCAACGACCGGCCCGCGAACATGGACCTGTTCGCGCGCCACCTGCTCGCGCTGTTCGAGCAGGTGCTGCGCGCGGACTGACTACCTCATGCCTTAGTCGGCCTGCACGCCGGCCGCCTTGATCACCTTGCCCCACTTGTCGATCTCGGCCACCAGATGGGTGCGCATCCCCTCGGGCGTCTGCTTGTCGAGCGGCACGATCTCCGAGCTCAGCTCGGCCAGCCGCTGCTTCACCATGTCGTCCTGCAGGGCGGCGCGCAAGGCGACGTTGAGCTTCTCGAGCACCGCCGGCGGCGTGCCCTTGGGCGCGTAGATACCGTGCCAGACCTTCACGTCGAAGCCCTTGAGGCCCTGCTCGTCGAGCGTGGGCAGGTTGGGCATGCTCGACAGCCGCTTGGGCGTGGTCACGCCGAACACCTTCACGCGCGTGCCGTCCTTGATCACCGGCGCGGTCTGCGTGGTCTGGTCGCACAGCAGGTCGACCTGCCCGCCCATCAGGTCGTTGAGCGCGGGGCCGGCGCCCTTGTAGGGCACGGTCGTGAGCTGCACGCCGATCTGGTGCGCGAACAGCATGCCGCACAGCTGCGAGACCGCACCGACGCCGGCATTGGCGAGCGAGACCTTGTCGCGGTTGGCCTTCACGTAGGTCAGCAGCTCCTGGAAGTTGTTCGCCGGGAAGTCCTTGCGCGACAGCAGGGTCATCGGCACGTCCATCACCTGGCCGATGTACTCGAAGTCCTTGAGCGGGTCGTAGTTGAGCTTCTTGTAGAGCGCGGGCGCGGTCGCCATGCCCATGTGGTGGATCAGGATGGTGTTGCCGTTGGGCGCGGCCTTGGCCACGCGCGTGGGCGCGATGGTGCCGCCCGCGCCCACGGTGTTCTCGACCACCACCGTCTGGCCCAGCGACTTGCCCATGGGCACCGCGAGCATGCGCGCCACCACGTCGGTCGGGCCGCCGGCCGAGTACGGCACCACCATCACGATCGGCTTGTCGGGCCAGGCGCCCTGGGCCGAGGCGCTCCAGGGCGCGGCCGCGAGGCCGATGGCCAGGGCGGCGGCCGCGGCGAGGCGCAGGGGGCGGCGCTGGCGCGCGGGGTTCGATGCATTCATGTCTCTTGTCTCCTTCTTCTTGCCTTGGGTTGATGAACGAATGAATGTCCTGGGAAGGTTCAGCCCGGCGGCGCCTGCGCATCGAGCGCGAGCAGGCGCTGCGCGAGCCTGACCACCGGCGCGTCGACCATGCGGCCGTCGAGGTTCACGACGCCGCCGCCGGCGAGCGCCACGGCCTCGACCACGCGCCGCGCCCACGCCAGTTCCTCGGCGCCGGGCCCGAGCGCCGCATGCACCGGGGCGACCTGCGCGGGATGGATGCAGAGCTTGGCGCCGAAGCCGCCGCGCCGCGCGCGCGCCGCCTCGGCCGCGAACCGCTCGGCGTCGCGCCAGTCCGTCGCGATGCCGTCGATGGGCGCGGCCAGGTTGGCGCGGCGCGAGGCCAGCACCAGCGCGAGCCGCACCGGCACCAGCTCGGCCTCCTGCGCGTCGCAGGCCATGCCGAGGTCGGCCTGGAAATCGAGGTGCCCGAAGGCGAGCCGCAGCACCTGGGGCGCGGCGGCGATCGCATCGAGGGCCGCGAGGCCCGCGGCCGATTCGATCAGCGGCACCAGCACGGCTTCGGGGCCGGCGGCCTCGGCCAGCCGCGCCAGCTGGTCGGCGCTCTCGGTCTTGGGCAGCACCACGCCCGCGATGGCGCGCGCCGCCGCGAGCCGCGCGACCAGCGCGAGGTCGTCGGCATGCCAGGGCGTGCCCGGCGCGTTGATGCGCAGCAGCAGGCGCGCGCGGTCGGCCGCGGGCAGCGCGGCGAAGCCCCCGGGCAAGGCCTCGCGCGCGGCGGCCTTGCGCTCGGGCGCGACCGCGTCCTCGAGGTCGACGATCACCGCGCCGGCACCGCTGGCCAGCGCGCGCGCATGGCGCTCGGGCCGGTCGGCCGGCACGAACAGGAAGGTGCGCGCGAGCCCCAGGGCCTGGGCGCTCATACCGCCTTGGCCTCGCGCAGCACCGCGATCTGTTCCTCGCTGCGGCCCAGCGCGCGCAGGATCGCGTCGGTGTGCTCGCCCACGGCGGGGATGGCATCCATGCGGTAGTCGAAGGCGCTCTGGCGCCCGGCCGGCAGCAGCGCGGGAATGGGCCCGGCCGGCGAGTCCACCTGGCGCCAGCGCTCGCGCGCCTGCAACTGCGGATGCGCCCAGAGCCCGGTCATGTCGTTCATGCGCGCATTGGCGATCTGGGCGGCGTCGAGGCGCTCGAGCACCTGGGCGGTGCTCAGCGCGCCGAACAGGCCGACGATGATGGCGCGCAGTTCCTCGCGGTGTTCGTTGCGCCGCGCATTGCTGTCGAAGCGCGCGTCGGTGGCGAGCGCGGGCTGCAGCAGCACCTTCTCGCAGAACAGCTTCCACTCGCGCTCGTTCTGCAGCCCCAGCATCACCGTGCCGCCGTCGCCCGCGGGGAACGGGCCATAGGGATAGATGGTGGCGTGCGAGGCGGCGCTGCGCGGCGGCGGCGTCGCGCCCTGGTAGGCGTAGTACATCGGAAAGCCCATCCACTCGGCCAGCGACTCGAGCATCGAGACGTCGATGTGCGAGCCCTTGCCGGTCTTGCCGCGCTGGAGCAGCGCGGCCAGGATGCCGGTGTAGGCATACATGCCCGCGGCGATGTCGGCGATCGAGTTGCCCGACTTGCAGGGCTCCTCGGGCGTGCCGGTGACCGAGAGGAAGCCGGCCTCGCTCTGGATCAGCAGGTCGTAGGCCTTCTTGTCGCGGTACGGGCCGTCCTCGCCATAGCCCGAGATGTCGCAGACGACCAGCCGCGGGTACTTGGCCTGCAGCGCCTGCGCGCCCAGCCCCATGCGCGCCGCGGCACCCGGCGCGAGGTTCTGCACCAGCACGTCGGCGCCGGCCACCAGTTCCTGCAGCACCTCGAGCGCGGCGGGCTGCTTGAGGTCGAGCGAGATGCTTTCCTTCGAGCGGTTGACCCAGACGAAGTGCGAGGCCTCGCCGGCCACGCGCTGGTCGTAGGCACGCGCGAAGTCGCCCACGCCCGGGCGCTCCACCTTGATGACGCGCGCGCCGAGGTCGGCGAGCTGGCGGGTGCAGAAAGGCGCCGCGATCGCATGTTCGAGCGACACCACCGTGATCCCGTCGAGGGGTCTTGTCATTGCGTGATTTCCTGGAAGAAGAGAGTCCTCAGGCCAGCACCGCGGTGGCCTGCATCGTGAGCCAGCCCTCGGCGTCCTTGCCCCAGAGCGCGAAGCTCCCGCCATCGGCGCCGGGCTTGCCATGCACGCGGAACGGCGCGATGTCGAAGGTGGGCCGCACGGCGCGGAACTCGAAGCGCGCGAGCGGTGCGTCGCCCGTGTGCCGGCGCAGCAGGTCGACCAGCAGGGTCGCGATCAGCGGACCGTGCACGATCAGGCCCGGATAGCCCTCGACCTCGGTGACGTAGCGCCGGTCGTAGTGGATGCGGTGGCCGTTGAAGGTGAGCGCCGAGTAGCGGAACAGCAGCACGTCGTCGGGCACGATGTCGCGGCTGAAGGCGGCGTCCTTCGGCGCGGCCTTGGGCGCCGGCGCGGCCTCGCCGGGTTGCGGCGCGGCGCGGTAGACGATGTCGTGTTCCTCGGTCAGCGCGAGGCCGCGCGCGTTGTGCACCTCATGGCGCACCAGCACGAACACCAGTTCGCCGCTGCGGCCGGTCTTGTGCTCGACCGAGACGATGGTCGAGCGCCGCTCCACCTCGTCGCCCACCACCAGCGGATTGCCGGCCTCCCAGCGCAGCCGGCCGCCGGCCCACATGCGGCGCGGCAGCGGCACCGGCGGCAGGAAGCCGCCGCGCTTCGCATGGCCATCGGGGCCGATCTCGGACTGCCGGTGGTGCGGCAGGAAATAGAGCCAGTGCCACAGCGCGGGCAGCGGCGTGCCGGCGGCCGGCGCGGGATCGTCGCGGTCGAGCGTGGCCGACAGCGCGCGCACCGGGCTCGCGACGATCTGGTCGTGCAGGCTTTCGCTGCGGCCCTGCCAGGCCCGCAGGCCGGCGAGCGCGGCGGCGTCGATGGCGGGGGTGTCGTGTGGGGTCATCCGTTCTCCTGAATCCGGGTCAATCGACCGAGGCGCCCGATTGCTTGACGATGCGCGCCCACTTGCCGAGGTCGTCGTGCAGCAGCGCCGAGAACTGCTCGGGCGAGGTCGGCGGCGCGACCTCCACGCCCTGCTGCTCGAGCTTCTCGCGCAGGTCCTTCGCGGCCAGCGCCTTGTGCATGGTGTCCTGCAGCTTAGTGAGCACCTCGCCCGGCACGCCGGCGGGCGCGAACAGGCCGATCCACAGGGTGCCGTCGTAGCCCGGCACCGCCTCGGCGATGGCGGGCACGTCGGGCAGCGCCGGCGAGCGCTTCGCGCCGCTGACGGCCAGCGCGCGCAGCTTGCCGGCCTTGATGTGCGGCAGCGCCGAGGGCAGGCTCGCGAACACGATCGGCAATTGGCCGCCGAGCACGTCGTTGATGGCCGGCGCCACGCCCTTGTAGGGCACGTGCTCGAGCGAGATGCCGGCCATGCTGTTGAGCATCTCGCCGAGCAGGTGGTTGAGCGTGCCGTTGCCGGCCGAGGCGTACTGGTAGTGCGCGCCCTTCTGCCGCGCGAGCGCCAGCAGTTCGGGCAGGGTCTTGGCGGGGAAGCCGGGGTTGACCAGCAGCACGTTGGGCACGGCGCCGATCAGGCCCACGGGCTTGAAGTCCTTCTCGGGATCGAAGCCGGGGTTGCGGTAGAGCGCGGGGTTGATCGCCTGGCTGCTGCTGATGGTCATCAGCAGGGTCTGGCCGTCCTTCGGCGCCTTGGCCGCGAGCTGCGTGCCGATGTTGCCGCCCGCGCCGGGGCGGTTGTCGATCACCACGCCGACGCCGAGCAGTTCGCCGAGCTTCTGGCCGACCAGCCGGCCGACGATGTCGTTGGTGCCGCCCGCGGCCTGCGGCACGATCAGGGCGACGGGCCGCGTGGGATAGGTGCTGGCCGCCGGCTGCGCCGAGGCGCCGGCCGCCAGCACGGCGATCGACGCCGCGGCGAACCACGAGAAAAGAGAAGAAGAAAGCGCCGTTGCGCGAGAACCCATGCCTGTCTCCGATGTGATGTGAAGGCCGCGGTGCTCCCCGGCCATGGCGGCATGGTGCGCCGCGCCGCCGCCTCGGCGCAATCTCCGATTTCGGAACCCAGCCTTCGGTTTCACCGAAGCCTCGCGGTCGACGGCTACCATCGGGCCATGCTCTTCGACCTCACCGACCTGCGCCTGTTCGTGGCCACGGCCGAGCTCGGCAGCCTCACGCGCGCGGCCGACCGGCAGCACCTGTCGCTGGCCGCGGCGAGCGCGCGCATCAAGGCGCTCGAGAACCAGGCCGGCCTGCAGCTGCTGCAGCGCGAGGCGCGCGGCGTACGCCTGCTGCCGCCGGGCGAGGCCTTCCTGCACCATGCGCGGCTGCTGCTGAACCAGACCGACCAGTTGCGCAGCGACCTGCTCGAGTACGGCGGCGGCCTGCGCGGCCACCTGCGCGTGTTCGCCAACACCACGGCCGTGACCGACTTCCTGCCCGAGATCCTGCCGGCCTTCCTCGCCGCCAATCCGCGCATCAACGTCGACCTTCAGGAAAAACCGAACGCTCAGATCCCGCGCGGCGTGCGCGACGGGCGCGCCGACATCGGCATCGTCGCGGGCAGCGTCGACACCCTGGGCCTGGAATCGATCCACTTCAGCACCGACCGGCTGGTGCTCGTGACCTCGCGCCAGCACCGCTTCGCGCAGCTGCGCACCATCGCCTTCGCCGAGACGCTCGACGAGGACGCCATCGGCATGCAGCAGGGCAGCACGCTGCAGGCCTTCCTCGGACAGGTCACGGACCGCATCGGCAAGCGCCAGAAGCTGCGCATCCAGCTCGGCAGCTTCGACGCCATGTGCCGGATGATCGGCAGCGGCGTGGGCATCGGCGTCGTGCCCGAGTCGGCCGCGCGCCGCAACCAGGAGGGCATGAAGCTCGCGCTGATCGAGCTCAGCGACGCCTGGTGCGTGCGCGAGCGCTATCTGCTGGTGCGCGAACGCGCGGCGCTGCCGGTGTATGCGCAGGCGCTGGTCGACACGCTGTGCCGCCACTACGCGGCCGATGCCATCGACGCAGCCGGTGGCTGAGCGGATTTTTCCGTGGGACTGCGCCTACTTGCGCGCGAATCCTGAGTTCCGCCCCTTCATCCCCACTTTCTGTGCATAACTTTGGGGGCAACTCATGTGGAGCCTTGTAAAACAAATTTAAGTCGTTGTTTTATAAAGGGATTCCACACTTTGCTCAAAAAACGGGCGGTGAACAAGATCGGCCGCCTCAGCCCTGCGCCTGGAGCTTGTCCTGCGTGCGGGTCTGGAAGTCGGCCGCGTCGTGGCGCTCGTGCAGCTGGCTCCCGGGCTGGCCCCAGGCGCGGTTGACCATGCGGCCGCGCTGCGCCGCGGGGCGCTGCGCGATCTCGTCGTTCCAGCGCAGCACGTTCCTGTATTCGCTCACCTGCAGGAACTCGCCCGATTCGTAGAGCTGCCCCTTGGCGAGCGCGCCGTACCAGGGCCAGACCGCGATGTCGGCGATGGTGTAGTCGTCGCCGGCCAGGTAGCGGCTCTCGGCCAGCCGGCGGTCGAGCACGTCGAGCTGGCGCTTGACCTCCATCGCGAAGCGGTCGATCGCGTACTCGATCTTGGTCGGCGCGTAGGCATAGAAATGGCCGAAGCCGCCGCCCAGGTAGGGCGCGCTGCCCATCTGCCAGAACAGCCACGACAGGCATTCGGCGCGCGCCGCGCGCTCGGTCGGCAGGAAGGCATTGCCGAACTTCTCGGCCAGGTATTGCAGGATCGCGCCCGACTCGAACACGCGGATCGGCGTGGCGCCACTGCGGTCCAGCAGCGCGGGGATCTTGGAGTTGGGATTGACGGCCACGAAGCCGCTGCCGAACTGGTCGCCCTCGCTGATGCGGATCAGCCAGGCGTCGTACTCGGCGCCCGCGTGGCCCAGCGCCAGCAGTTCCTCGAGCATCACCGTCACTTTCACGCCATTGGGCGTCGCGAGCGAATAGAGTTGCAGCGGATGCCGCCCCACCGGCAGGTCCTTCTCATGGGTGGCACCCGCGATCGGGCGATTGATGTTCGCGAAGCGGCCGCCGCTTTCCTTGTTCCAGGACCAGACGGTGGGCGGCGTGTAGGCGGTCGTGCCATTCATGCAATGAGTTCCAGGAGTTGGACAGACGATGATCATTCTCTATGACTGCGCCACAGCGCCGAGTCCGCGCCGCGCGCGCATCCTGCTGGCCGAAAAGGGCATTGCCCACGAGACGGTGCAGGTCGACCTGGTTCGTGGTGAGCAAATGGGCGCGGCCTACCGCGCGATCAATCCGCAGTGCACGGTGCCCGCGCTGCGCACCGCCGAAGACGGCCTGCTGACCGACAACGCCGCCATCGCGGCCTGGGCCGAGGCGCGCCATCCCGAGCCGCCCCTGATGGGCCGCACGCCGGCCGAGAAGGCCGAGATCGCGAGCTGGCACTGGCGCGTGGAATTCGAGGGCCTGCTGGCGATCGCCGAGACCCTGCGCAACGGCTCGCCGGCCATGGCCGACCGCGCGCTGCCGGGCCCGGTGAACTACGCGCAGATCCCCGAGCTCGCGCAGCGCGGGCTGGCGCGGGTGCAGCATTTCTTCGAGACGCTGAACGACCGGCTGGCCGGCCGCGAGTTCATCGCGACCGACCGCTTCAGCCTGGCCGACATCACCGCCGTGGTGGCGGTGGATTTCGCGCGCATCGTGCGCGTGAAGCCCGGGGAACAACACCCCGAGCTGGTGCGCTGGCGCGCGGCGATGGCGCAGCGGCCGTCGATGTCGCTCTGAGCGACGACGACGGCTGCCGGGGGATCAACGCTCGATGGTGAGCGCGACGCCCATGCCGCCGCCGATGCACAGCGAGGCGATGCCCTTCTTGGCGTTCTGGCGCTGCATCTCGTGCAGCAGCGTCACCAGGATGCGGCAGCCCGACGCGCCGATCGGATGGCCGATGGCGATGGCGCCGCCGTTGACGTTGACCTTGTTGATGTCCCAGCCCATTTCCTTGTTCACGGCGCAGGCCTGCGCGGCGAAGGCTTCGTTGATCTCGAGCAGGTCGAGGTCGGCGGCCTTCCAGCCGGCGCGCTGCAGCGCCTTGGTCGAGGCGGGCACCGGGCCCATGCCCATGATCGCGGGGTCGAGGCCGGCGGTGGCGTAGCTGGCGATGCGGCCCAGCGGCTTGAGGCCGAGGGCGGCCGCCTTCTTGGCGGTCATCACGAGCACGGCGGCGGCGCCATCGTTCAGGCCCGAGGCATTGCCCGCGGTCACGCCGCCGGCCTTGTCGAAGGCGGGGCGCAGGCCGGCCAGGCCTTCGGCGCTGGTCTTGCGGTTGATGAACTCGTCCTTGTCGAAGACGACCGGGTCGCCCTTCTTCTGCGGGATGGTGACGGGGACGATCTCGTCCTTGAACTTGCCGGCGTCCTGCGCGGCGGCGGCCTTGGTCTGGCTGGCGAGCGCCAGTTCGTCCTGCGCGGCGCGGTCGATGCCGTACTTCTTGGCCACGTTCTCGGCCGTGATGCCCATGTGGTACTGGTTGTAGACGTCCCACAGGCCGTCGACGATCATGGTGTCGACCAGCTTCCAGTCGCCCATGCGCTGGCCGCTGCGCGAGTTCGGCAGCACGTGCGGCGCGAGGCTCATGCTCTCCTGGCCGCCGGCCACGACGATGTCGCTGTCACCCGTGGCCACGGCCTGGGCCGCGAGCATCACGGCCTTCAGGCCCGAGCCGCAGACGGCGTTGATCGTGAGCGCGGGCGTCTCCTTGGCGCCGCCGCTCTTGAGCCACGCCTGGCGCGCGGGATTCTGGCCGGCACCGGCCGCGAGCACCTGGCCCATGATGGCTTCGCCGACCTGCTCGGGCGTGAGGTTGGCACGCGCGATCACTTCCTTGATGACGATGGCGCCCAGTTCGGTGGCCGCGATGCCGGCGAGCGAGCCGCCGAACTTGCCGACGGCGGTGCGCGCGGCCGAAACGATGACGATGTCTTCCATGAGGTTCTCCGTTGAGGTGATTTGAAATTCGGTAATGCGGGTGTCAGGCGCGGGCCTTGACGTAGCGACCCGGGGCGGGCTCGATGGCCTGGTAGGCCTTGCCCTTGCCGTAGGTCTTGGGCGCGGGGATCTGCTTGCCCGCGTGGCCCTTGAGCCACTGGGACCAGTCGGTCCACCAGCTGCCCGGATGCTCCTGCGCGCCGGCCAGCCATTCGGCCTGCGTCTTCGGCAGCTTGCCGTCGGCGCGGATCCAGTGGCTGCGCTTATTCTTGGCCGGCGGGTTGATCACGCCCGCGATGTGGCCCGAGGCGCCCATCACGAAACGCTTCTTGCCCGGCAGGATCTGGGTCGAGGCGTAGGCGCCGCCGATCGGCACGATGTGGTCCTCGCGCGAGCCGTAGATGTAGGCCGGGATGTCGATGCGGCGCAGGTCGATCTTCTCGCCGCAGACCGTGAGCGCGTCGGGCTCGGCCAGCTTGTTCTCGTGATAGGTGTTGCGCAGGTACCAGGCGTAGAACGGGCCCGGCAGGTTGGTGGCGTCGCTGTTCCAGTAGAGCAGGTCGAAGGGCGGCGGGGTCTCGCCCTTGAGGTAGTTGCCCACCACGTAGTTCCAGACCAGGTCGTTGGGACGCAGGAAGCTGAAGGTGGAGGCCAGGTCGCCGCCGGGCAGCAGGCCGCCCTTGCCGAGCTGCATCTCGCGGTACTGCACCATGGGCTCGTCGACGAAGATGTCGAGGATGCCGGTGTCGCTGAAGTCGAGGAAGGTGGTCAGCAGCGTGACCGAGGCGGCCGGCTTCTCGCCGCGAGCGGCCAGCACCGCGAGCGCGGTCGACAGGATGGTGCCGCCGACGCAGAAGCCCAGCGTGTTGATCTGCGGGCTGCCGCTGATCTCCTGCACGCGGTGGATGGCCTCGATCGCGGCCTGCTCGATGTAGTCGTCCCAGGTGGCCTGCGCGAGCGACTCGTCGGGATTGCGCCAGCTCACCACGAACACGCGGTGGCCCTGCTCGTTGGCATAGCGGATCAGCGAGTTCTCGGGCTGCAGGTCGAGGATGTAGAACTTGTTGATGCACGGCGGCACCAGCAGGAACGGGCGCTCGTAGACCTTGGCGGTCAGCGGCTTGTACTCGAGCAACTGGAAGAGCGCGTTCTCGAACACCACCGCGCCCTCGGTGGTGGCGACGTTGCGCCCCACTTCGAAGGCGCTCTCGTCGGTCATGCTCAGGTGGCCCTGGCGCACGTCGTGCAGCAGGTTCTGGATGCCCTTGGCGATGCTCTCGCCCTGGGTCTCGATGGCCTTCTTCTGCGCCTCGGCATTGAAGGCCAGCGAGTTGCTCGGCGACGAGGCCGCCATCCACTGCTCGACCGCGAAGCGCAGCCGTGCCTTGGTCTTCTCGTCGGCATCGATGGCCTCGGCCATCTTCAGCAGGGTGCGGCCGTTGAGCAGGTAGATCGCGGCCGAGAAGGCCGACAGCGGGTTGCCGCTCCAGGCCTCGCCGGCGAAGCGCCGGTCGCCCTCGGGCTTGGCGCCGAAGCCCTGGCCCCAGAGCGCGGTGGCCTCGGCGATGTACTGCTGCTGGATGGCCCGCAGCGCCGCGGGATCGATCGAGAGCTTGGGCAATTCCGGCATGGTGCCCAGGGAAGGCATGCCGGGCATTTCGGGCATTTGCGGCATCTGCCACAGGGGCTTGCCATTGCCGGTCCAGGCGCCCTGCCCGGCCGACTGCTGGAAGGACTCCAGCGCCTTGCGCCACCCCTGGGTGAGCGCCTGTTGAAAGGGTTCGAACGCGTCGGCCCCCGTTGCTTTCGTCATGGTGTCTCCTGCTCCTCGCCTGAAATCGATCCGGATGGCTTTGCGTCGTTTGAGTATGCTGCATTCGCAAGACGCTCACAACGCCGCGCCGGCGCGGTCCGGACCCCGGTGGCCGTCATCGCACGGCCGGTGTGGAAACACGCTTTACTTCCTCTTTCGTTCGCCCCGCTCTCCTTTTCCAATGTTCATTCATCTCGTCGTGATCGGCTGGCTCTACGTGGTGCTGATGATGGCGGTGGCCGAGGCCACCAACACCACCGGCACCGTGCTCGGCGCCATCATCACCTTTCTACTGTACGGGCTCGCCCCCGTGACACTGGTGGTTTACCTGATGAGCACGCCCGCGCGGCGCCGGGCGCTGAAGGAAAAGGAACTGGCCGCGCAGGAGGCGGCGCGGCGCGCGGCCGCCGAGGAACTGGCGGCGAAGGCCGGGCATTCAGACCTTCCAGACCAGCGCGGCGAAGCGCCCGCTGACCCCGTCGCGCCGGTGCGAAAAGAACCCTGAGGCATTGCGCACGGTGCACCAAGCATCGCCGCCGTCGTTGCCGTGGATCCGCTCGATGCCGAGCGCGCGCAGCCGCTGGCGCGCGAGCGCGGGCAGGTCGGCCAGCCACTTGCCCGGCGCGGCGCCGGGCCGGAAGCAGCCGGCGGCCTCGGGCGCATGGGCCTCGAAGGCGACCTTGACCTCGGCGCCGACCTCGAAGGCCGAGGGGCCGATGCAGGGGCCGAGCCACGCGATGACGTCGCCACCGGTCCGTGCCTCGTCCTCGAAGGACCGGAAGGCCTGCTCCAGCACCCCGCCCGCGAGCCCGCGCCAGCCCGCGTGCGCGGCCGCCACGCGGTGGCCCGCGGTGTCGCAGAACAGCACCGGCAGGCAGTCGGCGACCATGATCGTGCAGGCCGTGCCCGGCTCGGTGGCGGTGCAGGCATCGGCCGCGGTGCCGTCGGCCACGTCCGGCGCGTCGAGCGACACCAGCCCCGTGCCGTGCACCTGCTGCAGGAACACCGGCCGCGCGCCGATCGCCTCGCGCAGCCGCGCGCGGTTGGCCGCGACATGGGCCGGGTCGTCGCCGACGTGGTCGCCGAGGTTCAAGCTGGCGTAACGCCCTTGAGGCCCCTGCGAGACGCCGCCCTCGCGCGTGGTGCAGACCGCGCGCACATGGGCCGGCGCCGGCCAGTCGGGCACCAGCCAGGGCAGCGCCATCAGGCCTCCGCGTCGGGCGACTGCGAGGGCTGCGCGCGCTGGAAGGCGTCGAGCTGCATGCAGGCGTCGAAGGCCGCCATGGTGCGCGGCAGGCCGCTGAAGTCGCAGTCGAAGCGGCGGCCGTTGAAGATCTGCGGCACCAGGCAGCAGTCGGCCAGGGTGGGCTTGTCGCCCCAGCAGAAGGTGCTGGCGGGCTGCTGCGCGAGCTGGCGCTCGAAGGCCAGCATGCCCTCGCGCACCCAGTGGCGGTACCAGGCGTTCTTGGCCTCCTCGTCGAGCTTCAGGTCCTTCACCAGGTACTTGAGCACGCGCAGGTTGTTCAGCGGATGGATCTCGCAGGCGATCGACTGCGCCAGCGCGCGCACATGGGCGCGGCCCGCGGGGTCGCTGGGCAGCAGCGCCGGCTCGGGATGCACCTCGTCGAGGTACTCGATGATCGCCATCGACTGCGAGAAGCGCTCGCCGTCGTCCTCGAGCAGCGGCACCAGCATGTCGGCCGAGATCGCCGAGTACGGGCCGGTGCGGTGCTCGCCGCGCGCGATGTGCACGGGGATGTATTCGTAGTCGAGCCCCTTGAGGTTGAGCGCGATGCGAACGCGGAACGAGGCGGAGGAGCGGAAGTAGTTGTGCAGCTTCATGGTCATGGCTTCGAGGATAGCGTCGATGCGGTTCAGGAGCGCGGCGCTGCGGCAAGCACGCAGCGCAGCTCGCGCAGGGTGGCCGCGGGATGTTCCCGCTGCCAGGCGTCGAGCGGGGCGCGGGCGGCAGCCTCCCCGCGCGCGGCCAGGCCCAGGCGCCAGGGCCCGCGCGGGCCCACGGTCTGGTCGGCCGGGTGGTCGTGGCCTTCGCCCTCGCCATAGGGCCGGCCCTCGGAGCAGGCCGCGCACAGCATGCGGATGCCCAGGCTCCAGTTCTCGGCGCCGTCTCCCGCTGCATGGAAGCGCGCGATCAGGCGGTCGATCTCTTCCTGCGACACGCCCTCGATCCAGAGTTCGAAGGTGGCGTAATCGGAAGGCGCGATCAGCGCGAGCGCGTCGAACACCGCCACCTCGCGCCCCTGGTGCAGCCGGTAGCCGTTGGGCGCGCCGTCGTGCAGCACGAGGTCGCCGTAGCGGTGGCCCGAGCCCGGCAAGGGAACGTTGCGCAGGATGGCGCGCGCGGGATCGATGCGGTCGGCCCACAGCACCTCGCTGGCCTCGTCGCCATGCACGCGGATCGGCGTCAGGCCGGCGAAATGGTCGACCGGGCCCTCGCCCTCGGCCAGCGGAATGCCGTAGAGGCGCCAGGCGCGCCGCGCCGTGGCCCAGTCGCCGAGCGCGGTGGCGGCGATGCCGAGGTTCCAGACCGCGCCCTCGTTGCCCGGGTCGCACTGTACGGCGCGCGCATTGGCCTCGAGCGAGGCGGCCCAGTCGCCGCGGTACTTGTGGATCAGGCCGGCGTTGTACCAGGGCACGGCCCAGTCGGGACGGTGTGTGCTGGCCTCGGCATAGGCCCGCAGCGCGCCCTCCTCGTCGCCGTCGTCCTGGCGCGTGTTGCCGAGCTCGTTGCAGGCCTGGGCCTTGCCGGCTTTTCCGAATCGAAGGGGCATGGGGAGGAGCGAAGCGATGGCGGGACGGGAACGGGCCGTATTCTGCGCCCTGGCATGACGGCCCCCTCGCATACCCCGATGGCCGGCCCCGGCGCCCGGCGCCCGGGCGGCGCCTCTGGCACACTGCCGGCTTCCCCCTCTCCCGCTTCGCCCCCAAAGGATCGTTTTCCATGGCCTCCGAGTTCGTCTTCGCCCCGCCCGCGACCGTTTCCGTTCCCGTCGTCGGACAGACCGCCCGCTTCCCGGTGCACCGCATCTACTGCGTGGGCCGCAACTACGAGGATCACGCCAAGGAAATGGGCTTCACCGGCCGCGAACCGCCGTTCTTCTTCATGAAGCCGGCCGACGCCGCCGTGGTGGTCGAGGCCGGCCAGACCGGCACCGTGGACTACCCCACGCTGACCAAGAACCTGCATCACGAGATCGAGCTCGTGGTGGCGATCGGCACCGGCGGCAAGAACATCTCGGCCGCCGACGCGCACAAGCACATCTTCGGCTACGCCGTGGGCCTGGACATGACCCGCCGCGACCTGCAGAACGAGATGAAGAAGCAGGGCCGCCCCTGGGACATCGGCAAGGGCTTCGAGCAGAGCGCGCCGATCGGCCCGATCGTGCCGGCGGCGCAGGCCGGCGACGCCGAGAAGGCCGAGATCTCGCTGCAGGTGAACGGCAGCGATCGCCAGCGCAGCAACGTGAGCAAGCTGATCTGGAACGTGGCCGAGACCATCGAGCACCTGTCGGCCGCCTGGGAGCTGCAGCCCGGCGACCTGATCTACAGCGGCACGCCCGAAGGCGTGGCGGCGGTGGTCGCGGGCGACACGCTGGTGGGCGAGGTCGCCGGCCTGCCCGTGCTGACCGTCAAGATCGTCTGAGGCCGCGAGCACGCCCGCCCCATGCTGCTGCGCATCCCCATCAAGCATTGCAAGAACTGCGGCACCGCGGTGGTCTACCGCGTGCCGGACGACGGCGACACCAAGGAACGCGCCGTCTGCCCGGCCTGCAACACGATCCACTACGAGAACCCGCTCAACGTGGTGGGGACCATCCCCGTGCTCGGCGACAAGGTGCTGCTGTGCAAGCGCAACATCGAGCCGCGCTGGGGCAAGTGGACGCTGCCGGCGGGCTTCATGGAGCTCGAGGAGACCACGGCCCAGGGCGCGGCGCGCGAGACCGACGAGGAAGCCGGTGCCAATTTCGAGATCGAGGGCCTGTTCGCGGTGATGAGCGTGCCGCGCGTGGGACAGGTGCACCTGTTCTACCGCGCGCGCCTGCTCGACGACCGCTTCGATCCGGGCCACGAGACCATCGAGGCGAAGCTCTTCGCCGAGGAGGAGATTCCCTGGGACGAGATCGCCTTCCGCACGGTGCGCGAGGCGCTGCAGCACTACTTCGAGGACCGGCGCCGCGGCAGCTTCGACCGCGTCCACACGATCGACATCGTCTGACCCGATGAAGCACGCCATCTCCCTTCGACGCGGCGCGGCGCTCGCGTTCGCCGCCGCCCTGCTGGCCGCCACCGCGGCGCGCGCCGAGACCGTGGGCGAGGTCGACACCGCCTTCAAGCTGATCGGCCCCGACCACAAGATCGTGATCGAGGCCTACGACGACCCCAAGGTCAGCGGCGTGACCTGCTATGTCTCGCGCGCCAAGACCGGCGGCATCGCGGGCGCCTTCGGCGTGGCCGAGGACAAGGCCGAGGCCTCGATCGCCTGCCGCCAGGTCGGCCCGGTGAACGTGACGCAGCCGCTGCCCAAGCGCGAGGAGGTCTACAGCGAGCGGCTGTCGGTGCTGTTCAAGCGGCTGCGCGTGGTGCGCATGGTCGACGCGCGGCGCAACACGCTGGTCTACCTCACCTACTCCGACCTGCTGATCGACGGCTCGCCGAAGAACAGCGTCACCGCGGTGCCGATCGACCGCGGCACGCCGATCCCGCTGAAGTGATCGCCCGATGGCGCGCGGCCGCCCGCGCGCCAAGTCCCAGCCGGCCCGCAGGGAACGCGCCGGGGACTTTGCTAGCATCGACCGGCCGGGCCGCACGGCCCCGAGATCCGAGGGAACCCTTCAGAACGTCCCCGTTCCAACCGAGCGCCATGCACCTTCAGACTTTTGTTTTCCGAATCGGCGCCGCGGCGCTGCTCGCCGCCGGCATCGCCGCCTGCACGACCACGCCGCTGCCGCCGATGCAACAGCCCGGCCGCACCGCGACCCCGCCGCCGCAGCGCCAGGCCTTGTTCATCCGGCCCGCCGCCGGCACCACCATCGGCCGCTTCGACGGCGTGCGCAACAAGGGCGTGGACATCGCCGGCAACCTCGGCGACCCGATCGTGGCCTCGGCCGACGGCCGCGTGGTGTACGTGGGCAACGAACTGGCCGCCTACGGCAACATGGTCATCATCAAGCACAACGAGACCTTCCTCACCGCCTATGCCCACGCGAGCACCATCCTCGTCAAGGAAGGCGCGGTGGTGCGCCAGGGCGAGAAGATCGCCGAGATGGGATCGGGCGGCGATGCCAACCGCGTGAAGCTGCGCTTCGAGATCCGCAAGAACGGCGTGGCCGTCGATCCCGAGCCCTACCTGAGCGGCCGGCTGCAGCAGTAAGCGGGCCTCACAGCAGGCTCTCGGGCACCAGCGGCGCGAGCAGCTCGAGCCGCCAGCGGGCCCAGAAATTCGTCTCGGGCTCGGTGTGCAGGATGGTGTCGGCACCATCGCCCGCGGCCGGGCTCACCCATTCGATGCCACCGCGCGGCCCGAGCTGCAGCTGGTAGGCGCCGTCGAGCCGGATGAAGCCGATCAGGCTGTTGAGCTGCTGCGCGATCTGCGGGCTGAAGATGAAGAGCCCGATCTCGGTGTTGTGCAGCACCGAACGCGGGTCGAAGTTCATCGAGCCGATGAAGACCGTGCGCCCGTCGATCACCGCCGACTTGCCGTGCAGCCGGCCGCTCGAGGTCTCGTACATGCCGAAGCGCCGGCTCTGCTCGACCCGCTTGGGGCTGAGCTCGTAGAGCGCCACGCCCAGGCGCAGCATCTCGGCGCGGTAGCGGCGATAGCCGATGTGCACCAGCGACTCGTCGGTGGCCGCCAGCGAGTTGGTGACCATGATGTAGCCCACGCCGTTGCCGCGCACATGCCGGATGGTCTCCATGCCGCCGCGGCCCGGGATCAGGTAGGGCGTGGTCTGCATGATCTCGGTGCGCGCGCCGCGCAGATGGCGTTGCAGGTTGAACTGCACGCTGTCGGGCGAGACATCGGCCGGCGCGCCGCGGCTTTCCTCGGGCGCCAGCGCCTTGGCGGGCGCGTCCGCATAGGCCTCGGCGCGCGCCCAGGCCAGTTGCAGCTGGCCCGCGTCGAGGTCGGCGGCCAGCGGATGGTGACCCAGCAGGTCGGTGGCGCCGGGCTGCTCGGGCTCGGGCGTGCCCGGCCCGCTCGTGAGTTCGTCGAAGCGCGAGCGCAGCGATTGCGGCGAGGCGCCGTCGGCCGATACCAGCGACTCGATCGGGTAGACGTAGGGGCTGTTCCAGTAGCTGTCGAACAGCGACGAGAGCTTGTGGACCACGGGCCCGGCCACCAGCGTGTCGATGTCGATGAAGTTCGAGCCGCCGTCGCGCAGGAAGTACTCGTTGGCGATGTTGCGCCCGCCCATGACCGCCATCGTGTCGTCGACCACGAACAGCTTGTTGTGCATGCGGCGGTGCACGCGGTTGAAGTCGAGCAGCGAGGCGGTCCAGCGCGTGCCGAAGCGTTCGCGCCCGGCGGGGAACGGGTTGAACATCCGCACTTCGACGTTCGGATACGCGGCCAGGCCCCGGAACAGCGGATCGGCGCCGGCCGTGTAGAGATCGTCGACCAGCAGCCGCACGCGCACGCCGCGTTCGGCCGCGTCGCGCAGGTGGCGCAGCAGGTAGCGGCCGGTCTCGTCGTTCTGCACCAGGTAGTACTGCACGTCGATCGAACGCTCGGCGCGGCGGATCAGTTCGATGCGCGCATGCAGCGAGAACTGCGCCATCGGCAGCAGGCGGAAGCCGCTGAGCGGCTCGTCTTCGCCGCGCGGTGCGGTCGCGGCCACGAGGCGGCCGAGCGTGGTGTCGGCGCCGTTCGGGATCGTCGTCGACGACCGGCGAACGACGTCGCTCGGCAGGCCCGCGCAGCCGGCCAGCAGCAGCGCGCAGGCCAGCGTGAGCCAGCGGACGAGCGCCGGCCATGCACGGCCGGCTGCGGAGGGCATGACTGGCGAAACGGAGCGGTGGGGCACGGGAGTGGGCGCACCGGAAGGCGATGCGGGCGGCGGTTTCTACCACGAGCCGGCCGCCGCATGCGGCGCTCGTAATGTTGAGGCAATGCGCATCCCTAGCATCGGTGGCCGACGCGCATCTCGCCCGCGGTGGCCGCGTCCCGCACCTGGCCCGCCTTCCGCATCACGCCGGGTTCCCTCCATCGCTTCGCAGACGCTGCCGTACATCGATGACCCTCGGACTCGCCACGCCGCCTCTTTCCCTGTCGCCTGCACGGCTCCTCGCACGCCCTGTCGCCATCGCGGACGACGCACGACCGCGCCGGCGCGAACTCGTCGATGCCTTGCGCGGCTTCGCGCTGTTCGGCATGCCGCTCGTGGGCTGGCGTGGCTTCGCGCCGATCGAGTTCCCGGGCGTCGCCGCCTGGTGGCCGCTCTTCGTGCTCGGCGGACTGCTGGCCGGCATGGCGCTGGGCCGTGCGCAGGTGCTGAGGCAGTCGGTGGCCCATCGGCGCTTCTGGCGCCGGCTGCTGCTGGCGAGCCTCGCGACGGGCTTGCTGCTCGCGCTGAGCGATCCGGCAGGCCAATCCGCGCCCGGCCCGCTGCGTGCGATGGCGGTGCTGGCCCAGTTGCTTTTCTGCGTGGCGGCCTTCGTGCTGCTGTTCCAGCGCGCCGCCTGGCGGGGCCGGTTGCGCAAGCTGGCGCCGCTCGGGCGCATGGCGTGGAGCAACGGCCTCGTGCAGGCGCTGGCGGGCCTGAGCCTGTTCTACGGCGTCGGCCCGGGCCTGTGCCCGAAGTTCGGCGTGGCGGGCCTCGCCGTGGCCTGCATGGCGATCCTGGCACTGCAAGCGGCCGCGAGCTGCTGGTGGCTGCGCCGCTACAGGCTCGGCCCGCTGGAATGGGCCTGGCAGAGCCTGGCGCCGACGCGCTGGAAGCGCGAGAAGCAGGCCTGAGATGCCGGCGTCCCCCTAAGAGAGGTTTAACAATGCACTGCAACAATTCTCGAACGATGGCCGGAGAGCCCGCCAGGGACCGCACGACACCGAGCCCTCGCCGGGAGTTTCATGGCCAACCCGTTTTCGCCCTGCCCTTGCAGCATCGAGCATCTGGACCGCAGCCCGCAGCAGGCCTGGATGCGCTTCTTCCCGTGGTTGAAACCCTACCGTTGCAGGAACTGCGGCAAGTCGCAGCTTCTGCCGCAACGGGCCGTGGAACGGGCCTTGGCCAGCCTGGGCAACAGGAAGTCGCCACGCAGAGGCGGCGCCAAGCGGGCACGGGCGCTGTAGCAAGCCCGTCACGGGTCGGAGCACTGCTCTTCCGATCCCTGCTGGCTTGCGGTACAACACGTAGGTGTAACCCCCTGTAAACCGTGGGGCACAAAACTACGTTAGGACCGCATGCGAGCATCCGACCCTTTCTTTATCGCTTTCGTCTTCCTTGCCGGCATTGCCGCGGGCGCCGCCCTGATGGCCATGCTGGCCATCCTGCGGGCGGAAAGGCCGCGACGACAGCCGAAGCCCCGGGTCGAACGCGAACACATCGTCATCGGCCAGACCGGGTTCGGCAGCCTCTGAGAGGCCTGGCAAGCGCCGGGGCGTCAGGCGCGGCGCGCCGAGCGTGCGCCTCGCCCGAAGACACGAGGGCCCCGCGTCGAGGCCCCGCGATTCAAGCGCGAAAACCCGTCTTTCCCTCGTCGATCATGCGATGAGCGAAAGCGACGCAGTTCGATAGCAATTCTTCCTCGGACCTGAAGGTGCCGATCCCGTGGCGGATGCGCCGCGAAGCCTCGCCTTCCTTCTCGAAGGTCACCCATGCGGGCCATTCGCCGTTCTCTCGGTCCTGGATGTGGCGGCGTGCAACGAAGCCGCCTTTCTTGAGGATTTCGATGTGCTGCATCGGCATCGGATGTCCATTTTTTTCTTGAGTGCGGGATTATTCTCGCGACAAGGTCTCAGGAACATGTCATGACGCGGCGGAGTTGTGACGGCCGGTAAAGGGCTGGCGGCGATCGCGGGCAGCGGGCCTGCCGCGGGCGGCAGGGGTCGAAGTGTCACCTGTTGTTCGAAAAATAACTGTATATTCAAACAGTATTTCCACGCCCATTCTTCCCATGACCCAAGTTGAGCTGTTCCATCAACCGGCCATCGTCGATGGCGCCCTTCCAGAGCCCTTCGAAGAAGCACCGCCAGTGCGGCAGAAAGCCGGGCCCGCGCTGTCTTCCCCGGAACGGGAGACCGAGCCTCCCGCCGCCTACGAGGTGCTCCTGGCCGACTATGCGCACGCCAGCGACGAAGCCATCCGCCTGGCGCAGCGGCGTTTCCAACGCGAACTCGAGCGGCAACTGGGCAGCGACGTGCTGCCGGCGCTGCGCGCCTTCCAGAACGCGAGCGAATCGAGCGAGAACGAACTCTCGAAGGCCGACATCGCGCTCGCGCGCCGCTGGGCCAAGGCCTACGACACGGCCAGGACCGCGGGCTTCCGGGATCTGGGCGATACCGACGAGGCCTTCTTCGAGGTTCGGGCGACAGCCTAGCCTAAAAGGGGACGGGACCGGTCGGCCCGGCACAATGGCCACCGACCCAGCACACGAGGAATCTCACGCATGGCCGACGATGTCTCCATGGTCTTCTTTGCATTGAATGCCGACAGCCCCGATCTGGACGCCGCATCGCGCCTGCTGATCGCTCAAGGCCTGGATGTCGCGGCCGATGGCGATGCACTCGTCGTCCAGTGGGAGGAGGACGGGCCCGCCCTTCGGATCAGGCTGTCCGCCGCGCCGCATGTGAGCGCGGAAGCCATCGACATCGCCAAGGACACCATGCACGCCACGGCCATGCGCGAATGCGATGCACGCTTCGAGATCGACATCGAGGACCTCGACGAAACGCTGGACGAGATCAACACGCTGATCGAGGTCCAGGCAACGCTGCAGGATGCAACGGGCGGCTACCTGTTCAATTCGTGGAACGGCGAGCTGAGCGCACCGGATTCATCGCAGGCCTGATTCCGGCGCGACGCCACGCACACCTCGGGCGCAGACAAAAAAAAAACGGGTCAGAGCTTGTGGCCCTGACCCGTTGTTCCATCTCGCGATGATTGTTGGTCGGTGTGAAAGGATTCGAACCTTCGACCCCTTGCACCCCATGCAAGTGCGCTACCAGGCTGCGCCACACACCGAAGCTCTCGATTATAGCCTTCTCTTTTCAGCGTCCGACGGTCAGCAACTCACGAATTTCAAAAAGCTCGCGGCGAAGCTGCAACAACTGCGACAGGTCGACACTGCGGGCCGCGTTCGGCACTGCTTCCTCGTCGTGCAGCGCGGCCTCGAACTCCTCGTGATCGATCTCGACGGCCTCCATGCCTTCGAGCGGAACCTCGCCGGCCTTGCGGCGGTCGCGTTCGTGCTGCACCAGTTCCTGCAGCTTGTTGCGTGCGCCGCTGATCGTGAAGCCCTGGTCGTACAGCAGGTCGCGGATGCGGCGGATCATCAGCACCTCGTGGTGCTGGTAGTAGCGCCGGTTGCCGCGCCGCTTCATCGGGCGCAACTGCGTGAACTCCTGCTCCCAGTAGCGCAGCACATGCGGTTTCACCCCACAGAGTTCGCCGACCTCACCGATGGTGAAGTAGCGTTTGACGGGGATGGGCGGGAGCGCCTTGTCGGCCATGTTCTCCATTGAAATCAAGTCTGCGCGCGGCAAACCTCAGAGGTTACTCCACGGGAGCGCGCGCGAACAAGCCCTATTCGGAACCCAGGCTCCACTCGACCTCGGGGGAGGCGTTCGGATCGATGTTTCCGTGAATCTGTTCCTTGAGCTTCGCGCTCGCATGGAAGGTCGCAACGCGGCGCTCGCCGATCGGAATGGCTTCGCCGGTACGCGGGTTGCGGCCGGGGCGCGGCGCCTTCACGCGGATCTGGAAGTTGCCGAAGCCCGAGATCTTCACGTCCGTGCCTTCGATCAGGCTGTTGGCCACCAGGTCGAAGAAAGCCTCGACCATGTCCTTGGACTCGCGCTTGTTCAGGCCGATCTGCTCGAACAGCAGGTCGGCCAGATGCGCCTTGGTGAGCGCGGGCGTCTCGAGTGCTTCGAGCGTGAATTCGACGGCATTCATTCGGGTCATCCTCTCAGGCGTCCGCCCACCTTCGCGGCCAGTTGATCGACGATGGCGCGCACGGCCGGCTCGACCTGCTCGTCGGTCAGGGTGGCGTTGTCGTCCTGGAAGCGCAGGCGCACCGCCATGCTCTTCTCGCCGGGTTGCAGGCCGCCGGCCGCGGCCACCGTGCCGTCGCGCGCGGGCTGCGGACGGTAGATGTCGAACAGCACCGCGTCGCGCAGCAGGCCTTGCGCGGCACCGGTCGAACGGATGGCGTCGATCAGCGCATCGTGCGTGACGGCTTCCGCCACCACCACCGCGATGTCGCGTTCGACCGCCTGGTGCTTGGGCACGGCTTGCGCCACCGGCACGGGACGCGCGGTGACGGCATCGAGGTCGAGCTCGAACAGCACGGCGGGCTGCGCGAAGTCCCATTTCTGGCGCCAGCGCGGATGCAGCTCGCCAACGAAGCCGACGGCCTTGCCCTCGACGATCACGCGCGCCGAGCGGCCCGGATGCAGCGCCGGATGCTCGGCGGCTTCGAAACGCGGCACCAGCGGCGCGAGCAGCGCCTCGACGTCGCCCTTCACGTCGTAGAAGTCGACGCGCTGCGACTTGCCGTCCCAGCGCGCCTCGTCGGCATCGCCCCAGGCGAGGCCGGCCACGCGCATCGGCTGATGCACGCCGCGCACCGTGCTGTCGGTGGTGACCACGCTGTCGTCGCGCAGGAACACGCGGCCCACCTCGAACACGCGCACGCGCGGCGCCTTGCGGTCGAGGTTGAACTTGAGCACCTGCAGCAGCGAACCGAGCAGCGACGAACGCATCACGCTCATCTGACTCGCGATCGGGTTCAGGAGCTTGACCGGGTTGTCGTTGCCCGCGAGCTCCTTCTCCCAGTCGGCTTCGACGAAGCTGAAGTTGATGGTTTCCTGGTAGCCCAGCGCGGCCAGGCCGCGGCGCACCGCGAAACGGCTGCGCTGTGCCTCGGGGCGCACGCGCGCGGTGATCGGCGCGAGCGGCGCGGTGGTCGGCAGGTTGTTGAAGCCGATCAGGCGCGCGACCTCCTCGATCAGGTCTTCCTCGATCAGCAGATCGAAGCGGTGCGGCGGCGGCACGATGGTCAGCGTGCCGTCGCCTTCGGTCAGCGCGAAGCCCAGCCGGCGCAGCGCATCGGCGCACTGGGCCTGCGTCAGCGGCATGCCGATCACGCGCGCTGCGCGCGCCACGCGCAGCGTCACGGGCATCGCCTCGGGCACACGCAGGATCTGGTCGTCCATGGCGCCGGCCTGGCCACCGCAGATCTCGACGATCAGCTGCGTGATGCGCTCGATGATCTCGACGGTGCGGCTCGGGTCGACGCCGCGCTCGTAGCGATGGCCGGCGTCGGTCGAGAAGTTGAAGCGGCGCGAACGGCCCTGCACCGCCTCGGGCCACCAGAACGCGGCCTCGACGTAGATGTTGCGCGTGTCGTCCGAGACCGCGGTGGCGTCGCCGCCCATGATGCCCGCGAGCGATTCGACCTCGCGGTCGTCGGCGATCACGCCCACCTTGTCGTCGACCGTGATCGTGGTGCCATTGAGCAGCTTGAGCTGTTCGCCGGCCTTGCCCCAGCGCACGTGGAGGCCGCCGTGGATCTTGTCGAGGTCGAAAATGTGGCTGGGCTGGCCGTACTCGAACATCACGTAGTTCGAGATGTCGACCAGCGGCGTGACGCTGCGCTGGCCGCAGCGCGCGAGGCGCTCGACCATCCATGCCGGGGTGCTGACCTTGGTGTCGACGCCGCGCACGATGCGGCCCGAGAAACGGCCGCAGAGCTCGGGCGCCTCGACCTTCACCGGCAGCTTGTCGCCGAAGGCCACCTCGACCGGCGCCACGGTGCGCGGCTTGAGCGGCGCGCCCGTCAGCGCGGCGAGTTCGCGCGCCACGCCGTACACGCTGAGGCCGTGCGCGAGATTGGGCGTGAGCTTGAGCGTGAGCAGCGTGTCGTCGAGCTTGAGCACTTCACGCACGTCGACGCCGATGGGCGCGTCGGCCGCGAGTTCGAGCAGGCCGCCGTGGTCTTCGCTCAGCTGCAGCTCGCGCGCCGAGCACAGCATGCCCTGGCTCTCGACGCCGCGCAACTTGCCGAGCTTGATGAGGAAGGGCTTGCCGTCCTCGCCGGGCGGCAGTTCGGCGCCCACCAGCGCGCACGGCACCTTGATGCCGACGCGCGCGTTGGGCGCGCCGCACACGATGTTGAGCAAGGCGCCCTGCCCCGCGTCGACCTGGCAGACACGCAGGCGGTCGGCATTCGGGTGCTGGACGGCTTCCTTGATCTCGCCCACCACGATGCGCGTGAAGGGCGGCGCCGCCGGCCGGCGCTCCTCGACCTCGAAGCCGCCCATGGTGAGGGTCTCGGCCAGTTCGGCGCTGTCGATGGGCGGGTTGCAGAACTCGCGCAGCCAGGATTCCGGGAATTGCATCTCTTCGATCTCGATCTGTTTTTCTGGTGTGGAAGGTCTCGTTTCGTCTCGCGCGTCAGCGGGTCACTGGAATTGCGAGAGGAAGCGCAGGTCGCCGTCGAAGAACAGGCGAAGGTCGTTCACGCCGTAGCGCAGCATCGTGAGGCGGTCGGGGCCCATGCCGAAGGCGAAGCCGATGTAGCGCTCGGGGTCGAGGCCCATGTTGCGCACCACGTTCGGATGCACCTGGCCCGAGCCCGACACCTCGAGCCAGCGGCCGGCCAGCGGGCCGCTCTGGAACTGGATGTCGATCTCGGCGCTGGGCTCGGTGAACGGGAAGAAGCTCGGCCGGAAACGCAGCACGAGGTCGTCGCGCTCGAAGAAGGTGCGGCAGAAGTCGGTGAAGACGACCTTGAGGTCCTTGAAGCTCACGTTCTCGCCGAGCCACAGGCCTTCGCACTGGTGGAACATCGGCGAGTGGGTGGCGTCGCTGTCGACACGGTAGGTGCGACCCGGCGCGATCACGCGGATCTCGGGCGCCTTGACCGTGCCGGTGGTATCGGCGGCCGCGGCCGCGAACTCGGCCGCGTGCTTCTTGATGTGCTGGTGGGCGTAGCGCACCTGCATCGGGCTGGTGTGCGGGCGCAGGTTGTAGGGGATGCCGTCCTCGCCGTTCAGGTCGACGTAGAAGGTGTCCTGCATCGAACGCGCCGGATGGTTCGGCGGGTTGTTGAGCGAGGTGAAGCTGTGCCAGTCGCTCTCGATCTCGGGGCCGTCGGCCACGTCGAAGCCCATGCTCGAGAAGATCTCCTCGATCCGCTCGAGGGTGCGGCTCACGGGGTGCAGGCCGCCCGGGATGCGGCGGCGGCCGGGCAGGCTCACGTCGAGCGCCTCGGCACGCAGCTGCTGCGAGAGCTCCTCGTCGGCCAGTTGCTGGCGGCGTTCGTTGAGGGCGGACTCGATCGCCTGCTTGGCCACGTTGATGGCGGCACCGCGCGACTTCTTCTCGTCGACGCTCAGCGCGGCCATGCCCTTCATTAGCTCGGTGATGCGGCCCGACTTGCCCAGGAACTGGGCCTTGGCGTTCTCGAGCTCAGCGGGGGTCTTCGCCTGCGCGAAGGCGGCACGTGCGGTGTCGACCAGGGAGTCCAACTCGTTCATAGCAACAACAGATTTTCTTCGGGGGAAAAATAAAAAAGGGCTGGTGCTCTTTCAAGCGCCAGCCCTTGTGCCGTGGGCGCAGGAAACTGTCCGGGGACGGTTTCCCGCTGTGCAGAATCAAGCAGCCAGCTTGGCCTTGACCTGCTCCACGATGCCCGCAAAAGCGGCCTTGTCGTGCACGGCGATGTCCGCAAGCATCTTGCGGTCGATCTCGATCCCGGCCTTGCGGATGCCGTTGGCGAACTGGCTGTAGGTCAGGCCCAGTTCACGCGAGGCGGCGTTGATACGCGCGATCCACAGTTGACGGAACACGCGCTTCTTGGTGCGGCGGTCACGGTAGGCGTATTGGCCTGCCTTCATCACCGCCTGTTTGGCGATGCGGAAGACATTGCCGCGGCGACCGCGGAAACCCTTGGCGAGTGCGAGAACTTTCTTGTGGCGGGCGCGAGCCGTTACACCACGTTTGACGCGAGGCATGTGATTACTCCTTGTTCGTCAGTTGATCAAATGCCCATGCCGGGCAGCATCGCGGCCATCGAAACCATGTTGGTTTCGTGCACCGACACCGCACCACGCAGGTGACGCTTGTTCTTGGTGGTCTTCTTGGTCAGGATGTGACGCTTGAAGGCTTGACCGCGCTTGACGGTGCCACCGGGACGAACGCGGAAACGTTTCTTCGCGCTGCTCTTGGTCTTCATTTTGGGCATGTGAATGCTCCTTTAATTTGTGCTCGTGAGGCGCCTTGGATGAACTCCATGGACTTGTTGGCCCCGAGACACTTCTTCATCCCGCCACCGCCCGCGCTGGCCTTTCGGCACGCGCCGGCGATCGGCGAAATCCCTTCAGATTCTCATCCCCGATCAAGTCGGCGGCTCGCGCCACCGGGTTCGACCGGGTTTTTCTTCGCTCAGGCGCCGGCCGGAGCCGGTGCCGCCGCGTTTTCCGTCGCCGGCTTCGCCGGAGCCCCACCGGGCTTCTTGCGGCCCGGCGCGATCATCATGATCATCTGCCGGCCCTCGAGCTTCGGAAACTGCTCGACAAGGATCGTGTCGCCGAGCTCGTCGCGGATGCGCTGCAGCAAGGCCAGACCGAGTTCCTGGTGCGTGATCTCACGGCCCCGGAAGCGCAGCGTGATCTTGCACTTGTCGCCATCCTCAAGAAAGCGCCGGATGTTGCGCATCTTGATGTTGTAGTCGCCATCGTCGGTACCGGGCCGGAACTTGATTTCCTTGACCTCGATGACCTTCTGCTTGGACTTCGCCTCGGCCGCCTTCTTCTGCTCGTGGTACTTGAACTTGCCGTACTCGATCAGGCGGCACACCGGTGGATTGGCCGCCGCGACGACCTCCACCAGATCCACGTCCTGCTCACCGGCGAGGCGCAGGGCCTCCGCAAGACTCACAACACCCAATTGCTCGTTATCCGGGCCGATCAGGCGGACTTCCGGGGCCATGATTTCCCGGTTCAGGCGATGTTGGCGTTCCTCGCGGTGGCGGCGGTCGCGAAATGCAGTAGCGATGGTTGGTATCCTCTAAGTTTTGCTACAAAAAAAGTAGCGAAAGCCGCTCAGTCCTCGCGGGCAAGCGGTACATTTGGCAGAAACATGTGGGGTGTTTCGACGACAAATCAACGCTTGTCAGCAACATCCTGGACGAGCCGTTGCGCGAACGATTCGAGGGACATTGCACCGAGGTCTTGGTTGCCCCGGGCGCGCACTGCGACGGCGCCGGCTTCCTTTTCCTTGTCGCCCACGACAACGATGTAAGGGAGCTTTTGCAACGAATGCTTGCGTATTTTATACGTAATCTTCTCGTTGTGCAGGTCGAGCTGGACCCTAAGCCCTTGATTTTGCAGCGTTTTCGCAACTTGCGCAGCGTAGTCGGCCTGTCCTTCGCTGATATTGAGCACCGCCACCTGCACCGGCGCGAGCCAGGCGGGCATCGCGCCGGCATGGTGTTCGATCAGCATGCCGATGAATCGCTCGAGGCTGCCGACGATCGCGCGGTGCAGCATCACGGGGTGCGCGCGGCCGCTCGACTCCGTGACGTACTCGCCGCCCAGGCGCTCGGCCGTGTTGAAGTCGACCTGCATCGTGCCGCACTGCCACTGGCGGCCGATCGCATCGCGCAGCGTGTACTCGATCTTCGGGCCGTAGAAGGCGCCGTCGCCGGGCGCGATCACGAACTCCACGCCCGAGCGGCGCAGCGATTCCATCACCGCATGCTCGGCCTTGTCCCAGAGCTCGTCCGAGCCCACGCGGCTCTCGGGCCGCGTCGCGACCTTGTAGAGAATGTCCGTGAAGCCGAAGTCCGCGTACACCTTCTGCAACTGCGCCGTGTAGGCGATGCATTCGTCGAGGATCTGGTCCTCCGTGCAGAAGATGTGGCCGTCGTCCTGCGTGAAGCCACGCACGCGCATGATGCCGTGCAGCGCGCCGCTGGGCTCGTTGCGGTGGCACTGGCCGAACTCGCCGTAGCGCAGCGGCAGGTCGCGGTAGCTGCGCAGGTCGCTCTTGAAGATCAGCACGTGGCCCGGGCAGTTCATCGGCTTGAGCGCGTACTCGCGCTTCTCCGACTCCGTCGTGAACATGTTGTCGCGGTAGTTCTGCCAGTGGCCCGTCTTCTCCCACAGGCTCTTGTCGAGGATCTGCGGGCCCTTCACTTCCCAGTAGCCCGTGTCGCGGTAGATGCCGCGCATGTACTGCTCGACCTGCTGCCAGACCGCCCAGCCCTTGGGATGCCAGAACACCACGCCCGGCGCCACTTCGTCGATGTGGAACAGGTCGAGTTCCTTGCCGAGGCGGCGGTGGTCGCGCTTCTCGGCCTCCTCGATGCGCTGGATGTACTGGTCGAGCTGCTTCTTGTCGGCCCAGGCCGTGCCGTAGATGCGCTGCAGCTGCTCGTTCTTGGCATCGCCGCGCCAGTAGGCGCCGGCCAGCTTCGTGAGCTTGAAGACCTTGAGGAAACGCGTGTTCGGCACGTGCGGGCCACGGCACATGTCGACATATTCCTGGTGGTAGTACAGGCCCATGGCCTGCTCGTCGGGCATGTCCTCGACCAGACGCAGCTTGTAATCCTCGCCGCGCGCCTTGAAGACCTCGATCACCTCGGCGCGCGGCGTCATCTTCTTGATCACGTCGTAGTCCTGCGCAATCAGCTCGCGCATGCGCGCCTCGATCGCAGCCATGTCCTCGGGCGTGAAGGGACGCTCGAACGCGATGTCGTAGTAGAAGCCCTCCTCGATCACCGGGCCGATCACCATCCGGGCCGTCGGGTAGAGCTGCTTGACCGCGTGGCCGACCAGGTGGGCCGTCGAGTGGCGGATGATCTCCAGGCCCTCGTCGTCCTTGGGCGTGATGATCTGGAGCTTGGCATCGTGGTCGATGACGTCGCTGGCATCGACCAGGCGACCGTCAACCTTGCCGGCCACCGTCATCTTGGCGAGGCCGGGGCCGATGGACTTGGCGACGTCGGCCACCGAGACCGGGCCGGGATACTCGCGCTGCGAGTTGTCGGGAAGCGTGATGTGGATCATGAAAAACCTCGGGCGAAAAACAAAAAAGCGCGGTGGATGACCGCGCTTTGCTGTGGCAGGGAAGCTGGCTCGAACCAGCGCGCGCGGTTTAGCGGGCGCTTCCTTCGAAGAAGAAAACACCGCAGATGGCTTGCGGGGTAGTTCGCGGTGTCATAACCAAAGTGCCTTTCTCGCCCTTGTTGACTGACAGTGGAGCCTACGATTCTAGCCGCTCGGCGCGCCGGCCGTGCCGCGGCGCACGAAGTCCGCCTGGGCGAGCGGGCATCGGCACGCACGAAAAAAAGCCCGGCGCGCGGCCGGGCTTCAAGGTGACAGCGAATGTCGAGTCAGTTGCTCAGTGGAACTGCTCTTCTTCCGTCGAGCCGGTCAGTGCCTTCACGCTCGACTGGCCGCCCTGGATCACGGTGGTCACGTCGTCGAAGTAGCCCGCGCCGACTTCCTGCTGGTGCGACACGAAGGTGTAGCCCTGCTCGCGCGCCGCGAATTCCGGCTCCTGCACCATGTTCACGTAGTGCTTCATGCCCTCGCCGCGTGCATAGGCGTGCGCGAACTTGAAGGTGTTGTACCAGTTGACGTGGATGCCGGCCAGCGTGATGAACTGGTACTTGTAGCCCAGGTCCGAGAGGTCTTCCTGGAAGGTGGCGATCTGCTTGTCGTCGAGGTTCTTCTTCCAGTTGAACGACGGCGAGCAGTTGTACGACAGCAGCTTGCCCGGGCAGGCGGCATGCACGGCCTGCGCGAACTCGCGGGCGAAGCCGATGTCGGGCACGCCGGTTTCGCACCACACCAGGTCGGCATAGGGCGCGTAGGCGACGCCGCGGCTGATGGCCTGCTCAAGGCCGTTCTTCACGCGGTAGAAGCCTTCCGAGGTGCGCTCGCCGGTCAGGAAGGGCCTGTCGTTGGCGTCGTGGTCGGAGGTGATCAGGTTCGCGGCTTCGGCGTCGGTGCGGGCCAGCACGATGGTGGGCACGCCCAGCACGTCGGCGGCGAAGCGCGCGGCGATCAGCTTCTCGCAGGCTTCGCGCGTCGGCACCAGCACCTTGCCGCCCATGTGGCCGCACTTCTTGACGGCGGCGAGCTGGTCTTCGAAGTGCACGCCGGCGGCGCCCGCGGCGATCATGTTCTTCATCAGTTCGAAGGCGTTGAGCACGCCGCCGAAACCGGCTTCCGCGTCGGCCACGATCGGCAGGAAGTAGTCGATGAACTCCTTGTCGCCCGGGTTCACGCCACGGCCCCACTGGATTTCATCGGCGCGGCGGAAGGTATTGTTGATGCGGCGGACCATGGTGGGCACCGAGTCGTACGCGTAGAGCGACTGGTCGGGGTACATGGTTTCCGAGCTGTTACCGTCGGCGGCCACTTGCCAGCCCGACAGGTACACGGCTTCGAGGCCGGCCTTGGCCTGCTGCATGGCCTGGCCGGCGGAGATCGCGCCGAAGGCGTTCACGTAGCCCTTCTTCGAGCCGCCGTTGATCTTGTCCCAGAGCTTCTCGGCGCCGCGCTTGGCGAGCGTGTAGTCGATCGGGAACGAGCCGCGCAGGCGCACCACGTCGGCGGCGCTGTAGCCGCGCTGCACACCCTTCCAGCGGGGATCCGTGGCCCATTCTTTCTCGAGGGCGGCAATCTGCTGTTCGCGGCTGAGTTGTTCGGTGAGGGTCTGGGGCATGGTCACTCCGTGAGTTGATTGAAGGGTTGGTTTCGAGCGTTTCGGCGCTGCGGCCATGGGCTTACTGTAATCGCGCCATCCACTCTTATGTCTTATAGAAGACATATTTTTGCATCAACAAAATCAATAACTTACGGAGATATTTCTCAATGAGAAAACAACTTTCTCATATCGAGAAAAAATACTGCGGTGCAGCAGTGGCGATTTTCACGATACGCAATCACTCTTTCGTCTGTGAAAAACGCGAGCCGGAACGCGCGCCGTCAACGCCGCGAATGCGCGATCCAGTCGCCGCCCGCGATCACCGCGCAACCCTCGATGCGGGACGGATGGATCTCGTAGACCAGGCAATCGAACGTGCGGCCACCGAAGGACTGCACGCGCAACCAGCGCTTGACGTACTCGCCCGAGTCGTCGTCGGCCACTTCCTCGAGACGGTCGAGCGCGGCCTCCACCTGCGCATCGATCGCGTAGACCTCGCCCGTCACGCGCCCTTCGCCGCCAAGCGCCATGCCCGGATAGGCACCGAGGTCGTAGAGCGTGCCCGCGACCTCGGCATCGGCCACGCGTCGCGGCGGCGGTGCGAAGCGCGCGATGTCGTTGCGCCCGCCCGCGCGCAAGGTGCCGTAGACGAAGACGTGGCGCTCGCCCGGCACGGACGTCGATTGCGGCATCATCGATGCCTCCTTTCCCCAAATCACCCCAGTCTATTGAACCCCGCCGCACCCGCCCCAGGCCGGCTCATGGCCTACGGCTGCCTCGCGCTGAGCATGTCGCTCGTGGGCTGCTACGTCGCCCTCTCCAAGCCGCTGGTCGCGGCCTTCCCGGTGCTGCTGCTGGCCTGGCTGCGCTTCGGCATCGCCGCGCTCGCCATGCCGCACTGGCTGCGCCGCGCGCCCGACGAACCGCCGATGACGGCGCGCACGCGCTGGCTGGTGTTCCTCGAGTCCTTCCTCGGCAACTTCCTGTTTTCGATCTGCATGCTGTTCGGCGTGAGCCTCACGAGCGCGGTCTCGGCGGGCGTGATCATGGCGTCGATCCCTGCCGCGGTCGCGGTCGCGAGCTGGCTGTTCCTGCGCGAGCGCATCACGCTGCGCATCGGCCTCGCGATCCTCTGCGCGGCGATCGGCATCGGGCTGCTCGCGCTCGCGCCGGCGCATGCGAGCGCGCACCCGGGCACGGGCGCGTCCTCGTCGATGCCGTGGCTCGGCAACCTGCTGGTGTTCTGCGCGGTGCTCTGCGAGGCCGCCTATGCGGTGATCGGCAAGTCGCTCACCGGTCGGCTCGGCCCCAAGCGGATCTCCTCGCTGATCAACCTCTGGGGCTTCGTGCTCAGCACGCCGCTGGGCATCTGGTTCGCGCTGCAGTTCGACTTCGCCGCGGTGCGCCTCGGCCTCTGGCTGCTGCTCGTGGCCTACGCCCTCGCAGCGAGCATCTGGACCGTGTGGCTCTGGATGACCGGACTGCGCCACATCCCCGCCGCGCAGGCCGGTGTTTTCGCCGTGATGCTGCCCGTGAGCGCGGCCCTCGTGGGCGTGCTCGTGCTCGGGGAAAGCCTCTCCCTGGTGCAGCTGTTCGCGTTCGCGCTCGCTCTCGCAGGCGTCTTCCTGGCGACCTGGCCCGCGCGCCGCAGGCAAAACGGGCGCTCTCCCCTCTGAAAAAACAACAGCCTCCAATGAAAAAACCGCTTTTTCCCTTGGAAACGCGTTTTTTCTCATTTAGCATCCGCGATGCCAGTGGAGACCCTGTTTTTCATTGGTGACGTTCAACCAAAAAAGGAAATCAACCATGGCAACTGCAAAGAAGGCTCCGGCCAAGAAAGCTCCGGCTAAGAAGGCCGCTGCTCCCGCGAAGAAGGCTGCTCCCGCGAAGAAGGCCGCAGCACCGGCGAAGAAGGCTGCTGCTCCCGCGAAGAAGGCTGCACCGGCAAAGAAGGCCGCTCCCGCCAAGAAGGCTGCTCCCGCGAAGAAGGCTGCTGCAAAGGCTCCCGCCAAGAAGCGCACCCCGAACGCCGCCTTCATGAAGGCCCTGACCCCCAGCCCCGCACTGGCTGCCGTGGTCGGTTCGACGCCGCTGCCGCGCACCGCCGTCGTGAGCAAGCTGTGGGACTACATCAAGAAGAACAACCTGCAAGACAAGGCCAACAAGCGCAACATCAACGCCGACGCCAAGCTGAAGGAAATCTTCGGCAAGGCCCAGGTGTCGATGTTCGAACTGGCCGCGCTGATCGGCAAGCACGTCAAGTAAGCGCACCATCCGAGCGACCTCCGGGTCGATCAGGAAAGCCGGCGACAGCCGGCTTTTTTTCGTCCGTGCTTTTTCGATCGCCTCAGCGCGATGCCTCGGCACCCTGCGCGAAGAAGCGCGAGGGCGTGCAGCCGAAATGGCGCCGGAAGGTCTCGATGAAGGCACTCACCGAGCTGTAGCCCACCGTCAGCGCCACCGCCGTCACGGGCTCGCCCAGGCCCAGCAACTGCACCGCCTTGAGCAGCCGCGCCTGCTGGCGCCACTGCGCGAAGCTCAGGCCAGTCTCGGCGGCGAAGCGGCGCGTGAGCGTGCGGCGCGCCATGCCGATGCGATCGGCCCATTGCTCGAGCGTGTCGTCGCGCGCGGGATCGTCGGCCAGCGCGGTGGCCAGCGCGAGCAGGCGCCGCTCCTGCGGCAATGCGAGATGCAGCGAGGTCCGCGCGCCCGCCGCCAGTTCGTCGACCAGCACCGCCACCAGCCGCAGGCGGCGCGCCGTCTCCCCCTCTTCGCCGAGCGACACCAGCCGCCCCACCAGCTCGCGGATCAGCGGCGTCGACGCGAACACATGCGGCTGCGCGGGCAAGGCCGTCGTCAGCGCCGGATCGAGATAGAGGCTCCACCCGGCCGTCGCGCCGTGGCTTTGCGCCGCGTGCGCGCAGCGCGGCGCGATCCAGCCGATCCATCCGGGCGGCAGCACCCAGCGCCCCGCGCTGGTCTCGATCAGCTGCAGGCCGGCGCGCAGCGCGAACAGCTGGCCTTCCTCGTGCGCATGCGCGCCCGTGCTGCGCGGCGCCTCGTAGGCGTTGAGGTCGAGCCGCAATGCGGGCTCAGCCATCGCGCCGCTCCGGATGCGGCATGGCCCGACGGCGATACCGATTGGCACCGCGCCGCAAGCCCGCAACGCGGCGCCTGCCTAGCATCGAAGCCTTCGATCCACCCTTCCCTCTCTTCTTCAAGGAGCCGCCATGAAAGCCCAGGATGTCCTGCCCGATGACCAGAATTTCGCCGTCCTCAACGGCCAGCCCGTGCGCAAGGGCTCGGTCGGTGCCTTCCTCGCCAACGTGCGCGTGCTCGAGGACACCCAGGCCGGCGAGGCGCAGCGCCAGGCCGCGCGCGAGGACCTCGTCGCGCTGATCCCCGCGCTCGAGGCGCTCGGCCTGTTCGAGGTGTTCGAACTGCGCTCCGCAGCCCTGCGCACGGAGGTCGCGAGGCATCGCGCCGCGCTCAGCCCCGCGCCTGCTGCTGCGCCGCGCGCCTGATCGACGACAGCGTGCCGCGCGTGGTGATGACCTCGGGGTCGAGCGGAATCTCGATCAGCGTGCCCGTATCGGCCGCCAGCGCGCGCAGCAGCGCGGCCTCGAACTGCGCGGTCTCGGTCACGCGCTCGGCCGCGTAGCCGTAGGCGCGCGCCAGCCCGCAGAAGTCGGGATTGCGCAGCGCGGTGCCGCTGGTGCGCTCGGGGTACTCGCGCTCCTGGTGCATGCGGATGGTGCCGAACATGCCGTTGTTCAGCAGCACGACGATGCTCTTGCCGCCATGCTGCGCGGCCGTGGCCAGCTCCTGGCCCGTCATCAGGAAATCGCCGTCGCCCGCGATCGTGAAGGCCACCCGGCCGGTCGCGAGGCTGGTGGCGATGCCGGCCGGCACGCCATAGCCCATGGCGCCGCTGGTGGGCGCCAGCTGCGTCTTGTGGCCCTTGGCGAGGCCGTGGTAGCGGAAGTAGCGGTGCACCCAGCTCGCGAAGTTGCCCGCGCCGTTGGTGATCGTGGCATCGGCCGGCAGATGCTTCTGCAGCGTCGCCACCACCGCCGCCATGTCGACCGCGCCGCGCGGCGTTTCCGCGGGCATGCCGGCCAGCGGCTGCGGCTCGAGCCAGGCCTGGTAGTCGGCATGCGCCTGCAGCGCCCAGTCCTCCCAGGGCAGCGTGGGCGGCGCGCTCAGCACCTCGAGGCTGCGCGCCGCGGCGCTCATGCCGGCGTTGATCGCGAGGTCGGCCTGGTAGACGCGGTTGAGCTCCTCGGCGCTCGCATGGATGTGGACCAGCGTCTGCTTCGCCTTCGGCGCTTCGAGCAGCGTATAGCCCCCGGTCGTCATCTCGCCCAGGCGCGGGCCCATGGCGAGGATCAGGTCGGCGTCCTTCACGCGCTGTGCCAGCTTCGGATTGATCGCGATGCCGATGTCGCCCGCATAGAGCGGATGGTGGTTGTCGAAGGTGTCCTGGAACCGGAAGGCATTGGCCACCGGCAGGCGCCAGTTCTCGGCGAAGCGCTGCAGCGCCTGCGCGGCCTGCGCGGTCCAGCCGCCGCCGCCCGCGATCACCAGCGGCTGGCGCGACTTCAGCAGCAGTTCGCGCAGGGTGCGCAGCGCGCCCGGGTCGCTCCAGGGCTCGACCGCCTCCACCCGCGGCAGCGGCCGCGCCGCGGTCTCGCTGCGCAGCATGTCCTCGGGCAGCACCAGCACCACCGGGCCGGGGCGGCCGTTCATCGCGGTCGAGAAGGCGCGCGCGATGTACTCGGGGATGCGGTTGGCATCGTCGATGCGCTCCACGCGCTTGGCGAAGCCCTTGGTGCTGGGTCCGAAGAAGCTGCCGTAGTCGACCTCCTGGAAGGCCTCGCGGTCGCGGAAGTCGCTGCCCACGTCGCCGACGAACAGCACCATCGGCGTGGAATCCTGGAAGGCGTTGTGCACGCCGATGGAGGCATTGGTAGCACCCGGGCCGCGCGTCACGAAGCAGATGCCGGGGCGGCCCGTGAGCTTGCCGTGCGCCTCGGCCATGAAGGCCGCGCCGCCCTCCTGCCGGTTGACGATGAAGCGCGCGCGATCGCCGTAGGCATGGAAGCCGTCGAGCACCGCGAGGAAGCTCTCGCCGGGCACGCCGAACGCGATCTCCATGCCCTGTTCGAGCAGGCACTCGACGATCAGGTGGCCTGCGGGTTGTGATGTACTCATGAGCAGTAGAACTCCAACACTTTGTCCGCGGCGATTATGTGCGCCCGCCCCGCCTCCCTTGTTTTAATTCCCCAAATGGTTAAATTCGCGCCATGAAGGCCACCGCCCCCGACACGCTGGAACCCCGCTCGCGCGATGCCGACCGTTCGCAACTCGCGATCCTCGCCTCGGCGCGCGACGAGTTCTCGGCGCGCGGCCTCGCGGGTGCGCGCATGGACAGCATCGCCGAGCGCGCGGGCCTCAACAAGCGGCTCATCTACTACTACTTCGGCAGCAAGGACGACCTGTTCCTCGCGGTGCTCGAGCGCACCTACGCCGACATCCGCGAAGCCGAGCAGCGGCTGCACCTCGACGAGATCGATCCGGTCGAGGCGATCCGCCAGCTGGTGTCCTTCACCTGGCACTACTACCTCGAGCATCCCGAGTTCATCACCCTGCTCAACAGCGAGAACCTGCACCAGGCCTCGCACCTCAAGCGCTCGGAACGCATCCAGGAGATGAACTCGCCGCTGGTGCAGCTGCTCGACACGGTGCTCGAGCGCGGCCGGCGCGACAACCTGTTCCGCGCGGGCGTCGATCCGGTGCAGCTCTACATCTCGATCGCCTCGCTGTGCTACTTCTACCTCTCGAACAACCACACGCTCTCGGCCATCTTCGGCCGTGACCTGCGCGCGCCCAAGGCGATGGCGCAGCGCCTCTCGCACATGACCGACCTCGTGCTCGGCTACGTGCTGCACTGACCCGCACTTCCGCCGCTTCCTGCCGCCCCCCCCGTCTCGGCGGCAGGGCCGCGCGCCATCGCCGCGCGAGACGGCCCCCATCGCTTTCCAGATCTACGGGTATCCACCAGGGTCCACCCGTTGACGCTGCCGCGCCCGCGTTCCTAGAATCGGTAATTCACTTATTGGTGAATTGAGCTCGCAACGACACCAGCGGCCCCGCCGCGCGGAGACAAAGACCCATGAAGCAACTCGCACGCACCGCCACGCTGGCCGCGATCGTCGGCCTGGGCGCCCTGCTCCCCGCCCTCGCCGGCGCCGAAGTCGCCTACCCCAGCAAGCCGATCCGCGTGATCGTGCCCTTCGCCGCCGGCAGCACCACCGACATCATTGCGCGCGCCATCGCCGACAAGATGGGCGCGAGCATGGGCCAGCCGCTGGTGATCGAGAACCGCGGCGGCGCCAGCGGCACCATCGGCCAGCAGGCGGTGGCCACCGCGGCGGCCGACGGCTACACGGTGATGATCCATTCGTCGTCGCACACGGTCAGCCCCTCCACCTTCGCCAAGCTGCCCTTCGACACGGTGAACGACTTCGCGGGCGTCACGCCGATCTCCTCGCTGCCCAACGCGCTGGTGATCGCGCCCTCGAAGAACATCAAGACGCTGCCCCAGCTGCTGGCTGCCGCACGCGCCAAGCCCGGCAGCATGAACTTCGCCTCGGCCGGCCAGGGCAGCGCCACGCACCTGAACGCCGAGAAGTTCAAGATGGCCGCCAAGATCGACGCGACCAACATCCCGTTCAAGGGATCGGGAGAGGCCGTCACCGAGGTGCTCTCGGGCCGCGTCGACTACTACTTCTCGCCGATCGCGCCGGTCATCGGCCAGATCAAGGAAGGCCAGCTGCTGGCGCTCGCCGTGGGTTCGCCCAAGCGCGCGGCCGCCCTGCCCGACGTGCCCACCACCGCCGAGGCCGGCGTGCCCGGCTCCGAATTCAACTTCTGGATCGGGATGATGGCGCCCGCGAAGACGCCGCGCGCCGTGGTCGACCGCCTGCACGACGAGGTGGCGAAGGCCCTCGCCACGCCCGAGGTGAAGGAGCGCTTCCTCAAGCTCGGCGCCGATGCCTGGACGCTCAAGCCCGCGCAGTTCGATGCCTACATCAAGCAGGAGATCGCGAGCAACGCCGAGCTCGTGAAGGCCGCCGGCCTCGCGGTCCAGCAGTAACGCCTCTTCCGCCAGCACCCGTCTCTCCCGCAGCCCACCGACTTCCGACCGAACGCCCCGCGCCGCCACCGGCGCGCTCTCCATGATCCGCAAACTCCTGCTCTCCCCGGCGCTGCGCCCCTTCCTGCTGATCCTGCTGCTGCTGGTGCTGTGGGACCTCGCGATCCGCCTGTTCAAGATCCCGGCCTACCTGATCCCGCCGCCCTGGGAGGTGGTCAAGCAGCTGGTCAACGAATGGCCGCGCCTGCTGGCCGAGAGCTGGAAGACCACGCTCGCCACGCTCGGCGGCTTCGGCCTCACGATCGTGATCGGCATTCCGATCGCGATGGTCATCGCCTACTCGCGGCTGGTCGAGTCCTACGTCTATCCGCTGCTGGTGTTCTCGCAGAGCATTCCCAAGGTCGCGATCGCGCCGCTGTTCGTGGTGTGGTTCGGCTTCGGCATCTTCCCCAAGGTGATCTCGGCCTTCCTGCTGGGCTTCTTCCCGGTGGTGGTCTCCACCGTGATGGGCTTCAAGTCGGTCGAGCCCGACATGCTCGACCTCGCGCGCTCGATGGGCGCGAGCCGTCTGCAGACCTTTTTCAAGATCAGCCTGCCGCAGGCGCTGCCGCAAATCTTCAGCGGCCTCAAGGTCTCGGTCACGCTGGCCGTGGTCGGCGCGGTGGTCGGCGAGTTCGTCGGCTCCAACTCGGGCATCGGCTACGTGCTGCAGGTGGCCAACGGCAACTTCGACCTGCCGCTGATGTTCGCCGCGCTGGTCGTGCTCTCGAGCATCGGCGTGGTCCTGTTCGTGGCGGTCGACCTGGTCGAGCGCGTGATGATTCCCTGGCACGCCTCGCAGCGCCACGCCAACTGAGTTCCCCCTTCCTGGTTCCTTCGCCCCAAGCCAACAACTCTCCCGGAGACAAGACATGAAGAAACTGCTTCCCTCGCTGCTCGCCGCCGCCGCGCTCGCCACCTTCGCCATCGCCCCCGCGCATGCGCAGGGCGACAAGCCCAAGGACAAGGTCACGCTGATGCTCAACTGGTACCTCTACAGCGAGCACGCGCCCTTCTTCCTCGGCAAGGAAAAGGGCTTCTACGCCGAGGAAGGCATCGACCTCGACATCCAGGAAGGCCGCGGCTCCGCCGTCACCGCGCAGGCGGTGGCCGCCAAGTCGGCGACCTTCGGCTACATCGACGTCACGACCATGATCAAGGCCGCCGCCAAGGGCGCACCGCTGAAGTCCACCGGCGTGCTGTTCCAGGTCAGCCCGATGTCGGTCATGGGCTTCAGCGAGAAGAACATCAAGACGCCGAAGGACATCATCGGCAAGACCGTGGCCGTGACGCCGGGCGACTCGATGTCGCAGATGTGGCCGCTGTTCCTCAAGGTCAACGACATCAAGGCCGACCAGGTGAAGATCGTCTCGGGCGACGGCCAGACCAAGCTCAATGCGGTGATCAACGGCCAGGCCGACATGCTGCTGGGCTACGTGATGGACCAGGCCATCAAGCTGCAGGACGCCACCGGCAAGCCGGTGTCGCCGATCCGCTTCGCCGACTCGGGCGTGAATCAGATCAGCTCGGGGATCATCGCCAACAAGAACCTGCTGACCGAGAACCCCGACCTGGTGAAGCGCTTCATGCGCGCCTCGACCAAGGCCGCCGAAGCCGCCGAGAAGAGCCCCGAAGCCGCGGTCGACGCGATGCTCAAGGCCAACCCCAAGGCCGGCGTGCGCGACACGCTGATCGTGGGCATGAAGCAGAGCGTGGCGCTCTATCACACCAAGGACACGGCGAACCAGCGCCCCTTCCGCGTGGCGATGAAGAACGTCAACGACTCGCTGGACCTGCTGGTGCAGTACGGCGGCATGGACGCCTCGACGCGCGGCAAGCCCGAGGACTACGTGACGCTCGATTTCCTGCCGAACTGATCTCCCTTCGCCCGCGCGCCCGCATCCCGACCTCCCTCACGCACCCATGTCCCAAGTCAACCTGATCGAAGCGCGCGGCGTCTCGAAAACCTACCAGAGCAAGGACGGCCCGGTCGAATCGCTGAAGCCGCTCGACTTCGCGATCCGCGAGGGCGAGTTCGTCTCGGTCGTCGGCCCCTCGGGCTGCGGCAAGAGCACCCTGCTCAAGATGGTGGCGGGCCTGCTGCCGATCAGCGGCGGCAGCCTCACGCTGGCGGGCAAGCCGATCCAGGGGCCGCAGAAGGACGTGGGCATCGTGTTCCAGAGCGCGGTGCTGCTGCCCTGGCGCAGCGTGGAGGACAACATCCTGCTGCAGGCCGAGATGCGCCACCTGCCGCTCGAGGCCGCACGCACCAAGGCGCGCGAGCTGATGCAGATGGCTGGCCTCACGGGTTTCGAGAAGAAGTACCCCTGGCAGCTCTCGGGCGGCATGCAGCAGCGCGCCTCGATCTGCCGCGCGCTGCTGCACGACCCGTCGGTGCTGCTGATGGACGAGCCCTTCGGCGCGCTCGACGCGATGACGCGCGAGAAGATGAACCTCGAACTGCAGCGCATCTGGATGGCCTCGAAGAAGACCGTGATGCTGATCACCCACAGCATCCCCGAGGCCATCTTCCTGTCGGACCGCGTGATCGTGATGAGCGAGCGCCCCGGCTCGATCGCGGCCGTCTACGACATCGAGCTGCCGCGCGCCCGCACGCTCGACATGATGGCCTCGAGCGAGTTCGGCCACTACACGAAGCTGGTGCGCGCGCATTTCTTCTCGCAGGGCATCCTGGACCACTGAGAGCCAAGCCATGGACGCGCCCCGTTTCCACGTCGAGGAGATCCGCTTCGCCGAGCGCGACGTCGCGCTGCGGCTGCCGTTCCGCTTCGGCGCCGCCACCGTCACCGCCTGCCCGCAGGTCTACGTGCGCGCGCGCATCCGCTTCGAGGACGGCCGCACGGCCAGCGGCTGCGCGGCCGAGATGATGGTGCCCAAGTGGTTCGACAAGAACCCGGCGCTCACCAACGAACAGAACTTCGAGCAGTTGCGCTTCGCGCTGCGCGACGCGCGCGAGGCCTACACCGGCGAGGCCGATGCCCAGACCGCGTGGACCCATTTCGCCGCCAACTACGCCGCGCTGATGGCGCGCGCCCGCGCCAAGGGTCTGCAGCCGCTGGTGGCGGGCTATGGGCCGGCCCTGGTCGACCGCGCGATCTTCGATGCGCTGTGCCTGCACGCCGGCACCGGCTTCGCCGCCGCGATGAGCGCCAACCTCGGCGGCATCGACATCGCGGGCAGCGGCCTGGCCGACGACCTCGCCGGCTTCGACATGCCCGGCTTCCTCGCTCGGCAGCGCCCCTCGGACCGCATCGCCGCGCGCCACACCGTGGGCCTGGCCGACGCGATCGACGACGGCGATGCCCTGCCCGACGCACCCGACGACGGCCTGCCCACCACGCTCGTGGCCGCCGTGCGCCGCTACGGCCTCACGCATTTCAAGCTCAAGCTCTGCGGCGACACCGCGCGCGACATCGACCGGCTCGAGCGCATCGCGCGCGCCATCGACGGCCATGCGCAGCTGGTCACGCTCGACGGCAACGAGCAGTACGCCGACGCCGATGCCTTCGGCGCCTTCCTCGACCGCCTGCTGTCCACGCCCGCGCTGTGGGCGCTCGCGAAGAAGACGGTGTTCGTCGAGCAGCCGATCCGGCGCGACGCCGCGCTCGAGCGCGACGTGCGCGCGCTCGGCCGGCGCATCCCGCTGCTCATCGACGAATCCGACGCCACGCTCGATGCCTTCGTGCGGGCGCGCGAACTCGGCTACACCGGCGTGTCGAGCAAGAGCTGCAAGGGCTTCTACAAGTCGGTCGTCAACGCGGCGCGCTGCGCGCGCTGGAACGCGGCCGACGACGGCACGCGCCACTTCCTCTCGGGCGAGGACCTGACCATGCAGGCCGGCCTCGGCGTGCAGCAGGACCTGGCGCTGGTGAGCTGGCTCGGCCTCTCGCACGTCGAGCGCAACGGCCACCACTACGTCAACGGCCTCGCGGCCGTGCCCGTGGCCGAGCAGCAGGCGCTGCTGCGCGCCCACCCCGACCTCTACGAATCCAGCGATGGCGCGGTGCGCCTCGCGATCCGCGGCGGACAGCTCGCCCTGTCCTCGCTCGCTTCCGCGCCCGGCTTCGCCACCGGCCAGCCCGGCGCGGGCATCTCGTGGGACGCCATGCGTTCCGTCTACTGAAGCAGCGCTTCTCCGTCCCCTCTCTCACTCAAGGAAAGAACATGCCCACCCAACGTCTAGGAATCATCATGCACGGCGTCACAGGCCGCATGGGCATGAACCAGCACCTGATCCGCTCGATCTGCGCCATTCGCGCCCAGGGCGGCGTGACGCTGTCGAACGGCGACAAGGTGATGCCCGACCCGATCCTGATCGGCCGCAACGCCGAGAAGATCGAAGCGCTGGCCAAGGCCCACGGCATCCAGCGCTGGGGCACCGACCTCGACAAGGCGCTCGAGAACAAGGACGACACCGTCTTCTTCGACGCCGGCACCACGCAGATGCGCCCCACTCTGCTGGCCAAGGCGATCCGCGCCGGCAAGCACGTCTACTGCGAGAAGCCCATCGCCACCAACCTCAACGAGGCGGTGGAGATCGCGCGCCTGGCCGAGGAGGCCAAGGAGAAGCACGGCCTCAAGCACGGCGCGGTGCAGGACAAGCTGTTCCTGCCCGGCCTGCGCAAGCTCGACATGCTGCGCCGCGCCGGCTTCTTCGGCCGCATGCTCAGCGTGCGCCTGGAGTTCGGCTACTGGGTGTTCGAGGGCGACCTGCAGCCGATCCAGCGCCCGAGCTGGAACTACCGCAAGGAAGACGGCGGCGGGATGATCCTCGACATGATGTGCCACTGGCGCTATGTGCTCGACAACCTGTTCGGCGAGGTGAAGTCGGTGAGCTGCCTGGGCACCACCCACATCCCGAAGCGCTGGGACGAGGCCGGCCAGCCCTACGAAGCCACGGCCGACGACGCCGCCTACGCCACCTGCGAACTCACCGGCCACAACGGCGAGCCGGTGATCGCGCAGATCAACATGAGCTGGGTCACGCGCGTGCGCCGCGACGACCTCGTGACCTTCCACGTCGACGGCACCGACGGCTCGGCCGTGGCCGGCCTGTCGAGCTGCCGCGCCCAGTCGCGCGTGGCCACGCCGCGCCCGGTGTGGAACCCCGACGAGAAGCAGACCATGAACTTCTTCGACCAGTGGCAGGAGATCCCGGACTCGCAGGTCTACGACAACGGCTTCAAGATCCAGTGGGAGCACTTCATCCGCCACGTGGTGGAGGACGCGCCCTACAAGTGGACCCTGCCCGAAGGCGCCAAGGGCGTGCAGCTGGTCGAGGCCGCGCTCGAATCGTGGCAGGACCGCCGCTGGGTCGACGTGCCCGCGCTGAAGGTCTGAGACCCGGAGACTCGACCGCATGGCCCTCTCGCTCAAGCTCCCCACCGCCGGCGGCGCGCTCGCCGACTACGCGCTGCGCGGCAGCACGCCGCCGAAGCCGCCCGCGGGCGTGCGCTTCGACCGCATCGCCTACTCGGCCGCGCACGTCGTGGCCGACCCGCTGGCCGCCATCGATCCCTGGCTGCAATGCGCGGTCGACTGGGACGCCACCCTCGCCTACCGGCGCCACCTCTACGCGCTCGGGCTGGGCGTGGCCGAGGCCATGGACACCGCGCAGCGCGGCATGGGCCTGGACTGGCCGACTTCGCTCGAGCTGATCCGCCGCTCGATCGATGCCGCCAGCGACATTCCCGGCGCACTCGTGGCCTCGGGCTGCGGCACCGACCACCTCGACCTCGATGCGGTGAAGAGCGTGGACGACGTGATCCGCGGCTACGAGGAACAGATGGCCGCCATCGAGAAGCTCGGCGGCAAGCTGATCGTGATGTGCAGCCGCGCGCTGGTGCGCGTGGCGAAGGGCCCGGCCGACTACGAGCGCGTGTACGACCGCATCCTGAGCCAGGCGAAGCAGCCCGTGGTGCTGCACTGGCTCGGCGAGATGTTCGACCCCGCGCTGGCCGGCTACTGGGGCACGACCGACGTCGATGCCGCGATGGAAACCGCGCTCGGCGTGATCGCGGCCCATCCCGACAAGGTCGACGGCATCAAGATCTCGCTGCTCGACAAGGACAAGGAGATCGCGATGCGCCGCCGCCTGCCGGCCACCGGCGGCCCCGACGGCCAGGGCGTGCGCATGTACACCGGCGACGACTTCAACTACGCCGAGCTGATCGCGGGCGACGGCCACGGCAGCCACCCCACGCACGGCAAGAGCGATGCGCTGCTGGGCATCTTCGACGCCATCGCGCCGGCCGCCAGCGCCGCCCTCGGCGAACTGGCCGCGGGCCGCGTCGAGCGCTTCCACGAGATCCTCGGCCCCACCGTGCCGCTGTCGCGCCACATCTTTGCCGCGCCCACGCGCTTCTACAAGACCGGCGTGGTGTTCATGGCCTGGCTCAACGGCCACCAGAAGCACTTCACCATGGTCGGCGGCCAGCAGAGCACGCGCTCGCTGCAGCACTTCGCCGAGCTGTTCCGGCTGGCCGACGCGGCCCACCTGTTCGAGCAGCCCGAGCTCGCGGTGCGGCGCATGAAGACGCTGCTGTCGCTGCACGGCGTGGAGTGAGCCCGTCCATGCGCGACTTCTCGCAGAACCACGACTGGCTCTCGATCAACACCGCCACGGTGCGCAAGCAGTCGGGCGCCGAAGTGCCGCTCGACCGCATCGTCGACCAGTGCGCCGAGCGCGGCATCCGCGCCATCAGCCCCTGGCGCGACCAGGTCGCGGCCGTCGGCATCGACAAGATCGCGCGGCAGTTGAAGGCGCACGGCATCGGCCTCTCGGGCTACTGCCGCGGCGGCTTCTTCCCGGCACCCGATGCCGCGGGCCTGAAGGCCGCGCTCGACGACAACCGCCGCGCCATCGACGAGGCGAAGACGCTCGATGCGCCCTGCCTCGTGCTGGTGGTCGGCGCGCTGCCCGGCGCGCTCGACGGCAAGGCGGCCTACCGTGACATCGCCCGCGCACGTGGCGAAGTGCGCGACGGCATCGCGGCCTCGCTCGAGTACGCGCGCGAGGTCGGCATGCCGCTGGCCATCGAGCCCCTGCACCCCATGCAGGCGGCCGACCGCGCCTGCATCAACACGCTGGAGCACGCGCTCGACCTCTGCGACGAGCTCGATGCCGGCAGGAGCGGCATGCTCGGCGTGGCGCTCGACATCTACCACGTGTGGTGGGACCCGAAGCTGCAGCAGCAGATCGCGCGCGCGGGCCGCGAGCGCCTGCTGGCCTACCACGTCTGCGACTGGCTCACGCCCACGCGCGACCTGCTGTCCGACCGCGGGATGATGGGCGACGGCGTGGTCGAGCTCAAGAAGATCCGCGGCTGGGTCGAAGAAGCCGGCTTCGCGGGCTTCAGCGAGGTCGAGATCTTCTCGAACCTCGACTGGTGGCAGCGGCCGGGGGCCGAGACGCTCGACGTCTGCATCGAGCGGCATCGCAGCGCGGTCTGACCCCGGCGCGGGGGCAAGCAGGCCATGGCGGCCTGTGCTGCAATGCGCCCATGCCCGCCCCCAGCCTCGACGACCTGCGCCGCTACGCCGTGGCGCGCACCCTGTTCAAGCCCACCACGCTCCCCGGCGCGATCAGGAAGCTCGGCTTCGTGCAGGCCGATCCGATCCGCGCCCCGGCGCGCGCCCAGGACCTGACGCTGCGCCACCGCGTCAACGACTACCGCGCGGGCGACCTCGAGCGGCGCTACACGCGGCTCGCGATCGAGGAAGACTGCCTGGTCAACTACGGCTTCCTGCCGCGCGAGCACCTGGCGCTGATGCATCCGCGCGAGGCCGCCAAGCCCTGGGACGCCGAGACGCGGCGCAAGGCGGCTGAGGTGCTGGCCTTCGTGCGCGAGCGCGGGCGCGTGCATCCGCGCGAGGTCGAGCAGCACTTCGCGCACGGCCGCATGCGCAACTACTGGGGCGGCTCGGGCAACGCGTCGACGCACCTGCTCGACGGCATGCACTACCGCGGTCTGCTGCGCGTCGTGCGGCGCGACAGCGGCACGCGCATCTACGAGGCGGTCGAGCATGCGCCGGCCGACGAGAGCCCGGCCGGCCGCGCGCGCCGCGCGGCCGCGCTGATCGAACTGATCGTGCGCAAGTACGCGCCGCTGCCGGCCGGCAGCCTGACCTACCTGGTGCGGCTGCTCGGCTACGGCGCGCCGCACCTGGCGGCCCAGACGCAGGCCGCGCTGCGCCTCGCGCGCGAGGAGCTCGCGAGCCTGCGCATCGACGGCACCACCTGGTACTGGCCGGCCGACGAGAACCCGGCCTCGCGCCGCCATGCGCCCGACGACGCGGTGCGCCTGCTCGCGCCCTTCGACCCCGTGGTGTGGGACCGCCGCCGCTTCGAGCTGCTCTGGGGCTGGACCTACAAGTTCGAGGCCTACACGCCCGCGCCGCAGCGCCAGTTCGGCTACTACGCGTTGCCGCTGCTGTGGCACGACCGCGTGATCGGCTGGGCCAACGTGAGCGCGCCCGAGGGACGGCCCCAGCCCGCCTTCGGCTACGTCGAGGGCCGCAAGCCGCACGGCGCGGCCTTCCGCGCGGCGCTCGACGACGAGCTCGGGCGCATGGCCGAGTTCCTCGCGGCGCGCTGAGCCGGCCGCGGGCCACCCCCGGCGGCCTGGGGTCTTGGCCCGTGCGCGACAGGGCCGGGCGCGGCGCCTGCCTAGAATCGCCCTCGCCCCGGTGCGAGCCGGGGCAAGCGTTCTCAGGGCGGGGTGCAATTCCCCACCGGCGGTGATGGCGGTGTTCTTCGAAGGAAGGTACTGCATGAGCCCGCGAGCGCCCGTGGCTTGCAACGAGCCGCGGGGTCAGCAGACCCGGTGCGATCCCGGGGCCGACGGTCACAGTCCGGATGAAAGAGAGCGCGAAATGCGGGCCGGCCCGCGCGCTTCTGCCATGGAGCGTGCGGTCTGCTCCGTGGTTTCGTGCGCCCTGATTCAGGAAACCTGCTTTCGAAGAGGCACACCATGAGTCAGATCAACGACCTTCCCCTTTCCGCCATCGCCGCGACGGACGCACCGCGCGGCCAGCGCATCGCCTTCGTCGAGGCGCAGTGGCATTCCGACATCGTCCACCAGGCACGCGACGCCTTCCTCGAGGAGATGGAGCGCCTGGGCGTGCCGCGCGATCGCATCGACGTCTTCGACGTGCCCGGTGCCTTCGAGATCCCGCTGCATGCCAAGCGGCTCGCGCTGTCGGGCCGCTACGCCGGCATCGTGGCCTGCGCGCTGGTGGTGGACGGCGGCATCTACCGCCACGAGTTCGTGGCCAGCACGGTGGTCAGCACGCTGATGTCGCTGCAGCTCGAGACCAATGTGCCGATCTTCTCGGCCGTGCTCACGCCGCATCACTTCCACGAGCACGTGGAGCACCGCAAGTACTTCCACCGCCATTTCGCGGTCAAGGGCACCGAGGTGGCCGAGGCCTGCGTCAAGACGCTGAAAGGTCTGCAAGAGGTCGAAACGCTGCTGGCGGCCTGAACGCGGGCGCGCTAGTCTGGGTGGATGGCTTCCCCGTCATCCCCCACCACCCCACCTTCCGCCGCGCCCGGTCGCTACACGCTCTACGGCGCGCCCGGCTCGGGCGCGACGCCCGTGCATGCGGCGCTCACGCTGATCGGCCTCGGCGAGCAGGTCGACACGGTCGACATCGCGACCTGGGAAGGCGATGCCGAGCGCGACCGCATCGCCGGCCTCAACCCGATGCGCCAGGTGCCGGCGCTGGTGCTGCCTTCGGGCGAGCTGATGACCGAGAGCGCGGCGATCCTGCTCTGGCTCGGCGACCGCCATCCCGAGGCCGGCCTCTGCCCCGCGCCCGGCGATGCGCTGCGCGCGCAGTACCTGCGCTGGATGGTCTATCTGCCGGCCGCCATCTATTCGATGTTCTGGGTGCGCGACGATCCCGCGCGCCTGGTGCCCGACAAGGCGGCGCAGCCCGCGATGCTCGAGCGCTCAGCCGAGCGCGTGGCCCATTGCTGGCGCCTGATGGACACGCAGATCGCCGCGCCCTCGCCCTACCTGCTCGGCGAGCGCATCGGCATGCTCGACCTCTACGTGGCCGTGATGTCGCGCTGGACGCCCTGCCGCGAGCGCTTCTACCGCGAGGCGCCGCGCATGGCCGAGGTGGTGAAGCGCGTCGACGCCGAGCCGCGGCTGGCCGCGTTCTGGGCCGAGCGCTTTCCGTTCACGCCGGGCTGGGAACGCGGCGAGTGACGCGCGTCGGGCCGCGGCTTCCGATAATCGCGTCATGACCCGCAAAGAAGCCACCACCGACTACCCGATGACGATCTACCACAAGCCCAACTGCAGCACCTCGCGCAACGTGCTGTCGTTGATCCGCGAAAGCGGCGTGGAGCCCGAGATCGTCGAATACCTGAAGACGCCGCCGTCGAAGAAGAAGCTGCGCGAGCTCGCCGACGCGATGGGCCTGAAGGCGCGCGAGCTGCTGCGCACCAAGGAAGAACCGTACGCCGCGCTGAAGCTCGAAGACCCGAAGTGGAGCGACGACCAGATCCTCGGCTTCATCGTCGAGCATCCGATCCTGCTGCAGCGCCCGATCGTGGTGTCGCCGCGCGGCACGCTGATGTGCCGGCCCTGGGAGCGGGTGCGCGAGATCCTGCCTGCCGCCTAAGGGCTGTCCGATTCGCGCAGTGTCCAGCCGTTGTCGCGGGACGCCAGCCGATGGGTCAGCGCGAGCGCGTCGAGAAAGCGCGCATCGTGCGAGGCCACGACGAGCACGCCCGGGAAGCTTTGCAGCGCCTGCTCGAGCGCGAGCACCGAGGCGATGTCGAGGTGGTTCGTGGGCTCGTCGAGCAGCAGCATCTCGGCCGGCTCGCCGCTCCACAGCGCGCAGGCCAGCGCGGCCTTGAGCCGTTCGCCGCCGCTCAGTTGCGCGAGCGGCCGCAGCACTTCGGCCGCACCGAGCCCCAGCAGCGCGAGCCGGGTGCGCAACTCGCCTTCTGGCAGCGGCGAATACAGCGCATCGAGCTGCCGCAGCAATGACCTATCGAGCGGCATCGCGGCGCCGCCGTCCTGATCGAGCCATGCCGAGCGCAGCGGTGCTTCGCAACGCCCGGCGATCGGCGCCTGCTGTCCCGCGAGCATGCGCAGCAGGCTGGTCTTGCCGCAGCCATTGGGGCCGCCGATGCCGATGCGCACGGGGCCATGCAGGCACAGGTCCAGCGGTTTCGCGCCGGCCGGCCGTGCGGGCACCGCGCCCTCGAGCCACAGGACGCGGCGCCCGGCGGGAACCACCGAGCCCGGCAGCGCGAGTGCGACCGCGGACGCAGGCGCCACGCCGGCCGCTGCCTCGCGCACGGCGGCATCGAGCGCCGCGCGACTCTCGCGCTGCCGCTCGTGCTCGCGTCCCGCGTGGGCCTCGGCATTGCCCTTGAGGCGGCCCAGGTAGAGCCCGCCTAGATTGGCATCGCGCGCCCAGGCCGCGCCGCGTGCGCTGCGCCGCTGCTGCGCGTCGTGCTGCCGGCGCAGTTCGCGCAAGGCGGCGTCGCGCTCGTGGCGCGCGTGCGCAAGCCGGGCCTGCGCGGCATCGACCTCGCGCTCGCGCCAGTCGCTGTAGGCCTGCCAGCCGCCGCTGCAGCCGCGCAGGTCGCCGGCCGGCGTGATCTCGACGATGCGGTCCATGCCCTCGAGCAGTTCGCGGTCGTGGCTCGCGACCACCACCACGCCGCGCCAGGCCGCGAGCCGCTCGCGCAGCCAGCGCCGTGCATCGGCATCGAGATGGTTGCTGGGCTCGTCGAGCAGCAGCGCATCGGCGCCCGAGAGGAAGGCGCCGGCCAGCGCGACGCGGGTGCGCTCGCCGCCGCTCAGGCTGTCGGCGCGGCGGTCGATGGCGCAGGGCAGGCCCGCGTCGGCGAGCGCGGCCGCGAAGCGCGCGGGCAGGTCCCAGCAGCCTTCGGCGTCATCGAAATCGGCGGGCGTGGCATGACCGGCCTCGATGCGCGCGAGCGCGGCGAAGGGACGCGCGAGGCCCGCGAGCGCGGCCAGGTCCGCATCCGGCGCGGCGCCGGCGTTCTGCGCCACGTGCACGCGGCGCGAGGGCCGCACGATCGCGCCTGCCGTGGGTTCGCGCCGGCCCGCGAGCAGGTCGAGCAGCATCGACTTGCCGGCGCCATTGCGCCCGACCAGCCCGATGCGCCCGGGCTGGAAGGTCGCGCAGAGATCGTCGAACAACAGATGCCCGCCCGGCAGCGCGAGGCTGGCGTGGCGCAGCTCGAAGCCGGCGGTGGAAGAAAGAGAAAAGGAAGCGTCCGGCCCTGAACCCGGGCGCGGTGCGTGCGTGCGATGAGCCATGCCGGCCCTCCGATGAATCGTTGGCAAGGCGATGCACGGTGGTCATGCATCGCGGCGATCAAGGAAGGCTCAAAGGCGCATTTCGGGGGGACGCTCCGGAAAAAACGAAGGGCCGCGAAAGGCCCCGGGCCGTTTTGGAGGCGGGCCTCGCGCGAAGGTTCCGCGACTTTTCCTCTCTCTTCTTCAGCGCCGCAGCAGCACCGGCAGCGCCGAGGCCAGCATCGCCACGCCCGAGGCCGTCAGCAGGCCCAGCACGATCTTGCGGAAGGTGGCCTCGCTGATGCCGATGTACAGCCGCGCGCCGAGCCGCACCGGCACGAACACGGCCACCGCGACCAGGCCCAGCAGCGGGATGGTCGATATGGCGACGCCGCCGCGCGCCACGTGCAGCGAGAAGGCCACCACCAGCATCGTGAGGTTGAAGTTCTGGATCACCGCGCGCTGGGTGTCGCGCTCGAAGCCGCGCAGGGTGCACCACAGCGTGGGCACCACGCCCGAGAAGCCGCCGATGCCGGCCATCGCGCCGCCGATGGCACCGGCCACGCCGTCGGCCACCCGGCCGCCGAAGCGCACGCGCGGCAGCCGCTGTGACATCAGCATCGCGGGGCACCACAGCACCAGCACCGCGCCGAGGCAGACCTTGAACAGCTCGACGTCCAGGTGCGGCAGCAGCCAGACGCCGAAGGGAATGCCCGCGAGGCCGCCGGCGACGAAGGGCCAGAGCAGCTGGCGGTCGAAGCGGCGGCGTACGCTGAAGGCGGTGATCAGCTGCCCGGTCATGCCGCCGAACAGCGCGAGGATGGCCGCGAGCTGCGGGTCGAGCGTCCAGGCCCAGACCGACATCGACACCATGCTGAACGCAAAGCCGGACAGGCCCTGCACGAATCCCGCCAGCACCGCGCCGACGATCACATAGAGATACAGGGCCTGCATGGCGGCCGATGATATCGGCGGCCGCGCGGCGCTGCAGGGATCAGGCCGAGGCCGGCACCAGTGCCGTGCGGCGCACGCGCGTCACGTTGAAGGCGCTCGCGATCAGCACGCCCTGCACGAGCGCCAGGCCCACGATCACGGCCACGTACTGGCCATGGTCCATGAGGCGGCCGAAGATCAGCGGCGCCACGGCCTGCCCGATGTCGAGGCCGGCGTAGACCACGCCGTAGACGCGGCCGGTGGCATTGGGCGGCGTCGAGCGCTTGACCAGCAGGTCGCGCGAGGGACCGGCCACGCCCGAGACGAAACCCATGGCGCCGAACAGCACCGGCACCACCAGCGGCGGGAAGTCGGCGAAGGCCAGCACCAGCGCCAGCGCGGCGGCGATGCCGAAGCCCAGGCCCACGATGCGCTCGCAGCGCGAGGGATCGGAGGCCAGGAAGCCGCCCGCCACCATGCCGGCCGAGCTCGCCACCATGTAGACCGTGAGGCACACCGCCACGATACCGACCGGCACCGCGTGCAGGTGGCCGGCCGCGACCGGCGCGAAGGTCTGGACCACGCTGATCACGGCCGCATAGAAGAAGAAGAAACCGAAGCACATCCACACCGCCGGGATGCGCAGGAAGTCGAACTGCCCGCCCACCGCGGCCTCGCCCTGGCCGGTGGCCTTGTGCACCGCCTTCACGTCGAGGTCGAGCACGCGGCGGTAGGCCCACAGCACCAGCAGCACCACGATCGCGAGCGCGCCGGCCGAGGCCAGCGCCACGCGCCACGAGGTGGCGATGGCGATCGGCACCACGAAGGCCGGCGCCAGCGCCCAGCCCAGGCTGCCGGTGATGCCGTGCACGCTGTAGGCATGGCCCAGGCGCGTGGGCGCGACCTTGCGGTTGAACAGCGTGTAGTCGACCGGGTGGAACACGCCGTTGCCGATGCCGCCGACCACGGCGCACAGCAGCAGCATCCAGTAGCTCTGCGCCGCCGCGTAGCCGAAGGCCGCCAGCCCCAGCGCGCCCAGGCCCACGAACAGCACCGGCCGCGGGCCCAGCTTGTCGACGATGAAGCCCGAGGCCGCCTGCACGATGCACGAGACCACGAAGAACACCGTCAGCACCGCGCCCAGCTCGGTGTAGCTCACGCCGAAAGCGTCCTTGAGCCACGGGAACAGCGGCGCCAGGATCAGCTGGCTGAAGTGGCTGATCGCATGCGCCAGCCCGACCAGGCCGATCAGTTGGGCGTCGCTGCGCAGGGTGGTCGGGGAGGTGGCGTTGGGAGGGGTCGAGGCGGAGGAAGACATGGATTGCTACAAAAAACCGGGGCAAGCCCCGATGCTATGTCCGGGCTCGGCGGCAGAATGGCGATACCGCGACAACATTTGTCGAAACTATGCCAAGCGAGCTCCCCACTCCCGCGGACGGCGTTCCGCGCCCCGACAAGCCGCGCGCGGCCCCGGTGCCCGCGCCGGTCACCAGCGTGGCCTCGCTCACGCCGCACCTGTACGCGCCCGACGCGGTGCGGCCGCTGCGCGCCAAGGAGCACTTCCTGAGCGCCGACACCTTCGTCGAGCTGCACCAGCATCCGTGGCCGCAGCTGACCTTCTCCACCCGCGGCGTGATCCGCCTCAACACCCAGGACGGCAGCTACATCGTGCCGCCCTCGCGCGCGGTCTGGGTGCCGGCCGACATGCCGCACAGCATCATGCTGATCGAGGACGCGGAGCTGCGCACCATCTACCTGCATGCCTGGCTGGGCCCGGCCTGGGAGAAATGCGAGGTGCTCGAGATCAGCCCGCTGCTGCGCGCGCTGATGCTGGCGCTGGACACCACGCCCGACGGCCTGCCGCCCACCGACGCGCATGCGCCGCAGCGCGAACGCATGATCGCGCCGCTCCTGGTCGACGAACTCGAGCGCGCCACGCAGATCCGCATCGACGTGCCGCTGCCCGCCGACAAGCGGCTGCGCCAGCTCTGCGAGGCGCTGCTGCGCAACCCGGCCGACCGCGCCACCCTGGCCGAGCGCGCCGCCAGCATCGGCGCGAGCGAGCGCACGGTGGCGCGCATGTTCCGCGACCAGCTCGGCATGAGCTGGCAGCAGTGGCGTCAGCAGGCGGTGATGGCGCACGCGCTGCCGCTGCTGGCGCGCGGCATGGCCGTGAGCCAGGTGGCGGCCGCCAGCGGCTACGCCACCGACAGCGCCTTCTGTGCCATGTTCAAGGCCGCCACCGGGCGCTCGCCGACCTCGTTCCAGCACCGCAAGCGCGGTCCCTCGTCCGCCCACGCCTGAGGTGCTTTTCGGGGGCGGTCACGGGGCTCTGGCAAGATCGGCCGCCACCCCGCCATGAACCGACCGCTCCCCCTGCCCCTGCCCGCCGCGCCGGCCACGCCCACCTGGGGCGCCGAGATCGGGCGCCGCGTGCGCTGCCTGTTCCTGCTGAAGGCGGTCGGCACCACGGTCTTCACCTGGCTGTTCTTCATCGGCTACTTCCACCTGCTGCGCAACCCGGCCTTCCCGGTCACGGTGATGCCGCTGACTGCGCTCGACGCGCTGATCCCGTTCCAGCCCCACTTCCTGGGCGCCTACCTGTCGCTGTGGCTCTACGTGGGCGTGGCGCCCGGGCTGCAGCCGAACTTCCGCGAGCTGCTGGTCTACGGCTTCTGGGTCGGCGGGCTGTGCCTCACGGGGCTGGGCCTGTTCTACCTGTGGCCGACGCAGATACCTCCTCTGGCCATCGACGTTTCGGGCTATGCGGGCTTCGAGATGCTGCAAGGCGTGGACGCCGCCGGCAATGCCTGCCCCTCGATGCACGTGGCGGTGGCGATCTTCACCGCGGTGCGGCTCGAGCACGTGCTGCGCGAAGCCCGCACGCCGCTGTGGCCGCGGCTCTTGAACTGGCTCTGGTTCGCGGCCATCGCGTGGTCGACGCTGGCGGTCAAGCAGCACGTGGCGCTCGACGCGCTGGCCGGCGCGTTGCTCGGACTGGCCTTCGCGCTGCCCTCGCTGCGCTGGCGTCCGGGTTATCGAGCACGCTGACTCCCCCTTACGGCCGGCATGTCCCTGCGGTGGGAGCGGATATCATTGGCGCTCACCGACCCTAGACATACGCCGAGCGAGGAAGGGATCGATTGCAATCGATCAGCGGCTGGCAAGAGAGACCACAGGCATCGCACGATGAGTTCGCTGAAGGAATTGCAGGACCTGATCCAAGAGAAGTACGGCATCGAACCGTCGACGCTCGACCCCCATGCCTCCATGCGGGAGAAAGGCGGGCTCGATTCGCTGGCGCTGGCCGAATTCCTGTTCGCCATCGAAGACCACTTCGGCATCACCATGCCCGACGAGGACGCCAACATCGACACGCTGGCCGAACTGGCCGTGCTGGTCGACAAGGTCCGCGCCGCCAAGCCAGCGTGAACACGCCCTCGGAGGTCGCCGTCACCGGGCTGGGCGTCGTCGCCCCGCACGGCGACCATCCCGACACCCTGTTCGAGGCCCTGCTGCAGGGCCGCTCGGCCATCGCGCCGGTGTTCCCCGAACTCCCCAAGCCGGCCGCCGCCGCCACCGTCGCCTTCGACGAGAGCCGCTGGTTCACCAAGCTGCAGCTCGCGGGCGTCGACCGCGTGAGCCAGCTTGCGGTGGCTGCCGCCGACCTCGCGATGCGCGATGCCGGCATTCCCGCCCTCGCCGACAGCGGCCTCGACGCCGAGCGCGTGGGCGTCTATGGCGGCTGCGGCATGGGCGGCGCGGCCGCGCTCGAGGCCGCCTACCGCGGCAACGGTCGCGTGTCGCCGCTGACCATTCCGGCCTTCATGCCCAATGCGCCGGCGGCCCACGTGTCGATGCGCCAGGGCGTGCAGGGCCCGGTGCTCACCTACTCGGTGGCCTGCGCCTCGTCGTCGGTGGCGATCGCCGAGGCCGCCAAGGCGATCCAGCGCGGCGAGGTCGATCTCGCCATCGCGGGCGGCAGCGAAGCGCTGATCGTGCCCGGCGTGGTGCTGGCCTGGCAGGCCATGATGACGCTGGCCGGCTTCCAGAGCGGCGAGGCGGCGCAGGCGGTCAGGCCCTTCGCGGCCGACCGCAGCGGCTTCGCGCTCGGCGAGGGCGCGGCCTTCGTGGTGCTCGAGTCGGCCGAGCGCGCGCGCCGGCGCGGCGCGCGCATCCATGCGCTGGTCGCCGGCTGGGGCCTGAGCAGCGACGCCACCCATCTCACCAAGCCCGACGCGCCCGGCCAGGCGCGCGCATTGCGCTCGGCCCTGCGCCAGGCGGATCTGGCGCCGCGCGACGTGGGCTACTGCAACGCGCACGGCACCGCCACCCGCATCGGCGACGTGGTGGAACGCAATGCGCTGGCCGCGGTCTGGGGCGACGATCTCGACGGCCTGCGCACCAGCTCGACCAAAGCGCTGCACGGCCACCTGCTCGGCGGCGCCGGCGCGCTCGAGGCGGTCATCACCATCCTCGCGCTGCGCGAACGCCGGCTGCCGCCCAACGTGAACGGCGGCCAAATCGATCCCGACTGCGCGCTGAACCTGGTGGCGCCCGGCGACGCCGAGGCGCCCGCGCTCGAGGCGGCGATCAGCAATTCCTTCGCCTTCGGCGGCACCAACTCCGTGCTGCTGTTCCGCCGCGCCTGAGGCCCTGCCCCACTCAGGCGGTGGGCAGCTCGCAGATCCATTCGACGAAGGCCGTCACCAGCGGATCGGCCGCCCGGTTCGGCGGCACGAACACGCTGTAGCCGCGGCGCGAGGGCGCCTCGTGCGCGCAGGCCAGCGCCAGTTCGCCCGAACGCAGCGCACGCTCCACGAAATAGCGCGGCACCAGGCCCACGCCGAGGTCGGCGCGCACCGCCTCGAGCAGCATGGAGAACAGGTCGAAGCGATGGCCGGCGACGAGGTTGTCGGGCGCCTGCGTCGCAACCGGCGCCTGCGCGAACCACTCCTCCCAGGCGCCGAGCCGCGTGCGCAGATGAAGCAGGCGCGCGTCGCGGAAATCGCCGCGCGCCATCCGGTCCCGGCCGGCCGCGCCGGGCGCGCAGACCGCCACGCAGGCCTCGGGCATCAGCGGCCGCGCCTCGGCGCCCGGCCACACGGCGTCGTCGTACTGCACGCCGACGTCGAAGGGCATGTCCTCCATGTAGAGCAGCGTCGGGAACACCTGCAGGTGCAGGCTGCAGCCCGGCTGGCGCGCGGTGAAGCCCGGCAGCCGCGGCAGCAGCCAGCCCTCGGCCAGCACCGGCACCGCGCCCACGATCAGCCGCAGGCCGTCGGTGCGCCGGGCCATGGCCTCGAGCGTGTGGTCCTGCAGCCGCAGCAGGTCGCCCGCGATCTGGCCGTGGTAGCGGCGGCCGGCCTCGGTCAGCGTGGTGCCGCGCGCCGAACGCTGCACCAGCCGCACGCCGATCTGGGTCTCGAGCAGCCGCAGCTGCTGGCTCACGGCGCTGTGCGTGAGGCACAGCTCCTCGGCGGCGCGGCTCACGCCGTGGTGGCGCGCGACCGCGTCGAAGACCAGCAGCGCGCGCGTGCTCGGGATGTGGCGTTTCATCGTCATCGTTAGAAAAACTGACAGCAACGAAGATTAAACCCGAGCGCGATGCTCATCCCCCGATAAGAATCGCCGGCGGCCCGTCGCGGCGAATCCATGGCGCGACGGTTTTTCTTTCAACCCAGACCTCCACCGCCCGGATCTCCCGCATGCCCCGCTCCTCGTTTCGCCTCGCCCCCATCGCCCTCGCCCTGCTCTGCGCCGCCGGCGCGGCCCTCGCCCAGGGCAGCGCCATCGCCAACCCGCCGCAGGTGCGGCCCGAGGTCGACAAGGCCTACACGCAGCTGATGGCAGCGCCCGCGGTCCAGAAGCTGCTCGAGGCGGTGAAGGCCGACCACGAGCGCTCGGTCGAGGACCTGAAGCTGCTGACCGAGATCGAGGCGCCGCCCTTCAAGGAACAGAAGCGCGCCGAGGCCTTCCTCGCACGCATGAAGGCGCTGGGCCTGGCGGACGCGAAGATCGACGCCGAAGGCAACGTGGTCGGCCTGCGCAAGGGCACGGGCCACGGCCCGAAGCTGCTGGTCTCGGCGCATCTAGACACCGTGTTCCCGGCCGGCACCGACGTGAAGGTCAAGGAACGCGACGGCAAGCTCTACGCCCCGGGCATCTCCGACGACACGCGCGGCCTGTCGGTGCTGCTGTCCTGGCTCAAGGTGCTCAACGACAACAAGGTGCAGACGCAGGGCGACCTGCTGTTCGTCGGCAATGTCGGCGAGGAGGAACTCGGCAACCTGCGCGGCATGAAGGCGATCTTCCGCGACCACCTCGACATCGACGGCATGGTCGGCCTCGAGCCGGCGGCCGACGGCACGGTGCTGATCCTCGGCACCGGCAGCCACCGCTACGAGGTCAGCTTCAAGGGCCCGGGCGGCCACAGCTACGGCGCCTTCGGCCAGGTGCCGAGCGCGATCCACGGCATGGGCCGCGCCATCGCCAAGATCGCCGAGGTACGCACGCCGAGCTTCCCCAAGACCACCTTCACGGTAGGCACGGTCGGCGGCGGCACCTCGGTCAACACCATCGCGCCCGATGCCCGCATGGCGATCGACATCCGCTCGGACGACATGGGCTCGCTGCTCGAGGCCGAGAAGAAGATCCTCGCCACCCTCGACGAAGCAGTGGCCGAGGAGAACAAGCGCTGGAACGTCAACACGCTGAGCGTGAGCACCAAACTGATCGGCGACCGGCCGGGTGGCCGCACGCCGCCCGATTCGGTGATCGTCGAGGCCGCCACGCGCGCCAACGCGGCTTTCGGCCACAAGACGCTCTTGACCGGCGCCAGCACCGACGCCAACGTGCCGATGGCGCTGGGCATCCCGGCGATCATCATCGGCGGCGGCGGCAAGACCGGCGGCTTCCACGCGCTCAGCGAATGGATCGACGTGACCGACGGCTGGAAGGGCGCGCAGAACTCGCTCGTGACGGTGCTCGGGCTGGTCGGCGTGGCCGGCGTGAGCGAGCCGCTGCTGCCCAAGCGCCCGGCGCGCACGCGCTGAGCCGGTCCGAGGCGACCTCCTCGCGCCACCGGGGCGGCGTATGCTGTGCCCGCATATCCATTCGCACCAAGGAGGTCGCCATGAAGAAGTTCCGTTCCACCCTGATCGCGCTCGCCCTGCTCGCGGCCGGCGCCTCGGCCAACGCCGAATCGAAGCTGCTCGACCAGCTCAAGAACCAGATGGGCGGCGGCGCGGCGAGCAGCGCCGGCAACAGCAGCGGCGGCGCCGGCGGTCTGGCCGAGAACCTCGGCTTCGCCATGCCCGCGATCGGCAACAACACCATGGGCAACGCCGCCGGCGTGCTGCAGTACTGCATCAAGAACAACTACCTGGGCGGCGGCGACGCGGCCTCGGTCAAGGACAAGCTGATGGCCAAGATCACCGGCCAGAAGCAGCAGCAGAGCGGCTTCGCGAGCGGCGCCAAGGGCCTGCTCAAGGGCGGCGACGGCCAGACGCTCAACTTCAAGCTGCTGAGCTCGAAGGTCAAGGAAAAGGGCTGCGACTACGTTCTGAAGAACGCCACCAGGCTGCTGTGAGGGCGAGCCGGGCGCCGCGCCCGGGGTAAACCGCGCTGCCCGCGGCGTGGCGGCGCACTAACATCGGGCGGTCGCGGCATTTCCCCTCCCTTCGTTCCCCTGCCGCGTCCGCCCACGCCCCGCGTGCGCGACAGACCGCCTTCCATGACGCCGCCACCCGCTCCTTCCGCTTCCTCTCCCTCCCTGCGCCAGCGCCTGGCGCGCTGGATTCCCTGCCTGGGCTGGCCGCGCCCCTCCGCCGCGCTGCTGCGCGGCGAGGCGCTGGCCGGCATCACGGTCGCGCTGATGGTCATCCCGCAAGGCGTGGCCTATGCCGCGCTCGCGGGCATGCCGCTGGTCACCGGCGTCTACGCGGCGCTGTTCCCGGCGCTGATCGCCGTGATGTTCAGCTCCTCGCAGCGGCTGTCGGTCGGGCCGACCGCGCTCACCAGCCTGCTCGTGGGCGCCTCGCTCGCGCCGCTGGCGGTGGCCGGCAGCCCCGAATGGGTGGCGATGGCGGTGTGGCTCACGCTGATGTCGGGCGCGATCCAGATCGTGCTGGGCGCGGGCGGCTTCGGCTGGATGCTGCGGCTGGTGAACTCGCCGGTGCTGATCGGCTTCACGCAGGGCGCGGCGGTGCTGATCGCGATCTCTCAGCTGCCGGCGCTGCTGGGCTTCACCGGCCGCACCATCCCGCAGGTGCTCAGCGGCGACGGCCCCCTGCCCGACCTCACGGCCATCGCCTTCGGCCTCGGCGGCATCGCCGTGCTGTGGCTGGGCAAGCGCTTCGTGCCGCGCTTTCCCACCACCATGGCGCTGGTGGGCGGCGCGGCCGCGCTGAGCTGGGGCATCAGCTATGCGCTGCGCGGCGGCGCGGTGGTCGGCAGCCTGCCCTCGGGCCTGCCCGATTTCTACTGGCCCGGCCTGCTGCCGGCCCACACCTTCGGCGCGCTGGTGCTGCCGGCGCTGATGATCACGCTGGTGAGCTTCCTCGAGACCGCCTCCAGCGCCAAGGTCGACAACGCGCGCGCCGGCACGCTGTGGAACGAGAACCAGGACCTGATCGGCCAGGGCCTGGCCAAGCTGGCCTCGGGCTTCACGGGCGCCTTTCCCACCAGCTCCTCGTTCTCGCGCTCGGCGATCACGCTCTATGCCGGCGCGCAGACCGGCTGGGCCACGCTGTTCAGCGTGGTGGTGGTGGCCGGCGCGCTGCTGTGGCTGATGCCGCTGCTCTACCACGTGCCGCAGGCGGTGCTGGCCTCGGTGGTGGTGACGGCCATCCTCGGGCTGGTCAAGCCCTCGAGCTTCAAGGCGCTGTGGCGCATCTCGCGGCTCGAGGCCGGCATCGCCATCGGCACCTTCGTGCTCACCATCGCGACCGCGCCCAGCATCTACTGGGGCGTGCTCGGCGGCCTGCTCGCGAGCCTCGCGAACTACATGTACCGCCACCTGCATCCGCGCATCATCGAGGTCGGCCTGCATCCCGACGGCAGCCTGCGCGACCGCCACTTGTGGAAGCTGCCGCCGCTCGCGCCGCACCTGCATGCGCTGCGCATGGACGCCGAGCTCGACTTCGCCTCGGCCTCCACGCTCGAGCGCGCGCTCACGGTGGCGCTGGCCGACCGGCCCGACCTCACCGACGTGTGCCTGTTCGCCCAGCCGATCAACCGCATCGACATCACGGGCGCCGAGGTGTTCGGCTCGATCCGCCGCATGCTCGAGTCGCGCGGCGTGCGGCTGCACCTGAGCGGCCTCAAGCTGCCCGCGATGCAGGTGCTGGAGCGCGCCGGCCTGCTGGCGCCCGGGCCGATGCTGTTCAGCTACCGCACCGACGGCGAGGCGCTGGCCGCGCTGGTGCCGCGCATCGAGGTGCCGCTGCCGGCCGAGGCCGAGGTCCAGGCCGCGCACTGAGCGAGCGCCCATGAAGACCACGATCGAGGAACTGCTGGCCTTCCGCACCGTGGTCGACACCGGCTCGATCACGGCCGCGGCCGAGCAGCTTTCGCAGACGGTCTCGGGCGTGAGCCGCGCGCTGAGCCGGCTCGAGCAGAAGCTCGACACCACGCTGCTGCGCCGCACCACCCGGCGTCTCGAGCTGACCGAGGAAGGCGCGGCCTTCCTGCAGCGCACCCGCGGCATCCTCGACGCCATCGACGAGGCCGAGGAGCAGATGGCCGCGCGCCGCGGGCAGCCCGCGGGCCGGCTGCGCGTGAATGCCGCCTCGCCCTACATGCTGCATGCGGTGGTGCCGCTGGTGGCCGAGTTCCGCCGCCGCTTTCCGCAGATCGAGCTCGAGCTCGACACCGACGACCTGCCGATCGACCTGCTCGAGCGCCGCACCGACATCGCGATCCGCATCGGCCCGCTGCGCGACTCCACGCTGCATGCGCGGCCGCTGGGCACGCACCGGCTGCGCGTGCTCGCGAGCCCGGCCTACCTCGAGGCCCATGGCCGGCCGCGCAAGGTGGAGGAGCTCGCGACGCACACGCTGCTGGGCTTCACCCAGCCCGAATCGCTCAACCGCTGGCCGCTGCGCGGCCCGCACGGCGACGAATGGCAGATCGCGCCCAGTCTCGCGGCCTCGAGCGGCGAGACCCTGCGCCAGCTCGCGCTGGCCGGCGTGGGCATGGTGTGCCTGTCGGACTTCATGACCGCGGCCGACCGCGCGAGCGGCGCGCTGGTGCAGGTGCTGGCGAAGGACACGGTCGACGTGCGCCAGCCGGTCAACGCGGTCTACTACCGCAACACGCAGCTGTCGGCGCGCATCACCTCGTTCCTGGATTTCCTGGCCGAGCGGCTCGCGGACTGAGCCGCGTGGCGCAGGCTACTGTGCCTTGGCGACGAAGGGCTCGACCGCCGCCGAGCGGATCTCGTAGCCGCTCACGCCCATGTCGGCCGAGGCATAGCGCGCCGCGCGCAGGGTGCCGCGCACATGCACCGTGTCCATCGCGTGCAGGCCCTTCACCGTCTCGTGGGCGATCACGCGCACGATCTGGTTGGCCGGCGGCGGCGGCGTGTGGATGCAGGCGCCGAAGTACGGCACCAGCAGGAACTCGCGGATGCCGTCGGGCGAGGCGTCCAGCGGCACCACGAAGCCGGTCAGGCGGCCGTCGACACCGTCGAGCGCCACGTTCACCGGCGCGTTGTCCCAGACCGCGCGCATCTCGTCGAGCATCTGGATCGCGCGCGGGTCGTTGTCGCGCAGCGATTCGAGGCTGATGTTGCGGTAGCGCTGGGTCGGGTCCCAGCTCTTGGGGATCAGTTCCTCCCACTTGAGCTCGGGCGCCACGCCGGCCGCCGCGGTGGCCGGGGCCGCTCGCTCGGGTCCGCAGCCGGCCAGCAGGCCCGCGGCCAGGGCCAGCGCGAGGGCGGCGGCACGCGCCGGAGCGAAAGGCTTCGTCGGAAAACTCATCGACAGGATTGTGCAAGCGCCGCGTGACCGCAGGTTTAAGCGGGACTTAAGCGGCTTTCCCGCCCCTTTCAGTCCCCCGGACCGGCCCGCGCAGGCTCTTGACCTGCGAGCGCTGGCTCTTGCCCTCGAGCCGGCGCTGCTTCGAACCGTAGGTGGGCTTGGTGGCGCGCCGCACGCGCGGCACCGTCGCCACGCTGTCGACCAGCGCCTGCAGGCGCGCGACGGCATCGGCGCGGTTCATCTCCTGGCTGCGGTGCTGCTGGGCCTTGAGCACCAGCACGCCCTCCTGCGTGATTCGGCTGTCGCGCAGCGCGAGCAGCCGCTCCTTCAGGTCCTCGGGCAGCGAGCTCGCGCGGATGTCGTAGCGCAGATGGACCGCGCTCGAGACCTTGTTGACGTTCTGCCCGCCCGCGCCCTGGGCTCGGATCGCGCTGAAATCGATCTCGGATTCGTCGACGAGGATGGGGGGATGGCGCTGCACGGGCTGCATTGTGCGCGGTGCGGCGAAGCGGGAAGCCGGGGAGATCGGTCTGGAAGGAGGCATGTCGCGTCGGGCAGACCACCCCGCCCGACGCGCTGCACACACCCGGAGTCCTCTCCTCGAATCGCTCGCTCCTCCTCTCCAGGCAGGCAGAAGATTAGCGGCGGCCCGGCGTCGGGTCCTCCTCCTTGTGGAGGATGCCGCCACACACCGGCTTCTGTTCCTCGCCCCGCGATCAGACGCGCTCGAACACCGCGGCGATGCCCTGGCCGCCGCCGATGCACATCGTGACCAGCGCATAGCGGCCCTGCACGCGGTGCAGCTCGGCGATCGCCTTCACCGCGATGATCGCGCCCGTGGCGCCCACCGGATGACCCAGCGAGATGCCCGAGCCGTTGGGATTGACCTTGGCCGGGTCGAAGCCCAGCTCCTGGATCACCGCGCAGGCCTGGGCCGCGAAGGCCTCGTTCGACTCGATCACGTCGAAGTCGCTCACCTTGAGGCCGGTGCGCTCGAGCACCTTGCGCGTGGCCGGCACCGGGCCGATGCCCATGTAGGCCGGCTCCACGCCCGCGTGCGCATAGCCCACGAGGCGCGCCAGCGGCTTCAGGCCCTCGGCCTTCGCGCGCGCGCCCTCGGCCAGCACCAGCGCAGCGGCGCCGTCGTTGATGCCCGAGGCGTTGCCGGCCGTGACCAGGCCGTCCTTCCTGAAGGCCGGCTTCATCTTGGCGAGCGTCTCCACCGTGGTGTCGGCGCGCACGTGCTCGTCGGTGTCGAACAGCACCACGCCCTTGCGCGTCTTGACCTCGACCGGAACGATCTGCTCCTTGAAGCGGCCCGCGGCGATGGCGGCCGCGGCACGCTGCTGGCTGGCCACGGCCAGCGCGTCCTGCTGTTCGCGCGTGATGCCGTAGCGCGCGGCCACGTTCTCGGCCGTGATGCCCATGTGGATCTTCTCCCACGGGTCGTGGAGGGTGCCGAGCATGTAGTCGACCAGCTGCACGTCGCCCATGCGCGCGCCGTAGCGCGCCGCGGTGTCGAAGTACGGGCCGCGGCTCATCGACTCGGAGCCGCCGCCGATCGCGATGTCGCAGTCGCCGAGCGCGATCGCCTGCGCCGCCGAGACGATGGCCTGCAGGCCCGAGCCGCAGAGGCGATTGACGTTGAAGGCCGGCGTCTCGATCGGGCAGCCGGCATCGATGGCGGCGACGCGGCTCAAGTAGGCGTCCTTGGTGTCGGTGGGGATCACGTTGCCCATCACCACGTGGCCGATGGCCGCGGGCGCGACGCCGCTGCGCTCGATCGCGGCCTTGACCGCGGTGGTGGCCAGCTGGGTGTTGGGCACGTCCTTCAGCGAACCGCCGAAGGTACCGATGGCCGTGCGGGCGCTGCCGACGACGAAGATCTCGCGTGAGGTCATGAACTGCTCCTGGATGAAATGAACAAGAAAAAAAGGGGGAAAGGGATCAGCGGCCTTCGAAGCGCGCCGGCTTCTTGGCGAAGAAGGCGTCGACGCCGCTGCGGAAATCCTGGCTCGCGGCGCAGACCTGGAAGGCCGCCGATTCGGCCTCGAGCTGCGCCGGCAACTCGCGCTCGAAGCTGCCGCGCATCAGCCGCCGCAACTGGCCCAGCGCCACGGTCGGCCCATGGGCCAGGCGCTGCGCCAGCGCCATCGCCTCGCCGGCCAGCGCATCGGCCGGCAACACGCGGTTGATGAGGCCGATGCGCTCGGCCTCGGCCGCGTCGAGCATGTCGCCGAGCATCGCGATCTCGAGCGCGCGGCGCAGCCCGACCCAGCGCGGCAGCGCCCACGAGGCGCCGACGTCGCAGCTCGCGCCGATGTTGACGTAGGCCAGGTTGAAGCGCGTGCCCTCGGCCGCGAGCACGAAGTCGGCCTGCAGCATCAGGCTCAGGCCCGCGCCGGCCGCCACGCCGTGCACCTGCGCGACCACCGGCGCGTCGATGGTGGCGAGCACTTCCAGCGCCTCGTGCAGCGGGCCGATCAGCGCGGCCGCGCCGCCCTGCGGATCGGCGCTCAGCAGCGCGAGGTCGCCGCCGGCCATGAAGCCCTTGCCGGCGCCGCTCATGAGCACCGCGCGCACCGAACGGTCGGCCGCGATAGCGCGCACCGCCGTGAGGAAGGCCTGCGCCATCGGCACGTCGATGGCGTTGAGCGCCGCCGGGCGGTTGAAGCGCAGCGTGGCGACAGCGCCTTCGCGGCCGAACTCGAGCGGGGTGTCGGGAGTGGTGGTGTCGTTCATCTTTGTCTGCTCCATGGCATGGGAAGTTCAGGCGGCGGTCGCGCGCGGCTTGCGCCGCGCCGGTGCCACGGGCACCGGCTGCAGCACCCCGTTGAGCAGCAGCGCGATCGCCTGGTCGGCGATCTGCTCGGGCGTGAGGTCGCCGTCGCGCCGGTACCAGCGGCCGATCCAGCTCAGCGCGCCGGCCAGCATGAAGGCCGCCATCTTCGGGTCGCAGGGCGCGATCGAGCCCTCGGCGATGCCCTCGTCGATCAGGCGGCGGAACTCGTGGTCGATGCCGGCCTTGAGGCGGCGCAGCTCCTTCTTCAGCGGCTCGGGCAGCGGGTCCTCGCCGATGCGGATCACGCACTTGCCGAACTCCTCGCAGACGATGGCCGAGTAGCTGCGCATGCAGGCCATGAGCTGGTCGAGCGCGCGGCCGCCATTGCGGCGCACTTCGTCGATGCCCTCCTGCATCATGCCCAGCGCGGCGCGCACGCACTCGAGCAGGATGTCGTCCTTGCTCTTCACGTAGTAGTAGAGCGTGGGCTTGGTCACGTGCAGCCGCTCGGCGATGTCGTCGAGCGAGGTGGCATGAAAGCCGCGCTCGTTGAACAGCTGCGCCGCCGTCTGCAGCACGGCCTGGCGCTTGAGTTCGCGCTGCATCGCGCGCTGGGCCGAGGGCACCCAGGGCGATTCGTCGGCGGCCTCGGTGGAAGAGGCCTTGGCGGCGGAGGCACGGCGCTTGGTGAGGGTCATGGGGCGATCCGGGTTTGCGCGCAGGGGTAAGTCCTGATGCCGCGGCGAAGTCGCGTCTGGAAGATCGCGGACGTTACCGAGGAGTAGAAATTCTACGGGCAAGTAGCCCGCGATGCGGATGCCGGAGGAACCCTGAGGCGGCGGCGCATCGCTCACCTGCTCTTTCTCTTCTCGTTCAGAAGCCCGGACACAGGACACGACTCGACGCCATGCACGCCGACACCGAGCGCCCGCGCGCCACCTCGCCCGCCGACGGAAGCGCCGCCGCGCCCGTGCTGCGCGTGGAGGCGCTCACCTTGGCCTTCGGCGGCGTGAAGGCGCTCAGCGGCGTGGGCTTCGACGTACAGCCCGGCTCGATCACCGCGGTGATCGGCCCCAACGGCGCGGGCAAGACCTCGCTGTTCAACACGGTCTCGGGTTTCTACCGGCCGACCGCCGGCCGCGTGGTCTTCGAGGGCGCGGACATCACGCGGCTGCCGGCGCCCAGGCGCGCCGCGCTCGGGCTGGCGCGCAGCTTCCAGAACATCGCGCTGTTTCGCGGCATGACGGTGCTCGACAACATCAAGCTCGGCCGCCACGTGCACCTGAAGGCCAACGTGTTCGACGCGCTGTTCTACCTGGGCCGCGCGCGCCGCGAGGAGGCCGAGCTGCGCCGCGACATCGAGGAGCGGATCATCGACTTCCTCGAGATCGACCACATCCGCCATGCCAGCGTGGCCGCCCTGCCCTACGGCCTGCAGAAGCGCGTGGAGATGGCGCGCGCGCTCGCGATGCGCCCCAAGGTGCTGATGCTCGACGAGCCGGTGGCCGGCATGAACCGCGAGGAGACCGAGGACATGGCGCGCTTCATCCTCGACGTGCGGCGCGAATGGGGCATCACGGTGCTGATGGTGGAGCACGACATGGGGATGGTGATGGACCTGTCGGACCACGTGGTGGTGCTCAACTTCGGCCAGGTGATCGCGCAGGGCACGCCGGCGCAGGTGCAGGCCGATCCCGAGGTGGTGCGCGCCTACCTGGGCGCGGGCGACGTGGGCGAGCTGCGGCGCAGGCTGCGCGGCCAGGCGGCGGCCACTGCATCGAACGCAACGGCGGTGGCGTGATGGATTGGGCCTACTTGTTCGAGATCGCGCTGACCGGCCTGGCCGGCGGCGGGCTCTATGCACTGGCTGCGCTGGCCTTCGTGCTGGTCTACAAGGCCACGCGGGTGGTCAACATCGCGATCGGCGAGATGCTGATGATCGGCGCCTACCTGTTCTTCGCCTTCGCCGCGAGCTTCTCGCTGCCGATCTGGCTCGCGGTGCTGGGCTCGGTGCTGGGCACGGGCCTGCTGGGCGCGGTGATCGAGCGCACGATGATCCGTCCGCTGCTGGGCGAGCCGCCGATCTCGGCCTTCATGGTGACGGTGGGCCTGGCCTCGGTGCTGGTGGGCCTGGTCGAGATCGTCTGGACCGCCGACCAGCGCCGGCTGCCCGAGTTCATGCCGAGCGCGCCGGTGATGGTGGGCGAAGCCTTCCTCGCGCCCAAGGTGGCCTACGGCGCGCTCGCGGCGCTGGTGCTGATCGTGCTGGTGCTGCTGCTGTTCCGCTTCTGGCGCGGCGGCGTGGCCCTGCGTGCCACGGCGTCGGACCAGGGCGCGGCCTACATGATGGGCATCAACGTGCCGCGCGTGTTCTCGCTGGCCTGGGTGGCCTCGGCCATGATCGCGGCGGTCGCGGGGATCGTGGTCGGCGCGATCGGCGGGATCTCCTCGTCGATGGGGATCTTCGGTCTCTCGGTGCTGGTGGTGGTGATCGTGGGCGGTCTGGACAGCGTGCTCGGCGCGCTGGTGGGCGGTCTCTTCATCGGGCTGGTGGAGGCGCTGGCGGGGTCCTATCTCGGTGGCGAATACAAGCTGCTCGCGACCTTCGTGGTGCTGGTGATCGTGCTGATGATCCGGCCTTACGGGTTGTTCGGTACGCATGAGATCGAGAGGCTCTGAATGAGGGTCTCTTCTTTCACGCGATCGCTTTGTCCGGGGTGGGCTCACGCCGGTCGAACCGGCCGCACCACCGCTGCGCTTCTCGTGCACAGGATGCCGGGTGCTTCCCGCAGCGAAATCAAGGAGGAGCCCGAAGGGCGGGGGACATTCGCGGAGGGAAGTACCCGGCGTCCTGTGCACGCGCCCCGACGCATCCTCGCGCCTCATCAAAAGGTGACCCGATGCGCATAGGCACCCTCAAGCAAAGCTACATCGCCGACGCCGCGCTGTTCGATTCCCGCACCCAGAAGACCTGGCTGCTGCTAGGCGCCGCCCTGCTCGTGCTGTTCCCCTTCATGGCCAGCGATTACTGGCTCTACCTCGCCTGCCTCGTCGCCATCAACGTCGCGAGCGCCACCGGCCTCAACATCCTCACCGGCTACACCGGTCTCGTGAGCATGGGCCAGGCCGCGTTCATGGGCCTCGGTGCCTACACCGTCGCGATCTTGCAGATCCGCTTCGGCACACCCTTCCTGTTCAATCTCTTCGCGGGTGGCGTCGTGGCCATGGTGGGCGGTCTCGTCGTCGGCATTCCCTCGCTGCGGGTCAAGGGTTTGTACCTCGCCATCGCCACCATCGCGGCCTCGTTCATCACCCATTTCCTGTTCGCCAACCTCAAGCTCACCGGCGGTACCACCGGCCTGTCGCTGCCGCCCGCGCAACTCTTCGGCATCGCGCTCGACACCTCGTTCCGTTTGTACTGGCTGATCCTGCCGATCACCGTGCTGATGCTGCTGGGCGCCGCCAACCTGTTTCGCACCCGCGTGGGCCGCGCCTTCATCGCCATCCGCGATCGCGACATCTCGGCCGAAGTCTTGGGCATTCCGCTGCTGCGCTACAAGCTGCTCTCGTTCGGCCTCTCGTCGTTCTATGCCGGCGTGGCCGGCGGCCTCTGGGCCTACTTCTTCCGCGTCGTCACGCCCGAGAGCTTTCCGCTCTTGATGTCCATCTTCTTCCTCGCCGCCATCATCGTCGGCGGCATGGGCTCGATCCTCGGCGGCATCCTCGGCGCCGTCTTCATGACCATGGTGCCCGAGCTGCTCAAGCTGGTGTTCGACCTGCTGCCGGGCGGCCACGAGATGACCGTCTTCCTGTCGCCGGTGCGCACGGTCGTCTTCGGCCTGCTGATCGTCGGCTTCCTGGTGTTCGAGCCGCACGGGCTCGCCGAAGTGTGGCGGCGCATCCGCCGTTTCTTTCATCTGTGGCCTTTCAAGAACTGACAAGGAGACGAAGCATGGCATCCGACAAGAAGACCCCCGTCCTGCGCCGCCGCGAGCTCATCGTGGCCGCCGGCGCCGCGCTTGCCGCGCCGCTCGGCGCGTATGCCCAGTCGGGCGAGGACATCGTCATCGGCGGCTCGATCCCGATGACCGGCGTGTTCGCCTTCGCGGGCATCGGCATCAACGCCGGCATCGCCGACTACGTGAAGATCGTCAACGACGGCGGCGGCATCAAGGGCCGCAAGCTGCGCTACGTGCCTGAGGACACCGGCTACAAGGTCGACGTCTCGGTCGCGACCTACAAGAAGATCACCAGCCAGAACAAGGTCAACCTCTACTACGGCGACTCCACCGGCTTCTCGAAGACCATCAATCCCGAGCTCGACCGCAGCGGCCAGATCCTCATGGCCGGCGCCTCGTTCGCGACCGAGCTCAACGACCCGGCCAAGTACCCGAACCAGTTCCTGGTCGGCCCCGACTACACCGAGATGATCGGCATCCTGCTGCGCCACATCGCCAAGGAGAAGCCCGGCGCGAAGGTGGCCTTCGTCTATTCCGACTCCGAGTTCGGCCGCGATCCCATCGAGTCGAGCGAGGCCGCCGCGAAGAAGCTGGGCCTCACGGTGCCCGTCAAGATCATGACGCCCGCCGGCAGCGTCGACGTCTCGACCGAGGTCATCAAGCTGCGCCGCGCCGCGCCCGACTACACCATCTTCCACGGCTACGTGCTCGCGCCCATTCCCGAATTCGTGCAGCAGGGCAAGCAGATGGGCATGACCACCAAGTGGATGGGCACCTTCTGGACCATGGACAGCTCCACCGTCATGAAGATGGGCGAGGCCGGCGACGGTTTCATGGGCGTCATGCCCTACCGCTACTACTACGACACCTCGGCCAAGGCGCCCATGCTCGAGAAGATCCGCGCCCTGCGCCCCGAGTACCAGAGCACCGCCTACACCCAGGGCTTCCTCACCGCCATGCTGTTCACCGAGGCGGCGAAACGCACGCTCGATGCCGGCAAGCCGCTGGACGGCAAGAACCTCAAGGCCGCGCTCAACAGCATCAAGGACTTCGACACCGGCGGCCTGATCGGCGTGCCGATCACCATCAAGGGCAACTCCATCCCGGTGGGCCGCGTCTACCGCGCCGACATGAAGGCGCAGAAGATGGTGGCGGCATCCGACTGGATCTCGCTCGACAAGTGAGCGGACGGCGGCGATGAACACCGGCGGCGGCAGCCCCATCCTCGAGGTCAACAACATCGAGGTGGTCTACAACAAGGTCGTGCAGGTGCTGCGCGGCCTGTCGCTGGCCGTGCCGCGCGGGCAGATCGTGGCGCTCTTGGGCAGCAACGGCGCCGGCAAGTCGACCACGCTGAAGGCCATCTCGGGCCTGTTGCCGCTCGAGGACGGCGAGCTCGAGGCCGGGCGCATCGCCTTCGACGGCCAGCCCACCGAGCGGCTCGCGCCGCAGCAGCTGGTGCGGCGCGGCCTCGCGCACGTGATGGAGGGACGGCGCGTGTTCGAGGACCTGACGGTCGAGGAGAACCTCGTGGCCGCCACCTACGCGCGCGCCGGCCGCGGCGCGCAGGCACGCGACTTCGACGCCGTCTATGCCTACTTCCCGCGGCTGCACGAGCGGCGCCGCGGCCTCGCGGGCTACCTCTCGGGCGGCGAGCAGCAGATGCTCGCGATCGGCCGCGCGCTGGTGGCCGAGCCCCAGCTGATCCTGCTCGACGAACCCTCTCTCGGGCTCTCGCCCAAGCTGGTGGAGGAGATCTTCGGCATCATCGCGCGCATCAACGCCGAGCGCGGCGTGTCGATGCTGCTGGTGGAGCAGAACGCCAGCCTCGCGCTGGCCGTGGCCGACAGCGGCTACATCATGGAGAACGGAAAGATCGTGATCGACGGCAGCGCCGAGCGGCTCGCGGCCGACCCCGACGTGCGCGAGTTCTACCTGGGCGTCGGCGGTGCCGGCGAATCCAGGAGCTTTCGCGAGTTGAAGCACTACAAGCGGCGCAAGCGCTGGTTGTCATGACGCATTCCCTCCCCGAACGAAGCCTGCCGCAGATGCTGCGCGAGCAGGCGCGCGCGCAGGGTGCGCGCATCGCGATCCGCCAGAAGGACTTCGGCATCTGGCATCCGCTGAGTTGGGCCGACTACCACCGGCGCGCGGTCCACGTCGGCCTGGGCTTCGCGGCGCTGGGCCTGGCGCGCGGCGGCCATGTGGGCGTGATCTCGGAGAACCGCGTCGAATGGGTGCTGGCGCAGATGGGCGCGGGCCTGGTCGGCGCCGTGACCGTGGGCGTCTATCCCACCAGCCCGACCAACGAGGTGGCCTACGTGGTCGGCCATGCCGACATCGAGATCGTGGTCTGCGAGGACCAGGAGCAGGCCGACAAGGTGCTCGAGGCCATCGACGCGCTGCCGCGGCTGCGCCGCATCGTCGTGATCGAGACCAAGGGCCTCGCGAGCTACGGTGCCGAGGCGCGCGAGCGCATCCTGAGCTTCGCCGAACTCGAGGCGGCCGGCGCCGCGCTGCAGGCGCGCGAGGGCGATGCGCGCGTCGACGCCGCGCTGGCCGCGCAGTCGCTCGACGACATCGGCCTCATGATCTACACCTCGGGCTCCACCGGCGCGCCCAAGGGCGCCATGATCTCGTGGCGCAACATCCGCGGCGTGGTGCCGGGCATCGTCGAGCGGCTGCAACTCGATGCGCGCACCACCCACCTGTCGTACCTGCCGCTGTGCCATGTGGCCGAGCAGATGCTGACCAGCTTCGTGCCGCTGTACCTGGGCTCGCAGGTCAACTTCGGCGAGTCGATACGCACCGTGCAGGAGGACCTGCGCGAGGTCGCGCCGACCATGTTCCTCGGCGTGCCGCGCATCTGGGAGAAGCTGCACGCCTCCATCAGCATCAAGATGCAGGACACCGGCCGGCTGCGCCGCTCGCTCTACCGCCGCGCGCTGGCCACCTGCGCGCCGCTGGCCGAGAAGCCGCGCGCGGAGTGGACCCCGGGCGAGCGGCTGCGCTTCGGCCTGGCCTACTGGAGCGTGCTGCGCGCGCTGCAGAACTTCATCGGCCTGCGCAACGCGCGCGTCGCGCTGACCGGCGCCGCGCCGATTCCGCCCGACGTGGTGCGCTTCTTCCGCACGCTGGGCGTGCCGCTGGTCGAGGTCTACGGCCTCACCGAATCGACCGGCATGGTCAGCGGCCACCGGCTCGACCAGGTGAAGGTGGGCACGGTGGGGCCGGCCACCGAGGGCGTGGAGCACCGCGTGGGCGACCAGGGCGAGCTGCAGATCCGCGGCGAGATGGTGTTCCGTGGCTATTACAAGAACCCCGAGGCCACGGCCGCCTCGATCCGCGACGGCTGGCTGCACACCGGCGACGTGGTGGCCGAGGAAGGCGGCCAGTTGCGCATCGTCGACCGGCTCAAGGACATCATGATCACCGCGGGTGGCAAGAACCTCACGCCTTCGGAGATCGAGAACACGATGAAGGCCAGCCCCTACGTCAAGGAATGCATCGTCATCGCCGAGGGGCGCAAGTTCGTCTCGGCGCTGGTGCAGATCGACTACGAGACCGTGGGCAAATGGGCCGAAGCGCAGCGCCTGGCCTTCACCCACTTCCGTTCGCTGGTCGAGCTGCCGCGCGTGCGCGAGCTGATCGATGCCGAGCTGCAGCGCGGCAACGCGCGCCTCGCGCAGGTGGCGCAGGTGCGGCGCTTCCACCTGCTGACGAAGGAACTCGACCACGACGATGGCGAGGTCACCGCCACCATGAAGGTGCGACGCTCGAGCATCTACAAGACCTATGCAGGGGAGATCGAGGCGCTGTACGCCTGAGGATCGCCAGAAAGGAAAAGGCCGGCGCGAGGCCGGCCTTTCGTGATCTGAAAAAAACTGCAGCCGTGTTGCGGCTGCTTACTCGCCGCGCGTGGCGGGCCGTGCCTGCACGTCCGTCACGTTGCCGCCGCGCTCGCGCAGCAGCGGGCTGCGCACCGACTCGCCCCGCGCACGCGCATTGGCCACGTCGGCGGCCGAGGGTTCGGCCGGCCGGGCGGCGCTGCGGAAGCGGTCGAAGCCCGAACGCGGGTTGAAACGCATCACCCAGGGCGTCACGGGCTTGCCCGTGAGCCGCGCCCAGGCGTAGCGAACGCCCCACACCGCGGCCAGCAGCATCACGGCAACCGCCAGGCTGGCCGCGAAGACCAGGCCCAGCATCACGAGGATCACGCGAAGAATGAAGTTCATCATTCCATCTTAGGCCGAGGCTTCGGCCGCAGGTTCCCCGGTTTTTCCGGGATTTCCTGCTTTTGCGAAGTCGAACTGGCCCGGCGAGCGGATCGGGTCGGTCGTGACCTCGATCGTGTCCTTCGGCCCGAAGCTGCCGTCGAGCAGCAGCTTCGAGAGCGGATTCTCGATGCGCTGCTGGATCGCGCGCTTCAGCGGACGGGCACCGAACACCGGGTCGAAGCCGACCTTGGCGATCTCTGCCAGCGCCGCGGGCGACACCTCGAGGCCCAGGTCCATCTTCGCGAGCCGCGACTGCAGCACCTTGAGCTGGATCGCCGCGATGGCCTCGATGTTCTTCGCGTCGAGCGCATGGAACACGACCGTCTCGTCGATGCGGTTGAGGAACTCGGGGCGGAAGTAGTTCTTCAGCTCGTCCCACACCGCTTCCTTGATCTCCTCGCCCGGCTTGCCCACCATGGCCTGGATGATCGGCGAGCCGATGTTGCTGGTCATCACGATCACCGTGTTCTTGAAGTCCACGGTGCGGCCCTGGCCATCGGTCAGGCGGCCATCGTCGAGCACCTGCAGCAGCACGTTGAACACGTCAGGATGCGCCTTCTCGACCTCATCGAGCAGCACCACGCTGTAGGGCTTGCGGCGCACGGCTTCCGTCAGGTAGCCGCCCTCCTCGTAGCCCACGTAGCCGGGCGGCGCGCCGATCAGGCGGGCCACCGAGTGCTTCTCCATGAACTCGCTCATGTCGATGCGGATCAGGTGATCCTCGCTGTCGAACAGGAAGCCCGCGAGCGCCTTGCAGAGCTCGGTCTTGCCCACGCCCGTGGGGCCGAGGAACAGGAACGAGCCCGTGGGCCGGTTCGGATCGGACAGGCCCGAGCGCGAGCGGCGGATCGCATTGGCGACCGCGCCGATGGCCTCGTCCTGGCCCACCACGCGCTCATGCAGCTTGTCTTCCATCACGAGCAGCTTGTCGCGCTCGCCCTGCATCAGCTTGGCGACCGGGATGCCGGTGGCGCGCGCCACGACCTCGGCGATCTCTTCCGCGCCGACCTGGGTGCGCAGCAGCGTGGGCGCGCTCGACTTGCCCTTGTTGGCTTCGCTGTCCTCGGCTTCCTTCAGGCGCTTCTCGAGCGCCGGCAACTGGCCGTACTGCAGCTCGGCGACCTTGTTGAAGTCGCCCTTGCGCTTCCATTCCTCGATCTGGAACTTGATCTTGTCGACCTCCTCGCGCACGTGCGCGCTGCCCTGGGCCTGGGCCTTCTCGGCCTGCCAGATCTCGTCGTAGTCGGCGATCTCCTTCTGCAGCTTGGCGATCTCGTCCTCGATCAGGCCGAAGCGCTTCTGCGAGGCCTCGTCCTTCTCGCGACGCACGGCCTCGCGCTCGATCTGCAGCTGGATCAGCCGGCGGTCGAGGCGGTCCATCACCTCGGGCTTGGAGTCCATCTCGATCTTGATCTTGGCCGCGGCCTCGTCGATCAGGTCGATCGCCTTGTCGGGCAGGAAGCGGTCGGTGACGTAGCGGTCGGAGAGCTCGGCCGCGGCCACGATGGCCGGGTCGGTGATCTGCACGCCGTGGTGCACCTCGTACTTCTCCTGCAGGCCGCGCAGGATCGCGATGGTGGCCTCGACGCTGGGCTCGCCCACGAGGATCTTCTGGAAACGGCGCTCGAGCGCGGCGTCCTTCTCGATGTACTTGCGGTATTCGTCGAGCGTGGTGGCGCCCACGCAGTGCAGCTCGCCGCGCGCGAGCGCGGGCTTGAGCATGTTGCCCGCGTCCATCGCGCCCTCGGCCTTGCCGGCGCCGACCATGGTGTGGAGCTCGTCGATGAAGACGATGGTCTGGCCCTCGTCCTTCGCGAGTTCGTTGAGCACGGTCTTGAGCCGCTCCTCGAACTCGCCGCGGAACTTGGCGCCCGCGAGCAGCGCGGCCATGTCGAGCGACAGTACGCGCTTGCCCTTGAGCGAATCGGGCACCTCGCCCGCGACGATGCGCTGCGCGAGGCCTTCGACGATGGCGGTCTTGCCCACGCCGGGTTCGCCGATCAACACGGGATTGTTCTTGGTGCGGCGCTGCAGCACCTGGATCGCGCGGCGGATCTCCTCGTCGCGGCCGATGACCGGGTCGAGCTTGCCCAGGCGCGCGCGCTCGGTGAGGTCGAGCGTGTATTTCTTGAGCGCCTCGCGCTGGCCTTCGGCATCGGCGCTGTTCACGCCCTGGCCGCCGCGCACCGCGTCGATCGCGGACTCGAGCGATTTGCGCGAGAGGCCGTTCTCCTTGGCGATCCGGCCGATGTCGCTCTTGCTGTCGGCCACGGCCAAAAGGAAGAGTTCGCCCGCGATGAACTGGTCGTTGCGCTTGAGGGCTTCCTTCTCGGTTGCCTGCAGCAGCTTCCCGAGCTCGGGGCCGACCTGCACGATGTCATGGCCCTGCACCTGGGGCAGCTTCTTGATGGCCGCCTCGGCGGCTTGTGCGAGGCCGGGCACGTTGACCCCGGCGCGCTCGAGCAGCGCGCGCGGGCCGTCGTCCTGGCGCAGCATCGCGGCCAGCAGGTGGGCCGGCTCGATATAGGCGTTGTCGCTGCCGAGGGCGAGCGACTGGGCGTCGCCCAGTGCTTCCTGGAACTTGGTGGTGAGTTTGTCTTGTCGCATGGTGGTATTCCTGCATCCAAAATAGGGCTGTTCGGGCACGATTCAAGGTTGCGGGCCGGGCCCGCGCGACGGGCACGGCTATTGCACGATGCCCGCACCCTCCCGCCCGTAGGCATTTCTCTCTTCTCGAATGGAGTCGATCATGGTTTTTTCAATGCAGCGCGTCCAACCGGTGCGCCGCGCGCTCGGCGTGGGCCTCTTCGCGGCTGCCCTGGGCATGGCCGGGCTGGCACAGGCCCAGAGCGGCACGCCGATCCGCATCCTGGTCGGCTTCCCGGCCGGGGCCGGCACCGACGCGATCGCGCGCACGCTGGGCGAGAAGCTCAAGGACGAGCTCGGCGCGCCGGTGGTGGTCGAGAACCGCGCGGGCGCGGGCGGCCAGATCGCGGCGCAGGTGCTGAAGTCCTCGCCGGCCGATGGCCACACGCTGTTCCTCTCGCACGACCACACGATCTCGATCCTGCCGCAGGTGGTCAAGAACCCGGGCTTCAATCCCGCCACCGACTTCGTGCCCGTGGCCGGCTTCGCGACCTTCGCCAACGTGCTCGCGGTCTCGGGCGGCACGCCGGCCAAGAGCATCGACGAGTACGTCAAGTGGGTGCGCACGCAGAAGGGCGGCAAGGAGACCATCGGCATCCCGGCGCCGGCCTCGATCCCCGAGTTCCTCGTGAAGATGATCTCGGACAAGTACAAGATCGACGTGCAGCCCGCACCCTACCGCGGCAGCGCGCCGATGACGGCCGACATGCTGGGCAACCAGATCACGGCCGGCATCGCCTCGGTGCCCGACTTCATCGAGAACCACAAGGCCGGCAAGCTGCGCATCGTGGCCTCGATCGGCGCCAAGCGTCAGGCGCTGCTGCCCAACGTGCCGACCTTCACCGAGCTGGGCTTCGCGAACCTCGAGGACCTGCCCTACTACGGCATCTTCGCGCCCGTGGGCACGCCGCAGCCAATCATCGACAAGTACGGTGCGGCGCTGCAGAAGGTGCTGGCCATGCCCGACGTGAAGCAGAAGCTCACCACGCTGGGCCTGACGGTCGGCTACGAGCCGCAGGGCCAGTTCGCGGGCCGCGTGCGCAGCTACACGCAGACCTGGGAACGGATCATCCAGTCGAGCGGCTTCAAGCCTCTGTGAGCGCGCTCAGGCGTTCGACGCGCTGATGCCCCAGCGCGCGAGTGCCGCGTCGTCCGCGACGCGCGCATCGACCCAGCGGGCGCCCTCGGGCGTCTGCTCCTTCTTCCAGAACGGCGCCTGGGTCTTGAGGTAGTCCATCAGGAACTCGCAGGCCTGGAAGCTCTCGCCGCGGTGCGCCGAGGCCACCGCCACCATCATGATCTGATCGAGCGGCTGCAGCAGGCCCACGCGGTGGACCACGCGCACGCCGAGGATGTCGAAGCGCTCGTGGGCTTCGTCGATCATGGCCTCGATCGATTTCTCGGTCATGCCGGGGTAGTGCTCGAGCTCCATCGACGCGACATCGGCGCCGTCGTTGCGATCACGCACGGTGCCGATGAAGCTGCAGACCGCGCCGATGCGCGCGTCGCTCGCGCGCAGGGCTGCGACTTCGGCGCCGAGATCGAAATCGGCCGTCTGGATGGTGACGCGTTGCGGGAATGCCATGCGCAAATTGTGGCACCGCGGCGCGCGCGGCTAAACTCCAGCCCCATGTTCGCCCTGACCGCACGTTCGCCCGCGCCTTCGACCGAAGGCACGAACGGCGCGCGCCTGGGCGGCAAAGCCAAAAAACCAAAGCTCGTCTGACCGGAGCTTCGGTTCCGTCGTCGGATGAGCGACGGAACCGGCACAGGCACTGGCCCCGCATGGGTTGCGCGCGCATCGGACGATGGTTCCTTCCATCGGTCGATCGTCGAAAGGACGCCCGCGTGCCCGCCAACCATTCCTCCTCCGCAACCGCCGCTCCCGATTTCTCGGGCCTGTGGATTCCCCTCGTGACGCCGTTTCGCGACGGCGCGCTCGACCATGCGGCGCTGGCCGCGCTCACGCGCCGCCTGGCCGCCGATGGCGTGGCCGGCTTCGTGGTCTGCGGCTCCACCGGCGAGGCCGCGGCGCTCGACGAGGCCGAGCAGCTCGCCGCGCTCGACACGGTGGCCGAGGCCGCGGGCGGCCTGCCGCTGGTCATGGGCCTCTCGGGCTACCACCTGGGCAAGACCACGGCCTGGGCGCGCCGGCTCGCGCAGCGCCCGCTCGCGGGCCTGCTGGTGCCGGCGCCGCATTACATCCGGCCCTCGCAGGCCGGCCTGCTCGAATGGTTCGGCGCCATCGCCGAGGCCAGCGCCGCGCCGCTGCTGATCTACGACATCCCCTACCGCACCGGTGCCACGATCGCGCGCGACACCCTGCTGACGCTGGCCGCCAACCCGCGCATCCGCGGCATCAAGGACTGCGGCGGCGACGCGGGCAAGACCCGCGCCGTGATCGCCGACGGCCGGCTGCAGGTGCTCGCGGGCGAGGACGGCCAGATCTTCGGCACCGTGGCCGAGGGCGGCGTGGGCGCGATCGCGGCCAGCGGCCATGTGCAGACGGCGCGCTTCGTGCGGCTGATCGCACTGCTGCGCGAGGGCCGGCTGGCCGAGGCGCGCGCGCTGTGGCAGCCGCTGCAGCCGCTGGTCGAGGGCCTGTTCGCGGAGGCCAATCCGGGCCCGCTGAAGGCCCTGCTGGCGCACCAGGGCGCGCTGCGCGACGAACTGCGCTCGCCGATGACGCGCGCCTCGGACGCGCTGCGCGAGCGCCTGGTGGCGCTCGACGCGGCCCTCAGCCGCCCGTGACGGGCGGGAAGAACGCGACCTCGCAGCCTTCGTGCGGGGCCGCGGCCTCGTCGCTCATGGTGTGGTCGAGCGCCATGCGCAGCGCGCGGCCGCGCGCGAGCACCGTGGCGTAGGCGCCGCCGCGCGCGATCAGCTCGTCGCGCAGCGCGGCCAGCGTGGGCGCCGCGGTGTCGATGGTTTCGTCGCTCTTGCCGAGCGCTTCGCGCACCGAGGCGAAATAACGGAGATGGACCTTCATGCGCGTCAGGACAGCAGGGCTGCGAGGGGAATGAATTCGACCGGATCGCCGGCCCGGATGGTCTGGCCCGAGGGGTTGTCGACCAGCCCGTCGCCCCAGACCATCGAGGTCAGCACGCCCGAGCTCTGGTTGCCGAACAGGTCGAGCCCGCCCTGGGCATTGCGGCGCGCGCGCAGGAACTCGCGGCGCTTGTCGGCGCGCGGCCAGTCGAAATCGGCGCGCATGCGCACCGGCTCGGGCGTGACGCGGCTGGCGCCCTGCAGGGTCAGCAGGAAGGGCCGCACCAGCATCAGGAAGGTCAGGAAGCTCGACACCGGGTTGCCGGGCAGCCCGGTGACGTGGCAGTGGCCCTGCGCGTCGCCCCGGCCCGAGCGCGGGATCGAACCGTAGGCGAAGGGCTTGCCGGGCTTCATCGAGAGCGACCAGAGATCGATCTCGCCGAGCGCCTGCAGCGCGGCGCGGATGTGGTCCTCCTCGCCGACCGACACGCCGCCGGTGGTGATGATCAGGTCGTTATGCTCGGCCGCCTCGCGCAGCGCCTCGACGGTGGCCTCACGCCGGTCGGGCACGATGCCGAGGTCGTGCACCTCGCAGCCCAGCCGGTGCAGCAGCGCGCGCATGAAGAAGCGGTTGGAGTTGTAGATCGCGCCGGGCTTCATCGCCGCGGGCGCGACCTCGCCGGGCATCACGAGTTCGTCGCCGGTGGACAGCAGCGCCACGCGCGGCTTGCGCGCCACCGGCAGCCGGTCGAAGCCGATGCTGGCCGCCAGCCCCAGCGCGGCGGGCGTGAGGCGCTCGCCCTTGCGCAGCACCACGTCGCTGGACGCCACGTCCTCGCCGGCGCGGCGAATCCACTGGCCGGCCGCGGGCACGATCTCGACGCGCACGCTGCCCAGGCCGCCCTCCTCCGCGATGGCGGCGGTGTCTTCCTGCATCACGACCGCGTCGGCGCCCTCGGGAATCTGCGCGCCGGTGAAGATCCGTGCCGCGGTGCCGGGCAGGAGCGGCGTGCCGACCGTGCCGGCGGGAATGCGCTGCGCCACCTTCAGCAGCGCACCGGGCGCGGCGCAGTCGGCCACGCGCAGCGCATAACCGTCCATCGCGCTGTTGTCGCGCGGCGGCACGGTGAGGCCGGCCACGAGATCCTCGGCCAGCACGCGGCCGTCGGCATCGAAGGTGCTGACCAGCTCGGACGACAGCGCCGGCCGGGCCTTGGCGAGCAATTGGGCGATCGCGTCGTCGAGCGGCAGCAGCGGCGGCCGGCGCGAGGAGGCGGCGAAGGGAACAGCGGAAGAGTCAGCCATGGTGCTCGGGGTTGTAGTCGAAGCGCTCGCCGCTGTCGACCAGCCAGCGCGCGATGGCCTCGGCGTCGTCGAGGTCGAACACCGGCCGCTCGGTGGGCACCAGCAGCGCGCCCTTGGCGGCGATCGCGACGACGAAGGGATCCTCGGGATAGAGCGAGGGCCGCGGCGCCTCGTCCTGCGCGGTGGGGCGCCAGACCTCGATCTTGAGCAGGTCGCTGTGGCGGAAGCCCTCGACCAGCACCCAGTCGGCGCCGCTGTAGAGCTCGGCGATCAGCTGGTGCACGTCGAGCTCGACCGGCGTCTCGAACTCGCGCATCAGCGCCAGCCGCCGGTCGGAGGCGACCACCACCTCGAAGGCACCGGCCTCGCGGTGGCGCCAGGTGTCCTTGCCTGGGTGGTCGATGTCGAACTTGTGGTGCGCGTGCTTCACCACCGACACGCGCAGTCCGGCGCGCTTGAGCACGGGAATCAGCCGCTCGACCAGCGTGGTCTTGCCGGCGCCCGAGTAACCGGCGAAGCCGACCACTTTCATCCGATGTCTCCGATGCTATTCAGGGGATAGCTTTGAATACCGAGCGGGGCGGCCGCTCGGCCACCCCTTCGTGTCGATCGCTCAGTCGCAGTGTTCAGCGATGTAGGCCTTCACCGCTTCGGCATCGGCCGGCAGCTTGACCACGCGCTTGGGCAGCGCTTCGATGCCCTCGAACTTCGCGGGCCGCGCGGGCTCCTCGCCGAGCGCCTCGACCAGTGTGGCCGCGAACTTGATCGGCAGCGCGGTCTCGAGCACCACCATCGGCACGCCCGGCGCCAGGTGCGCGCGCGCGGCCTTGAGGCCGTCGGCGGTGTGCGGGTCGACCAGCGTGGCGAAGCGCTTCTCGGTGTCGCGGATGGTCGCGAGGCGGTCGGCGTGCGTGCTGCGGCCGCTGCGGAAGCCGAAGCGCGACGCGGCCTGCGCGAAGGCGGGATCGGCGCTCAGGTCGAAGAAGCCCTGGCGGTTCAGGTCGTCGACGAACAGCCCGCGCAGCTTGCCGCTGTCGCGGCCGACCAGGTCGAACACGAAGCGCTCGAAGTTGCTGGCCTTGCTGATGTCCATCGACGGGCTCGAGGTCTCGTGGGTGTCGGCGGCGCCGCGCACGCGGTAGACACCGGTGCGGAAGAACTCGTCGAGCACGTCGTTCTCGTTGGTGGCGGCCACCAGCGTATGGATCGGCAGGCCCATCATGCGCGCCACGTGGCCGGCGCAGATGTTGCCGAAGTTGCCCGAGGGCACGGTGAAGCTCACCGGCTGCTCGTTGCTCGCCGTGGCCTGGAAGTAGCCCGCGAAGTAGTAGACCACCTGCGCCAGCAGCCGCGCCCAGTTGATCGAATTGACGGTGCCGATGCGGTACTTGCGCTTGAAGGCCAGGTCGTTCGAGACCGCCTTCACGATGTCCTGGCAGTCGTCGAACACGCCCGCGATGGCGATGTTGTGGATGTTCTCGTCCTGCAGGCTGAACATCTGCGCCTGCTGGAACGGGCTCATGCGGCCGTCGGGCGAGGTCATGAAGACGCGCACGCCCTTCTTGCCGCGCATCGCGTACTCGGCCGCGCTGCCGGTGTCGCCGCTGGTGGCGCCCAGGATGTTGAGCTCGGCGCCGCGGCGGGCCAGTTCGTACTCGAACAGGTTGCCCAGCAGCTGCATCGCCATGTCCTTGAAGGCCAGCGTGGGGCCGTTGGACAGGGCTTCGAGGTAGACGCCGTCCTCGAGCTCGCGCAGCGGCACGATCTCGTCGCTGCCGAAGACCTCGGCGGTGTAGGTCTTCGCGCAGAGCGCCTTCAGGTCGGCCGGCGGAATGTCGTCGATGTAGAGCGACAGGATCTCGAAGGCCAGCTCGGCATAGGACAGCGAACGCCACTTCGCGAGCGTGGCGGCATCGACCTGCGGATAGCGCTCGGGCAGGTAGAGGCCGCCGTCGGGCGCGAGGCCCTCGAGCAGGATTTCGCAGAAGCGCTTGCGGTCGGGATGGCCGCGGGTGCTCAGGTAGTTCACTTCAACTCTTCCTTGCGGATGCGCACGATGGGCTCGAGCACCGTCGGCAGCGCCTGCAGCTCGGCCATGACTTCGTCGACCGTGCCTTCGCGCGCGTCGTGCGTGAGGATGATCAGGTCGGTCTGGGTCGAGCCCTCGCCGCCGACCTCGTCGGCTTCGCGCTGCAGCACGGCGTCGATGCTGATGCCGGCGGTCGCGAGCAGGCCCGTGACCTTGGCCAGCACGCCGGCCTGGTCGGCCACGCGCAGGCGCAGGTAGTAGCTGGTGACCACCTCGGCCATCGGCAGCACCTGCAGGTCGCTCAGCGCATCGGGATGGAAGGCCAGGTGCGGCACGCGGTGCGCGGCATCGGCCGTGTGCAGGCGCGTGATGTCGACCAGGTCGGCGATCACCGCGCTCGCGGTGGGCTCGCTGCCCGCGCCCTTGCCGTAGTAGAGCGTGGTGCCGACGGCATCGCCGTGCACCACCACGGCGTTCATCGCGCCCTCGACGTTGGCCAGCAGGCGCTTGCTCGGCACCAGCGAGGGATGCACGCGCAGCTCGATGCCCTTGGCGGTGCGCTTGGTCACGCCCAGCAGCTTGATGCGGTAGCCGAGCTGCTCGGCGTACTTGATGTCCTGCGCGGCCAGCTTGGTGATGCCCTCGATGTGGGCCTTGTCGAACTGAACCGGGATGCCGAAGGCCAGCGCGCTCATCAGCGTGACCTTGTGGCCGGCGTCGACGCCCTCGATGTCGAAGGTGGGATCGGCTTCGGCGTAGCCCAGGCGCTGCGCCTCCTTGAGCACGGTCGCGAAGTCCAGGCCCTTGTCGCGCATCTCCGAAAGGATGAAGTTGGTGGTGCCGTTGATGATGCCGGCCAGCCACTGGATGCTGTTGGCCGTGAGGCCTTCGCGCAGCGCCTTGATGATCGGGATGCCGCCGGCCACCGCGGCCTCGAAGGCCACCATCACGCCCTTGGCATGCGCGGCCGCGAAGATCTCGGTGCCGTGCACCGCGAGCAGTGCCTTGTTGGCCGTGACCACGTGCTTGCCGGCCGCGATGGCCTCGAGCACGAGCTGCTTCGCGATGCCGTAGCCGCCGATCAGCTCGATCACGATGTCGATGTCGGGATTGGCGATGACCTCGCGCGCGTCGCCGACCACCTTGACGCCGTCGCCGGCCACTTCGCGGGCGCGCGCGGTGTCGAGGTCGGCCACCATGGTGATCTCGATGCCGCGGCCGGCGCGGCGCTTGATTTCCTCCTGGTTGCGCTGGAGCACCTTGAAGGTACCGCTGCCGACCGTGCCTGCGCCGAGCAGGCCTACTTGGATGGGTTTCATGGGGAGAGTCGCGTTCATGGTTTGGATGGGGTGGTGGACGGCGCGGCGCTCACGACGCGGCTGACGTAGCGCGGCAGCGACCAGGCGCCGCCGGCGAAGCCGCGGCACATCTGGTCGCTCTCGGCGGCCGTGCGCACGAAGCCCTGACCGTCGAAATGCCAGGTCTCGCTGGACCAGCAGTCGCCGATGCCGCGGCCCTTGAAGCTGGAGGTGATGCTGGCGTCCTTGTCGTCGTACTCGCCGTTGGCCTCGAGCGAGACCGGCGCATAGGGCGGCTTGTCGTTGGCGAGCCATTGCAGGCTGGAGTAGTTGTAGGCGCCCATGCCGCAGCCCAGCGACAGCAGCACCCTGGTGCCGGTGAGGCGATGCACCTCGAGCGACTTCGGGTCGACCTTGTCGCTGTTGTTGCAGTACTCGATGGCCTTCTTGAGGTCGAGCGAGGGAAAGATGCGCGCGGCCAGCGCGTCGTCGCCCGGCTTCGGCTTCGCGGGCTGGACCGCGCGCACGACCGGCGCGGGCACGGCCGCCGGCACCGTCGATTCGGCCTTGCCGCCGGGGCGCACCAGCGCGCCGGGGGTGTCGATGCGGCCCTGGGCCTCGTCCATCTTGAGCAGCACGGCGTTCAGGCCCGAGAGCGAGAGCTGCCATTCGCGGCCGCCGCCGGCCGTGAGCCTGGCGCTGTCGGCCTTGAGCAGCTCGGGCAGCACGGTGCGGATCTGGGCGGCGTCGAGGCTCGGGGCATCGTTTTTCAGGCCCGGCACCACGGCCTTGCCGACCGTCAGGCGCAGCGGACCCTTGACGTCGTCGGCGCCGATCTGCAGGTCGATCTCGAGCGCGGTGCCCGGCCCGGCGGGACGCGTGATGCGCATCGAGACCGGTTCGTTGGCGCCGGTCTCGGACTGGTAACCGGCCGCGCGGCAGGTGCGCGTGTTGTCGCAGGCCAGTTCCCAGTCGTTGTGCGTGAAGGACACCGGCGCCTTGGCGGCGGGCCCGGCGGCCGAGGCGGACAACGCGGCGAGCGACAGGGCCGCGGCGGCGCAGGCGGCGTTCATGACTCCGTCTTGCGGCGCAGGCGGTACTGCTCCAGGAACTTCGCGATGCGGTTGATCGCCTCGCGCAGGTCGTCCTCGTGGGGCAGGAACACGATCCGGAAGTGGTCGGGCGTGGCCCAGTTGAAGCCGGTGCCCTGCACCAGCATCACGCGGGTCTCCTTCAGCAGCTCGAGGAAGAACTGGCGGTCGTCCGCGATCGGGTAGACCTTCGGGTCGAGCTTCGGGAACATGTAGAGCGCGGCGCTGGGCTTGACGCAGCTCACGCCGGGGATCGCGGTGATCAGCTCGTAGGCCAGGTCGCGCTGGCGGCGCAGCCGGCCGCCCTCGCCCACCAGTTCGTTGATGCTCTGGTAGCCGCCGAGCGCGGTCTGGATCGCCCACTGGCCGGGCACGTTGGCGCACAGCCGCATGTTCGAGAGCATGTTCAGGCCCTCGATGTAGTCGCGCGCGGCGCGCTTGTCGCCCGACACCACGAGCCAGCCGGCGCGGTAGCCGCAGGAACGGTAGCTCTTGGACAGCGAGTTGAAGGTCAGCGTGAGCACGTCGGTCGACAGGCTGGCGATCGCCGTGTGCTTGACGTCGTCGTAGAGCACCTTGTCGTAGACCTCGTCGGCGAAGATCACGAGGCCGTGCTCCCGCGCGATCTCGACGATGCTCTTGAGCAGCGCGTCGGAATACAGCGCGCCGGTGGGGTTGTTCGGGTTGATGACCACGATGCCCTTGGTGCGCGGCGTGATCTTGGCGCGGATGTCCGCCAGGTCGGGCATCCAGCCGTTGGCCTCGTCGCACAGGTAGTGCACCGGCGTGCCGCCCGACAGGCTGGTGGAGGCGGTCCACAGCGGATAGTCGGGGGCCGGCAGCAGCAGCTCGTCGCCGTCGTCGAGCAGCGCGTTGGTCGACATGGCGATCAGCTCGCTGGCGCCGTTGCCCAGGTAGATATCGTCGAGGGTGACGCCCGTGATGCCCTGCTTCTGCGTCTCGTGCATCACCGCCTTGCGCGCGGCGAAGACGCCCTTGCTGTCCGAATAGCCGGCCGAGGTGGGCAGGTTGCGGATCATGTCCTGCTGGATTTCCTCGGGCGCATCGAAGCCGAACACGGCGAGATTGCCGATGTTGAGCTTGATGATCTTCTGGCCGTCCTCCTCCATCTGCTTCGCCGCGTCCATGATCGGACCGCGAATGTCATAGAGCACGTTGGCCAGCTTGGCCGATTTCTTGAGCTGCTTCAAAGGGCCCTCCCGGGCGCGGTTCATGCAAGAAAGTTGCGAAGACTGCGGGAAACGCCGTGCGGCCCGCAAAGGCCCTGGCGAGCCTCGTGTCACTAGGGAAAACCTATAATTTGACCACAGTTCCCAGTGCCCCGATGAAGCTCCAGCCCGACAAATCCGACACCCAGACCCTCACCGCGCACGGCCCGGGCTGGGTCGCCATCAACAACGAAAAGGTCGAGGGCAGCGTGGTCGTCGGCTCGCGCGGCGAGCGCTTCGAATGGAACTGCAGCCGCTTCGACGAACTGGGCCCCGAGCACTTCGCCCAGCTGGCCGCGCTGGGCGCCGAACTGATCATCTTCGGCAGCGGGGGGCGCATCCGCTTCCCGCAGCCCGCCTGGATCAAGCCCCTGATGGCCCAGCGCACCGGCGTGGAGACCATGGACACCCCCGCGGCCTGCCGCACCTACAACATCCTGGCCGGCGAAGGCCGGCACGTGGTCGCTGCCCTGCTGGTCGAGCGGCCCGAGGGTGGCTGAGAGAGGGGTTTTCGGGGTAAAATCTCGGGTTGCGAACCGCCTGGCGCGCTCCTTTTGGGGCCTACCGGGCACCCAGAGTTAGCAACGACCAATCTTCCATCAACCGAGGACCCGAGATTTTGGCGAGCGGCACCGAAAGGCGCCTTGCGCTCGACACAGGCAGGCTCGGGTAGTGGAAACAAACGGAGAAAACAAGTTTCATGGCGATCGTTGTCAACAAACCCATTCCCGAATTCGACGCCAACGCCACCGGTGGCCTCAAGGTCTCGAATACTTCGCACCTCGGCCACGTCCTGGTCCTGTATTTTTACCCGAAAGATAACACTCCGGGGTGCACGACCGAAGCCATGCAATTCCGCGATCGCTACAAGGACTTCGAAAAGGCCGGTGCCACGGTGTTCGGCGTCTCGCGCGACAACATGAAGTCGCACGACGAATTCAAGGCCAAGCTCGAACTGCCGTTCGAACTGATCGCCGACACCGAAGAGAAGATGTGCCACATGTTCGGCGTGGTCAAGAACAAGATCATGTACGGCAAGAAGGTCAAGGGCATCGAGCGCAGCACCTTCCTGATCGGCGCCGACGGCATCCTGAAGGCCGAATGGCGCGGCCTCAAGGTGCCGGGCCACGTCGACGAAGTCCTCAAGGCCGTCAAGACCCTGAAGAAGCCGGCCTGAGGCTTCCGGGCCTGCCCGATCGAAGGTTTCAGCCGCGTGTCAGGCGTGCGCAATTGCGCTCTCGCGTGGGGAATGTCCAACGAACGGCGTAAAGTGGCGCCGACGCCCCAGAGGCGGTGTGCATAATGGCCGCATGCTGTTGAGCTCCACGACCGCATCCTCCGAACAAAGCCGCCTGGGTCTACAGGCGGCTTTTTCGTTTTCTGGTACCCACTTTTTTGCGAGCGACCTGACACATGCCACTGCCCCCCGCCCCCACGAAACGTGCCGCTTTGCTTTCTCCGGACGCGCTTGACGCGCCCGCCCGTTCTTCGCACAGGGGGTCCCGCCGGTCCGGCGACGCGCGCGCCGAGACCGAGGCGCCGAGCGGACCGCAAGCGCTGGAGCTGTTCGACCGGCATTCGGCCGAAGTCCCCGGTGGCGGCCTCGAGACCGCGCCGGCACCCGCCGCCCGCCCCCGTCGCAAACCCCGGTCGACGCCCGCCGCCGCCCCGGCGCCGCAGCAGCAGCAAGCCCTGACGCGTTCGGCGCCGGCCGAAGCCCCGCGTGCCGAAGCTCCCGCGCCGCAACCGGCACCGAAGCCCAAGCGCAGCCGCTCGAGCGGCCCCGCCAAGCTCTTCGTGCTCGACACCAACGTGCTGCTGCACGATCCGATGTGCCTGTTCCGCTTCGAGGAACACGACATCTACCTGCCGATGATCGTGCTCGAGGAGCTCGACGGCCACAAGAAGGGCACGACCGAGGTCGCGCGCAACGGCCGCCAGACCAGCCGCACGCTCGACGCGCTGGCCGCCGCGCAGGACGCCGACATCGCCAAGGGCCTGAAGCTCGACACCACCGGCCACCGCGAAGCCGGGGGCAAGCTGTTCTTCCAGACCGATCCGCTCGATTACGCGCTGCCGCTGAGCCTGCCGCAGGGCAAGGCCGACAACCAGATCCTCGGCGTGGTGCATGCGCTGCGCGACTTCTACGCCAAGGAGTCGCCCGATCGCGCGAAGCGCGAGGTGGTGCTGGTGTCGAAGGACATCAACATGCGCGTCAAGGCGCGCGCGCTGGGCCTGGACGCCGAGGACTACCAGAACGACAAGACACTCGAAGACGGCGACCTGCTCTATTCGGGCTCGCTCGCCCTGCCGCCCGACTTCTGGACCCGCCAGAGCAAGACGGTGGAGAGCTGGCAGAGCGGCAGCAGCACCTTCTACCGCGTCAGCGGCCCGATCGTGCCGAACATGTACATCAACCAGTTCGTGTATTTCGAGGCGCCCGGCGAGCCGAGCATGTACGCGCGCGTCACCGAGATCCGCGAGAAGACCGCGGTGCTCAAGACGCTCAAGGACTACAGCTCGGGCAAGAACGCGGTGTGGGGCGTGAACACGCGCAACCGCGAGCAGAACTTCGCGATGAACCTGCTGATGGACCCCGAGATCGACTTCGTCACGCTGACCGGCACGGCCGGCACCGGCAAGACGCTGATGGCGCTGGCCTCGGGCCTCACGCAGGTGCTCGACGACCGCCGCTACACCGAGATCATCATGACCCGCGCCACCGTGAGCGTGGGCGAGGACATCGGCTTCCTGCCCGGCACCGAGGAAGAGAAGATGGGCCCCTGGATGGGCGCGCTCGACGACAACCTCGAGTTCCTGGCCAAGGGCGACGGCGGCGGTGCCGGCGAATGGGGGCGCGCCGCCACCAACGAGCTGATCCGCAGCCGCATCAAGGTCAAGAGCATGAACTTCATGCGCGGGCGCACCTTCCTCAACAAGTACGTGATCATCGACGAGGCGCAGAACCTCACGCCCAAGCAGATGAAGACGCTGATCACGCGCGCGGGTCCGGGCACCAAGATCATCTGCATGGGCAACCTCGCGCAGATCGACACGCCCTACCTCACCGAAGGCTCCTCGGGCCTGACCTTCGCGGTCGACAAGTTCAAGGGCTGGCCGCACGGTGGCCACATCACGCTGGCGCGCGGCGAACGCTCGCGACTGGCTGATTTCGCGAGCGACGTGCTTTAACGCGCCGCCGCGCCAACCTCGGGCCCGCGCCCGCTCCCCGGAGCAGCGCGGGCTTTTCTTCGTCCCGCGATGACAGGCTCCTGACAAGACGTTGTCAGGAGCCGGTCCGCACCATCGAGGCTCCTCAACACCCATGAAAGAGAGCCCCTCATGACCAACGCCATCAGCTGGTTCGAGATCCCCGTCACCGACCTGGACCGTGCCCAGGCCTTCTACGAAACCGTGCTCGACCGCAAGCTGCGCCGCGAAAATCTCGGCGGCGGCACGCTGGCCGTGTTCCCTTACGACAATCCCGCGACCGGCGGCGCCCTGCAAGCCGGCGCGAAGGGCGCGGCGAATGCGGGCACCGGCATCCGCATCTACCTGGATTGCATGCCCAGCATCGACGCCGTGCTGTCGCGCATCGAAGCGGCCGGCGGACAGATCGTGGCGCCCAAGTCGGCGCTGCCGCCCGGCATGGGCTTCATTGCCCACCTGCGCGACACCGAAGGCAACGAAGTCGGCCTGCACGCCCTCGCCTGAAGCACCATGCCGCAGCGCAACTGGATTGCGGTCGCGAGCGCCGAGCATGCCCGGCGCGGACGCGACCACCGACCACTGGGCTTCATGCAGACCTGCCACGGCAAGCCGGGCCCGCTCCGGCGAGTCGGCGCGGGCGATCGCGTGGCCTACTATTCGCCGGCCACGGTGTTCGGCGGCACGGACAGGCTGCAGAGCTTCGTGTCGATCGGCATCGTGCAGCCTGGCGAGGCCTACGAGTTCGACATGGGCGGCGGCTTCGTGCCCTGGCGCCGCGACGTGCGCTATGCCGACGCGCTGGAGACACCGATCGCGCCGATGATCGAACGCCTCGCCTTCATCGAGAACCCGAAGCAATGGGGCTACAAGTTCCGCTTCGGCCTGTTCGACGTCGGCGATGCCGACATGGCACTGATCGCACGCAGCATGAAGGCGGACCTGAAAACGCTGGCCCTCTGAACGACGAGAACCGAGATCACCTCTGCAGGAGAAGAACACCATGGAACCCGAGCGACTCCACCACGACGCCTTCCGGGTCGCGGGCCTCACGGTCCGCACCACCAACCGCGAAGAGAGCAACCCCGCGACCGCCCGCATCGGCGCGCTGTGGGGACGCTTCTTCGGCGAGCAGACCTACGAAGCCACGCCCCATCGCACGGGCGACACGCGCATCTTCGGTGTCTATTCCGCCTACGAATCCGATGCCCACGGCCCCTTCGACCTGAGCGTGGGCGTGGCCGTCTCCGGCGGCGCGGACAGCGTGGCCATCGAGGCCGGCGACTACCTGGTCTTCACCGGCCAGGGCGAGATGCCGCAGATGGTGATCGCCACCTGGCAGCGCATCTGGCAGTATTTCGAGGCGCACCCGGAGATCGCGCGCCGCTACCGCAGCGATTTCGAAGCCTACGAGGGGCCGGACAAGGTAGAGATCCACATCGGAGTGGCATGAGCATCCCGAAGAGCGAGCGCTGATGCGCCGCGCCGATCGCCTGTTCCAGATCGTCCAGCTGATCCGTGGCCGGCGCCTGACCACGGCCGCCTTCCTGGCCGAACGGCTCGAGGTCTCGGAGCGCACGGTCTATCGCGACATCGCCGACCTGCAGCACCAGGGCGTGCCGATCGAAGGCGAGGCCGGCGTGGGCTACCGGCTCGGCGCGGGCTTCGAACTGCCGCCCTTGATGTTCACCCAGGACGAGGCCTCGGCGCTGGTGGCCGCGGCCCGGCTCGCGCAGAGCTGGGTCGACCCGGCGATGGCGCGCGACATCGAGACCGGGCTGGGCAAGATCCTCTCGGTGCTGCCGCCCTCGGCGCGCGTGTCGGCCGAGGCGCTGGCGCTCTACGCGCCCGCGCTGGGCCTGAGCGACCTGCTGCGCGAGCGGCTGCAGACGCTGCGCGAAGCGGTGCAGTCGCGCCACAAGCTGCACCTGGTCTACCGCGACGTGGCGGGCGAACCCAGCGAGCGCACGGTACGGCCGCTGGGCTGCTTCTACTGGGGGAAGGTCTGGACGCTGTCGACCTGGTGCGAGCTGCGCGAGGACTTCCGCGGTTTTCGCATCGACCGCATCGACGCGGTCGAGGTGCTGGCCGAGCGCTTTCGCGACGAACCCGGCAAGACGATGGCCGACATGCTGCGCCAGGTGAAAGCCGAGGCCGCCGAGGCCAGCCGGCTGCAGAAGCGCTGGCCCGAGGGCGCGCCGACCGCGCCCGACGCGGGCATCGCGCTCGCGCGCTCCACCGAACCGCGTTGAAGACGCGAGTTCAGAAGTCGTCGCTGCCCATCGCCAGGTTCTCGAACTTGGTGAGGGGCTTGAGGAAGGCCAGCTTGACGGTGCCCGTGGGGCCGTTCCGGTGCTTGCTGATGATCACCTCGGCCACGCCCGGCTCCTTCGACTCCTTGTTGTAGTAGTCGTCGCGGTAGATGAACATGATGATGTCCGCGTCCTGCTCGATGGCGCCCGATTCGCGCAGGTCGCTCATCATGGGACGCTTGTCGGTGCGGCTCTCGACGCCGCGGCTGAGCTGCGACAGCGCGATCACCGGGCACTTGAGCTCCTTGGCCAGCATCTTCAGGCCGCGCGAGATTTCGCCCACGGCCGTGGCCCGGTTCTCGTCGCCCGACATGCTGGTCGACATCAGCTGCAGGTAGTCGACCACGATCAGGCCGAGGCGGCCGTACTGGCGCGCCAGCCGGCGCGCGTTGGCGCGCAGCTCGCTGGTCGACAGGCCCGGCGTCTCGTCGATGTGCAGCGACACGGTGCGCAGCTTCTCGATGGCTTCGGTCAGGCGCGGCCATTCCTCGTCGGTGAGCTTGCCGGTGCGCAGGTGGCCCTGGTCGATGCGGCCGATCGAGCCGACGATACGCACCGCGAGCTGGGAGGCACCCATTTCCATCGAGAACACCGCCACCGGCAGCCCCTCGTTGAGCGCCACGTGCTCGGCGATGTTGATCGCCAGCGAGGTCTTCCCCATCGAGGGGCGCGCGGCCAGCACGATCATGTCGCCGGGCTGCAGGCCCGAGGTCATCTTGTCGAACTCGTAGAAGCCGGTGCGAACGCCCGTGATGTCGTTCGGGTTGTCGGCCATCTCGGTCACGCGGTCGAGCAGCTCGACCACCAGGGAATCCATGCTCTGGAAACCCTGCTTCATCCGCGTGCCTTCCTCGCCGATGTTGAAGATCTTCTGCTCGGCCTCGTCGAGGATCTTGTCGACCGTCTTGCCCTGCGGATTGAAGGCGTTGGTCGCGATCTCGTCGCTGGCCGAGACCAGCTTGCGCAGGATCGAGCGCTCGCGAACGATCTCGGCGTAGCGCCGGATGTTGCTCGCGCTCGGCACGTACTGCGCGAGCGAGTTCAGGTAGACCAGCCCGCCGCTCTCGTCGGCCTTGCCGAGCGTCTGCAGCTGCTCGTAGACCGTGATCACGTCGGCCGGCTTGCTGCCGTTGATCAGGCCGCCGATGGCGGCAAAGATCAGCTTGTGCTCATGGCGGTAGAAGTCGCCGTCGACCAGCAGGTCACCCATGCGGTCCCAGGCCGTGTTGTCGAGCAGCAGGCCGCCCAGCACGCTCGATTCGGCCTCGATCGAATGCGGCGGGATGCGCAGCTGCGCGACCTGGCGGTCGGAGGGATCGTTGTCGGCGTAGGAAAAGACGGCGGACATGGGCTTCCTTGCAACCCTCCATGCTAAGCCGCGCACCCCGCGGCGTCACGTGGACAAGGTTGTGAATAACAGGTGAACTTCCGGTGCAGCCGGCGGGACAACTTCCGCTGGCGGGCACAAAAAACAAAAGCCGCCCGAGGGCGGCTTCTGGCAGCGCATCAAGGACGCGCCGGAACGATCAGGCGGTTTCGCCGTAGACCGTCACGTTGATGTCGACCACCACGTCGGTGTGCAGCGAGACGCTGACGGTGGTGTCGCCCACGGTCTTGATCGGGCCGTTCGGCAGGCGAACTTGCGACTTCGCGACCTTGTAGCCTTGCTTGCCCAGTTCTTCAGCGATGTCGCTGTTGGTGACCGAGCCGAACAGGCGGCCGTCGACGCCAGCCTTCTGCGTCAGCTTGACGGTCGTGCCGGAGAGCTTTTCGCCCTGGGCTTGCGACTCGGCCAGCTTGGCGGCGGCGGCCTTCTCGAGTTCGGCGCGCTTGGCTTCGAACTCGGCCTTGTTGGCGGCGGTGGCGCGGCGGGCGCGGCCCGACGGGATCAGGAAGTTGCGGGCGTAACCGTCCTTGACCTTGACGATTTCACCGAGGGTGCCGAGGTTGATGACCTTGTCCAGAAGAATGACTTGCATGCTGTGTCTCCTTCTTAGACGCGGTGCTGGTCGCTGTACGGGACCATGGCGAGGAAGCGGGCGCGCTTGATCGCGGTGTTGAGCTGACGCTGGTAGATCGCGCGGGTGCCGGTCAGGCGGGCCGGGATGATCTTGCCGTTTTCGCTGATGAAGTCACGCAGCGTGTCGATGTCCTTGTAGTCGATTTCCTCGACGCCAGCGACGGTGAAGCGGCAGAAACGCTTGCGCTTGAACAGCAGCGACTGGGTGTTGCGCTTCGGGCGCTTGTCTTTGTTGAATTTCTTGAACGTGGCCATGGAGGGACCTCTTGTCGAAAATTAATCTTGCTGAAAATCCTGGATGTGCAGGACCGGGAGCTTGCCGTTGGCCGGTGTGGAGAGGAAACCCTGGAATCGCCAGAGACTTCCCATCGACTGCTTCGCGAGCCGCTCGGCGATGGCGCCGAAGGCAACGGCCTTGAGGGCCGTCTTCACCTGCCTGGACTGTCCCGCCACCTGAAGGGTCGACTCGTGTTCGAGCTTCAGGTCGATGGCGGGCAAGCCGGCCGGGGTGAATCGCAAGGTACCGAGTTCGGCAACATGGGCGGACAGCAGAAGCTGGTTGACCCCGGTTGCCGCCGCAGCGGCAGCGCTCACGCCGACATCAGTTGTTGTTGTTGGCGGCGGCGTATTCGGCCTGCTGAGCCTTGCGGGCTTCTTCGCGCTCGACCGTCTTCATCATCGACGAAGGACCGGTGTCGGCCTTCTTCTTCTGAACGGTCAGGTGGCGCAGCACGGCGTCGTTGAACTTGAAGGCGTGTTCCAGTTCGCTCATCACGGCCTGTTCGGCTTCGATGTTGACGCACAGGTAGTGCGCCTTGTTGAGCTTGTTGATCTGGTAGGCCAGTTGACGACGGCCCCAGTCCTCGACACGGTGGATCTTGCCGCCGCCGGTCGTGATCAGGCCCTTGTAACGCTCCAGCATGGCCGGAACTTGCTCGCTTTGATCCGGGTGGATCAGCAGAATGATTTCGTAGTGACGCATGGCACTCCTTGTGGGTTTCTCCCCCGGCAGACCGGAAGAAGGGGTTGAAGCCACCCGCAGCGTCGGCGCGGTGTGGCAAGGCAAAGCCGGCTATTGTAGCCATAACTTCGGGGAAACGCCAAATCGGGTGCCAGCGCGGCACCGACGACGGGCGGGTTCAGTCGTAGAGCGCCCGGTCCAGCGGCTCGGCCTTCTCGGGCCCGACCGCCGCGCGGATCTTCGGCGCCAGCGCCACGAGATCCTCGTAGCCCCCTGCCCCTTCGACCTGCAGGTTGAGCCGCACCCCCTTGAGCCCGAGGCTGGCCGTGAGCCGCGTGGCGATGGGATAGGCGTCGGTGTAGCGCTGCTGGCTGCTGCGGCCGGAAGAAGCCTTGGGCGCCGCCTCGGCGGAATCCGCCGCCGGCGCCTCCGCCGCGGCGCCGCCTGGCGGACTCAGCAGGCCCAGCGACACCATCTGGTCGATGTCCTCGCGCGCGATGCCCGCGCCAGCGGCGATCACGTCGTCGACCGAACGCTTGCCGTCGAACAGGATGAAAGCGGTGCGCTGCCGCGGCGACAGCGGGACCGAGCGGTCCTTGAGGACCTGCTGGCCGGCCTCCGTCTTGACAAGAATCATGCGTGTCTCCCGACGGAATGCCGGCCGACCGCCGCCGCGAGCGGGATCGCCGCACGCCACGGAAGCTTGGGTCGATCACCGCCGCCTCGTGATGAATGTCACGAGTCTGACACCGGAAACGCCAATCCAAGAGATTGACACCAGCCTGACACGGGAATCCCCGCATGGGGATTCCCGCAGGTCGCGCCGGCTCAGCGCTGGGCGAGCTGCTGCCAGGTGTCGATCACGCTGTCGGGATTGAGCGAGATCGACTCGATGCCCTGCTCCGCCAGCCACAGCGCGAAGTCGGGATGGTCCGACGGGCCCTGGCCGCAGATGCCGACGTACTTGCCCTTGTCCTTGCAGGCCTTGATGGCGCGGCTCAGCATGGCTTTCACGGCCGGGTCGCGCTCGTCGAAGTCGGCCGCCAGCAGCTCGAGGCCCGAATCGCGGTCCAGGCCCAAGGTGAGCTGGGTCAGGTCGTTCGAGCCGATCGAGAAGCCGTCGAAGTACTCGAGGAACTCGTCGGCCAGGATGGCGTTGCTCGGCACCTCGCACATCATGATCAGCTTGAGATCGTTGTCGCCGCGCTTCAGGCCGTACTTGGCCAGCAGGCCGGTCACGCGCTCGGCCTGGCCCAGCGTGCGCACGAAGGGCACCATGATCTGCACGTTGGTCAGGCCCATGTCGTTGCGCACGCGCTTGAGCGCCTCGCATTCCATGGCGAAGGCCTGGCCGAAGTCCTCGCTGAGGTAGCGCGCGGCGCCGCGGAAGCCCAGCATCGGGTTCTCTTCCTCGGGCTCGTAGCGGCTGCCGCCGATCAGCTTGCGGTACTCGTTCGACTTGAAGTCCGACAGGCGCACGATCACCTTCTTGGGCCAGAAGGCCGCGGCGATGGTGGCGATGCCCTCGGCCACCTTGTCGACGTAGAAGGCGCGCGGCGAGGCATGGCCGCGGGCCACCGACTCGACGGCCTTCTTGAGGTCGTTGTCGACGTTCGGGTAGTCGAGGATCGCCTTCGGGTGCACGCCGATGTTGTTGTTGATGATGAACTCGAGCCGCGCGAGGCCCACGCCGTGGTTGGGCAGTTGCGCGAAGTCGAAGGCCAGCTGCGGGTTGCCGACGTTCATCATCAGCTGGATGTCGATCTCGGGCATCACGCCGCGCTGGACCTCGGTGACCTCGGTCTCGAGCAGGCCGTCGTAGATGTAGCCGGTGTCGCCCTCGGCGCAGCTCACGGTGACCAGGGTGCCGTCCTTCAGCAGGTCGGTGGCGTCGCCGCAACCGACCACGGCCGGGATGCCCAGCTCGCGCGCGATGATGGCCGCGTGGCAGGTGCGCCCGCCGCGGTTGGTGACGATGGCCGCGGCGCGCTTCATCACCGGCTCCCAGTTCGGGTCGGTCATGTCGGTGACCAGCACGTCGCCGGCCTGCACCTTGTCCATCTCGCTGATGCTGTGGACCAGCCGCACCGGGCCGGTGCCGATCTTCTGGCCGATCGCGCGGCCTTCCGCCAGCACGGCGCCGCGGCCCAGCAGCTTGAAGCGCTGCTCGGCCTTGCCCTGCTGCTGGCTCTTCACGGTCTCGGGACGGGCCTGGAGGATGTAGATCTGGCCGTCGGTGCCGTCCTTGCCCCATTCGATGTCCATCGGGCGGCCGTAGTGCTGCTCGATCACCAGCGCGTACTTGGCGAGCTGCTCGACCTCGTCGTCGGTCAGCGAATAGCGGTTGCGCTGCTCGGCCTTCACGTCGGTGGTCTTGACCAGCTTGCCCGAGGCCTTCTTCTCCTCGGGCGTGGCGAATTCCATCTGGATCAGCTTGGAGCCCAGGTTGCGGCGGATCACCGCGCGCTTGCCGGCACTCAGGGTGGGCTTGTGGACGTAGAACTCGTCGGGGTTCACGGCGCCCTGCACCACGGTCTCGCCCAAGCCGTAGCTCGAGGTGATGAACACCACGTCCTCGAAGCCCGACTCGGTGTCGATGGTGAACATCACGCCGGCCGCGCCGAGGTCGGAGCGCACCATGCGCTGCACGCCGGCCGACAGCGCCACCACGTCGTGGGCGAAGCCCTTGTGCACGCGGTAGCTGATGGCGCGGTCGTTGTAGAGGGAGGCGAACACCTCCTTCATCTTGTGCAGCACGTCCTCGATGCCGACGACGTTCAGGAAGGTTTCCTGCTGGCCGGCGAAGGAGGCGTCGGGCAGGTCTTCGGCGGTGGCCGAGGAACGCACGGCGAACGAGGCCTGCGGGTTGCCGGCGCTCAGGGCGGCGAAGGCATCGCGGATGGCCTTCTCGAGGTCGGCCGGGAAGGGCTGGGCCTCGACCATGGCGCGGATCTCGGCGCCGGCGGTGGCCAGCGCGCGCACGTCCTCGGTGTCGAGCGCGGCCAGGCGCTTGCTGATCTTGTCGGCCAGGCCGTCGTGGGCCAGGAACTGGCGGAAGCCATGGGCGGTGGTCGCGAAGCCCGTGGGCACGCGCACGCCCTGGGGCAGCTGCGAGATCATCTCGCCGAGGCTGGCGTTCTTGCCGCCAACCGCCTCGACGTCGGTCATTCTCAGGTTTTCAAACGGTACGACCAGGGCGGTCGCGTCGAAAAGTGCAGACATGGGAAAGCTCCAGAAGTTGAAACCTGCTGCATTCCATGCGGACGGCGCGGCACGATCGTTGTCGTTGCTCTGGGTGCGGACGCGGTGGGCATGGAAGGAAAGATACGGTGGGTGCCGAGGGGCGGAATCCCGATAATGGGGCGGATTGTAGGCGCGCCGGGGCCGCGCGCGTCGCAGGACAACACCGCCAGACCATGCACACACGAACTGTCTTCTTCGTTTCCGACGGCACGGGCATCACGGCCGAGACTTTCGGCAACGCCGTGCTCGCCCAGTTCGAGATGAAACCGCGCCACGTGCGGCTGCCTTTCACCGACACGGTCGACAAGGCCCACCAGGCGGTGCGGCAGATCAACCACACGGCCGAACTCGAGGGCGTGCGCCCGATCGTCTTCACCACGCTGGCCAACATGGACGTGCTGGAAGTGATCGAAACCGGCTGCAAGGGCATGCTGCTGGACATGTTCGGCACCTTCGTGCGCCCGCTCGAGATCGAGCTGGCGATGAAGTCCAACCACCGCATCGGCCGCTTCAGCGACGTCAGCAAGAGCAAGGAATACAACGACCGCATCGCCGCGATCGACTTCAGCCTGCAGCACGACGACGGCCAGAGCAACCGCGACCTGCAGGGCGCCGACGTCATCCTGGTGGGCGTGAGCCGCAGCGGCAAGACGCCCACCTCGCTCTACCTGGCGATGCAGCATGGCCTGAAGGCGGCCAACTACCCGCTGATTCCGGAAGACTTCGACCGCCGCCAGCTGCCGCCGGCGCTCATGCCGCACCGCAAGAAGATCTTCGGCCTGACCATCCAGCCCGAGCGGCTCAGCGAGATCCGCAACGAGCGCCGGCCGAATTCGCGCTACGCCAGCATCGAGAACTGCCGCCACGAGGTCAGCGAGGCCGAGGCCATGATGCGGCGCGCCGGCATCCGCTGGCTCTCGACCACCACCAAGTCGATCGAGGAGATCGCGACCACGATCCTGCAGGAGCTGCGGCCGGAGCGGCTGACCTACTGAGCGCCCCGGGCGGCGGCTCCTAGCCGAACAGGTACTGCACCGTCCCGTCCGCGCCGACCACGCCCTGGCACGGCATGCGCCAGACCGCCTCGATCAGCGGCGGCGCCAGCACCTCGGCGGTCGGCCCCTGGCGCAGCCCGCCAGGGATATCCGGCACGCCCAGCACCACCACCTCCTCGGCATAGCGCCGCGCCAGGTTCAGGTCGTGCAGCACCACCACCACGCCGACGCCCTGCTCGGCCCGGCCGCGCAGCAGCCGCATCGCGGCGTGCTGGTGGGCCAGGTCGAGCGCGGCCGTCGGCTCGTCGAGCAGCAGCCAGCGCGCGGCCCCGTCGGCGCGCGGATGCCACAGCTGCGCCAGCACCCGCGCCATGTGCACGCGCGCCTTCTCTCCGCCCGACAGCGTGTTGAGGACACGCGGCGCGAGCGCCGACACGTCGGTCAGCGCCATGGCCGCGGCGACGATCGCGTCCTCGTCGGGCGCGGGCGCCAGCCGGTGCGGATAGCGGCCCAGCGCGACCACGTCGCGCGCGCTGAAGTCGAAGGCCACCGCGCTTTCCTGCGGCATCAGCGCGCGCCGCAGCGCGAGCGCCGGCATGCCGTGGGCGCGCAGCGGCCGGCCGTCGAGCAGCACCCGGCCCGCCGTGGGCTCGCGCTGGCCCGACAGCACCGACAGCAAGGTCGACTTGCCCGCGCCGTTGGGACCGAGGATCGCCGTCACCCGGCCGGGCGCCAGCTGCACCGAGGCCCGCGAGAGCAGCGCCTTGGCGCCGATGCGCACCTCGGCATCCTCGCAACGCAGCCCCTGGTTCAGGTCCGGCGCCTTCATATGCGCCCCCGGAAGTGCCGCAGCATCAGCAGGAACATCGGCACGCCGATGAAGGCCGTGAGCACGCCCAGCGGCAGCTCGGCCGGCGCCATCGCGGTGCGCGCCACCGTGTCGGCCACCAGCACCAGCGCCGCGCCCAGCAGCGCCGAGGCGGGCAGCACCACGCGGTGGTCGGGCCCGGCCACCATGCGCACCCAGTGCGGCGCGATCAGGCCGATGAAGCCGATGATCCCGGTGGTGGCAGTCACGGCGCCCACCGCCACCGCCGTGACGACGATGGCGCGCCGCTTGATGCGCTCCACGTCCACGCCCAGCAGCGCCGCCTGCGATTCGCCCAGCGCGATCGCGTTGAGCGGCGCGGCCAGCGAGGCCGCCGCCACGCAGGCCAGCAGCACCGCCACGCCGACCAGGATCACCGCGCTCCAGCGCGCGCCGCCCAGGCTGCCGAGCAGCCAGAACTGCAGGCTGCGCAGTTGCTCGTCGGTGGCCATCACGCTGAGGAAGCCGAGCCCGGCGCCCGCCAGCGCATTGACCGCGATGCCCGCGAGCAGCATCAGCGCCATGCGCGTGCCGCCCTCGCTGCGCGACAGCGCGTAGATCAGCAAGGTGACCGAGAGGCCGCCGCCGAAGGCCATGACCACCAGCGTCCAGCTGCCGAGCGTGCGCGGCAGCAGCGGCATGAACCAGGCACCCAGCACGATGGTCACGCCGGCCGCCAGCGCGGCGCCGCTGCTGATGCCCACCAGGCCGGGGTCGGCCAGCGGGTTGCGGAACAGCCCCTGCATCAGCGTGCCCGCCATGCCCAGGCCGGCGCCGGCCGCCACGCCGAGCACCAGGCGCGGCAGGCGGATGTTGAAGAACACCAGGTATTCGGGCGACTTGTCGGCCCCGGCGCCCTGCCCCAGCGAGGCCAGCATCTTCCACAGTTGCGACAGGCTGATCGCGTAGGCGCCCGAGACCGCGCCGAGCGCCAGCGCGATGGCGAGCAGCAGCGCGCAGCCGGCCAGCACGGCCCGCGGCGGGAAGCGCTGGCTCATGCCACCGCGGCCAAGAACCTCGGATGCAGCTCGGCGATCGCCGCCGGCATGCGCGGGCCGAAGCCCAGCAGCAGCAAGGCGTCGAGCGTGACCAGCGAGCGCTTCCTGAACGCCGGCGTGAGCGCCAGTTCGGGCCGCTGCCAGAAGCGCTCGATGCCGCCATGGGCCTCGATGCTCTGGTCGCTGGTCATGACGATGTCGGGCGCGGCCGTGGCCATGGCCTCGGCGGTCATCGGGCGGTACCCCTCGAAGCCGCCGAGCGCATTGACGCCGCCCGCATAGCCGATCACCGCATGCGCCGCGGTCTTCTCGCCCGACACCTGCGGGCTCGCGCTGTGCGAGAGCACGAACAGCACGCGCGGCTTGCGGCCCTGCGCGGCGGCCACGCGCTGCTGCACCTGGGCCCATTCGGCATCGAGCTTCACCTCCAGCGCGCGCGCCTGCGCCTCGCGGGCCGCGGCGCGTCCCACCACCTGGATCTTGCGCTGCACCTCGCCCCAGCTGTGGTCGGCCTGCACGATCTCGACCTTGACGCCGGCCGAGCGCACCTGGTCGAGCACCACCGGCGGGCCCGACTCATCGGTGGCGATCACGGCATCGGGCTTGAGCGACAACAGCCCCTCGGCCGAGAGCTGGCGCATGTAGCCGACCTTGGGCGTGCCGCGCGCCGCGGCCGGATAGAGGCTGGTGGTGTCGGTGCCGACGAGCTGGCCCTCGGCGCCGAGCAGGTAGACCACCTCGGTGATGGCGCCGCTCACGGTGATGAGCCGCGGCAGTTTCTTCGCCTCGGGCGACTGGGCGAACAGGGGCAGCGCGGCGGCGCCGAGCGAGGCCGCGGCGGCGAGGCGCAGTGCGTCGCGGCGGCGGACGAGGGAGGAGGAGATGCGTTCTTCGGTCATGGAGAAAAAACGTGGGGCAAGGAGAAAAACGTCCGCGCGATCAGGCGGCCGGGGCCTTCGCGGGCAGCCGCGCGAGCCCGCGCACCAGCGAGCGCCAGTCCTCGCGCTCGGGCACGCCGGGCTTGCGCGCGCCGAAGAACATCGCCATCAGCTCGCCCTCGCCGTCGAAGGCCTCGACCGAAGTCACGTGGCCATCGCTCGTGGGCTTCTCGACGATCCACACGCTCGCGATGCGGTCCTCGCGCAGGTGCAGGTTGAAGCCGGGGTCGAGCACGTTGAGCCAGCGCATCGGCGCGGCGTCGCCGCGCGCCGGCATCTCCATCGGCTCGACGCGCACCACCGGCCCGGTGTGGATCTGGATGCAGCCGGGGCTGCCCACGAAGACCATGATCGGCGTGCCGCTGAACGCCGCTTCCTGCAACAGGTCGCCCACCGCATGCAGCGCGGCGCGCTGCGTGAACTCGCCCTCGGCGAGCCGGAAGCTCTGCTGGCGCTCGGCATCGAACTTCTTGAGCAGGCCGAAGAACTCGTGCGTGTCCTGCATGCCGCGCCAGGCCTCGGCCAGCGCGCCGGCGTCGATGGCGGCGTCGGCGCGCGGCGCGGGCTTGGGCTCGGCCGGCTTGAATTCCACCTCAAGCTCCGGCGTCGCATGCGCATCGATCACCGCTTGCAGCGCGCTGCGGTCGGTGGCCTCGCGCACGAAGATCTTGTGCACCGCCAGGCCGTGCGCGTCGAAGAACTGCAGGCTCAGCGAGGACGGCACGCCGGGATTGGCGGCCGCCTCGCCCACCGCGAAGCCCGCGTGCCAGCGGCTGAAGAACAGCCGCAGGTCGATCGCCTCGCCGAGCGCGAGCCCCATGGCCTCGCCGCCCGAGAGCTTCTCGTAGATGCCGGTCTTCTCGTGCACCGTGGTCTCGTTGCGCGTGAGCGCGAGCAGCGGCCCGCAGGCCTCGAGCGACTGCAGCAGCGCCAGCCACGGCCCGCGCAGCGGCGTGGCGCGCAGGGCCTGGTCGTGCGCGCCCGCGTGGGCCGCGATCGCGGCGCCCTCGGCAAGCCCCATGGCGGCCGCGGCGTCCTTGTGGCGCATGCCCTTGGCACGCAGCTCGGCGAAACGGTGGCGGATGTCGTCGGCATTCATCGTCGGTGGTCCTTCCTGGGTTGAATTCGGTGGCTCAGAAGTCGGCCACGAGCGAGACGTTGAAGCTGCGTCCCGGCTGCGTGTAGGCGTCGCGGATCAGCGCGGTGGAGGTCAGGCCGCGCACGTCGCTCCACATCCAGTAGCGCTTGTTCGTGAGGTTCGTGATCGAGGCGTTGAGGCGCAGGTCGCGGTTGATGCGCCATTGGGCGCTCAGATCCAGCGTGGTCGCCGAGGGCGTGAGGAACTGCACGCCGCCGGTGGTGATTTCGGCCGCATCCACGTCGGAGCGCTTCTTGGCCGCATGGTGCACCGCGTCGAGCCGCACCGACCAGGCCGGCGCCTTGTAGGCCAGGCCGAGGTTGAGCTTGCGCGGATCGATGGAGTTCAGTGGGCGGTTGTTGCTGCGGTCGCGCCCGCGCGTCTGGCCCCAGGCGAAGGGCACCGAGAAACCATGGCCGTTGTCGGTGAAGTCGAGCTCGCCCTTGACCTCGAAGCCGCTGATGCGCGCGCGGCCGATGTTGACCGACTGGAAGGTGGCCGGGTTCACGCGCGAGCCGAACACGCCGCCGACCTGGCGGTCGTTCTCGATCAGGTCCTTGTAGTTGCCGCTGAAGGCGGCGACGTCGAAGTTCAGCACGCCGGTGCGCCCGCGCACGCCGAGCTCGACGTTCTGGCTTTTCTCGGGCTTGAGGTTGGGGTTCGGGATCGTGCGGTAGCCCGAGATCGTGTTCTCGAAGAAGTTGTTGACCTGGAACGCGTTGGGCGCCTTGAAGCCCGAGGCGTAGTTGCCGTAGACGCTCCATTGCGGCGTGGCGCGGAACAGCACCCCGAGCTTGGGCGAGACCGCCGAGCCCGAGAGCGAGACGGCCTGCGCGTTGAAGCCAGCCTGCTTGGCGTCGAGCGAGAAGCGGTCGAAGCGGATGCCGGGGGTGATGCTCCAGCGGTCATGGATGAACTCGTCCTGCACATAGAAGGCCGAGGAGGTCTCGCGCGTGTCGGGGAAGCGCTTGAGCGGATAGCTCTCGCCGGCAGGCGGCACCAGGCCGGTCTGCAGGTTCTCGACGTTGGTGCGCGCGTAGTCGAAGCCGTAGGTGATCTTCTGGGCCCAGTCCCCGGCGCGCACCAGCTTGTCGGCCTGCAGGCCGAACTGCCAGGTGCTCTCGTCGTAGGTCACGTCGCGCGAACGGTCGGCGGCGCTGAAGCGGTCCTCGAAGATGTACTCGCGCGACTTCGATTTCTGGTAGCTCACCGTGGCCTGCAGGCTGTCGGCCACGACCGAATTCAGGCGCAGACGCCCGTCGTAGGTGAAGCGGTCGCGCTGCAGGTCGGTGCGGGCGTTGAGGCCGACCACCGAGGTCGAGGCATAGGGCGGCTTCGCGAGGCCCGACAGCAGGTCGTAGCGGCTGGTCTTCTCGATGTGCTCGAAGGTGAAGCCGTGGCGCTGGTCGGCATTGGGCGTGAGGATGACCTTGGCCAGCAGCGCCCCGCTGCGGTCGCGCTGCGGGTTGGGCGTGGTGCGGTCGGCATTGGGCGCGTTGTAGCTGCCGCGGTTCTCGAGCTCGTGCGAGCGGCCGAGGTTGGCCGAGAGCAGCCACTGCAGCGTGTCGCTGGGCTTGCCCGCGAGCGTGACGCCGGCGCGGCGGCCGTTGTCGTCACCGCTGTAGCCCAGGCTGGCGCTGCCGCCGAAGCTCTTGCCGTCGCGCAGGAACGAGGACGGATCGCGCGTGATGAAGTTGACCAGGCCCGCGAGGCCGTCGGAGCCGTAGAGCGCCGAGGCCGGGCCCTTGAGGATCTCGATGCGCTCGATCAGGCCGATGTCGAAGTAGTCGCGGCCGAAGGCGTTGGCGCTGAAGACATAGCTGCGCGGCGTGCGGATGCCGTCGGTCAGCAGCAGCACGCGGTTGCCGTCGAGGCCGCGGATGTTGAAGCCGGCGTTGTTGTCGCGGCCGGTGTTGCCCTGCGCGAGCCCGAAGCGCGCCGGCGAGCGCTTGACCGAGACGTTCGGCAGGTCGCGCACCGCGTCGCGGATGTCGTTGATCTGCTTCGATTCGATCGTCTCGCGGTTGAGCACCTCGACGCTGACCGGCAGCGCGTCCTTCTCCTGTTCGGAGCGCGAGCCGCTGACCACGATCTCGCCGAGCGCGGCGACCTGCTGCGGGGGCGGCTGCTGGGCCCAGGCCGGCGCCGCGGCGCCGAAGCCGCTGGCGATCAGCCAGGGCAGCAGCGCGCGGCGCGCACGCACGGGTCGGGAAGAGGAAGAAGAGGAGAACGGGCGCTCGAAGCGCGAGGAACGGGTAGAGGTGGCGGCCACGAAAAAGGTCCGGCAAGCGTTGGAATGGACAACGGCTTGCTGGACCTCGGCGCAGCGGAAACTGCGCGGCTGACCTGGCTGGCGGCGGGAGGCTCGGTTCTCTTTTCTTGGTGTTCTCGCCGCGATGCGCGGCGTGCGAGCCTCTGAAAACTATTTTATGAGAATAATTCTCATCTGACCGCCGATGGACCCACTCAAGCTGGGGCTGAAGTGCGGATCAGGTGATCGAATGCACCGAGCGCCGCCTTCGCGCCGTCGCCGGCCGCGATGATGATCTGCTTGAACGGCACCGTGGTCGCGTCGCCCGCGGCGAACACGCCGGGCACCGAGGTCTGGCCCTTCGCGTCCACCACGATCTCGCCGTGCTTCGACAGTTCGATCGTGCCCTTGAGCCAGTCGGTGTTGGGCACCAGGCCGATCTGGATGAACACGCCCTCGAGTTCGACGCGCTTGGCTTCGCCGGTCGCGCGGTCCTTGTAGACCAGGCCGTTGACCTTCTGGTCGCCGGTGATCTCGGTGGTCTGCGCGTTGGTGAACACGTCGACGTTCTTCAGGCTGTGCAGCTTGCGCTGCAGCACCGCGTCCGCGCGCAGTTGGGTGTCGAACTCGATCAGCGTGACATGGCCCACGATGCCGGCCAGGTCGATCGCCGCCTCGACGCCCGAGTTGCCGCCGCCGATCACGGCCACGCGCTTGCCCTTGAACAGCGGGCCGTCGCAGTGCGGGCAGTAGGCCACGCCCTTGTTCTTGAACTCGTGCTCGCCGGGCACGTTGATGTTGCGCCAGCGCGCGCCGGTCGAGATGATCACCGACTTGCTCTTGAGCGACGCGCCGCTCTCGAGCTGCACCTCGATCAGGCCCTCGCCCGGAATCAGCGCCTTGGCGCGCTGCAGGTTCATGATGTCGACCTCGTAGTCGCGCACGTGCTCCTCGAGCGCATGGGCGAACTTCGGTCCCTCGGTCTCCTTGATCGAGATGAAGTTCTCGATGCCCATGGTGTCGAGCACCTGGCCGCCGAAACGCTCGGAGGCCACGCCGGTGCGGATACCCTTGCGCGCCGCATACACGGCCGCCGCGGCGCCCGCGGGGCCGCCGCCGACGATCAGCACGTCGAACGGGTCCTTGGCGGCGATCTTCTTCGCTTCGCGCTCGACGCCGCTGTTGTCGATCTTCGCGAGGATCTCTTCGAGGCTCATGCGGCCCTGGCCGAACTCGGTGCCGTTGAGGAACACGGTGGGCACGGCCATCACCTGGCGTTCCTTCACTTCTTCCTGGAAGGTGCCGCCCTCGATCATCGTGGTGCGGATGCGCGGGTTCTGCACCGCCATCAGGTTCAGCGCCTGGACCACGTCGGGGCAGTTATGGCAGGTCAGCGAAACGTAGATCTCGAACTCGAAATCGCCGTCGAGCGCCTTGATCTGGTCGAGCACGGCCTGCTCCACCTTCGGCGGGTAGCCGCCGATCTGCAGCAGCGCGAGGATCAGCGAGGTGAATTCATGGCCCATCGGCAGGCCGGCGAAGCGCGGGCCGTGGTTTTCGCTCGGGCGGTTGACCGAGAACGAGGGCTTGCGGTGGTTGTCGTCGCGGCTTTCGCTCAGGCGGACCAGCGGCGAGGCTTCGGCCACGTCCTTCAGCAACGACAGCACTTCGTCCGAGGCCTTGCTGTCGTCGAGCGAGGCGACGATCTCGATCGGCTGCGTGGCGCGGTCGAGGTAACTCTTCAATTGGGCTTTGGTGCTGGCGTCGAGCATGAGGAACTCTCTTTCGATAACTGGAAACTATCAACTGGGGACAAGAAAGCCCGGGGGCCTCGTGAGCGCCCGGGCTTTCGCGCGGAGCGCCTTAGATCTTGCCGACGAGGTCGAACGACGGGGCGATGGTCTTGTCGCCTTCATTCCATTTGGCCGGGCAGACTTCGTTCGGGTGGGCGGCGGTGTAGACCGCTGCCTTGAGCTTGCGCAGGGTTTCCTTGACGTCGCGGGCGATCTCGTTGGAGTGCACTTCGGCGGTCTTGATGATGCCTTCGGGGTTGATCACGAAGGTGCCGCGCAGTGCCAGGCCTTCTTCGGGGATATGCACGCCGAAGTTGTTGGTCAGCGTGTGGGTCGGGTCGCCCACCAGGGGGAACTTGGCCTTGCCCACGGCCGGCGAGGTGTCGTGCCAGACCTTGTGCGAGAAGTGCGTGTCGGTGGTCACGATGTAGACCTCGGCACCCAGCTTCTGGAACTCGGGGTAGTTGTCGGCCGCGTCTTCGACTTCGGTCGGGCAGTTGAAGGTGAAAGCCGCCGGCATGAAGATCAGCACGGACCACTTGCCCTTGAGCGTTTCGTCGGACACATCGATGAACTTGCCGTTGAGGTAGGCCTGGGTCTTGAAGGGCAGGACTTGGGTGTTGATCAGGGACATGAAGATTCCTTGGATGCTGCGGGTGGAAAAATAAGTGCGAGCCATGAGTATAGCTACCAATATTGCATTTTTGATAGCCAAGAACTATTAAAAGTATTGGGAGCCGCTATGTTTGCGATGGGCTCGCCGCGTCTCAATGCGAACGTGTATCGCCATCACACGCATGCAGACCGCGAATGCATGGCTTTGCTTGCGCCGGCCTCCCTCGCCCTCCGACAATCGCGGCCTTTACTGCTTTCATAAGAAGGAAAAACACCATGAAGGGCGATCCCAAGGTCATCGAGCATCTGCAGGCGCAGCTCAAGAACGAGCTGACTGCGATCAACCAGTACTTCCTTCACTACCGCATGCTCAAGCACTGGGGCCTCGACAAGCTGGCCAAGAAGGAATACGAAGAATCGATCGGCGAGATGAAGCATGCCGACAAGCTGATGGACCGCATCTTCATGCTCGACGGCCTGCCGAACCTGCAGGACCTGGGCAAGCTGAACATCGGCGAGGACGTACCCGAACTGCTGCGCTGCGACCTCGGTGCCGAGACCGGCGCGCAAGCCACCATCAAGGACGGCATCGCGCATTGCGAATCGGTGCGCGACTACGTCTCGCGCGACCTGCTGCAGGAAATCCTCGACGACACCGAGGAGCACATCGACTTCCTCGAGACCCAGATCGACCTGATCGACCGCGTGGGCCTGCAGAACTACCTGCAGTCGCAAATGGGCGAGATCGAGTAAGTCTCCCCTTCGCATTTCACTGCACTCGACAACTGCGGGACTTCGGTCCCGCTTTTTTTTGGCGTGCGTTTGGCCTTTACCAAACTTCACACGCTATCCAATTAATAGCATAAGACAAAGGATTTACCTTAGATTCGACAGGATCGCCCCCTTCGGCAAGGGTCGAACCCGATTGCCAAACGAAATCAATTCTCATTTGCGCGCCTAAAATGCCGGCCGCCAATGAATGCCGCCTCCCCCGACAATCGCCGCCGCGCCTACTGGCTCAAGACCCTGCACGAATGGCACTGGGTCAGCTCCGCCATCTGCCTGATCGGCATGGTGCTCTTCAGCGTCACCGGCTTCACGCTCAACCACGCGGGGCAGATCGAGGGCAAGCCGCAGGTCACGCGGCTGCACGCGACCGTCGACGAGGCGCTGCGCACCCGCCTCGAATCGGCCATGGGCGAGGTCAAGGCGAACACGGCGGCCAAGGGCAAGGCCGCGCTGCCCGCCGAACTCCAGGCCTGGGTGCGCCAGCGCTGGGACATCGACACCGCCGGCCGCGAGGCCGAATGGTCGGACGACGAGATCTACCTGTCGCTGCCCCGCCCCGGCGGCGACGCCTGGCTGCGCCTGAGCCTGGCCGACGGCGAGGCCGAGTACGAGCGCACCGACCGCGGCTGGCTCTCCTATTTCAACGACCTGCACAAGGGCCGCAACACCGGCACCGCCTGGAGCTGGTTCATCGACATCTTCGCGGGTGCCGCGCTGGTCTTCTCGATCACCGGCCTGTTCATTCTCAAGATGCATGCGGGCAACCGCCCCTTCACCTGGCCGATGGTGGGCATGGGGCTGGTGGTGCCGGTGCTGCTCGCGCTGCTTTTCATCCACTGACTTTGGTTTCGTCCGTTTCGAAGAAAGAGGCCCCTCTCGTGCACATCCGCTACTCGCTCGCACCGCTCGCCATGTCGGCGCTTTTCGCCGCGCCGGCCTTTTCGGCCAGTCTCGGCGTCAACATCGAGGTGCCGCGCCTCAACGTGTCGGAATACCACCGCCCCTACATCGCGACCTGGATCGAGCGCGCCGACAACACCGTGGCCGGCACGCTGGCGGTCTGGTACGACGTGCGCACCAAGACCAACAACCCCGAGGGCGAAGGCACCAAGTGGCTCAAGGACATGCGCCAGTGGTGGCGCCGCGGCGGCCGCGACCTGTCGGTGCCGATCGACGGCGTGACTGGCGCGACCAAGCCCGCGGGCAAGCACCAGCTGAGCTTCACCGACGGCAGCGCGCCGATGCCGCAACTGGCGCCGGGCAGCTACAAGCTGGTGGTGGAAGCCGCGCGCGAAGTCGGCGGCCGCGAGGTCGTGAGCATCCCATTCCAGTGGCCGCCAACCAGCGCCTCGCAGCCGACCGCTTCGGGCAAGGAAGAACTGGGCGAGATCAAGCTCGAGCTCAAGCCCTGACCGCCACATCGCCCCGCACCTTCGCCGCTCACCTCCAAGGAATCGCCATGAACACCCTCCGCCTGCGCGCCGCCGCCATTGCCGCCACCTTCGTCGCCATCGCCCCGCTGTCCCACGCGCACAACGCCTGGCTGCTGCCTTCGGGCACCGTGTTCTCGAAGGCCGACACGGTCAGCGTCGATGCCGCGGTGTCGAACGACCTGTTCGTCGCCAACCATGCGCCGCTGCGCCTCGAGGGCCTGCAGATCACCGCGCCCGACGGCAGCGCCGTCAAGCCCGAGAGCGAGGCCAAGCTCAAGCAGCGCAACGTGTTCGATGTGCCGGTCGCGCAGCCCGGCACCTACCGCATCGCCGTGATCAACGGCGGCGCCTTCGCGAGCTGGAAGGACAAGGCCACCGGCCAGAACAAGCGCGCACGCGGCACGCCCGAGACCATCGCCAAGGAAATCCCGGCCGATGCGCAGGACGTGACCATCACCCAGTCCTCGGGCCGCATCGAGACCTTCGTCACCGTCGGCAAGCCCTCGGCGCTGAAGCCGATCGGCCAGGGGCTGGAGCTGATCTCCGCCGGCAGCCCGACCGACCTCGCCAAGGGCGAGAAGGCCAGCTTCACGCTGCACCTGGACGGCCAGCCCGCCAAGGACCTCGAAGTGACGGTGACCGCGGGCAACACGCAGTACCGCGACAAGCTCGAGGAGTTCAAGGTCAAGACCGACGACAAGGGCCAGTTCAGCGTGACCTGGCCCAGCGCCGGCATGTACTGGCTCGACGTATCCACGCGCGACGGCAAGACCACCGTGCCGAACGCCAAGGAGCGCCGCCTGAGCTACGCGGCCACGCTCGAAGTCATGCCCTGACCGCCTTGGGCCTTTCCTTCGCCTCCCGCGGTTCCTGGCACGGCGGCTACGCCAACGCGGCCGTGCCGCGCCTCGCCGATCCGGCCCGCCTGCACCAGCTGGCCGGCCGGACCATGGGCACGACCTGGTCGCTGCGCTTCGACAACCCCGGCATGCGTCCGCTGGCCGAGGTGCGCGAGGCGGTCGAATCGGCGCTGGCGCGCGTGATCGCGCAGATGAGCCACTGGGAGGCCGACGCCGGGATCTCGCGCTTCAACCGCGCGCCGGCGGGCACGCGGCACACGCTTCCGGCCGAGTTCGCGCGCGTGATGGCCTGCGCGCTGCAATGGGCCGAGGACAGCGGCGGCGCGATCGATCCGACGGTCGGCGCACTGGTGGCCAGTTGGGGTTTCGGCCCCGATGCAAACGATGGCCCCATCGACACGGACGCCCTTGAAGCGGCACGCAAGCGCACGGGCTGGCGAAAGCTCGCCTTCGAAATGGCCGATGACGCAACGGCCACGCTGACCCAACCCGGCGGCTTCGCGCTCGATCTGTCGGGCATCGCCAAGGGCTTCGCGGTCGATCACGGCGTCGAGGCCCTGCAGGCGCTCGGCCTCGAGGATTTCCTGTTCGAGATCGGCGGCGAACTGCGCGGCGTGGGCCGGCGCCCCGGCGGACAGCCGTGGCGCGTGCAGGTCGACGGCGAACTGCCCGCGCCGGTGCACGTGGCGCTCGACGGCCTCGCGATCGCCACTTCCGGCGATCGATGGCACCAGCGCGAGCACGCAGGCCGCCGCTGGTCGCACACCATCGATCCGCGCAGCGGCGAGCCCGTGACCGCCGGGCTCGCGAGCGTCACCGTGCTGCACGCGCAGTGCATGCAGGCCGATGCGCTGGCCACGGTGCTGACGGTGCTCGGAGCCGAGGAAGGCTTCGTCTTCGCCGAGGCGCGCGGCATCGCGGCGCTGTTCGTCGCGCATGCGGCGCAGGGCGACGAAGCGCCGAGCCTGCGCGCGACGCCGGCCTGGACCGAACGGACCGCCTCGGCATGAACGAGACGCTGCTGCGCGCGCTGGCCGCGGGCTCCACCGTGGCCGCCTACGGCGCGATGTGCCTGGCGATCTACACGCGCGAACGCCGCGCTGTCGCGGCCACCGCGCGCGCCGCGCAGGCACTGGCGGGCGACGGCACGGTGCCTCCGACGCTGGTGCTGTTCGCCAGCCAGACCGGCCAGGCCGAAGCCATCGCCTGGCAGACCGCGCGCCGCCTGCGCGCGGCCGGCACGCCGGTGCGCGTGATGGAACTCAATGCGCTCGACGCCGCCACCCTGCGCGACGCGCGGCAGGCGCTGTTCGTGGCCAGCACCTATGGCGAAGGCGATGCGCCCGATGGCGCCAGCCTGTTCGCCGAAAAGGCGATGGCCGAGCAAACCGATCTCTCCGCGCTGCGCTACGCGGTGCTGGCCCTGGGCGACCGCCAGTACGCGAACTTCTGCGGCTTCGGGCGCCAGCTCGACGACTGGCTGCAAGGCCAGGGCGCGACGCCGTCCTTCGCGCGCGTCGAGGTCGACAACGGCGATCCCGAGGCGCTGGCCACGTGGCATGCGCGATGGGGAGATGCCGAGGTCGCGCACGACGAGGAAGAAAGCCGCGCCTTCGCTCCGTGGCGTCTCGCGCATCGCAACCTGCTCAATCCCGGCAGCGCGGGCGCGCCGGTCTTCCTACTCGGTCTGGTGCCGCAGGCCGGTGCGATGCCGGCCTGGGACTCGGGCGACCTGGTGCAGATGGCGGTCGCGAGCGATCCATCGCGGCCGCGCGACTACTCGATCGCCTCGCTGCCCGCCGATGGCGAACTGCAGTTGCTGGTACGACAGGAACAACACCCCGACGGCACGTTGGGCATGGCCTCGGGCCATCTGACCTCGACGCTGGCCATCGGCGACACGGTGGCGCTGCGCCTGCGCGCGCACCGCGGCTTCCGCCTCGAGGGCAATGCTTCGCGCCCGCTGATCCTGATCGGCAACGGCACCGGGCTGGCCGGGCTGCGCGCGCATCTGCATGCGCGCATCGCGGCGGGCCGACACGAGAACTGGCTGGTATTCGGCGAGCGCCACGCGGCGCACGACTTCCTCTGCCGCGACGAGATCGAGGGCTGGCAGCGCGAAGGCGCGCTGAGCGAACTCGACATGGTGTTCTCGCGCGACCAGGCCGAGCGGCTCTACGTGCAGCATCGGCTGCTGCAGCGCGCCGATGCGCTGCGCGAATGGCTCGCGCGCGGCGCGGCCGTGTACGTGTGCGGCAGCCTGCAAGGAATGGCCGCGGGCGTGGATGCGGCGCTGCGGCAGGTGGCCGGCGAGGCGTTGTGGGCCGAGCTGGTCGGCTCGGGGCGCTACAGACGCGACGTCTACTGAAGCCCTCGGCGGCCGATGCCGCCTAGCATTGTTGCGACCCTGTCAACAATTTCCACAGAATTAGCAGTTGCATCACTGCAACAAAGTATCTACTTTACAAAGCCACAGAGGCATATTCCAGCAAAAGTACTCAGTATTCGTATTGATAAACATTATCATTTGACACGGTTTTTACTTCTGCCCTCCCGCAGTTCGCTCACCCAGCCAGCCCGCCAGTGCTTCCGCAAGCACGCGCGCAGGGCATCGCCAGTCGAGTTCTCAGGGCGTTTTTTCCTTTTTCGAGAACCTTCATGGCCACCTCCTATATCAAGAGCCGGAAGCACGCCGTCGCGCGCGCCGTTCCCCAGGTCTCGGGCGCCGCAGCCGCCACGCTGATCGCCCTCTCTGCCCCCGCCATCGCCCAGCAGCAGCCCTCGCGCGTGCTGCCCGAGATTCGCGTCGAGGGTTCGGTCGCCGCCGACTTCAAGGCCGACACCTCGGCCAATCCCAAGTTCACGGCACCGCTGGTGAACACGCCGCAGACCGTGCAGGTCATCAAGGAGCAGGTGCTGCGCGACCAGGGCGCCACCACGCTGACCGAAGCGCTGCGCAACACCCCCGGCGTGGGCACCTTCTTCCTCGGGGAGAACGGCAACACCAACACCGGCGACGCGGTGTTCATGCGCGGCTTCGACAGCTCGAGCGCGATCTTCGTCGACGGCATCCGCGACATCGGCTCGATCTCGCGCGACACCTTCAACATCGACCAGGTCGAAGTCGTGAAGGGCCCCTCGGGCACCGACGTGGGCCGCACCTCGCCCACCGGCTACATCAACCTCGTGACCAAGAAGCCCAAGCTCGACGACAGCTTCACGGGCTCGCTGGGCTTCGGCAGCGCCGACTTCAAGCGCGGCAGCATCGACTGGAACAAGTCGCTCAGCGGCGAGAACGGCATCGGCGCGGCCTTCCGCCTGAACGCCGTGGCCGAGGACGCCGGCGTGGCCGGCCGCGATTTCGTGAAGAACAAGCGCTGGGCGGTCGCGCCCTCGCTGGCCCTGGGCCTGAACAGCCCGACGCGCTTCTTCTTCGACTTCGTGCACGTCGAGCAGAACAATATTCCCGACGGCGGCGTCCCCACCATCGGCCTGCCCGGCTTCTCGACGCCCGACACCAAGCGCGGCTACCTCAACTACGCCTCGCGCGTGAACTCGAAGAACTTCTACGGCACGAGCTCGGACTTCGACCACGTCACGACCGACATGTTCACGGCGCGCGTCGAGCATGACCTGACGCCGGACATCACGATCCGCAACACCACGCGCTATGCCAAGACGCAGCAGGACTACCTGCTGACCTCCTTCATGGGCAGCACGGCCAACCTGCTGACGCCCAACCAGTTCGTCCCCCTGGGCTGGACCATCGCGCGCAGCTCGCCGACCAACAAGGACCAGGAAAACACGATCTTCACGAACCAGACGAACGTGAGCGCGAAGTTCAACACCGGCAGCGTGGGCCACACGCTCAACGCCGGCGTGGAACTGATCCGCGAAAAGCAGGACTCGGTGGGCTACTACGGCCAGAACGCCAAGGTCTTCAACGTTCCGGGCTTCTCCAACAGCGGCGCCTGGCCGGCCGCCAACCTGTACGCGCCCAACCCCTACGTGATCGGCTACAACCGCATCCCGAACGGCACCACCACCTCGGGCGAGACCACCACCGTCGGCGCCTACGTGTTCGACACGGTCAAGTTCAACGAGCAGTGGATGCTGACCGGCGGCCTGCGCTACGACCACTACTCGACCAAGTTCGACTCGACGGCGCTGAACGCCACCAGCGGCGTGCTGACCCCGACCAACCTCAAGCTGTCGGACAGCCTGTGGTCGGGCAAGATCGGCCTGGTCTACAAGCCGACCGAGAACGGCAGCGTCTATGCCGCCTACGGCACGGCAGCGCAACCGCCGGGCGGCTCGAACTTCCAGCTCGCCGCGGGCGGCACCGGCAACAGCGCCGCGCGCACCGACTTCCTGCCACAGAAGGCCAAGACCTACGAGCTCGGCACCAAGTGGGACGTGCTCAACAAGCACGTGGCGCTGACGGCCGCGCTCTACCGCACCGACGTCAGCAACGAGGTGGTGCAGGACTCGGTCTCGCAGCAGTACTACCAGACCGGCAAGAAGCGCGTGCAGGGCATCGAGCTCGGCGTGTCGGGCGCGATCACCGACAACTGGGGCGTGACCACGGGCTTCACGACGATGAACACCCGCGTGCTCAGCGGCCCCTCGGTGCTGGCCGACGGCTCGACCGCGCTGGCCTACACGCCCAAGCGCGCCTTCACGCTGTGGACCACCTACCAGTTGCCGTTCGGACTGACCATCGGCGGCGGCGCGCGCTACAACGGCAAGCTCTACCGCGGCACCGACGGCGCGGTCGGCACGCCGGCCTACGTCGAGTCGTACTGGGTGGTCGACGCCATGGCGTCCTACCGGATCAACAAGAACGTGGACCTGCAACTCAACGTCTACAACCTGTTCGACAAGGACTACGTGGCGGCCATCAACAAGTCGGGCTACCGCTACACGCCGGGCACGCCGCGCTCGTTCAAGGTCACCGCGAACTTCGCGTTCTGATCGTTCGCCACGGCGCGCCGCCGGCCGAGCCCGGTGCGCCGCGGTGCGACACTCGAGCCCCGGCCCGCGCCGGGGCTTTTTTCCTTCCGGAGTTCCCGAAGATGATGCTGCATGTGCCCGAAGTGCTGAGCCCGGACCAGGTGCGCAGGATGCGCGCCACGCTCGATGCCACCCAGTGGGTCGACGGGCGCGAGACCGTCGGCGACCAGGGAGCGCAGGTCAAGCGCAACCGACAGTTGTCCGAGCATTCGCCGGTCGGACGCGAGCTCGCCAAGACCGTGCTGGCCGCGCTGGCGCGCAACCCGCTGTTCTTCTCGGCCGCCCTGCCCGCGCGCTTCGTGCCGCCGCTGTTCAACCGCTACGAGGGCGGCGAGCACTACGGCCTGCACGTCGATGGCGCGGTGCGCGCCGTGCCCGGCAGCGAGCAGCCGCTGCGCACCGACCTGTCGTGCACCTTGTTTCTCTGCGACCCGGACGACTACGACGGCGGCGAGCTCGAGGTGGTCGACACCTACGGTTCGCACGAGGTCAAGCTGCCGGCCGGCGACCTGATCCTGTATCCCTCGAGCAGCCTGCACCGCGTGCACCCCGTGACCCGGGGCGCGCGCGTATGCGCCTTCTTCTGGGCCCAGAGCATGGTGCGCAACGACCAGCAGCGCGCGATGCTGTTCGAACTCGACCAGAACATCCAGAAACTGCGCGCCCGGCTGGGCGAATCCGAGGAAACCGTGGCCCTGACCGGCCACTACCACAACCTGCTTCGGCTCTGGTCGGAGATATAGGCGACCGCCCCCTCATAGCGAATAGCTGTCGCGCCGGGCGCTGGCGAATACGATAGTTATTGCAAATGCGAGGGATTCTTATTTATAATCGTTGCATCCAACAGCCAGCCAAACTGCCGCCTTCACAGCCATGATCGTTTGCATTTGCCGCCGAGTCTCCGACCGCGAAATCGCACGCCACGTGCGCGCGGGGATGACTTTCGACGAAGTGCAATTCGAACTCGGCGTGGCCACCCAGTGTGGCCAATGCGAAGGATGTGCGCGCGATATCGTCGCGCAGTGCAGCGCTTCGCACCCGGTCGCGGCCCTGCACTGCGAATCGGAACCGAAGTCGATCCAGCTTGCCAACTCCATCAAGGAAAGCAAAGCATGGAACTCGTCTCTGCACTCGGCGGCAGCCTGATCCTGGTGGCGGGCTCCGTCTGGTGGATCCTTCGTAAATAGAAGTAGACGTCGTCGTAGCGGTTTTGCTGCAATCGGGGCACGTACCCACGTGCTCGCACTCGAATGGTTGATCGTGTCTGACCGCTTTGCCCCCCCTCCTACCTTTCTCGGCCTCTCGCGCAACGCCGCCATCGCCGGTGGCGTGATCGTCTTCCACGCCGCAGCGCTCTGGGCGCTGCAGAGCGGCCTGCTGCGCCGGGCCGCCGAAGTGGTGATCCCGGTCGAGATCATGAGCCAGTTCATCGAGCCGCCGAAGCCGACGCCGCCTCCGCCGCCCCCACCTCCGCCGCCGCCCCAGCCGCGCGTGAAGGCGCCGCCGCCGCCGCGTCCGCAGGCCATCCGCGAGCCCAAGCCCACGCCGGCGCCGCAAGCCCCCGTGGGCGATCCGGAACCGCCGCCGCCGGCACCGACACCCCCCTCGCCGCCGCCGGCGCCACCCGCGCCGCCGGCCCCTCCGCCGGCACCGCCCGCACCGCCCAGGGTGGTCGAGGTGACGGCCGCGCAGGCGCAGTGGCTGCGCCAGCCGGTGGTGGTCTATCCGCAGCTGAGTTCACGGCTCGGCGAATCGGGCACGGTGACCATCGCCGTGTACTTCAACCGCAGCGGCATCGTGCGCCGCGCCGAGATCCTCAAGTCCAGCGGCTACGACCGCCTCGACCGCGCGGCCCGCGAGGCGGTGCTGAAGTCGTCCGTGACCGTGAGCAACTATCCGAACGCGAGCGACGAGACCCTCTTCATGCTGCCCGCGCCCATCGTTTTCAACCAACCTAAGTAACTGAGACCCCTATGGATTCCCAATTTGGCTTGATGAATGTCTGGCACCAAGGCGACTTCGTCACCAAGGCCGTCGCGGTGCTGTTGATCGCCATGTCGCTCGCGTCGTGGATCGTGATCATCGTCAAGGCGCTCGACGTCATCCGCTACAAGCGTCTCGCCAAGCAGTCGCAGGACTTCTGGCACAGCGAGGATTTCGCCACCGCGCTCAACAAGCTCGGCAAGGACGACAGCAACCCCTTCCGCGCCCTCGCGCTCGAAGGCCGCGAAGCCGCCGCCCACCACCGCAACACCAAGGCGCACCTGCATGACGCGCTCGACGTCAGCGACTGGATCACGCGCTCGCTGCGCAACGGCATCGACGCCTTCACCGCGCGCCTGCAGACCGGCCTGGCCGTGCTGGCGTCGGTCGGCTCGACCGCGCCCTTCATCGGCCTGTTCGGTACCGTCTGGGGCATCTATCACGCACTGATGAGCATCGGCTCGGCCGGCCAGGCCACGATCGACAAGGTCGCGGGCCCGATCGGCGAAGCGCTGATCATGACGGCCCTGGGCCTCGCGGTCGCCATTCCCGCGGTGCTCGGCTACAACGCCCTGGTGCGCGGCAACAAGTTCGTGCTGACCAAGCTCAATGCCTTCGCGCACGACCTGCACGCCTACTTCGTGACCGGTGCCCGCGTCCAGAGCGGCGCCGAATCGATCGTGGTTCCGCTCAAGAAGGGCTGAGCATCATGGCTTTCGGTACCCAAGACGAACCCGATGAGGTGATGAACGAGATCAACATGACGCCGCTGGTCGACGTCATGCTGGTGCTCCTGATCATCTTCATCATCACCGTGCCGGTGATGAAGCACGCGGTGAACATCGACCTGCCGCGCGCCACCAGCGAGCCCGAGCAGCCGAAGCCCGAGAACATCCTGTTCAGCGTGACGGCCGAGGGCGACTACTACTGGAACGACCAGAAGATCGCCGACAGCGAACTCCCGGGCCGCCTCGCGGCCGAGGCCGCCAAGGAGCCGCAGCCCGAGCTGCACATCCGCGGCGACAAGGCGGTGCGCTACGAGCGCGTGGCCAAGGCGATGTCCGAGGCCCGCGAAGCCGGCGTGCGCAAGATCGGCTTCATCACCGAGCCCGACGCGAAATAACGGCCCCGCGGCTCACAAAATTTTTCATCGCGGCGATTGACTTCTTGATGAGAATTATTATCATTCAGTCATCGCTTCGATAAGAGGAATTCGAGATGCCAGCCACCACCAACGCCTTTTCTGTTCTGAGCCACCCTTCGCTCGATCAATCGGGCGGCGGTCACGCCACCATCCAGGCTCAGCGGCCGGTTCCGATGGTCGAAAGCACCGAACTGCTCAAGGGCAGCAAGACCGTCGGCATCATGCACAACGGCTCGCTGTACCGCCTGCAGGCCACCAAACTGGGCAAGCTGATCCTGACCAAGTAGGTCCCGGTCAGCCCGCCCCTCGCGCAAGTTTCATCGTGGGGCGACTCCAGGAGATTCATTTCTCCGAAGGGTCGTTTTTTGCTAGCCAACGGTTCGCCGACTAGCCAAGCTTTTTTTCACGCTGAACGTCCAATGCAAAACGCCGACCCTCGAGTCGGCGTCAGGCTGCTGACGAACCCCATGTTTTCCGGAACATGGGGTTTTGTCTTTCAAGCGAAGCCGATTTCTGCGCGGCGCTCGCCCCATCGAGCTGCAACGAGGTCCGAGCAGGCCTGGATGCGCTGTTGCGCAGTCAGAACGCGCCTGCGATGACGTAAAAGCGCCCTCAGACGCGCCAGCAGCAGCGCGATCTTCTTGATGTTCTGCGCAGCCGCCGCCAGCAAGCACTGCTCGGCCACCTTGCGCAGCCCTCGCATGCGTGCGTAGCGATGCCCGTGCAGCTGCTTGGCATCGGCGAAGCTGCGCTCCACCGTCTCCTTGCGCCGCGCATACAGGCGCTTGCCCTCTTCGGTCAGACGCCTGGTGTCCACCCGCTCCTTGGCCCACTCCCAGACGTGGCGCACCACCACCTTCACCGCATTGGCGCTGCTCGTGCACTGCCCGCGCAGCTCGCAGCGTCGGCAGATTGCCGGATCGGACTTGTACTCGCGATAGCCCACCCGGCTGGTCGTGCTGTACGCCAGCGCCTGCCCCGCCGGGCAGACATACTCGTCGCGGTAGCGGTCGTATTCGTACTGGCGCTTGTAGAAGGTGCCCGGCTTGTGGGTCGGCGTGCGGTAGCCCATTACCCCGGCGATGCCACGCGTCTCCAGTCCCTGGCAGATCGCCGGTGTGAAGTAGCCCGCATCCAGGCCCACGGCCTGCACCTGCAGGCCGAAGCGCTCTCGCTGATGGTCCAGCCGCCCCAGGTACGGCTGGCTGTCGTGCACCGAGGCCGGCGTGACGTGGGTGTCGGTGATGATGGCGTGCTTGGCGTCGACCGTGCGGTGGTCCAGGTAGAAGAAGCCTCGAGGCTTGTCGTCGCGCACCATGAAGCCGCTGTCGGGATCGGTGCGGCTGCGCTTGACTTCCTTGCTCGGCGGCGGGGTATCGTCGTCATCACGCTTCAAGGGCTTCTTGCCCTGCGCGGCGCGATCCGCATCGACCGCCGCGTCCAGCGCTCCCAGGTAGGCCGAGGGTGTCTGCTGGACCTGCACGAGGTCGAACTTGTTCTTGTTGGCGTTGGCCTTCAGGTGGGTGCTGTCGGTGTACAGCACCCGGCCATCGACCATGCCGTGGCCGATGGCCTGGCGCACGATCTCGTCGAAGATCTCCTGGTACACGGTGGTGTCGCTGTAGCGGCGGCGCCGGTTCTGCGAGAAGGTGGAAGCGTCGGGGACCTTGTCGGTCAGGCGAAAGCCGGCAAACCAGCGGTAGGCCACGTTGACCTGCACTTCGCGCATCAGCTGCCGCTCGCTGCGTACGCCGAACAAGTAGCCCACCAGCAGCAGCTTGAACATCACGACCGGATCGAGCGCCGGGCGGCCGTTGTCGGCGCAGTACAGGTGAGCGACCTTGGCCCGGATGAACTCGAAATCGATCGCCGCTTCGATCTTGCGCAGCAAGTGGTCCTGCGGCACCAGCATCTCCAGCGTCACCATCTCGAGTTCTTGCTGCGCGGGGGTGGGGCTCTTGAGCATCCCGCCATTTAAAAGCACAAAGCCCTCGCCGGGGGCGAGGGCTTGGGGTTTGTCAGCAATCTGACGCCGACCCTCGAGTCGGCGTTTTCGCTGGTGCAAGGCGCCGAGGCGCCCCGCGCAGGATCTCAGAGGCCGAGCGCCGCGATGCCGGCCTTGGCGACCTGCGCATCTTCGTTGGACTTCACGCCGCTCACGCCCACCGCGCCGATCACATGACCGTCCTTCACGATCGGCACGCCGCCCTCGAGCAGGCCTTGCACCAGGGGTGCCGTCAGGAAAGCGGTGCGGCCGCCGTTGATGATGTCCTCGTAGACCTTGCTCTCGCGGCGGCCCATGGCGGCCGTATGGGCCTTGGCCGGTGCGATGTGCGAGGACAGCGCGGCCGCGCCGTCGAGGCGCTGCAGCCACAGCAGGTTGCCCGCGTCGTCGGCGATGGCGATGGTCACGGCCCAGTTGTTCTTGAGTGCCTCAGCTTCCGCGGCGGCGGCGATCAGCTTGACATCGGCGAGTTCGAGGAATGATTTCGTTTGCATGATGGTGATCAAAAGTCTTGTTGCGCGAACCCCCGAGCATACCGGTCCGTCGCATGGGCTCCCCCTGTCGGACGGCGCGCCGCCTAAGGAACACCCCCCATACGGTCTTTGGAGGCCCCGGTCTTGCAGACTTCTAGAATGAGCCCAACTGCCAAGGCAGCAACCACAGGAGCTTCGGCCATGAATGACCGCGTTACAACCCTCGACACTTCCACCGGCTACGGCCAGGTACTGCCGCAGGCTGACCGCCAACGCGTGCTGCGCAACACCTACTGGCTGCTGGCGCTGAGCCTCCTACCCACCGTGCTGGGCGCCTGGCTGGGCGTGCAGACCGGCATCACCCGTTCGCTGACCGGCGGCCTCGGACTCATCGTCTTCCTCGGCGGCGCCTTCGGTTTCATGTTCGCGATCGAGAAGACCAAGAACTCGGCCGCCGGCGTGCCGGTGCTGCTGGGCTTCACCTTCTTCATGGGCCTGATGCTCTCGCGCCTGATCGCGATGGTGCTGGGCTTCAAGAACGGCCCCGAACTCATCATGACGGCCTTCGGCGGCACCGCCGGCGTGTTCTTCGTGATGGCCTCGCTGGCCACCGTGATCAAGCGCGACCTGTCGGGCATGGGCAAGTGGCTGTTCGTCGGCGCAATGGTGCTGATGGTCGGCGCAGTCATCAACGTGTTCGTCGGTTCGACCGCCGGCATGTTCGCGATCTCGGTCGCGGCCATCGGCATCTTCTCGGCCTACATGCTCTATGACCTGAAGCAGATCATCGACGGCGGCGAGACCAACTACATCAGCGCGACGCTCGCCCTGTACCTCGACCTGTTCAACGTCTTCCAGAGCCTGCTGGCGCTGCTGGGCCTCGCGGGCGGCGAACGCGACTGACGATTCCTCTTTCGATGGCCCCGCGGCCATCGATCGGCGAAAAAGAAAGGGCCCTTCGGGGCCCTTTCTCATTGCGGCGTCAGAACCGGCTCATTCGCGCTCGAACACCGCGATCGACTCCACGTGCGCCGTGTGCGGGAACATGTTGACCACGCCCGCATGCGTGCAGCGGTAGCCCGCCTGGTGCACCAGCAGGCCGGCATCGCGCGCGAGCGTCGACGGATTGCAGCTCACGTAGACGATGCGCCTGGGCGGCGTCCATCCGCCCGTGCGCAGCTCGGGCTGCTGATGCAGGTCGGCCATCGCCTTGGCCAGCGCGAAGGCGCCCTCGCGCGGCGGGTCGACCAGCCACTTGTCGGCCTGCCCGTCGGCGACCAGCATCTCGGGCGTCATCTCGAACAGGTTGCGCGCCACGAACGAAGCCGGCGACAGCGCACGCCGCGCGGATGTCGCGGGCTGGTTCTTGCGGAAATTCTCGGTGGCCCGCGCCACCAGCGTGTCGCTGCCCTCGATGCCCAGCACCTCGCGCGCGCGGCTTGCCAACGGCAGCGTGAAGTTGCCGAGGCCGCAGAACCAGTCGATCACGCGTTCGTCAGACTGCACATCGAGCAGGCGCAGCGCCTTGCCCACGAGCGCCCGGTTGATGTGCGGATTGACCTGCGTGAAATCGGTGGGCCGGAACGGCATCGTCACGCCGAACTCTGGCAGCCCGTAGGCCAGCGGCGTGCCGCCCTCCTCGAGCAACCGCACGGTGTCGGGCCCCTTGGGCTGCAGCCACCATTGCACCTGATCGTTCTTCGCGGCGAAGGCCTTGAGGCGTCCGATGTCCGCGTCCGACAGCGGCTCGAGGTGCCGCAGCACCAGCGCGATGGTGCCGAGCGCCTGGGTACCCGGCGCGTCGCCGCAGGCCAGTTCGATCTGCGGGCAGGTGTCGCGCGCATCGAGCGAGGCGATCAGCGCGCGCAGCGGCATCAGCATCTGGCTGACCTGCCTGGGCAGCACGGGACAAACCTGCATGTCGGCCAGGTAACGGCTCTTGCGCTCATGGAAGCCGATCAGCACCGTGCCCTTCTTGACCACGTGGCGCACCGACAGGCGCGCCCGGTAGCGGTAGTGCCAGGCCGGGCCCTCGAGCGGACGCAGCAGGTTCTCGGGACGGACCTTGCCGAGGTGCCAGAGGTTGTCCTCGAGCGCGCGCTGCTTCACCGCCACCTGCGCCGCGGCGTCGAGGTGCTGCATCTTGCAGCCGCCGCAGGCGCCCGTGTGCAGGCCGAAGTGCGGGCAGCCGGGCCGCACGCGCTGCGAGGACTCGCGCCGGATCTGCGTGACCGTGCCCTGCTCCCAGTTGTTCTTGCGGCGGTGCACGTTGAGCTGCACCTCTTCGAAGGGCAGCGCGCCCTCGATGAACACGACCATGCCGTCAGCTTTGTGCGCCACGCCCTGTGCGTCGAGGTCCAGCGACTCCACGTGAAGCCATTCGCCGCCGGCGTTCGTGGGGGTGTCCGTGGGGGATTTATCTTTCTTGATGGGTTCCGTCATGCCCCGATTGTCTCAGCGTGGGAAGAGACCCTCGCGCGGAGCCCGGCAGGGCTAGAACAAGGCGTCCCGCCCCACGCCCGAGCGCGCGAGCTGACGCCGCATCTTCGCGAGCGCCTCGTTCTGGATCTGGCGCACGCGCTCGCGCGTCAGGCCCAGCCGCACGCTGAGCACCTCGAGCGTCTCGGGCTCGCGGTCGTGCAGGCCGTAGCGCCCTTCGAGCACCTCGCGCTCGCGCGCGTCGAGCGCGGCCACCCAGCCGTCGAGCAGGCGCTCGACCTCGTGCGCCTGGGTCGCGCCGGTCGGGTCGCTTTCTTCGCCGTCCGCCGCGACCGAATCGGACAGCGCGTAGCTCTCCTCGCCACGCGATTCGCCCGCGTCGAGCGAACGCGGCGCTTCGGCCAGCGCCAGCAGGTGGGCCACCGACTGCACGTCCGAGCCCAGCAGCGCCGCGACGTCTTCCACGCGCACGCCGTCGGGCCGGCGCGCCACGAACTCGGGATCGCCCTCGAGCGTGCGGCGCGCGCGCAGCACCTGCTGCAGTTCGCGCACGATGTGCACCGGCAGGCGGATCGTGCGGGACTGGGTCATCAGCGCGCGCTCGACCGACTGGCGTATCCACCAGGTCGCATAGGTCGAGAAGCGGAAACCGCGCTCGGGCTCGAACTTGGTGATCGCGTGCATCAGGCCTAGGTTGCCTTCCTCGATGAGGTCGGAGAACGGCACGCCGCGATGGAGATAGGCCTTGGCGATGTTGACCACGAGCCGCAGGTTGTGCTCGATCATGGATTGGCGCGCCGCGAAGTCACCGGCACGCGCGGCGCAGGCGGTTGCGTATTCCTGCTCGGGGGTGAAGAGCTCGGTGCGCCGGATGCGGCGCAGGTAGACGGTGAGCGCGTCGGCCGTGTCGTCGCCGATGCGCGCGAGCGATTCGACGCTCGGCTCGGGCGCGGTCAGGCCATCGGGGGATGAAGCGGGCGGTGGAGCTTCGCCGCCGGTAGCCGATTCGGCCGGGTTGCCCGCCGACCGGCGCACGGGCAACGTGCGACGGGGGCGGGAACCGGCCATGGCATCACCGGTTCGGGAGGTAGCGCGCCGGATCGACCGGCTTGCCCTGGCGACGGATCTCGAAGTGCAGCTTCACGCGATCGGCATCGCTGCTGCCCATCTCGGCGATCTTCTGGCCCTTCTGGACCGACTGGTCTTCCTTCACGAGCAGCGTCTGGTTGTGCGCATAGGCCGTGAGGTAGGTGTTGTTGTGCTTCAGGATGATCAGGTTGCCGTAGCCGCGCAGGCCCGCGCCCGCATACACCACGCGGCCATCGGCGGCGGCCAGCACCGGGTCGCCGGCCTTGCCGCTGATGTCGAAGCCCTTGTTCTTGGCATCGTCGAAGCCCGCGATCAGCGAGCCATGGGCCGGCCAGATCCAGCCGATGTCCTCATCGCCACCCGCAGCACCCGGGGTCGACGGCGAAGCCGTGACCGGCGGCTTGGCGCCCGCAGCGGCGGCGCCGCTCGCGGCCGCACCGGGCACGACGGCGGGCTGCGGCGTCACCGGCTTGGTGACGACACCGTTCTCGTTCGGTGCCGACGGCGCGGCGGCCACGGTGGAGCCCGGGCCCGAAGGCGGGATCACGCGCAGCACCTGCCCCACCTCGATCAGGTCGGGGTTGTCGAGGTTGTTCCAGCGAACGAGGTTCTGCCAGGTCTGGCCGGTCTCGTTGGCGATGCGGCGAATGGTGTCGCCGGGACGCACGGCGTAGTAGCCCGGCTTGCCGAAGTTCTCGATCCCGGCCAGCGGCTTGCCCGAGGCGTCGGTGGTGATGGTCGGACCGCCCGGAACGGGCGCGGCCGCGCCGGGCGCGCGAGTCATCGTGCCGCGGTCTTCGACCGGTGCCGGGCCCCGCGGCGTGGAACAGCCCGCGATCACGAGCACGACGGCCAACGTGACGCCAGCGTACCAACTCCGATTGCCAAAACCCTGCATTTGTTATTCCTTCAAGCAACGCCCGATTTTAGGGGGACAAAGTGAACCGCCTCAAGAATGAGGCGCTCGAGACCGCGGGCCGTCTTGTCGATCACGACGAGGGCCTGGCCGCCCTTCGCCGAGTGCGTCGGCGCGACGATCCGCCCCCCCACCGCGAGCTGTTCGATCCAGGCTTCGGGCACGGCCTCGCCACCGGCGGCGGCGATGATGCCCGCATAGGGTGCGCCCTTGGCATAGCCGACCATGCCGTCGCCGAACATCAGGTGAACCGTGGCCAGCCGGAAGTGCCGCAGATTGGTCCGCGCCCGCTCGTGCAGGCCGCGCAACCGTTCGATGCTGTAGACCTCCGTGGCCACGTGGTTCAACACCGCGGCCTGGTAGCCGCAACCGGTGCCGATCTCGAGCACGCGCCCCAGACGGTCCTGCGGCTTGCCACTCAGAGCCGGGGCCGCGAGCAAAAGTTCGATCATGCGCGCAACCACGCTGGGCTTGGAGATGGTCTGGCCCAGTCCGATCGGCAGGCTGGTGTCTTCGTAGGCCTGGTTGACCAGCGCGCTGTCGACGAAGCGATGCCGTTCGACCGCGCCCATGGCGCGCAGCACGCGCGCATCAGAGATGCCCTGCGCGGCCAGCTTCTGCACCATGCGCGCGCGCACCGCGTCGGAGGCCATCGAGGGCGTCGACGCGACCGACGGCTTGGGCGGCACGACGGGCTGCCGTCCGCGCAGCGCGGACGAAGCCGGCGTCGAAGCCGAGACGGTGGGCGCGAGGCGAGCCGGGAATCCAGGCCGTTGGGTGGCCATGTCAGTCGGCGAGCCGGACCACCGCGTCGCGCCACTGGCCCAGGTTGGCGTGGTCGGTCAGGTCGATCTGCAACGGCGTGAGCGCCACGTGGCCCTCGGCCGTGGCATGGAAGTCGGTGCCCTCGCCGCTGTCCTTGGCGCTGCCCGCGCCGGCGATCCAGTACATCGTGTCGCCACGCGGGCTTTCCTGCGTGATGACCTTCTCGGCCGCGTGGCGGCGGCCCAGCCGGCACACCTTCACCGGCTTGAGCTCGTCGAAGGGCCGGTTCGGCACGTTGACGTTCAAAAGAAAGGCGCCGCCCTCGAGCATGCGCTCGCGCTCGATACGCTGCACCAGTCGCCGCGCCACCTGGGCCGCCGCGTCGACATGGGCCCAGCCCTTCTCGATCTGCGAGAACGCGATCGCGGGAATGCCGAACAGGTAGGCCTCCATGGCCGCGCCGACGGTGCCCGAATAGATGGTGTCGTCGCCCATGTTGGCGCCGTTGTTGATGCCCGAGACCACCAGGTCGGGCCGGTAGCCGAGCAGGCCCTTGAGCGCGATGTGCACGCAGTCGGCCGGGGTGCCGGTCACGTAGCGGAAGCCGTTGTGCGCGGTGTGGACGTAGAGCGGTGCCGCGAGCGTCAGCGCGTTCGACTTGGCGCTGTTGTTGTGCTCGGGAGCCACCACCTCGACCTCGGCCAGGTCCTTGAGCGCGTCGTGCAGTGCGACGATGCCGGGCGCCTGGAAGCCATCGTCGTTGGAAATGAGTATCTTCATGATGCGGTGCGGTGCAACGGATTGTAGGCGCCGGGTGCGTCGCAGCAGGGACAAGGACACGCGAGGGCGACGCCTATCATCGCGCGCTTCATTGCCTCAACATTACTACCCGTTTCGAAGGAGACCGAGCATGCACGCATGGCTTTGCGAGAACCCCGTCGGTGTCGACGCGCTCACCTGGAAGGAGCTGCCCACGCCGACACCCGGCCCGGGCCAGGTGCTGATCGAGATCCGGGCCGCGAGCCTGAATTTCCCCGACCTGCTGATCGTGCAGAACAAGTACCAGATGAAGCCGCCGCTGCCGTTCGTGCCGGGCTCGGAGTACGCGGGGATCGTCCAGGCCGTGGGCGAAGGCGTCACGCACCTCAAGGTCGGCCAGAACGTCGCCTGCCTCTCGGGCACCGGCGGCTTCGCCACCCACACGCTGGCGCCCGCGGCGCTGTGCATGCCGCTGCCCGAGGGCTTCGGCCATGTCGACGCGGCCGCCTTCATCATGATCTACGCGACCTCGTGGCACGCGCTGATGGACCGCGCGCAGCTCAAGGCCGGCGAAACGGTGCTGGTGCTCGGCGCGGCGGGCGGCGTGGGCACGGCCGCCATCCAGATCGCCAAGGCGGCCGGCGCCAAGGTGATCGCGGCGGCGTCCACCGACGAGAAATGCGAGCTGTGCCGTTCGATCGGCGCCGACACGACGATCAACTACACCACGCATGCATTGCCGAACGGCTTCAGGGACGCCATCAAGGCCGCGACCGACGGCAAAGGCCCCGACGTCATCTACGACCCGGTCGGCGGTGATTTCGCGGAACCCGCATTTCGCTCGATCGGATGGCGCGGCCGCTATTTGGTCGTGGGTTTTGCGTCGGGCCCGATTCCCTCGCTGCCATTGAACCTCACGCTGTTGAAAGGCGCGTCGCTGGTGGGCGTGTTCTGGGGCGATTTCGCCAAGCGCGAGCCGAAGGCCAACGCGCAGATGATGGCCGAATTGGCGCAATGGTATGGGCAGGGAAAGATCAAGCCGGTGATCGACAGCACGATGCCGATGGCCGAATTGAAAGCCGCCTACGCGCACATGGGTTCGCGCGGGGTCAAGGGAAAGCTCGTGATGGTGAACTGATCCCCACGAACCCGGGCACCAGGAGATTGGCACCCGGACCCGCAATAAAAAAGCCCGCGCTTGCGGGCTTTTTTATTGCGGAACCGGTTGGCGCGTGTTCGCGCACCATGCTCACTTGATCTCGAAATCCGTCAGCGACTTGCCCGCGGCCAGCGCCTCGGTCACCCAGCGCGGCTTGCGGCCACGGCCGCCGGACCAGGTTTCGCCGGTCGGGCTGCGGTACTTGGCGGCGGCCTTGGGGGCCGGCGCACTGGCGGCGCGCTTGGCGGTCACGGCGCGGCCGGCCGAGAGCTTCAGATCCGACGCGGTCAAGCCGTAGTCGGCAATCTTCCTGCGAATGTCCTCGATCACGCCGGCACGTTCCTGGTTGCGCAGCTCTTCGGCCTGCTTGCGCAATTGCGCGATCTGTTCGTCGTGCTTCTGGATCTGGGAATTGATATCTGCGAGCGTCGAGGCCATTGGCGGCTCCTGTAAATGAAAACGCCCGCAGTTTAATTCAGTTTGCAATTGATTTTGAGCAAACCCGACCAGAAAAATCCGGGGCGCTTGGCGTTTTACAACAGCGCGAGGGTAAAACGCCCCGCTCCTGGGCAGGAACCGGGCCTGAGCCGGGCTTTGAAAGTCTGCCTGCAACGCGGAAGCCGGGGAATTGAACGCCTTGCGACCGTTTCGGGCCGCTGGTGCTTATTGAAAGGCCGGAAAGAAAAGCATTCGCCCGTTGCCCACCCAAGAACGCGCACGGAAAACGCTTTAGGCAGGCCCCAAAAACAAAAACGGCCCTGGATCGCTCCAGGGCCGTTTCTTCGGAATTCATATGGGGTGGCTGATGGGACTCGAACCCACGACGACCAGAATCACAATCTGGGACTCTACCAGCTGAGCTACAGCCACCGTAATAGAGTCCACGATTATAGCCATAAAAGCCGCGACCCCGACCCTGGTTTGGAAGAATGATGCGCGCGCCCCACTCAGCCCGCCGCCAGCGGACCCGAAGGCGCTACCTGCGGCGCCTCGTCATGCGCGGCGTCCCTCTGCCGGATCGAGCCGTCCGAGCGCTCGAAGGTACCGATCAGCAGACCGCTGGCGATCGCATGCGCCTTCAGTTCGTCGACCACCTCGTCCCGTCCGGGCGCGACCGAGAACTCGTGCGCGCGGTCGAGCGCGAACAGCTGGAAGGCGTAGCGATGCACGCCATGCCCCGGCGGCGGATCGGGCGGCAGCCACGCCGCCTGCAGCCCGGAATTGCGGCCGGCGTGCACCGTGTCCTGGCCTTCGTTGCCCTGGCTCGGCAGCGCCGCTTCCACCAGCCGGGTGTCGCCAGGCGGCAGGTTGACGACGATGGCATGCACCAGCGGGTTGGGCGTGGGCGAATCCGCATCCTCGACCACCAGCAGCAGCGAGGCGGCGCCTTGCGGAACGCCCTCCCATTGCAGAGGCGGCGACAGGCCTTCGCCATCGGCCGTGTAGCGCGGCGGAATCGGCGCGTGATCGGCAAAGGCGACGCTCGTCAGCGAGATCGTGGCCATGCCCTCGCGCAGGCCGAGCGTGTTGAAAACGATCTTGTCCAGGCCGGCACGCACGCCGTGCAGGGCCTGGCCGATGACTTCGGGCAACTTTTCGAGCATGCCGAGGGTATAGCGCGCCCTTTGCCGCGCCCCTGTAGGACGCCGCAGCGGGCCAACCGAAGCCTGCGGCGCCAGATCGCGCAGCCCCGCACGCCGATTCGAAAGCACGGGCTCTCGCCTCGCCCGCGCGATGCATCCGGCCGCTATCATGGCCGCGCCCTGCCATGCGGGCGCCGCTTCATTCACGAACCAAGGGATCACTCATGAGCATCGTCTGGACCATCCTGATCGGCTTCGTCGTAGGTCTGGTGGCACGCGCCGTCAAACCGGGCGACGACTCCGCCGGCTTCATCGTCACCACGCTGATCGGCATCGCGGGCTCGCTGGTCGTCACCTATGTCGGCCAGTCGCTCGGCTGGTACACCGCCGGCGAAGGCGCCGGCTTCATCGCCTCGGTGCTCGGCGCGATCGTGCTGCTGATCCTCTACGGCCTCGTCAAGCGCAAGAGCTGAGTCGCCGGCCATCGGGCGGGGCCGATGCCACGCAAACCCCGCGCGCACCACCATGTCTACGTGGTCGAGCTCGACGACCGCGTCTGGAACATCGCCCGCTTCCGGCGCGCCAATCCCGACTATCAGCTCGGCAAGCCCTTCGTCTACGTCGGCATGACCGGGCTCGATCCCGACATACGCTTCGACAAGCACAAGGCGGGCATCCAGGCCAACAGCTTCGTGCAGGACTACGGCCTGCACCTGCTGCCCGCGCTCTACGAGCGCTACAACCCGATGAACTACGAAGACGCGCGCTCGATGGAAGTCGAGCTCGGCATCGCCCTGCGCAAGGCGGGCTACGGCGTCTGGCAGGCCTGAGCGCGAAGGCCCGCGTCAGGAATAGGTGACCCAGTCCTCGTACGCCGGCCCGTCGAGATGCGGCAGCGTGTTGTAGGTCACCAGCATGTGGCGCTTGGGCGTGAAGGCGAACTCGGTCACCGACGAGTTGCGGATGCGCAGGTTGAGCTCGATCGTGGTCTCGGGGCTGGTGCCCAGCACATGGCCCACCGCCGTGCTGATCGGGCCGCCGCTCGACACCACGAGCACCTTGGCCCCATGGTGCTTGTCGCGCACATGGTCGAGCGCGGTGGTCACGCCCGCGAGAAAGTCGACGTAGCTGGGCATGCCGACCGGCTTCGTGCGCCCCTGCATCCAGGCGCCCAGTCCTTCGCGCAGCAGGCGGAAGTGATGCCGGTACATCTCGGGCGAATCGGGCTTCTCGAGCTTGCCTTCATGGATGGTGGCGATCACCGCCTCGCTGTCGTACTCGTTGAGGCCGGGCCACGGCAGCACGTCGTCGCGCGTCAGACCGAGGCCCTGTGCGATGCCTTCCCAGGTCTGCCGATGCCGGCGCAAGGTGCCGGTGATCACGGCATCGAAGCGCATGCCGCGCTCGCGCCAGTACTCGCCGAGCCGCACCGACTGCCTGTGGCCCAGTTCGCTCAGGTTGTCGTAGTCGGCCGCGCCGAAGCTGGCCTGGCCATGGCGCACGAGGTAGAGAGTTCCCATGCGCGGATTCTGGCAAGAAGCGACCGCGGCGCTTGTCCCACGCGAGACGGAAAAAGCAACGGGCCGCACAAGGCGGCCCGCGAAGGGAAGAGGAAGCGCCTCGCGGCGCGATCGGTCAGCGTGCGCCGGCGAACGGCAGTCCGTCGGTCGCGGGACGCGGCACCAGGATCTCGGCCTTGTAGCGGTCCTTCAGCAGGTTGTAGTAAGCGGCGTCTTCGGCGGCGGCGATCGACTGGCCGACCTGCGCGTTCTCCTGCTTCGCGACTTCCGCCGTCGGCGCAGTGCGCGGGACGGCCTTGGTCACGCGCACCACGGCATAGCCCTGCGTGCCGAGGTCGACGCCGACCAGGGTCGGCAGCTTGCTGGCGTCGGCGCGCAACGCGGCCTCGACCACCACGCCCGGCTGTGCCTTCGCATCGGTGCGCGACACGGTGACGGGCGCCGCGAAATTGGCGCCGTCGGCCTTCGCGGTCCAGGCCGCGAGCTTGGCCTCGCCCTCGGTCTTGGCGAGGGCCGCCGCGCGCTCGGTGACGAGTTGCGCGCGGATCTTGTCTTTCACATCGGCCAGCGGAATCGGGTGCGCGGCCGAATACTGGGTCACGCGGCCCGAGGCGAGCTGGTTGGTGCCGACCTCGATCGCTTCGGTGTTCTGCTTGCGGCTCAGCGAATCGGGAGAGAACAGCGCACTCAGGAAGTTGCGGCTCGCGAGCGGTCCGGTGGCACCCGGCGCGGCCGTGCGGCCGATGTTGTTCGCGGTCTGGATCGTGAGCTTGAGCTTCTCGGCGGCCGGCTTCAGGCTCTCGGGCTGCTGGTACACCGTATCGGTGAAGGTCTCGGCGGCCTTGGCGAATTCCTGCGTGGCCTGCTGGGCACGGTAGTCGTTCTCGAGGGTGGCGCGCACCTGCTCGAACGGCGGCACCACGGCCGGCTTGATGTCGTCCAGGCGAATGATGTGATAGCCGAACTCGGTTTCGACGACGTTGCTGATCTCGCCCTTCTTCAGGGCGAACATCGCATCTTCGAAAGGCTTGACCATCGCGCCGCGCGTGACGAAGTCGAGGTCGCCGCCCTTCTCGGCCGAGCCCGGGTCCTGCGAGTTCTTGCGCGCGACATCGGCGAAGGTGTTGGGTGCCTTGCGCACATCGGCCAGCAGTTGCTCGGCCTTGGCCTTCGCCTTGGCGCGATCGGCGGCCGGCGCGCTGGCGGCCGCGGTGATCAGGATGTGGCTCGCGCGGCGTTCTTCCTTGGTGCCGAAGCGCGCGGTGTTCTGCTCGTAGTAGCTCTTGAGCTCGGCCTCGTTGACCGTCACGTTCTTCTTGGCCGCCTCGAGGTCGAGCAGCAGGTATTCGATGCTTGCCTGCTCGGGCGCCTGGAACTGCGCCGCGTGGTCCTTGTAGTAGGTCTCGATGTCGGCATCGCTGACCGTGACCTTCGACGCGAAGCCCTCGGGCGCGAAGCGCGACACCTGGATCTCGCGCTGCTCGTAGAAGGCGTTGATGGTGGCGGCCGCCAGCGCGGGCGGCGTGAAGGTGGTGCCCGACACGCCCAGCAGCAGTTGCTGCGTGGCGAGCTCGGCGCGCATCGAGGCTTCGTACTGCTCGGGCGTGCGGCCGGTCACGCGCTGGAAGGCGTCGCGGTCGAACTTGCCCTCGGGCGTACGGAAGGTCGCGAGGCCCGGGTCCTGCGCGAAGATGCGCGAGAGACGTTCCTCGGACACCGTCATGTTGGCCTTGTTGGCCGCCACCGTCAGCACGCGGTCGCGAACCATCTTCTCGAGCGTGGCGTAGCGCAGCGCATCGGAGTCGAGCACCAGCGGGTCGACGTTGGGCGACTGCTGGCGGATGCGGTCGGTTTCCACGCGATGCTGCGCATCCCATTCGGGCCGCGTGATGCTGGTGCCATCGACATGCGCGACGGCCTCGTCCTTGGAGAAGCCCTGGTAGCGCTCGACGCCGAACAGCACGAACGACGGGATGATCAGCAAGAACAAGATAATCATCATGATCTTGTTGTACTTGCGGAAGAAATCAAACATGCTTGGACACTCTCAGGCGTTGGCTGTCGGACGGCAATAAAAAAGGCGAACCGTTGTTCGCCTTTGCATCGGGTGGTGGTGGGTGCTGAGGGGCTCGAACCCCCGACCTACGCCTTGTAAGGGCGCCGCTCTACCAGCTGAGCTAAGCACCCCACCGGGAATACTTTTCTTCCGAGTTCTCGTCGTCGACTTAGTTCAACGCGTCCTTGAGGGCCTTGCCGGGACGGAACTTCGGAATCTTGGCGGCCTTGATTTTAATCGCGTCGCCGGTGCGCGGATTGCGACCCGTACGCGCCGCACGTTTACCGACTGCAAAAGTGCCGAAACCGACGAGCGACACGGAGCCGCCCTTCTTGAGCGTGGTACGAATGGCGCCGATGGTGGATTCGAGCGCGCGCGTGGCGGCTGCTTTGGAAATATCGGCGTTCTTTGCGATGTGCTCAATCAGTTCGGTCTTGTTCACAAGGGCCCCTTGTAGAAAAAAGTTGGTCGGCTTTCGTCGGCTGGCGAGTCGGTCGCGACGTGGTGCGACGCGGAAGCTTGGCAGGCCTGACGCCCCGGCAGCGCGCTGCCATCGGGGATTACAACCACTGGCCTGCGGGGTGTCAATACGACATCAGCCCGTGCGGCGCAGCGGAGCGCGCGATTCTAGGGGCGTTTCGCGAAGACCTTTTTCCGACCGGGCTCGGGCCGTCTCACAAGGCCTCGGCGATCGCTTTTCCGAGGTCGCTGGTGCTCGCCGTGCCACCGATATCGGGCGTGCGCGGCGCACCGCTTCCGGGCGCGAGCACCTTCTCGATGGTCGAGAGGATCGCGTCGTGCGCGTCCTTGTGGCCGAGAAATTCCAGCATCATCGCGCCGCACCAGATCTGGCCGATCGGGTTGGCGATGCCTTTGCCCGCGATGTCGGGCGCCGAGCCGTGCACCGGTTCGAACAGCGAGGGCGTGGTGCGCTCGGGGTTGAGGTTGGCGCTCGGCGCGATGCCGATGGTGCCGGTGCAGGCCGGCCCGAGGTCGGACAGGATGTCGCCGAACAGATTGCTCGCCACTACCACGTCGAAGAAGTCGGGCCGCTGCACGAAGTGGGCGGTGAGGATGTCGATGTGGAACTTGTCGAGCGTCACGCCCGGATAGGCCTTCGCCATCTCGGCCACGCGCTCGTCCCAGTAGGGCATGGTGATCGAGATGCCGTTCGACTTGGTAGCGCTGGTCAGGTGCTTCTTCGGCCGCGACTGCGCGAGCTCGAACGCGAACTTGAGCACGCGGTCCACGCCCAGGCGCGACATCACGGTCTCCTGCACCACGATCTCGCGCGGCGTGCCTTCGTACATGCGCCCGCCGATGCTCGAGTACTCGCCCTCGGTGTTCTCGCGCACGATGTACATGTCGATCTCGCCGGGCTGGCGCGGCGAGCCGTCGCGGCGCACCACGGGCGCGACGATGCCGGGCATGAGGCGCGCGGGCCGCAGGTTGATGTACTGGTCGAACTCGCGGCGGAACAGCAGCAGCGAGCCCCACAGCGAGATGTGGTCGGCGATCTTCTCGGGCCAGCCGACCGCGCCGAAGAAGATGGCGTCATGGCCGCCGATCTGGTCCTTCCAGTCGTCAGGCAGCATCTTGCCGTGCTTCTCGCAGTAGTCCCAGCTCGAGAAGTCGAAGTGGTCGAACTTCAGGTCAATGCCGAACTTGCGCGCCGCCGCATCGAGCACGCGCACGCCCTCGGGCGTGGTTTCCTTGCCGATGCCGTCGCCGGCGATCACTGCGATTCTGTGGGTGGTCATGGTCTGGGTCCTTCCGATGGGATGAGCGGTGCAAAGAAGTCGAGTGCCTCGGCGAGCAGTTCGCCCGGCGCCTCCTCGGGAACATAGTGGCCGCAGGGCAGCGCATGCCCGTCGACCCGGTCGGCGCGCTCGCGCCACAGTGCCAGCACGTCGAAGGCGCGTCCGACCACGCCGTGCGCGCCCCACAGCACGCGCAGCGGCATCGCGAGCCGCGCGCCCGCGGCGATGTCGGCGCGGTCGTGCTCGAGGTCGATGCCGGCCGAGGCGCGGTAGTCCTCGCAGATGGATTCGGCGCTGCCCGGGATGGCCGCGCAGCGCTCGTACTCCGCGAGCACCTCGGGCGCGAAGGGCGCGAGCCCCGCGTGACGCCCGCCCATCACGCTGCGCACGTAGCGCACCGGATCGGAGGCGATCAGCGCCTCGGGCAGCGGTGGCGGCTGGATCAGGAAGAACCAGTGCCAGTAGGCGCGCGCGAAGGCTTCCGAGGTGTGCTCGTACATGGCGAGCGTGGGCGCGATGTCGAGCAGCAGCATGCGCTCGACGGCGGACGGATGGTCGGCCGCGAGCCGGTGCGCCACGCGCGCGCCGCGGTCGTGCGCGAGCACGCCGAAGCGCTCGAAGCCGTGATGGCGCATCGCCGCGAGCGCGTCGAGCGCCATCGCGCGCTTGCTGTGGTTCGCGTGCGCGGCATCGGCCGCGGGCCGGCCCGAATCGCCGTAGCCGCGCAGGTCGATCGCGACCACAGTGAAGCGCTCGGCCAGCGCGGGCGCGACGCGGTGCCAGATGGCGTGCGTCTGCGGATGCCCGTGCAGCAGCAGCAAGGGTGCGCCGCGGCCGCCGATGCGGCCATGCACGCGCACGCCATCGCGTTCGATGTCGAAGACGGGAAAGTCGAGGAAAGAGGCGGTCACGCGGCGATTGTGCGTTGCGCACCCCGGTCCATCAAGCAACAATCGGCCAATTCATACTTTCCGTTCTGGCATGAATTCATTGGCACTGGAGCGCGCCGACCTGGCATTGGCGCTCGCCATCCGCGAACACGGCAGCCTCGCGGGCGCGGCCGGCGCGCTCGACGTCGTGCCTTCGGTGGTCACCAAGCGGCTCGGCGCGCTCGAGGCACGGCTGGGCCAGCGGCTGTTCGACCGCACCACGCGGCGGCTCAGCGTCACGGCCGAGGGCGAGGCCGTGTGCCGGCATGCGAAGCAGTTGCTCGAAGGCTTCGCCGCGCTCGAGGGCGAACTCGGCGAGCGCCAGAACGAACTCACGGGCGCGGTGCGGCTGGCCGCCACCTTCGGCTTCGGCCGACGCTGGCTCGGCCCCGCGCTCGCGGAATTCCAGGCCGGCCATCCGGGCCTGCGCATCGAGCTGCAACTGACCGAACGCCTGCCCGACCTCGGCGCCGAAGGCTACGACGGCGCGCTGTGGCTCTGGGCGGTGCAGCAGCGCCATGCCTCGGACTGGGTCTCGCGCCGCATCGCGCGCAACCAGCGCGTGCTGGCGGCCGCGCCCTCCTACCTCGCGCGCCGCGGCACGCCGGCCAGCGTCGATGCGCTGGCCGCGCACGACTGCCTGGTCGCGCGCGAGAACGGCGAGATCCACCGGCAGGAATACGCGCTGTGGTCGCTGCGGCATGGCCGCGACGGCAGCACGGCGCGCGTGCGGGTGCAGGGCCCGCTGTCGAGCAACTCGGGCGAGATGGTGCGCGACTGGTGCCTGGCGGGCCACGGGATCATGCTGCGCAGCCTCTGGGACATCGCGCCGCAACTGGCTTCGGGCGCGCTGGTGCGGGTGCTGCCGCAGTATGCGATGCCCGATGCCGACATCCACTGGATCGCGCCCTGGCGGCCGAAGACGCCGCGGCGGGTGCGGCTCTTGGTCGACCACCTGGCAGAGCGCTTTCGCGGCGAACCCTGGAAGCCAACGCGCTAGGCGAAGGCCCCGCGCGCTTCAGCGGGCCGCGCGCACCACCAGGCTCACACCCACCGCCGTGAGCGCGGTGCCCAGCAGCGTGGCCGGCGTGATCTGCTCGCGGAACAGCAGCCAGGCCATGAGGGCGGTGCAAGGCGGCACCAGGTAGAGCAGGCTCGTGACCGCGGTCGCGGTGCCACGCTGGATCAATATATAGAGCAGCGAGCTGCCACCCAGCGAGAGCGCGAGCACCGACCAGGCCATCGCGCCGATCGAATGCGCATTCCACGCGATGGCCTCGGGCTCGAGCAGCGCGAACGGCAGGGTCGCGACCACGGCCGCCGCCATCTGCACCGCGCTGGCGCTGCGCACGTCGCAGGGTGCGACGAAGCGCTTCTGATAGAGCGTGCCCGCGGTGATCGACACCAGCGCCATGAGCGCGAGGCTCATGGTCGCGGCATTGACCTCCGAGCCATCGCCCAGCTTGCGCCACACGACCAGCACCAGCCCCGCGAAGCCCAGCGCCAGACCCAGCCATTGCCGCGGCGACACGCGCCCGCCGTTGAAGGACATCCAGATCGCGGTCAGCACCGGCTGGATGCCGACCAACAGCGCGACCAGCCCCGAGCCCATGCCAGCGCGCACCGCGGCCCAGACGCCACCGAGGTAGCCGGCCTGCATCAGGATGCCCGTGACCGCGAGGTGACCCCACTGCGCCCGGGTCGAAGGCCACGCCACGCGCGCCAGCGCGACCCACAGGCCGAAGCAGAGGAACGAGAGCACGAAGCGCACGGCCAGGAACTTGAAGGGCGGCGCATGCGGCATGCCGTAGCGCGCGACGATGAAGCCCGTGCTCCAGATCAGCACGAAGACCGCCGGCATGGCCCGCAACCAGCCCGCCTCGCGGGCCGAGGCGGCGCTCATTTGGCCCGGGCCCGGATCTCGGGAATGGCCTTTTGCAGGTAATAGACCATCGACCACACGGTGAGCACGGCGGAGACCCAGATCAGCCACTGGCCCCACAGGCCGGTGTCGATGAAGCCGAACAACTGCCCGTCGTAGAGCAGGAACGGGATCGCCACCATCTGCACCGTCGTCTTGACCTTGCCGATCATGTGCACCGCCACGCTCTTGCTGGCGCCGATCTGGGCCATCCATTCGCGCAGCGCCGAGATCGCGATCTCGCGGCCGATGATGATCAGCGCCACGAACACGTCGGCCCGGTTCAGGTGCACCAGCACCAGCAGCGAGGCGCAGACCAGGAACTTGTCGGCCACCGGATCGAGGAAGGCGCCGAAGGCCGAGGTCTGGTTGAGCTTGCGCGCCAGGAAGCCGTCGAGCCAGTCGGTGGCCGCGAACACGATGAACATGACCGTAGCGATCACGTTGCGCATCGGGTCGGCGATGGGCAGGTAGAACACACCGACGATCAGGGGGATCGCGACGATGCGCGTCCAGGTCATGATGGTCGGCAGGGTCCAGAACATGCGCTCGATTGTGTCACGCGAAAACGATGGATTCGAGAACGGGGGCAAAGCCGTGCCGGCGCCCCGTTCCCGCGCCGGCATGTTCAGTGCAGCGCACGGTAGATTTCCTCGGCCAGGTCGAAGGCGATGCCCTCGACCGAGGCGATGTCCTCCACGCTCGCCGCCGCCACGCCGCGGATGCCGCCGAAGCGCTGCAGCAGCCGGGCCCGGCGCTTCGGGCCGATGCCCGGGATGTCCTCGAGCTGGCTGCCGCCCACGCGCACCTTGGCGCGCTTGGCGCGCATGCCGGTGATGGCGAAGCGGTGCGCCTCGTCGCGGATCTGGGCCACCAGCATCAGCGCCGCCGAATCCTTGCCCAGGTAGACCTTCTCGCGGCCGTCGGCGAACACCAGTTCCTCGAGGCCGACCTTGCGGCCCTCGCCCTTCTCGACGCCGACGATCAGCGACAGCGGCAGGCCGAGCTCGCTGAACACCTCTCGCGCCATCGACACCTGGCCCTTGCCACCGTCGACCAGCACCAGCTCCGGCATGCGCGCGCCCCGGGCCCGCGCCGGCGCCGCCGCAACCTCGACGCCCTCGGCGCCTTCGCTCTCGGCATCGCCGGGCGGCAGCGCCTCGGTCTCGGCGGCCATCGCCTCGGCCAGCTTGCCGTAGCGCCGGTGCAGCACCTGGCGCATCGCCGCATAGTCGTCGCCGGGCGTGATGCCGTCGATGTTGTAGCGGCGGTATTCCTTGTTCTGCATCGCATGGTGCTCGAACACCACGCACGAGGCCTGCGTGGCCTCGCCCGCGGTGTGCGAGATGTCGAAGCACTCGACGCGGAAGTTGTCGAGGTCCTCGCTCGCGAGCTCGAGCGCATCGGCCAGCGCGCGGGTGCGGGCCTGCTGCGAACCTTCCTCCGCCAGCAACCGCGCCAGCTGCAGGCTGGCATTCTTCTCGGCCATCTCGAGCCAGTGGCGGCGCTGCTCGCGCGGCTGGAACACGGCCGTCACGCGCGTGCCCGACTGCAGCGACACCGCCTCGATCAGTTCGCGGCCCACGGTTTCGCTGAGCACCAGCGTGGCCGGCACCGGCACGTCGATGTAGTGCTGCGCGATGAAAGCCTCGAGCACCTGCACCTCCACCGAATCGGTGGCGGCGGGAGGCGCGCCCTCGCCCTCGCCCTCGCCCTCGTCGTTGTCGAGCTCGCCGTGGTGCATCTGCGAGGCGTCCTCGACGTGCACCGGGAAGTAGGCCCGGTCGCCCAGGTGGCGGCCGCCGCGCACCATCGCCAGGTTCACGCAGGCCTTGCCGCCCTGCACCTTGACGGCGAGGATGTCCACGTCCTTGTCGGAGGCGATCTCGATCGACTGCTGGTGCAGCACGCGCGAGATCGCCGACATCTGGTTGCGCAGCTCGGCGGCCTGCTCGAACTCCAGCTTCTCGGCGTGCGAGGTCATGCGCTGCTCGAGCTTGCTGAGCACGAGCTGCGTGTCGCCGCGCAGGAAGGCCTCGGCGCTCGCCACGTCCTGCGCATAGGCCTCGGTCGAGATGTGGCCCACGCAGGGACCGGTGCAGCGCTTGATCTGGTAGAGCAGGCAGGGCCGGGTGCGGTTGGCGTAGACCGTGTCCTCGCAGGTGCGCAGCTTGAACACCTTCTGCAGCAGCTGGATCGACTCCTTGACGGCCCAGGCGCTCGGGTACGGCCCGAAGTAGCGGTGCTTCTTGTCGACCGCGCCGCGGTAGTAGGCCAGCCGCGGAAACTGGTGCGAGGCGATCTTGAGATAGGGATAGCTCTTGTCGTCGCGAAACAGGATGTTGTAGCGCGGCTTGAGCGTCTTGATGAGGTTGTTCTCGAGCAGCAGCGCCTCGGCCTCGGAGCGCACCACGGTGGTCTCCATGCGCGCGATCTTGGAGATCATGTGGCCGATGCGCGTGCCGCCGTGGCTCTTCTGGAAGTAGTTGGCGACCCGCTTCTTGAGGTTGCGCGCCTTGCCCACGTAGAGCACGGCGCCCGCCGCGTCGAAGTAGCGGTAGACGCCCGGCAGCTGCGGCAGGGCCGCGACTTCGCTGAGCAGTTGATCGGAATGCACGTCTGACATGGCGGCTATTGTGGCGCGCGGCGACCGACGTCATGGCGCACCTGCGAGCAAACCCCGAGGTGGCTGGAACGAAATGTGCTCATGATGGATGCGGGCGCGAGGAGCGCCCGTCTCGTTTCAACACAACTACTCGGGAAACTCTCTCCATGACGAAGAAGATCCAGTCGCGCGCCTGGTGGGCGCTCTCGCCCCTGGCGCTGGCATTGACGGTGGCTGGCTGCGGCGGTGGCGGCGGCGGACAGGACAACGCAGCACTGGTCGCGACGATCGCCGCCATCAACGCGGCCAACAATCCCCCCGCCGCCCCCGCCCGCGGCCGACAAGGGCTGCCTGATCGGCGACAGCGGCACCCAGGTGACGGTGGGCTCGGGCGATCCGGGCGATCCGGCGGCACCCGAACCGGCCTCGGGCTACGTGGTCGGCCACAAGCTGGTCTACGCAAAGAACTACATGGTGGTGGCCAACCATCCGCTGGCCACGCGCGCGGGCTGCGACATCCTCAAGGCCGGCGGCAGCGCGGTCGACGCGGCGGTCGCGGTGCAGGCGGTTCTGGGCCTGGTCGAGCCGCAGTCCAGCGGACTGGGTGGCGGCGCCTTCATGCTGCACTACGACGCGAAGACGAAGAAGGTGCAGGCCTACGACGGACGCGAGATGGCGCCCGCCGCGGCCACCGAGAACTACCTGCGCTATGCCGTGCAGACCAATCCCGCCGGCGGAGCCCCCGTGCCCAGTGCACGCGCCAGCGGCCGCTCGATCGGCACGCCGGGCGCGGTGCGCATGCTCGACATCGCCTACAAGGACCATGGCAAGCTGCCCTGGAAGGACCTGTTCGGCTACGGCATCACGCTGGCCTCCGACGGCTTCCCGATCGGTGGCCGCATGGCGGCCGCGATCTCCTCGTCGGCATCCAGCCTCAAGCGCGACGCCGATGCGACGGCCTATTTCTTCAACGCCGACGGCACGCCGAAGGCGCTGGGCACCCGGCTCAAGAACCCGGCCTACGCCAAGACGCTGACCACGCTCGCCAACGAAGGCGCCAACGCGTTCTACACCGGCCCCATCGCGCAGGCGATCGTCGACAAGATCGGCATCACCACCGCGGCCAACGACGGCTCGGCCATCACGCCCGGCGTGACGACCATGGCCGACATGGCCAGCTACGTCGCCAAGCGCCGCGACCCCGTCTGCGGCACCTACCGCGACTACTACGTCTGCAGCATGTCGCCGCCCTCCTCGGGCGGCATCGCCGTGGTGCAGGCGCTTGGCATCCTCGAGACCTTCAACATGAGTCTCTACAAGCCGACCTCCATCGACATCGAGGGCGGCAAGCCGACGGTGATGGGCGTGCACCTGGTGAGCGAGGCCGAACGCCTGGCCTACGCCGACCGCGACAAGTACGTGGCCGACACCGACTTCATCCCGCTGCCCGGCGGCTCGGCCGACACGATGCTCAACAAGCCGTACCTGCAGAAGCGGGCCAGCCTGATCAGCCTGTCCAAGAGCATGGGCGTGGCCGCGGCCGGCGACCTCGGCAGCGTGCCGCTGGGCATCGACAAGACCGAGGAGCACGGCACCACCCACTTCACCGTGGTCGACAAGCAGGGCAACGTGGTGACGATGACGACCACGGTCGAGAGCACGCTGGGCTCGTTCCACATGACGCAGGGCTTCATGCTGAACAACCAGCTGACCGACTTCTCGGCCAACCCGAACGACACCACCGACCCGAGCATCAAGGTCGCCAACCGCGTCGCCCCGGGCAAACGTCCGCGCAGCACGATGGCGCCGACCCTGGTATTCAAGAAGAACACCGACGGCAGCATGGGCGAGTTCGTGATGGGCACCGGCTCGCCGGGCGGCGGCACGATCATCCAGTACGTGGTGAAGACCGTGGTCGGCGCGCTCGACTGGGGCCTCGATGCGCAACAGGCGACCTCGCTGGTCGACTTCGGTGCCACCAACAGCGTGACCACCAACGTGGGCGGCGAACACCCCGCCATCGACACCTCGAACTCGGGCAACAACGATCCGCTGATCGCCGGCCTGCGCGCGCTCGGCCACACGGTCAACTTCGGCGCCCAGTCCAGCGGCATCAGCACCATCATCCGCACCAACGTGGGTGGCCAGCCAGTGCTCACGGGCGGCGCCGATCCGCGGCGCGAAGGCATCGTGCTCGGCGATACCTTCACGCCCTGATCCGGGGTCCGAAACCCGGCGGCGCCTACTTCGCGAGTTCGCTCACCAGCCGGTAGAGGAACTCGCGCCCGTCGTAGAGCCGCTGGATCTCGATGCGCTCGTCCAGCCCGTGGGCGCGCGCATCCGAAGGCTCGAGGAACATGCCGGTCACGCCGTACATCGGAATGCCGGCATTGCGCAGGAAGCGGCTGTCGGTGGCGCCCGTGCTCATCGCGGGAATCACCGGCACGCCCGGCCACATCTGCTCGGTCAGCCGCTCCACCGTCTTCACCAGGTCGCCCTGCAGCGGCGACGCCGGGCTGCGCAGCGGCTTGCCGAGGTTGCGCACCACGATCTTGTCGTTGCCCACGGCCTGGGTCAGCAGGCGCTCGACCTCGTCGGGGTCGTCGTGCGGCAGGATGCGGCAGTTGACCGTGGCCTTGGCCGACTGCGGCAGTGCGTTCTCGGCGTGGCCGGCCTGCACCATGGTCGCCACGCAGGTGGTGCGCAGCTGGGCGTTGTAGGCCGGGTTGGCCGTCATGCGCTCCAGCACGCCGGCATCGGGGTTGCCGGTGCCGATGGCGCGCATGTCCTCGGCCAGCTGGCCGGTGGCGAAGGGCGCGCTGCGCGCGAAATAGGTCTTCGTGACGTCGGCGAGCTTGATCGGGAAGGCGTAGTTGCCGAGCCGCTCCAGGCCGGCCGACAGCGCGTAGATCGGGTTGTTCTTGGTCGGTACCGAGCTGTGGCCACCGACGTCGCGCGCCTCGAGCATGTAGGTGGTGTACATCTTCTCGGCCACCTGCAGCCGGTGCAGGTTCGGCTTGCCGTTGCGCAGTTCGCCGCCGCCGCCCTCGTTGATGCCGAACTCGGCCTGCAGCAGCTCGGGCTTGTTGTTGATGAGCCAGAAAGCGCCGTTGCTCAGCGCATCGCCGCGCTCCTCGTCGGCGGTCAGTGCGAGGATGATGTCGCGGCGGGGCTTGAAGCCCTCCTGTTTCAGTTGCCCGAGCACCGACACCAGCGCCGAGGCCATCGCCTTGTCATCGATGGAGCCGCGCGCCGTGAAGTAGCCGCCCGACTCCTGCAGCTTGAACGGGTCGGTCTTCCAGTCCTCGCGCCGGGCCTCGACCACGTCGATGTGGGCCAGCAGCAGCAACGGCTTCTTCGAGCCGTCGCCCTTGAAGCGCATCACGAGGTTGCCCTTCTTGGGGAAGGGTTCGAGGATCTGGATGTCCGCGGGCGCGAAGCCCGACTCGACCAGGCGCTTTTCCATCGCGCGCGCGGCCTGCGTGTTGTCGCCCACCGAGTGGGTGGTGTTGATCTCGATGAGTTCCTTGTAGATCTCGCGGAAGCGCTGCTGCTGCGGCGTGAGCGTCTGGGCGCCCGCCGTGGCGAGGCCGCCGAGCGCGAGGGACAGGGCCAGCGCGCTGCGCAAGCTGCGCAGTCGCGAGGTCGCGGGCAAGGCGGCGCCGGGATGTCGGGCGCGGATCTTCTTCAGGCTCATTCGCTCTCTCCTTGTGGTTGTGGTGCGCGGCCAGCATAGCGACGGCCCGGCGCGAGAGCCATTCAGAAGAAAGGCACAAGGTGCACACTCGCGGCCATGCAACGCGACTGGGACATCTTCTGCAAGGTCATCGACAACCATGGGGACCTCGGCGTGTGCTGGCGGCTCGCGCGCCAGCTCGCCGCTCTCGGCGAACGGGTGCGGCTCTGGGTCGACGACGCCAGCGCGCTGGCCTGGATGGCACCGGAAGGCTGCGCGGGCGTGCGCGTGATCGACTGGAGCGACCCGGCGGCGGTGAGCGCGGCCGCGGCCGAACCGGCGCCGCGGGTGCTGATCGAGGCCTTCGGCTGCGACCCGGCGCCCGAACTGATCGCGCGCTTCGCCGCAGCCTCGGCCGCCGACGGCACCCCGCGCGCCTGGATCAATCTCGAATACCTCTCGGCCGAACCCTATGTGGAGCGGCTGCATGGCCTGCCCTCGCCGGTCTTCAGGGAACCGGGCGCCGGGCTCACCAAGCGCTTCTTCTATCCAGGCTTCACACCGGCCACCGGCGGCCTGCTGCGCGAACCGGACCTGGCGCGGCGGCGCGCGGCCTTCGATCGCGCTGCCTGGCTGGCTCGACGGCAGTTGCCCTGGAACGAAGGCGAACGGCTGGTGTCGCTGTTCTGCTATGAGCCGCCGGCCCTGGCTGCGCTGCTGGCCCAACTGGCCGATGACGGCACGCCGACCCGGCTGCTCGTGACACCCGGCCGCGCGACCGCGGCCGTCGAGGCCTGTCTTTCGAGCGCGCCATGGCTCGAACGCGCTCCCGGCCAGGCGAGCGCGCTATCGATTTCATACCTGCCGCACCTCGACCAGCCCGATTTCGACCATCTGCTCTGGGCCTGCGACCTGAACTTCGTGCGCGGCGAGGACTCGCTGGTGCGCGCCCTCTGGGCCGGCGCGCCGCTGGTCTGGCAGATCTATGCGCAGGACGACGACGCGCATCACGTGAAGCTCGACGCCTGGCTCGACTGGCTGGAAGCGCCGGCCTCGATGCGGCGCTTCCACCACGCCTGGAACGGCTTCGGCAACGCGGCCCTGTCGCTGGCCGACATCGGCGAGGAATGGCGTCTCGCGGTGACCCAGGGGCGCGAGCGCCTGCTCGCGCAAGACGATCTCGTGACCCAACTGCAGCATTTCGTCGCCGGAAAAAGCTAAAATAGCGGGCTTTGCGGATTTCGGCCCGGATCCTGGGAACTTCCTGGGGGTTCGAGATGCACTCCGCTGAACCTGCCGCGGGACATGTACCGCGGGGCTTTTTCCAACCGGCACTCCTGCCCGGATTCTGGAAGTCCCGCGCACCGAGCGGCTTACATCCAGAGACCCTGATATGAAAATCGCTCAAGAAATCCGCGCCGGCAACGTCATCATGCACGGCAAGGATCCGATGGTCGTGCTCAAGACCGAATACAGCCGCGGCGGCCGCAACAGCGCCACCGTGCGCATGAAGATGAAGAGCCTGATCGCCAACTTCAACACCGAAGTGGTCTTCAAGGCCGACGACAAGATCGACCAGATCGTGCTGGACAAGAAGGAGTGCACCTACTCCTACTTCGCCGACCCGATGTACGTCTGCATGGACGCCGACTACAACCAGTACGAAGTCGAAGCCGAGAACATGGGCGACGCCCTGAACTACCTCGAAGACGGCATGGCCGTCGAAGTGGTGTTCTACGACGGCAAGGCGATCTCGGTCGAACTGCCGACCAGCGTCGAGCGCGAAATCACCTGGACCGAGCCGGCCGTCAAGGGCGACACCTCGGGCAAGGTGCTCAAGCCCGCCAAGATCGCCACCGGCTTCGAAGTGCCCGTGCCGCTGTTCGTCTCGCAAGGCGACCGCATCGAAATCGACACGCGCACCGGCGAATACCGCAAGCGCGTCTGAGCGACGCTTTTCCCGGCTGACCACCACCCGCAAGAGGCTCCGCAAGGAGCCTTTTGTCTTTGCGCACCGCCGCACGCAACGAATCCCGCGCCGCACAATCCCATTCCTATGACCAACAGCACGCACGACCTCCACGACAAGCGCCTCGCCGATGCCTGGGCCACGCTCCAGGCCCATGCCGACCATGGGCTGCCGCTCGACCCCGATCCCTCGCGCATCGCCTTCGCCGACCCCGAGTTCCTGCTGCGCCGCGAAACCCGCGGCGTGCGCATGCAGCTCGAGCTGATGAAGCCCGACATCGAGCAGCGCGCCCACGGCATCGAGAACACCATCGTGGTCTTCGGCAGCGCGCGCTTTCGCAGCGAAGAAGAAGCCGCAGCGCTGATCGCCGAGGCCGACAAGGCCGGCGACACCGCCGCGGCCGAGCGCTGGCGCCGGCTGGCGCGCAGCTCGCACTACTACGAGAAGGCGCGCACCTTCGGCAAGCTGGTCGCGCGCCACAGCGAGAACAAGGAGCCGCAGGACAAGCTCTTCATCTGCACCGGCGGCGGCCCCGGCATCATGCAGGCGGCCAACCGCGGCGCGCACGAGGCCGGCGGCCTGTCGGTCGGCCTGGCCATCGCGCTGCCGATGGAGGAGGCGGCCAATCCCTACGTCACGCCCGCGCTGAGCTTCAAGTTCCACTACTTCGCGATCCGCAAGATGCATTTCATGATGCGTGCGAAGGCGCTGGTGGCGTTCCCGGGCGGCTTCGGCACGCTCGACGAACTGTTCGAGGTGATCACGCTGGTGCAGACGCGCAAGTCGAAGCCGGTGCCGATCGTGCTGTTCGGCTCGGACTACTGGAAGCGCCTGATCGACTTCGACTTTCTGGTCGACGAAGGCGTGATCTCGCCCGGCGACGTCAAGCTCTTCGAGTACGTCGACGCGCCCGAGGACGCGTGGGACGCGATCAAGCGCTTCTACAAGCTTTGAGCCGGCGCGGGCCGCCGCGCCTCAGGAGCTAGCGGCCTCGTCCTCATCGTCGTCGTCATCGGGCCGCAGCGCGTGCTCGAAGAAGCGCGTGAGCGCCTTGGCGCGCCGACGCCGCTCGGGGCCCGGGCCGATGGCGAGTCCCATGGCCACGGCATCGTCGGCCACGCCATGCAGCGCGTTGAACAGGATCACGGCCGTGAGCGTCGGGTCCTCGACCTCCCACACGCCGGCCGCGTCGCCATGCCTGAGCAGGCCGACCAGTTGCGTGATGACCGCGTTGTCGTTGCGCATGCGCCGGTCCTCGGGCCGGTATTCGTGGAACACCACGTCGTGCAGCGCGACGTTGTCGAGGTAGGTCGCGAGCCCGGTCTCGACCCAGGCCTTGATGCGGCCATGGTGGTCCTCGGGACGGTGGCGGTCCATCGCCTCCTGCAGCCGCGCGCAGAAGCTGTCGACGAAACGCTGCTGCAGCGCGCCCAGCAGCGCCTCCTTCGACGGGAAGTACAGGTAGAAGGTGCCCTTGGCCACCTGCGCGCCGGCCGCGATGTCGTCGATGCTGGTGGTGGCGATGCCCTTCTCGATGAACAGCCGCTCGGCCGCATCCATCAGCGCCACGGCGCGGGTTTCGGGGGCCTTGACGCGGCGGCGCGGCTCGGCCGTTTCGGGAGCCGCAGGCGGGTCCGCCGCATCGGGCGTGGAAGAAGTGGTGGTGCGGCGCCCCGTCGTCATTCGGTTCCTCAGGTTGTGGCTGCGGCGGCACGTGCCGCCGCGATGGCCGCGTCCCCCGCGGCCGCGTCGAGCGCCAGGCCGCGCGGCCCCAGCACGCGCTCGCCGAGCCAGGCGATGGCCTCGTCGGTGCGTGCGAAGGTGTCGGCCGGCACGCCGAAGAGCTTCTCGACATTCATCTTGCGGATTTTCTCGTATTGATCGGGCGGCACCACGCTGGCCATTCCCATCATATGGCGCCGGATGTCGGCGCCGCGCGCCTGCAGCCACTGCTTCGCGCTCTGCGCGCTGCCTTCGGGATGCACCAGCGCGTCGGCGTCGGCGAACACGCGCAGCGAAGCAAAAGGCTCGCCACGGTCAAGCCAGCGGTTCCAGTCCTCGGTGAAGACCTGCATGTCCTCGAGGGTCTGCAAGCCCGAAGACACGCTGATGACCAGCGGCCACTGGCCGAGTTCGTGATGGATCATGGACAACTCCTTGACGACAGTCCGGGAACGAAGAACGGGAAGGCGACGCGCGGACAGGCGCAGCGGCACGCGCGCGGCGGGCATGGAACGAAGACCTCAGGCGCGGGCCGGCAGCGCGGCGGCGCGCGGCCTGACGCCGAGCAGCAGCCCGGCCGCCAGCAGGCCGGCCAGCCCGGCACAGGCCACGGCCGCATGGAAGCCCCCGGCCAGCGCACCCGACACCAGGCCATGGGCCAGCGAAGGATCGAGCGCGCCGAGCGCGGCGGTGTCGTGCCGCGCCACGGCGGCCACCGCCATCTCCTGCGCGCGCGCCGCCGACAGGCCGCCATGCTCGAGCGCGGTGGCCAGTAGCGCGGTGGCGCGGCTGCTCATCAAGGTGCCGAGCAGCGCGATGCCGATCAACATGCCGGCCTGGCGCAGCGCATTCATCGTGGCCGAGGCCATGCCCGAGCGCTGCGCCGGCACCGAGGCGATCACCGCCGTGCTGGTGGCCGGCACCGCCAGCCCCGTGCCGGCGCCGAGCACCACGAACAGCAGCGCGAGCACCACGTAGGGCGTGTCGGCCGCCAGCAGCGTCATCGCGAGCATCGCGGCGCCGATCAGGCCGTAGCCCGCCACCATCAACGCGTGGACGCCGTGGCGCCGCGACAGCCGGCCGAACTGCGAGGACACGATGCCGGTCGCGACGAACTGCGGCACCATGCGCCAGCCGGTGTCGGTGGCCGACCAGCCCTGCACCTGCTGCAGGAACAGCGAGAAGAAGAACAGGCTCGCGTAGGCCGAGAAGCCCAGCACGAAGGACGCGAAGTTGGTGACCGAGAAGCGCGCGTCCCGGAACAGGCCCAGCGGCAGCAGCGGCCGCTGCACGCGCGCCTCCACCGCCAGGAACAGCACCAGCCCGAGCGCCGCCAGCGCCAGCGACACCGTGGTGCGCCCCGACAGCCAGCCGTGCTCGCCGGCCGCGATCAGCCCGAAGGTCAGCGCGCCGAGCCACAGCACGCTGAGCACCTGCCCGGCCGGATCGAGCGCCGCATGCTCGGGGTGCGAAGTCTCGCGGATGCCCCAGAGCCCCAGGCCCACGGTCAGCAGGCCGATCGGCAGGTTGATCAGGAAGATGCTCTGCCAGCCCGTGTGGTCCACCAGCAGGCCGCCGAGCATCGGCCCGAGGATCAGCGAGATGGCGGTGAACGAGGACCAGCCGCCGATCACGCGCGCGCGGCTCGCCGGCTCGGGAAAGGCATGGGCCAGGATCGACAGCGCGCCCGGGATCAGCAGCGCGCCCGCGATGCCCTGCACCGCGCGGCCGGCCAGCAGCGTGCTCAGGGTGCCGGCCATGGCGCACATCGCCGAGCCGATGGTGAACACCACCACGCCGGCCAGCCAGGCGCGCTTGCGGCCGTAGCGGTCGCCCAGCGGCCCGGCCGAGAGCATGAAGGCCGACAGGCACAGGGCGTAGATGTCGATCACCCACTGCAGGCCCGCGAGGTCGGTGGCGAGCGCGCGCTGCAGGGTGGGCAACGCGACGTTGACGATGCTCACGTCGAGCGTGGCGATGAAGCTGCCGAGATAGACCGCGGCAACGAGCGCGAGCCGGCGGCGCGGATCGTCGATCGCCGCCCGGGATGGGGAGTCCATGGGACCGCCTTCGGGATTCGTTGAGGAGGCGGCGATACTGACTTCAAGTCACTATCTTGTCAATCAGATGAGAATTAATCTTATTTGTATCAGGGTTTCCTGGAAGCCGGCAGTGGCTTCGGGACCGTTCAGGCCCTCTCCTCCCGCACCTTCAGGCCCCAGGTCGCGCGCGCGCCGAGCGCCACCACCCCGCCCACGACCCAGAACACGCCGCCGATGCCGATCAGCGCGCCCAGCGAGCCGAACAGCATCGGCATCGCCACGCTCGAGGCATTGATGGTCATCAGCCGCAGCCCCAGCGCCTCGCCATGGCGGCTGTGCGGCGTGATCTGGTGCAGCATGCTCATCACCATCGGCTGCACCGCGCCGAGCGCGAAGCCCAGCACCACCGAACAGACGCCCATGCTCAGGGCCGAAGGCAGCAGCGGATAGACCAGGAAGACGCCGACCGTGACCAGGGTCGAAACGAAGATCACGCTGCGCTCGGAAGCGCGCGAGGCGATCGCCGGCAACACGATGCGGATGACGGCCGCCGCAATCGCGAAGGCACCGAGGATCGAGCCGATCACCGAGGCGCTGATGCCGCGCTCGTGCCCCAGCACCGGCAGCACGAAGGCATGCACGTCCCAGCTCGAGGACTGCAGCCAGTTCACGAACAGCAGGCGGCGGAACATGGGTTCGCGCAGCAGGTCCCAGGCGCGCGTGCGCGCGGCGCCGCGCGGCGGCGGCGTGGGCGGCGGCTCGTGGGCGCCGCGCGCCATCAGCCAGCACAGCACCGGCAGCAGCGCCATGGCGGCGAAGCAGACGCGGAAGGCCAGCATGTCGGCCGCCGCGCGGCCCGCATGGTCGATCAGCAGCCCGGCCAGGAACGGGCCGACGAAGTTCGCCACCGCGGGCGCGATCGCGAGCCAGCTGAACACCCGCTTGAGCTCGGTCGGCGTGGTGGCCGAGCGGCCGACGTGGCGCTGCAGCGCGATCACGGTCGCGCCGGTGGCGCCACCCGTCAGCAGCGCCGCCACGCACATGGACGGAAAGACCGGGAAGGCCCACACCAGCCCTGCGCCCAGCGAGGCCGCGATCACCGACAGCAGCAGCGGCCGCTTGAAGCCGTGGCGGTCGGCGAAGCGCCCGGCCGGCAGCGCGAGGAAGACCTGGGTCAGCGCGAACAGCGCGATCAGCACGCCGACCGCGGCCGCGCTGTAGCCCTGCTGCAGCGCCAGCAGCGGCGTGGCCAGCCGCATGCCGGCCATGGTGGCGTGGAGGCAGACCTGCGCGCCGATGACGCGCAGCAGTTCGCTGCCCTTCACGGCTTGCCGCCGGTGTCGGGGTCGGCGTCGATGCCTTCGGCGCCCGCGGCCAGCGGCGGCAGCAGCGCCTGCGCCTGGCCCTCGGGCAGCGCCTCGACCTTGCGCAGCGCCAGGCGCATCTGCCTGGCGCGCGTGTCGGCCTTGTCGAGCGTGTCGGAGGCTTTCGCCACCTGTTCCTTCACGCGCTCGACCCACTCGCCATAGCGCTCGAACTCGGTCTTGACCGCGCCCAGCACCTTCCAGACCTCGGAGGCCTGGCGCTCGAGCGCCAGCGTGCGAAAGCCCATGTGCAGGCTGTTGAGCATCGCGAGCAAGGTGGTCGGCCCGGCCAGCGTCACGCGGTACTGGCGCTGGATCGCGTCCATCAGGCCCGGACGCCGCAGCACTTCGGCATAGAGGCTCTCGACCGGCAGGAAGAGGATCGCGAAATCGGTGGTGTGCGGCGCCGCGAGGTAGCTCTCGGCGATGGACCTGGCCTCGGCGCGGATGCGCGCCTCGAGCGCCTTGGCGGCGAGCTCGGCGGCACCCGCGTCGGCCTGCTCGTGGGCCTCGATCAGGCGCTCGTAGTCGTCGCGCGGAAACTTGGCGTCGATCGGCAGCCAGACCGGCGCGCCCTCGTCGCCGCGGCCCGGGAAGCGGATCGCGAAGTCCACCCGCTGCCCGCTGCGCGGCTTGGTCTCGATCTGGCGCGCGTACTGCTCGGGCGTGAGCACCTGCTCGAGCAGCGCCTCGAGCTGCACCTCGCCGAAGATGCCGCGCGTCTTCACGTTGGTCAGCACGCGCTGCAGGCTGCCGACGCCGACCGCCAGCGTCTGCATCTCGCCCAGCCCCTTGTGCACCTGCTCGAGCCGCTCGGCCACCTGCCGGAAGCTCTCGCCGAGGCGCGCCTCGAGCGTGCTCTGCAGCTTCTCGTCGACGACCTTGCGCATCTCGTCGAGCTTGGCGGCATTGCCCTGCTGCAGCTGGGTGAGCTGGCTCTCCATCGTGGCGCGCACCTCGGCGAGGCGGCGCGCGTTCGATTCGGACAGGCCCTGCAGCTGCGAGGCCAGCGTGTTCTGCAGCGCGGCGAGCTGCAGCGCGAAGGCGTCGAGCTGGGCGTTCTGCGTGCGCGTGGCCTCGGCGCCCTGCATCACCAGCGACTGCTGGAAGGTGGCGAAGGCCTGCGCCGTCTCCTGCCGCGCGCCACGCGAACTCTCGGCGATCTCGCGGCGCAGTTCGCGCTCGGTGCGCGCGTGGGCGGCGAGCAGCTCGCCATGATCGGGCGGCGGCTGCCGGCGGGCGAGCAGCCAGACGAGGAGCACGAGCTGGATGGCGGCCACGGCCGCCAGGGCGAGAAGAAGCAGATCGGTGAGTTCCAAGGGGATCGCGGGGCGCTTTCTTTCTTTTTCGTTCGGCGCCGCTTACCTGGCGGCCACGGGCGTGACCGGCGTGACCGGCGTCAATGGGCCCTTGCCGCCGAAGAAGGCGATCAGGTTGTCGGCCGCGAGCCCGGCCATGGCCTTGCGCGTGGGCACCGTGGCGCTCGCGATGTGCGGCGTGAGCACGACGTTGGGCACGGTCAGCAGGTCGGGGTGGACCTTGGGCTCGCCCTCGAACACGTCGAGCCCCGCGGCGGCGATGCGCTTGTCGCGCAGCGCCACGGCCAGCGCGGCATCGTCGACGATGCCGCCGCGCGCGATGTTCACCAGCGTGGCGGTGGGCTTCATCAGCGCGAGTTCGGCGGCGCCGATGGTGTGGTGCGAGGCGGCCGAGTAAGGCACCACCAGCACCACGTGGTCGGCGCTCTTGAGCAGCTCTTCCTTGCTCGCGTAGGTGGCCTTGCACTCGGCCTCGAGCGAGGCGTCGAGTCGCGAACGGTTGTGATAGATCACCTTCATGCCGAAGCCGTGCGCGCCGCGCTTCGCGATGCCCTGCCCGATGCGGCCCATGCCGATGATGCCCAGCGTGGCGCCGTGGATGTCGGAGCCCGCGAACATGTCGTAGCTCCACTTCTGCCACTTGCCGGCGCGCAGGAAATGCTCGCTCTCGGCGATGCGGCGCGCGGTGGCCATCAGCAGCGCGAAGCCGAAGTCGGCGGTGGTCTCGGTCAGCACGTCGGGCGCGTTGGTGCCGACCACGCCGCGCGCGGCCATCGCGTCGACGTCGAAGTTGTTGTAGCCCACGGCCATGTTGGCGCAGATCTTCAGGTCGGGGCAGGCATCGAGCAGCGCCGCGTCGATGCGCTCGCTGCCGGTGGTGAAGGCGCCCTGCTTGCCCTGCAGCTTCGCGGCGAGCTGCTCCCTGGTCCAGCTCTCGTCGGACTGGTTCGACTCGATCTCGAAATGCTGCGCCAGGCGCTCGAGGGTCTCGGGGAAGATCGCGCGGGCGACCAGGATCTTGGGCTTGCTCATGGGCTTGTCTCGCTAGCGGAAGAAGAGGAAGGTGGTGAGGACGAACAGCGGCAGCAGGATGGCCATCGACCAGGCCATGTAGCCGAAGAAGCTCGGCATGCGCACGCCGCGACTCTCGGCGATGGCCTTGACCATCAGGTTGGGCGCGTTGCCGATGTAGGTGTTGGCGCCCATGAAGACCGCGCCGGCCGAGATGGCCGCGAGCGTGGTCGCGTAGGTGGTCATCAGCGCCGCGGGATCGCCGCCCGCGGTGTTGAAGAACACCAGGTAGGTCGGCGCGTTGTCGAGGAAGGAACTGAGCGCGCCCGTGGCCCAGAAGTACATCGCCGGGTCGGGCTGGCCGTCGGGCCGCGTGACCGCCGAGACGACGGCGCCGAACGGTCCCTGCGTGCCGGCCTTGAGCATCGCGATCACCGGGATGATGGTCAGGAAGATGCCCGCGAACAGCTTGGCGACCTCGGCCATCGGGCCCCATTCGAACTGGTTGGCCTGGTGCACCGACTTCGCCGTGATCTTCAGCGAGACCAGCGTGATCGCGATCAGGCCGACATCGCGCAGCAGGCCCGGCAGGCCGACCTCGGTGCCGGCCACGTCGAAATGCACATCGGATTTCCAGAAGCCGCTCACGAGCACCAGCGCCACCACGCCCGCGAGCAGCCAGAAGTTGGCGGCGCCGTCGAAGCCGATGCCGGGCGTGTCGGGCGTGGGGTCGACCGGCAGGATGCCTTCCTTGCGGTAGTAGTGGCGGTCGATCAGGTAGAACAGGACCAGCAGCACGCCGAGCACGAACATCGTGTCGGGCAGGATGTTGCGCGCGGTCCAGAAGAAGTCCACGCCCTTGAGGAAGCCGAGGAACAGCGGCGGATCGCCCAGCGGCGTGAGCGAGCCGCCCACGTTCGAGACGATGAAGATGAAGAACACGACCACGTGCACCCGGTGCACGCGGTTGTCGTTGGCGCGGATCAGCGGCCGGATCAGCAGCATCGACGCGCCCGTGGTGCCCATGAAGCTCGCGAGCACCGCGCCGATCGCGAGGATGGCGGTGTTCAGGCCCGGCGCCCCGTGCAGGTTGCCGCGGATGTGGATGCCGCCGGCCACCGTGAACAGCGCGGTCAGCAGCACGATGAACGGGATGTACTCGGCCACCAGCGCATGCATGAGCTGCGTGCCCGCGAGCGCCGGGCCGTGCAGTGCCGCGAAGGGCAGCAGGAAGGCCAGCGCCCAGGCCGCGGAGACCTTGCCGTAGTGGTGGTGCCAGAAGGACGGCGCCAGCAGCGGCATCAGCGCGATCGAGAGCAGAATGCCCGCGAACGGCACGCCCCACAGCGGCGACAGCGAGCCGCCGTCGAAATCCGCGGCCAAGGCCGGCCCGGCAACGAGCAGCGGCACCATCGCCGCCACGAGACGCATCGATTTTTTCATGGGGCCGTACCGTACCAGAGCCGGGCCCCGCGGCGGACCGCGTGAACCCGCATCAGGCGGCAGGCTGCTCGATCTCGAACACCTGGCGCAGATAGGCCAGGTATTTCTCGTCCTCGCACATGTTCTTCGACGGGGTGTCCGAGAGCTTGGCCACCGGCTGGTCGTTGCAGCGGATCATCTTGATCACGATCTGCAGCGGCTCGTAGCCCAGGTCGTTGGTGAGGTTGGTGCCGATGCCGAAGGCCAGCTGGCAACGGCCGCGGAACTGCTGGTAGAGCTCGATGGTGCGCGGCACCGTGAGACCGTCGCTGAAGATCAGCGTCTTGGTGCGCGGGTCGACGCGGTTCGCGAGGTAGTGCGCGATCATGCGCTCGCCCCAGTGGAACGGATCGCCGCTGTCGTGGCGCGCGCCGTCGAAGAGCTTGCAGAAGTACAGGTCGAAGTCGCGCAGGAAGGCGCTCATGCCGTAGACGTCGGACAGCGCGATGCCCAGGTCGCCGCGGTATTCGCGCGCCCAGCTCTCGAAACCGAAGATCTGGCTGTCGCGCAGCCGCGGGCCGAGCGCCTGGCAGGCCTGCAGGTATTCGTGCGCCATGGTTCCCAGCGGGATCAGGCCCAGCTTCATCGCGTAGAGCACGTTGCTGGTGCCCGCGAGCTGCGGCAGCCGGCCGCCGGGCTGCGAGGCCGAGGGCGGCGAGGTCACGGCGCCCAGGCGCGCGTTGAGGGTGCGCAGCACTTCCTCGTGCCAGTCCTTCGAGAAGCGGCGGCGCGTGCCGTAGTCGGCGATCTTGAGGTCGCCGAGGCCGGCTTCCTGCAACTGGGCGATCTTGGTCTCGAGGCGGCGGCGGCCCTCGTCGAGGTCGGGGCGCTTCTGCGTGTTGCGGAAATAGACCTCGTTGACGATCGCCAGCACCGGGATCTCGAACAGGATGGTGTGCAGCCACGGGCCCTGGATGCGGATCTCGAGCTCGCCCGAGGGCTGGGGAATGATGTTGATGTACTTCTCGTTGAGCCGGAACAGGCCGAGGAAGTCGATGAAGTCGCTCTTGATGAAGCGCATCGAGCGCAGGTAGGCCAGCTCGGCATCGCGGAACTGCAGCGAGCAGAGGCTGCGCACCTCCTCGCGGATCTGGCTCGCGAACTGCGCGAGGTCCACGCCGGGGTTGCGGCACTTGAAGCGGTACTCGACGCGCGCCCCCGGGAAGTGATGCAGCACGACCTGCATCATGGTGAACTTGTAGAGGTCGGTGTCGAGCAGGCTGTGAATGATCATGGTGCGGCGCGCGTTGTCTCTCTGTCGTCCCGGCCCGGAGTTTTCGCGGGCATCGCTCGATTATCACGGCCCCCGTCGGCCTGTGCCTACGGACCCTGCCCAGCACGTCCTACCGCTGGGGTGAATGCGCCTGGAGACAGTGTTTTCACGGCGGCGAAATGACCCGCCGAATCAACCTCTCAAGGAGATTCGCATGAACAAGGACACCATCGAAGGCAACTGGAAGCAGCTCAAGGGCAAGGTCAAGGAGCAATGGGGCAAGCTGACCGACGACGACTTCGACGTCATCGCCGGCAAGCGCGACCAGCTGCTGGGCCGCATCCAGGAACGCCACGGCATCAGCCGCGACGAGGCCGAGAAGCAGGTCAAGGACTGGGAATCGCGCGACGGCCGCACGCCCGACGCGCTCTGGTTCGAACGCTACTGACGGGTGTCCTGACGCCCCCTCCCTCATCCATCGACCAGGAGAACTCCAAAATGAAGAAACATCTGCTCATGCTCGCGCTCGCCTCCACCTGCTTCGTCGCCACCCAGGCCGGCGCCCAGATGAACAAGGACGAGCACAAGGTCGCCAAGGAAAAGATCGAGGCCGACTACAAGGTCGCCAAGACCCAGTGCGACACGCTGAAGGACAACGCCAAGGACGTCTGCCAGAAGGAAGCCAAGGGCAAGGAGAACGTTGCCAAGGCCGAGCTCGAGCAGCAGTTCAAGCCCAGCGACAGCAACGCGCGCAAGGTGGCCGAGGAAAAGGTGAAGGCCACCTATGAAGTCGCGAAGGAAAAGTGCGACGACCAGACCGGCGATGCCAAGTCCGCCTGCGTGAAGCAGGCCAAGGCCGACGAGGACAAGGGCAAGGCCGACATCAAGGCGATGGCCAAGAAGTAAGCCGCGTCTCCGACCTCGCAACGACGGCGCCCCCAGGGGCGCCGTTTCTCTTGGGGGCTCAGGCCCGCAGCGAATCGACCACGCGCTGCAGCGCTTCGGGCAGCGGCACCGGCCGCTGGGTCGTGCGGTCGACGTAGACATGCACGAAATGCCCCTGGGCCGCCGCGGTGTCGGCACCCTGCGCGAACAGGCCGACCTCGTAGCGCACGCTGGAACGCCCGGCCTGCGCCACGCGGATGCCGGCCTCGACGGTCTGCGGGAAGGCCAGCGGCGCGAAGTAGTTGCACTGCGTCTCGACCACGAAGCCGATGGTCGAGCCCTGGTGGATGTCGAGGGCGCCGCGCTCGATCAGCAGCGCGTTCACCGCCGTGTCGAACCAGCTGTAGTAGACGACGTTGTTGACGTGGCCGTACATGTCGTTGTCCATCCAGCGCGTGGGGATGCTGCGGAAGACGGGGTAGCTGGCGCGCGGCTGCGGCACGGGCTTGGGGCTGGGAGAGGCGGGCGTCGTCATCGCGCGAGATTCTGCCAGCGGCCTTGGCCGGCTCCAGGCGACTGCGCGACACCCATGGCCGCCATCGGCTTTCAAGGGCGGCCGGCCTGTTTTAGAAAGCCTCTTCTAAATTGCTGCAAAGCAACAAAAACCTCTTGCCCGGAGATTTCAGCTGCCTATACTTGAGCCCATGCTGCACCGCAACAAAGACGACGAGGCGCAGCGCAACGTGAATAGACCAACCATCATCCCTTCCGGAGATTCCAAATGGCCCTGACCGCTGACCAGATCCTCGCCGCCCAAAAAGCCAACCTCGAAACCCTGTTCGGCCTGACCACCAAGGCTTTCGAAGGCGTCGAGAAGCTCGTCGAACTCAACGTGACCGCCTCCAAGGCCGCCCTGTCCGAAGCCGCCACCACCGCCCAGGCCGCCCTGAGCGTGAAGGACGCGCAAGAACTGCTGACGCTGCAAGCCAGCCTGTTCCAGCCCCTGGCCGAGAAGACCGCCGCCTACAGCCGTCACCTGTACGAAATCGCCCAAGGCACCGGCGCCGAATTCACCAAGGCCTTCGAATCGAAGGCCAGCGAAGCCCAGCAAGCCTTCGTCGGCCTGGTCGACAGCGCTTCGAAGAATGCCCCCGCCGGTTCGGAAACCGCCGTCGCCGTGCTGAAGAGCGCCGTCGCCGCCGCCAACAACGCTTTCGAATCGGTGCAAAAGGCCGTCAAGCAAGCGTCGGACGTCGCCGAAGCCAACTTCAACGCCGTGTCCACGCAAGCCGTCGCCGCTGCCAAGACCGCGACCGCTTCGTCGCGCAAGCGCTAAGCCGCCGACCACCACCAGTTGTCTCCTTGGGTCCTCACGGATCCAATTCAGGGCCTCGTCTTCGGACGGGGCCTTTTTTTATGCGCGCGCCGAAACGGTCGCGCACCGGGGCGTCTTCGATAATGCAGGGCTTTTCTTCCTCAGGAGACTCCTACATGCAAATCGACGGCAAGGTTTTCATCGTGACCGGTGGCGCTTCGGGCCTCGGCGAAGGCGCGGCGCGCATGCTGGCCGGCAACGGCGCCAAGGTCGTCATCGCCGACATGCAGGCCGACAAGGGCGAAGCCGTCGCGCGCGATATCGGCGGCGTGTTCGTGAAGTGCGACGTGAGCCAGGAAGCCGACGGCCAGGCCGCGGTGGCGGCCGCGCTGCAGCTCGGCAAGCTGGTCGGCCTGATCAACTGCGCCGGCATCGCGCCGGCCGAGAAGACCGTGGGCAAGAACGGCCCGCACGCGCTGGCGGTGTTCAGCAAGACCGTCACGGTCAACCTGATCGGCAGCTTCAACATGATCCGGCTGGCCGCCGACGCGATGAGCAAGAACGAGCCCGAAGCCACGGGCGAACGCGGCGTGCTGATCTCGACCGCCTCGGTCGCGGCCTACGACGGCCAGATCGGCCAGGCCGCCTACAGCGCCTCGAAGGGTGGCGTGGTCGGCATGACGCTGCCGATCGCACGCGACCTGGCGCGCAACGGCATCCGCAACATGACGATCGCCCCCGGCATCTTCGGCACGCCGATGCTGTTCGGCATGCCGCAGGAAGTGCAGGACGCACTCGCCGCCAGCGTGCCCTTCCCCTCGCGCCTGGGCACCCCGGCCGACTACGCGAAGCTCGCCAAGCACATCATCGAGAACGACATGCTCAACGGCGAGGTGATCCGGCTGGACGGAGCGATTCGACTCCCTCCCCGCTGACCGAGGACGGCCGCACGCGGGTGCTGCCGGTGCGGTCCAGGCGCTCGTAGTTCGCGATCACCTGGGCGCCCAGCAGCACCAGCGTGGCCGCGATCTCCAGGCTCAGCAGCACCACGATCGCCGTGGTCAGCGAGCCGTAGACGACGTTCACCTGCGACAGCGTCGAGAAATACCAGATCAGGATCCGCCGCGTGGCCTCCCACAGCAGCGCGGCGGTGATGCCGCCCAGCAGCGCATGGCGCAGCGACATGCGCCCGGCCGGCATCACGAGGTAGAGCGAGGTCAGCATGAAGATCTCGCCGCCCAGCCCCAGCAGGTACAGGAGCAGCCCCGACACGCCGGACAGCGACCAGCTGCGCCCGAGCAGGTCCACGCTCTCCTGCCCCACGAGCTGCAGCGCGCCCGACACCAGCGTGACCAGCAGCAGCCCCACGCACAGGCACAGGATGTAGACGTAGGGCATGGCCACCGACACCAGGAAATGGCGTTTGTGGTCGGCCTTGCGGTGATGGAAGATCACCGCCATCGCGCTCTCGAGCACGCTGAAGGCCAGCGAGCTGAAGAAGATCATCGTCACCAGCAGCACCGGCCCGAGCACGTCGCGGTGGTCCAGGAAGCTCGACAGCTCGGCCACGATGGCCTTCGACTGCCCCGGCAGCAGCCATTCGAGGTAGCGGCCGATGGTGCGCAGCAGCTCGGCCTGGTCGATCACATGCGACAGCGCGATCACGCTGACGATCAAGAGCGGCACGATCGACAGCAGCGCGTAATAGGCCACGGCACCGGCCAGCAGCAACCCCTGGTTGGCGCGGAATTCTTTCAGGGCCTCCCAGCCGAAGCGCAGCGGGTGGCGCAGCAGCGGGGCGGCGTGTTTCAGCGGATTGAGCGTCGTCATGCGGGCGGGATGGTCGGTCGCCGCCAGTATGCCGCCGGGTCGCGGGGGACCCGCGGCTTGCGTATGATTTGCCGCTCCCCGCCTACATGACCATCCCCGCTTCATTCATCCAGGAACTCATCGCGCGCGCCGACGTGGTGGAAATCGTCGGCCGCTACGTGCAGCTCAAGAAGGCCGGCGCCAATTTCATGGGGCTGTGCCCCTTCCACGGTGAGAAGTCGCCCTCCTTCTCGGTCAGCCCGACCAAGCAGTTCTATCACTGCTTCGGCTGCGGCGCCCACGGCAACGCCATCGGTTTCCTCATGGAGCACGCCGGCATGGGCTTCGTGGAGGCCGTGCACGACCTCGCCGGCCAGTACGGCCTGCAGGTGCCCGAGGACGACGCCTCGCCGGCCGAACGCGCCCGCGCCGCGAGCCAGCGCCAGAAGCAGGCCACGCTGACCGACGTGCTCGAGAAGGCCGGCGACGCCTTCCGCAAGCACCTGCGCCAGGCGCCCGGCGCCATCGACTACCTGAAGGGCCGCGGCGTCTCGGGCGAGATCGCCAAGCAATTCGGCATCGGCTACGCGCCGCCGGGCTGGCGCACGCTCGCGGGCGTGTTTCCCGACTACGAGGACCCGCTGCTGGCCGAGAGCGGCCTGGTGATCGTCAACACCGAGGACGGCCAGGTCGAGGCCAGCGAGGCCAAGCGCTACGACCGCTTCCGCGACCGGGTGATGTTCCCGATCCGCAACGTCAAGGGCGAATGCATCGGCTTCGGCGGCCGGGTGCTCGGCGACGAGAAGCCCAAGTACCTGAATTCGCCCGAAACGCCCGTCTTCAGCAAGGGCCGCGAGCTCTACGGTCTCTACGAGGCCCGCGCCGCCTTCCGCGACCGCGGCTACGCGCTGGTGACCGAGGGCTACATGGACGTGGTGGCGCTGGCGCAGCTCGGCTTTCCGAACGCGGTGGCCACGCTGGGCACGGCCTGCACCACCGAGCATGTGCAGAAGCTGTTCCGCTTCACCGAATCGGTGGTGTTCAGCTTCGACGGCGACGCCGCCGGCCGCCGCGCGGCGCGCAAGGCGCTCGACGGTGCCCTGCCCTATGCCACCGACACGCGCAGCATCAAGTTCCTGTTCCTGCCGGCCGAGCACGATCCCGACAGCTTCATCCGCGAGTTCGGCGCCGACGCCTTCGCGCGCTTCGTGCAGGAGGCCACGCCGCTGTCGCGCTTCATGATCGAGGCCGCGCGCGAGGGCTGCGACCTCGGCACCGCCGAGGGCCGCGCCCACATGAGCAGCAACGTGCGCCCCTTGTGGAGCGCGCTGCCCGACGGCGCCCTCAAGCGCCAGTTGCTGAGCGAGATCGCCACGCTGGTGCAGCTCGACGCGGCCGCGCTGTCGGACCTCTGGGCCACGGCGGCGGCGCCGCGTGGCGGCGGCGCCTCGCGCCAGGCCGAGCGCAGCCAGGAGCGACCGCCCGACGACGACGGCTACTTCCCGGAACCGCCGGTCTACGAAGAGCGCGAGCGCTACTACGAAAACGATAGCAAGAAACGACCGTTCAACAAGCGTTTCGGCCGCAAGGAGCCGCCGCGCGAACCGATGCGCGGGCGCAGCCAGCCGCTGAGCCGGCCCGACATCGCGGTGCGGCTGCTGCTCGCCAACATGGCGCAGTGGGAGCCGCTGTCGCACGAGGTGCACCTGATGCTGTGCGAACTGCCGGGGCCGCACGGCGCGCTGTTCACCTGGCTCGACAGCCAGTTGCACGAGCACGGCGCCCAGTCGTGGGCCGCGCTGCGCGAGGGCCTGCGCGGCCAGGAATTAGAGGCGCTGGCCGACAAGCTGATGACGGCCGCGGAAGGCGGCCCGCCCGTCGATCCGGAGGCCAGCGAGAGCGACCTGCAGGCCGAGGCCGCCCGCGAGCTGGGCAGCGTGCTCGACTTCATGCTCGACGACCGTCTCAAGTTCCAGCAGAGCGAGGCCATCGCGGCCGTCGGCAAGGATCCGCGGGCGCTCGAGCGCTACAAGGCGCTGGAGGCACGGCGGCTCGAGTTGCGCGCCCGCATGCGCCCCAAGACGGTGTGATTGCTTGAAATTTGCGCAAGACGCTATAATGTAGGGCTTCGCAACTGGCGAAATCGGCAAGAGCGACAGCAGCACCTCCGGACCGGCCCCTCGCGCAACGCACTCCACGGCAACCCCGCTGGAAAGGGCCAATACCCGCAAGGACTGCACACCAAATGATCGCCCGACATCTTGCCTATTGAGGATTTATTCCTCTTTTCCCCAATTGTTCCTGTCCGGCCGTGCCGGGCTGGCGGCGCTGTCCTCGCGGACCGCGCCCGTGTGATTTCGTGTGATCCCGCTTGTTCATTCTTGTTGTAACGAGGTCGTATGCCCAGTTCAAAGAAGCCTGCTCCTTCACCCGCCAAAAGCGCCGCCGCCAAGCCTGCAGCCGAAAAACCGTTGAAAGCGGCCGCTTTGCCGGCAACTAAGACGGGTGCAGCCGCGTCCAAGGCGGCAGCCGCAACGAAAGTGAAAACCGTGCCCACGAAATCGACGACCACCACCGACGACACCAAGAAGACAGCCGCCAAGACGGCTGCCGCAGGCGCTGCAGCCCCCGCGGCCAAGAAGGTCGGCCGCCCGCCCAAGGCCGCCAGCACCGCCGCCGCTCCCGCCACCGGCGCCAAGCGCGGCCGCAAGCCCAAGGCCGACAAGGATGCGCCCGAGAGCGACGTCGACCTGTCGGACATCGAGGACGATCTGGCCGGTGACGAACCCGCGGCCACCGTTGCGACGACCGAGGAGAAGGTCAAGCCGCTGCGCATGAAGATCAGCAAGGCGAAGGAACGCGCCTTGATGAAGGAATTCGGCCTCGACGAGACCGTGCTGTCCGAGGAAGACCTCGCCAAGCGCCGCTCGCGCCTGAAGACCCTGATCACGCTGGGCAAGACCCGCGGCTACCTGACGCACGGCGAAATCTCCGACCACCTGCCCGACAAGCTGGTCGACGCAGAGACCATGGAAGTCGTGGTCACCATGCTCAACGACATGGGCGTGGCCGTCTACGAGCAGACCCCCGACGCCGAGACCCTGCTGCTGAACAACACCGCCCCCACCGCGACCACGGTGGAGGAAGCGGAAGAGGAAGCCGAAGCGGCTCTTTCCACCGTGGACAGCGAATTCGGTCGCACCACCGACCCCGTGCGCATGTACATGCGCGAAATGGGCACGGTCGAACTGCTGACCCGCGAAGGCGAAATCGAGATCGCCAAGCGCATCGAAGGCGGCCTGATGGCGATGATGGAGGCCATCTCGGCCTCCCCCGCCACCATCGCCGAGATCCTGCGCCTGGCCGGCGAGATCCGTGAAGGCAAGGTCGTCATCTCGACCATCGTCGACGGCTTCTCGAACCCCAACGAGGCCGACGACTACGTGGCCGAGGAAGACTTCGACGAATTCGACGAGGAAGACGACGACGACGGCAAGGGCGGCTCCAAGGCGCTGACCAAGAAGCTCGAGGAACTCAAGAACGAGGCCCTGTCGCGCTTCGACCGCATCGCCGAGATGTTCGAGAAGGTGCACAAGGTCTACGATAAGGAAGGCTACGGCACGCCCTCGTACACCAAGGCCCAGCAGTCCCTGTCGGACGAGCTGATGACCATCCGCTTCACCGCGCGCACCATCGAGCGCCTGTGCGACCTCGTGCGCACCCAGGTCGACGACGTGCGCAAGAAGGAGCGCGAGCTGCGCCGCATCATCGTGGACAAGTGCGGCTTCCCGCAGGACGAGTTCATCCGCGACTTCAGCGGCTTCGACAAGAACGGCAACCGGATCGCCTCCAACCTGCTGAACCTCAAGTGGGTCGAGAAGCAGGCCGCCGCCGGCAAGCCCTGGAGCGCCGTGCTCGCGCGCAACATCCCGCCGGTGCAGGAACTGCAGCAGAAGCTGGCCGACATCCAGTCGCGCGTGGTGGTGCCGCTGACCGAGCTCAAGGACATCAACAAGCGCATGAACGAGGGCGAATCGTCCTCGCGCGATGCCAAGAAGGAAATGATCGAGGCCAACCTGCGCCTCGTGATCTCGATCGCCAAGAAGTACACCAACCGCGGCCTGCAGTTCCTCGACCTGATCCAGGAAGGCAACATCGGCCTGATGAAGGCGGTGGACAAGTTCGAATACCGCCGCGGCTACAAGTTCTCGACCTACGCCACGTGGTGGATCCGCCAGGCGATCACGCGCTCGATCGCCGACCAGGCGCGCACCATCCGCATCCCGGTGCACATGATCGAGACCATCAACAAGATGAACCGCATCTCGCGCCAGCACTTGCAGGAGTTCGGCTTCGAGCCCGACGCCGGCATCCTGGCCGCCAAGATGGAGATCCCGGAAGACAAGATCCGCAAGATCATGAAGATCGCGAAGGAGCCGATCTCGATGGAAACCCCCATCGGCGACGACGACGATTCGCACCTGGGCGACTTCATCGAGGACAGCAGCAACACGGCCCCGATCGAGGCCGCGATGCAGGCCGGCCTGCGCGACGTGGTCAAGGACATCCTCGACTCGCTGACGCCGCGCGAAGCCAAGGTGCTGCGCATGCGCTTCGGCATCGAGATGTCGACCGACCACACGCTGGAAGAAGTCGGCAAGCAGTTCGACGTGACGCGCGAGCGCATCCGCCAGATCGAGGCGAAGGCCCTGCGCAAGCTCAAGCATCCGTCGCGCTCGGACAAGCTGCGCAGCTTTATTGATACGCTCTGAGCCGGTCTCCCGGTATTTCCCCGCAAAGGAGGCGCCCGCAAGGGCGCTTTCTTTTTTGGGCCCCTCTGCGACAGCCACCCAGATAAGAAGAATGGAGCAATCCTCATCATGAATCCCGATGCAGACAAACTCTGGCAAGCCCCGCGCTGGGCGCTGGCCGTGCTGCTCGCGGTGCTCGGCATGCTCGGGCCCTTCTCCATCGATACCTACATCCCCGCCTTCTCGGGCATCGCGCGCTCGATCGGCGCGACGCCGGCCGAGATGCAGCAGACGCTCTCGGCCTACCTGTTCGGCTTCGCGTTCATGAACCTGTTCCATGGCGCGCTGTCCGACAGCTTCGGACGCCGCCCGGTGGTGCTGTGGGGCCTCGCGGTGTTCACGCTGGCCTCGCTGGGCTGCGCGCTGTCGCAGACGATCACGCAGCTGGTGCTGTTCCGCGGCCTGCAGGGCCTGTCGACGGGCGCGGGCATCGTGGTCTCGCGCGCGGTGATCCGCGACATGTTCCCGCCCGCCGAGGCCCAGCGCGTGATGAGCCAGGTCACGATCTACTTCGGCGTGGCGCCCGCCATCGCGCCGATCGTCGGCGGCTTCCTGTTCGTGCACGCGGGCTGGCACGCGGTGTTCTGGTTCCTGGTGGCCGTGGGCGTGGTGCTGTTCGCGGCCAACTACAAGCTGCTGCCCGAGACGCTGCACCCCTCGCACCGCCAGTCCTTCCACGTGCGCCACCTGCTGCGCGGCTACTGGGACCTGTGTTCCGACCCGCGCTTCCTGCTGCTGGCCTTCGCCAGCGGCGTGCCCTTCAACGGCATGTTCCTCTACGTGCTGGCCGCGCCGGCCTTCCTCGGCGACCACCTCGCGCTGCAGCCGCAGCAGTTCTTCTGGTTCTTCCTGCTGACCATCGGCGGCATCATGCTCGGCGCGCGCGCCAGCGGGCGCATGGCCGGCAAGGTGGCGCCCAAGCGCCAGATCCGCGACGGCTTCCTGATCATGCTGGTCACCTCGGTGGTCAACGTGGTCGCCAACACCTTCTTCCAGGCCCACGTGGCCTGGGCGCTGTGGCCGCTCGCGGTGTTCGCCTTCGGCTGGGCGCTGATGGTGCCGGTGGTCACGCTGCTGGTGCTCGACCTGCATCCCGAGCGCCGCGGCATGGCCTCCTCGCTGCAGGCCGTGATCGGCTCCACCGCCAACGGCATCGTGGCTGGCGCGGTGGCGCCGCTGGTGATGCATTCCACGCTCGCGCTCGCGCTCACTTCCACCCTGATGCTGGCCATTGGTCTGGTGGCCTGGGTCTGGCTGCACGGCCGCTGGCCCGACATCGGACGGCGCGTCGCCCACGAGGGCTGAAGCGGCGGCCGGCGAACGAACAAGAACAACACCGAGACACTCTTCGATCCGCATGTCCTCCGCCAACAAGCTCCTCGTCTACCTGCGTGCCTGGCTGCCGGGCCGCACCACCGTCGATGCGCGCGAGCGCCTGCGCGCCATGGGCGGCGCGGCCCTCGGGCTGCTGATCACGGCGCTGATCTGCCGCTGGATCGCGCAGACGCTCGGCGGCAACGCCGTGTGGCTGATCGCGCCGCTGGGCGCGAGCGCGGTGCTGGTGTTCGCGGTGCCGGCCAGCCCGCTCGCGCAGCCCTGGTCGGTGGTGGGCGGCAACACGCTGTCGGCCATCGTGGGCATCGCCAGCGTCAACTGGATTCCCGACCCGGCGGTGGCCGCCGCGGTCGCGGTCGGCGGCGCCATCGGCCTGATGTTCGTGGCGCGCTGCCTGCATCCGCCGGGCGGCGCCGCGGCGCTGCTCGCGGTGCTCACCCACACCACGCACCTGTCGTCGGCCTTCTTCCCCTTCTTCGTCAACTCGCTGCTGCTGGTGCTCGCGGGCGCGGCCTACAACAGCTTCACCGGCCGGCGCTATCCGCACGTGCAGGTGGCGCAGCCGCCGCGCGCCGACGCGCGCTTCAGCCAGGCCGACATCGATGCCGTGCTGGCGCGCTACAACCAGGTGCTCGACATCAGCCGCGACGACCTCGAGTCGCTGATCCAGCAGACCGAGCTCGAGAGCTACAAGCGGCGGCTCGGCACCCTGCACTGCGACGACATCATGTCGCGCACGCCGATCACGGTGGAGTTCGGCACGCCGCTGCAGGAGGCCTGGGCGCTGATGCACGAGCGCCGCATCAAGGCGCTGCCGGTGGTCGACCGCACGCGCCGCGTGGTGGGCATCGTCACGCAGGCCGACTTCTTCCGCCAGCTCGACCTGGCGCACCACGAGGGCATCGCGGGCCGGCTGCGCGACTTCATCCGCGCCACCCGCACCGTGGTCTCGAACAAGCCCGAGGTGGTGGGCCAGATCATGACGCGCCAGGTGCGCGTGGCCAGCGCCGACCGCCCCGTGGTCGACCTGGTGCCGCTGTTCTCCGAGGGCGGCCACCACCACATCCCGATCATCGACGCCGAGAAGCGGCTGGCCGGCATGATCACCCAGTCGGATTTCGTGCGCGCGCTCTACCGCGCGGTGCGGCCCGAGAACTGATCGCCCCGGGCCGCGAAAGCCCGCGTGCTCACTCGAGCACCACGTTGGCCTTCTTCACCAGCGCCGCGTAGCGCGCCGCCTCGCTGCGGAAATAGGCGGCCGCCTGCTCGGGCGTGGTCGGCTTGATGAGGTTGCCCTGCTTGTCCATGGCCTCGCGCACCTCGGCGCTCGCGAAGGCCGCGGCCACGGCATCGTGCACGCGCTGCACCTCGGCCGCCTGCATCTTCGCCGGCCCGATCACCGCGAACCAGCCCTCGACCACGTAGTTCGGCAGCCCCTGCTCGGCGATGGTCGGCATCTCGGGCGCGGCCGGCGAGCGCGCCGGGCCGCACAGGCCGATGGCGCGCAGCGCGCCGCTCTTCAGGTGCGGCTGCACGGCCGGCAGCGCGACCACGCCCATCTCGACCTGGCCCGCGATCATGTCGGTGACCATCGGGCCCGTGCCCTTGTACGGAATGTGCCGCGCCTTCACGCCGGCCTCGTCCATGAACATCTCGCCGGCCAGGTGGATGATGGTGCCGTTGCCCGAGGAGGCGTAGTTGTAGCCCTCGGGCTTCGCGCGCAGCAGCGCCACCAGCTCCTTCACGTTCTTCGCCGGCAGCTTCGGGTTCACCGCCAGCACCAGCGGCGTGGCGCCCACCACGCTGATCGGCGTCACGTCGGCGATCGGGTCGAAGGGCATCTTCCTGAACACCGCCGGGTTGATGACGTGGTTGTTCGACACCATGCCCAAGGTGAAGCCGTCGGGCACGGCCTTGACCACGGTCGAGGTGCCGGTGATGCCGCCCGCGCCCGGCTGGTTCTCGACCACCACCGGCTGGCCGAAGGCCTTGCCGAGCGCGACCGTGGCGGCGCGCACGATGGCGTCCACGCCCGAGCCCGCGCTGATCGGCAGGATGAAGCGCACGGGCCGGTCGCCCTGTGCCCAGGCGGGCCAGGCGGCGAGCGCGGCCGCGCCGGCACCCAGGCCCAGCAGCGCGCGGCGGTCGATGAAGGAAGGCAGTTGGTTGGGCATCGTCTTGTCTCTCGTTGTAGTCATGGGGAAAAGAAAACCGGTCTATGCCACGGCCGCGTCGTCGAGCAGCGCCTGCATCTGCGCCTCGCCGTAGCCGAGCTCGGCCAGCAGTTCGCGCGTGTGCTCGCCCAACGCGGGCGGATCGAGGCGCACGCCCAGGCGCTCGCCGCCCAGCGTGATCGGGAACAGCGTGGTCTGCGCGGTCTGGCCCGCGCGCTCGCCGTCGGGCAGGCGGATGTCGGCCAGGCCGCCGGTGGCCAGCAGGTGCGGATCGCCGTAGAGGTCCTCGGGCCGCACGATCGGCGCGAACGGCAGGCCGCGCGCCTCGAAGAGCGCCGACAGCTCGGCGGCCGGGCGCGAGGCCAGCCGCGCGCGCAGGTCCGCCAGCAGCGTCGGGCGCAGCCGCACGCGGTCGTTGTTGGTGCGCAGCGCCGGGTCGGCCTTCAGGTCGTCGAAGCCCAGGGCATCGCAGAAGCTCTGCCATTGCGCGTCGCTGACCGCGGCCAGGAAGATCTGCTCGCCGTCCTTCACGGTGAACACGTCGTACAGCGCCCAGGCCGAGATGCGATCGGGCATCGGCGCCGCGGCCTGGCCCGTGATCGCGTACTGCAGCATGTGCTGGCCGACCAGGAACACGTTGTTCTCGAACAGCGCCGAATGCACCTCCTGCCCCTCTCCGGTCTGGCCGCGCTGCATCAGCGCGGCCATCGCGCCGATGGCGCCGAACATGCCGCCCATGATGTCGTTGACGCTGGTGCCCGCGCGCAGCGGGTCGCCAGGCCGGCCGGTCATGTAGGCCAGCCCGCCCATCATCTGCACCACCTCGTCGAGCGCGGTGCGGTGCTCGTAGGGGCCGGGCAGGAAGCCCGTGTGGTTGACGTACACCAGCCGCGGGTTGAGCCGGCGCAGCGCGGCGTAGTCGAGGCCGTACTTCCCCATGGTGCCGGGCTTGAAGTTCTGCGCCACCACGTCGGCGCCGGCGCACAGGCGCAGCGCGGCCTCGAGCCCCTGCGGATGGCGCAGGTCGAGCGCGATGCTCTTCTTGTTGCGGTTGAACATCGGGAAGAAGCCCGCGCCCGCGCCCAGCAGGTGGCGCGTGCGGTCGCCCTCGATGGGCTCGACCTTGATGACCTCGGCGCCGAGGTCGGCCAGCACCATGCCACAGGTCGGGCCCATCACCATGTGGGTGAACTCGACCACGCGGATGCCGGCCAGCGGCAGGCGCTTCTCTTCGAGGGCGCTCATGCCGCCACCTCTTCCTGCGCGAAGGTCTTCGGGAAGCCCGCGCGCCACAGCGTGCCCTGCAGGGTCTCGCCGTCCAGCCATTGCGCCACGCGCCCGCGCAGCGCGAGCAGCTGCCGCAGGTCGACGCCCGTGGCCACGCCCATGCTCTGCAGCATGAACAGCAGGTCCTCGGTGTCGACGTTGCCGCTGGCGCCCGGCGCGTGCGGGCAGCCGCCGATGCCGGCCAGGCAGGCGTCGAAGCGCGCGATGCCGACCTCGAGCGCCGCATAGACGTTGGCCAGCCCCAGCCCGCGCGTGTCGTGGAAATGGCCACACCACAGCCGCTCGCCCGCGATGGCCCGCGCGCGCTCGAACAGGCGGCGCACCATCGCCGGATCGGCATAGCCGACGGTGTCGGCCAGGCTCACGCGGTCGGCGCCCGCGTCGAGCAGCGCCTGCATCAGCCGCAGCACCTCCTCGGGCGCCACGGGGCCCTGCAGCGTGCAGCCGAAGGCGGTGCCCACGCCGCCCTCGATCAGCGTCCTCGAGCCCGCGGCATCGCGCGCGGCGCGGATGCGGCCGACCTCGGCCACCACCTCGTCGGGCGTCTTGCGCAGGTTGGCGAGGCTGTGCGCATGGCTGGCCGACAGCGGCACCACCAGCAGGTCGGCCTCGCCCTCGATGGCGCGTTCGGCGCCCTTCAGGTTGGGCACCAGCACCGAGGCGAACAGGCCCGGCAGGGTCTTCGCGAAGGCCAGCAACTCGGCCGTGTCGGCCAGTTGCGGCAGCAGCCGCGCGGGCACGAAGGAGCCGACCTCGATCTCGCGCTGGCCTGCCCCATGGGCAGCACGGATCCATTCGCGCTTGTGCTCGGTGGGCAGGGTGCGGGCGATGCTCTGCAGGCCGTCGCGCAGGCCCACTTCGCGCACGGTGGCGCGCGGCGGCAGGAAGGCGTGCGGGCGCGCCAGGGCGGAAGGTTCGGTCAAGGCGGTGTCTCCGTGCGATGGGTGTCTGGAATCGGCGTCATTCTTAGACTTTCCGATTCGATGCAGAAGCTATATTTCGGAAGCCGATCCGTTCCGAATCGGAACACCACGAAAACAACGGAGCCGACGCCATGCGCGACCTCGACCTCACCACCCTGCGCCTGTTCGTCTCGGTCTGCGAAACCCGCAGCATCGCGCGCGCCGGCGCCCAGGCCAGCATCGTCGGCTCGGCCATCAGCAAGCGGCTGGCGCAGCTCGAGGACACGCTGGGCACGCCGCTGTTCGTGCGACGCCGCCGCGGCGTGGTGCCCACGGCGGCCGGCGAAACCCTGCTCGAGCATGCGCGCGCCATGCTCGGCAGCGTGAACCGCATCGAGCGCGACATGGCGGCCTATGCCGGCGGCATGCGCGGCCACGTGCGCATGCTGGCCTCGGCCTCGGTGATGGCCGAGTCGCTGGCCGAGGACGTGGCCGATTTCCTGCAGGACCCGGCGCACCGCAACATCCGCGTCGACATGGAGGAGCGCGTCAGCCCCGAGATCGTGCGCGGCATCCGCGAGGGCGTGGCCTCGATCGGCCTGTGCTGGGACGCGGCCGACCTCGAGGGCCTGCAGCGGCGCGACTACCGCAGCGACCACCTCGCGGTGGTGGCCCATCCCTCGCACCCGGTGGCGCGGATGCGCGAGGTGCGCTTCGAGCAGTTGCTCGACCACGAGTTCGTCGGCATGCCCGCGCTCAGCGCGGTGCAGCTGCTGCTCGCGCGCGAGGCCACGGCCGCGGGCAAGCCGCTGGTGCACCGCGTGCTGGTGTCGAACTTCGACGCCGCGCTGCGCGTCGTGCGCGCCGGCCTCGCGATCAGCGTGGTGCCGGCCGAGGTGGCGCAGCCCTTCACCGCGGCCTACGGCCTGTGCCTGATGCCGCTGGCCGACCCGTGGGCGAAGCGCCGCTTCGCGATCTGCTTTCGCGACGAGGCCTCGCTGTCGCCCGCGGCACAGCTGCTGGTGGCGCACCTCGAGAAGCTGGCGCGGCGCGACTGATCCGCCCGATTCGACCGGATTGCGAAACGATCCTTTGCGCGGAAGCCGGTTTTTGTTTCGTTCGGCGCCATCCACACTGCGGGCTTCACCTGTCACACCCTCATCCGCAGAAAGAATCGCCATGTTCCGCCGCAGCTTCCTCGCCGCCACCGCGCTCGCCGCCTTCTCCACCCTCGGTCTCGCCGCATCCGCCTCCCCCTTGACGCTCGAGGTCTACAACCCTGGCGCGGCCTCGCTGTTTCCCGTCTCCTCGAGCATCGTCTCGGGCGAGAAGGAGGCCGTGCTGATCGACGCCCAGTTCCAGCGCAACGACGCCCAGGCGCTGGTGAAGAAGATCCAGGCCGGCGGCCGCAGGCTCGCCACCGTCTACATCAGCCACAGCGACCCCGACTATTACTTCGGCCTCGACGTGATCCATGCCGCCTTCCCCGACGCGAAGATCGTCGCCACGCCGCAGACCGTGGCCGCGATCCAGGCCTCGAAGGACGGCAAGCTGGCCCACTGGGGTCCGATCCTCAAGGACAACGCGCCGCAGTCGCTGGTGGTGCCCGAGCCGCTCGCGGGCGACACGATCGAGCTCGAGGGCCGCAAGATCCAGGTCGTCGGCCCCACGCCCGCACGCACCGTCGCGTGGATTCCCTCGCTCAGGACCGTGGTCGGCGGCGTGCCGGTATCGGCCAACATCCACCTCTGGGTGGCCGACACGCAGACACCCGAGTCGCGCCGCGACTGGCGCCGCACGCTCGACCGCATCGCGGCGCTCAAGCCGAAGACCGTGGTGCCCGGCCACTACCTGCCGAACGCCGACGGCTCGGCGCCCTCCACGCTCGCCTCGGTGAACTTCACGCGCGCCTACCTGCAGGCCTTCGAGACCGAGGCCGCGAAAGCCAAGGACTCGGCCGCGCTGATCGCCGCGATGAAGAAGCGCTACCCCAAGCTGGAGGACGCCTCCTCGCTCGAACTGAGCGCGAAGGTCATCAAGGGAGAGATGAAATGGCCGCAATGAACGAAGCCACCACCCTGCATTGCATCTTCGATCCGCTGTGCGGCTGGTGCTATGCCGCCGCGCCGCTGGTCGAGGCCGCGCGCGAGGTGCCGGGCCTGCGCGTCGAACTGCATGGCGGCGGCATGATGACCGGCGCCAACCGCCGCGCCATCACGCCGCAGTGGCGCGACTACGTGCTGCCGCACGACCGCCGCATCGCCGAGCTCACGGGCCAGCCCTTCGGCGAGGCCTACTTCGAAGGCCTGCTGCGCGACGGCACGGCCGTGATGGACTCCGAGCCGCCGACCACCGCGATCCTCGCGGCCGAGTCGCTGCGCGCGGGTGGCGCGCTCGACATGGCCCATCGCGTGCAGCGCGCGCACTACGCCGAGGGCCGGCGCATCGCCGACGCCGACGTGCTGCAGGCGCTGGCCGCGGAACTGGGCTTCGATGCCGAGGCCTTCGCCGCGGCCTTCGCGCGGCTGTCGGGCGAAGCGACCGCGCAACACATCGAGGCCAGCCGCGCGCTGCTGCGCCGCGTCGGTGGCCAGGGCTTCCCGACCTTCGTGCTCGCGCGGCCCGATGGCGGCGCGGGCCGGGTCGACATCGGCCCGTGGCTGGGCCGGCCGGACGCGTGGAAGGCGCAGCTCGCGAGCTTCGCGGCGCCGGCGTCGACTTCGTCGGCAACGCCGGCCTGCGGCCCGGACGGCTGCGCGATCTGAGCGCTACGCGACCTGCTCCAGAAAGACCAGCCGGATCGGCTCCTCGAGCAGTTCGTCGAAGCGCTGCTCGAAGGCCTTGAAGTGCGGCGTGGCCAGATGCGCATCCAGCGCGGCCTGGTCCCGGAACGACTCGCGCATGTAGAAGCTGCCGGGTTCGTCGCGCAGTTCGAACAGCGTGTAGTCGAGGCAGCCGGGCTCCTGGCGCGTGGGTGGCACCAGCGCGCTCAATGCGGCGCGAAGGGATTCGCGCCGACCGGGCCGGGCTTTCAGGACGGCGATGCCGATGATGGGGGTCGTGTTCATGGGGCGTGGAGGGTGTGACAGGGACCCCGCAGTGTGCGAGCAGGCCCGTGCATGAAAAAGCCCTCGCGCCCGGAAACTCTTTCAAGCGCCGCTTGAAGATCGGCCCGGCGCTAGCGCGTGCACTGGAAGCTCGCCGCCTGCGCCACATCGCCTCCCACGTAGCGCGGCCACAGCGGCCATTCGCACAGCGGGCGCGCGCGCACCGTCCTGAAGGGCGGCTGCACCTCCTGCTCGAGCAGTTGCAGGCCGGCGGGCGCGCGGCCGCGCTCGACCCAGTCGACCAGCACGCCGAGCATGTCGACGTTGGCCGGCGCGCCGCTGCCCACGTGGTCCACGCCGGGCGCGGTGTACAGCCGCATGAAGCGGTCCGCCTCGGCGCGGCCCATGCGCGCGACCACCGACTCGTGGTAGCGGATGCCCGCGAACGGGCTCTGCGCATAGTCGGCCATGTGCTCGAGCATCAGCAGCTTGCCGCCGCGCGCGCTGAAGGCGCCGAGGTCGGGGTCGGTCGAATCCATCAGCCGCGAGACGGTGGCGATGCGCGCCGCATGGTCCTCGGCGCGGTAGTTGCGCACGTCGAGCGACGGATCGCGGGCATAGAAGTACTGCAGCGCGCCGCTGCCGTAGAACCACGCGATGCCGTTGCTCGGCTGCGGCGGCACGGTCGGCGCGGCACTGCCGGTCCACCAGGCGTTCCAGCCGCCCATCGAGGCGAAGGCCGGCGTGGCCTCGCCGCCGATGCCCCAGCCCGGGTACTCCGCGATGCCGTTGGCCAGCGGCACGGGCGAGCGCCACGGCGAACGCAGCGTGCGCACCGCCTGCACCTGCGCGTCGTTGAGGCAGTCGTCCCCGCGCGTGCCCGCCGCGCAGCGCAGGCTGGCCGGGTCGAAGCGCTGCAGGCAGGCCACCGGGTTCGACACGATGCGATCGGCTGCGCCGTCGGCGGCATCGCAGGCCGCGAGCACGGCCTCGTGCACCCGCTGCACCTGCGCGGGCCGCAGCCAGCCCTCGCCGAAGGTGGCGATGCCGTTGCGCGTGCCCGCATGCTGCAGCCCGGTCCAGTTGATGACCGGCACGCGGCTGAAGATGCCGTCGAAGTCGCGCGGATAGCGCTGCGCCATGGTCAGCGCCTCGCGTCCGCCCTCCGAGCTGCCCATGAAGTAGAGCTTGCGCGGCGCCTGTCCGTAGGCGCGCTGCATCAGCGCCACGGCCACGTCGCGCACCTTCTTGTACGAGGCATGCGCGAAGTTCTCGAGCGCCTCGTCGTTGAGCGCGAAGGCCTGCGGCGGCTGGCCGGCCACGTTCTGGTGGCCGGAGTCGGTGCCGTAGGTCACGTAGCCCTGCGCGAGCGGCGTGGGCTGGTCGAAGCGGGCCGCCGGCACCAGCGCCAGGCCGGTGATCAGCACGCCGTTGAACCCGCCGCCGCCGTACTGCAGGCTGCGGCCGTTCCAGGCCAGCGGCAGGTTGACCTGGAACCCGATCGGCGGCGCCGCGGCATCGAGCGGCGCGATGCGCCCGAGCAGCCGGCAATGCGCGGGCGTGGCCGGCGTGATGCGCGCCGCCGGACTCGGGCCGCGCTCCGCCACCGCCAGCGGCGCGGCGGCCACGAGGGTGGCGGTGTCGATGGTCGCCATGCCGCTGGGCAGGCCGATCGCGCCGGGCGGCACCGGTGCCGCGCGGCGCGCGCAGGCCACGGCGGGGTCGGGCCCGAGGCTCAGGCTTTGCGGCGCGGAAGGCCCGCCGGTGCCGCAGGCGGCGAGCAGGCCCGCGGCGATCGCCAGGGCCGACAGGCCGGCGGTTCGTCGCATCGTCGTGTTCCGGATCTCCATGGTCTTCTGTCTCCTTGTCTTTCCGGCCGATGCGTCGACCGCCTAGCGCGCCACACCCAGCAAGCGATCGAGCACCTGCAGCTGCGCGCGCAGCGCGGCCGCGCTGTCGGCATGCACGATGGTCCCGTGGTCGAGCACCACGGCCTCGTCGGAGATCGCGAGGATCGCCTGCGGATGCTGCTCGACCACGATCGCGGCCAGGCCCTCGTCGCGCGTGATGCGGCGGATGGCGCGCAGCAGCTCCTCCACGATGATCGGCGCCAGGCCCTCGAGCGGCTCGTCGAGCAGCAGCAGCTTCGGGTTCAGCACCAGCGCGCGGCCCACGGCCAGCATCTGCTGCTCGCCGCCCGACAGCTGGGTACCGAGGTTGGTCTTGCGCTCGGCCAGGCGCGGGAACATCTCGTAGACGCGGCGCGGATTCCACGGCCCGGGCCGCTCCACGGCCGTGAGGTTCTCGTGCACGGTGAGCGACTTGAAGATGTTGCGTTCCTGCGGCACCCAGCCGATGCCGGCCGCCGCGCGCTGGTGCGGCGCGAGCCGGTGCAGCGCCTGGCCGCCGAGCGCGATGCTGCCGCCGTGCTGGCGCGTGGCGCCCGCCAGGGTGTTGATCAGCGTGGTCTTGCCGGTGCCGTTGCGGCCCAGCAGCGCGAGCGTGCGGCCCTCGCCGAGCGCGAAGGAAACGTCGTGCAGCACCACGGCCTCGCCGTAGCCGGCGCTCAGGTTCTCGATGCGCAGCAGCTCAGACATGGGCGACCTCGGCGGTCTGGCCATGGCCGAGGTAGACCTCCTTGACCCGCGGGTCGTTGGCGATGGCCTCGGGATCGCCCTCGGTCAGCAGGGTGCCGTTGACCAGCACCGTCATGCGGTCGGCGAAGCTGAACACCAGGTCCATGTCGTGCTCGATCAGCAGCACCGACACGTCGGCCGGCAGCGCGGCCACGGTCTGCAGCAGCTCCTCGCGCTCGCCCGCGGGCACGCCGGCCACGGGTTCGTCGAGCAGCAGCACGCGCGGCTCGCAGGCCAGCGCGATCGCGATCTCGAGCAGCCGGCGCTTGCCGTAGGCCAGATGTTTGGTCTGCTGGTGCGCCACGTCGGCCAGGTGGAACTGCTCGAGCAGCTGCCCCGCGCGCTCGGCCACCGCCCTGGTCGCGCCGAGCGGGCGCCACCATTGCGCGCCGATGCCCTGGTGCTGCGACACGACCAGCGCCAGCGTCTCGAGCGGCGTCATCGAGTCGAACAGCTGGTTGATCTGAAAGGTGCGCACCAGCCCGCGCGCCACGCGCTTGTGCGGCGCGAGGCGCGTGATGTCCTCGCCGAGCAGCGTGATGCGGCCCTCGGAGGGCGTGAGCACGCCCGTGAGCTGGTTGATCAGCGTGGTCTTGCCGGCGCCGTTCGGGCCGATCAGCGCATGGCGCGCGCCGCGCCGGAGTTCCATCGAGACGTTGTTCGTCGCGGTGATGCCGCCGAAGCGCATCACCAGCCCATGGGTCGAGAGCACGGTGTCGGTCATGCCGCACCGCCCTTCTTGCCGGCACCGAACCAGGTCCAGGGCTTGAGCAGACGATCGCGGCCCACGAGCACCAGCAACACCAGGATCAGGCCGATCCAGAACATCCAGTACTGCGGCGTCACCGACGACAGCCAGGTCTGCAGCAGCTTGAAGACGATGGCGCCCGCGACGCCGCCGTAGAGCCAGCCCACGCCGCCGATCACCAGCATCAGCAGCACGTCGGCCGAGCGGTCGAAGGCCAGCACGTCGAGCGAGGCGAAGCCGGTGGTCTGCGCGAGCAGCGCGCCCGCGGCGCCGGCCACGCCGGCCGCCACGGTGTAGATCACGGCCAGCCGCGACACCACCGGGATGCCGATCGCCATGGCGCGCAGCCGGTTGTCGCGGATCGCCTTGAGCGTGGCGCCGAAGGGCGAATGCACGAGCCGGCGCATGACGAGGAACAGCACCAGCATCACGGCGAGCGAATACCAGGCGGCCGTGCGGCCGTAGAGATCGAACTCGAACAGGCCGAGCACCGGCCCCATCACCACGCCCTGCAGGCCGTCGGCACCGCCGGTCAGCCAGTCGAGCTTGTTGGCGAGCTCGAGCAGCAGGAGCGCAGTGCCGAGCGTGACCATCAGCCGCGTGAGGTCGCTGCCGCGCAGGATGGTGACGCTGGCCACCAGCCCGAGCAGCGCCGACAGCACGATGGCGAACAGCAGGCCCACGGTCGGGTCGGGCATCACCAGCTTGGCGAACAGCGCCGCGGCATAGGCGCCGAAGCCGAAGAAGGCCGCATGGCCCAGCGAAACGATGCCGGTGTAGCCGAGGATCAGGTCGAGCGACATCGCGAACAGCGCGACGATGGCGATCTCGTTGACCAGCAGCGAGTGCGAGGGCGTGATCAGCGGCAGCGCGAAGGCCACGGCCCACACGACGAACTCGACCGGGTGCCAGCGCGCCTTGCGCAGCAGCGGCGACTGGAAGTCGGAAGGCGCATCCATCAGCGGCCCCCCTTGCGCGTGAACAGGCCCTGCGGCCGCCACATCAGGATCAGGATCATCAGCAGGTAGACGGTGAAGGCGCCCATCTTCGGAATGAAGTACTTGCCGGCCACGTCGGCGATGCCCAGCAGCAGCGCGGCCGCGAGCGGCCCGGTGATCGAGGAGGTGCCGCCGACCGAGACCACGATCAGGAAATAGATCATGTACTTGAGCGGGAAGGTCGGATCGAGGCCGAGGATCTCGGCACCGAGCGCGCCGCCTAGCCCCGCGAGCCCCGAGCCGACCGCGAAGGTCAGCAGGAACACCACGTTGACGTTGATGCCCAGCCCCGCGGCCACGCGCGGGTCGTCGACCGCGGCGCGCAGCCGGCTGCCGAAGCGGGTCTTCGAGAGGATCAGCTGCAGCACCACGGTGAGCACCGCGCAGACCGCGATGATGAACAGCCGGTAGTGGCCCATGCCCAGCATCAGCGCGCCATCGCCGAGCTCGGTGCGCCCGCGCAGCCATTCGGGCAGCTGCACGTTCTGCTGCGAGGAGCCCACGAAGTAGTCGATGGCCGCCACCGCCATGAAGGCCAGCCCGATCGAGAACAGCACCTGGTCGAGGTGCGGCTTGCCGTACATGGGCCGGTAGAGCGTGCGCTCGAGCAGCGCGCCGGCCAGCGCCACGACCACGAAGGCCAGCGGCAGGCACAGCATGAACGGCACGCCGAACTTCTGCATCGCGAACACGGTGAGATAACCGCCCGCCATCGCGAAGGCGCCGTGCGCGAGGTTGATGAAGTTCATCAGCCCCAGCGTCACGGCCAGCCCCACGGCGAGCACGAACAGCAGCATGCCGTAGGCGATGCCGTCGAAAAGAATGGTGAGCATGTGCGCTTGTTCGCGGCTGCCGAATGCGGGCTGACCGGACGCGAAGGACGCGAAAACTACGCGAAGGACGCGAAAGAATTCAAATGAAGTTTCTTTCGCGTCCTTCGCGCAACCTTCGCGTCCTCTGCGTCCGGCTGCCCGATCCCGTGTTTACTTTGCCTTGCCCGGGTCCTTGACGCCCTTGATCACGTCGAACTCGACGTTGTAGAGCTGCCCGTCCTTCTTCTCGACCTTGCGCAGGTACACGTCCTGCACCACGTCGCGGGTCTGGGCGTCGATCAGCACCTGGCCGCGCGGGCTCTCGAAGACCTGGCCCTTCATGCCGGCCAAGAGCGCCTCGCCGCCGCCCTGGCCCTTGCTGGTCCTGAGCGCCTCGTAGATCACGCGCATGCCGTCGTAGCCGCCCACGGCCATGAAGTTGGGGCGCAGCTTGGGGTTGGCCTTCTCGAAGGCCTCGACGAACTTCTTGTTGGCGGCCGAGGGATGGGCGGCCGAGTAGTGGTGCGAGGTGACCACGCCGAGCGCGCCGTCGCCCATGTCGTTGAGCTGGTCGTCGTCGGTCACGTCGCCGGTGGCGATCAGCTTGATGCCGGCCTTGTCCATGCCGCGCTCGAGGAACTGCTTCATCACGGCCGCGCCCGCGCCCGAGGGCACGAAGACGAACAGCGCGTCGGGCTTGGCGTCGCGCACCTTCTGCAGGAAGGGGGCGAAGTCGGGATTGCGCAGCGGCACGCGCAGCTTGTCGATCACCTTGCCGCCGTTGAGCGCGAAGCGCTCGCTGAAGAACTTCTCGGCGTCGTTGCCGGGGCCGTAGTCGCTGACCAGCGTGACCACCGTCTTGATGCCGTTCTTCGGCGCCCAGTCGCCCATCGGCACCGACACCTGCGGCAGCGTGAAGCCGCTGCGCACGATGAAGGGCGAGGCCTCGGTGATGCTCGAGGTGGCCGCGGCCATCACGACCTGCGGCGTCTTCGACTGGGTGGCGATCGGCGCCACCGCGAGCGCCAGCGGCGTCAGGCCGAAGCCCGCGAGCACGTTGACCTTGTCGTTCACCACCAGCTCCTGCGCCAGGCGCTTGGTGACGTCGGGCAGGCCGGTGTCGTCCTTGACGATCAGTTCGATCTTCCTGCCGGCCACGGTGTCGCCGTTCTGCGCCATGTACAGGCGCGCGGCGGCCTCGATCTGGCGGCCGGTCGACGCCGACTGGCCGGTCATCGGCAGGATCAGGCCGATCTTGAACTTGTTGTCCTGGGCCTGGACGGCCGTCACGGACAGCGCGCCGGAAAGCGCGAGCGCGGCGAGGCTCGCGGACTGGATGAGTTGACGCCTTTGCATGAGTTCTCCTTTGGGGGCGACGAGCGGAATCGGCCTATTTTTCAACACTTTGCAACATTCCTTGTCGCGGGCCTTCACCTAGGCGCGGGCCCGCGCGGCGCTTTGTTGCGCGATAGACAAATGAACTGCGCGATGATCGCGCAACAGGGTGGATCGGTGCCGGTCAGGCGTCCGCGCGGTACGCGGAATCGAGCGTGAGCGTACCCACCGCGCGCGACACGCAGGCACAGATGCGGGTGGTGGCCCGCTTCTCGTGCGCGCTGAGGAACACGTCGCGGTGGTCGATCTCGCCGTCGACGGCCAGCACGTCCATCGCGCACAGCCCGCATTCGCCGCGCCGGCAATCCCACAGGGTCTGCACGCCGGCCGCGTCGAGCGCATCGAGCAGCGAGCAGTCGGCCGGCACGGTGATCGCGAGGTCGTGCCGCGGCACGCGCACGGTGAAGGCCTGCGCGGCCAGCCGGCCGCTGCTGCCGAAGGTCTCGAAGCGCAGGTCGGCCGCGGCGCGGCCGGCGGCCGCCCAGGCGCGCTGCACGGCCTCGAGCATCGGCGCCGGGCCGCAGGTGTAGAGCTGGCCGCCCGCGGGCAGCGCGGCGATGGCGGCCGCGAGGTCGATGGCCGCGGCGCCTTCGTGCGTCCGCAGCTTCTCGTCGCCGAGCGATGCGCGCAGTTCATCGAGGTAGGCGAACTCGCCCGCGTGGCGCGCGCCGTAGTGCATGGCCAGCGGCACGCCGCTGCGCCGCGCATGCGCGCTCAACCGTTGCGCCATGCCCACCAGCGGCGTGATGCCGATGCCGCCCGCCACCAGCAGGTAGCCCGGCGCCGACAGGTCGAGCGCGAAATGGTTCTGCGGCGCGCTGACCTGCAGGCGATCGCCCACGGCCAGCCGCCACATCGCGAGCGAGCCGCCGCGACCGTCGTCGAGCCGCTTGACGGCGATGCGCCAGCCGCCCAGCTCGCCCTGCCCCACGAGCGAATACGAGCGCGTCTGCGACTGGCCCTGCGCGTTCGTCACCTGCACCTGCAGATGGGCGCCGGGCTCGTGGCCGCCGGCGGTGCCCGCCTCGGGCCGAAGCTCGAATTCGCGCACGGTGGGTGTGAGGTCGCGCAGCGCCACCACCTGCGCCTGCATCCATTGGAGATCGCTTTTCATCGGGGAACCAGGACCGGAAAAAGAAGGAAGCCGCTCAGCCGCGGCGGCGGATCAGTTGCACGCCCGGCAGCGGACGCTGCTGCTCGGCGGGCGCGCCATGCAGCGCCTCGCGCAGGTTGCGCCGCGCGATGCGGCTGTGCTCGCGCATCAGCGCCTCGGCGCGCGAGCCCTCGCCGGACTCGATGGCGTCGAGCACCTGCACATGCTGGTCCTGCGCGATCACCAGCATGTCGCGCGCGGCCGGCGAATTGGCCTGCACGATCACGAAGCCCGAGGGCGAGGCGAACGGCAGGTTGATCACGCGCTCGAGTTGCTGCGCGATGACCGGGCTGCCGGCCATCTCGCACAGCAGCGCATGGAAGCGCTCGTTGTGAGTCACGTAGCGCGAGAAGGCGGCGTCATCGAGCGCGGGCTCGCGCAGCAGCTCGTCGATGCGCTGCAGGCAGCCGCGCGCCTCGCGCAGCACCACCGGCGCCGCGCCGCGTTCGGCCGCGAGCCGCGCGACCAGCCCCTCGAGCGTGCCGCGCAGCTCGATCGCATCGGCCACGTCGCGTTCGGAAAAAGTGCGCACCGCATAGCCGCCGTTGGGCAGGGCCTCGAGCAGGCCTTCCTGCTCGAGCCGCATCAGCGCGGTGCGCACCGGCGTGCGCGACACGCCGAGCTGCTCGGAGATCGCGACCTCGGCGATGCGCGCGCCGCCCGGCAGCTCGCCGGCCAGGATCATCTCGCGCAGCCGCAGCTGCGCCTTCACGGCCTGCGAGGCGCCGCTGTCGCCGGGCTCGCCGGCGCTGCTGCTGGCGGCGACCTTCATGCGGCCTGCCGCCGGTCGACGCGGATCGGGATCGCGGCGCGCGCGGGCCGCTCCTTGTCGACCATGCGGTCGATCAGTCGCCGCGCCCACATCGAGCCGGCGTCGATGTTGAGGTTGTAGAAGCGGTGGTCGGGATGCTCGTCGATCGCCTTCTGCTGCGCCTCGAGCACCAGCTCGTCCTCGCGGAAGATGCCCGAGACGCCCTCGCGCAGCTCGTGCGTGAGGCGCTGCTCGCCCAGGCAGTAGTTGCGCGCGAAGGCCCAGAAGTAGAGGCAGGTCTTGTCGGTCTCGGGCGTGATGGTGTTGAGCACGTAGCCGTTGACGCCCTTGCCGCGGTCGCCCGGGTTGCCGCCCTTGGGCACCGCGCCGCTGCCGGCCTCGGCCACGCCGACGTCGATGTTGACCGTGCACGGCGCCTCGAAGCGGATGATCTGCCAGCGGTCGACCTTGCCCGCGTAGCCGCGCGCATGGCGGATCTGGCCACCCCAGAAAGGCGGCGCCTCGATGTTCTCCATCCAGCGCGTGACGGTGGCCGAGCGGTCGCCATGGGTGGCGACGAAGGGCGCCTCGGCCACCTCGCGGTTGCCGATCGAGGAGCCGTGCACGAAGGTCTCGTGCGTCAGGTCCATGAGGTTGTCGACCACCAGCCGGTAGTCGCAGTTCACGCGGATCATCTTGCCGTCGCCGGCCCAGGCCGGGTCGTCGTTCCAGTGCATGTCGGGCACCAGCGCGGGGTCGGCCAGCGCCGGATCGCCGGGCCAGATCCAGATGAAGCGGTGCTTCTCGGCCACCGGGAAGCTGCGCACGCAGGCCGAGGGGTTGAGCGTTTCCTGGCTCGGCATGTGGGTGCAGCGGCCCTGGCTGTTGTAGACCAGGCCGTGGTAGCCGCAGACCAGCTCGTCGCCCTCGAGCCGCCCCATCGACAGCGGCAGCAGCCGGTGCCAGCAGGCGTCCTCGAGCGCGGCCACCTGCCCGTCGGTGCGGCGGAACAGCACCAGCTTCTGGTTGCAGACCGTGCGCGGCAGCAGCGCATGCCGCACCTCCACGTCGTAGGCGGCGGCATACCAGGCGTTGAGCGGGAAATGGGGCGATCGCGTGTCCATGGATACTCAATGTATACAGAAACACGAGAATTTCCAGCCGATTAAGCCGAATCAAGGGAAAACACCAATCTCCCTGTACACATCGACGTCGTCGCACAAGGCGATACGATGTTCCGTTCCACCTCTTTCGTTCAGACAAGCCGGAGTTCCATCCTCATGTCCCAGCACGCCACCCTGCCCGCCCGCTACGACCACGTGGGCAGCTTCCTGCGTCCCCAATACCTGCTCGAAGCCCGCGAGCAGAAGGCCAGGGGCGAGATCACGCCCGAGCAACTGCGCACGGTCGAGGACAAGGCCATCGCCGAGATCGTCAAGTTCCAGGAAGACATCGGCCTCAAGAGCATCACCGACGGCGAATTCCGCCGCACCTACTTCCACATCGACTTCCTCGACCAGCTCGGCGGCGTGAAGACCGACATCCCGGTCACGATCCGCAAGCCCGACGGCAGCGAGGAACTGGCGCCGCCCGCGATGCGCGTCATCGACAAGGTGCGCCACGTCAAGAACATCCAGCTGGCCGACTTCGAATACCTCAAGAGCCAGGTCTCGGCCGGCCGCACGCCCAAGGTCACGATCCCCTCGCCGACCATGCTGCACTTCCGCGGCGGCCGCGCCGGCATCAGCAAGGAGGCCTATCCCGAGCTCGACCCCGCGTTCTACGACGACGTGGCCCAGGCCTATGGCGACGAGCTGCGCTCGCTGGCCGCGGCCGGCTGCACCTACGTGCAGATGGACGACACCAACCTCGCCTACCTCTGCGACGAGCACATGCGCGAGGCGGCCCGCAAGCGCGGCGACGACCCGAACGAGCTGCCGCACCGCTACGCCGCCTTCATCAACAAGGTGGTGGCGCAGAAGCCGCCGGGCATGCTGCTGGCCATGCACCTGTGCCGCGGCAACTTCAAGAGCACCCATGCCGCGGCCGGCAACTACGAGCCGGTGGCCGAGGCGCTGCTCAAGGAGATGGACCTCGACGCCTACTTCATGGAGTACGACGACGCGCGCTCGGGCGACTTCAAGCCGCTGCGCTTCCTGCCCAAGGGCAAGACCGTGGTGCTGGGCCTGGTGACCACCAAGTTCGGCCAGATGGAGGACAAGGACGAGCTCAAGCGCCGCATCGAGAACGCCGCCATGTACGCGCCGCTCGAACAGCTCGCGCTGTCGCCGCAGTGCGGCTTCTCGAGCACGGTGCACGGCAACAACATCGCGGTCGAGGCGCAGCGCGCCAAGCTGCGACTGGTGGTCGAGACCGCGCAGGAAGTCTGGGGATCGACCTGAGCCGCGCTTTCTGCTGAACTCGGGGCCATGACGACCCACATCTTCTCCGGCCCCCTCAGCATGTTCGGCGCCAAGGTCCAGATCGCGGCGCTCGAGAAGGGCATCGCCTTCGAGCTCGTGATGGTGCCCTTCGACCGCGACGACAACTACAGCCCCAAGCACCCCGAGGTGCTGCGCATCAACCCCAAGGGCCAGGTGCCGGTGCTGATCGACGACGCGGTCGAGCTGTTCGACTCGACGCAGATCTTCGAGTACCTCGAGGACCGGCATCCACGGCCCGCGCTGTGGCCCGCCGAAGCGGCCGCGCGGGCCCGCGCGCGCCAGCTCGAGCACCGTTCCGACGAGGTCTTCTTCCCGCAGGTGGTCAGGCTCTTCGGCCTGCAGGAGGCGATGCAAAGCCCGCCCGCGGTGGAGGCCTGCGCCGCCTGCGCGCGCTTCTACGGCCAGCTCGACACCCTGCTGGCCGACGGCCGCGCGTTCCTGGCCGGCGACTACGGCTATGCCGACATCGCCTTCTACATGGCCCATGTGTTCGCCGACCGCAAGGGCGCGGGCATGACCGCCGAGACGCCGCGGCTCGTGGCCTGGCGCGACCGCGTCGGCGAGCGGCCCGCGGTACGCGCGGTGGTCGACCCGATGATGGACTTCCTGGCCTCGCAGGGCCGCGGCGTTCCGGCCTTCCTTCGGCGCTGAGGGGGCAAGCACGGCGGCGCGCGGCCGCCTCAGGCATCATCGGCCCATGCCGAAAAACGGGTTCGACTGGCTTCCCTCTCCGTCCCAGCATTTCCTCGTCGTCACCTTCGCGCTGCTGGTCTACGTGCTGACCACCCGCGCACGCCGCGAGCAGCGCGCGCCCACCACCGCCATCGCGTGGGTCATGGGCCTGGTGCTGCTGCCCTACCTGATCCTGCCGATGTACCTGCTGTTCGGCCAGCGCAAGCTGCGCCCCGCGGGCTCGGCGCGGCCGCCGCGCTCGGCGCCGGCCGGCCACTGGGCCGCCGACCTGATCGAGAGCTTCGGGCTGGCGCCGCCCGGGCGCAGCGCGATCCGGCTGCATGCCGACGGCGAGCATGCGCGGCTCGCGCTGTTCGAGGTGATCGACGGCGCGCGCGAACGGCTCGACGTCTGCACCTTCATCATCGGCAACGACGCGCTCGGCCGCTCGGTGATCGAGCGGCTCGCGCAGCGCGCGCGCGAAGGCGTCAAGGTGCGGGTGCTGCTCGACGGCTTCGGCGCGCTCACGCTGCCGCGCCACCACTTCGATCCGCTGCGCGCGGCCGGCGGCGAGGTGGCGGTGTTCCGGCCTTTCTTCAGCCTGCGTCGCATCGGGCCGCGCAACCTGCGCAACCACCGCAAGTTCACCATCGCCGACGACGGCTGGCTCTGGTCGGGCGGGCGCAACCTCGCCTGCGAGTACTTCAACGGCGACGCCGCCCATCCCGAGGCCTGGCGCGATCTCTCGTTCGACCTGCGCGGCAGCGTGGCGGCCGCCGCGGCGCGCCAGTTCGACCACGACTGGGCCTCGGTGCGCAGCCGCAAGCCGCGCGCGATCACCGCTGAAGACGTGCCCGAAGGCCCGGGCGCCGCGCTGGCGCAGTTCCTGCCGAGCGGCCCCGACCAGACCGAGGACACCGCGCATGCGCTGCTGATCGACGCCTGTTTTCGCGCCGAGCACCGGCTGCTCGCGATCACGCCCTACTTCGTGCCCGGCGACGGCCTGCGCGACGCGCTGCGGCTGGCCGCGCGGCGCGGCGTGCAGGTCACGATCGCGATCCCCGCGCAGTCGAACCACCGGCTGGCCGACTTCGTGCGCACGCGCGCCATGCGCGACCTGGCGCGCGCGGGCGTGAGCTTCCGCATGCTGCCGTTCATGGCCCATGCCAAGGCGGTGGTGGTCGACGACCAGCTCGCGATGTGCGGCTCGATCAACCTCGACCTGCGCAGCCTGCTGCTGAACCACGAGGCCAATGTCGTGTTCTACGGCACGCACGAGATCGAATGGCTGGCCGAGTGGATCGAGACCACGGCCTCGGCCGGCGAGGCCTACCGCGCGCGGCGCCCGGGCCTGTTGCGCGACGTGGCCGAGGGATTGCTGCTCACCGTCGCCTTCCAGCTTTGACGGGCGCGGCGGCCTGCTGGCCGCCCGCCTCCCGCGCCACCGCGTCGAGGCCCGCGAGCACGTAGCGCATCAGGTCGTCGACCAGCGCCCCGGTGTCGCGCACCGCGGGCAGCACGCGCTGGCCCAGCTCCTTGGGCGCGACCATCATCACGATGCACGGCAGCACCGTGAACATCACGCCGCGCTGCACCGAGGGGTGGTCGTCGGCCAGGCCCATGATCTCGCCGATCAGCCCGCGCACCACCTTGGCCTTGGGCAGCACCGCCTTCTGGATCAGCACCGGCATCGCGCTCGAGGGCGACAGCGCCTCGCGCAGCATCACGCGAAAGCCCCAGGGCGCCTGCGGCTGGTGGCCCATCTCGACCAGGTGGCCGAGCAAGGCGCGCAGCCGCTCGCGCGGATCGGCGCCGCTGCTCGCCTGGGCCACCAGTTCGTCCAGGCTGACGATCTGGCGGTGCGCCTCGACCAGCACCGCCTCGTAGAGGCCGTCGCGGCCGCCGAAGTGGTAGTTGACCGCCGCCATGTTGGTGCCGGCGCGGGTGCAGATCTCCTTGCTGGTGCTGGCCGCGAAGCCGCGCTCGGCGAACAGCCGGCCCGCGGTCTCGAGGATGTGGGCGCGGGTCGCATTGCCGTCGGTGCGCGGCGCGCGCGCGGCCGGTTCGGCCTCGGCGGCGGGCGGTGCGGAGGAGGCGGTCGGACGAGGGGAACGGGATCGGCTGGCCATGGCGCGAGCCTACCCCAACTTCCGGCCCACTTCAAATTCAAATTTGAATTTGATACGATCCGGACGCTCCTTCCGCTTCCGCCCCAAAAAGCCATGACCAAGAAACCCCTGATCGCCCTCGCCGTCGTCGTGCTGGCCGCCGCGGCCGTCGCCGCCTGGCACTACGGCCGCCCGGCCGCGCCTTCCGACCGCATCGTGCTCTACGGCAACGTCGACCTGCGGCAGGTGTCGCTGGCCTTCAGCGGCAGCGAGCGCGTGGCCGAGCTCGCGGTGCGCGAGGGCGACCGGGTGCGCGCCGGCCAGGTCATCGGCCGGCTCGACACGCGCACCCTGGCGCTGCGCGTGGCGCAGTCGCGGGCGCGCATCGGCGTGCAGGAACAGGCGCTGCTGCGGCTGAAGACCGGCAGCCGGCCCGAGGAGATCGCGCAGGCCGAGGCCCAGGTGAGCGCCGCCCAGGCCGATGCCGAGCTCGCCGCGCAGCAGCTCGCGCGGCTGCAGGCCATCGGCCAGTCGACCGCGGGCCGCGCGGTGAGCCAGCAGGACCTCGAGAGCGCGCAGGCGCGGCGCAAGGTCGCGCAGGCCCAGCTCGACAACGCGCGCAAGGCACGGCAACTGGTGGTGAGCGGGCCGCGCAAGGAGGACATAGCCCAGGCCCAGGCCCAGCTCGAGGCGGCGCGCGCCGAGCTCGCGCTGATGCAGCACGAACTCGAGGAGGCCGAGCTCAAGGCGCCGATCGACGCCGTGGTGCGCGCGCGGCTGCTCGAGCCCGGCGACATGGCCTCGCCGCAGCGCCCGGCCTTCACGCTCGCGATCACCGATCCCAAGTGGGTGCGGGCCTACGTCGCCGAGCCCGACCTCGGCCGCATCCAGGCCGGACAGGAGGCCAGCGTGACCACCGACAGCCAGCCCGACCATGCGATCGCGGGCAAGGTGGGCTACATCGCCTCGGTGGCGGAGTTCACGCCCAAGACCGTGCAGACCGAGGAGCTGCGCAGCAGCCTGGTCTACGAAATCCGCGTGATGGTCGACGACAGGGAGGACCGGCTGCGGCTGGGCATGCCGGCCACCGTCACGCTGCGGCTCGCGTCCTCCGGAACGGCCGGCAAGTGAACGCGCCCGCCGTCCTCGCGCGCGGCCTGCACAAGCGCTTCGTCGTCAAGCCCGCGAAGAAGACCGTGCACGCGCTCGACGACATCGCGCTCGAGGTGCCGCCCGGCACGCTGACCGCGCTGGTCGGCCCCGACGGCGCCGGCAAGACCACGCTGCTGCGGCTGATGGCCGGCCTGCTGCGCGTCGATGCCGGCGAGCTGCGCGTGCTCGGCATCGACGTGGCCGCCGACCCGCAGGCGGTGCAGGACCGCATCAGCTACATGCCGCAGCGCTTCGGCCTCTACGACGACCTCAGCGTGCAGGAGAACCTCGACCTCTATGCCGACCTGCACGGCGTGCCGCGCGACGAGCGGCGCGCGCGCTACGGCCGGCTGATGGAGATGACCGACCTCGGCCGCTTCACCGACCGGCCCGCGGGCAAGCTCTCGGGCGGCATGAAGCAGAAGCTCGGGCTGGCCTGCACGCTGGTGCGTTCGCCCGAGCTGCTGCTGCTCGACGAGCCCACGGTGGGCGTCGATCCGCTGTCACGGCGCGAGCTGTGGCAGATCGTGCAGCAGCTGGTGGACGACGAGCAGCTCTCGGTCATCGTGAGTACCGCCTACCTCGACGAGGCCGAGCGCTGCGCGCGCGTGTTCGTGCTGCGCGAGGGACGGCTCGTGGCGCAGGGCGCGCCCGAGGAGATCCGCGACCGCGCGCAGGGCCTGTGCTTCGTGGCCGCGCCGCCGGCCGGCGAGCCACCGCGGCGGCTGCAGGCGCGGCTGCTCGATGCGCGCGCCGAGATCGTGGACGCGGTGCCGCAGGGCGGCGAGGTGCGCTTCGTGCGGCGCGACGACGCGGACGAGGCAGGCATCGGCACGCTGCTCGATGGCGCGGCCGCCGAGCCCGTGGCACCGCGGCTCGAGGATGGCTTCATGACGCTGCTGCGCGCGCAGGAAGAGCCGGCGCAGAAGCCCGCCGAGCCGATCGCGCGGCAGCCGGCGCCCTCCTCTTCAACGCCCGGCGACACCGTCATCGAGGTCAAGGACCTGGTGCGCCGCTTCGGCGACTTCACCGCCGTCGCCAGCACCAGCTTCAGCGTGCGCCGCGGCGAGATCTTCGGCCTGCTGGGCCCCAACGGTGCGGGCAAGACCACCACCTTCCGCATGCTCTGCGGCCTGCTGCCGGCCAGCGGCGGCCAGCTGCGCGTGGCCGGCGTCGACCTGCGCCATGCGCGCGCGCAGGCACGCCGGCGCATCGGCTACGTCTCGCAGAAGTTCGCGCTCTACGGCAACCTCAGCGTGCGCGAGAACCTCGAGTTCTTCGGCGGCGCCTACGGCCTGCGCGGGGCGCGACTGCGCGAGCGCATGGACGCGGTGCTGCGCCAGTTCGACCTGGCGCGCGAGATCGACGCGCCCAGCGGCCAGCTGCCCGGCGGCTACCGCCAGCGCCTGGCGATGGCCACCGGCCTGCTGCACGAGCCCGAGATCCTGTTCCTCGACGAGCCCACCAGCGGCGCCGACCCGCTCGCGCGGCGCGAGTTCTGGCGCCGCATCACCGCGCTGGCCGAGGCCGGCACCACGGTCGTGATCACCACCCACTTCATGGAAGAGGCCGAGTACTGCGACCGCATCGTGATCCAGGACGCGGGCCGGCTGCTGGCCATCGGCACGCCGCGCGAGGTGCGCGCGCAGGCGCTGGGCGACGCACACGGCGAGCGCGATGCGCGCCGCATCGACATGGAGCAGGCCTTCATCGGCATCGTCGAGAAGGCGCGGAAGGAGAAAGCATGAGCGGCTTCTGGTCCCGCCTGGTCTCGCTCACGCGCAAGGAGTTCCGCCAGCTGCTGCGCGACCGCAGCAACCTCGCGATCGGCATCCTGCTGCCGATGGTGCTGATCCTGATCTTCGGCTACGGCATGTCGCTCGACGTCAAGCATGCGCCGGTGGCGATCGTGTTCGAGGACGCCTCGCCCGGCGCGCAGGAGGCGATGGCCGGGCTGCAGCTCTCGCCCACGCTCGCGCCGATCCCGCTGGCCTCGATGCACGAGGCCGAACGGTTGATGCGCGAGCGCCGCATCGACGCCATCGTGCGCGTGCCCTCGGACTTCTCGCGCGCGCTCGCGGCCGGCCAGGCGCGCGTGCAGGTGATCGTGCACGGCGCCGACGCGGGCCGCGCGACCATCGTGCTGCAGTACCTCGATGCGGCCATCGGCCAGTCGGCGTTGCGCCAGGCCGACCGCGGTGGCAACGCCAGCGCCGCGCCCGCCATCGGCAGCGTGACGCTAGAGCAGCGCATGTGGTTCAACGCCGCCAACACCAGCACCTGGTACCTGGTGCCGGGGCTGATCGTGCTGATCATGACGCTGGTCGGCGCCTTCCTCACCGCACTGGTGATGGCGCGCGAATGGGAACGCGGCACCCTCGAGGCGCTGTTCGTCACGCCGGTGCGGCCGGTCGAGATCCTGCTGGCGAAGATCGTGCCCTACTTCGCGGTCGGCATGCTGGGGCTGGCGCTGTGCCTGCTGGCCGCGCGCTTCCTGTTCGCGGTGCCGATGTACGGCTCGCTGGTCGTGGTGGTGCTGAGCTCGATGCTCTACCTGGTCGTGGCGGTGAGCCTGGGTCTGGTGATCTCCTCGGTCACGCGCAACCAGTTCCTCGCCAGCCAGGTGGCGCTGATCGCCACCTTCCTGCCCTCGATGATGCTGTCGGGCTTCCTGTTCGACCTGCGCAACACGCCGCTGGCGGTGCAGGTGATCGGGCATGCGCTGCCGGCCACCTACTTCATGGAGCTGGTCAAGACGCTGTTCCTCGCGGGCGACGTCTGGCCGCTGATCTGGCGCGACTGCGCCATCCTCGCCGCCTACGCGGTGGGCCTGCTGGCGCTGGCGCGCGCGGTCACGCGCAAGCGCCTGGACTGAAAGGAACCGCACCATGCTCGACTTCCTGCTGCGCATCGCCAACCTCTGCCGCAAGGAACTGCTCGCGATCCTCAAGGACCCCGCGAGCCGCGTGATCCTGGTCGTGCCGGCGCTGATGCAGAGCCTGATCTTCGGCTACGCCGCCACCTACGACCTGAGCAACGTGCCCTATGCGCTGCTCGACCAGAGCCATGGCGGCGCGGCCACCGAGCTGGTCGCGCGGCTCGACGGCACCGGCGTGTTCCACCGCGTCGCCACGCTGCGCACCCAGGCCGACATCCGCGAGGTCATCGACACGCAGAAGGCGCTGCTGGTGGTGCAGCTCGGCCCCGACTTCGAGCAGCGGCTCGCGGCCGGCCAGCGCGCGCCGGTGCAGCTGATCCTCGATGCGCGCAACTCCAACACCGCGGGCTCGGCTGCGGGCTACGTGGGCGCGGTGGTCGAGCGCTACAACGCCGAGCTGCGCAGCCGCGCGGGCATGGCGCCGGCGCCGCTGGCCGTGGAATCGCGCGCCTGGTTCAACCCCAACCTCGAGACGCGCTGGAACCTGCTGCCCGGCATGATCGCCGCGCTCAGCATGGTGCAGACGCTGCTCTTGACCGCGCTGTCGGTGGCGCGCGAGCGCGAACAGGGCACCTTCGACCAGTTGCTGGTGACGCCGATGTCGCCGCTCGAGATCATGGTCGGCAAGGCGCTGCCACCGGTGCTGGTGGGGCTGGTGCAGTCCTCGCTGGTGCTGCTGGTGGCGCGCTTCTGGTTCGGCATCCCGATGGCGGGCTCGCTGTTCACGCTCTACACCGGGCTGGTGTTCTTCACCGTCGCGAGCGTGGGCATCGGGCTGTCGATCTCGGCCGTGTCGGCCAACATGCAGCAGGCCATGCTCTACACCTTCGTGCTGCTGATGCCGATGATGCTGCTGTCGGGCCTGACCACGCCGGTGCGCAACATGCCCGAGCTGCTGCAGATGGCCACGCTGGCCAATCCGCTGCGCTTCGCGATCGACCTGGTGCAGCGCGTCTACCTCGAGGGCGTCGGGCTCTCGACGGTGGCTGCCAATCTCATTCCGCTCTCGGTCATCGCCGTGGTCACGCTGCCGCTCGCCGCCTGGCTGTTCCGGAACAGGCTCGCCTGAACGCGCGCCATTCCACGTCTGGAGAAGAAGACATGTCCCTCCCTCATGCCCTCGCGCCGCTGGTGCTCGCCCTCGCGCTGTCGGGCTGCGCGGTCGGCCCCGACCATCGCCCCGCCGAGACGCCGGCCCCCGCCGACTGGTCGGCCTGGCACGGCGGCGCCGATGCGCTGCTCGGCGCCGAACGGCGCGCCGGCGCCTCGGCCGCCACCAGCGACTGGAAGGCCTTCGGCGATCCGCTGCTCGACAGCCTGCAGGCGCGCGCGCTCGCTGCCAACCACGACCTGCGGACGGCCGCCTTGCGCTTCGCGCAGAGCCGCGCGCAGCGCAGCGCCACCGCGGCGCAGCGAGGGCCGCAGCTCGAGGCGAGCGCGGGCGTGAACCGCCAGCGGCAGAGCGAGAGCGGCGCGGCCACGCGCATGATCGACGCGATCGGCTCGTCGGCCGGCAACCGCGAGCAGCTGATCCGCTCGCTGTCGCAGCCCTTCGACCTCTACCAGGCCGGCTTCGACGCCTCGTGGGAGATCGACCTCTGGGGCCGCGTGCGGCGCGCGGTCGAGGCCGCTGAGGCCGACAGCGCCGCCTCGGCCGCGCTGCTGCGGCAGGCGCAGCTCAGCGTGCAGGCCGAGGTCGCGCGCAACTACGTCGAGCTGCGCGGCAGCCAGCGCGAACTGCAACTGGCGCGCGCCGACCTCGCGGCCGCCGGCGAGTCGCTCGAGCTGGTGCAGGCCCGCGCGCGCGGCGGCCTCGTGACCGAGCTCGACCCCGTGCGCCAGCGCGGCCTGCTGGCCGAGCTGCGCGGCCGCATCCCGGCGCTGCTGCAGCAGGAGGCGCAGGCGATGAACCAGATCACGCTGCTGCTCGGCGCCGCGCCGGGCGCGCTCAATGCCGAGCTCGCGGCGCCGGCCGATGCCACCGCGCAGGACCGCGCCCTGCCCGAACTCGCGCTGGGCCTGCCGGCCGAACTCGCGCGCCGCCGACCCGATATCGCCGCGGCCGAGGCGCAACTCCATGCCGCCACCGCGCGCGTGGGCGTGGCGGTGGCCGAGCTCTATCCGCGCGTGACGCTGGGCGCGCGCTTCGGCAACGAATCGGTGGGCCACGAGCGCTTCGGCGACTGGGGCAGCCGGCAGTGGCAGGTCGGCCCCTCGCTGAGCCTGCCGATCTTCGACATGGGAAGGCGCCGCAGCACCGTGACCCTGCGCGAGCTGCAGCAGCAGGAGGCGGCGGTCGCCTTCCAGCAGACGGTGCTCAAGGCCTGGCACGAGATCGACGGCGCGCTCAGCGCCTATGCGGCCGAGCGCCGCCGCCAGGCCGAGCTGGCCGAGCGCGAGCGCGAGAGCGCCGATGCGCTGGCGCTCGCGCAGGCGCGCTACGCCGGCGGTCTCACCGATTTCGGTGTGGCGCTCGATGCCCGCCGCACCCTGCTGCAGGCCCAGCGCGACCGGGCCCAGAGCCGCAGCCGGCTGGCCGTGGACTGGGTCGCGGTCTGCAAGGCGCTGGGCAGCGCGCCGCCCGAGGAGGCGGTCGCCGCAGCGGCATCCGAGCCGCCAATTTGATACATTGCAACAACGTTTGAAACACAAACACACAATCCATCTAGAATTACTACCGGTTTCGGTAGTTGACGGATGGGTTTTGTCCGCGCGCCCCTGAGGCGCGGCCCGATCGGCACTCCCGGCACCCCCTGCATCGCAGGGCCGCCCGACGGGGGTCGCGCACGGCGAACGGCCGGCTCCCGGCGCCGACCGTTCGAGCTTTGCGCCCCCGCCGCGGGGAAGACCGATGCGAGCCTTCTCCTCGCTGCAAGCCGGTGCACGCCGGCTGTGCGCCGCCCTGCTGGGGGCGGTGGCCCTGCTGGTCGCATCGCCCTCGGGCGCGGTCGTGCTCGACGAGATCGGCCGCGGCACCGCCAGCGTCCACCGCCTGAAGTTCTTCGTCGATCCGCAGCTCGCGGCCGAGATCGGCGGCGCCGAGGCCGGCCGCCGGCTGGCGCAGTACGTGGCCGACGTGAACACCGTCTTCACGCGCGAATCGGTGCGCGGCTTCGGCTTCGACCCCGCCGCCGACCTGCAATGGATCGCGCCGGCCCAGGCGCCGCAATGCAGCCTCAACGGCCTGGTCAACGGCGAGATCGCGGTCTGCATCAACAAGTCGACGCGCGGCTACAGCCACGGCGGCCTGACGATGAGCTGGACCTTTCCGGCGCGCGGCGCGACCTGGAACCTCAACTGGACCGCGATCCACGACCCGCTGCGCCTGTCGCGCGCCATCGCGCCCGGCGCCGTCGAATCGACCGAGAAGGACTACCTCGGGCGCCAGCTCAAGACCCTGCTGCATGAACTCGAGCACGTCTTCGGCGCCGGCTCGGGCGAGTACTACAACGCGATCGCGGTGGCCGACACCACCGACGTCGCACCCAAGGCCGACCTCGACCTCACGAAGCCCGCCGACCGCTACTGGTGGCCGCGCCAGCACTGGCGGCTCGATCCGCTGCTGGGCACGGTGTTCGAGGAGCGCTTCGACCCCGCGACCAACCGCGTGGCCACGCTCGAGATGATCCGCTTCACCGAGGGCACGAAGGCCAACCTCGACACCGACTGGAGCAACTGGCCCAAGCTCGGCAGCTCCAAGTTCATGGCCGGCACCACCGCCACCCAGGTGCGCGTGAGCGAGCGCGAGGGCGGCGCGGCGCTGCCCGGCGCGCAGGTCTGGGTATGGCGCGATCCGGGCGCGGGCAAGCCGCTGGAGCCGATCGCGCAGGGCGTGTCGGACGCGGGCGGGCGCTTCGTCTTCGACTGGCGCTGCGGCTTCACCTGCTTCGCGGTCGGCAAGACCAACCTGCTGGTGAAGGCGCAGGCACCGGGCCGCGCGCCGGGCGCGAGCTGGTTCACCATCTTCGATGCCTTCGAGCAGAAGGCGGTGCGCGGCCAGGCCATGTTCTCCATCGACCTGCCGCTGGGCCTGCCCGACGACCACAAGCCGGTGGTCTCGCTGGCCGCGCCGGCCATGGCCACCGTGGGCCAGCCGGTGACGCTGGCGCCGGTGGCGGTCGACAACGTGGGCGTGTGGGGCCTCAAGGTGATGGGCGCGCAGAGCCTGCCGATCTGCAGCTTCACCGCCCCGCCCTACACCTGCAACTGGACGCCGACCGCGCCCGGCATGCAGACCATCCGCGTGATCGCGATGGACGCGGCCGGCAACACGGCGGTGGCCTCGGCCAACGTGATGGTCAACCCGCCGGCCGACACGCTGCCGCCCGCCGTGGCCTTCGTCGCGCCGCCGACCGCTGCGGCCGGCCTGCCGCTGCGCCTGGCCGCGAGCGCGGCCGACAACGTGGCGGTGGCCGAGCTCAAGTTCATCGCCGACGGCCGCACCGTCTGCACGCTGCGCGCCGCGCCCTACGTGTGCACCTGGACGCCGACACGCGCGGGCCATGCGGTGATCGAGGTGCGCGCCTCGGACGCGGCCGGCAACATCGCGGCCGTGTCGGGCGGGGTGCGCGTCGAGGGCGGCTTGCGGCCCGAGGACCTGTAGCGCAACCCTACATGCCGCGGTCGCTGCGCTGCCGCTGCGCCGTCATCAACGCCGTGTGCATGGCCTCGCGCATCGCGGCCAGCGTGCGGCTGTCGTCGTCGGTCTTGCGCGTGACCAGCGACAGCTGCAGCATCGGCGCGCCACGGCCGAGCCGCACGATGCGCACCGGGTAGGTCGCCACCAGCCCCGGGTCCGCGATCTGCACCACCGAGATCCCGAGACCGCCGCTGACCATGGCGACGATGGCGGGCGTGCTGTCGAACTCCAGCGTGCCGCGCTTCTCGCGCACCTGCGTGCTCACGAAGCGCGCGGCCAGCGTGCCGGTGACGGTGGAACGGTCGTAGCGGATCCAGTCGTACTGCTTGAACAGCGCGGCCACCGAGCTCTCGGTGGCCGTGGGCGGCGCCACCAGCACCAGCTCGCGCCGCAGCATCGGCTGCCAGCGCAGCCGCGCCGAACCGCCGCTCTCGGGCTGCGCCACCAGCGCCGCATCGAGGTCGCCGGCCTTCACCGCCGCGATCAGCGACGCGCTGCGCCCGCGCGCGGGGCGCAGCTCCAGCCGCGGATAGCGCTCGCGCAGCAGCCGCATGGTGGCGGGCAGCACGATGGGCTGCATCGACTCGATCACGCCCAGCCGCACGCTGCCCTCGATGCTCACGCTCGCGCGCTTGCGCAGCGACTCGAGCTGCTGCAGCGCATCGCGCATGACCGAGGAGACCTCGTGCGCCAGCTTCATCGGCTTGACCTGCAGGCCCGAGCGGTCGAACAGCGGCTGGCCCAGGTAGGCCTCGAGCTGCTTCATCTGCATGCTGATGGCGCTGGGCGTGAGGTTCATCTCGTGCGCGGCCGCCGCCAGGGTGCCGCCGCGCAGCACGGCGTCGAGCGTGGAGAAGGCATCGATCTTCATCAAATTTCCTTAGCTAAGACTTGAAATAGTGTCGCTTTTTCTTCGCATCGCGCGGTCCTAGACTTTTTGGCACGACACCCGAGGACCCGATCGAATGAACGACACGCAACCCGCCGCCCCCCTCGCCTGGACCGCCGAAGAGGTGCGCCAGGACAGTTCCTGGATCCAGCGCCTCAGCGAGACGGAGGTCGACGGCTTCCGCTCGGCGCTCAGGCATGCGGCCGCGCTCGGCAAGCCGCTGCTCTCGATGACGCAGGCCGACTTCCCGCTGCCCGCGGCCTCGCGCGAAGCGCTGGACCGTGCCATCGCGACCACGCAGGGCCGCTGGGGCATGTGCCTGCTCAAGGGCTTCCCGGTCGACGAATGGAGCGAGGACGAAACGCGCACCGCCTACTGGGGCATGAGCCTGCACATGGGCGTCGGCCGCACGCAGAACCGCGCCAGCCAGGTCATGAACGACGTGCGCGACGAGGGCGGCGACTACAAGGTCAAGGGCGGGCGCGGCTACAACACCAGCGCCGGCCTCGACTTCCACCAGGACTCGTGCGACGTGGTGGGCCTGCTGTGCCGGCGCACGGCCAAGAGCGGCGGCACCAGCAAGGTCATCAGCTCGATCCGGCTGCGCGACGAGGTGCAGCGGCTGCGCCCCGACCTGATCCCGGTGCTGCAGCAGCCCTTCTTCCACAGCTACCAGGGCACGCAGGACCCGTCGCAGCCGCCGTTCTACCGCTGCCCGATCTTCGGCAGCGACCCGCTGCATTTCGCCGCGCGCACCAACCGCAAGAACACCGACGCGGCGCAGCGCGACTTCCCCGAGGTGCCGCGCCTCACGCCGCAGCAGGTGGAGGCCCTCGACCTGCTCGACGCGCTGATGCCGAGCCCGCTGCTGTGCTACTCCATGACGCTGGAGCGCGGCGACATGCAGCTGCTCAACAACTACGTGACCCTGCATTCGCGCACGCCCTTCGAGGACTTCGAGGCGCCCGACGACAAGCGCCACCTGCTGCGCCTGTGGCTCGCGATCCCTTCGTCGCAACCGCTGCCCGCTGCCTTCGAGGAGTATTACGGCGACGTGCGCGCGGGCGCGGTGCGCGGCGGCGTGCGCGGCAGCGCGATCACGTCCGAGTTCCTGGCCTACGAGCAGCGGCAGGCTCAGGCCCTGAACATGCGGCTCGAGCCCTGGCGGGCTAAGCGACTGGCGGCGGACGCCCTGGCCTGAACCGCGCGCCGGCACCGGCCGGCCCGCCCCCCGATGACAACGAAAGAGAGACAAGCATGCTTCGACGCAGATTCATCGCCGCGGGCGCCAGCGCCTCGGCCCTCGCGAGCTTCGGCGTTCGCGCGCAGCAGGTCACGCGCCTGCTCGTGGGCGCGACGCCCGGCGGCGGCACCGACATCGTGGCGCGCGCGCTGGCGCAGGAGCTCACCACGCGCCTGGGCCACCAGTTCATCGTCGAGAACCGCCCGGGCGCGGCCGGCAACATCGCGGCGCTGGCCGTGGCCAAGGCGCCCACCGACGGCAGCACGCTGCTGCTGAGCTACACCAGCCACGCCATCAATGCCTCGCTGTATCCGAACCTCCCCTTCGATCCGCAGAAGGACTTCACGCCGCTCGCGGGCATCGCCAGCCTGCCGGCCATCCTGATCGCGCGGCCCACGCTCCCGGCCAACGACGTGCGCGAGCTGATCGCGCTGGCCAGGCGCGAGCCCGGCAAGCTCAACGTGGCGATCGCGGGCTTGGGCAGCGCCAACCACCTGGCGGGCGAGATGCTCAAGCGCGACGCGGGCATCGACATCGTGGGCGTGCCCTACAAGGGCACCGGGCCGGCCATCGCCGACGTGGTGGCGGGACAGATCGACCTGGCCTTCGCGGGCGTGGCCACGGTGCAGCAGCTCGTGAAGGCAAAGCGCCTCAAGGCCCTGGGCGTGACGAGCGAGAAGCGCCTGGCTGCCTTTCCCGAGGTGCCGGCCGTGGCGGAAGTGCTGCCCGGCTATGCGTACAGCTCGTGGTATGGCCTCTTCGGGCCGGCGCAGATGCCCGCGCCGCTGGTGGCGCGCATCGCCGACGCCGCGCGCGCCGCGCTGGGCTCCGAGCTCATGCGCGAGCGCTTCAGGGACGAGGGCCTGGTGCCGATGGGCACCGGCCCCGACGAGTTCGGCGCCTTCGTGCGCAGCGAGATCGTGCGCTGGGGCAAGGTGGTGGCGGCCACGGGCGCCAAGCCCGAGTGAGCAGCGGGCGGGCCGGGGAGGCTCGCGCCGCGCTTCCCCGAGCGCCGGCAAGGGTTTCCACTTAGGACTAGCCTTCGCGTCTCCCCACGGCGTCGCCGGACGCCGCAGCCCTCTTTCTTCCGCGAGCGATGGCCTCCCTGTTTTCCCGTCAAGAGATCCATGCGATCGGCCCGGGCCTGCCGGCCCACGAACGCTTCGGCGCGCTGCTCGCCATCATGCTGGGCGTGTGCGTGGCCAGCCTCGACACCGCGATCGCCAACACCGCCCTGCCCACCATCGCCAACGAACTGCGCGTGAGCGAGGCCGCCTCGACCTGGGTCGTCAGCGGCTACCAGCTCGCGATGGTCGCCGCGCTGCTGCCGGCCGCCGCGCTCGGCGACGTGCTCGGCCACCGGCGCGTGTTCCTCTGGGGCCTGGTGCTGTTCACCGTGTCCTCGCTGGGCTGCGGCCTGGCCGACTCGCTGCCCGCGCTGGTCGGCTGGCGCCTGGTGCAGGGCCTGGGCGCGGCCGGCGTGATGGGCATCAACGGCGCGCTGGTGCGCGTCGTCTACCCCTCGGGCATGCTGGGCCGCGGCCTGGGCCTGAACGCGCTCGTCGTGGGCCTGGCCTTCGCGGGCGGGCCCACGGCCGCATCGCTGGTGCTGCTGCTGGGCTCGTGGCATTGGCTGTTCCTCATCAACGTGCCGATCTGCGCCGTGGCGGTGTTCTACGGGCTGCGCTTCCTGCCGGCCACCGAGCGCCACAGCCACGGCTTCGACGGCCTGGCCGCGCTGCTGTGCGCCGCCGCGCTGGCGCTGCTGGCTTCCACGCTCACCGAGGCCGCGCACCAGGCCACCGTCGAGTCGGTGATCGTGCAGGCCGTGCTGGGCTTCGTACTGCTGGCCTGGCTGCTCAAGCGCCAGTCCGGACATCCGGCGCCGATCCTGGCCATGGACCTGCTGCGCAATCCCGTGTTCGCGCTGTCGGCCGCAACGGCCGTGTGCTCGTTCGCCGCGCAGGCGCTGGCCTTCATCTCGCTGCCCTTCCTGCTGCAGTCGCTGCTGGGCTATTCGCAGGTCGAGACCGGCTTCCTCATCACGCCATGGCCGCTGGTGGTGGCCGCGATGGCGCCTCTGGCCGGGCGCCTGTCGGACCGCTACGAGCCGGGCCTGCTCTGCGGCATCGGGCTCGCGCTGCTGGCGCTGGGCCTGCTGTCGCTGGCGCTGCTGCCGCCGCATCCCACGGTGGCCGGCATCGTCTGGCGCATGGCGCTGTGCGGCGCGGGCTTCGGCTTCTTCCAGTCGCCGAACCTGCGCGCCATCATGGGCTCGGCACCGGCCTCGCGCAGCGGCGGTGCCAGCGGCATGGTGGGCACGGTGCGCCTGCTGGGCCAGTCCTCGGGCGCGGCGCTGGTGGCGGCCTGCTTCCACGTGTCGAGCACGAATGGCGCGGTGTACGCGCTGTGGCTGGGTGCCGCGTGCGCGGCGAGCGCCGCCGTGTTCAGCTTCCTTCGGCTAAGACGGCGGGCGCTGGCGGTCTAGTCACTTGCGGTTCGTGAAGCTGGCATTGCCCAGCCCGGTGCCGATGGTGAGCACCGCCCAGTGGCCGACATCGCGCATGAACGGCAGTTCGCTCAGGCCCTGCACCACCGCGTCGTTGTGCATCAGCACCAGCGTCGGGCCCGAGCCGATCATCGGCATGCGGCGCCACAGCGCGCTCGGCAGGTGAAAGTTCTCGCTCTCCCAGTCGCCCGGCAGGTTCTGCGCGCCGCGCGCGATCGAGCCGTCCTTGCGGATCAGGCCGGGGCAGGCGATGCCGATGAAGGGCGCGAGCCGGATCTTCTTGCGCTCGGCGTAACGCACCATGTCCTCGAGCATGCCGGCCACGTGCTCGACGAAGTTGGTGCGGCTGGGCTTCTCGTCGGCATGGCGCCACTTCTCGCGCCGCACCACCTTCGCGAGCGAGAAGTCGCGCGCCTTGCGGTGGCGCGTCTTCACGATGCCGCAGCGCACGTTGGTGCCGCCGATGTCGATCGCGAGGATCGCATCGTGCTTCTTGAGCATCTCGGGCGGCGTCAGGTGCACCCAGCCGATCAGCCCGCCGTCGTCGACCTCGTGCGAGAGCCGGCCGAGCTGCACGTGCACGCCCATCTCCTCGAGGATGGCGCCGGCCTCGAGGATCGCGCGCTCGCCGGCCTCGCTCTCGGGAAAGCCGCCGCCCACCACGATGCGCTCGACCTTCTCCCATGAAGGCTGGTGCAGGAAGCGCTGGATCACGGCCGCGAGCTCCTGCGCGAACTCGCCGATCGCGCTGTGCATCACGTTGGCCGCGTCGCTGACCTTCTGGCCGCGCAGCAGCCGGTCGAGCTCCTTCTTGCTCATGTCGCGCGAATGCCGCAGGCCCAGCGGATCGGTGCCGTCGCTGCGGTGCTTGCGGCGCCAGCGCTCGAGCAGCGCGCGGAATGCGGTCTGGCTCGCCTGGTCGCCGACGAAGCCCTCGTTGTCGCGCAACTGCAGGCTGTAGCCGTCGACCTGCAGCTTGGGCAGCTCGCGCAGGCCGTGGACGTCGGGACCGGGCAGGTCGATCTTGGGAGACTGGCGGGGCTTGGTCGTGGTCTTGGAAGACTTCTTGGCGGGCTTGGGATTCATGGCTTTCGACTATGCGGCGCGGCGCGTCCCGAGCGCATCGGCTTCGCGCACCACGGCGTGTAGGAGACGGGCGGGTACGACCTCGGCTCAGACGGCGGGCAGCGCCGCCAGCAGGCGCTCGGCGAGCGCGCCCGGCACCTTTCGCGTCACCGCATGCACCTCGAGCTCGAGCGCAAAGCCGCGCGGCAGCTCGGCCCAGGCCACGCCCGAGGGCGCCAGCCGCTTCAGCCCGGACTGCACGATCGCCAGCCCGAGCCCGCAGGCCACCAGCTCGAGCACGGTGGAAGGCTCGGCCGCCTCGTGGCGGATGGCGGGCGTGAAGCCCGCGCGCCGGCAGGCCTCGAGCATCTGCGCGCGCCCCTCGGGCGTGGCCTGGCGCGGCAGGAAGACGAAGGGCGCGCCATCGAGCGCCCTGGCGCCGGCACGCCGGCCGGTGGCCAATGCATGGTCGGCGGGCAGCGCCAGCAGATAGGGTTCGCGCGAAACGCGCCGGCTCGCGAGCGCATCGTCCGACGCGGGCGGTGCCCGGTGCGCGAAGCCGATGTCGATGCGGCCGTCGCGCAGCGCCTCGAACTGCGCCGCGGACCGCGCGGCCAGCAATTGCACCTCGGTGGCCGGCGACTGCCGCCGCAGCGCGCGCAGGGCCTTGCGCAACACGCCCGCATGCAGCGCGCTCTCGACATGGCCGATGGCCACGCTGCCGGCCCGGCCCGCGGCCTCCTCGCGCACGCGGGATTCGAGCCGCGCCGAGGCGGACAGCAGCAGCCGGCACTCCTCGAGGAAGCGCTGCCCCGCCTGCGTGAGCTTGAGCCGTTTGCCGCTGCGCGCGAACAGCGCCAGGCCCAGCCGTTCCTCGAGCGCGATGACCTGCCGGCTCAGCGGCGACTGCGAGATGTGCAGGCGCTCGGAGGCGCGCGCGATGCTCTGCGTCTCGGCGACCGCGACGAAATAGTGGAGCTGCTGCAGATCGAGCATGTCGGACCTTTTCTGTCTCATTCATTGCCGAAACGGACGTGGACGAGCATAGACCGAGGCGCGACCATGGCGGCCATTCACCACCCGTCCCTGGAGCAAATACATGGCACTCACCCGATTCGGATTCATCGTCACCGGCCACGGGCTCGACCCCGCGCGCGACCGCAGCGTGCTGTCCGCCTCGCACTTCCACATGATCACCATCGGCGTGGCGAGCGCGGCCCAGGGCCCGCAGGCCGCGCGCGAGCTGCTGGCGCAGGGCGTGCAGCTCATCGAGCTCTGCGGCGGCTTCGGCCCCGTGGGCACGGCGGCGGTGCTCGCGGCCGTCGATGGCGCGGTGCCGGTCGGCTCGGTGGGCTATGGCCCCGAATCGATCGCGGGGCTGGCACGGCTGTTCGCCTGAGTGCCCCGGGTGGCCGCGCGCCACGCATGCCGATACACTGGTCCGGATGCAATCGCCCCGCCGCCACCTCTGGCGCGCCATCCTGCTGTTCTCGCTGGCCTGGCTCGGTGTCGCGGCATCCGCGCAGACCACCGACGACGGCACGCTGCGCGTCGGCTCGAAGCGCTTCACCGAGTCCTACATCCTGGCCGAGCTGCTCGCGCAGACCGCCGCGCCGCACCTCGCGAACAAGCCGGTGGTGCGCCAGGGCCTGGGCAACACGGCCATCGTCTACGAGGCGCTGCGTTCGGGCGCGATCGACCTCTATGCCGAATACACCGGCACCATCGCGCTGGAAATCCTGAAAGGCTCGCCCGCGGCCACGCGCGCGCAGATGAACGAGGCGCTCGCGCCGCTGGGCCTGGGCGTGGCGATACCGCTGGGCTTCAACGACGGCTATGCGCTCGCGGTGCGCGCGGCCGATGCCGACCGGCTCGGGCTGCGCAACCTCGGCGACCTCGCCAAGCATCCCGAGCTGAAGCTCGGCCTGTCGAACGAATTCATCGGCCGCGCCGACGGCTGGAAGGGCCTGGCCGCGCGCTACGGCTTCACGCAGACGCCCACCGGTCTCGACCACGGCCTGGCCTACGACGCGATCGGCGCGAAGCAGGTCGACGTGATCGACATCTACACCACCGACGCCAAGATCGACCACCTGGGCCTGCGCGTGCTCGAGGACGATCGCCAGTACTTCCCGCGCTACGACGCGGTGGTGCTCTACAAGCTCGACCTGCCGCAGCGCCTGCCGCAGGCCTGGGCCGCGCTGCAGAAGCTCGAGGGCCGCGTCGACGAGCACGCGATGATCGCGATGAACGCGCGCGCCGAGCTGCAGAGCGTGCCCTTCGACACCATCGCGCGCGACTTCCTCGCGAGCGCCGGCAAGGACGGCGCGACGCCGCAGGACACGCGGCGCGGCTTCACGGCCAAGCTCTTCGGCCCCGACCTCTGGCAGCTCGCGCGCCAGCACCTGCTGCTGGTGGCGCTGTCGGTGGGCGTGGCCATCCTGGTCGGCGTGCCGATCGCGATCCTGGTGTTTCCGCACCTGCGGCTGCGTGCCCTGGTGCTGGGCGTCGCGAGCCTGATGCAGACCGTGCCCTCGCTGGCGCTGCTCGCGGTGCTGATCTCGATGCTCGGCGCCATCGGCACCCTGCCCGCGCTGATCGCGCTCACGCTCTATTCGCTGCTGCCGATCATGCGCAACACCGTGACCGGCCTGGCCGAGGTGCCCAACGGCCTGCGGCTGGCCGGCACCGCGCTCGGCATGACCTCGAAGCAGAGCCTGCGGCTGGTGCTGCTGCCGCTGGCGCTGCCCACGCTGCTCGCGGGCGTGCGCACCGCCACCGCCATCGCGATCGGCACCGCGACCATCGCGGCCTTCATCGGCGCGGGCGGCTTCGGCGAACGCATCGTGACCGGGCTGGCGCTCAACGACCGCGAGCTGCTCGTGGCGGGCGCGCTGCCGGCGGCGGCGCTGGCGCTGCTGAGCGAGGGCGTGTTCGAGCTGGTGGAGTTCTGGCTGCGCCGGCGCCGCCGCGCGCCGCCGGCATCGACAGTGCCTTGAGGCCCTCGCGCAGCAGCCGCGCGCCCACGCCCAGCGGCTTGTCGGCGCGGTGGCAGAAGTAGGCGCGGTGGCCGGTCTCGCCGTCCACGCCGAGCCGGCCCACCGGCAACTGCACCAGCGTGCCGGCCGCGATGTCGGCCGCCACCAGCCATGACGGCATCTTTCCCCAGCCGAGTCCGGCGCGCAGCAGCGCGAGCTTGATCTGCATGTCGCCCGCGCGCCAGGTGGTGGGCGAGAGCACGTCGAAGTCCTGGCCCGCGCTGAGCGCGCTCGCATCCTCCACCACGATCTGCAGATGCCGCGCGGCCGCGTCGTCGAGCGAGCCGCGGGCCTTCTTCTTCGCGAGCATCGCCAGCGGATGCGCGGCGGCCGCCACCGCCACCATCGACAGCGGCATCAGGAACTCGCGCGCGATGCGCTCGTCGAGCTGCGAGAAGGCCGAGATCGCGATGTCGCAGCGGCCGCTGTGCAGCGCCTCGACCGGCGCGCCCATCGAACCGTACTCGATGCGCATCGCGATGCCCGGATGCACCGCGTGAACGCCGCGGATGGCGGCCGCCACGAGGTCGATCGGGAACAGCGTGTCGACCGCGATCGACAGGCCGAGTTCGATGCCCTGCTCGATCCCCTGCGCGCGGGCCCGCAAGGCATCGACCTTCGCGAGGATCTGCCGCACGTCGCCCAGCAGCGCCTGGCCCGCGGGCGTGAGCACCGGCTTGTGGCCCGAGCGATCGAACAGCCGCACCTGCAGCTGCTCTTCGAGGTTGGCGACGGCCTGGCTCACGGCCGACTGCACGCGGTGCAGCCGGTCCGCGCCCGCGCGGAAGCTTCCGGCCTCGGCCACCACCGCGAACATCTGCATCTGGGACAGCGTGAGCGCATCCAGCATGGGCTTCTCCTTCTTCGGGCAATGCGAATCGATCGGTTCGATCGATGAAGTCGACCGATATTATTTGCTTTCATCGATCGGGCTCGAAGGCCAGACTGGCGCTCATGCACTCCACGTCCGCGCCGCTGCCCTCCTCCGCCGCCACCACCGCCTGGACCGGCGTCGCCCTGGTCGTCGCCGCGGGCGTGATCGCCGCGCTGCAGGTCGGCAAGGTCGCGATCGCGGTGCCGCAATTGCGCGAGGACTTCGGGCTCGGCCTGTCGGCGATCGGCTGGCTGATGGCGGTGTTCTCGCTGCTCGGCGTGCTCGGCGCGATTCCGGTCGGCGCCTGGATCGCGCGCGCGGGCGACCGTCGGCTGCTCGCGGCCGGCCTGCTGGCGCTGGCCTTCGGCAGCACCATCGGCGCCCTGGCCGGCGGCCTGGCCGCGCTGCTGTTCGCGCGCGTGATCGAGGGTCTGGGCTTCCTGCTGATCGTGATCGCCGGGCCCGCGCTGCTGCAGCGCATCGTCGCGCCCGCGGCCAAGGACCTGGCCTTCGCGATCTGGAGCTGCTTCATGCCGGTCGGCATCGCGATCGCGTTCTTCGTCGGCTCGGTGCTCGAGGGCTGGCGCGGCTTCTGGCTCGCGAACGGCCTGCTCGCGCTGGTGCTGCTGGCGCTGGTGCTGGCGGCCGTGCCGCGCCCGGAGCGCGAGGCGCGCCGGCTGTCGTGGCGCGACATCGCCGGCGACACCACCCGCACGCTCGCGGCGCCCGCGCCGCTGCGGCTCGCGCTGTCCTTCGCGATCTACAGCCTGCAGTTCTTCGCGCTGTTCAACTTCCTGCCGGTGCTGCTGATCGAGCGCATGGGCGCGAGCGTGGCCACGGCCGGGCTGCTGAGCGCGCTGGCCTGCCTCGCGAACGTGGGCGGCAACCTCGCGGCCGGCCTGCTGCTGTCGCGCGGCACGCCGCGCTGGCTGCTGGTGGCGGTCGCGACCGCCACCATGGGCATCGCCGCGCTCGGCATCTTCCTGCCGCTCTTGGCGGCGCCGCCGACCTTCGTGTTGTGCCTGCTGTTCTCGGGCGCCGGCGGGCTGCTGCCCGCGACCCTGCTGGCCTCGACAGAACGGGCCGCGCCGGAATCGCGGCTCGCGCCGCTCACGGTCGGCCTGCTGATGACGGGCAACAACGTCGGCCAGATGATCGGCCCGGTGCTGGTCGGCGGCGCGGTCGAGGCGCTGGGCTGGCCGGCCGCCGCCGCGATCGTGGCGCTCGCGAGCGTGGCGGGGCTGGGGGTAGCGCTGGGACTGCGCGGGTTGCGCTGAAAACGGGAGCGGACAGCCGAACGCAGAAGGAAGCCCAAAGAAACGCAGAAGTCGCAGAAAAAACCTTTGGGGTTTCTCTTCTGCGACTTCTGCGTAACCTTCGCGACCTCTGCGTTCGGCTGCCCGATCCCGCCTTCGACGGCCTCAAGCCAGCGTGTAGGCCGTCTTCACCGTGGTGAAGAACTCCTGCGCATAGCGCCCCTGCTCACGCGGACCGTAGCTCGAACCCTTGCGCCCGCCGAAGGGCACGTGGTAGTCCACGCCCGCGGTCGGCAGGTTCACCATCACCATGCCGGCCTGGCTGTGGCGCTTGAAGTGCGTGGCGTACTTCAACGAGGTGGTCGCGATGCCGGCCGACAGGCCGAACTCGGTGTCGTTGGCCGTGGCCAGCGCCTCCTCGTAGTTCTTCACGCGGATCACGCTCGCGACCGGGCCGAAGATCTCTTCCTTGTTGATGCGCATGGCCGCGGCCGACTCGCTGAACAGCGCGGGCGACATGTAGTAGCCGTCGGTCTCGAGCTTCAGCCGTTCGCCGCCGGCGGCCAGCACCGCGCCCTCGGCCTTGCCGATGTCGACGTACTCCAGGTCCTGCTCGAGCTGCGACTTCGAGGACACCGGGCCCACGTCGGTGCCCTGCGCGAGCGCGTCGCCGACCTTGATCTTGGCCATGCGTTCCTTCATCGCCGCGATGAACTTCGGGTAGATGCCTTCGGTGACGATCAGCCGGCTCGAAGCCGTGCAGCGCTGGCCGGTCGAATAGAAGGCACTCTGCGTGCTCAGTTCCACCGCCTGCGCGAGGTCGGCATCGTCGAGCACCACCTGCGGGTTCTTGCCGCCCATCTCGAGCTGCACCTTCTTGCCGTTCTTCACGCACTGCACCGCGATGTTGCGGCCCACGCCCACCGAGCCGGTGAAGCTGATCGCATGGATGCCCGGGTGGTTGACCAGCGCATCGCCGATCACGCTGCCGCGGCCCATCACGAGGTTGAACACGCCGGCCGGAATGCCCGAGCGGCTGATGATCTCGGCCAGCGCCCAGGCGCAGCCCGGCACCAGGTCGGCGGGCTTGAGCACCACGCAGTTGCCGAACGCGAGCGCGGGCGCGATCTTCCAGGCGGGAATGGCGATCGGGAAGTTCCACGGCGTGATCAGGCCGACCACGCCCACGGGTTCGCGCGTGATCTCCACGCCGATGTTGGGCCGCACCGAGGGCAGCAGCTCGCCCGACAGGCGCAGGCACTCGCCCGCGAAGAACTTGAAGATCTGGCCAGCGCGCGTGGCCTCGCCGATGCCTTCGGCCTTGGTCTTGCCTTCCTCGCGCGCGAGCAGCGTGCCGAGTTCCTCCTTGCGCGCGAGGATCTCGTTGCCGATCTTGTCGAGCGCGTCGGAGCGTGCCTGCACGCTGCCCGTGGCCCAGGCCGGGAAGGCGGCGGTGGCGGCGGCCACGGCCGCCTCGACATGGCTCGCGTCGCCCTGCGTGTAGTGGCCCAGCACGTCGCCGAGGTTGCTGGGGTTGACGTTGGGGCTGTAGCTCGCGCCGGCGCGCCATTCGCCGCCGATCAGGTTGTCGTGGTTCTGCATGGAATGCATCCTTGTTGCTGCGTAAAGAACGGAATGAGGGGTGAGACCGGCGGTCTCAGCGGACCATGCAGGGCCGCTTGTTGTCGAAGCGCCAGTTGGGGATCAGGTACTGCATCGCCTGCGCATCATCGCGCGCGCCCAGGCCATGCTTCAAGTAGAGGTCATGAGCTTTTTTGACTTCGTCCATGTCGAGCTCCACGCCGAGGCCGCCGCGCGTGGGCACCTTCACGAAGCCGCCCTCGATGCGCAGCGGCGCCTTCGTCAGGCGCTGGCCGTCCTGCCAGATCCAGTGCGTGTCGATGGCCGTGACCTTGCCCGGCGCGGCCGCCGCCACGTGCGTGAACATGGCGAGCGACACATCGAAGTGGTTGTTCGAATGCGAGCCCCAGGTCAGGCCCCAGGCCTGGCACAGCTGGGCCACGCGCACCGAACCGGCCAGGGTCCAGAAGTGCGGGTCGGCCAGCGGGATGTCGACCGACTGCAGCGACAGGCTGTGGACCATCTCGCGCCAGTCGGTGGCGACCATGTTGGTGGCCGTGGGCAGGCCGGTGGCGCGGCGGAACTCGGCCATCACCTCGCGGCCCGAGAACACGCCCTCGGCGCCGCACGGGTCCTCGGCATAGGCCATCACGCCATGCAGGTCGCGGCACAGCCGCACCGCGTCGGCCAGCAGCCAGCCGCCGTTGGGATCGAGCGTGACGCGCGCCTGCGGAAAGCGTTCGTGCAGCGCGCGGATCGCCTCCACCTCCTCCTCGCCGCGCAGCACGCCGCCCTTGAGCTTGAAGTCGGTGAAGCCGTAGCGCGCATGCGCGGCCTCGGCCAGGTGCACGATGGCCTCGGGGGTCATGGCCTCCTCGTGGCGCAGGCGGAACCAGTCGTTATCGGCGCCGGGGTCGCTGTCGTAGGGCAGGTCGGTCTTCGCGCGGTCGCCGACGTAGAACAGGTAGCCGAGCATCTGCACCGCGTCGCGCTGCTGGCCCTCGCCGAGCAGCGCCGCCACCGGCACCCCGAGGAACTGGCCCAGCAGGTCGAGCAGCGCGGCCTCGACGGCCGTGACCGCATGGATGGTCACGCGCAGGTCGAAGGTCTGCAGGCCGCGCCCGCCGCTGTCGCGCGCGGCGAACTCGCGGCGCATGGCGTTGAGCACGGCGTTGTGGTTGCCGATGGGCTGGCCCACGACCAGGGCACGCGCGTCCTCGAGCGTCTGGCGGATCTTCTCGCCGCCTGGCACCTCGCCCACGCCGGTGCGCCCGGCGCTGTCGGTGAGGATCAGCAGGTTGCGCGTGAAGAAGGGGCCGTGCGCGCCGCTGAGGTTCATCAGCATGCTGTCGCGGCCCGCGACCGGGATCACCTGCATCTCGGTGACAACGGGGGTGGAGGAACGGGAGTCCGGGAGCGTCATGGCTTTGGCGTCGGTTCTGAAGGCTGCGGGCCCGCGGGGCCCTTGTCGATCGGCGTGATCAATCGGCGGTGATGTGGCGGGTTTCGATCAGGGTCTTCCAGCGCGTCCATTCGCGCGCCTGAAAGGCGGTGAATTCCTCGGGCGTGCTCGCGACGATCTCGAGGCCCTGCTCGAGCATGCGCTTCCTGGTCTCGGGATCCTGCATCGCGGCCACCACGGCATCGGCCAGCTTCTTCTTCGTGGCCGGCGGCAGTCCGCGCGGCGCGGCCACGCCCTGCCACGAATAGACCTCGGCGCCCTTCACGCCGGCCTCGGCCAGCGTGGGCACCTCGGGCAGCACGGGCGAGCGCTTGTCGCCGGTGACGGCAATGGCGCGCAGCTTGCCGGCACGGATGTGCGGCAGCACGGCATTGACGTTCTGGAACGAGAAGTCGACCTGGTTGCCGAGCAGGTCGTTGACCGCCGGCGCGCCGCCCTTGTAGGGCACGTGCACGCCCTCGGTCTTCGTCTGCTGCCAGAACAGCTCGGCCGACAGGTGATCGGACGATCCGTTGCCCGAGCTCGCGAACGAGACCTTGCCCGGCGTCTTGCGCAGCAGCGCGAGCACCTCGGCTACGGTCTTCTCGGGCCGCGCGACATTGGCCACCAGCACGTTGGGCGCCTGCACCGGCACGCTGATGTAGTCGAAGTCCTTGGTCGCGTCGTAGGGCACGCTCTTCTGCAGGTGCGGCGTGACGACGAAGGCGCCGAGCGAGGACACCAGCAGGGTGTAGCCGTCGGGCGCCGCGCGCTTGACGAAGCCGGTGCCGATGGTGCCGGTGGCACCGGGCCGGTTGTCGACCACGAAGCTGCCGCCGAGCTTCGCCTGCAGCTGCAGCGCCAGCGCGCGCGCCACCATGTCGGTGGAGCCGCCCGCGGGGAACGGCACGATGACGGTCACGGGCTTCTGCAATGGCCAGTCGCCTTGTGCGAAGGTGGCCATCGGCAGCCAGGCCGCGGCGGCCAGGCCGGCCGCGAGCAATGCTCTGCGCTTCATGCGTGTCTGCCCCGGATCAGGAGGCGCGCACGGCCTGGCGCGCGAGCAGCTTCCAGTTGCCGCCCTGCTTCTGCCACACGCCGAGGATCTTCAGCGCCACCTTGCCGGGCTTGCCCGAGTCGTTGGTGTCGGCGGCCAGCGCATGGCGCACGATGGCGGTGCGGGCATCGACCACCTTCACGGTCTGCTCGGTGATGGTGATGGTCACGAAGTCGGACTTGCCGTCGAGCAGGTCGGCAATGAAGCTTTCCTTGGTGTCGACCTTGCCGCCCGAATGGCCGTAGCTGAGCTCGTCGGCTACCAGCGCCGACAGCGCGGGACGGGTCGGGTCGACCATCGCGATGCGCAGGCGCTCGGCGGCCGCGGCCACGTCGGCCGCATCGGAGGCGCTGCCGCCACCCGTGGGCATGACATTGGCGCAACCCGAGAACAGCGCCGCGGCGGCGGCAACGAGGAACAGTTTCTTCAGCATGTCGTCATCTCCGGTGTTTTGTATTTGCTTCTCTTTCGACAGCGGCGCCGCTTACTGCGGACCCAGCTTCTCGATCAGCGCGGCGAGCTGCGCGACCTCGTCGGGCTTGAGGTCGGTCAGCGGCGCGCGCACCGGGCCGGCGTCATGGCCGACGATCCTGGCGCCGGCCTTGACGATGCTCACGGCATAGCCCGGCACGCGGTTGCGCAGCTCGAGGTAGGGCATGAAGAAGTCCTTCAGCAGGCGGTGCTGGGTCGGCAGGTCGTCGTTGGCGACGGCGTTGTAGAAGTCCATCGCGGTCTTCGGGATGAAGTTGAAGACGGCCGACGAATACACCGGCGTGCCCATGGCCTTGTAGGCCGCGGCATAGACCTCGGCCGTGGGCAGGCCGCCCAGGTAGGCGAAGCGGTCGCCCATCTTCTGGTAGATGGCGACCATCGCCTCGATGTCGCCCACGCCGTCCTTGAAGCCCACCAGGTTCGGGTTGCGTTCGGCCAGGCGCGCCAGCGTGTCGGGCTTGAGGCGGCTGGTGGCGCGGTTGTAGACGATCACGCCGAACTTCACGCTCCTGCACACGGCCTCGACGTGCGCGGCGATGCCGTCCTGGCCGGCTTCGGTCAGGTAGTGCGGCAGCAGCAGGATGCCGTGCGCGCCGGCCTTCTCGGCCGCCTGCGCGCACTGGATCGCGAAGCGCGTGGGGCCGCCTGCGCCCGCGATGATCGGCACCTTGCCGCGGCAGGTGTCGACCGCGGTCTGGATGATGCCGGGGTACTCCTCGCCGGTCAGCGAGAAGAACTCGCCCGTGCCGCCGGCCGCGAACAGCGCGCTGGCGCCATAGGGCGCGAGCCATTCGAGGCGCTCGATGTAGCCCTTCTGGTCGAAGTCGCCGTTGGCATCGAAGTCGGTCAGCGGGAACGAGAGCAGGCCGGAGCCCATGATGTTTTTGAGTTCTTGCGGGTTCATCGAAGAAAACGTCCAGTGAAAGAAATGAAGAAAGGGTTGGAAGCGGCGAGCGCGTTCAGTCGAGCTTGATGCTGGCGTCGGCCACCACCTTGGCCCAGCGCGCGCGCTCCTTGTCGAAGAAGCGCTCCTCCTCGGCCGGGGTCATGGTCACCACCTCGGCGCCCTGCCCCGCGAGCCGCGAGCGGATGTCGGCCGTGCGGATGACGGCAATCAGTTCCTTGTTGAGGCGCTGCACGATGGCCTCGGGCGTGCCGCGCGCGACGCGCACGCCCTGCCAGGTGCCCGATTCGTAGCCGGGCACGCCCTGCTCGGCGATGGTCGGCACGTCGCCGATCAGCGGCATGCGCGTGGCCTTGGACACGCCCAGCACCTTGAGGCGGCCGCCCTGCACCTGCGGCAGGGTGGCGAGCATGCCGTTCATCAGCACCTGGGTCTGGCCCGAGACGGTGTCCTGCACCGCCTGCACGCCGCCCTTGTAGGGCACGTAGGTCCACTTGGCACCGCTCGCGCGCTCGAGCGCCACGCCGGCCAGGTGCGGTGCGCTGCCGGTGGCGGTCACGGCGAAATTCAGTTCGGAGGTCTTCGACAGCGCGACCAGTTCCTTGAGGTTGTTGGCCTTCACCGACGGATGCACCACCAGCAGGTGCGGCGAATAGGCCAGCATGGTCACGCCGCGCAGGTCCTTCGACGGATCGAAGGACAGCCTGGTGTAGACCGAGGGGCTGATCGCCAGCGCGCCCACGTCGCACAGCAGCAGCGTGTAGCCGTCGGGCGCGGACTTGGCGACGAAGTCGGCGCCCAGATTGCCGTTGGCGCCGGGCTTGTTCTCGACGATCACCGGTTGCTTCAGCGCTTCCGACAAGGGCTGGCTGATGGCGCGCGCGATGATGTCCGACGAACCGCCGGGCGGGTACGGCACCACGATGCGCAGCGGCTTCGCGGGCCAGCCGGCGGTGCCGGCCTGGGCCAGGGCGAACCCCGGCAGGCTTGCGGCCAACGTCGTGGCCAGTGCGGCGCTGAGCGCGCCGCGGCGTTTGATGGTCATCCTCTGCCTCCAGTTGTCTCGATGGTCGATGCCTCGCTCGTTGATCTTGCGAGTTATCAGTCATCGTACAACTAGAAAAACAAGTTGTCCAGCATCACGAACGCCAAAAGGCGTTCGCGGGGCTAGTTATCGGAGGACTTGGCCGCTTCGGCCTTCTTCTGCGCCGCTTCCTGCGCCATGCGCAGCCGTTCGCGGCTGTTGGTCAGGTGGATGCGCATCGCGGCGCGGGCCGACTCGGGGTCGCGCCGCGCGATCGCCGCATAGATCTCTTCATGCTCGCGGTTGACGCGGCTGAGGTAGGCCCCGCCCTCCTGGTGGCGGATCGCGCTGATGCGGGTGCGCGGGATGATCGTCGTGCCCAGGTGCCGCATGATGTCGGCGAAATAGGGGTTGCCGGTCGACTGGGCGATCTGCAGGTGGAAGCGGAAGTCGGGCGCCACGGTGTCGCCCGAGACGGTCACGTTGTGCTCGAAATCGTCGAGCGCCTGGCGCATCGCGACCAGTTGCTCCTCGGTGCGGCGGCTCGCGGCCAGCCCAGCGGATTCGGTCTCGAGGCTGATGCGCAGCTCGAGCACGGCCAGCACGTCGACCGAGGTCGCGATCTCGCCCGGCTCGAGCCGGAACACCCCGCCCGGGCGCGGCTGCAGCACGAAGGTGCCGACGCCGTGCAAGGTCTCCACCAGCCCGCCGGCCTGCAGCTTCGACAGCGCCTCGCGCACCACGGTGCGGCTCACGCCATAGGCCTGCATGATGGCCGACTCGGTCGGCAGCTTGTCTCCCGGCCGCAGCGCCTGGCTGCGGATCTTCTCGCCCAGGTCTTCCACCAGGCCGTGCGCCAGTCCGCGCGCGCGCTGGCGCGGCCGCCCCACGAAGGCGCTGCCGCCCTTCGCGGCGGAGGCGCCGGTTTCCGGCGCATCGGAAACCAAGGGATTACCCGCAGTCGTCTGGTCCATGCCCACGATCATAATCTCCCGTCAGTTGTACGACAACAGATAACCTATCACTCAAAAACTGTCCAAGCGCCTTTTTCGCACCGCCGCGGGTGGTGTTCCGGAAGCGGCTTTCGCATGAAGTATTCGCTCGATTTCTCTCCGCTGGCATCGTACTGGCCCGTGTTCGTCAACGGGGCATGGCTGACCCTGAAGATGACCGCGCTGGCCGTGCTGATCGGCGTGTGCGTGGGCACGCTGGTGGCTTTCGCCAAGCGCAGCCGCATCCGGCCCCTGTCGCGCGCCTGCTCGATCTACATCGAGGTGGTGCGCAACACGCCGTTCCTGGTCCAGATCTTCCTTTTGTATTTCGGCCTCGCGAGCTTCGGCCTGCGCATGCCGACCTTCGCGGCCGCGGTGCTGGCGATGGTGATCAACATCGCGGCCTACGCGGCCGAGATCATCCGCGCCGGCCTCGAGTCGGTGCCGCGCGGGCAGATCGAGGCGGCCGAGTGCCTGGGCCTGTCGAAGTGGCGCATCGGCTGGCACGTGATGCTGCAGCCCTCGATCGAGAAGGTCTACCCCGCCCTCACGAGCCAGTTCCTGCTGATGATGCAGGCCTCGGCGATGGCCTCGCAGATCTCGGCCGAGGAGCTCACGGCGATCGCCAACACCGTGCAGTCCGACACCTTCCGCTCGCTCGAGACCTACATCGTGGTCGCGGCGCTCTACCTGGTGCTGTCGCTTCTCATCAAGCTCGTGACCTGGGCGCTCGGCGAGTACATGTTCCGCCGCCGCCGCGTGGTGCGCCGCGCGGCCGCGCAGGCCGGCAAGGCGCAGCCGGCCGCAGCGGCCGCCGTTGCGATCCATGGGGGTGCAGCGTGAGCATCGGCCACTTCACCTTCACGCACCTGATGTACCTGGTGCAGTCCATCGGCTGGACCCTGGTGCTCTCGGCCATCGCCCTCGCGCTCGGCGCCATCGGCGGCTTCGGCCTGATGCTCGCGCGCATCTCGCCGCGGCCCTGGCTGCGCTGGCTCGCGCTGGTCTACATCGAGTGCATCCAGGGCATCCCGCTGCTGATCCTCTTGTTCATCGTCTACTTCGGCCTCTCGGTCTACGGCCTCGCGCTGCCCTCGCTGATCGCGGCCGGCATCGCGATGATGATCTACGTCAGCGCCTACCTCGGCGACATCTGGCGCGGCTGCGTCGAGGCCATGCCCAAGCCGCAGTGGGAAGCCTCCGAATGCCTGGCCTTCACGCGCTGGCAGACCTTGCGCCTGGTGATCATCCCGCAGGCGGTGCGCCTGTCGCTGCCGCCCACGGTCGGCTTCCTGGTGCAGATCATCAAGATGACCTCGCTGGCCTCGGTGATCGGCTTCGTCGAGCTCACGCGCGCCGGCCAGATCATCAACAACACCATCTTCCAGCCCTTCCTGGTGTTCCTCCTGGTCGGCGCTTTCTATTTCGCCCTGTGTTATCCGCTGTCGCGCTGGAGCGAAGCGATGGAGAAGAAGCTCAATGTCGCCAATCGTTGAATCCCTGCGCACCCCCTACATGGACGCCAGCGTCGGCACGGCCGGCGGCGGTGCCGCGCAGGTCCCGGGCGCCGCGCCCATCGTGCGCCTGGACCAGGTCTACAAGAGCTTCGGCGCGAACCAGGTGCTCAAGGGCGTCTCGTTCGAGGTCGCCAAGGGCGAGATGATCGCCATCATCGGCGCCAGCGGCTCGGGCAAGAGCACGGCGCTGCGCTGCATCGACCGGCTCGAGGTGATCGACCGCGGCAGCATCGAGGTCTGCGGCATCCGCGTCGACGATCCCGCGGTCGACCTCAAGCGCCTGCGGCTCGAGGTCGGCATCGTGTTCCAGAGCTACAACCTGTTCCCCCATCTCACGGTGCAGGAGAACATCATGCTGGCGCTGCGCCACGTGAAGAAGCTCTCGCGCGGCGAGGCCGCCGAGGTCGCGATCCGCGTGCTCGACCAGGTGGGCCTCAAGCAGAAGGCCGACGCCTATCCCGAGCAGCTCTCGGGCGGCCAGCAGCAGCGCGTGGCCATCGCGCGCTCGCTCGCGATGTCGCCCAAGGTCATGCTGTTCGACGAGGTGACCTCGGCGCTCGACCCCCAGCTCACCGGCGAGGTGCTGCGCGTGATGGAGGACCTCGCGGCCGGCGGCATGACCATGCTGCTGGTGACGCACGAGATGGCCTTCGCCAAGCGCGTGGCCGACCGGATCATCTACATGCACCAGGGCACCGTGTGGGAGACCGGCCCGGGCGAGATGCTCGACGCGCCGCGCACGCCGGAGCTGCATGCCTTCCTGAACAACGGGCTGTAAACAGGCAGCCCGGGTCTTTCTCTTTACTCCCATACCAAACCACACCAGGAGATATTCATGAAACTCGGCAAAGCCTTCACCCGCAGCTGCATCGCGCTGGCCCTCGTGGCCGGCGTGGCACAGGCCGCCATGGCCGACCAGCTCGACGACATCAGAAAGGCCGGCAAGATCCGCGTCGCGATCGCCATGGGCACGCCGCTGTTCAGCTTCGCCGACGCCAACCTGCAGCCCACCGGCTCCGACGTCGACACCGCCGCGCAACTGGCCAAGGACCTGGGCGTGAAGCTCGAGATCGTCTCGGTCACCAACGCCGCGCGCGTGCCCACGCTGCAGGCGCAGCGCGCCGACATCGTGGTGGCCGACCTGTCGATCACGCCCGAGCGCGAGAAGGTGGTCGACTTCTCGACGCCCTACGCCGTCATCAGCATCATCGTGGGCGGCCCCAGGAGCATCAAGGTCACGGACTACGCCGACCTCAACGGCAAGCGCATCGGCCTGACACGTGCCACCGTCAACGACACGCTGACCACCCAGCAGGCCAAGGGGGCCGAGATCGTGCGCTACGAGGACGACGCCACGCTGATCACCTCGATGGTCACGGGCCAGATCGACCTGTTCTCGAGCACGCCCTCGAACCTCAGCGAAATGATCAAGCAGGCCCCGGCCAAGAACCTCGAGCTGAAGTTCTCGCAGAAGGACTTCGACCTGGGTATCGCGCTCAACAAGGAGCAGCCCAAGCTCAAGGAGTGGATCAACAACTGGGTCGTGACGAACCAGAAGAACGGCAAGCTCAACGCGATCTACAAGAAGTACCACGGCCGCGACCTGCCCGAGCGCATCACCAAGCTGTAAGGACGAGCGACGGATGGAATCGAACAAGAAACTCAACCGGCTGCTGTTGACCGGCGCCGCTGGCGGCCTCGGCAAGGTGCTGCGCGAACGGCTCAAGCCTTACGCGGGCGTGCTGCGCGTGTCCGACATCGCGGCGCTCGCGCCGGCCGCCGACGCGAGCGAGGAAGTGGTGCCCTGCGACCTCGCGGACAAGGCCGCGGTGCATGCGCTGGTCGAGGGCTGCGATGCCATCGTCCACCTGGGTGGCGTGTCGGTCGAGCGGCCGTTCGAGGAGATCCTCGAGGCCAACATCAAGGGCATCTTCAACGTCTACGAGGCCGCGCGCCGCCACGGCGTGAAGCGCGTGGTGTTCGCGAGCTCGAACCACGTGATCGGCTTCTACCGGCAGGACGAACGCATCGACGCCCATGCCGCGCGCCGGCCCGACGGCTACTACGGCCTGTCGAAGTCCTTCGGCGAGGACATGGCGCAGTTCTACTTCGACCGCTGGGGCATCGAGACCGTGAGCATCCGCATCGGCTCCTCGTTCCCCGAGCCGGCGAACCGCCGCATGATGAGCACCTGGCTCAGCTACCGCGACCTCACCACGCTGATCGAGAAGTCGCTGTTCACGCCCGGCGTGAAGCACACGGTGGTCTACGGCATGTCGGCCAACCGCGACGTGTGGTGGGACAACAGCGCGGCCGCGCACCTGGGCTTCGTGCCGCAGGACGGCTCCGAGGTGTTCCGCGACAAGATCGAGCAGCAGCCGCCGGTGGCCCCCACCGATCCCAACGCGATCTACCAGGGCGGTGCCTTCACGGCGCAGGGCCCGTTCGGCGATTGAGCGGCACGCCCAGCATGCAGGCCGAACTCGTTCTCGACGCGCGCAACGGCACCGGCGAAAGCCCGGTCTGGCACGCGGCCGAACAGGCACTCTACTGGGTCGACATCCCGGCGCGCGCGCTGCACCGCTGGCATGCCACCGAGGGCCATGCCAGCTGGAGCGCGCCCGAGATGATCGCCTGCATCGCGCCGCGCGCCGACCGGCCCGGCACCTGGATCGCGGGCATGGAGAGCGGCCTGTTCTCGCTCGAACCGCGGGCCGACGGCACGCTGGCCGCCACGTCGGTCGTGCCGGTCGAGCACGCGGCTCCCGCGATGCGCTTCAACGACGGCCGCTGCGACCGCCAGGGCCGTTTCTGGGCCGGCACCATGCTGCTGGACATGGCCGCGGGCGCGCGCGTCGGCCGCCTCTACAGCCACGGCCGGGGCGACGCGAGCGCCGCCTCGCGCCTCGACGACCTGATCGTGCCCAACGGCCTGGCCTGGAGCCCCGACGGCCGCACGATGTATCTCTCCGATTCGCACCCGAGCGTGCAGGCCGTCTGGGCCTTCGACTACGACACCGCCAGCGGCACGCCGTCGAACCGCCGCCTGTTCGTCGACATGAAGCCCCTGCCCGGCCGCCCCGACGGGGCCGCGATGGATGCCGAGGGCTGCTACTGGATCTGCGGCAACGATGCCGGCCTGGTCCACCGATTCACGCCCGGGGGCCGGCTCGACCGCTCGCTCCCGGTACCGGTGAAGAAGCCCGCGATGTGCGCCTTCGGCGGCGCGGGCCTCGACACCCTGTTCGTCACCTCGATCCGGCCGGGCAACACCGACCTGTCGGACCAGCCGCTGGCTGGCGGGGTGTTCGCGCTGCGGCCGGGCGTCACGGGGTTTCCCGAGCCGATGTACGGCACTTGATTGGGTACTTGAGTCTTTGCGCTTTCATTTTCACGACAACCAACGATCAGAGGACGAGACAGACATGAAACTCCAGAAGACACTCATCGCACTTGCAGTCGGCGCCGCGGCCATGCTGACCACCCTGGCCGCCAGCGCCACCGAGTTCCGCTCGGCCGACATCCATCCCGACGACTACCCCACCGTCACCGCCGTCAAGTTCATGAGCGAGCGCCTCAAGGCGCTGTCGGGCGGCAAGCACAGCATCAAGGTCTTCAACAACAGCGCGCTCGGCAGCGAGAAGGACACCATCGAGCAGACCAAGATCGGCGCGCTGCAGATGGTGCGCGTGAACATCGCGCCGATGAACAACATCTGCGCCGAGACGCAGGTGCCCACCATGCCCTTCCTGTTCCGCTCGGTCGACCACCTGCACAAGGTGCTCGACGGCCCGGTCGGCGAGGAGATCCTCAAGTCCTGCGAGAAGCAGGGCTTCATCGGCCTGGCCTTCTACGACAGCGGCGCGCGCTCGATGTTCACGGCCAAGAAGCCGGTGCGCAGCTTCGCCGACATGAAGGGCCTGAAGGTGCGCGTGCAGCAGTCCGACCTCTGGGTCTCGATGATCGAGGCCATGGGCGCGAACGCCACGCCGATGCCCATGGGCGAGGTCTACACGGGCCTGAAGACCGGCCTGGTCGACGCGGCCGAGAACAACTATCCGAGCTACGAGAGCGCGCGCCTGTTCGAGGTGGCCAAGTACTACACCAGGACCGAGCACTCGATGGCGCCCGAGATGCTGCTGTTCTCCAAGCGCGCCTGGGACAAGCTCTCGGCCGAGGAACAGGGCTGGATCCGCCAGGCCGCCAAGGAATCGGTGCCCTACATGCGCAAGCAGTGGGAGGAGCGCGAAGTGAAGTCGCTGGCCACCGTGAAGGCCGGCGGCGCCGAGATCATCGACATCGACAAGGCCGCCTTCCAGGCCGCGATGAAGCCGGTGTACGACAAGTTCATCACCGACGCGAAGCTCAAGGACCTCGTGAAGCGGGTGCAGGACACGAAGTAACCGGACCGGTTCGCTGAATTGGCTCCTTCCCCCGCCGGGGGAAGGCCGGGATGGAGGCACGGCGGCGCCCGACGCAAGCACCGCCTGCCCCCTCTCCTGTCCTTCCCCGAGGGGGAGGAAGAAAGAAGGAAGACCTCATGTACACCAAACTCTGCCGCACGCTCGCGCGTGCCTGCATGTGGCTGGGCATCCTCGGACTCGTCGCGGTGATCTGCGCGGTGAGCTGGCAGGTGTTCGGCCGCTACGTGCTCAACAACACCCCGACCTGGGCCGAGAGCCTGGCGCTGCTGCTGGTGCTCTACGTCACCATGCTCGGCGTGGCCGTGGGCGTGCGCGACGCCGGCCACATCGGCCTCGAATCCTTCCTCGTGCTCGCGCCCGACTGGCTGCGGCTGAAGATGGAATACCTGATCCATGCGCTGATCCTGGTCTTCGGCGCCGCCATGGCCTGGAACTGCGCCGAGCTGGCCGATTCGGTCTGGGAATACCGGCTGCCCACGCTGTGGATCTCCGAAGGCTGGAAGTACATCCCCGCCGCCGTCTCGGGCGTGCTGATCGTCCTGTTTTCCATCGAACACATCATCGCGCTCGCCAAGGGCCGCGAAGTCGAACCCGCCTGGGGATAAGCCGCCATCATGACGATCCCGCTCCTCATCCTCTGCCTCTCGTTCACGCTGTTCCTGCTGCTCGGCGTGCCGGTGGCCTTCTCCATCGGTCTGTCCGCGCTCGCCACCCTGCTCTACGAAGGCCTGCCGCTGGCGGTCGGCTTCCAGCAGATGACCTCGGGCATGGGCATCTTCTCGTTCCTCGCGATCCCCTTCTTCATCTTCGCGGGCGAGCTCATGCTGTACGGCGGCATCGCCGACCGCATCGTCAACTTCGCGCGCGCGCTGGTGGGCCACGTGCGCGGCGGCCTCGGCATGTCGAACGTGGTGGCCTGCACGCTGTTCGGCGGCGTCTCGGGTTCACCCGTGGCCGACGTCTCGGCCATGGGCGCCGTGATGATCCCGATGATGAAGAAGGAGGGCTACCACGCCGACTACGCGGTCAACGTGACGACCCACGCGGCCCTGGTCGGCGCGCTCATGCCCACCAGCCACAACCTGATCATCTATTCGCTGGCAGCGGGCGGCAAGGTGTCGATCGCGGCGCTGATCCTCGCGGCGCTGCTGCCGGCGGCGGTGCTCACGCTCAGCAACCTCGCGGCCGCCTACCTGGTGGCGGTGAAGCGCGGCTATCCCGCGGGCACCTTCCCGGGCTGGGACATCGTGTGGCGCTCCTTCGCCGCCGCGCTGCCCGGCCTGTTCGTGGTGGTGCTGATCCTCGGCGGCATCCTGTCGGGCATCTTCACGGCCACCGAGTCGGCCGCGGTCGCGGTGATCTACGCGCTGCTGCTCACCATCTTCCTCTACCGCACGCTGAAGTGGGAGCACTTCATCAAGGCGGCCTCGAAGGCGGTGCGCACCACCGGCGTGATCCTGCTGCTGATCGGCATCTCGAGCACCTTCGGCTACCTGATCAGCCTCTACGGCGTGGCCGAGCTCACGGGCCAGATGCTGTCGCAGGTCACGACCACGCCGTGGATGATCTTCCTGCTGATCAACATCATCCTGTTCGTGCTCGGCACCTTCCTCGACATGGCGGCCACCATCCTGCTGTGTACGCCGATCTTCCTGCCGATCGCGCAGCACTACGGGATGAGCTCGGTGCAGTTCGGCGTGGTGATGCTGATCAACTGCGCGCTCGGCCTCAACACCCCGCCCGTGGGCACCACCCAGTTCGTGGGCTGCGCGATCGGGGGCGTGTCGGTGGGCCAGGTGATGCGCACCATCTGGCCGTTCTACGGCGCGCTGATCTTCGCGCTCGGCGTCGTGACCTTCGTGCCGGCCTTCTCGACCTGGCTGCCGAGCATGTTCATGGTCGTGCGCTGATGACCGAGCCCGTGCGCCCGCCGCTGTACATCCGCATCCATCCGGCGGACAACGTCGCCATCGTCGCCAACGACGGCGGCCTGAAGGCCGGCGCGGTGTTCGCCGACGGCCTCGCGCTGGTGGACAACGTGCCGCAGGGCCACAAGGTGGCGCTGGCCGATCTCGCCGAGGGCGAGGCGATCCGGCGCTACGACGTGGTGATCGGCTATGCGCAGAAGGCGCTGCCGCGCGGCAGCTGGGTGCACGAGCGCGTGATGCGCATGCCGACCGCGCCCGAGCTCGACGGCCTGCCGATCGCCACCGTCAAGCCGCCGCCGATGGCGCCGCTCGAGGGCTTCAGCTTCGAGGGCTACCGCAATGCCGACGGTTCGGTGGGCACGCGCAACATCCTCGCGATCACGCAGACGGTGCAGTGCGTGGCCGGCGTCACCGAGTTCGCGCTGCAGCGCATCAAGCGCGAGCTGCTGCCCAAGTACCCGAACGTCGACGACGTGGTCGCGCTCGAGCACGGCTATGGCTGCGGCGTGGCGATCGACGCGCCCGACGCGATCGTGCCGATCCGCACCCTGCGCAACATCAGCCTCAATCCGAACTTCGGCGGCGAGGTGATGGTGGTGAGCCTGGGCTGCGAGAAGCTGCAGCCCGAGCGCCTGCTGCCGCCCGGCAGCATCCCGATCGCCGATGGCCGCGATGCCGATCTCGACGTGGTCTGCCTGCAGGACGACGAACACGTGGGCTTCATGTCGATGATCGATTCGGTCATGCGGCAGGCCGAGCAGCACCTCGCGCGACTGAACGCGCGCCGGCGCGAGACCGTGCCCGCGAGCGAGCTCGTGGTGGGCGTGCAGTGCGGCGGCAGCGACGCCTTCTCGGGCGTCACCGCCAACCCGGCCGTGGGCTTCTGCACCGACCTGCTGGTGCGCGCGGGCGCCACCGTGATGTTCTCCGAGACCACCGAGGTGCGCGACGGCATCGACCAGCTCACCGCGCGCGCCAGCACGCCCGCGGTGGCCGAGGCCATGGTCCGCGAGATGGCCTGGTACGACGACTACCTGCGCAAGGGCCGCGTCGACCGCAGCGCCAACACCACGCCCGGCAACAAGAAGGGCGGCCTGTCGAACATCGTCGAGAAGGCGATGGGCTCGATCGTGAAGTCGGGCTCGGCGCCGATCTCGGGCGTGCTCGCGCCCGGCGAGAAGGCCACGCACAAGGGCCTGATCTACACCGCCACGCCGGCCAGCGACTTCATCTGCGGCACGCTGCAGCTCGCGGCCGGCATCAACCTGCACGTGTTCACCACGGGCCGCGGCACGCCCTACGGGCTGGCCGAGGTACCGGTCATCAAGGTCGCCACGCGCAGCGACCTCGCGCGCCGCTGGCACGACCTGATGGACGTGAACGCGGGCCGCATCGCCGATGGCGACGCCACGATCGAGGAGGTGGGCTGGGAGCTGTTCCGCCTGATGCTCGACGTCGCCAGCGGCCGGAAGAAAACCTGGGCCGAGCACTGGCAGCTGCACAACGCGCTGGTGCTCTTCAACCCGGCTCCCGTGACCTGAAAAAAAAGAGGCAGGCGCGGGTATTCCGGACGACCCGGCAAAGGGGGCCGGGCGTCCTTCTTTCAACCGAGAGAGGAGACCGAGGATGCAAAGAACCCGTTTGGTGGCGAGCATGATCGCCGGCGCTGCCCTGCTGGCCGCGTGTGGCGGCGGCGGCGGTGGTGGCGGCGCGAGCTTCGTGCCGCTGCCACCCGCGGCGAACAACCCGCCGCCAGAGACACCCGTGCCGCCCGAGGTGCAGGCAGCCCAGCCGAAGCTGTCGAACACGCCGATGGACGAGATCGTGAGCAGCCACCTGCTGCCCACCATCGAGCGCCTGTTCGCGCAGGTGCGCGCGCAGAAGCTCGACACCGTGCTGCTGGGGCAGAAGGTGTTCGCGCCCGGCAGCAAGGACAAGTTCCTGCCCGGCAAGGTGGCGATCGGCTTTTCGTACATCCTGCTGAACACGCCCAGCTCCGACCCCAAGTACCGCGAGTACATCGACGGCTACCGCGAGATCGCCGACGCGACCATCGACGTGACCAACGACAGCTGGGGCATCTACTACTACATGTCGGCGCTGTGGAAGCTCAAGAAGGCCGGCCTGCTCGAGGGCAGCGGCGCCGCGATCTCGCCGGCCACGCTCGACAAGCTCAAGACCAAACTCAACTGGACCGCCTTCGTCGACCCTGCCGACTATTCGCTGATCGGGTTGCCGACCAACTACTACGGCGTGGCCTTCAGCATCGCGCGCCTGCGCCACCTCATGGGCTGGGAAGGCCCCGAGGCCAGCGAGGCGCTGCTGCAGAAGATGATCAACCACTACAAGACCTTCTCGGCCTTCGGCTTCTCCGACGAGACCGACGGCAGCGGCCGCTTCGACCGCTACAGCGTGCTGCTGATCGGCGAGATCATGCAGCGGCTGATCGAGACCGGCATGACGGTGTCGGCCGAGGACGAGGCCTCGCTCAAGGGCTGGCTGCGCCAGTCGGTGGACGTGATCAAGGTGCGGCTGAACCCGGCCGGCAACGGCGTGGACTACGGCCGCAGCCTCGCGGGCTATGCCGACACGGCCTTCGCCGAGGTGCTGTCGGCGGCCGAGCACATGAACGTGCTGAACGAGGAGGAGAAGCAGATCGCCTATGCCTTTGCCACGCGCGTCACGGCCAAGTACGTGGAGTTCTGGTACGACGCCGAGCTCGGTTCGCTCAACATGTGGCAGAAGGGCCGGCGCGTCGACAGCTACCGCGGCATCGACCGCGTGCTCGGCGAGAACCTGAGCCTGTCGCACCAGCTGATCTACACCAACAACCTCTGGAAGTCGGCCGGCTACGCGCAGAAGGCGCCGGTGTCGACGCAGACCTTCCTGGCCTACCTCGACAGGCAGCCGCGCGCCACGCTCACGAAGTTCGCGGGCTTCGACGGCGCAGCCTCGACCTACGACCGCGGCCTGGTGACCTACCGCGACGGCCTGCGCGTGATCAGCCTGCCGGTGGTCAACGGTGCGAAGACCTATCACCACACCAACCCCTACTTCGCGATCCCCCACTCCTACAACATGCTCTCGGGCGTGGCCGACACCCAGTGGCCGCAGCTGCAGCCGCGCTTCACCGTGGCGACGGGTTCGCAGCCGCTGATCCCCGCGGCCTACCAGAAGAACCTGAAGATCGCCGAGGCCGGCCAGGTTCTGACCGTGAGCTACGACCAGGATGCGATGGACCGCGCCACCTCGGGCAACGATCCGATCAAGGACACGCGCATCACCTCGAGCACGCGCTACACCTTCGAACCCGGCCGGATCACGCGCGTCGACACCTACACGCCATCGGCCGCGCTCGACATCGCGAAGCTCGAGCTCGAGTTCGGCAGCTATTCCGACGGCGCCAGCGCGCTCGGCGGCAATCGCTTCGCCTTCGCGAACGGCGACGTGCAGGGCTTCGAGATCGAGGGCCTGCAGGACTGCGCCGCGGTCGACGTGCGCGAGAACGCCGACTACAACACGCCGACCGGCGCGCTGAAGACCAGCATCCGCTGCAGCACGCCGGCCTTCAGCCTGGCGGCGCCGCTCACGATCAAGTGGGTGCTCAAGTACCGCTCGCCGAGCGTGGCGGGCATCGCGCCCAGGTGACCCACCGCCCGGCCGCCGCGAGACGGCCGGGCTTTTTTTCTCCAACGACGACAAGCCCCATGGAAGACCTCAGGAACAAGACCGCCCTCGTGACCGGCGCCAGCACCGGCATCGGTGCCGCGGTGGCCATCGCCTTCGCCGCGCGCGGCATGCGCGTGGCGGTGCACTACAACAGCTCGGCCGACGCCGCGAACCAGGTGGTCGAGACCATCCGCGCCGCCGGCGGCAGCGCCTTCGCGGTCAAGGCCGACGTGCGCGACACGGCTGCGATCCGCGACTGCGTGCAGCGCACCGCCACCGAGTTCGGCCGCATCGACGTGCTGGTGAACAACGCCGGCAGCCTGGTCAAGCGGGTGCCGATCGCCGAGTTCGACGATGCGCTGTTCGACGAGGTGCTGCATGTCAACGCGCGCTCGGTGCTCGCCTTCTGCCGCGAGACGGTGCCGCTGATGCGCCAACAGGGCAGCGGCAACATCATCAACGTGACCTCGGTCGCGGCACGCACCGGCGGCGGCCCCGCCGCCTACCTCTACGCGGGCGCCAAGGGCTTCGTGAGCACGGCCACCCACGGGCTGGCCAAGGAACTGGTGGGCGACCGCATCCGCGTCAACGCGGTGGCGCCGGGCGTGATCCAGACGCCGTTCCAGGACCGCTTCTCCACGCCCGCGATGCTCGAGAACTTCAGGGCCGGCATCCCGATGGGACGCCTCGGCGAGCCCGAGGAGTGCGTGGGCGCCTTTCTCTTCCTCGCTTCGGAACAGCTCTCGGGCTATGTCACGGGGCAGGTCATCGAGGTGAACGGCGGGCAGTACATGCCCTGAGTTTTCGAAGCAACAACCACTGGAGACAACATGAACAGAAACGACTTCCTCCGCGGCCTCGCCGCCTTCTCGGCGACGGCCGCGCTCTCGCTGGGCCTGGCCGCCACGGCCTCGGCGCAGGCCAGCGACTATCCGAACCGCACCATCGAGCTGCTGGTGCCCTACCAGCCCGGCGGCGGCACCGACGGCCTGGCGCGCGCCTTCTCGGATGCGAGCCGCAAGTACATCTCGCAGCCCATCGTGATCGTCAACCGCCCCGGCGCGGGCGGCGCCATCGGCTGGACCGAGGTGATCAATTCCAAGCCCGACGGCTACAAGCTCGCGGTGCTCACGGTCGAGCTGCTCACGCTGCCGCACCTGGGCCTGGCGAAGTTCAACTACGACGACTTCCAGCCGATCGCGCAGCTCAATGCCGACCCGGCCGCGATCACGGTGAAGGCCGACTCGCCCTGGAACACGATCGAGGACTTCCTCGCCGCCGCGAAGAAGGACCCGGGCAAGGTGAACGTCGGCAACTCGGGCAACGGCTCGATCTGGCACCTGGCCGCGGCCGCGCTCGAGGACAAGACCGGCACCAAGTTCGGCCACATCCCGTTCCAGGGCGCGGCGCCCGCGGTGCTCGCGCTGCTCGGCGGCCACATCGATGCCGTGGCCGTGAGCCCGGCCGAGGTGACGACCCATGTGCAGGGCGGCAAGCTCAAGGTGCTGATGGTGATGGCCGACCAGCGCGTGAAGGGCTTCGAGAAGGTGCCGACCGCGAAGGAGCGCGGCATCGACCTCACGATCGGCACCTGGCGCGGTCTGGGCGCGCCGAAGAACACGCCGCCCGAGGTGATGGCGCGGCTGCGCGAGATCACGGCCAAGACCGCGGCCGAGCCGCTGATGCACGAGGTGATGGACAAGCAGAACCTGGGCTACGTCTACACCGACGGCGCGGCCTTCAAGGAGACGCTGGCCAAGGACAACGCCTACTTCAAGGCGCTGATCACCAAGCTCAACATCAAGCCGTGAGCACCGCCATGCAACGCCGCACCCTGATCCGCAGCGCCCTCGCCACGCCGCTGCTCGCCGCCCTGCCCCATGCCTTCGCCCAGGGCAACTGGCCGACGGGCAAGGCCATCACCTACCTCGTGCCCTTCCCGGCCGGCGGCACCACCGACGTGCTGGGCCGGTTGATCGGCCAGAAGCTCGGCCCGGTGCTCCACACCAGCGTCATCATCGACAACAAGGGCGGGGCCGGCGGCAGCGTCGGCTCGGAGATCGGCGCGCGCGCCGCGCCCGACGGCTACACGCTGGTGGGCGGCACCATCAGCTCGCACGCGATCAACGTGAGCCTTTACCCAAAGATCGGCTACGACCCGCAGAAATCCTTCGCGCCGGTCACGCTGATCGGCACCAACCCGGTGGTGCTGGTGGTGAACCAGGCGAGCCCGCACAAGACGCTCAAGGACGTGCTCGAGGCCAGCAAGGCCAAGGCCGGCGGGCTCTCGTCGGCCTCGGCCGGCACCGGCACCTCGCAGCACCTGGCGCTGGAACTGCTGGCCTACAAGTCGGGCGTGAAGTTCACGCACATCCCCTACAAGGGCAGCGGCCCGGCGATCCAGGACGTGATCGGCGGCCAGGTCGACATGATGTTCGACACCACGGTGGTGGCCGGCCCGCACATCCAGAGCGGCAAGCTGCGCGCGATCGCCGTCACCTCGGCGAAGCGGCTGGCCTCGATGCCCGAGGTGCCGACGGTGGCCGAGTCGGGCATCGCGGGGCTGCAGGACTTCGAGGTGGTGTCGTGGCAGGCGATCTTCGTGCCCGCGGGCACGCCCGCGCCGGTGGTGCAGCGGCTGCACACGGAGATCCGCACCATCCTCGCGACCCCGGAGATGCAGGACAAGCTCAAGGGCTTCGGCATGGAGCCCGCGGACCTGGGCACGGCGCAGATCGCGGCCTTCCAGAAGGCCGAGGTCGAGAAATGGGCGCAGGTGATCAAGGCGGCGGGGATCAAGGCCGAGTAGCGGAAAAGCGCCCGGCGGCCGCGGCCGGGAAATTCCGCGCAATTCGCCCCCGCGAAATCCCGAGGGAAGTTTCCTACGCCCCGGGCCGGGCCCGCTTTATAGAATGCCCCTCCCATCCAAGAACCAGAAGCTCCGCACGTGTCTGATCGCTCCGCTGTCCTGCCCCAATACCTGTTCCCCAAGCAGGCACTGACCAATTTCGCCGGCTGGGTCGCGGGCAAGGAACGGGGAGCGGTCACCACCTGGATCATCCGGCGCTTCGTCGACAAATACGGCGTCGACATGAACGAGGCGCTCGAACCCGATATCGCGCACTACAAGAGCTTCAACCAGTTCTTCACGCGCGAGCTCAAGCCCGGCGTGCGCCCGCTCGCCGACACCGACCTGATCTGTCCCGTCGATGGTGCGATCAGCCAGTTCGGTGCGATCGAGGGCGACCAGATCTTCCAGGCCAAGGGCCACAACTACAGCACCACGGCCCTGGTGGGCGGCGACGCGGCGCTCGCGGCGCAGTTCGCGCACGGCAGCTTCGCCACGCTGTACCTGAGCCCGCGCGACTACCACCGCATCCACATGCCCTGCGACGGGCGGCTGCTGCGCATGATCCACGTGCCGGGCGAGCTGTTCTCGGTCAACCCGACCACCGCGCGCGGCGTGCCGGGCCTGTTCGCGCGCAACGAGCGCGTGGTCTGCGTCTTCGAATCGGCCCATGGCCCCTTCGTGCTGGTGCTGGTCGGCGCCACCATCGTCGGCAGCATGGCGACCGTGTGGCACGGCGTGGTCAACCCGCCGCGCGGGGGCGAGCTGCGCGAATGGCGCTACGACGACCGTCGGATCGAACTGCGCAAGGGCGAGGAGATGGGCCGTTTCTTGCTCGGCTCGACCGTCGTCATGCTGTTCCCCGCGCCCGCGGTGGCCTTCAATTCCGAATGGGCGCCCACGCGCCCCATCCGGCTGGGCGAAGCCATGGCGAATTTTTCGAAGATGTGACGCTTTGTCTCTGGAGCCGCATGCAGCGTACGCCCATAGCTATAAAACTAGTAGCATCGTAATCATTTGAGCTATAGTCCCCGGCCGGAGCGAAGGCCGGAGAGCGGTCCGCCAACCATCAAAAAAGAGCGAGGCCGAGGCACTGCCCACCAGCCGGCCTCCCGCGCAGCACAGATCGCAGAGGAGATGATGACGATGAGTTCCAAGGAAAACGCAGCCATCAGCCAGTTGCTCGCGCTGCTCGAGGCCCGCTATGCGCTGCGTGTGCTCTGGGCCCTGCGCGACGGCCATGCCCAGACCTTCCGGCTGCTGCAGGACAGCGTCGGCGGCATCACTCCCAACACCCTCAACACCCGGATCAAGGAACTGCGCGAAGCCGGCGTGGTGAGCCACGGCGGCGACGGCTACAGCCTCACGCTCAGCGGCCAGGACCTGCTCAAGCGGCTGTCCGACCTGCAGGCCTTCGCGAGCAAGTGGCAGCTCGGCCAGGCCAAGAAGGCGGCGGCGCAACCGGCCGCCGCGGTGCCCGCGGCCGCGACGCCGACGGCCGCGCCCGGGCCACAACCGCCCACGCCGCCGCTGCCCGCGCCCTCCTCACCACCGCCCTCTCCGCCCTCCTCGCCGATCCCGCCGCCGATCTCGGACTGAACCCGGCGGCGCCCCGTCCGGCAAGCGCCGTACTCCGGCCTCGGTAAACTCCGCGCCTTCGATCCCCGGATCGATGCCTTTTCTTTCATCTCGCGAACACATACCGACGCAAGGAGCGTTCACCATGCCCACCACTCCCTCCGGCCTGCAATACGAAGACACCGTCGTCGGCGACGGCGCGGAAGCCAAGCCCGGCCACCACGTGCACGTGCACTACACCGGCTGGCTCTACAACGACGGCGTGCAGGGCGCCAAGTTCGACTCGAGCCGCGACCGCAACGACCCGTTCGCGTTCTCGCTCGGCGCCGGCCAGGTCATCAAGGGCTGGGACGAAGGCGTGGCCGGCATGAAGATCGGCGGCCAGCGCACGCTGATCATCCCGGCCTCGCTGGGCTACGGTGCCCGCGGCGCCGGCGGCGTGATCCCGCCGAACGCCACCCTGAAGTTCGACGTCGAGCTGCTCGACACCCACTGATCGAGCGGCGGGCCCTCGGCTCGAAGGCCCTGCGAAGGGCCTTTTTCATCGCCGGGCCGCCCCAAGATGGAAAACGCCCCCTCGGGGGGCAGCGACCTCACGAAGTGAGGGAGCTCGGGGGCCATCTTTCATGCCCATGCGGCCTTTTCGGCCGCATTTTTTCGCTTGAAAAGCCTCCGGAGGGCCCCAACTGGCCCGCAATCGTTTGTTTCCAGCCCATCGATCAATCCGCTTCCAAAGATGTCCGATCCGCAACAATCCGCCCCGAATTCGCAAACCCTGCACGGCGAACCCAGCCCTGAAGAGCTGGAGGCCGCGCAAGCCGCCAACGAGGCGGACGCGCTGGCCGCGGCCCAGGGCGAGCTCGCCGCGCTGCAGGCCAAGAACGCCGAACTGGCCGACCAGTACCTGCGCGCGCAGGCCGACGTGCAGAACGCCCGTCGCCGCGCCGACGACGAGATTTCCAAGGCCCGCAAGTTCGCGGTCGAAGCCTTCGCCGAGAGCCTGCTGCCGGTGACCGACAGCCTCGAGGCCGGTCTCGCCGTCAAGGACGCCACCCCCGAGCAGATCCGCGAAGGCGCCGAAGCCACGCTGCGCCAGCTCAAGAGCGCGCTCGAGCGCAACAAGGTGATCGAGATCGCGCCGGCCCCCGGCAGCAAGTTCGATCCGCACCAGCATCAGGCGATCTCGGTGGTGCCCGCCGACCAGGAACCGAACACCGTGGTGGGCGTGCTGCAGAAGGGCTACACCATCGCCGAGCGCGTGCTGCGCCCCGCGCTGGTCACCGTCAGCGCTCCGAAGTAAGCCGCCTCGCCCCCCTTCCCCATCCACACGAATTCCACAGGAAAACCCCGTTTCTTCCCTTGAATAGACCCGGGTTATCCACAAGTTCATAACAACATATTTTTCAGGTTTCAGGAGTACAGAACATGGCAAAGATCATCGGCATCGACCTCGGCACCACCAACTCGTGCGTGTCGATCATGGAAGGCAACACCACGCGCGTGATCGAGAACTCGGAAGGCGCGCGCACCACGCCTTCGATCGTCGCGTACCAGGAAGACGGTGAAGTGCTGGTCGGTGCCTCGGCCAAGCGCCAGGCCGTCACCAACCCCAAGAACACGCTGTACGCGATCAAGCGCCTGATCGGCCGCAAGTTCGAGGAAAAGGAAGTCCAGAAGGACATCGACCTGATGCCCTACACCATCGCCAAGGCCGACAACGGCGACGCATGGGTGGAAGTGCGCGGCAAGAAGATGGCCCCGCAGCAGGTCAGCGCCGACATCCTGCGCAAGATGAAGAAGACCGCCGAAGACTACCTCGGCGAAGCCGTGACCGAAGCCGTGATCACGGTGCCGGCCTACTTCAACGACGCCCAGCGCCAGGCCACCAAGGACGCCGGCCGCATCGCGGGCCTCGACGTCAAGCGCATCATCAACGAACCCACCGCCGCGGCGCTGGCCTTCGGCCTCGACAAGCAGGACAAGGGCGACCGCAAGATCGCCGTGTACGACCTCGGCGGCGGCACCTTCGACGTCTCGATCATCGAGATCGCCGACGTGGACGGCGAGAAGCAGTTCGAAGTGCTGTCGACCAACGGCGACACCTTCCTCGGCGGCGAGGACTTCGACCAGCGCATCATCGACTACATCATCGGCGAGTTCAAAAAGGAACAGGGCGTCGACCTCAGCAAGGACGTGCTCGCGCTGCAGCGCCTGAAGGAAGCCGCAGAGAAGGCCAAGATCGAGCTGTCGAACAGCGCCCAGACCGACGTCAACCTGCCCTACATCACGGCCGATGCCACCGGTCCGAAGCACCTGAACATCAAGCTCACGCGCGCCAAGCTCGAGAGCCTGGTCGACGAGCTGATCGAGCGCACCATCGCGCCCTGCCGCCTGGCCATCAAGGATGCCGGCATCAGCGTGAGCGACATCAACGACGTGATCCTGGTCGGCGGCATGACCCGCATGCCCAAGGTGCAGGACAAGGTCAAGGCCTTCTTCGGCAAGGACCCGCGCAAGGACGTGAACCCCGACGAGGCCGTGGCCGTCGGCGCCGCCATCCAGGGCCAGGTGCTCTCGGGCGACCGCAAGGACGTGCTGCTGCTCGACGTGACCCCGCTGTCGCTGGGCATCGAGACCATGGGTGGCGTGATGACCAAGATGATCACGAAGAACACCACGATCCCGACCAAGTTCGCGCAGACCTTCTCGACCGCGGAAGACAACCAGCCGGCCGTGACGATCAAGGTGTTCCAGGGCGAACGCGAAGTGGCCGCGGGCAACAAGCTGCTCGGCGAGTTCAACCTCGAGGGCATCCCGCCGGCATCGCGCGGCACGCCGCAGATCGAGGTGAGCTTCGACATCGACGCCAACGGCATCCTGCACGTCGGCGCCAAGGACAAGGGCACCGGCAAGGAAAACAAGATCACCATCAAGGCGAACTCGGGCCTGTCGGAGGACGAGATCCAGAACATGGTGAAGGACGCCGAGCTCAACGCGGCCGAGGACAAGAAGAAGGTCGAGCTGGTGCAGGCGCGCAACCAGGGCGAGGCCATGGTCCACAGCGTGCGCAAGTCGCTGGGCGAGCACGGCGACAGCCTGGACGCCGGCGAGAAGGAAAAGATCGAGACCGCGATCAAGGAACTCGAGGACGTGGTCAAGGGCGAGGACAAGGCCGCGATCGAAGAGAAGACCAACACGCTGATGACCGCGAGCCAGAAGCTCGGCGAGAAGATGTACGCCGACGCGCAGGCCGCGGCCGGTGCCGCCGGCGGCCCGGGTGCCTCGGCTGGCGCGGAAGCTGCGAGCAGCGCCCCGGCCGACGACAACGTGGTCGACGCCGAGGTCAAGGAAGTCAAGAAGAAGGACTGAGCGTCCGCTCGGTCGAACGGGGCTGGAACACCTGAAAGGGTGCTCCAGCCTTTCTCGCTTCGATCGATACCCGTTTCCAGAAGAAGACCCGAAGACCGCCCCGCCGCCCGACCGAACCTGCCATGGCCACCAAACGCGACTACTACGAAACCCTCGGCGTTCCCAAGAACGCGAGCGACGACGAAATCAAGAAGGCTTATCGCAAGCTCGCGATGAAGCACCACCCGGACCGCAACCACGGCGACACCAGCAAGGACGCCGAGGCCAAGTTCAAGGAGGTGAAGGAAGCCTATGAAATGCTGTCGGACGGCCAGAAGCGCGCGGCCTACGACCAGTACGGCCACGCCGGCGTCGATCCCAACATGCGCGGCGGCCCGGGCGCGGAAGGCTTCGGCGGCTTCGCGGAAGCCTTCGGCGACATCTTCGGCGACGTGTTCGGCGGCGGTGGCCGCGGCCGTGCCGGCGGTGGCCGCCAGGTGTTCCGCGGCAGCGACCTGAGCTACGCGATGGAGATCACGCTCGAGGAAGCGGCCGAGGGCAAGGAAGCCCAGATCCGCATCCCGAGCTGGGACGACTGCGGCACCTGCAAGGGCACCGGCGCGAAGCCGGGCACCAAGCCGATCACCTGCACCACCTGCCACGGCGCGGGCGCGGTGCAGATGCGCCAGGGCTTCTTCAGCGTGCAGCAGACCTGCCCGACCTGCCACGGCAGCGGCAAGATCATTCCCGAGCCCTGCGCGACCTGCCATGGCCAGGGCAAGATCAAGAACAACAAGACGCTGGAAGTGAAGATCCCGGCCGGCATCGACGACGGCATGCGCATCCGCAGCACCGGCAACGGCGAGCCCGGCACCAACGGCGGGCCGCCCGGCGACCTCTACATCGAGATCCGGCTCAAGAAGCACGAGCTGTTCGAGCGCGACGGCGACGACCTGCACTGCGTGGTGCCGGTCAGCGTCACCACCGCGGCGCTCGGCGGCGAGATCAACGTGCCCACGCTCAAGGGCAACGCGGCCATCGACATTCCCGACGGCACGCAGAGCGGCAAGCAGTTCCGCCTGCGCGGCAAGGGCATCAAGGGCGTGCGCTCGAGCTACCCGGGCGACCTCTACTGCCACGTGCGCGTCGAGACCCCGGTCAAGCTCACCGAGCACCAGCGCAAGCTGCTGAAGGAACTCGACGAGTCGCTCAAGAAGGGCGGCGAGAAGCACAGCCCCACCGACAAGGGCTGGTTCGACAAGGCCAAGGAATTCTTCAGCTGAGGACGAAACGCACGGCCCTGCCGTGCTGAACCGTGGCGCACGAGGGGTGCGCCACGGCCTCGAGGCCCCCTGCGGCCTTTTGTTTGCGGCCACGCACGCGAACGGTGCCCCTCGAACGCCTTCGGTGCCACGCACCACAACGGCGCCTTCTTCCGCTTCCCTCCGACTCGCAGCTGGCGCGCTTTCCCACGCCGCGGCGCGCGCCGCGCTCATCAAAAGATGGCGCGCAGATTGCTTTTAGATTTTTTTTGAATGAGCAATAAACCCAAACCGAAGCTGCCGCGTTATTGAAGGACAGCGTTGTTTTTTTGAGTCAACGGGCTCAATAGGAGGTGCTTGCCGTTAAAACACGCAAAGGACGCATATGTCGATTGCCATAGGTATTTTCACTGGCAGACTGGTTTACCCGAACCGGTTTGCGGAACCTGGGAATTTAGCTGGAATTCGCAAACTCGTGCACGATTTTTTTGTTGAACTTTACTCGTGACTGTGGTTCTGAATTAACAACTATTTCCCGGGTGCACTCTTTGCTTTATGCTGATTGTGCAGATTGTGTTTAAGGGAGTTTTCCAAGGCATGCAGCCCTGGGCGGCCACACCTTTTTCAAAAGATGCGACGCTTTCGGACTGCAGGATTTCGGGCTTTAAAGGCCCGCTGACTTGACGGAGGCGTGACCATGGATGTGATCAGCAACTTTGCAGCGCGTTACGAGCGCACTCGCGAAGAGGTCCTTTCACTGCAGGACTACCTGGAACTCTGCAAACGGGATCCGATGGCCTACGCCACGGCTTCCGAGCGCATGCTCAAGGCCATCGGCGACCCCGAACTGGTCGACACCCGCAACGACTCCCGCCTTTCGCGCATCTTCGCCAACAAGGTCATCAAGATCTACCCGGCGTTCAAGGAGTTCTACGGCATGGAGGAGGCCATCGAGCAGGTGGTGTCCTATTTCCGCCACGCCGCGCAGGGGCTGGAGGAAAAGAAGCAGATCCTCTACCTGCTGGGCCCGGTCGGCGGCGGCAAGAGCTCGATCGCCGAGCGCCTCAAGCAGCTCATGGAGCACGTGCCCTTCTACGCGATCCAGGGTTCGCCGGTGAACGAATCGCCGCTCGGCCTGTTCGACGCGGCCGAGGACGGCGAGATCCTCGAGAAGGAATACAACATCCCGCGCCGCTACCTGCAGCGCATCCTCTCGCCCTGGGCCGTCAAGCGGCTCGAGGAGTACGGCGGCGACATCCGCCAGTTCAAGGTGGTGAAGCGCTACCCCTCGGTGCTGCGCCAGATCGCGGTGGCCAAGACCGAGCCCGGCGACGAGAACAACCAGGACATCTCCTCGCTGGTCGGCAAGGTCGACATCCGCAAGCTCGAGACCTATGCCCAGGACGACCCGGACGCCTACGCCTATTCGGGCGGCCTGTGCCTCGCGAACCAGGGTCTCCTGGAGTTCGTTGAGATGTTCAAGGCGCCGATCAAGGTGCTGCACCCGCTTCTGACCGCCACGCAGGAAAGCAACTTCAAGGGCACCGAGGGTTTCGGCGCGATACCGTTCGACGGCATCGTGCTGGCCCACAGCAACGAGAGCGAGTGGAAGGCTTTCCGCAACAACAAGAACAACGAGGCTTTCCTCGACCGGATCTACATCGTCAAGGTGCCCTACTGCCTGCGCGTGTCCGAGGAGATCAAGATCTACGAGAAGCTGGTGCGCAACTCCTCGCTGGCCCAGGCGCCCTGCGCGCCCGGAACCCTGCGCATGATGGCGCAGCTGTCGGTGCTCACGCGGCTCAAGGAACCCGAGAACTCGAGCATCTTCAGCAAGTCGCAGGTCTACGACGGCGACAACCTCAAGGACACCGACCCCAAGGCCAAGTCGATCCAGGAGTACCGCGACTACGCGGGCGTCGACGAGGGCATGAGCGGCGTCTCCACGCGCTTCGCCTTCAAGATCATCTCCAAGGTCTTCAACTTCGACAGCTCCGAGGTGGCCGCCAACCCGGTGCACCTGATGTACGTGCTCGAGCAGCAGATCGAGCGCGAGCAGTTCCCGCAGGAGGTCGAGCAGAAGTACATCAGCTACATCAAGGAGCTGCTGGCGCCGCGCTATGCCGAGTTCATCGGCAAGGAGATCCAGACCGCCTACCTCGAGAGCTACAGCGAGTACGGCCAGAACATCTTCGACCGCTACGTGACCTACGCCGACTACTGGATCCAGGACCAGGAGTTCCGCGACGTGGACACCGGCGAGGTCTTCGACCGCGCCTCGCTCAACGCCGAGCTCGAGAAGATCGAGCGGCCGGCCGGCATCGGCAACCCGAAGGACTTCCGCAACGAGATCGTCAACTTCGTGCTGCGCGCGCGGGCCGGCAACAACGGCCGCAACCCCGCCTGGACCAGCTACGAGAAGCTGCGCGCGGTGATCGAGAAGAAGATGTTCTCCAACACCGAGGAGCTGCTGCCGGTGATCAGCTTCAACACCAAGAGCAGCGCCGACGAGCAGAAGAAGCACGAGGACTTCGTCACGCGCATGGTCGAGAAGGGCTACACCGCCAAGCAGGTGCGCCTGCTGTGCGAGTGGTACCTGCGCGTGCGCAAGAGCTCGTAGCGCGCACCGCCAACGGAGCACGCCAACGCCCATCGTTTTGCAAGGAGCTTTGAAACCATCGTGGCCATCCTGCAGCAGATCATCGACCGCCGGCTCTCGGGCAAGAACAAGTCCATCGGCAACCGCGAGCGCTTTCTCCGGCGCTACCGCGGCCAGATCCAGGAGGCGGTACGGCGAGCCGTGAGCGGCCGCAACATCCGCGAACTGGAACAGGGCGAGGATGTGACGCTGCCGCGCCACGATGTGTCGGAGCCGGTGTTCGGCCATGCGCGCGGCGGCGACCGCGAGTACGTGCACCCGGGCAACCAGGAGTACGTGCGCGGCGACCGCATCAAGCGCCCCGAGGGCGGCCAGGGCGGCAGCTCGGGCAGCGGCGAGGCCAGCGACAGCGGCGAGGGCAACGACGACTTCGTGTTCCACCTCACGCGCGAGGAGTTCATGCGCGTGTTCTTCGACGACCTCGCGCTGCCGCACCTGATCCGCACGCAGATCGCCGACGTGCCCGAATGGAAGAGCCACCGCGCGGGCTTCACCAGCGACGGCACGCCCAACAACCTGCACGTGGTGCGCTCGATGCGCGGCGCGCTGGCCCGGCGCATCGCGCTCGGCGGCGAACCGCGCAAGGAACTGCGCCGGCTCGAGGCGCACCTGCTGCACCTGAAGGCGCATCCGCAGGCCACGCAGCCCTTCATCCAGAACGAGATCGCCGAGACCGAGGCACGCATCGAGGAGTTGCGCCGCACCGCGCGCCACGTGCCCTACATCGATCCGATCGACCTGCGCTACCGCAACCGCGTGAAGACGCCGGTGCCCAGCGCCAAGGCCGTGATGTTCTGCCTCATGGACGTCTCGGGCTCGATGGACGAGGCGCGCAAGGACATGGCCAAGCGCTTCTTCATGCTGCTGTACATGTTCCTCACGCGGCACTACGAGACCATCGACCTGGTGTTCCTGCGCCATCACACGCAGGCGCAGGAGGTCAGCGAGGACGAGTTCTTCCACGCCACCGAGACCGGCGGCACCGTGGTGTCGAGCGCGCTGGTGCTGATGGACGAGATCGTGCGCGCGCGCTACCCCAGCGGCGAATGGAACATCTACGGCGCGCAGGCCAGCGACGGCGACAACTGGCACCAGGACAGCGGGCGCTGCCGCCAGCTGCTCGAGGAGAACATCCTGCCGAAGGTGCGCTACTACGCCTACGTGCAGGTGGCCGAGACCGAGCAGAACCTGTGGCAGGAATACGCGCAGCTCGAAGGCATCGAGCCCAACTTCGCGATGCGCAAGGTGTCCGAGGCGAGCGACATCTATCCTGTGTTCCGCGACCTGTTCAAGAAGGAAGGAGCCAGCGCATGACCTCCGCCGATCGCCCTCCTTCGGCACCGCCGCTGCCGACCGCCGCCACCATCCCGCAAGGCAAGCTCGAGCGCTTGCCGAGCCCCTCGGACTGGACCTTCGACCTGATCGAGCGCTACCACACCGAGATCGCGCGCACCGCGCGCGGCTACGGCCTCGACGTCTACCCGAACCAGCTCGAGATCATCACGGCCGAGCAGATGATGGATGCCTACGCCAGCGTGGGCATGCCGATGATCTACAGGCACTGGTCGTACGGCAAGCAGTTCATCGCCACCGAGAAGAACTACCGCCGCGGCCACATGGGGCTGGCCTACGAGATCGTGATCAACTCCGATCCCTGCATCGCCTACCTGATGGAAGAGAACACCATGGCCATGCAGGCCCTGGTGATCGCGCACGCGGCCTATGGCCACAACAGCTTCTTCAAGGGCAACTACCTGTTCCGCATGTGGACCGATGCGTCCTCGATCATCGACTACCTGGTCTATGCGCGGCACTACATCGCCGAATGCGAGGAGCGCCATGGCGTGGACGAGGTCGAGAAGCTGCTCGACTCCTGCCATGCGCTGATGAACTACGGCGTGGACCGCTACCGCCGGCCGCAGAAGCGCTCGCTGGCGCAGGAGAGCGCCCAGCGCGCCGAGCGCGAGCGCCACATGCAGCAGCAGGTCAACGACCTCTGGCGCACGCTGCCGCGGCGCAGCGAGCAGAACGCCGGCTCGGAATCGGCGCCGCGCTTTCCGCTCGAGCCGCAGGAGAACCTGCTCTACTTCATCGAGAAAAACGCCGCGCTGCTCGAGCCCTGGCAGCGCGAGGTGGTGCGCATCGTGCGCAAGATCGCGCAGTACTTCTATCCGCAGCGCCAGACCCAGGTCATGAACGAGGGCTGGGCCACCTTCTGGCACTACACGCTGCTCAACACCATGTACGACCGCGGCCAGCTCGACGACGGCTTCATGATGGAGTGGCTGAGCTCGCACACCGGCGTGATCTTCCAGCCGCCGGTGGGCCACCGCGCCTATAGCGGCATCAACCCCTATGCGCTCGGCTTCGCGATGTACACCGAGCTGCGCCGCATCTGCGAGAAGCCCACCGACGAGGACCGGCGCTGGTTCCCCGACTTCGCGGGCAGCGACTGGGTGGCCACGCTCGACTACGCGATGCGCAACTTCAAGGACGAGAGCTTCGTGGGCCAGTTCCTGAGCCCGAAGACCATGCGCGACTTCCGCCTGTTCGCGATCCGCGACCATCAGAGCGAATCCGAGCTCGAGGTCTCGGCGATCCACGACGACAGCGGCTACCAGGCGCTGCGCGAATCGCTGTCGCGCCAGTACGACCTCGGCAGCCGCGAGCCCGACATCCAGGTCTGGAACGTCAATATGCGCGGCGACCGCTCGCTGACGCTGCGCCACACCCAGCGCAACAGCCTGCCGCTGCACGACGATGCCGAGGAGGTGCTCAAGCACGTGGCGCGGCTGTGGGGCTTCGACGTGCACCTCGAGAGCGTCGATGCGCAGGGCCGCATCAGCCGCAGCTGGAAGGCCTCGGCGCCGCGGGCGCTGTACTAGCCGAGCCGAGGCTCAGGGCACGAGCGCGGCGATCGCCAGCGTGTAGCCCTTCACGCCCAGCCCCACGATGATCCCGCGCGCCGCCGGCGAGATGTACGAGCGGTGGCGGAACTCCTCGCGCGCATGCACGTTCGAGATGTGCAGCTCGATCAGCGGCACGCTCGCGCCCTTGATGGCGTCGTGCAGCGCGATCGAGGTGTGGGTGTAGGCCCCCGGGTTCATCACCACGCCGAGCATGGTGCCGGCCGCCACCTCGCGGCCCGCTTCCTGGATCCAGTCGACCAGCACGCCTTCGTGGTTGGTCTGGCGGCACTCGATCGCCACGCCGAGCTTCGCGCCCGTTTCATGGCACAGGCGCTCCACGTCGGCCAGCGTGTCGCGGCCGTACTGTTCGGGCTCGCGCGTTCCCAGGAGGTTGAGGTTGGGGCCGTTGAGGACGAGGATTTTCTTCATGATGGATCGGGCTGGCAGCACGCGTCGGACGGGCCGCCATTATGGTCTGGCACCCGCCCTGCCCCGCCGGGCCGCGGACGAGCCGACGTAGTAGTTGTACGAGTCGATGTCGACCACGCAGCGCGCCATCAGGTCGACGAAGGCGCGCAGCTTCTGCCCCATGTAGCGCTGCCGCTGGTAGGCGCAGTAGATGCGCCGCGGCTGCGGCTGCCACTGCGGCATCACCGGCACCAGCACGCCCTGCGCCAGCTCGGGCCGCACGAAGAAGGCCGGCAGGAGCGCGATGCCCAGGCCGTCGATGCAGAAGGTCTTCATCACCCAGTGGTCGTTGGTCTCGAAGGTGGGTTCGGGTCGGTAGGCATGGCGGCCCGACGCGCCCGACACCAGCAGCACCTGCGAGGGCCCCGCGGCCTCCTTCATCACGATCGCGCGGTGCGCCGCCAGGTCGTCGGGCGAGCGCGGCGTGCCCTGGCGCTCGAGGTACTGCGGGCTCGCATAGAGGCCGTGGTTGAGCTGGCCCAGCAGCTTGGCGACGAGGTTCGGCGCGTCGGGCGGCTCCGAGCACACGTAGCAGTCCACGTCGCCGATGTTCGGCGCGTTCGGCCGGCTCGCCACGTCGAGCTGGCAGCGCACGTTGGGATGCGACTCCAGGAACAGCTTCACCACGTGGCAGACGAAGGAGGTGCCGAACTGGGTGTCCGACAGCAGCGAGAGGCTGCCCGACACGCCGGTGGTGATCTCCTGGATCTCGGTGCGCGCCGTCTCGAGCCGGCCCGTGACCTCGCCGAGCAGGTCCTCGCAGCGCACGAAGAAGGCACGGCCCGCCTCGGTCGCGGTGATGCGGCGCGAGCTGCGCATCAGCAGCTGCGCGCCCAGCAGTTCCTCCAGCCGCGTGAGCTGCCGGCTCAGCGTGGCCTTCGAAACCCCCGACAGGCTCTCGGCCCGCGTGAGGCTGCCGCTTTGCACGACGAGCACGAAGGCCTGCACCAGCGCCAGGTCGATGCCGGTCACGCGCGCTCCCTGTCGGCGAGGGTCGGCCGTTTCAGAAATGAAAAGTTGCGTCTCGGCATGTGGCTTTCATCGGAGGGCGGGACACGATACGGTCGGCGCGGGCGTGGCGAATGCTATGCCATGTCCCACGGAGTACCCCATGACGAATTCCACCGCCTTCCCCTGGCACCCCGTCGCCCCTTCGGCCGGGCTGCGCCCCGGCGCCAACATCGTCGCCGGCTTCGCCGAGGGCCAGGAGCTCGCGCTCTGGCGCTCGGCCGACGGCGCGGCCCAGGCCTGGGAGAACCGCTGTCCGCACCGCAGCGTGCGCTTCACGCTCGGCCAGGTGGTCGAGAACCGCCTCTCCTGCGCCTACCACGGCTGGCAGTACGCCGCGGGCAACGGGCAGTGCGTCGGCATTCCCGCCCATCCGGCGATGCCCGCGCCGCGCAACGTCTGCGCCAGGGTGTTCGGCGCGGTCGACGCGGCGGGCATGCTGTGGGTGAACCTGGCGCACGAGGGCGACGCGGCGCCGCCCGCGCCGCAGGCACTGGCCGATGCCGTGCCGGCCGGCTGGCACTTCTGCCGCACGCTGACCTTGCGCGCCGGCGCGCGACAGGTGCGCGAGGCACTCCCACGGCTGGGCTTCGCGGCCGGCGCCGCCCCGGGCGCCTGGCGCGGCACGCTCGGCGGCACGCCGACCGTCGCGCTGCTGCTCGACGCGCAACCGCAACTGGCCTTCATCCACCTGTGGACCGGGGCCGCCCCGGGCTCCGAGGCCATGAGGACCCTGCACGCGGCCGCGCGAACCCTGCGCGGCGACATCGAACAACCCGAGACCTGAAGGAAGCACGATGCCCTTCGTCACCGACGACCCCAACATGCTCGACGACTGGCTGGTCGTCGGCCCCGCGAGCGCGCTCGCCGGCCGCTCGCAGCGGCAGCCCTACGGCACCTGCCTGCTCGGCGCCACGCTCTCGCTGTGGGCCGAGGCCGATGGCACGCCGCAATGCCGGCTCGGCACGCAGCCGCTTTCCGTGCAATCGCGCCACGGCTACCTCTGGGTCTGCCCCAGCGGCCGGCCCGCGCGCCCGCTGTTCGAGTTTCCGGAGTACACCGAGCCCGGGCGCCGCCTCGTCGACTGCGGCGGCATCGGCGTCGCGGTGTCGGGGCTGCGCGTGATCGAGAACTTCCTCGACATGGCGCACTTTCCCTTCGTGCATGCCGACTACCTCGGCAAGGTGCCGCACACCGAGGTCGCCCGGTACGAGGTGGCGATCGAGCCCGCCACCGGCGAGATCTGGGCCACCGACTGCCGCTTCTGGCAGCCGCGCGCCTCGGCCGCGCACGACAGCGGCGCCGACGTGCGCTACACCTACCGCGTGATGCAGCCCTTCTCGGCCATGCTCTACAAGTCGAGCCTGCGGCCCGAGGCACGGGACGCGATCGGCCTGTTCCTGCAGCCGCTCGACGACGAGCACGTGATCGCCCACACGGTGCTCGCCTACTTCGACGACGTGTCGAGCGACGCCGAGCTCATCGCGTTCCAGCACACGATCTTCGGCCAGGACAAGCCGATCCTCGAGAACCACGCCTTCAAGCGCATGCCGCTCGAAGGCCGCGCCGAGACGCCGACGCGCGGCGACACCACCTCCGTCACCTACCGCCGCTGGCTGCGCGAACGCGGCATGCGCTTCGGCACGAGGGCCGCCACATGACGACGCTGCTCAGGCTCCACGACTACCCGCTCTCGGGCAACTGCTTCAAGGTGCGGCAGCTGCTGGCCTGGCTGGCCGTTCCCTACGAGGCCGTGCCGGTCGACTTCTACCCGGGGCGCGCGCACAAGTCGGCCGCGTTCCTCGCGCAGCTCAACCCGCTCGGCCAGATCCCGGTGATCGAGGACGAGGGCTTCGTGCTGCGCGATGCGCAGGCGATCCTGGTCTACCTCGCGAGCCGCCACGACGCCCAGCGGCGCTGGTACCCCGACGATCCGAGGCTGCGCGGCCAAGTCGCGATGTGGCTCGCCACGGCCGACGAGATCACGCGCACCGCCTCGGCCGCGCGGCTGCACGACGCGCTGGGCTACCGCCACCTCGACATCGAGGCCTGCCGCGCCGGTGCGCGCGCCGTGTTCCGCGTGCTCGACGACCACCTGGCCGAGCAGGCGAGCGCCGGCCTGCGCTGGCTGGCCGCGGCGGCCGAGCCGACGATCGCCGACCTGGCCTGCTTCCCCTACGTGGCGCTGGCCGGCGAAGGCGGCATTTCGCTCGACGAATTTCCCGCCCTGCGGCACTGGGTCTGGGATTTCCGACATCTGCCCGGGTTCATCGGCATGTCGGGTATCTTCCCCGCTGGCCCCGCCTGAGTATCCTTGGGGCTTCGCGCCGCCTGCCGGCCCCCATTCCTTCCCTCCTCCCCCCTTTCCCCCGAACACGCCATGAAAACCAAAGCCGCCGTCGCCTGGAAATCCGGAGCCCCCTGACCATCGAAACCGTGGACCTCGACGGCCCCCGGTTCGGCGAAGTGCTCGTCGAGATCAAGGCTACCGGCATCTGCCACACCGACTACTACACGCTCTCGGGCGCCGACCCCGAAGGCATCTTCCCCGCCATCCTCGGCCATGAGGGCGCCGGCATCGTGGTCGACGTCGGCCCCGGCGTCACCACGCTCAAGAAGGGCGACCACGTCATTCCGCTCTACACGCCCGAATGCCGCCAGTGCAAGTTCTGCCTGTCGCGCAAGACCAACCTGTGCCAGCTGATCCGCGGCACCCAGGGCAAGGGCCTGATGCCCGACGGCACCAGCCGCTTCAGCCTCGACGGCAAGCCCATCGCCCACTACATGGGCACCTCCACCTTCAGCAACTACACGGTCGCGCCCGAGATCTCGCTGGCCAAGATCCGCGAGGACGCGCCCTTCGACAAGGTCTGCTACATCGGCTGCGGCGTCACCACCGGCATCGGCGCGGTGATCTTCACGGCCAAGGTGGAAGCCGGCGCCAACGTGGTGGTGTTCGGCCTCGGCGGCATCGGCCTGAACGTGATCCAGGGCGCAAAGATGGTGGGCGCCGACAAGATCATCGGCGTCGACCTGAACCCCGAGCGCGAAGCCATGGCGCGCAAGTTCGGCATGACGCACTTCATCAACCCGAAGGACACCGAGAACGTGGTCGACGCCATCGTGCAGCTGACCGACGGCGGCGCCGACTACAGCTTCGAGTGCATCGGCAACACCAAGGTGATGCGCCAGGCGCTCGAGTGCACGCACAAGGGCTGGGGCCGCAGCATCATCATCGGCGTGGCCGAGGCCGGCGCCGAGATCAGCACCCGCCCGTTCCAGCTGGTCACCGGCCGCAAGTGGGAAGGCTCGGCCTTCGGCGGCGCGCGCGGCCGCACCGACGTGCCGAAGATCGTCGACTGGTACATGGAAGGCAAGATCAACATCGACGACCTGATCACGCACACCATGCCGCTCGAGAAGATCAACGACGGCTTCGACCTCATGAAGCGCGGCGAGTCGATCCGCGGCGTGGTGCTCTACTGACGCCGCGGGTGCCGACCATGGAACGCATGGAGCCCCTGCGCCGCATCGAAGCCGGCGTGCTCGAGGTCGCCTACCACGAGAGCGGCCCGGCCGACGGACCGCCCGTGCTGCTGATGCACGGCTTCCCCTACGACATCCACACCTATGCCGAGGTCGCGCCGCTGCTCGCGGCCGAGGGCTGCCGCACCATCGTGCCGTACATGCGCGGCTACGGCGGCACGCGCTTCCTGAGCGCCGACACGCCGCGCTCGGGCGAACAGGCGGCCTTCGGCGCCGACCTGCTGGCGCTGCTCGACGCGCTGAAGATCGACCGCGCCGTGCTCGCCGGCTACGACTGGGGCGGCCGCGCCGCCTGCGTGGTGGCGGCGCTGTGGCCCGAGCGCTGCGCGGGACTGGTATCGCTCAACAGCTACAACATCCAGAACATCGCCCGCGCGATGGAGCCCGACACGCCCGAGAACGAGCACAGCCTCTGGTACCAGTACTACTTCCACAGCGAACGTGGCCGCGCCGGCCTGCAGAAGGACCGAAAGGCCATCGCCAGGCTGCTGTGGAAGCTGTGGTCGCCGACCTGGCGCTTCGACGACGCCACCTTCGAGCGCAGCGCCGCGGCCTTCGACCATCCCGACTTCGTGGAGGTGGTGATCCATTCGTACCGCCACCGCTTCGGCCTGGTGGCGGGCGATCCGGCCTATGCCGACATCGATCGCCAGCTGGCCGCGCAGCCGGTCATCCGCGTGCCCGCGATCACCTTCGACGGCATCGACGACGGCGTGCGACCGCCGGCCGACGCATCGGCGCATGCGCCGCGCTTCAGCGGACCGCGCTCGCACCGGCTGGTGCCGGGCGCGGGCCACAACCTGCCGCAGGAGGCGCCGCGCGCCTTCGCCGACGCGGTGCTCGAACTGGTGCGGGGCGCCGCATGACCGATCTGCTCAAGACCCTGTCCGAGCACCACTGCTTCGGCGGCGTGCAGGGCTTCTACGAACAGGCCTCGCACGAGATCGGCCTGCCGATGCGCTTCTCGGTCTACCTGCCGCCGCAGGCCGCGAACGAGCGCGTGCCGGCGCTGCTGTACCTCGCGGGCCTGACCTGCAACGAGGAGACCTTCGCGATCAAGGCCGGCGCGCAGCGCATGGCCGCCAGCCTCGGCCTCGCGCTGATCGCACCCGACACCAGCCCGCGCGGCGCGGCCGTGGAAGCGCTGCCGGGCGCCAGCGCGAGCTGGGACTTCGGCATCGGCGCCGGCTTCTACCTCGACGCCACCGAGGCGCCCTGGGCCGCCCACTGGCGCATGGAGAGCTGGATCGTGCAGGAGCTGCTGCCGCTGGTGGGCCGCCAGTTCGCGATCGACACCGCGCGCCTGGGCATCTTCGGCCACTCGATGGGCGGCCACGGCGCGCTCACGCTGGCGCTGCGCCATCCGGGGCGCTTCCTCTCGCTGTCTGCCTTCGCGCCGATCTGCGCGCCCACCCAGTGCCCCTGGGGCGACAAGGCGCTGCGCGGCTACCTCGGCGAACCCGGCGACGACCGCGCGGCCTGGCTCGCGCACGATGCCAGCGCGCTGATGCAGTCGCAGGTCGCGGCGCCCTATCCGCACGGCATCCTGGTCGACCAGGGCCTGGCCGACAAATTCCTCGCCGAGCAGCTGCATCCCGAGGCCTTCGAGGCCGCCTGCTTCGCCGCCGGCCAGCCGCTCACGCTGCGGCGCCACGCGGGCTACGACCACGGCTACTACTTCATCCAGAGCTTCATGGCCGACCACCTGGCGCACCACGCGCAGGTGCTGCGCGGCTGAACGAACGGCCATGTCCGACGCCCAGACGCCCGCCTTCCACCTGCGACTGCGCGATGGCGCGGCGGAGGAGAACATGGTGCTCGCCGGCATCTGGCGCCGGGCCTGGGCGGCCTCGCATCCGGGCACGCCCGTGATCGAACCGATCGCCCACTGGCTGCAGCGCGTGCGCACCGAGTTCGTGGCGCCGGCCGAGGTGGTGATCGCCGAGCGCGACGCGCAGGCACTGGCCTTCATGGTGCTGCACGACCGGCGCGAGTACGTGGCGCAGCTGTTCGTCGATCCGCACCTGCGCAACCAGGGCCTGGGCCAGGCGCTGCTCGACGAGGCCTGCGTGCGCATGCCCACCGGCTGGCGGCTGCACGTGGCGCTCACCAACACCGCGGCCCAGCGCTTCTACGAACGCTACGGCCTCGCGCGCGGCACGGTCGACCGCCATCCGACCAGCGGGCGCGAACGCATCAGCTACCACTGGTACCCGGCGCGCGCGCCCTGGCGCAAGGCCTGAAACCACCTGCCATCTCCCCCACCATGCGCATCGACCACATCGCCCTCTGGACCACCGACCTCGAACGCTGCAAGCGCTTCTACGTCGACTATTTCGGCGCCGCCGCGGGCGAGGGCTACGTCAATCCCGCGAAGGGTTTCGCCTCCTGCTTCCTGAGCCTGGGCGACGGCGCCCGCATCGAGGCCATGACCACCAGCACGCTCTCTCCGGTGACGGCCGAGCCCGGCGCCCAGCGCATGGGCTGGACCCATCTCGCGATCAGCGTGGGCTCGGAGGAAGCGGTCGACGCGCTGAGCCGCCGGCTGCAGGCCGACGGCTACCCGCTGCTCGACGGCCCGCGCCGCACCGGCGACGGCTACTACGAGAGCGTGGTGCTCGACCCCGACGGCAACCGCATCGAGATCACGGCCTGAACACCATGAAGAACGCCTTCGCCGACAGCCTGCACGAGACCTTCGAGCGCTTCGGCCGCATCGACATCCGCCGCATGTTCAGCGGCTTCGGCATCTACCACGAGGGCCGCATGTTCGCGCTGGTGATACGCGACACGCTCTACCTGAAGTCCGATGCCGAAAGCGCCATGCATTTCGACCGGCTGAACCTGCCGCCCTTCATCTACGAGCGCCAGGGCAAGCAGATGCCGATGTCCTACCGCGAGGCGCCGCCCGAGCTGTTCGAGGACCGCGAGGAGGCCGCCCTGTGGGGCCGGCGCGCCTTCGAGGCCGCGCTGCGCTCGGGCACGGTGCCGAAGGCGGCGCGCAAGGCGGCCGCCGCGAAGAAGGCGGCGGCGAAGAAGGCGCCCGCCAGGAAGGTGGCGGCGAAGAAAACCGCCGCGAAGAAGACCGTCCCGGCAAAGACGGCCCGGAAGGCGGCTCCCCGTTGAACACCACCCGCACACCCCTGCCCCCGCTGCCCGAACGCGAGGAGATCGCGCTGCTCGAGCCCTTCGAGGGCCTGGGCCTGAACGACATCGTGCTGGTCGCCACGCGCGACGATGCCGAGCGCGCGGCCGCCGCGCTGCTGGCCGCGGGCGTGGTCGGCTTCGACACCGAGTCCAAGCCCACCTTCGCCAAGAACGAGGTCTCGACCGGCCCGCACCTGGTGCAGTTCGCCACGCGCGAGACCGCGTGGCTGTTCCAGCTGCATCGCAGCGACTGCAACGAGGTGCTGGGCGCGCTGATCGGTTCCGAGGCGCTGCGGAAGGTGGGCTTCGGCCTCTCGAGCGATCTCTCGCTGATCCGCCAGAAGCTCAAGGTGGAGCCGCGCGCGGTCTACGACATCGACGACGAGTTCCGCCGCCGCGGCTACCGCCGCTCGGTCGGCGTGAAGACCGCCGTGGCGCTGGTGTTCGGCCAGCGCTTCACGAAGTCGCGCAAGGCCACGACCTCGAACTGGGCCAGCCACCGGCTCAGCGAGGCGCAACTGCGCTATGCGGCCAACGATGCCTATGCGTCGATCCGCGTGTTCGACGCGCTGCTGCCGCGCGACTGATCAGTCGCGCCCCGCCTCGAGGATCGCCTGCGCGAGCCGCTTGGGGTTCGAGAAGAACATCTCGTGGCTGCCCGGGCATTCGACCAGCCTGAAGAGGCCCAGCCGCTCCGACAGCCGCGGATGCCAGGGCAGGCTGTGCGGCAGCGCGATGTCCTGCTGGCAGTTGACGTAGGACTTGCCCACCTGCAGCGCGGCCATGGGCTGGCTCAGCACGATCTTGTCGGTGAAGGTGCGGTACGGGTGCGGGTTGAGCTGCTCGTAGGCCGAGCGCGCGAGCGCCATGTCGGCGTCGTTGATGAAGGCATCGCGCCAGATCTCGAACGGCAAGGTCACGGCCTGATTGTTTGCGGCCGCCACCGCATCGAACAGCGCCACGTAGTGCGGCGGCACCATGTCGTTGAGCGACTCGCCGGGCTGCGGCACGAAGGCATTCACGTAGACCAGCCGCGCGATCCTGCCCGGCTGTTGCGCGAGGCGGTCGGCCACGCCCGTGATCACCATGCCGCCATAGCTGTGGCCCACGAGCCGCAGCTGCGAGAGATTCTTCTCCTCGATGTACTGCAGCGCCGAATCGATCGCGTCGGCCAGGCCGATCTTCGCGCGGTCGTCGCCGGGCCGGTTGCCCGCGAGCGTGGGGCAGTGCACGGTGTGGCCGGCCTCGCGCAGGCCGTTCGCGACGGCCTCCATTTCGGCACCGGTGTGCCAGGCGCCGTGGATCAGGACATAGGTGTCGGACATGGGGGTCTCCTCGATGGGTGCGGGGTTGCGTGCGGTGAACGCAGCGACTGTAGGAAGCCCGGCGCCGCGCCGATGGCCGCTAGCCGCCAGCACGATGGCCGATTCGCGCCAGCCGCAGGGCACCCGGGGTGGCGCCCAGCTGCTGGCGGCACAGGCGCACGAAGTGCGAGGCATCGGCCAGGCCGCAGCGAAAGCCGATCTCGGCCACCGCAAGACGGTCGAAGCGCGCGTCGCCGAGCATGCGCCGCGCGGCCTGCATGCGGCAGTCGAGCAGCGTGGCGGCGAAGGTAGCGCCACCGTCGGCCAGGCAGCGGTGCAGGCTGCGCTGCGAGATACCGAGCTCGCGCGCCACCGCCTCGGCCGTGAGGCCGGGCTCGGCATGGCGCTCGCGCGTGGCCTCGAGCACGCGCCGGCGCAGCGCGGCGCGCGCGCCCGGCTCCACCGCCGCGGCCACGCCCGGTCCGGTGGCCAGCGCGAGCAGCCCGCCGAGCTGGTCGGCCAAGAGGCGCGGCGGCAGCGGCGGCGCGCTCGCGGCCTCGGGCGTGAGCTGCTGCACGAAGCGGCTCAGCACGCTGCCCCAGCCCGCGCTGCCGTCGATGCGGCAGGCGAGCTGGCCCGGCGCGTCGGGCAGCCAGGACTCGACCCAGGCCGTGGGCAGCTCGAGCGAGATGGTGTCGGCCGACTGCACGAAGTGGAAGGCATAGCTGCGCCGCGAATCGACCAGCACCGCGTCGCCCGGCAGCATGCGCGCGCTGCGCCCTTCCTGCTCGACGCTCCAGGCGGTGTCGGTCTTGCACAGCAGGTAGTAGAAGTTGCTGCGGCTGCGCTCGATCGCGCGGCGCGTGCGGTAGACGTCCTGCGCGCTGCCGCGCACGCGGTTGACGCCGATGCCGAGCTCCGGCGTGCCCAGCGGGGCCGATTCGAGCGTGGCGTCGAAATGCCGCGCCTGCGGGCTGGTCACCTCCATCTCGAGGAAGCCCTCGCAGACCGCGCCGACCCAGTAGTCCAGGCGCTGCGCGGGCGGCACCGCGTCGGTGGACCAGCGCTCGATCGCGGCCGGCGGACGATGGGCTTCGGCGTGGGGCTGGATGGGCATGGAGGGGTCTCCCCGTGGATGGGTCGGCTGCAACATACCGAAGCCGGCCAGGCTTGCCAAGCGGGCTCGCCCGGGAAGGCGGTCCGGTTATAGGCGGCCGCTGACGGCGCGGCCGGCGGGCGGTCGGCACAATGGCCTGCTGCATCAACCCCGCGCACCGGCCGCCGTCGGCGTGCGCACCAGGAAGGAAACACCCAGGCCATGACCACCACCAAACAAAGCGACTTCGGACTGATCGGGCTGGCCGTGATGGGCCAGAACCTCGTGCTGAACGTGGAAAGCCGCGGCTTCCAGGTCAGCGTCTACAACCGCACCGAAGCCACCACCGAGGCCTTCATCGCCGCCAACCCCGGCAAGAAGCTGGTGGGCGCGAAGACGCTCGAGGAATTCGTGCAGAGCCTCGCGAAGCCGCGCAAGATCCAGATCATGGTCAAGGCCGGCGCGCCGGTCGACCAGGTGATCGAGCAGCTCATCCCGCTGCTCGACAAGGACGACATCGTCATCGACGGCGGCAACAGCCTCTACACCGACACCGAGCGCCGCGACGCCTACCTCTCGAGCAAGGGCCTGCGCTTCATCGGCGCGGGCGTCTCGGGCGGCGAGGAAGGCGCGCGCAAGGGCCCGTCGATCATGCCGGGCGGCCCGGCCTCGACCTGGGAGGTGATGAAGCCGATCTTCGAGAGCATCGCGGCCAAGGTCGATGGCGAGCCCTGCGTGATCCACATCGGCCCGGGCGGCGCCGGCCACTACGTGAAGATGGTGCACAACGGCATCGAGTACGGCGACATGCAGCTGATCTGCGAGGCCTACAGCCTGTTCAAGGCCGCCGGCTTCACGACCGACGAGATGGCCGCGATCTTCAACGAGTGGAACGACGGCGAGCTGCAGAGCTACCTGATCCAGATCACCGCCAAGGCGCTCGAACAGAAGGACCCGGAAACGGGCAAGCCGATCGTCGACGTGATCCTCGACAAGGCCGGCCAGAAGGGCACGGGCCAGTGGACGCTGATCAACGCGGCCGAGAACGCGGTGGTCATCAGCACCATCAACGCCGCCGTCGAAGCGCGCGTGCTGTCGTCGCAGAAGAAGGCGCGCGTGGGCGCGAGCAAGCTGCTGCAGGGCCCGAAGGTCGAGCTCTCGCTCGAGAAGAAGGCGCTGGTGGCCAAGGTGCACGACGCGCTCTATGCCTCCAAGGTCATCAGCTACACCCAGGGCTTCGACCTCATCAAGACCATGGGCGACAAGAAGGGCTGGGGCCTCGACCTCGGCCGCATCGCGGCGATCTGGCGCGGCGGCTGCATCATCCGCGCGCGCTTCCTCAATCGCATCACCGACGCCTTCCGCACCGATCCGGCGCTGGCCAACCTGATGCTCGATCCCTTCTTCAAGGACCTGCTGAACCGCACCCAGCAGAACTGGCGCGAGGTGGTGGCGCTGGCCGTGAGCAACGGCATCCCGGTGCCGGCCTTCAGCGCCTCGCTGGCCTACTACGACAGCTACCGCACCGAGCGCCTCAGCGCCAACCTGCTGCAGGCGCAGCGCGACTTCTTCGGCGCCCACACCTACGAGCGCGTGGACAAGCCCGAGGGGCAGTTCTTCCACACGGAGTGGCCGGAAGTCATCGGCTGAGGACCGCCCTTTGCGAGCGCCGGACCGCCGGCGCCCGCCTCAATCCACCTTGATCTGGAACAGCACCGATCCGGATCCGCCCGGCGCCACGAAGCCGTTGAAGCGCCAGTCGACCGGCCCGGCCTTGCCGGCGGGCTGTGGCTCGGTGCAAGCCACGGCCGGCGCCGGCGCGGCATTGGCCGGCGTGTTCTTCATGCATCCCGTCAGCGTCGCGGGCGTCTCCCCCGCCGTCGCGCCGACGAAGCTGGTGTAGGCCGGCGTGGTGTCGTTCACCGCGAGGTTGCGGATCGGCGCATCGCCGTTGTTGGTGTAGGTGATCCGGTACTCCAGCGTTTCGCCCGGCTTGGCCCGGTTGTTCAGGCCGAAGGTCAGGACCCCTTGGGTCACGTTGCGCACCTCCTTGCGCAGCTCCAGCGCGACATCGGACACGGTCGTGATGTCCTGCAGGGTGTAGCGGCCGCTGAGCGCCGGGGAGGCGTTGGCATAGTCGAACTCGGCCTGCACCACCACCTTGTTGCGGGCACCCAGCGGCGCGGCCGCGGGAATGAACTGCTTCACGATCACGCACACCCGGCCCTCGAAGGCCACCGCCTGGCCCGTGCCCGCCGGCGGATAGAGCTGCGCCGCCCCGGGCTGCAGGCTGCCGGTGCAGCCCGTGTCGGCGAAGATCTGCACGCTCCAGCCGCCGACATCGGGGGTGGCGGTCTCGCTCGCGATGCCGAAGCGCACCTTCCCGGCCGTGCCCGCGGCAAAGCCGTGGCCATAGGTCACGCTGTTGCCGGGCATGCCGGTCTTGGCCCCGTCGGCGGCGAAGCTGCCGTTGTCGACGTCGCCGAAGTTCAGCTCGGCATGGCCGACGCCGTTCCACGCGAACGCGATGCGATCGGGCGTGCCGGTGCGCGTGTAGGTGTAGGTGTCCGTGCCGGTGGCCACCGCGGCCCCCGATGGCAGGGCCACGCGGCCCACCGAGGCGCCCGTCGACACGCGCGCGGCGGGGTTGTTGAACTCCTCCACGCACATCGCGGCGCCCTTCGCCATGCCGTCGGGCACGGGCAGGGTGTAGTTGCCCGCCGCGTCGGTGACCGCGCTCGCATGCACGGCGGCGGCGCAGTCGGTCAGGCGCACGCTCACGCCGCGCTGCGGAACTTCGCCGCCGTTGGCCACGCCGTCGTTGGCCGTACCGCCGCCCGTGCCGTTGTCGAGGAACACGCGGCCGCTCACGATGGTGCTGACGCGGGCATGGGTGTTGGTGAAGGTGCAGGTCCAGAGCGCGCCGGCCGACATGTCCGCGGCGGAAAGCGCCACCGTGCCGGTACCGACGACGGTGCGGCTCGCGCCGTTCACGCAGACCGACTGCGTCGTGACATCGGGCACCGCGGTTTCGGTGATGCTGACGGCCGTGCCCGGCGTGCCCAGGTGGTGCGCGGTCTTCGACGGCATGGGCACGTTCGACTCGCTCGTGGTCACGCTGTCGGTGGCGTTCGCGACCACCGTGCCCGTGAGTCGGAAGTCGTAGGTGCCGGTGCCGCCCACCGAGTTCTTGACGATGCGCACGCGCGGCCTGACGGTGTGGGTCACCGTGCACATCTTCTCGCGGACATCGATGTCCGTGACGGTGGCCGCGGGCGAGGTCATGGTGTAGACACCCCTGGACGGATTGGCCAGGTTGCTCGACGGCAGCTTTTCGTAGCCCTCGCACGAGAAGGTCTGGACATAGTTGTCCAGGGAGGTTCCGGTTCCGGCCGCCGCCTTGAAGCTCATCGTCGTGTTGACATCGATGCCCAGCCGGGCCGTCTGTCCGTCGTCACCGACGTCTTTGACGGAAGCAGGCGCAGGCCCCCCATCAATGAAAGTTTGGAGATTGACGCCAGAGAAGCTCAGATCGAATTTTCCCGCGTCGAACGGAGCACCGACGATGCGATTGATCAATCCGAAGGAAGGCCGGTAGTTGTAGATGGCGCACTTGAAGTCCGAGTTCGGAAGAACGTACTTCTTGTCCAGCGTGAACTTGTTTCCTTCGACCTTCCAATTGATCGCCACATCGAACGGATTGGTGTTGCCATCCACCCCCGCGTTATTGTCTTTGCACCCACCCCCTACCTCCGTGGAAGTTGCATAAAGCGGCCAGCCCGCGTGAACCGTCTTTTCCGTGATCACCACATCGGCTCCCGGGATGATCGGCAAAACCCCCTGCGACCAGTTTTCTGCACCGGCGCCATAGCGCTGAGGAGTCACAGGAACCGTGATCGTTTCATCAACGGCCCCACTCACCCCCGAGAAGGAGAAGCCAAAGCTGGGGGCGGGCGATTCGGCCGCGCTGCCGATGGACTTTCCGAAGCTGAGAGTCGCCGCGCGAGTGTTGGAAAAGGTGCAGACGATGTCGGTCTCGTCGATATTCTTCTGCGTAGCCGGCGTGTCATTGCCACTGGTACTGGCACTGGTCATGGCGGTGAATTTGCCGCTCATGGCGTCCGGGAGGGTCAGGACTGCGTTGCCGGCACGGTCGACGCAACGCAGCGACGACTGATAGCGCCCCGCCGTACCGGCGGCCGCCGTTTCGCTGACGGTGATCTGGGCGCCGAAGCCGACGGTCGCGAAACCGGTGGCACTGGGCACGGCGCCGCCATGGCCGGCACCGGCCAGGGTCGCCGTGCCGGTCGTGCCATCGGGCCGGATCGTGGGGTCGATGGCGAGATCGAACCTGCCTGCATCCGAGTCCGGCGCCAGGCTCTTGGCCAGGCGCACGCGCGGCATCAGCGTGATGCGGTAGTCCTCGACCTCGCCGCTGTCGGCACCGCCCGTGGCACTGGGCAGGGGGGAATAGCTCAGCCGCAGCCGCACATAGGACTTGCCGGCGACATAGCCCGCACCGGGAGGCACGGTGAATCGGAGGTTGCCGCTCGCGGCACCTGGGGGCACCACGGTGCAGGCGCGCTCGGTGGCGTCGTTGAAAACGCCGTCGCGGTTGAAATCGATCCAGCCGCACAGGTTGGCGGCGGCCGTGTTGCCACTGACGGGAATGTTCTTGATCTCATAGGCGGCTTCGCTGCCGATGACATTGGCGAGACCGCCAGGCAATGCGTCATCCGTGTCGCGATCCGCGGCGGGGCCGGAGAGGTCGGTGGCAGCGACGAGGTCGTTATAGACTTTTGCGGGCTGATCCAGCGTCACATCCGGCCCGAGTGTGAGCCCCGAGCCCAAGGCATGGCCCGCACCGCCATAGCTGGCCGGCGCGTCGCCGATGTCCTCGTCGAAACTGACCGCAAACACGGTCTCGTCGTAAATCCTTGGCGAAAATCCCGGAGGCAAGGGCACCGGATCACCTTCCGCTCCCGCTGCGTCTGGCCTCATGAAGCAGCCATCGTCACAAGCGGTCCTGTTGAGGTCGACCTTGAAGGTCAGTTGCGTATAGGTGCCGTTGAAAAGGACGGTCCCGCAACCAGCACTGTCTGCAAAAGGACTGCAGCCCTCGGTAGCCCGATTGCTCGCTGGCCGTATGCGCAAACCTTGCGAAGCCGCGCCATTCACGTCTTCGACCTTCAAGCTGGAGCCGAACACGGTCAGATCGCCGCTGCCGCCCGTCGCTCCGTTCATCAGCTCGAATTGCAGAGAGGCAAACGAGCGCCTATTGACATTGTCGGGCCCCCTGGTCCAAGGGTAGAAAGAACCCATATAGGAAAAGTGCAGCCGAGGATTCTTCACAGGGCGGCTGAAGGTGACTGTCACCGTCCCCATTGGAAAACTGGCGTTCGGGTTGGGCGATTGACGAGGCCCGTAAGGAGAAGAAGGGTCGTACGAAAGCAGATAGAACGCGCCGTATCCATTCGTGGGGACCGTGGGCAAGCTGCTCGGGGAATAATTTGAAGCTGGAGCGCCGCGGAACCTGTAGTTGGGCAGCGCCCAAAGCGAACCCGGATCCGACCGCGTCACCGTGACCGTGACACCGGATGGCATGGTCGCCCGAAGGCCCGACGCATCCGTGAGACCCATCTGCTCGTGCGCCTGCACCGTGGCGGACATCATGAACACCATCAGCAGCAAGGCGCCCGCCACGGATCTGACAAGGGCCGCGCAAGACACGGCCAGGGCCATCCCGCAGCGCCCTATGCGCCGCACGGTCGATTCCACTTGCCGAGAGGCGATCGCGGCATGTTCAGAAGTGCTTGCGCGGTATCGTGCAGAACGCCAATTCATATGTTTCCAAACAACGATTCGTGATCGACACGCAGCCGATCCGGCGCTTTGATCCATGTTGACAACGTCTTCCGAGAAGCGCCCATGGGCTCACTGCGCCTCGTTCGAACGCCCGGCGTCCCGGCTCGCAGCGGGTGCGGGAGCGGCCCCGCCCGTCGACGGAAAGCCCAGCGTGGTCTCGTCGAACTTGAAGCGCAGCCGCAGGTAGGCGCCCTTGCTCGTGTATTCGTTGGCCGTGAGGTCGCGGTCGTTCAGGCCCACGAAGTTGTAGCCCGCCGACAGCCACAGGTTCTTGTAGACCTGGTAGCCGAGCTCGAAGCCGAAGGTCTTCTGCAGTCCACCGCCCTTGCCGTAGAGCAGGCCGGCCTGCACACCCCAGTCCCAGTCCTGGTTGATGTCCTGCGTGTAGCGCGCCTGCACCAGGTGCGCCCAGTACGTGCTCGCGAGCAGGCTGTCGCTCATGCGGCTGAGCTTGCCCGCGTAGCGCGCCATCACCACGCGCCCGGGCGCGGGGTTGTAGTTGAGGTGGGCCGAGACGATGTCGGCGCTGGTCCTGCCCGGCAGGCTGGCGCCGTTGTCGGCGCCGAACACGCTGCTGCCCTGCAGCGCGCCGGCCGCGTTGCCCCCCCCCACCACGTTCTCCGAGCGGCGCTCGTAGCGCGCCAGGGCGTTCCAGGTGTCGTCGTCCACTGGGCGATAAGCCACGCCGATCTGGTGGCGCTGCAGGTGGCGCTCGTTGCCGGCGTTGGTGCCCTGCCCTTGGCTGCTGCTCATGATGCTGCGCGCCAGCAGGCTCCACGAGGGATCGAGCTTGTAGGCGAAGCCCGCGCTCAACAGCCGCGTGTTGGCGTCGTCGCCGCGGCGCACTTCGAACACGCCGCTGGTCTTGAGCCGGTCGGTCATGTACTCGATGCCGCTGGTGACGGCGGTCGATTGCCCGAGCCCGCCGGCATAGCCGGTGCCGTTGTTGCCGCTGTTGGCGTAGCCGCCCAGGTTGCGCGTGTGCTCGATGCCGCCGGTCACGCTGATGCGCTCGGTGAGCTTGACGGTGTTGCGCACGCCGATCGCGGCCTGCACGCCACGGCCGTCGGCACCATCGGCGAGGCGGTACTCGTTGTACACGCGCCCACCCTCCATGTAGTTGCTCTCGATGCCGACGATGCCGGTGTTGTTGTTGCGCGCGCTGTCGAGCGCATAGGGGCCGTAGAGCGAGGAGATCAGTTCGTAGCGCCCGTAGACGCGGGTCTTGTCGGTCACGGCGTAGTTGCCGCCGATGGCCAGCACCCGCTTGTCGCTGTGCTTCAGGTCCTGCTCGCCCTCGATGAAGAGCTGTGCGTTCGGCACCCACGGCAGTTGCGTCGACAGCCGCGCGCGCAGGGTGGTCAGGGTCTGCGCGTCGACGCCGTTGGCGGCCACGGCCGCGCCCAGCACGGTCACGCTGTTGGCGCCGATGCTGCTGCTCGTCTGCGCGTTGTAGGTCGAGATCTGGCCGTAGTCGAAGCCCGAGTTCGAGCCCATCGCCTCGTTGCTCTGGCCATGGCGCAGCCCCACTTCCACCGCGGTCTGCTCGCCGAGCTTCTTCTGCGCGCTCAGGGTCAGGCCCTTGCGTTCGTCCGTCTGCGCGGCGTCCTTGCTGTAGAGCGCCTCGGCGCGCACGGCCAGCGTGGGATCGACGCGATACTCGGCACGCGCCGAAGCCTCGGTGCGGCCCGCCGAGGAGCTCGCGCCGGGATTGTCGAAGCCCTCGCTGGTCTTGGTCGCGAGCGCCACCACGGCGAGCTTCTCGTCCTGGTAGCGCGCCTCGATGCGCGCGCCATGGCCGCTGCCCTTCTCATCGGACTGCGTCTTGACGACTTCGCCCGCCACGGTGGTGTTCTCGCCGATGCGCGCAATGCCCGTGACCGCCTGCAGCTTGCGCCTGTTCTCGGGGTTGCGGTCGGTGCTGACCACCACGCCGACCTGCACGGTCTCGGCGACCTTGAGCTGCACGTCGACGCCCGCCACGATGAACTTCGGCCCGCCCGAGTCGACCTCATAAGTGACGCGGATCGACTGCGGATTGAGGTTCTGGTCGACCGAGGCGATCGCGCGCGTGAACAGGATGCGGCGCGTCAGCGGCTCGACCGTGTAGTCGACGAAGCGCGTGACCCCCGTGCGCTGCAGCACGATGTTCGGCTGGTTGCGGTCGCGCACCACGATCTCGACCTGCTCGCTGTTCTCGACGAACTCGCCGTTGCTGCCGCTCAGGTAGTACGGCCCCGAGGTGCCGACGGCGCGGAACTCCTCGACCTGCTGCGTCTGCGCGGTGCGCGAGGCGTAGCTGGTGGCGCGCACGCGCTCGTCGTCGTAGACGTGCTTCAGGCCCGTGAGCGACCGGTTGCTCTGGCTCAGGTTGCGCACCTCGGTGCTGCTGGTGGTGGTGAAGTCGCCGTACAGCAGGTAGGAGCGGTTCCTGTCGATGCGCACGTAGAGCTTCTGCGTGCTCTGCGCGTCGAAGCCCTTGACCGAGGAGTCGCCGTAGATCGGATAGAACTCGTCGGGCCGGATGTCGCGGAACAGGCGGCCCTTGCGCTGCTTGTCGGAGTCGTAGGCCGCGGTCAGCAGGTACTCGCCCTTGATCGCGCCCTTGAAGAAGAAGGCGGCGCGTCCACCCGCGCGGCTGCTGCCGCCTTCGTTGCCGAGGCCCGTGAGCTCCGACTCGAAGGCCGCGCCGGCCGGCATCGCGCCCAGCGGCAACTTGCCGCGCTTCGTGAAGTCGAGCACGCCTTCGACGATGCCCACGCCGATCATCGGGCGCAGTTCGGGCGTCAGCGCGAGGCGCACTTCCTTGACCAGGTTCGCGGCCGTGACGCGGATGCGCGCGTCGCCGGGCTCGCCGGGCGGCAGCAGCCTGAACTCGGCGCTGCCGCCTTCCATGAAGACCTGGGTGCCGGGTTCCTCGGGGTTCAGGTCCTCGGTGAGCCAGCGACCGCGGTCGGCCTCCAGCGTGAGTTGGGTGCGCGCGGTGACGGGCACGCCGGCGGCGTCCGTGAGCCGCACGGTGACGACGACGGGCGTGCGCAGGTCGGCCTGGGCCGACGCGGGCAGGTCGAGCTCGATCGCCGAGAGCTTGTCGGGCGCGACGACGGTGATCTCCCGCGCTTCGCCGCGCAGGTTGCCGAAGCCGTCCACGGCCTCGAGCCGCAGCGTGTTGGCGCCGGGCTTGAGCGTCACGCCGATGTATTCCCAGGCCGCGAGCTTCTTCGAGGGCAGCTGCGACTTCTTGCCCACGCGGCGATCCTCCACCGCGGAGCCGTTCACGCTGAGGCGGAAGCCCGCCCCATCGCTGCCCTTGACGCGCACGTTGATCGAGGTGCCGGCCACCGTGTCGCGGTCCTTCAGGTCGATGAAGCCCAGTGCGTTGTTCTCGATCTTCGGCAGCAGGGTTTCGAGTTCCACCGGGCTCGGCGCGGCCGGCGCCAGCAAGGGCACGTTGCGCGGCTCGAGCATCGCGCCGCCCAGCCCGATCGGGCGCGCGGGCGGGGTGCCGCCAACCGGCGCGAACAGGCTGCCGGCGGGACTTGTCGACGGCGTGCCGCCCAGCGGCGCATTGGCACCGAGCTGGTTGCCGAGCGTGCCGCCCATGGAGCCGCCGGCGCCGCCGACGAAGGTGCTCGGGTTGGCCGGCGGCGCAGGCAGCGCGATCAGCGGCACGGAGGTGGTCTGCACCGTGCCCGTGCTGCCGCCGGCCAGTGCCTGGCCCGAGGCCGGCAGGCCGCGCAGATCGCCGGCCGGCACCACGCGGCCCTCCGGATCGAGGCGCAGCCGCACCTGGGCTTCGGCCTCGGTGTCGGGCTTGGCCGCGATCGCGGCGCGCCGTGCCGCCACGTCGTCGAGCACCGCCTTGTCGTCGCAGTTGGCGATGACGAAATTGGCCTTGTGGAACTCGCCCTTCTTGAGGTCGAGGAAGCGGCTCTCGGGCGCGCCCGCGTTGCGGTTGTCGAGGATCTCGAGGCGGGCGCCCGCGGGCAAGGTGAGCTGGTCCACGCGCAGCACGTGCGTCACCGGCTTCAGGCCGTAGAGGCTCCACTTGCCCTCGACGTCGGTCACGACGTGCGTGCCGTCCTCCAGGTACAGCCGCACGCCCGGCACGCCGATCTCGTCGGCGCCCTGCTGCCTGCCGTCGCGCTTGCAGTCCATGTAGACCTTGCCGAAGGCGAAGGCATCGTCGGCGAACACGCCGCCGGTGACGCGCAGCGTCCAGCTCGCGAGGTTCGACTGGATCGGGCCCGAGCTGGCGCGCGCACGGTTGATCGCGTCGCCATCGGTCGGCGCGCCGACGCCGATGCGCACGCGGTAGCGCACCATGGCCGACTGGTCGGGCGCGATGACCAGCGCGGGATAGTCGAAACGCAGCCCCGGGCCGGCACCGCCCGCGGGGTTCGGCACGATGGCGCCATTGAGCCGCGCGCTGTTGGCCACGTAGGCGAAGCCCGGCGGCAGCGTGTCGCTCAAGCTCACGCCGGTGACGGGAAAGCCGGTCTTGTTGGTGACGGTGAGCGCGTAGTCGACGAAGTCGCCGAACTCGGCCTGCCGCTTGCTGCCGTCCTTGCGCAGCACCAGGCCCAGGATGTTGCCGGGGTCCAGCGGGATGTGGTTGTTCGCGACCTCGCAGGCCGAGCCGTCGGTGTGGGTGCCGGTGCGCAGCTGGAGGTAATGGGTGGTGGGCTCGCCGTTCTGCGGCGCCGCGGGGTTGGGCACCACGGCGCCGCAACTGGCGAAGCTGCCGGCGGTCGCGGGGAGGAGCTGCGACGGCGCGACGTAGCCGCTGCCCGCGGGCGGCGCCACCTTCAGGCCGTAGCTGCACATCGCGCCGGCCGGCGGCGGCTGCATGTGGAACTGGTAGGCGCCGTCGGCGCCGGTGCTCATCGAGACGCTGCCGTCGGGGTTGAAGGTGTAGAGGCCGGACGTGCCGCCGTTGAGTTCGGCCGCGGTGATCGGCGTGGTCGCGCCGCTGCTGCACGACTGGCGCGCGTAGGTCGCCACCGCGCCGGCCACGGGCTGGCGCGTGAGCGCGTTGTAGACCACGCCCTGCGGATCGACGAGCAGCGACCGGACCGTGGCCATGGCGGCGGCCACCACCGAGCGCGGCGTGACGTTGACCGTGTTCTGCTCGAAGGCCGCGGCCCAGGCCTTGTTGTTCAGCGCGACCCGGCTGCCGATCGCGGCCGGCTTCTCGGTGACCCGCACGGTGAAGCTCAGCTGCTCGCTCTGGCCGGCCTCGAGCGCGCGGCTGCCGTCCGTGAGGCTCAGCGCGACCTCGGTGGGGAACTGGAACGGATCGGCGCTGTCGTGGTGCGCGCGGTTGCAGGTGGCCCGGCCCGTGAAGCCCGGCGCCGCCACCAGGCGGCCGCCCGCCACCTTCGGCCGGCCCACCAGCTCCCACGACGCGACCTGGCCCTCGGCCTTGTCCATGTCGAAGCTGCAGTTGAGGTTGTCGATCAGCCGCAGGTTCGGCGCGGCGGCCGCGCCCGTGTTGCTGACCTTGAGCACGTAGTCGAGCTCGAAGACGCCCGGCGCCACGCGCCGCGCCATCGAGGCCTGCTTGCTCAGCAGCAGCGTCGGCAACTGCGTCGACACCGGCGTGGGCACGCTGTTGTTGTTGGGATTGCCGTCGCCGTCGGGGTCGGGGTTGTCGCCATTCATCGAATCGTCGAAGGCGCCGGCCGCGCCGCCGGCCGACAACGCGCCCGAGGCCTTCACGCTGTTGAGCAGGGTGCCGCTGCGGCCCGTGAAGTTGATGCGCGCCTCGAACTCGACCGTGACCTGCGCGCCCGCGGGCAGCACGGCGCCTTCGGCCAGCAGCTTCTGCGCGTTCGCCGTGCCTTTAAACGCGGGGTTCGCCACCGCCACGAGGCCGCCGCCGTTGCCGCTGGGCGCCGGCACGATGGCGACCGAGCCCGGCACGATGGTGTACTGGTTCGCGGCCGGCACGGCCGCGGCCGTGTAGCTGCCGAACTGGGTCTCGCCCGGTCCCTCCATGAGGTCGGTGGCCTGCGCGTCGTAGAGCCACGAGGCGCCGTAGTTGCGCAGGTTGACGCGGAAGCGCACGTTGGCGGTGCCGTCGGGCTTGCCGTCCGCGCCCTGGTTGAGCCGCGGCGCCGAGGCGGCCTTCGCCACGCCGATGCGCGCCTGGCTGGTGGCGATCACCACCGTGTTCGACGGCGCCGTCGTCGGGCCCGTGCCATCGTCGTACTGGCCCTGGGCCGTGTTGCGGATGTCGTCGCCAGGGGCGGCATCGACCTTCACGGCGAACTGCATCGCGATCGATCCGTTGCGCACCAGCGGCGCGGGAATGCCGATCGCGACCTCGATGACCGAGGCGTCTTCTGCCCGCTCCTTGCGGTAGCTGAACTCCGCGTCGCCCGGCAAGCGATAGAGCTTGATCGCGCCGGCCGCCGCGGTCTGCAGCGAGCCCACGATGTACTGGGTGCCTTCGGGCACCTTGTCGCGGATCAACACCAGCGCCATCGGCACGCGGTCCACGAGCAGCGGCGTGTTGGTCGGCGCCACGATGCCGCTCGGCTTCGCATCCTGCGCGCCGATGTTGGTGCCCGACACCGTGAAGTCGATGCGCGTCTGGCCCGGCACGACGAAGCCGGGGTAGCTCGCCGACTTGACGAGGCTCAGCGCCGCCGCATCGCCCACGACGACGGTGTCGCGGTTGCTGGCCTGCAGGCGCTGCAGCGCCGTGGTGGCCGTCAGCCCGAGGCAGGCCGTGCCGCGCGCCACCATCGGGATCGTGCCCTGCACCAGCAGCGCGGCCGCCTCGCCCGGCTTCAGCGTCAGCGCGCCCGGCTTGTCGAGCGCGAGCACCGGGTCGACGGGATCGGACACGCCGTTGTTGTTGGCGTCACGCAGCACGCGCAGCGCCGACAGGTCGAGCGTGTCGGCGGCGCAGCCGGCCGCGTTGTTCGCCAGCGCGATCGTGTAGCTCGAGGCGACGTTGCCCGTGTTGGTCAGCAGGTGGTTCAGCGTGACGATGCTGCCCGGCGGGCGGCTGAGGGTCTGGTCCTGCGTGAGCACCAGCGCCTCGACCGGCAGCACCGTGGCGATCACCTCGTTGGAGGAGATCGTCTCGGTCTGCGCCATGCCGCCGGGCACGTACGTTCCGGTGGCGATGCTGCGGATGACCGTGCCGCCCGGCGCGGCCGCGGCATTCGCCTGTGCCATGCCGCCGAGCAGAAACACCACGCCTGCGGCGAGCGCGGCAGCGAATCCGCGCCACGATCGCAGGCTGGAGCCTCTGAGCTTGGAAGTCGACGACATGCGGTGAACTCTTGGAAAGCCCGGCAACGGGCCGGAAGAAAAAAGAATGGGAGACGAACAGGGGCTCCCTTTCCCTTGCGCCTTCGCACGAGGACGCAAGGGAAAGGCGAACGGCCTTGGAAGGAAGAAGGAACCGGCAGGCCGAAGCCCGCCGATCCCATCGTTCAGCCGACGCTTACTTGTTGACCTTCACCGAGAAGGTCAGCGTGGCCTTGCCGCCGGGCGCGACCGTGTTGGTCGCGCTGCCGCAGGACACGGACGTCGGGGTCGCGGCGTAGTTCGCCTGCGCGAAGGCCGGCGTCACGCCCGCGGAAACGCACTGATCCTGCGGTTGCACGCCATCCGGTGCGGCCGTCAGGCTCGTATAGGCCGGCACCGCGTCGTTGATCGACATGTTGGTCACCGGCGAGGCGCCTTCATTGGTCGCGACGATGCGATAGACGATGCACTGGCCCGGCTTCACCGTGAGTGCCGCCGACGAGCTCGGCACGATGGTGCCCTTGCACTCCTCGTCCTTGGCCTGGAGCTTGATCAGGCGCATCTGGCCCGAGATGACGGTGCTGATGTCGGTCGCCGAGGGCGCACCGCACTTCGCCTGGTCCGGGAAGGTCACGGTGACCGTCGCCGTGTCGGTGGCACCGGCCGTCGCGCCGCCCGGTGCGAACACCTTGACGAGCAGCTTGTGCGCCTTGCCACCGCTCAGGTCCACGGTGGGGCCGACCTGGCCGTTCGCGCCCACCAGCGTGTCGCCGGTGTCGATCTGGCCGTCGCCGTTGTTGTCGATGTACAGCGCGGTGGTCCAGCCCGCGGTCACGTCCGCAGCCGGCAGGACCGCCTTGACGTTGAACTGCGTGCCGCAGCTCTGCGCGCCGGTGATGGTCAGCGTGTGGGCGTAGATCACCGAGCCGCCGGGAGCGACCTGGCCTTCGTTGTTCGGCGTCAGCGTGGCACCGTAGGTGTCGGCCGCGATCACCTTCACCGCGTCGAGCTTGGTGTCGATCGCCACGGCGCCGGTGGAGGTCGGGCCCGTCGACTTCACCTGGAAGTAGATCAGCTGAGACTCGATGGACGCCTGCGACGCGGGCGGCGTCACGCAGGCATCGACCGCCACCTGCGCGCCGGCAGCCACGTTCACCGTCGTCATTCCGCTCGCCGAGCACGCGGTGCCGCCGGCCACGAACTTCACCGTCCAGCCGCTGGGCAGGCTGCCCGGGAAGTTGTTGGTCTGGCTCGCCGCGAGGCTGAAGGCGTTGTCCTTGGTGTCGTTGTTCCTGATGAACAGGTTGAAGACGGCGGGAGTACCGGCCGGCGTCGTGGTCGTGGTCGTCGGGGTCGGGCTCGGGCCCGTGCCCACGTCGCCGTTGCCCGCGTTGCCGGAGGTGCCGTTACCGGTCGGGGTATTGGTCAGGTCGACCAGCACGCCGATCAGGCTCGTCAGGATGTCGCGCGTGGCATCGAACTTGGTGCTGTCCTTGCTCGAGGTACCGAGAACGATGGCTTCGAACGGTCCGTTCGGCAGCGGCGTGGGCGCCGACAGTGTGACCGCCAGCACGATCCTGACGCTCTGGCCGGGCCGGATCGGACCGGTGTCGACGATGCCGTCGTTGTTGGTGTCGATCAGCGGCGCGGAACCACCGTCGGCGAAGAAGCGGAAGGTCGAACCCGCGGGGAACTTGCTGACGTCGGCCGTGAGGTTCACCGTGTCGTCCGCGTTGCCGGTGTTGAACACCGTCTGCGGGAACTTCACCGTGGAGCCCGCGACGCCGGAGGCCAGGGTCGTCTGGTCGGCATCCGTCGTGAGCGGCGTACCCGCCGTGGCGTCCTTCGACGCGACCGGGCTCGCCGAGGCGTGCGTGGAGCCGAGCACGATGCCGTAGCTGCCCGACACCTCGAAGGGCGAGGGGTTGGTCGGTGTGGTCGGATCGGTCGGCGGGTTGGTCGTCGTCGTGCCGTCCGGCACCTTGGTCGGAACGTACTCGGCCTTGTTGGTCGTGGTCGTTCCACCGACTTCGGCGGTGCTGTTGATCAACACCACGAAGCTCACGGTCTGCGTCACGTTCGGGGGCAGCGAGGCCACCAGGAAGCTCAGCCGCTGGCCGTCCGCCAGGAAGTCGATGCCGACCGGATCGCCGCCCGCGCCGTCACCCAGCGCGGTACCGGGCGCGTTGCTCCAGACCGCGGAACCCGGCACGTAGGTGAAGCCGCTCGGCAAGGTATCGGCCATGTAGAACTTGCCGGCCGCGCCACCCGTGTTGTTGAAACGCAGCGTGTAGGTGGTGTAGAGGCAGTTCGGATCGTTCGACGTCGCGCCGGCGATCGTTGCCGGGCAGGAGGCCGCCGAACGCGGACCGCTGGTCCTGGCCGCGGGCCAGACACCGCCGTTGGCGACCCAGCTGACCGCGGGAACGCTCAGGCTCTTGGAGGCGTTGAAGGCCGCATCGGTGGTGAGCACCACGTGGTCGACGTCGGCCACCTTCTGGTTCGCCAGCTCGTAGAGATCGAGCGTGGCGGGCACCGCGTTGATGGTCGCGGGCTGCGGCGACGTGAAGTTGGCCGCCGTCGCCGTGCTCGGAATCGAGTACGCCACGACGAACGGGAAGGTGCCGTTGCCGCCCGCGACCGTCTGCGCGGGCACCGTGCAGACGGCGCCCGGCGTGACCGAGCACAGTGCATTGGTGCTGTCGGGCACGCCGTCGGCGTTGGCATCGGCGAACACCTCGATCTTCGAGAAGCCGTTCGGCGGTGCCGTGGTCGTGTCGATCGTGATGGTGAACTTGTCGGCGCCGTTGCCGGTGTTGGTAAGCACGTGGGGCGCATAGACGATCGCACCCGCGGCGCCGATCTTCTTGTTGATCACGTCCGTGGTGACCGTGGTCCGGCCGTCCAGGTTGAACGAGCCGACCTGCTGCACCGTCGTCTGCACGAGGTTCGAGGTCGCGAGCTGGCTGGCGCCATTCGGGTCGAGGTAGGTGGCCGAAGCCTGGTTGCCGATGATGGTGTTGGCAGGCGGTGCCGCGGCGAGCGCATCGGAGCTTCCGAACAGGAAGCTCATGGTCAGAGCTGCGGCGCCCGCCCAGAACGCACGCGGCACATGGCCGGCGCGACGGGCTGACAAGGTAGGAATCACGGGGTTTCTCCTCGGTGGTTAAGGGTCTGAAAAAAGACGAACGCACCCCGGCCGGCGATTTCCAGCAAAGGAAACCGGCAAGAAAAAGCGGACGGGGAAAGAAAGAGGACGGGCCCTCGGCGCGACGCGAGGCCGGGGGCCGTCAGCGGCGCGGACTCAGCGTGCGGCGCGCACGGCCTTGGCTGGCTCGGCCGTCACCGCGGAGGCAACGGGCGCGGCGGGAGGCACCACCTCCTCGACCTTGGCGCGCGCAGTGACCGCGGTCACGCCCTTGGCGGGCAACTGGCCCAGCTCCCAGCGCAGCGCGCGGTACTCGGCATAGGGAACCGGTTCCGGCTTGCCGTTCACCTGGCGCGTCAGCGGCTCGGCCGCGAAGACGCCCTCCTTGGTCGCCGCCTTGACCAGCGTCGCGCCGGGTTTCGCGGTCTTGGGCAGGTACTCCAGCCCCTCGGGAATCGGGAGGTTGGCCACCAGGCCGCTGACGCTGCGACCCGTGTGATTGGTGTAGGTCGCCGTGTATTCCAGGATGTCGCCCGGCTTGACCGAGGCGGCCTCCACCAACTGCTCCTTGCCCTGCGGGTCCTTGATCACCTTGGACTGCTTGAGCACCACGGCCACGCCCTTGTCCTGAGCCGCGCCCGCCACCACGGGCGCGGTCTGCACGCCCTGCGCCGAGGCCACGCCTCCTCCACTCAGCGCCACGACCATGCCGAGCCCCAGGCTCAGCCGCACCGTCAGCCGAGCCACGGGTCCGACCAACGAATTCAAATGAAATGCACCACCGATCGACATGAACAACCTCAGCCTTCCCAAGATGAATAACCAACTGGCGATCCGCAAGACGTCGTTGCAACGTCGCCTTCCGCCTACAAAAGAGTGAACAATTATTCTTTATACGATTGCCGATTCGCCACCACGAGCCCTCTTCACGTCGACTTCACACGAAAAACACGCAAAAACTACTAACTTGTTCACGCACCAACTTCGTGCTTCGTGGTTTTTTAGAGAGTGTTTGCTCTCTTTTAGAGAGCTCCAGGCGTTCCTCGAGTCAGTCGGGGATCGACAGAATTGACCCGCGGCCCGCCGCCGTGGCACAAAGCCGGCGATGGCAGCACCCGCCGAACCCGTCGCCTACCCGGCGCACCTCGTCGAAGACTGGCGGCTTCGCGATGGCCGCGCGGTGCGCATCCGCCCGATCCATGCCGACGACCTCGCGATGCACTCCGCCTTCGTCGCGGGCCTGTCCGACCGCACCGGCTACCACCGGCTGTTGTCCCCGCGCAAGCCCCAGCCCGACGAACTCTGGCGCATGACCCACATCGACTACGCGCGCGAGCTCGCGCTGATCGCCACCACCGAGGTCGACGGCGCCCGGCAGCAGATGGGCGTGGTGCGCTACGTGCGCGGCGACACGCCGGAGACGGCCGGCATTGCCGAGTTCGCGGTGGTGATCGCCGATGCCTGGCAGCGCCACGGACTGGCGGAGAAACTGATGCGCGCGCTGATCGCGGCGGCGCGCGATGCGGGTGTGCGGCAGCTGGCCGACATCACGCTCTACGACAACCTCGCAATGATCGCGCTGGCGCGCAAGCTGGGCTTCAAGGTGCAGCGCGATGCGGGCAACCCGAACGTCAGCCGGCTGCGCCTCGCGCTCGACCCGCCCGGCTGACTCCCGCCGGCAGGCCGAGCAGCCTCAGCGACAGCTCGCGCCCGCTGCCGACGCATGCAAAGACCGCCCCGCCCGGCACGCTCCATGCGTCGCCCTTCCCTGCCCATCGGAAGCGCCCCAAGCGCCCCGAAAAGCGCATCGAAAGGATTCAGTAACCAAGTTAAACAAACTTAAAACTACTTCCTTATGATGCGAAACCTTTTTTCGCCGGAAGCAGAGAGACCCGTCCATGGTTCAGCTCGCGTTGCGTCGTCCGTACACCTTCATCGTCATGGCGATGCTGATCGTGCTGGCCACGCCCTTCGTCCTCTTGCGGATGGCCACGGACATCTTTCCGGAGATCAACATCCCGGTGGTGTCCGTCATCTGGAACTACACCGGCCTGCCGGCCCAGGAGATGGGCCAGCGCATCTCGGGCCAGGTGGAGCGCGGCCTGACCACCACCGTCAGCGACATCGAGCACATCGAATCGCAGTCGCTGGCGGGCGTGTCGATCATCAAGGTGTTCTTCCAGCCCACCGCCAACATCGAGATGGCGATCTCGCAGGTGGTGGCCTCGATGCAGGCCCAGGTGCGGCAGCTGCCGCCGGGCATCACGCCGCCGCTGGTGATCAAGTACTCGGCCTCGAGCGTGCCGGTGATCCAGCTCGCGCTGTCGAGCCCGACGCGCTCAGAGAACTCGCTGTTCGACGCCACCGTGAACCAGCTGCGCCCGCAGCTCATCACGGTGCCGGGCGCGGCGATCCCCTTTCCCTACGGCGGCAAGAACCGGCTGATCTCGGTCGACCTCGACACCCAGGCGCTGCAGGCGCGCGGCCTGTCGCCGTCGGACGTGGTGAATGCGATCAACACGCAGAACCTGATCCTGCCCTCGGGCACCGCCAAGTTCGGCGCCACCGAGTACGGCGTGCGCATGAACGGCTCGCCCGACGCGATCGCGGGCCTCAACGACCTGCCGATCCGCACCGTGAACGGCGCCACCGTCTACGTGCGCGACGTGGCCTACGTGCGCGACGGCTTCTCGCCGCAGACCAACGTGGTGCGCCAGGACGGCGTGCGCGGCGTGCTGCTGTCGGTGCTCAAGAACGGCGGCGCCTCCACGCTGGACATCGTGGCCAATCTGCGCGCGATGCTGCCCGTGGCGGCGCAGACCATGCCGCAGGACATCAAGATCACGCCGCTGTTCGACCAGTCGGTGTTCGTGAAGGCGGCCGTCAAGGGCGTGGTGTTCGAAGCCATCCTGGCCGCCGCGCTCACCGCCGCGATGGTGCTGCTGTTCCTCGGCAACTGGCGCAGCACGCTGATCATCGGCCTGACCATCCCGCTGTCGATCCTGGCCTCGATCCTGGTGCTCTACGGCCTCGGCGAAACGCTCAACCTGATGACCCTGGGCGGGCTCGCGCTCTCGGTCGGCATATTGGTCGACCAGGCGATCGTGACCATCGAGAACATCGAGCGCCACCTGCACATGGGCACGCCGCTCAAGGAGGCGATCGAGGTCGGCGCCGGCGAGATCGGCAACGCGGCCTTCGTCTCCACGCTGTGCATCTGCATCGTGTTCGTGCCGATGTTCTTCCTCTCGGGCGTGGCGCGCTTCCTGTTCGTGCCGCTGGCCGAGGCCGTGGTGTTCGCGATGCTGGCCTCCTACCTGCTGTCGCGCACGCTGGTGCCCACGCTGGTGATGCTGCTGATGGGCGGCGTGCACGGCCAACCTGACGAGAACGCGAAGCCGAGCGCGCTGCAGCGCGTGTACCGCGCCTTCGACCGCCGCTTCGAGCGCGTGCGCCGCGCCTACACGCTGCTGCTGTCGGCCCTGCTGTCGCGCCGCGGCGGCTTCATCGCGGTCTTCCTCGGCTTCTGCCTGCTGTCCTGCCTGCTCTATCCGGCGCTGGGCCGCGACTTCTTCCCGACCGTGGACGCCGGCCAGATCCGGCTGCACATGCGCGCGCCCACCGGCACCCGCATCGAGGAGACCGCGCGGCTCACCGACCAGGTCGAGGCCGCGATCCGCGAGCTGGTGCCGCCCGACCAGCTCGAGACCATCCTCGACAACCTCGGCGTGCCCAACAGCGGCATCAACCTCTCCTACAGCAACGCCGGCACCATCGGCACCTTCGACGCCGAGATCCTGATGTCGCTGAAGGACGGCCACCGGCCGACCGAGGAGTTCGTGACCACGCTGCGCGCCGAGCTGCCCAAGCGCTTCCCGGGCATCGAGTTCTTCTTCCAGCCGGCCGACATCGTCACGCAGATCCTCAACTTCGGCCTGCCGGCGGCCATCGACGTGCAGTTCAGCGGCAACGACATCGCGGGCAACGCGGCGCGCGCGGCCGAGCTCACCAAGGCGATCCGGCAGATCCCGGGCGCGGTCGACGCCCACGTGCACCAGCGCCTCGACGGACCCTCGGTGGACCTGACGATGGATCGCTCGCGGCTGCAGCAGTACGGACTGACCGCCTCCAACGTGGGGCAGAACGTGCTGATCGCGCTGTCGGGCAGCTCGCAGACCGCGCCGGCCTACTGGCTCAATCCGCAGAACGGCGTGGTGTACAGCATCGCGGTGCAGACGCCGCAGTACAACGTCGACTCGCTCGATTCGCTGCTCAACATCCCGGTCGGCGCGGCCGGCGCGGCGGCGGCACCCGGCGGCGCTCAGCAGCTGCTGGGCAACCTGGTCGACGCGCGCGCGGCGCGCCAGCCGGCGATCCAGTCGCGCTACAACATCGCGCCCGTGATCGACGTCTACGTCAGCGTGCAGGGCACCGACCTCGCGAGCGTGGCGAGCAAGGTGCAGGCGCTGGTCGACGAGATGCGGCCCAAGCTCTCGCGCGGCAGCCGCGTCGACATCCGCGGCCAGGTGCAGACCATGCGGTCCTCGTTCATCGGCCTGGGCGTGGGCCTGGCGATGGCGATCGTGCTGGTCTACCTGCTGATCGTCGTGACCTTCCAGTCCTGGCTCGACGCCGCGATCATCATCACCGCCCTGCCCGCCGCGCTGGCGGGCATCGCCTGGATGCTGTTCATCACCGGCACCACGCTGAGCGTGCCGGCGCTCACCGGCGCGATCATGACCATGGGCGTGGCCACGGCCAACTCGATCCTGATGGTGTCCTTCGCGCGCGAACGGCTGGCCGCGGGCATCCCGCCGCTGTCGGCCGCGCTCGAGGCCGGCGCCACCCGCATCCGCCCGGTGCTGATGACGGCGCTGGCCATGATCATCGGCATGATCCCGATGGCGCTGGGCCTCGGCGAAGGCGCCGAGCAGAACGCGCCGCTGGGCCGCGCCGTGATCGGCGGCCTGCTGTTCGCGACGGTGTCGACGCTGTTCTTCGTGCCCGCGGTCTACGCGGGCGTGCACAGCTGGCTCGCGCACCGGCGCGCCGCGCACGGCGGCGGCGCCCATCCGCCGGCCGGCGCCACCGCGCAGGAGCACTGAGCGATGCCCGCGCCATCCGATCTTTTCGACACCTTGTTCGACTTGTTGTACCTGCCGCGCGCCGAGCCCTCCCACGGCCGCGCGGCCCGCCACGGAAACGGCCCCGCGCCGTACAGCGCATGACAGAGCAACGCCATTCGGCCCTGGCCATCCACCCCATCGCCGCCGACGACGGCGACGGCCCCGAGCTGCTGCGGCGGCGCCAGATCGTGCGGCGCACCCGCTGGCTGGTGCTGATCGTGCTCGTGCTGCTGGCGCTCGGCGCGGCGCGCACGGTGTTCGTGCGCATCGCCAACGCACGAGAGCTGCAGGCCAGCACGGTCGAGCATGCCAAACAATACGTGCAGACCGCGCTGCCGCGCACGCCCACGGCGGGCCAGAAGCTGGCGCTGCCGGGCACGCTGCAGGGCTACGTGCAGTCGCCGATCTCGGCGCGCGCCAGCGGCTACCTCAAGCGCTGGACCAAGGACATCGGCAGCCGCGTAGAGAAGGGCGAGCTGCTGGCCGAGATCGAGACGCCCGAGATCGACCAGCAGCTGTCGCAGGCCATCGCCGCGCGCAACCAGGCGGCCTCGGGCCTCGAGCTCGCGCAGAGCACGGCGGCGCGCTGGGAGAACCTGCGCAAGAAGGACGTGGTCTCGCAGCAGGACCTCGACGAGCGCCGCAGCGCCGTCGCGCAGGCCACCGCCAACGTGGCGGCCGCCGATGCCAACGTGCAGCGGCTGAAGCAGACCGAGGGCTTCAAGCGCGTGGTCGCGCCGTTTGCCGGCGTGATCACGCGGCGCAACGTCGACACCGGCGACCTGATCGATGCCGGTGCCGGCGGCGGCGCGGGCCGCGCGCTGTTCGTGCTGGCGCAGACCGATCCGCTGCGCGTGTACATCAACGTGCCGCAGGCCTATGCCCAGCTCGTGAAGGCCGGCCAGCCGGTGGTGGTGACGCAGGCCGAGCTGCGCGGCCAGAAGTTCAGCGGCCAGGTCGCGCGCACCGCGGGCGCCATCGACACCACGACGCGCATGATGCAGGTCGAGGTCTCGCTGCCCAACCGCGACGGCGCGCTGCTGCCGGGCGCCTACGTGCAGGTCGAGCTGCCGCTGGCCGCGAGCGGCACGCTCACGGTGCCGGCCAATGCGCTGCTGTTCCGTGCCGAAGGCACGCGCGTGGCGGTGGTCGATGCGCAGGGCCGCGTCGGCCTGCGCCCCGTGACCTTGGGCCGCAACTACGGCGAGAACGTCGAGGTGGTCGACGGGCTCGCGGGCACCGACCGCATGGTGCTCAATCCCTCCGACTCGCTGGCCGATGGCGACATGGTCGCGGTGGCGCCCGATGCGCCGGCCGATGGCGCCAAGCCCGGCGCGGCACCGGCTGCAGCACCGGCGGCGGCCAAGAAGGAACCCGCGTGAGCATGCGCCGTCCCGCCCTCGCGGCGATCGCGCTCGCCGCCGTGATGCTGGCCGCGGGCTGTGCGGTCGGCCCCGACTACAAGGCGCCCGAAACCCCGCTGCCCGTGAGCTGGAAGCTCGAGGCGCCGTGGCGCGAAGGCACGCCCAGCGACATCGCCGACAAGGGCCCGTGGTGGAAGCGCTATGGCGACCCGCAGCTCGACGCGCTGCAGGACCAGGCCGTGGCCGGCAGCCCCACGCTCGCCATCGCCGGCGCGCGGCTCGCGCAGGCGCGCGCCACGCTGGCCTCGAGCTCGGCCGCGCAGTACCCGCAGCTCGGCCTGGGCACGCGCGCTTCGCGGCTCAAGATCTCGGCCAACCGGCCGCTGACCAACTACAACACCGCCAATTCGTCGACGGTGCAGAACGACTTCGCGCTCTCGCTCAACGCCAGCTACGAGCTCGACCTCGCGGGCCGCGTGCAGCGCAGCGTGGAAGGTGCCACCGCCTCGGCCGAGCAGTCGGCGGCCGACCTCGCCAACACGCGGCTGCTGCTGTCGGCCGACGTGGCGAGCAGCTATTTCAACCTGCGCTCGACCGATATCGAACTCGACGTGCTGACGCGCTCGATCGCGCTGCAGCGGCGCGCGCTCGAGCTGGTGACGGCGCGCCACGACCTGGGCGCCGTCTCGGGCCTCGACGTGGCGCAGCAGCAGGCGCTGCTCGAGACCACGCTGACGCAGGTCGACGTGCTCAAGAAGCAGCGCGCGCAGTATGAGCATGCGCTCGCCACGCTGACCGGCACGCCCGCGCCCTCGTTCGCGCTGGCGACCGACCTGCGCGAGATCCGCCCGCCCGCGGTGCCGCTGGGCGTGCCCTCCGACGTGCTCGAGCGCCGGCCCGACGTGGCCTCGGCCGAGCGCGCGATGGCCGCGGCCAATGCGCAGATCGGCGTGGCGACCGCGGCCTTCTATCCGAGCATCCTGATCGCGCCCACGGTCGGCGTCGACAGCCGGCTGATCGAGTCGCTGTTCGATGCGCCCAGCCTGTTGTGGTCGGTGGGCGTGTCGGCCACGCAGGTGCTGTTCGACGGCGGCCGCGTGCGCGCGGGCGTGGACTTCGCGAAGGCCGGCTACGACGCCACCGTCGGCAACTACCGCCGCGTGGTGCTGACCGCGATGCAGGAGGTGCAGGACGGCATCGACGGCCTCGCGGCGCTCGAGCGCGCCACCGCCCAGGCGCAGTCGGCCGTGGCCGCCGCGAGACGCGTGCTCGACATGGCCAACAGCCGCTACGAGGGCGGTGCCTCGACCTACCTCGACGTGATCACCGCGCAGCAGTCGCTGCTGACGGTGGAACGCCAGGCCGCGCAGCTGCAGGGGCAGCGGCTGCTGACCTCGGTGTTCCTCGTGAAGGCACTGGGCGGCGACTGGTGCGGCGACGGCAACGCGGACGCCGCGCTCGCATCTAGAACAGGCTGCCCTGCCCCGGCGCGCCAGGTGGCCGAAAAGCGCTGAGGTCGAGCGCGATGCGCTCTCGGTTGAAGCCGATGCGCGCGGTCGCCTTCTCGAAGCGCTGGCGCAGCAGGTCGGCCCACAGGCCAGTGCCCTTCATGCGCGTGGCGAAGTCGGCGTCGTAGTCCTTGCCGCCGCGCACGTCGTGGATGCGCGCCATGATGCGATCCGCGCGCTGCGGGTAGTGCAGCGCCAGCCACTGCTTGAACAGCGGCGCCACCTCCCAGGGCAGCCGGATCATGGTGTAGAAGGCGCTGCGCGCGCCCGCCTCCCAGGCCGCCTCGAGCACCTGCTCCATGTCCTCGGTCACGAACGGAATCTGCGGCGCCACGCTCACGCCCACCGGCACGCCGGCCTCGGCCAGCGTGCGGATGGTGCGCAGCCGCCGGTGCGGCGCCGCGGCGCGCGGCTCGAGCTTGCGCGCGAGTTCGCCGTCGAGCGTGGTCACGGTCACGTACACCGCCGCCAGGCCGCGCGCGGCGGCCGGCGCGATCAGGTCGAGGTCGCGTTCGATCGCGCTGGACTTGGTCACCAGCCCGAAGGGGTGGTTGACCTCCGACAGCAGCTCGATCAGCGAGCGCGTGATGCGCAGCTCGCGCTCGATCGGCTGGTAGCAGTCGGTGGCCGTGCCGATCGCGATGTGGCTGGGCCGATAGCTCTTGCGGCCCAGCTCGCGGCGCAGCACCTCGACCAGGTTGCGCTTGGCGATCAGCTTGGTCTCGAAGTCCAGCCCCGGCGAGAGGTTGAGGTAGCTGTGCGTGGGCCGCGCGAAACAGTAGATGCAGCCATGCTCGCAGCCTCGGTAGGGGTTGATCGAGCGGTCGAAGTAGATGTCGGGCGAGTCGTTCTCGTTCATGGCCGACTTCACGTCCTCGAAGCGCACCTCGGTGGCCAGCGGCTCGAGCTCGTCGGCTTCAGCTGCGTTCTCCTCGAGCGTGCCCCAGCCGTCGTCGAAGGCATCGCGCTCGTCCTTCGAGAAGCGGTGCGCGAGCCGCGTGGCGGCGCCGCGGCCCTTGATGGCATGGATGGGGATGTGGGCGGCGGGTGGCATGGCGCGACTCCTTCGCGATCTCGATACTGTTTAAACATACAGTATTTCACCATTCGCTCAGCCTTTGGCAATTTTTTAATTTCTTTCTTGACAGAAATTTCGGAAGTCCTAGACTCCAGCGCATGGAACTCACCGACATCCAACGCAAGTTCGTCCTCCACTGGGGCGAGATGGGCTCCATGTGGGGCGTCAACCGCACCGTCTCGCAGATCCATGCGCTGCTGTTCGTGCACGGCAAGCCGATCCATGCCGAGGAGCTGTCCGACACCCTGGGCGTGGCGCGCTCCAACGTTAGCAACAGCCTGAAGGAACTGCAGGCCTGGAACCTGGTGCGCGTCACCCACATGCTGGGCGACCGGCGCGACTACTTCGAGACCAGCGTCGACGTCTGGGAGCTGTTCCGCACCGTGGTGCGCGAGCGCAAGGAACGCGAGTTCGACCCCACCATCCGCATGCTGCGCGAGATCGTCGCGAGCCCCGACTTCCAGAAGGAATCGGCCGATGCGCAGGACCGCATCCGCTCCACCATGGACCTGATGGCCAAGCTCGCCACCTGGGCCGACGAGATGCTGCGGCTGTCGCCCGGCACGCTCGACAAGGTGCTGACGCTGGGCGCGAGCGTGCAGAAGTTCGTCCGTGGCGACGCGCCCGCGCCCGCCACTGGCAAGGACGATCCCGACGCCCACCATGCGAGCCTGCCGATGATCTGAGGCCGGCTCTTTTTTTGCCCATTCATTTCTGTTTTGACAGAAATATCGAGAACGAAGAACACCATGTCCCGCTCCACCGCCATCGCCTACCCGCTGACCGTCTACTACGACGCGACCTGCCGCCTGTGCAGCGCCGAAATGGGCGCGATGAAGGCGCGCGACGCGGTCGCGCGGCTCGTTCTGGTCGACTGCTCTCCGCCGGATTTCGAGGCCGGCCCGGCGCCGCGCGAGGCCCTGATGACCGCGATCCACGTGGTCGATGCGGCCGGCCGCGTGCAGGTCGGCGTGCACGCGATCCGCGCCTGCCGCGAGGCGGTCGGCCTGCCCAGCGGCGGCGCCCTGCTCGACCTGCCGCTGGTCGCGCCGCTGGCCGACCGCGCCTATGCCGCGCTGGCGCGCAACCGCCAGCGCCTGCCCGGCTGGTTCGTGACCCTGCTCGCCGGCCCGGCCGCGAAGGCCTCGCGCACCTGCGTCGACGGCCAGTGCCGGCTCTGACGTCCGCCCCCCATTCCCCCACCAGGAGTTCACCGCATGCCCAGCGTCTTCCAGCCCGACTTCCGCCTGCCGCACACCGCCGAGGCCCCGGCCCCGGTCAGCCGCGCCGACACGCAGGACTACTTCACCGAGGTCGCCACCGACTACGGCGCCTGGAGCCCCAGCTACAACATGCACTTCGGCTACTGGCGCGCGGGCCTGAATCCGCTGCGCCGCGAAGGCATGCTGGTCGAGATGAACCGCGAGGTCGGCCGCGCGCTGCGGCTCGGCGAGCGCCCCACGGACGACGGCCGCCACTGCGTGCTCGACCTGGGCTGCGGCGCCGGCGCCACCGCGCGCACGCTGGTCGGCGACGACCGCCGCCTCTATGCCGTGACCGTCACCAACGTGGCGGTGCAGAACCGCATCGCCGCGCGCCTCGATGCGCAGGCCGGCGTGGCCGAGCGCATGGCGCACCTCGAGGCCGACTACACGCGCACCGGCCTGCCGGCCGCGCAGGCCGACGGCGCCTGGGCGCTCGAGAGCGCCTGCTATGCCGAGGGCACCGCCAAGGCCGACTTCGTGCGCGAGGCCGCGCGCCTGCTCAAGCCCGGCGCGCGGCTGGTGGTGGTCGACGGCTTCCTGCTGCGCCGCGAGCCCGGCCGCCTCGCGCGCTGGCTGCACCGCCTGTGGGCCGACAGCTGGGCCGTGCCGACCCTGGCCGTGCGCGAGGACTTCGTGGCCGCGCTGCGCGAACATGGCTTCGAGGACATCGACGTGCGCTCGCTGCGCTGGCGCGTCGCGCCGAGCGCGCTGCACATCCCCGCGCTCGCCACCCGCTTCACGCTGGCCGAGCTCTGGAAGGCGCGCGGACGCCTGAGCCCCTGGCGCCGCAAGCACATCGTGGCCAGCTACTGCGCGCTCGCGCTGGGCATGTTCTGGCGCGACTTCGACTACTGCATGGTCAGCGCCACGCGGCGCGCCGACTGAGCCCGCACCCGCACACACACCGAAGAGGAGAAGGATCCCGATGCGCAACGAACCCGACGACGACACCCGGTTCTCCGGACTGGCTCCGATCGATGGCCCCGCACCTCCCGCCGGGGATCCGCCGAAGCGCCGCCTGCCCTTTCGCTGGTTCTGGCCGATGCTCGCCGGCGCGGCGATCGCCTTCGTGCTGCGGCTCGCGTTCAGCGGCGCGCCGGGCCACGGCTACTCGGCGATGCTGGGCACCTTCATCTTCCTCGCACCCGCGCTGTGCGGCGCGGTCACGATCTACGTCGCCGAGCGCATCGAGCGCCGCAGCTGGACCTACTACCTGGTCGCGCCCTGGCTGTCGACCGCGCTGTTCGTGCTGGGTACGCTGTTCGTCTTCATCGAGGGACTGATCTGCGCGATCGTGGTCGTGCCGGTGTTCGCCGTCATGGGCAGCCTCGGCGGCTTCGCGATGGGGCTGGTCTGCCGCGTCACGAACTGGCCGAAGCCCGCGCTCTACAGCTTCGCGGTGCTGCCATTGGTGCTGGGCGCGATCGAGCCGCAGTTCCCGAACCCCGAGCGCCTCTCGTCCACCGCGCGCACCCTGTTCATCGCGGCACCGCCCGAGCGCGTGTGGCACGAGATCAACAACGCGGGCGCGATCCGCCCCGAGGAGCTCGGCGATGCCTGGGCCTACCGCATCGGCGTGCCGATGCCGGTGTCGGGCGTGACCCAGGAGACGCCCGAGGGCCGCGTGCGCATGGTGCGCTGGCAGAAGCAGGTGCATTTCGAGGAGCTGGTCACCGAGTGGGAACCGGCGCGCCACGTGCGCTGGCGCTACCGCTTCGCGCCCGACTCCTTCCCGGCCGGCGCGCTCGACGACCACGTGATGATCGGCGGCCACTACTTCGACCTGCGCGAGTCGGGCTACACGCTCGTGCCGCGCGACGGCGGCACCGAGCTGCGGCTCGACGTCTCGTGGCGCGTCAGCACCCGCTTCAACTGGTACGCGGACCGCCTCGCGCAGTTCCTGCTCGGCGATTTCTCCGAGCACATCCTGCGCTTCTACAAGGCCCGCAGCGAAGCCACGGCGACCGCCGATGCGCACACCGGCCCCATGATCCGCCCATGAGCCACGACACCCGCCCGGTCTTCCAGCAAGCGCTCGGCCCCGCCTGGGACCGGCTGGGCGACGCGATCCGCCGCCACTACGCCATGGCGCCGCATTCGAACGACCACGTCTGCGTGCGCGGCACCATGCACGAGGTCCACCATGCGCCCTGGGCCGCGCTGCTGATGCCCTTCGGCCGGCTGTTCGGCGCCCTCGTGCCCTACACCGGGCGCGAGGTGCCGATCGAGGTCCACTACCGCTGCCGGCCCGACGACCCGCACCTCTACTGGGACCGCATCTTCCGCTTCGCGGGCCGCGCGCCCTTCCACTTCCGCTCGCACATGGAGCACGACGCGGCCGACGGCGCGCTGGTGATCGAGTACGTGCGCTTCGGCATCGGCATGCGCCTGGCGGTGAGCGCCGAGGACGGTGCGCTGGTGTTCCGCGACCGCGGCTACGTCTGGCGCTTGGGCCGCCTGCGCATCCCGCTGCCGCTGGGCCTGCTGCTGGGCACGGCCTACGTCGAGGAACGGCCCGACCCGCGCGACCCCGACGCCTTCAGCATGCGGATGCTGCTGCGCCACCGCTGGTTCGGCGACGTGTTCCGCTACAGCGGCAGCTTCCGCCTGCCCGACGACCTTCCCAACGACAGGTGATCCGCGCCGGCGCCACAATCGCCCCACCATGCCGCGCCGCCCCGAGAACCTCTACCCGCAGTACCACGCCCACGTCTATTTCGGCCCCGCCACCGTGGCCCGGGCCCGCGCGCTGTGCGAGCAGGCGGGCCGCGAGCTGATGGTAGTGGTGGGCCGGGTGCACGAGCGCCCGGTCGGCCCGCATCCGCACTGGAGCTGCCAGCTCGCCTTCGACGCGGCCGAGTTCGACGCGGTCATCGGCTGGCTCGACAGCCACCGCGACGGCCTCGACGTGTTCGTGCACGGCGTGACCGGCAACGACCTCGCCGACCACACCGACCACGCGATGTGGCTGGGCAACGAGAGCGCGCTCGACCTAAGGATGTTCCGGCACTGACCGGGACGGCGCGTCCTCCGCCGCGCCGTGCACCTTGAAGAAGCGCGCACCCTCCACCTTCTGCCCGATCGCCTGCTCGTAGGCCGCGCGCACCGCCTCGGGCTGCCCGGCCTGGCCGAAGAAATCCTTGAGATAGGGGCCGAGCAAGGGATGCGCCGCGAGCTCCCGGCGCGGCAGGCCCTTGGCCATCTCCTCGCGACAGGCCGAGGGCAGGAACACGTCGCGGTTCTTCCGCGGATCGCGGATCAGCCCCTTGGGCTCGTGCGCCGGGTCGGCCTGCATCGCCTCCAGTTCCTCGAAGAAGCGGCGCCGCATCATCACGATGCCCTTGTCGCTCTGGCCGAGCTTCTCGCGCGTGCGGTCGGTGACGGCACCCTGCCCCACCCAGACGGCGAAGTCCTGGTTGGCGACGTGGCTGGTGATCCAGCGGCCCGTGACCGGATCGCGGGTGGGCCCGTACCACGACGGAATGCGTTCCTGCACATAGGGCTCCTGCTCGGTCGGCACGCGGCTCAGCACCCACAGCACGCTCAGCGTGTGGTGGTCGTCGATCGGCACGCGCCATTCGAAGTGATGGCCGAGGAAGAAGCCGTTGGGCCACAGCGTGACGCGCCCCTCGGTCCACATCGGGTTGTCCTCGCGCTCGCCGCCGCGCAGCCGCCGGTAGACGAAGCCGTGCTCGAACTCCTCGAACGCGAGCTTCAGGTGCGTGGGCACGTACGGGCCTTCCTCGCCCTGCAGTCGCGTGGTCCAGTTGTTGTGCGTCCACTCGAAGTGCACCGGGTCGATCGAGTTCTCCTGGCACTGGAACCAGTTGCACGGGATCTCGGCGAACACCGCCTGCGCGAAGCCGTTGGCGCAGTTGAACAGCTCCCAGTCGGGCAGCAGCGGCGCGGGCTGCGGCCCCATGTAGGCCCACAGCAGGCCGGCCTTCTCCTGCACCGGGTAGGCCTTGATCCGCGTGTTGCGGCGCATGCGCGCGCCCGGATCCAGCGTCTCCTCGAAGGGCTGGTGCACGCACTGCCCGCCCGCGTCGTACTGCCAGCCGTGGTAGCTGCAGCGCAGCCCGCACTGCTCGACGTAGCCGTAGGCCATGTCGGCATTGCGGTGCGGGCAGCGCCGGTCGACCAGCCCGTAGCGGCCGCCGAGGTCCTTGTAGAGCACCAGGTCCTCGCCGAGGATGCGCAGCGGCTTGACCGCCTGCGCGTCGAACTCGCTCGCACCGGCGACCGGGTGCCAGTAGCGGCGCAGGTAGTCGCCCATCGGCGTGCCGGGGCCCACTTCGGTCAGCAGGCGGTTCTTCTCTTCGCTCAACATCGTCGTCTCCTGTTTCCTGGTCAATCCGCACGGATGCCGAACTCGCGCACGAGCCGGCCGAACCGCTGGTCGTCCTGCGCGATCTGCCGCGCCAGCACGGCGGGTGCGCCGCCCACCGGCTCGATGCCCAGCGTGGCCATGCGCGCCTGCACCTCGGGCATGCGGAGGATCTCGTTGAAGTGCGCGTTGAGCGCCTGCACGATCGCCTCGGGCATCGCCCGCGGCCCGAGCAGGCCCATCCAGGCGTTCAGGTCCACGTCGCGCCAGCCGAGCTCGTACAGCGTGGGCACCGTGGGCAGCAGGGCCGCGCGCTGGCGCTGCGCCACCGCGAGCGGCAGCAGCTTGCCGGCCGCGATGTGGCTGGCCACGGCACCGGGCGTGATCCAGCCCACGCTCACATGGCCGCCCAGGGCGTCGTTGACCACCGGCGCCACGCCGCGATAGGGCGCATGCACGAGCGCGATGCCGGCGTCGCGGTTGAACAGCTCGCCCGCGATGTGCATCGGCGAGCCCGCGCCGGGCGTGCCGTAGGTCAGCGCGCGCCCGGCCTTCGCGGCCGCCACGAGCTGGGTCGCGCTCTGCAGGCCGGTCGAGGGCGCCGTCACCAGCAGCAGCGGAATGTCGCCGGTCTTCACGATCGGCGTGAAGTCCCTGACCACGTCGTGCGCCACGCCGGGACCGGCCTTGAGCACGTGCTGCGCGATCGGGAAGGTGCTGGGCGTGAACAGCAGCGTGTAGCCGTCGGCCGGCGCCTTCGCCACCCAGGCGTTGCCGATCATGCCGCTCGCGCCGGGCCGGTTGTCGATCAGCACCGGCTGACCGACGCGCTGCGACAGCTTCTCGGCATAGGTGCGCGCGATGGCGTCGGTGTCGCCGCCGGCCGGGTAGGCCACGACGATGGTGATCGGCCGCGCGGGCCAGGTCTCGGCGGTGGCGGCGAACGCGCTCAGCGCCGAGAACAGCGTCGCGGCCGCCATCGTCCGGCGCCGGAGTGGATTCATCATGGGCTTTCCTTTCTTGCCTGTGCGTGGAGCCACGGGATCGGGGCCAGTGCAATGTAGGAAGCCGGGCGCGGGGCCCCAAGATATAGTTTCACTGAGTGAACCACTTCGGAAGGCCGCGGCATGTCGGACACCCAGGGCGCGCAGGGCGTGAAATCCATCGACGCGCTGCGCCGCGGGCTCGAGGTGATGCTCGCGATCCAGCGCTCCTCGGCCGCCACGCTGTCGGAACTCAGCCGCCAGACCGGGCTGTCGAAGGCCACGCTGCTGCGCATCCTCAAGACGCTGCAGCAGGCCGGCTGGGTGGAGCGCAACGAACTCGAGAAGCGCTACGTGCCGACCTCGGCCGCCGGTGCCCCGGGCCCGCTCGTCGAGTGGCGCGCGCGGCTGTCGGCGCTGGCGGCGCAACCGCGCGCCACGCTGCAGCGCAAGGTGCCCTGGCCCACCGACCTCGGCGTGCGCGACGGCAGCGCGATGCTGATCCTCGACGCGCACCGCCCGATCAACGGGCTGGCCGTGAACTACCGGGTGCTGGGCTTTCGCCCGCCGATGCTGATGTCATCGCTCGGGCGCTGCTACCTCGCCTTCTGCCCCGAGGACGAACGGCGCCAGCTTCTCGCGGCGCTCGCGCGTTCACCGCACCAGGTCGACCGCGACGCGCGGCGGCCCGAGAACGTGCGCCGCATGGTGGCGAACGCGCGCGCCCAGGGCTACGTGTCGCGCGACCCCACCGCCACCAGCATGGATTCGCCCGACCGCTTCGGCGCCATCTCGGTGCCGGTGCGGCTCGACGAACGCGTGGTCGGCTGCATCAGCTGCGCCTGGCTGCCCGCGGTGCGCAGCGAGCGCGAGATGGTGGCGCAGCACCTGGCCGACCTGCAGGCGGCCGCGCAGGGCATCGAGCGCAAGCTGCGGCAGGCCGGCTTCGAGCCGGCGCCGCCCCCGGGCTGAATCAGAACTCCGCGTCGAGCTCGTCGATCTCGTCGGGCTCCTGCTTCGCCGCCGCCACCCACTCCTTCATCGCGGGCAGTTCCATCACGCGCTTGCAGTAGGCCGTGCAGGCGCTGTCGAGCGCCACGTCGTAGCTCAGGAAGCGGGTGACCACGGGCGCGTACATCGCGTCGGCGATGCCCGGCTGCTCGCCGAACAGGTAGGGGCCGCCGTAGGCCTTGAGGCATTCGCGCCAGATCGCCACGATGCGGTCGATGTCGGCCTGCGCGCGCGACCACACCTTGAAGTTCTTGAACCGGGCCTTGATGTTCATCGGCAGCGCGCCGCGCATGGCCGCGAAGCCCGAATGCATCTCGCCGCAGATCGCGCGGCAGTGGGCGCGGGCCGCCACGTCGGCGGGCAGCAGGCCGGCCTTGGGCTTGATCTCGTTGAGGTACTCGCCGATCGCCAGCGTGTCCCACACCTTCACCGAGCCATGCTGCAGCGAGGGCACCAGCATCGAGGACGACAGCAGCAGCATCTCGGCCTTCATGGCCGGGTCGTCGGGCGGGATGATCTTCTCGCTGAAGTCCAGGCCCGCCAGCCTGCACATCAGCCAGCCGCGCAGCGACCAGGCGCCGTAGTTCTTGCTGCTGATGGTGAGAACGGGTTTGGCCATCGGGTGTGCTCCTTGGTGCCGGCAAGCGCCGCCGGTGGCCTGAGACGTGCAAGCCCTGTGCCACCCGTTCCATCCCGGTGCGCCCGGCCTTGGCCCGCAACTTGCCTCTGGCACTGCAACGCACCACAACCATGCTCTACCGCGTCTACCAGAACCAGGCCGACCTGCTCTCCCCGCTGCGGCTCGCCTCCCAGTACATGGCGCGCGCGCTCTGGCAGGACGGCAGCGAGCGCACCATGCAGCGGCGGCTGGCGGCGCAGTGCGAGGTGTTCTCGCGCATGCGGCTCACCCACAGCCGGCCGCCCTACGGCATCGCCAGCGTGCCGGTCGACGGCGACGAGGTCGCGGTGCACGAGGAGGTGGCGCTGAGCGCGCCCTTCGGCACCCTGCTGCATTTCAGGAAGGACGGCGACCATCCCACGCACCCGCCCGTGCTGCTGGTTGCACCGTTGTCGGGCCATTTCGCCACCCTGCTGCGCGAAACCGTGCGCACCCTGCTGCGCGACCACGACGTCTACCTGACCGACTGGCACAACGCGCGCGACGTGCCGCTGTGGCAGGGCCGCTTCGGCCTCGACGACTACACGCTGCAGCTCATGGCCTTCCTCGAGGCCGTCGGCCCCGGCGTCCACATGGTCGCGGTGTGCCAGCCCTGCGTGGCCGCGCTGGCCGCCACCGCGCTCATGGCCGAGGACGACAACCCCGCCACCCCGCGCAGCCTCACGCTGATGGCCGGGCCGGTCGACTGCCGCATCAACCCGACCGCGGTGAACCGCCTCGCCACCGACCGGCCCATCGACTGGTTCCGCCGCAACCTCATCAGTCACGTGCCCTGGCCGCATGCGGGCGCGATGCGGCGCGTGTACCCGGGCTTCCTGCAGCTCGCGGCCTTCATGAGCATGAACCCCGAGCGCCACAAGAAGCAGTTCGAGGACATGTACCGCCACCTGGTCGAGGGCGAGCTCGAGAAGGCCCGCACCATCGGCAACTTCTACGACGAGTACCTGGCGGTCAACGACCTGCCCGCGGAGTTCTACCTCGAGACCGTGGAGCGCGTGTTCCAGACCTACGACCTGCCGCGCGGCCAGCTCACCGTGGGCGACCGCACCGTGAACCCGGCCGCGATCCGCCGCACCGCGCTGCTCACGGTCGAGGGCGAGCGCGACGACATCTGCGCCGTGGGCCAGACCGTGGCGGCGCAGGACCTCTGCACCGGCGTGCGGCCCTACCTCAAGGCCCACCACCTGCAGGCCGGCGTGGGGCACTACGGCGTGTTCAGCGGCAGCAAGTGGAACGCACAGATCTATCCGCGCGTGCGCGAGACCATCCACGCGGCGGCCGAGCTGCACTGAACTACGGCTGCGCCGGCCGCCCTCCCGCCTCCAGGTATTTCCAGTACGCCACGTATCCCGAGAGGTAGTGCTCCACGTCGTCGATGCGCACGCGAAAGCTGTGGTGGCGGATGAAGAAGCTGCCCACGATGCGCTGCGGATTGCGGAAGAACATCGCGAGCTCGGGCCAGAAGTGCCCCGTGAGCAGGTAGCGCGCGCGCTGCTCGAGCGCGCGGTAGAACTTCTCGATGTCGAAGCCCTCGAGCAGGTGCGCATGCGCGGGGTCGGCCCGCAGCCGCGTCACCATCTTCTGCGCCGCCATCATCAGCTCGAGCAGGGTCGGGAAGGTGGTGATGCGATTGAGCACGAACTCGAGGTGGTCGCGCACGTTGTCCAGGCCGAAGCGGAAGTAGCGCTCTTCCGGCCGGTACAGCGTGAGCTCGTTGACGCAGTAGCTGAGCCAGTGGTCGTGCGCCTCCCAGTGGCGCGCCTCGATGAAGTGCGCGAAGGCCTTCTCCACCGCGCGCAGCCAGCGCTCGTCGCGCGTCAGGCCGTAGAGGCGCATCAGTCCGAAGGCGGCCTCGCCATCGTAGTAGATGATGCGATTCTCTTCCTTCACGCGCAGGTCGGGATGGTGGAGCACGTGCACGAAGCGGCCGCTCGCCGGGTCCTGCATGTGCAGGATGCCGAGCGCGAGCTGCTCCATCAGCGGCAGGTAGGCCTGCTCGCCCGTGAGCTCGGTGTACTTGACCATCGCGAGCAGGCACACGGCATTGCCGCCGAGCTTGATCTCGTCCTCGATGTCGACCAGGAACGCGGCCCGCGCCCCATCGGGCAAGGTGGCGGGCCGGATCAGCTCGCCCGTCAGGTGGCCCAGCGCGCGGTCGATCGCCGCCTTGTGCTCGGGCTTGCGCGTCAGCTCCCAGCCCTCGATCAGCGCATAGGTCGAGCTCGCGTGGCGCAGCGCGTTGTAGGTGGGAATGGCGCGGTCGAAGCAGGGAAACCAGCCGTAGTGGTAGGCGCCCGCGCTCTTGACCTGGCGCGCGAGGTAGGCGGTGCTGGTCTCGACGATCTGGCGCACGCGCGGCGCGTCCCAGGCCGGCAGCCGGCGATAGCCGCGGCCCACGCCTTCGTGCTCGATGCGGTGCGCCTCCTTGCCGTCGGTGAACACGGCGCGCGTGTCGAACACCCACACCGGCTGCTGCGGATCGGTGGGCCAGCTCAGCTCGCGGCCGTAGCGGTGCTGGCCGAACAGCCGGAGGTTCGCCGCGTTGGGCGTGGCCTCGTCGAACTTGCCGTCGTAGAGCACGGCGTGGGCACCGATGTCCTGCTCGAGCATGGCCACCGACAGGTCGGCGTCGAAGGCGATGCCGCTGCGGAAGTAGTTGCGCTTGGTGGTAGAGAGCGCCTGCTGCAGTCCCTTCCAGTGCATCGCCTGCACCGTGTGGACCACGTCCGCGCGCAGCCAGATCGGCGCCGTGCTCTGCTTGCGCAGCCAGGTCTGCAGCAGTTGCGCGCCGCGGCGCCACACCTCCTCGAAGTTCCTGCCGCGCACCGTCACTACGTGGGCGCGCTCCTTGCCGTTGCAGGCCGACAGGAACAGCACGCCCGCGCCCTCGGGCGCCGACGCCTCCATGCACTCGGCCCACGTCGCGGCCACCGCGGGCTTCGCGCACGCGAGCAGTTCACCCAGACTCATCGAAGATTCCTCACATGGCTTCCATCGGCTGGCGATGCGATGGCTGCGCGCATTGTCCCTCGTCCGAGTGTCATTCCCAGGGCCGGGCAACCGCCGCTTCGTACTCCCGCGGCGTGCCGCAGAAGACGATCTGCTCGGCGCCGATCAGTTCGTAGGCCACGCGCGCGCCGCGCTCGATCAGCGCGTTGTAGCAAGGCGCGATGTAGTACTCGCCGCGCGTCAGCAGCTGGTGGCGCTGCTGGTGCTCGAAGGCCTCGTCGAAGACGCGCGCGTCGGCGAAGTGGTAGAGGCCGTCGCTGCACAGGTTGGAGATCCGTTCCTTCTCGGTGGTGCGCAGCACCGTGCGATCGGGCCCGGGTTCGACGAAGGACCAGTGCTCGCCCTCGCCTTCGAACACCTCGAGGTAGCCGGCGGCGCCATCGGCCAGCGCCGACTTGCGGAAACCGGGCCGGATGGTGTCGATGTTGAAGACGTAGACCGCTTCGTCGCTGCGCAGCGCCTGCAGCCCGCGGTGCACCGAGTCGGCCTGCCCCAGCGTGTCGCCGTCGAGCTCGACGATGTGGAAGGACTTGACGCCCAGCGCCTTGAGTTCGCGCACCAGGAACTCGACCACGTCGTGGTCGCGCCGCACCACGAACAGGAACAGGTCGTCCTGGAAGTAGCGCTCGAAGGACTTCACCACATGGAAGAACACCGTGCGCCCGCGCAGCGGCAGCCGGTACTTGGGCAACGTGTAGCCGGCCTCGGTGAAACGGCGGCTCTGGCCCATCATCGGAATCACGAACATCCCTCAGTGCTCCATCTGTTCGTAAAGGCGCAACGCATTGGCCAGCATCGCGCGCTGGCGACGCGGCGCGTCCTGGTGCAGCGGCAGCATCGACAGGAACAACAGCACCGTGATCGGCGCCACATGGCGCGCGGTCATGCCGTTGAGCAGCGGCAGCGCCGCGAACAGCTTCTGGATCGCGGCCACGTCCTCGTCGGCATGGATGCGCAGGCGGAAATCCAGCCCCGTCCCGTCGTCGATCTCGAAGGCATCGGCCACGATGTAGTCGTACAGCCCCAGCACCGAGTGCGCGAGCTTCGCGAGGTCGTAGCGCAGGTCGCCGACGAGCCGCGGCTCGTCGCGGAAATTGAGGCCGCGCGGATCGATCAGCTTGATGCAGTCCGAGCGGGTGTCGAACAGGATGTTGCTGAAGCACAGGTCGCCGTGCATCACGCCCGGCACCAGCGGCACGCGCGCCGCGGCCTCGAGGCAGCGCTCGAGGATCTCGGCCAGCGAGGGCAGCGCGCGCCCGTTGAGCCGCGTGGGCAACGACAGGCTCGTCCCGCTCGCCGTGGCGTAGGCATCGAGCCGCGCGCGCGTCTTGTCGCCCAGCATGCCGCGGCTGTCCTGCGCCACCGCCTGGTGCTCGCGCTCGCCGAGCGGCACCGCCGTCTGGCAGGCCGAGAGCCAGTCGGCCAGGTGCCTGAACACGCGCGACCAGAAGGCGGTGGAGTTGCGGCCGTGCACGTAGAGCTCGTTGAGCGGCGCCATGCACAGGTACTCGAGCTCGTAGCCGTAGCCCTCCTCGACCGCGCCGCGGTCAAGCAGCTGCGGCGCATACACGCGCAGCCGCGGCGGCAGCGCGTCGAACCAGCGTGCCTCGGCCTCGAGCTTGCGCGGCTGGCTGCCGGTCTTGCGCACGCGCCGGTCGCCGATGGCGAGGTCGTTGAAGGCGCGCTGCGTGGTGATGCGCGCGCGCGAGCGGTAGAAGGTGTTGACGTGGCCGAAGTCCGACCACTGCGCGGTCTGCACGCGCTGCAGGTAGCAGGCCTCGTCGTAGGCCGAGACCGCGCGCTCGAACGAACCGCGCGCGGCCACCAGGCATTTGGCGAGCCGGCTGACCGACTGGAACGCGAAGTAGCCGCACCACACGCGCACCGCGGTCTCCGTGCCGTGGTCCACCTGCCAGTCGTAGTCGTCGGCCGACTCGGCCACGCTCAGGCAGTCCCAGCCCGTCGGCAGGTCGTTGATCAGCGTGTCGCCCAGCAGCAGCCGCATACCGTCGTCGTAGCGGCCCACGGTGTTGATCGAGAACAGCAGCGAGTCGGCCAGCGTGAGCCCGTCGGGCACGCGCAGCACCTGGATCGCGTGCGCTTCCAGCGCCTGCGCGTCGCGGTGCGAGACGGCATGGCTCTCGGGCAGCGAGAGGTAGATGGGCTCGCCCGGGAAGTGCCTTGCCAGCAGCGCGGCCTGGTGCACGAACAGCCGGTGGTTGGCCACCGGCAGGAAGGCCGGCGGCAGGCGGCCGAACTCCGACTGCAGCTCGGAGTCGACGTAGGCCGCCGAGGTGACGACGATCACTTCTCTTGCTCCAGCAGCCGGTCGATCTCCTCGCGGCTGTACTTGAGGAATTCCGAGGGACGGATCGCGCGGTCGTCGACGTAGAAGCCCTCCTCGCCGCACCAGGGCTTGCCGACGTGGATCTCGTCGTAGGGCACGTCGTGGCGGGCCAGCCAGTCGATGATGATCGGCAGCGTGTGGGCGTTGATGCGGCCGACGTTGCCGCCGAAGCTGTTGACGTTGCGACTGGTGTAGATCGAGATCGCGAAGCCCTGCTCGCGGTAGCTGCGCAGCCGCTCGATCATGTCCTCGCGCGGGCGGGCATTGGGGTAGTCCTTCCGTTCCACCACGCACAGCGTGTGGTCCAGGTCGAAGATCAGGCGTTTCAAACAGGGCTCCTAGTTCGCGGCGGCCGGGTCGATGGCCAGGAAGCGCGAGAGTTCGTCGTTGTTGCGCACGCCGGCGGCGGCCACCGCGCGTTGCACCACTCGCATCATTCGCGGGTTGTGCGCCGGGTCTCGCTGGTCGGCATCGGGCCATTGGTAGGGCGGCAGGCCGCGCTCGCGCGCCACGGCCTCGGTCTCCTCGCCGAGTGCCTGCAGGATGCGCAGCATCAGCGCATGGCCGCGCCATATCTCGTCGCGCACCACGGGCGTTCCATCGGCGAAGCGGCGCGCGCGCAATTCGTCGGGCAGCGCCATCGGCGGCTCGCCGGCCTTCGCCAGCTCGGCCAGCCGGTTCCAGAAATGCCGCACGTCGTAGGGATTGGGATTGGCGAACACGCGCGCGCGCAGTTCGGCCGGCGTCGCCGGCAGCGGCGTGCTCCACAAGGTGGGGTTGCGCCGGTTCTCGGCCAGCGTCACCCACTCGGCCCACTTCGCCATGCCCTCGAGGTACCAGCTGGCGCGGAACATCGCATGGCCGTACTGGAACAGGTGGAACAGCTCGTGCGGGATCAGGTAGTCCTTCACCCGCTCGTGGTTGCCCGCGAGCGCGGCATTGATGGCGATCGAGAGCGTGCAGCGGTCGGCGCGCGCGCGGCTGTCGGGGTAGCGGATCACGGCCGAGAACGAAAGCCCGCGCTTGTCCGCGACGCCGGGGCTGTAGGCATCGAAGTTCAGCAGGTCGATGTCGATGGTCTCGGCCTGCCGGAAGCGCGGGCTGCGCAGCGGATCGCGAAAACCGTTGGCCAGGTAGATGCGGCGCACGGTGTCCAGGTGCAGCGCGGCGTCCTCGACCATGTCGGGCACGCCGTTGCCGTTGAGGTCGACGCCGGTGTAGAGCGCATGCGGCCCGTCGAGCGCATAGAAGACGCGGATGCCGTTGAACTCGTGGCGCTGCGTCAGCGCCAGCCGGTGCGCATTCTTCGAGATGCGGCAGCCCGCGCCTTCGGGCCCCTGCTGCAGGCCCGGTTCGCGGTCGGCCTGGTCCTGCGCGCGCGCAGCGCCCGGCAGCAAGCCAAGGAACAGGCCCCACAGCATCGACAGGGCCAGCACGGCCTGCATGCGACGCACCCGTGTCACCGCGGCGCCGCGCCGGCCAGGGCGTTCCACAGCAGCCGGTCCATCTCGCTGGCCGGGCCCGCGGGCAGGTCGGCCGCCAGCATCGCGCGCAGCTCGCCGCGGCCATAGGCGGCGGCGGGCACGGCCTCGACGGCATGGATGTTTTCGAGCGGCCGCCGCCGCACCCCCTGGAACAGCAGCGCATGCGCGAGCGAACAGTGCGAACGCAGCCGCTTCGGAAAGCCGAACCAGTTCTCGCGGATGGCCTGGGTCTGCAGCCCCAGCGTGTTGGCATAGCAGCCCATGGCTTCGGGCGAACCGACCGCGAACTGGTCGCCGGCATAGAGCGTCTTGGTCACCGCGAGGTGGTTGAAGAACAGCACGCGCTGGCGGCGGCAGGCCTCGGCCATGCCGGCCCAGTCGGGCGCGGCCGTGCCGGCGCGGAAGGCGCGGTCGGGCCGGATGCGGATCACCAGGTCGTAGTCGCCACCGTCCTGCAGCATCAGGCGGTGCGCCTCCTGGATCTTGTAGAACATCTTGAGCTGGTTGTTCGTATCGTTCTCGAACTCGGGCCGCCGGTGGCTCTCGATCGCCACCACCGCGTCGGCGCCGTACACCGCGCGCAGGTCCGCTTCGCCGAGCGTCGACGACACCTCGAGCCTGGCGAAGAAGTTCGGATAGGCCTTCTTCATCGCGGCCAGCCCGTAGCGGAAACCGGCCTGCCGGTAGGCCTCGGCGAAGGGCGCGAACTTGAAGATCCGGTCCACGCCGTTGCCCGACATCGGATCGGGGAAGCGCCAGCCCGTGTCCTCCCAGGTATGGACGAAGTACTTCACCTGGTGGCCGTCCAGGCCCAGGTGCTTCCAGGTCTGGAAGGCGGCCGCATAGCCGCGCATCTGGCCCGATACGCACACGGCGATGCGCAGCGGCGCGCCGGTGGCCGGCGCGGTTGCATCGGAGCGTGCCGCGCCCGACTCGAAGGCGCGCGCGATCCTCGCGCTGGCACGCGCCTGCCTCGCCTGCTTGCCGCCCTCGGCCGGCGGCAGGTGGCGCACCTGCGCGAGGATGCGCTCGTACAGCGCCTCGTCGAACAGGCCATAGCCGAGGATCAGCAGCCGGCAGATCGCCGCGTCGCTCAGCGCGCGCAGCCCCTTGTCGTCCTGCAGCAGGTCGTTCGCGAAAGCACGCAGCAGCGCGCCGTTCGCGGGCAGCACGCTCTGGAAGAAGCGGCACAGCGTCTCGTGGTCGCAGCTCTGGAACAGTTCGACCAGCATCTCGCGCCGCAGGTCGTCGCCATAGCCGCGGAAGCCCTCGACCGCGAGCATCAGCGCGGTGCGGTCGCGCGGCTCGGCGAATTCCCGGTGCTCGAACAGCGGCCGCGCCACGCCGGCCAGGCTGCGGTAGCTCGCGCCCTGGTGGCGCTTGAGGCCCGCGAGGAAGCTCGCGAAGGCGAAGGGAAAGGCCTCGAGGGTCCGGGCCAGCCGGGCCGCATGGCCATCGATCTGGCCCGCGATCATCTGCACCGCGCCCGCATCCATCTCGCCCTTGGCGGGAAAGTGGCGCGCCCAGATCTCGCCGCCGCGCAGCTCGAGCGCCGCCGCGACGTTGCCCGACAGCACCAGCGCCTCGTGGTAGCGCAGCACGATCTCCTTCTCGAAGGCATGGCCCTCGCCGAGGGCGCGGCGCAGCCGGTAGAGGCTCAGCTCATGCTGGTCCGCGCGCGCGAAGGCCGCCAGCGCGGCCTCCATGTCGGCGACCGAGGTCCAGGCCTCGGAAGCGATCGCTTCGAGCGGAGCGTCTTCCCGCCACATCGCTCAGGCCGCCAGCGCCGCGGTTTCGGCCTCGCGCACCACCGGCAGCCAGGGGGTGGTCAGCATGCCGATCGGCGGCGGCGTCTCCAGGCTCATCAGCAGGTGGGCGCGGCTCGAGGGCTGGTTGCTGCGGTTCACGGCGCGGTGGTTCACGTCCACGCGCACCAGCCAGGCCGAGCCGTCGGCGGGCAGGTGCACGCTCTCGATGCTGCCGTCGGCGCGCTGCCATTCGAAGAAGCAGTTGGGGTTGGTGATGATCGGCACGTGCAGGCGCCAGGCCTCGCGCACGGCATCGGTGTGCAGCGGCATCTCGTCGCCTTCGCTCTCGAGTTGCATGATTCGCGCGCGAAAGGGCTTGAGGCCGCGCGCGGACAGCGCGTCCATCACCTCGGCGAGGCTGCCCGAGCAGGCGTCGGTGGGCTGCGTGCCGCGGCTGGGCATGGCGGCATTGGGGTTGATGCGGCGGATGCCGTCGATCAGCGTGCCGTCGCGGCTGGTCACGGCCCAGCCGATGTAGTCGACGCGGTTGTCGCGGTAGGGCGTCGACGGCAGCGTCTTCACGTGGTGGAGGAAATGCGCGCGCAGCGCGTCGATGTCGATCTTGAAGTTCGCCAGCCGGGCGAACATGACGTCCTTGGATTGCTTCACGGTCTCTCTCCTCGGTTCCCTGGATGAATGGCCATCGCAAGCGATGGCGCCGGCCCGCGCGCGGCGGGCGATGCGCAATGGCTGCGCAGGCGCTGCACGGCAAAGCGCAGCGCGGTCCGAGCACGAGGCCGGACCTAGGCGAGGGAGGAGGAAAGGCGCGGCGGCCGCTTCGGCGGCGCGAAGAAGGTCGAGGAGGAGAAGAAGGCGAAGGACAGCGGCAGCACGCTGCTCAGCGCCATCAGGTCGATCGCGTAGCCCTCGAACAGGACCTCGATACCGTGCCCGAGGTCCGCGTCGTCGGCGGACGCCGAGGCGGACACCGACGTGCCCGCACCGCGCGGATAGTCATCGGAGGAGGCCGAAGCATCGGACCACAGGGTCTGCGCGACGAGGTCGCGGTGCATGCCCGCCTCGACGAGGATTTGCGCGAACACCACCACGGCCTGACAGCACAGAAGGACCGCGAGGACGAACGCAACGAGCGAGCGGGACATGACCGCCAAATCTTAGCGGCAGATACTCCACCTCGGAAACAATTCGTTCACCTTTACAACGGTGTTTGGCGCAGTGAGAACTACGGTTTTCGGTAGCTTCTCGCGCCTTTCGCGACGCGTCGCACCGGCAACTCGCCGGCCTGCGGCAGGCGTTCGCGCAGGAAGTCGATCAGCGCCTGCGCCGCCACGTTGCGCATCGGCCCCGGCAGATAGGCCAGCACCACGCGGCGTTCGATGCGCGGCTTCGACAGCGCCAGCACGACCAGTTCGGGATCGCGCAGCGAGGCCGTGTACAGCCGCGGCATCAGCCCCAGCGCCTGGCCGCCGCGCACCAGCGCATAGAGGGTTTCGGAATAGCTCACGCGCAAGGGCTCGAGCCCCTGCGCGAACTGCGCGCGCGCGGGATTGCCGAGCGCCGGCATGCTGCCGCTCTCGAACAGCACCAGCCGCTCGCGGCCGATGCGTTCCCACTCTGTCTCGCCGGCCGCGGCCAGCGCATGGTCGCGCCGCACCACCAGCACCAGCGGGTCGCGGAACAGGTCCACGCATTCGAGCCCGCCCGGCGGCTCGGTGATGGCGGCCACCGCCATGTCGAGCTGGCCGCTGCGCAACTCCGCCAGCAGCGTGGTCGAGGGTGCGTCGCGCCATGCGAGCTCGACCTCGCCACGGCCCGGCATGGCCGCGAACTCGGCGGCGGCCGCCGCCACGCGCGCAGCGGCCGAGGGGATCACGCCGATGCGCACGAAGGCCCGGCCGCGCCGCACCGTGCTCTCGATGTCGCGCAGCGCCACCTCGACCGTGCGGACCAGGAAGTCGGTGCGCGCCAGCACCTCGGCGCCCAGCGGCGTGAGCTCGACGCGGTGCGTGGAGCGCGTGAGCAGTTGCGCGCCCAGCAGCTTCTCGATCTGCTTGATGGCGTTGCTGAGCGCGGGCTGCGTGATGGCGAGGCGCCGCGCCGCGCGGCCGAAGTGCGCCTCCTCGACCAGCACCGAGAAGCACTGCAGCTGGCGCAGCGTGAGCGCACGCAGCGGCAGCGAGGACGCGGCCGGCTCGGGTGCGGCCGGGGACTTGGGAGCGCGCGAAGAGGTGGCCATGCTTATAGATCGAGCGAATCAAATTATAGAAATTCAAAATTTTCCTTATCGCATCGCCCTCACTAGACTGGCCCGCATGACCGCCAGCCCCTCCGCCAGCCCGTCTTCCGCCGCCCACGGCTTCGACCTCGAAGCCATGCTGCGCGCCATTCCCAAGGTCGAGCTGCACTGCCACCTGTTCGGCACCGTGCGCCACGAGACCTTCAAGCAGCTCAACCTGCGCGCCGGCTCGCCGCTGGCGGCCGACGAGATCGAGGGCTTCTACACGCGCGGCGAGAAACCCGTGGGCGTGCTGCGCGTGCTGCGCGCGCTCGACGCCGAGCTGGTGCGCGGCCCCGACGACCTGCACCAGCTCACGCTCGAATACCTGCAGGACGCCGCGCAGCACAACGTGCGCCATGCGGAGTTCTCGTGGAACCCGACCGGCACGGTGCAGGTATCGGGCATCCCCTATGCGCTCGCGCAGGGCGCGATCGTGCGCGCGATCCGCGATGCGAAGCAGCAGTTCGGCATCGACGGCCGGCTGATCGGCGCCATCGACCGCGAGGCCTCGCCCGCGGCCGCGCTCGAGATGGTCGAGTGGATGGCCGCGAACCGCTGCGACGAGGTGATCGGCATCGGCATCGACTACCGCGAGGTCGACCGCCCGCCCGAGCTCTTCACCGAGGCCTATGCGCGCGCCCGGCAGGCCGGCCTGCGCACCACCGCGCATGCCGGCGAGTTCGGCATGCCCTGGACCAACGTGCGCACCGCGCTCGACGTGCTGCGCGTGGACCGCATCGACCATGGCTACACCGTGGTCGACGCGCCCGAGTTCGCGCATGAATGCGCCGAGCGCGGCGTGCTGTTCACCGTGGTGCCGACCAACTCCTACTACCTGCGCACCCTGCCGCCCGAGCGCTGGGCGCTCGACCATCCGATCCGCCGCATGCCGGGCCTGGGCCTGCGCATCCACCCCAACACCGACGACCCGACCCTGCACAAGGTCACGCCCACGCAGGCCTGGCTGATGATGGTGCGCGACTTCGGTTTCGGCCTCGACGACCTGCGCGGCTTCATGCTCAACGGCCTCGACGGCGCCTGGATCGACGAGACGCAGCGCCGCGACTGGCGCGCGCAATGGAGCGACGCCTTCGACCACCTGCGCAGCCGCCTCGGCGACGCGCCGCCCTCTTCCCCAGCCCACGCATGAAGCCCGCCATGAACCAACTCCGCCGTCCCCTGCTCGTGGCCGCGACGCTCTGCGCCGCGCTGCCCGCCCTGCTGCCCACCATGGCCTCGGCCCAGCCCGCCTGGCCCACGGCCAAGCCGATCACGCTGATCGTTCCCTACACTGCGGGCGGCAGCGTCGACGTCAATGCGCGCCTCGTCGCCACGCGCCTGGCCGAGCGCCTCAAGCAGTCGGTGGTGATCGACAACGTGGCCGGTGCCGGCGGCGCCATCGGCGTGGCCAAGGCCGTGGCCGCCGCGCCCGACGGCTACACGCTGGTGGTCGGTCCCGACAGCGCGATCGCCATCGGCCGGCTGGTCAATCCTTCGGCCTTCCGCTTCGATCCGCTCAAGGACCTGGCGCCGGTCGGCCTGCTCAACACCGCGCCGATGGTGTTGGTGGCGCGCCCCGGCCTGCCCGCGAAGAGCTATGCCGACTTCGTGCAGCTCGCCAAGGCCGCGCCCGGCAAGTACAACTACGCCACCTCGGGCGTGGGCACCGTGCTGCAGCTCGCGATGGAACTGCTCAAGCAGCGCAGCGGCATCTTCGTGACCCACGTGCCCTACCGCGGCGGCGCGCAGATCGCCACCGACGTGATCGGCGACCAGGTCGACCTCGCGATGCTCGTGAGCACCAGCGCCATCCCGCACGTCAACGGCAAGCGGCTGCAGGCCCTGGGCATCACCGGCACCAAGCGGCTGCCCTCGCTGCCCGGCGTGCCCACCTTCGACGAGATGCCCGGCCTCAAGGGCTTCGACATGGTGAGCTGGACCGGCATCTTCGCGCCCGCGAAGACGCCACCCGCCGTCGTCGCGCGCATCAACCAGGAACTCGAGGCCGTGCTGCGGGAAGAAGGCGTGCGCAGCAAGCTCGCCGAGCAGGGCGCCTTGCCGGGCAGCGGCACGCCCGAGGCCTTCGGCCGCTTCGTGCAGGCCGAGTACGCGCGCAACCAGAAGATCGTGCAGACGGCCAATATCAAGGAGTGAGCGGGGGCGCGCACCGCCTGCTCTTCTGCATACACTCGCGGCGACCCGGTCATCGGAGATCGCCGCCATGCCCATCGCCTCCCTGGCCCCACGCCTTCGCCTGCTGCTGGCCGCCCTCCTGCTGCCGGCCCTGCTCGGCGCCTGCGCCAGCCTGCCGCCGCCCGTGGTACAGGCGCCCGTCGCCGCGATCGGCGACTACGCCGCCACGCCGCTGAACGCCATCGCGCAACGGGCACTGGCACCGGGCCCCCAGTCCGGCTTTCGCCTGCTGCCCTACGGCCCGACCTCCTTCGCCAGCCGCATTGAGCTCGCGAAGCTCGCCACCCGCAGCCTCGACGTGCAGTACTACCTGCTGGCCGGCGACAACACCGGCCGCGCCCTGATGCGCGCGCTGCGCGATGCGGCCGCGCGCGGCGTGCGCGTGCGGTTGCTGGTGGACGACCTCTACACCACCGGCGAGGACGAACTGCTGCTCGGGCTGGCCAGCCATCCGAACGTGGAGGTGCGCCTGTTCAATCCCTTCCCGGCCGGCCGCGGCAGCGACCTCACGCGCTTCGCCGCGTCGGCCATGGATTTCGAACGCATCAACCGGCGCATGCACAACAAGCTGTTCGTGGCCGACAACGCCGCCGCCGTGGCTGGCGGACGCAACATGGCCGACGAGTACGTGATGAACGCCAGCGCCAGCAACTTCATCGACATGGACGTGTTCGCCGCGGGCCCGGTGGTGCGCGAACTCTCCGACGCCTTCGACCACTACTGGAACAGCGAGGCCGTCTATCCCGTGCAGCGCATCGCGCGCAGCAGCCTGACGCCGGCGCAGCTGCGGCAGCGCTTCGAGGAACGCACCGCAACGGCCAGGCCGCCGCAGGCGCCGCGCATCCCCGACGACGGCGTCATTCCCAACGCCACCGAGGGCGAGCCCAGCGCCATTCCGCTCGAGATGGTGCCGATGATGAACCTGCCCTTCGAGCTGGCCGAGCGCAGGCTGAGCCCGCTGCTCGCGGCCGACGCGCGCGTGCTGTTCGACCCGCTGACCAAGACCCAGGGCTGGAACGAGCGCGAGAACTCGAACAAGGGCACCGTGACCGAATCCGTCGTGCGCTGGTTCCGTACCGCGCAGCGGACCATCAAGATGGTCTCGCCCTATTTCGTGCCCTCGGACGCGGCCGTCGCCAGCCTCGCCGAGGCGCGGGCCGCGGGCCTGGAGGTCGAACTCGTCACCAACTCGCTGGCCTCCACCGACGAGCCCTGGGTCTACGTCGGCTACTGGCCACACATCCACCGGCTGCTCGAGGCCGGCGTCGAGATCTACGAGCTGAGCCCCTCGCTGAGCGTGCACCGCGGCAAGCTCGGCCTGTTCGGCCATGGCACCGGCGCGCTGCACATGAAGAACGGCATCGTCGACCATCGCCAGGTCTTCCTCGGCTCGATGAACCTCGACCCGCGCTCGGCGCGTCTCAACACCGAGCTCGGCCTCATCATCGACAGCCCCGACATGGCGCGCCAGCTCGAGAGCTTTGCCGACACGCGCAGCTTCTACCGGCTGCGGCTCGATGCGAAGGGCCGCAACGTCGAGTGGGTGGACCAGGACGACGACTCGCGCGTGTTCGACGTGCCGCCCGAGACGACGGCATGGCAGCGCTTCAAGCTGAGGCTGCTGGGGCCGTTGATTCCACAGAGCCAGTTGTAGAAGCCGCACGCATGTCACGCTCCGAACGCCTGCTCGCCCTGGTCCAGACCCTGCGCCGCCATCGCCGGCCCGTCAGCGGCCAGGCCCTGGCGGCCCAGCTCGACATCAGCCTGCGCACCCTCTACCGCGACATCGCGAGCCTGCAGTCCCAGGGCGCGTTGATCGAAGGCTCGCCCGGCCTGGGCTATGTGCTCAAGCCCGGCTACGTGCTGCCGCCGCTGATGTTCGGCCCCGAGGAGATCGAGGCGCTCGCGCTGGGCCTGCGCTGGGTGGCCGACCGCGGCGACAGGGCGCTGTCGGGCGGCGCGCACGATGCGATGGCGAAGATCGCCGCCGTGCTGCCGCCCGAATTGAAGCGCGAGCTCGAAGCCTCCGCGCTGCTCGTGGCCGTGGGGGCGAAGCGCGTGCCGGCCGCGGTCGAACCCGACCTGCTGCGCGCCGCGATCCGTGCCGAGCACAAGCTGCGGATCGGCTACGACGATCCCGGCGGGACCGCGTCGCAACGCGTCATCTGGCCCTTCGCGCTCGTGTACTTCGAGCAGTCGCGCGTGCTCAGCGCCTGGTGCGAACTGCGCAACGACTTCCGCAACTTCCGCGCCGACCGCATCGTCGCCGCCGAGATGCTCGATGCACGCTATCCCCAGCGCCGCCAGGCGCTGCTCAAGGCCTGGCAGCAACGCGTGCGCGAGAGCGGCCGCACGATACTGCCGGAATCTGACATGCCCTCTTCCTAAGCTCGCGCCATCGTTCATTCATCAGGAGATCGGCGTGAAGTTTGCATCCGTGCGTCTAGTCACTCAACAATTCGAAGCCCTCGTTGCGTTCTACGCGCGCCTGTCGGGCACCGAGGCCACCCGGCTGGCCGACGGCTTCGCGGAGATCCGGCTGGCGGGCGCGACGCTGGCGATCTCCGAGGAGCATCTCGTGCAGCGCTTCAACGCCGGGGCCGCGACGGCCGCATCGAACCGCTCGGCAATCCTCGAGTTCGAGGTCGCCGATGTCGAAGAAACTCTGGCACGCATGGAGGAAGCGGCCGAGGTCGTGATGCGGCCGACCACGATGCCGTGGGGCAACCGGTCGCTGTTGCTTCGCGATCCGGATGGGAGTCTGGTGAACGTGTTTTCGAGGCCGGCGGGCTAGCGAGGGCCCTTCGGCGTTACACGCGTTACGGCCGAGACGTCCCTCGCGTGCGAGCTGGAGGACACGAAGCCCGGCCTTTTCTACGATGACGGCCCAATCCCCGTCCCTCCCATGAAAAGTCCGCTTCGCCTCCTGTCCGCAGCCCTGCTCGCCACCCTCGCAGCCACCCCCCACGCCCGCACCCTCTGCACCGCCATCGCCGACGCGACCACCGGCCAGTTCATCGTGAAGCAAGGCCGCTGCGACGAACGCGTCACCCCCGCCTCCACCTTCAAGATCGCGATCGCGCTGATGGGCTTCGACGCGGGCTTCCTCAAGAACGAGCACGACCCCGTGCTGCCCTTCAAGGAAGGCTATCCGGCCTGGGTCGAAGGCTGGAAGCAGCCGACCGACCCACAGCGCTGGCTCGCGCTCTCGGTGTTCTGGTTCTCGCAGCGGGTGACCGAATCGCTGGGTGCCGAACGCTTCGCGCGCTACGCGAAGGACTTCGGCTATGGCAATGCCGACGTGTCGGGCGACCCGGGCAAGCACAACGGGCTCGAGCGTTCATGGGTCGCCTCCTCGCTGCGCATCTCGCCGCGCGAGCAGGTCGAGTTCCTGCGCAAGCTGCTGTCGAACCGGCTGCCGGTATCGCCGCACGCGATCGAGATGACGCGACGGTCGATGGAAACGACCGAGCTGCCCGAGGGCTGGACCGTGCAGGGCAAGACTGGCGCGGCCTACCCGAAGAAGGCCGACGGCTCGCTCGATGAAGCCCATGGCTATGGCTGGTATGTCGGCTGGGCCACGCGCGGCGAGCGCACCGTGGTGTTCGCGCGGCTGACGCAGGACGATCGGAAGCAGGCGACGACACCGGGCGTCCGCACGCGCGACGCGCTGCTGCCGGCCCTGCCCGCGCTGATCGGTTCCGGCGCGAGATGACGACGGCACCGAGCCTCGGGCCGCGCAGCACGCGCATCGATGTGCTGCGCGGCATCGCGATCCTGCTGGTGCTGTTCCACCACTTCAACATCGCCTACCGGCTCGACGGCAGCGTGCTGTCGCAACTTTTCGGCTGGGAAGCGGTGCGCGCGGTGGCGCGCAACGGCAACTACGGCGTCACGATGTTCTTCGTGATCTCGGGCTTCCTGATCACATCGAACGCGCGGCGCCGCTGGGGCGCGCTGCAGGACGTGAAGGCGCGCGCCTTCTACGGCCTGCGCGTGGCGCGCATCGTGCCGTGCCTGCTGCTCCTGCTGGTCGCGGTCGACTTGCTGGCCTGGGGCGGCGTGGCCGTCTTCCAGAACCGGGCGCCGGCAGGTGCGACCCCGTTGCCGCTGTGGCTGGTCAACCTCGCCTCGCTGACCTTCTGGATGAACGTGGTGGTCGACAGGTACGGCTGGACCAACTACGCGCTCGGCGTGCTGTGGTCGCTGTCGGTCGAGGAGGTCTTCTATCTCTTCTTCCCGATCCTCTGCGTGCTGCTGCGCCGGGAGCGCCGGCTCATCGCCTTCTGGCTCGCGATCGCGGTGCTGGCGCCGGTCTACCGCTTCCATCGCCAGGACGACGAAGGCGGCTACCTCTATGCCTACTTCGCGGCCTTCGACGGCATCGCGATCGGTTGCTGCACGGCGCTGCTCGCGGACTCGGTCGTTCTCTCCGCGCGACTCAAGACGCTGCTGTCGTGGACCGTGGCGATCGCCATGGCGTTTCTCTACCTGCGATGGCCGATCTCGCAGAGCCACGTGCTCGGCGTCACGGCGATGGCGCTGGGCACGGCCGTGCTGCTGGCGACGATGAGCGATCGATCCGCGGACGGCACGGCGCCCACGCGAGGTCGCTGGCTCTCCACCGCCTTCGGATGGTTCGGCCGCCGCAGCTACGAGCTCTACCTGTTCCACCTGATCGTGCTCGGCCTGCTGCGGACCCTGTTCCCGCCCGCGCACGCGAGCGGCGGCGACAGGATGTGGCTGCTCGGCGGCTACCTCCTGCTGTCGATGGCGCTGTGCGATGCCATCGCGCGCTGCTGCAGCGAGCCGCTGAACCGCTGGCTGCGAAGCCGCTTGTCCGTTGCACCCGCCTGACCCGGGCTTCTTCTTCCGTGCCCGCGCGGCCTGCTAGCGATTCACCAGCCTGGCCGGAATGAGCAGGATGAGGCCGGCACCGATCACCAGCACCACGGCCGACACATACATGGCGATGGTCGAGCTCTGGGTCAGGTCGCGCAGCCAGCCGATGAAATAGGGGCTGACGAAGCCGGCGAGCCCCGCGAAGGCATTGATCGCGGCCACGCCGGCGGCGGCGGCACTGCCGACGAGGAAGGCCGAAGGCAGCGCCCAGAACAGCGGCCCCGGCGTCATCACACCCGCGGCCGCGAGCGACAGGCCCACGAGCGCCAACGGTACGTTGTGCCCAGCGAGCGCCGCGATCGTGTAGCCGACGGCGCCCATGAGCATCGGGACGATCAGGTGCCATCGCCTTTCGCCCGTGCGATCCGAACTCCGTCCGAACGACAGCATGGCGATCACGGCTACGCCGTACGGTATTGCCGACAGCAGTCCGATGTTCACCACGCCCTGCACGCCCGAAGCCTTGATGAGCGTCGGCATCCAGAAGGTCAGGCCGTACTGGCCCATGATGACGCAGAAGTAGATCACCGCCAGCAGCAGCATGCGTGGGTCGCTGAACACGTTGCCGACGGTCGAGAGGATGCGCGCGTGGGCTCTCACGGGAATCTCCAGCGCGCGCTGGATGTGCGCCTTCTGCTCGGGCGTGAGCCACTTCGCCTGCGAAGGGTTGTTGTCGAGGAAGAAGAGCGTCATCACGCCGAGAACCAGCGAGGGTACGGCCTCGATGATGAACATCCATTTCCAGCCGGCCATGCCATGGGCGCCGTTGAAGGCCTGCATGATCCAGCCGGAGAGCGGCCCCCCGATGATTCCCGCCACCGGAATGGCGACCATGAAGAGCGCGATGATCTGCGAACGGCGATGCGCCGGATACCAGGACATCAGGTAGAAGATGACGCCGGGATAGAAACCCGCTTCCGCGGCACCCAGCAGAAAACGCAGCACGTAGTACTGGGTCGGCGTCGAGACCAGCGAGAAGCCCGCGGAGATCACGCCCCAGGTGATCATGATGCGGGCGATCCAGATCTTGGCGCCCACGCGCTGCATCACGAGGTTGCTGGGGACCTCGAAGAGGAAGTAGCCGATGAAGAAGACACCGGCCCCGAGGCCGTAGACGGTCTCGCTGAACTTGAGGTCATCGAGCATCTGCAGCTTCGCGAAGCCGATGTTCACGCGGTCGAGGTAGGCCGCCACGTAGCAGAACATCAGGAACGGAATCAGCCGCCAGGTGATCCGGCGGTACATGCGGTCTTCGGCGGCGTGCGCGCTGGCGGGCGTCGCGGCCGTGAGGGTTGCGTCAGTCATTGCTTGTCTCCTGGTTGTATTTTTCTCAGGCGGACCGGTCCGCGAGTTCCGCCAGCACGTCGGCCAGGACCCGCGCCCCCGCGGTGGCGTCCTCGGGCGTGATCGACTCGGCCTCGTTGTGCGTGATGCCGAGGTGGCAGGGGATGAAGACCATGCCCGATGGGCAGATGCCGTGCAGGTAACGCGCGTCGTGGCCCGCCGCGGAATGCAGTTCGGTGTGCGGAAGGCCCAGGCGCGCGGCCGCGGCCTCGATGCACTGGCGCATCCCGGACGGGAACTCCAGGGACATCGCGGTGGAAAGCTCCTGCACGCGGACCTCGCAGGGGCCGGCCGCCTCCCGGCACAGGCCCTCGATGGCGTCGCCCAGTTGCCGCAGCAGCATGGAATCGGGATGACGCAGATCGATGGAGAAGCTCACGGCGCTGGGCACGACCGACGGCGCATTGGGCGTGACGGTGAATTGCCCGACGGTGAACTTCACGATGTCCTGCGGATCGTGCATGCGCCCCGCCAGGGCCTTGACCATGTCGACCGCCGCCAGCAACGCGTCGCGCCGCTCGGCACGCCGGGAGGTCCCCGCGTGCGCCGCCTCGCCGACCACCGAGACACGGAAGGTGCGCTTGCCCTGGATGCCGCTGACGACGCCGATGGTCTTGCCCATGCGCTCGAGCAGCGGGCCCTGCTCGATGTGTGCTTCCACATAGGCGTGGACGCTGCCTCCCAGCGGCCGCAACCGCACGTCGGCCATCGCCGTGGCGACGCGTGCCAATGCTCCCGCGACGCTCTCGCCCCCGTTGTCTACCGAGGCCCCGATGTCCGCCAGGCTGCGCGCGCCCGCGAAGGCCGCCGAGCCCATCATGCCGGGCGCGAAACGGGAGCCTTCCTCGTTCATCCATGCCACCACGTCGATCGAGCGCCGCGGACGGCCACCCGATTCGACGATCGCTTCGCAGGCTTCGAGTGCCGCCAGGACGCCGTAGACGCCGTCGTACTTTCCTCCGGTGGGCTGGCTGTCCAGGTGCGAGCCCGAGAGCACCGGCGCAGCCGCGGCATCCGTCCCTTGCAGGCGCAGGAAGACATTGCCCGCGACGTCGCGCGAGGCCTGCATGCCGATCGCCTCGCCCCACCGGATCAGGAGCCGGCAGGCGGCGACGTCCTCGTCGGACAACGCCGGCCGGTTCACGCCGCCCGATGCGGTCGCACCGAGCCTGGCCATCGCCTCGTGCCGCTGCCAGAGCCGGGCCTGGTCCACCCGCCGCGATGGCCGCGTGCTCATGAGGTCTTCATGATCTGGGCCGGCACCGCGCGTGGATCCCGCGCGAGCCAGCGGTTCTGGCCGACGGTGGCCAGGAAGTCGCCCACGAGCTGATTGAACAGCGCGGGCTCCTCCAGGTTCAGCGTGTGGCCGGCCTTGGGCAGCACCGCGAGCCCGCAGGCCGGCACGGTCCGCTTGAGGAAGATGCCCGGCTGCAGGCAATGATCGTCCTCGTCGCCCACCACGACCAGCGTGGGCACCTGCATCGCCTTCAGGCGGTCCTCGAGATCGTAGAGCGAAGGCCGTCGCGCCTGCACGCCGCGCATCGTGAACGCCGCACCCGTCGCGGAGTGCTGCGCCAGCTGACCGGCGAATTCGGCCCAGCCTCGCGGATCCTTCAGCAGGTAGGCGATGCGCGACGCGGCCAGCGCGTAGGTCCTGGAGAAGGTCTCGGAGCCCTGGGCCTCGAACTGCGCCGCGACCTCGAGCGAGACGTCGCGAAAGTAGGCCTCGTGCTGCTTCTCCGCGCCATAGCCGGCCCCCGCCACCACCAGCGAGATCGCGCGCGCCGGCGCGATCAAGCCGAAGTGCAGGGTGGCGAAGCCACCCATCGACAAGCCCACGATGTGCGCGCGCTCGAGCCCCAGGTGATCGAGCACCGCGCCGATGTCCAGCGCGGCGCGCTCCTGCGTGTAGCTCTCCAGCGTGTCGGGCACCTGCGAAGGCGGATAGCCGCGCGCATTGAAGCAGATGCAGCGATAGCGGCGCGAGAAGTAGCGCATCTGCGGCTCCCAGCTGCGCATGTCGCCGCCGAACTCGTGCACGAACACGATCGGCTCGCCTTCGCCAGCCTCCTCGTAGCAGAGATCGACCCCGTCCGAAGTCTTCAGGTACGGCATGTGATCTCCCGGCTCAGAAGAAGTCCGCCGGCACGTCGATCTTTCGCGCCCGCTCGACCATCGACGGCAGCAGCTCGCAGAAGCGGTCGGCCCAGGCCTCGGGCACGGTGAGGCTGACCTTCACGAAACGGTCGCCGAATCGCTTGGTGTGATAGGCGCCCTGGCGGATCATCACGCCCTTCTCCTGGTAGGCCGCGACCAGCGACTCGGGCCGCAATCCCGCCTCCACCGTCTCGACGATCAGCAGGTTGGCCTGCGAGGGATACACCGGCACCGAGAAGCCCGCGATGGCGGATGCGGCGCGGGCCACCTCGGCCTGGTTGCGGCGCTGACGGCGGAAGATCTCGGGGAACCAGTCCGCCTTGGTGCGCAGCCCGGCGATTGCGGCGCGCTGCGAGAGCACATTGCTGCCGAGGTTGTTGGGCGGTGCCGTCGCGAGCATCTCGATGATGTCCGCGCTCGCGAGCACCGCGCCCAGGCGCATGCCCGCCAGGCCCAGCCATTTCGAGAAGCTGTAGGTCACGATGGTCTTCTCGGGATAGAACCGCAAGGCCGGGGTGAAGCTGTCGGCGAAGTGGCAGTAGGTCGCGTCGTGAATGAGGTAGGCACCCACGGAACGTGCGATGTCGGCGATCGCGCGGATCTCGTCCTCGGTATGGCAGGTGCCCAGCGGATTGTTGGGATCCACGAGGTAGATGACCCGCGTGTTCGGCGTGACCGCCGCGCGCAGTTGCTCCACGGTGAGCTTGTAGCCTTGCGCGGCATCGTAGATCGGCAGCTCGATGACGTTGGCGCCCGCCTTGCGGGCGAAGTGCATCGGCCAGGCCCAGCTCGGGTCGGTGGTGACGAAGTCGGTGCCGGGCGCGCAGATGTTGCTGCAGACGTTGTAGAGCGCCTCGACCGCGCCATCGGTGACGAGCACGGACGCGTCCGGCAGGCCCATGTCCTCCTTGACGAGGGCCCGCAGTTCCTCGAAGCCGACCGGAGGCGCATAGGCGTGGTATTCGCCGCCGTCGAGCGCCTCGATGACGGCTTCGCGCACGGACGGATGGGGATCGAAGTGGTTGGTGTTCTGCCCCAGCCACATCAGGCCGGGCGTGTTGCAGAGCTTGTCGAAGTAGGCGTTGCGTGTTTCGAACTTGCGCATGACGGGCCGCCTCAGATGATGGAGCGGCGCGATGCGATGCCGCCGTCGATGGTGACGATGGTGCCGGTGATGTACGCGGCGCGCGCCGAGGCCAGCCAGACGATCAGGTCGGCGACCTCTTCCGCCTGCGCCGCGCGCTTGGCCGGATACTTGTCGAACAGCTCTTCCCAGCGGCCCTCGTCGCCATACCAGTCGAGTGCGCGGCGCTTCATCATCTTGACCATGCGGTCGGTCGCCACCGGGCCCGGGTTCACGCCGACGACGCGGATGCCGTCGTCGAGACTGCGCCCACCCACGCCGCGGGTGAAAGCCATCATGGCGGCGTTGCCGGTCGTGCCGACGATGTAGTTGGCATCCCAGTTCTCGCCGGAGTTGCCGATGTCGTTGACGATCACGCCCGAGCCGCGCTTCTTCATGTGCGCGTAGAGCTCGCGCGTCAGCGTGACATACGAAAAGATCTTCATGTCCAGGCTGGAGCGCCAGTCCTGGTCGCTCATCTGGTCGAGGGGTCCGGGCGTGGAATCGGCCGCGTTGTTCACGAGCACGTCCACGTCGCGGCAACGCTCGGCCAGTGCGGTGGCATTCGCGGTCACCGACAGGTCCATCGGGTGGATTTCGACCTTGGCGCCGTAGGCCTCCTCGATTTCCTTCCTGGCCCGCGCCAGCCCCTCTTCGGAGCGCGCAGCGAGGTGGAGGCGGCTCACTCCCTCCCTGGCAAAACTGTGCGCGGTCGCCAGGCCGATGCCCTTGGACGCGCCCGTGACGAGGACCGACTTGCCTTCCAGATCCAGCTTCATGTATCCGCTCCTTGCTTTTAATGTATTCAGAAAATCAACTTAACGAATACATATGCTACCGACCGCTTCGCCGAGCCAGGCCGGGGAAAAACCCTTGCTTCTCACTTGTCGCTAAATCAGCAGCAAGAGCGGCCTCGCCGTTCTTCGGCATCCACATCATGTATTCCATATTCGACCTATACGAATACATGATTCGGTTTCGCACGGGCATCGCATGGCTACACTCGACGCGTTTGCGCAGGAAAAGAGACCACGAGTGACCGAGCCACAGACCCATGCCCTCAACATCCAGCAAACGCTGGAGCAGGAGATCCTTTCGGGAGTCCTCGCCCCTGGGGCACGGCTCGAGGAAGTGGACCTCTCCGCCCGGTTCAATTGCTCGCGCACGCCGGTTCGCGAGGCATTGCGGCAACTGGCCGCCGCCTCCCTGATCACGGTCAAGCCCAGGCAGCCGGCGGTGGTCGCCGCGCTGTCGGCGCGCAAGCTGATCGAGATGTTCCAGGTCATGGCCGACCTGGAAGGCCTGTGCGCCCGCCTGGCGGCACGCCGAATTTCGTCGGCGCAGATCGAGCGGCTGAAGCAGGCACATGCGCGCATGGAGTCGCTGGCCCAGTCCGACGACGTCGACCTCTTCTACGAGATCAACCGCGAGTTCCACGAAGTGATCTACGAGGCCAGCCAGAACGAGTTCCTGACCGAGCAGACGCGCAGCCTGCGCAACCGGGTGGCCGCCTATCGCAAGCTGGTGACGCAGCGACCGCGCCGCCGCACCGACACCTTGACGGAACATGCCGCGGTTCTCGAGGCGATCGTCGGCGGCGACGAGGACAAGGCCGACAAGACGATGACGGCCCACGTCAATCTGCTGGGGGAGAAATTGCTCGACTTCATCGCGCTCTTCCCCGAGAGCGACGAGGCTTTCCGCAGATAAAGCCTGCTTCGGCGAGCGCCCGCGCCTTCCCTTTTTTTGGTGCGCCGCAGCTAAGGGAAATTCCCCGAACCACCCTTCCCGGTCGCTCCGAATAATCGCGCCAGTCAACCAGGGTACTTTCGAGTAACCCCCGGTTTTCCTGGCGCCACGCGGCCTCCGCGCGGCATCGGTCCCTGGTCATCGCCGCAGGAGTCGAATGTCTACCGAGCTGGTCGAATCGCCTTGGCAAAGCCGCGGAGAGCGGCAGCAGGATCGCCATGCCAAGAAGGACGCGGTGCTGCTGGCGGCGGCGCGCCTCTTCACGACCAAGGGCTTCCAGGGCACCTCGCTCGACGACATCGCGCGGGCCCTGCGCGTGACCAAGCCGACCGTCTACCACTACGTCGAGAACAAGGAACAGATCCTGTTCGAGTGCGTGCAGCGCGGGCTCGAGGCGCTGCGCGCGGGCATCCTCGAGGCGGCGCGGCGCGGGCTGCCGCCGCGCGAACGGCTGCGCGTGGCGATGGAGAACTACGCGGGCATCGTGACCAGCGACTTCGGCCTGTGCGTGATCCGCGTCGGCGAGGACCCGCTGGCCGAGCCCAGGCGGCGCGAGCTGCGCGCGCTCAAGGGCGAGATCGACACCGAGTTCCGCGCGCTGATCGAGGCCGGCATGGCCGAGGGCTGGATCGCGCGCGGCGACGCGGCGATGGCCTCGTACACGGTGGTCGGCGCGCTCAGCGGCATCGGCCGCTGGTACCGGCCCGACAGCCATCCGGCGCGCAGCCTGCAGGATGCCGTGCGGCACTGCATCGAGATGCTCATGCACGGCGTGCTCAGCGCCCCGACGGAGCTGCGGCCCTCGCAGAGCTCCGCGTCCTCGTGGTCCCAGTGGGGAGATTCCATGCCCAAGATGCGACGTGAAGTGCACTTCAACGAGCGCGTGGTGCGCTGCTTCGCCGAGCGCCCCGCCAACGTGGCCCGGATGCTGGCCGACGCGGTGCGGCTCTCGCCCGATGGCGAGGCGCTGGTCTGCGACACGCTGCGCCTGAGCTGGCGCGAACTGCACCATGCCACCACCAAGTGCGCGGGCGGCCTCGCACGGCGCGGCGTACGGCCGGGCGACCGGGTGGCGCTCTACCTCTCGAACGGGCCCGAGTTCGCGATCGCGGTCTACGCCTGCGCCTGGCTCGGCGCGGTGGCGATGCCGGTGAGCGCGCGGGCGCGCACGGCCGAGCTCGAGTTCTCGCTGGCCGACGCCGAGGCGGTGGCGATCGTCTGCTCGCAGGAGCTGCAGACGCTGGTGCCCTCGCTCGAGGCGCTGCCGCTGCTGCGCCTGCGCTTTTGCACCGGTGCCGCGCAGCCGGGCTTCGAATCCTTCACGGCACTGATGCAGGCCGAGCCGCTGGCCACCGCGCACGCGGCCGCCGAGGAAGACCTCGCGGTGCTGCTCTACACCTCGGGCACCACGGGCAAGCCCAAGGGCGCGATGCTCACGCACCTGAACATCGCGCACTCGGTGATGCACTTCGTGCACGCGATGAGCCTGGGCGAATCGGACCGCAGCATCGTCGCGGTGCCGCTGAGCCACGTCACCGGCCTGGTGGCGCAGCTCTACACCATGCTGCATGCGCGCGGCTGCGCGGTGCTGATGACCCAGTTCAAGGCGGCCGAGTTCGCGCGGCTGGCGGCGGCCGAGCGCATCACGCACACGATCATGGTGCCGGCCATGTACAACCTGTGCCTGCTGCTGCCGGACCTGCAGGCGCACGACCTCTCGGCCTGGCGCATCGGTGCCTACGGCGGCGCCTCGATGCCCACGGCCACCATCGAGGGCATCGCGGCGCGGCTGCCGGGCCTCACCCTGATGAACGCCTACGGCGCGACCGAGACCTGCTCGCCCGCGACCATCATGCCGCCCGGCATGACGGCCGAGCACCGCGACAGCGTGGGCCTGGCCGTGCCCTGCGGCGAGATCTGCGTGGTCGACGAGAACGGCAACGAAGTGGCGCGCGGCGAGGTCGGCGAGATCTGGATCGCGGGCCCGATGGTGGTGCCCGGCTACTGGCGCAACCCGCAGGCCACGGCCAGCGAGTTCCGCGGCGGCTACTGGCGCTCGGGCGACATCGGCAGCATGGACGCCGACGGCTACGTGCGCATCCTCGACCGCAAGAAGGACGTGATCAACCGCGGCGGCTACAAGATCTTCTGCGCCACGGTCGAGAACACGCTGATGGAGCATCCGCAGATCGTCGAGGCCGCGCTGGTGGGCGTGCCCTGCGCGGTGCTCGGCGAGCGCGTGCATGCCTTCGTCTGCGTGAGCGAGCTCGACGAGCGCACCCAGGCCGCCGCCTTGCAGGCCTTCTGCGCCGAGCGGCTGTCGGACTACGCGGTGCCCGAGACCTGGACCATCGGCACCGAGGCGCTGCCGCGCAACCTCAACGGCAAGGTCATGAAGCGCGAGCTGCGCCAGTCGCTGCACGCTGCCCTGAGCTGAAGCGGAGCGCCCCCACCATGACGACGAAGAAATTCAAGGCCACGCAGCAGGGCATCGTGTCCGCGCTGTTCGTGCTGCTGTTCGCGGGCTTCGCGGCGTTCCTGCCGGGCTTCGCGCAGATCGACAACCTGCTCACGCTGGTGCAGAACGTGGCCTTCCTCGGCATCCTGGGGCTGGGCATGGCGGTGGTGGTGATCGGCCGCGGCATCGACATCTCGATGATCGCAGCGCTGGCCGTGCCCTCGGGCCTGCTGCTGCAGCTGGTGCAGAACGGCCATTCGCTCGGCTCGGCCTTCCCGATCGCGCTGGGCCTGGCGCTGGCCTTCGGGCTGGTCAACGGCTGGCTGATCGCCTATGCCGAGGTGCCCTCGCTCTTCACCACGCTGGCCTCGGGCCTCTTCCTCGCGGGACTGGGCCAGGCCTACTTCTTCCAGCTCGAGGTGGTGCAGTGGCCGGCCGCGCTCGACCCGGCGGCCTGGCTGGGCCGCGGCACCCTGGCCGGGGTGCCGACGCCGGTCGTGATGTTCGGCGTGGCGGCTGCGGCCATGGCCTTCTTCCTGCGCCGCATGCGCGCGGGCGCCTTCGTCTACGCGATCGGCGACAACCCCTTCGCCGCGCGCGCCACCGGTCTGCCGACGCGGCCGATGGTGCTGCTGCAGTACGTGCTGGCGGCGCTGATCGGGCTGTTCGCGGGCGTGGTGATGGCGGCCTCGGTCAGCAGCATGCCGACGCGGATCTTCAACTCCACCATGATCTACGACGTGGTGCTGGTGGTGGTGCTCGGCGGCATCGGCCTGTCGGGCGGCCGCGGCGGCGTGTTCAACGTCGTGATCGGCACGCTCCTGATCGGCACCATGCTCAACGGCATGACGATCATGGACCTCTCCTACTCCGTGCAGAACATCGTCAAGGGCGTGGTGCTGCTGGCCGCGATCCTGATCGACTCCATGCTCAACCCGCGCAACGAAGAGACCGCGCAGCAGGGCGACATCTGATCCCCGGGTCCGCGAGCGGATCCACCTGTTTTCCGAAGCCGGGCGCCAGGCGATTTTGGCGTCATCCGAGACCACCGAAAAAAGGAGACATGCAATGCACTTCGTTCGCACACTCGCCGCATCCGCGAAGCTCGCGGGCATCGCGCTGGCGCTGGCCGCCGTATCGCAGCACGCGGCCGCGCAGGGCAAGGGCCTCGACGAGCCCTTCCGCGACGGCTACAAGAAGGCGCTGGCCGGCAAGACCGTGGGCTACATCCCGGTGGCCATGGGCTTCGACCTCGCGCAGGGCTGGTACAACGGCCTCAAGAAGGAGCTCGAGCCCGCCGGCATGAAGGTGGTGGCACGCGATCCCAACTGGAACACCAACGCCGGCGCGCAGGCCTTCACCGCGCTGATGGCCGAGAAGCCCGCGGTGATCGTGATCCACAACCCCGACGTGCAGACCTACGCCAAGCTGATCAAGAAGGCCGAGGAAGACGGCATCTACGTGGTGCAGATCAACATGCGCTCGGTGCAGCCCTCGACCGTGTTCGTGGGCGCCGACTGGGTCGACGTGGGCGAGCGCAACGCCGAGGCCGTGGTGCAGGCCTGCAAGGGCAAGTCGAACAAGATCGCCATCGTGCAGGGCGCGCCGACCGCGGCCACCAGCGCCTACACGCTCAAGGGCGTGGAGAACGTGCTGGCGAAAAATCCGCAGATCAAGGTGGTGTCGAACCAGGCCGCCGACTGGGACGCGGCCAAGGCCAAGGGCCTGACGCAGACGGTGCTCAAGCAGAACCCCGACCTGTGCGGCATCGTCGGCTTCTGGGACGGCATGGACATCGGCACCGCGGCCGCCATCAAGGAAGCCGGCCTGACCGGCAAGGTCTACCTCGCGACCTCGGGCGGCGGCGAGCAGAAAGGCGCCTGCGACCAGGTCAAGTCGGGCGCCTTCGACCTCGACGTGAGCTACGACGTGCCGACGCAGGCCGCCAACATGGCCGCCATGATCAAGTGGCTGGTGCAGGGCGGCATGAAGCCCGGCGCGGCCAAGCAGAACATCTACACCACGCTGATCCCGATCACGAAGGAGAACGCGGGTGCCGACGGCACCTGCTGGAAGCTCACCGCCGCCAAGTGACGCCGACGCCGGAGCCGCACCGATGAACGAGACGCTCACCCGCCTGCGCTACCGCTGGTGGCCCGACCACTGGGTCGGCGAGATCCTGTCCAAGCGCTGGACCGAGACCGCGATCCCCGTGCTGCTGCTGGTGGCGGTGCTGCTGGCCTCGGGCCAGCTCATCGGCAACTTCTGGTCGCCGGTGGTGCTGGCCGACACGCTGCGGCAGGCCGGCGAGATCGGCTTCATCGTGCTCGGCCTGGCGCTGGTGATGATCGTGGGCGGCATCGACCTGTCGGTGGGTTCCATCTTCGCGCTCACCAACTTCTGCGCGCTGATGTGCATGCACGTGCTGAAGTGGCCGATGGGCGCGTCGGTGCTCGCCACGCTGGCCGTCGGCGCGCTGCTGGGCGCGGTCAACGGCGTGCTGATCGGCTACCTGCGGCTGCGCGCCTTCCTCACGACGCTCATCACGCTGATCATCTTCCGCTCGTTCTACGAGATCCTGAGCCTGCAGTACTCGACCGCGATCGCGGGCTCGCTGCCCGACTCGCCGGCCTGGGACTTCCTGGGCAACGGCACCTTGCTGGGCCTGCCGACGGTGGCCTGGGCCTACGCGGCGGTGGCGATCGCGGGCCACGTGCTGCTCACGCGCCTGCGCGCGGGCTGGCACATCATGGCCATCGGCGGCTCGCGCCGCTCGGCCTACAACAGCGGCATCGCGGTGCGGCGCACCGTGGCGCTGTGCTACGTGGCCTCGGGCACGCTGTGCGGCGCGGCCGGCTGCTTCTTCGCCTCGCGGCTGGCCACGGCCGGCGCCGACATCGGCGTGGGCATGGAGGTGCTGGTGCTCACGGCCGCCGTGCTCGGCGGCATCAGCCTGGGCGGCGGGCGCGGCTCGGTCGCCAAGGCGCTGGTCGGCACGCTGCTGGTGCTCCTGATCACCAACGGCCTGACCTCGATGTCGGCGCCCGGCGGCGTGATCCGCATGGTGCTGGCCGCGATCCTGGTGTTGGCGGCCGTGATCGACGTGCGCTGGCTCAAGAACCGCCAGCGCATCATCAGCAAGGTCTACGTGAGCCCGACCTACTTCGCGCTGCCGCCGGCACCGGCCAGCAGCGGCGACGGCGCGGGCGCGGGCCCGAGTGTCTACGCGGTCAACAACAAGCTGCGCGACGTCACGCTGATCGGCCTGGGCCGCATCGAGTCGCCCGAGGACGTGATCCTCGACCGCGACGACAACCTCTATGCGGGCTCGCGCCATGGCGACGTGATCCGCTTCCTCGCGCCCGACTACGAGCGCATGGAGGTCTATGCCCACATCGGCGGCCAGCCGCTGGGCCTGGCCTTCGACCGCGAGGACAACCTGCACGTGTGCGTGGGCGGCATGGGCCTGTACCGCGTCACGCCCGATCGCAAGGTCGAGCGCGTGACCGACGAGACCAACCGCAGCTGGACCTCGATCAACGACGACAGCCGGCTGCGGCTGGCCGACGACCTCGACATCGCCGACGACGGCCGCATCTTCTTCAGCGAGGCCACGGTGCGCTACGAGATGCACGAGTGGCCGGTCGACGGGCTGGAGGCGCGCGGCAACGGACGCATCGTCTGCTTCGATCCGCGCGACGGCTCGACGCGCACCGTGCTGCGCGGGCTGCGCTTCCCGAACGGCATCGCGATCGCGAGCGACGGCCAGTCGATCCTGTTCGCCGAGACCTGGGGCTGCTGCATCAAGCGCTACTGGTTCGACGGCCCGAAGGCCGGCCAGGTGCGGATGGTGATCGACAACCTGCCCGGCTATCCCGACAACATCAACCTCGCCTCCGACGGCCACTACTGGCTCGCGCTGGTGGGCATGCGCTGCCCGGCCTACGACCTCGCGATGCGCATGCCGGGCTTTCGCCGCCGCATGGCCACGCGCGTGCCGGTGGACGAATGGCTGTTCCCCAACATCAACACCGGCTGCGTGCTCAAGTTCAGCGAGGCCGGCGAGATCCTCGAGACGCTGTGGGACCTGGGCGGCGAGAACCACCCGATGATCACCTCGATGCGCGAGCACCGCGGCCACCTCTACCTGGGCGGCATCTCGAACAACCGCATCGGCCGCTACAAGCTCGAGGGCGCCGACCCCGACTTCGTGCAGTACGAACGGCGCTGGAGGACAGCCTGATGCTCGACACCCTTCGCGGTTTCACCGACCGCCTGCTCGGGCGCGGCAGCGCCGCCATCACGGTGCCGGTGATGGACGGCGTGCTCAAGCCCAACCGCGCGCTCGACAACGCCGAGGTGGTGGCCGAGCTCGCCGACATCGACGACCTCGCGGTGGCCGACGGCGTGCTGTGGATCGCGGCCGGACCCGCGCTGTACCGGCTCGACGGCGGCGCGCCCGCCGAGGTGCGGCGCTTCGAGCGCCCGATCACCGCGCTGGCCGCGGCGCCCGGCGGACGGCTCGCGCTGGCGCTCGGCGGCACGCAGGTTCTGCTGCTCGCGCCCGACGGCGCCACCGCCCACACGCTCACGGAGGCCGGCGGCCGCGCGCTGCGCTGCGTCAATGCGCTGGCCTGGGACGAAGCCGGCCGGCGCTGGCTGCTGACCGAGGGCTCGGCCGAGCATGCGCCCGAACGCTGGTGCCACGACCTGATGGCGCACGGCGCGAGTGGCCGCGCCTGCGCCTGGGCGCCGGGCGGCGGTGCCGCGCAGCAGCTCGCGGCCGGGCTGCGCCATGCCTTCGGCGTGCTGTCGCAGGCGGGCGGCACGGTGCTGGTCGGCGAGAGCTGGGCGCACCGCGTGCTCGCGCTGGGGCCGAACGGCACCGCGCCGCGCGTGGCCGACCTGCCCGGCTATCCCTCGCGCATGGCTGCGGCGGCCGGCGGCGGCTTCTGGCTCAGCTGCTTCGTCTGCCGCACGCAGCTGGTCGAATTCGTGCTGCGCGAGGAGGCCTACCGCCGCCGCATGGTGGCCGAGATCGATCCGCGCTACTGGATCGCACCGGCGCTCTCGTCGGGCCACAGCTTCCTCGAGCCGCTGCAGGGCGCGGGCGTCAAGCAGATGGGCGTGCTCAAGCCCTGGGCGCCGCCGCGCTCCTACGGGCTGGTGGTGCGCGTGAATGCGCAGGGCCAGGTCGTGTCTTCGCTGCACAGCCAGGTCGATGGCCGCAACCACGGCATCACCGCGGTGGCCGAGCACGCGGGCGCGCTGTTCGCGGCCTCGAAAGGCGGCGGCCGGCTGCTGCGGGTGCGCATGACCGCCGAGGAACAGGGAGCCGCGCGATGAATGCCCGCGATACCACCGCCGATGCCGTGGCCGCCGAGCCGGGCGCGCCCGCCGCAGTCGAGACCATGCTCGAGCTGCGCCAGGCCACCAAGAAATACGCTGGCGTACCCGCCATCGAGGCGGTCGACTTCACGCTGCGCCGCGGCGAGATCCATGCGCTGCTCGGCGAGAACGGCGCCGGCAAGTCGACGCTGACCAAGGTGATGGCCGGCGTGGTGCCGCTGAGCGCGGGCCAGATGCTGGTGGAAGGCCGGCCGGTGCAGCTGCGCACGCCGCTGGAGGCGCGCCACGAGGGCATCGCGATGGTGTTCCAGGAAACCAGCCTGGTGCCGACGATGACGGTGGCGCAGAACCTGTTCCTGGGCCAGGAGTCCTTCTTCAACCGGCTGCGCGGCGTCTACATCTCGGCGCAGCAGTTCCTGCAGTCGCTCAATTTCGACGTCGACCCGACCGCCACCGTGGGCATGCTCGGCGCGGCCAAGAAGCAGATGGTGGAGATCGCGCGCGCGGTGCTGCACAAGGCGCGCATCATCATCTTCGACGAGCCCACGGCCAGCCTCACGCCCGAGGAAAAGAAGTACTTCTTCGACCTGGTGTTCGACCTCAAGGCGCGCGGCGTGTCGGTGATCTTCATCTCGCACGCGCTCGAGGAGGCGCTGCTGCTGGCCGACCGCATCACGGTGCTGCGCGACGGCCGCCACGTCGTGACCGACGACAAGGCGAACTTCGACCGCGAGCGCATCGTGCAGGCGATGGTGGGGCGCGATCTCTCGCAGACGCTCTACGGGCAGAAGAAGACCCACGTGCGGCCGCAGGGCGAGTGCCTGCTGTCGGTGCGCAACCTGCGCATGGCGGCGATGGTCAAGAACAACTCGCTGTCGGTGTTCGCGGGCCAGATCACGGGCGTGTTCGGCCTGGTGGGCGCGGGCCGCACCGAGACCTTCAAGGTGGTGGCCGGGCTGATCAAGCGCGACTTCTTCCATGGCGGCGAGATCCTGCTGCGCGGCAGGCCGGTGCGCTACCGCGTGGCGCGCCAGGCGGTGCGCGACGGCATCGCCTACATCACCGAGGACCGCAAGTTCGAGGGCTTCTTCGAGACCATGTCGATCGCGCAGAACATCTACATGGGGCTGCAGGGCAAGCTGGCCGGCGCGCGCGGACTGGTGTCGGGCGCGAAGGCGCGTTCGGTGGGCGAACACTGGAGCCGGCTGCTCAATGTGCGCGCCATCGGCAAGGACGTGAAGGTGATCGAGCTGTCGGGCGGCAACCAGCAGAAGGTGGTGATCGCCAAGTCGCTGGTGCAGGAACCCGACATCGTGATCTTCGACGAGCCCACGCGCGGGGTCGACGTGGGCGCCATCGCCGAGATCCACGCCGAGATCAACCGGCTGGCCGACGCCGGCAAGGCGGTGGTGGTGATTTCCTCCTACCTGCCCGAGGTGATGGCCCTGTCGGACCGCATCCTCGTGGCCAAGCAGGGCAAGGTGGTGACGGAGTTCTCGGCCACCGAGGCGACGCAGGAGGCGATCATGTACGCGGCCATCCACTGACCGCGCCGATCGCCGCGTTGCGGCGCTTCAGTTCTTCTCGTCTTCCGCCGGCCAGTCGCGGATGTAGGCCTTGAGCATCTTGTTCTCGAAGTTCTGTGCGTCGACCACGGCCTTGGCCACGTCGTAGAAGCTGATCACGCCCATCAGCATGCGCTTGTCCATCACCGGCATGTAGCGCGCGTGGCGCTCGAGCATGATGCGGCGGATCTCGTCGAGGTCGGTTTCGAGGGTGCAGGTGACCGGGGCATCGTCCATGGCCTTGCGCACCAGCGTGCCGCCGACCTGGCCGCCGTTGGCGACGATGGTCACGATCACTTCACGGAAAGTGAGCATGCCCACGAGGTCGCCATGCTCCATGACGACCAGCGAGCCGATGTCCTTGTCCGCCATCGTCTTGACGGCTTCGGCCAGCAGATCGTCTGGCGTGATGGTGAAGAGCGTGTTGCCCTTGACGCGAAGGATGTCGCTGACTTTCATCGTGTGCTCCTCTCGGACTCTGTCTTTCCCGGCAACCTGCCTTTTTTGAATATAGCCCACAATCGGCGCCGACTCCCACGGCCCGGTATGCCGCTGTCACTCAGCGGACGCGACCCGGCCCATAGCGCCGCTCCAGAAAGGACCCCATGCCCGGCTATTCCGACCCCGGTTTCGACACCCTCGCGCTGCACGCCGGCGCCTCGCCCGACCCCACGACCGGCGCGCGCGCGGTGCCGATCCACCTGACCACCTCCTTCGTCTTCGAGTCGAGCGACCATGCGGCCGCCCTGTTCAACCTCGAGCGTTCGGGCCACGTCTACTCGCGCATCAGCAACCCCACCAACGCGGTGCTCGAGCAGCGGGTGTCGGCGCTCGAGGGCGGCATCGGCGCGATCGCCACCGCCAGCGGCCAGGCGGCGCTGCACCTGTCCATCGCCACGCTGATGGGCGCGGGCTCGCACATCGTGGCCAGCACCGCGCTGTACGGTGGCTCGCAGAACCTGCTGCACTACACGATGCGCCGCTTCGGCATCGAGACCACCTTCGTCAAGCCCGGCGACCTCGACGGCTGGCGCGCCGCGGTGCGGCCCGAGACCAAACTGTTCTTCGGCGAGACCGTGGGCAACCCCGGCCTCGACGTGCTCGACATTCCGGCCGTGGCCGAGATCGCACACGAGGCCGGCGTGCCGCTGCTGGTCGACTCCACCCTGACCTCGCCCTACCTGATCAAGCCGCTGGACTTCGGCGCCGACCTGGTCTACCACTCGGCCACCAAGTTCCTCTCGGGCCACGGCACGGTGATCGGCGGCGTGGTGGTCGACGGCGGCAGCTTCGACTGGGAGAAGTCGGGCAAATTCGCCGAGCTGAGCCAGGCCTACGACGGCTTCCACAACATGGTGTTCAGCGAGGAGAGCACGGTCGGCGCCTTCCTGCTGCGCGCGCGCCGCGAGGGCCTGCGCGACTTCGGCGCCGCGATGAGCCCGCACACCGCCTGGCTGATCCTGCAGGGCATCGAGACCCTGCCGCTGCGCATGGAGCGCCATATCGACAACACGCAGAAGATCATCGAGTTCCTCGCCGCCCATCCCTTCGTCTCGCGCGTGGGCCATCCGCTGATCGAATCGCACCCGAGCCACGCACTGGCGCAGAAGCTGCTGCGCCACGGCGCGCGCGGCGCGGGCGCGGTGTTCAGCTTCGACATCAAGGGCAGCCGCGCCCAGGGCAAGGCCTTCATCGAATCGCTCAAGCTCTTCAGCCACCTCGCCAACGTGGGCGACTGCCGCAGCCTGGTGATCCACCCGGCCAGCACCACCCACTTCCGCATGACCGACGAGGCGCTCGCGGGCGCGGGCATCTCGCAGGGCACGATCCGGCTGTCGATCGGCCTCGAGGATCCGGCCGACCTGATCGACGACCTGAAGCGCGCGCTGAAGGCGGCCGAGAAAGCGGCATGAGCGCCGCGCCGGGCCACCCCAGGCAAGCTCGCACCGCAGTGCGAAGCACGAAGGTACTTCGATGAGCGTGGACGACGCCGCCGAGGCGATGGACGGCTACGAGCGCCAGCGCGCCGCACTGCTCGCCAGCGTGCCGCGCATGCCGCACCATTGGCAGGAAGCCGGCCGCTCGCTCTACGAGCAGGCCCACCTCGCGCGCCGACTCGGACGCCACCCCGAATCGCGTGCGCTGATGCTCGAGGCGGTCACGCGCCTGGGCTCGATCGCACTGCCGCAAGCCTGGTTCGAGGTGGCCGACTGGGCCTGGGAAGACGGCGACCACGACGTGGCGGGCCGGCTCTATCACGACGCGATGTTCAAGACCGGTGGCTGCACCGAAGAGGAGGCGCAGCGCATCGTCGAACGCCTGCGCTCGCTCGGCGACGACCATGGCCATCCGTGGGTCTGGGCTGCGCTCATGCGTGCCTCGCTCGGCGACCCCGGTGAAGACTCGGCGCCCGAGCGCCTGCGCGCCATCGAGGCAATGCACGCGCGCGCCGGCGGCCTGCCGGCGGCACTGCGCATCCGCGCACGGGCACGCGACAACGCCGGCGACCTCGAAGGCGCCGCGGCCGACCTCGATGCCTGCATGGCGCGCTCGGCCGATCCGCGCGTGCCGGTCTGGCGCGCGCTGCTCGACTACCGCATGGGCCGGCCCTTCGACCTCGAGGCCATCCAATGGCCCGAACACCCCGACCTCGGCGGCGGCGACTATTACAGCGCCGGCTGCGAACTGGCGGAGGTGGTCGAGTTGCTGCAGCAGCAGGAAGGCCAATACACGGGCAGCCAGGACCTCGCGCGCGTGAAGGCCGTGGAGGCACGGGCCTATGAGCTCGGCGCGGCGCGCTTCGAGCACTACTTCGCCACCGGCGAGGGCGGGCCGCTGGACGCCGAGCCCCACATCTACGCGATGCTGTGCAACAACCTCGCGATCGCCGGCGGCTTTCGGCAGGAGAAGTTCGCGCAGGCCATTCCCTGGCACGACAAGGGCTGGGCCGTATCGCCGTTCTGGGAGCAGTACCACGGGCGGCTGCGCTGCCAGGCGCGCATCGGGGACTGGGCCGGCGTCGTCGACTCGTGGACCGTGCTGCGGCGCGCTTTCGGCGACGACTGGCCGGTCGAGCAGGCGGCGTGCGAGGTGGCCTGGGCCTTCGAACGGCTCGGCCAGCCGGCGCAGGTGCTCGAGCTGATGGACCTGCGCGCCGCGCACGCGGGCACGCCGCTGTCCGAACTGATCTCCGACGTCGAGGCCGAGACGCGCCGCGCGGTGCTGATGGCGCTGGGCGCCCAGGCCGCCGCCCGGTTGGGCCAGCGCGGGCCGGTCGAACGAATCGCGCGCGAACTGCTGGCCAGCGACCGCCTGAGCGACGGCCTGTGCCGGCACCTGGCACAGGCCTGGCGCCTGCTGGGCGACGAGGCCCAGGCCGAGCGCTGCGAGCGTGCGCTCGACACGCCCGACCCACATGAACGCCCCGCCCTCGCGCAGGCGGCCGCGCCCGAGGTGGCCGCCATGCTCGGCTGGGCCCGGGCGCCGTTCCTCGACGACGGCTACGCGGTGGTGCGCTTCGCGGCCCTGTCCGACGACGGCTGGTCCTTCGAGCTGCGCAAGGACGGCGAGATGGGCGACGAGACGCTGCCCATCTACGCACAGATCCGGCGCGGCGGCGATGTCCACGACGGCGAGGACGAAGCCCCGCTCGCCGTGCCCACCTGGCAGTTCGGCGTGCTCAACGAAGCGCCGGGCCTGTTCGGTCGACTGCGCGGCAAGGCGCCGACCGCGCGGCTCTACCTGGCCCACAGCCCCACGGGCCACGCACCGCCGGCCGAATGGACCGAAGCGCCGATCGCGCAGTTGCCGCCCGTGTGGGCCAAACTGCAGCGGCGCGTGAGCGAGGCCGACGCGGCCTGGCAGCGGCTGGCCGCCGCCGCCCCGCTCGAACGCATCGAGGCCACCATCGCCCGGCTGCACGCGCAGGGCGTGCTCGACGGCCGCGACGCCGACCTCGGCATCTGCCGCATCGGCCCGTACCTCGGCGCCTCGGGCGGGGCCTGGGTCGGCCTGAGCGTGGACCGCAAGCGCGACACCGATCCCACGCTGCCCGAGCTGGCCTACGACCCTTATCACTTCATCTACCAGATCGTGCCGGCCACCGACACCGGGCCGGCCTGGGTGATGTACGGCTTCCAGCAGGACGCCGGCAAAGGCCGGCAGATCAAGCCCGGCGACGCGGCGCTCGCACTGGCGGCCGCGCGGCTGTTCGAACGCGCGCTGCAGCGACTGCAGCGCTGGGAGGCCGCGCGATGAGCGCCGGCCCGCACGCACCACAAAGACAGGAAGCCATCGAGGAACACGCATGAGCACGTTCGACGTCAACCACCATCCCACCTATTGCTACACCGGCGGCAAGCCCTTCGATGCCGCCAAGCCCACCGTGGTCTTCGTCCACGGCGTGCTCAACGACCACAGCGTCTGGATCCTGCAGAGCCGCTGGTTCGCCAACCACGGCTGGAACGTGCTCGCGGTCGATCTGCCGGGCCACTGCAAGAGCGAGGGCCCGCCGCCGGCCAGCGTCGAGGAGGCCGCGCAGTTCGTGCTCGCGCTGCTCGACGCGGCGGGCGTGCAAAAAGCGGCGCTGATCGGCCACAGCTTCGGCTCGCTGATCGCGCTGGAAGCGGCCGCGCGCGCGCCGGAGCGCGTGACGCACCTGGCGATGGTCGGCACCGCCTACCCGATGGTGGTGTCGCCGGCGCTGCTCGAGAGTTCGCTCAACGACCCCGAGCGCGCGATCGCGATGGTCAACACCTTCTCGCATGCGCTGCTGGCGCCGCCGCCCTCGGCGCTCGGCCCGGGCACCTGGCTCTACGGCAGCTCGCGCGCGCTGATGCGCCGCGTGCTCGCGAGCAACCGCGAGGCCAACGTGTTCCACGTCGGCTTCAAGGCCTGCAACGACTACGCGGGCGGCGAGGCGGCGATGGAGAAGGTGCAGTGCCCGGTGCTGTTCCTGCTCGGCGACGCCGACCAGATGACGCCGCCGCGCGCCGTGAAGGCCCTGGCCGCCAAGGCGCGCGACGGGCGGACGGTGACGGTGCACGCGGGCCACGCGCTGATGAGCGAGGCGCCCGACGCGGTGCTGTTCGCGCTGCGGGATTTCGTGTCGCGCTGAGGCGAAGCCGCGCTAGCCGCGCGCGGCCAGGTCGTTGATGTCGAGCGGGTCGAGCATCCGCTTGCTCGCTCCATGCCGCGCCACCGCCAGCATCGCGAGCCCCATGTTCTCGGTGGTGGTCACCAGATGCGGCCACAGCCGCCGCGCGAGCCCGAACACCGGCGTGAGCAGCACGATGCCCGCCTTGTACAGCGGCGTCTTGGTGTTCGCGCCGTGCAGCGGCTGGATCGCGCCGGGCCTGAACATGTAGGCGGCCTTGAACGGCAGCTTCAGCAGCGCGTTCTCGGTCGCGCCCTTCACGCGCGCCCACATGCTGCGGCCGCGCTCGCTGCTGTCGGTGCCGGCGCCGGTCACGTAGGCGAAGGTCATCTGCGGGTTGAGCCGCGCGAGCACGGTGGCGGCGGCCAGCGTGAGGTCGTAGGTCACGCGGCGGTACGCGTCCTCCTTCATGCCGACCGAGGACACGCCGAGGCAGAAGAAGCAGGCGTCGAAGCCCGTGAGCCGCGGCTCGGCCGCCGTGTAGTCGTACATGTCGGGAAGCACGAGATCGCGCAGCTTGGGATGCTGCTGGCCGCTGGGCCGGCGGCCGACGGCCACGACCTCCTCCACGTCGGGAGCGAGCAGGCATTCGCGCAGCACGCCGAAACCGACCATGCCGGTGGCGCCGAAGACGAGGACTTTCATGGGAGGGCCGGCCCCGCGGGCCGCGTGTGTGGACGAGCCGAGTAGATCAGGCCGCCCGCGGCACTGTAAAGAGCGCGGGCTTCTTCTCGAGCACCGCCACCAGCAGCTCGGCATGCAGGCTCGAGGGCTGCGGCGCCGGCAGCGCGGTCAGCATGCGCGACAGCGTTTCGGCATGCGGCAGCAGCGGGCCGAGGAAGCGCGTGCCCGCGGCATCGGCCACCAGAAGGGTCGGAAAGGTCTCGACGTCGAACTCGTCGGCGATGTCGGCATGGTCCTCGATGTCGACCCAGGCGAAGCGCAGCCCGGGATGCGCGCGCGCCACCTGCTCGAACAGCGGCCGGTAGTCGCGGCAGGTGCCGCACCACTCGGCGCACAGGCACACGACCCAGGGCGCGCCGCCGGCCGGCGCGGCGGAATCGGGGGTGGAAGGCAGGGCGCTCAAGGCTCGTACGTGGGCAGAAGGGGGAAGAAAGACCCGGGTGGTGCGCCCGGAAGGTCGTGGCTATTATGGACAAAGCCCCTCCGGGGCGCAGGAGACGCACGATGAACACCTCCACCGCCACTCCCTCCGCTGCGAGCGTCGATCCGCGCCAGTTCACGAGCTTCGCGGAGTTCTATCCCTTCTACCTGACCGAACACGCCAACCGCACCTGCCGGCGGCTGCATTTCGCGGGCTCCACGCTGTCGCTGGCCTGCCTCGCGATGCTGGTGCTGACGCTCAATCCGCTGTGGCTGCTGGCCGGGCTGCTGGTCGGCTACGGCTTCGCCTGGGTCGGGCATTTCGGCTTCGAGAAGAACAAGCCGGCCTCGTTCAGGCGGCCGCTCTACAGCTTCATGGGCGACTGGGCGATGTACCGCGACATCTGGCTGGGCCGCGTGAAGATCTGAGCCCGGCTGCTAGATCAACAGCACGTCGCCCAGCCGCAGCGAGCGCAGCGGCCCCTTCTGCCACAGGTCCTCGAGCGGCTCGGCCTTGGGCATCAGGAGCGCCTCGAGCAGCGGCTCGATCGGCGTCGACGGGTCGGCCAGCAGCACGTAGCGCGGGTCGCCGCCATCCCCGTCCTCGGCCAGCGGCGCGATCCAGTCGAGCGCCACCAGGGTGTCGAGCACCGGCACCAGTTGCAGCGCGTCCACGCGCATCGAGGCCACCAGCCGCGCCGCGCCCGCGCCCTTGTCGGGCGTCGCGCGGGCCCGGGCGAGCTGCTGCAGCACCTCCATCGCCAGTTGCAGCGGCCAGCCGGCGCCGCCGCCGCGCCGGGCCACGCCGGTCAGGAGGCTCGGCAGGTAGGCCGCGATCACCGCGCCCAGCAGCACGATGACCCAGGCCACGTAGATCCACACCAGCAGGATCGGGAAGGTGGCGAAGGCGCCATAGAGCACCGAATAGGTCGGCACCAGGCTCAGGTAGTAGCCCAGCACGCGCTTGGCGATCTCGATCGCCGCCGCCACGAACACGCCGCCGGCCCAGGCATGCGACCAGCGCACGTTGGTGTTGGGCACGTAGTGGTAGAGCGAGGCCATGCCGGCGGCCAGCAGCACGAACTCGAAGGCGTCGAAGAACAGCTTGACCGCGCTCACGCCCACCACGTCGCGCGAGGCCGCGAACACATAGGAGGTGGTGGACAGGCTCACCGCCAGGATCAGCGGCCCGAGCGTGATCGTGGCCCAGTAGATCAGCACCCGCTGCGCGAACGGCCGCGGCGAGCGCACGCGCCAGATGTTGTTGAGCGTCTTGTCGATGGTGAGGATCAGCGCGATGGCGGTGATCAGCAACACGATCAGGCCCGCGATCCCCAGGCCGCTGGCCTTGCTCGCGAACTGGTTGAGGTAGCCCAGCACCTGGCGCGCGATGTTCTCGGGGATCAGGCTCTCGATCAGCCAGCGCTGCAGGCGGCCCTGCATCTTGGCGAACATCGGGAACACGGTGAACAGCGCGAGCGCCACCGTGAAGAACGGCACCATCGCGATGGTGGTGGTGAAGGTCAGGCTGCTGGCCGTGAGGCCGAGACGGTCCTCGCGAAAACGTTCCCCGAGCACCGCCGCGGTGTTTCGCCAGGGGAAACGGGAGAGATCCCTCCAGAGCTGACGACGATTCATGGCCGGTATCATGCCATCCGCCTTTCATGTTCCCGCAGCGAGGGCGCCCCCGGATCTCCCCCTTGCCCTCTTCACCTTCGCCGCCCGTGAGCCTCTCCCCGCCCCCGCCCTCCTCCGTCGCGACAACCCGCTGGCTCGCGGTCGGCAGCCTCGCCGGGCTGATCGTGCTGGGCCTGGCCTGGGAACTCTGGCTGGCGCCGCTGCGCCCCGGTGGTTCGCTGATGGCACTCAAGGTGCTGCCGCTCGCCATCCCGCTGGCCGGCCTGCTGAAGAACCGCATGTACACCTACCGCTGGGTCAGCCTGATGGTCTGGCTCTATTTCACCGAGGGCGTGGTGCGCGCCTGGAGCGACACCAACGGCATCAGCCAGCTGCTCGCGCTGGCCGAGGTGCTGCTGTGCCTGGTGCTCTTCGTCGCCTGCGCCTGGCATGTCCGCCTGCGGCTGCGCCACGCCAAGGCCGCCGCCCGTCCCCTGGAGGCTTCCACCCCATGACCCCTTCCGCTTCTTCCGCCGCCCTGCTCGAGCGGCTGCGCGCCATCGTCGGCGCCAACCACCTGCTGAACGAGGGCGACCTCACCGCCTACGAACAGGACTGGCGCAAGCGCTCGCGCGGCAAGGCGCTGGCCGTGGTGCGCCCGGCCGATGCGCAGCAGGTGGCCGAGGTGGTCAAGGCCTGCGCCGAAGCCGGCACCGCCGTGATCCCGCAGGGCGGCAACACCGGCCTGGCGGTCGGCTCCATTCCCGACGACAGCGGCACCCAGGTGGTGCTGAGCCTGCAGCGGCTCAACGCCATCCGCGGCATCGACGCGGCCAACCTCACGATGACGGTGGAGTCGGGCTGCATCCTGCAGACGCTGCAGGAGACCGCCGAGAAGGCCGGCTACCTGTTCCCGCTGAGCCTCGCGGCCGAGGGCAGCTGCACCATCGGCGGCAACCTCGCGACCAATGCCGGCGGCACGCAGGTCGTGCGCTACGGCAACACGCGTGAGCTCTGCCTGGGCCTGGAGGTCGTCACGCCGCAGGGCGAGATCTGGCACGGCACCAGCGGCCTGCGCAAGGACAACACCGGCTACGACCTGCGCGACCTGTTCGTCGGCAGCGAGGGCACGCTGGGCATCATCACGGCCGCCACGATGAAGCTCTACCCGCTGCCGGCCGCGCAGCTCACGGCCTGGGCCGCCGTGCCCTCGCTCGACCACGCGGTCACGCTGCTGGGCCTGGCCCACAAGCAGCTGGGCCCGGGCCTCACGGGCTTCGAGGTGATGGGCAAGTTCGCGCTGAGCCTGGTCGACAAGCACATGCCGCAACTGCGCGTGCCCTTCATCGGCGACGAGAACGTGCCCTACTGCGTGCTGCTCGAGAACTCCGACAGCGAATCGGAAGACCATGCGCGCGCGCGCTTCGAGGCCCTGCTCGAAACCGCCTTCGAGGACGGCTGCGTGACCGACGCGGTGGTGGCCGAGAACCTCGCGCAGGCGCACCAGCTCTGGCACATCCGCGAGAGCATTCCGCTCGCGCAGGCCGAGGAAGGCCTCAACATCAAGCACGACATCTCGATCCCCGTCTCGCGCATCCCGGCCTTCGTGGCCGAGACCGACGCGCTGCTGGCGCGCGAGATCGCCGGCGTGCGGCTGGTGAACTTCGGCCACCTGGGCGACGGCAACCTGCACTACAACGTGCAGGCGCCCGAGAACGTCGATACCAAGGCCTTCCTGAAGAACGAGGAAGACCGCATCAACACGCTGGTCTACGAGGCGGTCGAGAAGTTCGGCGGCTCGTTCTCGGCCGAGCATGGCGTGGGTTCGCTCAAGGTCGACACGCTCGAGAAGCACAAGTCGCCGGTGGCGCTCGAGATGATGCGCGCGATTAAGCGCGGGCTCGATCCGAAGAACATCCTGAATCCGGGGCGGGTGATTCGGGTCTGAACGGGCGCCTCAATGCCCGAAGTCGCCGGGCCGCAGTTCGATCGCCTGCCCGTGCGGCGTGCGGTCGGCCGCGTGGTCCCAGGCCTCGCGGTAGCGCGCCAGCTCGTCGTGCGAACTCGCGCCCTTGCGCGCCACCAGCGTCTCGAGCGCGGCGAGCCAGTGCCGGTAGTAGGTGTCGCCCGCATCGGGGTCGCCCGCGGCCTGCGCGGCCTGGATCTGCGCGGCCAGGGTCTCGGCCCACTCGCTCCAGCTGAACAGGCCTTTCTCGTGCAGCGCCAGCGTCATCGCGAAGGCCTGGGCCTGCCAGGGCGCGCCGAAGACCGGGCCGTCGGCGTCGCGTGGCATGCCGGGGGCCAACATCCCGTCGGGGTACTGCGTCATTCGGCCGCCTCCAGGTAGCTTTCCCAGGCATCGACCGACACCGCGAGCTTCTGCGCCGCGCCGCCCCAGAGTTCCGCTTCCTCGAACACCACCGTGTAGAGCCACTGCGGCGCCTCGCCCGCGCCCTGCGCGTTGCTGTCGGCGAACACGTGCGCGCCATGCAGCCGCTCGACGGTGCCGCGCCGCCCCTGCACATAGCCCGGCAGCCGCGTGTGATGGTCGACGCGGCCCGCGCGCATGCGCACCGCCTGGCCGATCGCGAAGCGCGCGGGCGCCGCGGCCGGCCGCTCGGTGGGCGAGCCCCTGGACAGCACCGCGGCCACGTCGGCCGCCTGCAGCACGCGCTTGACGGGCGCGGGCGCATGCAGCATGCGGCCCTGCGCGATCTCGTCCTCGAACAGCTGGCCGCGCTCGATCATCAGCCGCTCGAGCGCAGTGAGCCAGATCCGGTAGTAGCTCAGTTGCAGGTAGTGCGGCAAGGTCTCGCGCACGGCGCGGCTCGCATCGATGTTCCATGAACCGGTGGCGCCCATCGCGAGCACCAGCGCGAGCGCGCGCGGTTCCCAGTCGGCATGGAACAACTCGCCCTCGGGCTCGGGCTGCACCGCGCCGAAGCCGGTGCGGCCGCCGAGGTCGGCCTGGGTCTGGTAAGTCATGGCTGGCTCCCCTGCCCCGGCGCATCGGCGAGCCGGGTGCCGATCATCGAATCGCGCGACACCAGCGCCGCGAGTTCCTCCTCGCCCAGGTGCTCGGTGCCCGCGGGCCGCTGCGGAATCACGAGGTAGCGCACCTCCGCGGTCGAATCCCAGATCCGGATGCGCGTGGTCTCGGGCAGCACGGTGCCGAAGTCCGCGAGCACGCCGCGCGGGTCGCGCACCGCGCGCGAGCGGTAGGGCGCGCTCTTGTACCAGGTGGGCGGCAGGCCCAGCACCGGCCACGGGTAGCAGCTGCACAGGGTACAGACCACCATGTGGTGCTGATCGTCGCTGTTGGCCACCGCCACCATGTGCTCGCCCTGGCGGCCGGTGTAGCCCAGCGAGGCGATGGCCGCGGTGGCGTCGGCCAGCAACCAGTCGCGAAAGGCCGGGTCGACCCAGGCCCTTGCGACCACGCGCGCGCCGTTGCGCGGGCCGATGCGGGTCTGGTAGGTGTCGATCAGCGCATCGAGCGCGGCCGGCTCGATGTAGCCCTTCTCGGTGAGCACGCTCTCGAGCGCGCGCACGCGCAGGTCCATCTCATCGAGCTCGCTGTGGTCATCGCCGTGGTCGTGGGTGTGTTCGCTCATGCCCCTCATGCTAAGCGCTGCGACCTACCAGCGGTAGGTCGCGGACGCCACCGCCTTGCGCCGCTCGCCGTAGAAGCAGCCGTAGGTGCACGAGGCGATGTAGGCCTTGTCGGCCAGGTTCGTGAGGTTGAACGCGTAGCGCCAGTGGCCGGTGTCGTACGACACCATCGCGTCGAACACGGTGTACGAGGGCACGATGCCGTTCACGTAGAGCCCGGTGGAGGCGCCCACGTAGCGCACGCCCAGCCCCGCGCGCAGGCCCGGCGCGCCGGCCGCGCCGAAGTCGTACTCGCCCCAGGCCGAGAAGGTGTTGTAGGGCACGTTGCCGCGCCGCTTGCCGACGTTGGCGGCGGTGGTGTCGGCGGTGACGCGCGCGTCGGTGTAGGCATAGGCGGCGATCAGGCTGGCGGAGCGGCCGATGCGCGTGCGCAGCTCGATCTCCAGCCCGCGCGAGCGCACCTCGCCGGTCTGCACCGAGAAGCCGGTGTCGACGGGGTCGGTCGACAGCACGTTCTGCTGCCTGAGCTGGTAGACGGCGGCGCTCAGCAGGGTGTCGCTGCCCGGCGGCTGGTAGCGCAGGCCGAGCTCGTACTGCTCGCCGCGCGTGGGCTCGAAGCGCGCGCCCATGCGGTCGACGCCGCTCTGCGGCTGGAACGACTGGCTGAAGCTCGCGAACGGCGCGAGGCCGTTGTCGGCCAGGTAGACCAGGCCGGCGCGGCCGGTGGTGGCCGAGGTCTTCTCCTTCGAGTTCGCGGTCTCGCCGTCGACCGGCACCTGGCGGTCGGTCACGCGGTCGTGCCGCGCGCCGAGCACCACCACCCAGCGCCCGGCGATCTTCATCTGGTCCTGCAGGTACAGCCCGGTGGCGTTGCCGGCCATGTCGGGGAAGTAGGTGTTCGGTACCGGCGCACCCGCGACGTAGACGTAGTTCGGCGCGTAGTAGTTGAACTGCGTGGCGATCTCGCGCGACGCGCGCCGCGTGGTGTAGGACTGGTAGGTGGTGTCCACGCCGGCCAGCAGCGTGTGCGCGACGGGGCCGGTGTCGACGCGGTACTCGAGCGAGGTGTCGGTGGTGCGCGCGCGCGAGCGGTCGCGGCGGTCGTAGGACTCATGGAAGGTGGAGCTGGCGCCGTCGGGGCTTACGCCGGCAGCGGCGGTGCTCGGGAAATCGACCTCCGAACGGAAGGCATGCGCGCTGTGGCGCAGCTTCAGGCGATCGCTGAAGGCATGCTCGAAGCGGTAGCCGACGGCGGTGTTGGTGCCGGCGTAGCGGTCGCGCCCCGGCGTGCCGGTGTAGCGGTTGCTCGGCACCGGGCCGTGGATGTTGGGCAGGATCGTGACGCCGCCGGCCAGCCCGTACACGTAGTCGGTGCGGTTGCGCAGGTACTCGGCCTGCAGCGTGAGCGAGGTCGCCGCGCTCGGCTGCCAGCGGATCGCGCCCGACAGGAAGCGCCGGTCGTCGGGCACGTGGTCGATGAAGGTGTTGCTGTCGCGCACGAGGCCCGTGAGCCGGTAGGTCAGCGTGCCCTGCTCGTCGAGCTTGCCGCCGAAATCGCCCTTGATCTGGCGGCGATCGCGGTTGCCGAGCTCCACGCCCAGCTCGCGCAGCGGCTCGGCCGTGGGCCGCTTGGTCACGGTGTTGATCACGCCGCCGGGCGCGGCCGTGCCGTAGAGCAGCGAGGCCGCGCCCTTGAGCACCTCGGCGCGCTCGAGCCCGTAGAGCTCCTGCTGGCCGTCGTAGGCGTTGACCATGAACTTCGAGCCGTCGCGGTAGAGGCTGCCCGTGCCGGCGCCGGCCTGGAAGCCGCGGATCACGAACGAGTCGGTGGTGCGGTCGGCGCCTTCCGAGCGCCTCACGCCGGCCGTGTAGTTGAAGGCGTCGACCAGGCTGGTGGGCTGCTGGGCCTCGATCTGCTCGGCCGTGACCACCGAGATCGACTGCGGCGTCTCGAGGATCGGCGTGTCGGTCTTGGTGCCGGCCGTGCTGTGGCGCGCGATGTAGCCATCGGCCGGCCCGCCGTCGGCGCTGCGCTCGGCATTCACGCGCACTTCGGCCAGCATGGCCGACGGCGCGGGCGCCACCACCTGCGGCGCGGTGGAGGCGGCCGGCGCGCCCGCGCGCACGGTGTAGCCGCCCGCGTCGGTCGGCAGCAGCTCGAGGCCGCTGTCGGCCAGCGCGCGACGCAGCGCCTGCGGTGCGTCGTAGCGGCCGCGCACCGGCGCCGAGGCGCGCTGGCCGACCAGCGCGGCATCGACCGTGAGCGCCAGCCCGGCCTCGCGTGCGATGCGGTTGAGCGTGGCGCCGAGCGGGCCGGACGGCAGGTCGTAGTCGCGCAGCACGGGAGCGGCCTGCGCCTGGGCGCTGGCGGCCGTCGGCCACAGGGCCGGCATGGCTGTGGCGAAGAGCAGCGCGGCGACGAGCGGGGTCGGACGGAACGGGAAGGACGAGGACAAGACAGGACTCCAGGCAGGGGAAGGACGAGGGTTCTCTTCCTGCTTGCCGGACGAGGTTCGAAAAGTGAGAGGGGCGGCCGAAAAAAATCCGGTACCGCCCCCGATCCAGGCTTCAGCGCGGCGCCTGCCTCGGTTCGATGCGCAGCCACCAGCGCGTGCCGCCCACGAGTTCGACCGGCACCGCGGCGGTGAGCGCCAGCAGCGCCCTGTCGGTGTCGTCCAGCGGCAGCGTGCCGGTCACGCGCAGGCCGGCCACGCGCGGATCGACCGACAGATGGCCGGGCCGGTAGCGCGCCAGTTCGGCCACCACCTCGGACAGCGGCTGGTCGTCGACCACCAGCATGCCGTCCTTCCAGGCATCGGCGTCGGGACGCGCGGGGCCGGGGGCGCCGGCGCCGTCGGCATGCAGTTCCAGGCTCTGGCCCTGCTGCACGATGCGTTCGCCTTCGCAAGCCTGCGCCGGATCGGCCGCGCAGCCGGCCGGCCGTGCCGCCACCGCGGACTGCGTGACCGTGAGCCGGGTGCCGGCGCCGTCGTCGAGCCGGCGCACGACGAATCGCGTGCCCAGCGCGCGCAGGCTGCCCTCGGGCGTGAGCACGACGAAGGGACGCTGCTCGGCCGCGTCGCCATGGGCGGTCTCGATGGCGATCTCGCCCGCGCGCAGCACGATCGCGCGCCGGCTGCCATCGAAGGCCAGGTCGACCGCGCTGCGGGTGTCGAGGTGCAGCACGCTGCGGTCGGGCAGCACCACGGTGAGCCGCTCGCCGGTGCCGGTTCGGTAGTCCGCGCTCAGGGTGGCCAGCGGCTCGAAGCGGTCGACGGCACCGAGCCCCAGCAGCAGCGCGGCCAGCAGCCCCAGCACGCCCGCCGACTGCTTCCAGCGCCGCGCGGCGCCGCTGCGCACCAGCGCCGAACGCACGGCCTCGCTGCGCGCGGGCGCCAGCTGCGCGTCGAGCTCGCCGAGCTGGGCCCAGGCACGCCGGTGGTCGGCGTGGGCGTCGAGCCAGCGGCGCAGGCCTTCGGCATCGCGCGCGCCGGCCTCACCCGAGCCCATGCGCAACTGCCAGCCGATCGCCGCATCGAGCACGGCCGCGGACACCGGCAGCGACGCCGAGGCCGGCGCGCTCATGCCGACGCTGCCGGCAGCGCGGCGCCGAAACGCAGTTCGTAGCCGCGGCGCGCGGCCGTCGCCAGGTACTGCCGCACCCGCGGCACCGACACGCCGAGCTGCGCCGCGATCTCGGCATGGGTCATGCCGTCGAGGCGGCTGTGCAGCCAGGCGGCGCGGGTCTTGGGCGTGAGGCTCGCGAGCAGCGCGTCGAGCGCACGCAGCGCCTGCACCGCCTGCAGCTGCTCCTCGGGCGAGGGATAGAGCGCCGGCGGCAGCGCCGCGAGGTCGGCGAGGTAGGCGCGCTCCAGGTCGGCGCGGCGGAAGCGGTCGATCAGCAGGCCGCGCGCCACCGTCGTCAGGTAGGCCCGCGGCTCCTTCATCTCGACCGGCGCCGCCTGCGGCGGGCGCGCGACCAGCAGCCGCACGAAGGCATCGTGCGCGAGGTCGGCCGCATCCTCGGCGCAGCCCAGCCGGCGGCGCAGCCAGGCCTGCAGCCAGCCGTGATGGCTGCGGTAGAGCACCTGGAGACTGTCGTCGATGGCGGGGGCGGACACGGGATGGCTGCGGCGGAATGTTGAGAATAGTTCTCATCTTAAGGGCTCGCCCGGGGTCCGGACAGGCCGGTCCGCGTCCGAATAAGATTCGGGGCCATGCCCCGCCGTCCGGGGCGCGCCGTTTTCACCGCCATGACCCAACGCCCCATCCGCTCCCAGTACGAAGACTTCATGCGCCACGTCGACACCCACGGCGTGTACAAGAGCGACCGCACCGGCACCGGCACCAGGAGCGTGTTCGGCCACCAGATGCGCTTCGACCTCAACGAAGGCTTCCCGCTGGTCACCACGAAGAAGGTGCACGTGAAGTCCATCATCCAGGAGCTGCTGTGGTTCCTGACCGGCTCGAGCAACAACAACTGGCTCAAGGAACGCGGCGTCACCATCTGGGACGAGTGGGCGCGCGAGGACGGCGACCTGGGCCCGGTGTACGGCGTGCAGTGGCGCAGTTGGCCCACGCCCGACGGCGGCCACATCGACCAGATCGCCGAGGTCGTGAAGACGCTCAAGTCCAACCCCGATTCGCGCCGCATCATCGTGAGCGCCTGGAACGTGGCCGAGCTCTCGAAGATGGCGCTGATGCCCTGCCACGCCTTCTTCCAGTTCTACGTGGCGCCGCCACAGAACGACGGCGAGCGCGGCCGGCTCAGCTGCCAGCTCTACCAGCGCAGCGCCGACATCTTCCTCGGCGTGCCCTTCAACATCGCGAGCTACGCGCTGCTCACGCACATGATGGCGCAGCAGTGCGACCTCGACGTTGGCGACTTCGTCTGGACCGGCGGCGACTGCCACATCTACAGCAACCACGCCGAGCAGGTCGCGCTGCAACTGAGCCGCGAGCCCTACCCGTATCCCACGCTGCGCATCAAGCGCCGGCCCGACTCGATCTTCGACTACCGGTACGAGGATTTCGAGTTCGAGGACTACCGGCACCACGACCCGATCAAGGCGCCGGTGGCCGTCTGATCGTCCGCGGGGGCCAAGGGGTGCGGATGCGGTCAAAATCGGGCCGCTTCGAACCCGCCTTCCCCTCGCCATGAACCTCAACCTCATCTTCGCCCGCGCCGCCAACGGCGTCATCGGCGCCGCCAACACCATCCCCTGGCACCTGCCCGAGGACATGGCGCACTTCAAGGCGCGCACGCTGGGCGCGCCGGTCATCATGGGCCGCAAGACCTGGGACTCGCTGCCGCCGCGCTTCCGGCCGCTGCCGGGGCGGCGCAACATCGTGGTCACGCGCCAGGCCGGCTGGCAGGCCGAGGGCGCGCAGCGCGCGGGCAGCCTGCGCGAGGCCATCGAAGCCTGCGAGCGGCTCGAGGCGCCCGATGTCTGGGTGATCGGCGGCGCGCAGATCTATGCCGAGGCCGAGCCCCTCGCGCGCCGCGCACTGGTCACCGAGATCGCGCGCGACTACGAAGGCGACGCCTTCGCGCCGGTGCTCGACGCCAGCGTCTGGCGCGAGACGCAGCGCGAATCGCACGTGTCGGCCAAGGACGGCCTGGCCTTCAGCTTCGTGACGTACGAGCGCGTCACGGCCGGCGCATGACACTGGCGCTGCGCCGGCGCACGCTGCTGGCCGGCGCGGCGCTGGCGGCCGGCGGCATCGCGCCCGCGCTGGCGGCCGAGCCGATGGAGCCCGACGAGGAGGCGCTGTTCATGAACGGCACCGCGCGGCCCACCGACGACGGCAGGCTCGAGGTCGACATCCATGCCTGGGTCTACGAGCGCGAGCGCCGCTGGGGCCTCAATGCCGCCTTCGCGCGCTACCTCGGGCTCAATCTTAAGAAGCTCTCGCCGGCCGCGCAGCTGCGCTTCAACCAGCGCACCGCGCTGTTCCATGCCGAGTCGGAGGACGGCAAGGTGTTCGACGTGGAATTCGACGGCAGCCCCGGGCGCAAGACCATGCCGCCCTCGGGCGCCGACGGCCGGGTGAACGTGCGGCAGGTGATCGAGGTGCCGCGGCTGTCGCCCGCGCAGCAGTGGCTCGAGTTCCACGCGGTCACCGGCCCCGGCGAACTGCTGCACCGTTTCCGCGGCCGCGCGCTGATCGTGCCGGCACAGGGCCTGTCGGTGATCTCGGACATCGACGACACCATCAAGCGCACTCAGGTGCGCGAGCGGCGCGAGATGCTGCTCAACACCTTCGCGCGCCGCTTCGAACCCGCGCCCCACATGGCCGGCTGGTACCGCGCGCTCGCACAGGCGCCCGACACGCGCTTCCACTACCTGTCGGCCAGCCCGATCCAGCTCTATCCGCCGCTCGCGGAGTTCGTGCGCGAAGCGGGCTTTCCGCCGGGCAGCATGCACCTGCGCGAGAGCACGACCTGGCGCACGCTGATCCCGGGCGACGAGGATTCGCGCGCCCACAAGCTCGGTGTGATCGCGCGCCTGCTGGCCGACTTCCCGCAGCGCCGCTTCGTGCTGGTCGGCGATTCGGGCGAGGCCGATCCCGAGATCTACGCCAGGGTGTTCCGCGACAACCCGGGGCGCATCGACGGCATCGTGATCCGCGACGTGACCGGCGAAGGGCGGCTGTCGCAGCGCTACCGCGCCACCTTCGAGGGCATCGACCCGGTGATGTGGCACCTCGTCGCGCCCGACACGACGGCGTGGCCGATGCAGGCGCAGACCCAGGCCGTGCGCTGAGGCTCCGTGCACGGCGCGCTCGCGCTGCGGTGCACAAGAATTCCCTGGCTCCGAGCGTGACGGCCCGCACGATCGATGCGTGCACGGGGCCGAGGGCCCCTCTCCTCCTGCCAACCGCGGTGATAGCTTCCTTGGCGGTCTCCAGAAAAACCTTCGAAAAGAGTTTTTCTGGATTCCTTCAATTGATCAACGCTTCATATGCAGGGAGAAACAAACATGATCGAACTCGTCGACCCGAGCGACAGCCGTGCCGTGCGCAACAAGAACAACATCCTGGGCTTCTACGAACTGGTGATCAACCAGAAGAAGGCCGAAGAGTCGGTGCACCGGTTCGTCAGCGCCGCCTATATCCAGCACAACCCCCTGATCGGCGATGGCGCGCAGGCCTTGGGGGAATTTTTCGGCAAGCTCACCAGGGAGCGCGTGCTGGCCCGCGTCGTGGTCCACAAGATCGCCGCCATCGGCGACCACGTGTGGGCCCACGTGGAATTCCTGAACCTGTTCAATGACGATCCGGAAGACCCCGGGATTGCCGGCGTCGACATCTACAAGATGGATGCCGACGGAAAGGCGATCGAGCATTGGGACACGCTGCAGCCCGTGGGCCATCCGAAGAATTCGGTCCCCTGGCTCGCACCGAACATCCAGCGCGCCAATTCGAACGGCATGTTCTGACAGGCGCTGGCGACACCGCTGGAAACGAAGCGCCGCGCCACGCGCGACGCTTTACGAAAAAGAGTGCTTCCGTACTGCCGGACTACCACCTGACATAGGCACGAGCGGCGCAGGGTTTAGGCTGCCCTAAGAGTTTCTGCGCACAATGTCACGAACCCATTGCCATCAACGTTCAAGGAGACGGCATATGCCCATGGAGTTTCTTCGGACCATCGCCGAGCAGAAATTGCCATACGTCGTGCACGCGCCCGCCGAGATCGACAAGCTGCGCGTGCTGCGCGCGGCGGACCTCGTGACGGCCTTCATTCCCCCTTCGGAGCGCAACCCGCAAGGCCGCGCGATCCGCCAGCTGGCCCAGGTCGAGAGCATCACGGCCAAGGGCATGCTCGCGCTGAACAAGGCGACCTCGGCGTTCATCGAGCTGTAGCGCGCCAGGCTTCGGGAGAACAACCGAATTGGGCGCCGAACCACCGGGTGAAGGCACTGTGCGTGCTGTAGCCCAGCATCGCCGCCACCTCGCCCAGGCTGTGGCGGCCATTGGCCACGTAGCGCCGCGCGAGTTCCTGGCGCACGTCGTTGACCAGTTGCTTGAAGGTCAGCTCGCGCGCATCGAGCTGGCGCTGCAGGGTGCGCATGCTGAGCCCCAGCCCCTGCGCCACCGACTTGCAGGTGGCACGCCCCGCCGGCAGCATCAGGTAGATGGCCTTGCGCACCTCCTGGTCGATCGAGCGCTCGCGCTCGCCGGGCACGGCATCGATCAGCTTGCGCGCATAGGCGGCGAGCACGGCATCGGCCCCGGGATTGGCCACGTCCAGATCCGCCGCGCGGCAGACCAGCCCGTTGAAACTGCCGTCGAACTCGACCGGGCATTGGAAGAAGCGGCGGTGAAAGGCCGCGTCGACGGGCGGCCCGTGGGTGAAGCTCACGCTGGCGGGCCGCCACCGGTCGCCCAGCAGCGCCGCGCACATCCGGTAGAGCACGCCGATCGCCAGCTCGATCGACTGCCGGGCCGGCATGGACATGACCAGTTCCTCGCGCAGCAGCACCAGCTTGCCGACATCCTCCACCTGGATCGCCAGCCTTTCGTTGAGCAGGTGCAGGTGCTCGATCAGCGTGAGCAGCACCTGCCGCAGCGTCGGCTGGTGCATCAGCAGCAGGCTGACCACCCCGAAGTTCGATAGCTGGCGCCGCGCGGCAATGCGCAGGCCGAAGGACTCGCAGGCCGTGTCGCGCGCCGCGTCCTCGAGCAGGCGGGCCACGCGATCGGCCTCGATCAACTGGTCCGGCTCGCGGACCATCCGTGCGCGCAGTCCCGCCCTGCGCAGCGCCGCGCCGGGGTCGTGACCGAGTTCCTGCGCAACCTCCGAGAAGTTCGTCAGCGCCGCCGCGCGAATCAGTGCCGTCATGCCGGGCCTTTCCAGGGTGGCGGAAATTCTGGCACCAAATGCACAGCGAATGGCACGGAATGCAAAGCGGCGCCGCCCCCTCGCTCCTACAGTCGCCCCCATGCCCGCACCCCGGAGGCCGGGGCGGAAAGACCCAAGAAAAAGCACGGAGACAAGACATGCGGATCGAAGCGTTGACCTGCGCCATCGGCGCGCGGCTCGATGGCATCAGCCTGGCCGATGCGGCCCGGGACGACGGCCTGTTCGAGGAAATCCGGGCGCTGCTGCTGCGGCACAAGGTGCTGTTCCTGCGCGACCAGAAGATCAGCCGGGCCGAGCACGTGGCCTTCGCGCGGCGCTTCGGCGAACTGGAGGACCACCCGGTCGCGGGCAGCGATCCGGAGCACCCGGGGCTGGTGCGCATCTACAAGACGCCGGACGCGCCCAACGACCGCTACGAGAACAGCTGGCACACCGACGCCAGCTGGCGCGAGACCCCGCCGATGGGCTGCGTGCTGCGCTGCGTCGAGTGCCCGCCCGTGGGCGGCGACACGATGTGGGCCAACATGGCGCTGGCCTACGAGCGCCTGCCCGACCCGGTGAAGGAGCTGATCGCGCCGCTGCGCGCCCGCCACAGCATCGAGTGCACCTTCGGCGCGGCGATGCCGATCGCGCAGCGCCTCGCGCTCAAGGCCCGCTATCCCGATGCGGAGCACCCCGTGGTGCGCATCCATCCCGAAACCGGCGAGCGGGTGCTGTACGTCAACGGCTTCACGACGCACTTCACCAACTTCCACACGCCCGCCAACGTGCGCTACGGCCAGGATTTCACGCAGGGCGCGTCGGCGCTGCTGCAGTACCTCGTCAACCAGGCCGCCATCCCCGAATACCAGGTGCGCTGGCGCTGGCAGCCCGACAGCGTGGCGATCTGGGACAACCGCGCCACGCAGCACTACGCGGTGATGGACTACCCGCCCTGCCACCGCAAGATGGAACGCGCCGGCATCGTCGGCACGCCGACCGCCTGACCCGCCTTTTCCCCCTTCGCACCACCCGCATCCCCGGAGCCCTCGATGAATTTCCTAGACGGTCACCTGTTCCCCGAAAACCAGCAGCCGCTGATCATCACCGCCGCCCCCTACGCGCCATCCTGGCTGCCCTCGGACTTCCCCGGCGAGATCGCCGTGACGATGGAGGAGCAGGTGCAGAAGGCGGTGGACTGCTACGAAGCCGGCGCCACCGTGCTGCACCTGCACGTGCGCGAACTCGACGGCAAGGGTTCCAAGCGCCTGTCGAAGTTCAACGAGCTGATCGCCGGCGTGCGGGCCCGCGTGCCCGAGATGATCATCCAGGTCGGCGGCTCGATCTCGTTCGCGCCCGAAAGCGAGGGCGCTGCCGCCAAGTGGCTGTCGGACGACACGCGCCACATGCTGGCCGAGCTCGACCCCAAGCCGGACCAGGTCACGGTGACGGTCAACACCTCGCAGATGAACATCCTCGAGCAGTTCGACCTGCGCGACATCCGCGGCACCTCGATGGAGGACCCGGTCGTCTTCAACGCCTACAAGGAGATGACGGTGCCGGCGCAACCGGGCTGGGCCGAGGAGCACATCCGCCGCCTCAGCGCCGCGGGCATCCAGAGCGCCTTCCAGTGCTACAACATCAACAGCTTCGAGTCGGTCGAGCGATTGATGCGCCGCGGCATCTACAAGGGCCCGCTGGTGCTCAACTGGGTCGCGATCGGCGGCGGCATGGACGCGCCGAACATCTACAACCTCGCGAACTTCGTGCGCGCGGTGCCCGACGGCGCGGTGCTCACGGTGGAGAGCTCGGTGCTCAACGTGCTGCCGGTCAACATGATGGGCATCGCCATGGGCCTGCACGTGCGCTGCGGCACCGAGGACAACCTCTGGAACCAGTCGCGCACCGCCAAGATCGGCACCGCCGCACAGGTCGAGCAGCTGGTGCGCATCGCGCGCGAATTCGGCCGCCCGATCGCGACCGCGCAACAGGCGCGCGAGATCTCTCGGATCGGCGTGTTCCACGACACGGTGGAAGAGACGCTGCGGGCCAACGGCTTCGCGCCCAACCGCAACGGCGGCCAGCAGGGCTTCCTGCGCAAGGCCGCCTGAACCTCCACGCACCGGAGCAGCCATGCCGCGCCTCACGCACCTCGCCGCCCTGCTCGTCGCCGCCGCGTCGGCGCTGGGCTCGCCCTGGACCCATGCCTACACCGACAAGCCGGTCAAGATGATCGTCCCCGCGCCGCCGGGCGGCACCATCGACGTGCTCGCGCGCATCGTGGGCGACCAGCTCTCGCGCGACATCGGCCAGCCGGTGGTGGTCGAGAACAGGCCGGGCGCCGGCGGGGCGATCGCCGTCAAGTACCTGTTGTCCCAGCCGGCCGACGGCCAGACGCTGATGATGACCGCCAGCAACGTGCTCACCGAGGTGCCGCACGTGCTCAAGGGCGGCTTCGATCCGCTCAAGGACGTGCAGCCGGTCGCGCTGATGGCGCGCTCCTCGCTGCTGCTGATCGCCTCGCCACAGTTCCCGGCCAGGGATGCGAAGGAGGCGATCGCCTATGTGAAGGCCCATCCGGGCCAGGTCTCCTACGCCTCTTACAGCGCGGGCACGGCCTCGCAGTACGCGGGCGCCATCCTCAACCAGGCGGCCGGGCTCGACATGCAGCACGTTCCCTACCCCGGTTCCGCGCCCGCGCTGGCGCAGGTCATGGGCGGCCAGGTGCCGCTGATGTTCGACGGCTCGGTCACGGCCCGGCCGCTGATCGCCGCCAACAGGGTGCGGCTGCTGGCGGTCGCGACCCAGGCCCGGCTGCCCGAATTTCCCGCCGTGCCCACCTTCGCCGAACTCGGCTACCCGGCGCTCGACTTCGCCAACTGGACCGGCGTGATCGCGTCCTCGCAGATGCCGGCGCCGCTGGTCGAGAAGATCCACGCGGTGCTGCGCAAGGTCGCGGCCAACCCGGCGGTGCGCGCGAGCGTGGCCAACGCCGGCTTCGAGCCGATGGCGGACCGCACGCCCGCGCAGGCGCAGGAGGCACTGCGCGAGGAGTTCACCCGCAACGCCGGCATCGTCAAGCGCTACGACATCCGCCTGAACTGAAGACCATCCAGAACAACGAGGAGACATCGCCATGCCCCAAGCCATCCGCTTCCATGAGACCGGCGGTCCCGAGGTCCTGCGGCTCGAGAACGTCGAGGTCGCGGACCCCGGTCCCGGCCAGGCGCGCGTGCGCCACAGCTTCATCGCGGTCAACTTCATCGACATCTACTTCCGCACCGGCCGCTATCCGCTGGCGCTGCCCGACGGGCTGGGCTCGGACGCGGTCGGCGTGGTGGAGGCCGTCGGCCCCGGCGTGACGGAGGTCAGGCCCGGGGATCGCGTGGGCTATCTCACGGGTCCGCAGGGCGCCTACTCGCAGGTCCGCGTGATGCCCGCCGCGGTGCTGATCCCGCTGCCCGAGGGCCTCCCCGATCGCACCGCCGCCACGCTGATGATGAAGGGCATGACGGCGCAGTACCTGTTCCGCCAGGTCCGTCCGCTGCAGGCCGGCGAGACCATCCTCTACCACGCGGCCGCCGGCGGCGTCGGCCTGATCGCCTGCCAGTGGGCGCGCGCCCTGGGCGTCACCATGATCGGCACCGTCGGCACCGACGAGAAGGCGGCGCTCGCCCGGGCCGCCGGCTGCGCCCACGTCATCGTGACCGCGCGCGAGAACACCGTCGAGCGCGTGCGCGAGATCACCGGCGGCCGCGGCGTGCCGGTGGTCTACGACTCGGTGGGCAAGGACACGTTGATGGATTCGCTGGACTGCCTGCAGCCGCGCGGCACGCTGGTCAGCAACGGCACCTCCTCGGGCTCGGTGGTGATCGACTCGCAGCTGCTCGCGGCCAAGGGCTCGCTGTGGATGACGCGGCCGGCGATGGCGCACTACATCCAGCCGCGCGCCCACATGCTCGAGATGGCGCGCGAGCTGTTCGACCACGTGCTGGCCGGGCGCATCGTCAGCGAGCCGCAACGCAGCTTCGCGCTCGCCGATGCGGCGCAGGCCCATCGCGCGCTCGAGTCGCGCCAGACGGCCGGATCGACCGTGCTGGTCCCCTGAGGAAGCCCGCCATGAAGACCACCACGCTGGCCCTGTCGCTGCTGGCCGCGACGGGCGGTGCCGCCGCGCAATCCTCCCTCACCGTGTTCGGCGTCGTCGACGCCGGCATCAGCCACTACAGCACCCGCAGCCGGTCCTGGGGCCTCGCGGCGCCGCGCCAGGTCACGCAGAGCCAGACCGCGCTCTCGCCCTCGGGCTACGCGTCCAGCCGGCTGGGCTTTCGCGGCACCGAGGACCTGGGCGGCGGCCTCGCGGCCGGCTTCTGGCTCGAGGCGCCGCTGGCCAACGACAACGGCGGCGGCATCGGCAACTTCGGCCGCCGTTCCACCCTGAGCCTCTCGGGACCGTTCGGCGAGCTGCGCCTGGGCCGCGACTACACCGCCTCGTTCTGGAACGACGGCGTGTTCGATCCCTTCGGCGTCAATGGCGTCGGCACCAACCTGATCGCCGTGGTCAACAGCAACCTCGCCGCCTCGCGGGCGCTCGCCACCGGCGGCCTGCTCAACGGCGCGCTCTCCGCCGGCACCGACAGCTACCTGCGCACCAGCAACGCCCTCAGCTACTTCCTGCCGCCGGGGCTCGGCGGCTTCTACGGCCAGGTGCAGTACGCCTTCCACGAGAACGTGAAGGCGAGCGACGCGAGCGACAGCCCGTCCGGGCGCGGCCGCTATGCCGGCGCGCGCGTGGGATGGACCGGCGGTCCGGCCGACGTGGCGCTGGGCTACGGCGAGAGCACGCTCGTGAGCGCCGCGCCCCGCGGCGAGAAGATCAGGAGCCTGAACCTCGGCGGCTCCTACGACTTCGGCGCGGTGAAGCTGTTCGGCGAATGGTCGCGCGTGCGGAATGCGCGCGACGACGCCGGCCTGTTCGGCAGCCGGGCCACCGACCGCTACGACGGCTTCGTCGCCGGCCTGAACATGCCGGTGGGGCCGGGCATCGTGCGCGCCTCGTTCGCGCGCGTGAATTTCGGCAACGGCAACGGTGTGCCCGGCGGCAACGCCTCGGTCGACAAGCTGGCGCTGGGCTACGTGCACAACCTGTCCAGGCGCACCGCGCTCTATGCGACGGTGGCGCGCATCGCCATCCGCGACGGCCACAACAACCCGGGCGTGATGGGTGTCACCCCGCTGGTGCTGAGCCTGCCGGCGATCTTTCCGCAGGCGGCCTACGTCACCGGGGGCGGCATGGAACCGCGCGGCGCGACCGGCTACGACGTCGGCATCCGGCACGCCTTCTGATCGCGCGGGACCCGCGCGTCAACGCCCGCGGCCACCGGCCTTCTTCGCATCGAAGCCGAGCATCTTCATCGCCGCATTCGGACTGCGCGCCGCCTTCGCATAGCCCTCCCACGGCGCATTGCCGCGATCGAGCCTCGTATGGATGTCGCGCAAGGTCCAGTGCGCGCCGCCGCGCAGCTCGGGCACCTCGTCCCATGCCACCGGCACCGACACGCCCATGCCCGGCCGCGCGCGCAGCGACCAGGCGCTGACCGTGGTCGCGCCGAAGCCGTTGCGCAGGTAGTCGATGAAGATGCGGCCCACGCGGTTCGAGGGTCCGCTCTTCGCCACGAAGAGTTGCGGCAAGGTGCGCGCCATGTGACGCACGATGGCCTGCGAGAAATCCTTCACAGCATCCCAGCCGTGCACGCGGCGCAACGGCACCACCACGTGCAGGCCCTTGCCGCCGCTGGTCTTGCAGAAGGGCACGAGCCCGAGCTCGACCAGGATCACGCGCATCAGCTCCACCGCCTGCAGCATCGCGGGCCAGTCGACGCCCTCGCCGGGGTCGAGGTCGAAGGTCATGCGGTCGGGCTTGTCGATCGCGGACTTGACGGCGTTCCAGGTGTGCAGCTCGATCACGTTCATCTGCGCCGCGCCCGGCAGGCCGAGCGCCGCCGCCACCTCGATCAGCGCGGGATGCGCGGGCCACAGCGCGGCATCGAGCTGGCGCACGCCCTCGATGCTGCCGTCCTCGAGGTGCTTCTGGAAGAACAGCTGCCCGCCGATGCCGCGCGGCGCGCGCACCAGCGACACCGGCCGGCCGCGCAGGTGCTCCATCATCAGCGGCGCGACCAGGCCGTAGAAGCGCACCACCTCGACCTTGGTGATGCCGCTCGACGCATCGACCACGCGCTCGGCATGCGAGACCTTGAAGTTCGCGGGCAAGGTGGCGGCCGGCCCTTTCGTCTGGGTCTTCGCCTGCTCCCGGTCCGCCGCGCGCGCGGGCACCGGCGCCTCGCGCACGATCTGCTTCGCGGGCTTGTCGCTGCGCAACGCATGGAACACCGGGTGGCGCACATGGCCGTCCTGCGTCCACTCGGAGAACGTGACCTCGGCCACCAGCACCGGCTTCACCCAGTGCGCGCGGCGCTCGTTCTCGATGCGCTGCTTGAACGGGCGTTGGTCGACCGCGAGTGGCTCGAGCCGCGCAAAGATCTCGGCCAGCAAGCGCTCGTTGAAGCCCGTGCCCACGCCGCCCGCGAACACCAGCTCGCCGTGTTCGTCATGCACGCCGAGCAGCAGCGAGCCGAAGCCCGTGCGCGAGCCCTGCGGGTCGGTGTAGCCGGCGATCACGAACTCCTGCCTGCGCGCGCACTTGAGCTTGATCCAGTCGGGCGACCGGCGCGAGCGGTAGGCGCTGTCGCGCCGCTTGCCGATCACGCCCTCGAGCCCGATGCGGCAGGCCGAGGCCACGATGTCCTGGGGCGGTGCGTCGAAGACCGCGCTGAAGCGGATCTCGGGCGGCGGATCGGCGAGCAGCCGCTCGAGCAGCGCGCGCCGCTCGACCAGCGGCACGGCCCGCAGGTCGTGGCCGTCGTAGTACGGCAGGTCGAACAGGAAATAGACGATGTCCTGGGTGCGCGTGCTGTCGAAGGCGCTCTGCAGCGCCTGGAAGTCGGTGCGGCCGGCCTCGTCGAGCACCACGATCTCGCCGTCGAGCCAGCCCGGCTTCAGCTTCAGGCGCTGGATAGCGCGCACCAGGTGCGGCATACGCTCGCTCCAGTCGTGGCCGTTGCGCGTGAACAGCCGCACCGTCTTGCCCTCGATGCGCGCGAGCAGCCGGTAGCCGTCGAACTTGATCTCGTAGACCCAGTCGCCGGGATCGGGCGGCGGCCCGTCGACCAGCGTGGCGAGCACCGGCGCGAGCTTGGGCGGAGGCTCGGCCTCGACGGCACCGTCGGGCCACTGGGACCGCTTTCGCGCCGCCTTCTTCGCGGCGGGCTTCGACACCGAGCTCGCCCGCGGCATCGCGAGCGCGGCCACGCTGTCGGGGAACTGGTCGACCACGCTGAATTCCGCGGCCTCGCGCGCGAACTCGTCGCGCTCCTTGATCAGGAGCCACGGATCGCCGCGGCCCTCCTTGCGCGCCTTCATGCGCACCAGCGCCCAGCGCCCGCGCAGCTTGTGGCCATGCAGCTCGAACTTGATGTGGCCCGCGCGGTAGTCCTTGCGCAGATTGCCCAGCGGCACCCAGAAGCCCTTGTCCCAGACGATCACCTTGCCCGCGCCGTACTGCTTCGCGGGAATCTCGCCCTCGAAGGCGTTGTACGACACCGGGTGGTCTTCCACATGCATCGCCATGCGCTTGTCGTGCGGGTCGTAGCTCGGCCCCTTGGGCACGGCCCAGCTCTTCATGGTGCCGTCGATCTCGATGCGGAAGTCGTAGTGGAGGCTGCGCGCCCAGTGCTTCTGCACCACGAACTGCAATGCGCCGGGCAGCGACTCGCCGCCCTCGGCGGGCTCGGGCGTGATGTCGAAATTGCGCTTGGCCTGGTAGCGCTTCAGTGCGGCGGTGCGCGCCATGCGGGAGCGGGTGTCACTGCGATGCCGGCGCCTGCCGCCGGTTGCCCGCCATCGTCTTGGCGGCGTTCAGGTGCTCCTTGAGTGCCGGCAGCGTCCTCTCGGCGAAGGCGCGCAGGTCGGCATCGTTGGCGTCGCGCGCCATGTTCTCGAACAGGCGGATGTCGGCCTCGTGGTCCTGGATGCCCACGCGGTCCACATAGGCCCGGTCGAAACCCTCGCCCGACAGGCCCTGCAGCGCCTCGATGCGCGCCTTCTTGTCGGCCGGGATCTCGGCCACCAGCGGCACCGACTTGCGCGCGGCCAGCCGGCGCAGTGCCTCGTTCGATTCGCCGTGATGCTTCGCGAGCATCAGCGCGTAGTCCTTCACCTCCGCGCTCACGGCCTTCGAGGCGGCGAGCTTCGAGACCTCGACCTCGTAGAGCCCGGCGCCGGCGGCCAGGTTCATCAGGCTGCGGTCGGGTGCGCTGAGCGCGCCGGCCTGGGCGACCTGCACGGCAGGTTCGGCCGCGAAGGCCGTGGGCGTGGATGCCACGCCGCCGAGCACGATGGCGCACGCGATCGCGCGGGCCCGTCCCCGGGACGAATGGCGGAGCGTCGAAATGGAATGCATGCCGGACCTCGCGATCTGCAATGGGAGGACAAGGCCATCGGAAGGCTCGCCACGGGCCGGCGATGGCCACCTGGGACCACGCTGCGCCCGCCATGCGGCTGCGGACGTAGGAAGCCGCCCCTTGCGCGCACAAGCCGAGGCGCACACCGCCGCGTTCAACCCGTCTCGGCCGCGGCCGGATGGCTCGACGCATGGCGTTCGAGCAGCAGGTACATCAGCACCCCGCCGCCCAGCGGCAGCAGGTAGTAGAGCGCGCGGTAGGCCAGCACCGCGCCCATCAGCGTGCCCTGCCGCACGCTGCCCGACAGCAGTGCGAGGTACACCGCCTCGAGCACGCCGAGCCCGGCGGGAATGGGCGTGAACACGCCCACGATCGAGGCCGCCATCAACACCGACAGCGTGGTCGCGTACGGCACCTTCTGTCCCAGCAGCAGGTACATCGCCGCGCCCATCAGCGCCCAGTTGCAGGCCGACAGCGAGATCTGCAGCAGCGCAAGCCGCGCCGAGGGCAATCGCACGTTGCGCCCGCGCAGGGTCCAGCGCTTGCCGCGCGCGACGCCGCAGGCGATCACGTAGCCGATGGCCAGCGCGATCATCAGCACGCCGAGCGCACGGAACGCGATCACGCCCAGGTGCGCCTCGCGCGGCGGATCGATCGCGCCGGCGGCGAACAGGCCGCCCGCCAGCAGGCCGTAGCCCAGCCAGTTGGTGGCGAGGCTCACGCCCACGATCTGCGCCACCGTGGCCTCGTCGAGGCCCGCGCGCGCATAGAGCCGCGCGCGCATCGCCACGCCGCCCACCAGCGAGCCCAGGTTCAGGTTGAAGGCATAGCTCGTGACCGCGATGGCCCAGGTGCGCAGCGCGCCGAGCTTGTGACGCGTGTGCAGCCGGCCGAGCAGGTCGAAGCAGCCGTAGAGCGCATGGCTGGCGGTCGAGAGCGCGAGCACGCCGAGCAGCAGCCCGAGCGGATAGCGCTGCAGCGCATGCCAGGCGCCGGCCCAATCGACCTTGTGCGCATGCGAGAGCAGGAGGCCCAGCACCACGATGCCGAGCGCGGGCAACGCCCAACGCTTGCAGCGGCGCCAGAGGCCTTGGGGAACGGAGGCGGCGTCGGTGCGGTCCGCCTCGCGAGAGAGTGTGGCTGTGGCGGCGGTCTGTGGCATCGTGAGCCGATCTTCGGGATCGGTCCGGCTACCCGACAGTCGCCGCCAGCGCTTGTGCGCGTAGTCCGGAAGCGATGGCCCGGATCAGGAGTCGGCCTTGCCCGGCGGCAGCTTGACCTTGGTGACCGTCACCGACACCGGGTCGCTGGCGGGAAAGGACTCTTCCACGCCGCTGTCGAGCGCGTCCTCGCTCGGTGCCTCGTGGGTGGGCTTGTCGTGTTCGGGGGCGGGCTTGCCGTGCGACTCGGCGGTGGGAAACGGAAAGGGCTTGCTGGTGTCCTTGGGGTCGCGGGTGTCGGTCTTCGAGGCCATGGGGTTCTCCTTCCAGAAAGGGAAAGCACTCGGTGCATTCATCCATTCTGGAAAGCGGCCCGCCCCGGCGCGTAGGACAACACGCGCCCTGGGCCGTCGCCGCGAGGGCGCCCGCCTCAGCGGGGAATGCGGATGAAGTCTTCCGAGGTCAGCGAGATCAGGCAGCGCGGCTCGTCGCGGTAGCGTTCCCGGGCCTTGGCCTCGATCGCGTCGAAATAGGCGCGGCAGGCCTCGAGCAACTGGGGGCCGCCCTCGCGCACGCCGAATTCATCGTGCAGCGCGTCTTCCGTGATCTCGGCCAGCACGCGCTGGCCCTGCGGACCATGCGGGTAGAACGCGAAGCGCACCGTGGCGGTGTCGAAGCAATAGATTCCTTCGAAGTTCATCTCTCTTGTCTCCAGCGGGTTGCATCTTGTTTCGTCGCGCCGACTAGAGCGCGCCGCGCGCCAGCTTTTGCGAGGACGATTTCGCGTCCCCGTGCAGGAATCCGCCTACAACACCAAAGGCCTCGCGACGCTGCGCCTGCGCGCATCGGCGATGTCGTCCCACGCCGGCCTCCCCCTGTCTTCGGCGAGGCTTTGGACTTCCAACCCGAGGACCTCCACGACCATGAATACCACCGCCACTTCACGCCTCGACGCCCGCATCGCCGGCGTGGTCGAGTTCCGCGCGGGCGATGGCCCGCAGATCCGCATTCCCGAAGGCGTCTGCCAGGCGCTGGTCGCGGACGACAGCGTGGTGCTGACCTGGACCGAGGACGGCAATCCGCTGACCGCCGCGATCCCGCGCATCGAGTTCGATCGCTTCGTCACCGAGGGCCAGATCGTGCTGGGCCACGCGGAAGAGGACGCCGCCGACGCGCCGAAGAAGGACTAGCGCGAAACGGCCCGCGGGCCGGTGGTGGCTTGCTTGAAAAGGCGGGCGCGAGCGACGACGATGCGTGCCGCGCCATCCGCGCCACGCCCTGGAGTCCTTTGCGCTTGAATCCGCTGCCCCCTTTTCCTCACGCCTGGCGCGCCCGCCTGGCCGATGCCCACTGGCAGCGCCAGACGATCGGCGAATCGGGCGCCGATGTGTTTCGCATAGAGACCGCCGATGGCGAGCTCCTGTTCCTCAAGTCCGAGCCCGTGGCGCCCCTCGCTGAACTGCCGGGCGAGATCGCGCGGCTCGCATGGCTCGCGCGCCAGGACCTGCCCGCGCCCGCGGTGCTCGACCAGGCCCTCGAACACGACCGCCATTGGCTGCTGATGAGCGCCGTGCCGGGCCGTGATCTCGCATCGGGCCCGTTCCGCCCGGGCGAGATCGTCGTGCACATGGCCGATGCGCTGCGCCTGCTGCACCGGGTGCCGGTCGCCACCTGCCCTTTCGACCATCGCCTGGCACAACGGATCGAGGACGCGCACGCGCGCGCCGTGGCCGGCCTGGTCGACGAGAGCGATTTCGACGACGAGCGCGCGGGCTGGACCGCCCTCGATCTGTTCGAGCGACTGCGCGCGACGCGGCCCGCGAACGAGGACCTCGTCGTGACCCACGGCGATGCCTGCCTGCCGAACCTGATGGCAACGGCCGACGGCTTCACGGGCTTCATCGACTGCGGCCGCGTCGGCGTGGCCGACCGCTGGCAGGACCTCGCACTGGCCGCGCGCAGCATCGGTTTCAACCTCGGCGAGGCCTGGACCGCGCCCTTCTTCGAACGCTACGGCATCGCGCCGGATGCCGAGCGCATCGCGTTCTACTGCCTGCTCGACGAGTTCTTCTGAAGGTGCGCCGAAGGTGGCGCGGGGACAATGCGGGCATGAAATTCGATCCCCTGCCATCGCAGTGCCTCGTCGACCAATCGCTGGAGATCCGCCTGCGCGGTCTCGCACCCGGCGAGCGCGTCGTGCTGCAGCTGTGCAACCGCTTCGGCCATCAGGTGATGCAATCGGAGGCCCACTTCGTGGCCGACGCCAGCGGCACGGTCGATCCCGCGCGGCAGTCGCCGGTCGCGGGCAGCTACGAGCGCGCCGACGCGATGGGCCTGTTCTGGTCGCGCGCGCTGGTGCCGCCCGAGCGCATCGGCGGCATCGCGGTCCTGCACGACGATCCGCTGACCGCCACGCTCAGCGCGGTGCGCGAGAGCGACGGCAGCGCGGTCTCGGTCTCGATCCGCCGCGTGTATGTCGGCGACGGCGTGCGCCAAAGGGAGGTCAGGGAACGCGGCCTGGTCGGCCGGTTGTTCGAACCCGCGGGCGCGGGTCCGCATCCGGCCGTGCTCGTGCTCGGCGGATCGAACGGCGGCCTGGCGTGGTCGCAGGAGATGGCCGCGCTGCTCGCCTCGCATGGCTTCGCCGCGCTGGCGCTGGCCTACTTCGCGGCCGAGGGCCTGCCGCCCACGCTCGACCGCATTCCGCTCGAGTACTTCGGCACGGCGCTCGAATGGCTGGCCGAACAGCCCGGCGTGCGAGCCGACCGCATCGGCACCGTGGGCGTGTCGCGCGGCGGCGAACTCGCGCTGCTGCTCGGCGCGCACTTTCCCGCCATCGGCTGCGTGATCGGCTATGTGCCCAGCGGCATCGTGTGGCCCGCCTATCCCGCGAGCGGCCATGGCGCATGGACGCTGGACGGCCAGGAGATCGCTTTCGCCTCGACGCTCACGCATGCGCAGTGGGACGAAGCCGTCGCCAAGGGCCTTGCGCGAGAAGACAGCTTCGACTGGTACCTGATCCCGCTGCGCGATCCCACGCTGCTGGAGCGAAGCTCGATCAAGGTCGAGAAGATCAACGGCCCGGTGCTGCTGATCTCGGGCGAGGCCGATGGCCTGTGGCCCTCGACCGATCTCGCCGACTTCGCGCTGCAACGCCTGCTCGAGAAAAGATTTCCGCACCGCGCCGAGCACCTGAGCTACCCGCGCGCCGGCCATTCGATCGCGTGGCCGAACGCGCCGACCACCATGACGCGCTCGGTCCATGCGATATCCGGCGAAACGATGGACATGGGCGGCACGCCCGAGGGCAATGCGCGGGCGCGCAGTGCATCGTGGCCACGCATGCTCGCCTTCTTGCGTGGTGCACTGCAGCGCTGAAACCGCCCCCGGATTTCCGTCGCTCTACCACGATTTTTCGGACGGAACCGCGGGGTGGCGCAGTCTTTTTTGCACGCCCGCGCACCCCTGCCTATTCAACAGGCAATGTGGCGGGAAGCCCCGCCAATCCTCGCTTCGCGAATCCGCTCCCCGCACAACCCACAGAGTTGTCCACAGAAAAATCGAACAAGTCATCAAACCGACTTGGCCGCGACATATCCCTTGAACATTTCCCGCAGGCGGGTCTTGAGCAACTTTCCGGTGGCCGTATGCGGCAGGCTGTCGACGAAGACCACATCCTCGGGCAGCCACCACTTGACAACGCGCTGCGCGAGGAAATCGCGCAGCTGCGAAGCGGTCACTTCGCTGCCGGGCCGCTTCACCACGATGAGCAGCGGCCGCTCGGTCCACTTCGGATGCGGGATGCCGATGACCGCGGCCTCGGCCACCGCCGGATGGGCGCTGGCCGCGTTCTCGAGGTCGATCGACGAGATCCATTCGCCGCCCGACTTGATCACGTCCTTCGCGCGGTCGACCAGCTGCACATAGCCGTCGGCATCGATGGTGGCCACGTCGCCGGTCGGGAAGAAGCCCTCGGCATCGAGCACGCCGCCGCCCTCGCCGCGGAAGTAGCCGCTCGCGATCCACGGCCCGCGCACATGCAGGTGACCGAAGGCCTTGCCGTCGTGCGGCAGGCGCCGGCCGTCCTCGCCGACGATCTTGAGCGCCACGCCCCAGACGCCGCGGCCCTGCTTCATCTTGATGCCGATCTTCTCGTCCTCGCTCAAGGCCGCATGCTTGGGCAGCAGGTTGCCGATCACGCCGATCGGGCTGGTCTCCGTCATGCCCCAGCCCTGCACGAAGTCGGCGCCGAAGTCGCGCTCGAAACGCTCGATCATGCTGCGCGGCGTGGCGGCGCCGCCGAGGCCGATGCGCTTGAGGCCCAGCGCGCGCGGATCGAGTTCGGGATGGGCATCGAAGTACTGGAACAGCATCAGCCACACGGTGGGCACGGCCTGCGAGATGCTGACCTTCTCGTCGCGCATCAGCTCGTAGAGGTTCTGCGCGTCGAGATGCGGGCCGGGCATCACCAGCTTGACGCCGGCCATCGCCGCCGCGTACGGCATGCCCCAGGCATTGGCATGGAACATCGGCACCGCGAGCAGCAAGGTCATGCCCGAGTTCACGCCGAAGGTGTCGGGCGTGCACTCCATCAGCGAGTGCAGCACGGTCGAGCGGTGCGAATAGAGCACGCCCTTGGGATTGCCCGTGGTGCCCGAGGTGTAGCACAGCGACGAGGCCGTGCGCTCGTCGAACTCGGGCCAGTCGTAGTCCTCGCTCTGCGCATCGATCAGCTCGTCGAAGCACAGCAGGTTCGGCACGTCGATCGCCGGCATGTGGGCGCGGTCGGTCATCGCGATGAAGGCACGCACCGAGCGCAGGCCCGGCGCGAGCTTCTCGACCAGCGGCGCGAAGCTGGTGTCGAAGAACAGCACCTTGTCTTCGGCGTGGTTCACGATGTAGTCGATCTGCTCGGGAAAGAGCCGCGGGTTGACGGTGTGCAGCACCGCGCCCGCGCCCGAAACGCCGAAGTACAGCGCCAGGTGCCGGTGCGTGTTCCAGGCCAGCGTGCCCACGCGGTCGCCGGGTGCGATGCCGAGCTGCGCCATCGCGTGGGCCACCTGCTTCGCGCGCCGGTGCACCGCGTCGTAGTCGGTGCGCACGATCGGTCCTTCGACGCTGCGCACCACGATCTCGGTGTGCGGGTGGAAGGTGGCGGCATGCTCGATCAGCGACGAGATCAAGAGCGGGCGGTCCTGCATCAATCCGAACATGGGGGCGTCTCCTGTGCTGGGGGCCGCCGCATCGTGGCAGCAGCGCGCCGGGGCGGCATCGTCGGAACGGACGATTGAGGGCGCGCGGCGGGAACGGAATCTGCGTGATGATGCGAAACCACCGGATGCCCGCCCCATGTCCATGCTCATCGCCCAGATCTCCGACCCGCACGTGCGCCCCGCCGGCGTGCTCTACCAGGGCGTGGTCGATTCCAACCGCATGCTCGAGGAGGCCATCGCCCACCTGCATGCGCTCGATCGCCGGCCCGACCTGGTGCTGCTGACCGGTGACCTGGTCGACGAGGGCCGGCCCGAGGAATACGCGCAGGCGCGCCGGCTGCTGGCCACGCTCGAAGTGCCGCTGCTCGTGATGCCCGGCAACCACGACCACCGCGAGCACTTCCGCGCGGCCTTCGCCGACCACGGCTACCTGCCGGCCACGGGCGCGCTGCACTACTGCATCGACGACCACCCGGTGCGCATCGTCGCGCTCGATGTCTGCGTGCCCGGCCTGCACCATGGGCTGGCCGACGCGGAGGGCCTCGCCTGGCTGCAGCGCACGCTGGAGGCCGACCGCACCAAGCCCACGCTGCTGATGCTGCACCACCCACCGTTCATGAGCGGCATTCCGTACATGGATGCCTACCGCTGCATCGACACCGAGCCGCTCGAAGCCGTGGTGCGCGCGGCCGGCAACGTGGAGCGCGTGCTGTGCGGCCATGTGCACCGCGGCATGCTGCGGCGCTGGGCCGGCACCGTGGTGTGCAGCGCGCCGAGCACCACCACCGAGATCGCGCTGCGGCTCGCGAGCGACGCAGCACCGGCCTCCTACCTGGGCCGGCCCGGCTGCCTGCTGCACCTGTGGGACGAGACGCACGGCATGGTGAGCCACCTGAGCCACATCGGGCCGATGCAGGGGCCCTACCCCTTTGCCTGACATGCGGATGCCGACCCTCGCGGGACTGCGTGCCTCGATCCTCTGCGCGGCCGCCTGGCTGGCCTGCGCCGCACCGGCCTTCGCCAACGGCAGCCTGTCCTGCGCAGGACGGCCCTATGCGGTGGAGGTGCAGTTCAGCCTGTCGACCGGCGAGCTGACCGGGCTGATCGTCGCGCGCGAGAAGCACGGCGATCTCTCATCCGAACGATTCACGCCACGGCGCCGGTCCATCGACTACGCGCGCCGCACCGTGCAGGCGAGCGGCACCAGCGTCGACCGGCCGTCTCGCACGGCAACGCTGCGCATCGCCAACGCGCGCGGCACGCTGACCCTCGCGGGCCAGCGCTATCGCCTGCGCTGCGACTGGAACGGACTGGGCTGAAGCGCCCCGCGTTCAAAGCCGCTCGACGATCGTCACGTTCGCCATGCCGCCACCCTCGCACATGGTCTGCAGCCCGTAGCGCTTGCCGCGCTGGCCCAGCGCATGCACCAGCGTGGTCATGAGCTTGGTGCCCGAGGCGCCCAGCGGATGGCCGAGCGCGATGGCACCGCCGTGGACGTTGAGCCGTTCGGGATCGGCGCCCGTCACCTGCAGCCAGGCCAGCGGCACCGGCGCGAAGGCCTCGTTGACCTCGAACAGGTCGATGTCGGAGATCTTCATGCCGGCCTTCTGCAGCGCGCGCTGCGTGGCCGGGATCGGTGCCTCGAGCATGATCACCGGGTCGTGGCCCATCACGCTCATGTGGTGGATGCGCGCGAGCGGCTTCAGGCCGAAGGTCTTGAGGCCGCGCTCGTTGACCACCATCACGCCGCTGGCGCCGTCGCAGATCTGGCTCGCGGTCGCGGCGGTCACGCGCCCGCCCTCGGCGATCAGCTTGACCGCGCCGATGCTCTCGAGCGTCGCGTCGCCGCGGATACCCTCGTCGGCCAGGTGCATCTCGCCGGGCTCGCTGCCATCGGCCAGCCGCACCGCCACCGGCACGATCTCGCGCTCGAAGTGGCCGGCGCGCGTGGCCGCGGCCGCGAGCTGGTGGCTGCGCAGCGCATAGGCATCGAGCTCGGCGCGCGCGATGCCGTAGTTGGCGGCGATCATCTCGGCGCCCGTGAACTGGCTGAACTCGACGCCGGGGTAGCGCTTCTGCATGCCGGGGCTGACATAGAAGCCCAGGCCGTTCTTCAGCGGCAAGGTGGTCGGCAGGCCCATGGGCACGCGCGTCATGCTCTCGACGCCGGCCGCGATCGCCACGTCCATGCTGCCCGACATCACGGCCTGGGCCGCGAAATGCAGCGCCTGCTGCGACGAGCCGCACTGGCGGTCGACCGAGGTGGCCGGCACCGACTCGGGCAGGCGCGAGGCCAGCACCGCGTTGCGCGCGATGTTCGAGGACTGCTCGCCGGCCTGGCCGACGCAGCCCATGATGACGTCCTCGATGGCGGCGGGATCGACGTCGGTGCGCGCGACCAGCGCATCGAGCACCTGCGCGGCGAGGTCGGCGGGATGCCAGCCGGCCAGGCGGCCGTTGCGGCGGCCTCCAGCGGTGCGGGCGGCGGCGACGATATAGGCTTCGGGCATGGGTTCTCCTGGGGCTTGGTGTGACTCGGGGAATTGTTGGCCCCCAGGATAAGGCGGGCGTCGTCGGATCGGACGATTTTGGGCGCGGCCTCAACGGTGGCGAAACACCGGCTCGCGCCGGGCGAGAAAGGCCCGCATGCCCTCGCGCGCATCCTCGGTCGCGAAGCGCGCATGCAGCTGCCGGCGCTCGAACAGGATGCCCTCGGACAGCGAGGACTCCCAGGCGCGGTTGACCGACTCCTTGATCGCGACCAGCGCCGGCAGCGAGAAGCCGGCGATGCGCGTGGCCAGCGCCAGCGCCTCGTCCATCAGCGAGGCGGAAGGCACGACGCGCGACACCAGCCCGTAGCGGTCGGCCTCGTGCGCATCGAGCACGCGCGCGCCCAGGCACATCTCCATCGCCTTGGCCTTGCCGATGGCACGCGGCAGCCGCTGCGTGCCGCCCGCACCCGGCAGCATCGCGAGCCTGACCTCGGGCAGCGCGAAGCGTGCCGACTCGGCCGCCAGCACGATGTCGCAGGCCAGCGCGAGCTCGCACCCGCCGCCATAGGCGAAGCCCGCCACCGCGGCAATCACGGGCTTGCGCACGCGGCGGATGGTCTCCCAGTTGCGCGTGATGAACTCCTGCGCGACCACCTCGGCATGGTCCCATTCGGCCATGGCCGCGATGTCGGCGCCGGCCGCGAAGGCGCGCTCGTCGCCCGTCAGCACGATGGCGCCGATGCCGGCATCGGCATCGAAGGCCAGCAGCGCGGTGCCGAGCGCGTCCATCAGCGCGTCGTTCAGCGCGTTCATCTGCCGCGGGCGGTTCAGCGTCACGACGCCGACGCGGCCCTCGGCGCGCACGAGGATCGGTGCTTCCAGCTGCATGCGGGCCGGCTCCCGTTCAGTCGACCACGATCTTCTGCCGGGCGATCAGCGCGGACAGCACCGCGCCCTCCTCGGCCAGCAGCTTGCGGAACTCGGGCGTGTCCATCGCCACCGGCTCCGCGCCCAGGTCGGCATAGCGCGACTTCAGCGCGGGCTGCGCGAGCGCCTTGCCGATCTCGCGGCTCATGCGCGCCAGCACCTCGGGCGGCGTGCCGTTGGGCGCCCACATGCCGAACCAGATGTCGAGGTCGGCGCCCGGGAAGCCCTGCTCGCCGATGGTCGGCACCTCGGGGAAGAAGGGCGAGCGCTTGGCGCTCACGATGCCCAGCAGCTTGGCCTTGCCGGTGCGGATGTGCGGGAAGGCGATGCCCGGGTCGCAGACGAAGTCGGCCTGGCCCGAGAGCACGTCCTGCAGCGCGGGCGCGGCGCCACGGTACGGCACGTGGGTGGCCGAGACCGCGGTGGCCTGCTTGAACAGCTCGCAGGCCAGGTGCGGCGGCGTGCCGGTGCCGGCCGAGGCGTACGAGAAGGTGCCGGGCTTGGCGCGCGCCAGCGCGACCAGTTCGCGCGCATCCTTCGCGTTCATCTGCGGCTTGGCCACCAGGTACATCTGGGTGCGGCCCACGGTCGCCACCGGCGACAGGTCGCGCGAGGGCAGCAGGGTCGACTTGAACAGCGACGGGTTCGCGGTCTCGACCGAGGTCGGCGCGATCAGGAAGGTGTGGCCGTCGGGCGCCGCGCGCACCACCTCGGCGGCCGAGATGTTGCCGCTGGCGCCGGGCTTGTTGTCGATCAGCACGGTCTGGCCCAGCGACTCGGTCAGCGACTGCGCGAGGATGCGCGCCATCACGTCGGTGCTGCCGCCGGGCGCGAAGCCCACGACCACGCGGATCGGCTTGGTGGGCCAGGCCGTGGGCGACTGCGCGAAGGCGGCGCCCGCGAGCGCGAGGCAGCCGAGCGCGATGAAGGCCCGGCGCAGGCGCGCCGGGGCCGGGAACGAAATGGCCATGTCTTGTCTCCGTTGTGTTTTGGGGGGTGCTGTCGTTCTCGGGTCCGCGCCGGGCTCAGCCCGCCGTGCCCGCCTCGTTCGCCTCTTCCGCGCGCAACAGCTCGCGCAGTTTGAATTTCTGGATCTTTCCCGAGGGCGTCGAGGGCATGGTCTCGCGCAGCACCAGCCGCTCGGGGATGTACTGCAGCGCCACCTTCTGCGCCTTGAGGAAGTCCGAGATCGACGGCAGGTCGACCTGGCAGCCGGGCCGCGGCACCACCACCGCGCAGGCGCGTTCGCCCAGACGCTCGTCGGGATAGGCCACGATGGCGGCCATCGCGATGCCGGGATGGCGGTAGAGCAGCGACTCGATCTCGACCACCGGGATGTTCTCGCCGCCGCGGATGATCACGTCCTTGGTGCGGCCCGCGATGCGCACATAGCCGCGCTCGTCGATGCGCGCGAGGTCGCCGGTGTCGAACCAGTCGTCGGCATCGGTGCCGTTGAGCTGCGGGCGCTTCAGGTAGCCGCCGAAGTTGGAGCAGGCGCGCAGCAGCAGCCGGCCCACCTCGCCCGCGGGCAGGCGCCGGCCGTCGACGTCGACCACCTGGATCTCCACGCCGGGCAGCGGGCAGCCGTCGGTCTGGATCGAGCGCTCGTCGTCGTCGTCCAGCCGCGTCAGCGTGACCGCGCCGTTCTCGCTCATGCCCCAGGCCGAGACGATCTTGGCGCCGAGCGCGCGCCGCGCCTGCTCGACCAGCGCGCCCGGGATCGGCGCGCCCGCGCAGAGAAAGACCTTGAGCGACGGCACCTCGGTGCCGGTCTCGGCCACCGTCTTCGCGAGGTCCGAGAGGAAGGGCGTGGACGCCATGGTGAAGCTCGCGCGCTCGGCGTTGATCGCGGCGATGGCCTGCTTCGGGTCCCAGACGTCCTGCAGCACGGCCGAGGCACCGAGCATGATCGGCATCATCAGCCCATACATGAAGCCGGTCTGGTGCGCCATCGGCGAGGCCATCAGCACCACGTCGTCCGCGCCCAGGCCCAGGCGCTGCGCGTAAGGCACGATGTTGGCCATGGTGGTGTTGGCCGAGTGCATCACGCCCTTGGGCTCGCCGGTGGTGCCCGAGGTGTAGATCAGCTGCGTGATGTCGTCGGGCCCGGGCCGGCTGTGCGAGAGGATCGCGGCGGCATCGGGCGCGTCTTCCCAGGCCGGTCCCGAGAGCAGGGCATCGAAGCTGTTCGGCCCCGCGCCGCCCACGATCACCACCTGCCGCAGCGCGGGCAGCTCGGGCTGCAGGCCCGTGACCATGGCCTCGAAGTCGAAGCCGCGGAAGCGCGCCGGCGCGATCATCACCTTGGCCGCGCCGTGCTTCAGCATGAACGAGAGCTCGCGCTCGCGGAAGATGTGCATCAGCGGATTGATCACCGCGCCGATGCGCGAGCAGGCCAGGTAGGTCAGCGTGAACTGCCACCAGTTGGGCAGCTGGCAGGCCACCACGTCGTCGCGCCCCACGCCCAGGCGCGACAGGCCCACCGCGATGCGGTCGGCCATGCGGCCGAGCTCGCGGTAGCTGAAGCGCTGGATGGAACCGTCCTCGATGCGCATCGCGCTCAGCGCCAACTTGTCGGGCGTGGCCGCGATGCAGGCATCGAGCGCGTCGTTGATGGTGCGCTCGTGCCACAGGCCCTCGGCGATCATGCGCGCGCGGCGCGGCGGCAGCAGTACGGCGTCGAATTCCATGATGTCGTGTCTCCTCGTTGTCGTGCGAAACCGGGGCAAGACCAGGCTCAGGCCGGCACGGCCGAGCGCCCGGCGCGCGTGCGCGCCACGATGGTCTTCATGATCTGGGCCGTGCCGTCGCCGATCTGGAAGCCCAGCACGTCGCGCAGCCGCTGCTCCATCGGCCCGCGGTCGTAGCCGCCATGGCCGAACATCAGCAGGCACTGATGAATGGCGTCGTAGGCCAGCTTCGGCGCCCACCACTTGCACATGGCGGCCTCGGCCGTGTGCGGCGCGCCACGGTCCTTGAGCCACAGCGTCTGCAGGCACAGCAGGCGCGCGGCCTCGACCTGGGTGTCGAAGTCGGCGAGCGGATGCGACACGCCCTGGAAGGCCGACAGCGGCTTGCCGAAGGCCTCGCGCTGCGCCACGTAGTCCCAGGTCTCCTCGAGTGCCACGCGCGCCACGGCCAGCACCTGCAGGCCGATCAGCGCGCGCGAGAAGTCGAAGCCCTGCATCACCTGCACGAAGCCCTTGTTCTCCTCGCCCAGGCGATGGTCGAGCGGCACGCGCACGTTCTCGAAGAACAGCGAGCCGCGGCCGATGGCGCGCTGGCCGTGGCAGTCGAAGCGGTTGCGCGTGAGGCCGGGCGCATCGGCGGGCACCAGCAGCGCGGTCACGCCGTGCGCGCCCGATTCCACCGGGCCGGTGCGGCCGAACACCACCACCGCGTCGGCCTGGTCGGCCGCCGAGATCGAGGTCTTCTCGCCGTTGATGACGTAGTGGTCGCCCGCGCGCTCCACGCGCAGCCGCAGGTTGGCCGCGTCCGAGCCGCCGCGCGGCTCGGTCAGCGCGATCGCGAACAGCGCCTCGCCGCGCGTGAGCTTCCGCAGCCACGGTCCCGCCACCTCGGGGCGGCCGTGCTCGGCGAGGATCTGGCCGTTGAGCGAGGCCAGCAGGTTGATGTAGCTCAAGCTCAGGTCGGCGCGCGCGATCTCCTCGTGGATCACGCCGGCCGCGAGGCAGCCCATGCCCTGGCCGCCGTGTTCCTCGGCGAGCTCGGGCGCGATGAAGCCCATCTCGCCCATCTCGCGCATCAGCGCGCGGTCGAGCACGCGCGTGGCGTCGCGCTCGAGGAAGCCCGGCGCCACGCGGCCGGTGGCGAAGCGGCGCGCATGCTCGGCCAGCGCGGCGAGGTCGTCGTCGATGTAGGGGTTCATCGCGGTGTTCTTCGCTGCGCGGCTATTTCGCGTACTTGCGGAACTCGGGCTTGCGCCGTTCCTGCAGCGCCTTCACGCCCTCGCGCGATTCCTCGGTGTCGTAGTAGAGCTTGAGCGCGTACATGCCCATGCCCGCGATGCCGGCCTGGTGCGCGGTGTCGGCATTGAAGCTGCGCTTGGCGATCGCGATCGCCGTGGGGCTGCGCTCGCAGATCTCCTCGGCCCACTTCTGCACCTCGGCGTCGAGCTGCTCGTGCGGCACCACCGCGTTGGCCAGGCCCATGGCCACGGCCTCGGCGCCGCTGTAGCGGCGGTTCAAGTACCAGATCTCGCGCGCCTTCTTCTCGCCGACCACGCGCGCCAGGAAGGCGGTGCCGTAGCCCGGGTCGACCGAGCCCATCTTCGGGCCGACCTGGCCGAAGACGGCCTTCTCGGAGGCGATGGTCAGGTCGCAAATGGTGCACAGCACGTTGCCGCCGCCGATGGCGAAGCCCTGCACGCGTGCGATCACCGGCTTGGGCACGTTGCGGATCGCGTCGTGCAGCTCCTCCATCGGCAGGCCGATGGTGCCGCGGCCGTCGTAGTTGCCGTCGTGCGCCGACTGGTCGCCGCCGGTGCAGAAGGCCTTCTCGCCGGCACCGGCCAGCACGATGGCGCCGATCTCGCGGTCGTAGCCCGCGCGGTTGAGCGCGCGGATGATCTCGTCGCAGGTCTGGCCGCGGAAGGCATTCATCTTCTCGGGCCGGTTGATGGTGATCCACGCCACGCGGTTGCGCACGTCGTAGAGGATGTCTTCGAACTGCATGTATTGCTCCTTAGGAATCCGTGGGGGGCCGGGGTCAGCCGTTCATCGTCAGGCCGCCCGAGACGCTGAGCACCTGGCCGGTGACGAAGGCCGCGTCGTCGCTCGCGAAGAACAGGATCGCGCCCGGCAGGTCGTCGGGCTGGCCGATGCGGCCCAGCGGGATGGAGCGCGTGAAGGCCTCCATCAGCTTCTCGGGATTGCCCGCGCCTTCCTTGTAGTCGGCGAACAGCGCGGTGTCGGTCGGGCCCGGGCACACCACGTTCGCGGTGATGCCGTGGCGCGCATGCTCGCGCGCGATGGTCTTGGTGAACGCGACCAGGCCGCCCTTGCAGGCCGCGTACACGGCCTCGCCCGAGGAGCCCACGCGCGCCGCGTCCGAGGCGATGTTGACGATGCGCCCCGCCTTGCGCGCCGCCATGCCCGGCAGCACGGCATGGTGCATGTGCAGCGCTCCCGTGAGGTTGATGGCGATCAGCTTCTCCCACTGCGCGGGCTCGGTCTTCGTGAAGGGCCGGAACACGTCCCAGCCCGCGTTGTTGACCAGCACGTCGATCGCGCCGAAGCGCTCGAGCACCGCGGCCACCGCGGCATCGACGCTCGCGCGCTCGGTGATGTCGCAGCGCAGCGCGAGCGCGCGGCCGCCCTCGGCCTCGATGCGCGCGGCGACCGTTTCGGCGGCGCCGGGGTTCAGGTCGAGCACCGCCACCCGCGCGCCTTCGCGGGCGAAACGGCGGCAGGTCGCGCCGCCGATGCCGCCACCGCCGCCGGTGACGACCACTGTCTTGTCTTCGAATCGTTGCATCAGGTTCTCCTTGGATCCGCGGGCTTGCTATCGTTGGCCGGTCGCGCCGGCTTCGAATCGGCATTTAGGTAAAGATGTTGACGTATTATGCGTTGGCATAGCTTCGCCGTGCAACCCAGTTCACGAAGATATCTATGGTTTCCCCTAATGAAAATGACGCTTCCGCCCGCATGGCGCTGGCCAACAGGGTTTTCTTCCGTCTCTACCAATGCGCCAACATGTTGCATAAAACAGGCACCCGTGCGGTCGAGAATGAAGGCCTGACCACGCAGCAATGGGCGGTGCTCGGCGCGTTGTCGCGCGACGAGGCGAAGGGGGGAATGAGCGTGGGCGACCTGGCGCGCTACCTGAAGGTGAGCCGGCAGAACCTCTCGGGCCTGCTGAGCCGCATGGAGCGCGACGGCCATGTGAAGACCGCGCCCGACGGGCGCGACCGGCGCTCACGCCTGGTGACGATGAGCGAGTCGGGACAGCATGTGTGGGTGGTCGAGGCGCAGCCGAAGATCTACGCCTACTACGAGCAGGTGCTCGAGGGCTTCTCGGTCAACGACGTGACCCACACCCTGCACTACCTGCTGAAGATCCTCGACAACATGCAGAAGGTGGACGACCGGCAGGGCGGGGCCGAGGAGCCGGCCGAGGAAGCGTGAAGCCGCGCGGCCTCAGCGCGGCGCCATGCGAATCGCCCCGTCGAGCCGCACGCTCTCGCCGTTGAAGTAGCCGTTGGTGATCATCAGCTCCGCCAGCGCCGCGTACTCGGCCGGGTTGCCCAGCCGCTTCGGGAACGGCACCGAGGCCGCCAGCGCGGCCTTCACGTTGTCGGGCGCGCCCTGCAACAGCGGCGTGTCGAAGATGCCCGGCAGGATGGTGTTGACGCGGATGCCCTCGCTCATGAGGTCGCGCGCGATCGGCAGGGTCATGCCGACGATGCCGGCCTTCGAGGCGGTGTAGGCCGCCTGCCCCATCTGGCCGTCCTGCGCGGCCACCGAGGCGGTGTTGACGATGGCGCCGCGCTCGCCGTCCTCGAGCATGTCGAGCGTGAGCATGCCGGCGGCCGACTTGGCGATGCAGCGGAAGGTGCCCACCAGGTTGATCTGGATGATGCGGTCGAAGTTGGCGAGCGGAAAGTGCTTGATCTCGCCCGTGGCCTTGTCGCGGCTCGCGGTCTTCACCGCATTGCCGGTGCCCGCGCAGTTGACCAGCACGCGCTCCTGGCCGTGCGCGGCGCGCGCGCGCTCGAAGGCCGCGTCGACCTGCGTCTCGGAGGTGACATCGACCTGGCAGAACACGCCGCCGATCTCGGCCGCGAGCGCCTCGCCCTGCGCCGCGTTGAGGTCGAACAGCGCGACCTTCACGCCATGGCCGGCCAGGCGCCGCGCGGTGGCCGCGCCGAGGCCGGAGGCGCCGCCGGTGACGACGGCGGCAATGCGGGAATCGAGTTGCATCTTCGGAGGTCCTTGCTGGATGGTTTGGCGCCGGCCAGTTTAGGAAGCAGAATCGACGCGGGCATCGTCGGAACCGACGGTATCCACTTTCCCTCGCGGCAACCGCACGGCCCGCGCCCCACTCCGCCGTTCGCGATGTCGTCCGCTCCTTCCGCCCGCATCCTCGAGACCAAGCTCAGCCCTCCGGCCTTCGCCGCCACGCAGGTGCTTCGCGACGCGATCTGCGAACGCATCGCGGCCAGCGCGGTCAAGCTGGTGCTGGTGCGCGCGCCCGCGGGCTTCGGCAAGACCACCACCATGGCGCAGAGCCGCGAGCGCATCGAGGCGCGCGGCATCGCCACCGCCTGGATCACGCTGGACCGCGCCGACAACGACGTCTCGCGCTTCCTGGCCGGCCTCGGCGAGGCCGTGCTGCGCCTCGGCGTGGAGGAGCCGCGCGCCCGCACGCCCTTCGACGCGGTGGCCGCGCTGGCCGCGCACGACGCGCCCTTCGTGCTGTTCCTCGACGACTTCGAGGGCGTGCAGGAGCCCGCGGTGATCGGGCTGGTGCGCGAGATCGTCGAGCACCTGCCTCGCGGCGGCAAGCTGGTGATCGGCTCGCGCGGCCTGCCCGACCTCGGCGTGGGCCGGCTGCGCGCACGCGGCCAGCTCGAGGAGATCGACACCGACCGGCTGCGCTTCAGCCTCGAGGAGACCGGCGCCTTCTTCGGCCTGCGGCCGCACGCCGGCGACGCCGCCGCGCAGGCCCTGCCGCACGAACTGCTCGCGCAGCTGCACCGCAAGACCGAGGGCTGGATCGCGGCGATCTGGCTGGCCTCGATGGCGCTCGAGCGCCATGGCAGCGCGACCGGCTTCGTCGAACGCTTCTCGGGCTCCGACCGCGCGGTGGCCGACTACCTGGCCGAGGACGTGCTCGCGCACCAGCCCGCCGAGGTGCGCGAGTTCCTGCTGCGCACCAGCATCCTGCGCCAGCTCGATGCCTCGGTGTGCCAGGCGCTCAACCCGCGCGCCGACAGCGCGGCCATCCTCGAGCGGCTGGCCGCGGCCAACCTGTTCCTGACGCCGGTGAACGGCGGCGCGGACGGCGACGGCGCCTGGCGCTACCACAGCCTGTTCGCCGACTTCCTGCGCGCCCAGCTGGCGCGCGAGATGCCCGGCGAGATCGCGCGGCTGCATCTCGCGGCCTCGGGCTGGTACGAATCGCAGCAGCGGCCGGTGCCCGCGATCGACCATGCGATCGAGGGCGGCGACCATCCGCATGCGCTGACCCTGCTCGACAGCTATGCCGGCCGCTTCCTCGAGCAGGGCCGCATGCGCATGCTCGCGCGCTGGTTCTCGGCCATCCCCGAGCATCAGCTGCGCGAGCATCCCGCGCTGCAGCCGATCGCGCTGTGGGCCACCTGCTTCACGCACGGCCCCTGGCAAGCGATGCAGCAGCTCGAGAGCTCGGGCTGCCTCGACAGCCCCACGCCCGCGGTGCGCGCGAGCGCGCAGACGCTGATTCCGCTGCTGCTGGCGATGCAGGACCGGCACGACGAGGCCTACGAGGCCGGCCGCCTGAGCCTGGCGCGGCTGCCCACCGGCCTGCCCTTCGCCGACAGCGTGCTGCTCAACGCGATGGCGCACATCCTCGCGGTGCGCGGCGACCAGCACGAGGCGCAGCGCCTGCTCGACGCCGCGCGGCGCCAGCAGGGCAGCAGCACCTTCAACCGCATGTACACCGAGTCGCTGGCCGGCCTGTTCGACCTGCAGGAAGGCCGGCTGCGCCAGGCCACCGCGCGCTTTCGCATGGCGGTCGATGCGACCCATGCGGTGTCGTACAACCACAGCCACGGCAACGCCTGGGCCGGTGTGCTCTATGCGGGTTCGGTCTACGAGTCGAACCAGCTGCTGCAGGCCGAGCACCTGCTCAACGTCTACCTGCCGCTGGCGCGCGACGTGGGCCTGCCCGACCACATGATCCTCAGCCACGCGATGCGCTCGCGCATCGCCTTCCATGCGGGCGACATCGATGCTGCGTTCCAGGCCCTGACCGAGCTCGAGTACCTGGGCCACCAGCGCCAGCTGCCGCGCGTGGTGGCCGGCGCCAAGCTCGAGCGCTCGCGCATGCTGCTGCTGCAGGGCAACGGCCCCGCCGCGCGCGACGAACTCGCGCGCGCCGACGACCCGGCCCTGTGGGCGCGCGAGAAGCTCCAGCGCCTGCCCGCGCACGAGCTCGACTACCTGACCCTGGCGCGCGCACGCTGGGAGATCGCCTTCGGCGACGCGCGCGCGGCCCTCGACAGCATCGACGCCGAGCTGCATGCCGCCCTCGCCGTCGCGCGGCTGCGGCGCGTGCTCAAGCTGCGGCTGCTGCGTGCATTGGCACTGCAGCGCGCGGGCAGCCTGGCCGAGGCCATCGCCGAAGCCGCCGAGGTGCTCAAGACCGCGAGCCACGAGGGCTACATGCGGCTGATCCTCGACGAGGGCCCGGCCGCCGCGCTGCTGGCGCAGCGCTTCGCGCACGCGCTGCACGACAGCGCCACCGCGCGCGGCAGCAGCGACCCGATCCTCGGCGAGTACGTGCAGCGGCTGCTGCAGGCGGCCGGGCCGATGGCCCTGCCCGATGGCGGCGAGCCGGAGAGCCCGGACGCCGCGGGCACCGACGGCCTCGCGGCCAGCGAGCCGCTGACGCGCAAGGAGATCCGCGTGCTGCAGCTGCTGGCCGAGGGCTATTCGAACGGCGCGATGGCCGAGAAGCTGTTCGTGTCGGACAGCACGGTGCGCACGCACCTGCGCAACATCAACATGAAGCTCGATGCGAAGAGCAGGACGCAGGCGGTGGCGATTGCGCGGCGGCTGGGAGTGATCCGGTAGGGAGCGCCCGAGGCGGTCCGCCAACGAGATTCCTGTATCTCGAGGAGAAACCCGCCATCACGAAGCACCCCCGCCCCGCAGCCGCCATCCATCGTCAGCGCAGCACCGCCACCCTGACGCGGCGCATGCCGTTGTAGGAATAGAGAATGATCGGCCCGTCGCGCAGGTCGCCCCGGTCATCGAAGGAGATTTCGCCCGTCACGCCAGTGAACGAGATCGCCTTGAGCTCCGGAAGGTACTTGGCCGGCTCGATCGAGCCCGCGTTGCGCATGGCCCGCGCCATCACCTGCACGGCATCGTAGACATGGGGTGAGAAGAGCTGAACCGGCGTGCCGAAACGCTGCGTTAACCGGTCCATGAACGCGCGCAGGGCCGGCTGGTATTTCTCCTCGGTGCCACCGGTTTCGGCGCACAGCACGGTGCTCCGCATCGCCTTGGCGCCGGCGAGCCGTGGCAATTCACCGGTACAGATGCCGTCGCTACCCATGAAGACAGGATTCAGGCCGGCTCCGTGAATCTGGCGCAACAATGGACCGGCAACCGTGTCCATGCCGCTATAGAAGACCAGATCGGGCTTCGAGGCGCGCAGCTTGGCGACCAGATCGCCAAGCTCCTCGCCGTCGTCCATCACCTGATCGCGGCGCAACACCGTGCCACCGGCCTGCAGCACGCCGGCCTCGAAGGCGTCGGCGACGTCGCTGCCGTAGTCCGAGCGGTCGTCGACCACTGCAATCCTCCGGCCCCTGGCCACCTCGACCGCATAGCGGCCCAGCAGTTCGCCGAGCCGATCGTCGTGCGCGATCACCCGGAACGCCGTGGCATAGCCCAGTTGGGTGTAGGGCGGTCTGCTGGCGCTTGGAGAGATCTGGACGATGCCCGCATCGTGGTAGATCTTCGCGGCCGGAATGGTGACGCTCGAAGTCAGATGCCCGACCACCCCGTTCACGCCCGCAGCCACCAGCGACAGTGCCGCGCGGGCGCCCATCTGCAGATCGGCGCCGTCGTCGCGGGCCACGAGTTCGAACCGGGCGCGCTTGGTACCGATGAGGAAACACTGCGCATTCAGGTCCTCGATGGCCAGCACGGCACCGTGCTCGTTGTCACGGCCGAGATGAGCCAGCGCGCCGGTCATCGGCGCGACGTGCCCGATCCTCACGGTCACCGAGCCTCCCGATCCGGGCCCGCAATTCGACGCCGCGGGCGTCTGGGCACCACTCCCCGCACACGCCAGCACGCCGGCGGCAGCCACCACACAGACACGGACCCAACGCTTCCCACCCACTCCCAGCAACATCCTGTTCTCCTCGCGGCCCATGGCCGCCGCGGATTCTAGAAGGCCGGGAGCGCCCGCTCACAACGCCCGCGAGATCACCTCCTTCATGATCTCGTTGGTCCCGCCATAGATCCGCTGCACCCGCGCATCCGCATACATGCGCGCCACCACGTACTCGTTCATGAAGCCGTAGCCGCCGAACAGCTGCAGGCATTCGTCGACCACCCTGCCCTGCGCCTCCGAGCCCCAGAGCTTGGCCATGGAGGCGGTGGCGGTGTCGAGCCTGCCGGCGACGAGGTCCTCGACGCAGCGGTCGATGAAGGCGCGGCCGACCTTGATCTGGGTCGCGATCTCGGCGAGCTTGAACTTGGTGTTCTGGAACTCGGCGATCGGTTTGCCGAAGGCCTTGCGGTCGCGCACGTAGTCGAGCGTGGCCTGGTAGGCGCCCTCCATGGTGGCGAGCGCGCTGACGCCGATGATGGTGCGCTCGTAGGGCAGGTCGCCCATGAGCTGGAAGAAGCCCTGGCCCTCGACGCCGCCGAGCACGGCATCGGCCGCCACGCGCACGTCGTCGAAGAAGAGCTCGGAGGTGTCCTGCGCCTTCATGCCGATCTTGTCGAGCACGCGGCCGACACGGAAGCCCGCGCAGCCCTCGGTCTCGACGATCAGGATCGAGGTGCCCTTGGCGGCCTGCGCGGGATCGGTCTTGGCCACCACCAGCACCACGCCGGCGAGGAAGCCGTTGGTGATGAAGGTCTTGGAGCCGTTGATGACGTAGCCGCCGTCCTTCTTCTCGGCGCGCGTGCGCACGCCCTGCAGGTCGGAGCCGGCGCCGGGCTCGGTCATGGCCACCGCGCCGACCAGTTCGCCGCGCGCCATGCGCGGCAGGTAGTGCTGCTTCTGCGCCTCGGTGCCGTGGTTGAGGAAGTAGTGCGCGACGATGCTGTGCACCGAGGTCGCCATGCCGCTGAGGCCGCGGCGCGCGGCTTCCTCGTAGAACACGGCCTCGTGGCGGAAGTCGCCGCCGGCGCCGCCGTATTCTTCCGGGATGTCGGCGCACAGCAGGCCGAGGGCGCCGGCCTTGCGCCAGATCTCGTGGCCGACGTGGCCGCGCTTGCGCGCCTCCTCGTCGTGCGGAACCATCTCGGCCTCGATGAAGCGCACCACGGTGTCGCGGTAGCGCTCCAGGTCCTCATCGCTCCAGGAGCGGCGGAAATCGATCGTCATGTCTGGCGTGTCCTCGTTCGTCTCTTCGTTGATGTTCTGTGCGCGGCTTCAACCCACGCGGCGCTGCCTGCCGGCCCAGTAGGGATCGCGCAGCTGGAACTTCTGCAGCTTGCCCGCGGCCGACAGCGGCAGCGCATCGCGAAACTCCACGCTGCGCGGGCACTTGTAGCTCGCGATCTGCGCGCGGCAGTGCGCGATCACGGCCTCGGCCTCGAGCGCCATGCCCTCGCGCCGCACGATCACGGCATGCACGCGTTCGCCCCACTTATCGTCGGGCACGCCGATCACGGCCGACATCAGCACCTGCGGCAATTGCGCGATGGCATTCTCGACCTCGGCCGAGTAGACGTTCTCGCCGCCGCTCACGATCATGTCCTTCATGCGGTCGACCACGAAGACGAAGCCCTGCGCGTCCATGTAGCCGCCGTCGCCGGTGTGCATCCAGCCGCCGCGCAGCGCGGCCTCGGTCTCAGCCGGCTTGTTCCAGTAGCCCTGCATCACCATCGGCCCGCGCGCGACGATCTCGCCGACCTGGCCCGCGGGCAGCTCGCGATCCTCGCCGTCGACGATGCGCACCTCGGCGATGGCGATCGGCGTGCCGGCCGAACGCAGCAGGCGGTCGCGGTCGGGGCCCGGCAGATGGCAGCGCGGCGGCAGCGCCGTGACCACGGGCGACAGCTCGGTCATGCCGTAGACCTGCGCGAAGGCGGTGGCCGGCAGCGCGCGCATGGCCTGGTCGAGCAGCGCGGCATCGATGGGCGCGGCGCCGTAGAACAGCAGCTTCAGCCGCGACAGGTCGAACTCGCCGAAGCGCGGGTGCTCGATCACGCGCTTGATCATGGTCGGCACCAAAAACATCTCGGTCACGCGCGCCTGCTGCAAGGTATCGAGCACCGCGAGCTCGTCGAACATCGGCACCACGTGCATGGGCACCAGCCGCAGCATGTTCTGGATCGCGATGCCGCAGCCGGCGACATGGAACATCGGCGCGGCGACGATCGAGACCGCCTCGTGCCCATCGCGCGGCAGGGCCGCGACGGTGGCCAGCGCATTGATGCAGAGGCTGCCGTGGCTCAGCATCACGCCCTTGGGCCGGCCGGTGGTGCCACCGGTGTACATCACGGCCGCGAGCTCGTCGCCGGTGTGCGGCGCGTCGTCGATGGCCGCGGTGCCGGCCAGCAGCGCCTCGTAGCCGACCATGCCCTCGGGCACCTCGCGCTCGCCGCAATAGACCACGGTGCGCAGCGACGTGGAGAGCCGGCGCAGCTCGCCGACCAGCGGCGCGAACAGGTCGTCCACCAGCAGAATGCGGGTGTCGCAGTCGTCGAGCGAGTAGGCGACCTCCTTCGGATTCCAGCGGATGTTGACGGGGTTGACGACGCCGCCGCCCCACCAGGTGCCGAAGAAGTATTCGACGAAGCGGTGCGAGTTGAGGCTCATCATGCCCACGCGGTCGCCGCGCGCCATGCCGAGCTGCTGCAGCGCGGCACCGAGCCGCGCGACGCGGTCGGTGAATTCGCCGAAGCCGAGGCGGTGCGCGCCGCTGACGATGGCGGTGGCCTCGCCCTTCTCGCGGCGGCCCTTGTGAAGGGACTGGGTCAGGTACATGGGAGCCTCCTCTGTCTTGCCGATGCCGATGCGCGCCCGCGGGGCCGTGCTCAGGCCGCGCGCAGCGATGGCGCGCTGTCCTCGCCCGCGCCCCAGCGCCGCAGCAGCGCCGCGCCTTCTTCGCGCGGCTCGCCCGAGAGCGCGGGCGGCACGCTGCGGCTGAAGCGCGGCGCGGGCGCGGGCTGCACCACGCCGTCGACCTCGACGAAGGTGCCGCGCGCCACGTTGTGCGGATGCGCGGGCGCCTCGTCCCAGTCGAGCACCGGCGCGAAGCAGGCATCGCTGCCCTCGAGCAGGGCGCACCATTCGTCGCGCGTGCGGGTGCGGAAAACGTCGGCCAGGCGCAGCTTGAGCAGCGGCCAGCGCGCGGCGTCCATCTGGGCATCGAAGGCCGGGTCGTCGGCGATGCCGCAGCGCTCGCGCAGCAGCGCATAGAACTGCGGCTCGATGGCGCCGATGGCCACGTAGCGGCCGTCGGCGCAGGCATAGGTGTCGTAGAAGTGGGCGCCGCCGTCGATCAGGTTCTCGCCGCGCTGGTTGCTCCACCGGCCGCCCGCCTTGAGGCCGTACATCATGGCCGACATCAGCGCGGCGCCGTCGGTCATGGCGGCATCGACCACCTGGCCCTGGCCCGAGGCCTTCGCCTCGTGCAGTGCCGCGAGGATGCCGAAGGCCAGGAACATGGCGCCGCCGCCGAAGTCGCCGACGTAGTTGAGCGGCGGCACCGGCGGCTCGCCCGCGCGACCGACCGCGTGCAGCGCGCCGCTCAGCGCGATGTAGTTGATGTCGTGGCCGGCCGCCTGCGCCAGCGGGCCGTGCTGGCCCCAGCCGGTCATGCGGCCGTAGACCAGGCGCGGATTGAGCGCGAGGCAGTCGGCCGGACCCAGGCCCAGGCGCTCCATCACGCCGGGGCGGAAGCCCTCGATCAGCACGTCGGCGCGCGCGATGGCGTCGCGCACGGTGGCGGCCGCGCCCTCGGCGCGCAGGTCGATCTGCAGCAGGCTGCGGCCGCGCGCGAGGATGTCGTGGGGGTTGCGCGGCGTGCCGGGCCGTTCGATGCGCAGCACCTCGGCGCCCATGTCGGCGAACAGCATCGCGCAGAAGGGACCGGGGCCGAGGCCGGCCATCTCGACCACGCGCAATCCTTGCAATGGGCCCGGCATCGTCCGTCTCCTTGGCCGCGGGCGGCCTTTTCTGTGTGGAGGACGATCTTGTCGCTGCCCGGTGGGTGCCGCATCGTCGGAAGAGACGAAAGAAGCGACGAGAAAGGCGCGCCGGCCCCGGCGCGCGGCGTTCAGCCCGCCTTGGCTGCCTTCGCGACCTGCGCGCGCCGGAAGCAGGCCGCGTCGTGGTCGTTGACGATGCCCACCGCCTGCAGCCAGGCATAGACGATGGTCGGGCCGACGAACTTGAAGCCGCGCTTCTTCAGCTCCTTCGACACGCGCTCGGACAGCTCGGACGACACGGTGCGCGTCTTGCCGTCGTTCTCGATCACCTTGCCGCCGGTGAAGGACCAGCAGAAGTCGGTGAAGCTCTCGCCGCGCGCTGCCATCTCGTTGTAGATCTGGGCGCCGCGAATGGTGGCCTCGATCTTGGCGCGCGCGCGGATGATGCCGGGGTTGCCCATCAACCGCTCGATGTCCTTTTCGTCGAAGCGCGCGACCTGCTTCGGATCGAAGCCCGCGAAGGCCTCGCGGAAGGTGTCGCGCTTGCGCAGCACGGTGATCCAGGCCAGGCCGGCCTGGAAGCCCTCGAGCATCAGCGTCTCCCAGAGCATGCGCGGATCGCGCTCGGGCACGCCCCATTCGGCGTCGTGGTAGGCGCTCATCAGGGCATCGCCCTCGGCCCAGCTGCAGCGGGTGTGTTGCTTCATGCGCCGATGATATCGGCGGCTCCCTTCAAGCGAGTTCGGGCCGCCGCGCCGCGAATCCCGTGGCGGCCTCGAAGGCGGCCGACGCGCCCAGCAGCGCCGCGTCGTCCTGGAAGCGGCCCACGAGCTGCAGGCCCAGCGGCATGCCGTCGCCGCCGAAACCGCTCGGCAGGCTGATGGCCGGATGCCCGGTCATGTTGAAGGGCATGGTCCACGGATACCAGTGCGCGCGCACGTTCTCGTACGGCTGGCCGTCGATGTCGAGCGGTGCGAACAGGTCCTGCTCGAGCGCCACCGCGGAGCGCGTGAGCGTGGGCATGGCGAGCAGGTCGGCGCGCTCGAACAGCGCCTGCACGCGCTTGAACAGCTGCGAGCGCGCGAACATCGCCTCCTGGTATTCGACGCCGCTCACGCCGGCCGCCGACTCGACCTGGCGCCGGAAGGTCTCGCTGAAGCTGTCGGGATGCCGCTCGACCAGCGGGCCGAAGCGCGCGCGCCACACCGTGTGGTTGATCGCGCGCCAGATCGGCTCGACCTCGAAGCCTGCGCCGTCGAAGTATTCGATGCTTGCACCCAGATCCTTCAGCGTGCGCAGCGCGGCCTCGAAGTTGCGCGCCACGTCGGCGGACACCGGCCGGCCCGGCGGCGCGGCGCAGCACAGCACGCGGCGGCCGCGCAGGTCGCCGAGGTCGGCGGCGGCCGCCACGTAGTCGTGCGAACGCAGGCCGATGGACCAGGGATCGACCGGCGACGGCCCGGCCATCGCCTGCAGCATCAGCGCGGTGTCGCCCACGGTGCGGGTCATCGGCGTGACGTAGGTCTGGTTGCCGTAGAGGTCCTGCGCCTGGCTGTGCGGGATCACGCCGACCGACTGCTTGATGCCGACCACGCCGTTGCAGGCGGCCGGGATGCGCGTGGAGCCGCCGCCGTCGGTGGCGACCGCGAGCGGCGCGATGCCCGCGGCGACCGCGGCCGCGGCGCCGCCGCTCGAACCGCCGCAGGTGCGCGCGAGGTTCCACGGGTTGCGCGTGCTGCCGAACAGCGGCGAGTTGGTCAGCGGGCCCGAGCCGAACTCGGGCGTGGTGGTCTTGCCGATCAGGATCGCGCCCTGGGCACGCAGCCGCGCCACGCTCACGGCGTCTTCGGCGGGCACGTTGTCGCGGTGGATCACGGCGCCGAAGGTGGTGGCCACGCCCTCGGTGTTGACCAAGTCCTTGACCGAGAAAGGAATGCCGTGCAGCGCGCCGAGCGGCCGGCCGGCCGCGATGGCGTTCTCGGCGCGACGGGCCTCGGCTAGCGCGCGTTCGGGCGTCAGGGTGATGAAGCAGTTGAGCGTGGGCTGCAGGCGCTCGGCGCGCGCGAGCACCGCCGTCACCAGCTCGACCGGCGAGAGCTGGCGCGCGCGGATCAGGCCGGCCAGCTCGGTCGCGGGCGTGAAGAAAAGCGAATCGTCGGACATGGGCATCGAGCCTTCGTGCGTGCTATTCGTCGATGACGATGCCGGCCGCCTTGACGATCGGCTCCCAGTTCCTGCGCTCGCGCTGCGCCCGCTGCGCGAGCTCGGCGCGGCCCTCGGCATGGGCGACCAGCCCGGCCGCCTCGAGGCTGCGCGCGAGCTCGGGCTTGGCCGCGGCGGCGAGGAAACCGCGCTCCAGCGCCGACAGCACGGCGGCCGGCGTGCCCGCGGGCGCATAGACCGCATACCAGCTCGTGGCCGCGACGAACTCGCCGAAGCCCTGCTCCTTGGCCGTGGGCACGTCGGGCAGCGCCGGCAGCCGCTTGTCGCCGCTGAGGCCCAGGAACTTGATCTTGCCGCCCTTGTAGAGCGGCATCATGCTGGCGGCCGCGTCCCAGCCCATCGACAGCTCGCCGCCGACCACGTCGATCAGCATCGGCGAGGCGCCGCGGTAGGCCACGGGCGTGAGCTCGAAGCCCTGCGCCTTGGCGAGCGCGAAGGCGCCCAGGTGGCCCGAGCTGCCGATGGTCGCGAGGCCCAGCGTCGCCTTGCTCGGGTTCTTCTTCGCCCATTCGACGTACTGCTTCATCGAGCTGTAGGGCTGACCGGCGCCGGTGACGACCGCGGTGGGAATCTCGACCAGCAGCGCGACCGGCACCAGGTCCTTGTCGGCGTCGTAGCCCGGCGTCTTGTAGGTCAGCGGCAGGATGGTGAGCAGCGGCGACGGCGCGAGGTAGAGCGTGAGGCCGTCGGGCTTGGCCTTCTTCACCGTGTCCCAGGCCAGGCGCGCCGAGGCGCCGGGCTTGTTGTCGACCACGATGCTGCCGAAGCCCGCGTCCTTGAGCTGCTCGGCATAGAGGCGCGCGACCGTGTCGGCCGCGCCGCCGGCCGCATAGCCGACGACGATGCGCAGGTTGCCGCCCGCGAGGCCCGGCGGCAACTGGGCCTGCGCGGCCGGAAGGAGGCAGGCCGCGAAGGCCGCGACGGCAAGGGATCGGCGGATGAAGGACGGCATGGAAGACCTCGCGGTGAAAAAAAGTAAGGGGGATCGCTCAACCGAGCGCCTGCTCGACCAGCGCTGCGAGATCGAGCAGATAGTGGTCGTCGTGCCAGCGGCCCACGAGCTGCAGCCCGATCGGCAGGCCGATGGTGCTGCGGCCGCAGGGCATCGACAGCGCGGGATGGCCCGTGAGGTTCATCGGGTAGGTGTAGGGATACCAGGCACCGCGCACGGTGCCCGCGGGCCGGCCGGCGATCTCGATCTCGCCGCTCACGTCCATGTCGATGGGCAGCGGCGGTGCCGCCAGCGTGGGCGACACCAGCACGTCGAAGCGTTCGAACAGCGCCTGCAGCTCATTGAAGCAGCGGGTCTTGGCGAAGGTGGCCTCGTGCAAATCGACGGCCGTGTGGCGGCGGCCCTTTTGCACCGCGTCGATCAGCGAGGCATCGAGCCGGTTGCCGAAGCGCTCGAGGTTGGCGCCCACGCGCGCGGCCAGCAGCGACTGCAGCACGACCAGGAAGTGCTTCTCGAGCGAGACGAAATCGAGCTGCACGGTCTCGACGATCGCGCCCTCGCGCGCCATCGCCTGCACGGCGGCACCGGCGATGGCCTCCACCTCGGGATCGACGCGGTTGCCCGCGCTCGGCAGCCAGGCCACACGCAGGCCGCGCAGCGAGACGGGCGCGGCACGACGCGGCGGCGCGCTGCCCGCGCCCCAGGGATCGCGCGCGTCGAAGCCCGCGATGGCCTCGAACAGCAGCCGGGTGTCGGCCACGTCGCGCGCCATCGGGCCGGTGAAGGAGTTGGCCGAATAGAGGTCAGGGGCCTGCAGGTGCGGCACCACGCCGAGCGTGGCCTTGAGGCCGACGATGCCGCAGCAGGCCGCGGGAATGCGGATCGAGCCGCCGCCATCGGTGCCCAGCGCCAGCGGACCCATGCCGGCCGCCACCGCGGCAGCGGCGCCGCTGCTCGAGGCGCCGGGCGTGTAGGCGGGGTTGATGGGGTTCAGCGTGCGGCCGAACAGCGGCGCCGTCGGCACCTGCTTGTGGCCGAACTCGGGCGTCAGGGTCTTGCCGATCAGGATCGCGCCCGCGGCCTTGGCGCGCGCCACGGCCACCGCGTCGTCCTTGGGCACGAAGTCCTCGTGGATCGCCGAGCCCATGGTGGTACGCACGCCGGCCGTCAGCGTCAGGTCCTTGACCGAATAGGGAATGCCATGCAGCGGGCCCAGCGATTCACCGGCCATCACGGCTGCCTCGGCGCGGCGCGCGTCGGCCAGCGCCTCGTCGGCAGTGACGGTGATGAAGGCGTTGAGCTCGCGGCGCGCCTCGATGCGCGCGAGCGCGGCCTGCACGATCTCCACCGGCGAGGCTTCCTTGCGCCGCACCAGCGCGGCCAGCGCCACGGCGCCGTGGTCCATCAGATCCATGTTGTTCCTCGAAGTCGGAAGTCAGAGCATCCAGCGGCCGCCGTCGATCAGCAGCGTCTGGCCCGTGATGAAGCGGGCGTCGTCGCCCGCCAGGAAGGCCACGGCCGCGGCCACGTCGCGTGGCGTGCCGATGAAGCCCACGGGCGTGTCGGCCACGATGCGCGCGAGCACCTCGGGGTTCAGCTGGTCGTGCGCGCGGGTGCGGATCGCGCCGGGGCACACGGCATTGACCGTGACGCCGTGCGGCGCCAGCTCGCGCGCCAGCGAGCGCGTGAAGCCCACCACGCCCATCTTGGCGGCCGCGTAGTCGGCCAGGCCCACGTCGCCGACGAAGGCCGCGTCGGTGCTCATGTTGACGATGCGGCCGAAGCCGCGCGCCTTCATGCCGGGCGCCACGCGGCGCGAGGCGCGCATGGCCGTGAGCAGCGAGACCTCGAGCACGAAGCGCCAGACCTCCTCCCGCGATTCGACGAAGGGCGCGCCGCGTTCGCGCGCGCTCTGGCCGACGTTGTTGAAGAGGATGTCGACCGGGCCGAAGTCCGCTTCCACGCGGTCGAAGAAGGCCGAGACCACCGCCGCATCGGTGCAGTCGCCGCTCACGCGCAGGCAGCGCGAGGCCAGGCCGGGCGCGACGCCGTCGCCGGCCAGTTGCGCGTCGAGCGGCGCGCAGTCGAGGTCGAGCACCGCGACGCGCGCACCCCGTCCCAGGAACTCCATCACCGCGGCGGCACCGATGCCCTGCCCGCCCCCGGTGACCACCGCCACGCGCCGATCGAATGTCATCGCGGGCCTTTCAGTGGAAGGTGCGGCCGCCATCGACGGCGAGCGCGGTGCCGGTGATGTAGCTGGCGCCCGGGCCGCTGAGGTAGAGCACGGCCTCGGCCACCTCCTCGGGCGCGGCGATGCGGCCGAGCGCATAACGCTCGCGGATCTCGGCCAGCGCGCGCTCGGGATCGTCGGCGTTCTCGTAGCTGGTGCGGAACAGCGGCGTGTCGATCGCGCCCGGGCAGACCGCGTTGACGCGGATGCCGTCGGCCGCGGTCTCGATCGCGAGCGACTTGCCGAACATGATGACCGCGGCCTTGCTCGCGCAGTAGGCGGTGCGGTTGGGCAGCGGCCGCAAGCCGGCGCCCGAGGCGATGTTGACGATGCTGCCGCCACCGGCCGCGCGCAGGTGCGGCAGCGCGGCGCGGCACACCAGCATCGGCCCCGTGAGGTTGACGGCCAGCACGCGTGCCCACTCCTCGTCGCTGGTGGCCTCGAGCGACTTCAGCGCATCGATGCCGGCCGAGTTGACCAGCGCGTCGACGCCGCCCAGCCATTGCGCGGCGCGGTCCACCGCAGTGCGCACGGCCGGCGCGTCGCTCACGTCGCATTCGAGCGCCAGCGCCGCCTCGCCGAGCAGGCGCACGGCGTCGGCGAGCGCGGCCGTGTCGCGGTCGAGCAGCGCCACGCGCGCGCCGCGCGCCACCGCCATGCGCGCGACCGCGAGGCCGATGCCGCTGGCACCGCCGCTCACGATCAGCTGGCGCGGCGCCGCCGGATTGGCAGCGACGGCATTCATGCGGCCACCGCGGCCTGCAGGCGCGGGCGCATGTCGTCGGAGATGCGGTCGCAGCGGTCGATCCACACGTCGGAATGCGCGAGCGCATGCTCGATCAGGCCCTCGAGCACCTTGAGCCGCGAGGGCTGGCCGATGATCTGCGGATGCATGCCGACCATCATCATGCGGTCCTCGGCATGCAGCACGTCGAACTCGCTCTTCCAGGCCTCGAGCGCGGCCGAGGGCGCCTGCAAGGTGCGGCCCGGCAGCGTGATCGAGTACTGGAAGAAGGGCGCGTCGTCGAGCACCCAGCGGAACGGCAGCTCGACGATGTCGGTGCGCTGGCCGCCGATCTCGAGCAGGTAGGGCGAGTCGTCGTCGAAGAAGTTCGAGGAGTAGTCGAAGCCGTACTCCTTGATCAGGTCGAGCGTGATGGCGCTGAACTCGGCCGCGGGCGAACGCCAGCCGCGCGGGCGGCTGCCGGTCAGGCGGGTCAGCACCTCGAGGCCCTTCTCCATCTCCTCGCGCTCCTCCTCGGGCGTGAGGCCGACGATCCAGCGGTGGCTGTAGCTGTGGTGCGCCACCTCGTGGCCGCGGTCGATCACCTCGCGCATCAGTTCGGGATGTTTCTCGGCCACCTCGCCCGGCACGAAGAAGGTGGAGTGGATGCCGTAGCGCTCCAGCAGCTTGAGGATGCGCGGCATGCCGACCTTCCAGCCGTAGGCGCCCTGCGACATCAGGATCGGCCGCTGCGCGTTGGCGGGATCGCGGCCGGTCCACATGGTCTCGGCGTCGAGGTCGAAGGTCAGCATGAGCGGGAAGCCTTTGCTCGTGGTGGGCATCGCGAAGTCCTGGGGAAGAAGAGGAAGAAGGGCCTAGACGTGCTTGTGGAAGCCGGTCCAGCGTTCGGCCAGCAGCAGCACGATGCCGGTGGCCACGATCAGCAGGGTGGAGACCGCGGCGACGCTCGGGTCGACGCCCTGCTCCACCGAGGTGAAGATCTTCACCGGCAGGGTGGTCTGGCTCGCCGAGAGCAGGAACACCGACACCGGCACGTTGTCGAGCGAGGTGATGAAGGCGAACAGGCCGCCGGCCACGAGGCCGGGCTTGACCAGCGGCAGGGTGACCAGCCGGAAGCTCGTGAAGCCGTCGGCGCCGAGCACGCGCGCCGCGTCTTCGAGCGACTCGTCGACCGCCGCCAGGCTGCCGAGGCTGGCGCGCACCACGTAGGGCACGGTGATGACCACATGCGCGAGCCACAGGCCCAGCGAGTTGCCGCGCAGGCCGGTCATCGTGTAGTACTGCAAGAGCGCCACGCCGAGCACCACCGAGGGCAGCACCAGCGGCGCCATGAACAGCGAGGTCAGCGCGGCCGCTCCCGGCACCATGCGGCGGTGGATCGCATAGGCGGCGATCAGGCCCAGCACCAGCGCGGCGGCGGTCGAGGCGGCGGCGAGCCAGAGGCTGGTCCAGGCGGCCGAGAGGTATTCGGGATCGCGCAGCACCACCTCGAACCAGTGCAGGGTCAGGCCCTTGGGCGGGATCGTGAGGTAGGCGGTCTTGCTGAAGGCCGCGAGCACCACCACCAGCACCGGGATCTGCAGGAACACGACCACCGCGATGGCGGTGGCAGTGAGGCCCAGGCCCTGGCGCTGCGTTTCGCTCGGGGTGCTCATGCCTGGCCTCCCCAGCGCTTGAGCAGCCGGCTCGACAGCGCGATCACGGCCAGCGTGAGCGCGGTCAGCACGAAGGACATGGCGGCACCGGCCGGCCAGTCGAGCGTCTGCAGGAAGTCGTCGTAGATCAGCGTGGCCATGACCTTGTAGGTGGCACCGCCGAGCATGCGCGGCGTGACCAACGCGCTGATGGTGAGCACGAACACCAGGATCGAGCCCGAGAGGATGCCGGGCGCGCTCATCGGCAGCGTGATCGACCAGAACACGCGCAGCCGGCTCGCGGCCAGGGTGTAGGCAGCCGACTGCACGTCCTTCGGGATCGCCTGGATCGCGGGCACCAGCATCAGCACCATGAAGGGCAGGAAGATGTGCGACATGCCGACCAGCAGCCCGAACAGATTGAACATCATGCGGATCGGGCGCTCGATCAGGCCGACGTCGATCAGCAGGTTGTTGATGAGGCCGCGGTTGGCCAGGAGCGCGATCCAGCCGAAGGAGCGCACCACGAGGTTGAGCAGCATCGGGAAGATCACGAGCATGGTCAGCGCGAGCCGCATGCGCGGGCCCGCGTTGGCGATGTAGTAGGCCAGCGGATAGCCGAGCACGAGGCAGATCGCGGTGACGCCGAAGCCCAGCACCAGCGTGCGCAGCACCACCTCACGGTAGTACTCGTCGGTGAGGATGCTGGTGTAGTTGGCCAGCGTCCAGCCGCTGGCGATGCCGCTGCCGGGCACGTAGGGATGCAGGCTCAGCGGCACCATCAGCAGCACCGGCGCGACGAAGGCCAGCAGCAGCACCAGCAGCAGGGGCGAGGCCAGCAAGGCGCCGGCGGTGTGGCGCGATCTCATGCCGCGGCGTTCACGTAGACATGGCGCGGATCGATCGCCACACCGACCGGCGCGCCGACCTCGAGGCCGGCATGCGGGCCATTGGTGGCGGCCTCGGCGATCAGCTCGATGCCGCCGAGGGCCAGCAGGTACTGCACGCGCGAGCCGACGAAGGAACGCATCGCGACGCGGGCTTCGTAGCGCGGCAGGTTCGCGGCGTCGGAGAGGTCTTGCGCGCCGAGAAAGCGGATGTCCTCCTGGCGCACGACCACGTCGACCGCGGCGCCATCGGCAATGCCCTCGGCCTGGGCCACGGCGAGCACCGGGCCGTCGCGCAGCTGCACCGTAGCGCCCCCCGCTCCGGCGCGCGCGAGCTTGCCGCCGAGCCGGTTGGGCCGGCCCATGAAGCTCGCGACGAAGCCCGTGGCCGGGCGGTGGTAGATGGCCTCGGGCGTGTCGAACTGCTGCACCACGCCATGGGCCAGCACGCAGACCCGGTCGGACATCGACATGGCCTCGCCCTGGTCGTGCGTGACGAACAGCGTGGTGATGCCGACCTCGCGCTGCAGCCGCTTGAGCTCGATCTGCATCTCGTCGCGCAGCGCGGCATCGAGGTTGGACAGCGGCTCGTCGAACAGCAGGATGCTCGGGCGCGGCGCGATCGAGCGCGCCACCGCCACGCGCTGCTGCTGGCCGCCCGAGAGCTGGCGCGGCAGCCGGTCGCCCAGCGCCGAGAGGCGCACGCTGGCCAGCGCCTGCTCGACGCGGCGCGTGAGCTCCGCGCCCTGCACGCCCTGGCGGCGCAGGCCGAAGGCGACGTTCTCGAACACGCTCATGTGCGGGAACAGCGCATAGGACTGGAACACCAGGCCGATGTTGCGCTTGTTGGTGGGCAGCGCCGTGACGTCGCGGCCGTCGATCAGGATGCGGCCGCCCGTGGGCTCGATCAGGCCCGCCACCATGCGCAGCACCGTGGTCTTGCCGCAGCCCGAGGGGCCGAGCAGCGAGATGAATTCGCCGTCGTGGACCGACAGCGAGACCGAGGAGGCGGCGACGTGTCCGGGGTAGCGCTTCTCGAGGCGCTCCAGCGTGAGTGCGGGCATTGGGCGTACGGGATCGTGGGAACGGCGGCGGCGCTCAGCGCGCGACTTCGCGCTGCCAGCGGCGGGTCCATTCGGGCATGGACTTCGCGACCTGCTCGGGATCGGGCAGCCAGAGCTTGTCGAAGGTCTCCTTGTACGGAACGATCTTCGCGGCCTTGTCGCTGAGCTTGACCTGGGTGTTGACCGGGCCCGCGTACTTGCGCTCGGCGAAGCAGGCCTGGCCTTCCTTCGACAGCACCTCGTCGATGTACTTGAGCGCGAGCGCCGGCGACTTCGCGCCCTTGGGAATCACCAGCGCGGGCAGGATGCCGACCGCGCCTTCCTTCGGATAGACGATCGCGAGCGGCAGGCCCTTGTCGATGGCCGAGCCCGCGCGGTCGGGGTACCAGACGGCGGCGGCGATCTCCTGGCGCTCGAACAGCGAGACGATCTGGTCGGCCTGCGTGTAGAGCGTGACCGAGGCCTTGGCGATCGGCTTCACGGCCGCGAAGCCGGCGTCCATGTTGCTCAGCTCGCCGCCCTTCATGCGGTTGAGCGCCATCAGGAACTGCGAGCCCGAGGTGCCGCTGATGTCGCCGATGGCGAGGCGGCCGTCGTATTCGGGTTTGGCGAGATCGGCCCAGGAGGTGGGCGGGGTCTTGATCTGCTTGGTGTCGTAGACGATGACGGTGGCGCCCGTCATGAACACCACGTACTGGCCGTCCTTGTCGAGCGCGCGCGGCGAGATGTCGGCGGCGTTCGCGAGCCTGGACTTGTCGATGGTCTCGAGCAGCTTCTCGTTCTTGAGCTGCGCCGCGAGCGAATTGTCGATGTAGACCACGTCGAAGTCGGACTTGCCGCCGGTCGCGCGGATGGCCGCGGCGAACTGCGAGGAGCTGCCGAGCTTGAGCGCCACCTTGGCGCCGGTCTTCTTCTCGAACGAGGCGATGTGGCAGGTCTTCGAGTCGTCGGCGAAGGAGCCGCCGAAGATGCCGACCACCAGCTCCTCGGCGTGCAGCGCACCCGACATCAGCAAGGAGGCAAAGCCCAGGGACAGGCAACGTGCGAGCGCGGTTTTCATGGAAGCGACTCCTGTGAGATCGAAGGCTGGAGGGGATCGAAGCGCGATGCGATTCACTTTATCTTTTGCAAAAGATAAACGCAAGGCATTTAAGATAGGTACCAACCCGCTGCCGCGCGATGCACCAAGACGCATCGCGAACGCACGCAAATCGCCATCGAAAGGACGCCATGCAGCACAAGGACGATGCATCGAAGAGCCCGCCGCGACCCCGCGGTGCCAAGGCGCGCGAAGCGCTCGAGGTTCCCGCGCCCAAGGCCTTGCAACCCGCGACCGGCGGCGACCTCGTCGAGCGCGGCATCCGGCAGTGGCGCACCGAGCGGCCCGACATCGACAGCAGCGGCAAGGCGGTGGTCGGCCGGCTGCTGCGGCTCGAGGAGGTGGTGCTGCGCACCATCAACGCGGTGCTGCAGCCCTTCGGCATCAAGTACCAGGAGTACGCGGTGCTCGCGACCTTGCGCGTGGCCGGCGCGCCCTACCGGCTGTCGCCCTCGCGGCTGCAGAGCACGCTGCTGTTCACCTCGGGCGGGCTGTCGAACCTGCTCAAGCGGCTCGAGCAGGAAGGGCTGGTCAAGCGCTCGATCCATCCCGACGACGGCCGCGGCGTGCTGGTGAAGCTCACGGCCAAGGGCATGCGGCTGGCCGACGAGACGATGCCCAAGCACGCCGCCGCCGAGCTGCATCTGCTGCGCATGTTCGACACCGGCCAGCGCGAGGCGCTCGCCGGCCTGCTGAGCCAGATGATGACGGGCAATGCGCCCGAGACCGGCCCCGAGCCGGGCTGAAACCTCAGAGCAGACCGAGCGTCATCGCCTTCAGGGTCGCGGCCGCGCGCGTGGTGCAGCCGAGCTTGCGGAAGATGTTCTCGAGGTGCGCGCGCACCGTGCTCGGGCTGATGCCGAGCGTGCGCGCCGCCTCCTTGTTGCTCTCGCCGAGGCTGATGCGGCCCAGCACCTCGACCTCGCGCGACGAGAGCAAGGCATTGGCTTCGCCCTCCGCGGCAGGCGTCTTCGCGGCCACCGACTCTCGCCCCGTCAACGCGGCGACGGCGGCCGCATCGAGCCGGCCCTGCTCCGCCTCGCGACGCAGCTGCGCCTGCGCCTCCGCGGCCGCCAGCGCGGGCCGGCCCGGCGCGCCCGTGTGCAGCAGCACCCAGTGCACCGCCGCGGCCAGCACGCGCTCGGCCGTGCCGATCGCCGCGCCCTTCACGCCGCGGAAGAAGCCCGAGCCATCGAGCCGCTCGTCGACGAAGGAAGCGATCTCGGCCTCGGCCCGCAAGGTCTCGATGCGGCGTGCGGCGCGTTCGGTCCAGTAGGGCACGAGGCGCAGCCGCTCCTTGTCGGCCTCGCTGCGCAGCCTGGGCGAATCCCAGACCGCGTTCGGCACCGAGGCACGGCCGATGCCATGGATCAGCGCGGCGCGCCGCACCTGCTCGCAGGCCGCGGCATCGAGCCCCAGGCCAGCGGCGCAGGCGGCGGCCGCTTCGGCCACGCGGCGCGAGAAGCCGGTCATCCACGGCAGCTTGAGATCGATCACGTCGGCGATCAGCTCGAGCGGCGCCACCGCATCGCGCAGCGCGCCCTCGGGCGCCTGCAGGTCGGCCGCGGCGCCCTGGTCGAGCGCGTGCAGCCAGTCGACCGCGTGCTGCCGCGCGACCTGGACCAGCGCCGCGGGATAGCGCCCGTCGGCGCGCTCGGCGATCTGGCGCAGCGCGCTCTGCAGGCCATGCGTGCGCGAGAAGATCTCGAGATCGCCCGCGAGCGTGGCCAGGTACACCGCCTCCGGAATATGCGGCGCGGCCAGGCCCGCGGGTTTGCCGCTGCCGTCGAAGTTCTCGAACATGTGGCGCAGCGGCCGCTCGACCGCCTCGGGCAGGCCGAGGAAGCGCGCGATCTCGCCCGACACCTCGCAATGGATCTCGGCCAGCGAGCCGACCGTGCCCGCGAAGGCCGCGGCCTCGCGCGCCGAGGCCGTCGCGAGCATCGCGCGGCGCCCGCCGACGTCGTCGCCGAGCAGGTCGGAGAACTCGGGCGCATTGGCGGTGCAGCCCGACCAGCGCAGCAGCGCGACGCAGGCCGCGTGGCCCTGCGCCACCTCGTCCCGGCCCATCGCCTGTGCCAGCCGCGCGGCGATCCAGGCCACGCGCGCCGAGTGGTCGATGGGCTGGCCCATGCTGAGGTCGCCGACGAAGGCGAGCGCCTTGATGGCATCGAAGAGCGGGACGTGGGCGATGGGCTGCAAGGCAATGGATCCGGTAGACGGCGGGGCGCCGGCACCTTACTTCGACTGGCGCACGGCGTCCAGGATCACCTCGGCCACCTTCGCGGGCTGCGACTGCTGCGGCACGTGGCTGGTGTTCAGCGTGGTCACGTGCGCGCCGATGCGCTTGGCCATGTCGCGCTGCAGCGCGGGATGGATCATGTGGTCGGAACTGCTCACGATGTACCACGAGGGCTTGGTCTTCCAGGCGGCGGCCGACACCTTCTGCTCGAAGGCCTTGGCCTGGATCGGGCCCTGCGTCACGGCCATCACGCGCGTGGTCGCGGCCGGCAGGTCCTGCGCGAAATGCTGGCTCATGCCCTCGGGCGTGAGGCGCAGGAAGCCCGAGGCATCGGCCGCGATGTGCGCGAAGCCGGGCGGCGCGGGATAGTCCTTGCCGAGCTCGCCCGAGTTCTGGCCCGCGTCGGGCGCGAAGGCCGCCACGTAGACCAGCGAGGCGACCTTGTCGTTGCCGCCGGCCTCGGTGATCACGGTGCCGCCCCACGAGTGGCCGACCAGCACCACCTTGCCGGGCTGGGCATCGATGGCGCGCCTGGCGGCGGCCACGTCGTCCTCGAGCGAGGTCAGCGGGTTCTGCACCGAGACGACGTTGACGCCCTTGGCCTGCAGCAGCGGGATCACCTTGGCCCAGTCGGAGCCATCGGCGAAGGCGCCGTGCACCAGCACCACGCTGGGCGATGCGTTGGCGGCGGCGGCCGCGGTCGGGCCCGCCGCGCTGGCGGCCGTGACGGAGAACGAGAGGCCGACGGCCAGGGCGGCGGCGGCGAGTTGGAGGCGTTGGAAGTGCTTCATGAGAGGGTCTTGGCAAGGGAGTGACGGGAGCCGCTACTGTCGGCCGGGACGCCTTTTCGCGCCATTGGACGAATGTCCGATCGCGCCCGGCTTCCCTTCTCGCACCCTCAGAACTTGTAGTTCAGCGTCGCCACCGCATGGCGCGGCGTGCCCGCGAAGGCCTGCCCGTCGATGTTGACGTTGTAGCGCTTGTCGAACAGGTTCTCGATGTTGAGCTGCAGCGACAGCTGAGGCGAGACCGCGTAGCGCGCCATCAGGCTGAAGACGGCGCGCGAGCCCTGCGTGTAGCGCATGTCGACGTCGCCCACGCTGAACGGGTAGTACACGCGGTTCTGCCAGTTGAGGCCACCGCCGACCGTGAGCTGGTGCCAGCGGCCCGGCAGCCGGTAGGTGGTGAACAGCGTGGCCAGCGTGGTCGGCATGGTGGGGTTGATGCGGTCGCCGCTGCCCTCGCGCCCGAGCGTGCGCGCGATGCCTGCGTTGACCTGCCAGCCCTCGGCCAGCTCGCCCGACAGCTGCAGCTCGATGCCCTTGGTGACGACGCCGCGCGCGCCGTAGTAGGCGCCATCGGTCGAGCCGGGCACGAGGCGGGTGCCGTCGCGCTGCGCCACGTTCTCCTGCTCGGAGCGGAACAGCGCGAGCGAGCTGTTCAGCCTGCCGTTCAGGTGTTCGCCCTTGAGGCCGATCTCGTAGCTCTTGCCGGTCACCGGGTCGAGGTACCTGCCGCTGGTGTCGCGGTAGTTCTGCGGCTGGAAGATGTCGGTGTAGCTCGCGTAGACCGAGTAGTGCTCGCCCAGGTCGTAGACCAGGCCCGCATAGGGCGTCAGCACTTCGTGGCGGCGCGTGGTCCGGTCGTCGGCCGTGAGGCGGGTGGCGCGCCAGTCGTTCTGGCGCGCGCCGAGGATGAACTTGAGCGAATCGGTGACCGAGAAGCGCGCGGCGCCGTAGTAGCCGGTCTGGCGCAGCTTGTCGATGCCCGACACCTTGAGTTCGCCCCAGCTCGGCTCGGGATAGCCGCCGTTCCAGAGGTAGAAATTGCCGACCTCGGGCAGCGCGCTCAGGCGCACGTGGTTGGCCTGCACGTAGCGCGACTGGGTGTTGCTCAGGCCCAGCACCAGCTCGTGCCGGCGCCCCAGCAGCTCGAACGGGCCGGTGGCCTGCAGGTCGAGGCTGTTCTGGCGGAATTCGTGCTCGAAGTAGCCAGGTAGCGAGCCCAGCCCCGTGCCGGTGAGGCGGTCGAGGTCGCCGAACAGGTAGAGCAGCTTGGCGTTCTGCTTGCTATGGCGGTGCGAGGCATTGGCCTTGAGCTTCCAGCCGTTGCCGAAGGCGTGCGTGAGGTTCGCGAACAGCGTGGTGTTGGTCGCGTCCCAGTGGGTCCAGGGCGTGCCGATGCTCTTCGAAGCGGCCCAGTTCGCGGGGCCGCCGTCGCCGAAGGTCAGCGGCAGGCCGCCCCAGGTCGATCCGTTCGGGCGGCTGGCCTGGGAGTCGATGCCCACGCTCAGCGAGGTGTCGGGCGTGAGGTCGGCATCGACCACGCCATACAGCACGTGCTTGCGGCCCTGGTAGCGCTCGAGGAAGGAGTCGCGGTCCTCGGTCATGCCGATGACGCGGGCGCGCACGCGGCCGTCCTCGGTCAGCGGGGTCGAGAGGTCGACGGTGCCGCGGCGCAGGTTCCACGAGCCCAGCGCCAGCGAGGCGCTGCCGGCGAACACCTTGCTGTCGGCATGCTTGCGCACCAGGTTGACCGAGGCCGAGGGATTGCCGGCGCCGGTCAGCAGGCCGGTAGCGCCGCGCACGATCTCGATGCGGTCGTACAGCACCGGGTCGTTGTTGGAGGCGCCGAAGAAGTCGGTGGTGACCGTGGTCGGCACGCCGTCGTACTGGTAGTTGTCGATGTAGAAGCCGCGCGCGTAGAGGTCGGTGCGGTCGCTGTCGGAGCTGACCGCGAACACGCCGGTGACGCTCTTCATGGCCTGCCCGAGCGAGAGCAGGTTCTGGTCCTCGATCTGCTGGCGCGTGAGCACGGTGACCGACTGCGGCGTTTCGCGCGGCGACAGCGCCAGGCCGGTGGCCGCGGCGGTGGCGCGCGTGGTGTACGAGCCGGTGCCCTCGGTGGTGCCGCTGCGGTCGGCCTCGGCAGTGACGGTGACCGGTGCCAGCGTGGGGCCGGCTGCATCGCTCGCGGTGCCGGCCGCGGCCGGACGCAGCACATAGGCGCCGCCCGCGCCGCCGGCGGCCTCGAGCCCCGAGCCCGCGAGCAGGCGAGCGAAGGCTTCGCGCACGCCATGGCTGCCCTGCAGGCCAGGCGATCGCTTGTCCCGCACCAGGGCCGGCGGCATCGTGAGGCTCAGGCCCGCGGCGGCGGCGAAGCTGGAGAGCGCGTCGTCGAGCGGGCCGGCGGCGATGCTGTAGCTCCTGGGCTGTTCGGCCTGGGCCGTGGCGTCGGCGCCTTGCGCCTGGGCCGCGGTGCCGCCGGCGGCGCAGGCCATGGCGAGCAAGGCGCCATGCACCGCGCGCGCGATGCGGGAATCGAAGAAAAACGGAGGGCGACGGGCCATGAGGAGAGATCTCGCAAGAAGGTGTGAAGTGGCTGTTCCTCAAGGCTTCACACGCGAGAAGAAGAAAAGGGACACGGCGCGGCGGATTTTTTTGCCGGCCGGCCCGGCGCGCTCGCGCGCCCTCAGTCGCAGGCCGGTGCCACCGTCACCCAATAGCGCGTGCGCGACAGCACCTGCACCGGCAGGGCCTGCGGCAGGCTGTCGAGCACGGGCGTGGTGTCGCGCAACTGGAAGACGCCCGAAACGCGCAGCTCGGCCACCGCCGGGTCGCAATGCAGCACCCCGGGCCGGTAGCGGCCGAGCTCGGCGAGGAAGTCGTGCAAACGCATGTTCTTCACGCGCAGCACGCCGCGCGACCAGTCGTCGGCCCCGGGATCGAGCGCGCGCGACGCATCGACCGCCGAGGCGGAGAAGCCGGCCTGCTCGCCGGCGCGCACCACCACCGCGAGACCCTGCGCATCGTCGGGCCGGACCTCGACCGCGCCCTCGAGCACGCCCACGTGGCTGCGCCGGTCCTCGTGCTGCCGCACCACGAAGCGCGTGCCCAGCGCGTGCAGCCGTCCCTGCGCGGTCTCGACCACGAAGGGGCGATAGGCGGGGTCGCCGGCGGGCACGCGGTCGGGCGCGGTGTCGACCAGGATCTCGCCCGCGCGCAGGCGCACCCGCCGCAGCGTGGCGTCGTAGGCCACGTCGATCGCCGTCGCGGTGTTGAGCTGGATGCGCGTGCCGTCGGGCAGGCGCACCTCGCGCCGCTCGCCGGTGGCGGTGCGGTGGTCGGCCAGCCATTCGCGCGCCGCCGAGGCGCGCCACGCGACCCAGCCGGCGGGTACGGCGGCCAGCAGCAGCGCCAGCGCCTTGACCGCGGCGCGGCGGTCGGCCCGCACCGTGCGTCCCAGCGCGGGCATCGCGAGCGCGCCCGGCAGCAGGCCGAACTTGCGGCTCACCTGCTCGGCGCGCTGCCAGGCGTCTTCATGGGCCGGATCGGCCGCGCGCCATTGCGTCCAGCGCGCGCGCTCGGTGGCCGTGGCCTCGCCCGACTGCAGCAGCAGGAAGCCCTGGGCGGCCTCCGTGGCGACGGCCTTGTCGACCACCGGATGTCTCACGCCACCAGCACGATGCAGTGCGCCATCGCCTCGGCCATGTAGCGCTTCACCGTGCGCTCGCTCAGGCCCAGCCGCGTCGCGATCTCGGCATAGCCCAGCCCTTCGAGCTGCGCCATCAGGAAGGCCTGCCGCACCGCTGGCGCGAGGCCGTCGAGCATCGCGTCGATCTCCTGCAGCGTCTCGAGAATGATCGCCTGCTGCTCGGGCGATGGCGCCAGCGGCTCGGGCATCGCGCCCAGCGCGTCGAGGTAGGCCTGCTCGAGCGAGCGCCGCCGGTACAGGTTCGCAAGCAGGCGCTTGGCGACGACCGTCAGGTAGGCACGCGGCTCGCGCAGCTGCCAGTCGCCCTGCTTCTCGGGCGTGTGGTCGGGCGCGGCGAGGATGCGAAGGAAGGTGTCCTGCGCCAGGTCCGCGGCATCGAAGGAATTGCCCAGCCTGCCGCGCAGCCAGCCCAGCAGCCAACCGTGGTGGCCGCGGTAGAGGGCGTGGACATGTGCATGGGGGTGCGGGTGAAGGGCGGAATCGGCGTTCATTCTTCCGAACGGCGTGCGGGGATCGCGGCCTCATGAATAAGAATTGTTCTCATCTTAGTCGATCGGGCGATGGCGGCAGTATCAGGCGACACCTGTCTCACACCCGCAACGAAAGCAAACACCGAGCGCTGTAGACCTTGCACTTATTCGTCTTACATTTTGTGTATTAGTGTTACTTATTACCTAAGTCATAAGACCGGCGTCTCGCCCTCCTCCAAATGGAGGCTGTAACGGTCATTGGAGCCTCCCTCTAAAGGTGTAAGCTCAATGTAGGAACCAGCCTACGACCTGTTGGTCAACGACCGATTCAGCAGGCCGTTCAAAAACACACAAGACTTACATTCGACCCAGATTGCGCACCGTCGAGTGCATCGCGAGCGGGTCACGGGGAATTCGAATTGCACGCCGATCTAGCGCTCAAGATGATGGCGGACCTGTTCATGACGGGCCTGCTGATCTGCCTGCCCTTGCTGGGCCTGACCATGCTCGTCGGCGTGGTCATCAGCGTGCTTCAGGTGGTGACGCAGGTGCAGGAAATGTCGCTGACCTTCGTCCCCAAGCTGTTCACGGCGGGTGCCGTGCTGGTCGTCGCGGGGCCGTGGATGCTGCGCAAGCTCACGCAGTTCACGACGAACCTCTGGAACAGCATCCCGGCGATGTTCTGAGCGCGACCGCCGCCCGCCTTCCTCCTTCGCCTCGGCCCACAGTTCCATGAACGCAGCGAGCTCGCTGCCCGACGCGATGGTCTCCGGACTCGGTAGCGGCTGGCTGATTTCCACCGGTCTCCTGAGCCTGCGCGTGGCCGCCACCTTCCTCATGACACCCGTCTTCTACGCGGTGCCTTTGCCCACCACGGTCCGTGCGCTGCTGCTGCTGTCGCTGGCCGTCGCGCTGGCGGCCGGCCTTCCCGCCTCGAACGCGAGCTGGAACGGCTGGAGTGCGCTGCTCGCCTCCGCCCTGGCCGAGGTCGCGCTCGGCGCCACGCTGGGCCTGGGCATCCTGCTCGCCTTCGGCGCGTTCTCGGTGGCCGGCCAGTTGCTCGACGTGCAGCTCGGCTTCGGCATCGCGCAGGTGTTCGATCCCGTCACCCAGCGCCCCACGCCGATCCTGACCACCGCCTTCAATTACCTGGCCGTGCTGGTGTTCTTCGTGCTCAACGGCCATCACGCGCTGCTGCGCGGCCTGGGTTTCAGCATCGAGCGCTTTCCGGTCGGCGCCTCCTGGTCGGTGGCCCATGCGGCCCTGCCCGTGCTCAAGCAGGCGGCCGGGCTCTTCACGCTCGGCTTCGCGCTCGCCGCGCCGGTGGTCTTCTGCATCCTGCTGGTCGAATTCGTGCTGGGCGTGGTCGGGCGCAACCTGCCGCAGATGAACATGTTCGCGATGGGCATCCCGGTGAAGATCATCGCGGGACTGCTCGCGCTGTCGCTCTGGTTCACGGGCATCGGCGGCGTGATGACGCGCGTCTACGCGGGCATCGCCACGAGCTGGGACCAGATGTTCGCCGCCGCGCCAGCCGCTCCCGGAGGAGCACGCTGATGGCCGAGCAGGATCTGGACCGCAACCAGGCGGCCACGCCCTACAAGCTGCAGCGCGCGCGCGAGCGCGGGCAGGTGGCCAAGAGCGTGGACATGGTGTCGGCGATGGTGTTCTTCGCCGCGGTGGTCTACCTCACCTGGCGTGGCTTCGGCGTGGCGGCCGAGCAGTTCCGCTTCGACCAGGCGCTGCTGATCCATGCCAGCCGCATGGACGCGGCCGGCGTCGGCCTCTGGCCGACCATCGAGCGCGCGCTGCGCGCGGGGCTGATGATCATGGCGCCGTTCTTCGCGGTGGCGATGCTGGCGGCCGTGCTCGGCAACCTGATGCAGACCGGCCCGGTGTTCTCGTTCGAGCCGGTGAAGATGGACTTCTCCCGCGTCAGCCCGGTCACCGGCCTCAAGCGGCTGTTCTCGATGCGCGTGCTGTTCGACACGGCGCGCGCCGTCATCAAGCTCGTGCTGCTCACGCTGGTCGCGGTGCTGAGCCTGCGCGCGCTGACCGACCAGTTCTACGCCCTGGCCTCGCTCGCACCCATCGGCTACCTGCGCATGCTGATCGACGACCTCTCCAGCGTGGGCCTCAAGATGGCCCTGGTGCTGGGCCTGATCGCGCTGGTCGACTGGATGTACACGCGCCACGAGTTCGCGAAGAAGATGCGCATGAGCCAGCGCGAGCTCAAGGACGAGGTCAAAAACCGCGAAGGCGATCCGCGCATCCGCGCGCGCCTGAAGGAACTGCGCCGCGAGATGCTCAAGCGCAGCCAGGCGCTGAGCCAGACCCGCAATGCCGACGTGCTGATCACCAACCCCACGCACGTGGCGGTGGCGCTCAAGTACGAACACGGGCGCATGGTCTCGCCGCAGCTGCTGGCCAAGGGCACCGGCCACATGGCGGCCGCGATGCGCGAGATCGCGGCGCGGCACCGGATCCCGGTGGTGCAGAACCCCGCGCTCGCGCGCCGCATCTACCGCGAACTGCCGGTCAATCAGCCGGTGCCGCCCGAGCTCTACGCGCAGGTCGCGCGCATCATCGTCTGGGTGTTCGCGATGCGCGAACAACAACAGCAACGGCAGGCCGGCACCGCGGCGGGAGGCCGGCCATGAACGCCCTGGGCCGCATCCTCGGCAAGAACAGCGACATCGCGCTGGTGGCGCTGGTGCTCGGCGTGCTGGTGGTGCTGTTCGCGCCCATTCCCAGCGGGCTGCTCGACTTCCTGATCCTGAGCAACTTCAGCTTCGCCTTCCTGGTGCTGCTCTTGACCTTCTACATGGCGCGGCCGGTGGAGTTCTCCACCTTCCCCTCGCTGCTGCTGATCGCCACCTTGTTCCGGCTGTCGCTCAACGTGGCGGCCACGCGGCTGATCCTGTCCGACGGCGACGCGGGCCGCGTGATCGGCGCGATCGGCGCCTTCGTGGTCGGCGGCAACTACGTGATCGGGCTGATCGTGTTCCTGATCCTGATCGTGGTGCAGTACGTGGTCGTGACCAGCGGCGCGCAGCGCGTCTCCGAGGTCGCGGCGCGTTTCACGCTCGACAGCATGCCCGGTCAGCAGATGAGCATCGATGCCGACCTCAACATGGGCTTCATCGACCAGGCCGAGGCGCAGCGCCGGCGCAAGAACCTCGAGAAGGAAGCGGGCTTCTACGGCGCGATGGACGGCGCCAGCAAGTTCGTCAAGGGCGACGCGATCGCCGGCATCATCATCCTGCTGATCAACATCATCGGCGGCCTGGTGATCGGCGTGATGCAGCACGGCATGCCCTGGGGCCAGGCACTGCAGACCTACACGCTGCTGACCATCGGCGACGGCATCGTGACCCAGGTGCCGGCGCTGGTCATCGCGGTGGGCACCGGCATCATCGTCACGCGCTCCTCGTCCGACGCCAACCTGAGCCGCGAGGCGCTGCGCCAGGTCGGCTCTTTCCCGAAGACGCTGCTGCTGGTGTCGATGGCGCTCGGCGGCCTGCTGCTGCTGCCGGGCATTCCGGCGCTGCCCACGCTGGCGCTCACGGCCTGCTTCCTGCTGGCCGCCACGCTGCTCTACCGCTTCGCCAAGGCCAAGGATGCTGCCGCCACGCAGCCCGCGGCGGGCGGCGACGCGGCCCTCGATGCCATCGGTACCGACGGCGACGGCGCGCCGGCCGCCAGCACCGACGATCCCTATGCGCTGCTGCGCGTCGAGCCGATCGAGATCCACCTCGGCAGCAACTGGGTGCCGCTGATCAACCAGCCCGGCAGCGTGTTCATGGAACGCATCGGCACCTTCCGCAAGCAGCATGCGCAGGAGTTCGGCCTGGTGCTGCCGCGCGTGCGCTTCAAGGATTCGGCGCGGCTGTCGGCCGACCGCTACGAGATCCACCTCGACGGCGTGGTGGTCGGCAAGGGCGAGGCGCGCGCCGACCGGCTGCTGGCGATCCATCCCGCGGGCGACACCAGGTCGATCCCGGGCGAACCCACGCGCGACCCGACCTACGGCCTGCCCGCGCTGTGGATCGAGGAAGGCCAGCGCGAGGCCGCGAGCCAGGCCAAGTTCACGCTGGTCGATGCCGCCACCGTCTTCATGACGCACCTGACCGAGATGCTGCGGCGCGAGTCGGCCACGCTGCTGACGCGCGCCGAGGTCGATCGGCTGCTCGCGCGCGTGCGCCAGAGCCAGCCGGGCCTGGTCGAGGAACTGATCCCGACCGTGCTGTCCTCGAGCGACGTGCAGAAGGTGCTGCAGAACCTGCTGCGCGAGAAGGTCTCGATCCGGCACATCGAGGCCATCCTCGAGACGCTGGCCGATGCCGGGCGCACCACGCGCGACGCCCACCTGCTGACGGAGATGGTGCGCCAGCGCCTCGGCCACGCCATCTGCCAGGGCCTGCTGGGCGAGGCCACCTCGCTGCAGGTGCTCACGCTCGACCCCGCGATCGAGAGCCAGTTCCTGCAGAGCATCCAGGTCGCGAGCGAAGGCGGCGGCGCGCAGCCCTTCGTGCTCGATCCGCGGCTGTCGGAACAGCTCGTGAAGCGGCTGGTGCAGCACGCCGAACGCATGATGAAGAGCAACCTGCTGCCCGTGCTGCTGTGCGCGCCCGAGCTGCGCCGCCACGTGCGCGCGCTGTCCGAGCGCGTGATGCCGCATCTGCGCGTGCTGTCCATGACGGAAGTGCCGCACACCATCGAGCTGAAGTCCTTCGGCATCGTTCAACTCTGAGACCACTCACCAAGGGCCACGCATGAGCGACGTACTCGCAATCAGCCTCCTCAGCATGCAGCAGGACATGGCACGCCTGGAGCGCGTGAGCATGAACATGGCCAACGCCACCACGCCCGGCTACAAGCGCGAGGTCGCGGTGTCGCTGCCCGTGGGCACGAACGCCGCGGCGGGCGGCTTCACCGGCGCGATGCGCGATGCCGCCGCCTCGCTGGGGGTGGCCACCGGCGGCGCGCGAACGACGCCCGGCAGTTTCATGGTGCGCCCCGACCTGCGTCCGGGCACGCTCAAGACCACGGGCCAGAGCCTGGACGTCGCGCTGGCCACGCCCGGCTATTTCGAGATCGCCACCGATGCCGGCCTCGCCTACACGCGCCAGGGCAGCTGGCAGCTCGACGGCCGCGGCCGCCTCGTCACGCCGCAGGGCCATCCGGTGATGGGCGTGGGCGGCGAGATCGTGCTCTCGCGGCCCAACCCGGTGATCGACGCCACCGGCCAGGTCTTCGAGTCCCGCCCCGGCGGCGGTGCCGAGGCCACGCCGATCGCGCAGCTCAAGGTCGTGCGCTTCGACGATCCCGCGGCACTGCTGCGCCTGGGCAACGGCCTCATGTCGGCCGAGCAAGCGCCCGCGCAGGTGCCCGACGCCGAAGTGCAGTTGCGCCAGGGCTTCCTCGAGAACTCCAACGTCAGCTCGATGCAGGAGATGTCGCAGCTCATCCAGTCCATGCGCCATTTCGAATCGATGCAGCGCGTCGCGCTGGGCTACGACGACATGATCGGCGCCGCCGTGCGCAAGCTCGGCGACCTCGGCTGATCCCGGCACCTCCCCTCTTCCACCTCCACCTCGCAACCGCACCATGTTCGACGCCCTCTACATCAGCGCCACCGGCATGCAGGCCCAGCAGCTCAATGTCGACACCATCGCCAACAACCTGGCCAACGTGAACACGACCGGCTACAAGCGCGCCAAGGTCGGCTTCTCCGACCTGATGGTGCAGGAGGCCAGCCGCCTCGCGCCGGCCGCCGAAGACATCGGCCTGCTCGGCGCCGAGCGCCGGCTGGGCGCCGGCGTCGGCATCACCGCCGTGTCGAAGCTGTTCGACATAGGTGACCTCAAGAAGACGGAGTCGGCCTACGACATCGCGATCCAGGGCGAAGGCTTTCTCGAGGTGACCATGCCCGACGGCTCAAGCGCCTACACCCGGGGCGGCACCTTCAAGATCAACCGCGACGGCCTGCTCGCCACGCCGGGCGGCTTTCCGCTCAAGCCCAACATCGCGATCCCCGAGAACGCGCAGAACATGCAGATCGACGGCGACGGCCGCGTGCGCGTGCAGGTGGCGGGCCAGAGCACGCCGGTCGAGGCGGGCCAGTTCGACCTGGTGCGCTTCACCAATCCCTCGGGCCTGCAGTCGCAGGGCGACGGCCTCTACCGCTCGACCCAGGCCTCGGGCGACGCCATCCTGGCCAAGGCCTCCGAGGACGGCATGGGCAGCCTGGCGCAGGGCTTCCTAGAGGGCTCGAACGTCAAGCTCAACGAGGAAATGGTGAACCTGATGGTCGCCCAGCGCGTCTACGAGGCCAACGTGAAGGTCATGCAGGCGTCGGACGAAATGTTGGGGATGGTCAATGCGCTGCGCAAGTAGAAACGCGGCGGCGGCGCTGGCGCTGCTGGCCGCGATGACGGCGCTGCCCGCGACCGCAGTGGCCGACGGCAATGCCGCCGTGTCGATCGAACTGCGTCCCCGCGTCCAGGTGGCGCAGGGCCAGGTGCGGCTCGGCGACATCGCCTACCTCACCGCGCGCGACCTGCCCATGCTGCGCCAATTGATGGCGCTGCCCGTCGGCGCCGCGCCGCGGCCGGGCTCGCCGGCGCTGCTCGAACGCGACACGCTCGAGCGCTGGGTCGCCGCGCGCAGCGGCCTGTATACGGGCGACGGCACGGGTCCCGCCATTCGCTGGAGCGGCGCGGGCGAAACCGCCATCGAGGCCGCCGCGCAGGAACTGCCAGGCGATACCGTGGTCGACGCCGCGCGCTCGGCGCTCATGCACTGGCTCTCCCAGCGCAGCCTGCGCGCGGAGGTGCAGGCCGTGTCCACCGCGCGCGATCTCACGCTGCCGGCAGGCAACGCCGTGCTGCGCGTGCGGCCGCTGTCCGCCGCGGCCACGCCGTCGCGCCGCATGCTGGTCTGGGTCGATGCCTGGGTCGACGACCGCTTCGTGCGCACCACGGCCATCAGCTTCGATGTGGCCGCCTGGGCGCCGGCCACGGTGGCGGCCGCGCGGCTCGACAGCGGGACCGCGGTCGACGCCGTCACGCTGCGCGGCGCGACCACCTCGCGCGAAGTCAATCTCGCGGAACTCCGCCAGGGCGTGCCGCTGGCCACGTCCTCCGCACCCGAAGCGACCGGCCAGCGGCTGCGCCGCGCGCTCAAACCCGGCGAGGTGCTGACCGACGCTCACCTCGAGCCCATGCCCGCGGTCACGCGCGGCAACTGGGCGCAACTGCTCGCGCACAGCGGCAATGTCACGGTCGAAAGCCGGGTCGAGGTGCTGCAGGACGGCCGCCGGGGACAGCTCGTGCGCGTCAAGGTGCCGGGCGCGGGCGGCGAGGTCGTCGCGCGCGTCACCGGCCCCGGCCAGGTGGAGGTGCAACCGTGAAGCGCGGCCTGAAGCTCGCGGCCATCGGGCTCGCGCTCTGCTGCGGCATCGCCTTGCCGGCCGCCTCGGAAAGCCTCTATCAGGAAGGCAGCTTCCGCCCGCTGACGGCCGACAACAAGGCCTTCCGCGTCGGCGATTCGCTGACGATCCAGGTGTTCGAGAACTCCTCCGCCAGCAGCAGCGCCAACACCGGCACCCGGCGCGCCAACGACATCAGCGGCTCGGTCACGCAGACCGGCAACCGCGTGGTCGGCCAGTTGGGCATCGGCATCGCCGGCGAGTTCGACGGCGGCGGGCGCACCCAGCGCACCAACAAGCTGCTTGCCACGCTCACCGTCACCGTGAAGGAGGTGCTGCCGAACCAGGAACTGCGCGTGGCCGGCGAGCAGCAACTCATGGTGAACGAGGAGCTGCAGAAGGTGAACCTCGAAGGCCGCGTGCGGCCACAGGACATCTCCGACGGCAATGTGGTCCTGTCGACGCGGCTCGCGGATGCGCGCATCACCTACGTGGGCGAGGGCGAAGTCTCCGACCGCGCCCGTCGCAGCCTGTGGCGCCGCGTCCTGGACATCTGGGGATTCTGATGAAGCCATCCATCTTCACCCTGGCCTCGGGCCTGCTGCGCGCCGCGCTGGTGGCCTCGGCCCTCTGCGGCGGTGTCATGAATGCCAGCGCCGCCGACGCGATCCGCGTCAAGGACCTCGGCAAGCTCCAGGGCTGGCGCGACAACGCGTTGTTCGGCACCGGCATCGTCACCGGCCTGGCCGGCACGGGCGACTCGCCCTCGAACCGCACCACGCGCCAGTCGCTGGCCAATGTGCTGTCGCAGTTCAACCTGACGATCGCGCCCGAGCAGGTGCAAAGCCGCAACGTCGCGGTGGTCATGGTCAGCGCCACGCTGCCGACCTTCGCGCGCGAGGGCGACACGCTCGACGTCACGGTGAGTTCGGCCGGCGACGCGCGCAGCCTGGTCGGCGGCACGCTGCTGCTCACGCCGCTCAAGGGTGCCAACGGGCGCGTCTATGCACTGGCGCAAGGCGGCCTCTCGGTCGGCGGCTACCGCTACGACGCCAACGGCAACGTGGTGCAGAAGAACCACCCGACCGCCGGCTCGGTGCCCAACGGCGCCACGGTGGAGGTCGGCGTGCGCGCCGCGATGCTCGACGAGCGCCAGAGCGTGACCTTCGTGCTGACCGAACCCGACTTCACCACCGCCAACCGCGTGGCGGCCGCCATCAACAGCCAGCTCGGCGGCGGCTTCGCCAAGGCACGCGACGCCTCGGGCATCGAGATCGCGGTACCGCCCGGCCAGCGCGACGAACTGGTCGGCCTGTTCACGCGCATCGAGAACGTGATGGTCGAGCCCGACCGCCGCGCCAAGGTGGTGATCAACGAGCGCACCGGCACGGTGGTGTCGGGCGGCGACGTGCGCATCTCCAGGGTCGCGATCTCGCACGGCGACATCAAGATCGCGATCTCGAACCAGAACACCGCCTCGCAGCCCTACGGCGTCTGGGGCGGCGGTCCCGACATCCGCACCGCCATCGTCACCAACACGCGCATCGACGTCGACGAACCCGCCGGCACCGGCTTCGTGACCGGCTCCAACACGGTGTCCGACCTCGTGCAGTCGCTGGCCCGGCTCAAGACCAGCACGCGCGACGTGATCTCGATCCTGCGCGCGGTCAAGGCCGCGGGCGCGCTGCACGGCGAACTGATCGTGCAATGACCCGGCCCCTCCTTCACGCAACCCAGACAACCCTTTCCCGGAGACCGACATGATCGACGGAATCGAAGCCGTGACCCGCTCGGCGCTGGCCCTGGCGCTCGACGCAGCCAGCCTGCGCCAGCAGGCCATCGCCACCAACATCGCCAATGCCAATGTGATCGACTACGTGCCGCAGCGCGTGAGCTTCGAGGCACAGCTGCTCGATGCGCGCCGCGGCATGGCGCAGACCGGGCGCCTCGACAGCTTCGCGCTGAGCCAGGTGCGCCCGCACATCGAACCCGCGGTCGACGCGGACGGCACGCCGCAGCCGGTGCAGCTCGACGTCGAGGCGGCCGAGATGGCGCGCAACGCGGTGCACTACCAGGCGCTCGTCAAGGGCCTGTCGCGGCATCTCTCCATTCTTTCGATGGCGGCCGGCGACGGCAGGAAATGACCATGGACTACAACCAATCCTTCGCGATCAGCGCGATCGGCATGAACATCGAGCGCACCCGCGTGGACGTGGCGGCGCTCAACCTCGCCAACGCCAACACGGTGCAGGGCGTGGGCGGCGCCAGCTACCAGCCGCTGCGCGTGGTCGCGCAGGCGCAGTCGCTCGCCGCCGGCGGCGACGCCGCGGCCGGTGCCTTCGGCGCCCTGGTCGACCAGGGCCTCGATGGCGGCGCCGTGCCGATGGCCGCGCCGCTGGTGCAGGTCGTCGCGTCCCAGGTGCCGCCGCGGCTGGTCTACGAACCCGGGCATCCGCTGGCCGACGCGCGCGGCTACGTGGCCTATGCGCCCGTCGACACCGCCACCGAGATGGTCAGCATGATGAGCGCCACGCGCGCCTACGAAGCCAATGTGTCGGCCATGAACACCAGCCGCACGCTGGCGCTGCGCGCCCTCGACATCGGGAGCAACGCATGAGCGGCTTCCTTCCCGTCGAGGCGATCGCCGCGCTGTCGCCGCAGGCCCAGGCCATGGCCACGGCCGCGCAATCGCTGGCCGGCGGCACGGCGGCCGCCGAAGCGCCCGCCGCCACCGCGAGCACCGGCGGCTCGTTCGGCCAGCTCGTCACCGATGGCCTCTCGAAGGTCAACGACCAGCTGATCTCGAGCCAGGTCGACCTGCAGAAGCTCGCGGTCGGCGACGCGCAGAACCTGCACCAGATCATGATCAACCTGGAGGAAAGCCGCGTGAGCTTCCAGCTCATGATGCAGGTGCGTAACCGCCTGCTCGAGGCCTATCAAGACGTCATGAAGATGCCGATATGACTTTCTGGCAAGGACTCACGCAGCGCGCCCGCGCCGGCCTGGTCGCGGGCATCGTGCTCATCCTGCTCGCCACCGCGGCGCTGGCATGGTGGACCTTCCGCACCGAGTACCAGGTGCTGTTCGCGGACCTCAAGCCGCAGGACGCGCAGGCCATGACCACCGAGCTGGAGCGGCTGAAGATCCCGTACCGGCTCGGCGACAACGGCACGGCCATCCTGGTCGACAAGGCCACGGTGCACGCCACGCGCATCAAGCTCATGGGCAAGGAACTGCCGCTGCAGGGCGCGGTCGGCCTCGAGCTGTTCAACAACACCGACTTCGGCATGACCGAGTTCGCGCAAAAGATCAACTACCAGCGCGCGCTGCAGGGCGAGCTGACGCGCACGATCCAGTCGCTGTCGGAGGTGCGCGAGGTCCGCGTGCTGCTGGCGCTGCCCGAGCAGGGCCTGTTCAAGCAGGCGACCTCGAAGGCGACCGCGTCGATCACGCTGACGATGCGCCAGGGCCTGGCGCTGCGGCCCGAACAGGTGGTGGGCGTGCAGCGGCTGGTGGCCGCGGCGGTGCCCGGCATGGCGATGCAGGACGTGACCATCGTCGACAGCCACGGCGTCGCGCTCACGCGCCACGAAACCGGCAATGCCGAAGGCGACGCGAGCAGCGCACGCCTCGATCTCAAACGCGACACCGAGGCCTACCTGTCGCGCAAGGTCACGGCGGTGCTCGACCGCAGCTTCGGCCCGGGCCAGGCCCTCGCGAGCGTCGACGTGACGCTCAACATGGACCAGATCCGCACCACCACCGAGGACGTGCTGCCGGCCGCGAACCGCGCGGGCCTGCAGTCGACCGGCGTGGTCGTGCGTGAGCGCGAAACGCTGCGCGACGCGGGCTCCGCGCTCGACACGCGCGTGACCGACAGCGGCGGCCCGCGCGGCGGCAGCGCCCAGCGCGACGTGGAATACGCGGTGGGCCGGCGCGTCGAACAGGTCGTGAGCCAGCCCGGCTCGATCCGCCGCGTACAGGTGGTCGCGGTGGTGCGCAAGGCGCTCGATGCCGCGCAGGAAGACCAGTTGCGCAAGGTCATCGCGGCCGCCGTCGGGGCCACGCTCGAACGCGGCGACACCGTCGTCGTGCAGTCGCTCGCGGGCGCCGCGATGCAGTCGGCCGAACCGGCGGCCGCGCTCGCACCCACCGTCACCGGCGGCGACTCCGCGCCGGCCGCCGGCGTGCCGGGCAACGACAAATCGGCGCCAGAACTGCTGCACTGGCTGATCGCGGCAATCGTGATCGTGGGGCTCGCCTTCCTGGTGCTGCGCGCCGGCCGGCGTGCGCCCGCCCCGCGCGAGCGCCGCGACCCCGCGCCGTTGTCGGAGGCCGAGCGCGCCGCCGCGTTGCGCCGCGTGCGCGACTGGGTGCGCGAGCCGGCCGGGTCGACCTCGGCCGGAAACAGGAGGCAGCCGGGATGAACCCGAACTTCGCGGCATCGCTCCCGCAGGCAACCGGCGCCGACGCCCTGGGCGCCGGCGGCGCGCGCCATGCGGCGTTGCTGCTGCACGCCATGGCGCCGACCGATCGCGACTGGGTGCTGGCCAGCCTGCAGCCCGCGGAACGCGACGGGGTGCTGGCGCTGCTGCGCGAGCTCGAAGAACTGGGCATCGAGCGCGATCCGAGCCTGATCGCAGAAGCCACCGCCGCCGCGGCACCGGCCACCCCGACCGGCCTCGGCGACCGCATCGACGACGCCTGGCTCGAAACGCCCGTGTCCGACGAAGCCTGGCTGCGCCGCCTCGCCGACAGTCAGATGCCGCTGCTCGCGGCCAGCCTGCGCGGCGAGCCGCCGGGCCTGGTCGTCCAGTTCCTTCGCCTGAGCGACTGGCCCTGGCGCCATGCCCTGCTGCAGGCGCTCGATCCGGTGCAGCGGCGCCGCGTCGAGAGCGCGATCGACGAGGCCTCGAATGCCGCTGACCTGCCACCGGCCCTGCGCGCGGCGTTGGTCGAAGCCGTCGCGCAACGACTGCGCCAGCAGCCGGCTGCCCCCGCGCCGGCACGCGAGCGGGTCGCGGGCTGGAAGCAATCGCTGAGCCGGCTGCTGCGTCCCGACGCCATGGCACGCGGAGCACAGCGATGAACGAACGGCCGCAGGCACCCGCTCCTCGCGACACCGAAGCACAGGCAGCGGTGCATTCGGTCGTGCTGCGCGACGTGGCGGTGCGCGGCCAGGTCTCGCTCGCGCGGCCGCGCGCGAGCGAGGCGCGGCCGGCGGAAGGAACCGCGCGCGCGCATGCACCGAACGTCGTGCCCGTCCAGCCGGCGCGACGGACCGAGCCGAATGTCGCGGCGCCCCAGCCGCAGCCCGCGGCGACCGGCCCCGCCAGCGCCAACGACGGCGGCGCCTCCGAGCGCCGCGGCTACGAAGAAGGGCTGGCCCAGGGCCGCGCCCAGGCTGCCGAGGAGGCGCGCCAGGCCGCCGCGCGCGCGGACCAGGCGCTGCAGAAGGCCACGCGTGAGCTCGAGGCCCGCTTCGAAAAGCAGGCACAGGCCGCGCGCGAGCGCGGCGAACAGGAGCAGGCGACGCTGAAAGCGCGGCTGCAGAAGCTCGACACGCTGCTCGCCGCGGTGCCCGCGCAGATCGAGGCGCGGCTGGCCGATGCCGAGGACGACATGCTGGCGCTGTGCTTCGAGTCGGTCTGCAAGATCCTCGGAACCCACGCGGTCACGCCCGAAGGCATTCGCGCGCAACTGGCGCATGTCAGGGCGGACCTGCGCGGCAAGCCGCTGGTGGCCGTGCACCTGCATCCCGACGACCTCGCCGTGCTGCGCGATACCGCGACCGGCGGCACGCTGTCCGCCGAGGACGGAGAGGTGCAATGGGTCGCCGATCCCGCGCTCGCGCTCGGCGGCTGCATCCTGCAATCGCCGCAGGGCGGGATCGACGCGCGGCTCGAGACGCAGTTGCGCGCGCTGGCCCGCTTGCTCGCGCAATCGCGCACCGCGGCCCGCGCGACCGTCCAGCCTTCGACCACCGGACGCTGACACCCATGAACGCGCTCGCCACCGCCCGCCAGACCCTGCGCGCCACCGACCTGCGTCGGCGCATCGGCTGGGTGCGCGAGATGCAGGGGCTGGCGATCGATGCCACGGGCCCCGATGCGGCCGTGGGGGAGCTCTGCCGCATCATGGTTCGCGGCGACGCATCGACGGACCCGGCCAGCGAAGCGGCCGGCGTGCTGGCCGAGGTGGTCGGCCTCAAGCCGGGCCGCGTCACCTTGATGCCCTATGGCGCGCTCGACGGCATCGCGGCCGGCTGCGAGGTTCGCGCGCTTGGCGTGGAATCGCAACTCGGCGTCGGGCCGGCCCTGCTCGGGCGCGTGATCGACGGCTTCGGCAACCCGCTCGACGGCCAGCCCGCGCCCACCGTGGTCGCGCGGCGGCCGCTCAAGGCGCCACCGATCAATCCGATGCAGCGCCCGCCGATCCGGCGCGTGATGGAAACCGGCATCCGCAGCATCGACGGCCTGCTCACGCTGGGCCAGGGCCAGCGCGTGGGCATCTTCGCGGGCAGCGGCGTCGGCAAGAGCACGCTGCTGGGCCTGCTGGCGCGCCATGTGAAGGCATACGGAGGAAACGACCCGCGCGGCAGCGTCAACGTGATCGCGCTGATCGGCGAGCGCGGCCGCGAGGTGCGCGAATTCATCGAGAACCAGCTGGGCCCCGAGGGCCTCGCGCGCTCGGTGGTCGTGGTCGCGACCTCCGACCAGCCCGCGCTGGCCCGGCTGCGCGCGGCCTATGCCGCGCTCGCGATCGCCGAATATTTCCGCGAGGACGGCCGCAACGTGCTGCTCACCATGGATTCGATCACGCGCTTCGCGATGGCGCGGCGCGAGGTCGGCCTGTCGGCCGGCGAGCCACCGACCGCGCGCGGCTACACGCCCTCGGTGTTCGCCGAGCTGCCCGAACTCTGCGAGCGCTGCGGCACCGCGCCGGGCGGCGGCTCGATCACCGCGCTGCTGACCGTGCTGGTGGAAGGCGACGATTTCAACGAGCCGGTGTCCGATGCGCTGCGCGCCATCCTCGACGGCCACATCGTGCTGTCGCGCCAGCTCGCGCACCGCGGCCACTATCCCGCCATCGACGTGCTCAAGAGCGTGAGCCGCCTCATGCCCGACCTGGCCGACGAGCGCCAGCGCGCGCTGGCGGCAACGGCGGTGCAATACCTCGCGGTGCTCGAGCGCAACCGCCAGATGATCGACATCGGCGCCTACGAACAGGGCGCCAATGCCGAGCTGGACCGAGCCATCGCGCTCGAGCCCCGGCTGCTGGCCTGGCTGCGGCAGAGCACGGGCGGTGTACCGCATGCGGAATCGATGCGCGGCCTGCAGGAACTGTTCGGCCCGGCGGCCGCGCCAGCGCCGTCGCCGCTGGCGATGCCCGCCCCCATGCAGATGCAGATGCCCACGCGAGGCGGAGCCAAGCCATGAACGCCACCGCATCGACACCCTCGACCGCTGCGCGCGACGTCGATATCCGCGGTTTCTCCTACCCGCTCGAACCGGTACGGCAGCGACAACAGTGGCAACTCGACCGCTGCCTGGCCGCGCTGGGCCGCGCGCAGAAGCTGCTCGACCAGACCGAGGTGCAATTGAAGCAGTTGCGCGAGACCCACGATGGGCAGGCCCGCGCGCTGAGCGAAGCAACGCTGCGGCGCCTCGACCCCGGTGCCCACCGGCGCGCGCTCGGCTATCTCACGCACCTGCGCGAGCGCTCGAACGAGGTCGAGACCCTGCGCGACACGCAGCGCCTCGCACGCGACGAACTGCGCCGCGAATGCACCGAGCGGCGGCTGCGCCTCGATGGCCTGGACCGCCACAAGGAAGACGCGCTGGCCGAATTCGCGCACGAGATCCGCCAGCGCAATGCCAACGAGCAGGACCGGGACTGGCTGGCGCGCTCTCGCGCCCCCGTGGCCATGAGGGAGGAAATTCAACGATGACCGATGCACACATAGGCGCGGGGTTGCCGCCGGCGGAGTGGCCGTCGCCGCACGACCGCGCGGCATTCGCGGACGCCGGCGACAGCGCGCAGAAACAGCTCGCCTGGCAGCGCGAAATGGAGCGGGCCCAGTTGTCGGCGTGGTTCACCGCGGCCCGCCAGGCACGCGCGGACGTCGCATCCGCGCCGTCCGGCGAAGGAAACGCCGAACGTCCGCAGGCCGCCGCGCGGCATGCCCGCGTCGGCCACGGCTCGCCGCACCAGGCCGCCACTGCCGCCGCCATGCCGTGGCCGCGCGCCGACTGGCCGCTGGTCCTGCCGCAGCTCGCGGCAGCCGGGCTCTACGGCATGCAGCCGCCGTCCATGCCCGAACACCCGGGCGTTTCGGCGGATGCGCAGCCGCAGGGCGATGCGGTGCCCGCCGACGAGGTGCTCGTCACTGCCCACCAGGGCATGCGCCCGCCGGCTCCCTTGCCATGGTTGCCGCCCGACACCGCGATGCCGTCGCACGCCGTTCACCCGGCCAACGATACCGAACCCGCCGCCCCCGAGGCCGAAGCCCAGGCCCCGTTGCGCATCCACGAGGAATCGATGCCCTCGGGCCAGGCGCTCTGGATCGCGATGCGTGCCGACGACCAGGCACTCGCCGCGCTGCTGCCGCAGCTCGTGCTCGACCTGCAGCGTGCCCAGTCGCGGCAAGGCCGCCAGCTGTACCAGGTCGTCTGCAACGGACGCCTGGTCTGGCAGGACGGCAGGTTCACCGAGGGCGATTCCCCCCACCACCCCATGTACGACCCGACCGGTTCCAAGGAGATCATCTGATGGCCATCGACGCAGTGAGCGCTTCGGCAGGCACCAACCTGCAATCCGCCAGCCTGGGCATGGAGGACTTCCTCAAGATCCTGCTGACCCAGCTGACCTACCAGGACCCGCTGAAGCCCATGGACAACCAGCAGTTCATGGCACAGATGGCGCAGTTCACCAACCTGCAGCAGACGCAGCAGCTCAACGACAACATCAAGACGCTGATCACCAACCAGGCCGCGCTGCAGTCGGTGGGCCTGATCGGCAAGACCGTCGACGTGACCACGCCCACCGGCACGGTCACCGGGACCGTCAGCGCGCTCTCGCTGTCGGGCGACACGCCGCTGATCAGCGTGAAGACCACCGCCGGCACCGTGATCGACAACATCTCGCTGGCCCAGCTCGTGGCCGTGCGATGAGGCCCGGCCCTTTCCGATCCCCGAGGAACCACCATGCTTGAATCCATCTACGTCGGCATGACCGGCCTGCTCGGCTACTCGCGCGGGCTGCGCGTGATCGCCAACAACACGGCGAACCTCAACACGCCGGGCTTCAAGAGCTCGAGCCTGCAGTTCACCGACCTGTTCTACACCGGCGGCAACCTGTCGGGCGGCAACACCGGTGCGAACCAGGGGCAGAACCAGCTCGGTTTCGGCCTCAACACCGCGGGCACGAGCATCTCGTTCAAGCAGGGTGAGCTGCGGCAGACCGGCAACGACCTCGACATGGCGGTGGACGGCCAGGGGCTGTTCGTGCTGCAGAACGCCGACGGCAAGGTCAGCTATACCCGGGCCGGCCAGTTCAAGTTCGACACCGACGGCGCGCTGGTGAACCGCGTGGGCGGGGAGAAGGTGATGGCGCTCGGCGAGGGCGACGCCTTCGTGCCGATCACGCTGGCCGGCCAGATGATGAACCCCGGCAAGACGACCACCAAGCTGACGTTCACGGGCACCGTGCCGGCCTCCGGCACGGATGCGCTGGTGGTCGGCGGGCTGCAGGTGATCGACGCCTCCGGCCAGAGCCACGCCCTGACCATGAAGCTCTATCAGGCCACCTCGACGCCGGAAGGCATGTCGGTCAAGGTCGAGATCCTGGACGGCACGGTCGTGATCGCGACCAACGCACTGGTCTTCTCCGACGGCAAGCCGGTCGCGGCCACCGCCAGGATCCCGGTCACCTACTCGCCCGCGGGGCAGCCGCCGATGGCGCTCACGCTGGACTTCGGCACCGACGTGGTCCTGTTCTCGGGCGGCACGCAGATCAAGATGGCATCGCAGGACGGCGTTGCGCCCGGCACCCTGAGCGGCGCGGTCTTCGACGAGACCGGCACCCTGCGCATGACCTACACCAACGGCCAGACGGTGAAAGGCGCCCGTCTGGCGCTGGCGCGCTTCAGCTCGCCCGATGCGGTGGAGTCGCTGGGCGGCAACCAGTTCGACGTGCTCGACAAGAGCGCCTGGCGCCTGGGCAGCGCGGGCGAAGGCGCCTTCGGCAAGATTGCTTCGGGCCGGGTCGAGATCTCCAACGTCGACCTGTCGCAGGAATTCAGCGACCTCGTGATCATGCAGCGCGGCTACCAGGCAAGCTCGCAGGTGATCTCGACCGCCAACGAGATGCTGCAGCAGCTGTTCTCGATGAAGAGCAAATGAGCGCGGCCTTCGTTTTTCCGCAAGCCGCCTCGCCCCTGCTCGACCTGGCGGCATCCGCGCTCGAGGCGCGGCCCCTGCGCAGCTGGTCGGCGTCGCAGAAGGAGCATCTACGCTGGCGCATCGCCGCGCTGCACCAGGACTGGGCTACCGAGTGGCTGCCGCTGCGCGACACCAGTGCGCGCGAGCCGGAGGTGCAGGTCATCGAAGCGGCCGGCGAATCGAACGCCGCGGCTTCATGGACTTTCGCGCCCGCTTCGCGCCGCGCCTCGGGCATCAGCGCGCCTCACGACCCGGCGCTGCTCGCGATCGGCACGGTGATGTTCGGTGCCGATGCCGGCCCGGCATCCGCGGGCTGCATCGCCGACCGCATCGCGCTCGCGGCCTGGAACGACTGGGTTCATCGCCTCGACACCGCGCTCAACGGGTTCGCGCTCGCGCCGCGAAGCCCTTCGGCCACCCTTTCCGCCGAGACGCCTTCGCACGCATGGTCGGGCGCGCTGCGCGTGCGCTGGTCCTGGTGTGCCGGACTGTGGACGCTGGACCTGCCGTACGAGGCCGTGGCCGCGCTGCTCGGCTCCGCGCAGGCAAGTCCTTCCGAGCCGGCGGAAAAGCCGGCCGCGTCGCCGAAGGAACGCCTCGACCGCGCCCTCTCCGATCAGCCCGTGACGCTGCGCGTGCTGCTCGAGGGCGCCGAACTCAACCTCGGCCAGTTGCAGGGCCTGCGGCTCGGCGACGTCGTGCCGCTCGCGCATCGCCTCGACACGCCGGCCATCGTCGTCGGCACCGACGGCCAGCAGGTCTGCGACGGCTGGCTCGGCCAGAGCGAGGGCCGCGTCGCGATCGAGCTCACGCGGCTTGCCGCCTCTTCATCCACCGTCTCTCCCGCCGGCGCATCGCCGCGCACACCGCCATCGAAGGAAGGAAAGTCATGACCCAAGCCATGGAAGGCATTGCCGCCACCCACCGCGTCGGCGCATCGCCGAGCGCCAATGAACAACGCGCGGAAAGCCGCGTGCCGACCGCCCAGATCATCTCGCTGCCCGACCTGCATGCGGGCGCGGAAGGCGACGGCGGCGCATCGGCCGGCGGCGCCGCCGTGCTCAAGGACTGGAACCCGCTGCACCAGATCAAGGCCCGGCTGCAGGTCTGCGTCGGCGAAGCGACGCTGACGGTGGGCGAACTGCTCGGCGCCAAGGAGCACCAGGTGCTGCGGCTCGACCGCGGCATCGACCAGCCGGTGGACCTCACCATCGAAGGCAAGGTCGTGGCACGCGGCCAATTGGTGGCGGTCGACGGTCACTTCGCCGTGCGCATCACCGAACTGCCGGTCGCACTAGGCCTCGGATCGGGAAGCTGAAGCATGAGGGATCGGTGGCATGCGAAGGCCAAGGCCTGGCGCGCTGGATGGATCGGCCTCGGCTTGGCCGCGGCCCTGCTGATCGGCGCGCCGGGCATTCGTGCGCAGGAATCGCCGAACGCGGCATCCGGCAGCCTGCCGCCCAGCATCCCCGTGAAGCGCGACAACGTCGCCGGCGGCTCGGACGATGCCGATGGACGCTGGTGGATCGCAGCCGTCTTCATTGCCGGCTTGGCGGGCTGGGGCTTCGTCGCCGTGCGCCGCAAGTCAGCGGGCCAGGCGGCCGCGCCGGCCTGGCTGACGCGCTGGACCGGTCTGCCCGAAACCACGGCGCAACGCGAGATCCGCCGCATCGCGAGCACCCGGCTGACGCCGCGCCACAGCCTGCACGTGGTCGAGTGGAATGGCCGCCAGCTGCTGCTGGGCTGCACCGATCAATCGGTGCAACTGCTGTCCGAAGCGCCCGCTACGCCGCCGAGCGAGGTTCGCTCGTGATGCTGCGCATGCTCGCCAAGGACCGCGGCGTGCGCTGGACCTGGCCGCGGGTGCTGCTCGCCGCCGGCACGCTCGCCGCCGCCGCGCTCTTCGGTTCGGCGGGCTTCGCCCAGTCGCCATCGACGGAAACGCCTGCGTTGTCCGAAGGGGCGCCGGCCACCGCTCCGACGTCGACTGAAACGCCGATGGAACCGCCCACAGTCCAGGCGCCCGTCGCGCCCGCCGTCGTCGGCACGCCGAATGCGCCTGAGCCCGCATCGAGCGCCAGTCCGCCTTCGCCATCCAGCGCCACGCCAGCGGCACCGGTCACCACCGTACCGCCACCCGCCGCGACGCCACCCGCGCCTCGCGCCAAGACACCGGCTGCCGCCAACAGCGCCTCCACGCCCTCGCCCCAGGCCTCGAACGCACCGCTCAGCACGCCGGCCACCGAAATCTCGCAGGCGCTGCGCGTTGTGCTGGGCCTCACCGTGCTCGCGGTGCTGCCCGCCATGCTCGTGTGCCTGACCAGCTTCCTGCGCATCATCGTCGTGCTGTCGATGCTGCGGCATGCCATCGGCATGAACGAGACGCCGCCCAACACCGTGCTGATCGGCCTCGCGCTGTTCCTCACGCTGTTCACCATGTCGCCGGTGCTGCAGAAGGTGAACCAGGAGGCCTTCGAGCCCTTCATGGCCGGCAAGCTCTCGACGGAGGACGGCTACAGGAAGGGCGTGGCGCCGCTGCGCGAATTCATGGTGCGGCAAACGCGCGAGGCCGACCTCGCGCTGATGGTCGAGCTGTCGAAGGCACCGATGCCGCGCTCCATGGACGACATCGGCAACGTGCAGCTCATTCCGGCTTTCATGCTGTCGGAGCTGCGCTCGGCCTTCCAGATCGGCTTCGTGATCTTCCTGCCCTTCCTCCTGATCGACCTGATCGTCTCGAGCGTGCTGATGGCGCTCGGCATGATGATGATGCCGCCCACCACCATCGCGCTGCCGCTCAAGGTGCTGATGTTCATCCTGGTGGACGGCTGGAGCCTGGTGCTCAAGTCGCTGGTCGGCAGCTTCCACTGACCGTTCCGCCGCCGTCCGTTCGCACGCCCATGCCTCGCCTCGGTTCCGCGCCCGCGCAACAGCATCCGCTGCCCGCCGGCGCCCGTACGGTCGCTCCTTCCGGGCCCGGGCAGCAGGCCGAGGATTCCGACGGCACCGCGCCCCTCTGGCAGCGCTGGTGCGGCCAGCGCGACATGCATGCGCGCGAGCTGCTGGTCACGCATCACCTGCCCTATGCGCGCATGCTCGCCGCCAAGCTCTACGGCCGGCGCACCCACGACGACGTCGAGTTCGCGGACTACCTCCAGTTCGCGCGGGTCGGCCTGCTCGAGGCCGTGGACCGCTACGACCCCGGCCAGGGCGCGCAGTTCAGGACCTTTGCAGCCAAGCGCGTGCAGGGCGCGATGCTCAACGGGCTGGCCCACTTCACCGAGAAGAACCAGCAGATCGGCGTCGCCATGCGCCTGCGGCAGGAACGCCTGGAAGCGGTGAAGGCGGCCGCGGCCGACGCGTCCGATGCGCCGTCCGACGCCGATCCGACGGCGCCCGCCCCATCGCGCGGCGCCGACAGGCTGTTTCGCTATCTCGCCGAGGTCGGCATCGGCATCGCGCTGGGCGTGATGCTCGAGGACACCGGCATGGTCGACGGCCAGGCCTTCGACAGCGACGTGCGGGCGCCATCGCCCGAGGTCAGCTATTTCCGCAAGTCCGAGATCGACCAGCTGCGCGGCGTGCTGCGCGGCCTGGTGGGGCAGCTCGGCGAGCAGCAGCGCACCGTGATCCGCCAGCACTACCTGCAGGAAGTGCCGTTCGACGAGATCGCGGCGATGATGAATGTCTCGCGCGGCCGCGTGTCGCAGCTGCACCGCCAGGCGCTGCTGCGATTGCGCGATCTGCTCGCCGGCGATGCGCGCATCGATGTTTCCTGGTAGCCCGCCACCGTTCACGCCATCCTCCCTTCCATCACCATCGGCCATGACTGAATCGACCTCCACCATGCTCCCTGGCGACCCGCCGCGCCACGATCCCCGGCTGGCCGCCGCACGCCAGCGGCTCGACCGGCTCGATGGCTTTCTGCGCGAGGACCCGCGCAACAACGCCTTGCTGATCGATGCCTTCGAGACAGCCCTGTCCTGCGGCGAGTGGGAGCGCGCGGAATTCCATCTCCGGCATGCCCAGGCGCTGCAGGCCGACGCGCTCGCCTGGCGGCTGCGCGAAGGCGATTTCTGGCTCGCGCAGCAGCGCTACGACGAGGCGCTGGCCGTGCTCGAGGCCTTGAGCGGCACGCCCAATCCGCCGCCCGGCTTCGCGGACGTGCTGCTCCACAACCTCGCTTTCGTCGAATTGCGGCGCGGCAACCTCGCCGCCTGTGTCGAGCGCCTGGCGCCTTCGCTCGATGCGCAGGCCGCTGCCGATGCCGCAGGCGCCGCTGGACATCCCCCGGTCGCCACGCGGGCCTTGCAACAACTCTGGCTGCGTGCCCTGCACCACGAGGTGCAGCTCGATCGCGCCATGGCCTGGACGGTGGGCGCCGAACGGCGGGGCCTGCTCGATCCGCAGGCGGCCGGCGTCGCCAGCCTCGTGGCCATCGACGCGGAAGATTTCCCGGCGGCCCAGCGCTGGGCCGCGCTGAGCCTTTCGAACGGCGGCCCGGACGACGCACCGCCGCCCGAGGCCTTCGTCACCCAGGCCTCGCTCGCGCTGGCCGCGCGCGACGCGGAGCAGGCCCGGCGCTTCGCCGACGCCGCGCTGCAGCGCCACCCCGGCGACGGCCGCGCCTGGTCGACCCGCGGTTTCGCCGCCCTGCTCGCCAACGATCTCGCCGGCGCGAGCGAAGCCTTCCGGCGCGCGCTCGCCGCCATGGGCCGGCACATCGGCACCTGGCACGGCCAGGGCTGGACCCAGATCCTGCAAGGGCAACTGGCCGAGGCGCGCAGGAGCTTCGAGACCGCGATCGCGCTCGATCGCAATTTCGGCGAGAGCCATGGCGGACTGGCCGTGGTGCTCGCGATGCAGGGCGAGCGCGAGCAGGCGCAGGCCCAGGCCGAGCTGGCGCTGCGCCTGGACAAGGCGAACGTCTCGGGCCGCTATGCGCAGGCGCTGCTGTCGGGCGACGTCAAGGACGCGAAGGACCTGCAACGGCTCGCGCGTCGGCTGCTCGGCGGCCGCAGCGCGCCGCTCGGTGGGGACATGGGGCAGATGTTCGTCGACGCCGGTGCGCCCGATGCCAACGCGCCGCCGGGCGGCGACGGAAACTGATTCGAGCGGCCGGACGGGCCTCGGCGAAGAACAGCAGCGAACGGCTGCGGGACGGCCGCTCTCCCCGTCCGGTTCAGCGCCCCGACGGCGCCTTGGGAACGGGTTGCGCCTCCGAGAGCAGCAAGCCCCCGGCCTCGCGCAACGCGGCGTGGAGTTCGGCGTCGCCTTCCATGCGATGGAGGACGGTGTCGATCATCTGGTCGAAACCCCGGTCATCGAGCCGATCGCGCCCGAAGGCCTGGACCAGCACCGATTCGAGGAACAGCCTGAACGCCTTGCGCTCGCGCTGGGGATCATCGGGCGACAGCGCGCGCACGCGCAGCGCCACCAGTTGCTGCAGCCGCGCGCTCTCTGCGTCCTTGGAGGAGGCTGGGGCTTGGGCATTCGAATGGGCGGGGCTGCCACCGCCCTGCCCGTCGACCTTGCGGCCCGGCGTGCCCGCCGCCGCGTCGCGCAGGGCCGCCTGGCGATCCGCGACCCCGCCTCGCTCCGACGAGGATTTCGCCTGCGCGCGGAACTGCGCCGCGAACTGGGCGCGGATCATCGCGGCGAGCTGGGTCGAGGGGTCGATCATGGCGGGGCGCGGCGGCGGGACGCGGTCTCGGGACCGGGAAGACGCCGCTTTTCTTGTTGCATGCCGGTCAGTGCCCGGGCCCGTTCTGCTGGTAGTTGGCCAGGAGGATGTGGGCATTGGAGGAAGCGTCCGCCGCATCCGCCGACTCCGCATCGGCATTCGATGCGCGCTCGGCTTCGGCGTTGCGGGCCATCGCGTCGCGGATGCCGGCCATCACCTTCTCGATGTCGCCCGACAGCGGCGGATTGGCGGTATTGCGCGCGAGGCCCTGCTCGTAGAAAGCCAGCGCTTCCTCGAAGCGATCCTGCGCGAGCGCGGCGAAGCCGTTGACGAAATGGGGCAACGGGTCGGTATCGGGAAGATCGAGCAGCGGCTGCCAGGTCAGCAGGCCCATCGCGGCGCGACCCGAGCTGAACTGGACGAGGCCCAGTTGATAGCGCGCCATGGGGAATTCGGGGGCGAGCCTGGTGGCGTTCGCGAAGGCGGCTTCGGCTTGGGTCATGTCGCCCAGGGCGGCGAATTCGGCACCCATTAAAAACTGAGGAAGAGCCGAATTCAAATTTTGGCTACTGGCGCTGCAAAACAAGTCGATGGCCTGATGGCTATCCCCCGCTTGACTCGCAGTGACCCCGGCAGAAATCAACTCTTCAAACAGCATAAAAAACGCCAAATTGCAAAAATTCAGCTTTCCGGAAGAAAATTCCATTCAGGCGCCAACAACGCATCCCAATCCACCTTTTCATATCCATACGACGCATCAAATTTTCCATTCGCCCCAATGTGAAGCTTACATCTCGTGAATAATGGCCTTTGATTTTGCGCCAAATGCGTTTGAAGCTTTCTAAGCCAAGAATCCAAATCATCTGCAACCGGAAGGGATTTTTCTACGAGCGCGCCATTCTCTTTTATCAAATAAGAATTAACAAAACCACTTCTAGAATCCTCAACAAAGTAATTTACTATTAACTCACTCCAGCCAGCCTCTATAGTAGACAAGGCGCTGTCTGCAATTTTTTGCATGATCTCAAACTGATCAAGATCTTTCACTTCAACCTCCTGGCCGATTAGTAAATCGCTGCATCACTGACGCTCTATCATTCACTCGATACGTGATACTAAATGCATCGGGCCGCTGCGTCAAGTTTCCTTCATTGAAAATTGCGCGAAAGTCAGCGTACACTCTATTTCCAGGGATTTCAGCCAGGGATTTTAATGAATTTTCCAATCGCTTATATGGCCCTTGATTAAGATTTGGAATACCAGGAAACCCCACGGAATCCGGCACCCCATTTCCTGGATTGACATTCAATTTTCCACCAGGAAACCCCAAGGCATCCGCACCCCGGTGAAATCCAACATCAAATTCGCTTGCATCCGGCAGTTTTCCGATTGCTCGATCAATCTCCGGCAAGCGCTGCCCGGCATTTGCGGTATTAACAAATCCTCTAGTGCTTATAGATCGACCCAACGCATCAGTTTCAAATTCATTACCTCTAAATTCATAAACGGTATTTGGACGCAATTCGCCTTGATTAATGGCAACATACTCATCAAAACTATTAATGGAAACCCTGGATCTATTTTGCGCAGGTGATATCGCAGGCCGCCCCGTAACTGCACCGCTATTAAAATCCGCTTCCGGCAACATCCGATTTGGATCGGGTGCCAATCGTTGCTCAGTGGCATTTGGCGTTGAACGTCGCTTGACTATCGGCCCGGTCGCAGTCATTCCTCCCAAAAAGGCACCAGAAATCCCGCCGATGGCTACTCCCAAGCCGCCAACAGCCCTGCGCCTCCTCAGTTCAATTTCTTGATCTTGAGTTGTCCCACCATTCTGCTTAAGCTCTTCAAGCAATGTTACTCGCTCAGAATTCCAAGATAGTATCTCGCGAGGAACAGCATCAATACTCGCCACACGCTCGGCAGCCTCTCGAGGATTATCTATGTCAAACGGCTGCTCATTGAGGGCATTTCTTTTTGACCCGAGATAACCCCATTCTTGAGCGGAGTCCTGCAGCCGCTCCTCAAGCTGCGCTCTTGTTCTGGTTGCAAGTCGTTTGCTTTCAACAACGTCAAAGCTATCAGGTGCGGCCTGAGGCTTGTTCATAAACTTAACAGATCCCGCAGCCGCGAACCGATCTTTTTCAGTCCCTATCCCTCGTGAGGAAAGATCTTCATCAATATCAGTAACTATCTGGCGCCCGGTCATCTCTTCAATAATTTTTCTTTGCCCAAAATCCGAGTACCAACCAACACTGTGACTATCGTCGCCGCCAGAAATAGTAGCTAAACCAGAACCATCGAAATACCTCATGATTTGGGCACGCTCGGTTCTATTCGCAGCGTCGGAAATATCTTGATTTGTATTAATTTCCGCAAGACTATTTCCTAACGCATTGCCAAAGGCATCCGCCGCAACTTGGGTAGCATTTATGCGCCCCCCACGAAGCGCAGAAGTCACCAGCCCTCCCCCAAAGCCCGAAAGCGTCCCTCGAATCAATCGCTCACCAAACACACCTGCATCATCGAAAACTCCTGGGGCAGGCGGCCCGAACTGACCGGACGGCAATGCCTGCGGGCCCAGTGCCTGGTTTATCGCGGCGCCGACACCGGCGCCGGCAGCGCTGGCAACAACGTTCTTCCAGCTAAAACTGCTTTGAAGTCCAGTGACAACGGCAATGCCCTGCGTCATGCTGTTGCCGACGGCACCGCGGATCGCTCCATCCACAAAGACATTGCCGGTCTGAGGCAGGAAGCCGGCACCAGCGAGCCCCGAACTCACGCCTGAGCCAATAGCCGAGAGCGCGACAGCCTTCCAGCTAAATCCGTCCTGGGCGCCGATCCCGATGCCGACTGCCTGGCTGACGACAGATCCGACGGCGCCAGCGACCATCGCCGTCCCCACCGTGCCAAGGCTCGCCGCTATGGTCCCGGTTCCCAGCGACCCCGCGACACCTCCCAGGGTGCTTACGCCCGCGCTCATCGTTGACATGAACCCACTCGTTACACCGCTCAAGGCGCCGGCAGTCCAGATCGTTGCGACGACGGCGACCACCACCATGATGATCTGCCCCAGCCCCCCGCACTTCTCCCCCTTGTTCGACTGCGGCACCGGCATGTTGGGACTCGTATCCCCAACCACCTTGCTCGGGTCATAAGGCTTGAAGGTGCTCGCGCTGTTCGCCGAGCCCACCTTCGTCGGGATCGTCAGCACCTGGCCCGGCTTCAGGTCGGCGTTGCTGGTCAGGCCGTTGGCGTCGGCGATCAGGTACCACAGGCTCTCGTCGCCGTAGGCGCCGCGCGCGATGCCCTGCATGGTGTCGCCCGCGCTCACGGCGTAGGTGCCGGGGCTGGACGATGGGTAGTTGCCGTCGATCGGCTGGTAGCCGAAGTTGAAGTCCGCCTTGATCTGGAACAGCGGCACGCCGCCCGGCAGCACGGTGTTGTTGTCGTCGCGCAGTTGGCCGTAGCGGCCCAGCACCTGGCCGTTCACGACCAGCTGGCGCTGCTCCTGGCCCGCCTGTTCCGAATACAGGATGTTGCCCTGCATGTCGCTGACGAACTTGCGGTTGTTGATCGCCTTGGTCACGTCGGTGATGGCGGTGATCTCGCCGCCATTGCCATAGGTCCAGACGGTGCCGCCCGGGTTGGTCACGGTGCTGGTGCCGGTGCCGGTGGTGCTCTGCTGGCGGTAGCCCTCGGCGCGGCCGTAGACGTTGGCGTAGTTGGTGACGGAGCCGCTGCCCCAGTCGTAGACGGTGTAGCCCTGCAGGTTGCCGGCGCCGTCGTAGCCGCCCGCGGTGCCCACGCCGGGCTTCGGCGCCGCGGCCAGCGCCTCGTACACCACGGTGTACTTCGGCGTGTTGTCGCTCTTGTAGACGTCCTGGCTCAGAATCTGGCCATTGGCGTTGTAGCGGTTGATGCGGGTCTCGCTGCCGGTGCCGGCCAGGGTCTGGCCCTGCCAGTTCACGCCGTTCAGCGCGTTGATGTAGGCCTGCGGCAGCGAGCCGGCGGGCCCGGTCTGCACCACGCGGCTCGCGCCGTCGTACAGGCGCGCATCGGTCTGCACGCCATCGCGCACCACGCCCGTCAGGCGGTTGAGGTCGTCGTAGCGGTACTGCTCGGTGGTGTAGCCCAGGCTCGTGACGTAGGTCGTGGGCGTGGTGTTGTAGATCGCCTCGCCCTGCTCGTTGTAGCCGACGATGCGGCTCTGGCCGTCCACGGTCATCACGCGGTTGCCCCACCACTTGTCGCTGGTGCGGTTGCCGTTCTTGTCGTAGGTGATCGCGTGCCCGTTCACGCCCAGGTTGCCCGCGGCATCGATCGCGTCGACCACGGTCTGCCGGTTCATCTTGTCGTACTGGAAGAACTGGTCGGTGTCGAGCGTGGTGTCCTGGCTCAGCACGTGGGTGCGGATGCGCGTGCGGTTGCCGACCTTGTCGTAGTCGATGGTGACGTAGGCGCGGCCGTCGGCCACCCAGCGCATGCGGCCCAGCGCGTCGTAGGCGATGCGGTTGTCCTGGTAGACCACGCCCGACTGTCCCATCCACTCGCGCACGCGATTGCCCGCGAGGTCGTACTCGTAGCGCTGGTCCTGGCCGGTGGTCGCGTCGTAGACGCGCGCCAGCAGGCCTTCGCTGTTGTAGGTGTAGTTGCGGTTCAGGCCGCTGTCGCGCGTGAGCTGGCCGGCGTTGTCGTAGGTATAGGCATAGGTCCGGCCGCCGAAGTCGGTGTGGGTGAGCACCTTGCCGAAGTAGCTGTAGCTCCAGGTCGCCATGTAGCCGTTGCCGTCGACCTCGGCGACCTTGTTGCCGAAGGCGTCGTAGGCCACCTTGGTGCTCTGGCCCAGCGGCTGGATGGTGCGCACCACGCGGCCCTGCATGTCGTAGACGTAGCGCACGGTCTCGCCGTTGCCGTTGGTCTGGCTCAGCTTGCGGCCGGCCTGGTCCCAGGTGTTGGTCTCGACGATGGCGCGCGTGGCCACCAGCTGCGGCGCGGTGAGGACGGCATTGGCCTTGTAGATCTGCGCCACGCCGCGCGCGGTGGTCAAGAGGCGCGACATGCCGTCGTAGGTGAAGGTGGTCACCTTGTCCATGGCGTCGGTGCTGCCCACCTTGTCGCCGAAGACGTTGTAGGTGTTGCGCACCACGCCGGTGTCGGCATGCACTTCCTGCAACAGGTTGCCGCGGGCGTCGTAGACCTGCCCGTTCACGTTGCCGTTGGCATCCTTCACGGCCACCTGGCGGCCCAGCTTGTCGTAGAAGAGCTGCGTGGTAGCGGCGCCGGCCGTGCCCGCGTTGCCGTCGGAGTCGGTCTGCTTCTGCTCCACCAGCTGGTTGCCGGCGTTGTAGCGGTAGGTCGTGACCCAGGCGGCCGAACGCGGGTCGCTGATCGAGACCACGTTGCCCCAGCGGTCGGTGTTCTGGTTCACCACCGGGCGCACGGCGCTGCCCGCGCCCTGCACCACGGTGGCCAGAGTGGCGTTGGCGCCGTCGGTGTTGTTCTCGCTGACCGCGGCGCTGCCGGCCGCCGTGGTGACGGTGGCGTTGAACAGCGGCGGCAGCGGCGGCGTCCAGTAGCCCGGGCTGTATGGCGGCGTGGTGTCCTGGACGGTCGGCGTGCTGGTGCCCACCTGCACCTGGTAGGTGTAGGGCACGGAGTCGTAGCGGGTCTCGTAGCGCGGCTGGTAGCCGGTGATCACCGGCTTCTGCACCGGCACCTGCTCGGTGTAGGTCTCGTCGCGGTAGCCGGTGATGGTCCACACGTTGTTGGTCACCGTGCGCCAGCGAAGCTCCTGCACCTGGTTGTACTGGATGTTGCCCCAGGCGTCGCGCTGGTAGATCGGCTGGCCCTGCTCGTCGGTGCCGATCACGATCGGCGAGCCCTGCACGGTGACGTAGTACGGCTCGTTGTAGGTGGTCGGCACCCAGCCATACACGGGCACGGTGCGGGTCCGGGTCTGCGGCTCGTAGACGGTCTCGTAGACGATGTTGCCGGACTCGTCGCGCGCGTAGATCGGGTCGGAGCCGACCTGCACCTGGACCGGCACCACCATCACGCCGGTGCGGGTCTCGAAGATCGCCGCGCGGTTGTTGATCAGGATGCCGGTGGCCTGTCCGACCTGGACCGGCGTGCCGTTGTTCTGCGTCGCGAGCACCTGGTACTCGTAGCGGCCTTGCGCCAGCGCGGTGAAGTTGACCTGCTGGGTCCCGACCGGGATGCCCGACTCGGTCGTGCCGCCGCTCACGGGCAGCGTGTTCCACTGGCTGCTGCCCTCGAGGCGGTAGCGGAAGGTGACGGTGGTGTTGGCACCGCCGGTGATGCCGTTGTAGGGCCACTCGAGCAGGTACTGGGACACGGCGCCGATCGGGTTGCCCGACTCGTCGTTGCCGTTGGTGCCGACGGTCTTGATCGCCACGCCCGAGATGACGGGCAGGTTCTTCGGCGGCACCCACTGGGGCGGCGTGATGCCGGTGGAGGTGATCGCGCCGGTCGCATGCGCGTAGGGCACGCCCTCGCCGGCATGGATCCACAGCAGCTCGTACTGGTAGTTGCCGGCTGCGATCAGCGAGAGGTCGACCCCGTCCTTGCCGTTGCCGCGCGAGGTCACGACCCGGGATTCCCAGGCGCCGGTGCTGCCCGCGGGCCGGAAGCGGAACACCTGCTCCACGGTATTGCCGGGCGATTGCCAGGTGAGAAGGCCCAGGGTGTTCAGGCCGGTCTGGTAGAAGCCGATCGGCACGCTGATCAGCGACAGCGGCGGCGAGGTCAGCGTGACCTTGCCGCTCGCGGTGACGGTGTTGACGCCGGCGCGCGTGGTCTGCGTCACGCGGTATTCGTAGGCGCCGGGCGGCAGGCTGCTCGCGTTGTAGCGAAGCATGTCGCCGAAATTGACCAGCGTGCCGTCGGTCCAGCCGGTCTCGCCGGTGCTGCCCGCCGGGCGGATCTGCAGGCGAATGGCGGTGGTCGGATCGTCCGGCGCATCGATGTCGATGACCTGGCCGCTGTAGCCCAGCGTGCCCTGGTTGATCACGGGCTGCCAGTAGCCGAAGGCGTCTTTCTTGTAGATCGTGACCTTGGTGACGCGGTCGATGCCGCCCTGCAGCTCGCCGGAAGGGTCGGTCCAGCTCATGGTGTAGCTGTTCGTGCCCTCGGCCGCGTTGGTGATGATCTGCTCGCGCGTGCGCGTCACGCCGCCGGCCGTCTGCGGCGTGGGAAGCGGCTGGCCCGACTCGCCCGTGTTGACCGGGTTGCCGTTCTCGTCGGTCGGCTGTGGGTTCACCGTGTAGGTCTTGGTGGCGTACTCGACCACCACCTTGAGATCGCCGCTGCCGAGATTGCGCAGCGCCGACCACGAGAGGTTCACGGTGTTGGTGCCGGTCCAGCCGTTGACCTGGCCCGACTCGTTGCGCGTCGGCGTGCCGGAAGCGCTGACCGCCCCCTGCGTGAAGAGCCGGCTCACGGCAATGCCGCCCGTGTACTCGTCGCGCTGCGGGCCGACGGTGGTCGTCAGGCGGCCCAGCGCGTTGTAGACCATGTCCGTGCGGCGCAGGTTGGCGAGCGCGGCCTGGTCGGGCGTGGCGTAGGTCTTCAGGTCCGTGTTGCCCGACGTGGTGCCGTAGCTCGTGAGCTTGGCGGTCTGGTTGCCCAGCAGGTCGTACAGCGCGATCTTGTCGACGCCGTCGCCGGTGTTGGTGCGCCACACGCGGCCCGCGTTGTCGTAGTCGAAGTACTCCTGCCGCCCGCCGTTGACGCCCTTGCGCGTCACCTCGCCGAAGGCGTTGTACTCGAGTGCGGTGTCGTTCATGCCGGCCGCCGTCTGGGTGACGGTGGTGACGGTGCCGCCGCTGACCTTGCTGGTCGATGCCGGATCGATGACGTGGGTCTGCTGCCCCAGCTTGTCGTACTGGTAGACACGGAACAGCGTGCGCGCGGTGGCGTCGTCGGTGACGAGCTGCCACTCCTTGGCGATGCGGCCCGCCGCGTCGTAGGAGCTGTAATGGTTGACGCCGCCGGCATCGGTGCTCTGGGTCGCGTGACCCATGACGTTGTACTGGGTCAGCGTCGTGCGGTCTGCATTGATCTGCCAGTCGCCGTCGGCCCCCGTGTACCACAGCGCGGCGCTGCTGGCCGTGTAGAGCACGAGGTTGCCGTCGGCCTGCATCGCGAGGCTGGTGCCGCCCTGGCCGGCCTTGCCGGCATTCCACACCACGGTCGTGCCCTTGTAGAGCACGAGGTTGCCGTCCGCCTGGAAGGAGAACTTGTCCGCCCCGCTGCCGCCGGTGCCCGAGTTCCACACGGCCTGCAGGCCGTTGTGGCGGTCGTAGACCACCAGGTTGCCGTCGGTCTGCAGGGTGAAGATGTAGCGGCCGTCGGCCGAGTAGATGTTCTGGCCCTGCGTGAGGTTCTGCCCCGGCACGAGGGTGTTCGGCCCGATCGCCGCGAGCGCATCCGCCGTCGCCGTCAGCTTGTAGACATGGGTCTCGGTCTTGACCACCACGTTGCCGTAGGCGTCGCGCTGGAACTTCGTCACCGCGGTCAGGTTGTCGGCCGTCGTCGCGGGCGATGCGGTGGCGCGCACGCGACCCAGTGCGTCGTAGTAACTGACGGTGACGCCGCCGGCAGCGTCGGTGGTCTGCGTGAGGTTGCCTACTGCGTCGTAAGCGTAGCTCGTGACCAGGTTGGAGCGCGTGCTCGTGCCGTTGCTGGAGGTGCTGTTCTCGACGTTGACGCGGGTCTCGCTGGTCTTGCGCCCGCCGCGGTCGTAGACGTAGGTGGTCTGGCGATCCAGACTCGCGTCGGCGGTGGCCGTGGGCGCGGCGGCCGGCGCGCTGGCGCCGTTCCAGCCGGCGATGGCGCTGGAGAACTCGGTCTTGCGGGTGACGTTGCCCGCGCCGTCGAAGGCCTGCGTGGTCAGGTAGCCCATCGCATCGACGGTGGCCACCTGCTGGCCGCGCAGGTCGTAGTAGTTGTTGGTGTAGACCCAGGCGTTCTGCCCCGCGTTCTTCAGCAACGCGACGCGCGTGAGCTCGCCGAAGGCGTTGTAGGTGTTCGCTGTGGTGCGGCCCGCGGTGGCGTACTGCGCGCCGGCGCCGGCCGAGGAGTCGTACACGTAGGTCTGCGGCTCGATCACCTTGATCACGCGTCCGGCGCGGTCGTAGGTGTTCTGCAGCACGCGGTTCTTGCCGACGTCCGTGCCAGCAGCCTCGGCGGCGGCCTTGACCTGGGCAACACTCAGGCTGGCAGGATTGCCGTTGACCAGCGTGGTCGCCGTGGCGTAGCGGGTCAGCTCGCTCACCTGCCCCCAGACGTCGTACAGATAACCGGTCACAAAGCCGAGCGCGTCGACTTCGTAGCGCACGCGGCCGAGCACGTCGTAGGCCTTGTAGCTGAAGTTGCCCGAGACATCGCGGTTGGCGATGGCATTGCCGAAGACGTCGTAGGTCGTGAGCGTGTCCAGGGTCTTGGTCTGCTCGGTGCGCGTGGCCAGGCCGCTCGCGCCGTTGGTCGCGAGCGTGTCGCCCGCGGGGTTGTACACGCCCACCGGCGGGAAGATCGTGCGCACCTGGTGGCCGACGGCGTCGTACTCGTAGCTGGTGGTGCGCTGCTCGGCGCGTCCCACGGCCTCGGTGCGCGACTTCAGGTTGCCGAGCGCGTCGTAGGTCATCTGCGTGACCAGGCTCGCGCTGCCCGAGCGGGTGGCGTCCACGACCAGGCTGCCGCCGGCGTTCGGCATCACCGTGGTCACCTCCACCGCCGGCGAGGTTTCCTTCGTCATGCGCCCTGCGGCGTCGTAGACGTAGGTCCAGACCGAACCTTTCTTGTTGGTGAAGGAGGTCTTCAGGCCCAGGCCGTCGAAGACATAGCTCTCGGTGTAGCCCAGTGCATCAGTGGTCGAGGCCACGCGGCCCGCCGCGTCGTAGGTGAAGCTGCTCGAGCGGTCCAGCGTAGCCTGCGCCACGATCGCCGCTGCGATGGCGGCGGTGGTGTTGGCGGTGGCGGCGGCGATCGGCTGCGCGAACAGCGTGGTCTGCGTGACCCGGTCGAGTCCGTCGTAGGTGGAGCGGGTGACGTAGCCCAGCGGATCGACGCTGTAGACCAGGCGGCCGGCCGCGTCGAAGGCCCGCTTGACAGTGCGATCGGCGCTCGCGCTCGCGACCACCAGGGCCCGCACCGTGCCCACGCTGGCGGTCCAGTTGTTCTGCAGTGTGCCGAGGTTGATGAGCGTGGCGTAGCTCAGGGTCCGCACGACATTGCCGAGTGCGTCGTAGCTGGTCTCGACGACCGCGCCGGTGGCATCGACCGCGAAGACCTGCCGGTTGGCCGCGTCGTAGGCGGCGCGCGCCACCCGGTCGGCGCCAGCGTAGTCGTACACGCGCGCCGCGCGCACCTGCGTCTCGGTGAGCGCGCTGGTGGTGGTCGGCACGGCGATGGCCTTGGAGAAGCCATAGCGGGTCGTGACGTTGCCGTTATTGTCGTAGACGGTCTCGGTGAGGCCGCCAAGCGCGTCGGTCTGGAAGACCTGGCGGTTGGCCCGGTCGTAGACGCGATCGGTGATGCGCGCGTTGGTCGCGGTGGAGACCAGGGAGGGCGCGACGCCGGCGGCGACCGGCACCGCGTACTCGATGGTCTTGAGCAGGTTGCCGTTCTTGTCGTACTGGCGCTGGATGACGGCACCCACGCCGTCGACGCTCCAGGCGAGGCGATTGGCGCGGTCGTAGGTGAAGCGCTCGCGGCTGCCGGGGGCCACCTGGACGACCGGGGCCGTGGTGGTGGCGGTGTAGCGGCTGGCGCTGTCGGCCTGCTCGAGCTGGAAGCCGGAGACGCGGAAAGCGCGGGCGTCATTGGCGGCGTACTTGCTGACGCCGAACCCCGGGGCGGGCGACGCCGGGGCGATCCCCGTCACCGACACGCGATAGCGGCCGTTGCCCAGGTCCTGCACCACATACTTCGACGGGCTGGTCGCGCTCGTGAACATCACCAGCCCAAACGAATTCGCGGCATTGGCGACGCTCGCGCTCGCGAACGAGGGCGGCTGGCCGTCCTCCATCTCCACGATCACGGAGAAGGTGTAGCTCACGCCGGCAACGACCGCGAGCGTCTTGTAGGCATAGGAACCCGCCGGATCCGAGGCCAGCCGGATCGCGCCGCCGAGCCCCGTCATGGTCGCTGCCGTGACGGCCCCGCCGCGCGCCGGCGCATCGGTCAACCCGTTGGTGAACTCGCTCTGCGTGAGCAGGTTGTTGCCCAGTTGCTGCGGATTGGTCGCGAGGTTGATCGCAGCCGCCAGCGCGCTGGCCGTGGCCGCGGTGGCCACCGGCACCGTGGTGGCATAGGCCAAGCGCTCGACCACGTTGCCGTTGGCGTCGTAGATGGTGCGCTTGACCGCGCCCACGCCGTCGATCGTGTAGATCGCACGGTTGAGCTGGTCGTAGACCGTGCGCAACCGCTGGTCGCGCGCGGCGTCGGCGGTGGGCGCGGGCAAGCTGCCCACGGTCCAGCTCGCCAGCGCGATCCGGTTGGCGTAGGCGATACGGTCGATCACGTTGCCGTTGGCGTCGTAGAGGTACTTGACCACCTCGCCCAGGCCGTTGACGGTGGCCGCGAGCCGGCCGTCCTTGTCGAGCACGCGATGCTCGACGCTGTCGCGCGCCGCGTTGGCCACCACCTTGGCGTCGAGCTGGGCGATGGTCAGTGCCGCCGGCGCCGCCGGCAGGCCCGTCATGTCGATCGGCGTCGCATAGCCGACGGTCTGGACGGTGCGGCCCTCGGCGTCGTAGCGCGTGCGCAGCAGGTTGCCCAGCGGATCGAGGGTATAGGCCAGCCGGTCCGCGGCGTCGTAGGCGTAGCGCGTGACCTGCCCGTTCGCGTCGGTGCTGCTGGTGAGGTTGCCCTTCTTGTCGTAGACGTAGCCGCGCGTGATGTTCAGCCCCGCCGGATCGACGCGCTCCTGGGTGCGCCGCCCCAGCTTGTCGTAGACGTACTGGGCGGTCACGCCATTGGGATCGATCACCGTGAGCGTGTTGCCCACGCCGTCGTAGGTGTACTGGGTGACCAGGTTCAGCCCCGTCGGATCGACCTCCCTGCGCAGCACCTGGCCGTTCAGGTCGTAGTAGATCTTCGTGACCGTGCCGTTCGGATCGGTGATGCTGATCTGCTGTCCCTTGGCGTCGTAGCCATAGGCGGTGACCAGGTTCAGGCCGGTCTTGTCGACGGTGCGCGTGAGCAGCCGGTTGGCGGCGTCGTAGGCCAGCTCGACCAGGTTGCCGTTGGCATCCTTGGTCTGCACCAGGCGGTTCGTGCGGTCGTAGGTATTGGTGGCGACGGTCAGCGCCGTGGTGGTACTCAGCAGGTTGCCGTTCTTGTCGTAGGCGAAGCTGGTGGTGTTGCCGTTGCCGTCGACCACGCTGAGCTTCTGCCCCTGGCGCGTGTAGGTGGTCTTGACGCTGAGGTTCTCCGGCGTCGTGACCGTGACGGTGCGCAGCGTCTTGTCGTAGGCGAAGCTCGTGACGCGCCCGAGCGCGTCGGTCTGCGTGAGCACGCGGTCGAAGGCGTCGTAGGTGCTCGAGCGCACCGCACCGAGCGCATCGGTGGTGCTGACCACGCGCCCGAGGCGGTCGAAGCCCTGCTGCTGCACATTGCCGTTGGCGTCGGTGCTGCGCGTGAGCCGCCCGAACGCGTCGTACACGGCGCTGGTGATCGCGTTCACGCCCGAGGCGTCGGTCACGGTCCCGGTGACGAGGCCGCGGCGATCCACGCTCAGGGTCTGGACGCGCTGCGCGCCCACGCCGAGGTCCTGCGTGCGCCCCACGAGCTCGCCGAAGGCGTTGTAGGTCGATGCGGTCTTGTTGAGCAGCGCGTCGGTGGCGACGCTCACCTGCCCGCGCACGGTATAGGTGAAGCTCTGCTTCGAGTCGAGCGCCGCGTTCCTGATGGCGGCGATCGCGGTCGTGAGCGCGCTGCCGGCGAGCCCGCCCGTCAGCCCCGCGAGGCTGGCCAGGCGCGTACCGTACTGGATGGTGGCGGCAAGCTGGCCGAGCGTGTCGTACTGGCGCTCCGAGACCTCGCCCAGCGCGTTGACGGTGTGGGTGAGCTGGCCGTTGGCGTCGTAGAAGAACAGGGTCTTGTTGCCGTAGCCGTCGGTGGTGCTGATGCGCCGGCCCGCCAGGTCGTAGGCATGGGTGACGCCGTACTGGGTCCAGATGTCGTCGATCTGCGCCTGGGTCAGCCCCGCCACCAGCAGGGCGCTGCCCACGCCCGCGAGCTCGCCCACGAGGCGGCCCTGCGCGTCGTAGCGCGCGTTGGCCATGCGCGCATCGGTGGTGCCGGCGGCGGTCGTGGTGGTCACCACGTTGCCGAGCTTGTCGTAGGCGTACTGAGTGACCGTGCCTTCGAAATTGGTGCGCTGGGTGGCCCGGTTGAGCTTGTCGTAGACGGCGGTGGTGGTGCGATCCGCGGCGCTGGCCGCCGGGCGCACGCTCGCGACGGTGCTCGCGCCGGTGATCTGCGCCAGCACGGTGGCGCCGAGCGCGGTGGCGTAGCGGATCGAGGAGGTGATGTTGCCGCTGGCGTCGTAGACGTTCTCGGTCAGGAAGCCCTCCGCGTCGACCTGGCCGACGATGCGGTCCTGCGCGTCATAGAGCCAGCGCGCGCTCTGGTCCTGCGCGCTGGCCGCGGGGATCAGTTGTGCGAGCGTGCCGGCCGCGCGCAGGCTGGCCGTGGTCGCCGTGGCGTACGAGATCTGCAGCACCAGCCGGCCTTGCGCGTCGTAGCGCGATTCGCTGAGGTAGCCCTCGGCATCGAGGGTGCCCAGCAGCAGACCGTCGTTGTCGTAGAAGCGGCGGCTCACGCGGTCGCTCGCGGCGGTTGCCGTCGGCGCGGTGGCGGCCAGCGTGGGCGCGGCACCGAGCGCGGCCACGGTGGCGGCGGCGAGCACCTGGCTGTAGCGGGTGGTGCCGACGATGCGCGACGCCCCGTCGTAGCGGGTATCGACCACGGCGCCGGTGCCGTCGACGGTGCGCACGAGGCGCCCGGCGCTGTCGTAGACGCGCCAGGACTTCTGGTCGGCCGCGGTTGACGCGGGCCGCAGGGTGCCCAGGCGATTGACCGGCGACGCGTTGGGGTCGGTGAAATAGGCGGCGAGCGCGGGCGCGTTGACCGCGGTGGCGTAGACGATCTTCTGGGTCAGCTGGCCGGTGCGGTCGTAGACGTATTCGGTGAGGCGGCCAAGGCCGTCGACCTCGCCGACCAGGCGCCCGGCCTCGTCGTACAGCCGCGCGACGCGCACCCCGGTGGGATCGGTCTGCTGGTAGAGGCGCCCGTTCTTGTCGTAGCCGTAGGTGGTGGTGCCGAGGTTCGCGGTCTGGGCCGTTCCCTGGGTCACGCTCAGCAGCCGGCCATTCTTGTCGTAGGCGCTGGTGGAGATCAGCCCGTTCGCCAGGGTGACGACGGTCTTGTTGTTCGCGTCGTCGTAGCTCGTGAGCGTGGTCTGGTTGAGCGCGTCCTGGGCCGAGAGCTGGCGGCCCTTGCCGTCGTAGGTGAAGGTGGTGGTGCCGGCGGTGGCGCTGATGGTGCTGAGCAGCAGGCCCGCGCGGTCGTAGACGTACTGCGTGATGGACTGGCTGGCATCGGCCACGCCGTTGCCACTGGCGTCGACCCGGCCGAAGACGGTGACCTTCTGGACCTGGCCGCGCGCGTCGTAGACGGTGTCGGTGCGGCTGGCCTGGGTGCGGTCCTGGGTACCGACCCAGGTCGTCAGCTCAGCCTCGGTGGGCACGGCCGTGGCGCCCAGCGCCGCGACGTTGTACTTGCCCGCGCCGTATTCGAGGCTGCTGGTGCGCTGGCCATAGCTGTCGTAGCGGTACTCGACGACCCGCCCCTCGGGCGTGAGCACGAAGCGCAGCAGGTTCTTGCCGGCGGCGTCGTAGACGTAGCGCGTGGTCAGCGGCTGCGAGGGCGCCACCCCGGTGTCGGCGGCGTCCGGATCGGGCGTGAGATAGACGGTCTCCGTCAGCAGTTGGTTGCGGGCATCGAAGGTACGCGTGACGGTGTTGCCCGCGGCGTCGCGCTGCAGTCGCTGGTTGCCGTTGGCGTCGTACAGCATGTCGACGGCCTGGCCCAGCGGGTCGGTGACCCGGATGACGTTACCGTCGGCGTCGTAGCTGAACAGGGTGACCTGCGCCGTGCCGCCCACGGGCGGCGACGATATCTGCACCAGCTGGCCGGCCGTGTCGTAGACGTAGGTGGTCTCCAGTCCCAGCGGATCCTTGACCTTGGTGCTGCGCGCCGCGGTGTCGTAGGTATAGGTCGTGAGCTGGCCGAGGCCGTCCTTGACGCTCGCGACGCGGTAGTCCGCCCCCACCAACTGGTAGGTGAAGGCGAGGCTGGTGCCGTCGCTCTGGGTGACCGAGGCGATGCGCTTGCTGGTGCCGTCGTAGGTGTAGGTCGTGACGTAGGTCTTGCCGTCGGCAACGCTGCCGTCTTCCGGGCTGAGGTCGACGGTGACGCTGGACAGCCGGTTGGCGCTGTCGTAGGCGTAGCGCACCCGCGTGAGCACCGCACCGCCCGTGGCGACCGTGCGGACCTGCGCGAGGTTGGTGCCCGTGTAGTCGAAATAGGTGGTCTCGCCGTTGGCGTTCACCATGCTCTGCAGCGTGCCGTTGGCGTTGTAGGCATAGCCGATGGTGTTGCCCGCCGGATCGGCCACCGACAGCAGCCGGCCCTGGCCGGTGGTCTCGTAGCGCTCGACGAGCCCGGTGGCGCCATCGGTCCAGACGTAGCGCGCGTTGGCCGCGTCGTAGGCCATCGTGTCGAAGGCTCCGGACCCGGCGCTGCTGACGTACAGGCCGCGTGCCGCATTCCAGGCGTAGGTGGCGCTAGCCCCGTCGCGGTCGATGCGCGCGAGCGTGCTGCCGGCCGTACCGACCGTGCCCGTGAGTCTGACCTGCTGCCCATAGGCGCCCACGACCCAGTTGTCGCCGTTGTCGTCGTTCAGCAGCCCCTGGCTGTTGTACGTGCGCACGACACCGATGTCGGCTCCGCGCGCCACCAGCTTGTCGTCCAGATCCTGCAGCACCAGGTTGCCGTTGGCGATGTTGACGTACGCCTGCTCCGCGTTGCGCCCCTGCCCCGCCGCCCCGAGGGCTCCACGCTGGCCCAGCGTATTGAGGGAGGTCAGGCTCAAACCCAGGCTGTTGCCGCTGACGATGGCTACCATGATTTCTGTCCGTTCGCGATCTGGTTGGAGATGACGAACCACGCGGCCGACGGACGCACATCGGAACGATCCTCGGCGGCACATGCCCGAGGACACCCTTCCAGCTTCATGCCCTCGGCACGCGGTTCTCGGCAAGAAATCCGTTCCTTGACGGATTTGTTTAGAAATCCGAGTGAATTCATCAACAACCCCTAAACGATTCCGCGATGCGACGGATACCTTGCCTGACCAGGGCCGCGTCGGCCCTTTTTCATTGAGAACGCTTCGTGTCGTACATCGGGGTCACGCTGAATCATTTCCGGGCATTGCAGGATTGGGGCATCGCGCACCAGGCCGAGCTGCGCCTGGACATGAAGACGTTCCGCGTCGACGTCGAATGGGAGGGCGCGCGCTGCCAGTTGCACCCGCAGTTCCTCAATGGCAGCGGCAGCTCGCTGAGCTATGCCACCGTCCTCAGCCCGTCGGTCTCGGGGTTCATCGGCTGGTTGCCCTACCGCCCGCTGCGCTGGCCACTGTCGAGCGACAAGCTCGCGTTCAAGGGATTCCTCGCGCACAACCAGCTTCGGACACCGGGCTCATGGAAGCTGCCAGGCAACGTCGATCAGAACCATCTGCTGAAGCTGCCCGTCGGCTCGTTCGGCCAGGCTGTTTTCGGGCCTTATCGCGCAGGCGTCGAGGCGTGGAAATCCGATGGGCATGCCGCTCGCCTGGAGCAGGGGCTGTTCGCGGAGCAGTTCGTCGTCGGCAGGAACCTGAAGGTCTGGTTCTGGGGAGACAGGCCGTTTCACGCCCATCTGCACGAGCGGCCTGTCGTTGCGGGTGACGGTGCGTCCACGATCGAAGCGCTGGTCGCCACGAGGCTGGGCCGTCTCGACCGCCGGGTGCCGGAGACGGCAGACCGGCCGTGGCTGGTGTCGTCGCTGGCGTTCCAGGGGCTGGGGCTCGACAGCGTCCTGCCGATCGGCCAGGAGGCATGGATCGAATTCAGATACGGGCGCCTCTATGCGGACAGCCCGATCCAGGCCCATTCGGACAGCGATCTCGATGCCCTTTCTCTGGCGGTGCGGACGCAGGTGGAACGCATGGGCGCATGCATGCACGATGCACTGACCACCGAGCTGGGCTTGCCCGTGCTGTATGCGCTCGACGCTGTGGTGGACGCGAGCGACGAGGTCTGGTGGCTGGAGGCCAATTCCAATCCCATCCTGCCGCCCACCGGCTATGGACCCATGCTTGCATCGCTGTTCGATATCCGATACCGAGATCCCGCACCCAGCAGCATGGCGCTGGCCAGCGCCGTCGAGGCATGACTTCACAGACCTCCCAGTACCCGCGCCCGTTTGCGACGCCCCGATGGCCCGTTGCCGCGGGCCGCTGGACCTACGGCAGGGACGGCATGCTGTGCGAGCTGCCGCTGAAGAGGCTGCGCGTGCATGCGCCGGCCGAGTTCCTGCGTGCCGTGGAGCGGCAATGCGACGGCCGGACCGAGTGGCAGGCCGTGCATCGCGACCTGAGCGAGCGCTGGCCGGTCACCGAGGTCGACGCCTGCCTGCGGACGATGCTCGACCAGGGCGTGATCGTCGAAGCCGGGCAGGCCCTCGCGCAGCACGCGCGGCTTGGCTGGGCACCACAGCCGCTCGCGGCACCACTTCAGGACCCCGCGGCGCTGCATGCGCTCAAGGAAAGCACCGAGCGCAGGCTGCGGCGCGAAGCCTCCGCGGGCGAACTGCTGCGCCCCGCCGACACGGCGCTCGCGCGCGCCCTTCGCGCCCGCGAGAGCGTGCGCACCTTCGACGACCGCGCGCTGCCGCTGCAATCCATCGTGAATGTCCTGTGGTCGCTGTACGGCGTTCTCGAGGCGGACGGCGAGCGGGTGCGCCGCACGGTGCCCTCCGGCGGCGCGCTTTATGGCCTGCGGTGGTTCCTTGCGCTGTTCCGCCCCACGGGCAGGTACGCGGCGGCCCTGTACGAGGTCGACTACCACGCGACCGGGGAGTTCGGTGGCGCGATATCGCTGCGCGCGGTTCCGGGCGCCATCGACGACGCCTGGAACACGCTGCTGACGCCAGGGGTTCTGCGTTTCGCACACGCCGCCGTCTACCCCGTGGCCGATCTCGAGTTCGTGGGCCAGAAATATGGCAATCGCTCGCTCACGCTGGCGCTCATCGAAGCCGGGCATGCACTGCAGAACGCCGCGCTGACGGCGCTCGAGGAAAGCATGTCGACGATCGTTCGCGGCGACACCGTGGAGATGGAAGTCCAATCGCTGTTCGGCCTCGGGCATTCGCTCTACCCGCTTCCCGCCATCGTGCTCGGAGCCACGCCCACGCGCGACCAGCAGCGGCTGGCCCGGCAGGCACAGGAGCGGGTCCCGCTGCATCCGTTTCCGATGCACACGCTGAAGCTGCCGCTGCCGGTGCGTGTCGCCGTGGCGGGGCCGATTCCCCTGGGCCGCGCATCCGGCCATGTGCTGTGGGCGACGGGCCGCTCGGAAAATCCGCGCATCGCGGCCATCAAGGCCGAAGCCGAGGGCTGGGAGCGCATCGGATGGTCCACGGTGTCTCAAGAGCCCCGCAGAGACCGCTTCGACGCGATCGAGCATGCGGTGGATCCGCGGGAACTCGTCGCCTACTCCGACGCCCAGTACCGTCGCGCGGACTTCCCGTTCCGAGCGTTCTCCACCCGGCGAACGCACGCCTGGAGTCCGGCGACCGATGCGCGCGACGGCAAAATCGCATGGATCCTGTCGCAATGCGTGTACGCATCGAGCGCGCTGTCGCGCCGCGACACCGTTGCGCTCTACACGAATGCCAGCACCTCCGGCGTGGCCGCCTTCACCGACATGGCAACGGCGCGCGTGCGTGCGCTGGTCGAACTGGTGGAACGCGATGCTTTCGTTCGAGCATGGCTTTCACGCTCTCCCCCGCCACGCATCCACGAGGCGGGCATCGATGCTTCCCTGCGCGAACGCCTGAAGTGCCTGCGTACCGCGGGCTATGCCGTCTCGCTGCATCAGCTCCCGTCGGTCCATCTGCCGGTGGTCGCCGTCTTCGCGCAGAACGCCGGGTCGGCGATGACTTCGCTCACGACGGCCGCGGGCTTCAACTTCGACGAAGCAGTGGACTCGGCCCTCGGCGAAGCCGAGAGCCGCATCCAGCAGCGGTATGGCCGCCCCGTGCATCCGTCGATGCAACCCGTCGATGTGAAGCAGGCAAGCCAGCATGGCGATTTCTTCAACACCCGTGCTCAATTCCGCAACGCCGACTGGCTGCTCGAGAGCCCCACCTCGATCTCGATACAGGACGTGTCGGCGCAACGCCTTCCTTCCGATGGCCCCCGGCTGCTCGACCACCTGATCGGACTGAAGCTGGATGTGCTGTTCTGCGACCTGACACCGCCGTCGGCGGCGCTCGACCAGGGGCGCACGCCGCTGCATGTCGCGCGAGCGTTCGTGAAGGGCTTGCTGCCTATCTGGTTCGGTGCCGGCGTCGAGCCGCTGGGGCTGCGCGCGCTCTCGGGCATCGCGCTGCACGCGGCAGTGCGCGCGGGACGCGATGTCCATCCTTGCACCTGACAAACCTACTCAGGGAGACGACTTATAGAAACCAGATCCTGTTCCAGTTCTCTTCGCCCATCGATCCAACAAAAGGAGTTTTTCATGAAGAACCATCTCGTCAACAACGCCGTCGAAAACCGCCGGGCTCCGCAACAGCTGGAGTGCAAGATCGTCGTGGAAGCATCCAACATCGATTTCCTGCGAGACGAAGCGCTCTTCGTTGCCGGCTCGGGCAACGACTGCAGCGCGATCTCGCCGCTGCCACAGCCCGCGCGCAGCAAGCGTCGCACCCAACGCGTCAGCGAACGCTGAGCCGGCGACCCAAGGACGCTCCGGATGTTCATTCTTCACTGCACGAATGCGGCCGGAGAGTCCGTGCGCCTGCGTTATGACCCCCATGCGAGCGCACTGACCAACCAGGACGGCAGTCCGGTGCTTGCCGGGAAGGCAGAGCCGGGCCGCCCGCCCCCCTTCGAGGACGCAGTCCGCGTCAGCCCCTCGCAGCCGGGAACGAAACGGACAGATCCCGTGGTTCTCAAGATCCAGTTGGGCCTGGGTTGCAACTACAGCTGTTCCTACTGCAACCAGGCCAGCCAGGTCGACTCGATGGCGTTGACCAGGACGGCCGATGCCCAGTCCTTTCTGAACGACCTCGACAACTGGCTCGAAGGCGCGCCAGACCAGATCGAATTCTGGGGCGGCGAGCCGCTGCTTTACTTCAGAAAACTCCAAGTACTCGTCCCCGAACTCGACCGACGATCTCCGGACGCTGAGTTCTCCATGGTCACCAATGGCAGTCTCCTGACCCAGGAGATCGTCGACTTCATCGCCGCCTACGACATCCGGATCACGCTCTCGCACGATGGTCCCGGTCAACACGTCCGGGGCGCCGACCCTTTCGACGATCCGCAGCGCTTCGGTTTCATTCGCGCCCTGTGGACCGAACGGAAGCCTCGGCAACGGATGATCTTCAGCTCCGTGCTCACGCCGGAGAACTGCGATCCGACCGCCATGCGACAGTGGTTCGCGCGGAAACTGGACGACGAGGATGTCGTCACTTCTTTCGAGGGCGTGGTCGCAACGCATGACGACCGCGCGCTCGCGGGACCCGGCATATGGAGCAGCGAGCAATATGAGCGCCTCAGAACCTCGGTGGCCAAATCCTTCGAGACCGGCGAGGCCCTCAGGATGCCCGCCTTGCTCGAGAGAGCGCGGAATTTTCTCAAGTTCATCGAGCAGGGAACGCCCTCATCCTCCATGGGCCAGAAATGCGGCATGGACCGCAGCGACCATCTCGCCGTGGACCTGCACTCCAACGTGCTGACCTGCCAGAACACCGGCGCGACCTCCAAGCATGGACTGGGCTCCGCCCTGCGAATGGAAGAAGTCCAGCTCGACACCTCGACCCACTGGGCGTATCGGGAACATTGCAGCCACTGTCCGGTGCTCCAGTTGTGCGGAGGATCCTGCATGTACCTGGATGGAGATCAGTTCGCTCAATCGTGCGAGAACGAATTCCAGTTCGGCCTGGGCATCCTCGACGGCGTGATGCGGCGCGCCTTCGGATTGAAACTTGAGCGCATAGAGGGCGACGTGCGCCGCCCCGTGATGCGCAAGACGATTGCGATCGCCGCGGTTCACTGACCGGCAGGCAGGTGCTGTCATTAGAGGTCCGACCGGGACCCGCGAGCGCTAGTCAGTCGCCACCGATACGCGCTTCCATGCAAGGCATTTGATAAGCTGCCGCTGCGCTTGGCCTGCGTCATCGCTACATCCTGCAACAGCTTCCATCCGTCATCCTGCATGCCGCAGCCACAATCCGGCGCTATGCAGGAACGCACGCCTTCATCATGAAAATCGCCACCTGGAACGTCAACTCCCTCACCGCCCGCCTGCAGCACGTGCTCGACTGGCTGATCGCCAACCCGGTCGACGTGCTGTGCTTGCAGGAACTCAAGATGAGCGACGACAAGTTCCCGCTCGAGATCCTCAAGTCGGCCGGCTACGACGCGGCGGTGTTCGGGCAGAAGACCTACAACGGGGTCGCGATCCTGAGCCTCGCACCGGTGCGCGACGTGGTGAAGAACATCGGCGGCTTCACCGACGACCAGTCGCGCGTGATCGCCGCCACCATCGACACGCCGCGCGGGCCGGTGCGCGTGGTCAACGGCTACTTCGTGAACGGCCAGGCACCGGGCTCCGACAAGTTCGCCTACAAGATGAAGTGGCTCGACGCGCTGCGCGAGTGGCTGCGCGCCGAACTGGCCGCGAACCCGAATCTGGTGCTGCTGGGCGACTTCAACATCACGCCCGAGGACCGCGACAGCTTCGACCCGGTGGGCCTGAAGGAAACCATCCACCACACGACCGAGGAGCGCGACCACTTCAAGCAGTTGCTCGGCCTGGGCCTGACCGACAGCTTCCGGATGTTCGAGCAGCCCGAGAAGAGCTACTCGTGGTGGGACTACCGCATGCTCGGCTACCAGAAGAACCGCGGGCTGCGCATCGACCACGTGCTGGTGAGCGACGCGCTCAAGCCGCAGGTCCGGGGCTGCGTCATCGACCGCGTGCCGCGCAAATGGGAAAAGCCCAGCGACCATGCGCCCGTGGTGCTCGACGTGGACCTCGGTGGCTGAGGCCAGGAAGCCCGGCGTGGCGATCGCCAGGACAGCCACCATTGCCCTGCTGGCACTGTCGCTCGCGGCCTGCGGCGTGTTCGACAAGAAGCCCGCGGGCGGCGGCGAGAGCCCCGCGAGCCCCGGCGGTACCGCCACCGCGCCCGACGACGGCCCGCCCGCCAAGTCCGAGGTGCCCACGGTGCGCCTCATCACGACGCAGACGCCCGTGGTCCGGGCCTACCGCAAGATCGGCGCGCGCCACATCTACACGAAGTACGCGCAACGCATCTACAAGGGCAAGATCCCGCCGCTGGTCTACGCGGTGGTGGTGGTCGAGACGGACATCGACGCGAACGGCAAGGTCACGGGCGTGACCTTCAGCCGCATCCCGAGCCATGCGCCCGAGGTGCCACCGATGATCGAGGAGCTGATCAAGGCGGCCTCGCCGCTGCCCAACCCGGGCAAGCTCGGCGGCCACACCTACATCGACACCTGGCTCTGGGACAAGAGCGGGAAGTTCCAGCTCGATTCGCTGACGCAGGGGCAGCGCAGCCGCTGAAGCAGCAGACGAGCCGGGCGGCAACGAGGCCGCCGGCTCGCCGGGCATCGCTCACTCGATGCCGAGTTCCTGGATCTTGCGCGTGATGGTGTTGCGGCCGATACCGAGCTTCTGCGCGGCCTCGATGCGGCGGCCGCGCGTGCTCGACAGCGCCGTGAGGATCAGCCGCGATTCGAAGCGGCGCGACAGCACGTCCCACACGTCGGTGCGACCGGCCGCGAGCAGTGCCTGGGCCTCGGCCTCGAGGCCGCTTTCCCAGTTGCCGGCCGCGTCCCCGGGCGCGGGCGCCGCGACGGCGGGTGCCGGCACCACGCTGTCGACCGCCGTCCCCACGAAAGGCGCGGGCGCATGAGACGCCACGGGCACGGCCACCGCGGGCTCGCCCGCGTGGCTGTCGGGCGACAGCAGCGGCGCGCCGCCGGCGGCGAGCACCTCGGGCGGCAGGTCCTTGGCCTCGATCAGTTGCGCCGGCGCCATCACGGTCAGCCAGTGGCAGATGTTCTCGAGCTGGCGAACGTTGCCGGGGAAATTGAAGCCCGCGAGCTTGGCCAGCGCCGCATCGGAGATGCGCTTGGGCTCGACGCCGAGCTGCCGCGCGCTCTGCTGCAGGAAGTGGCGCGTGAGCGCGGGCACGTCCTCGCCACGCTCGCGCAGCGCGGGCAGCCGCAGGCGGATGACGTTGAGGCGATGGAACAGGTCTTCGCGGAAGCCGCCGAGCTTCACGCGCTGCTCGAGGTCCTGGTGGGTGGCCGCGATGACGCGCACATTGGCCTTGACCGAGTTGTGGCCGCCCACGCGGTAGAAGTGGCCGTCGCTGAGCACGCGCAGCAGGCGCGTCTGCAGGTCGAAGGGCATGTCGCCGATTTCGTCGAGGAACAGCGTGCCGCCCTCGGCCTGCTCGAAGCGGCCGCGCCGCATGGTCTGCGCGCCCGTGAAGGCGCCGCGCTCGTGGCCGAAGAGTTCGCTCTCGAGCAGGTCCTTGGGGATGGCCGCTGTGTTGATGGCGACGAAGGGGCCGTTGGCGCGCGGCGAGTGCTTGTGCAGCGCGCGCGCCACGAGCTCCTTGCCCGAGCCCGATTCGCCGGTGATCAGCACCGTGACGTTGCTCTGCGAGAGCCGGCCGATGGCGCGGAACACGTCCTGCATCGCGGGCGCCTGGCCGAGCATCTCGGGCGCGGCGACCATGCGTTCCTCGGCCACTTCCTCGCGCTGGCTCTCGTCGACGGCGCGCCGGATCAGCTCGACCGCGCGCGGCAGGTCGAAGGGCTTTGGCAGGTATTCGAAGGCGCCGCCCTGGAACGCCGAGACGGCGCTGTCGAGGTCGGAGAAGGCCGTCATGATGATGACCGGCAGGCCCGGATGCTTGGCCTTGATCTTGTCGAGCAGCTCGAGCCCGGAACCGCCGGGCATGCGGATGTCGCTCACCAGGACCTGCGGGCCCTGCTGCTCGTCCTCGGCGGCCTGTTCGAGGGCCGCCAGCACTTCGCGCGTGTTGGTGAAACTGCGGGTCGGGAGGTCCTCCCGAAGCAGGGCCTTCTCCAGCACGAAGCGGATCGATTGGTCGTCATCAACTATCCAGATCGGCTTCATGCATCTCCTTGTTGCCGGTGGCTGCTAGGGCAGCGGAATCAATATCTTGAAATCGGTTCGGCCCGGGACACTGTCGCACTCGATCACGCCGTGATGCTGTTGCACAAAAGTCTGTGCGAGCGTCAAACCCAGCCCTGTACCACCCTCTCTGCCCGACACCAGCGGATAGAAGATTCGGTCCTTGATCGCGTCCGGCACGCCCGGTCCATTGTCGATGACATGCAATTCCAGTGCCAATCGATACCACTGCTTGTTGAAGATCACCTGGCGCGCGACCCGGGTCTTGAAAGTGATGCAGGCATCGCCCGCCGCGCGGCGCTCGGCCAGGGCCTGCGCGGCGTTGTGGACGATGTTGAGCGTGGCCTGGATCAGCTGCTCGCGGTCGCCGCGGAACTCGGGGATCGAGACGTCGAAGTCGCGCTCGATGTGCAGGTCGCGCGGGAACTCCGCGAGGATCACCGAGCGCACGCGCTCGCAGACCTCGTGGATGTTGACGTCGCCCACCACGTGCGGGCGGCGGTGCGGCGCCAGCAGGCGGTCGACCAGCGTCTGCAGCCGGTCGGCCTCGTGGATGATGACCTGGGTGTATTCGATGAGGTCGCGCGACTCGACCTCCATCTGCAGCAGTTGCGCGGCGCCGCGGATGCCGCCGAGCGGGTTCTTGATCTCGTGCGCGAGATTGCGGATCAGCTCCTTGTTGGCCTGCGCCTGGTCGAGCAGCCGCTCCTCGCGGTCCTGCCGCACCTGGTGCTCGAGCGGCAGCATCTCGACGATCAGTTCGCCGGCCTTCTCGCCCTTGGCCAGCGTGACCTGCACGGGCATCAGCTCGTGGTTCACGCGGCGCAGGAAGGCCTCGTAGCGCAGGGTGGCGAAGTCGTTGGCGCTCGCGCCATCGATGGCGGTGCGCAGCACCTGGGGTTCGTGGAAGCAGGCGCCGAACTGCGAGCCCTCGAGCGTGCGGCGCGAGGTGCCCAGCGCATCTTCGAGACCGGCATTGGCGAACAGCACCGAGCCCTTGCCGTTGACGACCGCGATCAGGGTCGACAGCAGGTCGAAGGCCTGAAAGCGCGGACTGGCGCTTGCCGCCTTCTTTCCGAAAGCCATGGAAATCCTGTGGTGTTCTTCCTGCCGATGCAGGAACGGGTTAGTTCTTGGGGGCCGGCAGGCGGCTGATCTCGCGGCGGATGCCGGCGATGTCGCTTTCGTTGCGGGCCAGCTCGGCCTTCATCTCGGCCACGCGGTCGAGGTACTTCTGGTAGTTGCGGCCTTCGCTGCCCTGCTTCTCGGGCTCGCCGTTGTTGTATTCCTTCTGCAGCTCGGACTGGCGGGCCTCGGCCTTGCGCAGTTCGGACTCGAGCACCGAGCGCGCTTCGCCGTCGCGCGCGCGCTGGTCGGCGCCCTCGACCCGCGGGCTGCCGGCCGGCGAGCGGGCCGCGGAGGTCGATGCGGCGGCACCGCCGAGCGCGGCGCGCGAGGCGCCCTGCACGACGGTGACGTTGCCGCCCTCCATCACCTTGCAGCCGCGCTGCTGCGCGACGGTGGCGTTGTTGGTGTATTCGTTCCCGCAGCGCCAGACGCGCTCCTGCGCGAGTGCCGGCAGGGCAAGCAGGGAAGCGGCCAGGAGGAGGAGTGGTGCGGCAGTCTTCATGGGATCTTGGGGACCTCGAGGGCCCGGGGAAGCGCGAAAAGGCGCATTTTCATGCAATTCGACGCCCCCGATGACAGGATGTTCCGGCCCCAACGAAAAGGACGGCCGAGGCCGTCCTTTCGTGTTACTCCGAGCGGAAAACCGCGATCAGAGCGAGTAGTACATGTCGAATTCGACCGGGTGCGTGGCCATGCGGAAGCGCGTGACTTCCTGCATCTTCAGGTCGATGTAGGCATCGATGTACGCATCGGTGAACACGCCGCCCTTGGTCAGGAAGGCACGGTCCTTGTCGAGGTACTCGAGGGCCTGGTCGAGGCTGTGGCAGACGGTCGGGATCAGCGCGTCTTCTTCCGGCGGCAGGTGGTAGAGGTCCTTGCTCGCGGCTTCGCCCGGGTGGATCTTGTTTTCCACGCCGTCGAGGCCGGCCATCAGCAGCGCGGCGAAACCGAGGTACGGGTTCATCAGCGGATCGGGGAAGCGCGCTTCGACGCGGCGGCCCTTCGGGTTCGACACGAACGGGATGCGGATCGAGGCCGAGCGGTTCTTGGCCGAGTAGGCCAGCTTCACCGGGGCTTCGAAGCCGGGCACCAGGCGCTTGTAGCTGTTGGTGCCGGGGTTCGTGATGGCGTTCAGGGCACGGGCGTGCTTGATGATGCCGCCGATGTAGTGCAACGCGAAGTCCGAGAGACCTGCATAGCCGTCGCCGGCGAACAGGTTCTTGCCGTCCTTCCAGACCGACTGGTGCACGTGCATGCCCGAGCCGTTGTCGCCGACGATGGGCTTGGGCATGAAGGTGGCGGTCTTGCCGTAGGCGTGGGCCACGTTGTGGATCACGTACTTCTGCAGCTGGACCCAGTCGGCGCGCTGGATCAGCGTGCTGAACTTGGTGCCGAGTTCCATCTGGCCGGCGTTGGCCACTTCATGGTGATGCACTTCGACCGGGATGCCCAGCGATTCGAGCACCAGGCACATTTCCGAGCGCATGTCCTGGAAGCTGTCGACCGGGGGAACCGGGAAGTAGCCGCCCTTCACCGCGGGACGGTGGCCGGTGTTGCCGTGCTCGTATTCCTTGTCGGTGTTCCACGAAGCTTCTTCGGACTCGATCTTCACGAAGCAGCCCGACATGTCGTTCTTCCAGCGCACGCCGTCGAACACGAAGAATTCGGGTTCCGGACCGAAGTAGGCCGTGTCGCCCAGGCCCGAGGCCTTCATGTAGGCTTCGGCGCGCTTGGCCAGCGAACGGGGATCGCGCTCGTACGGCTTGCCGTCGGTCGGGTCGATCACGTCGCAGGTCAGGATCATCGTGGTCTCTTCGAAGAAGGGATCGATGTTGGCGGTGTTCGGGTCGGGCATGAGCTGCATGTCCGACGCTTCGATCCCCTTCCAGCCGGCGATGGACGAGCCGTCGAACGCGTGGCCCGAGCTGAACTTGTCTTCGTCGAAGTGCGACACGGGCACGGTCACGTGTTGTTCTTTACCGCGGGTGTCGGTGAAACGGAAGTCGACGAACTTGACCTCGTTTTCCTTCACGAGCTTCATGACGTCGGCGACGGTCTTTGCCATCAATTTCTCCTGAGTTGGATGGGTGGTTGGGAATACAGGGATGCGGGATGCAGTTTCTGTGCCATTGTCGCCTGCGTCGAACGCGTGGCGGCGGGCACTTTGGGGGCCTGGAACGCGATCGAATTCACCAAATTGGTGCCATCGGAATCAACGCACCAATTCTGGGCCAAGTTGTGCATTAAAAGTGTGCAGGCCTTCGATGAGCTGGCCGTAGGCCGCGTCGAGCAGGTCCGGATCGCCCTTGACGCCGAGCTCGATATGACGGCCGTACTGGGGGTGATCGACGCTCGGCAGGCTGAAAACCTTGATGCGCGCATGGCGCTCCTCGATCGCCTGCATCAGGGGCGTGAGGGTGGCCTCCATGGCACCGAAAACGATCACGGACTTCTCCAGGACCCGGGTCCGGACGAAAAGATCGGCATAACGGGCGTCGAGCACCGACTCGATCATCGGCCAGGCCATGACCGGGAAACCGGGCACGAAATGGACGTCACCCACGCTGAAGCCGGGGATTTTGTTGTAGGGGTTGGCGATGATCCGGGCGCCCTCGGGAAACACGCCCATGTTGAGCCGGTGGATGTTGTCGGGCCGGTCGGGCTCGTAGGCCACGCCCTGCTCGCGCGCCGTGTCCTGCATGCGCTCGCGGATCAGCAGCTCGGCCTCGGGATGCAGCGCCAGCGGCACGCCCAGCGCCTTGGCGGCGCACTGGCGGGTGTGGTCGTCGGGGGTGGCGCCGATGCCGCCGGTCGAGAAGACGATGTCGCCCGAGGCGAAGGCACGCGCCAGCGCGGCGGTGATGCGCTCGGGCACGTCGCCCACGTACTCGGCCCAGCCCAGCTGCAGGCCGCGCGCCGCGAGCAGCTCGATCACCTTGGGCATGTGCTTGTCGAGGCGCTTGCCCGAAAGGATCTCGTCGCCGACGACGATCAGGCCGAATTCACGGGTCATGGGGATTTCCATTGGGAGAGAACGGCCTGGTCGGCCTCGATGGCGGCGGCGTCGCCCGGAATGGCTGCCGCCGCGGCGGCCGCGCGCTGGCCGCGCAGCTGCGCGAGCGCATCGAGGCAGTAGTGGCCGAACCACAGGGCCGAGAAGGCGAAGACCAGGGTGTAGATCCAGATCGCGAGCGGCACCAGCACGAAGAAGGCAGCCGCGAACAGCAGGCCCGAGGCCCAGACGATGCTCGGCGCCGCCCCCAGGTAGCCGCAGAGCACGCCGATGCACAGCAGCGGCAGCCGGTGCGCGCGCAGCAAGGTGGCGCGCTCCTCGGCGCTGGCATGCTCGGCCAGCGCATCGAAGCTCATCACGCGGTAGGTGAGCCAGCCCCAGATCAGCGGCGGCAGGATCAGCACCAGCGGCGGGATCAGCCACAGCGGCATCGAGACCACCAGCGCGAGCAGCGCCAGCACGGTCAGGCCGATGGAACGCGCGACGCTGCCGAAGAAGGAAGCGCCCTTCTTGCGCTCGAGCGAGGGAAAGCGGCGCTCGGCCACCAGCCGCGTGAGCGCGGGCGCCATGAAGCCGGCCACGATGACGAGCGCCAGCACCACGATCAGCGGCGTGGCGGCGAACACCACCACCAGCGGCGCGAGCATCGAGGTGACGTCGCCCGAGAACAGCCGCCCGATCCAGCTCCAGAAGCTGGCCAGCAGCGGCCAGGACTCGAGCGCGCCGCGCGTCCAGGCGACCGCGGCATCCCAGTAGAAATAGCCGGAGACGGCGGCCAGCAGCACCATCAGGCCCAGCGGCAGCAACGACAGCACGATCACGCGCGGCAGCATGCAATAGGCGACCGCGCGCCAGAAGGAGTCGAGGAGCAGGCGCATCGGGCCGGAGGATAACCCGGCGCGCCCCGCGCGGCCGTGAAGCCAGAGCCGACGGCCGGGCGATTCGCCGGTTCGCGCGCGCGCCGCGCGAAGGTGGGGCAGTTGGAGAGAAGCCGCCGCGCTCAACCGCGGCCGACCATGCGCTTGAGCCCCAGCCACTGCTGGGCCCAGAAACCCTGGCCGTAGTCGCGCACCTTGCCGGCCGCATCAGGCTCGACCTGGTCGCGCACGCCGGTCGGGTCGTAGCGGTTCTCGAAGTTGGCGGTCCCGAACAGCATGTCCCACCAGGGCAGCAGCACGCCGAAGTTGTGGCCACCGAGCGTGCTCTTGCCGTTCGACTCGTGGCCCAGCCCGATGCTGTGGTGCAGCCGGTGGAAGCGCGGGCTGATCCACAGCCGTTCGCCGAGGGCGCCGAAGCTCAGGCGCAGGTTGGCGTGCTGCAGGCTCTCGCTGAGCTGGGTGAAGGCGACGAAGGCGATGAACTGGCCGGGCGCCACGCCGATCAGCTGCGCCACGATCACGATCAGCGTGTCGTGCAGGACGTCGTCGAGCAGGTGGTTGCGGTCGTCGCTCCACATGGTCATCTGGCGCTGCGAGTGGTGCAGCGAGTGCAGCCCCCACCACCAGTTGAACTGGTGCTGGCCGCGGTGGATCCAGTAGCCGACGAAATCGAGCACCACCAGGTAGATCGCGAACGCGACCACCGGCACATCGGTCACGCCGGGCCAGAGCTCGTCGAGATGCAAGGTGCCCCAGCCGGCCGCGCGCAGGCTGCCCATGAGCTCGTCGAACACCGGCTGCAGCGTGAAGAACATCGCGAGCCGGAACAGGCCCAGCCGGTGGATCAGCGTGTAGAGCACGTCGATGCGGATCGCGCGTCGGTCGGTCACCGGTTCCACGGCGCGCCAGCGCTGCAGCGGGCCGATCAGCGCGACCAGCACCACGATCTGGATCAGGCCGACCAACAGCCAGCCGGTGGCGTCGAAGGCGTCCTCGGTCCAGCCGCCGAGGCCGATCGCATAGACGAAGGGCTGCACGACGGTTTCGAAGAACCAGCCCTGCAGCGAGGAGAAGAGATCCGTCAGCCAGTCGATCACGGAAACCGCCTCAGGGGTGCGATGCGATCCAGGCGCGGTAGTCGGGATGCTGGCGCAGCGTCTGGAAGCAGAAGCCCTTGGCCTTCAGGCCGACGATCAGCGGCTCGAGGTTGGCAGGCGCCCACGGATCCTTGCGCGACCAGATGCCCAGGTGGGCGAGCAGGATGTCGCCGGGGCGGATGGTGTCGAGCGCCTGCGTGAGCAGCTTCTCGTTGCTGAACTTCTCGCTCGGCAGCTCGTCGCCGAGGAAGCCCGCGGGCGCCCAGCCCACGTGCGCATAGCCGCAGTCGCGCGCGGCGGCCAGCAGCTTGGGCGAGGTCTTGCCGCCGGGTGCGCGGTACAGCGGCAGCGGCTTCTTGCCGGTGATCAGCTCGAGCCGCTCGGAGGCCTTGCGGATGTTGGCGCAGTACTCGGCCGCGCTCCAGGTGAATTCGCGCCCGGCCAGCGCGCCCGCCGAGGGCCTGACGCGGAAGCTCGGCGTCACGCCCTTGAGGTCGGCGCGCCAGTAGACATGGTCGTAGGTGTGCGAGCCGAACTCGTGGCCCTCGGCCGCCCTCGCCTTCCACCAGGCGGCCCAGTGGTTGTCGAGGCTGTCGCCCTCGGTCTGGGTGCGCTCGGCGGCGGCAAAGAAGGTGACGTGCACCTGCTGGCGCTTGAGCACCTCGGCCACCAGCGGCGCGATGCCCATGTGGCCGGTATCGAAGGTCAGGTAGACGGGTTTCTCGCAACTCGCCGCGGCACCCTGGGCCCCGGCGGGGATCGCCACCGCGGCGGCCAGCAGCGCGGCGAGCGCCGCCACCGCGCGCCGGCGCGGGCTAGATCCGCTTCGCATGGTCGAGCGTCCAGACGCCGTGCGGCGAGCGGCCGACATTGACCTGCCGCACCACCTTGCGGCTGGCGAGGTCGACCACGCTGAGCTTCTTGGCCCAGCGCGAGGTCACGTAGAGGGTCTTGCCGTCGGCCGACACGTCCATGCAGTCGGGGCCGCCGGGCACCGGGTAGGTGTCGCCGACCTTGAGCGTGGCGAGATCGATGCGGCTGATGGAGTTGGCCACCCGGTTGCTCACGAACACGCTCTTGCCGTCGCCGGCCGAGCGGAAGGCATGCGCGCCCTTGCCGGTCGGGATCTTGCCCACCAGCTTCGGCTGCGGCCCCGCCACGTCGAACACCTGCACGCCGTCGCTGCCGGTCAGGCCCACGAGCAGGGTCTTGTCGTTGTGCACGCCGTAGATGTCGGCCGGCATCGGGCCGGTGGCCACGCGCCAGCGGATGGTCTGCGTCGGCAGGTCGACGGCGATCAGCTCGTCGCTGTCCTGCATCGTCACGTAGGCGATGGTGCTGGTGTTGTCGATCCAGATGTGGCTGGGCGTCTTGCCGGTGACGATGCGCTTGGCGAGCTTGAGGTCCTTGCCGTCCCAGCGGTAGACGTCGACGTGGTTGAGCCGGTTGGCCGCGGTCACGAACCACTTCATGTCGCGCGAGAACTGCAGCTGGTAGGGATCGATGATCCCGTAGACCACGCGCTGGACCTCGGCGGTGCGCGGGTTCAGGAAAGTCAGCGAGTCGCCGGCCGAATTCGCCACGATGACCGACTTCTCGTCGGGCGTCATGTAGATGTGGTGCGGCTCCTTGCCGGTCGCGATGCGTTGCTTCTCGGTCCAGTCGACCGGGTTGATCACGCTGACGCTGGCGTCGAGCGAGTTGAGCACGAAGATCGGCGGGGGTTCCGGCGGGGCCGCGGAGGCGGCGGCCGGGGCCAGGAAGGCGATCGCGCCGAGCAGGCAGGCGGACAGCAGGGCCGCGGCGCGACCGGTCGAGCGGGAAGGAAAACGCAAGGGAAGTTCCGGAAAAGGGGCTTCGAATGTTAACGATCCGAACCGACGACTGGCTGACCGCCAGCCGCCGAAAAGGTGGATGGTTGACAGTTATTTCGCGGGCGCGCGCAAGGTGGCGACCTCGTCCGCCGCCAGCCAGCGCCATTGGCCGGGCGCGAGGTCCGCGGGCAACGTCACCGTGCCGATGCGCGAGCGGTGCAGCGCCTCGACGCGGTTGCCCACCGCGGCCAGCATGCGCTTGACCTGGTGGTACTTGCCCTCGGTCAGCGTGAGCCGCAGGTGCAGCGGGCTGTCGGACTCGCAGGCGGCCGCGCGCACCGGCTTCGGATCGTCGTCGAGCACCACGCCGGCCAGCAGGCGGGCGATCTGCTTGTCGTCGATCGGATGCTTGGCCGTCACTTCGTAGACCTTGGGCACGTGGTGCTTGGGCGAACCCATCTTGTGGATGAACTGGCCGTCGTCGGTCAGGAGCAGCAGTCCGGTCGTGTCCTGGTCGAGCCGGCCGATGGCCTGCACGCCCTGCACCGCGCCCTTGTTGGGCCGCAGCCGCAGCGGAGACGGCAGCAGCGTGTAGATGCTCGGATAGGTCGAGGGCTTCTGCGAGCACTCGGTGCCGGCGGGCTTGTGCAGCATCAGGTAGGCCTTCTCGTGGTAGGCCCAGGCGGTGCCCTGCACGGTGAACTGCAGGCCTTCCGCGTCCAGATCGGTGGCGGGATCGTCGACCACCGCGCCGGCGATGGTCACGAGGCCCTGTTGAACCAGGCCGGCGCACACGCGCCGCGTGCCGAAGCCCTGGGAATAGAGGATGTCTTGCAGTTGCATGGCGAAAAGAAAAGGCGGCGGGGCTGCCCCCGCGCCCGCCCTGGAGTGTCTCAGAAGGCGCGGACCGGTCCGGCGCCCTCCTCGCGGCGCTCAATAGCCCGCGGCCAGCCCGGTGTTGCGGCGCGGATCGTTGGCGCCGTAGAAGCGGTTGTTGCCCACCGGCTTGCCGCCCAGGGTGGGCGCGCCCACGATGATTGCGGCCAGGTGGTTGGCCGGCTGCGGCACGCCGAGGTTGTGGCCCATGTCGGTCAGGATCTTGCGGGTGTCGGGGCTCAGCGCGAAGGTCTCGACGTTGGTGACGTCGGGCAGCCATTGCTGGTGGAAGCGCGGCGCATCGACCGCTTCCTGCACGTTCATGCCGTAGTCGACCACGTTGAGGATGGTGTGCAGCACGGCCGTGATGATGCGGCTGCCGCCCGGCGTGCCGACCACGAACACCGGCTTGCCGTCCTTCGAGACGATGGTCGGGCTCATCGAGCTCAGCGGGCGCTTGCCCGGCTCGATCTTGTTGGCCTCGCCCTGCACCAGGCCGTAGAGGTTGGGCACGCCGACCTTCGAGGTGAAGTCGTCCATCTCGTTGTTGAGCAGCACACCGGTCTTGGCGGCCGTGACCTTGGCGCCGAACCAGTCGTTGAGCGTGTAGGTGACCGAGACCGCGTTGCCCCACTGGTCGGTGATCGAGTAGTGGGTGGTGTTGCTGCCCTCGTGCGGCGCGACGCCGGGCTTGATGTCCTTGGAGACGCCGGCCTTCTTCGGGTCGATGGCGGCGCGGATCTTCTCGGCATAGCCCTTGTCGAGCAGGCGCTCGAGCGGGTTCTTCACGAAGTCGGGGTCGCCCAGGTAGCTGTTGCGGTCGACGTAGGCATGGCGCATGGCCTCGATCTGGTAGTGCACCGACTGCGCCGAGCGGAAGCCCAGGTCCTTGAGCGGATAGCCCTCGAGGATGTTGAGCATCTCGCAGATGATCACGCCGCCCGAGCTCGGCGGCGGCGCCGAGATCACGCGGTAGCCGCGGTAGTCGCATTCGACGGGCGGCAGTTCGCGCGTCTTGTACTGGTCGAGGTCGGCCTGCGTGATGATGCCCTTGCCGGCCTGGCTCGAGGCCACGATGGCCTGGCCCACCCAGCCCTTGTAGAAGCCGTCGGGACCGTTCTGGCTGATGGCGCGCAGCGTCTTGCCCAGGTCCTTCTGCACCAGCTTCTGGCCGACCTGGAAGGGCTGGCCCTTGTTCAGGAAGATCGCGCCGGAGACCGGGTCCTTCTGGAAGTCGGCGGTCGAGGTCCAGAGCATGTCGATGTCGCCCTGGTCGAGCGCGAAGCCCTTCTCCGCGAGCTGGATCGAGGGCGCGATCAGGTCGGCGCGCTTCATCGTGCCGTACTTCTCGCGCGCGTATTCCATGCCCGACACCGTGCCCGGCACGCCGACGGCCAGGTGGCCGTTGGTGCTCAGGCCCTTGATGACGTTGCCGTCCTTGTCGAGGTACATGTTGGCCGTGGCGGCCAGCGGCGCCTTCTCGCGGAAGTCGAGGAAGGTCTTGCGGCCGTCGGCCAGCTGCACCGTCATGAATCCGCCGCCGCCGAGGTTGCCCGCGGCCGGATAGACCACAGCGAGCGCGTAGCCCACGGCCACGGCCGCGTCGACGGCATTGCCGCCGCGCTGGAGCACGTCGACGCCGACCTTGGAAGCGAGGTGCTGGGCGCTCACCACCATGCCGTGTTCGGCCGCGACGGGCGCCTGCGAAGCGGCCTGCGACGCGCCAGCGGCCAGCGCGAGCACGGCGGCGATCGCCGCGCGCAGCTTCGGGGTCGAGGGAAGTTGTTGCATCTGGAAGTCTCCTCTTGAGATGTCGTTGGTTGCGGAGGTTGTGTGTGGTGCGAGGTTCAGCCGGCGAGCAGCGCCTTGCGCCGCAGGTCGCGCAGCGCCAGCGCCACCTGCTCGCGGGCGAAGGCGCTCAGCGCCTCGGGATCGGTCATCCGTTCGTCATTGCGCACGAAGCGCAGCCGGTCGGCGCGCACTTCGGCCTCGAGGTGTTCGACCAGCGCCTCGTGCGAACGGGTGCCGTCGAGCAGCGGCAGCAACGCGCGCTCGAGCAGCGACAGCGCCACCGTCTCGTGCCAGCCGTTGCAGACCGCGACCGACGGGGCCTGGCCCGGCGCCAGGCCCGGCGCGTTGCGCACCGAGGCCGCGGCCTGCGGCCGTGCGGGCACCTGCGCCACCGAGGGCACCGGCGTGCGACGGATGCGCAGCGCGCCGAGGATCAGCATCTCCTCGAGCATCGCCATCACCGCGGGCTCGACCGCCTCGCGCGGCTGGTTCAGCAGCGGCAACACGCAGGCGACCAGCGCCTCGGCGCTCAGCGCGAGCGGGTAGTGGCTGTCGAGCGCATGCGCGACCGCCTTGTGCACGGGCTGGCGCAGCGTGACCTTCACGTTGCGGATCGCGGTGCAGCTCTGCTCGCGCGTGTCGAGCGTGAGCGGCGCGCCGTCGTCGCCATGGAACACGCCCGCGAACAGCAGGCCGCGAATGCGCGTGGCGTCGAGCCGGTAGCGGATGTGGCGCGCCTGGCCCTGCTTCACCAGCAGCGTCTGGCGGAAGGTGCGGTTGACCAGGAAATCGAGGTACTGCTCCATCAGCACCTGGCTGCCGCCGCATTCGCGCAGCAGCGGGTCTCGCACCTGCGTGCCGTAGTTCTGCACGAACATCGTCGATGGCTCGGCCTCGGCCAGGTAAGCCAGGCCATGGCTCTCGGCGCGCGCGACGAACTCCTTGAAGTAGCACGGCGCATTGCAAGGCTCGAGGAATTCGTGCAGCAGGTACGAGGTGGCACCGTCGCGCACGATCGGCGCGGTTTCGTCGAGCGTCTTCTTGAGCACGCTGTCGGGACGCGCCGACTGCGCGAGGAACTCGATCATCCCGCGGGCATAGGACAGCTTTTCCTCGGGCGTGTCGCGCGGGCCGCCGCGCAGGATCATCGCGTCGCGCACGATCTCGCGCGCCTTCCAGCCCGGGTACACGTTGTAGCTCACGTAGGCCACGCCGTTCGACGCGAGGTTCTCGGAGCACACGCGCAGGATCGCGTCCTGCACCGGCCCCGGCACCCAGCTGTAGACGCCGTGGCAGACGATGTAGTCGAACTGGCCGAGCGAGGCGTCGACCTCGGCGATGTTGAAGGTCTTCACCTCGACATTCGACAGCCCCAGCCGCTCAATCGCCTTCACGCCCTGCGCGATCTGCACCGACGAGAGGTCGAGGCCGAGCGCGCGCGCGCCGGGGTGGCGCTCGGCGAAGGGGATGATGTTGTTGCCCGCCGCGCAGCCCAGTTCGAGCACGCGCGCGCCGGCGGGCGCGGGCGTTTCGAGGCCGAAGAGAAATGCCGTGGCTTCCAGGTGCTCCACCGCCGTCTGCGGGAACGGGTGCGAGTCGTAGGGCACCTCGTCGTAGTAGCTCGTCAGAACCGAAGTCAGGGAGTCGGGCACGGGCAGCCTTTTCAGGAAGATGCGAGGGAAACGCGCGGAATCGTGGAACGCCGGCGCCCGCCGAATATAGCCCTGCGCGGCAGTGAAAAGAGCCGGGGGCGGGTTGTCCTGGAGGGGCTCAACTCCGAGGGACCGCCGCATGTAAGACAATGCCGCGACCTTCCGGACTCGCGGCGTCAAGTGCGACCTTTGGGTGTACAAATCGGCGTTCTGACCATGCAGTTCTCCGATCCATCCTTCGTTCTGTCGGTCTTCCTGGCCGGTGTCGCCGTCGGGGCGATGCTGGTAGCCGTCATGTCGGCCATCCGCGCCGAACGCGGGCCGAACGGCCCGATGCCCAAGCCGGGCAGCGACGGCGACCGACTGGCGCGATAACGCCCCTGGCCGACGGCCACCTGGGCTCGGCGCCGTCGAGACCAGGCATGCGGCCTTGCCGCTCTCCCCTCGCTCTTTTCACGCACGAACACGCGCTTCACGCAGGTGAAACGCGTGCCTGATCCATGGAGGGGGTCTTGGCCGTGTGGCCGACCCGTGAGTGCCTCCCGGGTCGCCAAGCTCGGATCGGTCCGAACCAGCCTTAGGCAATGTGGTGGAGCTGGGGGGATTCGAACCCCCGTCCGCAAGCCTTCATCGCGCAGTTCTACATGTTTAGCGATCTGATTTAAGTCTCGCTTCCGGAGTCGCGCAGTCGCACGCTACACCGGACGCCAGCACCCTATTTTCTTGCCCCGACCCAAGGTACCCGGATCGAAGCCAGCCGATGTAATTATCCTTGCAGCCGGGAGGCACTGATTGCTCAGAACCCCCTTGCCCAGCCCATCGGCCTGCTGTTGCAAGGCTCACTGGCAATTAAGCAGCGAGTGCGAAACGTTCGTCGTTTGCAGTTAGTTTGTTTGAATCTGTTTTACGAGCGCATTCAGCTCGACATGCCCCGCTGCGACTCCGAACCCGCGTCGAAACCAGTGCAGCCCCAAGGGGGCGTATTTTAGGCGCTATCCAGCAGTTTCAAGAGCTCGCCCGGAGAAGTTATCAAGGCATCGGCTTCCCAGCGGGTCGCATCGGCCTGCGCGCCCATGTAGCCGTAGGCCGCGGCCACGGTCCGCATGCCCGCCGCGCGGCCCGCGACGATGTCGCGCTCGTCGTCGCCGACGTAGATGCAATGCTCGGACGGCACACCCAACCGCCGGGCCGCCTCGTGCAGCGGCTCGGGATGCGGCTTGGCGTACGGCGTGGTGTCGCCGCTCACCACCGCGCCCGCGCTCGCGAACAGCGGCATCGCTTGCGTGAGCGGCTCGGCGAAGCGCTTCGACTTGTTCGTGACCACGCCCCAGCGCAGCCCGCGCGCGACCAGCGCCTCGATCAGCGGCGCGACGCCATCGAAGGCCTGCGTGTTGAACATGCAGCGCTCGTAGGTCACGAAGAACTCCTCGCGCAGCGCATCGAACTCCGGCGCATCGGGCGTGATGCCGAAGGCCACGCCGAGCATGCCGCGCGCGCCCGCGCCCGCCATGGGGCGGTAGCGCTCGAGCGGATAGGAGGGCAGCCCGCGGGCGGTGCGCATCTGGTCCGCTGCGGCCCCCAGGTCGGGGGCGCTGTCGATCAGCGTGCCGTCGAGGTCGAACAGCACGGCACGGGTCGGCAAGCCCTTCATGCCTGGACTTCCGCCGGCTTCTGCGTGGCGATCATGTAGTTGACGCTGGTATCGGCACTGAGCCAGTAGCGCCGCGTGATCGGGTTGTGCTCGAGGCCGCGCGTGTGCCGCAGGTCGAGGCCGGCGGCGCGGCAATAGGCCGCCAGTTCGCTGGGGCGGATCAGCTTCGCGTACTCGTGGGTGCCGCGCGGCAGCATGCCCATCACGTACTCGGCGCCGACGATCGCAAGCATGAAGGACTTGAGGTTGCGGTTGATGGTCGAGAAAAAGACCCAGCCACCGGGCTTGACCAGCGTGGCGCAGGCCCGGATGACCGATGCCGGATCCGGCACGTGCTCGAGCATCTCCATGCAGGTGACGACATCGAAGCTGCCGGGCTGCTCGGCGGCGAGCGCCTCGGCACTGACCTCGCGGTACTTCACGCCGCGTGTGCCGGCCTCGAGGGCGTGCAACTGCGCCACCTTCAGGGCCTTGCCCGCGAGGTCGGCACCGAGCACGTCCGCGCCCTTGCGGGCCATCGAATCCGAAAGAATTCCGCCGCCGCAGCCTATATCCACCACGCGCCGCCGGGAAATCGGCGCAATACCTTCAATCCATTCCAGGCGCAAAGGATTGATTTCGTGCAAAGGGCGAAATTCGCCTTCCATATCCCACCACTTGTGGGCCAGTTCCGAAAATTTGGCGAGTTCGGCCGGGTCGGCATTCACGTTTTCTGTCATATGACGGATTATGAAACGGACGATGACCTGCCCATGACGAAAGGGCCGGCTTGAAAACTTTCAGCCTGCATTGATTCAGGCATAAAAAAACCCCGCCGAGGCGGGGTTTTAGGGTCGATCGAATCGAGCTATCAGTTGGCGCGGGTGCCGACCACTTCGATTTCCACGCGACGGTTCTTGGCGCGGCCTTCCTTGGTGCGGTTGTCAGCCACAGGCTGCTTCTCGCCCTTGCCTTCGGTGTAGACGCGGTTGCGTTCGATGCCCTTCGAGACCAGGAAGGCCTTGACGGCCTCGGCGCGACGCACCGACAGACGCTGGTTGTAGGCGTCCGAACCGATCGAGTCGGTGTGGCCGACGGCGATGATCACTTCGAGGTTCACGCCACGGATCTTCTCGACCAGGTCGGTCAGCTTCGCGCGGCCTTCAGGCTTCAGCACCGACTTGTCGAAGTCGAAGAACGCGTCGGCAGCGAAGGTCACCTTCGAAGCGGCGACAGCCGGGGGTTGAGCGGGAGCGGCGGGCGGCGGAACCACGCCAGGAGCCGGGGGAACCGCAGCAGCCGGGGGAACCAGAGCGCCGTCGCAACCGGCAGCAGCCGTGGCGGGCGTCCAGTTGGCATCGCGCCAGCACAGTTCGTTCGTGCCGTTCTTCCAAACCAGTTCGCCGGTGCCGTTTTGCCAGTTGTCGATCGTAGGACCGCCATTCGCAGCGGTGACACGGGTCTGCGCGCCGGCGGCAGTGGCGAGCGCAGCGACTGCAAACATCATCGCCACTTTATTCAGTTTCTTCATGGTTCTCCTCTTGGGGAAAAAGCCGCAGCCGCGCTGCGAATCAAGGACGCTTTAAGTGACCACCACCCAAAACGTTGAGGCGATTGTGCCATAGGGTCTTTGGCAAACAGGCCGCACGGCGGCCACGAAGCGTAGGACGGAGGCGGAATAGAGCCCTTGTGTTGCGGCGGTGCGACACCCTTCGCAGCGTAAAATTTCGCCTTCCTGCCGCCAGCCTCTCGCTCAATGACGTCCTTCGCCAAAGAAACCCTGCCCATCAGTCTCGAAGAGGAAATGCGCCGCAGTTATCTCGATTACGCCATGAGCGTGATCGTGGGCCGCGCCCTCCCCGACGCGAGAGACGGCCTCAAGCCCGTGCATCGCCGCGTGCTCTACGCAATGCACGAGCTCAACAACGACTGGAACCGGCCGTACAAGAAGTCGGCCCGTATCGTCGGCGACGTGATCGGCAAGTACCACCCGCACGGCGACCAGTCGGTCTACGACACGATCGTGCGGCTGGCCCAGGACTTCTCGATGCGCCACATGCTGGTCGACGGCCAGGGCAACTTCGGGTCCGTGGATGGCGACAACGCGGCCGCAATGCGGTATACGGAAATCCGGCTGGCCAAAATCGCGCATGAAATGCTGGCCGATATCGACAAGGAAACGATCGATTTCCAGGACAATTACGACGGCTCCGAAAAAGAACCGGCCGTGCTGCCGAGCCGGCTGCCGAATTTGCTGGTCAATGGCTCCGGCGGTATTGCGGTCGGCATGGCCACCAATATTCCGCCCCACAACCTCAACGAAGTGGTGGACGCCTGCCTGCACCTGCTGCGCAACCCGCAGGCCAGCATCGACGAGCTGATGGAGATCGTGCCGGCGCCCGATTTCCCCACGGCCGGCATCATCTACGGCATCAACGGCGTGAAGGACGGCTACCGCACCGGCCGCGGCAAGGTCGTGATGCGCGCCAAGTGCCATTTCGAGGACATCGACCGCGGCCAGCGCCAGGCGATCATCGTCGACGAGCTCCCCTACCAGGTCAACAAGAAGACGCTGCAGGAGCGCATGGCCGAGCTGGTCCACGAGAAGAAGATCGAGGGCATCAGCCACATCCAGGACGAGTCCGACAAGTCGGGCATGCGCCTCGTCATCGAGCTCAAGCGCGGCGAAGTGCCCGAGGTGGTGCTCAACAACCTCTACAAGCAGACCCAGCTGCAGGACACCTTCGGCATCAACATGGTGGCGCTGGTCGACGGCCAGCCGAAGCTGTGCAACCTCAAGGACCTGATCGAGGTCTTCCTGCAGCACCGCCGCGAAGTGGTGACGCGCCGCACCGTCTTCAACCTGCGCAAGGCCCGCGACCGCGGCCACGTGCTCGAAGGCCTGGCGGTGGCGCTGGCGAACATCGACGACTTCATCGCCATCATCCGCAACGCCCCGACCCCGCCGGTCGCCAAGGCCGAGCTGATGGCGCGCAGCTGGGACAGCAAGCTGGTGCGCGAGATGCTCACCCGCACGCGCGCCGATGGTGGCACGATCAGCGCCGACGATTACCGCCCCGAAGGCCTCGAGCGCGAGTTCGGCATGGGCAACGACGGCCTCTACCGCCTCTCGGAGACGCAGGCTCAGGAAATCCTGCAGATGCGCCTGCAGCGCCTGACCGGCCTGGAGCAGGACAAGATCGTCGCCGAGTACAAGGAAGTCATGGCCGAGATCGACGACCTGCTCGACATCCTGGCCAAGCCCGAGCGCGTCTCGACCATCATCGGCGACGAGCTCGGCGCGCTCAAGCAGGAGTTCGGCCAGTCGAAGATCGGCGCACGCCGCAGCCTCGTCGAGCACAGCGCCTTCGACCTCTCCACCGAGGACCTGATCACGCCCACCGACATGGTGGTGACGCTCTCGCACAGCGGCTACATCAAGAGCCAGCCGCTCGGCGAATACCGGGCACAGAAGCGCGGCGGCCGCGGCAAGCAGGCCACCACCACCAAGGAAGACGACTGGATCGACCAGCTCTTCATCGCGAACACGCACGACTACATCCTGTGCTTCTCGAACCGCGGCCGGCTCTACTGGCTCAAGGTGTGGGAGGTGCCCGCGGGCTCGCGCGGCTCGCGCGGCCGCCCGATCGTCAACATGTTCCCGCTGGCCGAGGGCGAGAAGATCAATGTCGCGCTGCCTCTCACGGGCGAGAAGCGCAACTTCCCCGCCGACCAGTACGTGTTCATGTCGACCTCGATGGGCACGGTCAAGAAGACCGCGCTCGACGAGTTCAGCAATCCGCGCAAGGCCGGCATCATCGCGGTCGACCTCGATGCCGGCGACTACCTGATCGGCGCCGCCCTCACCGACGGCAAGCACGACGTGATGCTGTTCAGCGACGGCGGCAAGGCGGTGCGCTTCGACGAGAACGACGTGCGCCCGATGGGCCGCAACGCGCGCGGCGTGCGCGGCATGATGCTCGAGGAAGGCCAGGGCGTGATCGCCATGCTGGTGGCCGAGGACGAGCAGCAGAGCGTGCTCACGGCCACGGAAAATGGTTACGGAAAGCGAACAAGCATTACCGAATACACGCGCCATGGCCGTGGAACCAAAGGCATGATCGCTATTCAACAGAGTGAGCGAAACGGCAAGGTCGTTGCCGCCACACTCGTGCATTCGGACGATGAGATCATGCTCATCACCGACAAGGGCGTGCTGGTGCGCACCCGGGTCGCCGAGATTCGTGAACTGGGTCGCGCGACGCAAGGCGTTACGCTGATCGGGCTCGACGAAGGTGCCAAACTCAGCGGGCTGCAACGGATCGTCGAAAACGATGCCAATGGCGAACCCGAGCCCGGCGCAGACGACACTTCCACATCTTCAACGGAGAATCCTCAGTGAAAAAACAAATCAAGCTCGCACTCCTGACCGTCGCCCTGGCCGGCAGTTCGATGGGCGCCCTGGCCCAGGACAAGGCCACGCTCATCAAGCAGTTCCTCGACCTGCAGCGCCCCGGCATCGAAGCCCTGGCCCGTGGCCTGGTCGAGCAGTCGAGCGCCCCGATCGCGCAGGCCGGTTCGCAGTACCTGCAGACCCAGGTGCCCGAGGCCAAGCGCGAAGCCGCCGCCAAGGCCGCCGATGCCGAGCTCAAGAAGTACTACGACGACGCCTATCCGATCGTGCGCGACAAGGCCGTGCAGCTGGCCCCGGCCACGCTGAGCCCGTTGCTCGAGCAGTCCTTCACCGAAGACGAACTCAAGCAGTTGCTGGCCTGGATCAACTCGCCGCTGAGCAAGAAGTACCAGGACCTGAACCCCAAGATGCAGACCGCGCTGACGGAAAAGCTGGTGGCCGAGACCCGCGCCACCATCGAGCCGAAGATGCAGGCCCTCGACACCAGCGTCGCCAAGGCACTGGGCGCCCCGACCGAAGCGCCGGCCGCCCCCGCCAAGGCACCGGCCAAGGCTCCCGCCAAGAAGTGACGTGAACGCCCCGCACACCCTGCAAGAACCGGCCGGCCCGCGCCCCTACAACTTCTCCGCGGGCCCCGCCGCCATGCCCGAGGCGGTGCTGCAACGCGCCGCCGCCGAGATGCTCGACTGGCACGGCAGCGGCATGAGCGTGATGGAGATGAGCCATCGCGGCAAGGAGTTCGGCGAGATCTATGCGCAGGCCGAAGCCGACCTGCGCGCGCTGCTGGCGGTACCCGCCAACTTCCGGATCCTGTTCATGCAGGGCGGCGGCCTCGGCGAGAACGCCATCGTCCCGCTGAACCTGTCGCGCGGCGGCACGGTCGACTTCGTGGTCACCGGCAGCTGGAGCGTCAAGTCGCACAAGGAAGCGCAGCGCTACTGCAACGCGCGCGTGGCCGCGAGCAACGCCGACGACCAGCACACGCGCCTGCCCGATCCCGCGGGCTGGCAGCTGTCCGGCGACGCCTCGTACGTGCACCTGTGCAGCAACGAGACCATCAACGGCATCGAGTTCCACGAGCTGCCCGACCTCGCCGCCCTCGGCAGCAAGGCGCCGCTGGTGATCGACTTCTCCTCCCACGTCGCCTCGCGCGGCGTCGACTGGAGCCGTGTCGGCCTGGCTTTCGGCGGCGCGCAGAAGAACCTCGGTCCGGCCGGCCTCACGATCGTCGTCGTGCGCGACGACCTGCTGGGCCATGCCCTCGAGATCTGCCCGAGCGCGTTCAACTACAAGACCGTGGCCGACAACCAGTCCATGTACAACACCCCGCCGACCTGGGGCATCTACATGGCGGGGCTCACGTTCCAGTGGCTGCGCGAGCAGACCGAAGGCGCGCTGACCGGCGTGGCCGCGATGGAGCAGCGCAACATCGCCAAGGCGAAGCTGCTGTACGACTTCATCGACGCGTCGTCCTTCTACCTGAACAAGATCGACCCGGGCTGCCGCTCGCGCATGAACATCCCGTTCTTCCTGCGCGACGAAGCCCGCAACGAGGCCTTCCTGTCCGGAGCCCGCGCAGCGGGACTGCTGCAGCTCAAGGGCCACAAGTCGGTGGGCGGCATGCGCGCCAGCCTCTACAACGCCATGCCCCTGGAAGGCGTGCAGGCCCTGGTGAGCTACATGCGAGAATTCGAGCGGTCGCACGCCTAGACGCGCGCGCACCTCACCGATGACCGCCCCAGCTCCTACCCCGCCCTCCTCCCCCGACCATTCCGAAAGCCTCGCCGATCTGCGCGTGCAGATCGATTCGCTCGACCAGCAACTGCTGCGCCTGCTCAACGAGCGGGCCCACGTGGCGGAGCTGGTCGGCGAAGTGAAGAAACGCGAAGGCACGCCGTTCTTCCGCCCCGACCGGGTGGCCCATGTCATCGACAAGATGCAGCAGAGCAACGGCGGTCCGCTCAAGGACCTGCACGTGGCGGCGATCTGGCGCGAGATCATGTCGGCCTGCCTGGCGCTCGAGTCGCCGCAGCGCGTGGCGGTGCTCGGCCCCGAGGGCACCTTCTGCGAGCAGGCCGCCATCGAGTACTTCGGCGGCGCCGCCGACCTGATCTACTGCGCCAGCTTCGACGAGGTCTTCCACGCCACCGCCGCCGGCAGCGCCCAGTACGGCGTGGTCGGCGTCGAGAATTCGACCGAGGGCGTGGTTACGCGCTCGCTCGACCTGTTCCTGCACTCGCCCACGCATGTGGTCGGCGAGGTCAGCCTGCTGGTGCGCCACCACCTGCTGCGCAGCAGCAATTCGCTCGAGGGCGTCGAAGCCGTGCTGGCCCATCCGCAGGCGCTGGCCCAGTGCCAGGGCTGGCTGACCAAGCACCTGCCGCATGCCGAGCGCCGCGCCGTGTCGAGCAATGCCGAGGGCGCACGCCTCGCGGCCGGCAACCCGGCCTTCGCGGCGCTGGCCGGCGAACGCGCGGCCACGCGCTTCGGGCTGCACATCGTGGCCCACGCGATCCAGGACGACTCCTACAACCGCACCCGCTTCTCGGTGATCTGCCTGCCGCAGACGCTCGCGATGCCGCCCGCCTCGGGGCGCGATTGCACCAGCCTGATCGTGTCGGTGCCCAACCGGCCGGGCGCGGTGCACGACCTGCTGGTGCCGCTCAAGGTCAACAACGTGTCGATGACCCGCTTCGAGTCGCGCCCCGCGCGCACCGGGCAGTGGGAGTACTACTTCTACATCGACCTCGACGGCCATCCCTCGCAGCCCAACGTGGCCGCGGCGCTGGCCGAGCTGCGCGGTCTCTGCGCGTTCTACAAGGTGCTCGGCGCCTACCCCGTCAAGGCCTGAGTCCGTCGCAAGCAAGCACATGTTCGAGCAACTGGGATTGATCGGCTGCGGCCTGATGGGCGGCTCCTTCGCGCTGGCGCTGAAGCGCGCCAGGCTGGTGAAACGGGTGGTGGGCTACAGCAAGTCGCCCTCCACCACCGAGAAGGCCCGGCAGCTCGGCGTGATCGACGTCGCCGCGCCCTCGGCGCTGCTGGCGGTGTCGGGCGCCGACATCGTGCTGCTGGCCGTGCCGGTGGCGGCCTCTGAAGCCACCTTCAAGGCGATCCGCCACGGCATCGGCAGCGACGCGCTGGTGATGGACGTCGGCTCCACCAAGGGCGACGTCATCGAAGCCGCGCGCCGTGGCCTGCAGGGGCAGCTCGGCAACTTCGTGCCGGCGCACCCGATCGCGGGCAAGGAAGTCTCGGGCATCGAGCATGCCGAGGCTTCGCTGTTCACCGGCCGGCAAGTGGTGCTCACCCCGATCAAGTCCACGCTGCGCTCCAACGTGCAGCGCGCCTCGCAGGTCTGGAGCGGCATCGGCGCCAACGTGCTCACCATGACCCACGAGGAGCACGACGGCGCCTTCGCCGCCGTGAGCCACCTGCCGCACCTGCTGGCCTTCGCCTACGTCAACGGCCTCGCCGGCCAGCCGCAGGGCGATCGCTTCCTGGGCCTCGCGGGCCCGGGCTTTCGCGACTTCTCGCGCATCGCCGCGAGCGACCCCGTGATGTGGCGCGACGTGCTGCTGGCCAACCGCGAGCAGGTGCTGGCGCAGTCGCGCGCCTTCCGCGCCGCGCTGCTCGAGATGGAAAACGCCATGGCCGAGGGCGAATCGCAGGCCCTCGAGCAGTCGATCGCGCGCGCCCGCCGGGTTCGGGCCGCCTGGCAGCCCGGCGCCTCGTCGTCACCCGATTCGCAGCAGGACGCTTGAGATGTACGCCTCGGCCTTCCTCGATCTCCCCGCGCTGACCGGCGCCTCGGGCACGGTGCAGCTGCCCGGCTCCAAGAGCATCTCGAACCGGGTGCTGCTGCTGGCCGCGCTCGCGAGCGGCACCACCACCCTGCACGACGTGCTCGATTCGGACGACACGCGCGTCATGCTCGATGCGCTGCGCGCGCTGGGCTGCGGCGTCGAGCCGGCCGGCAAGCAGGTGCGCATCACCGGCATCGGCGGCCGGGCGATCGGCAACACCGAGTTGCTGTCGCTGTTCCTCGGCAACGCCGGCACCGCGATGCGGCCGCTGACCGCGGCACTGTCGCTGCTGGGCGGCGAATTCGAGCTGCGCGGCGTGCCGCGCATGCACGAGCGCCCGATCGGCGACCTGGTCGACGCCCTCACCCAGCTGGGCTGCCGCATCGACTACCTCGGCAATCCCGGCTACCCGCCGCTTCGCATCCATCCGGTGCCGCACGGCGAGCTGGTGCTCGACGCCCCGATCCGCGTGCGCGGCGACGTCTCGAGCCAGTTCCTCACCGCCCTGTTGCTCGCGCTGCCCCTCGCAGCGGCGAGCGACATCACGATCGAGGTCGTCGGCGAGCTGATCTCCAAGCCCTACATCGAGATCACGCTGAACCTGCTGGCGCGCTTCGGCATCGCGGTGCGGCGCGACGGCTGGGAGCGCTTCACGATTCCCGCCGGCAGCAGCTACCGCTCGCCGGGCGACATCCATGTCGAGGCCGACGCCTCGTCCGCCAGCTATTTCATCGCGCTGGGTGCCATCGCAACGGCCGCGTCCGGGCCCGACGGCATCCGGATCGAGGGCGTGGGCGCCGATTCGATCCAGGGCGACATCCGTTTCGTCGACGCCGCGCGCCAGATGGGCGCCGAGATCGACAGCGGCCCGAACTGGCTCGCGGTGCGCCGCGGGGCCTGGCCGCTCAAGGCCATCGACCTCGACGCCAACCACATCCCCGACGCGGCGATGACCTTGGCCGTGATGGCGCTCTACGCCGACGGCCCCAGCACCCTGCGCAACATCGCGAGCTGGCGCGTCAAGGAAACCGACCGCATCGACGCCATGGCCAACGAGCTGCGCAAGCTCGGCGCCACGGTCGAGGCCGGGCCCGACTTCATCCGCGTGCATCCGCTGGCGCCGGCCGGCTGGCGGCCCGCGAGCATCCGCACCTACGACGACCACCGGGTCGCCATGTGCTTCTCGCTCGCCGCCTTCAACCCGGCGCGGGTGCCGGTGCGCATCCTCGAGCCGCACTGCGTCGCCAAGACCTTCCCCGACTACTTCGAGACCCTGTTCTCGGTCTCCACGGCCGCCGACATCCCGGTGATCAGCATCGACGGCCCGACCGCCTCGGGCAAGGGCACGCTGGCCTCCGAAGTGGCGCGCCTGCTGGGCTACCACTACCTCGACTCGGGCTCGCTCTACCGCGTGACCGGGCTGGCCATGCGCCGCGCCGGCCTGAGCGCCGACGCCGCGCACGAGGCGCGGATCGCCGCGCTGGCCGCCGCCCTGCCGCTGCAGTTCGTCGAGGGCAAGGTACTGCTGGACGGCGAGGACGTCAGCGAGGACATCCGCTCCGAGGCCGCCGGCATGGACGCCTCGCGCGTCTCCACGCTGCCGGCCGTGCGCGAGGCCCTGCTGGGCCTGCAGCAGCGCTTCCGCCAGCTGCCGGGCCTGGTGGCCGACGGCCGCGACATGGGCACGGTGATCTTCCCCGACGCCGCGCTCAAGGTGTTCCTGACCGCGAGCGCCGCCCAGCGCGCCGAGCGGCGCCATAAGCAGTTGATTTCAAAGGGTATTTCGACTACACTCGACAGTCTTCGCTCCGATCTGGAGGCGCGCGACGCCCGGGACTCGTCCCGCAGTGTCGCCCCTTTGAAGCCGGCGCAGGACGCGCGCCACCTCGACAACTCCCAGCTCTCGATCGAGCAATCGATCGACACGGTGTTGGACTGGTGGCGACAAGTGCAGCCTTTCGAGTCCGCTTGAAAGGCTCGCGCCCACCGGGTGTTCCGGGAGGCGCCTACCGCTCCAGAAGGCTCCCTTCGCGCGACAGCGCACCGGCCTTCTGGTTGTTCAACCAACCGGGCTTCCGCCCACAACCAACCGCCGTCTCCAGATCCAGTGCAGTCGCACGCAATGTCGCAAGAGCGCCTGCCAACCCTGCCTGACGGAAGGAACCATAAATGTCTGAATCTTTTGCCGACCTATTCGAAGAGTCCCTGAAGCGTTCCGAAATGCGCACCGGCGAGGTCATCACGGCCGAAGTCGTGCGTGTCGAACACAACCACGTCGTCGTCAACGCCGGTCTGAAGTCCGAAGCGTATGTGCCGATCGAAGAGTTCAAGAACGACAAGGGCGAGCTCGAAGTCCAGGCCGGCGATTTCGTTTCCGTTGCCATCGGCAGCGTTGAAAACGGCTACGGCGACACCATCCTCTCGCGCGACACCGCCAAGCGCCTCGCTTCGTGGCTGGCCCTCGAGAAGGCGCTGGAATCGGGCGACTTCGTCACCGGCACCACCAGCGGCAAGGTCAAGGGCGGCCTCACGGTGCTCGTCAACGGCATCCGCGCGTTCCTGCCGGGCTCGCTGATCGACACGCGTCCGATCAAGGACCTGACCCCGTACGAGAACAAGACCCTCGAATTCAAGGTCATCAAGCTCGACCGCAAGCGCAACAACGTCGTGCTGTCGCGCCGTGCCGTGGTCGAAGCCAGCATGGGCGAGGAACGCGCCAAGCTGATGGAAACCCTGAAGGAAGGCGCTGTTGTCCGCGGCGTGGTCAAGAACATCACCGAATACGGTGCGTTCGTGGACCTCGGCGGCATCGACGGCCTGCTGCACATCACCGACATGGCATGGCGCCGCGTCCGCCACCCGAGCGAAGTCGTTCAAGCCGGCCAGGAAATCACCGCCAAGATCCTCAAGTTCGACACCGAGAAGAACCGTGTCTCGCTGGGTCTCAAGCAGATGGGCGACGACCCGTGGATGGGCGTTTCGCGCCGCTACCCGCAATCGACCCGCCTGTTCGGCAAGGTCACGAACATTGCCGACTACGGCGCGTTCGTCGAGCTCGAACCCGGCATCGAAGGCCTGGTGCACGTCTCGGAAATGGACTGGACCAACAAGAACATCGCTCCGAACAAGATCGTCTCGCTGGGCGACGAAGTCGAAGTCATGGTCCTCGAGATCGACGAAGACAAGCGCCGCATCAGCCTGGGCATGAAGCAGTGCAAGGCCAACCCGTGGCAAGAGTTCGCTCAGAACACGAAGCGTGGCGACCGCGTCAAGGGCCCGATCAAGTCGATCACCGACTTCGGCGTGTTCGTGGGCCTGGCTGCCGGCATCGACGGCCTGGTTCACCTGTCCGACCTCTCGTGGAACGAAGCCGGCGAAACCGCCGTTCGCAACTACAAGAAGGGCCAGGAAGTCGAAGCGATCGTGCTGGCCGTCGACGTGGACCGCGAGCGCATCTCGCTGGGCATCAAGCAGCTCGACAGCGACCCGTTCACCACCTTCACCACGGTCAACGACAAGGGCCAGATCGTGACCGGCAAGGTCAAGACGGTCGACGCCCGCGGCGCTGAAATCGACCTGGGCGAAGACATCATCGGCTACCTGCGTGCTTCGGAAATCTCGCGCGACCGCGTCGAAGATGCCCGCAACGTGCTGAAGGAAGGCGACGAAGTCACGGCCATCGTCGTGAACGTGGATCGCAAGACCCGCAACATCCAGCTGTCGATCAAGCAGAAGGACATGGTCGACGAGCAAGGCGCCATGGCCAGCCTGAGCCAGCAGTCGGCACGCGAGAACGCGGGCACGACGAGCCTGGGCGCCCTGCTGCGCGCCAAGCTGGACAACAGCGACAAGTAAGCCGTCGCCCGAAGACAGAGCAGGCCCTGGTGGCCTCTCTGTCTTTTTTTTCGCCCCTGCTTTTTGCTTTGACCTATGACCCGCTCTGACCTCGTCGAAGAACTCGCAGCGCGCTTTGCGCAACTCACCCACCGGGATGCCGAATACGCCGTCAAGACCATCCTCGACGCGATGAGCGATGCCCTGGTGCGCGGGCACCGGATCGAGATCCGCGGCTTCGGCAGCTTCTCGGTCAACCGGCGTCCGCCGCGCATCGGCCGCAACCCGCGTTCGGGCGAGAGCGTGCAGATTCCCGAGAAGCGCGTGCCGCACTTCAAGCCCGGCAAGGCCTTGCGCGAGGCGGTCGACGCCCGCAGCGCCGAACTCGGCATCAAGACGACGCCGAAGGCCTGAACCCGGCCCCCATCGGCGCGGACCATCCGGCGCAGGTGCAAACGTAGAATCGTCCCGCCAACGGGACCGCGCATGAAATACCTCCTGTGGCTGCTCAAGGCAGCCATTTTTTTTACGCTCTTCGCCTTCGCGCTGAACAACCAGCACGACGCGACCGTCTATTTCTTCTTCGGCACCTACTGGCGCGCGCCGCTGGTGCTGGTCGTGCTGGCCGCCTTCGCGGGCGGCCTCGTGGTGGGCGCGCTCGGCATGCTGCCGGGCTGGTGGAAGCACCGCAGCGCCGCCGCGCAACTGCCGGCCACGACCGCGGGCAACCCCACGCCCACCGCGACGGCCGCCGTGCCGGCCACCACCCCGGCGCCGACCATCGCCGCCACCGACCTTCCCGCCGTACGCCAACATGGACTTTGATCCCAGCTGGTTGCTGATCAGCCTGCCCGTCGCCTTCGTCCTGGGCTGGCTGGCTTCCCGTTTCGACATCCGCCAGCTCAAGCTCGAGAACCGCCAGGCCCCCAAGGCCTACTTCCGCGGCCTCAACTTCCTGCTCAACGAACAGCAGGACCAGGCCATCGACGCTTTCATCGAGGCGGTGCAGAACGACCCCGACACGCAGGAGCTGCACTTCGCGCTCGGCAACCTGTTCCGCCGCCGCGGCGAGTACCAGCGCGCGGTGCGCGTGCACGAGCACCTGCTCGGCCGCGGCGACCTGAGCCGCGGCGACCGCGAGCGCGCCCAGCACGCGCTGGCGCAGGACTTCCTGCGCGCCGGCCTGCTCGATCGCGCCGAGGCCGCGCTGCAGAAGCTCGAAGGCACGCGTTACGAGAACGAGGCACGGCTCGCGCTGCTGGCCATCTACGAACGCTCGCGCGAATGGAGCCAGGCCGCCGACGTGGCGCGCAAGCTCGACGAATCCGACCAGGCCAGCTACGGCACGCGCCGCGCGCACCACCTGTGCGAGCAGGCCGCCGAACAGGTCGGCATGGGCGACCTCGCGGCCGCGCGCCGCCTGCTCGAGCAGGCCGTGGCCCAGGCGCCGCAGGCACCGCGCCCGGCCATCGACACCGCGACCTTGCAGCTGCGCAGCGGCGAGGCCGGCGCCGCCTTCGACACCCTGGTGGCGCTGAGCGACACCGCGCCGCTCGCGCTGCCGCTGTACGCCGCCGCGCTGCAGCAGGCCGCCGTGGCCGCGCAGCGCACGCCCGAGGCGCTCGCGCTGCTGCAGCGGCGCTATGCCGAATCGCCGTCGATCGACGTGCTCGAGGCGTTGATCGCGCTCGGCGGCGCACCCGCCGACACCGCACCCGAGGCCGAGGGCGCGCAGCCCGTGCCGCGCGACGGCTACATCGCGCATCTCGCGCACCAGCCCTCGCTGGTCGCGGCCTCGCGCTGGCTCGCGGGCGAACGCTTCGAGCACGAGCAGTTCCATCCGCAGGTGCAGCGCGCGCTCGACCAGGCCACGCGGCCGCTGATGCGCTACCGCTGCGCGGCGTGCGGCTTCGAGGCGCACCAGCACTTCTGGCACTGCCCCGGCTGCCAGGCCTGGGACAGCTATCCGCCGCGCCGCGTCGAAGAGCTCTGAGCAGCTTCGATCACCTTGCTGAACAATGGTGGCCGCTCGCACGCGGCCGTCAACGCCCCGTTCGAAGCCCTCGTTGAGCCGAAGCCGACGTCTTGTCGGCGCATCAAAAGCATCAACGAGGGAGTTCAAACATGTTCAAGCAAATCGTGGCCACGGCCGCCCTGCTGTTCGCCGCCGCATCGTTCGCGGCGGTCGATGTCAACAAGGGCAGCGAAGCCGATCTCGACGGCCTGAAGGGCGTGGGGCCCGCGCTCTCCAAGCGCATCCTCGACGCGCGCAAGCAGGGCGAGTTCAAGGACTGGGCCGATCTCATGCAGCGCGTGAAGGGCGTGAAGGAAAAGGCCGCGGCCAGGCTCTCGGCCGAGGGCCTCACGGTCAACGGCAAGGCCTACGCGGGCGGCGAGGCACCCGTGGCTGCCAGGAGCGACAAGGCGGTGAAGAGCGCCGCCAAGCAATAACGAACGAGGCCGATCGAGACCCGCATCGGCAGACCCATGACGGGTTCGCGAGGCCGCGCAGCCGGCCTCGCCAGGGCCGCCCGCGGAGCCCTCCGCGCGGCGGCTTTCTTCATCCCGAAGTCATGCCGCGAACGCAACGCCGGCGCGCACCATGACAGGGAAAGGCCTCAGCAAGTGGCCCGGAATTTGCACGTATGCTCGCTTTCGTTTTCACTTTCACACGAACCGGAGCGCTCATGAATCACAAGTTCGGCATTGCCCTCGCGGGCCTCACCCTCGGCGCCGCGGCCTTCGCCCAGACCAAGTGGGACCTGCCTACCGCCTATCCGGCCAGCAACTTCCACACCGAGAACATCACGCAGTTCGCGAGCGACGTGGACAAGGGCAGCGCGGGCAAGCTCAAGATCACGGTGCATTCGAACGCCTCGCTGTTCAAGGCGCCCGAGATCAAGCGCGCGGTGCAGGGCGGCCAGGCGCAGCTCGGCGAGATCCTGCTGGTGAACTACCAGAACGAGTGGCAGCTCTTCGGTGCCGACGGCATCCCCTTCCTGGCCGACAGCTACGACGCGGCCTGGAAGCTCTACCAGGCGCAGAAGCCCGCGCTCGAGAAGAAGCTCGCCGAGCAGGGCATCCAGCTGCTCTACACGGTGGCCTGGCCGCCGCAGGGCATCTTCGTCAAGAAGGAGATCGCCTCGGCCGCCGACCTCAAGGGCGTGAAGTGGCGCGCCTACAGTCCCGCCACCGCGCGCATCGGCGAACTGGTCGGCGCGCAGCCCGTCACCGTGCAGCAGGCCGAGCTCTCGCAGGCCATGGCCACCGGCGTGATCGAGTCGTACATGTCCTCGGGTTCCACCGGCTACGACACCAAGACCTACGAGTACATCAAGAACTTCTACGACACCCAGGCCTGGCTGCCGAAGAACGCGGTGCTGATGAACAAGAAGGCCTTCGACGCGCTCGACAAGCCCACGCAGGACGCCGTGCTCAAGGCCGCCGCCGATGCCGAGAAGCGCGGCTGGGACCTGTCGAAGAAGAAGAACCTCGAGTACCTCGACCTGCTCAAGAAGAACGGCATGACGGTGCACGTTCCCTCGGCCCAGCTCAAGTCCGACATGAAGAAGGTCGGCGACACCATGATCAAGGAATGGACCGAGAAGGCCGGCCCCGAGGGCCAGGCCGTGGTCGACGCCTACAAGAAGATGTGAGCGAGCGTCCCGACGGCACCCGATGCGCAAGACGCTCGACTTTCTCTACATGAGCGCCGCCGCCCTGGCGGCGCTTTTCATGGTGGGCCTGCTGGTGGCGGTGCTCCTGTCCATCATCGGCCGCCAGCTTCACTTCAACATTCCCGGCATCGACGCCTATGCCGGCTACATGATGGCCGGCGCGGGCTTCCTCGCGCTGGCGCACACGCTCAAGCGCGCCGAGCACATCCGCGTGACGCTGGTGCTGCAGAACCTGCCCCCCGCCGCGCAGCGCTGGCTCGAGCGCTGGGCCATGGGCGCGGCGGCGCTGCTGGCGCTGCTGTTCGCCTGGTACAGCGTGCGCCTGGCCTGGCAATCGTTCGACTACCACGACATCTCCACGAGCAACGACGCCACCCCGCTGTGGATCCCGCAGCTGTCGATGGCACTCGGCGTCGTCGTCTTCGCGATCGCCGCGATCGACGAGTTCGTGATCGAGTGGCGGGGCCGCCCGGCCAGGGCGGCCGGAACGGAGGCGCTGCGCCATGAGTGACATCGCCATCGCCGGCTTGCTGATCCTCTCGCTGTTCCTGATCCTGGGCAGCGGCGTGTGGATCGGCCTCACGCTCTCGGGCGTCGCATGGATCGCGATGCAGGTCTTCTCCTCGCGCCCCGCGGGCGACGCGATGGCGGTCACCATCTGGGGCTCGGCCTCGAGCTGGACGCTCACCGCGCTGCCGCTGTTCGTCTGGATGGGCGAGATCCTGTTCCGCACGCGGCTGTCGCAGGACATGTTCAAGGGCCTCGCGCCCTGGATGCAGGCCCTGCCGGGCCGGCTGCTGCACACCAACGTGGTGGGCTGCGCGATCTTCGCGGCCGTCTCGGGCTCGAGCGCGGCGACCTGCGCCACCATCGGCAAGATGAGCCTGCCCGAGCTCAAGCGCCGCGGCTATCCCGACGACATGGTGATCGGCACGCTGGCCGGCGCCGGCACGCTGGGCCTGCTGATCCCGCCGTCGATCATCATGATCGTCTACGGCGTCAGCGCCGACGTGTCGATCGCGCGGCTGTTCATCGCGGGCATCGTGCCGGGCATCCTGCTGGCGCTGCTGTTCTCGGGCTACATCGCGTTCTGGGCCCTGCGCCATCCCGAGCGCGTGCCGCCCGCGGACGCCAGGCTGCCCTTCGCCGAGAAGCTCAAGGCCTCGATGTCGCTGATCCCGGTGGCGCTGCTGATCGCCGCGGTGCTGGGTTCGATCTACGCGGGCATCGCCACGGCCACCGAGGCCGCGGCCGTGGGCGTGGTGGGCGCGATGGTGATCTCGGGCGTGCAGGGCTCGTTGTCCTGGCACAGCTTCAAGGAAGCGTTGCTGGGCGCGACGCGCCTCTATTGCATGATGGCGCTGATCCTCGCGGGCGCGGCCTTCCTCACGCTGGCCATGGGCTACATCGGCCTGCCGCGCCACCTGGCCGAATGGATCGGCTCGCTGGGCCTGTCGAAGTTCCAGCTGGTGGCGATGCTCGCGCTGTTCTACATCGTGCTGGGCTGCTTCCTCGACGGCATCTCGATGGTGGTGCTGACCATGGGCGTGATCATGCCGACCGTGACCACGGCGGGCATCGACCCGATCTGGTTCGGCATCTTCATCGTGCTGGTGGTCGAGATGGCGCAGATCACGCCACCGGTGGGCTTCAACCTGTTCGTGCTGCAGGGCATGACCGGCAAGGACCTGCTGTACATCGCGCGCGTGACGCTGCCGATGTTCTTCCTGATGGTGGCCGCGGTGCTGCTCATCTACTTCGTGCCGCAGCTCGTGACCTGGCTACCGCAGCAGATGGCGCCCTGAAGCTTTCACGCCCCGGGCCGACAATCGCCGCATGCTCGTTCCGATTCTCGCGATCTGCGTCGGCGCCTCCATCGGCGCCCTGTCCCGCTGGGGTCTCGCGCTCTGGCTCGGTGTCGGCGGCCTCATGCCCTGGGGCACGCTGGCCGCCAACCTGATCGGCGGCTACCTGGTCGGCCTGGCCGTCGCCACCTTCCAGCTGCTGCCCAACCTCGATCCGGTCTGGCGGCTCGCGCTGGTGACCGGCTTCCTCGGCGGCCTCACCACCTTCTCGAGCTTCTCGGCCGAAGTCACGACCATGCTGCTCGAAGGCCGGCTCGGCGTGGCCCTTGTCACGGCCGCCGCCCACCTGGGTGGATCGCTGTGCCTGACCTGGCTGGGCATCCGCACCGTGCAGGTCTTGTCGGCCTGAGCGACCACGAAAAAACCGCCTTATGTCCTGCGGTTATAGATACCGGCGCCGATAGAGGCGGCCGATAGAATCGACCGCAATGCCCCTCGTCCTGCTCGTCGCACTCCCGTTCCTTGCCAGCGTGCTGGCGGCCTTGATGCCGTCGAACGCGCGCAACCGGGAGTCCACGCTCGCGGGGCTGGTCGCGCTGGGCTGCGCGGTGCAGACGGCGTGGCTCTTTCCGCGGCTCGCCAACGGCAACGTGCTGCGCCACGAGATCGAATGGCTGCCCGCGCTGGGCCTGAACCTGGTGTTCCGCATGGACGGCTTCGCCTGGCTGTTCTGCATGCTGGTGCTGGGCATCGGCACGCTGGTGGTGCTCTACGCGCGCTACTACATGTCGGCCTCCGATCCGGTGCCGCGCTTCTTCTCGTTCTTCCTCGCGTTCATGGGCGCGATGATGGGCGTGGTGCTCTCGGGCAACCTGATCCAGATGGTGCTGTTCTGGGAACTCACCAGCCTGTTCTCCTTCCTGCTGATCGGCTACTGGCACCACCGGCGCGATGCCCGGCGCGGCGCGCGCATGGCGCTCACGGTCACCGGCGCGGGCGGGCTGTGCCTGCTGGCCGGCGTGCTGGTGCTGGGCCGCATCGTCGGCAGCTACGAGCTCGACGTGGTGCTGGCCTCGGGCGACGTGATCCGCGCCCATGCGCTGTACCCGGTGGCGCTGGTGCTGATCCTGCTGGGCGCCTTCACCAAGAGCGCGCAGTTCCCGTTCCACTTCTGGCTGCCGCGCGCCATGGCCGCGCCCACGCCGGTGTCGGCCTACCTGCACTCGGCCACCATGGTGAAGCTCGGCGTGTTCCTGATGGCGCGGCTGTGGCCCGTGCTCTCGGGCACCGAGCAGTGGTTCTGGCTGGTGGGCGGCGCGGGCGCGATCACGCTGCTGCTCGGCGGCTTCATCGCGATGTTCCAGCGCGACCTCAAGGCACTGCTGGCCTACTCGACCATCTCGCACCTCGGCCTCATCACCCTGCTGCTGGGCCTCAACAGCCCGCTCGCGGCGGTGGCGGCGGTGTTCCACGTCATGAACCACGCGACCTTCAAGGCCTCGCTGTTCATGGCCGCCGGCATCATCGACCACGAGACCGGCACGCGCGACATCCGCAAGCTCAGCGGCCTGATGAAGCTGATGCCGATCACCGGCACGCTGGCCATCATCGCCAGCGCCTCGATGGCCGGCGTGCCGCTGCTCAACGGCTTCCTCTCGAAGGAGATGTTCTTCGCCGAGACGGTGTTCATCCAGGCCACGCCCTGGGTCGACTTCAGCCTGCCGCTGATCGCCACGCTGGCCGGCATCTTCAGCGTGGCCTACTCGGCGCGCTTCGTGTTCGACGTGTTCTTCGGCGCGCCCTGCGGCAACGAGGTGCCCAAGCCGCCGCACGAGCCGCCGCACTGGATGCGCGTGCCGGTCGAGCTGCTGGTGCTGATCTGCCTGGTGGTGGGCGTGGCGCCGGCCTGGTCGGTCGGCCCGATGCTGGCCACCGCGGCCGCGCCCGTGGTCGGCGGCATCCTGCCCGAGTACAGCCTGGCCGTGTGGCACGGCTTCAACCTGCCGCTCCTGATGAGCTTCGTCGCCCTGGCGGGCGGCGCCGGGCTCTACCTGCTGCAGCGCCGCCAGCGCGCGGCCGGCGGCCTCGAGAACACGCCGCTCCTGCACCGCTTCGACGGCCAGGTGATCTTCGAGCACCTGATCGCGCTGCTGAGCGAGGCCGGCCGCCGCAGCCGGCGCCTGTTCGGCACGCGCCGCATGCAGACCCAGCTGCTGCTGCTCGTGGTGGTGGCCGTGGCCGGCGCCTTCGCGGCGCTCGAGCAGACACCCGCGGCCGCCGGCACGCGCGAACTGCTGCCCTTCTCGCCGATGTTCGCCATGACCTGGCTGATCGGCGGCGTCTGTGCGCTGGCCGCCGCCTGGCAGGCCAAGTTCCACCGGCTCGCGGCGCTGATGCTGGCCGCGGGCGCGGGCCTGGTCTCGTGCGTCACCTACATCTGGTTCTCGGCGCCCGACCTCGCGCTCACGCAGCTGGTGGTCGAGGCCGTGACCACCGTGCTGATCCTGCTGGGCCTGCGCTGGCTGCCGATGCGCAGCAAGGACGCAGTGCAGACCGCGAGCGCGCGCCTGCGCCCCTGGGGCCGGCGCGGCCGCGACCTGCTGGTGGCCACCGTCGCGGGCTGCGGCATGGCGGCGCTGGCCTGGGCCATGATGACGCGCACCTTCCCGCAGAGCATCTCGCCCTTCTTCCTCGAGCGCGCGCTCAGCGAGGGCGGCGGCACCAACGTGGTCAACGTGATGCTGGTCGACTTCCGCGGCTTCGACACCTTCGGCGAGATCACCGTGCTCGGCGTGGTGGCGCTCACCGTCTATGCGCTGCTGCGCCGCTTCCGGCCCGCGGTCGAATCGATGGCGCTGCCGCCGCAGCAGCGCGCCCAGGCCGACGACGGCAGCAGCGACCTGCTGAACCCGCGCCGCGCCAAGGACACCGCCGTCGGCTACCTGATGGTGCCCGCGGTGCTGGTGCGCCTGCTGCTGCCGCTGTCGGTGCTGGTGGCGGTCTATCTCTTCATGCGCGGCCACAACGCGCCCGGTGGCGGCTTCGTCGCGGGGCTGGTGATGTCGGTGGCGCTGGTGCTGCAGTTCATCGTCTCGGGCACCGAGTGGGTGGAGGAGCACCTGCGCATCTACCCGCGCCGCTGGATCGCGATCGGTCTGCTGTTCGCGCTGGGCACCGGCGGCGGCGCTGTCTTCTTCGGCTACCCCTTCCTGACCACGCACACCGCCCACCTGCACCTGCCGGTGCTCGGCGACATCCACGTGCCCAGCGCCCTGTTCTTCGACATCGGCGTGTTCGCGCTGGTGCTCGGTGCCACCATGCTGATCCTCACCGCGCTCGCGCACCAGTCGGTGCGCAGCCATCGCTGGGCCGACGAGCAGGCCGAGAAGGAGGCGCAGGCCGAAGCGGATGCGCTGGCGGCCGGCGCCACGCCGGAGGGAGCGCGCTGATGGAAATCGTGCTCGCCCTCGCGATCGGCGTGCTGACCGGCTCGGGTGTCTACCTGCTGCTGCGTCCGCGCACCTTCCAGGTGATCATGGGCCTCACGCTCATCTCGTACGCGGTCAATCTCTTCATCTTCAGCATGGGCCGGCTCAAGGTCGACAGCGAGCCGGTGCTGATCCCCGGCTTCGCGGCCACCCTGGCCAACACCGCCGACCCGATGCCGCAGGCGCTGGTGCTCACCGCGATCGTGATCGGCTTCGCGATGACCGCGCTGTTCCTGGTGGTGCTGCTGGCCTCGCGCGGCCTGACCGGCACCGACCACGTGGACGGCGAGGAACGCCAGGAGCAGGAGGAGGCGCGCGAATGACCGAGCTCTTCAGCCTGCTCGACCGCTTGCTCGACATCAGCATGCCGCACCTGGTGGCGGTGCCGATCCTGGTGCCGATGCTCACGGCCGCCTTGATGCTGCTGCTGGGCGAGCAGCGCCGCCGCACCAAGTCCTTCCTCAGCGTGGTCTCGGGCCTGGTGGGCCTCATGGCCGCGCTGGCGCTGCTGCGCTGGGTCAACGCGGCCGACACCGGCGGCGGCCCGGGCTCGATCGGCGTCTACCTGCCGGGCAACTGGCGCGCGCCCTTCGGCATCGTGCTGGTGGCCGACCGGCTCTCGACCATGATGGTGGCGCTGACCGGCGTGATCGCCTTCGCCGCCTCGATCTACTCCACCTCGCGCTGGGACCGCGCGGGCGTGCACTTCCATCCGCTGCTGCAGCTGCAGCTCATGGGCCTGAACGGCGCCTTCCTCACCGGCGACCTGTTCAACCTGTTCGTGTTCTTCGAGGTCATGCTGGCCGCCTCCTACGGCCTGCTGCTGCACGGCTCGGGCCGGCTGCGGGTGCAGGCCGGGCTGCACTACATCGCGATCAACCTCGCGGCTTCCTCGCTGTTCCTGATCGGCGCGGCCATGCTGTACGGCGCCACCGGCACGCTCAACATGGCCGACCTGGGGCTGCGCATCGCCCAGCTCGCGCCCGGCGACCGCGGCCTGGTGCACGCGGCCGCGGCCATCCTGTTCACCGCCTTCTTCGCCAAGGCCGGGGCCTGGCCGCTCAACTTCTGGCTGGTACCGGCCTACAGCGCGGCCGTGTCGCCGGTGGGCGCGGTGTTCGCGCTGCTCACCAAGCTCGGCGTCTACACCGTGCTGAGGCTGTGGACCGTGCTGTTCGCGCCCGACACCGGCGCCTCGGCCGAGTTCGGCCAGGTGGTGCTGATCGGCGCCGGCATCGCCACCCTGTTCGTCGCGGCCATCGGCATCGTCGGCACGCAGCGGCTGTCGAACCTCGCGGGCTTCAGCGTGCTGATCTCGGCCGGCACGCTGCTCACCGCCGTGGGATTGGGTCAGCCCGATGTCTGGGCCGGCGCGCTGTTCTACATGCTGAGCTCCACCCTCGCGGTGGCGGCCTTCTTCCTGCTGATCGACATGATCGAGCGCTGGCGCAACGCCGGCATGAGCGTGGCGCCGCACGAGGCCGCCGGCACCGCCCCCTTCCTGGCCGAGGACCTGAGCGCGCTGAGCGACGTGAACCTCGACGACGACGCGCAGGCGCTCTACGGCCGCGCCATTCCGGCCGGCGTGGCTTTCCTGGGCCTGAGCTTCATGATCTGCACGCTGCTGCTCACGGGCCTGCCGCCGCTGTCGGGCTTCGTCGGCAAGTTCGCGATGCTCTCGGGGCTGATGGGCTCGAGCGCCGCCCTCACCGCCGCCGACTGGACCTTCCTCGTGCTGCTGATCGCCTCGGGCTTCCTCGCGCTGATCGCGCTGACCCGCACCGGCATCCGCCATTTCTGGACCCAGCCGCACGGCAACCTGCCCTCGCTGCCCGCGCTCGAGGTGCTGCCGGTGGCCGGGCTGATCGCGGCCTGCATCGCGCTCACCGTCTGGTCCGAGCCGGTGCTGCGCCACGCGATGGCCACCGCCGAGGGCCTGCGCACGCCGAGCGCCTACCGCGAAGCGGTGATGGGCGCGCGGCAGGTGCCGAACCCGGCGCCCAAGGGCGATACGAAGGCCGGCACGCCATGAAGCGCCTGATCCCCTCCCCGCCGCTGTCGGTCGCGCTGTTCGTCGTCTGGCTGCTGCTCAACCAGTCGCTCGAGGCCAGCACGCTGGTGTCGGGCCTGCTGCTGGCGGTCGTCGTGCCGCTGCTGACCAAGGGCCTGCGGCCCGCCACCGTGCGCATGCGCCGGCCCGGCGTGGCGCTGCGGCTGTCGGCCGTCGTGCTCTACGACATGTCGCTGTCGGTGTTCGCGGTGGCGCGCGCGCTGCTCACGCGCCGCAGCGACCGGATCCATTCGAACTTCCTGCGCATACCGCTCGATTTGCGCGACCCCAACGGCCTCGCCGTGCTCGCGATGATCATGTGCCTCACGCCCGGCACCGCCTGGGGCGAGGTGGCCTTCGACCGCAGCACCCTGCTGATCCACGTCTTCGACCTCGACGACGAGGCGGCCTTCATCGCGCAGATCAAGAGCCGCTACGAACGTCCGCTGATGGAGATCTTCGAATCATGACGCCCATCCTCTTCTGGTCGCTCAAGTTCGCGCTGTTCCTGCTCGCGGTGGCGATGCTGTGCGCCGTCGCGCGCCTGCTGATCGGCCCCACCGCGCAGGACCGCGTGATGGCGCTCGACTGCCTCTACATCAACGGCATGCTGATGATGCTGGTGCTGGGCATCGTCTACGCGAGCGACGTGTACTTCGGCGCCGCGATGCTGATCGCGCTGTTCGGCTTCGTCAGCTCGACGGCGATGGCCAAGTTCCTGCTGCGCGGGGAGGTCATCGAATGAGCGATTTCATCGTGGGGCCGCTGCCGCTGTGGGCCGAGGTCGTCACCGGCGTGTTCGCCGTGCTGGGCGCGGCCTTCGCGGCCATCGGCTCCTTCGGCCTGGTGCGGCTGCCGAGCTTCTTCCGCCGCATCCACGCGCCCACCCTGGGCGCCACCGGCGGCGTGTGGTCGATGATGGTCGCGACCATCGTCTACTTCTCGGTGCAGAGCCACAGCCTGTTCCTGCACGCGACCCTGATCGCGCTGTTCGTGGCGCTCACCACGCCCGTCACCACCATCTTCCTGATGCGCGCCGCGCTGTTCCGCGAGCGGCAGAAGCACGGCGACGTGCCGCCGCCCGCGCCCTCGGACCAGGGGCCGATCCCGCCCTACAAGGGCTGAAGGCCCGCGGCGTGCCAGGCGCTCAGGGCGCCATGCGCACGTTCCTGTCGAGGAAGTCGTTGCTGAACAGCAGCGCGGGGTCGTAGGGCTTCTCGATGCCGATCAGCGACGAGACCAGCTCGTAGTCGGCCTTCACGCGCGCGCCGTCGAAGGCGCCGAGCGCCACCTTGGTGGTGGTGTCGTCGCGCATCAGCTGCTTGATGCGTTCCCACTGGTCGCGCTGGTTGTCGGGCGACAGGCCGCTCACGCTCGCGGTCAGCGCCTGCAGGCAGGGCGCGAAGTCCTTCACGCAGGCTGCGTAGGCACGCTGTGTGACGGCGACGAACTTCTTCACCTGCTCGGGCTTCTTCGCGAGGTAGGCGCCGTTGACGATCAGCGAGTTGCCGTAGACGTTCACGCCCGCCGTGCGCCAGGGCTGGAAGCCGAGGTCGTCGCCGAACTCGCGCACCTTGAGGTCGTGCTCGTTGTAGAAGTCGCTGATGATGTCGACCGATTTGCTCTTGAGCGCCGCCACCTTGGCCTGCGGGCTCACGTTGACAAAGCTCACGCTGGCCGGGTCGAGCCCGGTCTTCTTCGCGAAGGCCGGCCACATCAGGCGCGCGGCGTCGCCCGGCGGGTTGCCGATCTTGCGGCCCGCGAAGTCCTTCGGCCCCTGGATGCCCGAGGACTTGAGCCAGTAGAAGCCCTGCGGGCTGTTGGCGTAGATCACCATCAGCGCCTTCACGTCGGCGCCCTTGCCGCGGGCCTGGATGGTGGTCGGCAGGTCGGAGATGCCGAGCTCGCTGCCGCCCGTGCCCACGCGCTGCGCCGACACGGCCGAGCCCTTGCCGGCCTCGATGTTGAGGTCGATGCCGGCCTTCGAATACCAGCCCTTGGACTTGGCGTAGTAGAGCGGCGCATGGTCCGCCGTGGGCGTCCAGTTGAGCATCAGGCTCATGGAATCGGCGGCGAATGCCGAGGGCCCCTGCAGCGCGAGAACGGCGGCGGCGCCAGCCACCGACAACAGCTTTTTCATGCAGCTCACTCCAAAAGAAGGTAAAAACGGATCCTGAAATTCATATTACCAACTGTTTGGTTGACAGGCAATCGAAGCCTTCCCGCCCTGGAGACAGAATCCGACCATGCCTTCCGCCACCTCCCGCAAGTCCGCCGCACCCGCCGCCACCCCCTCGGCTCCTGTCGCCACGCGCCGCGAGCGCGACCCCGTCGCCGCCAAGCAGGCGCTGATCGCCGCCGCGGTCGCCGAGTTCGCGACCAAGGGCTTCGCGGGCGCGCGCGTCGACGAGATCGCCGCCGCCGCGGGCGTGAACAAGCAGCTCGTCTACCACTACTTCGAGAGCAAGCAGGGGCTGTACCTGGTGGCGCTCGAATCGGTCTATGCCGAGATCCGCGAGAAGGAACAGAAGCTCGAGCTCGGCGCGCTCGAGCCGCGCGAGGCGATGGCGCAGCTGGTGGCCTTCTCCTTCGACTACCTGGCCGAGCATCCCGAGTTCATCGCCATGCTGGCCGACGAGAACCGCAACCGCGGCGAGCACCTGCACGAGTCGGAACGGCTGCAGAAGATGCACTCGCCCTTCATCGAGATGCTCGAGGCCACGCTCGAGCGCGGCGTGGCCGCGGGCGTGTTCCGCGCCGACTTCGACGCGATCAATCTCTACATCTCGATCGCCGGCATCTCCTATTTCTTCTTCTCGAACAACCACACGCTGTCGGCCATCTTCGGCACGCCGCTCGACGCGCGCGGCGCGCTGCTCAAGCGCCGGCGCCACGTGATCGAGTTCGCGCTCAACGCGCTGCGGCCCTGAGCGCCCGCGGCCCTCGCGCCGCTTTTTATCAACTAGTTGGTTGACTCGATCGTCGGGTCTGCCTATGATCCGCCGCATTGTTTCCTTCCACAGGAATTGAGATGACGGCATCCGACGGCGCCTCCCCGCCCACCGCAAGCTCCGCGCCGCTGTCCGGCGAACGCCCCGCCTGGCAGCGCTGGGCCGTGGTGGTCGCGGTGCACATCGCGGCGGTGCTGCTGTGGGAGTTCGCGGTGCGCGCCTTCCAGATCCAGCCCTTCGTGCTGCCGGCGCCCTCGAAGGTGCTCGCCACGCTGGCCAATCCGCAGCACGCCTGGCTCATGAACACCGGCGTCACCGCACTCGAGGTGTTCGGCGGCTACGTGCTGGGCCTGGTGCTCGGCATCCTCTGCGCGCTGCTGTTCGTCACCAGCCGGCGGCTGATGCTGGTGGCCTTCCCGCTGCTGGTCACGCTCAACATGATCCCGAAGGTGGCGATGGGCCCGCTGGTGATCGTGTGGTTCAGCTACGGCATCGGACCGAACATCCTGATCACCTTCAGCCTGTGCTTCTTCCCGATCCTGCTGACCACCATCCGCGGCCTCAACGAGACCGAGCCCGAGCTGCTCGACCTCGTGCGCGCGCTCAAGGGCTCGCGCTGGCAGCTGTTTCGCTACATCCAGCTGCCGGGCTCGCTGCCCTACGTGTTCTCGGGCATGAAGGTCGCCACCATCCTCGCGGTCGCGGGTGCCGTGGTGGGCGAGTTCATCGCGTCGGAGCGCGGCCTGGGCTACCTGATGATCCAGGTGCAGGCCTCGCTCGACACCCCCGCGGTCTTCATGGCCGTGCTCCTCATCACCGGCCTGGGCGTGCTGCTCTACCTGCTGGTGCTGCTGCTGGAGCGCCTCTTCATCACCCAGGACGCCCGAATCCAATGAACACCACCACGCCCGTGCTCGACGACCTCCCCTTCCCCGAACGCTTCGACACCGAGGCCGCGCTCGAGGACTACCTCGCCACGCCATCGCGCGACCTGCTGCGCGACATGGCGCGCATCGACGGCGACCTGATGGTGCTCGGCGTCGGCGGCAAGATGGGCCCGACGCTCGCGCGGCTGGCGAAGAACGCGATGTCGGGCCGGCGCGTGATCGCGGTGGCGCGCTTCAGCGAGGCCGGCGTGCGCGAGGCGCTCGAGGCGCACGGCATCGAGACCCTGGCCTGCGACCTGCTCGACGCCGAGGCGATCGCGCAGCTGCCGCGCACGCCCAATGTGGTCTTCATGGCCGGGCGCAAGTTCGGCGCCGACGCCGACAACCCGCTGACCTGGGCCATGAACGCGCACGTGCCGGCGCTGGTGGCGCAGCACTTCAGCGGCTCGCGCATCGTGGCCTTCTCCACCGCCTGCGTCTATCCCTTCGTGCCGGTGATCGGCCAGGGCGCGCACGAGAGCGAGGCGCCCAATCCGCCCGGCGAGTACGCCAACTCCTGCGTGGGCCGCGAGCGCATGTTCGAGTACTTCTCGCAGCGCCACGGCACGCCGGGCCGGCTGTTCCGCCTGAGCTACGCCATCGACCTGCGCTACGGCGTGCTGGCCGACGTGGCCGGCAAGGTCTGGCGCGGCGAGCCGGTGGACGTGACCATGGGCCACGTCAACGTGATCTGGCAGGGCGACGCCAACGCGCAGGCGCTGCGCTGCCTCGCGGCCGCGACGGTGCCGACCTCGCCGCTCAACGTGAGCGGCCCCGAGACCACCTCGATCCGCTGGCTGGCCGAGGAGTTCGGCCGCCGCTTCGGCAAGCCGGTGCAGATCGCGGGCAGCGAGGCGCCCACCGCCTGGCTCATGAACACCGGCGAGGCCGAGCGGCTGTTCGGCTATCCGCGCGTGCCGTTGTCGCAGCTCGTGGGCTGGGTCGCCGACTGGATCGCGCGCGAGCAGCGCCAGTACGGCAAGCCGACCAAGTTCGAATCGCGCGACGGCAAGTACTGAAGGAAGACACCGTGCCCGCCACCGCCCTCGTCGAAACGCTGGACGCGCTCTCGCCGCGCGAGCTGCCGCAGCTGGACGCGCTGGTCGCGGCCAGCGGCTGGAACCAGCTCGCGGCGGACTGGCGGCTGTTCGAGCGGCTCGGCAGCGTGCACGCGATACGCGACGGTGAAGGAACGATCGTCGCGAGCGGCGCGGTGCTGCCGCTGGAGCGCGCAGCCGACGCACCACGCAACCAGCCCGGCGCCGCCTGGATCAGCATGATCCTCGTGGCGCCCGCCGCGCGCGGACAGGGCCTGGGCCGCGCGGTGTTCGCGCACTGCCTCGAGCGCGTGCGCGCGCAGGGCCGCGTCGCGATGCTCGATGCCACGCCGCAGGGCGAGCCGCTCTATGCGAGCTTCGGGTTCGCGCCGCTGTGGCGGCTCACGCGCTGGCGCCGCGAGGCGCTCGCGCAGGCGGCCGGTCCGGCGCCGGTCGACCGGCCCGATGCCGCACCGCTTGCCGCGCTCGCCGCGCTCGACACCGAGGCCCTGGGCCTCGCCCGCCCCCAGGTGCTCGCCGACCTGCTCGCGCGCCCGGGCAGCCGCTGTGTGCGCGATGGCCTGGCCTTCGCCCTCGTGCGCGAAGGCCGCGTCGCCCATCACATCGGCCCGCTGCTCGCTGCCGACGAGGCCCATGCCCGCGCGCTGCTGCCGCGCGCGCTCGCCGGTATCGCCGGCCCGGTGCTGATCGACGTGCCCGACGGCCGCGCGCAACTCGCGCAGGCGCTGCGCGCGGCCGGCTTCGAACCCCAGCGCGGCTTCGCGCGCATGGCGCTGCCGCCCGCGGGCACGGCGGCGCCGGCTGGTCATCCCTCGTTCATCCACGCCATTGCCGGCCCCGAGTTCGGCTGAGGACTTCGCACATGCCATTGAACCGCTCCGACCTGCCCGCCGACGTGCTCGCGCTGCTCGCCAAGGGCACCGTGATCCCGGCCCATCCGCTCGCGCTCGATGCCGAACGCCGCTTCGACCGCCGGCGCCAGCGCGCGCTGACGCGCTACTACGTCGATGCCGGCGCGGGCGGGCTCGCGGTCGGCGTGCACACCACGCAGTTCGCGATCCGCGAGCGCGGCCTCTATGCCGAGGTGCTCGAGGCCGCGATGGCCGACCGCCTGGCCTGGAGCGACCGGCCGATGGCGATGATCGCCGGCCTCTGCGGCCCCACCGCGCAGGCGAGCGCCGAGGCGCGCACCGCCGTCTCGCTCGGCTACCACGCGGGCCTCCTGAGCCTGGCCGCGCTGGCCGGCGCCTCGGAAGACGCGCTGATCGCCCACTGCGAGGCGGTCGCGCGGGAGATCCCGCTCATCGGCTTCTACCTGCAGACCGTGGTCGGCGGCCCGGTGCTGTCGAGCGGCTTCTGGCGCCGCTTCGCCTCGATCCCGAACGTGCTCGCGATCAAGGTCGCGCCCTTCAACCGCTACCGCACCATCGACGTGGTGCGCGGCGTGGTCGAGGCGCGCGCCGAGGAGCGCGTGTTCCTCTACACCGGCAACGACGACCACATCGTGCTCGACCTCGCCCTGCCCTTCGCGGCCATGCGCGACGGCACGCCGGTGCAGGTGCGCTTTCGCGGCGGGCTGCTGGGCCACTGGTCGGTCTGGACCGCGGGCGCGGTGCAACTGCTCGCGCGCATCCAGGCCGAGCTGGCGGCCGGCCACGGCACGCTGAGCCCCGAGCTGCTCGCGCTCGATGCGCGCGTGACCGACTGCAACGCCGCCTTCTTCGACGTGGCGAACAATTTCCACGGCTGCATCGCGGGCTGCCACGAGGTGCTGCGGCGCCAGGGGCTGCTCGAGGGCATCTGGTGCCTCGACCCGGCCGAAGGGCTGGGCGCGGGCCAGTCGGTGGAGATCGACCGCGTGTACGCCGCGCACGGCGACCTCGCCGACGATGCCTTCGTGCGCGACAACCTCGCACGGTGGCTGGCATGACCGCGACCGCCGTTCGCGCCGAGGTCGAAGTGCCGCTGATCCGCATGCGCGGCCTGCGCAAGGTCTACCGCCGCCGCGACCAGGAGTTCCTCGCGGTCTCCGACGTCACGATGGACATCCACGCGGGCGACATGGTGTCGCTGGTCGGCCCCTCGGGCTGCGGCAAGTCGACGCTGCTGAAGATCCTCGCCGGGCTGCACGGCCACGACGGCGGCACGCTGGAGATCGGCGGCGACCAGGCCTTCGAGCCGGGCCGCGACGTGGGCATGGTGTTCCAGCAGCCGCTGCTGCTGAAGTGGCGCACCATCCTCGAGAACGTGCTGCTGCCGGCCGATATCCTGGGCCTCGACCGCAAGGCCGCGACGCAGCGCGCGCACGAACTGCTCGAGATGGTCGGCCTCGCGGGCTTCGCCGACAAGCGGCCCTACGAGCTCTCGGGCGGCATGCAGCAGCGCGCCGCGATCGCGCGCGCGCTGATCCACGAACCCAAGCTGGTGCTGATGGACGAGCCCTTCGGCGCGCTCGATGCGCTCACGCGCGAGAAGATGAACCTCGAGATGCTGCGGATCTGGGAGCGCAGCCGCACCACCTTCGTGGTGGTCACGCACAGCATCCAGGAGGCGGTGTTCCTCGGCTCGCACTGCGCGGTGCTCACGGCGGGGCCGGCGCGCATGGCCGACTTCTTTCCGATCGAGCTGCCAGCGCCGCGCACGCTGCACATCAAGACCAGCGCCGAGTTCGGCCTCTACGTGCGGCGCATCTACGACCTGCTCGGGGTCGAGTAGACCCCTGCGGCTCAGGCCGGCAGCAGCCGTTCCTTGGCGCGCGCCACTTCCATCTCGCGCGGCAGCGGCACGGCGTTCTTCACCGCGAGGATCTCCGCCATCACGCTGACCGCGATCTCGGGCGGCGTCTTGCTGCCGATGTAGATGCCGATCGGCCCGCGCAGCCGCGCCAGCGATTCGGCGGTCTGGTCGAAGTGCTCGATCATGCGGTCGCGCCGCGCGTCGGCATTGCGGCGCGAACCGATGGCGCCCACATAGAAGGCATCGCTCTGCAGCGCTTCGAGCAGCGCGAGGTCGTCGAGCTTGGGGTCGTGCGTGAGCGCCACCACGCAGCTGCGGCGGTCGGGCCGGAAGGCCAGCACCGCATCGTCGGGCATCTCGGTGGTGATCTGCACGCCGGGCAGCGACCAGGCGGTGCGGTACTCGGCGCGCGGATCGCACAGGGTGACCGCGAAGCCGCTGAACTTGGCCATGGTCGCGAGGTACTCGGCGAGCTGGCCGGCGCCGATCAGCAGCATGCGGTACTCGGGGCCGAAGGTGTTGGCCAGTTCGGTGTCGTCGACCGTGAGTTCGTCGGGCGCCTTGGCTTCCTCGAGCCGCACCACGCCCGTGGCCAGCTCGACGGTGCGCCGCATCAGCCGGCCCTGTTCGAGCTGCGACACCAGCGTGTCGAGCGCGCCCGCGTCGGGCGCGTACTCGAGCAGCAGCTCGAGCGTGCCGCCGCACGGCAGGCCGAAGCGGTGCGCCTCGTCGGCCGTGATGCCGTACTTCACCAGCGCGGGCGGCGCGCCCAGCGGCACCTCCTGGGCCTGGCCGTGGGCATGGCTGTAGCGCGCGATCAGGTCGTCCTCGATGCAGCCGCCCGAGACCGAGCCGACCACCGCGCCGTCTTCGGCCAGCGCCATGATCGAGCCCACGGGCCGCGGCGACGAGCCCCAGGTGCGCACCACCGTGGTCAGCAGCGCGCGCTTGCCGGCACGCCGCCAGTCGCGCAGCGTGCGAAGCACCATCACGTCGAGGTTTTCCATCGCGTCTTCTTTCGTGGAAAGCGGCGCCTGTCGGCCGTCTCAGCCGCCGCCGGCTTCGCCGCCTGCACCGGGCTCGGCGTCCTTGTCCGATTTCTTGCCGAGGCCGATCTTCTTCATGAAGCCGGCCACCGCGCCGGTCTTCTCGGCCGGCGCCTCCGCGTTCTCGGGCGCCGCGGCCGGCGGCGGGCCGTAGCGGCTTTGCATCTCGGCTTCGAAGCGCTTGAAGAAATCGTCGGCCGTGGACTTGGCCGCGCCGTCGATCAGGCGCTGGCCGAGCTGGGCGATCTTGCCGCCGACCTGGGCCTGCACCGTGTAGTCGAGCTCGCAGCCGGCGGGGGCGACGGCCGGGGCCGCCTCGGCGCCCTCGGCCGCGGGTGCATCCGTGGGCGCGGCCGGCGCGGCATCGGCCAGCGGCCGCAAGGTCACGCTCGACGAGCCCTTGGCGAAGCCGGCCACGCCGCCCTGCCCTTCGAAGGTGAGCTTGTAGCCGTCGGGCGCGACGATGTCCGACAGCATCACCTTGCCGCTGAACTTGGCCGACACCGGGCCGATCTTGACCGCGAGGCCCACGCTGTAGGTGTTCTCTCCCGTCAGCTCGAACTTGTCGCAGCCGGGAATGCACTTCTTGAGCGTTTCCGGGTCGTTGAGCGCCTCCCAGGCCTGTTGCTGGGTGATGGCGAGCCGGCGGTTACCGAGCATTTCCATGGTGGTCTTTCCTTCTTGTGATCCTGTCCCGCGGCCCGAAGGCGGCTAGCGCCCCGACCGCATCAGCGCCGCGAGACTCGCGGCCAGCTGTTCGAGCGCGCTGAGATTGTGAACCGCGAGCATCGCGTCCGCATGGCGGTGCAGCACGCCGGCCCCACGCGCCAAAGGGGCGTAGCCCTCGAAGCGCAGCAGCGGGTTGAGCCACAGCAGCCGGCGCGAATGGCGTTTCAGCCACTGCAGTTCCTGCGCGAGCTGGGCCGGCTCGCCGGTGTCGAGCCCGTCGCTGATGACCAGCACCAGCGTGCGGCGGCCGATCAGCCGGCGCGCGTGGCGCTGGCGCAGCTCGGCCAGCGAGCTGCCGAGCCGCGTGCCGCCCGCGAAATCGTCGATGGCGAGGCTGGCCGCGGCCAGCATGTCGTCGGTGTCGGCCAGCCGGAAGGCCGGCGTGAGATCGGTCAGCCCGGTGCCGAAGGCGAACACGTCGCGCCGGCCCGCGCGCCGCGTGGCCGCGTGCAGGAAAGCCAGCAGCAGCCGCGCATAGCGCTCCATCGAGCCCGAGACGTCGACCAGCACCAAGAGCGGCAGCGGCTGTTCGCGCCGCGCCAGCCGCGGCAGGCGCAGCATCTCGCCGCCGGTGCGCGCCGCCTCGTGCAGCACGCCGGGCCAGTGCATGCGCGCATGGCGGCCGCTCTCGCCGGCCGGGCGCAGGCGCCGCGTGGGCAGCCGCGGCACCGGCAGCGAGATGTCGCGCGCGAGCCGCTCGACCAGCCGGTACTCGGCCGCGCCCAGCGCATTGAAGTCGGCATGGTGCAGCCGCTGGCGATCGCTCGCGGTCATGGCGGCGTCGAACTCGACCTCCTTGTCGGGCAGCGCAGCCAGCGGCGGTTTGTGCGGATCGCGCGGCGCGGCCAGCGCCTCGCGCACGCGCGGCCGGCGCTTCGAGGGCTCGGCCTTGCCCTCGGCGCTCGGCAGCATCTGCGCGAGCAGCTTGTTGGCGAGCTCGGGGTCGCGGAACCAGGCGTCGAACAGCTCGCGGAACACCAGCCGATCCTGCTCGCGGCTGACCATCACGGCCTCGAGCGCGGCACTGAGGTCGATCCTGCGCTCCACGCCGACCAGCGTGGCGGCCTCCTCGGCCAGCGCGATGCGCGCGGCGTCGGTGCGCACGCCCGCGCGGCGCAGCGCCCGGCCGAAGGCGGCGATGTTGCCGGCCAGCTTGCCGGTGCGGGCGTCGCCTAGCTGTTGCATCTCTGAATACGGGAGCGGGGACCGAACGCAGACGTCGCGAAGGTTTCGCAGAGGTCGCAGAAAAGAAAATCCAAGGATTTCTTCTGCGACTTCTGCGCTGCTTTCGGCTTCCTTCTGCGTTCGGCTTTCATGCCCCCGCTTCCTCGGGCTTGAGCAGCTCGCTCGCCAGCTCGCGCGTCAGCGCCGCCACGTCGTCGCGCTGCTTGAACAGGATGCCGGCGGTGTCGGACACCACCTCGGGATCGAGCTCGACCGTGTCAAGCGCGATCAGCGCGCGCGCCCACTCCACGCTCTCGGCAATGCCGGGCGCGCGCTGGAAGGCGTTGACGAAGGGCGCGCTGCGCAGACGGGCCGCGAAATCGGCCACCTGCGCCGACAGCTTCTCGCCCACGCCCGGCACCTGGGCACGCACGATGGCCAGTTCGCGTTCGCGCTCGGGATAGTCGAGCCAGTGGTAGAGGCAGCGCCGCTTCACGGCGTCGTTGAGTTCGCGCGTGCGGTTGCTCGTGAGGATGGTGACCGGTGCCACCTCGGCGCGGATGGTGCCGAGCTCGGGAATGCTGACCTGGTACTCGCCGAGGTACTCGAGCAGGAAGGCCTCGAAGGGCTCGTCGGCGCGGTCGACCTCGTCGATCAGCAGCACCGCGCCCGGGGCCGGCGCCTGCAGCGCCTGCAGCAGCGGGCGACGGATCAGGTAGTGCGGCTGGTAGACCTCGGCCTCGACGTCGCGCACCGCGCCCGAGGCCTCGACCGCGCGCATGTGCAGCAGCTGCGCCGCGTAGTTCCATTCGTAGAGCGCCTCGCGCTGCTCGAGGCCGTCGTAGCACTGCAGCCGCAGCAGCTCGCGCTGCAGCGCCTTGGCCAGCGCCTTCGCGAGCTCGGTCTTGCCCACGCCGGGCTCGCCCTCGAGCAGCAGCGGGCGCTGCAGCTTCAGCGCGAGGAACACGGCGGTCGCGAGCCGGCGGTCGGCGTAGTAGCCGGCGCGCAGCAGGCCGTCGGTGAGGGAGTCGATGGTCTCGAAGGTCATGGCCTAGGGTAATGCACGGCCGCAGGGAGGACGCCGGGAAGCGGACATCCGGACGCAGAGGACGCGAAGGTTTCGCGAAGGGCGCGAAAGGGAAACCGAAAAACTTCTTCGGATGTTCTTTTGCGCCCTTCGCGAAACCTTCGCGTTCTTCGCGTCCGGTCAGCCCGTGTTCGACGGCTGCTGGATCAGCCCAGCGCCTTCGTCACCGCGCGCTGCGTCAGCACGTTGATCAGGTTGGCGCGGTAGGCCGCCGTGGCGTGCAGGTCGGTGTTGAGCTCGCTGGGGTCGATCTTCACGCCGGCCGCGGCGGCGGCGGTGAAGCTCTTGTTCAGCGCATCCTCGAGCCCCGCGTGCCGGAACACGCCGTTGCCCGCACCGGTGATGGCCACGCGCACGCCGCTGTCGTACTGCGCGAGGAACACGCCGACCAGCGGGAAATGCGAGGCCTTCTGGCGCAGCTTCTCGTAGACCGCGCGCTTCGGGATCGGGAAGCGGATCGCGGTGATCAGCTCGCCATCCTCGAGCGCGATGGTGAACAGGCCCAGGAAGAAGTCGTCGGCCGCGATCTCGCGCTTGCTCGTGACCACGGTCGCGCCCGTTGCCAGCACCGCGCTCGGATAGCAGGCGGCCGGATCGTTGTTGGCCACCGAGCCGCCGATGGTGCCCATCGCGCGCACCTGCCGGTCGCCGATGCGCGAGGCCAGGTCGGCCAGCGCCGGGAAGGCGGCCTTCACCTCGGCGTTGTTGGCCACGTCGAGGTGGCGCGACATGGCACCGATGACGAGGGCATCGCCATCCTTCCGGATGCCGGTGAGTTCCTTGATGCCGCCGAGGTCGACGAGCTGCTCGGGCGCCGACAGGCGCAGCTTCATCGAGGCCAGCAGGGTCTGGCCGCCCGCCAGGGGCTTGCCGCCGGCTTCGGCCAGCTTGACGGCGTCGGCCAGGGCCGCGGGCCGTTCGAACGTGAAGGCGTACATGGGGTGGTTCCTTCTTTATTTATAGATATGGGGGTGATCAGGCGGCAGCGCCTGCCTTCTGCATCGCTTCCCAGACGCGGCTCGACGAGGCCGGCATGTCGAAGTCCTTCACGCCCAGCGGTGCCAGCGCATCGAGCACGGCGTTGATGACCGCCGGCGGCGAGCCGATCGCGCCCGCCTCGCCGCAGCCCTTGGTGCCCAGCGGGTTGTGGGTGCAGGGCGTGCAGACGGTGTCGAGCTTGAACTGCGGGAACTCGGCCGCGCGCGGCATGGCGTAGTCCATGAAGCTGCCGGTGAGCAACTGGCCGGTCTCGTTGTCGTAGACGCAGTTCTCGAGCAGCGCCTGGCCGATGCCCTGCACCAGCCCGCCGTGCACCTGGCCCTCGACGATCATCGGATTGATGATGGTGCCGAAGTCGTCCACCGCGGTGAAGCGGTCCACGCGCACCTCGCCCGTCTGCTTGTCGATCTCGACCTCGCAGATGTAGGTGCCGCCCGGGAAGGTGAAGTTGGTCGGGTCGTAGAAGGCGGTCTCGTTGAGGCCCGGCTCGAGCTTGTCGAGCGGGTAGTTGTGCGGCACGTAGGCCGTCAGCGCCACCTGGCCGAACGGGATCTTCTTGTCGGTGCCCTTGACCGTGAACTCGCCGTTGGCGAACTCGATGTCGGCGTCGCTCGCCTCCATCAGGTGGGCCGCGATCTTCTTGGCCTTGGCCTCGATCTTGTCGAGCGCCTTCATGATGGCCGCGCCGCCGACCGAGATCGAGCGCGAGCCGTAGGTGCCCATGCCGAAGGGCACGCGGCCGGTGTCGCCGTGCACCACGTCGACCGCCTCGACCGCGATGCCCAGGCGCGCCGCCACCACCTGCGCGAAGGTGGTCTCGTGGCCCTGGCCATGGCTGTGCGAGCCGGTGAACACGGTCACGCTGCCGGTCGGGTGCACGCGGATCTCGCCACACTCGAACAGGCCCGCGCGCGCGCCGAGCGCGCCCGCGATGTTCGATGGCGCGATGCCGCAGGCCTCGATGTAGCTCGAGTAGCCGATGCCGCGCAGCTTGCCGGCCGCCTCGCTGGCCGACTTGCGCTGGGCATAGCCCTCGACCTCGGCCAGCTTGCGCGCCTTGTCCATGCAGGCATGGAAGTCGCCGGTGTCGTACTGCAGCGCCACCGGCGTCTGGTACGGGAAGGCGGTGATGAAGTTGCGCTGGCGGATCTCGTCCTGGCCCAGGTTCATTTCCCAGGCGCAGCGCGAGACCAGCCGCTCGAGCAGGTAGGTGGCCTCGGGCCGGCCGGCGCCGCGGTAGGCGTCGACCGGTGCCGTGTTGGTGAACCAGGCATCGACCTCGACGTAGATCTGCGGCGTGGTGTACTGGCCCGCGAGCAGCGTGGCGTAGAGGATGGTCGGCACCGCGGTCGAGAAGGTCGACAGGTAGGCGCCGAGGTTGGCATCGGTGTGGACCCGCATCGCGAGGAACTTGCCGTCCTTGTCCATCGCCATCTCGGCATGGCTCACGTGGTCGCGGCCGTGCGCGTCCGACAGGAAGCATTCCGAGCGCTCGGCCGTCCACTTGATGTTGCGGTTGAGCTGCTTGGCGGCCCAGGTCAGGCACACGTCCTCGGCGTAGAGGAAGATCTTCGAGCCGAAGCCGCCGCCCACGTCGGGCGCGATCACGCGCACCTTGTGCTCGGGCAGGCCCAGCACGAAGGCCGTCATCAGCAGCCGCTCGACGTGCGGGTTCTGGTTCGAGACGTAGAGCGTGTAGTCGTCGGTGCCGCGGCTGTAGCTGCCGATGGCCACGCGCGGCTCGATCGGGTTGGGGATCAGCCGGTTGTTGACCAGGTCGAGCTTCGTGACGTGCGCGGCGCCCGCGAAGGCGGCATCGACCGCCGCCTTGTCGCCCAGCGCCCACTTGTAGCACTGGTTGTCGGGCGCCTCGTCGTGGATCGTGACGCCGCCGGCTTTCTTCGCCGCGTCGGCCACGCCGACCAATGCGGGCAGTACCTCGTACTCGACCACCACGGCCTCGGCGGCGTTCTTCGCCTGCTCGACCGTCTCGGCCACCACCATCGCGACATGGTCGCCGACGTAGCGCACCTTGTTGATCGCGAGGATCGGGTGCATCGGCTCCTTCATCGGCGTGCCGTCGGGGTTGTTGATCAGCCAGCCGCAGGGCAGCCCGCCCATCTTGCCCTCGATGTCCTTGCCGCTGAAGATGCCGACCACGCCGGGCATCGTGAGCGCGTCGACGATGTCGACCGAGACGATGCGCGCATGCGCGTGCGGGGAGCGGACGAACACCGCGTGCGACTGGTTCGCCAGCGTGATGTCGTCGGTGTAGTTGCCCGCACCGGTCAGGAACCGGTAGTCTTCCTTGCGCCGCAGCGCGTTGCCGATGTGCGGCAGGTTCGCGAAGTCGGAGGCACCCATGTCGCTCTCCTCAGGCCGCGGCCGTGGCCTGGACCGGAACCGGCTTGCCCGAGGCCATGGCCTCGCCGCCCATCTGCACGGCCTTGACGATGTTCTGGTAGCCGGTACAGCGGCACAGGTTGCCGTCGAGCAGCTCGCGGATCTCGGATTCGCTCGACTTGGGGTGGTGGGTGCACAGGTCGATGGCGCTCATGACCATCCCCGGGGTACAGAAGCCGCATTGCAGGCCGTGGCATTCCTTGAACGCGGCCTGCATCGGGTGCATGGTGCCGTCGGGCTGGGCCACGCCCTCGATGGTGGTGATCTCGGCGCCGGCCACCTGGGCCGCCAGGATGTTGCACGATTTGACGGCGCGGCCGTCGACGTGGACGGTGCAGGCGCCGCACTGGGCGGTGTCGCAGCCGACGTGGGTGCCGGTGAGGTGGAGGTGCTCGCGGATCGCGTGCACGAGGAGGGTGTTGGGTGGCGCGTCGACGGTGACCGAGCGGCCGTTGACCTTGAGGGCTACCTGCATGTGGCTGTCTCCGTGAAGGGTGATGGCTGACGGGCCCGCACCCACGCTGCGGCGTGGCGGCATGGGCGGGCCCCGTGGGCATCTTGGATGCCGACCCCCTGCACTATCCTAGGCAAAACCCTCGACGCTTGCGCCGGGGGCCTGAAATTCTCAAAATGAAACAGCTTGCCGTTCGGCAGGTCCCCAAAACGGGCGTCCCACGCGCCCCGCAAACAAGATGCTCGCTTCCAACGCCCTGCCGACACCCGAGCGCTCGCTGGCCATCGCCCAGGCCCGACAGGCCCTGATCCATGGCGATGCCGCCGATCTCCGCGTTCCGCCCGGCAGCCGCATCGAACCCTGGATCGCCCGCTCGTGGCAGCGCTGCATCGAGGCCGGCCAGCAGCCGCAGCAGCGCGTGAGCTTCGAGCCCGTGGGCCGCGGCGTCCAGCGCGAGGTGATGGAACGCAACCGCGCCCTGGTGTCGGCCGCGCGTCCGGTGATCGAACGCCTGTCGCGCGCCATCGCCGACACCCGCTATTTCGCCGTGCTCACCGATGCCGAGGGCATCGTGGTCGACCTCGGCGTGCTGCCCGACGGCACCGACGACGCGAGCCGCTATGCGCGCAACATCGGGCGCATCGGCGTCGACCTGTCGGAGCGCGCCATCGGCACCAGCGCGATCGGCACCGCGCTGGCCGAGCAGGAATCGGTCTGGCTGCACGGCGGCGAGCATTTCTTCGACGACACCAGCGTCTACAGCTGCGCCGGCGCGCCGCTGTTCGGTCCCCAGGGCGACTGCATCGGCATGCTCGACCTGACCGGCGTGCAGGTGGCCGAGCGGCCCGAGCTGCGCCACCTCGCGACCCTGTCGGCGCGCAGCATCGAGAACGCGCTGGTGCTGCGCGCGCCCTGTGCGATGCTGCTGCGCCTGGCCTGGCCCGGCTGCGCCACCAGCGAGGCGGCCGAGGGCCTGCTGTGCATCGACGGCGGCGGCAACGTCACGGGCGCCAATGCTGCGGCGCGGCAAATGCTGCACCAGCCGCTGGCGCGCAGCCAGGGCGGCCTGCATTGCAACGACCTGTTCGCGCTGCCGCTCGACATGCTGTTCGATGCCGCGCGGCGCGGCGACGCGGTGCTCGAGGTGCCGCTGTGGTCGGGCCTGCGGGTGCAGGTGCGGCCCCAGCGCGGCGACGGCAGCAGCCACGGCGCCGCCGCGCCCGAGCCGCGACCGCGGCTGCGCGACGTGGAAACCGCGCTGATCCGCAAGGCCGTGGCCGATGCCCGCGGCAACGTGGCCGAGGCGGCGCGCGCGCTGGGCATCAGCCGCGCTACCGTCTACCGCAAGCTCTGGCGCGGGCGCGGCACCGGCACCGCGGACTGACTCAGGCGCCGACCGGCACCTTGTCGAGAAAGCCGGTCACCGAGCGCAGCTTGCCCGCGTCCAGCCGCACGAAGTCGGTGCCCTGGATCAGGTCCTCGGCGCCGCTCGGCCCGAGCGTCCACGAGAAGCGCACATGGTCGCCGTGCGCGTCGGCCTTGCCCAGCAGGTTGAAGCGGAAGCCCGGGTAGCGCTGGTGCACGGCGCCGACCAGCGCGCTGATCTGCGCATGGCCGCTGCCCTGCATGAGCGGGTCGACGTACTGCGCGTCGACCGACCAGCCGGCTTCGAGCAGCGCGGCGCGGCGCGCGGGATCGGTCTCGTTCCAGACGGCGATATAGCCCTGGGCGATGGCGGCGGGGTCGTGGGCGGCGGTGTTCATGGCGACGATTCCTTTCGTTGAATCCCGCGACGTTGCGGGGTGAAGGAATGGTCGTTTCAGCGGCGCTCGGGGTCCATGACGTGGGAGGTCATGAAAGCCTTCAGATCGGGTCGAGCGGAAACACCGGCCGCCGCACCTTGCCGAACGGGAACAGGCCGTAGTCCGAACTGGTCACGCCGCGGCTGTCGCACTCCACCAGCGCGGCCGCGAGCGGCTCGAACACCGGCCGGCAGTACATGCGCGACTTCAGCAGCAGGAAGCGCTCGCGGCGCGGATCGAGCCCCGTGCATGCGAACACGCCGATGTCCCACGGCTCCTGCGTGCGCTCGGTGACCACGATGCGCGCGGCGCCGATGTCGAACAGCACCGTGCGGCCCATGCTGGCGCGCTGGCCGGTGTAGGTCGGGCCGGTGATGACGTACTCGCCGTCGCAGATCGTGCGCACCGTGCCCGTGAGCCGCACCGGCGCGTTCTCGCGGCCGATGCCGGCCAGCGAGACCTTGTTGCCCAGCGCCACCGTCGCAGTTGCGCCCTCGCCCGCCGCGACCAGTTCGGCCACCGCATCGGGATCGCACAGCGGCCCGACGCCGATGCCCTCGAGCCCCTGGGCCAGCGCCTCCTGCAGCACGTCCATGGTGTCGCAGCTGCCGCCCGACATGCAGTTGTCGCCATGGTCGAGCAGCAGCACCGGACGCTCGGCGCCTTCGGCCAGCTGCTTCGCGCGCGCGACCGAGTCGGCCAGCGGCTCGCTGTCGTAGACGAAGGCCTCGCGCTCGTTCCACATCTGCGCCGCGATGCGGTCGGCCGTGGCCTGCGCGCGCTCGCCCGACTGCGCGTCGACCACGATCACGCTCATGCACGGCGCCTCGATGTCCGACAGCGAGAAGCCCGCGAGGATCGACACCGCGAGCGATTCGCCCGAGGCCTCGGCCGCGCGCGCGGCGTCGATGGCGTGCTGCATCGCGCCGGTGTAGGAGGCGCTGCGCAGCGTGTGGGCCATCAGCGGCAGCGAATGCCAGCGCATCGCGGGCCGCCCGCGCCCCGCCAGCAGGTCGAGCAGCAGCCGGCCCGCGTGTTCGCCGGTCTCGTACATGTCGACGTGCGGATAGGTCTTGAAGCCGACGATCACGTCGGCGTTCTCCACCATCGCGGGCGTAACGTTGGCATGCAGGTCGAGCGCCACGCCGATCGGCACGCCGGGCGCGGCCGCGCGCAGCCGCACCAGCAGGTCGCCCTCGCCGTCCGCGCTGTTGTGGGCCACCATCGCGCCATGCAGGTCGAGCAGGATCGCGTCGCAGCCCGGCGCCGCATCGACGATGCGTTGCGTGAGCGCGTCGTAGGCACGCGCGTCGACCGGCCCGCTCGGGTTGGCCGAGGCCGACACCGGCGTGACCAGCTCGGCGCCGGCCGCCTCGGCCAGGTCGATGAAGGCCGACATCGCGGTGCGCATGCCCTTGTTGTCGCGGTAGGCCTGCGCGCCGAAGGTCGGGCCGTCGGGCCCGAAGGCCGCGAGCGGCGTGGGCACGGGCGAGAAGGTGTTGGTCTCGTGGTTGAGACGCGCGATCAGCACCTTCATGCGGCCACCCCGGCGCTGCGGAGCATCGCCTGCAGCAACACATTGCAGCCGGCCTCGAGATGATCGGGCTGCGCGTCCTCGATCTCGTTGTGGCTGATGCCGTCGCGGCAGGGCACGAAGATCATCGCCGCGGGGCACACGCGCGCCAGGTACACCGCGTCGTGGCCGGCGCCGCTGATCACGTTCATCCAGCCCAGGCCCTGCGCCTCGGCCGCTTCGCGCACCGCCGACACCAGCGCCGGCGTGAAGGGCTGCGGCGGGAAGTACACGACCTGCTCGAGCGTCGCCTCCACCTTCGACGTGCCCGCGATGCGCTGCACCGCGGCCTTGAGCGCGGCGTCCATCGCCGACAGCACCACGTCGTCGGCCGCGCGCAGGTCCACGCTGAGCTTCACGCGGCCCGGGATCACGTTGCGCGAGTTCGGATAGGCATCGATCCAGCCGACCGTGCCGCGCCCGTGCGGCGCATGGGCCAGCGCGATGCGGTTGACCTCGGTCACCAGTTCGGCGGCCGCGAGCAGCGCGTCCTTGCGCAGCTCCATCGGCGTGGGACCGGCATGCGCCTCCATGCCCTGCAGCACCACGTCGTACCAGCGCTGGCCCAGCGCGCCCTCGACCACGCCGATGACGCGCTCGTGCGCCTCGAGCACCGGGCCCTGCTCGATGTGCGCCTCGAAGTAGGCGCCGACCGGCGACGAAGCCGCCGAGGCCGGCACGCTGCCCGCGTAGCCGATGGCCGCGAGCGCCTCGGCCACGCTCACGCCCTCGGTGTCGCGCTGCGCGAGCGCATGCTCGAGCGTGAAGGCATCGGCGAACACGCCCGAGCCCATCATCACGGGCACGAAGCGCGAGCCCTCCTCGTTGGTCCACACGGCCACCTCGATCGGCGCCTCGGTCTGCACGCCTGCGTCGTTGAGGCAGCGGATCACTTCCAGTCCGGCCAGCACGCCGTAGTTGCCATCGAACTTGCCGCCCGTGGGCTGGGTGTCGATGTGGCTGCCGGTGGTGACCGGCGGCAGCGCGGCGTTGCGGCCGGCGCGGCGCGCGAAGATGTTGCCGATGGCGTCGACGCGCACCTCGCAGCCCGCCTCGCGCGCCCAGCGCACGAACAGGTCGCGGCCCTGGCGGTCGAGTTCGGTCAGCGCGATGCGGCAGACGCCGCCCTTCTCGGTGGCGCCCAGGCGCGCCAGTTCCATCAGCGAGCGCCAGAGGCGCTGGCCGTCGATACGCAGTTCGGTGTGTGGTGTCATGGTTTTCTCTGAATCGATGGGGGCGCCTCAGGCGAGGCCCACGCCCAGGTAGCGGTCTTTCACGTCGTGGTCGGCCATGAAGGCGGCATTGCCGGCCTCGTGCACGATCCGGCCCTGCTCGACGATGTAGTGGCGATCGGCGAGTTGCACGCAGACCTCGAGGTTCTGTTCCACCAGCAGGATCGCGACGCCCGCGGCCTTGATGGTCTGGAGCTGCGCGACGATCTCCTCCACGATCACCGGCGCCAGGCCCTCGACCGGCTCGTCGAGGATCAGGAGGCGCGGGTGGTTCATCAGCGCGCGGCCGATCGCCAGCATCTGCTGCTCGCCGCCCGAGAGCTGGCCGCCGCCGTTGCGGCGTCGCTCCTTCAGGCGCGGAAAGATGCGGTAGATGTCGTCGAGCTGCCACGGCGACTCGCGCCGCTGGCCGAGCAGCAGGTTCTCCTCGACCGTCAGCAGCTTGAAGATGCCGCGGTGCTCGGGCACCAGGCAGACGCCGCGCGCGGCGATGCGGTGCGCGGGCTGGCCCGCGATGTCGGCGCCCTGGAAGCGCACGCGCCCGGCCGTGGGCGTGACCGCGCCCGCGATGCTCTTGAGCGTGGTCGACTTGCCCGCGCCGTTGCGGCCCAGCAGCGTCACCAGCTCGGCCTCGCCCACGCGCAGCGACACGCCCTGCAGCACATGGCTCTTGCCGTAGTGCGCATGCAGGCCCTCGACCTCGAGGATGTGGCTGGTGCTCATGCCTTGCCTCCCGTGATCATGTTGCCGAGGTAGGCGCTGCGCACGCGCGCATCGGCGCGGATGTCGCCCGGCAGCCCCTCGGCCAGCACGCGGCCCAGCTGCATCACGGTCACGGTGTCGGAGATGTCCATCACGATGTTCATGTTGTGTTCGATCAGCACCACGGTGTGCTCCTCGCGCAGGCCGCGGATCAGCTGCTTCATGTCGTCGAGGTCGTCGATGCCCATGCCCGAGGTCGGCTCGTCGAGGAAGATCGCCTTCGGCCGCGCGGCCAGCGCCATGCCGACCTCGAGCCGCCGCTGCTGGCCATGCGAGAGCTCGGCCGCCGGCACGTGGGCGAAGCGCTCGAGGCCCACGCGCTGCAGCACCTCTTCCACGATCGCCTTGCAGGCCATCTCGCCGACCGGCGCGCGCCAGCAGTTCATGGCCTGGCGCGGCGCGATGCCCTGCGCCGCCACGCGCAGGTTCTCGCGCACCGCGAGGCTGCCGAACAGGCTCGTGACCTGGAACGAGCGCGCCATGCCGCGCTGCACGCGGCGGTGGTCGGGCTCGCGCGTCACGTCGTGGCCGTCGAACAGGATGCGCCCGCCGGTGGTGGTGCCGGTGCCCGTGAGCATGTGGAACAGCGTGGTCTTGCCCGCGCCGTTCGGGCCGATCACCGAGTGCACCGTGTTGCGGCGGATCTTCAAGTCGACGCCGCCGAGCGCGGCGAACTTGCCGTAGTGCTTGGTGACGCCGACGGCTTCGATGAGGACGTCGCTCATGCTTTTTCTCCCTGCGCGGCGGTGGCGCCGGCGCCTTGCGCGCCCTTCCCGAAGATGCGTCGCCAGGCGCTCTCGCCCAGCCCCCAGAGGCCGCGCTGCATGCCGATGCTCACGCCGATCAGCAGCAGCCCCAGCAGCAGCAGCCAGCGCGGCCACAGCGTGGAGAGCCAGTCGGCCAGCAGCACGTAGAAGGCCGAACCCAGCACCGAGGCGAACAGGTTGCCGGTGCCGCCGATCACGGTGATGACCAGGATCATCTCGCTCGTGTGGTACTCGGCGTTCGACAGCGGCGCGATGCCGGTCATCATGGCGTGCAGTCCGCCCGCGAGGCCGGTGACAGCGCCCGAGATCACGAAGGCCAGCAGCTTGAAGCGCCGCAGGTCGTAGCCCACCGCGGCGGCGCGGTCGCCGTTGTCGCGGATCGCCAGCAGCGTGCGGCCGAACACCGAATCGGTCACGCGCAGCAGCAGGCCGAAAGCGATCAGGAACATCACGGCCACGAAGGCGTAGTACTTCCACGGCGTGTCCATGAAGGCCGGGCGCGGCACGTCGAGCAGGCCGTTGTCGCCGCCGGTCAGGCCCGAGGCCGTGTAGGCCACGAAATAGAACATCTGCGCGAAAGCCAGCGTGAGCATCACGAAGTAGGTGCCGCGCTGGCGAATCGCGACCCAGCCGACCAGCGCCGCGCCGAGCGCGCCCATGCCGATGGCCGCGAGCAGCGCCAGCGGCATCGGCAGCGCGAGCCGCGTGAGCAGGATCGCGATGGTGTAGCTGCCCAGGCCGAAGAAGATGCCCTGGCCGAAGGACAGCAGGCCCGTGTAGCCCAAGAGCAGGTTGCAGCCGAGCGCGGCGAGCGCGTAGATCAGCACCTCGCTCGCGAGCGAGCCCGAGCGCATGAAAAGCGGCAGCGCCAGCGTGACGGCCAGTGCCAGCAGGAAAGTGATTTTTCTGGGCATGGCGTTCATCCTCTGCGGCCGAGCAGGCCATGCGGGCGCAGCAGCAGCACGGCCGCCATCGCGATGTAGATCATCAGGCTCGCACCGGGCGGCCACAGGGTGCTCATCAGGCTCTGCACGATGCCGATCAGCAGGCCGCCGACCAGCGCGCCGCCGAAGCTGCCGAGCCCGCCGATCACCACCACCACGAAGGCCACGCCGAGCGCCTCCACGCCCATGAAGGGCTCGGCGCCGCGGATCGGCGCGGCCAGCACGCCGGCCAGCGCCGCCGTGGCCGCGCCGAGCGCGAACACCAGGCTGAAGACGCGGAACACGTTGATGCCGAGCAGCGAGACCATCTCGGTCGACTCGCTGCCCGCGCGCACCGCGCTGCCCAGGCGCGTGCCCTCGAGCACCCACCACAGCAGCACCGCGAGCACGGCGGTGAAGCCGATCACGAACAGCCGGTACTTCGGATAGATGAAGCTGCCCCACATCACCACGCCCTGCAGCAGGTCGGGCGTGGGCACGCTGTTGCCCAGCGGGCCCCAGAAGACGATCACGATCTCCTGCACCGCGAGCGCCAGGCCCACGGTGACGAGGATGTGGAATTCATGCGCCTTCGCGTACACGCGGCGCAGCAGCAGCTTCTCGGCCAGCCAGCCGAGCGCGCCGACGGCCAGCGGCACCAGCACCAGCGCGGCCCAGAAGTTCAGGCCCCACTGCAGCGCCTGGAAGCACAGGTAGGCGCCCAGCAGGTAGAAGGCGCCGTGCGCGAAGTTCACGAAGCGCAGCAGGCCGAACACGATCGACAGGCCGACGGCCAGCAGGAAGTACAGCATGCCGATGCCGATGCCGTTGATGGTCTGGAGCAGGTAGACGGACATGGGTGTGGGAAATGGAGCGTGCGGGCGGACCGCGCTCCGCCGTGCCACCGTGATGGCGCGGACGAGATCGCGGAACCGGCGTGACTCAGGCCAGCTTGCAGCCCGTCTTGTCGACCGGCAGGAAGGACTTGCCGGAGCTCACCACCTCGACGTAGTCGGCCGCGTCCTTCATCTTCGACTTGGCCTTGCCCTTGAGCAGGTAGTAGTCCTTCACCACCTGGTGGTCGGCCTTGCGGATCTCCTCGCTGCCCGTGAGGCCGTCGAACTTCATGCCCTCGAGCGCCGCGATCACGGCCTTCTGGTCGACCGTGCCGGCCTTCACGATGCCGTCGATCAGGATCTTGGTGCAGACGTACGAGCCCGCGAGGCTGTAGTTGGGCACGATCTTGAGCTTGTCGGCGGTGCGCTTCACCAGCTCCTTGTTGAGCGGCGTATCCACCGTGTGCCAGTACTGCGCGCCGAAGTACACGCCGTCGCAGAGGTCGGCACCGAGCTCGTCGAACTGCTCGAGCCCCGAGGCCCAGGCCATCAGGATCGTCATGTTCTTGTGCATACCGAAGCTCACCGCCTGGCGCAGCGCGGCCGAGGACTGGGCGCCGAAGTTCAGGAGCAGCAGCACGTCGGGCTTGGCGGCCATCGCGTTGGTGAGGTAGCCGCTGAACTCCTTCTCGTTGAGCGAGTGGTAGCTGTTGCCCACGTGCTCGATGCCCTTCTCCTGGAAGATGGTCTTGGCCGCGCTCAAGAGGCCGTCGCCGAACACGTACTGCGGCGTGATCGTGTACCAGCGCTTGGCCTTGGGCATCTGCGCGACCAGCGGGCGCACGGTCTGCTCGATGGCGCCGAAGGTGGGCACCGACCAGCGGAAGGTGGCGGGGTTGCAGTCCTTGCCGGTGATCTCGTCGGCGCCCGCGGTGGTGATGAACAGGCCGCCGGCCTTCTCGGCCTCCTTGCCCATGGCCAGCGCTTCCGACGACAGGATGCCGCCCGCGAAGAACTTCGCGCCCTGCTGCTGCGAGGCTTCCTGCACCTTGCGCACCGCGGTCGCGGGCTTGCCCTCGGTGTCGAGCACCGTGTAGGCCAGCGGACGCTTGAGCACGCTGCCGTACTGCTCGATCGCCAGCTTCATGCCGAGGTCGGCGAACTTGCCGTTGGCCGCGAAGGCGCCCGACATCGGCACCGGGCAACCGAAGCGGATCGCGTCGGCCGATTGCGCGAAAGCCGAACGGCCGGCCAGCAGGGAAGCGGGAGCGGCCGACAGGGCGGCCAGTTGGAGAAGGCGTCTGCGTTGCAAGAGGAACTCCGTCGTGGTGAGGGTGGAGGGGATGGGCGTCCGCGGTCGCGGCGAATTTAAGCGGATAAATAGGATTAATATGCTGGTAAAAACCCGCTAGCAATCCTCGTGCCCAAAAACCACCGACTTCGCGGCCCCCTCGCCCCGCCCGCGTGCACCACGCCGATGCACCCAGTACCGCTGGGTAAGATCGCGCGCTGTTGCGCATTCCGCGCATCTCCCGAGGGACATCGAGCGTGGGCATGACAGTGGGGCAACACCGCCCGAAGCGACAAAAGCTCTCGGACGTCATCGTCGAGGACGTGAAGCGCTGGATCGTGGCCGAGCGCAAGCAGCCCGGCGACCGGCTGCCGAACGAGAAGGAACTGATCGAGCTGTTCGGCTATTCGAAGAGCACGGTGCGCGAGGCGCTCAAGGCGCTCGAGGTCAGCGGCCTGATCTCGATCCGCACCGGGCCCGGCGGCGGCGCCTACCTGCAGCAGGTGTCGGTCGAGCATGCGTCCGAGCCGCTGCGCAACTTCCTGCACTTCCACCACCTCGACGGCCACCACATCTACCAGCTGCGCAAGGCGCTCGAACCCGAGCTCGCGGTCAGCGTGGTGGGCCGGCTCACGCCCGAGATGTTCGAGCGGCTCGAGGAGAACGTGCGCCTGTGCACGAAGGAACCGGCCTCCGAGGACGAGCAGCGCATCCAGCGCGAGGCCGAGCTGGCCTTCCACACCATCCTGGCCGAGGCCTGCCCCAACCCGGTGCTGTCCTTCATGTGCCGCTTCCTCAACGACCTGCTGCGCGACCTCGTGGTCTACAAGAAGGCGCTCGACCACCACCACTTCGGCGAGGCCAACGTCGACTACCACACGCAGCTGCTCGCGGCCTACCGCAAGGAGGACGCCGCGACGGTGCAGCGGCTGATGAGCGAGCACATGGTCGACGCCGAGCAGCACATGCACGAGATGGAGGCGCACATCGGCGCCAAGCATCTGTTGGTGCCCAACGCCCAGCGCTGAGCGCGCCTCCTACTTGCCGCGGTGCGCCGCCGTGAGGCAGGCCTGGAACGCCAGCACCGCGCGCGAAGGCTTCGGCGAACGCCGCAGCAGGCTCACGAAGCGGCATTCGTAATGGAAGCGCTCGGGCAGCACCGGGCGCATCAGCCCGCGCTGCTCGAACACCTGCGCATAGTGGTCGGGCAGGAAGCCCAGGAAACGCCCCGACAGGATGAGCGTGGCGATCGCCTCCTGGTCGAAGCCCGTGGCCTTGCGCGAGAGCTGCGCGCGGTGGCTCAGCTCCATGTTGGGCGAGTGGTAGCCCAGGCCCGCGAAATGGTGCTCGCGCAGCTTGGGCCAGGTGAGCTTCGCATGGCTGGCCTCGAAGAGCGGATGGCCGCGGCCGCAGTACAGCAGCATGGTCTCGCCGAACAGCTCCTCGTAGATCAGGCTCTTCGAGCTGCGGTGCGCCGGGATGATGCCGATCTGGAAGTGGCCCTCGAGCACGCCCTGCTCGATCGCGTTGATCGAACCCACGTGCACCGCCAGGCTGACCTCGGGCGCCACCTCGGCAAAGCGCGCGATCGCCTCGCCGATGCGCGCCTGCGGATTGGTCGCGGTCTTGTCGAACAGCGCCACCTCGAGCTGGCCGCCCATGCGGTTGTGGATGTCGTCGATGCTGCCGCGGAAGGCGTCGACCGAAGCGAGCAGCCGCAGCGTCTCGTCGTAGACGCGCTGGCCCTCGGCCGTGAGCGCGAAGCCGGCCCGGCCGCGCCGGCACAGCACCAGGCCGAGCCGGGTCTCGAGGTCCTTCACGTGGCGGCTCACCGTCGAGGTGCCGATGTTGAGCTCGAGCTCGGCGGCCGCCATGCCGCCGCAGTCGACCACGCTCTTGAACACCTTGAGCAGGCGCAGGTCCATGTCGCTGAGCTGGCCCAGAACGGCACGGCTGCGGGCCGTGGAGGCGCCTTCTTTTACTTGCATGGACCGTCAAGTGAACATTGATATTGCGCCATTCTCCACACTGAATGGCTTGCCAACAATAGTCGCGTCACCTTTCCCACCCAACCTGGACGCACCCATGACCCTCGCCACGCCCGACCTCGCCAACCCGGCCCCGCGCACCGATGCCGCCTGGCTCGAGGCGCACTGGATGCCCTACACCGCCAACCGCCAGTTCAAGGCCGACCCGCGCCTGATCGTCGAGGCCAAGGGCGCCTACTTCACCGACCACGAAGGCCGCAAGATCTTCGACGGCCTCTCGGGCCTGTGGTGCTCGGGCCTGGGCCACGGCCGCCCCGAGATCACCGAGGCGGTGAGCCGCCAGATCGCCAAGCTCGACTATTCGCCGGCCTTCCAGTTCGGCCATCCGCTGTCCTTCGAGCTCGCCAACCGGCTCAAGGAACTGACGCCCGCCGGCCTCGACTACGTCTTCTTCACCGGCTCGGGCTCCGAGGCCGCCGACACCTCGCTCAAGATGGCGCGCGCCTACTGGCGCGCCAAGGGCCAGGCCAGCAAGACCCGGCTGATCGGGCGCGAGAAGGGCTACCACGGCGTCAACTTCGGCGGCATCTCGGTCGGCGGCATCGGGGCCAACCGCAAGCTGTTCGGCCAGGGCGTCGAGGCCGACCACCTGCCCCACACCCAGCTCGCGGCCAATGCCTTCACGCGCGGCATGCCCGAGAACGGCGCCGAGCTGGCCGACCGCCTGCTCGACCTGATCGCGCTGCACGACGCCTCGAACATCGCGGCCGTCATCGTCGAGCCCTTCGCGGGTTCGGCCGGCGTGGTGATCCCGCCGCAGGGCTACCTGCAGCGCCTGCGCGACATCTGCACCGCCAACAACATCCTGCTGATCTTCGACGAGGTCATCACCGGCTTCGGCCGCTGCGGCACGCTCACCGGCGCCGATGCCTTCGGCGTGGTGCCCGACATCATGAACGCCGCCAAGCAGATCACCAACGGCGCGCAGCCGCTGGGCGCCGTGATCGCCAGCAAGGAGATCTACGACACCTTCATGGCCGCGGGCGGCCCCGACTACATGCTCGAGTTCCCGCACGGCTACACCTACTCGGCCCACCCGGTGGCCTGCGCCGCCGGCATCGCCGCGCTCGACGTGCTGCAGAAGGAAGACATGCCCGCGCGCGTGAAGGCGCTGGCGCCGCATTTCGAGAACGCCGTGCACAGCCTCAAGGGCAGCAAGCACGTCGCCGACATCCGCAACTTCGGCCTCGCGGCCGGCCTCACCATCGCCGCGCTGCCCGGCGAACCGGCGCGCCGTCCCTACGAGATCGCGATGAACTGCTGGAAGAAGGGCTTCTACGTGCGCTACGGCGGCGACACCATCCAGCTCGCGCCGCCGTTCATCTCGGAGAAGGCGGAGATCGATCGCATGATCAATGCGCTGGGCGACGCGCTGGCGGAGACGGCCTGAACCTCGATACGAGATCGACCACGGTACACCCCACCGTGCCGAAGCTGCTCGTTCGCGGGCACTCGCGGAACCGGCTTTGCCGGGCCGCCGAGTGCGCCCCCTCGAGGGGGGATCCGGAGCGACACGAAGTGCGCGGAGATTCGGGGGTGGTTGTCACGCCTTGTCGGCCTTGCCCGCGGCGTTGGCGAGCTTGCTGAGCATGCGGTCCACCAGCCACGGCTGGCGGTTCTCGTCCTCGGCGAGTTCCTTGCGGCGGATCGCATTGCGCACCACGATCGATCCCACGTAGCGCACCGGCTCGGGCGGGAAGTAGCCGAGCGGCCCCTTCGTGATCGGGCTGCGCGTCCAGGCGTTGTCCTGGTCGAGCACCAGCGACGACAGGATCTGCCCGCCCATGTAGGTCGGCCCGACGCCGTTGCCCGAGTAGCCGAAGCCGTAGTAGATGTGCGGCGCCCCATCGAGCCGGCCGAAGAACGGGAAGCCCGTGACCGAGCGGTCGGACGGGCCGTTCCAGCTCGCGGTGATCGGCGTTTCGCTCAGGGCCGGGAAGAAGGAACGCAGCGCCTGCGTGAGCTCGGCCTCGTAGGGCGAGCGCTCGTCGAACACCTTGGCCATGCGCCCGCCCCAGGCGAAGGTATTGCCGCCCTTGCCCAGCATGAGGCGGCCATCGGCCGTGCTGCGGTAGTAATAGACGAAGGTGCGCGAATCGAGCACCGACACGCCGTCGGTCAGGCCGCTGCGCGCGAGCAGCTCGGGGCAGCGCTCGGTGATCACCATGTCGCTCGACACGATGGCGATGGTGCGCTCGAACTGCGCGAAGCGGCTGGCCATCCAGGCATTCATCGCGAGCACCAGCTTCTGCGCGCGCACGCTGCCGGCCGGCGTGCGCACCACGACCGGATGGGCGGTGGAGAAATCGAGCATCGGCGTGCGCTCGTGGATGCGGATGCCCATCGCCAGCGCCACGCGCCGCAGCCCGCGCACCAGCTTGCCCGGATGCACGGTGGCGGCGATCGGCGAATACACGCCCGCGAGGTTGCGCGCCGAGCCCGAGCGCCGCGCCACTTCCTCGGGCGGCAGGGTGCGGTAGGAATGGATGCCGCGCGCCTCGAGCGCGCGCATCATCGGATCGAGCGTGCCGACCTGGGCCGGCGAGGTGGCGGTGTAGAGCGTGCCGTCCTGGCGCAGCTCGGCGTCGATGCCGTGGGCGGCGCAGAAGTCGGCGATGTGCTGCACCGCCGCCTCCGAGGCCTTGACCAGGCGCACCGCCTCGTCCTCGCCGAACAGCCGGCGCAGGGTCAGGAACTTGGCCGACCAGGTGAGCAGGCAGCCGCCGTTGCGCCCGCTCGCGCCGGCGCCGCAGAGGTCGCTCTCGAGGATGACGATGTCGAGCGCGGGCGCCTGCTGCCTGGCCTGGATCGCGGTCCACAGGCCGGTGAAGCCGCCGCCGACGATGCAGAGGTCTGCCTCGCATTCGCCCTGCAGCGCGGGCGCGAGGTCGCCGTCGTTGAACAGGGCCTGTTCGATCCAGAAGGGGCGCATGGCGGCTCCGTGAAGGGGTCAGGGCTTGCGCCGCATCTCGTAGGAAAACTCGGACTCGCGCTCGACGACGAAGCCGAAGCGCGCGTAGAGCGCGCGGGCCGGATTCGCCTTGAGCACGCTGAGCGTGAGGTCCACGCAGGCGCGCTCGGCCTCGGCGACGACCTCGGCCAGCAGCCCGGTGCCGATGCCGCCGCCCTGATAGCCCGGCGCGAGCTGGATCTGGATCAGCACCCACTCGTGCGGATCGCGCGACACCTTGAGCAGGCCGACCGGCTCGCCCTCGTGCAGCAGCAGCTCGGCGCATTCGAAGCGGTGCATCAGCCGCGCCATGTGGTGCGCATCGCTGACCTCGGCGCCCGACGCCACCACGTGGCCGTTCATCGTGCGCTGCCGCAGCGCGAGCAGGAAGGGAACGTCCTCCCGCGTGGCCGGGCGGCGCGCCATCACGACCGGTGGCGTAGCGCTCATGCCGCGATGGCGGAGGGCTTCAACGCGGCCTCCAGGTGCCGCACGTAATGCGCGAGGTCCGGCGTCTTCGCGTCGGCGCACTTGGCCGTGTCGTCCCAGCGCCGCAGCCGCACCGCGTCCTTCGCGTAAGGCAGCGCCTCGAAGGCACTGGCCTGCGCCGAATCGAACACGCCGCCCTGCAGCTGCAGGCTGCGCTGCGAATCGGGCGACAGTGCCTCCAGATAACCGGGCTCGCGCGCACACAGGAAGCGCTTGGCATCGACGTGCAGCCGGATCGGTTCCAGCGTGGCCGGGCCGAACAGCGCGCGCAGGAACGGCAGGCAGCGGTACTGGTGCAGGTCGTCGAGCCCCTGCTGCGTCGGCGTGCCGCCGAAGTCGTGCAGCAGGTGACCCAGGTCGTGCAGCAGCGAGGCGGCGATCAGCGCGCTGTCCGCCCCCTCCTGCTCGGCCAGGTGCGCCGATTGCAGCGCATGCTCGAGCTGCGTGACGGGCTCGCCGTCGTACTGGGCATGGCCCTTGGTTTCGAACAGGCCGACGATGTCGGGAAGGCTCAGGCTCATGGTTACCAGGGCAGCGAGTAGGTCTTGGTGTTGGTGAAGCTCTTCATCGCCTCGAGCACGCCTTCCTTGTAGCCCAGGCCCGAGTCCTTGATGCCGCCGAAGGGCGTGAGTTCGAGCCGGTAGCCCGGCACCTCGCGCACGTTGACGCTGCCGACGTTGAGCTCGCGGATGAAACGCGTGATGTGGTCGAGCCGGTTGGTGCAGATCGACGACGACAGGCCGTAGGCCGTGCCGTTCGAGATGCGGATCGCCTCGTCGATGGTCTTGAAGCGGATCACCGGCGACACGGGCCCGAAGGTCTCGTGCTTCGCCACCGTCATCCCGGCATCGACGCGGTCGAGCACGGTCGGCGAATACAGCGCGCCGCGGCGCTCGTTGCCGTACAGCAGCTTCGCGCCGGCCGCGATGGCCTCGTTGACCACGCCCTCGAACTGCTTCGCGGCGGCCTCGTCGATCACCGTGCCCATGTCGGTGTCGGGATCCATCGGGTCGCCGTACTTGAGCGCGCGGGTCTTGGCCACCAGCAGTTCGACGAACTGGTCGGCCACCGATTCGTGCACCAGCATGCGCTTGATCGCGGTGCAGCGCTGGCCCGAATTCTTGTACGAGCCGCTGGCCGCGAGCGTGGCCGCCTCCTCGACGTCGGCATCGTCCATCACGATGATCGGGTCGTTGCCGCCGAGCTCGAGGATCTGGCGCTTGTAGACCGCCTTGGCCGCGATGTACTTGCCGATCGGCACGCCGCCGGTGAAGGTGACGAGGTCGACGTCGGCATTGGTCAGCAGTTCGTCGGCGATCTCGCGCGGGTCGCCGGTGAGCACCGACAGCATCGGCGGCGGCAGGCCGGCCTCGTAGAGGATGTCGGCCAGCAGGAAGGCCGCCAGCGGCGTCTTCTCGCTGGGCTTGAGCACGATGCGGTTGTTGGTGGCGACGGCCGGCGCCACCTTGTGGATCACCTGGTTGAGCGGATGGTTGAACGGCGTGATGGCCGTGATCGCGCCCTGCAGCGGCTCGCGCAGCGTGTAGACCTTGCGGCTCTTGCCGTGGTGCGTGAGGTCGCACGAGAACACCTGGCCGTCGTCGACCAGCGCCTGGTTGGCCGCGAACAGCAGCACGTCGGAGGCGCGGCCCACCTCGTAGAGCGAGTCCTTGCGCGACAGGCCCGATTCGAGCGTGATGGTGCGCGAGATCTCGTCGAGGCGTGAGGCAATGATCTCGCCCGCGCGCATCAGGATCTTGTAGCGCTCGTAGCGCGTGAGCGTGGGCTTGTAGTCGCGCGCGATGCGCAGCGCGTTGCGCACGTCGTCGAGCGTGGCCTTGGGCACGGTGGCGATCACCTCGCCGGTGTAGGGATAGGTGACCTCGATCGTGCGGTCGCGGTAGACGCGCTCGCCGGCGATGCGCAGGGCTTCGCGGTGGATGGTGCCTGGCTTCAGCGTGGCTTGGCTCATGGGTGCTCCGGCGGTCGGTTACTGGGCGTGGTTCAGCGCGATGTCGAGCGCATCGAAGTTGCGCAGGCGGCGGCCGGCGGCGATGCCCGCCACCGGGCGGTTGCAGATCAGCGGCACGCGCTGCTCCGACACGCCGCCGTGCGAGCGCAGCGGCACCTCAAGCGCCGACAGGTCATGGCGGCTGGCCGCGGTGCCGATCACGGTGTTCTTCTCGCTCACGACCACGATGTCGCCGATGCGGTCGGCGGGGAGCTCGAAGCGCTGCGCCGCTTCCTTGCGCGACAGCACCGACTCCATGCCCGGCACCTGGCGGATGCGCTCGATCCAGCCCGGCACGCTGCCCTCGTCGGGCGCGTAGACCGTGGCGAAGGAGCCGAGCGCGCCGTGGTGCACCACGTAGGGATCGGTGATCGGCAGGATCACGCGCGCGGTGCCGGTGCCGTACCAGCCGTCGAGCACGTCCTGCAGGTAGATGACGTTGGGCGAGCCGTCGGCGCCGTGCTTGTCGTTCATGCCGTGGTCGGCGGTCAGCACGATGGTGGCGCCGAGCGCATCGAGCTGCGCCAGGTAGCGGTCCATCATCGCGTAGAAGGCATTGGCCTGCTCGCTGCCGGGCGCTGCCTTGTGCTGCACGTAGTCGGTGGTCGAGAGGTACATCAGGTCGGGACGGCGCGATTCCATCAGCTTCACGCCGGCCGCGAACACGAACTCGGAGAGCTCGGCGCTGTAGACCGAGGGCACCGGCATGCCGACCATGCCGAGCACGTCGTCGATGCCGTTCTCCTCCATCGTCACCTGGTCCGACTTCTCGGACGAGAAGCAGATGCCCTTCATGCGGTGGCCCAGCAGCTTGCGCAGCTTGTCCTTGGCCGTGACCACTGCCACCTTGGCGCCCGCGTCGGCGAAGGCGGCCAGCACGGTGCCGGCGCGCAGGTACCTGGGGTCGTTCATCATCACTTCCTGGCCCAGCTCGCGGTCGAAGAAGTAGTTGCCGCAGATGCCGTGCACCGCGGGCGGCGCGCCGGTCACGATCGACAGGTTGTTCGGGTTGGTGAAGGACGGCACGACGCAGTCGGCCAGCAGGTCGGCGCCCTCCTTTCGCATGCGGCCGATGTACGGCGCCACGCCGGCGGCGATGGCCGCGTCGAGGTAGGCCGGCTCGCAGCCGTCCACGCACACGACCACGATCGGGCGCGCCATCCAGCGATAACTCCTGGCATTGACTTCGAGGGTCTCCGGTGTCATTTCAGACTTCCTTTGGTGGGTTGTTCGTGGTGGCGGCTTCGGCATCGGCGCGGCCGAAGGCCTTGTGCATGCGCGCGCGGCTGCCCGCGACATGCCGGCGCAGCGCGCGGCCCGCGATGTCGGGGTCGCCGCTGGCGATGGCCTCGACGATGTCGCGGTGCTCGTCGGCCGAGACCCGCAGGCCGCCGCCGCTGTCGAGCGCGCGCATGCGGAACAGGTGCAGCTCCTTCACGAGGCGCTTGTAGGTCTCGGTCAGTTTCCTGCTGCCCGCGGTGTCGAGCAGGATCTCGTGGAACTGCAGGTTGAGCTGCGCGTATTGCTCCACGTCCTGCGCCTGGGCCGCCGAGCGCATGGCGTCGAGCATGGCGCGCAGCCGCTCGACGGCATCGGGCTTGATCGCCAGCGCCACGCGGCGGCCGATGATTTCCTCCAGCGCCTCGCGCAGCTCGTAGATCTCGTCCGCTTCCTCGAACGCGATCTCGCGCACGAAGACGCCGCGGTTCTTCTCGTTGCGCACCAGGCCCGCCTCCTCCAGCGCGCGCAGCGCCTCGCGGATCGGGCCGCGGCTGGTGTTGAAGCGCTGCGAGAGCTCGCTCTCGTTGATGCGGCTGCCCACCGGGAGCTCGCCCGTCATGATCAATCGCTCGATCTCCTCCTGCATCAGCATCGGCAGCGAGCTGGACTGGAGGAACGCGAGGGCGGAGGAGGGATTGCTGGTGACCATGGAACGCATTCTCCAGCCTCGGATTGAAAACTGTCAACAATTTTTTATTGACAGTATTAAGTTGGCAATCTACATTGCTTTCACCGGATCCCGGCCGCCAGGCCCCGGACGCCCGCCACTCACCCTTTCGTGACAGCAAGCCCTCTCAGGAGAAACAGATGACGATGAAACCAAGCTCGCGCCGTCTCGCGGCCGTCCTGTGCGCCGCGGCGCTCGGCCTCGCGACCAGTGGCGCCGCCTGGGCGCAGAAGACCTCGCTCCTGGTCTACACCGCGCTCGAGACCGATGCCATGAAGCTCTACAAGGACGCCTTCGAGAAGGCCAATCCCGATATCGAGGTGAAGTGGGTGCGCGACTCCACCGGCATCGTCACCGCCAAGCTGCTGGCCGAGAAAGCCAATCCGCAGGCCGACGTGGTGGCCGGCTTGGCCGCCAGCAGCCTCGCGCTGCTGCAGCAGGAAGGCATGCTGCTGCCTTACGAACCCAAGGGCTTCAAGGAACTGAACCCCGCCTACTCCGATGCCGCGCGCCCGCCTGCCTGGGTCGGCATGGACGTCTGGGCCGCCACCATCTGCTTCAACCGGGTCGAGGCGCAGAAGCTGGGCCTGCCCAAGCCCGAGAGCTGGAAGGACCTCGCCAAGCCGGTCTACAAGGGCGCCATCTCGATGCCGCATCCGGCCTCCAGCGGCACCGGCTACCTCGACGTCTCCTCGTGGCTGCAGCTGTGGGGCGATGCCGAGGGCTGGAAGTACATGGACGCGCTGCACCAGAACATCGCGCAGTACGTGCACTCGGGCTCCAAGCCCTGCAAGCAGGCCGGCGCGGGCGAGTTCCCGATCGGCATCTCCTTCGAGTTCCGCGCCCACCAGGTCAAGAAGTCGGGCGCCCCGGTCGACCTGATCTTCCCGAAGGAAGGCCTGGGCTGGGACATCGAGGCCACCAGCCTCATGAAGACCAGCACCAAGCTCGAGCAGGCCAGGCGCTTCGCCGACTGGATGGCGAGCAAGGAGGCCAACCAGATCAGCGCACGCTGGTGGGCCGTGGTGGCCTACCCCGGCGTGGTCTCGAAGCTCGAGGGCATTCCCGACAACTACGAGAAGCTGCTCGCGAAGAACGACCTGAACTGGGCCGCCAAGAACCGCGAACGCATCCTGGCCGAGTGGAGCAAGCGCTACGAGGGCAAGGCCGAACCCAAGTAAGAGCTCGCCCCGCCTCTCCCGCCTGCCGTCTTCCTCCAACCCGCGGACACGCGCCCCGCCGCGTCCGCCAACGACGAGTGCGAACAATGGATACGACCGACACCCCGTTCATGGCCGGCCGGCGGCCCGCGAGCGGCGCCGCGGCGCTCGAGGTCATCGGGGTCCGCAAGGACTTCGAGACCTTCAGCGCGCTGCGCGACGTGCACCTGCGCGTCAACCCCGGCGAGATGCTGTGCTTCCTCGGCCCCTCGGGCTGCGGCAAGACCACGCTCTTGCGCATCATCGCGGGGCTGGAGACCCAGACCGCGGGCCAGATCCTGCAGAACGGCAAGGACGTCTCGTGGCTGCCGCCCGACCGGCGCGACTACGGCATCGTGTTCCAGTCCTACGCCCTGTTCCCCAACCTCACGATCGCCGAGAACATCGGCTACGGCCTGGTCAACGGCCGCGCCCGACGCGCCGAGGTCAAGGCGCGCGTCGACGAGCTGCTCAAGCTGGTCGGCCTGCCGACCTCGGGCGCCAAGTACCCGAGCCAGCTCTCGGGCGGCCAGCAGCAGCGCGTGGCGCTGGCGCGCGCGCTTGCCACCCGGCCCGGCCTGCTGCTGCTCGACGAGCCGCTGTCGGCGCTCGACGCGCTCGAGCGCATCCGCCTGCGCGGCGAGATCCGCCGGCTGCAGAAGCAGGTCGGCATCACCACCATCATGGTCACGCACGACCAGGAAGAAGCGCTGTCGATGGCCGACCGCATCGTGGTCATGAACCACGGCGTGATCGAGCAGGTCGGCACGCCGATGGAGGTCTACGAGCAGCCGGCCACGCCCTTCGTGGCGGACTTCGTCGGCAAGGTCAACGTGCTGCGCTCGGTGGCGCTGGGCAACCACCGCTTCCAGGTCGGCGACATGGAGCTGCAGTGCGATGCCTGCGACGGCGCCTTCGAGCCCGGCGAGGCGGTCAACCTCTACCTGCGGCCCGAGGACCGCGCGGTCGAGCACCTGCGCGAGGACACGGCCAACCGGCTGCGCGCCATGGTCACCAAGGTCGAGTTCCTCGGCGGCCTGTGCATCGCCGAGGTGACGGCCGACGCGCTGCACGGCCAGACGCTCGGGCTGCACTTCTCGCTCAACCAGCTGCACGACCTGGGCATCCGCGAGGGCCACACGGTCGACATCGCGCTGCGCGCCAACCGCATCCGCGCCTTCTCCGCAGCGCGCGCGCCGCAACCATGAACACGCTGGCCCATCCCCTCGCCGCCAAGCCGGCCATGAGCACGCGGCCCGCCCTGCGCTGGAGCCGCGACGAGACCATCGCGCGCGCCGTGCTGTGCGTCGTGATGGCGATGCTGTTCGTGTTCCTGGTCGCGCCGCTGCTCACCATCCTCGCGCACGCGGTGCAGGACAAGGACGGCCGCTTCGTCGGCCTGGCCCACTTCATCACCTACTTCCAGACGCCGAGCCTGCTGCGCGCCGCCTGGAACTCGGTCTGGGTCGCGGCCGCGGTGGTCGCGATCTCGGTGCCCACGGCCTTCGTGTTCGCCTATGCGCTCACGCGCAGCCGCATGCCGGCACCGCTGAAGGCCGTGTTCCGGCTCATCGCGCTGATCCCGCTGCTCGCGCCCTCGCTGCTGTCGGCGATCTCGTTCGTGCAGTGGTTCGGCAACCAGGGCGCGCTCAAGTTCCTGCTGGGCGGCACCTCGATCTACGGCGCGCCCGGGATCATCCTGGCCGAGGTCTACAACACCTTCCCGCATGCGCTGATGATCCTGGTCACTGCCCTGTCGCTGGCCGACGGCCGGCTCTACGAGGCCGCCACCGCGCTGCGCACGCGGCCGCTGCGGCAGTTCATGACCATCACCCTGCCCTCGTGCAAGTACGGCCTGATCAGCGCGGCCACCGTGGTCTTCACCTACGTGGTCAGCGACTTCGGCGCGCCCAAGGTGATCGGCGGCAACTTCAACGTGCTGTCGGTCGACGTCTTCAAACAGGTGGTCGGGCAGCACAACTTCTCGATCGGCGCGGTGGTCGGCATGCTGCTGCTGCTGCCGTCGATCGTCTCCTTCGTCATCGACTACGTGGTCCGGCGCAAGCTCAAGGCGCAGCTCACCGCGCGCTCGGTGCCCTACAGCCCGAAGCGCCGGCGCGTGGCCGACACCCTGCTCACGCTGTTCTGCACCGTGGTCTGCGCCTTCCTGCTGGCCACCATCGGCATGGCGGTCTACACCTCGCTGATCGCGCTGTGGCCCTACGACCAGTCGTTCACGCTCAAGCACTACCACTTCGTGCTGGTCGAGAGCGACATGGCCGCGGCCTACGGCAACAGCCTGCTGGTGGCCATGGCCACCGCGGTGGCCGGCTCGCTGATCGTGTTCACGGGCGCCTACCTGATCGAGAAGACGCGCGGCCTCGGCCTGATGCGCAAGGGCATGCACCTGATGGCCGTGCTGTCGATGGCGGTGCCGGGCCTGGTGCTGGGCCTGGGCTACGTGATGTTCTTCAACCATCCGGCCAACCCGCTGAACTTCCTCTACCAGACGATGGCGATCCTGATCGTGTCGATGGTGGTGCACTACTACACCTCGAGCCACCTCACGGCCGTCACCGCGCTCAAGCAGATCGACAACGAGTTCGAGGCCGTCTCGGCCTCGCTCAAGGTGCCGTTCTTCAAGACCTTCCTGCGCGTCACGGTGCCGGTATGCCTGCCGGCCATCCTCGACATCGGGCGCTACTTCTTCGTGGTGTCGATGGCCAGCCTGTCGTGCGCCATCTTCCTCTACACGCCCGAGACCATCCTCGCGTCGGTCGCGATCATGCACATGGACGACGCCGGCGACATCGGCCCGGCCGCCGCGCTGGCCAGCCTGATCGTGGTCACCTCGACCCTGGTGTGCATCGCCTATGCGCTGCTCACGCGCGTGCTGCTCGCGCGCACGCAGGCCTGGCGCAACCTGGGCCGTAGCTGAAGAGCCCATCTCATTCCCCTTCCCTGCCTGGAGACACCATGAGTCAAGCCCCGCATCCGATCCTGCTCACCCCCGGCCCCCTGACCACGTCCGAGCGCACGCGCCAGGCGATGCTGCGCGACTGGGGTTCGTGGGACGGCGACTTCAACCAGATCACCGCGCGCATCCGCCGCCAGGTGCTGGAGATCGTGCACGGCACGGGCACGCACGAATGCGTTCCGCTGCAGGGCAGCGGCACCTTCTCGGTCGAGGCCGCCATCGGCACCGTGGTGCCGCGCGACGGCCATGTGCTGGTGCCGAGCAACGGCGCCTACTGCCAGCGCCTCGCGAAGATCTGCAAGGTGCTGGGCCGCAAGCTGACCACCATCGACTACACCGAGGAGAAGCAGATCTCGCCCGCCGACGTGGACCGCGCGCTCGCGGCCGATCCCGGCATCACCCATGTCGCGGTGGTGCACTGCGAAACCGGCGCCGGCGTGCTCAACCCGCTGCACGAGATCGCATTGGTCGTTGCGAAGCACGGGCGCGGCCTGATCGTCGATGCCATGAGCTCCTTCGGCGCGCTCGAGATCGACGCGCGCAAGACGCCGTTCGATGCCGTGGTCGCGGCCTCGGGCAAGTGCCTCGAGGGCGTGCCGGGCATGGGCTTCGTGATCGTCAAGCGCAGCACGCTCGAGCAATGCGAAGGCCACAGCCCCTCGCTGAGCCTGGACCTGTACGACCAGTGGGTCTACATGGAGAAGACCACGCAGTGGCGCTTCACGCCGCCCACCCACGTGGTGGCCGCGCTCGACACCGCGATCGCGCAGTACCTGGAGGAAGGCGGCCTGGCCGCGCGCGGCGGCCGCTATGCGCGCAACTGCAAGGCGCTGGTGGGCGGGCTGGCCGCGCTGGGCCTGCGCGCCTTCCTCGACCCGGCCATCCAGGCGCCGATCATCGTCACCTTCCATGCGCCCGACGATCCGCGCTACGACTTCAAGACCTTCTACAACGAGGTCAAGAAGCGCGGCTACATCCTCTACCCCGGCAAGCTCACGCAGGTGGAGACCTTCCGCGTGGGCTGCATGGGGCACTTCGGCGACGCGGGCATTCCGGGCGCGGTCGCCGCCATCACCGAGACGCTCGAGGCCATGGGCATCCGGCAGGCATCGGCCGCCGTCGCGGCCTGAACGGACAACGCATGGCACCGGCGCATTGCAGCGCCGGTCCTACAACGCGGGGCACGGCACGCTTCCCATAATCGGGCGCATGACGGCGCTGCGCAGCGACATCCCCGCCCGCCTCGACCGCCTGCCCTGGTCGCGCTGGCACTGGCGCGTGGTGATCGCCCTCGGCGTGGCCTGGGTGCTCGACGGCCTCGAGGTCACCCTGGTGGGCTCGATCGGCGCCGTGCTCGAGCGACCCGACACGCTCGGGCTCACGGCCGGCGAGATCGGCCTCTCGGGCTCGATCTACGTGGCCGGCGCCGTGCTCGGCGCGCTGCTGTTCGGCCGGCTCACCGACCGGCTCGGACGCAAGAAGCTGTTCCTGGTCACCCTGGTGGTCTACACGCTGGGCACGCTGGCCACGGCCTTCTCTCCCGACTTCGCCTTCTTCGCGCTGTGCCGCTTCGTCACCGGGCTGGGCATCGGCGGCGAGTACGCGGCCATCAACTCGGCCATCGACGAGCTGATCCCCGCGCGCGTGCGCGGCCGCGTCAACCTCGCGATCAACGGCAGCTTCTGGATCGGCGCCGCGCTCGGCGCCGGGCTGAGCCTGGTGCTGCTCGACGCGCGCGTGATCGGCCCGGTGTGGGGCTGGCGCGCCGGCTTCGGCCTGGGTGCGGTGCTCGCGGTGGCGATCCTGCTGGTGCGCCGCCATGTGCCCGAGAGCCCGCGCTGGCTGATCGCGCACGGCCGCGCCGACGAGGCCGAGCGCATCGTCGGCGCCATCGAGGCCGAAGTCTCGGCGCAGCACGGGCCGCTGTCCGCGCCGCGCAGTTACGTCGACTACACGGCCGCGCGCCGCGAGAGCCCGCCGATGCGGCAGGTGGCGCGCGTGCTGCTGCAGCACTACCGGCAGCGCAGCGTGGTCGCGCTCGCCTTGATGATCGCGCAGGCCTTCTTCTACAACGCGATCTTCTTCACCTATGCGCTGGTGCTGACGCGCTTCTACGCCGTGCCCGAGGCCAGCGTGGCGCTCTACATCTTCCCGTTCGCGCTCGGCAACGTGCTGGGGCCGCTGCTGCTGGGCCCGCTGTTCGACAGCGTGGGCCGGCGCCGCATGATCGCGCTGACCTATGTGCTCGCGGGCGTGGGGCTGGCCCTCACCGGCTGGGCCTTCATGCAGGGCTGGCTCGATGCGCGCAGCCAGGCGTTGTGCTGGTCGGCCGTGTTCTTCCTCGCCTCGGCCGCCGCGAGCTCGGCCTATCTCACGGTCAGCGAGGTGTTCCCGCTCGAGATGCGCGCGATGGCGATCGCGATCTTCTATGCCATCGGCATGGGCGCGGGCGGCTTCGCGGCGCCGCTGCTGTTCGGCCTGTTGATCGAGACCGGCAGCCGCGGCGCGGTGATGGTCGGCTACTGCCTGGCCTCGGTGCTGGTGGTGGTGGCCGGGCTGCTCGCGCTGCGCTATGCGGCCGACGCGGAACGCAAGCCGCTCGAGGAAGTGGCACCGCCGCTGGCCTCCGAGCACGGCGGCGAGCGCTGAGGCCCGGCGCGGCCATCGCCACGCGGTTGCGTCTGCACCGTGGCACGGCACCGGCAAGGCATGTGACTTGCTTCGGCCTCGCGGTCCGCACCGCGAGATGCAGGACTCCTACAAACGTCGACGCCCCCGTCTTCGATTCATTGCTTTCGCGATCCGGACATCGCCAGAGGCGCGTTGCAACCCCGTCGCGATTCGCCTCGATTCTTAAGAAATCTTGGGAGAAAGCAATTGAAAACAAAGCGTTCGACACGCGCGGCGGCAGCCTGCGCGATGCTCCTGGCCTGCGTGCTCGCGAGCGGATGCGGCGGCGGCGATGACACGGCCGTGCGGCCGCTCGCGGTCCCGCCCATCGCACCCGCCGACCCCGCGCCGACGATCTCCGTGACCGCGCCGCCCAACCCGGCGGACCCCACGGCGATCACGCGCTTCACCTCGACCGTGCCGTTCGGGGAAAAAGGCAGCTACCTGTCGTCCGAGCAGATCGTCTACGGCTTCGGCACCACGGCGGTGTCGGATGCCAAGTACAAGGACGTGATCTATACCGTGCCGCTGCGAGGCACGGTGCGCTATCCGATGGCTCAGGCCGGTGCGCCGGGCGCGTCGAAGGTGCAACCCTCCGCCGCCGGCGGCCATCCGGTGGTGGTGTTCCTGCACGGCATGCACGACGCCTCCGACCTCAACAACGCCAAGGGCTACGACTACCTGCAGAAGGGCCTGGCCGAGAACGGCTACGTGGCCTTCTCGATCGACGCGGGCAAGATCAACGGCCTCAACAACATCAACGCATCCGACGCCGGCGCGCTCGCGCGCGGCCAGTTGCTGATGACCACGCTCGACCTGCTGCGCGCCGGCAATGCGACGGGCGTGTTCAACGGCGTCGAACTGCCCGGGCTCAAGGGGAAGCTGGACCTCGACCGCGTGGGCATCGTCGGCCACTCCCGAGGCGCCGAGGCCGTCGCGTATGCGGTGGAGCTGAACAAGCAGCGCGTGGGCATCAGCTACCAGGATGTAGAGACGGCGCGCCGCAGCCGCGAAGCCGTCGTGCAGGCCGAGGCCGAAAGGGACAAGGCCCGCAAGCGGGTCGACGCCGCCACCGCCGTCGCCTCCGACCTCGACGTGAAGCTGTTCCTGGCCAAGGCCATGCTGCAGGCGGCGCAGAGCCAGTCGCCGCCCGCGCCGGCGTCCCTGATCGACTTCCTGACGCAGTCGATGCAGAAATTGCTGAGCGAAACGACCCAGGCGCGAGCCCGGCTCGCCGCCGAGCAGGCCGCGCTGGAGGAGGTGTCCGCCAAGTACCGGAACGTGAACTCGTTCTCCCGGATGATCAACTCGGAGAGCGAGAAATGGCTCGGGCAGGTCACATCGCCCGAAGCCCTGCGGCAGTCCGGCGTCGTGCTGCCTTCCGCCACCGAAGCGCCGCACCGGATCCGCGCCGTCTTCTCGCTGGCGCCCATCAATGCCAGGCAGCTCTCGCGCGTGACCCATGTGCCGTTCGCGACCCTGCTGCCCACCTGCGACGGCGATGTCTACACACTCAACGGCGCGCAGATCTTCGACGACAGCCGCTACACGGCATCCGACGAGAGCGCTCCCAAGTTCCAGATCGCGCTGCGCGGCGCCAACCACAATTTCTACAACGCCCACTGGTCCGAAACCGACGATGCCCAAGGAAGGGCACCGCTCTACTGCAAGGCCGGAAAGATCGAGACGCTGCGCCTGAGTCCGACCGACCAACGACGCAATGGCATGTTCCTGATGGAGTCCTTCCTGCGTTATTTCGTGGGCGACGAGTTCCAGTTCGCGCCCTACTGGAAGGGACAGGCGCCCGTACCGTCCGCGGGCTGCCCGGTGGGCGAGACCCGTTGCGACGAGCGCGTGGTGCTGACCATCCATCAGCCCGCGAGCCAGCGCCGATTGCTGCAGAACTTCCGCAGTGCCGATGCGAGCGCGAAGAACGCCAACGGCCTGGCGACCGTTTTCGAGAACTTCGGCAAGGCCGTGCAGTGCCAGACCCTGCAGCTCGGCGGTTCGCCCCCGCGCAGTGCCGCATGCACCGATCCCGTGAGCCAGCGTCCGGTCGAGCGCCTGTTCACCGAAGGCGAGAAATACAACCCGTCCTCCTACGATGCCAAGACCTTGCTGATCTGGTCGATCACGGATCAGGCCCAGTTGCAGTGGAAAACGGCCGGCCCCACGGTGGCCATCGACACCGGCGATCTTTCAACCCAGGGCTTCGACACGCTGAGCGTGCGCGTCGCCGTGCTGGCCCCGATCGGCCAGGAGGTCGAGATCGCGCTCGTCGACACGCAGGGCCGCAAGGCCGCGCTCAAGGGCAGCGACTTCAGCGATGCGCTCTACGGCATCGCGCGCAAGCCCGACGGCGCGATCCCGCTGGTCGACGCGCCCGAGGACGCGATCTATGCCGACACCGGCACCACCCGGCCGCTGCTGAACATGGTGGCGGTTCCGCTGAAGGCCTTCGCGCTGCATGGCGTGGACCTCGCGCACATCCGGCAGGTCACGCTGCGCTTCCCGAAGGGTTCGGGCAGCGTGGCCGTCACCGACGTGCAGCTGCAGCGGATGGACTGAACGCCACGCCGGCTACAGCGCGCAGGTCCTGAAGCCCAGGAAGCCGTCGTCGCGCCACGGCAGTGCGAAGCCGCGCCGCCGCATCGAGCGCAGCCGCGCGCGCGTGGCGAACGAGGCCCCGCGCAGCACGCGCGCGCGGCCGAAGCCCGCGGCGGGATCGAACTCGCCGCCGCCGCTCCACGGATCGGCGCGGTAGCCGGGCCAGGGCTGCAGCGTGCCCGCGGTCCATTCGTGCACGTCGCCCCAGCGGAAACCACGCCGCGCCGCGGCATGCGCCGCGATCTCCCACTCGACCTCAGTCGCGATGCGGCGGCCGGCCCAGCGCGCCCAGGCATCGGCCTCCCACCAGCTCAGGTGCACCGCGCTGTGGTGGCCGGCCGCGCGCACGGTGGCGCCGAAGCGCTGCTGCAGCACCGAGCCGCCGGTGGCGCTGCGCGCCGCGCCGATCTGCTCCACGTGGCGCGGCCCGCGCCGGCCCTCGGCCTGCGCGGCCAGCCAGCGCCAGCCCTCGCCGTGCCAGAGCTCCTCGCGGTCGTAGCCGCCGTCGTCGACGAATTCGGTGAACTGGTTCCAGGTGACCGGCTGGGCATCGATCTCGAACTCGGGCACGTCGACGCGGTGCGCGCCGCGCTCCTGCGCGAAGGCGAAGCCGGCCTCGCCGCGGCCCAGCTCCCAGCGCGTGGCCGGCAGCGCCAGCGGCTCGCGCACCACGCTCACGGGCGCCTGCTCGATGCCCAGCGGCAGCCCGAGGGTCTGCGCCATCACCACGAACTGCTCGCCGCGCAGGTCCTCGTGGAACAGCGCGAGGCGGTAGAAGTAGAGGCCCGCATCGGTCTCGGCCGCATGCTCGAGCAGTTCGAGCGTGCTCTCGAGCGTCTCGAGCAGGTAGGCCTTGGTCTGAGCCAGGTCCGGCAGCCCGGGTGCCCAGCGGCGCTCGGGGCCGATCTGCGCGGGGTTCCACCAGTCGTCGGCCCCGGGATCGATGGCCGCGAGCCGCGTCGGCCGCACCGGACAGTCGGCGCCGAAGGCACGCTGCGTGTTGCGCCCGATCCACCATTCGGCGAACCAGCCGATGTGGCCGGCCAGCCAGACCGGCGGCTGCATGCCCTCCTCGCGCTGCAGCTCGGGCGGCACCGGCAGCGCGGCCGAGCCCAGCGCCTGCTCGTAGAGCGACAGCAGGTGCAGCGTGTGGTTGCGCGCATCGATCAGCGCCAGCGACAGCAGTTCGCGGCCGGCGCGGAGCATGTCGGGGGAGTCGATGCTGGCGGGCATGGAAACCGCCGGGTCGGACGCGGGGCGCGGTGTCTGGGCCATGGCCCATTATGGCCACCGCCCCCGGGGTAGCCCCTGAAGGTAATCCCCGGGGTAGTTCATTAGAATTCAGCCCGCTTCCCCGCACCCGACCCGCCGGCGCACAACGTCGGTGCGTCGGGTGCATTCGTATCGGGGCGGCTTCCACTACAAAAATGGAGATGTGATGCAAGGCTTGCTCAAGCTGTCCCGGGCCATCGACTGGCTCAACGCCCAAGTGGGCAAATACGCCATCTGGCTCATCCTGGCCGCCACCGTGATCAGCGCCGTCAACGCGCTCGTGCGGAAGGTCTTCAACACCAGCTCGAACGCGTTCCTCGAGGTCCAGTGGTATCTGTTCGCGTGGTCGTTCCTGATCGCCGCGGGCTTCACCCTGCTGCACCGCGAGCATGTGCGCATCGACGTGGTCAACAGCCGCCTGTCCAAGCGCAAGCAGGTCTGGATCGACATCATCGGCTTCGCCTTCTTCCTCACGCCGCTGTGCCTGGCGGTGCTCTACCTCTCGACCCCGGTGGTGATCCAGATGTACCAGTCGGGCGAGGTGTCCGGCAATTCCGGCGGCCTGATCCGCTGGCCGGTGTGGGCGGCGCTGCCGGTGGGCTTCGTGCTGCTGCTGCTGCAGGGCTGGTCCGAACTGATCAAGCGCATCGCGTTCCTGCGCGGCCAGGGACCCGATCCCATGGGCCGCCTGACCGACAAGACGGCCGAGGCCGAACTCATCGAAGCCCTGCGCCTGCAGGCCGAGGCGGATGCCGCCAAGGCCGGCACCTCGGCCAAGCCGCAGCACTGAGCGCACCAGACACACACCATGGAATTCATCGTCGCCAACTTCGCCCCGATCATGTTCGCGGGGCTGATCTGCTTCCTCCTGCTGGGCTTTCCCGTGGCCTTCAGCCTCGGCGCCTGCGGCCTGTTCTTCGGCCTGATCGGCATCGAGCTGGGCGTGTTCCAGTCCTCGGTGATGGCCTGGCTGCCCCAGCGGCTCATCGGCATCATGGCCAACGACACGCTGCTGGCGGTCCCCTTCTTCACGCTCATGGGGCTGATCCTCGAGCGAAGCGGCATGGCCGAGGACCTGCTCGACACCGTCGGCCAGGTGTTCGGCCCGATGCGCGGCGGCCTGGCGCTGGCCGTGATCTTCGTCGGCGCGCTGCTGGCGGCCACCACCGGCGTGGTGGCGGCCTCGGTCATCTCGATGGGCCTGATCTCGCTGCCGATCATGCTGCGCTACGGCTACGACCGGCGGCTCACCAGCGGCGTCATCGCGGCCTCCGGCACGCTGGCCCAGATCATCCCGCCCTCGCTGGTGCTGATCATCATGGCCGACCAGCTCGGCAAGAGCGTCGGCGACATGTACAAGGGCGCCTTCCTGCCCGGCTTCATGCTGATGGGCCTGTACGTGCTGTACGTGGTCTTCCTCGCGATCTTCAAGCCCGCCCAGGTGCCCGCGCTGCCGCCCGAGGCACGCACCTTCCGCGAACCCAACGGCAGCGGCGGCTACGTCTCGCTGGTGGCGCTCACGGCCCTCTCGGCCGTGGTGGCCGTGGTGCTGGCGCGCAACATGGCGGCCGTGCACACCTGGTTCCAGGGCGAGGAAGTGACCTCGGTCGCGACCGACGAGAAGGTCGTGGTCGCCATGTGCGGCGGCGTGTTCGTCGCGCTGGTGATCGCGCTGGTCAACAAGGGCCTGAAGCTCAACCTGCTGTCGCGGCTGGCCGAGCGCGTCACCTTCGTGCTGATCCCGCCGCTGCTGCTGATCTTCCTGGTGCTGGGCACCATCTTCCTGGGCGTGGCCACGCCGACCGAAGGCGGCGCGATGGGCGCGGTGGGCGCGCTGGTCATGGCCTGGCTGCGCGGGCGCATGAACATGACCCTGCTCAAGCAGGGCCTGGCCTCGACCACCAAGCTCTCGAGCTTCGTGATGTTCATCCTGATCGGCGCCACGGTCTTCAGCCTGGTGTTCCAGGCCGCCGACGGCCCGATCTGGGTCGAGCACCTGCTGTCGGCGCTGCCCGGCGGCCCGGTGGGCTTCCTGATCGCGGTGAACGTGCTGGTGTTCTTCCTGGCCTTCTTCCTCGACTACTTCGAGCTCTCGTTCATCGTGGTGCCGCTGCTGGCGCCGGTGGCCCACAAGCTGGGCATCGACCTGATCTGGTTCGGCGTGCTGCTGGCGGTGAACATGCAGACCTCGTTCATGCACCCGCCCTTCGGCTTCGCGCTGTTCTTCCTGCGTTCGGTCGCGCCCGAGAAGCAGTACGTGGACCGCGTGACGCAGAAGGTCATGGAGCCCGTGACCACGATGCAGATCTACAAGGGCGCGATCCCCTTCGTGCTGATCCAGCTGACGATGGTGGGCATCCTGATCGCCTTCCCGCAACTGGTGACCGGCAGCCTCGACAAGGAGGTCAACGTCAACCTCGAGGACATCGGCGCGCAGATGCGCGACAGCCTGAAGTCGGAAGACGGCGCCCCGTCCTCCGAGCCCTACGGCAACGACCAGCCGGCCTCGCCCGACGCGGCGCCGGGCAGCACGCCCGATGCCGGCGCGCCGCAGGGCACGGAAACGCCGACGCCCCCGGCCGAGCCGGCCGAGAGCGATCCGCTCAAGGCGATGGAGGACGCGCTCAAGCAGGGCGACAAGAAGCCCTGACGCGCGGGCGGCGCCCTCCGGGGCGCCCCTCAAGAAAAAGGCCGGCCACTCTCGCGAGCGGCCGGCCTTTTTCGTGGCCCGGTCCGGGAAGGGCTGGCGCCCTCCCGGCCGTTGAACTCAGATCTTGACCGAGTTCATGTACTGGTTGAACGGGTACTCCGAGAAGCGGTTCCACAGGATCTGGTCGCGCTGGAAGGCGCGCATGTCCTGGTGGATCTTCTTGAACTCGGGCGACTTCGCCTCGTGCTCGGCGAAGGTGTCCATCGAGGCCTTGAAGCCGGCATCCATCACGGCCTTCGGGAACGCCTTGAGCTGGGTCTTGGCGGCCACCAGCTTCTTCAGCGCGACCGGGTTGTAGGCGTCGTACTTGGCGATCATGTCGCGCGCCGCCACCTTGGTGGCCGCGTCGAGGATGGCCTTGTTCTCGTCCGACAGCTTGGCGTAGGCCTTGTTGTTGATGAAGAACTCGAGGTCGGCGCCGCCTTCCCACCAGCCGGGGTAGTAGTAGTAGGGAGCGACCTTGTTGAAGCCCAGCTTCTCGTCGTCGTGCGGGCCGACGAATTCGGCCGCGTCCAGCGTGCCCTTCTCGAGCGCCTGGTACACGTCGCCGGCGGGCATGTTCTGCGACACCACACCCAGCTTGGCCATCGCCTCGCCGAACACGCCGCCGCCCATGCGCATCTTCAGGCCCTTGAGGTCCTCGACGGTCTTGATTTCCTTGCGGTACCAGCCGCCCATCTGCGTGCCGGTGTTGCCGGCGCTGGCGGTGCGGAAGTTGTAGTTGGCGAAGAAGGCGTCGAGCAGCTTGCGGCCGTTGCCGTACTCTTTCCACGAATCGGTCTGGCGGGCGGTCAGGCCGAAGGGCACCGCGCAGCTGAAGGCGAAGATCGGATCCTTGCCGGTGAAGTAGTAGGCCGCGGACTGGGCCATCTCCAGAGTGTCGCCCTGCAGCGCATCGACCACGCCGAACGCGGGCATCAGTTCGCCCGCGGGGTGCGCGGAGATTTCGAACTTGCCGCCCGACAGGGCCTTGACCGTCTTCGAAAGCATTTCGGCACTGCCGAAGATGGTGTCGAGCGAGCGGGGGAAGCTCGACGCCAGGCGCCAGCGCACCGCGGCCTGCGCATGAACGGCAGGCGCGATGCCGGCAGCCAGAACGCCGGCGATGCCGGCGTTTTTGATGAGGGAACGACGATCCATTGATTTCACTCCGAGTGCTTCAAGAAAAACGAAACGCGGCTTGTGACCGCGTTGGGGACTTTTGTAAGTCTAGAACGTGCTCATGGTCTTTTCATGGTGCCCGCAAGGCAGCAAAGCGTCGCAATCTAGGCGCGCGCCGCCGTCCAGGCTGATGCCTGGACAAGGTGCGCAACGACGAGTGCGGCGCTTTGCTGCCTTGCCCTTCGGGTTGCCCCGCAAAGCTGGCATCTGCGGCGTTGCAAATGCTCGCCGGGCCACCAGCCCGGCTGCGCTTTGCGCCTTGCACCTGCCAGCTTTGCGGGGCAACGGGCACCATGAAAAGACCATGAACACGTTCTGAAGGCCTGTGCATCGACAGGCCTGGACGATTGTAAAAACGCCCTTACACACGGGCGGCGGGGGTTTACCCTGCGACAGCGCCGAAGCGTTGCCGGATCGACTGCTCGATGCCGGGCGCATCGAGCCCGATCGAGGCCAGCAGCTTGGCCGGGTCGCCGTGCTCGATGAAGCGGTCGGGCAGGCCCAGCTGCAGCACCGGCATCTGCACGCCGGCGGCCTGCAGCGCCTCGAGCACCGCGCTGCCCGCACCGCCCATCAACGCGCCTTCCTCGAGCGTGACCAGCGCCTCGTGCGAGCGCGCCACCTCGAGCAACAGTTCCACGTCGAGCGGCTTGGCCCAGCGCATGTTGGCGACCGTGGCGTCGAGCGCCTCGGCGGCCGTGAGCGCCGGATACAGCAGCGTGCCGAAGGCCAGGATGGCGATGCGTTGGCCCTGGCGGCGCAGCTCGCCCTTGCCGAAGGGCAGGCCGTCGAGCGCGAGGTGCGGCTCGACGCCGGCACCCGCGCCGCGCGGATAGCGCACGGCCACCGGGTGGTCCTGTTCGTAGGCGGTGGTCAGCAGCTGCCGCGTCTCGCGCTCGTCGGCGGGACAGGCGATGCTCATGTTCGGGATGCAGCGCAGGAACGGGATGTCGTAGGCACCCGCATGCGTGGCGCCGTCGGCGCCCACCAGGCCCGCGCGGTCGAGCGCGAACACCACCGGCAGGTTCTGGATCGCGACGTCGTGCACCAGCTGGTCGTAGCCGCGCTGCAGGAAGGTCGAGTAGATCGCCACCACCGGCTTCAGGCCCTCGCAGGCCAGGCCCGCGGCGAAGGTCACGGCATGCTGCTCGGCGATGCCGACGTCGTAGTAGCGGTCGGGGAAGCGCTGCTCGAACTCGACGAGACCCGAGCCTTCGCGCATGGCCGGCGTGATGCCGACCAGCCGGCCGTCCTTGGCCGCCGTGTCGCACAGCCACTGGCCGAAGACCTGCGTGAAGGTCTTCTTGGGCGCCGACGCGGGCTTGACCAGGCCGACCTGCGGATCGAACTTGCCGGGGCCGTGGTAGGCCACGGGATCGGCCTCGGCCAGCTTGTAGCCCTGGCCCTTCTTGGTCACCACGTGCAGGAACTGCGGGCCCTCGAGGTGCTTGAGGTTCTCGAGCGTGGGCACCAGCGAGTCGATGTCGTGGCCGTCGATCGGGCCCACGTAGTTGAAGCCGAACTGCTCGAACAGCGTGGCCGGCACCACCATGCCCTTGGCATGCTGCTCGAAGCGCTTGGCCAGCTCGAACAGCGGCGGCGCGGCGCGCAGCACGCTCTTGCCCACGTTCTTGGCGGCGGCGTAGAAGTTGCCGCTCATCAGCTGCGCGAGGTAGCGGTTGAGCGCGCCCACCGGCGGGCTGATCGACATGTCGTTGTCGTTGAGGATCACGATCAGCCGGCAATCGCACACGCCCGCGTTGTTGAGCGCCTCGAAGGCCATGCCGGCCGTGAGCGCGCCGTCGCCGATGATGGCCACGGTGAAGCGGTCCTCGCCCTTCTGCTTGGCGGCCATGGCCATGCCGAGCGCGGCCGAGATGCTGGTCGACGAGTGCGCGGTGCCGAAGGTGTCGTACTCGCTCTCGCTGCGCTGCGGGAAGCCCGAGATGCCGCCGAGCTGGCGCAGGGTGGGCATGCGCTCGCGCCGGCCCGTGAGGATCTTGTGCGGATAGGTCTGGTGGCCCACGTCCCACACCAGCCGGTCGTGCGGCGTGTTGAAGACGTGGTGCAGCGCGACCGTGAGCTCCACCGTGCCGAGGTTCGAGCTCAGGTGGCCGCCGGTGCGCGAGACGTTGTCGAGCACGCAGGCGCGCACCTCGTCGGACAGCTGTTTGAGCTGGGCCCGGTCGTATTGGCGGATGGGGGACGGATCGTGGAGCGTGGGGAGCAGCGGAGCGGCCATGGATCGTGGTGTTCGTTCTTGTCTAGCGGTCGCGGGCGACGACCATGTGGGCCAGGGCGCGCAGCGCCGCGGTGTCGTTCAGGCCGCTCGCATCGAGCGCGGCGAGCGCGTCGTCGAGCAGTTGCGAAGCCTGGGCCCGGGCTCCCTCGAGCCCCAGCAGCGACACATAGGTGGGCTTGTCGGCCGCGGCATCCTTGCCGGCAGTCTTGCCGAGGGTCTGCGAATCGGCCGTCACGTCGAGGATGTCGTCGACCACCTGGAAGGCCAGGCCGATCGCCGCGCCATAGCCGCGCAGCGCGGCCAGCGCCGCCGCCGAAACGCCGGTGCCGCAGGCCGCGCCCATCTCGACGCTGCCCTGCAGCAGCGCGCCGGTCTTCAGCCGGTGCATCTCGCGCAACTGCGCTTCGTTCAAGGCCACGCCCACGCTCGCGAGGTCGATCGCCTGGCCGCCGGCCATGCCCTGGCTGCCGGCGGCGCGCGCCAGCATGCGGCACAGCGTGGCCTGCATCGCGGGCGGCACCTCGTCGCCATCGGGCGTGAGCAGCTCGAAGGCCAGCGCCTGCAGCGCGTCGCCCGCGAGCAGTGCATCGGCCTCGCCGAACTTCACGTGCACGGTGGGCTTGCCGCGGCGCAGCACGTCGTTGTCCATGCACGGCAGGTCGTCGTGCACCAGCGAATAGGCATGGATCAGCTCGGTGGCGCAGGCCGCGCGCAGCGCCGCGGCCGCATTGCCGCCGACCGCCTCGCTGGCCGCGAGCACCAAGAGCGGCCGCAGCCGCTTGCCGCCGTCGAGCACCGCATAGCGCATGGCCTCGCCGAGCAGCACCGGCGAATCGACGCCGACCCAGCCCGACAGCGCCTGTTCGACGCGCTCGAGGTGCGGACGGCTCCAGAGCGCGAGGCGGGCCTGATCCCAGGCGGAGGACGTGGTGGCCGCGGTCATTCGGCGGCCCACGGCTTGAGGCTGCCCGCGTCGAGCACCTTGATTTGGTCCTCCACCGCCTGCAGCCGGTCGCGGCAGAAGGCCAGCAGCGCGGCGCCGCGCTGGTAGCTGCCCAGCAGCCGGTCGAGCGGCAGCTGGCCCGATTCGAGTTCCGCGACCAGTTGCTCCAGTTCCTGGAGTCCCGCTTCGTAGCTGACGGGCATCGGGCCCGTGTCGGGCGTGGGCGCCGGACTGGACGCGGGAGAGGAAGGCACCTTGGGCATGCGGGGGCAACGAGGATGAAACCGCGCATTTTAGGTCTCGGCCAGTGACGCATCGACGGCCTGCGCGACACCTGCCCGCGACGTCATGCACGGCCGTACAGGACGCCCGCCCCGACCAGGGTGAAAGCCCCAGGGGCCACAAGGAAGGCCCCCCGGGTACAATCACCCTCCCCCAGCCGGTTACGCCGGCGCAACTCTCGGGCCGGCACGCCTCTCCTGTCGTCGGTACCTTCCGTTTCAATTTTGTTTTCCTCCCTGTGGGGAGCTTGGTCAGGTCCTCCATGTCTGATTTAAGTCTTCAACTGCAGCAGGCCACGAGCCAACTTCCGGTTTCCGCGTACTTCGACGAGGCGCTCTTCGCCCGCGAGATGGAAACGCTCTTTGCCCGTGGCCCCCGCTATGTCGGCCACCGCCTTGCCGTGCCGGAGGCCGGCAACTTCCACACGCTGCCCCACGAGCACCAGGGCCGCGCGCTGGTCCACACGCCCAAGGGCGTGGAACTGATCTCCAACGTCTGCCGCCACCGCCAGGCCGTGATCCTGCAGGGCCGCGGCGAACTCGACGCGCGCACCGGCGGCAACATCGTCTGCCCGCTGCACCGCTGGACCTATGCCGCGGCCGACGCGCGCACCACCGGCACGCTGATCGGCGCACCGCATTTCGCGCAGGACCCCTGCCTGAACCTGCACAACTACCCGCTCACCGAGTGGAACGGCCTGCTGTTCGAGGCCAACGGCCGCGACATCGCGGCCGACATGGCCGGCCTGGGCCCGCGCGCCGACCTCTCGTTCGAGGGCTTCGCGCTCGACCACGTCGAGCTGCACGAGTGCAACTACAACTGGAAGACCTTCATCGAGGTCTACCTCGAGGACTACCACGTCGGCCCGTTCCATCCGGGCCTGGGCAGCTTCGTCACCTGCGACGACCTGCGCTGGGAGTTCAACCGCAACTACTCGGTGCAGACGGTGGGCGTGGCCAACCGCCTGGGCCGCGCGGGCAGCCCGGTCTACCAGAAGTGGCAGGAACAGCTGCTGCAGTACCGCGAGGGCAAGCCGCCCAAGTACGGCGCGATCTGGCTCACCTACTACCCGCACGTGATGATCGAGTGGTATCCGCACGTGCTCACCGTCTCGACGCTGCACCCGGTCAGCCCCACCAAGACGCTCAACATGGTGGAGTTCTTCTACCCCGAGGAAATCGTCGCCTTCGAGCGCGAGTTCGTCGAGGCTCAGCGCGCCGCCTACATGGAGACCTGCGTGGAAGACGACGAGATCGCCGAGCGCATGGACGCCGGCCGCCGCGCGCTGATGCTGCGCGGCGACAACGAGACCGGCCCCTACCAGAGCCCGATGGAAGACGGCATGCAGCAGTTCCACGAGTGGTACCGGCGCGAGCTGCAGGCCGCCGGCTGAGGCGCCGAAGCGACTGCTTCCGCCTCGTTTCCTGCTATTCTCTTGATAGCTGAACACGTCCGATTGGCGGGCGTTTCAGCTATTTTTCTTTTGTAAGAAGTCAAGACGATGCAAGCGCTCTGGATGGTGCTCGGCGCCTTTTTGTTCGCCACCATGGGCGTGGCCGTGAAGATCGCCTCGGCCTGGTTCACCAGCGGCGAGATGGTGCTGTGGCGCGGCGTCATCGGCATCGTCTTCCTGTGGCTGCTCGCGCGCAGCCGCGGCGTCTCGCTCGCCACCCGGTACCCGGGCATGCATGCCTGGCGCAGCCTGATCGGCGTGGTCTCGCTGGGCGCGTGGTTCTATGCCATCGCCCACATGCCGCTGGCCACGGCCGTCACCCTCAACTACATGAGCAGCGTCTGGATCGCCGCCTTCCTGGTCGGCGGCGCGCTGCTGGCCTGGATGCCGGTGCCGGGCCGCGACGGCCGCGTCTCGCGCCCGCCGCTGCAGGCGCCGCTGGTGCTGACCGTGCTCACCGGCTTCGTCGGCGTGGTGCTGATGCTCAAGCCCAGCGTGGATTCGAGCCAGGGCTTCGCCGGCCTGCTGGGCCTGCTGTCGGGCCTGACCGCCGCCTTCGCCTACATGCAGGTGGTGGCGCTCTCGCGCATCGGCGAGCCCGAGATGCGCACGGTGTTCTATTTCGCGCTCGGCTCGGCCGTGGCCGGGGCGCTGGCCACCGCGTTCACCGGCTTCTCGGAATGGAACTGGCGCCACGGCCTGTGGCTGCTGCCGATCGGCCTGCTGGCCGCTCTCGGACAGCTTTGCATGACGCGCGCCTACGCCACCGCCAAGACCCAGAGCGGCACCCTGGTGGTGGCCAACCTGCAGTACTCGGGCATCATCTTCGCGGCCTTCTACAGCGTGGTGCTGTTCGACGACCGCATCGACGCCGCCGGCTGGACCGGCATGGCGCTCATCATCGCGAGCGGCGTTGCCGCAACCGTGTTGCGTCAGCGTACAGTTCCGCAAGCGCCGGCCGAGGAACATTGAGGCCGGTTCGCAGTCCCTTCACCGTCCGCCGCGCCCGTTGCGCGGCCCATGCGCCAAGGAGTTCTTCGCCATGACCTTCACCACCCTCGTTTCCGCCGCCGAGCTGCGCGCCCTGCAGGCCGCCGGCACGCCGCTCATGGTGTTCGACTGCAGCTTCGACCTCATGAAGCCCGAAGCCGGCGCCCAGCAGTACGCGGCCTCGCACATCCCGGGCGCGCTGCATGCCGACCTCGACACCGACCTCAGCGCCAGGCATGGCAAGCCCGGCGCGCACGGCGAGGTGGTGGTGGCGCAGGAAGACGGCGTGCCGGCCTCGGGCGGGCGCCATCCGCTGCCCAGCCGCGAACGCTTCGCGGCCTGGCTCAGCGGCATCGGCTTCTCGAATGACATGCAGGCCGTGGTCTACGACCGCAACGGCGCCAACTACTGCGGACGCCTGTGGTGGATGCTCAAGTGGATGGGCCACGATGCCGTGGCCGTGCTCGACGGCGGCCTGCAGGGCTGGCAGGCCGAGGGCGGCGAGGTCACCGACCGCGAGGAGCCCGCGCGCTTCCAGTCGAACTTCGTCATGGGCGAGCCGCTGGTGCGCCTCGTGACCACCGACACCGTGGTGCGCCAGCTGGGCCAGCCTGACCAGAACCTGATCGACGCGCGGGCCGGTGCACGCTATCGCGGCGAGGTGGAACCTCTGGACCCGATCGCCGGTCACATCCCCGGGGCACTCAACCGCCCCTTCGCCGAGAACCTCGGTCCCGACGGCAAGTTCAAGCCCGCCGCGCAACTGCGCGCCGAGTTCGAAACGCTGCTCGAAGGCCGCGATCCGGCGACGGTCGTCCACCAGTGCGGCAGCGGCGTGAGCGCCGTTCCCAACCTGCTCGCGATGCGCATCGCGGGGCTCGGAACGGCCGCGCTCTATGCCGGCAGCTGGAGCGAATGGAGCAACACCCCGGGGCTGCCGACCCGGCAAGGCGCCCAACCATGACCCTGATCCGATCCAGCACCGACCGACGCGCTCTCCGACGCATCCTCGCTTCCGCCGCCATCGCCCTGATCGCCTCGGCCCCGTTCGCCGCCGCGCAGGCCCAGCAGCAGCACGCCCACGTGCACGGCCAGATCAAGCTCGACGTCGCCATCGACGGCCCCACGGTCGTGATCGCGATGGAGTCGCCGCTCGACAACATCGTGGGCTTCGAGCGCGCGCCCAAGACCGATGCCGAGAAGAAGACCGTCGAGGACGCCGTGGTCCAGCTGCGCGCGGCCGACAAGCTGTTCGCCATCGACCCCGCCGCGAGCTGCAAGCTCGGCCCGGTCGAGCTGCAATCGGCCGCGCTCGGCCTGGGCAAGCCCGATCCGAACGAGCCCGAGGGCCATGCCGACCTCGACGCCACCTTCTCGTTCAACTGCGCCAACGCCGCCGCCGCCAAGTACATCGACATCGGCCTGTTCGCCGCCTTCAAGGGCACGCGCCAGATCGATGCGCAGATCGCTTCCGCGCAAGGCCAGTTCAAGCGCCAGCTCAAGCGCCCCGCCGGCGCGCAGGCCGCGCAACCGGCCCGCCTGACCTGGGGCAAGTGAGGTCGTGAGCCTTCCTTCGCAGGCCGAATCCACGCCGCTGCGCGTGGTGCTCTCGGCCGAATCGCTGCGCTTCTCCTGGCCCGGCAGCGCCACGCCCTGCATCGACATCGAGGCCTTCCGCATCACGGCCGGCGAATCGGTGTTCCTGCATGGCCCCAGCGGCTGCGGCAAGAGCACCCTGCTGTCGCTGCTGGCCGGCGTGCTGGTGGCCGACGAGGGCCGCGTGTGCCTGCTGGGCCACGACTGGTCGAAGCTCTCGGGCGCCGCGCGCGACCGCTGCCGCGTGGCGCACGTGGGCTACATCTTCCAGCAGTTCAACCTGCTGCCCTATCTGAGCGTGGTCGACAACGTCCTGCTGCCCTGCCGCTTCTCGGCACGGCGCCGCGAGCAGGCCTCGCGCCAGCGCGGCGCGCGCGAGGAAGCCGAGCACCTGCTCGACCAGATGGGCCTGGACCGCAAGCTCTGGCAGCGCCAGGCCATGCAGCTCTCGGTGGGCCAGCAGCAGCGCGTGGCAGCGGCGCGCGCGCTCATCGGCCAGCCCGAGGTGGTGATCGCCGACGAACCCACCTCCGCGCTCGACGAGGACCGGCGCGAAGCCTTCCTCGACGTGCTGCTGACCGCCTGCGCCGAGAACGACAGCGCGCTGGTGTTCGTGAGCCATGACCAGCGCATCGCGCAGCGCTTCGCGCGCCATGTGCTGCTCCCCGAGATCAACCGCGCCTCGAGCGCGACGATGGCGACCGACGCATGAAGGCCCTGTTCTCCATCGCCTGGCGCAGCGCCTGGAACCGCCGCTTCACGCTCGCGCTCACCGTGTTCTCGATCGCGCTGTCGACCTTCCTGCTGCTGGGCGTCGAGCGCATCCGCACCGAGCTGCGCGAGAACTTCGCCTCCTCGGTCTCGGGCACCGACCTGATCGTGGGCGCGCGCACCGGCTCCACCCAGCTGCTGCTGTACTCCGTGTTCCGCATCGGCGCGGCCACCAACAACATTTCCTGGAAGAGCGTGCAGGCGCTGCAGGCGCACCCCGGCGTCGACTGGGTGGTGCCGCTGTCGCTCGGCGATTCGCACCGCGGCTTCGCCGTGCTCGCGACCTCGCCCGAGTACTTCACGCGCTTTCGCTACGGCGACCGCCAGTCGCTCGCGTTGCGCGAAGGCAAGCCCTTCAGCGAGCTGTTCGACGCCGTGGTGGGCGCCGAGGTGGCCGACAAGCTCGGCTACCACGTGGGCCAGAAGATCACGTTGGCGCACGGCAGCGGCGAGCTCAACGTGGCCGAGCATGCCGACAAGCCCTTCACCGTGGTGGGCGTGCTCGCGCGCACCGGCACGCCGGTCGACCGCACGGTGCACATCGGCCTCGCGGCCATGGAGGCGATCCACCTCGAATGGGTGGGCGGCGCGCCCATGCCCGGCGTGAAGATCCCGGCCGAGCAGGTGCGCAAGTTCGACCTCACGCCCAAGAACGTGACGGCCGCGCTCGTGGGCCTGAAGAACCGCGCCGCCGTGTTCTCGGTGCAGCGCTGGATCTCCACCTACACCGGCGAGCCGCTGATGGCGATCCTGCCCGGCGTGGCGCTCGACGAGCTCTGGAGCGTGATCGGCGTGGGCGAGAACGCGCTGCTGCTGATGTCGGGCCTGGTCGCGCTCGTGAGCCTCGCGGGCCTGGTGTCGGTGGTGATGGCCGGTCTCAACGAAAGGCGGCGCGAACTGGCCGTGCTGCGCGCCGTGGGCGCGGGCCTGCGCCACGTGCTGGCGCTGCTCGCGCTCGAGGGCGCGCTGGTCACCGTGCTCGGCGTGGTCGTGGGCGTGCTGATGGCGGTGCTGGGCATCGCCGGCCTCGCGCCCTGGCTGCAGTCGCAGTTCGGGCTGACATTGCGGCTTTCCGAACCTACACTGAACGAATGGCTGCTGCTCGCGAGCCTGCTGGCCGCCGGCTGGCTGGCGAGCCTGCTGCCCGGCATTCGCGCCTACCGGCTCTCGCTCGCCGACGGGCTTTCACCGAGGATCTGATCCCATGCGCCACGCAAAGACTCTCCATCCCGCCGTCCAGGCCTCGAAGCGCTTCGCCCTGCTGATGGCCGGCGCCAGCCTCGCGGCCGCCGCCTGGGCCGCCGAGCCCGCGCCCAAGGACACCACCGCCACCAACCCGCTCGGCGGCAAGGCCGCGCCCGCGGCCACCGCCAAGGCCCCGGCCGGCCAGCCGCGCCAGATCACCTGGGAAGAACTGGTGCCCAAGGACTGGGACCCGTCGAAGGAGTTCAAGGGCATGGACCTCAGCGCCCTCGACGACGGCGACCCGCGCGCCAACGAGCTGCTGATGAAGATGCAGGAGGTGTCGAACAACGCGCCGACCAATCCCGCGATGAACGGCGTGGAGGTGAAGATCCCCGGCTTCATCGTGCCGCTCGAGGAGGCCAAGGGCGAGGTCACCGAGTTCCTGCTCGTGCCCTACTTCGGCGCCTGCATCCACACCCCGCCGCCGCCGGCCAACCAGATCCTGCACGTGGTGCCGCAGAAGGGCGCCAAGTTCCGCGCCATGGACACCGTGTGGGTCACGGGCAAGCTGCAGACCCTGCGCAACGATTCGATGATGGGCGTGAGCGGCTACCACGTGAGCGCGAGCAGCGTCACCAAGTACACGGGCGGATCGAAGTAGGTTGCGCGCGGCTCTGACCGCCAGCTGACTGTTCGAGAGGGGCCGGCATTCACCGGCCCTTCACCTTTCTTGACAGGCCTGTTCCTACCCGGCCTGCGCCCGGCAGACGACACAGGCCGTTGCATCCTGGGGCCATCCTTCGTCATCGCTTCAGTTGCGGCAGCCGTTCTCTACGGGCGGGCGCCACGACAGCGTCCCAGGAAGGCCCACATGATCCCCTCCAACCCCACCCCCCTCGCGCGTGCGCTCACGCTCTCGCTGTGCACCGCAGCATTGGTGCTCGCGGGCTGCGACAAGTCCGAGACGCCCGCCGCGCAGAACGCCGCGGCACCCGCGCCACAGGCAGCGGCTTCGGTACCCGCCGCCGCAGGACCGGCACCCGCGGCCCCCATGCCCGTGGCCTACGTGCCACCCGCGGCCGAGGAGCTCTACCAGATGGTCGCCCCCATCGCGCTGTACCCCGACAAGCTCGTGGCGCAGGTGCTGGCCGGCGCCACCTATCCCGAGCAGATCACCGCCGCGCAGGACTGGCTCAAGCAGAACCCCACGCTCAAGGCCGGCGCGCTGGCCGATGCCGTCAACCAGCAGCCCTGGGACCCGAGCGTGAAGTCGCTGACCGCCTTCCGCAACGTGATGGACCAGATGGCCGGCAACCTGCCCTGGACCGAGGCACTGGGCAAGGCCTACTACAACGACCCGGCCGATGTGATGAATGCCATCCAGGTCATGCGCCAGCGCGCCTCCAAGGCCGGCCGGCTCAAGAACAACGACAAGATCAAGGTCGCCACCGCCGCGGCACCGGCCAACTACACGCCCGCGCCCGATCCGCAGGGCGCCTATGCGGGCCCGCTCATCGTCGAGCCGCCGCAGCAGCTCATCACCATCCAGCAGGCGCAGCCCGATGTGGTCTACGTGCCGAGCTACAACCCGCAGGAGATCTACGGCGATCCCGTGCCGGTCTACCCCGGCTATGCCTATGCACCGCCACCGCAGCCCGTCTACGTCGACCGCGGCTACAGCGGCGCCCAGGTCGCCACGGCCGGCGTGCTGGCCTTCGGTGCCGGCGTGGTCGTGGCCTCGGCACTCGAGCGCCATGGCTGGGGCTGGAACTCCTGGAATGTGAACTGGGGCCGTCCGCGCGACCGCGACTACCCGCGCGCCGCGCCGCCGCCACCGGCCTATCGCCCGGCCGTGGTCTACAACAACAACACCTACGTCTCGCGCTCGACCACCGTCGTCAACAACGTCTACAACAACAACGGCGGTGGCCGCGACCGTGACCGTCCGCGCGGCGATGCGGGCGTGGCCGCCTGGCAGGCCGCGCATCCGGGGCAGTCGCCCAACTTCGCGATGCAGCAGCAGGCCCAGCAACAGCAGGCCGCCGCGCTGCTCGCGCAACAACAGCAGGCGCGCCAATTGCAGATGCAGCAGATGCAGCAGCAACACGGCCAGCAACTGCAGGCCCAGCAGCAACAAGCGCAGCAGCAGGCCGCCCTGGCACGCCAACAGCAGATGCAGCAGCAGGCGCATCAGCAACAGGCCCAAGCACAGCAGGCACAGGCACAGGCGCAGCAGGAACAGGCGCGGCGCCAGCAGCTGATGTCGCAACAGCAGACGCGCGAGCAGCAAGCCCAGCAGGCCCAGGCCGCGCGCCAGCAGGCGCAGCAGCAGCAAGCGCAGCAGGAACAGGCCCGTCGCCAGCAGCAACTGGCCCAGAACCAGGCCGGCCAGCAGCAGGCGCAACAGGAACAGGCGCGACGCCAACAACAGCAGCAGCAACAACAGGCGCAGGAACAGGCGCGACGCCAGCAACAGCAGGCTCAGCAAGACCAGGGCCGCAGGCAGCAGCAACAACAACAGGCGCAGCAGGAACAGGCTCGTCGCCAGCAAGAGCAGCAACAGCAAGCCCAGCAGAACCAGGCACGCCAACAGCAGCAGGCCCAGCAGGAGCAGATGCGCCGCCAGCAGATGCAGCAACAGCAGGCCGCGCAGAACCAGGCACGGCAGCAGCAACAGCAGCAGGCCGCCCAGCAGGCGCAGCAACAGCAACAGGCGATGCAGCGTCAGCAGCAGCAGGCTCAGCAGCAACAGGAGCAGATGCGCCGTCAGCAGCAGGCGCAGCAACAGGCCATGCAGCACCAGCAGCAACAAGCTCAGCAGCAAGCCATGCAACGCCAGCAACAGCAGGCGCAACAAGCCCAGCAGCAGGCGATGCAACGCCAACAGCAGCAGGCCCAACAGGCTCAGCAGCAGGCCGCGCAGCGCCAGCAGCAACAGGCCCAGCAGATGCAGCAACGGCAGGCGCAGGCTCAAGCGCAGGCTCAAGCGCAGGCCCAGGCACAAGCCCAGGCCGCCGCGCACCGCAACCGCCCGCCCGGCGATCAGCGTCCGCAGTGACGGCAGGCGCCCCGGTGCGCCGCCCGATCGAAGCCTTCAGCCCCCAGCAAAAAGGCGCATGCGAGTCCTTCGCACGCGCCTTTTTCATGTCGTCGAGTGCGGCGTGCTTCAGCGGCCCTTGCCGATCTCCGTCAGCAGCCGCGTCACCAGGTACAGCCGCGGCACGATCGAGTCGACCTCGATGTACTCGTCGCGCGCGTGGTAGCCGAAGCCCGCGAGGCCGAAGCTCTCGACCACCGTCGCCTTGCCCGAGCGCCCCGCGTAGCCCGCGTCGGTGCCGCCACCGGTCATCGGCGTGAGCGCGAGTTCGCGGTCGATCTCCTTGTAGATCGCCTGGGCCTTCTCGGCCAGCGCGCGGCCCTTCTCGCCCGCCACGAAGGCCGGGCGGCCCACCTCCACCTTCACCGTCGTCTCGGTGTCGGGAATCAGCTTGCCGCTCGCGATCTTCGCCTGCAGCGCCGCGTCGAGCTTCTTCTCCGCGCCGGGCTCGGTGATGCGCACGTCGCCGAGCGCCTGCGCCTTCTCGGTGATCTGGTTGATCGGGCCCACCGCGCGCGCCACCGTCCAATTGAGCGTCACGCCCGGGATGTCCTTCGCGAGGTCCTTGGTCTGCAGCATCTGGTACGAGAGTTCGTACAGCGCATTGCGGCCCAGCTCGGGCGCCGCGCCCGCGTGCGAGGCGCGGCCCTTCACCTCGAGCGTGGCCTGCGCGATGCCGGCCGCGCCGAGCAGCAGCGATTCGCCCTTCACCACCGACTTCGCCGCCGTCGGCTCGAACGACAGCACCGTGTCGTGCAGGTCGGCCGTCGTCGCGATCAGCTCGCCCGAACCCACCGAGCCCACTTCCTCGTCGGGATTCATGAGCACCGTGAGCGTGTCGTAGTCGCGCCAGCCCGCGTCGGCCAGGATCTTGAGCGAGGCCATCATCACCGCGAGCCCGCCCTTGTCGTCCGCGATGCCGGGCCCGTAGATGCGGTTGCCGTCGACCTTGTAGGGCTGCGAGTTGAGGATGCCGGGCTGATAGACCGTGTCCATGTGGCCCTGCAGCATGATCTTGCGCTTGCCGTTGCCCTTCATCGTGCCGATCACGATGTCTGCCCCCGCACCGGCCGTCGCCTTGCGCCGCTCGACCTTGAAGCCGGCCGCCTTGAGCCGGCCTTCCACCACGTCGGCCATCTTCATCAGCCCATCGACATTGAGGCTGCCCGACTCGATCAGCACCATCTCCTTGAGGTTCTCGATCACCGCCGGCTGCGCCTTCTCGGCCGCGGCGAGCAGCTTGGCGTCGGGGGCGGCGTGAGCAGCGGTCGCGGCGCCGAGGGCGAAGGTGCAGGCCAGCGCGATGGAGCGCAGCGAGAAGATGGATGAGGAAGATTGAGTCATGAGGGTCCCCTTTTGTTGAAGTGAATGGCGAGCGGAAGGATAGCGAGGCGGGGCGGAATGCGGAGCAAATGGGCGACAGGTTCGCCGGTCGGCTCAAGCAATGTTGCGCCGCCGGACACGAAACTTGACGGCCCTCGCCGCGACCACCTACAGTGCCCTCGCCTCGTGTGAACGAGGCCGGGTTTGGCGGCCTGAAGACATCCTGCGATTCACTTTGGAGGCCCACATGGCCAAAGACTTCAATGCAGGCACCGACGCCGGTGATTCAGGGGCACGCCCCGTCTCTCAGTTCAAACCCTTCGAATGGGTTCCTCCTCGGGGACTCGATCCCAGCCGACAGCATCAAGCCGCCTTCTTGAACGATGCGCGCGATGTGGTGCAAGGCGCGCTGTTGCTGGTTCAACTGCTGCAGTGGGATGAAGAGCTGCGCGATGCCGAGTCATCTGATACCGACCCTGCCCCTTTGCTCGATACGTGCCAGCGCGGTTCGCTGCAGCGCTTCGTTGCGGTGTCGCTGGGGTTGCTTCATGCGCGGATCGAGGCGCAGTGCGAGGCGATGAGGGAGTAGCGCGAGGTGCGTCGAACGGCATCGGCAATACTCGGCCGATCGACTGTACGAATCCTCGCGGACTCACAAGACCCATGCGCGCACTCGCCTTGAATCTTCTTCTTGCACTGGCACTGCCCCTCGCACATGCCGCCAACGATGCCGACACGGTCGGCACCTACCTCACCCCGGGCACGGAACGCGAGGAACTCGCGCAGCGGTTCACCGGGCGCAATGCCGTCGTCATTGCCTCCGTGACGACGTACATCGAGCCCATGTGCAACCCCGACAGCCTGCCACCCAAGGGCTCGCGCATTCAGGAACTCACCTTCCTCGACGATCACGGGAAAACGCTGCGCATCCGCATTCCCAGAACCGATGCCGAATGGGCCGCCAAGGCAGCAGCCCAACCTACGATACCCAAGCAGACTGCATATGCGCATTTGCCGGTCGCCTACGTCATTCCCAGCGGCCGCTATACCCTGCAGAGCCACACCATCGAAGCCGGCATGACCGCTCGCCGCGCACCGGCGAGCGGCTGGAGCGATGGCTACCCGGAAGTCGTTCCTGCGGACGGCCTGCCGGAAAACAGAGTCTTCGTGGCGGAGGCTGGCAAGCCTGTCTATATCGGGCACTTCCATCAGGCCTGTGGCATCGGGTCCAAATCAGTGCCACCCATGTATGCCGATGGGATGTATGAGAGAAGCGGCGCCACGGGAGCCGTGGATCCGCGCTACCCGAGCCTGGAGGAAGTCGTGAATCAACGCTACCCGAGCCTGGATCTGGCGCAGCTGGTTCGCAATCCCATTCGGCAGGGGCCGTCGCTGGGGATGGAGCCGCGTCGTGGGAAGTGAGTGGCCTGGGTCCCTGCATCCCGTGCAGCCGACAACGCACCCGGCGTCATGAAGCTCGTTCTCATCGACGGGCCTGCCGCCTTCGGCAAGCCAAGGATCGCGCGAGAGCTCGCGGCATGACCACCTCGACCCATCCGCTCATCCGTCCGGCGACCATCGCCGATGTAGACGCCATGTTCAACGTCAGAACGACGGTGCGAGAGAACGCGATGACCATCGAGGAACTCGCCGGGATTGGCGTGACACCGGCAGCCATCGCCCTGGCCGTCGAAAGCGCGGCTTGCGCCTGGGTCGGTGAAATTCAGGGCGATGTCGTCGGCTTCGCCATGGTGGATCTCGAAACGGCCTGCCTGTTCGCCGTGTTCGTGCTGCCGGAGTTCGAGGGCCAAGGCATCGGAAAGCGCCTCGTCCAGGTCTGCGAAGCTGCCTTGTTCGACCTGCATCCTGTCGTTTGGCTCGAGACGGCAAGAAGCAGCCGTGCTGCCGGCGTCTATCGGCATCTCGGCTGGGGACGCGAGCAAGACCTGGGGGATGGTGACGTTCGGCTGGAGAAACGACGTTCGGGCGAAACCGATCCGAAGATCACTCTTTCCGGATGACTGCTTTCGACAAGAAGCGAATATCTCCGCGCCCCTTGGGATTGCCGCCATATCGGCCGCTTGCATCCTCCGTCCAGCCTCACGAGCCACTATCGCTTGGCTGCGCTCGTCATCAACCTACGGATCGACCTCTGCCGGCGCGCGGCGCCCGCCGCCAACTTCCACGGCCTCAGCTCTGGTTGTATTCCTTGAGCCTCCGCCCCGCCGCCAACGGCAACCCCCGCAACCTCCGCCCCGTAGCATCCGCAATCGCATTCCCCAACGCCGCAGGCGCCGGCCCCTGCGAAGCTTCGCCGGTCCCCAGAAACGGCGCCCCAGGCCGATCGATGATGTGCACCTCCACCTTCCGTGGCACGTCCGAGAACCGCATGATCGGATAGCGGCTCCAGTCGTAGCTGCGAATGCGCTGGGCGTCGTACTGCACCTGCTCGTACAGGGTCCAGCTGGCCGACTGCAGGATGCCGCCCTCGACCTGGTTGCGCACGCCGTCGGGGTTGACGACCTGGCCGCAGTCGATGGCGGCGACGGCGCGCTCGATGCGGATCTCGCCGGTCTCCGGCACGATCGACACCTCGACCGCGAGCGCGAGGTAGCTCATCAGGTTCTTGTACTGGGCGAATGAGAAGCCCACGCCGCGGTTCGGCACGCGCTTGCGCTTGGGGTCCCAGCCGAACTTCTTCGCCGCGAGCTGTACCACGTCGCGCCCGCGCGGATCGTCGAGGTGGCGCAGCCGGAACTCCACCGGATCGGCGCCCGCGGCGGCGGCCAGCTCGTCCATGAAGCTCTCGATGGTGAAGACGTTCATGTACGCGCCGAGTCCGCGCATGGCCGATACGCGCACCGGCATGTCGGGCAGGAAGTGGTGCTCGACGTTGTAGTTGGCGAAGTTGTACAGCGGCAGGCTGTTGCGGTCGCCACCGCCCTCGGGCATGGGAATGGGCTTGGGCGGCGCCGGCGTGAAGGGCTTGGCGAGGTACTGCGCGGAGATGAAGCGCCCCGCGTTGTCCAGGCGCTGGTTGTGCGAGTTGCTCCAGATCTCGTACTGCCAGTCGACCACGCGGCCGCTGGCGTCGAGCGAGGCCTTCACGTCGGTAACCATCGCGGGGCCGAAGGGCTCCCAGGTGAACTCATGCTCGCGCATCCATTGCAGCCGCACCGGCCGACCCGGCACGGCGCGCGCGATCAGCGCGGCCTCGGCGCCTGCATCGTCGGCGGCGTTGTGGCCGTAGCACCCCGAGCCTTCGACGTGCACGCAGCGGATGTCCTCGGGCTTCATCGAGAGCAGTTCCGACAGCGCGCCGCGCATCGGGAACACGCCCTGCGAATGGGTCCACACGGTGAGCTTGCCCTGCGCATCGAACTGCGCGACCGCGCACGAGGGGCCGATCGAAGCATGCGCGAGGTAGGGCTTGGTGAAGCGCGCATGCAGGGTCCTGGCCGCGGGCACGGTCTCGCCGTGGCGGTCGCCGACATGGATCTCCTGCCGGGGCAGTTTCATCAGGGTGTCGTGGATGGTGGCCGGCGTGGGCAGCGCGGCGCTCTCCTGCCAGCGCGCGGCCTCGGTGAGCGCGCGCATGGCCTGGATGGCCTGCCACTCGTCCTGCGCCACCACGGCCAGGAAGCTGCCGTCGCGCACCACCTTGACGACGCCCGGCATCTTCTCGACGGCCGCGCTGTCGACGCCGGTCAGCACGGCGCCATACGACGGCGGCCGCACCATGCGCGCATGCACCATGCCCGGCAGGCGCATGTCCTGCACGTAGCTTGCGCCGCCGGTGACCTTGCCCGGGATGTCGAGCCGCCGGCGCGACTGGCCGATGACGCGGTGCTGCTTCGGATCGACCAGCTCGGAGCGCGGCTCGGCGCGCCGGTGCAGGTCGAGGCCGCTCACGGCCTGGCCGTAGCTCAGGGTGCGGCCGTCGGGGGCGGAAATGACGCCGTCGCGCAGCCTGAGGGTGTCGGCCGCCACGCCGAGCTTGCCGGCGGCCGAGCCGACCAGCAGCACGCGCACCTGCGCCGCCGCGTTGAGGATGGCGGTACCGCTGTCGGCCGTGGAATGGCTGCCGGCCGTGTAGCCCTCGTTGGGCGTGACGGCGGTGTCGGCCGTCACCAGGTGCACCGCCTCGAAGGCCACGCCCAGCTCCTCGGCGGCGATCTGCGTGAAGGCGGTGCGGATGCCGGTGCCGAGCTCGGCCTTGCCGGTCCACACGGTGATGCGGCCCTGCTCGTCGATGCGGATCCAGGCGTCGAGCATGGGCGTGCCGGTGAGGTCGCCCGGCAGCTTGGCGGTGCCGGCGTCGAGCGCGCTCGGCGCGCCCGCCTCGGTGGCCTGCTTGCCCTGCTGGGCCAGCACTGCCGCACCGGGCCAGAGCGAGAAGCTCACGGTGAGCGAGCCCGCGGCCAGGAAGTAGCGCCGGCTCGGGTTGCGCAGCGCGGCGTCCTGCCGCTGTGCGGGACGGCTCATCGCGATGCTCCTTGCCGCGCGCTGCCGGCCAGCGTCTTCGAGGCCTCGACGATCGCGGCCACGATGCGCATGTGGGTGCCGCAGCGGCAGAGGTTGGGCTGCATGTGCTGGCGAATCTCTTCCTCGTCGGCGCCCGGGCGCTCGTCGAGCAGCGCCTGCGCGCGCATCACCATGCCTGCGATGCAGTAGCCGCACTGGGCCGACTGCTGCTCGATGAAGGCCTGCTGGATCGGCGCCGGCTTGTCGGCGCTGCCCAGGCCCTCGATGGTGCGCACCGCGCGCTTGCCCACCGCCGACACCGGCATCAGGCACGAGAACACGGGGCGCTTGTCGACGATCACGGTGCAGGCGCCGCACTGGCCGAGGCCGCAGCCGTACTTGGCGCCGTTGAGCTTCAGGTGGTTGCGCAGCGCGTACAGCAGCGGCATGGAGGGATCGATGTCGAGCGCGTGGTCGACGCCGTTGACGGTGAGCGTGATCATTTCGGCAGTGCCTCCTTCTCCTTTCGGACCTTCGCAACCTCGTTCTGCAGGTCGGGCCAGGCCTGGCGCTGCGTGGCGCTGGCGCGCACGTAGCGCAGCACCTCGGCGATCTGCTCGTCGCTCAGAACATCCGCGAACGGCGGCATGTAGTGCGCCGATGCCGAACCGCCCCACGGGTTGCCGCCCAGCACCAGGTTGATGGCGTTGCGCGCGCTGTCGGCACTGACCGCCGTGCTCAGGCCGAGCGCGGGCCGGTCGCCGATGGTGCGCATGGGCGCAGCGGCGCCGTGGCAGCCGGCGCACGAGCCGTTGAACAGCGCGGCACCGGCATCGACGCGCTGGCCCGTGGGCACTGCCGCAGCGGCGATCGAGGCGGATGCCGTCGTCTTGGCCGGCTCGGCCTGTGCGGCGGCAGGGGCCGCGGACTGCATGCTCATGATGTAGGTCGCGATCGCGCGCACGTCCGACTCGGGCACGTCGGCCAGGTGCTGCGTCACCGGCAGCATCGGCCCCGCGGCCGCGCCGTGTTCGCTCGCCAGGCCGGTGCGCAGGTAGGACACGAGCTGCTCCTTCGTCCACGGCCTGGGCGCGCCGGCCAGCGCATTCAGCGGCGGCGCTTCCCAGCCGTCGATGAGGTTGCCCGCGAAGGACTGGCTGCCCTTCTCGGCGCCGAGCAGGTTCATCGGCGTGTGACAGGCCGCGCAGTGCGCCGCGCCTTCCACGAGGTAGCGGCCGCGCAGCCATTCGTCGGACTGCGCCGTGGCGGGCGCGGGCAGCGAGCCCTTCTGCAGGAACAGCAGGTTCCAGCCCGCGACCAGCGGCCGGAAGCCGAGCGGGAACGTGAGCTGGTTGGCCTTGGCCGGCGCATGCACCGGCGTGCGCGCCATCAGGTACGCATAGAGCGCGCCGATGTCGTCGTCCGACATGCGCGTGAAGTGCGGATAGGGAAAGGCCGGGTACAGCAGGTGCCCGTCGCGCGACACGCCGGCGCGCATGGCGCGGGTGAAGGCCTCGAGCGACCAGGTGCCGATGCCGGTCTCGGCATCGGGCGTGATGTTGGTGCTGTAGATGGTGCCGAAGGGCGTGTTGAGCGGCAGGCCGCCCGCGAAGGGTTTGCCGTTGGCGGCCGTGTGGCACACCATGCAGTCGCCCGTGCTGGCCACGTGCGAGCCTCGCACCAGCAGCGCCTGATCGCCGCCGGGCGGCGGTGGCGCGGGCAAGGCCGCGATGGCCGGCTCCCACGCATAGGCAAGGGCCGCGCCAACGGCAGCAGCCGCGACGACCAGCAGCGTCGCGATCTTGTTTCTCGTGTTCATTCGTCCATCCTGCCCGGCCGGGTTTGCGTACGGCGCATCGCTTCATCGTGGGCGGCGCGGATGGTACGCGGCGAAAATTAGATGGGAGTTCGGCTTGGAGATACCTGAGTCGAATGCTGGTCGACACTTTGCCGGATCAAATCACGGAGACCCCATGGCTGTACTGATCGCCGCTGAAAACGTGGGAATAGGGTGTGCTGGTTGGGTCTATCGCACGATCTTGAGCGAGATTTCGCAGGTCCTCGCGGAACGCGGTCACGATGCACTTGCAACATGGCTCTCGGATGAAAACGCCAGCGTCCATCTCTATAGCTGCCTTGACGCTCGAACGTTCACGCCTGCCAATCAGGAGGCTTTCCTGTCCGCACTTGTGATTGCGCAAGAGCGCAGCGAAGCCAATGGACCGACGGGCTGGCGAGATCCCACGTTCTGGCCCGGCTACTCCGACCTCTTCGCCAGCTTGGCAGGCCAGGCAAAACAGACGACGCAAGGGGGCTCGCCGATCTTCCGATCCAACTTGTCGGCCTTTGACGAGCACGACGACTCGCTCCGTAGTGGTCCTGGCTGGCTAGGTCAAGACGCGGACTGACTTTTGCTCCGTCCTCCTGCGCGAGACGTCGACATGACCTCGCGCGACGCCCATCTTTCAATTCGAGGAATAAATATTCATCCCAACGAATAGACACCAATCCGATGGTGGTATCCGGACTCAGTTTTCACGACGCACCAAGTGGTGACGATCCGGTAGCCCTTGCGCGTCAACTCTAGCTTGCGCGGCCGAGGATCAAAAATGTCCAGATACCGCATGGCCTCAAATGTCGTCACATACTTCATGGATCGAAGTGCTTCCAACAGACGAGCACGTTGCGCTGATGAAGTCCCGCTACTATTGCGATCACAGATGGCGCGCAATGCCGCGATGCGCTCTAGTTGTGTGCTGATACTGAGATCAGCAGTAGGCTGCGGGTGGGCTAGTCCCGATACTTGCGGCCCCATATGTTTCTGCATAGGCGTCATGCTCGAAGTAAAGCGCCGCGCCTTGAAGTCGGCTTGCAAGTAGACAGAGCGCCTTACGTGCATGTCGGGCGCTTTGCCAGCACGGAGAGCGCCGTGCCGGCACGCCGCAGGTGGTAGCTATGCGCCCTTTAGCCAATCTCTAACCGTCCTGAACTTTACTGGGACCAGTTTTCCAGCAATTGCTTCAGCGGCCGCATCTTTACTACCTACAGTTCCGGCGTTCGCCGCGTACCACGCCAGAACCTGAGCCTTCATTTCTCGGTTCTCTCTATGTCGAGCGCTTGCTCCCATTTTGGCAAACGCATTTTCCGAGTCTCCTTGAAGGCTTCTTAGTGACCAAGTTCCGACAACGATGCCAAGCCAGTACTCGCACCGAGAAGTGTATTGCCACGCTCGATTCAAATCATCGCTCTCTTGCGCCTTCATTCCTTGGCAGGCAAATGCACAGGCAACAAACATCGCCTGCAAAATGCCCAGAGGCCTCATCTCCTCAGATTGCTCGTCCCACCGGCGAATCTCGGCCTCGAACTCTTGTCCGGTGTTGCCATCACGCCAGATGCCTCCGAACACTTCTTCAATGAATCTCCCCTGGCCCCCACCCGTTCTGCCCGCGATCTGATCCCACACCTCGGCCAGTCGCCCGACAGCAGCGCCACAGATCTGGATTGGCGTCGTATCCAACGGAAGCAGATCATCATCTTCACTTGCTGCCATATGTCCTCGACAAGAAACATCAAGTCTAGAACTGTACCGAGCAGCAATCCCTTAAGGGCAGGGATGGCTGCGATGGATCTAACCAACCTAAATTTCGCCACGGCCCCTTTGGCTCGTCAAGTTGACGCAGCCGCTACAAGAAGCGTTTGACCTTTACCCCTCAAGAAGCCCGACGCCTCAAATTCCATGTCGTACAGCGCGTATGCGAACGCCGCCACGACCTCATGCTCGGATAGTAATGCCGGTTGCAGATGCGCTGTGCGTTGTACTGAACCAGCAGTCAACGCGAGCGCGAAGAACAAACCCTGAGCAAGAGTGCTAAACAGATCCTGGGTTGCCTCTTGCCTTGAACGCTACCGGCGCATCCAGATGAAATCTCGGAGCCTCATCACTCCCTGCTTTTCGAAGAATGCGAACACTGACGAGCGCGCGCCCCGACTCCTCGATATCGAAGACACGAAGCCCTCCATGAGGCAGTAATTCAGCCGTGGCTATGCCGATGAGCTCACCGCGCTCGATTCGTTCGCTGACTTGCTCACGCGCGGCCTTGAACGATCTCGCCTTTACCAAGCTGATCGAACCATCGCGCTGCATGCCCCACAGCTGCCGAATGCCGTCTGGCTCGTTCAGCTTGTGCTGGTATTCACTTTCCAATTGCAACCATAGCCGTCGCTGCACATCTCCGAGATCGGCTTCACTGCCCTCATACGGATAGGGCGAAACGATCACATCCTTGAAGAGTTCGACACTCTCGAAGGCTCGCCGCTCGGCCTCGACTACGTGTTTGAGGCGAACGTGACGGTTTTTCCAGATCAAGCCTTCGCATTCTTGAAGCGTGTGCGCTCCGCGCTTTGCATCACCGGCCTTGTAAGCTTCGTGGGAAATGTCGATCAGTTCTCGACAAATGCGGGCGAGGCGAGGCTCCTTCAGCTTCTTTTCGACCCAGTGGAACTGATCTCGCAGGTCTCGAAAGCGCCGTTCGAGTTCGAGGTTCTGGTCAACCGCTTCGTCATCGAAAGACTGAAACCGATCCGGTGCAGACAGGACGATGGCGGCCAAGGCATCGTGGTACTGGCCAACGGATTCAAAGTGCATGCCGGATTCTGTCGCAGCCGGCGCTTTCCACTGCCATCAAGCCTTGCCGCTGCTCCTGGCCTTCTTCTTCACCACCGCCTCCACGGCTTCCACCTCCGGCGCCTCCCGCGCCGACTTCATGTGCCCGCTCTCCCCGATCGTCATCCCCACGATCTTCGCGAGCTGCCGGCTCACGCTGATGTACGCATGCCCGAGCCGGCTGTCGAAATAGAGCGAATCCCCGCGACCCAGCCGCACCACCTCGCCGTTGTCGAAGTGCACCTCGATCTCGCCCGAGAGCACATAGGCGAACTCCTCGCCCGAGTGACGCACGAAGTCCTCGGGGCCGTGGATGCGCCGCGCGTGCACCACGCCGACGATGGGGCTCATCTGCTTGCCGGCGGCGGTGGTGCCGAGGAACTCGTAGGCGATCGATAGACCGCGGTACACCACGCCCTTGCCGGCGCGCGTGACGACGGGGCCGTCGAACTGGGCGGGCTTGACGCCGGCGCCCGCGAACATGGCGTTCATGTCCATGTCGAGCGCGCGGCCCAGGGCGGTGAAGTTCTCGTAGCCCAGCGCGAGCTGGCCGCGCTCGGCGCGCGAGATGGTGGTGATCGACACGCCCGAACGCTCGGCCAGTTGCGCCAGCGTCCAGCCGAAACGCTTGCGCGCGGTGCGCAGGCGATAACCGAAAGTGGTGCGGTCCAGCGTGGGCGCGGCCTCCTTCGGCTTCGCCGCCTGCTTGGTCCCTGTATGTGGATTCACGCTTGGCTCTCTCTTGTGATGCGCAGGATTCTGCCAGTCCATCCGCCGCCCCTCCACCGCCGGGCCGCCGCGGCCGGGCCCGAAATTTGCGTATGCGCAAATTGCAAGTACGCAAATTTCACCGCCATGGTGCAACGAACGTCCTGGGCCCTTCGCAGCGTCCTCACTCTGCACGAGACGATGCCAAAGGAACTCAGGGCTTTCGATAATTTGCGTATACGCAAATTTGTTCCTACACTGCGCCGCGATGACAACGACCGAACACACCACCGCCACCGCCGACTTCCTCGTGATCGGCGGCGGCATCGCCGGCGCCTCGGTGGCGCACTGGCTCGCGCCGCATGCCCGCGTGATCCTGCTCGAACGCGAGAACCAGCCGGGCTACCACTCCACGGGCCGCTCGGCCGCGCTCTTCATGGAGAGCTACGGCACGCCGCAGGTGCGCGCGCTCACGATGGCCAGCCGCGCCTTTCTCGAGAACCCGCCGCCGGGCTTCGCCGAGCATCCGCTGCTCACGCCGCGCGGCGCGATGATGATCGCGGGCCCGGGGCAGGAGGCGCAGCTCGAGGAGCACTGGCAGGTGCTGCAGGGCATGCCCGGCGATCCGCGCCGGCTCGGTGCCGACGAAGCATGCGCGATGGTGTCGGCGCTGCGGCCCGAGCAGGTGATCGGCGCGGTCTACGAACCCGACGCGGCCGACATGGACGTGCATGCGATCCACCAGGGCTACCTGCGCGGCATGCGGCGCGCGGGCGGGCAACTGGTGTGCGATGCGGGCGTGACGGCCATCGAGCGCGTGGGCGAGGTCTGGCGCGTGCAGGCCGGCGGGCGCAGCTACGAGGCACCGGTGCTGCTCAATGCGGCGGGCGCCTGGGTCGACACGGTGGCTCGACTCGCGGGCGTGCCGCCCATCGGCATCGAGCCGCGCCGGCGCTCGGCCTTCATCTTCGCGCCGCCCGAAGGCGAGGCCGCGACGGCCGCGCGCTGGCCCATGGTGTTCGGCGCCGACGAGGACTGGTACATCAAGCCCGACGCCGGCATGCTGCTCGGCTCGCCGGCCAATGCCGATCCGGTGGAACCGCAGGACATCCAGCCCGAGGAGCTCGACATCGCGATCGCGATCGACCGCATCGAGCAAGTGACCACGCTCTCGATCCGCCGCCCCACGCGCACCTGGGCCGGCCTGCGTTCCTTCGTGGCCGACGGCGACCTGGTCGGCGGCTTCGATCCCGAGGCGCCGGGCTTCTTCTGGGTCGCGGCGCAGGGCGGCTACGGCATCCAGACCTCGGCCGCGATGGGCGAGGCCTGCGCGGCGCTGGCACGCGGGCTGCCGCTGCCCGAGCGCATCGCGGGCTTCGGGCTCACGGCCGAGATGCTCGGGCCGCAGCGGCTGCGCAGCAAGGTCGCGGCCTGACGTAGCGACGCCCCTTTTCCTTCCTTCTTCCCTCCACCCCGAGAACAAGAGAAACCCCATGCGTGTCTTCAGTGCCTCCCTCGCCACCGAAACCAACACCTTCGCGCCCATGCCCACGGGCCTGGCCTCGTTCAAGGACCGCGGCTACTTCCCCGCCGGCAAGCATCCCGAAGCGATGACGCTGTTCTCGGGCCCGCTGTGGGCCGCGCGCATCCGCGGCAAGGAGCGCGGCTGGACGCTGTTCGAAGGCATGGTGGCCGGCGCGCAGCCCAGCGGCACTACCACGCGCCACGCCTACGAGACGCTGCGCGACGAGCTGCTGGCCGACCTGCGCGCGGTGCTGCCGGTCGACATGGTGCTGCTGGGCCTGCACGGCGCGATGGTGGCCGACGGCTACGACGACTGCGAAGGCGACCTGCTGAAGCGGGTGCGCGAGATCGTGGGCCCGAAGGTGGTGATCGGCGCCGAGCTCGATCCGCACAACCACCTCACGCCCGAGATGGTGGCCAACGCCGACCTGATGATCTCGTTCAAGGAGTACCCGCACACCGACGTGCTCGAGCGCGGCATGGAGCTGGTCGACATCTGCGCGGCACAGGTCGAGGGCAAGGTGAAGCCGGTGGCCGCGATGGTCGACTGCGACATGATCGTGACGGTCCACACCTCTCGCCAGCCGGCGCGCGGCTTCGTCGAACGCATGCAGTCGCTCGAGGGCAAGGACGGCGTGCTCTCGGTCTCGCTCACGCACGGCTTCTCGTGGGGCGACGTGCCCGAGATGGGCACCAAGCTGCTGGTCTACACCGACGGCGACGCGGCCAAGGCGCAGGCCCTGGCGCGCCAACTGGCCGACGAGGTGATCGCGATGCGCGACGAACTCACGGTCCCCTACCCCGGCATCGACGCCTCGCTCGACGCGGCGCTGGCCTTCGACGGCGGCCCGGTGGTGCTGGCCGATGGCGCCGACAACCCCGGCGGCGGCGCGGCCAGCGATTCGACCTTCATCCTGCGCCGCATGGTCGAGCGCGGCATCACCAATGCGGCGCTGGGCCCGATGTGGGACCCGATCGCGGTGCGCATCGCCTTCGACGCGGGCGTGGGCGCGAAGCTCACGATGCGCATCGGCGGCAAGATCAGCCCGCTCTCGGGCGACCCGATCGACCTCGAGTGCACGGTGAAGGCGCTGCAGCGCGACTTGGTGATGACCGGCCTGGCGGGCACGCCGGTGCTGATGGGCGACAGCGCATTGGTGGAAGCCAACGGCATCGAGATCGTGCTGATCACGCTGCGCAACCAGGCGATGGGCACCGACCTCTTCACGCAACTGGGCTGCGACTTGGCGGCCAGGAAGATCGTGGTGGTGAAGTCCTCGCAGCACTTCTATGCCTCGTACTCGAAGGTCGCCAAGCATGTGATCTACGCGGGCGCGCCGGGCGCGGTCACGCTCGACCTCAGCACCCTGCCCTACCGCAAGGCGCGGCTGCCCAAGTGGCCGATCGGCGCCACGGCCTGACGCCTCGTTTTTTTCTTTCTCCCTCGTTCCCTTCCCTTTTCCTCAGCCACGGAGTTCCGCGATGACTTCACCACGCCGCCTTCTCGCCGCCTGTCTCGGCGGACTCGCCCTCGCCACGGCGAGCCTGCACGCGCCGGCCCAGCAGCAGCCCAAGACGCTGCGCGTGGTCGCGCATGCCGACCTGAAGATCCTCGACCCGACCTTCACCACGGCCTACATCTCGCGCAACTTCGGCTACATGGTCTACGACACGCTGTTCGCGCAAGACGCGAACGGCAAGCCGCAGCCGCAGATGGTCGAGAAGTACAGCACCTCGAAGGACGGCAAGCAGTGGAGCTTCACGCTGCGCCCGGGCCTGAAGTTCTCGGACGGCAGCGCCGTGACCTCGGCCGACGCGATCGCCTCGCTGCAGCGCTGGGCCGCGCGCGACAGCCTGGGCCGCGCGATGGTGGCCAGCGGCGCCGAATGGAAGGCGGTCGACGCCCACAGCTTCACGCTCACGCTGACCGAGCCCTTCGGCATGGTGCTCGACGGGCTGGCCAAGCCCTCGGGCTTTCCGCCGGTGATCCTGCCCGAGCGCATCGCGAAGATGCCGGCCACGGCGCCTTTGACCGAGGTCGTGGGCTCGGGCCCGTTCGTCTTCAAGCGCGACGAATGGGTGCCCGGCAACAAGGCGGTGTTCGTGCGCAACACCAACTACGTGGCGCGCAGCGAGCCGCCGAGCGGCCTCTCGGGCAGCAAGAAGACCAGCTTCGACCGCGTGGAGTGGCTCTATCTGCCCGACGCCAACAGCGCGGTCGCGGCGCTCAAGCGCGGCGAGGTCGACCTGGTCGAGCAGCTGCCGCCCGACTACATCGCGCCGCTGCGCACCGACAGCAACGTCAAGATCGGCTCGGGCGGCGCCTACCAGGCCTTCCTGGTGATGAACCAGCTGCACGCGCCCTTCAACGACCCGAAGGTGCGCCAGGCGCTGCTGCAGGCGGTGAGCCAGGAACGCTTCGTCGCGGCCATGGGCTATCCGCTCGACATGCGCATGAGCTACTGCGCCACCTACTTCATCTGCGGCAGCCCGAACGAGACCGCGGCCGGCGCCGAGCCCTTCCGCAAGGCCGACGTGGCCAAGGCCAAGAAGATGCTGGCCGACGCCGGCTACAAGGGCGAGAAGGTGGTGCTGCTGGTGCCCAGCGACGTGCCCTACCTCAACGCCGAGGCGCTGATGGCCGCGCAGACCATGCGCAGCATCGGCCTGAACGTCGACGCGCAGACCATGGACTGGGCCTCGATCGGCGCGCGCCGCGCCAAGCGCGATGCGCCCGAGGCCGGCGGCTGGAACATGTACGTGACGGTGGCCGGCGAGTTCGACGCCAACTCGCCGATCGCCAACGCCTACCTGAGCGCGGCCTGCGGCAACAGCCTGCCGGGCTGGCCCTGCGACAAGAAGCTCGACGAGCTGCGCACGGCCTGGCTCAAGGAGACGGTGCCGGCCAAGCGCAAGGAACTGCTCGACGCCTTCCAGTCGCGCGCCTACGAGGCCGTGCCCTACATCAACGCGGGCCAGTACTCGGCCGCGTTCGCCGCGCGCTCCAGCCTCAAGGGCGTGGACAAGCTCTGGGCCGGCATGCCGACGGTCTGGATGCTCGACAAGTAAGCCCTTCCCCCCAGCCACGAGAACCTCGAAGCCATGGGCTACATCCTCCGTCGGTTCCTCTCGACGCTCCCGGTCATGGCGGTGGTCGCCGTGGTGGTGTTCCTGTTGATCCACCTGTCGCCCGGCGATCCGGCCGCGCTGATCGCGGGCGACCTCGCCACCGGCGAGGACATCGAGAAGCTGCGCGCCGCGCTCGGCCTCAACCTGCCGCTGTGGCAGCAGTTCGCGCTGTGGCTCGGCCGGCTCGCCACCGGCGACCTCGGCACCTCGATCTTCACGCAGGTGCCGGTGTCGCAGCTGCTCGGGCAGCGGCTCGAGCCCACGGTGTCGATCGCGCTGCTCACCATGGCGATCACGCTGGTGGTGGCGGTGCCGCTGGGCACGCTCGCGGCCTACCGCGCCGGCACCTGGATCGACCGGCTGGTGATGCTGTTCGCGGTGCTGGCCTTCTCGGTGCCGGTGTTCCTGGTCGGCTACCTGCTGATCTACGCCTTCGCGATCCAGCTGCCGTGGTTTCCGGTGCAGGGCTACGTGCGCTTCGGCCAGAGCCCGGCCGACTGGCTGCTCGGGCTGGTGCTGCCGTGCGTGAACCTGGCGCTGGTCTACATCGCGCTGGTGACGCGCATGACGCGCGCCACCGTGCTCGAGGTGCTGCACGAGGACTACATCCGCACCGCGCGCGCCAAGGGCCTGGGGGTGCTGCCGGTGCTGGGCCATGCGCTGCGCAACGCGGCGATCCCGATCGCCACCACGGTGGGCGTGGGCATCGCGCTGCTGATCGGCGGCGTGGTGGTCACCGAGACCGTGTTCGCGATCCCCGGCGTGGGCCGGCTGGTCATCGATTCGGTGCAGCGCCACGACTATCCCGTGATCCAGAGCGTGCTGCTGCTGTCGGCCGGCGTGTACGTGCTGATCAACCTGCTGATCGACCTGAGCTACCGCTTCTTCGATCCGCGCATCCAGTACTGAACCGCGCCATGTCCACCGTACTCCCCATGAGCGACAGCGACACGCCCCCCATCCAGGCCAGCACCGAGGCCGACATCTCGCCCTTCGTCCCGCCGCGCTTCCGCTGGCTGCGCAAGCACCCGACGCTGATCGTCGGCCTGCTGCTGCTGCTCGCGGTGGCCGCGCTGTCGATCGCCGCGCCCTGGATCGCCACCCACGATCCGCAGGACATCGACCCGCTGGCGCGCATGCAGCCGCCTTCGGCCGAGCACTGGTTCGGCACCGACGCGCTGGGCCGCGACGTGTTCAGCCGCGCGGTGTGGGGTGGCCAGGTGTCGATGATCGTCGGCGCCTCGGTCGCCGTGCTGGCCACCGTCTTCGGCATCGTGCTGGGGCTGCTGGCGGGCTTCGTGCGCCGCATCGACGGCTTCGTGATGCGCGTGATGGACGGGCTGATGGCGATCCCCGGCATCCTGCTGGCGATCGCGCTGATGGCGGTCACGCGCGCCAGCCTCACGACGGTGATCGTGGCCATCACCATTCCCGAGATACCGCGCGTGGTGCGGCTGGTGCGCTCGCTGGCGCTCACCTTGCGCGAGCAACTGTTCGTGGAAGCCGCGCATGCGGTGGGCACGCGGCTGCCGACCATCCTGTGGCGCCACGTGCTGCCCAACATGGTGGCGCCGCTGATCGTGCAGTCGACCTTCGTCGCGGCCGCCGCGGTGCTGACCGAGGCGGCGCTGTCCTTCCTCGGCGTGGGCGTGCCCGCGCAGACGCCGAGCTGGGGCAACATGATGGCCGAGGGGCGCAACTTCGTCGCCGTGGCCTTCCACATCATCCTGTACCCGGGCCTCTTGCTCGCGGCCACGGTGCTCGCGATCAATCTCGTGGGCGACGGGCTGCGCGATGCGCTCGATCCGCGCCTGGCGCGCCAACTCTGAGGGACGACGCCCCATGACCACTCCCCTGTCCCGCGTCGCGCTCGCGACCGGCGAGCCGCTGCTCGAGGTCGACGCGCTGCGCACCCACTTCCACACGCTGGCCGGCGTGGTGCGCTCGGTCGATGGCGTGTCCTACACCGTGCGCGCCGGCCGCACGCTCGGCGTGGTCGGCGAATCGGGCTGCGGCAAGAGCGTGACCGCGCTGTCGATCCTGCGGCTGGTGCCCACGCCGCCGGGCCACCACGCGGGCGCGGTGCGGCTGCGCGGCACCGACCTGATGCAGCTGAGCGAGCGCGAGATGCGCCAGATCCGCGGCAACCGCATCTCGATGATCTTCCAGGAGCCGATGACCTCGCTGAACCCGGTGCTGACCGTGGGCCGGCAGATCGCGGAGACGGTGCAGCTGCACCAGAAGGCCAGCCGCGCCGAGGCGCTGCAGCGCGCGGTCGAGATGCTGCGGCTGGTGCAGATCCCCGAGCCCGAGCGGCGCGTGAACGAGTACCCGCACCAGCTCTCGGGCGGCATGCGCCAGCGCGTGATGATCGCGCTGGCCCTGGCCTGCAACCCCGAGGTACTGATCGCCGACGAGCCCACGACGGCGCTCGACGTGACGATCCAGGCGCAGATCCTCGACCTCATCAAGCGGCTGCAGAAGGAGCTGGGCATGGGCGTGGTGATGATCACGCACGACCTGGGCGTAGTGGCCGAGAGCTGCGACCGCGTGGTCGTGATGTATGCGGGCAAGAAGGTGGAGGAAGCCGAGGTGGTCGAGCTGTTCGACCGGCCGCTGCATCCCTACACGCGCGCGCTGATGGCCTCGATGCCCGCGATGAACACCGCGAGCGCGCGGCTCACCGAAATCCCGGGGCTGGTGCCGGCCGCGCACGAGCTGGGCCGCGGCTGCGCCTTCGCGGCGCGCTGCGCCTCGGCGCGCGAACGCTGCCGGCACGAGACGCCGCGGCTCACGCGCCAGGGCGATGCGAACGACGCCGACGGCGGCCACGTGGTGGCCTGCTTCGCGGTGCAGGAAGGCTGGGCCACGGCTTCGGTCGAACAGGAGATGGCCGCATGAGCACGACAACAACGACGACAACCAATGCCGCGCCGCTGCTGCGCGTGCACGAGCTGCGCAAGCACTATGTTTCGCCCAAGCGCTGGCTGCGGCCGGCGCGGCCCCCGATCCAGGCGGTCGATGGCGTGTCGTTCTCGGTGGCGCGCGGCGAGACGCTCGCGCTGGTCGGCGAATCGGGCTGCGGCAAGACGACCACCGCGAAGTCGGTGCTGCGGCTGGTGGAGCCGAGCGCAGGCTCGGTGCAGCTCGACGGCGAGGAACTGGTGGGACTGTCGCCCTCGCAGATGCGCCAGCGCCGGCGCGACCTGCAGATCATCTTCCAGGACCCCTACGCCTCGCTCAACCCGCGCCTGACCGCGGGCGAGATCGTGGCCGAGCCGCTGCGCAACTTCGGCGGGGCCGACGCGGCCGCGCGCGAGGAGCGCGTGCGCTGGCTGTTCTCGCGCGTGGGCCTGCGGCCCGAGGCGGCGAAGAAGTATCCGCACGAGTTCTCGGGCGGGCAGCGCCAGCGGCTGGGCATCGCGCGCGCACTGGCACTGCAGCCCAAGCTGATCGTCTGCGACGAGCCGGTGTCGGCGCTCGACGTGTCGGTGCAGGCGCAGGTGGTGAACCTGCTGATGGACCTGCAGGCCGAGTTCGGCATCGCCTACCTGTTCGTCGCGCACGACCTCGCGGTGGTGCGCCACATCAGCCACCGCGTGGCCGTGATGTACCTGGGCCACATCGTCGAGATCGCGGACCGCGACACGCTGTTCTCGGCGCCGCGCCACCCGTACACCGAGATCCTGCTGTCGGCGGTGCCGGTGCCCAACCCGCGCACGCCTGCCAAACGGATGCTGCTGCAGGGCGATCCGCCGAGCCCCGCGAACCCGCCCTCGGGCTGCCGCTTCCACACCCGTTGCCCGATGGCGCAGGCGGTGTGCAAGGAACAGCAGCCCGTGCTCACGCCGCGCGAGGCCGAGGGCCATCTGGTGGCCTGCCATTTCCGCTGAACACGCACTCACAACAGACGAAGGAAAAAACGCGATGTCGAACCCCACCCACCACGACCTGCTGATCCGCGGCGGCACCGTGATCGACGGCACCAAGGCGCCGCGCTTCGAGGCCGACGTGGCCATCTCGGGCGGACGCATCGCCGCCATCGGCCAGCTCGACGGCCACACGGCCGACCAGGTGCTCGACGCCACGGGCCGCATCGTGGCGCCGGGCTTCATCGACTCGCACACGCACGACGACCAGGCGGTGCTGTCGCAGGCGCAGATGCCGTTCAAGGTGTCGCAGGGCGTGACCACGGTGATCGCGGGCAACTGCGGCATCAGCGCCGCGCCGCTGCGCGAGGACATGGACCTGCCGATGCCGCTGAGCCTGCTCGACTCGCCGGTCGAGGGCCGCTTCACCACCTTCGCGGCCTACCTCGATGCGCTGCGCGCCACGCCCTCCTCGGTCAACGTGGCGGCGATGGTGGGCCACTCGACGCTGCGCGCCGTGACCATGGCCGACCTCGACCGCCCAGCCACCGCGAGCGAGATCGCGGCGATGCAGGCGCTGGTCGAGGAAGCGATGCAGGCCGGTGCCATCGGCCTGTCGACCGGTACCTTCTACCCGCCCGCGGTGAAGGCCACGACCGAGGAGATCATCGAGGTGGGGCGCCCGCTCACGGCGCGCAAGGCGCTCTATGTGACCCACATGCGCGACGAGGCCGACCGCGTGATGGAATCGCTCGAGGAAACCTTCGCCATCGGCCGCGCGCTCGACATCCCGGTGGTGGTGTCGCACCACAAGGTGCAGAACGTGCAGAACCACGGCAAGACCAAGGTCACGCTGCCCTTCATCCAGGAGGCGATGAAGCACCAGTGCATCGGCCTCGACTGCTATCCCTACACGGCCGGCTCGACCATGATCCGCACCGACCGCGGCATGATGGACGGCCGCGTACTGATCGCCTCGAGCGTGCCGCATCCCGAGTGCGCGGGCCGCGACCTGAAGGACATCGCGGCCGACTGGGGCGTGTCGGGCGAGGAGGCTGCGAAGCGCCTGCAGCCCGGCAGCGCGATCTATTTCATGATGGACGAGGACGACGTGCAGCGCATCCTCGCCTTCGACGAGACCATGATCGGCTCCGACGGCATTCCGCTCGGCGAGAAGCCGCACCCGCGGCTGTGGGGCACCTTCCCGCGCGTGCTGGGCCACTACAGCCGCGACGTCGGCCTGTTCCCGCTCGAGACCGCCGTGTGGAAGATGACCGGCCTCACGGCACGCAATTTCGGCCTGCACGAGCGCGGCACGCTCAAGCCCGGCCACCACGCGGACGTGGTGGTGTTCGATGCGAAGACCGTGCGCGACACCGCGAACTACCAGGAGCCGACACAGGCGGCCGAAGGCATCGAGGCGGTGATCGTGAATGGCGCGCTGACCTGGCGCGATGGGGCGCACAGCGGTGCGCGCAACGGGCAGGTGATCGTGCGGCAGACGAGCTGACGCCGGGGGCAGCTCTCAACGCGCGTCGTGCGAATGGATCTGCAGCGCTTCGAGGAAGCGCGAGACCATGTTGTAGGCCGCGACCGTCGCCGTGAGTTCCACCAGCTGCCGCGGCTCGAACTGCGCCGACACCGCGGCGAAGATCGCATCGGGCACCTGCACGTGGAGCGTCATGGCGTCGGCATAGGCCAGCACCGCGCGCTCGCGCTCGCTGAACAGGTCGCTTCGCGCCCAGTCCTGCAGCGCATCGAGCTGCGGCTGCGACATGCCTTCCTTCAGCGCAATCGGCGCGTGCTGGTCCGCTTCGTAGGGCGCGTGGTTGAGCTGCGCCACGCGCATGATGACCATCTCGCGCAGCGCGCCGGGCAGCGAGGACTTCTGCCGGATCGCGGTCAGGTAGTGGAGCCAGCCTTCGGCCACGGGCGGGCTGTTGAGCAGCATGCGATAGAGATGCAGCACCTCGCCGCGCTCGGCGACGATGCGATCCGCCAGCGGCTTGACGGCGGGGTTCTGGCTGTCCGCGTAGGGGATCCGGGCCATGGGGTGTTCCTTTCTTCGGGGATCGGGTTCAGTCGCTGGTGACGATCCTGCGCTTGACCAGGTCGTCCATGACTTCGGCGTCTCTTTTCACGCGCTGCGCGAACTGCTCGGGCGTGCCGTTCACGATGTCGTAGGCGTTCTCGGCGAAGCGCTTCTCCACCTGAGGATCGTGCATCGTCTCGCGCACGGCCTTGAGGATCTTCTGGCGCACCTCGGCCGGCATCCCCGGCGGCGCGACGATGCCGATCCAGGTGGGGTATTCGAAACCCGGGATCAGCTCGTTCATCGCGGGCACGTCGGGCAGCATCGCCGAGCGCCGCGGCGAGCTCACGGCCAGCGCCCGGACCTTGCCGGCCTTGATCTGCGGCAGCATCACCGACAGGCCCGCGAACGCGTAGTCGATGTGGCCGCCGAGCATGTCGGTGAGCAGCGGGCCCGCGCCCTTGTAGGGCACGTGCTCGGTGCGCAGCCCCTTGGCCAGCGAGAGCTGCGCGCTGTTCACGTGCCCGGCCGAGGCGGTGCCCGCGGAGCCGTAGGAACTCTTGGGGTTGGCCTTGAGGTACGCCACCAGCTCGTCGAAGTTCTTCGCCGGCAGGTCGTTGCGCGTGACCAGCACCTGCGGCGTGGTGACGAGCAGGCTCAGGTAGTCGAAGTCCTTGAAGGTGTCGAAGGGCAGGTTCTTCACCGTGAGGTGGTTCACCGCCTGCGAATCGAGCGCGAGCATGAGGGTGTAGCCATCGGGCTTGGCGCGATGCAGGTCGCCCGCGCCCAGCGAGCCGCTGGCGCCGGGCTTGTTGTCGATCACCAGCGTCTGGCCCAGCTTCTCGCCCAGGGTGTTGCCGATGATGCGTGCCGTCTGGTCGACCGCTCCGCCCGGTGCGAACGGCACGATGAGGCGGATGGGCTGGCGCGGATAGCCCTGCGCATGGGCGGCCGGCATCAGCGCGGCGGCGGCCGTCGCGAATGCGCAGGCCAACAGAAGTCGTCGCCCGGTCTCGAGCATGGTGTGTCTCCTTGTTTTTGAGGGAAGCGGTGGGAAGGCAGCGGGCCGTCAGCGCGTGGCCGCGACCAGGCCGCCGTCGACGACGATCTCGGTGCCGGTCACGTAGCGGCTTTCGTCCGCCACGAGGAACAGCACCGCGTGCGCCGTGTCCCAGCCGGTGCCCATGTGCTTCATGGGCACCTGGTTGTTGCGGTGGTCGATGAAGCCCTGCGTGTCGCCCTTCGCGTACTTCGCCGCCAGCCCTTCGATGAGCGGCGTGTGCATCAGCCCCGGCACCACGCAGTTGAGCCGGATGCCTTCGTGCGCATGGATGACGGCCGAGGTGTGCGTGAACTGCAGCAGCCCCGCCTTGGCCGCGGCATAGGCGACCTGCGGCTTGCCGATGTAGCGCAGGCCGGCCACGGACGCCACGCTGACGATGGCGCCGCCGCCCTGCGCGCGCATGTGCGGGATGACGTGCTTGCAGCCGAGGAACGCGCTCTTGAGGTTGACCTGGATCTGCGCGTCCCACACCGCTTCGTCCATGTCGACGGGACCGCCGGGCTGCGAGACGCCGACGTTGTTGACCAGGATGTCGATGCGCCCGAAGCGCTGGATGCAGGCGGCCACCGCCTGCTCGACCTGCGCCGACTGGGTGGCATCGCAGGCCTGAACCTCGGCCTCGCCGCCCTCGGCCACGACCAGGGCACGCGTGGCCTCGGCGTTGGCCAGCACGAGGTCGGTGCCGAACACCTTCGCGCCCTGCCGCGCGAGCAGCACCGCGGTGGCGCGCCCATTGCCCCAGCCATCGGCCACGGCGCCGCAGCCCATGACCAGCGCGACTTTTCCCTTCAGATCCAGCACCTTGTCGTCTCCTTCGATTTGCCTGAGCGGCGATCGTAGGAAGAACCCATTTATCTTTGAAATTCTTTCTATCTATCGATTTATAGAATCAAGGAATGAATATCTCCCCGCGCCAGTTGCGCCTGTTCCTCGCGCTCAGCGAATCGCTGAACTTCAGCAAGACCGCGGAGCAGCTGTTCATGACCCAGCCCTCGCTGAGCAAGGCGATCCGCGATCTCGAGGAGGCGCTGGGCCTGGTGCTGTTCGAGCGCACCACGCGCAGCGTGCATCTCACCGCGAGCGGCACGCGGCTGGCCAGCATGGCGCGCAGCGTGATCGGGGAATTCGACAGCGGCCTCGAACGCATGCGCACATCGGCCGAGCAGGAGGCGCAGCAACTGAGCATCGCCTCGCTGCCGTCGCTGGCCAGCGTGATCCTTCCCGCCACCTGCGGCGCGCTCGAGCGGCGCTTCGCGCAGCCGCGCATCGCCATCCACGACTGCTCCAACAGCGCGAGCATCCAGCGGCTGCTGAACTACCAGGTGGATTTCGCGCTGGCGTCCGTCATGCCCTCGCACCCGGAGCTGCAATACGAGGAACTGCTGCGCGACCAGTTCGTGCTGCTGTCGTGCGGCGCCTGGCGCAAGCGCATCGCCGACGAGGTCATGCTCGACGAACTGCTGCGGCTGCCGGTCATCAGCATGACCGACGCCAGCACCGCGATGCGCTACATCAGCGCCGCCTTCCTGCAGCGCGGCGTGGAGTTCCGGCCGAAGATGCAGCTCGACCAGGTCGGCACGATCGCGGGCTTCCTCAAGGAAGGGCTGGGCGTCGCCGTGCTGCCCTATCTGGGCATGATGCCGATGGTGAGCCTGCGGGGAATGAAGATCTCGTCGATTTCAGACGGGCCGCTGCGCTCGGTCGGGATGGTCACGCGCAGGCAGGGCGGCACGTCGGCGATCGCGCGGGCGGCGATGGAGGAGATCCGCAAGGTGGTGGGCGCCTTGATGGAGAAGCACCAGGGCTGGCTGCATCCCGCATCGGCCTAGCGAGCGGCCCCCGGGAGAGGCGCCCTCAGTCGGGCGCGTTCATCACGCGATCGAATTCCTCGTCGGCCGGCACGTTGTCGGCATCGAGCTCGCTGGCATCGGTGAGGTCGATGCCGGTTTCCTCGGACAGGGAATCGGCGGCTTCCGCGTCGATGGCATCGAAGTCGTCCTCGGGCAGGCCGTCGGCATCGAGGTCCTCGTCGACTTCCTCGGGGATCGGCGCGGGGCGCGCGCTGGTGGCGGCGGCACGGGTGGTCATGGTCGTTTCCTCACGTTTTCTCACGGATGGCAGGACGAAGCAGGCCCCTATGTTGCGCCGATTTCGCGTCATCCGGAAGTCGGCGCGGGTGACCGGAGGTATCGCCCGCGCCCGCACCTGTGCAAACGATCAGTTCTTCGCCGCGTCCTTGTTCGCCCCAGGCTTGGCCTCGCCTTCGTGCGCGTGGTCGTGGTCGTGTCCTTCTTCGTGCGCATGCGCGGCGTGGTCGTGCCCGTGGTCGTGGCCATGCTCGCCGCTGTGCGCGAGCCGGCTCACGCCCGTGACCAGCGCGATGCCCGCGATCAGCCAGGCGATCTGCCCGAGGGTCTGGCGCATCGGCAGGCGCTTCTGCAGCTGCGGGATCAGGTCGGCCAGCGCGACGTAGACGAAGCTGCTGCCGGCCAGCACGAGGAAGTACGGCAGCCAGCCATGCAGCTGGTCGACCAGCCACCAGCCCGCGATGCCGCCGAGCATGGTCATGGTGCCGGCCAGCGACACCTTCACGAGCGCGGCGCGCTGGTTGGCCGAGCTCTGGCGTAGCACCACGAGGTCGCCGATGTGGTGCGGCACCTCGTGCGCGAGCACCGCGAGGGCGGCGACCAGGCCCAGGCGCAGGTCGGCGATGAAGGCCGAGGCGATCAGGATGCCGTCGCCGAAGCAGTGCACGCTGTCGCCGGTGAGCACGGCCCAGCCGCCGGCGCGCGGGCCGTGGTCGTGGCCGTGGCCGTGGCCGTGGTGCGCATGGTCGTGGCCGTGCGCGTGATCGTGGTGGCCGTGGTTGTCGTAGATGGGGCCGAGCTGCGCCGGCTGCCCGGCGGTGTCGCCGCCGTGATGGTGCTCGTGCCCGTGGTGCCACAGCTCGGCCTTGTCGAGCAGGAAGAAGAACACCACGCCGAACAGCAGCACCGCGAACAGCAGCGCTGGCTCGATGCGGCTTTCGAAGGCCTCGGGCAACAGGTGCATGAAGGCGGTGGCGAGCAGCGCGCCGGCCGCCAGGCTCAGCAGGTGCTGCGGATTCACGCCGCCCGAGCCGCTGCGCACGCCCACGCGCAACAGCAGCGCCGCGAGCCACACGCTGCCAATGCCGGCGACCAGGGTCGCCAAGATGATCACTATCAAGTTCATAGCTGCTTACGCAATAAGGACGCCCGATGCGCCCAGTTCCATTCATTAAAAGCAAAAAGGCCGCCCCTTGCGGGGACGGCCTTCGGCGGAAGCTGGCTCTGGGGTCGTCCTGGGCGCTGATCGCTCAGGCGACGCCGTTGGCTTTGAACCAGGCGGTGGCTCGCTGCCATCCGTCGTCGGCCGCGCTCTTGACGTAGCTGGGACGGTAGTCGGCATGGAACGCATGGCCTGCTTCGGGATACACGACGAAGCTCGACGCCTTGGCAGCCGGAGAGCCATTTGCCAGGGCCGATTTCATCTTATCAACGGTGTCAAGGGGGATGCCCTGGTCTTTTCCGCCGTACAGGCCGAGCACCGGCGCCTGCAGGTTGGCGGCGATGTCGACCGGGTGCTTCGGGTTCAGGTCGCTGGCCTGGCCGACCAGCCGGCCGTACCAGGCGACGCCGGCCTTGACCTTGCCGGTGGCGGCGTAGAGCCAGGTGATGCGGCCGCCCCAGCAGAAGCCGGTGATGCCGGCCTTGGAGGTGTCGCCGCCGTTGGCCGCGGCGTACTGCAGCGCGCCGTCGAGGTCGGCCAGCACCTGCGCGTCGGGCACCTTGCTCACGATGTCGGCCTGCAGCTTGGGGATGTCGGTGTAGCCGCGCGGATCGCCCTGGCGCGCATAGAGCTCGGGCGCGATGGCGAGGTAGCCGAGCTTGGCGAAGCGGCGGCAGGTGTCGGCGATGTATTCGTGCACGCCGAAGATCTCCTGCACCACCAGGATCACCGGCAGGCCGGTCTTGTTGGCCGGCGCGGCGGCGTAGGCCGGCACCTCGAAGCCGTTGACCGTGTACTTGATCGGGCCGGCCTTGAGGCCGTCGGCCGGGGTGCTGATGGCGGTCTGCGCCATCACCGGCATCACGGCGGCGGCATAGCCCACGCCGATGGCGGCCTTGAGCGCGGTGCGCCGCGTCGCGCCCTGTTCGGTGCTGTCGCCGGGGCGCAGCGAATCGAAGTCGGATTGCAGGTCGGAACGGCGGTCGTCGAGTTGGGGCATGAGGAGGGCTCCAGGTGAGGGATCGTCGGACAAGGGGCAGATGCGAAAAAACGCACGCCGCAATGTAGGCGATAACGGCCCGTCCTCCCTGTTCGCGGGGTTGATGCCCCCGCGCGGGAACCGCTCAGCGCGGCTCGTAGGCCCGGCGCGCCAGCGCCGCCGCCAGCACCTGCGCCGGATCGACCAGCCGCAGCCCCGCCACCGCCGGCGAGCCCGCGAGCCCCAGCGGCACCTCGGTGCAGCCCATGATGATGGTGACCGGCCCGTGGCGCTCGGCCAGCCGCAGCGCAACCTCGGAGAAGCAGCGCTCGGCCAGCGCCATGTCGCCGGCCTTCACGCCCTCGAAGATGCCGCGCGCGATGGTGCGGCGCTCGTCCTCGCTGGGCACGTGGCAGCCCAGGCCGGCCTCGGCCAGCGCCTGCTCGTAGAGACCGATGCGGTAGGTGCCCTCGGTGGCCATCAGCGCCACCTCGCCCGCGCCCTGCGCCGCGAGGTGCTGCGCGGTCTCGCGCGCCATGTGCAGCAGCTCGACCTGCGGAAAGCGCTCCTGCAGCCGCGCATGCCAGGCATGGGCGGTGTTGCAGGCGATCGCCACCGTGCGGCTGCCGAGCGCGGCCAGCCGGCCCAGCGCCTGCAGCATCGGCTCGAGCGGCTGGTGCGCGCCGTTCTCGGCGCTCGACAGCAATGCGCCGGTGCGGTCGGGCACCGGCACCTGCGCGAGCCAGTGCTCGGGGAAGGACTGGTCGCGCACCGGTTCGCCGCGCGCGCGCATCTGCTGCGCGCAGGCCTGCACGAACAGCCGCACGAAGTCGGCGCCCGCGGCCGGACCCATGCCGCCCAGGATGCCTACGACCTGCGTGGAGACCATGTCCTTGCGTCCGATCGCGGCGTGCTCAGGTCGCCGGCTTGTCGCTGAATTCCTTGAGGTTCTCCTTGAGCTGCGGGCTCATAGGCAGGTTCAGCGGCAGGTTCTTCGGCGGGATCGGCGACATGAACCACTTGGTGTAGAGCTTCTCGAACTCGCCGCTCTTCATCATGCCGATGAAGGTGTCGTCGACCAGCTTCTTGAAGGCCGGGTCGTCCTTGGGCAGCATGCAGGCGTAGGGCTCGACCTGCAGCGACTCGCCCACCACCTCGTAGTCGGCCGGGTTCTTCGAGTTGGCGATCAGGCCGAACAGCAGGATGTCGTCCATCGCGAAGGCGACGGCGCGGTCGCTCTCCACCAGCAGGAAGGCGTCGGCATGGTCCTTGCCGAGCACGATGTTCATGTCGAGGTTCTTCTCGGTGTTGTACTTGCGCATGACCAGCGCGTTGGTGGTGCCGGTGGTGCTGGCCACGGTCTTCTTCGCGAGGTCGGCGTAGTCCTTGATCTTCGAGGACTTCTTCACCAAGAGGCGCGTGCCCGTGTAGAAGTGGTTGACCGCGAAGGACACGTCCTTGCCGCGCGCGGTGTTGTTGGTGGTCGAGCCGCACTCGAGGTCGACCGTGCCGTTGGTGATCAGCGGGATGCGGTTCTGCGAGGTCACGGCCATCAGCTGCACCTGCAGGTTCGGCTTGTTGAGCTTCTTCTTCACCGCCTCGACCACGGCGTTCGACATCTCGACCGCGAAGCCGATCGGCTTGTTGGGACCGTCGAGGTAGCTGAACGGTACCGACGACTCGCGGTAGGCCAGCGTGATCTTGCCGGACTCGGCGATCTTGGCCAGCGTGTCGGCGGCCTGGGCGCCGGTGGCAGCGAGCAGGACCGTGGCGGCGGCGGCCATCAATGCGGAGAGTTTCATGCGTGCCTTCTTCGAGGGAGGTTGAACAGGAGGCCCAGTGTAAGAAAGAGTGACTCAAGGCGGCAATTCCAATAGCGGCCTGGGCCATACCCAAAGGTTATGGGGAGGGAAAACCCCGCCCGTTTCCTGAAGCCGCGTTGCGGTATCGGGGCGTTCGCTCGGCAACGGGGTGATGTCCACCTCGAAGACCGACCCGAACCCGCCGCGGCCAGGCCCGCGTTCCCTCGCGCTGGCGGGCTGCGCCGCATGGCTGCTCACGCTGGCGGCCTGCGGCGGCGGCGCCGGCAGCGGCCTGGGCCCGCCGGCGGACACCGAAGCCGCGCCGCCGATGCCCGAACCCCCGCTGGTCGCGGCCACGCCGGCCGAGCGCGCGGGCTGCTCGGTCACGCTCGAGGGCGACTCGATCCTGTACGGCGGCTTCGTGCCCGGCCCGCGCCTGCCCGAGACGCCGGCCGCACTGCTGCACCGGCTGCGGCCCGCCTACACGGTGGTCGACAACTCGGTGCCCGCCCTCACCGCCGCGCTGCGGGCACGGCCCTTCGCCGCCGAGCGGCGCAGCACGCGCTTCGTGGTGCTGCAGCACGGCATCAACGACGCCCAGAACGCCACCGCCCTCGCGCCGCCGCTGCGGCGCATGGTCGAGCGCGTGCAGGCCGAGGGCCGCGTGCCGATCGTGACCGGTCTCGCGCGCCAGTTCGGCGCGCGCAAGGTGCGCCGCCGCGATGCCTACGACGCCACCGCGCGCGAGGTGGCGCGTTCACGCGGCGCGCTGTTCGCCGACTGGGGCGCGGTCGAGGGCCGGCCCGAGGACATGGCCGACTGGATCCATCCCGGCACGCCCTATTCCGCGCGGCTGATCGAGCGGCTGGTGGCCGTGCTCGATGCCGCGGCGCCCGAGTGCGCGCAAGGCCCGCTCGCGCGCGCCGACCGAATTCTTCCCGAGCCTTCGCCATGACAAGTCCCTTCTCGCTTCCCACCTGGCGCCGCGCGGCGCTGGCCTGCGCCTGCGCGCTCGCGCTGTCCGGCTGCGGCCGCGATGCGCCGGGCGGACGCACGGCCGCCGCGCCCATGCCGCCGCCACGCCCCGACTGCTCGGTCACGCTCGAGGGCGACTCGATCATGTTCGACGGCGGCGCCGCGCTGCTGATGCGCCTGCGGCCGGCCTATGCGGTGGTCGACAACTCGGTGGCCGGCTCGACCGCCACGCTGCGTGCCACCGCCTTCCCGCGCGTGCGGCTGACCACGCGCTTCGTGGTGCTGCAGCGCGGCATCAACGACGCGATGCGCGGCTGGCAGATCGAATACCCGCTGCGCACGATGGTGGGCCTCGCACAGGCCGAGGGCCGCGGCGTGGTGCTGACGGGCCTCACGCGCCAGGCGCCCGGCCATCCGATCGCGCTGCGCGACGCGCACGACGCGACCATGCGCCGCGTCGCCGCGGAAACCGGCGCGCTGTTCGCCGACTGGGGGTCGGTCGCGGCCGATCCGGCCGACATCCAGGCCGACGGCCTGCATCCGCGCCCGCCCTACACCGCGCGGCTGATCGCGCGGCTGGTCGAGGTGCTCGACACGGCCGCGCCCGAGTGCGCGGCGCGCGGCCACTGAGTCCGGGGACGGCGGCGACGGGGGTCATGCCCTTTGGCTATGGGCCACGCCTCTTTTTGCATTTCCGCGCCGGCGGCGGCACGCCTACAGTCGAGGCTCACCCCTTCCCTCTTCGTTCCCGAAAGTTGCCTCTCATGCATGTGTGCGTGCTCGGCGCCGGCATCGTGGGCCTGGCCACCGCCTGGCAACTCGAACGCCAGGGCCACCAGGTCAGCGTCGTCGATCGCGCGGCCCCCGGCGCGGGCGCGAGCGGCGGCAACGGCGCGCAGCTCAGCTACTCGTACGTGCAGCCGCTGGCCGATCCCGCGATCTGGCGGCAGCTGCCGAAGCTGCTGCTCTCGCCAACTTCGCCGCTCAAGCTGCGCCCGCAGCTCGATCCGCTGCAATGGCGCTGGGGCCTGGCCTTCCTCGCGGCCTGCAACGCGCGCACCTCGCGCGACACCACCGAAAAACTGCTGGCGCTCGCGGCCGAGAGCCGCGCCGGCTTCGAGGCCATGCAGGCCGATGCCGCACCCGACTGCGACTTCTCGGCCACCGGCAAGCTGGTGCTGTATGCGAGCGAAGCGTCGCTGGCCGGCGCGCGCGCGCAGCTCGAACTGCAGCGCACCATGGGCAGCGAACAGCGCATCGTGCGCCCCGACGAGTGCGTGGCGATCGAGCCCGCGCTCGCCGACTACGCGCGCGGCATCGCGGGCGCGGTCTACACGCCCAGCGAATGCGCGGCCGACTGCCTCAAGGTCTGCGCCGAGCTGATGCGGGTGCTGCGCGCGCGCGGCGTGCGCTTCGAGCTCGGCACCGAGGCCCGCGGCTTCGCGCAGGCCGGCGGGCGCATCGCCGCGGTGCGCACGGCCGCGGGCGACATCGAGGCCGATGCCTACGTGATGGCGCTGGGCACCGCCTCGCACAAGCTCGGGCGCTCGCTCGGCGCCTACCTGCCGGTCTATCCGCTCAAGGGCTACAGCATCACGCTCGACGTCGACCCCGCGCCCGGCGCCGCGCCCACGGTGAACGTGACCGACAGCGCGCGCAAGGTGGTGTTCGCGCGCATCGGCTCGCGCCTGCGCGTGGCGGGCATGGCCGAACTCGTGGGGCACGACGCGAGCATTCCCGCGACGCGCATCGACACCCTGGCCGAGGCCACGCGCGCCGTGTTCCCGCGCGCGAGCCGGCTGGCCGAGCTGCATCCCTGGACCGGCATGCGCCCGGCCACGCCCACGGGCCTGCCGATCGTCGGCCGGCTCGAGGGCGCGCCCTCGAACATGCTGTTCAACACCGGCCACGGCGCGCTGGGCTTCACGCTGGCCTTCGGGTCGGCGGGACGCATCGCTGCCGCACTCGAACACGGGATCGGATAGCCGAACGCAGAAGGCAAACCAAGAAGCGCAGAAGTCGCAGAAGAACATCCATTTTTCCGGCTGTTCCTTCTGCGACTTCTGCGAAACCTTCGCGCCCTCTGCGTTCGGTTGTCCGCTCCCGATTCCGCTAAACCCCCGCCTCCACGATCGCCTGCTGCATGCAGCGCGTGATGCCACGCACCGCCACCGAATCGGGCCGGCCCGTGAAGCGCAGCGCGCGGATCGGCACCGGGATGTGCGGCTCGAGCATGAGCACGTCGACCTTGGCCCTGTCGGCCGAGCGCGCGGTGCAACCGTCGACCAGCGCCACGCCCAGGCCGTGGTGCGCCATCGCCAGCGCCGCGTGGTAGGTCTGCACCGTGACCACCGCCTGCTGGAAGCCCACGCCGGCCTGGCGGCAGGCCTGGCTCAGGCTGGTGCCCACGGGGTCGCGGCTGTCGAGGCCGATCACCGGCCGCTCGGCCAGGTCGTGCAGCGCCACCGAGCCGTTGCGCACCAGCATGCGCGGCAGCATGCCCTTGGGCGCGATGCAGACCATGCGGCTGTCGGCCACCGTGTCCTGCGTGAGCGAGGGATGCACGGCCGGGCTGAACGCGAAGCCGACGTCGGCCTCCTGCAGCAGCAGCGCCGACATGATCTGCGGCGAATGCAGCGACTCCACGCTGATCGCGTAGCCCGGATGCTTCTCGCGGAAGGCCTTGAGCGCGCGCGGCAGGATCTCGTAGCTCAGCGCCAGCACGCTGAGGATGCGCAGCTCGCCGGTGTCGGCGCCCGCGCGCAGGTTGGCCGCGAGCCGCTGCACCTCGTCGAGCTGCGCGAACAGCCGCTCGATGTGCGGGTACAGCGTGAGCGCCTCGGTGGTCGGCGTGAGCCGCCCCTTGGCGCGCTGGAACAGCGGGAAGCCCAGCTGCAGCTCGGCATGCTGCAGCGTGCGGCTCACGGCCGGCTGCGTGATGTTGATGAGCCGTGCCGCCGCGCTCACGCTGCCCGTGAGCATGATGGCGTTGAAGACCTCGATGTGGCGCAGCCGCATGGCGGGATCAGCGCACGCTGGTCTTGCCGCGCGCGATGTCCATCACCATGCGCGTGGCCAGGTACAGCCGCGGCTCGATGGAATCGATCAGCACGTACTCGGCATCGGCCGAATGCGCGCCGAAGCCCTGCAGGCCGAAGCGCTCGATCACCGGCGCCTTGGTCTTGAGCGAGGCGAAGGCCGCGTCGGTGCCACCGCCGGCGGCCTTGTCGTCGGCGCCCAGCGGGCGGCCGAGCTCGTCCTTGTAGATCGCCTGCGCATGCCTGGCGAGCGCGCGCGAGGCATCGGTGGCCTCGAGCGGCGGACGGCGGCGCTCGAACTTGAGCTCGACCTTGGCCTCGGGAATCAGCTGCTTCTTCACGCGCTCGTTGACCTGCTGCTCGATGCGGTCGTAGTCGGCGACCTTGAGCACGCGCACGTCGGCGCCCGCGGTGGCCGAGGCCGGGATCACGTTGCGGTTGCTGCCCGACTTCGAGATGGTCCAGTTCATCTTGAGGCCGGTGGCCGGGTCGGACAGGTCGCGCATCTGCAGGATCTGGTGCGACAGCTCGTAGAGCGCGTTCACGCCGAGCTCGGGTGCCGAGCCCGCGTGCGAGGCCTTGCCGCTCACGTTGAGCGTGACCGAGGCGATGCCGGCGGTGGCCAGCGAGAGCTTGTCGTCCTTGACCGAGGCGCCCTCGAAGGAGAGCACCGCATCGTGTTCGCCGCCCAGGCGCGTGAGCAGCGCGCGCGAGCCGGGCGAGCTGATCTCCTCGTCGCCGTTGATCAGCACCGTGAGCGTGCCGTACTCCTTGAACTTGAGCGCCTGCAGCATCGCCACCGCATGGAGGATGACGGCCACGCCCTGCTTGTCGTCGGCAATGCCCAGGCCGTAGGCCTTGTCGCCCTCGACGCGGAACGGCTGCTTGTTGAGCATGCCGATGGTGTAGACCGTGTCCATGTGGGCGATCAGCATGATCTTCTTCGTGCCCGTGCCCTTGAAGGTGGCACGCACCACGCGGCCGATCTTCTCGGGCGTGTCCTCCATGCGGTAGGCCTCGGCGCTCGGGTCGATCAGCTCGACCTCGCCGCCGAGCGCCTTGAGCTTCGACGCGATCAGGTCGGAGATCTTTTCCAGGCCCTCGAGGTCGCGGCTGCCGGACTCGATGGCCACCAGTTGCGAGAGCGAATCGAGCAGCGGCTGCTTCTGCGCGGCGGCGAGTTCGGCGATGCGCGCGTCGGGCGCGGCGGCGGCCGTGGCGGCGGCGCCGGCCAGCAGCATCGGCAGCAGTGCGCGCGCGAAGAAGCGGGAGGGGTGGAAATGCATGTTCTGGTCTCCTGACGATGATGACGGTCGAATGGCGGATTCAAGCACGGGCGCCGTCGCGATGCGACCCTCTCATTCGCGCACGAGCCGTACGCCGAGATGCATGATGCGTGCCTCGCAATAGATGGCGCCCTCGCGGCTCAGCACCCAGGCGCTGATCGATGCGCGGGCCGTCGATGTCTCGGGGCTGGAGTTGCAGACGGTGGAAGACCACTGGCCCGCGCGCAATGCCTCCTTGCCCTGCGCCGGAAAGTCCGACGGAGGCAGCTCGAAGCGATCGGCCTCTCGCCGCGCGAGGCTGTCGATTTCCTTGATGGTGGGCAGGCGCCAGCCGGCCTGCTCGCCGGCGCGCTGCAGGGCCTGCACGTAGTCGTAGCGCTTCGCGCTCCAGGTGCAGCGCTTGCCGTTCCAGGTCTGCGGCTCCTCGCAGCGGCGCCACACCAGGCCGGTGTGGCGATCCTCGACCGCGCCGCCGGGCACGCCGCGCTCGTCGGGCAGCTCGCGCCAGCGGCCGGACTTCGGCGCCTCGGGGCCGCGCACCAGGCGCACGAAGAGCGGCGGCTCGCGGCTCATGTCGGGGTCGCAGTCGTAGACGAAGCCGTTCGCGAAGTTCACGCACCACGGGCTCACGGGATCGCGCATGTCGGAGCTCAGGTAGATGGCCGGCACGGTGTTCGGAAACCAGCGCGCGTCGATGATCGACTGCTCGGCCAGCGGCCGGTCGGGGCGCACCTCGGGCACGCGTTCCTTGCCCAGGTCGACCAGGCCGTGCAGCTCGGCCACCGTGGGCAGGCGCCAGTCGGCGTAACCGCACAGCCGGCTCGCGTTGACCTGCGCCACGTAGGCCATGACGTCGGTGGGCCGGCCGTTGTCGCGCTTGCCTTCCCAGACCAGGCCCGACACGCGGTCGCGCACGCAGGCTGTTCTCGGCTGGCCCGGCACGGCCTCGTAGGCCAGCGGACCCGCGCCCTGCCGGCCGTCCTGCTTGGGAACCAGGGCCAGCGGCCCGGCGTCGGCGCAGGCCTGGGGCGTGGGCCAGCCTTCCTTCGTCAAGCCCAGGCAGGTGCGCACGCCGGTGGGCGGCACCTTGGAAAGCGCGGGCTGCGCGGCTGCAGGCACCGCGATCCATGCGGCGAGGATGGCCGCCGCGGCGAGGGCCCGCGCCAGGCTCAATGCGCCTTGTCCCAGTTCGGTCCCACGCCGATCTCGGCCAGCAGCGGCACCTTGAGATCGGCCACGCTGGCCATGATGCGCGGGATCTCGGTGCGCACCCATTCGACCTCGGCCTCCGGCACCTCGAACACCAGTTCGTCGTGCACCTGCATGATCATCTTCGTGCCGCGCTTCTCGGCGTCGAGCACGTCCTGCACCTTGACCATGCTGAGCTTGATCAGGTCGGCCGCCGTGCCCTGCATCGGCGCGTTGATGGCCGCGCGCTCGGCGCCGCCGCGGCGCGGGCCGTTGGGCGAGTTGATCTCGGGCAGGTACAGGCGGCGGCCGAACACGGTTTCGACATAGCCCTGCTCCTTGGCCGAGGCCTTGGTCTCGTCCATGTAGGCCTTCACGCCCGGGTAGCGCGCGAAGTAGCGCTCGATGTAGGAGGCCGCGGCCTTGGTCTCGATGCCGAGGTTCTTCGCCAGCCCGAAGCTGCTCATGCCGTAGATCAGGCCGAAGTTGATGACCTTGGCATAGCGGCGCTGCTCGCTCGACACCTGGTCGGGCGTGGAGCCGAACACCTCGGCCGCGGTGGCGCGGTGCACGTCGATGCCTTCGGTGAAGGCGCGCAGCAGCGATGCATCGCCGCTGATGTGGGCCATGATGCGCAGCTCGATCTGCGAGTAGTCGGCGCTCGCGATCACGCTGCCCGCGGGTGCCACGAAGGCCTCGCGCACGCGCCGGCCTTCGGGCGTGCGGATCGGGATGTTCTGCAGGTTGGGGTCGTTGCTCGACAGGCGCCCGGTGACGGCCACGGCCTGCGCATAGTGCGTGTGCACGCGGCCGGTGCGCGGATTGGCGAGCTGGCCGAGCTTGTCGGTGTAGGTGCCCTTGAGCTTCGACAGGCCGCGGTGCTCGAGGATCTTGGCGGGCAGCGGATAGTCCTCCGCCAGCTTCTCGAGCACTTCCTCGTCGGTGCTGGGCGCGCCGCTCGGCGTTTTCTTGACCACGGGCAGGCCGAGCTTGGTGAAGAAGATCTCGCCGATCTGCTTGGGCGAACCGAGGTTGAAGGGCTGGCCCGCGATGTCGTAGGCCTCCTGCTCGAGCGCCATGATGCGCGTGCCGAGTTCGTGGCTCTGCGCGGCCAGGGTGGCGCTGTCGATCAGCACGCCGTTGCGCTCGACGCGGTAGAGCGCCTCGCTCGAGTCCATCTCGAGCTGGTAGATGAAGCGCAGCTTCTCGTTGGTTTCGAGCTGCGGCCACAGCGTGCCGTGCACGTCGAGCGTCTGGTCGCTGTCCTCGCACGAATACTTGGCGGCCTTGGCGATGTCGACCTGGCTGAACGGAATCTGGTGCGCGCCCTTGCCGCAGAGGTCCTCGTAGGAGATGCCGCTGCGGCCCAGGTGGCGCTCGGCCAGGCTGGCGAGGCCGTGCGGCTTGTGGACCTCGAGCACGTAGCTCTGCAGCATGGTGTCGTGCGCGTAGCCCTGCACCTCGATGCCGTGGTTGGCGAACACGTGGCGGTCGTACTTGATGTGCTGGCCGAGCTTCTTCTTCGCGCCGTTCTCGAGCCAGGGCTTGAGCCTGGCGAGCACCTCGTCGATCGGCAGCTGCGCGGGCGCGTCGGGGTAGTTGTGCGTGAGCGGTATGTAGGCCGCCTCGCCGGGCTTCACGCTGAAGCTGATGCCGACGATCTGCGCCACCATCTCGTCGAGCGAGGTGGTCTCGGTGTCGATGGCCGTGAGCTCGGCGGCCTCGAGGCGTGCGAGCCAGGTGTCGAACTGCTCCCAGGTGAAGACGGTGTCGTATTGCAGGTTGCTCGCGGGCGCGGCGGCCTCGAGCGCGCCGAGCTCGGTGCTCTCGTCGAACAGGCCGCCCTGGTCGGTGCTCGCGGCGCCGCCCTTGGACTTCTGCTTCTTGATGTTCTCCTCGATCAGCTCGGGCGGCACCTCCTGCGCCTCGAGCGACTTCACCAGGCTCTTGAAGCCGAACTTCTCGTAGAAAGGCTTGAGCTCACCGGTCTGCGGCGCGCCCACGGGCAGGCCTTCGAGCGAGGGCAGGCCCTCGACGTGCCCGGCCAGGTCGCAGTCGGTGCGGATCGTGACGAGCCTGCGGCTCAACGGCAATTGCCCGAGCGCCTTGCGCAGGTTCTCGCCGGCGGCTCCCTTGACCTCGGCCGCGCGCTCGATCAGCGCGTCGAGCGAGCCGTATTCGAGCAGCCACTTGGCGGCCGTCTTGGGACCGACCTTCTCGACGCCGGGCACGTTGTCGACCGAGTCGCCCACCAGCGTCTGGTAGTCGACCATCAGGTTCGGCGGCACGCCGAACTCGGCCGTGACGCCGGCCACGTCGCGCTTCTTGCCGTTCATCGTGTCGATGATGGTGATGTGCTCGTCGACCAGCTGGCTCAGGTCCTTGTCGCCACTGGAGACGATCACCTCGACGCCCTGCGCGGCCGCCACCTTGGCGAGCGTGCCGATCACGTCGTCGGCCTCCACGTCGGGCACGCTGAGCACCGGCCAGCCGAGCAGCTTGACCACCTCGTGGATGGGGTCGATCTGGCTGCGCAGGTCGTCGGGCATCGGCGAGCGGTTGGCCTTGTACTCGGGATACCAGTCGTCGCGGAAGGTCTTGCCGGGGGCATCGAAGATGCAGGCCGCGTAGTCGGCGCGCACCTCGCGCCGCAGCGCCGTCATCATGTTGATCATGCCCCGGATCGCGCCCGTGGCCGGGCTCTTCGGATCGCCGGGCACGGCCCGCAGGTCGGGCATGGCGTGGAAGGCGCGATAGAGGTAGCTCGATCCATCGACGAGCAGCAGCGTTTTCTTGTCGGTCATCGGGGCATTTTGCCTGCCTCCATGGCCGCCCGAATGTCCTTGCGGACCACGCCGCCGCGAGGCCTGCGACGACAACCCCGGTACGGCGCGCCGCCTACAATCCGTGCATGCCCGACTCCACACTCCTGGTTGCCCGCCGCCTCCTGCTGGCGCTGGCCCTCGCCACCCCCTTCGCCGCCGTGCAAGCGCAGAACGCGCCCGCGGCCGCGCCGGCTGCAGCGGACCCTTCGCTACAGAATCAGGAGCAGCAGTCCGACGCCCGACGCAACCAGAAGATCGAGCACCTGCACACCGAGGACAGCGGCGCCTCGGTCGACGAGGTCCGCTACGGCGGCCGCACCCAGAGCATCAACGTGACGCCCAAGGCCAACATGCCCGGCTACCAGGTGCTGCCGAACGATCCGTCCGGCGCGCGTCCCAACGCGGCCGACGGCCCCGCGGGCACCTCGCCCCGGGTCTGGAACGTCATGAAGTTCTGACCGTGCGACGCATCGCAGCGGCAGCCGCATCCCAACCGCGCTGAGGGCGCTTTCCATGGCAGTCTTTACCGAAGTCGAATTCGGCGAGGCCGACGCGCTCGTGCAGCGCCTCGGCCTGGGCCCCCTGCGCGAACTGCGCGGCATCGAGGGCGGCATCGAGAACACCAACTACTTCGCCACCACCGAGTCGGGCGAGTACGTTCTCACGCTGTTCGAGCGCCTGAGCGCCGAGCAGCTCCCCTACTACCTTTGCCTGATGAAGCACCTGGCCGCGCGCGGCCTGCCGGTGCCCGAGCCGGTGGCCGACCCGGCCGTGCAGCCGATAGCCGCCCAGGACGCGCATCCGTTGTCGGTGCCGGCCAACGCGCCCTGCGAGCTGCTGCTCGAGGTGGCGGGCAAGCCGGCCGCGCTGGTGCGCAAGCTCGCGGGCCGCAGCGAGCTCGCGCCGGGCCCCGCGCACTGCGCCGAACTCGGCGCGCTGCTGGCGCGCATGCATCTGGCGGGACGCGACTTCCCGCGCATCCAGCCCAACCTGCGCGGCCTGCCCTGGTGGAACGACACCGTGCCGGTGGTGCTGCCCCACATCGACGAGGCCCAGTCGGCGCTGCTGCGCGGCGAGCTGGCCTACCAGAACCACGTGGCCGAGTCCTCGGCCTATGCGGCCCTGCCGCGCGGGCCGGTGCATGCCGACCTGTTCCGCGACAACGCGATGTTCGAGACCGGCCATGAGGAAGGTGCCGCCCCGCGCCTGACCGGCGTGTTCGACTTCTACTTCGCGGGCACCGACACCTGGCTGTTCGACCTCGCCGTGTGCCTCAACGACTGGGCCATCGACCTGCCGAGCGGCCGCCACGACGAGGAGCGCGCCGACGCGCTGCTCGCCGCCTACGAGGGCGTGCGCCCGCTCAACGCCTCGGAACGCGCCCTGCTGCCCGCGATGCTGCGCGCCGCGGCGCTGCGCTTCTGGATCTCCCGCCTCTGGGATTTCCACCTGCCGCGCGAGGCCAGCATGCTCAAGCCCCACGACCCGACGCACTTCGAGCGCGTGCTGCGCGAGCGCGTGCGGCACCCGCACGTCATGGCCCGCGCCCTCGAGCCCGTGGCCGCCTGACCCGTACCCCATGAAACTCCACCTCGTGCCGGCCAAGACCGGCGCCCAATGGGTCCGCCTCGGACTCAAGACCTTCTGGCGGCAGCCGCTGGCCTTCGTGTCGCTGTTCTTCCTGCTGATGGCGCTGATCTCGACGCTGTCGGTGGTGCCGCTGCTGGGCAGCGTGCTGGCGCCGGTGCTGCTGCCGTTCATGACGCTGGGGCTGATGGTCGCCACCGCGGTGGCCTATGACGACGAGCAGGCCGGCAACGACGGCGTGGCCGGCACTCGCCGGCCCACCGGCTCGGCGATGTTCGTCGAGGTCTTCGCCGCGCTGCGCGCCGAATGGCGCCCGCTGGTGGTGCTGGGCCTGATCTCGGCCGTGTACTTCGTGCTCGCGGTGCTGGCCACCGCGCTGGTCGACGGCGGCCAGCTCGCGCGTGCCTACCTGCTCGACGAGGCGCTCTCGCCCGAGGTGCTGGCCAGCAGCGAGTTCCAGGTCGCGCGCATGGTCCACCTGTGCCTGAACCTGCCGCTGTCGCTCGCGATGTGGCATGCGCCGGCGCTGGTGCACTGGCACCGCGTGGAGCCGGTGAAGAGCATCTTCTTCAGCATCGTGGCGCTGTTCCGCAACTTCGGCGCCTATGCGCTGTTCGGCATCGCCTGGTTCGGCGTGTTCCTGCTGGCCGGCATCGCGGTCGGCCTGATCGCCACCGTGCTGGTGGGCGTCGGCGCCGTGGGCGCAGGCTCGGGCGCCACCGCGATCGGCACCGTGCTGATCGTGGGCACGGCGCTGGTGCTGGCGGCGATGTCGCTGGCCTCGACCTGGTTCACCTTCCGCGACAGCTTCGACCCGAACTGAGCCGGGGGGCCCCGCGGGCCGCGCCCCAGCTCAGACCGGCGTGAGCTTGGCCACCGACAGCGCCAGCCACTTCACGCCGTGGCGCGTGAACTTGACCTGCGCGCGCGCATCGTCGCCGCTGCCCTCGAGCGCGGTCACCGTGCCTTCGCCGAACTTGTTGTGGAACACCTGCATGCCCGAGCGCAGGCCGTGCGAGGGCGCGGCCTTCTGCGGCGGCACGGGCGGGCTCGCGAAGGTCTCCTTGCCGGCGCCGCCGCCGTAGGACTTGCCGCTGTATCCGCCGCCACCCGCGCCGCGCGTGCTGCCATAGCCGTTGCCATAGCCGAAGGCCGAGTTGCCGAAGGCCTGGTTCTTGGGCGTGAGCCACTTGAGCGCGCCCTCGGGCAGCTCGTCGAAGAAGCGGCTCTTGACGTTGTAGCGGGTCTGGCCGTGCAGCATGCGGGTCTGCGAATGGCTCAGGTACAGCCGCTTGCGCGCGCGCGTGATCGCCACGTACATCAGGCGGCGCTCCTCCTCGAGGCTCTCGTAGTCGCTCATCGAGTTCTCGTGCGGGAACAGGCCCTCTTCCATGCCGGTGATGAACACGCAGTCGAACTCGAGACCCTTGGCGGCATGCACCGTCATCAGCTGCACCGCGTCCTGGCCGGCCTGGGCCTGGTTGTCGCCCGATTCGAGCGCCGCGTGCGTGAGGAAGGCCGCGAGCGGGCTCAGCGTTTCGCCGGTTTCGGCGTCGGGCGCCAGCGGCTCGTCGAGCAGCGGCCGGCCCGGGTCGATGCCCTGGCTCGCGGGCGACTGGCGCAGCTCGTCGACCGGCAGCGCCACCGCGTCGCGGCCGAAGCCTTCCTGCGTGACGAAGCTCTCGGCCGCATTCACCAGTTCCTCCAGGTTCTCGATGCGGTCGGCGCCTTCGCGGTCGGCCCGGTAGTGCTCGACCAGGCCGCTGTGATCGAGCACCAGCTCGATGATCTCACGCAGGCTCACGCCCTGCGTCTGTTCGCGCAGCACGTCGATCTTGGCGACGAAGGCCGTGAGGTTCGAGCCGGCCTTGCCGCCGACCGCGTGCACGGCGTCGTGCAGCGAGCGGCCCGCGGCGCGCGCGGCGTCCTGCAGTTGCTCGAGCGTGCGCGCGCCGATGCCGCGCGGCGGGAAGTTGACGACGCGCAGGAAGCTGGTGTCGTCGTCCTTGTTCTCGAGCAGGCGCAGGTAGGCCAGCGCATGCTTGATTTCGGCGCGCTCGAAGAAGCGCAGGCCGCCGTACACGCGGTACGGCACCGAGGCATTGAACAGCGCGGTTTCGATCACCCGGCTCTGCGCGTTGCTGCGGTAGAGCACGGCCATCTCCTTGCGGTCGATGCCGTCGCGCACCAGCTGGCGCATCTCCTCGACCATCCACTGCGCCTCTGCGAGGTCGCTCGAGGACTCGTAGACGCGCACCGGCTCGCCGGGGCCTTGATCGGTGCGCAGGTTCTTGCCCAGGCGCTTCTTGTTGTGGCTGATGAGCTCGTTGGCCGAGTCGAGGATGTTGCTGTAGCTGCGGTAGTTCTGCTCCAGCTTGATCTGGTGGCGCACATCGAACTCGCGCACGAAGTCGGCCATGTTGCCCACGCGCGCGCCGCGGAAGGCATAGATGCTCTGGTCGTCGTCGCCCACGGCAACCACGCTGTTGTCGCCGGGCACGAACTGGCCCGCGACGGTGTTGCCCGCGAGCATCTTGATCCAGGCGTACTGCAGTCGGTTGGTGTCCTGGAACTCGTCGATCAGGATGTGGCGGAAGCGCCGCTGGTAGTGCTCGCGCACCGGTTCGTTGTCGCGCAGCAGCTCGTAGCTGCGCAGCATCAGCTCGCCGAAGTCGACCACGCCCTCGCGCTGGCACTGCTCCTCGTAGAGACGGTAGAGCTCGACCTTCTTGCGGTCGTCCTCGCTGCGGATCTCGACCGCGTCGGGGCGCAGGCCGTCTTCCTTGGCGCCCGCGATGAACCACTGCGTCTGCTTGGCCGGGAAGCGCTCGTCGTCGACGTTGAACTGCTTCATCAGCCGCTTGATGGCCGAGAGCTGGTCCTGCGTGTCGAGGATCTGGAAGGTCGACGGCAGGTTGGCCAGCTTCCAGTGCGCACGCAGGAAGCGGTTGCACAGGCCGTGGAAGGTACCGATCCACATGCCGCGCACGTTGACCGGCAGCATCGCCGTGAGCCGCGTCATCATCTCCTTGGCGGCCTTGTTGGTGAAGGTCACGGCCAGGATGCCGCCGGCGGACACCTGGCGCGTCTGCAGCAGCCAGGCGATGCGGGTGGTGAGCACGCGGGTCTTGCCCGAGCCGGCGCCCGCGAGGATCAGCGCGTTGCCGGCCGGCAGCGTGACCGCTGCGAGCTGCTCGGCGTTGAGGTTGTGCAGCAGCGGCAGGTCGACCGGCGGCGGGGTGCGGTCATCGGCCGCGAATTCTTCGAACATCCGTCGATTGTAGAAACCACGGCGTATGCGGGTTATATGAAGTTCCGGAAGACCTCCCCACGGGAGGCTGCGTAGAATCAATCACCGGGCCCAAGTTTTTGTGCCCGGTTTTTTGTGCGCGTCGCCCGCCCCCGCAGGGGCTTTCGCAGCGACGCCGCCGAAGCCGGCCAGACCAAGCGCTCACTCGTTTTCAACGACTTCCTCCAGGAGCTTGGTTTCATGCAAATCTTCGATTACGACAACATCCTGCTGCTGCCGCGCAAGTGCCGCGTGGAGAGCCGCTCCGAGTGCGACACCAGCGTCACGCTCGGCGGCCGTACCTTCCGCCTGCCGGTGGTGCCCGCCAATATGAAGACGGTGGTGGACGAGTCCATCTGCCTGTGGCTGGCGCAGAACGGCTACTTCTACGTCATGCACCGCTTCGACCTCGACAACGTCGCGCTCGTCAAGCGCATGCAGGGCCATGGCGTGTTCGCCTCGATCTCGCTGGGCGTGAAGAAGGCCGACTACGACACGGTCGACCAGCTCGTCGCGCAGGGCCTGGTGCCCGAGTACGTGACGATCGACATCGCGCACGGCCATGCCGACAGCGTGAAGAACATGATCGGCTACCTCAAGCAGAAGCTGCCCGCGACCTTCGTGATCGCCGGCAACGTCGGCACGCCCGAGGCGGTGATCGACCTCGAGAACTGGGGTGCGGACGCAACCAAGGTCGGCATCGGCCCGGGCAAGGTCTGCATCACCAAACTCAAGACCGGCTTCGGCACCGGCGGCTGGCAGCTCAGCGCGCTCAAGTGGTGCTCGCGCGTGGCGACCAAGCCGATCATTGCCGACGGCGGCATCCGCGACCACGGCGACATCGCCAAGAGCGTGCGTTTCGGCGCCTCGATGGTGATGATCGGCTCGCTGTTCGCGGGCCACGAGGAATCGCCGGGCCAGACCGTCGAGGTCGACGGCGCGCTGTTCAAGGAGTACTACGGCTCGGCCAGCGACTTCAACAAGGGCGAGTACAAGCACGTCGAGGGCAAGCGCATCCTCGAGCCCATCAAGGGCAAGCTGGCCGACACGCTGATCGAGATGGAGCAGGACGTGCAGAGCTCGATCAGCTACGCGGGCGGCCGCACGCTGATGGACATCCGCAAGGTCAACTACGTCACCTTGGGCGGCGACAACGCAGGCGAACACCTGCTGATGTAGGCCTTCAGGACTCGAGCAGCTGCACCGCGAGCCGGTGCAGCCGGTGCGAGGAATCGGCCAGCGCGTCGACCACGCCGAAGTGGTCGAGGCCCGGCAGTAGCTCGCACACCGGCACCGCCCGCGAGCCCCAGGCCTCGCGGATCATCGCGTTGTGGCGGATGAACTCCTCGCTCTCGTTGCCGCCCGCCACCGCGTAGAGCAGCCCGCGCTTCGGCGCCGGCCAGTACGCGGGGCTCGCGCGGCGCACGTCCTCGTCGCTGAGCCGCAGCACCTGCTCGAGGAAGGGCGTGCGCTGCAGCGGCGCGAGGTCGTACAGGCCCGAGATCGACAGCGCATTGCGCACCAGGTGCTCGGGCAGGTCCGGTGCCACGGCCTTCCAGTCGCAGGCCAGCAGCGCCGCCGCCATGTGGCCGCCGGCCGAATGCCCCGCCACCGTGATCCGCGCGGGATCGCCACCATGCGCCGCGATGTGGCGCCAGGTCCATGCGAGCGCGCGCACCATCTGCAGCACGATGCCCGGCACCGTCACGGGCTGCTCGGGCGTGCCGGGGCACAGCGCGTAGTTGGGCTGCACCACGCAGACGCCGCGGTCGTTGAAGGCGGGCGCGATGAAGGAATGGTCCTTCTTGTCCATCGCGCGCCAGTAGCCGCCGTGGATGAAGACCAGCACGGGCGCGTCGGGCACGGGCGCCGGGAACACGTCGAGCGTTTCGTTGACGCCCTCGCCGTAGCGCAGGTCGATCCGGCTCGGCAGCGCATCGCGCGCCGCGGCGGATTCGCGCGCCCAGCGCGCGAAGTACGCCGGGTGTTCCTTCACCCGCGCGAGGTTGTTGTACATGCCTTCGAGCCAGGCGGGGTCGCGCGAGGGGGTCATGGGGTTGCCGGGGTCCGGTGCCGTTTCTGGGAGGCGCGCATCTTGGCATGCGGCGAGCACGCTGCCGCGAGTTCCGGCTAAAATTCGCCTCGCGTTGGGGGGGTAGCTCAGCTGGGAGAGCGCCGCGTTCGCAATGCGGAGGTCGGGAGTTCGATCCTCCTCCTCTCCACCAACCGACAAAAAAGGGCCTTGGCATCCGCCAAGGCCCTTTTGCTTTGGTGCATCGCGTATCAGTCGAGCGCGAGGTGCTGGCCGTGCAGCGCCGCCGCGCCGGGCGACGCGAGAAAGCCGATGGTCTGCGCGGCGACCGCGGTCGACACCCATTCGGCCGGGTTCGCATCGGGCATCGCCTGCCGGTTGGCCGGCGTGTCGAGCACGCTGGGCGCCACGCTGTTGATATTGACGCCATGCGGCGCCGCCTCGGCCGCCATCGCCTCCACCAGCCGCTGCAGCGCGCTCTTCGACGCGATGTACGACGCCATCGCGGGAAGACCGCGCGCCGCGACCTTCGCCGTCACCGCGACGATGCGGCCGGCGCGGCGCTCGATCATCGAGGGCAGCAACGACTGCGTCACGGCCACGAAGGACCAGGCGTTGAGGTTCATCATCCGGTCCCAGCTCTCGCGCGTGAGCGCGTGCGTCGCCTCGCCCATCTCGAAGCCGCCGGCGATGTGCACCAGCGCATCGACGCGGCCGAAGGCCTTGAGGATCTGCTCGGACAGGCCGGCCATCGAGGCGGCAGAGGTCACGTCGCCGGCCAGCAGCAGGTGCTGCGAGTTGTCGAGGCCCGGGAACACTTCGGACAGGCGCCCGGCGTGGTGGTCGATCAGCGCGGCGCGCGCGCCCTGTGCGAGGAAGTGTTGTGCAACGGCGCGCCCGAGTGCGCCCGCGGCACCGGTGATCACGACATGCGGCGCGGTGTTGGCATCGCTCATGGAAGTTCTCCTGAATGGGAAAGAGAGGGGGCGAACCCCCTTCGTCGGTGCCGAATGCTAATCCGCCACACACGCCGCATACAAAAATTTTGAGAACAACGAATTTCTACGCTATACTCGCAGACTTGCCTGAAAACGAATATGTTTTCAACGCAAGGGCTCTTAGCTCAGTTGGTAGAGCAGCGGACTCTTAATCCGTAGGTCGAGTGTTCGAGTCACTCAGGGCCCACCACCAACACCTTAAATAGCGCGGTCTCCGCGCTATTTTTTTGTCTTCGCGATACGTGAGGCCTCGACGGTTCGCCCGTCGAGGCCTTTTTCTTTGCCTTCGCGCAAGCGCGGCTTCATTTCCTCGCCTGTTCCCCTGATCCGGGTCTCGACCGATCCACAGCGAGATAGCCTTACCACGTCAGGAACAGATCGTCTACCAAAGACAACCGTATGCTTACCGCCAACTGACCAAAAGGAGTATGGAAGTTTTACAACAAACCGCGCATTCCACCGATTGCCGTTGTTGTGGGTGTCACGGGACCGCTTAAGAATCCCGTTCAGGAATCGTTTTTCGAACGCACGGCAAGAACGAGAGGCCGGCCTTCGGGGAGAAAAAAGAACGGCATTCGAGGGATACCTACGGGGGACGGACGCTGCACGGCTGGAGCGATATTCCGGACAGAAAGCACAGATTGTCGATGGTTCAACCTACCGCCTCAGCAGCCTTCGGGTCGCATTGCGCGAAAACGTTTGCGAGCGACATCGATCTGCCCTTTCTCGTGCGAGCGCGCCGGCAGGTCATCGCGGTGAAGGCCGTATTCCGTTGCATTCCGCGGAACGAGCTCAACCAATGGATGGTCGGACCGAGCGGAAGCTACCGGACCGATGTGGACATGTTGACCGAGGTCCTGCTCGAAGTCATCGATCTTCAAGGACTCACGGGCCGGACATCCCGGTCGATGCTCAACGATGCGATTTGCGACGAGCGGGCTGCCGCCATGCTGGTCGCGGTCTTCCTCAAGCAGTGCCAGAGCACGAGCGACAGGCCGCTGGAAATTCTCGAAGCCGTCTCCTAGTCAACCTGCCGGCTCTCAAACCCACCGCCATGTCCATCTTTTCGTCGTGCAACTGCGCATCCCCCGCGCTTCGTCGAGTCAAACGCCTTTGGTGGATGCGATTCTTCATCGGCAGAAAGGCCTATCAGTGCGGCCGATGCAAGAAGGTCCGGTTGTTGACGCTGCGCCAGCGCCTGGATCTCAAACGCGCGATGCGATTCGAAGATTCGCGATCCGAGCCTTCGCTGCGTTAGTGCCAAGAGCAACCGGCGCGTCTCGCCCTAACCCGCCGAGCGCCGCGCCAGCCAATCGGAGGCGTACGCAGCCAGCAACGCTTCCCTGTCGACCACCTCCGCATCCAGGTACTGCCGCGCATGCGCCTGCGCGAGCTCACTCGCAAGAAACCAGCGCTCGCGCTCGCCGCTGCCCAGGGGTGGCGGCGTGCCCCAGGTGGCGCCGTCCTCGCCGCGGAAGGCCTCGGTGATGGGCAGCCACCCGCCCGTCATGCCGATCTCCGACAGCATGCTGCGCGGACCGTCGAGCGCGATGCGCACGCGCACGTCGTCGCCATCGACCTCGACGATCGCGCCAAGTCCACCCTTCTGATGCACACGCCACAGCTGCGCCGGCGAGGCACTGCGGATCCAGCTCTGCATCGCGGCCTTCAGGGCCTTGAGGATGATTTCCTTGTCCATTTCCACACTATTTCACATTTTTGAATGACGGCTGCATCGCCGCCCTTGGCCATGCAGTGGCGGGTCGCGTGCCCCATGGCATCTTGCTGTTGCTGTCACACAGCGCCCCATAACAATGACCACAGGGACCAGAAACCGAAGCCAGAAAAGCTCGTTGCCACACCCGCCTCGGCGGGTATTTTTTTGCCCGTGCACGCGCCAATGAAACGCCGTCCGATGCGCCGCCACGCGGGTGGCTTTTCGGGCCTACGCTATATTTCCGCCCCATGGAAAAGGCTTCCGACATCGGCAAACCCACCGTGCCCATCGATCTGATCGGGCCGGAACACTGGCACCGCTCCAGGCGCCGCAACGGGCGCACCGCCAGGGTCCTCTTCGCGATCGTCGGCGGCCTCGCGGCGGCCGGTGCGATTGCCTACCGCTACTTCGGACTCGGCCGCTGAACACACTCATGAAAAAGGCCCGCCGTCCGCGAGGACGGCGGGCCTTTGCGTTGGCACCGGTTCATTGCAGCCGCGATCCCTTCGGCAGCCGCCTGGCCAGCCACTCGTGCACGTCGGCGCGGATGTGGCGGCCCTCGAGCAGGAAGTTCTCGAAGCGGCTCGGCACGTACGGCAGGTACACGAGCGGCATGCCGGCCTCCTCGGGCGTGCGCGCGGCCTTGCGGCCGTTGCACGCGGCACAGGCTGTCACGAGGTTGGTCCAGCTCCAGGCACCGCCACGCGATGCCGGCAGCACGTGCTCGCACTGCAGCACCTGCTCCGCGAACACGCCCGCGCAGTAGGCGCAGGTATGGCGGTCGCGGCGCAGCAGCTTGCGCTTGGTGAGGCCGGGCACGACATCGAAGAGGTTGATCTTCGAGGCCCCGCGCAGCGCGATGATCGGCGCGACCTCGATGCGCGATTGCACGCCGCGCGCCACGTTGAAGCCGCCGCGCAGGGTGGCCAGCGGCGCGGCGCCGTCTTCCCAGGCCACGTCGTCGCAGGCGTAGTGCAGCACCGCCTGCTCCAGCGAGACCCAGGCTTGCGGCGTGCCCTGGATGTCGAGTTGCAGGACGTGTGAATGCATGGCTCGCCTCCTTTCGCGGCGATGTCGAACGATGGTCGAAAAAGTCTGGGGTACACGAACGGAATCGAACCGTCGTCAGCGGGATCACAACCCGCGGCTCTGCCATTGAGCTACGCGCACCATGGAAAAACGAAAGAAGGATCCGCTACCACTCCCCGACTTCGCGCACACGCTGGTCGAGGTCGAGCTGATCGAGCCGCAGCTCGCGCAACGAGCCGGGCTCGCGCAGGACATCGGTCTTGCGACCGAAGCCCAGGCGCCGCGCCAGCGCGGACACGAAGGGCTTGCGCGCCGGCGCGGGATGCACGGCGATCATGCGGATGGGGCTGTTGCGCTTGCGCATGCGATGACTCCTTGTTGTATGGGTTGAGCGATGTGGTGACAGCATTGGCGTTCCGCAGGGGACTCGAACCCCTGGCTTCCTCCTGGACAGGGAGGCACTCTGGCCGCTGAGTTAGCGGAACGTGATCGAGGAAAAGGCGCTTTCCATTTCGGTTGTGTCCTCACGCGACAGGCCCCGCGCTCTCGCTCGAGGCCCCGTGCGACATCGCCGCACAGGAGTGGTCCACGCTCCTGCACATCCCGCCAGACCGTCCACGCGGCTCATCCTGGCGGTGTGGTGAAGGCACACCCGAAATGGCGAAGCTGCGCGCCGATCCAGTGACGGCTGCGCCTCGCGGCAAGTTGTCGAAGAACACCGGCGGCATCCGTGGACGCCACCGCCGCGGCACGATGGCCGCGAAAAACAAAAAGGCCCGGAACCTTTCGGTGTCCGGGCCTCTGGTGAGAGAGCTTGGGAGGGCATGCGCCTAAGCGCAACCTCCACCCGGTGGCAGTCGACCCTCGAATGCATCAACGCGCGCTTTCGCGTGGTTCAGCGAATGCATGGCGTACGAGCGACCCAGGTTCGCGGCGGGCGACGGCAGGTCGAATCCTTTGCTGAAACCCGCGCGCACGAGCGCCCGGCCCGAGACGGGTCGAATGCTGGAGAGTTGGCGTGCGGTGTTCACGATGGGACCTTGGTGGAAGCTGTCGCGCTTTGAAAAGGGGTGGAGGGATCGGGCCTCTCGCGGCCTGGGCCTGCGAGTGCCTTGCACTGTAAAGAGTCTTTACGAGGGCGTCAACAACCGGGACAATCTTTTTTTGTCTTGTTGTTGTTTTTGAACAGTGCCCCAACTCACCGTCGCACGCCGCCGCAATGTGCTCGCGCTGCATCGCCGTTTTCTCGAGGCGTCCGTGGCCGCCGGCCTGCCCGCCAAGGGACTCGACCAGGCCTTCGCGCGGAAGATCGAGGTGTCGCCGAGCATGTGGAGCCAGATCAAGAGCGCGCGGCCGATCGGCGACAACCTCGCGCGGCAGATCGAGCGGCACTGCGAGGTCGAGGCCGGCTGGCTCGACCGGGAAGACCGGCCCTCCGAAGTGCCCGACGAGGCCGAGGAGCGCTTCGTCGCGATGGCGCGCGAAGCCTGGCGTGCCGCCAATGCCAAGGGCAAGCGCGAACTCGGCGGCTGGCTCAAGAAGAAGATCGCCGAAGACGCGGGGCCCGTCGCGGCGGACAAGAAGTGACGCCTCGAAGCTAGGCCGCAAGCGCCGTCTCCACCGCTGCCTCGTCGCCGTACTCCGACGGGTACATCCCCCGCAGCCACCACTCGACGCCACTCAGTTGCGCCTCGAGCGACAGGCCATCGAGGGCCAGGGCGCGCAACGCCCGCATCGAGCGGAAGCCGATCAGGCCGTCGATCCCGCCGATGTCGTACCCCAGGCGGATCAGGCCGCTCTGCAGGCGCGCCTCGTCGGCGTTGTGAACGAACAGGTCGTGCGGCAGGCCGGCCGCGAGGATGGCGCTGGCCGCCATCGCGAGGTACGGCGTCCTGAACGGGCCCGCGGGCCTCGACGCATGCTGCTCGTACACGCGCTGATGGCTGCCGCGGCATTCGAAGTGCCAGGCCTCGCTGAGCGCCGGGTCGGGCGTGCGATGGATCGGCACCACGCCGAAGCCGCGCGCCAGCGCCCAGAACTCGGCCAGCGGCATGCGCAGCGCACCGAGGTCGACGTCAAAGGCGCGGCCGGCCTCGTGCATGCCGTCGCCCGTGCACGCGCCGAGCGATGGCTGCCGGCCGGGCCCGGCGGCCCGGTCATGGAACAGGTCGGACAGCAGCAGGCGTCCGCCGCGGCGCTCGACCTCCTTGCGGATCGCGGCGAGCGCGCGCCGCGTGTCGGGCGTGCACCAGGCCAGGGGCCGCGGCAGCGCGAGCCATTGGCCTGCCACCTTGTAGATCGAGGGCACATCGATCGAAACCAACCGTCCCGGCATGAGCGCTTTCTTTGATGACTGCAATGCGCCGCACGCGGGGCCCGCGCGGCCCTGTCACGGCATGCGGGGATTGGAGTTCATCGTCGCGCCGCGCGCATGCCCCAATTGGAGGAGAAACGCCGCGCGGCGCTACGAGAGGTCGACGCGCGGCCAGTCGAAGCGCTTCCTGGTCGCGCCCTCCTCGAGCACCAGCAGGTCGGTCGACAGCGCGGCCGACCAGCCCTCGGCGCATCGCTCGAAGCGCAGCAGGCCGTAGCCCGATCCACGCTGCGGCAGCTCGCCATCGATCGCCTCGAGCCGCAACGTGCGACCGTCGGGCAATGAAAGGTCCTCGTCGAGCCACAGATCGCCGGGCGAGCAGTTGGCGTACGGCAGGGGCGCGTAGAAGGCCGGCGCGAGCATCACCGCACCGACGCGCACGCCATCCACCGTGACCGCGCCCGAGAAGCTCAGGTGGTAGTCGCCCGAGATGCAGGCGAAGCGCCCCGGCACCGCATCGGCCAGTCGGCCCAGCAGCTCGGCGCGTTCTGCCGGCGCGGCCTGCATCGAGTCCGGCGGGCCGGGATTCGCGGGATCGCAGCCCGGCACCAGCCCCGGCAGCAGCACGCTGCCCGTGAGCAGGCAATGGAAGGCGTCGCTGTCGCGGCCCTCCTCCACCCAGGCGTGGAAGGCCGCGCGCGCCTCGTCCGACAGGGTGCGCACCGCGACCGGCTTGCCCGGCGCGCTGTGCCGGGCGGCCTTGCGCCAGCGTCGCGTGTCGGCCACGAAGAAGCGCACGCCGCCGCGCTCGTAGCGCGCGAAGCCGAAGCGACGCATGCTCTCGCTGCCGTGCATCAGCTGGTAGGCGGTCAACGCGTTCTGCGCGGCCTGCAGCGCATGTTGCTCGCGCAGGCGGCTGTAGCCGCGGCGCGCGAGATGCGGCTTGAACAGCGAGCGGGCCAGCGGGTAGTTGTCGGTGAACTCGTGGTCGTCCACCGTGCACACCGACGGCACCCGCGCCAGCAGTTGCTGCAAGGCGCGCCGCGTGAAGGCCCGCTGGTGCCGGTCGGTGTAGCGCTCGACGGGATTGGTCGAATCGATGATGCCGCCGGTCGCGTCGGCATAGATCTGGTCGCCGAGCATGAACAGCATCTCGGGGCCACCCGCTCCCAGCTTGCGCACGGTCTTCAACAAGCGCTCGAACGAGGCCGAGGCCGGTTCGCTGTCGAAGGAGAAGCCCGGGTAGCTGCAGCTGCCGATGGCGATGCAGAGCGCGCCCTCGCGCGCGGCCAGCATGCGCGGCCTGAGGCGGATCCAGCGGTGTTCCGCCAGCGGTGCATTGCGACGCTGGTGCGACAGCGAGGCGGGAAAGGGCCCGCGCCCCACCTCGCGCTCGCGCACCGCCGCTTCGGCCGCGAAGCGGATCGAGCCCTGCAGCGCCATCAGCTCCGCCGCCTCCGCGGCGGCCGAGAACGCCACCGGCGGCCCTTCCACGACCTCATCGGGCAGCCGCTGCAGTGGCCGGCTCGCGGTCCGTGCATCGAGCGCCGGTGCGTGCGAGACGCACTCGATGCGCGCGCGCTCCCACGTCCCGCCCTCGGGCAGCGGAATGCTGCCGCAGGCCACGCGGATCGCGCTGCTGCCATCGGTGCGGCCCTGCGCGCTGCCGAGCACCCAGGGCCGCCGCGGCGGCGGCAGCAGGAAACCGTCGCGCGCCACCATCGGCGCGGGAAAGTCGACGATCTCCAGCGGCACGCGATAGAGACGCGACCCCAGGTGCACGATGGCGCTGGCCGCCAGCCCGCGGCTGAGCAGCGCGTCGGCGGCGGTGTCGTCGACCACGAAGGCCACGCGCACGCCGCGCGACGGGCCCGGCGGCATGGCGCAGTACAGGGCCAGTTGCGGGTCGACGTCCATCGGCTCCATCGGCCCGACCCAGGGGCCGGCGCGCGGAAAGCGCACCTCGTGGTTCGGATGCGGGCTCGCCGGCGGGATGTCCTCGTCGACGCCGGGCGCGGCGACGGCCGGCCCATGTTCGCGCGATCCCCAGGCCTGGTTCAGCAAGGCCGCCAGCCGTTCGTAGGGACTGGCCTCGCCGTCGACGCGATCCATCGCCGCCTGGCCGATCAGCGGATCGAGGTGACCATGGCCCGCGATCAGGTCGCACATGTGCGGCGGCTGCCCGTCGGTCGCCTTGCCGAACAGCGGCACCCAGTCGGGATGGATCTGCGCGAACTGCAGCGACGAGCGCAGCGCCCCTTCCTTGTCGAACAGCTCGTTCTCGCAGCCGTGCACGAAGCGGATCGGCAGCGCCATGTGGCGCGCGATCGCGCTGTCGTTGGCGTAGACGTTGAAGCCGTCCTCGCTGACCAGCCGCTCGTATTCGACGAAGCGCGCCGCATGCGCGAACACGCGCACCGAGGCGTTGCCGAACAGCTTGGGCAGTTCGCGGTGGGTTCGGGCGTTGAGGTTGCGGTGCTTGAACAGCTCTGCGTCGAGGAAGCGCACGCGCCTGCAGGTCGCGCAGTCGTCGTCGTGCGGCCGGCCCAGCGTGCCCTCGCCCGGGCAGTGCTCGCCGGGCGGCACCGGCAGCGCCGCGAACAGGCGGTCGACCAGCGATTCGACCAGCGACTCCACCGGCCCGCGCACCGCCAGCGGCACCGTGGTGCGGCCCGCCAGGTTGCGGATGAAGGCCGGCAGCCAGGTCTTGCCCTGCGAGGAGCGCGAACCCACCGTGAACAGGTGCGTCTGCGCGCTCACCAGGCCCGCGAGCTTCGGCAGCAGCGGACGCACACCGGTGGCCGACACGTAGCCGGCGCTCTCGATCGGATAGGACAGCCGCCCCGCCAGCAGCGCCATCTGGAAGGCCGCCGCGCCGAGGCACTGGCCGAAGGCATGGAGCTGCAGCGGCAGCCCGGCCTCGGGACCGACGACCCGGTCGCGCTCGTTGCGCAGCAGGTCGAGCACGAAATCGACCGCCTCCGGGATGTCGACCATCGCGACCTGGTCGGCGGTACCCGGCTCCTGCGAGGCCCGCGAACGCGGGCTCAGCCGGGTGTCGAGCACCCAGACCTCCCAGCCCAGGCCATACAGGTGCTCGGCGAAGTTCTGCGTCGTGCCCTTGAAGGTGAAGGTGTGGCCCGACATGCCGAAGGCATGGGTCAGCAGCACCGAGCGCGCGCGCCGCACGGGCACGCCGCACCACTGGCCGTCGAGGAACTCGGGCAGCCCGTCGGCGCCGGGCCGCCGGTAGCGCCACAGCCGAAGCTGCACGTTCTCCACGGCCTCGGTGCCGTCGTCGCTCGACGAGCGGCCGCGCCGCACCCACAGCGAATGCGCCTGCGGATGGACGTCGCCCTGCGTGCCGCCGCAGGCCTCGCCGCGCAGCTTCAGGTCCTCGCGGCTGGCGACGTCGACCAGCGGGCTGCCGCTGTAGTCGGGCAGCCGGAAATCGAGCATGCGCGACTGCAGCGCGAAGCGCGCGAGCAGCGCCGGATAGGCCACCAGCGTGCCCATCGCCGAGCTGGCGTCGGCGCCGCCGAGCAGTTCTATCGGGGTGTCGCGCACCGCGCGCGCCACGTCGAACGCGAAGTGCGCTTTCGCCACACGGTTGCGCCACGGCGACCACCAGGGTGCCGGCCGGTCGTCGGCATCGAGCGTGATGACCGGGCAGGTGAGCTGGGTGAACAGGTCGGGCCGCAGGTCGGCCGGCACGGCCTTGCCCGGACGGTCGTCGGCCCACCGCCATTGCCACAGCCGCCGCGCGCCATGCCCCACGAGCTGCGGCCAGCTCGCGGCATAGACGATCTCCTTGGTGCCGCGCAGCCGCAGCCGCCGGACCGGATCGGGCCGAGGCACGCCGCCCGGGCGCAGCGTCAGCCCGAGGTCGTACTCCACATGCCGGATCTCGGTGGCGGCCCACCAGGCCCAGAACATGTTGCGGCTGCGCTCGAGCGTGATCTCGGTGTCGCCGCGCCGCCAGTCGAGGTAGCCGCGCAAGATGAACCAGGTCAGTACCGTGCGCGGCAGGCTGGCGATGCGCCGCAGGGTCGCGAGCGAACCGCCGGGCTCCACCGCGAGGATGGAGACCGCGCCGCCGCGGATCTTGTAGCTGACGAAGCGCTCGCTGGCCGGCCTGGCATCGGGGGCCGTGCCCTCGACCAGGGGTTCGAAGCGCAACAGCCCGCGCACGCCCGTGAAGCGATGCCGCGCATCGCTCCACAGCTGCTGCCAGTCGAAGGTGTGCATGCTGACCACCATGTCGCAGTCGGCGGTCGGCGTGCCCAGCATGCGGCGCAGCGGACCCCGCAGCGGCAGCGCGCGGCACTCCAGCCGCTCGCGCGCGCGGGCCTCGACCCGCATCGGCCCGGGCCGCGACCAGCCCGCGGTGGAGCGCGGCAGGCCGCGCTGCGGCGCGGGCGTCGGCGTGGCGGTCGGGCCGGCCACGCGCAGCCCGGGCGCCAGGTGCGCCATCGCGCGTTCCGCCAGCGCGGTGATGGTCCACAGCGGATTGCAGCCCAGCGAGGTCGGGACGATCGAACCGTCGAGCACGTAGAGGCCGTGCCAGAGTTCGTTGTCGCCGCGCCAGACCCGCCCCAGGTGGTCGACCACGCCCGAGTCGTGGTTGTCGCCCATCGGGCAGCCGCCGAGCGGATGCACCGTCATCGCGAGCGCATCGGGCTTCGGCCCGGACAGCAAGGTCGCGGCGCCCGGCGGCAGCGCCTGCCAGGTCGGCAGGTGCAGGTGCACGCCGTCGCGCCTCGTGCCCGCATCGAACATGCGCTGCTGCGCGGCGTAGGTGGGCGCCTCCTGCGGCCGCGGCCAGTAGGGGGCGATGCCGTCCATCTCGGGCACCCAGACCGCCCGCCCCTGCGAGCTGTCGTGGCCCATCGCCAGCAGCAGTTGGCTGTGGGCGGCGAGTTCGGGCGAGGCGGCCAGCGGGTCGATGCCCCGCCCATGAGCACGCGGCGAAGGCGCGCGCGCGCCGATGTGGCGCAGGGTCCAGGCGATGGCCAGCATCTCCTCGTACAGGCGCGACAGCGGGCCGGGCACGGCGCCGTCCTGCAGCATCACGCGCTCCTGCAGCGGCGGCCGGTCGTCGCCGCTGCCGCGCAGGTCGAGCAGGGTCGTGATCGTCGGCCCCACGGGCCGGCCGGCCTGGGCCTCGGGGAGCGCGCCGCGGCCCACGTTGTCCACCGGCGTCTCGAGGTCGGCGATCACGCTCACGCTGTCGCCGTTGGCGCTCACGCGCGTGCCCAGCGTGGGCGACAGCGTGAAATGCTCGTGCACCTTCTGCGAACGCATCAGCAGCTCGGTGCTGCCGAAGGTACCGGCCGCGACCACCACCAGCGCGGCCTCGAAGCTGCGGCCGTGCTGCGTCACCAGGTCGGCCATGTTGCGCAGGTCGCGGCTGCGTTCGGTCTCCACCGCGGTGAAGCGCCAGCGGCCGGTCTTGCGCTGCGGCTCGAGGGCATAGACGGTGCAGCGGCTCACGAACTGCACGCCCAGCTCGCCGGCCTGCTTCAGGTAGGTGGTGGGCAGGGTGTGCTTGGCGCCGGGCGTGTTGCAGCCGGTGAAGCAGTCGCCGCAATGGCTGCAGCGCGCCGGGTCGATGGTCAGCGTTGCCGCGTGCACCCGTGGCGCGTGCTTGCGCAGCGTCTTGTCGCGCTGCAGCGTCTCGCAGAGCTTCGCCAGCGCCTGCGACTTGGGCAGCGGTTCGGCCTCGGCGCCGTCCGCGGTGCGGATCGAGAAGCGCGTGCCCTGCAGCTGTTCCCTGGCGCGCGCGAAGGCCGACGGCAGGCGCAGGCCGGGCCTGTCGTCGTCGAGCGCATGGCGGATCTGGGCCGGCCACGCGGGCTGGGCGAAGACGTCGTCGTCGGGCTGCACCAGCACGCCGGCATTGATCAGGCTGCCGCCGCCGAAACCGTTGGCCACCAGCGAAGCCATGCCCGGCCCGACACGCCATTCGAACAGGCCGCAGGGGCTGCCCATCGGCCCCTGCGGGCCCTGGAAACGCAGGTACTTGGGCAGCTGGCCCACGTCGTTGGCGAACTCGCCCGGCAGGAACTCCGAGCCGCGCTCGAGCAGCACCACGCGCCGGCCGGCCTGCGCGAGCCGCAGCGCGGCCACGCTGCCGCCATAGCCCGAGCCGATCACGACGGCATCGAGCTGCAGCGGCTCGGGAGGCTTCCATTCGTCGAAGGGAATGGACAGCGGCTGCGCGGTGGGCGAGGACATGGGACGGCGGGAAACGGGAGAGAGGAAATCGTGGCCCGCCGACGGTGGACCTGGGGGGCGAATCCGGACTCAGAGCAAGGCGCGCACCTGCCTCGCGAGCTGGACTTCGTCCACCGGCTTGTGCATCAGCGGCCGGCCGGTGCGGGTCGCCTGCTCGATGCGCGCGGGGGCCGTGTCGCCCGTGATGAAGACGATCGGCAGGTCGGGCGCATCGCGGTTCAGCCGCGCCGCCGTGGAGATGCCGTCCTCGCCGCCGCGCAGGCGCAGGTCGCACAGGCACAGCTGCCAGTTGCCGGGCGGCCCGAGCGCGAGCGCGGCATGCAGGCCGTCGGCGGTGTCCACGTCGGCGCCCCAGGTCTGGAGCAGCGCGCTCAGGCTGTTGCTCACCATCTGCTCGTCGTCGATCACCAGCACGCGCCGGCCGCGCAGATCGGGCATCGGCACCGAGGGGCGCGGCCGCAGGTCGGATTCGTCGGGCGCGCGCGTGAACAGCGCGGGAATGGTCAGCGTGAACTTCGAGCCCTTGCCGGCCGCCGATTCCACCTTCACCTCGCCGCCGAGCATGTGGATCAGCCGGCGCACGATCGACAGCCCGAGGCCGAGGCCGCGGGCCCGGTCGCGCTCCTGGTTGTCGACCTGGAAGAACTCCTCGAAGATCAGCGTCTGGTGTTCGGTCGCGATGCCCTGGCCGGTGTCTTCCACCTCGAAGCGGATCACCGGACCGACGATGTGGGCGCGGATCGCGATCAGGCCCGAGGTGGTGAACTTCACCGCGTTGCCCACGATGTTGCGCAGCGCGCGCTCGAGCAGCACCGGGTCGGTCTGGGCCACGAAAGCGCCGCCCTCCACTTCCACCCGTACGTTGCGCCCGGCCAGCATGGCGCGCGCCTCGGTGCCCTGGCGCGCCAGCATCTGGCCGATGTCGACCGCCTGGGCGCGCGGCTGCACCGCGCCGGCATCGAGGCGCGACATGTCGAGCAGGTTGTCGAGCAGGTCGCCCAGCACGCGGCTGGCCTCGGCGATGCTGCGCGCGATCTGGCGTTGCTCGTCGGTCTCGGCGTTGTGCGTCAGCACCGCCGTGTAGAGCGCGAGCGCCTGCGCCGGCTGGCGCAGGTCGTGGCTGGCATTGGCCAGGAAGCGCGACTTCGAGACGCTCGCCTCCTCGGCCACGTGGCGCGCCTCCTCGGCCTTGCCGCGCTCCTCCTCGGCGACCACGCGCATCCGCTCGGCCTGCTCGCGCTGCGCGTCGGCCTCGAAGCGGATCAGCACCGAGCGCTCGAACACGCTCGCCAGATAGGTCGAGAAGCGCGCCATCACCACCGCGTACATCAGCAGCGACAGCACCACCGCCCAGGCACGCGGACCGCCGTGCAGCCCCCAGCCCAGCGCCACCAGCGGCACGCCGACCAGCAGGAAGCACAGGTAGCCGCGCGCGAACGAGGCATAGGTGGCGGCCCCGCCGGCCGCGGCGAGCAGCACGATCACGGTCAGCGCGAGCCGCGACTCGTCGGGCAGCACGCCGAAGAACATCACGGGCAGCAGGCCGATCCAGATGCCGTTGATCAGCGCGATGTAGAAGAACTTGCTCAGCGCCGCGGCATCGCGCGGCTCGCGGTCGCTCAGCAGGCGCGCGCCCAGCCGCATGCGGTAGGCGTTGGCGCCAATGAACAGCGCCAGCCAGGCTCCGATCAGCACCCACGACACGTGCCGCGCGAGGATCGCGGAGACGAAGGAGCAGCCGACCAGCAAGCCGAGGACGGCGTTGCGCGACTGGGTCGCCAGCAATCCAACCTGCTCGGCGACCAGCGCCGCGGCCCGGTTCCTCATCCGGCTTCCATCGCGCGCCAGCCGAGGCGGGAGAGCTCGTACATGGCCTGGGTGCGGCTGTGGACGTCGAGGATCTCGAACACCACCTTCAGGTGCGACTTCACGGTGGTGTCGGAGATGTTGAGCTCGCGCGCGATCGCCTTGTTCGACTTGCCGTGGGCCAGGCGCAGCAGCACCTCTTCCTGGCGCGGCGACAGTCGCAGGCTCGCGAGCCGGTCGGCCGGCGAGGGCTCGTCGGTGCGCGGCGGCTCGAGGCACACCGGCGGCACGTAGATGCCGTCGTCGAGCACCACGCGCAGCGCCTGCATCATGGTCGCCGGGTCGAGCGACTTCTTGACGTAGCCCATGGCGCCGTCGTCGATCGCGCGGCGCACCGTGTTGGGGTCTTCGTTGGCCGACAGCACGACCACCGCCTGCTCGGGGAACTGGCCGCGGAACAGGTGAAGCGAGTCGAGCTCGCGCATGCCGGGCATCTCGAGGTCGAGCAGCACGATGTCGAAGGGGCCATGCGTGCGCATGGCCGCGATCGCATCGTGGATGTCGGCGGTCTGGTGCACGCCGATCTTGGGGTCGAGCGAGCGCAAAAGAAGTGCCACGCCCTCGCGCACGAGGCCGTGATCGTCAACCAGCAGGATTCTCATCAACCGTTCCCATTCATCTCCGCCTTATTTTCCCAGGCCCGGAATTGTGGGAGCAGTACGCTGGTAGTACAAGCCCGGGGGAACTCCTCCTTTAGAGGGATCGACATTCCCCGGGGCTTAAGAAGGCATCGCGCCCTTCAGGATCGCCGCGCGCAGGTCGGCCGGGATCTCGATTGCCTTGTGGGTTTCCAGCGAAGTGGTCACCAGCACCTGGCCGACCTGCATGCGCACTTCACCCGACACCGGCTCGAAGCAGCGCAGCCGCAAGCTCAGGGAACGCGAACCGAGCCGCTCGACCGCCAACCCCAGCGCCACCCGGTCGCCCATGCGGCTCACGGCGCGGAAATCGGCCTCGAGCTTCACGGTCGGCAGCCCGACGCGGCGGCCGGTGACCAGCGCGTCGTAGCCGATGCCGAGCTCCTCGTTGACCCAGTCCTCGACCAGCCCGTTGAGCATCACGAAGTACTGCGGGTAGAAGACGATGCCGGCCGGATCGCAGTCCGAGAAGCGGATCAGCCGCGGCCGGCTGAACTCGGTGAAGCGCATGGGCGTCTCGGCCATCGCTCAGCCCTCCTCGCCCGCGGGCTCGCTGCGCATCACGTGCACGCGCAGCTCGCCGAGCTGGGCATGCATCTGCTTGATGGTCTTCATGTCCAGGCCCGAGAACATCTCGAGGATCCACTGCTCGTGCTCGCTGGCCATCGCCTCGAAGCTGGTCCGGCCCTTGGGCGTGAGGCTCACGATCCAGGCCCGGCGGTCCTCGGGGCTGGGCGCGCGTGCCACCACGCCCTCGCGCTCCAGTTCGTCGGTGAGGCCGGTGACGTTGCCGCCGGTCACCATCAGGTAGCGCGAGAGCACGCGCATCTTCAGCCCTTCCTTGTGGCGGTAGAGCTGCGCCATGTAGTCGAAGCGCGCCAGCGAGATGCCGAAGCGCTCGCGCAGCCGGCGCCGGATCTCGGCCTCGATCTGGGTGGTGCTGGCCAGCATGCGCAGCCACAGCTTGAGGGCCGCATGGTCCTCGGTGCGCGCGCGCGCCTCGTGGCCCAGTTCCTCCGCGTCGCTCAGCGCGGCATGCGAGGCATCGTTGTGCTTCATGTGACCTCCCCGCCCGAGACCGAGATCGACTGCCCGTTGACCGAGGCGGCGCCCTCGCCGCACAGCCAGCGCACCGCGTCGGCCACCTCCGAGGGCTGCACGATGCGGCGCTGCGGGTTCACGCTCGAGAACTCCGCCAGCGCGTCGGCCTCGCTGCGGCCGGTCTTGCCGACCACGTTGGCGACGCTGTTGCGCAGGATGTCGGTGTCGGTGTAGCCCGGGCAGACCGCGTTCACCGTCACGCCCTTGCGCGCCACCTCGAGCGCCAGCGAGCGCGTCAGCCCGATCACGCCGTGCTTGGCCGCCGTGTAGGCCGCGACGTAGGCATAGCCCTTCTGCCCCGCGGTGCTCGCGATGTTGACGATGCGGCCCCAGCCGGCCTCGAGCATGTCGGGCAGCGCCGCCTGGGTGCACAGGAAGCTGCCCGTGAGATTGACCGACAGCATGCGCTGCCAGAGCTCGACCGAGGTCTTGAGGAAAGGCGCGCTCTCGGCCGCGCCCGCGTTGTTGACCAGGATCGCAAGCGGCCCGAGCGCGGCGCGCGCCTGCGCGAAGGCCTGCTGCACGGCCGCCGGGTCGGCCACGTCGGCCGCCACCACGCGGTGCGAGGCGGCGGCGGGCAGCGTGTCGGCCACGCGCTGCAGCGCCTCGCGGTCGCGCCCCAGCAGCGTGAGCACCGCGCCCTCGGCCGCGAGGGTGCGCGCGATCTCGGCGCCGATGCCGCGCGCGGCACCCGTGACCAGGGCATGGCGGCCGGAAAGAGAATTTGCTTGCATGGCAATAATATTTAGTCCTAAACCATTCTAGCGTTTTGCCGCCCTGGACATCGGCCACAGGCCTAGGTACGCCGCGCCGGCTGCCGGTCCCAGGTGCCGGTCGTCACGCCGCGCTCGCGCAGCTTGTACTTCTGGACCTTGCCGTTCTCGGTGCGCGGCAGGTCCTCGAGGATGTCGATGTAGCGCGGCACCGCGAAGTACGGCAGCCGCGCCTCGCAGAAGGCCGCGAGCTCGGCGGGCGCCACCGCCGTGCCGGGGCGCGCGATCAGCGCCGCCATCACCTCGTCCTCGGCCAGCTCCGAGCGCACCGGGTAGACCGCCACCGCCGCCACGCCCGGATGGCTCAGCAGCACCTGCTCGACCTCGAAGGAGGAGATGTTCTCGCCGCGCCGGCGGATCGCGTCCTTGAGCCGGTCGACGAAGCGGAAGGCGCCGTCGGCCTCGCGCACCACGCGGTCGCCGGTGTGGAACCACAGGTTGCGCCAGGCCTCGACGGTCTTGGCCGGCATGTTGAAGTAGCCGCTCGCGAAGGCATGGGGCTCGCTCGCGCGCAGCAGCAGCTCGCCGGCCTCGCCGTCGGGCAGTTCCACGTCGTGCGCGTCGGCCACGCGCGCCTCGAAACCCGGGCGCACCCAGCCCATCACGCCGCCGCGCGGCGAATCGGGCGCGGTGCTGATGACGAAGTTGGTCTCGGTCGAGCCGTAGCCCTCGAGCAGCCGCACGCCCGTGCGCGCCAGGAAGCTCTGCATCGCATGCGCCGGCACGCCCGGGCCCAGGCCCACGCGCACCCGGTGCGCGCGCTCGCCCGGCCCCTCGGGCTGGGCCAGCAAGATCGGCACCATCGCGCCCAGCAGGTAGACCACGGTGGCCTCGTGCGCGCGCATCGCCTCCCAGAAGCCCGAGGCCGAGAAGCGCGCCTCGAACACCACGCGGCAGCCGGTGATCGCGGCCTGCGCGAAGGTGTTGAGCGCATTGATGTGGAACAGCGGCAAGGTGGTGCACAGCACGTCGTCGGCGCCCACGCCGAGCACGGCCGCGCTGTTCACGCCCCACCAGTAGTACTGCGCATGCGGGCAGGTCACGCCCTTGGCCGGGCCGGTGGTGCCCGAGGTGTAGAGGATCGCGAGCGTGTCGCCCGGCTGCACCTCGGCCGCGGCGATCGCTTCGCCCTCGGCCGGCCAGGCCTTCACCGCCACGCCCTCGAGCGCGATCTCGCCCTCGCCGATCACCCACACCGTGCGCAGCGCGGTGCGCGCGAGGTCGACGCCGGCCAGCCGGTCGAGGAAGGCGCTCTCGATCACCAGCAGCCGCGCCGCGCTGTCGGCCAGGAAGTACTCGATCTGCGGCGCCATCGAGGCGGTGTTGATCGGCACCATCGCAGCACCCAGCCAGCCGCAGCCGCCCAGCGTCTCGAGCACCTCGAGCCGGTTGCCGCTCATCAGCGCCACGCGATCGCCACGTTCCACGCCCGCCGCGGTCAGCGCGCCGGCGCGCGATGCGGCGGCCGCGCGCGCATCCGCATGCACCCATTGCCGACCGGCGATCGACAGCAGCGGCTTGTCGCCGAACAGCGCCGCCTGCCGCTCGAGCATCGCCGGCAAGGTGCGGCGCGCGGGCGGCAGCGGGCCCGGCTCAGTCCTCATCGTGCGTGCCTCCACCGAGGTAGGTGGCCTGCACGCGCGGATCGCAGGCCAGGTCCTGCGAGGCGCCATCGAGCGCTATCTCGCCCGTTTCCAGCACGTAGCCGTGGTCGGAGGATTCGAGCGCCGCGCGCGCGTTCTGCTCCACCAGCAGGATCGACACCCCGTCCTCGCGCAGCTTGCGCACGATCGCGAGGATGTCGCGCACGATCAGCGGCGCCAGCCCGAGGCTGGGCTCGTCGAGCATCAGCAGGCGTGGCGAGGACATCAGCGCGCGCCCCACGGCCAGCATCTGGCGCTCGCCGCCCGAGAGCGTGTCGGCGCGCTGCGCGCGGCGTTCGGCCAGCCGCGGGAAGCGGTCGTACACGCCCTGCAGCCGGCTCTTGAGCACGCTGCCGCGCAGCCGGCGCGAGAAGGCGCCGAGCTGCAGGTTGTCGAGCACCGAGAGTTCGCCGAACAGCTCGCGCTTCTCGGGCACCAGGCACAGGCCGCGCTCCACGCGCGCCTCCACGTCCAGGCCGTGCAGGTCCTCGCCCTCGAAGCGCAGCACGCCCTTCGAGGGCAAGAGGCCCATCGCGGCCGCGAGCAGCGTGGTCTTGCCGGCGCCGTTGGGGCCGATCACCGAGACGATCTGGCCCGGTTGCATCGCGAGCGACACGCCACGTACCGCGTCGACCTGGCCATAGGACACATGCAGGTCGCCGATCTCCAGCATCGGGGTCGTCGTGCTCATGCCACGCTCCCCAGGTACGCCGCCTGCACCCGCTCGTCGGCACGCACCGCGGCCGGCGCGCCCTCCACCAGCTTGGCGCCGAAGTTCATCACCACCAGGCGGTCCACGAGTTTCATCACGAAGTCCATGTCGTGTTCGACGATCAGAATGGTCACGCCCTCGTCGCGCAGCTTGCGCAGCAGCTCGCCCAGGGCCATCTTCTCCTTGCGGCGCAGGCCGGCCGCGGGCTCGTCGAGCACCAGCAGCACCGGGTCGGCCGCGAGCGCACGCGCGATCTCGAGGATGCGCTGCGTGCCCAGCGGCAGGCTGCCCGCGAGCTCGTGCGCGCGATCGCCCAGGCCGATGCGCTCGAGCTGGCGCTGCGCCTCCTGCAGGATCTGCCGCTCCTCGGCGCGATCGAGCCGCAGCCCCGCGCGCAGCACGCCCGAACGCGTGCGCGAATGCGCGCCCAGCGCCACGTTGTCGAGCAGGCTCATCTGCGGGCGCAGCTTCACGTGCTGGAAGGTGCGCGCCAGCCCGAGCCGCGCCACCTCGCGCTGCGGCATGCCGGCGATGTCCTGGCCCAGGAAGCGCACGCTGCCCGAGCTCATCGGCAGGGTGCAGGTCAGCAGGTTGAACATGGTCGACTTGCCGGCGCCGTTGGGCCCGATCAGGCCCACGATCTCGCCGGCCGCCACGTCGAAGCTCACGTCGTTGACCGCCACCAGCCCGCCGAAGCGCTTGACCGCGCCCTGCACCGAGAGGATGGGCGTGCCGCGTGCCGGCAGCGCGCGATGCGGCAGCGGCTCGACGGCCGCCAGCGGCGCCGCGGCTGGGCGCGCCGCGCCCGAGCCCTTGCGCCCGCGCAGCCGCCGCACGAAGCCCATCAACCCGCCGCGCGCGAAGTGCAGCAGCGCGATGAACAAGACCGCGAAGGCCACCGCCTCGAGCTGGCCGGCGCGCTGGGTGATCAGCGGCAGCACGTCCTGCAGCCCGTTCTTGAGCACCAGCACCAGGCCCGCGCCCACCAGCGCGCCGACCAGGCTGCCGAGCCCGCCGGCCACCGCCATCAGCAGGTACTCGATGCTCGCGCGCACGTCGAAGGGCGAGGGGCTCACGAAACGGTTCATGTGCGCATAGAGCCAGCCCGCGAGCCCGGCGAACAGCGCCGCCGTCACGAACAGCGACAGCCGCACGCGGTAGGCATCGGCACCCACGCTCGCCAGCAGGGTCGCGCCGCCGCGCAGGCTGCGGATCGCGCGGCCGGGACGCGAGCGCAACAGGTTGTGGCTGAACAGGAAGGCCAGCCCGACGATCGCCCAGATCAGGTAGTACATGGCACGCGGATCGGCCAGCGACCAGCCGCCGATGAACAGCGGCGGTATGTTCGACAGCCCGGTGTGGCGCCCCAGCGCGTCGACGTTGCCGAACAGCATGGCGATCGACAGGCCCCAGGCGATGGTCGACAGCGGCAGGAAGTGCCCGCCCAGGCGCAGCGTGAGCAACCCGATGGCCAGCGCCGAGAGGCCGGTCAGCAGCAGCGCGAACAGCAGGCCGATCCACGGCGAATAGCCCTGCGTGGTGCTGAGCCAGGCCGTGGCGTAGGCCGCGATGCCGACGAAGGCCGCCTGCCCGAAGGAGGTGGCGCCGCCCACGCCGGTGAGCAGCACCAGCCCGAGCGCGACCAGCGCGCCGATGCCGATGTCGTTGAGCAGCGAGACGGTGAAGCTGCCGAACAGCGCCGGCACCACGGCCAGCGCGGCGATCACCACGGCGCAGAGGATCATCGGGCGGCGGCTCATTGGTCCACCTCCTCTTCTTCCTCTTCCACGTGCCGCGCCATGAACGAGCGCAGCATCAGCACGGGGATCAGCAGGCTGAAGACGATCACGTCCTTGAGTGCGCCGCTCCAGAACGAGGCGAAGCTCTCGACCACGCCGACGGCCAACGCGCCGATGGCGGTCATGGGGTAGCTCACGAGGCCGCCGATGATGGCGGCCACGAAGGCCTTCAGGCCGATGATGAAGCCCGAGTCGTAGTACATGGTGGTCACCGGCGCGATCAGCACGCCGATCAGCCCCGCCAGCAGCGAGGCGCAGCCGTAGGCCAAGAGCGCGGTGCGCGCGGGCCGGATGCCGACCAGCCGCGCGCCGACGCGGTTGACGGCCGTGGCGCGCAGCGCCTTGCCCATCACGGTGCGTTCGAACACCAGGAAGAACAGGCCGCTGAGCACGATCGCCGAACTCACCATCAGGATCACCTGGCCGCTGACGGTGAAGCCGTCGCCCAGCGTGAGCGTGCCCGAGGCCAGCGGGCTGGTGCGCGAGCCTTCCGGCCCGAAGAACAGCAGCCCCAGGCCCGACAGCAGGAAGTGCAGCGCCAGCGAGACGATCAGCAGCACCAGCACCGAGGCATCGGCGATCGGCTGGAACACCACGCGCGCCAGCAGCGGCGCCACCGGCACCACCAGCAGCACCGACACCGCGAGCTGCACCGGCGCCGGCACGCCGGCGCTCGCCGCGGCCCAGGCGATGGCGCAGGGCACCAGCGGCAGCACGCCCCAGGCCAGCACGGCCTTCGGAATGCGCCGCGCCTCGCCGCGCCGCACCAGGCTGCCGACCTCGGTCAGCACGGCCAGCGCCGCGAGCACGGCCACCAGGCCGATGGTCGGCGGCAGCTTGCCGGTCTCGAAGGCCGCCAGCGTCAGCGCAGCGAAGGCCGCGATGTCGCCGAAGGGCACGAAGACCACCCGGGTCACCGAGAAGATCAACACCAGGCCGAGACCGGCCAGCAGGTAGATGGCCCCGTTGGCCAGCCCGTCGATGCCCAGGATGAGGGCCACGTCCCAGGTCATTGCACAGTCCTTCGCTTCGTCATCGCTCTCGCTTCTCGCTTGCTTTGGGTGGATGGAGGATGGAGGACGCCGCGCTCAAGGCGCCAGCTTCCACTGGCCCTTGTCGAGCTTCACGATCACGCGCGCGCGCTGGTCCACGCCGTAGAGATCGCCGGGCTTGAAGTTGTAGACGCCGTGCGTGCCCACGACTTCCCTGGTGCTGAAGATCGCGTCGCGCAGCGCGACCCGGAACTCGGGCGTGCCGGCCTCGGCCTTCGTGAGCGCGCGCGCCGCCGCATCGGCGAACACCAGGTAGCCGTCGAAGGAATAGGCCGAGAAGGCGTCGCTGGTGGGCGCGTTGTTGACCTTCTGGAAGATGCTGCGGAACTCGAGGCCGATCTTGCGCGTGGGATGGTCGGCCGGCAGCTGCTCGGCGACGATGATCGGGCCGGTAGGCATCAGCGCGTCCTGGCCGGCGGCCCCGACCACGCGCACGAAGTCGGGGTTGATCAGGCCGTGCTGGCCGTACACCTTGCCCTTGAAGCCGCGCTCCTGCAGCGCGAGAAAGGGCAGCGCGCCCGGCGTGCCGGCGCCGCCGGTCATCACGGCCTCGGGCTTCATCGCGAGCAGCTTCAGCACCTGGCCCGTGACCGAAGCGTCGGCGCGCGCATAGCGCTCGTTGCCCAGCACCTGGATGCCGGCGGCCGGCGCGGCCTTCATCAGCGCGTTGTAGACCAGGTCGCCCCAGGCGTCGGAGAAGCCGATGTAGCCGACCGACTTCACGCCGTCCTTCTTCATGCGCTCGACCACCGCGTCGATCATCAGCTGCGTGGGCTGCGCCACCGTCATCACCCAGCCGTTCTCGGCCGGGTCGAGCAGGATCGGCGTGAGCCCGATCATCGGCACCTTGGCATCGCGCCCGACCTGCGCCATCGCGATCGCGGCCGGCACGCCCGAGGTGCCCATCAGCACGTCGACCTTCTCCTCGTCCACCAGCTTGCGCGCATTGCGGCCCGCGGTGGTGGGGTCGGAGCCGTCGTCGAGCACGATCAGCTGCACCTTGCGGCCGCTGATCTCGCCCTTGTAGGCCAGCGCGGCCTGCATGCCCTTGGCATAGGGCACGCCCAGCGAGGAGTTCGGGCCCGACAGCGACACGCTCAGGCCGACCTTGAGGTCGGCCGCGAAGGCGGCGGCGCCGAGGCCGGCGGCCAGCGCGAGCACGGCGGCGTGGCGAAGGGACTGCATCAAGCGGGTCATGTCGAAGCTCCTGGAGGAAAGGGTGGGGAGTGGAACGAGGGAGGGAACTAGATGAAAAGCTGGATGGCCGGCAATGCCTGGCCCGGGTTGAGCAGGTCGACGCGCTTCTCGCGGATGCGCCAGCCGTCTTCGATGCGAACCAGTCGATGGCGGTAGCTGCCCGCGAGCAGCACCTGCGATTCGCCGCGCGCCTCGATGTAGATGAACGGAGTGCGCAGCACGGCCTCGCCGCCTTCGCCGGCCTCGTCGGCCTCCGGCACCGAGCGCTGCAGCACATGCTGGCAATGGCTCGCGGGATGCTGCGAATGCGCGCGCGGGTTCTTCAGCCGGTCGACACGCAACTGCAGCAGCAGCCGGTCCTCGCAGGCGATGGCGTTGTGGCTGCGCGGATCGGCCTGCGCCGCACCGAGCAGCGGCACCCAGTAGAGGCACTCGGTGTCGTAGAGCGCGAGCCAGTCGTCGAAGCGGCGCGCGTCGAGCAGCGCGGCCTCTCGCACCACGAGGTCGATGGCGTCGTTCATGCACCCTCCCCCTGCTCGCCCATGAACTTCGCCCAGGCGCGGAACTGGTTGCGCATCAGCAGCTCGTTGGTGCCGTTGGTCTCGGCCGTTCCCTGCGCCAGTTCGGCCGGATCGAAGTCGCGGTGCAGGCTCACCCATTCGTTGCCCTCGCCGCGCAGGCCCTTCTGCATGCTCTCGAACAGGTGCACGTCGTCGTGCGCCACCACCGACATCGGCGAGAACACGAGCCGGTTGTAGTTCATGGAGCGCTCCAGCAGCAGCTCGGGCGCGCCCTCGGCGCGGAAGCTCCAGGCCTCGATCAGCGTGCGGTCGGCCGCGAGCGGGCGGATCACGCGGATGGCCTGCGGCGAGCCCTTGACCGAGAGGCTCGGGAACAGCATCGAGTTCTGCGGCGAGCGCTGCAGGATCTCGGTAGCGCGTTCCTCGCCGTGCGCGGCGCGCATCGCGGCCTCGTAGCCCGGCAGCTGCGCGTAGTTCGAGTGGATGCTGAAGTGGATGCCCAGCACGCTGTGGCCGTTGGGATAGACGCGCCCGCCCATGCGGTCGAAGAAGTCGTAGCCCGCGCCGAAGGGCAGGATCTGCTCCATCGCCATCGGCTTGGCCGCCTCGGGCTCCGCCGCCGTGATGCCGGCCCACAGGCCCTCGGCAGCGGCGGTGGCCGATTCGTGCGTCGACATCGGATGCACCGTGTCGTTGATGTTCTCGAGGTACATCTTCCAGTTGCAGTGGACGATGTTGCGCAACACGCCGCCGGCCACCGTGAGCCGGCCCTCGAGCGAGCGGTCGACCATGTTGTCGATGGCGTGCAGCACGCCGCCGAAATAGTCCTCGAAGCTCGGGCCCTGCGGCGACAGGCGCACGAACACGAAGTCGCGGTAGACCGCGAGGCCCGCCACGGGCGACAGGCCGCGCCCCGACTCGCATTGCGCCAGGCCGGTGTTCTCGTAGCCCGACTTCAGCGGCAGCGCGAGCGGCGCGCCGTCGAGCTTGTAGGTCCAGGCGTGGTACGGGCAGCGAAAGAACTTGCCCGCGTTGCCGCGCTCGTCGCTCACGAGCTGGCTGCCCTTGTGGGCGCAGCGGTTGTAGAACACCCGCAGCGCGCCGTCGGCCTGCCGCACCATCACCAGCGGTCGGCCCGCGAGTTCGAGCGTGCGGTAGTCGCCGGCCTTGGGCACCTCGCTCGCATGGCCCGCGAACAGCCAGGTGCGCGCGAAGAAGCGCTCCTGCTCGAGCGCGAACAGCTCCTCGCTCAGGTAAACGTCGCGGTGCACGCGCCGGTCCTCGACCAGCGCGCGGATCGCCTCGGGGTGTTCGCGGTAGCGGCTCATGGCGTGCGTCGGATGCGGGCGCTCAGGGCACCAGCTTCCACTGGCCCTTTTCCATGCGCACGATCACCACCGCGCGCTCGTCCGAGCCGTAGCGGTTGTCGGGCTTGAAGTTGTAGATGCCGTGCGTGCCGACCAGCTCCCTGGTGCTGTTGATCGCATCGCGCAGCGAGCTGCGGTAGGCCGGCGTGCCCGGCTCTCCCTTGGCGCGCGCCGCGGCGTTGGCCAGCAGCAGGTAGGCATCGTAGGTGTACGACGAGAAGGCATCGACCGGCGCCGCGCCGTGCGCCTTCTGGTAGGCCGCGCGGAAGTCCATCGACACCTTGCGGATCGGGTTGGCCGCATCGAGCTGCTCGGCCACCAGCACCGGGCCGCTGGGCACCTGCAGGCCCTCGATGGACTTGCCGCCCACGCGCACGAAGTCGGCGTTGATCAGGCCGTGCGTGCCGTAGATCTGGCCCTTGTAGCCGCGCTCGGCCAGCGCCAGGTAGGGCAGCGCGCCGGGCGTGCCCGAGTTGCCCGCGAACACCGCGTCGGGCCTGGCCGCCACGATCTTGAGCACCTGCCCGGCCACCGAGGAGTCGCTGCGCGCATAGCGCTCGTTCGCCACCACCTTGATGCCCGCGGCGGCCGCGCTCTTCATCAGCGAGTCGTAGGCGAGGTCGCCGAGCGCGTCGGAGAAGCCGATGAAGGCCACCGACTTCACGCCGGCCTGCTGCATGCGCTTGACCACCGCCGCCACCATCAGCTCGAAGGGCTGCGAGACCGACACCGTCCACACGTTCTCCGGCCCCGGCAGCGACACCGGCGTGGGCGAGATCAGCGGCGTGCCGAGCTCGCGCGCCACCGCCGCGATCGCCATCGCGCCGGGCACGCCCGAGGTGCCGATCAGCACGTCGACCTTGTCCTCGGTCACCAGCTTGCGCGCGTTGCGCCCGGCGGTGGTGGGATCGGAGGCGTCGTCGAGCACGATCAGCTCGACCTTGTGGCCGGCAATGGTCGGCTGCTGTGCGAGCGCGGCGCGGATGCCCTTCTCGTAGGGAATGCCGAGCGCCGAGACCGGGCCCGAGAGCGAGCTGATGACGCCGACCTTGAGGTCGGCGGCGGCGGCGCCGGCGACCATGCAGGCGGCCAGCACGGCGGTGGCCAGGCGGGGGAAGAGATGGGTCACGGGGGTGGTCCTTTCTGGGGGCGGGTCAGTAGCGCAGCGTGCGCGTGGATTCGAGGTCGGCGTCGAGCTGCGCCGGAGTGAGCCGCTCCGGCTTGCAGCCGAAGTCCTGGAACAGCGCGAGCTGGTCGCCGTAGTGCCTGTCGCGCCGGCCGGCCGGATCGACGAAGCCGCTCTGGCCCGGCGCGGCCACCGAGCACATGCCGACCGCGCCCGGGCGCAGCACCACGCGGTAGCTCAGCGTGCCGCGGTTCATGTAGGGGCTGGTCTCGGGTTGCTCGTCGGCACCGGCCCAGGGCACGCCGATCGCGTTGATGCTGGAGAAGCGGTGCCGCACCACCTGTGTGGTCCAGCGCGCCATGTCCGGGCCGCGCGCGGCCGACAGCTCGGCCACCGCGTCGGCCAGTGCCGCGCGCACCAGCGCCTGCGGGTCCTGCCCATGCAGGAAGTCGATGCGCTGCGGCACGCCCGAGGCCGGGCCCGCGAGCGCATTCCAGATCAGCTTGGACACCGCGGCCGGCTGCACGCTGCCCGGCGAGCCGCGCGGCGTGAGCGTGGGATAGCCGAGGTTGGCGTAGTTCGCGAGCACCGGCGCCGGCAGGTCCTGCGACAGCAGCCGGCGGCCCATGGCGGCGAGCCAGGCGCGCAGCACGGTGGTGGCGTTGTCGGCATAGACCGCGTCGCCGGGCGCGGCCCGGTTCTTGAAGTCCCAGCGCGCCAGCAGGTCGGCCGCACGGCGCACCGGATCGTTCTGCGGCAGCCGCGCCGCGGCCTCGACGATCTTCGGCACGAAGTAGCGCGCGTTGAGGTCGGCCAGCGCGGCGTTCTCGTTCACGCGCCAGACCTGGTCGGCGTCGAGCCTCGCGTCGCCCTGCAGCTGCGCATGGATCTCCGCCACGCGGTCGACGTGCGAGAAGTTCGCGCCGTCGGCGCGCAGGCCCGCGGCGATCTGGTTGTTCCAGCTCGCGAGATAGCCCTGCGCCGGATTGAAGCTGCGCGGATTGGCCTCGAAGGGCAGCAGGCCCTGCCACTCCATGCTGCCGTCGCCGCGCGCGGGAAAGCGGATGTCCTGCGCGGCCGGCCGGCGCGGCTGGCTGCCCAGGCCGGCGACGCCGATGTTGCCCGCCACGTCGGCATAGAACCAGGTGATGGAGGCGCTGACCCGCGCGCCCTGCGCGAGGAACTGCGGCCAGTCGCGCGCACGGGCCGCCTGGGCCCAGCCCAGCATGGTCTCGACCTCATGGCCCTGCCAGCTGCTGCGCACGGTGTAGGCGCGCTGGTTGGGCAGGTCCCAGCTCTGCACGAAGCCGTGCACGGTCGAAAGGACCTCGATGCGGCGCGGCGCCTCGCCCTTGACGCGGATCTCGTCGACCCGCCGCGTCATCGGCCGCCAGGCGCCCTGGTAGCGGTAGCTGTAGCGGTCGGCGGGCGACAGCTCTTCCTGGTAGCTGTCGTTGGTGTCCAGCGAGCCCACGGTCGAGCCCCAGGCGATGGTGCCGTTGGTGCCGAACAGCACCGGCAGCAGGCCCACGGGCGTGAGGCCGGTCAGGTCGTAGCCCGCGCCGTGCAGGCCGATGCCATGCACGAAGGACGGATTGTTGAAGCCCTGCTGCGGCCCGTTGTAGAGCACCGCCACGCCCTCGCGGGTGCGGCCGGGCCCGAGCACCCAGGCATTGCTGGCGGTCGGCATCTGCTCTGCCGCCGCGAGGCCCAGGCGCGCGACCTGCGTCGCGCGGAAGTCGGCGGCCGCCACGGGCGACAGCGGTGCGAGCGCCGCGTCGCCGGGCTCGGCGCGCGCGCTCGTGCGCGGGGACGGCACGCCGCGCGGCACGATGGTGGGCGCGGTCGGATCCTCCAGCCAGCGCAACTGCTCGTAGAGCTGCAGGCCCGCCGCGTCGCCGCGCGCCGCCTTGAGCTGCTGCAGCAGCGAGAGGTTCGCGACCTCGGCCGTGCCGGCGAAGAAGCGGTTGAGGATCAGCCCGATCCAGACCAGCGCCACGTCGTCGGCGGACCAGGCCGTGGGCACGAAGCCGTTGTCGATGAACTGGCGCGGCATCAGCCGCGCGCGGTCGGCCAGCACTTCGCGGATGCGCGCGTTGACGCCGGCCGCATAGCCCTCGAACAGAGCGCGGTCGTCGGTGCCCAGCGCATCGATCTGGCGCCGGATGCTCGCCGGGTCGATGTTCGAGCGCGTGGCGGTGTCGACCGCCACGTAGTCCGGCCCGAGCACCTCGGCCACGCTGCCGTTGCCCGAGCGCCTGGCCATCTCGAGCTGGTAGAGCCGGTCCTCGGCCACCGCGTAGCCGAAGCCGTAGAACAGGCCGTAGGTGGTGCCGGCGTAGACGTGCGGCACGCCGTGTCCGTCGCGCTTGATCGTGACCTCGCCGGCCGGCGGCGCCTGCGTGGCGCAGCCGGCAAGCCAGGCCGCGGCCAGCAGCGCGCCGGCCACGGTCCGGGCGCGCGGGCGGTGCGAAGCGATGGCGTTCATCGGCGAGGCGGGCCGCTCGGCGTTCAAGGCACCAGCTTCCACTGGCCCTTGTCGAGCCGCACCACCACGCGCGAGCGGTCGTCGGAGCCGTAGCGGTTGTCGGGCTTGAAGTTGTAGACCGAGTGCGTGCCCACCAGCTCCTTGGTGCTCACGATGGCGTCGCGCAGCGCGAGGCGGAACTGCGGCGTGCCGGGCTCGGCCTTGGTGGCGAGCGCGCGCTGCGCGGCGTCGAGGTAGATCAGCCAGGCATCGAAGCTGTAGGCCGAGAAGGTGTCGGTCGGCGGCGCGCCGTTGGCCTTCTGGAAGGCGGCGCGGAAGTCGAGCGCGATCTTCTTCATCGGGTTGGTGTCGGGCAGCTGCTCGGCCACCACCACCGGGCCCGTGGGCGCGAGCAGGCCATCGACCGAGGGACCGCCGACGCGGATGAAGTCGGGGTTGATCAGCGAGTGCATGCCGTAGATCTTTCCCTTGTAGCCGCGCTCGGTCAGCGCGAGGTAGGGCAGCGCGCCGGGCGTGCCCGAGGCGCCGGTGATGACGGCGTCGGGGCGCAGCGCGACGATCTTCAGCACCTGGCCGGCGACCGAGGAGTCGCTGCGCGCATAGCGCTCGTTGCTCACTACCTTGATGCCCGCCGCGGGCGCGGCCTTGTTGAGCGCGTCGTAGACCAGGTCGCCCCAGGCGTCGGAGTAGCCGATGTAGGCCACGCTCTTCACGCCCGCCTGCTTCATCTTCTCGACCATCGCGCCCATCATCAGCGGCGCGGGCTGCGGCAGCGTCACCATCCATGCGCCCTCCTCGCCCGGCAGGTCGGCGTTGGCGATGGAGATCAGCGGGGTCTTGGTCTCGCGCGCCACGCCGGCGATGGCCAGCGAGCCCGGCGCGCCGGCGGTGCCGATGATGACGTCGACCTTGTCCTCCTCGATCAGCTTGCGCGCGTTGCGCGCGGCGGTCGAGGGATCGGAGGCGTCGTCGAGCGCGATCAGCTGCACCTTGCGCCCGCCGACCTCGGACTTGTAGGCCTGCGCGGCCTTGATGCCCTTGTCGTAGGGAATGCCGAGCGAGGACACCGGCCCCGACAGCGAGGTGATGAAACCGACCTTGAGGTCTGCCGCCCAGGCGTTCGATACCGCGAGCGCACCCGCGGCCACGGCGAGGCCCGCGAGGGCACGGATTCGGGTCATGACTGTCATGCTTCTTCTCCTGGAGTGAGGGGGTGGGTGACGGGAACTCGGTGGTGGGGATTCAGAGCGCGAGGCTGCCGACGCTGGTGCCGCCGCAGACGTAGAGCACCTGGCCGGTGACGAAGCTGTTGGCGGGGTCGGCGAAGAAGCGCACGGCGCGTGCCACGTCGGCCGATTCGCCGAGGCGGCGCACCGGCACGCTGGCGGCCAGCGCGCGTTCCTTCTCGCTGCCGGCCTCGACCACGTCGTAGAACATGTCGGTGCGGATCGGCCCGGGCGCCACCACGTTGACGGTGATGCCCTCGGGCGCGAGCTCGAGCGCCCAGGTGCGCGCCATGCCCAGCATGCCGGCCTTGGTGGCCGAGTAGCTGGTGCGCGTGGCCAGGCCCAGCGCGGCGCGCGACGACAGCAGCACCACGCGGCCGAAGCGGCGCGCGCGCATCGCGGGCAGCGCGGCCTGCACGAGCTGGATCGCGCAGCCCAGGTGCAGGTCGACCAGTGCGTCGAGGTCGGACAGCTGGACTTCGGGCAGCAGCGCGGCGCGGATCACACCGGCGTTGTGGACCACGGTGGTCACCTCGAAGCGCGACACGAGTTCCTTCGCGACCGCGGCCGTGGCCGCGCGGTCGGCCAGGTCGACCTCGATGCTGTGCAGCTTCGGATGGTCGATCTCGGCCTTGCGGCGCGCGAGCGAGACGACCTCGTAGCCCTGCTCGAGCAGGTCGAGGCAGATGGCCTTGCCGATGCCGGCGCTGCCGCCGGTGACGACGGCGGTCTTCGGTGCGTCGCTCATGCGCTCGCTCCCACCAGCGCGAGCACGCGCAGCGGGCTGCCGCTGCCCTTCTCGATCTTCAGCGGCGGGCAGATCAGCATCGCGCCCGCGGGCGGCAGCAGGTCGAGGTTGCTCAGGCACTGCAGGCCGTAGCGGCCCGCGCCGTGCATGTAGTAGTGGCAGGGGTACGGCGGGCGCAGGTGGTAGCCCTGGCCGGCATCGGTGCCGATGGCCTCGGAGCCGAAGCCCAGCACGTCGCGCTGCTCGACCAGGAAGCGCACGGCCTCGGTGCTCGGGCCCGGCGTGTGCTGGCCGGTCTCGTCGAAGTTCTGGTAGGCCTCGGGGTCGTGGCGCTTCGACCAGTCGGTGCGCATCAGCACCCAGGCGCCGGCCGGAATGCGGCCGTGCTTCGCCTCGTAGTCCTCGATGTCCGCGGGCGTGAGCAGGTAGTCGGGATCGTCCTTGACCTGCGGCGAGCAGTCGATGACGCAGGCCGGCGCCACGAAGTGCTGCACGGGAATGGTGTCGACCGAGTTGTTCGGCAGGTCGCGGCCCGAGATCCAGTGGATCGGCGCATCGAAATGGGTGCCGGTGTGTTCGCCGCAGGAGAAGTTGTTCCAGTACCAGCCGGGCCCGCGCTCGTCGTACTTCGAGACCTCCTCGATGCGGAACGGCCAGCACTGGCCCATCTCGGGCGGCAGCGCGATCTGCGGGAACTCTGGCGTCAGGGTCTGGGTGAGGTCGATCACGCGGATGCCGCCGCCGGCCAGGGCGCCGGCCAGGCCCGCGAGGATCTGCGCCGGGGTGAGCGTGGGGTTGCTGGGGGTCATCGGGGAGCGCTCCTGTCTCTTTCGATCTGTCTTCAGCTGCCGCCGGCCGCGAGTTCGCGTTCCAGCACCTTGGGGTTGTCGCGCCAGCGCTCGAGCCACTCCTGCGCCACGTCGCCGGGGTAGACGTCTTCCACGCCGTCGCGAAGCGCCTTCACGATCGCGCTCGCGAGCGCCGGGGCGCCGAGCTTGGGCGGCGGCATGTGCTGGTTCCACTCGTCGTCGATCGGGCCCGGGAACACGTTGACGACCCGGATGCCGGCCGGTCGCATCTCGGCGCGCAGGCACTGGGCGAGCGAATAGGCCGCGGCCTTCGAGGCGCTGAAGGTGCCGTGCGCCGGGTAGTTGCTCAGCGCATAGATCGACAGCAGGTTGACCCAGGCGGTGGCGCCGGTGGTGCCGTCGGCCGAGCGGCCCTTGAGCGCGGGGCCGAACTCCTGCGCCAGCCGCAGCGCGCCGAAGTAGTTGATGTCCATCTCGGCCTTGGCCACGTCGGTGCCGCGCCGCGAGGCGATGCCGAAGGTGCGATGCACCTCCGCGTTGTTGATGACGATGTCGACTTTGCCGCCGATGGAGCCCGCGAGCTCGGTCACCTGCCGGCCGTTGGTGAGGTCGAGCGGCACCAGCGTGACCTGCGGCAGCGCGCCGATGTCGTCGAGGCCGTCGCCGAGCTTCTTCCACGGTTCGGCATGGCCGACCCAGACGATGTCGGCACCGGCCTTGACGAGTGCGCGCACGATCGCCTGCCCGACCTCGGTCTTGCCGTCGGTCACCAGCACCTTGCGGAACTTGGGGTCGCTGGTCATTTCTCTGAGCATCCTGTCGTCGGCCATGTGTGCACTTCCTTGGTTCGGGAATCCGATCAGTACCGCCTGTCCCGCGCGGTCGAGCCGCGCGCCCACCTTGACGCGCGAGGGCGCCTCGCCGACCTCGCCGTGCAGGTGCACCATCAGCGTCGGGCCGGCATCGAGGTGCACCAGGCCCAGCCGCCAGGGCAGGCGCTCGCGGAAGAACAGGTCGTTGCTGTGATGCAGCGTGGTGCTGCTCAGCAGCTCGCCCGCGCCGTCCTGCTCGCGCCAGGCGAGGTGCGGCGACAGGCACTTGTGGCAGGCCGCGCGCGGCGGGTACTGCACGGTGCCGCAGTCCTCGCAGGTCTGCAGCTCGAAGCGGCCCTCGGCCGCGGCGGCGGTGATGCCCAGTGCGATGCGGCCGCGCTGCCAGGGCGGCAGGTTCATCTGCCGCGTGCGCAGCACGGGATTCTTGCGCGGGGGGCGCATGAGGGGCATGGTCATTGGCTTCTCCCCAGGAGGACGGCGCCGGTGCACAGGCAGCGGTCGTAGGTGACCATGCCGAAGCCGGCCACGAGGCCCAGCTTGGCCTCGGGCACGCGGCGCGCGCCCGCGGTGTCGGTGAGCTGGCGGATGGTCTCGGTCATGCCGAGGAAGCCGCCCGCGGCACCGGCCTGGCCCGCGGACAGCTGGCCGCCGCTGGTGTTGTTGGGAAAGCTGCCTTCGCAGGTCATGGTGTGCGAGCGCACGAAGGCCGGGCCCTCGCCCTTCTCGCAGAAGCCCAGGTCCTCGAACTGCATCATGGCGATCACGGGATAGTCGTCGTAGGTCTGGATGAAGTCGACCTGCGCGGGCGTGGCGCCGGCCTGGGCATAGAGGTCGTCGCGGTCACGGCGCCAGCCGCCCTGCACCATCACCGGGTCTTCCGAATAGGCGTTGTGGCGTTCGATGGCGCCACGGATCGCGACGTGGGCGAGGCCGAGGTCGCGCGCACGCTCCTCGCTCATCACGAGGAAGGCCTCGGCGCCCGCGCAGGGCATGACGCAGTCGAACAGGTGCAGGGGCTCGGCGATGGGCCGCGCGTCCATGTACTCGTCGAGCGTGAGCGGCTTCTTGAACATGGCATTGGGATTGCGCAGCGCATTGGTGCGCTGGTCCACCGCGATGCGGCCGAAGTCCTCGCGCTTCGCACCGAAGCGCCGCATGTAGTGCGCGGTGATCATCGCGAAGATCGAATTGGGTCCGCCCGATCCGTAGGGATAGGTGGCATCGCGCGCGAAGTTGCTGAAGCTGCCGAGGGTCTGGCGGAAGGAATCGACATGGTTGGTGTCGGCCGCCACGCAGGCCACGACGTCGGCATCGCCGCTCTGCACCGCGCGCGCGGCACGGCGCAGGCACATCACGCCCGAGGCACCGCCCGTGGGTACGTGGTCGAGCCAGCGTGGCGAGAGGCCGAGGTGCTGGGTGACGCCTACCGCGGTGTCGGGGGCGAGCGAGAAGCTGCTGATGCAGAGGCCGTCGATTGCGTCTTTTTCGATGCCGCTGTCCTTGACGAGGGCCTCGATGGCCTGGCCCAGGAACCAGTGCGCTGTGAGCGTGGAGTAGCGTTGGTAGGGCACCGTGACGGGGACCGCTACGGCTACGCCTTCGTAGGATTGGCGGCGGGTCATTGTTTGGGCTCCACTTTGTTCGGCCGGGGGCGCGTGCACAGGACAGCGGGTACTTCCCTCCGCGAATGTCCCCCGCCTTCGGCTCCTCCTTTATTTCGCTGCGGGAAGCACCCACTGCCCTGTGCACGGAGGCGCAGCAGTGGTGCGAGCCGGTTCAACCTGCGCGTCCCAGGCTCACGTCGATGGGGTACTCCCCGCAGCGAAATAAAGGAGGAGGCCGCAGGCCGGGGGACATTCGCGGAGGGGAGTACCCCGTCGGCGTGAGCCCGTCCCGAACGAACAACGCAGAGGATTTCCATAGTCACCCCTGCCTCTTCTTCAACCCACGCGTATCGATGCAATGCACCTGCCCAGGCAAACCCTGGGCCAGCACACGCAACTCCCCGCGCTGGATCTTTTGAGACGCCGTGAGCGGCAAGGCATCGACGAACGCCACATAGCCAGGCGCCTTGTAGTAGGCGAGTTGGTCGAGCGCATGCGCCACGATGCTCAGCGCCATGGCGGAGCGGGCATCCTCATTCACCGCCTCGTGCAGAACGATGCAGGCCAGCACCTCGTCGCCGCGCACCGCATCGGGCGTCGCGGCCACGGCCGAGCTCTTCACCGCCGGGTGCTGGTTCAGCACGCTCTCGACCTCCACCGCCGAGATGTTCTCGCCGCTGCGGCGGATCACGTTCTTCTTGCGGTCGACGAAGCACAGGCTGCCGTCGGATTCGCGGCGCACCATGTCGCCCGTGTGGAACCAGCCATCGGCCCAGGCCTCCTGGGTCGCTGCCTCGTCCTTGAGATAGCCCGAGAAGAAATAGCGGCGCGGATCGGGGCCCGCGCTGCGCACCAGCAGTTCGCCCGGCGCGCCCACCGGCACGTCGGCACCGGCCTCGTCGATCAGCCGCAGCTCGACGAAATCCTCGGGCCGGCCGAAGGAGCTCGTGCCGATGTGGCGCGGCTCGTGGTTCGCCATCACGCAGGCGGCGGCACCGGTCTCCGTCATGGCCCAGGCCTCGACCAGCGGGAAGCCGAAGCGTTCCTCGAACACGCCATGGTTGCGCCGGTCCACGCCGGCACCGAAGGCCCAACGCACCGCGTGCTCGCGGTCGGAGGGCGACGCGGGCGCGGCCAGCAGCATCGCGGGCATCACGCCGAGGTAGTGGACGATGGTCGCGCCGGTCTCGCGCACGCTGTGCAGCCAGCTCTTCGGATGGAAGCGGTCGAGCTGGATCAGGCAGCCGCCGGCCACCAGGATCACCATGGTCGAGAAGGCCATCGCGTTCACGTGGTTGAGCGGCAGCGGCGTGATGATCCGCTCGCGGTCGCGCCGCACCTCGCACACGCCGTCGAGCACCGCATACCACTCGCCCGCGCGGATGAAGTATTCGTTGCCCAGCATGCAGCCCTTGGGGCGCCCGGTGGTGCCCGAGGTGTAGAGCAGCGCGCATTCGGTGTTCGGGCCGACGGGTTCGTGCGCGCGCGGTGCGGGGCCGCGGGCCGGCGGCACTTCGGGGTCCGAGGCCTGCATCACGTCGAGCGTGGCGCCTTCGCGCTGCGCCGCCGCGCGCAGGTCGTCGGCGCGCTGCGGCAGGCTCACCGCGAGCTCGATCCCGCTGTGGCCGATCAGGTAGGCCAGCTCGGCCGCGCGCATCTCGGCATTGATCGGCACCACGCTCACGCCGAGCGCATTGAGCGCGAACCAGTGGTACAGGAAGGCCGGCCGGTTCTCGAGCAGCAGCCCGATGCGGTGGCCATGGCCGTAGCCCGCGCGTGCATAGGCCTCGCGCAGCCGGTCGACCTCGGCCACGGCCTCGCGCCAGCGGATGCTGCCGGCCTCGATGCCATAGCTCGCGGCCGTGACCGGCTCGACGCACAGGAACTCGGCCTCGGGCGTGCGCGCCGCCGAGGCGGCGAAGGCGGCATGGACGGTGGGATGCGTCATCGCGGTCGTCCGTTCAGATGAAGAGCTGCACCGCGGGCAGCGCCGCGTCGCAGTTCAGCAGGTTCACGCGCTTGAGCGTCATGCGCAGCGCGCCGTCCTGCCACAGCAGGTGGTGGAAGAAGGTGCCGACGTAGAACTGCAGCTCGTCGCCCTGGCATTCGGTGTAGTGGAACTCCGTGCGCACCACGTAGCGGTTCGCGGCCTCGTCGAACTCCTCGACCGTGGGCGCCTGCAGCAGGTGGTGGCAGCGGCTCGGCGGCTGCTGCGAGAAGGCGCGCGGGCTCTTCAGGCGCTCGATGCGCAGCTCGCGCAGCAGCTTGTCCTCGTACATGTGCGAGGTGTGGTTGATGCCGTCCTCCTGGTCGGGAATCAGCGGCACCCAGTAGAAGGCGTCGTCGGTGAAGAGCGCGTTCCACTCCTCGTAGCGCTTGGCGTCGAGCAGGCGGCATTCGCGCACCACGAAGTCGACCAATTGCTGGCGCGTGACGGTGGCGCTCATCACATCGTCTCCGTCATGTAGCGCGCCCAGCTGCGGTACTGGTTGCGCATCGGCAGCTCGCTGGTGCCGACGGTGGTGGCCTCGCCGCTGCGCTCGGCCTCGCCGTCCTCGAAATTGCGGTGCAGGCTCACCCACTCGTTGCCGCTGGCATGCAGGCCGGCCTGGATGCCGCGGTAGGCTTGCAGGTCGTCGTGCCCCACCACCGAGAACGGCGAGTTGATGAGCCGGCTGTACATGGTGGTGCGCTGCAGCAGCTCGGGCGGCGCGCCCTTGAGGCGGAAGGTCCAGCTCTCGACGATCGACATGCCGGCCGACACCGGCTTGACCACGCGGATCGCCTGGATCGCGCCCTTGATCGTGAGGTTCGGGTAGTAGACCGTGTTGTGGCGCGCCATGCCGAGGATCTGCGCCGTGCGCTCCTCGCCGTAGCGGGCCTTCATCGCATCGTCGTACGCGGGGATCGCCTTGTACTTGCTGTGGATGCTGAAGTTGACGCCCGTGAAGCTGTGGCCGTTGTCGTAGGTGCGAACGCCCATGTCCTCGAAGAACTTGTAGTCCGACATGAAGGGCACGAACTGCTCGATCGCCATCGGCTTGGGCTCGTCGGCGGGCTTGCCGGCCCACATGGTCTTGGCGGTGCCGGCCGAGGACTCGTGCGCCACCATCGGGTGCATGGTGTCGTTGAGGTTCTCCACGAACATCTTCCAGTTGCACTGGTGCGTGAAGCGCAGGCAGCCGCCGGCGATCTCGAGCTCGCCCTCGGGCGAGCGGTCGGCCATGTTGTCGATCGAGCTCAGCGAGTCGCCGAAGTACTCCTCGAACGAGGGCCCGACGTCGTTGATCTTCACGAAGACGAAGCCGCGGTAGCTGCGCACGCCGGCCACCGGCACCAGGCCCTTCGAGGCCTCGCAGTCGTGCAGCTGCGTGCCCTCGTAGCCGTTCTTCAGCGGGATCGACAGCAGCGAGCCGTCGGTCTTGAAGGTCCAGGCGTGGTAGGGGCAGCGGAAGAACTTTCCGGTGTTGCCGCAGGGCGCGCTCACCAGCCGCGAACCCTTGTGGGCGCAGCGGTTCATCAGCACGCGCACGCTGCCGTCGGCATGGCGCACCACGATCAGCGGCCGGCCCGCGATCTCGTTGGTGATGTAGTCGCCGGGCTTGGGCAACTGGCTCTCGTGGCCGACGTAGTTCCAGGTGTTGGCGAAGAAGTGCTCCTGCTCGAGCGCGAAGATCTCCTCGCTGATGTAGAGGTCGCGGTGCACGCGGTCGGGCCGCACCAGCGCGCGGACCGCATCGGGATTGCCTCGGTAGCTGGTCATGCGTGGACTCCTTGGGTTCAGAGGTCGAGCACCAGCCGCTGGCCCTTGGCGCGGGAGATGCAGATCTGGATCACGTTGCCCGCGGCCTTCTCGCGTGCCGTGAGCACGTAGTCGCGGTGGTCGATCTCGCCGTCGATCACGGGCACGGCGCACACGCCGCATTCGCCGCGCTTGCAGTCGAACATCGGGTCGCAGCCATGCTCGATCAGGCAGTCGAGGATGCTCTGGTCGGCCGGCACGGTGAAGCGCTGGCCCGACATGGCGAGCTCGACCTCGAAGGCATGGTCGCCCTCCTCCACCACGGGCGCGGTGAAGAGCTCGAAGTGCACGCGGTCGCTGTTCCAGCCGCGCGCCTGGGTCTGGGCCAGCACGGCGTCGAGCATGGGCTTGGGGCCGCAGACATAGAGCTGGTCGGCCGGGTCGCAACGCGCGAGCAGCGCGCCCACGTCGAAGGGTGCGCCCTTGGCTTCGTCGTCGTGCAGCAGCAGGTCGGTGCCCAGCAGCTCGCCGAGCTCCGGCAGGAAGGCCATCTGCGCGCGGCTGCGGCCCGCGTAGTGCAGTTCCACCGGCAGGCCCCGCGCGCGGCGGTGCGCGGCCATGCTCGCGAGCGGCGTGATGCCGATGCCGCCGGCCAGCAGCACCGCGCGGCCCGCGCCGGCGTGCAGCGGAAAGTCGTTCTTCGGCGGCTCGGCCTCGATGGTGTCGCCCTCGCGCAGCCGCTCGTGCATGAAGCGCGAGCCGCCGCGGCCCGCGGCCTCCTTGCGCACCGCGATCAGGTACTCGGCCGGCGCCTGCTGGCCGCCGGCCGCGAAGTCGATCAGCGAATAGTGGCGCCAGTCCGACTGGCCATTGCCGAGGTCGACGCGCACGCGGATGTGGGCGCCGGCCTCGAAGCCCGGCAGCGCGGCGCCGTCGTCGGCGCGCAGGCGGAACAGCCGGACCAGCGGATTGAGTTCGCGCGCCTCGGCGACGCGCAGGCGAAGGGTCGTGGGATCGGAGGCCATGGTGTCGTCTCTTCTTCGTCGTTCAGGCCAGTGCGTGGCGTACCAGCGCCGCCTGCAGCTGGTGGCCGTGCTCGTCGGCCAGCGCGGCATTGCGCAGCTCGCGCAAGGTGGCCGGCGCGAGCGCATCGCCGGCACGGCGCAGGGCCGCCATCACGGTGTCGTAGTTGCGCAGGCCGCGTTCGTGCGTGTCGCTGTAGCCCTTGACCAGCCGCTGGCACTGCGCGACCTCGATCGCGAGCTCGGTGTTGCGCGCGGCGGTGGCGGCGATCTCGGCCAGCCAGGCCTCGATGCGCCGGTTCTCGTCCGCATAGCGCAGCGTGGAACGGCGCCAGCGGCCCATGCCGGCCACGGTGAACAGCAGCAGGTAGCCGTGCAGCGAACTGGTCTGCACCACGCGGCCCTTGCGCGTGAAGCGCTCGACCAGGCCGCGCGCCCAGCCGGTGCGCATGAGCCAGCGGCCCGGGCCTGCGGGCAGGGTCTCGCAGATCTCCTGCAGCCGCGGATGCATGTACTCGTGGATCGCGAGCAGCTGGTCGGCCTGCACGCGCGACTCGTCGCGCACGCGGTCGAAGCGGGTCGCGCGGATCTTGAGCGAGGCCACGCGCGCCGTGTCCTCATAGGACATCCACAGCGCCAGGTGGCGCGCCGCGACCTCGAGCAGCGCCGGGCTGCCGAGCGACTGCAGCGCGGCGGCGCGGTCGAGGTAGAGGCCCGCATAGGCCGGGTCCTGGTAGTCGATGAGGCGGCGCACGCCTTCGAGCAGCAGCGCCTGCTGCGCCGGCGCGAAGTCCTTCTGCACGCGCTCGACCAGCGCGCGCACCGCGGGATGGCGCGGCTGCGGCGGCGCGGCCGGCGGCAGGGCCGCCGCGGGCGCTTCGCCCTCCTCGGCCTGGGCACGGGCGAAAGCGGCACCGAAGGCGCGCAGGCTGGGCTTCACGCCGACGCCGCCGCGCTCGATGGTGGCCTCGAACTGGGCGCGGCCGAAGGGCAGCACGCCCGAACCCGCGAGCGCGCCGAACAGCACGGCGCTGATCACGCTGCCCGCGTCTTCGGCGGCCTGCGCCATGTCGAAGCGGATGAAGCGGTGCGCGGCGCGCCCCGCATGCGCGAGCAGTTCGCGGCTGTCGACGCGGCCGTCGCCCATCGCGCTCTTCTCGGCGATCGAATAGACGCGGTGCGTGGAGGCGATCAGCGTGGTGCGGTCTGGCGTGACCAGCCCGCGCTGCACCGCGCGGCCGGCTTCCATCAGCTCGGAGGCGAGCACCAGGTCGACGTCGCCCGGCAGCGGCATCAGTGCCAGCACCGGCTGGCCGCCGTCGGCGCGCGCGGCGGCCTCGGGGAACAGCTCCACGTAGTAGATGGTGGCGCCGGTGCGCTGCGCCACGCCGGGCACGGAGGTGGTCTGGGCGACCCAGCCGTTGGCCTCGCCCATGTCGACGATCCAGTCGGCCAGCACGCCACCGCCCTCGCCGCCCATGGCGAGGATCGCGATCTTGATCGGTTGTTGCGTGGTCATCGGCGCGCTCAGAACGAATAGGCCTCGCGCCGGCGCGCAGCGCCGCGCTGCAGCCAGCCGATGACGGCCCCCCGCACGCGCTCGCGCAGCCGGTCCCAGCCGGTGGGATTGCTGACGATGCGCGCCTTGTAGAACGAGGGGCACAGCACGGCCGCGTGCGAGACGTCGCCGCAGTTGCCGCAGCCCACGCAGCTCTCGAGCACGGTGGCGACCGGGTCGGTGCGCAGCGGATCGGGATTGGTCTTGATCGACAGCGAGGGGCAGCCCGAGAGCCGGATGCAGGAGTGGTCGCCGGTGCAGGTGTCGGCATCGACGCCGAACTTCTCGCGCACCATGCGCTTGCCGTCGGCGATGGCCTTGCGCACCAGCGGCTTCTCGCGCCGCTGCTTGTTGAGCATGCACTCGGACTGCGCGATCAGGACCTTCGGGCCCTTCTCCTTGGTGGTCAGCGCCTCCTTGAGCGCGTCGCGCATGCCGGCCACGTCGTAGGTGCGGCGGATGGTGCGCACCCAGTTCACGCCCACGCCGCGCACCGCGCGCTCGATCGCGTGGCCGGTGCTGCGGGTGGCGTTGACGGCCTTCGACGACAGGATGTCCTGCCCGCCGGTGGCCGAGGTGTAGTTGTTGTCGACGACGATCGTGAGGTTGTCGCTCTGGTTGAACACCGCGTTGGCGACGCCGCTCGTGAGGCCGTTGTGCCAGAAGCCGCCGTCGCCCATCATCGCGATCGCGCGCTTGCCGCGCGGCGCGCCCATGGCGGCCGCGCCCGCGCCGCCGAGGCCGTAGCCCATGGTGGTGTTGCCGATGTGGAACGGCGGCAGGATCGAGAACAGGTGGCAGCCGATGTCGGCGCTCACGTGGTGCGGACCGAGCTCGCGCTCGACCAGCTTCATCGCGCTGAAGATCGGGCGCTCGGGGCAGCCGGTGCAGAAGCCCGGCGGGCGCGCGTGCACGCTGTCGGCCAGCGGCGCGGCCGGCTCGCTCGGCAGTTCGATCAGCGGGATCACCTTGCGCACAGGGGCCGGCACGGGCGCGGCCGGTTGCGGCGCGAGGCGGCCGTAGCGCTCGCAGAAGACGCGCGCGCCCTGCAGCAGCTCGGCGGCCGTGTACTCGCCGGCCACCGGCAGCATGTCCTTGCCGTGCAGCGCGGTGGTCACGCCGCGCTGGCGCAGGATGGTCGCGATGTTCTGCTCGATGAAGTTGGGCTGGCCCTCCTCCACCATCAGCACCGCGCGCTTGCCTTCGCAGAAGCGCACCACCTCGCTGTCGATCACCGGGTAGGCGACGTTCATCACGTACAGCGGGATGCGGCTGTTGCCGTAGACGTCGGCCAGGCCCAGGCGCTCGAGCGCGCGCACCAGCGTGTTGTAGCTGCCGCCCTGCACCACGATGCCGATGTCGTCGGCGCCGTCGGCGAAGAACTCGTTGAGGCCGCGCTCCTCGATGAAGCGCACGGCCGCGGGCCAGCGTTCCTTCACTTTTTCCTGCTCGTGCACGAAGCTCGCGGGCGGCAGCACGATGCGGCTCACGTCGCGCCGCGGGTTCTCGGCCGCTTCCTGCACCGAGTAGGCGGCGCGGCGGTTGTCGGCGGCGACGAACTGGCCGTGCACGTGGCAGGCGCGGATGCGCAGCTGCAGCATCACCGGCGTGCTGCTGGCCTCGGAGAGCTCGAAGCCCTGCTTCACGGCCTCGACGATGCTCGGCAGGTTGGGCCGCGGGTCGAGCAGCCACATCTGCGACTTCATCGCAAAGGCATGGCTGCGCTCCTGCATGATCGAGGAGCCTTCGCCGTAGTCCTCGCCCACGATCACCAGCGCGCCGCCGGTCACGCCGCCCGAGGCGAGGTTGGCCAGCGCATCGGATGCGACGTTGGTGCCGACCGTGGCCTTGAAGGTCACGGCGCCGCGCAGCGGATAGTTGACCGAGGCCGCGAGCGTGGCGGCGGCCGTGGCCTCGCTCGCGCTGTTCTCGAAGCGGATGCCCTGGTCGGCGAGGATGTCCTGCGCATCGGCCAGCACGTCCATCAGGTGCGAGATCGGCGCGCCCTGGTAGCCCGCGACGTACGACACGCCCGATTCGAGCAGCGCCTTGGTGACGGCGAGGATGCCTTCGCCGCGGAACACTTCGCCGGCGGACAGCCGCAGTTTCTTCACTTCTTCGACAAACGAACGCTCGGCCATGGCTTGCTCTTTTCCTCGATAGCCCTCACCGTGTGGGCGGTGGCCCGTTCATGCATCACCTGCGATAAAGCGATGAATGCCTGGACGGGCCTTGGTACGTATACTGTTTAGAAATGAATCTATCCACAATCATGAATAACCCTAGACACGCAAGCCGCGTGCCACTTTCGGGTCGTTCGATGTGCATCGGGAGAACGCATGGGAAGCACTGAAAGGAAGCCGCAGCGCTTCGTCGACAACTACCTGCCCGCGCTGCTCGCGCAGGCCAGCCAGCTGATCTCCTCGGAGTTCCACGAGGTGGCGCGGCAGGAGGGTTTCTCGGTGTCGGAGTGGCGCGTGATGGCCTCGCTCGCGGGCGGCGATGCGGTGAGCATCGGCCGGCTCGCGCAGATCACCGTGACCAAGCAGCCGACCGTGACGCGGCTGCTCGACCGCATGGAGACGCAGGGCCAGGTCGAGCGCATTCCCCATGAGAGCGATCGCCGCATCACGCTGGTGCGCATCACCCGCAAGGGTGCGGCCAAGGTGGAGCATCTGATGCAGCTCGCGAGCGAGCACGAGCGCCGCGTGCTCGAGCCCTTCGGCCTCACGCGCGCGGAGGAACTCAAGAACACGCTGCGGCTGATGATCCAGCTGCATGCGCATGCGCCGTCGGACGCGGCGCAGGACGAGGACGACGAGGAGCGCTGAAGGCTCAGCGCGCGAGGAAGTCGCCCACGCAGCGCGCGAAGGCCTCGGGCAACTGGTCGGGCAGCGGCACCATGCCGCCTTCGATGTCGGCGATGCGCACGCTGGCCGCGTGGCGCAAATGTCGCGCGAGTTCCTGCGCATGCGGCGAAGCGAACGGATCCTCGGGCGCGCGCACGATCAGCACGGGCTGCGTCACGCGATCGATGCGTTCTTCCATGCGGTACGAGGCCACGGCGCGATGGCCTTCCTCGAGCCGCCGGCCGACCTTGAGCGCATCGAGCACGAAGGCCTCGAGCAGCTCGGGCCGGTTCGGCGGATAGAAGCCCTGCCGCTTGCCCCACAGTGCCGCGAGATGGCTGCCGTCTTCGCTGGGCTCGACCTCGTCGATCGGCGGACGCTCGGCGCGCGCGCGGCGAAAGGCTTCGTCGGTGTAGGGCGTCGAGGACAGCACCAGCGCGCGCACGCGCTCGCCGAGCGCGGCCGCGAGTTCGATCGCGATCACGCCGCCCGTGTGATGGCCGACCACGGCGACGCGTTCGATGCGCAGCGCATCGAGCAGCTCGGCCGCGACGCGGGCCCAGTGCGCGATCGAGGCGGGCTCGCTGCCCGCGGCCGAATCGCCGAAGCCCACCGTGTCCATCGCGATCGCGCGATGCCGCGCGCCGAGCAGCGGCAGCACCGTCTCGTACTCGCGCCAGCTGCGCGGCGATTGATGCAGCAGCAGCACGGGCGGTGCATCGATGGCGCCGCAGCTCGCGTAGTGCACCTGACCGACCGACAGATCGGCGAAGGCGCGGCGGATGGCCCGCGTCATGGCAGTGTGCGTTCGGCCGCGGGCCGCCAGAGGCCCGCATGGCGCAGCATGCCGAGCGTGCGCGACAGCACGTCGCGGCGATAGGCCGAGGTGTCGGTGCCTTCGTAGGCATAGAAGCCGCTGCCGCTCTTGAGGCCGAGCCGCCCCTCCTGCACCATGCGGTCGACGATGGCCGGCGCGGTGTAGCGCCCCTTGTCGATCGAGGCCGACATCTCGCGGCTCGCGTGGTGCAGGATGTCGCAGCCGCCGAAGTCGATGAACTCGACCACGCCGAGCGCCGCGAAGCGCAGGCCCAGGCCGTGGCGCGTGGCCTTGTCGATCTCCTCGGCGGTGGCGGCCCCCTCCTCGATCATGCGCGCGGCCTCGTTCATGATCAGCGCCTGCAGCCGCGGCACGATGTAGCCGGGCGTGGGCCCGCACACCACGGGCAGCTTGCCGATCGCCTCCATGATCTCGCGCGTGCGCGCCAGCACGGCGGGGTCGGTGCCCGGATGGCAGCTCAGTTCGACCACCGGGATCACGTAGGCCGGGTTGAGCCAGTGCATGTTGAGGAAGCGCTCGGGCCTGCGCACCAGCGCCGCGAGCTGCGTGACCAGGATGCTGCTGGTGGTCGAGGTCAGGATCGCGTCGTCGCTGCAATGGGCGTTGATCTGCTCGAAGGCCTCGCGCTTGGCCGCCAGCGTTTCCGGCACGCCCTCGAACACCAGCTCGGCCTGCGCGAGCGCCGCCGGTGCCTGCGCGGCGCGCACGTACTGCACGCGCGCGGCGATGGCCTCGGCCTGCGCCGCATCGATCACGCCGAGCTGGGCCAGGCCCGCGAGGCTGGCGGCGATCTCCTGCCGCGCCTCGTCGTGCAGCCTGTTCCAGGCCTCCTCGCTGCGCACGCGCAGGTCGACCAGCGCGATGCGGTGGCCCGCGTAGGCGAAGGCGATCGCGATGCCGCGGCCCATGCGCCCCGCGCCGACCGCGGCGAAGCGGACCGGCTCATTCGCCATCGTGCAGCCTCTGGCGCAGCGCGTCGGCCGGCAGGTCCGCGAGGCCCAGGGCCTCGAAGCTGCGCGGCCCCTGGCGCAGGTCGCGGCCGAGGAAGCCGCCGACGATCGCGAGGAGGCCATGGGCGATGGGCGCGTCGACGCCCGCATGCCTTGCGGCCGAGGCGAGGAAGGCCAGGCCGAGCTCGGTGTCCTCGGTGATGTAGCGGTGGCCGTGCAGGTCGATGTTCTCGCGCCAGTCGCCCGACTTCACGAGCTGCTTGTGGGCATCGCCGTACATCCAGCGGTCGTTGTCGTAGTGGTCGGCCAGCGGATAGTGCGGGCCGCCGTGGCCGAAGGCCTCGCGCACCGCGATGCGCTCGCGGTCGAGCCGGTCGGTCACGGCGCGCACCGCGGGCTGCGTGCCTTCGTTGTGGATGTCCCAGCGCTCGAAGTGCTGCAGCGGCGCGGCATTCATCACCATCAGCGGCGGATGGATGACGGGGCCGGCATTCATCAGCGCACCCGAGAGCGCGTCGCCGCAGCCGTGCACGCTCGGGTAGGCCACGCGGATGATGTCGATCGCCTGCGCGGCCTTGCGTGCCGGATAGACGCCGGTGGGCAGGCGGATCGCGCGGATCGTGACGTTGACCTCGCGCTCGCCATGCTTGCGCGCCAGGTAGGGCAAGGTGCCGGTCTCGGCCCAGGCCACGTCGGCGCGGTTGCCGGCCTCGCACACGGTGCGCGCCATCACGTAGCTGCCGAAGGTGCCGGGCGGCAGGAACACCACCTGGCCGTCGACCAGGTGCGGCGCCATGGCGCGCGCGATGAAGTCCTGCGCGATGGCCGGGGTCGGCAGCACAATGAGTTCCGCATCGCGCAGCGCCGCGCCGATGTCGGCGGTGGGCAGCGCGATCGGCACCTCGCGCACGCCGCGCGCATCCTTGAGCACGATGCTGCCGCTGTCGATGACCGGCTGCAGCGCGGCCGCGTCGCGGCGCCACAGCCGCACTTCATGCCCGGCTTCGGACAGATCGGCGGCGGCCGCATAGGCCCCATGGCCGCCACCCAGGATCGCGATTTTCATGGTCGAAGGGTCGAAAAGCTGAGGTTGATGAACCGGCCACCGACGATGCGGAACCGGAATGCAGGACTGCGCGCGTCCAATACATTACTTTTCATCAATTCAGACGTCAACCAAAATCGACGCCTTCGACTGCTCGCAAACTCCCAATGCAAAAAGCCCGCGATCCGGAGAACGCGGGCTTTGCGAAGGGGAGGAAGCGATCAGCGGCTGGGCTTGAACGCGCGCTTCTGCGCGTCGCGCGGCACGAACACCTTGCCGGGGCCGCCGGCGTGGCCCGGGCCCTTGCGGGGCGCGAAGCCGTCGTTGCGCGGCGCGAAGCCGCCTTCGTTGCGCGGGCCGCCGCTGCGGGCGCCGAAGCCTTCGTTGCGGCTGCCGCCGGCATTGCCGCGCGGTGCGCTGTCGCCCCAGCCCGGCTTGCGGCCGAAGCCGGCCGACTCGTCACGGTCGCGGCCGCCGCCGAAACCGGCGTTCTGGCCACCGCCGAAGCCGCCGCGCGGCGCGCCGCCGGCCGGGCCGCGTGCATTGCGGTCGTTGAAGCCGCTGGCGTTGGCATAGCCGCCGCCATTGCCGCCGCGGTAGCCACCGCCGCCGTTGCCCTGGCGACGATCGCCGCCACGGCCGCGGCCGCCGAAGTCGCCCTGCGGGCGCGATTGCGGCATGCGCTGCTGCGGCTCCATGCCGGGGATCACCTCGGCCTTGAACTGCTGGCGGCTGTACTGCTCGATGTCCATGATGCGGCGGCGGTCGCGGAACTCGGCGAAGGTGATCGCCAGGCCGTCGCGGCCGGCACGGCCGGTACGGCCGATGCGGTGGGTGTAGTCCTCGGCCTTCATCGGCAGGCCGAAGTTGAAGACGTGGGTGATGGTCGGCACGTCGATGCCGCGCGCGGCCACGTCGGTCGCCACCAGGATCTGGACCTGGCCCTGGCGCAGCGCCATCAGGCGGCGGTTGCGCAGGCCCTGGCTCAGCGCGCCGTGCAGCGCCACGGCGCTGAAGCCGTCCTGCTGCAGATCATTGGCGAGGCCGTCGCACTCGACCTGGGTGCTGGCGAACACGATCGCCTGGTTGATGCTGGTGTCGCGCAGCCAGTGGTCGAGCAGCTTGCGCTTGTGGGTGGCGTTGTCGGCCCAGAACAGCACCTGCTTGATGTTGGCGTGCTTTTCCTGCGGGCTGTCGATGGTCACGCGCTGCGGTTCGCGCATCACGCGGGTGGCCAGTTGCTGGATGCGCGGCGCGAAGGTGGCGCTGAACATCATGGTCTGCTGGCGCTCGATGGTGAGCTGGTTGACTTCGGCCAGGTCGTCGGCGAAGCCCAGGTCGAGCATGCGATCGGCCTCGTCGACCACCAGGAACTTGACCTTGTCGAGCTTGATCTGCATCGAGCGCTGCAGGTCGAGCAGGCGGCCCGGCGTGGCGACCACGAGGTCGGCGTTCTGCAGGCGCGCGATCTGCAACTGGTAGGGCATGCCGCCCACCACGTTGGCGATGCGCAGGCCGCGGCAGTGGCGCACCAGCTCGATGGCGTCGTGCGCGACCTGCTGCGCGAGTTCGCGCGTCGGGCACAGCACCAGGGCGCCGGGCGTGGCGGCCTTGAAGTTGCGGTTGCTGGTCGGGTTGACGCGCTTGGGCCGCTTGGGCGGCGCTTCGCCGCGTTCGGCGGCTTCGGCCGTCAGGCGCTCGAATTCGGCGCGCTCGGCGGCGGCTGCTTCGGCCTGGCGGCGGATCAGCGTGTGCAGCACGGGCAGCAGGAAGGCCGCGGTCTTGCCGCTGCCGGTCTGGCTCGAGACCATCAGGTCGACGAAACGGGCCGATTCGTCGCCGCGGGCCAGCGGGATCACCTTTTCCTGCACGGTCGTGGGCTGGTGGAAGCCCAGGTCCTCGACGGCGGCGATCAGTTCGGGTGCGAGGCCCAGCGGAATGAATCCGTTGGGGCCGCGCGGTGCCTCGGGCGCGTCGGACGTCTGCGCGTCCTGATCGGCGACTTCGAGGACTTCGTTGGCCTCGGTGCTGGCGGCGTCGAGCGCCTCGAGCACGGGCACTTCGGAGGTGACAGCGGAGAATTCGTTGTTGTGAATCGATTGCACAGGCGCGAGCTCGCCCTGCGCTTCAAAAGCGTCGGTCATGAATGTCAAATTTCAAACGCGAGCGCTGCCGTGGGCGGCGCCCCGTTGGTGGTTAAAAACATCAACCATCCAACGACATTCAGCTTCCGGTTCTGAAACCCGAGGCTGCGGCCCTTTTTGATCGATCCATGCGATCGGGCGCGGTGTGCAAGATAGGGAGATGCGGGATATGCCGGCGGGGAACCGATTCTGCTCATGCACGCGCCATCCTTTTTGAAAGAATGGCCGGGCACCCCGGTCAGCGAAGCCCACGATTATGACATGCATCGGGGTTTTTACCTAATCCCCGCGTGCAATGGGATTTTTGGCCGTTGTTCCGGCCCACCAGGCCTCAGTCGGTCAGGCGCAGGAAGGTCTCGCGGTAGTGCGCCAGTTCCTCGATCGATTCGTGCACGTCGGCCAGCGCCGTGTGGGCCTGCTGCTTCTTGAAGGCGTTGTAGGCCGCGGGCTTCCAGCGCTTGGCGAGCTCCTTGAGCGTGCTGACGTCGAGGTTGCGGTAGTGGAAGTAGGCCTCGAGCCTGGGCATGTACTTGACCAGGAAGCGCCGGTCCTGGCCGATGGTGTTGCCGCACATCGGCGAGCCGCTCTTGGGCACGTAGCGCGCGATGAATTCGATCAGCTGCTGCTCGGCAGCGGCCTCGTCGACGGTGGAGGCCTTGACCTTGTCGATCAGGCCGCTGCGGCCGTGCGTGCCCTTGTTCCAGGCATCCATGCCGTCGAGCACGGCGTCGCTCTGGTGGATGACCAGCACCGGGCCGTCGATGCGCGGCGTGAGGTCGGGGCCGGTGATGACCACGGCGATTTCGAGCAGCCGTTCCTTCTCGGGATCGAGCCCGCTCATCTCGCAATCGAGCCAGACCAGGTTCTGGTCGCTTTTCTTCAGGGTGGGGACCGCTGCGGCGGCCGTGGAGGCGGTGGATTCGGGCATCGCGGGATTGTCGCCGATGGTCCTGGGGCCTTGGATGCGGGGACTAAACTCCGCCCCCTATGTCCTATTCGCTCCTCTTCACCCTCGCCTTCGCCGCCGCGCTGGTGGCCGGCCTGCTCGTGAAGTTCTGGCTGGCCTCGCGGCAGGTCCGGCACGTGGCGCGGCATCGCGGCGAGGTGCCCGAGGCCTTCGCGCAGACGATCAGCCTCTCGGCGCACCAGAAGGCGGCCGACTACACGGTGGCGAAGGCGCGCTTCGGGCTGATCGAGATGGCCTGGGGCACGGCGCTGCTGCTGGGCTGGACCCTGCTCGGCGGCCTCGACCTGCTCAACAAGCTGCTGCTGGCCTGGCTCGGCGGCGGCATGGTGCAGCAACTGGTGCTGCTGGCGGCCTTCGCGGCCATCGGCGGCCTGCTCGAACTCCCGTTCACGCTGTGGCAGACCTTCCGGCTCGAGGAGCGCTTCGGCTTCAACAAGATGACCTGGGGCCTGTGGCTGCGCGACACCGTCGTCTCGACGCTGATCGGCGCGGCCATCGGGCTGCCGATCGCGGCGCTGATCCTGTGGATCATGGGCGCGACCGGCACGCTGTGGTGGCTCTGGGCCTGGGCCGCGTGGATGGGCTTCAACCTGCTGCTGATGCTGGTCTACCCGATGTTCATCGCGCCGATCTTCAACAAGTTCCAGCCGCTCGACGACCCGACGCTCAAGGCCCGCGTCACCGCGCTCATGAGCCGCTGCGGCTTCCGCGCCAAGGGCCTGTTTGTGATGGACGGCAGCCGCCGCAGCGCACATGCCAACGCCTACTTCACCGGCTTCGGTGCCAGCAAGCGCGTGGTGTTCTACGACACCCTGCTGCGCCAGCTCAACGCCGGCGAGGTCGAGGCGGTGCTCGCGCACGAGCTCGGCCACTTCAAGCACCGCCACATCGTCAAGCGGCTGGTCGCGATGTTCGCGCTGAGCCTCGCGGGCTTCGCGCTGCTGGGCTGGGTCTCGACCCAGGCCTGGTTCTACACCGGCCTGGGCGTGCAGCCCAACATGTCGACGGCGGCGCCCAACAGCGCGCTGGCGCTGCTGCTGTTCATGCTCGCGGTGCCGGTGTTCGGCTTCTTCGTCGCGCCGCTGTCGGCGCGGCTGTCGCGCAGGCACGAGTTCGAGGCCGACGCCTATGCCATCGCCCAGACCAGCGGCGCCGACCTCTCGGCCGCGCTGCTCAAGCTCTACCAGGACAACGCCTCGACGCTCACGCCCGACCCGGTGTTCGTCAAGTTCTACTACTCCCACCCGCCCGCCTCCGAGCGCCTCGCGCGCATGCTGGCGACCGCCTGAGTGCCATCTCTTTTCCGTCTCCCCGCACCTCTTTTCGAAAGCAGCGCCATGAGCACCGCCAGCATGTTGAAGATCAAGGACTGGAAGTCCATCCCCCGCAAGGCGCTGAGCGCGACCGAGATCGTCTCGGCGCTGGCGCGGCTCGAAGGCTGGAAGCTCAGCGGCGACGGCGCGAACGTCGCGATCGAGAAGACCTACCACTTCACGAACTACTTCGAGACCATCGCCTTCGTGAACGCGCTGGCGATGGTGGCCCACACGCAGGACCACCACCCCGACCTGTCGGTGCACTACAACCGCTGCGTGGTGCGCTTCAACACGCACGACGTCGGTGGCATCTCGGTCACCGACTTCGACTGCGCACGCCAGGCCGATGCGCTGCTGGCGGCCGCGCCCACGGCATGACCGGAGCGATCGCCTTTGGCTAAGCCGGGCCGCGAGCGCCAGCAGGGCCGAGCCTCGGCCGATGCGCTGCACGACGGCCTCGTGGTGGCCAGCCACGGCCGCCACTGCCTGGTCGAGACGCCCGAAGGCGAACGACGCATCTGCCATCCGCGCGGCAAGAAGAGCCAGGCCGTGGTCGGCGACCGCGTGCGCTGGCAGGCCAGCGAGGACGAAGGCACGATCGAGCAGGTGGTGCCGCGGCGCAACCTGTTCTACCGCCAGGACGACATCCGCACCAAGTCCTTCGCGGCCAACCTCGACCATGTGCTGATCCTGATCGCGGCCGAGCCCGAGTTCTCCGAACACCAGCTCGCGCGCGCCCTGATCGCGGCCGAGGCGGAGCGCATCACGCCGATCATCGCGCTCAACAAGAGCGACCTGGTCGAGCCCTTCGAACGCGCCTGGCGCAAGCTCGCGCCCTACCGGCGCATGCACCACGGCGTGCTGCCGCTGTCGCTCAAGGCCTCGGGCGAGGTCGACCACGCCTCGCTCATGCAGCGCCTCGCGGGCAAGACCACGCTGGTGCTCGGCCCCTCGGGCGCGGGCAAGAGCACGCTGATCAACCTGCTGGTGCCGGGCGCCACCGCGCTCACCGGCGAGATCTCGCAGGCGCTCAATTCGGGCAAGCACACCACCACCAGCACCACCTGGTACTGGGTCGACGCGGCGCGCAGCACCGCGCTGATCGACTCGCCGGGCTTCCAGGAATTCGGCCTCAACCACATCGCGCCGATGCAGCTCGCGGGCCTGATGCCCGACATCGCCGAGCATGCGGGCGAGTGCAAGTTCTACAACTGCACCCATCTGCACGAGCCGGGCTGCGGCGTGATCGCGCACGTGGAATCGGCGGCCAACGACGGGCCGATCAGCGCCTCGCGCTACAAGATCTACGGCGACCTGTTCGCGGAGCTCAGCGAGACGCGCTACTGAGCCTGCAGGATTTCGCGCAGCCGCTCCACCAGCACGCTGCACTGCGCGCGCGTGCCGATGCTGATGCGCAGGTACTGCGCGATGCGCGGCTGGCGGAAGTGCCGCACCAGCACCGCGCGCTCGCGCAGCGCGGCGGCCAGTTCGGCGGCATCGCGCGACGGATGCCGCGCGAACACGAAATTGGTCTGAGACGGCAGCACCTCGAAGCCCAGGTCCTCGAGCTGCAGCACCAGTCCCTCGCGGGTGTCGACGACGTCGTCGCGCGTCTTGCGGAACCAGTCCTCGTCCTCGAGCGCCGCCACGGCGCCGGCACTCGCGAGCCGGTCGAGCGGGTAGGAGTTGAAGCTGTCCTTCACGCGCACCAGCGCATCGATCAGGTGCGCCTGTCCGCAGGCGAAGCCCACGCGCAGGCCGGCCAGCGAACGCGACTTCGAGAGCGTCTGCACCACCAGCAGGTTGGCATGGTGCGGGATCAGCGGGAGCGCGCTCTCGGCGCCGAAATCGACGTAGGCCTCGTCCACCAGCACCACGCGCTCGGGACAGGCGCGCAGCAGTTCCTCGATGCGCGCCAGCGGCAGGCCGATGCCGGTGGGGGCATTCGGATTGGCGACCACGACGCCCGCGCAGCCTTCGCGCGCGCGATCGGCCATGGCATCGACGTCGATGCGCAGTCCCTCGTCGACCGGCAACTGCTCGCAGCCGATGCCGTAGAGCTGCGCATAGACGCGGTAGAAGCTGTAGCTGATGTCGGGCATCAGCAGCGGCTCGCGCTGCTGGAAGAAGGCGAAGAAGGCGTGGGCCAGCACCTCGTCGGAACCGTTGCCCGCGAAGACCTGCTCGACTGCGAGCCCGTGGCGGCGCGCGACGGCTTCGCGCAGCGCGAGCGAGGTGGGGTCGGGGTAGAGCTCGAGGCCGTTCTCGGCCGCCTCGCGGATCGCCTGGATGGCGCGCGGCGACGGGGGATACGGGTTCTCGTTGGTGTTGAGCTTCACGAGGTCCCGGATGCGCGGCTGCTCGCCGGGCACGTAGGGCTCGAGGTCCGCGATGCGCGGGCTCCAGAACGAAGGCGCGCGCTTCGCCACCGGATCGATCGAATCGGCCATGGGCTCAGCCCAGCAGCCGCGCGAGCGTGAGCAGCGCGAGCAGCACCATCCACATCACGACCGAGCGCCAGACCAGGCCCACCACGCTGCGCAGGTGGCCGGGCTCGGGCTCGCGGCCCGGCGTGCTGCCGCTGTCGGTGCGCCGGGTGTCGGCGAAGGATTCGCCGGCCTGCGCGCGCGGCAGCGGATCGACGCTGGGGATGGGCCGCAGCCGGCCGCCGCCCAGGCGCACGTTGACCGCGCCCGAGGTGGCCGCGAGGATCACGCCGTCGTTCTCGCTCGAAAAGCGGCGCGCGTCGTTGCGCCAGCAGTCGATCGCTTCCTCGAAGCTGCCCACCACCGCGAAGCCCAGCGCCGTGATGCGCGCGGGCAGCCAGTCGATCGCATGCCAGGCGCCCTCGGCGGCCTGCTGCACCGATTCGCTCGAGGGCTGCACGGCGGCGCCGTTCTTGTGCGCCCAGTAGCGCGCGACGAATTCGCTCATGCGGTAGAAGACCGCGCCGGCCGGCCCCAGGCCAACCGCGGCGAGCACCGAGAACCAGGCCAGCACGCCGAACACGTGGCGGTGCGCGGCGATCACCGAATGCTCGATCACATGGCGCACGATCTCGCTGCGCGGCAGCTCGGCGGCGTCCACGCCCTGCCAGTGCGCGAGCAGCGAGCGCGCGAGCGGCTCGTCGCCTTCGTCGAGCGCGTCGCGGATGTCGGTGAAGTGGTGGCTGAACTGGCGAAAGCCCAGCGTGACGTAGAGCACCGCGATGCTCCAGAGCACCGCGAACGGCAGCCCCAGCGTGAGCACCAGCAGCCAGTGGATGCCGAGCGCGAGCAGCGTCGGCACGAAGACCGCGAGACCCCAGGCGATCCATCCATGGTGCGGCTTGCCCGCGTCGAAGTTGCGGCTGGTCCAGCGCGTCCATGCGAGCACGCCGCCATACACGGGGTTGTGCGGGGCCAGCGGCCGCACCTGCTCGATCAGCAACGCACACAGGATGGCGAAGAAGCTCATCCAGAGATGATAGCGAGACAGCCCCGTCGTTCGGGGCTTGCGGGCCTATGAGGCCGACAGAACTCGCCGTTTCTTCAGGCGGCTCAGGCGCTCAGGAAGCGGTAGAGATTGCGCAGCATGCCGGCCGTCGCGCCCCAGACGAAGCGCTCCTCGCTGCCGTCCTGGTAGGGCATCGAGTACCAGTGCCGCTGCGTCCCGTCGCCCGCGGGCACGGCATGGCGGCGGTGGTTGGCCGGGTCCATGAGCCAGCCCAGCGGCACCTCGAAGGCCTGCGCGACCTCGTAGGGATTGATGGTGAGCTCGAAGCCGGGCTCGACCAGCGACACCACCGGCGTGACGATGAACGAGGTCACCGTGGTGTAGGTCGGCAGGCTGCCGAGCACCTCGATGTAGCTGGCCGACAGGCCGACCTCTTCCCAGGCCTCGCGCAGCGCGGCGGCCGCGATGTTGGCGTCCTCGGGATCGACGCGGCCGCCCGGGAACGCGACCTGTCCCGAATGGGTCGAGAGGTTCGCGGTGCGCTCGGTGAGCAGCACGGTCGGGCCCTGCGGGCGCTGCACGATCGGCACCAGCACGGCCGCCTGCGCGGGCTCGCGGCCGGTCATGCGCGGCTCGCGGCGCAGTTCGGGCGCCCAGGCCGGCGGCGAAGCGAAGCGCGCGCGCAGCGCCTGCGCCGTCAGCTGCTCCAGCGCCACCGCGGGCAGCCCGTCGGCCGTGCCGCCACCCACCACCGGGACCTTGCGCGGGTCGAATGGCGGCAGCATCGTGGGCACGACGGCATTGACGGGTTCGGAGGTGGCGGAGGACATGGACGGGGCGGCGCTGGAGGCGGTCAAGTGATCGATCGTGAGGCGAAGGGTGAACGGACGAAAGGGAAACGGGGGCAAAACGCAAAAAGCCGCCAGAGCGGCGGCTTTTTCGCAACAGGCAAGCCTGCGGGCAGCTTACGCGGCCGCGGCGCTCGACGACTTGCCGGGCAGCTTTTCCTTGATGCGAGCCGAACGGCCGCTGCGGTCGCGCAGGTAGTACAGCTTGGCGCGGCGCACGTCGCCGCGGCGCTTGACTTCGATGTTGGCGATCAGCGGGCTGTAGGTCTGGAAGGTACGTTCCACGCCTTCGCCGCTGGAGATCTTGCGCACGGTGAAGCCGCTGTTGAGGCCACGGTTGCGCTTGGCGATCACCACGCCTTCGTAGGCCTGCACGCGCTTGCGGGTGCCTTCGACGACGTTCACGCTGACGATGACCGTGTCACCGGGCATGAAATCGGGGATGGTCTTGCCGAGGCGGGCGATTTCTTCCTGCTCGAGAGTCTGGATGAGGTTCATGATTTCCTGATATCGATCGTGTCCGCGCTGCACAAAAGGCGTCGTTGGCGCAGTCATGCGGGATGACTTCGCACCGGACGCGGCCGGCCAGAGGATCGGGGAGCCCGCGATTATAGCTTTTTTTTGAGCACCGCCTCATCGGCGGCGTTCAGGCGTCCGGCGGAGCGGGCCGCGTCGATCAATTCGGGGCGTTCCCGGGCGGTGATCGCCAGCCGCTGGTCGCGGCGCCAGCGCTCGATCTGCGCATGGTGGCCCGACATCAGCGGCGCCGGCACGCCCTGCCCGTTCCACTGCTCGGGCCGCGTGTAGTGCGGGCAGTCGAGCAGGCCGTCCAGCGCGGGATTGAAGCTGTCCTGCACATGGCTGGCCTCGTCGCCGAGCACGCCGGGCTGCAGCCGCGCCACCGCGTCGAGCAACGCCATCGCGGGGATCTCGCCGCCCGACAGCACGAAGTCGCCGAGGCTGACCTGGTGCGTGACATGGGCGTCGATGAAGCGCTGGTCGATGCCTTCGTAGCGGCCGCAGATCAGCACCGCGCCCTCGCTGGCCGACCAGCGCTCGACCGCTTCGTGGCGCAGCGCCTCGCCGATCGGCGAGAACAGCACCACCGGCGCCGGCACGCCGCGCGCGGCCTGCGCCGCGGCGAGGCAGGCCGACAGCGGCTCGGCCATCATCACCATGCCGGGGCCGCCGCCGAATGGGCGGTCGTCCACGCGCTTGTAATTGCCGTTCGCGTAGTCGCGCGGATTCCACAGCACCACCTCGACCTGCTTCGACTCGTAGGCGCGGCGCGTCACGCCGCTGGCCATGAAAGGCGCGAACAGTTCGGGAAACAGCGTGAGGATGTCGAAGCGCATGCGCGCGGACCGCGGCGGCGGGGCCGGGATCAGTAGTCGGGCTGCCAGTCGACCGTGATGCGCCGGCCCGCGAGGTCGACGCCGTCGACGAAGGCCGAGACGAAAGGCACCATGCGCTCGATGGCCTTGCCGTCCTGCTCGGCCGCGATCACCAGCGTGGTCTGCGGGCCGGTGGCGAGCAGTTCGCGCACCGCGCCGAGCACGATGCCTTCGCGGTTGACCACCTCGAGGCCGATCAGGTCGACCCAGTAGTACTCGTCGTCGGCGGTGCTCGGAAAGCTCGAGCGCGGCACGAACACGCGCGCGCCACGCAGCGCCTCGGCCGCGTTGCGGTCGGGCACGTCACGCGACGAGGCGACGATGCAGTCGGAATGTTCCTTGGCTTCGCTGATCGCGAGCCGGAAAGCGGTGGCGGCCGAAGCCCCGGGGGCCTGCAGGAACCAGCGCTTGGAAGAAAAAAGCGCCTCGGGCTGGGCGCTATGGGGCAGGACCTTGAACCAGCCCTTGATGCCCCAGGCATCGGCGATGCGGCCTACTTCGATCGCGTCCGCCGGCAATTCGGCGGCTTCGAGCGCGGGCAGCATCGCCGGTGGCCGGGCTGCTTAGGCGGCAGCCTTGGGAGCGGCCGCGGCGGCTTGACGGATCAGGCGCGCGACGGTGGGCGAGGGCTGGGCGCCGACGCTCTTCCAGTACGTCAGGCGGTCCTGAGCGATACGGATGCTTTCTTCGTTTTCCTTGGCGGTCGGGTTGTAGAAACCCAGGCGCTCGATGAAACGGCCATCGCGGCGAACGCGCTTGTCCGACACGACGATGTTGAAGAACGGACGGCCTTTGGCACCGCCACGGGAGAGTCGAATGACGACCATGATTTATCCTTGGGTGGGTCGCAGGCCTTCGTGTTTGAAGATGAAAACCTGCTCACGATGTTCTTCCAGCGTCGAGACACGCGACATGGCCACCCGGCCAGCGACACGCTGAAAAGCCCACGATTATAGCCCGCACCGCGTTCCGGCCGAGAATTCTTGCCTGCACTGGCCAGTTTCCGGCCCGTTTACGGCCATTTCGCCTCCCCAATTTCCCCTCATGACAACGATCCGCCTCAGCCGGGAAGACGACATCCCGGCGATCGCCGCCATCTACGCCCACCACGTCCTGCACGGCACCGGCACCTTCGAGACCGAGCCGCCCTCCCCCACCGAGATGGCCGCCCGGCGTGCCGACGTGCTGGGCAAGGGGCTGCCCTACCTGGTCGCCGAGCGCGACGGCGCGCTGCTGGGTTTCGCCTACTGCAACTGGTTCAAGCCGCGCCCGGCCTACCGCTTCTCGGCCGAGGACTCGATCTACCTGGCCGAGGCCGCGCGCGGCCAGGGCCTGGGCGCGCGGCTGCTGGCCGCCCTGTGCGAGGCGGCCGAGGCCGCCGGCGTGCGCAAGCTGATCGCGGTGATCGGCGACTCGGCCAATGCCGGCTCGATCGGCGTGCACCGCGGCCAGGGCTTCACCCAGGTCGGCGTGCTCAAGGACTGCGGCTGGAAGTTCGGCCAGTGGCGCGACGTCGTGCTGATGGAAAAGAGCATCGGCGCGGGCAGCAGCACCCATCCCGAATGAACGAAGCAACGAAAGCAGGATCGAGCACCGCATGAAAAGCAAGACGACCACGGCCTGGCTGGCCTTCCTGGGCGGCCCGCTGGGCCTGCACCGCTTCTACCTGCGCGGACTGGGCGACTGGCTCGGCTGGCTGCTGCCGATCCCGACCGCGCTGGGCCTCTACGGCATCGAGCGCGTGCGCATGTTCGGCGTGGACGACGGCTGGAGCTGGGTGCTGATCCCTTTCCTCGGCTTCACCATCGCCGGCTGCGCGCTCACGGCCATCGTCTACGGCCTGATGACGCCCGAGAAGTGGAATGCGCGCTACAACGCGGGCGCGGCACCCGACGCGGAACCGGGTCGCACGAGCTGGGCCACCATCGGCGCGGTGGTGCTGGCACTGTTCTTCGGCAGCACGATCCTCATGGCGAGCATCGTGTTCAGCTTCCAGCGCTACTTCGAGCACCAGGTCGAAGAGGGACGGAAGATTTCCCAGTAGATCCGGGGATTGGCACCCGGCGCCGACGCCGGGTACCAACCAAAAAAACCACCCGACCAGAGCCGGGTGGCAAACCTTGGAGACAAAAAAGACGCGGGAATCAGAAGCTGTGGCGCAGCCCGAAGTCGTAGCCCGTCGACGAGCGCGGTGCCCAGCCGGCGGTCGCCAGGTAGGCCGGAGCGCCACCGGTGGTCACGCGGTTGAACACGGCCGTGTTGTTCTGGCCATCCTTGATGCGCACGCGGGCGATCGTGGCGTACAGGGCGGTGCGCTTCGACAGGTTGTGCACGTAGCCCAGCGCGAACTGGTTGGCCTTGGTCGACAGCTCGGGGTTGCCGAACAGCGCGGTGGCCGGGTTCACGAAGCCGTTCTGGCCGGCCTTGTACTTCACGTAGCCGTACGAAGCCTTGATCTGGCCCGGGCCCACCGGCACGCTGACGCCGAGCAGGAAGCCGTCGTACTTGTCGGTCACGCTGTCGACGAAGGTCAGGGCGCCCAGGGCGGTGGCCGTGTCGAACTTGTTGCGGACTTGCGAGTACTCGCCGAACAGCTTCGCCGCGCCGAGGTCGTAGCTCGCGCCGAGGTTGAAGGTGTTGATGCGGTTCTTGAACGCTTGCGAAGCCAGCGCCGGGGTCAGGACCGTGGTCGCGGTCAGCGGCGTGGTGTCCTTGTTGTCCTGGCCGTAGGAAACGGCGACGTCCAGCGGGCCGTTGGCATAGCCGACGCGGCCGCCGAAGTACGAACCGCGCTTCGAGGGCGACTCGATCACGTTCTCGTCGAACTTGACGTTCTCGTGCAGCGCGTACTGGAACTGGCCATAGAAGCCACCGAGGTTCGGCGGCAGGAAGTAGCCGATGCTGTTGCTGGCGCGCGCGTAGTTGTCGCTGGCCGAAGCGCCGTTGGGCGCGGTGCCTGCCTTGCGCGACAGCGAGTCGCCGACGCGGCTGATCAGGCTCGTGCCCACGCCACGCAGACCGAAGGGATCGAACACGTTGTCGTTCCAGTAGGTGGGCGTGTAGTCGCGGCCGAGGCGGATTTCGCCGAAGCCACCCGACAGGCTCACGGTGGAGCGACGGTCGAACGCGGCCACGCCGGTCTTGCCGTCATCGTTGGTGATGCCCGATTCGAGCCAGAAGCTCGCTGCCAGGCCACCGCCCAGATCTTCCGTGCCGCGGAAACCGAGGCGGCTGGAGCTGCTGCTGCCGTTCGCCAGGGCCGTCTGGCTCTGCTTGCGCGAAGCGCCGTAGAGCAGCGGGTTCGTGCCACGGTACTCGCTCTTGGTCGAGTAGTTGCTCACGCTCGCATCGACCACGCCGAACAGCGTCACCGACGATTGAGCAGCCGCTCCGCCGGCCGCCAGCACGGCGGCCAATGCCACCAGGGATTTTTTCATTTCAGCTTCCTCTTTCTTAAGCACAACAAGCGTCCTGGGCGGTTCTTCGAGGAACCACCCCGGAACGGGGGGACACCGGGGATTCCGCGGCGGCTCGCCGCGGTTTCTCGCGTGCATCGGATCGCGTTTCATGCGGCGCCGGCGTGGGACCGGCTCCGAGCGACCTTGCACGCGATGCATCTGCAATCGGGTGCAGTGATGGTCTCGTGCGCGGGTGAAGAGTCCGTGACAACCCTTAGAGTCCGTTCACGGAAACGGGACTCTTTGGCGCGATAACAACACGCTCAGAAAGTTGTGCTGAAACGCACTGCGCTGCGCAAAGGCGTTGCGGCCAAGCGTGGACAGCTGGCGCACTCGATCGATCAGCGTCTTCCCAGAACAGTTCTGATGCAGGTTCGCAGCCACACGTGCTGAGGATCCAGGTCCGCCCTGGGATGCCAGACCTGCCCGACATGAAGCGGTTCGAGGCCGAGCGGGAACGGCACGGAAACAAGACCCAGATTTTTCGCGACTGCCTGAACCATCGAGTCCTGCACGGTCGCGACCAAGGGAGACTGCGACGCAGCCGCCAAGGCGGCATAGGACGTGGCTACGCGCAGCACGGAATTGCGGGATACGCCGGCGCCCGCGAGAGCCCGTTCCACCAACTGGTCGAGTCCATCGTGTGGCGCTTGGCAAACATGATCCGCCTTGATGTACCGCGTCAAGGTCATCCTCTGCCGGACCAGTTCGTGCGAGCGATGAACGACCACGACCGCCTGCTGTTTACGGAGGACCTCCACTCGCATCTCGGGCGGAAGTTTTCCTATTGCGCCAATCTCGACGTCGACGGCGCCTTGCCTCAACCGATCGGCATCGGCGCTCACGGCCGGCCGCAAGCTGAGCGTGGCATTTGGCATCTTCGCCCGGATCGCGCCCAGCAAACGAGCACCATAGGTCGTTGAGAGTTCGTCCGGAGCGATGACCGCGAATTCTCGTTTGGCCGACGACCATCGCCCGTCGTCGATGCCAGGCGCCAGAATCGCGCTCGCCCTCTCCACCACGTCGCGCGCCTCTTCGATCATCGTCATCGCCCGCGGCGTGGGAACCAGCCTGCGCCCGGCCCGAACGAGCAGCGGATCCCCAGTCACATCGCGAAGCCGCGCAAGCGCATGACTCATGGCGGGTGCGCTGAGATTCAGCATCTCTGCCGCTGCCTTGACGCTTCCGGCTTTCGCAAATGCATCGAGCGTGTAGAGAAGGTTCAAATCGAATCGCTTCATATGGTGCATGTATCGAATTCAATCATTGCACTTGTCGAATGCAATTGTGTGATCGAAGATCTTCATATGAAAACACCGGTCCGCCTCGCACACGCCCAAGGTGCGCCATCGAAGCCCGCGACGAAACCCGACGCCGGCCTCGGCGAGGCTCATTCCCCTCCCACGCATGGGTTGCTGCTTCCAACCGGCATCGTCCAACCTTTCGACATGCGCTTCGAATCCGACGATGTTCATGTCATCGCTTACTTTCGAGGTCATCCGGAATACGAGGCCGTGGAGGCAATGATTCATCGAAAGGGTTCGGCATCGACCTCAGTCCGGGCCATCCTGACGCGCCACGACCAGACACAGATCGATCACGTCAACGACAGAGCGACCCACATCGAAGCGCAGGCTTTCGAAGGCAGAGAAACGGTGTATCGCGAGGTGAACGTGGATCAGGAAGGCACGCCCGAACGACCGTGCATCACGGTCCGCTTCACGTCTTTGGCGAACGAAACCATCCTGCTTCGCGTGGTGGCGGCATCAGCGCCCGATGGCACCCGAGGTGGGTTGACCGATCCCGGCAGGCACTCGCCGAAGAGCAGCTTGCCTCTCATGTGGCGCGGCAAAAGTTGCCTCGCGGGACCAGGAACCACCGTTCGGATCAACGAGAGGACATATGACGTTGCCGAAAGAGTCCGCTCCCCGCAGGGATTCGTAGGTCTCAACGGCTTCTATACGGAGATGCATCAGATGGGAGCGATCCGCGCCAGCACCCACACACTGGATCTGGTGCATGAACCCTCGCAAATCGTGCTCGGAAGTTCCTGGACCTACTCAGCGATCGACAGGCAAGAGACCCGGTATGTGGTGACCGAGATGCACCGGTCGAGACAGATCGTTATCGAAAACGAATCTGGGCACCAGACAGAACGCATTTGGGCGGAAGCTCAAGGCCGGCATCTGCGGCTGCTGAAGATAGAAAGGCGAGGTCGCGATGCAACGACCCCAGGCTTTTCCATTCGCTTCGCGACACCAGGACGCTTCGCCATGGATATCGCGAACAACAAGGCAATCTTAGTGGGCCAGGCCTCCGTGCAGAACGCGAGCGGCGCGGGCGAGATCGAACTGCGGCCTCAGGAGCCTTCTTGGGCCACGGCCCGCAAGGCCCGCATTCGAATCCTTCGCGTCCAAGAGACCATCGAAATTCGCACCACTATCGGCTGATCGGCAAATCCAATGCGGGACCGATATGCCCGAGCGAGATCCGCGAAGGACCGCGCTCAGAAGATCTGCCAGCTCACCCAGTAAGCAATCGCCGCCACGAACGCCGATGCCGGGATCGTGAAGATCCACGCCCACACGATGTTGCCCGCCACGCCCCAGCGCACCGCGCTCGCGCGCTGCGCCGAGCCCACGCCGACGATGGCGCCGGTGATGGTGTGGGTGGTCGACACGGGAATGCCCAGCGCGGTGGCCAGGAACAGCGTGAGCGCGCCGCCGGTCTCGGCGCAGAAGCCGCCCACGGGCTTGAGCTTGGTGATCTTCTGGCCCATGGTCTTGACGATGCGCCAGCCGCCGAACATGGTGCCCAGCGCGATCGCGGCATAGCAGCTCACGATGACCCAGGTCGGCGGTTCTGCCTCGCCAGCCGAGGCGTAGCCGGTGGCGATCAGCAGCATCCAGATGATGCCGATGGTCTTCTGCGCGTCGTTGCCGCCGTGGCCCAGGCTGTAGGCGCCGGCCGAGACCAGCTGCAGCCGCCGGAACCAGCGGTCGATGCGCGAGGGCGTGGCGCGGCGGAAGGTCCAGGCCACGATCACCATCATCAGCGAGCCGAGCAGGAAGCCCAGCACCGGCGAGACGAAGATGAAGGCCACGGTCTTCCAGATGCCCGAGGCGACGAGGCCGCTGGTGCCGGTCTTGGCGATCACGGCGCCGACGATGCCGCCGATCAGCGCATGCGAGGAACTGCTGGGGATGCCGTAGTACCAGGTGACGAGGTTCCAGCTGATGGCGCCGATCAGCGCGCCGAACACCACGTGCACGTCGACCACGCCGGGCTGGGCGATGCCCTTGCCCACGGTGGCGGCCACGCTCAGGTGGAAGACGAAGATCGCGATCAGGTTGAAGAAGGCGGCGAACACCACGGCCTGGCCGGGCCGCAGCACGCCCGTGGACACCACGGTCGCGATCGAGTTGGCGGCATCGTGGAAGCCGTTCATGAAGTCGAACAGGATCGCCAGCGCGACCAGCACCATCACCACCCAGAGGGCGACCTGCACCGTTGCCATCGGTCGTGCCCGCTCAGGAGTTCTCGAGGACGATGCCCTCGATCACGTTGGCCACGTCCTCGCACTTGTCGGTGATCGTCTCGAGCAGCTCGTAGATCGCCTTGAGCTTGATGACCTCGCGCACGTCGGGCTCCTCGCGGAACAGCTTGCTCATGGCGCTGCGCATCACGCGGTCGGCGTCGGACTCGAGGCGATCGATCTCCTCGCAGGTCTTCAGGGTGGCCTCGGCCACGGCCGGGTCGGCGATCTTGCCGAGGTACTTCACGGCGTCCTTGAGGCGGTCGCAGCACTTCACGCTCAGCGTGGTGAGGCGCACGATCTCGTCGGTCATGTGGCGCACGTCGTACAGCGCCATGGTCTCGGCCGAGTCCTGGATCAGGTCGGCCACGTCGTCCATGGTGTTGATGAGCTTGTGGATCTGCTCGCGGTCGATCGGCGTGATGAAGGTCTTGTGGATCAGCCGGTTGACGTCGTGCGTGACGCGGTCGGCCGCGCGCTCGGCGTTGTCGACGTCGCGGTTGTACTGCTCGCGCAGGTGCACGTCGTTGTAGTTGGTGACGAGTTGCTCGAACGCCCGGGCCGCCTCGACGATGCGCTCGGCGTGCTGGTTGAACATCTCGAAGAAATTGCCCTCGCGGGGCAGCAGCTTGCCGAACATGGCGACTCCTGGAGGACGTCAATCACAGTTTCATGACGCCTTGATGAAAAACCCGCGAAGTTTAAACGGGCGGATCGTGCGATCCGGACCTTGGGGGGTTGATCTTTTCGTTGTATATGCGCGCGGCGTGGCTGCCGCGCTGCCGCCAGCAGCATCACCGGCGCGACGCCGGCGGGATCGAGGCCCGCCCCGGCGGCGCGCTCAAGCCTGGGGATCGGTGTCGCGCAGCCGCTCGATGACCTGCTTCGACACGCGCGCCAGCGCGGCGCGCGGCACCTTGTCGGGCGCGATCTCCGCCAGCGGCTTCAGCACGAAGGCGCGCTCGCGCATGCGCGGATGCGGCAGCGTGAGCGCGGGCGTGTCCTTGACCGTGTTGCCGTGCGTCAGCAGGTCGAGGTCGAGGGTGCGTGGCGCATTCGGGAACGGCCGCTCGCGCCCGGCCTCGAGCTCGAGCTGCTGCAGGTCGGCCAGCAACGCCTCGGCCGTGAGGCCGGTGCGCACCGCGACCACGGCATTGATGAAGTCGGGGCCGGTGGCATCGACCGGCGCGCTGCGGTAGAGCGAGGAGCTGGCCGTCACGGTGGTGCGCTCGATCGCGCCGATGGCGAGGACGGCGGCGCGCACCGCCGCGGCGGCATCGCCGAGGTTGGCACCGATCGCGATGAAGGCCTGGACCGTGGGGTACTCGTCGCGGGACCGGCTCGGAGGCCGGGCCGGGCCGGAGCCGCCCGAGCGACCGGCCGGCCTGCGCGCCGGCGCGGCGCCCTTGCGGGCCGGGCCGGCGGAACTGGCGCCGCGGCCGCCGGGCTTGCGATCGCCATCGCGGGCATCGCGCGGTGCCTGGCGACGGCCCTCGCCGCCCCCCGCGGGCTTGCGGCCGCCCGCGCCCTTGCCGCCCGGCGGGCGCCCTGCGGTACTCATTCGGACGCGGCTGGCGCGCCGCCCTCACCACCGGTACGCGGCTTGCGGCGGCGCCGGCGCTTGCGCGGCGCGGCCGCCTCGCCATCGGGCGGCACGGCAGCACCGGCTTCGCCGTCGGCCGCCTCGTCGTCCGCGCGCTCGTCGCCGCGCGCGGCGGCGCTCTTGACGACCACGGGACCGGCCGCGGGCGCGGTGTTGCGCACCCGCACGCGCTGACGTGTCTTCTGTTCGTCGCGCACCTGGTCCAGCAGGTCCTGGCGCCGCGTGTCGTCCGAGGTGCTGAACTCCTGCCACCACTCGGCGATGGCCTCGCTCACCTCACCCACGTCGGCGCGCAGGCGCATGAAGTCGAAGGCGGCACGGAAGCGCGCCTGCTCGACCAGGCTGTAGGGCGTGGAGCCGGTGCGCTTGTCGAAGCGCGGCTGCATCATCCAGATCTCGCGCATGTCGGCGGCCAGCTTGCCGCGGCCCGAGACGTCGCCGATGCGCGCGTTGAACACGTCGTCGATCGCGTCCTGCAGCGCCGGGAACGGCGGCTGCGCGCGCTGGCCGTTGCGGCCTTCCTGGCGCTGGGCCCAGCCGTCGCGCACGTCGGCCCACAGCACGCAGGCCAGCAGGAAGCTAGGCGCCACCGGCTTGCCCTCGCCGACGCGGCGGTCGGTGTCCTGCAGCGCGGCCTTCACGAACGGCAGGTCGGCACGCTCCACCACCACGTCGAGCAGCGGGTAGATGCCCCTGGCCAGCCCCAGCTTGCGCAGCTGCTCGACGGTGGCGATCGCATGGCCGGTCTGCAGCAGCTTGAGCATCTCGTCGAACAGGCGGCTCTGCGGCACGTCGGCCAGCAGCTTGCTCGACTCGACCAGCGGCGCGCCGGTCTTGGGCTCGAGCTTGAAGCCCAGGGCCGCGAGCTTGGCCGAGAAGCGGATGGCGCGGATGATGCGCACCGGGTCCTCGCGGTAGCGCACGGCCGGGTCGCCGATCATGCGCAGCACCAGCTTCTGGGCATCGCGGATGCCGTGGTGGTAGTCGATCACCACCTGCCGCGCCGGGTCGTAGTACATCGCGTTGACGGTGAAGTCGCGGCGCGCGGCGTCTTCCTCCTGCGGGCCCCAGACGTTGTCGCGCAGCACGCGGCCGCTGGCGTCCACGGCATGGGTCATGCCCGCGAGCTCGCCCTTGCTGGTCCGCTCGTTGCCGCTGACCTGGCCGGCCGCGGCCGCGTCCATGTAGGCGCGGAAGGTCGAGACCTCGATCACCTCGTGCTCGCGGCCGCGCCCGTACACCACGTGCACGATGCGGAAGCGCCGCCCGATGATGAAGGCGCGGCGGAACAGCCCCTTGACCTGCTCGGGCGTGGCATTGGTCGCCACGTCGAAGTCCTTGGGCCGCAGGCCGAGCAGCAGGTCGCGCACCGCGCCGCCCACCACGTAGGCCTCGAAACCGGCCTGCTGCAGGGTGGTGACCACGTTCTTCGCGCGTTCGTCGACCAGGGCCGGATCGATCCGGTGAACCTCCGCCGGCACTTCCTCGCGCTTGCCGAAGCGGCTCTTTCCCTGTGCGCCGCCGGCGGATTTGCCGAGCAGCTTGTCGATGAATTTCTTGATCATTGGTTGAGAAGGGTTCTTCTTATTCGTTTTCGAGCATGGAGCGGATCAACGGAATGGTGATCGCGCGTTGCGTCTGCAGCGCATAGCCGTCGAGCTGCGTGAGCAGCTCCATCAGGCTGCCGAGGTCGCGGCTGAAGCGGTGCAGCATGTAGTCGAGCACATCGTCGGACAGCATCACGCCGCGCGCATCGGCGGCCTGGCGCAGCACGGCGCGCCGCTCGCTCTCGCCGAGCACCTGCAGGTGGAACACGTGGCCCCAGCCGAGGCGGGTGCGCAGGTCCTCGCGCAGCGGCAGGTCGGCCGGCGGCAGCGCGCCCGCGGCCACCACGCCGCGCTGCAGGCTCTGCGCATTGACGAACCAGTTGAAGGCCGCGTGCTGCTGCACGGCGGTGTAGAGGTGCACCTCGTCGAGCAGCACGGCGACCCAGCGCTCGTCGAACTCGGGCGGCTCCAGCAGGCCGGCGTGCAGCCAGCCCACGCTGGCGCCCTGCTCGCGCAGCGCCACGCGCACCGATTCGAGCAGGTGGGTCTTGCCGCTGCCGCTTTCGCCCCACAGGTAGGTGGGCACGGGCGAGTGGAGCGCCGGACTGCCGGCGCCGCCCACCCACAGTTGCAGGTGCCGCAGCGCCGCCTCGTTCGGGCCGGCAAAGAAGGCGTCGAAGCTGGGGCCCGTCGCGATGCCGATATCGAGCGCGAGCTGTTTCATCCCGGGAAGGTTCATGGAGGGGGCGGTCAACGCCCGTAAAATCGTCCGGAATTCTATCGGCCCGGCCGTTTCGCCCTTTGACCCTCCCCCCGGGGTGCCATCGCGGCCGGTGCGCTTTCCATTCCTCTCGCTTCCAACCAGCCATGACCTCCCCTCTGCCCACTCCGCTCAGCTACAAGGACGCCGGCGTCGACATCGATGCCGGCGACGCGCTGGTCGACCGCATCAAGCCGCTCGCGAAGAAGACCCTGCGCGAAGGCGTGCTGGCCGGCATCGGCGGTTTCGGCGCCCTGTTCGAGGTGCCCAAGCGCTACAAGGAGCCGGTGCTGGTGAGCGGCACCGACGGCGTGGGCACCAAGCTCAAGCTGGCCTTCGAATGGAACATGCACGACACGGTCGGCATCGACCTCGTGGCCATGAGCGTCAACGACGTGCTGGTGCAGGGCGCCGAGCCGCTGTTCTTCCTCGACTACTTCGCCTGCGGCAAGCTCGACGTCGACACCGCCGCGGCGGTGGTGGGCGGCATCGCGCGCGGCTGCGAGCTCTCGGGCTGCGCGCTGATCGGCGGCGAAACCGCCGAGATGCCCGGCATGTACCCGGCCGGCGAGTACGACCTGGCGGGCTTCGCGGTCGGCGCGGTCGAAAAGTCGAAGATCCTCACGGGCCAGAACGTCAAGCCCGGCGACGTGGTGCTGGGCCTGGCCTCGGCCGGCGTGCATTCCAACGGCTTCAGCCTGGTGCGCAAGGTGATCGAACGTGCCGGCGCCGAGCTGCCCGCCACGCTCGACGGCAAGCCCTTCCGCGAGGCCGTGATGGAGCCCACCCACCTCTACGTGAAGCCGGTGCTCGAGGCGCTCGGCAAGCACCCGATCAAGGCGCTGGCCCACATCACCGGCGGCGGCCTGCTCGAGAACATCCCGCGCGTGCTGCCCGAGGGCACCGCCGCCCACCTGAAGAAGGGCAGCTGGCCGCAGACCGAGCTGTTCGCCTGGCTGCAGAAGGTGGCCGGCATCGACGACATCGAGATGAACCGCACCTTCAACAACGGCATCGGCATGGTGGTGGTGATCGACGCAGCCGAGGCCGCCGCCTGCGCCGCCACGCTGCGCGCGGCCGGCGAGACGGTGCACGAGATCGGCGCGATCGCCGAGCGCGGCGAAGGCGCCGCCGTGGTCGTCGCCTGAACCCACCGGGTTTCGACGCGCAAGCGCCCTCCCGGATGACCAAGCCCCTGCCCACCGCTCCCATCGCCCCCGTGCCGCCACGCAGCGCCCCGCGCAACGTGGTGATCGCCAGCTACCTGCTGATGCTCGCGGGCCTGATGCTCGTGATGTGGCAGCACCTGCTGCCGGGGCTGCTGTGCGCCTGCATCGGCTTCCTGGCCACGCGCTTCTTCGCGCGGCTGATCGGCCGCGGCCTGGCGCGCTTCGCCCCGCTGCGCACGCGCGGCGACGGCATCGCGCGCGTGCTGGCGGTCACGCTGGTGCTGCTGGCGCCGATCGCGCTGGTCACCGTGGGGCTGTCGCAGGCGCGGGAATACGTCATCGACGCACCCGACCAGTACCGAGAGCTGCTCGACTACACGGCGCGCACCGTGCTCGAGCTGCGGCTGAAGCTGCCGCCCGAGATCGCGGTCTACCTGCCCGAGGGCGCGGCCGAGATCCAGCGCATGGTGGCGAACTACATGCGCGCCCAGGCCGGCATGCTGGCACTCACCGGCCGCGCCTGGCTCGGGGCGCTGCTGTTCGCCTACGTGGGGCTGATCATCGGCGGGCTGGCCGCGGTGGCGCATGCGCGCGGACCGCGCCGGCCGCTGGCGGAGGAGCTGCACCAGCGCATCACGATGTTCGGCCAGGCTTTCGGCCAGATCGTCGCGGCGCAGTTCTGGATCGCGGCCTTCAACACGCTGCTGACCGCCATCTTCCTGCTGGTGCTGATGCCGCTGTGGGGCCCGCACCTGCCCTACACGCCCGCGCTGATCACGCTGACCTTCGTCGCCGGGCTGGTGCCGATCGTGGGCAACCTGGTGTGCAACGCGGTGATCACGCTGGTGGCGTTGTCGGTGTCGCCGGTCACGGCCGCGGCCTGCCTGGCCTTCCTGATCCTGATCCACAAGGCCGAGTACGTGATCAACGCCAAGGTGGTGGGCAGCCGCACGCAGATGAGCGTGTGGGAGCTGCTGGCCGTGATGTTCGTGGCCGAGGCGGTGTTCGGCCCGGCCGGGCTGGTGGCGGCGCCGCTGTTCTACGCCTACCTCAAGAAAGAGCTGCAGGCCGGCGGCCTGGTCTGAGGCGGCGGGCGCCCCGCGCGCCTGGCGATGTCCTGATCTGATCGATTCTGGTCCGCTCCGGAGCGGCCCTCAGGCGTGAAACCGCCAAGAATCGGGCGCATCATCCACTTCGCCTTCGGAAAATCCGCCATGAAGACCTGTCTGATTGTGATCGACGCCCAGGAATCGTTCCGCCAGCGCCCGTACTGGGACGAAAGCCTCGCGGCGCCCTATCTCGCGGCCCAGAACGCGCTGATCGCGGGCGCGGCCGAGGCCGGCCTGCCGATCGTGCGCGTCTACCACGTCGACGGCCCGACCACCGCCGCCAACCCCTTCGCGGTCGAATCGGGCTTCGTGCGCCCGATCGAGGGCCTGGCCGGCTTCGACGCCGCCGCCACCTTCACCAAGCACCGCCACAGCGCGCTGGTCAACAGCGGGCTCGACATCTGGCTCACCCAGCAGGGCATCGGCCGGCTGATCGTGAGCGGCATCCGCACCGAGCAGTGCTGCGAGACCACCACCCGCCATGCCTCCGACCTGGGTTGGGAGGTCGACTACGTGACCGACGCCACGCTGACCTTCGACATGGTGCAGCCCGACGGCAAGCCGCTTTCGGCCGCCGACATCAAGGCCCGCACGGCGACCGTGCTGGCGGGGCGCTTCGCGACCATCTGCGGCGTGGCGCAGGCGCTGGAACGCGCGGCATGAGTCCGTCGCCGGCCGCCGCGCTGCGCGTGCTGATCCTGGCCTTCGACGGCATCGAGGCCCTGGACTTCGCGGGCCCGTTCGAGGTGTTCACCACCGCGACCCGCGTGCACCGGCGACTGCGGCCGGACGAACCGGCGCTCTTCGAGGTCGCGGCCGTGGCCGAGGGCGCGCCCGCGCGGCCGGTCCAGGCGCGCGCCGGGCTGCGGCTGCTGGCCGCGCACGACCTGGCCGACGCGCCGCAGGCCGACCTGCTGCTCGTGCCCGGCGGCGTGGTCGACGCGCCGCTCGCGAGCGCCGCCACGCTGCAGTGGATCGCGCGGCAGGCCGCGGGCGCGCGGCTGGTGGCTTCGGTCTGCACCGGCGTCTTCCTGCTCGCGGCCAGCGGCGTGGTCACCGACCAGGCCGTCACCACGCACTGGGAGGACCTGGCCGATCTGCGCGAGCGCTTCCCGGCGCTCGAGGTGCGCGAAGGCGTGCGCTGGGTCGACGGGGGCCGGATCCTGAGCTCGGCCGGCATCAGCGCCGGCATCGACGTGAGCCTGCACCTGGTCGAGCGCCTGGCCGGCCGCGAACTGGCCGAGCGCACCGCGCGCCAGATGGACTACGCATGGACGCACAACCCACCCTGATCCGCGTCGTCTTCGTGCTGCTGCCCGGCAGCCTGGTGCTCGACTGGGCCGGGCCGGCCGAAGCGCTGCGCATCGCCAACCAGCGGCTGCGCGCCAGCGGGGCGCCGCCGCGCTTCGCGATCGAGTTCGCGAGCCCGCGGCCCGACACGGTCGGCTCGGTCGGCATCGCGCTGACCGGGCTGGCGCCGCTGCCGGACCTGCTCACCGCCGATGGTGTCGACGGCGCCGCCTGGGTGGTGCTGGTCGGCATGCCGGGCGACACGATCCCGATCGACACGCCCGAGACCCAGGACCTGCTGCACTGGCTGCGCGGCCTGCGGCTCGAGGCGGGGCGGCTCGAGCTGCTGACCATCTGCGCCGGCAGCCTGCTGGCCGCGCATGCCGGCGCGCTGGCCGGGCGGCGCGCCACCACGCACCACCATCACCTCGGCGAGCTGCGCGCCGTGGAGCCGCGCTGCGAGGTGGTGGGCAACCGGGTGTTCGTGCTCGACCCGCCGGTCTACAGCAGTGCCGGCGTCACCACCGGCATCGACCTGCTGCTGCACCGCATCGCCGACACCTGCGGCGAGGCGCTGGCGGCGCAGGTCGCGCAGACCATGGTGGTGGCGCTGCGGCGCGGCCCCCACGACCCGGAGCTGTCGCCCTTCCTGGCCTACCGCAACCACCTGCACGCCGCCCTGCACCGGGTGCAGGACGCGGTCAGCGAACGGCCGCAGGCCGACTGGAACGTGCCGCGCATGGCCGAGGTGGCCCACACCTCGGCGCGCCACCTCACGCGGCTGTTCGTCGAGCATGCGGGCGTGGCGCCGCTGGCCTACCTGCGCCGGCTGCGGCTGGCGGCCGCGCAACTGGCGCTGGCCTCGGGCGCCAGCGTCACGCGGGCGGCCGAGCTGTCGGGCTTCGGTTCCGACACGCAGTTGCGCCGCGCCTGGCACCAGTTCGGGCTGCCGGGTTCGCCGTCGGACGCGGCCGGGCTGGCGCGCGGCTGAGTCAGCCCAGGCAGGCGCGTGCGCGCGCCGCCAGCAGCGCCTTCTCGCGGCCGTTGCGCGTCAGGCCGGCCGCGCGCTCGAACTCGCGCCGCGCCTCGTCGAGCCGGCCCAGCTTGAACAGCAGGTCGCCGCGCACCGCCGGCAGCAGGTGGTAGCCCTGCAACGCAGGCTCGGCCAGCAGCGCATCGGCCACCTCGAGCCCCGCGGCCGGGCCGAAGGCCATCGACAGCGCGACCGCGCGGTTGAGCTCGACGATCGGCGAAGGCGCGAGCTGGGCCAGCGCGTCGTAGAGCGCGGCGATGCGGCCCCAGTCGGTCTGCTCGGCCGTGCGCGCCCGCGCATGGCAGGCGGCGATGGCGGCCTGCAGGGCATAGGGGCCGAGCGCGCCGCCGAGCGCCTCGGCGCGTGCCAGCGCGGCCAGGCCGCGGCGGATCAGCACGTGGTCCCAGCGCGCGCGGTTCTGCTCGAGCAGCAGCACCGGCTCGCCCGAGGGCCCGACGCGCGCGGCGGTGCGCGAGGCCTGGATCTCCATCAGCGCGACCAGCCCGTGCACCTCCGACGCCGCGGGCATCAGCTCGGCCACGATGCGGCCCAGGCGCAGCGCCTCCTCGCACAGCGCGGGGCGCATCCAGTCGTCGCCCGCGGTGGCGGCATAGCCCTCGTTGAAGATCAGGTAGAGCACCTCGAGCACCGAGGCCAGCCGCGGCTCGAACTCGGCGCGGCGCGGCACCTCGAAGGGCACGCGCGCCTCGGCCAGGGTGCGCTTGGCGCGCACGATGCGCTGCGCGACGGTGGGCTCGGTGACCAGGAAAGCGCGCGCGATCTCGTCGGTGGCGAGGCCGCCGAGCAGGCGCAGCGTGAGCGCCACGCGCGCCTCGGTCGACAGCACCGGGTGGCAGGCGGTGAAGACCAGCCGCAGCAGGTCGTCGCCGATGTCGTCGTCGAGCGCGGTGTCGACCGATTCGGCGAAGTCGGCCTGCGCGATCTCGTGCCGCGCATCGAGCTCGCGGCCGATCTCGCCGGCCTTGTGCTCGGCCAGCTGCAGGTGGCGCAGGCGGTCGAGCGCGCGGCGCTTGGCCACGGCGGTGAGCCAGGCCGCGGGGTTGTCGGGCACGCCCGATTCGCTCCACTGCTCGAGCGCCGAGACCAGCGCGTCCTGGGCCAGTTCCTCGGCCAGGCCCACGTCGCGCACCATGCGCGCGACGGTGGCGATGATCCTGGCCGACTCCATGCGCCACACCGCCTCGACGGTGCGATGGATCGCGGCGGTGCGCGGGTCGTGGCTCACCGGCTCAGTTCGCGGGCTTCTTGAGGGTCTGCATCGAGGGGAAGGCCTCGGCGGTCAGCGCCTGAACCTCGGCCGGATAGTCCTCGACCTCCTGGATCTGGCGCACCTCGATGACCTCGTTCTCGCCGCCGGGGCAGCGCGTGGCCCATTCGATGGCGGCGGCGCGCGAGGGCACGTCGATGATCCAGAAGCCGCCGAGCACTTCCTTGGCCTCGGCGAAGGGGCCGTCGACCACCGTGGGCTTGCGGCCCGGGAAGCTCACGCGCGCGCCCATCGAGGGTGGATGCAGGCCGTCGCAACTGATCAGGATGCCCGCCTCCTGCATCGATGCGTTGTAGGCCATCATGGCCGACACCGCGTCGACGTCGTCGGGGATGGTGCCGGGCGCGGCGTTCTCGTAGCCGAGGGGGATCATCAGCAGCATGAATCGCATGGCGGTTCTCCTGGATTCAGTGGCCGGGCTTGGTGCGGGCCTCGGTCTCGGCGCGCAGGCGGTCTTCCTGCGCGAGCAGCTCGGGCGTCATCGAATCGCCGAAGTCGGCAGCCTCGAAGACCTGGCGGATCTCGATCTCGCCTTCCTGGAACGGGCTGCGCCTGATCCACTCGATGGCCTCCTCCTTCGACTTCACCTGGAACAGCCAGAAGCCGGCCAGCAGTTCCTTGGTTTCGGCGAAAGGGCCGTCGATGACGGTGCGCTTGGTCGGGCCCTCGCAGCGCACGCGCACGCCCTTCGAGCTGGGATGGAGGCCCTCGCCCGCCAGCAGCACGCCGGCCTTCACCAGTTCCTCGTTGTACTTGCCCATCGCGGTGAGGATCTCGGTGCTGGGCATCACGCCGGCTTCGGAATCCGCATTGGCCTTGACCAGAATCATGAATCGCATGTCGTTGCTCCTAGAGGGGGGTTGGAAGTGGAAATCGGGAACGGCGTCGAAGCCTCGAATCTGCCTGCTCCTGTTGACACGTCGAGCGACGGCCGGCCGGATCGACAGGAATCGACCGGCCCAGTTGTAAAAAAGCGTTTCAATTTCGGCGAGCCGGCCGCTACGGACGGCCGCAGAAGCGCAGCACATGCCCGTCGGGCTCGCGGATCGCGAACTCGCGCGTGCCCCAGGGCTGCGACACCGGCGCCTCGATGACCGTGACGCCGCGCTTCAGGTAGGCCGCATGCAGGCCGTCGATGTCGTGGCCGACCTGGATCACGAACTCGCCGCGCCACGGACGCGGCTCGCGCGCGCCGGTCTGCCACAGGCGCAGGTAGATCGGCTGGCCGGCGCCGGCCGGCAGCTGCCTGACGCGGCCGTAGCTCGGCGGTTCGCCCGCGATGAAGTCGAGCTCGAAGCCCAGCACCTCGCAGAACCAGCGCGCAGCGCGGCCGACGTCGGCCACCGGCAGCACCGGCTCCATGCCATGGAAGCCGTGCACGGCGCCGAGGGCGGGCGCGCCGGTGGGGCCCGCCCGGGTGGCCATCAGCTGGCGGCGCGCCGCAGCGCGGCCACGCGCTCCGCGATGGCGTCGATGTCGAGCGCGTCCTCGGCATGGGCCAGGTAGGCCTCGAGGTCGCGCACCGCGGCGGCCGTGCTGCCCTGCTCGGCATGGGCGATGCCGCGGTCGCGGTACTCGCCCCAGGCCTCGGGGAGCAGCGCGATGATGCGGTCGAGCACGGCGATCAGCCGCTGCCAGTCCTCCTGCGCGCGGTGCACTTCCTTGAGGTTGCGCAGCATGCGGCCGATGATCTCGCGCGAGCTCGCGGGCTGCAGGTACAGGCCCAGCGGCACGTCGAATTCGCCGACCAGGCCGTTGCCGCGCTTGTAGGGCTCGAGCCGCTCGCTGAGTTCCTCGCGCGAGAGCGACTTGCCGGTGAAGGGATCGATCACCACCTGCCCCTTGGGCAGCGTCACCTTGAGCATGAAGTGCCCCGGGAAGCCGATGCCGCGCGCCTGCAGCCCCAGGCCCTGCGCCAGCTCCATCCACAGCACCGCGAGCGAGATCGGGATGCCGCGGCGCGTGCGCAGCACCGCGTTGAGGTAGCTGTTGTCGGGGTCGTAGTAGTCGTTGACGTTGCCGCCGAAGTTCAGGTCGTTGAAGAAGAACTGGTTGAGCGCGCGCAGCCGCGCGAGCGGTGCGGCGTCGGACGGCAGGCGGCGCTTGAGGCGGGCCAGCAGCTGGTCGACATCGCCGAGCACCTGCTGGACGTCGAGGTCGGGGTATTCGTCCTGCGCGATGCTGGCGGCGGCCTCGAGCAGCGGGAACTGGTCGTCGCTCTGCACGAGCGACTCGAAATACTCGAGTGTGGTGGGGACCTGGAAGCTGAACGTCGTCATGTGGCTTTGTAGAGGAGCGGGGCCGGCAGCGTCAAGGCGGGGGACATGCGGATTGCCAAGGCATCCGGCGGTGCCGATCGTCGGAGGCTCAGCGCCGCATGAAGCTGCGCAGCCGCACGCCGGCGGCGGCCAGCACCGCGAAATAGAGCAGCGCGGCGCCGGTCACCAGCATCGCGAGCAGGCCGATGCGCCAGAAGCGCTGCTCGCGCAGGCCGATCCAGTCGAAATGCCCCGAGGCCCAGGCCAGCAGCGCGGCCAGCACCAGCGAGCCCGCGAGCACCTGCAGCGCGAAGCGGCCCCAGCCGGGCTCGGGCTTGTAGCTGCCGCGGCGGATCAGGCCCGCCAGCAGCCAGCTCGCGTTGACCAGCGCGCCGATGCCGATGGTCAGGGTCAGCGCCGCGTGCTGCAGCACCGGCACCAGGAACAGGTTGAGCACCTGGGTCAGGATCAGCACGCCGACCGCGATCAGCATCGGCGTGCGGGTGTCGTGCTTGGCGTAGTAGCCCGGCGCGAGCACCTTGATCGCCACGATGCCGACCAGCCCGACGCCGTAGCCCATCAGCGCGACGGTGGTGCGGCGCACGTCCTCGCCCCCATAGGCACCGTTGTGGAACAGCACCGCCACCAGCGGCTGCGAGAACAGCAGGAGCGCCACCGCGCACGGCGCCGCGAGCAGCAGCACCAGGCGCAGGCCCCAGTCGAGCAGCGACGAATAGCGCGCGTCGTCCTTGGCCGCGCGCGCGCCGGCCAGCTGCGGCATCAGCACTACGCCCAGCGCCACGCCCAGCATGGCGGTCGGAAACTCCATCAGCCGGTCGGCATTGGTGACCCAGGTCACGCTGCCGGTGGCCAGGTGCGAGGCGATCTGCGTGTTGATCAGCAGCGAGATCTGCGCCACGCTCACGCCGAGCAGCGCGGGCAACATGAGGCGCGCGATCTTGCGCGTGTCGGGGTCGGCCCAGGCGGTGCGCAGCGCCTTGAAGCTCGCGCCGATGCGCGGCAGCAGCCCCAGCTTGCGCAGCGCGGGCAGTTGCAGCGCCAGTTGCAGCACGCCGCCCACCATCACGCCCACGCACTGGGCATAGATCGGCTCGATGCCCCAGCGGCGGAACAGCGGCGCGCCGAACAGGATCGACAGGATCAGCGCGATATTGAGCAGCACCGGCGAGGCCGCCGGCACCGCGAACTTGCGCCAGGTGTTGAGGATGCCGCCCGCCAGCGCCACCAGCGACATGAAGCCGATGTAGGGGAACATCCAGCGCGTCATGACCACCGCGGCATCGAAGCCCGCGAGGCCGCTGGCCATGGCCCAGACCAGCCACGGCGCGCCGACCACGCCGACCACGCACACCAGCACCAGCATCCAGGTCAGCAGCGTGGCGACATGGTCGACCAGTTCCTTGGCGCCGGCGTCGCCGCGCTCGGTGCGGGTGGCCGCCAGCACCGGCACGAAGGCCTGGCTGAACGCCCCCTCGCCGAAGACCCGGCGGAACAGGTTCGGAATGCGGAAGGCGACGTTGAAGGCGTCGGTCAATGCGCTGACGCCGAACACCGAGGCGAACAGCACGTCGCGCACGAGGCCGGTGATGCGCGAGGCGAGGGTCAGCAGGGAGACGGTGGAGGCGGATTTGAGCAGCGACACGGGGGGAGTGTAGGCCCCGCAAAGCCCGTGAAATGGCGGTTCTGGCCAGATTTCGCCGCCCGGCCTATAATGGAGGGCTTTGCTGCATCATCCTCAGACACTGAGAGAACACTACCATGGCATCTACCAAGCCCAAGAAGAAGAACCCGCGCCTGGCGTCGGGCCGCAAGCGCGTCCGCCAGGACACCAAGCTGAACGCAGCGAACACCTCGCTGCGTTCGAAGTACCGCACGGCAGTCAAGAACGTCGAAAAGGCTGTTCTGGCCGGCGACAAGACCAAGGCGACCGAGCTGTTCGCCAAGGCCCAGAGCATCGTCGACACGGTCGCCGACAAGGGCATCTTCCACAAGAACAAGGCTGCTCGCGACAAGAGCCGCCTGTCGGCCAAGGTCAAGGCCCTGGCCCTCGCGCCTGAAAAGGCCGCCGCCTGACACCTGTCAGGCAAGCCCGGACCGGTTCGCGCCGGTCCGCCGTTTGATCGGGGTGCGCTGCAGCAAAGTGAAAAACCGCCTTCGGGCGGTTTTTTCATGGGCGAACGGTTTGTCGAAAAAGGAAAAGCGGTCGACCGCTCAGGGCTTCTTGACCGGCGTCGGCGGGGTCCGCTGGAGCCCGTCCTTGTGCTGGTGATCCGGATCGGGCACCAGGCAGGCCTCGGCCACCTGCAGGTCGTTGTCGCGCGCGAAGTTCACGCAGAAGTCCCAGGCCATGGGTTCGGCCTCGCGCAGCGCGCTGTTCACCACCACGCACTTCACGCCATTGATGGTGGTCGGCACGCACCACGGCGAGTAACTCAGGTGGCTGCCCGGATAGGCCCCGCCGGGCCGGAAGGAACACATCACGCCGGCCAGCCGCTCGGCCCAGTCGCTCGGGCGAAAGGTGCGGCCGTCGTGCGTGATGCCTTGGATGAAGATCTCGGTGGCGGTGGGGGAAATCATCGTTTGGGAAGAGGCGACCGCACGCCGTAGCGAGCTGTTGCGGTGCAACAAGGATTCTATCCGCGCCCTCCCCCTTCCCACCGGGCGCAGGGCATTGCTGTGATGCGGAATCCTCAACGCCAGCGTCAAACTCGCCGCCTAGAATCCGCCTTCCCTTACTGGAGAACCGAATGAGCGCTACCGTCGAGCCCACCTCGCCCCACGTCATGAACACCTACGGCCGCCTTCCGATCGCGCTGTCGCACGGTCAGGGTTGCCGAGTCTGGGACACGAACGGCCGCGCCTACCTCGACGGCCTCGGCGGCATCGCGGTCAACACGCTGGGCCACAACCATCCCGAGCTGGTGCCCGCGCTGCAGGACCAGGTCAGCAAGCTGATCCACAGCTCCAACTACTACCACGTGCCCGGCCAGGAGAAGCTCGCCACCAAGCTGACCGAGATCTCGGGCCTGACCAACGCCTTCTTCTGCTGCACCGGCCTCGAAGCCAACGAAGCCGCGCTCAAGCTGGCGCGCAAGTTCGGCCACGACAAGGGCATCGAGCGCCCCGAGATCGTGGTCTATGAAGCCGCTTTCCACGGCCGCAGCATCGCCACCCTGTCGGCCACCGGCAATCCCAAGGTGCAGAAGGGCTTCGGCCCGCTGGTCGAGGGCTTCATCCGCGTGCCGCTCAACGACATCGAGGCCCTGAAGAAGGCCACCGAGGGCAACCCCAACGTGGTCGCCGTGTTCTTCGAGACCATCCAGGGCGAAGGCGGCATCCACCCGATGCGCATCGAGTACCTGAAGCAGGTGCGCGCGCTGTGCGACGAGCGCGACTGGCTCATGATGATCGACGAGGTGCAGTGCGGCATGGGCCGCACCGGCAAGTGGTTCGCCCACCAGTGGGCCGGCATCAAGCCCGACGTCATGCCGCTGGCCAAGGGCCTGGGCTCGGGCGTGCCGATCGGCGCCGTGGTGGCCGGCCCCAAGGCTGCCCACATCTTCGGCCCCGGCAACCACGGCACCACCTTCGGCGGCAACCCGCTCGCCATGCGCGCCGGCATCGAGACCATCCGCATCATGGAGGAGCAGAAGCTGCTTGAGAACGCCGCCAACGTCGGCGCCCACCTGAAGGCCGCGCTCGAGCGCGAACTCGGCGGCCTGCCCGGCGTGAAGGAAGTGCGCGGCCAGGGCCTGATGCTGGGCATCGAGCTCGACCGTCCCTGCGGCGCGATCCTCAACCGCGCCTGCGACGCCGGCCTGCTGCTGAGCGTGACCGCCGACAGCGTGATCCGCCTGGTGCCGCCGCTGATCCTGAGCATCGCCGAGGCCGACGAGATCGTCGCCATCCTCGCGCCGATCGTGAAGACCTTCCTCTCGGAGCCCGCCCCCAAATGACGAGTGCCAGCGCGACGCCAGCCATCCGCCACTACCTGCAGTTCTCGGACTTCTCGGCCGACGAGTACGCCTACCTGTTCGACCGCATGGCGGTCATCAAGAAGAAGTTCAAGACCTACGAGAAGCACCAGCCGCTGACCGACCGCACGCTGGCCATGATCTTCGAGAAGGCCAGCACGCGCACCCGCGTGAGCTTCGAGGCCGGCATGTACCAGCTCGGCGGCAGCGTGGTGCACCTGACCACGGGCGACAGCCAGCTCGGCCGCGCCGAGCCGATCGAGGACAGCGCCAAGGTCATCAGCCGCATGGTCGACCTGGTGATGATCCGCACCTACGAGCAGACCAAGATCGATGCCTTCGCCGCGCATTCGCGCGTGCCGGTCATCAACGGCCTGACCAACGAATTCCATCCCTGCCAGATCCTCGCGGACATCTTCACCTACATCGAGCACCGCGGCTCGATCCAGGGCAAGACGGTGGCCTGGGTGGGCGACGGCAACAACATGGCCAACACCTGGCTGCAGGCCGCCGAAATCCTCGGCTTCACCGTGCACGTGAGCACGCCCAGCGGCTACGAGGTCGACCAGTCGATCGCCGGCATCCGCTCGGGCGACAGCTACAAGGTCTACAAGGACCCGATGGAAGCCTGCCGCGGCGCCGACCTGGTGACCACCGACGTCTGGACCAGCATGGGCTACGAGGCCGAGAACGAGGCGCGCCGCAAGGCCTTCGCCGACTGGTGCGTGGACGAGGAGATGATGCGCGGGGCCCAGCCCGACGCGCTGTTCATGCACTGCCTGCCCGCGCACCGCGGCGAGGAAGTGCAGGCCGAGGTCATCGACGGCCCGCAGTCGGTGGTCTGGGACGAGGCCGAGAACCGCCTGCATGCGCAGAAGGCGCTGATGGAGTTCCTGCTGCTCGGCAGGCTCTGAGCGCCCTCTTCTTCCGCTTCGGCAGCACCGGCCCGCCATGAACGCCTGCCAGCAATGCGGCGCCTGCTGCGCCAGCTACCGCGTCGACTTCAGCGTGCACGAGCTCGACGACAACGGCGGCCGGGTGCCTTCGGGCCTGGCCGTCGAGGTCAACGACACGCTGTGCCGCATGCGCGGCACCGACCACACGCCCGCGCGCTGCGCGGCCCTCACCGGCAAGATCGGCCAGTCGGTGGCCTGCGGCATCTACGAGTGGCGGCCCAATCCCTGCCACGAGCTGCAGGCCGGCAGCGACGCCTGCCAGCGCGCGCGGCTGCGCCACGGGCTCGGCGCGCTGCCCGACACCCTGCACTGATCAGGTCGCCGGCACCGGCAGGCCGCCCACGCGGCCCTTGAATTCCTGCAGCGAGAAATAGGTCTGCACGTGGCGCACGCCCGGCAGGCGGTGCAGCTTGCGCTGCAGCAGCTCCGAATAGGCGTCGAGGTCCTTCGCCACCACCACCAGCATGAAGTCCTCGGGCCCCGAGATGCCGTGGAACATCACGACCTCGGGGATGGCGCAGACCGCGTCCTCGAAGGCGCGCGACAAGATCTCGGTCTGGTGGTCGATGCCCACCATCACGAAGGCCATCACGCCGAAGCCCAGCGCGCGCCGGTTCAGGCCCGCGTGGTAGCCGCCGATCACGCCGTCGTCCTCGAGCTTCTTCACGCGCCGCCAGCACGGCGACTGCGACAGGTGCGCCATCTGCGCGAGCTCGCCCGAGGTCAGGCGGGCGTTGTCCTGCAGCGCGCGCAGCAGCTGGAGGTCGGTGCGATCGAGGTCGGCTTGCATGATTTTTTCCAGATTTGGTCGTTTGAGAATGGATTATCCAATTTCATTCGAACCCATGGATAACTTCTCGACTTATGGCCACCCTTGCGAATAGCATCCGGCTCCGCGCAACGGCTTGTGGCAAGCCGGCATCCGGCCCACACTGGCTGCCTCGGCCCACCGGCATTGTTGCCACCCGAACCCCACCCTTCGTGACACCGATTCAGCCACCATGACCGCACCACGACGACTCTGGGACATCTCCGCCCCCGTGCACGCGGGCAGCCCGGTGTTTCCGGGCGACACGCCCTATACGCAACAGTGGTGCGCCACCATCGGGCCGGGCTGTCCGGTCAACGTGAGCGCGATCACGATGTCGCCGCACGTGGGCTCGCACGCCGATGCGCCGCTGCACTACGACCCCGAGGGCGCCACCATCGGCGACGTCTCGCTCGACGCCTTCATCGGCCCCTGCCGCGTGATCCACGCCATCGGCCGCGGCCCGCTGGTCGAATGGGCCCACATCGCCCACGCGATCACGAGCCAGCTGCCGCCGCGGGTGCTGGTGCGTACCTATGCCGCGATGCCGGTCGATCGCTGGGACGGCCAGCTCGCCGCCTATGCGCCCTCCACGGTCGAGCGCCTCGCGGCCATGGGCGTGAAGCTCATCGGCATCGACACCGCGAGCATCGATCCGGCCGACAGCAAGACGCTCGACAGCCACCAGGCGATCCGCCGCCGCGGCCTGCGCGTGCTCGAGAACCTCGTGCTCGACGAGGTGCCCGAGGGCGACTACGAACTCATCGCGCTGCCGCTCAGGCTGGTGAGCGCCGATGCCTCCCCCGTTCGCGCCGTGCTGCGCGAACTCTGATCCGCCAAGACCCATGACGACCACCCTCGAAGACTGCCGCGCGCTCGACGCGCAAGACCCGCTGCGCGCCCTGCGCGACCAGTTCACGCTGCCCGACGGCGTGATCTACCTCGACGGCAACTCGCTCGGCGTGCTGCCCAAGGCCGCGCCCGCGCGCATCGCCGAAGTGGTGGCCAGGGAATGGGGCGAAGGCCTGATCCGCTCCTGGAACACCGCGAGCTGGTTCGACCTGCCGCAGCGCCTGGGCGACAAGGTCGCGCGCCTCGTCGGCGCCGCGCCCGGCGAAGTCGTGTGCACCGACAGCACCTCGGTCAACCTCTACAAGGTGCTGTTCGCCGCGCTCTCGCAGCAGAAGGACAGCGGCCGCAAGCTGGTGGTGAGCGAGCGCAGCAACTTCCCGACCGACCTCTACATCGCCGAGTCGCTGTGCCGCGAGCGCGGCTTCACGCTCAAGCTGATCGAGGCCGACGAGCTGCCCGGCGCGCTGACCGACGAGGTCGCGGTGCTGATGCTCACGCACGTCAACTACCGCACCGGCGCCATGCACGACATGAAGGCCATCACCGCCGCCGCGCACGAGGCCGGCGCGCTCGCGGTCTGGGACCTGGCCCACAGCGCGGGCGCGGTGCCGGTGGCGCTCAACGAGGCCGAGGCCGACTACGCCATCGGCTGCGGCTACAAGTACCTCAACGGCGGCCCCGGCGCGCCGGCCTTCGCGTGGGTGCACACGCGCCATGCCGATCGCTTCGAGCAGCCGCTGTCGGGCTGGTGGGGCCATGCAGCGCCGTTCGAGTTCACGCCGCACTACCGGCCCGCGCCGGGCGTGGCGCGCTACCTCTGCGGCACGCAGCCGATCGTCTCGCTGTCGGCGCTCGAATGCGGCCTCGACACCGTGCTCGCGGCCGAGCCCTTCGACGGCGAACGCGGCGGCATGGGCGCGCTGCGCGCCAAGTCGCTCGCGCTCACCGACCTGTTCATCGCGCTGGTCGAGGAGCGCTGCGCGGGCCACGGCCTGTCGCTGGTCACGCCGCGCGAGCATGCGCGCCGCGGCTCGCAGGTGTGCCTGAGCCGCGACGAAGGCGCCTATGCGATCGTGCAGGCGCTGATCGCACGCAACGTGATCGGCGACTTCCGCGCCGGCGACGCGCAGATGCCCGACATCCTGCGCTTCGGCTTCACGCCGCTTTACCTCGGCTTCGAGGACGTCTGGAACTCCGTCGAACAGCTGGTGCAGGTGCTCGAGACCGGCGAGTGGCGGCGCCCCGAATTCAACCGCAAGAACGCAGTGACATGAGCACCGAGAAGCGCCCCGAAGAGATCGTCCACGAAGAGAAGGCGCAGCTGGATTTCAGCGCGTCGATGAGCTACGGCGACTACCTGCACCTCGACGAGATCCTCAACGCCCAGCATCCGCTCTCGCCCGCGCACGACGAGATGCTGTTCATCGTGCAGCACCAGACCAGCGAGCTCTGGATGAAGCTGATGCTGCACGAGCTGCGCGCCGCCACCGCCTGCATCGCGAGCGAGCAGTTGCCCGATGCCTTCAAGATGCTGGCGCGCGTGAGCCGCATCATGGAACAGCTGGTCGGTGCCTGGACCGTGCTGTCGACCATGACCCCGCCCGAGTACACCGCGATGCGCCCCTATCTCGCGAGCTCGAGCGGCTTCCAGAGCGCGCAGTACCGCTGCATCGAGTTCGCGCTCGGCAACAAGAACCCCGCCATGCTCAAGCCGCATGCGCACCGCCCCGACCTGCTGGCCCAGGTCGAAGCCGCCTGGCGCTCGCCCTCGCTCTACGACGAGTCGCTGCGCCTGCTCGCGCGCCATGGCCTGCCGGTGCCCGCCGACCGCCTCGAGCGCGACTGGACCCAGCCCTACGAGGCCAGCGACGGCGTCGAGGCGGCCTGGCTGCAGGTCTACCGCGAGCCGCACCGGCACTGGGACCTCTACCAGCTCGGCGAGAAGCTCACCGACATCGAGGATGCCTTCCGGCTCTGGCGCTTCCGCCATGTCACCACCGTCGAACGCGTGATCGGTTTCAAGCGCGGCACCGGCGGTACCGGCGGCGTGAGCTACCTGCGCAAGATGCTCGACGTGGTGCTGTTCCCCGAGATCTGGAAGCTGCGCACCGACCTGTAGATTCTCGGCGGCACCCCCGGGTGCCACCCCTTGCCGCTCCCGCCCAGCACGCTACATTTTTGGGAACCACGGAGGCGCCGCCATGAACGACATCCAGTTTTCGGCCGATGAGCTCGACACCCTGCGCGAACACGGCGTGGTGCTGTTCGCGGAGCGGGTGATCTTCGAGGCGCAGCCGCCGATGCCGGCGCACCGCATCTCGGCGATCCAGGCGATGTGCGCGGGCCCGCTGCCCGAACCGCTGCTCGCGCTGTGGCGGCTCACGGCCGGCGGGCGCCTCGACTACGACCTCGCGCTCGAGATGAACGGCAACATCGAGAACATCAGCTGGTCGGAGCTGTTCTGGGACGGCAGCGACGGCTACCGCGACCTGCAGGGCTGGATCGAGCACGAGCAGGAACTGGCCGAGGAAGGCGCGCAGACCCATGGCCTGCGCTGGCGCGGCAAGCTCGCGCACCTGCCCTTCGGCGGCTTCGAGTACTGCGACCGCATCTACACGGTGGTCGAGCCGGGCGCGGAGCACGGGCAGGTCGTGGCCTGGAAGCAGGGCCTGCCGCCGGCCTGGACCCATGCGCTGCACGAGGACGGCCTGAGCGTGGTCGCGAGCGACCTGTTCGGCGCCTTCGCCGCGCTGCACCTCGACGAGGACCCGCTCGCGCCCACCGGCGACTGCTACTCGGGCCACGCGCTGCTGGCCTACGTCGACGATCGCCACCAGGCCCACGGGCTGGACATCGACCTGATGGACAAGCTGGTCACCTTCTACTGCCGCGCCGTGGTCGACTGGCGCACGCCGCTGGCCGAGGGCAGCCTGCGCCGCCAGCCCGCGGTGGCGCGCACGGCGCTGCGCCATGCGATTGCGGTCGACGACGCGGCGCTGGTGGTCGAGCTCGCGGCCGCGGGCGTGCGCTTCGAAGGACCGCTGCAGGGCAGCGCGCTGGCCACCGACATGGCGGTGAGTCGCAGCGCCTATGCGGCCGCGGCGGCGCTGGTGCGCGCGGGGGCACCGGTCTCGGCCGAGGTGCTCGCGAACATCGACGGGCAGATCTCGCCCGAGCTCACGACCGCGCTGCTGGCCAATGGGGCGGAGCCCAACATGACGGCCGTGGTCGCCTGCGTGGCCTGCGGCGCGCCCGCGAGCGCGCGGCTGATCGCCGAGGCCTGCGCGCGCGCGGGCATCGACGTGCCGGCCGCCTTCATCGTCGACCGCGATGCGCTGCTGGCCGAGCTCGAGGGCACGCTGATGCAGGTGCGCAGCGGCTCGATGGGGCACTACCTCGGGCCCGAGGGGCTGGCCGAGCGCATCGAGCACCTGCAGTCGTTCAGGCTCTAGCCGCCGCGGATCTAGCCGCCGTACAGCCAGGGCTGGTCGAGCAGCCGCTCGCCGAGCGCGCGCATCGCGAGGTCGCGGCCCAGCCGCACCGGCCCGCTGGCATGGAAGATCTGGCCGTTGCGCCGCGCCTTCGCCTGCACCTGTGCATTGCGCTGCCAGCGCGCGGCCGCGTAGCGCGCGAAGGCGGCGGGCACGGCGGCCGCGCCACTATCGCCAAGCGCTTCCGACAGCGCCATCGCATCCTCGATCGCCATGCCCGCGCCCTGCGCGAGGTACGGCACCATCGGATGCGCGGCATCCCCGACCAGCGCCAGCCGCTCGTGCGCCATCTCGGCGGCCGAGATCAGCGGCGGGCGATCGCTGAGGCTCCAGGCGCGCCAGCCCGGCATGGCTTCGAGCAAGGCCTGCAACGAGGAACCCGTGCGGCCCGCGGCGGCCTGCAGCGCCGCGAGGCTGCTGGCCTGGTCCCAATCGTGCGCATTGCCGGCCGGCGCCGATTCGGCGATGACCACCACGTTGAGCCACTCGCCGGCACGCACCGGATAGGCCACCGCATGCAGCTGCGGCCCGAGCCACACCTCGACCCCGCCGCGGCGCAGCGCGGGCGGCAGCGTGTCCTGCCGCGCGAGCGCGCGCCACGCGGTGTGGCCGGTGATGCGCGGCGGCTGGCCGGCCGAGGCCGCGTCCAGGCGTCGCCGCACCACGCTCCAGAGGCCGTCGGCACCGACCACCGCCTCCCCCTCCCAGGCACGCGCGTCGCTGCTCGAGACGCACACGAGCTCGTCGCTGAGCTCCACGCGCTCGATCTGCGCGCCGGTCACGAGCGCGCCGGTGCCGCGCGCGCGCACGGCATCGAGCAGCAGCCCATGCAGGTCGGCGCGATGGATGCAGAGGTAGGGGGCGCCGTAGCGCTGGCGCATGGCGGCGCCGAGCGCGAGCCGGCCGATCTCGGCGCCGCTGCCGGCGCTGCGCACCACCAGTGCTTCGGGCTGCGCGGCGACCTGGGCGAGGGAGTTTTCGAGGCCGAGCTGCGACAGGCGCCGCGTGACGTTGGGGCCGAGCTGCACGCCGGCGCCGATGTCGCCGAAGGCGGCGGCCTGCTCGAACACGTCGACGCGATGGCCACCGCCGGCCAGCGCCAATGCGGTGGCCAGCCCCCCGATGCCGCCGCCGGCGACGAGGATGTGCGCGGGCATCGGCCTCAGCGCGCGGAGGACGAAGAGGCGGAGGAGGAAGCCGGGGCCTGGGGGGATTTGGGACCGCAGCTGTTGCAGCTGTCGCACGAGCCGCAGCCCGAGGTCTTGGCGAGCGAGGCCGCCAGTTGCTCGGCGCGCTCGGCATCGACGAGGCCGGCGCGCTGCGTGCCGGTGGCGACCTTGCGCGCGGCGCTGCGGCGCCAGCCCGCGGGCATCCAGCGCCAGACCGCGTAGAACGCGGCGCTCGCGACGATCAATCCGACGATCAGTTCTTGTGCCATGGAAGCTAGCCTTTCAGAGGCGGTTTTACCCCGCCCCGAGAGCCACCGCAACGTGGTAGGTGATGAAGCACGCGATGTAGGCCAGCGCGAACAGGTAGCCCGCCATGATCCACACGTACTTCCATTGCCCCGTCTCGCGCTTGACCGTGGCCAGGGTCGAGATGCATTGCGGCGCGAACACGTACCAGACCAGCAGCGACAGCGCGGTCGCGAGCGACCAGCTGCCGGCGATCAGCGGCTCGAGCGCGCCGGCCACGTCGTCGCCGGTGGCCGAGAGCGCGTAGACCGTGCCCAGCGCGCCCACCGCGACTTCGCGCGCGGCCATGCCCGGCACCAGCGCGATCGAGATCTGCCAGTTGAAGCCGATGGGCGCGAAGATGTGCTCGAGGCCGCGGCCGATCATGCCGGCCAGGCTGTACTGGATCGCCGGTCCGGTCGCGCCCTCGGGCGGCGACGGGAAGGTCGAGAGGAACCACAGCAGGATGGTCAGCGTGAGGATGATCGTGCCCACGCGCTGGATGAAGATCCATGCGCGCTCGTACAGGCCCAGCAGCAGGTTGCGCGGATTGGGCCAGCGATAGGCCGGCAGTTCCATCATCAGCGACGAGCGCTGCGTGTTGTCGCGGAAACGCTTCATCACCCAGGCCACCAGCATCGCCGAGACGATGCCGAAGACGTAGAGCGCGAACAGCACCACGCCCTGCAGGTTGAACACGCCGCCCACGGTGCGCGCCGGGATGAAGGCCGCGATCAGCAGCGCATAGACCGGCAGCCGCGCCGAGCAGGTCATCAGCGGCGCGATCATGATGGTGGTGATGCGATCGCGCCAGTTGCTGATGGTGCGCGTGGCCATCACGCCCGGGATGGCGCAGGCGAAGCTCGACAGCAGCGGAATGAACGAGCGGCCCGACAGCCCCACGGTGCCCATCACGCGGTCGAGCAGGAAGGCCGCGCGCGGCAGGTAGCCGGAATCCTCCAGCGCCAGGATGAACAGGAACAGGATCAGGATCTGCGGCAGGAAGACGATCACGCCGCCCACGCCCGCGATCACGCCGTCGACCAGCAGGCTCTGCAGCATGCCCTCGGGCATGTGGGCCTTGAGCAGCTCGCCCAGGCCTTCGGTGGCCGCCTTGATGGCGTCCATCGGCACGTTGGCCCAGCTGAACACGGCCTGGAACATCAGGAACATGGTGACCGCGAGCACCAGCATGCCCCAGACCGGATGCATCACGATGCGGTCGATGCGGTCGCTGGTGACCAGGCTGCTCGCGGGCTCCTTCACCGCCAGGCCGAGGATGCGGCGCACCTCGCGCTGGGTGGCGAGCACGTCGTCGAGGCCGGGCGCATGCCAGGGCTGCGGCGTGGCCGCGGCCACGGGGGTGTCGAGCACGGCCAGCAATTCCTTCGCGCCACCGGACTGCACGCCCACGGTCTCGATCACCGGCAGGCCGAGTTCGCGCGACAGCACGGCCGTGTCGACCGCGATGCCCTGCTTGCGCGCCATGTCGGTCATGTTGAGCGCGACCACCATCGGCAGGCCGAGCTTCTTGGCGTCGAGCACCAGGCGCAGGTTCAGGCGCAGGTTGGTGGCGTCGGTCACGCAGACCAGCAGGTCGGGCAGCGCTTCCTGGCTCTGGCCGGTGACGACGTCGCGCGTGACGGCCTCGTCGGCCGACAGCGCGTTGAGGCTGTAGGCACCGGGCAGGTCGAGCACGAACACGCGGCGGCCCGCGGGCGTGCGCAAGCTGCCTTCCTTGCGCTCGACGGTCACGCCCGCGTAGTTGGCGACCTTCTGGCGGCTGCCGGTCAGCAGGTTGAACAGCGCGGTCTTGCCGCAGTTGGGATTGCCCAGCAGCGCGATGCGGTTGGGCTGGCCGGTGGCGGCGAAACCGCCCGGGCCCTGGATCACGGCTTCAACCATGGCGCGCACCTCCGGCCACCTCGGCGCCCGGCGCCACGTGGATCAGCGCGGCCTCGTGGCGGCGCAGCGCGAAGGTGGTGTGGCCCAGCCGCACCGCGATCGGCTCGCGGCCCGGCATGCCGCTGGCGACGATGCGCACCGACTCGCCCGGCACGAAGCCGATCTCGGTCAGGCGCAGCACCAGCTCGCGGTCCTCCGCGCCGTCGGGGCGGGCGACGTCGAGCACGGTGGCCCACTGATGATCGGGAAGCTGGTCGAGGCGCAGGCCTGCGGAGGCCTGCGTAGCCGCAGTGTTGTTGGTTTGCACGGTGGGAGTGCGCTCGGAACCCCGGGAGCGCCAGTTAGCAAAACCAGGATGCTATCAATTCTCAATCGCGTAAACCTGACCAAGACCCCACAAACGCGCCGACCGCGCCGTGCGCCGGGCCGTTTCGACCCCGGCGGAACCGGGTCAGTTCAGGCCGAGCATGCCGCGCAGCTTCGACAGGTCCTCGGCCAGCGTGTTGACCCGGCCGGCCAGCAGCTTGCGGTCGCGCTCGCTGAGCTTCGAATAGGTCTCGAAGCCGCCGTCGGGCGTGCGGTACTTCGCGAGCGTGTCGAACACCACCTTGAAGTTGGCGTCGGCCTTGTCCGAGAAGGCCTTGTTCTCCTTCACCACCAGCGGGCGCAGCAGCTCGACGATCTTGAAGGCGCCCTCGAAGTTCGACTGGAAGTCCCACAGGTCGGTGTGGCTGTAGCGGTTCTCCTCGCCCGAGATCTTGGTGGCCGCGACCTCCTCCATCAGCACGGCGGCCCCGCCCACCACCTTCTCGGGCGGGAAGGTCAGCGCGCCCAGGCGCTTCTGCAGCTCGAGCACGTCGGCCAGCAGCTTGTCGGCCACGGGGTTCAGTTCCTTCGTGCTCTTCTGCACCCACAGGCCGTACTCGATGCGGTGGAAGCCGCCGAAGGCCGGATCCTTCTCGGCCTTCTCGTGGTCGTCGGCGCGCGAGTCGATCGACTTGTCGAGGTCGTTGAACAGCTCGGCCACCGGCTCGATGCGCTCGTAGCTCGTGCGCGTCGGCGCGTACAGCTTCTTCGCCTTCTCGATGTCGCCGGCCTTCACCGCGGCGGTGAAGGCACGGGTGTCCGCGGCCAGCTTGCGCACGTTCTCGGCCACGTAGATCTTGTAGTCGGAGATCGGGCCGACCAGCTCGAGCGGCGACACCGCGGCCTGCGCGCCGGCGGCGTAGAGGCCGGCGATGCCTGCGAGGAAGGTGGCGAGGAAGCGACGGCGGAACTGCACGGTCATGGATCTCCTTGGGTTCTGACGGTGGTGAAAAAACTTTTTGGGGGCGCGCGGCGCGCTCAGGCCGCCATCAGGCTGCGCCCGAGCCAGTCGGCCTCGTCGCGCACGCCCGGCAGCGTGAAGAAGAAGCCGCCGCCGATGGGCTTGATGTATTCCTCGAGCGGCTCGCCGTCGAGGCGCGTCTGCACCGCGATGAAGCCGTCCTCGAGGTTGGCCTGGTAGCAGATGAACAAGAGGCCCATCTCGAGCTGGCCCGACTTGGTGACGCCGTTCGAATAGTTGAAGGGCCGCCGCAGCATGAGGTTCTTGTCGGACGCCCTGGTGCGCGGATTGGCCAGCCGGATGTGCGCGTCGAGCGGCGTGGTCTTGCCCTCGGGGTCCTTCGCGTAGTCGGGCACGTCGTGCTCGGTCCTGCCGCCATCCATCGGCGCGCCCGTGGGCTTGAGCCGGCCCATGATGGCCTCCTGCTCCTGCAGCGGCGTGCGGTCCCAGCGCTCGACGAAGTTGCGGATGATGCGCACCGCCTGGTAGCTGCCGCCCACGGCCCAGGCCGGCTCGTCGCCGCCGGCCGGCACCCAGACGATGCGGTCCATCAGCGTGTCGTCGGCCGAATCGGGATTGGCCGAGCCATCGCGAAAACCGAGGAAGTTGCGCGCGCTCTCGGCCGGCTTGCCGGGCACGGCCGGGATCGGCGGCACGGTGCCCTCCTGCTTCCAGTGCAGCACCAGCAGGTCGGGCGTGTTCTTGATGATGTCGCGCAGCGCGTGGATGTTGGTGTCGGGCGTGTTGGCGCAGAACTGGATCGACAGGTCGCCATGGCACAGCGCGGCATCGAGCGCGTCGTTCGGATGGCGCTGCATCTGGTTCAGCCGCCTGGGCTTCTTCGACGCGAGGCCGAAGCGTTCGTCGAACAGCGAGGTGCCGACCGAGACGGTGACGGTGAGCCCGTCGGGCTGCACCACCGGCCCGAGGATGCCCGAGCCCGCGGGCGGCAGCTTGGGATCGGGATCGGTCTGCGGGCCGCCCTGCGTGAGGAAGGCGATGCGCTCGGTCAGGGTGCGGAACAGGCGCTCGAGGTCGGCGCGGTTCTCGGCCAGCACGTAGAACGAAGCGATCATGCCGGCCGTCGGTCGCGGCGTGACGATGCCGGCCTGGTGCTTGCCGCGAAAGGGCACGCGGTCCTGCGTGTGGGTGCTCTGCGGCGCGTCGGTGACCTGGGCGCCGGCATCGGGCCCGTTGGGCGGGCCCGAGGGCGCGGCGGCATGCGCGGCCGCGGCCAGGCCGGCGAAGGCGGCACCGGCCGCGCCGAGCATGCGGCGGCGGTGCGGGGAGGCGGGTGGCCCGTCGGTGGGGAGGGATTCGTTCTTCGTGGTCATGAGAGGTCGGTCGGCAGCAGCCTCATTCCAGGCCGAGCGCGGCATTCACCTTGGCCAGTTCCTCGGCCAGCGCGCGCACGGGTTCGGCCAGGGCCTTGCGCTGCGCCTCGTCGAGCGGCGCGGGCTTGAAGCCCTCGCCTTCGCGGTACGGCGCGAGCGCGGCGTCGAAGGCGGCGAAGCGTTCGTCCAGGCTCTTCTGCAGCGCGGGCGCGGCCTTCACCAGCAGCGGCTGCAGCAGGTCGGCGATCTTCTTCGTGCCTTCGTAGCTGCCCTGCAGGTTTGCGAGTTCGGCATGGCCGTAGTGGTCCTCGCCGCCCGCGGGCAGGTTGTCGGCCACGCGGCGCAGCAGCTTCGAGGCCGAGCTCGCGAGCCGCTCGGGCGGCATGTTCAGGCCGCGCAGCCGCTCCTTGAGCACGCCGATGTCGGCGATCAGCTGCGCCACCACGGGCGCGAGCGGCTTCAGGTCGTTCTGGCCATACAGCGCGTACTCGATGCGGTGGAAGCCCGTGAAGCCGGCATCGGCCTCGCGCTTCTCGAAGTAGTCGGCGCGCGCGTTGATGCGCGTGTCGAGGTCGGCGAACAGCTCGGCCATCGGCTCGATGCGCTTGTAGGCCTGGTGGGCGGGCGCATAGAGCGCCCTCGCCTGCTGCAGGTCGCCGGCCTGGACCGCGTCGGCCAGCGCGCGCACCGCGTCCTCGAGCGAGCCGGCCTCCAGGCGCAGGAAGGTCTGGTACTCGGCCAGCGCGCCCACGTAGTTGACCAGCGAAGGCCGCGCCGCCTCGGCCTCGGAGGCGGCCGAGGGCGTCACGCGCAGCTTGCCGCGCGGGTTGCTCAGCAGGCCGCAGGTGATCGCGAAATCGCCGGGCTGCAGCTTCACCGTCATGGTCTGCGAGAAGCCCGGCGCGATGTTCTCGCGCTCCTCCACCACCATCACGCCGTCGAGGATCTCCCACTCGAGCGCGCGGTTCGACTGGTTGACGATGGTGAAGGTGGTGCGCCCGGCCGGCACCGTGATCTCGTTGGGCTCGCAGACATTGCCGCGGATCGTGACGGTGACCGCGTTGTCGGCAGCCTTCGGCGGCGCCTGGCGCGCGTGGTTGGAGGCATACCAGAAGGCCGCGAGGCCGGCGAGCGCCAGCAAGGCCGACGCGGCGACCGCCACGCGCATCAGGTGGGAAGAAGGTGCCTTGGATTCGGGAGAGGAAGAGGACATCGAGGGGATTTCAGCGGGCCGCGGCCGCGCGTGGCGCCGGCGCGGCCGGACGCAGGAAGAAGAACAGGGCGAGGGCCAGGAAGGCCAGGTAGACGACGACCTCGCCCACCACGGGCGCGGCCTGGTAGCCGAGCAGGCCCGACAGCACGGCGCCCAGCGGGCTGTCCATCGGCAGGGCCTCGCTCATGTCGAAGACCACCGTCTGCAGGTGGTTCCAGACGCCGCCCTCGTGCAGCTTGCGCAGCACGCCGGCCAGCAGGCCCGCGGCCACCAGCAGGATGAACAGGCCGGTGAAGCGGAAGAAGCGCCGCAGGTCGAGCCGCACGCCGCCCGAATAGAGGCCGTAGCCGACCACCACCGACACCGCGATGCCGGCGAGCGCGCCCACGGGCGCTTCCCAGCCGCTGCTCTGCTGGAAGATCGCGAGCAGGAAGAACACCGACTCCAGGCCTTCGCGCGCGACCGCGAGGAACACCATGCCGATCAGCGCCCAGCCCTGGCCGTCCGAGCCCTTGGCGAGCGCCTGGTCGATCGAGGCCTGCAGCTCGCCCTTGATCGAGCGCGCGGCCTTGCGCATCCAGAACACCATCGAAGTGAGCATCACCACCGCGATCAGCCCGACCACGCCCTCGAACAGCTCCTGCTGCTTCTGCGGGAACTCGGCCGCGAGCAGTTGCAGCCCGGCGCCCGCGAACAGCGACAGCGCGGTGGCCAGCAGCACGCCGACCCACACCGCGGGCATCAGCGCGCCGCGCCCGCTCTGCTTGAGGTAACTGGCGACGATGCCGACGATCAGCGCGGCTTCGATGCCTTCGCGTAGCATGATGAGAAAGGGGATAAGCATCGGCTTCGGAAATCAGGGCGAGAGGAGCCCTCCGGAACCGGCGCGATCAGCGACGCTGCATGTCGACTCCACGGAGGAGCGGACGAGGATAACCCATCAAACAAGAACCATTCTCATCCGATGGGCTTTTCTTACCGGATGGTAATGAAAGCTCTGTGACAGGACGGGTCAGACCGGCAGTTCGACGATACGCGCATCGACCGCGCCGCCCTCGATGCGCAGTTCGGCGACCGCGATCGGCAGGCTGAAGCGCCGCGACCCCGCGCTGCCCGGGTTCACGTAGAGCACGCCGCCGCGTTCCTCGATCCTGGGCTTGTGCGAATGGCCCGAGACCACCACGCGCACGCCGGCCGCGGCCGGGTCGATGGCGAGCTGCGCGAGGTCGTGAATGGCATAGAGATGCACGCCGCCGAAGGCCACGCGCTCGGTCTCGGCAATGCCCTCGGCCCAGGCCTCGCGGTCGTTGTTGCCGCGCACCACGGTCAGCGGCGCGATCGCGCGCAGGGCCTCGAGGATGGCGGGACTGCCGATGTCGCCGCCGTGCACGATGAAGTCGCAGCCCTGCAGGGCCGCCACGGCCTGCGGGCGCAGCAGGCCGTGGGTGTCGGAGATCAATCCGACGCGCGTCACCGGATCAGGCGGCCAGCAGCTGCCGCAGCACGAAGGGCAGGATGCCGCCGTGCTTGTAGTAGTCGACCTCGATCGGCGTGTCGATGCGCAGGCGCACCGTCACCTCCTGGTGCGTGCCGTCGGGGCGGTGCACGACCAGCTTCACGTCCATCTGCGGCTTGAGCTCGCCGCCGATCACCACGTCGATCTGCTCGTCGCCCGTGAGGCCCAGCGTCTGCCAGGAATCGGCGCCGCGGAACTGCAGCGGCAGCACGCCCATGCCGACCAGGTTGGCGCGGTGGATGCGCTCGAAGCTGCGCGCCACCACGGCCTTGATGCCCAAGAGCTGCGTGCCCTTGGCGGCCCAGTCGCGCGACGAGCCGGTGCCGTACTCCTCGCCGCCGAACACCACCGTGGGCGTGCCCTGGGCGATGTACTTCATGGCCGCGTCGTAGATGAACATCTTCTCGTTGCCGGGCTGGAACAGCGTGACGCCGCCCTCTTCCTGCGTGCCGTTGGCGTCCGGCGGAATCATCAGGTTCTTGATGCGCACGTTGGCGAAGGTGCCGCGCATCATCACGTCGTGGTTGCCGCGGCGCGAGCCGTAGCTGTTGAAGTCGGCCTTGGGCACGCCGTGCGCCTTGAGCCAGATGCCCGCGGGCGAACTTTCCTTGATCGAGCCGGCCGGCGAGATGTGGTCGGTGGTGATCGAGTCGCCGAACAGCGCCATGATGCGCGCGCCCTTGAAGCCCGCGTCCGCGGCATGCGGCTTCATCTTGAAGCCCTCGAAGAACGGCGGCTCGGCGATGTAGGTCGAGGTGGGCCAGTCGTAGACCTGGCCCGTGGTGCCCTTGATGCTGCTCCAGAACTTGCCCGGGTCGGTCTTGACCTTGTCGTAGTTGGCGCGGAACGACTTGGCGTTCATCGCATAGCGCAGGTTCTCGTCGATCTCCTTCGGCGTGGGCCAGATGTCGCCGAGGTAGACGTCCTTGCCGCCCTTGCCCTTGCCCACCGGCTGGGTCATCAGGTCGACCATCACGTTGCCCGCGATCGCGAAGGCCACCACCAGCGGCGGCGAGGCCAGGAAGTTGGCCTTGAGGTTCGGATGGATGCGCGCCTCGAAGTTGCGGTTGCCCGAGAGCACGGCCGCGCCGATCAGGTCGTTCTTCGTGATGATCTCGTTGATCTCGGGCGTGAGGTCGCCCGCGTTGCCGATGCAGGTGGTGCAGCCGTAACCCGCGAGATAGAAGCCCAGCTTCTCGAGGTAGGGCAGCAGGCCGGCCTTCTCGAGGTACTCGGTCACGATGCGCGAGCCGGGCGCCAGCGAGGTCTTGACGTGCGGCTTGACCGAGAGGCCGGCTTCCACCGCCTTCTTGGCCAGCAGGCCCGCGGCCAGCATCACGCTCGGGTTCGAGGTGTTGGTGCACGAGGTGATCGCGGCGATCAGCACGTCGCCGTTGCCGATGGTCACCTCGCCCTTGGATTTGGACGGCGCCGCCGGCGCGGTGGCGCTCACGTGCGCGGCCGCCTTGGTCGTGCGGTTGGCCACCATCTCGACCAGGTCGCGCGGCGCGCCCGGGGCGGGCGCGGCGGTTTCCTCGTCGTTGCCGGCACCGGCCGGCGCGAGCGGATAGCGCAGCTTGAGCTTGTCGGCCGGCTGGTTGAAGCCGTTGGCGTCGTTGGGCTTGCTGTAGAGCTCCGAGAACTTGGTCGACAGGTGGCCCAGGTCGATGCGGTCCTGCGGCCGCTTCGGGCCCGCCAGGCTCGGCGAGACGGTGCCGAGGTCCAGGCGCACGACCTTGGTGTAGTCGATGTCGCCGGGGTTGGGCATGCCGAACAGGCCCTGCGCCTTGTAGTAGGCCTCGAAGCGCTCGACCTCCTCCTTGGTGCGGCCCGTGCCCTCGAAGTAGGCGACGGTCATCTCGTCGACCGGGAAGAAGCCCATGGTGGCGCCGTACTCGGGCGCCATGTTGCCGATGGTGGCGCGGTCGGGCACGGCGATCGAGGCGGCGCCCGGACCGAAGAACTCGACGAACTTGCCCACCACCTTCTCGGCGCGCAGGATCGAGGTGACGTAGAGCACCAGGTCGGTGGCGGTCACGCCCTCGCGCAGCTTGCCGGTGAGCTCGAAGCCCACCACGTCGGGCGTGAGCATGTAGACCGGCTGGCCGAGCATCGCGGCCTCGGCCTCGATGCCGCCCACGCCCCAGCCGACCACGCCCACGCCGTTGATCATGGTCGTGTGGCTATCGGTGCCGACCAGCGAGTCGGGGTAGTAGACCGGGACGTCGCCCTTGTCGTTCGGGTTCGAGTAGACGCCGCGCGCGAAGTACTCGAGGTTGACCTGGTGCACGATGCCGAAGCCGGGCGGCACGACACGGAAGGTGTCGAAGGCCTGCATGCCCCACTTCATGAACTGGTAGCGCTCGTTGTTGCGCTGGAACTCGAGCTTCATGTTGAGGTCGAGCGCCTTGGGCGTGCCGTAGTAGTCGACCATCACCGAGTGGTCGACCACCAGATCGACCGGCACCAGCGGCTCGATGGTCTTGGGCGACTTGCCGAGCTTGGCGGCCACGCTGCGCATGGCGGCCAGGTCGGCCAGCAGCGGCACGCCGGTGAAGTCCTGCAGCACCACGCGGGTCACGACGAAGGGGATCTCGTCGGTGCGCTCGGCGTTCGGCGCCCAGTGGGCCAGTTCCTCGACATGCTTGGCCGACACCTTCTGGCCGTCGCAGTTGCGCAGCACCGACTCGAGCACGATGCGGATCGACACCGGCAGCCGCTCGACGCTCGGGTGCTGCTTGGCCAGTTCCTTGAGGGACCAGTACTTGCCGGCCTTGCCCGATGCGGTCTTGAAGGTCTTGAGGGTGGACGCAAAGGCGTGAGCCGGTGCTTTGGCCATGTGTGGGACTCCTTGGGGAATGTGTTCGTGAAGCGCCTCAAAGGTTAGCAGGGATGAATGTCAATTGCTGTAGTCAGGCATCGCTTCGGAAGGCCACCGAAGGCTATGGCCGCCATTGACAAAAAGCCCTCTCGAGCGGCCATGAAAAAGGCGCCCCGCGGGCGCCTCGACGGCATGCGGACGGAAGGCGTTCAGGCCAGTGCCATCCGGGCCGCCGGCCGGCTCGCGCGCAGTCCGCTCCATTGCAGCTCGGCCAGCACCAGCACGCAGACCGCCTGCGCCAGCACCCAGGCCACGCCCAGGGCCGTCACCGGGAACAGGCCGCCGGCCAGCAAGGCGGCGCAGCCCACGGCCCAGCCCAGGTTGCCGAGCATGACCACGCCGATCAGCGTGCGCGGCGGGGTGGCGCGGCTGGCCATGAAGGCGGCGGCCGCCGCATAGACCAGCAGGAACACCCCGGTGCCCAGCAGCAGCGCGGCCGGCAGGCCGGTGAGGCGGGCCAGGGTGTCGGTGAAAGCGACCTGCAGCGCGCCGGTGCCGGCGCAGGAGGCGGCGTCGGCCCACATCACGCGGGGCAGGAAACGCGGCGAGGCGAAGAGCGTGGAACGTGCGGTCATGAGGTTTCTCCTTCGGTTCGGGTGGTACGCCGCAAGACTGTCCTGCTGCGTTGGGGTCGATGATTCCGGGACCGGCGCACAGCGTCCATGACCTGCCAGGTCATGGCGACGCGCGGCCCGCGCGCCAGAATGCGGCCCCATGAACACCCCCCGCCCCCACCCCACGAAGCCCGGCCAGCCGGGCGCGCGCGATCCCTTCGGCGTGCACCTGCGGCACTGGCGCACGCACCGCCGCCTGAGCCAGCTCGACCTGGCGCAGGAGGCCGAGGTCTCGACCCGGCACCTGAGCTACGTGGAAACCGGCCGTGCCGCGCCCAGCCGCGAGATGGTGCTGCGGCTGGCCGAGCGGCTGGAGGTGCCGCTGCGCGAGCGCAACGCGCTGCTGGTGGCCGCGGGCTTCGCGCCCATGTACCGCCAGCGCTCGCTCGACGACCCGGCCATGGCTTCGGCGCGCCGCGCGGTCGACCTGGTGCTCAAGGGCCACGAACCCTTCCCCGCGCTGGCGGTGGACCGCCACTGGAACCTGGTGGCCTACAACGCACTGGTGCCGCTGTTGATGGAAGGCGCGTCGGCCGAGCTGGTGACGCCGCCGGTCAACGTGCTGCGCCTGAGCCTGCGGCCCGACGGGCTGGCCTCGCGCATCGCCAACCTCGCGCAGTGGCGCGCCCACCTGCTCGAGCGGCTGCAGCAGCAGATCGCCGCCACCGGCGACCGCGTGCTGGTCGAGCTGCACGACGAGCTCGCGGCCTACCCCGTGCCCCACGTCGGCCACGACACCCCGCCCGCGGGTGGCGAGCTGTCGGGCGTGGTGGTGCCGTTCCAGCTCGTGACGCCCAACGGCGTGCTGAGCTTCATCAGCACCACCACCATCTTCGGCACGCCGGTCGACATCACGTTGCAGGAACTCGCGGTGGAGTCGTTCTTTCCGGCCGATGCGCAGACGGCGGCGGCCCTGACGGCGCTGGCTGCGCAGGCGAAGGCGCAGGCGGCTGCGGCGGGCTGAGCGCGCCCTCCCCCGCCTTGTCTTCGTCGCGCGCCTTCGGCCCCGGCACGTCGTCGACCTGGATCACCTTGTCGGCCGCGCGCAGGTAAGCCAGCGCGAGCGCCGGATCGGCGGCCGCGCGGGCCGCGGCCTCGAGCGAGTTCGTGCGCCGCAGCACCTTGTTGAGCGCCGCGGTTTCCTCGCCGAGCCGGTCGCCCAGTTCCAGCGCGCTCATCAGGTCGCGCAGGCCGCCAGCCGCGGGCTCGCTGAGATCGGGCACCAGCCGCTCGACCACCTCGGGCCGGGTGCGCAGCGTCTCGGCCAGCGCCAGCAGCTGCACGTCGCGCAGCGGCGCCAGGTGCGCAGTGCGCCACAGCACCAGCGCGCCGATGAAGCGCCGGCCCGGCGTGGGCAGGTTGGCATAGAGGTCGTGCAGGATCGCCGCCGCCTGGTCGAGCTGCACGCGTATCGCGGCCTGGGCGAAGGGCAGCATCTCGGGCGCCGCCTCCACGCCATAGCGCCACACGCAGGCGCTGGCGAGATAGAGGTGGGCCAGCACGTCGCCGAGCCGCGCCGACAGCAGCTCCATGCGCTTGAGCTTGCCGCCGAGCATGCCCATGGCCAGGTCGGCGGTGAGCGCGTACTTGGCGCTCATGCGCGCGATCAACCGGGCCTCGGGCGCCAGCGCCTCGGGCGGGCGGCCCAGCACCGGCGCGCCGAACAGGCTGTGCCAGAGGTTGCGCGCCACGTGCCCGCCATGCGCCATCAGCGCCTTGCCGAGCGCGCTCTCGTCGTTGGCCTGCACCGCGGCCATCTCGTCGAGCACGTGCGGATGGCAGCGCACCGCGCCCTGGCCGAACACGATCAGCGCGCGCGTGAGGATGTTGGCGCCCTCCACCGTGATCGCGATCGGCGCCTGCCTATAGGCCACGCCCAGCAGGTTCGAGGGACCGGAGATGATGCCCTTGCCGCCGAGGATGTCCATGCCGTGGTTGACCGCGCGCCGGCCGGCCTCGGTCAGCTGCACCTTGAGGATCGCGCTCGCCACGCTGGGCCGCTCGCCGGCATCGAGCGCGCAGGCGGTGAAGCGGCGCGCGGCGTCGCTCGCATAGAGCTCGGCCGACATCTGCGCCACCAGCCCCGCCACCGCGTGGAACTTGCCCACCGGCAGGCCGAACTGCTCGCGGATGCGGCCATAGCCGTTGCTCACGAACAGCGCGGTCTGCTGCATCGCCGAGCCGAGCGCCGGCAGCGAGATGGCGCGGCCCGCGGCCAGGCACTCCATCAGCATGCGCCAGCCCTGGCCGACCTGCGGCTCGCCGCCGATCACCCAGTCCATCGGCACGAAGACCTGGCGGCCGTGGATCGGGCCGTTCATGAAGGCGCTGTCCATCGGGCGATGGCGCCGGCCGATCTCCATGCCCGCGTGCGGCACCGGGATCAGCGCGCAGGTGATGCCGAGATCGCGCTGGCCCTCGGGCCGGCTCTCGTCGACCGCGTGGAAGGCCAGGCCGACCACGGTGGCCACGGGCGCCAGCGTGATGTAGCGCTTGTCGAAATCGACCAGGAAGCCGCGCGTTGGCCGGCCCTCGAACTCGCGCTCCACCAGCACGCCGCGGTCGGGGATCGAGGCGGCATCGGAGCCCGCGTAGGGCGAGGTCAGGCCGAAGCACGGCAGCTCGCGGCCATCGGCCAGGCGCGGCAGGTAGTGCTGCTTCTGGCCGTCGGTGCCGTAGCGCAGCAGCAGCTCGGCTGGGCCGAGCGAGTTGGGCACCATCACCGTGACCGCCGTCGCGACGTTGACGGTGGCGATGCGCGCCACCACCGTGGCATGCGCATGGTGGCCGAAGCCCAGGCCGCCGAACTCCTCGGGAATGATCATTCCGAAGAAGCGCTGCTCGCGCAGGTAGCGCCACACCTCGGGCGGCAGGTCCTTCGCTTCGTCGATCGCATGGTCGTCGAGCATCGCGCACAGCGTGCGCACCTCGCGGTCGATGAAGGCCTGTTCGCGCTCGGTCAGGCGGTTGGGCCCGAAGGCGGCGAGCGCATCGAAATCGGGGCGGCCGGCGAACAGCTGGCCTTCGAAACCGACGGTGCCCGCTTCGAGCGCGGCGCGTTCGGTGTCGCCCAACGGCGGCAACGCCTTCGAGAAAGGCTTCATGGCCCAGCGGCCGATCAACGAGGCCAGTGGCATGCGTGTCTCCTTCGCCGCGAGGCAGGCGCGCGGCGCTCTACCATGGTGCGACCGGGGCGGCCCGGGCCCGGCCGGCCGAGGACGACCGCGCGTGTCGGAGACGGGCTTGCATTGCCGGCGCGCGCGGCGCCGCGCGGCTCAGCGCCGCTTCGGCGCCTGCTGCCCGGCCGGTGCCGCCGGTGCGGGCGCCGCTGCCGGCGCGGCCGCAGCAGCCGCCGGATCACGCCAGCCGTATTCGACATAGCGCCGGATCACCAGGCAGCCCGGCGGCGAATCGATCAGCGACACCGACGAGGTCGGCTCCTTGTCGTCGGTGTAGACCGTGTAGACCGGCAGCAGCTTGGTCGCGCGGTAGTTCGGCAGTTCCTGCTGGGCGATGCTCGCGCAGGTGAAGGGCGCCACCGAGATGCGCTCGGCCGCCACGGTGCAGGCGCCGCTGTCGTCGGGGATCGCGGTGATCGAACCCGCCACGCCGGCATTCGGGAACTCGATGCCGATCAGCGAGAACACCGGGCCGCTGTCGGGGCGCTTGCGGTCCCAGTCGAGCAGCACGTCGTGGCTGCGGCTGCCCTGCACGGTCAGCGAGGACAGCCGCGTGATCGCCGGCAGGCAGCGCTTGACGCCCACGCTGGTGGCCGCGCGCGTGAGGGTGTCCTGCGGCGGCGCGGGCGGTGCCTGGGGCACGAGCACGCCCTGCGCGAAGGCTGTGGCCGCCAGGGTGCAGGCCGCGGCGCACGGCAGCAGACGAAGGAGAAGCGATGTCGGGGTCATGGGGGTCGTTCCGAAGTCGGCCGCGTTCAGGCGTAGAGCGCCTCGATCGCGGCGGTGTAGATGCGCACGTTCTCCTCGCCTTCGGGGTCCAGCCGCTCGAGCAGCGCCCGCGCGCGCTCGCGGTAGTTGGGCAGGTCGGCGTCGTGCTCGGCGAAGGCGCGCCGCAGCGCCCGGCCGCCGTCCTCGCAGTCGAAGCCCTGGTAGCGGTAGCCGCAGTCGCCGATCAGGTGCGAGTTGTGCACCAGCGGATAGCCGCCGTACAGCGCCTCGTAGTAGAGGTAGTTCTGGCCATTCTCCCAATGGTGCGCGAACACGCAGTCGACATTGGGCGGCACCACCTGGTAGACCGGGAAACGCCCCTCGAACGAGGCCAGCCCGTGCTGCACCAGGTCCAGGCTCTGGGCGAAGCCGACGAACAGCGGCTTCTCGCGCAGGTGGAAGCTGTTGTAGACCCACAGGCGCTCGATCAGGTCGGGCTGCGCGCGGTGCGCCGCCTCGCAGCCCAGCATAGGGATGAAGCTGGTCTTCACCATGCAGATGTTGGGCTCGAAGATCGCCACGCGCCAGTGCCGGCGCCCGGGCTCGTAGGCGAAGGGCTTGCCGCCGCCGCTGCGCGCCAGCGCGCGCTCGAGCACCATCGGGCTCCACAGATGCGGCATCAGGCGCACCGGCGTGCGGAAGGCGGCCTCGAAATAGGGTTTGCAGGTGGCCTCGTACTCGGGCAGCGTCCAGACCTCGTGGTAGGGCGCGAGCGTCAGCAGCAGGCCGTGCGGCTTGTCGAAGATCATGCGCTCGATGTCGATCACGTAGTCGTTGCCCACGCGCATCGACACGATCTTGCCGCCGCGCTCGCGGAAGGCCACGGCCCAGTCGCGCCCGAGCTGGGCGCTCATCTCGATCATCACGTCGAGTTCCTGCGCGGCGGTCGCCATGTCGATGATCGGCACCGGCGAATCGGCCAGGAAACCGGCCGCATCGGCCGGCGCGCCGTCGCCGCCGCCGGCCACGAGCACCGTGCTGGCCACGCGCGGCGAGCGCAGCAGCAGCATCACGAGGAACAGGCAGTTCTGGTAGACGCCGTTCTCCCACAGGCTCTGCTCGCCCTTGCGGATGAAGATCGAGACGCCGACGCGCAGCTTGCCGGGCATGGCGTTCATCGCGCGGCACCTCCGGCGCGGAAGTTCTCATCGCCGTCCACGAGGTGCAGCAGCCGCTGCGCATAGCCTTCGACGTTGGCGCTCGCCAGCGGATCGAGCGCGTCGAACACGCGCTGCGAGCGGGCCCTGTAGTCGTCGAGTTGCGCGTCGTGATGGCGCGCCGCGTTCAGCAGCTGCTCGACGCCGGCGCCGACCTCGAAGCCCGGGTAGTAGTAGCCCGCGTCGCGCAGCCAGGGCGAGTTGTGCACCAGCGGGTAGTTGCCGTAGAGCGCGTCGAGGTAGCTGTAGTTCTGGTCGTTCTGCCACTGGTGCGACACCACCGCGTCGGCATGCTGCACCATGAAGCCCGCGAAGTCGTGCCGGCCATGGAAGATCGCCTTGTGCTCGCGCACGATGTCGAGCGAGTTCGCCAGGTAGAGCATGGTCGGGTGGTCCTTCATGTGCAGCGTGTTGAGCGCATGCATCCAGCTCACCGCCTTCGGATCGGCGCGGTAGGCGCCGTCGCAGATCAGCATCGGCAGGGTGCCAGCCTTCACCACCGAGATGTTGGGTTCGAAGATCGCGACCCGGAAACCCGGCTGCTCGGCCGTGCGCGGCACGTAGCCGAAGCGGAAGCCCGCCGCCTCGACCTCGACCACGCGCTGCGCGAGGAACTCGGGGGACCAGAGGTAGGGCACCACGTGCACCGGGCAGCGGTTGTACACGCGCATCATCGGCGCGAAGGTTTCGTCCTTGGGCAGCAGCCAGACCTCGTCGCAGCGGTCGGGCCGGCTGAAGTGCCCCTTGTCGGAGAACACGATCGGCTCGGCCAGCGACACGAAGGGCTGGCCCACGCAATGGAACACCACGCGCCCGCCGCGGGCCCGGAAATACGACAGCCACGAGACCTCGAGCGCGCCCGCCATCTCGAACACCACGTCGAGCGCATCGGTGAGCTCGCGCGCCCGGCCGATGGCGAGCCCGCGGGCCGCGAGGTCGACCTGCGGCGGCATCACCGACTGGTCGCCCGCGTCGATCAGCGTGACCGACTCGACGAAGGGGATCCGCTGCAGCAGCCGGGCCAGGAACAGCACGTTCTGCCCCATGCCGTTCTCCCAGATGTTCTGACCGGCGTGGGTGAGGACTGAAATACCGATGCGCATGGGCGATGAGTGTCCCTCAAAAAAGGAAGGCCCCCGCACCCTGGGGCGCGGGAGCCTTCGCGGGGGCTTTTCTCTCCCTGTGACTTACTTCCACTTCCAGCCGATGCCGGCGTTGATGCCCCATTCCTTGCCCGTGGTCGAGAGGCCCGCGCCCCAGGACATCTTGCCGTCGTCCGACAGCGCCTTGAAGGTCAGCGCCACCGCGCTGTAGCCCTTGTAGCTGCCGAAGCCCACGCCCACGGTCTTCTCGCCGGGGTAGAGGGTCGGGAGGTAGGTGCCCGACATCGCGAACGCCATCGCCGTGCCCGAGTAGGCCACGCGCGCCACGTCGCCGATCTGGTTGCGCACGTCGTTCAGCTGCTGCACGTTGACCGCGTCGCCCGGCAGGATGCCCGGTGCCACGTTGCTGATGCGCGTGCCGCCCGCCGCCTGGCCGGCGCCCAGCGTGATCTGGTTGTAGTTGACCGACCCGTCGGGGTTGGTCTCGTACTGCACGCTGCTGGCCTTCGAAGCCGCCGAGGCCGCCTTGAGCTGCGCCACGTTGGTGGCGTCGCTGTCGGCCGAGCCCGCGGCCACGCCGGTGATCTGGCGGAACTGGCCGTTGGCCGCATCGCCGACCGACACCGCGCCCTGCGTGCTGGTGGTGGCCTTGATCGCCGCCTCCTGCGCCGCGGTGGCGCTGCCTGGCACGTAGCCGGCCACGCCCGCGCCCCTGGAGGCCACCGAGCCCGAGCCCAGGGCCACGCCGCCGGTCTGCTGGACCACCGCGTTGAAGCCGACGGCCGTGCCGTTCGAGACGTTGGGCGCCGCGCTCCTCGAGGTGCCGCCCGCGTCCGCGCTGTCGCCGATCGCCACGCCCTTGCCGCCCGCGCTGGCGCCCGCACCGATCGCCTGCGAACCGGTGGCCAGTGCCCCGCTGCCGATCGCGATCGCGTTCGTGCCCGTGGCCTGCGCCCCGAAGCCCACCGCCACCGCGCCGTCGGCCGTCGCCTTCGCGCCGTTGCCCGCGGCAAAGGAGTTCGCGCCGCTGGCCACCGATTGCGGCCCGATCGCCACCGACTCCTGGCCGGTGGCCTGCGAGTCGCCTGCGGTCGAGTTGGCGTGGAAGTACTTCGTGCCGTTGTTGTAGATGTTGGTGACGGTGCTGTTGGTGGTGCTCAGGCCGGTCGACAGGCTGCTCACGCCGCTGACGGAACTGCTGATGCCGGTCGAAAGGCTGTTGAGGTTGCTGTTCGTCGTGCTCAGCCCGCTCGACAGGCTGCCGATGCCGCTGGTGACGGTGCTCAGGCCGGTCGAGGTCGAGGTCGACAGGCTCGCGACATTGCTGTTCGTCGTGCTCAGGCCCGTCGACAGGCTGCCGATGTTGCTGGTCGCGGTGCTCAGCCCGGTCGACAGGCTGCCGATGCTGCTCGTGGCCGTGCTCAGACCGGTCGAGGTCGATGTCGACAGGCTGTTGATGCTGCTGGTCGCCGTGCTCAAGCCCGTCGACGTCGAGGTCGACAAGCTGTTGATGCTGCTCGTCGCCGTGCTCAAGCCCGTCGACGTCGAGGTCGACAAGCTGTTGATGCTGCTCGTCGCCGTGCTCAGGCCGCTCGAGGTGGACGTCGACAGGCTGTTGATGCCACTCGTCGCAGTGCTCAGGCCGCTCGACGTGGAGGTCGACAGGCTGCTGACGGTGCTGTTCGTCGTGCTCAGGCCGATCGACAGGCTGCCGATGCCGCTGCTGACGGTGCTCAGGCCGACCGACAGGCTGCCGATGGAACTGGTCGCCGTGCTCAGGCCGGTGGAGGTCGAGGTCGAGAGGCTGTCGATGTTGCTGGTGGCGGTGCTGAGGCCGGTCGACAAACTGCCGATGGAGCTCGTTGCCGTGCTCAAGCCCGTGGACGTCGAGGTCGACAAGCTGCCGATAGAACTGGTCGCCGTGCTCAAGCCAGTCGACGTGGAGGTCGAGAGGCTACCGATGCTGCTCGTGGCGGTGCTCAGACCCGTCGAAGTCGACGTGGACAAGCTACCGATAGAGCTCGTTGCCGTGCTCAAACCGGTCGACGTGGAAGTCGAGAGGCTGTCGATGCCGCTCGTTGCCGTACTCAGGCCCGTTGAGGTCGACGTAGACAGGCTGTCGATAGAGCTCGTTGCCGTGCTCAAGCCAGTGGACGTCGAGGTCGAGAGGCTGCCAATGCTGCTCGTGGCCGTGCTCAGGCCGGTCGAGGTCGATGTGGACAGGCTGCCAATCGAACTGGTCGCGGTGCTCAGGCCAGTCGACGTCGAGGTCGACAAGCTGCCGATAGAGCTGGTGGCCGTGCTCAGGCCCGTCGAGGTCGACGTGGACAAACTGCCAATGGAGCTCGTCGCGGTGCTCAGGCCGGTCGACGTGGAAGTCGAAAGGCTGCCGATGCTACTGGTCGCCGTGCTCAGACCCGTCGAAGTGGACGTGGACAGGCTGCCGATCGAGCTCGTTGCCGTGCTGAGGCCAGTCGACGTCGAGGTCGACAGGCTATCGATGCTGCTGGTGGCAGTGCTCAGGCCAGTAGACGTCGAGGTCGAGAGACTGCCAATGCTGCTCGTGGCGGTGCTGAGACCAGTCGAGGTCGACGTGGACAGGCTACCGATCGAGCTCGTTGCCGTGCTCAGGCCAGTCGACGTGGAGGTCGACAGGCTATCGATGCTGCTCGTTGCGGTGCTCAGACCCGTCGAAGTCGACGTGGACAGGCTACCGATCGAGCTCGTTGCCGTGCTCAGGCCAGTCGACGTCGAGGTCGACAGGCTATCGATGCTGCTGGTGGCAGTGCTCAGACCCGTCGAGGTCGACGTGGACAGGCTGCCAATGCTGCTCGTGGCGGTGCTCAGACCTGTCGAGGTTGACGTCGAGAGGCTACCGATGGAGCTCGTTGCCGTGCTCAAGCCAGTCGACGTGGAGGTCGACAGGCTATCGATGCTGCTCGTCGCGGTGCTCAGACCCGTCGAAGTCGACGTGGACAGGCTGCCGATCGAACTCGTTGCCGTGCTCAGACCAGTCGACGTCGAAGTCGAGAGGCTATCGATGCTGCTCGTCGCGGTACTCAGGCCCGTAGAGGTCGAGGTGGACAGGCTACCGATCGAGCTCGTTGCCGTGCTCAGACCAGTCGACGTCGAAGTCGAGAGGCTATCGATGCTGCTCGTCGCGGTGCTCAGACCCGTCGAAGTCGACGTGGACAGGCTTGCGATCGAACTCGTTGCTGTGCTGAGGCCAGTCGAAGTCGATGTCGACAAGCTACCAATGGAACTCGTCGCAGTGCTCAAGCCGGTGGAGGTCGAGGTGGACAGGCTACCGATGGAACTCGTGGCCGTGCTCAAGCCCGTGGAAGTCGAGGTCGACAGGCTGCCGATCGAGCTCGTTGCCGTGCTGAGGCCAGTCGAAGTCGATGTCGACAAGCTATCGATGCTGCTGGTCGCCGTACTCAGCCCCGTCGAAGTCGAGGTCGAGAGGCTGCCGATGGAACTCGTTGCCGTGCTCAGGCCCGTGGAGGTCGAGGTCGACAGGCTACCGATGGAACTCGTCGCCGTGCTCAAACCGGTCGACGTCGAAGTCGAGAGGCTATCGATGCTGCTCGTCGCGGTACTCAGGCCCGTAGAGGTCGAGGTGGACAGGCTCCCGATCGAGCTCGTTGCCGTGCTCAGACCAGTCGACGTGGAGGTCGACAGGCTATCGATGCTGCTCGTCGCGGTGCTCAGACCCGTCGAAGTCGACGTGGACAGGCTGCCGATCGAACTCGTTGTTGTGCTGAGGCCAGTCGACGTGGAGGTCGACAGGCTATCGATGCTGCTGGTCGCGGTGCTCAGGCCCGTAGAGGTCGAGGTGGACAGGCTACCGATCGAGCTCGTTGCCGTGCTCAGACCAGTCGACGTCGAAGTCGAGAGGCTATCGATGCTGCTCGTCGCGGTGCTCAGGCCCGTAGATGTCGAGGTGGACAGGCTACCGATCGAGCTCGTTGCCGTGCTCAGGCCAGTCGACGTGGAGGTCGACAGGCTATCGATGCTGCTGGTCGCGGTGCTCAGGCCCGTGGAGGTCGAGGTGGACAGGCTACCGATGGAACTCGTTGCCGTGCTCAGACCAGTCGACGTCGAGGTCGACAAGCTACCAATGGAACTCGTCGCAGTGCTCAAGCCGGTGGAGGTCGAAGTCGACAGGCTATCGATGCTGCTGGTTGCGGTGCTCAGCCCCGTGGAAGTCGAGGTGGACAGGCTACCAATGCTGCTCGTCGCAGTACTCAGACCCGTCGAGGTCGACGTGGACAGACTTCCGATGGAACTCGTGGCCGTGCTCAGACCGGTCGACGTGGACGTCGACAGGCTGCCGATCGAACTCGTCGCGGTGCTCAACCCCGTGGAGGTCGAAGTCGACAGGCTGTCGATAGAGCTCGTTGCCGTGCTCAGACCCGTCGACGTGGAGGTCGATAGGCTGCCGATCGAACTCGTCGCGGTGCTCAAGCCAGTCGAGGTCGAGGTCGACAAGCTACCGATGCTGCTGGTCGCCGTGCTCAGGCCCGTGGAGGTGGAGGTGGACAGGCTCCCGATGGAACTCGTCGCGGTGCTCAGCCCCGTCGACGTGGAGGTCGACAGGCTGTCGATGCTACTGGTCGCCGTGCTCAATCCGGTCGACGTCGATGTGGACAGGCTGCCAATCGAGCTCGTTGCCGTACTCAGGCCAGTCGACGTCGAGGTCGACAAGCTGTCGATGCTGCTCGTCGCGGTGCTCAGACCCGTCGAGGTCGAGGTGGACAAGCTGCCGATGGAACTCGTTGCAGTGCTGAGGCCGGTGGACGTCGAGGTCGACAAGCTGTCGATGGAACTCGTCGCAGTGCTCAAGCCAGTCGAGGTCGAGGTAGACAGGCTGCCAATCGAGCTCGTTGCCGTGCTCAGACCTGTCGACGTGGAGGTCGACAGGCTGTCAATGGAGCTCGCTGCAGTGCTGAGGCCAGTGGACGTCGAGGTGGACAGGCTACCAATGCTGCTGGTGGCAGTGCTCAGGCCAGTAGACGTCGAGGTCGAGAGACTGCCGATGCTGCTCGTGGCGGTGCTCAGGCCGGTCGACGTCGACGTGGACAGGCTACCGATCGAGCTCGTTGCAGTGCTGAGGCCAGTCGAAGTGGATGTCGACAGGCTATCGATGCTGCTGGTCGCCGTGCTCAAACCCGTGGAGGTCGAAGTCGACAGGCTGCCAATGCTGCTCGTAGCGGTGCTCAGACCCGTCGAGGTCGAGGTGGACAAGCTGCCGATGGAGCTCGTTGCCGTGCTCAGGCCAGTGGACGTCGAGGTCGAGAGGCTATCGATGCTGCTTGTCGCGGTGCTCAGACCCGTCGACGTAGAGGTCGACAGGCTACCGATCGAACTCGTTGCCGTGCTCAAGCCAGTCGACGTCGAGGTCGACAGGCTATCGATGCTGCTGGTCGCTGTGCTCAGGCCCGTGGAGGTCGAGGTGGACAGGCTGCCGATCGAGCTCGTTGCGGTGCTCAAGCCAGTCGACGTCGAAGTCGAGAGGCTATCGATACTGCTCGTCGCTGTGCTCAGACCCGTCGACGTGGAGGTCGACAGGCTGCCAATGGAGCTCGTTGCCGTGCTGAGGCCAGTCGACGTCGAAGTCGAGAGGCTATCGATGCTGCTAGTCGCGGTGCTCAAACCCGTCGAAGTCGACGTGGACAGGCTGCCGATGGAACTCGTGGCCGTGCTCAAACCGGTCGACGTCGAGGTCGAGAGGCTGTCGATGCTGCTGGTTGCAGTGCTCAGGCCCGTGGAGGTCGACGTGGACAGGCTGCCGATGGAACTCGTCGCAGTGCTCAGGCCCGTCGACGTGGACGTCGAGAGGCTTCCGATAGAGCTCGTTGCAGTGCTCAGACCCGTGGAGGTCGAGGTAGACAGGCTATCGATGCTGCTCGCGGCGGTGCTCAGACCCGTCGAAGTCGACGTGGACAGACTGCCGATGGAACTCGTTGCCGTACTCAAGCCCGTCGAGGTGGACGTCGACAAGCTGCCGATGGAGCTCGTGGCCGTGCTCAAACCGGTCGACGTCGAGGTCGACAGGCTGTCGATGGAACTCGTCGCGGTGCTCAGGCCGGTAGACGTCGAGGTCGAGAGGCTGCCGATGCTGCTGGTCGCAGTGCTCAAACCCGTGGACGTCGAGGTCGAGAGGCTACCGATCGAGCTCGTGGCCGTGCTCAAACCGGTGGAACTGGAAGTCGACAAGCTCGACACGCTGCTGTTCGTCGTGCTCAAGCCCGACGACAGGCTTCCAATGCTGCTGGTCGTGGTGCTCAGTCCTGTCGACAGGCCATCGATCCGGCTGTTCGCCGTGCTCAAGCCGGTAGACGTCGATGTGGACAGGCTGCCAATGCTGCTCGTGGCCGTGCTCAGACCCGTCGACGTGGAGGTCGACAGGCTGCCGATCGAACTCGTTGCCGTGCTGAGGCCCGTCGACGTCGAAGTCGAGAGGCTGTCGATGCTGCTGGTCGCCGTGCTCAAGCCGGTAGACGTCGATGTGGACAGGCTACCGATGGAGCTCGTCGCCGTGCTCAACCCAGTCGAGGTAGAAGTCGACAGGCTGTCGATGCTGCTTGCCGCGGTGCTCAGCCCCGTCGAGGTCGACGTGGACAGGCTGCCGATGGAACTCGTTGCCGTGCTCAAACCGGTCGACGTCGAGGTCGAGAGGCTGCCAATACTGCTCGTCGCGGTACTCAGGCCCGTGGAGGTCGAGGTGGACAGGCTACCGATGGAACTCGTCGCCGTACTCAAGCCAGTCGACGTGGAGGTCGAGAGGCTACCGATGCTGCTCGTCGCAGTGCTCAGACCCGTGGAGGTCGAAGTCGACAGGCTGCCGATGGAACTCGTGGCCGTGCTCAGACCCGTCGAGGTGGAGGTCGACAGGCTGCCGATGCTGCTGGTCGCGGTGCTCAAGCCCGTGGACGTCGAGGTCGAGAGGCTACCGATCGAGCTCGTGGCCGTGCTCAAACCGGTGGAACTGGAAGTCGACAAGCTCGACACGTTGCTGTTCGTCGTGCTCAGGCCCGACGACAGGCTGCCGATGCTGCTGGTCGTGGTGCTCAGTCCTGTCGACAGGCCATCGATCCGGCTGTTCGCCGTGCTCAAGCCGGTAGACGTCGATGTGGACAGGCTGCCAATGCTGCTCGTGGCCGTGCTCAGACCCGTCGACGTGGAGGTCGACAGGCTGCCGATCGAACTCGTTGCCGTGCTCAGACCGGTCGACGTCGATGTGGACAGGCTGCCAATCGAACTTGTCGCAGTGCTCAGGCCAGTGGACGTCGAAGTCGACAGGCTCGACACGCTGCTGTTCGTCGTGCTCAGACCCGACGACAAGCTACCGATTGAGCTCGTGGCGGTGCTCAGACCGGTGGAGGCCGAGGTCGACAGGCTGCCGATCGAGCTGGTTGCAGTGCTCAGGCCTGTCGAGGTCGACGTGGACAGGCTGCCGATGCTGCTCGTGGCCGTGCTCAAGCCGGTGGAAGTCGAGGTAGACAGACTACCGATGCTGCTGGCCGCGGTACTGAGACCCGTCGATGTCGATGTCGACAGACTCGACACGCTGCTGTTCGTCGTACTCAAACCCGATGACAAGCTGCCGATGCTGCTGGTGGCCGTGCTCAGGCCCGTCGAAGTCGACGTCGAGAGGCTACCGATGGAGCTCGTGGCGGTGCTAAGCCCCGTGGATGTCGAAGTCGACAAGCTGGACACACTGCTGTTCGTCGTGCTCAGACCCGACGACAGGCTGCCGATGGAGCTGGTCGCGGTACTCAGGCCTGTCGAAGTGGACGTCGAGAGGCTACCGATCGAACTCGCCGCAGTGCTCAGGCCAGTCGAAGTCGAGGTCGACAGGCTGCCGATGCTGCTCGTGGCCGTGCTCAAGCCGGTGGACGTCGAAGTCGACAAGCTCGACACGCTGCTGTTCGTCGTGCTCAAGCCCGACGACAGGCTGCCGATGCTGCTGGTCGTGGTGCTCAGTCCGGTCGACAGGCCATCGATGCGGCTGTTTGCCGTACTCAAGCCGGTGGAAGTCGACGTGGAGAGGCTGCCGATGGAACTGGTCGCCGTGCTCAGCCCTGTCGATGTCGAGGTCGACAGGCTCGACACGCGGCTGTTCGTCGTGCTCAGCCCCGACGACAAGCTGCCGATGCTGCTCGTGGCCGTGCTCAAGCCCGTCGAGGTCGAGGTCGACAGGCTGCCGATGGCGCTGGTCGCGATGCTCAGCCCCGTTGACGTCGAGGTCGACAGGCTCGACACGCTGCTGTTCGTCGTGCTCAGACCCGACGACAGGCTTCCGATGCTGCTCGTCGCAGTGCTCAGGCCCGTCGAGGTCGAGGTCGACAGGCTGCCGATGGCGCTGGTCGCCGTGCTCAATCCAGTCGATGTCGAAGTCGACAAGCTCGAAACGCTGCTGTTCGTCGTGCTCAGACCCGACGACAGGCTGCCGATGCTGCTCGTGGCCGTGCTCAGGCCCGTCGAGGTCGAGGTCGACAGGCTGCCGATGGAACTGGTCGCCGTGCTCAACCCGGTCGACGTCGAAGTCGACAGGCTCGACACGCTGCTGTTCGTCGTACTCAGACCCGACGACAGGCTGCCGATGCTGCTCGTCGCAGTGCTCAGGCCCGTCGAGGTGGAGGTCGACAGGCTGCTGATGGAACTGGTGGCGGTGCTCAGCCCCGTCGATGTCGAGGTCGACAGGCTCGACACCCGGCTGTTCGTCGTGCTCAGGCCCGACGACAGGCTGCCGATGCTGCTGGTCGCGGTGCTCAGGCCGGTCGAGGTCGAGGTCGAGAGGCTGCCGATGCTGCTGGCGGTCGTGCTCATGCCCGTGCTCAGCTGCGCCACCGTCACGGCGTCCTGCAGCGCCGCACCATCGGCCACGTTGGTGATGCGCCGCAGGGCCGACGACGAGCCCACCGAGACTTCGGAGGCGGGTGCGTTGGTGCCGGTGAGGAAGCCGTTGCCGGTCGGCGCCTTGGCGCCCGTCACGCTGCCCGCGCCCAGCGCGACGCTGTTGGCATAGGCGGCGTTGGCGCCCGTGCCCATCGACACCGCATTCGAGCCCAGGCTGATCGCGTTGGCGCCGAAGGCGATCGCCGCATCGGTGACCGACAGGTCCGCCGACTTGACGACGGCACCGTTGCCGATCGCGATGCTGCGGGTGGTCCGGTCGTCGGTCGTTGCATTGCCGCCGATCGCGATCGAGGCGTTCTGCGGCGCCACCCCGATCTGGTCGGCGGATGCGCCGGTGCCCAGCGCGATGCTGCCGCCCCAGCTGTTCGCGTTGGTCCCGATCGCGATGGTGTTGACGTCGGTGTTCGAGCCGATGGCGGCGTTCTTGCCGATGGCGATGGCGCCATCCGCGATCGAGCGTGCACCGGAGCCCAGCGCGACGCTGGCGTTGCCCGAGGCCAGGGCGCTTTGCCCGATGGCGACGGCGGCCGCGGCCGCGGCGTTCGCGCCGGTGCCGAAGCCGATGGCGTTGGCGGCCGATGCGCTGGCCGCGTCGCCGAAGGCGAGCGTGCCGGCGGCGGTGGCGTTGGACTTGTTGCCCAGCGCGACCGAGCCCTGCCCGATCGCATTGTTGGAATTGCCGATGGCCACCACGCCGCTCGCCGCGGTCGTACCGTCCAGGCTGCCGGCGGCGGTGTTGTTGGCACCCATCGTCACGGCGCCGGTGCCGTTGGAGACGTTGGGATCGCCGATGGCGACCGCGCCGTCGCCCGTGGCCTTCTGGCCGCGGCCGATGGCCACCGCGCCGCCTGCGGCGGTGCTGGAGTTCGCGGTCGTGCCCGACGAACCGATCGCGACGTTCTGTCCCGTGGCGCCGCTGACGACGCCGTCGCCCTGCGCGATGCCGAAGGCACCGTTGACGATCGCACCGCGGCCGACCGCGATGCCCGACGTTGCCGCCGACACCACGCTGGACTGGCCGCCGAGCGCGATCGAATCGGTGGCGGCTGCGGAGGCGCCCGCGACGGAATTGGTACCGGCAGCCAGGGCACCGGCGCCGGTGGCGCTCGCCGTGCGGCCCAGGGCCGAGGAGAAGTCGCCCGTGGCCGTTGCACCGGCACCGATCGCGGTGCTGCGATTGCCGAAGGCGTTCGCCAGGGTGCCGACCGCCAGGGCGTTCTCCGCGCCAGCGTTCGAGGAGTAACCGAAGGCCACCGAGGTCTTGCCCCAGGCCTGCGCGAACACGCCAAACGCCGTGGAACTGCCGCCCCAGGCGTTGGCGTTGTTGCCGAAGGCCGTCGAAGGTGCCGTGCTGGAGGCGTCGCCACGCGCCGTCGCATTCGTGCCGAAGGCCATGTCGTTGCCGAAGGCCGCGTTGGCGCCGGCACCGACGGCCGTCGCGCCGCCGCCGTTCGCCTTGGCACCGGCACCGATCGCCAGGTTGTTGGTCTTGCTGGTCGCGCTCGCGTTCGCGCCGATGGCGATGCTCGAATCCGCGCCGGTGCCGACCGTTGCCCCGCTTCCCAGGGCGAGCGTGGCGTTCGACTGCGCATTGGCGTTGAGGCCGATGGCAACACCCGCGTCGGCCGCGCTGCCGACCACGGCCTGGCCGCCGATCGCCACCGCATTGGCACCCAGGGCCCGGGCCGCGGCGGTGCCGCTGGCACCGATGGCCGTCGAACCGGCGCCGCTCGCGGTCGCGCCGGCACCCACCGCCGTCGCGTAGTTGCTCGTTGCGTTGGCGCCCACGCCAATGGCCGACGAATTGGTGCCGGTCGCGCCACCCTCGTTGCCGCCGATGGCCAGGGAATTGGTGCCGCTCGCATTGGCCTGGCCGCCGATCGCCACTGCGTCCTGCGCCGTGGCCTTGGCGCCGGTGCCGAAAGCCAGCGGGTCACCGCCCGTGGTGCTGGACGAGGCGACGGAATTGGCACCGATCGCGATGGCGGTGCCCGCGCTGACCGCAGCCGCGTTGGCACCCGCGCCGATGGCGATGTTGTTGTTGCTCGCGGCGAGCGCGTTCTGGCCCATCGCGATGCTGGCGATACCGAAGGCATTGGCCTGGAGGCCGAAGGCCGCGGCGTACTGCCCCGCGGTCGACCCCATGCCGAACATGCTCGAGCCCTTGCCCCGGGCGGTCGTGAACGACCCGAACATCGTGACGCCCAGGAAGCCCCCGCCATTGGCCGAGCACCCGCCCACCACCGTCGAGTACACGCCGGAGCCGTCGACCGGATCGACCGTCGCCGGGTAGGCCTTGCCATCGGGGCCGGTGTTCGCACCCGTGTTGCAGGCGCCGTTCGGCGGTCCGACGATGTAGGCGTTCGCGCTCTCCATCAAACCGAAGGACGCCAGGGCGACGCTCAGCACGGCACCCGAGATCACGGCAGCCGAACTGCTGCGCTTGCCTCGGGCGGAAGTGATTTCCGAAGCAGCCACCCATGCACCGAGCGACTCATTCCAGATACTTCTATATGACTTGTTCATTGACTGCCAACTGCGTGTGGAATCTCGGGACCGGCGCGGGAGGTCCCGGAAAAAATGTGAAAGGGTCGTGCTTGACGCTCGTCGCCGAGATCTCAATCACCGCGCTGTTCACAAGAGCGGTGGAATGTACATACTTGTTTACATTCGAAATGCATCGAGAAAAATTGCTTGAAAAATTTCGATGATTTAGTTCACAGAACAGCGTGAAATTAACATTCACACTGATTAACAATTGTCTCCTGATAGTCTCTTGGCTGCGAAAACATAGAATCTCGATGCCAGCCAAAACCAGTGACAGTCACGCCGCAAGCCCATGTTTCGTAAGGACTTTTTCTCAATCGTATGGAATTAATTCACATCGCCATCGCAGCGCATGGCTTGATGAATTGAGCGAAATCGCTCTCGATGCCAGTCCAATTTGGAACTTGTTCACATAACAACTTATTCACCTGTGATTTATTTCTCACCACAAAGCACAGGCGGCATCAATTAACAATTGGGCAACAAAAGTGAATTCAACCAACCGCCTCCGCATCGGCATCACCATCGGCCTCCACCACGAAGCCGAAACCCTCTGGAACAACGGCATCAAGCAGAACGCCGTGTTTCTGGCCGAGGCGCTCAAGCACTGCCCGGGCGTGGCCTCGGTGGTGCTGGTCAACACCACGGCCACGCCGATCACGTCGGCCCTGCCCTGGGACCAGGCGCGCTGGCCCACGACGAACTTCGAGGGAGCGAAGGACAGCGTCGACGTGCTGATCGAGCTGGGCGGCCAGATCGACCACCTGCAGACCGACTACCTCAAACAGCGCGGCGCCCGGCTGGTGTCGTACTGCTGCGGCTTCGAGTACGTGCACGCGATGGAATCGATGCTGTTCAACAAGCCGCTATGGGGCCGTAACCTGTTCGTCAACCAGCGCTACGACGACATCTGGATGGTTCCGCAGGTGGCGCACATCAGCCAGCCCTACTTCGAGGTGCTGCGCCGGATCGAGGCGCGCGCCGTGCCCTTCGTCTGGAGCCCGGTGTTCCTCGAGGAGCGCACGCGCGGATTGCCCGAGGGCGGCGTCTACCAGCCGCGCGTCGGCCCGCGGCGCCTCAGCGTGATGGAGCCGAACATCAACGTGGTGAAGTTCTGCCTCTACCCGATCCTGGTCGCCGAACTGGCCTACCGCGCGCGGCGCGAGGCGATCGCGCTGCTGCAGGTGGCCAACGCCGAGAAGATGGCGCGCGAGAACATGGAATTCATCACCCTGATGAACCAGCTCGACCTGGTGCGCGAGCACAAGGCCGTGTTCCTGGGCCGGCACGACACGCCGACCTTCCTGGCGCAGAACACCGACATCGTGATCTCGCACCAGTGGGAGAACCCGCTCAACTACTTCTACCTCGAGACCTGCTGGCAGGGCTATCCGCTGGTGCACAACGCCCACCTGTGCGCGGACCTCGGCTACTACTACGAAGCCAACGACGTGGCCGCGGGCAGCGCGCGCGTGCTCGAGGCGATCGACACGCACGATGCGCAGTCGCTCGCCTACCGCGAGCGCCAGCGCGGCCTGATCGACCGCTACCTGCCCGGCAACGCGGCCGCCACCGAGGTGTACAACACGCTGCTGCTCGGCCTGATGCAGCGCCCCGCCCGATAACCGGAGCCGCCATGCTCGAACCCTCCGCCCTCCAGCGCTTCTTTCCCGTGATCGTCACGCCGAGCCACGACGGCAAGTTCTTCCAGAACTACGTGATGTCGATGATGAACTTCGCCATCGAGGCCGAGCGCGCCGGCATGCGCATGCAGGTGCTGTTCCACCAGGGCGAAAGCCTCGTGACCCGGGCGCGCAACAACTGCGTGGCCCAGTTCCTCGCCAACCCCGAATGGACCCACCTGTTCTGGATCGACGCGGACATCGGCTTTTCGGCGCAGGCGGCGTTCCGGCTGCTGCTCTCGGACTACGACATCGCGGCCGGCGTCTATCCGCTCAAGCGCGAGGACTGGCCGCACGAAGGCGTCGCGGCCGGCACCACGCGCGCGCAGTTCGAAGCGACGTTCACGCGCTACACCGTCAACGCCAACGCCTCCGAGATCAGCGGCAAGGTCGAGCTCGAGGTGCAGCCCGACGGCTTCATGAAGATGACCGAGGCGCCCACGGGCTTCATGGCGATCAAACGCGGCGTGTTCGAGCGGCTGATGGCGAGCTATCCCGAGCTCAGCTACGTGCCCGACAGCATCGGCGAGGCCGACCTCGGCCTGCACTACCGCTTCTTCGACGTGATGGTCGACCCCGTGACGCGCCGCTACCTCTCGGAGGACTACGGCTTCTGCCGCCTCTGGTCGGGCCTGGGCGAGGCGATCCACATCGACGCCAACTCCAACCTCACGCACCAGGGCGCCAAGCTCTACCGCGGCGACTTCGCGACCTCGCTCACGACCTCGCTGCCGCACGCGGTGGGCGGACCCGCGGGCGCGGCGATGGAACTCAAGGGCACGCAGTACCTGAGCCCGAACCGCCCCCCGGCGCTCTGAATGCCAGCGCGCGCGCCATGAAAAAAGCCCCGCGGATGCGGGGCTTCGTCGACGCGGGCCGGGCCGGCCCGGGGACCGTCCGGCCTGTCCTCAGGCTCAGGCCGTGACCGAATCCGCCACGCCCTTGTAGTCCTCGATCTTGTCGAAGTTCAGGTACTGGTAGATCTGCGCGCTGGATGCATCGAGCACGCCGGCGCTGGCCATGTACTCTTCCTTGGTCGGAATGCGGCCGAGGCGCGAGCAGATGGCGGCCAGCTCGGCCGAACCCAGGTACACGTTGGTGTTCTTGCCCAGGCGGTTCGGGAAGTTGCGGGTGCTCGTCGACATGACCGTGGCGCCTTCGCGCACCTGGGCCTGGTTGCCCATGCACAGCGAGCAGCCCGGCATCTCGGTGCGGGCACCGGCATTGCCGAACACGCCGTAGTGGCCTTCCTCGGTCAGCTGCTGCGCGTCCATCTTGGTCGGCGGCGCGATCCACAGCTTGACCGGGATGTCGCGCTTGCCTTCGAGCAGCTTCGACGCGGCGCGGAAGTGGCCGATGTTGGTCATGCACGAGCCGATGAACACTTCGTCGATCGCGGCACCGGCCACGTCGCTCAGCGTCTTCACGTCGTCCGGGTCGTTCGGGCAGGCCACGATCGGTTCGTGGATCTCCGCCAGGTCGATCTCGATGACGGCGGCATAGTCGGCGTCGGCATCGCCCTTGAGCAATTGCGGGTCCTTGAGCCAGGCTTCCTGCGCGGCGATGCGGCGTGCCAGCGTGCGGGCATCCGCGTAGCCTTCGGCAATCATCCACTTCATCAGCGTGATGTTGCTGTTGATGTATTCGATGATCGGTTCCTTGTTCAGGTGCACCGTGCAGCCGGCGGCCGAGCGTTCGGCCGAGGCGTCGCTGAGCTCGAAGGCTTGTTCGACCTTGAGGTCGGGCAGGCCTTCGATCTCGAGGATGCGGCCCGAGAAGATGTTCTTCTTGCCTTGCTTGGCCACCGTCAGCAGACCCGACTTGATGGCGTACAGGGGAATCGCGTTGACCAGGTCGCGCAGCGTGACGCCGGGCTGCATCTTGCCCTTGAAGCGCACCAGCACCGACTCGGGCATGTCCAGCGGCATCACGCCGGTGGCGGCCGCGAAGGCCACGAGGCCCGAGCCCGCCGGGAAGCTGATGCCGATCGGGAAGCGGGTGTGGCTGTCGCCGCCGGTGCCCACGGTATCGGGGGTCAGCAGGCGGTTGAGCCAGCTGTGGATCACGCCGTCGCCCGGGCGCAGCGAAACGCCGCCGCGGTTGGCCATGAACTCGGGGAGTTCATGGTGCATCTTGACGTCGACCTTCTTCGGGTACGCCGCCGTGTGGCAGAACGACTGCATCACGAGGTCGGCCGAGAAGCCCAGGCAGGCCAGGTCCTTCAGCTCGTCGCGCGTCATCGGGCCGGTGGTGTCCTGCGAGCCGACCGAGGTCATCTTGGGTTCGCAGTACGTGCCCGGGCGCACGCCCTGGCCTTCGGGCAGGCCGCAGGCGCGGCCGACCATCTTCTGTGCCAGCGAGAAGCCCTTCTTGGTGTCGACCGGGCTTTGCGGCAGGCGGAACAGCGTGGAGACCGGCAGGCCCAGCGCTTCGCGCGCCTTGGCCGTGAGGCCGCGGCCGATGATCAGCGGAATGCGGCCGCCGGCGCGCACTTCGTCGAACAGCACATCGCTCTTCACGGTGAATTCGGCGATGACCTGGCCGTCCTTCAGGGCCTTGCCTTCGTAGGGACGCAGCTCGACCACGTCGCCCATGTTCATCTGCGTCACGTCGAGCTCGATCGGCAGCGCGCCCGAGTCTTCCATCGTGTTGTAGAAGATCGGCGCGATCTTGCCGCCGAGGCAGACGCCGCCGAAGCGCTTGTTGGGCACGAACGGGATGTCTTCGCCGGTGAACCACAGCACCGAGTTGGTGGCGCTCTTGCGCGACGAACCCGTGCCGACCACGTCGCCGGCGTAGGCCACGAGGTGGCCGCGCGCGCGCAGGTCCTCGATGAACTTCACCGGGCCGCGCTTGCCGTCTTCCTCAGGAACGATGCCGGGGCGCGCGTTCTTGTGCATCGCCAGGGCGTGCATCGGGATGTCGGGACGCGTGGTCGCGTCGGGCGCGGGCGACAGGTCGTCGGTGTTGATCTCGCCGGCCACCTTGAAGATGCTGACGGTGATGCTCTGCGGCACTTCGGGGCGGCTGGTGAACCACTCGGCATCGGCCCAGCTCTGCAGCACGCCCTTGGCGTTGGCATTGCCCTTGTCGGCCTTTTCCTTGACGTCGTGGAACTGGTCGAACATCAGCAGCGTCTTCTTGAGGCCCTCGGCCGCGACGGCGCCGACTTCGGCGTCGTCCAGCAGGTCGATCATGGGGCTGATGTTGTAGCCGCCGAGCATCGTGCCGAGCAGTTCGGTGGCACGGGCGCGCGTGATGAACGCGCTCTTCTCGGTGCCATGCGCCACGGCCGCGAGATAGCTGGCCTTGACCTTGGCAGCGTCGTCCACGCCCGCGGGCACGCGGTGGGTCAGCAGGTCGAGCAGGAAGGCACCGTCCTTTTCGTTCGCGCTCTTGAGGAGCTCGATCGCTTCAGAGGTCTGCTTCGCGCTCAGGGGCAGCGGCGGGATACCGAGCGCGGCGCGCTCGGCGACATGGTCAACGTAGGCTTGCAACATCTTCTTTTCTCCGGAAACTTGGGGCTGGAGGGCATGCGGCGCGGTGTTCGACCCGCCGTCCGGCTTTCGCCGGTCGGCAAGCAAGAGCCGCGCCGTCCCTCGTGGGGTCGACTTACTTCTTGTCGCCGTCAGCGCCTTCGAAAAGGCTCTTCGGCGGGTTCTTCTTCATTTCTTCGGCAAAGGCGATCTGGGCCGGCGTCTGGCATTCGTCGGCGATGCGCAGGCCTGCCTTCTGGTTCATCAGCATCGACTTGTTGCCCAGCTGCAGCCACATGGCGCCGGCACGGGGGTCTTCGAGGCGGATGGCGCCGGTGCGGCTTTCGACCGGGTGCATGCGGTAGCGCAGGCCCTTGGTGGTCACGGTGAAGAAGCCGGGCTTCTTCTCGTCCTCGGTCACGGTCACGTCGGCGCCGAGTTCGCACTGGGCCTTGCCGGTCGACACGCGCTTGGCGACCTCGAGGTCGGACTCGGTGAGCACGATGTTGGTGTCGTCGCTGATCGGCGTGACTTCCTCGACGGCCTTGGCGGCCTTGCGGGTGACCTGGCGCTTGGGCGGTGCCTTCTTGGCTTCGGCGGACTTGGCGGCGGGCTTGGCAGCGGCCGGCTTGGCGGGCGTGCTGCTGCTCTGGGCCAGCGCACCGAACGGCAGAGCCAGGGCCACTGCGGCGATCAGGGCGATTTTCTTCATGTGAGGGTTTCCTTGAGGCTGGTTCGGAGGTTTCAGGAGACCGCGGGCGTCAGCCAGGCCTGGGCCTCTGGCGGCAACGCGCGCCCTGTTGCGTGGGCACGCGTCAGTACCTGCCAGAAATGACGGTAGCTCGCGCGGTCGTGCAATGTGCCATCAATTTGTGTCGGCGCCCAATCCGCGGCCGCCGCCTTGACCAGGATATTTGTGGCAATTTGAATCTGCGCCTCGTCGGGCGCGAAGGCCTCGAGGATCGGCCGGATCTGGTTCGGATGGATGCTCCACATGCGCGTGTAGCCGAATTCGCGGGCCGCCTTGCGGGCCGCGGTGCGCATGGCGTCCATGTCGTTGAACTCGGTCACCACGCAGTGCGAGGGCACCTTGCCGTGCGCATGCGCGGCCGAGGCGATCGCCAGCTTGGCGCGCACCACCAGCGGATGCGTGAACTGGCCCGCGGCGCCCATGCCCTCGGCGGGGATGGCGCCGGCGTGGGCCGAGACGAAGTCCATCAGGCCGAAGCTCAGCGACTGCACGCGCGGATGGGCGGCGATGTCGAAGGCGTTGTGCACGGCCAGGGGCGATTCGATCAGCACGTGCAGCGGCAGCGTTTCCGCATCGGCGGCATCGAGCGCGGCCACGGCCTGCTCGACATCGGCCACCGACTCGACCTTCGGCACCATCAGGTGGCTCAGCCGCTGGCCGGCACGGCCCGCGATGGTGACCACGTCGCCCGCGAAGGCCGGGTGGTCGACCGGATGCACGCGCACGCCGACGCGCATGCCGGGCCTGGCGGCCAGCGCCAGCTCGGTGACCAGCGCGGCATGCTCGGCCTCGCCGCCCACCGGGGCGCCGTCCTCGCAGTCGAGGGTGACGTCGAACACGCAGGCGCCGAACTCCTCGGCCATCTCGGCCTGGAGCGCGAGGCTCTTCTTCATGCGCGCCTCGACGCCGCTGTAGTGGTCGCACACCGGCAGGCTGACGGCGCCGGCCTGCGCGCCGAGCAGCACCTGGGCGGGATGGGCGGGGGCGCGTTCGCTCACGGTGGTCACGCCTTCTTCTGCGCCACGATGAACATGCGCGGGAAGGCCAGCAGCCGCTTGCCGTCGGTGCGTGCCGGGTAGGCCTCGTTCACGCGGCGCTCGTATTCGGCCAGGTAGCTGGCCTGCAGGTCGGGCGGCAGCCGGTCGACGAAGGGCTTCAGGCCCGTGCCGCGCACCCATTCGACGATGGAGGCGGCATCGGCCATGCGGTGCTGGTAGATCGTGTGCCAGACATCGACGTTGGCCGCGCGCGGCGCGAGCAGGTCGTAGTAGCCGCCCAGCGGCAGCAGCCTGGTGCGCAGCCGGTCGGCATCGCCGATGGGCTCGGCCCAGGGCGCTTCGGCCGCGAGCGCGCGCATCAGGCGGTGCGTGGGTTCCTGGCGGTTGTCGGGCATCTGGATGGCCAGCACGCCGCCGGGGGCGAGCGCGTCGAACAGGCGCGGGATCAGCGTTTCGTGATCGGGCACCCATTGCAGCGACGCGTTCGCATAGATGAGGTCGGGCGCCGCTTCCGCGGAAGGCGCCCAGGTCGCGATGTCGCTCAGCTCGAAGCGCGCGCCGGGCAGGCGCTCGCGCGCGCTGACCAGCATGGCTTCGGAGTTGTCGGTCCCGAGGGCCTCGGCCTTCGGGAACCGGTGGACCAGCAGCTCGGTGGAGTTGCCCGGACCGCAGCCGAGGTCGACCACGCGGGCCGCCTCCGCCAGAGGCACCCGCGCCAGGAGTTCCTGCGCGGGGCGGGTGCGCTCGTCCTCGTAGCGACGATAGAGCGCGGGGTTCCAGTCGAGCATGCCGGTGCCTGGCTTACAGCAGGTGGGCGACGCCGGCCTGCTCGTCCTGCAGTTCCTTCAGCGTCTTGTTGATGCGTTCCTGGCTGAATTCGTCGATGGCCAGGCCTTCGACCAGCTTGTATTCGCCGTTTTCGGTGGTGACCGGGAAGCCGAAGATCACGTCCTTCGGAATGCCGTACTGGCCGTCCGACGGGATGCCCATCGTGACCCACTTGCCGTTCGAGCCCAGGGCCCAGTCGCGCATGTGGTCGATGGCGGCGTTGGCGGCCGAGGCGGCCGACGACAGGCCGCGCGCTTCGATGATCGCGGCGCCGCGCTTGCCGACGGTGGGCAGGAAGGTGTCGGCATTCCAGACCTGGTCGTTGATCAGGTCCTTGACGCTCTTGCCGCCGACGGTGGCGAAGCGGTAGTCAGCGTACATCGTGGGCGAGTGGTTGCCCCAGACGGTGAGCTTCTCGATGTCGCCCACGGCGGTGCCGGTCTTGGCGGCGATCTGGCTGGCGGCACGGTTGTGGTCCAGGCGCAGCATGGCGGTGAAGTTCTTGCGCGGCAGGTCCGGCGCGCTCTTCATGGCGATGTAGGCGTTGGTGTTGGCCGGGTTGCCGACCACCAGCACCTTGACGTCGCGGCTGGCGACGGCGTTGAGCGCCTTGCCCTGGGCCGTGAAGATCTGCGCGTTGGCGGCCAGCAGGTCGGCGCGCTCCATGCCGGGGCCACGCGGACGGGCACCCACGAGCAGCGCGTAGTCGGCGTCCTTGAAGGCCACCAGCGGGTCGCCGCTGGGGATCACGCCGGCCAGCAGCGGGAAGGCGCAGTCCTCGAGCTCCATGATCACGCCCTTGAGCGCCTTCTGGGCCTTCTCGTCGGGGATTTCGAGCAATTGCAGGATGACCGGCTGGTCCTTGCCGAGCATTTCGCCGGACGCGATACGGAACAACAGGGCATAACCGATTTGACCGGCGGCACCGGTGACGGCAACGCGGACGGGCTTTTTGCTCATGGGAAGACTCCAGAAGTGATGTGACGGTGTCGACGCACGCGCGAGACGCGGCGGCGGAAGTCTCGCGGGGCGGCCGGAAGGTCCGAAACGGGCCGGACGGCCGCGGCGCGGGAACGGCGGGCATTTTAAGCCGATTCGATGAGCCCCGTCTTATGTCTTATATAAGATATCCTCCGGGTTCCGCTACGGCGCTTACCCACGCCCTGCCATGAACAGCCCCACCACCACCCTCGACGAGCCCACGACGCCCTCGTTCAGCCCGCTCTACCAGCAGATCAAGACCCTGATCCTGCAGAGCCTGCAGGCGGGCGAGTGGAAGCCGGGCGAGCCGATCCCGAGCGAGATGGACCTGGCCGTGCGCTTTCGCGTCAGCCAGGGCACGGTGCGCAAGGCGATCGACGAGCTCGCGGCCGAGAACCTCGTGGTGCGACGCCAGGGCAAGGGCACCTTCGTCGCCACGCATGCCGAGCAGCATGTGCAGTACCGCTTCCTGAAGCTGGTGCCCGACACCGGCCATCCGAACGCGGAAGGTCCGGCCGAACGCACCATCGTCGACTGCAAGCGCCTGCGCGCCTCGGCCGACGTGGCGCGCGCATTGGGCCTGCGCACCGGCGACGCCGTGCTGCAGGTGCGGCGCGTGCTCGCCTACGGCGGCGTGCCGACCATCCTCGAGGACCTGTGGCTGCCGGGCACGCCGTTCAAGGGCCTCACGGCCGAGCGGCTGCGCGCCTGGCCCGGTCCGATGTATGCGCTGTTCGAAACCGAATTCGGCGTGCGCATGGTGCGCGCCGAAGAGAAGATTCGCGCGGTGCTGCCCGATGCCGAGCAGGCGCAACTGCTCGACGTCACGCCGCAGATGCCGCTGCTGAGCGTCGAACGCGTGGCCCACACGTACCACGACATGCCGATGGAACTGCGCCGCGGTCTCTATCGCACCGACACGCACCACTATCGCAACCAGCTCGGCTGAATGCGCCTCACGATGGACCACGCAATGAATACGCTTCGAGCCGCCGTGCGGCGCGCGCAACACGCTATGAAGTCAAGAGCATCCGACTGCGGCGGTGCGTCGACGCGAGCGCGACCGATGCGCGATGGTGCATTGCAATAGAATTTTGCGTTGTTTGCATTTCCCGAAGAGAAAACAAAAGCGTTCGCTCTCAGAACAAGTCAATCAACAAGCCACGAAAGCCCCTCCATGACAGAGCTTGCATCCTCCTCCACACCACGGCGTCGCGAATTCCGCAACATCAACGCCTTCACCGATCTCACGACCTACCGTCTGCCTCCGGCCGGCATCGTGTCGATCCTGCACCGCGTCAGCGGCGCGCTGATGTTCCTGCTGCTGCCGTTCATCATCTGGATGTTCGACACCTCGCTCTCGTCCGACTATTCGTTCGCCAAGTTCAAGGCCGCCTTCAACAGCGGCCTTGGTTTCGTTCCGGGCTGGTTTTTCAAGCTCGTGGTGCTCGCGCTGATCTGGGCCTACCTGCACCACTTCATCGCCGGCGTGCGCCACCTCTGGATGGACGTGAGCCACAAGGCCGTGACCAAGGAGTTCGGCAAGAGCTCGGCCATCTTCACGCTGGCCGCGAGCGTCCTGCTGACCGTCGTGCTCGGCGCCAAGCTGTTCGGCCTGTACTGAGAAGGAGCCTGAAATGTCTGTGAACTACGGCTCCAAGCGCATCGTCGTCGGCGCGCACTACGGTCTGCGCGACTGGCTCAGCCAGCGCGTCACGGGCGCCCTGATGGCGCTCTTCACGATCATCCTGCTGGCGCAGCTGATCTTCACGCGCGGCCCGATCGGCTACGACCTGTGGGCCGGCATCTTCGCCGCCCAGTGGATGAAGGTCCTGACCTTCTGCGTCATCGTGTCGCTGCTCTATCACGTGTGGGTCGGCATGCGCGACATCTGGATGGACTACATCCAGCCCGTCGCGATCCGCCTCGTGCTCCAGATCTTCACCATCGTCTGGCTGGTCGGTTGTGCGGGTTGGGCCATTCAAGTGCTTTGGAAAATCTGACGACCCCATCCCCACCATGACCTACACAAAAGAACAAATCACCAAGCGCAAGTTCGACGTCGTGATCGTCGGTGCCGGCGGTTCCGGCATGCGCGCCTCGCTGCAACTGGCGCGCGCGGGCCTCAACGTGGCCGTGCTCTCCAAGGTGTTCCCCACCCGTTCGCACACCGTCGCTGCGCAAGGCGGCGTGGGCGCCTCGCTCGGCAACATGAGCGAGGACAACTGGCACTACCACTTCTACGACACGATCAAGGGTTCCGACTGGCTCGGCGACCAGGACGCGATCGAGTTCATGTGCCGCGAGGCACCGAAGGTCGTGTACGAGCTCGAGCACTTCGGCATGCCCTTCGACCGCAACCCCGACGGCACGATCTACCAGCGTCCGTTCGGCGGCCACACAGCCAACTACGGCGAGAAGCCCGTGCAGCGCGCCTGCGCCGCGGCCGACCGCACCGGCCACGCGATGCTGCACACGCTCTACCAGAAGAACGTGGAAGCGCGCACCCAGTTCTTCGTCGAATGGATGGCACTCGACCTGATCCGCGACGACGAAGGCGACGTGGTCGGCGTGACCGCGCTCGAGATGGAAACCGGCGACCTGCACATCCTGCAGGCCAAGACCGTGCTGCTGGCCACCGGCGGCGCGGGCCGCATCTTCCAGGCCTCGACCAACGCCTTCATCAACACCGGCGACGGCCTCGGCATGGCCGCGCGCTCGGGCATCCCGCTGCAGGACATGGAGTTCTGGCAGTTCCACCCGACCGGCGTGGCCGGCGCGGGCGTGCTGCTGACCGAAGGCTGCCGCGGCGAAGGCGCGATCCTGCTCAACAGCAACGGCGAACGCTTCATGGAGCGCTACGCGCCCACGCTGAAGGACCTGGCACCGCGCGACTTCGTCTCGCGCTCGATGGACCAGGAGATCAAGGAAGGCCGCGGCTGCGGTCCCAACAAGGACTACGTGCTGCTGAAGCTCGACCACCTCGGTGCCGAGACCATCCACAAGCGCCTGCCTTCGGTGTACGAGATCGGCGTCAACTTCGCCAACGTCGACATCACCAAGGAGCCGATCCCCGTGGTGCCCACCATCCACTACCAGATGGGCGGCATCCCGACCAACATCAACGGTCAGGTCGTGATCCAGAAGGGCGAGGACAACAGTTCCGTCGTCAACGGTCTCTACGCCGTGGGCGAATGCTCGTGCGTGAGCGTGCACGGCGCCAACCGCCTGGGCACCAACTCGCTGCTCGACCTGCTGGTGTTCGGCCGCGCGGCCGGCAACCACATCGTCGAATTCAACGACAAGCTGAAGGAACACAAGCCGCTGCCGGCCAATGCCGCCGACCGCACGCTCGAGCGCCTCAACGAGTTGCAGAACTCCACCGGCGGCGAGTACGCGCAGGACGTGGCCAACCAGATCCGCTCGACCATGCAGCAGCACGCCGCGGTGTTCCGCAAGCAGGCCTCGATGGACGAAGGCGTGGTCAAGATCGCCGAAGTGCGCGAGCGCGTGAAGGCCATCGGCCTGAAGGACAAGTCCAAGGTGTTCAACACCGCGCGCATCGAGGCGCTGGAAGTCGACAACCTGATCGAAGTGGCGCAGGCCACCATGGTCTCGGCCGCGGCCCGCAAGGAATGCCGCGGTGCCCACACCGTCGAGGACTATGAGCGCCCGGCCGACGATCCGGTCGCGCCGCTGGGCCGCGACGATGCCAACTGGATGAAGCACACGCTCTGGTACAGCGCCGACAACCGCCTCTCCTACAAGCCCGTCAAGCTGCAGCCGCTCACGGTCGCCTCGGTTCCGCCGAAGGTTCGCACCTTCTAAGCGCCAGCTCAGATCAGCCACGTAAAAGCATTCACAAGGTCACAACGATGAAGCGCACATTCCAGATCTACCGCTACGACCCGGACAAGGACGCGAAGCCCTACATGCAGACCATCGAGATCGAACTCGACGGCCACGAACGCATGCTGCTCGACGCCCTGATGAAGCTCAAGGCGCAGGATCCGACGCTGTCGTTCCGCCGCTCGTGCCGCGAAGGCGTCTGCGGTTCCGACGCGATGAACATCAACGGCAAGAACGGTCTGGCCTGCCTGACCAACATGAACACGCTCAAGGGCACCGTGGTGCTCAAGCCGCTGCCCGGCCTGCCGGTGATCCGCGACCTGATCGTCGACATGACCCAGTTCTTCAAGCAGTACAACTCGATCAAGCCGTACCTGCAGAACGACACCGTGCCGCCCGAGAAGGAACGCCTGCAGTCGCCCGAAGAGCGCGAGGAGCTCAACGGCCTGTACGAGTGCATCCTGTGCGCGAGCTGCTCGACGAGCTGCCCGAGCTTCTGGTGGAACCCCGACAAGTTCGTGGGCCCGGCCGGCCTGCTGCAGGCCTACCGCTTCATCGCCGACAGCCGCGACGAAGCCACCGCCGAGCGCCTCGACAACCTCGAGGACCCGTACCGCCTGTTCCGCTGCCACACGATCATGAACTGCGTCGACGTGTGCCCGAAGAGCCTGAACCCGACCATGGCCATCGGCAAGATCAAGGAACTGATGGTGCGTCGCGCCATCTGACCCGACATGGCTGCTTTGCCCGGCACTCCATCGCCCTCGGCGCTTTCCTCGGGAAGCGCGGCGGCCGAGCCGCTCGACGAACGGGCGCTCAGCAAGCTCAAGTGGCGCTGCCGGCGCGGCCTGCTCGAAAACGACTTGTTCATCGCCCGCTTCTTCGAGCGGCACGAATCTCGCATCACCGTCGGCCAGGCCGGCGCGATGGAGGTTCTGATGGACCTCTCGGACAACGATTTGCTCGATCTTCTCCTTCGCAGAAAGGAGCCCGAGCCCGCATGGGCCGGGGCCGAGGTGGTCGAGCTTCTGCAGCTGATGCGCGCCGACGGTGCGCAGCGGCCCGCAGCCTCCACGACCTCTTCCTCCTCGCCCTCCCGAACAATCCTCTGAAAGAAACCCGAAATGAAAGCCTCCGATACCAAGGCCACGCTATCGTTCAGCAACGGTGCCGACAAGGTCGAACTGCCGATCTACAAGGGCACCGTCGGTCCCGACGTGATCGACATCCGCAAGCTGTACGCGCAGACCGGCATGTTCACCTACGACCCGGGTTTCATGTCCACCGCGGCCTGCCAGTCGGCCATCACCTACATCGACGGCGACAAGGGCGAGCTGCTGTATCGCGGCTATCCCATCGAGCAGCTCGCGACCAACTGCGACTTCCTCGAGACCTGCCACCTGCTGCTGTACGGTGAACTGCCGGACGCGGCCAAGAAGGCCAACTTCACCAAGCTCGTGACCAACCACACGATGGTCAACGAGCAGATGCAGTTCTTCCTGCGCGGCTTCCGCCGCGACGCACACCCGATGGCCATCATGACCGGCCTGGTGGGCGCGCTGTCGGCCTTCTATCACGACAGCACGGACATCAACAATCCCGAGCACCGCGAGATCGCCGCGATCCGCCTGATCGCGAAGATGCCCACGCTCGTGGCCATGGCCTACAAGTACACGATCGGCCAGCCGTACATGTACCCGAAGAACGAACTCAGCTATGCGGGCAACTTCCTGCACATGATGTTCGCCACGCCCTGCGAGGAGTACAAGGTGAACCCGGTGCTCGAGCGCGCGCTCGACCGCATCTTCATTCTGCACGCCGACCATGAGCAGAACGCCTCGACCTCGACCGTGCGCCTGTGCGGCTCGTCGGGCACCAACCCCTTCGCGGCCATCGCGGCCGGCGTGGCCTGCCTCTGGGGCCCGGCCCACGGCGGCGCCAACGAAGCGGCGCTCAACATGCTCTACGACATCCAGAAGGAAGGTGGCGTCGAGAAGATCGGCGAGTTCATCAAGAAGGTCAAGGACAAGAACTCGAACGTCAAGCTGATGGGCTTCGGCCACCGCGTGTACAAGAACTACGACCCGCGCGCCAAGCTGATGCAGGAAACCTGCAACGAAGTGCTGACCGAGCTGGGCCTGGAAAACGACCCGCTGTTCAAGCTCGCCAAGGAACTGGAAAAGATCGCGCTCGAAGACGAGTACTTCGTGTCGCGCAAGCTCTACCCGAACGTCGACTTCTACTCGGGCATCGTGCAGCGCGCCATCGGCATCCCGGTGCCGCTGTTCACCGCGATCTTCGCGCTGGCCCGCACCGTCGGCTGGATCGCCCAGCTCAACGAAATGATCGGCGACCCCGAGTACAAGATCGGCCGTCCGCGCCAGCTGTTCGAAGGCTCGCCCAAGCGCGACGTGAAGCCGATCTCGGCCCGCTGATCGGCTCTTCCGACCGCTCCCTGCAAAAGCTGCCTTCGGGCAGCTTTTTTTATTGCCCGTTCGGCATGCCCCTCCTCGCGCTCGGGCAGCAATGCCATCTCATATCACGATGGCAACCGCATGAAAACAGGAAGAAAATAGCCAACTCATCGCCAGACGCGATGCCCACAGCCCCATGAGCACGTCCGAACGCAACTTTGCCCGCCGCATCGACCTCACGTCGCTGCAGTTGTTCGTGGCCGTGTGCGAGCTGGGCAGCATCGGCCGCGCCGCGGAGCGCGAATTCATCGCCGCCTCGGCCATCAGCAAGCGGCTGTCGGACCTCGAGGCCACGCTCGGCACCACCCTGCTCTACCGCCATGCGCGCGGCGTCGACCTGACGCCGGCCGGCGAAAGTCTGCTGCACCACGCCCGCTCGGTGCTCTACAGCCTCGAGAAGATGCAGGGCGAACTCAGCGAGTACGCCGACGGCGTGCGCGGCCACGTGCGGGTGCACGCCAACATCTCGGCCATCGTGCAGTTCCTGCCGGAAGACCTGGGCGTGTTCACGCGCGCCCACGAGGCGATCAAGATCGACCTCGAGGAGCACCTGAGCACCGAGGTGATCCGCGCGGTGCAGGAAGGCGCGGCCGACCTCGGCGTGTGCCACGTGGCCGGCGGCGCGGGCGAGCTGCAGAGCCTGCCCTACCGGCACGACCGCCTGGCGCTGATCGTGCCCGCGGGCCATGCGCTGGCCGAGCAGGGCGCGATCGAGTTCATCGCCGCGCTCGACTACGACCACGTGGGCCTGCACACCAACAGCTCGATCTACGTGGCGATGCACGAGGCCGCGCTGCTCGCGGGCCGCAGCGTCAAGCTGCGCATCCATGTCACCGGCCTCGATGCGATGTGCCGGATGATCCAGAACGGCCTGGGCATCGGCGTGATGCCGCAGCGCGCCTTCGAGCTGATGCAGGACGGCATCGGCCGCGGGCTGGTCAGCGTGGCGCTGTCCGACGCCTGGGCCGCGCGCGAGATCCGGCTGGTGGCGCGCGATTTCTCCACGCTGCCGGTGGCGGCCCGCACGCTGGTGAACCACCTGCACGCGGCCTCCTCCACCGAGGCCGAAGCCGGCGCCGACCGGCTCGCGGCCTGAAACCCAAGACAATCCATTTCCCCACGAAAGAGAAGAGACCGACATGGCACGCACGCTCTACGACAAGATCTGGGACGAACACGTCGTCCACACCGAGGAAGACGGCACCGCGATCCTCTACATCGACCGCCACCTGGTGCACGAGGTCACCAGCCCGCAGGCCTTCGAAGGGCTGCGCGAAGCCGGCCGCAAGCTGTGGCGCATCAGCTCGGTGGTGGCCACGGCCGACCACAACACGCCGACCACCGGCTGGGAGCGCGGCTACGAAGGCATTGCCGACCCGACCAGCAAGGAGCAGGTCACCACGCTCGACCACAACATCGCCGAGTTCGGCGCCGCCGCGTTCTTCCCGTTCCTGAGCAAGCGCCAGGGCATCGTGCACGTGATCGGCCCCGAGACCGGCGCCACGCTGCCGGGCATGACGGTGGTCTGCGGCGACTCGCACACCTCCACGCACGGCGCCTTCGGCGCGCTCGCGCACGGCATCGGCACCAGCGAGGTCGAGCACGTGATGGCCACGCAGACGCTGCTGGGCAAGAAGGCGAAGAACATGCTCGTGAAGGTCGAGGGCAAGCTGCCCCTGGGCTGCACGGCCAAGGACATCGTGCTGGCCATCATCGGCAAGATCGGCACCGCCGGCGGCACCGGCTACACGATCGAGTTCGCCGGCTCGGCGATCCGCGACCTCAGCATGGAAGGCCGCATGACGGTGTGCAACATGGCGATCGAGGCCGGCGCGCGCGCGGGCCTGGTGGCGGTCGACGAGAAGACCATCGGCTACATCAAGGGCCGCCCGATGGCGCCCAGCGGCGTCGAATGGGACCAGGCCGCGGCCTACTGGCGCACGCTGCAGTCCGACCCCGGCGCGAAGTTCGACACCGTGGTCGAGCTCGACGCGACGCAGATCAAGCCGCAGGTCACCTGGGGCACCTCGCCCGAGATGGTGGTGGCGATCGACGGCCGCGTGCCCGATCCCGACAAGGAAAAGGACGGCAGCAAGCGCGGCGCCATCGAGCGCGCGCTGGTCTACATGGGCCTGGAGCCGAACAAGGCGATGAACGACATCTTCATCGACAAGGTGTTCATCGGCTCGTGCACCAACAGCCGCATCGAGGACATGCGCGAGGCCGCGGCCGTGGTGAAGAAGCTCGGCCAGAAGGTCGCCAAGAACGTGAAGCTGGCGCTCGTGGTGCCCGGCTCGGGCGTGGTGAAGGAACAGGCCGAGCGCGAAGGGCTCGACCAGATCTTCAAGGCCGCGGGCTTCGAGTGGCGCGAGCCCGGCTGCTCGATGTGCCTGGCGATGAACGCCGACCGCCTCGAGCCCGGCGAGCGCTGTGCCTCGACCAGCAACCGCAACTTCGAAGGCCGCCAGGGCGCGGGTGGCCGCACCCACCTCGTGAGCCCGGCCATGGCCGCCGCGGCCGCCGTGCACGGCCATTTCGTCGACGTGCGCACCTTCGCCTGACCAGGAGAACAAGACATGCAGAAATTCACCGTGCACAAGGGTCTCGTGGCCCCGATGGACCGCGAGAACGTCGACACCGACGCGATCATTCCGAAGCAGTTCCTCAAGTCGATCAAGCGCACCGGCTTCGGCGTGAACCTGTTCGACGAATGGCGCTACCTCGATCCGGGCGAGCCCGGCCAGGACCCGGCCAGCCGCAAGCCGAACCCCGACTTCGTGCTGAACCAGCCGCGCTACGCGGGCGCCTCGGTGCTGCTGGCGCGCAAGAACTTCGGCTGCGGCTCCTCGCGCGAACACGCGCCGTGGGCGCTCGACCAGTACGGCTTCCGCGCCATCATCGCGCCGAGCTACGCCGACATCTTCTTCAACAACAGCTTCAAGAACGGCCTGCTGCCGATCGTGCTGCCCGAGGCGCAGGTGGCCCAGCTGTTCGACGAGACCTTCGCCTTCCCGGGCTACTCGCTGACGATCGACCTCGAGCGCCAGGTGGTGGTGAAGCCCGACGGCCAGGAGTTCGCCTTCGACGTGCAGGCCTTCCGCAAGTACTGCCTGCTCAACGGCCTGGACGACATCGGCCTCACGCTGCGCCACAAGGACAAGATCAAGGCCTTCGAGGCCGAGCGGCTGGCGCAGAAGCCCTGGCTCGCGCACACGATGCTCGCCAACGCCTGAGGCGTTTTCCGTTTCACTTCCTTCGACAACCACCCAATGAAAATCGCAGTTCTCCCTGGTGACGGCATCGGCACCGAAATCGTGGCGGAAGCCGTCAAGGTGCTCCAGGCGCTCGACCTGAAGTTCGAGATGGAGACCGCCCTGGTCGGCGGCGCCGCCTACGAGGCCCATGGCCACCCGCTGCCCGATTCGACGCTCAAGCTCGCCAAGGAGTCCGACGCGGTGCTGTTCGGCGCGGTGGGCGACTGGAAGTACGACAAGCTCGACCGGCCGCTGCGCCCCGAGCAGGCCATCCTGGGCCTGCGCAAGAACCTCGGCCTGTTCGCCAACTTCCGCCCGGCCATCTGCTACGAGCAGCTGGTGGACGCCTCGAGCCTCAAGCCCGAGCTGATCGCGGGCCTGGACATCCTCATCATCCGCGAGCTGACCGGCGACATCTACTTCGGCCAGCCGCGCGGCCGCCGCACCGCGGCCGACGGCCACTTTCCGGGCGCCGAGGAAGCCTTCGACACGATGCGCTACTCGCGCCCCGAGATCGAGCGCATCGCGCGCGTGGCCTTCGAGGCCGCCCGCAAGCGCAGCAAGCGCGTGACCAGCGTCGACAAGGCCAACGTGCTCGAGACCTTCCAGTTCTGGAAGGACGTGGTGACCGAGGTCGGCAAGGACTATCCGGACGTCGAGCTCGACCACATGTACGTCGACAACGCCGCCATGCAGCTCGTGAAGGCGCCCAAGAAGTTCGACGTGGTGGTCACCGGCAACATGTTCGGCGACATCCTCTCGGACGAGGCCGCGATGCTCACGGGCTCGATCGGCATGCTGCCCTCGGCCTCGCTCAATGCCAGCAACCAGGGCCTGTACGAGCCCAGCCACGGCAGCGCGCCCGACATTGCCGGCAAAGGGGTTGCCAATCCCCTGGCTACAATACTGTCCGCTGCCATGATGCTCCGTTTCTCCCTCAATCAAGCCGAAGCTGCCGACCGGATCGAGTCGGCGGTCAAGCATGTGCTGGCCTCCGGCCTGCGCACGGGGGACATCTGGTCGGAGGGCACCCGCAAGGTCGGCACCATCGAGATGGGCGACGCCGTGGTGGCGGCACTCTCGGCCTCGATCACCAAAAAGACGATTACCGGCTAACCGCAGCCCGCTTCGTCACGCCCACCCGGCTCCTGACGAGTCGGGCGCAAAGAGAAACCAGCGACTTTCTTTTTTCTTAAAGGGCACACTCAAATGGCGAACGCATCTCAACCTCTGGTCGGCCTCGTAGGCTGGCGCGGCATGGTCGGCTCGGTCCTGATGGACCGCATGCAGGCCGAAAACGACTTCGGCCTCATCGAGCCGGTCTTCTTCTCGACCTCCAACGCCGGCGGCAAGGCCCCGGCGATGGCGAAGAACGAGACCGCCCTCAAGGACGCGCACGACATCGAGGCCCTGAAGAAGTGCGACATCGTCATCACCTGCCAGGGTGGCGACTACACGACCGAGGTGTTCCCCAAGCTGCGCGCCGCCGGCTGGAACGGCCACTGGATCGACGCCGCCTCCACGCTGCGCATGAAGGACGACGCGATCATCGTGCTCGACCCGGTCAACCTGCCCGTGATCCAGAACGCGCTGACCAACGGCGGCAAGAACTGGATCGGCGGCAACTGCACCGTGAGCTGCATGCTGATGGGCGTGGGCGCGCTCTACAAGGCCGGCCTGGTCGAGTGGATGACCAGCATGACCTACCAGGCCGCCTCGGGCGGCGGCGCGCAGCACATGCGCGAACTGCTGACGCAGTTCGGCACGCTCAACGCCGAGGTCCGCTCGCTGCTCGACGACCCCAAGTCCGCCATCCTCGAGATCGACCGCAAGGTGCTGCACAAGCAGCAGAACCTCAGCGCGGCCGAGACCGCCAATTTCGGCGCCCCGCTCGGCGGCTCGCTGATCCCCTGGATCGACAAGGACCTGGGCGACGGCATGTCGAAGGAAGAGTGGAAGGGCGGCGCCGAGACCAACAAGATCCTCGGCCAGGGCGCGGGCTTCGGTACCGCGGCCACGCCGGTCGACGGCTTCTGCGTGCGCATCGGCGCCATGCGCTGCCACAGCCAGGCATTGACCTTCAAGCTCAAGAAGGACGTGCCGGTGGCCGACATCGAAGCCATGATCGCCGCCGACAACGCCTGGGTGAAGGTGGTGCCGAACACCCGCGAAGCCACCCTGCAGGACCTGACGCCCGTGGCCGTGACCGGCACCATGGGCATCCCGGTCGGCCGCATCCGCAAGCTGGCGATGGGCCCGGAGTACGTCGGTGCCTTCACCATCGGCGACCAGCTCCTCTGGGGCGCCGCCGAACCGCTGCGCCGCATGCTGCGCATCCTGCTGGAAGCCTGATGGGGGCAGTTCGCGCCCGTTGCCTACCCCCTTGTTGTCGAAAGGCGACAGAAGATGTGTTCGTAAGTATGCGCGCACTGGGTAGAACGGGCGCATTGCCTTGTCAGTAGGGGGTGATGATGCTAACGTCCTCTTACAATTTCTGGGCCTGAGCCGCCCCCTATCAGCATGACAAGACATCTGTTGCCCGCGGCCCGCCCATCGGCCGCTCGCTCCCCCCTTCCCCTGAACGGCGTTCGTCTGTCGGTCCTGAGTGCGGCGGTGGCCGTGGCGATGGGTCTGGCCAGCACCGATGCCAGCGCGCTGGCGCTGGGTCCGCTGAAGGTGCAGTCGGCGCTGGGCGAACCGCTGCGGGCAGAGATCGACGTGACCGAGATCACGGCGGCCGAGGCCGACAGCCTCAAGATCAACGTGGCCACCGCCGACGCCTTCAAGACGGCCGGCGTTCCCTACAACCCGGCCCTGCGCGACGTGCGCGCGACGCTGCAGCGCCGCGCCGGCGGCCAGTACGTGGTGCGCCTCAACGGCAGTCGTCCGCTCAACGACCCCTTCATCGACCTGCTGCTCGAGGCCAACGGCAGCACCGGCCACATCGTGCGCGACTACACCGTGCTGCTCGATCCGCCCACCGCGCGCACCGCGGCCGATGCCGGCACGCCGATCGCTCCGGTAGCGCCACAGGTTGCGGCGCCCGCCGAGCGCCCCGGCCCGGTGGTCGCGCGCACGCGCCGCGAGCCCGCTGCAGCGCCCGCGCCGGTCGCCGTGGCACCGGCGCCGTCGGCAGCCTCCTCCCCCGCACCCACGGCCCGCTCGCCCCGCCCCGCGGGCAGCGGCGAACAGGTCACGGTGCAGCGTGGCGACACCGCCGGCAAGATCGCCGCGGCCAACAAGCCGGCCGACATCTCGCTCGACCAGATGCTGGTCGCGCTGCTGATGGCCAATCCCGATGCCTTCATCGGCGGCAATGTCAACCGTATCCGGGCCGGTGCCGTGCTCGACCTGCCGAGCGCCACCGAGGCCGGCGCGGTGCCGGCCGCGGAAGCCCGCCGCACGGTCACGGCCCAGAGCCGCGACTTCAGCGCCTATCGCCAGCGGCTGGCCGAGAACGCCCCGACCTCGAACGTCGCCGCCGCCAGCCGCCGCGCCGGCGGCCGGGTGCAGGCCAATGTCGAGGACCGCAATGCCGCGGCCACGGCGCCCGACAAGCTCACCATCTCGCAAGGCAACGCCACCGCGCGCGCCGCCGAGGAAAAGGTCGCGCAGACCCGCCAGGCGCAAGACCGCAGCAACCGCGTCGCCGAGCTGTCGAAGAACATCGAGGAGCTCAACAAGCTCAAGGCCGCGGGTGGCTCGACCGCCGCGGCGCCTTCGGCAGCGCCTGCGCCCGCAGCGGCCGCGCCCGCCGCGACGCCTGGCATTCCGGTGCCCGTCGCCGGCCCGGCCGCCACCGTGGCGCCCGCCGCTCCGAGCCCCGCACCAGCTCCCGCTGCCGCGCCCACGCCTGCGGCCGCGGCCGCGCCGGCCCCAGCCGCAACGACGCCCGCCGCCGAGGCCGCGCCAGCAGCAGCAGCGGCCGCCGTCGCAGCCGCCACTCCCGCCGAGGGCGCCGCAGCCACCGGTGCGCCCGCCCCGAGTCCCGCGGCCAGCGCCGCGGCACCTGCTCCCAAGCCGGCGCCCAAGAAGGTCGTGGCACCGCCCCCACCGCCGCCCGAACGCAGCTTCCTCGACGAACTGCTCGACAACCCGCTGATGCTGGGCGGTATCGCGCTGATCGCGCTGCTGATCGGCTTCCTGCTCTACCGCGTGCTGGGCCGTCGGCGCGAGGAAATGAGCGAGAGCGTGTTCCTCGAGAGCCGCATCCCGAAGGACTCCTTCTTCGGCGCCAGCGGCGGCGAGTCGGTCGACACCAAGAACCGCGGCGATTCCACCGTCTCGTCGCTCTCGTACTCGCCGAGCCAGCTCGACGCCGGCGATGTCGACCCGGTGGCCGAGGCCGACGTCTACCTGGCGTATGGCCGCGACCTGCAGGCCGAGGAAATCCTGCGCGAAGCGCTGCGCGTGAATCCCGACCGCACCGCGATCCACCTGAAGCTGCTCGAGATCCACGCCAAGCGCCGCGACCTGCGCGCCTACGAGAGCCTCGCCACCGAAGTGCACAAGCTCACCGGCGGCAATGGTGCCGACTGGACCCGCGTGGTCGACATGGGCAAGGAACTCGACCCGGGCAATCCGCTGTACGAATCGGGCACGCCGCGCAGCGCCACGCCCGCCGAGAGCGCCGCGCTCGCGAGCGCGCTGGCGGCCGCATCGGCCCGCCCGCCGGCCGCCGCCAAGCCCGCGCCCGCCCCCGCGCCGGTGGCGGCCGCTCCTGCCTTCGTGCCCTCGGTGGCACCGCTCGATTTCGACCTGGACCTGAGCCAGCCGCCCGCGCCACCGCCGCTGGCACCGGTCGGCGCCAGCCTGCCGATGTCGGCCTATGCGCCCGCCCCGGCCGCGCAGCCGACGACGCCCCCGTCCGCCAGCCTCGGCGTGCAGCCGACGGTCGATCTCGAGAACGATTTCGACACCGCCCCCGGCGCGCTGCAGCTCGACACCCTGCCCGGCTCGCTCAACGACGCCGACAACACCCGCCCGGCCGTGCTGCGCGGCGGTGCCGGCCTGCCGGCCGACTCGGGCTTCATCGAGTTCGACATGAGCGCCCTGGCCGGCCTGCCCGCCCGCGCGGGCAACGGTGCCGACCATGCCGCGCCGTCGGCCTCGGCCCACGAGGACGACGAGAGCCCGCATGCCGTCAAGCTGTCGCTGGCGCGCGAGCTGCAGGCCATCGGCGATGTCGAGGGCGCGCGTTCGCTGGTCGAGGAAGTCGAAGCCGAAAGCGCCGGCGAACTCAAGTCGCAGGCGCGGCAGCTGCTCGCCGAGCTGCGCTGAGCGCGCGGCGCCGGCCTCTTCGTTTCTGGTTTCGTGAGGCTGGCGCTCGGCATCCGCTACAACGGCCAGGCCTATGACGGCTGGCAGAGCCAGTCCTCGGGCCGCACGGTGCAGGACAAGCTCGAGAAGGCGCTGTCCCAGTTCGCCGCCCAGCGCATCTCCACGCTCTGCGCCGGCCGCACCGACGCCGGCGTGCATGCGTTGATGCAGGTGATCCACTTCGACACCGAGGTGCAGCGCGAACCCTTCTCCTGGATGCGCGGCACCAACCGCTACCTGCCCGACGACATCGCGGTGCAGTGGGCACACCCGGTGCCGGCCGAATTCCACTGCCGCGCCAGCGCCCTCGCGCGGCGCTACGTCTACGTGCTCTCGCAATCACCGGTGCGCCCCAGCCTCGATGCGGGCCGGGTCGGCTGGTCGATGAACCTGCTCGACGGCGACGCGATGCGCGCCGCGGCCGCGCTGCTGATCGGCGAACACGATTTCAGCTCGTTCCGCGCCTCGGCCTGTCAGGCGCGCTCGCCGGTCAAGAACCTGCGGCGCATCGAGATCACGCGCCACGGCGAGGGCGAGCGCTGCCGCTGGCAGTTCGAGTTCGAGGCCGATGCCTTCCTGCACCACATGATCCGCAACCTCATGGGCTGCCTGGTGCGCGTGGGCCGGGGCGCCGAGTCGCCCGAGTGGATCGGCGAGGTGCTCGCCGCGCGCAGCCGCGACGCGGCGGCACCGACCTTCTCGCCCGACGGGCTGTACTTCCTCGGCCCGTTGTACGACGCCAAGTGGGGCCTGCCGGCCGAGGCGACCTTCCAGGCCGCCCGCGCGGCCTATGATGACCCGCCATGAGCCTTCTCCCGCCGCGCACCCGCATCAAGATCTGCGGCCTCACGCGCGAAGCCGACCTCGATGCCGCCGTGGAAGCCGGCGCCGATGCCGTCGGCTTCGTGCTCTACCCCAAGAGCCCGCGCGCCATCGCGCCCGAACGCGCGGCCGTGCTGGCCGCGCGCCTGCCGCCCTTCGTCACGCCGGTGCTGCTGTTCGTCGATGCGCAACCCGCCGAGGCCATCGCCGCCCTGGCCCGGGTGCCGGGCGCCATCGCCCAGTTCCATGGCGATGAAACGCCCGCCGACTGCATCGCGGCGAGCGGAAACGGCCGCTTCCGCTTCATGCGCGCGGCGCGCATTCCCCTCGGCGAGGCCGGTGCCGGCTTCGACCTCGTAAAATACGCGTCCGATTTCTCAAACGCCCAGGCCATCCTGCTCGACGCCCATGTCGACGGTTATGGCGGTGGCGGCAAGGCATTCGATTGGTCACTTCTTCCACCCGCCGTCGACGCTCACCTCGTCTTGAGTGGTGGACTCACACCTGCAAACGTGGGCGATGGCATTCGCACGTTGCGGACACGCTGCAAGACGCTGTCCGTTGATGTGAGCTCGGGCGTCGAGATCGACGGTCCCGGGAACAAGGGCCTGAAGGACGCCGGCAAGATCCGGCAATTCGTCGCCGCGGTGAGAGCGGCCGACGCCTCGTCCTTCTCCAGTTAGCCGCCGCACCCGGTTGTCGACCGGGCCGCGGCCCAACGATCGAGAACCATGCAAAGCACTTACCAGCAACCCGACGCCACCGGCCATTTCGGCAACTACGGCGGCACCTTCGCGAGCGAGACGCTCACCCACGCGATCAACGAGCTGCGCGACGCGTACGCGAAGTACAAGGAAGACCCGGCCTTCCTGGCCGAATTCCACTACGAGCTCAAGCACTTCGTCGGCCGGCCCTCGCCGATCTACCACGCCGCGCGCACCAGCCGCGAGATGGGCGGCGCGCAGATCTACCTCAAGCGCGAGGACCTCAACCACACCGGCGCCCACAAGATCAACAACGTGATCGGCCAGGCGATGCTCGCGCGCCGCATGGGCAAGCCGCGCGTGATCGCCGAGACCGGCGCCGGCCAGCACGGCGTGGCCACGGCCACCATCTGCGCGCGCTACGGCCTCGAATGCGTGGTCTACATGGGCAGCCAGGACGTGAAGCGCCAGAGCCCCAACGTCTACCGCATGAACCTGCTCGGCGCCACGGTGGTGCCGGTGGAATCGGGCAGCAAGACGCTGAAGGACGCGCTCAACGAGGCGATGCGCGACTGGGTCACGAACGTGGAGAACACCTTCTACATCATCGGCACCGTCGCCGGCCCGCACCCCTACCCGATGATGGTGCGCGACTTCCAGAGCGTGATCGGCACCGAGTGCATCGAGCAGATGCCCGCGATGCTGGCGGCCGACGGCATCACCGGCGAGGCCGAGGGCAAGCAGCCCGATGCGGTGGTCGCCTGCGTGGGCGGCGGCAGCAATGCGATCGGCATCTTCCATCCCTACATCCCGTTCGCGGGCACGCGGCTGATCGGCGTCGAGGCCGCCGGCGAAGGCCTGGACAGCGGCAAGCACGCCGCCTCGATCCTGCGCGGCAGCCCGGGCGTGCTGCACGGCAACCGCACCTACCTGCTGCAGAACGAGGACGGCCAGATCACCGAGACGCACAGCGTCAGCGCCGGCCTCGACTACCCCGGCGTGGGCCCCGAGCATGCGTACCTGGCCGACATCGGCCGCGCCGAGTACGTGGGCGTCACCGACATCGAGGCCCTCGAGGCCTTCCACTACCTGTGCCGCACGGAGGGCATCATTCCCGCGCTCGAATCCAGCCACGCCGTGGCCCACGCGCTGAAGCTCGCGAAGACCATGCGCCCCGACCAGTCGATCCTGGTCAACCTCTCGGGCCGTGGCGACAAGGACATCGGCACCGTCGCCGACCTCGCGGGCGTCGACTTCTACGACCGGCCGTCGATGCGCGGCCTGAGCGTGAAGGGAGGCAAGTGATGAGCCGCATCGCAGCCACCTTCGAGGCACTGAAGAAGGACGGGCGCCGCGCGCTCATCCCCTACGTCACCGCCGGCTTCCCCTATGCCGACATCACGCCCGAGCTCATGCACGGCATGGTCGCGGCCGGTGCCGACGTGATCGAGCTCGGCGTGCCCTTCTCCGACCCGATGGCCGACGGCCCGGTGATCCAGCAGGCCGGCGAAGCCGCGCTCGCGCTGGGCATCGGCACGAAGCAGGTGCTCGCGATGGTCGCGGCCTTTCGCGCGAAGGACACGCGCACGCCCGTGGTGCTGATGGGCTATGCCAACCCGGTCGAGCGCTACGACCTCGTGCACGGCAAGAAGGCCTTCATCCGCGACGCGGCCGCGGCCGGCGTCGACGGCCTGCTGGTGGTCGACTATCCGCCCGAGGAGTGCGAGCAGTTCGCCGCCGAGCTGCGCGAAGCCGGCATCGACCTGATCTTCCTGCTGGCACCCACCAGCACGGACGAGCGCATGGCGCAGGTCGCGCGCATCGCGAGCGGCTACGTCTACTACGTGTCGCTCAAGGGCGTGACCGGCGCCGGCCACCTCGACACCGAGGCGGTCGGCCGCATGCTCCCGCGCATCCGTCAGCACGTGGGCATCCCGGTCGGCGTGGGCTTCGGCATCCGCGACGCCAACACCGCGCAGGCGGTGGGCTCGGCGGCCGACGCGGTCGTGATCGGCACCAAGATTATCCAGCTGATCGACGGCCAGCCGCGCGAGCAGGTGGTGCCCGCGGTGCATGAATTCCTCGCGGGCATCCGCGAGGCGCTCGATGCCTTGCCGGCGGCTACCGCGAAGAATGCGGCTGGCCGATAATCGCCGCTGCCCTCGTCAGGCCCCTTTCGTCATGCGAAAAAGCACGAAAGGGGCCCTGACGGCCCCGAAGGCTCTCCCGCCTTCGCGCGAACCTAGGAATGCCCATGAGCTGGCTTGAAAAACTGCTACCCGCCAAGATCGCCCAGACCGACCCCGCCGAGCGCCGCCAGGTGCCCGAGGGCCTGTGGATCAAGTGCCCGGCCTGCGAGACGGTGCTCTACAAGACCGACCTCGAGCACAACCAGAACGTCTGCCCGAGCTGCAGCCATCACCACCGCATCGGCGCGCGTCCGCGCCTCGACGCTTTTCTCGATGCCGAGGGCCGCTACGAGATCGGCCAGGAAGTGCTGCCGGTCGACGCGCTCAAGTTCAAGGACAGCCGCAAGTACCCCGAGCGTCTGAAGGAAGCCCTGGAGAACACCGGCGAGACCGACGCGCTGGTCGTGATGGGTGGCTCGGTCCACAGCATCAGCGTGGTGGTCGCCTGCTTCGAGTTCGAATTCATGGGCGGCAGCATGGGCAGCGTGGTCGGCGAGCGCTTCGTGCGCGGCGTCGAGACCGCCATCGAGCAGAAGGTGCCGTTCATCTGCTTCACCGCCACCGGCGGCGCGCGCATGCAGGAAGGCCTGCTGTCGCTGATGCAGATGGCCAAGACCAATGCCGCGCTCACGCGCCTCGCGAAGAAGGGCCTGCCCTACATCAGCGTGCTGACCGACCCGACCATGGGCGGCGTGTCGGCCGGCTTCGCCTTCATGGGCGACGTGGTGATCGCCGAGCCCAAGGCGCTGATCGGCTTCGCCGGCCCGCGCGTGATCGAATCGACCGTGCGCGTGACCCTGCCCGAAGGCTTCCAGCGCGCCGAGTTCCTGCAGACCAAGGGCGCGATCGACTTCATCAGCGACCGCCGCGAACTGCGCAAGACCATCGCCAGCACGCTCGCGATGCTGCTGCGCCAGCCGGCGGATGCGGTGAGCTGAAGCCTCCGCTTCCCGAAAGACGAAGCGCCCGGAACCTCGCGGTTCCGGGCGCTTTTTTCATGGGGACTGCAAACGGTCAGAGCCGGTAGGCCAGCACCAGCAGGTTGTTCAGCACGATCGCGATCACCTGCAGCACGACGATCGCCGCCAGCGGCGACAGGTCGACACCGCCGAGCAGCGGAATGACGCGGCGAAACGGCCGCACCAGCGGCTCGGCCAGGCGCGAGATCAGGTCGAGCAGCATCGGCGAAGCGCCCGGCACCCACGAGAGCACCGCGTACACCACCAGCAGCGCGGTCAGGCCCGACACCGCGAGCTGCAGCAGGCCGATGAACGAGACCAGCGGCAGCGCGCCGATGCGCCCGAGGTTGCCGATCAAGAGCCACAGCACGAGGAACTTGGCGATCACCAGCAGCCAGGCGGCCACGGCGCTCGCGAGGTCCCACTTCTTGACGGCCGGCAGCAGGCGCCGCAGCGGCAGCACGATCCAGTCGGTGATGGCGAAGATGAAGCGGCCCAGCGGATTGCCGAAGGGCACGCGGTGGTACTGCATGTAGAGCCGCAGCAGGCAGGCGCCGCCGAGCAGGCCGACGATCACGTCGAGGAGGAACGATGGGATCTGATAGAGCATGGCGCGCGAGGTGAAGCGGAGTGCGATGATAGCCACGCAAGGCTCTTCGATGACGACACAACCCCTTCTGAACTCCCTGCCTTTGTTCCCGCTCGGCACGGTCCTCTTCCCCGGCGGCCTGCTGCCGCTGCGCATCTTCGAGGTGCGCTACCTCGACATGATCGGCAAGTGCCGCAAGGGCGGCGTGCCCTTCGGCGTGGTGAACCTCACGAGCGGCACCGAGGTGCGCAAGGCTGGCGCGCAGGCCGAGCGCTTCGCCGAGGTCGGCACGCTGGCCGTGATCCGCGAATTCGAATCGCCGCAAAGCGGCCTGCTGCAGATCGAGTGCGTGGGCACGCAGCGCTTTCGCGTGCGCCACAGCGAGCTGCAGAAGCATGGCCTGTGGATCGCCGACGTCGCGATCCTCGCCGACGACGTCGCGCTCGAGATCCCCGAGGACCTGCGGCACACCGCCACCGCGCTGCGCCGGCTGGTCGACACGCTCGAGGAACGCAAGCGCGCGCAGGACGCCACCGGCTCGCCGCCGGTGCGCCTGCCGATCGGCGCGCCCTACCGCTACGACGACTGCGGCTGGGTCGCCAACCGCTGGTGCGAGCTGGTGCCGATGCAGCTCGAGCTGCGGCAGCGATTGATGGAGCTCGAGAGTCCGCTGATGCGGCTGGAGCTGGTCAGCGATCTGCTGGCGCGCACCGGTATCGCCTGAAGGCACGCCCAGCCTCGTTTCGCGCTTCGGATTTGATAGCTGGCAGCGCACGGGCGGCGACGTGCGGGCGGGGATTCGCTCGCCTTTGCCTCAGTTAAAATCCCGCCTTTCGCGCCGATTCTTCCTTCCTGCGCGCGCCTCCCCCACCGCCTCCCCATGTCCGAACAACAGCCGCACACCCCTGCTCCGGCCGCGACCACGCCCGCCGTCGACGACAACCAGCTCATCGCCGAACGCCGCGAGAAGCTCAAGCTGCTGCGCACCGCGCAGACCGAAGGCAAGGGCGTCGCGTTCCCCAACGACTTCAAGCCGGGCCACCGCGCCGCCGCGCTGGTCGAGGCGCACGACGCCGTCGAAGCCGAAGCGCTCGAGGCGCAGAACGTCGCCGTGAGCGTGGCCGGCCGCATGATGCTCAAGCGCGTGATGGGCAAGGCCAGCTTCGCGACCCTGCAGGACGCCACCGGCCGCATCCAGCTCTACGTCACGCGCGACGCGGTCGGCGAAGAGGTCTATGCCGAGTTCAAGCGCTGGGACCTCGGCGACATCCTCGGCGCCGAAGGCACGCTGATGAAGACCAAGACCGGCGAGCTGTCGGTCAAGGTCACCGCGCTGCGCCTGCTGACCAAGAGCCTGCGCCCGCTGCCCGACAAGTTCCACGGCATGGCCGACCAGGAGCAGAAGTACCGCCAGCGCTACGTCGACCTGATCACCGACGAGTCGGCGCGCGTGCGCTTCACCGCGCGCAGCAAGGCCGTGAGCGCGCTGCGCGAATTCATGGTGGCCAACGACTTCCTCGAGGTCGAGACGCCGATGCTGCACCCCATTCCGGGCGGCGCCAACGCCAAGCCCTTCAAGACGCACCACAACGCGCTCGACCAGGAGATGTTCCTGCGCATCGCGCCCGAGCTCTACCTCAAGCGCCTGATCGTGGGCGGCTTCGAGCGCGTGTTCGAGATCAACCGGAGCTACCGCAACGAGGGCATCTCGGTGCGGCACAACCCCGAGTTCACGATGATGGAGTTCTACGCGGCCTACTGGAACTACCGCGACCTGATGGACTTCACCGAGACGCTGATCCGCACCATCGCCGACAAGGCCGTGGGCACGCTGCAGCTCAGCTACCAGGGCAAGCCGGTCGACCTGACGCAACCCTTCGAGCGCCTGACGATCCGCGAGGCGATCCTCAAGTACACCGATGCGGGCGACGGCGTCGACGACAGCGCCTGGCTCGTCAACGCCCTGCGCAAGCTCGGCCTGAGCGAGGAGAAGGACAGGCTCTCGCAGCGCAGCCTGGCCAGCCTGCAGGTGATGTACTTCGAGGAGACCGTCGAAGAGAAGCTCTGGCAGCCGACCTTCATCATGGAGCACCCGACCGAGATCTCGCCGCTGGCGCGCGCCAACGACGAGCGCCCCGAGGTCACCGAGCGCTTCGAGCTCTACATCACGGGCCGCGAGTTCGGCAACGGCTTCAGCGAGCTCAACGACGCCGAGGACCAGGCCGCGCGCTTCAACGCGCAGGTGGCGGCCAAGGACGGCGGCGACGACGAGGCCATGTACTACGACCACGATTTCGTGCGCGCGCTCGAGTACGGCATGCCGCCCACCGGCGGCTGCGGCATCGGCATCGACCGCCTGATGATGCTGCTGACCGACTCGCCGAGCATCCGCGACGTGATCCTGTTCCCCGCGCTGCGCAGGGAATCTTGAGCACCGCGGCCGCGAACGCCACCGCGATCGGCATCGACTTCGGAACCTCGAATTCGGCCGTCGCCTGCCGCATCGCGGGCGCCACCCGGCTGCTGCCGATCGAAGGCGCGGCCACCACCCTGCCCACCGCGATCTTCTTCAACGCCGAAGACCGCAGCACGCACTTCGGCCGCGACGCGATCGCGCTCTACCTCGCCGGCGTCGAAGGCCGGCTGATGCGCTCGCTCAAGAGCCTGCTGGGCAGCCCGCTGATGCAGGAGAAGACCGCGATCTTCGACGGCCTCGTGAGCTTCGAGGACATCATCGCGCGCTTCCTGCGCGAGATGGCGGAGCGGGCCGCGCGCGAGATGGGCCGCCTGCCCGAACGCGTGGTGATCGGCCGTCCGGTGCACTTCGTCGACGACGACAACAAGCGCGACGAGCGCGCCGAGCAGAGCCTGCGCGCCGCCGCGCGCGCCGCGGGATTCCGCGACATCGCCTTCCAGCTCGAGCCGATCGCCGCCGCCTTCGACTACGAGCAGCGCGTGCGCAAGGAATCGCTGGTGCTGATCGTCGACATCGGCGGCGGCACTTCCGACTTCACCGTGGTGCGCCTGGGCCCCGAGCGCGCCGCGCGCGAGGAGCGCGGCGACGACGTGCTGGCCACGACCGGCGTGCACATCGGCGGCACCGACTACGACCAGCGGCTCAACCTCGACCGCGTGATGCCGCTGCTGGGCTTCGGCCATCACGGGCCGCAGGGCCGCGAGGTGCCGAGCAAGGTGTTCTTCGACCTGTCGTCCTGGCACCTGATCAACTGGCTCTACCTCGCCAAAGCCACCCGGCAGGCGCGCGAGCTGCGCACCAGCTATGCCGACACGCGGCTGCACGACCGGCTCATGGCGGTGCTCGACGAACGCCACGGCCATCGCGTGCTCGGCGCGGTGGAGCAGGCCAAGATCGACGCCTCGGTCGGCGATGCACCCGCCACCATCGACCTCGACTGCGCCGAGCCCGGCCTCACGAGCACCCTGTCGCCGGCCGACATGGCGCAGCAGCTCGCGGCGCAGTTCGAGGCCGTGATCGCCTGCGCCCATGCCTGCGTCAAGCGCGCCGGCCTGCGCAGCAACGAGCTCGATGCCATCTACCTCACCGGCGGCTCCTCGGCGCTGCGGCCCTTCCAGCAGGCCTTGCGCAAGAGCTTCGCGGGCGTGCCGCTGGTCGAAGGCGACCTGTTCGGCGGCGTCGCCTCGGGGCTGGCCTTCGCGGCGCGCTGAGCGGCGCGCCCTGCCTCATCGATCGCGCCATCGCGCATGAAGTACCTCTCGGCCTATCCGGCGACGCTGCAGGCACAGGTGCGCCGGCTGCTCGACGAAGAGCGCCTCGGCACCTGGCTGCGCGAGCGCTATCCCGAGGGCGCGCATGCCGTGCAGACCGACCAGGCGCTCTACCTCTACACGACCGGGCTCAAGAACGAGTTCATGCGCAAGGCCGGCCCGCTGTCGAAGGTGATCTTCGACAGCAAGCTGCACGTGATCCGCCATGCGCTGGGCACCCACACCACCGTCTCGCGCGTGCAGGGCAGCAAGCTCAAGACCAAGCAGGAGATCCGCGTCGCGAACCTGTTCAAGGCCGTGCCGGCACCCTGGCTGCGCATGATCGTCGTGCACGAGCTCGCGCACATGAAGGAGCGCGACCACGACAAGGCCTTCTATGCGCTGTGCACGCACATGGAGCCGGACTACCACCAGCTGGAGTTCGATCTGCGGCTGTACCTGACGCACCTGGAGTCGAACGGCCCACCGCTCTGGAGCGCGGAGCTTGCTGGCAAGAATTCGGAACGAGCCCTGAGCAAATCGTAAACTTTTCCCCACCAGCGCTGGGTTGCTGAATTCGCTTCGCGCTATTCCACATGGCCGCGACCCTACACTGCCGAGTTTTCCGCCCCGGAGGCCCGACGTGTCGCATCCCCAGCAATTGTTCTTTGTCGGTGGCATCAAGCAGTTCCTGGGTGAACTTTTTCAACGCACCAAGGTGCTGGAGATCGGCAGCCTGGATATCAACGGCTCCGTGCGCAGCTTCTTCGAGGACTGCGAGTACATCGGCCTCGATGTGGGCGAAGGCAAGGGAGTCGATCTCGTCTGCTACGGCGAGGACTACGGCGGCAAGGCCAACGAATTCGACGTGGTGATCTCCTGCGAGGCGATGGAGCACAACCCCGGCTGGCGAAAGACCTGGCTCAACATGCTCCGGCTGACCAAGGATTCCGGTCTCGTGGTGATGACCTGCGCCTCGACGGGACGGCGGCAGCACGGCACGGTCGAATACGCGCCGACCGATTCGCCGCTGACCATGGAAAAGCAGCAGAACTACTACCAGAACCTGGTCGAGGAAGACTTCAAGGCGATCATTCCCTGCGATGCCTGGTTCTCGGTCTGGTCGTTCTACTACGACCACACGAGCCATGACCTCTACTTCTTCGGCCTGGGCAAGGGAGCCTCCGCCGAGACGGTGAACAAGGCCAACGAACTGCGCGCCGCACTGGCCGACTACTACCACAAGCGCAACATTCTTGGCCTGCAGTAGACGGCAGCCCGCGGGACGGTACACGAGATGACGGCGCCGGTCCCGCTGCATTTCACCTCGCTGGCGGACCGGCATATGGTCGGCGACGTGGTCGATGTGTTCGTCGCCGCCGCCAGGAAGCTGGGCTACGAAGTCAGCACCGAGCACGCCGCCGTGCGCCACGACGCCATCAACGTGGTGTGCTTCGCGCACCACCTGGCGCCGGAAGTTCTGCAGGGCATGGATACCAACTGCATCGTGCTGAACTTCGAGCAGCTCGTCGCAGGCTCGCAGGCGTTCAACGAATCCTATCTGACGCTGCTGCGCAATCACTACGTCTGGGACTACAGCCGGCACAACCTCGCCCGCTATGCCGCGCTGGGCATTCCCAACGGCCATCACGTCCCTCTGGGCTACGAAGAAGACGCCGGCGACAACGTCAGCGTCGAGGACTTGCTCCCCGAAGCATTGCAGGACATCGACGTGCTTTTCTTTGGCTCTCTCAATCAGAGACGCGCCCAGGTCCTCGATGCGATGCGCAGAAGGGGGCTGCGGGTGGTTTCCAACGAGAACATGCTCTGGGACAGCGCGCATCGCGACCAGATGATTCGGCGCGCCAAGCTGGTCCTCAACATGCATTTCTTCGACAACTCGCGCATCGTGGAGATCCCCCGACTCGCGATGCTCTTCAGACGTCGCAAAGCCGTGCTGTGCGAGTTCTATCCGGACAGCGAAATCTTTTATCCGGAGCTTCGGCATGCCGTGGCCGGCGTCGCCCTCGATGAACTGGCGGACATGGCGCTGCTGCTGACCAGCGCCCCTGGATTGCGCCAACGATTGGCGCATCTGGGCTTCGAGGCGTTCCGTGCGCGGCCGCAGACCGCGGTTCTGGGGCCCGCACTCGCGGATTTCTTCGCGTGGCGCGCCTGGACTCTGGCGGCCGGTGCAGCGTCCTGATCAGTTGCCGCCGAAGAATCCCGACAACTCGCGCGCCAAGGCCTCGACTTCATCCTGCGACATGTCGACGATCGCCTCCGGGGCGCGCTGGTTCTGCGTGTCTCGAATACTCTCCTTGTGCTCCTGGCGCGATGCCGAATCGTGGTGCAGATGGAACAGGGGCACGTCCATCGAATGCCAGCGCACGCCGAGCCGCGAGGCGCGGCGCAGCAGTTCGTCGTCTTCGCCGCCCCAGCCTTCGAGCCGCGCGTTGTAGCCGCCCACGCGGATGTATTCGCCGCGCTTGAAAAACACGATCCCGCCGTTTGCATTGGGGTAGAGCACGATCGCGTCCTCGGGCAGGTTCTTCGGATCGATCGCGGCCAGACGCGCATGGTCCGGATCGGCCATGAAGTCCTGCTTGAGCGCACCGGCGATGTTGATCACCGACCAGTAGGGACACAGCGCATCGCTGTCCGGACCTTCCAGCAGTGCATCGACGCAGGCACGCATCGCCCAAGGCATGGCGATCGAATCGGCATCGTGGAAGCAGATCACCGGGCTGCGCGCGAGCCGCACGCCGGTGTTGTAGAGCATCGACTTGGGGAACGGGCCGTCGTGCGGCACGAAGACATGCCGGATGTTCGGATCGCCGAGCCGGTTCCAGTCGAAGCTCGGCATGGCCGCGGCCTCGAGCAGCCACAGCCGGTAGTCGGTGTAGGTGCGCGCCAGGTGCGCGAGCACGGTGTAGAGGTTTTCGCGCCGCTCCTCGTTGGCCTCGCGGTACGACACGATGATGTCGATGTCGCGCAGGGAGGTCTTGGTCGCTTCGGCCATGGCGCTGCTCCCCTCAGAAGGGTCGGTAGAGGATGAAGTTGTCGTCGCCCGCGGGCTGCTTGAAGCGCGTGTCCCGGACCTCGAGCTGCACCGGCTGGGTCTTCTCGTCCTGGTAGCGGTTGAAGATGCCCGCGCCGTTCACCTTCTCGACCACTTCCGCCAGGCCGGGGCCGGCCCAATTGTCGTGGCCGCGCAGCAGGTAGAAATGCATCACGCCGCACTGCTGGTGCGCCCAGTAGTCGTGCCACGAGAAGGAGTCGGGCCGCCAGAGCGAGTTGTGGCCCTCGAAGAAGACGGGACGGCTCATCGGCATGCACTCGGGCGTGGAGATGAGGATGTAGCGCGAGCGGTAGTTGAGGAACTCCAGCAGGTCGCGGCCCTGCGAATGCAGCATGTGCTCGATGACATCGCCGAGGATGACGACGTCGTACAGGTCGCTGCTGCGCTTGTAGAGCCCATCGGCGGTGATCGGCAGGATGTGGTGGTAGCCCGTTTCGCGCAGGCCCGGGAAGGCGGCTTCGTCGCACTCGAGCGCGGTGAGCTCGCAGTCCGGAACGATGTCCTTGAGCAGCGCACCGTACTTGCCCCCGCCGGCGCCGATGTCGAGGATGCGCTGCGGGCCGATCGCCCGCACGATCTCCTGCGTCAGGGTGTCGAAGGTCGGCCAGGAATAGCCTATGTGCGCCATGGGAATCCCTCCGCTTTTCGCTGCTGTTCTGGGGCGTACGACTGTACAGGAACACCCCGGCGAGGCTGCCGTCGCGGCGTCAGGTTCTGCACGGTTGCGCGGGCTTTGACCGCCGCGGCTGGTGGCTAGCGGCTCTTCTGCGAGGCCGCGTCCATGGCCGCCATGTACACCGAGCGGTAGGGCTCGGACAAGCTCACGAAATGGACCAGCAGCGTGTCCTCGTCGGCCAGCAGCGGCGGCGTGTTGAGGCTGAGGTTGTCCAGCACGCTGTGCTCGCCGAGCAGGCCCTCCTCCTTCAGCACCTCGTTGGTGTAGTGCTGGTCGCCCAGGCTGCTGTAGACCTGGGATTTGTCGGCCACCTCGCCGATGCGCGCCCAGATGCGTTCGAGCAGCGCGAGATTGGCCGGCGTGTTGCGAAAGCCCATGACGCCCGAATTGAAGCGCCAGGCGCCGACATCCTTGGCCAGCAGCAGGTCGCGGCCCTGTAGCAGGGGTTCGATGGAACGCGCGGGGTTGCGAAAGATCACGTCGGCATCGATCCAGATCACCCAGTCGTGCTGCGCCAGGTGCCGCTGCAGCAGCCAGGTGCGCACCCACGAGCCGTTGATGCCGGGCCCGATCGCCTCGGGCAGCGCCCGGTACACGTGGTACGCATGGCCGTGGCGCTCGCAGTAGCGGCGCACGTTGTGCTCCGACACGCGCGCGTAGGTCGCGACATGGTGCGTGTAGAGCGTGAGGAAGGCGATGCGCGCCTGCGGATTGAAGCTCGTGAGTGCGTCGTCGGACAGCGCTGGATAAGCGGGCGGCTGCAGCACCGGCCGGCCCTGCATCAGGGCGCCGTTGACCTCGCGCACCAGCAGCGCCTGCAGGTTCAGGTCGTGCAGGATCTCGTCGCGCCAGCCGCCGCCAGGCAGCGGCACCGGCAGCGCGGCGAGGTTCACCACGAAGACCCGCGCGTCGTGCCACTGCGGGACGCGCCACGAGACGTTGACGTAGGCCTCGGCCAGCACGCTGTTGCAGGGCAGCAGCCCCGCCGGCGCCAGGCGTGCGGTCTCGTCGAGCCGCGGCGATTCGAGCGCGACCACGTGGCCCGCATCGATGATCAGCTGATGCAGCAGCGCACGGTTGCCGGGCGTGTTGCGCAGCACCAGCATGTTGGTCATGGCGGGACCGGCGCGGTCGCCGGTCGATGGCCCCTCGAGCGCGACGAGGTCGCGCTCCTGCATCAGCGCCTCGACCGCGACCGGGTGGAACACCACCGAGTCGCCGTCGAGGAACAGCAGCCAGTCACCCTCGGCCAGCGTGCGCAGGTGGCGCAGGATCTGGCTGTACCTGGCGCTCGCGCGCAGTGCCGGATGGGCGATGCGCTCGGTGTCGACCCACTGGTGCGGATAGCCGAACAGACGGCAGTAGTGCGCGTGGTTGCGCAGCACCGCCTCGTCCGCGCGCTGGAACAGGCTGAGGCACAGGGGCATGGGTCACTCCAAGCAACGGATCGCCGTCGGCGCCGAGGGCGTGGCGCTAGCTGTCGAGCAAGCGGCGCGCATAGAGGTACCCGCGCGAGCTCGTGAGCGCCTGCCAGTCGATCGGCTCGCCTTGCGGCAGCAGCCCTCGGCGCCGTGTCTCGCTGCCGCGCGCCTCGGCACCGGGCTGCCAGCGGCCGGCACGTTCGGCGGCTTCGAAGCCGTCGAGGAACTCGTCGAGCAGCCGGCCTTCGCCGATGCTCTGGTTGCACAGCAGCGCGAGATCGCAGCCGGCGCCCAGCGCGGCCAGCGCCGCGTCGGCGAAGCTCAGCAGTTCGCCGTCGATGTAGCGGCCGGCCTCCATGCTGAGGTCGTCGCTGAAGATGGCGCCGTCGAAGCCGAAGCGGCCGCGCAGGATCTCGCGCAGCCAGCGCGGCGAGAAGCCCGCGGGCCGGCTGTCGACCTTCGGATAGATCACGTGCGCCGGCATGACCGCCGCCAACGCGCCGCCGAGCCAGTCGTAGGGCCGCGCGTCGTCGGCCAGGATGGCCTTGAGGCTGCGCCGGTCGACCGGGATCTCCACATGCGAATCGGCATTGACCCAGCCGTGTCCCGGAAAGTGCTTGCCGCAGTTGCGCATGCCCGCGAGCAGCATGCCGTGCATCAGGCTCTTGGCCAGCAGCGCGACCACGCGCGGATCGCGGTGGAAGCTGCGCGTGCCGATCACGGTGCTGCGGCCATGGTCGAGGTCGAGCACCGGCGCGAAGCTGAAGTCGACGCCGCAGGCGCGCAGTTCGCCGGCCAGCACCTGGCCCGCCGCGGTCGCGACCTGGGTGGCGCGCATCGCGTCGCGCATCCAGAGTTCGCCCAGCGACTGCATCGTCGGCAGGTGGGTGAAGCCGTCGCTGCGAAAGCGCTGCACCCGCCCGCCCTCGTGGTCGACGCAGATCAGCAGGTCGGGCCGGATCGCCTTGATCTCGGCGTTGAGCGCCGTCATCTGCGCGCGGCTTTCCCAGTTGCGCGCGAAGTGGATCACGCCGCCCACGCGCGGATGCGCCAGGCGGCGGCGGTCGTCGTCGGTCAGCGCCATGCCGGCCACGTCGACGACCAGCGGCGAAAGGAGCACGTCTTCGGTCTTCGCACTCATGGCGCGGGCCCATCCTTGCGTTCGACCACCACGAAGCTCGCGGCGTATTCGGTTTCGTCGGTGACGGTGACGTGGGCCGTGAGGTTCTGCGCCTCGAACCAGGTCTTGAGCTCGCCGTGCAGCACGATCACCGGCTTGCCGCTGCGCAGGTTGGCGATCTCGCACAGCCGCCAGCTCATCGGCATGCGCATGCCCATGCCGATGGCCTTGCTGAAGGCCTCCTTGGCCGAGAAGCGGGTGGCGAGGTAGCTGAGGCCGCGCTTGGGCCAGCGCTCGCTGCGGGCCTTCCAGACCGCGAATTCGGTGTCGCTGAGCACCCGGCGCGCGAAGCGCTCGCCCTGGCGCTCGAAGGTCGCGGCGATGCGCCGGACGTCGCAGATGTCGGTGCCGATGCCGTAGATCATGCGGCGGCGTGGGCCTCGGCGATGCAGCGCAGGTAGTCGCGCGTGGCGGCCTCGTAGCCCAGCTCGAGCGCGTCGGCCACGAAGGCATGGCCGATCGAGACCTCCTGCACGCCGGGCACCGCCTTCAGGAAGGGCGTGAGGTTGTCGCGGCTCAGGTCGTGGCCGGCGTTCAGGCCCAGGCCGGCGGCGAGCGCGGCGCGCGCCGTGGCCGCGTAGCGCTCGAGCACGGCCTGTTCGTCGGGCGTGCCGCGCGAGGCCGCGAAGGATTCGGTGTAGAGCTCGACGCGGTCGGCGCCGACGGCCTTGGCCGCGGCCATCATCTCGGGGATCGGGTCCATGAAGAGGCTGACGCGCACGCCCAGCGCCTTGGCTTCCGCGATCAGCGGGCGCAGGCGCTCGGCGTCGTCGGGGAAGGTCCAGCCATGGTCGCTGGTGGACTGGGTCTCGCTGTCGGGCACGAAGGTGGCCTGGTGGGGGCGCAGCTCGCGCACGAAGTCCATCAGGTTCTGGAACGGGTTGCCCTCGATGTTGAACTCGATGCCGGGCCAATCTTTCGCCAGCAGCGCCGAGAGGTCGTGCACGTCGTGGGCGCGGATGTGGCGCGCGTCGGGGCGCGGATGCACGGTGATGCCCTGGGCGCCGGCCCGCAGGCACAGGGTGGCGGCCCTCGTCACGCTCGGGATGCCCAGGTGCCGCGTGTTGCGCACCAGCGCGACCTTGTTGAGATTGACCGACAGCGCGGTGGTGCCGGCCGAGACGGAGGAAGTGCTCATAGTGCTTGGATATCTCTCATCAACTGCCGCGTACGCAGCATGGACACGCCGCAATGGTAGTTGAGCAGCACGCGCAGTTGGTTGCGCAGCGCGCTGTTGCTGCCGTTGCTCAGGGTCGCGACCAGCCGCAGCGTGGCCGTGAACGGCGCGCGGTCGTCGAGCGCGGCCTGCAGCCGCTGCCAGTCGGCACCGGCCAGCGCGGCCTCGTCGTCGGCCGCCGCGCGCAGGCCGGCTTCGGCGACCAGGGCATAGCGGGTGCCGGCTTCGAGCGCCTCGAGCGTCAGGGTCTGCACGTCGAGCTGCGGCAGCAGGCCGACCCCGCGCAGCAGCAGCAGCTCGAAGGCGCGCAACGCGGCCGCCTGGGTGGTGGCCTGGGCGCCGCCGTGGTCGCCGGCCAGCACCTGCACCACGCCGCCGTAGGCGTCGAACAGGGCCTCGTGCGCGTCGTCGCGCGCCAAGAGGCGCAGCAGCAGCTCGTTGAGGTAGTAGCCCGACAGCAGCGCATCGCCGGTGGGCATGACGTGGCCGCCCATCCATTCGGCGCCCTTCAGGGTGCGGATCTCGGCATCGCCGCCGTAGTTGATCTCCAGCGGCTGCAGCGGCAGCAGCACCGGGCGGAAGTTGGAGCTCGGCCGCTTCGCCCCCTTGGCCACGAGCGCGATGCGCCCATGGTGGCGGGTGAAGACCTCGAGGATCAGGCTCGACTCGCTCCAGTCGTAGCGATGGAGCACATAGGCCGGTTCGTGCGAAACGCGATGGGCGGCGGCCACTTCATTCGTAGCCGAACGAGCGCACGCGGGCCTCGTCGTCGGCCCAGCCCGAACGCACCTTGACCCAGAGTTCGAGGAACACCTTGGCGTCGGCCAGCTTCTCGAGCTCGACGCGGGTCTCCATGCCGATGCGCTTGATGCGCTCGCCCTTGTCGCCGATCACCATCGCCTTGTGGCTGTCGCGCTCGACCACGATGGTGGCGGCGATGCGCAGCAGACGCTTGTGGCCCTTCTTCTGCGGCGCTTCTTCCTCGAACTTGTCGATGACAACGGTCGAGGTGTAGGGCAGCTCGTCGCCGGTGAGGCGGAACAGCTTCTCGCGCACCAGCTCGCTGGCGAGGAACTTCTCGCTGCGGTCGGTGAGCTCGTCCTCGTCGTAGAACCAGGGCTGCTCGGGCAGGTACTTCTCGCAGATGCCGAACAGGCGTTCGACGTCCTTCGCGTTCTTGGCCGACATCGGCACGAACTCGGCGAACTCGTGCTTGGCCTGCATCTGCTGCAGCCAGGGCGCGACGTCCGCGCGGCGCCCCACGCTGTCGAGCTTGTTGGCCAGCAGGATCGTCGGGATTCCCTTGCCGAGCAGCTTGAGCACGCGCTCGTCGGCCGGCGTGAAGCTGCCGGCCTCGACCACGAACAGGATCAGGTCGACGTCGCCGACCGCGCCCTGCACGGTCTTGTTGAGCGATTTGTTCAGTGCGTTGCCATGCAGGGTCTGGAAGCCCGGCGTGTCGACGAACACGAACTGCGTGGCACCGATCGTGCGCATGCCGGTGATGCGATGGCGCGTGGTCTGCGCCTTGCGCGAGGTGATGCTGATCTTCTGGCCGACCAGCGCGTTGAGCAGCGTGGACTTGCCCACGTTGGGCTTGCCGACGATGGCCACCAGGCCGCAGTGCTGCGGGCCCGTGGCTTCCGCCGGTTTGGATTCGCCCGCTGGGTCCTGGGGCTGTGCTGCTGATTTGATAGCGTCGTTCATTTCGTTTTCACGCGCCGCCGCGTGCCTTGAGGCGGATCAACATGGCGGCGGCTGCCGCCTGCTCGCCGGCGCGGCGCGAACCGCCGATGCCGCGTTCGCGAAGGCCCAGCTCGGGCACTTCGCACTCGACGTCGAAGGTCTGCTTGTGCGCTGCCCCCAGTGTCCCCGCGACGCGGTAGACGGGCAGCTTCATTTTGTGACCCTGCAGCCATTCCTGCAATTCGGTCTTCGGGTCCTTGCCCACCGCCTCCATGCGCGGATTGATCTCGACCGCCTCGTAGAGCCGGTGCACCAGCGCCTGCGCGGCCGCGAAGCCGGCATCGAGGTAGACCGCGCCGATCAGCGCCTCGAGCGCATCGGCCAGGATCGACGGCCGGTTCGGACCGCCCGAGCGGGCTTCGCCCTCGCCCAGCCGCAGCAGCGGCGAGAGCGCGAGGCCCACGGCCAGCCGGTGCAGGGTGTCCTGCTTCACGAGGTTGGCGCGCACGCGCGACAGGTCGCCTTCGGGCAGGGCCGCGAGACGCGTGTAGAGCAGGTGCGAGACCGCCAGGTTCAGCACCGAGTCGCCGAGGAACTCGAGGCGCTCGTTGTGGTCGGCGGAGAAGCTGCGGTGCGTGAGCGCGAGCTGCAGCAGCCGCGGGTCGGCGAACGTGTACTTCAGGCGCGACTGGAGCGCCGTGAGGCCGCCGTCCACCTTGCTTCCCTGGGCGTTCAGTTGGTCTCGCCCTTGTACTTGAGCACGAGGTAGGCGGGGCCGAACAGCGGGATCTCGCGCTCGTAGGAAAAGGCCACCACGACCTTGTCGTTGACCTTCTTGATGTCGAGGTCCTTGCCCGTGACCGACGTGAAGTCGTCGATGGCCTGGGCGCGGTCGAAGATGGCGCGGATCTCGGGCACGGTGCTGCCTTCCTTGGCCTTGTTGGCGGCCTTGTAGATCGCCTGGTACTCGATCAGCGTCGGGATGACCTGGGCGACGACGACGCCCACGCAGGCCAGCACGACGGCCACGAACACGAGACCGATGAACGAGATGCCGCGCTGGCGCGCCGCACTGTTCCGGATCGACCGAACAGCTCTCATACCCTCATACCCCTCGAACGATTTGCTGACTTATTGGAATGGACCGATGCGTCCCAGGTCGCCGAAGTTCATCCAGACGAAGAAGGCCCGGCCCACGATGTTCTTGTCCGGCACGAAGCCCCAGAAACGGGAGTCGGCCGAATTATCGCGGTTGTCGCCCATCATGAAATAGTTGCCGGCCGGCACCTTGCAGGTGACGCCCTCGACCGAGTAACGGCAGTTCTCGCGGAAGGGGAAGTCGCTGGCGCCGGGCACGAAGGCGGGGCCGGCGTCGTCGTTGAGGATCTTGTGCTGCTTGCCCGCGAGGTTCTCGTCGAACTGCTTGAGCAGGCGCATCGACTCGCCATCGAGGTAGTCGGGCGCGGCCTCCTTCGAGACCGGCTGGCCGTTGATCGTGAGCTTCTTGTTCAGGTAGGCCACCTCGTCGCCGGGAATGCCGACCACGCGCTTGATGTAGTCCTGGCTCGGCTTGGGCGGGTAGCGGAACACCACCACGTCGCCGCGCGCCAGCGGCGTGCCGTCGGTGATCTTGGTGTTGATCACCGGCAGCCGCAGGCCGTAGGTGAACTTGTTGACCAGGATCAGGTCGCCGGTGAGCAGCGTGGGCATCATCGAGCCCGAGGGAATCTTGAACGGCTCGTAGAGGAAGGAGCGCAGCAGGAACACGACCAGGATCACGGGGAACAGCCCGGCGGTCCAGTCGAGCCACCAGGGCTGCATCAGCAGCCGCTCGCTGGCCTTGGCATCGGCGGTGTCGACCTGCTTGATGCCCTGGCCGGCCAGCCGTGCATTGCGCTCGGCCAGCGAGCTCTCGAGCTCGGCGGCCGCGCGCTCGCGCCGCGGCAGGAAGTAGAAGCGCTCCGCCAGCCAATAGAGGCCGGTGACCACCGTGGCCAGGAACAACAGCAAGGCGAAGTTGCCCTCGATCGCTCCGAAGTACCAGGCGCCGATGTAGCCGGCGAATGCCGCGAGGATGAGGGAGGTGATGAATGCCATGTTGATCAGTCTTCGACTTGCAGGATCGCGAGGAAGGCCTCTTGCGGGACCTCGACCGAGCCGATCTGCTTCATTCTTTTCTTGCCCGCCTTCTGCTTCTCGAGCAGCTTCTTCTTGCGGGTGATGTCGCCGCCGTAGCACTTGGCCAGCACGTTCTTGCGCAGCGCCTTGATTGTCTCACGCGCAATGATGTTGACCCCGATGGCGGCCTGGATGGCCACGTCGAACATCTGGCGCGAGATGATCTCGCGCATCTTCGACACCACCGCGCGGCCGCGGTACTGCGACTGCGTGCGGTGCACGATGATCGAGAGCGCGTCGACCTTCTCGCCGTTGAGAAGGATGTCGACCTTGACCACGTCGGAGGCACGGTACTCCTTGAACTCGTAGTCCATGGAGGCATAGCCGCGGCTGACCGACTTCAGCTTGTCGAAGAAGTCGAGCACGATCTCGCCGAGCGGCATCTCGTAGGTCAGCATGACCTGGCGGCCGTGGTAGGCCATGTTCATCTGTACGCCGCGCTTCTGGTTGGCCAGCGTCATGACGGCGCCGACGTATTCCTGCGGCATGTACAGGTGCACGGTCACGATCGGCTCGCGGATCTCGCTCATCCGGCCGACCTCGGGCATCTTGGACGGGTTCTCGACCATGATGACCTCGCCGTCGCTGCGCACCACCTGGTAGACCACGCTCGGCGCGGTCGTGATCAGGTCCTGGTCGAACTCGCGCTCCAGGCGCTCCTGCACGATCTCCATGTGCAGCAGGCCGAGGAAGCCGCAGCGGAAGCCGAAGCCCAGCGCCTGGCTCACCTCGGGCTCGTAGCGCAGCGAGGAGTCGTTGAGCTTGAGCTTCTCGAGCGCATCGCGCAGCGAGTCGTACTCGCTGGCCTCGGTCGGATAGAGACCGGCGAACACCTGCGGCTGGATCTCCTTGAAGCCCGGCAGCGCCTCGGTCGCGGTGGCGGCCGCGCCGCCCGTGCCCGGCTTGATCAGCGTGACGGTGTCGCCGACCTTCGCGGCCTGCAGTTCCTTGATGCCCGCGATGATGTAGCCCACCTCGCCCGCCTCGAGCGAGGCGCGCGGCTCGTTGGCCGGCGTGAAGACGCCGACGTTGTCGGCGTTGTAGCTGGCGCCCGAGGCCATCATCTTGATGCGGTCGCCCTTCGCGAGCCGGCCGTCGACCACGCGCACCAGCATCACGACGCCGACGTACGGATCGAACCAGCTGTCGACGATCATCGCGCGCAGCGCGGCGTCGGGATTGCCGCGCGGCGCCGGCATCTTGTGCACGATCGCCTCGAGGATGTCGTCGATGCCCATGCCGGTCTTCGCCGAGCATGGAATCGCATCGGTCGCGTCGATGCCGATCACGTCCTCGATCTCGGTGCGCGCGTTGTCGGGATCGGCGTTCGGCAGATCCATCTTGTTGAGCACGGGCACCACTTCGACGCCGAGGTCGAGCGCGGTGTAGCAGTTGGCCACCGTCTGCGCTTCGACGCCTTGCGATGCATCGACGACGAGCAGCGCGCCTTCGCATGCCGACAGCGAACGGCTCACTTCATACGAGAAGTCGACGTGGCCCGGCGTGTCGATCAGATTGAGGTTGTAGACCTGTCCATCGCGTGCCTTGTAGTGCAGTGCGGCGGTCTGCGCCTTGATGGTTATCCCACGCTCTTTCTCGATGTCCATCGAGTCGAGCACCTGCGCTTCCATCTCGCGTTCCGCGAGGCCGCCGCAGCGTTGGATCAAACGGTCAGCGAGCGTCGACTTGCCATGGTCGATGTGCGCAATGATCGAAAAATTTCTGATGTGATTCATCAACGGGAACGCTTAAGTACTTGAATTGGCTCGTGCACAGAGGGCAGCAGGCAAGAAAAAAGGGCGCGTCTCCCGGAGACGCGCCCTGAACCAACAAGCAATGGCAACTGCAGTAGTTGGAACTTCATTGTAGGCAAAAAGGGAAGCGCGTACATCCAGGAACAGGGTCCAAACGGGTCGTTGCGGGTCAACAACAAGCAACTTATAAACAACTTATCAACAGGCTTGGTGGAGCACTCTCTGAACAACTTGTGGGCGATCTGTGGAGCGTCGGTGGACTGTCACCTGACATCTCGCATGGTGGAGGAGACTGTCCCGCTTATGCGCCGACTGGCCGCCGAGAGGCCGCTATTCTACCGAAAATGGTCCTTAGCCCTTCTTTAAGTTAGTAAATACTGACAAATCGACGGCTTTGGATCGATGCAGATTTTTTTAAAGCGGCGCGCCGAAGCGTCGCAAACAGCTCAAAAAAATGGCCCCAAACCCGACTGACGGGTGGGGCCACTTGACGGCACCGCCGGGATCAGCGTGCGGGCCGGATGAGCGCGTACTGCGCCCATTCGCCGCGACGGAACAGCACGCTGACCGGCTTGCTCTTGTCGGCCTTGGCCACCGCGGCCTCGAATTCCTTGACGCTGCCCACCTCGGAGTTGGCAATCGACAGGATCACGTCGCCCTCGCGCAGGCCGGCCTTCGCGGCGGCCTCGGTGGCGGCGTCGATGCGCACGCCGCGGACCTTGAGCTCCTTCTTCTGCGCCTCGGTCAGATCGCTGACCGCGAGGCCGAGCGACTTGCCCGCCGCGGAGGGCTTCGCCTGCGGCTCTTCGCGATCGGCCGGCTTCTTGGCGGGCTTGGCCTCGGCATCGCCCTCGGCCACGGTGATGGAAAGCTCGCGCGAGGCGCCGTTGCGGAACACGGTCAGCGTGCTCTTGACGCCCGGCTTGGTGCTGGCCACCGAGCGCGACAGGTCGCTCGGCGTCTCGATGACCTTGTCGCCGTACTTGGTGATGATGTCGCCCTCGCGCACGCCGGCCTTCTCGGCCGCCGAACCCGGCACCACGGCGCTCACGAGCGCGCCGCGCGCCTTGCCCAGGCCGATGGACTCGGCCACGTCCTTCGAGACCGAGCCGATGGACACGCCGATCAGGCCGCGCGACACGCGCCCGGTGGTGCGCAGCTGGTCGCTGACGCGGATCGCCTCGTCGATCGGGATCGAGAACGAGATGCCCATGTAGCCGCCCGAGCGCGAGTAGATCTGGCTGTTGATGCCGATCACTTCGCCGCGCAGGTTGATCAGCGGGCCGCCCGAGTTGCCCGGGTTGATCGCGACGTCGGTCTGGATCAGCGGCACCAGCTCGCCGGTGTCGCGCTGCTTGGCGCTCACGATGCCTGCGGTCACGGTGTTCTCGAGGCCGAACGGCGAGCCGATCGCCATCACCCATTCGCCCACGCGCAGCTTCGAGATGTCGCCGATCTTCACCACCGGCAGGCCCGTGGCCTCGATCTTCACGACCGCGACGTCGCTGCGCTTGTCCGCGCCGACGAGCTTGGCCTTGAACTCGCGCTTGTCGGTCAGCGTGACGATGATCTCGGACGCGTCCTCGATCACGTGCGCGTTGGTCATGACATAGCCGTCGGCCGTGAGGATGAAGCCCGAGCCCACGCCGCGAGGACGCTCTTCTTCCTGAGGCTGCTGCTGCGGACGGTTCTGGCGCGGCCCCGGACGCGGGTTGCCCGGCAGGGGCTGGCCGAAGAAGCGACGGAAGAAGTCCTGCATCTCCTCGTCCATCTCGCCGCTGCCGCGCGTCGACACCTTCTCGACGGTGCGGATGCCGACGACCGCGGGACCGACCTGCTCCACGAGGTCGGCGAAATCGGGCAGTCCGCGCGTCTGCGCGCTGGCCGGCGCCGCCGGCAGGAACCCCACGGCGACGGAACACGCCAGGCCGAATGCGAAGAGGCAGGAACGGAGCTTGTGTCCCTCGACTTTGAACATCATGGGTTTTCTTTCAAAAGATCAAAGAGCGGTTGCAACAACAAAGACTATGAGTCGAACCATGGACTTGGTTCCATGCAATTCGCGCCCGTCAGCGCGTGCGTGCAAGGCTCTGGGCAAATGCGTCGAGGGTCGATTGCGGTACCTCGCCGACGGCGGTCAGCCACCAGTCGTTGGCCGGCTCGGGCAGGCGCCTGCGGATCGCATTCGTCGCGCCAATGGTCAGCACGCCGTCGCGCGGCGCGCGCTTGGCGTCGTAGCGCTCGATGAACAGCGACACCGAGGCGAGGCCGTCGGAGAAGATCCATTGCACGGTGCGGTCCTGCGTCGCGGCATTCTTGTCGCCGTCGGCCGCGGGCCGCCGGAAGAAGCTGCGCGGCTTGAAGCCTGCCACCGGCGCGCTCAGGGTCCAGCCCTCGTCCTGCGCGCTGGTGCGCTCGAGCTCGAGCTTCTCGATGCGGTAGCCCGCGGTGTTGGCCATCATCTGGGCCAGCGCCTGGGCCTTCACGGGCACGTCGAGCTGCAGCTCGGAGAACGCCGACTGCTCGACCACGCGCGACTGGTCGTCGAGCGTCTGCAGCTTGACGACGAGGCCGGTGCGGCGCTCGCTCCAGATGCGGTAGCCGAAGCGCAGGCCGTCGTGCGGATTCAGCTGCACCACGTCGGCATCGAAGCCGGCCACGCGGTCCTTGCCGATGGGCCGCACGTCGTAGAACTCGCCGATCGACGAGTCCTGCTTGTCGGGCAGGTTGGGAAAGAGATCCAGGTTCTCGCGCTTCTCGACCTTGACCACCTTCGCCTCGGGCAGGAAGGTCATCACGCTCTGGTTGCGGCGGAAGGTCGAGCGCTGCGGGCCGCTCAGCGCCTCGATGCGCTCGATCTGCTGCTCGCCGTCGCGCACATGCCAGATGCGCGCACTCGACAGGTCGCCGCCGGGCGCGGACACCACGAAGGTGCCGACGTAGTTGCGCTGGCGCGCGCCGGCGTGCATGCGCTGCAGCCACTCGGTCACGCTCATGCCGGGCGGCTCGCCCGCCGCCTGGGCCGATGCCGCGCCCCGGGTGTTCGCCGCGCTGGAACGGGTCTGCGCGGAGGCGATCTGCGCGAGGCAAAAGGCGGCAAGCACGAGCACGAACGCGCGTGCGGAGATCGGCATCTGAACGGTCATTGGCAGGGAAGGAGGCGGTGTCGCGCGCTCAGCGCGTGGGTCCTTCGAAGGTGGCGTTGCGCAGGAAACCGGAAGGCATCTGCGAGGCCCCACCGGCCTGCTGATGCGCCTCGAGCAACTGGTCCAGGCGCGGATCGCGCAGCATCACCTGCGGCTTGCCGTTGCCCACGATCACGCGCGTGGGCGTGAGCGTCGAGGCCTGCTGCACGCCGCTGGGCGCGGCCGATGCGAGCACCGGGCCCGACACGGGTTGTTGCTGCGCGAGCTGGGCGCCGGCCGGGCCGTTGACGACACCGCTGCCGACCCAGCTCCAGCTGATGGCGGCCACGGCCACCAGCGAGGCGGCACCGGCCACGAGTTTCCAGCGAAAGACCGGCTCGTTGGCCGCGTCGGCGCGGCGCTGGAGCGGCACCGCCTGGGCTTCGGGAACGGCCGCCACGGGCCGGATCGCCACCGGCTCGGCCGCCAGCCGCTGCTGGAAGCGCGCGAGGAAGGCATTGCCGTCGCTGCACGCCGTGGTGGAACCCGAACGCAGCACGTCGCCCACCACATGGTAGGCCTGCCACGCCGCGCGGTATTCCTCGTCGCCGCAGACCTTGTCGATGGCCTGCGCGAACTCGTCGCCCTGCAAATGACCATCCGCGAGCGCCGACACCTGTTCTCGAACCGTCATCGTCTGATTCATTTCGTTCACCTGATTTTGCTTACCAACGCTTGCCCGACTGGTTGTCGAGCAGCGGTTTGACCCTGGCCGAAATGGCCTCGCGCGCACGGAAGATCCGGGAACGCACGGTGCCGATGGGGCAATCCATGACCTCGGCAATCTCTTCGTAACTCATGCCCTCGATCTCGCGCAGCGTGACTGCCTGGCGCAACTCCGCGGGGAGCGCTTCCATGGCGGACTCGACCGCGGCCGCGATTTCGTTGGCCGCCATGACGGATTCGGGGGTTTCGTCGGTGGTTGGTTCGTTTCCCGGACGGTAAGTTTCATCGTCGTCCTCGGAAGACGGCCGCAGGGCGCTTTCCGAGATGGTCGGGTCGCGCTTCATGTCGACCAGCGCCTTCTTCGCCGTATTCACCGCGATCCGGTAGAGCCAGGTGTAGAACTGCGCCTCGCCGCGGAATTGGTGCAGTGCACGATAGGCGCGGATGAAGGTTTCCTGCGCGATGTCCTCGACCAGGTCGACGTCGCGCACCATGCGCCCGATCAGGCGCTCGATGCGGCGCTGGTACTTCATGACCAGCAGTTCGAAGGCCTTCTGGTCGCCCGCCACCGTGCGCTGCACGAGCTGGAAGTCGACCTCGCCCGGACGCGGCGCCGCCGCGGCGTCGGTCAGGCCGGAATCCGGCGGCACGGGCGGCGGGGACGTGGTCATCGAGAGGGGGATTTCAAGGTGCGTCGGCGGGTGCGGTCGCGCGCCAGACATCGCCGCCGGTGTCGGCAGCGGGGGGGCGCGAATATACCGCACGGCGCAGATCGCGCCAGCGCTCGGGCATCGCCTCCCGCTCGACCCAGAGCCAGCGCTGCGGCCGGCCCGGCTCGCTCAGGCGCAACAGCAGCAGCGATTGCAGGTCGAGCGCGACGAAAGCGCGCGCGGCCAGGACCGAGCGCGCCGGGTCCGCGGCGTCGGAGGCCGCGGGCGCCAGCGACCAGACGCGGCCGTCGAAATGAAGAAAACCGGCTCCGTCGCGGCGCAGGCCGATGCCTGCGGCCGCGCCCGCGAACAGCACGCTGAGCAACAACAGCGCGTGGCGCCAGCCGATGCTATCGAAAAAGTAGCAGGACGCCCCGGCGCAAAGCGCGCCCAGGGCCCAGACCACGGTCAGGAGGCGGGCAGCGCCACGCGAGCGCCCCACCGGATAGGTCACCGACGGTGCGCCGTGCATGGGAGGTGAAGACTCAAGCGCGCTTGAACACCAGCGTGCCGTTGGTGCCGCCGAAGCCGAAGTTGTTCTTGACCGCGACATCGATCTTCAGATCGCGCGCCTCGTTGGCGCAGTAGTCGAGATCGCACTCCGGATCCTGGTTGAAGATGTTGATCGTCGGCGGGCTCTTCTGGTGATGCAGGGCCAGCACCGTGAACACCGATTCGATGCCGCCCGCGCCGCCCAGCAGGTGGCCGGTCATGGACTTGGTCGAATTCACGACCAGCTTCTTCGCATGGTCGCCGAAGGCGTTCTTGATCGCGTTCGTCTCGTTGAGGTCGCCGAGCTGCGTCGAGGTGCCGTGCGCATTGAGGTACTGCACCTGATCGGGGTTGACGCCCGCATTGGCGAGCGCCATGACCATCGAGCGGCGCGGGCCGTCGACGTCGGGCGCCGTCATGTGGTACGCATCGCCCGTCAGGCCGAAGCCCGCGACTTCGGCGTAGATCTTGGCGCCGCGCGCCTTGGCATGCTCGTACTCCTCGAGCACGACCACGCCGGCACCCTCGCCGAGCACGAAGCCGTCGCGGTCCTTGTCCCACGGGCGCGAGGCCGTGGCGGGATCGTCGTTGCGCGTGCTGAGCGCGCGCGGCGCGGTGAAGCCACCGATGCCGAGCGGAGAGATGGTCGACTCGGCGCCGCCCGCGATCATCACGTCGGCGTCGCCGTACTCGATCATGCGCGCCGAGGTGCCGATGGCATGCAGGCCGGTGGTGCAGGCGGTGACCACGGCGATGTTCGGGCCCTTGAAGCCGTACTTGATCGACACGTGGCCCGAGATCATGTTGATGATCGACGCCGGCACGAAGAATGGCGACACGCGGCGCGGGCCGCGGTTCACCAGCTCGCCGTGCGTGGCCTCGATCATCGGCAGGCCGCCGATGCCCGAGCCGATGTTGCAGCCGATGCGGACCGCTTCCTCGTACGGCAGTTCCTCGCCGGTCTTGAGCCCGCTGTCCTGCACCGCCTGGATCGCGGCGGCCATCCCGAGGTGGATGAAGCGGTCCATGTGGCGCGCTTCCTTCTCGGAGATGTATTGGGCAATGTCGAAACCCTTCACCTCGCCCGCGAACTTGCAGGCGAAGGCGCTCGCATCGAACGCGGTGATGTTCGCGATGCCCGAATTTCCCGCCAACAGGTTGGCCCAGGAATCGGCCACCGTGTTTCCGACGGGAGCGATGCAACCGAGTCCGGTCACGACGACGCGGCGTTTGGTCATGCCGGCAAACCTTTCTGGAAGCGCTGGACGACGTGCGTTCGGCGCATGCGGGTCTGGGAAAAGACCGCCGGCCGCCGCAGTGTCGTCAGTTGGGGCCGATCAGGCCTTTTGATTCTTGGTGGCGTAGTCGACGGCGTTTTGCACCGTGGTGATCTTCTCGGCGTCTTCGTCGGGGATCTCGATGCCGAATTCGTCTTCGAGTGCCATCACGAGTTCGACCGTGTCGAGCGAGTCAGCGCCGAGGTCGGCCACGAAAGCCTTTTCGTTCGTCACTTGGGACTCTTCCACGCCGAGCTGCTCGGCGATGATTTTCTTGACACGTGCTTCGATATCGCTCATTTGATTCCCTCTGAGGGTTGTAGGTAACCGGTGGATTTTAGCCGGGCGGATTGCGAGCTTCCCCGCAGGCCCGGCACGACGAAAAGCTTGGCGCCTTGCGGCTTACATGTGCATGCCGCCGTTGACGTGCAGTTCCTGCCCCGTCACGTAGGCGGCCTGGGGAGATGCGAGGTACGCCACCGCATGCGCGATGTCGGCGGGCTTGCCCAGATGGCCCAGCGGGATTTGCTGCAGCAGCGCCTGCTGCTGTGCTTCGGGCAGGCTGGCCGTCATGTCGGTCTCGATGAAACCGGGGGCGACGCAGTTGACCGTGATGTTGCGGCTGCCGAGCTCGCGCGCCAGCGCGCGCGTCATGCCGGCCACGCCGGCCTTGGCGGCCGCGTAGTTGGCCTGGCCGGCATTGCCGGAGGCGCCGACCACGCTGGTGATGCTGATGATGCGGCCGTAGCGCTGCTTCATCATCGGACGGATCACGGCGCGCGACAGGCCGAAGACGGCCTTCAGGTTGGTGTCGAGCACCGCATCCCAGTCGTCGTCCTTCATGCGCATCGCGAGCGTGTCGCGCGTGATGCCGGCGTTGTTGACCAGCACGTGGATCGCGCCGTAGGCCTTCACGATCTCGTCGATCAGCGCCTCGACGGCCGCGCCGTCGTTCACGTTCAGCGCGCGACCGCGGCCGTCGTAGGCGCTGAGCATGGCGGTGATCTTGGACGCGCCCTCTTCCGTGGTGCCGGTGCCGACCACCTTGAGGCCGCGCTGCGCGAGCTCCAGCGCGATGGCCGCGCCGATGCCGCGCGATGCGCCGGTGACCAGGGCGACTTGCCCTTCGAATTTGGGAATGCTCATAAAAAGAAGAAGGTCTTGGGGCCTGGCACCGGTCAGCCGGCGAGCGATTGTCGAACGTCGGCGAGCGTGGCCGGGTCGTACACCGACGCGGCTTCGAGCTCGGGGGCGATGCGCTTGGCCATGCCGGCCAGCACCTTGCCCGGACCGCACTCGATGATGGCGGCTACACCGCGCAGTTTCAAGGCCTGCACGCTTTCGACCCAGCGAACCGGGCCGGCGGCCTGGCGCACCAGCGCGTCGCGGATACGGTCGGCGTCGGTCTCGACCGCCACGTCGATGTTGTTGAGCACCGGAATCTGCGGCGCGGCCAGCGTCACCGAGGCCAGCTTCTCGCGCAGCGCCTCGGCCGCGGGCTTCATCAGGCTCGAATGGAACGGGGCCGACACCGGCAGCGGCAGCGCACGCTTGGCGCCGTTGGCCTTGAGCGTCTCGCAGGCCTTCTCGACCGCCGCCTTGCTGCCAGCGATCACGGTCTGCATCGGGTCGTTGAAATTCACGGCCTCCACCACTTCGGCGCTGCCGGCGCCGAACGAGGCGGTGACTTCCTGGCAGTTGGCGATGACCTTGGCGGCTTCCATCCCGAGGATAGCGGCCATGGCGCCGGTGCCGACCGGCACGGCCTGCTGCATCGCCTGGGCGCGAAAGCGCACCAGCGGCGCTGCCTGCGCGAGCGTCAGCACGCCCGATGCCACCAGCGCCGAATATTCGCCGAGCGAATGGCCGGCCACCACCGACGGCGTGGCGCCGCCTTCGGCCAGCCAGGCGCGCCAGGCGGCCACACCGGCCACCAGCATCACGGGCTGGGTGTTGGTCGTGAGCGCCAGCGCCTCCTTCGGGCCGGTCTTGATCAGCGCGGCGATGTCTTCGCCGAGCGCTTCGGAGGCTTCGCGCAGCGTTTCGGCCACGGCCGGGTGATCGCCCCAGGCATCGAGCATGCCGACCGCCTGCGAACCCTGACCCGGAAAGACAAAAGCAAAGGATTTCATTGTTGTATGCGTCACGTCGCGCGGCCCGCCAAGGCAGGACCGGCTGTCTCGCCCACTAATAACTACAGATTCAGCAGCACCGCGCCCCAGGTGAAACCGCCACCCACGCCTTCGAGCATGAGGGTTTCGCCCTTCTTCACCTTGCCGGAACGCACCGCTTCGTCGAGCGCCAGCGGAATCGAGGCCGCGGACGTGTTGCCGTGCTCGTTGACCGTGACGACCAGCCGCTCGCGCGGCAGCTTCAGCTTCTTGGCCGTGCCTTCCATGATGCGGATGTTGGCCTGGTGCGGGATCAGCCAGTCGATGTCGGCCTCGGTCTTGCCGGCCTTGGCCAGGGTGGCGCGCGCGGCTTCCTCGAGCACGCGCACCGCGAGCTTGAAGACCGCCTGGCCGTCCATGTGCAGCAGCGGCGTGCCGAGCACGTTGCCGCCCGACACGTGGCCGGGCACGCAAAGAATGCCGACGTGCTTGCCATCGGCATGCAGGTCGGTCGCCAGGATGCCGGGCTCGTCGCTGGCTTCCAGCACCACCGCGCCGGCGCCGTCGCCGAACAGCACGCAGGTGGTGCGGTCGTTGAAATCGAGGATGCGCGAGAACACCTCGGCGCCGATCACCAGCGCGCAGCGCGCGCTGCCGGTGCGGATCATCGCGTCGGCCACGGTCAGCGCATAGACGAAACCGCTGCACACGGCCTGCACGTCGAAAGCCGGGCAGCCGGCGATGCCGAGCTTGTTCTGGAGGATGGCCGCCGACGAGGGGAACACCATGTCGGGGGTCGAGGTGGCGACGATGATCAGGTCGACGTCGCCGGCCTTGCGCCCGGCCGCCTCGAGGGCATGGCGGGCGGCATGCAGGCCAAGGTCGCTGCTGCCCACGTCGGGCGCCGCGAAATGGCGCGCATGGATGCCGGTGCGCTCGACGATCCACTGGTCGGAGGTCTCGATGCCGCGCGCCGCCAGTTCCTTGGCGAGATCGTCGTTGGTCACCCGGCGCGGCGGCAGGTAGCTGCCGGTGCCGGTGATGCGTGAATATGGGCTCATCAAAACGTGAAGCTAGACCGCGTCGGCCGTCGCCGCCGATTCCTGCCGCGCGAGCAAAGGCGCGGCGTGGGCGATGCGGGCCCGAACGCGGTCGAGCAGGTTGTTGCGAGCGGCATCATAAGCGCGATCCAGCGCATGGCCGAAAGCCGTCTCGTCGGCCGAACCATGGCTCTTGAAAACCAGCCCACGCAGGCCCAACAGCGCCGCGCCGTTGTAACGACGGTGATCCAACCTGCTTTTGAACGCTTTTAGAACCGGATAAGCAACGATAGCAGCAATCTTCGTGAAAATGCTCCGCGAGAATTCGACGCGGATGAACTCGCCGATCATCGAAGCCACGCCCTCGCTGGCCTTCAACGCCACGTTGCCGACAAAGCCATCGCAGACCACGATGTCCGTCGTGCCCTTGAAGATGTCGTTGCCTTCCACGTTGCCGTAGAAGTTCAGATCCTTGGAGTTGGCTGCCGTACGCAGCAATTGGCTGGCTTTCTTGATCGTTTCGCTGCCCTTGATCGCTTCCTCGCCCACATTGAGCAGGCCGACGGAAGGCGACTCGTTGCCCGTCAGCGCCGACACCAGCGCCGAGCCAAGCACGGCGAACTGAAGCAGGTCCTCGGCATCGCAATCCACGTTGGCGCCAAGGTCAAGCACCGTGGTGGCGCCACCCTTCGCGTTGGGCAACTGCGGCGCGATCGCGGGCCGGTCGATGCCATCGAGCGTCTTGAGCAGGTAGCGCGCGATCGCCATCAGCGCGCCGGTATTGCCGGCGGAAATCGCGGCCTGGGCCGCGCCGTCCTTCACCTGCTGGATCGCGACCCGCATCGACGAGTCTTTCTTCTTGCGCAGCGCGATCTCGATCGGATCGTCCATGCCGACCACCTCGCTGGCCGGAACGACCCGGGCGCGGGGATGCGCGGCAAAACCGGCCAGCGCGGCGGGCGCGCCGACCAGCAACAACGAGGCCTCGGGATGGCGCTCGAGAAAGGCACGGCAGGCCGCGAGCGTGACGCGCGGGCCATGGTCGCCCCCCATGCAATCGACGGCGAGCGTGATTGCCGAAGGCGCAGCAGTGGAAGCCGGGGAAGAGGAAGGCGTAGCCATCAAAACAAAGGCCCGATGCTACAAAAAAAGTAGCTTCGGGCCTTGGCCTTGGAGTGCGAAATCAGGCTTCGGACTTGTTCTTGAGCACCTGACGGCCACGGTAGAAACCGTTGGGGCTGATGTGGTGACGCAGGTGCGTTTCGCCGGTGGTCGGCTCGACGGCGATGCCGGGCACGCCCAGGGCATTGTGGGAACGGTGCATGCCGCGCTTGGAAGGCGACTTCTTGTTTTGCTGGACGGCCATGATGGCTCCTGGACGGTAAGGTGGGTGAGAGGATGCGGGCTCAGGCTGAAGCAGTGAGGCGGCATGAAGGACATGCCCAGGTTCCGAGGTTCTTGACCGGAACCCGCACTGCTGCGTACGGCGGCGCGCGCGAAGCCCATGATTATAGCCCAGACTGCCCGGATCGGGCTAGTCGCCCTGCCCGGGCTTGCGCGAACGCAACGCCCCGAGCACGGCGAAGGGGTTTTCGCGCTCCTTGTCGGGCGACTCGAAATCGGGGTCGACGGCCGAGAGCCGGACCGGCGCGGGGCACACCTCGTGCACCGGCATGACGGGAATCTCCATCAGCAGCTCGTCCTCGATCAGCGCATGCAGGTCGAAATCGCGGCTCGCGACCAGCAGGTCTTCCTCGGAGTCCTCGTCCTGGGCCGCCGCGGTCTCCTCGTCGGCCACGAAGCGGAACCAGCGGTCGACCTGCACCGGCGTGTCGACCGGCGACAGGCAGCGCTGGCAGACCAGCGGCACCGTGGCCTCGGCCGTCAGATGCAGCCAGGGCTCCTCGCGGCCGTCCGCGCCGACGCGCTGCTCGCCGTCGGCCTCCCAGTGCACCACGGCATCGGGGGCTTCGGCCGCCATCTCGTCGACCAGCCGGGTGTAGTTGCGCACCGGATCGTCGGCGGACAGGGTGGCCGCCGCGGCGGCAAAGCCGGCGACATCGAGCCGGCCAGGGGCAAATTCTCTCTTCATCCGCCCCAGTCTAGCGCGCCGACGCCGGCTTGCCCGTCGGGCCGACCCCGAAGGGTTGCGGCGCCTCCTTCACAATCGCCGCATGCAACGCACCGTGATCCTCGCCTCCACCTCGCGCTACCGCCGCGAGCTGCTCACCCGCCTGCGCCTGCCCTTCGAGGTGCATGCGCCCGAAGTCGACGAAACGCCGCGGGCCGGCGAGGCCCCGCAGGCCCTGGCCCAGCGGCTCGCGCTCGAGAAGGCCAACGCCGTGGCCGCCCGCTTCCCCGACGCCGTGGTGATCGGCTCCGACCAGGTGGCCGACCTGGCCGGCGAATCGCTCGGCAAGCCCGGCGACCATGCGCGCGCCACCGCCCAGCTGCGGCGCATGCGTGGCCAGACGCTGGTCTTCCAGACCGCGGTGGCGGTGGTCTGCCAGGCCACCGGCTTCGTCCAGCGCGACCTGGCACCCGTGCGCGTGGTGTTCCGCGAACTCAGCGACGCCGCGATCGAGCAGTACCTGCTGGCCGAGCAGCCCTACGACTGCGCGGGCAGCGCCAAGAGCGAAGGCCTGGGCATCGCGTTGCTCGAGGCCATCGACAGCGACGATCCCAGCGCCCTGGTGGGCTTGCCGCTGATCCGCACCGCCCGCATGCTGCGTGCCGCCGGGATCGACCTGCTGTGAGCCGCGGCAAGCTCTACCTCGTGCCGGCGCCGCTCGATTTCGGCTGCGACACCCAGGCCCCGCTGCAGGACGCGCTGCCGCTCGGCACGCTGCAGACCGCCGCCGGCATCACGCACTGGATCTGCGAGAACGCCAAGTCCGCGCGCGCCTACCTCAAGCGCATCGACGCCGTGGCCCCGCTGGCGGCGCCGCTGCAGGCGCAGTCGATCCAGGAGCTGCCGCGCGAGGTGCACAAAAAAGGCGACCACGCCGGCCAGTTCGACGCCCGCCCGCTGCTGGCCGCGGCGCTCGAGGGCCACGACATCGGCCTGCTCAGCGAAGCCGGCATGCCGGCCGTGGCCGATCCGGGCTCGTCGGTGGCCCGCGCGGCGCACGACCTGGGCATTTCGGTGGTGCCGCTGATCGGCCCGGTCTCGCTGCTGCTGGCGCTGGCCGCCAGTGGCCTCAACGGCCAGAACTTCGCCTTCGTCGGCTACCTGCCGCAGGACGCCGACGAGCGCCAGCGCCGCATCCGCGAGCTCGAGGCGCTGGCCCTCAAGACCGGGCAGACCCAGTTGTTCATCGAGACGCCCTATCGCAACGCCGCGCTGCTGCAGGCCCTGGTGCAGACGCTGCAGCACAACACGCGGCTGGCGGTGGCGCGCGGGCTCACGCTGGCCGAGGCGAACCTGCGTAGCGAGACCATCAAGGGCTGGCGCGCCAACAAGCCGCCGGCCGGCGTCGACGAACGCCTGCCCGCCGTGTTCGCGATCGGGCGCTGACGATGGCCGTGACCGCCGCCACGCGCTGGGCCTCGCGCGCGCAATTCTTCGCCTCGGGCTTCATCTTCGCGACCTGGGGCGTGCACGTGCCCACGGTCAAGGGGCACTACGGCATCGACGAGGCCCAGCTCGGCCTCGCGATGCTCGCGGCCGGCGCCGGCGCGATGTACGGCCTGACCAGCGCCGGCCGCTGGATCGGCCGCCACGGGCCGCGCCGCATGGCCGCGCTGTGCGGCTGCGTCTACGCGCTGCTGCTCTGCGGCCTGGTCGCGATGCCGGGCTACGCCGCCCTGCTGGGCCTGCTCGCGGTGTTCGGCCTGGTCACCAGCGTGTTCGACGTGGCGATCAACACCGAGGCCGCGCCGCGCGAGCTGCGCGACGGCAAGCCGCTGATGAGCGGCATGCACGGCATGTTCAGCCTCGGCGGCATGGCCGGCGCGGCCAGTGGCAGCGCGGCGCTCGCGGCCGGGCTGGCCCCGCAGAACCATCTGCTGCTGGTGTCTGCCGCGATGGTGGCGCTGGTCGCGCTCTCGGCCACGCGCATGCTGCCGAAGCCGCCCGCGACGCCCGGAGCGGCCGAGGCCGATCACGGCTTCCGCCTGCCGCGCGGCGCACTCGCGGTGCTGGGCGTGCTCGCGGCACTGGGGCTGATCGCCGAAGGCGCGATCTACGACTGGAGCGTGCTCTACCTGCAGCAGGAGTTGGGCAGCCCGCAGAAGCAGGCCGCCCTCGCCTATGCGAGCTTCTCGGCCGCCATGGCGGCGGCGCGTTTCGGCGGCGACGCGCTGCGCGCGCGTTTCGCGCCCGCGGTGCTGCTGCGCGGCAGCGGCCTGCTGGCAGCGGCGGCGATGACGCTCGCGCTGCTCACCGACTGGCCCTGGCTCGCGCTGGTGGGTTTCGCGGGCGTGGGCATCGGCTTCGCGAACGTGGTGCCGATCCTGTTCGCGGCCTCGGCCAAGGTGCCGGGCGTGGAGCCGGCGCGCGGCATCGCGGCCGTCTCGGCGATCGCCTACCTGGGCTTCATGGCGGGCCCGGCGGTCATCGGGCTGATCGCGCGCGCCACCTCGCTGACGGCGGCGCTCTACGTGGTGGTGGTGTTCGCGATCGCGCTGGCGGCCTCGGCGCGCTACGCCGCGGCCGACCAGCCGGCCCGCTGAGACCGCGCAGGCCTCAGCGCAGCGCCGGCACCGACTTCAGCGAACGGATCGTGGCGTCGCCCATGGCGGCGCCGAACTTCTTGGCCAGCTTCTCGGCCACGTTGTCGCGGCGGGTGTAGTCGATGACCTCCTCGGCCTTGATCACCTCGCGCGCCACGTAGTCGACGTTGCCGAGCTGGTCGGCCAGGCCGTAGCTCACGGCCTGTTCGCCACTCCAGAACAGGCCGCTGAACAGGCCCGGGGTGTCGAGCTTGAGGCGGTCGCCGCGGCCGGCCTTCACCACGCCGATGAACTGCTCGTGGATCTGGTCGAGCATCTTCTGCGCGTGCTCGCGCTGGGCGTCGTTCATCGGGCTGAAGGGGTCGAGGAAGCCCTTGTTCTCGCCCGAGGTCAGCAGGCGGCGCTCGACGCCGACCTTCTCCATCGCGCCGGTGAAGCCGAAGCCGTCCATCAGCACGCCGATGCTGCCCACGATGCTGGCCTTGTCGACGTAGATCTTGTCGGCGCCGGCGGCGATGTAGTAGGCCGCCGAGGCGCAGGTTTCCTCGACCACGGCGTAGACCGGCTTCTTGTACTTGGCCTTCAGGCGCTTGATCTCGTCGTTGATGATGCCGGCCTGCACCGGGCTGCCGCCCGGGGAGTTGATCAGCAGCACCACGCCCTTGGCACCGTCGTCCTCGAAGGCGGACTTCATGGCCGCCACGACGAACTCGGCGCTGGCATCGCCGCCGTTGGCGATCTCGCCCTTGATCTCGACCACCGCGGTGTGGGCCGTGGTCTTGGCGGTGCTCGGCGTGCCGCGCGACAGCGCGAACCAGGCCAGGAAGATGAAGAAGGCCAGCCAGGCCAGCCGCGTGAAGGTCTTCCAGCGCCGCGTGGCCTTCTGCTCGTTGAGGGCCGCGAAGGCCAGCTTCTCGAGCGTGGCGCGTTCCCAGCCGGCGCGCTGAGTGGGATCTTTGGACATGGTGCGTTGGGGGTCGGTCGAGGACGAAAGCGAGGGCGGGCTCGGCTCGAAAGGCTCGAAACCCTGGGGATCGGTGCGGTTCTGGTCGTTCATGGGAGCGGCGGGCGAACAGGCAGTCGCGAAGCGCGGCGCATGCTAGAAATTGAAGGGTTGGAGGTTCCAGGCAGTATGCCAGTGCACCACGCCGTCGCGTTCGCTCAGCGCGATCTTCACCAGGCCGCCGCGGCACGGGCCGCCCGCGCATTCGCCGGTGTCGGGCCGATACACGGCGCCGTGGGTGGCGCACAGCAGCCACTGGCCGGTGTCGTCGAAAAAGCGGTCGGGCTGGAAGTCCATCTCCATCGCCACATGGCTGCAACGGTTGAGGTAGGCATGCGGCTGGCCCTCGAAGCGCACCGCGAAGGCGCGGCAGGTCTCGCCGCCGTAGACCACGTCGAAGGACACGGCCCGGCCGCCCTCGGCCAGGTCGGCCGAACTGCACAGTGGAATGCTGTCGTCGCTCATGACCCCATTGTCCCGATTCAGCCGTTGCGCAGCAGCCAGTCCCGCAGGTCGGCGATCGAATGCGCGATGTGCAGCGGCTTGAACTCGGCGAAGCTGTCGGGCTCGTGCGCGCCGTAGCTCACGCCCACGCCGGCGCAGCCCGCGTTCACCGCCAGCTGCAGGTCGTGGGTGGTGTCGCCGATCATCAGCGTGCGTTCGGCGGGCACCTCCAGTTCCTCCATCAGCTCGAGCAGCATGCGCGGATGCGGCTTGCCGAAGGTCTCGTCGGCGGTGCGCGAGGCGTCGAAGCGGTCGCGCAGCGCCACCGTCTTCAGTGCCTCGTTGAGGCCGCGGCGCGACTTGCCCGTGGCCACGGCCAGCTTGTGGCCGCGCGCGCGCAGCGCATCGAGCATCGGCAGCACGCCGTCGAACAGCACGATGTCGTCCTGGTGCTGCAGGTAGTGATAGCGGTAGCGGGCGCCGAGCTCGGGGTACTTCTCCTTGGGCACGTCGGGCGCGGCGCGCGCCAGCGCCTCGGCCAGCCCGAGGCCGATGACCCAGGCGGCGTCGTCCTCACTGGGCTTGGCGCCACCGACGTCGACCACGGCGGCCTGGATGCAGCGCACGATCAGGCGCGTGGAGTCGTAGAGGGTGCCGTCCCAATCGAAGGCGATCAGGTCGAAGCGCGGGGGACGGTCGTTGGCGAGAGGTTCGGTCATGGGGTCGTGGGCGTGGGGTGGAGCGCCATCGCGTCGAGCGCGGCGGGCGGCATCAGCGAGCGCAGCTCGGGCGGCAACTCGGCCTGCAGTGCGACGCGTTCGCCGGTGGCGGGATGGTTGAACTGCAGCCGCCAGGCGTGGAGGAACATGCGCTTGAGGCCCAGCTTCTGCAGCGCGCGCCGGCGCTCGGATTCGCCGTACTTGTCGTCGCCGGCGATCGGATGGCCGGCCGACGCCAGGTGGACGCGGATCTGGTGCGTGCGGCCGGTCTTGATGGTGACGGCGAGCAATGACATCGGCGTGGCATCGCCGGGCAGCGACAGCGTGGCCAGCGCTCGCACCAGCGTCACGGCGCGCATCGCGTCGGGATGGTCCTTGGCCACCACGCGCACGCGGCGCTCGCCGGCGCCGGTGCCGCCATCGGGCAGCAGGTACTTGGCGAGCGGCGCGTCGAGCACCTTCCTGTTGGCGGGCCAGGCACCCTCGACCAGCGCCAGGTAGGTCTTGCCGGTCTCGCGCTCGCGGAACTGCTCCTGCAGCGCCACCAGCGCGCTGCGCTTCTTGGCGACCAGCAGGATGCCCGAGGTCTCGCGGTCGAGCCGGTGCACCAGCTCGAGGAACTTCGCGCCCGGGCGCGCGGTGCGCAGCTGCTCGATCACGCCGAAGCTCACGCCGCTGCCGCCATGCACCGCCACGCCGGCGGGCTTGTCGACGGCCAGCACGGCCTCGTCCTCGAGCAGCAGCGGGAATTCGCGCGCCGGCGCCGCGCTCGCGGCCTCCTCGGCGCGCTCGGCCACGCGGATCGGCGGCAGCCGCACCACGTCGCCGGCCTCGACGCGGGTCTCGGCCTGCACCCGCCCCTTGTTGATGCGCACCTCGCCCGACCGGATGATCCGGTAGACGTGGGTCTTCGGCACGCCTTTCAGATGGCGGAAGAGGAAGTTGTCGAGGCGCTGCCCGGCCGACTCGGCATCGATCGTGAGCAAGCGGATGGCCGCCGGCTGTCCGGCAAACTCCTTAGCCGCGGGGGCTTGCTTCGCACCTATAATGTTTTTCACCAGCGCGGTCGTGTAAGTGCTTGATTAGACAGAAGTTTAGAGCACTGCTGTCAAACACCCCGGCGGCGCTGCGAGGTCGATGCCGCTTTGGCGACGAGCCTGCAAACCCCGCGCAACTGCGCAAAGTGGCAGGCCAGACGCCCAAGTCAAGCCGACACCCACGAAACACCGATACGGAATACCAGCCTGCAGCCTTCAGCTGCCGGCGGATCGAAGCGAGTCCCTTTGTGCTGATGCTGCTGATTCAAATGTGCCTGCGCTGGCTGACCTGGTCCCGACCAGCGGCCTCGGGCATCGAATCGCCAGAACCGCGCGCCACCCTTGCGCAACGAGTTGTCGAACAGACAGCTTCTCAGCACCACGAAGGGCTCGCCCCCATCCACGCGCCCCCACTCCGGCTGTCGTCACCGAGCTGACGCTCGAGACGGCCGCTCGCGCTCGCGCGCCGCGGCACCCAGCATCCGGAGCCAAGCGGCAATTCCCCAAGTTTCGCGGGCGTCGTCCGTGCATCGTTGGCCCTCCAGGGCCGGTAGAACGATACATATAAGGACAACGCATCATGAAGCGGATGCTGATCAATGCCACGCAGGCCGAAGAACGCCGCCTGGCCATCGTCGACGGGCAGAAGCTCCTCGACTACGAAATCGAGATCGAGGGACGCGAACAGCGCAAGGGCAACATCTACAAGGCCGTCGTGACCCGCGTCGAGCCCAGCCTCGAAGCCTGTTTCGTCGACTACGGCGAGGACCGCCACGGTTTCCTGCCGTTCAAGGAAATCTCCAAGCAATACTTCGCCGAAGGCGTCTCGGCCAGCCAGGCCCGGATCCAGGACGTCATCAAGGAAGGCCAGGAACTGGTCGTCCAGGTCGAGAAGGAAGAGCGCGGCAACAAGGGCGCGGCCCTCACCACCTTCATCTCGCTGGCCGGCCGCTACGTCGTGCTGATGCCGAACAACCCGCGCGGCGGTGGCGTCTCGCGCCGCATCGAGGGCGACGACCGCGCCGAGCTCAAGGAGGCGATGGACCAGCTCGAGTACCCCAAGGGCATGAGCATCATCGCGCGCACCGCCGGCATCGGCCGCTCGGCGCCCGAACTCCAGTGGGACCTGAACTACCTGCTCAAGCTCTGGAGCGCCATCGACGGCGCGGCCAAGGGCGGCAAGGGCGCCTTCCTGATCTACCAGGAATCCTCGCTCGTGATCCGCGCGATCCGTGACTACTTCAATCACGACATCGGCGACATCCTGATCGACACCGACGACATCTACGACCAGGCGCAGCAGTTCATGGCGCACGTCATGCCCGAGCATGCCGCCCGCGTGAAGCGCTACCGCGACGATGCCGCGCTGTTCAGCCGCTTCCAGATCGAGCACCAGATCGAATCGGCCTACGCCCGCACCGTGCAACTGCCCTCGGGCGGCGCCATCGTGATCGACCACACCGAGGCGCTGGTCTCGGTCGACGTGAACTCGGCCCGCGCCATCAAGGGCGGCGACATCGAGGAAACCGCGACCCGCACCAACCTCGAAGCCGCCGACGAAGTGGCGCGCCAGATGCGCCTGCGCGACCTCGGCGGCCTGATCGTCATCGACTTCATCGACATGGACGAGTCGAAGAACCGCCGCGAGGTCGAAAGCCGCCTGCGCGACGCGCTGCGCCAGGACCGCGCGCGCGTGCAGTTCGGCTCGATCAGCAAGTTCGGCCTGATGGAAATGAGCCGCCAGCGCCTGAAGCCGGCGCTGAGCGAAGGCTCGTCGATCCCCTGCCCCCGCTGCGGCGGCTCGGGCCACATCCGCGACACCGAATCGAGCGCGCTGCAGATCCTGCGCATCATTCAGGAAGAGTCGATGAAGGACAACACCGCCGCCGTGCACGTGCAGGTGCCGGTGGAAGTCGCGTCCTTCCTGCTCAACGAGAAGCGCACCGAGATCGCCAAGATCGAGCTCAAGCAGCGCGTGAGCGTGCTGATGGTGCCGAACAAGACGCTCGAGACGCCCAACTACAAGCTCGAACGCCTGAAGCACGACGACCCGCGCCTCGACCACATCGAGGCCAGCTACAAGATGGCCGACGAGATCGAGGATCCGACCTCGGTCACGCGCCGTTCGCAGGAACCCACCAACAAGCAGACGCCGGTCATCAAGGGCGTGCTGCCCGACGCGCCGGCACCCGTGGTGCCGGTCAAGCCCGAGCCGGTGCGCGCGCCCGTCGCCGCACCCGCGCCGGTCGCACCGCCCGTGGCGGTGGCGCCCGCGCCGGCCGAGCTGGGCTTCTTCGCCCGCATCAAGAGCTGGTTCGGCGGCGGCACGCCGGCGGCCGCGCCGGCACCCACGCCCTCGGCCATTCCGGTCGAGCCGCCGAAGCCCGCGCGCCGCGAAGGCCGTGACGGCCGTCCGGGCCGCGATGGCGAAGCGCGCGGCGCACGCGACGGCGAACAGCGCCGTGGCGGCCGCGGCGGCGAAGGCCGCAATGCCGAAGGCCGTGGCGAGAACGGTGCCCGTTCGGGCAACCGCGACGGCGAACGCCGTGGCGGCGGCCGCAATGGCGAGCGCCGCGAAGGCGGTCGCGAGGGCCGTGAAGGTCGCGAAGGTCGCGACAACCGCGGCGCCGAGCTGCGCGCCGATGGCCAGCCGCGCGAGAACAACCGCGAAGGCCGTCCGCCGCGCGAGGGCGATCAGCGCCGCGGTCGCGGCGAACGCCGCGAGGGCGAAGGTCGCAACGTGCCGGCCGAAGCGCTCGAAGGCGTCAGCCTCGAAGCCCAGCAGCTCGCACCGAACGCGGTGCCGGGCGAGGAAGGCACGGCTGGCGGCGAACGCGCACCGCGCGCCCGTCGCGAACGGGGTGAACGTGGCGGCGAGCGTGGTGAACGTGGTGAACGCAACAGCGACCGCGGCGAGCGCAACCTGAACGGCGAAGCGCCGCGCAGCGAAGCAGCCGCCGGCGAAGACGGCAACGCCGCGCAAGGCGAACGCACCGAGCGCGCGCCGCGCAACGGCCGCGAAGAGCGTGGCCCGCGTGGCGAACGCAACGACGGCCGCCGCGAGCGCCGCAACGACGGCCAGCCCCGCTTCAACGAGGAAGGCGAAGCCGCCACCACCGCATCGGCCGACGCCGAAGCCGGCCGCGAAGCCGCACCGCAGGACGGCGCCGAGCAGGCACCGCGCCGCGACGGCGAGGAGCGCCGCGGCCGTTCGCGCGACCGCTACGGTCGTGACCGCCGCGAACGCGCCCCGCGCGAAGAAGGCGAAGCGCAGCAACCCGTGGCCGCCTTCGACGGCGCGCCCGCCGAGGCGCAGAACCTGCAGGACGCGCCCGTCGCGCGCCAGCCGCAGCCGTTCGCGGAGCAAGCGGTGGCCCAGGCCGCCGACAGCGTCGCGGTCGTCGCCGAAGCCCCGGTCGCCGCGCCGCAGGTGCGCGAGCCCGCACCCCAAGCGCGCTTCGAGCAGCCGCAGCAACCCGCGGCGCCCGCGGCACCGATCGTGGTCGAACGCGCGAGCGCTCCGCAGCCGGCCGCCAACGGCCGCGCGCTGCCGAAGGTCCAGTCCTTCGAACTGCCGCTCGACGAGCTCGCGCAGATCGCTCAGAGCTCGGGCCTGCAGTGGGTCAACTCCGACGCCGAACGCATCGCGCAGGCGCGCGCCGCGATCGCCGCCGAGCCGAAGCCGGTCCACGTGCCGCGCGAGCGCCCGCCGGTGATCGTGCTCGACGAAGGCCCGCTGGTGCTGGTCGAAACCCGCCGCGAACTGGCCGCGATGACGTTGCCGTTCGAGCAGCCCGCTGGCGAAGCGCAGCCGGAGCAGCGCACGCTCTGAGCATCCGCTCGACTGCCATGAAGACGGCGCCCTCGGGCGCCGTTTTTCATGGGGCCGGCATCTCGAGGATCAGCTCTCCGAAGCGGCAGGCGCAGGGCGTGCGGCCGTTCTCGCTCCAGATCAGCGAGAAGTCCACGCTCGGCAAGGGCCGCAACCCATAGCGGCCGTCGACGATCTTCATGCCCGGCTCCACGTCCTCGCGCGTGATCACCGTTGCCGCGAGCCCCGCGAGCACCGCCGCGCGAATGCCCTGCGGGCTGGCCGAGGTGAACACCACGTGCCAGTCGATCGGCGCGAGGTCGAGCGCCGAGCCGGCCACCTGCCGGTAGACGCAGGGCTTGGGAAAGAAGGCCAGCGGCAGCGAGCCACCCCTGGGCGGCTCGAAGGTCTCGGCCGCGGCCCAGACCAGCTGCGTGCGCCGCAGCCGCGTGCCCTCCTCCACCTCGGGCGGCGACATCACGACCGCGAGGTCGAGCTCGCCGGCCTTGATCGCCGCGCGCAGGTCGACGTGCATGCTCACGCAGACCTCCAGGCGCACCGACGGAAAGGCGCGCGCGAACTGCGACAGCAGCGGCGCCAGGCGCTCGCCCAGGAAGTTGTCGGGTGCGCCGAAACGCACCACACCCGAGATCGGCGAGGGCTGGAAGCGCTGCGTCATGGCATCGAGCGTCGTCAGGATCTGCTCGGCATAGCGCAGGAAATCCTCGCCGTCCTCCGTCACCGTGAGGCGGCGCGTCGTGCGGTGCAGCAGCGCGCGGCCCACCTGCTCCTCGAGCCGGCGGATCTGGTGGCTGATGGCCGACTGCGTCAGGTGCAGGCGCTGCGCGGCGCGCGTGAAGCTGCCGGTCTCCTTCACGGCCACGAAGGCGCGCAGCAGGGTGGGATCGAAGTCCATGGCGGGGCGGGCGGGTCGTTCGAGTAGTGATGGAGATTAATGAATCTCACGAAATTAAATCATTTCCCTCATGAAGACCCTTTGCCCAGAATCGCGCTCCTCACGGCCGGCCTCCTCGCCGCGCCGCGCCAACCGGACGCCCCATGACCCTCTCACCCACCGCACGCAACCGCCTCGCGCTGGTCGCCCTCTGCCTCGTCGCCGCGATGTTCGGCCTCGAGATCTCCAGCATTCCCGTGATCCTGCCCACGCTCGAGAAGACGCTGCACGCCGACTTCGAGGCCATGCAATGGATCATGAATGCCTACACCATCGCCTGCACCACGGTGCTGATGGCGGCCGGCACGCTGGCCGACCGCTACGGTCGCAAGCGCGTGCTGGCGATCAGCCTGCTGCTGTTCGGCCTCACCTCGCTGACCTGCGGGCTGGCGCCGAGCGCGCCGCTGCTGATCGGCGCGCGCTTCCTGCAGGGCCTGAGCGGCGGCACCATGCTGATCTGCCAGATCGCCATCCTCTCGCATCAATTCCAGGAGGGCCGCGAGCGCAGCCGGGCCTTCGCGATCTGGGGCGTGGTGTTCGGCGTCGGCCTGGGCTTCGGGCCGATCGTCGGCGGCGCGATCGCCGCGCTGTGGCGCTGGGAATGGGTGTTCCTGGTCCATGCGCCGCTGGCCGCCATCGCCTGGCTGCTGGCCGCCGTCAGCATCGGCGAGTCGCGCGACCCCGAGGCGAAGCGGCTCGACCTCGCGGGCATCGTCACGCTGTCGCTCGCGGTGCTCGGCCTCACGGGCTACATCACGCAGGGGCCCGGGCTCGGCTTCGCGAGCGCGGCGGCTCTGGCCCTGCTCGGCGCCGCGGCCGCGAGCTTGGCGGCCTTCGTGGCGATCGAGCGAAGCCGCACCCATCCGATGTTCGACTTCTCGGTGTTCCGCATTCGCGCGTTCTCGGGCGCGATCCTCGGCTCGGTCGGCATGAACTTCAGCTTCTGGCCCTTCATGATCTACCTGCCGATCTACTTCCAGGCCGGCCTGGGCTACGACGCGGTGCAGGCCGGCACGGCGCTGCTGGCCTACACGCTGCCGACCCTGCTCGCGCCGCCGCTGGGCGAGCGGCTCGCCACTCGCTTTCGCGCCGGCATCGTGATCCCGGCCGGCCTGTTCGCCATCGGCGCGGGTTTCCTGCTGAGGCGCTGGGGCAGCGGCGCCGCCGACGCGAGCTGGCTCACGCTGCTGCCGGGCTGCCTGCTGGCGGGCCTCGGCCTGGGCGTGATCAACACGCCGGTGACCAACACCACCACCGGCTCGGTGTCCGCGAGCCGCGCCGGCATGGCCTCGGGCATCGACATGAGCGCGCGGCTCATCACGCTGGCGGTCAACATCGCGCTGATGGGCTTCCTGCTGCTCGCGGGCATCGCCGACGCGCTGCGCCGCGCGCTGCCGGAACTGGCCGTGTCGCTGCCCGCGCTCGCCGAGCGGATCGCGGCCGGGCACCTCGCGACGCTGCACCGGGAGTTTCCGGCGCTTGCCGCGCTCGACCCCTCGGGCACCATCGCCCACGCGGCACTGCTGCGGGGTTTCGGCGGGGTGATGCTCTACGGCGCGCTCGGCGTGTGGATGCTCGCGGCGCTGAGCGCGCTGGCCTTCCACGGCGGAAGCAGGCGGCCGGCGGTCGCCTGCGCCTCGCGTCCCTGAGCTATCGCAACGAAACCGGGTGGTTCTCGATCTGCGCCGCGTTGCGCCAGGCCAGCGCGGCCTGCTCGGCATCGCCGCGGTCCTCGGCCAGCTGCGCGAGCGCGAGCCAGGCGCGACGGTAGAGCTCGGGATCCTGCAGCCCCATGCCGGCCTGCGACAGCAGCTGCTGCGCCTTGCCCCAGAGCTGGCGCTTCATGCAGGCCATGCCCGCGAGGTACTGCAGGTTGGCATCGCGCGGGTTGTTGCGCTGGGCGCTCTCGATGCGTGCGAGCCAGTCGGCATCGACCGGATCGAGCCCCGCCTCGAGCGCCAGCGCGAGCTTGACGCGCAGCGCGTCGCCGAGACCGCGCGGCACCGACACCATGCGCTCCCAGACCGGCAGCAGCCAGCCGCGCGCCACCGGCAGGTCGCCCTTGAGCAGCACCATGCGCTGCGCGGCGTGGATGGCGACCTCGGGCATCTCGCGTTCGGCCGTCTCGAGTTCGGACCAGGCGCGCAGCAGCTGCGCCGGATCGTGCGCACCCGTCAGCAGCTCGGTCGCGAGCCCGCGCACGATGCTCTGCGCGGCGGCCTCCGAGAAGGCACGGTGCTTGGCCAGCAGCCGCGCGGTTTCGAGCGCCTCGAGCGTGCGGCGGTCCTGGCGCGCGGCCTTCAGCCGCAGCCGCAACGCCAGCGTGCGGCGCTGCGCGCCCTGCGGCAGTTCCTCGAGCCGCGCGAGCGCGGCGGCTGGATCGCGGTCTTCGAGCGCCCAGCGCGCGGCGCGCAGTTGCACGCCCTCGCGGGTCTCGGGGCTGGCCAGCAGGTTGCGGTCGGCACTCTCGTTGAGCGCCTGCTGCAGGTGGGCGTCGCGCGCCGGGCGGTCCTGCAGCGCCTGCGCGCTCTCGGCCGCGAGCAGGTGCGACAGCACGCGCACCTGCTGCGCCTGCGGCAGGCTGGCGCCGAGCGCGGCCAGGGTCTTCTCCTGCGTGAGCGCGGCCTGTGCGGCCTTGCGCGCACGCGAGAAGCGGCCCGAGATCAGCTGCACCATCGCATCGAGCAGCGCCGAATGCAGCATGCGTTCCTTCTGCTGCATGCGCCACTGGCGCGCCTGCGTTGGCAGCGAGAACAGCGCGGCCAGCGCGCGCAGCGCCGCGTGCAGCAGCACGAACAGCGTCAGCAGGATCACCAGCACGAGGTTGAGCGAGAGATCGACCCGCCAGGGCGGCCAGAACACGGTGATCGTGCCCTGGTTGTTGCCGGCGAACAGCGCGACAGCCGCGGCGACGGCGAACAGCGCGAGGAGCCAGAGTGCGGCGCGCATGGAAAGCCCTGCCTCCTCAGCGTCCGGCCGCGGCGGTGGCCAGGGCGGCGAGCGTGTCGTCGATGCGCGGCGGCTCGGTGGTCTTCACCAGCGCCTGCAGCTGCTGCAACTGCGTGGCGGCCGCCTGCGTGCGGCGCGACGCGGGATCGAAATAGCGGTTGAGCGAGGCGGCCACGGTGGCGAGCTCGCTGCGCGTGACGTCGACCTGGCGCGACAGCAGCGACAGGCGCGCGTTGAGCAGCTTGAGCTTGAGGTTCTCGCGCAGGAAGTAGGTCTGGTCGGGCGCCAGCAGGATCGCCTCGGGCCGCTCGATGCGGCCCACGCGCACCAGCGAGCGCGCCTCGTTGCGCACCGTGAGCAGCGCGCGCTCCCACCAGGGCGCGTCGGCCGGCACCGGGTCGGACTGCCAGGCATTGAGGCCGGTGCCGCGCATCGCGACCGCGTTGAGCGGCGGCAGGTCGTCCACGCCGCGCATCAGTTCGTCGAGCTTCTGCAGCGCCTCGCCGCCATCGGCGCTGGCGGTGCTGCGCAGCCGGTCGGCGTCGCGCTGCATGGCGCGCTGCAACGGCGCCAGCCGTGGCTGGGCGGCGCGCGCGATGCGCAGGTCGCCGGCCTTCAGCGCGGCCAGCAGCGGCTCGACGCTGCCCGTGACCTGCGCCTGCTGCAGCGCGAGCCGCAGCGTGGATTCGATGTCGACCACCAGGTTCTCGTCGCGCGAACGCGAGAGGCTCTGCATCAGTTCCTCGAGCTGCGAGCGCTGCAGCGCGACCTCGGCGACCCGGGTCTCGGTGAGCGCCACGCGCGCGGCGGTGTCGCGCACCGTGTCCTTGGCCTCGCGTGCCAGCGTGCGCGCCTCGAGCGACTGCATCAGCGCCTCGCTGCTCTGGCGCGCGAGCTGCTCCTTCATGTTGCCGACCTTCTGCCACAGCGCGATCGACGTCAGCAGCGCGCCCAGCGAGACCAGGGCCAGCAAGCCGAGACCGATGCGCGTGAGGGTGGTGGCGGCCGCGGCGAGGGCGGCGGGAGATTGGGAGGAAGTCGTCAGCGGAGCCGGCACGGGTGCCTGGGGTGCGGCGGAGGCGGAAGAAGACTCGTCGGACGGAGGCACGGCGCTCATGCGAGGGATTCTATCGACGCGACCAGCGCCTCCAGCAGCGGCGCGCTCTCGCGCACCGTGCCGAAACCCGCGCCACGCGCGGCTTGCGCGATGCGCGGGTGGGTGGCGATGGCGCGCGCGGCTCGCCAATCGGTGGCCGGCAGCGCGGCGCGCAGGTTGGCGATCGCCTCGGAACTGCTGAAGAGCCAGAGCGCGCGGCCCGCCGCGCCCTCCCCGGCCAGCCGGCGCTGGGCGTCGTCGAGCACGGGCACGAGCCGGCGGTAGGCAACCACCGTGTCGCGCTGGGCGCCCGCATGGTCGAGCGCCTGCGCGAGCCAGTCGCGGCCCGCGGGAAGGCCCTGCGCGTCGCCGCCGCGCACGATCAGCACGCGCATGCCGGGCACGAGCCGCGGCCCCACGATCGCCCACAAGGCTTCGGAATCGAAGCGGCCTTCGTCGGCCGCGGGCGTGTCGATGGCCTCGGGCGGAACACCGTTGCGTTGCAGCGCGCGCGCGGTGCCGGGGCCGGTGGCCCAGAAGCGGCAGCCGGCTGGCGGCGCGGCGCCGGCGTTGGCCTCGAAGAAGCGGTCGACCGCCGCGGCGCTCACGAACATCCGCGCCGCATGGGCGTCGTTCCAGGCCGCGCGCAACGGCGCGGCATCGGCGACCGGCGCGATCTCGATCAAGGGCAGCGCACGCGCGTCGAAGCCCGCGTCGCGCAGGGCATCGATCCACGGGGGAGCCTCGCGCGCCGGCCGTGTCACGAGGACGGTCGTCGCCACGGTCCCCACGCGCCTCAGTGGGCGCCCGCGTCGCGCAGCAGCGAGGCCGCGTGCAAACCGAGCGCATCGGCCTGCGCGTGATCGCCGGCCTCGGCGCGCGCGCTCACCTGCAGCATCGGCTCGGCGCCCTCGGGGTCGCCCCAGGCGGCGTCGATGCGCAGGCTGCCGTCGGGCTGCCAGCGCGCATGCGCGGCCAGCGGCATCGAGCAGCTGCCGCCCATCGCGCGGCTCACGGCGCGCTCGGCGGCGGTGGCGAGCCAGTCGCCGCGGTGCGCGAGCGGCGCCAGCAGTTCGATCAGGTCGGCGCGGTCGGCGCGCACCTCGATGCCCAGCGCGCCCTGGCCCGCGGCCGGCAGCATGGTCTCGGGCTCGAAGGCGATGCGGATACGCTGCTCGAGGCCCAGGCGCTTGAGGCCCGCGGCGGCGAGCACGATGGCGTCGTACTGGCCCTCGTCGAGCTTGCGCAGGCGGGTGTCGAGGTTGCCGCGCAGCGGTTCGATGCGCAGGTCGGGCCGGCGCGCGCGCAGCAGCATCACGCGGCGCAGGCTCGAGGTGCCGACCACGGCGCCCTGCGGCAGTTCGTCGAGCGAGGCATAGCGCGGCGACACCAGCGCGTCGCGCGGGTCCTCGCGCTCGAGCACGCAGGCCAGCACGAAGCCCTCGGGCAGTTCCATCGGCACGTCCTTGAGCGAATGGACCGCGATGTCGGCACGCCCTTCCTCGAGCGCGAGCTCGAGCTCCTTCACGAACAGGCCCTTGCCGCCGACCTTGCTCAGCGTGCGGTCGAGGATCTGGTCGCCACGCGTGGTCATGCCCAGCAGGCGGACCGTGTGGCCCTTGTCTTGCAACAGCGCTTGCACGTGCTCGGCTTGCCACAAGGCCAGCCGGCTTTCGCGCGTGGCAATCACGATATTGCTCAAAACCGCCCCCGAAAAGTACATGAACAGAAACCGGCGGGATGCTAGCATGTTGCGCCGCAGCAACGGCGGCGACGCTCCATTCCAACAGCACTCCAAGTCTCCAGGAACAACATCGAATGAAAGCCAGCAAGACCCCTGTCGCCCCACCGAAGCGCAGGCAAGCCGAAGACCAGCCGCTGATCGACGACATCCGCCTGCTGGGCCGCATCCTCGGCGATGTGATCCGGGAGCAGGAGGGCAAGGAGAGCTATGAACTGGTGGAGAAGATCCGCACGCTGTCGGTGGCCTTCCGCCGCGATGCCGACCAGACTGCCGACCGCGCGCTCAAGAACCTGCTCAAGAGCCTGACCGCGGCCGAGACCGTGCGCGTGATCCGCGCCTTCAGCTACTTCAGCCACCTGGCCAACCTGGCGGAAGACCGCCACCTGATCCGCCGCCGCACCGAGGCCGAGCGCGCCGGCGAAAGCGCCGACGGCGACCTGCAGACCGCGCTGGCGCGCATCCGCAAGGCCGGCGTGAAGCCCGACGAGATCGTGGCCACGCTGGCCCACAGCTACCTGTCGCCGGTGCTCACCGCGCACCCGACCGAGGTGCAGCGCAAGAGCATCCTCGACGCCGAGCGCGCCATCGCGCTGCTGCTGACCACGCGCGACGAGATCCGCCTGCGCCAGCAGGCCTATGCCGGCGGCACCGACGCGCTGTCGCCGCTCGAATTCGCCGACAACGAGGCGCAGATCCGCATCCGCGTCACGCAGCTGTGGCAGACGCGCCTGCTGCGCTTCTCCAAGCTCACCGTGGCCGACGAGATCGAGAACGCGCTGAGCTACTACGAGGCCACCTTCCTGCGCGAGATCCCGCGCGTCTACGCCGACCTCGAGAAGGCACTGGCGCAGGGCGGCCAGACGCCCTCGGTCGCGACCTTCCTGCGCATGGGCCAGTGGATCGGCGGCGACCGCGACGGTAACCCCAACGTCACGGCCGAGACGCTCGAGTACGCGCTGCGCCGCCAGGCCGAGCTGGCGCTGCGCCACTACCTCACCGAGGTGCACTACCTGGGCGGCGAACTGTCGCTCTCGGCCACCCTGATCGATGTCTCGGTCGAGATGCAGGCGCTGGCCGAGCGTTCGCCCGACACCAGCGAGCACCGCAAGGACGAGCCCTACCGCCGCGCGCTGACCGGCGTGTACTCGCGGCTCGCGGCCACGCTGCGCGAGCTCACGGGCGGCGAGGCCGCGCGCCACGCGGTGGCACCGCAGAACCCCTATGCCACGGCCGAGGAGTTCCTCGCCGACCTGCGCACCATCGAGGACTCGCTCGGCGAGAAACACGGCAGCCTGCTGGCCGCGCCGCGCCTCAAGCCGCTGATCCGCGCGGTCGAGGTGTTCGGCTTCCACCTCGCCACGGTCGACCTGCGCCAGAGCTCCGACAAGCACGAGGCCGTGATCGCCGAGCTGCTGGCCACCGCGCGCATCGAGCCCGCCTATGCCTCGCTGGCCGAGGAAGCCAAGCAGACGCTGCTGCTCAAGCTGCTCGACGACGCGCGCCCGCTGCGCGTGCCCGATGCCGACTACTCGCCGCTCGCCCGCAGCGAACTCGCGATCTTCGCGGCCGCGCGCGCGGCCCGCGCGCGCTACGGCAACGCGGCGATCCGCCACTACATCATCAGCCACACCGAGACCGTGAGCGACCTGCTCGAGGCGCTGCTGCTGCAGAAGGAAGTGGGCCTGCTGCGCGGCGCGATGGACAAGGACGCCACCTGCGACCTGATCGTGGTGCCGCTGTTCGAGACCATCGAGGACCTGCGCAATGCCGCGCCGATCGTGCGCGCCTTCTATGCGCTGCCGAACATCCAGGCGCTGATCGAGCGCTCGGGCGCCGAGCAGGACGTGATGCTCGGCTACAGCGACAGCAACAAGGACGGCGGCATCTTCACGAGCAACTGGGAGCTCTACCGCGCCGGCATCGCGCTGGTGGCGCTGTTCGACGAGCTCAACAGGAAGAAGGCCAACCCCATCCGCCTGCGCATGTTCCATGGCCGCGGCGGCACCGTGGGGCGCGGCGGCGGCCCGAGCTACCAGGCGATCCTCGCACAGCCCCCGGGCACGGTGCGCGGCCAGATCCGCCTGACCGAACAGGGCGAGGTCATCGGCTCGAAGTACGCCAACCGAGAGATCGGCCGGCGCAACCTCGAGACCCTGGTGGCCGCCACGCTCGAGGCCACGCTGCTGCCGCAGGGCAAGTCGGCGCCCGCCACCTTTCTGTCGGCGGCCGGCGAGCTCTCGAGCGCGAGCATGGCGGCCTACCGCAAGCTGGTCTACGAGACCCCGGGCTTCGGCGAGTACTTCTTCAGCGCCACGCCGATCCGCGAGATCGCCGAGCTCAACATCGGCTCGCGCCCCGCCTCGCGCAATCCCAGCCACAAGATCGACGACCTGCGCGCCGTGCCCTGGAGCTTCAGCTGGGGCCAGTGCCGCCTCACCATCCCGGGCTGGTTCGGCTTCGGCTCGGGCGTGGAGCAGTTCCTCGCGGCCGCCGGCAATGCCGCGGGCCGCAAGGAGCGCCAGGCGCTGCTGCAGCGCATGTACGCGCAGTGGCCCTTCTTCCGCACGCTGCTGTCGAACATGGACATGGTGCTCGCCAAGAGCGACCTCGCGCTGGCATCGCGCTATGCGGAACTGGTGAGCGACCGCAAGCTGCGCCAGAAGGTGTTCTCGATGATCGATGCCGAATGGCACCGCACCTCGGACGCGCTCACGCTGATCACCGGCGCCAAGCAGCGGCTCGAGGGCAATGCCGAGATGCAGCGCTCGGTGCGCCACCGCTTCCCCTACATCGACCCGCTGCACCACCTGCAGGTCGAGCTGATGCGGCGCTACCGCGCGGGCGACGGCGGCGAGCGGCTGCAGCGCGGCATCCACATCTCGATCAACGGCGTGGCCGCCGGCCTGCGCAACACCGGCTGAGGAGGCACGGCATGCAAGGCTCCTGTCTCTGCGGCGCCGTGGCCTACGAGGCCGCGAAGCTCGCGGGCCCGATCGGCCACTGCCACTGCCGGACCTGCCGCAAGGCGCATGCGGCCGCCTTCGCGAGCACGGCGCGCGTGGACCGCGCCGACTTCCGCTGGCTGCGCGGCCAGGACGACGCGCTCGCGGCCTTCGAGTCGACGCCCGGCAAGCTGCGCCATTTCTGCCGCCGCTGCGGCAGCCACCTCGTGGCCGAGTGGGTGGCCCAGCCGCAGGTGATCCTGCGCGTGGGCTCGCTCGACGACGATCCCGGCGTGCGGCCCAGCCAGCACATCTGGCGCTCGCACGACGTGCCATGGATGGCCTGCGGCGAGGACCTGCCCTCGTTCGCCGAAGGCGCGCCGCCGAAGCCCTGAGCGCGCATTTGCCTCGGTTGGCGGCAAATCGCCGCCTGCGTGCGGTCGAGGACACGCAAACCCCTCGATTGTTCGCCCCCGGGAAACTGACAACTGCCGCGCGGCCCCTTTGTCGCGGGCGCCCGTGCGACCACACTGCGAAGCCCTTTGCAACAAGCATCGACCGCCGCGCCGGCCGATGCCCACCGGACTTCCTCCTCATGATGAACGCACCCAGCGGCGCCCCCTGCATCGACGCGCTGCCGCCCGATTCCGCGAAGACCTCGCGCTCGACCTGGCTCGCGGTCGGCTCGCTCTCGGTCGGCTCCTTCGCCATGGTCTCGACCGAGTTCATGCCGATCGGCCTGCTCACCGACATCGCCAGCACCCTCAACGTCTCCAACGGCACGGCGGGCCTGATGATCACCATGCCCGGCATCCTCGCGGCCTTCGCGGGGCCGGGCCTGATCGTGGCCTCGGGCCGGCTCGACCGCCGCACCCTGCTGATCGGCCTCACCGTGGCGCTGATCGCCTCGAACCTGCTCGCGGCCTTCGCGCCCAACTTCGCCACCATGCTGATCGCGCGGCTGATCCTCGGCCTGTGCGTGGGCGGCTTCTGGACCTTCGCGCCGCCGGCCGCCACGCAACTGGTGCCGCCGGCCCAGCAGGCGCGCGCGATGTCGCTGGTGCTGGCCGGCGTGTCGGCCGCCACCGTGCTCGGCGTGCCGGCCGGTGCCTTCCTCGGCACCACCTTCGGCTGGCGCGCCTCCTTCGCCGCCACCGGCGCGCTGGCCGGGGCCGTGCTGCTGGTGCAGCTGTGGCTGCTGCCGCCGCTGCCCTCGGCACGGGCCATCGGCGCGCGCGACCTGCTGATCCCGCTGACGCGGCGCATGGCGCAGGTCGGGCTGCTCGCGGTGCTGTTCTTCATCGCCGGCCACTTCGCCGCCTACACCTACCTCAAGCCGCTGCTGCAGCAGGTCTTCGGCCTCGACCCCAACGGCGTGACCACGCTGCTGCTGGTCTACGGCGCCGTGGGCTTCTTCGGCACCTTCCTGGGCGGCAGCATGGTGGCGCGCAGCGTGCGCGGCACCACCCTGCTGGCCGCGCTGCTGCTGGCCACGGCGCTGATCCTGTCGACGCTGCTGGGCACCGGCCTGGTGGCCGGCGCGGTGGTGGTCGTGATCTGGGGCGTGGCCTTCGGCCTGATCCCGGTGGCGCTCACGGGCTGGATGCTCGAGGCCGTGCCCGACGCACCCGAGGCCGGCCAGGCGCTGCTGGTCAGCGGCTTCCAGGTGGCGATCGCCTCGGGCGCGCTGCTCGGCGGTCGCGTGGTCGACGGCTGGGGCATCTCGAGCACCATGGTGATGAGCGGCGGACTGGTGCTGGTCGCGGCGCTGATCGTGGTCACGCTGGGCCGTGCGCGCGGCGCCGCCGTGGCGGCCTGAGCGGCAGCCTTCCCTTCAACGGCCGGGACGCCCGCGTGGCGTGCCCGGCCGTTTGCCTTCGGCCCCCGCCCGCGCGATCGCATCGAGCACCACGCGAAGGCCTTTGCCCACCGGCTTGTCGCGCCGCAGCACGATCGCCAAGCTGCGCGACAGCGGCGGCACCAGCCGGCTGATCTTGAGTTCGGGATGGGCGCCGCGCCCGCGCATCGCCATGCCGGGCACGATGGCGTAGCCCAACCCCGCGGCCACCATCTCCTTCATCGCCTCGACGCTGCCGAGTTCCATCACCGGCTGCGGCTGCAGCCCTTCGGCCGCGAACCAGCGGTCGACCAGCCGGCGCGTGTTGGCCGCGGGCTCGAACAACACCAGCGGCAGCGGCGCCAGGTCGGCCGGTCCCACGCGCGCCTTCAGCGGCGCGAGGTCGGCGCGGCCGATGGCCACGAACTCGTCGTCGAGCACCGGCATCACCTCGAGCGAACGCCCCGTGGCCGGCAAGGTGACGAGCGCGAGGTCGATGCTGTTCTCCTCCACCTTGCGCACGCAGTCGTCGGTGTTGCCGGTGCTCACCACCACGCTGAGCGCGGGGTACTGCTCGCGCAGCGCGCGCAGCAGCGGCGGCAGCAGGTGCAGGCAGGCCGTGGCGCCGGTGCCCAGCCGCACGCGGCCCGCGACCGCGCTCGCATGGTCGCCCAAGGCCTCGATCGCGTTCTCGACCGCCGCATCGATGTGCTGCGCATGCCGCAGCAGCTCGCTGCCGGCCGCCGTGGCCCGCGCGCGCCGGCCCACGCGCTCCACCAGCCGCACCGCGAGGCGGCGCTCGAGCTGGCGCACCTGCAGGCTCACCGCGGGCTGGGTCAGGCCCAGGCGTTCGGCCGCGGCCGAGAAGCTGCCGGTCTCCACCACCAGGCCGAAGGCGCGCAGCTGGTCGAGGTTGAGCGAGCGCTGCAGCGGCTTGTCCAAAGTTTTTCTCATGGCTTGCATAGGTGATCTAAGCTTCATTTATCGATCGCCGCGCGTCAAGATCGCGCCATGCCTTCTTCCGACCCTTCTTCCGCTTCCGCCGCTCCCGCCGCGTTCGAGATCGCCGACGCCGAGCCCCAGCACCTGGACCAGATCCAGGCCATCTACAGCCACTACGTGCTGCACGACCTCTGTTCCTTCGAGGAACAGGTGCCGACCGTGGCGCAGATGCTGTCGCGCCGCCTCGAGGTGCTGCGCCTGGGCCTGCCCTACCTGGTCGCGCTGCGCGAGGGCCGCGTGGTCGGCTATGCCTATGCCGGCGCCTACCGCGCGCGCTCCGCCTACCGCCACACGGTCGAGGATTCGATCTACGTCGCGCAGGGCGAACACGGCCGCGGCATCGGCAAGGCGCTGCTCGCGGCGCTGATCGAACGCTGCGCCGCGCGGGGCCTGCGCCAGATGGTCGCGGTGGTCGGCCACAGCGGCAACGCGGGCTCGACGCGGCTGCACGAGAGCCTGGGCTTCGAACAGGTCGGCGTGCTGCGCGACGTGGGCTTCAAGTTCGGCCGCTGGGTCGACACCGTGCTGATGCAGCGCGCGCTGGCCTGATGGCGGCACAGCCATCCCTGCCCGCGCCGGGCTGGCTCGCGATGCTCTGCGCGAGCCGGCTGCTGCAGGCCATGATCGTCACGGCCTATGCCGGCGTGCTGCCCTTCACCATGGTCGACTGGCGGATGAGCGCCGCGCAGGCCGGCTCGATCCAGAGCGCCTGGCACGTGGGCTACATGAGTTCGCTGTTCGCCGTAGGCCTGCTCGCGGACCGCTTCGGCGCGCACCGCGTGTTCCTGCTCGGCAGCGCGGTCAGCGCGATCGCGGCGCTGGGCTTCGCGCTGTTCGCGAGCGGCCATCGCTCGGCGCTGTTGCTGTACGGGCTCGCGGGGCTGTGCGCCGGTGCCTCGTACACGCCGGGGCTGCAGCTGCTCGCGCGCAATGCCGAACCCGCCGTGCGCGGCCGCGCGATGGGGCTGTTCCTCGGCGCCTCGTCGCTCGGCTATGCGCTCTCGCTCGCGGTGGTGGCCGCGCTCGCGAGCCTCGCGCACTGGCGCCATGGCCTGATCGCGGCGGCGCTGTGCACCGCGGTGGGCGCGCTGCTCACCGTGCCCGCGCTGCGCCGCATGCAACTGCCTACGGCACCGCCACAGGCCGCGCGCGAAAGCACGCTGCGCGCGCTGGCCGAGACGGTGCGCGACAAGCCCGCGATGGCCGGCAACTGGGCCTATGCCTTCCATTGCTGGGAGCTGATGGCGCTGTGGGCCTGGCTGCCCGCCTACCTCGTGGCCGCGTCGGGCGATGTGCCCGCGGCCTGGAAGGGCGCGGGCATCGCGCTCGCGGCGCTGGCGCACCTGGTCAGCGTGTTCGGCAGCATCGCGGGCGGTGCCGCCTCCGACCGCTGGGGCCGCGCGCGCGTGATGATGGTCGCCACCCTCGCGAGCCTGTGCATGTCCTTCGCCTTCGGCTGGATGTGGAGCTGGCCGCTGTGGCTGCTGGCGGCGGCGGCCGCGCTCTACAACCTGTTCGCGATCGCCGACTCCTCGGTCTACTCGACCGCGCTGGCCGACGTGGTGGCGCCGCATCGCCTGGGCGTGGCCTATTCGGTGCGTTCGGTGATGGGCTTCGGCGCGGGCGCGGTCAGCCCCTGGGTGTTCGGCCTCGCGCTCGACTGGGGGCAGGCGCGCTTCGGCGTGGGCAGCACCCACGGCTGGGTGGCGGCATGGACCACGGTCGGACTGGGCGCGCTGCTCGGGCCGCTGATGATCGCGCGCTTCGCGCGGCTGGCCAGGCCACCGCGCTGAGCGTCCTCAGCCGCCCTCGCCCTGCGCCCACTCGGGGCTGTAGCCGCCCAGCGTCGGGTGGTACATCTCGTCGCCCGCATGCTGGGTGAACTCGACGTTGAGCCGGTCCTCGCGCAGCCCGAGGATCTCCGCGCAGTCGCGGCACAGCGCCTTCGCGACCGCGAGCCGCAGCTCGGCCGAACGGCCGCGCCGGATGTCGCACATCAGCACCGAGACCTCGACCGGCTGGCCATCGACCATGCGCCACACGCCGCCCTCGCCCGCCTCGCGCACCGCCACGCTGATGCGCCGGATGTCGACGCTCATCATCGCGGCATAGGTTTCGCACAGGCGCTGCGCGAGCCGCCGCTTGTCGGTGGCCGCATGGCGGCCGTTCACGTCGAGTTGCAGATAGGGCATGTCAGGCGACTCCTTCGAGGGTGGAAGCGAGGCGGAACAGCACGGCTTCCCTGCCGGCCGCGGCCACCAGTTGCAGCGCGATCGGCAGGCCGTCGATGCGCCCCACGGGCACGCTGATCGCGGGCAGCCCGACCAGGTTCCACGGGCTCGTGAGCGACAGCAGCGCGGCGCGCACCTCGACGGCCGCGCCATCGATGCGGGGCGTTCGCTCGCCGATGGCGGGCGCCAGCATCGGCACGGTCGGCAGCGCCAGCACCTCGTGCCGCCGCAGCAGCTCGGCCACGGCGCGCGCCACGGCCTCGCGCTGCGCGAGCGCGCGCACATAGCGCCAGGCCGGGATCGCCTCGCCGCGGCGCAGGCGCTGCAGCACCTCGGCATCGATGGCCTCGGCGCCGCGCGCCACATCGTCCGCATGCACGGCGAAGGCCTCGCTGGCCTGCAGCGTGGAGAAGAGCTCGAACAGTTCGTGCGCCTGCGGCAGCCGCACGGGCAGGTCCACCTCGTCGACCGGCAGGCCGGCGGCACCGAGGCGTTCGCGCACGGCGCGCGCGATGCGTGGATCGGTGCGCGCGAGCAGCGAAGGAACGATCCAGCCGATGCGCGCCGCCGGCGCAACCTCCGTATCGAAGGATGCCAGGCAGCCATAGGCCAGCGCCACGTCCCCGGCGTCGCGCGCGAACAGCCCCACGTGGTCGAGCGACGCGGCCAGCGGCCGCACGCCCTCGCACGAGATCGCGCCATGGGCCGGCTTGAAGCCCGCCACGCCGCACAGCGCCGCGGGCACGCGCACCGACCCCGCGGTGTCGGTGCCCAGCGCCAGCGGCACCATGCCCGCGGCCACCGCGACCGCGCTGCCGCCGCTGCTGCCGCCCGACATGCGCGCGCTCGCATGCGGATTGCGCGCCGCGCCCTGCACCGAGCGGTCGCCGGTGGCGCCGTAGGCGAACTCGTGCAGCGTGGTCTTGCCCACCGGCACCGCGCCGGCCGCGCGCAACTGCCGCACGCAGGCCGCGTCGTCATGCGCCACGTGCTCGAGGTACAGCGCCGAGCCCTGCGTGGTGGGCTGGCCCGCGATGTCGATCAGGTCCTTGATCGCCACCGGCATGCCGTGCAGCGGACCGCGGTCGATGCCTTGCCGCAGCTCGTCGTCGGCACGCAGGGCGGCGGCGCGCGCGCCCTGCGCATCCACGCGCACGAAGGCATTGAGCCGCGGGTTCCGAGACTCGATCGCGGCCAGCGAGGCCTCGACCAGCTGCGCCGAGGTGCGCCGGCCCGCGCGCAGGTCGTTCGCGAGCGCGGCGATCGTCTGCCGCGCGAAGAAGCCGAAGGTCTCGCTCATCGCGGCAGCGCCCGCGCACCGACGTAGCCGAGCAGCGGGTCGTAGAGGTCGGTGCGGCGGTCGCGGTGCAGGTCGTTGAGCGGCGTCCAGATCGGCGCCGAGCGCGCCGCGCCGATGTCGACGTCGGCATGGAGGATGGTGTCCTCGTCGGGGCCCGCGATGCGGCCGATCGGCCAGCCGTTGGTGCCCGCAATCAGCGAGTTGCCCATGAAGCCCGCGCCGCGCTCGGTGCCGATGCGGTCGGCCGTCGCGATGAAGATGCCGTTGGCATGGGCCGCCGTCATCGTGAGGTAGGCCGCCATGCAGGTGCCGCTGGCGTCGTACAGCGGCGGCGGCGTCCAGACCCAGTTGGTGGGCGCGCAGACGATGTCGGCGCCCAGCTGCGCGAGGATGCGCGGCACCTCGGGAAACCAGATGTCCCAGCACACCAGCAGGCCGATGCGGCCGATCCGGGTCTCGAACACCGGATAGCCCTCGTCGCCGGGCGTGAACCACAGCTTCTCGTTGTTCCACAGATGGGTCTTGCGGTAGCGGCCGATGTAGCCCTCGGGCCCGACCAGCACCGCGGTGTCGAACAGCTGCAGCCCGTCCTGCTCGACCAGGCAGCCGACGATGTGGATGCCGTGCTTCGCCGCATACGACACCCACCCCTGCACCGTGGCACCGCCGGGCACGGGCTCGGCATGGGCATAGGCCTCGGCGCGGCCGCTGAAGCAGTAGCCGGTGGTCGCGAGCTCGGGCAGCACCACGAGCTGCGCGCCGTTGGCGACCGCGGCATCGAGCCGCTGGTAGATCGCCGCGCTGTTGCGCGCGAGGTTCTCCACGCCGACCTGCGGGTCGAACTGCACCACGGCCACGCGCACGGGGCTGGCGCGCAGGCCGGGAACGGCATCGGCGCCGCGGGCGATGCCGGCGGCGGGGGACGGTTGCGTATCGGATGAAGCGGTCATGGATGGCTTTCTGCGCAATGGCAAAGGGATGGATCGAATCGGCTATCTGGTTTTTATTTGAAACCTTATTGATCGTAGGCAGATCGGTTTTTGTTTGCAACCTGATGGGCCGGCCAGCCCCGCCACGCCGCAAGGTCTTGCGGCAGCGCGCATGCGGCCAGCGCCGAAATGGTTTAATCCTGCAACCACATCCACCCGCAACGCATCGCCATGGCCCGCCGCAAAAGCCTCAAGGAAGACGCCTGTCCCATGGCGCGCACGCTCGACATCCTCGGCGACCGCTGGTCGCTGCTGATCGTGCGCGACGCCTTCGACGGCATGAAGCGCTTCGGCGAGTTCCAGCAGAGCCTGGGCGTGGCGAAGAACATCCTCGCGGACCGGCTCAAGAACCTGGTGAACGAAGGCGTGCTGAGCCAGGCGCCGGCCTCCGACGGTTCGCTCTACCAGGAGTACCTGCTGACGCCCAGGGGCGAGGGGCTTTTCCCGGTCGTGGTGGGGCTGCGCCACTGGGGCGAGCAGCACCTCTATGCCAAGGGCGAGCCGCACTCGGTGCTGGTCGAGCGCGAGAGCGGCAAGCCGGTGAAGCGCATCGATCTGCGCACGCACGACGGGAAGCCGCTGGCGCCGGCGGCGACCTTCGTCAAAAAGCTGCAACCGAAGGCCGCGCGCGGCACCGCCTAGGCGGCATCCGTGTCAGCGGCCGGGGTTGTCGTCCTGCATCAACCAATGCGTTCCTTCGGTCCATCCCATGAAAGGCTGGACGCGCGGGTCCTCCGTGGTGGTGGCGGCCACCAATCCGGAGAGGATCGGCTCGAAGCGGCGCTTGAAGGCCTTCGCCTGCCCGCCCAGGCACGCCCGTGACCAGCCCAGGAACTCGATGACTTCGTCGTCGCGGCACTGCGAGAGGAAGAAGACCATCTGGCGCCAGGCATAGGCCGAGCCCTTGATCCGGATCAGGCTCGCATGCCGGTCCGCCGCGGGCAGTTGGAGCTGCGCGCAGATCCATTCGAAGCATCGGCGTGCCATCGCGGGCAGTTGCGCGGCAAGGCTTTCGCGCAGGCCCGACCCGGCAAGCAGGGGCGCCAGGTTGTGGGTGGTCAGCACCTGCACCTGCTCGATCACCATGCCGTTGCGCACCACGTTCCGCGCCGGCCACTCGATGCCCGCGCGCGACGCGCCCAGGCGGGCCAGGACATCGATCGCGTCCTTCGCCCCTCGCTTGGATGCGGCGTCCTGCGGCGCGCGCAGCGCCCGCAACACCGGGCCGTCGATGCCGTAGTAGCGGGCATAGAGGCTGCCCTCCACGACATCCGCGGCCAGCCTGGCGGCCTCGAGGAACTTCGGCGAGAACCGACCCATGAAGATGTCGGCCGCGATCTCCTCGACGAATGGCAGTGGCAGCCCGGCCATCTCGGCCAGGGCCCCCAGCTCCTGCAGCAGCTTGTTCGGCAGGATCGCCTGCGGGAACGACGTCAGGGCCAGGCGCGCGATCTCGGTCAGCGCCTGCCGCGCCGCCTCGCGCGAGGCCGAACCCGGCGCGCGGAAACGCGCGGTCGCGGCCACCCAGGGCAGTTCCGCCAGCTGCACCTGTCGTTCCAGACTCAGCAGCAGCAGCGAGCGCCGACGGCGAAACGCCTGGTCGATGGCGGCCTGGAGCCGCCGCAGCGCCGGGTCGGCGATATCGGCGGCGCGCAGCGCGGCGGTCCATCGAGGCAGCACGCGGGCCAGCGCCTCGCCCGAGGGAATCGCGCCGCGCTCGACGAGCTCGCCGGCGGTTCCCTCGAGGGCGCGCGCAAGCTTGCGGCGAACCGAGTGCGGAATGGTCGTTCCTTCGCGGATGCCGCTCGCCGCGGCCTCCGATGCATCGACAGGGGCCAGAAAGGGCTCGATGTCGTCGAGCCCCGCTTCGGGCGGCACAGCCTCGAGCCGGTGCGCAACCTGGCGGCCGATCTGCTCGAAGGGAGGCGCGCCCGCTTCGTCGCGCTGGCGTTGCCTGAACGTCAGGCGTTCGGCAGCGCCGGGCAGGCCGTGTGTCGCGCGGTAGCGCGCGAGAACCAGTCGCAGCCGCCCCACCTCCCTACCGCTCAAGGCCGCGGGCTTCTCGACGCAGCGCCGCAACCCTTCGCGAAGCGTGAAGAAACTGTCACCTTCGCGCTCCGGCCGCCCGCATCGCGCGTGCAGCGCGCGTGCCTGCCGGTACTGGTCGAGCAGCATCGCGGCGCGCTCGTGCCAGCCTTCGGGATAGTGGGCACAGGGCCAGCCTCCGGACACGACGAAACTGTTCGCCTCGCCGCGCTGCCAGGCGCCATCGGCGGTGCGCAGCGCGATGGGGGCATCGCCCCGCACGGTCTCGAACAGCAGCGCCGCCATGCGGTCATGCAGCGGAGCCCAGACCTCGACGGCTTCCTTCTGCGCCAGGATCGCCGCGTTCGGCTTCACCGCGCGCAAGCGCTGCATCACGGTGGCGACATCGTCGACCCACAGGAGCGTGCCCTGCGTGCGCGCCTCGGCCAGCTCGACCGGGTAGAAGCGCAGCCGCGAGAACCAGGGCGCGATCGCCTCCACCAGTTCCCAGGCCTGCTCCACATGGCCAGCGCGCAGCAGCCATGCCACCGCGAGCAGGGCTCCCTCCTCGGGCACCGCGACCTCGAAGCGTCCCGCATCGAGCAGCAGCCCGAGCCGCTCGAGGCCCGCGTCCGTGAGAAAGAAGCTGTTCAGTGCCCCTCGTGCATCGGCCTCGGGCACGCCCGGCGCGAGTTCGTCGCGCAACGTGCGTTCATGCGCCTGGAACGCCCCGCCCGCCAGCAGCGCGCCGGTCGCGAACCCGCCGGTCGCCACCTCGGGCGTGACCCAGGCGGGCATGTCCTTGAGCGGCGTGCGCGAGCCCGTGGCGATCGCGCCGCCGCGCTGCCCCTCGATCACGGCAGTCCACTGCCGCACGCGCTTCGCGGCGTTGCGGCGCACCGTCTCGTCGGCATGCTCGGTCGCGGCCAGCGCGCGGGCCAGCTGGAAAGCCGAGTAACCGCCGGCCGCCAGGGACGGATCGTCTTCCATGGTCATGCGAAATGAGTGGGGTCCGGGGGCTGGGGTTGAACCAGCGCCTTCTCGGTTACAAGCCGAGCGTTCTGCCACTGAACTACCCCGGAACAGAAACGATGAAGATCAGGTGTCCGGCTCTTGTATCACAGGGCCTCGACGGCCTTGCCCGCGGCCTACTCGCCCAGCAATTCGCCGATCGGCTGCAGGTCCTCGACCCGGTCGCAGATGGCCTTGATCACCATGGTGATCGGGATGCCCAGCAGCAGCCCCCAGACGCCCCAGAGCCAGCCCCAGAAGATCACGCCGACGAACACCGCGACCGGGTTCATGCGGCTGGTGCGGCTGGTGAGCCAGGGCATCAGCAGGTTGCCGACCAGGGTGTGGATCAGCAGCGAGGTGCCGGCCACCAGGATGCCCATCTCGAGGGTATTGAACTGCAGGAAGGCCACCAGGCCCGCGGCCGAGAGCACGATCACCGAGCCGATGTAGGGAATGAGGTTGGTGACGCCGGCCACGATGCCCCACACGGCCGCGTTCTGCAGCCCGATGGCCCAGAAGGCCAGGCCGGTGGCCACGCCCACGAGCACGCTGGTGAAGATCTGCACCAGCAGGTAGCGCTCGATGTTGCGCGTGATGTCGTCGAGCACGTGCACGGTGATCTTCTTCTTCTCGAGGCTGGAGCCCGAGATCTTGATCAGCTTGCGCCGGAAGGTGGAGCCCGAACAGAGCGCGAAGTAGGTGAGGAAGGCCACCAGCGTGAGCTGCCCGGCCGCGCCGAGCAGGCCGACCGTGCCGGTCCAGAGGTAGTCGCGCACGTTGAACGGCGGCCGCTCGATCACCACGCGCGCGACGCCGCGGCGTGCCAGCGCGCGCGAGTTCTCCTCGGCCGCGCGCTCGAGCTGCGAGGCCGCCTGCTGCACGCTGTCGAGCGTGCCGCCGGTGCTCTTGTCGGTGCGCGTGGCCTGGCGCAGCTTCTGCGCCGCGGCCGGCAGCGAATCGAGCAGCGCCGAGGCGCTGCCCGAGAGCGAATAGCCGGTCCAGCCGATGGCGCCGCTGAGCCCGAGCAGGATGACGGCCGCGCCGATCCAGCGCGGCAGCCACCAGCGCTCGAGCCGGTCGACCAGCGGCGACAGCGCATAGCTCAGCAGCAGGCTCAGCATCAGCGGGATGAACACCGACTGCGCCCACTGCAGCGCGAACACGCTGGCCAGCACCGCGAGCACCACCAGCGAGAAGCTGCGCACGTCGACCGGCACGCGCAGCACCGGCAGGTCGCGCTCGGCATCGGCCTCGGATTTCGGCGCGGGCGGCGGCTCGGGGCGCAGCGCGGGCGCGGGCGAAACCGCGGCCACCACGGGCTCCTCGGGCTGCGGCGCAAGGTCGGGCGCGGGCACCTCCTCCGGCGCGGCCGGCGGCCGCGGGGCGTCGTCGTCCTCGCGCGCCTTGTCGTTCATCGTGCGTCCTTGATGACTTCGCGCACCGCCGCCAGCTGCCGGCGCGACACCGCGACCAGCTCGGGCACGGTCGACAGGCGCAGCGCCCAGCCCTCGGCGTCCTCGCCGTCGTCGTAGCGCTCGAGCGCGCGGATCGCGCTGCGCGCCACCAGCGCGTTGCGGTGCACGCGCAGGAAACGCTGGGGATAGCGCTCCTCGAAATCGTTGAGCGAGCCGTCGAGGATGTGGCTGCGCGCGGCCGTGCGCACCGTGAGGTACTTGTACTCGGACTTCAGGTAGACGATCTCCGCCAGCGGCACGCGCTCGGCGCGGCCGCGGTCCTGGATCAGCACGCTCTCCTGCGCCACCTTGTCGCTGGCGCGCTCCTTGAGGTAGCGCTCGGCCTTCTGCAGCGCCTGCTGCAGCCGCTCGGCGCGCACGGGCTTGGTGAGGTAGTCGACCGCGTCGAGCTCGAAGGCGGTGACGGCATGCGCCGCATGGGCGGTCACGAACACCACGGCCGGCGCGTCGGCGCGCTCGCGCAGCGCACGCGCCACCTCGATGCCGTCGATGCCGGGCATGTGCACGTCGAGCAGCACCACGTCGAGCTTCATCGACGCCAGCTGCGCCTGCGCCTCGGCGCCCTGCGCGGCCTCGGCCACCACCTCGGCCGCGGGCGCGCTGCAGTCGCGCAGCAGCGTGCGCAGCCGCGAGCGGGCCAGCGCTTCATCGTCGACGATCAATGTCCTCAGGCTCATTCATGTCCCCCCACGCAATGGCATGCGTTCATGATTCGGCGGGTATCGCGATGCGCACCCGGTAGCTCTTCTGGTCCATGCCGGCGCTGAACTGCATGCGCATGTCGTGCAGCAGCCGCAGCCGGTCCCTCACGTTCGCCAGCGCGATGCCGTGGCCGCGCGGCAGCGGTTCGTCGGCCCAGCGCAGCGGCGGCAGGCTGTTGACCACCTCGATCACCACCATCGAGCCGCGCCGCTCGGTGCGGATGCGCAGCCTGGCACCGTCCGGGCTCGGCTCCACGCCGTGCTTGATCGCATTCTCGACCAGGGGCTGCAGCAAGAGCGGCGGCAGCCGCGCGTCGCTGGCCGCGGCATCGAGGTCCCAGCGGATGCGCAGCCGCTCGCCGAAGCGCACCTGCTCGATCGCGAGGTAGCGCTCGGCCAGCGCGACCTCGTCGGCCAGGGTGCCCGATTCGCCGGGATCGGCCAGCGCCTGGCGGAACAGTTCGCTCAGGTCCTCCAGCATGGTCTCGGCCTTGGCGGGCTCCTCGCGCACCAGCGCAATGGCGCTGTTGAGCGTGTTGAACAGGAAGTGCGGCCGGATCCGCGACTGCAGCTCCTCGAGCCGCGCGGTGGTGGCGGCCGGTGTCTGGCCGCGCGCGCGCAGCACCATCGCCGCCATCACCATGCCCGCGAAGAAGGCGCCGGCCAGCGCGCTCGCGAACCAGGGCGCGCTGCCCAGCACGCCCGTGAGCCGCAGCAGCCCACAGCCGTAGAGCGCCGAGATGGCGCCCAGCACCGCGCCCACCGCGTACTGCCATGCAACCGGCAGCCGCCGCAGCGGCTTCTTGAGCCCGCAGGCCGCGACCAGCCACAGCAGGGTGGCCGGCAGCGCGCCGCCCGTGACGGTGGCGGCCTGCACCAGCCACTCGCCGGGCGAGCCCGAGACGAACATCGCGGCCACGCCCACCACCGCCTCGACGAAGACCACGGTGCGCAGCACCACGCCGATCTGGCAGGCGTCGAACAGCACGGCCTGCGCGCGCGCGGACGGGCGCGTGCGGTCGGAGGACGCGGCGGATGGGGTGGCCGATAAAATCGCCGGCTTGCGCATTCGCAGATACATTGGGTAACCAGCCCATTATTGCCTCCCGAACGGCTCCCATGACCCAAAACCAACTCGACAAGAAATCCGAAGCCTGGTCCGCCCTGTTCTCGGAACCCATGAGCGACCTCGTGAAGCGCTACACCGCCAGCGTCTTCTTCGACAAGCGCCTGTGGCAGGCCGACATCGAAGGCTCGCTCGCCCATGCCGGCATGCTGGCCGCGCAGGGGATCATCACCATGCAGGACCACGCCGAGATCGAGCGTGGGATGGCGCAGATCCGCGCCGAGATCGAATCCGGCGCCTTCGAGTGGAAGCTCGACCTGGAAGACGTGCACCTGAACATCGAGGCCCGCCTGACCCAGCTCGTGGGCGACGCCGGCAAGCGGCTGCACACCGGGCGCAGCCGCAACGACCAGGTCGCGACCGACGTGCGCCTGTGGCTGCGCGGCGAGATCGACCTGATCGCCGAGCTGCTGGTCACCCTGCAGAAGTCGCTGGTCGACATCGCCGAGAAGAACGTCGAGGTGATCCTGCCGGGCTTCACCCACCTGCAGGTGGCGCAGCCCGTGAGCTTCGGCCACCACATGCTGGCCTACGTCGAGATGTTCAGCCGCGACGCCGAGCGCCTGGCCGACGTGCGCCGCCGCGTCAACCGCCTGCCGCTGGGCGCCGCCGCGCTGGCCGGCACCAGCTACCCGCTCGACCGCGAGCTGGTCGCCAGGACGCTGAACATGGAAGGCGTGTGCCAGAACAGCCTGGACGCCGTGAGCGACCGCGACTTCGCGATCGAGTTCAGCGCCGCCGCCAGCCTGTGCATGGTGCACATCAGCCGCATGAGCGAGGAGCTGATCCTCTGGATGAGCCAGAACTTCGCCTTCATCCAGATCGCCGACCGCTTCACCACGGGCTCGTCGATCATGCCGCAGAAGAAGAACCCCGACGTGCCCGAGCTGGCGCGCGGCAAGACCGGCCGCGTGGTCGGCCACCTGATGGCGCTGATCACGCTGATGAAGGGCCAGCCGCTGGCCTACAACAAGGACAACCAGGAAGACAAGGAGCCGCTGTTCGACACCGTCGACACGCTCAAGGACACGCTGCGCATCTTCGCCGAGATGATCGGCGGCATCACGGTCAAACCCGAGGCGATGGAACTGGCCGCGCTGCGCGGCTACGCCACCGCCACCGACCTGGCCGACTACCTGGTGAAGAAGGGCCTGCCGTTTCGCGACGCGCACGAGATCGTGGCCCACGCGGTCAAGGCCGCGACCTCGCACAAGGTCGACCTGGCCGAGCTGCCGCTGGCGGTGCTGCAGCAGTTCAACCCGAAGATCGAGAAGGACGTGTACGACGTGCTGAGCCTGCGCGGCTCGCTCAACGCACGCAACATCCTCGGCGGCACGGCGCCCGCGCAGGTCAAGGCGCAGATCGCGCGCCACCGCGCCCGCCTCGGCTGACCGCACCGGCCCTCGGCACCGCGGGGCCCCGCCATGTTCTACGCCATCCCGCTCGAGAACCGCCCGAGCTGGCGCAACCCGCCGTGGATGACGGTGCTGCTGATCCTCGTGAACATGCTGGTGTTCTGGGGCCCGCAGCGCAGCGAGGAGAACGCGCAGGAGCGCGCCGCGCGCTACTACGCGAAGAGTTCGCTGCCGGCGCTCGAGCTGCCGGCCTTCGTCGACTGGCTCGAGCGCACCCGGTCGCCGCGCGCCGAGGCCGCGCGGCAGCTGCTCGAGCGCAAGCGCACCGGCGAGCTGCTCGAGGGCCTGCAGCACGAGCGCGTCTTCCTGCGCCAGCTGCGCGCCGACGAGGTGATCACGCCCGCGCATCCGCGCTTCGACGAATGGAAGCGCGACCGCCGGGAGTTCGATGCCCAGTGGCCCGCGCCCTTCACCGAGCGCTGGGCGCAGGACTACGCGAAGGACGCCGAGTTCAAGCCCTGGACCTGGATCACGGCCGCCTTCCTGCACGGCAGCACCGGCCACCTGCTGGGCAACATGCTGTTCCTGTTCCTGTTCGGCTTCTCGGTCGAACTGGCGCTCGGACGCACCACCTTCCTGAGCTTCTACCTGCTGGGCGCCGTCGGCGCCTCGGCGCTGGCCGACTGGGCCTATGCGGGCAAGGGCAGCTACGGCCTCGGCGCCTCGGGCGCGGTGTCGGCGCTGATGGGCATGTATGCCGTGATGTACCGGCTGCGGCGCATCCGTTTCTTCTACCAGCTGTTCTTCTACTTCAACTACGTCACGGCGCCGGCCCTGCTGCTGCTGCCGGCCTGGATCGCCAACGAGCTGCTGCAGCACCTGGTGGGCGGCCAGGGCATCGCCTACATGGCGCACCTGGGCGGGCTGCTCAGCGGTGCGGCACTGATGACGCTCGCGCTGGCGCTCGGGCGCGTGAAGGCGCCCGAGGCGCTGGCGACCGAGCGCGGCCGTGATGGGGACGGCGACGGCGAGTTCCAGCGCCGCGTCGCCAACGCACGGCGGCTCGGCGCGGCGATGAAGTTCGAGTCGGCCAGCGTCGAATGGCGCGCCGCCGCGGCGCTGCGCCCGAACGACGCCGACACCTTGCGCGCCTGGTTCAACACCGCGCGGCTGCAGCCGGCCGGCGACGACTTCCATGCCGCGGCGCGGCGCATCTTCCGCCTGAACGCCACCGACCCCGACACGCTCGCGCTGCAGCATGCGAGCTTCACCACCTACCTCGACCAGGCGAAACCCGGCGTGCGCCTCAAGCTCGACGACACGGCGCGGCTCGCGCGCCGCTTCGTGCGCATCCGCCAGTTCGAGGACGCGCGCCGGCTCTGCACCATCCTGCTGAAGACCGCGCCCGACCATCCCGAGCTGGCCGACACGCTGTCGGTGTGCGCCAACGGCCTGCTGCACGCGGGCGAGCGCGACAAGGCCGTGGGCCTGCTGCCGCACCTGCTGCGGCTCGCGCCCGACGACATGGTCACGCGCGCGCTTCAACGCGCATGAAGCGCGCCTGAAGGCGCCCCAAGTACATCTAACTTTGCATTCCGGCAAAGCGTCTGTCACAGGACTTTGTCAATCTTTGGCACTGGACTTGCAGGGCCTCTCTGTAAAGCTCGCTTCCGGCCTCCCGCCGCATTGAACTCGGGAGCGCCCGTTCGCTCCATTTGGGGCCTTCGTCACTTCCCCCTGCCCATGCCCGATCACCTACGCCGTCCCTTCCTGCTGCCCATCGCAGCCCTCGCACTGGCCGCCGCCATCACGCTCGCCGGCTGCTCGCGCAACGAGGCCGCCGCACCAAAGCCGGTGGCGGCCGCGGCGCCCGAACGGGAAGTCGGCACCGTCACGCTCAAGCACGAGACGCTGGCGCTGAGCACCGAGCTGCCGGGTCGCACCGCGGCCCCGGTCATCGCCGAGATCCGGCCGCAGGTCGGCGGCATCCTCAAGGAGCGGCTGTTCACCGAAGGCTCGCAGGTCAAGGCCGGCCAGGTGCTCTACCAGCTCGACCCGGCCTCGCTGCAGGCGGCCCATGCCAGCGCGCAGGCCAGCGTGCGCAAGGCCGAGTCGGCGCTCGCCACCGCGCGCACCGTGGCGCGCCGCAATGCCGAGCTGGTGAAGATCGACGCCATCAGCCGCCAGGTGTTCGACGAATCGCAGGCCGCCGAGCAGCAGGCCGAGGCCGACCTCGGCGTGGCACGCGCGGCCGAGCAGACCGCGCGCATCCAGCTCGGCTACACCCGCATCACCTCGCCGATCAGCGGCTGGGCCGAGCTCTCGAGCGTCACGCCGGGCGCGCTGGTCACGGCCAACCAGGCCACCGCGATGACCACGGTGCAGCAGCTCGACCCGATCCACGTGCACGTCACCCAGTCGAGCAGCGAGCTGCTGCGCCTGAAGCGCGAGCTCGCCAGCGGCCGGCTGCAGCGCGCCAGCGATGCCGAGGCGCGCATCCAGCTGGTGCTCGAGGACGGCAGCAAGTACCCGCACCCCGGTCGCCTGACCTTCAGCGGCGTCACCGTCGATGCCGGCACCGGCAGCGTGACCCTGCGCGCGGTGGTGCCCAACCCCGACCGGCTGTTGATGCCCGGCATGTACGTGCGCGCCGTGCTGCAGGAGGGCGTGAACGCCGCCGCGCTGCTGGTGCCGCAGCAGGCCGTGACGCGCGCGCCCGACGGCAGCGCCTCGGCGCTGGTGATCGATGCCGAGAACAAGGTCGCGAAGCGCCCGATCCAGGTCGGCCGCGCGATCGGCACGCGCTGGCAGGTGCTCGAGGGCCTCGCCCCCGGCGACCGCGTGATGACCGAGGGCTCGCAGCGCGTGAAGGTCGGCGACAAGGTCAAGGTGGTCGACCTCGGCGCCCGCGCCGCGGCCGGCCCGGTGGCCGCCGTCGCGCCCGACGCGGCCGACGCCGCCACCGATCCCGTGGCGCGCTGAGGTCGGGCCATGGCGCAGTTCTTCATCGACCGACCCATCTTCGCGTGGGTGCTCTCCATCGTCGTCATGCTCGCGGGCCTGATGGCGATCCGCACGCTGCCGCTCGAGCAGTACCCCGACATCGCGCCGCCGCGCGTGTCGATCAACGCCACCTACACCGGCGCCTCGGCCAAGACGGTCGAGGACTCGGTCACGCAGGTGATCGAGCAGCAGCTCAAGGGGCTGGACAACCTGCTGTACATGCAGTCGACCAGCAACTCCTCGGGCGTGGCCCGGCTGTCGCTGACCTTCAACCCCGGCACCAGCATCGACGTGGCGCAGATGCAGGTGCAGAACAAGCTGCAGCAGGCCATGTCGCGGCTGCCGCAGCAGGTGCAGAGCCGCGGCGTCACCGTCACCAAGGGCGGCAACGACTTCCTGATGATCGTCTCGATGTTCTCGGGCGACGGCAGCGCCTCGGCCGTGGACGTGGGCGACTACATCAGCAGCAACCTGGTCGACGTCATCAGCCGCATCGACGGCGTGGGCGAGGTCCAGACCCTGGGCACCGGCTACGCCATGCGGCTGTGGCTCGACCCCGACAAGCTGCGCAAGTACGCGCTGATGCCCTCGGACGTGAACGCCGCCATCACCGCGCAGAACGCGCAGGTGTCGGCCGGCCAGCTCGGCGCGCTGCCGGCGGCGGCGCAGCAGCAGCTCAACGCCACCATCACCGCGCGCAGCAAGCTGCAGACCGCGGAGCAGTTCGAGAACGTGGTGCTGCGCGTGACGCCCGACGGCGCCGTGGTGCGGCTGAAGGACGTGGCGCGCGTCGAGCTCGGCGCCGAGAACCTCACGGTGCGCTCGCAGCTCGACGGCCGGCCCGGCGCCGGCCTCGGCGTGGTGCTGGCCGACGGCGCCAACGCGGTGCAGGTGGCCGAGGCCGTGAAGGCCAAGGTCGAGGAGCTCAAGCCGCTGTTCCCGAACCAGCTGCAGACCTTCGTGAGCTACGACACCACGCCCTTCGTCAGCGCCTCGATCGACGAGGTGGTGAAGGCGCTGCTCGAGGCCATGCTGCTGGTGGTGCTGGTGATGTATGTGTTCCTGCAGAACTTCCGCGCCACGCTGATCCCCGCGATCGCCGTGCCGGTGGTGCTGCTGGGCACCTTCGGCGTGCTGTCGATGGCCGGCTACTCGATCAACACGCTCACCATGTTCGGCATGGTGCTGGCGATCGGCCTGCTGGTGGACGACGCCATCGTGGTGGTCGAGAACGTCGAGCGCGTGATGCACGAGGAAGGGCTCTCGCCGAAGGAGGCCACGCGCAAGTCGATGGCCGAGATCACGCCCGCGCTGGTGGGCATCGCGCTGGTGCTGTCGGCGGTGTTCGTGCCGATGGCCTTCTTCGGCGGCTCCACCGGCGTGATCTACCGCCAGTTCTCGATCACCATCGTCTCGGCGATGGCGCTGTCGGTGTTCGTGGCGCTCACGCTCACGCCCGCGCTGTGCGCCACGCTGCTCAAGCCGGTCGCCAAGGGCGGGCACGCGGCGCCGCGCGCCGGCCTGCTGGGCCGGGTCGACCGCTTCTTCGCGGCCTTCAATCGCGGCTTCGACCGCAACGCCGCGCGCTATGAGGGCGTGGTCGGCGGCATCGTGCGGCGCGGCAAGCGCAGCCTGGTGGTCTACCTGCTGATCGCGGGGGTGATGGCGCTGCTCTTCATGCGGCTGCCGACCTCCTTCCTGCCCGACGAGGACCAGGCCTTCCTGCAGGTGCAGGTGACGCTGCCGCCGGGCGCCTCGAACGCGCGGCTGCAGCCCGTGACGCAGCAGGTGCAGCAGTACTTCGCCAAGCAGCCCGAGGTGCTGAGCGTCAACGTCATCACCGGCCAGAACGGCGACCAGAGCTCGGCGCGCGCCTTCGTCAAGCTCAAGGACTGGGCCGAGCGCACCGGCAAGGGCCAGTCGGCGGCCGAACTCGCGCGCCGCGCCAACAAGGACCTGTCGACCGTGCGCGATGCGCGCATCTTCGTGCTGCTGCCGCCGGCCGTGCGCGGCCTGGGCGCCAATGCCGGCTTCAACTTCCACCTGAAGGACATCAACGGCCTGGGCCACGACGCGCTGGTGAAGGCGCGCGACCAGGCCATCGAGCTGCTGGGCCAGCGGCCCGAGGTGGCGAACGTGCGCAGCAACAACCTCGACGACACGCCCGAGTTCGCGGTCGACATCGACGACGCGCGTGCCGGCGCGCTGAGCCTGGCGACCGCCGACATTGACAGCACGCTGTCGAGCGCCATGGGCGGCACCTACATCAACGACTTCCTCGACAAGGGCCGCGTGAAGCGCGTCTACATGCAGGGCGACACCGACTTCCGCATGCTGCCCTCGGACATCGACCGCTGGAGCGTGCGCAACAGCCTGGGCCAGATGGTCTCGTTCCCGGCCTTCTCGAGCTCGCGCTGGAGCTACGGCTCGCCGCAGCTGCAGCGCTACAACGGCAGCCCGAGCTACGAGTTCGTGGGCGATGCCGCGCCGGGCGTGAGCTCGGGCGACGCGATGGCCGCGGTCGAGGAGGTGATGAAGCAGATGCCGCCGGGCATCGGCTACGAATGGACCGGCGCCTCGTTCCAGGAGCGGCTGTCGGGCGCGCAGGCGCCGCTGCTCTACGCGATCTCGATCCTGTTCGTGTTCCTGTGCCTTGCCGCGCTCTACGAGAGCTGGTCGGTGCCGTTCTCGGTGATCCTGGTGGTGCCGCTGGGCATCGTGGGCGCGCTGCTGTTCACCAGCCTGCGCGGCCTGAGCAACGACGTGTACTTCCAGGTCGGCCTGCTGACCACCGTGGGGCTGTCGTCGAAGAACGCGATCCTGATCGTGGAGTTCGCCAAGCAGCTGCAGGAACAGGGCAGGAGCGTGCTCGATGCCACGCTGCAGGCGGTGCGCCTGCGGCTGCGCCCGATCCTGATGACCTCGCTGGCCTTCGGCTTCGGCGTGCTGCCGCTGGCCATCGGCACCGGCGCTGGCGCGGGCGGCCGCCAGTCGATCGGCACCGCGGTGCTCGGCGGCATGGTGGTGGGCACCGCGCTCGGCATCTTCTTCGTGCCGCTGTTCTTCGCGCTGATCCGCGGCTGGCTCGCGGGGCGGCGCAAGCCCGCGCCGAAGGACGAGCCCCTCGCACCCGCGCAGACCGCCGGGCAAGGAGGCCACTGATGCGCCACGCCCTCCCCTTGCGTTCGCTGACGCTCGTCGCCGCCGCCGTGCTCGCGGGCTGCGTCAACCTCGCGCCCGACTACCAGGCGCCCGCGCTGCCGGTGCCGCAGACCCTGCCCTCGGCCAACGTCGAAGCCACCACGCCGCTCGACGCGGGCTGGCGCGACTTCTTCGTCGAGCCGAAGCTGCGCGCCGTCATCGAACTCGCGCTCGCCAACAACCGCGACCTGCGCGTGGCCGCGCTCAACATCGAGCGCGCGCGCGCCCAGTACGGCATCGCGCGCGCCGGGCTCTTTCCCACCATCGACGCCGGCGCCGGCGGCAGCCGCTCGCGCACGCCGGGCAGCCTCTCGACCGGCGGCGAGCCGCGCTACGCCACGCAGTACAGCGCCGACCTCGGCCTCACGAGCTACGAGATCGACCTGTTCGGCCGCGTGCGCAACCTGAGCGAGTCGGCGCTGCAGAGCTTCTTCCAGACCGAGGCCACGCAGCGCGGCACGCAGATCAGCCTGGTGGCCTCGGTCGCCACCGCCTGGCTGCAGCTCGCGGCCGACGAGCAGCGGCTGCAGCTCGCGCGCCACACGCTCGAGAGCCAGCGCCGTTCCTTCGACCTGATCCAGCGCGGCCATGGGCTGGGCGCGCAGTCGGGCCTCGCGCTCGCGCAGGCCCAGAGCACGGTCGACGCGGCGCGCGCCGACGCGGCCGCCTTCGACAGCCAGGTCGAGCAGGACCGCAATGCGCTCGCGCTGCTGGTCGGCGCCACGCCGCCGGCCGAGCTGCTGCCCACGCCGGCCGCGACCGACCCGAGCACGGCCACGGCCGCCCCCGCCGAGCCCGCGCCCGCCGCGCGGCTGCTGGTGCCGCCGGCCGGCCTGCCCTCGAGCGTGCTGCAGCAGCGGCCCGACGTGCTCGCGGCCGAGCATGCGCTGCGCGCGAGCAACGCCGACATCGGTGCCGCGCGCGCCGCCTTCTTCCCGCGCATCGCGCTCACCGCCTCGGCGGGCACGGCCAGCAGCACGCTGTCGGGCCTGTTCGCCAGCGGCAGCAGCGCCTGGAGCTTCGCGCCCTCGATCAGCGTGCCGATCTTCGACGGCGGCGCCAACCGCGCCAACCTGCGCGTGGCCGAGGCGCAGCAGAAGATCCAGCTCGCGAGCTACGAGAAGACGGTGCAGACCGCGTTCCGCGAAGTGGCCGATGCGCTGGCCGAGCGCCGCACGCTGGCCGAGCGGCTGGACGCGCAGCGCTCGCTGCTCGACGCCACCTCGCGCAGCTTCTCGCTGTCGCAGTCGCTGTTCCGCAGCGGCGCCAGCAGCTACCTCGACGTGCTCGATGCGCAGCGCGCCTACTACGCCGCGCAGCAGACGCTGATCGGCCTGCAGCTCACCGAGCAGACCAACCGGCTCACGATCTACAAGGTGCTGGGCGGGGGCTGGAAGGAGAGCTGAGGCCGCTCAGGCCGACGCCGCCACGCCCGGCGCCGGCCGCAGCAGCCAGCGCACTTCCTGCGTCTGCTCGCTGTCCGGGTAGCGGTTCTCGAGCGTGGTCAGGATCGGTTGCGCCATGTCCGAACGGCCCAGCCCCTGCACCAGCACGCGCGCGGCCAGCTCGTAGGCCTGCGGGATCGCGGCATGGCCGCGGAAGCGCCGGTCGAAGCCCGCGAGCAGCGCCAGCGTGCCGTGGGCATCGCCGCCGCGCCATTCGGCGCGCGCCATCGCGATCACCATCGCGGGGTCCTCGAGCGCGAAGGCCTTGTCCTTCTCGCGGCAGGCCTTGAACACCCTGAGCGCCTCGGACGCGAGGTCGCGTCGCATCAGCAGCGGGATGAAGCGGCGCGCCTGGTCGAGCATCGCGTCCTTCTTGTCGGGCACGAGCGCCAGCACGCGGTGGTAGCGGCGCTGCGCCGCGAGGTCGTCCGAAGGCGCGGTGCGCTGCGCCTCGTAGGCGAGGCCGAGCGCGGCCGCGAGGTCGCCCTCGGTGATGCACTGCGCGACCTCGGCGTCGAGGCGCTGCGCCGCGATCTGCTCGGGCGTGCGGCGGTCCACCGGCGCGCCGTCGTCCACGCCGCCGCCGGGCAGCAGGTCGATGCCCAGTGCCGCATGGTGCTGGTACATCACGTAGCCCAGCAGGCTGGCCATCACCCAGCCGAAGTAGATGAAGGCGAAGTTGATGATCGGCAGCGCGATGCGCCCGTCGATCACCGGCAGCAGCATGGCGATCGCGATCTGCGCGCCGGTGCTCAGCAGGAACAGGAAGAAGCACAGCAGCGCATAGGGCCAGCCGATGATGCGCATCGTCTCCCACACGTAGCCGGGGTTCATCGCCTGGAAGAAGCTGCACGACTGCACCAGCACGATCACCGCGGCCGGGAAGGTGAAGGACATGACGAACACGCCGACCGTGGCGAGCATCGGATCGAGCCTGGCCAGCGCGCCGATCGCGATGCCCTGCACCAGCGAGATCGCGAACAGCTTCCACGGCAGGTTGACCCACTCGTCGTCGAGCGTGCGCGGGAAGTCGGCCGAGCGCCAGATGCCGCGCGAGCCCAGCGCCACCACCTTGAAGCCGTAGCGGCTCGCGGCCAGCACGATGCCCAGCTCGATCAGAAGGATCGCGAGCACGTCGGGCAGGAAGAACACCGCCTCGAACAGCAGGCTGCACAGCGCGAGCGCCAGCCCGTACATGAGCGGGCGCATTTGGAAGGGAAAGGCGAAGAAGCTGTTGAGGCGGTGCCAGAACGGCGGTGGCGCGGGCGGCTCGTCGTCGAGCCGGCGGTCATGGGCCCTCATGGCGCGGCCCCCGCTGTCCGGGCCTCGCAGCGGCGGGCCATCGGCGCACGCGCGCGCCCGCCGATGAAGCCATGGCACGCGCCCACGCGGCGCGCGATCACGATCGCGATGTTCCTCATGCTCCACCCCGCGCGCCTCGGCGCTCCCGCTGCTGTTCTATGTGCGGGGCAGTATACGTTCGCAAATGTTTCCAACGCCCACCCAAATGGGTGGTTCGCGCGTGCAAAAGCCACCGGAAGCCGGGGGCACGCCCCGGTCTTCGCGATGGCGGCGCGAGGCTCAGCCCGCGCGGTAGAAGATGTAGTCGGCCTGGTACTTGACGACCTGCTTCTGGCCCATGTTCGAGGCGCCGCAGGCCGCGGCCGGCGCGACGCCGCCCTGGGTCGCCACGCGCTGGATGTAGCTCACGTTCTGCATCGCGCCGGCGCCCGTGGCCGGGTTGGCCTTCACGAGCTGGTGCGGGATGTTGCCGCTGCCGTTCGGAGCGACGGCGACCTGCGTGGCCGTGACCTTCGAACCGTCGGCGCTTTCCCAGGTGGCCGGCGGACCGTAGTACTTGCCGACCTGCTTGCCGCCGCGATCCCAGAGCTTGGCGTCGGGGCCGACGAAGAACCATTCGTACTGGCCGGCGGCATTGGCCTTGACCCGGCATTCGTAGGTGATATCGCCGGTGCCCACGGTTTCCATGACCACCATGTGGCCGGCCGGCACCTTCACCGCGTCGGGCAGGGAGGCCTGCGAGAACGTCGCGGCGGGCTTGGCGCCCATGCCGGAGCAGGCGGCGAGCCCGACCACGGCCAGCGCGGCGGCCAGGGCGTTCAGGGTGCGGATATGCATGATCGTTTCCTTTTTCAGATCGGCTTCGGGAGAGGTGAAAGAAGAAGCGGTCCGTTGTTGTCGTACGTTTCGACGGCCTCCTGCCCCTGTACGCGCGCGACGGCCGAACGGATTCAGCACGCGCGCAAGGCCGGTTGAATCCGGCGCCGCCGCGCGGCCGTATTCCAGGGATGCAAAGCGATGCCCCACAATCGGCGAATGACCGCACCCAGCCCCGACGCCGAGCTGATGGCGCTGATCGACCGGATCGGCCATCGCGACGAAGCCGCCCTGCGCATCCTGTACGACCGGACCGCCCCGAAGCTCATGGGCCTCGCGATGCGCGTGGTCCGGCAGCGCGAATGGGCCGAGGACGTACTGCAGGAGAGCTTTCTCACCGTCTGGCGCGTGGCCGGCGACTACCGCGCCAGCCTGAGCCCGCCGCTGGCCTGGCTCGGGCTGATCGTGCGCAGCCGCGCGCTCGACCTGCTGCGCCGCCGCACCGCCGACCGGGCCCAGCTCACGCAGGAATTCGACGAGCTGCTGGCCGACACCCTCGAATCCGATGCACCGAACCCGGCCGACACGGCCGATGCCAGCGAGCAGGCCTGGGCGCTGCACCAGTGCCTGAGCCAGCTCGAGGGCCGGCAGCGCGAGGTGGTCAGCCTGGCCTACCTGCGCGAGCTCAGCCATGGCGAACTGGCCGACCAGCTCAAGCTGCCGCTGGGCACGGTCAAGACCTGGATCCGGCGCGGCCTGGAGAAACTGCGCGTCTGCATGGGACGCTTCGCGTAGGCGCAGAGAAAGTAGCCCCGCCATGAAACTCACCGCCCATCCCGAACTGCTGGAGCTGCTGGCCGCGAGCCACGCGCTCGGCACCCTGCGTGGCGGCGCGCGCCGCCGCTTCGAGACCCTCGCGCGCGAACAGGCGCCGGTGCGCGCCGCCGCGCTGGTCTGGCAGGGCCGACTGGCCAGCATGACCGAGCTGCAGAGCCCGGTCGTGCCCGACCCGGCCGTCTGGACCCGCATCCGCAACATGATCGACGCCGAGCAGGCGCAGCTCGCGCTGACCCGCCAGCGCGAGGCGGCCGCGGCGGCCCAGCAGCGCAAGCCCGCGGGCGGCTGGCTCGGCAGCCTCGCGCTGTGGCGCGGCGCGACCGCGGCCGGCGCGCTGGCCACGGTGCTCGCGGTCACGGTCGGCCTGAACCTGCGCGACCAGCTGCAGAACGCGCCCGCGGTGCAGTACGTGGCCGTGCTGTCCGACGACAAGGACGCGGCCTCAATGCTCGTGACCTTCGATCCGAAGAAGCGCCAGCTGGTGCTGCAGCGCGTGGGCGGCTTCAGCGAAGGCGCCGACAAGTCGCTGCAGCTGTGGGCCCTGCCCCCGGGCGGCGCGCCGCGCTCGCTGGGCGTGCTCGACCGCGCGCCGGGCCTGCGGCTGCCGGCCAGCGAAGCCGACGTGCGCGCCGTGCCCACGCTCGCGATCAGCCTCGAGCCCAAGGGCGGCGTACCGAGCGAAGGCGGGCCGACCGGCCCGGTGCTCTTCAAGGGTGCACTGATCGAGAAGACAATCTGAGGCCTGGCGGGTGCCGTGCGCGGCGCCCGTTGTTCGCCCAGCTTCGGCTTTCCCGATGGTCCGCCCGCCCGCTTTTCCTTTTCGTTCCATGCTTTCGACGAAGACCGCGCTCGCCGCGCTGTGCCTGCTGGCCGCCTCGCTCGCCGCCCAGGCCCAGGCACCCGCCCTCGCCCCGGCGCCCGCCGCCAGCTTCGACCCGGTCGTCTCCTCGGCCGACTACCTCGCCGCGCGCGTGCGCTGGCACCGCGAGCTCGAGGCCTTCGCGCGCGCCGACCAGGACGGCCTGCCACCGCCCGGCGGCGTGGTGTTCGTGGGCAGCTCCACGGTGCGCATGTGGACCCGCCTCTCGCAGGACTTCGCCAACGTGCCCGGCATCGTCAACCGCGGCTTCGGCGGCTCCACGCTGGCCGACTGCAGCCTGTTCGCGCACGACCTCGTGGTGCGCTACCGGCCGCGCCAGGTGATCGTCTACGCGGGCGACAACGACCTCGCCGAGGGCCGCACGCCGCTGCAGGTGCTCGATGCCTTCGTGCGCTTCGCCAACGCGGTGCGCAACGAGCTGCCCGATGCGCGCATCAGCTTCGTCTCGGTCAAGCCCAGCCCCTCGCGCGAGCACCTGATGCCGCTGATCCGCGAGACCAACCACATGGTCTCGGCCTACCTCAACCGGCTGCCCAACAGCGAGTACATCGACATCTTCACGCCGATGCTCGGGGCCGACGGCAAGCCGCGGCCCGAGCTGTTCCGCGGCGACCGGCTGCACATGACCGACGAGGGCTACCGGCTGTGGCAGTCGGTGATCGCTTCGCACCTCGTGCCGGCGCCCTGAGGCGGTCGCGCGCGGATTCGAATTCTTTCGACTGAACTTTCCCGCCGGCTTTCGCCCATTGCCGGCGGTGTCCTACGTCGGGCCCGCACGCCCGGTCATCGAGGACCCGCGCCGGCCGTGTAAAAACGACGCATGGTCAACACCCGCCGGGCGCCATGCAGCCACGGCGGGACGTTCAGGGAGAGATCCATGCCGAGCGCTTCGCGAGCCCAACGCGTCCTGCGAGTCACTTCGCCCGCGATGCCGCAATGGGGCGGCGACTCCGCGCTGGAGCCGGTCGCGGTCGAGGGTCACGAGGGACTGAGCCGGCTGTTCGCCTACACGGTCACGCTGAGCACGCGCGAGCAGCCCGGCCTCAACGAGCGGCAGGCCGCCAACGTCGCCATCAAGCAGCTCGTGGGCGAACCGCTGGCGGTGCACATCCTGCTCGACGGCCGTCCGGGCGCGAACGGCGAGTGGCGCCATCTCTCGGGGCTGGTCACGCGGGTGCGCTTCCTGCGGCTGGAGAACCGCCGCGCGCTCTACGAAGCCGAGATCGAGCCCTGGCTCACGCTCGCCACGCGCAGCAGCGACTACCGCATCTTCCAGCACAAGACGGTGCTGGACATCGTGCGCGAGGTGCTCTCGCCCTACGGCTTCGCGCTCGACATCCGCGCCTCGCGCAGCTATCCGGCGCGCGATTTCCAGGTGCAGTACGGCGAGACGGATTTCGATTTCGTCGCGCGGCTGCTGCATGAATGGGGGCTGTACTTCCACTTCGAGCATGCCGAGGACAAGCACACGCTGGCGATCGTCGACGAGATGGACGCGCACCGGCCCTTCGCGAACGCGGGCTACGAGAAGATCCCGTTCCACGCGGCCGAGGACACGGTGCGCGAGGAGCACTGCGACAGCTTCTGCGCCTTCGAGGCGCTGCAGAGCGGGCGCTGGGTCACCGACGACTTCGACTTCGAGCGGCCCAAGGCACGGCTGCAGCAGGTCAGCGCGATGCCGCGCAAGACCGCGCAGAACGAACGCGAGCGCTATGGCTGGCCCGGCGACTACACGGTCGAGTCCGAGGGCGAGCAGTTGGTGCGCCGCCGCATGGAGGAGACCGGCAGCCGCGGCGAGCGCGCGAGCGGCTCGGGCAACCTGCGCGCGGTGGTGCCGGGCTGCACCCTGACGCTCGAGCGCCATCCGCAGAACGAGGCCAACCGCGAATACCTCGTCACCGCCGCGCGGCTGCGCCTGCAGGAGCCCGGCGAGGCCTCGGGGCAGGAACAGTTCGAGTGCCGCGTCGACTTCGAGGTGATCCCGACCAGCAAGGTCTACCGCGCCGACGCGCCCGCCGTGCCGCGCCCGCGCACCACCGGACCGCAGACCGCCATCGTCACCGGCCCGGCCGGGCGCGAGCTCTGGACCGACCGGTACGGCCGCGTGAAGCTGAGCTTCCACTGGAACCGCTACTGCACCAAGGACGAGAACAGCTCGTGCTGGGTCCGCGTCTCCTCGCCCTGGGCCGGCACCAACTTCGGCGGCATCCAGATTCCGCGCATCGGCCAGGAGGTGATCGTCGACTTCGAGAACGGCGACCCCGACCGGCCGATCGTCACGGGCCGGGTCTACAACGCCGACAACATGCCGCCGTGGGAACTGCCGGCCAACGCCACGCAGAGCGGCCTGCTCTCGCGCAGCACCGAGGACGGCAGCGAAGCCAATGCCAACGCTTTCCGCTTCGAGGACAAGAAGGGCGCCGAGCAGGTGTGGCTGCATGCCGAGCGCAACCAGGACATCGAGGTCGAGCACGACGAAACCCACTCGGTGGGGCGCGACCGCAGCAAGAAGGTCGGCCGCAACCAGCTCGGCACCATCGGCATGGCCTACATGCACAACGTGGGCCTCGCCAAGATGGTCAACATCGGGCTGGCCTACTCGTTCAACGTCGGCATGCTGCGCAACACCCTGGTGGGCATGGTCGACAACACCATGGTCGGCAAGACGCAGACCACCAAGGTGGGCGAGAAATACCTGCTCTCGGTGGGCGGGGACAAGGGCAGCCACATCGAGATGGACGGCAAGACCATCTCGCTGCGCGTGGGCGCCTCGGTGGTGCAGCTCAAGGCCGACGGCTCGATCGCGGTCACCGGCAAGAAGATCAACATCACCGCGCAGGGCGACGACGTGACCGTCAACGGCGAGCACATCTGGCTCAACCCCGTGGGCGGCGCGGCGGCGCTGCAGCCCGCGGCGGTGCCGAGCGCGCCGCCGGCCGAGCCGCCGGGCAGCCCGCTGGCCAGCCTGGGCGCGCTGATGGGCGGCAACCCCGCCGAACTGCTCGGCAAGGCCGGGCAGCTCGCATCGATCGCCCAGCAGGTGGCCGCGGGCGGCGGCGACGCGGCGTCCCATGCGACGCAGGTCCTGGGCACGGTCACGAGCGCGGTCGCCAGCGGCGTCGGCGCGATCGACAAGTCCGGCGCCCATGGCTGAGCCCGCGCCGCCGATCCCCGCGCCGCGGCTGCGCCAGCTGCGCAACGCCACGTCCTTCGTGCACTTCCAGTTCGACAAGATGGGCAAGGGGCGGCGCTTCCACGACGTGGTGGTGCTGTGCGCGAGCTTCGTGCTCGCGCCCGGCCGGCTCGAGGCCGCGGCCTCGCACCGCGGCCCGGTCTTCGCCGACGAACCCTGGGATGCCGCGCAGCCGGCGCTGTCGAGCCTGCGCACCGCCACCGACCTGCTGCTGGTCAAGCCCGGTGCCGACGTCTACCTGACGGGCACCGCGCACGCGCTCGACTGGACGCCGCGCGACGCATGGCAGGCGCGGCTGCGGCTGTCTCGCGAGGAGACGCCGCTGCTGGACAAGACGCTGCGGCTGACCGGACCGCGCCACTGGGACTGGCAGCCCGAGGCCGCGCAGCGCACCCTGAGCGCCCCGCAACCCGCGCTCGCGGTTCCGCTGCGCTACGAGCTCGCCTATGGCGGCTGGGGCTTCGACCCGGGCGACGACGCATCGGCCGCGCCGCGCACCCACGCGGCCAATCCCTGCGGCAGCGGCTGGTTCGCCAGCGCGGCGCAGGGGCAGCATCCCGGCGCGCGCCATGCGGTCGAGCAGCCCTTTCCCGGACCGCAGATCGAGCATGCCGACGCACCGCTCTCGCAGGCCAACCACGAGGACGCGCGGCCGGCCGGCTTCGCGCCGATCGCGCGCTTCTGGCAGCCGCGCCTCGCGCTGGCCGGCACCTACGACGATGCCTGGCGCGAGCGCCATCGCGACCAGCCCTACATGGACTATGCCGAGGACTTCGACGAAGGCTTCTTCCAGTACGCCCCGGCCGACCAGGTCGTGGCCGGCGGCCTGCGCGGCGACGAAACCCTGCGGCTGAGCGGCTTCTTCGCCTCGGCGCCCGACCTCGAGGCCCGGCTCCCGCGGCTGTGGATCGAGGCCCTGTGCCGTGGCGGCGACGGCACCGAGCGCAGCACGGCGATGAAGCTCGACACCGTGCACATCGACCTGGACGAGATGCTCGTGCACCTGACCTGGCGGCTCACGCTCGACCAGGCGCTCGACACGGTCGCGGTCGACCTGTTCGAGCGAGCGCTCCCGCAAGGCATCGGCGGCGCACCGGCAGCCATGGAGACCACCGGATGAGCGCCGAGAAACACATCGCCGACGCGGAGTCGCGCTTCATGGTGGTCAACGTGGCGCCCGACTTCTGCATCGTCGGCAACCAGGTCGTGCCCTTCGACATCGTCTCGATGCTGCCGCCCGAGCAGGCCGCCTACTCGCACACCGTGTTCGCGCGCGGCGAGAAGGTCCTGATGGTCGACAGCATCGTCAAGGGCGTGGCGGGCAACGCGGGCACCGGCGTGCGCTCGGGCGTCTCGCTCGGCGCGGGCAACGTGAAGATCGTCGCCGGTTCGCAGACGGTGTTCGTCGAGAGCCGCGCCGTGGCGCGCCATGGCGATCTCTGCGAGATGAACGGGGCCGCCTGATGAGCTCGATCCCGGAGGACGAGGAGAAGGCGCCGGGGCAGGCGGTGCCCGCGCCCTCGCTGTCCTCCCTGCTCACGACGCCGCCCTTCCTCGGCAACGGCACGCCCGGGCGGGTGCTGACCTTCGAGGTGCCCAAGGGACCGATGGTGCGCCGCCGCCCCGGCATCTGCGGCGAACCCTACGCGCGCGCCAAGGCCGAGTTCGACGCCAAGCCCTGGTACGTGCGCTGGACCGCCGGCACCGACCGGCCCGTCGGCGTGGAGCCCACCGACGAACTCATGCGCGCCAAGGAGTTCCAGCGCGAATGCGAGAAGTGGCCCGACGAGGTGCCGCAATCGCTGATCGACGACAAGCGCCAGCGGCTCGCCGACCACCTGACCGGCAAGGCCCCGCTGCCGCCCGAGGAATCGCTGCGGGTGCGGCGCGACCTCGACTTCGTCAGCGACGTCTACAACCCGGGCCCGCGCTACAGCGCGCCGCTGACGCCGCAGGAGCAGGGCTGGCTCGACGAGCGCAACCTGCGCTGGGGCAACACCATGGGCATCGCCTTCCTGGGACCGGTCTACGGCGGCCCGGGCGCGCTCACGCGCCTGCTCGGCGGCTCGGAGCAGGCGGTCGCGGGCGTGAACCAGCTCTCGGGCAGCCTCGTGGGGGTCGCCCGCACGCGCACCTTCGCCCGGCTCGCGGCGGAGCGCCGCGCGGCCTCGGGCGAGGCGCTCGCCAGGTCGCGCGAGATGAACCGCGGTGCGCCGCTGGAGCCGCTCGATCCCGCGGCCGCGGCGCGCGGCACGGTGGTGCAGCGCAAGTACACGCCGCTCGACTGGGAGGCCGTGGTGCCGAAGAAGGGCCCCTACAAGGGCGAGAAGCGCGAGGACCACGTGCGCCGCCACAACCAGGACGTGCCGGGCAAGGACAGCCACGGCGTGTTCTACAAGGACGGCGTCGACACCACCAACCGGGCCTGGCAGCGGGCGCAGGACCTGGGCCTCAAGCCCGACGCCACCGGTATGCTCCGGGTTCCGATGGACGAGATCGTGGGCCGCGCGGGCGGAAACGCCGCGGCGACCGGCGAGCTCTTTCGCTCGGTCGAGATGAAGCTCGTGCCCGGCACCAACCAGATCATCACCTCCTACCCCGTCAAATGAGAACCCTCTACTGGTCCAGCACCTGCGCCAATTGCAACCAGGGCCGCCTCCTGTTCCAGAACGACATCACCAACGCGCGGGTGTACGTGCACTGCGAGGAATGCGAATGGGGCTGGCTGCATCCCGAGGGCCTCGGCGACGTGGCCCAGGGCTTCCTCACGCTGCTGAGCGACTACGAGACCACCGACCCGACGCTCGAGGAGATCGAGCGCAGCGAATGGCGCGGCCACATCGCGGGCTCGTTCGAGGAAGCGTAGAAGGAGCCGGGAGGGGGGCGGGCCGGCCGCCGCGCCCTCACGCGCGCGCCGGCTCGGTCGGCACTTCGTCGGCCGGCGGCGGCACATCGGCGCCGCGCGAGACGCGCGCCACCAGGTACATGCCCGTGAACACCGCCGCCAGCAGCAGCGCGTCGCCCCACCAGGGCCGCGCGGTCTGGCTGTCGCCATAGAAGGCCAGCACCAGCAGCACCGCCACCAGGTGCGCGCAGAACACCGGCAGCGAGGCCGAGCCCATGGCCTCGAGCCAGCCCAGCCGAGGCAGCCTGCGCATCAGCCAGGGACCGAAGCGCACCGCGAGGATGCCCAGCGCCACGAGGTTCACGAGCCGCAGCGGCCCGAGCAGCCACTTGTCGAACAGCAGGTTGCGCTCCACGTCGCCGCCGAACGGCGCCTGGCCGTTGATGCCGGTGTGGCGCCAGTAGAAGCAGTACAGCGCCACGCCCGCCGCCAGCAGCAGCAGCCAGGCCGGAAAGCGCAGCGGCTTCACGCCCGGCGCATTGCGGCTGGCGCCGATGGCCAGCCCCGCGAACCAGAGGAACTGCCAGGCGTAGGTGTTGAAGGCGCCCATCTCGTGGTACGGCACCGGCAGCCCCAGGTGGCGCACCGCCAGCCCGTAGACCCATTCGCTGAAGCCGAACTGCGCCGCCGCCCACAGCACCGCGCTCAGCGCCATCACCGGCAGCCAGCCATGGCGCATCGCGAAGGCCAGCACCCACGGGCTCATGAGCATGAAAAAGATGTACATCGGCAGGATGTCGAGCAGCGCCGGCTCGTAGATCAGCAGCAGCCCGTAGATGAAGCCGTCGCGCGGCGCCGCCAGGTAGTACGAGACCAGGTTCTTGACCGCCGGCTGGTCGATGTGCAGCCCCACGCCGGTGATGACGGTGAACAGGAACAGCAGGGTGGCGGCCTGGCAGAGGTAGACCTTGAGCACGCGGCGCCAGAACGCGCTGCGCATCGACTCGAGGCCGCGCGCATGGCCGATGCGGCTGTAGACCAGGCCGGCGACGAAGGCCGACAGCAGCACGAAGCCCTCGGCCGCCGAGACGAAGCCGAAGGGCTGGCCCAGCGGGTCCGTCAGCCGCGTCGGCAGGTGGGTGACGGTCATCAGCACGAGCATCAGCCCGCGCAAGGCGTCGATTTCCCAGTAGCGTTTCATCGGTTGGCGGCGGTTTCCTGACTTCGTCCGCGCGACGCTCGCCCGGGTCAACGATTGTAAGAAGAAGGGGCGACTTCGCAGGCGCCGGCCCACCGGCCTATGACAGACGGCACTGCCGTGGCGCCATGCAAATCGGCTACCCTCGTGCGCTGTCCTCAGGAGGAGATAGTTGTGAACAGTTCGATGAGTGCGCGGTCCCTCTGGTTGGCCTTCGGCGCGGCGGCACTGGCCGCCCCCGCGTTCGCGCTGCAGATCACCAGCCTCACGCCCCAGGGCGAGGTCTCGCGCGTGCGCCAGGTGGTCGCCAAGTTCGACCAGGCCGCGGTCAACTTCGGCGATCCGAAGGCGCCGGCGCCGCTGTCGGTGAGCTGCACCGACGCGCAGGCCGGCAAGGGCCAGGGCCGCTGGACCGACGCCAAGCAGTGGGTCTACGACTTCGAGAACGACCTGCCGCCCGGCGTGCGCTGCACCATCGGCCGCATCGCTTCCTTCAAGCCCGCCAACGGCGAGCTGACCGGCCCCGAGCGCTACCAGTTCTCCACCGGCGGTCCCTTCGTGCGCAGCTTCCAGCCCGGCAGCTACGGCAAGATCGACGAGCAGCAGATGTTCGTGCTCGAGCTCAACGGCCCGGCCACGCTCGACAGCGTGCGCGAGAACGTCTGGTGCGCAGCCGACGGCATCGGCGAGCGCGTGCCCGTGAAGCTGATCGAGGGCGCCCAGCGCACCGAGCTGCTCAAGGCCTATGGCCGCGACAAGGCCGCCGCCAAGGAGCCGCTGCGCTTCGTCACGCTGCAGTGCAACCGCACGCTGACGCCCGGCAGCAAGCTGCAGATCGTCTACGGCAAGGGCGTGGCCACGCCCTCGGGCGTCGCCAACAGCGTCGAGCGCCGGCTGAGCTTCGAGGTGCGCGAGCCCTTCGCGGCCTCCTTCACATGCGAGCGCGAGAACGCGCAGGCCGCCTGCCTGCCGCTGCGCCCGATGACGCTGCAGTTCAACGCCCCGGTCACGCGCAAGATGGCCGCGGCGATCCAGCTCAAGGGCGGCGGCAAGACCCTCGCGCCCAAGTTCGACGACGAGGGCTCGTCCCAGAACGCCGACGACGTGGTGAGCTCGATCAACTTCGCGCCGCCGCTGGCCGAGAGCACCTCCTTCACCATCGAGCTGCCCTCGAAGTTCGAGGACGCCTCGGGCCGACCGCTGGCCTCGCCCGACAGCTTCCCGCTCAAGGTGGCGACCGGCGCCATGCCGCCGCTGGCCAAGTTCGCGGCCTCGCCCTTCGGCGTGATCGAGCGCCTGGCCGAGCCCGACACCCCGGCCATGATGCCGGTGACGGTGCGCCGCGTGGAGCCGCAGCTGATGGTGCAGGCGCTCACGCCCGGCAAGGTCAGCGACATCAACCCGAAGACCGACGCCGAGATCATCGAGTGGCTGCGCAAGGTGCGCCGCTACGACAGCTACTCCATCGCGCGCACCGAGGCGCGCAAGGACCTGCGCACGCCGCTGCCGCCGGTGCTCGACAGCAGCGACAAGAGCTACGTGCAGACCCGCACCCTGTCGCTGCTCTCGGGCCAGCCCGGCGTGAAGACCCTCGACATGCCCAAGGCCGAGAGCGGCGACCCGCGCCCCTTCGAGGTCATCGGCATCCCGCTGACGCCGGGCTTCCACGTGCTGGAGATCGCCTCGCAGAAGCTCGGCGACGCGCTGCTCGACGAGCGCCTGGGCGCCAACCGCACGATGTACGTGCGCACCAGCGCGCTGGCCACCAACCTCGCGGTGCACTTCAAGCTGGGCCGCGAGAACTCGATGGCCTGGGTCACCACGCTCGACAAGGGCAAGGTGGTGGCGAACGCGCAGGTGCGCGTGTCCGACTGCCGCGGCAAGGCCGTGGCCTCGGGTACCACCGGCGCCGACGGCACCGTGATGCTCGAGGGCGTGCCCTCGAAGGCGCCCAACTGCAACGGCGAGGACGAATACGGCGAGGGCTTCTGGTTCGTCAGCGCGCGCGCCAAGGACGAGAAGGGCGTGGAAGACCTCGCCTTCACGCAGAGCGACTGGCAGCGCGGCATCGAGCCCTGGCGCTTCAACGTGCCCACCAGCCTGCAGCCCGAGCCCGACCGCATCGCCCACACCATCTTCGACCGCACGCTGCTGCGCGCCGGCGAGACGGTGTCGATGAAGAGCCTGATCCGCACCCAGACCCGCAAGGGCTTCGGCCTGCCCGAGGGCACGCCCGACACGCTGGTCATCACCCACCAGGGCAGCGGCCAGCAGTTCACCCAGCCGCTGGCCTGGCGCAAGACCGCCACCGGCGGCCTGAGCGCCGAGAACAGCTTCGCCATTCCGGCCGCGGCCAAGCTCGGCGTCTACGAGGTGCAGCTGCGCAGCGGCGGCGCGAAGAAGAACAGCGAGGAGAGCGACGGGGACGAGGAGGACGGCGGCGGACGCAGCTTCGCGACCGGCACCTTCCGCGTCGAGGAATTCCGCCTGCCGGTGCTCGAGGGCCGCATCGCGCCCAGCGACAAGAAGCCGCTGGTGGCGGCCACGGCCGTGCCCACCGACGTGCAGATCAACTACGTGGCCGGCGGCGGCGCGGCCAACCTGCCGGTGCGCGTGTCGGCCATGGTGCGCGGCAAGAGCCTGAGCTTCTCCGACTACGACGCCTTCAGCTTCAGCCCGCCGCGTCCGGTGGAGGCCGCGGGCCTGCAGGCGGCCACCGCGGCCGGCCCCGAGGCCACGGGCGGCGAGGAGGACCTCAACAGCGCGAGCGACACGCGCGTGATCGCCGACAAGCTGCCGCTCACGCTCAACAAGGACGGCGCGGGCAAGCTCACGATCGACAAGGTGCCCAAGGTCAAGGCCGCGCGCGAGCTGCTGCTGGAAGCCACCTACGCCGACCCGAACGGCGAGGTGCAGACCATCCGCAGCACGCAGACGCTGTGGCCCGCGGGCGTGATCGCCGGCATCAAGACCGAGGGCTGGGTCTCGACCGCGCAGAAGGTCAAGTTCCAGGCGCTCGCGCTCGACCTCGCGGGCAAGCCCCAGGCCGGCGTGACGCTCAACGTGCGCGCGGTGGCGCGCATCACCACCACCAGCCGCAAGCGCATGGTGGGCGGCTTCTACACCTACGACAACAAGACCGAGACCAAGGACATCGGCACCGTCTGCAGCGGCAAGAGCGACGCGCGCGGCCTGCTGCTGTGCGAGACCGAGCTCAAGGACGCCGGCGAGGTGGAGCTGGTCGCCAGCGCCACCGACAGCGAGGGCCGCGACGCCCGCGCCGCCAGTTCGGTCTACGTGACCAAGCAGGGCGAACTCTGGTTCGGCGGCGAGGACAACGACCGCATCGACGTGCTGCCCGAGAAGAAGAGCTACCAGCCCGGCGAGACCGCCAAGTTCCAGGTGCGCAGCCCGTTCCGCTTCGCGACCGCGCTGGTGTCGGTCGAGCGCGAGGGCGTGATCGAGACCCACGTGGTGCAGCTCAACGGCCAGGATCCGACGGTCACGCTGCAGGTCAAGCCCGAATGGGGCCCGAACGCCTACGTGAGCGTGCTCGCGCTGCGCGGACGGCTGCGCGAGGTGCCGTGGTACAGCTTCTTCAGCTGGGGCTGGAAGGCGCCGCGCGAATGGTGGACCGCCTTCTGGTACGAGGGCAAGGAGTACGTGGCGCCGACCGCCATGGTCGACCTCAGCAAGCCGGCCTACCGCCTCGGCATGGCCGAGATCCGCGTCGGCACGCGCGCCCACCAGCTCGACGTGACGGTGGCCAGCGACAAGCCCAGCTACCCGGTGCGCGGCAAGGCGCAGGTCACGATCACGGCCAAGCTGCCCGACGGCAAGCCGGCCGCCGGCGCCGAGGTCGCACTGGCCGCGGTCGACCAGGCGCTGCTCGAGCTGATGCCCAACGACAGCTGGGACCTGCTCAACGCGATGCTGCAGCGGCGCAGCTGGGGTGTCAGCACCTCGACCGCGCAGATGGAGATCGTCGGCCGGCGCCATTACGGTCGCAAGGCCGTGCCCGCGGGCGGCGGCGGCGGCAAGGGCCAGACGCGCGAGCTGCTCGAGACCCTGCTGATCTGGAACCCGCGCGTGGTGCTCGACGCCAACGGCCAGGCCGTGGTGACGGTGCCGCTCAACGACGCGCTGACCACCTTCAAGATCGTGGCGGTGGCCGACTCGGGCGCCGACCTGTTCGGCACCGGCCAGGCCAGCATCCAGGCCACGCAGGACCTGCAGATCATCAGCGGCCTGCCGCCGCTGGTGCGCGAGGACGACCAGTTCCGCGCCCAGATCACGCTGCGCAACACCACGCAGAAGGCGATGAAGGTGGAAGCCACGCCGCGCGCCACGCTGCTCACCCTGCAGCCGCAGACGGTGGACATTCCCGCCGGCGAGGCGCGCGAGGTGGCCTGGAACGTGACCGCGCCGGCGCAGCTCGCGCAGACGCGCGCCGAGGCGATCCTGTGGGAGATCGAGGCCAAGGACACGCTGGGCGGCGCACGCGACGCGCTCAAGGTGCGCCAGCGCATCGTGCCCTCGGTGCCGCTCACGGTGCAGCAGGCCACGCTGGTGCAGGTCGACGGCCCGTTCACCATCGACGTCGCGCCGCCGGCCGACGCCCTACCCGGCCGCGGCGGCCTGAAGCTGTCGCTGCAGCCCAAGCTGGCCGAAGGCCTGCCGGGCGTGCGCGACTGGTTCGCCAACTACCCCTTCATCTGCCTCGAGCAGAAGACCAGCAAGTCGGTCGGCCTGCGCGACGCGAAGATGTGGCAGGGCGTGCTCGCGCAGCTGCCCACCTACCTCGACAGCGACGGCCTGGCGAGCTACTTCCCGCCGCGCGACGGCGAGGCCAACGGCGGCAGCGACATCCTGACCTCGTACCTGTTGGCGGCGACCAACGAAGCGGCTTCGCTCGATCCCGCCTTCGCGCTCGCCGACGACGTGCGCGCGCCGATGGAAGCCGGCCTGATCGCCTTCGTCGAGGGCCGCCTCACGCGCGACTTCTGGAGCCCGCGCAAGGACCTGGACGTGCGCAAGCTGGCCGCGCTGGAGGCGCTGTCGCGCTACGGCAAGGCCTCGGGTGCCATGCTCGGCAGCATCACCATCGCGCCGAACCAGTGGCCCACCAGCGCGGTGATCGACTGGCTCAACATCCTCAAGCGCGTGCAGGACGTGCCGCAGCGCCAGCAGCGCCTGGACGAGGCCAACAACGTGCTCAAGGCGCGGCTGTCCTACCAGGGCACCAAGCTGATCTTCAGCACCGAGCGCGACGACTACTGGTGGTGGCTGATGACCAACGGCGACGTCAACACCGCGCGCCTGCTGCTGACCGTGATGGACGACCCGGCCTGGAAGGACGACATCGGCAAGCTGGCCAACGGCTTCATCGGCCGGCAGCAGAACGGCGCCTGGCACACCACCACCGCCAACCTCTGGGGCGGGCTGGCGCTCGAGAAGTTCAGCAAGGTGTTCGAGAGCACGCCGGTGACCGGCATCACCGCCGCCACCCTGGGCGCGGCCAAGGCGCAGGTCGACTGGAGCAAGGTCGAGCGCGTGAAGGCCAGCGACGCGACCGGCGCGCCGAACCAGACCACCTTCTTCGGCGCCCCGGCCTCGCCGGGCAACCTGCGCAACAACGGCATGTTCCTGCCGTGGGCTGCGTCGCCGGGCGGCGCGCCGGTGCGCGACACCCTGCTCGTGACCCAGCAGGGCACGGGCAAGCCCTGGCTCACGATGCAGTCGATCGCGGCGGTGCAGCTCAAGGCGCCGTTCGCGGCCGGCTATGCGATCAAGAAGACCGTGACGCCGGTCGAGCAGGCGGTGGCCGGCAAGTACACGCGCGGCGACGTGCTGCGCGTGAGCCTGGAGGTCAACGCCAGCGCCGACATGACCTGGGTCGTCATCAGCGACCCGGTGCCCGGCGGCGCCACCATCCTCGGCAGCGGCCTGGGCCGCGACTCGCAGATCGCCACCCAGGGCGAGAAGAAGTCGGGCGCCGGCTGGCCGGCCTTCGAGGAACGCAGCTTCGAGGCCTTCCGCAGCTACTACCAGTACCTGCCCAAGGGCGTGGTGAAGATGGAGTACACGGTGCGCCTGAACAACGTCGGCGACTTCGCGCTGCCGCCGAGCCGCGTCGAGGCGATGTACGCGCCCGAGATGTTCGGCGAGGTGCCGAACGAGCGCATCAAGGTCGAAGCGGCGCGCTGAGGCCGCCGCCGCGGGTGACGGCCCGGCGCAACGCGCGGCCGGCCGTCATCCCGCCTTCATCTGGGTTCGTCACCATCGCCGTCACGAACCACGAGGAGTGATCCATGGGCCTGGCCATCTGCGTCGGCATGCTTGCCGAGCTGCTCGAAGACGATCCCGAGGGCGCCGAGGCGTTCGAGGAGGACCTGGCGGAAGTCAACCGCGTGCTGGCCGCCGCCGGCCTGCCGCCGCACACCGAACCGCGCGAGGCGATCGAGTTCGACTCGCGCGCCTCGATCGAGAGCTTCCCCTACTCCTTCATCCATTACCTGCGCCGCGCCTACGCGCACCGCGTGCTCGCGCCCGACTGGGTGGCCACGCCGCTGGCCGACGACGTCGATCCCACGGCCGACCCGAAGATCCAGACCCTGCTCGACAGCGAGGACAGCCACCTGCTGTGCCATTCGGATGCCGAGGGCTTCTACGTGCCGGTGGACTTCAAGGAAGTGCTGTTCGACGAGCGCGACGAGGACGATGAAGCCGAGGAAGAGGACGAGGAAGAGGACGATGAGGACGTCGACCTCTCGCGCGGCCCCGAGGAAGACGACATCGAGGACGAGGAAGAGGACGAGGAGGACGACGAAGCCCTGGGCCTGCCCGGCGGCATGCTCGGCTCCTCGTACCGCCTGCTCGAGGAACTGGTCTACGTGGCGCCCGCGCTGGGCATCCACCTGAACAACGGCAAGCTCGGCGACGAGGAGGCCGAGCGCATCGACGCGCTGATCGAGGACGACAACGGCCTCTACCGCGAGTACGCGGCCTGGCTGCTGCTGTACGAGGCGGCGCGGCTGAGCATCGCGCACCGCACGGCGATCGTGTTCTGCTGAAGCACGCCGCGCTGGCTCGCCGGCGCGGCACGCGGTACAACGGTGGCCGGCACCCAGGAAGGACATCCTCATGACCCGGCGACTGCTCGAGATCCGCACCTACCGGCTGAAACCCGGCACCCTCGAAGCCTTCCACGAGGCCATGCACGCGCGCGCCGTGCCCATGCTGCGCGCCAGGGGCATGGACGTGGTGAGCTACGGCCGCAGCGACCATGAGGAAGAGAGCTACCACCTCGTGCGCGCCTATGCCGATCGCGCGGCGCTCGAGGCCGAGCAGTCGGCCTTCTACGGCAGCGCCGAATGGCGCGAAGGCCCGCGCGCCGCGCTGGTGGACCGCATCGAGACCTACCTCAACACGCTGCTCTGGGCCTCGGGCGAGGCGGTGGACAGCATGCGCGCGCTCAACGCGCCGGACTGAGTCCCGAGCGGCGCGCTTGTCATTCCCGGTCTTTCCCGATGGGCGCCGCGCGACCGGCGGCCTACACTGACTCCAGCCGTTCCCATTCCCCCCAACCCCGTTGCTGCGATCCGCAGAAAGGCCGCTACCCATGACCACGATGGACACGATGGAAATCGCCAACACGCTCGTCGAGCTGTGCCGCCAGGGCGCCTACGAGGAAGCACTGGCGCTCTATGCGAGCGACGCGGTGAGCGTCGAGGCCGGCGGCCCGCCCGACATGGCGCGCGAGGTGCGCGGCATCGAGGCGATCCGCGGCAAGGGCGAATGGTGGACCTCGAACCACGAGGTGCACGGCATGATCGTCGCGGGCCCGTGGCCGCACGACGACCGCTTCATCGTCGGCTTCAAGATCGACGCCACCTTCAAGACCAGCGGCGAGCGCTTCACCATGGAGGAGATGGCGCTCTACACGGTGGAAGACGGCAAGATCGTGCGCGAGGAATTCTTCTACGCGGCCTGAACGCCGCCCTGCCGCGCCTCAGCGCGCGGGCGCCGCGCACGACGCGCCGATGGTGAGCGCCAGCGGCACGTGCACGCTGCGCCGCGCCTCGGGCGCACGCCCTTCCACCCGCTCCAGCATCAGTTCGGCCGCGGCATGCGCGGCGCCCTCGATGTCGAAGCGCAAGGTGGTCAGCGGCGGATCCATCAGCGCGAAGGCGTCGTCGGTGCCGATGCCCACCACCGAGAGCTGCGCCGGGATGCGCAGGCCGCGCTCGCGCGCGCTGCGCAGCGCGCCCGACAGCAGCCGCGTGCCGAGCGCGATCAGCGCGGTGGGCGGTGCCGCGAGCGCGAGCATCGCGTCCATCTGCGCGGCCGAGGATTCGATGGCCGAACTCAGCATGCACACCAGCGCCTCGTCGTAGCCGAGGCCCGCGCGCCGCAGGCCGTCGCGGTAGCCGAGCAGCTTCTCGCGCCCGGGCCGGATCGCGGGATTGGGGCCGAACAGCGCGATGCGCCGGTGGCCCAGCGACACCAGGTAGTCGACCGCCGTGGCCACGCCCTGGCGGTGGTCCTGGCAGACCGCGTCGGCCTCGAAGCCGGTCTCGCGGTCGAGCACCACCAGCGGCAGCTTGCAGCGCGCGAAGGCGTCCTGCGCCGCGGGCAGGTCCTCGCGGCTCGGCGAGACGAACACGCCCTCGAGCCGGCGGTTCTCGAACAGGTGCAGCAGCTGCGCCTCGCGCTGCGGCTGGTCGAAGGTGCTGCCGACCAGCACCGAGAAGCCCTCGGACTGCAGCCGCGCCTCGACCGCCGCGAAGAAGGCCGAGAGGAAGGGATTGGCCATGTTCGAGACCATGAAGCCGATCGCCTTGCTGCGCCCGGTCTTCAGGTGCCGCGCGCTGAAGTTCGGCACGTAGCCGATGCCCTGCGCGGCCTTCTCGACGCGCTTGCGCACCTCGGCGCTGACGTAGCCGCTGCGGTTGAGCACGCGCGAGACGGTGGCCACCGAGGTCTCGGCGGCGCGCGCCACGTCGCGCAGCGAGACCGCCTGGCTGGGCGTTCGGCTCATAGTTTTCCCTTATGCAAACGTTCCATGGATTGCGGCCTCCAGGGCGCTCACTTTAACCTTGGAATCGATATGGAAACGTTCTCAGAAACAAGGCGCGATTTCGCCAGCCGTACGGTGCTGGTCGTGGGTGGCGGCCAGGCCGCCGGCGGCGATCCCCAACTGGTGGGCAACGGCCGCGCGATCTGCGTGCGGCTCGCGCGGCGCGGCGCGCGCGTGGTGTGCGCCGACCGCGACCTCGAGGCCGCGCGGCACACGGTGGCCGCGCTCGAGGCGCAGGCGCCCGGTGCGCGGCATGTGGCCCTGGCCGCCGACATCGGCGACCCGGCCCAGGTGCGCGCGCTGTTCGCCACGCTGGCCGAAGGCGGCATCGTGCTCGACGCGCTGGTGCTCAACGCCGGCATCAGCGACCGTCGGCCGCTGGCCGAGGTCACGCCCGAGAGCTGGGACGCGATCCTCGGCGTGAACCTGCGCGGCCACCTGCTGTGCGCGCAGGCGGCGCTGCCCGCCATGCAGCACGGCGGCGCGATCGTGTTCGTCTCCTCGCTGGCCGCGCTGATGCCCGCGGGCCGCAACCCGGCCTACGAGAGCTCGAAGGCCGCGCTGTCGGCGCTGTGCCGCGCGGTCGCGCTCGAGGGCCATGGGCGCGACATCCGCGCCAACATCGTGCGCGCGGGCCTGATCGACACGCCCATGGGCCGCGCCGCCAGCGCCGCGCGCCCGGGCCGCGCGAGCGGGCCGCTGCCCTTCGGCCGCCAGGGCAGCGCCTGGGACATCGCCAATGCCGCCTGCTTCCTGCTCTCGGACGAGGCCGCCTACATCAATGCCGCCGAGCTGCCGGTGGACGGCGGCCTGCGTCACGGCATCGCGCGCGCGCCCGGCGCATCGGCCTGAGCCCTTCCTCTCTTTTTCTTCCCGCTTCCGGAGACAAGCCTTGAAACGACGTTCCCTCCTGGGCGCCGGCGCCCTCGCGCTGGCCGCCCTCGCCACCGGCGCCATGGCGCAGACACCCGCCTGGCCCGCCAAGCCGCTGCGCCTGGTCGTGCCCTTCCCGCCCGGCGGCGCGGCCGACCTGTTCGCGCGCCTCGTGGGCACCGAGCTCGCGCAGGCGCTGGGCCAGCCGGTGATCGTGGACAACCGTCCCGGCGCCGGCGGCAACATCGGCGCGCGCGAAGTCGCCAACGCGCCGGCCGACGGCTACACGATGATGCTCGGCACCGTCGGCACGCACGCCATCAATCCCACGCTCTACGGCAACCTGCCCTACGACACGCGCAAGGCCTTCGTGCCGGTGGCGATGGTGGGCTCGGTGCCCAACGTGCTGGTGGTGAATCCCGCGCTGCCGGCCAGGACGGTGGCCGAGCTCACGGCGCTCGCGAAGCGCTCGCCGGGCAAGCTCACGATGGGCTCCTCGGGCAACGGCAGCAGCATCCACCTGTCGGGCGAGCTCTACAAGCACCTCGCGCACGTGAGCATCCTGCACGTGCCCTACCGCGGCGGCGCGGCCGCGCTGACCGACCTGATCGGCGGCCAGATCGACCTGATGTTCGACAACCTGCCGACCTCGCTGCCGCACATCGCCAAGGGCTCGCTGCGCGCGCTGGCAGTCACCGGCGCGCAGCGCTCGCCGCTGTTGCCCGAGGTGCCGACGATGGCCGAGGCCGGCCTCGCGGGCTACGAGTCCACCGCCTGGTCGGGCCTGTTCGTGCCGGCCGGCGTGCCCGCGCCGGTGGTGGCGCGGCTGCACGACGAGGTCGACAAGGCGCTGCGCAGCGAGCGCGTGAAGGCGCGCTACCGCGACCTCGGCGCCGACATCCTGCCGATGCCGCAGCCGGCCTTCGACCAGTTCGTGCGCAAGGAGTACGACAAGTGGGCCGAGATCGTGCGCGTCTCGGGCGCGAAGGCGGAGTGAGCGGATGCGGCCGATCGATTTCCTGCTGCGCGCCGCCCGCCGCCATCCCGACAAGGTCGCGCTCTCGGGCCCCGAGGGCGCGCTGAGCTACGCCGAGCTGCTGGCCCGCACCGAGGCGCTGGCCGCCGCGTTCCAGGCACTGGTGCCCGATCCGCGCGGGCGCATCGCGATCTGCGCGGGCAACCACCTCGCCCACGTGGTGTCGCTGTTCGCGACCCTGCTCGCGGGCCGCATCTGGGTACCGCTCAATCCGCGCGCCGGCGCCGACGAGCTGTGCCGCATCGTCGACTTCACCGAGGCCGCGCTGGTGATCGCCGAGCACGAGCAGGCGCCCAAGCTCGAGGCCACCGGCGCGCCGCGCGTGGTCTACCGGCCGGGCGCGCTCGGCACGGCGCCCACCGGTTGCGAACTCTCGGCGCTGCTGGCCGCGCATGCGGGCCACCGGCCCGTGCCGGTGCGCCACGACCTGGCCGAGATCCAGGCGATCAAGTTCACCGGCGGCACCACCGGCGCGCCCAAGGGCGTGATGCAGAGCTACCGCGCGTGGAACACCACCATCGTCTCGATCATGCAGGCGATGAAGCTCGACGCCGACGAGCGCTACCTCGCGGTGGCCTCGATCACGCACGGCACCTCGACCTTCCTGCTGCCGGTGCTCGGCAGCGGCGGCACGGTGCTGCTGCCGCGCTCGACGAAGCCGCGCGAGGTGCTCGACCAGCTCGAGCACGACCGCGTGACCGCGGTGTTCATGCCGCCCACGCTGATCTACAGCCTGCTCGAGGACCCGACGGCGCGCGGGCGCGACTGGCGCGCGCTGCGCCACTTCGTCTATGCGGCGGCGCCGATGCGCAGCGCGAAGATCGTGGAGGCGCAGCAGGTGTTCGGCCATGTCGAGACCGGCTACGGCCAGACCGAGGCGCCGGCCATCATCTCCTACATGCCGGTGGAGGACGCGCTCGATCCGCGCAACCTCGAGTCGGTGGGCCGCGCCGCGCTGATGACCGAGGTCGCGATCATGGACCCGTCCGGCGCGCTGCTGCCGCCGGGCCAGGGCGGCGAGGTGGTGGTGCGTGGCGACCTCGTGATGTCGGGCTACTGGAAGCAGCCCGAGAAGACCGCCGAGGCCTTCCACGACGGCTGGCTGCGCACCGGCGACGGCGGCTATCTCGACGAGCGCGGCTTCCTGTTCCTCAAGGACCGCATCCGCGACCTGATCATCACCGGCGGCTTCAACGTCTACCCGACCGACGTGGAGAACGTGCTGGGCCGCCATCCGGCCGTGTACGACTGCGTGGTGATCGGCGTCGACGACGACAAGTGGGGCGAAGCCGTGCATGCCGCGGTGCAGTTGCGCGAGGGCGCGGCCTGCGAGGCCGCCGAGCTCGTCGCCTGGGTGCGCGAGCGGCTCGATCCCGTCAAGACGCCGAAGGCGGTGCACTTCTTCGACGCGCTGCCGCGCACCGCGAACGGCAAGGCCTCGAAGAAGGACGCACGCATCGAAGTGCTGCGGCGCATGGGCGCCGGCAGCGAGACCTCCTCACCGCATCACGCCACGCCATGAATTCCACGCCAAGCACCGATCGCCACGCCCTCGTCACCGGGGGCTCCTCGGGCATCGGCCTCGCGATCTGCCGCCGCCTCATCGAGAGCGGCTGGCAGGTCACCAGCCTCGACCTCCAGCCGCCGCCCGACGCGCGCAGCGGCGACCACCTGCGCGTGGACATGGCCGACCGCGAGGCGCTCGCCGCCGCGCTCGCCGAAGCCTGCGGCCGCCACCGCTTCACCGGCCTGGTGAACAACGTGGCCGCGATCCGCCCGGCGCCGCTCGAGAACACCTCGCTCGACGACTTCGACCTGCAGATCGGCGTGACCGCGCGCGCCGCGCTGCAGTGCGTGCAGGCCGTGCTGCCCGCGATGCGCGCGGCCGGCGGCGGACGCATCGTCAACATCACGAGCCGGGCCGCGCTCGGCAAGGAACTGCGCAGCGGCTACTCGGCCGCCAAGGGCGCGCTCAACGCGCTCACGCGCACCTGGGCGCTCGAGCTCGCGGCGCAGGGCATCACGATCAACGCGGTGGCGCCGGGCCCGATCGCCACCGAGGCCTTCAAGGCCGCGAACCCCGCCGACAGCCCGCGCACGCGGCGCATCGCCGAGGGCATTCCGGTGCAGCGCTTCGGCGAGCCCGCCGAGGTGGCGCACGCGGTCGACGCCTTCATGCACCCGATGGCCTCGTTCATGACGGGCCAGGTGCTCTATGTCTGCGGCGGCATCACCGTGGGCCTGGCGGGTTGAGGGGCCGGCGATGACGATCAGGACCGAGATCGGCTACACCACCCCCGACGCGATCCACGTGCGCGGCATGAACCTCGCCACCGAGATCATCGGCAAGCTCGACTTCGTCGAGATGCTGTGGCTGCTCGCGATGGCGCGGCTGCCCGAGCCGCGCGAGAAGGCCATGGTCAACATGCTGCTGGTGACCGCGGCCGACCACGGCCTCACGCCGAGCGCGATCGCCACGCGCATGACCTGGCTCGGCGCGCCCGAGTCGCTGCAGGGCGCGGTGGCCGCGGGCCTGCTGGGCGCGGGCTCGAACTTCCTCGGCACGGTGCAGAACGTCAGCGAGATGCTGCTCGCGGCCGCCGAGGGTCTCGCCGACGACGCGAGCGATGCCGAAGTGCGCGAACGCGCGGCCACGCTGGTGCGCGAGCGCCGGCAGGCCAGGCGCAGTATCCCGGGCATCGGGCATCCGATCCATGTCGACGGCGATCCGCGCGTGCCGACGCTCCTGGCCGTGTCGAAGGCCAACGGCTACTTCGGGCGCCACTGGCGCCTCGCGCTCGCGCTGGTCGAGGTGCTGCGCGAGGACCACGGCCGCCACCTGCCGCTCAACGCGGCCGGTGCCAACGGCGCGGTGCTCGCCGACATGGGCCTCGACCCGCTGCTGGGCCGCGGCCTCGCGCTGGTCGGGCGCGCGGCCGGGCTGGTCGCGCATGTCTGCGAGGAGTCGCGCGCGCCGACCGGGCAACAGCTCTGGGACCTGGTGCTACGGCAGGACCCGCGCAACGTGCTGCCCGCGCGCGGCTGAACCGCCGCGGGCTCAGAAGCTGTACCTGGCGCTCAGCAGCGCGCTGCGCTCGGCGCCCCAGTAGCAGGCGCTGCTCGCGCAGGTCGAGAGGTAGCGCTTGTCGAGCGCGTTGCTCACGTTGAGCGCGAAGCGCCAGTGCGGCAGCTCGTAGTACAGCGCGAGGTCGAGCAGCGTGCGTCCGCCCACCGCGATCTGGTTGGCCGCGTCGCCGTAGGTCTTGCCGACGTAGCGCAGCCCGGCGCCCACGCCGAAGCCCGCGAGCGCGCCGTCGAAGCGGTAGTCGCTCCAGACCGAGGCGATGTGACGCGGCACCAGCGCGGGGCGGCGGCCCAGTTCGCTCTTCACGTCGCTGCGCGTGACCTCGACGTCGTTGTAGGTGTAGTTGAAGACCAGGTTCCAGCGCCGCGCCGGACTGGTCTTGGCCTCGAGCTCGAGGCCGCGCGAACGCGTCTCGCCGACCTGGCGCGTGAAGCCGGTCAGGCCGTCGGTGGTGGCGGCGTTGGTCTTGCGCAGGTCGAACAGCGCGGCCGTGTAGAGGCTGTCGCTGCCCGGCGGCTGGTACTTGAGGCCGAGCTCGAACTGCTTGCCGCGCGTCGGCTCGAAGGCCGCGCCGGTGGCGGTGTTGGTGCCGATCAGCGGCAGGAACGAGGTGGCATAGCTCGCGTACGGCACCAGGCCGCTGGCGAAGCCGTAGCTGAGCGCGGCGCGGCCCGAGAAGGCCTGGTCGCGCTGCGCCTGGCGCTGGCCGTTGAGCCGGTTGTCGGTGGTGGTGCGCGCGCGGTCCCAGCGGCCGCCGAGCGTGGCGAGCCAGCGCTCGCCGAAGCGGACCTGGTCCTGCAGGTAGATGCCGCTCTGGTACTGCGCGACGCGGCTGTCGAGCTGGGCCGTGGCCGGCAGCGCGAAGGCCTGGCCGTAGACCGGCGCCAGCAGGTCGAGCGTGGGCTCGGCGCCGATCCAGCGCTGCGCATGGGCCTTCACGCGCGACAGGTCCAGCCCCAGCAGCAACTCGTGCACCGTGTCGCCGAGCGCGACGCGGCCCGCGAGCTGGTTGTCGATCGCGACCTGGCGCAGGTTCTCCTCGCGCCGGAACGCATAGCGGTTGAGCGTGCGGCCATCGGCGCGCAGGCCGTTGAGCATGGTCTTGTTGAACACCGGCACGTCGACATCGCCCACGCGCGCGTTCTGGCGCAGGCGCCACTGCTCGCCGATGCGGTGCTCGAGCTCCCAGCCGACCGAGCCCTGGTTCTGGTGGAAGCGGTCGAAGCCGCGCTCGGAGTACGAGATGTGCGTGGGCACCGGGCCGGGCCAGGTCCACGACCAGTTGTTCGTGAGCGTGCTGCGGTCGCGCAGGTAGTCGGCCAGGAAGGTGATCTCGGTGTCGCCCGAGAGCTTCCAGCGCACCGCGCCCGCGAGGTAGGCGCGGTCGTTGCGGTCGTCGAACACGTTGTTGCCGTCGCGCGCGAAGCCGGTCAGGCGCCAGGCCACGCGGCCGTCCTCACCGGCCACGTCGCCGATGTCGAAGGCGCCCTGCTTCACCTCGTGCGTGCCCGCACCCGCCTCGACCTCGCGCAGGCGCGTGCCGGTGGGCCGCTTGCTGGTGCGGCTCACCAGCCCGCCGGCCTCGGCCTGGCCGTAGAGCACCGACGAGGGGCCGCGCAGCACCTCGATGCGTTCCATGCCGTAGGGCTCGGTGCGGAACAGCGCGTAGCTGTAGCTGGCCTGGCGCAGCCCGTCGCGGTAGTCGCTGGTGGCCTGGCCGTTGAAGCCGCGGATCATCAGCCAGTCGTAGCCCTTGGAGTCGGGGCCGTAGGTCTCGATCGCCACGCCGGGCACGTAGCGCAGCGCCTCGGTCACGGTCTGCACGCCGCGCGCATCCATCTCCTGGCGGCTGATCACCGAGATCGCCTGCGGCGTCTCGACCAGCGCGGTGTCGGTCTTGGTGCCCATGGCGCTTCGGCGGGCGACGAAGCCGGTGTCGTCGGCCAGCGTGGGCGGCGCCGGGTCGGCGTTCACGCGCACCTCGGGCAACTGCGCGGTGCCCGCCGGGGACGGCGGCGGCGTCACCGCCGCCGGCGCGGCCACGCGCCCGAGCGAATAGCTGCGGCTGCCCTTGTCGACCAGCGCGTGGCCGCTGCCCGCGAGCAGCCGCGCGAAGCCCTCGCGCATGCCGAAGCGCCCGCGCAGGCCGGGGCTGCGCAGGCCGTCCAGCGTGGCCGGGTCGAAGGACAGCGGCACGCCGGCCTGGGCCGCGAACTGGGCCAGCACACGGTTCAGCGGGCCGGCGGGAATGTCGTAGTCGGCGCGCGCCTCGGGCGGCGCGGGCTCGGCCGCGAGGGCGCCCGCGGCCGGGCCGAGGGCGGCGAAGGCAAGCCCCAGGCACAGGGCGCGCGCGGTGCGGGCGAGTGGAGGGGGCGCGGAGGAACGGCGGACGGACAAGATGCTTCCTTCTTGGTGCTGCATGCAGGCGGTGGACGAAAGGGCGGGCCTCGGTCTCGAGGCCCTTCTCCCGGTACACCGCGCGCGCGCGAAAAAGGGATCAGCTTTTTTTCAGCGCGCCTCGACCACGGTCCAGTAGCGCGTGATGCCGCCGATGCGCACCGGCAGCGTCTTGGCCAGCAGCGCGAGGCTGGCATCGGTGTCGCGCAGCGGGAAGGCGCCCGACACGCGCAGCGCGCCGACCGCGGGATCGCAGCGCAGCACGCCGCCGCGGTAGCGCGAGAGCTCCGCCACCAGCGCGTCGAGGCGCATGTCCTTGGCCACGACCATGCCGTGCTCCCACATCAGCGCCGCCGGGTCGGCCGGCGCCTCGGCGCCGAGCCCCGCGGGGCCGATCGCGCCCTGCATGCCCGCGGGCACGATCCGCGTCTGCCCGGTGGCGGCCGAACGCAGCTCGACCGCGCCCTCGTAGACCGCCACGCGCAGGCTGTCGGCCTCGCGGCGCACGGTGAAGCGCGTGCCGAGCGCGCGCGCCGTGCCCTGCGGCGCCTGCACCACGAAAGGCCGCGCCAGCGAGGCCGGCAAGGCGTCGTGGCCGGTGGTCAGCAGGATCTCGCCCGCATGCAGCCAGAGCCTGCGCCATTCGGCATCGAAGCGCACGTCGAGCGCGGTGGCGGTGTTGAGCACCACCGTCGTGCCGTCGGCCAGCGTGAGCCGGCGCTGCTCGCCGGTGGCGGTGCGCAGGTCGGCGACCCAGTCCCGCCACGGCTGCTCGCGCCACAGCCACCAGGCCGGCGGCGCGGCGAGCGCCACGGTGGCCAGCAGCTGCAGCGCCTGGCGCCGGCCACGCGGGCGCACGCGGCGCAGCGCGTCGCCGCCCACGCCCTCGGGCACCTGCGCGAACAGGGACTGCACCGAGGTCGCGCGGCGCCAGGCCTCGGCATGGGCGGCGCTCTGCCGGCCCCAGCGCGCGAAGGCCTCGTGCTCGCGCGGATCGGCCGGGCCGCCGCCGAGGCGCACCATCCAGTCGGCGGCCTCGCCGAGCAGCGCCGCACCCGGTTCCTGCGAAACGCCCACGCGGTTCATGCGGCCGCCAGGCAGGCGACGAAGGCCTTGCGCATGTGGCGCTTGACGGTGACCTCCGAGGTCCGCAACTGCGCGGCAATCGCCGCGTAGCCGAGGCCATCGAGTTGCGCCAGCAGGAAGATCTCGCGCGTGCGCGCCGGCATGGCGCGCAGCAGCGCATCGACGCGCTGCAGCGTCTGCAGCACCAGCAGCCGCGTCTCGGGCGACGGCGCCTCGGCCTCGGGCCGGTGGGCCAGCGCCTCGAGGTAGGCGCGCTCGACCTCGGCGCGCCGCCAGTGGTCGATCACCAGGCCCTTGGCGATGTGGGTGAGCAGCGCGCGCGGCTCCTCGCCCCAGTGCTGGCGGCGCCGGTTGGCGAGGATGCGGACGAAGGTGTCGTTGGCGAGGTCGGCCGCGTCGCAGGCATTGCCCAGCCGCGCGCGCAACCAGTGCCGCAACCATCCGTGGTGCTCGGCATAGAGGCTCGCGACGTCGCCGGCGGATTCGGCGGTGGTGGCAGGGGCGGACATGGCGATTCGGGCACGGGCCGGGCGGATGGCTCGATCGCGCCGGCTTGCAATTTAATAAGAACGTTTCTCATTTAATTATGCATGAGGCCACGCGGCGCCCGGCCGGTTACGGCCGTTACGCGGGTGACGAAGCCCGGCCGCGGACGCGTTGCGGCGCGATGGGCCGCCGCCCGAAGATGCGCGGCCATCCGCCACACCGAGCCCTCATCGCCATGCTTCGCCATCCGCTCCCGCGCGCCCGCCTCGCCGCGCTCGCACTCTCCTCGTTCGCCTTCGCCGCGGCCCACGCCCAGCCCGCGACGGGCTTCGACACCGCGCCCGCGCGGCTGGCCGCCGAGGTGCTGGGCCAGCGCCCCGGCACCGTCGTCGCCGGCACCTGGCGCAAGGGCATGGCGCACCTCGCCATCCTGCGCAACGCGCCCCGGCACACCGGCACGGCCAGGGCGATGACGCCCGGCGAAGCGCAACCGGTGTTCGAGATCGGATCGATCAGCAAGGTCTTCACCGGCCTGCTGCTCGCACAAGCGGTGGAGCGCGGCGACTTCTCGCTCGACGACACGCTGGGCCGGCTGCTCGCCGACAAGGCCACGCTGCCGCCGCCCGTGGCCGCGATCACGCTGCGCCAGCTCATCACCCACACGGCCTGTCTGCCGAACCTGCCCGCGCTGCCGGCGCGCCCGCCGGGGCCCGACTCCAATCCCTTCGCCAGGCCCACGCGCGCCCACCTGATGGTGGCGCTCTCCTCGCTCGAGCTCGCGCAGGCGCCGCCGTGCGCGCCGCGCTACGGCAGCCTCGGCATCGCGCTGGTCGGGCAGCTGCTGTCGGACCGCTATGGCCGGCCCTGGGACCAGCTGGTGCGCGAGCGCATCGCCGTGCCGCTGGGCATGAAGGACACGGTGCAGCACCTCGACGCGGCACGCGCGAAGCGGCTGCCCCAGGGCTACGCCGGCGATGCGGCGCGCGCGCCCTGGGAATTCGGCGCGCTGGCCGCGGCCGGCGCGTTGCGCAGCACCGTGCCCGACCTGCTCCTGTTCGCACGCGCATTGATGGCCGGCCGCGCAGGACCGCTGGGCGCCGCGGCCGAGCGGCTGCGCGAGCCGCTGTCGGCGCAGGGCGAGTACGACGTCGGCTATGCGCTGCGCATGCGCGATCCGGCCGCGGGCGGCGCGCAGCGGCGCATCTACTTCCACACCGGCCAGACCGGCGGCTACCGCGCGCTGCTCGCGTTCTCGCCGGCCACGAACGGGGCGCTGGTGCTGCTCGCGAGCAACGACGCGGCCGCGGTGGTGCCGGTGCTGGACGCGCTCACCCTCCCCCTCGCCGCGAAGTAGCCATGCGGGCCGTCCCGGGGTGGCCGCCGCGCGATTGCCGGCACAATCCCCGCGGACACACCTGCATGAACACACGATTCGTCGAAGCCTTTCTCTGGGCCGCGCGGCTGGGCAGCTTCCGGGCCGCGAGCGACCGGCTGCACATCACGCAGGCGGCCGTGTCGAACCGCGTCGCCTCGCTCGAGGAAGACATCGGCGCGCGCCTGTTCGAACGCGACGCGCGCGAACTGCGGCTCACGCCGGTCGGCGTGCGCCTGATGGACTACGGCGAGCGGCTGCTCGAGCTGCGCCGCGAGATCGTCTCGCTGGGCCGCCCGCGCGAGGACCTGCTGGGCCTGGTGCGCATCGGCGCGATCGAGACCGTGGTCCACACCTGGCTGCTGGGCTTTCTCACCAACCTGCGCTCCACCTATCCGGGCATCGAGGTGCAGCTCACCTCCGAGACCACGCTGGCGCTGCACCGCGGCCTGCGCGAGGGCGCGCTCGACATCGCGCTGCAGACCGACCACATCGCGGGCGCGGGCATCGTGAGCACGCCCTGCCTGCCGATGCCCATGGGCTGGGTCGGGCAGATGAGCGCCGAGGGCACGCAGACGGTGGAGCAGCTGCTGCGCCAGCCGGTGCTGACCATGAGCCCGGGCTCGCAGCCGCACGAGGCGCTCAAGAACCTCTACCGCGCGGTGGGCATCCCGCTGGGCAAGGTGCATTGCGTGAGCTCGATCTCGGCGCTCGCGCGGCTGGTGAAGGCCGGCTTCGGCAATGCGCTGGTGCCGCTGCCGCCGGTCTACGAGTACGTGGCGGCCGGCGACGTGCGCATCATCGAATGCGATGCGCTGATCTCGCCGCAGCGGCTGGTGGTGAGCCATCTCGAGGCCGCCGACTCCGACGCCATCCGGCTCGTGGCCGAACTGGCCTGCCGGGCCTCCGACCAGTTCACGGCCGCGGCGGTCGCACCAATCTGGAGCGGAGCCATAGAGGGTTAACCCTCGAAACAGCGCATTTGCGCCCCATCGAGGGGCCAGTAATTCTTGTGGCTGTCGCCCAGAAAAACTCGTTTGTGACAGCCTGACCCCGCGACGGAAGATCGCGCCTTCTTTTTTCGAAGGCCCGCTCCCGCTTCTGCCGCCATGACTTCCACCGCCACCGCTTCCGAACCTTCCGCCGCCGAGAACGGCCTGCTCTTCGTCGCCTGCGACGTCGATCCCGCGGCCGACGAGGCCGACTTCAACCGCTGGTACGACCGCGAGCACGTCGAGGAACGCGTGCGCATTCCCGGCTTCCTTTCCGGCGCGCGCTACTTCTCGCTCGAAGGCGGCCGCCGCTACCTCGGCCTGTACCGCACCGCCTCGCTCGAGGTGTTCCGCTCGGCCGGCTACCGCGCCGCCTTCGAGCGCCAGACGCCGTGGTCGATCGCCAACCTCGACCGCATGCGCGATCCGATCCGCCGCGTCTGCGCGGTGCGCGCCGTCACCGGCTTCGGCAGCGGCAGCCATATCGCGGTGCTGCCGCTCGAGGTGGCCACCGATGCAGCGGCGCTCGCCGAACGCGCCGTCGAGGCCGGCCGCCGCCTCGCCGGGCAGCCGGGCTTCGTCCAGTCCTTCCTGCTGCAACCCGACGTCGCCCTGAGCACGCCGCTGCCGCGCGAGCGCAGCGAAGGCCGCGTGCTGCAGCCGATGCTGGTGGTCGAGACCAGCGGCGCCGACGCGGCGCGCGCCGCGCGCGCCACGGCCGCCGCCGCGCTCGATGCCGATCCCGCGAGCGGCTGGCTGCTCGCGCTCGGCTGGAAGCTGCACGCCGGCGAGCTGGCCTGACCGACCGCCTCCTTCACCTTCTTCCTCGTTCCAGGATCCTCATGACCGAACACGCTCTCCCGGCCGCGTCCGCCGCGCACGGCGCCAAGCCCGCCAAGATGGGCCGCCTCGCGATGGCCAGCTCCATCGGCACCACGCTCGAGTGGTACGACTTCACCGTCTACAACATCATGGCGGCGCTGGTCTTCAACGCGATCTTCTTCCCCTCCTTCGATCCGCTGACCGGCACCATCCTCGCCTTCTCGACCTACGCGGTCGGCTACATCTCGCGCCCGCTCGGCGGCGTCGTCTTCGGCCACCTCGGCGACCGGCTCGGCCGGCGCTTCGTGCTGGTCGCCACGCTGGTGATCATGGGCGTGTCGACCGGCCTCATGGGCCTGCTGCCGACCTACGCGAGCTGGGGCATCTGGGCACCGGTGGCGCTGGTCGCGCTGCGCTTCGTGCAGGGCGTGGCGCTCGGCGGCGAATGGGCCGGCGCGGTGCTGCTGTCGATGGAACACGGCAAGCCGAACGAGCGCGGCCGCAACGCCTCGTTCACGCAGGTCGGCCCCTCGGCCGGCACGCTGATCGGCACCGGCTTCATCGCCGCCGTCTCGGCCTGGCTCAGCCCCGAGGACTTCCAGTCCTGGGGCTGGCGCATCCCCTTCGTCTCGAGCGTGGCGCTGGTGCTGTTCGGCCTGTGGCTGCGCCGCGGCGTGGAGGAAACGCCGGTGTTCCGCGAGATGGAGCAGAAGCAGGAGACCGCCAAGACCCCGATCAAGGAAGTGCTGGGCCAGCACTGGCGCCGCCTGCTGGTGGCCGGCGGCTCGCGCATCGGCTCCGACGTGCTCTATGCGCTGGTGGTGGTGTTCACCCTCACCTACGTGACCACCGTGCTGCACCTGTCGCGCCCGCTGGCGCTGACCGCGACCATGATCGGCGCGGCCTGCAACGCGATCTCGGTGCCCTGGTTCGGCAGCCTGTCGGACCGCATCGGCCGGCGTCCGGTCTACATCATCGGCGCGCTCTGCGGCATCGTCTGGGCCTTCGTGTTCTTCGTGCTGATGGACAGCGCCAAGCCGCTCGCGATCTGCGCCGCCGTGGTGGTCGGCCTCGTGATCCACGCCATGATGTACGGCCCGCAGGCCGCCTTCGTGACCGAGCAGTTCCCGAACCGCGTGCGCTATGCGGGCTCCTCGCTGGCCTACACGCTGGCCGGCATCCTCGGCGGCGGCTTTGCGCCGCTGATCATCGCCAGCCTGTTCAAGTCCTACGGCAGCACGCTCGCGGTCTCGCTCTACGTGACCGGCGCGCTGTGCCTCACGCTGGTCGCGCTGCTGGTGGCGCGCGAGACCGCGCACGAACCGCTGGAGGCCTGAAGCGATGACGCGCAACACCCTGCACATCGCGTGCGAAAGCATCGCCGAGGACGGCACCCGCAGCAGCGCGCTGCACGCCGTCGCGCCCAGCGCGCTGGTGGTGGCCGGCTGGACCGGCCGCGACAGCGCCGCCATCGAGCACCACATCGAGGAGCTGGCCGCGCTCGGCGTGCCGCGTCCCTCGAGCGTGCCGCTGTACTACCGCATGGCCTCGCTGCTGCTCACGCAGTCCGCCGAGATCGAGGCCCTGGGCGACCAGAGCTCGGGCGAGGCCGAACCGCTGCTGTTCTTCTCGCGGGGCGAGTGGTGGCTCGGCGTGGCCTCGGACCACACCGACCGCCAGGTCGAGAGCTATTCGGTCGCCGTCTCCAAGCAGATGTGCGCCAAGCCGCTGGCCGCCTCGGCCTGGCGCTGGCGCGACGTGGAGGCGCACCAGGACGCCATCGAGTTGCGCTCGCGCATCTTCGAGGATGGCCGCTGGGTCGACTACCAGCGCGGCACCCTCGCCGCGATCCGCCCGCTGGCCGCGCTGCGCGACGGCCTGCCGGGTCTTGGCAAGGAGCCCGAGGGACTTTTCATGACCTGCGGCACACTGGCGGCGCTGCCCAACGCGCGCGGCGAGGCCATCCGCCCCGCCGCGCAGATGGAAATCGAGTTGCATGACGCGCGCCTGCAGCGGCGCATCGTCCACCGCTATGCGGTGCGCGTCCTGCCCGTGATCGCCTGAACGCCAACTCTTTCATGACACAGAACGACTCCACCATCGGCGCGCTGCGCGCGCGCATCGCCCGCGGCGAACTCACGCACGAGGCGCTGATCGAGCAGGTGCTCGACGGCGCCGCGCAGCCCGCGGCCGCGCATGTCTTCACCCGTCTCTACGCCGACGCCGCCCTGGCCGCCGCGCGCCATGCCGATGCCGCCCACAAGGCCGGCGTGCAGACCGCGCCGCTCGCCGGCCTGCCGGTCTCGATCAAGGACCTCTACGACGTGGCCGGCGAGACCACCCTGGCCGGCTCCATCGCCTGCCGGGGCGAGCCTCCGGCCGCGCGCGACGCGACCGTGGTGACGCGGCTGCGCGCGCAGGGCGCGGCCATCGTGGGCCGTACCAACATGACCGAGTTCGCGTTCTCGGGCGTGGGCATCAACCCGCACTACGGCACGCCGCGCAACCCGGCCGATGCCGAGGTCGCGCGCATTCCCGGCGGCTCCTCGTCGGGCGCCGCGGTGTCGGTAGCGCTGGGCCTCGCGGTCGCGGGCCTGGGCTCGGACACCGGCGGCTCGATCCGCATTCCGGCCGCGCTGTGCGGCATCGTCGGCTTCAAGAGCACGCAGTCGCGCGTGCCGCGCACCGGCGCCTTCGAACTCGCGCGTTCGCTCGACACGGTGTGCGCGATGGCGCGCAGCGTGGAGGACTGCCTGGTCGCCGACGCCGCGATCGCCGACGCGCCGCTCGTGGTGCGGCGCCGGCCGGCGCAGGGATTGCAGCTTGCGGTGCCGAAGACGCTGATGTTCGATGCGATCGAGCCTGGTGTGGCGCGGGCTTTCGAGCGGGCGGTGCAGGCGCTGTCGAAGGCGGGGGCGCAGATCGTCGAAATTCCCTTGAGCGAACTGGCGGAGATCGGGACGGTCAATGCGCCAGGGGGGTTGTCGCCTATCGAGGCTTCGGCTGTGCATCGGGAACGGTTTGCTTCGAAGCGCGAGGCTTTCGACTCTCGGGTTGCGGCGCGGATTGCCTTGGGGACCGAGGTGCGGGCGGCCGATTACATCGCGCTGCTGGATCGGCGGCGGGAATGGATTTCTCGGGTCGAAGGACGGCTTGAAGGCTTCGATGCGCTGTTGTGTCCCACCGTGCCTATCGTGGCGCCCGCCATCGATTCGCTGGCTGAGGATTCGGCGTTCTTCCAGGCGAACGGACTGTTGTTGCGGAATACGTTTGCGATCAATTTGATGGACGGGTGTTCGTTCAGCTTGCCTTGTCATTCTTCTGGGGAACTGCCTGTTGGGTTGATGCTGTCCTCTGTTTGGGGGGATGACTCGCGGTTGGCTGGGGTTGCTTTGGCTGTCGAGGACGTGCTGCGGGTGGGGTGAGGTTGCTCTTCTTGTTTGGGCTGTTGGCCGGGTCTCGCCCCGGCGGGCGAGTCACTTTCTCTTGTCTCGCCAAGAGAAAGTAACCAAAGAGAAGGCGACCCCGCTGTCTGTGTCCCTTCGCTTCGCTGCGGGCAACCTGCGGTGCTCGGAGAAAGCGGGGGTCCGCAGAACTCGCTCCACTTCGTTGCGCTCAGACAGCTGCGGCCCTTGTCCCGCTTTCTCCTGCGCTCCTCGGCACAGCCAGAGGGGATCAGGATCAACGCGCCGTGGCGCGTCCTTGTGTGGTGAGTGCGCATGCGTAGGCCCTGGACCTTTCACCGAGGCCGAGCGAAGCGACGGCCCGTTGGGTCTTGGTGGCCGAGCGTAGCGATGGCCCGATCCCCCCCCTCTGGCTGCGCCGAGGAGCGCAGCGTTTCGCGGATCAGGGCTCGCAGCTGTTTGAGCGAAGCGAGTTCTGCGAGACCCCGCGAAACGCGAGCACCGCAGGTTGCCCGCTGCTTCGGGGGGGGTCGCAGACAGTGGGGTCGCCTTTTCTTTGCCTACTTTTTTTTGGCGAAGCAAAAGAAAGTAGGTCCGCCGCCGGGCGGAATTCCCGGCTCCTGCCTCAGCAAAAGCAAACCGCTATTTAGAGGAAGTAGCAGCCCCCAATGCATCAGGCTCAACAGCAACACGCACCTGCCGCCGCGCATACCTCTGCGCCAACACAGCACAAACCATCAACTGCATCTGATGAAACAACATCAGCGGCAAAACGATGGCGCCAACCGCATGCGAAGCAAACAGAACCTTCGCCATCGGAATCCCGCTGGCCAGACTCTTCTTCGACCCGCAGAACACGATAGTGATCTCGTCCTCCGTATCGAAGCCAAGCTTGCGCGCCAACAAGGTAGTAAGGCTCAACGCCAACGCCAGGATCACCGCACACACCACCAGCAACCCCACCAGCGCATGCCCCGGCACCTGCCGCCACAACCCCTCGATCACCGCCGCACTGAACGCCGTATAGACCACCAGCAGGATCGACCCCTGGTCCACGAACTTCAGCACCGAAGCACGCCGCTTCACCCAGCCCCCGATCCAGGGCCGCAGCAGATGTCCCGCCGCGAACGGCACCATCAGCTGCAGCAGGATCCGCCCGATCGCATCGAGCGAGGACGAAGCCGCGTGCCCGCCATGCGGCAACACCACCAGCCCCACCAGCACCGGCGTCACGAACACCCCCAGCAGCGTCGATGCCGAAGCACTGCAGATCGCAGCCGGCATGTTGCCGCGCGCCATCGCCGTGAAGGCGATCGCCGACTGCACGGTGGCCGGCAGCACGCACAGATACAGCACGCCGGTGTAGAGCTCGGGCGTGACCAGCGGCACCAGCACCGGCTTCAACGCCAGCCCGAGCAGCGGGAACAGCACGAAGGTGCTCGCGAACACCAGCAGGTGCAGCCGCCAGTGGGTGATGCCCTCGAGGATCGCCTCGCGCGAGAGCTTGGCGCCGTGCAGGAAGAACAGCAGGCCGATGGCCACCGTGGTCAGGCCCTCGAAGAACTGGGCGGGACGGCCGCTGGCGGGAACGAGGCTCGCGAGGGTGACGACCGACAGCAGGGCGAGGGTGAAGTTGTCGGGCAGGAGGCGGGAACGGGACATGGAAAGGCAAAGCGCGACCGGCCCCGGGACGGGGACGATCGCTCGAATAAGGGATTACCCGTATTTTCGCGCTAGTGCGCCGTCGAGGCGGCGGGGCGCGAAGAAGGCGACGCGGACGGTGGGGGATAGCCCGTGGGGGCGGCCGTGAAGCGTGCCTGGCGGCAGCGCAGGCAGTAGTCGATCAGGTCGTCGACCTCGGTCGCCTTGTCGAACACGGCGTCGGCGCCGAGCTGCAGGCAGCGGCGGCGCATGTCGGGCGTGGCGTGATTGCTCAGCACCACCATCTTCTGCGACGGATCGCGGTGGCGGCAGGCCTGCAGCACGCTGAGGCCGGTGCCGTCCTTCAGGAACAGGTCGACGATCGCCAGGTCCCACAGCGCCATGTTGCGCGTGAGCCAGCGCGTGCTCTCGGCCTCGGTGTCGGCCAGGCCGACCGGATCGACCCGCGCCACCTCGCGCAGGGTGCCCACGAGGTTCTCGCGGATGGTGGGGTTGTCTTCGACGATGAAGGTGCGGACGGTGCTCATGGCGGCGGGCGGCAATCCCGATCAGGCGGGATGGCCGGCGGGGCTTTGTTGCCAACGAGGCTACAAAGTGCGCCCGCCACAAGACGCAGGCATGACACCCCTGCCCGGGTAGGACAAGGCCGGGGCGCCGCTCAGAGCGTGAGGATCGTGCAGCCCGTGGTCTTGCGAGCCTCGAGGTCGCGGTGCGCCTGCTGCACGTCGTCCAGCGCATAGCGCTGCACGATCGGGATCTTCACCGCGCCGCTCTGCACGATGGCGAACAGGTCGTCCGCCATCGCCTGCGTGCTCTCGCGCGTGGCCAGGTGCGAGAACAGCGTGGGGCGCGTCAGGTACAGCGAGCCCTTGGCCGCCAGCACGCCGAGGTTGACCGGCGGCACCGGGCCCGAGCCGTTGCCGAACATGGCCAGCAGGCCGAAGGGACGCAGGCAGTCGAGCGAGCCCTCGAAGGTGTCCTTGCCGACCGAGTCGTAGACCACCTTCACGCCCTTGCCGCCGGTGATCTCCTTGACGCGGGCCGTGAAGTTCTCGCGGCCGTAGTTGATGGCATGCGCCGCGCCGTGGTCGAGCGCGAGCTGGCACTTGGCGTCGCTGCCGGCGGTGCCGATCAGCTGCAGGCCCAGCGCCTTGGCCCACTGGCAGGCGATCAGGCCGACGCCGCCGGCCGCGGCATGGAACAGCACGAAGTCGCCGGGCTGCAGGCCCTCGGCCGGCAGCGTCTTCTTCAGCAGGTACTGCGTGGTCAGGCCCTTGAGCATCATGGCCGCGCCGGTCTCGAAGGAGATGTCGTCGGGCAGCTTGCAGACGCACTTGGCGGGCATCACGCGCAGCTCGCTGTAGGCGCCGGGCGGCTGGCTCGCATAGGCGGCGCGGTCGCCGGCCTTCAGGTGCGTCACGCCCTCGCCCACCGCCTCGACCACGCCCGCGGCCTCCATGCCCAGCTGCAGCGGCATCTGGAACGGATAGAGCCCGCTGCGCTGGTAGGTGTCGATGAAGTTCAGGCCCACGGCCTTGTGGCGGATGCGGATCTCGCCGGGGCCGGGCTCACCGACCTCGACCTCGACGATCTTCAGTTCCTCGGGACCGCCATGGCGGTCGATACGAACGGCTTTGCTCAACATCGGTGCTGTCTCCACGCGCGAAAAAAGAAGAGGCGCATCCTGCCATGTTTGGGGTTTCCGCGGCGACACGGGTCATTGCATCCAGCCGTTAGAGTCGGCGCCCATGTCACAGCCGCAGCGCCTCACGCCCCTGACCGTCCTCCTGCTCGTCGTGCCGCCGCTGCTGTGGGCCGGCAACGCGGTGGTCGGTCGCCTGGTGCGCGAGCTGGTGTCGCCGCTCACGCTGAACTTCGTGCGCTGGGTGATCGCCTTCGTGCTGCTGCTGCCGCTCGCGGCCCCGGTGCTGCGGCCCGCGAGCCCGCTGTGGGCGCACTGGAAGCGCTACGCGCTGCTGGGCCTGCTGGGCATCGGTCTCTACAACGCCTTCCAGTACCTGGCGCTGCAGACCTCCACGCCGATCAACGTGACGCTGGTGGGCTCGAGCCTGCCGCTGTGGATGCTGGCGGTGGGCAGCCTGTTCTTCGGCGCCCGCCCGCATGGGCGCGCGATCGGCGGCGCGCTGCTGTCGATGCTCGGCGTGCTGCTGGTGCTCAGCCGCGGCGAATGGCGCCAGCTGCTGGCGCTGCGGCTGGTGCCGGGCGACCTCTACATGATCCTCGGCACCATCGCATGGGCCTTCTACAGCTGGCTGCTCGCGCGCACGCACGAGCCCGCCGCGCTGCGGCGCGACTGGGCCGCGTTCCTGATGGCGCAGCTGGTGTTCGGCATCGCCTGGTCGGGCGCGCTCGCGGCCGGCGAATGGGCGCTGACGCCGGCCCATCTCGACCTGGGCTGGCCGCTGGCCGCCGCCATGGCCTTCATCGGCATCGGCCCGGCGGTGCTGGCCTACCGCTGCTGGGGCACCGGCGTGCAGCGCGCGGGCCCGCAGGTGGCGGGCATCTTCATGAACCTCACGCCGCTGTTCGCGGCCGTGATGTCGGCGGCCTTCCTGCGCGAGGCGCCGCACTGGTACCACGGCGCGGCCTTCGTGCTGATCGTGGGCGGGATCGTGGTGTCGACACGGCGCTGAACGAGCGCTCGCGCGCGCTGCTCAGGGCTTGCGGAACAGGCCCGTCAGCAGGCCCTTCTCGTCGAAGCGGTCGTCCTTGAAGCACTCGATGGTTTCCAGTCCCGCCGCTTCCATCGCCCGCGCCAAGCTGGCCTCGGTGTAGAAGCCCACGTGGCAGGGATCGGGATAGGCGCGGTCGTAGGGGATCGAGATCACGAAGTGGCCGCCCGGCACCAGCGACCGGCACGCCGACGAGAGGAAGTCCGCCACGTCGTCGGCGTAGATGTGCTCCAGCGTATGGAAGCTCACGACGGTGTCGGCCGGCGGCACGATCGGGCCGTCGGCCGTGAGGTCGTGCTCGACGAACAGGCTCGGCAGGGGCACGGCTTCGAAGAGTTCGCGCGCCAGCGACAGCGCCTGTTCGTTGAGGTCCATGCCGACCACCTCGCTCACCCGCGGGTTCTCGCGCAGCCAGTAGGTGCTCGCGCCGTGGTTGCAGCCGATGTCGAGCACGCGGCCCTGGATGAAGGGCGCATAGGCCTGCAGAATGCGGCGGTTCGCATGCCGCTCCCAGAAGCCGAACGGGCTCGGCTCGACCGTGAGGTACGACTCCTTGGCATAGCGCATCGGCGGCGGCGCGGCGGGCGCGAACAGGTGCGCCAGTTCCGGTTGGCTCGCCAGCCAGCGCGGCGCCTCCTCGCGGCCCACCAGTTGCCACGCATAGCCGGGCCGGTCATAGAGGTCGCGCCCCGAGGCCAGCAGCGCGGGGATGTCGAGCGCATCGAGCAGCTCGGGCCGGTTGTATTCCTGGTGCGCGAAGCCGCGGATCTTGGCGCGCACCGCCTCTTCGTCCATCGCGAGGTACGACAGGTGCCAGCCCGCGTCGTCGATCAGCCGCGCGGGCTGGGCGCCGTTGCGCACGCGCAGGCGCAGCTGGTCGGGCGTGAGACCGTCGAGCCGCGCGCGCGTGGCCGCCACGGTCCAGACCGACGCGGCCTCGGGGCCCTGCACGTTGCGGTAGTCGGCGTAGAAGTAATAGAAGGCCTGGCGCAGCCCGAAGACCTCGTGGCGGCGGTCGTCGCGCATGGCGCGCACGACTTCGGCGCGCGGTATCTCGTCGGCGTCGGAGACCATCACCAGGTCGTGCGGCGCCGCGTCGTGCAGGCCGCGCAGGATCTGGTTGCGCTGGAATTTCTCGCGGATCCAGAAGCCCGATTTCGGCGCGTCGGCATGCCAGTCGCCGGGCACGGCGATCGCATCGGCGGCCGCGTCGACCTCGGGCATGTCGTGCACCGCCACATGGCGGATGCGCGGCAGGAAGGCCGCGATGCGCGGATCGGCGGCATCGAAGCGCAGCGGCTTGGGCGCGCCGGTGAAGCTGCGGTCGGCCTCGACCACGACGAAGCAGTCGACCACCTCGTCGAGCTCGTGCAGCCGCGCCGCGAGGATGTCGGCCTCGCCGTTGTAGGTGAAGCAGTCGTAGACCCTGCGCGTGGGACCGGGCGACACGGCCGCGGCCTGCGCCTCGGGCGGGAACTCGATGCGGTAGCCGCGGCGCTCGAACATCGTCAGCAGGTCGCGCTCGCCGTACCAGCCGTCGAGCTCCGACAGCGGCACCAGCGAGCGCACCGTGGGCGGCGACAGCGACACCAGCCGACGCACCTTCGAGTGATGGCCGAAGATCTTCAGCGCATCGAAACCATGGTGCAGCTGCGGGCCCGCATGCTCGATCGCGAACTCGCGCGCCAGCTCGACCGGCGCGAAGCGCAGGCCCCGGGCCTCGAGCGCCGGCCGCAGCACGCCGGTCAGCTGCACGTCTTCCAGCAAGGGGTTGTGGTGCCAGTGCATCCGCAGCGGCTCGCCCTCGAGCGCGTCGGGCGGCGGAATCTCGACGCGGATCTCGGGATGGTCGACCAGCGCGCGCAGGAAGCGTCGGCTGCGCAGGCTGAAGCCGCCGTTGAGCACCGGCGTGACGCGGTGATCGGGCCGCGCGTACTCGTCGGCCCATTCGAAGCGGTTGCGCCAGTAGGCCGGCCCCTGCGGCGGCTCGATGCGCGCGAGGTGGATCGGCGCGCCGATGCAGTCGTGGTCGAGGAAGGCCTCGTTCCAGTTGGCCGCGTCGAGCACCCAGCCGTCTTCCTGCACGATCAACGCGAACTCGGTGTCCACCAGGCGCCAGAGCGCGAACATGATGAACCAGCTGTACTCGTGGTAATCGAGCGGCGCGATCGCGCGGTGCGCGATGCCGCGGCCCAGATCGGCCGGCGCCTGCGGGCTGCACAGCAGCGCGCGCGCACCGGGCATCTGCGCCAGGCTCAACGCGAGCGCCATGGCGGCGCCGCGCGCATCCGGCAGGCCGGTGACGGACACCAGCGTGATCTTCTGAAACGACTCCCTGCTCATCTTCTTGCCCCGCGAATTCTTCGTTCCGCGTGATGCCCGGTCCGGCTCAGTAGGTGCCGGGGTAGGCACCGCCATCGGCCAGCACGTTCTGCCCGGTCATGTAGCCGGCCTGCACGCTGCACAGGAAGGCGCAGATGGCACCGAACTCGGCCGGCGTACCGAAGCGGCGCGCGGGCACGGACTTCTTGCGGTTCTCCCACACGGTGTCGAAGTCCAGGCCCGACTTCTGCGCCGCGCCGCTCATCGTGCCCTTGAGGCGGTCGGTCTCGAAGGAGCCGGGCAGCAGGTTGTTGATGGTCACGCCCTTGGCCGCGACACTGCTGCGCGCCACGCCGGCCACGAAGCCCGTGAGGCCGCTGCGCGCGCCGTTCGACAGGCCCAGCACCTCGATCGGCGACTTCACCGAGCTCGAGGTGATGTTGACGATGCGCCCGAAGCCGCGCTCGGCCATGCCGTCGACCGTGGCCTTGATGAGCTCGATCGGCGTGAGCATGTTGGCGTCGACCGCCTTGATCCAGTCCTCGCGCTCCCAGTTGCGGAAGTCGCCGGGCGGCGGGCCGCCGGCATTGGTGACCACGATGTCGAAGGCATGGCCCAGCGCGAACACCGCGGCGCGGCCGGCCTCGGTCGTGATGTCGGCCGCCACGGCCTTGACGAAGGGAGCCGGCGTGCCCGCGGCCGTGGCCGCGTCGGCCAGCTGCTTGGCGGCCGCCTCGAGCGCCTCGGCGCCGCGCGCCACGATCACCACGTTGACGCCCTCGCGCACCAGCGCCTCGGCGCAGCCGTAGCCCAACCCCTTGCTCGCGCCGCACACCAGCGCGGTCTTGCCTGCAATGCCCAGATCCATTTGTTCGACTCCAGAAGAGAAAGAAGAAAAGCGCGACGGCCTCAGCGGCCCTTGCGCGTGAAAACGAAGATGCCCGCGATCACCAGCGCCGTGCCGGCGGCGATCCAGGCGGTGAACGGTTCGCCGAGTATGACCACGCCCATGAGGATGGTCGACAGGGGTCCGATCATGCCGGTCTGGGCGGCGATGGCCGGCCCGATGCGCTCGATGGCCATCATCACCATCAGCACCGGCACCGCGGTGCACAAGGTGGCGTTGAGCACCGACAGCCAGATCACCTCGGGCGCCACCTGCAGCGCCGCATCGAGTGGCCGCAGCAGCGCGAACTGCGCGAGGCAGAACAGGCAGGCCACGGTGGTCGCGAGGCCCACCAGCCGCAACGAACCGAGGCGCTGCACGAATTCGCCGCTGTAGACCAGGTAGCCCGCATAGCTCACCGCGCTGAGGAACACCAGGAACGCGCCCCAGGCCGCCGCGAGGCCGCCGCCCTTGCTCTCGCCGGCCAGCAGTTCGTGGCCGAACACCAGCAGCACGCCCGCGTAGCTGATGACCATGCCGACGAGCTGCGGCCGCGTGACGCGGCGGCGGTACAGCACCCAGCCGAAGAACAGCACCAGCGTGGGATTGAGATAGAGGATCAGCCGCTCGAAGCTGGCCGAGATGTAGGCCAGCCCGGCGAAGTCGAGGAAGCTCGCGAGGTAGTAGCCCGAGAAGCCCAGCCCGATCACGCCGAGCCAGTCGCGAACGCTCAAGGCGGGCTTGCCGCGCCCGGCCCACCAGGCCATGAGCGCGAACAGCGGCAGCGCGAACAGCATGCGCAGCATGATCAGCGTCACGGCATCGACGCCGTGGCGGTAGGCCAGCTTGACGATGATCGCCTTGCCGCTGAACGCGATCGCGCCCAGCGAGGCGAGGACGAGGCCGGGCGCGATGCTCTTCGCGCCGTCTGGAAGGGGAATGCCGGTGCTCGCGGCCGTCTTGGTCATCCCCCGATCATCGCGTGAAAGCTCAATACCCTGCTGCCGCTCCGTCTCGGCGCGGATCGCTGGCGGCCACGTAGCCCTCGACCGAGGGATCGCCCGCGCGCCAGATGAACTGGCCGGCACCGAAGTCCTGGTAGGAGTCGTTGATGACTTCGAGGTGATGGCCCAGCCCGCGCAGGCCCTGCACGGTGGCCGGGTTCATCGCGGCCTCGACGTTGATCTCCAGGCCCGCGTTGAAGCGCCAGCGCGGCGCGTCGCAGGCGGCCTGCGGGTTCTGCTTGTAGTCGAGCATGCGCACCAGCGTCTGCATGTGGCCCTGGGGCTGCATGTTGCCGCCCATCACGCCGAAGCTCATCACCGGCTGGCCGTCCTTGGTGAGGAAGGCCGGGATGATGGTGTGGAACGGGCGCTTGCCCGGTGCCACCACGTTCGGGCTCTCGGCCTTGAGGCTGAAGCCGTGGCCGCGGTTCTGCAGGCTGATGCCGAACTCGGGTTCGACGCAACCCGAGCCGAAGCCCATGTAGTTGCTCTGGATGAAGCTCACCATCATGCCGCTCTCGTCGGCCGCAGTGAGGTAGATGGTGCCGCCCTTCACGGGGTTGCCGGCCTTGAAGTCCTGCGCCTTGCTGCGGTCGATCAGCCGCGCGCGCGAGGCCAGGTAAGCATCGTCGAGCATCTGCTCGGTCGTGACCTCCATGGTTCCGCGCTCCGACACGTAGCGGTAGACGTCGGCGAAGGCCAGCTTCATGGCCTCGATCTGCAGATGCTGCGACTCCACCGAGTCGACCGGCAGCGAGGCGATGTCGAACTTCTCGAGGATGCCCAGCGCGATCAGCGCCGCGATGCCCTGGCCGTTGGGCGGGATCTCGTGCAGCGTGTGGCCGCGGTAGTCGCGCGAGATCGGCGTGACCCACTCGGGCTGGTAGGCCGCGAGGTCGGCCACGGTGAGCGCGCCGCCCTGCTCCTGGGAGAACTTCGCGAGCGCCTCGGCGATCTCGCCCGTGTAGTAGGCCTCGCCCTTGGTACGGGCGATGGCCTTGAGCGCGCGCGCGGCGGCGGCGAAGCGGAACAGTTCGCCGACCTCGGGCGCGCGGCCCCAGGGCAGGAAGGCCTGGGCGAAGCCCGGCTGCGATTGCAGCAGCGGCGTGGCCGCGAGCCACTTGCCCTGCACCACCGGCGGCACCAGGTAGCCGCGCTCGGCGATGTCGATGGCCGGCGCCATCAGGTCGGCGAAGGGCAGCTTGCCGAAGCGCTCGCTGAGCGCGGCCCAGCCGCGCACCGCGCCCGGCACGGTGACCGAATCGATGCCGCGCATCGGCGGGGTGGCGGCGTCGGCGCCGTACTTGGCCTTGAAGTACTCGGGCGTCCAGGCCTTGGGCGCGGGGCCCGAGGCATTGAGGCCGTGCAGTGCCTTGCCGTCCCACAGGATGCAGAAGGCATCGCTGCCCAGGCCGTTGCTCACGGGCTCGACCAAGGTCATGACGGCCGCGGTGGCGACCGCCGCGTCGACCGCGTTGCCGCCCTGCTGCAGGATGCGCCGGCCGGCCTGCGCGGCCAGCGGATGCGAGGTCGACACCACGTTGCGCGCGAACACCGGGATACGGGTGGAGGTGTAGGGGTTGCCGAAATCGAAGTTCATGGCGGTGGTGCTCTCGTGTGTCTTCAGTCGTTGGTGATCTTGCGTTCGACGACGATCTTCTTCCACTTGGCGGCGTCGGCGGCCACCATCTTCGCGAACTGCTCGGGCGTGCCGGCCGTGGCGGGCTCGATGCCCAGGCGCGACAGCTTGTCCTTGACCTCGGGGTCGGCCAGTGCCTCGTTGGCGGCCTTGTTCACGCGCGCCACGAGATCGGCCGGCAGGCCCTTGGGGCCGTAGAAGCCGAACCAGGTGTTCGATTCGTAGCCCGGCAGCGTGTCGGCGATCGGTGGCAGCTCGGGCGCCAGCGGGCTGCGCTTGAGCGAGGTCACGCCCAGCGCGCGCAGCCGGCCGTCGCGCACGTGCGGCATGCCGGTGGGCAGCGAGTCGAACAGCACGTCGACCTTGCCGCTGATCAGGTCGGGGATCGCGAGCGCCGTGCCCCTGTAGGGGATGTGGGTGACGAACACGCCGGCCTGCGCCTTGAACAGCTCGGCCGTGAGCTGCACGATGGTGCCGTTGCCGCTCGAGGCGTAGTTGAGCTTGCCGGGGTTCTTCTTCGCGTAGTCGATCCACTCGCGCACCGTCTTCGCGGGCGAGTTCACGGGCACCAGCATGATGCTCGGCGCGTCGCCCACGTGCGCGATCGGCGTGAAGTCGCGCACCGTGTCGTAGGGCAGGCGACTGGTGATGGCCGGGCCGATCGAGTGCGTGCTGGTGGTGGCCAGCAGCAGCGTGTAGCCGTCGGGCGCGGCCTTGGCCGCGATGTCGGAGCCGATGGCGCCGCCGGCGCCGGGCTTGTTGTCGACCACCAGCGTGGTGCCCAGCTTCTCGCCCATCTTCTGGCCCAGCGTGCGCGCGAACAGGTCGGTGGCACCGGCCGCGGGAAAGGGCACGACAAGGCGGATCGGCTTGTTGGGGTAGCCCTGCGCGAGGCCGGTGGCCGGCGCGGCCAGGCACAGCGCGGCGAAGGCGGCCGCGAGGCCGTGGAGAAACTGGTGGCGTTGCATGGTGCTGGATTCCCTTCGCAAGATGGCGAACATTCGATGCTAAGCAGCGCGGGCGCATCAAGCCAGATAATCCCGCTTATTCAACTATGAGCACAATTTATGGCACGGATCGCCGCCGAGGAGGTTTCGCTGCAGCAGCTTCGCGCGCTCGCGGCGGTGGCCGAAACGGGCAGCTTCACGCTGGCCGCCGAGAGCCTGCAGCTGACCCAGCCGGCCATCAGCCACCTCGTCAAGCGCATGGAGGAGGACCTGGGCCAGCCGCTGGTGGTGCGCGGGCGGCGCATCCGCATGACCGATGCCGGCCAGATGATGGTCGACACGGCCGTGCGCGCGCTGCGGCTGATCGATGAATCGGTCAATGCCTGCCGCTCGCAGGCGCAGTTGCGCGAGGGCCGCGTGGTGCTGGCGGTGGGCCATCTCACGGCCGGCGCGCTGATGCCGCCGCTGCTCGGGCGCTTCGCGCAGAAGCACCCGAAGCTGGCCACCACGCTGCTCGACAGCACCGCCGAGCAGATGATCTCGCGCATCCTCTCGCAGGAGGCCGATCTGGGCTTCGGCTCCGACATCGGCCAGGCGCATTCGGAGCTCGCGACCGAGCCGCTGTTCGTCGAGCGCATGGCGCTGTTCGTGCGCGAGGACCATCCGCTCGCGCAGCGCACCAGCATCGAGGCGCGGCAGCTCGAGGCCCTGCCCTTCATCCACGTCAACCCCGACGCCAACGTCTGGCGCGCGGTGAGCCGGCAGCTCTCGAGCGTGGCCAATGTCTATCCGCAGGTGGCGCACCACGTGTCGATGCTCTCCACCGCCTTCGGCCTGATCCAGGCCGGCGCGGGCGTGGCGCTGCTGCCGCGCTACGTGGAGGTGCTGATGCCGCCGAACCTGCGCGTGCTCTCGGTCACGCGGCCGGTGCTCGAATACCCGCTGGTGGCGGTGCGGCTGGCCAAGCACCCGCTGAGCCCGGCGGCGATGGCCTTCCTCGACATCGCGCGGCAGCACCTGAAGCCGCGCGCGGCGAAGGGCTGAAAGGCCTTCGCCAAAAACGAACGGCGCCCGCGGGCGCCGTTCATTGAGCGAGCCCGGCAGATGCCGGGCGGTCGTCGATCACTCCTCGACGAAGGCTTCCTCGCGCTTCGACTTCACGGCCGGCAGCAGCACGATCACGAGCAGCAGCAAGGCGGCAGCCAGCAGGCCGGCGGAGATCGGACGCGTGATGAACACGCTCCAGTCGCCGCGCGACAGCAGCAGCGAGCGGCGCAGGTTCTCTTCCATCATCGGGCCCAGGATGAAGCCCAGCAGCAGCGGCGCGGGTTCGCAGCCGAGCTTGAAGAAGGTGTAGCCCACGAAGCCGAAGATGCCCACCATCCAGATGTCGAAGGTGTTGTTGTTGGTCGAGTACACGCCGATCGCGCAGAACAGCACGATCGCCGGGAACAGGTACTTGTAGGGCACCGACAGCAGCTTGATCCACATGCCGATCAGCGGCAGGTTCAGGATGATCAGCATCGCGTTGCCGATCCACATTGAGGCGATCAGGCCCCAGAACAGCTCGGGGTTGCTGGTCATCACCTGCGGGCCGGGCTGGATGTTGTGGATCGTCATCGCGCCCACCATCAGCGCCATCACGGCGTTGGGCGGAATGCCCAGCGTCAAGAGCGGAATGAAGGAGGTCTGCGCGCCGGCGTTGTTGGCCGACTCGGGAGCCGCCACGCCACGGATGTTGCCCTTGCCGAAGGGCACTTCGCCCGGCTTCAGCTTGGTCTTCTTCTCGATGGTGTAGGCCGCGAAGGCCGCCAGCAGCGCACCGCCGCCGGGCAGGATGCCCAGGGCCGAGCCCAGGGCCGTGCCGCGCAGCACCGCGGGCACCATGCGCTTGAAGTCTTCCTTGGTCGGGAACAGGCCCTTCACCTTGGCGGTGAACACTTCGCGCTCTTCGTCGGGACGCGAGAGGTTCGCGATGATTTCGCCGTAGCCGAACACGCCCATGGCGATGGCCACGAAGCCGATGCCGTCGGTCAGTTCGGGGATGTCGAAGCTGAAGCGCGCCACGCCGGAGTTCACGTCGGTGCCCACCAGGCCCAGCAGCAGGCCCAGCACGATCATCGCGATGGCCTTGAGCAGCGAGCCCGAAGCCAGCACCACGGCGCCGATCAGGCCCAGGATCATCAGCGAGAAGTACTCGGCCGGGCCGAACTTGAAGGCCAGCTCGGTCAGCGGCGGCGCGAAGGCGGCCAGGATCAGCGTGCCCACGCAGCCCGCGAAGAACGAGCCCAGGCCCGCCGCGGCAAGCGCCGGCCCCGCCCGGCCCTTGCGCGCCATCTGGTAGCCGTCGATCACTGTCACCACCGAGGATGACTCCCCTGGCAGGTTCACGAGAATCGCGGTGGTGGAGCCGCCGTACTGCGCGCCGTAGTAGATGCCGGCCAGCATGATCAGGGCCGACACCGGGGGCAGCGCGTAGGTCGCGGGCAGCAGCATCGCGATGGTCGCGACGGGGCCGATGCCGGGCAGCACGCCGATCAGCGTGCCCAGGATACAGCCGACCAGGCAGTACAGCAGGTTCGTGAAGGTGAACGCGACGCCGAAGCCGGTCGAGAGATTTTGAAAGAGTTCCATGGTGCTTGCGTCCTCAGCCGATGAAGGTCGGCCAGACCTGGATCTGGAGCTTGAGCGCCCAGATGAATGCCACGTAGCTGCCGACGGCCAGCACGGTGGCCAGGATCAGCACGCTGGGCAGCTTGAACTCGTGGCCCGCGAGACTCGCGATGATCACCAGCGCATAGATCGCGATGATCATCCCCATGGCCGGCAGGCCGATGCTCGGCAGGCCGCCGAGCAGGATGCCGAACATCAGGTTGGCGCCGAGAATCAGCACCACCTGCTTCCAGGCCCACTTGCCGATCTTCTCGCCGTCGGTGGTTTCGACGGTCAGGCCGCTGAACATGATGCCCAGGCCGATCACCGCCATCAGGATGCCGAGCACCAGCGGGAAGTACCCGGGGCCCATGCGAGCGCCTGTGCCCACGCTGTAGTTGGTGGCGCCCCAAGCGAAGGCGACCCCGACCACGGTGAACATCAGGCCCGAGAAAAAGTCTTTCTGACTCTTGATTTTCACGAACAGTCTCCTCGAACAAATTTCGATGCGGGATTGTGGAGTCAGGTGGAAGTCAGCCTCATGTGGGTTCCACCTATCGAGAACTTAGGGATAACCCCGGTGCACGGGGCGCCTCGAATGTAGGTAGTTCGTGTTCGGCGCGAGGCTGCGCCGGGACCCATCAAGCGTCGAGCGGCGGGGTCGCGCTCAGCACTTCCTCGATCGTGGTCAGGCCCTCGGCCACGCGCAATGCGCCCGCGAGGCGCAATGGCCGCATGCCGTCGACCACGGCCTGGCGGCGCAGCGCGGCGAGGTTGGGCTCCTTCGTGACCTCGGCGCGGAAGGTCTCGCTGATGCTCAGCAATTCGTACAGGCCCATGCGGCCCATGTAGCCGGTCATGCGGCAGTCGACGCAGCCCACCGGCTTGTAGGCGCGCACCGAGCCCGTGATCTGCCACGGCTTGACGATGGCCTCGAGCTTCTCGCGCGTGATGCCGTCGTCGGGCTGCTTGCAGTGCGGGCACAGCGTGCGCACCAGTCGCTGCGCGAGCACGCCCAGCATCACCGCATTGATGAGATACGAAGGCACGCCGAGCTCCATCAGCCGCGTGATGGCGCTGGGCGCGTCGTTGGTGTGCAGGGTGCTGAACACGAGGTGGCCGGTCAGCGCGGCCTGCACCGCCATCTCGGCGGTGGCGAGGTCGCGGATCTCTCCCACCATGATGATGTCCGGGTCCTGGCGCATCAGCGCGCGCAGGCCCTCGGTGAAACCGAAATCGAGTTGCGGTTGCACCTGCGTCTGGTTGAACGAGGGCTCGATCATCTCGATCGGGTCTTCCACCGTGCTGACGTTGACCTCCTCGGTCGCCACGCGCTTGAGCGTGGAGTACAGCGTGGTGGTCTTGCCCGAGCCGGTCGGGCCGGTCACGAGGATGATGCCGTTGGGCCGCGTGACGAGCTGCTCCCAGCGCTGCGCATCGTGCTGCGCGAAGCCCAGCGCGTCGAGGTCCTTGACCGCGGTGTCGGGGTCAAAGATCCGCATCACCATCTTCTCGCCGAAGGCCGTGGGCAGGGTCGACAGCCGCATCTCGATCTCTTCGCCGCGCATGTTGCGGGTCTTGATGCGGCCGTCGAGCGGGCGGCGCTTCTCGACCACGTCCATGCGGCCCAGCAGCTTGATGCGCGCGACCATCGCGTTCATCACGCCCATCGGCATCTGGTAGGCCGGGTGCAGCACGCCGTCGATGCGAAAGCGGATCACGCCCTGGTCGCGCCGCGGCTCGAGGTGGATGTCGCTCGCGCGCTGGTCGAAGGCGTACTGCCACAGCCAGTCGACCACCTGCACCACGCTCTGGTCGTTGGCGTCGAGTTGCCTGTTGCTCTTGCCGAGTTCGACCAGCTGTTCGAAGCTCGCGCCGCCGGTGTTGCCGCCGGCCTTCTGCGCCGCGCGCACCGATTTCGCGAGCGCGAAGAACTCGGCCGTGTAGCGCTGGATCTCGGCCGGGTTCGCGACCACGCGCCGCACCGTGCGCCGCGACTGGCGCTCGACCTCGGAGATCCAGTCGGTGAGGAAGGGCTCGGCCGTGGCCACCACCACCTCGTTGGGCAGCACCTGCACCGGCAGCACCTTGTGGCGCTCGGCATAGGCCGCGCTCATGGTGTCGGCCACCTTGCCCACGTCGACCTTGAGCGGATCGATGCGCAGATAGGACAGGCCCGCGCGACCCGCGAGCCACTGCGCGAGCGTCTCGAGGTCGAGCGGCTTGCTGTCGCTCTCGCGCGTCATCGCGACATTGGCCAGCCGCACCAGCGGATGCTGGCGGCTCTCGGCCTGGGCGCAGCGCGCGATGGTGCGCTTGGCTTCCAGCGGCGAGATCACGCCGTCGGCGGCCAGCCATTCGATCAGGCGACGCAGCTCGAGCGGCCCTTCGGGGCGGGTGGCCGGTGCGGCGGAAGCGGGAACGGCGCTCATGGATTCAGATGGAAAGGACCGGCTTGAAGACCCGCAGCCACTTGGGCGCGGGCAGGCCCCAGCGAGTCTGGATGGTTTGGGCACGCTCGGCAAGCGCCTCGCGCCTGGGCCGGCTGGGCTGGCGCTGCGCGAGCACCACCGTGTTGCCCTCGCGCGTCGGCTTGAAGGCCCAGACCGCGTCGGCGCCGAAGGCGGCCTGGATCTTCTCGAGGCTGCGCTCGTAGCTCGACGAGCGGCCGAAGAGGTTGACCGTCATCGCGCCGTCCTCGGTGAGCAGCGCGCGGCAGTCGGCATAGAAGTCCTCGCTGTCGAGCACCGGCGCCGCGGCCTCGTGGTCGTAGAGATCGACCTGCAGCGCATCGACCGTGCCCTGCCATTCGGGCCGGCGGATCTCCTCGGCCGCGTCGGCGATCACCACGCGCAGCTTGGCGTCGTCGGGCGGCAGCTTGAACCAGCCGCGGCAGGCCGACACCACCTGCGGGTTGAGCTCGACCGCGGTGGTGCGCATGCGCAAGGTCTTGCGGCAGAACTTGGTGAGCGTGGCCGCGCCCAGGCCGAGCTGCATCGCATGGCGGTTGCCGATGCCGGTGCCGTCGACGAACAGCAGCCAGGCCATCATGCGCTGCACGTACTCGAGCTCGATCTCGTAGGGCGCGTCCAGCTTCATCGAGCCCTGGACCCATTCGGTGCCCAGGTGCAGGTAGCGGATGTCGCCCCAGTCGGAGAAGTTGACCTCGGGCAGTTCGGCCGGAAGGCGGGAAGTGGATTGCTTGCGTGCGGCCATCGGGTCAGACCAGTCCGTGGACAGAGAACACCTCGCGCCATGCGGCGAGCTTGCGCTCGAAGCTCCACGACGCATTGGCCGGACTGGTGGAAGGCAGTTGATGGACCGGCACGCCCAGGGTTCGGGTGTGCCGGGCGTGCTTGAAGCTCTCGCCGCCGTTGTGGGCCACGGCCGCCAGCTTCGGCAGCCGCAGCGCCGCGATGTCGTTGGGCACGGCCGCGCGGATCGCCGAATCGAGGCTGCCCTCGCGCTCGCAGGCCGCATAGACGTCCCACACGCCGAGGCCGTGCTCGATCAGCCAGTCGCTACGCTTTCGATAGCTATCTACTCCCGAGGGGAGTGGGTCGTGGGGCCACAAGGCTTGCAAGATTTTCCAGAACTGGTTTTGGGGATGCGCATAGTACTGCTGCAGCTCGAGCGATCTCGCGCCCGGGAAGCTGCCGAGGATCAGCAGCACGGTGGCGGGCGAGACGATCGGCGCAAGTCCTGTGAGCAACGGCCCGGGGGTGGCTTCGCGCTCGGTCGGGGCCGGGCTTGCGGGGGGTCTGGATCTGGGCATGGATGGGCATTCTGGCCGCAAGCGATCGGCCGGGACCGGCTGCGGCGCCCCAAAAGGAAAAACCCGCCGCAGCGGGTTTCCATATCGACCGTGCCGGCCCGAGGGCGCGGCGCGTGCCGTCTGCTTACTTCTTGGCGGCTTCGTTCTCGGCCGTGCCCGGGATCTTCTCGCCGATGGCGTGACCCGTGCTGCGCATGCCGTCGGCCGTCTTGTGGCCGGCGTTCTCGACCACTTCACCGGTCTTGGTGGCGGCCTTCTTGGTGGCGTTGGTGGCCTTCTTGGTGGTCTTCTTGGTCGCGTCCCAGGTCTTCTCGGCGCCCGACTCGGTCGCGTTGGCGGCCTTCTTGGTGGTGCGCTTGGTCGCGTCCCAGGCCTTCTCTGCACCACGCTCGGTCGCGTTCACGGCCTTCTTGGTGGTGTTCTTGGTCGCGTCGTAGGCGTCCTTGCCGGCTTCCTTCACCTTTTCGGTGGTCGTGGGTTCGGCGGTTGCGGGTGCGGTGGTCTGTGCCACGGCGGAGATGCCCACGGCACCGAAGGCCAGTGCGAGCACGACGGGGAGGGTGCGAGCGAAAGTTACTTTCATGGATGAACTCCTTTTCTTGGATGAAATGCTGGGAGCCGTTGTCGTTCGACATCGGTGACGAAGGTCGCCACCCCTGTCCAACGAAGCTCCACGGTTCAAGGATGACAGCAAATGCAGGCCCGGAAAGCACTTGGCCCCAAGTCAAGGCATTGGCCTACGGCCCGGGTAAGGACCCCTCCGACAGGCCAGGAAGACTTTGGAGCTTCGGCATCGCCTCGATGGCATTGCGCGTGGTTTTTTCGGCCAGTTCATCCACGCCGATGCCGCGCAATCGAGCCACCACGTCGGCGATGCGCGGCAGCTCGCCGGGCTCGTTGCGGCCCTGCGGCTCGCCCGCGTCGCGCTGCGCCTGCGTGCGGTAGAGCCAGTGCGGCTGGATGTCGGGCGCGTCGGTCTCCATCACCAGCGCCTCGATCGGCAAGGTGGCCGCGAGCCGGCGCAGTTGCAGCGCGCGCTCGAAGGTCACGGCGCCGCCGAAGCCCAGCTTGAGCCCGAGCGCGATGCAGGCTTGCGCCTGCTGTTCGCTGCCGTTGAAGGCATGCGCGATGCCGCGCCACGGCTTCCCGCCGGCGGTCTGCCGCAGATGCTTGAGTACCTTGTCGACCGAGCGCCGCACATGGATCAGCACCGGCAGGTCGTGCTTGCGCGCCAATTGCAACTGTGTGTGAAAGAAGTGCTGTTGCTTGTCGTCGTCCAGGTGCTCGACGAAGTAGTCGAGCCCGATCTCGCCGACCGCCACCAGCCGCGGGTCGCCGCGCCGCGCGCCCAGCTCGGCGTCGAGCAGGGCCAGGTCCTCTTCCCTGGCTTCGCCCGTGCACAGCGGATGGATGCCCAGCGCATAGGCGTCGCCCTGGCGCTCTGCCAGCTCACGCACGGTCGCGAAATTGAAGGCGGCCACGGCCGGGATCACGCACAGCGCGACGCCCCGCTCGGCCGCGCGCGCGCGGATCTCGGGCATCTGCGCACCGAATTCGGGCGCGTCGAGGTGGCAGTGGGTGTCGACGAAAAGAGCCATCGCGTCATGATGCCCGAAGGGATGCAAGGCAGAAGAAAGCGTGCTACCGTGCTTTTCATCACGCTCATCGCGTGACACCCACCACGCGACATCCTTTTGCCGGAGGTGCACCCATGCGCAGGCCCGCCATGTACAGCCGCTCGCCACGCACGCCGATCGAGTCCGACGACGGGGCCTCCGGGCAGGCCGCGGCCGATCCCGTGGCGCCGCAGCCCGCCGCCGCGCGCCAGCGCTGGCAACCCGGGCGCCGCAGCTTCGCGCTGCTGAGCCTCGCGCTGTGCGCGGCCCTCGCGGCCGGCGGCGCGGCCTGGTGGCAGCGCGGCAACACGCGCCAGCTCACGCAGAAGGACATCGACGCGGCCGTGCTGCGCACGCTGCAGACCAACGCCCTGCCCTCGCCCGCCGCCAAGGCCGCCGACATCGTGCGGCCCTCGGTGGTGCGCGTGGTCGGCTACGGTTCCGAGAAGGCCACGCCCGAGGCGAAGACTCAGAAGCGCGGCCGCAACATGGCCAAGGGCAAGTCGCCCGAGGCGCCGGCCGACGACGGCCCGCCGGGCCAGGTCGAGCGCGGCGTGGGCACCGGCGTGGTGATCGTCGACAAGGGCGTGATCCTCACCAACCTGCACGTGGTCGCGGGCTCCGAGACCATCAAGGTGACCTTCGCCGACGGCCTGGAGGCGCCGGCCGTCATCACCGGCGTGCAGCCCGAGAACGACCTCGCGGTGCTGCAGGCGCAGAAGATCCCCGACGACCTGATCCCCGCCGTGATGCGCTCGACCGCCGACCTGCGCCCCGGCGACCAGGTGGCGGCGGTGGGCTTTCCCTTCGGCATCGGCCCCTCGGTGTCGGCCGGCGTGGTGTCGGGCCTCAAGCGTTCGTTCCGCTCGCCCGAGGGCAAGCAGGAGCTCGGCAACCTGATCCAGTTCGACGCGGCCGCCAACCCCGGCAATTCGGGCGGCCCGCTGGTCAACATGGACGGCGAGGTGCTCGGCATCGTCACCGCCATCCTCAATCCCACGCAGCAGCGCACCTTCATCGGCATCGGCTTCGCGGTGCCGATCGAGAACGCCGCCTCGGCGGCCGGCTCGCCGCCGTTCTGACCCTCCTTCCTCTTCCTTTCATCCGATCCAGAAAGAGCCCCGAATGAGCAGCACCGAGACCTCCTCCTTCGCCACGCCCGCCAGCACCGCCGAGCTGATGGAGCAGATCCTCTACCAGGTGAAGCGCGTGGTGGTGGGCCAGGACCGCTTCCTCGAGCGCGTGATGGTCGCGATGCTCGCGGGCGGCCACCTGCTGGTCGAGGGCGTGCCGGGCCTCGCCAAGACGCTGACCGTGAAGACGCTGGCCGACACCGTGCAGGGCCAGTTCAAGCGCATCCAGTTCACGCCCGACCTGGTGCCCTCCGACCTCGTGGGCACGCGCATCTACAACCAGAAGACCGGTGACTTCAGCACCTCGCTGGGCCCGGTGTTCGCCAACCTGCTGCTGGCCGACGAAATCAACCGCGCGCCGGCCAAGGTGCAGAGCGCGCTGCTCGAGGTGATGCAGGAGCGCCAGGTCACGATCGCGGGCGAGACGCACAAGGTGCCGCGCCCCTTCCTCGTGATGGCGACGCAGAACCCGATCGAGACCGAGGGCACCTATCCGCTGCCCGAGGCGCAGGTCGACCGCTTCATGATGAAGGTGCTGGTCGACTACCCGACCGACGAGGAAGAGTTCGTGATCGTGCAGCGCGTGATCGGCGCGCCGGTCGAGGCCGTGCCGGTCGCCACCACCGAGCAGCTCGCTTCGCTGCAGGCCGAGGCGCGGCGCGTGTACGTCGATCCCTCGCTGATCCAGTACGCGGTGAAGCTGGTCTCGGCCACGCGCACGCCCGACAAGCACGGGCTCAAGGACATGGGCCGCTTCATCACCTTCGGCGCCAGCCCGCGCGCGAGCATCAGCCTGACCGAGGGCGCGCGCGCCCTGGCGCTGCTGCGCGGACGCAGCTATGCGCTGCCCGAGGACATGACGGCGCTGGTGCCCGACGTGCTGCGCCACCGCGTGACGCTGTCCTACGAGGGCCTGTCCGAGGGCCTGACGCCCGATGGCCTGATCGAGAAGATCATGCGGGCGGTGCCCGCGCCGCCGAAGCCGCTCGAGCACGAGAAGCTCGCCGCCTGAAACCGCACCGCACGACACGACCCGCCATGAAGAAAAGCTGGTGGCGCAAGGCCCCCGAGGCCGCCGCGAACGACGAACGCCCCGCGCTCGAGGCCGGCGGCGCCGAGCGCGCGCTGCGCCGCCTCGAATGGACCGTGATCCGCCGGCTCGACGGCCTGCTGCAGGGCGACTACCGCACGCTGATGCGCGGCACCGGCCTCGACCTGGCCGACCTGCGCGAATACCAGTTGCACGACGACGTGCGCCACATCGACTGGAACGTCACTGCGCGGCTGCAGACGCCGCACGTGCGCGTCTTCACCGAAGACCGCGAGATGTCGGCCTGGTTCGTGCTCGACCTGAGCCGCTCGGTCGACTTCGGCTCGGGCCTGAAGGCCAAGCGCGAGATCTCGGCCGGCTTCGTCGGCGTGCTGGCACGGCTGCTCACGCGCCACGGCAACCGCGTCGGCGCGCTGGTCTACGGCCATGATCTCGAAGCCGTGATCCCGCCGCGCAGCGGCCGGCGCCATGTGCTGCACCTGCTGCATGCGATGGAGCGCCGCGCCGGCCAGGCCGACAAGGCGCCGCCGCAGAAGGGCATGACCCGGCTCGACGACCTGCTGAAGTCGGCCGCCACCCTGATGCCGCGCCGCTCGACCGTGTTCGTGGTGTCCGACTTCCTCAGCGAGCCCGGCTGGGAGAAGCCGCTGGGCCAGCTGGTGCAGCGCCACGAGGTGGTGGCCGTGCGCCTGTTCGACCCGCTCGAGCTCGACATGCCCGACCTGGGCCTGGTGCCGCTGCGCGATGCCGAGACCGGCGAGCAGCTCTGGGTCGACACCCACGATGCGGGTTTCCGCCGCCGCTTCGCGCGCATCGCCCGCGAACGCGAGGATGCGCTGCGCGGCGCGCTGGCCCGTGCCGGCGTCGACACGCTGGAGCTGTCGACCGCCGACGACCTGGTCGAGGCGATCGTGCGTTTCGCCGACATGCGCAAGCGGCGCGTGCGCACTTCGGGTGCCTCGCGTCCTGTAAAGGCGGTGGCTGCATGACGACCATCGGGTATATCGAGTTGACGTTGGCGACGACGAGCGCGAGGATTTCGCCGTGACCTTCCTCTGGCCCCAATTCCTCTGGCTGCTGCTGGCGCTCCCGCTGCTGGTGCTGCTCTACCTCTGGCTGCTGCGCCGCAAGAAGAAGCTCGCGGTGCGCTACGCCAGCCTGTCGATCGTGCGCGAGGCGATGGGCACCGGCCAGAGCATCCGGCGCCATGTGCCGCCCTTCCTGTTCCTGCTCGCGCTGGCAGCGATGCTGGTGGCGGCCGCGCGGCCGATGGCGGTGGTGATGCTGCCGTCGAACCAGCAGACCATCATCCTCGCGATGGACGTCTCGGGCAGCATGCGCGCCGCCGACGTGCAGCCCAACCGGCTGGTGGCGGCGCAGGATGCCGCCAAGAGCTTCATCAAGGACCTGCCGCGCAACGTGAAGGTCGGCATCGTCGCCTTCGCGGGCAGCGCGCAGGTGGCGCAGCTGCCCACCACCAACCATGACGACCTCGTGACCGCGATCGACAGCTTCCAGCTGCAGCGCGCCACGGCCACCGGCAATGCCATCGTGGTGTCGCTCGCCACCCTGTTCCCCGAGGCCGGCATCGACGTCTCGCAGTTCAGCGCGCCGAGCCGCCAGCGCGGCGTGGCCATCGACCAGGCCGACAAGCCGGCCAAGGAATTCACGCCGGTCGCGCCGGGCTCCTTCACCTCGGCCGCGATCATCATGCTGACCGACGGCCAGCGCACCACCGGCGTCGATCCGCTCGACGCGGCCAAGGCCGCGGCCGACCGCGGCGTGCGCATCTACACCGTGGGCATCGGCACGGTCGACGGCGAGACCATCGGCTTCGAGGGCTGGTCGATGCGCGTGCGGCTCGACGAGGAAACCCTCAAGGCCGTCGCCAGCAAGACCCAGGCCGACTACTTCTATGCCGGCACCGCCGCCGACCTCAAGAAGGTCTACGAGACGCTGAGCTCGCGGCTCACGGTCGAGAAGAAGGAAACCGAGATCTCGGCGCTGTTCGCGCTCGGCGCCGCGGTGCTCACGCTGCTGTCGGCCGGGCTCTCGCTGCTCTGGTTCAACCGGATTCTTTGAAGCGGCCGCCGGGCGGCGCCCTTCAGGCGGCCGGCTTCGGCTTCTTCTTCGCGTGCGCCGGCGGCGCCTTCACGGCACCGATGCCGCCGAGGAACAGGTCGGCCACCACCGGCGCGATCGAGGCATGGTCGAGCTGGCCGCCAGGCTTCATCCAGGTGAACATCCAGTTGATCATGCCGAACAGCAGCATGGTCAGCGGCTTGGCCAGGTCGTCGCTCGGCGTGCCCGGGCGCAGCGCGGCCACCGCGCGCGCGAAGCCCGCGACCACCTCGCGCTCCTTGTCGAGCACGCGCTCGCGGTCTTCTTCCTCGAGGAAGCGCACGTCGTCGGTCAGCACCCGGTGCGCGTCCTGCGCGCCCGCGTACTCCTCGACGATGCGGTAGATGAAGCGCCGCAGCCGCTCCTCGTCGGTCTGCGTCGAGGCCTCCTCCTCGGCCACCAGCGCCGCCAGCTTGGAGACGTGCGTCTCGGCGATGCTGATCAGCAGGCTGCGCTTGTCCTTGTAGTAGTGGTAGAGCGTGGCCTTCGAGAGATTGCAGGCCTCGGCCACCTGGTTCATCGAGGTGGCCGGGTAGCCCTGGCGCGCGAACAGCCGCGCGGCCCGCTCGAGGATGAGCTCGCGCTGGTCGTCGTAGCTGGCGGATCTTCCTCTGGGCATCGGTGTTCTTTCTGTTCTGGCGTTGAGAGGGTGTGACGGGCAGCGCGCGATCCTAGCTGCGCCTGGTCGCGATCAGCGGCTTGACGTCGATCGAAGGCAGCCGCGGCCGCCCGGCCTCGACCTGTGCCAGCGGCTCGACCTCGCGCATCGTCGCGAGGCTGCGCACCGCGAGCGCCTGGTAGACCTGCGTGCCCTCGAGCTTCCACGCGATCTCGGCCTCGCTCAGTTCTCTTTTCACGCGCGCGGGCATGCCCGCCACCAGCGTGCGCGGCGGCACCTTCATGCCGGCCGGCACGAAGGCGCTGGCGGCCACGATGGCTTTCTCGCCGATCTCGGCCTCGTCCATCACCACGGCGTTCATGCCCACCATGGCGTCGCGCCGCACCACGCAGCTGTGCAGGATCGCGCCGTGGCCGATGTGGCCGTTGACCTCGATCACCGTGTCGTTGTCGGGAAAGCCGTGCACGCAGCAGTTGTCCTGCAGGTTCGAGCCCTCCTCGAGCACGATGCGGCCGAAATCGCCGCGCAGGCTGGCGCAGGGGCCGACATAGCAGTTCGGGCCCACGATCACGTCGCCGATCAGCACGGCGGACGGATGCACGTAGGCGGTGGGGTCGACGACGGGGATCACGCCGTCGATGGCGTAGCTGGGCATGGGTGCGGTCTCCTGTGGGGTGCCGGTCCTTCGTCTCGCAATTCAGGGTTTTCCCTGAATGCTTTGGACTTGTGCCGGATTCGTTCGCGATCCTAAAATCTACCGAACGGTCGGTCAATAGTAATTGACCCGAAGTCATCCCCCACACAGATGAGAGACAAGCCCATGTCGGAACCCCTGGTCCTCGTCGGCAATGCCGGCGCCGTCCGCACACTGAGCCTCAACCGCCCCGCGGCGCTCAACAGCTTCACGAGCGAACTGCACGCCGAACTGCTGGCGGCGCTCGAAGCGGCCGCGGCCGATGCCGAAGTGCGCTGCGTGGTGCTGACCGGCGCCGGCCGCGCCTTCTGCGCCGGCCAGGACCTCGCCGACCCGATGGTCGCGCCCGACACCAGCCCCGGCGCCGCCCCCAAGGACCTGGGCCATGTCATCGAGAAGCTCTACGGCCCGCTGGTCCAGCGCATCCGCAGCATGCCCGTGCCCGTGGTCGCCGCGGTCAACGGCGTGGCCGCCGGCGCCGGCGCCAACCTCGCGCTGTGCTGCGACCTCGTGCTCGCCGCGCGCTCGGCCAGCTTCATCCAGGCCTTCACCAAGATCGGCCTGGTGCCCGACACCGGCGGCACCTGGCTGCTGCCGCGGCTCGTGGGCCCGGCGCGCGCGCTGGGCATCGCGATGCTCGGCGACAAGCTGCCGGCCGAGGAAGCCGCGCGCATCGGCCTGATCTGGCAGACGGTGGACGACGCCGCGCTGGCCGACGCCGCCGCCGCGCTCGCGGGCCGGCTCGCCGCCATGCCCTCGCGCGCGCTGGTCGCCACGCGCGCCGCGATGAACGCCGCGCAGACCATGGACCTCGACACCGCACTGGCCGAGGAGGCCCGCCTGCAGCGCGAGCTCGGCGCCGCCAATGACTACCGCGAAGGTGTCGAGGCCTTCCGCGCCAAGCGCGCCCCCGTCTTCAAGGACCGCTGAGCCATGAGCACCGAACGCACCCCGCAACAGACCGCCGAATACGTGCGCGACGGCATGTTCGCCAACGACAACGCCTCCAAGGGCCTGGGCATGCGCATCGTGGAGGTCGGCCCCGGCCAGGCCACGATCGAGATGCGCGTGCGCCCCGACATGCTCAACGGCCATGCGATCTGCCACGGCGGCTTCATGGCCACGCTGGCCGATTCCACCTTCGCCTTCGCCTGCAACTCGTACAACGAGCTGACCGTGGCCTCGGGCTTCGCGATCGACTTCATCGCCCCGGCGCGCGAAGGCGACCTGCTGACCGCGCGCTGCTTCGAGGTCTCGAAGGCCGGCCGCACCGGCGTCTACGACACCGAGATCACCAACCAGCGCGGCGAGCGCGTCGCGATCTTCCGCGGCCGCTCCTACACCGCCAAGGGCCGCCCCGCCGTCGCGGCCTGAACCGAACGCAAAAGAACCGAGGACCCCGTCATGCCAGCACCCCGCCCCGCCCCCGGCGATCTCGAACCGATCGAGACCGCGAGCCGCGACGAGATCACCGCGCTGCAGGTGCAGCGCCTGCGCGACACGCTGCAGCGCGCCTACGACAACGTGCCGCACTACCGTCAGGCCTTCGACGCCAAGGGCGTGCAGCCGGGCGACCTCAAGACCCTCGCCGACCTCGCGAAATTCCCGTTCACGGTCAAGAGCGACCTGCGCGACAACTACCCCTTCGGCATGTTCGCGGTGCCGCGCCAGCAGGTCGCGCGCATCCATGCCTCCTCGGGCACCACCGGCAAGCCGACCGTGGTGGGCTACACGAAGAAGGACATCGACACCTGGGCCGACCTGGTCGCGCGCTCGATCCGCGCCGCGGGCGGCCGCGCCGGCGACCTGATCCACATCGCCTACGGCTACGGCCTGTTCACCGGCGGCCTGGGCGCGCACTACGGCGCCGAGCGCGCGGGCTGCACCGTGGTCCCGATGTCGGGCGGCCAGACCGAGAAGCAGGTGCAGCTGATCCAGGACTTCCGGCCCGACATCATCATGGTCACGCCGAGCTACATGCAGGTGATCATCGAGCAGTTCGAGCGCCTGGGCCTGGACGCCAGGGACAGCTCGCTGCGCATCGGCATCTTCGGCGCCGAGCCCTGGACCGAGGCCATGCGCCGCGACATCGAGGCCAAGGCCGGCATCGACGCGGTCGACATCTACGGCCTGAGCGAAGTCATGGGCCCGGGCGTGGCCAGCGAATGCGTGGAGAGCAAGGACGGCCCGGTGATCTGGGAGGACCACTTCTATCCTGAGATCATCGATCCCGAGACCGGCGAACTGAAGGCCGACGGCGAGGAAGGCGAGCTGGTCTTCACCTCGCTGAGCAAGGAGGCGATGCCGATCATCCGCTACCGCACGCGCGACCTCACGCGCCTGTTGCCGCCCACCTCGCGCGCCTTCCGCCGCATGGGCAAGATCGTCGGGCGCAGCGACGACATGATGATCATCCGCGGCGTGAACGTGTTCCCCACCCAGGTGGAGGAGATCGTGCTCGCGCACGGCGCCCTCACCGGCCTCTACCAGGTGCACGTGAGCCGCGAAGGCCTGCTCGACCAGGTCGAGGTGCACTGCGAACTCGCGCCGAACGAAGCCGCCGCGGCCGACCGCGCGGCCATCGCCGGCTGGGTGCAGCACCGCGTGAAGACGCTGGTCGGCATCTCCACCCGCGTGGTGGTGCATGCACCGAACGAGATGGAACGCACGCAGACCGGCAAGGCTCGGCGCGTCGTCGACAACCGCCCGCGCTGAGGCGCCGCCGCTTTCCCCCGAACCGCCACCGATGACACTGAATTTCCGATCGATCGCCCTCGCCTGCGCCCTGGTGGCGCTGGCCGGCTGCGCCGCCAACTCCACCGCCCCGGCCACCGGCGCGGCCATGCCCCCGGCCGGCAAGGTCACGATCAAGCGCGACGACTACGGCGTGCCGCACGTCTATGCCAACGACGTGCGCGGCCTGTTCCACGGCTTCGGCTACGCCGTCGCGGAAGACCGCCTGTTCCAGATGGAGATGGCGCGCCGCGCCGTGCTGGGCACCGTCGCCGAAGTGATGGGCCCGGCCTATGTCGCGCTCGACAAGGGCAGCCGCGCCAGCTTCGACCCCGCCTCGATCCGCGCGCAGATGGCGCGCCTGTCGAGCGAGGACAAGGCCATCTTTGAAGGCTATGCCGCCGGCTTCAATGCGCGCGTGAACGAAGTGCTGGCCGCGCCGGCCACCCTGCTGCCCAAGCAGTTCGCCGATGCGGGCTTCCGCCCGAAGGCCGACTGGACCGGCTACGACGTGGCGATGATCTGGGTCGGCACCATGGCCAACCGCTACTCCAACGTGAGCAGCGAACTGGCCAACCTGCGCCTGCTCGAGCAGCTGCGCAAGGCGCGCGGCGACGAGGCCGGCCGCCAGCTGTTCGACCAGATCCGCTGGGTGGAAGACCCGCTCGCGCCCACCACCGTGCCGCGTCCCAAGGCCGTGGCGCAGGGCGCCGCCGACGATGCGCACGCCGCCCATCGCGCGGCGCTGGCGCCGGTCTCGCCCGAGCTGCTGGTCGCGCGCAACGAGATCGATGCCGCGCGGCGCGGCGTGGCCGAGCCCTGGACCCGCCCGATCGCCAGCAACCTCTGGATCGCCGGCCCGAACAAGACCACCGACGGCAGCACCGTCTTCATCAACGGTCCGCAGTTCAACTGGTTCAATCCCTCGTACGTGTTCGGCATCGGCCTGCACGGCGCCGGCTTCGACGTGACCGGCAACACGCCGTTCGCGCATCCCGTGGTGCTGTTCGGCACCAACGGCAAGATCGCCTGGGGCGCCACCGCCGGCCCGCTCGACGTGAACGACATGTACCAGGAGAAGCTGGACCCGGCCAACCCCCACCAGTACCGCTTCAACGGCGCGATGCGCGCCATGAGCAAGCGCACCGAACTCATCAAGGTCAAGGGCCAGCCCGACCAGAGCCTGGACGTCTACGCCACCGTGCACGGCACCGTGACCAACTTCGACCTGCCCAACGGCACCGCGTATTCGATGAAGCGCAGCTGGGACGGCTACGAACTCGAGTCGCTGCTGGGCTGGATCCACGCGATGCGCGCGCAGAACTGGGAACAGTGGCTGGCGCAGGCCTCGCGCGTGGCCATCACCATCAACTGGTACTACGCCGACACCGCCGGCAACATCGGCTACGTCTCGCCGGGCCGGCTGCCGATCCGCCCGGCCACGCAGGACATCCGCCTGCCCGCCGTGGGCGACGGCTCGATGGAATGGCTCGGCATCCGCCCGTTCGGCGAGGACCCGAAGACCTTCAATCCGGCGCAGGGCTACGTCGCCAACTGGAACAACCAGTCGGCACCGGGCGCGGTCAGCGACGGCGGCAACTACTCGGTGGTCGACCGGGTGCGCGAGTTCACGGCGCGGCTCGAGGCCAAGCCCCGGCTCACGCCCGACGAACTCTGGGCGCTCAACCGCACCACCGCCTACGCCGACACCAACGCGCGCTACCTCGTGCCCTTCGCCCTCGAGGCGACGCGCGGCCTGCCGGCCGCCGACCCGGCGCGCCGCGCGGCCCAGGTGCTGGCGGACTGGAACATGCTCAACGAGGACCCGGCCGAGCGCGGCGTCTACGACAGCCCGGCCACCACGCTCATGACGGCCTGGCTGCCGATCCTCTACCGCAAGGTGCTGGCCGACGACCTGCCGCCCGAGGTGTTCGCGGCCTATGCGGGCACCGGCTATGCCGGCGACACGCAGGTGGCCAGCATCCGCCCGGGCAACGGCCTGAAGCTGGTCTACAACGCGCTGCTCGGCCCCAAGGCCGGCGTGCCGCAGCGCTACGACTTCTTCAACGGCGAGGACAAGAACGCCGTGCTGCGCGCCACGCTCGCGCAGGCCGTGGCCGAGCTCGACAAGCGCTTCGGCAGCGACACCGCCAAGTGGCGCACGCCGGTGACGAAGCATGTGTTCCTCACCAGCAACTTCATCGGCGCGCCACAGGCCGGGGCCGACGAGCAGCTGACCCTGCCGAGCTACATGAACCGCGGCACGCAGAACGACAAGGTGGTGCTCGGCGCCAAGGGCGTCGTGCTGTGCACCGCCGCCCCGCCGGGCCAGAGCGGCTTCGTCGGGCCCGACGGCCGCAAGTCGCCCCACTACGCCGACCAGATGGCGCTGTTCAAGGATTTCGGCTGCAAGAGCGAGGCCCTGACGCCGGCCGACGTGGACCGCCGCGGGGGGCCCACGAAGCAGCTGAGCTACTGACAACCGATCGACGACCTCTTCACCTCTCAAGGAGAACCGCGATGTACACACAAGCCATGGACACCATGGGCAAGGACGCCGGCGACGGCAAGAAGGCCCTGCGCTCGGCCGACGAGTTGCGGCTCGAGGAACGCTTCGACGCGCGCATCGACGCCGGCGACTTCATCGAGGCCAAGGACTGGATGCCCGATCACTACCGCAAGACGCTGGTGCGCCAGATCAGCCAGCACGCGCACTCGGAGATCGTCGGCATGCTGCCCGAGGGCAACTGGATCAGCCGCGCGCCCACGCTCAAGCGCAAGGCGATCCTGCTGGCCAAGGTGCAGGACGAGGGCGGCCACGGCCTCTACCTCTATGCCGCGGCCGAGACGCTGGGCACCTCGCGCGACCAGATGTTCGACGCGCTGCACACCGGCAAGGCCAAGTACAGCTCGATCTTCAACTACCCCACGCTGACCTGGGCCGACATGGGCACCATCGGCTGGCTGGTCGATGGCGCGGCCATCATGAACCAGGTGCCGATCTGCCGCTGCTCCTACGCGCCCTATGCGCGCGCCATGATCCGCATCTGCCGCGAGGAGAGCTTCCACCAGCGCCAGGGCTACGAGGCGCTGTTGACCATGATGACCCACGGCACCGACGCGCAGAAGGCGATGGTGCAGGACGCGGTCAACCGCTGGTGGTGGCCCTCGATCATGATGTTCGGCCCGCCCGACGACCAGTCGCCCAACTCGGCGCAGTCGATGCGCTGGGGCATCAAGCGCTTCAGCAACGACGAGCTGCGCCAGAAGTTCATCGACGCCACCGTCGAGCAGGCGGCCATCCTCGGCGTGACCCTGCCCGACCCCGACCTCAAGTGGAACGAGGAACGCCAGGCGCACGACTTCGGCACCATCGACTGGAGCGAGTTCTGGCGCGTGATCGGCGGCGACGGCCCCTGCAACCGCGAACGCCTGCAGGCCCGTGTCGACGCCTGGGAAGACGGCGCCTGGGTGCGCGAAGCCGCACTCGCCCATGCCAACAAGCAACCGATGAAGGAGGCGGCATGACCGTCGAACAGAAACAAGAATGGCCCCTGTGGGAAGTGTTCGTGCGCAGCAAGGCCGGCCTGGACCACAAGCACTGCGGCAGCCTGCATGCCGCCGACTCGAAGATGGCGATCCAGATGGCGCGCGACGTCTACACGCGGCGCCAGGAAGGCTGCAGCATCTGGGTGGTGCGCTCCGAGCAGATCGTCGCGAGCGATCCGGGCGACAAGGACATGTACTTCGATCCCGCCGAGGACAAGGTCTACCGCCACCCGACCTTCTACGCGCTGCCCAAGTCCGTCGACCACATGTGAGCGGCCGGCCATGCAAGCATCGATCGAACTGAACCGCACGCCCGCCGTGCAGTACCTGCTGCGCATCGGCGACACCTGCCTGGTGCTGGCCCAGCGCCTGGGCGAATGGTGCGGCCATGCGCCCGTGCTCGAGGAGGACATCGCGATGGCCAACATCGCGCTCGACCTCGTGGGCCAGGCGCGCGCGCTGCTCACCCACGCCGGCAAGCTCGAAGGCGCCGGCCGCGAGCACGACGAGGACCAGCTCGCCTACCTGCGCGAGGAGCGCGACTACTTCAACCTCACACTGGTCGAGCTGCCGCGCGGCGACTTCGCCTTCTCGGTGGTGCGCAACACCATGATCGCCACCCTGCTCAAGCTGTTGTGGGAACGGCTGGCGAGCTCGAGCGACGAGGAAGTGGCCGCCATCGCCGGCAAGGCGCTCAAGGAAGCGCGCTACCACCAGCAGCATTCGGCCGACTGGGTGGTGCGCCTGGGCGACGGCACCGAGGAATCGCGCCGCCGCACCGAGGCCGCGCTCAAGCAGGCCTGGCTCTACATGCCCGAGCTGTTCGAGGCCGACGCCGTCGACCGCGAGGCCAGCGCCAGCGGCCTGGGCCCGGCCTGGAACGAACTGCGCGAACCGTGGTTCGCCGAGATGCAGCAGGTGCTCGACGCCGCCGGCCTCGCCGCGCCGGCCGAGGCCAAGTTCCGCAGCACCGGCAAGCAGGGCGTGCACAGCGAGCACATGGGCTACATCCTGGCCGAGATGCAGCACCTGCAGCGCGCCTTCCCCGGGGGCGTGTGGTGACTGCCGACACCATGGCCGCCTCGCGCGTCGACGCCGCCTGGGAGGTGCTGCGCTCGGTGCCCGACCCCGAGGTGCCGGCCGTGTCGGTCTGCGACCTCGGCATCGTGCGCGACGTGATCGAGCACGACGACGGCCTCGAGGTGGTGCTGACGCCGACCTATTCGGGCTGCCCCGCGACCGAGGCCATCGAGCACGACGTGCTGGCCGCGATCGAGCGCGCCGGCCTCGGCCCCGCGCGCGCCACCCTGCGCCGCGCGCCGGCCTGGACCAGCGACTGGATCAGCGACGAGGGCCGCGCGAAGCTCAAGGCCTACGGCATCGCCCCGCCCGCCCATCTCACGCCCGAGCAGGCCGCAGGTACCGCGGTGCCGATCCGCCTGTTCGGCCGCCTCGCCGGCGAGCGCATCGCCTGCCCGCGCTGCGCGAGCGAGCGCACCGAGCGGCTGTCGGCCTTCGGCTCCACCGCCTGCAAGGCGCTGTACCGCTGCCTCGCCTGCCGCGAACCCTTCGAACATTTCAAGCCGATCTAGGCCCCACGCCGATGAGTACCCTGTTCCACCCCCTGCGCGTGAAGGCCATCGAGCCCGACACGCCCGAGGCCGTCATCGTCTCCTTCGAGGTCCCCGAGACGCTGCGCGAAGTCTTCGGCTTCACGCAGGGCCAGTACCTGACCCTGCGCAACGAGATCGACGGCCAGGACCTGCGCCGTTCCTATTCGATCTGCGCCGGCGTCGACGACGGCGAGCTGCGCGTGGGCGTCCGCAAGGTGCGCGGCGGCCAGTTCTCCAACTGGATCAACGCCCACCTCAAGCCCGGCGACTCGATCCAGGTGATGGCGCCGCAAGGCCGCTTCTTCGTGCCGATCGAGGGCGAGTCCGCGCGCCACCACGTCGGCATCGCGGGCGGCAGCGGCATCACGCCGATCCTGTCGATCATGAAGACCGTGCTGGCGCGCGAGCCGAAGAGCCGCTTCACGCTGATCTACGGCAACCGCCAGCTCCAGTCCACGATGTTCAAGGAAGAGATCGAGGACCTGAAGAACCGCTACATGACGCGCCTGGTGCTGCAGCACGTGTTCTCCGACGAGCACACCGACTCGCCGCTGGGCTTCGGCGTGATGAACCGCGAGAAGATCGGCGAGTTCCTGCAGGGCCTGGTGCCCGCGGGCAGCATCGACCATGTCTACATCTGCGGCCCGTTCCAGATGAACGACGAGGCCGAGGCCGCGCTGCTGGCCGCGGGCGTGCCCGAGGAACGCATCCACATCGAGCGCTTCGGCGTCGCGCTGCCCTCGGCGAGCTCGACCGCGCAGGTCGGCGCCGTGGTGCACGAGGCCCAGCCCGGCGACGCCAAGCAAGCGCGCGTGACCATCGTGCGCGACGGCCTGCAGCGCGAGATCACCTACACCGAGGGCCAGCCCAGCATCCTCGACGCGGCCTCGGCGGCCGGCCTCGAGGTGCCGTTCTCGTGCACCTCGGGCGTGTGCGGCACCTGCCGCGCCAAGTGCGTGGACGGGGAAGTCCGCATGGAAAGAAACTTCGCGCTCGACAAGAATGAAGTGGCCGCGGGCTTCGTATTGACCTGCCAGGCCCATCCCCTTACCGAACGCGTCACGCTCTCGTTCGACGAGCGCTGAGATACTTCAGGCCTCAACCTTTTTTCAACCGGAGACAAGCCAACCATGAAATTCTTCAAGCCCCTGCTGATTGCCGCCCTGTGCGCCACGGCCCTGTCGGCCTGGGCCGACGTCAACGTCGGCGTGACCATCTCGGCCACCGGCCCGGCGGCTTCGCTGGGCATTCCCGAGAAGAACACGATCTCGCTGATGCCCAAGACCATCGGCGGCCAGAAGATCAACTACATCGTGCTCGACGACGCCTCCGACACCACGGCCGCCGTCAACAACACGCGCAAGCTGATCGCCGAGAACAAGGTCGACGTGATCCTGGGCTCGACCACCACGCCGGCCTCGCTCGCGATGATCGACGTGGCCGCCGAGGCGCAGACGCCGATGATCTCGGTGGCCGCCTCGGCCCGCATCATCGAGCCGATGGACGCCAAGAAGAAGTGGGTCTTCAAGACGCCGCAGAACGACATCATGATGTCGCTGGCCATCGCCGAGCACATGGCCGCCAACGGCGTGAAGAGCGTGGCCTTCATCGGCTTCTCCGACGCCTACGGCGAAGGCTGGTCGCAGGAATTCGCCAAGGCCGCCGAACTCAAGAAGATCAAGGTCGTGGCCAACGAGCGCTATGCGCGCACCGACACCTCGGTCACCGGCCAGGCGCTGAAGATCATGGCCGCCAAGCCCGACGCGGTGCTGGTCGCCGGCTCCGGCACGCCGGCCGCGCTGCCGCAGAAGACGCTCAAGGAGCGCGGCTACACCGGCAAGATGTACCAGACGCACGGCGTGGCCAACGCCGACTTCCTGCGCGTGGGCGGCAAGGACGTGGAAGGCACCTTCCTGCCCGCCGGCCCGGTGCTGGTGGCCGAGCAGCTGCCGGCCGCCAACCCGGTGAAGAAGTCCGCGCTCGCCTACGTGGCCGCCTACGAAGCCGCCTACGGCAAGGGCTCGGTCTCGACCTTCGGCGCGCACGCCTGGGACGCCGGCCTGCTCATGAGCTCGGCCGTGCCGGTCGCGCTCAAGAAGGCCCAGCCGGGCACGCCCGAGTTCCGCGCCGCGCTGCGCGACGCGCTCGAGCAGACCAAGGACGTGGCGGGCGCGCACGGCGTGTTCACCATGAGCGCCACCGACCACCTGGGCCTGGACCAGCGCGCGCGCGTGATGGTCAAGATCGAGAACGGCGCCTGGAAATACCAGCCCTGATCGCACGGGCTTGAACGACGGACACCGCGGGCCGGCGCCACCGGCCCGCGGTGTTCCTGCAAGAGGGGCACGGTTTTCTTTCGCCCCCAGGTTTTCTGAAGGAAAGTTGGTCGTATGGATTTGCAGATCGCCCTGCTGCTCGGGCAGGACGGCATCGTGAACGGCGCGGTCTACGGACTGATGGCGCTCGCGCTGGTGCTGGTGTTTTCGGTCACGCGCGTGATCTTCATCCCGCAGGGCGAGTTCGTCGCCTTCGGCGCGCTCTCGATGGCCGCGCTGCAGGGCGGCCGCGCGCCGTCCACGCTGTGGCTGCTGCTGGCGCTGGCGGTGGTCGTGCTGGCGGTCGAGGCCTGGCGCTGGAAACGCGGCGCCACGGTCGACTGGCGCTCGGCGCTCACCTGGTGCGTGGCCTTCCCCGCGGTCGCCGCCGCGCTGGTGCTGGTGCTCAAGCCCACTTCGCTGGCCGCGCAGGCGCTCACCGTGCTGGTGCTGATCGCGCCGCTGGGCCCGCTGCTCTACCGCCTCGCCTACCGCCCGCTGGCCGATGCCAGCGTGCTGATGCTCCTGATCGTCTCGGTCGCGCTGCACGGCGTGCTGGTCGGCCTGGGGCTCTTCTTCTTCGGCGCCGAGGGCTCGCGCACCAGCGCGTTCTCCGAACTGCGCCTCGACCTCGGCGGCATCCCCGTCAGCGGCCAGTCGCTGGTGGTGGTCGGCGTCACGCTGGTGCTGGTGATCGCGATGTTCTGGTTCTTCGGCCGCTCGATGATCGGCAAGGCGCTGCGCGCCACCGCCATCAACCGCGTGGGCGCGCGCCTGTCGGGCATTCCCACCGAGCTCTCGGGCGACCTGAGCTTCGCGCTGGCGGCCGTCATCGGCGCCATCTCGGGCCTGCTGATCGCGCCGATCACCACGGTCTACTACGACACCGGCTTCCTGATCGGCCTCAAGGGCTTCGTGGCCGCCATCGTCGGTGGCCTCGCGAGCTATCCGCTGGCGCTCGCGGGCGCGCTCCTGGTGGGCCTGCTCGAGGCCTTCTCCTCCTTCTGGGCCAGTGCATACAAGGAAGTGCTGGTCTTCACTTTGATCATCCCGGTGCTGTGGTGGCGTTCGCTGCGCAGCCATCACGTGGAGGACGAGGAATGAACCCGTCTTCATCGACCCCTGTGACTTCTTCTTCCGCCAACGCCGTGCCCGAGGGCCGACCGCTGGTCACGCCGCGCGTGCTCACGCTCGTCTTCATCGTCGCGCTCGCGCTGGCCTGGGGCTGGCTGCCGCCCTTCACCGTCACCGTGCTCAGCAACATCGGCCTCTACGCGCTGGTGGCGGTGGGCCTGGTGCTGCTGACCGGCGTCGGCGGCATGACCTCCTTCGGCCAGGCCGCCTTCGTCGGCATGGGTGCCTATGCCACGGCCTGGATCTGCACCTCGCCGACCGCGGCCGGCTGGCTCGGCGGCCTCGCGGGTTCCGCGCTGGTGCCCTGGCTCGGCCTGCTGCTCGGGCTGGTGCTGACCTTCGCGCTGGCGTGGGCGCTCGGCGCGGTCACGCTCAAGCTCTCGGGCCACTACCTGCCGCTGTGCACCATCGCCTGGGGCCTGAGCCTGTACTTCCTGCTCGGCAACATGGAGTTCCTCGGCGGCCAGACCGGCATCACCGGCATTCCGCCGCTGGTGGTGGCGGGCGTCTCGTTCGCCACGCCGCGCATGCTCGGCGTGGTGATCTGGGCCGTGCTGCTGCTCGCGCTGTGGGCCATGCACAACCTGCTCGACTCGCGCGAGGGCCGCGCCATCCGCGCGCTCAAGGGCGGCCGGCTGATGGCCGAGTCGATGGGCGTGGACACCGCGCGCCACCGCATCAAGCTGTTCGTGCTGGCCGCGCTGCTGGCCGCGATCTCGGGCTGGCTCTATGCCCACATGCAGCGCTTCGTGAACCCCACGCCCTTCAACCTCAACATCGGCATCGAGATGCTGTTCATGGCGGTGGTCGGTGGCGCGGGCCATCTCTGGGGCGCGGTGCTCGGCGCCACGCTGATCACGCTGCTGAAGGAAAAGCTGCAGGACATCCTGCCCGCGCTCCTGGGCACCAGCGGCAACTTCGAGGTGGTGGTGTTCGGCCTCCTGATGCTGTTCGTGCTGCAGCGCTTCGCCGACGGCCTGTGGCCCACGCTGGCGCGGCTCACGCGCCGCTGGGTGCGCGAGCTGCCGCGCGCCGCCGGCGCCGGCCCGGCCGTCTCGAGCACCGAGCAGCTCGCGCAGCGCGCGCTGCCGGCCGCGGGCAGCCTGCTGCTGCAGGCCGACGGCGTGAGCAAGCGCTTCGGCGGGCTGGTCGCCAACAACGACATCTCGATGACCCTGAAGGCCGGCGAGGTGCACGCGCTGATCGGCCCCAACGGCGCCGGCAAGAGCACCTTCTTCAACATGATCTCGGGCGTGGACGATCCCACCACCGGCGAGGTGCGGCTGGTCGGCCAGCCGATGTCGGGCAAGCCCTCGCGCGCCTTCGCCTCGCTGGGCCTGGGCCGCACCTTCCAGCACGTGCGCCTGCTCGGCCAGCGCAGCGTGATCGAGAACGTGGCGCTCGGCGCCCACCTGCGCGCCAAACGCGGCTGGGTCTCGGCGATGCTGCGACTGGACCGCGCGGAGGAAGCCGCGCTGATGGCCGAGGCACGGCGCCAGATCGAGCGCTGCGGCCTCGGCGCGCATGCCGACACGCCCGCGGCCTCGCTCTCGCTGGGCCAGCAGCGCGTGGTCGAGATCGCGCGCGCGCTCGCGGGCCAGCCCTCGGTGCTGCTGCTCGACGAGCCCGCGGCCGGCCTGCGCCACCTCGAGAAGCGCGCGCTGTCCGAGCTGCTCGGCCAGCTGCGTGCCGAAGGCCTCGGCATCCTGGTGGTGGAGCACGACATGGAGTTCGTGATGAACCTCGCCGACCGCATCACCGTGCTCGAGTTCGGCACCGTGATCGCCACCGGCTCGCCCGCCGAAGTGCAGGCCAACCCGCGCGTGCTCGAGGCCTACCTCGGCGGCGCCGACGACGAACTGCTCGAGGACGCATCGCGATGAGCCAACCCCTGCTTCAACTCGACGGCTTCTGCGTCGCCTACCGCGAGGTGGAGGCGGTGCACAGCGTGCGCCTGCACGTGAACGAAGGCGAGATCGTCACCGTGATCGGCCCGAACGGCGCCGGCAAGACCACGCTGCTGTGCGCGGCGATGGGCCTCTTGCCCTCCACCGGCAGCCTGTCGCTGCACGGCGAGCGCATCGCGCGCCCCGGCGTCGAGGCCATGGTGGCGCGCGGCGTGGCGCTGGTGCCCGAGCGGCGCGAGCTGTTCGGCGAGATGTCGGTGGAAGACAACCTGCTGCTCGGCGGCTTCTACCAGTGGCGCAAGGGCAAGCGCGACCAGCGCGCGCGCATGGACGAGATCTTCGAGATCTTCCCGCGCCTGAAGGAACGCCGGCCGCAGATGGCCTCCACGCTCTCGGGCGGCGAACGCCAGATGCTGGCCATCGGCCGCGCGCTGATGGCGCGCCCGCGCCTGCTGATGCTCGACGAGCCCTCGCTGGGCCTGGCCCCGCTGGTGGTGCGCGAGGTGCTGCGCGTGGTGGCGCAGCTGCGCAAGCACGGCGTGTCGGTGCTGCTGGTGGAGCAGAACGCGCGTGCCGCGCTGCAGGTGGCCGACCGCGCCTACGTGCTCGAGATGGGCGCCGTGGCGCTCGAGGGCCCGGCGCGCGAGCTGCTGCACGACCAGCGGATCATCGACACCTACCTGGGCATCGGCAAGAAGGACGACGCCCACTGACGAATGTCTCCCTCCCCCGCAGGGGAAGGCCCAACACAGAGAGAGCAAAGGACCCAGCACCATGAGCACCACCCTCCAAAGCTACATCGCCGGCCGCTGGATCGGCCGCGAAGCCGCGCAGTCGCTGCGCAGCGCCGTCAACGGCCAGGCCATCGCCAGCACGCACGCCGAGGCGATCAACTTCGCCGAGGCGCTGGCCCATGCGCGCCGCGTCGGCATCCCGGCGCTGATGGCGCTCGACTTCCAGCAGCGCGCCGAGCGCCTCAAGGCACTGGCCAAGTACATCGCCGCCAACAAGGAAACGCTCTACGCGGTCTCGGCCCACACCGGCGCGACGCGCGCCGACGGCTGGGTCGACATCGAGGGCGGTGCCGGCACGCTCGCGGCCTACGCGGGCATCGGCAGCAACGAGCTGCCCTCGGGCAACCTGGTGCACGAGGGCCCGGCCTTCCCGCTCGGCAAGAAGGGCGGCTTCGCGGGCACCCACATCCTGGTGCCGCGCGGCGGCGTGGCGGTGCACATCAACGCCTTCAACTTCCCGGTCTGGGGCCTGCTCGAGAAGTTCGCGCCCAGCTTCCTCGCGGGCATGCCCTGCATCGGCAAGCCGGCCACCGCCACCAGCTACCTCACCGAGGCCGTGGTGCGGCTGATCGTGCAGTCGGGCATCCTGCCCGAAGGCAGCCTGCAGCTGGTCATCGGCGGTACGGGCGACCTGCTCGACCGCCTCGAGGGCCCCGACGTCGTGACCTTCACCGGCTCGGCCGACACCGCCGCCAGGCTGCGCGTGCATCCGAACCTGGTGCGCCAGTCGATCCCGTTCAACGCCGAGGCCGACTCGCTCAACTGCGCGATCCTCGCGCCCGACGTCACGCCCGACGACGAGGAGTTCGACCTGTTCGTGAAGGAGGTGGCGCGCGAGATGACGGTGAAGGCCGGCCAGAAGTGCACCGCCATCCGCCGCGCCATCGTGCCGCGCCAGCACCTCGACGCCGTGGCCGAGCGCCTGCGCGCGCGGCTGGCCAAGACGGTGGTGGGCGATCCCTCGCGCGAGGACGTGCGCATGGGCGCGCTGGCCTCGCATGCGCAGCAGGCCGACGTGGCCGAGCGCGTGGCCGAGCTGCGCAAGGGCGCCGAGCTGGTGTACGGCGGCGGCGAGGGCTTCTCGCCCGTGGGCGAGGGCACGGCCGAGGGCGCTTTCTTCGCGCCCACGCTGCTGTTGAGCCGCAAGCCGCTCGAGCACGATGCGGTGCACGACATCGAGGCCTTCGGCCCGGTCAGCACGCTGATGCCCTACGAGGGCATCGACGAGGCGCTGGCGCTGGCCGCGCGCGGCCGCGGCAGCCTGGTCGGCACGCTGGTCACGCGCGATCCCGCGACCGCCGCCAAGGCGATCCCCGTGGCCGCCGCCTGGCACGGCCGGCTGCTGGTGCTCGACCGCGAGGCCGCGGCCGAATCGACCGGCCACGGCTCGCCGCTGCCGCCGCTCAAGCACGGCGGCCCGGGGCGCGCGGGCGGCGGCGAGGAGCTCGGCGGCCTGCGCGCCGTCAAGCACTACCTGCAGCGCGCCGCGCTGCAGGGCTCGCCCACCATGCTGGCGGCCGTCACCGGCGAGCACGTGCGCGGCGCCAAGGTGCGCGAGACCGAGGTGCATCCGTTCCGCAGCCACTTCGAGGACCTGCGCATCGGCGACTCGCTGCTGACGCACCGCCGCACCGTGAGCGAAGCCGACATCGTGGCCTTCGGCGGCCTGTCGGGCGACTACTTCTACATGCACTTCGACGAGATCGCGGCCAAGGAGTCGCCGTTCGGCAAGCGCATCGCGCACGGCTACTTCGTGCTGTCGGCGGCCGCGGGCCTGTTCGTCTCGCCCGCGCCGGGCCCGGTGCTGGCCAACTACGGCCTCGACACGCTGCGCTTCGTCAAGCCCGTGGGCATCGGCGACACCATCCGCGCGCGCCTGACCTGCAAGCGCAAGATCGACCGCAACCGCAAGGACGCCAACGGCCAGGGCCAGGGCGTGGTGGCCTGGGACGTCGAGGTGACGAACCAGGACGGCGAGCTGGTCGCGAGCTACGACATCCTGACGCTGGTCGCGAAGAAGCCGGTGCCGGCGGCGGCGGCCTGATGTTCGACCTCGGCGGCAAGGTCGCGCTGGTCACCGGCGGCAACGGCGGCCTGGGCCTCGGCATGGCCCAGGGCCTGGCGCGGGCCGGCGCGCGCGTGGTGATCGCCGCGCGCAACCCCGAGAAATCGGCCGCCGCGGTCGAGACGCTGAAGGCGCTCGGCAGCGACAGCTTCGCGGTCGCCATCGACGTGGCCGACGAAGCCTCGGTGCGGCAGGCGGTCGACGCCGTGGCCGCGCGCTGCGGCCGGCTCGACATCCTGGTCAACAACGCCGGCACCACCGTGCGCAAGCCGGTCGACCAGCTCACGCTGGACGAGTGGAACCTCGTGCTCCAGACCAACCTCACCAGCGCCTTCCTCGTGAGCCGCGCGGCGCATCCGCACATGCAGCGCGCGGGCGGCGGCAAGATCGTCAACGTCGGCTCGATGATGTCGATCTTCGGCGCCGCCTACTCGCCCGCCTATGCCGCGAGCAAGGCCGGCGTGGTGCAGCTCACCAAGTCGACCGCGCTCTCGTGGGCGGCCGACAACATCCAGGTCAACGCGATCCTGCCGGGCTGGTTCCAGACCGAGATGACCGATGGCGCGCGCGCCCAGGTCGCGGGCCTCTACGAGCGCGTGGTCGCGCGCACGGCGGCGGGCCGCTGGGGCCGGCCGGCCGACATCGCGGGCACGGCCGTGTTCCTCGCGAGCCCCGCAGCCGACTACGTGACCGGCGTGGCGATCCCGGTGGACGGCGGCTACTCGACGATGGGCTGACAAGGTGTGAGGGCGCCGGCGGCCCGGCGTGTAGATTCGGGCCCCATGCCTTTCGCCTGGATCCAGATCGCCCTCTTCGTCGCCGTGTCGGCCGCGCTGCTGTACGTCTCGCGCGGCGCGCTGCGCCGGCGCGGCTCGCACGGCTTCTACCGCTTCTTCGCCTGGGAGTGCATGCTGGCGCTGATCCTGCTGAACCTGCCCGTGTGGCACGTGGATCCGCTGGCGCCGCACCAGCTGCTGTCTTGGCTGCTGCTGGCGCTGTCGGCCTGGCTGCCGGTGCATGCCTGGCGCCGGCTGCGGGCCGCGGGGCGGCCGGGCGCGGCGCGCGACGACGATGCCGCGCTGCTCGGCTTCGAGAAGACCGACTCGCTGGTCACCGACGGCGCCTTCCGCTACATCCGCCATCCGATGTACACCGCGCTGATGCTGCTGGCCTGGGGCGCCTGCCTCAAGGACATCGGCGGCCCCGGCCTCGCGCTGGCGCTCGCGGCCACCGTGCTGCTGGTGCTGACGGCGCTCAGCGACGAGCGCGAATGCATCGCGCATTTCGGCGACGCCTACCGCGCCTACATGCGCGGCACCAGGCGCTTCGTGCCCTTCCTGCTCTGACGGCGCGGCCGGCGCGGCGCCGGGCATAGGCAATCCGGCCAATGCCCAGCCGCGGTGCTTTCTCCTATCGTTCGGGCTTGAAGGGCGCGCGCGGATCCGCCGCCGCCATCGATCCCACGATTCCCCATGACCGAGAAAAACAAGACCGCCCGCTGGCTGCGCCGCGGCGTGCTCGCGCTGCTGGCGCTGGCCCTGCTCGCCGCGGCCGCGCTGTCCGGCGCCGTGCTGATGGCGCACCACAAGATGGAACGCCGCGTCGACGTCGACGTGAAGCCGGTGGCCCTGCGCCCGCGCGGCGACACCGCGGCGCTCGAGCGCGGGCGCTACCTCTATGCCTCGCGCGGCTGCGTCGACTGCCACGGCGCCGACGGCGGCGGGCGTCTCTTCATCGACGCGCCGAACGGCCTGCGCGTGGCCGGGCCGCAGATCGCGCCCGGCGCCGCGAACGCGACCGCCGCCTACCGGCCCGAGGACTGGGTGCGCGCGATCCGGCACGGCGTCGATCCGGCCGGCCGGCCGCTGATGATCATGCCGAGCGAGGACTACAACCGCTTCACCGACGAGGACCTCGCCGCGCTGGTGGCCCACATCCGCGCCCTGCCGCCGGTGCAAGGCACGCCTGCCATGGTCGAGATGCCGCTGCCGGTGCGCGCGCTCTACGGCTTCGGCCTGATCCAGGACGCGGCCGCCAGGATCGACCACCGGCTGCCGCCCGCGCTGCCGGTGGCCGAGGGCGTGAGCGTGGCGCATGGCGCCTATGTGGCGAACATGTGCCTGGGCTGCCATGGTCCGCAGCTCGCGGGCGGCAAGGTCCCGGGCGGCCCGCCCGACTGGCCCGCGGCCTCGCGGCTCGCGCCCGGCAAGGATTCGGCGCTGGCGCGCTATCCCGACGCCGAGTCGATGATCCGGCTCTTCCGCAGCGGCCTGCGCCCCGACGGCACGCCGGTGCGCGTGATGCCCTTCGAGTCGCTGCGCGAGATCAGCGACACCGACATGCGCGCGCTGTACCTGTTCCTGCGGCAGCTGCCGCCGCCGCGCAAAGGCTGAACGCGCCGGTCAGGCGGGCCGGGCCGGGCGCGGCTAACATGCGCGCCACCGCCCCGCCCGCGCCATGCCCTCCCCCAACGCCCGGCCTTCCCCTCGGCGACGCAGGCCGTCCTGCTGTACCTCGCCCTGTTCCTGTGCGAGCTGCTCGTGGGCGCCGTGCTGCGCGATGCCAACCGCGTGTTCGGCCTGAGCACGATGCAGATCGGCGTGCTGTCGGCCGTGCTGGGCAACGGGCTGGTGTTCGCGGTCGTGATGCAGCAGCAGAAGCTGGGCTGGCGCGCGCTGTTCCATCCCTCGCGTGCCTCGATGCGCGCCACGCTGATGCTGGTGGTGCCGCCCGCGCTGCTGCTGGTGCCGGCGCTGATGCTGGCGATCACCTGCGCGATCAACCTGCTGACGCTGGCGCTGCCGCTGTCGGCCTGGGAGGAGGCGATGTTCAGCCGCATGGCCGACGGCAGCGTGGCGGCGGTGCTCGCGGTCTGCGTGATGGCGCCGCTGCTCGAGGAGATGCTGTTCCGCGGCATCGTGCTGCGCGGCTTCCTGCAGCGCTACGGGCGCTGGCAGGCGATCCTGATGTCGGCGCTGCTGTTCGGCGCGGCCCACATGAACATCTACCAGTTCGTGGTCGGCGTCGCCATGGGCACGGTGCTGGGCTGGCTCTACGAGCGCACGCGCTCGCTGATCCCCTGCATCGCGCTGCACGCGGCCTACAACTGCACCACGCTGCTGGTGGCCGGCTGGCTCGAGGACGCCTCGCCCGCCGGCGTGCTGAGCTTCGTGCTGCTCGCGGGCGCGGCCGCGCTGTGCGGCGGGGTGGTGCTGCGGCAGCTGCTGGTGGCCTCGGGCCGGACCAGCGAGGGCTGATTCAGCGCCCGGCCTGCGCCAGCGGCTTCGCGTCCACCGCCTCGCCATCGACGATGAAGTGCCCGCCCGCCACGTGGTGCAGCGTGCGCAGTTCGTCATGGCCCTCGAAGTGCCAGCGGCCGTTCGAGAACACGCGCGCGTCGGCCTGGGCCGCGATCACCTCGCCGAGGAACAGGTCGTAGCGCTGCTGGATCGGCGGCTCGGGCAGCAGCCGGCATTCGAGCCAGGCCGCGCAGCCCTCGAGCAGGGGCGCCTCGGTGGCGCTGCCCGCGAAGCTGCGCAGCCCGTAGGCCTCGAACTTGTCGCGGCCGTCGCGTTCGACCAGCTCGCGGCCCGAGCTGCTGCCCAGCGCCTCGGTCAGGTCGAGCTGCGCGCGCACCGGCACCTGCAGCGCGAAGCTGCCCGCACCCTCGAGCAGCACGCGGGTCCAGGTGCTCTTGTCGAGCACCACCGCCACCTTGGGCGGATCGAAGTCCAGCGGCATGGCCCAGGCCGCCGCCATGATGTTGCGCCGGCCCGCGTGGGCCGCGCTCACCAGCACCGTGGGGCCGTGGTTGAGCAGGCGGTAGGCCTTGGCGAGGGGAACGGGCTGGCGGTGGGAGGCGTTGGAGGTCATGCGCGAAGCGGGTCGGGAAGCGGGGGCGCCAGCCTACCAAAGCGGCGCCCTGCCCGCTTCAGGCCTCGGGCGGCACCACGGGCACGCGCCGCACCGCCACCTCGCGGATGCGCTGCGCGTCCACGCCGGTGACGACGAACTCCCAGCCGTCGTGCACCCAGGTGGCCTCGGCCGCGGGCAGGCCGCCGAAGCGGTCGAGCAGCAGTCCCGCCACCGAGGTGTAGCTGTCGTCCTCGCTCGCCAGGCCGTCGGTCTGCAGCGCCTGCTCGAGCAGGTGCGGGTCGGCGCTGCCGGCCACGGTCCAGGCCTCGGGACCGGTCTGCTGGATCTCGAGCGACTCGTCCTCGTCGGGGAACTCGCCCGCGATCGCCTCCAGCACGTCGATCGGCGTGACCACGCCGGTCAGCGTGCCGTGCTCGTCGGCCACCAGCGCGAGCTGGCCGCGCGCGCCGCGCAGGGTGTCGATCAGGCGGATCACGCGCGTCGACTCGGCCACGTAGATCGGCGCGCGCAGGCCATGGCCCTCGTCGATGCGGCCGTGGCGCAGCAGCTGGCCCAGCAGGTCCTTGGCGCGCGCCACGCCCACCACCTGGTCGAGCGAGCCGCGGCACACCGGGAACAGGCCGTGCGGGGTGTCGAGCAACTGCTCGCGCAGCGCCTCGGGATCGTCGTCGAGGTCGACCCAGGAGACATCGGCGCGCGGCGTCATCACCGAGCGCACGTTGCGCTCGGCCAGCGAGAGCACGCCGCTGACCATGTTGCGTTCCTCGATGCCGAAGGCGGGTTCGTCCACGGGCGCATCGGCATCGGCCGCGGCGGCGCCCACCGGCACCGGTTCGCCGCGCGTGCGGCCGCCGAGCAGGCGGATCACCGACTCGGCCGTGCGCTCGCGCAGCGGCCGGCGCGCCTCGTGGCGCAGTTCGTTGCGGCGCGCCCACTGGTTGAGCGCCTCGATCAGCACCGAGAAGCCGATCGCGCCGTAGAGGTAGCCCTTGGGAATGTGGAAGCCCAGGCCCTCGGCCACCAGGCTCAGGCCGATCATCAGCAGGAAGCTCAGGCACAGCACCACCACCGTGGGATGGGCGTTGACGAAGCGCGTCAGCGGCTTCGAGGCCCACAGCATGATCGCGATCGAGATGATCACCGCAGCCATCATCACCGGCAGGTGGTCGACCATGCCGACGGCCGTGATCACCGCGTCGAGCGAGAACACGGCGTCGAGCACCACGATCTGCGCCACCACCACGCCGAAGCTCGCATAGGCGGTGGTGCCGGTCACGGCATGGGTCACGCCCTCGATGCGCTCGTGCAGCTCGGCCGTGGCCTTGAACAGCAGGAACAGGCCGCCCAGCAGCAGGATCAGGTCGCGGCCCGAGAAGCCCTGGCCGAACAGGCTGAACAGCGGCGTGGTCAGCGTCACCAGCCACGAGACGATGGACAGCAGCCCCAGGCGCATCAAGAGGGCCAGGCTCAGGCCGATGAGCCGCGCGCGGTCGCGCTGGTGCGGCGGCAGCTTCTCCGCGAGGATCGCGATGAAGATCAGGTTGTCGATGCCCAGCACGATCTCGAGCACGACGAGCGTGAGGAGACCGATCCAGACGGCGGGGTCGGACAGCAGTTCAATCATGGAAGGTGGCGCGCGAGCGCGTGCGGCCCGGCATGGCGCGAACCATGGCGAGCGATGAGGGAGAAATCGGGAGGAGAGAAAAGGCCGAAGGACCCGGCGGAGGCCGTGTCATTGGCGGGGACAGCGCGCTCGGAAAGCGGCGGCGGGGAGCGGGACGGCTGGCGCAGGCCAGCGACGGACTGGGAGGCTCGGAAGAGGTTGTCACCCGCGCAGTCTATCGAAGCCCTCGCGCGGCCCCACGTTTGCAAGGGCTTTGCCGGGGGCGCCTCAGCCTTCGAGGAAGTCGGGCTGCCTGAACTTCTTCTCGAGGAACCGGCCGTTGGCCACCAGCGCCGCGGCATCGCTCGCCGCCAGGTTGGCGACCACCTCGCGCAGCTTGGCATCGAGCAGGCCGAGCTGCTCGCCGAGCAGCTGGCGCGCGGTCTTGCCGTCCTTCAGCGGCTGCGTGACGCGAAAGGCCGGCGGCAGCGCCACATAGTTGGCCAGGGTCTCGGGCAGGTAGCGCAACACGGTCTCGCGCACGGTGAACAGGTCGTCGCCGCCCGCGCCGGCGTCCATCAACTGCGGCAGCACCTCGACCACCAGGCCGCGCACGCTCTCGAGGCTGTGCCGCATGTCCTCGGTGAGGTGCGGCGAGGCGCGCGCGACCACCTCGTCGAGCCGCCGCAGCGTCTCCTCCAGGCTCAGGCTGTCCTCGATGCGGCGCTCGAGCTCGGGCGCGCGCCGGCCCAGCAGCCAGCCGACGATGTAGAGGCCGGCGGTGATGGCGAGCCAGCCGCGGTCGATGACGCCCGCGAACAGCAGCGCCGGACCGGCCAGCGCGAGCGCGCAGCCGAGGATGTTGCCGTTGCCGTAGAGGAACAGCAGCGCGCGCAGCTTCAGCGAATGCCGCGCCACGCCAGGCCTTTGCACAGGGTCACTGGTAGCCCCGGATTTCCTTGAACACCTGCGCCAGCACCAGCCGGCGGCCGTCGAACTCGCGCCCGCCCGAGGCTTTCGCGAGCGCCCGCATCTCGGCCACGTTGCCCTCGCCGAACAGGATCGGGAAGATGCGCGCCGGCAGCCCGTTCGCGTAGCGCGCCTGGAACTCCTCGGGCTTCAGGCCCGCGTTGTTCTGGCCGTCGGTCAGCAGCACGATGCTCACGAAGCGATCGGGATCGCTGCGCTGCTCCTCGCGCGCGAGGTCCTCGGCCACGGCCAGCGCGGAATAGATGGCGGTGCCGCCATCGGCCTGCATCGCGTCGGCCTGGCGGCGCAGTTCCTCGCGCGCGGCGCCGATGCGCTCGGGCTCGAAGCGCACCCACACCGGCTCCGACACGCGCGTGGCGAACGGAACCAGCACCACCCGCTCGCGGCTCTGGAAGGCGCTGTAGCGCACGCTCGCCGCGGCGCCGGCCTCGGCCCCCGACAGCCGCTTGAGCGCCTCGCGCATGGCTTCCAGGCGCTGCCCCTGCATCGAGCCGCTGAGGTCGAGCACGAAGATCGAGGTGGAGGGCTTGCGCCAGCGCGCCTGGTAGGTGCCGAGCACGGCGTCGATCACCTCGAGCCGGTTCGGAAAGGACAGCTCCGACACCGCCGCCGTGGGCAGCGCGCTCGCGGCCTGCACCTCGGGATTGGCCGGGCGCAGGAAGGCGGCCGACAGCGCATCGCGCTGGAACGCGGCCCCCTTCCAGGCCGCCACCAGCCGGTTGTACGGCTCGCGCCGTGCCTCGTCGAGCAGCATCAGCGGATAGTCGGCCGAGATCATGCCGTCGCGCGGATAGATCGGCAGCAGCCGGTCGGCCGCGGGCAGTCGCTCGTTGAGGCGCAGGATCACGGCCTCGTAGTTGACCATCGCATCGATCGCGGCGGGATCGGCCAGGTAGGCATCGGCGAGCCAGCCCGAGCTGCCGGCCGTGAGCTTCTGGCCCGAGAGGAAGGCCTTGAGCGTCTTCTCGTCCACGTCCTGCGCCGCCAGGTCCTCGGTCTTGCCCGCGAGTGCCGAGGCGACCGCGAACAGCGCGCTCATGCCGGTGTTGGAGCTGGTCGCGTTGTCATGCCGTAGCGCAGCTGGCCCGTGCTGGCGGCCCGCGCGATGTCGGCCCAGCCGGGCGCGCGCTTGTCCCAGCCCAGCCGCGCGGCCTTGGCGGCCTTCACCCCGAGCGCGATGCGCGAGTAGAAGAGCTTCTCGCGCGCCACCGCCGGCTTGGCGAGCGCCAGCGCGGGATAGGCGCCGTTGGGCGGCAGGATCGCATCGAAGCGCTCGCCGGCATTCACGCGCTCCACGATGTCCAGCGTGCCCGCGTACGACAGCTGCAGTTCCACCCCGGCGGCGCGCGCGGCCTCGACCAGCGGCGCCTCGAGGTCCTTGAGCTCGGAGCCCGCGAGAACGGTGAAGGCCGTCGATGGCGGACTGGCCTGCGGCGCGGCGGCGGTGGGCGTGGCCGCCTCGTCGCGGCCGCAGCCGGCCAGCCCGAGCGCCAGCGCCAGCAGCGCACCGAGCGCGAAGCGCCGTGCCGGCGCCAGGCTCACAGCACGACCCCGCTGCCCGCCGACGGCTCGCGCAGCGCGACGGCCGAGGTCTCGCGGCGCGCGCGGTCGAGGTAGCCGCGGCTGCGCGCCACCTCGTCGCTCAGCGTGTCGACCGTGGTCTGCATCGAGTCGAGCGCCTTGAGCTTGAAGTCGGCGATCGCGTCCATGGTCTGGTAGATGTTGGCGAAGGCCTGCTGCAGCTTGGCGATCTCGATCGTGCCCGAGGCCGCCTGCTGGTGGATCTGGCCGGTCTGCTCGCGCAGCAGCTCGCTGGTGGTCGCGATCAGGTTGCCGGTGGTGGCATTGAGCGCGCCGATCTGGTCGAGCACCAGCTTCTGGTTGGCCAGCGCCTGCGCCACGATCACCGCGGTGCGCAGCGCCGACACCGTGGTGGTGGTGGCGCGGTCCACGCCCTTGGTCAGCTCGAGGTTGTTCTTGCGGATCATGTCGAGCGCCAGGTAGCCCTGGATGTTGACCGCGAGCTGCGTCAGCAGGTCGGTGACCTTCTGGCGCGCGTAGAACAGCATCTCCTCGCGCACAACGCGCGCCTTCTCGGGATCGGTGGCGTCGAACTCGCGCGCCTTGGCGTCGAGGCGCGCGTCGAGCGCCTTGCCGATGTGCACGTACTTCTCGAGCCGCTCCATCAGCGTCCAGAGGTTGACCTTCTCCTGCTCGATGGCCGCGTTGTCGCGCAGCAGCTCGTCCTTGCCGCGCTTGAGCGATTCGATGATGGCGTCGAGGTGCGACTGCGAGGACTGGTAGCGCTCGAAGTAGGCGACCAGCTTGTTGCCCAGCGGGATCAGGCCCAGCAGCTTGCGCGCCGAGAACAGGTCGCCCTGCTTCGAGGGATCGAGGTCCTCGACCTGGTGGCGCAGGTCGATCAGCGACTGGCCGATCTGCGAGCCCTGGCCGAACAGGCCGTTGCGCAGCGAGCCCACCGGGCGTTCGAGCATGCGGTTGGAGACCGAAGCCGAGGCTTCGATCTCCTTGCTGCCCATCGAGTGGATGCGCGCCACCGCTTCCTTGAACTGCGGATGCTGGCTGTCGTGCGCGGTGATGTCGTCGATGAAGCGATCGACCTGCGCATCGAGCTCGCCGACCTCCTCGGGCTTGAGCCGCACCCGCCCGCTGGCGGATTCGACCGGCACCGGCGCGACGGGCGCCGGCGGCTCGAGCACGAAGGACTGCGGCGGCTGCAGCACGTCGGGCGCGGCAACGGCGACCGCCGTGGCGGGAGCGGACTCGGGACGGGAAGTGTTCATGGGTTCCTCGGGTTCACTTGAAGCGGCCTTCGATGGCGGTGGTCATGCGTTCGAGCCATTCGAAGCTGGGCGGGTCGATCACGTCGACCAGCACGTCGGGCACCTTGACGCCGCGTCCGGCCCAGTTCTCCGGCCCCTTGGCATCGCCACCGGTGCGAAAGCCGTATTCGTGCGCGAGCTCGCGCAGCTTGGGATCGTTCTCCAGCGCCGCACCCAGGCGCGCGCCGCCCGGCGTGTAGGGCACCAGCACGTGCTTCGAATAGACCGTGGGCCGCGGATAGAGCAGCACCATGTCGCCGCGCAGCCGGTCGGGATGCTTGAGCCAGAACTCCACCAGCTGCGATTCGTAGGCCACCAGCAGCGGCGCCTTGCCCATGCCGAGCGCGAGGTAGTCCTCGAACGGGCCGGCCGAGGACTGCTCCTGGAAGCCCTGCCGAAGGAACAGCGGCGCCACCGTCGGCAGCACGCGGTCCACGTCCTGCTGGCTCTGCACGATCTGCTGGCCGTTCGCGAGATAGCTCGCCAGCGCCAGGTACATCGCCGCCGAATTGGAGGTGCGCACGTCGGTCGAATTGATCAGCAGCGACTTGCTGGTGGAGAACGCGGCGCTGGCCTTGAGCTCCTTCCAGCGCGTGCCCTTCTCGATCATCGTCATCAGCCTGGGCAGGTCGACCACGTAATAGAAGTCGCCCTGCTTCTCGGCCACGCCGTTGGCGATCAGGATCTCGGCGATCGGCCGCCAGCTCGCGAGCACGATCGGCGTGTAGAAGGGGTTGTAGACGTTGGGCGCCTTCGCGAGCTCCTTGAGCCGCTGCGCGGCCGGCGCGCCCGAGGGAAAGCCGAAGTCGAACCTGCCGGCGTCGTAGCGCTCGGCGATGGTGCGCGAGCCGGCCTTCTCCACCGTGACCGTGATGCCCTGCGCGGCCAGCGCCTGCTTGACGCGCTCGTCGGCGAAGAACGACTCCTTCTCGGACCCGATCAGCCCGCGCAGCGCCACATGGCGCGCCTGCTCGATCCGCGCGGCGTTGCCGGCCGCCGTGTCGTCGCGCACGCGCTGGTTCGAATACCAGACGCCGCCCGCGACCGCGGCCAGCAGGACCACGGCCAGCGCCGGCGCGATCAGTTTGCGGATTTCCAACGGTGCTGCTCCTCGGCCCCTTCATCGGGGTTCGAGGAACATCCTAGCCACGCAATATGACGGTTCGTGACAGTCCGATGACAGCGGCGCGGCGCGCCGCCGCGCTCAGGTCCCGCGCGTCAGCATGCGCCCCGCGCGCGCCAGCACGCGCGCCTCGTCCACCGTCGCGCCGCCGCGGTAGGCCAGCACGCCGTTCACGAACACGCGCTCGATGCCCAGGCTCAGGCCCTTGGGCCGGTCGTAGGTGGCGGTGTCGGCGATGGTCTCGGGATCGAACACCACCACGTCGGCCATGTGGCCCGCGCGCAGCAGGCCGCGCTCGGCGATGCGCAGGTTGCGCGCGCTCATGCCGGTCATCTTGTGCACCGCCTGCTCGAGCGTGAACAGCCGGCGCTGGCGCCAGTAGCGCGCGAACACGCGCGGGAACGCACCCCACAGCCGCGGATGCGGATGGCGGTCGTGCGGCAGGCCGTCGCTGCCGATCATGGTCAGCGGATGCGCGATCACGCGCTCCACGTCCTCTTCCTGCATCTGGAAATAGCAGGCGCCGCCGGGCTTCAGCCGCAGGCAGGCCGCCTGCTCGCTCACGCCCCATTCGCGCGCGATGTCCGACACCAGCCGGCCGGTCATCTCGGGATGCGGGTCGGACCAGGTCAAGAGCACGTCGATCACGCCGTCGACCAGGTCCTCGCGCAGCACGGTGGAACCGGCGACGTAGGGGTAGACGTCCATCGCGATCTTCTGGCGCTGCGCGAGCGACTCGATCAGCGGCAGCGTCTCCCTGGTGCGGCCCCAGTTCGCGGGCCCGGCGCACTTGTGGTGCGAGATCACCAGCGGCACGCCCGCGGCGAAGGCCGAGTCGCCGGCCTCGTGCAGCGCCTCGACGATCTGCTGCATCTCGCTGCGCAGGTGGGTGGCGTAGACGCCGCCATGGCGCGCCACCACGCGCGCGAGCGCGGTCACCTCCTCGGCGGGCGCGGCGAAGGCTTCTTCATAGAACAGGCCCGAGGACATGCCGTGCGCGCCCTCTTCCATGCAGGCCTCGAGCAGCGCCGCCATGCGCGCGAGCTCGTCGGCGCTGGCGGGCCGGTCGAGCGCCTCCATGGCCGCGAAGCGCAGGGTGGTGTGGCCCACCAGCGCGGCCACGTTGAGCGCGGGCTGCGTCGCGTCGACCGCAGCGCGGTACTCGGCCATGCTCGCGTGGCGGAACGAGTCGGCGCCCAGCAGCGTGAGCGGTGGCTTCGACTGCGGCGTGCGGTAGGGCGCGAGCGAGATGCCGCAGTTGCCCGTGACCACGGTGGTGATGCCCTGCGACACCTTGGGCAGGCACAGCGGGTCGCGCAGCACGATCGCGTCGTCGTGGGTGTGGGCGTCGATGAAGCCCGGCGCGATGACCCTGGCGCGGCAGTCGACGACCTCGACATCGGCCAGCTCGAGGCCCTCGGGCAGGCGCGCGCGCAGGCACTCGCCGAGCGCGAGGATGCGGTCGCCGTGCAGCAGCACGTCGCCGGGCCACGAGGGGCCGCCCGAGCCGTCGACCACGAGGCCGGCCTCGAGCAGCACGGCTTGGGGAGCGCTCACGACCGGTGTCCTTTCTCGTTGATGCCGCCGCCGTCCCAGCTCTGCAGCGGGTGCGTGGTGGCGTCGATGCCGTGGCGCTGGAAGGCTTCGCGCGCGCGCTGCAGGCGCTGCACCGCCGGCTCGCCGCGCCGCTGCGCGACCAGCACCGTGAGGATCTCGATCGCCGTGAGGTGCGTCAGGTAGGCATCGATGCCCACGTGCATCACGGCGTCGTCGGGCACCGAGAGCCCGAGCAGGAAATCGGCCCTGGCCGCGAGCGCGGTGCCGGGCCGCGTGAGCGCGACCACCTTGGCGCCCTGCCCGCGCGCGATGTCGACCGCGTCGAGCAGCGAGGGCATGCCGCCCACGTGCGAGATCGCGATCACCACGCCGCCCGGGCGCTGCGCGGCGCCGGCCACCTGCTGCAGGTGGTAGTCGGCCCAGGCATTGGCCGACAGGCCGAGCCGGAACAGCCGTGCCTGCAGGTCGTTGGCCATGAACCACGAGGTGGCGCCGGCGCCGTAGAGGTCGACGTGCGGCGCGGCCGCGATGGCCGAGACGGCGCCGTCGAGCACCTGCATGTCGAGTTGGCCGCGCACGCCCGAGACCGAGGCGGCCGCGCTGCGCGCGATCTTCGACACCACCTCGTCGGCGGCGTCCTCGATGTTGACGCGGCGGTGCAGCGGCGAGCCGCCGAGCGCGAGCTCCTGCGCCAGCGCGAGCTTGAACTCGCGCAGGCCCGCGAAGCCGAGGTCGCGGCAGGTGCGCATGATGGTCGGCACCGAGCTGCCGGAGCGCTCGGCCAGCGATTCGAAGCTCTCCTCGAGCACCCGGTCGGGGTCCTCGAGGATCAGGTCGAGGATCGCGCGCCGCGTGGCGGGCGCGCCCTCGCGGGTCTGCGCGATCTTCTGGAGCAGCGAGGGAGTCATCGGCCGCGCGGTCAGAAGTGCATCGCCACCGCGTCGCTCACGCGGTAGTCGTTCTCGACCACGGGCATCCAGTGCCACTTGTCGAAGGTGGTGCAGGGGTGCGAGATGCCCAGGCCCACGCGGTCGCCGACGGCCGGCGCGCGCGCCTCCTCGTCGGCCTCCCAGCGCAGGTAGGCATGCTGGTCGTTGAGCGCGGTGATCTTCCAGCCGGCGGGCACGGCCTCGGGCACCAGCACGCCGCGCGCCGCGCGCGCGATCGGCACCGGCAGCGAGAGGTCGAAGGAGATGTCGCGCTTGCCCACGGCCAGGATCGCGAGGCCGGGCTCGGGCCGCGACTGCACCGTGGCCCAGACCTCCATCGCGGGCACCAGGCTCTCGCCGCAATCGCAACCGAGGCGCTCGTCGACCGCGCTGACCATGCGCTTGTAGAAGCCATGGTCGTGCGTGACATAGCAGCCCGAGCGCAGCAGGCCGCGCACCGGCGACGCCAGCGCGGGCTTGAGTCGCCCGGCCACGAGGTCGAAGATGGCCGAGCCGCCGGCCGAGACCAGCACCTCGTCGGTCTCGAACAGCTGCTGCGTGTCGCAATGGCGCGCCACCGCTTCCACGCGGTCCATCAGGGTCGCGGCATAGGCCGCGTCGGGCTCGCTGGCGCCGGTGGCGCCCTGCCCTTCGTAGGTCTCGATGCCCACCAGCCGCACCGCGTCGCTCGCGCGCAGCCGCGTGGCGAGCGCCACCGCCTCTTCATGCGTGCGACAGCCGGTACGCGCGCCCGCAACGCCGATCTCGAGCATGACCTCGAAAGGAACGCTGTTGGGGTGGCGGCGCGCCCAGTCCTCGATCAGCGCGAGCTGCGCCAGCGAATCGACCAGGAACACGATGCGCAGGCCCGCATGGTCGCGCAGCAGCAGCTGGATGCCGGCCAGGTCCTCGTCGCTCACCACCTGGTTGGCGATCAGCGTGCGGCGCGCGCCGGCGGCCACGCCCACCGCGAGCTGGGTCACGGTGGCGAAGGTCAGGCCCCAGGCACCGGCATCGAGCTGGCGCTGGAACAGCTGCGGCGACATGGTGGTCTTGCCGTGCGGCGCGAGGTCGATGCCCCATTCGCGCACGCGCGCCTGCATCCAGGCCAGGTTGTGCTCGAGCGCCTCGCGCTTGAGCACGGCCAGCGGCAGCGGCAGGTCGCCCGCGAGCACGTTCCAGCCCGCGGCGCCGATCTCGCTGCGCCGGCGCGGCGCCTGGGTGCGCGGATAGCCCTTGAAGCTGCTGCCCAGCAGCGGGTCGTCGAAGGAGGGAGCGGCGGTGTCGGTCATGGTCATGCGGCGATGGGAGAAAGCAGGTCCTTGCGGATGCAGGCGCTGTAGTGTCCGCTCGAAACCTGCTCGAGCGGCGGCACGGTCCGTGCGCAGGCCTCGATGGCATGCGGGCAGCGCGTGCGGAACACGCAGCCCGAGGGCGGCGAGATCGGACTGGGGATGTCGCCCTTGAGGGCGATGCGCTCGGTGGCGAGCTCGGGATCGGGCTTCGGGCTCGCGGCCAGCAGCGCCTGGGTGTAGGGGTGCGAGGGGCGCGCGAAGAGTTCGTCGGTTTCCGCAACCTCCATCACCTTGCCCAGGTACAGCACCACCACGCGGTCGCACAGGTACTCGACCACGTCGAGGTCGTGCGAGATGAACAGCATGGTCAGGCCCAGGCGCTCGCGCAGGTCGGCCAGCAGGTTGATGACCTGCGACTGGATCGACACGTCGAGCGCCGACAGCGGCTCGTCGGCCACGATGAACTCGGGCTCCACCGCGAGCGCGCGCGCCACGCCGATGCGCTGGCGCTGGCCGCCCGAGAACTCGTGCGGGAAGCGGCTCGCATGCTCGGCGCGCAGGCCCACGGTCTCGAGCAGCTCGGCGATGCGCCTGTCGCGCGCGGCCGCGCCCTTGTGCAGGCCGTGCGTGGCCAGCGCCTCGCCGAGGATCGCGCCGATGCGCATCTTCGGGTTCAGGCTCGCGTACGGGTCCTGGAAGATGATCTGCAGCTTGCTGCGCAGCTTGCGCATGCGCTCGCCCGACAGCGCGCCGATGTCGTCGCCGCGGTAGAGCACCTGGCCCTCGGTGCGCTCGAGCAGGCGCAGCACGGTGCGGCCGATGGTGCTCTTGCCCGAGCCCGATTCGCCGACCAGACCCAGCGTCTCGCCGGGCTGGATCGCGAACGACACGTCGTCGACCGCGCGCACCGGGCGTTCGCCGCTGCCGAAATACTTCTTGAGTCCGCGGACTTCGATCAGGGGGGAAACGACGGCGTTCATGCGAGCCTCGCGAAGTGGGCGTCGGGCTGCACGCGGGTGCAGCGGGCCTGGCGGTCCAGGCGGATGTCGATCAGCGGCGGCATCGCCGTGGCGCAACCGGCCTGCGCATGGTCGCAGCGCGGCTCGAAGGCACAGCCCGGCGGCGGCGCCAGCGGGCTCGACACCTGGCCGCGGATCGCGAACAGGCGCCTGGGCTTGGGCTGCCCCGGCTGGCGCGCCTTGCCCGGCAGGCAGGCCAAGAGGCCCTGGGTGTAGGGATGCTCGGGCTGCGCGAACAGCGGGCGCACCGGCGCGCTCTCGACCACGCGGCCCGCGTACATCACGACCACGTCGTCGGCATGGTGCGCGACCACGCCGAGGTTGTGCGTGATGAACAGGATGCTCATGCCGGTCTCGGCCTGCAGCCGGCGCATCAGCACCAGGATCTGCGCCTGGATGGTCACGTCGAGCGCGGTGGTGGGCTCGTCGGCGATCAGCAGCGTCGGGTCGCAGGCCATGGCCAGCGCGATCATCACGCGCTGGCGCATGCCGCCCGAGAGCTGGTGCGGGTACTCGTGCAGGCGCTGCGCCGCGGCCGGTATCTCGACCAGGTCGAGCATGCGCTTCGCATGGGCCAGCGCGGCCTGGCGATCGAGCCCCTTGTGCAGCCGCACGCTCTCGGCGATCTGCTCGCCGATGGTGAACACCGGGTTCAGGCTGGTCATCGGCTCCTGGAAGATCATCGAGAGCTGGTTGCCGCGCAATGCGCGCATCTCGCGCTCGGGCAGGGTCAGCAGGTCGACGGTCCTGCCTTCGCGCGTGACGAAGCGCGCGCCGCCGCTGACCTGGGCGTTGGCGGTCCTGGGCAGCAGGCGCATCAGCGTGAGGCTGGTGACCGACTTGCCCGAGCCCGACTCGCCGACCAGCGCGGTGGTCTTGCCGGGCTGGATCGCGAAGCTCACGTCGGCCACCGAGCGGATCAGGCCGTCCTCGGTGGGGAAGCTGGTGCTCAGGCTGTCGACCACGAGGCGCGGGGAGGATGTGGCGGTCGTCATCACGCGGTCTTTTTGAGTTTGGGATCGAGCAGGTCGCGCACGCCGTCGCCGAGCAGCTGCAGCGACAGCGCCGTGAGGATGATCGCGAGCCCCGGGAACAGCACCACCCAGAAGGCCTGGTGCGCGTACTGCTGGCTGCCCGCGACCATGGTGCCCCAGGTCGGGATCTCGGGCGGCACGCCGACGCCGAGGAAGGACAGCCCCGCCTCGGCCAGGATCGCGTAGGCGAAGATGAACGAGACCTGCACCAGGATCGGCGACATCAGGTTCGGCAGGATGTGGCGCCACAGGATGCGCGAGGTGCGCACGCCAAGCGCGCGCACGGCCTCGACGAACAGCAGCTCGCGCACCACCAGCGTGGAGGCCCGCACCACGCGCGCCACGCGCGGCGTGTAGACCAGCACCAGCGCCAGCACCGTGTTCATCAGCGAGGGCCCGAGGATCGCCACCAGCGCGATCGCCAGCAGGATGTCGGGGAAGGACATCATCGCGTCGACCACGCGCATCAGCGGCGCGTCGAGCCGGCGGAAGAAGCCGGCCATCAGGCCCAGCACGGTGCCCGCGACGACCGCGCCCAGCGCCGTGAGCGCCGCGATCGCCAGCGAGTAGCGCGCGCCGTGCACGATGCGCGAGTAGAGGTCGCGGCCCAGCTCGTCGGTGCCCAGCAGGTGCTCGGCGCTCGGCGCCTTCAGGCGCTGCAGCACGGCCGTGTCGTTGGGATCGATGGAGGCGAACAGCGGCGCGCCGATGGCGAGGATGGCGATCGCCAGCAGCACCAGCGCGGACAGCATCACGATGCGGCGGTGCATCAGCTGGCGAAGCATTCTTGGCATCCGCATGGCTCAGACCTTCACGCGCGGATCGACCACCGCATACAGCAGGTCGATCGAAAAATTGATGAGCACGTAGATCGCGGCGATCACCAGCAGCGCGCCCTGGATCACCGGGTAGTCGCGCCGCAGCACCGCGCTCACCACGAGGTTGCCCACGCCCGGCAGGCCGAACACGGTCTCGGTGATGACGGCGCCGCCGATCATCAGCGCCACCGTCAGGCCGATCACCGTGACGATCGGCACCAGCGCATTGCGCAGCGCATGCTTGAGCACCACCACCGTCTCGCTCAGGCCCTTCGAGCGCGCGGTGCGCACGTAGTCCTCGCCGAGCACGTCGAGCATCGAGGCGCGCGTGAAGCGGATGATGAGCGCGGAGTTCAGCAGGCCCAGCACCGTGGCCGGCAGCACCAGCGAATGCAGCCGCTCGGCCAGCGCCGCGTCGGGCGCGCCGTAGCCCGAGACCGGGAACCAGCCGAACGAGACCGCGAAGATCTGGATCAGCACGATGCCGAGCCAGAAGCTCGGGATGCTCGCGCCCAGCATCGCGATGCCGGTGAACAGCTGGTCGACCGCGCGGCCGCGGAACACGGCCGAGACGATGCCGCAGGGCACGCCGATCAGCGCGGCGATGGCCACCGCCATCAGCGCGAGCAGCGCGGTGGGCTCGGCGCGCTCCCACAGCGCCTGCGTGACCGGACGCTGCAGGAAGATCGAGGTGCCGAGGTTGCCCTGCAGCACCTCGCGCAGCCAGTAGCCGAACTGCACGGGCAGCGGCTTGTCGAGGCCGTATTCCTTCTGCACGCGCGCGATGTCGGCCGCGGTGGCCTGGTCGCCCAGCAGCACCGAGACCGGGTCGCCCGAGGCGGCGCGCGTGAGCACGAACACCAGCACCGCCACCAGGGCGAGCACGATGAGCATGCCGGTGGCGCGGGATGCGATGTAGCGGATCATGGGATGTGGTTCTTTTCGGGAAATGCGGGATCGGACAGCCGGACGCAGAGGACGCGAAGGTTCCGCGAAAGACGCAAAAGGAAATTCATCTGAAGAATCTCCTTGGCTGTTCTTTCGCGCCCTTTGCGAAACCTTCGCGTCCTCTGCGTCCGGTACCCGTATCCGGCAGCCGCGTTACTTGATACGAGCGTTCCAGAAGAAGGGCCAGGTCGCCGGCTGGTAGTTGTCGAGCGCCGGGCTCCTGGCCGACAGCCCGTTGAACTTGCCGACGTTGATGTACGGCACCTCCTCGTAGACCACCTGCTGCACCTTGCCCCACAGCGCGCCGCGCTTGGCCGGGTCGCTCTCGACGTTGAAGGCCTGCAGCGCCGCCTTCTTGGCCGGCGTGTCCCACCAGCCGGGCGCGCCGTCGCCGAGTTGCGGCGGCGAGAGCATGGGCTCGGGGAACTGGCCCGAGTGGGTGACGTAGATGTCCCACAGCTTGGCGTCGTTGCGGCGCTGCACCAGCGTGGCCCAGTCGACCACGTTGAGGTCGACCTTGAAGCCGGCGCGCTTGAGCTGCTCGGCCATCAGCAGCGACATGTTGTAGTGGAAGTCGTACTGGCGGCTCGTGAGCACGCGGATCGGCTCGCCCTTGTAGCCGGCCTTGGCCGCGGCCTCCTTGGCCTTGGCGGCGTTGCGCTGGTTGTACTGGTCGGCGCCGGCCGTCGAATAGAAGGGCGAGCCCTTCGGGAAGTGGTTGGCCTCGGCCACGAAGAAGCGCGTGTCGCCGAAGCCGGCCGCGAGCATCTCGCCCTCGCCGAGCGCGGTCTGGATCGCCTGGCGCACCGGCTGGCTCGCGGCCACGCCTTCCTTGGTGTTGAGCACCAGGTAGGGGAAGCCGAACGAGGGCGTCATGATCGGCACCGTCTTGCCGCCCGACTTCTCGAGGCGCGGCAGCGCCTCCACCGGCAGCAGGTCGGCGAAGTCGTACTGGCCGGCCAGCGCGCCCTCGACGCGCGTGCTGGCGTTAGGCACCGGCACGAAGCGCAGTTCCTCGATCGCCGCCTCGCGCTTGCCGCCGTAGCCGCTCGCGGGCTCCTTGCGCGCCGCGTACTTGTCGAAGCGCGTGAGCAGCACGAACTGGTCGGGGCGGCGTTCCTTGAACTTGTAGGGGCCGGTGCCGACGAAGTCCTTGAGCGGCGAGGCGATCGATTCCTTGGCCATGATCGCGGCCATGCCGCTGGGCAGCGCGAGCTGCGACAGCAGCGGCGCATAGGGTTCCTTGAGCACGATCTCGACCGCCAGCGGGCCCTTGGCCTTGAGGCTGTCGATCTCCTTGCCCACGGCCTTGCCGCGCGGCGACTGGTCCATCCAGCGCTGCAGGCTCGCGACCACGTCGTCGGCCGTGAGCTCGCGGCCGCTGTGCAGCATCACGCCCTTGCGCAGCGCGATCGCGTAGGTCTTGCCGTCGGCCGAGATCTTCGGCATGCCCTCGGCCAGCATCGGCACCACGTTCCACTTGGCGTCGAAGGTGTAGAGCGTCTCGTAGACGTGCTGCATGATGGTTCCGACCAGGTCGGCGGTCGAGGCCATCGGATCGAGCGTCTGCGGCTCGGCCACCATCGCCAGCGTGGCGAAGTTGCGCGGACCCTGCGCCTGGGCGTTCAGCGGTGCCACGGCATACAGCGCCGCGAGCAGGGTGGCACCCAGAAGGGTGCGCTTCGACAGCATGGGCAGGCGCGGGAAAGAGCCGGCGTGGGGCATGGAGTTCTCCTTCATGGGGCGAGACGCGTTTGTGAAAAAAACTTTCGTTGCGGGCCGCACTTTGAAGCAGTATCTATGCCAAATCATCCGTGAAAACCCTTGATTCAGCGTTATCACTGAAATAGATTTTCAGTTTCGGCCGATACTGACGGCCGTTTCCACCCCCTCCCCTTTCATTTCCCTTCTTCAGACAGGAGCTCGTCCATGCCTCTCGAATACCTCGGCGCCCCGCCCACCGCTTCCGACCGCCAGGTGCGTCCCTTCTCGCCGGCCGTGCGCGCGGGCGACTTCATCTACGTGTCGGGCCAGGTGCCGGCCAATGCGCAGGGCGAGATCGTGGCCGGCGGCATCGAGGCGCAGACGCGCCAGGTGATGGAGAACCTGAAGACCGTGCTCGCGCTGGCCGGCGCCACGCTCGACGACGTCTGCAAGACCACCTGCTGGCTCGACGACGCGCGCGACTTCGGCGCCTTCAACCGCATCTACATGAGCTACTTCGGCGAGAACAAGCCCGCGCGCTCGACCACCGAGGCGCGACTGATGGTCGATGCGAAGGTCGAGATCGACGTGGTGGCGTACAAGCCGAAGGCTTGAGCGGCGCCTGATCGGCGCTTCGACGGCTCAGGAAGCGTCGCGCAGCAGAGCGACGATGTCGCCATGCTGCTTCTCGAAGGCGAGGTCGAAGGCGGTGTGGCCGGCGCCGTCCTTGAGCAGCTTGTCGGCGCCATGGATCATCAGCGCGCGCACGGTCTCGTAGTGGCCGCGCACCGCGGCCTCCATCAGCGCGGTGCGGCCGTTGGGCAGGCGCGCATCGGGATCGGCGCCCTTCTCGATCAGCGCCGCCACGGCCTGCGCCTGGCCGAGGCGCGCGGCCTGCACGAGGTTCGGCACGGCCGCCGCCTGCGCCGCGGCCCAGGGCACCACGGTGCAGCCCATCAGGGCCACGCAGGCGTGGATCAGCAGGTGCTTGAGCGGGTTCATGGCGTGTCCTCGGAATCTGCGATGGCGGTCGGTAATGGGCATGCGCGGCGCACGAGCATCGTGCGGGCACATGTCGCTTCGAGCAAGCGACGTGCCATGGCCGAAGGCATGCGCGCATGCTGGCATGGATGCTGCGTTGTCGGGCGTTCAACTCCACTCCGACACCAACGATGACCTCCACGCTCGCGCGCCGCAAGCTTCCTGGCTTCTCCTCCCCGTCCTCGTCCTCGCGCGCCACGCGCTTCGCCTGCACGCTGATGTTCTGCGCCGTGCTCGCCGCCTGCGGCGGTGGTGGCGGCGACAACAGCGTCTTCTCGTTCACGCCCGTGGCCGGCACGCCGCCGACCACGCCCGAGACGCCCGGCGATGCCGTGGTGCTGCAGCCCGATCGCGCACCTTTCCCGCTGGTCGAGGCCACCGTCGAAGGCTTCCATGCGGCGATGCGCAAGGGCCAGGTCTCGTGCCGCGACGTGGTGCAGGGCTACCTCGACCGCATCGCGGCCTTCGATGCCGATGCCTCCGATGCCTACCCCGACAGCCCCGGCCTGCACAGCGTGATCGCGGTCAATCCGGCCGCGCTCGCGCGCGCCGACGAACTCGACCGCCAGTTCTTCAAGACCGGCCGGATGGCCGGCCCGATGCACTGCGTGACGGTGCTCGCGAAGGACAACATCGACACCCACGACATGAAAACCACGGCCGGCTCGCTGGCCCTGGCCAACAACCAGCCGCCCGACGACGCCTACATCCTGCGCAAAATCCGCGAGGCCGGCGGCATCGTCATCGGCAAGGCCAACCTCGACGAGTTCGCGTTCGGCTTCACCGGCAGCTCGTCGGTCGGCGGCAAGACGCGCAACGCCTACATCCCGGCCAACAGCGCGGGCGGCTCGTCGTCGGGCACCGGCACCTCGATCGCCGCCAGCCTCGCGATGCTGGGCCTGGGCACCGACACCGGCGGCTCGGTGCGCGTGCCCTCGGCGGTCGAGGGCCTCTACGGCCTGCGGCCCACGCTGCGGCTCGTGAGCCAGGACGGCATCGTGCCGCTGGCCCATGGCCAGGACACGGCCGGCCCGCTGTGCCGCCAGGTGCAGGACTGCGCGCTGGTGCTCGATGCCATGGCCGGCTACGACGCCGCGCCCGGCAGCGGCCAGCGCACCGCCAAGGCCTGGGACGCGCCGCTGGTGGCGAATGCCGCCGCCTATGCGGCGATGACCGCGCAGCCCGCGAGCTACACCGCGACGCTCCAGGCGGATGGCCTGCGCGGTGCGCGCATCGGCGTCGTGCGCGCGATGTTCCCGGCCGCGAGCACGGCCAACCAGCGCTTCCTCGACACCCTCAATGCCGCGCTCGACCGCATGAAGGCCGCGGGCGCGACGATCGAGGACGTGCAGATCCCCGACCGCGCGACCATCCTGACCGGCTACGCCAGCCTCTCGTCCTACGAGTTCCGCGACAACCTCACCGAGTACCTCGGCAGCTGGAGCTCTACCGCCGACGGCCATCCGCGCACCACGGAAGACGTGGCGATCGCCATGGCCACGCTGGAGCCCACGCGCGTGGCCAACTTCCGCTCGTACATCACCTCGGGCACCAACAAGGAATCCAACCCGACCTACCAGAACAACCTGAAGCCGCGCGACGCCTTCGTGATCCCGCGCGTGACGGCTGCGCTCGACAACCTCGATTTCGCCACCGGCGCGAGCCTGGGCGCGCCCTACGACGTGCTGGTCTACCCGGTGCTGCAGGGCTTCAACAGCACCAGCGTGAACTCGGGCTCGAACAACCGCCTGAGCCCCTTCTCCGGCTTCCCGGCGCTGGCCTTCCCGGCCGGCTTCGTGAAGGCCACCGATGCCTCGAGCTCGGTCGAGCCCGTGACCTTCGAGATGATCGGCCGCGCCTTCGCCGAGCCCACGCTGTTCCGCCTGGCCTATGGCTGGCAGGCCAGCACCACGGCGCGCGTGCCGAGCCCGCTGGCGCCGGAGCTCAAGAAGCCCGACGCCTCGGCGCTCTAAGCGCGCAGCTCGCTCTTGCGCTGCACGATGCGCGAGACCAGCCCGTAGTCGACCGCCTCCTCGGCCGACAGCCAGCGATCGCGCTCGATGTCGGCCAGCACCACCTCGATGGGCTTGCCGGTCTCGCGCGCGATCTCGTGCGCGATGCGCTGGCGGGCCTTGACGATCTCCTGCGCCTGGATCGCGATGTCGGTGGCCTGGCCGCCGGCCCCGCCCGAGGGTTGGTGGATCAGGAAGCGGGTGTTGGGCAGGCACACGCGGCGCTCGCGCGGCGCGGCCAGGAACAGGTGGGTGGCGGCGCTGCCGACCCAGCCGGTGCCGATCATGTGCACCGGCGCGGCGATGAAGCGCACCACGTCGTGGATCGCATCGCCCGATTCGAGGTGGCCGCCGGGCGAGCTCACGAGGATGTCGATCGGCTTGTCGGCGCTGTCGGCGTCGAGCGCGATCAGCCGGCGCGTGACGTCGGCGGCCACGGCGTCGGTGATGCTGCCGAAGATCAGCAGCGTGCGCGAACGGAAGGCCTTCTCCTCGAGGTAGGAATTGCGCGGCTCGGCGGTGGCGGCCGGGCGGGTGTCGTCTTCGGATTCCAGCGTGAACATGGCGGTCATGAAAAGCTCCAGGGGGTGGGAGCTGTCTTGACGAACAAGCCCACGCTTTCGTGACGTCGCCGGTCGTGGCAAGCTGCGCCGATGCTCGACGAACGCTATCTCTCGCAATTCCCGGCCCTGCGCGGTCGCCTGGTGCGCGCGGCGACGCGGCTGGCCGGCGGCACGGCGCAGGCCGAGGACCTGGTGCAGGACAGCTACCTGCGCGCGCTCGAGACCGGCGAACACGCCGGCATCGACACCGTCCAGGCCTGGCTCACGACGGTGATGCAGCACCTCGCGATCGACCGCCTGCGGCGCGAAGGCTGGATGCGACGCTGGCTCGACGAGGCCGGCGCGACGCCGGAGACGGCGGAATCGGCCGAAACCGAGGCCGCGCGCGCCGAAGAGACCGGGCAGGCCCTGCGCCTCCTGGCCGATCGGCTGAGCCCCGCCGATGGCGCCGCGGTGCTGCTGCGCGAGGTGTTCGAAGTCAGCTTCAAGGAACTGGCCGAGGCCACGGGCCGGACCGAGGCGGCCTGGCGCCAGCAGATGCACCGCGCGCTGCTGCGGCTGCGCGAGCCCCGCGAGAAGGCGCCCGACAGCACCGGGCGCAACGCCGTCTTCCCGCTCTACCAGCAGGCGCTGCGCGATGCCGATGCGCGGCTGCTGTTCGCGATGCTGCGCCAGCCGCCGGCACGGGCGATCGGGCTGTCGGCCCATGCCGCGCCGATCCCGGGCTCGGCCTCGGACTCGGGCGCGCCGCGCGCGGCCTGCCAGGTGGTGCAGATCGGCGGCCGGCTCGGGCTGGTGCTGACGCTGGGCGGGAAGCTGTTGTGCGTGCTGCCGCTGGAGGCGCGGCAGGCAGCGCGGGAAGAAGCGGAAGCGCTGCCGCTCTAGGACGGGCTCAGCCCGCCAGCCGCCCCGCCACCAGCTGCAGCACCCGGTCGCAGCGCCGCGCCAGGTCCTGGTCGTGCGTGACCATCACGAAGGCCGTGCCATGGCGGCGCGCGAGGTCGAGCATCAGCTCGAACACGGTGTCGGCGGTGCCGCGGTCGAGGTTGCCGGTGGGCTCGTCGGCCAGCACGCAGGCCGGCTGCGTGACCAGCGCGCGCGCGATCGCCACGCGCTGGCGCTCGCCGCCCGACAGCTCGGCCGGCCGGTGGTGCAGCCGCTCGCCCAGGCCCACGCTCTGGAGGATCTTCGTCGCCGACTGCGCGGCCGTGGCCGGGTCGACGCGGCGGATCTTCAGCGGCATCGCCACGTTGTCGAGCGCGCTGAACTCGGGCAGCAGGTGATGGAACTGGTAGACGAAGCCCAGGTGCAGGTTGCGCAGCCGGCCCTGCTCGGCGGGGTCGGCATGCGCGATGTCCTTGCCGAGCAGCTCGACATTGCCCGAGGTCGGCGAATCGAGTCCGCCCATCAGGTGCAGCAGCGTGCTCTTGCCCGAGCCCGAAGCGCCGACGATGGCCAGCGTCTCGCCGGCATTCACGTCGAGGTCGATGCCGTGCAGCACGGTCAGGTCGAGGCGGCCTTCGTGGAAGCGCTTGGTCAGACCGCGCGCCTTCAATACGACTTCACTCATAGCGCAGCGCCTCGGCGGGGTTGACGCGGCTGGCGCGCCAGCTCGGATACAGCGTGGCCAGGAAGGCCAGCACCAGGGAGATGATCGCGATCGGCATGATGTCGCTGCGCTGCGGGTCGCTGGGCATCTTGCTGATCAGGTAGATGTCCTTGGGCAGGAAGCTCGCATGGAACAGCTGCTCGAGGAAGGGCACGATCACGTCGATGTTGTAGGCGATGCCCAGGCCCAGCAGCAGGCCGGCCACGGTGCCGATCACGCCCACCATCGCGCCTTGCACCACGAAGATGCCCATGATGCTGCGCGGCGAGCTGCCCAGGGTGCGCAGGATCGCGATGTCGGCGCGCTTGTCGGTCACCGTCATCACCAGCGTCGACACCAGGTTGAAGGCGGCCACCGCCACGATCAGCGTGAGGATGATGAACATCATGCGTTTCTCGACCTGCACGGCCGCGAACCAGGTCTTGTTCTGGCGCGTCCAGTCGCGGATCAGGAACTGGCCCGGCAGCGAGACGGCCATCTCGTCGGCCACGTCGCGCGCCTGGTTGAGGTCCTTCAGGCGGATGCGGATGCCGGTCGGGCCCTCGAGCCGGAACACGCGCGCCGCGTCCTGCTCGTTGATCAGGGCCAGCGCCGAGTCGTATTCGTAGTGGCCCGAGTCGAAGGTGCCGACCACGGTGAACTGCTTGAGGCGCGGCACCACGCCGGCCGGCGTGACCTGGCCGCCCGGCGCCACCAGCGTGACCTGGTCGCCGGGCTGCACGAACAGCGAGCGCGCCAGCTCGCCGCCCAGCACGATGCCGAACTCGCCGGGCACCAGCTTGTCGAGCGTGCCCTTGGGCGCGGCGGCCGCGATGTCGGTGACCTCGGGCTCGAGCCTGGGCTCGATGCCGCGCACCAGCGTGCCCTTCATGTCCTCGCCGCGCGCGATCAGCGCCTGGGTAGCGATGAAGGGCGCCGCGCCGACCACCTCGGGGTATTTGCGCGCGGCCGCCATGATGGTGTCGAGCTCGGGCAGGGCCTGGCCGTCGCGCGAGATGATCTCGATGTGCGAGACCACGCCCAGCATGCGGTCGCGCACTTCCTTCTGGAAGCCGTTCATCACGCTCAGCACGATGATCAGCGCGGCCACGCCGAGCGCGATACCGAGCATCGAGACGCCCGAGATGAACGAGATGAAGCCGTTGCGCCGGGTCGCGCGGCCCGCGCGCGTGTAGCGCCAGCCGAGCTGCAGTTCGTAGGGGAGTCGCATCAGGTCTCCTGCGGCGCTCGGGGCGACGGCATGGGTCGGTTCATGGGAAAAAGGGTGAAGGCGAAGAGGAAGGCGGGCGGAATTGTGGCATCCCGGACAATAGGCCCATGGCCGAACCCGCTCCCGCCCGTCATCTCCTGATTCCCTTTGCCGGCCGCGGTTCCCCGTCCTGCCGCGCAGCCCTCCCAACCTTAAGGTTGCCCAAGCTCGAGGCCCTGCTCGGCCGGCTCGCCGTCACGGCCACCGACACGCAGGACGAAAGCACCCGCTCCCCGCCGCACGAACGCGCCCTGGCGCGCGCGCTCGGCATCGCCGCGGCCGACGGCTGCATCCCCTGGGCCGCGCTCGAGGCACGCCGCAACGGTGCCGCCGAAGCGAGCGACACCGGCGCCTGGGGCCTGGTCACGCTGTGCCACTGGCAGGTCGGCATCGACGACGTGGTGCTCGGCGATCCCTCGGCGATCGAGATCGACGCCGAGGAGTCGGCCGCGCTGCTGGCTGCGGCGCGCCCCTTCTTCGAGGAGGACGGCATCGCGCTGCATCCGTCCGCGCGCCCCGGCCGCTGGCTCGCGCGCGCGCCGATCTTCCAGGACCTCGCCACCGCCGCCATCGACCGCGCCGTGGGCCACCCGATCTCGCAGTGGTCGCCGCTGGCCGATGCCGCGCGGCCGCTGCGCCGGCTCCAGAACGAGATGCAGATGCTGCTCTACACCCAGCGCGTGAACGACGACCGCGCCGCGCGCGGCGCGCCGCCGATCAACTCCTTCTGGCTCAGCGGCACCGGCGCGCTCGCGGCCGGCGCCATCGGTCCCGAAGGCCCCGCGCCGCAGGTCGACGATTCGCTGCGCACCGCCGCGCTGCACGACGACGGCATCCGCTGGGCCGAGGCCTGGCAGGCGCTCGACGCGGGCCCGATCGCCGCGCTGCTCGACCACTACAACGCGGGCGCGCCGGTCGCGATCACGCTGTGCGGCGACCGCACGGCGCAGCGCCACGAGATCCAGCCGCGCGGCTTCGTGGGCTGGGCGCGCAGCCTGTTCGAGCGGCCGCGCGCCGCCGCCGTGCTGGAGGCGCTCTGATGAAGATCCATCCCCGCGACATTCCCCCGCGCAGCGCCTGGGCGCTCGAGCAGGCCGGCGTGCATCCGCTGCTGGCCCGGCTGTTCGCCGCGCGCGGCGTCAGCGCCAAGGACGAGCTCGACGACGGCCTGGCGCGCCTGCTGCCGCCCGACACCCTGCGCGGCACGCAGGACGCCGCGGTGCTGCTGGCCGACGCGATGGCCGCCGAGAAGCGCCTGTGCATCGTGGCCGACTACGACTGCGACGGCGCCACCGCCTGCGCGGTCGGCGTGCGCGGCCTGCGCCTGCTGGGCGCGAAGAACGTGAGCTACCTCGTGCCCGACCGCGTGGTCGACGGCTACGGCCTCACGCCGCCGATCGCCGAACGCGTGGCCGCGAGTGGCGCCGACATGCTGATCACGGTCGACAACGGCATCGCCAGCGTCGACGGCGTGGCCGCGGCCAAGGCGCGCGGCCTGCAGGTGCTGGTGACCGACCACCACCTGCCCGGCCCCGAGCTGCCGATCGCCGACGTGCTGGTGAATCCCAACCATCCCGACTGCGGCTTCGAGAGCAAGTGCATCGCCGGCGTCGGCGTGATGTTCTACGTGCTGCTCGCGCTGCGCTCCGAGCTGCGCCGGCGCGGCGTGTTCGACGTGGCGACGCAGCCCAAGCTCGACGCGCTGCTGCCGCTGGTGGCGCTGGGCACCGTGGCCGACGTGGTGAAGCTCGACGCCAACAACCGACGGCTGGTGGCGCAGGGCCTGCGCCGCATCCGCGCCGGTGCCATGCCCGCGGGCGTGTCGGCGCTGTTCAAGGCCGCGGGCCGCGTGGCCGCCGCGGCCACCACCTTCGACTTCGGCTTCGCGCTCGGCCCGCGCATCAATGCGGCCGGCCGGCTGGCCGACATGACGCTGGGCATCGAGTGCCTGCTGACCGAGGATGCCGCGCGCGCCGACGAGCTCGCGCGGCTGCTCGACGGCATCAACCGCGAGCGGCGCGACATCGAGGGCGGCATGCGCGATCAGGCGCTGCTGCTGGCCGAGTCGCTGTTCACGGTCGACGGCGAAGGCACCGAGACCGTGCCCGCGGCCATCAGCGTGTTCGATGCCGACTTCCACGAGGGCGTGGTCGGCATCGTGGCCTCGCGCATCAAGGAGCGCTTCCACCGGCCCACCTTCGTGTTCGCGGCCAGCGGCGCGCCCGGCAAGGAGCACGAGCTCAAGGGCTCGGGCCGCTCGATCCCGGGCTTCCACCTGCGCGATGCGCTGGACCTCGTCGCCAAGCGGCATCCGGGCGTGCTGCTGCGCTTCGGCGGCCATGCGATGGCGGCCGGCTGCACGGTCGCGCGCGAGCAGTTCCGGACCTTCGAGCGCGCGCTCGCGCAGGTGGCCGACGAATGGCTGGATGCCGCCACGCTCACGCGCCGCATCGACACCGACGGCCCGATCTCGCGCGAGTATTTGCGCGTGGACCTGATCGACACCCTGCACCGCGAGGTCTGGGGCCAGGGCTTCGCGCCGCCCACCTTCAGCGAGGAGGTCGAGGTGGTGTCGCAGCGGCTGGTCGGCGAGCGGCACCTCGCGCTCAAGCTGCGCCACCAGGGCCAGCCCATCGACGGCATCTGGTTCGGCCACACCGACCCGCTGCCGCCGCGCGTGAAGCTGGCATTCCGGCTCGATGCCGACGAATGGCAGGGCGTGCGGCGCGTGCGCTTCCTGGTCGAGGGCGCGGAGATCTGAAGCCTTCGGACCCCGGCCACAGGTTACGCCGGGGTTTCCGCTGCAAGCAATTGCATGCGCCGTCGCGCCGCGGCGGGCGCGCGCTCGGTACACATTCCTACATGGAAGGCACGCGGCGCTTCTACGCTGGTCTCCATGCACGGCGCGCCACGGCCGATTTCCGGCAGCGTCCACGCGGTGCAACGCAGGAGACCGGCATGCAGACACCCTCCCCCGACGTGTTCCCCGGCGCCGAACGCCGACCGCTCGCGCTGGTGACCGGCGCCTCCTCGGGCATCGGCTACCAGCTCGCGCGGCGCGCGGCCGAACATGGCTACGACCTGCTGATCGGCGCCGACGAATCGCTGGCCCAGGCCGAGGCCGAGTTGCGCGCGATGGGCGCGCGCGTGTTCGCGGTGCGCGAGGACTTCGCCACGCGCGACGGCGTCGATGCGCTGCTCGCGGCCTGCGAGGACCGGCCGATCGACGTGCTGTTCGCCAACGCGGGCCACGGCCTGGGCCATGGCTTCCTCGACCAGGAGTTCCACGACGTGCAGCACGTGATCAACACCAACGTGACCGGCACGCTCTACCTGGTGCAGCGCGTGGGCCGCGCGATGCGCGAGCGCGGCCAGGGCCGCATCCTCATCACGGGCTCGATCGCGGGCTTCCAGCCCGGCGCGTTCCAGGCGGTCTACAACGGCACCAAGGCCTTCATCGATTCCTTCGCGATGGCGCTGCGCAACGAGCTCAAGGACACGGGCGTGACCGTGACCTGCCTGATGCCCGGCGTGACCGACACCCACTTCTTCGCGCGCGCCGACATGCTCGACACGCGCGTGGGCCAGCAGTCCGACAAGGCCGATCCGGCCGAGGTGGCGAGGGAAGGCTTCGACGCGCTGATGAAGGGCGAGAGCGGCGTGATCGCGGGCTGGCGCAACAAGATGCAGGTGGCGCTGTCGCGCGTGATGCCCTCGCCCGCGCTGGCCGAGCAGCATCGAAGGATCGCGGAACCGGGCAGCGCGCACGCTTCGTCCTGAGCTTTTCCGAGGCGTGCCGGGCCGTCGTCGCGCGAACGTCGGAACCTTCTTCGTACATTCCCGACGCCCTACGCGGCCTTGCGACTTTTGGAGGTGCACGCGAGCGTGCACCGCGGGCATGATCGCGCCCATGCGTTGTCCTTTCCCGATCGCTCCGGCGCGCAGCATGCGACTGCCGGACGCACATCGGGCGCCTGCGTCTTGAACCCCCGCGCCCTTCGATGCGCCGCTTGCACGCGGCGTTCACATGGCGCGCCTATCCTGCCCCCGGGCTTGCGTACGGCAACGCTTCTTGATGTCCGCTCATCGACGAACCCCAGGAGGATTTTCTTTCCATGCGCCGTTTTGAACTGATCGAGGGAACCGCCAGCAAGTTCTGGGAAGTGGAACAGGCGGAGAACGATCTCAACATCCGCTGGGGCCGCATCGGCACCGCGGGCCAGAGCCAGACCAAGTCCTTCGCCGATGCCGCGAAGACCGCCACCGCGCTGACCAAGCTGGTGAGCGAGAAGACCGGCAAGGGCTACAAGGAAGTCGGCGTGAGCGCCGATGCGAGCATCGGCAAGACCGAGGCCAGGCCGAAGGCGGAACCGCCTGCCGAGGCACCTGCAAGCGCACCCGTGGAGGCAGCGGCGAAGGTCACCGCATCCGCGCCCGCACCCGCCACGCCGGCACCGCCGCCCGTCGCGAGCGAAAGCCTCGACAGCCAGTGCGAGCGCGTCGTCGAGGCCGTGCGCGCAGCGATCGAGGACGGCAGCGTCAAGAGCGGCGACAAGTTCTCGGCCGCCGCGCTCAAGCGCCAGTACGGCGTGAGCGAGCAAGGCGCCACGATGGCCTTCGAGGAGCTCAAGTCCCATGGCCTGCTGTCGGGCTGGGGCACCACCGCCGAGGTGCGCGAGAAGGCGCAGGATGCGGCGCGCGAGCTCGCGCAACGCACAGTGGCCGCGCACGGCGAGACGCCCGCCCAGCCCGTGGCCGAAGGCGCGCCGCCCTGGCTCGCGCAGGGCGCGCCGCTGCGCATCACGGCGCAGACGCGCGAGTTCGCCTATGCCTCGCGGCGCTTTCCCTCGACCCGTCCGGTGCTCGATCTCGCGCAGGCCTGGATCCGCGCCTGCAACGACCTCGAGCTGCCGCTGGACCTGGCCGCGACCGATGCCGCGCTGCGGCCCGCGGCCGAGCGCATGCTCGCGCGCGACAAGCCCGCCACGCCCACGCCCGATGCCGAGGCCGATGCGCTGCTGCTGGCCTTCATGGACCACAACACGCGCCGCGACAAGGCCGGCTCGGTGGTGTTCCTGATCCAGTACCTGGTCGCGCAGTACGGCCTGGCCGGCGCGATCGAGGTCTACCTGTCGGCGCTGCGCCTGCAGGTGGAGGGCAGCTACGACCAGAAAGCCAAGAAGTGGCGCAGCCATTTCTCGAGCAACCCCGGCCACGCGGTCAACCACGGCTGGTACGGCGCCGTGGGCGATGCCGAGGAGGTGCTGCGCGAGCAGCTCTCGACCGCACCCGAGGCCGAGTGGCAGCAGTGCGCCGACCTGATCGAGGCCGCGCTGCCCTCGCTGCACCCGAGCCGCCAGCCGCTGGCGGCGCTGCTGCTGCCGGAGCGGCCCGAACTCTCGAACGCGCTCGCGCTGCGGCTGGCCGGCGAGAAGGACAGCGGCGAGACCTTGCACTGGCTGCTGCTGACCATCACCGATGCCACCGCCGCCGCGCAGGCCGCCAAGGTGCGGCTCAGCTATTCGAGCGGCTTCTGGGGCCACTACAAGATGACGGCCACGGCGCTGCTGGAACGCGGCACCGAGGCCGTGGCGCTGCTCGAGCGCGGCGCGGCCGAGGAACACGCGGGCGAGACGCTCGCGGCCATCGGCACGCCCGAGGCAGTGGCGGCGCTCGCCAAGGTCGCGAGCGGCTCGAAGGCGGCACTGGCGCGGCTGTCGCTCGCGGTGGACCGCTGGCCGCAGGCCGCCATCGTCGCGCTGGCGCGGCTGGTGGCCGCCGGCGGCAAGGACGCGGGCCTGCTCACGCCCAGCCTCACGCGGCTGCTGCGCGCGCATGGCGGCCTGGTCGACGGCCTGCGGCCCTGGCTCGATGCCGGCGCGCAGGGCGCGATCGATCGCCAGCTCGCGCTGCTGTCGGGCCCGAGCGAGGTCGCCGAAACGAGCGAGCTGCCCGGCGTGCTGGCCTCGCCGCCCTGGCTCGCCAAGGTGCAGAAGAAGGCGGCCGCGGTGCTCGCGCTCGAGCCGCTCGCGCTGGCGCCGGTCGAGCAATGGGCGCCGGGCGCGCGCGAGGAGGCGCAGCGGCCCGGCACCTCGTGGCAGGTGAACCGCTTCGCGAGCGCGCGCAACGACGTGCAGGTGATGCTCAAGGAGCTGGGTTTCGAGAGCAAGGCCAGCAAGCTCGCGCACGAGGAGCAGGTGAAGCTGATGCAGGCCGCCTACGAGGCCGAGGACTCGCCCGACGCCGCGGTGCTGCAGGACATCCACCAGCGCGGCGAGGCGCGCGAGAAGGAACTGCTCGCGAGCCTGCGCGACCCGATCCTCGACACCGCGCGCGAAGGCATCCGCACGGGCGATGCGGGCAAGCTGATCGCCGCCTGGCGCGGCATGCTGGCCGCGCGCAAGCAGGAGCGCTACTACTTCTTCTGGTTCGACGCGCGCTATGCGGCGCTGCTGCCGCCCGAGCTCGGCGTGCCGTTCTGGAATGCGGTGGCGGGCCAGGCCGAGACCCAGGGCGCCGACTTCGTGATGGCGAACTTCGGCCTGCCCGCGCTGCCGGGGCTGCTGTCGGTGGTGCGCGCCAAGCCCGGCGAGAACCTGCAGCTGGCGCTGAACTACGGCGCGGTGGAACTCGCGGCACCGGCCGCGCGCGCCTTCGCGAAGCTCAAGACCGTGCGCCAGGCCGGCCGCGACTGGCTGCTCAAGTACCCCGAGCACGCGGCCTGCGGCCTGATCGCGCCCGCGCTCGGCAAGGCCGGCGAGGCGCGCGACGTGGCGGGCGCGGCGCTGCGCCTGCTGCAGGCCGAGGGCCATGCCGAGCTGCTGCTCGAAGTGGCCGGCCGCTACGGCAAGGACGAGGTGGTGCAGGCGCTGCGCGCCGTGCTCGAGGAAAGCCCGCTCGACCGCTTCCCCACCAAGCGCGCGAAGCTGCCCGAGTTCTGGCAGCCGCGCGGCTGGCGCCGGCCGGTGCTGCGCAACGGCAAGGCGCTGCCCGACGAGGCGCTCGACCACCTGGGCCAGATGTTCACCTTCCCGACCAACGAGGAGATCTACGGCGGCATCGCGGTGGTCAAGGAGGCCTGCGCGCCCGAGTCGCTGGCCGACTTCGCCTGGGATGCGTTCAGCGCCTGGCTCGAGGCCGGCGGCCCGAGCAAGGAAGGCTGGGCGCTCACCGTGCTGGGCCTGCTCGGCAACGACGACACGGCGCGCCGGCTCACGCCCTTCATCCGCGCCTGGCCCGGCGAGGCCGCGCATGCGCGCGCCGTCACCGGCCTCGACGTGCTGGCCGGCATCGGCTCCGACGTGGCGCTGATGCTGCTCAACGGCATCGCGCAGAAGGTGAAGTTCAAGGGCCTGCAGGACCGCGCGCGCGAGAAGATCGACGCGATCGCCGAGGCGCGCGGCCTCTCGACCGAGGAACTCGAGGACCGGCTCGCGCCCGACCTCGGCCTCGACGAACAGGGCACCCTGCTGCTGGACTTCGGGCCGCGCAGCTTCAAGGTCGGTTTCGACGAGGCGCTCAAGCCCTATGTGCGCGAGCGCGCCGACGGCGTCGACGGCGCGCGCCTGTCCGACCTGCCCAAGCCCAAGAAGACCGACGACGCCGAGAAGAGCAAGGAGGCGGTCGAACGCTTCAAGCTGCTCAAGAAGGACGTGCGCACCATCGCGAGCCAGCAGTTGCTGCGGCTCGAGGTCGCGATGTGCGCACGCCGGCGCTGGACGCCCGAGGTGTTCCGCACCTTCCTGGTCGAGCATCCGCTGGTGCGCCACCTGGTGCAGCGGCTGATCTGGGGCGCCTACCGCGTGCAGGGCGAGGCCAGCTACGGCGGCGAACTGCTGGCGTGCTTCCGCGTGGCCGAGGACGGCAGCCTGACCACCGCCGAGGACGATCCCTTCGAACTGCCCACCGGCGAGGACATCCGCATCGGCGTGCCGCACGCGCTCGAGCTCTCGCCGGCCGACGCCGGCGCCTTCGGCCAGGTGTTCGCCGACTACGAGCTGCTGCAGCCCTTCGCGCAGATCGGCCGCGACACCTACGTGCTGACCGAGGACGAGAAGAAGAGCCAGAAGCTCGAGCGCTGGAAAGACGCCACCGTGCCCACCGGCCGCGTGCTGGGCCTGGTCAACAAGGGCTGGCGCCGCGGCGAGGCACAGGACGGCGGCGGCATCTGGTACTTCACCAAGCCGCTGGGCCCGAGCCGCGTGATCGAGCTCTATCTCGACCCCGGCATCATCGTCGGCATGGTCGACGAGTACCCCGAGCAGAAGCTCGGCGAGGTGCAGGTCGGCAAGCCCTCGGGCTGGGGCAACATGCAAAACGCAGAGACGCTGGACCGGCTCGATCCGATCTCGGCCAGCGAGCTGATCCGCGACATGGAAGGGTTGCGAGCATGAGCGCCGCGCCGGGCCGCCCCAAGCAAGCTCGCACCGCAGTGCGAAGCACGAAGGTCTTCGAATGAGCGCCGCGCCGCTCGTGCTGCCATCCGAACTCCAGAACGCACTGCCGCCCGGCGAGCCCGGCGCGAAGCCGCCGCCCAAGGCCTCGACCTTGCCGACGCTGCGCAAGCGCGTGCTCGACAAGTGCGGCGAGTACCTGATCGACGCGCTGCTGCCCGAGCCCTTCGAAGTGCGCTCGCCCGCCACGCGCGGCTGGCTCGAGGCCGCGATGGACGCGGCCGACACGCGGCTGCTGGGCCTGATGATCGCGCGCTTCCGCGAGCAGGCCTACACGGGCCGCGACGAGCCGGCCGAGGCGCTGGTGCACTGGCTGGTGCTGCAGCACGGCCTCGACACGGCCTTCGACGCGCTGCTGCATGCGGCGCGCTGGCGCCGCGAGCGCATCGGCCACAAGCCGCTGCGCCAGGATGCGCCGCCCGACGACGGCGCCCATTCCTTCTGGGGCCAGCCCGCGAGCTCGCTGTGGCAGTTCCGCGGCCACTGGATGGCGGCCGACGCCGCGACGCGCGCCGCCTGCACCGAGCGGCTGCGCGCGCTCGACCCGCAGCTGCCGCTGGCCGCGCGCGCCCGCTTCGCGATCGCGCTGCCCGAATGGCGCCCGCTCGCGCGGCAGCTGTTCGACCAGGCCACGCCCGAGCAGCTCGAGCGCTGCGGTCCCTGGCTGCGCTGGGCCGCCGGACTGCCGCTGGCCGAGGTGGCGGGCGACGGCATGCGGCTGCTCGACCAGCCGTCGCTGCTCGCGCTGCTGCTGCGCGAACACGGCGAGGCGCTGCTGCCGCTGCTGCTGGACCTCGGCGCACGCCAGCGCAGCGTGGCCGTGGCCTGGACGCTGGCCGCCTTCGACACGCCCGAGGCCACCGAGGCGCTGGCGCGCATGACCGCCGCCGATGCCGCCTGCGCCAAGGCGCTGGGCTGGGTCGCGGGCGAACGCCCCGAGCGCTGCTTCCTCGCGCTCGCGAAGGTGCTCGAGGACGGCGGCCTGCCCAAGGCCGGCGCCGCGCGCCTGGTGCCACAGCTCAAGACCCTGGCCGGCACGCTCGGCGAGCGCCTGCCCGCGCTGTTGCCGGCGCTGCCGGCCGCCGTGCGGCGCCAGCTCGGCGCGGTCGCCGACCAGGCCGGCGCGGCGCCCGAGGCCTTCGCCGAACGCGCGCGCTGGCCCGCGGTGCTCGCCGACCCGCCCTGGGCGCGACGCGCGGCCGATGCGACGCCGCCGCTGGTGCTGGCCGGCCTGCCCGTGCTCGAGCTGCCGCCCGAGGAGGACTGGGGCGACGAGGTCCGCCAGCACTGGATCGACCGCGACACGCCCTATGTCTACCGCCAGCCGATGGAGGCCGAGCGCGCCATCGGCGAGCGGCTGCGCGAATGGACGCCCGAGCGCGTCGCCGCGCTGCACACGCAGCCGCAGCAGGAGCTCGAGCGCTTCATCGCCGACTGGCAACGCGTGCACGACGATGCCGCGCCCGACCGCCGCCAGTACGGCGCCTTCATCGCGGTGCAGTCGGCCTGGTTCCTGCCGCCAGCGACCGGGCTGGCGTTCTGGAATGCCGTGGGCAGCGGCAAGGAAGCGCCGCGCGCCGGCGGCTTCGTGGCGCGCTTCGGCAGCGCAGCGCTGCCGGGGCTGCTGCAGGCGCTGGCCAACGACGGCGACGAGTATTTCGTCGCGCGCTTCATCGGCGCCACGCAGCTCGCGCCCTTCATGGCGCAGGCGCTCGCGCGCCGGCCGACACGCCGCGCGCACGCGCGCCAGTGGCTGGTGCGCTTCGCGCCGCATGCGGCCGCCGGCCTGCTGCCCGCCGCGCTGGGTGCCGAGCGCGAGGCGCGCCAGCAGGCCCGCGCCGCGCTGCGCGCCATGGCCGCGCTGGGACAGGCCGAGGCGCTGCGCGCCACCGCGCGCCGCCACGACGACCCGGCCGTGGCGGCCGCCGTCGATTCGCTGCTGGCCGAGGACCCGTTGCGCGACTTCCCGTCGCGCATCAACGCGCGCAGCAAGCTCCCGGCCTTCTGGCAACCGGCCGGCTGGCGCAAGCCGCGGCTGCGCGACGACGGCCTCGCGCTGCCCGACGAGGCGCTGCAGCCGCTGGGCCTGATGCTGAGCTTCGCGGCCGACCTGCCGCAGGGCTATGCGGGCCTGGACGCCGTGCGCGCCGCCTGCGAGCCCCAGAGCCTGGCCGACTTCGGCTGGGACGTCTGCGAATCGTGGGAGGCCGCGGGCGCCGGCGCGCCCGGCAACTGGGCGCTGCGCGCGCTCGGCCTCATCGGCACCGACGACACGGCGCGCCGGCTCGGCGCCCTCGTGCGGCGCTGGAGCGCGCCCGGCGCCGGCGGCACCGCCACGCGCATCGGCTGGGTGCTCGAGGCACTGGCACGGCTGGGCAGCGACGTCGCGCTGATGCAGCTCGACGCGATCGCGCGCAAGAACCGCATCGCCACGGTGCGCCAGTCGGCCGCCGAGAAGCTGGCGCAGGCCGCGGCCGAACGCGGCCTGAGCGGCGACGAACTCGAGGACCGGATCGCGCCCGACCTCGGCCTGGACGAACGCGGCGGCCTGCTGCTGGACTTCGGGCCGCGCCAGTTCCATGTCGGCTTCGACGAGGCGCTGGTGCCCTTCGTGCGCGAATCGGTCGAGGGCCGGCCCGGCGCGCGCCTGGCCACGGCACCGCGCCCGCGCGCGAGCGACGATGCCGAACTCGCGGCCGCGGCCGCGGAACGCTTCAAGGCGCTCAAGCAGGATGCCGCCACCGTCGCGGCCCAGCAGCCGCTGCGGCTGGAACGCGCGATGCGCACGGGCCGCGGCTGGCCGGTGGAAGACTTCCGCCGCTTCATCGCCGGGCATCCGCTGATGCGCCACCTGGCCGAGCGGCTGGTGTGGGGCGTGAGCGAGGGCGGGCGCGACGCGCGCGGCCTGACGCTGCTGCGCGCCGCCTTCCGCGTGAGCGCCGAGGGCGAATGGGTCGATGCCGACGAAACGCCGCAGGCTTTCGACGACAACGCCGCCGCGCGCATCGTCGTCGCCCATCCGCTGCAGCTGAGCGCCGCGCAGATCGCCGCCTTCGCGCAGCAGTTCGCCGACTACGAGCTGATCCAGCCCTTCGAGCAGCTGCACCGCGCCGTGCATGCGCCGCGCGAGGACGAACGCGCGCTGACCGCGCTCACGCGCTGGTCGGGCCGCGTCGCACGGCCCGGGCCGCTGTGGGCGCTGGAGTCGCGCGGCTGGCTGCGCGGGCGCGGCGGCGGCGGTGCCTACGACCATGCCTGGCAGGGGCTGGGCGGCGGCCGCGCGCTCGCGCTGCGCTTCGGCCCCGGCCTCGACAACGCGGGCGCCGGCGAGGACCAGACGCTCGACGTGCTGCATCACGGCCACCCGTTCGGCGAACTCGATCCCATCGTCTTCAGCGAGGCGGTGCGCGACATCGACGCGCTGGGCGCGCGCTGAGGCGCGCTACACCGTTCCGCTATCGCTCTGCTATGTTTGCGCGGGCACGCCCCGCGCCCCTTTTCAGATCCGACACCGATCCCGACCATGGCCACCTCCCGCAAGCCGACAGACATCTCATCCACCGGTTCCCCTGCCCTGCAGCGCCCGCCCGCCGAGATCCAGTACGCCGCGCAGATCGCGCAGCTGCAGGCACAGGACAAGGACCCGCGCCCGCCGGGCTGGGCCATGAGCCTGAAGGCCGCGCGCGCCTTCATCCTCGGCGATGCGCAGCTGGGCATCGCGCCGAAGATCGTCGCGCCGGTCGCGAGCATCGAGCGCATGCTGGTCACCCTGGCCACGGGCCGCGGCCTGATGCTGGTGGGCGAGCCCGGCACCGCGAAGTCGATGCTCTCGGAGCTGCTGGCGACCGCGATCTCGGGCGTGTCCACGCTGACCATCCAGGGCGGCGCCTCGATCACCGAGGACCAGATCAAGTACGGCTGGAACTACGCGCTGCTGATCAACGAGGGCCCGAGCCCGCGCGCGATGGTGCCGGCGCCGCTGTACATCGGCATGCAGCAGGGCCAGGTGGTGCGCTTCGAGGAGATCACGCGCGCGCCGCTCGAGGTGCAGGACTGCCTGCTGGGCATGCTGTCCGACCGCGTGATGGCCGTGCCCGAGCTCTCGGGCGAGCACGGCATGCTCTATGCGCGCGAGGGCTTCAACATCATCGCCACCGCCAACACGCGCGACCGCGGCGTCAACGAGATGAGCGCCGCGCTCAAGCGCCGCTTCGACTTCGAGACCGTGTTCCCGATCCTCGACTTCGAGCGCGAGCTCGCGCTGGTGCGCGAGTCGTCGGCACGCCTGCTCGCGCAGAGCGGCATTCCGAAGACCGTGCCGCAGCCGGTGCTCGAGCTGCTGGTGGCCACCTTCCGCGACCTGCGCGGCGCGCCCGCTTCCTCCGAGAAGAACGGCGGCGGCAGCGACGCCGCGATGGACCGGCTCACGGCCGTGATGTCGACCGCCGAGGCGGTCAACGTGGCGCACGCGGTGGGCGTGCGCGCCTGGTTCCTCGAGCAGCGCGAGGGCTCGCCGGCCGACCTGGTCGACTGCATCGCGGGCACGGTGGTCAAGGACAACGCCGACGACCGCGCCAAGCTGCGCCGCTACTTCGAGCAGAAGGCCGCCAAGCGCAGCGGCGAGCACTGGCGCGCCTACTACGAGGCCCGCCACCGCCTGCCCTGAGATGAACGCGCCCCACATCGTCGGCGTGCGCCACCACAGCCCCGCCTGCGCGCGGCTGGTGGCCGAGCGCATCCGCGCGCTGCGCCCGGCCCATGTGCTGATCGAGGGTCCGGCCGACTTCAACGCGCGGCTCGAGGAGCTCTACCTGCCGCACCGGCTGCCGGTGGCGATCTACAGCTACCTCTCGGCCGGCGAGACGCACCACGGCTCGTGGTCGCCGTTCGCCGAGCACTCACCCGAATGGCAGGCGCTGCAGGTGGGCCGCGAGGTCGGCGCCGAAGTCCGCTTCATCGACCTGCCCGCCTGGCACGACGCCTTCTCGCGCATGGAGAACCGCTATGCCGACGTGGCCGACACACAGCACGAGGAACGCGCCGCCGCCTACGAGCGCGCGCTGACCGAGCAGCTCTCGGTGCAGGGCCGCGACGCGCTGTGGGACCACCTGTTCGAGGACGGCCGCGACAGCGCCGAACTCGCGCAACGGCTGTCCACCTACTTCGAGCACCTGCGCGGCGAGGACCCGGGCTCGCTCGGCAACCAGGCGCGCGAAACCATGATGGCGCGCTGGATCGCCTGGGCCATGGCGCAGCCCGCGGTGCAGGCCGGCGCGCCGGTGCTGGTGGTCTGCGGCGGCTACCACGCGCCCGCGCTCGCGCGCTTGTGGCCCGGGCTGCCGGCGCAGCTGCCCGAGACGCCCGAACCCGAGGTCGAGGACACGCCCGATGCCGACGAGGACACCGTGGTGCGCTACGGCTCCTACCTCGTGCCCTACACCTTCAAGCGGCTCGACGCCTTCGCGGGCTATGCCTCGGGCATGCCCTCGCCGGCCTACTACCAGTGGATGTGGGAGCTCGGCCCCGAGGGCGCCGCGCACCGCGCGCTGCAGCAGGTGATGCAGCGGCTGCGCGACAGGAAACTGCCGGCCTCCACCGCCGACCTGATGGCGGTGCACCTGCGCGCGCAGGGCCTGGCGCGGCTGCGCGGCCACGAGAAGCCGCTGCGCTCCGACTGGCTCGACGCGCTGGCCGGCGCGCTGGTCAAGGAGGCGCTGGACGCGCCGCTGCCCTGGACCTACCGCGGCCCGATGCGCCCCGGCACCGCGCCGGTGCTGGTGCAGGCGATGGACGTGCTGGCCGGCGACATCGCGGGCCAGCTCGCCGACGGCACGCCGCAGCCGCCGCTGGTGAAGTCGGTGCGCGACGAGCTCGCGGCGCACGGCCTCGAGCTGCGCGGCCAGCGCAAGCTCGACCTGCTCGATGCCGCCGACCGCGCGCGCAGCCGCGTGCTGCACCGGCTCGCGCTGCTGCGCCTGCCCGGCGTGGTGCGCAGCCAGGGACCGAAGCTCGCGATGTCGGGCGAACGCACCGAGGTCTGGACCCTGGGCCAGCCCTTCGAGCAGCAGGCCGCGCTGATCGAGGCCGGCGCCTGGGGCGCCAACCTGCACGACGCGGCGCGCGCGCGGCTCGAGGACGAGCTGCGCCACGCGCAGGGCCGCATCGGTCCGCTGGCCGAGGGCCTCAACCAGGCCGCCTGGGCCGGCCTGCCGGCGCTCAGCGGCGCGCTGCTGCGCGAGCTGCAGCAGGCGATGGCGCAGGAGCCGCGCTTCGAGGCCATGGGCCCTGCCCTCGCGGTGATGCACACGCTGCTGCGCCACGGCCAGCTGCTCGGCATGGCCGACGCGCCGGTGCTGCGGGTGGCGATCGAGGCCGGCTTCGACCGCGCGCTGTGGCTGCTCGAGCCGCCCGCGGCGATCGCGCCTGCCGACATCGACGCGCACCTGCAGGGCCACCTCGCGCTGCGCCGCATCGTGGCCGACGTGCTGGCCGACCGCGAGGACGCCGCGCAGGCCGAACCGCTCGACGTGGAACCCGCGCGCGCGCTCGCCGTATGGCAGCGCAAGGCGGCCGATGCCGGCGCGGCACCGCTGAGCCGCGGCGCGGCGCTGGGCGCGACGTTGAGCCTCGCGCACCGCGTGCCGCAGGCCACGCAGGCCGGCGTGGCCGATGCGATGCAGCTGCTGCACGCGATGCCCGCGCCAGTGCTCGGCGATGCGCTCACGGGCCTGCTCGCGCTCGCGCGCGAGACGCTGTCGTCCGAACCCGCCTTCGCCGCCGGCATGGACCTCACCGTGCAGGCGCTGGACAACGCCGACTTCGTGCGCGCCATGCCGAGCCTGCGCGCCGCCTTCGCCTGGCTGCCGCCGCAGGAACGCGGCCGGCTCGCCGACCAGGTGCTGGCGCTGCACGATGCCACCCACCTGTCGCGCCGCGCGCTCACGGCCCGGCACGAAGGCGAGGCCGCGCCCGTGGGGCTGGCCGGGGCGCGCGCCGCCGAGGACGCGGCGATCGCACGCCTGGCCGGCTGGGGCCTGAGTCTCGATACGGAAGAACAGCCATGAGCCTCGACATCCCCGATCCGCTGCAGCGCTGGCGCCTGCTGCTCGGCGATCCGGCCGAGCGGGCCTGCGGCGGCCTGAGCGCCGAGGCGCAGGCCGCCGACGCCGCGCTCGACTGGCTCTACGGCCGCGACGGCGACCGCGCCGAGCGCGGCGAACGCAGCGCCGGCCTCGGGCCCTCGGCGCTCAGCACGCCCGACTGGATCAACGCCATCCACACGCTGTTTCCCAAGGAAGTGATCGAGCGGCTCGAGCAGGACGCGGTGGAACGCTACGGCATCGACGAGGTGGTGACCAACCTCGAGGTGCTCGAGCGCATCGAGCCTTCGGAGTCGCTGCTGCGCGCGGTGCTGCACACCAAGCACCTGATGAACCCCGAGGTGCTCGCGGCCGCGCGCAAGCTGGTGGCCGAGGTGGTGCGGCGCATCATGGAGAAGCTCGCGACCGAGGTGCGGCAGGCCTTCAGCGGCAGCCGCGACCGGCGCCGGCGCTCGCGCATGAAGGTGGCGCGCAACTTCGACTTCAAGCAGACCCTGGCGGCCAACCTGCACCGCTACGACCCGCAGCGGCGCAAGCTCTACGTCGAGCGGCCGGTGTTCATCAGCCGCACGAAGCGTCATGCCGAACCCTGGGACATCATCCTGCTGATCGACCAGAGCGGCTCGATGGTCGACTCGGTGATCCACAGCGCGGTGATGGCCGCCTGCCTCTGGCAACTGCCCGGCATGCGCACGCGGCTGGTGGCCTTCGACACCGCGGTGGTCGACCTCACGGCCGACGTCTCGGACCCGGTCGAGCTGCTGATGAAGGTGCAGCTCGGTGGCGGCACCGACATCGCGAAGGCCGTGGCCTATGCGCAGTCGCTGGTGGCCAATCCCGCGAAGACCATCGTGGTGCTGGTCAGCGACTTCTACGAAGGCGGCAGTCCCTACGAGCTGGTGCGCCGCGTGAAGGCGCTGGTGGAGGCCGGCGCCAAGGTGCTGGGCCTGGCCGCGCTCGATGCGAAGGCCGAGCCGAGCTACGACCGCGAGATGGCCGCGCGGCTGGTGCGCGAGGGCGCGCAGATCGGCGCCATGACGCCGGGCCAGCTCGCGGGCTGGCTGGCCGAGAAGGTGCAGGCATGACGGCGGTGCGCGGCGACCTGCTCGAACTCACGCCCGAGGCGCTGACCGCGCTCGCCAACGCGGGCTTCGTGAAGCGCGCGCAGAAGGACGTGGCGGCCGGCCTGCTGCCGCTGCTCGAGACCGCCGACGACGGCACGGTGAGCGCGCGCTTCGACGACGGCGTGCGCACCAGCCTGCCGCCGGGCCGCACCCTGCGCGATGCGCAGTGCAGCTGTCCGGCCAGCGGCATGTGCCGGCACCGCGTGATGCTGGTGCTGGCCTACCAGGCGCAGGCGGCGAGCGCCGCGCCCGCGCCCTCGGCCACGCCGACGGAGGACGAGGTCGACGCCTCGGCCGCGGGCGGCGAATGGAGCCCGGCCCATTTCGACGATGCCGCGCTCGCCGCGAGCTTCGCGCCCTCCGTCATCGAACAGGCCCAGCGCCTGGCCGCCGCGCGGCCCGTGGTCGCGGTGCAGGCCTGGCGCAGCGCGAGCGCGCCGCCGATCGCGCGGCTGCCGATGTGCAGCGTGCGCTTCTTCTCGCGCAGCTCGCTGGTGCACGCGCGCTGCGACTGCAAGCAGGGCAGCGGTTGTGCCCACGTGGTGGTGGCGCTGTGGGCCTTCCGCCAGGCCGGGCCGCTGGCCGCGGGCTCGCCCGAGCGCATGGTGGAGGTGCGCGCGCCGGCCGACGGCGACGCGACCGGCGACGGCCACCGCCCCACCGCGCTGATGCAGGGCGAGGCCGCGCGCGCGCTGCAGGCGCAGCTCGAGGCGCTGAGTCTCTCGCTCTGGCTCGATGGCTCGAGCCAGCCGCTGATGGCGCTCGCGGCGCGCTTCGAGGCCGCGCGCGAGCAGGCGCGCGCGCTGGGCTGGCGCTGGGTGGAAGATGGCATCGACGAACTCTGGATGCTGCTGCAGGCGCAGCAGGCGCGCAGCAGCCGCTTCGATCCGCGGCGCCTGCTGCACGTGAGGGCCGAGCTCGGGGCGCGGCGGCGCGCGGCGGCCCATGCCGACGGCGCGGCCGGACCGCCGCCGCTGCCCGCGAGCCAGATCCTCGGCGTGGGCGTGAAGGGCGAGGTCGCGCTCGATCACCTGCGGCTGGTGTCGCTGGGCGCCGAACTCTGGTCCGACGAGAGCGGCGAAGGCGCGAGCGTGATGTTCGCCGACCCCGACACGCAGGCCGTGACCGTGCTCGAGCGCCAGTGGTCGCGCGCCGACGATGCCACGGCCGGCGGCACGCCCGCGAACCTGCTGGGCCGCCGCGTCGCGGGCTTTCCGCTGCGGCAGCTCGCGAGCGGGCAGGTCATCACCAAGACCGCGACCCGGCGCGCCAACGGCCAGATCGACATCGCGCCGGGCGCGCGCCAGACCGGCGTGATGCCGCTGTCGCCGAAGTCCTGGGACGACCTCGTCGCGCCGCTCAAGCAGCCGAGCGTGCAGGCACTGGTCGCGCACCTGCGCGAGACGCCGCCCGACTTCGTGCGGCCGCGCCAGGCGGCGAGCGGTGCCGCGGCGGGCGCCTCGGGCCAGCTGCATGTGGCGGCCTTCGAGCACATGGCGGTGCTGGCCAGCCACTGGGATGCGGCGGCGCAGGTGCTGCATGCGCGCATCGGGCGCGCGGCGGACGACACGGACGCGGCCGCGCCTGCCGATGATGTCCCGCCGCTGCATCTCGCCCTGCCCCATCGCGCGGCCGCGCCCGGCGCCGTCGATGCGCTCGCGCGCGCGCTCGCCGGCGAATGGGGCGCGCTGCGCGCCGTGGCCGGCAGCGTGCGGCTGCAGGACGGCGAGCCCGTGATGCAGCCGACGGCCCTGCTGACCGTGCAGCGCGCCGTGGTGCTGCAGGCCGAGGCACCCGCGCCGCAACCGCTGCCGCTGCAGGGCGAGCACGAGGCGCCGCCCGCGCTCAACGCGCTCGCCACCGACACGCTCGACCTGCTCGCGCTGTGGCTGCGCCAGGGCCTGCGCCACCAGGGCGGCGGCGCCGCTTCGCGCGCCGAGACGCAGGCCGCGCAGCTCGAGCGGGCCGGGCTCGCGCGCAGCGCCAGGCTGCTGCGCGGCGTGCCCGCCCAGTTGCGCGCGGCGCAGCGCGGCGCGCTGGTGAGCCAGCTCGCGCTGCTGAGCCTGTGGATGCAGGGCGTGGGGCAGTAGGGACTAGACAGCGCAGCAGTTGCGGTACTCGAGCGCCGTGCGCCGCTCCACCTTCTTGAAGGTGTCGGCGAAGTGGCTGGGACTCGCGAAGCCGCAACGCAGCGCGATGTCGGTCACCGGCAGCCGCGTGAGGTGCAGCATCTGCTTCGCATGCTCGATGCGCGCGCGGATCAGGTACTGGTGCGGCGTCACGCCGGTGCTGCGCTTGAAGGCGCGCAGGAAGGCATAGGGATCCATGTCGAGCAGCGCGGCCAGCGCGCCGAGCGACACGCCGATCTCGAGCCGGCCGCGGATGTGCTCCTTGACGCGCTCGAGCGCGGCCTTCGACAACAGGCCCTCGGCCTGCGCCTCGCTGGCCGCGGCCGTGTGCGTCTGCCGCAGGTGCGCGAGCAGCGCGATCAGCAGTGTCTCGCCATAGCCGGGCCCCTCGGGTTGGCCGGTCTTCGCATCGGCATGCAGCGCGAGCAGCAGCTGCGCGATCAACGGACTCGACACATTGCAGCAGGGCACCAGCGCGCGATCGCCGCCATCGCCCTCGCCGGTGCTCTGGAATTGGCGCGGATCGATGCTCAGCGTGAGCGCCTCGCACGGGTCCCAGGTGCGTCCCTTGATCTGCGCGCCGGCCGGCAGGATGCTGATGCCCAGCGGCTGCGCGGTCGCGGACCAGAAGCGTTCGTCGTGCAGGCGCATCTCGAAGCGCGTGGGACCGCCGAGGTTGACCGAGATGCAGTGGCGGATCAGGCCGCCCTCGACGTTGTCCATCGGATCGGCCGCCTCGTGCTCGAGAACGATGCCTTCCCAGCGGGCCTCGAAGAGAAGCCTGCCGCAGCCGCGGTCGATGCCGACCGGCTGGCCGCGGCCTTGCACGCGCTGCCGAACGCCCATGGCCTGGTCCTTGTGGTTGTATGTATGTCTCCGGGCGGCGATGGTTTGCGAGCGGACTTACAGCGCGCTGACGGGTCGCCGATGCCGCGCCGCTGCAATTTTCCGGAAGCCGCACCGCCGCCGCGCGGGGCCGGCGCGGCGCGCATGCGCCTGCAATTCCCCGGAAGCGCCGAAACGCCCTGCCGCGAATACTTCTCCCACACGCAACGAAGCGCGGCGGCCCGCGCCGCGCGAACGGTGCGTGGATCACAACAACGGAGACACGCAGGAATGAAACGCGCAAGACTCATCGGCGCCGCCGCCTCGGCGACGGCACTTCTCATGGCATGCGGTGGCGGCAGCGGCGGGGGCGCGGTGCTGCCCATCCTGCCGCCGCCCAGCAGCGTGGCCGAGCCGCCCGCGCCACCGCCGCCGCCCGAAGGCCCGCCGCCGCTCACGGTCGCGAAGGCCGTCTGCGCCGAAGGCGGTACGCCCGAATCGGCCCTGCAGGGCCAGGTGCCCGCGGCGATGCGCCAGGGTTTCAAGGGCTTCTCGTGCAACCTGCAGCTGGTGGGCCAGTTCGAGGGCGAAGGCGGCAACTGGTCGGCGGCGTCGTTCCGCGATCCCGGCGGGCGCACCTGCGCCTATCACGCGACCGCGTACCCGGTGGGCTTCGACGGCAAGCCGCGCGGACGCGTGAACCCGGGCGTGCCGGTGATCGACATCAGCGACCCGGCCAAGCCCTGGCGCAGCATGTCGCTGACCACGCCCGCGATGCTCGACCCGTGGGAATCGCTGCGCGTGAACGCGCGGCGCCAGTTGCTGCTGGCCGACAACGGCAACAACGGCAGCGTCTTCGCGGGCTTCGGCGGCGCGGAGATCGACATCTACGATCTCTCCGCCGACTGCCGCACGCCGCAGCTGCTCGCGAGCATGGAGGTGGGCACCGGCAAGGACGGCGGCATCGTGCCGCCCGACAGTCCCAAGGGGCACGAAGGCAATGTGTCGCCCGACGGGCTGACCTACTACATCGGCGACATCGCCACCGGCCGCTACCACGCGGTCGACATCACGAACTCGACCAGGCCGCGCATGGTGGCTTCGTTCGACATGAAGACCGTGGACCTCGGCGGCACGCACGGGCTCTCGGTCAGCGAGGACGGCAAGCGCGCCTACGTGGTGTCGACGAGCATCCCGGCGCCGGGCGAGTTCCTCGACCCCGGCGCGAAGACACGCAACGGCTTCCTGATCCTCGACACCTCCGAGGTGCAGGCGCGCGTGCCCAACGCGCAGATGAAGGTGATCTCGGCCACCACCTTCAAGGACGGCAGCGTGGCGCAGCACACCATCCCCGTGACCATCGCGGGCAAGCCGCACCTCGTGATGGTCGACGAAGGCGGTGCCGCGGGCCTGAGCGACCCGACCAACGTCAAGCTGGCCTGCGAAGCGAAGATGGCGCCCTACCCGATGGCGCGCATCTACGACATCAGCGACGAGAAGAAGCCCGTGCTGGTATCGAAGCTGATGCTCGAGACGCACGACCCCGCGAACTGCGACAAAGTGCTGCCCGACATCGCGGGGCTCTCGACCTTCACCTACGGCAGCCACTACTGCTCGGTCGACAACCGCAACAACGGCACGGCGCTGGCGTGCTCCTACTTCAACTCGGGCGTGCGCGTGTTCGACATCCGCAATCCCGCGCGGCCCAAGGAGATCGCCTACTACAACCCCGCGGGCGCGACCACGCCGCGTGCCGGTTCCTTCCACAGCCAGCTGACCGTGGCCGGCAGCGGCGGACCCGACTGGTGCGCCTCGCGCGCGGACTTCGATTTCGATCGCGGCCTGCTCACGACCATGTGCCAGGACAACGGGCTGCTGGTGCTGAAGTTCGCGAAGAACACCTGGCCCTTCGCGCAGAGCACGCCTTCGACCTTGCAGAACTGAAGACCATGTGACGCGGGGAATGCAATTCCCGGAATGGCATTCCCCGCTCGCGCTCGATCGCATCTCGTCGCAATGGACAACGAATCTTGCCAGCAGGCATCCCCATTTATTCCTTCCGCTATTGCAGTAAGAGTGCAGTAAGTGCTCATGCAAAGACTCCCGCCGGACCTGGCGCCATCGGCCCTTCGCGCACATGCGAGAAAGCCGTGCCCGGTTCATCAAGGAGACAAACCATGAGATTCCAGGGACATCCTCGCGCCGTGGCCACCATGATGGCCACGGCATTTCTCGCTGCCTGCGGTGGCGGCGATGGCAGCACTTCGGTGCTGGCATTTCCACCACCGCCCACGGGCATCGTCGAGCCACCCGCACCGTCACCGGTCACCGAAGTGCCGCCACCGCTCACGGTGCCCAAGGCCGTCTGCGCCGAGGGCGGCAGCCCCGAATCGGCGCTGCAGGGCCAGGTGCCCGCGGCGCTGCGGCAGGCCGGCTTCAAGGGCTTCTCGTGCAACCTGAAGCTGGCCGGGCAGTTCGAGGGCGAAGGCGGCAGTTGGTCGTCGGCGTTCTTCCGCGATCCTGGTGGGCGCACCTGTGCCTACCATGCGACCGCGCACCCGATCGGCTTCGTCAGCGGCAAGCCGCTCGAACGCGTGAACCCCGGCGTGCCGGTCATCGACATCACCGACCCGGCCAGGCCCTGGCGCTCGATGTCGCTCACCACGGCCGCGATGATCGACCCGTGGGAATCGCTGCGCGTGAATGCACGGCGCCAGCTGCTGCTGGCCGACAACGGAGGCAACAGTGGCCTGTTCGGTGGCGCCGAGGTCGACATCTACGACCTTTCGGCCGATTGCCGCACGCCGCAACTGCTCGCGAGCATGGAGGTGGGCACCGGCAAGGACGGTGGCATCCAGTCGCCGAAGAGTCCGAGGGGGCACGAAGGGAACGTGTCGCCCGATGGCCTGACCTACTACATCGGCGACATCATGAGCCAGTGCTACCACGCGGTCGACATCACGAACTCGACCCGGCCGCGGATGGTGGCCTCCTTCGATATGCAAAGCGGCAGTTTCGACAAGGCCCACGGCCTTTCGGTGAGCGAGGACGGCAAACGTGTCTACGCTGTGACGTCCAGCGGCCCCACGCCCGAAGAGGTGCTCGATCCCAACGCGAAGACACGCAACGGCTTCCTGATCCTCGACACCTCCGAGGTGCAGGCGCGCGTGCCCAACGCGCAGATGAAGGTGATCTCGGCCACCACCTTCAAGGACGGCAGCGTGGCGCAGCACACCATCCCCGTGACCATCGCGGGCAAGCCCCACCTGGTGATGGTCGACGAAGGCGGCTCGGCGGGCCTGAGCGACACCGCGAATGCCAAGCTGGCCTGCGAGGCGAAGCTGTCGCCCTATCCGATGGCACGCATCTACGACATCAGCGACGAGACCAAGCCCGTGCTGGTGTCGAAGCTGATGCTCGAGACCCACGACCCCGCGAACTGCGACAAGGTGCTGCCCGATATCGCGGGCCTGTCGATCTTCACCTACGGCAGCCACTACTGCTCGGTCGACAACCGCAACAACGGCACGGCGCTGGCGTGCTCCTACTTCAACTCGGGCGTGCGCGTGTTCGACATCCGCAATCCCGCGCGACCCAAGGAGATCGCCTACTACAACCCCGCGGGCGTGACCGCGCCGCGCGCCGGCTCCATCCACCGGCAGATGTCCTGGGCTGGTCGTGGCGGCCCCGACTGGTGCGCCTCGCGCGTGGACTTCGACTTCGACCGCGGGCTCCTGACGACCATGTGCCAGGACAACGGCCTTCTGATGCTGAAGTTCGCCGAGAACACCTGGCCCTTCGCGCAGAGCACGCCTTCCATGCTGCAGAACTGACGATGACGCGCACCCTCGATCGACACCTGCGCGCATGGATGGGCGCCGCCCTCATGCTGGCGAGCGGCCTGCCTCTCACCGCCACCGCCTGGGAGGCCGACGTGCATTTCGGCCTCACGCGCTGGCTCGCAGTGCAGGCGGGCTTCAGCGCGCCGCAGGCCGATGCGATCGCGACCGGCAACCAGCGCGTGGACTTCGGCGCGATGGAGACGATGCTGCTCGTGACCGAGTACGCCTGCACCGGCGCCGATGCCGAGGGCCGCGCGGAGGCGGCTCACGCGGCGCGGCGCCTGCACGCCCCCGGCGCCGGCGAGGCTTCGACCGAGGCGCTGCGCACGCTGCTGCGCGATGCGGGGCCGAAGGCCGGATTGCTGCTGCTCAAGTTCGGCGAGGCGCTGCATCCGCTGCAGGATGCATCGGCCCACGAAGGGGCGGACGCGGCCGGGATCGGAGCGCCCGCCATCGCGGGACTGCCCTGCGATCCGCCGCCGCCGGCCGCGGCATCGGGCGGCGAGCAGGCCCATCGCGCCGACCTCACCGCGGCGCGCCCGGCCGCCGCGCTCGCGATGGCGCGCGCGAGCTTCGAATGGCTGCAGCGCTATCCGCCGATCGCGGACGCGCCGCGCGTGGCCGCCGACTGGCCGCGCGTCGAAGCGCAACTCGGTGGCTTCGTGACGGCCTCCACCAAGGCGGCGAAGGCCGCGTGGTTTCGCGAGCACGGCATGGAGGACACGGGCTTTCTCGAAGGCATCAGCCTGCCCGATGGCGCGCAGCCCTGGACCGCGACCTGGTCGGGGCGCCGGTTGCCGCGGTTGCAGGAGGCGGCCTCCACGCAGCATGGCGTGCCCGAGGAGGTGCACCGCTTCTTCGACGACTTCTTCGCGGCCTGGCTCGGCGATGGCGATCCGGCCGCCGCGCTGGGCCTGGCCAAGGGCGAAGGCACGCCCGCGCAGCGCGACCTCGCGGCGCGGCTGCGCCTGTGGCGCCTGCACGATCACGGCGCCGCGGCCGCGCTGGCCCATGCGCCGTCCGCGCTCACGCGCGCGCAGCTGCAGCGCGTCGATGCGCTCGCGCGCGACCGCTCCGCCTACGCGCGCTATCCGCGGCTGGCCGATGCCTTCTTTCCGCTCATGGCGATCGAGTCCTATGCGCCGCCGTTGCTGCCCTACATCGTGCGGCCGCTGCCCGCGCTCGCGGACGGCGAGCCCCGGATGCTCGCGATCGCGAAGCTGCGGCATGCGCCCTACGACGAGCTGCTGCTGGTCGCGCAGCGCCGCGCGGGGCGCTGGTCGGTGGTGTCGCTGCAGGGCGTGAGGGATCACTGATGGCGATGGATGCGCGCCGATGGATCGGCCGGCATGCGGTCGCGCTGCTGCTGGCCGCCGCCTGGGCCGCACTGGCGGGCCTGCTCGCGCTCGGGCTGGAGCGCGCGGACCGCGATGCGCGCTTTCTCTACCTGGTGGAGACGCAGGTCTGCCATGTGCCCGGGGCGGTCCAACCCCTGGCCTTGTCGTCCGCGACCACTGTTGCCGACCCGCGAAAGGCATCGCGCTGATGCGTTCGCCCGTCCGTTGCCGCCCCGCCCTTCTTCTCGCCGCCGCGGCCGTGCCGGGCCTCGCGTTCGCGCATTCCTTCGGCGTGCAGTACACGCTGCCGGTGCCGTTCTGGATGTATGCCTATGGCGCGACCGCGGCGCTGGTGCTGTCGTTCGTGATCGTGGGGATCTTCGCGGCCGTGCCGCCCGCGCGGAGCGAGACCTCGCCGAACGCGCGGCGCGTGGGGACGCATGTGTTCGTCCCGGCCTTCGTCGTGCAAGGCCTGCGCGCCCTGTCGGTGGGCCTGCTCGCGCTCACCATCGCCTGCGGCTTCCTCGGCACCGACAACCCGTTCCGCAACCTCAACATGACCCTGTTCTGGATCGTGTTCGTGCTGGGCCTGACCTATGCCACCGCGGTCGTCGGCGACCTGTTCGTGTTCTGCAACCCGTGGCGCACGCTCTGCGAGCTGCTGCGCGCGCGTTGCGGCATGCGCTTCGGCGGACGCATCGCCTATCCCGCGTGGCTCGCCTACTACCCGGCGCTGGCGCTCTACATCGCCTTCATCTGGATCGAGCTGTTCGGCCACGGCACGCCGCGGCAACTGGCGCTGATGCTCACCGCCTACACGCTGCTGACCGTGGCGATGGCCTGGCTCTTCGGCAGCGCGGCCTGGTTCCGGCATGGCGAGTTCTTCGGGTTGTTCCTCTCGCTCGTGGGCCGCATGGCGCCGATCGCGTGGCGGCGCGCCGGCTGCCGCGGCGTGGCGCTGCGCTGGCGCCTGCCGCTGTCGGGGCTGCTCGAGCGCCATCCGGGGCATGTGAGCCTGGTGCTGTTCATCCTGTTCATGCTCTCGTCGACCGCCTACGACGGCGCGCACGAAACCTGGCCCTGGAGCCGGCTGTTCTGGAAGACCCTCTATCCGCTGGTCGAGCCGGCCGTGAAGGCCCACAGCGCCCAGCCCTATGCGACGGCGGCCAGCCTGTTCCATGGCTGGCAGTGGCTGGCGCTGTGCCTCTCGCCCTGGGTCTATCACGGCGTCTACCTGTTCTTCCTCGCGCTCACGCGGCGCGTGGCGGCCTCCGAGCTCTCCACGCGCGCGCTGGCCTGCCGCTTCGCACTGACGCTGGTGCCGATCGCCTTCGTCTACCACGCGACCCACTACTACACGCTGCTGTGGTCCCAGGGCGCGCAGTTGCTGCCGCTCTTGTCCGATCCGCTGGGCCGGGGCTGGAACCTGTTCGGCACGGCACGCGCCGCGATGCCGCCGCGCATCATCGATCTCAACATCGTCTGGCACACCCAGGTCGGGCTGATCCTGGCCGGGCATATCGCGAGCGTGGTGCTGGCCCATGCGGAGGCGCTGCGGATCTTCCGCCACACGGGCCGCGCGCTCGCGAGCCAGGTGCCGATGCTGCTGCTGATGGTCGCGCTGACGGCCGTGGGGCTGTGGATTCTTTCGCTGCCGCTGGCGGGATAGGCGCCGCGTCCTTGTTCATTCCCCTGGAACCGCCATGAAATCCTCACTGGTCTACGCCTTCGGCGGCTTCGCCATCGTCGCGCTGATGGCGCTCGGCTATCTCGCGGCGCGGCCGTCGACCGACCCGGCCACGTCCGCCGCGGCACCCGCGCGCACCGGCACGCAGTTCGAGGTGCGGATCGGCGCGGCCGCCGAGGCCGAGAGCACGCCGCTGCCGGTGCTGCCCGTCGCGCGCGGCGACATCGTCTCGATCGCCGTGAGCTCGGCGCAGGCCGGCCAGCTGATGATCCACGGCTACATGCAGGAGATGGTGCCGGTGGCCGCGGGCCAGACGGCCACGCTGCGCCTCGCGGCGCTGCATGCGGGCCGCTACCCGCTGCACCTGCATGGCAACGACCAGAGCCACCGCGAAGTGGCCATTCTCGAGATCCGGCCATGACGCCATGGCGTGTTGGCATACTCGGCCCCCATGACGGTCGAAACATTGGGCGGCGAGCGCCCCTATGTCATCGAGGTGCAGGGAGAGGAAGTCACCGTACAGGACACGATGGTGGCCGGCTTCACCTATCGCATTCAGCTCGAATCGCAACTCGGCAGCTCGGCGCGCGTGGTCCAGTGCTTCAAGGCCTGGACCCGGCTGCAGCGCGAAGGCGCCGCGAACCTGCAGGGACCCGAACTGGAGCATGCGGCCGCCTGGCTCGAGGCGCATCGTCAGGCACGCTGGCAGGCACGGCGCTTCTTCCTGGTGCCGAGCGCGAAGACCTTCGTGCTGAGGCTGCGCGAACAACCCAAGCGCTGAGCGGGCCGATTCCGGTTTGGGAGGGAGTGTTTGGTGCCGCTTGTCCGAATCGAACGGACGACCTTCCGCTTACAAGGCGGGTGCTCTACCAACTGAGCTAAAGCGGCTGAAAAGAAAAACCTGCAGCGGATTCTAGTGGGGGTCCCCACCAGGGCCCAGGCCGACTACTTGATGCGCTTGAGCGAAGGCCGCGCGCCGCCACCGGCCGGAGGGCGCGGCGGCTCGTCGGTCGGGTCGGCATCCGGGCCGTCGCCGATCTCCGTCACATCGCTGCCCGCATCGTCGGCCGTCACCAGGTGCACGACCCGGTTGGCCTCGCTCTCGCCAGCGCCGCGCGAGGCATCGCGCAGTGCCGAACGGACGGGACTCGCCGGTGCCGGCACGCCCGTGGCGGCCGGAGAGTCGAGGCCCATGCCGGTGTCGGCCGCGGGAGGCGGCGCGGGAAAGGCCATGCCCTGGCCGTTCTCGCGCGCATAGATCGCGATCACGCGGCCCACGGGCACGCTGATCTCGCGCGCCGTGCCCGCGAAACGGGCCTTGAACTCGATGAAGTCGTTGCCGAGCTTCAGCGAGCTGGTCGCGTCGAAGCTGATGTTCAGCACGATCTCGCCGTTCTTCACGTACTCGCGCGGCACCTGGACGGTGTCGTCGACCTGCACCGCGACATAGGGCGTGAACCCGTTGTCGGTGCACCATTCGTACAGCGCCCGGATGAGGTACGGGCGGGTGGAAGACGACTCGAGCGCGTTGATCATGAAGGACGGCGATGAAGCGAAGCGGAAAACGGACCTGCGCGAGGATTACTTGCGCATGACCTTTTCGGAGGGCGTGAGTGCTTCGATGTAGGCCGGGCGCGAGAAGATGCGTTCGGCGTACTTCAGGAGCGGCGCGGCGTTCTTGCTGAGGTCGATGCCATAGTAGTCCAGGCGCCACAGCAGCGGCGCAATGGCCACGTCGAGCATGGAGAAGTTGTCGCCCAGCATGTACTTGTTCTTGAGGAACACCGGGGCGAGTTGCGTGAGGCGGTCGCGGATGTGCGAGCGTGCCTTCTCGAGCGCCTTCTCGTTGCCCTTGGCGGTGCGGTTCTCGAGCGTGGACACGTGAACGAACAGCTCCTTCTCGAAGTTGAGCAGGAACAGGCGCACGCGCGCGCGGTCGACCGGGTCGCCGGGCATCAGCTGCGGATGCGGGAAGCGCTCGTCGATGTACTCGTTGATGATGTTCGACTCGTACAGGATCAGGTCGCGCTCGACCAGGATCGGAACCTGGCCGTAGGGGTTCATCACGCTGATGTCTTCAGGCTTGTTGTAGAGATCGACATCGCGGATCTCGAAGTCCATGCCCTTCTCGAACAGCACGAAGCGGCAGCGGTGGGAAAAGGGGCAGGTCGTACCTGAATACAGCACCATCATGGCGAAAGACTCCTAAAAATCAAAAAGAGTGGGTCGCGTTGGCAACCCACTCCACGGGACCGGCGCACTTGACGCTCCGGTCGGCAAGGATGGAACTACTTGACGTCTTTCCAATACGAGGCGTTCAGTCGCCACACGAAAACCACCGACATCGCGAGAAACAGCAGCACCCAGACACCGATGCGGATGCGCGTGTTCTGCGCGGGCTCGGCCATCCACTGCATGTAGCTCACCAGGTCGCCCACGGCGGTGTCGAACTGCAGCGGGGTCATGGTGCCGGGCGTGACCTGTTCCCACTTGTTGGCGAACACGTCGACCTCATGGCCATGCTGCTCGACCTTGGTGTAGACCGGACGGCGCTCGCCTTGCAGCTCCCACAGCGGGTTCGGCATGGCCACGCTCGGGAAGGCCAAGTTGTTCCAGCCGGTGGCCTTGGTGTCGTCGCGGTAGTAGGTGCGCAGGTAGGTGTAGAGATAGTCGGCACCGGTGCCGCCGTGGCCGGCGCGCGAGCGTGCGACCAGCGTCAGGTCGGGCGGCGTGGTGCCGAACCATTCCTTGGCCTGGCGCGCATCGATGTTGGCCTTCATGGTCTCGCCGACCTTCTCGGTCGTGAACAGAAGGTTGTCCTTGATCTGCTGCTCGCTGATGCCGATGTCCTGCAGGCGGTTGAAGCGCATGAAGGCGGCCGAGTGGCAGTTGAGGCAGTAGTTGACGAACAGCTTGGCGCCGTTCTGCAGCGCGGCCACGTCGTTCGTCTTGTTCGGTGCCTTGTCCCAGGCGAGGCCGCCGGACTCGGCCGAAGCGGCCGCGGAGAAGGTCAGGCCCAGTGCCAAACCCAGGGCCGCGAGCCAGCCGGAAATGCTTTTCTTCATCGTGTGTCTCTCGAGCTGTCTTGCGCTGATCAGTGGGCGGCGAAGGTCACGCGGTCGGGCACCGTCTTGAACTCGCCCTTGCGGCTCCACCACGGCATCAGCAGGAAGAAACCGAAATAGAACAGCGTGCCGATCTGCGAGATGGTCTGCGCGATGTCGAGCGCGAACGAGCCGATCACGAGGTTGCCCCAGACGCCGGGCGGCTGGATGCCGAGGTAGCCCAGGATCAGGAAGAAGAACACGAACACGCCGTACACGTACTTGTGCCAGCCCGGACGGTAGCGGATCGACTTGACTTCGCTGTGGTCGAGCCACGGCAGGAAGAACAGGATGATGACCGAACCGCCCATCACCACCACGCCCCAGAACTTCGCGTCGAAGGTCTTGAGCAGGAAGATCGCCACGGCAGCCACGACGATGATCGCGACCTTGAGCGCCACGCCCGACTTGCCCTTGACGAAGTTCCAGATCGCGGCCGCGGCGATGATCAGCGAGAACACGTTGACCATGTCGTCGGTGGTCGCGCGCAGCATCGAATAGAAGGGCGTGAAGTACCAGACCGGCGCGATGTGGTTCGGCGTCTTCAGCGAGTCGGCCGGGATGAAGTTGTTGTACTCCAGGAAGTAGCCGCCGGCTTCGGGGGCGAAGAAGATCACCGCCGAGAAGATCGTGAGGAACACCACCACGCCGAAGATGTCGTGCACCGTGTAGTACGGGTGCGACGGGATGCCGTCGAGCGGATGGCCATCGGCACCGCGCTTGGCCTTGATCTCGATGCCGTCGGGGTTGTTCGAACCCACTTCGTGCAGCGCGATCAGGTGGGCCACCACCAGGCCGAGCAGCACCAGCGGCACGGCGATCACGTGGAAGCTGAAGAAGCGGTTGAGCGTGGCGTCGCTCACCACGTAGTCGCCGCGGATCAGCAGGGCCAGGTCAGGACCGATGAACGGGATGGCGGCGAACAGGTTCACGATCACCTGGGCGCCCCAGTAGGACATCTGGCCCCAGGGCAGCAGGTAGCCCATGAAGGCTTCGGCCATCAGGCACAGGAAGATCGCGCAGCCGAACACCCAGATCAGCTCGCGCGGCTTGCGGTAGCTGCCGTACATGAGGCCGCGGAACATGTGCAGGTAGACCACCACGAAGAACGCGGACGCGCCCGTCGAGTGGATGTAGCGGATCAGCCAGCCCCATGGCACATCGCGCATGATGTACTCGACCGATGCGAAGGCCTGGTTCGCGTCGGGCTTGTAGTGCATCACGAGGAAGATGCCGGTGACGATCTGGATCACGAGGACCAGCATCGCCAGCGAGCCAAAGATGTACCAGAAGTTGAAGTTCTTCGGCGCGTAGTACTTGCCCCATTGGTCGTTCCACAGCTTGCTCAGCGGGAAGCGGTTGTCGACCCAGTTCAGCAGCTTGGCGCTGGCCGGGGCGTTGGGGGAGATTTCGTGGAATTCAGCCATGTTCTTCTTCTGCCTCAGGCCTTCTTGGAGTCTTCACCGATCAGGAGCTTGGTGTCCGACAGGTACATGTGCGGCGGCACAGGCAGATTGTCGGGCGCGGGCTTGTTCTTGAAGACGCGGCCGGCCAGGTCGAACGTGGAACCGTGGCAAGGGCAGAGGAAGCCGCCTTCCCAGTCGTTGGGCAGCGAGGGCTGCGGGCCGGCCTGCAGGCGGTCCACCGGCGAGCAGCCGAGGTGGGTGCAGATGCCGACCACGACCAGCACGTCGGGCTTGATCGAGCGGTGCTCGTTCTGGGCGTACTTGGGGGTGAATTCGTCGGGATGACGCTTGGACTGCGGGTCCGCGAGCTGCGCATCGAGCTTCGGGAGCTCGGCGACCTGCTCGGGCGAGCGCTTGAGGATCCAGACCGGCTTGCCGCGCCACTCGACGGTGACTTTCTCGCCGACCTTCAGGCCGGAGATGTCGACCTCGACGGCAGCGCCGGCGGCCTTGGCCTTTTCGGAGGGCTGGAACGTGCTGACAAAGGGAATCGCGGTGGCCACGCCTCCCACTGCACCGGCACAGCCGGACGCGATCAACCAGGTCCGCTTGCTTGTGTCGATCCGGGGGGAGCCGGCGGTCATGTCACTCATGGGGATCCTCTATCTTCTTCGCTGGAGCAGGGTCAACCGACGATTGTAGCGGGGCGCAACGTGCGAATTCAACGGTTGCAAGACCGCGCGGTCGCACGAATGACGCTCCGATCCGACATCGGCGGGGCGCGGAAGGCGCGCACGCGAAAACGCCCGCGGCTCGTCGCCGCGGGCGTTTCACGAGGGGAGATTCAGTTCAGCAGGCCGTGCTGCATCGCTTCGCGAACGGCTTGCGTGCGCGACTTGACCGCGAGCTTGCGGTAGATGCTCTTGGCATGGAACTCGATCGTGTTGATCGAGAGATAGAAGGCCTCGGCGATCTGCCGATTGCTCCAGCCCTGCGCGATCAGGTTCAGCACCTTGAGCTCGCTGACCGACAGCACGGACTTCGGCGCCTCGGTTTCGGCAGCCGCCGACGGTACTTGCGTGCTGCTGCTGCTGGCCGGCGCGCGGCGCGCGGTGCCGAACATGCGTTCGAGCACGCAGCGGGCAACACGCGGATCCATGGCCGCGCCGCCGCGCTCGAGCGAACGCAGCAGGAAGACCAGCTCGGTGTCGAGCGCGTCGGTGAGCAGGTAACCCGCCACGCCGGCCGACACCGCGGCGCGCACACGCTGCGTGTCGGGCAGCGCCGAGACGGCGATGCGCTCCATGTGCGGGTGCGCTTCGCGCAGATGCAGGATCGTCGAGACACCGCCGTCCTCGGGCAGGTCCATGCCGATCAGCGCCAGCGCGCAGGAACTGCGGGCCAGGATCTCGCGAGCCTGCGCGCACGAACGGGCGACCAGCACCCGGGCCCGCGGCTCGAGCACGGACACGACGCTGCGCAGGCGCTCGGTCACCTGAAGATCGTCGTGGACGATCAGTACGCTCTGGAACTTCGAATTCCTCGCCATCACGCTGGCGTCGGTCTTTTCCAACAGAATTTCCACCTTGAATCTCCCGATGCGGCAACTGGGTTGCGGGTCTGAAAAAAGTTAACGTTGGTTTACGCAAACGCAGGATCGATGCCTGCAACCCCGCGCACACCGACACCTGCGCCCTCGACCTTCCAAGTGGCTGATTTCATTGAACTTTTCAGTACGAACTACCTCTCCCGCCCCCCGGAACACGGTAGATTTCCGGCGCTCGAGTGGTCTTGTTACGGCCCCGCAGATAGTTGTTGCTACGTAACATCAACTCCGCAACGCCCCTCCAAAAGTAGGTGCCGGTATCGCATCGCAGGAAACCAGATGCAAATGGGTTGCGAGGCACTTTCTTTGCTGCTAATCTCGAATCGATTGCTCAAAAATCTCTGAGAGGAACCTTATGAAGACCACCAAACTGGTTGCTGCTGTCGCTCTTTCCGCCCTGGCGGCTTCGTCTGCTTTCGCGCAAACCCCGGCTGGCGCGAACAATGCGACCAACAATGCCACCGGCGGTCTCACGACCGAACAGTGGGTGGCTGCGGGCGCTGGCGCCGCCGTCTTCGTCGCCGCGGTCAGCGGCAACGGTGGCAACTCGGGTGGCGGCTTCGGCCTGATCCCCGGCACCGGTACCACCGGCACGGGCACCACCGGCACCCGCTGATGCTGCGAGCCCTCCTTGACGGAGGGCATTCGCTAAAAGCTCCCCGCGTCGGTATCGCCACGCGACTTATAAAATGTTGCCTTTTGGCAACGTTTTTTTTGGGCGTTGGCGGTTGTTCTTCGGGCTCCTCGGCGATGTTGGACACGGCTCGTGCCCTCTATAACGGACCATCTTCGGCCACCCCGTCGAGTTTCAATCCCAACTTCGCTTACCTGAAAACCACCATCGGCGGCCGCACCATCTACATGGTGCTCGGCTATATCGATTCGCGTCCTGAAGGCGCCGTGGAAGTTTGGTACAGCAACAGCGGCGAAGTCGTTCGCCTGCTGAACGGCCGCCTCGTCGGAACCACCGGTCTTTCGACGGACTGGCGTACGGTTCGCTTCATGGACTGGCCCGATTGGCCTTCTGCCTCGAGCGGCAGTAGCACGCCGGTGCAGCGTTACCAGCGCGAACGCGATGTCATGCCCGGATATCGATTCGGGATTCGCGACGAAATCACGCGAATCGCCATCCCAACGCCCAACGACACGTCCCTCGCCGGCATCGACCCAAGTTCGCTGCAATGGTATGAGGAGCGCAGCGTGTCGCTTCCCGCGACCGCGTCCGTTCCCACGGCCCGCTTCGGGGTGTCGAGAAAAACAGGCTCTCCCGTGGTCATTTATTCCGAGCAGTGCATTTCCAGCAGTTTGTGTATGAGCTTTGAGCGGTGGACACCCACCTCACCAACGGCCAATGCTTCGGCGAGCGCCGGGACATGACCGCGCCGGGTTCTCGTAGCCGCAACAATTCATGGCCACGTCACATCGCGGCCGCTTGCGCGCTGATCGCTTCGTGTGGTGCCTGGGCCCAACAACCCCCTCCTGCAGCCCCAGGCGGTCAGAAGAGTCGACCGGAAGTCGAGGTGCGTCCAGGCGAACGTTTCAGCGCCTGGCTGCTACGCCAGCCACCGGAGACGGCGTCTCCGGGACTTTCTTGGCAGGTCCCCGAGGAACGGCTTGCGCAGCAGTTTCTGAAGAACACCCTCCTCGTCCGTCTCGAAGCAGATACCCGCCAATCAACGCGTTCAACCCAGGCAGACCGCTTGGCCCTGATCGCCTGGCTGCAGGAGCTTCCAGTGACGGGGCGTGTCGCCCTGGGCATCGTCGATCCGCGATGGCTGGAGGCCCATCCCGAGGAAGACCCCGTTCTGTCTGCCGGGCAGCAATTCGTCGCGGGGCCGCGCGACTTGAAAACGATCGCAGTGGTCCGCTCGAATGGCGAACTCTGCCATGTGCAGCATGAGCCCGGCCGCACGGCCTGGGATTACGCCAAGGCCTGCGAACTTCCTGACGCCGACTGGGCTTGGGTTGCCCAGCCGGACGGCCGCACCGCGCGCGTCGCAGTTGCGCCCTGGAATGCGCAGCCCTCCGATGAACCAGCGCCTGGTTCATGGATCTGGGCGCCTCCTCGAGCAATGCCCGATCTGGTTGCGACGTCTGAGGGATTGATCAAGTTTCTGGCAACCCAGGGGCCTTCGCCTCAGGCTGCCAATGCCGCGGAACTCGGCAAGGCGGCCGCCACACCGATGGCCTCCAGGAATGCGACATCGGTCCTCGCCAATCGACCTTCACTGCCGCCAGCGAATGCTTCGGTTGGCTTTGCTCCCGTGCGCTCCGTTTTGCCCGAGCCGGTCACCCGACCAAAGACTTTTCGGACCAGCAGCAGCGACTGGGGCGAAACCGGCCTTTTGCAGACACCGACCGCACGGATGGGTGAACTCGGCGACTTTCGCCTTTCCTTCACCAACGTCTATCCCTATTCACGGCTGAACTTCATGTTTCAGCCGCTGGACTGGCTGGAAGCGGGTTTTCGCTACAGCTCGATCAGCAACGTCGCCTATGCCGCCAGCACCACTGGACAGTCGAACAAGGACAAGAGTATCGACTTCAAAGTTCGGCTGGCAAAGGAAACGGCCTACGTCCCCGAACTCGCGCTTGGTTTCCGCGACTTCGGCGGTACCGGGCTTTTCTCCTCCGAATATCTCGTCGCCAGCAAACGTTATGGCGACTTCGATTTCAGCCTTGGCATCGGCTGGGGTTACATGGGCAGCAGCGGCAATATCAAGAATCCGCTGACCCTTATCAGCAATCGTTTCAAGGTCAGACCCGGGAGCGCAGTCGATACCGGGGGGCAGGCCAACTTCAGCAGCTTCTTTAGAGGTCCCTCCGCACTGTTCGGCGGCGTCGAATGGCGGACCCCCTGGGATCCAATAACCCTAAAACTCGAATACGAGGGCAATAATTACCAGCACGAGCCCTCTGGGAACAATCAACGCCAACGATCTCCCTTTAATGTGGGGCTTGAATATCGCTATTCACCCACCGTTTCATTTTCGCTCGGCTTCGAACGGGGCGACAAGGTCATGTTGGGAGTATCTCTTTCGAGCAATCTAGCGAAGCTGCAGTCGCCCAAAGTAGCCGATGCGCCGCTGCCACGTTTTACGCCTGTCCCATCCAAGAATCCTCCTGGCTGGCCGAGCACAGCCGCCGATATCGAAGCTCGTACGGAATGGGCGGTCCAACGTATCGCTCCCGACGGCGACAAGTTACATGTATGGATTTCGGAAAGCATCACGATTTATCGAGAACCACGCGTTGAGACCATCATTGCGTTATTGCATCGAGACGCGCCAGAAGCCATTAAGTATTTTATTCTCCACTACAGAGAGCGGGGGTTGGCGCTGCACGCCCAAGTGGTGAATCGCAACGAGTGGGTCAATCGACACTACAAAGCGATGACACCACGCGAAAAGCGCGCTATTAGCCAGCGAGATTATTCGCCTCCAGCTGACAACAGTGAAGATTCGATGCGTCCGTTGCCAGCGCCCACCGCAAATATCGGCAGCGCTAGCACGAACCAGGAAGCCCTTTCCACGCCTGACAGTACCATTTTGCCGCCAACTATGGCCCCCTGGGAACGCAAACGCGAGCGATACGTTTTTGGAATCACTCCCAGCACGACTCAAATTGTTGGCGGCCCGGATGCATTTTTGCTCTATCAAATCGGCATTCAAGCAACTCTCGAGTACCGCTTCAGCGAGAGCACTTGGTTTAATGGTGCGTTGAATTGGCGAATGATTGACAACTTCGACAAGTTCACCTATACCGCTCCAAGCAATTTGCCGCGAGTTCGAACCTTCCAACGCGAATATGCCACAACAAAGCGATTGACACTTCCAGTATTTCAACTCACGCATGTTGGCCGACTAGCAGAGGATCAGTACTACAGCGTATATGGTGGAGCGTTAGAACCCATGTTTGCAGGGGTGGGCGCTGAGTGGTTGTATAGGCCCTCGCAGAGCCGAATTGCATTCGGCATTGACTTCAATCACGTACGTCAACGTGCCTTCGAGCAGGATTTCGGGTTACGTGATTACAAAGTCAACACTGGCCACGCCACGCTGTACTGGGATACTGGATGGAATGGCGTTAGAGCCAGTGTTAGCTTGGGGCAATATCTTGCGGGCGATCGAGGCATGACACTCAATGTGAGCAAGAGTTTCGACAACGGCGTAGTCCTTGGCGCGTACGCAACGAAGACAAATGTCTCTTCTCGAGATTTTGGCGAAGGCAGTTTTGACAAAGGGATTTACGTTGCAATTCCTTTTGACGCCTTCTTACCCAAGTCAAGCAAATTCACAGCAGCATTTGCTTGGTCACCCCTAATTCGAGACGGCGGGGCTAAACTAGGTCGCATCAATCCGCTCTACGACATGACCTCCATCCGCGATCCAAAGGCTTTTTCGGTTGGGCCACCGACCAACAACATCCCTCGAGCAGGAGACAATATACTTAACTTCGAACCGGCCAAATAAAGTATGGGCCGATAGAATGCATTGATTGGGCTGAAGCTCGAATGGCACTTGCCTTGGCCGTGGATCAGGTCTAGCGAAGCGCTTTATCTATCCTGCGGACCAAATGCGGCTTCGGAGCCTCTGAAGACATCCAGCACCCATCGCACCATCGACCTTCACAATCATCACGAAACAGGTCCTTGGTACACCAAGATGCCCACGCCTGACTGGTTGCGTACCCCCTGCCGCCCTCCAAATGCCCTGGCAGCAGTCGGTCGTTCATCTCGGGCGGACGCACACGAATGCCGAGCATGTCCGCCAACTTGCCACGTTGCTCGGCATTACGGTTGTGAGGCCGGTGCGCCCCACGAGCCTGACGCAGCGGCGACGTCAACTCCCTGCGCAGTTCCCCTTGGGGCGAGCGCAAATGGCGACCAGCGTCTTCCCAATAGTCCCATCTTGCCTAGCCACAACACAGTGTGCGGACGAAGCTTGCTCGTGCGGCGGACATGTCGCCTTCTCTTTATGCCTCGGACCGGCTCGGGCAGCTCGCCCTCCTCTGGAATGTTTCAAGCCCGAGAGTGAGCACCACCGCCTGAGCCGGACCGTCTTTCTCCGCAGCCCGGACGATTGCATGAACTTGAAGTTCGCATAGACAGGGAGGGGCGAGCTTCGCCAAGCCGCTGGCGAAGGCTGAACCGCACCAACGGCAAGCCCTGGTCCTGCGCCGGCCCCGGCTGGTACAGATGCTGACCTCGGAGCGCCTGCGCCTGGCGCAGGCGGTTACGGTTACGCTTGCGCGCCCGAGCATCCAGCGCGTGATCGAGTTTCAGCACCGTCACGCCCAACTGGCGCACGCGCTGGCCAGCGTGCGGGGAATTGGCGCGGCTAGCGTTGCCGTGCCGCAGGCAGAACTGCCCGAACTCGGCAAGCTCGACCGGCGCCGCATCGCTGCTGGTGCGGCGTGGCGTCCCTGAATCGCGACCGTCGCCAAGTACGTGGCCAGCGCTCCAGCTAGGGTAAGCGAGCCTACGCGCGACGAACCCTGTACATGGCCCCCTCACAGCGATACGCCGCAACCTGGTGCTCAAAACTTGCTACGAGCGCCTGCTGGCGGCAGGTAAACGCAAGAAGGTCGCCTTGGTCGCCTGCATGCGCAAGCTGCTGGCTATGCTCAACGCCATTACCAAACACAGCTCTACATAGGACTCGACCGCGCCTACCGCTTGACTGCAAAGACGGCCGCTCATTCGCAGTGCTCGCTTGCCAGCGGATACCACGTCATAGCCAGGACCACGTCGCGCACGTCCCCGCATCACTTCACCCTCTGCTGGTGGCCGTCGCGCCGAAACCCTGTGGTGAATGGCGCTTGGAGCTCGGTTCAGCATCCTGCCAATCGCCGCGGCGCTACTGCCTTGTCAGCTTACGGCCTTGGTCCACCCGTCGCTCTTCTGCCCTCAACCGCTGACGTACATCACTTTCCCGAGGGTTAAGGAGTGTTGCACCGATGTTCGAGATCACCTTCGAGAGCCTGCTAAGCGAGTGCAACAGCAGCGCCTGAAGCCACAATCGGGCTGGACTCTTTCAGAATTTCCTCTTGATTCATTGAGACTACTTGCACTGGAAGCTCATGAAGTTCGAGATGCACCCAATCAACCACTTCTGCCAGCGGGCGATAACCAGGGAGCATCTGCGAAAGCAATGCCTTCAATGCAGGGACATCATTACTATCAAGAATAGGCCCCAAAATAGAAAATTGACGCCAGACCTCGTCTGCCGGGGGACAGGACTCGTGAGCCTTCATGACGCGAGGATGCAATGTTTGCATTGCATTATCTCCGATCAACAATTCCTCATATAATTTTTCACCAGGACGAAGACCTGTAACAGAAATTTCGATATCACCATCAGGCGTAGCAGCATCGCGTACCGTGCGGCCGGACAATTCCACCATCCGTCGCGCCAAGTCGATAATACGCACCGGCTCGCCCATATCAAGCACAAAAACATCTCCGCCTTGCGCCATGGCACCGGCTTGAATTACCAATTGCGCCGCCTCGGGAATTGTCATGAAGTAGCGCGTAATATCTGCGTGGGTTAGCGTAATCGGCCCTCCTGCTTCAATTTGACGACGAAACAATGGTACAACCGAGCCACTGGACCCCAGAACATTGCCAAAACGAACCATAGAAAAGCAAGTTCCAGAATTTTTCTGCGCCAACGCTTGAAGCGCCAACTCCGCAACTCGCTTAGTTGCCCCCATAATATTTGTCGGTCGCACTGCTTTATCGGTACTAATCAACACGAATCGACGAACTTGGCACTCCATTGCAATCTGCGCCGTAGTCAGTGTTCCCAGAGCGTTATTTCTCACTCCTTCGACAGGATTGTGCTCGACAAGAGGAACATGCTTATATGCCGCCGCGTGATAAACGGTGTCTGGGCGCCAAGCTCGCATGATTTCCCGCAGACGAGATGCATCCCGCACCGACGCAAGCAACGGAATCACCTTAATATTTGGAGCAATTGCTTGAAGTTCTTGGTGAATTGCGTAAAGAGCAAACTCACTCAATTCCAGCAAAAGCAATTTAGCAGGCGAAAGTCGAACGATTTGCCTGCATAGCTCGCTCCCTATTGAGCCTCCAGCGCCCGTAACAAGCACAACCTGGTGACGAATGTGCTTGTGCAAAAGATCATCAACAGGAGAGACGGGGTCACGCCCCAACAAGTCCTCAATATCGATTTCCAAAAGGTCATGAACCTGAACACGCCCATGCGCTAAATCAGCAAGCGCAGGCAATGTGCGGACATGCAAGTGCAACGGCAGCAGTTCGTTCAAGATCTCAACGCGACGTCCTCGAGAAGCCGAAGGCATCGCCAGCAGCACGTCAGTGATGCCAAGAGCTGCTGCGTTAGCTCGCAACCAACTGGGAGGTTTTATGCCGATTCCATTCAACGTGCTTCCCTGAAGATGCTTGGCATCATCAACGAACGCCCGAACGACCATGTCACGACTCTGCGCTAATGCAGCAGCCAACTGCAAGCCTGCACCACCTGCACCATATATAACTACCTGCGGCAGAGATTTTCGATCGACTGCGCTCATATACATACCACCGAGCCAATACCTCACCAATATTCTCAGCCCACTAGCACATAAAAAAAGCAAAATTGGAACCAATAGCCCAATCGTTCGCGGAACCTCTGCAACACCCAAGACCGAAAAAATTGCAGCGTAAAAGAGACCAAATAATGCACACGCGCGCACAGTGGCCATTAATGCAAGCGCGCCAGCGTATCTGAAGATTGCGCGATAAAGCCCGAAAACAACAAAAAGCGGGAGAGCAATTAGCACTGCCAGCAGAGCAGCCCACCACTGCGGACCTACCGGCATTGTCCACTGCTCAAATCGCAAACTAAGCGCGAAACATACACACAACACGCAGAGCGCTGCATCTACGAGAAGTGCAAACAAACGCTTAGCAGGACGAGGCAAGGCGAGCAATTGCTCCGCCATACGATTGATCAAACGCGACTCCTACCAAACCAATAAATTGGCGATCTACCATGGATTGTGCCCAATTTCCCTAGGGTAACCCAAGCGAACTCTAGTCTTATTGTGAATAATTGTGTCAAGAACTCAGCAGCCCTGCATCCCCTATTCATGGGAGTCAAGTCTGCCTTTTCGCACGAAAGCCAACTTCACCAAAGCACATCCTTCAGTATTAATGCATTTACGCCCTTAAAGAAAACAAATGACGCTGAAGTAAAACTCTAGGCGCATACATATGCCGATCTTGCCAAGCAATCACCGCACTACCAATTTAGGATGCTTTAGCATTTAGATGCTATATGCATGAGACACATTTGACGCTCACGATCGACCGGAGGCTCGTCGAAGTACGTCATCAAGTGCTATGCACGTTTTATTGAGTTCTTCTTTAGTAAGTGTAGGGTGCACCAAGAACATCAAACTGGTTTCACCCAGTTCACGCGCCACTGGCAACCGTGGGTTAGGGCACCAATTCGTGCCATGAAAAGCCTTCTCCAAATAAACCTCGGAACAAGATCCTTGATAACAAGGCACATCCCTAGCCAAAATTTCTTCTGCAATACGATCGCGGCTCCACCCCGATGCCAACCGCTCCGGCCGTACATAAAAATATGTCTTATATTGCGCGTGAACAAAACCTGAAGGCAGATCCGGTACCCGGACGATATCATCGTGCTTGCGCGCGATCTCGAAAATAGCCTCGGAATTTTTATTTCTAGTCGAGGTCCAATCGGCCATTTTTCTCAGTTGAATACGCCCAATCACCGCTTGCATTTCCAACATTCGCCAGTTCGTACCAAAACTTTCATGCAACCACCGGAATCCGGGAGGGTGCTGACGGTTATAGATCGCATCATGGCTTTTACCGTGGTCTTTGAACTCCCACATCGCCCGCCAAAGCGATTCATCATTGGTTGTGACCATCCCTCCTTCACCACCAGTGGTTATTATCTTGTCTTGGCAAAACGACCAAGCGCCTACGTGACCGATAGAACCAACCATTCGTCCTTTATAGCGCGCGCCATGGGCCTGTGCGCAGTCCTCGATAACTTTCAAATCATGCTTGACTGCAAGATCCATAATGCCATCCATGTCGCAAGGCCAACCGGCGAGATGAACACAAATTACCGCCCGAGTACTTGGAGTAATGACACGCTCTATGGTTGCCGGAGAAATATTTCCGCTGCTCGCATCTACATCGGCAAACACCGGGATGGCTCCGGCGTTCACCACACACGACACACTAGCAATGAAAGTTCGGGGCGTGACGATCACTTCATCGCCCGGACCTATGCCTAGAGCCTTAAGTGCAAGATCGAGCGCCAAGGTTCCATTTGCCAAAGCTACTGCATACGGCGTCCCCACCCAAGAAGCAAATTCTTTCTCAAATTCCCGGCATTCAATGCCGGTCCAATAATTCACCTTGTTGGACAAAAGGACACGATTTACCGCATCGCCTTCTTCGGCAGTGAAGCTTGGCCATGGGGAAAATGCAGTATTCAACACGTTGATTTAACCTTTTTGAGAAATTAGTGGACGAGCGGGATTCCCGACGACGGTGACTCCAGCCGGAACATCCCGCGTAACAACAGCACCCATGCCAACAATGGAATTTTTTCCCACGATAATTGGCCTGCCTGGCTTTCCTTGTTTTATAACTGCACCAGATCCGACATAAGCGTGATCTTCTATGACAATGTTTCCATTGCATTTAGCACCAGGAGCGAGAGTAACGAAATCACCAATGAAACAATCGTGCTCCACGTAGCTGTATAGATTGGCGTGAAAGTGTTTACCAATGCGAATATTGGATGTAATCGTAGCAAAAGGACTTAGCGCGCAGCCCTCTCCAATCACGACGTCGTCCATGATTAGAGTGCTATCGGCTACAACACTCCATGGGTGCACTCCATCTTCAGCACATCGGTTTGCAAGCTTTTCTCGAACCGCTCCGCTCGCGATAGCAATCACAACATGTCGCTCCGCCGCATTCTCGCGAACGAAATCTGCATATCGGAGAACCTTATGGCCATTGACCATCTGCGAGTCACAATTATCGTCTATAAACACCAAGCGATCGGATTCAATTCCAAGTTTCTGCAATTGCGCCCGAGCCAATGGCATGATTCCACGGCCGCAACCGCTTGCTCCATAAACCGCATAAAGCGAGGCGATCATGATTCGCGGCTCAGCGTCTTCGCCGAGCCGGTGAATCGGGGCATCGTCGCTTCACCCGCAGCGCTGATTCCCTCGCGCACGATCACCTTCTTCACGGTCAACCAAAGCACCCTTAAATCGAGCCATAACGTTCGGTTATCTACATACCAAACATCCAATTTGAATTTTTCCTCCCAACTGAGAGTATTCCGTCCATTGATCTGTGCCCAGCCAGTGATACCGGGTCGAACCTCATGCCGACGAGCCTGTTCTTTTGAGTACAGAGGCAAGTATTCCATCAGGAGCGGACGTGGCCCGACAAGACTCATATCTCCACGAAACACATTCCATAGCTCAGGCAACTCATCCAAACTGCTTCCCCTCAGAAAGCGGCCAAAAGGGGTTAGCCGATCCGCATCCGACAATAACTCCCCCCTCATGTCGCGCGCGTTTGTCATTGTCCGAAATTTGATCATTTCGAATGATCTACCGCCTTGCCCTGGGCGCGTTTGACGAAAAAATACCGGGGCTCCTAGCCTATAACGAACCAACAACACCAAAATGGCCAAGGGTATCGCAAGCACCAATAGAGCCAGAGCACTAATTATCAAATCAAAAATTCGCTTCTTCATATTACCCGCCAAAACTTGCTTTACCTGATACCTGATTGTTCGATATTTCAGCTTATCGAAAGACAACTGCCAAATTGACTTGCGGCGACTCGCTAATTACAGGAGAAGCCCTGTACCAAGGTCAGCGCGAGGATCATTCATTTTAGATTTGGCTTTACACTCGCTTATCGGAAGCGCCAAATTATCGTGGAAAGCCCAAGCTTCGCAGGCGCGCAAAGCCAGTGATCAGATCGCGATTTTTATCCAAGCACGAATCATAGGCGACTCTCCATTGTGTGGCATCCACCGAAAGAGGTGGAGTCTGAGCCAGTCGCAACGATCAGAACAAGTCTGCCCACGAAGGCATACTGACGCTCCTCTCACCCTCAGTGCGCTTGCACCCCTCACCATGACCATCCTCAGCGAATTCAAGGAGTTTGCCGTCAAGGGCAACGTCGTCGACCTGGCGGTCGGCGTGATCATCGGCGCGGCCTTCGGCAAGATCGTCGACTCGCTGGTGGCCGACATCATCATGCCGGTCATCGGCCTGGTGTTCGGCAAGCTGGACTTCTCGAACCTCTATGTGGTTTTGGGCACGGTGCCGGCAGGTGTCGCCAACACGCTGGCGGAGCTGAAGAAGGCCGGCGTGCCGGTGCTGGCGTACGGCAACTTCATCACCATCGTGGTCAACTTCGTGATCCTCGCCTTCATCATCTTCATGATGGTCAAGCAGATCAACCGCCTGCGCCGCACGGAAGAAGCCGCCCCAGCCGCCCCCGCCGCGCCGCCCGAGGACATCGTGCTGCTGCGCGAGATCCGCGACAGCCTCAAGCGCTCCTGATGCGCAGCGGGGCCCGTTGCGGGCCGCGCATCCCTCCTCAGATACCGGCCAGCGCGCGCGCCATGCGCAGCGCTTCGACCAGGCTCGATGCATCCGCGCGGCCGGTGCCCGCTATATCGAACGCCGTCCCGTGATCGGGACTGGTCCGCACCAACGGCAGCCCGAGCGTCACGTTCACGCCCTTCTCCACGCCCAGGTACTTCACGGGGATCAGTCCCTGGTCGTGGTACATCGCCACCACCACGTCGAACTCGCCGCTGTCGGCCACGCCCGACTGCTTCGCGCGCGCGCGCATGAACACGGTATCGGGCGCATGCGGGCCATCGGCGGCGATGCCTTCGGCGTGTGCCGCGGCGATGGCGGGCACGATGATCTCCTGCTCTTCCGAGCCGAAGAGTCCGCCCTCCCCAGCATGTGGATTGAGCCCCGCGACACCGATGCGCGGCGCGCGGCCCAGGGTGCGCGAGAGTGCGTGATGGGTGATGCGCAAGGTCTCGAGCACGCCGTCGAAGGTGACGGCCTCGATCGCCTGGCGCAGCGACATGTGGATGCTGACAAGCACTGTGCGCAGCTCGTCGTTGGCCAGCATCATGCGCACGGGCACCTCGGCCACGTCGCGGCCCAGATGCGCAGCGGCCTCGGCCTGCAGCAGTTCGGTGTGGCCCGGAAAAGGGAATCCCGCGGCGGACAGCGCCTCCTTGTGCAAGGGCGCGGTGACGATGGCGGCGATCTCGCCCCGCAGCGCGACCCGCGCCGCCCAGACCACCGCATCGCCCGCCGCGCGCCCCGCCTCGGCGCTGATGCGGCCATGCACCACCCCCACGGGCGGCGCGATCGCCTGCAGCACGGGCACGCAACCTGGCGGAACGTCCAGCGCCTCGGCTGGCGAAGCAATCTCGACCAAGGGCCACGCCGGATGCCCAGGCGCCGACAGGGCCTGCAGAGCCGCCCGCATCGTCGCCACGTCGCCCGCCACGAAGGCGCCGCGCGCGGCCTCGGGCGCATCGCGAAACACTTTGCCGACAATCTCGGGCCCGATGCCCGCGGGATCGCCGAGCGTGATGGCGACGGGCCTTCCGCCCACGGATGCCTCGCCCGTCATGCCGGGTTGTCGATGTCGATGAACTCGTGCTGCAGCCCGAGCTGCGCGGCCACGTGCTCGGCCACAGCGGGCGCGCCGTAGCGCTCGGTGGCGTGATGGCCGCAGGCCAGGAAGGCCACGCCCATCTCGCGCGCGTAGTGCGCCTGCGGTTCCGAGATCTCGCCGGTGATGAAGGCATCGGCGCCGGCCGCGATGGCAGCCTCGAAGTAGCCCTGCGCGCCGCCGGTGCACCAGGCGATGGTCTTGATCGGACGATGGGCGGTGTCGACCAGCGTCACAGGCCGCTTGAGCACCTTCTCGACATGGACGGCAAGCGCCTTCGCATTGGCCAGGGTCTCGCCGTCCTCGAGGCCGCCGAGAAAACCCAGCTCCTGCTCGCCGAAGCGCCCGGCCGATCCGGGATGGGCCAGCAGGCCGAGCTGCAGGCCGAGTTGCGCGTTGTTGCCGAGCTCGGGATGCGCGTCGAGCGGCAGGTGGTAGGCGAAGAGGTTGATGTCGCGGTTCAGCAGCAGCGCCAGCCGCTGCTTCATCCAGCCGGTGACGCGGCCGTCCTGGCCGCGCCAGAAGAGGCCGTGATGGACGAAGATGGCATCGGCCTCGGCGCGGATCGCGGCCTCGATCAGCGCGCGGCTCGCGGTCACGCCCGAGACGATCTTGCGCACGGTGGTGCGGCCCTCGACCTGCAGGCCGTTCGGTCCGTAGTCCTTGAAGCGCTCGGGAGCGAGCAGCAGGTCGAATGCGTGCAGCAGTTCGTGGCGGGTGGTGCTCATCGCGACATTGTCGCGCCCCCGCCCGACGCAACGCCAGCCCGCATGGGGTGGCCACGGGCGGCCAGGGGCCAGAGCGCGAGCACGAAGCCCAGCGCGGCCAGCACCGCCACGTAGTGCGCGGGCGCCATGGGATCGTGCTGCAGCCAGAGCGTGAGGATCACCGGCGTGAGCCCGCCGAAGACGGCATACGACATGTTGTAGGCGAACGAAAGCCCCGTGAAGCGCACCGGCGCCGGAAAGGCGCGCACGCCGGCGATCGGCACGGTGGCGATGCTGCCCACGAACAGCCCCACCAGTCCGTAGTGCCAGAACAGCGTGGCCGGCGTGCCGGGCAGGCCGGTGTAGAAGAGATAGGCGGTCGCGAACAGGCCGCCCCAACCGATCAGCATGACGGCACGCGTGCCGATGCGGTCGCTGGCCCAGCCGACGATCACGCAGCCGATGGTCAGCGTGAGGGTGGCCAGCGCATTGGCCTCGAGCGCCAGCGCGGCCGGGATGTGGTGCACCTTCTGCAGGTAGGTGGGCGTGTAGAGCACCACCACCACGATCGCGGCCGACAGCACCCAGGTCTGCAGCGCGACGAACACGCTGGCGCCGCGGTGCTCGCGCAGCACGGTGCGCAGCGGCAGCTCGCGCGCCACGCTGCGGCGGTCGGCCAGCTCGCGGAACACGGGGGTCTCGTGCAGGAAGCGGCGCAGGTACACCGACACCAGTCCGAACACGCCGCCGAGGATGAAGGGGATGCGCCAGGCGAAGTCGTGCACCTGCTCGGGCGCGTAGTGCCGGTTGATGGCCACGGCCACCAGCGAGCCCAGCAGGATGCCGCCGGTGATGCCCGAGGTCAGCGTGCCGATGCCGAAGCCGTAGCGCTGCGCGGGCACGTGTTCGCCGACGAACACCCAGGCACCGGGCATCTCGCCGCCGATGGCCGCGCCCTGCAGCACGCGCATGGCCAGCAGCAGCAGGGGCGCCGCCACGCCGATGCTGGCGTAGGTGGGCAGCAGGCCGATCACCAGCGTGGGCGCGGCCATCAGGAAGATCGACAGCGTGAACATGCGCTTGCGGCCGAGCAGGTCGCCGAAATGCGCGATCACGATGCCGCCGACCGGCCGGGCCAGATAGCCGGCCGCGAAGATGCCGAAGGTCTGCAGTTGGCGCAGCCAGTCGGGCATGTCGGCCGGGAAGAAGAGCGCGCCCAGCACGGTGGCGAAGAAGACGTAGATGACGAAGTCGTAGAACTCGAGCGTGCCGCCGAGGGCGGAGAGGGCGAGCGTCTTGTAGTCGCGGGCATCGAGCGCGCGGGCCGGGGCCGGCGCTGCGCCGTCCGGGGTGGTTGCGTGTGAAGTCATGGCGGGCGGAAAGTCGTGGCCGCGCACCGGGGCCGCGGGGCCGGATGGGAAGCGAAAGCGGTGCGCCGACGAAATGCCCGGCCGCGTCCACCGGATGGGCGGGGCGGGGGCGAGGGAGAGCCGGGCCGGTAGGCCCGGGGCCACGATGCTAGGGGTTATCCCTTATTGGCGCCTCGACCTTCCGTGAATCTCGACCGGCCGGCGCGGTCTTCGCCCCCTGCCGTTGAGAGACAATCGTCGACGATGCCGCGCTCCGCGGCCTTTTCCCCCTCAGCGCCCTCGCCTTCGCGCCTTTTCACCAAGTTTTCATGAAACGCACCTGGCTGCTCTTCGCCCAAGCCGTGACCGTCCTGCTGGCGGCCTATTTCGTGGTCGCCACGCTCAAGCCCGAATGGATCAACCGGCGCACGACCTCGCTGGGCGGCGTGGTGTCGATCATCGAGGCGCCCGCGAGCTCGACGCCCGGCGTGCCCGCGCCCGGCAGCCTGAGCGCCGCGGCCAAGAAGGCCTCGCCGGCGGTGGTGAGCATCAACACCAGCAAGGCGGCACAGCGCCATCCGCGCAGCAACGACCCCTGGTTCCGTTTCTTCTTCGGCGACCAGGACGACCAGCCCCAGGTGGGCCTGGGCAGCGGCGTGATCGTGAGCACCGACGGCTACATCCTCACCAACAACCACGTGGTCGAGGGCGCCGACGAGATCGAGGTCACGCTCAACGACAGCCGCCACGCGCGCGGCAAGGTGATCGGCACCGATCCCGACACCGACCTGGCCGTGCTCAAGATCGAGCTCGACAAGCTGCCAGTGATCGTGCTGGGCAGCTCCGACGAACTGCAGGTGGGCGACCAGGTGCTGGCCATCGGCAATCCCTTCGGCGTCGGCCAGACCGTGACCAGCGGCATCGTCTCGGCGCTGGGCCGCAACCAGCTCGGCATCAACAACTTCGAGAACTTCATCCAGACCGACGCGGCCATCAACCCCGGCAACTCGGGCGGCGCGCTGATCGACGTCAACGGCAACCTGCTGGGCATCAACACCGCGATCTACTCGCGCTCGGGCGGCAGCATGGGCATCGGCTTCGCCATTCCCGTGTCGATGGCCAAGATCGTGCTCGAGGGCATCGTGAAGGAAGGCCAGGTGCGTCGCGGCTGGATCGGCGTCGAGCCGAACGAGCTGTCGCCCGAACTGGCCGAGACCTTCGGCGTGAAGGCCGACGCGGGCGTGATCATCACCGGCGTGCTGCAGAACGGCCCGGCCGCCAAGGCCGGCATCCGCCCCGGCGACGTGATCACCGCGGTGGGCGACAAGAAGACCGACAGCGTGCAGGCGCTGCTGACCGCCGTGGCCGGCCTCAAGCCCGGCAGCACCGCGCGCTTCGCGCTGCAGCGCGGCAGCGACAAGATGGAACTGGACGTGATGCCGGGCCTGCGGCCGAAGAGTCCGGTGCGGCTGGTACCGAACCAAACAGAATGAACCGCGAGCGACAAATTCCTGACCTTGATGCCCTGCACCTTTTTTCTTTTTTGAGGGACAAGAAAGTTCAGATCTTTGGAGTCATTTCCAAGCATCGCAAATGCCGCTATGCATTTAACTTCACCGCTTAGCACAAGTGCACATTGCACAGTAGAAAAGAAGTCGACGGATCAACACCGCCTCCGACAGCATGACAGACATAAAAAGCGACGGAATCCATGCCCAACTCCGAGCAATTGAGCTCATGCATTAATTAAAAACGCAAAGCCTGATTGCAAAAGGAGAAATTTTTGACAAAATCAATCGCATTCCACTTTCCGAAAATTCACTTCCCCAAGCAAAACAATCTGGAGTGGCTAAGGTTGGCTTTCGCGTTGCAAGTTGTCTTTTCTCATGCAACAGAGCATTTTGAAAAAAAATATGTTTTTCTGGAATTTCTTAGGCACTTTCCGGGAGTGCCCGCCTTCTTTTTCGTTAGCGGTTTTTTAATTTACGCCTCCTATCTCAACGCTCAAGGGTCGCGTTATTTTCAAAATAGATTCCTGCGACTATTTCCCGGGTTGGTTTTCGTAACAACAGGCGGAATGGTCATTGTGCTGCTTTCCCACGGCCCCCAAGAATTAATTGAGAAATTTCCAATCTACTCAACTTGGTTTCTTGCACAAATAACACTGGGACAAGCTTACAACCCTGCGCTTTTTCGAGATGTTGGAGTGGGCGTTATAAATGGGTCGCTTTGGACATTGACTACTGAAATAATTTTCTATGCACTTGTTCCGGTCATAGCACGGACAGAGCGTAGTTTGCGCTCGGCAACGCTTCTTTTTACATTCACATCGTTTTTGATCTACGCCTTTGGCCCCATCATATGGACAAAGCCAATATTTCGAGAAAAAACGTTCTACGATATTCTGTCCTTGACTCCGATTGTGTGGGGCTGGATGTTTGGTTTTGGAATTTTGGCAGCGAAACATTACAGCATCATCAAGTCCTGCATGAGATTTCTTCCATTTGGAGTCATTCCCCTTGGAATACTCATTTGGCTCGGACTTGATTCAAACCCTCTATTTGGAGCAACAAATAACCGCCTGGGGATTTTTTATTTCTTCTTCTATGTCGCCATAATAACGTGGCTAGCCTTCGGAACAAAATATCTAAAACTCAGTTTCGACATTAGCTATGGGACATACGTTTGGCACATGCCAATTATAAACCTCCTGCTCATTTTTTCCACGCCGAGCATTTTGGCAGCACTCGTCCTAACCATTGCATTTGCATTCACATCTTGGTTTTTCATTGAAAAGCCCGCTTTGCTTTTAAAGAAAAACTCCCTAAAACCCATTGGCCCTCTCCAGCACCCCTAAGCTTCTATTAATAGAACCTTGCCCCCAAAAATAATTAACAGGCAGCGGAAAGACGAGCCTTTCCAAGAGATGACTGATGCTTTGCGGTTTCAAATTTCATGTTTGATATTCGTGCATTTTCAGGACCTTCCCACTGATATAGTGCTCTGCAAAATATAAGCCTTGGCTTATCACAAGATAGAAAATTGAATCGCTCCAAAATTTCTACGTGGTGCAAGTCTGGTCGACACCAAATTGCCGCAATCGCCAACTGCATGACTGGCCCCTGGCCTCAAGCAAGCTTCAAAAGGTTAGTCGTCACCTGCACCTAGAACGCCAGCGCTTTTTTGATTCGGTGGCTGATGCAGAGCTGCAGCACTTGCATGGGAGCGGCAGACACATAGCGCGCATGCCCCCGCCAACGGATCAAGGGCAGATCGGGTTCAACTGGCGGCGGCGAAGCTAAGGTGCTTGCGGAAATCCACCATCTCTGGCGCGAGAACTGGGCGGGATATCGGATATCGACGCGGCCATTGCCGCGCTGCTGATCGGGCGGCCCAAGCTCCGCAAAGTCAACCAACTGCGAGTGGCGCCTCGAAATTTGACGTCGCCAGATACATTCGGCGTATCTGGAAATGAGCGAGCTGATGGGTGGCGACGCTCTATATGGCGACAATCATCATACGGTGATGAGATGCAATCTGGCGCTCAAAGCTTGCTGCAGGTATCTGCTGGTGGCCGACAAGTGCGTGCAAGAAGGTCACACTGATTGCGAGCACGCACAGGTTACTGAAGGATATTTAGCGCCATCGCAACGCACAGGTCCACCATGAATTCAATTATGCAAGTCACTTGGCGGTGAAGACTGTTGCGCAGCCAACACACCCTCGCCGATCTCTGCAGAATTTATCAAGGCGTTTTTGAAGCGGAACCAGCTTCCTCCTCCTCCGGCGACCTCGAGGCCCGCGAGAAGTACTTGGCCCCGATGATCCCCACCTCGTACAGCACGCACATCGGGATCGCCAGCGCGAGCTGCGACACCACGTCGGGCGGCGTCAGCACGGCGGCCACGATGAAGGCCACGACGATGAAGTAGCCGCGGAAGGAGCGCAGCTTCTCGATGGTCACCATCTCGAAGCGCACCAGCAGCATCACGACGATCGGCACCTGGAAGGCGACGCCGAAGGCGAGGTACAGCGACAGGATGGCCTCGACGTACGAGGAGATGTCGGGCGTGGCCGCGACCGCGGCCGGCGTGAACTTCTGGATGAAGCCGAACATCTTGTCGAGCACGAACAGCTGCACGAAGGCGATGCCCGCATAGGCCAGCAGGCTGCCGAAGATGATCAGCGGCAGCGCGAAGCGCTTCTCGTGGGTGTAGAGGCCCGGTGCCACGAACATCCAGGCCTGGTACATGAGCCACGGCAGCGCGAGCAGCACCGCGGCCATCATCAGCACCTTGAGCGGCACGAAGAAGGGCGAGAACACGCCCACGGCGATCAGCTTGGCGTCGGGCGGCATGTGGGCGCGGATCGGCATCGCGATGATGTCGATCAGCCCGCCCGGGCCGGGCCAGATCGCCAGCAGGATGCCGGCGATCGCCATGCCGTAGACGCAGTAGAGCAGCCGGTCGCGCAGCTCCATCAGGTGCGCGACGAAAGGCTGCTCGGTGCCGGCGAGCTCGTCTTCTTTGTTCTTGGAGTCGGAATCAGCCATTGAGGAGATGGAAAGCGTGGGCTGCCGACGGGCGGCGCGCGTGGGAACGCTGGGTGGAGGGAAAACCGCGCCGCGTCGCTGCTAGCTGACCTTGTGCGGCCGGTAGCGCGCGACGCGCGCCGCGCCCGACAGTGCCTTGGTGCGCACGCCGTTGCGGGACTTGTACCACTGCGGCGTGGCGCCCTGCTTGAGGCGCCAGTTCTTGCGCGGATGCTTGTAGACCGGCATCACCGGTTCCGGTTCGGCCAGCGCCGAGAGGGTTTCGCCCGCGGGAGTGGAGAACTGCTTCTCGAGGTCGCTGACGCCCGAGTGGATGTTCTGCTCCACGTCGCGCGCCGCGTCCTCGACGGTGGTCTTCATCTTGCGGAGCTCGTCGAGCTCCATCGAGCGGTTGACCTCTGCCTTGACGTCGTTGACGTAGCGTTGCGCCTTGCCGAGCAGCGTGCCGACGGTGCGCGCCACGCGCGGCAGCTTTTCGGGTCCGATGACGATCAGCGCGACGACGCCGATCAGCGCCATCTTCTCAATGCCGAGGTCCAGCACGTGTCGCCCGGATCAGGACTTGTGGCGTGCTTCGACGTCGATCGTCGGCTTGTCGGTGGCGGCCGACTGGCTCGTGACCTGGGCGGTGGGGCCGGTGGCGGTCGGTGCATCGGAAGAGGCGCCGTCCTTCATGCCGTCCTTGAAGCCCTTGACGGCACCGCCGAGGTCGGAACCCATGTTACGAAGCTTCTTGGTACCGAAGATCATGACGACGACGAGCAGCACGATCAGCCAGTGCCAGATGGAAAAAGAACCCATGGAAGACTCCTAAGAATGTGCCGATTTTAGTCGCGGCGAATGTGACAAATTTACTTAACGGCTCAGCCGCGAAGCCAGGGGCGCGGACCGCCCATGACATGGACATGGAGATGATGCACCTCCTGCCCCCCTTCGGTCCCCGTATTGACCACCACCCGGTAGCCGCCTTCCGGGTAGGGGTTGCACCCTTGCTCCAGCGCCAGCCTGGGCGCCAGGGTCATGATCTTGCCCATCAGCGCCGCGTCGTCGGGCGTCAACTGGGCCATCGAGGCGATGTGCTTTTTGGGCACCAGCATGAAATGCACCGGCGCCCAGGGCGCGATGTCGTGGAAGGCGAAGACGTCCTCGTCCTCGTAGACCTTGCGCGACGGGATCTTGCCCTCGACGATTTTGCAGAAGATGCAGTTCGGATCAGATGACATCGTTGGGTTCCATGGGACGGCCGTCGTTCATCCGGATCATGCCTTTCACGATCCGGTAGAGGAACCACAGCGAAATCAGGCTCCAGGCGATCCAGCCCGGGACGAAGAGCAGCAGCCAGAGCCACGAGGTGACGATGTACAGCAGCCCGGCCCAGAGCACCGAGCGGATGCGCCAGCTGAAGTGCGAGGCCTGCCAGGTGCCGGCCGCGTCGTCGCGCTTCACGAAGTCGATCACCAGCGCCACCAGCAGCAGTAGCACCGAGGCCTGGGCACCGGGCACCACGGCGCCGATGGCGACGATCAGGTGCAGGATGTAGCTGACCCAGCCCCAGGTCTTGAGCGAGTCGTCGGGCTGAAGGTTCACGATGTCGTTGGGCATGGCGATGTCCTTTCGGTCGTCAGAGTCATCCCTCGGCGCTCAGGCGGTCACTCGCTGGCGGCTTCGCGGGCCTGCACCTTGCGCAGCGCCTTTTCCTCGATGCCGCTGGTGCCTTCGCGCCGCTCGAGCTCGGCCACCACCTCGGCGGGCGACAGGCCGTAGTGCGCGAGCGCCACCATGGTGTGGAACCAGAGGTCGGCCACTTCGTAGACCACCTTCGTGCGGTCGCCGCCGTGGTCGGCGTCCTTGGCCGCCATCACCACTTCCGTGGCTTCCTCGCCGATCTTCTTGAGGAAGGCGTCGGGGCCCTTGTGCAGCAGCCGCGCGACGTAGCTCTTCTCGGGGTCGCCGCCATTGGCGGGCAGGCGGCTTTCGATGACCGCGGCCAGGCGTGCGAGGGCGTCGTTGGTGTTCACGGTGCCGCTCATTTGTAGATCGATTCCGGGTCTTTCAAGACCGGCTCGGTCACGGTCCACTGGCCGTTCTCGTACTTGTTGAAGAAGCAGCTGTGGCGGCCGGTGTGGCAGGCGATGCCGGGCTCGTGGCCCAACTGGGTGACCTTGAGCAGCACCACGTCGTTGTCGCAGTCGAGGCGGATCTCGTGCACGGTCTGCACGTGGCCCGATTCCTCGCCCTTGAACCAGAGCTTGCCGCGCGAGCGGCTGAAATACACCGCGCGGCCGAGTTCGGCGGTCTTCTCGAGCGCCTCCCGGTTCATCCACGCGAACATCAGCACGTCGTTGGTGCCTTGTTCCTGGGCGATCACCGGCACGAGGCCGTTGGCGTCCCATTTCACTTCATCGAGCCACTTCATCGAGAGATTGTCGCTTGGAACTACGATATGGCATTCGCTGCTCGCACTCCAAGACCCTGGGAGGCAAAGTTTCGCTTCAATCAGCTGCTCCTCACTTAAGCTCAGGCCTTCTATGTCACTGAGTGCATCGACAACTGTTGCGATTAGGCAACGATCGAGGATTCTGAGCATAGCTAACACTCCGCAACATCCACAGACTGGCGAGGGCTCTGCTAGAGATCTCGCAAGAAGACCATCCATCACGTCTTCGAACTAAACGCTAGATAAACCTCTAGATTACTAAGCCCAATGTGATACTAGTAATTCATGAAGTCAATTTTGATTATTTGCATCGGCAACATTTGTAGAAGCCCGATGGGCGAGGCACTAATGGCCAGAGCCCTGCCCGAATTTTCCGTAAGTTCCGCAGGAGTCGGAGCTCTAGTAGGCCATAGCGCTGATCCAATTGCGCAAACTCTCATGGGAGAACGCGGATTAGACATTGGGACTCACCGCGCGAGACAGTTGACCCAAGAATTGTGTCAAAACAGCGATCTTATTTTAACAATGGACAGCGACCAGCGCCGACACATCGAATCCCGCTATCCCTTTACTCGAGGAAAGGTTTTTCGCCTTGGGGAAGGAAAAAAGATTGACATCCCCGATCCTTATAAATTAGGACGTGCAGCTTTCGACAGCGCTCTAGGACTCATTGATTCCGGCGTTCAAGTTTGGGCCGATCGCATTTCAAAAATCAAATGAATTCTTCTTATACCGTGAGCGCCCCTCAACAAAACGCAGTTGCAAACAACAGCACCCCGGAAGACGGGGATACTTCAATACATCTGACAGAGTACCTGGATATATTGATTGATGGGAAATGGCTGATTCTTATTGTCACCATTCTTGCAGCAATTGCAGGCACCGGATATGCGTTACTAACAAGCCCGATTTATTACTCAAATCTACTGATTCAAGTCGAAGACGCAGCCCCAGATGCAAAAGGCTTCTTGGGGGATGCCTCCAGCCTATTTGAAATCAAAACCCCATCCGCTGGAGAAATAGAAGTTATACGCTCCCGCCTGGTTGTGGGAGGAGCTGTGGATTCTACGCGCTACTACATCAACGCCAAACCACACTTCGCTCCGCTGATCGGAGAATGGCTCTCGCGACGAGCAAAAAGCAAATCCACGCCACTTTCCCTGTTCGGAATGCGAGGCACCGTCTACGGCAATGAGTCAATTGTGATTAGCCAATTCGATGTCCCCGAAGAGCTTCAGGATCGAAAACCTTTTACGATTTTGACCTTGGAGAACGGACATTTTGAGCTGCATCACAAAACCTTTTCAAGTCCGATAAAAGGAGTTGTTGGGCAAGCACTTCACGCCGAAATACCTTCTGGATCCATCGACCTAAAAATCGAGCAGCTAGATGCCAATGTCGGCGCAGAATTTATTGTTCAACGAGCCTCCCGCTTGCAAGCGATTGAAGACCTTCAAAAACGTCTTCAAACGGGGGAACAAGGCAGGCAATCCAACGTCATCAAGGTAGCGCTCGAGGACAGCGACAGAGGCCGATTAAAAGCCATCCTAAACGCAATCGGGACTAAATATGTCGAGCAAAATCGAGAACGCAAAGCTGCGGAAGCCGAGCGGACTTTAGATTTTTTGGATGCCCAACTCCCGGACTTCAAGCGGCAACTGGAGCGCTCGGAAGACGCTTACACGCGATTCAGAAATCAAAACTCCACTGTTGCATTTGATGAAGAGGCAAAGGCGACTCTGAAGCAAATCGGGGACTTGCAGGCCAAACTGCTGGAAGCGCAGCAAAAGCGGCGAGAGCTAACCTCTCTCTACACAGGTAACCACCCCCGCATTCAAACAATAGATCAACAGATCGCACTCATACAAAAAGACATGGGTGCTCTCAACGCCCGGGTCGGGCGGATGCCAACAATTCAGCAAGATACCTTTCGTTTTGAACGCGATGTACGGGTGGGAAGCCAGCTCTATCAATCTTTGTTGAATAACGCCCTGCAGCTTCGCTTGGTGAAAGAGGGCAAGACCGGCAACGTCCGGTTGCTCGATGTTGCAGTTGAACCATTCGATCCGGTAAAACCTCAGAAGACCCGCATCGTTGTTCTTGCTCTTGCGTTGGGTTTTTTTGCTGGTGCCGCTCTGACACTTGCCAAAAGTGTGCTTTTCCGAGGCATTAGGAACCCGCAGGAAATTGAAAGCCATACAGGATTGAGCGTCCTATCCGTCATCCCTTTCACCCCGGAGCAACAATTATTGGAAAAAAGCATCAATTCTGGCGCTCCCGGCCTTCATCTCCTGACGGTTACCCATCCCGAAAGTACCGCAGTAGAAAGCCTCAGAAGCATGCGAATAGCATTGCAATTTGCGCTGCTAGAAGCCGAAAACAACAGAATTATGATTACGGGACCGACTCCCGGAATTGGCAAAAGCTTTGTTTCGGCAAATTTTGCGTCGATCATGGCCAATTCCGGCAAGCATGTTCTGCTAATTGATGCAGACCTGCGGAAGGGCCATATAAACAAACAATTTGGCTTTGCACGAGAGAAAGGATTATCCGAGCTGCTTATTGGCGATATTCGCCTCGAGGACGCACTTCATCGCGAAGCACAGCCGAATCTCGACGTCTTGACTACCGGACGCTATCCCGTTAATCCGGCGGACATGTTGATGTCTGACACCTTTGCTCGCCTTCTGGATGAGCTTTCGCCGCGCTACGATCTCGTGATTATCGATACGCCTCCCGTCTTGGTCGCTGCAGATGCAACTGCCGTTTCAGCTCTTACCTCCGCAGTTTTGATGGTTGCTCGTGCAGATTTGACTCAAATGGGTGAACTCGTGGAAAGCACCAAAAGACTCAAACAAGGCGGAAAAGCCCCTAGTGGAGTAATTTTCAATGCGATGGACATGACTCGCCGGCATTATGGTAGCCACGGCTATCGCTACGGCGGTTATCGCTATACCGAATACAAATACAACGCCCAATAGCGGTTGAATAAGTGGATAGGCGAGCGCCGTCTGCTAGATAGCAGCGGCGCGCCGCCGCACCGAACACGAGTAAAAACCGTCCTCATCGAAAGCTGCAAACGCGACAACCAGCAGCTTTTAACACCCCTCCACGGAAAACCGTTGAGCTTCGTACGATTCAGCTAGTACGTTTGCTTGCGAGCTGTCTGCTTCGCGTAGATTTTCTGGCTTTTTGCGATAAAATTGCTCGAATTCGAACAAACCATCCAACTGACGCTTACCCAACCACCAAACCCACAGATGTCCAGCAGACGGTCCAAGCTCCAAGAAGATACCTACTTTCGTGTTCTGCGTATTCTTCAAAAAAACCCTGATATCACGCAGCGCGAAATAGCCAATCAGCTTGGCGTGAGTACTGGCGGCTTGAATTACTGCCTAAACGCTTTGATCGACAAAGGCTGGGTAAAGGTTCAAAATTTCGGCCAATCAAAAAACAAATTTGGGTACGTTTATGTTCTTACCCCACAAGGGATAACAGAAAAGGCTTTTCTTGCAGGTCGATTCTTAAAAAGAAAGCTTGAAGAATATGATTCCCTAAAAAGTGAAATCGAGTCTCTAAGATTGGAATCCGACGCAGATTTCAACCACTTGAAATTTACACAAGCAGAATAAATTGAAAATACTTATTGTATTTGGCACTCGCCCCGAAGCCATAAAAATGGGGCCGTTGATCGAAGAGTTGCGAACCAACGATCGTTTTGATGTTCAGGTCTGCGTTACCGGGCAACATCGACAAATGCTAGATCAAGTACTGGATCTCTTCGATATCAGTCCCGCTTTCGATCTCAACTTGATGCGGCCCAAGCAGAGTCTGACTCAACTCACTTGCGGCATTCTCCAGGGCATGGAAGATGTTCTAAAAAATTTCAAGCCGGATTGGATTTTTGTCCATGGAGATACGTCGACCACGCTTTCAGCAAGTTTAGCTGCCTACTATCACCAAATTAAGGTTGCTCACGTTGAAGCAGGGCTTCGAACGCATGATCTTTTATCTCCTTGGCCAGAAGAAGCAAATCGCCAGATCACCGCGAGATTAGCTCAGCTACATTTCACCCCGACGCAGCAGTCAAGGGAAAACCTTTTAAATGAAGGAGTAAAGAGCGACCTGATTCACGTCACTGGAAACACGGTCATTGATGCGCTTATGCGTATCAGCAAGCGCCTGGACAACGATACAAAGATGCGACATGAACTGGAAGATCAGTTCAGTCATATCGATGCAACAAAAAAACTAGTCCTCGTTACAGGACATCGACGTGAAAATTTCGGCACGAATTTTGAATCGATGTGCTTGGCCCTTCGCGATATCGCAGAGCAACGCGAGGTCCAAATCATTTATCCAGTTCATCTGAACCCAAATGTACAAGAGCCAGTCAATAGAATTCTAGGATCTGTTCCAAATGTCCACCTCAGCTCCCCCCTAGACTATCTCCCGTTTGTCTATTTAATGAAGCGTAGTTACTGCATATTAACTGATTCTGGTGGAATTCAAGAGGAAGCACCAGCGCTGGGAAAGCCGGTATTAGTGATGCGCAATACGACAGAAAGGCCGGAGGCAATAATCGCTGGGACGGCCAAGTTGATTGGCACCGATCGCCAAAATGTTTTGGGAGAGACTCTATCGCTAATCGACGATCCAGATTCTTATAAAAAAATGGCATGCGCTCACAATCCTTATGGAGACGGAACAGCGTGTCTTCAAATAAAAAAAATCTTAGACGAACTTTGAATTCAATTAAATCATGAACTTTTTATATTCCACGGTATCGACGATCGGCTTGGGCTACATCGGTCTTCCAACTGCTGCAGTTTTTGCCAGCCGAGGAATCAAGGTCATTGGGGTTGACCTTAATCAAAATGCTGTTGACACGATCAATCGAGGACAAATCCACATCGTTGAACCAGATTTGGATATGGTAGTTCATGCTGCCGTGAAGGAGGGATTTCTTCGCGCGGTAACCATTCCCGAGCCGGCGGATGCTTTTCTGATTGCCGTTCCGACCCCTTTCAAGGACGGACAAAGCGGACCTCACGAGCCGGATCTTGCTTACGTGGAGAGCGCGGCCCGATCGATTGCACCCGTTCTCAAAGCGGGAAATCTTGTGGTTCTTGAATCCACCTCCCCTGTTGGTACAACTGAAAAATTGGCGAGCTGGTTAGCCGAGATTCGTCCGGATCTGACGTTCCCTCAAACTCATGGGGAAAAAAGCGATATCAGAATTGCATATTGCCCTGAGCGAGTCTTGCCGGGACACATACTCCGTGAACTAATTCAAAACGATCGCGTAATCGGTGGTATGACCCCCAGGTGCTCGAAAGCGGCAGTTGATTTGTATCAAATTTTTGTTCAGGGCAAATGCATAACCACGAACTCACGAACCGCTGAAATGTGCAAGCTGACCGAAAATAGCTTTCGGGACGTAAACATTGCATTTGCAAACGAACTTTCCATCATATGCCAGAAGCTTGACATTGACGTTTGGCAGCTGATAAATCTCGCCAATCGCCATCCTCGCGTAAACATCCTACAACCGGGACCTGGTGTAGGGGGACACTGCATCGCAGTCGATCCTTGGTTTATCGTCAGCGCATCGCCCGACGAGTCAAAATTGATTCACACGGCGAGACTGGTTAATGACAACAAGCCTCACTGGGTTATTGATCAGCTTCAGCAGGCGATCACCGATTTACGTCGAGAGAAATCGTTGAACTCCGATCATCAGTTCACTATTGCATGCTTTGGCCTCGCATTCAAGCCCGACATTGACGATTTACGAGAGAGCCCCGCATTGCTAATTGCGACCATGATCGCAAAAAATTGCAACGGCCCTCTGCTTGTCGTAGAACCGAATATCAAAGAACTACCACCAGTTTTAATCAGCAGTGCGATGCTTACCGGCGCTGAAGATGCACTGGAGAAAGCAGATATCGTTATTTTTTTAGTCGGTCACAAACCATTCAAGGCATTGAAAATCACGAATCTTATGAAAGCACGAGTTATAGACGCTTGCGGAGTAACTCAAGCTTCGAATTAACACGAAATCAGCGAGCTCTGAACTCGAGTCGGTTATGCGCCCCATTCGCTGGAAACGCGAATGGGGTTTGATGGCGTGGAAAACTTTTTTTGGCGGGCGGTAATTGAGATCACCGAAAAAGTCAACGGCTTGCCGTATTTTTCGCTCAAATCGTGGTCGCGCATTTCATGATTCGAAAATTTCTATTATCCGACTCAGGAATAAGCCTCATAATGCACCTCGGCAAATCGCTGGCTGCATTGATGATCAACTGGATAGTGCTGTCCAGTTCAACCTCGCAAGATTACGTTACGTGGGCAGTCACTTCGTCCATCCTGATCATTGCAACGGCTTCTGATCTTGGGATTGGGCAGTATGCTACGACGCAATTTATTCACTCTCTCCCCGAGAATCGGACAGAAATACTTCGCTTGGCCATTGTCGCGCTCATGCCTTTGGCAGTGCTGGCCTCTTTATTTGTCTATGTTGCACTGAAGGAAGAAATAGTCTTCTACCGGGTAACAATGGCCTCATTAATCGGATGCCGAATAATATCAATTCCGTTTAGCGCACTCCTAAACGCAGTCAATCAATACAAGATCAGAAAAATAATAGAGCTATGTGTTTATTTGGCCGCAGCGGTCCTTATCGCAACAGCACTATCGCTCGGCCAAAACGTCAAGTTTGCTTTGATTATTTTAAACGCAGCATTTCTCGTGGCAGGAATTGCCACCATAGTTTTTGCAAGAAAATATTTACCACGAGAGCCACAAGTCAAATTAAAAACATCGGGCGAGCCAAGTCTGTTTAGAAAAATCAAAAATCTGTATGTCAAATCCGCGCCGTTCATGGTAAATAATTTAACGGGATTGTTGACGTACGGGGGCTTTATATGGATAAGCAGCTTCATGCTCGATACCGAGGCTCTCGCCAAGTTATCGGTACTTCACGCATTCGTTTTGATGAACGTCTATCAAGTTTATGAAGTCATTCTAAAATCTCGCCAAGCAGACTTGATAAATCCTTCTTACCTGAAGAAGATGCGGCGAATAAACCTTGCGTTTATTTCCATCGTGCCTGTATTTTTAGTGCTTACCGGTAAGCCAATTTTGTTGCTGGTCGCAAAAAATATTCCTTACTCAAATCTCGACATCGTCATTTTTTCGACATTTATTTCGGTGGAGTTGGCTTTTCTATTTTTACAGTCTATCGTGCAAGTAAGGTCCGACGTATCTTCTATGCTCAGCAGATACTCTTTCATCAAATTTTCGGCTCAAGGATCGGCACTGTTCCTGTTCTGGATCTTCTCCGAAGGCAAGAGTTCGGCACTCGCTGTTTATCTTTTAATTATCGTAGCGGCAACCAGTGCAGCTTACTTAAGTTGTCACAGCAGCTTTGCAAAGGCAAACCGATAAGGCGACAGTCATGCTCATAGGTTTCATTGAAGCACTAATGGCTTTTTTTGGCTGCGCTCTTTTATGGCAAAACGCCATACAAAAGCGATTCAGAAATTTTGCCTCAAGCGTTTTTCTGCTTTGCTACGTTCCGCTTTTTTGCATCTATCCGGTCATAGGTCGAATGCTTGCTGAAGGGGCAATTTCCGTTGACTCCCGCAGAATAGACGCGATCTCCGACCCCTTCGTTTATATTATCTTCCAAGCGTATAATTTCATAATACTTATTGGAATCTACTTTTCAACCTCCAAACCCATTCCTTCTCCAACAGAAATCGGCGCTGGATCAATGGAAAAGTGGCAACGCTCGCATTCTCTTTCGCTATTTATTTTTAGCTTGTTGGCATTGGGAGTTTTTCTTTATGTTGACTCAACCGGACTTTCGATTGGCGAATTACTGATAGCAAGTCGGTTCGAGTGGTTCCAAAACGAAGCATACTCATCGACATTAACGGTCATTTCATCTTATTTTATCGCCCTCGCCCCCGCCGCAGTTTATTTGACATTGTCAAATAAAAAATATTTTCTCTTGGCAGCAAGCCTGCTTATTTTAATCGGCTATGGAGCTCTATCCAAAGACCGCAAATGGTTGATCTATATTGCCTCAGGAATATTTGCGGCGCAGTATGTCAGGAGCAATTATTCGATTTTTTTAAGCAAAAAGCAGACCTTCTGGCTCATTTTTTTAGCCACTATCTTAGCGTTCTGGCAAATTGGGCGGGGAATTCTTTTTAGTTATGCCGTTGGAGATTCCGTCGATTTGGCGACAGAGATTCCCAACATGATCGAACAACTTTTGACGCGCGGCGATCTTCCATATTATTACAATGTAAGCGCTACAGCTCTGCACATGAATCTCAATGATGGATTTTCCATTCCTCTGGGGTTATTGCGTCGCCAGCTTTTTTTCTTTCTCCCAGTTGACTATAGCTTCGGGCTCAAAGTAGAGGATATTTCAGCAATCTTCTCTGATGCTATTGATGCTGGCGATCAGATTAGGCGTGGAAACATGCCCCCTAGCCTGATCGGGCTGCTGGTCCTAAGTTTCGAGTGGTGGGGAGGTTTTATTTTTGCGGCCCTATTCCCTCTGGGGCTGGGCTTTCTTGATCGATTTATTCGAAAAAGACGCGGCCCTCTTCAAGTTGCATTGATAAGCTCCTTTCTTTCTTCTACTTTGCTTCTCTTGCGCGGCGACGATAGCTCGGCGACATATTTTATCGTCTTCTCCGCAATGACACTTTCGATGATCAAATTTTTTAGCTCGTCGAAGTCAGTTCGATCGCCAAAAATAGCGTAATTCCCTCAATTCCATGAAAAAAAAGATAGCATTTTATTGCCGAGATACCATCGAAAATATCCAATCCATGGAATATTACCGCCAAGATATCGAGGCCTTCAAAGTTCTTGGATACGAAGTAATCATCTGCACTCGCTACCGCGATATTCCTTTGAAATTCGATATTCTTTTTGTTTGGTGGTGGACGTATGCATTTATCCCCGTCATTTTTACACGCCTGTTAGGGAGGCCCGCCTTAGTTACTGGGGTTTTTAATTTTCGATTGGAAAACAAATCTCTAGGTTTGGATTATTTTTCCCGTCCGATTCATCAACGTTTTCTCATTTGGCTCGGAGTCAAATTAGCATCTGCAAATCTTTTTGTAAGTGAGGCGGAGTTCAAGGAAGTTCCAGCCTACTTCAAACTCAGCAAGAGCCATTACTTTCCTTGCGCAATAGCAGACGATTACTTTAATATTGCTAAGCTTGACGCGCCACGTTCAGGACTTCTCAATATCGCTTGGTCGGGCTCCGAAAATTTGAAACGCAAAGGCGTATGGGACATCGTTGAAGCAATAAGAATTTTGCGCGACAGTGGGACTGTGGTAAACGCAGTTTTGGCTGGCAAGCAAGGCGATGGGTTTATGGCGCTCAAACAGCAAGTTGAAAAGACCGGGCTCGAAAATCAAATTAAAATGCTTGGTGAAGTCACCCACGAAGAAAAATTGAATCTTTTCGCAAAGTCTAGAATTTATTTGCAGCCTTCGCACTACGAAGGTTTTGGACTCGCTACCGCGGAGGCCATGGCTGCCGGATGCAATATCATCACCTGTGACGTGGGGGAGGTTAGAAATGTTATTGGTGAAAATGGCATATATGTAAAGCCAGGCAATCCGAAGCAGCTAGCTCAAGCGATAAAAGATCTATTGGCCAACAAAGAATTGTCAGAAGACCTGGAATTGCAGTCCACCAAACGCCTAAAGTCCCTGTACTCGTTCGCGCGTAAAGTCAGCGATCTTCGCGCGGTGATGGCAGATATAAATTAACCGTCAAGCCCAATACGAAAATGAAAAGAGATTACGCAATCTGCGCCAACTGCGTCATGGATACGTCGGACAGCATGATCAGCTTCGACAGCCATGGAGTCTGCGATCATTGCAACGATTTTGAAAAGAACGTTGCGCCCAATTGGCACACTGATGAAAAAGGCAAAGCTGCGATATTTGAGCAGGTGAAGCAGATCAAAGCAGCCTCAAAAGGAAAGCCCTTTGATTGCATCATGGGTATGAGCGGAGGCCTTGACAGCTCTTATCTTTTGCACCTCATGGTGGCTGAATTTGGTCTTCGTCCGCTGGTCTTCCACGTTGATGGCGGATGGAATACAGATATCGCCGTAAACAACATTCAAGTAATTGTCGAAAAATTAGGCCTGGATTTATACACCGAGGTTATCAACTGGGAAGAGATGCGAGACTTTCAACTCGCCTTCTTTAAATCCGGGGTTTCGCATCTCGACATTCCTCAGGATCACGCGTTCATAGCCACACTCTATCATTTTGCGAATAAACACAACATCAAATACATTCTCAATGGTGGAAACATTTCCACGGAATGCGTAAGGAATCCAAAAGAATGGCTCTATTACGGTACCGACATGGCTCAGCTCAAGGACATTCAAAAGAAATTTGGAACCATGACACTGAGCACCTATCCCTTCAGTAGCGTTCTTTTCCATAAACTCTATTTAAGATACCTCAAAGGCGTACAGGTAATAAAGCCGCTGAATTATCTACCCTACACCAAGGAGATGGCGATATCGACGCTCCAAGAAAAGTATGGATGGAAAGCGTATCCTCAGAAGCACTTTGAGTCCCGTTTTACTCGATTCTTTGAATCCTACTGGCTACCAACAAGATTCGGGTTCGACACCCGGCGAGTTCAATTTTCCAGTTTGATATTGACAAAGCAAATGACAAGAGCCGAAGCTCTTCGGAGGCTTAAAACCCCTGCATTTGACGAGAGCACCATCGAGGAAGATTTTGATTTCATCGCTGCAAAGCTCGGAATTTCCTCGTCTCAGTTGAAGGAATATCAAAATCTGCCTTTGAAATCATATCGAGATTATAAAAATCAAGAGTGGATGTTTGACCTAGGGGCAAAATTCCTAAAAAGCATAGGCGTTGAAAGGTCTGTCAAAAGATGATCGGCATAATCAATTACGGATCCGGCAATATTGGCGCAATTGCCAACATCTACAAACAATTGAAAATTCCCCACTTTATCAGCGCTGACATAAAGGAATTGAGTGGTGCCGAGCGTTACATTTTGCCTGGTGTCGGTGCTTTTGACTCGACAATGCGGCATCTCAAGAGCTCTGGCCTCTTGAGCATGCTTGACTACGAGGTTTTACAGCAAAAAAAGCCAATTCTAGGTGTCTGCGTAGGAATGCAGATCCTTGCGGAATCGAGCGAAGAAGGCGAGGAGAAAGGTTTGGGTTGGATCAAAGGCAAAGTTTGTAGATTTGATCCGCAAACAATATCAACGCAGTTGAAGCTGCCTCACATGGGCTGGAATACCCTTACTCATGTCGAACCCCACCCGCTTCTTTCTGGAATTGATCCAGTTTTGGGCTTTTATTTCCTGCACAACTACTACTACCGTACCTTGTATCCAAGCGATGAAATCGCCAGCGCGACATATGGCGCTCCATTTACCTGTGCTGTCGCGCATTCAAACATTATGGGCGTTCAATTTCACCCCGAGAAAAGTCATGCGAACGGGGTAGCGATTTTTCGAAATTTCTCCATGATCGGGAAAGCCTAGAATGCTACGCTCGAGAATCATCCCCACCTTGCTTCTTCGAAATAATGGACTGGTAAAAACGGTACGCTTTGATAATTCGAAATACATCGGGGACCCCATCAATGCGGTCAAGATATTCAATGAAAAAGAAGTGGATGAGCTTGCATTTTTCGATATCGATGCAACTTCTCGTCAAACTTCGCCAAATTTCGAACTTTTAAAGCACATCGCGACCGAGTCCAGAATGCCTTTGTGCTATGGCGGCGGAGTGAAAGACGCCAAGACGGCATCGAATATTATTAATATTGGGTTTGAAAAGGTATCGATCAGCGCTGCCGCAGTCGAGAGGCCACCGCTAATTAGAGAAATCGCCGACGCTATTGGCTCTCAAAGTGTTTGCGTCACGTTTGATGTCAAGAAAAACAAAATCTTTCCCGGCTACACAATTTACACCCACAACGGAAAAAATAAAGTAAAAACTCCGCTGGTTGACGCCTGCGTCGAAGCTTTAGAACTTGGCGCAGGAGAAATAATTGTTAATTCAATAGACCGTGATGGCACATCCGAAGGCTACGATCTCGACTTGGCTAATCAAATTAGAAGCACCGTGAGTTGTCCGATCACCATGCTGGGTGGTTGCGGAAGCCTGGATCATATGCAAGCATTAATTGACAGCGTTGGCGTCGTTGGAGCAGCCGCCGGGTCCTTTTTTGTATTTAAGGGCCAATATCGCGCGGTCCTCATTAGCTACGCGCGTCCTTCTCGAGTTCGCTAGAAAAAATGAAACAGATACTTCAAAACATGGCAACCGGAGAGTCCATTTTGATGGAGGCGCCTGCACCCCGGGTTGGACGTGAGTCGTTGCTCATTAATTCTTCGATCAGTTTGATCTCGGCCGGAACGGAGCGCATGCTTGTTGGCTTTGGAAAGGCTTCATATCTCGATAAAGCTAGACAACAGCCCGAAAAAGTAAGAACGGTGTTGGAAAAGGCTCGGACCGATGGGCTGATAACAACCATCGAAGCAGTTAAATCAAAATTGGCGCAACCTCTTCCCCTCGGATATTGCAATGTTGGTGTTGTTGCAGAAGTGGGTGCCAATGTCAGCGAATTCAAAGTTGGCGATCGCGTGGTTTCCAATGGACCTCACGCAGATGTTGTAAAAGTTTCAAAAAATCTCTGTGCCCGAATCCCTGATTCGGTAGACGACGAATCGGCTTCATTTGTCGTAGTCGCCAGCATTGGGTTGCAAGGCATCCGCCTAGCACAGCCAACCCTGGGCGAAAGCTTCGTGGTAACTGGAGTCGGGCTGATCGGCTTATTAACAGTTCAGTTGCTTCGCGCCCATGGCTGCAGGGTGCTGGCCATCGATTTCGATGATTCGAAACTGGCATTGGCCCAACAATACGGCGCACAAATATGCAATCCTGGAAAGGGCGAAAATGTTCTTGACGCTGGAATGGCGTTTAGTCACGGGCGCGGGGTTGACGGCGTCATCATCACAGCATCTACGAGCTCTAATGACCCCGTAACCCAAGCTGCGCGGATGTGCAGAAAAAGAGGTCGTATAGTTCTTGTCGGAGTCACTGGCCTCGAACTTTCAAGAGCAGATTTTTATGAAAAGGAACTGAGTTTCCAGGTTTCATGCTCTTATGGACCTGGCCGCTACGATCCTGCCTATGAGGATAAAGGACAGGATTATCCTTTGGGATTCGTTCGGTGGACCGAACAACGAAACTTCGAAGCCGTTTTGGACATGCTTGACAGCGGAAAATTGGATGTCAAGCAGTTGATCACGCATCGTTTTGCCTTTGAGAAAGCTTCAGAAGCATACGAAGCTTTGACAGCAGATAAAGCCGGGCTTGGGCTGCTCCTTCAATACAATTCCACCTTTGCTGAGCGAATGATTCGTTCAACAAACTTGGGGGGAAATTCATCCTTTTCGTCTTCAGATCCGGTTTTGGGCTTTATAGGTGCCGGAAACTATGCCTCTCGAATGCTTATTCCGGCTTTTAAGTCCGCCGGGGCACAATTTCACACCATTGTGACGGAAGGTGGCGTCAACGGTGTCATTCATGGAAAAAAATCTGGATTCAGTAAAGCCTCGACCGAATTGGATTCAATCCTAAAAAATGACGCAATCAATACGGTCGTGATTGTCACGCGCCATGATACGCATGCGGATCTTGTTATACAATCGATTGATGCCAATAAAAGTGTTTTTGTAGAAAAACCCCTGGCAATCGATTATGCCGGACTCGAAAAAATACGAAACAGTTTCGATCAAGCTTTGGCGAGGGGGAATTCGCCCCAATTGATGGTGGGATTCAATCGCAGATTTTCCCCTCAAATTTGTAAAATTAAAGAACTCCTGCGTCCGATTAAGCAGCCGAAGGCATTCATTATGACAATGAATGCTGGAGCCATCCCCGCCAATCATTGGACTCAGGACAATTCAGTCGGGGGGGGGCGGATCATCGGAGAGGCCTGCCATTTTATTGATTTGATGCGTCATTTGGCTGGATCTCCGATCGTTTCTGTACAAGCACGCCGAATGGGTTACTCTCCCGGTATCGAAATTTTTGAAGACAAGACCAGCATTACCCTCGGATTTGAAGACGGCTCGTTCGGGACGATCATGTACCTGGCAAACGGTGCAGCCAGTTTCCCCAAGGAACGCGTTGAAGTTTTTGCAAATGGCCAAGTTTTACAGCTGGACAATTTTAGAAAACTGACAGGATATGGTTGGACTGGTTTTAAAAAAATGAACTTGTGGGCGCAAAACAAGGGACAAAAAGAATGCGCAGATGCTTTTTTGCGCGGAATAAAAAGTGGAGTTCCCGCCATTCCTAGCAACGAGATTTTTGAGGTTGCAAAGGCTACTCTTGATGCCGCCCGAGAAGTACGGGAACAATGCTAGAGATCTTTCACAAAGCCCGAACGGCATTCAAATTGGGAATTTTGAATGTATTTCGAGTAGCAAGCTATAAATTAAGATTAAAAATCCGCATTCATCCAGTACTGCGCATATCATCCACATTACCGAGAGGAGAGTTTTTTCTCCCCCCCGGTTCTTTTCAGCCTTGCCGTTTGACTCCCGTTACGGATTGGAACGATTTTTCGTTGCTCTTCAGCAGCTTAAAAACAGAAATTCAATATTCCCCTCCGAATTGGCATGCCAATCCGTTAACAGGGGCGGATTTTCCCAATCCGCTTCGAAATTGGTGGGAAATACCAGATTTCGATCCTTCTGTTGGAGATATAAAGCTAATATGGGAGTTCTCTAGGTTTGATTGGGTCTTGGCACTGGCGCAACGGGCTCGGCTGGGAGATTTCCACTCCTTGGATCGGCTAAACTCTTGGCTTAATGATTGGTGCAGCAACAACCCCCCATACAAAGGACCTAACTGGAAATGCGGGCAGGAAGCATCGATTCGGGTTATGCATCTGGCAGTTGCTGCCATCATATTGGACCAAATTGGCAGTGCAACGCCAAGTCTAACGAAGCTGATCAAAGCTCATTTGATGCGTATTGCACCCACTATTCAGTATGCAGTTGCCCAGCAAAATAACCATGGCACGTCCGAGGGTGCGGCACTTTTTGTAGGAGGAAGCTGGCTAAGCAGTCTAGGGGATCCGCAAGGGGATAAGTGGCAACAGATGGGATATGAGTTGCTAGAAGATAGAGCAACGCGCCTCATCGGAAAATTCGGCGGCTTCAGCCAATATTCTTTGAATTACCACCGTTTAATGCTTGATACATTTTGCGTGGCGGAATTATGGCGTCAACGCTTAAGTCTCAAGAAATTTTCAGATTGTTGGCATCAGAAAGCCCTCGCCGCAACGCAATGGCTATATTTGATGATTAACCCCATCGACGGAGACGGCCCAAATGTCGGTGCGAACGATGGAGCGAGATTAATTCAGCTTTCGAATACGCAATATCGAGATTACCGCCCGAGCGTGCAGCTGGCGATGGTTTTGTTTGGAAGAAAGCGGGCCTATTCACAGGCGGGAAGCTGGAACGATGCGTTGAACTGGTTGGAAATCAGCTTGCCGAACGATTCCGCATCGCCTAGGGAGAGTTGCATAGCAGACGATACGGGATTTGCAGTTCTGCTTCGGGAAGATGCGATGCTTTTGCTGAGGTACCCGAGATTTCAATTCAGACCGAGCCAAGCCGACGCCCTTCACCTGGACTTCTGGGTCGGTGCAGTGAATTTATTAAGAGATGCAGGCAGTTATAGCTACAACACAGATGAAGATACCATAAGTTACTTTAACGGAGCGGCCGGTCACAACACTATTCAATTTGACGATCGACAACAGATGCCAAGGTTAAGCCGATTTTTATTTGGAGATTGGCTAAAAACCTCGGCGATTGAAAAATTGAAAGAGACGGAGGATCAAACCTCGTTTGGCGCCAGCTATCGAGATAGATATGGCGCACGTCATAGCCGGAAAGTGAAACTGGGTTCACGCTGCTTTGAAGTTAACGATACCATCGATGGCTTCACCGTAAAAGCAGTTTTACGCTGGCGGCTGGCGCCAGGTAGTTGGGCCATTGAAGAAAGAAGCGGAAAAATAATCGCGACCTCGAGCAACTATCCAATGTTTTCTTTAAGCATTAACAGCGACATATCTTTCAAACGAGTTGAACTTGTTGAGGGCTGGGAGTCGCGAAATTATTTGGAGAAGAACGTTTTGCAAGTTTTAGAACTGGAAGTTGCCAACTCGGGAACCATAACAACTACCGGCAATTGGGATACATGAGAATACTCTATTTTCACCAGCATTTTTCCACCCCAAAAGGATCTACTGGTATTCGCTCCTACGAGATGGCCCGCAAGGCTCTCCAGCGTGGTCATCACGTCACAATGGTCTGCGGAAGTTACGGTGCCGGCGAAACTGGGTTAACTCAACCGTTTGTTGGTGGGCGACGTAGAGGGTTGGCCGATGGGATTGAAATCATCGAGTTTGACCTGGCTTACTCAAACGCTGATGGCTTTGTAAAACGAGCGATAACATTTCTCAAATTTGCAATACGTAGTGTCGGATTGGTTTTTTCTGAGAAATACGATATTTTATTTTCGACTAGCACGCCGCTGACTGCTGGCCTTCCGGGAATTTGCTCTCGCTGGCTTCGAGGGAAAAAATTTGTCTTCGAAGTTCGCGATTTGTGGCCGGAGCTGCCTCGTGCTATGGGTGTCATCCGAAATCCCGTCCTACTTGCGGCCCTTGGCGCTTTAGAATGGATGAGTTATCGCTCCGCGCATCGGCTCATTGGCTTGTCCCCAGGAATAGTAGAAGGAATTTTGCATCGCGGAGTACGTCCGGATGCCGTTTCACTGATACCGAACGGTTGTGATCTCAGTATATTCTCTGACCGTTCAAAGCCTTGGAGACCCGCGCAAATTTCCTCAACAGATCTAATGGCTGTATTTGCAGGAACTCATGGTCTAGCTAACGGACTAGATTCCGTGCTAGATGCAGCGGCAGAGCTAAAGAAAAGAGATCGATCAGACATTAAGATTCTTCTAATCGGTCAAGGAAAACTTAAGAAAACCCTGCAAGACAGAGCCCAAAGAGAGGGTCTGGTTAATGTCGTCTTCCACGATCCGGTTAATAAATCTCAACTTGCCGGCTTGATGGCTGCCGCAGATTTAGGATTGCAAGTTCTGGCTAATGTTCCTGCATTTTACTACGGCACCTCTCCAAACAAATTTTTTGATTACATCGCGGCGGGTCTTCCAGTGCTCAACAATTATCCGGGATGGTTGGCGGATTTAATTAATGAACACCGATGCGGTTTTAGCGTACCGCCCGGAAACGCTGTTGCATTTGCCGACGCATTAGAAGAAGCCGCTTCGAATAGGACAGCATTGAAGGAAATGGGTACTCGAAGCCATGATCTAGCAGCCCGAAAATTCGATCGTAGTCAGTTAGCAGAAAACTGGGTCACTTGGATCGAAAAAACCTAGGACAGTAACTCACCAGCCACGAACTCGATCGATAGTTTCGCTGCCCGAATTTACAACTCCCGCGGAAGGCAGGATGAGGCTGATTACGCGATTCCAACGAACAAGTGGAACGGGGTCGATGTAAACAACGTCTTGCGGCCGCAGCGGGAATTGACTTGCCAAGGCAAATGCCGCAGGATTTTTTGCGTCCAACTGGAAAATTGCAGGCAACCCCGTTGCGCCTTTACGAATTACGTAAATTTGGGCAGGATTCGAAGTATCTAAAGATGGCCCTCCTGCCTCTCCTAACGCCTCATTGAGGGTTAGCCGACCAGTTCCTCTAAGAGGCAAAGCAGTTGGACGTAGCACTTCGCCCATTACATATACTTTGGTATCTTCGCGGGTACCGACAGTAATGGTATCTCCATTCCTCAATGGGATATCTGTCAAATCTTTTCCACCCTCTCTCAATCTTTGCAAATCTATTCTTACAGACTGTCCGCTTCGAGTTAGGACGATAGCAGAACGATCGCCAGCGTCCGAGATGCCGCCTGCGCGATTTATTGCCTCCGCGACCGTCATTGGCAGGTCAGTAAAAATCTGCGAGCCCGGATTACGGACTTGCCCTTCCACATAGGCTCTTCGACTTCTAAAGGACTGAATTCGAACAGTTACCTGTGGACTTTGGATATTTTTTGCCAACCGCCCGGCGATCAAATCCGAAGCTTCAGCCTCGGTCAAGCCTTCTATTCTTACCCTTCCTACATAGGGGAAAGATATTTCGCCATTCCCGCCCACGATGAACCCTGGCGCCACGCTTACTCCAGTGGGGTCGGTTTGCTGAGAAATCACGGCACCAGCATTAGGCAGAAGTTCAGGATGGTCATAGACGATAACGCCGACGACATCACCTGGTCCAATCTTGTAAAGTTCGGGCTTGCCAAACAGTGCCCGAACCTCGATTGGCAAGTCCTTTGGACCGAATTCAGATAGCGTTTTAACTAACGCCACAGAGATCGGAGTGATTCGCCCTTCCGGAGCCTCATCCTCTAAATATTGAAATTTAGGCGGCAGCTCGCCTTTTTCCGTATACGCGCTGACGTTCCCCATACCAGGCACGATAGTGCAACCCTGAAGAACCGCGCCAATGAAGATTGCCCCAGAAAGGGCTGATACATTCTTAGAAAATTTCAAGGCTAGCATCCAGGTTAATATTTAATTTACGTAAGGATTCCATAAATCCATTCAGTTCTCGTCCGAGCAGTAGCACGACAAACCAGCTGGCTGCCGATGATATTCTTGTTTTCGCATCGATTGCCGAACGGGCCTGCACCAAGAAAAAAGTTTATGCAAGTAGATGCGTCCAGGTTTTTGAGCACAAAGTCCAGCGATGCCATTGACAAGACAAGGTGAAGTGGGAAGCAAATTACCTTGGCCAAAGCTGCTTGCATCGAACTATGAGTGCCGCACGGGGATGCCGCGCTCGGCCATCCGCGCCTTGGCCTCGCCCACCGTGTGCTGCCCGTAGTGGAAGATGCTCGCGGCCAGCACGGCGTCTGCCCCGCCCTTCTGGATGCCGTCGGCCAGGTCGTCGAGGTTGCCCACGCCGCCCGAGGCGATCACCGGCACGTTGACGGCGTCGCTGACCGCGCGGGTCAGTGCCAGGTCGAAACCGCTCTTGGTGCCGTCGCGGTCCATGCTGGTCAGCAGGATCTCGCCGGCGCCGCGGCGCGCCATCTCGGTGGCCCATTCGACGGCGTCGAGGCCGGTGTTCTTGCGCCCGCCATGGCTGTAGACGTCCCAGCCCGGGCCGCGGCTGGCCGCTTCCTCGGGCGTGCGGCGCTTGGCGTCGATGGCGACCACGATGCACTGGGCACCGTACTTGGCCGAGGCGTCGCTGATCACCTGCGGATTGGCGATGGCGGCCGAATTGAAGCTGGTCTTGTCGGCACCGGCATTGAGCAGCCGGCGCACGTCCTCGACGGTGCGCACGCCGCCGCCCACGGTCAGCGGAATGAAGACCTGCGAGGCGACCGACTCGATGATCGGCAGGATCAGGTCGCGGCCGTCGCTGGTGGCGGTGATGTCGAGGAAGGTCAGCTCGTCGGCGCCCTGCGCGTTGTAGCGCGCGGCGATCTCGACCGGGTCGCCCGCGTCGCGCAGTTCGAGGAAGTTGACGCCCTTGACGACACGGCCGCCGGTGACGTCGAGGCAGGGAATGATGCGTTTCGCGAGCATGGTGGGGTAACGGGGAAAAGAAGGAATCAGAGGACGCGCAGTTGCTGCCAGCCCTGCCATTCGGCGCCGGGCGCCAGTTGCACGGGCTCGTCGATGCGCGCGGCCTCGACGCAGAGCATGTGGCGAAAGCCGTCCTCGGGCATGTCGGCGAGTTTCGCACCGAGCGCGGCGCCCGGGTTCCAGACCACGGTTTCGGTGCAGGTGGCGCCCTGGGCGATCTCGAGCGTGCCGCCGGGCTGCACCAGCCGCAGCGGCTGGGCCGGCGCGGCATAGACGCTGTCGAACTCGGATTCGAAGCGCAGGGCCGGCGCGGTTTCCACATGGCGGTCGTCGCGCACCGCATCCCAGCGGTTGGCGCCCTGCAGGCCTTCGAGCCGGGCCTCGGCGATGTCGTCCACCGCCAGGTAGGTGTGCAGTGCCGCCGTGAATGCGAAGGGCCCGCCGCCGAGATTGCGCAGGCTCAGCGCGGTGCGCAGTTGCCCGGCATCGAGCGTGAACGCGACCCGCGCCTCGAAGGCATGCGGCCACAGGGCCCGGGTGGCATCGTCGTCGCGCAGCCGCAGGGTCAGCGCGCCCGATTCGGCATCCACGCCCCGGCTCTCCCAAGGCAGATTGCGCATGAAGCCATGTTTGGGGAGCATGCCGCGCTGGTTGAACTGCGGGCAGCAGATGGGCACGCCGCCGCGGATCGCGGTCTTGCCGTCGAACACGGCGCGCGGGCTCAGGTAGAGCCTTTCCCTGCCGTCGGCCGTGGTCCAGGAGAGCAGGTGGGCCCCGTGCAGGGCCACGGTGAGGGTGCTGCCGTCGGCACCGGAGGCGCGCAGCGCGGGCTGGCCGCGGAACTCGATCGAGCTGGTGTGCATGTGAGGAATTGTAGGCAGCGCTCCGATCGCTCCGGCTTCGCGCAACATCGGCGCCTCGCGCGGCGCGGCCATGGGGCCTAAAGACTGCATGGTCAGGCCCCGATTGCAAGCCCGGGGCCTTCTTGGATACCCTGTGCCTGCCCAAAAAAACGCTCACACAACCAGGACAAGGGGAATCGAATGAAGAAGAAGTTGCCGATGGCGGCGTGGATCCTGATTGCCATGGTGCTCGGCATCATCCTCGGCTACATGATCTTCGCGAGCTTCCCGGACAAGGGAACCGCCAAGGAGATCGCGGGCTACGTCTCGATCGTCTCGGACGTGTTCCTGCGCCTGATCAAGATGCTGATCGGGCCACTAGTGTTCTCCACGCTCGTGGTCGGCATCGCGCACATGGGCGACGCCAAGTCGGTGGGCCGGGTGTTCGGCAAGGCCATCGGCTGGTTCCTCACCGCCTCGCTGATCTCGCTGGTGATCGGCCTGGTGATGGCCAACCTGCTCGAGCCCGGCGCCAACCTGGGCCTGCCGCTGCCCGACATCGGCGCCTCGGCGAACCTCGCGACCTCCAAGTTCACCTTCAAGGACTTCGTGAGCCACACGGTGCCGAAGTCCTTCGTCGAGGCCATGGCCAACAACGAGATCCTGCAGATCGTGGTGTTCTCGATGTTCTTCGGCGTGGCGCTGGCCTCGCTCGGCGACAAGGCGAAGACGCTGGTCGCCGCCACCGAGGAGCTCTCGCACGCGATGCTGAAGATCACGGGCTACGTGATGAAGCTCGCGCCGCTCGCGGTGCTGGCCGCCATGGCCGCCACGGTGGCGGTCAACGGGCTGGGCATCCTGATCAAGTTCGCGGTGTTCATGCGCGACTTCTACCTCGGCCTGTTCGTGCTGTGGGGCGTGCTGATCCTCGCGGGCTTCACCTTCCTCGGGCCGCGCGTGTTCAAGCTCCTGGTGCTGATCAAGGAAGCCTTCCTGCTCTCGTTCGCCACCGCCAGTTCGGAAGCCGCGTACCCGAAGATCCTGCAGGCGCTCGACCGCTTCGGCGTCAAGCGCAAGATCTCGAGCTTCGTGATGCCGATGGGCTATTCGTTCAACCTCGACGGCTCGATGATGTACTGCACCTTCGCCGTGCTGTTCATCGCGCAGGCTTACAACATCCACATGCCGATCAGCACGCAGATCACGATGCTGCTGATCCTGATGCTCACCTCCAAGGGCATGGCCGGCGTGCCGCGCGCCTCGCTGGTGGTGATCGCCGCCACGCTCAACCACTTCGACATTCCCGAGGCCGGCCTGCTGCTGATTCTGGGCGTGGACACCTTCCTCGACATGGGCCGCTCGGCCACCAACGCGGTGGGCAACTCCATCGCCACCGCGGTGGTCGCCAAGTGGGAAGGCGAGCTGCTGCCCGAGAGCGAGGCCGAGCTCAACGCGGCCCGGCTCGACGAGGAAGCGGCCGCGACGATCGCGCATCCGGCGCATGGCTGAGGCGATGCACGGCATGACAACAATGCCTGGCAGGACCGCCCTGGCCTGCGCGGCCCTGCTGCTCGCGGCCGGCGCGGCGCAGGCCCAGGAGCTTCTCACCGGCACGCTCGCCAAGGCGCGTGCCAGCGGCGCCATCACCATCGGCTACCGCGAATCCTCGGTGCCCTTCTCCTTCCTCAACACGCGCAAGGAACCGGTCGGCTATTCGATCGAACTGTGCCGCGAGCTGGTCACGGCGATCGGCAACGCGGTCGACCGCACGCTCGCGATCCGGTGGGAGCCGGTCACCTCCGACTCGCGCTTCGACGCGGTCACGAGCGGCAAGGTCGACCTCGAATGCGGCTCGACCACCAGCAACCTCGAACGCCAGAAGCGCGTGAGCTTCTCGCCGACGATCTTCGTCTCGGGCACCAAGGTGCTGGTGAAGAAGGGCACGCCGATCGCCTCGTTCCGCGACCTCGCGGGCCGCAAGGTGGCTGTGACGGCCGGCACCACCAACGAGAAGACGCTTCGCGATCTCTCCGAGAAGTTCAAGCTCGGCATCCAGCTGCAGGTGGCGCGCGACCATGCCGAGTCCTTCGCGCTCGTGAAGAGCGGCCAGGCCGATGCCTTCGCGACCGACGACGTGCTGCTCTACGGCCTGATCGCGCAGGAGAACGCCCAGGCCGACTACCGCGTGGTCGGCGACTTCCTCTCCTACGACCCCTACGGGATCATGTACCGCAAGGGCGACCCGCAGCTCGCGAAGGTGATCAACGACAGCTTCCAGGTGCTGGCCGAAGACGGCGAGATCGAGCGCCAGTACAAGCGCTGGTTCCTGCGCAAGCTGCCCACGGGCGCCAGCCTCGACCTGCCGATGAGCGCGCAGCTCGAGACGATCATCAAGACGATGTCGGTGAAGGCCGAGTAGCCGGGGCCGCTTTCAGCGCGCCGGCCACTCCCAGCGCGGAATCTCGCTCATGTCGAGGTTCGCGATGCGGGTCTCGCCCAGGCGCTTCTCGAGCACCACCGACTGCAGCTCGACGCCACCCGCGGCCGCCTCCTCGAGCGCGGCGATCAGCCGCGAGGCATGCGACACCACGATCACCTGCGACTCGCGCGCCGCATGCGCGATCAGCCGTCCGAGCGCGGGCAGCAGGTCGGGATGCAGGCTGGTCTCGGGTTCGTTGAGCACCAGCAACGCGGGCGGGCGCGGCGTGAGCAGCGCCGCGATCCACAGCAGGTAACGCAAGGTGCCGTCGGACAGCTCGGCGGCGGTCAGCGCGCGCAGCAGGCCGTGCTGGTGCATCAAGGTCTGGAAGCGGTCGCCCTCGGCGTCGATCTCGATGCGCGCGCCCGGAAAGGCGTCGTCCACGGCGCGATCGAGCGCCTCGCCGTCGCCGATCTCGCGGATGGTCTGCAGCGCGGCCGCGAGGTCGGCACCATCGTTGGCCAGCACCGGCGTGCGGGTGCCGAGCTGCGGCTGGCGCGCCGGCGCCTCGGCGTCCGAGCGGAAGTGGTCGTAGAAGCGCCAGGAGCGCATCTGCTCGCGCAAGGTGAGCATCTCGGGCGCGTCGCGCGGGTCGGCATGCTCGGTCATCATGCTCGCGAAGGACGGGATCGGCCGGCCCACCGGCTGCCAGCCGCGCCCGTCGCGCAAGCGCAGCGAGGCGCCCTTGCGGTCGACCAGCTGCGTGGACGGCCGCAGCAGCGGACCGGCCCAGATGGCCTCGTGCTTGATCTCGGGGTCGCGCGAAAAGGCGGTCGAGGGAATCGGCGGCGGCAGGCCGATGTCGATCGCGTAGCCGAAGTCTTCGGCGCTGGCGCCCGCGAAGCCCAGCTTCAGCGCGACCGGTTCGCTGCGCGTGGTGCCCTGCACCGGCATCTCGCCGCGCAGCATGGCGACCGAGAAGCGCTCGGGCCCGGCCCACAGCGTGGAGGACAGCCCGCCCTCGCGCACCAGCGAACGGATCGCGCCGCCGTTGGCGATCTCGGCCAAGAGGCGCATGGCGCGGTAGACGCTCGATTTGCCGCTGCCGTTGGGCCCGGTGACCACGGTGAGCCGCGCGAGCGGCACCGTGAGCTGGCGCAGCGAGCGGTAGTTGGCGATGGCGAGCGCGGACAGCACGCGCCGCCAGGCCCCCTCAGGCGCCGGCCAGTTCGTCGGCGCGCGCCTGCGCCTGTCCGAAGTCGAGGTCGCCCGAATAGATGGCGCGGCCGCAGATCACGCCCTCGACGCCTTCGGACTCGACCGCGCAGAGCTGGTCGATGTCGGCCATGTTCGACAGGCCGCCCGAGGCGATGACGGGGATGCTCAGCGCGCGCGCGAGCTTGACCGTGGCGTCGATGTTGATGCCCGACAGCATGCCGTCGCGGCCGATGTCGGTGTAGATGATCGACTCGACGCCGTAGTCCTCGAACTTCTTGCCCAGGTCGGCCACCTCGTGGCCCGTGAGCTTGCTCCAGCCGTCGGTGGCGACCTTGCCGTCCTTGGCGTCGAGGCCCACGATGATGTGGCCGCCGAAGGCGCTGCAGGCGTCCTTGAGGAAGCCCGGGTTCTTCACGGCGGCGGTGCCGATGATCACGTAGCGCAGGCCGTCGTCGATGTAGCGCTCGATGGTGTCGAGGTCGCGGATGCCGCCGCCGAGTTGCACCGGGATGTCGTCGCCGACCTCCTTCAGGATCGCCTTGATCGCCGCGTGGTTCTGCGGCTTGCCCGCGAAAGCCCCGTTCAGGTCGACCAGGTGCAGGCGCCGGGCACCCGCCTCGACCCACTTGCGCGCCATGGCCGCGGGGTCTTCGCTGAAGATGGTGGACTGTTCCATGTCGCCTTGTTTCAGGCGTACGCAATGGCCGTCTTTGAGGTCGATCGCTGGGATGAGGAGCATGAAAGTGACGCGAGAGTGCAACGAAAGGACGCCGGCCGGCGGCGCCCGGTCAGGGGAACGAGGTGTTCAGGGATTCCAGTGGAGGAAGTTTCGGTAGAGCTGCAACCCGTGGTCCGCACTCTTCTCCGGGTGGAACTGGGTGGCAAAAATGTTATCGCGTGCGATGGCGGCGGTAAAGCATGCCCCGTATTCGGCTTCGCCCACGCTGTGGCGCGCATCGACCGGCCGCGCATAGAAGCTGTGCACGAAATAGAAGTGGCTGCCGTCGGGCACCCCGGCCCACACCGCGTGCGGCTGCGCCTGGCGCACCTGGTTCCAGCCCATCTGCGGCACCTTGAAGCGGCTGCCGTCGGGCTGCAACCGACCTTCGAGCTCGAAGCGGACCACCTCGCCCGGAATCAGGCCGAGCCCGTCGGTCGGACCCTCGTCGCTGCGCGACAGCAGCATCTGCATGCCCACGCAGACGCCGAACAGCGGCTTCGTCGCCGCGGCCTCGAGCACCGATTCGAGCAGCCCCGAATCGCGCAGCTCGCGCATGCAGTCGGGCATGGCGCCCTGCCCCGGCAGCACCACGCGCGTGGCCTTGCGCACCACCTCGGGATCGGAAGTCACGAACACCTCGACGCCGACCTGGTCGGCGGCATGGCGCACCGCCTGCGCGACGGAATGCAGATTGCCCATGCCGTAGTCCACCACGGCGACGGTGTTGGCGTTGTTTGCTACAGTTTTCATAGCTTCAATGACAGGCGGAGCGTGCGATGGCACGCTGTTCCGCTTGCAGGATCAGAGCGAGCCCTTGGTCGAGGGGATGACGCCGGCCGAACGCGGATCGAGCTCGAGCGCGGCGCGCAGGGCGCGGGCGAAGGCCTTGAACACGGTCTCGCACTGGTGGTGCGCGTTGACGCCCTTGAGGTTGTCGATGTGCAGCGTGACGAAGGCGTGGTTCACGAAGCCCTGGAAGAACTCGTAGGTGAGCTGGCTGTCGAAGGCGCCGATCATCCCGCTGGTGAAGGGCACGTGCATCTCGAGGCCAGGCCGGCCCGAGAAGTCGATGACCACGCGGCTGAGCGCCTCGTCGAGCGGCACGTAGGCATGGCCGTAGCGGCGGATGCCCTTCTTGTCGCCCACGGCCTTGGCCACGGCCTGGCCCAGCGTGATGCCCACGTCTTCCACCGTGTGATGGCCGTCGATGTGCAGGTCGCCCTGGCAGTCGATCTCGAGGTCGATCAGCCCGTGGCGGGCGATCTGGTCGAGCATGTGGTCGAAGAAGCCGATGCCGGTGGCCAGCTTGGCGCGGCCGGTGCCGTCGAGGTTGACGCTGACGGTGATCTTCGTCTCGGCGGTGTTGCGCGCGACCGTGGCGGTGCGCACGGCGAGGGCGTCGGGGGTGGCCGCGGGAGCGGCTTGGGGGGTGGTCATAGTGAGGCTTCGAGCGCCGCGAGCATCCTGGCATTCTCGTCGGCCGTTCCGACGGTCAGGCGCAGGCAGTTCGCGAGCAGTTCGTGCATTTTAGAAACGTTCTTCACCAGCACCCCGCGCGCCTTCATGCCGTCGAAGGTGCGGGAAGCATCGGGCACGCGCAGCAGGATCATGTTGGCGTCGCTGGGCCAGACCTTGACGCCCGGCAGCCGGCCGAGCCCCATCATCAGCCGCTCGCGCTCCTCGCGGATCTGCTTCGCCTGGGCCTCGAACACCTCGGCATGCTCGAGCGCGAACAGCGCGCACTCGCAGTTCAGCACGCTGACGTTGTAGGGCGGACGCACCTTGTCGATCTCGGCGATCAGCGCGGCCGGGCCCATCAGGTAGCCCAGCCGGATGCCGGCCAGGCCGAACTTGCTGAGGGTGCGCATCAGCAGCACGTGGCGGTGCTTCGCGAGGCGGTCGATGTAGCTGCGCGCGGCGAAGGGCTGGTAGGCCTCGTCGATCACCACCAGGCCGCCCTGCGCCCCCTGGGCCTCGACGATCCTCTCGAGCACCGCGTCGTCCCAGAGGTTGGCGGTCGGGTTGTTCGGGTACGCCAGGTAGACGATGGCCGGCTTCTCGCGCGCGATCGCGGCCAGCATGGCGGCCTCGTCGAGCTCGAAGTCGGCCGTGAGCGGCACGCCCACGAAGCGCAGGCCCTGGAGCTGGGCGCTCATGGCGTACATGACGAAGCCCGGCAGCGGTGCCAGCACGCTGGCACCCGGCAGGTCGCAGGCGATCGCGAGCAGCGAGATCAGCTCGTCCGAGCCGTTGCCCAGCACCAGCGAGAAGCCCTCGGGCAGGCGCGCCTGCGCGGCCAGCGCGCGCTGCAGGTCGGCGCCGCGCTCGCCCGGGTAGCGGTTGAGCGCCAGCGCGCCGAGCCGCGCGCCGAGTTCGGCCTGCAGCGCGGGCGGCAGGCCGAAGGGGTTCTCCATCGCGTCGAGCTTGACCAGGCCGCGCGCGTCCTGCACGGCATAGGCATGCATGGCGCGCACGTCGGCGCGGATGCGCTGGAGCGCGGGAACGGGGACGGTGGTGTCGGACATCGGGAGCTCGGAGAAAAAACGGTCGATGGAAAAAATCAGGAAGCGCAGCGGAAGCTGTTCTGCAGCGCGGTCGACATCACCAGCTGCACCGGCATGTCGGCCTCGTAGAGCTCGGCATTGCGCTTGAGCTCGGCCTCGAACAGCGAGCGTGCCATCGAGGGCTCGAGCCGGCGGCCGTCGACGCAGAACAGCGGCTTCTGGCCCGCGCGGCGCGCGGCATCGCCAGCCTCGCGCAGGCCCTCGAGCACGCCCACGAGGTAGTAGCTGGCGTAGGCCTTGCCCTGCTTCTTCTCCTTCACCTCGAGGGTGTGGAACTCGCGGATGCTCATGGCCTGCGCGCCCAGGCTGGCCGCGGCCAGCGCGAGCGGCAGCAGCAGGAGACGCGTGCGCTGCATGGCGGACCTCACTTCGCGTAGCGCGGCGGCGGCGCGTAGCCGGTCGCGCCGTCGGCCGGGAAGGCATTGGGCTGCGCGGCATCGGAGCCACGGCGCGGACGGCGCGGGGCGTCGGGCTGCGTGATCTCGAACAGCGCGGCGCCGAGGATGCCGATGTTGCGCGCGTCGCCGGCCTCGGTGTTGGCGGCATAGGCGCGGCCCGGCGTGGCGAAGCGGAAGGCCGCGACCTCGGACTGGCTCTTGCGGAAGCCCTCGATGTCGATCACCTGCAGCGGCCGCAGCACGTAGCCGCCGTTGCGCAGGCTGCCGGGCTTGCCGTTGAGCACGTCGAGGCCGTCGACCGTGGCGATCACCTCGTAGCTGCGGTCGCTGAGGTTGCGAAAGCGCAGCGTGTAGCGCGCGCCCTCGGCGCCCGCGAGGCGGAAGTTCTCGTCGCCACCGCTGCCGCGGCGCGCGCGCTGCAGCGGGATCGCGCGGCCCGATTCGTCGATCACCGACCATTCGACGTCGCCCTGCGCCAGCTGCAGGTTGAGCCGGCGCTCGGGGTTGGCGCCGACGCCGCGGCGCACGCTGGCGGCGTCGTTGTAGCCGATGGAGGCGACCTCGTCGGGCTGGTCGGGCGTGTAGCGCTGGACCTGCACGCTGCGCGTGTTCGATTCACGGCCCTCGCCCCACTGGGTGCCGAGGCGCGGCGCCGGTGCGGCGGCGGCGGCCGTGCTCGGCACCGCCTCGGCCTGGCTCTGGGTCTGGGTGCGCGGCATCGGGGTGCAGGCCACGAGCAGCGCGGCACCGGCCAGCAGGCCGAGGGCGAACTTGAACAGGCGCGAACGACGCAGACGTTGATTCATCATCAGGTTTGCTCCTCCCGAGCGGGTTGTGGACGGAAACGGAATCCGGACCGGACGCGCGGGCGCGCCCCTCAAAGCTTGCGCAGCCGCATGCGCGCGGCCTCGGCGTGGCCCTGCAGGCCCTCGCCCTCGGCCAGCGTGACGGCGATCGGCCCGAGCACCTGGGCCCCGGCCTCGCTGACCTCGATCAGGCTCGAGCGCTTCTGGAAGTCGTACACGCCCAGCGGGCTCGAGAAACGCGCGGTGCCGCTGGTGGGCAGCACGTGGTTCGGGCCGGCGCAGTAGTCGCCGAGGCTCTCGCTGGTGAAGGCGCCGAGGAAGATCGCGCCGGCGTGGCGCAAGAGCGGCTCCCAGCGCTGCGGCTCGCTGCTGCTGACCTCGAGGTGTTCGGGCGCGATGCGGTTGCTGATCTCGCAGGCCTCTTCCATGCTCTTCGTGTGGATCAGCGCGCCGCGGCCGTTCAGTGAGGCGGCGATGATCGCCGCGCGCGGCATGGTCGGCAGCAGGCGGTCGATCTCGGCCTGCACGCGGTCGATGTAGGCGGCGTCGGGGCACAGCAGGATGCTCTGCGCGAGCTCGTCGTGCTCGGCCTGGCTGAACAGGTCCATCGCCACCCAGTCGGGCGGCGTGCTGCCGTCGGCCAGCACCAGGATCTCGCTCGGGCCCGCGATCATGTCGATGCCCACGGTGCCGAACACGCGGCGCTTGGCGGCGGCCACGTAGGCATTGCCGGGACCGGTGATCTTGTCGACCGCGGGAATGGTCGCGGTGCCGTAGGCCAGCGCGGCCACGGCCTGCGCGCCGCCGATGGTGAAGGCGCGCGTGACGCCGGCCACGTAGGCGGCCGCCAGCACCAGCACGTTGCGCTCGCCCTTGCCGGACGATTCGCCGCCGGCGCCGCCGGTGGCGACGCTGCCCTTCACGGGAGTCGGCACGACCATGATGATCTCGCCCACGCCGGCCACGTGGGCCGGAATCGCGTTCATCAGCAGGCTCGACGGATAGGCCGCCTTGCCGCCGGGCACGTAGATGCCGACGCGATCGAGCGGTGTGACCTTCTGGCCCAGCAGCGTGCCGTCGGCGTCGCGGTAGCTCCAGCTCTCGCCCGAGGCCTTCTTCTGCGCCTCGTGGTAGCTGCGCACGCGGTCGGCCGCGGCCTGCAGTGCCTCGCGTTGCACGGCGGGCAGCGAGTCGAAGGCCTGCTTGAAGTCGGCTTGCGTCAGTTCGAGTTCGCTCACGGCGGTGGCACCCAGGCCATCGAAGCGGCGCGTGTACTCGAGCACGGCCGCGTCGCCGCGCGCCTGCACGTCGGCCAGGATGTCGGCCACCGTCTTCTCGATCGCGGCATCGGCATCCGCGGACCAATGCAGCCGCGCCTTGAATTCAGCATCGAAGCTGGCTGAAGTCGTGGACAGTCGGGCGGGGGCTGCTTGCAGGGTCATTTGGCGAAGTGCGGTTCGAGGGATCAGGCGGAGGGAATGGCCGACGCGAAGGCGTCGATGATGCGGCGGATGGGTTCGCGCTTGAGCTTGAGCGCGGCCTGGTTGACGACCAGGCGCGCGCTGATGTCCATGATGCGCTCGACCTCGACCAGCTGGTTGGCCTTGAGCGTGTTGCCGGTCGAGACCAGGTCGACGATGGCGTCGGCCAGGCCGGTCAGCGGCGCGAGCTCCATGCTGCCGTAGAGCTTGATCAGGTCGACGTGCACGCCCTTGCTGGCGAAGAAGTCGCGCGCCAGGCCCACGTACTTGGTCGCGACCTTGAGGCGCGAGCCCTGGCGCACGGCCGAGGCGTAGTCGTAGTCGGCGCGCACGGCCACGCTGAGTCGGCAGGCGGCGATGCGCAGGTCGAGCGGCTGGTACAGGCCCTGGTTGCCGTGCTCGAGCAGCACGTCCAGGCCGGTCACGCCGAGGTCGGCGCCGCCGTACTGCACGTAGGTCGGCACGTCGGAGGCACGCACCAGCACCACGCGCACGTCGGGGCGGGTGGTGCCGAGAATCAGCTTGCGCGACTTCTCGGGGTCTTCCGTGACCTCGATGCCGGCGGCGGCCAGCAGCGGCATGGTCTCTTCGAAGATGCGGCCTTTGGAAAGCGCCAGGGTGATCATGCGATGGCTCCGGTCACGCGTTCGATGTCGGCACCCAGGCCGCGCAGCTTGGCTTCCATGCGGTCGTAGCCGCGGTCCAGGTGGTAGATGCGGTCGACCAGGGTCTCGCCCTCGGCCACCAGGCCGGCGATGACCAGGCTGGCCGAGGCGCGCAGGTCGGTCGCCATCACGGTGGCGCCCGAGAGCTGCTGCACGCCCTCGACCATCGCCACCTTGCCCTCGACGTGGATGCGCGCGCCCAGGCGCACCATCTCGTTCACATGCATGAAGCGGTTCTCGAAGATGGTCTCGGTGACCATCGAGGCGCCGTGCGCGATCACGTTGAGCGCCATGAACTGCGCCTGCATGTCGGTCGGGAAGCCCGGGTATTCGGTGGTGCTGAAGCTCTGGGCCTCGAGCTGTTCGGCCCCCTTCGAGGCGATGCGGATGCCGTCCTGCTCGCAGCCCACTTCGCAGCCGGCGTCGCGCAGCTTGTCGATCACCGCGTCGAGGTGGTCGCCGCGCGCATGGCGCAGCAGGGCCTCGCCGCCCGCGACCGCCACGGCGCACAGGAAGGTGCCGGCCTCGATGCGGTCGGCCACCACGGCGTGCTCGCAACCGTGCAGCTTCTCCACGCCCTGGATGCGGATGTGGCTGGTGCCGTGGCCCTCGATCTTCGCGCCCATGCGGATCAGCATCTCGGCCAGGTCGACGATCTCGGGCTCCTGCGCGGCGTTCTCGAGCAGCGTCTCGCCCTCGGCCAGCGCGGCGGCCATCAGGAAGTTCTCGGTACCGGTGACGGTCACCATGTCGGTCAGGATCCGCGCGCCCTTCAGTCGCGTGCGGCCGGCCGGCAGGCGCGCGACCATGTAGCCGTGCTCGACCACGATCTCGGCACCCATGGCCTGCAGGCCCTTGATGTGCTGGTCGACCGGCCGCGAGCCGATGGCGCAGCCGCCCGGCAGCGACACCTTGGCGTGGCCGAAGCGCGCCAGCAGCGGGCCCAGCGCCAGCACCGAGGCGCGCATGGTCTTCACGAGTTCGTACGGGGCCTCGGGGCGGGTCAGGTCGCCGGCGTTCAGGCGCACGGTTCCGTTGTCGTCGCGTTCGGCCGACACGCCCATGTTGCGCACCAGCTTGAGCATGGTCGACACGTCCTGCAGCCGCGGCACGTTGTGCAGCACCACGGGCTGGTCGGTCAGCAGGGCCGCGCACAGCTCGGGCAGCGCGGCGTTCTTGGCGCCGGAAATGAGTACTTCGCCGCGGAGCTGGCGCCCGCCGCGAATCAGGAGTTTGTCCATCGAAGGTCCAGCGAGTGGCTCGCAAAGGGCCCGCAGGCCCGGAGAGTTATTTTTCAGCCACCGCCCATTCGGACGGCGTATAGGTCTTCATCGAGAGCGCATGCACCTCATCGGTATGCATTTTCGCACCGAGGGTGGCGTAGACCCGCTGATGGCGCTGGATCGAGCGCTTGCCCTCGAATTCGGCCGAGACGATGGTGGCGTACCAATGTCGGCCGTCCCCCTCGAGCGCGATGTGCTCGCACGGCAGGTGGGACTGGATGATGGCCTTGAGTTGGTCTGCGGTCATGGGGTGTGAAAGGGGCCGTTCAGCCCCGGATTTTGTAGCCGATCTTCAGCAGGTGGACCGCGATCGCGCTGACCACGAGCCAGGCGCTGCCGACGATCCCGAAGCTCAGCCACGGCGAGGCGTCGCTGACGCCGAAGAAGCCGTAGCGGAAGCCATCGATCATGTAGAAGAAGGGGTTCAGGTGGCTCACCGACTGCCAGAACGGCGGCAGCGAGCCGATCGAATAGAACACGCCCGACAGGAAGGTCATGGGCATGATCAGGAAATTCTGGAACACGGCCATCTGGTCGAACTTCTCGGCCCAGAGCCCGGCGATCAGGCCCAGCGTGCCCAGCATGGCCGAGCCGAGCAGCGCGAACACCAGGATCCAGACCGGCGCCGCGAAATCCGGCATGGCGAAGAAGATCGTGACCAGGAACACGCCGAGCCCCACCGCCAGCCCGCGGATCACCGAGGAGCCCACGTAGGCCAGGAACCAGCCCCAGTGCGACAGCGGCGTGAGCAGCACGAACACGAGGTTGCCCATGATCTTGCTCTGGATGATCGAGGACGAGCTGTTGGCGAACGCGTTCTGCAGCACGCTCATCATCACCAGGCCCGGGATCAGGAAGGCGGTGTAGCCGACGGTGCCGTAGACCTTCACGTGGTCCTCGAGCACATGGCCGAACACCATCAGATAGAGCAGCGCGGTGAGCACCGGCGCGCCGACGGTCTGGAAGCCGACCTTCCAGAAGCGCAGCGTCTCCTTGTAGAGCAGCGCGCGCCAACCCGTGACAGCCATCATCGCGCGACCTCCAGCGGCGTCTGCTCGCCCGCCATCAGGTCGATGAACACGTCTTCCAGGTCGGCCTTGCGCATTTCCACGTCTTCCACCGCCACGCCGGCCTGCCGGATGGCGGCCAGCAGTTGTTCGACCTCGTGCGCGTTCTGCGCCGGCAGCTGCACGATGCGGCCCGTGATGCGCGCATGCTGGGCGATTTCCCAGGGCAGCATCGCATCGGTCTTGAAGCGCAGCACGTTGCTCGCGGCCGACTTCAGCAGCTCGCTGGTGCGGTCCAGCGCGATCACGCGCCCGAGCTTGAGCATCGCGATGCGGCTGCACAGCGCCTCGGCTTCCTCGAGGTAATGGGTGGTCAGCAACACCGTGCTGCCCTGCTTGTTGAGCCGCGCGACGAACTGCCACAGCGTCTGGCGCAGCTCGACGTCGACGCCCGCGGTGGGCTCGTCGAGCACGATCACCGGCGGCTTGTGCACCAGCGCCTGCGCCACCAGCACCCGGCGCTTCATGCCGCCCGAGAGCTGGCGCATGTTGGCGGTGGCCTTGTCGGCCAGGCCCAGGCTCTGCAGCAGCTCGTCGATCCAGGCCTCGTTGTTGGTGATGCCGAAGTAGCCCGACTGGATGCGCAGCGACTCGCGCACGTTGAAGAAGGGGTCGAACACCAACTCCTGCGGCACGATGCCGAGCTGGCGGCGGGCCTGGGCGTAGTCGCGCTGCACGTCGAAGCCATGCACGCGGATCGACCCGGCGGTGGGCCGCGACAGGCCAGCGAGCATGCTGATCAGCGTGGTCTTGCCGGCCCCGTTGGGACCGAGCAGGCCGAAGAACTCGCCGGGCTCGATGTCGAAGCTGACCTCGTCGACCGCCCGCAGCCCGGTCTTGCCCTGGGCCCGCTGCTGTCGTGAGGGAGGATAGGTCTTGGAGACCGATTGGAATGAGATCGCGGGCATGGGAGGCCGGGATTTTAAGGGCGCGGGTCCTCCAGCGCAGTTCGTGCGGGAATGCAAGCCCGGCGGACCCTTAAGGACCGCGAGGCCGGTTGGGGTCAGAATCGCGCCCGACGCCGGGCGGGGCACCGCCACCGCCGGCCGTCGCAAGGAGCCCTCGTGATGCGATCGTTGCACCGTCCTCCCCGGCCCTGGCTGGCCGCCGGAGCCCTGGTTCTTGCAAGCCTGTTGTCCGCCTGCGGCGGTGGAGGCGGCGGTGGGGGGGGCGGCGGCCTGCCCATCGTCGGGGGCAACCCGCCGACCAACACCACGGCCGAACTGCCCTCGCGCGAAGCCCTGATCGCGCGCGCCCGGTCGCTGGAACTCGCCACCCCCTACGTGCCGCCGCCCGGCAACGTGCTCGAGCACAACACCTCGGGCTATGCCAAGGCGATGTGCTCGGCGGTCTTCATCACCGGGCTCGACCCGGACGTCGCCGCCGAGACCGTCGGCTACTTCGTCGGGCCCTATTCGGAGCGCAAGAAGGTCGGCAAGCCGGTGGTCGACCGCGCGAAGCGCGAAGTGCGCATCGCCATCCCGGGCGGGCCCACGCTGACCGCGCGCCAGTTCGGCTCGCAAGGCTGCGTGACGCTGCCGCCAGGGCGCGACGACGTCTTCTTCACCCCGCTGGAGGTCAAGAGCGCGCTGCCCGACCCGTCCACCCAGCCCTGGCCGATGGGCGACGTGCTGCCAAGCACCCCGTTCCCGGCCAACGTGAACATGACCAAGGTGAACCAGGCCGTGAGCGCCGCCTTCGGCGTGCCCGAGGCCTACACCTCGGCCTTCGTGGTCACGCACAAGGGGCGGATCCTCGCCGAGCGCTACATGCCGGGCATCGGCCCGACGACGCCGCTGGAGTCGTGGTCCATGGGCAAGAGCGTGGTGGCCACCATGATGGGCGTGCTGATCCGGCAGGGCGTCTACACCCTCGACCAGCCGGCACCGATCCCCGAGTGGCAGGGCGAAGGCGACGGCCGCCAGAAGATCCGCATCTCGGACCTGCTGCACATGTCGAGCGGGCTGCGCATCAAGGCGCCCGACGATCCGGACTTCGACCCGAACGGCACCTACCCCGACCACATCTACTTCTACACGGGGCGCATCAACGCCTTCAACTACGCCGCCACGCGGCCCCAGCAGTGGCAGCCCAACCTCGTGGGCCGCTACCGCAACACCGATCCCGTGCTGGCCAGCTACCTGGTGCGCCTCGCGGTCGAGAAGCGCGGCGAGGAGTACCTCTCGTTCCCGCAGCGCGAGCTGTTCGACCGGATCGGCATCCGCTCGATGGTGCTGGAGACCGATCCCTACGGCAACTTCCTGGCACAGGGCTACGACTTCATGTCGGGCCGCGACTGGGCGCGGCTGGCCAACCTGTACCTGCAGGACGGCGTCTGGAACGGCGAGCGCATCCTGCCCGAGGGTTTCGTGAATTTCGTGCGCACCGTGGCGCCGGGCTGGGCGGCCGACAAGCGACCGATCTACGGCGGCTTCTTCTGGCTCAACGGGACGATGAACAACACCACAGCGTTCCCGGTGCCGACCTCGGCCTACTACATGCTGGGCGCGGACGGACAGGTGGTGCTGATCGTGCCCTCGCACGACCTGGTGGTGGTGCGCATCGGGCACTCGAAGGGCGCGCCGGCCTATGGCCGGCCGCTGAACGATGCGTTGAAGCTGCTGATGGAGGCGATTCCCGCCTCCTGAGGATGAGGAGCGCCCTCAGGGCGCGGCCGGCAGTAGTCCGGCGATGCCGTAGAGCGCCGCCAGCTCGCGCAGCCGCGGCGACAGGCCCTTCACCGCGAAGCCGCGCCCGAGCGCGCTGGCCTCGCGGCGGCATTCGAGCAGCACCGCCAGCGCCGACGAGTCGAACTGCACCAGCGCGCTGGCGTCGACCACGGTGGCGGAGGCGTCGCCCTGACCGGCGAGGCCCTTCTGCAGCATGCGCATGCAGGCGGGCGCCTCGTCGTGCGTGAGCTTCGTCGGCAGGACCAGCATGGCCTCGGCTCCTTCTCGATGGGCCCGGCCGGGCTCAGCCCTTGCCGCCGCCCTTGTTGCGGGCCGCCAGCGCGGTGATCAGGCCGTCGATGCCGCGGGCGTTGATCTCCTGCGAGAACTGGGTGCGGTAGGTATCGACCAGCCACACGCCGAGCACGTTGAGGTTGTAGACCTTCCAGCCGCCGCCCTGGCCGGGCGTCTTCTCGAGGCGGTAGTCGAGCTGGACCGGGTCGCCGCGGCCGCGGACCTCGGTGCGCACCAGCACTTCCTTGTCGTCGGGCGAACCGCGGTACGGGCGCACCGTGACGGTCTGGTCGCTCACCTGGTCGAGCGCGCCGGCATAGGTGCGCACCAGCAGGGTCTTGAACTCTTCCTGCAGGCGCTTTTGCTGCTCGGGCGTGGCCGGGCGCCCGGCCGGGCCGACGGCCGAGGCGGTCATGCGCTGGAAGTTGACGTTCGGCATGATCTTGCTGTCGACCAGCAGCATGATCTTGTTGACGTCGCCGGCCTTGATCGAGGTGTCGGCCTTGATGGTCTCGAGCACGTCGGTCGACAGCCGCTTGACCAGCGCGTCGGGCGCTTCGTCCGCGGCCTGCGCGGGGCGCACGAAGGCGACGCCGGCGCCGATCAGCAGCGCGCCGGCCAGCACCAGGCGGCCGAGGCTGCGTCGTTGAATCAAGGTCTGGGTTTTTGTCATGATCGTGAGTCCCTCTGGTTGAATCTGCCGCGCGGCCCTTCGAAAAAGAGAGCAGCCGCGCCAAGTCTGGAACGGTTTCGACAGGCTACCGGCCTACCGGGTTCCTGAACGTCGGATGAAGCCTGCAACCGGATGCAAGCGAAGGCCGTGGCCTCCTGACCTCGAAAAGCCGCGCTCCGGGCAGCGGCAAAGGCCTACTTGCCGTCGCTGCCCTTGGCGCCGTCCTTGGGGTCGATGTCCTCGCGCTCGTCGGGCGGGTTGCCGTCGTAGATGTCGCTGCGGCGGTGCTGCAGATAGGCGTCGCGCGTGAAGGTGTACTTGTCGAGCGCCGCATCGTCGAGCAGGCGGCCGGCGCGCAGGTACTTGGCACGGGTGTCGACCAGGTTCAACACGTTGAGCGAATTGCGCCACGCCACGTCGTTCATGTGCGAGATCGGATCGCCCCAGCGGTCCACCGGCAGCGCCGCGGCATCGCGCACGGTCGAGGGGCCGAGCAGCGGCAGCACGAGGTACGGACCCGAACCCACGCCCCAGTAGCCGAGCGTCTGGCCGAAATCCTCGTCGTGGCGGTCGATGCCCGCCTCGGTGGCGATGTCGAGCAGGCCGCCGAGACCGAAGATCGTGTTGACGTTCAAACGCATGAAGGTCTGGGCGCTGTTCTGCACCTTGCCCTGCGCGACGTTGTTGGCGAGGTTCCAGACGTCGCCCACGTTGTTGAAGAAGTTGGTGACACCGGTGCGCACCAGCGAAGGCAGCACGCGGGTATAGGTGGTGGCCACCGGCACGAGCACGTTCTCGTCGACGGTGTCGTTGAAGCGGGTCACGCCTCGGTTGAAGGGCTCGAACGGGTCGAGCGGATTGGCCTGCGGGCCGGTGGCGCACGCGGCGAGCACCGACAGAAGAGCAGAAATGCCCATCCAGCGGGCATAGGTCGCTATGTTCTTCATAGCATTCGACATGGGGTGACGGTTTTTCATTTCTTGTTGGTGTTGGCCGGCGTGGAACTCCCCTCGGCGGCCTTGCTGTAGAGGAACTGGCTGATCAGGTTCTCGAGCACCACCGCCGATTGGGTGGCGGTGATCGTGTCGCCGGCCTGCAGGTTCTTCTCCTCGACACCCGCCTCGATCCCGATGTACTGCTCGCCGAGCAGGCCACTGGTGAGGATCTTCAGCGAACTGTCCTTGGGAAAACTGTAACGGTTTTGCAAAGCCAGCGTCACGTCGGCCTGAAATGTCTTGTCGTTGAACGAGATCGATTGCACGCGGCCGATCACCACGCCGGCGCTCTTGACGGCCGTCTGCGGCTTGAGGCCGCCGATGTTGTCGAAGCGCGCGGTGACGGTGTAGGTCTTCTGGAAGTTCAGGCTCAGCAGGTTGGCCGACTGCAGCGCGAGAAACAGCAGCCCGGCCGCCCCGAGCAGCACGAACAGGCCGACCCAGATGTCGTTGTTGGAACGTTGCATGGTTGCACTCTCTATCTAGAACGATCGGGGCGAGCCCCTTCAGATACTGAACATCATGGCGGTGAGCAGGAAATCGAGCCCCAGCACCGACAGCGAGGCCGCCACCACGGTGCGGGTGGTGGCGCGCGACACGCCCTCGGGCGTGGGCTGCGCCTCATAGCCCTGCAGCAACGCAATGAAAGTCACGGTGAAGCCGAACACGATGCTCTTGATGACGCCGTTGCCGACATCGCGCCAGACATCGACGCCCGCCTGCATCTGGCCCCAGAACGCGCCGGGATCGACGCCGAGCATCAGCACGCCCACCACGTAGCCGCCGAGGATGCCGACCGCGCTGAACACGGCCGCCAGCAGCGGCATGGTGATCACGCCGGCCCAGAAGCGCGGCGCGAGGATGCGCTGCACCGGATCGACCGCCATCATCTCCATGGCGCTGAGCTGCTCGCCGGCCTTCATGAGGCCGATCTCGGCCGTGAGCGAGGTGCCGGCGCGGCCCGCGAACAGCAGCGCCGCCACCACCGGCCCGAGCTCGCGCACCAGGCTCAGCGTGACCAGCAGGCCGAGCGCCTCGGAGGAGCCGTAGCGCTGCAGCGCGTAGTACATCTGCAGCCCGAGCACGAAGCCCACGAAAAGACCCGACACCGCGATGATCGCGAGCGAGTAGTTGCCGAGGAAATGGATCTGGTCGCGCACCAGCGCGAAGCGGCGCAGGCTGCGCGAGCCCTGGAAGGCCAGCCGCATGAACAGCTTGGCACCATGGCCGAGATCGGCCAGCTTGCTGCGCACGGCGAAGCCGACGTCGCGCGGGTTCCACCAGCTCATGGATGGCCTCCATGCGCGGGACCGAAATCGTCCTCGATGCTGACGCCCGGATAGTGGAAGCGCACCGGCCCGTCGGGCAGCGCATGCACGAACTGGTGCACCAGCGGATCGCTGCTGTTGCGCACCTCGTCGGGCGTGCCCTGCGCGGCGATGCCGCCGTTGGCGAGCACGATCACCTGGTCGGCGATGCGGAAGGTCTCTTCCACGTCGTGCGACACGATGATGCTGGTGAGTCCCAGCGTGTCGTTGAGCTGGCGGATCAGCCGCGCCGCGGTGCCGAGCGAGATCGGGTCGAGGCCGGCGAAGGGTTCGTCGTACATCACGAAGTCGGGGTCGAGCGCGATCGCGCGCGCCAGCGCCACGCGCCGCGCCATGCCGCCCGAGACTTCGCTGGGCAGCAGGTCGCGCGCGCCGCGCAGGCCGACGGCGTCGAGCTTCATCAGCACGATGTCGCGCACCAGCGCCTCGGGCAGTTCGGTGTGTTCGCGCAGCGGAAAAGCCACGTTGTCGAGCACGCTCATGTCGGTGAACAACGCGCCGAACTGGAACAGCATGCCCATGCGGCGCCGCGCTGCATAGAGCGCGGTGGGGTCCATGCGGCCGACGTCCTGGCCGTCGAACAGCACCTCGCCGCGCTGGGCGCGCTGCTGGCCGCCGATCAGGCGCAGCACGGTGGTCTTGCCGCCGCCCGAGGCGCCCATGAGCGCCGTGACCTTGCCGCGCGGCAGCGAGAACGAGACGCCATCGAGGATCGCGCGCGCGCCATAACCGAAGCGAACGTCGCGAAACTCTACGAAGGGCTGTGGCTGTGCGGCTGGGTCCATCTCAATAAAAAAGCCGGGCGCCCTGAGGAGGCATCCCGGCATGCGGTTTCCGCGGATGATAAAGGAGCCGCGAGAAGCCCCGCCGAATTGAAACAAATTTCAGCCGTGGCAGCCTGCTCCGTTTGGAGGAGAAGCCCGCCGCCCTGGAGACGGCGGGCGCGGTGCCCGGAATCAGCGCGGCAGGTCGCTGAAGCCCATCAGGAACTCGTCGACCGAGCGCGCGGCCTGGCGGCCCTCGCGGATCGCCCAGACCACCAGCGACTGGCCACGGCGCATGTCGCCGGCGGCAAAGACCTTCGGCACGTTGGTGGCATAGCCACCGATGAAGTCGACGCTGGCCTTCGCATTCCCGCGCGCATCCTTCTCGACGCCGAAGGCATCGAGCACGGTCGCCACGGGGCTCACGAAGCCCATCGCGAGCAGCACGAGGTCGGCCTTGAGCACCTGCTCGCTGCCGGCCACTTCCTGCATCTTGCCGTCCTTCCATTCGACGCGAACGGTCTTCAGGCCGGTGATCTTGCCCTTCTCGCCGATGAACTCCTTCGTGGAGATCGCGAACTCGCGCTCGCAGCCCTCGTCGTGGCTGGAGCTGGTGCGCAGCTTGATCGGCCAGTACGGCCAGGTCAGCGGGCGGTTCTCTTCCTCGGGCGGCTGCGGCATCAGCTCGAACTGCGTGACGCTCACGGCGCCATGGCGGTTGCTGGTGCCCACGCAGTCGGAGCCGGTGTCGCCACCGCCGATCACGATCACGTGCTTGCCATCGGCGCGCAGCTGGCCCTTGACCTTGTCGCCCGCGTTGACGCGGTTCTGCTGCGGCAGGAACTCCATCGCGAAATGGATGCCGTCGAGGTCGCGGCCGGGCACGGGCAGGTCGCGCGACTGCTCGGCGCCGCCGGTCAGCAGCACGGCGTCGAAGTCCTTCTGCAACTGCTCGGGCGTGACGCTTTCCTTGGCCAGGTTGGTGACCTTCGAGCCCTTGCCCAGCGGATCCTTGGCGGCGCCGACGACCACGCCGGTGCGGAACACCACGCCCTCGGCCTTCATCTGCTCGACGCGGCGATCGATGTGCGACTTCTCCATCTTGAAGTCGGGGATGCCGTAGCGCAGCAGGCCGCCGATGCGGTCGTTCTTCTCGAACAGCGTCACATCGTGGCCGGCGCGCGCGAGCTGCTGGGCGGCGGCCATGCCGGCCGGGCCCGCGCCCACCACGGCGACCTTCTTGCCGGTCTTGTGCTTGGCCACGCGCGGCGCGACCCAGCCTTCGTCCCAGGCGCGGTCGATGATGGCGTGCTCGAGCGACTTGATGCCGACCGCGTCATCGTTCACGTTGAGCACGCAGGCCGCCTCGCAGGGCGCGGGGCAGATGCGGCCGGTGAACTCCGGGAAGTTGTTGGTCGAGTCGAGCACCGCGAAGGCGTTGCGCCAATCGTTGCGGTACACCAGGTCGTTGAAGTCCGGAATGATGTTGTTGACCGGGCAGCCGCTGTTGCAGAACGGCGTGCCGCAGTCCATGCAGCGCGCGCCCTGCACCTTCGCCTGGTCGGCATCCAGGCCGACGACGAATTCCTTGTAGTGCTTGAGCCGCTCCTCGACCGGGCGATAGCCCTCCTCGATGCGCTCATGCTCCAGAAAACCGGTGATCTTTCCCATCGTGCTGTTCCTTCGTTGTGTCTTCGTTCACCCGCGCCTTCAGGCGGCGGCCGGCACCGTCTTGGGCGCGGCGGCGATCGCATGCGGCTCGAGGCCGACGTGCGCGTTGTTGCCGGTGCTGGTGAGCTCGACCTTGCGGTCGTGCAGCTCGGCCAGGGCGCGCTTGTACTCGTTGGGGAAGACCTTGACGAACTTGGTGCGCGACACGGCCCAGGTGTCGAGCAGCTCGCGCGCGCGCTTGCTGCCGGTCCAGCGGTGGTGGTCCTCGAGCAGCTTCTTCAGCTGGGCCTCGTCGGTTTCGCCGCCGTGCCAGATCTTGCGATGCACGCTGGCGGTCTGCTCGGCCGAGGTCAGCACCTTGTCGAGCGAGACCATCGCCATGTTGCAGCGCGAGGCGAACTGGCCGTCCTCGTCGTAGACGAAGGCCACGCCGCCGCTCATGCCGGCCGCGAAGTTGCGCCCGGTCTTGCCGAGCACGGCCACCGTGCCGCCGGTCATGTACTCGCAGCCGTGGTCGCCGGTGCCTTCGATGACCGCCGTGGCGCCCGACAGGCGCACCGCGAAGCGCTCGCCGGCCACGCCGCACAGGTAGGCCTCGCCGGTGGTCGCGCCGTACAGCGCGGTGTTGCCGACGATGGTGTTGCGCGCGGCCTCGCCGCGGAAGTCGAGGCTGGGGCGCACCACCACGCGGCCGCCCGACAGGCCCTTGCCGGTGTAGTCGTTGGCGTCGCCGATCAGGTACAGCGTGATGCCGCGCGCCAGGAAGGCGCCGAACGACTGGCCGCCCGTGCCCTCGAGCTGGATGCGGATCGAGTCGTCGGGCAGGCCCTGCGGATGCACCTTGGTCAGCGCGCCCGAGAGCATCGCGCCCACCGAGCGGTTGACGTTGCGCGCCACCTCGATGAACTGCACCTTCTCGCCCTTGTCGATCGCGGGACGCGACTTCTCGATCAGCCGGACGTCGAGTGCCTTGTCGAGGCCGTGGTCCTGGTTCTCGACATGGAAGCGCGAGACGTCGGCCGGCACGTTCGGCAGCGCGAACAGGCGGCTGAAGTCGAGGCCCGAGGCCTTCCAGTGTTCGATGCCCTTGCGCATGTCGAGCAGGTCGGCGCGGCCGATCATGTCGTCGAACTTGCGGATGCCGAGCTGGGCCATGATCTGGCGCACTTCCTCCGCGACGAAGAAGAAGTAGTTGACGACGTGCTCGGGCTTGCCCGAGAACTTCTTGCGCAGCACCGGGTCCTGCGTGGCCACGCCCACCGGGCAGGTGTTGAGGTGGCACTTGCGCATCATGATGCAGCCCTCGACCACCAGCGGCGCGGTGGCGAAGCCGAACTCGTCGGCGCCCAGCAGCGCGCCGATGGCGACGTCGCGACCGGTCTTCATCTGGCCGTCGGCCTGCACGCGGATGCGGCTGCGCAGGCGGTTGAGCACCAGCGTCTGCTGGGTCTCGGCCAGGCCGATTTCCCACGGGCTGCCCGCATGCTTGATCGACGACCAGGGCGAGGCGCCCGTGCCGCCGTCATGGCCGGCGATCACGACGTGGTCGCTCTTGCACTTGGCCACGCCCGCGGCGATGGTGCCGACGCCGATCTCGCTGACCAGCTTCACGCTGATGCTGGCGTGCGGCGCGGTGTTCTTCAGGTCGTGGATCAGCTGGGCCAGGTCCTCGATCGAGTAGATGTCGTGATGCGGCGGCGGCGAGATCAGGCCCACGCCCGGCACCGCGTAGCGCTGCTTGCCGATGTACTCGGTGACCTTGCCGCCCGGCAGCTGGCCGCCCTCGCCCGGCTTCGCGCCCTGGGCCATCTTGATCTGGATCTGGTCGGCCGAATGCAGGTACTCGGCCGTGACGCCGAAGCGGCCCGAGGCCACCTGCTTGATGCGCGAGCGCAGCGAGTCGCCGTCCTTCAGCGGCAGGTCGACCTCGACGTTCTCGGCACCGATCACGCTGCGCAGCGTGTCGCCCTGCTTGATCGGGATGCCCTTGAGTTCGTTGCGGTAGCGCGCGGGGTCCTCGCCGCCCTCGCCGGTGTTGCTCTTGCCGCCGATGCGGTTCATGGCCACGGCCAGCACCGAGTGCGCTTCGGTGCTGATCGAGCCCAGCGACATCGCGCCGGTGGCGAAGCGCTTGACGATCTCGGCCGCCGACTCGACCTCGTCGACCGGAATCGCCTTCGCCGGATCGATCCTGAACTCGAACAGGCCGCGCAGCGTGAGGTGGCGGCGGTTCTGGTCGTTGATGAGCTGGGCGTATTCCTTGTACGTGTTCCAGTTGTTGGCGCGCGTGCTGTGCTGCAGCTTGGCGATCGCGTCGGGCGTCCACATGTGCTCCTCGCCGCGCGTGCGCCAGGCGTATTCGCCGCCGGCGTCGAGCATGTTCGAGAGCACCGGGTCGTCGCCGAAGGCGGCCTTGTGCATGCGGATGGCTTCCTCGGCGATCTCGAACACGCCGATGCCTTCCACGCGGCTGGCCGTGCCGGTGAAGTACTTGCTGACGGTCTCGCTGTTCAGGCCGATGGCCTCGAACAGCTGGGCGCCGCAGTAGCTCATGTAGGTGCTGACGCCCATCTTCGACATGATCTTCGACAGACCCTTGCCGATCGCCTTCACGTAGTTGTAGATCGCCTTCTCGGCGCTCAGCGCGCCCGGCAGGTCGGCATGCATGCCGGCCAGGGTGTCCATCGCGAGGTAGGGATGAACCGCCTCGGCGCCGTAGCCCGCGAGCACGGCGAAGTGGTGCACCTCGCGCGCCGAGCCGGTCTCCACCACCAGGCCGGCCGTGGTGCGCAGGCCCTCGCGCACCAGGTACTGGTGCACGGCCGACAGCGCCAGCACGGCGGGGATGGCGACCTGCGTCGGGCCGACGCCGCGGTCGCTGACGATCAGGATGTTGTGGCCGCCCTTGATGGCATCGACGGCTTCGGCGCACAGCGAGGCCAGCTTGGCTTCGACGCCTTCGTCGCCCCAGGCGAGCGGGTAGGTGATGTCGAGCACGTAGCTCTTGAACTTGCCCTGCGTGTACTTGCCGATGTCGCGCAGCTTCGCCATGTCGGCGAAGTCGAGGATCGGCTGGCTCACCTCGAGCCGCATCGGCGGGTTGACCTGGTTGATGTCGAGCAGGTTGGGCTTCGGGCCGATGAAGGACACCAGCGACATCACGATGGCTTCGCGGATCGGGTCGATCGGCGGGTTCGTGACCTGGGCGAACAGCTGCTTGAAGTAGTTGTACAGCGGCTTGTTCTTGCTCGAGAGCACGGCCAGCGGGCTGTCGTTGCCCATCGAGCCGATGCCCTCTTCGCCGGCCTGCGCCATCGGGCTCATCAGGAACTTGATGTCTTCCTGGGTGTAGCCGAAGGCCTGCTGGCGGTCGAGCAGCGCGACCTGCGAGATCGGCGCGGCCACCGGCTCGGCCTGCACGCTGTCGAGCTTGATGCGCAGGTTCTCGATCCACTGCTTGTAGGGCTTGCTGTTGGCGAGGGTGGCCTTGACCTCCTCGTCGTCGATCATGCGCCCTTGCTCGAGGTCGATCAGGAACATCTTGCCGGGCTGCAGGCGCCACTTGCGCACGATCTTCTGCTCGGGCACGGGCAGCACGCCCGACTCCGAAGCCATGATGACGAGGTCGTCGTCGGTCACGCAGTAGCGCGAGGGACGCAGGCCATTGCGGTCGAGCGTGGCGCCGATCTGGCGGCCGTCGGTGAACACGATCGAGGCCGGGCCGTCCCAGGGCTCGAGCATGGCGGCGTGGTATTCATAGAACGCGCGGCGGCGCGGGTCCATGGTGCTGTGCTGTTCCCAGGGCTCGGGAATCATCATCATCACGGCCTGGCTGATCGGGTAGCCGGCCATCGTCAGCAGCTCGAGGCAGTTGTCGAAGGTGGCGGTGTCGGACTGGCCCGCGAAGCTGATCGGGTAGAGCTTCTGCAGGTCGGGGCCCAGCACGGGCGAGGACATCACGCCCTCGCGCGCCTTCATCCAGTTGTAGTTGCCCTTGACGGTGTTGATCTCGCCGTTGTGCGCGACGTAGCGGTACGGGTGGGCCAGCGGCCACTCGGGGAAGGTGTTGGTCGAGAAGCGCTGGTGCACCAGGCCCAGGGCCGAGACGCAGCGCTTGTCCTGCAGGTCGAGGTAGTAGGTGCCGACCTGGTCGGCGAGCAGCAGGCCCTTGTAGACCACGGTGCGGCTCGACATGCTCGGAACGTAGTATTCCTTGCTGTGCTTGAGCTTCAGGCGCTGGATGTTGGCGCTCGCGGTCTTGCGGATCACGTAGAGCTTGCGTTCCAGCGCGTCCTGCACGATCACGTCGTTGCCGCGGCCGATGAAGACCTGGCGCAGCAGCGGTTCCTTTTCGCGCACGGTGGGCGACATCGGCATGTCGCGGTTGACCGGCACGTCGCGCCAGCCCAGCAGCACCTGGCCTTCGGCCTTGATCGCGCGTTCCATTTCCTGCTCGCAGGCCTGGCGCGAGGCGTGTTCCTTCGGCAGGAAGATCATGCCGACGCCGTACTCGCCCGGTGGGGGCAGCGTGACGCCCTGCTTGGCCATCTCGTCGCGGTACAGGTGGTCGGGCAGCTGGATCAGGATGCCGGCGCCGTCGCCCATCAGCTTGTCCGCGCCCACTGCGCCGCGATGGTCGAGGTTCTCGAGGATCTTCAAGCCCTGCAGCACGATGGCGTGGCTCTTCTCGCCCTTGATGTGGGCCACGAAGCCGACGCCGCAGGCATCGTGCTCGTCGGCACCGGAATACAGACCGTGTTGTTGGAGATGTTGAATCTCGGCAGCCGTCGTCATGGCGCACTCCTTCAGTTTTCGCAGGGATTGGGAGCATATTGCGATGCACAAAGAATGCCAAACACTTTAATAGGGGTCAGATTCCGATTAAATCTTGAGTTTTCTTGTCAGAATTTAATTGGGGACACATCAAATCAGATAGCGAAAGACCACGACTGGACAGCGGCTTCCGCCCTTTTCAGTTCAGCTCTTGGTGCCCGAAGGCGGCCGCCCGGCCTTGGCCGGCAGCACGCGGCGCTCGGTGTTCTTCTGCAACGCTTCCAGGAAATCGGCGTCGCCGGCCGCCCAGCCACGCAGCGTGGCCTCGGTCAGCGCCGACTGGTCGGCGGCCCGGACCCCCGCGCGCACCAGTTCGACATACGCCGCCTCGCGCGCGAACGGGGTGTTGCCGAGCTCCCAGTACAGCGGATGGGGCGTGAGCAGCCGGTCGTGCCGCAACCCCGCGTAGTGCGCATGGCTGGACCACGCGAACTCGCGCGGATCGATCACCAGCCCCGCGCGCACCGGGTTGAGGTCGATGTAGGCCATGCAGGTCAGCAGGTAGCGCTCGGTCTGGATCAGGGTCGACCTGTAGCGCCCCTCCCACAGGGTGCCGCTGCGGCCATGGCGGTCGTTGAAGTAGCGCACGTAGCTGCGCCCGACCGACTGCATGAGTTGCGGCAGTCCGGTGGCGCTGTCGGGCGTGGCCAGCAGGTGGAAGTGGTTGTCCATCAGCACGTAGGCGTGCACCGCGACGCCGAAGCGCGTGGCGCTGTCGGCCAGCAGGGCGAGCAGCTTCTCGTGGTCGGCACGGTCCACGAAGATCGGCTGGCGGTTGTTGCCGCGCTGGATCGCATGGTGCGGCAGGCCGGCAAGGGTGAGGCGGGGAAGGCGGGCCATGGGCCAGGAAGGGGTTGACGCGCGGGACTTGTATCCTAAGCCGCCCGCCGAACCATCCCATCCTGGCGGGGGAGGAGCCATTCGATGTTCAAGTTCTTCAAGGAAATGCTCGATACGGTCAAGGAAGGCATGGCGGAGGGACGCGCCGAGCTGGCGCAGGAAACCGCCGAGCGCGAGGCCAAGGCGCAGCAGGACGGCGCGGCGCTCGAGGCCCGGCTCGCTGCCTCGTCGCGCTACGAGAACATGGCCGTGGCGCTGGCCGCGATCTACCGCGAGACCTTCGCCCCCGAGCTCAAGGCCGCCAGGGAAGCGAACCGCGGCGCGGTGCACCTGCTGTGCGTGCCGATCCCCGACGAGGAAGTCGGGCCGTGGAAGAAGCTGCTGGCACGCGACTTCGACGCGGACGGCGAGGCGCAGGCACGCGAAGCCATCGCCGACACCCACGACGCGGCCGAGGCGATGGCCCGGAGCACGGATGGCGAACTGGCCGTGTGGATCGCCCGCTTCGCGCACCTCGCGACCGGCTCGGCGGCGGTCGGCTACCTGGAAGCGCGCGAGGCGCTGGACGCGCTCGAGCCGGCGGTGGCGCTGGCGGTCGAGCGCTTCGATGGCTGGGAGAGCTACGGCCGCAGCTTCCTCGAAGGCGAGCGCGATGCCGCGGGCAGCAACTTCATGGGCCGCAAGGTGCTGGCTTCGGTGACCGAACGGCTGCTGGAAGACGAGCGCAGCCCATGGAAGACGCTGGCCTGGCCCACGCGCGACGCGCTGCCTGCGCTGCTCGCCTCGCGCTGAGCCGGCGCGGCGTCAGGCTCAGTCGAGACTAAAGCGCGTATCGCCCAACGCGTCGAGCCCGAACTGCGCCAGCAGTTCGCGCAGCCGCGCGGCCGCGCTCGCCTTGCGCTGGCCGGTATGGCGCGCGAGGATCAGTTCGTTCTTCATGCTGTGCTCCCAGCCCACGAGCTCGGTCACGGTGACGCTGTAGCCGTTGGCCTCGAGGTACAGGCAGCGCAGCACGTTGGTGAGCTGGCTGCCGATCTCGCGCGTGTGCAGCGGATGGCGCCAGAGCTCGGCCAGCGGCGTGCGCGAGAGCGCGAGCGCCTTGGTCTCGCGCAGGCAGGCCGCCACCTCCGCCTGGCAGCACGGCACCAGCACCATGCAGCGGGCCTTCTTCGCGAGGCCGAAGGCGATGGCGTCGTCGGTGGCGGTGTCGCAGGCATGCAGCGCGGTCACCACGTCGATCCGCGGCGGCAGCTCGCCCGCGGTGGCCGATTCGGCCACCGTGAGGTTGAGGAAGGACATGCGGTCGAAGCCCAGCCGCTGCGCGAGTTCGCGCGACTTCTTGACCAGCTCGGCGCGCGTCTCGATGCCGTAGACGTGACCGCCCTGCCCCGTGCGGAAGAACAGGTCGTAGACGATGAAGCCCAAGTACGACTTGCCCGCGCCATGGTCGGCCAGCGTGGCGTTGGCGCCGCCCTCGGGCAGCTCGCGCAGCAGCTGCTCGATGAACTGGAACAGGTGGTAGACCTGCTTGAGCTTGCGGCGCGAGTCCTGGTTGAGCCGGCCCTCGCGCGTGAGGATGTGCAGCTCCTTGAGCAGCTCGACCGACTGGCCCGGGCGCAAGGCCTCGGCGAGCTCGGCATCGGCCTTCGCCATCTTGGCGGTCTTGCCGCCCTTGGCGGAATGGTCGTCGCGGATCTTGTTCAAAGCGTGGGCATTCATGTGGGGGTGCTCCCGGGGCCGACATCGAGCGCGGCCCAGCCTTCGGGCCCGAGGGCCTCGAGGGTGTCGATGTTGCGGCCGAAGATCTCCTCGGCATCGGGAAAGGCCTCGACCGCGCGGTCCACGCTCTCTTCGCGCAGCAGGTGCAGCGTGGGATAGGGCGCGCGGTTGGTGGCGTTGCCGATGTCGTCGGGCTCGGTGCCGCCGAACTGGAATTGCGGATGGAAGCTCGCGAGCTGCAGCACGCCGTCGAAGCCGGCCTTGGCAAGCCTGCGCTCGGCGCGTGCCGTGAAGTCGTTGAAATCGAGGAAGTCCGAAAGCGCGCTCGGCGCGATCAGCAATGTGGTGTCGCGCTCGGTGGCATCGCGCGCGACGAGTTGCCGGGCCTCGGCGAGCAATGCGTCGAGCAGGTCGTCATGCTCGGCGGGCAGGTAGGTGGCGTAGTGGATCCGGCTCTTGACGTGCACGGCCTTCGCGAACGGGCACAGGTTGAGGCCGATCACCGCGCGCTCGAGCCAGCGGCGCGTGTCGGCGACGGCCTGCTCGGCCGCGACGAAGGCACCGCTGCTCATGGCGTCGCCGTCTCCAGCGCCAGCCGCGCACGGCCGAGCCGGCGCGCGATCGCGATGCCGGTCAGCGAGCAGGCGAGCGTCGCGACCCAGGTCCAGTGCCATCCGCCGACGCGGTGCGCCACCCAGGCAACAGTCGGCGGCGCCAGGAACTGGCCCAGCGACGAGGCCTGCTGCATCAGTCCGACGGTGGTCGACACGGTGGCCGGCCCGGGCGCGAAGCGCACGCCGAGCAGGAACAGCGTGGCCGGCACCATGCCGCCCGCGAGCGAGAAGGCGCAGACGGCCACGAAGCGCAGCGAGGCGGGCAGCCCGATGGCATCGGCGCCCGGCCCGCGCAGTTCCGCGAAGGCCGCGATGCCGCCCAGCGCCATGATCAGGAAGCCCCATTGCAGCAGCCGCTCGGGCGCGATGCCGCGCTGCAGCCAACGCCCGCCCATGATGTTGCCGACGATGTTCATCGCGGCCGCCAGTGCCGTGAGCACCGCGTTCCAGCCGGCCGGCACGCCCGCGCCGGCATAGATCGCGGGCAGGAAGCCGATCACCGCCATCCACTGTGCCGAATAGACGGCGAAGCTCAGCGCCGTGAGCCAGGGGCCGCGCGCGCCGACGGTGGTGCGCAGGCGCGACCAGCCGCTCTCGGGCACGGCGGCGGCGATCGGCGCGCGCTGCCGGTCGGCCGGCACCGCGACGAACAGCCAGGCCGCCGCCAGCGCCGACACCAGCGACAGCGCCCACCACCAGCCGGGCCAGCCGTTCCAGCCGATCAGTACCGGGCCGAGCAACAGGGCCAGCGCCACGCCGAACGGCATGTAGGCGCCCCAGAGCCCCAGCGCGGCCTTGTCGGCGCCCGAAGGCGTGAGGGCGCGGATCAGGCCCGGGCCCGGCATCACCGCCAGCAGGAAGCCGACGCCCTCGACGGCGCGCAGCACCAGCAGCCAGGGCACGGCCTGCTCTGCGGGCAGGTGGCTGCCGACCGCGCCGCCCGCGAGGCTGGCCAGGGTCAGCACCGCCAGTCCGCCCAGCATGCTGCGGCGCAGGCCGATGGTGTCGGCCGCCAGGCCCGCGAGCAGACCCAGCGTCATGCTCGCGACCTGGACCAGCGAGAGCAGGAAACCCGCCTCGACCAGGCCGATGCCCAGCGAAGCCTGCAGCGCCGGCACCGCGGGCGGCAGCTTGCCCAGGTGCAGCGCGGCGCTGACGCCCGCGACCACGACCGCGAAGGCGGCCGCGGGGATGCGCGGGCGCGCGCCGGGCGATGTCATGCCGTCGGCCCGTCGGCGCGCGCAATGCCGCGCCGGCCGGTCAGCCGTTCGTGCTCGCGCATCGCGAAGCGGTCGGTCATGCCCGCGATGTAGTCGGCCACGGCACGCGGGCGGTCGGCGCGCTCGGCGAAGGACTCGGGCATCTCGGCGCCGCGCTCGAGGTAGGCATCGAACAGTTCGCGCACCACCTCGCGCGCCTGGTCGGTGGTCTGCACCACCTGCGGATGGCGGTAGAGATTGCGGAACAGGAAGCGCTGCAGGGTCTCCGACTGCGCGCGCATGCCCTCGCTGAACGCGACCACCGGCGGCGCGCGGCGCACCGCATCGGCATCGCCGGGCGCGAGCGCCTCGAGCGTGGCGCGGGTGGCATCGATCACGTCGTAGACCTGGGCGCTGAGCATGCGGCGGATGGTCTCGTAGAGCACGCGGCGGCCGCTGAGCGCCGGGTACTCGGCCAGCGCCTCGCGCCGGTAGCGCTCGAACAGCTCGACCTCGGCCAGTTGCTCGACCGCGATCAGGCCGGAGCGCACGCCGTCGTCGATGTCGTGGGCGTTGTAGGCGATCGCATCGGCCAGGTTGCACAGCTGCGCTTCGAGGCCTGGCTGGGTGCGGTCGATGAAGCGGTGCGCCACGCCGCCGGGCTCGGCCGCCTCGAGCTTCTCGGCGTTGGCGCGCGAGCAGTGCTTGAGGATGCCCTCGCGCGTCTCGAAGCTGAGATTGAGGCCGTCGTACTGCGGATATCGATGCTCGAGCGCATCGACCACGCGCAGGCTCTGCAGGTTGTGCTCGAAGCCGCCGTGCTCGGCCATGCAGGCATTGAGCGCGTCCTGCCCCGCATGGCCGAAGGGCGTGTGGCCCAGGTCATGGGCCAGCGCGATGGCTTCTACCAGGTCCTCGTTGAGCCGCAGCGCGCGCGCGATGGAACGGCCGAGCTGCGCCACCTCGAGCGAATGCGTGAGCCGCGTGCGGAACAGGTCGCCCTCGTGATTGAGGAACACCTGGGTCTTGTAGACCAGCCGCCGGAACGCCGTCGAATGCACGATGCGGTCGCGGTCGCGCTGGAAGGCATCGCGCGTGGGCGCGGGCGGCTCGGGATGGCGACGGCCGCGCGAACGCGCGGGATGCGAGGCGTAGGGCGCGAGGCTCATGGATCCGCGGGGGCGATGCCGGCCATCGGAAGGGGGTTCAGGCCGCCGCGCAGGATTGCGCGAGCACCTCGCGCACCAGCGCATCGGGCGCGCCGCGCATGATCGCGGAACCCGGCTCGTCGATCACGACGAAGCGGATCTCGCCGCCCTCGGATTTCTTGTCGACGCGCATCAGTTCCAGGTAGCGGTCGGCGCCGAGGTCGGGGCCGACCGTGGGCAGGCCGGCGCGCTGGATCAGCCGGGTCAGGCGCTCGACGAAGGCCGCATCCACGCCGCCGAGGCGCTGCGACAGCCGCGCCGCCATCACCATGCCGCAGCCCACGGCCTCGCCATGCAGCCATTCGCCATAGCCCAGGCCCGATTCGATCGCATGGCCGAAGGTGTGGCCGAAATTGAGGATCGCGCGCAGGCCGGTCTCGCGCTCGTCCTGGCCAACCACCAGCGCCTTGATCTCGCAGCTGCGCTTGACCGCATGCGCGAGCGCGGCGGGATCGCGCGCCACCAGGGCCTCGATGTTCGACTCGATCCAGTCGAGGAAGGCCATGTCGTGGATCGGTCCGTACTTGATGACCTCGGCCAGGCCGGCGCTGAGCTCGCGCGGCGGCAAGGTCTGCAGGGTGCCGAGGTCGCAGACCACCAGCTGCGGCTGGTAGAACGCGCCGATCATGTTCTTGCCCAGCGGATGGTTGATGGCCGTCTTGCCGCCGACCGAGGAATCGACCTGCGCCAGCAGCGTGGTCGGCACCTGGACGAAGGGCACGCCGCGCATGTAGCTGGCGGCCGCGAAGCCGGTCATGTCGCCCACCACGCCGCCGCCGAGCGCGAACAGCACGGTCTTGCGGTCGCTGCCGTGACCGAGCAGCGCATCGAAGATCAGGTTCAGCGTTTCGAGGTTCTTGTAGGCCTCGCCATCGGGCAGCTCGAGCAGATGCACCTGCCGGAACCGGCCGGCCAGCGCCTCGCGAAGCGCCTGGGCGTAGAGCGGCGCGACCGTGGTGTTGCTGACGATCAGCGCGCTGGCCGCCTGCGGCACGACGCCGTAGGTCCGGGGATCGTCGAACAGGCCGGCGCCGATGAGGATGGGATAGCTGCGGTCGCCGAGCGGGATGTCGACGCGTTCGAGGGGGGGCGGGGAAACGGAGGCGGCGGGCGATGGCATGGCGGGAGTTTAGGCGGTGCGGCGCCGACGGGCCGGAACGCCGGCGCCAAGCGCCCGGGCGCGCGAGGGTCGATGCGCCTCGGGTCGCGCGGGCTCAGTCCGAAGACACGGTCGGCTCGGGCCCCTCGGGATGCGCGCCGGGCGACACGATGCCCGCCAGCTCGAGCTGCATCACGATGATATTCACGAGCGTCGCGACCGTGGGACGGCCGGTGTCGACCACGTCGTGGGCCGTCTCGCGGTAGAAGGGATCGCGCGCGTCGTGCAGCTCGCGCAGCCGGCCCAGCGGATCGGCCACCTGCAACAGCGGGCGCTTGACGTCGTGGCGCAGCCGCCGGAACAGGTCCTCGGGCGAGGACCGCAGGTAGATCACGTGGAAATGACCGCGCAGTTGCCGGCGGTTGGCCTCGCGCAGCACCGCGCCTCCCCCGGTGGCCAGCACGCCGTGCGCGCCAGCAGCCAGCTCGGCGATCACCTGCTGCTCGAGGTCGCGGAAGGCGGCTTCGCCTTCGCGCTCGAAGTAGTCGCGGATCGAGCAGCCGATGCGCTGCTCGATCTCGTGGTCGGTGTCGACGAAGGGAAGGTCGAGACGCTGCCCCAGCCGCCGGCCCACCGCGGACTTTCCGGCGCCGGGCAATCCGACGAGTGCGACGGCCACGCCGTGGCTGCTACGCCCGCGCGTCAGCGCGCGGCGTTGCGGTCGGTAATCATCTTCGGGGTGATAAAGACGAGCATTTCGGTCTTGTTCGCAATGCGAGTGCGTGTGCGGAACAGCGCCCCCAGATAGGGCACTTCACCCAGCACCGGCACGCGCGACTCGTCATTGGATTCGTTGAGCTCGAAGATACCACCGATGACGACCGTGCCGCCGTTTTCGACCAGCACCTCGGTCTGGACGTGCTTGGTGTTGATGGCCGGACCGGCCGTGGTGTTGATACCCCGGGCATCCTTGCTCACGTCGAGCGTCAGGATGATGTTGCCCTCGGGCGTGATCTGGGGCGTGACTTCGAGCTTGAGCACGGCCTTGCGGAACGAGATCGAGGTGGCGCCGCTCGAGGTCGCCTGCTGGTAGGGGATTTCCTCGCCCTGCTCGATCAGGGCCTTCGTCTGGTCGGCCGTGATGACGCGGGGGCTGGAGACCAGCTTGCCCTTGCCGTCGGCTTCGAGCGCCGAGATCTCGAGGTTCAGCATGCGGGAGAAGCTGGAGTTGAACAGCGAGATGGCGAAGGTGCCGGGCGAAGAGCCATTGCCTGTCGGATCGCTGGCCGGCAGATTCACGAAGTTCGAATTGGTCCAAGTGGTCGTGGTGGCGCCACCGCTGTTGCCACCGGAACCAGACCCCGTGCCGGACAGAGGCATGGCGCCAATGGTCCCGAAAGCACGATTACCGTTGACGGAAGCGACCCGCTCATTGGCAATGCCACCACCTAACCGAGCCCCGAGCGACTTGCCGAAGGTATCAGTCGCCTCAACGATTCGCGCCTCGATCAGTACCTGACGCACGGGCACGTCAAGCTTCTGGATGAGTTCTGCCACTTGCGCCAAGCGCGAAGGGATATCAGAGACGAACAATTGGTTGGTGCGCGCCTCGGCAATGACACTGCCACGCGGACTGAGAATACGAGTGGCAGTTCCCGAACTTCCTCCGCCCCCAGATGACCCGGTGCCAGTCAAACCTTGCGCTATAGCGATCGCCTTGGTGTAGTTCAACTGGAACGACTGCGTCCGCAAGGGTTCAAGGTTTTCGATCGTGGCCTTGGCCTCGAACTCGAGCTTTTCCTTGGCATTGATCTCGTCCTTCGGCGCGATCCACAGCACGCTGCCATTCTTGCGCATGCCGAGGTTCTTCGCTTGCATGATGATGTCGAGTGCCTGGTCCCAGGGCACGTCCTTCAATCGCAGAGTCAACGCACCCGTCACCGAATCGGAAGTCACGATGTTGAAGTTCGTGAAGTCGGCGATCACCTGCAGCAGCGAACGGATCTCGATGTTCTGGAAGTTGAGCGAGAGCTTCTCGCCCGTGTAACCGGTGCCTTGCGTCAGCTTGGTCGGATCGACCTTGCGCGCGCGGACTTCCACCACGAACTGGTTGTCGCTCTGGTAGGCGCTGTGCTCCCAGTCACCCTTGGATTCGATCGTCAGTCGCACACGATCACCGGCTTGTTGGGCCGTGATAGCCTGTACCGGCGTATTGAAGTCGGCCACGTCGAGCCGGCGGCGCAGACCCTCGGGCAACGTGGACTTGGTGAACTCCGCCACCAGGCTCTTGCCTTGCTGACGCAGATCCACGCCCACCTGGTTGTTGGCCAGATCAATGATGACGCGGCCGGTGTTGTCCGAGCCTAGACGGAAATCGACGTCGCGCAGCGGCAGGGTGTCGCGATTCCGGTTCTCGGCGAAGGTCGCGGAAACCGGTGTCGCGAGCGCCACACCCGCCGCGGGTTCGAGCGTCACCAGCAGTGACTTGCCCTGGATCTCGGTCTTGTACGCAGTCGCCTGCTTGAGGTTCAGCACCACGCGACTGCGCTCACCGGCCTGCACCACATTGACCGAACGCAGGTTGCCCTGATTCATCTCGATCGCGGAACGCCCGATGGCATTCGTGACACCGGGAAAATCGAGCGCGATGCGCGCGGGCGTCTGGACTGCGAACCCATTCGGTACCGCGGTGAGCGGTTGCGCCAGATCGATGCGGATCACCTCCGCGCCCGACTGCGTCGAACTGGTCACCGCCTCGATGGCGTTCTGCGCCTGGGCCACGGCGAACGCGCCCCATGCCAGCAGTCCCAGGGCGACGCTTCGCAGCCGCCGCGCCATCTTCGATTTTTCTAGGTTCATTTCGCCTTCTCTTGCAACTGCAGCGATGCTGCGCGTTCGATCCATTCGCCAGCCGCGTCCTGCACGATTTCGCGCAGGGCGACTTCGCTTTCGTTGATCCGCGTGATGCGGCCGTAATTGAGGCCCATGTACTCGCCGACACGCACTTTGTAAAGCAGGTTGTCAACCTTCACCAGCGCCACGGGCTGACCGTTGCGATTCATGCTGCCGACCATCGCCATGGAATCGAGCGGGAAAGCCTCGAGAGCCTCCTTGCGACGCGCGAGTTCGGGAGCGATCAGATCGGAATTGCCCGGCTGGTTCGATTCACGGCGCAGTGCCTGTGTGAGCTTCTGCATGCTGAAGGGTTCGAACGAGGAGGCCTCCGTATAGGCCTGCGGCGTGAATCTTTTCGGCTCCGCGATCGGCGGAACCCTCGGCTTGACCTGCGCGCGCTGCTCGACCATCCAACGCTGCAGATCTTCCTGGTCAGAATCGCCGCAGGCACTCAATCCCAAGGCAGCCACCGCCAGCCACGACAGCTTGACTATCGCCTTCATTTCTTCGCGCCCTTCGGCGCCGCGGCGCGTTTCTGAGCCAACCGTTCTTCCTCGTCGAGATAACGATAGGTGCGCGCGGTCGCATCCATCGTCAGCACGTCCTTGTCCTTCTGCGGCGTCACGCTTAGGTTGTTGAGCGTGACGATGCGCGAGAGGCTCGCGATATCGGCCGCGAACGCACCCATGTCGTGATAACGGCCGGTGACGCGCACCGCGATCGGCAATTCGGCGTAGTAGTCCTTCACCACGACCTGGCCCGGACGGAACAGCTCGAACTGCAGGCTGCGACCGAGCCCGGCCTGGTTGATGTCCGACAGCAGCGCATCCATCTCGGCCTTGCTCGGCAACTGCTTCTCGAGCAGCGTGACGTACTGCTGCACCTGCTCGCGCTGCTTCTTCAGCAGGTCGAGATTGGCCGCCTGGGCCACCTTCTTCTGATAGTCGGCCTTGAGCGCGACTTCCTTGCCGCGCTCCGATTCGAGCTCGTCGTTCGAATTCGTGAGCCAGACGAACCACAGGGCCACCACCACGACGACGGTCAGCCCCAGGCACAGCGCATAGCGCGGCACGGAAGGCCAGCTCGCGGGGTCGTTGGTGTTCAGGCCACGGAACTGGTCGCCGAAGCGGCGCATCGCGGCGCCGACATCGACCTTGGGAGAGGAGCGGGTGCTTGCCATGATCGCCTAGCCCTTGGACTGCGCCGCGGCGGCCAGCGCCTTGTCGGCCGCCGCCTTCTGCGCATCGGTCGGCCGCTTGAGGCCGATGCGCATGGTGAAGTTCGCCACCCGACGCTGGTCGCGCTGGTTCGCGCTCAGGCTCACGGTGGCGGAAGTGATTTCGACCAGCTCCGGCTTCACCAGCCAGGGGCTGTTGTTGCCGAGGTTGCGCAGCAGCTCCGACACGCGCTCGTTCGATTGCGCCATGCCCTGCAGCGTGACGGTCTGGTTGTCCTGCTTCATGTTCGACAAGTAGACGCCGTCGGGCAGTTGCCGCACCAGTTCGTTGAGCAGATGCACCGGCAGGTTGCGGTCGCCCTGCAGGTCCTCGACGGCCTGCTGGCGCGCGCGCAGCGCCGCGATCTCGTCCTGCAGGGTCGAGATCTCCTTGATCTCGACCTCGAGCTTCTTGATCTCGCCCTGCAGGAAGCGGTTCTTCGACTGCTGGGCCGAGATCTGGGCCTCGAACCAGAGGTAGCCCAGGCAGGCGATCAGGCCGCCGAGCAGCGCGGCGCCGGCCAGGGTGCCGAAGAAGGCCTCGCGCCGGCGCTTGCGCGCAGCCTCGCGGTGAGGGAGCAGATTGATCAGGATCACTGCAGGAACCTCCGCATGGCCAGGCCGCAGGAGGTCAGGTAGGAAGGCGCTTCGCGCCGGACCTTCTTCTCGCGGATGTTCGAACCGAGCTCCATGCCGTCGAAGGGATTCACGAGCGAGCAGGCGAAGGAGGTCTGCCGCGTCACCGCGTTGCTCAGGCCCGGCAGCGAGGCCGAGCCGCCGGCCAGCATCACGTAGTCGACGCGGTTGTGCGGCGTGCTGGTGAAGAAGAACTGCAGCGCGCGCGCGATTTCCTGGGCAATGCTCTCGACGAAGGGCTTGAGGACGCCCGAGCCATAGTCGTCGGGCAGGTCGCCGCTGCGCTTCTTGGCCTCGGCCTCCTCGGCCGAGAAGCCGTACTGGCGCACGATCATCTGGGTCAGCTGGGCGCCGCCGAAGGCCTGGTCGCGGTCGTACAGCACTTCCTGGTTGCGCAGCACCTGCATGCTGGTGGTGAAGGCGCCGACCTCGAACAGGGCGACGATCGCATCCTGGCCCTTGCCCGGCAACTGCTCGATCAGGCGCGCGGTGGCGAGGCGCGAGGCATAGGACTCGACGTCCAGGATCATGGCCTTGAGGCCCGCCGCTTCGGCCAAGCCTTCGCGGTCCTGCACCTTTTCCTTGCGCGAGGCGGCGATCAGCACTTCGACGTCGCCCGCCGAGCTCAGGCTCGGCCCGGTCACGCAGAAATCGAGACTCACTTCATCGAGCGAGAAAGGAATGTATTGATTTGCTTCCGATTCGACCTGGATCTCGAGCTCCTGCTCGCTCATACCGCCCGGAAGAATGATCTTCTTGGTGATCACCGCCGAGGGCGGCAGCGCCAGCGCCACATTGCGGGTGCGGGTGCCGCTCTTGCGCACCACGCGGCGCACGGCCTCGGCGACTTCGTCGAACTTCTCGACGTTGCCATCGGTGATCCAGCCGCGCTCGAGCGGCTCGATGGCGCAGCGTTCCAGGATCAGCTTGCCGCTGGCTTCACGGCCGAGCTCGACCAGCTTGACGCTGGACGAACTGACATCCAGCCCGAGCAGGGGGGCGTTCTGACGACGAAACAATGTTCCAAGAGCAGCCAAGTTCTGTCCCTCTTCCCCTGCATTTGTAACCAATGGAAAAAATTGAATTCGGTTGCATGCTAGCAGCACGCCCGACGCCATCCAAGGGGCGCATCGGGACGGCAGGCCCGATCGTTGCCAAAACCTGACGTTAAAGCCTCGCTTTGTAACTTTCGGATTAGGACTTGGGACCCTGGCAAACAAGAGGGCCCGCCGAGGGGGTGGCTTTTTATAATGCGCGGTGACTCTCGGGCCCTCCATGCAAGAAAACACACGGCCAACGCCAAACTCCAAGCGCCCAGCCAACACCCCACCCGCCTCCACCCGGCCCGCCTGGCTCAAATGGCTGCTGCGCTTCGTGTTCTGGGGCCTGGGCATCGCCGCGGCCGGCGTGCTGTCGGTGATCTGCGTGGTCGCGGTGGCGCTGGCGGTCGCCTATCCGAACCTGCCCGACATCTCCGAGCTCTCCGACTACCGGCCCAAGCTGCCACTGCGCGTGTTCTCGGCCGAAGGCATCCAGATCGGCGAATTCGGCGAGGAGCGCCGCAACCTGACGCCGATCTCCGCCATTCCCAAGGTGGTGAAGGACGCCGTGCTGGCGGCCGAGGACGCGCGCTTCTACGACCATGGCGGCGTCGACTACAAGGGCATGATTCGCGCCGGCCTCGCGAACATGAACCGCGTGAAGAGCCAGGGCGCCTCCACCATCACCATGCAGGTGGCGCGCAACGTCTACCTGAGTTCCGAGAAGACGCTCACGCGCAAGATCTACGAGGTGTTGCTGACCTTCAAGCTCGAGCACCTGCTGAGCAAGGACCAGATCTTCGAGATCTACCTGAACCAGATCTACCTCGGCAACCGCGCCTACGGCTTCGCCGCCGCCTCCGAGGCCTACTTCGGCAAGCCGCTGTCCGAGCTCACCATCGCCCAGGCCGCGATGCTGGCCGGCCTGCCCAAGGCACCCGGCGCGAACAACCCGGTGAACAACCCGCAGCGCGCGCGCGGCCGGCAGTTCTACGTGATCGACCGCATGCAGGAAGCAGGCTTCATCACCGCCGAGCAGGCCGCGGCCGCCAAGAAGGAAGAACTGCACCTGCGCGATGCCGCCGACCCGAACCGGCTGCATGCCGAGTACGTGGCCGAGACGGTGCGCCAGCTGATGTACGCGCAGTACGGCGACAGCACCTACACGCGCGGCCTCAAGGTCTACACCTCGCTCGTGGCGGCCGACCAGGCCGCCGCCTACAAGGCGCTGCGCAAGGGCATCATGGATTACGAGCGCCGCCAGATCTACCGCGGCCCCGAGAAGTTCGTCGAGCTGCCGAACGACGCCAAGGATCTCGACGAAGCGGTGGACGACGCGCTCAGCGACCATCCCGACAACGGTGACGTGATGGCCGCCGTGGTGCTCAAGGCCACGGCCAAGCAGATCGACGCGGTGCGCGGCAACGGCGACGCGGTGCAGATCACGGGCGAAGGCCTCAAGCCCGCGCAGTCGGGCCTTTCCGACAAGGCACCACCCAACATCAAGATCCGCCGCGGCGCGGTGATCCGCGTGGTGAAGACGCCCAAGAACACCTGGGAGATCACCCAGCTGCCCGAGGTCGAGGGCGCCTTCGTCGCCATGGACCCGCGCGACGGCGCGATCAAGGCGCTGGTCGGCGGCTTCGACTTCGGCAAGAACAAGTTCAACCACGTCACGCAGGCCTGGCGCCAGCCCGGTTCGAGCTTCAAGCCCTTCATCTATTCGGCCGCGCTCGAGAAGGGCTTCACGCCCGCCACCGTGATCAACGACGGCCCGCTGTTCTTCGATGCCGGCACCACCGGCGGCCAGCCCTGGGAGCCCAAGAACTACGGCGGCGGCTACGACGGCCCGATGTCGATGCGCACCGCGCTGATGAAGTCGAAGAACCTGGTCTCGATCCGCATCCTGCAGTCGATCGGCACGCGCTACGCGCAGGACTGGATCACCAACTTCGGCTTCGAGCGCGAGAAGCACCCGGCCTACCTGCCGATGGCGCTCGGCGCGGGCTCGGTCACGCCGATGCAGATGGCGGTGGGCTATTCGGTGTTCGCCAACGGCGGCTACCGCGTCAATCCCTACCTCGTGACGCGCATCACCGACCACAAGGACAAGCTGCTGGTCGACAAGCAGCCGCCGCTGCTCAACGAGGCGCTGCGCGCCATCCCGCAGCGCAACGCCTTCATCATGGACAGCCTGCTGCAGTCGGTGGCGCGCGCCGGCACCGCGGCCAAGGCCCAGGCGATGCTCAAGCGGCCCGACCTCTACGGCAAGACCGGCACCACCAACGACTCGCTCGATGCCTGGTTCGCGGGCTTCCAGCCGACCATGACCGCGATCTCGTGGATCGGCTACGACACGCCTCGCAACCTCGGCGACCGCGAGACCGGCGGCGGCCTGAGCCTGCCGATCTGGATCAACTTCATGGAAACGGCCATCAAGGGCACGCCGGTCACCGACCTCTCGACGGCGCCGCCTTCCGGCGTGGTGAACGTGGGCGGCGAGTGGTACTACGACGACTATGCGCCGGGCCGCGGCGTGGCCAGCCTGGGTGTCGATACGGCACCGGCGGCGCCGGCCGAATCGCTGAGCGGCGCGCCGGTGAGTCCGCCGGCACCGCCCGAGGAGCGCAGCCGCATCCTCGACCTGTTCCGCAACTGAGTCCGAGCCGCGGGCCTCAGCCCGCGGCGAAGCTCAGCGACTGTCCCGCCTGCAGCGTCGCCTCGCGCGAGAGGTTGCCGAAGAACTCCTCGCCGCTCTTGGTGTCGATCCAGGCCCGGCCGTCGAAGCGGTAGTGGTAGCCGCCCGAGCGCGCCGCGAGCCAGATCTCCTGCAGCGGCTTCTGCAGGTTCACGATCAGCTGGCTGCCGTTGGGAAACGAAATCGTGATCATGCCGCCCACGCGCTGGTTGTCGATGTCGGCGTCCGTGGCGTCGTTGATGCGATCGCAGCCCTGCTCGATCGCTGCCAGCGCGGCTTCGGCGCGGTCCATGTATTCGGAGTCCGTCATTACAATTTCGTTATGTTGAATGTCCACCAAATTCTAGTGAGCGCCCGCGGCCGCACTGCGCTCATGGTCTGCCTCGTCGCCGCCACCCTCGGCCTGGCCGCCTGCGGACAACGCGGTGCCCTCTACCTGCCGACCGATCCGGCCGCCTCGCAGCGCGCCACGCTGCCCGACCTGCTGACGCCCAGCATGCCCGGCGGCACCAGCGATGCCACCCCGTCTTCCGGCGCTGGCCAGGCCGCGCCGAAGCCCGCCACCGCCAGCAGCGGAGCCGCCCGATGAGCACCCTTCCCCTGCCTGGCCATCCCCACATCGCGCAGCGCGACGGCGCGCTCCAGGTCGAAGGCGTGTCGCTCGACGCGCTCGCGCGCGAGCATGGCACGCCTTTGTTCGTCTACTCGAAGCAGTGGATGCTCGACGCCCTGGCCGCCTACCAGCGCGGCTTCGAGGGCCGCGACGCGCTGGTCTGCTACGCGATGAAGGCCAACTCCTCGCTCGGCGTGCTGCGCGTGTTCGCCGAGGCCGGCTGCGGCTTCGACATTGTCTCGGGCGGCGAACTCGCGCGCGTGCTCGCGGTCGGCGCCGATCCGAAGAAGATCATCTTCTCGGGCGTCGGCAAGACCCGCGCCGAGATGCGACAGGCGCTCGCGGCCGGCATCGCCTGCTTCAACGTCGAAAGCGAGGCCGAACTCGACGTGCTCAACGAGGTCGCGCAGGCCGAGAAGGCGCGCGCGCCGATCAGCATCCGCATCAATCCCAACGTCGACCCCAAGACCCATCCCTACATCTCCACCGGCCTCAAGGGCAACAAGTTCGGCATCGCGCACGACCGCGCGGTGCAGGCCTATCGCCATGCGGCCAGCCTGCCGGGTCTCGAGGTGGTCGGCATCGACTGCCACATCGGCTCGCAGATCACCGACGCCTCGCCCTACTTCGACGCCGTCGAGCGCGTGCTCGACCTGGTCGAGGCGATCGAGGCCGCGGGCATTCCCATCCACCACCTGGACTTCGGCGGCGGCCTGGGCATCGACTACAACGGCGACACGCCGCCGCAGGCCGATGCGCTGTGGCAGCAGTTGCTCGCACGGCTCGACGCGCGCGGCTTCGGCCAGCGCAAGCTGGTGATCGAGCCGGGCCGCTCGCTGGTCGGCAATGCGGGCGTGTGCCTGACCGAGGTGCTCTACACCAAGCCCGGCGAGGACAAGAACTTCTGCATCGTCGACGCGGCCATGAACGACCTGCCGCGTCCCGCGATGTACCAGGCCTTCCACCGCATCGTGCCGCTGCGCGAGCGCGCCGGCGCAGGCGCCACCTACGACGTGGTGGGCCCGGTCTGCGAAAGCGGCGACTGGATCGGCCGCGACCGCGAGCTCAACGTGGTGGCCGGCGACCTGCTGGGCGTGCTCTCGGCCGGCGCCTATTGCATGAGCATGGCGAGCAACTACAACACCCGCGCGCGCGCGGCCGAGGTGCTCGTGAGCGGCGCGGCGGCCACGCTGATCCGCCGGCGCGAGACGATGGAAGACCAGCTGCAGGCCGAGCTGCAGGCTGCCAGGGGCTGAGCCGGGCCGCGGCTAGTTCGACGGCCGCGCCCGCGCGCCGGCTTACGCCGCAGGCACGCCGGCCTTGCGGCCGCGCAGCCAGCGCCAGGCGCGCCAGGCCAGCAGCACGCCGATGATCGCCGCGTAGACGAACACCTCGGCGAAGTTGTTCTTGCCCGCGCGCATCCAGAAGAAGTGCAGCAGGCCCAGCCCCGCGATCAGGTAGACCAGCTTGTGCAGCAGCTGCCAGCGCTTCGCGCCCATGGCCTTGATCGCGCGGTTGAACGAGGTCAGCGCCAGCGGCGTCAGCAGCACGAAGGCCGAGAAGCCCACGAGGATGAACGGCCGCTTGGCGATGTCCTTCGCGATCTCGCCCCAGTCGAACCCCATGTCGAACCACGCGTAGCACAGCAGGTGCAGCACGACGTAGAAGTAGGCGTAGAGACCCAGCATGCGGCGCAAGCGCGCGAGGCCGTTCCACTTGGTCGTCACGCGCAGCGGCGTGACCGCCAGCACGATGCACAGGAAGCGCAGGGTCCAGTCGCCGGTCGCGCGGATCAGGTACTCCTGGGGATTGGGGCCCAGCTGGTCGACCACCACGCCGTAGGCCAGCCACGCGAACGGCAGCAGGCACAGCACGAAGACGAAGGGCTTGGCGGCGGGATGCAGCAGCAGCTTGTTCATGGCGTCCGGGTCGCGCCCCCGCGGGTTGCGGGGGTGCGCGCCCGCCTCAGTAGTTCTTCTTCAGGTCCATGCCCGCATAGAGCTGGCCGACCTGCGCTTCGTAGCCGTTGAACAGCAGCGTCTTGTTGCGCTTGGCGAACAGGCCGCCGCCGTCGCCGATGCGGCGCTCGGTCGCCTGGCTCCAGCGCGGATGGTCGACGTTCGGGTTCACATTCGAATAGAAGCCGTACTCCTGCGCCGCCGCCTTGTTCCAGGCCGTGCTCGGCTCCTTCTCGACGAAGCGGATCTTCACGATCGACTTGGCCGACTTGAAGCCGTACTTCCACGGCACCACAAGCCGCACCGGCGCGCCGTTCTGGTTCGGCAGCACCTCGCCGTACATGCCGAAGGCCAGCAGCGTGAGCGGGTGCATCGCCTCGTCCATGCGCAGGCCCTCGGTGTAGGGCCAGTCGAGCACGCGCGAGCCGACGAAGGGCATGGTCTTGGGATCGGCCAGGGTCACGAACTCGATGAACCTGGCGTTCCCCTGCGGCTCGACCTTCTTGATGAGTTCGGCCAGCGAATAGCCGACCCACGGGATCACCATCGACCAGCCCTCGACGCAGCGCAGCCGGTAGATGCGTTCTTCCTGCGCGCTGAGCTTGAGCAGGTCCTCGATCGTGTACTTGCCGGGCTTCTTCACCAGCCCCTCGACCTCGACGGTCCAGGGCCGGGTCTTGAGCGTGCCGGCGTTCTTGACCGGGTCGCCCTTGTCGGTGCCGAACTCGTAGAAGTTGTTGTAGCTCGTCGCGTCCTTGTAGTCGGTGAGCTTCTCCATCGTCTGCGCACCGGGCACTGCGGATTTCGCGCCCGGCAGCGCCTCGAGCTTGTTCGGCCGCGCCGTCTGCGCCAGCGCCTCGCGGCCCGCGAAGGAGGCCAGCGCGGCACCGGCCGCGCCGCCCGCCATCAGCTTGAGCAGGTCGCGCCGCCCTTCATAGAGGGCGCGCGGCGTGATCTCGCTGGAGCGCGGATGGATGAAGCCGCTGTTGCGGCGCGACGGACGGGAATGGAACGACATGACGGGCCTTTCGCTGGAATCGTTGTGTTCGGAAGGTAGTTCGTGGCCACCCCCGATTCGGTTACGCGCACGCGGGGCGCGCGGTTTCAATTCTTCGCGAAAGCCCGTTCGCGCGTGTCTACAGCGTGCCGTAGCTGTGCAGGCCGCTCAGGAACATGTTGACGCCGAGGAAGGCGAAGGTCGTGACCGCCAGCCCCGCGAGCGCCCACCAGGCCGCCACGGTGCCGCGCAGGCCCTTGACCAGGCGCATGTGCAGCCAGGCCGCGTAGTTGAGCCAGACGATCAGCGCCCAGGTCTCCTTCGGGTCCCAGCTCCAGTAGCCGCCCCAGGCATCGGCGGCCCACAGCGCGCCCAGCACGGTGGCGATGGTGAAGAAGGCGAAGCCGACCGCGATCGACTTGTACATGACGTCGTCGAGCACCTCGTTGGCCGGCAGGCGCGCCGCGATGCGCTTGCGCCCCAGCAGGATGCCGGCCGCGATCAGCGCCGAGATCGCCGCATAGGCCACCCAGTAGCTGCCGCCGGCTTCCTGCACGCGCTGGCGGAACGCCACCGGCACGAAGCACAGCGCCATGCCCAGCAGCCAGATCGGCGTGAGCTTGTACCAGCGGGTCTCGCCCGCCTGCTCCTTCACCAGGTAGGCGAAGGCCACCATGGCCGCGAGCGAGAAAGTGCCGTAGCCGATGAAGTTGGCGGGCACGTGCAGCTTCATCCACCAGCTCTGCAACGCGGGCACCAGCGGCTGGATCTCGTGCGCCTGGCGCACCAGCGTGTACCAGAGCAGGAAGCCGACCGCCGCGCTGACCACCAGCATCACGAAGGCGCCGAGCGCGCGCGTGCGGTAGTGCTCCTCGTAGTAGAGGTAGAACGCGGCCGTGAGCCAGCAGAACAGCACGAACACCTCGTAGAGGTTGCTGACCGGGATGTGGCCGATGTCGGGGCCGAGCTGGTGGCTTTCGTACCAGCGCACCATGGTGCCGATCAGCGCCATGGTGATGGCGGCCCAGGCCAGCCGCGAGCCGATCGCCTCGAGCGCATCGCCCTGCTTGCCGCCGAAGAAGCCCAGCCAGTAGAACAGCGTGCTCATGAAGAACAGCACGCTCATCCAGAGGATGGCCGACTGGCTCGAGAGGAAGTACTTGAGCCAGAACACGGTGTCGGCCCGCGCCAGGTCGCCCTGGTAGGACGCGATGGCCAGCAGCGAGGCTGCCGCGACCACGATCGCCAGCACCCGCAGCGGGCGCCAGAACCAGCCCATGGCGATCACGCACAGCAGCGCGCCCACCAGGATCGGCTTCTCGTAGGAGTCCATCGAGCCCGCGTGGCGCGCGAAGGCGAACAGGCCGCCCGCGAGCACCAGCGCCGCGAACACCCAGTCGAACAGGTTGCGCCGCGAGAGCCAGCTTTCGTTGAGCGTGAGGGTGGTGGTGTTCATGGTGAGGCTGGCTCTTCTTTCTTCAGGGCGAGCAGCTTGTGCTTGAGATGCTCGAACTCCCGATCGCTGTCGATGGTCTTGCGATTGACCGAGAACGCCATCGTCGCGGCGGTCTCGGTGGTGTTGTCTCCGGCGGCGCCGGCGGGTGTCAGCCACACCCAGAGCCGACGCTCGCGCACGTACAGCATGGCAAAAATCCCGACGATCAGCAACAGACAGCCCAGATAGACGACGTTCTTGCCGGGGGCGCGCGCCACCTGGAACACGCTGGCCTGCACCTGGGTGAAGTCGGTCATCATCATCGCGACCGGGGCCGGGTAGAAGTGGGCGTCGCTCAGCGCGATCACCGCCTGCGTGAGGAAGGCCTGCGACTTCTCGTCGCCCGGCAGCGCCGCGAGGCCCGCGCCTTCGCGGCTGAGGTTCAGCACCTCGTACAGCACGTCGTTGAGGATGCGCACCAGCACCGCGCCCGCGCGCTCGCGCTCGGCCTCGGGCACATTGCTCTCCATGAACTCGGCGATCGCCTGCCAGCCGCCCGCGGAAGCGGCATCGGCGCGCGCGGGCTCGCTGCCCGCGAACAGCGCCAGCGCGCGCGTGGCCGACACCCGCAGCTGGTCGGCCATCTCGGGGCGCTTCGGATCGCTGGCCTTGGCGATGTAGCGCTCGATGGCGCGCGCGCGCGTGGCCGGGTCCTCGAGCGCGGCGCGCATGCGCACGAAGCCGTCCATCGAGCCCTGCTCGTCGGCCGGCACGCGCAGGTAGCGGAACGGTTCCTCGGGCTTCTCGCGCATGCCCAGCAGGAACACCGGCTGGCCGTCGCCGGTGTCGACCGGCACCATGTAGTTCTGGTACTCGCGCGCCTGGCCGGCCGCGTCGCGCAGCTTGTAGCCGATGCTCGGGCCGATGTTGCGCAGCACCTTGGGCTTGTTGGTCTTGTTGGCCGCGCCCAGGCGCGACTCGATGTCGTGGCGCAGGTCGACCTTGCGCACGTCGGCGCCGCTGCCCATGGCGCCGCCGTCGGCGAAGTTCTCGACGTTGATCACGCGCAGCGCGGCAAACTCCAGCGTCAGCTTCTCCTTGCCGTTGGTGATCTCGCTGCTCGGTCCGCCGATCACGCCCTCGACCTCGAAGGGCTTGGCCGCGGCCGCCATCGGCACCGCCTTGAGCTTCACCGTCGAGCCGCCGTCGTCGAAGCTCGACTGGTAGATCTCCACGCCCTTGTAGCTGGCCGGGTGGTTGACCTCGATGCGCGCGGGCACCTGCTCGCCGGTCTCGCGGTCGTGCAGCACCACCTCGCTCGCGAACAGCTTGGGCATGCCGGTCGAGTAGTAGTCGACGATGAATTTCTTGAGCTCGATCGAGAACGGCAGCTCCTGCAGCAGCACACCGTCGGCCTGGTTGAGGATCGCCACGCTGCCCTGCCCGCCCTCGGGCACCAGGATGTTGCCGCGGAAGGTCGGGTTGCTGGCCGAGAGCCGGTGCTGCGGCGGCACGTCGGCGATCATGCCGCCGCCGGTGAACACGCTCTTGCCGTTGAACCAGGTCTGCGCGCGCACCACCAGGTCGCCGTCGAGCAGGCCGCCGATGCACACCAGCACGATCGCGCTGTGCGCCGCGATGTAGCCGAGCTTGTGGGCGCCGCCGGCTCGCGCGGCGACCATCCAGCCGGCCGGCGTCTTGCCGTCGCCCGTGGCTTCGCGCTGCTGCAGCTTGACCTTCCAGCCGCCGCTCACGAGCAGCTGGCCGATGCGGTTGGCCGCCATGTCGGGCGTTTCGCCGAGCTGCGTCTGCGCGCGCTGGCCGAAGGCCTTGAGGCTCTGGGTGCGGATGTCTTCCTTGAAGGTGCGCAGCTCGACCACGATGCGCGGCGTGTTGCGCACGATGCACAGCGTGGTGCTGATCACCAGGAACAGCAGGATCAGCAGGAACCACCAGGCGCTGTAGATCGAGTCGAGCCGCGCGGCGCGGAACACCTCGGCCCAGAACGGCCCGAACTGGTTGATGTAGTTGTTGATCGGCTCGTGCTGCTTGAGCACGGTGCCGATGATCGAGGCGATGCAGATGATCGTGAGCAGCGCGATCGCGAAGCGCATCGACGACAGCAGTTCCACCGCCGCGCGAAGCGCTTGCGGGCCGCGATGGACGCGAAGGCCGTGAGTGGAAACTGACATCGGTTGCTAGAGAAGAGAGAAGAAAAGGCGTCCGGAAGAAGCGAAACGCAAAAGGGCGGGCCATCCTGCTGGATCGGCCCGCCCTGTTTTGGGGTTGTTCTCGGCGGTTAGTTCACGCTCGCGCGTGCGGGATCAACGCAGACCGGCGATGTAGTCGGCCACGGCCTTGATTTCGCGGTCGTTGAGCTTGGCGGCCACGCCGGTCATCACGGCGTTGTTGGCGCGCACCGTGGTGCCGTCGCCGCGGAAGGCCGTGAGCTGGGCCGCCGTGTAGTCGGCGTGCTGGCCGCCCAGGCGCGGGTACTGCGCGGGCATGCCGGCGCCGTTCGGGCTGTGGCAGCCGGCGCAGGCCGGGATCTGGCGGTCGGCGATGCCGCCGCGGTAGATCCGCTCGCCCAGGGCGATCGTGTCCTTGTCCTTCGAGAAGCCGGGCTTGATCTTCTTGGAGCCGACGAACCAGGCGATGTTGCGCATGTCCTCCTCGGACAGCGCCGAGGCCAGCGGCTTCATGATCGCGCTCTTGCGCTTGCCGGACTTGAAGTCCTCGAGCTGCTTGAGGATGTATTCGGGGTGCTGCTGCGCCAGCTTGGGGTTGGCCGGGATCGCCGAGTTGCCGTCCGCGTTGTGGCAGGAGGCGCAGCTCTGGCTGTTGGCCGGGGTGGCATTGAAGATGGTGTCGCCCTTGGCCGGGTCGGGCTTGGCCTTGACCGGTGTGGTCGGTGCGGCTGCCGTCTCCTCGGCAAAAGCACCAGTGCTGACTGCGGTACCAGCGATCCCCACGAGGGCCGCAAGCAGAAAATTGGCAAACAACTTCATATCGGGGGCTCGAATTTATTGGCGCAAAACCCCGCGATTCTACAATGGCGCCCCGTTCCGAAAGCCCATTGATGACCACGCCGTCGCGCAAGAGCACCGCATTTCCTTCCCGCGCGGCCCCCGCCCAAGACCCCCAGACCGCCGAACGCGAACGTGCCGCGCTGGGCTGGCTGCACACCGCGCACTTCCTGACCAGTGCCCCGCAGCTCGAGCACCTGCCGCCCTTCGACCTGCCCGAGATCGCCTTCGTCGGCCGCTCCAACGCCGGCAAGTCCACCGCCATCAACACGCTCACGCAGCAGACGCGGCTGGCCTTCGCCTCGAAGACGCCCGGGCGCACGCAGCACATCAACCTGTTCGGCATCGGCCGGCAGAAGGTCGACGACGCGGTGCTCGCCGACCTGCCCGGCTACGGCTACGCGGCCGTGCCGCGCGAGGCCAAGCTGCGCTGGCAGCGCGTGATGGGCAACTACCTGATGACGCGCGAGAACCTGCGCGGCGTGGTGCTGATGTGCGATCCGCGCCACGGCCTGACCGAGCTCGACGAGATCCTGCTCGAGGTGATCCGCCCGCGCGTCGAGCAGGGCCTCAAGTTCCTGGTGCTGCTGACCAAGGCCGACAAGCTCACGCGCTCCGAGGGCGCGAAGGTGCTGTCCATCGTGCGACTGCAGGCCGGCGGCGGCGAGGTCAAACTGTTCTCGGCGCTGAAGAAGCAGGGCGTGGGCGAGGCGGCGGAGCTGCTGTCGCGCTGGGTCCATACGGACGAGCCAGCCGCCGAGCCCGAGCCGCCCGAAGAGTCCTGAGGCAGACCCGGCTGCAGCGGCCGTCCCTTCTGCCTAATTCACTATTGAAACGATAGCAAAGAGGAGACAGACGCATGATCGAGACCTTCCAACGAAGCCTGCCCAACGGCACCACCCTGAGCTGCCGCGCCGCCGGCGAACCCGGCCGCCCGCTGATGGTGTTCCTGCACGGCTTTCCCGAGGCCGCGTTCATCTGGGACGAACTGCTCGCCCATTTCGCCGATCCCGCGCATGGCGGCTACCGCTGCGTCGCACCGAACCTGCGCGGCTTCGAGAAGTCGAGCGCGCCCACCGACGTGGCCGAATACAAGGCGCACCTGCTGATCCAGGACATCCAGCAACTGGTGGCCACCGAGAGCAAGGACGGCACCATGGCCGCGCTGGTCGCGCACGACTGGGGCGGCGCCTTCGGCTGGGGCTATGCCAACGCCTTCCCGCAGCAGGTCGGCAAGCTGGTGATCATCAACTCGCCGCACCCCGGCACCTTCACGCGCGAGCTGCGCAACAGCCCGGCGCAGCAGCAGGCCAGCGCCTACATGAACTTCCTCGCGCGGCCCGATGCCGAGGCCCTGCTCGCGGCCGACGACTTCAAGCGCATGTGGCCCTTCTTCCTGCTGATGAAGGCCGGGCCCGACGGCTTCGGCTGGCTCACCGAGGAAGTGAAGCAGCAGTACCGCGAGGTCTGGAGCGCGGGCCTCACCGGTGCCTGCAACCTCTACCGCGTGACGCCGATGAAGCCGCCGCTGCCGGGCCAGACCGTCGACGGCATTCCGGTGCTGCCGCGCGAGCGGCTGGTGGTGAACGTCCCGACCTTCGTGTTCTGGGCGCTCGACGATGCCGCGCTGCTGCCGGGCCTCCTCGAGGGGCTCGACGAGTACGTGCCCGATCTGGTGGTCAAGAAGGTGCCGGGCGCCACCCACTGGATCGTGCACGAGCAGCCGCGGCTCGTGGCGGGCGAGATCGAGGCCTTCCTCAGTAAATAGGAGGGTCGCCCTCGGGGCGGGTCTTGAAGCGCCGGTGCACCCAGTAGTACTGGGCCGGCATCGGATCGATGTAGCCCTGCAGCCGCGTGTTCATCAGCGCGGTGTCGGCCTCGACGTCGTCGGTCGGGAAGTTCCGCCAGGTCTCGAGCACCTCGATCTCGTAGCCGCCGCGCGTGAGCTTCGCGACGATCGGCACCACCTTCGCCTTGCCCAGCCGCGCGAAGCGCGAGAGCGAGGGCACGGTGGCCGCCTGCACGCCGTAGAAGGGCACGAAGATGGTCTGGTCGCGGCCGAAGTCCATGTCGGGCAGCAGGTACAGGAGCCCGCCCTTGCGCAGCCCCGCGAGCACCGGCTTGATGCCGTCGACCCGGTTGAGCGCCGCCACGTCGCCGAAGCGCGTGCGGCCCTCGCGGATCCAGGCATCGACCATCGGATCGCGCTGGGTCGTGTAGATGGTGGCCGAGGGCCGCGCCGTGTGCATCGTGAGCGCGGTGGCCGCGGCGTCGAGACCGTAGAAGTGCGGCGCGAACAGGATCATGGGCGCGCTGCCCTCGGCGATCTCGCGGATCTCCGGCGCCGCGCCCACGATCTTCAGCCGGCTCGCCACCACCTTCTCGGGCGCATGCCAGAGCCAGCTGCGGTCGAGCCACGACTGCGCCACGTAGACGAAGCTCTGCTTCGCGATCGCGCGCCGCTCGGCCTCGGACTTCTCGGGGAAGCAGACCGCGAGGTTGGTGTCGACCACGCGCCGGCGCGGCAGCGCGAGCGTGTGCAGCACGCGGCCCAGGAAGGCGCCGAAGCCGCGCACCAGCGGCAGCGGCAGCGGCGCGATCGCGCGCATGAAGCCGATGCCCAGACGGGAACCCAGGCTCATCGTGCCGCCCCCCCGACTTCGGCCATCTCGGGCGCATCGGCCTTCGGCTGCTTGTAGCGCGCGTAGTCCCACACGTACTGGCCCGGCAGGCTGCGGATCAGCCGGCCGATGGCCTCGTTCATCGCGGCGGCCGCGTCCTCGAGCGGCGCCTTCGGATCGGTCAGCGCGGTGCCCACGATCGGCTCGAAGCGGATCACGTAGCCCGCGCCGCGCGGCAGCCGCTCGCACACGCTGAGGAAGCAGGCCGCGCCGGTCTGCTGCGCGAGCCGCGGCAGCAGGCTCATGGTGTAGGCGGGCCGGCCGAGGAACGGCGCCCACACGCCCTGCCCCAGCGGCGGCACCTGGTCGGGCAGGATGCCTGTGTAGCCGCCGTTGCGCAGCGTGCGCATCAGGCCGCGCACGCCGGTGATGCTGGTCGGCAGGGTCTGCAGCCCGGGCCGGTCGCGCGAGCCGGCGGCGATCAACTCGGCCATCCACTTCTTGCGCGCGGGACGGAACAGCGCGGTGATGGGTCCGTAACGCTCGTGGAAGCGTTCGCCGATCGCCTGGCCGCACATCTCCCAGCTGCCCAGGTGGGGCGCGACCAGGATCACGCCCTTCTTCGCCTGCAGCGCGGCCTCGAAGGCCTCGACGCCCTCCCAGCGCAGCACGCGCGGCAGCACCGTCTCGCCATGGGGACGCAGCCACAACCAGGGCAGCTCGGAGGCCATCTTGCCGGCCGCGGCGATGGCCGGGCGATAGGCGCCGGGCCCGAAGCCCGCGCTCTGCGCATTGGCCCGGAAGCGCCTTCGGTAGCCGGGCGCGAGGGCCCATACCAGCCATCCGAGCCCCGCGCCGAACCAATGCATCACGGGCATCGGTACGCGGGCGAGCAATCGGAAGAGAGCGATCATGGACAGGTCGGGAATGGGGTCAAGGACGCGCGCGCACGGTTTGGCGCGGCTCGAATAGAATCGAAATTGTCGCCGAGTTACGGAACAACTTGCAGGGCGACAAGCACAGGCGCCGCATGGCGATTGTGCCCGCCGATGGCTCATCGGCAATCTGCTAAAGCGTTCGCCAGGGCTCCGCAGAGTTGGCAACGCGCCAAACCACTTCAAGGAGCTTTGAACAAATGGCGAACGACTTCCTCTTCACTTCCGAATCCGTCTCCGAAGGCCACCCCGACAAGGTGGCCGACCAGATCTCGGACGCCATCCTGGACGCGATCTTCGAGCAGGACCCGCGCAGCCGCGTGGCCGCCGAGACGCTGACCAACACCGGCCTCGTGGTGCTCGCCGGCGAGATCACGACCAACGCGCACGTCGACTACATCCAGGTCGCGCGCGACACCATCAAGCGCATCGGCTACGACAACACCGACTACGGCATCGACTACAAGGGCTGCGCGGTCATGGTCTGCTACGACAAGCAGTCCAACGATATCGCCCAGGGCGTCGACCACGCATCGGACGACCACCTGAACACCGGCGCCGGCGACCAGGGCCTGATGTTCGGCTACGCCTGCGACGAGACGCCCGAGCTGATGCCCGCGCCGATCTACTACGCGCACCGCCTGGTCGAGCGCCAGGCCCAGCTGCGCAAGGACGGCCGCCTGCCCTTCCTGCGCCCCGACGCCAAGAGCCAGGTGACGATGCGCTATGTCGACGGCAAGCCGCACAGCATCGACACCGTGGTGCTCTCGACCCAGCACAGCCCCGACCAGAGCGAGACGCCGACCAAGATGAAGGCCTCGTTCAACGAAGCCATCATCGAGGAGATCATCAAGCCCGTGCTGCCCAAGGAATGGCTGCAGAACACGCGCTACCTGATCAACCCGACCGGCCGCTTCGTCATCGGCGGCCCGCAGGGCGACTGCGGCCTCACGGGCCGCAAGATCATCGTCGACACCTACGGCGGCGCCTGCCCGCACGGCGGCGGCGCGTTCTCGGGCAAGGACCCGTCGAAGGTCGACCGCTCGGCCGCCTATGCCGCGCGCTACGTGGCCAAGAACATCGTGGCCGCCGGCCTGGCGCGCCAGTGCCAGATCCAGGTGGCCTACGCCATCGGCGTGGCCCAGCCGATGAACATCACGGTCTACACCGAAGGCACCGGCGTGATCCCCGACGAGAAGATCGCCGAGCTCGTGCGCGAGCACTTCGACCTGCGTCCGAAGGGCATCATCCAGATGCTCGACCTGCTGCGCCCGATCTACCAGAAGACCGCGGCCTACGGCCACTTCGGCCGCGAGGAGCCCGAGTTCACCTGGGAAGCGACCACGCAGGCCGCGGCCCTGCGCGCTGCCGCCGGCCTCTGAGGCCTACCCCGCGTTTTCCGCCGGCCCCGCTGGCGGAAAACGCACCGTGACCAGCAGCCCGCTCGCCTCGCGCGGGTTGGCCGCCAGGTCCACGTCGGCATCGAAGGCCCGCGCGATCTCGCGCACGATGGCCAGCCCCAGCCCCGTTCCCTCGCTGTCCTGCGCCACCCGGTAGAAGCGCTCGAACACGCGCTCGCGTGCCTCGGCGGGGATGCCCGGACCGTTGTCCTCCACGCTCAGCACGACCGCGTCCGCGGCCTCACCTACGCCCACGCCCAGCGTCACCCGGCCGCCCTCGTGCGTGTAGCGCAACGCGTTGTCGAGCAGGTTGGTGACCAGCGCATCGAGCAGCGCCGGCTGCGCCCGCACGAACGCCGTGCCGGGCGCTTCCAGTCCCAGGTCGATGCGGCGCCGGTCGGCCAGTGCCGCGAGCTGCTCGACGCAGCGCAGCGCCACCGCCGCGAGGTCGACCCGCTCGAGCCGCGTGTGCGCATCGCCGTGCTCGGCCTGTGCGAGCAGCAGCAGCTTGTTGGTGACGTCGACCAGCCGCCGATTGCTGGTCTGCATCGCGAGCCACATCGCATCCATGTCGGCGCGGCGCGTGTCCCATTCGCCGCGGTGCTGGCGCGTGTAGCGCGCGTACTCGATCTGCGAGGCCTGCATCGCCAGCGGCGTGCGCAGCTGGTGCGCCGCGTCGGCGATGAAGCGCCGCTGCGCCTCCGAGTGCGCGCGCAACTGCGCGACGAAGCGGTTGATGGTGTCGGCCACCGGCCGCAGCTCGGTATGCAGCGCGCCGGGATCCACCACCAGGTCGAGATGCAGGGGATCGCGCTGCGCGAGCTGCTGGCTCAGCCGCACGATGGGCCGCAGCTCCAGCGTCAGCGCGGCCACGGCGAGCGCGATGGCCAGCGCCAGCGCGATCAGCAGGTACTCCATCGACGGCCACCACAGCGTGCGCAGCATGTGGTCGCGGCTGCGCTCGGTCTTGCCCACGGCGATGGTGATGTCGCGCGCGCCGCCGATCTCGTACATCGAGCGCGTGGTGACGACCGCGCGCAGCGGCAGGCCCGCGAATTCCGCGTCGTACCACTGGGCGCGGTCCACGCCCTCGGGCTTGCGCCGGGCCGGCAGCGGGAAGTCGGGCGAACCGGCCAGCACCTCGCCGTTGGCGCCCGTCACGCTGAGGAACACGCGGTCGTGCTCGGGCGAGACGAACAGGCTCAGCGCCGATGGCGGCACGCTGGCCCGCACGTCGTCGTCCTCCCAGATCAGGCGGTCGGACAGCACCTTGGCCGAGGACAGCAGGTCGTGGTCCTGCACGTAGTCGGCCACTTCCGCCGCATTGCGCCAGTTGAGCCAGCCGCAGACCGCCACGAACAGCGACAGCGGCAGCAGCAGCCACAGCGCGAGGCGCAGGCGCAGGCTGGAGCGCTTCATTCTTCCTGGCGCGTGCGCAGCAGGTAGCCCACGCCGCGCAGCGTGATGATGGTCGCCTGGCTGGCCTCGAGCTTCTTGCGCAGCCGATGGATGTAGATGTCCACCGCATCCGCGCTGGGCTCGTCGTCGAGGCCGAAGATGGCATCGATCAGCGCCTGCTTCGACACCGTGCTGCCGGCCTTGAGCATCAGCGTCTCGAGCAGCGTGCGCTCGCGCGGCGGCAGCGCCAGTTCCTCGCCGGCCAGCGCGAACTGGCGCGTGCGCAGGTCGTAGCGCAGGTCGCCGCAGGCGATGTCGTTGGCCTTGCCCGGCATCTGCCGGCGCACCAGCACCTTGATGCGCGCCACCAGCTCGCGGATCTCGAAGGGCTTCACCAGGTAGTCGTCGGCGCCGATCTCCAGGCACAACACCTTCTGGTCGAGCGAGGCGGTGGCCGTGAGGATGATCACCGGCACCGTGTCGCCGCGCTCGCGCAGCCGGCGCAGCACCGCCTTGCCCGGCAGGCCCGGGATGTTGAGGTCGAGCAGCACCACGTCGTAGGCGGCCTGGGCCAGCTGCAGGTCGGCGGCTTCGCCGTTGGCGACGTGGTCGACCACGAAGTCCTGTTCGCGCAGCAGGCTGGCAAGCCAGTGCGCGAGTTGCGGGTTGTCTTCGATCAGCAGCAGCTTCATGCGGTCGGCGGGAGTGGCCGTGGATTCTAGGAAGGGCCACGGGAAAGGCGGCAGCCTAGGGATAACCATGAGGAATCGCGCCCGGCGCTGAAAGCTGGCCGAAGGATGGCGATTCCTAGACTGGCCTGACCGAACAACCCCGACCGGAGACACCCGACCCCATGTCCGCCACCCGCCGCACCCTGCTCGCCGCCGCGCTCTGCGCCGCCTTCGCCACGCCCTTCGCCCAGGCCGCCGACGCCCCCATCACCATCATGGTGGGCGGCATCAACAAGATCATCTACCTGCCGGCCAAGCTCACCGAGGCGCTGGGCTACTTCAAGGACGAGGGGCTGAACGTCGAGCTGCAGTCGCAGCCCGCGGGCGTCGACGCCGAGAACCAGCTGATCGCCGGCGCCGTGCAGGGCGTGGTCGGCTTCTACGACCACACCATCGACCTGCAGAGCAAGGGCAAGGAGATCCAGGCGATCGCCGTCTTCTGCAAGGTGCCGGGCGAGGTCGAGCTGGTCAGCACCAAGGCCGACGCGGCCGGCTTCAAGAGCATGGCCGATGCCAAGGGCGGCAAGACCCTGGGCGTGACCGGCCTGGGCTCGTCGACCGACTTCCTCACGCGCTACCTCGCCGACCGCGCGGGCGTGGCCTCGAAGGACTACTCGCTGCTGCCCGTGGGCGCCGGCAACACCTTCATCGCCGCGATGAAGCAGGACCGCATCCAGGCCGGCATGACGACCGAGCCCACGGTGTCGCAGATGATCAAGAGCGGCGACGCCAAGGTGCTGGTCGACCTGCGCACCGAGGCCGACACGGTGAAGGCGCTCGGCGGCCTCTACCCGGCCGCCAGCCTCTACGTGCAGAACGCCTGGGCCGAGTCGCACAAGGCCGAGGCCGGCAAGCTGGCGCGCGCTTTCGCGCGCACCATGCAGTACATCCAGTCGCACAGCGCCGAGGAGATCGCCGAGAAGGTGCCGCGCGACTACTACGGCAACGACAAGGAACTCTACGTGCAGGCGCTCAAGGCCTCGCTGCCGATGTTCACCGCCGACGCGAAGATGCCCGCGGGCGGCCCCGAGACCGTGCTCAAGGTGCTGGCCACCTACAAGCCGCTCGTGAAGAGCAAGAACATCGACCTCTCGAAGACCTACAGCAACGCCTACCTCGCGGCGGCGAAATGACCATGCGCCACGGCTCTCCCTCCTCCGGCGGCGGCAACGTCGCGGCCACCTCCGCGATCGACTTCGACGACGTGTCGCTGCGCTTCATCTCGCAGGACGGCAACGCCACGGTCGCGCTGCGCAACTTCAGCATGTCGGTGGCGCGCGGCGAGTTCGTCGCCATCGTCGGGCCCACGGGCTGCGGCAAGTCGACCACGCTCAACATGATCACCGGCCTGCTCAAGCCCACCGTCGGCAATGTGCGCGTGATGGGCCAGCCGGTGACCGGCGTCGATCCGCGCATCGGCTTCGTGTTCCAGGCCGACGCGGTGTTCCCGTGGCGCAGCGTGGAGGACAACGTGGCGGCCGGCCCGATCTTCCGCGGCAAGCCGAAGAAGGAAGCGATGGAACTGGCGCAGCAGTGGATCCACCGCGTGGGCCTGGCCAAGTTCGGCAAGCACTACCCGCACCAGCTCTCGGGCGGCATGCGCAAGCGCGTGGCGCTGGCCCAGACCTTCATCAACGACCCCGAGATCCTGCTGATGGACGAGCCCTTCTCCGCGCTCGACATGCAGACCCGCACGCTGATGCAGGACGAGCTGCTGCAGCTGTGGTCGAACAACGGCGGCAGCGTGGTCTTCGTGACCCACGACCTCGAGGAGGCGATCGCGCTGGCCGACCGCGTGTTCGTGCTCTCGGCGCGGCCCGCCACGCTCAAGCGCGTCTACGAGATCGACCTGCCGCGCCCGCGCGTGATGGCGCAGGTGCGCTACGACCCGCAGTTCATCGAACTCTCCAAGCACATCTGGGACGACCTGCGCGAAGAGGTCGTCATCCAATGAACAACGCTGTCACACCCTCCCACGCCGCCATGAGCACATCCACCACCACGCCTGCCGCCGCGCAGCTTCCCTCGGCCCTCAGCGACGCCGCGCTCGCGCGCGAATCCGAGATCGCGCAGGCGGCCATCCGCGGCCGGCGCCGCATGATCATCGCGCTGCGGCTGGTCGTGCTGGTGGTCGCGCTCGGCGGCTGGGAGATCGCGGCGCGCCTCAAGTGGATCGACCCGTTCTTCTATTCGATGCCCACCATGATCTACGACCAGCTCGTGGAGTGGATGCGCGACGGCACGGCCCAGGGGTCGCTCTGGATGCAGGTCGCGGTGACGCTCGAGGAGACGGTGATCGGCTTCCTGATCGGCTCCATCGCCGGCGTGATCTGCGGCATCGTGCTCGGTCGCAACAAGCTGCTGTCGGACGTGTTCAGCCTCTACATCCAGATCGCCAACTCGATCCCGCGCGTGGTGCTCGGCTCGATCTTCGTGATCGCGCTCGGCCTGGGCATGGCCTCGAAGGTGGCGCTCGCGGTGGTGATGGTGTTCTTCGTGGTCTTCGGCAATGCCTTCCAGGGCGTGCGCGAAGCCGACAAGTACATGATCGCGAACGCGCAGATCCTCGGCGCCTCGCCGCGCCAGCTCACGATGGCGGTGGTGATCCCCTCGGCGATGTCCTGGATCCTCGCGAGCCTGCACGTGAGCTTCGGCTTCGCGCTGGTCGGCGCGGTGGTCGGCGAGTTCCTCGGCGCCAAGGAAGGCATCGGCCTGCTGATCTCGACCGCGCAGGGCGCCTTCAATGCCAGCGGCGTGTTCGCGGCGATGATCGTGCTCGCGGTGGTCGCGCTGGCGGCCGACTTCCTCTTGAGCTCGCTCGAGAAGCGGCTGCTGAAGTGGCGGCCCGCGGCCTTCTGAGGCCCTTGGCCATCCATCGCGACGGCGGGCAGTGCCCGCCGTTCTTCATGGTGGCTCGAAGATTCAGAAGCGGTACGAACCGCTCATGCCCACCGTCCAGTTGCGCCCCGGCGCGGGCTCGAAATAGCGCGCATTGCCTTCGTTGACGATGACCGAGCCGGCATAGCGGCGGTCGAACAGGTTGTCCACGCGCGCGAAGGCGTTGAACTCCCAGCGCTCCCACTTCTTGAGATAGCCGGCATAGGCGGCCGCGACCGCGTAGCCCGGCGCGCTCGCGCTGTTGAGGTCGTTGGCCTGGATGCGGCCCAGCGCGCGCATCTCCACGCCCGCGCGCCAGCCCTCGGGCGGTACCCAGCCCAAGGAGGCGAACAGCGACTGCCGCGCGATACCCGGGATGCGGTTGCCCGCGGCCACCGTGTTGGCGGCCGCGCACGGCGAGGGCGAGCAGAAGGCATCGCGGTAGGTGGCGTCGAGCCAGGTGTAGGCGAGCTGGGTGCGCCAGTGGTTCTCGGTCTCGTGCTGCCAGGCCAGCTCGAAGCCGTTGCGCCGCGTGCGGCCCGCGTTCTGGAAGGTGGCGCGGCCGCCGATGTTGGTGTCGGTCACGATCTCGTCGCGCGTGCGGGTGCTAAACAGCGCCGCGGTCAAGAGCCCGCCGCCGAGCCGCGCCTTGGCGCCGAGCTCGAGGCTGTCGTTGACCGAGGGCCGCAGCGCGAAGTTGAGCCCGCTCGCGCCGCCCGCGCGGTACGACAGCTCGTTGAGCGTCGGGGTCTCGAAGCCGCGGCCGATGGAGCCGTAGAGCGCGATGTCGCGCGTGGCCTGGAAGCGCAGCGAGGCCACGGGCAGGGTCTTGGCATAGCGCGCGCTGCCGCTGTCGTCGCGGTTGCTGCCGACGATGTAGCGGTCGCCCGAATCGAAGTGCACGCTGCTGCGCCGCAGGCCGGCCTCGAGCGTCCAGCGCTCGGCGAAGCGCCAGGTGGCCTGCGCATAGGGATCGAGGTTCCAGACCTCGTTGCGCTCGTAGCGCCGCAGCCGGCCCTGCACGCCGAGGATCTGGGCCGCGCCGCTGCCGAGGTAGTTCTCGTAGCCGCGGCGCCATTCGCGCAGGCTGTCGTAGCCCAGGCCCGCCACCAGCTCGAACGGACGATCCGCCAGGGTGAAGGCACCGGTCCAGCGCAGGTCGAGTCCGCCGTACTGGCGCGTGAGGTCGATCACGCCGCCCGCATGCAGCGGGTTCTGCTGCGCCGAGGGCGGGATCGACTGGTACTGCGTGGTCTTGCGCTCGCCGCCGTAGACCATCAGGCGCAGCTGCTGCGTCTGGCTCAGGCGGCGCTCGTAGAGCAGGCCGGCCTGGGTCTGCTCGACGGTCTTGCGGGTGTCGTACTGCACGGCCAGCGGCGCGAGGCGCGGGGCCAGCGCGTACTGGTCGGCCGTGAGGCCCAGCGGGTCCTGCGCATCGATGCGCACGCTGTTGACGACCAGCGTGAGCCGGTCGCCGTTGTCGAGCGCGATGCCGAGCTTGCCGTTGGCGATGTCGCGCCGCGCGGCGCTGTGCTCGCGCCAGCCGTCGGTCTGGAAGCGGCTGGCGCCCAGCAGGTAGTCGACGGCGCCCTGCGAGCCGCTGGCCTGCAGCGACTGGCGCCAGGTGCCGTTGCTGCCGCCCGCCGCCGAGTAGGCCAGCTTCGGCCGGCCCTCGCCCGAGGCGGTGAAGGCCTGCAGCACGCCGCCCGAGGAATTGCCGTAGAGCGCCGAGAACGGTCCGCGCAGGATCTCGACGCGGTCGAGCGAGCCGATGTCGATGTTCGAGGTCTGGCCCTGGCCATCGGGCAGGGTGGCGGGAATGCCGTCGACATAGAGCCGCACGCCGCGCACGCCGAAGGTCGAGCGCGCGCCGAAGCCGCGGATCGAGAGCTGCAGGTCCTGCGCGTAGTTGAGCCGGTTCTGCACCTGCAGCCCGGGCACGCCGCCCAGGCTCTCGGACAGGTTCACGCCGAGGCGGCCATCGCGCATGGACTCGCCGTCGACGCGATCGACCGAGCCCGGCACGTTGAAAGGCGCGACCTCGCCGCGCGGCGTGGAGACGGTGATCTCGCGCAGAGAGGCACCCGCGAACGGCGACGGCGCCTCGGTCACGGACTGCGCACGCGAAGCCGCAGAGAGATCGAGCAGGAGACAGGCGACGGCAGCGGCGGCAACGGGTTTCATGCCGCCGATTCTGCGGTGTCGCGCCGCGGCCGGACCTCGGGGTTTCTCACCGTGGCGCGCGCCATGCGCGCATCGATGCGATGCGACGCGCTACTCGCTGGCCGGACGCGGCCGGCACCAGCCGTACCACACGCCCACCGCCACCGGGATGCCGAGCGTGATCCAGGCCAGCACGTCGCCCAGGCCGCCATCGCTGAACAGCGCCGAGATCAGGCCGAAGATGGTGAGCAGGCCGAGGGCGATCGGCCAGCCCCAGAGGCGCCAGAAGCCGTGGTGCTGCGGATGCTTTGCGGTCATGGGCTCAGGCTTTCAATGCGGGCGCGGGATCGGCCTGCGGTGCGCCGCCCTCCTCGCGCTGCGGACGTTCGGCGGTCGCCCTGGAAGCCGCCGCGGGCACGGTGTTGCCGCGCTTGAGCCACAGGTACAGGCCGCTGCCCAGCACGATGATGGTCGCGATGTCGAGCAGCGCCCAGAGGATCTGCATCGGCATGCCGCCGTAGTCGCCGAAGTGCAGCGGCTGCGACACCAGCAGCGCCGTGAGGTACCAGGGCAGCTTCGGCGCCGCCGTGACCTGCGCGGTCTTCGCATCGACCAGCACCGGCTGCAGCAGCTTCGAGGTGAAGGGCTCCTTGCCCTGCAGGAAGAAGGTGGTGTGGTGCGGGCTCGAGAACGAGGTGCCCGGGAAGGCGATGAACGACAGCCGGTTGCCCGGTGCCTGCTGCATCGCCGCCTCGTAGGAGCGCTGCACCGAGCCGCGCTCGCTCACCGCGACCACGGGCTCGTTCTTGTAGGGCGCGAGCAGCGTGCTGAGCTGGTCGTACTGCCAGTACTTGATCACCAGGTCGGCCCAGGTGTTGATCATGCCGGTGGCGCCCACCACGAACAGCCACACCAGCGTGACGATGCCCAGCAGGTTGTGCAGGTCGAGCCACTTCAGGCGCGGGCGCTTCTCGCGGCGCACCGTGCCGAAGTCGAGCTTGCGCATGAACGGCGAATACAGCACCACGCCCGAGACGATCGCGACCAGCAGCAGGAAGCCCATGAAGCCGAGGAACAGCTTGCCCGGCAGGCCCGCGAACAGGTCGACGTGCAGCTTGAACATCACGTACATGAAGCCCTCGTCGAACTTCGGCTGCGCGAGGATGGCACCGGTGCGGGCATCGACCGCGACCGACTTGAAGTCGTCGGTGGGTGCGGGCGTGGGCGTGAGCGTGACGAACCAGAGGCCGTCGTCGTCCTCGGGCTGCGAGGCGAACTGCACCACGCGGTCGGGGTGCTGCGCGCGCGCCACCTCGAGCACGCGGTCGAGGCTCACGCGCGGCGTGTCCGCGGGCATCTTCGGCGCCTCGACCTCGGTGCCCAGCAGGTGGCCGATCTCGTGGTGGAAGATCAGCGGCAAGCCCGTCAGGCACAGCAGCAGCATGAAGACCGTGCACACGAGGCTGCTCCACTTGTGCACCCAGGCCCAGGTCTTGATTTTTCGGCTGTTCATCGACATGGCGGAATTGTCCCCGAGGCTCGGCGTGGCGGCGGCTCGAAAAACCTCAGAACTTGTAAGTCGCGGTGGCGACCACGTTGCGGCGCGTGCCGTACCAGCAGTCGCCGCGGGCCAGGCAGGTGCTGAAGTAGATCTTGTCGGTCACGTTGTTGATGTTGAGCGCATAGCGCCACTTGTCCGACTCGTAGGCCAGCATCAGGTCGAGCAGCGCCACCGACGGCACGCGCGGGCCCGCGCCCGTGCTTTCGATGTCGCGGAAGCCGCTCATGTAGCGCACGCCGGCGCCGGCCGAGAAGCCCGTGATGCCGCCGACGGCGAAGCGGTACTTGCCCCAGACCGAGAGCTGGTTGCGCGGCGTGTCGGTGAGCTTGGGGTCGACCTCGATGTAGGTGTAGTTGGCGATCAGGTCGAGGTCGCGCGCGAGCGTGGTCTTGAGCTCGAGCTCGAGGCCCTTGTTCTTGCTCGAATCGACCTGGCGGCCGTAGTTCGGATTGGTGCTGTCGGAGACGGTGCGGTTCTTTTCCTTGAGCGAGAAGACCGAGGCCGTGAAGCTGGTCGGCGAACCCATGGGCTGGTACTTGACGCCGGCCTCGACCTGCTCGCCGCGCAGCGGCTTGAACAGCCGGCCGTTGGCGTCCGTGCCGGCCTGCGGCGTGAACGACTCGGTGTAGCTCAGGTAGGGCGCCCAGCCCGAGGGCAGCGTGTACATCACGCCGAGCCGGCGCGAGGTGGCGGTGGTGGTCTCCGAGGCACTGCCTTCGGTGCCGGCCGTGCTGCGGTCATGGCGCAGGCCCGCGACGAAGATCCAGTTGTCGAGCTTCATCTGGTCCTGCAGGTACACGCCGGCATTGCGCTGCGTGGTGCGGGGCTTCCAGCTCAGGTCGGTCACCGGCACGTAGCCCAGGCCGTAGACCGGGGTGTAGGCGTCGATGGCGCTGTAGGCCGAGCCTTCGTACTTGTCCTGGCGCTGGCGCGAGTACTCGGCCCCCACCAGCAGCGTGTGGCGCAGCGCGCCGGTGTCGAAGTGGCCCTCGACATGGTTGTCGATGCCCGTCATGCGGGTCCAGGTCAGCGACTTGTCGTTGATGCGGCCGATCACGCGCTGGCCGATCGGGTCCATGCCCCAGCCGCCGGGGATGGAGAAGAAGTCCGCATAGTGGTAGTGTGAGTCGTTGTAGGTGCGCGACATCCGGAAGTTCTGCCGGAACGACCAGTGGTCGTTGAACTGGTGCTCGAACAGCCAGCCGAAGGTCTTGCGCTCGGTGTCGTAGCCGTCGCCGGGCTCGCCGATGAAGCGGCTCACGGGCAGCTTGCCGTTGACGTTCGGCAGGATCGTGCCCTGCCACGGCAGGAATTGCGAGGTGCTGCCGGTCTTGTCCTTCTGGTAGAGGCCCTGCAGGGTCAGCGAGGTGGCGGCGCTCGGGCGCCAGGTCAGCGAGGGCATGACCAGCGTGCGGTCGTCGGGCACGTAGTCGACCTGCGTGTCGGACTTGCGCTGCAGCGCCACCAGGCGGTACGACCAGTCGCCGTCGGCCGTCAGCGGTCCGGTCAGGTCGGCCTGGATCTGCTTGCGGCCCCAGGAGCCGAACTGCACGCCCACTTCGCGCGCGGCCTGCGTCTGCGGCCGCTTGCTGACCATGTTGATCACGCCACCGGCCGTGCCGGCGCCGAACAGCATGCCCGACGGGCCGCGCAGCACCTCGAGGCGCTCGAGCGTGTAGGGATCGGGCCGCGCGGTCGCGGTGTACCAGCCCGCGGAGAAGAGCTGCAGCCCGTCGAGGTAGACCGAGGCATCGCTGCCGCGCACCAGGAAGCTGTCGGAGCGCGAGTCCAGGCCGTAGGCGTCGGAGCGCACGCCGGCCGCGTAAGTGAGCGCGTCCTGCAGGTTGGTGGCGCCCTGGTCCAGGATCTGGTCGCGGGTCACGACCGTCACCGACTGCGGCGTCTCGGCCAGCGGCGTGTCGGTCTTGGTGGCGGTCGCCGCATTCCTCGCGCGGTAGCCGTTCACCGGCGTGGTCGCCGTTTCGGCCGGGGCCTCGACCCGGATTTCGGGCAGTGCCGTCGTGGCGGCCGTTTGCGCCAGCACCTGCTGGTTCGCGTAGATCGCGAGACACCCCATCAGCGCCAAACCGTTGCGCCGCGTCAACAAGACCGCCATTCCCACTCCGCTCCTCACAAGACATTAAGAATCATTCTCATTCTAGAACGAAGTAGTTCACATTTTTGACAATTCCGGGAGGGTGCAGGGGGCGCTGCGGAAGATGGCGATTCGTTGTTCCGGCGCAACGCAGCTGGCATCGGCACGCACCAGGCGCGGGATAGTCCCGTCAAGCTTCGCCTGCCGCCCCTGCAACATTCGCGTCCGCCGTCATGCACACCTCCCTCGCCTCCCGGTTCCCCGCCCTGCGCGGCGCCGCGGCATGGCTGCTCGCGCTGGCGGCCGCCTTCGTGCTCTCAGGCTGTGCCGGCCTGCCGCCACGGGCGGCCGACACGCCGGTGCTCGCCATCCCCGCTTCCAATGCCACCCTGCTCGGCCGCGCCGCCGCCCATCTCGATGCGCCGCGCGACGGGCTGTCGAGCGTGCGGCCGCTGATCGAGGCCTCGTTCGCGCTCGATGCCCGGCTCGAGCTGATCCGCCGCGCCCAGAGCTCGATCGACGTCCAGACCTACCAGCTCGGCAACGACAAGACCGGCCGCCTGCTGCTGCGCGAGCTGCGCGATGCCGCGCGCCGCGGCGTGCGCGTGCGGCTGCTGCTCGACGACTTCTATACCTCCGGCATGGACCCGCTGCTGCTCGGCCTGGCGGCCGAGTCGAATGCCTCGGTGCGGCTGTTCAACCCCTTCGTGAACGCGCGCGACCACTCGGCCACGCGCTGGATGGAGTTCTTCGGCGATTTCCGGCGGCTCAACCACCGCATGCACAACAAGCTGTTCGTGGCCGACGGCGCCATCGCCATCGCGGGCGGGCGCAACCTCGCCGACGAATACTTCCTGCGCAGCGAGGTCGCCAACTTCATCGACTTCGAACTGCTGATGGCCGGCCCGGTGGTGGCCGAATCGGCCGCGGTCTTCGACACCTACTGGAACAGCGACGTCGTCTATCCGATCGAGACCGTGGCCATCAACCACCGCACGCCGGCCGTGCTGAAGGCCGACTTCGAAACCGCCACCTCGTTGCGCTTCGCGCCCTGGCCCGACCCGCCGGGCGACAGCGACGTGCTCGGCGACCCGCCGCTCGGCCTGCAGCTGCTGAACATCACCACCCTGCAATGGATGCGCGCCGATGCGCACGCCACCGCCGACAGCCCGAACAAGGCGCTCGGCGTGATGCGGCATCCCACCGAATCGGTGGCGCAGCGCTTCCACGAACTGGCCGCCACCGCGCGCTCGAGCGTGCTCGTGATCTCGCCCTACTTCATCCCGGGCGACGAGGGCATGGCACGCATCCGCGAAGGCCGCCGGCGCGGCGTGCAGGTCAGCGTGATCACCAACTCGCTGGCCGATAGCGACGAGCCGCTGGTCAACATCAACTACAACCGCTACCGCGTCGACATGCTCAAGCTCGGCGTCGAGCTCTACGAGGTCAGCACCCAGCAGCTCAAGCGCAGCGGCCAGTTCCGCGACCTGCTGAAGAAGGCGCGCGGCCGGCTGCATGCCAAGCTCGCGCTGATCGACCGCGAATGGGTGATGCTGGGCTCGATGAACCTCGACCCGCGCTCGGCCCTGCTCAACACCGAGTTCGGCGTGCGCGTGCGCAGCTTCGACCTGACCCAGGCCCTGCTCTATGCCTACCAGCTCGACGACATCGAGGGCGTCTACCGCGTCGTGCTCAAGCCCGATGGCGAGAACGTGCAGTGGATCGGCACGGGGGACGTCAACAACGAGGTGCTCGACAGCGAGCCCGATTCGAGCATGCTGACGCGGCTGCAGTTGCTGCTGTTTTCATGGTTCGTGCCGACCGATCAACTCTGAGTGCAAGCCGGCTTGGACCGTTAGGGTCGGACCGTTTCCTTGTACCCGGTCGCTGCCGATCAGGCTGCGGACGACCGCACGAGAATGATGCGACGAGCAACATCCCAATACGGTCGGATCCGAGTACGGCGCCAAGCGGCACCGCCACTCGCTTTGGGGGTCAGGGTTCCACGAGGATCGGAGCATCCTCACGAGCGCACGGGGACCAACTGCGCACGCCAGCGTGGGTGCTCACGTTGCCTGCCGCATCCACTTTGCGGATCACATGGTTCCCCGCATCCACCACATAAAGGTCGCCTTGTGGGCTCATCGCGATGTTGCCGATTTCCAATCCAAAGCGCGCCGATGCAGGCGGCCCGTTCTCATAGCGCGATGGCTTGGGCAGCGACAGGCAGGGCGAATACTCTGCCCCCGAAAAGGTCGAGAACTGACCGGTCGGCGACAACTTCCGCAGGACATGGTTGACGCTGTCCGCAACAATGACGTTGCCAGCGGCGTCGACCGCCAGTCCGTCGAACGACGCACCCAGTGTGCCTCCTGGATTTGAATCGCTACCGCAGAGATTTCCGCTGGTCGATAACAGGGTCGTGACCACACCTTCCGCAGTGATCTTTCGGATCATCGATTTGTCGACGGAAGAGGTGTCGAGGACATAAATGTTTTTCTGAGCATCTACGGCAATTTTCGTTGGAGACACAAATCGCGCGTTGAAGCCTGTCCCATCGACAGGAGCCTCGGACCACGCGGAATAATTAGGGGATGGGAGCAATGGACGCCCTGCGATCGTGGTGACGACTCCCGCTGGCGAGATCTTTCTCACTCTTTGCGCGTCGTGATCGGTGAAATAGATCGTGTCTTCACTGTCGATCGCCAGTGCCATCGGGTGATTGAGCAGGGCCTTGCCAGCCGGTCCATCGGCGTTACCAGCCCTGTCCGGCACTCCGGCGAACAGGGTCACCACACCATCCACATCCACCTTCTCAATGGTTCCCCGCGACGCATTGGAGACATAGAGCGCGCCCCGGCTATCGACGACGATGCCGGGGCCGACGCCGAGGACATTCATGTAGAAGCTCTGCTGGGGCCTCCACCGAAGAAGGTTGTACGGATTGTCCGCTGTGGGAGATGTCAAGGTACTGACATTCCCATCGGGAGTGATCTTCCGGATGACCGAATCGCCATAGGCCATCACGTCGATCACGAACTTGTTGCCCAGGCGGTCCACCGCGATCGCCTGTGGTACACGGAAGCGTGCCGAATCGGCAGGGCCATCGGCGTACCCCGGAAGAGGAAGCTTCTCGTCCTGCGCCGAGGCCACCGGTTCCGCAGCACTCTTTTCCGCGGAGGCAATTGGGGGCGAGCCGGTGCCGCTTCCAAGTCCGATGCCTGGCTCCCCGCCGCCGCCGCAAGCAGCCAGCAACGCAGTCACCGCGACAATCCATCCTCTACTGAGACTGTTCCATCTTGCAATAAACATCATGATCCCTCTCCTCGATTCAATTGAAAAAATTGGCTCGCCTCCTGGGCTGCCATGGATCGACAGAACGCGTGCTCTTCGCCCTCCTTTTCCCTCGCTTCTGTCTTCACTCGACTTACAGTCGCTGCAAGACGCTGCAGCGGATCTCCGAGAATCGCAGCAGTCCTTCGCCTGATTTCCCTTCACGACCACGCAAGAAATACCGTCACCCTCCATCCGGTCCACCGCGTAAATCGACCGCGAATGAGGGGCGCACCGATCCATGAGCCTCGACCCGCGCTCGGCCCTGTTCAACACCGAATTCGGCGTGCGCGTGCGCAGCTTCGACCTGACCCAGGCCCTCCTCTATGCCTACCAGCTCGACGACATCGAGGGCGTCTACCGCGTCGTGCTCAAGCCCGATGGCGAGAACGTGCAGTGGATCGGCACGGGGGATGTCAACAACGAGGTGCTCGACAGCGAGCCCGATTCGAGCATGCTGACGCGGCTGCAGTTGCTGCTGTTCTCGTGGTTCGTGCCGACGGATCAGCTCTAAGGATCGCCGGCGCGATCACCTGTACATGATCGTGAAGGTGGCGGTGCCGTCCGCCCGCCCCGCCCCGATCTTGTCGCCGGTCTGGTAGTAGCGCGCCGTGAAGGGCACGATGTAAGAGCCGTCCTTCGACAGGCCGACCTCCGCGTCATCGCCGAACTTCACGGGCATCTGCTTGTCGTCGACGATCTGGATACCGACGCCCTGCGCCGTCAGTACGGTCCCGCTCGGGGTGATGCGCAGCACGCCTGGTTCGTTCGACGGGTCCTGCACGGCATCCATGCGCAGCAGCACCATGTTCTGGACGCCCAGTCCCGACTGGCAGTTGAGCTTGATGCTGAACTTGCGCTCGGCCGCGGTGCTGCCTTTGCCCCTGAAGTCGCCCTTGGCCACCTTGCCGAAATCCACCAGGATGTTGCGCGAGCCGGCGTCCACCGAACAGGTGGGTGTGATGATCGTGATGCCTTCCCCCAGCAGGAAGGTCGTGAGCACCGAGCGCTGGTCCGACCCCAGGGAGAAATACCGGGTGTAGGTGCCCTGCGCGAAGGGGCCGCTGCCTGTGCGGGCCGCGATCTTGAACAACTCCACCTGGAAGGCCGAGCCCGGTTTGAACCATCCGAAATCGTTGCTAGTGAAGCGATCGTGCGGGTAGTAGCTGACTTCGGACTCACTGAAGTAACGCGAAAGCCGGACGCCCACGCCAGGTACGTCGGTGGTGAAGACATGGTCGTAGCCAGGCACCGCCGTGCCCTGCAGCATCACGCCTCTCACGCTACCGCCGTTAGGGAGGCAGTTCCAGGGCTTGTCGTTGCCGGTGAAGGTCAGTGGGAAGAGCACGCGCCTGATCAGGCCGCCGACCGGGAGATCGTTCGGGATGTACACCCGGCCCATCGACATGTTGACCGTCTTCTCGATGTAGCCTGGGGTGATGACGCACTCGGCCTGGGCGCCGAACGACAGCGCGAACGCCGTCGCGGCCAGGCCGAGGAAACGGCGCGCGGCCTGCATGGCATGGAATGGATGGCTGCGGTTCATTTCACCTCCTTTGGTTGCGCGCCCTTCGATCCAGCGGGCGTCTCGCATTGGCCGTTCAGCTCCCGGATCGGAGGCGGGTTGAGTTCCTCGGGCAGGCTGTAGACCACCGTGCAGCGGTCCTCCTCGCGCTGCCCCCATCGCACCGTGAGGCGCCCGCTCTGTTCAGCCCCCGTCACGAAGGCCTGTCCATCCGGACCCACGATGCCCATTTCCTGGCCCGCCTCGTTCTCGACCACCGAGCCGAAAGGCAGCGGCTCGCCCTTGCGGTCGCTCAGGGTCAGCATCAGCCGATAACCCACGGCCGTTTCGAACTTCGCCAGGACCACCGCACCGCGCGTGGGGACGACCGCAATTGCCGCGTTCTTGACCTCCACCGTTTCGCCCAGGTCCTGGGTGCGCAGAGCCAGGCGGTTCTCCCGGTAGGGACTGACGTTGGCGACCACGGCGTTGCCTGCCCAGTCGGTGGCGATCCCGGGGCGCGACTCGATGCCCACGCCGGACGCCTTGGGGACCTGGACCAGTGCGATGGTGTCCCCCAGCGGCTGCGACAGGGTCACGCCACCGCCGTGCGCCAACAGGCCACCCGCCACGCCGAAGCTGGTCTGCCGATAGCTGGCGCCCTGCGAATGGCTGAGGTCGAAGCGCCCCACCGGCGACAGATAACTGGCGCTGGCACTGCCGGTCGACCCGGAGTCATCGACCCGATTGGCCGATACGCTGTAGCTGAGACGTGAATCCTCGAGCGCGGTGCCGAACACGCTGACCTGTTGGCTGGCGCGGCCCTTGCGCTCCTGCGTCATCGCATACTGGGCACTGGCACCGGAGCCACCCAGCGGAATGCTCACGGTGAGCATGATCTGATTGCTGGGCTTGTTGCTTCGGTAGCTGCTGCTGCGGTTGTAGTAGATGCTGTAGCCGAACTGCTTGTAGTTCCCCGAGTACCCGATCTGCACCAGGCTGTCCTTGGCGCTGGTACCCCAGTAGCTCTGCTGGCGCGCCGAGGCGAACATGGAGCCCCAGTCGCCCAGCGACTGGGAGAGCTCCAGGCGCAGTTCATTGCGACGGTTGTTGAGACGCTCGCTCGGATCGAGGCCTTGCATGTCCGCGGCTTCCTGGAAAGTGCGGTAGCCGCTGGTGGAATAGCGATAACCCGCCACCCGGACGGTGGTCCCCGCATCGAAGGCCTTGGAGTAGAGGAAGCGCACCGACTGGCCGTTGTAGGTCCTGTCGACCAGCAGCGGCAGCGGCATGACGGCGCGCGCGGCCGACAGGTCGGCGGAAACGGCGCCGAAGGCGCGCATGTTCTTGCCCACGCCGGCCATCACCGACTGGTAGCGCCCGGAGGCGATGAACCCGCCGTAGATGCTGTAGTCGTTGCCCAGGCCGTGCGCCACCGTGGCCTGCACGAATGCAGGCTCGGCATGCGATCGCAGCGGCAGGCCCCATGGCGATTGCGCGATTCCGCCGCCGTAGGGAATGTAGTCGTCGCCGGGCGCGCGGCGGTACTTGCCGACCGTGGCGGAAAAGCGCCACGTGCCTTCGCGCAACAACGTGGGCACTGCGGAGAAGGCCTGGATGTACTTGATCTCGCGGCCATCCGCTTCCTTGACGATCACCTCCAGGTCGCCGCTCGACGCCGTGGGATAAAGGTCATCGATCACGAACGCACCCGGCGCCACGAAGGTGCTGTAGATCGTGTAGCCGTTCTGCCGCACCGTCACGCGCGCGTTGGTCTGCGCAATGCCGCGGATGGTGGGGGCGTAGCCTTGCTGGCTATCGGGGAGCATGGCCTCGTCGGAGGCGAGTTGCACGCCGCGGAACGGCATGCTGTCGAACATGTTGCCGGGCGTGTTGCCATCGCCGATCAGCAACTGGGCATTGAGCGAGCCCAGATCGCGCTGGGCATAGGTGTTGACCGCCTGCCAGCGGGACTTGCCGTCCGTGCCGCGACTGTAGGTCGAGAAGTGGCGAAAGCGCCAGTCGCGGTAGTTGAAGCCGCCGCGCAAGCCGACGAACAGGCTGTTGCGCCGGGGCTCTTCGTAGGGCTCGCGGAAGGGATTGCCGTCGAACGCGCTGCGCGGTATGGCGAAGGGATCGGGCCCGCGACGGTAGTTGTCGCCGCCATGGCGCGAGAAGTTGATCTGGTAGTCGACCATGCCGGCCGTGATGCCCCGATCCCACTTGCCGGGATCGACGGCACCGCGCGCCGAGCGCTTCAGCGCCGCCTGCGGAATGCTGAGTGCCAGGTGCAGCTTGCCACTGTCGTAGCTGAAGGAGGCATCGGGAACAGCCGCGCCCAGATCAACGCAAGCCTCGTCCGTGAGCGTTGCCAGGGCGGGAAACACCGCCACGTTGACGCCCCACTCGTCGAGCATGCCGCGCGTGAGACAAGGCTCGGCGTCGTTCTTGCCCTCCTTGGCATCGAAGCGGATCGACATCTGCCCCGCGCCTCGGCTGTTGACCGACACGTCCACGGTGTACTGACCCGGCAGTACACGATTGCCGAAGGCAAACAGCGACAGGTCGGCGCTCTGCTGGTTGCCACCGACGCCGAGGAAGCTTTCGTTGAAGGTCGAGGTGGCGAATTGCTGCGCGAGAGCGGAGACGCCCATGGCACCGAGCGCAGCTGCGCACAGGCTGAGGCGAAACGGCGCGCCTGCGCGCATTCGCCGGACATATGTGCACCGCATCGGTCTAGCGCTGCGTGCGGTTGGTGGCGGCGGCTTCGGCCTTCGGCACCAGCTCGGGCGTCAAGGCCACGGGTTGAGCGCCTTCGGGCACCCTGACGAACTCCTCGGGCGTTTCGCTGCCGTAGTCGTTGATCGTCGTGAAGTTGATCTGAATGGCCTGCGGGTTCTTGAGAGTGCGGATCGGAAAGCTCAGCTCTCCGAACGGCGGGACCATGCCCGCATCGAGCTCCTCCTGGTCCTTCTTGTCCTGGCCCTGGCCCTTGTTGACCGTGAGTTTCAGCAAGGTGACGTGAAAGGCACTCGCATTGCCGACCTTGAGCACGGCGCCTTGACCCTGAGGCCCCTCGCTCACGGACCACTTGAGCAGGCCGCGCGCCTCCGCGGCCGAGCCCGGAAGATTGGAGGGCCTGTAGAACAGCTTGAGCCGGTTGCGTATCGCCACCTGGAGCACGTTCTCCTGGTTCGGCTTCTGGGGGATCTCCTTGACGTTGAGCCAGAACGCCGACTCGCGGTCCTTCGGCAATTCGCCGCCGACACGCATGATGCGCAAGAGATTCTCTTTGCCCGGATCGAGCCGGGACAGCGGCGGCGTGACGATCAACGGGGTCTTGATGTTGCCTTCGCCGGCGTCGACCCAGGCCTGGACCACATAGGGCGAGGTGCCGGTGTTCTTCATCGGAAGGGAAGTCTCGCGATCCTTCTCGTTCAGGACCACGCGCGTGCCGGAGAGCATCACGCTCGCACCCGCCAGCGCCTGAAGCCCGAACATCACCAGGGCACCGAAGACCCACCGAATTCTTTGATTGCTGCACATATCTAGTCCCCTGCGCGAGCCACGCCCATCACGCGCACGCAAGCACCCCGACGCATCGACAACGACGCCTCGAAGAAAAAGCCGATAAAAGGAAATTCCGACGCGAAAGCTGCGCGGCCTTACGCCGCCGAAAGCGCGTCGATGAAGGCATAGGGCCGCAAGGACCCCATGCCATCAAGCCCGATTAGTTGTAGGCAATCGAGAACTGCGCGGTACCGTCGGCCGGACCGGCGGTCAGGGCGTCCGTGGACGGCGCCGTCGGCGTCACCGGGAAGAAGGACACGTAGCGCGCCTGGAACTTCAGGTTGTTGTCACCGGCACCCAGGATGTATTCGGACGAGGCCGCGCCCAGGGGGATCTTCAGGCCATTCGCATCGCCGATCTCGATGCCGACGCCCTTGGCGGCTTCGACGGTCGAGCCGGAGTTGTTGACCTTCAGCAGGCCTTCGGCCGCGGCGATGTTGCCGGGGACGCTGGCGCCGGAGAAGGTCACCTTGGCCTTGTTGGTACCCGCGGGGCAGTCACGCAGGTTGATGGTGAACTTGGCCACGGTGGAGCCCGATCCCACTGCGGGGAAGGCGTTCTTCGACACCTTGCCGAGAGGCACGGTCATGTTCACGCTCTCGGGCGCCACCGAGCAGATGCTGTCGGTGATTTCGCCCGTGAAGTTGACCGTGCCGTCGGCGGCCATTGCGGCTTGCGACAGGGCACCGACAGCGGCGATTACTGCGAGCTTGGTGAATGCATTCTTCAGCATTGGATTCCTTAATAAAAGTAGATACTAATAATTAGCCTGCACATCTTCTGCAGACCAATGAAATCCTATCCAGCAATGCAATAGAAACACATCCCACAAAACAATATGATCCGGCAACGTGATTAACTATCCTTCATATTAGCGACCAATGGTTAATTTGAAATAGTGAATTTATTTTTATCATTCAATTTAACTAGGATTTATTAGCGATCGACGCGAGAAGTCTCGAAATTCAAGGCAGAAGGCGAACGGAAACGACGCGCGTGCGCAGCCGCCTACTGATGCGTCAGCGTGATGGTCGCGGTCCCGTTGGCAATGCCCGGCTTCAGCTCGCCACCGGTGCGCATGTAGCGCGCGACGAAGGGCACGGCATAGGTGAAGTCTTTCGACTCACCCACCCTCATCGCCTTGCCGAACTCCACGGGTCGGCGCTGGGCGTCGAGCACCTGGATGCCGACGCCGCTGGCCGTGGTTCCCGCCGAGCCGGCTTCGTTGATCCCCAGCACGCCCGGCAGCGTGGTCGCGTTCGTGGGGTCCATGGTCATCGATACGGTGGACTGCACGGAGCCCGGTGCCGCCTGGCAAGCGACCTCGATGTTGAACGGCGTATCGCGTGCAACGGTTCCGATGCCACCGGTGAGATCGCGGATCGGCACGCGGCCCATCGGAACGAGGAGCTTGCGCGATGGCTCGGTCACGGTGCACGAAGGTGCGACGACCTTGCCGCCATTCAGGCGAATACGAAAATAATAGTCCTGCGGTTTGTTGGCGACGTTTACTTCTCCGTAGAGCCCAGGCGTCAACGGCCCGTTGCCGACGCGCTTTGCCGTCTTGATCAGATCGAAGTTGAACTTGAACCAGCCTCGGTACTGCGACGAGACATTGCTCGAAATGACGTTGTAGACCACGAAATCGTAGGGAAGAGCGCCCTGGGCATCGTCTCGTCCTCCCATGACCTGGATCCGGTATCCCACTCCAGGCACATTCGTCGAGTAGACCTTCTCCCACATGGAAGTGTTGCTCACGAGCGCGCCCTGCCCTCCTCGAGCCTGGACGGCGAGCGACTGACCCAGGCCGCAGTCGGCGATCCAGGCATTTCTCAGGTTGCCCTCCCGATGCGCCAGGACAGTTCCTACAGGTTGATTGTTGTCCACGATCACCTGGCCGAAGTCGAAGCTGAAATCGCCAATTCGTATGGCGTCCGAATAGAAGCAATCGGCCGCTTGCGCCGCGGTCGCCGCCACGGCGACAGCAGTCCAGAGCGCCAACACGCGGATCTTTCGCGCCATCGTTCTGATTGACATGTCTTCTCTACTTCATGAAACGTGGGAGTTCGGGCACGCGTCGCCCCTGTAGCAATTCGCCTGGACGAACGAAGGACGCGATCTCATCGACGGCCCTTGAGCGAGACGGCCTGCGCCTCATCGGTGCACCGGCCCGCGAACTGGCGAACGGGCGAGGGACTGGCCTCTTCGGGCAGGCTGTACGACACCGCGCATTGGTTCGCCGAGCGCTGGCCCCAGCGCACCGCGAGGCGGCCGTTCTGGCCCGCGCCGGTCACATAGGCCCGGCCCTCGGGGCCGACGATGCCGACCTCCTGGCCGGCGTCGTTCTCGATGCGCGCACCGAAGGGCAGCGGCTGTCCACGGCCGTCGGTGAGCGTCAGCATCAGCCGGTAGCCCACCGAGGTCTCGAAGGTCGTCAGCACCACCGCGCCGCGCGTCGGCACGAGTTCGGTGGCGGCGGACTTCACTTCCGTCGTGTCCCCCAGGTCCTGCGTGCGCACCGCCACGCGGTTGAGCCGGTAGGGGCTGAGGTTCGGGATGACGGCACTGCCCGAGCCATCGGTCACCACGCCCGGACGCGCGTCGAAACCGACCCCGCCGGCCTTGGGCACCTGCACCAGCGCGACCGTCTCGCCCAGGGGCTGCGACAGCGTGATGCCGCCGCCATGCACCAGCAGCCCGCCCGCCATGCCGAAGGTGGTCTGGCGGAAGCCCCGGCCCTGCGAGTGGCCGAGGTCGAAGCGGCCGAAAGGCGCGAGATAGCTGCCCCCCACGCTGCCGCCGGCGCCCTGCTCGCTCGCATGGCTGGCGCTCACGCTGTAGCTGAGGCGGCGATCCTCCAGGGCCGCGCCGTACAGGCTCACCTGCTGGCTGGTGTTTCCCTCGCGATCGCGCGAGACCGCGTACTGCGCGCTGGCCGCGGAAGTGCCGAGCGGAATGCTCAGCGTGAACATGAGCTGGCTCGTGGCACGGCGGTCCTGGTAGGCGCTGCGGTTGTAGAAGACGCTGTAGCTGAACTGCTTGTAGCTGCCCGACCAGCCCACCTGCACCAGCCGGTCCTTGAAGGAGGTTCCCCAATAGCTCTGCTGGCGCGCGGAGGCGAAGAGCGAGCCCCAGTCGCCGACCTTCTGCGCGAGCTCGAAACGCAGCTCGTTGCGCCGACTGTGGAGGCGCTCGGACGGCGACAGCGCCTGCATGTCCACGGCTTCCTGGAAGGTGCGGTAGCCGCTGGTGGAATAGCGGTAGCCCGCGACGCGAAAGTTGGTGCCGCTGTCGACGAAGGACTTCGCGTAGAGGAAACGCAGCGACTGGCCGCTCTGGCGCTCCTTCCCGCCGAGCGCGAACGCCATCGGCGTGCCGGCCGGATCGGTCGGCAGGCCGCGCGGCGCCGTGGTGCTGGCGGTCGAGAGGTCGAGTGACAGCGCGCCGAAGCTGCGCATGTTCCTGCCCACGCCGGCCAGCACCGACTGGTAGCGGCTCGAGGCCATGAAGCCGCCGTAGACCGTGTAGTCGTTGCCCAGGCCGCGCGCCAGGGTCGCCTGCACGAAGACCGGCTCGATGCGCGCGCCTTGTTCCCGCAGCCACGGTGCCAGCAGCGTGCCGGCACCGCCCTGGCGCATGTCGCCGATGTAGCTGCTGCTGTAGCCGAAGGCGCTGCGGTACTTGCCCACCGTGGCGCCGTAGCGCCAGGTGCCTTCGCGCAGCAGCGTCGGCACCGCCGAGAAGGCCTGTATGTATCGGCTTTCGCGCCCGTCGGCTTCGGTGACCGTGACTTCGAGGTCTCCGCCGGAGTCCGTGGGATAGAGGTCGTCGATCACGAACGGCCCCGGCGCGACGAAGGTGCTGTAGACGACATAGCCGCTCTGGCGCACCGTGACGCGCGCGTTCGTCTGCGCGATGCCGCGGATGGTGGGGGCGTAGCCCTGCTGGCTGTCGGACAGCATGGCCTCGTCGGTGCCGATCTGCACGCCGCGAAACGGCACGCTGTCGAAGAAGTTGGCGGGCGTGTTGCCGTCGCCGATCTGCAGTTGCCCCTGGATCGAAGGCAGGTCGCGCTGCAGCGTGGTGGTGACGGCCTGCCAGCGGCCGCGGCCGTTGGTGTCGCGGTTGTAGGTCGAGTAGTGGCGCAGGCGCCAGTCGCCGATGTTGAAGCCGCCGCGCAGGCCCGCGAACAGCGTGTTGCGCTGGGCATCCTGGCGCCTGCGGTCGAGGAAAGGATTGGCGTCGAAGAGGCTCGGCGAATTCGCGAAGAGGTTCGGCCGCTCGCGCTGGTTGTCGCCGCCGTGGCGCGCGAAGTTCAGCTGGTAGTCGAGCATGGCGGCGGTGATGCCCCTGTCCCAGCGCGCCGGTTCGACCGCGCCGCGCGCCGCGCGCTTGAGCGCCGCCTGCGGAATGCCGAGCGACAGCGCGAGCTGGCCCGCGTCGTAGCTCACGGTCGCTTCGGGAATGCTGGCCGGCAGGTCCACGCAGACATCGTCGGCCGCGCCGGCCAGCGCGGGGAAGGCCTCCACGTTGACACCCCATCCGTCCAGCATGCCGCGCGTGAGGCAGGCCACGGCATCGGTCGTGCCCGGCACGTCGTCGAAACGGATGGTGCTGCGGCCAACGGCCCGCCCGTTGACCGTCACGTCGACGGCATAGGTGCCGGGCAGTACCCGATTGCCGAAGGCGAAGATCGAGAGATCGGCGCGCGGTTGCTTGCCGCCGCCGATGCCGAGGAATTCTTCCTCGAAACGCGAACCGGCGACCTGCTGCGCCAACGCAGGAATGCCGAGGCTCGCGATGACCGTCGCACACAGCGTGCGACGGAACGGCGCGGCGCGCAGGATGCGGCGCATGACCTCAGCGTGCTGCATCGCTGGTGGATGGCGTATCGACGACCTCGGGCGTCAAGGCCACGGGCTCGACGGCCACGGGCACGCGCACGCGTTCCTCGGGCGTTTCGCCACCGTAGTCGTTGATCGTGGTGAATCGGATCTCGATCGGTTGCGGCGTCTTCATGGCATCGAGCGGAAAGCTCGACTCCGCGAGCGGCGCGACCATGACGGCCCGGATCACCTGCTGACCGGCATTGACGGTCAAGCCGGTGAAGGTCACGTGATAGGCCGTGGGGTTGCGGATCTTCAGCACCGCCCCCTGGTCCTGCGCACCGGCAGCGACGCTCCAGCGCAGCTGCGTGCGCGCATCCGCCGGCTGGCCCGACAGCGCGGCGGGACGATAGAACAGCTTGATGCGGGTACGCACCGCGATCTGCAGCACGTTCTCTTCCTGCGTCTTCTCGGGAATCTCCTTGACGTTGAGCCAGTACACCGATTCGCGGTCGCGCGGCAATTCGCCGGGCATCCGCAGGATGCGCAGGATGTTTTCCTTGCCGGGATCGAGCCGCGACAGCGGCGGCGTGACCAGCAGCGGCACGTCGGTCAGGCCCTCGCCCGCATCGACCCAGGCCTGGATGACATAGGGCGAGCCGCCGGTATTGCGCATGGGGATCGAGGCCTCGCGCTCTTTCTCGCCGAGGATCACGCGCGTACCGCTGAGCGATACCGCCGCATCGGCGTGCCATGAAATGCCCAGTCCCAATGCCATGGCCAGGGCCCAACCGAATGTCTGCTTGCTGCACATAGGAGTTTTCGGGCGCACGCGCCCCATGCGGCGGCGCGCCGCCGTACGAAACATGAAGAAAAAAGAAAAGCGGAGAGGAGCGCCGCCTCGAGGCGGCGCCAACGGCCGGCGGCTGCAGGAGCCGCGGCCGTGGAACGCCCGAACTTAGTTGTAGGCGACGGTGAACTGGGCCATGCCGTTGGCCGGGCCGACCGTGACCGAGTCCTTGGTCGCGAAGTAGTTCGCCTTGAATTGCAGCGAGTTGGTGCCGTTGCCCAGGATGTACTTGGGAGACGGCGTGCCCAGCTTGATCGGATTGCCAGTCGAATCCTTCAACTGGATCGATACGCCCGTTGCTGCCGCCACGGTCTGCCCGGAATTGGCGATGGCCAGGTTGTCGCCATCGGCGGTGCCGGAGAAAGTGACCTGGGCATTCTTGAGCGTGTCGGTCTTGCAGTCGAGCAGATCGATGCTGAAGTCGACCGGCGTGGAAATGGTGCCGATGCCGGTGAACGCCCGGCTCACGATCTTGCCGAGTTGCACGGTCTTGTTCTGGCTGCTGGGCGCCACCGAGCAGGTGGCATCGATGATTTCGCCCTGGAAATTGATGGTGCCGTCAGAGGCCATCGCGGCTTGAGAGAGGGCGCCGACGGCCACGAACGCGAAGAGTTTGGAGAGGGGATGCTTGAGCATTGGATTCCTTGATTTCAATCGATGAGAGCCCGCTCGATGGCGGCAGGCCCTGCGAGACAAACATCGCCGGCTGCCGCGGGAACGCAGAAAGCCCGGAGATGAATTGATATTCCTTGGTTGATTTCTTGACTACGAGTTTTCGATCAGCGATCTCCCATTGAGTTGAATTGAGCATGAATCCCGCATGGCTTGACGTCGATTCAGACGATTGAGTCGCGATGACAATGCCCCGTGGCTCGCCGCCTCACGGACGACCGTCGGCCACGCTGCCCACCCACGTCGACGGCAGCGAAGGCCTCGCCAGGCCGGCAACTAGGGCGATGGATTCAGGGCGACCAGGCGGTACCCGACTCCGTAGATCGTCAACAGCCTGATACCCTTCTCCGGGCCCAGTCCCAGCTTGCGGCGCACACGCGTCACGTGCACGTCGAGCACCCGCGAACCGGGGCTGCTGGGCCGGTCGAACAACCGCTCCTCGATCTCCGTGCGGGCGACGACCTTGCCGAGGTTCTGGAACAGGATGCAGGCGACCTCGAATTCGCGCGGCTGCAAGCGCACTTCCACGCCATCGACCAACACCACGCGCGCCGCTCGCTTGAAATGAAAACTGCCCCAGATCAGGTCTTCCTCGGCAGACGGCACGTGTCCCCCTTGCCTGCGCGTGTGGAGCAATCGCAACCGCATCGCCAGTTCGGCGCCATCCACCGGCGCCGTGGCGAATTCGATCCGCTCGCCATTCAGCGAGTCCTCGTCGAAGGTGGCCGCGAGTTCCAGGGCATCGCGCGACACGACGACCAGGATGGGCAGCTTCACCATGGTCCGAAGATTCGCCCAGCGCCGCTGGCTCCATCCCTTGTCGGCACATGCGATCAGCGCGTCGTAGTGACGGCCCGAGGACATCGACTCCCACAAGGTCTGCACCGAATCGAAGGCAGCCGAGGCGAAGCCCTGCGAGTCGAGCGCGCTGCGCAGGGTGCCGCGATTGCGCTCGTCGCCGAAAACCAGCGCCAGCGAGGAAATCGACCTCGAAAGGCCCTGCCCGGTGTTGGTGGCGGGACTCATGCGCAGACTCCGAGGGTCGGTGTTTCCGGCTCGAAGCTCGGGACCGCCTGGGCAACGAAGCGCCTGACGCTTTCGCCGACGATGTCGAGATCCATGTCCGGTTCGCGAGCGACGCGCAGCACCACGCCTTCGACGAAGCACTGCAAGGCGAACACCCGGCCGCGCACCTCGGCCTCGGGCAGCGCCTTGCAGGCCTGGCGCATGCGGGCCTGCAACAGCGCGACGAGCGCATGACGCTCGAGCGCCAGCGCTTCGGCCGTTGCGCCGGCCACGCGCGCCCTGCGAGTACCTTCGGCGACCGCCTCCAGCACGAAGGCGGCATTCGATGCCCCCGTTGCGCGCCAACTGCGCAGCCGCTCGCAGACGAACGCCGCCACGGTCTCGGGCCGCAGATCCGGCAAGTCGCCGAGGCCCATGCCCTGCAGGCGCTCCAGCAAGGCCAGCACGATGTCGTCCTTGGTCTCGAAGTGAAGGCGAATCTCGGAAGGGCTCATGCCGACCGCGTCGCAGATATGCACCATGGAGACGGGCCGGATGCCGCGCTCCGCGAAGCACGCACTCGCGGCCAGGAGAATGCGATCGCGGACCGCACCCTCCCGTACCGCGCCAGCCGCCTGCAATTTGTTTCCCTGCAATTGAATCCTTTCGGCCCACTTCTTCGTAAACACAATCCGCGCCACAAAAAGAGAGTGAACATTCAGTTTTTTTTAGGTTACTCCAGTCTTCGCGCAACCACGACACTGCTGACCAGATTCCTAGGGACAAGTGTCATATTTCCCCGGAAAGGAGGAACTAGTTCTCGCCCACCCCTCGGCAAGATCAGTCGATTGTCAGCAAACAGCGGCCTTCTTCGGGGAAAACGAATGCAACCGCAAACAGCAGAAACAAGGGCGCCAGCGCCGCGAAAGCTTGCCTCTCAGATCATGAAAAATGAATGAGCATTTATACTTTCTTTACTCCATGAGCGCCGACGTAAGCTCCCCAGCCAGCCGACACCACACCTCAAGGAAATTCACGCGTGAATAACAAGATCAAGCGCTCGTCTCCCAGCAGCGAACAGCGGGCCGAGTTGCAGAAGCTGAGGATCCTGAAGGCCGCGAGAACCTGCTTCATCCAGGACGGGCTGCATGCGGGCACCATCGCCCGCATCAGCGAGACCGCGCAGATGAGCCCGGGGCTGATCTACCGCTACTTCTCGAGCCGGGAGGAGATCGTTCTCGGCCTCATGCGCCTGCAGGTCAAGGCCGGCTTCGGCCCGGGCATCGCCGGACTGACGCCGAAGGTGGTGACGGCCCGCATCTGCGAATACCTGCGCCGGTGGCTCGCGGGCGACCCCGATGTTCCAAGCCCGCCGCTGATCCTGGAAATGAGCGCGGAAAGCACGCGCAACGAGGCGATCGCCAAGCACATCGTCGACGCCGACAAGGAAGCCAGGGCGTCGCTGATCGCCTGGCTGACGGACCTCTCCGTCCAAGCCGGGGAGACAGTGAGCGAGAAGGAGATCCAGATCCGCGCCATGGCCCTCGGCTGCTTCATCGACGGCCTGGTGCTTCGCGCGGCGCGCGAGCCCGACCTCGACATGGAGATCGTCGAGAAGAGCATGGACAGCCTCATGGCCATGGTGGCCCCTTCGCCGCCACGCAAGGCGACCTGAGGGCAGCCGGGTCCCGGCGACGCGCGCTCCCCGTGATAGAGTCCGCCGCAGCGTGACTGCCACGCTCGGCCCCGGGGACGACTCCAGGGCGCGATCGCCGCCCCGGGGACGACCCTGCACTTCCTGTGAAGTTCAACCATGGTCCATCCTCGCAGCGCGCAGCCCCTCACCGCCGCCACCACCTCCGTCCCACCGCAGACCTGGCTGCTGCTGATAGCAGCCTGGGCCGTCGTCGGCGCGTTTACCGTCTTCGGCGCCGGCTGGCTCGGCCCCTCGATGACACCGGTCACCGCGGGCATCGCGTTCGCGGCGCTGTTCGTCACGATCCTGGCCGCGTCCTTCGGCGTGGTGAAGGAAGCCGACCATCTCGCGCATGCGCTGGGCGAGCCCTACGGCACCCTGATCCTGACGCTGTCGATCGTGCTGATCGAGGTGGTGCTGATCGCCTCCGTGCTGCTGGGGCCGGGCGACTTCCCCACCATCGGCCGCGACTCGATCTTCGCCGTCATGATGATCATCATGAACCTCGTGATGGGCCTGTGCCTGATCGCGGGCCACGGCCGCAACGGCCATCAGCGCTACAACGCGCAGGGCACCGCCTCGTACCTGTCGATGGTGGTGCTGCTCGCCAGCATCGCGCTGGTGCTGCCGAAGTATCTGAGCGGCGCGGGTGCGTTCACACGCGTCCAGGCCATCGGCATCTCGGCCATCACCGCCGTGGTCTATGCGGTCTTCCTCGGCCTGCAGATGCGCAGCCACCGCAAGCTCTACATGGAGCCCGCGCCGGGCGGCGATGCCGACCCGGCCCGCCATGCCGTCGGCCTGCTGCCCCAGCCCGCGCGGACGGACACGAAGTTCCTCGTGCTGCGCTCGGCCCTGCTGATCGCGCTGATCCTGCCGATCGTGCTGCTCGCCCACCATCTCGCGGTGGTCACCGACTACGGCATCGCGGCGGCGGGCGCGCCCACCGCCCTGGGCGGTGTCCTGATCGCCATCATCGTGTTCACGCCCGAGTCCATCACGGCCGTGAAGGCCGCGATGAACAACGAGATGCAGCGCGCCATCAACCTGTGCCTCGGTGCCTTCGTCTCCACCGTGGGACTGACGGTGCCGGCCGTGCTCGTGATCGGCCTCGTGACCGGCAAGCAGGTGATCATGGGCATCTCGAACACGGAGACGGTGCTCTACATCGCCACCGTGGCGCTGGGCATGCTGAGCTTCAACGGCCAGAAGACCTCGGCGGTCCAGGGCTGGATGCACCTGGCGCTGTTCGCGATCTTCGGGCTGCTCCTCTTCAGTCCCTGAGCCGAGGCTCCCGTTCAATAGGTGCGGCTCGGCACGCCCTGCATGGACAGCGCCCACTGCGCGATCCGGTCCTTGCGTTCGAAGGCCACGCCCGGGTGCTTGTTCGCATAGGCCAGGAACTCGCCCAGCGCCTTCACGCGCGCGGGCGTGCCGCCGATGCGGTCGTGGGTGGAGATCGACATCATCCGCCGGCGTCCGGCCGCCTCGGCATAGAGCTGGTCGAACTCGTCCTTGAGCTCCTGGCCGAAGGCCGCGGCCGTGAGCGGACCCTCCGCGCCGAAGCGCGCGATGTCGTTCATGCGCAGCGTGTAGGGCACGACCGCGAAGGGCTTGCCGTTGACCTGCGTGGTCATCGGCTCGTCGGCCGAGAGGTCGTCGATGTGGTACGTGAAGCCCAGTTCCTGCAGGATGCCGAGCGTGCGTGGCGTGCCGCGCAGCCAGAACGCGTTGTAGCCCGCGGGACGGGTGCCGGTGGCCTTGAGCAGCGCATCGATGTTGGCCTGGTACGAGGCGCGCTCCTGCTCGGGCGAGATGTCCCAGTGCGGGGTCCAGGTCTGGCCATGCGCGGCGGCTTCGTGGCCGCGCTGCACGATCTCGCGCGCGAGCTGCGGGTTGCGCTCCACGGCCTGGCCGGTCATGTGCGAAGTCACCTTCACGCCATGCCGGTCCCACAGGTCGAGCAGCCGCGGGATGCCTTCGCGCACGCCGTATTCGAACCAGGTGCGCGCCGGCAGGTCCGGGTACTTCGCATCCATCGGCGGAAACGGCGAGCCGTTGTCGTGCTCGCTCTGCGCGCCCGACTCGAACTGCATCGACACCGAGATCACGAGCCGCGCACCGTTCGGCCAGTGGCGGCCGGTAGCGGCCTTCGGTCGCGCCTGGGCCCGCGCTTCGCCCGCCGCGAGGCCGGACAGCGCGGCGGCCGCCACCGTGCCCGCGCCACCGCGCAGGATGTTGCGGCGCTCGAGGCTGCCGATGGAGGGGTTGGCGTTCATCTGGAAGATCCCTTTCATGGATGGTGGGGTTTCGAGGGCGGGTTCCACTGCTGCTTCCAGTAGTTCGCCTTGGGGTGTTCGCGCAGGAACACGCAGCACTGCACCCATTGGCCGGGCGACAGTGCCTCGACCGCGCGGGACAGCACCGTGAACGTTGTGTCGGCCATCCGCTGGCTCACCTCGCTCGCGCGCGGATTCGTCAGCACCAGCGTGGCGATCAGTTGCTGCGCGCCGGACTCGTCGCCGCAGAGTTCGGCCACGATGGGTTGCACGCGCGACTTCAGATCGCCGAGCGCGGCCGATCCGCTGTCCGCGAGCGCGCGGTGCAGCGTCCGCAGGGTCCGCGGCCAATCGATGGCCGCGAGCAGGGGAGGCGACGCCTCGACAACGATGTGGGGCATGGCGCGCGACCTCAGTCCAGCTTGATGCCGGCCTCGCGGATCAGTTGCTGCCAGCGGATGCGCTCGCCGGCCATCATCCGCGCGAAGGCCTGCGGCGAGCTGTCGACCGTGATCGATCCCAGTTCCGCGAGCTTGTCGCGCGTGTTCTTCTGCGCCAGCGCGCGGCCCATGTGCTCGACCAGCCAGGCCTGGCGTTCGCTCGGCGTGGCCGCGGGCGCGACGAAGCCGTACCAGCCGCCGATCTGCGCATCGACGCCGCTCTCCTTGAGCGTCGGGACCTCGGGCAGCGCGGGGATGCGCGCGGGGCTGGTCACGGCGAGCGCCTTGAGCCGGCCCGACACGATGTGCTGCAGCACCGCCGGCGTGGCCTCGAACAGCAGCTGCACGGTGCCGCCCATCAGATCGTTGAGCGCCGGCGCCGAGCCGCGGTACGGCACGTGCAGGATCGACACCTGCGCCTCGCGCTTGAAGAGTTCGGCCGCCAGGTGCTGCGGCGTGCCGTTGCCCGCCGAGGCGTAGGAGTAGCGGCCCGGCGCCTTGCGCAGCACCTCGAGCGCCGCGCGCAGGTTCGGCGCGGGGAACGCGGGATGCGCCACCATCACCAGCGGCACCGACGCGGTCCAGGCCAGCGGCGCGAAGTCCTTGGCCGGGTCGTAATTGAGCTTGGGATAGAGCGCCGCATTCGCCGCCATCGGGCCGAGCGCCGCGAGCAGCAGCGTGTGGCCGTCGGCCTCGCCGCGCGCCACGGCTTCGGTGCCGATGTTGCCGCCCGCGCCGCCGCGGTTGTCCACGAGCACCGTGGCGCCGCTCTCCGTCTGCAGCGCATGCGCCATCAGGCGCGAGATCGCGTCGGTGGTGGCGCCGGCCGGATACGGGCAGACGATGCGGATCGGCTTGGAGGGAAAGGCCTGTGCGTGCGATGCGCCGGCAAGGCCGGGGATCGCAAGGGCCGCGCCGGCCTGGAGAAAATTTCGTCGCTGCATGAATCGGTGCTTCCTGATGTCTCGTCTCGGGAGGCAGTTTCAGAGCATGCGCCGGCCGCGGCAAATCGCATTTTTCGGCACACCTCATCGGATAATCCGATCGCCATGACCGCACGCCCCAGCAGCCGCGCCCAGCGCGCACGCGATCCCCTCGAGCTCGTTTCGCTGCGGCAACTGCGCTACTTCAGCGCCGCGATGCGCGCGCCCAGCTTCAACGAGGCGGCGCGCGAATGCTCGATCTCGCAGCCCGCGTTGTCGGAACAGATCGCGCTGCTCGAGCAGGTGCTCGGCGTGCCACTGTTCGACCGCACCGGCGGCCGCGCGGTCCCCACGCTGTCTGGGCACGAACTCGAACGCCGCATCGCGGGCAGCCTGCTCGAACTGCAGTCGGCCTTGCGCGAGGTGCCCGAGCGAGCCGACACCATCTCGGGCCTGGTGCGCGTGGGACTCGTGCAGTCCTACGGCGCCTGCTGGGTGGTGCCGGTGATGCGCGCGGCGCAGGCGCGCTGGCCCGCGCTGTCCGTGGCGCTGCGGCGGCGCACCGCGCACGCGCTCGAGGAAGGCGTGCTGCGCGGCGACTTCGAGTTCGCGGTGAGCTTCGATCCGCATCCCCATGCCGACCTCGAGATCGCGCAGTGCTTCGTCGAGCGGGCCGTCGCCGTCGGCGCCCTGCCGCGGCGCGCGCGGCGGCTCACGCTGGCGCAGCTCGCGCCCTGCGGGCTCGCGCTGCTGCCGAGCGAATACATGATGCGCCGCGAGCTCGACGCGGCCTTCGCCTCGCAGGGCCTCAAGCCGCAGGTCCGGCTCGAATCGGATGCACTCGAAGACCTGGTGGCGGCCGCGCGCGAGAGCGGCATGGTCGCGATCCTCAACGCCGCGGCCGCATCGAGCCTGGCGGTGCACGACGCGGTGCCGATCGACAGCGTCGAACTGCAGCGCAAGGCCTGCCTCGTGCGTTCGCGCACACGCCATCACACGAACGCGTCGCGCCATCTCTGGGATGCGCTGGTCGCGGGCGCGCCGGCCCTGCCGTCGGGCTGGACCGCGCCCGGCAAGGCACGGCGCTAGATGCTTCGCAGGTTCACGCGCCGCGACAAGGCCTCGGCACTCTCGCGCCGCTCGCTGTAGCGATCGACCAGATGGCCGGCGCAGTCGCGCGTCAGCAGCGTGAACTTGACCAGCTCCTCCATGACGTCGACCACGCGTTCGTAGTACGGCGAGGGCTTCATGCGCCCGGCTTCGTCGAACTCGAGGTAGGCCTTGGCCACCGAGGACTGGTTCGGGATGGTGATCATGCGCATCCAGCGTCCGAGCACGCGCAGCTGGTTCACCGCATTGAAGGACTGCGAGCCGCCCGACACCTCCATCACGGCCAGCGTCTTGCCCTGCGTCGGCCGCACGGAGCCGACCGACAGCGGGATCCAGTCGAGCTGCGCCTTCATGATGCCGGTCATCGCGCCATGGCGTTCCGGCGAGCACCAGACCATGCCTTCGGACCACTGCGCGAGCGCGCGCAGTTCCTGCACCTTCGGATGGTCCTCGGGTTCGCTGTCGGGCAACGGCAGGCCGCGCGGATCGAAGACGCGGGTCTGCGCGCCCAGCGCGCGCAGCAGCCGCTCGGCCTCTTCGGTCAGCAGGCGGCTGTACGAGCGCTCGCGGACCGAGCCGTAGAGCAACAGGATGCGCGGCGCATGCGTCGAACGCTCGGCGGGCCACAGGTGCCGTGGGTCCGGCAGCCGGAAGGCCTCCGCATCCAGGTTCGGCAGGTCAGGGCTTGGCGACACGCTGGCCTTTCGCATCGATGACGGGCTCGCCGTCTTCCTTCGAGAACGCGCCGCGCTGGGCGTGCGGCAGCAGGTCGAGCACGGCCTCCGATGGCCGGCACAGGCGCGTGCCCAACGGCGTGACGACGATCGGGCGGTTGATGAGGATCGGATGCGCGAGCATGAAACCGATCAGCTCCGCATCGGTCCACTTTGCATCGGCCAGCCCGAGCTCGTCGTGGGGCGTGCCCTTCTGGCGCAGCAGGTCGCGCACGCCGATGCCCATGTCGGCGACCAGTTGCTCGAGCGTTGCGCGGTCCGGCGGATGCTTGAGGTACTCGATGACGGTCGGCTCCTCGCCGCTGTTGCGGATCAGCGCGAGCACGTTGCGCGACGTGCCGCAGTCGGGGTTGTGATAGATCGTGATGTCGCTCATGGAAGGGAGGGATGTCGCTGGTGAGAAAGCAGATCAGCCGAAGCTCAGGCGCAGTGCGAGCGCGGCGAGGGTCAGGGCGAGCACGGGCACCGTCATGACGACGCCCACCTTGAAGTAGCAGCCCCAGCCGATGGTGGTGCCCTTCTTCGCGAGCACGTGCAGCCACAGCAGGGTGGCGAGGCTGCCGATCGGCGTGATCTTCGGGCCCAGGTCGCAGCCGATGACGTTGGCGTAGACCATCGCCTCCTTCACCACGCCAGTGGCGCCCGAGGCATCGATGGAGAGCGCGCCGACCAGCACCGTCGGCATGTTGTTCATCACGGAAGACAGCGCGGCCGCCAGGAAGCCCGTGCCCAGGGCCGCGCCCCAGATGCCGCCTTGCGCGAACACGTCGAGCAGCGTCGAGATCTGCTCGGTCAGGCCGGCATTGCGCAGGCCGTAGACCACCAGGTACATGCCCAGCGAGAACACGACGATCTGCCAGGGCGCGCCGCGCAGCACCTTGCGCGTGGCGATGACCTCGCCGCGGGCCGCCACGGCCAGCAGCAGCAGCGCGCCAACCGCCGCCACGGCGCTGACCGGCACGCCCAACGGCTCGAGGCCGAAGAAACCGACGAGCAGCAGCACCAGCACGACCCAGCCCGCGCGGAAGGTGGCCGGGTCGCGGATGGCATCGGCCGGGCGCTTGAGGCGGCTGGCGTCGTAGCGCGCGGGGATGTCGCGACGAAAGTAGAGCAGCAGGGCCAGCAGGCTGGCGACCACCGCAACGAGGTTGACCGGCACCATCACCGCCGCATAGGCGTTGAAGCCGATCCCGAAGAAGTCGGCCGAGACGATGTTGACGAGGTTCGAGACGATCAGCGGCAGGCTCGCGGTGTCGGCGATGTAGCCCGCCGCCATCACGAAGGCCAGCGTGGTGGCCGGCGTGAAGCCCAGCGCCACCAGCATGGCCATCACGATCGGCGTGAGGATCAGGGCGGCGCCGTCGTTGGCGAACAGCGCCGAGACGGCCGCGCCCAGCAGCACGATGAAGGCGAACAGCCGGCTGCCGCTGCCGCCGCCCCAGCGCGCGACGTGCAGCGCGGCCCATTCGAAGAAGCCGGCCTCGTCGAGCAGCAGGCTGATGACGATCACGGCGATGAAGGTGGCGGTGGCGTTCCAGACGATCTGCCAGACCCGCGCGACGTCGTCGAGGTGCACCACGCCAAGCGCCAGGGCCACCAGCGCGCCCAGCGCGGCGCTCCATCCGATGCCGAGGCCGCGCGGCTGCCAGATGACGAGCACCAGGGTCGCGAGAAAGATGAGAACGGCGGTGAGCATGGGGCGAGCAAACGATGCGGCGCCGACCGTCAGCAGTCGCAGGACGCGCCTTGCGCATCGACTTCGCAGGGCTGCCCCTGGCAGCAGTTCTCGCTCAGATAGGCCAGCAGCCCGTTCATCCGGTCGAACGAGGCGCGGTAGATCAGGTGGCGCCCCTGCCGCTCCTGCGACACCAGGCCCGCGCGACCCAGCTCCTTGAGATGGAACGACAGGCCCGTGGCCGGAACGCCCAGCGTTTCGGTCAGCGCGCCAGGCGTCATGCCCTGCGGGCCGGCCACGACCAGGGCGCGAAACACGCGCAGGCGCACGCTCTGGGCAAGTGCCATGAGGGAACGGATGACGACTTCTTCTTTCATATTTCAATCATCGTTGAAATATTGAATCGTGGCAACCGACTTCCGGCTCGGCCCGCTCCGGCGCTTGAAACCCCGGCGATTGCCCTTATGATTAGCACTCGCTGTGGTTGAGTGCTAACAAGCCTCGCCTCCAGTCGACGGGCAACCGGTCCTGCGGGATGGGCGCCCAAAAAACCACCACCCAGTTTCTTATCCAGGAGATGCAATGAAACTTCGTCCTTTGGCCGATCGCGTGATCGTCAAGCGTGTTGACAGCGAAACCAAGACTGCCTCGGGCATCGTCATTCCCGACGCCGCCGCCGAAAAGCCCGATCAGGGTGAAGTCCTGGCCGTGGGCCCGGGCAAGCGCAACGACAAGGGCGAACTGGCCGCACTGACCGTCAAGGTCGGCGACCGCGTCCTGTTCGGCAAGTACAGCGGCCAGACCGTCAAGGTCGGCGGCGACGAACTGCTGGTCATGAAGGAAGACGACCTGTTCGCGGTCGTCGAGAAGTAATTCAACAGATCCCCATTCGGAGTAATAGAACATGGCAGCAAAAGACGTAGTCTTCGGCGGTGAAGCCCGCGCACGCATGGTCGAGGGTGTGAACATCCTGGCCAACGCGGTCAAGGTGACCCTGGGCCCCAAGGGCCGCAACGTGGTGCTCGAGCGCTCGTTCGGCGCCCCCACCGTGACCAAGGACGGTGTGTCGGTCGCGAAGGAAATCGAACTCAAGGACAAGCTGCAGAACATGGGCGCCCAGCTCGTGAAGGAAGTGGCTTCCAAGACTTCGGACAACGCCGGTGACGGCACCACCACCGCGACCGTGCTGGCACAAGCCATCGTGCGCGAAGGCTTCAAGTACGTGGCCGCCGGCATCAACCCGATGGACCTGAAGCGCGGCATCGACAAGGCCGTGACGGCCCTGGTCGAAGAGCTGAAGAAGGCTTCGAAGCCCACCACCACGTCGAAGGAAATCGCTCAAGTCGGCTCGATCTCGGCCAACAGCGACGAAACCATCGGCAAGCTCATCGCCGACGCGATGGACAAGGTCGGCAAGGAAGGCGTGATCACCGTCGAAGACGGCAAGTCGCTGGACAGCGAACTGGACGTCGTCGAAGGCATGCAATTCGACCGCGGCTACCTGTCGCCCTACTTCATCAACAACCCCGAGAAGCAATCGGCGCTGCTCGACAACCCCTTCGTGCTGCTGTTCGACAAGAAGATCAGCAACATCCGTGACCTGCTCCCCACTCTGGAACAAGTCGCCAAGGCCGGTCGTCCGCTGCTGATCATTGCCGAAGAAGTCGAGGGCGAAGCCCTGGCGACGCTGGTCGTGAACACGATCCGCGGCATCCTGAAGGTCGTGGCCGTCAAGGCGCCTGGCTTCGGCGACCGCCGCAAGGCCATGCTCGAAGACATCGCCATCCTGACGGGCGGCAAGGTCATCGCCGAAGAAGTCGGCCTGACCCTCGAGAAGGTGACGCTGGCCGACCTGGGCCAGGCCAAGCGCATCGAAGTGGGCAAGGAAAACACCATCATCATCGACGGCGCCGGCGCTGCTGCCGACATCGAAGCCCGCGTGAAGCAAGTGCGCGTGCAGATCGAGGAAGCCACGAGCGACTACGACCGTGAAAAGCTGCAAGAGCGCGTGGCCAAGCTGGCCGGCGGCGTTGCGGTGATCAAGGTCGGCGCCGCCACCGAAGTCGAAATGAAGGAAAAGAAGGCTCGCGTCGAAGACGCCCTGCACGCCACCCGCGCTGCAGTGGAAGAAGGCGTGGTTGCCGGTGGTGGCGTGGCCCTGCTGCGCGCCAAGCAAGCCGTGGGCGACAAGGTCAAGGGCGACAACGCCGACCAGGACGCCGGCATCAAGCTGGTGCTCAAGGCCATCGAAGCCCCCCTGCGCGAAATCGTGAACAACGCCGGCGGCGAAGCCTCGGTGGTGGTGAACGCGGTGCTGGCCGGCAAGGGCAACTACGGCTTCAATGCCGCCAACGACTCGTACGGCGACATGCTCGAGCTGGGCATCCTGGACCCGACCAAGGTGACCCGCACCGCGCTGCAGAACGCCGCCTCGGTGGCCTCGCTGCTGCTGACGACCGAAGCCATGGTGGCTGACGCTCCGAAGGACGAAGCTCCTGCCGGCGGCGGCATGCCCGACATGGGCGGCATGGGTGGCATGGGCGGCATGGGCATGTAATTGCCTCTCGCCCGGCGAGCGCTTCGGCGTTCGGCGGGCGGGTCGTCCAGACACGAAGAAGGCCGGGGTTCGCCCCGGCCTTTTTCATTTCGAGCGCCGTCTCGGCCCCGCCGCGGTCGACGCCATGTCGATCGGCAGCGGCGCGTCGGCCTTGACCTCGCGCAGCACGATCGCCGAGCGCACGTGCGTCACGCCGGCCTGCTCGAACAGCGTGGTGTGCAGGAACTGCTCGTAGTGCTTGATGTCGGGCACCAGCACCGTGAGGATGTAGTCGGCCGGCCCGGTGGCCGAGGCGCAGCGCACCACCTGCGGGCTCGCGGCCACGGCACGCTCGAAGTCGCGCACCTTGGCCTCGCTGTGGCGGTCGAGGTTCACCTCCGTCACGGCGGCGAGGTTCAGCCCCACCTTCTCGCGGTCGACGATCACCGTGTAGCCGCGGATCACGCCGCTGGCCTCCATGTCCTTGATGCGGCGCCAGCAGGGCGTGGGCGACAGTCCCACCGCGTCGGCGATCTGCTGCACGGTCTGGCGCGCGTCGCGCTGCAGTTCGTCGAGGATGCGCAGCGAATGATGGTCGAGAGGAATGAATTCGTCGTTCATGGCGATTTTCGAGATGGATATTCCTGGTTGCAGGGTCACCCTGTAGTGATTCAAGAGAATATTCCTCCTGAGCGAGAACAACAATCTCGCAATGAATTCGAATGACCTCTCTTCGGCCGCAGCCCCCACCCGCGCCGCCGAAACCGCCGCCACGACCACCCTCGCCCGTCCGGGCTACCAGCTCGCCGACAACCTCTGGGCGAGCTCGGGCGTGGTCTTTCTCACCGGCACGCAGGCGCTGGTGCGCCTCTTGTGCATGCAGCGCCAGCGCGATGCCGCGCGCGGCCTCGACAGCCGCGGCTTCGTCAGCGGCTACCGCGGCTCGCCGCTCGGCATGGTCGACCAGGCGATCTGGAAGGCCGGCAGCCGCTTCGAGCAGGAGGGCGTGCGCTTCGTGCCCGCCATCAACGAGGAGCTGGCCGCCACCCAGGTGCTCGGCACCCAGCGCGTGGAGTCCGACCCCGAGCGCGAGGTCGAGGCCGTGTTCGGCATGTGGTACGGCAAGGGCCCGGGCGTGGACCGCGCGGGCGACGCGATCAAGCACGGCAACGCCTACGGCGCCTCGCCCAACGGCGGCGTGCTGGTGGTGGCGGGCGACGACCACGGCTGCGTGTCCTCGTCGATGCCGCACCAGTCCGACCAGGCCTTCGCGGCCTGGGGCATGCCGGTGCTACAGCCGGCCAACGTGGCCGAGTTGGTGGAGTTCGGGCTCTACGGCTATGCGCTCTCGCGCTATTCGGGCACCTGGGTCGGCATGCCGGCGCTGTCGGAGGTGGTCGAGAGCTCGAGCACGGTCGACCTCGACCTGATCCTCGCGCGCAGCGCCGCCTGGCTCGATGCCGACGGCGTGCGCGAGGCCACCGGCCACCACGCGCCGGCCGACGGCCTGCACTACCGCTGGCCCGACCTGCCCTCGCTGCGCATCGAGTCGCGGCTGGCCGACAAGCACGAGGCAGTGGCCGCCTTCGCGCGCGTCAACAGCATCGACCGCGTGGCGGTCGAGAGCCCCGAGGCGCGCGTCGGCATCGTGACCTGCGGCAAGGCCCACTACGACCTGATGGAGGTGCTGCGCCGGCTCGAGATCCCGACCGAGCGCCTGGCCGCGGCCGGCGTGCGCATCTACAAGGTGGGCCTGAGCTTCCCGCTCGAGCAGACGCGCATGCGCGCCTTCACCGCGGGCCTGGCCGAGGTGCTGGTGATCGAGGAGAAAGGCGCCTTCGTCGAGAGCCAGCTGCGCGACATGTTCTACAACGCGCCGGCCGACGCACGCCCGGCGCTGGTCGGCAAGCACGACCGCGACGGCCGGCCCTTCATCTCGGCACTCGGCGAACTGCGGCCCTCGCGGCTGATCGAGCGCGTGGCCGAATGGCTCGAGCGCCACGTCGGCGGCGCCGACGGCATCGGCCGCCCGACCGAGCGCGTGCGCGACTTCACGCCGCCCGACCTGCTGGCCAACGCCAGCGATGCGGTCAAGCGCCTGCCCTACTTCTGCGCCGGCTGCCCGCACAACACCAGCACCAAGGTGCCCGAGGGCTCGACCGCGCGCGCCGGCATCGGCTGCCACTTCATGGCCAGCTGGATGGAGCGCGGCACCGCGGGCCTGGTGCAGATGGGCGGCGAGGGCGTGGACTGGATCTCGCATTCCAAGTTCACGCGCGTGCCGCACGTGTTCCAGAACCTCGGCGACGGCACCTACTACCACTCGGGCTACCTGGCGATCCGCCAGGCGGTGGCGGCCAAGGCCACCATGACCTACAAGATCCTGTTCAACGACGCGGTCGCGATGACCGGCGGCCAGCCGGTGGACGGCGTGATCTCCGTCGACGCGATCGCGCGCCAGGTCGAATCGGAAGGCGTGGCGCGCGTGGTGGTGGTCAGCGACGACATCCGCAAGTACGACGGCCAGAAGGACCGCTTCCCGGCCGGCACCGGCTTCCACGACCGCAGCCTGCTCGACACGGTGCAGCGCGAGCTGCGCGAGGTGGCGGGCGTCACCGTGCTGATCTACGAGCAGACCTGCGCCGCCGAGAAGCGCCGCCGGCGCAAGAAGGGCGAGCTCGCCGATCCGCCCAAGCGCCTGTTCATCAACCAGGCGGTGTGCGAAGGCTGCGGCGACTGCACGGTGCAGAGCAACTGCGTGGCCGTGGTGCCGCACGAGACGCCGCTGGGCCGCAAGCGCCAGATCGACCAGACCCACTGCAACAAGGACTACTCCTGCGCCCAGGGCTTCTGCCCGAGCTTCGTCGGCGTGACCGGTGCCTCGCTGCGCCGCAAGGCCGGCGCGCTGCAGCGCGAGAAGGACGCCGTGCTGGCGCGCGCCGCCGCGCTGCCGCAGCCCCCGGGCCACGACTGGGACAACGCGCCCTACGACCTGCTGGTCACCGGCGTCGGCGGCACCGGCGTGGTGACCGTGGGCGCGCTGGTCGCGATGGCCGCGCACCTCGAGGGCAAGGCCGCGAGCGTGCTCGACTTCATGGGCTTCGCGCAGAAGGGCGGCTCAGTGCTGAGCTTCGTGCGCATGGCGAGCCATCCCGAGCGCCTGAACCAGGCCCGCATCGACACCCAGCAGGCCGATGCCGTGCTGGCCTGCGATCTCGTCGTCGGTGCCTCGCCCGAGGCGCTGCAGGCGGTGCGCCACGGCCGCACGCGCATCCTCGCGAACCTGCACGAGATCCCGGTCGCCGAGTCGCTGCGCAATCCCGACGCCGAGCTGCACATCGACCTGCTGCTCGAGAAGCTGCAGTTCGCGGCCGGCGAGGAACAGGTGAAGACCTTCGACGCGCAGGCACTGGCCGAGGAGTTCATCGGCGACACGCTGGCCGCCAACATCCTCGCCGTGGGCTATGCATGGCAGCTCGGCCTGGTGCCGCTGGGTTTCGAGGCGCTGATGCGCGCCATCGAGCTCAACGGCGTGGCGGTCGCCGCCAATCGCCTGGCCTTCGCGCTGGGCCGCATGGCCGCGGCCGATCCCGAAGGGCTCGAGCGCCTGGGCGACACGCTGCAGCCCGCGTCGACGATGGACCTCGCGAACGCGGCCGACGGCAACGACCTCGAGGCCATCGTCGCGCGCGGCGTGGCCCATCTCTCGGGCTACCAGAACGCCGCCTGGGCGCGGCGCTTCGAGACCCGCATCCGCGCGCTGCAGCAGCGCGAATCGGCGCTCGGCGGCGATGCCTCGCTGCCCTTCACGCGCAACGCGGCGCGCAGCCTGCTCAAGCTCATGAGCTACAAGGACGAGTACGAGGTGGCGCGCCTGTACACCGACGGCAGCTTCCAGCGCAGCCTGATGGAACAGTTCGAGGGCGAGAAGATCCAGCTCGAGTTCCACATGGCCCCGCCCTTCCTCGCACCGCCGAAGAACGGCCAGGCCCCGCGCAAGATCCGCTTCGGCGCCTGGATGCTGCCGGCGATGCGCGTGCTCGCGCACGGCAAGGCGCTGCGCCACACGCCCTTCGATCCCTTCGGCCATACGCAGGAGCGGCGGCTGGAGCGCGAGCTGATCGCCCACTTCGAGGCCCGGCTCGACGAACTGGCGCAGGACATGGCGGCCGCCGACCAGAAGCTGCTGGCCGACATCGCCGCGCTGCCGATGACGATTCGCGGCTACGGCCACGTGAAGATCGGCAACCTCGCGCTGGCGCGTGCACGCGAAGCCGAACTGCTGCACCGCCTGCGGCCGCAGCGCTATCCGGCGCCGGCCTCGACCAAGGCCGCGGGGCAGATCAAGGGCATCGCGATCGTCGCGGCGCACTGAGGCCGCGGAGGCACTCAGGCCTCGAAGGACGCGCGCAGCAGCGGGTAGAGCTTGCGAAAGCGCGCATGCCGCGCGCGGTGCCCCGCCGCGGCCTCGGCCTTCGGATCGAAGCGCTGCCGCACCGCGGGCGCGGTGCAGACCGCGGCGATCGCGCCGCCATCGGCCAGCCAGGCCAGCCGCGCGGCGCCCAGCGCGCCGCCGGCCTCGCCGCCCTCGGCCAGCGTCAGCGGCACCTCGAGGATGTCGGCCAGCAGCTGCGCCCACCAGCTGCTGCGCGCGCCGCCCCCCACCAGCGCCAGCGCGCCCGCGGGCCGCGCCAGCGTGTCGAGCCCGTCGCGCAGGCCGAAGCTCACGCCCTCGACCACGGCATAGGCGATGTCGTCGGCGCCGTGCGCCTGCGTGAGCCCGAAGAGCACGCCCTGCGCGTTCGCGTTGTTGTGCGGCGAGCGTTCGCCCGACAGGTAGGGCAGGAAGATCGGCGCGCGCGCACGCGCCGCGTCGTCGAGCCGCGCGGCCGCCGCCAGCAGCGTGGCCTCGTCGCCGAAGCCCAGGTGCCGCGAGGCCCAGCTCACGGCGCTCGCGGCCGAGAGCATCACCGACATCTGGTGCCAGCGGCCCGGCAGCGCATGGCAGAAGGCATGCACCGCCTGCGCGGGATTCGGTTCGAAGCGGCTCGAGGCGACGAAGATCACGCCCGAGGTGCCGAGCGAGACGAAGCCCTGCCCCGGCTCCACGATGCCCATGCCGACCGCGCTGGCGGCGTTGTCGCCCGCGCCGCCGGCGATCTTCACGTCCGCAGCCAAGCCCCAGCGTTCGGCGAGCGCGGGCTTCAGCATGGCAGAGACCTCGCTGCCCTCCACCAGCCGCGGCATCTGCGCCCGCGTGAGGCCGGTGGCCGCGAGCAGCTCGTCGGACCAGTCGCGCGCGCCGACGTCGAGCCACAGCGTGCCGGCCGCGTCGGACATCTCGCCGACCGCCTCGCCGCTCAGCATGAAGCGCAGCCAGTCCTTGGGCAGCAGCACGCGCGCCACGCGCGCGAAGATCTCGGGCTCGTGCTCGCGCACCCACAGCAGCTTGGGCGCCGTGAAGCCCGGCATCGCGAGGTTGCCCGCGATTTCGCCCAGGCGCGGCACCGCGCGCGTCAGCGCCTCGCACTGCGCGCCGCTGCGGCCGTCGTTCCAGAGAATGGCCGGGCGCAGCACCTCGCCGGCCGCGTCGAGCAGCGTTGCGCCGTGCATCTGGCCCGACAGCCCGATGGCGCGCACCTGCGCGAGCGCCGCCGGCTGGTCGACGCGCAGCTGCGCCATCACCTGCTCGAGCGCCTGCCACCATTGCGCGGGCGATTGTTCGGACCACAGCGGATGCGGTCGGTCCACGGTCAGCGATGCGCGCGCCACGCCGACGATGCGGTGATCGTCGGCGAGCAGCAGCGCCTTGAGCTCGGACGTGCCGAGGTCGAGTCCCAGATACAAGAGAAGCTCCCGGTGGGTTTGGATGAAAGGCGGCGTTCAGGCCATGCCGTTGCCGAAGCGGGTGTCGGCCTGGCGGCGGAACTCGCTCGGCGTCATGCCCTTGATCTCGAGAAAGCGCCGGTTGAAGTTCGCCACGTTGTTGAAGCCGACCTGGTAGCAGATGTCGGTCACGTAATGGTCGGTCTGCATCAGCAGGTGGCAGGCGCTGTTGATGCGCACGCGGTTGACGAAGTCGGTGAAGCTGTTGCCGGTGGAACGCCGGAAGAAGCGGCTGAAGCGGCTCTCGCTCATGCCGAGCTCGGCGGCCAGGTCGGCCATCGAGAGCTGCTCGGTCATGTTGTTGGTGATGCGGTTGACGATGCCGTTGATCTGATCGACCTGCGCATCGCCATCGGCGCCCTGCGCGCCCTGCATCTGCACGCTCGACAGCAGCCGGTAGTCGGTGCACTGCGCGAGGTCGGCCAGGAAGCCCAGGAACAGCCCGAGCCGGCGCACGCCGCGCGCGGCCTTGATGTCGTCCCAGTGCTGCTGCGCCTGCTGCGAGAGGCCGAAGAATTCGATGCCGTGGCGCGCGCGCTCGAGCAGCTGCATGACCTCGCGCAGCTCGGGAATCTGCGCCGCGGCCTGCTCGATCGGCTCGTGGCGGAACTGGATCACGCGGTCGCGCCCGGCGGCACCGCCCTCGGGCACGTCGAGCGAGATCCAGTTGTGCGGCAGCCGCGGGCCGCACAGCACCAGGTGGCCGGGCTGGAACGGCCCGATCCAGTCGCCGATGAAGGCCTTGCCCGAGGTCTCGGTGATCAGGTGCAGCTCGTAGTCCTCGTGGAAGTGCCAGCGCACCAGCGGGCTCGGGAAGCCGTGCGCCAGGCATCGCACCAGGCCAGTCTCCTCGGGCGCCTCGTAGCCCAGCGAGGGCGAGCGCGCGAAGTCGCGCTCCAGCTCGGGCTGGCGCTGGCGGGGAATCGAACGCTTGCGGGTGGTGGTGGTCATGGCTGCATGCTCGCTGGCGGGCCGCGCCCGCTGCCAATGCAAGGGTGCTAGAGATTGTCTCCCTGCGCCAGCGCCGCCTGCACGGCCGCCAGCACCGGTGGATCGGCACCCTCGCGGGTGCAGTTCAGGGCCGCGGCGGTGGCGGCGAAGCGCATCACCGCGCGCCAGCCGTCGTCGCCGAGCGCCGCGAGCTGGTCGCGGTGCTCCACGCCCTGGTCGAGCAGCGCGACCGACAGGCCGGCCGTGAAGGTGTCGCCGGCGCCGATGGTGTCGACCACCTGCACGCGCGGCGCGGCCACCGACAGCGGCGCCTTGCCCGCGCGCCACAGCGTGGCGCCCTCGCCGCCGCGCGTGACGATGACGGCGCGCGCGCCCGCGGCCAGGATCTCGGTGGCCAGCGCATCGACCGGGCGATCCGGTGCCAACAGCGCGGCATCCTCGTCGCTGAGCTTCACGAGGTCGGCCATCGCGAACCAGTTGGCGACACGCGCCCGGTAGGCCGCGAGGTCGGGGATCAGGCTGGGCCGCACGTTGGGATCGAACACGATCACGCAGCGGCCCGCGTTGGCGCTCACGAGGTCGGCGATGCGCGTCGCGGCCGGCTCCTGCAGCAGCGAGATCGAGCCGAAGTGCAGGAAGCGGCAGTCGGCCGGCAGCTGCGGCAGCGGCTCGGGCGCCCAGGTCGCGTCGGCGCTGCCGTGCGTGTAGAAGGCATAGCGGTTGGTCTGCGGCGTGCGCTCGACGAAGGCCAGGGTCGAGGGCGCGCTGCTGCGCAGGATGAAGCCGGTGTCGACGCCATTGCGTTCGAGGAAGGCCATCAGCCGCTCGCCGAACAGGTCGGTCGACAGCTGCGTGAAGAAGCCCGTGTGCTGGCCCAGGCGCGCGCAGGCCACGGCCGTGTTGAGCGGCGAACCGCCCTCATGGCCGAGGAAAGCCAGTGCGCCGGCCTCGCTGGCGGTGAAATCGATCAGGGCTTCGCCCGTGAGTGCAATGCGCATGGTGGGAACAGGATTTTCTTCGTTCAGTTCAGGGCCCGGGCATCGTCCAGGAAGCCGCGCTCGGCGGCCAAGGTGGCGGGATGGTCGAGCAGTTCGGCGAACAGGCGCGGCGGGATGGTGATGGCGCCGACGCCCAGCGCGAGCAGCGACAGGTAGGCCTCGCGCGAGCGGATGCTCGCCACCAGCAGCCGCGTGCCCGCCGCGGGCCGTTGCGCGACCAGCGACTGCATGCGCGCGATCAGCGCGAGGCCGTCCTGGCCGGCATCCTCGAGCCGCCCGAGGTACGGCGCCGCATAGGCCGCGCCCAATTGCGCCGCGAAGTGCGCCTGCTCGGGCGCGTAGACGGCGGTCCAGGTCACGGGCACGCCCTGCGCGATCAGCCGCGCGCCGGCCACCAGGCCCTGGCGCGTGGCGGGAATCTTGATGACGAGCTGGCCGGCGTCGAACTTCGGCAGCAGCGAGCGCGCATCCTCGAGCATGCCGTCGACCTCGCTCGAGTACACCTGAGCCTGCACCTGGCGCGCACCCAGCTCGATGCAGCGCTGCAGCAGGCCGGGCACGTCGGCGCGACCGACACCGGCGCGCCGAAGCAAGGTCGGGTTGGTCGTCACGCCATGGACGACCGGGTGCGGCAGGCAGGCCCGCAACTCCGCGAGGTCGGCGCTGTCGAGGTAGAGATGGAAATCGTCGTTCATGGATCGCGTGCGGCGGGGGCCGGCTATCTTCTCACCGGGCGGCCCGCGCTTCACCGCAAGGAAGGCAAGCGCTCCGATACTTTCCTGACTTCGCTGCAGCGTGCATCGCCACCTCAGCTCATGACGTTGCCGCCATCGACGTTCAAGGTCTGCGCCGTGATGTAGCGCGCCTCGTCGCTGGCCAGGAACACGGCCGCGCCCGCGATGTCGCCCGGCAGGCCCATGCGGCCCAGCGGCACCTCGAGCCCCACGCGCCGCTTCTTCTCGCCGAGGGCCAGTCCCTCGGCCCGGGCGAACAGGCTGTCGACCTGGTCCCACATCGGCGTGTCGACCACGCCGGGCGCGATGCCGTTGACGCGGATGCCGTGCGGCGCCATCGCGAGCGCCGCGCTCTGGGTGTAGCTGATCACGGCGGCCTTGGTGGCGCAGTAGTGCGACACCAGCGCCTCGCCGCGCCGCCCCGCCTGCGAGGCCATGTTGATGACCGAGGCACCGCGGGTGCCGGCCTCGACCATGTGGCGCAGCACGGCCTGCATGACGAAGAACATGCCCTTCACGTTGACGGCGAACAGGCGGTCGAACGAGGCCTCGTCGCTGTCCAGCAGCGGCGCGAGATCGAACACGGCGGCGTTGTTGAACAGCACGTGGATCGGCCCGAAGGCCACCTGCGCCTCGACCAGCAGGCGCGCGATGGCCTGCATGTCGGTCACGTCGGCCGCGATGTAGGCCAGGCGATCGGGATGGCGCTGCTGCAGCGCGCGCACCGCCTCGGAGGGCGCGGCCGCGCGATCGACCACGCTGCAGCGCGCGCCTTCGGCGATGCAGGCCTCGGCGACCGCCAGGCCGATGCCGCCGCCGGCGCCGGTCAGCAGCACATGGCGATCCTGCAGCCGGGTGCTCATGCCTTCGCGCTCACGAAGTCCGAGACGCGCCCGCTCGCGCGGCGCACCGCATCGACCAGCCGCGCATCGCCCGCTATCGGGCCCCACAGGCCCGCGTCCGCGCACAGCGCGGCGACCGGGTCGGCCGCGTCGCAGATCGCATGCGCCACGGCTTCGTCCATGCCCTGGTCCTGGTAGGCATAGGGCAAGGTGCCGCGGTGCCAGCGCTGCAGGAAGGCCAGGAACAGCGCGGGCAGCATCGCCACGCTGTCGATGGGCTGACCCGCGGCCAGCCGCTCGCGCACGGTGGGTGCGATGAAGCCCGGGATCTTCGAGAAGCCGTCGGCGGCCACGCGCTGGTTGGTGTCCCGGATGGCGGGATTGCCGAAGCGGTCGAGCACCACGTCGCGGTAGGCCGCGAGATCGATCGGGCTCGGGCTCAGGCAGGGGATGACATCGTCGCTCACGTAGTCGAAGGCCATCTTGCGGATGGCGGCGTCGTGCGTGCCCTCGTGGATGAAGCCGAGCCCCACCAGCGTGCCGGCCCAGGCGATGCAGCTGTGGGTGGCGTTGAGGATGCGGATCTTGGCTTCCTCGTAGGGCTGCACCGAGTCGACCAGTTCGACGCCCACGCGCGCCCAGTCGGGGCGGCCGGCCGCGAAGTCGTCCTCGACGACCCACTGGATGAAGCTCTCGCCGGTGATCGCGGCCGCGTCGTCGCGACCGGTGGCGGCCTGCACGCGCGCGCGCAGCTCGGGCGGCGGGCGCGGCGTGATGCGGTCGACCATGGCGTTGGGGCAGCGGGTGTTGGCCTGCGTCCAGGCCAGCAGCTCGGCATCGCCCGCGCGCTCGATGAACTCGAGCAGGCCAGCGCGGAAGCGCTCGCCGTTGTGGCGCAGGTTGTCGCAGTTCAGCAGCGTGAGCGGGCCCGCGTCGGCCGCCTTGCGCGCGCGCAGGATCGCGCAGACGGCGCCGTAGATGGTCACGCCCGCGCCACCCGCCTCGCCTTTGGCGGCACGCGCGATGTCGGTGGCGAGGTCGGCGAAGGACAGGTCGAGCCGGCCCTTGGTGTCGAGGTAGTAGCCGGCCTCGGTGACGGTGAAGGAGACGATGCGCGTGGACGGCGCGGCGCCGCGCGCGATCGGGCCGGCGAGCGAGGGCTCGTAGGGCAGCACCTCGCGGATGGCCTCGATCTGCTCGTAGCGGTACTCGCCCGCGGGCGACACGGTTTCGAGCGTGTAGCGGCCGCCCTGGGCGCGCAGCGCCTCGACGACCTCGGCCATGTCGGGCCGGATGTTGGCGCCCGAGATCGACCAGCGCGTGTCGCCCGCGTCGATCAGCCGCTGCAGGTAGACCGCCTGGTGTGCCCGGTGGAAGGACCCGAGGCCGAGGTGGAGCACCGTGAACTCCGAGGGAGCGGGTGGAAGGGGTGCTGCTGCGAGAGTCACGAAGAATGTCCCGGAAGAGGAAGAGTGAAACGAGAGAGGGGATTCAGGCCGCGACCGCGCGCCCGTCGCGCGTGAACAGGTGCAGCACCGAGGGATCGAGCTCGACCGCCACGTCGTCGCCGGCCTGCAGCGGCGTGCGGTCGTTCTGGCGCGCCACCAGCGGCACGCCGCCCACGTCGACGTGGATCAGCGTGTCGGCGCCCAGCGCCTCGATCAGCTCGACGCGGCCCTGCACGTCCGACACCGGCGCGCCGGCCTTCGGATGCACGCGCAGGCCCTCGGGCCGCACGCCGAGGAAGCCGTCGCTCGGCAGCCGGCCGCCGGTGGCGGCCGAGAAGCTCGGGATGGCGCTGGCCGCCACCATGTTCATCGAGGGCATGCCGATGAACTGCGCGACGAACTGGTTGGCCGGGCGGTCGTAGAGCTCGAGCGGCGTGCCGACCTGCTCGATCAGCCCGTCCTTGAGCACCACCACGCGGTCGGCCAGGGTCATGGCCTCGACCTGGTCGTGCGTGACGTAGATGGTGGTCGCGCCCAGCGCGCGGTGCAGCTTGTGGATCTCCACGCGCGTGTTGCCGCGCAGCGCCGCGTCGAGGTTCGACAGCGGCTCGTCGAACAGGAACACCTTGGGCGCGCGCACGATGGCGCGGCCGATGGCCACGCGCTGGCGCTGGCCGCCCGAGAGGTCCTTGGGCAGGCGGTCGAGGTACTGCGTGAGGTTCAGCGTCTTGGCCGCATGCTCGACCTTGGTCTTGATCTCGGACTTGCTCGTGCCCGCGAGCTTGAGCGCGAAGGACATGTTGTCGTACACGCTCATGTGCGGATAGAGCGCATAGCTCTGGAACACCATCGCGAGGTCGCGCTTGCCCGAGGGCGCCCAGGTGATGTCCTTGCCGTCGAGCAGCAGGTTGCCGCTGGTGATCGGCTCGAGTCCCGCGATCAGCCGCAGCAGGGTCGACTTGCCGCAGCCCGAAGGCCCGACGAAGACGATGAATTCGCCCTTCTGGATTTCGAGGTCGACGCCCTTGATGATGTTGACGTCACCAAAGCTCTTCTTGATGTTCTTGAGTTCGAGGTAGGCCATGGGGGTGTCTCCCTTTCTTTACTTGACGGCGCCGAAGGTCAGGCCTTGCACCAGTTGCTTCTGGCTGAACCAGCCGAACACGACGATGGGCGCGATGGCCATCAGCGAGGCCGCCGACAACTTGGCCCAGAACAGGCCCTCGGGGCTCGAGTACGAGGCGATGAGCGTGGCCAGCGTGCCGGCCTTGGCCGAGGTGAGGTTGAGCGCCCAGAAGGCTTCGTTCCAGCTCAGCACCAGGCACAGCAGGCCGGTGGAGGCGAGGCCGCCGACCGACAGCGGCATCACGACATGGCGGAACTCGGTCCACAGGCTCGCGCCGTCCATGCGCGCGGCCTCGAGGATCTCGTTCGGGATGTCCTTGTAGGCGCTGTAGAGCATCCAGACCATGATCGGCAGGTTCGACAGCGTGAACACGATGGTCAGCGCGCTCAGCGAGTCCAGCATGCCCGCGGTCTGCGCGAGCACGTAGATCGGCACCAGCGCGCCCACGGCCGGCATCATCTTGGTCGAGAGCATCCACATCAGGATGTCGCGCGTCTTCTTCGTGCGGAAGAAGGCCATCGAGTACGCGGCCGGCGCCGCGATCAACAGGCCGAGGATGGTCGAGCCCAGGCTGGTGATCAGCGAGTTGCGCGCGTACAGCAGGTAGTCGCTGCGCCGCTGCACCTCGCCGAAGTTGTCGAGCGTGGGCTCGAAGATGAACAGCGGCGGCACGTGGATCGCCTGCAGCTCGGTCTTGAAGGCCGTGAGGAACAGCCAGCCGAGCGGGAAGAACAGCAGCAGCGCGACGGCCCAGGCACCGACGGTGCGCAGCAGTTGCGGCAGGAAATTGCTGGGCGCTTTTTGTTGCATGGCGTGGCGCTCCTCAGTCCAGGTTCTTGCCGATGATGCGGATCAGGAACACGGCCACGATGTTGGCCAGCACCACCGCGAACAGCGCGCCCGCTGAAGCCACGCCCACGTCGAAGTTCATGAGCGACTGCTTGAAGATCATGTAGGTCATGTTCGTGCTCTCGTTGCCCGGGCCGCCGTTGGTGGTGATGGCGATCTCGGCGAACACGCTGAGCAGGAAGATCATCTCGATCATGATCACCACCGCCATCGGGCGCGCGAGGTGCGGCACGGTGAGGTAGAAGAAGCGCTGGAACGCGCTCGCGCCGTCCATGCGCGCGGCCTCCATCTGCTCGCGGTCGAGCGACTGCAGCGAGGTGATGAAGATCAGGCAGGCGAAGGGCAGCCATTGCCAGGCCACCATGATGATCACCGACAGCAGGGGCACGTCGGTGAGCCAGTCGATCGGCTGGGCGCCGAACATGCGCCACACGTCGGCCAGGATGCCGTAGATCGGGTTCATCATCATGTGCTTCCACAGCAGCGCGTTGACCGCGGGCATGACGAAGAAGGGCGAGATCAAGAGCACGCGCACGATGCCGCGGCCCGGGAAGGGTTCGTTGACCAGCAGCGCGAGCAGCACACCGAGCACCACGGTGATGCCGATCACGCTGCCGATCAGGAGCAGCGTGTTCCAGGTCGCGGGCCAGAAGTCCGGGTCGGTGACGAAGTACTCGAAGTTGGCGAGGCCCGCGAAGGGATGGTCGCCGGGCTGCATGAGGTTGTAGTTCACGAACGAGAAGTACAACGTCATCGCGAGCGGCACGATCATCCAGAGGAAGAGCGTGAGCACGGCCGGCGCCATGAGCGCGCGGGGCAGGAGTCTTTTCATGGGTGATCCCTTCTCTCTTCTGTCTGGCGCCCGCCCCCAGGGGGGGGGCGCAGGCCGCGCGGCTTACTTGTAGTAGCCGGCCTTCTTCATCTCGCGCTCGGCCGTGGTCTGCGAGGTCTTCAGCGCCTGGTCGACCGTGACCTTGCCCGCGAGCGCCGCGCTCATCTGCTGGCCCACCGCCACGCCGATGGCCTGGAACTCGGGGATGGCCGCGTACTGCACGCCGACATAAGGCGACTTGGGCAGCGTGCTGTCGCTGAGGTTGGCGCTGTCGATGGCCTTCTTCTCGGCGGCGGCGAATTTCGCGACCTTCTGGAACTCGGGGTTCGCGTAGGTCGACTTGCGCGTGCCGGTGGGCACCGCGCCCCAGCCCTGCTCCTTGGCGACCAGGTTGATGTAGTCCTTGGAGGTGGCCCACTTCACGAAGGTCTGGGCGGCGGCGGCCTTGGTCGAGCTGGCGGGGATCGCCAGGTTCCAGGTCCACAGCCAGTTGGCGCCCTTGGGCGTGACGGCCACCGGTGCCTGCGCGAAAGCCACCTTGTCGGCCACCTTCGACTGCTTGGGATCGCTGATGAACGAGGCCGCGATGGTCGCGTCGACCCACATGCCGCACTTGCCTTCGTTGAAGAGCGCGAGGTTCTCGTTGAAGCTGTTGGCCGAGGCGCCCGGCGGGCCGTAGGCCTTCATCAGGTCGACGTAGAAGCCGATCGCGTCCTTCCAGGGCTTGGTGTCGATCTGCGGCTTCCACTGCATGTCGAACCACTGGCCGCCGTTGGTGTTGACCAGCGTGGTCAGGAAGGCCATGTTGTCGCCCCAGCCCGGCTTGCCGCGCAGGCACATGCCGTAGACGCCGGCCTTCGGGTCGTGGATCTTGCCGGCCAGTTCCTTCACCTGCGTCCAGGTCGGCTGCTCGGGCATCTGGAAGCCGACCTTGTCGGCCAGGTCCTTGCGGTACATGAGCATCGAGCTCTCGCCGTAGAACGGCGCGGCGTAGAGCTTGCCCTGGTACGACAGGCCGTCGCGGATCGCGGGCAGCAGGTCGTCGGCGTCGTAGGCGGCATCGGTGGCGATGGGCTGCAGCCAGCCCTTCTTCGACCAGATCGGCGCTTCGTACAGGCCGATGGTCATCACGTCGAACTGGCCGCCCTTGGTGGCGATGTCGGTGGTCACGCGCTGGCGCAGCGTGCCCTCCTCCAGCGTGACCCACTTGAGCTTGATGTCGGGATTGGCCTTCTCGAAGAAGGGCGTGAGCTTCTGCATCTCGATCATGTGGCCGTTGTTGACGGTCGCGATCACGAGTTCGGTGGCCGCCTGGGCGACGAGGCCGGTGCCGGCGAGTGCGAGGACGAGGCCCGCTTTCAGAAAACGCTGCATGTTGTCTCCTAGAGGGTGAGCGACGCCCCCTTGGGTCGCCGTGCCCGGATTCTGGATAAACCGGCTTGCGATTTTGGTACTTCGAATGTCATCGACAGTACTTTCATGCACCGATTGGCTAGTGAAATCCCTAGTCAATGCAATACAGCATGTGTTTTGTGCAATCCAAAGGGTTCAGCCGGTGCCCAGCAGCTGCCGGCGGAACTGGGCCGCCGCGGGCGAGAGCGGCCGCCCCTCGCGCGTGACCAGGCAGATCGGCGGCACGCGCACCGGCAGCTCGATCGGCACCACCCGCAGCAGCCCGAGCCGCGCGTAGTGCCGGGCCTGCGAGGCGGGCATGACGGCCGCCATGTCGGAGCTCTCGAGCAGCGCCGTGATGGCGATCGGCGAGGCGGTCTCGAGAATGTCGAGCCGCGCCTGCACGCCGGCCTCGCGCATGGCGGCCTCGAAGCGCCCGCGCTGCGGCGAGCCCGGCGGCTGCAGCACCCATTGCCAGGCCGCCAGGTCGGCCAGCGTGAGGCCCTCGCGCTCGAAGGCCGGATGGCCGCCGCGCACCACCACCACCTGCGATTCGCCGAGCAGCGGCACGCTGGCGTAGCGCGACTCGTCGTGCCCGTCGGTGAGCCGGCCCAGCACCAGGTCGACCTCGCCCTGCTCGAGCTGGGCCTGCATCACGTCGCTGGTCTCGACCACCACCGACACCGCCACCTGCGGGTGGCGCCGGCGGTACTCGACCAGCGCGGGCGCCAGCAGCTCGGGCACCGCCCCCGGCACGCTGCCCACGCGCAGCGCGCCGCTGAGGCCGGAGCGCAGCGCCAGCATCTCCTCGCGCGCGCTGCCGAAGTCGCTGACCACGCGGTGGGCGTAGCGCACCAGGATCTCTCCGTAGGGCGTGGGCTCCATGCCGCGCGCCAGCCGCTCGAACAGCTTCTCGCCGAGCGAATCCTCGAGCTGCTGCAGCAGCTTGGTGGCCGCGGGCTGGCTGATGTTCATGGCCTCGGCCGCGCGGCCCAGGTGGCGGTGAGCGTCGAGGCGCACCAGCAGCAATAGCTGGCGCGGTCGCACCTGCAGCATCAGCGAGGCATCGGGCGAGGCTTTCTGGAGGGTCATCACCAAAAGTATATGGAGACCCCGCCAATTTCGATTGGATCGAGGGGAGCGAACGGCCTAACCTGCGGCCTCGCCATGCATGGAAAGCAATGGCATCCAAGACCAACAAGCAGGAGACAACCCCGATGCGCCCCTTTTCCCCGGCCTTCCGCCAGCGATGCGCCTTCGCCGCCGCGCTCGCGCTGGCCACCGGCCTTGCTACCGCCCAGACCGCGCCCGCCTACCCCGACAAGCCGCTGCGCATCATGGTCGGCGCCTCGCCGGGCGGCGGCACCGACATCCTCGCGCGCGTGCTGGCCGACAAGCTCTCGCCCGCGCTCAAGCAGCCGGTGGTGGTCGAGAACCGGCCCGGCGCCTCCAACACCATCGCGGGCGAACTCACGGCGCGCGCGCCGGCCGACGGCGCCACGCTGCTTCTGGCCACCAACACCGCGCAGGCGGTGGCGCCGCACATCCTCAAGCTCAAGTACGACCCGCTGAAGGACCTGCAACCGCTGGGCCTGGTGGCCGTGATGCCCAACGTGCTGGTGGTGTCGGCCAGCTCGCCCTACAAGTCGGTGAAGGACCTGCTGGCCGCGATGGCGGCCAAGCCCGGCGGCTTCAAGTACGCCTCCTCGGGCATCGGCAGCACCCAGCACGTGGGCGGCGAGGCCTTCAACCTGGCCACCGGCATGAAGTCGGTGCACGTGCCCTACAAGGGCAGCTCGCAGGCGCACATCGACATCATCGCGGGCGAGGTCGAGATGATGTTCGACAGCACCTCCTCGGCCATGGGCCAGATCAAGGCCGGCAAGTTCCGCGCGCTGGCCGTGAGCGCGCCGCAGCGCTCGCCCGAGCTGCCCGACGTGCCCACGCTGGCCGAGCAGGGCGTCAAGGGCGCCGACGTCTCGACCTGGTACGGCCTCTACGTGACCGCCGGCACGCCGCGCCCGGCCGTCGAGCGCCTGAGCGCCGAGCTCGCGCGCAGCCTGCAGCTGCCCGACGTGCAGGCCCGCATCAAGGCCCTGGGCGGCGAGCCCGGCAACCTGATCGGCGAGCCCTTCGCGGCCATGAACCGGCAGGAGTTCGAGCACTACGGCCAGCTCGTGCGCGCCGCCAACATCAAGGCCGAATGAGGCCGTCCCCCGCTTTTTCTCCACCGACGATCGCCATGTCCACTCCTTCGAAGATCCCGACCGTGACCTCCGCCAAGCCCCGCATCGCCGTGCTGCTCGGCGACCCCAGCGGGGTCGGCCCCGAGATGGCGGTCAAGCTGCTCGCGCGCCAGCGCAACCTCGACGCCGCGCGCGTGCTGCTGATCGCCGACCCAGTGGTGCTGGCTGCGGGCGAGCGCATCGCCGGCGCCAGGCTCGATCCGCTCGCGACCGAGAGCCTCGACACGCTGCGCTTCGAGGACGGCCGGCCCTCGCTGCTGGCCTGCGACTGGATGGAGGGCGCCGAGCCGGTGCTCGGCGAATCGAACGAGGCCTCGGGCCGCGCCTCCTTCGAGGCGCTCGAGCTCGCGACCGCGGCCGTGCGCCGCGGCCAGGTCGACGCGATCCTGTTCGCGCCGCTCAACAAGCATTCGCTGCGCCTGGGCGGCCTGGTGCACGAGGACGAGCTGCGCTACATGCAGGCGCGCTTCGCGGTGCCGGGCTTCGTCTGCGAGTTCAACCTCACGGGCGCGCTGTGGACCTCGCGCGTGACCTCGCACATTCCGCTCAAGGACGTGGCGAGCCACATCACAGGCGAAGGCGTGCGCGACGCGGTGAAGATCATCGCCGCGGCACTGCGCCAGTCGGGCGTGGCGCAGCCGCGCATCGCGGTCTCGGGGCTCAACCCGCATGCCGGCGACGGCGGCTCGATCGGCATGGAGGAAATCGAGATCATCGGCCCGGCCATCGAGAAGCTGCGCGCCGAGGGCTACGACGCGCGCGGCCCGTTCTCGCCCGACACGGTGTTCATCGGCGCGCGGCGCGGCGACGTCGACGCGGTGGTCTCGATGTACCACGACCAGGGCCAGATCGCGATGAAGCTCATGGGCTTCGAGCAGGGCGTGACCCTGCACGGCGGCCTGCCCGTGCCCGTGGCCACCTCGGCCAGCGGCAGCGCCTTCGACATCGCGGGCCGGGGCATCGCGCAGATCGAGGGCCTGCAGCAGGCCTTCGACCTGTGCCTGCGCATGGCCAGCGGCGCGCCGGTGCGCGCGGCCGCGACGGCCGAGGCCTGAGTCGGCGGCGACCAGAAAAAAGGGCCGCATGCGCGGCCCTGTCGAATCGTTGTTCTGCGAGTCCCGGGGGGCTTCAGGCGCCCGGCGGCTGGCCGTAGGCGTTGGCCTCGGGCTGGCTGGGCTGCACGAAGAAATAGATCAGCACGAGGTTGACCAGCGGAATGATCATCAGCAGCTGGAACCAGCCGCTCTTGCCGATGTCGTGCAGGCGGCGCGAGCCCGCGGCCAGCACGGGCAGCAGGAAACCCAGCGCGGCGATCAGGTAGACGATCTGGTGGATGAGGCTGGCGACGATCAGCACGACCACCTCGGCCAATATGAACCACCAGAACTCGGAGCGCGAGGCGCGCCCACTGAAATCCGTGTACTTCTGAAAGCAGGTCTTGACCGCTGTTTGAAAATCCATTTGCTCGGCTCCTCTTGAGGTCCCCGGGAAATTTCCCGGGGCCATCATATCGGCGCCTTCTTCAACGGCAATGGCAACGAATGGCGTACTTCAAATGGCCAAGCAGCTATTGCGCGGGCGGACTCAGGCGCTGCAGCAGCCCCGCGGTCGAGGCATCGAGCCCCGTGACGTCGCCCGAGGCGAGCCGCGGCTCGATGTCCTTCGCGAGCACCTTGCCGAGCTCCACGCCCCACTGGTCGAAGCTGTTGATGCCCCACAGCGCGCCGCTGGTGAACACGCGGTGCTCGTACATTGCGATGAAGGCGCCGAGCGCCTCGGGCGTGAGCTTCTCGAACACGAAGAAGCTGCTGGGCCGGTTGCCCGGGAAGTTCTTGTGGCCGCCCGCGTCGAGCTTGCCCACCATCAGCGCCTGCGCTTGCGCGAGCGCGTTGGCCAGCAGCTTCGGATGGTGGCCCTCGAGGTCGTGCGAGGCATCGCGCACCGCGAGGAACTCCAGCGGGATCACGTCGGTGCCCTGGTGCAGCATCTGGAAGTAGGCATGCTGGCCGTTGGTGCCCGGCTCGCCCCACAGCACGGGCGAGGTGCCCAGGCCCGGCGGCAGCGCGGCACCGGTCGCATCGACCTGCTTGCCGTTGCTCTCCATCTCGAGCTGCTGCAGGTAGGCCGGCAGCCGCTTCAATGCGCTGTGATAGGGCGCGATGCAGCGGCTCGTGAAGCGGTGGAAATTGCGATACCAGACGTCGAGCAGGCCGAGGCGGATCGGCAGGTTCTGCGCCAGCGGCGCGGTGCGGAAGTGCTCGTCCATCGCATGCGCGCCCGCCAGCAGCCGGCGGAAGCCCTCGGCGCCGATGGCCAGCGCGATCGGCAGGCCGATGGCCGACCACAGCGAATAGCGCCCGCCCACCCAGTCCCAGAAGCCGAAGGTGGTCTCGATGCCGAACTTGTTGGCCGCATCCACGTTGGTGGTGAGCGCCGCGAAGTGGCCCGCGATGTCGGTGCCGCCCGATTGCTCGTACCAGCGCTTGGCGGACTGCGCGTTGGTCATCGTCTCGGCCGTGGTGAAGGTCTTCGAGGCGATCAGGAACAGCGTGTGCTCGGGCGCGAGGCCCTCGAGCACGCCGTCGAGCTCGTGGCCGTCGACGTTCGAGACGAAATGGAAATGCTTGCCCGGCGCCGCGAACTCCGCGAGCGCCAGCACCGCCATCTGCGGGCCGAGGTCGGAGCCGCCGATGCCGATGTTGACCACGTCGGTGATGGTGTGGTCGCCGCGCACCTTCTCGGCGTAGGCGAGCATGGCGTCGAGCGTTTCGTGCACCTCGCGCAATTGCGGCGCGGTCTTGCCGGCCTTGGCATCGGCCGGCGCGCGCAGCAGCGTGTGCAGCACCGCGCGGTCTTCCGTGTTGTTGATGTGCTCGCCCGCGAACATCGCGTCGCGGTGCGCCTCGAGGCCGCACTCGCGCGCGAGCGCGAACAGCAGCGCTTCCACGCGCGCATCGATCAGGTTCTTCGACAGGTCGGCGAACAGGTACGGCGCCTCCTGGCTGAAGTGCGCGAAGCGGCCGGCGTCGTCGACGAAGGCATGGCGCAGGTCGAACTGGCGGCCCGCGGTCTCGAAGTAGGACTGCAGCTGCGCCCAGGCCGGCGCGCGGTCGCAGCGAAGCGGGGTCGCCATGATCAGCGGCCGCTTTCCTGCATCAGCTTCTCGAGCTTGATGGCATCGGCCGCGAAGGCGCGGATGCCCTCGGCGAGCTTCTCTGTGGCCATCGCGTCCTCGTTGAGCGCGAAGCGGAAACCGGCCTCGTCGTAGGCGATCTTCTCGGCCTTGCCCTGGGCGGCGGCCTTGGCGTCGAGCGCGTGCTCGAGCGGCTCGTTGCTCGCGGCCAGTTCGGCCAGCAGCTCGGGGCTGATGGTCAGCAGGTCGCAGCCGGCGAGCGCCTTGATCTGGCCCACGTTGCGGAAGCTCGCGCCCATCACCTCGGTCTCGATGCCGTTGGCCTTGTAGTACTCGAAGATCTGGCGCACCGACTTCACGCCCGGGTCGTTGGCGCCGGCATTGGCGGCCTCGTCCCACTTGGCGCCCTCGGACTTCTTGTACCAGTCGTAGATGCGGCCGACGAAGGGCGAGATCAGCTGCACGCCGGCCGCGCCGCAGGCCACGGCCTGCGCGAACGAGAACAGCAGCGTGAGGTTGGTGCGGATGCCCTTCTTCTCGAGCTGGCGCGCGGCCTCGATGCCTTCCCAGGTGGAGGCGACCTTGATCAGCAGCCGCTTCTCGGTGTCGATGCCCTCGGCCTTGTAGAGCGCCGTGATGCGCTCGCCGCGCGCCACGGTGGCGGCGGTGTCGAACGACAGGCGCGCATCGACCTCGGTCGAGACGCGGCCCGGGATGATCGAGAGGATCTCGGTGCCGAAGCGCACCAGCAGGCGGTCGATGACCTCGTCGAGCGGCTTGCCCGCATGCTTCTTCACGCTCTCGTCGAGCAGCGGACGGTACTCGGGCTTCTGCACCGCCTTGAGGATCAGCGACGGATTGGTGGTCGCGTCCTGCGGCTTGGAGGCGCTGAGCTGCTTGAAGTCGCCGGTGTCGGCGACCACGGTGGTCCATTGACGGAGTGCATCGAGTTGGTTCATGGCAATGATTATGTTGCGGTGATGGCGACGTGGCCTGCACGTTGTTGCATGCGGGCCGATGCTTTCATGCGCACCGTAGCACGGCTTCAGGCCCGGTTCCATGACGGCGCGAACAACATGCGGCCAGCAGGGTTTCGGCCCCATGCCGCCCTACAGGCGCTGTGGTCCACGGCTGACGGCGACGGCTGGCGGGCGCGTCTAGTCTGGCGAGTCCTTCCTTCGCGAATCGTCGGATTCGCCGTCCCGACCCAGGAGCCCCCTCCATGCAGCGCAGACTTCCTCCCGCAGCCTCCACCGACCTCGCCCCCTTCGACGACCGCCGCACCAGTGCCGCCATCGGCACGCTGGCCACGGCCTTCGTGATCGGCGGCGCGGCGGCCTGGCTCGCGCTGGATGCCGCGCGCCGCTCGCGCGTGCGGCTGGCCGGCCCGGCCGACGGCGCCCCGCTGATGCGCGCGCCGCTGCAGGTGGTGGCGCCCGTGGACCTGCACCGCTATGCGGGTCTCTGGCACGAGCAGGCGCGGCTGCCCAACCGCTTCCAGAAGTCCTGCGCCGGCCCGGTCACGGCCCACTACACGCCGCGGCCCGACGGCACGATCGAGGTGCTCAACCGCTGCGAGCGCGCCGACGGCAATTTCGAGGAATCGCTGGGCACCGCGCGCGTGGTGCCGGTGGCCGGCCAGCCCGGCGCGGGCCGGCTCGAGGTGCGGTTCGCGCCCTCGTGGCTGGCCTGGCTGCCGGTGGTGTGGGGCGACTACTGGATCCTGAAGCTGGACCGCGACTACCAGGTGGCGCTGGTCGGCACGCCGAACCGCGAGTACCTGTGGGTGCTGTCGCGCGCCCCCTGCCTGGACGACGCGACCCTGCAGGCCGAGCTCGACTACGCGGGCAGCCTGGGCTTCGACATCGACAAGGTCGAGCGCACCGGCAGGTAGCGCGAGAGCTGGGTCGCGAGCGCGGCCGGCGCGGTGCAGTGGATCGCGTGCCAGCCGAAGGCGCGCGCGGCTTCCACGTTGGGCGCCGAATCGTCGATGAACACCGTCCGCTCCGCCGCCAGCGCATGGCGCACCGCGAGCAGTTCGTAGATCTCGCGGTGCGGCTTCAGGAACTTCACGTCGCCCGAGAACACGCCACCGTCGAAACGCCGCATGAAGCCGTGGCGCGCCATGATCGCGCGCGCATAGGGCGAGGGCATGTTCGAGAGGTAATAGAGCTTCAGCGGCTCGCCGGCCTCGCGGCGCTCGAACAGTTCCTCGAGCAGCGCCACCGTGACATCGATCGGCACCAGGCGTTCGCCGAGTCCGTCGAGCATGGCCAGCAGGCGGTCGGCCGGCAGCGAGAGCCGCGCGGCCATGCGGGCGACCGATTCCTCGAGCGTGCGGGTGCCGCAATCGAAGCTGGTCCAGTCGTCGTGATGGAACAGCGCGCGGCCCAGGGCCGCGGCGGCGGATTCAGTGGGAGCATGCTCCGCCAGATGGGCCTGGACCAGCCGGGTGGGCTCCCAGGCGAAGAGCACGGCGCCAAGATCGAAAACCACGTTCATGGCGCCATTGTTCCATGCGCGCGCTACACCACGCTGACGCCGTGCGCCCCCAGGGAGAGCCGGGTCTGCGCGCCCGCGGCCAGCGGGTTCGACAGGTCGGTCGAGACCACGAAGACCGCGCCCAGCGGCGTGTCGAAGCCGTACTCGTAGAAGCTGCCGAGGTAGGCCACCTTCTTCAGCGTGGCCGGCAGGCCGGTGTCGGCCGCCGAAGCCTCGCCGATGCGCCAGGCCTCGGGCCGCACCGCCACCTTGACCGCGCCCGGCGCCACCGCATGACGCGGCCGCAGCCGCAGCGGCCCGAGCGTGACGTCGCCGTCGGCGCCGGCCACGGCCGGGAACACCATCGCCTCGCCCATGAAGCCCGCGACGAACTCGCTCTCGGGCCGGCCGTAGAGCTGCTCGGGCGTGCCGCGCTGGGCGATCACGCCATGGTCCATCACGATGATCTGGTCGCTCACGGCCAGCGCCTCGCTCTGGTCGTGCGTGACGTAGGCCACCGTGAGCCCGAGCCGCTGCTGCAGCGAGCGGATCTCCTCGCGCATCTCGCGCCGCAGCCGCGCGTCGAGGTTCGACAGCGGCTCGTCGAACAGCAGCACCGCGGGCTCGAGCACCAGCGCGCGCGCCAGCGCCACGCGCTGCTGCTGGCCGCCCGAGAGCTCGCTCGGCAGCCGCTGGTCGAAGCCCACCAGGCCCACGCCGCGCAGCGCCTCGCGCGCACGCGCCGTGGCCTCGTCCTTCTTCACGCCGCTCATGCGCAGGCCATAGCCCACGTTGCCGATCACGTCCATGTGCGGGAACAGCGCATAGCTCTGGAACATCATGCTGACGTTGCGCTCGGCCGGTCCGAGCGTGGTGACGTCGCGCCCGCCCATGAAGATCGCGCCCGAGGTCGGCGACTCGAGCCCCGCGATCATGCGCAGGGTGGTGGTCTTGCCGCAGCCCGAGGGGCCGAGAATGGTGGTCAGCGTGCCCTCGGGCACCTCGAAGCTGATGCCCTTGACCGCCAGCGGCGCGTTGCGGTCGGCACCGTAGCGCTTGGTGACGTCGCGAAACTCGATGCCCGTGCTCATGCCAGCCCCTCCATCTTGTGATGCCCCTGGTGCCCCGGCGCCGTGCCGCGCCGTCCCAGCCTGCGTTCGCCCACCACCCACTGCACCAGCGCGATCGCGAGCGACATCAGGATCATCAGCACGGTGCAATAGGCCAGCGCGATGCCGTAGTCGCCGTTGCCGACGCGGCCGATGATGTAGGTGGTGGCGAGTTCGTTCTCGGCCGTGACCAGGAAGATCACCGCGCTCACGGTCGTCATCGCGCGCACGAAGCTGTAGACCAGCGCCGCCACCAGCGCCGGCTTGAGCAGCGGCAGCACCACCTTGAACAGCGTCTGCGAGGTCGAGGCGCGCAGCATCAGCGAGGCCTCGTCGAGCGAGCGGTCGAGTTGCTTGAAGGCCGCCGTGCCCGCGCGCACGCCCACCGGCAGGTTGCGGAACATGAAGCACAGCACGATGATAAGCCCGGTGCCCGTGAGCTCGAACGGCGGCACGTTGAAGGCCAGGATGTAGCTCACGCCGAGCACCGTGCCCGGGATCGCGAAGGCCAGCAGCGCGCCGAACTCGAAGGCGCCCTGCCCCTTGAACTCGTTGCGCGCCAGCAGCCAGGCGATCAGCAGGCCCAGTGCCGCGGTGATCGGCGCCGAGATGCCCGCGAGCTTGAGCGTGGTGAGCAGCGAGTTCCAGGCCGTGCCGGCCCACACCAGCCCGAACTGGCCCCACTCGAGCGCGAACGCGGTCTTGAAGTGCTGCAGGGTGAAGCTGTAGTCGCGCCCCCAGGTCTGCACGAAGCCGCCCGCGAAGGCGAACAGGTAGACCACGGCCGTGAAGGCGATCCACGGCAGCGCGATGCAGTGGATGGTGCGGCGCACGCCGTCGGGCAGCGCCATCGGGATGCCGGCGTCGCCCTTGCCGCTGACGGTGGTGTAGTTCTGCCTGCCGAGCAGCCCGCGCTGCAGCGCGAACACGCCGAGCGCGAACAAGGTCAGCACCCAGGCCAGCGAAGCCGCGCGGCCCTGGTCGTACTGCGCGCCGACGATGGCGAAGAAGATGTCGGTCGACAGCACCGAGAACTGGCCGCCCACCACCACCGGGTTGCCGAAGTCGGCGATGCTCTCGATGAAGCCCACCAGGAAGGCGTTGGCCAGCCCGGGCTTGAGCAGCGGCAGCGTGATGGTGAAGAAGGCGCGGCGCCGGTCGGCGCGCAGCATCTGCGCGGCCTCCTCGAGGCTGGGCGCGATGCCCTGCACCACGCCGCGCATGATCATGAAGGCGATCGGCGTGAAGGCGAACAGCTGCGCCACCAGCACGCCGGGCATGCCGTAGAACCAGCGCGTGGGCTCGATGCCGAACAGGTTTTCGAGCAGCTGGTTGACGATGCCCGCGCGGCCGAACAGCAGGATCAGGCCGAGGCCCACCACGAAGGGCGGCGTGATGATCGGCAGCAGCGCCAGCACCCGCAGCGCGCCCTGTCCGCGCCGGCTGCCGCGCTCGGCCATCAGCGCCATCAGCGTGCCGAGGAAGGTGGTGCCCGCGGCCGTGAGCAGCGCCAGCACCAGCGTGTTCCAGGCCACGCCGCAGCGCACTCCGCCCGCGAGGCAGCCCAGGCCCCAGATGCGCTCGGTGAAGACCCGCGCGAGGAAGGCGGCCATCGACACGCGGCCATCCTCGTCGAGGAAGGCGCCCGACAGAGCGCGGCTCACGGGATAGGCGATGAACAGCGCCATCAGCACGCCGCAGCCCAGCACCGAGGCGGCCACGAACAGGTCGCCCTTGAAGCGGCCGAGCCGCGCGATGCCGAAGGCCGCGAGCAGCACCAGCGCACAGAGCGCCACGAAGCCGCCGGCGCCGATGCCGAACTGGTTGACCCCGAGCTCGCCGAAACGCGCCTCGAGCGCCGCGAAGGCCCAGCCGCGCGCGCCGATCGCGAAGCCCGCGAGCGCGAGCCCGAGCGCACCGCCCGCGCCGCCGGCCAGCAGCCAACGCCCCTGCGCGCGGCCCGGCGGCAGCCAGGCGCCGATGGCGCAGACCAGCAGGCCCGCCAGCCCGACGAACAGCCAGGCGCGCCCCTGCAGGGCCGCCTGCATCAGGCCATTGGCGCCCTCGGCGCCGCCGAAGACCTGCGGAACGGCCTCGTACCAGGTCGCATCCTGGATCGCATACCAGGGCAGCAACAGGTAGGCCGCGAGGCCCAGCAAGACCCAGGCGCGAATCCAGCGCTGGGTGCGCCGCGCCGCGGCCTCCGATGCCGGATTGCGCGGGGCCGCCGCGCGGGGCGAGGCTCCGATGGAACGCGCTTCCACTTAGCGCGGCAGCGAGTTGACGTCCTTCTCCCAGCGCGCGATCAGGCGGCGGCGCTCGGCGCTGGCACCGTACTTGGCGTAGTCGTAGTTGATGAACTTGATCTTCTTGAAGTCGGGAATGCGCGGATCGAGCTTGGCATTGACGTTGCTCGGCAGCTGGAACTGCTTGTTGGCGGCGCCGAGTTCCTGCGCGGCGGGCGTGAGCGCCCATTCGTAGAACTTCTTCGCGGCCTCGAGGTTGCGCGCGCCCTTGATGATGCTCATGGAGCCGATCTCGGCGCCGGTGCCGTCGCTCGGCGTGATGGTCTCGACCGGGAAGCCCTGCATCTTCTCGCCCGGGCCGTCGTGCACGAAGCTGATCGACACCGCGGTCTCGCCGCGCGCCACGGCCTTGATCGGGCCGGTGCCCGAGCGCGTGTACTGGCCGACATTCTTGTGCAGCGCCTTGAGGTACTCGAAGGCCTTGTCCTCGCCCATGAGCTGCACCAGCGTGGCGATCATGGTGTAGGCCGTGCCGCTCGAGGCGGGGTTGGCCACCTGGATGTCGCCCTTGTACTCGGGCTTGAGCAGGTCGGCCCAGGTCTTGGGCACCGGCAGCTTCTTCTTCGCCAGCAGCTCGGGGTTGTAGCCGAAGCCCAGCGGGCCCGAGTAGATGCCCACGGTCTTGTAGCCCGACTGCTTGGCCTGCTGCTGGGCCCAGGGATGCAGCTGCGGCAGCGAGGGCGACTTGTACTCGAGCGTCAGGCCCTGCTCGGCCGCCTGCAGGTGCGGGTCGCCGGTGCCGCCGAACCAGACGTCGGTCTTGGGGTTGTCCTTCTCGGCGATGAGCTGGGCGAGCGCCTCGCCCGAGCCCTTGAGCGCCATGTTGATGCGGGTGCCCGTGGTGCGCGCATACACGGTCGAGATCACGCTGCACCACTCGGCCTGCACCGAGCAGATCACGTTGACCGTGCCCTGGGCCGATGCCATGGCCGATCCACCCAGCAGCGCCGCCGCAACAAGAAGCTTCTTCATGGAGTTCTCCGCTTTGTCCAATAAAAAAAGGCCTCCCGGCCGTGGGTGCAGCGTAGCTTTAGTACAAGTGCGTGGAATTGGTACAAGTACCATCGCGATTGGCGGACCGGCGCATTGCCTACTCTCGCCCCAGACCCAAGGAAAGTGTTCCCATGAGCTTCGATCTCGTTCTGTTCGGCGGCACCGGCGATCTCGCATGGCGCAAGTTGATGCCCGCTCTGTTCCAGGCCTTCCGGCACGGGAGCCTGCCGAAGGACGGGCGCATCGTCGGCGTGGCGCGGGACAACCTGTCGGACGACCAGTACCGCGAGCTGATCCAGTCGCGCTTCAATGCCGTCGAGGGCGCCAAGCGGCCCTCGCCCGAGGAGTTCGAGAAGTTCGCCTCGATGCTGCACTACCTGCGCATGGACCTGTCGAAGCCCGACGACTATGCGCGCCTGTCCGACCTGCTCAAGCAGCGCGATGCCGAAACGGTCGTGATGTATGTCGCCACCGCGCCGGGCCTGTTCACGCAGGTGGTCGAGCAGATCGCGGCCGCCGGCCTCAACGGCGCGCGCACCCGCATCGTGCTCGAGAAGCCGCTGGGCCACGACCTGGCCTCCAACCGCGCGATCAATGCCGCGGTGGGCAAGGTGCTCGAGGAGAAGCAGGTCTTCCGCATCGACCACTACCTCGGAAAGCCCTCGGTGCAGAACCTGTTCGCGATGCGCTTCGGCAACGCGCTGTTCGAGCCCATCTGGCGCCGCGAGCACATCGCCAACATCCAGATCACGATCGCCGAGGACCTCGGCGTGGAGAAGCGCGGCGCCTTCTACGACCAGACCGGCGCGCTGCGCGACATGGTGCAGAACCATGCGCTGCAGCTGCTGTGCGCCATCGGCATGGAGCCGCCGATCAACTCGCACGCCGACGCGATCCGCGACGAGAAGCTCAAGGTGCTGCGCGCCCTCAAGCCCTGGACGCCCGAGACGCTGGGCCTGCACACGGTGCGCGGCCAGTACACGGCCGGCACGGCCTACGGCGAGCGCGTGCCCGGCTACCGCGACGAACCCGGCGTCGACCGCGAGAGCCGCACCGAGACCTTCGTCGCGCTGCGCACCGAGATCGCCAACTGGCGCTGGGCCGGCGTGCCCTTCTACATCCGCACCGGCAAGCGGCTGGCCTCGCGCGACGCGCGCATCGAGGTCAACTTCCGCCCGACGCCGCACGCGATCTTCCGCGCGCCGGCCGGCAGCGCGAACAAGTTCGTGATCAACCTGCAGCCCAAGGACGGGCTCGAGCTGCACATGCTCGCGCAGGCGCAGGACAACCGCCGCAGCAACGGCCGCCAGGACAGCGCGGCGCAGCTCGCGCCGGTGCAGCTGGACCTCGACTTCGACAAGCGCTTCGGTTCCGAGCGCGTGGGTGCCTACGAACGGCTGCTGCTCGACGTGATCGACGGCCGGCTCAACCTGTTCGTGCGCAGCGACGAGCAGGAGGAGGCATGGCGCTGGGTCGAGCCGCTGATCGACAGCTGGGCCAGCGACGGCGGACCGCGCCCCTACGCGGCCGGCACCTGGGGCCCGAGCGCGTCGAGCGCGATGATCGCGCGCGACGGGTTCTCGTGGGGCGAGGAGCAGTAGCTCAGCCGAACTGCACGCAGCGCATGCTCAGCGTGCCCGACTGGAAGCCCTCGTGGACCGTCTTCGCGCGCTCGCCCGCGCCCGCGGCGCCGAGCGCGTAGAGAAACGGGAAGTAGTGATCGGGCGTGGCCACCGCGGTCGATGCGCCCGCGAGCCTTTCATAACCGATCAGCGCGCGGTCGTCGCGCCCGGCCAGCGCGGCCTTCACCGCATCGTCGAAGGTCTGGGCCCAGGGCCGGCTCGCCGCCGGGCCGTCGGGCGTGCCGCGGTCGGTGGCGCGCAGGTTGTGCACCACGTTGCCGCTGCCCATCACCAGCACGCCCTTGTCGCGCAGCGCGGCGAGGTCGCGCCCCACCGCGTAGTGGAAGGCCGCGGGCTTGTCGTAGTCGATGCTGAGCTGGAACACCGGCACGTCGGCCTTCGGATAGAGATGCCTGAGCACGGTCCAGGTGCCGTGGTCCAGGCCCCATTGCTCGGTGGCGACCACCGGCGACTGCTTCACCGCCGCGGCCGCCTCGCGCGCGAGCGCGGGATGGCCGGGCGCCGGGTAGTCGATGTCGTGCAGCGCCTGCGGAAAGCCGCCGAAGTCGTGGATGGTGCGGGGCCGGGCCTGCACGCCGACGCCGGTCGCGCCGCTGCTGAGCCAGTGCGCCGAAACGCTGAGGATGGCCGTGGGCCGCGGCAGTTCGCGGCCCCAGGCCGCGAGCCGGCGCGTGAAGCCGTTGTCGGCCAGCGCATTCATCGGCGACCCATGGCCGATGAAGATCACCGGCATGCGCCGCGCGGGCGCCTCACCGGCGGCCGACGCCGACTGCGAGACCGAGGCCAGCGCGCCCAGCACGGCGGTCGCGCCGAGCGCCGAGCCCATGAGGAAGCCGCGGCGGTCGAGCGCGCGCAGCGCACTGGCGTCGGAAGGAAGAGGGGTCATCGGAAAGGGCATGGCGCGGTGCGTAAGGAGCCGCGCCACTGTGCCGCGATGCGGCGCGCCCGGCTGTGCCTTTGCGCACATCTTCGTGCGCCCGACCCGATCTTCAGATCCGCCCTTCCTCCACCGCATGGCAGGCCACCTGCACGCCGCGGATGCTCTGGAGCTTCGGCCGCTCGGCCGAGCAGCGCGCATTGGCATGCGGGCAGCGCGGATGGAAAGCGCAGCCCGCGGGCGGATTGAGCGGATTCGGCACCTCGCCCTGGACCGGCGTGCGCGCGCGCCCCGTGTGCTTCATCTGCGGGATCGCGTCGAGCAGCATGCGCGTGTACGGATGCTGCGGCGTCGAAAACAGCTTCTGCTTGTCCGCCACCTCCACCAGCCGCCCCAGGTACATCACGCCCACCTGGTCGGCCACGTGGCGCACCACCGCGAGGTTGTGCGAGATGAACAGGTAGGTCAGGCCCTGCTCGCGCTGCAGGTCCTTCATGATGTTGAGCACCTGCGCCTGCACGCTCACGTCCAGCGCCGAGGTGGGCTCGTCGCAGACCAGAAACTCCGGCTGCGTGGCCAGCGCGCGCGCGATCGAGATGCGCTGGCGCTGGCCGCCCGAAAACTGGTGCGGGTACTTGCTCATGTCCAGCGGCGACAGGCCCACCGACTGCAAAAGCTGGCCCACGCGCTCGCGCAGCTGGGCCCTATCGCTCAAGATGCCGTGCTCGCGCAGCGGCTCGCCGATGATGTCCTCGACGATCCAGCGCGGGTTGAGGCTCGCGTAGGGGTCCTGGAAGATCATCTGGATGCGGCGGCGCAGCTTGCGGCCCTCGGCGGTCTTGAAGGCCGCGTGCGCGTCCTGGCCGTCGAACTGCAGCCCGCCGCGCGTGGGCGCGTACAGGCCCACGAGCAGCCGTGCGACCGTGCTCTTGCCGCAGCCCGATTCGCCGACCAGCGCGAGCGTCTTGCCGCGCTCGATCGAGAAGCTCACGCCATCGACCGCATGCAGCAGCACGCGCGGCTTGCGCTCGAGCACGCGGTTGAGCCAGGGCGGCGAGACGTCGAAGGTGCGCGCGAGGTCGTGGGCCACCACGAGCGGTTCGCCGCCGGTGGCCTTGCCGGGTTCGATCACGGCGCTCATCGCGTCACCTCCACGATCGGTTCCGCCGCCTCGGGCGTGGCGCGTTCGCCGGCCGCGAGCACGTCGTGATGCTTCGCCGCGATCTCGGCCTGGCCGGTGTGCGGATCGGTCGCGTCGTGCAGCCAGCAGGCGGCGCGCGTGGCGCCCGCGTGCATCAGCTCGGGCCGCTCCTCGAGGCAGCGCGCGAAGGTGCGCGGGCAGCGCGGGTTGTAGGCGCAGCCCCTGGGGATCGCATTGAGCCGCGGCATCGCGCCGTCGATCTGGTTCAGCCGCTCGCGGTCGCTCGCCATGTCGGGGATCGAAGCCATCAGGCCCGCGGTGTAGGGATGCGCCGCCTGGTGGATGACCTCGTGCACCGGGCCGATCTCGGCGATGCGGCCCGCATACATCACGGCCACGCGGTCGCAGGTCTCGGCGATCACGCCCATGTCGTGCGTGATCAGCATCACGGCCGCGCCGCGGTCCTTGCAGACGCGCTTGAGCAACTGGATGATCTGCGCCTGGATCGACACGTCGAGCGCGGTGGTCGGCTCGTCGGCCACGATCAGCTTGGGCTCGGCCGCGAGCGCGAGCGCGATCACCACGCGCTGGCGCATGCCGCCCGAGAACTGGTGCGGGAAATGGTCGATGCGCTGCTCGGCGGCGGGAATGCCGGTGTCCTGCAGCAGGCCGATGGCACGCTTGCGCGCTTCCGATTCGGTCACGGGCAGGTGGGTGCGGATGGTCTCGATGAGCTGCCGGCCCACCGTGTAAAGCGGGTTCAGCGAAGTCAGCGGGTCCTGGAAGATCGCGCCGATCTTGCGGCCGCGGATCGGCCGCATGGCGTCGAAGCCGAGGTTGTCGATGCGCTGGCCCTCGAGCAGGATCTGGCCGCCGGCCACGCGGCCCGGCGGCTCGAGCAGGCCGATGATCGAGGCGCCGGTGAGCGACTTGCCCGCGCCCGATTCGCCGACCACGCCGAGGATCTCGCCGGGTGCGATGTCGAAGGAGATGTCGTCGAGCGCGCGCAGGGTGCCGCGGCGGTTCGGGAATTCGACGACGAGGTTCTTGACCTGGAGCAGTGTCATGGCGTGTCTCCCGCTTCTTCAGCGCAGCCGCGGGTTGAGCGCATCGCGCAGCCAGTCGCCCAGCAGGTTCACGCTGAGCGCGATCAGCACCAGCATCGCGCCGGGGAACACGGTGATCCACCATTCGCCCGAGAACAGGTACTGGTTGCCGATGCTGATGAGCGTGCCCAGCGAGGGCGAGGTCGGCGGCACGCCGACGCCGAGGAAGGACAGCGTGGCCTCGGTGATGATCGCGGTCGCGACCTGGATCGTGGCCAGCACCATCACCGGCCCGAGCACGTTGGGCAGCACGTGGCGCAGCATGATGCGCAGCGGCGCGACGCCGGTGACGCGCGCGGCCTGCACGTATTCCTTGCTGCGTTCCACCAGCGTGGAGCCGCGCACGGTGCGCGCGTACTGCACCCAGCCGGTCAGCGAGATCGAGATGATGAGCACGCCGAAGGCCAGCGAATCGTTGGCATGCGGGAACAGCGCGCGGCCCACGCCGGCGATCAGCAGCGCGACCAGGATCGGCGGAAACGACAGCATCACGTCGCACAGCCGCATGAGGAAGGTGTCGAGCCAGCCGCCGAAGAAGCCGGCCAAGAGGCCCAGCACGACGCCGACGAAGACCGACAGCACCACCGACACCACGCCGACGATCAGCGAGATGCGCGCGCCGTAGATCACGGCCGAGAGGATGTCGCGGCCCTGATCGTCGGTGCCCAGCAGGTACTTGGCCGAACCGTCGGTGGTCCAGGCCGGCGGCAGGCGCGCATCGCCGAGTTCGAGCGATGCGAGATCGAAGGGGTTGTGCGGCGACACCCAGCCGGCGAACACCGCGCAGAACAGGCAGGTCAGCGCGATCAGCGCCGCGACGATCGCCACCGGCGAGGTGCGGAAGCTGTAGCCGACGTCGCTGTCGAACCAGCGGACTATGGTTTTTTTCATCGTGGAAGCAAAAGGAATGGGCCCGCAAGAAGCGGGCCCATGGTCAGGCCGCAAGAGCAGCGAAGGGCCGCGTCAGGGCTTGACGCTCATCCACTTGAAATACATGAAGTTGTCGGCCAGCTGCACCAGCTCGACCTTCTTGCTCACGCCCCAGGCCAGCGACTGCTGGTGCAGCGGCAGCGTGCCGACGTCGTCCGCATGGATCTTGAAGGCTTCCTTGATCAGCTCGTTGCGCTTGGTCTTGTCGCTCTCGGACTGGATCTTCTTCGTGACCTCGTCGAGCTTCGGATTGCAGTAGGCGCCCAGGTTGAACTGGCCCGTGCCCTTGTCGTCGGGGCAGGAGGTCAGCGAGCTCAGCGCGTTGTGCGAGTCGTAGGTGGTCGGGGTCCAGCCCAGCATGTAGAAGCTGGTGTCGCGGCGCAGGATCTTCGGGAAGTAGGTGCCCTTGGTCTCGGCCACGAGGTTGATCTTGACGCCGATCTTCGCGAGGTTGGCGGCCACGCTCTGGCAGATCTGGCCGTCGTTGACGTAGCGGTCGTTCGGGCAGTTGAGCGAGACCTCGAAGCCGTTCGGATAGCCGGCCTCGGTCAGCAGCTTCTTGGCGGCCTCGACGTCGAAGGGCAGGCGCTTGTCCTGCTCGGCGGTCCAGCCGTTGATGCCGGGGCCGACCAGCAGGCCCGTGGGCCGCGAGGCGCCGCGCATCACGGTGCGCTGGATGCCGGCGATGTCGATGGCCTGGTAGAAGGCCTGGCGAACGCGCTTGTCCTTGAACGGGTTCTTGCCCTTGATGTTCGAGTACTGCAGCTCGTCGCGCTTCTGGTCCATGCCCAGGAAGATGGTGCGCAGCTCGGGGCCGGTGATCACGCGCGCGTTGGGCGCGGCGTTGATGCGCGCGATGTCCTGCACGGGCACCGGCTCCATCACGTCGACCTCGCCCGAGACCAGCGCGGCCACGCGGGTGGCGGGGTTGGCGATCGGCGTGAAGACGATCTCCTGCGCGTTGCCGTCGATCTTGCCCCAGTAGGTGCCGTTGCGCGTGAACACCGTGCGCACGTTCGGCTGGCGCTCGCGCACGCGGAACGGGCCGGTGCCGTTGGCCTTGAACGAGGCCGTGTTCTCGATGCCCTTGCGGCGGTCGACCGGCTTGGTGGCCTGGTTCTCCTCGCACCATTTCTTGCTCATGATCATCGTCAGCGAGATCACGTCGGGCAGGATAGGGAACGGGCCGTTGGTCTCGATCTCGACGGCGAGCTCGCCGACCTTGCGCACGGCCTTGATCTCGCTGAGCGTGGCCTTCATGTCGGAGCCGTCGCCCTGCGCGCGCGCGAAGCTGAACACCACGTCGTCGGCGGTGAACGGCGTGCCGTCGTGGAACACCACGCCCTTGCGCAGCTCGAAGCGCCAGACGTCGGGCGAGGTCTGTTTCCAGCTGGTGGCCAGGAGCGGCGCGAGGCTCAGGTCCTTGTTGCGGCCCACGAGGGTTTCGTAGACGTTCGCCGTCACGCTGAGCTGCAGCGATTCGTTGAGCGAGTGCGGATCGAGCGACAGCGCGTCGCCCTGGTTGGCGATGCGGATGGTCTGCGCGCCGGCGACCATGCTGACGGCGCCCAGGGCGCACACGACCGCGGCCGCGGCCACATTTCTTCTGAGACTCATGGGAAACACTCCTCGGGTTGGGATCAAAACAATCAAGGCGCCGCGGTGGCGGCAGCTCTCTCCGGCTGCCCGCCGCGGGTCGCGGCGAGCGGCATGCCCCGCTCGATCAGCCCCGCGTGCAACGCGGCGCCGAGCGGCAGGATCTCGTCATTGAAGTCGTAGCGGCTGTTGTGCAGGAAGGCGCCGCGGCGCGCGTCCTGGCCCAGGCGCAGGTAGGCACCGGCCTTCTTCTGCAGCATGAACGAGAAGTCCTCGGCGCCCATGCTGGGCTCGAGGCTGCGGTCGACATTGGAGGCGCCGACCAGCGACTCGGCCACGTCGGCCGCGAACATGGCCTCGGGCGCGGTGTTGATGGTGGCCGGGTAGATGCGTTCGTACTTCAGCGTGGCGGTGGCGCCGAAGCCCGCGGCCACGGACTTGCAGAGCTCGCCGAGCCGCTGCTCGACCTGCGCCTGGACGCGCGCGCTGAAGGTTCGCACGGTGCCCACGAGGGTGGCCTCGCCCGGCACCACGCTGAAGGCGCCGAGGTCGCCCGCCTGCATCGCGCAGATGCTGATCACGGCCGCGTCGATGGGCCGCACGTTGCGCGAGACGATGGTCTGCACCGCGGTGATCAGATGCGCCGCCACGGCCACGGGATCGACCGTGAGGTAGGCATGCGCGCCATGGCCGCCCTTGCCCTTGATCTCGATCGTGATGCGGTCGGCCGCGGCCATCATCGCGCCGCGGTTGATGCCGACCGTGCCGGCCGGCATCGCGGGCCAGTTGTGCATGGCATAGACCGACTGCACCGGGAAGCGGTCGAACAGGCCGTCCTCGATCATCACGCGCGCGCCGGCGTAGCCTTCCTCGCCAGGCTGGAAGATCAGCACCGCGGTGCCGTCGAAGTTGCGCGTCTCGGCGAGGTAGCGCGCGGCGCCCACGAGCATCGCCGTGTGGCCGTCGTGGCCGCAGCCGTGCATCAGGCCCTCGGTGCACGAGCGCCAGCCGAAGTCGTTGTCCTCGCGCATCGGCAGTGCGTCCATGTCGGCGCGCAGGCCGATCATGCGGCCGCTCGCGGTGGAGCGGCCGCGGATCACCCCGACCACGCCGGTCTTGCCGATGCCGTCGTGGATCTCGTCGACGCCGCAGGCGCGCAGTGCCTCGCGCACGCGGCCCGAGGTGTAGACCTCCTCGAAGCCCAGTTCGGGATGCGCGTGCAGGTCGCGCCGGAAGGCCTCGATCTCGGGATAGAAGCTCGCGATGTGGGCGAAGGCGCGGCCGTTGGCCTGCAGGCGCGGAGTGGCCGCGGTGGGGGTGGCGCTCATGTCAATGTCCTCCCGCCTTGCCGATGCGCAGCCGTGGATCGACCACGAAATACAGCAGGTCCACGATGAGGTTGATGGTGACGAAGATCAGCGCGATCAGGCACAGGTAGGCGGCCATCACTGGGATGTCGGCGAAGGTCACGGCCTGGATGAACAGCAGGCCCATGCCCGGCCACTGGAACACCGACTCGGTGATGATCGCGAAGGCGATGAGGCCGCCGAGCTGCAGGCCGGTGATGGTCATCACGGGCACCAGCGTGTTCTTGAGCGCATGGCCGAAGTGGATGGCGCGGTTCGAGAGGCCGCGTGCGCGCGCGAACTTGATGTAGTCGGTGCGCAGCACCTCGAGCATCTCGGCGCGCACCAGCCGCATGATCAGCGTGAGCTGGAAGATCGCGAGCGTGATCGCGGGCAGCACGATGTGCATCCAGCCGTCGGGCTTGAGCAGGCCGGTGGACCACCAGCCGATCTGCACGGTGTCGCCGCGGCCGAAGCTCGGGAACCAGCCGAGCGTGACGGCGAAGACCAGGATCAGCAGGATGCCGATCAGGAAGGTGGGCAGCGACACGCCGAGCAGCGAGACGGTCATGAAGACCTGGCTCATGAAGGTACCGCGGCGCAGCGCGGTGTACACGCCCATCGGGATGCCGATCAGCAGCGCGAGCACGGCCGCAACCAGCGCGAGTTCGAGCGTGGCAGGGAAGCGCTCGCCGATCAGGCGCGAGACCTTGGCGCCCTGGCGCAGGCTCAGGCCGAATTCGCCCTGCGCCGCATTCACCAGGAAATGCCAGAACTGCACGAAGAAGGGCCGATCGAGCCCCAGCGCGGAGCGCATTTCGCGGATCTGTTCGGGCCGGGCGTCCTGGCCCAGCAGGAACACGACCGGATCGCCCACGTATTGGAAGAGAAGGAAGGCGATGAACGCGACCGCGACCATCACGATCACGGCCTGGATCAGGCGGCGCAGTACGAAGGCAATCATTCAGTTCTGAAAAAGAGCAGGCATGCTAGCAGTGCAAACTGCGTGCCCGCACGGGGGTTCCCCCGGGGTGCACGCGCTTGGTGCGCATGCGATCTCGCAACGGTGCGCGAGGGTATCCCGGCATCGCCAGGGCCGATGGAATGCCCATGAAAAAAAGCCGCTCGACTTGCGTCGAGCGGCTTTTTGATCTTTCGATTCGAAGCTGGCTTGCGCCAGCATCAAATTAGAAAGCGTGACGGATACCGAAGTCGTAACCCGTGGCGCTCTTCGGAGCGTACGTGTAGCCCGTCAGGGTGCCGTAGGCCGGCGAACCGCCGGTCGTGATGCCCATCACGCCAGGGTTGTTCTGGCCGTCCTTGATGGAGATGCGCGACAGCGTAGCGTACAGAGCCGTACGCTTCGACAGGTTGTGCACATAGCCAACAGCGAACTGGCTGGCGCGGCTGCTACCGTTGTTGTAGAAGTTGAACGGCACGATGGCCGAGTCAGGCTTGTACTTCACTTGCGAGTACGAAGCGCGGATCAGGCCGGGGCCGACGGGGATCGTCGCACCGATCAGAGCGCCGTTGTACTTGTTCGACACGCCTTGCGTCAGCAGGTACGGGAAGCCACCCAGGGTGACCGTCGAGCTCAGGTTGTACGCGTCCTTGACTTGCGACAGTTCACCGAACAGCTTGACGGGACCGAAGTCGTACGAAGCGCCCAGGTTGAAGGTCTTCAGACGATCCTTGCCAGCGACGGTCAGGTCGGTCAGGCTGTCCTTGGTGTCGATGCCGTAGGCGGCTGCGACGTCCAGGGGACCATTCGCGTAGCCGAAGCGGCCACCGATGTAGCGACCCTTCTTCGACGGGCTGCCGTTGAGTTCGTCGGTCTTGACGTTCTCATGCAGAGCGTACTGGAACTGGCCGTAGAAACCGCCCAGGTTCGGGGGCAGGAAGTAGGCGATGGCGTTGCTGGTGCGGACATAGCTGTCCGAGCCTGCGGCGCCGTTCGGCGTACCGCCGTGCGTAGCAGCCAGGTTCACGTTGGTGCGGAAGATCGCGCTCGAACCGACACCGTTGGTGCCGAAGGGGTCGAACACGGTGTCGTTCCAGAACGTGGCGGTGTAGTCACGACCCAGACGGATTTCACCGAAACCACCCGACAGGCTCACGGTCGAGCGGCGAGCGAAGTTGGAGATACCACCCTTGCCGTCGTCGTTCGTGATCGGGGCTTCGAGCCAGAAGCTGGCTGCCAGGCCACCACCGAGGTCTTCCGTACCACGGAAGCCGATGCGGCTGGAGTTGTAGCCCGAGTTCGACAGAGCGGTCTGGCTGCGCTTGAGCGAGCCCGGCACCGTGAACGGAACCGCGAACGGGTTCGTGTAGTACAGATTGCTCTTGGTCGAATAGCCGCTGACTGCAGCGTCAACCACGCCGAACAGCGTCACGGACGATTGCGCCGAGGCAACACCGGCAACAGCCAGGGCAGCCAGAGCAACTAGAGATTTTTTCATTGCAAGTTTCTCCAAGGTTAAACATAGGGCTCCGGCGCGAAGGGCTCACCGTGACTGGCACTTCTGTGCTCCCACCGGACCCCGGGCCAACCTCCTTTTGGGAAGTTGTCGCTATTGCACCAGAGCCGCTGCGGCAGGGCAAAACAATTCGGCCGAAATCTCCTACCCTCCCCGCGTTTCGTTGCAGTGATGCAACAAAGGACTTAGGGCCTTTCCATCTCATGATGTGAAACAAACTTGCCGGAATTGGTGCTTTGGCAAGTTGCGTTCCAATCCCTTCATGACGACTTCGCTCGACCCCCTGCTGACCGCCGCCGATTTCGCGCTGCGGACGCTGTTCGCCCGTCCGCATGCCACCCGCGCGAGCCCCGTCCCCGCCCAGCCCGGCGGGGAATTGAGCGACACGGAGCGGCGCGAGGCCGGCGCGCTGATGCGCGTCAACCATGTCGGGGAAGTGTGCGCGCAGGCGCTCTACACGGCGCAGGCGGCCGTGGCGCGCGATCCCCTGCTGCGCGCGCAACTGCTCGAGGCAGCGCACGAGGAAACGGACCACCTGGCCTGGACGCGCGAGCGCCTGGACGCGCTCGGCGCACGCCCCTCGATGCTCAATCCACTCTGGTACGCGGGTGCTTTCGGGCTTGGCCTGGTCGCCGGGCGGCTCGGCGATCCGCTGAGCCTGGGCTTCGTGGCGGAAACCGAGCGCCAGGTCGAGGCCCACCTGGACAGCCACCTGGACCGGCTCCCCCCCGCGGACAGCGCTTCGCGCGCGGTGGTCGAACAGATGAAGGCCGACGAGGCCCGGCACGCCGACAACGCCGTGGCCGCGGGCGCCGCCGAGCTGCCGCCGCCCGCCAAGGCCCTGATGCGCGTCGCCTCACGGGTGATGACGACCGTGGCGCACCGGATCTGACCCCCGGGAGGATCAGGCTTCGATCAGGTCGAAGCTGGTCGTGATCTCCGCGGTCTTGGCCAGCATGATGCTGGCGGAACAGTAGGTCTCATGGCTGAGAGCGATCGCTCGCTCCACTGCGGAGGCCGGAATTCCCTTGCCGGCCACGGTGAAATGCATGTGGATCTTGGTGAACACCTTGGGATCCTTCTCGGCCCGCTCGCTGGTCAGCTTGACGCTGCAGCGCTCCACCTGGTGGCGGCCGCGCTTGAGGATCAGCACCACGTCGTAGGCCGTGCAACCGCCGGTGCCGGCCAGCACCGTCTCCATGGGACGCGCCGCCAGGTTCTGGCCGCCGTTCTCGGGCTTGGCCGCATCGGGCGCCCCGTCCATCATCAGGACGTGGCCGCTGCCCGTCTCGGCCACGAAGCCCATCGACGAACGCGCGCCCGCATTGCCGGTCCAACTTACAGTGCATTCCATCTTTTTTTGAACTCCGGTTCCGGATGTCTGGCAAAAATCACGCCCGGCATCGTTATCTGTGTGGGAAAAGCGTCACTCGCTTGTTGCATCGCAACAAACAACCGATATACTTTATTTCATTGCGCACCCCGGTGCGTGCAAGTTGTCTCCTCCACCCTTCCAATTGGTGGATTTAGCCCCGAGCCGCAAGGCCCGGGGCTTTTTTCTTGGGCGCCGCGCCCACTCTAGCCATCCGCTCCAAAGGGCAGTTGCTCTGGCTGCCCTGGCTGTTGCCGGTGTTGCCTCGGCCCAGTCTTCCGTCACGTTGTTCGGTGTGGTCGATGCCGCAGTCAGCAACTACTCGACGAAGAGCACCTACTACAGCCCGCTCGCGAACCCCTTCCTGGTGGCACCCGTCGGCGTGAAGCAAAGCCAGACCGCGCTCTCGCGTTCGGGCTACAACTCCAGCCGCCTCGGCTTCCGCGGCACCGAGGACCTCGGCGGCGGCCTGGCCGCCAGCTTCTGGCTCGAGGCCCCCATCAGCAACGACGACGGCTCCAAGGGCGTCGCCGACTTCAGCCGCCGCTCGACCGTGAGCCTGTCGGGTGGTTTCGGTGAAGTCCGCCTCGGTCGCGACTACACCTCGACCTTCTGGAACGACACCGTGTTCGATCCGTTCGGCACCAATGGCGTCGGCACCAACCTCATCGCCACGATCAACAGCAACCTGTCGACCTCGTCCGGCCCCGGCTCCGCCGTGGACAAGACCGACAACTACTACCGCGCCAGCAACAGCATCGGATACTTCCTGCCTCCGAACCTGGGCGGTTTCTACGGCCAGATCCAGTACGCGCTGCACGAGAACGTGAAGTCGAGCGGCCTGCCCGAAAGCCCGTCGACCAAGGGTCGCTACGTCGGCGGCCGCTTCGGCTACGCCAACGGCCCGATCGACGTGGCTGCCGCCTACGGGCAAAGCACCGCCGCCGACAGCGTGACCATCAACAACCTGTCGCTCATCACCGGCTCGCAGGATCGCAAGATCAGCACTTTCAACCTCGGCGCTTCGTACGACTTCGGTCCGGTCAAGCTCTTCGGCGAGGTGTCCCGCGTGAAGGACAAGAACGAAACGGGCGCGAGCTCGAGCTTCGTGAACCCCCTCACGCTGCAGTCGGTCCCCTACTTCGCCACCAGCTCGCAGAGCGACAAGTACAACGGCTACCTGCTGGGCGTGACGGTGCCGGTCGGCCCGGGCCTGATCCGCGCTTCGTACTCGACGGTCAAGTTCAAGAACGGCGCGCCGCTCAGCGTCGCGGAAGCGCTCTTCGGCGGCAACCGCGATGCCTCGGCGAACAAGTTCGCGATCGGCTACGTGCATAACCTGTCGAAGCGCACCGCGCTGTACGCCACGGTGGCTCGCATCCGCATCAAGGACGGCCAGAATAACCCCGGCGTGATGGGCGCGACCACGGGCGGCACCCCCGCTTACCTGGACGCCGCGAAGAACCTCGGCTGGGCTCCGCGCACGGCCACCGGTTACGACATCGGCATCCGCCACGCGTTCTAAGCCGATCTGAAAGAAGCCGATTCCGATGCTGGCTCCCGCCAGATCGAATCCTTCTCATCCCAAGCCGCCCGGTTCGCGCCGGGCGGCTTTTTGGTCGTCTGTGTCGAGCGTTGTGTCGACGCTCTTTCCGAATCCGCCTCTTCCGCGCCTGCGGCGCCGGCCTCAAGGCTCGAGGACTGGCGGGTTCATCGCAGCCCTCTCACACCGTGCGTCCCCGACGGCTTTGCAACAGCCCCACATTCATTTCCCCATTGAGCACCGACGCATAGAAGCGCTCGACCATGTTGACACTCGTTCTTGCATTGCGCGCCAAGGTCAGCATGTCGATGCCCTGCCCATAGAGCAAACGCAACGTGATGGCGGTATGGCGCAGGCAGTAGAGCGTGCGGTCCTGCCCCAGCGGCCCCTTCTCGATGCCTTCGACCTCGAGCACCCAGTGAAAGAGGAAGTTGAGCACCGCGAGCGCGTGCTCGCGGTTCTTGAGCTGCGGCAGGAAGATGTAGTCGTCCGCGCCATCGAAGCCGTGTCGCGCGCGGTGCGCGACGAGGCGTTCGTAGACACGCACCGCGGGCTGCAGGCTCACGATGGGCTGGCTGTGGCGCTTCGTCTCCGGCAGGTTCATGCGCAGGTAGACATGCTTCGCGCGCACCACCTCGATGTGCTTGTGCTTCATGAGCTTGATGTCGCTCGGCCGCACGAAGGTGTTGACCATCCAGCGGATCAGCCACGGCATCTCGTCGGGCATCACCAGCAGTTCGCGCGCGATCCAGAAGCGCTCGCCGGGCGCGAGTGCATCGAGCACGGGATGCGATCGGCCGCGCAACCTGCGCGCCGCGGCGATCAGTGCGCGGTACTCGGCCACGCTGAAGCTTCCGCGCGGCCGGCTGCGCACCTTCACCTTCGGAAACAGCGGCGCTTCGCGCAACACACCGATGTGCACGCCATGCATCACGACCTTGCGCAGCAGCACGAGGTACTGCGCGATCGTCGTGCTCGTGAAGCCCTCGTCGCCGAGCCGATCGATGAGCCGCTGCGCATCGCGAGTGCCGAACGCCTGCGCGGGCAAATCCCCCAGCAGCGGAAGGACATGCGCACGCAATCTGTTGCCCATCACCTGCCAGGTGGCGCGTCCTATCTCCCCACGTTGAACGCGCGCGGCCTCCGCGTGCATCAACTTTTCGGAAAGATCACTGACAGAAATTGATAACAGATTCTGTCCGTCTTTGAACTTTTCGGCGGCCGGTGGGACTGCGGGATAGGTGCGTCCAAAAAAACCGGAATCATTGGCGGCAGGCGCGTTGGGAAAGAGAGTTATGACATTTGTGTCCATGTCATCTCCCGTATGCAATCCCGATGCCTCTTATCATTCGTTGTTAACAAAATTCTCCCCAGGAACAATCGTGCGCCATGCACCCTCGTCGGCACTGACACCTGCTGACTATCTCCGAAAAATTCTCAACGCCCGCGTGTACGACGTGGCGGTCGAATCGGCCCTCGAAAAAGCGCGCGCGCTGAGCGAGCGAATCGGCAACACGGTGCTGCTCAAGCGCGAGGACCAGCAGCCCGTCTTCAGCTTCAAATTGCGCGGTGCCTACAACAAGATGGCGCACCTGAGCGCCGAGCAACTCGCCAACGGCGTGATCTGCGCATCGGCCGGCAACCATGCGCAAGGCGTGGCCCTCGGCGCGCGCAAGCTCGGCGCGCGCGCGGTGGTGGTGATGCCGGTGACGACGCCCAAGCTCAAGATCGATGCGGTGCGCGGCTTCGGCGGCGAGGTCGTGCTGCATGGCGACAGCTATTCCGACGCCTACACGCGCGCGCTCGAACTGCAGGCCGAACAGAAGCTGACCTTCGTCCACCCCTTCGACGATCCCGAGGTGATCGCGGGCCAGGGCACGATCGCGATGGAGATCCTGCGGCAGCACCAGGGCCGGCTCGATGCGGTCTTCGTCGCGATCGGCGGCGGCGGCCTGATCTCGGGCGTGGCCAACTACATCAAGGCCGTGCGTCCCGAGATCAAGGTGATCGGCGTGCAGATGAACGACTCCGACGCGATGATGCGATCGGTCGCGGCGCGCCAGCGCGTGACCTTGTCCGACGTGGGCCTGTTCGCCGACGGCACCGCCGTCAAGCTGGTGGGCGAGGAAACCTTCCGCGTCGCGAGCGACCTGGTGGACGACTACGTCTCGGTCGACACCGACGCGGTCTGCGCCGCGATCAAGGACGTGTTCGTCGACACGCGCAGCATCGTCGAGCCTTCGGGCGCGCTGGCGGTGGCGGCGATCAAGCAGTACGCGGCGCAGCATGGCCGCCATGGCGAGACCTACGCGGCGATCCTCAGCGGCGCGAACATGAACTTCGACCGCCTGCGCTTCGTGGCCGAACGCGCGGAAGTCGGCGAGGAGCGCGAAGCGCTGTTCGCGGTCACGATCCCCGAGGAGCGCGGCAGCTTCCGGCGCCTGTGCGAGCTGGTCGGCCAGATGCCGATCGGCGACGCCGACACGAACGCGGCCACTCCGGGCGGCGGCTTGCGCAACGTGACCGAGTTCAACTACCGCATCAGCGACGCGGCCCAGGCCCATGTCTTCGTCGGCCTCACGACCTCGACGCGCGGCGAGTCGGCGGTCATCGCCAAGGCCTTCGGCGAGAACGGTTTCGACGCGCTCGATCTCACGCACGACGAACTCGCCAAGGAACACCTGCGCCACCTCGTCGGCGGGCGCACCGGCCTCGCGCACGACGAGCGCCTGCTGCGCTTCATCTTCCCCGAGCGTCCCGGCGCGCTGCTCAAGTTCCTGAGCCTGATGCGTCCGAACTGGAACATCAGCCTGTTCCACTATCGCAACCAGGGTGCGGATTACGGCCGCATCCTGGTCGGCCTGCAGGTGCCCGCCGGCGACGGCGAAGCATTCGACGCTTTCCTCGAAACCCTGGGTTATCCCTACGTGGAAGAAACCGCGAACCCCGCGTACCGCCTGTTCCTCCAGGCCTGAAAGAAGAAAACCGGCGCGCTGCCGGTTTTTTTCTTTCCGCCCAACGCGGCGCTACTGCGCGGTCGCCCCGCCCTGCCCGGGCTGCGGCGTTGCCGCCCCGTCTGGCTGCGGCTGCAGCGCGGCGGCGGCAGGCGCCATCGCGGGCATGGTCGCAGGCAGTACGCCAGGATTCGGAGGCGCCTGCATCACGGGTGCCGAACCGATCGGCGGCGGCACGCTCACGTTGATCGGCGCCTTCACCGGCAGCTGCAAGGTGAACGCGGCCGGCGCATCCATCCGCGTGCCCAGCGTCGCCGAGCGCAGTCCGACCGACTGCAGCACGTAGCCCTCGCCGACACGCGAGCCCACGCGGAAGGGCCGCGGCGGCTTGCCGTCGATGGCGATCAGCGCCGCGCCCTGGCTCGAGGGGTCGGCCACCACGCCCGCGAGCGCGAAGCGGCTGGCCGCCTCGGGCGCCACCGGCGCGTTGTTCGAGGCCGGCAGCACGCCGAAGATCCGCGCCACCGCGTCGTTGTCGGCCGCCGCGGCGGGCCGTCCGGCGGCAGCGGCCGCGGCGACGGTCTGCACCGGCGACGCCAGCCGCAGGCCCCAGAACACGGCCGCACCGGCCGCGAGCGCCCACAGGCCCGTGGTTGCGAGGGGCGCATGCCAGCGCGCGGCGGTATAGGGACTTGTCATGGCCGCGGATTATCATGCAGCGCGCTTTCCGAACCATGTCACCGAAATCCATGACCAAACTCCTTCGCGCCGCCACCCGTTCCGCCCAGCGCGGCTTCACGCTGATCGAGCTGATGGTGGTGCTCGTCATCATCGGCGTGCTGGCCGCGCTGATCGTGCCGAACGTGATCGAGCGGGCCGATGACGCCCGCGTGACGGCCGCCAAGACCGACATCAACAACCTGATGCAGGCGCTCAAGCTCTACCGCCTCGACAACCAGCGCTATCCCACGGCCGAACAGGGCCTGCAGGCGCTGCTGGTGCGCCCGACCACCGGCCCGGCGGCCCCCAACTGGAAGCCTTACGTCGAAAAGCTCCCGAACGACCCCTGGGGTCATCCCTACCAGTACATGAACCCAGGCATCAAGGGCGAAATCGACGTGCTCTCGCTCGGCGCCGATGGACAGGCCGGCGGCGAGGGCAAGAATGCCGACATCGGCAGCTGGCAATAGACGCCGCGCCGGCCGCCGGGCCGCGGGCTTCACGCTGATCGAACTGATCGTGGTGATCGCGGTGATCGCGATCGCCACGGCCGGCGTGAGCTTCGCGATGCGCGACAGCGGCCAGGCCCGGCTCGACCGCGAGGCCGACCGCCTCGCCGCGCTGCTCGAATCGGCCCGTGCCCAGTCGCGCGCCAGCGGCATCGCGGTGCGCTGGCGCCTGGTCGAGGGCGGCAGCTTCGTGTTCGACGGCCTGCCGCCCGGCACGCTGCCCAACGGCTGGGCCTCGCAGGGCATGACGGCGCAGGCCTTCTTCGCCAACGGCATTCCGGTCGCGGCGCTGCTGCTCGGCCCCGATCCGATCATCGCGCCCCAGCAGGTGCTGCTGTCCTCCGACGGCCCGCCCGCGCGCACCTTGCGCATCGCGACCGACGGCCTGCGCCCCTTCTCGGTCAGCAATCCATGAGGCAGCGCGCCCCCCGCGCCGCGGCCGCCGCGCGGCGCCGCCGCGGCTTCACGCTGATCGAGGTGCTGATCGCGCTCGGCATCGTCGCGCTCGCGCTGGCCGCGGGCTCCGAGGCGACGATGGCGCTCACTCGCAACGCGCAGCGCCAGTCCGACCTGCTGCTGGCCGACCTGTGCGCCGAGAACGAACTGGCCAAAGCCCGGCTCGCGCGCCAGATGCCGGGGGTGGGCATCTCGGGCTCCATCTGCGCCCAGGCCGGCGCGAGCTTCAACGTGACGACCACCGTGTCCCCCACGCTGAATCCCAATTTCAACCGCGTCGACGTGCAGGTGCGCGACGCGGTCGATGCGCCGATCCTGCGCCTGTCGACGGTGGTGGGGCGCTACTGATGAACCGCAGGCCTGCCCGCACAACCCGCGCCCGCGGCTTCACGCTGATCGAGCTGCTGGTCGCGATCGCGGTGATGGCGCTGCTCGCGCTGGTCAGCTGGCGTGGGCTCGACGGCATGTCGCGCGCCACCTCGCAGAACCAGCTGCGCGCCGACGCGGTGCTCACGCTGCAGACCACGCTGGCGCAATGGAGCACCGACCTCGACGCGGTGGTCGCGCTCGCGCAGACGCGGCCGATCGACTGGGACGGCCGCGTGCTGCGCCTCACGCGCAGCGGCGGCGACGCCGCCAACCCCGGCGTGCTGGTGGTGGCCTGGACGCTGCGCGCCGGCCCCGACGGCGTGCGCTGGCGCCGCTGGCAGTCGCCGCCCTTCAGCACCCGTGGCGCCTGGCAGCAGGCCTGGACCCAGGCCGCCGCGTGGGCGCAGGAAAACGGCGGTGCGCAAGGCAGCTACGGCGGCCCCAACGGCTTCAGCGACACGGTGCTGATCCCGGTGCAGAGCTGGCAGCTCTACTACTTCCGCAACGACGTCTGGGTGCCCGCGAGCGAACTGCAGGCCACGCCAGCCAATCCGCAGGCCCCGACCGGCTCGATCGTCAGCATGCCCGACGGCGTTCGGCTGGTGCTCACCCTGCCGCCGGGCGACGGCCTCTCGGGCACGCTCACGCGCGACTGGGTGCGGCCCACCGTGGGATCGCAACGCTCATGACGCCACGCCACCACCAACGCCATCGGCAGGCCGGCGCCGCGCTGCTGGCCGCGATGCTCACCGTGACGCTGGTCGCCACCTTCGCCGCCGCCGCGCTGTGGCAGCAGTGGCGCGCGTCCGAGGTCGAATCGGCCGAGCGCGCGCGCGTGCAGGCGGCCTGGGTGCTGGTCGGCGCGCTCGACTGGTCGCGCCTGATCCTGCGCGAGGACGGCCGCGCCGGCGGCCCCGACCACCTGGCCGAGCCCTGGGCCGTGCCGCTCGAGGAAGCGCGGCTCACCAGCTTCCTGGCGGCCGACAAGAACGTCTCGAGCGACCAGCTCGAGGGCCTGCCCGATGCCTTCCTCTCGGGCCGCATCGTCGATGCGCAGTCCAAGCTCAACGTGCTGACGCTGGTGAATGCGGGCAAGCCGGTGCCAGCGGCGGTCGCCGCCTTCACCAAGCTGTTCGGATTGCTGAACCTGCCGGGCGCCGAACTCAACGCGATGGTCGCCTCGCTGACGCGCACCCTGAACACCACCACCGATGCCTCGGCCGGCGCACCGGCCGACGACGGCGCCAGCGCGCCGCTGATGCCGCAGGAGGTGTCGCAGCTCGTGTGGCTCGGCCTCTCGCCTGCGACCGCGGCCGCGCTCGAGCCCTACGTCACGGTGCTGCCGATCCGAACGCCGATCAACCTCAACACGGCGTCCGCCGAAGTCATTGCCGCAAGCCTGCCCTCGCTCACCATCGCCAACGCGCGCCAGCTGGTGGAACGACGCACGCGCACGTACTTCAAGACCTTCGCGGACGCCAATGCCGGTCTGCCCGCCGACGGCGGCCTGTTCAACGCCGAGCAGCACGGCGTCGCCACGCAGTTCTTCGAGGTCTACGGCCGCCTGCGCATCGACCGCACCTGGGTCGACGAGCGTTCGCTGCTGCAACGCGATGGCGTCACCGTCAAGACCTTGTGGCGTACGCGCGGCACCGGCGCCACCTACACCTCGGTCAAACCCTGAGGCCCGTTACATTTTTCCGAGCATAAAAGCCTTCCAACGCCCGTCACATCTGTCAGGTACGCTATGAAAAACGTAGTGCGCCTTTGTAAGACGCCCACCTACAATCACCGGCTTTTCCCCACACCCCCATGACCCCGCTGCTGCTCATCGCTCCCCTGCCTCCGGCCGACGCCGCGGGCGAGTACGACTGGGCCCAGGCCGGCGACGACGGCATCGTGCTGCGCGACCATGGCCGCGCACTGCTCGCGCTGCTGCCCTCGGGCAGCGAGGTCACGCTCGGCGTGCCGTCGACCGCGCTCTCGTGGCACCGCGTCACGCTGCCCAAGGGCAGCATGGGCAGCGCCTCCAAGCTGCGCGCCGTGCTCGACGGCCTGCTCGAGGAACACCTGCTCGACGACCCCGAGGCGCTGCACTTCGCCCTCGAGCCCGAGGCGCGCGCCGGCGATCCGGTGTGGGTCGCGGCCTGCAACCGCATCTGGCTGCGCTCGGTGGTGCAGGCGCTCGAGGCCAGCGGCCGGCGCGTCACCCGCATCGTTCCCGAGTTCGCGCCGCAGCCGGCCGACGGCCCGCCGCAGTTGCTGATCACCGGCGAGCCCGAAGCCCCGCAGCTCACGGTCTGCGACGCCGACGGCGTGGTCTCGCTGCCGCTCGCGGGCGCCGGCCTCGCACTCTCGGCCGGCCTGCCGGCCGACACCGCCGTGATCTCGGCCGAGCCGGCCGTGGCCGCGGCGGCCGAACGGCTGCTCGAGCAACGCGTGCCGATCGTGCAGGCGCCGCAGCGCTGGCTGCAGGCCGCGCGCTCGCGCTGGGAGCTCGCGCAGTTCGACCTCGCGGTCACGGGCCGCGCGCGCGCCGGCAAGAAATTCGCCTCCGTGGTCCAGACCCTGCGCTACGCGCCCGAATGGCGCGCCGCGCGCTGGGGCGCGGTGGTGCTGGTGCTGGTGCAGCTCGTCGGCCTCAACGCCTGGGCCTGGAAGGAGCGCAGCGCGCTCGAGGCCAAACGCGAAGCCGTCAAGGGCGTGCTCACGCAGACCTTCCCCGCCGTCAAGCTGGTGGTCGACGCGCCGGTGCAGATGCAGCGCGAAGTCGCCGCGCTGCAGCTCGCCGTGGGCGACGTGACCAGCGGCGACTTCGAACCCATGCTCGGCGCGCTCGCCGGCAATCTTCCGCCGGACCGCGTGCCGAGCGCCATCGACTACGTGGCCGGCCAGTTGCGTCTGCGCGGCCTCGGGCTGCAGCCCTCCGAGGTTTCGCAGCTCACGTCCGCGATGGCGCCGCGCGGCTACGGCGTGCGCACCGAGGGCGATCTGCTGCTGGTACAGGCCGAGGCCACCCGATGAAATTCACCGAAGAACTCAAGGCCCGCTGGGCCGTCCTCGCGATGCGCGAGCGCCGCATGGTGATCGCCGCCGTCTCGCTGGTGGCGCTGGCCCTGCTGTGGTGGATCGCGCTCGCGCCCGCGCTGCGCACCCTCTGGGCCGCGCCGGCCGAGCACGCGAAGCTCGACGCGCAGCTGCAGCAGATGGCCACCCTGCAGAACCGCGCCAAGGCGCTGCAGTCGCAACCGCGGCTGGCGCGCGACGACGCGCTGCGCGCGCTCGAGACCTCGGTGCGCCAGGGCATCGGCGCCAGCGGCCAGCTGATGACCGGTGGCGGCGGCTCCGGCGACGTCGCCACCGTCACGCTGCGTCCCACCGCCGCCGACGCGCTCGCGCAATGGCTCGCGCAGGCGCGCGGCAATGCGCATGCGGTGCCGCGCGAGGCGCATCTCACGCGCGCCGTCGCCGCCACGCCGACCCCGCCCACCGGCCCGGCGCAGGCCGCCGCGCGCGACAAGACGCCCGAGCCGCCGCAGATCCGCTGGGAGGGCACCCTCGTCATGACGCTGCCGGCCGCGCGATGAGCCGCCCCCTCCACCGGTGCCCCCGTCCATGCTGACGCGCGCCCCGCTGTCTTCCCCCAAGCCGCGCCGCGGCTGGCGCTGGGCCGTGCTCGGCATCGTCGTCGGCGCGCTGGTCGCGCTGGTGCTGTTCGCGCCCGCGCGCTGGCTCGCGGCCGGCCTCTCGAGCTGGAGCGAGGGCCGGCTGCTGCTGGTCAATCCGCGCGGCACGGTCTGGAACGGCGCCGCGGCCGTGGTGTTCGCGAGCGGCGCGGGCGGCGGCGAAGCCGTCTCGCTGCCCGGCACGCTCAACTGGCGCCTGCGGCCGGGCTGGGGCGGCGTGTCGGCCTCGCTCGACCTGCCCTGCTGCGCCGCCCAGCCGCTCGAACTGCGCGCCGGCCCGCGCGCCGGCGGCGTGCAGATCGACTGGGGCGATGGCCGCTCGCGCTGGCCCGCCACCATGCTCAGCGGCCTCGGCGCGCCCTGGAACACGCTCAAGCTCGAAGGCACGCTCGACCTCTCGACGCGCGCCTTCTCGCTGCGCACCGACGGCCCGGTGCTGCGCATCGCGGGCCAGGCCACGCTCGACGCCACCGACGTTTCCTCCAGCCTCTCGACCCTGCGGCCGATGGGCAGCTACCGCCTCGCGCTCGAGGGCGGCAACCGCCCCTCGCTGCTGCTGAGCACGCGCCAGGGCAGCCTCGAGCTCAACGGCAGCGGCAGCTGGAACGGCACCGCATTCCGCTTCAACGGCGAGGCCAGTGCCGCGCCGGGCAGCGAAGACGCTCTCTCCAACTTGTTGAACATCATCGGGCGGCGCGACAACGCGCGCTCGATCATCACCCTGGGTTGACCTGACCATGACGACGCCCCTGAGCTCCTTCCCCCGCGCCCCCCGTGGCCTGGTCGCGCATGCGGTCCGGCTGCTGATCGCCGCCACCTTCCTGCAGGCCGCGCCGCTCGCGCTGATGCCGGCCTTCGCGCAGGGCGAGGCGCCACGCCGCGGCGAGCCGATCACGCTGAACTTCGCCAACGCCGACATCGAGGCCGTGGCGCGCACCATGGCGGTGGTCACGGGACGCGACGTGGTGGTCGATCCGCGCGTGAAGGGCACGATGAACCTCGTGACCGACCGCGCGATCCCGCCCTCGGCCGCCTTCAACCAGTTCGCCTCGGCGCTGCGGCTGCAGGGCTTCGCGGTGGTCGAGGCCGACGGCCTCTACAAGATCGTGCCCGAGGCCGACGCCAAGCTGCAGACCAGCACCGTCACCACCACCACGGGCGGCACCGCCGCGGTGGCGGGCAACCAGATCATCACGCAGATCTTCCGCCTCAACTACGAGTCGCCGAACAACCTGCTGCCGGTGCTGCGGCCGCTGATCCCGCCGAACAACACCATCAACGTGAACCCGGGCAACAACTCGCTCGTGATCACCGACTACGCCGAGAACATGCGCCGCCTCGCGCGCATCATCGCGGCGCTCGACGTGCCCAACGCCTCCGACATCGACGTGATCCCGCTCAAGCACTCGATCGCCACCGACATCGTGCCGCTGATCCAGCGCCTGGTCGACGGCGGCGGCGCCACCGGCCAGCCCGGCGCGGCCGCGGCCCCGGGCGGCACGGATGCCTCGTTCCGCACCACGCTAATGGCCGATCCGCGCAGCAACGCGCTGATCCTGCGCGCGGCCAACCCGGCGCGCGCGGCGCTGGTGCGCACGCTGGTCGAGAAGCTCGACCGACCCGCCATCGACAGCAGCAACGGCGCGGCCGGCAACATCTACGTGGTCTACCTGAAGAACGCCGACGCGGTACGGCTCGCGGCCACGCTGCGCGCGGCGATGGCGGCGGCGCAGACCAACAACCAGGGCCAGCCCGGCGCGACCGGCGGCGCCGGCGCGGCCGCGGCACAGTCGCAACCCAACCTGTCGGCCGCCATGCCGGTCAACTTCGGCAACAGCAACTCGCAGAACGGCAGTTCGCCGCAGGCGAGCGCGCCGCTCAACAACGCCAACCAGCCCTCGACCGGCGGCCAGATCCAGGCCGACCCGTCGACCAACTCGCTGATCATCACCGCGCCCGAGCCGCAGTACCGCCAGATGCGCGCCGTGATCGACAGGCTCGACGGCCGCCGCGCCCAGGTCATGATCGAGGCGCTGGTGGTCGAGGTGAACGCGACCAAGGCCGCGCAGTTCGGCGTGCAATGGCAGAGCGCGCTCGGCAACAACGCGGTGCTCGGCACCAACTCGAGCCTGACCGGCACCAACCTGCTGGCGCTCACGGCGGCGATCGCCACGCGCAACCCGCAGGGCATCTCGCTGCCGCAGGGCTTCAACATCGGCATCGGCGGCAAGATCGGCGGCCACTACGTGCTGGGCGCCATCGCCAACTTCTTCGCCAGCGACAACGACACGAACGTGCTGTCCACGCCGAACCTGCTGACGCTGGACAACGAGGAGGCCAAGATCGTGATCGGCCAGAACGTGCCCTTCCCGACCGGCTCCTACTCGAACCCCACCACGGGCGGCCTCAACCCCTTCACCACCGTCGAACGCAAGGACGTCGGCCTCACGCTGCGCGTGCGCCCGACCATCAACGAGAACGGCACCGTGAAGATGAGCATCTTCCAGGAGATCTCGACCGTGCTGCCCGGCAGCCTGACCGACCCGAACGGCCCCACCACCAACAAGCGCTCGCTCGAATCGAGCGTGCTGGTGGAAGACGGCGGCCTCGTCATGCTGGGCGGCCTGCTGTCCGACAACTACGGCAACAAGATCGAGAAGGTGCCGCTGGCCGGCGACATCCCGGTCGTGGGCAACCTGTTCAAGAACGAGACCCGCTCGCGCGAGAAGAACAACCTTATGATGTTCCTGCGCCCGGTCGTGATGCGCGACGCCGCCTCCACCGAGGCCTTCGCCTTCGACCGCTACGACCAGATCCGCGCCCTGCAGGTCCAGGCCCAGCCCGACACCGGCAACCCGATGCTCAACAAGGTCGACGCCGCGCCGATCCTGCCCGACACGCCGCTGACGCGCGCGCCGCGCGCTCCCTCGGGCAGCCTGCGCGAGGAAGGCACGCAGCTGATCCCGCCGCCGATCCCCGCGCCCGACAACCGCAAGCTGCCGGCCAGCCCGTTGCGCGGCGCCCTGCCGCCCACCGCCGACCCGGCCACGCAACGCGAAATGCCCTGAGGCCCGAAGGCCGCCCGCCCCGCTCGAACCACGCACCGACCACGCCCCGCCGACCCGCCCCATGCGCTATCCCCTGCCCTACGCCTTCGCCCGCAGCCAGCAACTGCTGCTCGAGGAAGCCGACGACGGCCGTTACACGCTGTGGATGTCGAGCCACCCCGCGCGCAGCGCCGTCGGCGAGGTCACGCGCAAGTACGGCGTGCAGGCCTTCGAGGTGCTGGCCGACGGCCCGCTCGCGCAGCGCATCAGCGCCGCCTACGCCCAGGGCGAATCGAGCGCCGCCGCGGTGGTCAGCGAAGTGCAGAGCGACGCCGACCTCTCGCGCATGATGCAGGAGCTGCCGGCGGTCGAGGACCTGCTGGAAAGCGCGGGCGACGCGCCCATCATCCGCATGCTCAACGCGCTGCTCACGCAGGCCGCGCGCGACGGCGCCAGCGACATCCACATCGAGCCCTACGAGCGCACGTCGTCGGTGCGCTTTCGCATCGACGGCACGCTGCGCGAGGTGGTGCAGCCCAACCGCGCGCTGCATGCCGCGCTGATCTCGCGCCTGAAGATCATGGCCGACCTCGACATCTCCGAGAAGCGGCTGCCGCAGGACGGGCGCATCTCGCTGCGCATCGGCACGCGCGCGGTCGACGTGCGGGTGTCGACGCTGCCGAGCGCGCACGGCGAACGCGCCGTGCTGCGCCTGCTCGACAAGAGCGAGTCGAAGCTCACGCTCGAATCGGTGGGCATGCTGGGCGACACGCTGGAGCGCTTCGAGAAGCTGATCACGCAGCCGCACGGCATCATCCTCGTGACCGGCCCCACCGGCTCGGGCAAGACCACCACGCTGTATGCCGCGCTGGCCCGGCTCGATGCGAGCCGCAGCAACATCATGACGGTGGAAGACCCGATCGAGTACGAGCTGCCGGGCGTGGGCCAGACCCAGATCAACGCCAAGATCGAGCTCACCTTCGCCAAGGCCCTGCGCGCCATCCTGCGGCAGGACCCGGACGTGATCATGATCGGCGAAATCCGCGACTTCGAGACCGCGCAGATCGCGATCCAGGCCTCGCTCACCGGCCACCTGGTGCTGGCCACGCTGCACACCAACGACTCGGTCAGCGCCGTCACGCGTCTCACCGACATGGGCGTCGAGCCCTTCCTGCTGAGTTCCTCGCTGCTGGGCGTGCTCGCGCAGCGGCTGGTGCGCAAGGTCTGCACCAGCTGCGGCGGCGCCGGCTGCGAGGCCTGCGGCCAGACCGGCTACCAGGGCCGCACCGGCATCTTCGAGCTGCTGGTGGCCGACGAGACCATCCAGGGCCTGATCCACAGCAAGGCGGCCGAGAGCGAGCTGCTCAAGGCCGGCGCGCAGGGCGGCCTGCGCCTGATGCGCGAGGACGGCGAACGGCTGGTGCAGGCCGGCATCACCTCGCGCGCCGAGCTCCTGCGCGTCACGCGCGACTAGCGCGCGAGTTCCGCCATGCCCGCCTATTCCTTCGAAGCCATCGATGCCGCCGGCCAGTCGCGCGAAGGCGTGCTCGAAGCCGACACCGCGCGCAGCGCGCGCAGCATGCTGCGCGCCCAGGCGCTGATCCCGCTGTCGGTCAAGCCGGTCGGCAGCGACCACGTCAACGGCACCGGCCAGGCGAGCGGCCTGTCGCGCTGGCTCGGCGGCGGCAAGCGGGTCTTCAATTCCACCGGCCTCGCGGTCTGGACGCGCCAGCTCGCGGGCCTGGTCTCCTCGGGCCTGCCGCTCGAGCGCGCGCTCACGGCGCTCACGGACGAGGCCGAATCGGAACAGCAACGCAACCTCGTGGCCTCGCTGCGCGCGGAGGTCAACGCCGGCTCGCCATTCGCGCGCGCGCTGTCGGCGCATTCGCGCGAGTTCTCGCCGATCTACACCGCCGTGATCGGCGCCGGCGAGCAGAGCGGCAACCTCGGCCTGGTGCTCGACCGCCTGGCCGACGATCTCGAGGAACGCCAGGCGCTGCAGCAGAAGCTGGTCGGCGCGGCGCTCTACCCGGCCATCGTCACGCTGGTGGCGATCGTGATCGTGATCTTCCTCGTGAGCTACGTGGTGCCGCAGGTGGCGCAGGTGTTCGCGGGCACCAAGCGCTCGCTGCCCTTCCTCACCACCGTGATGCTGGGCCTCAGCGCCGCGGTGCGCAACTACGGCTGGTGGATGCTCGGCGCCGTGCTGCTGGCCGCCATCGGCGCGCGGCTGGCGCTGGCGCAGGAGGCCTTCCGCCTCAAGTTCGACGCCGCCTGGCTCAAGCTGCCGCTGGTGGGCAAGCTCGCGCGCGGCTACAACGCGGCGCGCTTCGCGAGCACGCTCGCCATGCTGGCCACCGCCGGCGTGCCGATCCTGCGCGCGCTGCAGGCCGCCGCCGAGACCCTGAGCAACCGCGCCATGCGCGCCGACGCGCTCGATGCGCTGGTGCTGGTGCGCGAGGGCGCGCCGCTGGCCTCGGCGCTGGCGCAGAAGAAACGCTTTCCGGGCCTGGTGTCGATGTTCGCGCGGCTCGGCGAGCAGACCGGCACGCTGCCGCTGATGCTGCAGCGCGCCTCCAACCAGCTCGGCGCCGAAGTGCAGCGCCGTGCCATGCACCTGGCCACCATCCTCGAGCCGCTGCTGATCGTGGCGATGGGCGGCGTGGTGATGCTGATCGTGCTGGCCGTGATGCTGCCGATCATCCAGCTCAACCAGTTCGTGAAGTAGCGCCCGCGCGCGGTCCGGCCGCGGGCAAGGAGCAAGCCGATGGCGAATCGAAGCTACCTCTATGCCAGCACCGCCCTGCCCGATGCGCAGGCCAGCCCGTCCACGCTGCGTGGCATCTCCGAGCATGCGTACGCGGTGCCGCTGCTGTTCCGGCTGCTGGTCTCGTGCGAGACGCGGCCCTGCCGCTCGGCGATCTGGAACGAGCCCGAGCCGCTCGCGCTGGCCGGGCGTTGCGGCCCGGGCATCGCGCGCGCGGCCGCCTTCCTCGCGCGCATCGAGCATCCCGCGATCTCGCCGATGCGCGAGGAGGCGCTGCGCTTCCTGAACGAACGCACGCGGCCCGACGAATGGTTCGTGCTCGAGCCGGCCGAGGTGCTGGGCATGGGCGACGCGCCCGTGGCCGAAGCGGTCGAGAAGCTGCGCCAGGGCCTGGGCGACCTCGACGCCGAGATCGAGCGCACGCTCGCCACGCTCGCGCCGCGGCCGAAGAACATCTGGCAACGCCTGCTGCCGCCCGCGCAGCAGGTGGTCGAGGCGCCGATCCGCGAGCTCGGCCTGGGCCACTGGTCGGATACGCTCTACTTCTCGTTCGATGCGGCCGACGATGGCCGCGACGACTCCTGACCGTCCAACCGCACGCCATGCCCGTCACCCTCGAAGACAAGCTCGTGGTCGCGATCTCCTCGCGCGCCCTGTTCAACCTCGAAGAAGAGAACGAGATCTTCGAGTCGGGCGACGACGCGGGCTACATGAAGCTGCAGCTCGAGCGCCTCGACGTGCCGGCCGCGCCCGGCATCGCCTACTCGCTGATCCGCAAGCTGCTGCGCTTCAACGACGACGGCGTGCAGCGCGTCGAGGTCGTGATCCTCTCGCGCAACGACCCGGTCTCGGGCATGCGCATCTTCCGCTCCAGCGCCGCGGCCGACATCAAGCTGCAGCGCGGCGTGTTCACGCAGGGCCGCCCGCCCTTCGGCTACCTGCGCGCGCTGCGCGCCCACCTGTTCCTGTCGGTCAACGCGCAGGACGTGCGCGAGGCGCTGGCCGCGGGCTTCCCGGCCGCGCGCGTGCTGGTCGAATCGGTGAAGGCCAGCGATGCCTGGCCCAACGAGGTGCGCATCGCCTTCGACGGCGACGCCGTGCTGTTCAGCGACGAGGCCGAGCGCGTGTTCCAGGCCGAGGGCCTCGATGCCTTCCAGGCGCACGAGGCGAGCAAGGTCGACCTGCCGCTGCCCGGCGGCCCGTTCAAGCCGCTGCTGGCCGCGCTGCACCGGCTGCAGATGGCGGGCAATGCGCAGATGCGCATCCGCACCGCGCTGGTCACGGCGCGCAGCGCGCCCGCGCACGAACGCGCCATCCGCACGCTGATGAACTGGAACATCCGCGTCGACGAGGCCATGTTCCTCGGCGGCCTGCCCAAGGGCGAGTTCCTGCGCGAGTTCGAGCCCGACTTCTTCTTCGACGACCAGACCGGGCATGTCGATGCGGCGGCGCGGCATGTGCCGGCGGGGCATGTCTCGAGCGGGATCAGCAACGAGCCCGTGCGCGAAGCGGCGAAGGCCGCGAAGGCGCCATCGAAGCAACGCGCGGCGAAGCCCGCGAAGCCGCGCTCGCGCTAGGCGCGCAGGGCGCGGGGCCGAACCCGCCGGCCACCTCCAGCTTCATTCTTTCGCAGTAACCGGCGATGCGCTGTCACGCGCATGCCTTCGCATTGTCATGCGCGATTCACTGCTGCGTCACGGGTTCTCCCTAATCTTCGCGGCGTCCGCACACGTGCCCTCCGGGCACTTTTTTTTGCCTCCGGCCGACTGTCACCGGCACTCCGTTCCATCTCATTCCAGGGCTCCACGATGCGTCCGAAACTTCACGCGCTCCCCGCATTCCGATCACGCGCCGCGACCCGCTGGCTGCTGCCGCTGACCGCGGCCATGGCGCTCGCCGCATGCGGCGGCGGTGGCGGCGGCGGCGTGGTCTTCCCGCCGGTCGCGACACCACCCGCCGGCGGCGGCAACGGCGACGACAACCTGCCCACCACCAACCAGGGCAAGAGCGGCCCCAAGGCCCTGGTGGTGCAGATCGACGGCCTCACCCACGCCGCGCTGCGCGATGCGATGGCGCAGAACAAGGTGCCCGCGCTGCAGGGCCTGAAGCTCGCGCCGGCCTGGACCGGCGGCGCCAATGGCGCGCTCACCGAGCAGCGCACCACCGCGAGCCCCGGCTGGGCCACGCTCGTGACCGGCACCTGGGCGCAGCGCCACTCGGTGCAGTGGGACACGGCCGACCAGCGCATCGACGCCAAGCTCGCGCCCTCGGTGTTCGCGCTCGCGAAGCTGAAGAAGGACGCCGGCTACCTCACCGCCTCGGTGACGGCCGGCGCCAACTACCGCTCGCTGCTCGCGAACGAGAGCGGCACGCTCGATGCCGCTGTCGACTGCGCGGGCGCCGACGCCTGCGTGACCGAACGCACCGCGCAGCTCATCGACCAGGGCTGGGACCTGCTGGTGGCGCAGTACGGCGCGCCCGCCGCGGCGGCGCCCTCCGGCCCGCGCGGCGAGGCCTACCAGCGCGCCGTGTCCGACACCGCCGCCGCGGTCGGCCAGTTGCTCGCGCGCATCGCGCGGCGCAGCGCCAACGATGCGAAGGAAGACTGGCTCGTGGTGCTCACCACGCCCAACGGCCTCGATGCCTTCGGCAACGCGACCGGCACGCAGAGCGCGCAGACCAAGACGATCTTCGTCGCGAGCAACAAGACGCTGGCCGCGCTGCCCGCCACCGGCGAGGCCGCGCCCGCCGACGTCGCCACGCTGACGAAGCTGGCCGCCGCGACCGACATCGCGCCGACCGTGCTGCGCCACCTCGGCGCGCTGCCCGCGGCCGAGGCCTATCGCTTCAACGGCCAGCCGCTGCAGGCCGCCACCGCGCTGCGCGGCCTGGTGGCGACGACCGGCGCCGACAAGGCCAGCGTCGATCTCTCGTGGACGCTCGCGGGCAACGCGAACGTGCCGGTGAAGGTGCTGCGCGACGGCAAGCTGGTCGCCACGCTCGCGGCCGGTGCCACCGCCTACAACGATCCCGTGGAGGCGGCCAGCGACGGCATCCTGGCCTTCGACTACACCGTGGTCGCGGGCGATGCGAGCCTCGCGCTGCCGGCGCGCGTCACCTACGTGAAGCCCGCCACGCTCGCGCCCACGCTGCGCAACGGCCTGGTCAACTACTACCCGCTCGACGCGCTGCCGCCCGCCGACCGCAAGAGCGCCTCCACGCTCGCGCCCTGGGCCGCCGGCGCCGACGGCGGCAGCCTCGTGGACGATGGCTTCAAGGCCCCGTACAAGGCCAAGGCCCTGCGCGTGGACAGCAGCGTGAAGACCGCCGACGGCACCGCCGGCTATCGCCTGGTGCAGACCGCCGACGTGGCGACCGCGCCCTCGGTCACGGCCTACACCATCGGCTTCTGGCTGCGCACCGACGCGAGCTGCAGCGTGGGCGCGGGCGACGGCGCCTCGGTGATCGCCAACAAGAACTACGACAGCGGCAGCAACGCCGGCCTCGCGATCGGCCTGTTCGACGGCTGCGAACTGCGCTTCAACGTCGGCAAGGGCGGCGGCCGCGCCGACAGCAACGGCTACCGCCTGAGCGCCGGCCAGTGGGCCTACGTGGCGGTCGTGATCGACAAGGCCAACCTCAAGATGACCGGCTACCTGTTCGACGCCGCGCGCGCGCTGCAGACCGGCAGCGCCGACATGACCGCGGACATCGTGGCCCAGCTCGGCGGCCTGAAGAACGGCCTGAGCCTCAACGAGGACGGCACCGGCCAGTACTACAAGCGCTGGACCAGCTCGCCGCGCGGCCCGCTCGACTTCAACGAGTTCGCGATCTGGAACCGCGCGCTCGCGGCCGACGAGCTCACGAGCATCTTCAAGTCGGGCCAGCCGCTGTCCACGCTCGAGCCCTGAGCGCCATCGCATTCCGTTCCCCCACACACAACGACCCCGAGAGAGAGGATCACCATGCAAGTCCCACGTCCCCTTCACCTGCTTCGCTTCGCGCCCGCCCTGCTGCTGGCCTGCCTGCTGTCCGCCTGCGGCGGCGGCGATGGCGGCGGCGGCTTCCTCGGCGGCCTGCCCGGCGCGGGCAACCCCGGCGGCGGCACGCCGAATCCGCCGGCCACCACCGAGCCCGTGAAGCGCTGCGCGCCCTGAGCGTTCGAGCTTTCCAAACCGGAAGAACGCCAAGGACGACCCCGCGATGACAGACAACGCACGCCGCAAATTCCTCACCGGCACCGCCACCACCGGCGCCGCCGCGCTCGCGCTCTCGGCCTTTCCGCCGAGCATCCGCCGCGCCCTCGCCATTCCCGCCAACAACAAGACCGGCACCATCCAGGACGTCGAGCACATCGTCATCCTGATGCAGGAGAACCGCTCCTTCGACCACTACTTCGGCACGCTCATGGGCGTGCGCGGCTTCGGCGACCGCTTCACGATTCCGCTGCCCAAGGGCATGAACGTCTGGCAGCAGAGCGATGCCAGCGGCACGGCCATCCTGCCCTACCACCTCGACAGCACCAAGGGCAACGCCCAGCGCGTGAGCGGCACGCCGCACTCGTGGAGCGACGGCCAGAACGCCTGGGACGGCGGGCGCACCTACCAGTGGGCGCGCTACAAGACCAACGCGGCGATGGGCTACTTCAAGGAAGCCGAACTGCCCTACCAGTTCGCGCTCGCCAATGCCTTCACGCTGTGCGATGAGTACCACTGCAGCATGCACACCGGCACCAACTCGAACCGCATGTTCCACTGGACCGGCACCAATGGCCCGACCGGCGCGGGCGTGGCCACGGTCAACAACGAGTGGGACTCGATCGACAGCTCGGCCAAGGGCTACGAGTGGAAGACCTATCCCGAGCGCCTGCAGGAGGCCAAGGTCAGCTGGATCGTCTACCAGAACATGCCGGAGAACTTCGGCGACAACCCGCTCGCGGGCTTCAAGCAGTACCGCCTGGCCAACGAGGCCTCGGGCAAGCCGGTCAGCAACGACGGCCCCTCGCCGGTCTACGACCCGGCGAGCGACGACGCGCGCAACCCGCTCTACAAGGGCATCGCCAACACCATGGGCGACGGCGGCTTCCTCGAGCAGTTCCGCCAGGACATCAGGAACGGCAAGCTGCCGCAGGTGTCGTGGATCGTCGCGCCAGCCACCTACTCCGAGCACCCCGGCCCCTCGAGCCCGGTGCAGGGCGGCTGGTACATCCAGGAAACGCTCGATGCGCTGACCGCGGTGCCCGAGGTGTGGAGCAAGACCGTGCTGCTCATCAACTTCGACGAGAACGACGGCTACTTCGACCACTACCCCTCGCCCGCCGCGCCCTCGATCAACCCCGACGGCACGCCCGCGGGCAAGACCACGCTGCCGGTCGACGCGCTCAAGCCCGAGTACTTCAACCATCCGAAGCCGCCGGGCACCACCGGCCAGCCCGCGCCCGACGGCCGCGTCTACGGCCCCGGCGTGCGCGTGCCGATGTACGTGGTGTCGCCATGGAGCCGCGGCGGCTGGGTCAACTCGCAGGCCTTCGACCACACCTCGGTGCTGCGCTTCATCGAGGCGCGCTTCGGCGTGAAGGAGACCAACATCAGCGCCTTCCGGCGCGCGGTGTGCGGCGACCTCACGAGCGCCTTCAACTTCGCGAACCCGAACAACGAGACGCTGCCCACGCTCGCGGGCCGCACCACGCGCGGCGCGGCCGACCGGCTGCGCAGCGACCAGGAGAAGCTGGCCCAGGTGCCGCTGCCGCTCGATCCGCAGCTGCCGCGCCAGGCCACCGGCACGCGGCCCTCGCGCGCGCTGCCCTACGAGCTGCACACCAGCGCGCGCAGCGATGCGATCGGCGGCAGCGTGCGGCTGATCTTCGCCAACACCGGCAAGGCCGCCGCCGTGTTCCACGTCTACGACCGGCTGCACCTCGACCGCCTGCCGCGCCGCTTCATGGTGGAACCGGGCAAGACGCTCGACGACGCCTGGAACGCGGTCAGCGACGACAGCGGCTTCTACGACCTCTGGGTGCTCGGCCCGAACGGCTACCACCGCCACTTCAAGGGCGACCTGAGCCGGCTGCGCGCCGGCGGCACCGCCGTGCCCGAGGTGCGCGTGTGCTACGACATCGCCAACGGCAACGTCTACCTCGAGATGCTCAATGCCGGCCAGGCCGCCGCGAAGTTCACGGTGCGCGCCAAGGCCTACCGCGACGACGGTCCGTGGAGCGCGACCGTCGCGGGCGGCGCCAAGGCCGAACTGCACTGGGATCTTTCGTCGAGCGGCGCCTGGTACGACTTCGTCGTGAGCTGCGACGCCGATGCGAGCTGGCAGCGCCGCTTCGCGGGCCGCGTGGAGACCGGCAAGCATTCGGTCAGCGATCCGGCCATGGGCCTGGGCGATCTGTGAAGGAGGCACGCACCATGACCGACAACGCACGCCGCAAGTTCCTCACCGGCAGCGCCACCACCGGCGCCGCCGCGCTCGCGCTCTCGGCCTTTCCGCCGAGCATCCGCCGCGCCCTCGCCATTCCCGCCAACAACAAGACCGGCACCATCCAGGACGTCGAGCACGTCGTCATCCTGATGCAGGAGAACCGTTCGTTCGACCACTACTTCGGCACGCTCGCCGGCGTGCGTGGCTTCGGCGACCGCTTCACCATCCCGCTGCCCAAGGGCATGAACGTCTGGCAGCAGAGCGATGCCAGCGGCAAGGCCATCCTGCCCTACCACCTCGACAGCTCGAAGGGCAATGCGCAGCGCGACGGCGGCACGCCGCACGACTGGGCCGACAGCCAGAACGCCTGGGACGGCGGGCGCATGTACCAGTGGGCGCGCTACAAGACCAGCAAGGCCATGGGCTATCACAAGGCGACGGAGATCCCGTTCCAGTTCGCGCTGGCCAACGCCTTCACGATCTGCGATGCCTACCACTGCGCGATGCACACCGGCACCGACGCCAACCGCTCCTTCCACCTGACCGGCACCAACGGCCCGACCGCGACCAACACCGCCTTCGTGCGCAACGAATGGGACTGGATCGACGGCAAGCCCGGCTCGCTGAACGTGGGCTACACCTGGAAGACCTACGCGGAGCGCCTGGAAGATGCGGGCGTGCGCTGGATCAGCTACCAGAACATGCCCGACGAATGGGGCGACAACATGCTCGGCGCGTTCCGGCAGTTCCGCAAGGCCAACATCGACTCGGGATATCCGGTCTCCAGCGGCGGCGAGCCCAACAAGCCCTATGCCGACACCGGCCAGGCGCTGCCCTACAAGGCCTATGACCGCGCCACCGACGACGCGAAGAGCCCGCTCTACAAGGGCGTGGCCAACACGCTGCCCGGCACGAAGCCCGAGGACTACCTCGACGCGTTCAAGCGCGACATCCGCGAAGGCAAGCTGCCGCAGGTCTGCTGGATGAACGCGCCGTCGATCTACTGCGAGCATCCCGGTCCCTCGAGCCCGATCCAGGGCGCCTGGTTCCTGCAGGAGGTGCTGGACGCGCTCACCGCCGTGCCCGAGGTGTGGAGCAAGACCGTGCTGCTGATCAACTTCGACGAGAACGACGGCTACTTCGACCACCTGCCCTCGCCCTCGGCGCCTTCGCCCAACGGCGACGGCAGCTACGCGGGCAAGACCACGCTGTCGGACTCGGCGATGGGTCCCGAGTACTTCACGCATGCCGCGCCGCTGGGCAGCGGCGGCCAGCCCAAGGCCGACGGCCGCGTCTACGGCCCGGGCCCGCGCGTGCCGCTGTACGTGATCTCGCCGTGGAGCCGCGGCGGCTGGGTCAGCTCGCAGGCCTTCGACCACACCTCGGTGCTGCGCTTCCTCGAAACCCGCTTCGGCGTCCAGGAGCCCAACATCAGCGCCTTCCGGCGCGCGGTGTGCGGCGACCTCACGAGCGCCTTCAACTTCGCCAACCCCAACGGCGAAGCGCTGCCCACGCTGACCGGCCGCGCCACCCGCGCGGAGGTCGACCAGATCCGGCGCAACCAGGAGGCGCTGTCGCAGGTGCCGCTGCCGCTCGATCCGCAGCTGCCTCGGCAGACCACCGGCACGCGGCCCTCGCGCGCCCTGCCCTACGAGCTGCACACCAGCGCGCGCACGGCACCGCTCGACGGCACGGTGCAGCTGCTGTTCGCGAACACCGGCAAGGCGGCCGCCGTGTTCCACGTCTACGACAAGCTCAACCTCGCGCGCCTGCCGCGCCGCTACATGGTCGAGGCCGGCAAGACGCTCGACGACACCTGGATGGCGGGCCGCGACAACAGCGGTTTCTACGACCTGTGGGTGCTCGGCCCGAACGGCTACCACCGCCACTTCAAGGGCGACCTCGGCAGCCTGCGCGCGAGCGACGCGGCCGCCCCCGAAGTCCGCGTGTGCTACGACATCGCCAACGGCAACGTCTACCTCGAGCTGCTCAACGGCGGCAAGAAGGCTGTGAAGTTCACGGTGCGCGCCAAGGCCTACCGCGACGACGGCCCGTGGACCGCGACCGTGCAGCCCGGCGCCAAGGCCGAGCTGCATTGGGATCTTTCGTCGAGCGGCGCCTGGTACGACTTCGTCGTGGGCTGCGATGCCGATCCGACCTTCGCGCGCCGCTTCGCGGGCCGCGTCGAGACCGGCAAGCACTCGGTCAGCGATCCCGCGATGGGCATGGCCGACCTCTGAGGCCCATGCATCGCTGAGGGCTTCCGCAGCCTTCCCACCAGGCCGGACACGGTACGCGCGAGCCCTTCGCGCGCTGCCTGTCCGGCTTTGGTATTCATCGCGCGCGCAGGCGCAACGCGCGCTTACACCTCGGCCGCGTTCTTCACTCGACTGTCATTGCCGCTTCCTACCGTGGGCAGTGGCGGCGCGCTCCTCGTCGCCTCTTCACAAGAAAACACACCTGCGAGGATTTCCCATGCATCTCTTCTTCTCGCGCGCGCGGCTGCTGCCGGCGCTGATCCTGGCCTGCACCCTCGCCGCCTGCGGTGGCGGCAGCGGCGGCGGCTTCGGCGGCCTGCCGGGCACGGGCAACCCCGGCGGCGGCGACGGCGGCACGCAGAACCCGCCCGCCACCACGCAGCCCGTGATGCGCTGCGCGCCCTGATACAACGGCCCGAAAAACAACACGACAAGACCATGACCTCACGCCGCAAATTCCTCACCGGCAGCGCCACCACCGGCGCCGCCGCGCTCGCGCTCTCGGCCTTTCCGCCCGCCATCCGTCGCGCGCTCGCGATCCCCGCCAACAACAAGACCGGCACCATCCAGGACGTCGAGCACATCGTCATCCTGATGCAGGAGAACCGTTCGTTCGACCATTACTTCGGCACCCTCAAGGGCGTGCGCGGCTTCGGCGACCGCTTCCCGATCCCGCTGCCCAACGGCCTCAACGTGTGGCAGCAGCTCGACGAGAACGGCAAGGTGGTGCTGCCCTATCACCTCGACGGCAGCAAAGGCAACGCGCAGCGCGTGAGCAGCACGCCGCACACCTGGGTCGACTCGCACAACGCCTGGGACGGCGGCCGCCTCTACCAGTGGCCGCGCTACAAGAAGGTCAGCAGCACCGCGCCCTACGTGCAGTCGATGGGCTACCTCGCCGAGGCCGAGCTGCCGTTCCAGTTCGCGCTGGCCAACGCCTTCACGATCTGCGACGACTACCACTGCGCGATGCACACCGGCACGCACGCCAATCGCTCGTTCCACTGGACCGGCACCAACGGACCCACGGGCGGCAACGTGGCCTACGTGAACAACGTCAATGCCTGGAGCTCGACCGGTCCCTCGACCGAGGGCTACGAATGGAAGACCTATGCCGAGCGCCTGCAGGACGCGGGCGTGAGCTGGATGGTCTACCAGAACATCCCGAACAACTACGGCTGCAATCCGCTGCTGGGCTTCAAGAACTTCCGCAAGGCCAACGAGGCCTCGGCCAAGCCGGTCAGCACCTCGCTGCCGCAGGGCGCATCGCCGGCCTACGCGCCCGGCGACGACGCCGGCAACCCGCTCTACAAGGGCACGGCCAACACGCTGCCGGTGGCCGACCAGGCGGCCTTCGACGCGGGCGCGATCATGGATGCCTTCCGCGCCGACGTGAAGGCCGGCCGGCTGCCGGCGGTGTCGTGGGTGATCCCGCCCGACGTGTACTCCGAGCACCCCGGCCCCTCGAGCCCGGTGCAGGGCGCGTGGTACATCCAGCAGGTGCTGGAGGCGCTCACCGCCGTGCCCGAGGTCTGGAGCAAGACCGTGCTGTTCGTGAACTTCGACGAGAACGACGGCTACTTCGACCACGTGCCCTCGGCCTCGGCGCCCTCGCCCATCGCATCGGCCGATCCCTCGGCGAAGGCCTTCGCGGGCAAGACCACGATGTCCGACGCGGACCTGAGCTTCGAGTACTTCAACCATCCCAAGCCGCCGGGCATGACGCAGTCGCAGCCCACGCCCGACGGCAACGTCTACGGCCCCGGCATGCGCGTGCCGATGTACGTGATCTCGCCCTGGAGCCGCGGCGGCTGGGTCAACTCGCAGACCTTCGACCACACCTCGGTGCTGCGCTTCGTCGAGGCCCGCTTCGGCGTGAAGGAAAGCAACATCGGCCCGTTCCGCCGCGCGGTCAACGGCGACCTCACGAGCGCCTTCAACTTCGCCGATCCCAACGGCGAGGCGCTGCCCACGCTCGCGGGCCGCCGCACCAAGGCCGAGGCCGACCAGCTGCGCGCCGCGCAGCAGGCGCTGCCGCAGGTCACGCCGCCGGCCAATGGCCTGCTGCCGCGCCAGGCCACGGGCACGCGGCCCTCGCGCGCATTGCCCTACGAGCTGCACACCAGCGCCCGCGCCGACACGGCCGGCGGCACGCTGCAGCTGCTGTTCGCCAACACCGGCAACGCGGCCGCCGTGTTCCATGTCTACGACCGGCTCAACCTCGACCGCCTGCCGCGCCGCTACATGGTCGAAGCCGGCAAGTCGCTCGACGACCGCTGGAACGCGACCGCCGACAACGCCGGCCGCTACGACCTCTGGGTGCTCGGCCCCAACGGTTACCACCGCCATTTCCAGGGCGACCTCAACGCGCTGCGCGCCGGCGGCGCGGCCGTGCCCGAGCTGCGCGTGTGCTACGACATCGCCAACGGCAACGTCTACCTCGAGATGATGAACGGCGGCCAGGCCGCGGCGAAGTTCAGCGTGCGCGCCAAGGCCTACCGCGACGACGGCCCGTGGACCGCGACCGTCGCGGGCGGCGCCAAGGCCGAACTGCACTGGGAGCTCGCGGCCAGCGGCCAGTGGTACGACTTCGCCGTCACCTGCGATGCCGATCCGGCCTACTACCGCCGCTTCGCCGGCCGCGTCGAGACCGGCAAGCATTCGGTCAGCGATCCCGCGCTGGGCTTGCCCGACCTCTGAGCCCGCATGCATGATCCCCCCGCGCCCACGGTGGCGCGGGAGATGTCATGCACGCCAAGGTGGTCCGGTACTTCGTCGAGGTGGTTCGCGCGGGTTCGATCCGCAAGGCGGCCGCGCAGCTGCACGTGGTGCCGACCGCGATCAACCGGCAGATCCTCAACCTCGAGGAGGAACTGGGCGCGCCGCTGTTCGAGCGCATCCACAACACGCTCAAGCTCACGCCGGTGGGCGAGCTGGTGCTCGCGCATGCGCGCGGCACGCTGCGCGAGTTCGACGGCGTGCGCCAGCGCATCGAGGCCATGCGCGGGCTGCGCCAGGGCGAGGTCACGCTGGCCACCACCGCCGGCCTCGCCGACGCCTTCCTGCCGGGCGTGGTGCGGCGCTTTCGCGCGGCCCATCCCGGCATCCAGCTCAAGCTGCTGGGCCTGCCGATCGCGGCCGTGCTGCACGGCGTGCGCGAAGGCGATGCCGACCTCGCGCTGGCCTACGACGTACCCGCCACGGCGGGCTTTCGCACGCTGTTCGCGAGCGAATGGCCGATCGGCGCGGTGGTGCCGCCCGGCCACGCGCTCACGGCCCATGCGAGCACCGTGCTGGCCGAGTGCGTGGGCCATCCGCTGCTGCTGCCCGCGCCCTCGCTGTCGATCCGGCCGATCATCGATGCAGCCTTCGAGCGCTCGGGCCTGCGCACCTCGCCGGTCATCGAGACCACCTCCACCGCGCTGATGCGCCGCCTGGTGCGCGAGGGCGAGGGCATCACGCTGCTCAACCGGCTCGACGTGGCCGAGGAGATGCACGACGGCTCGCTGGTCTTCGTGCCGCTGCGCGACGCCACCCTGCCGGCCCAGACGCTCACGCTCGAAACCCGCGCAGCGCAGTCGCCGAGCCCCGCGGCCGAGCTGTTCGCCAACCACGTGACGACCTGCCTCGACGAGCTGCTCGCGCCCTGAGCGCGGCGCCGGGGCCCGTCCACTTTTTGTGCACGGGGCGCGCCATTTATTGACTTTGCGCGTTCGAAGGCATGGCTCCTAGACTGCCGCGCCGGTCATCGGCCGGAAGGAAAAGTCCCATGCTTTCGAACGACAAAAAGACCCCCGCAGGAGACGGCGAAGGGGTCGACCAGAAGCTTCCCATCATGCGCTGCGGCGCGCTGAGCCTGCAGCACGTGCTCGTGATGTACGCGGGCACGGTGGCGGTGCCGCTGATCGTGGGCGGCGCGCTCGGCCTCTCGAAGGCCGACATCGCCTTTCTCATCAATGCCGACCTGCTGGCCGCCGGCATCGCCACGCTGGTGCAGGCCATCGGCTTCTGGCGCTTCGGCATCCGCATGCCCGTGATGATGGGCGTGACCTTCGCGGCCGTCGGCCCGATGATCGCGATCGGCATCGATCCCTCGCTGGGCCTGCCCGCGATCTACGGCGCCACCATCGTGGCGGGGCTGTTCGGCATCGCGCTCGCGCCGCTGATGGGACGCGTGCTCGGCGTGTTCCCGCCGCTGGTGACGGGCACCGTCATCACGCTGATCGGCGTCTCGCTGATGGTGGTGGCGATCCACTGGGCCGCGGGCGGGCAGCCCACCTCGACGCGCAGCATCGAGGGCGTGGCGCATGCGGTGGCCAACCCGGCCTACGGCGAGCCGGTGAACCTCGCCATCGCCGCGGCCGTGCTGGCGGCGATCATCGCGATCACGCGCTTCGGCAAGGGCCTCATCGCCAACATCGCGGTGCTGCTGGGCATCGTCTTCGGCGTGCTGCTGTCGCTGGCGCTCGACCGCATGCAGTTCGACGGCCTCGAGGAAGCGAGCTGGATGGCCGTGACCACGCCCTTCCACTTCGGCCTTCCGCGCTTCGAGCTCACGGCCATCGCCTCGATGTGCATCGTGATGCTGATCACCCTGGTCGAATCGACCGGCATGTTCCTCGCGCTCGGCGAGATCACGGGCCGCAGGATCGACACCGACGCGCTCTCGCGCGGCCTGCGCGCCGACGGCCTGGGCACGGTGATCGGCGGCGTGTTCAACACCTTCCCCTACACCTCGTTCTCGCAGAACGTGGGGCTGGTCACGGTCACGGGCGTGCGCTCGCGCTACGTGGCGGCCGGCGGCGGCGTGCTGCTGATCGCGCTCGCGCTGTTCCCCAAGGTCGCGCACGTGGTGGCCTCGGTGCCCTCCTTCGTGCTCGGCGGCGCGGGCATCGTGATGTTCGGCATGGTCGCGGCGACCGGCATCCGCATCCTCGGCAGCATCGACTACACGCGCGAGCGCCATGCGCTCTACGTGATCGCGATCTCCGTCGGCCTCGGGCTCATTCCCACGCTGTCGCCGAACTTCTTCCAGCACTTCCCGGCCTGGACCCATCCGCTGACGCACAGCGGCATCGTGCTCGGCACGGTCGCCGCGGTGCTGCTCAATCTCTTCTACAACGGCGTGCAGTCGAGGGAGCGTTCCTTCACACTGGCGGCACGCACCTCGCACGGAACCGAATGACATGACTTCCTCCATCGCCTCCTCGCCCCGGCCGCTGCGCGTGCTGCGCCACGCCGACGTGCTCGTCACCATGGACGCCGCGCGGCGCGAGATCGCCGATGGCGCGCTGGTGATCGACGGGCCGGCCATCGCCTGGGTCGGTGCCACGGCCGAGCTGCCGCCGATCTACCTCGAGGCGTTGCGCAGCGGCGGTGCCGAGGCCATCGACCTGCACGGCCACGTGCTGATGCCGGGGCTGGTGAACACCCACCACCACATGTACCAGAGCCTCACGCGCGCGGTGCCCGAGGCGCAGGACGCCGAGCTGTTCGGCTGGCTCACCAACCTCTACCTGCTGTGGGCGCGGCTCACGCCCGAGATGATTCGCGTGTCGACCCAAACCGCGATGGCCGAGCTGATGCTCTCGGGCTGCACCACCACCAGCGACCACCTCTACCTGTTCCCCAACGGCGCGCGGCTCGACGATTCGATCGAGGCGGCCGCCACGATGGGCATGCGCTTCCATGCCGCGCGCGGCAGCATGAGCGTGGGCCGCAGCGCCGGCGGCCTGCCGCCCGACGAGGTGGTGGAAAGCGAGGCCGCGATCCTGCGCGACAGCGAGCGGCTGATCGATCGCTGGCACGACGCCTCGCGCCATTCGATGCGGCGCATCGTGCTCGCGCCCTGCTCGCCGTTCTCGGTCTCGCGCGAGCTCATGCGCGACTCGGCGCTGCTCGCGCGCGAGCGCGGCGTGTCGCTGCACACGCACCTGGCCGAGAACGACAACGACGTCGCCTACTCGCGCGAGAAGTTCGGCATGACGCCGGCCGAGTACGCCGAGGACCTGGGCTGGGTCGGCCGCGACGTCTGGCATGCGCACTGCGTGAAGCTCGACCCCGCGGGCATCGCCCTGTTCGGCCGCACCGGCACCGGCGTGGCCCATTGCCCGTGCTCGAACATGCGGCTGGCCTCGGGCATCGCGCCCATCGGCGCCATGCGCCGCGCCGGCGTGCCGGTGGGCCTGGGCGTGGACGGCAGCGCCTCGAACGACGGCGCCCACCTGCTCGGCGAGGCGCGCCAGGCGATGCTGCTGCAGCGCGTGGGCCATGGCCCGGCCGCGATGACGGCGCGCGAGGCGCTCGAGATCGCGACCCTGGGCGGCGCGCGCGTGCTGGGCCGCGACGACATCGGCGCGCTCGCGCCGGGCATGTCGGCCGACATGGTGGGCTTCGACCTGCGCGGCGTGTCGCACGCGGGCGCGGGGCACGACCCGGTGGCGGCGCTGGTGTTCTGCACGCCGGCCTCGGCCGCGCTCAGCATCATCGACGGCCAGGTGCGCATCCGCGACGGCCGCTTCGTCGATCTCGAGCTGCCGCCGCTGCTCGCGCGGCACCGCGAGCTCGCGAGCACGCTGTACGAGCGCGCGCGGCATCCGCACACGGCCTGAGACGCTGAACAGCACCTGACCGGCGTGCGCTTCCGCAACGCCGGATGCGAACCTTCGCCCTAGGCAGCTACCCGCATTGCGGGCGTCATGCCTCGTCCGCAGAATCCGCTGGCTCGAATAGAACGAGCGTTCGATTTTGTCGGCCAGGGCGAGAACCATCGGCCGATGTTCCAGATGCACGACAACAACAGGGAACACTAGCGATGAAACGCAGAGAACTCCTCAAGGGCGCGGCCGCGGCCGGCACCGCAGCGGGATTCGGCAGCCTGCTGGCCGGCGTGCCATCCACCGCTTCGGCCGCGCTGCCGGTGCTCAAGCCCACCTTGCCGCAGAAGATCGATCCGATCAGCGCCACCTTGCGCCGGCTCGAACTCGTGAGCCGGCAGGCCACCTACCTCTGGACCGAGTCGCACCTCAACCTCGCGGGCGTGCCGATGGGCACTGTCGTGCCGCCAGCCGAGCTGCCGGCGCTCGAGCACCAGTTGCTGACCTTGTCGCGCGCGCTCGAGGCGGCCGTGAACTTCGCGGCCTCCTTCGCCACCAGCCCGCTCGCCAGCGGCAGCCTGCAGACGCTCGACAACCTGCGCACGCGGCTCGCGGCCCTGCAGGCCAGTTTCGCGCAGCTGCTGTCGCAGAACGCCGGCCTGCTCACGCTGCCGGCCGCGGCGCTCGCGCTGCTGGGCACGCTGACCGGCACCGCGGGCGACATCGCCACCCAGTTGCGCCAGGTGCACCAGGACCTGATGACGCAGGGCCTGCTCGGCGGGCCGCGCACCGTGGCGCAGTACGACGCGCTGTTCGCGACCATCGAGAAGCCGTCGATCGCGCAGGTCTTCCGCGACAACGCGCTGTTCGCCTGGATGCGCGTGGCCGGCCCGAACCCGATGCTGATCCGCAAGGCCAGCGTGCTGCCATCGAAGTTTCCGCTGACCGACGCGCAGTACCGGCAGGCCATGGGCAACGCCGACAGCCTCGCCGACGCGGCCGCCGAGGGCCGCCTCTACCTGCTCGACTACGAGGGCCTGGGCGACATGGCGCCCACGGGCCCGGTGACCAAGCCGCTGACCGGCACCGCCTATGTCTTCATGCCGATCGCGCTGTTCGCGCGGCCCAGGGCGGGCCGTTCGTTGGTGCCCGTGGCCATCCAGTGCGGCCAGAACCCGGCGCAGCATCCGATCTTCCTGCGCGTGGACGACGCCTCGAACGCCGAGGCCTACTGGGCCTGGCAGTCGGCCAAGACCACGGTGCAGGTGGCCGACTTCAACTACCACGAGATGTTCGTGCACCTGGGCCGCACGCACCTGATGTCGGAGGCCTTCGCGATGGCCACGCAGCGCCAGCTCGCGACCGCGCATCCGCTGAGCCGCCTGCTGTCGCCGCACCTCGAGGGCGCGATGTTCATCAACGAGGCGGCCACGCTGATCATCATGGCGCCGCTGACCACGGGCGACGGCATCCTCGCGGCGCCGATCGAGACCCTGCAGCGCGAGTGCGGCCGCGACCGCCTGGCCTACGACTTCCAGGCCAACCTGATGCTGCCCGACGAGCTGCGCGCGCGCGGCGTCGACAACCCGAACGAGCTGCCCGAGTACCCGTACCGCGACGACGCGCTGCTGCTGTGGAACGCGATCGCGCAATGGGTGGGCGAGTACGTCGCGACCTACTACCTCAGCGACGCCGACGTGAGCGGCGACCACGAGCTGCAGGCCTGGGCCGTCGACCTATCGACCCACGGCAAGGTGAAGGGGCTGCCGGCCATTTCCACGCGCGCCAGGCTGGCCGACGTGATCACGGCCATCGTCTTCAACACCAGCGCGCAGCATGCGGCCGTGAACTTCCCGCAGCTCTCGGTGATGACCTACGCGCCCTTCAGCGCGGGCATGGCCGGCACGCCGGCGCCCGCCTCGACGGCCGGCCAGTCGGAGGCCACCTGGTCGCAGATGCTGCCCGCGCGGCTCGCGGCGCAGGAGCAGATCCTGCTGTTCCACATCCTCGGCGGCGTCTACTACCGGCCGCTCGGCGAGTACAAGGACAACGCGTTTCCGCACCTGCCGGTGCTGATCGATCCCGCGATCGCGGGCCAGGGCGGGCCCCTCGAGCGCTTCCGCGCGGCGCTGGCGAACATCGAAACGACGATCAAGCAGCGCAACACGACGCGCTCGCGGCCCTACGAGCACCTGCTGCCGAGCCGGATTCCGTCGAGCACGAACATCTGAGCGGACGCTGGACAGGTTGTCGAATTCGGGTTTCCGTCCGCTCCCGCGTTCAATACTGCGCCACCACCCCGCCAGCACCGCCATCCGCCAACGTCGCCGGATCCTCCAGCACCGCGGCCACGTCGCCCAGGTACTGCCCCACCACCGGCTCGTGCGTGAGGTTCAGCATGTGGTGGATGCCGTCGGGGTTCTTCACGTAGCCCACGGTCCAGCCGCGCGCGCCGAGGCCGCGGCCGATGGCGCCCATGTCGCGCGCGGGCGAGCCGAAGGCGAAGATCGACAGCTCGGGCCGGCCCAGCGTGGGCAGGCCCAGCGCATCGAGGCCCTGCTGCATCGCGCGCCGCGTCGCGAGCACGCGCTCGGTCACGCGCAGATAGCCCGCATGGCCCAGGTAGTTCATCACCGCCCAGGCCGCGGCGATGGCGCCGCCCGCGCGCGTGCCCACCAGCGTGTGGGTGAAGTACTGGCCGCGCGGCCAGTCGTCGAAGTAGTAGCCCATCAGCGCGAAGGCCTCGGGATCGGCGAAGAACAGGGTCGAGGCGCCCTTGGCGGTGTAGCCGTACTTGTGCAGGTCGGCCGAGATCGAGGTCACGCCCTCGACCGCGAAATCGAAGTCGGGAATGTCGGCGCCGAGCTCGCGCGCGAACGGCGCGAAGTATCCGCCCACGCAGGCATCGACATGCATCCAGCAGCCGTGCTCGCGCGCCAGTGCCGCGATCTCGGGAATGGGATCGACCACGCCGTGCGGAAAGGCCGGCGCCGAGCCCACCACCATCGCGGTGTCGGGCGTGAAGGCGGCGCGCATCGCCGCCGGGTCGGCGCGGAAGTCGGCCGCCAGCGGCGTGCGCACCGGCACCAGGCCGAGGAAGTGCGCGGCCTTGTCGAAGGCCGGATGCGCGCTCCGGGGCATCAGGATCTCGGGCCTGGCCATGCCGGGGCGCCGCGCCAGCGCGCGGTCGCGCGCGCACTTGACCGCGAGGAAGATGCTCTCGGTGCCGCCGGTGGTCATGGCGCCGCGCGACTCGGGGCCGCCGTGCAGCAGCGAAAGGCCCATCTCCACCACCTCGCGCTCGAAGGTCGCGAGGCTCGCGAAGGCGCGCGGGCCCAGGCCGTTCTCGGAGAAGTACATCAGGTAGGCCTTCTTGGCCACCTCGAGCACGTCCTCGCCCGCGTAGTGGATGAACATCGGCACGCGGCCGTTGCGCCAGTCGGCGTCGCCGCGGCCGGCCTCCTCGAGCCGCCGCTGCAGCTCGGGCCAGGACGTGCCTTGCTCGGGGAGTGTCAGTGCCATGGTCGCTTCATCCTTCCTTGCCGCCCCAATGGACGACCTTGTTTTCGAGTGCCCGCGCCAGCAGGTCGAGCAGGTAGCCGAGGATCGCCATGATCAGCGCGCCGACGATCACGACGTTGGTGAGCAGGAAGTCGGAGGCCGACATCGCCATGTAGGCGATGCCCGCGTTGGTGGCGATCATCTCGGCGCCCACCAGCATGGTCACGCCCAGGCCGATGCTCACGCGGATGCCGGTGAAGATGCCCGGCAGGCTGGCCGGGAAGATCACGCGCCGGAAGATCATGGCGCGCGAGGCACCGAGCGCCATCGCCGCCTGCACCTTGCGCCGGCCCACCGCGCGCACCGCCTGCATGGCGCTGATCGAGAGGATCGGGAACAGCGCGAGCACGATGATCACGATCTTCGAGACCTCGCCGATGCCGAACCAGATGATGAGCAGTGGCAGCAGCGCGAGCTTGGGCATCGGCCGCGTGATCTCGATCGGCGGATCGAGCACCGCCTTCACGGTCTCGTTCATGCCCATCCACAGCCCCAGCGGCACCGCCACCAGCACGGTGAGGACGAAGGAGGCGCCGAAGCGGAACAGGCTGATGCCCAGGTGGTGCGCGAGCGTCTTGCCCTGGTAGCCGTTCTGCATGAGCTGGAGGAAGGTGTTCCACACCGACATCGGCGAAGGCAGGAACAGCGGCGCGACCAGCGGCTGGTCGCCCACGATCGGCACGGTGATGAGCAGCCACAGCACGAACAGCGCGGCGAAGGAGCCGAGGTTGATCCAGCGCGCGCGGGTGCGTGCGCCGTTGGGCCGGTTGGGCGCGGCGCTCATCGCTGGGCCTCCTGGTGCTGCGCGGCCAGCGCCTCCTCGCGCAGCAGGCCGAAGATCTCGGCCTTCATGCGCGCGAACTCGGCGCTCGCGACCACGGCCGGGTCGTCGCTCTGCGCGAAGCCCGGATGGAACTTCGCCTTGATGCGGCCCGGGCGTGCCGACATCACGACGATCTCGGTCGCGAGGAACAGCGCCTCGTCGATGCTGTGGGTGATCCACAGCACGGTCTTGCGCGTCTCGTGCCAGATGCGCTTGATCTCCTCCTGCAGCAGCTCGCGCGTCTGCGCGTCGAGCGCGGCGAAGGGCTCGTCCATCAGCAGGATCTCGGGCGAATTGGCGAGCGCGCGCGCGATGCCCACGCGCTGCTGCATGCCGCCCGAGAGCTCGTAGGGATAGCGCTTCGCGAAGCCCGCGAGGCCGACCATCTCGAGGTATTGCGAGGCGATGCGCGTGGCCTCGGCGGCCGACTTGCCCGTGGCCAGCGGCCCGAAGGCCACGTTGTCGATCACGCGCATCCAGGTGAACAGCGCGCCCTGCTGGAACACCACGCCGCGGCGCGGATCGGGGCCGCGCACCGGCTGGCCGTCCATCAGCACGCGGCCGGCCGTGGGCTGCTCGAAGCCCGCGAGGATGTTCAGCAGCGTGCTCTTGCCGCAGCCCGAGGGGCCGAGCAGGCAGGCGAAGGCGCCCTCGGCGATGTCGAGCGTGATCGGCTCCAGCGCCTGCACCGCGTCGGGGCCGTCGCCGAAGCGCTTGGAGACTTCCTCGAAACGGACCTTGGGCGTGCCCGCCTGCTGCGGTGGCAGTCCCATGGCCTCAGGCGGCCATCTTGGCGACGAAGCTCGAATCGACGAGCCCGCTCAGGTCCTTGGGCATGGCCGAGATCTGCGCCGACTCCAGCAGGAACTGCGCCTGCGTCTGCAAGGTCTTGAGCACGCCCGTGTCCTTCTCGCCGGGCTTGCCCATCCAGTGGCTCTGCAGCTGCTCGCGCGCGGGCACCGGGTAGAAGGTGTTGAGCGAGCGCATCACCGCGGCCTCGTCGACGTTGAGGAACTTCGTCATGGTCTCGACCACTTCCTTCGGTTCCTGCTTGAAGGTGCGCGCGATCTGCTCGTAGTCCTTGAGGAAGGCCAGCACCAGGTCGGGCGACTTCTGCTTGAACTCGTCGCGCACCAGCAGCCCGTCGAAGATCAGCAGGTTGTTCTTGTTGAGGTCGCCGGTCTTGAAGATGATCTTGCCGCCGTCCTCGGTCAGGCGCGGCAGCACCGGCACCCAGATGTAGCTGGCATCGATCTCGCGGCGCTGCCAGGCCGAGGCGATCTGGTCGGCGCGCATGTTGATGAGTTGCACGTCCGCCAGCCCGATGCCCGCGGTCTTGAGCGCCGCCACCGCGGCGAAGTGCACCGAGGTGTTGAACGGCAGGCCGATCTTCTTGCCCTTGAGCCCCGCCACCGTGGTGATGCCCGAGTTGCCCTGCACCACCAGGCATTCGCTGTCGACGATGTTCTTGTAGACGTAGACCATCGAGGCCTTCAGCCCGTTGGCGTAGCCGACCATCATCGGGCTGGAGCCGATGTTGCACATGTCGAGGCTGCCGCCGGCCATGGCCGCGATCACCTCGGAGCCCGCGCGCACGGTCACGAAGTCGGCGCTGGTGCCGGCGCCGAAGGTCTTGGCCGCCATGTTCTTCGCGCGGATGTAGTTCTGCGCATCGATGGCGCCGAAGGTGCCGAGCTTGACCGAACGCGCCTGCGCGGCGGCCGGGCCCGAGGCCCCGAGCAGCAGCGAGCCGGCGGAAGAGGCCAGCAGCATGTGGGCGCTGGCCAGGTGGAACTCGCGGCGGGAGAGATTCAACTTCATGCGACGGCCTTTCTTCGAACAGACGAAGGAACTGGAGCCCCGGCAACGAGGCCTTGGGCCGCACTTTAGGCGATCAGAATATATTCTGTCTACGCAAAAACCCGACCCAGCCGCTTTTTCAGGGCTTGAGCAGCCGGATCAGGTAGCGCGAGCCGTGCGTCAGGTCGTCGCGCATCGCCTGTCCGAGCGCGTCGCCGTCGCGCCGGCGCAGGGCGTCCATCGCGGTCAGATGCGTCTCGTGGCCCGTGAGACTGCCGCAGTACTGCGGGAACAGCAGGTTGAGCGTGGGGCCGACGCGCAGCCACAGGCTCTCGATGATGCGGATCAGGATGGCTTGGCCCGAGGCTCGATATATCGAGAGATGGAATTCGGTGTTCTCGAGCAGGGTGCGGTGCGCGTCGCCGGCCCGGATCGCCGCCAGGTGCGCCTGCACCACGCCGTCGAGGCGCTCGATCTCGTCGTTCGAGATGCGCGGCGCGGCCTCCTTGGCCGCCAGGCATTCGAGCTCCATGCGGATCTTGAGGATCTCGCGGTAGGTCTCGACGTCGAGGCGCGGCACGCGGATGGTGCGGCCGTTGACCACCTCGAGCCCGTGCTCCACCACCAGCCGCTGCACCGCCTCGCGCACCGGCGTCAGGCTCACGCCCTGGCTCTCGGCCACGCCGCGCACGGTCAGCACCTGCTCGGGCAGCAGCGCGCCGGTCATCAGCGACTGGCGAAGCTGCTGGTAGACCTGATCGGTCAGCGTGTCGGCGCGCGCCCCCTGCGCGTCGTCCGGCGACACCGCTTCCGCATGGGCGGCGCGGCGCGCGCGCGGGCGGACGTCGGGTCGGCGGGCGGTGGGCTTGGAAGCGGGCATCGGGGGTCGGCTCGAAGAATCTGTCGCTTGAATATACTCTGCCGCCCCAGACCGCCCGGACGGCGGCTCAGGCCGGCGCGACGCGGCGGCCGCGCCCCATGACGCGGTAGAGCAGGAAGGCCGCGATCGAGACGTTGACGAGGTTCCAGCCGATGCCGTTGAGGAAGGCCGCGTGGTAGCTGCCCGTGAGGTCGAACACCTTGCCCGACATCCAGCCGCCGAGCGCCATGCCGAACAGCGTGAACATCAGCACCGTGCCCACGCGCGCGCCCGCCTCGGAGGCCGGGAAGTGCTCGCGCACGATGATCGCGTACGAGGGCACGATGCCGCCCTGGAACAGGCCGAACAGCGCCGACACCACGTACAGCGGCACCAGCCCGTCGAAGGGCAGGAACAGCAGCAGCGCCACGCACTGCAGCGCGCCGCCGAGCAGCAGCGTGCGCAGCCCGCCGATGCGGTCGCAGATGGCGCCCGACACCAGCCGGCTCACCACGCCGAAGGCCAGCATCAGCGAGAGCATCTGCGCGCCGCGCGCGGCGCCGAAGCCGAGGTCGCTGCAGTAGGCCACGATGTGCACCTGCGGCATCGCCATCGCCACGCAGCAGGCCACGCCCGCCACGCACAGCAGGCCCTGCGCCGCGCCGGTGCTGAAGCCGAAGGGCCGCGCGAGGTTGCGCACCGCGGCGCCGCCGTGACCGGCAACGGGCGGTGCCGCGACGGCCGCCGGCGGACGCGCGCGGAAGAAGAAGGCCAGCGCCACCATCGTGACGCTGCAGAACAGTCCCATGCCGATGTAGGTCTGGCGCCAGCCCACGGTCTCGATGAAGTGCTGCACGATCGGCGGCCACACCGCGCCCGCCACGTAGTTGCCGCTGGCGCAGATCGCCACCGCGATGCCGCGCCGCTTGACGAACCACAGCGAGGTGTCGGCCACCAGCGGCGCGAAGGCCACCGAGCTGCCGAGCAGGCCGACCAGCAGGGTCTGGGCGATGGTGAAGGAGACGATGCCGCCGGCGAGGCCCGAGGCGACGTAGCCGAGACCGAGGCAGACGGCGCCGCCGAGCAGCGGCCACATGATGCCGAAGCGGTCGGCCAGCTTGCCCATGAGCACGCCGCCGATGCCGAAGCCCAGCATCAGCAGCGTGTAGGGCAGCGAGGCCTGCGCGCGGTCGATGCCGAACTCGGCCTGCACCGAGGGCAGCATCACCGACACCACGTACATGCCGCTGCTGCCGACGGTCATGATCAGCAGCGTGAGGCCCAGCCGCACCATGGCGTAGCGCGAATCGGGCTGGTGGGAGGGGTGGCGTGCGGCGAGCGTCTCCGTCATCGTTCTCTTTCTTGTCCTGCATGCGTCCGTCAGGGCGACGGCGAGGTCGAGCATACAAGGCCAGCCGCGATGGCGCACGAACGCGCCGCGCGCCAACGGCGCGGCAATGCCCGGGGGCTTGTCAGCCCACCGACGGCGCGACCAGCGGCTGCGCGGCCGAGGCCTTGGGCATCGGACCGCCCGGCCTGGGCTTGTCGTCGCAACCGGCGGCCATCAGGCCGAGGCAGCAGCAGAGTGCGAGGAAGAGGTGTCGCATGGCGGGCATGCTAGGCCCGCCCGATGGGCGGTCAAGTCGGACGCGGGCCCGATCGCGCCGCCGTGAAAACGGAACTCAGCGCCCGGGCCGCTCGCCGGCCGCGAGGCGGCGCTCGATGTCGTCGAGCACCGGCATGAGCTCGGCCACGCTGTCGATCACGTAGTGGGCACCGGCCGCCTTCAGCTGCTCGGTGGCCTGCTCGCGGCGTGCCTGCTGCTCGTCGGCGCCGAGCGCCTGCCATTCGGCCAGGGTCAGCCCCATCACGTTGCCGCTGACCGCGAGGCCCACGGCCCAGGTGCCCGCGTTCAGGCCTTCCTCGAGGCCCACGCCGGTGTCGTCGACCTTCACCACGGCGTGGGCCGGCCACACGCCGAGGTCGGCGAAGCAGCGGTACATCATCAGCGGCGAAGGCCGGCCGGCCGCGAGGTCGCCCGCGCACACGAGGTTGTCGGGCACGTAGCCGCCCTGCGCGGCGATGGCCGCGACCACCTCCATGATCGGGCGGTTGTAGCCGGTGGTCGAACCGATCTTCATGCCGCGCGCACGCGCTGCCGCGATCGCGTCGAGCGCGCCCGGAATGAAGTCGGCATGGTCGCGCGCGCTGGCGGCATTCATCGGCGTGAACACCTCGTAGAGCCGGTCGACATCGGCATCGTTGAAGGCATGGCCGTGCTTCGCCTCCCACTGCGCGGCGATGCGCGGCTGCGAGCCCAGCGCCTTGATGTGGTCCCACTTGGCCATGCCCATCGGGCCGCGCGCCTCGGCGATGGTGATCTCGATGCCGAACTGCTCGAACAGCTTCACGAAGGCGCCCATGGGCGCGCAGGAGCCGAAGTCGAGGATGGTGCCGGCCCAGTCGAAGACGACGGCCTGGAGCCTGGAGGAATGCGTGGCGGACATGAAGAAGAACTCGCGTGAATGAAAAGGGATCACCAGCCGGCGAACACGTCGTGCGCGATGCCGAAGCCGGTGCTGGCGCCGGTGCCGCTGGTGACCAGCACCACGCGGGTCGCGTCGTCGGGCGCGTCGATCACGCAGGGCGTGGTCTTCGAGGAGGGATAGACGCCGTTCCAGCGCTCGACGATCTGCGCGCTCTCGAGGTCGAGCGTGCTGCGCAGGTGGCGCAGGATCAGGCGGTCGACCTCCTCCAGCGCGAAAGGCTCGGGCGCGGCGGCGTAGTGGTGCGAATCGCCGACCACCAGCGAGCCGTCGGCGCTCTGCACCACGATCAGGTGGATGCCGTGCGCGAGCGAAGCCGCTTCTTCCTGCTGCAGGCGCTCGCGCAGCGCGGCGGCCTCGGGCAGCGTGCTGTAGCCCTCGTAGCGCACCAGGCTCAGGTCCATCATCACCGCGCCCGGCAGCCGGAAGCCGGCCTCGGGCTGCACGCGCAGCATCTGCAGCCGGCACAGCGTGAGGTCGTGGGCCGCGATGCGATCGGCGAACAGGCCGTGCAGTTCGCTGTTGGTGCAGACCACCACGCGCTCGGCATGCAGCTCGCCGCGCGAGGTGCGCACGCGCGGCGTCTGCACCTCGAGCACGGCCTCGCCGAAGCGGAAGGTGACGCCGTGCGCGCGCGCCAGCCAGGTGGCGAGCCGGCCGATCGCGGTGCGCGATTCCACGCGCAGCTCGTGCGGGCTGAACAGCACCGAGCGCGCCTCGGCCAGGTGCAGCGCGGGCGCCTTGGCCTGGGCCTCGGCGGCATCGATCAGTTGGCAGGCCTCGCCCATGGGCGTGCGCATGAAGGCCTCGAGCACCGCATGCGCCTCGGGCCGGTAGGCCGCGAGCCACAGGTGGCGGTGCACGATGTCGATGTCGGCCTGCGGCGCGATCTCCTGCCACACGTCGCGCGAATGCATGGCGCGGCGCCAGCTGTCGCCCGGCGCCTGGCCGGTCACGGTGATGAAGCCGAAGTTGCGGATCGAGGCGCCGATGCAGGCGGCGTCGCGCTCGACCACGCAGACCCTGAGACCACGCCTGGCGGCGGTGTAGGCATGCGCGAGGCCGACGATGCCGGCGCCGACGACGATGACGTCGAAGGAGGAGGAGTTGGGAGCGGCGGTCAACGGTGTCTCCAGGCTTGGGTGCGCACGAGCGCCCAGCGGCCGGCCAGCGCGAACAGGCCGCGACCGGCGGCGGCCGTGAGCATGATCAGCGAGGCCATGGCCGCGGCGGGCGCCACGTCGCCGGCATCGTCCATGTTGAGCACGGCGATGGCGGCCAGCGTGGTCTGCGGCGAATAGAGGAACACGACGGCCGAGACGGTGGTCATCGCATTGACGAAGAAGTAGCCGCCGACATTGAGCACCGTGGGCAGCGCGACCGGCAGGTGCACGCGCCACAGGGTGCGCCAGAACGGGATGCCCATCGATTCGGAGACCAGTTCGTACTCGCGGTCGAGCTGGCGCAGCGCGGTCAGCGAGGTGAGGTGCGCAACCGAGAAGAAGTGGGCCACGGTGCAGACCACGAGGATGGTCATGCTGCCGTAGATGGCGCGCAGCGGGTTCGAGGGCGAGATGAAGAAGAAGATGTAGCCCACGCCGAGCACCAGGCCCGGCACGGCGAGCGGCAGGTTGGCCAGCAGGTTCAGCAGTTCGCGCAGCAGGCCGAAGTGGCGCGGCTTCTCGACCAGGTAGGCCGAGACGAAGCTGAGCAGCGCGCCCGCCACGGCGGCGCAGACCGCGAGCCGCAGCGAGTTGAAGTAGCTGCCCCAGCCGCCGCCGTCCATGTTGCTGAAGTCGTAGTTCTTCAGCGAGGGCGCGAGCTGGTAGGGCCAATAGGTGGCGAGCGAGGCGAACACGGCCATGCCGATCATCACGAGGATGGCGCAGGCCGTGAGCGCGCAGAACACCAGCAGCGCGCGGTCGCGCGTGCGTACCGGCTCGGGCTGGTAGGGCGTGGCGCGCGCCGACAGCGCGGCCGCCTGCTTGCGACGCACGTGGCGCTCGACCAGGAAGGACAGCACGGCCGGGATCAGCAGCACGAAGCCCACCACCGCGCCCATCTGGAAGTTCTGCTGCCCGACCACCTGCTTGTAGATGTCGGTCGCGAGCACGCCGGTCTGGCCGCCCACCACCTTGGGCACGCCGAAGTCGGTGATCACCAGCACGAACACCACCATCGCGGCCACGATCAGCCCGTAGCGCGTGGACGGCAGTGTGACGGTGCGGAACATGCGCCAGCGCGAAGCACCGAGGGTCTGCGCGGCCTCGTAGAGGCGGCCGTCGGAGGTCGCCATCGCGGTGGTGAGGATCAGGAGCGCATGCGGCAGGGTCCAGAACACCGAGCCCAGCACGATGCCCAGCGGGCCATAGATGGACGCGCCACCGAGCAGGCCCTTGAAGAGGCCCTGGTTGCCGAACAGGTAGACCAGGCTGATGGCGGGCAGCAGCGAGGGCGCGAGCAGCGGTATCAGCGCGACGGCGCGCAGCACGCCCTTGGCCGGCATGCACGAGAGCGTGAGGCCATACGCGTAGACGTAGGCGATGGCGGTGCAGATGACGGCGCTGATCGCGGCCAGCCAGAGGCTGTTGAAGGCGGACTGGACCAGGGCGGGGTTGTCGAGGTAGCGCGCGAAGTTGGCGAGGCCCACGAAGGCGCCTTCGCGGTCGAAGAAGCTCTGGCCGACGAGTGCGCCTACGGGCAGTGCGACGATGACCAGCAGCAATGCGACGACGAGCAGTACAGCGGCGCCGGTGAGCCAGCGTTCGCGGTCTACGGCGTTGGCGCGTATCGGCGCCATGGGTGTAGCGATGACGTCTGGGGTGCTGCTCATTTTTTTTGTCCGGGGCGCGTGCACAGGACAGCGGGTACTTCCCTCCGCGAATGTCCCCCGCCTTCGGCTCCTCCTTTATTTCGCTGCGGGAAGCACCCACTGCCCTGTGCACGGAGGCGCAGCAGTGGTGCCAGCCGGTTCAACCGACCTGCTCCAGACTCACGTCGATGGGGTACTCCCCGCAGCGAAATCAAGGAGGAGCCCGAAGGGCGGGGGACATTCGCGGAGGGGAGTACCCCGTCGGCGTGAGTCCGCCCCGAACCTTGCATCGCAAGACAACACGTCATTCAATGCGCCAGCACCGACAGCGCATGCAAAGGCAACTGGATATGCACCATGCTGCTCGGCACCAGCGGCTCGCCGCCATTGCCTTGCGCATCGGCCGGCAGCTCGGCCTCGATCTCGATGCCCAGCGGCTCGCAGGCCAGGCGCGCGGCGGTGCGGTTGCCGAAGAACTCGGTGTCGAGCAGGCGTGCCGCGAAGCTGTTGGCGCCGAGTTCGGCACCGAAGCGCTTCACCACCACATGCTCGGGACGGATGCCCACGGTGGCCTGCGAACCCACGCTGAGGTTGCCGGGGGCGCAGAACAGCTCGGCATCGCGCACGCGCACCTTGCCATCGGCCAGCACCGTGGCCGGCAGCATGTTCATGCGGCCGACGAAGCCCGCGACGAAACGCGTGCGCGGCTGGCGGTAGAGCTCGTCGGGGGTGCCGGCCTGCTCGATGCGCCCGTCGTGCATCAGCACCACGCGGTCGGCCATCGAGAGTGCCTCTTCCTGGTCGTGCGTGACCATGATGGTGACGATGCCCAGGCGCTTCTGCAGCGCGCGGATCTCGGTGCGCAGGCTCGCTCGCACCTGCGCGTCGAGCGCGGACAGCGGCTCGTCGAGCAGCAGCAGGCGCGGATTGGGCGCGAGCGCACGCGCCAGCGCTACGCGCTGCTGCTGGCCGCCCGAGAGCTGCACCGGGTACTTGTCGGCATGCGCCGCCAGGCCCACCAGGTCGAGCATCTCGCGCGAACGCTTGGCCATCTCGCGCGCCAGCGCGCCAGTCGGATGCAGGCCGTAGGCGATGTTCTGCGCCGCCGTCAGGTTGGGGAACAGTGCGTACGACTGGAACACCACGCCGAAGCCGCGCGCCGCCGGCGGCAGGCCCGCGATGTCCTGGCCGCCGAGCAGGATCTGCCCGCGGTCCGCGCGCTCGATGCCGCAGACGATGCGCAGCAAGGTCGTCTTGCCGCAGCCCGAGGGGCCGAGCAGGCAGACGAACTCGCCGGGTTCGATGTCGAGGTCGATGCCGTCGAGCACGCGCGTCGCGCCGAAGGATTTTTCGATGCCGCGGAGGGAAAGAAAGCTCGTCGTCATGCGCGGCTGCCTGCTGGGAGAGAAGAAGGAATCGGGAGAGGAAGAGAGGAATGCAAGGAGCCGTCAGCTCTTCACATCGGCTTCTTTTCCGACTTCGATTCGTAGCGCTTCGACCACTCGGCCAGGATGCGGTCGCGGTTCGCGGCGGCCCAGGTGAAGTCGTTCTTGGCCAGCAGCTTCTCCACGTCGCCCGGCACGAATTCCAGCTTCTCCTGGATGCCCGGCAGCGCCAGCACCGCGAAGTTCTTCGCGTAGAGCTCGTTGGCCTGCTTCGTCACGGCCCAGTCGGCCAGTGCCTTGGCGGCTTCCTGCTTCTTGCTGGTCTTGATGATGCCGGTGGCTTCCATGTCCCAGCCCAGGCCTTCCTTGGGCAGCACGATGTCGATCGGCGCGCCGTCGCGCTTGGTCTTGTTGGCGCGGTATTCGAAGGACATGCCGAGCGCGAACTCGCCGGCGCCGGCCTGGCGGCAGGGCTTGCTGCCCGACTGGCTGTAGATGCCGATGTTCTGGTGCAGCGCGTCCATGTACTTCCAGGCCTTGTCCTCGCCCATCATCTGGATCCAGCCCGAGACCATCAGGTAGCCGGTGCCCGATGCGGCCGGGTTGGGCATCGTGATCTGGCCCTTGTAGACCGGGTTCGTGAGGTCGGCCCAGCTCGTGGGCTTGGGCAGGTTCTTCTTGGTCGCTTCGGCGGTGTTGAAGCAGATGGCCGAGGACCACACGTCCATGCCCACCCACTTGGGCGGGTTGGCCGGATCGCGCATGGTGGGCTTCACCGCGTCGAGCCCCTTGGGGGCGTAGGGCTGCAGCATGCCTTCCTTGTCGAGCAGCATCAGCGAGGTGGCGGCCAGGCCCCACACCACGTCGGCCTGCGGGTTGGCCTTCTCGGCCAGCAGCTTGGCGGTGACGATGCCGGTGGAGTCGCGCACGAACTTCAGCTCGATGGTCGGGTTCTCCTTCTCGAACGCGGCCTTGTAGGCCTGCACCTGGTCGGCCTCGAGCGCGGTATAGACCAGCAGCTCGGTGCGGCCCTGGGCGGTGGCGGCGAAGGCCAGCGAAAGCAGGGCGGGCACGGCGGCCCAGCGAAGACAACGACGCAGCATGGTGAGATCCCTCGGGAAAGAAATGAAGCGGAAAGCGAAAGAAAAACGAAAACGCAACACGGTGGCGCAGGCCTGCCGTGGACGCGGCGATGCTGGCAGCGGCGTGTGACAGGGATTTGTCAAACGCATGCGTTGGGGCATGCCAAAACCCTTCCCGCGACCGGGCTCGCACCAGCGGTCACGGCCTTGTCATCGAGATCCGCGAACTTCGGTGTGCTGTCGCCCGCGCTTCGTTTCAGAACAATGACACTCGACCTCGCCGAGATCGCCCGCCTGTTTGCCGAACGCGGCGGCGTCGCCTATGCGGGCGAGCCGGTGTCGCAGGCCGAGCACGCGCTGCAATGCGCCTGGCTGGCCGAGCAGGCCGAGGCCGGCGATGCGCTGGTCACGGCCGCGCTGCTGCACGACCTGGGCCACATGCTGATCACCGAGCACCAGACGCTCGAGCGCTCGCCGACCGAGCTCGGCATCGACGACCGCCACCAGTACATCGCGCTGCCGCTGCTGCGCGGCGCCTTCGGCCTCGAGGTGCGCGAACCGATCCGGCTGCACGTGGATGCCAAGCGCTACCTCTGCGCGACCCGGCCCGACTACTTCGCGCGGCTCTCGCCCGATTCGGTGCGCAGCCTGCAACTGCAGGGCGGGCCGATGAACGACGCGGCCGCGCGGCGCTTCGCCGACCATCCGTGGTCGGGCGATGCGATCCGGCTGCGACTGTGGGACGAGGAGGCGAAGGTCGACGGCCTGAAGACGCCGCCGCTCTCGCATTTCCTGGCGACCGCGGCGCGCGTGATGCTGAACACCTGGTGAGGGCAGCGCGGGCCGGTCGCATGCCGTGCCGGCATGTTTCAGCCCGGTTTAAGAAACATTTGTCTACTATGGCCTCCTCACGATGACCGGCGCGCCTGCGCCAGCGAGGAAAGCCAGCATGTCTCCCACCGTCAACGAACGCGCCCGCAGCTTCCTGCAGGTGCTGCGGCGCGTCTTCGCGCTCGCGGCGCCCTACTTCCGCTCCGAGGAGAAATGGCGGGCGCGGCTCATGCTGCTGGGCATCGTCGCACTGAACCTGTTCTATGTGTACGTGGCCGTGCTGGGCAACCAGTGGTATGGCCGCTTCTACGACGCGCTGCAGAACAAGGACGCCGTGAGCTTCTGGCGCGAGGTCCGGGTCTTCGGCTGGATCGCCTTCTTCAACATCGCGGTGCAGGTGCTCAAGTTCTACGTGACGCAGCTGCTGCAGCTGCGCTGGCGCACCTGGATGACACGCGACTACCTGTCGCGCTGGATGTCCGACCGCACCTTCTATCACCTCGAGCTCGCGCGCTACGCGAACCAGAACGGCCATGCGCCCGACAACCCCGACCAGCGGATCCAGGAGGACATGCAGCTGTTCACCGACTACACGATGACGCTGTCGATGGGCCTGCTGAATGCCGTGGTCACGCTGGTGAGCTTCGTCGGCATCCTCTGGGGCCTGTCGGGCAACTTCTCCTTCTCGCTGGGCGGCAGCACCTACCAGATCGCGGGCGCCATGGTCTGGCTGGCCGTCGTCTATTGCGTGGTCGGCACGGCCATCACCCACTTCGTCGGCCGGCCGCTGATCGGCATCAACTTCCGCCAGCAGCGCTTCGAGGCCGACTTCCGCCATCACCTGGTGCGGGTGCGCGAGTACAGCGAGGCCATCGCGCTCGACAAGGGCGAGAAGGTGGAGCACGCCCAGCTCGACCTGCGCTTCGGCAGCGTCCTGCGCAACTACCTGCTGCTCATCAAGCAGCAGAAGAACCTGGTCACCTTCACCTCGTTCTTCGGCCAGGCCGCGGTGATCTTCCCGTTCCTGGTCGCCGGCCCGCGCTTCTTCGGCGGCGCCATCCAGCTGGGGCAGCTGATGCAGATCGGCTCGGCCTTCGACAAGGTGCAGGGCTCGCTGAGCTGGTTCGTCGACAACTACGACCGCGTGGCGATCTGGCGCGCGACCACCGACCGCCTGACCAGCTTCGACGACGCCATGCGCGCCCACGCGGCCCAGTCCATGCCGCTGCAGCGCGAGCAGAACGCCGAGCTGCGCACCGACGATCTCGCGGTCTCGCTGCCCGACGGCACATCGCTGCTCGCCGGCGCCGCGCTGGCCGTGAAGTCCGGCGAGAGCGTGCTGCTGCAAGGCCCCTCGGGCAGCGGCAAGTCGACGCTGTTCCGCACCTTCGCGGGCATCTGGCCATTCTCGAAGGGGCGCCTGCAGGTGCCCGACAACGTCGCCTTCATGCCGCAGCGCCCCTACGTGCCCGACGGCAAGCTGCGCGATGCGCTGACCTACCCCAACCCCGCCACCGACTTCAGCGACGACCAGCTGCGCCAGGCCCTGAACGACGCCCTGCTGCCCGACCTTGCCGGCCGGCTCGACGACAGCGATGCCTGGAGCCAGAAGCTCTCGGGCGGCGAGCAGCAGCGCCTGGCGATCGCGCGCGTGCTGCTGCGCAAGCCGGCCTGGCTGTTCGCCGACGAGATCACGAGCGCGCTCGATGCCCAGGCCGAGAGCACGCTCTACCGGCGGCTGGGCGCGATGGTGCAGGCAGCGGGCGGTTCGATGGTGTCGATCGCGCACCGCGCGGCGGTGGGCGAGTTCCATGGCCAGCGCTGGACGCTGGTGCCGCAGGCCGATGGCGCGGCCGGCGGCGCGCGCTACCGGCTCGAAGCCTCGGCGGCTCCGGCGGCGGCCACGTAGCAATCCCAGCCCTTGGCGCGCAGCTCGCACGCCGGACACTCGCCGCACCCATAGCCCCAGGCCTGCCGGTGCGTGCGGTCGCCCAGGTAGCAGGTGTGGGTCTCCTCCACGATCAGGTCGACCAGCGGCTGGCCGCCGAGGCGGTGCGCGAGCTGCCAGGTCTCGGCCTTGTCGATCCACATCAGCGGCGTGTCGATCACCAGCCGACGCTCCAGCCCCAGCGACAGCGCGAGCTGCATCGCCTTCATGGTGTCGTCGCGGCAGTCGGGGTAGCCCGAGAAGTCGGTCTCGCAGACGCCGGTGACGATCACCTGCAGCCCGCGCCGGTAGGCCAGCGCGCCGGCCAGCGTGAGGAACAGCAGGTTGCGTCCCGGCACGAAGGTGTTGGGCAGGCCGTCGGCCTGCATCTCGAACGCGACCTCCTCGGTCAGCGAGGAGCCGCCGAGCTGCGCCAGCGCCGCCAGCGTGAGCACGTGGTCCTGGCCCAGGCGTGGCGCCCAGTCGGGAAAACGCTCGCGCAGCGAGGCGAGGATGCCGGCGCGCACGTCGAGCTCGACGCGGTGGCGCTGGCCGTAGTCGAAGCCTAGGGTCTCGACGCGCTGGTACTTCGAGAGGGCATCGGCCAGGCAGGTGGTGGAGTCCTGCCCGCCGGAGAACAGGACGAGGGCGGTGGTGTGCAGGGGCATGATGGGCTCGAGGAATGAACGGCAAGGCGCATCGGTGCGCGGGAACGACGGAGCTGTAGTCCGAACGCGCGATTTTCGCAGCCCGCGCCGCCGGCGCTACCCGCGGCCCCCGGGCCTCGCTACGATGGCCGCGACACCCCACCCATCCGCACCGCCGCCATGACCACCAAACACCTCGCCGCCTGGGCCGCCACCTTCCTGGTGATGGCGCTGATCGATTCGCTCTGGCTCGGCGTGATCGCCAAGAACCTCTACCAGCAGGGGCTGGGCCACCTGATGGCCTCCGAGCCGAAACTGGGCTTCGCGGCACTGTTCTACCTGCTGTACCCGGTGGGGCTGGTGTTCTTCGCGGTGCTGCCCGGCGCCGAGGCCGCGAGCCTCGCGCGCACCGCGCTGCTGGGCGCCCTGCTCGGCCTGTTCGCCTACGCGACCTACGACCTCACCAACCTCTCGATCATGAAAGGCTGGCCGCTGGGCCTGTCGCTGCTCGACATGGCCTGGGGCACCTTCGCGAGCGGCGTGGCGGCAACGGCGGGCGGGGCGGCGCTGCGCTGGGCGGCATCCCGCTGAAATCGCGCCGGCCGGGCATGGCGCGCTTTTTTTAACGGCGCGTCGAACTTTTCATGCCCGCGTGCATCGCGTCACGCGAGAGTCATGCGGCCTCCCTAGATTGCTTCTCCAGAAACGGCGCGCAGGAGGCGCGCCGAACGGATAACCACCAAGGGAGTCGCATGACCCGACACTTCATTGCCCCGGCGCTGCTGGGCGTTTCACTGCTGCTGTCCGCCTGCGGCGGCAGCGACAGCCACGGCGGCCTGCTGCCGCTGATTCCACCCACCACCAACCCGCCGGCGGCGGAAGCGCCGAAGAACATCCTGTTCTTCCTCGGCGACGGCATGGGCATCCCCACGCTGACCGCCGCGCGCATCTACAAGGTCGGCGAGGACGGCGACCTCACGATCGACACGCTGCCCGAGACGGCCTTCGTCCACACCTATTCGAACGACGCCCAGGTGACCGACAGCGCGCCCTCGATGTCGGCCTACATGACCGGCGTGAAGATGAACAACGAAGTCATCTCGATGAGCCCCGACACCCAGGCCACCGATGCCGCGGGCAAGGCCTACCACGCCAGCTTCGACAGCACCTGCCCCCCGAGCAACGGCCGCGCGGTGGAAACGCTGCTCGAGCAGAGCAAGGCCCGTGGCTACGCGACCGGCGTGGTGACCACCACGCGCATCACGCACGCGACGCCCGCGGCCACCTACGCGCACGTGTGCCACCGCGACGCCGAGAACACCATCGCCGCCGCGCTGGTGCCCGGCGGCGCCGGCTACAACACCAGGCTGGGCGACGGCGTCGACGTCGTCTTCGGCGGCGGCACCGACTACTTCACGCCCAAGGAAGACGGCGGCAAGCGCAACGACAAGCGCAACCTGATCGCCGAACTGAAGAGCGCGAAGTACGGCTTCGCCGCCAGCAAGGCCGAGTTCGACAAGCTGCCGGCCGACGGCACGACCAAGATCGCCGGCCTGTTCACCAAGAGCCACATGGCCTACGACCTGGACCGCGACGCCGGCAAGGAACCGAGCCTGGCCGAGATGACCGGCAAGGCCATCGACGCGCTGGCCGCGCGCAGGAAGGGCTTCTTCCTGATGGTGGAAGGCGGTCGCATCGACCATGCGCTGCACGCCACCAACGCGCGCCGCGCGCTGCAGGACACGGGCGCCTTCGACGACGCCATCAAGCTCGCGCTCGACAAGATGAAGGCCATCGACCCGGGCCTGAAGAACACGCTGGTGGTGGTCACGGCCGACCACGACCACACGCTGCAGCTCAACGGCTATGCCGCGCGCACCGGCAAGACCGAGGCCGGCAAGCCGGGCGTGCTCGGCCTGGTGAAGGACTACGTCGACACCAGCAAGACCAGCAAGGACGTGGACGGCAACCCGTACACCATCATCGGTTTCGGCAACGGCCCGCGCCGCCTGTCCTCGCGCGGCCCGATCGGCGACGCCGAGCTCGAAGGCAAGGACTACAGGCAGGAAGCCGTGGTGCCGATGGACGCGGCCAGCGACTCCGAAACGCATGGCGGCGCCGACGTGTTCCTCGGCGCGCAGGGCCTGGGCGCGGAGAACTTCTCCGGCGTGATCACCAACACGGACGTGTTCGGCCTGATCCGGAAGGCGGTCGGCCTCTGAGGCACGCACCGCAGCCACCGACCCCATCACCATGAGCACGACCATGAACCGCATCACCCGCAACACCCGCCTGGCCGCCGCGATCCTGTGCGCCGCCGCCGGCACCCTGGCCGGCAGCGCGCACGCCGCCGGCGAAGCCAGGAACGTCATCTTCTTCCTCGGCGACGGCATGGGCCCGGTCACCGTGACGGCCGCGCGCATCTACAAGGGCGAGAAGCAGCTCGCGGCCAGGCCCGGCTCGCTCGCGAGCCCGGAACGCGCCCACCTCGTCATGCAGTCGCTGCCCTTCGCGGCGCGCGTGAAGACCTTCTCGCTCGACGGCCAGACCACCGACAGCGCGCCCTCGATGGCCGCCTACATGACCGGCGTGAAGATGCGCAACGAGGTGATCTCGATGTCGAGCGACACCACCGCCGTCGACGGCACGGGCACCCAGTACATCAACGGCGAGAACACCACCTGCCCGCCGACCAACGGCAAGGCGGTGGACACGCTGCTCGAGCTCGCCAAGGCCAAGGGCCGCGCGGTGGGCGCGGTGTCGACCACGCGCGTGGGCCACGCCACGCCGGCCACCACCTACGCCCACATCTGCAACCGCAACGGCTACAACACCATCGCCGAGCAGAGCACGCCGGGCCATGCCAACTACAACCCCAAGCTGCTCGACGGCATCGACGTGCTGATGGGCGGCGGCCAGCGCAACTACCTGCCGAAGTCGGTCAACCCGAGCAGCAAGCGCACCGACAACGTGGACCTGGTGGCCGCGATGCAGGCCAAGGGCTACGCCTATGTCGACACCGGCACCAAGCTGCGCGCCGTCGACACCGCCGCCACCGGCAAGCTGCTGGGCCTGTTCTCGCAGAGCGAGATGGCCTACGAGCTCGACCGCGTGAAGCAGAACCTCGACCAGCCGAGCCTGTCGGAGATGACCGAGAAGGCGCTGGGCGTGCTCAGCCGCAACGACAAGGGCTTCTTCCTGATGGTGGAGGGCGGGCGCATCGACCATGCGCTGCACGGCACCAACGCCAAGCGCGCGCTGGAAGACACGCTGGCCTTCGACGCCGCGATCCAGACCGCGCTCGACTACATGAACAGGAAGGACCCGGGCCTGAAGAACACGCTGGTGGTGGTCACGGCCGACCACGACCACGCGATCGCCTTCAACGGCTATCCGAAGATCGGCAACCCGATCCTCGGCAAGGTCAACGGCTACGCCGACGGCAAGCCCTCGAAGGCCGCCGACGGCAAGCCCTACACCACGCTGGTGTTCGGCAACGGCGGCCGGCCCAACGCGAGCGCGGGCAGCCAGGTCAACCCGGAAGACGGCAACAAGCCGTGGATCGCGCCGGCGCGCGCGCCGAACCGCGACGACCAGAGCGCGATGAACACCGAGGACGACAACTTCCTGCAGGAGGTCGGCATCAACCTCGGCGCGCCCGGCTCCGAAACCCATGGCGGCGGCGACGTGATGCTGTTCGCCGGCGGCGCGGGCTCGAAGATCTTCAAGGGCACCCTCGAGAACATCAAGGTGTTCGACAAGGTCCGGCAGGCGGCGGGCCTGTGACGGCGGCCGCGAAGCTCCAGGCGTTGCTGGCTGCAACGGTCCTCGCGGCCGTCCCGCTGGCGGCGGGTGCCGCGGGCGACGCCCAGGCACCCGACCAGAACCTGCGCATCCAGCACCACGTGCTGTCGATCGGCAAGGACGGCGTGCAGCGCGAGAGCCGCTACGCCGACCGCATGTTCCGCCGCGCCGGCACGGTGTGGATCGAACGCGAGCTGCCGGCCGCGCTGCGCGCCGACCACGAGCACGAGGCCCGCGACGCCAAGGTGCACATCGGCCATGCGCATGCCGACAACACGGCCGCGCCCCTGTGGCTGCGCCGCGATGCCAGCGGCAAGGTGGAGGTCGGCATGGTGCTGCGCGCGCAGCGCAAGCTGATCGAGGTCGATGCGGCCAACTACGGCAACGTCGGCTACGGCGGCTCGTGGGCGCCTGCCTACTGGCTGGTCGACCCGGCGGTGCTGCCGCGCATGAAGTCCCTGGGCGCCGCGGGCCCGGGCGTGCAGCGCTACGAGCAGCAGCAGGGCGAGAGCACGGTGCGCATCGACTGGGACGTGGCCGGCCGCTATGCGCGCAGGATCGAGCAGCGCAACGCGCACGGCACCTCGCTCAACACGATGACCGCCATGCCGATCGCGGCGCCGAAGACGCTACCCTGGCAGGCGGTCGAGGCCTACGAGCGCGGCGACTATTCGGATTTGCTGGACTGAAGAATCGGGATCGGACAGCCGAACGCAGAAGGGAACCCAAAGCTCGCAAAAGTCGCAGAAGGAAACCCATTTGCTTCGGCTGTTCCCTTCTTCTACTTCTGCGACTTCTGCGTACCTTCGCGCCCTCTGCGTTCTGCCCCCGCTCCCGTATTCAGAGAAAACGCTCGAGCAGCTTGCGCGACGCCCGGTCGAGCGCCTTCACGTCGGCAATGCGGAACTGCACCCCATGCGCGCTCGCGATCAGCAGCGCGCCATGCTCGAGCCGGCGGATGTCCTCCTCGGCCTTGAGCACGAAGCGGGTGTCGCCGCGGTCGGTGCTCACGGTCCAGGTGCTGGGCACGCCGAAGCTCGACACGGCGTGCAGCTTGAGCAGCGTGGGCGCGAAGTCGCGCACCGCGAGTTCTTCCTCGAGCAGCGCGCGCGCCGCGGACGGCAGCTGATCGACGCGGTCGATCCACACCAGTTCGCGGCCCTCGCCGCCGACCAGCGAGATGCCCTCGCCCGGCGCGCTGAGCGGAAAGGCCCGCACCGCGGAAATGCCCACGTGCCGCTGGCCCTGCGCATCGGTCAGCACCAGCCGGCCGAAGGCATCGCGCTCGAGCCCGAAGTCGGGCGGGGTGATCGTCGTCGTTTCCATCATGCCTCTCCCGCCGGGTGCGCCGCATGGCTCACCGGGATGCCCTGCGCGCCCACGCGCTCGTTGGCCGCGCCTTCGCTGGCGTCGTCGTCGCCCTGGCGCAGCTGCGCCTGGTAGAGACGCCAGTAGGCGCCCTGCTTCGCCATGAGTGCGTCGTGCGGGCCGACCTCGACGATCTCGCCGCGGTCCATCACCACCAGGCGGTCGGCCTTGCGCAGGGTCGAGAGCCGGTGCGCGATCGCGATCGTGGTGCGGCCCTGCACGAGGTTGTCGAGCGCCTTCTGGATCTCCTTCTCGGTCTCGGTGTCGACCGCCGAGGTGGCCTCGTCGAGGATCAGGATGCGCGGGTCGATCAAGAGAGCGCGCGCGATGCTGATGCGCTGGCGCTCGCCGCCCGACAGGCCCTGGCCGCGCTCGCCCACCAGCGAGTCGTAGCCGTGCGGCAGGCGCAGGATGAAGTCGTGCGCATGGGCGGCGCGCGCCGCGGCCACGATCTCCTCGCGCGTGGCGTCGGGCTTGCCGTAGGCGATGTTCTGCGCGATGGTGCCGAAGAACAGGAAGGGCTCCTGCAGCACCAGCCCGACGTGGCGCCGGTAGTCGGCCACGGCGAAGCGGCGGATGTCGGTGCCGTCGACCTCGATCGCACCCTCGGTGGCGTCGTAGAAGCGGCAGATCAGGTTGACCAGCGTGCTCTTGCCCGAGCCGCTGTGGCCCACCAGGCCGATCATCTCGCCGGGCTCGATGCGCAGGTCGAGGTCGTGGATGACGGCGCGCGAGCCGTAGCGGAAGCCCAGCCCGCGCATCGCGATCGCGCCCTGCACCCGCTCCACCTTCACCGGGTTCGCGGGTTCGGGCACGTTGCTCACGTGGTCGAGGATGTCGAAGATGCGCTTGGCGCCGGCCGCGGCCTTCTGCGTCACCGAGACGATGCGGCTCATCGAGTCCATGCGCGTGTAGAAGCGGCCGATGTAGGCGATGAAGGCGGTCAGCACGCCCACCGTGATGCTGCCGCGCGCCACCTGCCAGATGCCGAAGGCCCAGACCACCAGCAGGCCGATCTCGGTCAGCAGCGACACCGTGGGCGTGAACACCGACCAGGTGCGGTTGAGCTTGTCGTTGACCTGCAGGTTGTAGGCATTGGCGGCGCGGAAGCGCTCGGCCTCGCGGCGCTCCTGCGCGAAGGCCTTGACCACGCGGATGCCGGGGATGGTGTCGGCCAGCACGTTGGTGACCTCGGACCAGACGCGGTCGATCTTCTCGAAGCCGGTGCGCAGCCGGTCGCGCACCACGTGGATCATCCAGGCGATGAAGGGCAGCGGCACCAGCGTGACCACGGCCAGCAGCGGATTGATCGAGATCAGGATCGCCGCCGTCATGACGATCATCAGCACGTCGTTGGCGAAATCGAGCGCGTGCAACGAGAGGAAAACGTTGATGCGGTCGGTTTCGGAGCCGATGCGCGCCATCAGGTCGCCGGTGCGCTTGCCGCCGAAGTAGTCGAGCGGCAACGTGAGCAGGTGCTCGTAGGTGGTGGTGCGCAGGTCGGCGCCGATGCGCTCGGACACCAGCGCCAGCAGGTAGGTGCGCGCCCAGCCCAGGCCCCAGCCGACCAGCGCCGCGCCGAGCAGCCCGCTCAGGTAGAGGCCCACGCGCATCGGATCGATCTTCTGCCCGTTCTGGAACGGGATCAGGATGTCGTCCATCAGCGGGATCGTGAGGTAGGGCGGCACCAGGGTGGCGGCCGTGGACAGCACCGTGAGGAAGAAGCCGGCGATCAGCTGCTTGCGGTAGGGCCGGGCGAAGCGGCCCAGCCGCAGCAGCACCCAGGTCGAGGGCGGGGTCTGGAGCTCGGTGTCGACCTCGTCGCCGTCGGCCTCGGGTGTCGCGCGCGCGACACCCGCCGCGTTGGCGCGCTGGCCGAACAGCCGCAGCAGGCGCAGCGCGGCGACCTGCTGGGCCAGGGTGTAGCGCCAGCGCACCAGCCGCCCGCGCCCGTCGACGAGATCGAGCAGGCCGACCCCGGACTGGTCGCTCAGCTGCAGTTCGAGCGCCGGGTCGGCGAGCGACCACTCACGCCACACGCCTTTGCCGCCGGGGTCCAGCGCCAGCAGCCGGCGATCTGTGAGCGCCACCAGGCCAAAACCGAAACGAAGTTCTTCATCGAGGTCAACCGACAGTGTTGCCAGAACGTTTTCCGCGACTGCGAGCCGGCTTTTCAGAGCTTCTGAAACCGCTTCGTTTTCGCCCTCCTGGGTGCCGACTGGATCGTGATGTTGCATTGTGTTTCTTTGACTCTTGCCCGTCGCGGCCCGTTGGGACCGCGCCATGACGCCCTTCGCGGGGCGCCGATTCTGACCGATCGCCATGGGCGCGCTTGAAGGCGCCGCGGTGCTCGGCCAAAGCACATCGAACGTTTGCATGACCCGTTTCGACGACATTCGCCTGCTGCGCATCAACTATTTGCGCGGCCCGAGCATCTGGACCTACCGCCCGGTGCTCGAAGTCTGGCTGGACCTCGGCCGGCTCGAGGAATTCCCCTCCAACAAGATCGAAGGCTTCGGCGACCGGCTGACGACCCTGCTGCCGGCGCTGATCGAGCACCACTGCGGCGTCGGCGAGCGCGGCGGCTTCATCCAGCGGCTGCGCGAAGGCACCTGGTCGGGCCACGTGCTCGAGCACGTGGTGATCGAGCTCTTGAACCTGGCCGGCATGGCCACCGGTTTCGGCCAGACCCGCGAGACCTCGGTCTCGGGCACCTACCGCATGGTGTTCCGCTCGCGTGACGAGCAGGTGGCGCGGGTGGCGCTGGCCGAGGGCCACCGCATCATGATGGCCGCGATCAACGACGACCCGATCGGCCCGGCCGACGTGCAGGCCGCGATCGAGGCGATCAAGTCGAAGGTCGACGACTGCTACCTCGGCCCGAGCACCGAGGCGATCGTGAATGCCGCGATCGACCGCGACATCCCCTACATGCGCCTGAACAGCGGCAACCTGGTCCAGATGGGCTACGGCGCCAACCAGCAGCGCATCTGGACCGCCGAGACCGACTACACCAGCGCCATCGGCGAATCGATCGCCAGCGACAAGGTGCTGACCAAGTCGCTGCTCGCGGGCTGCGGCATCCCGGTGCCCGGCGGCCAGGCGGTCGCCAGCCCGGCCGAGGCCTGGGAAGTGGCCGAGGACATGGGCGTGCCGGTGGTGGTCAAGCCCTCCGACGGCAACCACGGCCGCGGCGTGATCCTGGACCTGACCAAGCGCGAGGACATCGAGGCCGCCTTCTCCGTGGCCGAGCGCCACGGCAGCGAAGTGCTGGTCGAGCGCTACATCCGCGGCGAGGAGCACCGCGTGCTGGTCGTCGGCGGCCGCATGGTGGCGGCCGCGCGCGGCGAGACCGTCTGGGTCACGGGCGATGGCAAGTCGAACTGCAGCGAGCTCATCGACCTGCAGATCAACAGCGACCCGCGCCGCGGCGACACGGAAGACTTCCCGCTGTCCTTCCTGGGCGCGCGCGACGGCGCGATCCTGTCGGACCTGCGCCGCCAGGGCCTGGAGCCCGAATCGGTGCCCGAGGCCGGCCGCCGCGTGCTGATCCAGCGCAACGGCAACGTCGCGATCGACTGCACCGACAGCGTCCATCCCGAGGTCGCGCACATGGTCGAGCTGGCCGCGCGCGTGGTCGGCCTGGACATCGCGGGCATCGACCTGGTGTGCGAGGACATCTCCAAGCCGCTCGGCCCGCAGGGCGGCGCCATCGTCGAAGTCAACGCCGGCCCCGGCCTGCTGATGCACCTGAAGCCGGCCGTCGGCTCGCCGCGCCCGGTGGGCCGCGCGATCTGCGACCACCTGTTCCCCGATGACTCGCAAGGCCGCATCCCCGTGGTGGGCGTGGCCGGTTCGCGCGACAACGCGGTGATCGCCCGCCTGGTGGCCTGGCTGGTCGGCCTCGGCGGCCGCCACACCGGCCTGGCCTGCCGCGACGGCCTGTTCCTCGAGCGCCGCCGCGTCGACGCGCGCGACAGCGCCAACTGGGAAGCCGGCCACCGCCTGCTGATGAACCGCCAGGTGCAGGCCGTGGTGATCGAGAACGGCGCGCGCACCATCCTGCAGGACGGCCTGCCCTACGACCGCTGCGAGGTCGGCATCGTGACCGACCTCGGCGGCTTCGAGCAGCTGGGCGACTTCGACATCCGCGAGAGCGACCACATGGTCAAGGTGCTGCGCACCCAGGTCGACGTGGTGCTGCCCGAGGGCACCGCGGTGCTCAACGCCGACGACGAACGCGTGGCCGGCCTGGCGCCGCTGTGCGACGGCGCCGTGATCCTCTACAGCGTGGACGCGCAGGCCGCGTCGCTGACGGCCCACCAGGCCGCCGGCGGCAAGGCGGTGCTGATCCGCCAGGACCGCGTGGTGCTGGCCAACGGCACCAGCGAGTCGTTCCTGCCGGGCCTGGGCCGCCTCACCGTTTGGCGCGCCACCCATGCCGGCGTCAGCCTCGAGAGCCTGCTGGCCGCCGTGGCCGCGGCCTGGGCGCTGGGCATTCCGCTCAACCTCATCGGCGCGGGCATCGAGGCCTTCGAGGCCGACCTGCAGGCGGCACTGGCCTCGCTGCAGCTCTCGCAGAGCCAGCCCTCGCCCCAGCTCCAGCTCGCCTGATCCACCCGGTTCCTCCGCGCATCCGCGCGGGGGCACCCGCCGATACCCCCTGAAGAACCGCGCCGCCCCATGAAAGTCACCCGCACCCGCGCCCTTCGCGGCCCCAACCTCTGGAGCCGCCACACCGCCATCGAGGCGGTCGTTGCCTGCGAAGGCGACGAGAACGCCATCGGCCGGCTGGCCGGCTTCGAGGACCGCCTGCGCGCGGCCTTCCCGACCATCGGCGAGCTGCACCCGATGGTGCTGGGCCAGCCGCTGGCGCTGGCCCACGTGCTGGAGAACGCGGCCGTGGCGCTGCAGGCCCAGGCCGGCTGCGCGGTCAACTTCGGCCACACCTCGCCCACGCTGGAAGAAGGCGTCTACCAGGTGGTCGTGCAATACACCGAGGAGGCCGTGGGCCGCCGCGCGCTCGAGCTGGCCGAGGCGCTGATCGCCGCGGCGCAGAACGGCACCGCCTTCGATGCCACCGCCGCCATCACCGAGCTGCGCGACCTCGACGAATCGGAACGCCTGGGCCCGAGCACCGGCTCCATCGTCGATGCCGCCGTCGCGCGCGGCATCCCCTACCGCCGCCTCACCACCGGCAGCCTGGTGCAGTTCGGCTGGGGCTCGAAGCAGCGCCGCATCCAGGCCGCCGAGGTCGACAGCACCAGCGGCGTGGCCGAGTCGATCGCGCAGGACAAGGAGCTCACCAAGCAGTTGCTCAACGCCGCCGGCGTGCCGGTGCCGCTGGGCCGCCCGGTGGCCGACATGGACGACGCCTGGGCCGCCGCGCAGGAGATCGGCATGCCCGTGGTGGTGAAGCCGCAGGACGGCAACCAGGGCAAGGGCGTGACCGTCAACATCACGACGCGCGAGCAGCTCGACGCCGCCTACAAGGCCGCCGACGCCTACGGCGAGGTGATGGTCGAGAAATTCCTGCCGGGCTTCGACTTCCGCCTGCTGGTGGTGGGCGACCGCCTGGTGGCCGCCTCGCGCCGCGATCCGCCGCACGTGATCGGCGACGGCAGCGCCACCGTGCGCCAGCTGGTCGACACGGTCAACCTCGATCCGCGCCGCGGCGAGGGCCATGCCACCTCGCTGACCAAGATCCGCCTCGACGACATCGCCGTCGGCCGGCTCGAGGCGCAGGGCCTCACGCCCGAGAGCGTGCCCGCGCTGGGCCAGCGCGTGGTGCTGCGCAACAACGCCAACCTCTCGACCGGCGGCACCGCCACCGACGTGACCGACACCGTGCACCCCGAGGTGGCGGCGCGCGCGGTCGACGCGGCGCAGATGGTCGGCCTGCACATCTGCGGCGTCGACGTGGTCTGCGAGAGCGTGCTGCGCCCGCTCGAAGAGCAGCACGGCGGCATCGTCGAGGTCAATGCCGCACCGGGCCTGCGCATGCACATCTCGCCCTCGTTCGGCCGCGGCCGCGCGGTCGGCGAGGCGGTGGTCGATGCGCTGTTCGCCCATGGCGACGACGGCCGCATCCCGGTGATCGCGGTCACCGGCACCAACGGCAAGACCACCACCACGCGGCTGATCAACCACATCGTCGCCTCCAGCGGCCTGCGCACCGGCATGACGAACACCGACGGCGTGTACGTCGATGGCCGCCAGACCGACAGCGGCGACTGCAGCGGCCCGAAGAGCGCGCGCAACGTGCTGCTGCATCCCGACGTGGACGCGGCCGTGTTCGAGGTCGCGCGCGGCGGCGTGCTGCGCGAGGGCCTGGGCTTCGACCGCTGCTCGGTGGCCGTGGTCACCAACATCGGCAGCGGCGACCACCTGGGCCTGAACTACATCACCACCGTCGAGGACCTCGCGGTGCTCAAGCGCGTGGTGGTGCGCAACGTGGCGCCCGGCGGCTACGCCGTGCTCAACGCGGCCGACCCCAACGTCGCCGCGATGGCCACCAACTGCCCGGGCGAGGTGATCTTCTTCGCGGCCGACCGCCAGCATCCGGTGATGGCCACGCACCGCGCGCAGGGCAAGCGCACCGTCTACGTCGACCAGGACACGGTGGTGGCGGCCGAAGGCTCGTGGCGCGAACGCATCGCGCTGCGCGACGTGCCGATCACGCGCGGCGGCAGCATCGGCTTCCAGGTCGACAACGTGATGGCCGCCGTGGCCGCGGCCTGGGCCGTGGGCCTGGACTGGGACACCATCCGCAGCGGCCTCGCGAGCTTCCTCAACGACGCCGCCGGCGTGCCCGGCCGCTTCAACGTGATGGACTACCGCGGCGCCACCGTGATCGCCGACTACGGCCACAACACCGACGCCATGCGCGCGCTGGTCTCGGCCGTGGACACCATGCCCGCGAAGAAGCGCTCGGTGGTCATCAGCGGCGCGGGCGACCGGCGCGATTCCGACATCCGCGACCAGACCGCGATCCTGGGCCAGGCCTTCGACGACGTGATCCTCTACCAGGACGCGGCCCAGCGCGGCCGCGCCGACGGCGAGGTGATGGGCCTGCTGCGCCAGGGCCTGCAGGGCGCGACCCGCACGCGCCAGATCGACGAGATCCGCGGCGAATTCATCGCCATCGACGCCGCGCTGGCCCGGCTGCAGCCCGGCGACCTCTCGCTGATCCTGGTCGACCAGGTCGACGAAGCGCTCGCTCACCTCGCGAAGCGCATCGCCGAGGGCTGAGCCCTCGGCCTGCGGGATTCGTCCCACACGCGGGGGCGCGTCCCGCCGGGTCCGCAATCTGTGCCGTCCCACAGGCCGCGCGCGCCGCGCGGCCGGACACTGGGCCTCCAGTCGCGCACTGCCTCGCTCTCGAGGGAGTCGCGTCCTTTCCAGGAGGCCCGATGACCCCAACGATTCACGCGGGAACGATCCCGTCCCGCCGGCCGATGCGGCCGCTGCGCTCCCTTCGCATCCTCGCGCTCGCCGCCGGGCTGGTCGCGCTCGGCGCCCATGCCCAGGCGCCCGGTTCCGACGCCCGCATGCAGAAGGAGCGCGCCACCTGCGACGGCGTGCAGCAGGACCGCGCGGCCTGCCTGCGCGAAGCCGGCGCGGCACGGCAGGAGGCCGGCCGCAACGGCCTGACGAGCGCCAGTCCCGGCGGCTACGACGCCAACGCGCTCGCGCGCTGCCGCGAGCAGCCGGTGGCCGATCGCGCCGACTGCGAAGCGCGCATCCGCGGCAGCGCGGGCGCCGGCCGCACCACCACCGAAGGCAGCGTGATGGGCGGCGGCGTGATCCGCGAAACCGTGACGCCCCTGCCCGCGCAGCCGGCACCGGCGCGCTGAACCCTTCACCCGTTCCATCGGCTCATTTCGAGGAGCACACCATGACCCACCGTCTTCTTTTCACCCGCGGCGCCATCGCCGCCCTCGTGGCGCTCGGCGCCCTGGCCAGCGCGGGCACCGCCAGCGCGCAATCGCGCCGTGGCGACGCCACCTACGAACGCGAGCTGGCCGTCTGCGGCCACAACCAGCAGGACCGCGCGGCCTGCATCCGCGAAGCCGGCGCGGCACGCCAGGAAGCGGCGCGCGGCGGCCTCACGAGCGCGCCCGACTACCGCCGCAACGCGCTGCAACGCTGCGCACTGCAGCCGCCGGGCGATCGCGCCGACTGCGAGGCCCGCGTGCTCGGTGGCGAGGGCAACACCCGTGCCGCGGTCGACGGCAGCGTGATGGGCGGCGGCGTGATCCGCGAGTCGGTCACCACGGTCGTGATGCCGGCGCCCGCGCCCTACCCGGTGGCACCGCCCGCGCCGATGATGCGCGCGCCCGAGCCCGTGATGGTGCCGCCGGCCGCCTATCCGGCCGCGCCGATGCCCTACCCGGCACCGCAGCCGATCCGCTGATCGCCATCGGCATCCGCCACGAGGCGCCCTTCGGGGCGCCTTTTTCATGCGAAAAACTGCCTCGACGCCCCGAAATCCGGGTGTTTTCCCTCTTGGCGAGGTCTTGCAGGACTGCAAATCGATGCCCCGCAATGTCACAGAATTGTCATAAAAGCCCTGGGGGCTGCTAGCTATAGTTCTCGGCTCCTGCCTTACCGAGAAACTTTCCACCCATGAATGCCATCAAGGTCGCTCGCCGATTCATCGAAACGGACCCGGCCAACGAATCGGCCAAGATCCTCGCCCAGCTCGTGCTGGCCCTCGAATCCGAACGCAGCTTCGAACTCGTCACGCTCTACAGCCTCGACTACAAGAGCTTCCAGCTGGCGATGGACATCCTCAAGGAGTGGCGCCTCGACCGCTACTACGCCAGCAAGTCCAAGCTGTTCGATCTGTCGCTGCAGGTCAGCGAGCTCGACACCAAGAGCAGCAGCAACTGAGATCCGACGGTCCCGCGCCTTTTTCGTTTTCCTCGCTCCCGCTCCCCGCCTCTCCCCTTCCCCCGATTCCCCTCGCGTTCGACGCGACCGCTGCACCGTCGCAGCCGGCCGATCCGCTTCCCTTCCGCTTCCCGAACCCGCGCCACGCGACGCGCCTGCCTTTGCGCGGGCGCGCGGCGGGAGCGCGGGCGGCCGCGGCGCTGGCACGCGCGCGTGTCGTGCCCATGTCCAGCGGTCGCCGATTCGGCCTCCAGCCTTCCAAATATTCGAAGACCGATCGCTGAAACGAGCCCGATCTTTCAGCAGCCTCCCTGGAAAGACCGGCCTCGGCCCCTTCCAATATTGGCAAGCCGGCGTACGTGCCATTCCCGATCCCGCCCCGCCGATCCAGTCCTAGACTCCGACGCGGCAGGCGCGCGCCCCGCATGACGGGCGCCCCGCGCCCTCCCTCATCAACCGGGTACTGGATCAAATGCAAGCAAAACACAGGATCGCCGTCATTCCCGGCGACGGCATCGGCGTCGAGGTGATGCCCGAGGGCCTTCGCGTGCTGGATGCCGTGGGCCGCCGCTTCGGCATCGATTTCTCGTTCGACCATTTCGACTGGGGTTCGGACCACTACGTGCGCACCGGCCTGATGATGCCGGCCGACTGGGACGACAAGATCCAGGGCCACGACGCGATCTACTTCGGCGCGGTGGGCGCGCCCGACAAGGTGCCCGACCACATCGCGGTGTGGGGCCTGTTGATCAAGATCCGCCGCGAGTTCGACCAGTACGTGAACCTGCGCCCGGTGCGCCTGATGCCCGGCGTGCCCGGCCCGCTGGCGCACCGCCAGCCCGGCGACATCGACTTCCTGGTGGTGCGCGAGAACACCGAGGGCGAATACACCTCGGTCGGCGGTCGCCTGTTCGAGGGCACGCCGCGCGAGATGGCGATCCAGGAAGCGGTGTTCACGCGCACCGGCGTGGACCGGATCATCGACTACGCGTTCCAGCTGGCGAGCCGCCGCAAGCGCAAGAACCTGGTGGCCGCGACCAAGTCCAACGGGATCTCGATCACGATGCCCTACTGGGACGAGCGCCTGGCCGAGATCGCGAAGCGCTACCCCGACGTGGCGACGAGCAAGTACCACATCGACATCCTGTGCGCGCACTTCGTGCAGCACCCCGACTGGTTCGACGTGGTGGTGGCCTCCAACCTGTTCGGCGACATCCTGTCGGACCTGGGCCCGGCCTGCACCGGCACCATCGGCATCGCGCCCTCGGGCAACCTCAACCCCGAGCGCAAGTTCCCCTCGCTGTTCGAACCCGTGCACGGCTCGGCCCCCGACATCGCGGGCAAGGGCATCGCCAACCCCATCGGCCAGATCTGGTCGGCCGCGCTGATGCTCGACCACCTCGGCGGCGACAACCCGGTCTACGCCGAAGCCTCGGCCGCCGTGCTCTCGGCCATCGAGACCGTGCTCAGCGAAGGCCCGCGCACCCGCGACATGGGTGGCACCGCCAACACCGTCGACGTGGGGCGTGCGATCGCCGAGTGCATCTCGGCATGAGTTCGAGCTTCCGCTTTCCGATTCATCGCACCCTGCAAGAGGAGGTGCGTGGGTCGGGCCAGGCGCGTGCCGACGGCCGGCACCACCGCAGCGCCTCCGTGCACAGGGCAGTGGGTGCTTCCCGCAGCGAAATAAAGGAGGAGCCGAAGGCGGGGGACATTCGCGGAGGGGAGTACCCGCTGTCCTGTGCACGCGCCCCGAACAGAAACAAACACGCAAAGCGATGAGCCTCTTCTTAATCAAGCGCCTTGCCACGCTGATCGGCACGCTGATCGGCGCCTCCATCATCGTCTTCCTCGTCCTGGAGATCCTGCCCGGCAATGCCGCGCAGATGCTCATGGGCCCGGACGCCGCCCCCGAAGCCGTCGCCGCCCTGGCCACCAAGCTCGGCCTCGACCAACCCGCCTGGACCCGCTACTGGCACTGGATCGCCGGACTTCTCACCGGCGACCTCGGCGACTCCTACGCCTACAGCTCCCCCGTGCTCGACCTCATCCTCGAGCGCCTCGCACTCACCGTCCCCCTGGCCCTGCTGGCCATGGCCTTCACCACCGTGCTCGCCCTGCTCGTGGGCGTCACCGCCGCCGCGCGCCACAACAAGCTCGGCGACGTCGGCCTCATGGGCCTCACCCAGGTCGGCATCGCCATCCCCAACTTCTGGTTCGCCATCCTGCTGATCCTCGTCTTCTCCGTGCAGCTGCAGTGGTTCTCCGCCGGCGGCTTCGACGGCTGGGGCGAGGGTGTCTTCGCCGGCCTCAAGTCCCTGCTGCTGCCCGCCCTGTCCCTGGCCGTCGTGCAAGCCGCCATCCTCGCGCGCATCACCCGCTCGGCCGTGCTCGAGGTCATGCGCGAGGACTTCGTGCGCACCGCGCGCGCCAAGGGCGTCACCCAGCGCGCCGTGCTCTGGACCCACGTCCTGCGCAACGCCCTGATCCCCGTCATCACCGTCATGGGCATGCAGTTCTCCGAGCTGCTCGCCGGCACCATCGTGGTGGAGAACGTGTTCTACCTGCCGGGCCTGGGCCGCCTGATCTTCCAGGCCATCAGCAACCGCGACCTCATCGTCGTGCGCAACTGCGTCATGCTGCTCGCGGCCATGGTCGTCATCGTCAACTTCGTGGTCGACGTGCTCTATGCCGTCATCGACCCGCGCATCAAGGCGAGCGACATATGAGCGCCACTCCCGCTTCCCTGGCCGTGCCTTCGGCCGCCGCCCTCAAGCTGCCCGGCTTCTGGCAGCGCGCGCGCCACCACCGCAGCTTCGTCATCGGCGGCGTGCTCGCCGCCTTGCTGCTGCTCGCGGCCCTGGTCTCCTACCTCTGGACGCCCTACTCGCCCTACGCCATGGACATGGCCAACAAGATGCAGGCGCCCTCGGCCAGCCACTGGCTGGGCACCGACGCCTTCGGGCGCGACGTGGCCTCGCTGCTGCTGGTGGGCGCCCGTGCCTCCATCCTGGTGGGCGTCATCGCCGTGGGCATCGGCCTGGTGGTGGGCACCGCCCTGGGCCTGCTGGCCGCCGCGCGCCGGGGCTGGGTCGAGGAAGCCATCATGCGTTTCTCCGACTTCTCGCTGGCCTTCCCCGCCATCCTCTCGGCCATCATGATGACGGCCGTCTTCGGCGCGGGCATCGTCAACGCCATCATCGCCATCGGCATCTACAACATCCCCACCTTCGCGCGCATCACACGCGCCTCGGCCAACGCCATCTGGTCGCGCGAGTACGTGGCCGCCGCTCGTGCCTGCGGCAAGGGGAGCTTCGCCATCACCATGCAGCACGTGCTGCCCAACATCTCGGCGGTGCTGATCGTGCAGATCACCATCCGCTTCGCCATCGCGATCCTGGCCGAGGCCGCCCTGTCCTACCTCGGCCTGGGCACGCAGCCACCCCAGCCCTCCTGGGGCCGCATGCTCAGCGAGGCGCAGACCCTGATGTTCCAGCAGCCCCTCTTGGCCGTCTTCCCGGGCATGGCCATCGCGCTGGCGGTGCTGGGCCTGAACCTCTTGGGCGACGGCCTGCGCGACCTGCTCGATCCGCGCCTGGCGCGGGCTCGGTGAAGGGGGTGGGTGATGACTGAATTCGGACAGCCGGACGCAGAGGACGCGAAGGTTACGCGAAGGACGCGAAAGGAATACCAAATGAAGTGGGCTGTTGCCGGGCGAACGCCGCGCCACCTTCGCTCACGCCTTCTCGCCACGGGGCAGGGCTTGCGCACGCGCGCACCCCACCCCTTTCAGGCTGTTCTTTCGCGTCCTTCGCGAATCCTTCGCGTCCTCTGCGTCCGGCTGCCCGCTCCCGCCTTCTGACATGCCCCTCCTCGAAGTCGACAACCTCCACATCGGCCTGCAGACCCAGCGCGGCCCCGCCCAGGCCGTGCGCGGCGTCTCCTTCTCGCTCGAGCGCGGCCAGACCCTCGGCATCGTGGGCGAGTCGGGCTGCGGCAAGTCCATCACGGTCATGTCCCTCATGGGCCTCTTGCCCACCACCGCCAAGGTCACCGGCAGCATCCGCCTGGACGGCCAGGAGCTCATCGGGCAGCCCGAGTCGGCCCTGTGCCGGATCCGCGGCAACCGCATCGGCATGATCTTCCAGGAGCCGATGACGGCCCTGAACCCGGTCCACACCATCGCGCGCCAGGTCGGCGAGCCGCTGCGGCTGCACCGCGGGCTGACAGCGAAGCAGGCTCGCGCCGAGGCGCTGAACCTGCTGCAGCGCGTGGGCATTCCCGACGCGGCCTCGCGCCTGGATGCCTATCCGCACCAGTTCTCGGGCGGCCAGCGCCAGCGCATCGGCATCGCCATGGCGCTGGCCTGCGGGCCCGACCTCTTGATCGCCGACGAACCCACCACGGCCCTGGACGTGACGATCCAGAAGCAGGTGCTCGACCTGATCCAGAACCTGGTGGCCGAGATGGGCATGGCGCTGATCCTGATCTCGCACGACCTGGGCGTGATCGCCAACAGCGTGCAGCGCATGCTCGTGATGTATGGCGGCAGCGTGGTGGAGAGCGGGCCGACGCGCGCGCTCTTCGCGAACCGGGCCCATCCTTACACCAAGGGGCTGTTCGCGGCGCGGCCGGTGATCGGGGCGCCCAAAGGCCAGCGGCTGGCGACGATTCGCGGCAGCGTGCCCGAGCTGGTGGACCTGCCCGCGGGCTGTCCGTTCGCGGGGCGCTGCAGCTACACGGTCGATGCCTGCCAGTCGACGCGGCCACCGGCGGTGATGCTGCCAGATGACCATGCGGTGCGCTGCATCCGACTCGACGAGATCGAAGCGGAGGCCGTGGCATGAGCACGACCACCACCAACACACCGCTGCTGCAAGTCACCGACCTCGTGCGCCACTACGCGCTGCCGCGCGAGAAGCTGCTGGGCCCGCCGCCCACCGTCAAGGCCCTCAATGGCGTGAGCTTCGAGGTGCAGGCCGGGCGCAGCGTGGGGATCGTCGGGGAATCGGGTTCGGGCAAGTCGACCATCGCGCGGCTCGTGATGGCGCTGGACAAGCCCACCTCGGGCAGCGTGAAGCTCGAAGGGCGCGAGTTGCATGCCCTCTCAAGAGACGAACTTCGCACGGCCCGGCGCGACTTCCAGATGGTCTTCCAGGACCCCTACGGCTCCCTCGACCCGCGCCAGACGGTCGCGCGCATCGTGGCCGAGCCGCTCGAAGCGCTGGCCCAGGTCTCGAGGAAGGAGCAGCGCGAGCGCGCCGCCGAGTCCCTCGCCGCCGTGGGCCTGCGCCCCACCGACCTCGACAAGTACCCGCACGAGTTCTCTGGCGGCCAGCGCCAGCGCATCGCGATCGCACGCGCCCTGATCACCCGCCCCAAGCTCATCGTCGCCGACGAGCCCGTGAGCGCCCTGGACGTCTCCGTGCAGGCCCAGGTGCTCAATCTCATGCAGGACCTGCAGCAGCAGTTCGGCATCAGCTACCTGCTCATCAGCCATGACCTCGCCGTCGTCAACCACCTGTGCGACGAAGTCTGCGTGGTCTTCAAGGGGCAGATCGTCGAGCGCGGCACGCCGCAGGAGCTCTTCGCCAACGCGCAGCACCCCTACACGCGCACGCTGCTCGGCGCCGTGCTGCAGGCACCGGCCCACTGAATTTTTTCTGTTGTCTTTTCCAGGAGCTATCGAAGTATGTTGAAGCGTCGCACCCTCATGACGTCCGCCATGGCCGCGGCCATCCCGGGCGTCTTCCTGCCGCAGGCGCGCGCGCAGGCCGGCAAGAACACGCTGACCATCGGCATGCCGCTCGAACCGCCGGGCCTGGACCCGACCACGGGCGCGGCCTCGGCCATCGCCGAGATCACGCAGTACAACATCTTCGAGACGCTGACCAAGGTCAATGCCGACGGCTCGGTGACGCCGATGCTCGCCGAGAGCTGGACCTCCTCGCCCGACATGAAGACCTTCGTCTTCAAGCTCAAGCGCGGCGTCAAGTTCCAGAACGGCGAGCCCTTCAACGCGGCGGTGGTGAAGTTCTCCTTCGACCGCGCGGGCAACGCCAAGAGCACCAACAAGGACAAGCGCTTCTTCAGCGAGATCGGCACCGTGGTGCTCGACGAGCACACGGTGGGCGTGAACAGCACGCTGCCCAATCCCGACCTGCCCTTCATGCTGGGCCAGTCCACCGCCTGCCTGGTCGAGCCCAAGAGCGCCGACACCAATGCCACGCAGCCCGTGGGCACCGGCCCCTACAAGCTCGGCGGCTGGCAGCGCGGCGCCTCGTGCACGCTGGTCAAGTCCACCACCTACCGCGATCCGGCTCAAGCCAAGATCGAGCGCTTCGTGTTCCGCTTCATGTCGGACACCGCGGCCCAGACCGCCGCGCTGCTGTCGGGCGACATCGACATCTTCCCGCGCGCGGGCACGCGCTCGGTGAGCCAGTTCAAGGGCAACAACCGCTTCCAGGTGATCGAAGTCGGCACGCGCGGCAAGGTGATCCTCACCATCAACAACCGCAAGAAGCCGCTCGACGACGTGCGCGTGCGCCGCGCGATCCTGGCGGCGATCGACCGCAACGCGATCGTGCAGGGCGCGGCCGACGGCTTCGGCAAGCCCATCGGCAGCCACTACGCGCTGGGCGCGCCGGGCTTCGTCGACACCACCGCGATGAATCCCTTCGACGTCGAGAAGGCGAAGAAGCTCCTGGCCGAGGCCGGCGTGAAGACGCCGCTCGAGCTGCGCCTGCAGTTGCCGCCGCCGTCGTACGCGCGCCAGGGCGGCGAGGTGATCGCCGCGCAGCTCGCGCAGATCGGCATCAACGTGAAGATCCAGAACGTGGAATGGGCCCAGTGGCTCAACAGCACCTTCGGCGGCGCGCACGACTTCGACCTCACGATGGTCGCGCACGTCGAGCCCTTCGACCTCGTGAAGTACACCGAGCCCGACTACTACTGGGGCTACGACTCGAAGAAGTTCCGCGACCTGTTCGCCGCGATCCAGAACGAGGAGAACAAGAAGCGCCGCGCCGACCTGCTGGGCGACGCGCAGAAGATGCTCGCGACCGACGCGGTCAACGGCTTCCTCTACCAGGCCGTGTTCCCGACCATCGCGCGCAAGGAAGTCAAGGGCCTGTGGCCCAGCATGCCGATCGTGGTGAACGACCTCGCGGCCATCTCGTGGAGCTGATGCGATGACGACGACGAAGAACCTGTACGACCTCGGCGCGGCCGAGCTAGTCGCCGCCTACGCGCGCCGCGAACTCTCGCCGGTCGAGGTGGCGCGCTCGGTCAATGCGCGCATCGAGGCGCTCGAGCCCAGGCTCTGCGCCACCTGGCTGTTCCGCCCCGAGCTCGCGCTCGAGCAGGCGCGCGCCTCCGAGGCGCGCTGGCTCGCCGGCACGCAGCGCGGCGCGCTCGACGGCGTGCCCGTCACCATCAAGGACAACCTCGCGACCGCGGGCGACCCGATGCCGCTGGGCACCGCGGCCTATCCGCTGGTGCCGATGGCGCAGGACTCGCCGCCCGCCGCGCGCCTCAAGGAGGACGGCACGGTGCTGGTGGCCAAGACCACCATGCCCGACGTGGGCATGCTGTCCTCGGGCCTGTCGACCTTCCACCATCTGTCGCGCAATCCCTGGGACCTGTCGCGCACGCCCGGCGGCTCGAGCGCCGGCGCCGGCTCGGCGGCCGCGGCCGGCTACGGCCCGCTGCACGTGGGCACCGATATCGGCGGCTCGCTGCGCCTGCCCGCGAGCTGGTGCGGCATCTACTCGCTCAAGCCCAGCTTCGGCCGCATTCCGCTGAGCACGCCCTACATGGGCCGCTGCGCCGGCCCGATGACGCGCACCGTGGAGGACTCGGCGCTGATGATGGCCTCGATGGCCCAGCCCGACGCGCGCGACTACTCCGAGCTGCCGCCCGGCGCGATCGACTGGGCCGCCTTCGCGGTCGAGCCCGATTTCATCAAGGGCAAGCGCGTGGGCCTGTTGATGGACGCGGGCTGCGGCCTGCCGCTCGATCCGCAGATCGCCGAGGCGGTGCGCCGCGCCGCGAAGCGCATCGAGGACGCAGGCGCGCACGTCGAGCCGATGCAGCCCTTCATGACGCCGAAGATGCTGCAGGGCATGGACCACTTCTGGCGCATGCGCTCGCTGAGCGACCTGCGCACGATGAGCGCCGAGCAGCGCGCGAAGATGCTGCCCTACATCCTGACCTGGGCCGAGAGCGCGGCCGAGTTCTCGGGCGAGCACATCTACGAGGCCTACAGCCAGTTCATCGCCACGCGCGCCGCGGCGGTGGCGGCCACGGTCGGCTTCGACTTCGTGCTCTCGCCGGTGTCGCCCAACATGCCCGCGCCCGCGGAGCATGCTTCGCCCACCAACGACCCGCTGCGCTCGCTCGAGCACATCGGCTTCACCGTGCCCTACAACATGTCGGAACAGCCGGCGGCCTCGATCAACTGCGGCTACTCCGCCGAGGGCCTGCCGATCGGCCTGCAGATCATCGGCCGGCGCTTCGACGACCTCGGCGTGCTGCAGTTCAGCCGCGCCTTCGAGCAGATCCGCGAGCCGCAGAAGCCCTGGCCCGAACTCGGCTGAAGCGCTTGTCCGACACTTGGCGGCGCGCGAGCCTCTCGCGCACCGCCCCCGTTTTTCCGCGCCGCCCCGCCGGCGCCGCCCGCAAGGAGACACCCCCATGAACCCCACCCACTTCATCGACGGCCGGCGCGTGCCCTCGGAAGGCAACGCCACCATCGACGTGATCGACCCCAGCGACGGCGAGCGCTTCGGCCAGCTCGCGCGCGGCACCGCGGGCGACATCGATGCCGCCGTGAAGGCCGCGCGCCGCGCGGTCGGCGAGAACTTCGACGGCCCCTGGGGCGCACTGAGCGCGCTCGAGCGCGGCCGGCTGATGGCCAAGCTCGGCGCGGCCGTCATCGCCCACCACGAGGAACTGGCCCAGCTCGAGGCGCGCGACACCGGCAAGGCGCTGCGCGTGGCGCGCAACGACGCCACCGCGCTCGCGCGCTACATGGAGTACTACGCCGGCGCCTGCGACAAGCTGCACGGCGACACCCTGCCCTACGAGCGCGGCTACACCGTGCTCACCGTGCGCGTGCCGCACGGCGTGACCGGCCACATCATTCCCTGGAACTACCCGATGCAGATCGCGGGCCGCAGCGTGGGCGCCGCGCTGGCCGCGGGCAACGCCTGCGTGGTCAAGCCGGCCGAGGACGCGAGCCTCTCGCTGCTGCGCCTGGCCGAGCTGGCGGCCGAGGTCGGCTTTCCGGCCGGCACGCTCAACGTGGTCACGGGCTACGGCAAGGAAGCCGGCGCGGCGCTGTGCGCGCACCCGGGCATCGACCACATCTCCTTCACCGGCTCCACCGTCACCGGCCGCAGCGTGGGCCTGGCGGCCGCCGAGCGCCACTGCCCCGTGACGCTGGAGCTGGGCGGCAAGTCGCCGCAGATCGTGTTCGCCGATGCCGACCTCGACGCGGCCGAGCCGGTGCTGGTCAACGCCATCATCCAGAACGCCGGCCAGACCTGCTCGGCGGGCAGCCGGGTGCTGGTCGAGCAGTCGATCTACGAAGAGGTGGTGCAGCGGCTCTCGAAGCGCTTCTCGGCCGTGCGCGCCGGGCCGCCGGCCGACGACCTCGACATGGGCCCGCTGATCAACGAGAAGCAGTTCCGCCAGGTGCGCGACATGGTCGCCACCGCCGAGGCCCAGGGCCTGAAGGTGGCCGCGCGCGGCAGCGTGGCGCCCAGTGCATCGGCCCAGGGCTTCTACCAGGAGGCCGTGCTGTTCCGCGACGTGCCCGGCGACAGCGACATCGCGCAGCGCGAGATCTTCGGCCCGGTGCTGGCGCTCACGCCCTTCGCCGACGAGGCCGAGGCCGTGCGCCTGGCCAACGGCACCGACTTCGGCCTGGTGGCCGGCATCTGGACGCGCGACGGCGCGCGCCAGCTGCGCATGGCGCACAAGATGCACTGCGGCCAGGTCTTCATCAACAATTACGGCGCGGCCGGCGGCGTGGAACTGCCCTTCGGCGGCGTGAAGTCCTCGGGCTTCGGCCGCGAGAAGGGCTTCGAGGCCCTGCTCGGCTTCACCACCCTCAAGACCATCGCGATCAAGCACGGATAAGCAAGGCGGAAACGAACCATGGCATTGAACGAACAAGAGAAGGCGGCCGCTCCCAAGCGCCGCGTGGGCCTGGTGGGCGTGGGCCTGATGGGCAGCGGCATCGCGCAGAACATCGTGGGCCACGGCCATGCGCTCACGGTGCTCGAGCACCCGGGCAACCAGCCGATCGACGCCCTGCTCGCGGCCGGCGCGACCTCCACGCCCGACGTGGCGAAGCTCGCGGCCGAGGTCGACGTGCTGATCCTCTGCGTGACCGGCACGCCGCAGGTCGAGGCCGTGATGCTCGGCGAGAAGGGCGCGCTCTCCGCGCTGCGCCCCGGCACCGTGGTGGTCGACTGCTCGACCGCGGTGCCCGAATCCACCTCGCGCGTGGCGCGCGCCGTCGAGACCAGGGGCGGCCATTTCCTCGACGCCCCGATGACCCGCACCGCCAAGGAAGCGGCCGAGGGCCGGCTCAACCTGCTGGTGGGCGGCGACGCCGAGGTGCTGGCCTCCTGCCTGCCGCTCTTGCGCGCCTTCGCCGAGAACGTCACGCACGTGGGCGGCATCGGCGCCGGCCATGCGATGAAGCTGCTGCACAACTTCGTCTCGCTGGGCACCGTGGCGCTGCTGTGCGAGGCGGCGGCCTGCGCCGAGCGCGCGGGCGTCAAGCCCGATGTCTTCGTCGACGTGCTGGCCAAGGGCGGCGGCAACGGTGTCGCGCTCGAGCGCGTCAAGCCCAAGCTCCTGACCGGCAGCACCGATTCGCTCAAGTTCTCGATGGCCAACGCCAAGAAGGACCTGGGCTACTACAACGACATGGCCGAGCAGTCCGCGGCCGCGCACGGCATCGCGCAGGCGGTCGACGCGCTGCTCACGCGCGGCGTCGACACCTTCGGCGGCGACCGCATGGTGCTGGACCTGGTCGAGGCGCTCAAGCGCTGAGCACCCGCGCGGGAACGCCCTCGCGCGGGCGTTTCCTGCGCAGATCCGCGCGACGCCCGCGTGACCGCCGGGCCCCGCGCAACCCCATACCCGTTTTTCGAAGTCGCTGAAGCGACAAGGCAAGTTCGGGCAAACCTCAGTCGACGCGGCCACACCGCGCTTCCACAATCCCCCGCTGGACCCCGGCGACACCGACCTCCAGAGCCGGTGCGCGGGTGAATGCCTTGACGGCAACTGCGAGGATCGACGTGGAACTGTTCTTTCAGCAACTGCTCAACGGCCTGACCGTGGGCGGTGTCTACAGCCTGGTGGCCCTGGGCCTCACGCTGGTCTACGGCATCCTGCACGTGCCGAACTTCGCGCACGGCGCCTTCTACATGGCCGGGGCCTTCGCGGGCTACTACCTGATGGCCCGGCTGGGCCTCAACTACTGGCTCGCGATGGCCGGCGCGGCGGTGGTGGTCGCGGTGATCGCGATGCTGGCCGAGCGGCTGGTGTTCCATCCGCTGCGCAACGCGCCCGAGCTGCACGACATGATCGCCGCCATCGGCATCCTGCTGTTCATCGAGGCCGGCGCGCAGGCCATCTTCGGCGCCGACTTCCACCGCATGCCCACGCCCTACGGCCAGATCGTCGAGGTGTTCGGGCTCACGGCGCCGCTGCAGCGCCTCCTGATCATCGCGGGCGCTTTCGGGCTGATGGTGCTGCTGCACCTGTTCCTCAACCACACGGTGCTGGGCTCGACCATCATCGCGATGGCGCAGAACCGTGACGGCGCGGCGCTGGTGGGCATCGACGCCACGCGCGTCACGCTGCTGGTGTTCGCGATCTCGGGCGCGCTGGCGGCGGTGGCCGCGGTGCTCTATGCGCCGATCAACCTGGTCTACCCGAGCATGGGCAACCTGGTGATCACCAAGGCCTTCGTGATCATCATCCTCGGCGGCATGGGCAGCTTCCCGGGCGCCATCGTCGGGGGCTTGATCATCGGCATGGCCGAGAGCTTCGGCGGCTTCTACTTCTCGACCGACTACAAGGACATCATCGCCTTCGTGCTGCTGGTGGTGATCCTGTCGCTGCGCCCGCAGGGCCTGTTCACGCCGAAGGGAGCGCGCTGATGGGATCGCTGCTGCAAGGCAAGGCCGGCTGGGCCGTGCTCGCGCTGATCGCGCTGGCCTTTCCGCTGTTCGCGCCCAACAACTACCTGATCTCGGTGGCGACGCAGGCCTTCATCATGGCCATCGCCGCGCTGGGCCTGAACCTGATCACCGGCTACACGGGCCAGTTCAACCTCGCGCACGGCGCCTTCATGGCCGTGGGCGCCTACACGGTGGGCATCCTCACGGTCGACCACCAGGTGCCGTTCTGGATCGCCTTCGCGCTCGCGGGCGTGGTCACGGGCGTGCTGGGCTTTTTCATCGGCATCCTGTCGCTGCGCCTGAAGGGCCACTACTTCTCGATCTTCACGCTGTGCGTGAGCTACATCATGTTCCTCCTGATCGAGAAGTGGGAGAGCCTCACGCACGGTCCGGTGGGCATCATGGGCATCCCCTCGCCCACGGGCATCGGGCCGCTGCAGTTCGGCACGCCGCTGTCGCAGTACTACCTGGTGCTGGCCTTCCTCGCGCTGGGCATCTGGGTCATGGCGCGCATCGTGCGCTCGCTGCTGGGCCGCAGCTTCATGGCGGTGCGCAACAGCGACGAGCTGGCCGAGGCGCTGGGCACCGACCTGATGCGCACCAAGACGCTGTCCTTCGTGCTGTCGGTGATCTACGCCGGCTTCGCGGGCGCGCTCTACGCGGGCCAGGTGCGCTTCCTCGGCCCCGACCTCGCGAGCGAGGCCGTGACCTTCGACCTCGTGATGTTCGTGCTGGTGGGCGGCATCGGCACGCTGCTCGGGCCGCTGGTGGGCACCTTCCTGGTCACCGGCCTCACGCAGAGCCTGCAGTTCCTGCAGGACTACCGCATGGTGGTGTTCGGCCCGGTGCTGATCGCGCTGATCATCTTCCTGCCCGACGGCATCGTCGGCACCTGGCTCAAGCGCCGCGCGCGCAAGGCGGACGCGCGGCGGGCCGCGGCCTCCGCCGCCACCGTGCAGGAGGTGCGGCGCCATGCTTGAGATCGAGGGCCTCACCAAGCAGTTCTTCGGCCTGACCGCGGTCGACAGCGTGAGCACGCGCTTCGAGCGCGGCCAGATCAGCGCCATCATCGGCCCCAACGGCGCCGGCAAGACCACCTTCTTCAACCTGGTGGCGGGCACGCACAAGCCGAGCGCGGGACGCATCGCCTTCGAGGGCCGCGACGTCACCGGCATGCGCCCCGACCACGTAGCGCGGCTGGGCATCGCGCGCACCTTCCAGACCACGCACCTGTTCGACAACGCCACCGTGCTCGACAACCTGATCGTGGGCCACCGGCTGCGCACCCACTCGGGCCTGTGGGACGTGCTGATCGGCAGCCGCCGCCTGCGCGAGGAAGAGAAGCTGTGCCGCGACAAGGCGCAGGAGGCGCTGGACTTCGTGGGCCTCTCGCACATCGCCAACCGCATCGCGGCCGACATCACGCAGGAGGAGCGCAAGCGCGTGGCCTTCGCGCTCGCGCTGGCGACCGACCCGCAGCTGCTGCTGCTCGACGAACCCGCGGGCGGCGTGAACCCCGAGGAGACCGTGGGCCTGGCGGCGCTGATCCGCAAGCTGGTGGCGCACGGCAAGACCGTGTGCCTGATCGAGCACAAGATGGACATGATCATGCAGCTGGCCGACAAGATCGTCGTGCTCAACAACGGCGCCAAGATCGCCGAGGGCACGCCCGCCGAGATCCGCCGCGATCCGCAGGTGATCGAGGCCTACCTGGGGACCGACCATGCTGCGGTTTGAGGGCGTCGACCTCCACTACGGGAGCTTCCGCGCGCTCAGCGGCGTGAGCCTGCATGCCGACCCGGGCGAGCTGGTGGTGCTGCTGGGCGCCAACGGCGCCGGCAAGACCTCGATCTTCATGGCCGCCAGCGGCATCCGCCGCCCGAGCGCGGGCCGCATCCGCCTGGGCGACGGCGACATCACGGGCCAGCGCCCGGCGCAGATCGTGGCCTCGGGCCTGGTGCACTGCCCCGAGGGCCGCAAGCTGTTCCCGATGATGACGGTGCGCAAGAACCTCACGCTGGGCGCCTACGTGCACCGCGGCGACAAGGCCGGCATCCAGCGCTCGCTCGACGAGGTGTTCTCGCTGTTCCCGATCCTCGCGGCCAAGCAGAACGATCCCGCGGGGTCGCTGTCGGGCGGCCAGCAGCAGATGGTGGCGATCGGCCGCGCGATGCTCGGGCGGCCCAGGGTTCTGCTGCTCGACGAGCCCTCGCTGGGCCTGGCGCCACTGATCGTGAAGCAGGTGTTCGAGGTGATCCAGCGCATCAACCAGCAGGGCACCACGGTGCTGCTGGCCGAGCAGAACGCCTACTCGGCGCTGGCCATCGCGCACCGCGCCTACGTCATCGAGCGCGGCCGCATCGCGCTCGAGGGCGATCGCGAATCGCTGCTGCACAACGAGGCGGTGCGCGCCGCCTACATCGGCGCCTGAGCCGCGCGCCGGTCCCCCGCTTTTTTCCTCGCCCCCCAACTACAGGAGACAACGCCATGACATCCACCACGCCCCTTCGCACCCGCCGCCGCCTTGCCGCGCTGCCCGTGGCCGCCGCGCTGGCCGCCGCCTTCGGAGCCGGCACCGCCTTCGCGCAGGACACGGTGAAGATCGGCTTCACGGGCCCGCTGAGCGGCGGCGCCGCGCTCTACGGCAAGAACGTGGTCAACGGCATGGAGATGGCGATCAAGGAGGTGAATGCCGCGGGCCTCGAGGTCGGCGGCAAGAAGTACAAGTTCGAACTGGTCGCGCTCGACGACAAGTACTCGCCGGCCGATGCCGCCATCAACGCGCGCCGGCTGGTGCAGCAGCACCAGTCGCCGGCGGTGTTCGTGCCGCACTCGGGCGGCATCTACGCGATGCAGGCCTTCAACGAGCAGGAGAAGTTCATCGTGATGGCGTACTCGAGCACGCCGAAGATCACCGAGACCGGCAACAAGCTCACCATCCGCATCCCGCCGACCTTCAACTCCTACATCGAGCCCTTCACGCGCTACGAGATGAAGAAGTTCGGCAAGCGCGTCGGCATGCTGCCGGGCGACCACGAGTACGCGAAGAACTGGAGCCAGCTGTTCGGCCCGGCCTGGGAGAAGGCCGGCGGCACCATCGCCTCGAACAACCCCATGTCCTACAACCGCTCGGCCGACTTCTACAGCGGCGTGAGCCGCGTGCTGGCCGAGAAGCCCGACGTGCTGTTCGTCGGCGGCCCCTCGGAGCCCACCGCGCTGGTGGCCAAGCAGGCGCGCGAGCTCGGCTTCAAGGGCGGCTTCCTGGTGATGGACCAGGCCAAGTTCGACGAGATGGCCAAGGTCACGGGCGGCCTCGGCGCGCTCGAGGGCTCGATCGGCGTGCTGCCGGTGGCCTACGACGAGCGCGTGGGCCCGAAGAGCTTCGCCGAGGCCTACCGCAAGGCCTACGGCGCCGACAAGGACGCGACCACCGAGTCTTCCTACAACTACACGCTGGTGCACGCGCTGGCCGGCGCGATGAAGCTCGCGGGCACCACCAGCGACGCGGCGGCGATCCGCGCCAAGCTCGGCGATGCGCTCAAGGCGCTGCCCGAGAAGATCAATGCCGGCAGCTTCAAGGGCGTGGACAGCGTGGGCGGCACCATCGTCGACCCGCTGGTGGCCACGGTGGAAGGCGGCAAGATCAAGCCGGTGAACCTCAGCGACCTGATGAAGTGACGGGCGCGACGCTGCGCGCCAGCAGGTGGTCCACCAGCCGGCGCTGCGGAAAGCCCAGCGTCTCCTGCCGCGTGCAGATGTACATGCGGCGCGAGGCCCAGGCGTCGGTGAGATTCAGGAAGCGCAGCCCCATCTCCTTGCGGTAGGTGGCGGCCGCGCCCTCGGGCAGGATGCCCACGCCCATGCCGGCCTCGATCATCCGGCACACAGCCTCGAAGCTCTTGACCTGCACGCGCAGTCGCAGCACCTTGCGCGCCATCGCGGCCGCGTCCTCGATGGTGCGCGCGATCGCGGAGTCGCTCTCGAGGCCGACGAAGTCGAAGTCGAGCAGCTGCTCGAACGAGACCTCGCGGCCGCGGTGCGGATGCCGCCGGTGCACCACGGCCACCAGCCGGTCCATGCGGTAGGGGATGAAGTTGAGGCTGGCATCCGAGGTCTCGCCGGTGATCACGCCGACGTCGGCCTGGCGCTCGCGGATCGCCTGCACGATCCACACGCTGCGGTGCTCCTCCACGTCGACGCGGATCTCGGGATAGCCGCGCCGGAAACTCGCCACGTCGTCGGGCAGGAACTGCCCCATCGCCGAGGCATTGGCCTGCAGCCGCACGCGGCCGGTGGCGCCCTGCGCGTAGTCGGACAGGTCGGCGCGCATGCGGTCGACGTCGCGCAGGATCAGCCGCGCATGCACCGCGAGCGATTCGCCCGCGCCCGTCACGGTCACGCCGCGCGAGCTGCGCTGGAACAGGGTCACGCCGAACTGGCTCTCGAGCATCGCGATGCGGCGGCTCGCGGCCGACAGCACCATGTGGCTCTCGGCGGCGGCCTTCGAGAGGCTGCCGCATTCGACGGCGCGCAGGAACAGCGCAAGGGAATCCAGGTCGGGTCTCATGGGGGCGGGGGTCGGTCGGCCACTATCATTGCACGCCGCCGCGCGCCCACTGCCGCGGCCGACCCCTTCGACCGACAATCCTTGCCATGACCGACGCCACCGAACGCCCGCCCCTGCCCGACCGCCTCTCGACCGACGCGCGCAGCCCCTTCCACCTGCCCACGGCCTTCGAGCACGAGATCGGCATCCGCTTCAACGGCAAGGAACGCCTCGACGTCGAGGAGTACTGCATCAGCGAAGGCTGGATCAAGGTGCCGGCCGGCAAGACGGTGGACCGCAAGGGCCATCCGCTGCTGCTCAAGCTCAAGGGCACGGTCGAGGTCTACTACCGCTGACGCGGCAGTCGTTCTTCAGCGCCCCCAGCGCAACACCAGCGGATCGAGCCGCCGCGCGGTCTCGATCAGTCCCGCGCGCGTGTCGGGATGCAGCGCCGGCAGCGGATGCCGCGGCGCCTCGCAGGCGATGACGCCGCCCTCCTTCATCAGCGCCTTGCAGGCCAGCAGGCCGGCCTGGCGGTTCTCGTAGTTGATCAGCGGCAGCCACTGCTGGTAGCGCGCGAAGGCCTCCTCGCGCCGGCCCTCGCGGTGCGCCACCAGGATCGGGCGCAGGCCGTCGGGATAGCCGCCGCCGGTCATCGAGCCGGTGGCGCCGGCATCGAGGTCGGGCATCAGCGTGATCGCCTCCTCGCCGTCCCACGGGCCCTCGACCGCGTCGCCGCCCAGGCGGATCAGCTCGCGCAGCTTGGCGGCCGCGCCCGCGGTCTCGATCTTGAAATAGGCCAGGTGCTCGATCTCGCGCGCCATGCGCGCGAGGAACGGCGCCGACAGCACGGTGCCGCTGGCCGGCGCGTCCTGCACCATGATCGGAATGCCCACGGCGTCCGACAGCCGCGCATAGAACGCGAAGATCTGGTCCTCGGGCACGCGGAAGGTGGCGCCGTGATATGGCGGCATCACCATCAGCATCGCGGCGCCCATGTCCTGCGCGCGCCGGCTGCGCTCGGCGCACACCTTCGTGCTGTAGTGGGTGGTGGTCACGATCACCGGCACGCGGCCCTTCACGTGCTCCAGCACGGTGCGCGTGAGCACCTCGCGCTCCTCGTCCGACAGCACGAACTGCTCGGAGAAGTTGGCCAGGATGCACAGGCCGTCGGAGCCGGCGTCGATCATGAAGTCGACGCAGCGCTTCTGGCTCTCGAGGTCGAGCGCGCCCTGCGCGTCGAAGGTGGTGGGCACCACCGGGAAGATGCCGCGGTATCGGGGGGTCATGGTGTTTGGCGGATGTGGGTTATCGAGAAAGCGGGATCGGACAGCCGAACGCAGAAGTCGCGAAGGTTGCGCAGAAGTCGAAGAAGGAACTCCAAGATTTTTCTTCTCCCTTCTGCGACCTCTGCGTAGTTTTTGTCTTCCTTCTGCGTTCGGCTGTCCGCTCCCGAATTCATCAGTGCGAATGGCGCGGCACAGCAGCGCCACGGCAGCCGACCAGGAAATCGAAGTCGCAGCCCTCGTCGGCCTGCAGCACGTGGTTCACGTAGAGCTTCTGGTAGCCGCCGCCGCGCGTGTTCATGGGCTGCGCGTCGGAGGGCCCGAGCGCGGCCAGCCGCGCGGCCAGTTCCTCGTCGCCGATGTCCAGGTGCAGCCGGCCGGCATCGCAGTCGAGCTCGATCCAGTCGCCGTCGCGCACCGCCGCCAGCGGGCCGCCGTCGGCCGCCTCGGGCGCGACGTGCAGCACCACGGTGCCGTACGCGGTGCCGCTCATGCGCGCGTCGGAGATGCGCACCATGTCCTTGATGCCCTGGCGCAGCAGCTTGGGCGGCAGGCCCATGTTGCCGACCTCGGCCATGCCGGGGTAGCCCTTGGGGCCGCAGTTCTTCAGCACGAGGACGGAGCTGGCGTCGACCTCGAGCGACTCGTCGACGATGCGTTCCTTGTAGTGCTCGAGGTTCTCGAACACCACCGCGCGGCCGCGATGCTTGAGCAGCTCCGGCGTGGCCGCCGAGGGCTTGAGCACGGCACCGCGCGGCGCGAGGTTGCCGCGCAGGATGCGGATGCCGCCGTCGGCGATCAGCGGCTTGTCGATCGGGCGGATCACCTCGTCGTCGAGGCTGGGCGCGTCGCGCACGTTGTCCCACAGCGAGCGGCCGTTGACGGTGAGCGCGCCCGGGTGCGGCAGCAGGCCGTTCTCGCCGAGGCGGCGCAGCACCGCGGGCAGGCCGCCCGCGTAGTAGAACTCCTCCATCAGGAAGCGGCCCGAGGGCATCAGGTCGACGATGGTCGGCGTGTGGCTGCCGATGCGGGTCCAGTCCTCGAGCTCGAGTTCGACGCCGATGCGCCCCGCGATCGCCTTCAGGTGGATCACGGCATTGGTCGAGCCGCCGATGGCGGCATTGACGCGGATGGCGTTCTCGAAGGCCTCGCGCGTGAGCACCTTCGAGAGCGTCAGGCCCTCCTTCGCCATCTCGACCGCGCGCATGCCCGACATCTGCGCCAGCACGTAGCGCCGCGCGTCGACCGCGGGAATGGCCGCGTTGTGCGGCAGCGAGGTGCCGAGCGCCTCGGCCATGCAGGCCATGGTGGAGGCCGTGCCCATGGTGTTGCAGGTGCCGGCCGAGCGCGACATGCCGCCTTCGGCCGAGAGGAACTGGTGCAGGTCGATCTCGCCGGCCTTGAGCGACTCGTGCAGTTGCCACACGGCCGTGCCCGAGCCGATGTTGCGGCCGTCGAGCTTGCCGTTGAGCATCGGCCCGCCCGTGACCACGATGGCCGGGATGTCGCAGCTCGCCGCGCCCATCAGCAGCGCGGGCGTGGTCTTGTCGCAGCCGGTCAGCAGCACCACGGCATCGACCGGGTTGCCGCGGATGGCTTCCTCGACGTCCATGCTCGCGAGGTTGCGCGTGAGCATGGCGGTGGGCCGCAGGTTCGATTCGCCGTTGGAGAACACCGGAAACTCGACCGGGAAGCCGCCGGCCTCCGAGATGCCGCGCTTGACGTGCTCGGCGATCTTGCGGAAGTGGGCGTTGCAGGGCGTGAGTTCCGACCAGGTGTTGCAGATGCCGACGATCGGCCGGCCATCGAACTCGTGGTCGGGGATGCCCTGGTTCTTCATCCAGCTGCGGTACATGAAGCCGTTCTTGTCGGCCGTGCCGAACCATTCGGCGGAGCGCAATTTCTTGGGGGTCATGGGGAGGTCGATCAGCGGCGCGGGGCGCGCGAGGTGAAGAAGCGTTGCAGCAGGCAGAACACGAACAGCAGCGCGCCGACGACGATGCGCGTCCACCACGAGCTCAGCGTGCCGTCGAAGGAGATCAGGGTCTGGATGATCCCGAGCATCAGCACGCCGAACAGCGTGCCGGCGACATAGCCCACGCCGCCGGTGAGCAGGGTGCCGCCGATGACCACCGCCGCGATGGCGTCGAGCTCGAGGCCCACGGCATGCAGGCCGTAGCCCGAGAGCATGTAGAAGGTGAAGATGACGCCGGCCAGCGCCGAGCAGAAGCCCGAGAGGGTGTAGACGCCGATCAGCGTGCGACGCACCGGCAGGCCCATCAGCATGGCCGAATGCTCGCTGCCGCCGATGGCGTAGACGGCGCGGCCGAAGGGCGTGCAGTGGGCGACGAAGACCGCGGCCAGCAGCACGCCGACGGCGATCGCCGCGCTCAGCGAGATCGAGGCCTCGCCCCAGATCGGAATGCGGATCTGCGAGACCTCGGTGTAGAACTCGTTGGTGATGCTGATCGAGTCGATGCTGATCAGGTAGCACAGGCCGCGCGCGAGGAACATGCCGGCCAGCGTGACGATGAAGGGCTGCAGCCGGTAGCGCTCGATCAGCAGGCCCATGAAGGCGCCGAAGGCGGTGCCCATGGCGAGCACGAGCGGGATCACGACCGCCGGGCTCCAGCCGTGTTTCTCGACCAGCGCGGCCGACACCATGGTGGTGAGCGCGATCACCGAGCCCACCGAAAGATCGATGCCGCCCGAGAGGATCACGAAGGTCATGCCGACGGCGACGACGATCAGGAAGGCGTTGTCGATCAGCAGGTTGAGGAAGACCTGGGCCGAGAAGAAGCCGTCGTAGAACACCGAGCCCAGCGTGGCGACGAGCACGAACAGGGAGATGGTCGCGGCCAGCGGCAGGTACTTGGGATTGAGCCCGCTGCGCTCCTTCCCCCCTGTACGCACGGCGGAGGACTGTGGTGCCGCCTCGATCACCGCGCTCATGCCTTGGCTCCGTCATGCGCCGGCCGCTGCACCAGCGTCCGGATCTCCGACCTGAACTCGGGCGACTGCAGCAGCATCACCGCGAACACCACGCCGGCCTTCACCACGAGGTTGATCTCGGGCGGCACGCCGAGCGAATAGATCGCATAGGTCAGGGTCTGGATGATGAGCGCGCCGATCACGCTGCCCACGAGGCTGAAGCGCCCGCCGGTCAGCGCGGTGCCGCCGAGGGTCACGGCGAGGATCGCGTCGAGCTCGATCAGCTGGCCGGCGTTGTTGCCGTCCGCGCTCTTGACGTTGGAGCTGATCAGCAGGCCCGCCACGCCCGCGCAGGCACCGCAGAAGGCATAGGCCCCGACGATCAGCCGCCGCGCCTGCACGCCCGCCACGCGCGCGGCCGTCGGATTGATGCCCACGGCCTGGATGAACAGGCCCAGCGCGGTGCGGGTGATGGCGAGATACAGCAGCACGAACACGGTGGCCACGATGAACAGCGAGAACGGCAGGCCCAGCAGGTAGCCGCTGCCGAGGAAGAAGAAGGGCTTGTAGTAGATGGTGATGATCTGGCCGTCGGCGATGAGCTGGGCGATGCCGCGCCCGGCCACCATGAGGATCAGCGTGGCGATGATCGGCTGCATGCCGACCTTGGCGACCAGCAGGCCGTTCCACAGGCCGCACAGCAACGCGATGCCGATGGCCGCCACGATGGCCAGGCTCATGGGAAAGCGGCTCACGTCGCTGGCCACCGAGCCGCCGATCATCCAGGCCGCGAGAGCCGCCGCGATGGCCACGACGGCGCCGACCGAGATGTCGATGCCGCGGGTGGCGATGACCAGGGTCATGCCCAGCGACACCAGCACCAGGGGGGCGGCGCGGTTGAGGATGTCGATGAGGCTGCCGTAGAGATGGCCCTCTCTCCATTCGAGGTGGAGGAAGCTGGGGTTGAAGGCTGTGTTGACGGCCAGCAGGAGGAACAGCGTGACCAGGGGCCAGGTCAGGCGGTGGTGCATGGCCTTGTGCACTCGGCTTTTTGTTGCTGTCATTGGTAGGGTCTCTGCTTGAGGGCTGGGGCGCGTGCACAGGACAGCGGGTACTTCCCTCCGCGAATGTCCCCCGCCCTTCGGGCTCCTCCTTGATTTCGCTGCGGGAAGCACCCACTGCCCTGTGCACGAGAGGCGCTGCGGTGGTGCCGGCGGTTCAACAACCGCTGCGTCCAGGCGCGCGTCGATGGGGTACTCCCCGCAGCGAAATAAAGGAGGAGCCGAAGGCGGGGGACATTCGCGGAGGGGAGTACCCCATCGGCGCGCGCCCGTCCCGAACGAACAAAGCAAGACAAGCGCTTCATGCCGCAGCAATCATGTCGTACACCTCGTCCTCGGTGGCCCCGCCCGGCAACTCCCCCACCTTCTTCCGGTCACGCAGGACCACGATGCGATGCGCGACCCGCACCACCTCGCTCATCTCGGAAGAAATAAAGATCACCGCCATCCCCGCGCGCGCGAGCCGCAGGATCTCTTCCATGATCTCCTGCTTGGCCGCCACGTCGATGCCGCGCGTGGGCTCGTCGAGGATCAGGATGCGCGGCTCGGTCGCGAGCCAGCGCGCGATCATGGCCTTCTGCTGGTTGCCGCCCGACAGCAATCCGATGGGGGTCTCGACACTTGCCGTTTTGATGCCCAGCGAGGCCACGAAGCGCTCGGCCATCGCCGTCTGTTCGGCATGCGAGAGGAACTTGCGCGTGCCCAGGCGCGCCTGCAGCGCGAGCGCGATGTTCTCGCGCACCGAGAGTTCGGCCACGATGCCGTCGGTCTTGCGTTCCTCGGGGCACAGCGCCAGACCCTCGCGGATCGCATCGGCCGGGTTCGAGAAGCTCAGCGTGCGGCCCTCGATCTTCAACACCCCGCGGTCGGGCGTCTCGAGCCCGAACAGCAGCCGCGCCAGTTCCGTGCGGCCCGCGCCCAGCAGGCCCGCGATGCCGACCACCTCGCCGGCACGCACGCGCAGGTCGGTCGGCTGCAGCTGGCCGGCCTGTGCCAGCCCCTCGATCTGCAGCAGCGCGGGGGCCGCCTCGTCGAAGACCGGCAATGCCGCGGGGCGCGCCGACTGCGCCGCCAGCTCGCGCCCGAGCATCGCCGCGATCAGCGCCTGCGGTCCGAGGTCCGCCGCCTTCCATTCGCCCACCCAGTGGCCGTTGCGCAGCACCGTGATGCGATCGGACACCGCGTACATCTGGTTGAGGAAGTGCGTCACGAAGACGATCGCCATGCCCTCCGCGCGCAGCCGCCGCAGCACCTCGAACAGCTTCTCGACCTCGTCGTCGTCCAGGCTCGAGGTGGGCTCGTCGAGGATCAGCACCTTCGACGACACGCCGAGCGCGCGCGCGATCGCCACCATCTGCTGCACCGCCACCGAATAGCTCGACAGCAAGCGCGTCACGTCGATCTCGAGCCCGATGCGCGCGAGCAGTTCCTCCGCGCGGCGGTTCACCGCGCGCCAGTCGATGCGAAAGCCCTGCAGCGCGCCACGGCGCGGATAGCGACCCGCGAACACGTTCTCGGCCACCGACAGGTTCGGGCACAGGTTCACTTCCTGGTAGACCGTGCTGATGCCGAGCTTCTGCGCATCGAGCGGCGAGGCCGGATGGATCGCCTGCCCGTCGAGGAACATCTCGCCGCCGCTCGAGGGCAGCACGCCCGTCAGCACCTTGATCAGCGTCGACTTGCCCGCGCCGTTCTGCCCCATCAGCGCATGCACCTCGCCCGGGTACAGCTTGAGCTGCACGTCGTCGAGCACGGCGATGCCGCCGAACTGCTTGCGGATGCCGCGCAGCGCGAGCACGGGCAGGGGCGCGGAGGTCGCGGAGTCGGCCATGGCGCTACTTGTTCTTGTTGTAGACATCGATGAACACCGCCGCCAGCAGCACCAGCCCCTTGATCACCTGCTGGTAGTCGATGCCGATGCCGAGGATCGACATGCCGTTGTTCATCACGCCCATGATGAAGGCGCCGATCACCGCACCCATCACCTTGCCCACGCCGCCCGAGGCCGAGGCGCCGCCGATGAAGCAGGCCGCGATCACGTCGAGCTCGAAGCCCAGGCCGGCCTTGGGCGTGGCGGTGTTGAGCCGGGCCGCGAATACCAGGCCCGCGAGCGCCGCCAGCGCGCCCATGTTCACGAAGGTCAGGAAGGCCAGGCGCTGCGTCTTCACGCCCGACAGCCGCGCCGCCTTCTCGTTGCCGCCCAGCGCATAGATGCGCCGGCCGATGGTGGTGCGGTTGGTGACGAAGTCGTAGGCCACGATCAGTACCGCCATCACGATCAGCACGTTGGGCAGGCCCTTGTAGGTGGCCAGCAGGTAGCTGAAGAACAGGATGATGGCCGCGAAGAACAGGTTCTTCGCCAGGAAGAAGGCATAGGGCTCCTGCGCCATGCCGTGCGCCGCGAGCTTCGCACGGCCGCGCAGCTTGAAGAACACCAATGCCGCGGCCGCCAGCGCGCCCACGACCAGCGAGGTGGTGCGCAGCGCCGCGCCGCCGATCGGGTCGGGGATGAAGCCCGAGCTCAGGCGCTGGAAGGCCTCGGGGAACGGCCCCACCGACTGGCCCGCGAGCAGCGCCAGCGTGAGCCCCTTGAACACCAGCATGCCCGCGAGCGTGACGATGAACGAGGGGATCTTGCGGAAGGCCACGAACCAGCCCTGCGCCGCGCCGATGAGCGCACCCGCGAGGATGCTCACGATCGCGGTCGGCACGAAATGCCATTCGTACTCCACCATCAGCACCGCCGCCAGCGCACCGATGAAGCCGCAGACCGAACCCACCGACAGGTCGATGTGGCCGGCCACGATCACCAGCAGCATGCCCAGCGCCATGATCACCACGTAGCTGTTCTGCAGCAGCAGGTTCGTGAGGTTCAGCGGCCGCAGCAGGGTGCCGTCGGTCAGCACCTGGAACAGCACCATGATCGCGACCAGCGAGATCAGCATGCCGTATTCGCGCAGGTTGTTCTTGAGGAAGCCCGCGTGCAGGCCCCGGGGCTCGGCGGCCACGGCGGCGGTCACCGCCTGCGCTTCAGGCCGCGACATGGACCGTGCTCCCCGCGCGCACGATGGCGTGCATGATGCGTTCCTGTGTGGCCTCGGCGGCCGTGAATTCGGCGACGAAGCGCCCCTCGTTCATCACGTGGATGCGGTCGCACATGCCGAGCAGCTCCGGCAGTTCGGAAGAGATCATGAGAATGCCTTTGCCCTCGCGTGCGAGCCGATCGATGATGGTGTAGATCTCGTACTTGGCGCCCACGTCGATGCCGCGCGTGGGCTCGTCGAGGATCAGCAGCTCGGGCTTCGTGAACAGCCACTTGCTCAGCACCACCTTCTGCTGGTTGCCGCCCGAGAGGTTGACCACCGGTTGCTCGATGCCCGCGCAGCGGATGTTGAGCGCCTTGCGGTACTCGTTCGCCACCTGGAACTCGCGGCCCGGGTCGATCACCAGGCCGTCGGCCACCGCGCCGAGGTTCGCGAGGCTCACGTTCTTGCGGATCTCCTCCTCGAGCACCAGGCCCAGGCCCTTGCGGTCCTCGGTCACGTAGGCGATGCCGTGGTCGATGGCCTTGCGCACCGTGCTCACGTCCACCGTCTTGCCGTGCATCAGCACCTCGCCGCTGATGCGCTGGCCGTAGGAGCGGCCGAACACGCTCATCGCGAGCTCGGTGCGGCCCGCGCCCATCAGGCCCGCGATGCCGACGATCTCGCCCTGGCGCACGCGCAGGCCCACGCCGTGGATCTGCTCGCGGTCGGCATGCTGCGCATGGTGCACGCGCCAGTCGCGCAGCTCGAACACCGTCTCGCCGATCCTCGGCTCGCGCGGCGGATAGCGGTGCGCCATGTCGCGCCCCACCATGCCGCGCACGATGCGGTCCTCGCTGATCGGCTGGGCGCGGCAGTCCATGGTCTCGACCGTCGCGCCGTCGCGCAGCACGGTGATCGCATCGGCCACCTTGGCGATCTCGTTGAGCTTGTGCGAGATCAGGATCGAGGCGATGCCCTGGCGCTTGAGCTCGAGCAGCAGGCGCAGCAGCGCGTCGCTGTCGGTCTCGTTGAGGCTCGCGGTGGGCTCGTCGAGGATCAGCAGGCGCACCTCCTTCGCGAGCGCCTTGGCGATCTCCACCAGCTGCTGCTTGCCCACGCCGAGGTCGGTCACCAGCGTGGTCGGCGCTTCCTTCAGGCCGACCTTGGCGAGCAGCTCGCGCGTCCTCGCATAGGCCGCGAACCAGTCGATCACGCCGCCGCGCGCGATCTCGTTGCCGAGGAAGATGTTCTCGGCGATCGACAGCAGCGGCACCAGCGCGAGCTCCTGGTGGATGATGATGATGCCGAGCTTCTCGCTGTCGGCGATACCCCTGAAGCGGCGCGGCTCGCCCTCGAACAGGATCTCGCCGTCGTACGAGTCGCAGGGATAGACGCCGCTGAGCACCTTCATCAGCGTGGACTTGCCGGCACCGTTCTCGCCCACCACCGCGTGGATCTCGCCCGCGCGCACCGCGAGGTTGACGTTGCACAGCGCCTTCACGCCCGGGAAGGTCTTGGTGATCCCGCGCATCTCGAGGATCGTGCCGCCGCCGTGCGCGTCGCGCTCGTTCACTTGACCTGGCTTTCCTTGTAGTAGCCGCTGTCGACCAGCACCTGCTTCCAGTTGCTGCCGTCGACGCTGACCGGCTTGAGCAGGTACGAGGGCACGACCTTCACGCCGTTGTTGTAGGTCTTGGTGTCGTTGACCTCGGGCGTCTTGCCCGAGAGCATGGCGTCGACCATCGCCACCGTGACCTTGGCGAGCTCGCGCGTGTCCTTGAACACGGTCGAGCTCTGCTCCTTGCGCAGGATCGACTTCACCGAGGGAATCTCGGCGTCCTGCCCCGACACCACCGGCATCGGCTGCGAGCCCGAGCCGTAGCCCACGCCCTTGAGCGACGACAGGATGCCGATCGACAGCCCGTCGTAGGGCGAGAGCACCGCGTCGACGCGCTCCTTGGTGTAGAAGGCCGACAGCAGGTTGTCCATGCGCGCCTGCGCCACCGCGCCGTCCCAGCGCAGGGTTCCGACCTTGTCCATGCCCGTCTGCTTGCTGCGCACCACCAGCTTGCCGCTCTTGATGTAGGGGTCGAGCACCGACATCGCGCCGTTGTAGAAGAAGAAGGCGTTGTTGTCGTCGGGCGATCCGCCGAACAGCTCGATGTTGAACGGTCCCTTGCCGGCCTTGAGGTCGAGCGCCTTCTCGATCGACTGCGCCTGCAGCACGCCGACCTGGAAGTTGTCGAAGGTGGCGTAGTAGTCGACGTTCTTCGAGCCCTTGATGAGCCGGTCGTAGGCGATCACCTTCACGCCCTTGTCGGCAGCCTTCTGCAGCACGTCGGACAGCGTGGTGCCATCGATGGCCGCGATCACCAGCACCTTCGAGCCCTTGGTCACCATGTTCTCGACCTGCGCGAGCTGGTTCGGGATGTCGTCGTCGGCGTACTGCAGGTCGGTCTTGTAGCCCTTCTCCTTGAAGTACTTGACCATGTTGGCGCCATCGGCGATCCAGCGCGCCGAGGACTTGGTGGGCATCGAGATCGCGATCAGGCCCTTGTCCTGCGCCCGGGCCAGCGGCGCGATGCCGGCGGCGGCGAGCGCGAGGCCCGCCACGGCCGCCTTGAGGAAGTTGCGCTTCATGGTCGTCCTCAGTACTTGCGATTCGGGAATTCCTTGGCGGCCACTTCCATCGGGAAGATGCCCTCCTCGGTCACGATGCGCTTGGGCAGCGTCTTGCCGGCCTTGATGTCCTTCACCGCCTGCATCAGCTGCGGGCCCAGCAGCGGGCTGCATTCGACCGAGACGTTGAGCTTGCCGGCGATCATGGCCTCGAAGGCGCCCTTCACGCCGTCGATGGAGATGATCACGATGTCCTTCGCGGGCTTGAGGCCGGCCTCCTCGATGGCCTGGATCGCGCCGATCGCCATGTCGTCGTTGTGCGCGTAGAGCACGTTGATCTTCTTGCCCTCGGCCTTGAGGAAGGCTTCCATCACCTCCTTGCCCTTGGCGCGCGTGAAGTCGCCGGTCTGCGAGCGCACGATCTTGAACTTCGGGTCGGCCTTGATGATTTCCTCGAAGCCCTTCTTGCGGTCGATGGCGGGCGCCGAGCCCACCGTGCCCTGCAGCTCGACGATGTTGATCTCGCCCTTCTGGTCCTTCATCTTCTCGACCAGCCAGCGGCCGGCCTTGCGGCCCTCCTCGACGAAGTCCGAGCCCATGAAGGTCACATAGAGCGTGTCGTCCTTGCTGTTGACGGAACGGTCGGTCAGCACCACCGGGATCTTCGCGGCCTTGGCCTCGCGCAGCACCGTGTCCCAGCCCGACTCGACCACGGGCGAGAAGGCGATCACGTCGACCTTCTGCGCGATGTACGAACGGATCGCCTTGATCTGGTTCTCCTGCTTCTGCTGCGCGTCGGAGAACTTGAGCTCGATGCCCGCCTCCTTGGCCGAGGCCTTGATCGACTCGGTGTTGGCGGTGCGCCATTCGCTTTCGGCGCCGACCTGCGCGAAGCCCAGCACGAGCTTCTTCTGCGCGAGGACGGAAGCCGGCAGCAGACCGCCGAGGGCGGCGGCGGCGAGCGCGGCGTTGAGGGTGCGGCGGTTCATGGTCATGGGTCGTCTCCTGTTGTGGATGGGGGGCTGCTTGTCGGAAACCTTAGGGGGACCTGGGTGCGGGTCAGGCCAGCATGTAGCCGGTCTTGACCTGCGTGTAGAACTCGGCGGCATGGCGTCCCTGCTCGCGCGGGCCGTAGCCCGAGCCCTTGCGGCCGCCGAAGGGCACGTGGAAGTCCACGCCCGCGGTCGGCAGGTTGACCATGGTCATGCCGACCTCGGCATGGCGCCTGAAATGCATCGCGTGCTTCAGCGAGTTGGTGCAGATGCCGGCGCACAGGCCGAAGGGCGTGTCGTTGCACAGCGCGAGCGCATGCTCGTAGTCGGTGGCGCGCAGCACGCAGGCCAGCGGGCCGAAGATCTCCTCGCGCGCGATGCGGTGGCCGGGCTCGGCCAGGAACAGCGCCGGGCTCATGTAGTGACCGGTGGTGGCGCGCTCCAGCGCTTCGCCGCCCCAGACATGCTCGGCGCCCTCGGCGCGCGCGATGTCGACCCAGGCGAGATGCCCCGCGAGCCGTTCGGCGTCGGCCACCGGGCCGATCTCCACGCCGCGCTCGAGCGCATGGCCCACGCGCAGCGCCTTGAGCCGCTCGCGCAGCCGCGCCACGAAGGCATCGTGCACCGAGGCCTCGACGATCAGCCGGCTCGAGGCCGTGCAGCGCTGGCCGGCCGAGAAGTAGGCGCCCTGCACCGCGCAGTCGACCGCGCGCTCGAGGTCGGCGTCGGCCAGCACCACCAGCGCGTTCTTGCCGCCCATCTCGAGCTGCACCCGGGCCCGGCGCGCGGTGGCGCCGCGCAGCACGCGCTCGCCGACGGCGGCCGAGCCGGTGAAGCTCAGCGCGTCGACGTGCGGGCTGTCGACCAGCGCCTGGCCGACCTCGCGGCCGCTGCCCATCACGAGGTTGAACACGCCCGCGGGCAGCGCGGCGCGGCTGATGATCTCGGCCAGCGCCCAGCCGCAGGCCGGCACCCGCTCGGCCGGCTTGAACACCACGCTGTTGCCGTGCGCGAGCGCGGGCGCGATCTTCCAGGCCGGCACCGCGAAAGGCGCGTTCCAGGGCGCGATCAGGCCGACCACGCCGAGCGGCTCGCGCGTGACGTCGACCTGCACGCCCGCGCGCGCCGAGGCGAGGCTCTCGCCGCCGCCGGCGCCCGCGCCGCCACGGAAGGCCTCGCCCGCGAAGAACTTGAACACCTGGCCCGCGCGCGCCACCTCGGCCACGGCCTCGGGCAGCACCTTGCCCTCCTCGCGCGCCAGCAGCAGGCCCAGCTCGTCCTTGCGCGCCAGCAGCTCGGCGCCGATGCGGTCGAGCACGTCGGCGCGGCGCTGCGGCGTGCTGTGGCTCCAGTGGGGGAAGGCGTCGGAGGCGGCGCGGATCGCCGCGTCGGTCTGGCGGCGGTCGGCCCGTGCGTACTCGGCCACCACTTCGCTGGTGTCCGAGGGATTGGTGCTCACACCGGTGGTCGCGCTGGTTTCCCAGCGGCCGTTGATGTACTGCCGCACGTTCTGATGGATCTCGCCGTGGAACACCGTGGCGCCGACCTTGTCTCTGTTGTTGTGGGGGGTGGGCGGCAGTCTAGGAATGAAACGGATATCGATCCAATCATTTTTTCGACAAAATGAATATCGATCGAGACATTCTGGAAAACCCGGCGAACCGAGGTTCTCAGCCTTCATGACGAACTACACCCATTGGTTTATCCGCGCGCGGCTCAAGACGCGCCAGCTGCTGCTGCTGGTGGCACTGGCCGAGGAAGGCAACATCCACCGCGCCGCGCAGGTGCTCAACATGACGCAGCCGGCGGCCTCCAAGCTGCTCAAGGACCTGGAGGACGTTCTCGAGGTGCCGCTGTTCGAGCGGCTGCCGCGCGGCATGCGGCCGACCTGGTACGGCGAGACCATGATCCGCCACGCGCGGGTGGCGCTCGCGAGCCTGAACCAGGCGCACGACGAGCTCACCGCGCTCAAGGCCGGCCGCTTCGGCCAGGTGAGCGTGGGCGCGATCACCGCGCCCGGCCTCACGCTGCTGCCGCCCGCGGTGGCGATGGTCAAGCGCGAGCAGCCCCAGCTGCGGATCTCGCTCGAGATCGAGACCAGCCCGGTGCTGATCGAGCGGCTCGAGCAGGGCAAGCTCGACATCCTGGTGGCGCGGCTGTTCGCCGAGCACGACAAGTCGCAGCTGCGCTACGAGGCGCTGACCGAGGAGCCGGTGTGCGCGCTGGTGCGCCCCGGCCATCCGCTGCTGGGCGTGAGCGGCCTCACGCTGCGCGACGTGGTCGGCGAGGGCTGGATCGTGCCGCCGGCCGGCAGCGTGCTGCGGCACCGCTTCGAGCTGATGTTCCAGGAGGAGGGGCTGCAGCCGCCGATCAACACCATCGAGAGCTCGGCGCTGCTGTTCATCACGCGCATGCTGCAGCAGAGCGACATGGTGGCGGTGCTGGCGACCGACGTGGCGCGCTACTACGCCGCGCACGGCATCGTGTCGCTGCTGCCGCTGGACATGCCCTGCCACATGGACGCCTTCGGCATCATCACGCGCACCGACCGGCTGCTGTCGCCGGCGGCCAAGGTGATGATGAAGGCGCTGAAGACGGCGAGCCTGGGCGTCTACGGGCGCAAGCTCGAGATCGACTGAATTCGGGGGCGGGCAGCCGGACGCGAAGAACGCGAAGGTTTCGCGAAGTACGCAAAAGAGACCTCAAAAAATTTGGTATTCCTTTCGCGCCCTTCGCGAAACCTTCGCGTCCTCTGCGTCCGGCTGTTCGGCTGTCTCTCTCAGGTCCACCCAGCATCCACGGTGAACTCCTGCGCCGTGCACATCCGCGCATCGTCCGAGGCCAGGAACAGCACCATGCGCGCGATGTCCTCGGGCATCAGCCTGTCGGGCAGGCACTGGTTGCGCTTCAGGGCCTGCTCGCCCTCGGCATCGAGCCACAGCGCGACCTGGCGCTCGGTCATCACCCAGCCGGGCGAGACGGTGTTGATGCGGATGCGGTCGCGGCCCAGTTCCACCGCGAGCCCGCGCGTGAGGCCGTTGACCGAGGACTTGGCGATCGCGTAGCAGGGGTAGCCCGAGCCCTTGGTCTGCCAGCCGGTGGAGCCGAGGTTGACGATCGAACCCGCGCCCAGGCGCTTCATGCCCGGCACCACCGACTGGATCGCGAACAGCGCGGGGCGCTCGTTGATCGCCATGCGGTTGTCGTAGTAGTCGGGCGTGACCGACTCGAGCGTGTGGCGGTCGTCGCTCGCGACGTTGTTGACCAGCACGGCGAAGTCGCCGAGTTCGGCCGCCGCATCGGCGATGGCGGCCTGCAGCGCGGCGATGTCGCGCACGTCGCAGGCACGCCACCAGGGCGCCACGTGGCCGGCCTGTGCGATGCGCTGCGCGAGTTCGGCGCTGGCGGCTTCGGCGATGTCGACGAAAGCCACCCTGGCGCCCTGCGCGGCGAAGGCCGACACGATGGCCGCGCCGATGCCGCTGCCGCCGCCCGTGACGAACACGGTGCGGCCCGAGAGGCTGGGGTGGATGGCAAGGAAGGAGGAAGCGGTCAAGGAGGTCTCCGGACGGGGTGGTCTTGATGCATTGCAAATTGAATATCAATGCATACCGTTATTTTTGATTTCAGTTATCAATATGCCTTGATACGATCCGCGGCGTCAAGAAGACCCGCCACGAGGCACCCAACCAAGAAGGCACGCATGACCGCCGCAGAGACAAGCCCCCTCCCCGCGCCGACGATCCTCGGCACGCCCGAATGCATCTGGGATGCCGGCGCCAACCTCGGCGAAGGCACGATGTGGTCGCCGCGCGAACAGGCGCTCTACTGGATCGACATCCTCACGCCGCGGCTGTTCCGCTTCCACCCCGCGAGCGGCGAGCGCCGGAGCTGGCGCTTCGCCGAGGAGATCACGGCCATCGCCGAGCGCGCCGCCGCCCCGGGCCTGGTGATCACGCAGCGCCGCGGCTTCGCCTTCTTCGATCCCGCGACGGCGCCCGAGGACGAGACCGCCTCGCCCGCCTACCTGCACCAGCCCGAGCCCGAGCGCGCGGGCAACCGCTTCAACGACGGCAAGTGCGACGCGCGCGGCCGCTTCTGGGGCGGCAGCATGGACTTCGACTGCAAGGCGCCCACCGGCGCGCTCTACCGCTTCGACGGCGACGGCCGCTGCGGCCGTCACGACGACGGCTTCGAGGTCACGAACGGCCCGACCTGGTCGGCCGACGGCCGCACCCTGTACTTCAACAACACGGTGCTCAACCATCTCTACGCCTACGACTTCGACATGGAGGCCGGCACGGTGTCGAACCGCCGCCTCTGGCACCGCTTCCCCGCCACCGACGGCCTGCCCGACGGCATGACCACCGACTCGGCCGGCCGGCTGTGGATCGCGCACTGGGACGGCGCCTGCGTGAGCTGCCACGATCCGGTGAGCGCGCGGGAACTCGCGCGCATCGCGCTGCCCGCGGGCAACGTCACCGACTGCGCCTTCGGCGGCCCCGACCTGCGCACGCTCTACATCTCGACCGCGCGCAACGGCCGCAGCGAGGCGCAGCTCGCCGCCGAGCCGCTGGCCGGCGGTTTGTTCGCGGTGCGCATCGACGGCCCTGGCGTAGCGGCGAACCTGTTCGCGGGCTGACCCGACCCCGTCGGCCCCACGGACACCGGGGATTGCCATGCCGGCGACGCGAAGTCGCCGGAGAATCCGTCGCTTCGCTCCGACGGCCATGCTGCATTTCTCGACCGACGACCTCCGCCCGCAGGACCGCTTCGACCATTGGTGCGAAGTGCGCGGCAAGCACCTGTTCGGCGTCACGATCGAGGTGCCGCGCGAACGGCGCACGGCCTTCGAAGGGCACTTCCTCTCCACGCCGGTCGGCGACGCAAGCGTCTGCGCCAGCGTCTCCGAGCTGCGCGCCTCCTCCTACCGCGTGAGCCGCACGCGCGCCGACATCGCGCGCGTCGCGGGCCAGAGCCTGTGCATCGGCCTGCAGGTGCGCGGCCCGGGCTGGGTCGGCAGCGGCCGCGGCGAACCCCTGCTGGTGCGCGAGGGCGACCTCGTGGTCCACCATGCCGACCTGCCGTTCGAGGCCACGCCGATCCGCGGCGACGGCTTCGACTTCCGCTCGCTGCGCATACCGCTCGCGCCCGGCATGCTGCTGGGCGCGCGCGCCGACGACCTGTTCGCGGCACCGCTCACGCGCACGGCCGCCTTCGCGCGACCGCTGCTGGCGCTGTTCCGCGCGCTGACGACGCGACCCGGTGAACTTGCCAACGCCGGGGCCGAGGTGGTGCATGCCGTGCGGCTGACGCTGCTGGCGCGCGGCCGCCTCGCGCCGGGCTTGCCCGAGAGCCGTGCCGCGCTGCGCGCGGGCCTGCTGCACGCGGCGCGCGAGATCCTGCAGCGCGACCTGCGGCTGCCCGAACTCTCGCCCTCGGGCGTGGCACGCGAACTGGGCATCTCGCTGCGCCAGGTGCACGTGCTGTTCGAGCCCACCGGCCATTCGTTCGCGCGCACGCTGACGGCGCTGCGGCTCGCCGACGCCTCGCGGCAGCTGGCGGCGGCACCGGAACGCTCGGTCACCGACATCGCCTACCGCAGCGGCTTCGACAGCCTCGCGACCTTCTACCGCGCCTTCCGCGCCGCCTATGCCATGACGCCGCGCGACGCGCGCGCACGGGCCGGCGGCCACTGATCGTTTCGCCGCGGGGCGCCTGCGCGCAATGAGAAGACGCGGCGGCCGCGCTCGCCAATCATCGCAGCCATGTACCTGCATCCCCTCACGGCCGGCCTTCCGATGGCGGAACGGGAATGGCTGACCCGCCACAGCGAGCTGCGCTACTTCCGGCGCAACGAGACCGTGCTCGAGGCCGGCGAAGACACCGACCGCGTCTACTGCGTGGCGAGCGGACTGCTGCGCGTGGTGCCGCGCGGCCGCGCGCCGGGCGCCGACTTCACGAGCGAGTTCATCCGCGCCGACGACTTCTTCCTCGATCTCGGGCTGCCGGAGGATCGCTACCGCTCGACGCAGGCGCTGGTCGCCGCATTGCCCTCGTCGGTGCACCTGGTGTCGGCGGCGGCGCTGCGCGAGCTGTGCGCGCGCCGGCCCGAGATCGCGCTGCGCCTGCTGGGCCTGGTCGCGAAGCGGCTGGCCCTGCTGCGCGGACGGCTGCGGCGCGTCTCCACGCTGTCCTCGGGCGCGCTGGTGGGCCACGTGCTGCACCAGCTCACGCAACTGGCGCCGGCGCATGCGGGCGGCTTCGACAAGCGCATCTCGCAATCGATGATCGCCTCGTACTCGGGGCTGTCGCGCGAGGTGGTCAACAAGACCATGCGCGCCATGGAACAGCGCGGCCTGCTGCGGCGCGATGCGCGCGCCGTGCACGTGCCCGAGGATTTCGCGCTGACGGATTTCGGCACGGTGCCCGACGACCGGCTGTCGGCGGCCTGACAAGGTGTGAATAAACCTACTGCGCGCCCCGATCTCGCACCTGCGGTCCTCACCGTACGTGAGTACGGCTGCGGTCCTCGGCGCGACCTCGGGGCGCTCGCTACGGTTTCTTCACACCTTGTGAGCCCGGCGCCGGGCTTCAGGCGATGCCGAAGCGGTGCTCGGTCACGCTGCGGAACACCTCGCCGGGCCGCAGCACCGTGGAGGGAAATTCCGGCCGGTTCGGCGAATCGGGGAAGTGCTGCGTCTCCAGGCACAGGCCGTCGCCCTGGCGAATCGCCGCGCCGCCGCTGCCCAGCAGGCTGCCGTCGAGGAAGTTGCCCGAATAGAACTGCACGCCGGGCTCGGTGGTGTGCACCTCCATCGTGCGGCCCGAGGCTTCGTGCACCAGCCGCGCGGCCAGCGCGAGGCCGTCGCGTTCCTGCGCGCGGTCGAGCACCCAGTTGTGGTCGTAGCCGCGCGCGGCGAGCATCTGCGCATGGCCGTCACGGATGCGCTCGCCGATGGGCATCGGCTGCCGGAAGTCGAAGGGCGTGCCCTCGACCTCGGCCAGCCCGGTCGGGATCAGCGAGGCATCGACCGGGCAGTAGCGGCTGGCCGGCAGCGTGAGCCGGTGCGCCATCGCGCTGCCCTCGCCCGCGAGGTTGAAGTAGTCGTGGTGGCTCAGGTTCAGCACGGTCGGCCGGTCGGTCTCGGCGCGGTAGCCGATGCGCCAGGTGTTGGCCGTGGTGCTCAGCTCGTAGCGCACCGCGAGCCGCAGCTCGCCCGGGTAGCCCTCGTCGCCATGCGCGCTGACATGGCGCAGCTCGATGCCGATGCGCCCGGGCTCGCCCGGCAGCGCGTAGATGCTCCAGAAGCGCCTGCCGAAGCCCTGCGCTCCGCCGTGCAGCGAGTTCTGCCCGTCGTTGAGCGCGAGCTGGTACGCCTGCCCGTCGAGCTCGAAGCGCCCGGCCGCGATGCGGTTGGCGAAGCGGCCGACGATGGTGCCCAGATGCGGATGCGGCCCGAGGTAGGCCGCGAGGTCGGGCAGGCCCAGCACCACGTTGGCGGCGCGGCCCTGGCGATCGGGCACCAGCAGCGCGGTGACGATGCCGCCGAGGTTGATCGCCTGCAGCCGCAGGCCGAGGCCGTTGTCGAGCGTGTACTCGATGACGGGCCGGCCATCGGGCATGCGGCCGTAGCTGCGCTGGGAGATCCTCGGTTCGCTCATTAAAGTACCTTCGTGCTTCGCACTGCGGTGCGAGCTTGCTTGGGGCGGCCCGGCGCGGCGCTCATGGACGTGCCTTCGCCTTGCGTTCGATGGGCGTGAATGTACGCGGCCCGGCCGCCCTTCAGCGCTCGGTGCCGCGCGGCTCCGCGTACATGGCTTCGCGCGCGCAGGCCGCGGCGGCGTTCGGTCCCGCGCGGTCCTTGAGGTCGTGGAAGTCGGGCGGCTCCGCGGCCGCGGTACGGATCTCCACGCGATGGCCGGCGCGCTGCAGCGCCTCGGCGAAGCGCTCCTGCAGCGCGAAGGGCGTGTTCTGGTCCTCGCGGTTGCCGATCAGCACGATGCGGCGCGCCGCATCGGGCACCACGCCGTCGACATGATCGAGCGGGTCGTAGAAGCGCGTGCTGCCGGTGGTGTCGGTGCGCCCGTCGCGCGAACGCCCGAGCAGGCGCGCGCGCTCGAGCAGGCCGTAGGCGCCCGAGGTCAGCACCGCGCAGGCCACGCGCGTGCGGCCCAGCGTGAGCAGCGCGGCGCCCGCGGTGGCGCCGCCGCTGTGGCCGAGGATGACCAGGCGCTGGATCCGGTGGCGCTGCATCAGCGCGTCGAGCGCGGCATCGAGCGCATGGAACTCCACCGGCTGGCGGCGCTGGCGGTGGTTGCCCGAGGAACCGTAGGTGCCGGGCCGCGCGACGAAGATCCACGGCACGCCAGCGCGGTCTCGGTTCTTCTGCGCATCGGCCGTGCGCAGCGCCTCGGTGTTGCCCGAGATGCGCGCGGGCGGCTGGTCCATCACGGCGTCGCGGTCGCCCGAGAACTGCACGATGGCAATGCGCGCGCCCTCGATGTCGCTGCTCGCGAAATAGCGGATGCAGGCCGGCCCCTCGACCGGCTGCACCCAGAGGAAGCCGAAGCGGCCCTCGGGGCAGTTCTCGCGCACCGCCGGCTGGTTCCAGTGCAGCACCTCGTCGCCGATGGCGCGGATCGCGGGCGGCCGGATCTCGGCGCGCTGCGCGCAGGCAGCCTGCACCAGCGCCACGGCGAGCGCGCACAGCAGCATGGCGGTCGAACGCAGGTTCATAGCTTCTGCAGCAGTTCGGGGATGTCGCCGAAGTCGGAGCGGTCGCGGTCGCCCTTCACCAGCAGCAGGTCGCCGTCGCGCAGGAAGGCGCCGAGATAGCCGGCGGCCTCGGCCGCGCTCTCGAAGTGCGGACCCAGCATCGCGGCCGGCATCTCCTCGCGCAGCCAGCGCATCTCCTGGCCGTGCGTCACGACGTGCTCGATGCCCGAGGCCAGCAGCGGCGCCGCGAGGCTGCGGTGCATGGCCTCGGCCTCGTGGTCGAGGTTGACGATGCGCCCGAGCATGGCGATGCGGCGCGCGACCGGCGTGGCACCATTCCCGCGTCCGTAGTCGCGCACGAACGCCATCGCATTGCGCATCGACATCACCTCGGCGTTCCAGCTGTCGTCGATCAGCGTGGCCTGCACGCCGTTGCCGGTGCGCAGCGCATGCACCTGCATCACCGAGGCCGGCAGCCGCACGCCGGGCATGCGCGCGCAGGCGGCCTCGGGATCGAAGCCCATCGCGACCAGCGCCGCGAACGAGAGCGTGGAGTTGCGCACCAGCCCTTCGCTCGCGACCGGGAACAGGTAGGAATGGGTGCGCCCGCGCAGCGCGATGCGCACGCGGCAGCCGTGGCCCTCGGGTTCGATGCCGAGCACGCGCACGTCGGCCTGCGGCCCCGGCCCCACCACCCAGACCGCGCCGGCGGTGCGCGCGGCCGCCTGCACCACCGGCAGCAGGCAGGGGATGTGGTCGGGCACGATCGCCACGCCGCCGGGCTCGAGGCCGAGGAAGATGCGCGACTTGTATTCGGCCGTCTGCTCGACGCTCACGGCCTGCCGGGTCTGCGACAGGCCGATCTCGGTGACGATCGCCACGTGCGGGCGCGCCATCAGCGAGATCGGGCCGCGGTCCATCCACAGCGAGCTCTGCGCCATCTCGAGGATGCAGACGTCGACGTCGGGCCCGAGGCTGGCCAGCATCGCCGGCACGCCGACGCGCGAGTTGTAGTTGTCGATGGTGGTGTGCACGCGCGCCTGCGCGGGCAGCAGGTCGCGCAGCATCGCGATGGTGGAGGACTTGCCCACGGTGCCGGTCACGCCGACCAGCAGGCCGCGGTAGCGCTCGCGCGCGGCGGCGCCCAGGCGCAGCAGGGCACGGATCGGGTCTTCCACCTGCAGCAGCGGGAAGTCGCTCGCGAGGCCCTCGACCGGGTGCTGCACGATCGCGCCCGCGAGCTGGTCCTGCAGGCCGGGCAGCAGCAGGTGGCGGTCCCAGTTGACGGTGCTGCGCGGCCGGCTGTAGCGCTCGTGCGCGGCCAGCGTCTCGTAGTCGGAGGCGACGAACAGCGCCGGCGCCGGCAGCAGCTCCATGTGCTTGGGCCCGCGCACCACCGAGCGCGCGAGCCAGCCGGGCGGCGGCTCGACCAGCCACTGGCCGTGCGTGATGCGCTGCAGCGCCTCGGCGGTCCACACCGGCTCGGGCGTGGCCGACGCGCCGGGACGCAGCGCGAACAGCGCGGGCGCGGGCCGCTCGGGCAGCGGCAGCGCCACCTGCGAGGCACGCAGCCCGCACCACACGGGCAGGCGCCGCGCCGGCCATTCGGGCGCGGGCACGGTCTCCTCGCTCTCCTCGCCCAGGCGCGCGGGCCGGGCGCTGCCGACCACCCGCACCTCGAGCTGCAGCACGTCGCTGCGCAGCAGGCTGCTCGCGGGCGGGCGCAGTCCGTAGCGGTCGCGGTGGATGCGCCCCGGCTGCCAGCGGCTGGTGGGCCACATCCAGTCGCAGGGATCGTGGTCCATGCTCTCGCCCCAGGGCGGCATGTAGGTGCTGCGCATCGGCATGGCACGGAACTGGATACGCAGGTCGTCGGCCACCGGTTCGACCGCGCGCCAGAACGACTCGACCCACAGCATGCGGCGGCCCGAGATCTGCGTCGGCGTGCAGCGGATGCCGAGCAGCTCGAGCGGGCCGAAGCGCATCGGCGCGATGTGGCGCGAATCGGGCGGCAGCACGTCGACCAGCCATTCGGGCCGCGGCGCGAGCATCGGCGCGACGCGCGCGAACACCTGCTCGGGCAGCGCGGGCGCGTCGGCGGCGAGCCGCGAGGCGCGCTCGGGCGGCGCCAGCGCGAGCGTGCAGCGGCCCTCGGGCTGTACCGTCATGGCGGTGCCCAGCGCCTCGCACTGGCGCGCGAAGCGCGCGGCCGCGCCGCGCGCGCGTTCGTTCGCGTACTGGCGCGAACGGCCGAAGCCCACGCCGATCGGCGTGAAGACCAGCTGCTCGACGCCGCGCGGGCTCAGCGCGAGCGTGAACACGCCCGCGTCGACGAAGTCGTTGCGCACCGCCTCGAACAGCAGGTCGCCCGCGTCGTGCACGATCGGCCGGCCGCGGTAGACCTCGATGCCCTGCAGCACGTGCGCCGAGGTGCCGAGCACGGCATCGGCGTCCGCGTCGACGATCGCGTGGCCGACCGCGATCTCGGCCTCGGAGGGCTCGGTCTCGAGGTTGTCGCCCCAGTGCACTGCCACCAGCACCACGTCGGCCGACTCGCGCGCCTTCGCGATGCGCGGCGCGAGCAGCGCGGTCCAGGCCGCGGGCTCGTCGAGCGGCAGGTAGGCGGCGCCGGGCCTGTCGGGGCCGGCCGCGAACTGGGGCTGGGTGGCGTCGAGCGAGAACAGCGCCACGCGCACCTCGCCGGCCATCGCGAAGGCCGGGCGCAGCGCGGCCTCGAGGTCGCGCCCGGAACCGGCCCAGGCGATGCCCGCGGCGCGCAGGTGCCACTGCTGCTCCATCAGCGCGCCCGGACCGTAGTCGCCGCTGTGGTTGTTGGCGGTGGCGACGATGCCGACGCGCGCGGTGGTCAGCACGTCCAGCATCTCGGGCCGCGCGCGGAAGTAGTAGGAGCCGGCCTCGCCCTTGTCCACGCCCTGCTCGCCGGTGGTGGCGACCACGCATTCGAGGTTGACGATGCGCAGGTCGGCCTCGCGCAGCGCGGGGATGCCGCTGAGCATGCGGCGCGCGCCGCCGAGCTCGAGGCGCCGGTAGTGCAGGCGGCGGGCGAGGTTCACGTCGCCGCCGAAGGCGACCGTGCCGGTGCGCGTCGCGGGCGTGTCGGCCGGCGCCTGCGTGGCGGCCTGCGGCACGGACGGCGCGGCGATCTCGCCGCCCTCGCGCGCCTTCAGCATCCGGTGGTAGGCCACGTAGCCCGACAGGTAGTGCTCCACGTCGTCGATGCGCACGCGGAAGCTGTGGTGCTTGATGAAGAACGCGCCCGCGATGCGCTCGGGATGGCGGAAGAACATCGCGAGCTCGGGCCAGAAGTGGCCGTTCGCGAGGTAGCGCGCGCGGTGCTCGAGCGCGCGCTCGAACTTGTCGCGATCCAGGCCCTCGAGCAGGGGGCGCAGTTCGGGATCGGCCTCGATGCGCAGCACCATCTCGCGCGCGGCCATCATCAGCTCGAGCAGGGTCGGGAAGGTGGTGACGCGTTCGAGCACGAAGTCGAGGTAGTCGGCCACGTTGCGCAGCCCGAACTCGTAGTAGCGCAGCGCGGGCCGGTGGCGCGTGAGCTCGTTGACGCAGTAGCCGAGCCAGTGGTCGTGCGCGCGCCAGTGCTCGGCGGCGATGAAGTGGTCGAAGGCCTTCTCGACCATCGCGAGCCAGCGCGGATCGCGCGTGAGGCCGTACAGCCGCATCAGGCCGAACGCGGCCTCGCCGTCGTAATAGATGACGCGGAAAGCCTCCTTCACCGCGAGGCTGGGCCGATGCAGCACGTGCACGAAGCGGCCGCTCTCGGGGTCCTGCATGTGGCGGATGCCGAGCGCGAGCTGCTCGAGCAGCGGCAGGAAGCGGCGGTCGCCCGTGAGCTCGGTGTACTTGACGAAGGCCAGCAGGCAGACGGCGTTGCCGCCGAGCTTGATCTCGTGCGCCACGTCGACCAGGAAGGCCGCGCGGCTGCCGTCGGGCAGCACCGCGGGCCGGATCAGCGAGCCCGCGAGGAAGGCCAGCGAGCGGTCGATGGCCTCCTTCTGCGCGGCATCGCGCGTGAGCTCCCAGGCCTCGAGCAGCGCATAGGTCGAGCTCGCGTGGCGCAGCGTGTTGTAGGTCGGGATGGCGCGGTCGAAGCAGGGGAACCAGCCGTAGTGGAACTCGCCCGTGGGCTTGACCTGCGCCGCGAGATAGCGGCTGGCGTCCTCCACCATGCCGCGCACCCGCGCGGCGTTCCAGTCGTCGAGGCGGCGCAGGTTGGCCTCCTGCCCCTCGGGCACGATCGGCCAGGCGCCGCCCGCATCGACGTAGACCGCGCGCGTGGTGAAGCACCACACGGGCGCGGCATCGTCGTCGGGAAAGTCGAGCTCCTTGCCGAAGCGGCGCCGGGTGTGCAGCCGCAGGTTGCCGGGATTGGGCAGGCAGTGGTCCACACTGCCGTCGTAGAAGACCGCGCTGCCGTTGGCCTCGGGCGCGAGCAGCGCGAACTCGAAGCGGCTGTCGAAGGACACGCCCTGCTGGAAGTAGTTGCGCCGCGTCTTCGCGAGCAGTTCCTTGAACTCGCCCCAGTGCATCGGCAGCACGTGCTCGACCAGCTCCGCGCGCAGCCGCTGCGGCGGCCGCTCGCCGCGCTGCGCGGCATCGGCCAGCGCCTCGGCCGCTTCCTCCCAGGCCTGCGCGGCATCGGCGCCGCGGCCCGAGACCACGCGCGCGCGGCTGCCGCCCTCGCCGATCGCGAGGAAGACCACGCTGCCGGTGACCGGCGTGGCCGGCGGCAGCGCGGGCAACACGCCCTCGGGACCCGCCAGTGCCTGCCTGGCGCGGTTCAGGAGTTCGGCGAGAGAAAGGGTCGGTTCGGGCATGCGAGAAAGGAGGAAGACCCCGCCAGCGGCAGGCCGCGCGCATCGTACCCGCGTGCCGGCGTTTCGCGCTGACCGGAGGCTGACAGGGGCCGCCTTGCCACAGGGGCGGATGGCCTCAGACGCCCCAGGCCTCGAACACCGCCTGCCGCACCACCTCGACCGCCGGCGCCCGCGCACCCGCGGCCGGTTCGATCCAGCACAGCCAGGTGTGGGCGCGCCAGCCGGGCCAGATCGCGAGCTCGCCGTGGCGCTCGCCCTGCTCGGCCTGGTCGAGCCGCATCAGCCCCGCGCCCATGCCGCTCGCGACCATGCTGCGCACCGCGCTCTCGCTGTCGGCGGTGCGGCCCTGGCGGTACTCGCGGCCGGCACCGGCGAACAGGCGGTCGAGGTGCGCGCGCAGCACACAGGTGGGCGGCGTGCCGACCCAGGGCTGCTCGATGAGCGCCTCGAGCGACAGGCCCGGATGGGCGTCGGCCATCGGCAGCGGCAGCACGACCACCAGGTCGACCGGCGCCAGCCGGTGCAGCGCCAGGCCTTCGCGCGAAGCCACGTCGCTCAGCGTGTAGGCACAGTCGAGCTCGCCGCGCTCGACCGCCGAGGCGGTCTCGTACGACAGGCCCTGGCGCAGTTGCAGCGTGACCTGCGGATGGCGCTCGGCCAGCTTCACGAGCACGTCGCCGAGCCGCAGCGAGACCGGGTCGACCACGGTGCCGAAGCGCACCACGCCCTGCGCGGCGCCGCGCAGCTGCTCGGCGGCCGAGCGCATGCGCAGCGCCGAGGCCAGCGTGCGCTCGGCCTCCTCGAGCAGGCTCTGGCCCGCGGGCGTGGGCGTCATGCCGCGCGGCGTGCGCTCGAACAGGCGCACGCCGAGTTCGTCCTCGAGCGCCTTGAGCTGCGCGCTCACGGCGGGCGCGCTGGTGAACACGCGCTCGGCGGCGCGCGTGAGGCTGCCCTCGCGGGCGATGGCGACGAAGGTCTTCAGCTGGTAGAGCTCCATGGCGGCCGATTGTGAGCGCGCGGCGGCGCGCGGTCCCTTCGTTTTTTCGGAGGGCCCGCTCCAAAGAAGCGAATGGCATTCGCGCGGCCCCGCCCCGATCCTCGGACATCGACTCCCTCATCGTCCGAAAGCCCCCCATGTCCCGATCCCAACGCCTGTACGGCATCGCCGCATTGCTCTTCGCCACCTCCGGCTGGGGCTCCCTGTTCCTCGTCAGCAAGGGCGTGCTCCACCACGTCGAACCCGTGTGGTTCACGCTGATCCGCTACAGCCTGTCGGCGCTGCTGTTCGCGCTGCTGGTGCTGCCGCGCGGCGCCGCGCCCTGGCGCAGGCTGCGCCGCCATGCGGGCGCGCTGGCGCTGCGCGGCGCGGCCGGCTTCGGGGTGTTCAGCGTGCTGCTGCTGATCGGCCTCGCGCACTCGGTGCCCTCGCACGGCGCGGTGATCATCGCCACCACGCCGATGACCACGCAGCTCGTGCGCTGGCTGCTCGACGGCGTGCGCCCCACGCGCGCCGCGCTGCTCGCCACCGCGCTGGCGCTCGCGGGCGTGGCGATCGTCTCGGGTCTCATCGGCGGTCATGGCGGCCACGGCGGCGCGGGCAACGCCACGCTGTTCGGCGACGCCATCGCCTTCGCCGGCACCTTGGGCTGGGTCTGGTACACGCGCGGCGCGGCGCGCTTTCCCGAACTCGACGCGGTCGAGTACAGCGCGCTCACGGTGCTGGCCGCGTGGCCGGTGCTGCTGGCGGCCGCGGTCGGTGCCGCGCTGCTCGGCTGGTCGGCGGCGCCCAGCCTCGAAGGGCTGCGGCTGTCGTGGCAGGCGCTGCTGTTCGTCGGCGTGGTGCCCTCGGCCGCCTCGGTGCTGGCCTTCAACCATGGCGTGCGCACGCTCGGCGCCGTCACCGGCACCGCCTTCCTCAACTTCGTGCCGGTGTCGGCGCTGCTGATGAGCGCGGCGCTCGGCACCCTGCCCACGGCGAACGAACTGCTGGGCATGGCGATGGTGGTGGCTGCGCTCCTGATCCATACCGCCCTGAACCGCAAGGCCAACGCCCTGCCCGCGGCAAGGATCGCGCCGCCCCCGCAGAATCCCTGCACCTACCGCACCCCTGGAGCCACGACACCGTGAGCAGCGACACCCCCCGCCTCTTCGAGCCGATGCGCATCGGCCCGCTCTCGCTCGACAACCGCATCCTGATCGCGCCGATGTGCCAGTACTCGGCGAGCGAGGGCACGCCGGGCGACTGGCACCTGATCCATCTCGGCCATCTCGCGCTGTCGGGCGCGGGACTGCTGATCCTCGAGGCCACCGCGGTCGAGGCCGAGGGCCGCATCACGCCGGGCGACCTCGGTCTCTATTCGGACGCCAACGAGAAGGGCCTGGCACGCGTGCTCGCCGCCATGCGCGCCCATTCGTCGATGCCCGTGGCAATGCAGCTCGGCCACGCCGGGCGCAAGGCCTCGAGCCGCGCGCCCTGGGAAGGCGGCGCGCAGATCCGCCCCGGCGAGCCCGGCGGGTGGAAGGCCTTCGCGCCCTCGGCCGTGCCGCATGCGCCCGGCGAGGACGTGCCGCTCGCGCTCGACACCGAGGGCCTGGCGCGCGTGCGCGAGGCCTTCGTGGCCGCCGCCCGCCGTGCCGCGCGGCTCGGCATCGAGGGCATCGAGATCCATGCCGCGCACGGCTACCTGCTGCACCAGTTCCTGTCGCCGCTGGCCAACCACCGCGACGACGCCTACGGCGGCAGCCTCGAGAACCGGCTGCGCTTTCCGCTCGAGGTGTTCGACGCGGTGCGTGCCGTCTTCCCGGCCGAGCGGCCCGTGTGGGTGCGCGTGTCGGCGGTCGATTGGGTGGAAGGCGGCTGGGACCTCGAGGGCACCGTGGCCTTCGCCCGGGCACTCGAGGCGCGCGGCTGCGCGGCCATCCATGTCTCGAGCGGCGGCGTGTCGCCGAAGCAGGCGATCGCGCTGGGCGCGGGCTACCAGGTGCCGTTCGCCGAACGCGTGAAGGCCGAGGTCGGCATCCCGGTGATCGCGGTCGGCCTGATCACCGAGGCGCGGCAGGCCGAGGCCATCCTCGCCGAGGGCAGGGCCGACGCCATCTCGCTGGCGCGCGCGATCCTCTACGACCCGCGCTGGCCCTGGCACGCGGCCGCCGAACTCGGCGCGCAGGTGAAGGCGCCGGTGCAGTACTGGCGCTCGCAGCCGCGCGAGTTCAAGGACCTGTTCGAGAACGCGAAGTTCGGGGCGCGCTGAACGCCTTCAGCGCAGCGCCTCGAGCCAGAACAAGGTCTGCCGCACCTCGATCGCCTCGCCCGCCTGCTGCCGGCGATGCAGCTGCTCGAGCGCATCGCGCGTGCCCTCGATCGTGAAGTCGGGGCAGACATAGGGCACGTTCTTCAGGTACCAGGCGAAGGCACCCACGTCGGCGAAGCGCAGCAGCTCGGCGCCCGCCTCCGCGCGCAGGATCTCGAAGCCCGCGCGCTCGAGCTGGCGCCGCGCGATGTCGAGCCGCCACTCGGGCGGCGGCTCGGCCGGTGCCAGGCCCGCGAGCCGGTGGTGGTCGGCATTGAAGTCCGAGGCCACCTGCTGCGTGAGGAAGTGGCCGCCGCGCGCGAGCACGCGCGCCACCTCGGCCGGCACGAAGGACTCGTGGCGGTTGACCACCAGGTGGAACTCGCCGTCGGCGAAGGGCAGCGGCGCCTCGTCGTGCGCATCGTCATCGCCATCGCTTCGCGCGCCGTTGTCGAGCGCGCCCTCCACCGCCACCACCTCGATGCCCAGCGGCGCGAGCCGCTCGCGCGCCACCGCGACGTTGGGCGCCCAGCCCTCGGTGGCGACGGTGCGCGCGGGCCGCAGCGGCAGCCGGCCGAGCCACTCGCCGCCACCCGTGCCCATGTCGAGCAGGTCGGGCGACTGGCGCGCGCGGTGGACCACCGCCCGTTCGAAATCCCAGGGCACGGCGGTGGTCGCGATGCGGCCATCGCAGGACAGGTCCCAGCCGACCAGCGGCTTGCGCGCAGCCTCGGCCAGCAGTCGATCGAATTCGGTCATCGCGCCAGTCTGCCGCATGACGGCCTCAGGGCGCGAGCGTGCGATAGAAGTAGGTGGTGTCGCAGAAGCCGCCGCGCGGCAGCAGCGCATAGCCGGGGATGGTGCCGCTGCGCTGCCAGCCCGAGCGTTCGTAGAGCCGCTCGGCCTCGGGGCTCGAGGTGTCGAGCACCAGCAGCGTCTTGCCGCTGTCGCGCGCGGCCTGCTCGGCCGCCTGCATCAGCAGCGCGCCGAGCCCCTGGCGCCGAGCGCGCCGGTGCACCAGCATCTTCGCGAGGTCGGCGCGGTGCGGCTGGTTGTCGGGCTGGTCGAGCACGAGCTGCACCGTGCCGACGATGCCCTGCGCGTCCTCCACCACCATCAGCGCGCGCTCCCCGCGCGCCACGCCGTCGGCCACCTTGCGCCAGAAGGCCAGCGCCTGCTCGAGCGACAGCGGATGCATGAAGCTCACCGAGGCATCGCCGTCGACGCAGTCGATCAGCAGCTCGGCCAGCGATTGCAGTTGCGCCGCGTCCACCGCCCGCAGGCGGCGCACCGGGTGGAGGCTGGTGGGGTTCATGGCGTTCGTTCTCACTTCCAGACATCGGGATGGGGGCTCACGATCGCGACCGCATAGCGGGCGGTCTCGCGCGTGGGATTGAAGTAGGCGACGGGCCGGTCGAGCACCATCGCGAGGCAGTCGCCGGCGTCGAGCCGGTGGCGCTCCTCGCCCACCGTGATCTCGATCGTTCCCTCGAGCATCCAGACCTGCTGGTGCACCTGCGACTCGCGCGCGCCCGACTCGTAGGCCACGCGCGCCTTGGGCGGGAACAGCACCTCGACGATCTGCAGCGGCGAGGCGATGCCGCCGGGCGACACGTTGCGCCGCAGATAGCCCGACGAGGGATCGCGCCATTGCGGCTGGTCGGCGCGGCGCGCCACCGGATCGGCGCGCGGGCGCGGCTCGTCGAACAACGAGGCCAGCATGGTGCCGAGCCCGGTCGCGAGCTTCTCGAGCACCACCGCCGTGGGGCTGCTCTCGCCGCGCTCGATCAGCGAGATCATCGAGCGGCTGACCCCGCTCTGCGCCGCCAGCGCCTCGAGCGAGAGGCCGCGCGCGGCGCGCAGTTCGCGCACGCGGCGGGCGATGCGGTCGTTGAGGGGGACGGGCTCTTGTTCTTTCATGTTGGATTTATTTTCCAACATGATGGAATACTGGTCAACCCGGCGCGGCGGCCTCGCGCAGCGCCTTGTAGGCCGCCACCAGCTCATCGAGCGAGAACGCGCGATTGAGTCCGCTGGGATTGGGCAGGATCCAGGTCTCGATGCCGGCGAAGGGCTCGGGCTGGCGGCCCCAGGCGATCTGCCGGTGTCCCGTCATGCCCGCGTAGGCGGCCTTGCCGAGGAACGCGAGGCGGCGCGGGCCGCAGGCGGCGATCTTGCGGGTGAAGGCCTCGGTGGCGGCCGCGAACTCATGCGTCGCCAGCTGGCTCGCGCGCGCCGTCGGCCGGTCGACGGCCGTGGTCAGGCCGTAGCCGCTTTGCAGCAGCAGCGGCGCCTGGGCGGGCTGCATCTGCACCGGCGTGAAGCCTGCCAGGTGCAGCACGCGCCAGAAGCGGTTGCCCCGGCCTTCGAAGTGCAGGCCCGACGCGGCCGCGCGCTGGCCCGGGTTGATGCCGCAGAAGACGATGGCGAGGCCGGGGGCCAGGAGGTCCCGCAGGCCTTGGGAAGCCATTCGGGCCGATCCTGCCCGCTCACTCCACCGTCACGCTCTTCGCCAGGTTGCGCGGCTTGTCCACGTCCGTGCCGCGCGCGCAGGCCGTGTGATAGGCCAGCAGCTGCAGCGGCACCACGTGCAGCAGCGGCGACAGCGCGCCGTAGTGCTCGGGCATGTGGATCACGTGCAGGCCTTCGCTGCTCTTGATCTTCGAGTCGCCGTCGGCCAGCACGTAGAGCACGCCGCCGCGCGCGCGCACTTCCTGCAGGTTGCTCTTGAGCTTCTCGAGCAGGGCATCGTTGGGCGCCACGGCGACCACCGGCATCTCGCTGGTCACCAGCGCGAGCGGGCCGTGCTTGAGCTCGCCGGCGGCATAGGCCTCGGCGTGGATGTAGGTGATCTCCTTGAGCTTGAGCGCGCCCTCGAGCGCGATCGGGTAGTGCAGGCCGCGGCCCAGAAACAGCGCGTTGTCCTTGCGCGCGAAGTCCTCGGCCCAGTTGATGATCTGCGGCTCGAGCGCGAGCACCGACTGCAGCGCGACCGGCAGGTGGCGCATCTCCTTGAGGTAGCGCGCCTCGTCTTCCGCGCTCAGCAGGCCCTTCGACTGCGCGATCGCCAGCGTGAGCAGGAACAGGCCCGCGAGCTGGGTGGTGAAGGCCTTGGTCGAGGCCACGCCGATCTCGACGCCGGCGCGCGTGATGTAGGCCAGCTTGCATTCGCGCACCATGGCGCTGGTGGCGACGTTGCAGATGGTCAGGGTCTGCTCCATGCCGAGCGAGCGCGCATGCTTGAGCGCGGCCAGGGTGTCGGCGGTCTCGCCCGACTGGCTGATGGTGACGACCAGGGTGCGCGGATCGGGCACCGAGTCGCGGTAGCGGTACTCGCTCGCGATCTCGACCTGGGTCGAGATCTTCGCGATGCCCTCGAGCCAGTACTTGGCGGTGCAGCCGCTGTAGTAGCTGGTGCCGCAGGCCAGGATCAGGATGCGGTCGATCTCCTTGAACACGCGGTGCGCGCTGGCGCCGCTCTGCTTGCCGTCCTGGCCGATGCCGTCGAACAGCTCGGGCACGATGCCTTCCACGCCCTCGAGCGTGTCGCCGATGGCGCGCGGCTGCTCGAAGATCTCCTTCTGCATGTAGTGGCGGTAGGGGCCGAGCTCGGCCGCGCCGCTGTGGGCCTGCACGGTGCGCACCGGGCGCTGCACCGGCTTGTGGGCGCGGTCGACGATCCAGTACTTGCCGGGCTGCAGGTCGACCACGTCGCCTTCCTCGAGGTACACGATCTGGTCGGTGACGCCGGCCAGCGCCATCGCGTCGCTGGCCAGGAAGTTCTCGGTGCCGTCCTTGCCCGCGCCCAGGATCAGCGGCGAACCGGCGCGCGCGCCGACCACGCGCTGCGGTTCGTCGCGGCAGATCACGGCAATGGCATAGGCGCCCGTGAGCTGGCGCACGGCGCCCTTCACGGCCTCGAACAGGTCGCCGTCGTAGAGGCTGTCGACCAGGTGGGCGATGACCTCGGTGTCGGTCTGGCTCTCGAACACGTAGCCCTTGGCTTCGAGGCCGGCGCGCAGCGCCTCGTGGTTCTCGATGATGCCGTTGTGCACCAGCGCGATGCGGCCGGGCCGCGCTTCCTGCGCGCCGGCGCCCGGGCCGTGGCTGAAGTGCGGATGCGCGTTGTGCACCGCGGGCGCGCCGTGCGTGGCCCAGCGGGTGTGGGCGATGCCGGTCAGGCCTTCGAGCCTGTCCTCGGCCACCTGGGTCTGGAGGTCGGCCACGCGCGAGGTGGTGCGCGCGCGCGTCAGGCCGCCCGCGTGCACGGCCACGCCGCAGGAGTCATAGCCGCGGTATTCGAGCCGCTGCAGGCCCTGGACCAGGACCGGGACGATGTTTCGATGGGAAGCCGCGCCGACGATGCCGCACATGGTTGTCTTGCCTTTGGAAAGGAATGAGGGAGAACGAAAAGAATTGCTGCGAATGGTAGGCAGGGTGAAAAGAAATTTGCCGTCTAAATTTCAATGAATTTGGACTTTTCTTTCACACATTCAGGTCAATGAATTTTTATTCCATAATTTCACGAATCATGGAATCCATCGCACTCGACGCCATCGACCTGAAGCTGCTCGACGCCCTGCAGCGCGACGCCTCGGCCACCAACCAGAAGCTGGCGGCGGCCGTGGGCATCTCGCCGCCGACCTGCCTGCGGCGGGTGCAGCGGCTGTGGCAGGAGGGTTTGATCGAGCGCCAGCTGGCGCTGCTGTCGCCCGACCGGCTGGCCGCCGTGCTGGGCCACGGGCTGCAGGCGGTGGTGGAGATCTCGCTCGACCGGCAGGACGCCGGGTCGCTCGAGGCCTTCGAGGCGCGCGTGATCGCGGACGACGCGGTGCAGCAGTGCTGGCGCGTGTCGCCGGGGCCGGATTTCGTGCTGGTGGTGGCCGCGCGCGACATGCCCGCCTACGGGGCGCTGGTGCAGCGGCTGTTCACCGCCGACGCCAACGTGCGCAATGTCAAGGCCTTCTTCAGCCTCAAGCGCGCGAAGTTCGAGCCGCGGGTGCCGCTGACACCGCTGGCGCCCGCGGGCTGAGGCCCGTCAGGCCTTCGGCTTCTTCTGCGGCCGCTGCCAGTTCGACAGGCTGATCTGCTTGCCGCGCGCCACGGTCAGCGCGCCCGCCGGCGTGGTCTTGGTGACGGTGGAGCCGCCGCCCACGGTGCCGCCCGCGCCGATGGTGACCGGCGCCACCAGCACGCAGTTGCTGCCGATGTGCACGTCGTCCTCGAGCACGGTGCGGTGCTTGTTGGCGCCGTCGTAGTTGGCCGTGATGCTGCCCGCGCCGTAGTTGACGCGCGCGCCCACGGTGGCGTCGCCCAGGTAGGCCAGGTGGTTGGCCTTGGCGCCGGCGGCCAGGGTGGAGTTCTTGACCTCGACGAAATTGCCGATGTGCACCTCGGTGCCGAGCTGGGCGCCGGGGCGCAGCCGCGCGAAGGGGCCGATCAGCGCGCGCTCGCCGACCGTCACGCCGGCCTTCTCGCCGTCGATGTGGGTGAAGGGATGGATCACGGCGCCGGCCTCGATGCGGGCATTGGCGATCACGCAGTTGGCGCCGATGCGCACGCCCTCGCCGAGCGCGACCTGGCCCTCGAACACGCAGTTGACGTCGATCTCGACGTCGCCGCCGCATTCGAGCGTGCCGCGCAGGTCGAAGCGCGCCGGGTCGGCCAGCCGCACGCCCTGGGTCATCAGGGCCTCGGCCTGGCGGCGCTGGAAGGCGCGCTCGAGTTCGGCCAGCTGCACCGGGCTGTTGATGCCGGCCACCTGCAGCCCGTCGGTCGTGATGTGGGCCACCACCGGCACGCCGTCGGCCGCGGCGTGCTTGACGATGTCGGTCAGGTAGTACTCGGCCTGGGCATTGCGGTTGTCCAGCCGCTCGAGCCAGCCCTTGAGCAGCTTCGCGGGCGCGGCCATCACGCCGCTGTTGATCTCGCGCACCGCGCGCTGCGCCTCGCTGGCGTCCTTGTGCTCGACGATGGCGGTCACCTCGCCGCCCGCGGCGTTGCGGATGATGCGGCCGTAGCCGGCGGGGTCGTCCAGCTCGATGGTCAAGAGCGCCAGCCGCTCGCCGCCGCTGGCGGCGATCAGGGTGCGCAGCGTGTCCTCGGCGATCAGCGGCACGTCGCCCGAGAGGATCACCACCGTGCCGTCGTCGGGCAAGAGCGGCGTGGCCTGCTGCACCGCGTGGCCGGTGCCCAGCTGCGGCTCCTGGCGCGCGAAACGCAGCGAGGCGGCCTCGGGCGAGGCGGCCATGGCGGCCTCGACCTGCTCGGCGCCGTGGCCCGTGACGATCACCACGTGCCGGGCGCCGATGCGCGCGGCGGTGCCGGTCACGTGCGACAACAGTGCGCGCCCGCCCAAACGATGCAACACTTTGGGAAGCCTGCTCTTCATGCGCGTGCCTTTGCCGGCCGCCATGATCACGACGTCGACCGGTCCCTGGTCGCCCTGCTTCGGAATCTGATTCATGCCTTTTTCTACCCGGATGCGTTGTTTCAAGCTGGCGCGGATTATCGGCGTGCTGGCGCTGGCGGCCGTCCTGGGGGCTTGCAGCGCGATCCGGCTGGCCTACAACAACCTGCCCGAGCTCAGCTACTGGTGGCTCGACGGCTACCTCGATTTCGACGGCTCGCAAACGCCCAAGGTGCGCGACGACCTCGCGCGGCTGCTCGAATGGCACCGGCGCAACGAACTGCCGAAGATCGCGGCGCTGCTGCAGGAGGCCGAGGCGCTGGCGCCCGGCGACATCACGCCGGCCCAGGCCTGCGCCATGACCGACCGCATCCGCGACCGGCTGCTGGCGGTCAGCGAGCGCGCCGAGCCCGCGGGCACCGAGCTGGCGTTGAGCCTCGGCGAGGCCCAGCTGCAGCAGCTCGAGCGCAAGTACGCGAAGAACAACGCCGACTACCGCAAGGACTGGCTCGACCGCTCGCCGGCCCGGGTGCAGGAGAAGCGCTACGACCAGTTCCTCGACCGCTTCGAGGATTTCTACGGCCGGCTTTCGCCCGAGCAGCGCGAGCTGCTGCGCCAGCAGGTGGCGCAGTCGGTGTTCGACCCGAAGCTGCAGGACGTGGAGCGCCGCAAGCGCCAGCAGGAGGCGCTGGTGCTGCTGCGCGGCTTCGTCGCGAACCGCACGCCGCCGGCCGAGGCGCGCGCCGCGCTGCACGCCTACCTGCAGCGCATCGCCGACCCGCCACCCGGCCCCTGGCGCGAGCAGCAGCAGGCGCTGCTGCAGGAAGGCTGCCGCAACCTGGCCGCGCTGCACAACGGCACCAGCGCGGCGCAGCGCGCGCAGGCGGTGAAGCGGCTGCAGGGCTACCGCGAGGACCTGCGGCAGCTCTCGGAGGCGGCCGGTTGAGCCGGCCCCGGCTTCAGATCAGCGGCGTGGGCCGCAGCGGCCGCTCGAAGTAGTCGCCCAGCGCCTCGAGCGCGCGCGGCTCGAGGATGCGCAGCCAGCGGTCATCGAGCTTGTAGAGCCCGAGCTGCGACAGCCGCCGCAAGGTCTTGTTGGTGTGGACCAGCGACAGCCCGAGCGCATCGGCGATGTGCTGCTGGTTGAGCGGGAACTCGACCCAGCCGTCGCGCACCATGCCCACGCGCTCGGCGCGGCGGTACAGGTGCATCAGCAGCATCGCCACGCGCTCGACGGCGCTGCGCCGGCCGGTGGTCACGAGGTTGTCGTCGATCATCTTTTCCTCGCGCGCGGCCAGCCAGGTGATGTCGTAGCCGAGCTTGGGCTCGGCATGGAACAGCTCCCACAGCCGGTCGCGCGCGAACACGCACAGCGAGACCTCGGTCAGGGCCTCGACGCCATGGGTCTGGCCATCGGCGAACTCGTCCTGCAGCCCGACGAAGTCGCCGGGCAGCAGCACGTTGAGGATCTGCCGCCGGCCGTCGCTCAGGGTCTTGTAGCGGAAGGCCCAGCCCGAGTAGAGCGTGAACAGCTGCGGGCTGCGCCGGTGTTCCTCGATGATCGAGCCGCCGGCCTCGACGCGGCGCGCGCCGATGCGGAACGATTCGATGGTGCGCAACTGGTCGGCGGACACCGGCAAAAAGGCCGGCAGCTGACGCAGCGCGCAACGGCTGCAGGGATGGGGCCCGTTCTCCGGGGCGGCGGGTGTGGGGTACTGGTCGAGCACCACCGACTATAGGCATCGAGGGGGGTGGTCCCGGTATGTCTTTTTACATTTCGTGATGTCGGACGGCTGCCTACACTGCGCTCGCTTTTCCCATCCCGGCCCATGATTTCCGACGAACAGACGCAAGCTCCCGCGCCCGCCCCGGCGCTCTCCGAGATCCTCTACTGCAGCGAGCTTGCGCCGGACCTGCCGCCCGACACGGTGGCCAGCATCGTCGCGCGAGCCCGCGTGCGCAACGGCGAACTCGGCATCACCGGGCTGCTGGTCTTCGACGGCCAGCGCTTCTGCCAGCACATCGAGGGACCGCCCGATGCCCTGCGCTCGCTGATGGATCGCATCGCGCGCGACCCGCGCCATGTCGACGTGCGCGTGGCCTGGCAAGGCGAACTGGCCGCGCGCCGCTACAGCGGCTTCCGGCTCGGGCTGGCCGAGAGCGAGGGCCCCGACCTGATGGCCGGCGTGCATGCGCTCGACGGCGAGGTCGCGCTCAAGCATTTCCTGGCGCTGCGCCGCAGTTTCGACATCAACGGCTGAAGACGGCCGCGCCAAAGAAAAAGGGCCGGACGATGCGCGAAGCGCCGTCCGGCCCCTTGTATGACGGGCGCGGCTCGCGCCGCCGCCCGATGGCCCAGGATCGATCAGGAAACCCGCGGGATCAGGCGGCGTCCCACGTGTACGTGGCACCGTAGCCGTCCCAGGCTTCCATCACGATGCGCTGGCCGGCCGCCACGGTGAGCGATTCGCCGGGGGCGAGCACCAGGTCCTCGCTCGGGCTCTCGAGCGTGGCATCGGGCGTGATCCAGACCCGGCCCTGGCGCACGCGCAGCACGCTCTCGCCGCGCGCCTTCAGGCTCATCGCCTCGCCGGGCGCGATTTGCCAGGCACCGCGGCGCACGGCCGGCGGAATCGCGGCGGCGGTGTTGCGGTTGGGCAGCGACAGGGTGGACAGCGTAGAGGTGGTGCAGACGGCAGTGGACATGATGGGCTCCTAGGTGTTTGCCGAATCGCGAATCAATGGGTGCTTGGAGAAGGAGGCAGCAATGGCGCGGTTCGGGAATGAATGATCGTTTCCCGGCCGTTGGCAGTCCAATGAAAAGGAGGTAGCCTACTGATTCCGGTTTCGCATCAATCCCGAGGCAGGCGCCGGCCCCCGATCCATGCAGCATTCGCAAACCCACCTGCGCTCCCGCCCGATCTCCGCCGGCCACCTGCGGGCCTTCGAGGCGGTCGCGCGGCACCTGAACTTCCGCGCCGCGGCCGAGGAAATGGCCCTGACCCAGTCGGCCGTGAGCCGCCAGATCCAGTCGCTCGAGGAGGAAGTGGGCGTGCCGCTGTTCCTGCGCCACACGCGCGCGGTCGAGCTGACCAGCGCGGGCGCCCAGCTGCTTTTGGCGGTGCAGCAGGCGCTGCCGCGCGTCGACACCGCGGTGCGGCAGATCCGCCAGAGCGCCGGGCGCAAGAGCGTGTCGCTGACCACCTTCGCCTCGTTCGCCTCGATGTGGCTGATCCCGCGGCTCGAGGCCTTCCAGCGCGACAACCCCGAGATCGACATCCGGATCGACGCCAGCGACCTCGCGGTCGACCTCGAGGTGGCCGACGTCGACATCGCGCTGCGCTACGGCCCGCGCGAGGCCATGCCCCCGCAGGCCGTGCGGTTGTTCGGCGAAAACCTCACGCCGGTGGCGAGCCCCTGGCTCATCAAGAGCAGCCCGCCGATCAAGAAGCCCGAGGACATCGCACGCTTCACGCTGATCGAGGCCGGCGACGCCCACCGCACCCACCTCGAATGGCTGACCTGGCGGCGCTGGTTCGAGCTGCACGGCCTGGAACGCGCCCAGCCCAAGCGCTGGCTCTATTTCAACTACGCCTACCAGATGGTGCAGGCCGCGCTCACCGGCCAGGGCGTGGTGCTGGCGCGCAGCTCGTTGATCGCCGAGAGCCTGGCCAACGGCGACCTGATCGAGGTGCTGCCGCAGCACCGCATGGACTCGCCGATGTCCTACTGGCTGATCGCCGGCCCGCGCAGCGCGCTGCGGCCCGAGATCAAGGCCTTCTGGGACTGGCTGCTGGCGCAGGCCGGCACCACGCGCGAGACCATCGGCGAGGTGCCCGACCCGGACACCATCGACAACATGGACTGAGACGAATACGGGGTCGGGTAGCCGAACGCAGAAGAAATACCAAAGTCACGCAGAAGTCGCAGAACAGAATTCCTGTGTTTTCCTTTCGCGACTTCTGCATTCGGCTGTTTGCGCGTTTCAGCCGATCGGCCAGACCACGCCGTTGTCGTTGAGGATGGCGTCGAGCGGCAGGTCGTGCGCCTCGGGCTCGAAGTCCTCGAGGAAGCCGTTCGCGAAACCCAGGCCGACCGTGAAGGGCCGCGGCTCGAGCGCCGCCAGCGTGCGGTCGTAGAAGCCGCCGCCGTAGCCGAGCCGGTAGCCGCCCGCGCTGTAGCCCACGCAGGGCACGAACAGCAGGGTCGGCACGATCAGCTCGGTGTCCTTGGGCTTGGGAATGCCGTAGGCGTCCTCTTCCATCTGGCAGCCCGGGTACCAGGCGTGGAAGGTCAGGGTCTTGTGGACCTTGTCGATCACGGGCAGGCCGATGCGGCGGCGCTGCGGCTCGTCGATCAGTTCGCCGTCCTCCTTCCACCGATGCAGCGCGGGCAGCGGATCGAACTCGCCCTTGATCGGCCAGTAGGCGCCGATCACGGTGTCGGGCCGGCCGACCAGCCAGATGCGCATCACGCGCTGCAGCAGGTCCGCGCGTGTCAGCCGGTCCGGCATCCCCAGACGTTGTTCGATCAACGCCTTGCGCAGCTGATCCTTGAGAAAACTCGCCGTCGCCGACGTGGCGGCATCCTTTGACTTGTCCATAATCTCCCGATGCAGTTTCCAAGCATTTTGGCATCCATGTGCCGTCGCCCGCGCCGCGCCGCGCCGGCACTGGTTCTTTCGGCCCTGGCGGCCTGCGCGCTGGCCCTCCTCGCCCCCGCGTCCGCATCGGCCCAAGGCAACACCAACGACGAAGTGCTGCTGCAGATGAAGCAGGCCTTCCAGCGCGGCGACAAGGCCCGGCTCGCGGCGCTGCTGCCGCAGGCCCGCGGCCACGTGCTCGAACCCTGGGCCGCCTACTGGGAACTCAAGGCGCGGCTGCAGGAAGCCGGCGCGAACGAGGTGCAGGACTTCTTCGCGCGCTATCCCGGCACCTACCAGGAAGACCGGCTGCGCAACGACTGGCTGCTGCTCACGGGCCAGCGCCGCGACTGGGACAACTTCTCGGCCGCCATCGGCGGCTTCCGCATGGGCGACGACGCCCAGGTGCGCTGCTACGCGATCCTGGTCGACGCGCTGCGCAGCGGCAGCGCCACCCAGGCCCAGGCCGACGAGATCCGGCGCAACTGGTTCGCCCAGCGCGACAGCGACGACGGCTGCCTCACGGCCGCCGACCGCATGATCGCCGCGCGCCTGCTCACGCCCAACGACGCCTGGAAGAAGGCGCGCCTGGCCATCGAGGCCAACCGGCCGCAGGCCGCGCGCGGCGCCGTCACGCTGGCCTCGCCCGATGCGCTGCCGCTGTTCGAGGAGGTCAACGCGAGCGCGGCCAAGTTCCTGGTCGCGCGCGGGCCGGTGGCCGCCAAGTCGCGCCGCGAGCTGGTGACGCTGGCACTGATCAAGATCGCGATGGCCGACCCCGAGCAGGCCGCCTCGCAGCTCGACGCCAAGTGGAGCGCGATGCTCTCGGCCGAGGAGCGCAACTGGATCTGGGGCATCATCGGCCGCCAATCGGCGATCAAGCTCTGGCCGCAGGCCGTGAGCTACTTCGGCAACGTGACCAAGAACGCCGACCTGTCGGACGACATGCTCGGCTGGCGCGTGCGCGCCGCGCTGCGTGCCGGCCAGTGGAAGGACGTGGCGCCCGCCATCAACGCCATGAGCGAGGCCAGCCAGCAGGACCCGACCTGGACCTACTGGAAGGCGCGCGCGCTGGTCAATGCCGGCGGCGACGAGCGCCGCGCCCAGGCGCGCGAGCTCTACCAGGGCATCGCGGGTACGCGCGGCTTCTACGAGATGCTGGCGCTCGAGGAGCTGGGCCAGCGCGTGATGGCCGCCACCCGGCCCGCGCCGCTCACGCCCGAGGAACGCAATGCCGCGCGCATGAACCCCTCGCTCAACCGCGGCCTCTACGCCATCGCGATCGGCCTGCGCCCCGAGGGCACGCGCGAATGGAACTACGCCACCAACCTGCACGACCGGGGCGGCATGGACGACCGCGCGCTGCTGGCCGCGGCCGACTTCGCCTGCCAGCGCGAGGTCTGGGACCGCTGCATCAACACCAGCGAGCGCACCAAGGGCGTGATCGACGTCGAGCAGCGCTTCCCGATGCCCTTCCACGACACGGTGCTGCGCAAGAGCCAGGACATCGGCCTCGACCCGGCCTACGTCTACGGCCTGATCCGCCAGGAGAGCCGCTTCATCATGGACGCGCGCTCGGGCGTCGGTGCCTCGGGCCTGATGCAGGTGATGCCCGCCACCGCGCGCTGGACCGCGCGCAAGATCGGCATGACCGACTTCACGCCGGGCCAGATCAACGACCGCGAGACCAACATCACCATCGGCACCAACTACCTGAAGCTCGCGCTCGACGACTTCGACGACTCGATGGCGCTGGCCGCCGCGGCCTACAACGCCGGCCCGGGCCGCCCGCGCAGCTGGCGCAACGGCCCGGTGCTCGATGCCGCGATCTGGGCCGAGAACGTGCCGTTCAACGAAACCCGCGACTACGTGAAGAAGGTGCTGGCCAACACCACCAACTACGCCGCGATCATCACCGGCCGGCCGCAGTCGCTGAAGGAACGCCTGGGCCGGGTCGGCCCGCGCGACGCCGCGATGCCCGAGCCCAACAAGGACCTGCCCTGAGATGAGCTGGCGCGACGAGGTCCTCGACACCATCGCCGCGGAGTTCTCGGACGTGGGCGATCTCGCCCAGCTCACGCGCATCCTGGTGCGGCTGCTGCTCGCGGCGCTGCTGGGCTTCGTGCTTGGCTTCGAGCGCGAGCAGCAGGGCAAGGCGGCCGGCGTGCGCACCCACATGCTGGTGGCCATCGGCTCGGCCCTGTTCGTGCTCGTGCCGCAGCAAACCGGCATCGTGCCGGCCGACATGAGCCGCGTGATCCAGGGCCTGGTGGCCGGCGTCGGCTTCCTCTGCGCGGGCACCATCCTCAAGCAGGGCAAGGACGAGCATCACGTGCAGGGCCTCACCACCGCCGCCGGGCTGTGGATGACGGCCGCGATCGGCATGGCCTGCGGCCTGGGCCGCGAGGCCACGGCGGTGATCAGCGCACTGCTGGCGCTGGTGGTGCTGCAGTTCGTGCCGAAGCTCGTGAGCCTGATCGAGCGCGCGATCGGGCCGCCCAAGGGCGAAGGCCAGGCGGCGCCGCGCGTCATCGCCTCGAGCGCCGAGCCCGTGCCGCGCACCGACGACAGCGACCGGCGATAGACAGCGGCGCGCCGCCCGCGCCCGTCATCAATGCGCGCCGCAAACGGTATCAATCGCGCGGCGCCGGCGCCCTAGCATCGAAGGCTTTGCCACGAACCAACCGGAGGAATCCCATGCTCAAGCTCTACATCGGCAACAAGAACTACTCGTCGTGGTCCATGCGTCCCTGGGTGCTGCTCAAGCAGGCCGGCATTCCCTTCGAGGAAGTGATGGTGCGCTTCGACGCCTTCGAGGCCGGTTCCAACTTCAAGGCCGTGGTCGGCGCGGTCAACCCCACGGCGCGCGTGCCGGTGCTGATCGACGGCGACCTCACGGTCTGGGATTCGCTCGCCATCGCCGAGTACCTGGCCGAGCAGTTCCCCGACAAGGCGCTGTGGCCGCGCGACAAGGCCGCGCGGGCCCGCGCGCGCAGCATCAGCGCCGAGATGCACTCGGGCTTCGGCAACCTGCGCAGCCACTTCCCGATGAACATCGAGGCCTCGCTGGCCGAGGTCGGCGCGCGCGTGCTGAAGGAACAGCCCGGCGTGGTCGAGGACCTGCAGCGCATCGCGGGCATGTGGAGCGAGCTGCTCGACACCCATGGCGGCCCGATGCTGTTCGGCGAATTCAGCATCGCCGACGCCTTCTACGCGCCGGTGTGCATGCGCATCCGCGGCTACGGGCTGCCGGTGCCGCCCGCGGCGCGGGCCTACATCGAGCGGGTGGCGGCCCTGCCGGGCGTCGCCGCGTGGATCGAGCAGGCGCTCGCGGAGCAGGATTTCGTGGCCTTCGACGAGCCCTACCGGACCTCGCGCTGATCGTCGTTCGCGATCTGCGCGAGCCGGCCAGGCCGCGTCGCGCCGCTCAGAAGCGGTAGGTCGCCGACACGTAGGTCACGATCGGGTTGAGCTTCAGGCGCGCCTCGCTGGTCGCGATCGGCAGGCCCGTGATCGAGGTCGTCGTGAGCTTGGCCTTGGTCTTCAGCGGGATGTAGGAGACCGAGAAGGAAATGCCCCAGTGCTTGTCGAACTGGTAGGCCAGGCCGGCATTGAGCACGGGCGCGAAGGAGCTGTCGAGCTTGGCCGTGGTCACGGTCGACAGCGGCCGCTGGTGCAGCTGGCTGCCGAGCGCTTCCTGCAGGTTCGACGTCAGGTTGATGTCGCTGTACCAGACGTAGGTGGCGCCCAGGCCCACGAAGGGACGGAAGGCCGAGTTGGCCTCGTTGAAGTAGTACTTGCCGAGGATGGTCGGGCTCCACTGCCGCGCTTCGCCGAGCTGGCCCACGCGTGCCAGCGTGCCGGTGCCGTTGAGCTTGAACTTCGGCGGAATGCCCAGCACGCCTTCGACGGCCCAGTGGTCGTCGACGAAGTACATGGCGCTCAGGCCCAGCGTGTCGGAATCGCTCACGCTCGCGCCCGAACCCGCGAGCACGCTCTGCACCGGCGCGGTGAGCGTCAGCGGCTTGCTCTTGTCCTGCGGCGACAGATGGAACCAGCCCGCGCCGACGACCCAGTCGCCGGCCTTCTGTGCAAAGGCGCTGCCGGACGTCAGTGCCCCCAGGGCTGCCAACGCCAACATGGTCTTTTTCATGATGTGAATACTCCTTTGGTTGAAATGCCCCCTCCAAACGCGGTGCCGGTCTGCAGCCGGTGAAGCGTTCGAGCGCCTCGAACGAGCGAACGGTCGTTCGATTTGCTCGTGGATTATCGAACGACCGTTCTTTTTAAGCCCTGCGGGGTATCCCTACACTGGGCGCATGAAAACCTATCTCGTCGGCGGCGCGGTGCGCGATCGCCTGCTCGGACGCCCGGTGTCGGACCACGACTGGCTCGTGGTCGGCGCCACGCCCGAGGCCATGGTGGCACAGGGCTTCCTGCCCGTGGGGCGCGATTTCCCGGTATTCCTGCATCCATCGACGCGCGAGGAATACGCGCTCGCGCGCACCGAGCGCAAGAGCGCGCCCGGCTACCGCGGCTTCGTGATCCATGCGTCGCCCGACGTGAGCCTCGAGCAGGACCTCGCGCGGCGCGACCTGACCATCAACGCGATCGCGCTGCCGGCCGAGCGCGTGGCCGCCGACGGCAGCTTCGACCCCGCCCCCACCGACCTGGCCGATCCCTTCCACGGCCAGCGCGACCTGCGCGAGAAGCGGCTGCGCCACGTCACCGACGCCTTCCGCGAGGACCCGGTGCGCATCCTGCGCGTGGCGCGCTTCGCCGCGCGCTTCGACGACTTCGAGGTCGCGCCCGACACGCAGGCACTGATGCGCGAGATGGTCGCGGCCGGCGAGGTCGATGCGCTGGTGCCCGAGCGCGTGTGGCAGGAGCTCTCGCGGGGGCTGATGGAGACGCGGCCCTCGCGCATGTTCGAGGTGCTGCGCGCCTGCGGCGCGCTCGCGGTGCTGCTGCCCGAGGTCGACCGGCTCTGGGGCGTGCCGCAGCCCGCGCAGCACCATCCCGAGATCGACACGGGCGTGCACCTGATGATGGTGCTCGACACCAGCGCGCGGCTCGCGGCCTCGCTCGCGGTGCGCTTCGCCTGCCTGATGCACGACCTCGGCAAGGGCACCACCGAGCCGGAGATCCTGCCGCGCCACATCGGTCACGAGAAGCGCAGCGCCGAGCTGCTGCAATCGGTGTGCGACCGCTGGCGCGTGCCGGTCGACATCCGCGAGCTGGCCGAGGTGGTGGCGCGCGAGCACGGCAACATCCACCGCAGCGGCGAGCTCGATGCCGCCGCGCTGGTGCGGCTGCTCGAGCGCTGCGATGCCTTCCGCAAGCCCGCGCGCTTCGCCGAGGCGCTCTTGGCCTGCGAATGCGACGCGCGCGGCCGGCTCGGCTTCGAGCAGCGCGACTATCCGCAGCGCGAGCGTCTGCTTTCGGTGCTGGCCGCGGCCGCGGCCGTGGCCACCGACGCGGTCGCGCGCCAGGCGCAGCAGGCCGGCGCCACCGGGCCGAGGATCGGCGAGGCGATCCACCGCGCGCGCATCGACGCGGTGAAGGCCGCGGCCGGCTGAGCACCCAGGCGGCGCGCGCAATACCACGCGCGCCGCGGCATGTCTTCATGCCTATGGCGGAGGTTCCATGACTTAGGGCACTTCCGACGCCGCGCGCCATGGCTAGCATGGGTCGGGTGATCGCCGCCCCGCCCCCCCGCTCCTCGCCGGACCCGACCGCCACGCATGCCGCGGCGCCGGTCGCGGCCGCCGTGCCGCAGGACCTGGCACTGCGCGTGCTGCGCGAGCACCTGGCCGCGGTCTACGGCGCCTACGACGCCTCGATCGTGGTGCACTTCGGCCTCGGCGCCGCGCTCGGGGCCGCGATGTACATCGCCTCGCCGCGCGCCTGGATCCTGGCCTGGATGGCGGCCCACCTGCTGCTCGGCCTGGCGCTGTTCCTGATGCCGCGCTGGCACGCCGGCCTGCCGCTGCGGCAAACCCCGCTGTGGGCGCGCCGCCATGCGCGCACCGTCATGCTGGTGAGCCTGGCGACCGCCACGGCGCCCTGGCTCTTCATCTCGCGCGACGACCTGTCCGCGACCTCGGTGCTCACGGTCGTCATCATCGGCAGCTGCGCGCGCGCCATGCAGCTGCTGTGGCCGCTCAAGCCCGCGCTCTACGGCTACACCCTGCCGATGATGCTGAGCCTGATCGTCGCGCTGGCCTGGCAGGGCGACGGCATGCACCTGTTCCTGTCGATGTTCAGCCTGGCCTACCTGCTGTTCACGCTGCGCGTGGGCCGGCAGCAGCACCGGCTGCTCACCGACTCGCTGGTGCTGCGCTTCGAGAACGAGGCGCTGGCCACGCGCCTGGGCGAACAGATCGCCGCGGCCGAGCGCGCGAGCATCGAGAAGACCCGCTTCCTGGCCACCGCCAGCCACGACCTGCGCCAGCCGCTGCATGCGATTGCGCTGTTCGGCGCCGCGCTCGAGAACGAGCATCCGGGCAGCCGCAACGCGCAGCGGCTGATGCGCGCGGTGAATGCGCTCGGCAGCTCGCTCGACACCATGCTCGACGTCTCGCGCCTCGATGCCGGCGTGGTCGAGCCGGTGCTCGAGCCGGTCTCGCTCGACGGCCTGTTCCGCGCGCTCAACCCCATGTTCTCGGCGCAGGCCGAGCAGCGCCAGCTGCAGCTGCGGCTGCGCGCGAGCGGCCTGTGGGTGCGCAGCGATCCGCGGCTGCTGCACCGCATGCTGTCGAACCTGCTCGACAACGCGCTCAAGTACACGGCGCGCGGCGGCGTGTCGGTGCGCGCGCGCGTGCGGCGCAACGGCGACGGGCTCGGCGATTCGGTGTGGATCGAGGTGGTCGATTCGGGCATCGGCATCGCGCCGGGCCAGCTCGAGCGCGTGTTCGAGGAGTTCTACCAGGTCGACAACCCCGGGCGCGAGCGCTCGCACGGGCTGGGCATCGGCCTGGCCATCGTGCGCCGGCTCTCGCGGCTGCTCGGCCATCCGGTGCAGCTGCGCTCGCGCGTGGGACGCGGCACGCGCTTTCGGCTCGTGCTGCCGCGCTGCGACGCGCAGGCCGCCCCCGGGCCCTGGGCCGTCCGCGCCGAGGCCGTACCCGCCCCGGCGGTGCCGGTGCCGGGGCGCATCCTGCTGATCGACGACGACGCCGAGATCCGCGCGGCGATGACCGAGCTGCTGCGGGCCCACGGCATCGACCTGGAGGCCGTGGCCGGCGAGGCGGAAGCGGCCGCGCTGCTGGCCTCGGGCCCGGCGCCCTTCCGTGCGCTGCTGTGCGACTATCGGCTCGCCAACGGCGACAACGGCCTCGACGTCGGCCAGCGCCTGCGCGCGCGCTTCGCACTCGCGGCGCCGCTGATGCTGGTGACCGGCGAGACCGCGCCCGAGCGGCTGCAGCGCGTGCGCGCCTCGGGCGTGCCGGTGCTGTTCAAGCCGGTGGAAGCCATGGCGCTGCTGCGCGCGCTGGCCGAACTCGCGCCCCACGGCACACGCTGAACCGCTCGCGCGGGTCGCGGCCCCGGCCCCGGGGCACGTCCGGTTTTGGCCGACACGGTGCGCGCGGAGGCCGTGCTAAGGTCTTTCCCGATGTCCAATCCCATCCGCAGCAACGATTCGCTGCCTCCTCCCCTGGGCCGGGACGCGGCCCTCTTCCTCGATTTCGACGGCACCCTGGTGGGCCTCGCGGCCACGCCCGAGGCGATCGAAGTCCCCCCCGCCCTGGTCGCGCTGCTGAGCGACCTCAAGGACCAGCTCGGCGGCGCCCTCGCCGTGGTGTCGGGCCGCCAGATCGACGTGCTCGACCGCTTCCTCGCGCCCCTGCGCCTGCCGGCCGCCGGCGAGCACGGCGTGCAGCGCCGCGACGCCAAGGGCGCGATGCAGGAGCAGCATCCGCCCGACCTGGTGCCCGTGCTCGAGATCGCCAACGAGCTCGCGCGCGTGCACGAAGGCCTGCTGGTCGAGCGCAAGCACGCGGCCATCGCGCTGCACTACCGGCTCGCGCCGCAGCTCGAGGCCGTGTGCGGCGACGCCATGTCGCGCGCCATCGCCGACCAGCCGCAGCTCGAGCTGCTGCATGGCAAGTTCGTGTTCGAGGTCAAGCCCGCCGGCGTCAACAAGGGCATCGCCATCGACGCCTTCATGCACGAGCCGCCGTTCGCGGGCCGCGTGCCGGTGTTCGCGGGCGACGACACCACCGACGAGAGCGGCTTCGCCGTGGTGCAGCCGCGCGGCGGCATCGGCATCAAGGTCGGCTCGGGTCCGAGCCTGGCGCTGCACCGGCTCGAGTCGCCGCGCGCCGTCTACGAATGGCTGGTGCAGGCGCGCGACCGGCTCGCCAACGCGCCCCGGCCCGCCCCCGAAGAAGCATCGCCAAGGAACCCCGGATGAGCGACACCCCGCAGCAGGAAGAACAACAGGACGTGCCCGCCGCGCGCCACGACGACCCGCAGGCGCGGCAGATGCCCAAGGCCCCCGAGGACCGCGGCGGCGAGTCGGTGGCCGGCGCGGCCGGTCCCGACGACGATGCCCCGGTCGACGAAGGCACGGCCACCGCGCCCAAGGCGCGCGAGTTTCCGCGCCCGGCCGACTGCTCGCTCAACCTCGGCGTGATCGGCAACTGCGCCTTCAGCGCGCTGATCGACGGGCGCGCGCGCGTGGTCTGGTGCTGCCTGCCGCGCTTCGACGGCGACCCGGTGTTCAACGCCCTGCTGCATCCGGGCGAGGGCGCGGCGGCCTGGGGCTTCGAGATCGAGGACTTCGCGCATGCCAAGCAGTGGTACGAGCCGAACACCGCGGTGTTGCGCACCCAGCTGTTCGACAGCGCGGGCCAGGGCATCGAGATCACCGACTTCGCGCCGCGCTTCTACAGCCGCGCGCGCTATTTCCGCCCGCTGATGCTGGTGCGCCGCGTGCGCCCGATCGCGGGCGCGCCGCGCATGCGCGTGGCGCTCGACCCGCGCTTCCAGTGGGGCGCGCAGGAGCCGGTGGAGGTCACGCGCGGCAGCAACCACATCCGCTACGTCGGCCCCGACGTGACGCTCAGGCTCAACACCGACGCCTCGATCTCGCACATCCTCTCGCGCCAGCCCTTCGTGGTCTCGCGCGAATACAACTTCATGTTCGGCGTCGACGAGACCCTGCTCGACGGCATCGCCGACACCGCGCGCCGCTTCGAGCAGGAGACCATCGCCTACTGGCGCGTGTGGTCCAAGCGGCTCGCGATCCCCTTCGAGTACCAGGACGCGGTGATCCGCGCGGCCATCACGCTGAAGATGTCGCTCTACGAGGACACCGGCGCCATCGTCGCCGCGATGACCACCAGCATCCCCGAAGCGCCCGACAGCCAGCGCAACTGGGACTACCGCTACTGCTGGCTGCGCGACGCCTTCTTCGTGGTGCGCGCGCTCAACTCGCTGAGCGAGGTCGGCACCATGGAGGACTACCTGCGCTGGCTCGGCAACGTGGTGATCGGCTCGCACGGCGAGCACATCCAGCCGCTGTACGGCATCGGGCTCGAACGCGAGTTGCCCGAGTCCTTCGTCGAGAGCCTGCCCGGCTACCGCGGCATGGGCCCGGTGCGCGTGGGCAACCAGGCGCAGGAGCATTTCCAGCACGACGTCTACGGCAACATCGTGCTGGGCGCCGCGCAGGCCTTCCACGACCACCGGCTGCTGCAGCGCGCGGGCGAGGCGGAGTTCCCGCACCTCGAGGCCGTGGGCGAGCGCGCGATCGCCGTCTACGGCACGCCCGACGCCGGCATGTGGGAGCTGCGCACCCGCGCGCGCGTGCACACCAGCTCGGCGCTCATGAGCTGGGCCGCCTGCGACCGGCTCGCGAAGATCGCGCGCGCGCTCGACAAGAACGCGCGCGCCGAGGCCGCCTCGGCCGGCAAGCCCGTGGACACGCGCATCAACTTCGCCGAGCGCGCCGCCTACTGGCACGGCCATGCCTCGCGCATGCGCGAGGAGATCCTCGCCAAGTCGTGGAGCGAGGAGCGCCAGGCCTTCGCCGAGAGCTTCGGCGGCCGCGAGCTCGACGCCAGCATCCTGCTGATGGCCGAGGTGGGGCTGATCGACGCGCGCGACCCGCGCTTCGTCTCGACCGTCGACGCGATGGAGAAGACGCTGTGCGACGGTCCCTACATGCGCCGCTACGAGGCGGCCGACGACTTCGGCAAGCCCGAGACCGCGTTCAACATCTGCACCTTCTGGCGCATCGACGCGCTCGCGAAGATCGGCCGCAAGGCCGAGGCGCGCCAGATCTTCGAGACCATGCTGGCCGCGCGCAATCCGCTCGGGCTGCTGTCCGAGGACACGCATCCGGTCACGGGCGAGATGTGGGGCAACTTCCCGCAGACCTACTCGATGGTCGGCATCATCAACGCGGCCATGCGCTTGTCCGCTCCTTGGGATTCAGCGATATGAGCCGCCTCGTCGTCATCTCCAACCGCGTGGCCGATCCGCGCAAGCCCGCCGCCGGCGGCCTGGCCGTCGCGCTCGGCGAAAGCCTGCAGCAGTCGGGCGGCATGTGGTTCGGCTGGAGCGGCCAGATCGTCGAGGACGGGCCGACCGGCGAAGGCGAGCTGCGGCGCCAGCAGGCCGGCAAGGTCACGCTGGCCACCATCGACCTGAGCCGCGAGGACCACGACAGCTACTACCTGGGCTACAGCAACGACGTGCTGTGGCCGGTGTTCCACGACCGGCTCGACCTGGCCCATTTCGACGCCAACTTCATCGGCGGCTACCGGCGCGTGAACCAGCTGTTCGCGCGCAAGCTGATGCCGCTGCTGAAGGAGGACGACGTCATCTGGGTGCACGACTACCACCTGATCCCGCTGGCGGCCGAGCTGCGCGCCATGGGCTGCAGGCAGCGCATCGGCTTCTTCCTGCACATCCCGCTGCCGCCGCAGATCATCCTGGCGGCGATCCCGCAGCACGAGTGGCTGATGCGCTCGCTGTTCGCCTACGACCTGATCGGCTTCCAGGCGCAGCAGGACGTGCAGCACTTCGAGCACTACGTGCACAACGAGGCCAAGGGCGAGAGCCTGGGCGCAGAGATGTACCGCGCCTACGGCAACACGGTGCGCGCGGCGGCCTTCCCGATCGGCATCGACGTCGACGAGTTCGCGGCGCTCACCCATGCCAAGGAAGCGCGCGACATGTACGAGACCATGAAGCGCGAGTACTCGCAGCGCCGGCTGCTGCTGGGCATCGACCGGCTCGACTACTCCAAGGGCATCCCGAACCGGGTGCGCGCCTTCCGCGAGCTGCTGGCCCACTACCCCGAGAACCGGCGCAGCGCCACCTTGATCCAGATCGCCTCGCCCACGCGCGAGACGGTCGATGCCTACGCCGACATCCGGCGCGAGCTCGAGTCGCTGTGCGGCGCCATCAACGGCGACTACGGCGAGCTCGACTGGATGCCGGTGCGCTACATCCACCGCATGGTGGCGCGCAAGCGCGTGCCGGGCCTGTGCCGCGCCGCGGCCGTGGGTCTGGTGACGCCGCTGCGCGACGGCATGAACCTGGTCGCCAAGGAGTACGTGGCGGCGCAGGACCCGGCCGACCCCGGCGTGCTGGTGCTGTCGCGCTTCGCGGGCGCGGCCGAGCAGATGCAGGAAGCGCTGCTGGTCAATCCCTACGACACCCACGGCACCGCCGAGACGGTGCAGCAGGCGCTGCAGATGCCGCTGGAGGAACGCCGCGAACGGCACCAGGCGCTGCTCTCGCGCATCCGCGCGCAGGACATCCACTGGTGGCGGCGCAGCTTCCTCGAGACGCTGCGCGAGGCGGCCAGCGTGCGCTGAGGCGGCCGCTCACCAGCCGGTGAGCAGCTGCATCAGCCGCATCACCGGCCGCCGCGGCAGGGCCCAGGTGGCCGAAACCGGCTCGGCCGGCGGCTCGGCCCGCGTGGGCAGCCGGCCCCCCGCGGCGACCGGCGCATGAAGGCGCAGCTGCACCGGCGACAGCGCCGTCAGCTCGATCCAGCCGCCGTGCTCCACGCCATGCATCTCGCCCTCGCCGAGCACCGTGTGCGCGGTCCACACGGCCTCGCCGATCCAGCGCGGCGGCGACGACACCCGCACGCGGCCCTCGGCCACCTGCAGCCAGGTGCCGGCGTCCACCGCCGTGCGGAAGGAATCGCCGGCCTCGAGGAAGACGGCATCGGGGGCTTGCGAGAGGGTGGTGATCATGGCGGTACCTCGGGGGTTCGGAAATCGGTGAAGGAAGGGCTGGAAGCGCTTCGATCGTAGGAATTCCCCCGCCCGGAAAACAGGCACACCGCCGCGCGATTCGCACCGCAACAGCCAGGGCCGGCGGCCATCTGTTATGGTCGTTTTCCCTCGCAACTGCATCTGTTTTTCAATGAACGATCGCGCGAGCATCGAGGCCATGGACTCGCTACCGCTCTACCGACAACTGGCGGCGCACTACGTGGACGCGATCCACACCGGCTCGCTCAAGCAGGGCGACAAGCTGCCCTCGCTGCGCAGCCTGATGCGCCTGCACGACATCAGCCTCTCGACCGCGCTGCAGCTGTGCCGCGCGATGGAGAGCGACGGCTGGGTGGAGGCGCGCGACCGCTCGGGCTATTTCGTGCGACGGCCCCAGCGCATGGCCATCGCGCCGATGGAAGAGCCGGTGGCCGACATGCCGCCGGACCCGGCGCAGTTCGTCAGCATGCGCACCCGCATGGCCACCTTCATGGCGCGCGGGCGGCATGCGGGCGTGAAGCTGAACTTCGCCATCGCGCGCGCCGCGCCCGAGCTGTACCCCGCCGAGGCGCTGCGCAACGCCATGACGCGCGCACTGCGCCAGCGGCCCGAGCTGCTGACCACCGCCTCGTCGCAGAAGGGCCACGAGCAGTTCCGCGAGGCCGTCGCGCAGCGCAACCTGCGCATCGGCATGACGGTGTCGCCCGACGAGGTGCTCGTCACCAACGGCTGCATCGAGGCGCTGAACCTCGCGCTGCGCGCCGTCGCCAAGCCCGGCGACACGGTGGCCGTGGAGTCGCCCACCTTCTACGGGCTGCTGCAGGTGCTCGAGAGCCTGGGCATGCGCGCGCTGGAGATCCCGACCAGCCCGCAGACCGGCATCTCCATCGAGGCGCTGGACCTGGCCATCCACACCTACGACGACATCAAGGCCGTGGTGGTGGTGCCGCACCTGCAGAACCCCATCGGCAGCGTGATGCCCGATGCGCACAAGCAGCGCCTGGCGCATCTGTGCGAGAGCCACGGCATCGCGCTGGTCGAGGACGACACCTACAGCGACCTGGTGGAAACCGAGGTGCCGCTGCGCGCGGTGAAGTCGTGGGACCGCACGGGCAACGTGATCTATTGCGCCTCGCTGCACAAGGTGCTGGCGCCGGGGCTGCGCCTGGGCTGGATCACCGCCGGGCGCTGGCATGCGCAGGTGGAAATGCTCAAGTACGCGCAGACGCGCAACAACGAGGCGCTGGCGCAGATCGCCGCGGGCGAGTTCATCGCCAGCGGCGCCTACGACCGCCACCTGCGCCGCCTGCGCGAACGCCTGCACGTGCAGCGCGACCAGACGGCCGATGCCATCGCGAAGTACTTCCCGCCCGGCACGCGGCTGAACCTGCCGCGCGGCGGGCTGCAGCTGTGGGTGGAGCTGCCCGAGCAGCGCTCCTCGGTCGAGGTGTTCGAGGCGGCGCTGCGCGAGCACATGCTGGTGTCGCCGGGCGCGCAGTTCTCGAACTCGGGGCGCTTCGACCACTACCTGCGCATCAACTGCGGCTGGCCCTATTCGCCGGCCGTCGACGCGGGCCTGAAGCGGCTGGGCGAACTCGCGGCGCGGTGCCGCGCGCGCGAGGCACCGCGCCCGAAGGCCTGATTCAATCGAGCAGCGCGAGCGCGGCGTAGTCGCCGACCTTGTCGCCGAGGCCCGCGGGCACGAGTTCGACGCCGCGCGTCAGCGGCGGCAGCCGGCCGTCGATCTGCGCCTGCAGCCGCGGCAGCAGGAAGTCGCGGTGGTGCCAGAACACGCTGCCGCCGAGGCTGATGCGCTGCAGGTCGAGCGTGGCGACCAGGTTGTAGAGCATGCGGCCCATGACGCGGCTGAGCGCGTCGACCACCTCGAGCGCATGCCGCTCGCCGGCGGAGGCGGCGGCGAACAGGTCGGGCGCGGGCTGGCCGAAGCGGCGGTCGATGGAGTTGCCGGCCACCAGCGCCTCGACGTCGCCGATGTTGCCGCAGCCGCAGAGCGCGCCGCTGCCGTCGTCGACCACGAAGCTGTGGCCCGCATGGCCCGCGTTGCCGTTCTTGCCGCGCAGCGCGCGGCCGTCCACGCACAGGCCCACGCCCACGCCGGTGCTCCAGGTGACGTAGGCGCAATGGTCGAAGCCCTGCAGCGCGCCCCAGTGGCGCTCGGCCTCGAGCGCGGCCACGGCGTCGTTCTCGACCCGCACCCAGCCGTAGCGCTGCGCGAGCGGCGCCTCGACCTGTGCCGTCATCCAGTCGTTGGGCAGGCCGCGCGCGGGGCCCGCGATGCCGCCGCAGATGTTGGGCGTGGCGAGTTCGACCTTGCCCTCGCGCAGCTCGAAGGGACCGGCCGAGGACACGCCCACGCGGTCGATGCTCGCGGGATCGATGTGCTGCTCGGCACAGACGGCATCGATCATGCGGATGATCTGCCGTGCCACGGCATCGTTGTCGCCGGTCTTCGCGGTCGGCTCGCTGCGCCGGCCGATCAGCGGCGCGTCGCTCGAGGTGGAAAGGCTCACGGCCACCTTGGTGCCGCCGATGTCGACGCAGGCTCTCATTGCGGTTGTCTTCTCTTTCAGGGGCGAAACGCCTACAGCAGCCGGGCCACCAGCGCGGCCAGCATGCTGAGCACCACCGTGCTCGCGATCGGCAGCTGCCATTCGCGGCCGAAGGCGCGGAACTCGAAATCGCCGGGCAATCGCCCGAAGCCGAAGCGGCGCAGCCAGGCGGTCAGGCCGCTCATGAGCACCAGCGCCAGGACGACGACGATCAGCCAGCGAAGCATGAAACCAGTCTAGCCCCGCAGGACGGCCAGTGCTTGTCGGTGAAGTTCGGGTGTGGCCGCCGCGATCACGCGGCCGTCGGACTGGAGCCCCAGCGGCCGGCCCTCCCAGTCGGTGATCACGCCGCCCGCGGCCTCGATCAGGCCGGCCGGGCCGAGGTAGTCGTAGGGCTGCAGGCCGGTCTCGACCACCAGGTCGATGGTGCCGCCCGCGAGCTGGGCATAGCCGTAGCAGTCGCCGCCGAAGCGGCGCATCGCGCACTGGCGGCTCAGCCGGTCGAAGGCCTGCCAGTCGGCGGGCGCGAAGATGTCGGGCGAGGTGGTGACGATGCGCGCCTTGGCGACCTCGCCGCAGGCGCTCGCGTGCACCGGCTGGCCGTCGCGCGTGGCGCCCACGCCGGCCTGGCCGACCCAGCGTTCCTTGAGCACCGGCATGTCGACCATGCCGAACACCACGCGCTCGCCCTGCAGCACGCCGATCAGCGTGCCCCACAGCGGCGAGCCGGTGATGAAGCTGCGGGTGCCGTCGATCGGGTCGAGCACCCAGACGCGCTCGGCCTCGAGGCGCTCGGCGCCGTGTTCCTCGCCGTAGATGCCGTCGGCCGGCGCGCGCTGCGCGAGCAGCTCGCGCATGGCGCTCTCGGCCGCGCGGTCGGCCAGCGTGACCGGGCTTTCGTCGGCCTTGGTGATGATGTCCAGCGGGGTACGGAAATGGCGCATCGACTGGGCGGCGGCGGCGTCGGCCAGCGCCTGCGCGAGGCTCGGGAGATCGGCGTTGGAAGTGCTCATGGCGAAGGACTGCGGGCAAGGCGGCGGGGTTGCCGCGGACCCCGGATTAGACCCGACCTTGCGCCGGGGTCCAGGCCGAACTTGGATCGGCCCGGGGTTTGACCGCCGCCGCACCGCGTCCTAGCATGGCCCGAAAATTGCCGAGTGGAGACGACATGACCAGCTTCCAGCCCCTGCGCCGCGCGCTGCTCGCGGCCCTGCTCGGCACCGCCGCCGCCCTCGTCCACGCCACCCCGTCCGAGTCGGAGCACCGGCTGATCGACACGCTGATCCAGCGCGTGGCGAAGATGGGTTCGATGACCTTCCTGCGCAACGGCAGCGAGTACAACGCCGCCGACGCCGCCAAGCACATGCAGGCCAAGTACGAGCACTTCAAAAAGGAGATCGTGACCGCCGAGGACTTCATCGAGCGCTGCGCCACGCGCTCGGAGATGACCGGCCAGGCCTACCGCGTGAAGCTCACCAACGGCGTGGTCAGGGAATCGAACGAGTTCCTGCGCGCCGAGCTGCGCAGCCTGCGCGAGGACGCGAAGAAGACCGGCAAGGCCGGCTGAAGCGCGTCAGCGCTGCTGGCCCCACTTGCGCACCGTCAGGCGCTCGAGCGTCTTGAAGCCCAGGCTTTCCACCAGCAGCCCGATCAGCACCACCAGCACCAGGCCCGCGAACACGCGGTCGGTGTAGAGCTCGTTGCGGTTCTGGAAGATGTACCAGCCCAGCCCGCCCTTGCCCGAAGAGGCGCCGAACACCAGCTCGGCCGCGATCAGCGTGCGCCAGGCGAAGGCCCAGCCGATCTTGAGCCCCGAGAGGATCGACGGCAGCGCGGCCGGCACCAGGATCTGCAGCACGTAGCGCAGGCCCGTGAGGCCGTAGTTGCGCCCGGCCATGCGCAGGGTCTCGGGCACGCCCTGGAAGCCCGCGTAGGTGTTGAGCGCCAGCGGCCACAGCACCGAGTGGATCAGCACGAACACCAGGCTGCCGCGGCCCAGGCCGAACCACAGCAGCGCCAGCGGCAGCAGCGCGATCGCGGGCAGCGGGTTGAACATCGAGGTCAGCGTGTCCAGCAGGTCGCGGCCGATGCGCGTGGACACCGCGAGCGTGGTCAGCGCGAAGGCCAGCGCCACGCCCGCGAGGTAGCCCTGCACCAGCACCGCGAGCGAGATGCGCACCTTCTCGAGCAGCTCGCCGCTGGCCAGGCCCTCGACCAGCGCACGCGCGGTGGCGCTGAAGGTGGGCAGCAGCAGGTCGTTGTCCTGCCAGCGCGCCGCCAGTTCCCACAGCAGCGCGATCGCGACCAGGATCAGGCCCTTGCGCAGCCAGGCCTGCGAGGCCAGGCGCGCGCCCAGCGGCAGCCGGCGCTCGACCGGCAGCGCGGTGAAGGGTTCGAGCGTGCGCTCGTACTCGGGGCGCACGGGGGGAAGGATCGCGCTCATCGGCCAGCCTCGGTGCCGTGTGCTTCGTCGAACAGCATGTCGTGGATGCGTTTCGCGGTCTGCTGGAACTCGGTGCCGCCGAGGCTGTCGAGCGTGAAGCCGTGGCTGTTGATCTCGGCGCGCATGCGCCCGGGATGCGGCGACAGCAGCGCGATGCGGTTGCCCACCACCAGCGCCTCCTCGATCGAGTGGGTGACGAACAGCAGCGTGAAGCGCACCTCTTCCCACAGCGCCAGCAGCTCCTGCTGCATGCGCCGGCGCGTGAGCGCGTCGAGCGCGGCGAAGGGCTCGTCCATCAGCAGCACGCGCGGCTGCATCGCGAGCGCGCGCGCGATCGCCACGCGCTGCTTCATGCCGCCCGAGAGCTGGTGCGGATGCACGTCGGCGAATTTCGACAGGCCCACCTTGTCGAGGTAGTGCAGCGCGCGCTCGGCCGCTTCCTTGCGGCCCAGCGTGCGCGAGGCCAGCAGCGGGAACATCACGTTCTGCCGGACGGTCTTCCACGGCGGCAGCTGGTCGAACTCCTGGAACACCACGATGCGGTCGGGCCCGGGCCGCAGCACGCGCTCGCCGGCCAGCCGGATCTCGCCCTCGACCGGCGCGATGAAGCCCGCGACCGATTTCAGCAGGGTCGACTTGCCGCAGCCCGAGGGGCCGAGCAGCACGAAGCGGTCGGCCTGGTGCACGTCGAAGCTCACGCGGTGGGTGGCGCGCACCACGCGCTCGGGCGTGCGGTACTCGAGGCTGACGCCGTCGACCTGCAGCAGCGGCGCCGCGGCCTCCCGCGCGCGCGCCTCGCCGCGTGCCAGCTCCGGGAAGGAGGACCCGGCCGCGGGCGCCACCCTTTGCCGGTGGGCCAGGGCATCGGACCGCGAATCCAGCACCGCCGCCGTGCTCATCAATTGCCCGAGGCGTTGTGCGCGTCGTCGAAGAAGTAGTCCTTCACCGAGGCCGGCTTGTTCCTGATCGCGCCCACGCGGTGCATGAAGTCGGCCAGCGCGTAGGTGTTCTGCGGCGTGGTCTTGAACTGCACCTCGGGGTTCCTGATGATCTTCAGCAGCAGCTCGCGGTCCAGCTTCGCGTTGCTGACCTTGAGGTAGATGTCGGCCGCCTTCTCGGGATTGGCACTGACGAACTTCGCGGCCTCGTCGAGCGCGTCGATGAAGGCCTTGTAGGTCTTGGGGTTCTCGTTGCGGAATTTCTCGGTGGCGTAGAGCACCGTGGCCGACGAGGGGCCGCCCAGCACCTGGTAGGAGTTCAGCACGATGTGCGCCGCGGGGTTGCCCGCGAGCTCCTGCTCCTGGAACGGCGGGTTGCCGAAGTGGGTCGTGATCTCGGTGCCGCCCTTGATGATGGCCGCGGCCGCGTCGGGATGCGGCAGCGCCACGCTGATCTTGTCGAGCTTGTTGAACTCCTTGTCGCCCCAGAGCTTGGCCGAGGCGAACTGCAGCACGCGCGACTGCACCGACACGCCGACCGCGGGCAGCGCGATGCGGTCCTTGTCCGTGAAGTCGGCGATGGTCTTCACGTTCGGGTTGTTGCTCACCAGGTAGTAGGGGAAGTTACCCAGCGAGGCCACGCCCTTGACGTTCTGCTTGCCCTTGGTGCGGTCCCACAGCGTGAGCAGCGGGCCGACGCCCGCGCCCGCGATCTCGATGTTGCCCGACAGCAGCGCGTCGTTGACCGCCGAGCCGCCCGAGAGCTTGACCCATTCGACCTTGGCGTCGACGCCCGCGGCCTTCGCGTGCTTCTCGATCAGCTTCTGGTCCTGCGCCACGTTGAGCAGCAGGTAGACGATGCCGAACTGCTCGGCGATGCGGATCTGGCCCTCGGCGTGCGCGGCGAGGCTGCCGGCCAGCAGGCCGAGGCCGGCGACGAGGGATGCGGCCTGGCGGGTGAAGCGGTTCATGGCGGGAAGGACTCCAAGGGAAGAAATTCGGGGTGCAGCGCTCCGCGCGGACCCGGCGTCGCCGGTCCGTCGAGGACGTTCGTCTGCGGAGGTGGTCGGTCTATCGGGGCTCGTCGCCCACGATGGTGGTGCGGTTGAGCCGGCGGCGCAGGTGGTCGGGCGTGCCCGCCGCCAGGTGCATCAGCGAGCGGTTGTCCCAGAACACGAGGTCATGGGGCGCCCATTGGTGGCGGTAGACGAATTCGGGCTTCACGCTGTGCGCGAACAGCTCAGACAGGAGTTCATCGCTTTCTTCCTTCGGCAGGCCGACGATGCGGGTGGTGAAGTGCTCGCTGACGAACAGCGCCTTGCGCCCGGTCTCGGGATGCGTGCGCACCACCGGCTGCACCGCGGGCGCGACCTGGTCGATCTGCGCCTGCGAGAGCTTGGGCCGCCACGGGTTCCTGGCGCGCAGTTCCTCGTACTTGGCGAGGTAGCTGTGCTCGGCCTTGAGCGGCAGGATGCGTTGCTGCAGTTCGGGCGAAAGTGCTTCCCAGGCCAGGTGCTGGTCGGCGAACAGCGTGTCGCCGCCCTCGCTCGGCAGTTCCTGCGCATGCAGCAGGGAGCCGAGGCTGGGCTTGGGCTTGTAGGAGATGTCGGAATGCCAGTAGACGCCCGCGTCGCCGAGGCCGATGGGCTCGCCGTTCTCCTTGATGTTGGAGACGATGAGGATCTCGGGGTGGTTCTCGAGCTGGAACTGGTGCAGGACATGGATCTCGAGCGGGCCGAAGCGACGGCTGAAGTCGATGTGCTGCTGAGGGGTGATCTGCTGGTTGCGGAAGACCAGGACGTGGTGGTCGAGGTGGGCGCGGTGGATGCGGGCGAAGTCTTCTTCCGGGATGGGACGCGCGATGTCGAGGCCGATGACTTCGGCGCCTACGGGGGCGGGGAAGGGGCGGATCTCGAAGGATTGGGTGCGCTCGGGGACGAGGACTTGGCTCATGTGCCGCAATGTAGGCGGGGATGGGGGGGTTGGGCAACGAACTCTTCGTTGAATGCTTATGACTGTCTGGGGCGTTTTTTATTTGGCTCTCTCTGGTGAGGCTGTCGGCCGGGTCTCGCCCCGGCGGGCGAGTCACTTTCTCTTGTCTCGCCAAGAGAAAGTAACCAAAGAGAAGGCGACCCCGCTGTCTGTGTCCCTCCGCTTCGCTACGGGCAACCTGCGGTGCTCGGGGAAAGCGGGGGTCCGCAGAACTCGCTCCACTTCGTTGCGCTCAGACAGCTGCGGCCCTTATCCCGCTTTCCCCTGCGCTCCTCGGCACAGCCAGAGGGGATGAGGGTCAACGCGCCATGGCGCGTCCTTGTGTGGGGTGCAGGAATGCTTCCGCTCCGGGTCTTCTTTCGAGGCCGAGCGAAGCGAAGGCCCGAAGGGTCTGCTGGGCCGAGCGCAGCGATGGCCCGACCCACCCCCTCTGGCTGCGCCGAGGAGCGCAGCGTTTCGCGGATAAGGGCTCGCAGCTGTTTGAGCGAAGCGAGTTCTGCGAGACCCCGCGAAACGCGAGCACCGCAGGTTGCCCGCAGCTTCGCTGCGGGTCGCAGACAGTGGGGTCGCCTTCTTTTGCTTACTTTTCTTGGCGAGACAAGAAAAGTGACTCGCCCGCCGGGGCGAGACCCGGCCAACAGCCTCAACAAAAGCACGCCTTCAAAAAAGATCAGAGCGTATGACTCCGATCCCCCTCAACAAACCCAAGCGCCTCCCAAGCATCACCCACAGCAAACCCCACCACCTTGAACAGCTCCCCCATCTCATGCTCATGCACCAGCCGAGCCCCCATCGCCCTCTCCCCCACGGAAGCCGTCTCCATCAACGAAACCAGCCCGCAGTTCAACAGAAAGCGCGCCTGACTCGCATACCCCAGCACGGCAAGCCCCGCCTCCTGCCCCGCCAACGCCACCCCCGTGAAGTCAACGTGCGCAGTGATGTCCTTCAACCCCACGTCGGACAGCGGATCCCCATCCGAGAGATGCGCCCGATGGCACATCACCGTCCCCATGTGCCGCTGCGGGTGGTAGTACTCGCTCTCGGGAAAGCCGTAGTCGATCAAGAAGGCAGCCCCGCGCTCGAGCCGGTCCGCCAGCGTCGCGACGAAGGCCTTGGCCTGGGGATGGATCTCCGTCAGGTAGTCGTGCTCGCCCGGCACCTCGACCGGCGGCCGCAGCTCGGTCTCGCGGTCGGCCCAGGCCCAGCCGTCGCCTGCCGCATTGCGCACCACGCCGCGCTCGAACCAGCGCCCGCCATGGCGCGCGAGCAGTTGCACCGGCATCGCGTCGAGCACCTCGTTGCCGACCACCACGCCCTGCATCGCCGCGGGCAGCTCGAGCCGCCATTCGACACGGTCGCCGAAGCGCGCCAAGGCCTGCTGCTGGCGCGCGCGCAGGGTGCCCGAGAGGTCGACGATGCGGTAGTTCACGTCGCTGCGGCCCAGGGCATCGAGCGCATCGAGCAACTGGGCGGCGAGCGCGCCCGAGCCGGCGCCGAACTCCCACACCGTGGCGGTGCCGGTCTTCTCGAGCGCCTCGGCCAGCTGCGCGGCCAGCGCGCGGCCGAACAGCGGGGTGAGCTCGGGCGCGGTCACGAAGTCGCTGCCCGATTCGGGCATCTGGCCGAACTTGGCGAGGCTGTTGGCGTAGTAGCCGAGGCCCGGCGCATAGAGCGCGAGCGCCATGAAGCGGTCGAAGCCGATCCAGCCGCCGGCGCGCTCGACGGCACGGGCGATCAGGGTGTCGAGGGCGATGGGTAAACTGCTGTGGGTCTGTGTCGTCACGGGCACCGATTCTCCTCGCATCCTCCAGCCCCCACCTTCCGCATGAGCGCCGCGCCCTCCTCCACCGCCACGCCCCCCGAGCGCCGCACCGTCCTCGTCACGGGCGCGGGCAAGCGGCTGGGGCGCGAGATCGCGCTGGCGCTGGCCGCGGGCGGCTGGCGCGTGGCGGTGCATTTCCGCCAGTCGCGCGCCGAGGCCGAGCAGACGGTGGCCGACTGCGCCGCGCTCGCGGGCGAGGCCCATGCCTTCGGCGCCGACCTGCTCGACGAGGCCGCCACGCGCGCGCTGCTGCCGCAGGTGGCGGCGCACTTCGGCCGGGTCGACGCGGTGGTGCACAGCGCCGCGCTGTTCGAGCACGACGACGCGGCCAGCTTCAGCTACGCGCTGATGGACCGCCATGCGCGCGGCAACACGGGGGCCGCGATCGTGCTGGCGCAGGCGCTGCACGCGCACCTCGCGCAACGCGATCCAGAAGGCACGCTCACCGGCGCGGTGGTCCACATGCTCGACCAGAAGCTGTGGAACACCAACCCCGATTTCCTCAGCTACACGCTCTCCAAGGCCGCGCTCGAGGCCGCCACGCCGATGCTGGCGCTGGCGCTCGCGCCGCGCGTGCGCGTGGTGGGCGTGGCGCCCGGCCTCACGCTGCCGAGCCACATGCACGACGACGACAAGTTCGCGCAGCTGCACAAGCTGTCGCCGCTGGGGCGCTCGTCCACGCCGGCCGACGTGGCCGCCACCGTGCGCTTCGCGCTCGAGAACGGCTCGATCACCGGCACCACGCTGCTGGTGGACGGCGGCCAGCACCTGATGAAGTTCGAGCGCGATTTCTCGCACATGTGAGCTGACCCCGCCGACCGCCGCACCTTTTTTCGAGCACCACCCGATGTCACCCACCACCCCCCTCGGGCGCCAGACGCTCACCCTCAACGGCCTGCGCTTCGATGCCAACCTCGGCATCCTCGAGCAGGAAAAGGTCGCGCCGCAGCCGATCCAGGTCGATGCCGAGCTCAACCTCGGCCCGCAGCCGCTGCTGCCCAAGGACGACGACATCTTCCACGTGCTCGACTACCGCAAGGTGCGCCGGATCATCATCGACGAGTGCACGGCCGAGCACGTGAACCTGCTCGAAAGCCTGATCGGCAAGCTCGCGCAGCGCCTGCTGCAGCTGCCCGGCGTGCTGGGCGTGCGCGTGAAGATCGCCAAGCTCGAGATCTTCGAGGACTGCGAGGTCGCGATCCGCATCGAAGCCGGGGAATGGTGATCCGGGGCAAAATCGCCCCCTTCCCCCGTTTTTTGCTGCCCCGGGCAGCCCTTTTGCCATGAACGCCGTCTGGATCGACGAGGCGCCCGTCGCCGACGCCTCCGCCTCGCCCCCGCCCGCCAACTCGATGAAGATCGAGCGCGAAACGCACAAGCTCGAGAAACGCCTGTGCCGCGAGGTGGGCCGCGCCATCGTCGACTACAACATGATCGAGGAAGGCGACAAGGTCATGGTCTGCGTGTCGGGCGGCAAGGACAGCTACGGCCTGCTCGACATCCTGCTCAAGCTCAAGGCCCGCGCGCCGATCCACTTCGACATCGTCGCGGTCAACCTCGACCAGAAGCAGCCCGGCTTCCCCGAGGAAGTGCTGCCGAAGTACCTGAGCGACCTCGGCGTGGCCTTCCACATCGAGAACCAGGACACCTACAGCATCGTCAAGCGCGTGATCCCCGAGGGCAAGACCACCTGCGGCCTGTGCAGCCGGCTGCGCCGCGGCATCCTCTACCGCGTGGCCGACGAGCTGGGCGCCACCAAGGTCGCGCTGGGCCACCACCGCGACGACATGCTGCAGACCTTCTTCCTCAACATGTTCTTCGCGGCCAAGCTCAAGAGCATGCCGCCGAAGCTGGTGAGCGACGACGGCCGCCACGTGGTGATCCGGCCGCTGGCCTACGTGGCCGAGAAGGACCTCGTGCGCTGGGCCCAGCACCGCGAGTTCCCGATCATTCCGTGCACGCTGTGCGGCAGCCAGGAGAACCTGCAGCGCAAGCAGGTCGGCGAGATGCTGCGCGAATGGGAGCGCAAGTACCCGGGGCGCATCGAGAACATGTTCAGCGCGATGCAGAACGTGGTGCCTTCGCACCTGCTCGACGGAACGCTGCACGACTTCAAGGGTCTGAAGCCGACGGGCGTGGCCGACGAGAACGGCGACAAGGCCTTCGACACGCCCTCCTTCGACCCGCTCTCCCAGGCACCCGCCGCCCTGCGCATCGTCCAGGGCTGATCCGGCTACCCAGGGGAATTTTGGGCCCACCGGCCCGGAGACCCTCATGAAACGCGCCTTCTCTGCTCTTCCTGCTCTCCTTTTGGTAGCAACCCTGTCCGGCTGCGCCACCTCCTGGGTGGTCGACAGCGACGTGAAGAGCTTCTCCTCGATCGACACCGTTCCCGCCGGCGCCACCTACCGCTTCGAGCGCCTGCCCTCGCAGCAGGCCAACGGCGAGCGCCAGGCCTCGCTCGAGGCCATGGCCGCCGCCGCGCTCGAGCAGGTCGGCCTGCGCCGCGACGACGCCAACCCGCGCTACACGGCGCAGATCAGCGCCCGCGTGACCACCACGCTGTCGCCCTGGGCCGATCCCTGGCTCTGGGACGGCCCCTTCGGCTACGGCTATGGCTACGGCCCCTACGGCTACGGCCGGCGCTGGTACGGCGGCGGCTGGTATGGCGCGCCGATGATCCCGCAGGCCTCCAATCCCTGGTACGAGCGCGAGGTCGGCGTGGTGCTGCGCGAGCTCGGCAGCAACCGCGTGGTCTACGAGACCCGCGCGCGCAACGACGGCCCCTACACCTCGAGCGCCGCGGTGCTGCCGGTGATGTTCCAGGCCGCGCTGCAGGGCTTCCCGAAGCCGCCCGAGGGCGTGCGGCGCGTCAACATCGAGCTGCCGACGGCGAAGAAGCAACAGTAAGGGCCCGCCTCGGGCCTGGAGCGGCGGCACGATCCGAAATGCCGCCCTCCTAGAATTTCGACCATGGAAGACCTCACCCGCCTGATCGCCGTTCGCCATGGCGAAACCGCCTGGAACGTCGACACGCGCATCCAGGGCCAGCTCGACATCGGGCTCAATCCCACCGGCGTCTGGCAGGCCCAGCGCGTGGGCCAGGCGCTGGCCGACGAGCCGCTGGCCGCCATCTATGCGAGCGACCTCTCGCGCGCCTGGCAGACCGCGCTCGAGATCGCCAGGCCGCACGGCCTCGAGGTCCGGCCCGAACCCGGCCTGCGCGAGCGCGCCTTCGGCCGCTTCGAGGGCATGAGCTTCGCCGAGATCGAGGCCGAGCTGCCCGAACAGGCCAGGCGCTGGCGCGAGCGCGATCCCGAGTTCGAACCCGAGGGCGGCGAGAGCCTGCTGGTGTTCCGCGAGCGCATCACGCGCGTGGCCGCCGACCTGGCCTCGCGCCACACGGGCGAGCTGGTGGCGCTGGTCGCGCACGGCGGCGTGATGGACGTGCTCTACCGCGCCGCCACGCGCCAGGAGCTGCAGGCGCCGCGCACCTGGCAGCTCGGCAACGCGGCCATCAACCGCATGCTGTGGAGCAGCGAGGGCTTCAGCCTCGTGGGCTGGAGCGACATCTCGCACCTCGCGGCCGAGGGCGGGCCGCGCGACGAGTTCGCCAACTAGCTCGGTGCGTCAGTGCGAGCCCGGCGCCACCATCCGGTGGCGCAGCTGGTCGGCCACCACCGCCACGATCAGCAGCGCGCCCAGCACCACCATCTGCAGGTACGACCCCACGCTCGCGAGGTTCATGCCGTTCTGCACCAGGCCGATGAAGATCGCGCCCATCACCACGTTCGGCACCCGGCCCAGGCCGCCGCGCAGGCTCACGCCGGCGATCACGCAGGCCGCGATCGATTCCAGCGCCACGGTGCCGCCGAGGTTGGCCTCGCCGGTCTCGACGCGCGCGGTCAGCAGCAGGCCGCTGACGGCCGCGAGGCCCGCGCACAGCAGGTAGGCCACGAGCAGCACGCGCCGGGTGTCGATGCCCGACAGCGCCGCGGCCTTGGCATTGCCGCCCACGGCCAGCAGGTGGGTGCCGGTCGGCATGCGGCCCATCAGCACGCCCATGGCCGCCACGCAGGCCGCCGTGACCCAGATCGGCACCGGCACGCCCAGCAGCGTGCCGAAGCCGAACAGCTCGCTGAAGCCCGCGGGCAGGCCCGACACCGGCACGCCGCCCGTGAGGTAGAGCGCCAGGCCGAAGCCGATCGACTGCACGCCCAGCGTGACGATGAAGGGCGAGACGCCGATGAAGGCCACGCCGATGCCGTTGACCAGCCCCACCGCGAGCCCGGCCAGCATGCCGCAGGCGCAGCCCAGCGCGATCGCCAGCCAGGCGGCGTCGGGCAGCGCGGCGCCGAAGAACTGCATGGCCAGCGCCGCCACCACCGAGGTGATCGCCATCACGGTGCCGACCGAGAGGTCGAAGCCGCCGGTCACCAGCGCCAGCATCTGGCCCATGGCCACCAGGATCAGGTAGACCGACTGGCGCAGCAGGTTGACCAGGTTCTGCACCGTGAGGAACTGGTCCGACAGGGTGCCGAACACCACGAAGGCGATCGCCAGCATGAAGGGCAGCACGCCCAGGCGCAGGAACAGGGCGCGCAGCAGGGCCAGCGCGCGGCCGGCGGGCCCCGGTGCCGAAGGCACGGCGGTGGCGACGGAGGAAGACGAAGTCATGGCTTGTTGTTCTCGCTGGGACCGAAGAAGAGATTGAGCACGGCGGTCTCGCCGATGGCGTCGCCCTGCAGCTCGCCGGCGATCTCGCCGCGGCACATCACGTAGACACGGTGGCTCAGGTGCAGCACCTCGGGCAGGTCGGAGGAGATCACGACCACCGCCGCGCCGCCTTCGCAGAGCTTGCGGATCACCTGGTAGAGCGCGCTGCGGGTGCCGATGTCGACGCCCACCGTGGGCTCGTCGAACACGTAGAGCGCGGCGTCGCGCGTCATGCCCTTGCCGAACAGCACCTTCTGCTGGTTGCCGCCCGACAAGAGCGCCACCGGCCGCTCGAGGTTGCGCGGCGCGAGTTCCACGCGCTCGGCCGCGGCCGTGGACAGCCGGCGCCCGAGCCGCTTGCGCAGCCAGCCGCCATGGCCGCGCAGCGGGCCGTGCACCAGCGGCAGCGTGATGTTGGCGCGCGAACTGAAGCCCAGCACCAGCCCCTCGCCCTTGCGGTCGGGCGGCAGGTAGAACAGGCCCTCGTCGAGCAGCCGGCGCACCCTGGCGCCGGTGCGCGGCTGGCCCTTGAACAGCACGCGGCCCGCGCTCACCGCATCGAGCCCGCAGACCGCGCGGAACAATTCCGACTTGCCGCAACCCACGAGGCCGGCCAGCCCGACCACCTCGCCGCGCCGCACCCTGAGGCTGGCGCCGCGCACGCCGTTGGGCGAATGCAGGCCCTCGACCTCCAGCACCGTCTCACCCGGCGCAAAGGCGATGCGCGGATAGACCTGTTCGATGGCACGCCCGCTCATCAGCTCGATCAGGCGGTCGGCATCGGTCTCGCGCGCCTCGACCGTCGTCACCTGGCGGCCGTCGCGCAGCACCGTGATGCGGTCGGCGATCCGCGCGATCTCCTGCATGCGGTGCGAGATGTAGACGATGCCCACGCCGCGCGCCTGCAGCCGCGCCACCAGCGCGAACAGGCGCTGCGTCTCGGCATCGGTCAGCGAGGCCGTGGGCTCGTCGAGGATCAGCACCGAGACCTCGCCGCGCAGGCCCTTGGCGATCTCCACCATCTGCTGCTGCGCGCGCGTGAGGCCGGCCACGGGCGCATCGACGTCGATCGCGAAGCCCAGGTCGGCCAGCATCGCGCGGGCACGTTCGCGCAGCGCGCCGCGGTCGAGCAGGCCGCCGCGGCGCGGCTCCTCGCCGAGGCTCAGGTTCTGCGCCACCGACAGCGTGGGGATCAGCGAGAACTCCTGGAACACCGCGCTGATGCCGTGGCGCCGCGCCTCGTGCACGTTCGCGAAGCGCACCGGCTCGCCGCGCAGCCGGATCTCGCCGGCGCTCGGCACATTGGCGCCGGCCAGCAGCGAGATCAGCGTCGACTTGCCGGCGCCGTTCTCGCCGAACAGCACGTGCACCTCGCCCGCGCGCAGTTCGAAGTCCACGCCGTCGAGCGCCAGCACGCCCGGATAGCGCTTGCCGAGTCCGCGGGTCTGCAGCAGGGGTGGCATCGCGGGCCTACTTGACCTCGAACACCGGCTTGAAGCCGGTCGGCGGCAGGATGTCGGCCTGCTTCACGCTCTGGATGTTGCTGCTGTCGACCACGAAGATCTTCGGGCCCACGTGCTTCGCGACCTCCTTGCCCTCGAGCAGGCGCACCGCCTGGTCGACCGCGATGCGGCCCTGGATCACCATCGAGTCGGCCGGCGCCGCCACGATGCGGCCGCGCTGGATGCCCTCGTAGACGCCCGGCGTCATGTAGAAGGACAGCACCTGCACCTTCTTGTCGAGGTTGCGCGAGCGCAGGATGCCGGTGGCGGCCTCGGCCGTGACGGCCGTGCCCGCCAGGTAGGCCAGGTCGGGGTTGGCCTGCAGCACGTCCTCGATCAGCTTGCTCTGCGCCTCCTTGCCGGTGTCGCCGTACTTCGGATCGAGCACCACCACCGCGCTGCCCTTGACCGCCTCCATGAAGCCCTTGTGCGCGGCCTCGACCCAGCCCGCGCCGGCCGGGCCCGGGAACCAGCCGACCTTGACCGGCGGCGAACCGGCCGGATGCTTCTTCGCGAGGTAGGCGCCGGTCGACTGGCCCATGGTGTGGAAGGACACGAGCGACTTGGCCGAGAGGTCGGGCGAGTTGATGCCGTTGACCAGGTCGATCACCGGCACCTTCTTCGCGGCCGTGGCCTTGATGACGTTGTTGAGGCCGTCGCCCGAGATCGCGCCGATGATCACCGCGTTGGCGCCGCGCGCCACGCAGTCCTCGATCTGCGAGACCTGCTTGCCGAGGTTGGTGTAGCCGCCCGCGTCGGCCACCTGCAGCTTCACGCCCTGGCGCCGGGCCTCCTCGATCACGCCGTAGTCCACGCCGAGCCAGTAGGCGTCCTTCATGTGCGGGAACGACACGCAGAGGTCCCACTTCTTCGAGGCCTTGGGCAGCGGCACGTAGTCGATGGGCTTTCGCGTGCCCTCGGCCGAGAAGGCGGGCTCGGTGGCCTCGGCCTTGTAGGGAAACCAGTCGGCGGCCGAGGCACCGCCGTGCCACAGCACGGTGGCGGCGAAGGCGGCGGCGGTCAATGAAACGCGCAGGGGCAAGCTGTTCATGAAGAACTCCTAGGTGGCAACGGGGAAGGAAATGAGTGGGCGGCCGCGCCGCCCGGGCGCTCAGTCGGCGAGCGCGGCGCGCAGGCGCTCGATGCGCCGTCGTCGCTCGGCGCGCGCGGCCAGCGCCTGCGCCATGTCGACCGCGACGAAGCGCGCCTTGTGGTTGGGCTGCATCTGGGCGATCAGGTCCATGTCGGCGCTGATCACCGTGCCGACCATCGCGTAGCCGCCGCCCGAGACCGCGTCGCGGTGCAGGATGATCGGCTCGCGCCCGCCCGGCACCTGGATCGAGCCATAGGGATAGCCGGCATCGACGATGTTCGACGGATCGGCGCCCGCGCCGAAGGGCGGCGTACGCTCGATGAACTTCAGCGGCGTGCCGTTCTTGTAGCGGTAGCCGATGCGGTCGGCCTCCGAACCCACGCTCCAGGTGTCGGCGAAGAAGCTGCGCACCGAGTCCTGCTGCAGCCGATGGAAGTAGATGCCGGGCAGCACGCGCAGCGTCACCTCCTTGGCGAGCACCGGCAGCAGCTCGGCGGCCACGCCACGCCCGGGCCGCGCGCGCGCCGAGGGCGTGCCCACCGGCAGCCGGTCGCCGGCCAGCAGCTTGCGGCCCTCGAAGCCGCCGAAGGCACCGAGCCCGTAGGTCGAGCGGCTGCCGAGCACCAGCGGCACGTCGATGCCGCCGGCCACCGCGATGCACATGCGCGCGCCCAGCAGCATGAAGTCGAAGCCGAGCACGTCGCCGGCCTGCACCGCGAAGGCTTCGTTGCGCGGCCTCTCGGCGCCGTTGAGCTTGACCTTGGCCTGCGCGCCGGTCACCGCCACCACCGCGGGCGCGTCGAAGCGCAGCTCGGGCCCGAGCAGCGTGCTCTCGATCACGGCCGCGCCCTCGTCGTTGCCCACCAGCAGGTTGGCCAGCACCAGGCCCTGCTGGTCGAGCGCGCCCGACAGCGGAATGCCCAGGTGGTAGTAGCCGGGACGGCCCGCGTCCTGCACGCTGGTCGCGAGGCCGGGCTTGAGCACTTCAATCGCCATGGAGCACCTTCAGCAGCTGTCGGTTGTAGCCGTCGGGGTCGGCCAGGAATTCCTGCAGCGAGAACGACACCGGCGCGATGCGCAACGCGTAGTCGCCGGCCTCCACCTGCGCCACCTGGCGGTCGTACTCGGCGCGGTCGATCGGCTTCCACTTGACGATGTCGCCGGGACGGAAGAACACCATCAGCTCCTTGAGGTACGGCAGGCGCTGGGCCGGATCGAAGATCGGCGCCGGCGTGACGCCGAACATCTGGTAGCCGCCGGCACCGCGCACCGAGTAGATGCAGCTGAAGCAGCCGCCATGGCCCAGGGTGAGCCGCGGCGTGTCGGTGCGCGGGCTCAGATACTTGGGCACCTCGAGCTGGCGCTCGCGCTCGACCATCTGGAACAGGAAGGGCAACCCGGCCACGAAGCCCACCATGGAGACGAACCACGGCGCGCCCGAATGCGCGGCGATGAAGGCATCGACGGAATCGAGGCCGTTGATGCGCGCGGCGTATTCGATGTCGGTGCTGGCCGGGTCCTGGTGGCGCTCGCGGAAGCGCATCAGGGTCTCGTGCGTCCACGGGTCGTTGTAGAGCACGGGGATCTCGACGATGCGGGTCGAAAGCCGCAGGTCGGCCTCGCCGATGCCGGCCTCGATCCCCTCGAGCACGGCCTGCAGCGCGTCGGGCGCGATCAGGTCGGGATCGAAGCGCACCAGGTAGGCCGCGTTGGCCGGGCAGATCTCGGTGACGCCCGCGATCTCGCCGGCCTGCACGCGGCGGCGCAGCTCGTTGCAGATCGCCATGCCCTTGAAGAAGGCCGGCAGCGACATCGATTCGCTGATCTCGACGAACAGGTGCTCGTCGCCGCCGAAGCTGTAGCGGGCCTGGGCCGGGAGGATGGCGGCGGTCATGCGGGCACCTTCTCGAGAGTCGGGACGGAAGCGGCGGGCTCCGCCAGCGGGTTCGCCGCGAGCCATTGCTCGAGGAAGCCGGTGTGGAAGGCCGCGGCCGCGACCGCGGCGTCGTCGCACAGCGCGCGGTGCAGCGGGATGGTGGTGTGGATGCCCTCCACGCGCAGCTCGCCGAGCGCACGGCGCATGCGCGCGAGCGCGGCGGCGCGGTCGCTGTCGTGCACGATCAGCTTGCCGAGCAGCGAGTCGTAGTAGGCCGGCACGCTGCAGCCCGCGAACATCAGGGTGTCGAAGCGCACGCCGGGCCCGCCCGGCACCGCGAGCCGCGTCACCAGGCCCGGGCTCGGCATGAAGTTCTTCGCGGCGTTCTCGGCGTTGATGCGCACCTCGATGGCGGCGCCGGCGAGCCGGATGTCCTCCTGCTTCAGGCGCAGCGGCTGGCCCAGCGCGATGCGCAGCATCTCCTTCACGAGGTCGATGCCGGTGACCATCTCGGTGATCGGATGCTCGACCTGGATGCGGGTGTTCATCTCGATGAAGAAGAACTCGCGCGTGTCGTCGTCGTAGAGGTATTCGAGCGTGCCCGCGCCGCGGTAGGCCACGGCGCTCGCGAGGCGCAGCGCCGATTCGCACAGCGCGGCGCGCGTGGCGGCATCGATGGCGGCCGAGGGCGCTTCTTCCCACACCTTCTGGCGCCGGCGCTGCAGCGAACATTCGCGCTCGAAGCAGTGCACCACGCGCTGGCCGTCGCCGAGGATCTGCACCTCGATGTGGCGTGCCTTGCGGATGAAGCGCTCGAGGTAGACCTCGCCGTTGCCGAAGGCGGCCTGCGCCTCGGCGGTGGCGGTGGCGAACTGCTGCCGCAGCTCGGCCTCGTCGTGCGCCACGCGGATGCCGCGCCCGCCACCGCCGGCCGAGGCCTTGATCATGATCGGGTAGCCGATGTCGCGCGCGAGCTCGACCGCCACGCCGGCATCGCTCACCACGCCGGCGCTGCCGGGCACGGTGGGCACGCCGGCCTTCATGGCGGCGGCGCGCGCGGCCGCCTTGTCGCCCATGGTGCGGATCGCATGCGGCGTCGGGCCCACGAACACCAGGCCCGCGGCCTCGACGCGCGCCGCGAAGTCGGCGTTCTCCGAAAGGAAGCCGTAGCCCGGATGCACGGCGCCCGCGCGGCTCTCGGCCGCGGCCTGCAGGATGGCGTCGGCGCTCAGGTAGCTCTTGCCGGCATGGGCCGGGCCGATGCGCACGGCCTCGTCGGCCATCTGCACGGCCAGGCTCTGGGCGTCGGCGTCGCTGTAGACGGCGACGGTCTTCAGGCCCAGCTCCTGCGCGGCGCGGATCACGCGCACCGCGATCTCCCCGCGGTTGGCGATCAGCAGCTTGTCGAATGCAGCGGTCATCGCGTCGTCTTCCTCAGGCGGTCTCGATCACGGCCAGCGGCTGGCCCGGATCGACCGGCTCGGCGTTCTCGACCGCGAAGCGCAGCAGGCGGCCGGCCGCGTCGGCCGTGACTTCGCTGAACTGCTTCATCACCTCGACCAGGCCCAGCACGTCGCCCACGGCCACCGTGTCGCCCTCGGACTTGAACGGCGGCGCGTCGGGCGCCGAGCGGCGGTAGAAGGTGCCCGGCAGCGGGCTCAGGACTTCATGGGTAGCGGACATGGGATGCACTCCTGGGGACGGAACGGAAAACGGGGAAGGGAAAGGGGGATCAGCCCTGCGCGGCGAGCCCTGCAACCTCGATGCCATGCGCGGCCAGCGCGCGCCGCGTGGCCTGCACCAGCGCGAGCGCACCGGGCGTGTCGCTGTGGATGCAGACCGAGTCGAAGCCGATGGCCAGGTCCTCGCCCTCGACCGTGCGCACCGTGCCCTCGGTGCAGGCGCGCAGCACCTTGGCCGCGACCGCCTCGGGGTCGAGCGCGCCGACGCGGCGCGTGAAGACGATGGAGCCGCTCAGGTCATAGTCGCGGTCAGCATAGAACTCGCGCACCACGGGCTGGCCCAGCTCGCGCGCCACGCGGCAGGTGACCGAGGACTCCATGCAGAACAGGCGCAGGCCGGGCTCGATGCGCTGCAGCGCCTCGACCAGCGTGCGCGACAGCGCCTCGTCGCGCGCCGCATGCATGTAGAGCGCGCCATGGGGCTTGATGTGCTGCAGCGCCAGCCCCTCGAGCCGCGCGAACTCGCGCAGCGCGCCGAGCTGGTAGACCATGTCGTTGACCAGTTCCTCGGCCGGCGCCTGGATGTGGCGCCGGCCGAAGCCCACGAGGTCGCGAAAGCCCGGGTGCGCGCCGATGCCCACGCCGTGCTCGCGCGCCAGCGCGACCATGCGCCGCATGATGTTCGGATCGCCGGCATGGAAGCCGGTGGCGATGTTGGCCGAACTGATCAGGGGCATCAGTTCCGCGTCGACGCCATCGCCGATGGTCCAGGGGCCGAAGCCCTCGCCCATGTCGGAGTTCAGATCGATCCGCTTCTTCTTCACGTGTGACAGCCTTTGTTCGATGGACGGGCCGAAGATTAGTGAGCGGTCCAAAGGCTGAAAAGCATTGTTTTCCGCGCGCTCGATATCTGAAAAACAGATGCTGCGTTGCGGCGCGTGCCTTGCTACGCTGGCGCCATTCGATCGCGCGGTATCGGGTTTTCACCAACCCATGCACCGGCTGCGCCGCGTTGCCGATACCGATCCACTCCCCGAAGCCCCGCCATGTCCCTGACCCTTCGCCAGCTCAAGTACTTCTCGGCGGTGGCCGAGGCAGGCCGCATCTCGCACGCGGCGCTGCAGCTCAACATCTCGCAGTCGGCCGTGACCACCGCGATCCGCGAGCTCGAGGAGATGCTCGGCCAGCAGCTGTTCGAGCGCCATCCGCACGGCGTGGAACTGACCAAGGGCGGGCGCCGCTTCCTGAGCCATGCCTACGCGGTGCTCGCCGCGGCCGACGAGGCGCAGCGCATGCCCCACGAGGACGCCGCCGTGCAGGGCGAGCTGACCATCGCCGCGAGCTACACGGTGCTGGGCTACTTCCTGCCGCACCACCTGCAGCGCTTCGAGCAGCTGCATCCGCAGGTCACGCTGAAGGTGCACGAGGTGGCGCGCGAGGCGATCGAGGAAGGGCTGATCACGCGGCGCTACGACCTCGGCGTGGTGCTGACCTCGAACGTGGTGCTGCGCGAGCTCTCGCTCGAGACCTTCTTCGGCTCGCAGCGCCGGCTGTGGGTGCCGGCCAAGCATCCGCTGCTCGACAAGGCCGAGGTCACGCTGGCCGACGTGGCGGCCGAGCCCTACATCATGCTCACGGTCGACGAGGCCGCGGCCACCGCGCTCAAGTACTGGGGCCGCACGCCGCACCAGCCGAAGGTGCGGTTGCGCACCAGCTCGGTGGAGGCGGTGCGCAGCACCGTCGCCAACGGCGGCGGCGTGACGGTGCTGTCGGACATGGTCTACCGCCCGTGGTCGCTCGAGGGCAAGCGCATCGAGACCATCAACCTGCGCGACCCGATCCCCACCATGAACATCGGACTCGGCTGGAAACAGGGCGTGGAGTTCTCGCCCGCGATGACGGCGCTGCGCGACTACTTCCGCCAGCTGTTCCTCGATCCCGCGTCGGCGCGGCAGGGGCGCGGGCGCGCCTGAGCCCGCCGCGCTCGCTCAGGCGTGCGAGACCTCGGCCTGCGCTTCCTTCGGCAGGTCGACCATCGGCCCGCTGCCGCTGTAGCGGTCGAGCGCGAGGTAGATCGCGGGCGTGATGTAGAGCGTGATCACCTGCGAGAAGATCAGCCCGCCCACCACCGCCACGCCCAGCGGCTGGCGCAGCTCGGCGCCGGCGCCCAGGCCCAGCGCGAGCGGCAGCGCGCCCATCAGCGCGGCCAGCGTGGTCATCAGGATCGGGCGGAAGCGCAGCCGGCAGGCCTCGCGGATCGCCTCCACCGGCTGCAGGCCCTCGGTGCGCTGCGCGTCGAGCGCGAAGTCGATCATCATGATCGCGTTCTTCTTCACGATGCCGATCAGAAGCAGGATGCCGATGGTCGCGATCAGCGTCAGGTCGAAGCCGAAGATCTTCAGCGAGATCAGCGCGCCCACCGCCGCCGAGGGCAGGCCCGCGAGGATCGTGATCGGGTGGATGTAGCTCTCGTAGAGCACGCCCAGCAGCACGTAGATGACCAGTACCGCGAGCACCAGCAGCACGGCCTGGCTGGACTGCGAGCTCTGGAACACCGCGGCATCGCCCCCGTAGGTGGTGATGATCGACTGCGGCATCTTGAGCTCTTCCTTGAAGCGGTCGATCTTGGCGGTGGCGTTGCCCAGCGGCACGTCGGGCCCGAGGTTGAACGACACCGTCACCGCCTGCAGCTGGCCCTGATGGTTGACCGAGGTCGGGCCCACGGTGCGCTCGATGCTCGAGAAGGCCGACAGCGGCACCAGCCGGCCGGTGGTGCTGCGCACCGACAGGCGCGAGACGTCGTCCTCGAACTGCCGGTCGTTGTCGGCCGCCGAGAGGATCACCTGGTAGGTGTTGCTGGCCGCGTAGATGCTGCCGATCTGGCGGTCGCCGTAGGCGTTGTAGAGCGCGGTGCGCAGGTCGCCCACGGCCACGCCGAGCACGCCGGCCTTGTCGCGGTCGATCTTCAGCGTGGCCTGCAGGCCGCGGTTCTGCGAATCGCTGGTGACGTCGCGGAAGTCGGGGTCGGCGCGCATGCGTTCCATCAGCCGCGTGGCCCAGGGCACCATCTCGCCGGCGTTCACGCTCTGCAGCGTGTACTGGAAGCGCGCCTTGCTCTGGCGCCCGCCCAGGCGCAGGTTCTGCACCGGCTGCATGTAGACGGCGATGCCGGGAATCTCGCGGAAGCGCTGGCGCAGCGACTCGAGCACCTTCGACATCTTCGGCCGCTCGCCGCGCGCCTTGAGCACCGCGAACAGCCGGCCCGAGTTCTGCGTGGCGGTGGGGCCGCCCACGCCGACGAAGGAGCTCACGTAGTCGACGCTGGGGTCGGCCATCAGCGCGTCGGACACGCGGTCCTGCAGCGCCTTCATGGCGGTGAAGGAGATGTCCTCGGCGGCCTCGGTCGTGATCTGGATCTGGCCGATGTCCTCCTCGGGGAAGAAGCCCTTGGGGATCGTGATGAACAGCCAGGCCGTGACGACGAAGGTGGCGCCGGCCATCAGCAGCATCAGCCCGCGGTGCGCCAGAGTCCAGTCGAGCGTGCGCATGTAGCTGCCGTGCACCCAGCGGTAGCCGCGCTCGAAGGCGCGGCCGATCGCGGTGCCGGGCTCGGGATGCTCCTCTTCATGGTCGTGGCGCGCGCCGCCCTCGGGCCGCGGCACCTGCTTGAGCAGCCGGCTCGCGAGCATCGGCACCAGGGTCAGCGAGACGATGGCCGACACCAGCACCGCCAGCGCCACCACCACCGCGAACTCGTGGAACAAGAGGCCGATCACGCCCGGCATGAAGAAGATCGGGATGAACACCGCCACCAGCGAGATCGAGATCGAGACGATGGTGAAGCCCACCTCGCGCGCGCCGCGCAGCGAGGCGGCCAGCGGGTCCATGCCCTTCTCGACGTAGCGCATGATGTTCTCGAGCACCACGATCGCGTCGTCCACCACCAGGCCCACGGCCAGCGTGATGCCCAGGAGCGAGACGTTGTCGAGGCTGTAGCCGAAGGCATAGAGCAGCGCAACGGCGCCGATCAGCGAGATCGGGATGGTGGCGGCCGGGATCAAGGTGGCGACCAGCCGGTGCAGGAACAGGAAGATCACCAGCACCACCAGCGCAATGGTGCCCAGCAGCGTGAGCTGCACGTCGTGCACCGCCTCGCGGATCGACAGCGAGCGGTCGTTGACCATCTGGATCTCGACCGACTGCGGCAGCTCGGCCTTGAAGCGCGGGATCAGCGCGCGCACCGCGTCGACCACCTGCACCGTGTTGGCGTTGGGCTGGCGCTGCACGGCCAGCGAGATCGAGCTCTGGCCGTTGAAGCTGCTGGCGGTCTTGACCGACTCGAAGCTGTCCTCGATGGTCGCGACCTCGTCGAGCCGCACCGGCGCGCCGTTGCGCTGGCCGACGATCAGCTTGGCGAAGTCGGCCGCGCGCGTGAGCTGCTGGTTGGCCTGGATGGTCAGCGTCTGGCGCGGGCCGTCGAGCACGCCGACCGGCGTGTTGGCGTTGGCCGAGTTGACCGCGCGCGCGAGCTCGTCGAGCGTGATGTTGCGCGCGTTGAGCAGGTCGGCATTGGCCTTGATGCGCACCGCGAAGGCCTTGCGGCCGTACACGCCCACCTGCGCCACGCCATCGATGGTCGAGAGCGTGGGCGAGATCAGGTTCTCGGCGTAGTCGTTGAGCTCCGAGGGATTCATCGACGGCGAGATCAGCGCGATGAACAGCACCGGCGCGTCGGCCGGGTTGACCTTGCGGTACGAGGGCAGCTGCGTGAGCTCCTGCGGCAGCTGGCGCTGCGCGCGCAGGAGCGCGGCCTGCACGTCGACCGCGGCGGCGTCGATGTCGCGGCTGCTGACGAACTCGAGCGTGAGCGAGGTCACGCCCTGCGTGTTGACCGAGCTGATGGTCTGCAGACCCGGGATGGTCGAGAACTGCTTCTCGAGCGGCAGCGCGACCGAGCTCGCCATGGTGTCGGGACTGGCGCCCGGCAGCTGCGCATTGACGTTGATGACGGGCGTGTTGTAGCTGGGCAGCGCGGCGACCGGGATGCTGAAGTAGGCGAAGATGCCCACCACCACGACGGCCGCGGACAGCAGCACCGTCATCGCGGGACGGCGGATGCACAGCTCGGAAATGTTCATGCGCGTTCCCGCTGCGTCGACCGGATGTCGACGCCATCGGACGACGCCGCGCTGCCGGGCGTCACGCCCGTGGTGCCGCCGGGCGCGGCCGGGGTCGCGGGCGCGTCGCCGCGCGGCTTGTCGTCGACGCGCACCTTGCCGTTGGGCCGCACGTTCTGGCTGCCCTCGATCACGACCTGCTCGCCCGGCTCGACGCCGCTGACCGCGACCTTGGTGCCGAAGGTGTGCAGCGTCTTCACCTTGCGGCGGCTCGCGTTGCGTTCCTTGTCGACCACGTAGAGCGAGGTGCCCTCGGGCAGCATCATCAGCGCCGCCGCCGGCACCACCGTGACGCCCTCGAGCGTGCGCACCGTGATGCGGGTGCCGACGAACTGGCCGGGCCACAGGCTCTGGTCGGCGTTGTCGAACACGGCCTTGGCGCGCACGGTGCCGATCTGCGGGTCGACCGTGTTGTCGACGAAGTTGAGCGTGCCCTGCAGCGTGTCCTTGCGGCCGGTGACCACGGCCTCGACGCGCGAGCGGGTGCGCGCGGCGGCCAGCAGGTCCTGCAGGTTGGCCTCGGGCACGGGGAAGCTCACGGCGATCGGGTCGAGCTGGGTAACCGTGACCAGCGACAGCGTGGGCTGCACCAGCGTGCCCGGGTAGATGTTGACCGCGCCGATGCGGCCCGCGATCGGCGCATGCAGCTTGGTGTAGCTCAGCGCCACCTGGGCCGACTGCACCGCGGCGCGGTCGGCCGCGACCGCCGCGCGCTGCGCCTCGAGCTGCGACAGCGTGGCATCGGTCGCGCTCTTGGAGATGAAGTTCTGCGCCAGCAATTCCTGGCTGCGCTTGTACTGGCGCTCGAGGTCGGCCAGCGTGGCCTCGTCGCGCTTCTGCTGGGCCTGGGCGCGCGCCAGGTTGGCCTGGTCGTTGCGGTCGTCGAGCGTGAAGAGCAGTTGACCCTGCTTCACGAACTGGCCTTCCTTCACGTGCACCACGTCGACCGTGTTGGTCACCTGCGGTCGCAGGTCCACGCTGTTGAGCGAGACCACGCTGCCGTTGACCTGCACCGTGACCGGCACGTCCTGGCGCACGGCGGTGGCGAGCGTGACCAGCGCGGTCGGCGCGGCGGCCGGCCCCTTGGCGCTCTTCGCCGCGGCGCGCTCGCCCGAGCCGCTCCACCACCATCCCGCGGCGGCGACGATCGACACGCCCACGAGGGCGATGACTGCGTTCTTCTTCATGGGTTTTTGTGCACTTTGGGCTGACAGCGGCTATTGGATCGCGGGGGGTTCCGAGTGTCCATCCGCACCGTAAAGAAAAGTAAAGGCCAGGGCGCCGCGCCCGGTAAAAACGGTCGGGATAAGCACCGATGGACAGGCACCCCGCTCGCTAGAATCCCCGCTCCACAGCCTCTGGATGAACCCCATGAACCGCTGCAAGATACCCACGAACGCTCTTCATTTCATAGCAGCCTGCGCAACGCTGGCAGCCACTTCCAGCTTCTTTCCGCTCCAGGCCAGCGCGCAGGACGCGGTGCCCCGGCCACAGACCCAGAACGAATCGCTGGTCGGCGGGCGCAATTTCCCGGTCGGCACCCTGCGCGGCAAGTTCCGCGTGATCGACGGCAACGACGTGATGCTCGACGGCCGCGCCGACCGGCTCGCGCCCGGCGCGCGCATCCGCAGCGGCCAGAACATGCTGGTGATGAGCGGCGCGATCGTCGGCCAGAACCTGCTGGTCAACTACACGCGCGATGCCGCCGGCATGCTGCGCGAGGTCTGGATCCTCACGCCCGACGAAGCCACCGCCAGCCGCGAATCGCTGAACAAGCCCTTCCTCAACATCTGGCCGTTCGTGCAGAACGACACGGTCAACACGCAGTAGGCATCTCGCCCGCAGGCCCTCGGCCGCACCGGCATTCCTCTCGCGGACACGCCCCGCCGCTTTCGCCACGAAAGCCCCGTGTCCGCCCGGCCCTCCGCAAGACGAGGGCCCCTCCCATATAGAAGAGCTCCCCATGACCGCCAAGAAAGTCTTCATCAAAACCTTCGGCTGCCAGATGAACGAGTACGACTCGGACAAGATGGCCGACGTGCTCAACGCGGCCCAGGGCTACGAGCCGACGCAGAACGTCGACGAGGCCGACCTGATCCTGTTCAACACCTGCTCGGTGCGCGAGAAGGCGCAGGAGAAGGTGTTCTCCGACCTGGGCCGCGTCAAGCACCTGAAGGCGCGCGGCGTGAAGATCGGCGTCGGCGGCTGCGTGGCCAGCCAGGAGGGCAACGCCATCATCGCGCGCGCGCCCTACGTCGACATCGTGTTCGGCCCGCAGACCCTGCACCGGCTGCCCGAGATGCTGGCCGAGCGCGAGCGGCTCGACCGCCCGCAGGTCGACATCAGCTTTCCCGAGATCGAGAAGTTCGACCACCTGCCGCCCGCGCGCGTGGAAGGCGCCACCGCCTTCGTGTCGATCATGGAAGGCTGCTCCAAGTACTGCAGCTACTGCGTGGTGCCCTACACGCGCGGCGAGGAAGTCAACCGGCCGCTCGACGACGTGCTGGTCGAGATCGCCGGCCTGGCCGACCAGGGCGTGCGCGAGGTCACGCTGCTCGGCCAGAACGTCAATGCCTACCGCGGCCGCATGGGCGACACGGCCGAGATCGCCGACTTCGCGCTGCTGATCGAGTACGTGGCCGAGATCCCCGGCATCGAGCGCATCCGCTACACCACCAGCCATCCGAACGAGTTCACGCCGCGGCTGATCGAAGCCTATGCCAGGGTGCCGCAGCTCGTGAGCCACCTGCACCTGCCGGTGCAGCACGGCAGCGACCGCATCCTGATGGCGATGAAGCGCGGCTACACCGCCATGGAATACAAGAGCACGGTGCGCAAGCTGCGCGCGATCCGGCCCGAGCTCGCGCTGTCGAGCGACTTCATCGTCGGCTTCCCCGGCGAGACCGAGGCCGACTTCGACAAGATGATGAAGCTGATCGACGACTGCCAGTTCGACGCCAGCTTCAGCTTCATCTTCAGCCCGCGCCCCGGCACGCCGGCCGCCGCGCTGCACGACGACACGCCGCACGAGGTCAAGCTGGCGCGGCTGCAGAAGCTGCAGGCCGTGATCGACGGCAACGTGAAGCGCTTCGGCGAAGCGCTGGTGGGCAGCACCCAGCGCGTGCTGGTGGAAGGCGCCTCGCGCCGCGACGCGAGCGAGCTGATGGGCCGCACGGCCTGCAACCGGGTCGTCAACTTCGAGGGCGACGCACGGCTCGTGGGCCAAATGACCGACATCCGCATCACGCGCTCGCTGGCCTACACGCTGCGCGGCGAAGTGCCCACGCGCGAGAGCGCGTCCGCCGCCGGGGCGCTCGCCTGATGGCGAAGCGATCGATACGGGGCTCGTTCCAGCAGCTCCTGCTGTTCGCCTTCCTGCTGATCACCGCGCTGCTGGTGGGCGTGGCGCTGCGCTCGGTGCTGCAGTACGACACCTTGATGACGCAAAGCCGCGACGCCGCGGCGCGCGCGCTGCGGCTGTCGGGCGCGGCCCAGTCGCTGGCCGAGCGCAGCGCGGCGATGGAGCGCGCCGGGCGCCAGTCGCTGGTGCTCAACGATTCGGTGCTGCGGCGCCGCTTCGACGATGCCGCGCGCGAGGCCCACGGCGTGCTCGAGCGGCTCGAGAAGAACGGCCTGGCCCCCGCCAGCACCGAGGCCTGGCGCACCCAGCTCGGCGTGATCGAGGGCCTGATGAGCGGCAGCGCCGACAGCGCGCTGCAGCGCGAGAGCACGATGGCGATGCAGTTCCGCGACCTCGACGCGCTCAACACCAACATCGCGCAGCAGGCCCAGTTCCTGATCGAGATGCAGAACGACGCGCTGTCCAAGCGCATCGAGAACGCGCGCCGCCGGCTGATGCGCGAGGTGGTCGCGGCCAGCGTGCTCGCGGTGTCGCTGGCGCTGGCCTTCGGCATCTGGCTGGCGCGGCCGTTCAAGCGGCTCGAGCACGCCATCGTCGGCCTGGGCCAGAACCGGCTCGACGAGCCGATCGACATCCGCGGCCCGGCCGACGTGCGGCGCGTCTCACAGCAGCTCGAATGGCTGCGGCTGCGGCTGACCGAGCTCGATGCCGACAAGGCGCGCTTCCTGCGCCACGTCTCGCACGAACTCAAGACGCCGCTGGCGGCGCTGCGCGAGGGCGTGTCGCTGCTGGAGGACGGCGTGACCGGCGCGCTGAACCCGGCGCAACTCGAGGTGGCGCAGATCCTGAACCAGAACACGGTGGCGCTGCAGGGCCAGATCGAGGCGCTGCTGCGCTTCAACGCGGCCGCCTTCGAGGCGCGCGAGCTGCGCCGCGAGCGCACCGACCTGCTGCCGCTGATCGAGGAGCAGATCGAGTCGCAGCGGCTGCAGTGGCAGGCCCACGGCCTCACGGTGCGCGCCGAGGGCGAGCGCATCGCGCTCACGGTGGACCGCACCAAGCTCGGCACCGCGATCGCCAACCTGCTGTCGAACGCGATCCGCTTCTCGGCGCGCGGCGGCACCATCACGCTCGCGGTCTCGGGCACGCCCGAGGCGGTGCGCATCGACGTCAACGACGCCGGCCCGGGCATCGCCGAGGGCGACCGCGACCGCATCTTCGAGCCCTTCTACCGCGGCGAACGCCAACCGGAACACGCGGTCAAGGGCACGGGCATCGGACTTTCCATCGTGCAGGAGTACATTGCAGCCCATGGGGGCCGCATCGCCCTGCTGCCCGAGGGGCCCGGCGCGCGTTTCCGCATCGAGCTGCCGCGCACGGCCTGAGCTTCCCGGCGCCCCCACCTCCCCGTAGCCATCGCCAACGCCCCGCGTCGTCCTTCCTCGTCCATGTCTTTTTCGTCCGTACGCCCCTCCACCGCCACCCGCGCACTGGCTGCGCTGGCCGCGCCGTGGCTCCTGCTGCTGGTCGCCTGCAGCGCGCCGCCCAAGCCGCCCGCGGAGGCCGATGCGCTGCCGCCGCCGCCGGTGCTGCCGCGCGTGATGCCGGTCGAGGCCGAGCCGAAAGCGCCGGCCACCCAGCCGGCCTCGCTGTTCACGCTGATGACCCAGGGCCCGGTGGCCGCCATGCTGGCCTACGCCGACAAGGTGCGCCCGCTCAACGGCGGCGAACTCAGCGCCGAGATCCAGCGCCTGGGCGACCCCGGCGACGCGCCCACGGCGCAGATGCAGCTCGCGATCCTGCTCTCGCAGACCCGCGTGCCGGCCGACCTGGCGCGCGCGCTGGGCCTGCTGCAGCGCGTGATCGCCAATCCCGCGCCCGAGGCCCAGCAGCTGCAGCCGCTGGCGCGCGCGCTGGCCGCGCGCTACGTCGAGCAGCGCCGCGTCGAGGACGACCGCGACAAGCAGGTGCAGCAGCTGCGCGACAGTCAGCGCCGCATCGACCAGCTCAACGACCGCATCGAAGCCCTGCGCGCCATCGAGCGCAGCTTCGCGCGGCCCAACACGCCCGCGGCCCCGGCCTCGGCACCGAACGGAAGCAGGTCCACCCCATGAGTACTTCGGGCGCCCGCCTCCTGGTCGTCGACGACGATCCGGACATGCTGCGGCTGCTGTCGATGCGGCTGAGTTCGGCGGGCTACCAGGTCACGGCCGTGACCTCGGCCGAGACGGCGCTCACGCAGCTCGAGATCGAGCATCCTCAGCTGGTGCTCAGCGACGTGCGCCTGCCCGGGCGCGACGGCCTGGCGCTGTTCGACGAGATCCGCAAGCGCCATCCCTCGCTGCCGGTGATCCTGCTGACCGCCCACGGCACCATCCCCGACGCGGTGGAAGCCACCGCGCGCGGCGTCTTCACCTACCTCACCAAGCCCTACGACGGGCGCGAGCTGCTCGACAAGATCGCCCAGGCGCTCGCGCTGGGCGCGCCGGCCACGGTGCCGAGCAAGGCCGGCGACGACAGCTGGCGCGCCGACATCGTGAGCCGCAGCAACCGCATGGCCGAGCTGCTGGCCGAGGCGCGCATGGTCGCCAAGTCCGACGCCTCGGTGCTGCTGCGCGGCGACTCGGGCGCCGGCAAGGAGATGCTGGCGCGCGCCATCCACAAGGCCAGCGCGCGCGCCGACAAGCCCTTCGTGGCGGTCAACTGCGGCGCCATTCCCGAGGCGCTGCTCGAGTCGGAGCTGTTCGGCCACATGAAGGGCGCCTTCACCGACGCCCACGCCAACCACAAGGGCCTGTTCCAGCAGGCCGACGGCGGCACCCTGCTGCTCGACGAGATCGGCGACATGCCGCCCGCGCTGCAGGTCAAGCTGCTGCGCGTGCTGCAGGAGCGCGCGGTGCGCCCGCTGGGCGCCAGCCAGTCGATCGAGGTCGACGTGCGCATCATCTCGGCCACCCACCGCGACCTCGACGCCGCGATGGAAGCCGGCCAGTTCCGCGAGGACCTCTACTACCGGCTCAACGTGGTGACGCTGACGCTGCCGCCGCTGTCGGCGCGCCGCGAGGACATCCCGCTGCTGGCCAACCACTTCCTGCAGAAGCTCTCGACCAAGTACGGCAAGCGGCTGTCGGGCTTCGCGCCCGAGGCGCTGAAGGCGCTGACCACCGCGGCCTGGCCCGGCAACGTGCGCCAGCTCTACAACGTGGTCGAGCAGGTCTGCGCGCTGTCGAGCTCGCCGCTGATCCCGCTGGCGCTGGTGCAGCGGGCGCTGCGGGTGCCGACCGTGGAGGTCCAGACCTATGCCGAGGCCAAGCAGCGCTTCGAGCGCGAATACCTGGTCGGTCTGCTGAAACTGACGGACGGTAACGTCGCCGACGCGGCCCGCCTGGCCGACCGCAACCGCACGGAGTTCTACCGCCTGCTGCAGAAGCATGAGCTCACTCCGGGCCACTTCAAGGCCGACGCTGTCGCTGCCGGTGGCGAGGGTGTCGCCGACGAGCGACGCCCCTAAGTCGTTGATTCATATGGGTGTTTTTCGGCGGGCCGGCAGGCCTGTCGGGATTCGGCGACAAAAACGGGGGTTTTGAGGCCCCTTTGGCCCTCCGGCCCCGGGAAATTCCGGTCGAAGTGGCCCAAGTACTTGATTCCAAAGCACTTTTCCATGCTGGCACAGGGTTTGCCCCTGTAGTCGCATGACAGCATTCAACAGCCCATCTTTCGCACTGCGTCCGCAGCGCGACGGCCTGCGTCAAAAGCAGTTTTCCGCCTCGCGGCCCCGTGCCGCGGGCCATTCGCCAGCCGCGCTCGCCAGCGCCGGCGGCGTCGCGACCGATTGCGTCTTCAAGCGCTTTCCGGCCATCGGCGACACCTCCTCCTCCCTCGACAAGCAACGTTGGTAAACACCATGAAGCCGAACGACTTCTCCCAACTCAATGTCCTGGCCGATTCCGACTTCTCGCACCGCAGCCCGGTGCGTGAGGAACGCCATCCCAACGCCGTCACCGCGCCCCCGCTCAACCGCGGCTCGATGACGCCGCGCCCCTGGCGCGGTTTCTGGAACAGCCTCGGCACCGCCCTGCTGGTCCGCCTGGGCGCCGGCGGCAAGCGCGAAAGCGCCCCGGCCGAAGCCAGGCAGCCGTGGCAGCGCGCCGCCTCGCAGCGCCGCCTGGCCTTCATGCTGCTGACCGTGCTGAGCACCGTGGTCGCTTCCACGCTGTTCGCGGGCGTGCAGCCCGACTACGACAACGTCTGGCTCGAATACGGCCAGATCGGCCTCTACGGCCTGCTCTCGGGCTGGGTCGTGACCGGCTTCGTGACCGCCCTCATGGGCTTCTACGTCTCGGTGCGCGGCGACAAGCACGCGCTCTCGGCGAAGCAGGTGGCCAACCACCCGATGAACCCGGAAGCCCGCACCGCGATCATCATGCCGATCTGCAACGAGGACGTGGCCACCGTGTTCGCCGGCCTGCGCGCCACCTGCGAATCGGTCGCGGCCACGGGCCACGCGAAGCAGTTCGACGTGTTCGTGCTGTCCGACAGCTACAACCCCGAGACCGCCGCCGCCGAGCGCGCCGCCTGGGAAGACCTGCGCGCCGCGCTGGCCGACAGCCCGAACCAGCCGCAGGTCGAGGTCTACTACCGCCTGCGCACCCGCCGCACGCACCGCAAGGCCGGCAACGTGGCCGACTTCTGCCGCCGCTGGGGCAAGGACTACCGCTACATGGTCGTGCTCGACGCCGACTCCGTGATGAGCGGCGACTGCCTGGCCTCGATGGTCAAGCTGATGGAAGCCAATCCCACCGCCGGCATCATCCAGACCGCCACCCAGGCCATCGGCCACGTGACGCTGCATGCCCGCGCACAGCAATTCGCCTCCCGCGTGACGGGCCGCCTGTTCACGCTGGGCATGCAGTTCTGGCAACTGGGCGAATCGCACTACTGGGGCCACAACGCGATCATCCGCGTCGAGCCCTTCATGAAGCACTGCGCGCTGGCCCCGATCAAGGGCACCGGCGGCATGTCGGGCGGCATCATGTCGCACGACTTCGTCGAAGCCGCGCTGATGCGCCGTGCCGGCTACCACGTGTGGCTGGTGTCCGACCTGGTCGGCAGCTACGAACAGCAACCGCCGGACCTGCTGGCCGAGTTGCAGCGCGACCGCCGCTGGTGCCAGGGCAACCTGCAGAACGCCCGCCTGATGGCCGAGCCCGGCATCCACTCGGTGCACCGCGCGATGTTCGTGACCGGCACCATGGCCTATGTTTCCGCCCCGCTGTGGCTCGCGTTCCTGACGCTGGGCACCGCGCTGTGGCTCAGCGGTTCCAGCCTGATCTCGAGTTGGAGCGTGCTGCCGGCCGAACTCGCCGGCCTCTGGGTCTGGACCCTGTGCCTGCTGTTCCTGCCCCGCGTGCTCGGCGTCGCCGCCGTGCTGATGCGCGGCGAGCAGCGCCAGTTCGGCGGCCTGTGGGGCCTGGTCAAGAGCTCGGTGATGGAAAGCGGTCTCGCGATCGTGCAGGCCCCGGTGCGCATGCTGGCCCACTCGCTGTTCGTGCTGGTCGCCCTCACCGGCATCAAGCTCGACTGGAAGTCGCCCCCGCGCGAAGCCGCCGCCGTGCCGTGGAAGGTCGCCGCCTCGCAGCTGGCCCCCATGACGCTGGTGATCGCACTGCTGGCCGTCGGCGTCGCGATGATCGACCCGAGCGCCCTGATGTGGCTCATGCCGGTCGGCCTGCCGCTGCTGCTGGCGATCCCGCTGACCGTGCTGACCAGCCAGATCGCGCTGGGCACCACGCTGCGCGACCGCGGCTTCCTGCTGATTCCCGAGGAATCGCGTTCGCCGGCCGTGCTGCGCCGCGCCTGGATGCATGCGCTGCGCCTCTCGCGCCCCGCGGCGCTGGCCACGGCCTGACGCGCGCACGCCACACGCCTCGCACGAAGCCGGCCCCTCGGGGCCGGCTTTTTTCATGGCGCGCCTAGAATCGCGCCTTCCTTTTTTCAACCCACGGATCCTCCCGATCCCCTGGAGCGCCAAGTGCCCCGATTCGCCGTCACCACCCTCTGACGCCGACAACACCACTTCACTGGTCATGTCGGGCGCCAAGCTGCGCATCCGCTGACCGGACACGGCCCTTCGCTGGAAACAGCGGCCGTCGAAGTCGCTCCCGATCCCTCTCAGCTTCGCTCCCGCACGTTGTCGGTTCTTCCTGGTTTCCATCCGGAGAACAAACGTGTTTCCCCTTTCTTCTTCCCTCTCGTCGCTGCCGCTGCTGAAGTACCCGCGGACCGCGCACCTCGAAGGCTCGCGGCTGCAGCCCGGCGACAGCGACGACGGCCAGACGCCGCTGGCGGCGCTGCACGGACTGCACGTGGTCATCGAGGAGAAGCTCGATGGCGCGAACGCCGCCGTGTCGTTCAGCGCGGCCGGCGAGCTGCTGCTGCAGTCGCGCGGCCACTACCTCGCGGGTGGTGCCGGCGAGCGCCAGTTCAACCTGTTCAAGCACTGGGCCGCCACGCACGAGGCGGCGCTGCTCGAACGGCTCGAGGACCGCTACGTGATGTACGGCGAATGGTGCTTCGCCAAGCACAGCTGCTGGTACGACCGGCTGCCGGCCTTCTTCTTGGAGTTCGATCTCTACGACCGCCAGGCGCAGCGTTTTCTCTCGACGCCGGCGCGGCAGGCGCTGCTCGCGGGCGGCCCGGTGCTGTCGGTGCCGGTGCTCTACGAGGGCGCGATGCCGCGCCAGCCGAAGGCCCTGCGTTCGCTCGTGCGGCCCTCGCTCGCGCGCAGCACGGGCTGGCGCTCGGCCTTCGAACAGGCCGTGGCCGACGAGGGCCAGCCGCTCGCGCTGGCGCGGCAGCAGACCGACCTGTCGGACCTGGCCGAGGGCCTGTACCTCAAGACCGAGTCGAACGGCCAGGTGACGGGCCGCTACAAGTGGGTGCGCCCGGACTTCGTCCAGACCATCCTCGGCTCGGGCTCGCACCACAGCCGCCGGCCGCTGCTGCCCAACCGGCTGGCGCCGGGCGCGGACCTGCATGCGCCGGTGCCGCCGCTCGGCTGGCATGACCTGGGACTGCGCACGCTGCGCGATCCCGCCGAACTCACGACCACCGGGAGGCCGCGATGACTTTCGACGAACTTCGCACGCTGGTGCCCGCGCCCGGCGCAGGCGCCGACTGGGCACGCTGCTGCGAACTGCTGCCGGGCCTGCTGCGCCTCGAGGAGACGCCGCAGGATCCGTACTACCACGCCGAGGGCAACGTCGGCATCCACACGCGCATGGTGCTCGATGCGCTGCTGCAGGACGAGCACTACCGGCGCGCCGATGCCGACGGCCGCTTCGTGCTGTTCATGGCCTGCCTGCTGCACGACATCGCCAAGCCCGACACCACGGTGATCGACGAGGCCAGCGGCCGCATCGGCCAGCCCGGCCATTCGCGTCGCGGCGCGGTCGATGTGCGCGTGCTGATGTGGAAGGCGCGCGTGCCCTTCGCGCTGCGCGAGGCCGTGTGCCGGATCGTCGCGGTGCACCAGCTTCCGTTCCATGCCTTCGCCTCGCGCAAGGGCGAGCGGCCCGAGCGGCTGGTGCATCGGCTGTCGTGGGAGCTGAGCCTGCCCGACCTGTGCTGCGTCGCGCGCTGCGACATGCTGGGGCGGCACTACGAGAAGCGCTCCGACAGCCTGGCCGACATCGCGCTGTTCGAGCAGCTCGCGCAGGAGGAAGGCTGCTGGGACGGCCCGCGACGGATGGTCGACGCCCACACGCGCCTGGCCTACTTCCGCGGCGCGGACACCAGCCCCGACTACCCGCTGTTCCAGAACCCGGGCTCGCGCGTGACGGTGATGTGCGGCCTGCCCGCGAGCGGCAAGAACCACTGGGTGGCGCAGCAGCGCAAGGGTTGGCCGGTCGTGTCCTTCGACGATGCGCGCGCCGAGCTGGGCCTGAAGCACGGCGAGAACGACGGGCTCGCCGCGCACCATGCGGTCGACCAGGCGAAGGCGCTGCTGCGCAGGCAGGAACACTTCGTCTGGAACGCCACCCACCTGAGCCAGCAGATGCGTACCAAGACGCTGGACCTGCTGTGGGCCTATCACGCGCACATCGAGCTGGTGTACCTCGAGGTGCCGCATGCCGAGCTGATGCGCCGCAACCGCGAGCGCGACACGACGCTGTCGAACGCGGGCATCGAGCGCATGCTGCACCGCTGGGAGCTGCCGACGCCGATCGAGGCGCATGCGACGGTCTACGAGGTGCAGACCTGAAAGCGACGAAGCCCGCCGGGCCGTCCCCGGCGGGCTTCGTCCATCTCTCTATATATGTACGCGGCTCAGAACGGCAGCTTCGGCCCGCCGGGACCACCCATCCCGCCCATGCCCTTCATGCCGCCCATCTTCTTCATCATCTTCATGAGGCCGCCGCCCTTCATCTTCTTCATCATCCCCTGCATCTGCTCGAACTCGTTGAGCAGCCGGTTCACTTCCTGAACCTGCACGCCCGCGCCGGCCGCGATGCGGCGCTTGCGCGTGGCCTTGAGCAGTTCGGGCTTGCGGCGCTCCAGCGGCGTCATGCTCTGGATGATCCCTTCCTTGCGGCGGATGTCGCGCTCGGCGCGCGTCATGTCGGCCTCGCTGGCCTTGGCCGCCATCTGGGTGGGCAGCTTGTCCATCAGGCTCGAGAGGCCGCCCATCTGCTTCATCTGCTGCAACTGGCCGAGGAAGTCGTTGAGGTCGAAGCCCGCGCCGCTCTTGACCTTGGCCGCGAGCTTCTGCGCCGCCGCCACGTCGACGCCGGCCGTGACCTGCTCGACCAGCGCGACGATGTCGCCCATGCCCAGGATGCGGCCCGCATGGCGCTCGGCGTCGAACACCTCGAGGCCGTCGATCTTCTCGCTCACGCCCGCGAACTTGATCGGCACGCCCGTGACCTGGCGCACCGACAGCGCCGCGCCGCCGCGCGAGTCGCCGTCGGTCTTGGTCAGGATGATGCCGGTGAGCGGCAGCGCCTCCTTGAAGGCACGCGCCGTGTTGATCGCGTCCTGGCCCTGCATGGCGTCGACCACGAACAGGGTCTCGACCGGGTTCAGCGCGCCGTGCAGCTGCTGGATCTCGGCCATCAGCACCTCGTCGATCGCGAGCCGGCCGGCCGTGTCGACCAGCAGCACGTCGAAGAAGTGGCGCTTGGCGTGGTCGAGCGCGGCGCGCGCGATGTCCAGCGGCTTCTGGTCGGCCGTGCTCGGGAACCATTCGGCGCCGGCCTGCCTGGTGACGGTCTTGAGCTGCTCGATGGCGGCGGGCCGGTAGACGTCGCCCGAGACCGTGAGCACCTTCTTCTTGCGCTTCTCGATCAGGTGCTTGGCGAGCTTGGCGGTGGTGGTGGTCTTGCCGGCGCCCTGCAGGCCGGCCATCAGGATCACCGCCGGCGGCTGGGCCGCGAGGTTGATGTCGGAGACGCCCTCGCCCATGGTGGCGGCGAGCTCGCGGTTGACGATGCCGACCAGCGCCTGGCCCGGCTTGAGCGAGCCCAGCACTTCCTGGCCGAGCGCCTTTTCCTTCACGCGGGCGACGAAGTCGCGCACCACGGGCAGCGCCACGTCGGCTTCGAGCAACGCCATGCGCACTTCGCGCAGCATGTCCTGCACGTTGCTTTCGGTGATGCGCGCCTGGCCGCTCATCGTCTTGACGAGGCGGGAGAATTTTTCGGTGAGAGCGCTGGCCATGGAGGGGATGCCTTGCTTGCTGCCCGCTGCGGCGGGACGGATGGGAGAAGTCGCGGGAGACGGGTAGGAGGGAAGCTGGCGCGCGGCACCCGGAAATGCAAGGGTGAGCGGCTAAACTCCGATCGATGATTTTAGCGATCCCCTCCCCACTCGGCGTGGCGCTGGGCATCGCCGCCGCGGCCGCCTACGGTTTTGCCGCCGCCGCAGGCGCCCGGCTGAGCCGGCAGGCCACCCAGTGGGCGCTCGGCCTGGCCTGGCTGCTGCATGCCGCGGCGCTCGGCCACGGCATGGTCGGCCACGAACCCCGCTTCGGCTTCGCGCCCGCGCTCTCGGTCACGGCCTGGCTGGTGCTCACCGTCTACGCGGTCGAAAGCCGCATGTACCCGCAACTGCGGGTGCGCCGCGCGCTGGCCTGGCTCGGCGCGGCGGCGGTGCTGCTGGCGATCCTCTTTCCCGGCACGCCGCTGCACGTGTCGGCTTCGCCCTGGCTGCCGCTGCACCTGGCGCTGGGCATCGCCTCGTATGGCCTGTTCGCCGCCGCGGTGGTGCACGCCTGGCTCACGACCCGCGCCGAAAAGCAGATCCGCCTGGCCACCGAGCCGCAGGGCGGCGTGCCGCTGCTGACGCTCGAGCGCCTGACCTTCCGCTTCGTGACGGCCGGCTTCGTGCTGCTGTCGGCCACGCTGCTGGCCGGACTGCTGTTCAGCGAGCAGCTCTACGGCGCCGCGGGCCGGGCCTGGAAGTGGGACCACAAGTCGGCCTTCTCGGTACTGGCCTGGATCAGCTTCGCGGTGCTGCTGATCGGCCGCGCGCGCTTCGGCTGGCGCGGGCGCACCGCGCGGCGCGTGCTCTACGCGGGCTCGGCGCTGCTGCTGCTGGCCTACGTGGGCTCGCGCTTCGTGCTCGAAGTGGTGCTGGCGCGTCCGCCCGTCTGAAAACATTCGATGAAATACCTTCTCGTCCTCGCGGTGGTCTGGGTCGCGATCTGGCTCTGGCGCAAGAACCGCCGCGAAGAAATGCAGGAGCGCGCCGCCCGCGCGCCGCGCCCCGCCGCGCCGCCCGCGGTGGGCGCGCCGCAGGCAATGGTGCGCTGCGCGCATTGCGGCCTGCACCTGCCCGCGAGCGACGCGGTGCGCGGCGCCGACGGCACCCCCTTCTGCAGCGCCGCGCACCGGCAGCTCGCCGAGCGCGCCTGAACGGCGCCGCGCCGGCTTCGTCGCAGCGATGGGCAGCAGCTCCTCCCTCTGGGCCAGCGGCGAACCGGTCACCGACTGGGACGTGCTGGAACCCGGCGCGCGCGAGAGCGCCGCGCTGCTGCGGCTGTGGCGCGGCTTCATGGGCGCGCGCTGCTTCGTCGCGCTGGTGCTGGTGCTGCTGCAGGGCGTGAGCTTCGCGCTCGGCCAGACCATGCAGCCGGTGGCGGTGGCGCTGTCGGCGAGCTACCTCGCGGCGACCGCGCTGGGCGCGCGCTACGTGCATTTCGAGCCACCGATGCGCGGTTTCGGCGCCACCTGGATGCTGAGCACCGGCATCGACCTCGCGGTCTTCGCGGCGCTGCAGGTCACGCAGGGCGGCAACATCAACTACACGCCGCTGTTCGCGCTGCCGGTGCTCATGAGCGCGGTGCTCGGCACGGTGATGGTGAGCATGGGCACCACCGCCGGCGTCACGCTGCTGCTGCTGGCCGATGCCGCCTGGCACTGGGCCCAGCAGCCCGGCGACTCGCCCGCGCGCTTCGTGCAGGCGGCGCTGACCGGCACTGGGCTGTTCGTGGTGGCGCTGCTGGCGCACGAGCTCGCGCGACGGCTGGCGCGCGAGGAAGCGGTGTCGCAACACAACCGCAGCAGCGCGCAGATGCAGGCGCAGGTCAACGACCTGGTGATCGAAACGCTGAGCGAAGGCGTGCTGGTGATCGATGCCGAGGGCCTGGTGCACGCGGCCAACCCGGCGGCCGACGCGATCCTGGGCCAGGGCCTGGGCCAGCTGCGGCTGCCCTTTCCGCTGCATGCCCAGCCGGCCTGGCATGCGCTGGCCGCGCTGGCGCGCCAGACCTATGCGCGCCGCGAGCCGCAGTCCGAGGAGATCCCGGTCGCGCAGGCGCGCGGGGCGGCGCGCGAGGTGCGCGTGCGCACCCGCCTCACGCCCTCGAGCGACCGCCGCATGGGCAGCCTGTGCGTGATGTTCCTGCAGGACCTGCGCGAGCTCGAGGCCCGCATCCGCACCGAGAAGCTGGCCGCCATGGGCCGCATGTCGGCCGCGGTGGCGCACGAGATCCGCAACCCGCTGGCGGCCATCACGCAGGCCAGCGCGCTGCTCAACGAGGACCTGACCGACCCCGCGCACCGCCAGCTCACGCACATGGTGCAGCACAACGCACAGCGCCTCGCGCGCATCGTCGACGACGTGCTCGACGTCTCGCGCGCGCGCCAGCAGCGCGTGCTGTCGCTCGGCGAGCAGGTGGTGCTCGACCCCACGGTGCAGGCACTGACCGAGGAGTGGATGCGCCAGACCCGGCGCCAGGGCGTGACCCTCGCGCTCGACGCGCCGGGCGTCGAGGTGCGCTTCGACGTCGAGCATCTGCGCCGCCTGCTGGTGAACCTGCTCGACAACGCGGCGCGCTACGCGAGCCTGCGCGAGGGCGCGATCCAGGTCGTGACCACGCTGCAGCGCGCGGGCAGCCCGGGCCGGCCGACCTTGCAGGTCTGGAGCGACGGCGCACCGCTCGAGCCCGCGGTGCAGCGCCACCTGTTCGAACCCTTCTTCTCGTCGGAAAGCCGCTCGAGCGGACTCGGACTGTTCCTGTGCCGCGAGCTGTGCCGGCGCCATGGCGCGACCATCGGCTACGAGCGGCGCGCGCTGGCGGGCGAGGCGCTCGAGGGCAACGAATTCTTCGTCGGCTTCGCCGCGAGCGAAAACCGGCTGACACAATAGCGGCGTGAGCAGCTCCCATCCGCCCTCCCAGCGTCCCGCGCAGATCCTCGTCATCGACGACGAACCCGACCTTCGCACGCTCTACGAACTCACGCTGCTGCGCGAAGGCTACCGGGTCGAGGCCGCGGGCAGCGTCTCCGAAGCCTGGCAGCACCTCGAGGCCACGCGCTTCGACGCCGTGATCACCGACATGCGGCTGCCCGACGGCCAGGGCATGGAGATCATCCAGCGCATCCAGAAGAACCAGCGCAGCGAGCGCTGCGTCGTGATGACCGCCTACGGTTCGGCCGAGAACGCGGTCGAGGCGCTGAAGGCCGGCGCCTTCGACTACCTCACCAAGCCGGTCGACCTCAAGCAGTTCCGCGCGGTCGTTGCCTCCGCGGTGCAGGCGCAGCAACAGCAGCCGGTCGCTCAGGCCGCCCTACGTTCGGCCAAGGCTGCGGATGCCGGCGACGGCGCTTCGGCACTGGCGGCAGCGGGCAGCGCGGGCGCTTCCGCGCTCGAACGGCTGGTCGGCGATTCGGAACCGATGCGGCTCGTGAAGTCGCGCATCGCCAAGGTCGCGCGCGGCATGGCGCCGGTGCTGGTGCGCGGCGAATCGGGCACCGGCAAGGAACTGGTGGCGCGCGCGGTCCATGCCTGCAGCCAGCGCAGCGAAGGCCCCTTCGTCGCGGTGAACTGCGGCGCGATTCCCGAGAACCTGCTCGAGGCCGAATTCTTCGGCGCGCGCAAGGGCTCCTACACGGGCTCGGCGCAGGACCGCGACGGCTACTTCCAGGCCGCGCGCGGCGGCACGCTGTTCCTCGACGAGATCGGCGACCTGCCGCTGGCGATGCAGTCGAAGCTGCTGCGCGCGATCCAGGAACGCAGCGTGCGGCCGATCGGCTCCACGCAGGAGGACGCGGTCGACGTGCGCATCGTGAGCGCGACCCACAAGGACCTGCACGCCGAGGTGCAGGCCGGCCGCTTCCGCCAGGACCTGTTCTACCGGCTCAACGTGATCGAGATCGCGGTGCCCGCGCTGCGCGAGCGCCGCGAGGACCTGCCCGCGCTGTGCGTCGCGCTGCTCGCGCGCATCGCGCAGGACGGCGGGCTGCCCGCGCCGCGCCTGTCGGACGCGCTGCTGCGGCAGCTCGCGCAGCATCCGCTGCACGGCAACGTGCGCGAGCTCGAGAACCTGCTGCACCGCGCGGTCGCGCTGTACGACGGCGACGAACTGCAGCTCGACCTGATGGATGGCGCGGGCAGCGGCGGCTGGATGGCGGCCGCGCCCGGACCCGCCGCGCCGCACGCCGCGACGACCGCGGCAACCTCTCCACCCGAGGCTGTCGAAGCGAAGCCCGTCGTGGCCGCGCCCCCGCCCGCGCCGCGCCCCGTGGTACCCACGCCGCTGCCCTCCGACCTGCAGGCCTACCTCGATCAGCAGGAGCGCGAGATCCTCGTGCGCGCGCTGCACGAGAGCGGCTTCAACCGCACGGCCGCGGCCGCGCGCCTGGGCATGAGCCTGCGCCAGATCCGCTACCGCATCGCGCGCCTGGGCATCAGCACGCCCAACGGCGACGATGGCGCGAGCAGCCATGTCGACGACTGAAGACGGCGCGCTCGGCCCCACGGACGATGCGCTCTGGCGCGACGGCTGGTACCGCTTCGCGAAGGCGCTGCCCTCGCCCAACTTCGGGCCGCGCCCCGCGGCTGCGCGCGCGCGCATCGACCTCGTGGTGCTGCATTCGATCAGCCTGCCGCCCGGCGAGTACGGCGGCGACGCGGTGCAGCAACTGTTCACCAACCGGCTCGACTGGGACGCGCACCCTTACTTCGAAAGCATTCGCGGACTCGAGGTGTCCTCGCATTTCTACGTGCGCCGCAACGGCGAGCTCTGGCAGTTCGTGAGCGGCGACGACCGCGCATGGCATGCGGGCGTGTCGTCGTGGCGCGGCCGGGACAACTGCAACGACGACTCGATCGGCATCGAGCTCGAGGGCCTCGAGGGCGGGCCGTTCGAGGACGCGCAGTACGAGACGCTCGCGAGCCTCGCGGCGGCGATCGCGCAGCACTATCCGATCGCGCACATCGCGGGCCACGAGCACATTGCACCGGGCCGCAAGCAGGATCCCGGCGCCGGCTTCGACTGGCACCGGCTGCGCGATCACCTCGGCTGGGGTCCACACATGTTTCCCTCGCAGGTGGTGGACCGCTAATTTTTTCAATCGATGCGCGCCGTGCGATGCGCTGGAATCGCGGTGCAGCAATCGCTCCATTCGCAAACGCGATGCGTAGCAACCATGCGCCTTGCAGGCCCAAATCGGCTCGAAAGCCGCATGGGGCGCGGGTTGCGAGAGGATGAGCCAGTGTTCATGCGGCAAAGATGGCCGCGAATCACGAAAACTGTTTTCCTCTCCCTCTTGAAGGCTGAAGGAAAACGCTACATCTAGTGGGTTGTACACCCCCTGCACCCTAGATATAGTGTCTCCCGGCCGGCCTCAGCGCCGACGAAGCGGCCCCAGCAGCGCCGCTCATCCAACAAGAATTTTGCCAACCGAGAGGAAGCGAATGCAAACAGCACTGAACACACCCACCGCCGCGCGTGCCATCCCCTCCACGCCGCCCCAGTCCCCCCGCGACACCGCCGGTTCGCCCACCGGACAGAACCTCGCGCACTACCAGATCATCCGCCGCAACGGCGCCGTGGTCCCGTTCGAGCCGAACAAGATCGCGATCGCGATGATGAAGGCCTTCCTGGCCGTGCACGGCACCCAGGGTGCGGCCTCGGCCAGCGTGCGCGAGACCGTCGACGCGCTGACCCAGGCCGTCGTGAAGGCGCTGGTGCGCTCGCGTCCGGGCGGCGGCACCTTCCACATCGAGGACGTGCAGGACCAGGTCGAACTGGGCCTGATGCGCGGCGGCCACCAGGAAGTGGCACGCGCCTATGTGCTCTACCGCGAGCGCCGCACCCAGGAACGCGCGAAGCAGGGCGAGCAGGAAGCCCAGATCGCGGCCCCCGCGCTGCACGTGCTGGACCGCGGCGAACGCGTCGCGCTCGACGTCAGCGAACTCAAGGGCCTGATCGAATCGGCCTGCCAGGGCCTGGGCGACAGCATCACGGCCGCGCCGATCGTGGCCGAGACCATGCGCAACCTGTACGACGGCGTGCCGCTCGACGAGGTCTACAAGGCCTCGATCCTCGCGGCCCGCACGCTGATCGAGAAGGATCCCGACTACACCTTCGCCACCGCACGCCTGCTGCTGCACACGATCTTCAAGGAGATCGTCGGCCGCGAAGTCATGCCCGCCGACCGCGCCACCGCCTACGCCGACTACTTCCCCTCGTTCATCAAGAAGGGCGTCGAGAACGAGCTGCTCGACGAGAAGCTGCTGCAGTACGACCTGCCCCGCCTGGGCGCGGCGCTGAAGGCCGAGCGCGACAACCAGTTCGACTACCTCGGCCTGCAGACCCTGTACGACCGCTACTTCCTGCACGTGCGCAAGAACCGCATCGAGCTGCCGCAGGCCTTCTTCATGCGCGTCTCGATGGGCCTGGCGCTCAACGAGATCGACCGCGAAGCCCGCGCCATCGAGTTCTACGAAGTGCTGTCGTCCTTCGACTTCATGTCGAGCACGCCGACGCTGTTCAACAGCGGCACGCTGCGCTCGCAGCTGTCGAGCTGCTACCTGACCACCGTGCCCGACGACCTCGACGGCATCTACGAGTCGATCAAGGAAAACGCGCTGCTCTCGAAGTTCGCGGGCGGCCTGGGCAACGACTGGACCCGCGTGCGCGCGCTCGGCAGCCACATCAAGGGCACGAACGGCGAATCGCAGGGCGTGGTGCCCTTCCTCAAGGTGGTGAACGACACCGCCGTGGCCGTGAACCAGGGCGGCAAGCGCAAGGGCGCCGTCTGCACGTACCTCGAGACCTGGCACCTCGACATCGAGGAGTTCCTGGAGCTGCGCAAGAACACCGGCGACGACCGCCGCCGCACGCACGACATGAACACCGCCAACTGGATCCCCGACCTGTTCATGCGCCGCGTGATGGAAAAGGGTTCCTGGACGCTGTTCTCGCCCTCGAACGTGCCCGACCTGCACGACCTGTTCGGCGCCGACTTCGAGAAGGCCTACGTCGCCTACGAAGAGAAGGCCGCGCGCGGCGAGATCAAGCCCAGCCGCACCGTGCAGGCCACCGACCTGTGGCGCAAGATGCTCACGATGCTGTTCGAGACCGGCCATCCCTGGATCACGTTCAAGGACGCCTGCAACGTGCGCTCGCCGCAGCAGCACGCCGGCGTGGTGCACTCGTCGAACCTCTGCACCGAGATCACGCTGAACACCAGCGACACCGAAACCGCGGTCTGCAACCTCGGCTCGGTCAACCTGCTGCAGCATCTGAAGGACGGCAAGGTCGACCAGGAGAAGCTCAAGAAAACGATCTCGACCGCGATGCGCATGCTCGACAACGTGATCGACATCAACTACTACGCCGTGAAGAAGGCGCGCGACTCGAACCTGCGCCACCGTCCGGTCGGCCTGGGCCTGATGGGCTTCCAGGACGCGCTGTACGACCTGCGTATTCCTTACGCCTCGCAGGAAGCCGTGCAATTCGCCGACGAATCGATGGAAGCGATCTGCTACCACGCCTACTGGGCCTCGACCGAGCTGGCGCGCGAACGCGGCAAGTACTCGAGCTACAAGGGCTCGCTGTGGGACAAGGGCATCCTGCCGATCGACTCGCTCGACCTGCTCGAGAAGGCACGCGGCGGCTACGTCGAGGTCGACCGCTCGGCCACGCTCGACTGGGACGCGCTGCGCGCCAAGATCAAGGCCGACGGCATGCGCAATTCGAACTGCGTGGCCATCGCCCCGACCGCGACCATCTCGAACATCATCGGCGTGGACGCCTCGATCGAACCGTGCTTCGGCAACCTCTCGGTCAAGTCGAACCTGTCGGGCGAATTCACCGTGATCAACCACTACCTGGTGCGCGACCTCAAGCGCCTGGGCCTGTGGGACGACGTGATGGTGATGGACCTGAAGCACTTCGACGGCTCGCTGCGTCCCATCGACCGCGTGCCGCAGGACGTGAAGGCGCTCTACGCCACCGCGTTCGAAGTCGAGACGACGTGGCTGGTGGAAGCCGCCGCGCGCCGCCAGAAGTGGATCGACCAGGCGCAGTCGCTGAACATCTACATGGCCGGCGCCTCGGGCAAGAAGCTCGACGACACCTACAAGCTCGCATGGCTGCGCGGCCTGAAGACCACCTACTACCTGCGCACGCAGAGCGCGACGCACGCCGAGAAGTCGACGGTGCAGTCGGGTCGCCTCAACGCGGTGTCCTCGGGCAGCGACGCACCGTCGGGCATGAGCGCACTCGAGGCCGCGGCCGCCGCGGCGAAGGCACAGATGAGCGCGATCCCCGCGACCGACATCGCCTTCTGCGGCGTCGACGATCCGACCTGCGAAGCCTGCCAGTGATGCACGCAGCGCACCGCGAACACAGCGCGGTGCGCTGCGCGACGAAGCGTGAGGCGCATGCGATGTCGTGCGATGACGGAGGCCGGTTGAAGGCATTGACCGACATCGCGCGATGCATGCGAGCAACATAACAACCACATAAATGGAGTGCGATGTGAACGAGCACTTTGCAACTCACATCGTTGCTCGGATAATTTGAGCATTGGATTTTTCTATGTTGACCTGGGACGAAGAAGTCAAGCCCTCCTTGCCAAAGGACATGCAACAAGGTTTGCAGCATCACGCATCGACCGGCGTCGCCGCCGGCCGTGCGGATGTGTCGGCTTCATCGATGGCACAACCTTCGCTGCAACCCGTGCAGCAGCCTGCCCGCCAGGCCGCGCCCGCATCTGTCGGCGCCAGCGCTCCGGCTGAAACGCGCCGCGTCAGGGCCGCCGACAAGCGCATCATCAACGGCGAGACCGACGTCAACCAGCTGGTCCCGTTCAAGTACAAGTGGGCGTGGGAAAAGTACCTCGCCACCTGCGCCAACCACTGGATGCCGCAGGAAGTGAACATGACGCGCGACATCGCGCTGTGGAAAGACCCGAACGGCCTGACCGAAGACGAGCGCCGCATCGTCAAGCGCAACCTCGGCTTCTTCGTCACCGCCGACTCGCTGGCCGCCAACAACATCGTACTGGGCACCTACCGCCACATCACGGCCCCCGAATGCCGCCAGTTCCTGCTGCGCCAGGCCTTCGAGGAAGCGATCCACACGCACGCCTACCAGTACATCGTCGAGTCGCTGGGCCTGGACGAGAGCGAGATCTTCAACGCCTACAACGAGGTGCCGTCGATCCGCGAGAAGGACCAGTTCCTGATTCCGTTCATCGACGCGATCAGCGACCCGAACTTCAAGACCGGCACGCACGAGACCGACCAGACGCTGCTCAAGTCGCTGATCGTATTCGCCTGCCTCATGGAAGGCCTCTTCTTCTACGTCGGCTTCACGCAGATCCTCGCGCTGGGCCGCCAGAACAAGATGACCGGCGCCGCCGAGCAGTACCAGTACATCCTGCGCGACGAGTCGATGCACTGCAACTTCGGCATCGACCTGATCAACCAGCTCAAGCTCGAGAACCCCGGCCTCTGGACGGCAGAGTTCAAGGCCGAGATCAAGGCGCTGTTCATGCGCGCCGTCGAGCTCGAATACAAGTACGCCGAAGACACCATGCCCCGTGGCGTGCTCGGCATGAACGCCTCCATGTTCAAGGGCTATCTGCGCTACATCGCCAACCGGCGCGCGCAGCAGATCGGCCTCGAAACGCTCTTCCCGAACGAGGAAAATCCGTTCCCGTGGATGAGCGAGATGATTGACCTGAAGAAAGAGCGCAATTTCTTCGAGACCCGCGTGATCGAATACCAATCGGGTGGTGCGCTCTCCTGGGATTGAATATTTCGATAACAATAAATGAATTCAAGAATTGCTCTTGCCACCGACCGCGCCGAAGAGCGCGGCATGGACGAGGGCTCAGGTGTTCATGGTGCTGGAGCACGGAATCCAACGCCATGAATCGCTCCAGCGCTACCAACATGCGCGGAGTGCTTCAATAGGTTGATTTTTTCAACTTGATCAAGGAGAAAACAGAAATGGCAACTGCAAAGAAAGCACCGGCTAAGAAAGCCGCAGCGAAGAAGGCTCCGGCCAAGAAGGTCGTAGCGAAGAAGGCCCCGGCCAAGAAGGTCGCCGCCAAGAAGGCTCCGGCCAAGAAGGTCGCTGCCAAGAAGGCTCCGGCCAAGAAGGTCGCTGCCAAGAAGGTAGCCGCGAAGAAGGTCGTCGCGAAGAAGGCGCCGGCGAAGAAGGCAGCTCCGGCCAAGAAGGCCGCAGCGAAGAAGGCACCGGCGAAGAAGGCCGCTGCCAAGAAGGCGCCTGCGAAGAAGGCTGCCGCCAAGAAGGCCCCTGCCAAGAAGGCTGCGGCCAAGAAAGCCGCGAAGAAGCCTGCTGCCAAGCCTGCCGCTGCTGCCAAGAAGCCTGCTGCGAAGAAGGCTGCCAAGGCGCCCGCCAAGGCTGCCGCTGCGCCCGCCCCCGCTGCGCAGACGACGCTGAATCCCCAGGCAGCCTGGCCGTTCCCCACGGCCAGCAAGCCCTGAGTTTTCTCGGCAGCCCTGAAAAGGCATCAAGCCCGGCACCGCAAGGTGTCGGGCTTTTTCATTGGGCAAGACAGATCGCGAGGCGACGCGGCGGTGGCATCCGCCGCCGCGCCGTCGCTCGTCAGGCCAGGCCGAGTGCCTGGCGATCGACCTGGTAGTTCTGTGGGCCGCGTTGCGCGATCTTGAGCGCGCCGACCTGGTTGCCGAGCGCCGCGCACTGCGCGAGCGGCCAGCCCTTTTCCAGACCGAACAGCAGCGCGCCGCGCCATGCATCGCCGCAGCCCGTGGGCTCGATCACCGCGGCCGGCACCACGCCCGGCACGTGCTCGCGCTCGCCGCTCGTCCACACCTCGCAACCCTCGGCCGCGAGCGTGACCACGAGGCCCTGCACGCGCCGCGAGATCTCCGCCAGGCTCCAGCCCGTGCGCTGCGAGAGCATCTTGCCCTCGTAGTCGTTGACCACCACCCAGCTCGCGAGCTCGACGAAATGCTTGAGCGCCTCGCCGTCGAACATCGGCAGGCCCTGGCCCGGATCGAACACGAAGGGAATGCCGGCGGCCGCGAACTGCTCGGCGTGCTGCAGCATCGCCTCGCGCCCATCGGGCGCGACGATGCCGAGCCGGATGTCCTCGCGCGCCGCGACCTTCGTGACGTGGGCCTGCTGCATCGCGCCCGGATGGAAGGCCGTGATCTGGTTGTTGTCGGCGTCGTTCATGATCATCGCCTGCGCGGTGAAGGTGTCGTCGAGCTGGCGCACGAACTCCGTGCTGATGCCCAGCGAACGCATGCGCTCGATGTAGTCGGCGCCGTCGCTGCCCAGCGTGGCCATCGGCAGCGCCGTGCCGCCGAGCGCGTTGAGGCTGTAGGCGATGTTGCCGGCGCAGCCACCGAAGTCGCGGCGCAGGCCCGGCACCAGGAAGGACACGTTGAGGATGTGCAACTGGTCCGGGAGGATCTGGTCGGCGAACCGGCCCTCGAAGGTCATGATGGTGTCGAAGGCGAGGGAACCGCAAATCACTGCTGCCATGGGCTGATCCGTTGAGGTGAGAGAAAAGAAAAGAAGGCGCGGGCGCGCAACCGGCGGCTCGCCAGGCGCCTAGGGATAGAAGGCCTCGACACGATAGCCTGCGATCGGCGGCAGAGCCGCGGCCTCGGGCCCCGTCAGCGTCATCGGCAGCGAGGCCACGCGTTCGCCGCGTGCCGCGAGCACCGCAGGCGCGCCATAGTCCGCCGGCGAGAGCACGCGCCGCACGACGGCTCGCTCCTGCGTATCGAGCAGCACCAGTTCGATCGACGGCATCGCGAGCGGCACCGCGGCATTGCTGCGCAGGTTGAAGCTGAAGCGGTAGTCGTTGCCGCCGCTCTTCTCGCGCGCGAAGGCGGCGCCCTCGATGACGATGTCTCCGATGCGGCGCAGCGGCGCGAGCTCGCAGCCCGTCGCCTGGCACAGCGCGGCCAGCGCGGGACGCAGCGAGGGCTGGCGCGCGACGATGCCGTCGCGCTCGTGCCGCAGGACCTGCACGACCAGCAGCAGGCCCGCGATCGCCGCGAGCGCGATCAGCCCGCGCCGCTTGCCGATGCGCTGCCAGAAGGACTTCGGTCGATCGTCTCTTTCGTCGTCGTCGATCTCGTCGGCGAAACGGTGCGCCGCGCGCTCCTCGGTCTCGTCCGCCGCGTCGAGCACGGAGGCGAAGGGCAGCAGCGCAGGGTCATCGCTCTTCGCGCGCTCCTCCGGTTCGCCGCGTTCGTCGTGCGCCTTGGCGCTGGCGGCGATCTTGGCCGACTTGGCGCGCGCCCGGCGCAGCGCCTTCTGCATCTGCAGCCGGTCCTTGTCGTCGCCTTCCTCGGGCGCATCGGCGTCGTCGCGCTCGAGCTCGAGCTCGGTGTCCTCGTCGCTGTCTTCGTCGGACCCGGAACGGCGCAGCGTCGCGAAGCCCGCGGGCTTTTCATTCGACGGGATCGCGGGCGCGTTGGAACGGCGCGTCCACACCGCGGGCAGTGGCGGTGCCGGCGAGGGCGGCGGCGATGGCGGTGCGGCGAGATCGAGATCGATGTCGGGAAACGGTGGCAGCGAGCTCGGCGGCGGCCGCCATTGCGGCTCGCGCACCTCGAGGTCGGACCAGGGCTCGTCGGCGACGATGCCGTGCGCGGGCGGCGCGAAGTCCGCGCTTTCGCGCGTGTCCATGGCCGGCGGCGGCGCGGGCGCAACGGGCGGCATCGGCTCGGCGCCTGGCGGCGGCGGCGCTTCCTCGCCGACCTCGTCATCGAGGAAGTCGGCCTCCTCGACGCGGGGCGGGACGGGCGAATTCGCATCGTCCGCGACACCCGATTCATCGGGCCGAGTATCCGGCGTACCAGCCGGCATCGGAGCCGGCGCCGGCGGCATCTGCTGCATCGGCGGCGGCGCGACGCCGGCCGCATCCGGCGTCTCCTGCAGGTCGAGCGTCGCATCGAACACGTGGCTGCAGCGACCGCAACGCACCCACCCGTCCGAGATCCGGAGCTGGTCGCGCACCACCTTGAAGGTGGTGGCGCAGGCGGGGCAACGCGTGACGAGGCTCATGAGGGGGCGATTGTAGGGTTGGGCCCTCGGCGCGACGCGATGCCGGCGGCGCCGTTTGCGCCGGAGAAAGCCCCCGGCGCGAGCGCGTTCAGCGGCGTGCCGTCATGAGGATCCAGCCGTCCTCGCTGTCGCTGACTTCGAGCGCCACATAGGGCGCGTAGGCTTCCTTCAGCTCGTCGGCCTGGCGCTCGAGGATGCCGGCGAGCACCAGCGAGCCACCGGGCGCCACGCGCTCGCACAGCAGCGGTGCGAGCACCTTGAGCGGGGTCGCGAGGATGTTCGCGAGCACCGTGCCGTACTGACCCTGCGCCGCTTCGGGCAGGCCCGCGTCGAGCGTCACGCCGTTGGCCTCGGCGTTGAGGCGCGTCGAACTCACGGCGGCCTCGTCGATGTCGACCGCGTCGATCTCGCCCGCACCGTACTTCGCGGCACCGATGGCCAGGATGCCGGAGCCGCAACCGTAGTCGAGCACGCGCTGGCCCGCGAGCGCACCGCGGGTCGCGATCCAGCGCAGGCACATGCGCGTGGTGGGATGGGTGCCGGTGCCGAAGGCCAGGCCCGGATCGAGCCGGATCACCTGCGTCGCCTGCGCGGGCGCCTCGTGCCAGCTCGGCACGATCCAGAACTCGGGCGTGATCTCGACCGGCGCGAACTGCGACTGCGTGAGCCGCACCCAGTCCTGGTCCTGCAGCTCGGCGATGCCCAGCAGCGTGCAGCCTTCGAAGAAGTCCTGCAGCGCGAGCACCGAGCCCGCGTCGCGCGCCAGTTCCTCGGTGGCGAACAGCGCGATCACGCGCGAGCGCTGCCAGCCCTCCTTGGGCGGCGGCATGCCGGGTTCGCCGAACAGCGCCTGCTCGGCGTCGGTCTGCGCGTCGGCATCCTCGACCGAGATGCTCAGTGCGTCGAGCGCATCGAGCGCGTCGCCGAGGGTCTCGATGCGTTCCTCGGGGGCCAGCAGGCGGAGTTCGAACATGGCGGGCAGGGACGGCTCAGCGCTTGTGCGCGGCCAGCCACTCTTCGAGGTAGTGGATGTTGGTGCCGCCGGCCATGAACTTGGCGTCGACCATCAGCTCGCGGTGCAGCGGGATGTTGGTCTGGATGCCTTCGATCACGGTCTCGTTGAGCGCGGTGCGCATGCGCGCCATGGCCTGCTCGCGGGTGTCGCCGAAGACGATGATCTTGCCGATCATCGAGTCGTAGTTGGGCGGCACGAAGTAGTTGGTGTACGCATGCGAATCCACGCGCACGCCCGGGCCGCCCGGCGGGTGCCACATCGTGATGCGGCCCGGCGACGGCGTGAACTTCCAGGCGTCCTCGGCGTTGATGCGGCACTCGATCGCGTGGCCGTGCATCTGGATCTGGCGCTGCGTGAACGGCAGCTTCTCGCCGGCCGCCACCATGATCTGCGTCTTGACGATGTCGATACCGGTCGTGAGCTCGGTCACCGGATGCTCCACCTGCACGCGGGTGTTCATCTCGATGAAGTAGAACTCGCCGTTCTCGTAGAGGAACTCGAAGGTGCCGGCGCCGCGGTAGCCGATCTTCTTGCAGGCGGCCGCGCAGCGTTCGCCGATCTTCTCGATCAGCTTGCGCGGAATGCCCGGCGCGGGCGATTCCTCGATCACCTTCTGGTGACGGCGCTGCATCGAGCAGTCGCGCTCGCCGAGGTAGACCGCGTTGCGGTGCTTGTCGGCCAGCACCTGGATCTCGACGTGGCGCGGGTTCTGGAGGAACTTCTCCATGTAGACCGAGGGATTGTTGAAGGCCGCCGCGGCCTCCGCCTTGGTCATCTGGATCGCGTTGATCAGCGCGGCCTCGGTATGGACCACGCGCATGCCGCGGCCACCGCCGCCGCCCGCGGCCTTGATGATCACCGGGTAGCCGATGGCGCGCGCGATGCGCTTGTTGGCCGTGGCGTCGTCGGAGAGCTCGCCGTCGGAACCGGGCACGCAGGGCACGCCGGCCTTGATCATGGCCTGCTTGGCCGAGACCTTGTCGCCCATGGTGCGGATGTTCTCGGGCGTCGGCCCGATGAACTGGAAGCCGCTCTGCTCGACGCGCTCGGCGAAGTTGGCGTTCTCGCTCAGGAAGCCGTAGCCGGGATGGATCGCCTCGGCATCGGTCACTTCGGCCGCCGAGATGATGGCCGGCATGTTGAGGTAGCTCTGCGCCGAGGGCGCGGGGCCGATGCAGACGGCCTCCTCGGCCAGCTTGACGTACTTGGCGTCGCGGTCGGCCTCGGAATAGACCATCACGGCCTTGATGCCGAGTTCGCTGCACGCGCGCTGGATGCGCAGCGCGATCTCGCCGCGGTTGGCGACCAGGATCTTCTTGAACATGGTCACTCGATGATGAACAGCGGCTGGCCGTATTCGACCGCCTGACCGTTTTCTCCGAGGATCTGGGTGACCGTGCCGGCCTTGTCGGCCTCGATTTCGTTGAGGATCTTCATCGCCTCGATGATGCAGAGCGTGTCGCCCTCGTTGACCTTGCTGCCGACCTCGACGAAGGACGGAGCGCCCGGGCTCGCGGCGCGGTAGAAGGTACCGACCATCGGCGACTTCACGGCATGGCCGGCCGGAGCGGCTTCGGCCACCGGGGCGGCGGCAGGCGCTGCAGCACCGGCGGGCGCTGCGACCGGTGCCGCGGCGGGCGCCGCCGCCAGGGTCTGCACGTACTGGACGGGCGCGGCACCGCCACCCTTGACGATGCGGACCTTGCCCTCGGTTTCAGTGATTTCCAGCTCGGAAATATTCGATTCGGACACCAGATCGATCAGTGTCTTGAGTTTGCGCAGATCCATGGGACTCCAGTGCCGGGTTTTCCGGTTATTAGGATACAACTAGGCCGAACATCGTTGATTGTCGGCTTTCGGCGGTTAACGCCGACCTGTGTATCTAATTCTAACTGTGAACGAGTTCACGTCGCCAACCCTCCAGGTCGGCCTCTTCGAGCTTGCCCATTTTACGGGCCGCCACCGACCCATCGGCGTTCAGCACCAGCGTGAACGGCAGGCCGCCGCCGGTATTGCCGAGATTCTTGACCAGTTCCGTGCCCTGCAAACCAGCCAATCCGGTCGGATAGGTGACCGGCGTGCGCTGCAGGAACTTGCGCACGGAGCTCGGCTGATCGATCGCCAAGCCCACGACTTGCCAGCCATTGGCACCATGATCGCGAAAGAAGCGATCGATCATCGGCATTTCTTCCACGCAAGGCGGGCACCAGGTGGCCCAGAAGTTGAGCAGCAGCGGCTTGCCGCGCAAGCTGGTCATGGCGAGTTCGCCGCCTTCGGGCCGCTCGAAACGCTGGGCCCAGAAATCGGCCCCGAGCATTTCGCCGGCCGCGCCGCTGCCACGATGGCGCCACCAGGCACCGCCCAGGCCGGCCGCGGCGGCCGCCACCGCCACGCCGCCATACAACAGGCCGCGTCGTGTGGCCGAAGAAGTCATCCGTTGTCCTTTTCTCTTTCGATCAGCCGCCGCAGCGCCGCCAGATCGCCACGCGGCGAACGGCCCTGGGCGTCGGGCTTGAGCGCGCCGCGCAGGTCGTCGAGGTCGTAGACCAGCAGGTGCACGCCGATTTCCTCGCCGAGGGCCCGGCTCGGCGCATGCACGCTCAAGGCCTCGACCTGCTCGCCATGGAAGCCGGTCACCATGCGCGGCTCGTAGTCCACGTGATGGTCGATCAGCGCGATCTCGGCCGACTTCGAATCATCGCAGAACAATTGAATATAAATGTCTGACAGCCGGGTGGCCGTACCGTGCCAGACGGCACCGCCGACATGGGGCCGGAACGCCGCCATGCGCTCCATCCATTCGAGGGCCAGCATCCGCAGCGCATGGAGCTCCTTGGGCTGGGTGTCGGCGCAGAACAGCGCGATGTAGTCGCGCACCTCGGCCTCGACCTCGTCGTTGTTCGGCAGCGCGGTGCGCGCCGAGAGCCCCAGGTCGCGCAGCGCCCGGCGCTTGGCCGGGCCGTATTCGAGCCCCTCCTCGACCACGAGGCGGGCGGCGGAGGCGGCGATTTCACGCTTGGACGTGTCCATCGGGGCATTTTGCCCGCAGAGCATGGCCCGCACGTGAACACCAGTACCGCCTCCAAGGCCGTCGCACCGGGCCGCGGCGATGCGCCTCCCTAGAATCGCCCCCATGCATATTCATGTTCTGGGCATCTGCGGCACGTTCATGGGCGGTCTGGCCGCCCTGGCGCGCGAGGCAGGCCACCGGGTCACGGGCTGCGACGCCGGCGTGTACCCGCCGATGAGCGACCAGCTGCGCGCGCTCGGCATCGACCTGATCGAGGGATTCGGCGCCGACCAGCTCGCGCTGGCGCCCGACGTGTTCGTGGTCGGCAACGTGGTGTCGCGCGCCCGACTGGCCGACGGCACGCCGAAGTTTCCGCTGATGGAAGCCATCCTCGACGCCGGCAAGCCCTACACCAGCGGCCCGCAGTGGCTGGCCGAGCACGTGCTGCTGGGCCGCCACGTGATGGCGGTGGCCGGCACGCACGGCAAGACCACCACCACTTCGATGCTGGCCTGGGTGCTCGAGCGCGCGGGCAAGGCGCCGGGCTTCCTGGTCGGCGGGGTGCCGCTCGATTTCGGCGTCTCGGCCCGGCTCGGCGACGGACCGGCCTTCGTGATCGAGGCCGACGAGTACGACACCGCCTTCTTCGACAAGCGCAGCAAGTTCGTGCACTACCGCCCGCGCACGGCGATCCTCAACAACCTCGAGTTCGACCACGCCGACATCTTCGACGACCTCGCGGCCACCGAGCGGCAGTTCCATCACCTGGTGCGCACCGTGCCGTCCACCGGCCGGCTGGTGGTGAATGCCACCGAGCCCAGCCTCGAGCGCGTGCTGGCCCAGGGCTGCTGGAGCGAGCTCGCGCGCTTCGGCGGCGAAGGTCCGGGCGCGCAGTGGCAGGCGCGCGGCACGCACGACGCCTTCGACGTGCTGCACGAGGGCGAGCAGGTCGGCCGCGTCGAATGGGCGCTGTCGGGCCTGCACAACCAGATGAATGCGCTGGCCGCGATCGCGGCCGCCGAGCACGTGGGCGTATCGCCGGCCGACGCGGCGCGCGCGCTCGGCAGCTTCCGCAACGTGCGCCGGCGCATGGAACTGCGCGGCACGGTGGAGCGCGCGGGCGGCGCGATCACGGTCTACGACGACTTCGCCCACCATCCCACCGCGATCCGCACCACGCTCGACGGCCTGCGCCAGAAGCTCGACGCCGCGGGTCGCCAGGGCGAGCGCATCCTCGCGGCCTTCGAGCCGCGCAGCAACACGATGAAGCTCGGCGTGATGGCGGCGCAACTGCCCTGGAGCCTCGAGTCGGCCGACCTGTCGTTCTGCCACACGGCCGGGCTCGACTGGGATGCAGCCGCGGCGCTGGCCCCGATGGGCGAGCGCGCTCGGGTGGCTGGCGACATCGGCACGCTGGTGGGCCAACTGGTCGCCGCGGCGCGGCCCGGCGACCACATCGTCTGCATGAGCAACGGCGGCTTCGGCGGCGTGCACGACAAGCTGCTGCAGGCCCTGCGCGACGGCATCGCCTGAGCGGGATCGCGCATGGCGGCCGCGGCACCCGACGACACGCTGCTCGGCCTGCTGCGCCGCGTGTACGACAGCGGCAACAGCTACTTCGATGCCGACGGCAACCACTGCCACCGCATTCCCGACACCTTCAGCGAAGCCGAGCGGCAGGCGCTGGCCGACGCGGGCCTCGAGCCCAACCGCTTCGTCGCGATCCCGCACGACGAGGCGGTGAACCGCCTGCGGCAGGCCGCGGCCGGCGTGGACCTGCGCCGCGCGGCCGATGCCTTCGTCGCCTCGATGACCTCGAGCGACCTGGCGTGGCTCACGGTGCTGCCCGCCACCGCCCTCGGCCTCGCGATGCCGGCGCATCCGATGGGCGCCATGGGCGGCGGCAGCTGCCGTGTCTGCTTCCACCGCGAGGAGCGCGCCGATCCGACGCTGCGCGCCTACTTCCGCCATCTGCAGGGCGCGGGCTGGGGCACCGGCGGACCGATCGAAGGCCTGCTCGCGCTGGAAGCCGCGGGCTCGGCCGAAGGCTGGCCGCAACCGACACCGCGCGACATCTGGGTCTTCCATCGCCTGCTCGACCTGCTGCGCGCCCTGCCGGCCGACACGCGCTACGGCAAGGCGCGCACTGCGCTCAAGAACGCGAAGCTGTTGCGCGTGAACAATCCCTACCGCTGCGAGACGGTGCTCGAGGCCCTGGCCACGCTCGGCGTCATGCAGACGCCCGAGCATCCGGGCCTCTTCACGCGCTGGACCACCGCCGTCGAACGCGACCAGCGCCCTTCCACCAAGGTCGAGGCACCGGCCCCGCTGGGCTGGTGGCGCGCGGCCGATGGTCTCGACGAGCAACTGGTGGCGCGGCTGTTCGGCCATCTGAAACGCCCCAGGCAGGAACCGCCTGCCGAGGCCGCCGAACCGGTTCGGCGCAAACCCGCCGCCGGCGCGCGCGCCAAGTCGATCCCCGGGCCACCGGCCGCGGGCGACGTGCATGCCGTGCGGCTGCGCGAGGACCTGTGGACCGCCGCCTACTGCCACGAAGTAAAGGCCGACCATCGCGGCATCGTGCGCGGCCGCGTGGAATACCTGGACCTGCTCTCGCCCACGCCGCCCACCGCCGGGCAGATCGCCGGCATCGGCTTTCGCGACCGCCGCAACGGCGAGCGCTGGCAGAGCTGGGTCGCCGGACTCGGCAAGACCACCGGCGTGACGCGGATCGCGGTCGGCGTGCCGGCCCCATCGCATGCCCAGCCCCTGCCGGAGCGCATTCCCGGCGGCCAGGCCAGCGACCTGAAGCACCTGGCCGGCTGGCACTTTCCGGCCACACCCTGAACGAGGATCCGCCCATGACCCAGCGCGCCACCCAACTCATCGACACGCTGGGGCTGCAGCCGCATCCCGAGGGCGGCTGGTACCGCGAGGTGTTCCGCTCCGCGGTGCAGGTGACTCCCGCCGACGAGCGCGCGGCCCGCAGCGCGCTCACCAGCATCTACTTCCTGCTCGAAGCCGGCCAGCATTCGCGCTGGCACCGGGTGCTGTCCGACGAGGTCTGGGTGCATCTAGAAGGCGTGCCGCTCGCGCTGTGGACCTGCGATGCCGCGCTGCGCACCGCACCGGCCCATGTGCGGCTCGGGCCGGTCGACGTGCACGGCACGCGGCCCCAGCACGTGGTGCCCGCGGGCCAGTGGCAAGCCGCGCGGCCGATCGAAAGCCATTCGGCGGGCGACTTCACGCTGGTCGCCTGCATGGTCGGGCCGGGCTTCGACTTCGCCGACTTCTCGCTGATGGCGCCCGACGGCGACGAGGCCGCCGCGGTGCGCCATCACTGGCCCGAACTCGCCGCGTTGATCTGAGCGATCAGCCGCGGCGCTGCTTGACCGCCTGCGACAGCGTCTCGAGCACCTGGGTCGAATCGTCCCAGCCCAGGCAGGCGTCGGTGATGCTCTTGCCGTACTCGAGGCCCGCGATCTTGTCCTTGCCGGGCGTGAACTTCTGGGCGCCGGCCTGCAGGTGGCTCTCGACCATCACGCCGAACACGCGGCGCGAACCGCCGGCGATCTGGCCGGCGATGTCCTTCGCCACGTCGATCTGCTTCTGGTGCTGCTTCGAGCTGTTGGCATGGCTGCAGTCGACCATCAGCGTGGGCGGCAGCTTGGCCGCCTCGAGGTCCTTGCAGGCCGCCTCGACGCTGGCCGCGTCGTAGTTGGGCGCCTTGCCGCCGCGCAGGATCACGTGGCAGTCGCGGTTGCCGTTGGTCTGCACGATCGCGACCTGGCCGTTCTTGTGCACCGAGAGGAAATGGTGGCCGCGCGCCGCGGCCTGGATGGCGTCGGTGGCGATGCGGATGTTGCCGTCGGTACCGTTCTTGAAGCCGATCGGTGCCGACAGCCCCGAGGCCAGTTCGCGGTGCACCTGGCTCTCGGTGGTGCGCGCGCCGATCGCGCCCCAGGCGATCAGGTCGCCGATGTACTGCGGCGAGATCACGTCGAGGAACTCGCTGCCCGCCGGCAGGCCCAGGCGGTTGATGTCGATCAGCAGCTGGCGCGCGATGCGCAGGCCTTCGTCGATGCGGTAGCTCTCGTCGAGGTAGGGGTCGTTGATCAGGCCCTTCCAGCCGACCGTGGTGCGCGGCTTCTCGAAGTACACGCGCATCACGATCTCCAGCGTGTCGGCGTACTTCTCGCGCTCGACCTTGAGGCGGCGCGCGTAGTCGAGCGCGGCGGCCGGATCGTGGATCGAGCAGGGCCCCATCACCACCAGCAGCCGGTCGTCCTTGCCGCCCATGATGTTGTGGATGCTGCGGCGTGTGCCCGTGATCAGCGTTTCGACCGGCGTGCCGCGAATCGGGAAGAAGCGGATCAGATGTTCGGGAGGGGGGAGCACGTTGATGTCCTTGATGCGTTCGTCGTCGGTCTTGCTGGTTTTTTCGACGCTCGCATACCAGCTCTCGCTGGCCGGGGCAGTGTTCGTGCTCATGAAGGTTCCTTGTTGGATTGAATATCGTCAGGGCATAAAAAAACCGCCGGGGCTGCTTGCGCCGGCGGTTTTGGGAGGGGTGCCTGTCTGCTTTACGCGCTCGCCTCTCGTCCGCCGGAAACCGGGAACCAAAAGTAGGCAAAGAAATAGGCGCGGAGAGCGGCGGACATGGGCGCGAATGTAGCACGGAAAAACAAAACCCGGCTTCGAGGCCGGGCGTTCGTTGTTTTGGCGCCGACGGAGCCGGCGCCTGGACACGGGCTCAGCGGTAGCCCGACTCGTTGGCGTTGTGGATGATCCAGATCAGGTTGCCGCTCGAGTAGTCGCCCATGCCGCCACCCGCGAAGATCAGGCGGCCCTGGCCCTTGTAGGTCATCTCGAAGCGATGGCGGTCGCTGCCGAAATAGAACGGGATGAAGGCCTTGCCGGTCACGTAGGCGCCCTGGTCGGTGGGCTGCCCCGCGAGGTCGGTGACCTGCCGCGCGCTCATGCCGATCTGCAGCCGGGCGAACTTGCTGTTGCGCGCCGGGTTGCCGGTGATCTCGCCTTCGTAGCCGTTGAGGCCCTTGACGGTGCGGCCGCTGCCGGCCTCGACCTTGGACGAATCGACGACATTGCCCTGGGCGTCCATGCCGGCCTTGGAACCGCTGCGCGCGGGGGCGGCCGGGGCCGCGGCCGCCGCGGGCGCGGCCTCGCTCTGGCTGCCCGAGCCGCCGCGCGATGCGCAGCCGGCGCTGGCCAGCGCGACCAGGGCGGTCATGGCCCAGAGGGCGGCGGGCGAGTGGATCCTGTTCCCCATTGAAATGCTCCTTGAATGCGTCGTCGCAAAAGGGCGCAGCTTAGCAACGGGAGGAAACGCTCCGCAAGTGACGAAAGTCTTAAGCCGTTCCGCCTACAGTGAGCCCGTCGATGCGCAAGGTGGGCTGGCCGACGCCCACCGGCACGCTCTGGCCCTCCTTGCCGCAAGTGCCCACGCCCGAATCGAGCGCCATGTCGTCGCCGATCATCTTCACGCGGGTCAGCGCGTCGGGGCCGTTGCCCACGATGGTCGCGCCCTTGACCGGGTACTGGATCTTGCCGTTCTCGACCCAGTAGGCCTCGCTGGCCGAGAACACGAACTTGCCGCTCGTGATGTCGACCTGGCCGCCACCGAAGTTGACGGCGTACAGGCCCTTCTTGATGCTCGCCACGATCTCCTCGGGCGCCTTGTCGCCGCCGAGCATGTAGGTGTTGGTCATGCGCGGCATCGGCACGTGGGCGTAGCTCTCGCGGCGGCCGTTGCCGGTGGGCTTGACCTTCATCAGGCGGGCGTTGAGCGCGTCCTGGATGTAGCCCTTGAGGATGCCGTCCTCGATCAGCACGTTGCGCTGGCTGGCATTGCCCTCGTCGTCGACGTTGAGCGAGCCGCGGCGATCGGCGATGGTGCCGTCGTCGAGCACGGTCACGCCCTTGGCGGCTACGCGCTGGCCGATGCGGCCCGAGAAGGCGCTCGAGCCCTTGCGGTTGAAATCGCCCTCGAGGCCGTGGCCGATGGCCTCGTGCAGCAGGATGCCGGGCCAGCCCGGGCCGAGCACCACGGTCATCTCGCCCGCGGGCGCGGGGCGCGACTCGAGGTTGGTCAGCGCCGACTTGACGGCATGGTCGACGTACTCGGCGATCTGCTCGTCGTCGAAGTAGGCCAGGCCGAAGCGTCCACCGCCGCCGCCCGAGCCCACCTCGCGGCGGCCGTTCTGCTCGGCGATGACGGTGACCGACAGCCGCACCAGCGGCCGCACGTCGGCCGCCAGCGTGCCGTCGGCGCGCGCCACCAGCACCACGTCGTACTCGCTCGCGAGGCCGGCCATGACCTGCGACACGCGCGGGTCGCGCGAGCGGGCCAGTTGCTCGACCTTCTCGAGCAGCTTCACCTTGGCGGTGCTGTCGAGCGTGGCGATGGGATCGAGGCCGGCGTAGAGCGAGCGGCTCGAGGCGATCTTGCGCGGCACGGTCTTCACGCGGCCGGTGCGGCCCGCGGCGGAGATCGAGCGCACGGTGCGCGCCGCGTCGAGCAGCGAGGCCTCGGAGATGTCGTCGGAATAGGCGAAGGCCGTCTTCTCGCCGCTGACCGCGCGCACGCCGACGCCCTGGTCGATGCTGAAGCTGCCGGTCTTGACGATGCCTTCCTCGAGGCTCCAACCCTCGCTGCGGGTGTACTGGAAGTACAGGTCGGCGTCGTCCACGCGGTGCGCGGTGATCTCGGCCAGGGCCTTGCTCAGGTGCGATTCGTCGAGGCCGAAGGGCGTGAGCAGCAGTTGTTGCGCCGTGGCGAGGCGCTCGATGGTGGGTTCGCGGGAGATCATAAGAGCCATTCTAGGCAGCCGCCCCATTCCGCGGGGACGGCGGGATGCTCGGGCCGCGCTCAGTTCTGCGCCAGCTTCCGGGCGCGCGCGATCGACATCAGGATCCCCAGCCCCAGCCCCAGCGTGACCATGGCCGTGCCGCCATAGCTGATGAAGGGCAGCGGCACCCCCACCACCGGCAGGATGCCGCTGACCATGCCCATGTTCACGAAGGCGTAGGTGAAGAAGATCATGGTCACCGCGCCCGCCAGCAGGCGCGAGAACAGCGTGGTGGCGTTGAGCGCGATCGCCAGCCCGCGGAAGATCAGCAGGATGAAGGCCGAGATCAGCGCCAGGTTGCCCACCAGGCCGAATTCCTCGGAATAGGCGGCGAAGATGAAGTCGGTGGTGCGCTCGGGAATGAACTCCAGGTGCGTCTGGGTGCCCTGCATGAAGCCCTTGCCGCCGACGCCGCCCGAGCCGATGGCGATCATCCCCTGGATGATGTGGAAGCCCTTGCCCAGCGGGTCCTTGCTCGGGTCGAGCAGCGTGCACACGCGCTGCTTCTGGTAGTCGTGCAGCACGCGCCAGTCGACGCCGTCGGTGCACAGCTGCGATTCGAAGCTCACGATCAGCGTGATCGCCACGGCGCCCAGCAGCACCGGCGGCACGATCAGCTTCCAGGGCAGCCCCGCGAAGAAGATCACCGCCAGGCCGGCCGCCAGCACCAGCAGCGAGGTACCGAGGTCGGGCTGCTTCATGATCAGGCCGACCGGCACCGCCAGCAGGACGGTCGCCACCACGAAGTCGAGCGGCCGCAGCTGCCCCTCGCGGCGCTGGAACCACCAGGCCAGCATCAGCGGCATGGCGATCTTCAGGATCTCGCTGGGCTGGATCACCATGCCCACGTTGATCCAGCGCGTGGCGCCCTTCTTGGTGATGCCGAACAGCGCCACCGCCACCAGCAGCGCCACCCCCGCCGCATAGAGCGGCACGGCGGCGAGCATGAGCTTCTGCGGCGGCACCTGCGCCACCACGAACATGATGAAGCCGGCCAGCAGCATGTTGCGGCCATGGTCGACGAAACGGGTGCCGTGGTCGTAGCCCGAGGAATACATCGTCAGCAGGCCCGCGAAGGCCAGCAGCAGCACGGCGAAGGCCAGAAAGCCGTCGAAGCCCTGGAAGATGGGCGCGACCCGGCGCGCCAGGGAGGGCTGATTGAACACGGCGGACATGGGCGCGGATTATCCGCGCCCGCCGGGCCCGCTCAGTCGAAAACCAGCTGAACGACCGTGCGGCCCGGTCGGCTTTCGAGCGCCAGCCGCGCGCCGATGGCGCCCGCCCGCTCGGCCAGCGAGCGCGGCGGCCGGGTGGCGTCGAAGCCGCGCCCGTCGTCGATCACGCGCAGCGCCAGCGCCGTGCCTTCCATGCGCGCCTCCAGCCGCAGCACCCGCGCCTGCGCGTGCTGCAGCACGTTCGAGATCGCCTCGAACAACAGGAACTGCAGCTGCCGCATGCCGTGCGCGTCGAGGTGCGCCACCGGCGCGACCTCGTCCACGGCCCAGTCGAGCGCGACCTCGGCCGTGGCCAGGCGCGGCTCGAGCCGGTAGCGGAACGCCGCCAGCAGCGCGCCGACGTCGCCCGGCGGCAGGTGGATCGAGTCGATCGACAGCTTGAGCTGGTCCATCGAGTCGCGCAGCGTGCGCAGCAGCTCCTCGGAGCTGGTCTGGCCCGACTGCAGCTGGCGGATCGCCGAGCTGATGTGCGAGCCCACGCCGTCGTGCATGTCGCGCAGGATGCGCTCGCGCTCGTGGGTGCGCGCCTGGTCGCGCGCCGCCCGCTCGAGCTCGGCATAGGTCGAAGCCAGCTCGCGCTCGCGCTGCGCCACCCGCTCGGCCAGAGTGCGGACCGCGCCGCGCGCCGCGACGCTGGCCGCGCGGAAACGCCGCAGCACGATCAGGAGCAGCGCGATGCCGAAGAACACCGACGAGTAGCGCACCCAGGTGGTCTCCCCGTAGGCGTCGCTCAGGCGGATCACCAGCCAGTCGCGCACGCCGAAGGCCAGCGTGAGCAGGGCCGCGGCGGCCACCAGCAGCCGCTCGGCGCTGGGACGCCGCGCGGTGGAGCCGACGAAGGCACCGACGAAGACCGCGATCACCACGATCTCGATCGCGAGCCAGCCGGTGAGCCAGATCGGCTGCTCGCGCTGCAGCGCGAGCGCGGTCGAGACCACGGTGCCCAGCACCACGGCCAGCAGCGGCCAGCGCAGCCAGCGCGTGTGGGCCGTGCGGCCCCAGTCGGCGAGGTGGTAGCAGAACATCATGGCCGAGGCGGCCCAGCCGGCATAGCAGGTCGCCATCAGCACGCCCCAGGGTACCCACGGCAGCGGCGGTTCGGCGATCACGCCGTCGGCCACCCGGATCGCCCAGCAGAACTCGGCCAGCGCCGCCCACAGGTAGATGCCGTCGCGGCGCGGCTGCCCGGTCGCGGTCGCATCGACCTGCGTGAGCCACAGCGCCAGCGCGATGGCGCCGACGATCAGGCTGAAGGCGGTCAGCAGCACCGAGGCGGTGAAGCGCCAGGCATAGGCCGGCTCGAACAGCCCGTTGCGCACCGCGTCGGCCGGGCCGATGAACACGCGCGACAGCCCGGCGCGGCGCGCGCTGTCGGCGCGGATGCGGATCTGCAGGTGGTTCTCGCCGGCCCGCAGCAGCTCGCCGGGCACCGGCACGTAGATCGGCGCCTTGGCGTAATCGGCGCCGTTGCCCCGCGAGAGGTCGCCGTAGACCTGCAGCAGCGCGCCGTTGAGCTGCACCTCGAACACGTTGCCGGTGCGTGGAATGAAGATGCCCCAGGGGCTGTCGGGGGCGGTGGGCAGCACGAAGGGCAGGTCGAAGCTCGCGAGCCCGGGCCGGCCGCGGTGCAGCCGGTCCCAGTGGTAGGACAGCTCGACCGGCTCGCTGCGCACCGCGCCGTCGACCTCGGCGGTGACCGTGCCGCGGCGCAGTTCGAGCGGACGGTCGGCGGCGCCGGCTCCCATGGCCCACCCGGTCCACAGGGCCAGCACGAGCAGCAGCAGCCACGGCGCGATCGGCATCGCGGGCAGCCGCCCGCGCAGGGTCCGGAGCACGGATGTCCCGTCTCAGCCGGAACGCGACAGCAGCCCCAGTCGCGTGGCTTCGAACACGGCTTCGCTCTTGGAATGCACCGCGAGCTTGCCGTAGAGGTTCTTGATGTGGGTCTGCACCGTGTGCACGCTCAGGCCCTTGAGGCGCGCGATCTCGGCGTACGAGAAGCCGCGCGCGATCAGCGTCAGCACCTCGTGCTCGCGCGCCGACAGCAGCGCGCGCTCGCCCGCGTCGGGCGCGGCTTCGGGTTCGGCCGTGCCCGGCACGCTGGCCGACTGCAGGCTGCGGTACTTGGCCAGCACGCGGCGCGCGATCATGGGCGAGATCGGCGAGGCGCCGGCCTTCATCTCGACGATGGTCTGGGCGATGTCCTCGGGCGCCGCGTCCTTGTGGATGTAGCCGACGGCGCCGGCCTCGATGCTCGCGAGCACGTTCTCCTCGTCGCCGAACACCGACACCACCAGCGGCTCGCAGCCCGGGAAACGCGCGACGGCATCGCGGATCACGTCCAGGCCGGTGCCGTCGGGCATGCCGAGGTCGACCAGCAGCACGTCGGGAATGGTGGCGGTGCGCGCGAGCCAGCCCAGCGCCTCGCTCACCGTGCCGGCGCTGCCGAGCCAGAACAGCTGCGGGCTGCGCTGCACGCTGGTCTCGAAGAAGGCACGGGCGCGGCTGTCGTCCTCGACCACGAGCACGCCCCAGCGGCGGGGCGTAGCGTCATGGGGGTCCTCGGTAGTCATGGGGCCGAAGCATAAGCCGGCGCACGCTTTCGCAGGTCCGCGAATCCTCACCCTTTCATGGGATGTGCATCGGGAGGCTTGCACACACACTCGAATCGTCTTCGAACTTTGCACGATGGGAGGAACACGCGATGAATACTTTCGCGTTGTGCCCCTGCCGCGCCACGCTGACATCGAGGACCCTCTCCCGTTCCGGGAAGCCCGCACCGCGGGGTTTTTGTCGCCTCGACGCCATCTGATGGGCACGGACCTCATGCAAAATTACCTGGACTTCGCAAGCAGCGCGCCATCGACGCGCTTTCCGTCGCCCCCCCGCATGGAACCACAAACCACCCATCTGCTGTACCTGCACGGCTTTCGTTCCTCGCCCCGCTCCACCAAGGCGCGCGCGGTGGCGGATCGGGTGGCCCAGCGGCATCCGAACCTGCACTGGTGGTGCCCGCAATTGCCGCCCTCGCCCAAGGATGCGATCGACATGGTGATGAAGGGCATCGCCGACTGGCCGCGCAAGTCGATGGCGGTGGTGGGCTCCTCGCTCGGCGGCTTCTACGCCACCTACGTCGCGGGCATGACGCGCTGCCGCGCCGTGCTGCTGAACCCGGCCGTCCATCCCGCGCGCGACCTCACGCTCTACATCGGCGACCAGAGCGCCTGGCACGATCCGGCCGAGCATTTCTATTTCCGCCCCGAGTACATCCACGAGCTGCGCGCCATGGAGGTCGGCTCGCTGACCCGCCCCGAGCGTGTGTTCGCGGTCATCGCCAAGGGCGACGAGGTGCTCGACTGGCACGAGATGTCGGCGCGCTACGCCGACAGCCGCGTCAAGTTGATAGAGGGCGGCGATCACGCCCTTTCGGACTTCAAGAAGAGCCATCTGGACGACGTGATGGCCTTCATCAACCCAGTTCCATAACGCGCCAACCGGCGGCCTGCGGCTCCCGCGCCACAGGCCCGCCCCGCCTGCATGGGAGAATCCGGCCCATGTTTGTATTGTTTGAAGAAGCCGGCAAATACCTCGGCGGGCGCGTGCTGTCGGAGGCGGAAGCCTCGGCGCAGGTCGAGCTCGAGACCGGCAAGCGCGTCAAGGTCAAGGGCGCCAACATCGTGCTGCGGTTCGAGAAGCCCTCGCCCGCCGAATTGATCGCCGAGGGACGCGCGCTCGCGGCCTCCATGGACCTCGACCTGGCCTGGGAATTCGCGGCCGAGGGCGAGTTCGGCTTCGCCGACCTGGCGGCCGACTATTTCAGCGACAAGCCCTCGCTGGCGCAGCAGGCCGCGGCGCTGTTCGCGCTGTTCGAGGCGCCGCACTACTTCCGCCGGGCGGGCAAGGGGCGCTTCAAGAAGGCGCCGGCCGAGATCGTGCAGCAGGCGCTGGCCGCGATCGAGAAGAAGAAGGCGATCCAGGCGCAGATCGTGGAATGGGCCGGCCAGCTCGCCGAGGGCGTGTGCCCCGCGCCGGTGCGCGAGCAGCTCTACCGCATCCTGTTCAAGCCCGACAAGAACGCGCCCGAATACAAGGCGGTGGTGGAAGCCTCGCGCGCCTCGCAGCGCGCGCCGCTCGAACTGCTCGAGCGCGCGGGCGCGATCGACTCGCCCTACCAGTTCCACTGGCGCCGCTTCCTGTTCGAGAACTTCCCCAAGGGCACGGGCTTCCCCGCGCTCGTGGCGCCCGCCATCGCCGACGAACTGCCGCTGGCCGAGGGCGTCGAGGCCTTCTCGATCGACGACTCGCAGACCACCGAGATCGACGACGCGCTCTCGGTGCAGGGCCTGGGCAGCGGCACGGTCACGGTCGGCATCCACATCGCCGCGCCGGGCCTCGCGCTCGCGCCCGGCAGCGCGATCGACCAGGTGGCGCGCGCGCGCATGTCCACGGTCTACATGCCGGGCTACAAGATCACGATGCTGCCCGACGAGGTGGTCGACACCTACACGCTGCTCGAGGGCGCCGACCGCCCGGCCGTGTCGCTCTATGCGCGCTTCGACGAAGCCACGCTCGAACTGCAGTCGACCGAGACGAAGCTCGAGCGCGTGCCGATCGCCGCCAACCTGCGGCATGACCAGCTCGATAGCGTGGTGACGCAGCCCTGGCTCGAGGACGGCTCGATCACGCACGAGGACACGCCGGCCGCCGCCGCGCGCTTCCGTCCCCAGCTCTCGTTCCTGCACCGCCTCGCGCGCCAGCTGAAGGCCCAGCGCGAGGTCGTGCGCGGCAAGCCCGAGAACTTCAACCGGCCCGACTACAACTTCCGCCTGGTCGGCAACGACGGCGCCGAACCCACGGGCGCCGAGCAGGTGCAGATCACGACGCGCCAGCGCGGCGCGCCGCTCGACCTGATCGTGTCCGAGGCCATGATCCTGGCCAACAGCAGTTGGGGCGGCTGGCTCGGCGAGCTCGGCGTGCCCGGGCTCTACCGCAGCCAGGCCAGCCTCGCGCCCGGCATCAAGGTGCGCATGGGCACGCGCGCGCTGCCGCACGCGGGCCTGGGCGTGAAGAGCTATGCCTGGAGCACCTCGCCGCTGCGCCGCTACACCGACCTGGTGAACCAGTGGCAGATCATCGCGGCCGCGCGCCACGGCAAGACCGCCGCGCTGGCCGCGCCGTTCAAGCCCAAGGACGCCGACCTGTTCTCGATCCTCTCGGGCTTCGACGCGGCCTATGCGGCCTACAACGGCTACCAGGGCGGCATGGAACGCTTCTGGACGCTGAAGTACCTCGAGCAGCAGGGCATCACCGAGCTCGAGGCCACCGTCATCAAGGACCTGCCCAACGGCGCGCTGGTGCGCGCCGACGCGCTGCCGCTGGTGTTCCCGGTGGCCGGCCAGCAGGAACGCGGCGCGCGCCTGCGCGTGAAGCTCGGCGAGATCGACGAGATCGCGCTCGACGTCAGCGGCACCGTGCTTGAGCGCCTCGATGCGCCCGCGGCCGGCGCGGTGGACGACGCCGAGGACGAGGAAGAGGAAGTCGCCGGCCCGATCGCGATCGCGGTCGACCTGGCCGATGGCGACGCCGCCCCCGACGCGGGAGCGGCCGCGGAGAACGCGCCCGCATGAACCTCAAGGATCTGAGCACCCTGCAGATTGCGCTGGGTGTGTCCGTCATCGCGCATGCCGCGCTGCTGGCGGTGCGTTTCGTCGACCCCGAGGCCTTCAACCGCGCGTTCACCGAAACGCCGCTCGAAGTGATCCTCGTCAACTCGAAGACCCACGAAGCGCCGGATCCCAAGACCCGTGTGATGGCCCAGACCTCGCTCGCCGGCGGTGGCGACCTCGAGCGCGGCCGCGCCACCAGTCCGCTGCCGCCCTCCTCCTTCAGCGCGGTCGGCGATTCCGCCGAGGAGGCGCAGCGCCAGGTCGACCTGATGCAGCAGCAGCAGATGCAGCTGCTGACCCAGCTCAAGCGCGACCTCGCGGCCATGCCGCCGCCCGACCCGCGCGTGAGCGGCGACCCCAAGGAAGCCACCGCGCGCGAGGAGAAGCGCCGCCAGATGGTCGAGCTGCTGGCCGAGATCGAGCGCCGCGTGAACGAGGAGAACGCGCGCCCCAAGAAGCGCTACCTGAGCCCGTCGACGCGCGAGGCCGCCTATGCGCTGTACGTCGATTCGCTGCGCCGGCGCATCGAGGTGCGCGGCACCGAGAATTTCCCGACCGCGGCCGGCAAGAAGCTCTACGGCGAACTCAAGATGACGATCACCATCAACCACGACGGCAGCCTGCTCGACACCGTGATCGACGAGAGCTCGGGCAACACCACGCTCGACCGCCGTGCCCAGGCCATCGTGCGCAGCATCGGCAGCTTCGGCAAGTTCACCGACGCGATGCGCCGCCAGACCGACCAGATCGTGATCCAGTCGCGCTTCCGCTTCACGCGCGACGAGACCATCGAGCTGTCGTCGCAGTAGCGGCGACGGCCCGAAGAGAAGAAGAAGCCAGGAGACCCGCGCCATGGACCTGTACTGCGTGATGGGCAACCCGGTCGAGCACAGCCGCTCGCCGTGGATCCATGCCCGCTTCGCCGAACTCTGCAACCAGCCGATCGCCTACGAGCGCCGGCTGGTCGCGCTCGGCGCCTTCGCCGAGGGCATCGCCGCCTTCCGGCGCGAGGCCGCCGAACGCGGCGACCACGCGGGCGGCTGCAACGTCACCGTGCCCTTCAAGTTCGACGCCGCCGCCATCGCGCAGCACACCAGCGAGCGCGCCACGCTCGCGGGCGCGGTCAACACCTTGCGCTTCGCGGCCGATGGCGACATCCATGCCGACAACACCGACGGCATCGGCCTGGTCAACGACATCGAGCGCAATGCGCGCGTGCCGCTGGCCGGCAGGTCGCTGCTGCTGATCGGTGCCGGCGGCGCCGCGGCCGGCGTGCTCGGGCCGCTGCTCGACGCGGGCGCGGCGCGCGTGGTGGTGGCCAATCGCACGGTCGACAAGGCGGTGGCGCTGGTGCGCCGGCATGCGGCGCTCGCGCTGGCCCACGGCGCCTCGCTCGAGGCCTGGGCGCTCGATGCGGTGCCGGGCGACTTCGATGTCGTGATCAATGCGACCGCCTCCAGCCTCGCGGGCGACGCGGTGCCGGTCGGCGCGCAGGTGCTGCGCGCGGGCGCGCTGGCGGTCGACATGATGTACGGCCCCGCGGCCGCGGGCTTCCTGCAATGGGCGCAGGCCCACGGCGCCGTGGCGCGCGACGGCCTCGGCATGCTGGTCGAGCAGGCGGCCGAATCCTTCGAGATCTGGCGCGGCGTGCGACCGCCTTCGGCCCAGGTGCTCGACGAGCTGCGCGCGCGGCTCGCCGCCGCCTGAAGCACCTCATGAAGGCCGCGCTGCGCTGGATCGCCTGCCTGCTGCTGGCCGGCCTCGCGCTCGAGCTGTTCTTCGTCGTGCGCATCGCGGCCATGGCGGCGATCGACCCGCAGAGCACCGCCTTCCAGCGCTCCGAGGCCTGGCAGATCGCCACCCACAAGGGCAGCGAGGGTGCCTGGCGCCAGGAGTGGGTGCCCTATGCGCAGATCAACGACAGCCTCAAGCGCGCGGTGATCGCGAGCGAGGATGCCAGCTTCATCGACCATGACGGCGTGGAATGGGAAGCCATCGAGCGCGCGCGCCAGCGCAATGCGCGCGCCGAGGAACTGGCCGCCAAGCGCATGGCACGCGCCGCGGCGCGCGGCAAGACGGCGCAGGCGGCACCATTGCGCGGCGGCTCCACCATCACGCAGCAGCTCGCGAAAAACCTGCTGCTGTCGGGCGAGCGCACCATGCTGCGCAAGGGCCAGGAACTGGTGCTCGCCGTGCTGCTCGAGACGCTGCTCGACAAGCGGCGCATCCTCGAGATCTACCTCAACAGCGTCGAATGGGGCGAAGGCGTGTTCGGTGCCGAGGCGGCCGCGCAGTACTACTTCAGGAAGCCGGCCGCGCGCCTGAGCTCGTACGAGGCCGCGCGCCTCGCGGTGATGCTGCCGAGCCCGAAGTTCTACGAGCGCCGGCCCAACTCGCCCTACCTCAACGGGCGGGCGTCGACGATCGTGGCGCGGATGCCTTCGGCCGACCTGCCCTGAACAGGGCCTCGCCCGCCAGCACCGCCGCGAAGCCGATCGCATAGGCCAGCACGTCCCACCAGTCGGCCGTGCTGCCGAGCACGATGCGCAGCGCGCGGTTGGGAATATGCAGCTGCCAGGTGGCCGCCAGGTACTGGCCCAGCTCCACCAGCAGCCCCACGCCGAAGGCCGCGAGCGCCAGCGGCAGCACGCGCGCCTCGATGAAGGCCTTGAACACCAGGTAGACCCAGACCACGGCCAGCACGTCGCCGAGGAAGCTGCGCACCCAGCCCCAGCGCGCGCCCACGGTCGCGAGCAGTGCCAGCAGCACGAACAGGGCCAGTGCCCCGGCCAGGGGAAGAGGAGCAAGACGCCATCGCATGGCCCGTATCATCGCCTCCATGTTGGCGAAGCTCGTGGGATGGTTGCTGTTGGGCGTGGTGCGATTGCTCACCGGTGCCCAGGCGCGCTGGTACGGTTGCCCGCCGAAGGCCGAGCAGCGCATCTATTTCGCCAACCACCAGAGCCATGCCGACCTGGTGATGATCTGGGCCGCGCTGCCCGAGGAGCTGCGCAGCATCACGCGCCCGATCGCGGCGCGCGACTACTGGGCCAACACGCCGGTCAAGCGCTGGATCACGACCGAGGTGTTCAACGCGGTGTACGTCGAACGGCAGGCGGCCGCGCCCGAGCCCTCCGCCGCGGCGCCCGAGGAAGCCCGTGCCGTCGACCCGCTCGCCCCGCTGGTCGAGGCGCTGCGCAGCGGCGACTCGATCATCATCTTCCCCGAGGGCACGCGCGGCCACACCGGCGAGCCGCAGAAATTCAAGTCGGGCCTCTATGCGCTCGCCACCCAGTTCCCCGAGGTGGTGCTGGTGCCGGCCTGGATCGACAACGTGCAGCGCGTGATGCCCAAGGGCGAGATCGTGCCGGTGCCGATCCTCTGCTCCGTCACCTTCGGCGCGCCGATCCGCGTCGAGGCCGGCGAGGAGCGGCGTCCCTTCCTCGACCGCGCGCGTGCCGCAGTGATCGCCTTGCGCGACGTCTGAATGAATCAATTTCTCCGCAGCCTCAGCCCCACGCAGCAGGTCGCGGCGCTGTTCCTGATCGTCTTCGGCGTGCTCGTGGTCGTGAGCACCGCCGCCTTCTTCCTGAGCTTCAGGGAGCGGCGCAACCCGGTGCACGACGCCGCCTGGCAGGCCGAGCTCGCGCACTTCCGCAAGCTGCTGGGCACCACCTGGTTCATGGCCGTGATCTTCTGGATCGGCTGGGCGCTCGGCGAGACCGTGGCCACGGTGCTGTTCGCGCTGATCGCCTTCTTCGCGCTGCGCGAGTTCATCACCCTCTCTCCCACGCGGCGCGGCGACCACCGCAGCCTGATCCTCGCCTTCTTCGTGGTGCTGCCGGTGCAGTTCTGGCTCGTGGCCACCGCGCGCTTCGACTTGTTCACCGTGTTCATCCCGGTCTACGTGTTCCTCGCGATCCCGGTGGCCAGCGCGCTGGCCGACGACCCGAGCCACTTCCTCGAGCGCAACGCCAAGCTGCAGTGGGGCATCATGGTCTGCGTCTACGGCATGAGCCACGTGCCGGCGCTGCTGCTGCTGAGCTTTCCGGGCTACGAGGGCAAGAGCGCCTTCCTGGTGTTCTTCCTGGTCTTCGTGGTCCAGACCTCGGTGCTGGTGCAGCACCTGATCTCGCGCCGCAGCCAGCGCACGCCCTTCGCGCCCAACGTGAGCCGCAGCTTCAACTGGACCAGCTGGGGCATCGGCATCGCGGTGGCCAGCCTGGTGGGCGCGCTGTTCTCCTTCATCACGCCCTTCAAGTTCGGCCAGGCGCTCGCGGTCTCGGTCATCGCCTGCATCGCGGGCTCCATGGGCCACCTCGTGATGAAGGCGCTCAAGCGCGACCGCGGTATTCCCAACTGGGGCCAGAAGGGCGTGGGCGTCACGGGTGCCAACGGCCTGCTCGACCGCGTCGATGCGCTGTGCTTCGCGGCGCCGATCTTCTTCCATTCCGTGCGCTGGTATTTCGGGGCCTAGGGAACACATGCGCATCTTGGGCATCGACCCCGGCCTCAACACCACCGGCTTCGGCATCATCGACGTCGATGGCCACGCGCTGCGCTACGTGGCCAGCGGCACCATCAGCACGCGCAGCGTCACCAGCGGCAGCCTGCCGCAGCGGCTCAAGGTGCTGTTCGACGGCATCGCCGAGATCACCGAGCGCTACCGGCCCGATGCCTCGGCGGTCGAGATCGTGTTCGTCAACGTCAATCCGCAGTCCACCTTGCTGCTGGGTCAGGCGCGCGGTGCCTGCGTGACCGCGCTGGTCAGCAACGACCTGCCGGTGGCCGAGTACACCGCGCTGCAGATGAAGAAGGCCGTCGCGGGCCACGGCCAGGCGGCCAAGGCGCAAATCCAGGAGATGGTGAAGCGCCTGCTCGACCTGCCGGGCCTGCCCGGCAGCGACGCGGCCGACGCGCTGGGCATCGCGATCACGCATGCGCAGGTCGGGCGCACGCTGGCGCGGCTGGCGGAAGCCGCCACGCTGTCGCACTCGACGACCGGGCGCTACCGGCAGGGCCGCTCGCGCTGAGCCGCCGGCACGCTCAGAAAGCGATGACCCGCATGCCGCGGCGGTTTCGATGGCCGCGATCGGCGCGCGCATGTTGCGGCGGACGCCGGACCAGCAGCGGCACCTCCACCAGCCGGTACGACAACTCGGCCAGCACGGCGGTCGCCAGGCCGGCCAGCAGCACGCCCTCGCGTGGCTGCAGCACGCCGTCGAGCACGAGCCGGCGCGCGAACTCCATCACCGACAGGTGGACGACGTACATGCCGTACGAACGCTGGCTGGCCCAGCGCACCAGCGCCTCCGTGCCCCGGCCCGGCTGCCGCATCCGCGCGACGGCCGGGAAGCACAGCGCGAAGCCCGTCGAGGTCAGGCTGAAGAAGCCCGCGCGCCACGACGCGCTCTGGTAGGAGGCCGGCTCCAGGCTGCTCAGCACCGAGGCCCCGACCAGCGCGAGGCCCAGCGCCAGCATCGGCTGCGCGAGCGCATCGCAGGCCCGGCGCCGACTGCGCATCAGCCAGGCCATGGCCACGCCATAGGCGATCGCGTCGAGGCGCAGCAGCACGACCTTGCGAATCCGTGCGTCCCAGTCGGCGGCGACCGCGTCGTCGGCGATCCAGCGCGCCAGCAAGGGCAGCACGATGAAGAGCCCGCAGCAGATCGCCAGGGCCCGCGGGGCGCGCATGACGCCGGCCAGGGCGATCAGCAGGGTGGCGAACAGCAGGTAGAACCACTCCTCGACCATCAGCGACCACGAGACGTCGAACCAGGCGCTGGTCATGGGCCAGGCCAGGTTCTGCGTGAAGCTCAGGAAGAACCAGGGCCACCGCGTGGCACCGGCCCAGGTTCCGCACAGCAGCAGCACGCCGAGCCACAGGTAGTACAGCGGGATCGTGCGCATCCAGCGCCGCACCAGGAAGGTCCACAAGGCCCGCGGGCCGGCGCCCTGCTCGAGGATGTCGAGCAGCAGGCCGCCGATGAGGAAGCCGCTGAGCACGAAGAAGAGCTCCACGCCCAGGCTGCCCGAGATGCCCGCAAGTGACGAGCCGCCGCCCCAGAACACCAGCTGCAGATGACTGACGAGCACGCCGCCGATGGCCAGTGCCCGCAGCAGATCCAGCCCGAAGACCCGTCCCCCGCCCCGTTTTTCTGCCTCCGTCCCGGCCACGCCGCCAACGCCACCCTGTTGCGATGGAGTCATCCGTCCCCCCCGATCAAATTTTCGGGGCGGATATTACAAAAGGAATTCTTAATGAAATCTCCTCCGGACGGAGGAGTGTGGACCGCCGCTCACCCGGCGACGGGAGACCGGCGGTGCCGGTCCGGATCAGGCCACGCGTTCGGCGATCAGCACCGCGAAGAAGCCGCAGGCCGCGAGCAGGGTCCACTTGAGCACGATCCAGCCGAAGCGCCGGTACTTGGGCTGGCCGGTGCCCGCATAGAACGCGAACGAGACGCCGGCCATCAGCAGGAGGAACAGCAGGGCCCAGCGAAAGAGGAGCATGCGTGGTGGATCGGCCGCGGCTCGCCTACCAGGCGCGAGCGACTTCGTTGAAGCCGCGCGGCGCGCGCTTCTCGTCGGCGAAGGTCACGATCTCGTAGGCGTCGCTGTGCGAAAGCAGTTCGCGCAGCAGCTTGTTGTTGAGCGCATGGCCCGAGCGGAAGGCGGTGTAGGCCGCGAGCAGCGGCTTGCCGATGATGTAGAGGTCGCCCATCGCGTCGAGGATCTTGTGCTTCACGAACTCGTCGTCGTAGCGCAGGCCGCCGGCATTGAGCACCTTGGTGTCGTCCATCACGATGGCGTTGTCGAGTCCGCCGCCGAGCGCGAGGCCCTTGCTGCGCATGTACTCCACTTCCTTCGTGAAGCCGAAGGTGCGCGCGCGCGCGATGTCGCGGCTGTACGAGCCGCTGCCGAGATCGAACTCGACGCGCTGGCCCGTGGAGTTGACGACGCGGTGATCGAAGTCGATCTCGAAGCTGAGCTTGTAGCCGTGGTACGGCTCGAGCGCCGCCCACTTCTCGTTGGCGCCGTCGCCCTCGCGCACCTCGACCTTGCGCAGCACGCGGATGAAGCGCCGCGGCGCCTTCTGGAACTCGATGCCCGCGCTTTGCAGCAGGAATACGAAGGACGAGGCCGAGCCGTCGAGGATCGGTACCTCGTCGGCCGTGATGTCGATGTAGAGGTTGTCGATGCCCAGGCCGGCGCAGGCCGACATCAGGTGCTCGACGGTCTGGACCTTGGCGCCGCCGGTGGAGACGGTCGAGGCCAGCCGGGTGTCGGTGACCGCCTCGGCGGTCATGCGGATCTCGGCGGGCTCGGGCAGGTCGACGCGGCGGAACACGATGCCCGTGTCGGCCGGGGCGGGACGCAGCGTGAGCTCCACGCGCTGCCCGCTGTGGAGCCCCACGCCCACGGCGCGGCTGATCGACTTGAGGGTTCGTTGTTGCAGCACGCCTGCGATTTTAGGCGCGCGGCGTGCGTGGCGCGCCAATCCCCTGGCTATTACACCCATAGGCATCGTTCGTATGGCATAGCCCCGAAATGGACGCAAAGGGATGAAGAAAACGCGCCTGATACAGGCGGGAAGGCTTTATCTGGGCCTCCTCCTGCGCCTCTTGCGAGTTCTTCAAACCCTCTGCGTCCGGTCGGGCCGCCGCGCGGCATCTCTTTCGAGATGCCCGCGACGGGCCCTGGTCCGGTTCTCAGTCGGCCTGGCGGCGCAGGAAGGCCGGGATCTCGAAGTCGTCCATGCCGCCCGAGGACAGCGCATCGACCTTGGCCGCGGCCATCGTGCGGTTGGTGCGCCACACGCTGGGCACGGCCATGCCTTCGTAGTTGGGCTGGTTGCCGCCACCGCCGTGGCCGGTGCCCATCGAGGGCACGTTGAACGGGATGTTGTCGGTGCCGGTGCGGATCACCTCAAGCGTCGGTGCCTGGCGGCGCGCGTCGGCGCGCGACAGGCCGGTGGCGACCACGGTCACGCGCATCTCGTCGCCGAGGGCGTCGTCGTAGGCCGCACCGTAGATCACGTGCGCATCGGGCGAGGCGTAGGCGCGGATGGTGTTCATCGCGAGCTTCGACTCGTTGAGCTTCAGCGAATTCTTCGATGCGGTCACCAGCACCAGCACGCCCTTGGCGCCCGAGAGGTCGATGCCTTCGAGCAGCGGGCAGGCCACGGCCTGCTCGGCCGCGATGCGCGCGCGGTCGGGCCCCGAGGACACGGCCGTGCCCATCATCGCCTTGCCCGGCTCGCCCATCACGGTGCGCACGTCCTCGAAGTCGACGTTCACGCCGCCGTACTCGTTGATGATTTCCGAGATCCCGCCCACGGCGTTCTTCAGCACGTCGTTGGCCTGCGCGAAGGCTTCTTCCTGGGTGATGTCCTCGCCCAGCACGTCGAGCAGCTTCTCGTTGAGCACCACGATCAGCGAGTCGACGTTGGCCTCGAGCTCGGCCAGGCCGGCTTCGGCGTTGGTCATGCGGCGGCCGCCTTCCCAGTCGAAGGGCTTGGTCACCACGCCCACGGTGAGGATGCCCATCTCCTTCGCCACGCGCGCGATCACCGGCGCGGCGCCGGTGCCGGTGCCGCCGCCCATGCCGGCGGTGATGAACAGCATGTGGGCGCCGTCGATGGCCGCGCGGATCTCGTCCACGGCGGCTTCGGCCGCTTCACGGCCCTTCTCGGGCTTGCTGCCGGCACCCAGGCCGCTCAGGCCGAGCTGGATGTTGCGCTGCGCGCTGCTGCGCTGCAGGGCCTGCGCGTCGGTGTTCGCGCAGACGAACTGCACGCCCTGCACGCCGCGTTCCATCATGTGCGCGACCGCGTTGCCGCCGCCACCGCCGACACCGATCACCTTGATCTGCGTGCCCTGGTTGAACTCTTCGACTTCGATCATTTCGATGGTCATCTTCTACTCCTTGAATCTTGCAGTTGCCGTTGTCTATGAATGAATCTTTTTGGGGGTACCCGACGAGAACGAATTCATCGTCGCGATGGTGGACCTGTTCGTCGCCATCGCTCGTTGAAATGCAAGGGAGGGCTGCCGCGCGCGAGCCAGAGTGGGGAATGGTTCATGGTCAGAAGTTCCCCACGATGAAGTCCTTGAAACGTCCGAACGCGGTTTTTACCGACCCGTTCTTTTGCGCCACCTTGAAGCCGCGCATGCGCGCGAAGCGGGCCTCCTCGAGCAGGCCCATCACGGTGGCCGCGCGCGGCTGCGCGACCATGTCCGAGAGCGCGCTCGAATACTTCGGGATGCCGCGGCGCACGGGCTTGAGGAAGATGTCCTCGCCGAGCTCGACCATGCCGGGCATCACCGCGCTGCCGCCGGTGAGCACCACGCCCGAGGAGAGCACCTCCTCGTAGCCCGACTCGCGCACCACCTGCTGCACCAGCGAGAAGATCTCCTCGATGCGCGGCTCGATCACGCCGGCCAGCGCCTGCTTGCTCAGCATGCGCGGACCGCGGTCGCCGAGGCCGGGCACCTCGACCTGCGTGTCGGGATCGGCCAGCAGCTGCTTGGCGAAGCCGTTCTCGACCTTGATGTCTTCCGCGTCCTTGGTCGGCGTGCGCAGCGCCATCGCGATGTCGCTGGTGATCAGGTCGCCCGCGATCGGGATCACCGCCGTGTGGCGGATCGCGCCGTTGGTGAAGATCGCGACGTCGGTGGTGCCCGCGCCGATGTCCACCAGCACCACGCCGAGCTCGCGCTCGTCCTCGGTCAGCACCGCCTGGCTCGAGGCCAGCGGGTTCAGCATCAGCTGGTCGACCTCGAGGCCGCAGCGGCGCACGCACTTGATGATGTTCTCGGCCGCGCTCTGCGCGCCGGTCACGATGTGCACCTTGGCCTCGAGACGCATGCCGCTCATGCCGATCGGCTCCTTCACGTCCTGGCCGTCGATCACGAACTCCTGCGGCTCCACCAGCAGCAGGCGCTGGTCGCTCGAGATGTTGATGGCACGCGCGGTCTCGACCACGCGCGCCACGTCGGCCGGCGTCACTTCCTTGTCCTTCACCGCCACCATGCCGCTGGAGTTGATGCCGCGGATGTGGCTGCCGGTGATGCCGGTGTAGACGCGGCCGATCTTGCAGTCGGCCATCAGCTCGGCTTCCTTGAGCGCCTGCTGGATGCTCTGCACGGTGGCGTCGATGTTCACCACCACGCCGCGCTTGAGGCCGTTGCTGGGCGCGATGCCCAGGCCCGCGAGCTTGAGCTCGCCGCCTTGCAGCACCTCGGCCACGACCACCATCACCTTCGCGGTGCCGATGTCGAGGCCGACAACCAGGTCCTTGTATTCTTTGGGCATCGATATGTCCTCGGTATTCGTCTATTTCTTCTTGGGCGTCTTGGGGTCGGCCACCACGGTGGTGACGCCGCGCAAGCGCAACGCATAGGCGTCGTTGTGGCGCAGATCGGCGCCCTCGACGTCGTCCATGGTGCGGCGGTACTGCCCCGCGACCTGCGTCACGGTCTTCAGGAAGCGCTGCAGCCGCGCCGCCACCTCCTCGCTCTGGCCCCGGCCCAGTTCGATCGTCGCGCCGCTGTCGAGCTGCGCGCGCCAGCTGCCCCGGCTCGACAGCGTGAGCGCGTCGAGGCCGAGGTCGTAGGGCTCGAACATCGGCTGCAGCACGCGGTACATGCCCAGCACCTGCCCGGCCTGCTCGATCGGTCCATCGAGCCGCGGCAGCTTGTCGTCGACCTCCGCCACGTTGGCCTCGAACACGTCGCCGAAGCCGTTGATCAGCTTCGAGCTCGACTCGTCGCCCCAGTTGGCCACCGGCACCTGCTCGGTCAGCGTCACGCGCAGCTTGTTCGGGAACTCGCGCCGCACCACCGCGCTGCGCACCCACGGCACCGACTCGAAGGCGGTGCGCGCGCGCGCGAGGTCGACGGTGAAGAAGTTGCCCTTGAGCTGCGGCGCCACGTTGGCGCGCAGGGTGACGGCGTTGTTGTGCGTCACCTCGCCGTCGACCTTGATGCCCGCGATCGGGAAGAAGGGCTGGCGCAGCACCCACCAGGCGCCCGCGGCGAGCAGCATCAGGCCCACCGCCACGAATGCGAGGTTCGCGACGATGTTCATGAGCTTGACGTCGAAGGGCGTGGGGATGCTGTCGGCCATCTTCAGTGCGCGCCTCCCGTGGCGTCGAGCGTGGCCGTGGCCAGCACGCGCAGGCAGAGTTCCTCGTAGGCGATGCCCGCCGCGCGTGCCGACATCGGCACCAGCGAATGGCTGGTCATGCCCGGCGAGGTGTTCATCTCGAGCAGGAAGGGCTTGCGGTCGCTGGCGCGGATCATCACGTCGGCGCGGCCCCAGCCGCGGCAGCCGAGCGTGCGATAGGCCGCCAGCGCGATGCGCTGGATCTCGCGCTCCTCCGCCTCGGGCAGGCCGCTCGGGCAGTGGTATTTCACGTCGTCGGTGAAGTACTTGTTCTGGTAGTCGTAGGCACCCTCGGGCGCGGCGATGCGCACCACCGGCAGCGCATGCGCGTCGAGGCCGCTGCCGAGCACGGCGCAGGTGACTTCCTCGCCCTCGATGAACTCCTCGCAGAGCACGTCGGCGTCGTACTTGACCGACAGCGTCACCGCGTCCTGCATCTGCGAGTAGCCCTCGACCTTGGTCACGCCGATCGAGGACCCCTCGCGCGGCGGCTTCACGATCAGCGGCAGGCCCAGCACGTCGGGCACGGCCATCACCTGTTCGCGGCTCTGCTGGTCGAAGGCCAGGCGCACGTACTTGGGCGTGGGCAGGCCGTCGGCCTGCCAGATTCGCTTGGTCATGACCTTGTCCATCGCCACGCTCGAGGCCATCACGCCCGAGCCGGTGTAGGGAATGCCGAGCATCTCGAGCGCGCCCTGCACCGTGCCGTCCTCGCCGTGGCGGCCATGCAGCGCCACGAAGCAGCGCGCGAAGCCTTCGCGCCGGAGCTCGGACAGGTCGCGCTGCGACGGGTCGAAGGCATGGGCGTCGACGCCGCGCGAGAGCAGCGCCTCGAGCACGCCGGTGCCCGACATCAGCGAGACCTCGCGCTCGGCCGAGCTGCCGCCGAACAGCACGGCGACCTTGCCGAAGAGTGTGGGATCCTGAAGGCTCACGACGCCTCCCCCTTGTGCGCAGCGTGCTGCGATGTCGTGGATGAAGAAGAAGCGGCCACCACCGGCACCGCGCCGAGCTCGACCACCTTGCCCGGCACCGCGCCGATGGAGCCCGCGCCCATGCACAGCACCACGTCGCCGGCACGCGCGTTGTCGAGGATGGCCCGCGGCATCGCGGCGATGTCGTCGACGAACACCGGCTCGACCTTGCCGGCCACGCGCAGCGCGCGCGCCAGCGTGCGGCCGTCGGCCGCCACGATGGGCTGCTCGCCGGCCGCGTAGACCTCGCCGAGCAGCACCGCGTCGGCGGTGCCGATGACCTTGACGAAGTCCTCGAAGCAGTCGCGCGTGCGGGTGTAGCGGTGCGGCTGGAAGGCAAGCACCAGGCGCCGGCCCGGGAAGGCGCCGCGCGCGGCCGCGAGCGTGGCGGCCATTTCCACCGGGTGGTGGCCGTAGTCGTCGATCACGGTGAAGCTGCCGTCGCCGGCCTTGGCCGCGACCTCGCCATAGCTCTGGAAGCGCCGGCCCACGCCCTTGAAGCCGGCCAGCCCGCGCTGCACCGCCTCGTCGGCGATGCCGAGCTCGACCGCCACCGCGATCACCGACAGCGCGTTGCGCACGTTGTGCTCGCCCGGCAGGTTCAGCACCACCGGCAGGTCGGGCAGGGTCACGCCGTTGCGGCGCTGCGCGGTGAAGTGCATCTGGCCGCCGACGGCGCGCACGTCGACCGCGCGCACCTGGGCGTCCTCGCCGAAGCCGTAGCTGGTGACCGGGCAGGTCACGTCGGCCACGATCTCGCGCACCGCCGGATCGTCGGTGCACAGGATCGCCGTGCCGTAGAAGGGCATGCGGTGCAGGAAGTCGACGAAGGCCTTCTTCAGCTTGCCGAAGTCGTGCCCGTAGGTCTCCATGTGGTCGGCGTCGATGTTCGTGACCACCGCCATCACGGGCAGCAGGTTCAGGAACGAGGCGTCGGATTCGTCGGCCTCGACCACGATGTAGTCGCCGCTGCCGAGCTGCGCATTGGCGCCCGCGCTGTTGAGCCGGCCGCCGATCACGAAGGTGGGATCGAGCCCCGCGGCCGCGAGCACGCTCGCCACCAGGCTGGTGGTGGTGGTCTTGCCGTGCGTGCCGGCGATGGCGATGCCCTGCTTCAGGCGCATCAGCTCGGCCAGCATGACGGCGCGCGGCACGACCGGGATGCGCTTCTCGCGCGCGGTCAGCACCTCGGGGTTGTCGGCCTGCACCGCGGTCGAGGTCACGACCGCGTCAGCGCCCTCCACGTTCGCGGCCGCATGGCCCACGAAGGTGCCGATGCCCAGGCCCGCGAGCCGGCGCAGCGTGGCGCTGTCGGACAGGTCGGAGCCGGTGATGCGGTAGCCGAGGTTCAGCAGCACCTCGGCGATGCCGCTCATGCCGGAGCCGCCGATGCCCACGAAGTGGATGTGATGGATCGCGTGCTTCATCGTGCCAGCTCCTCGCAAGCGCGCACCATCGCCTCGACGGCCTCGGTTTTCTGCATCGTCCTGGCGCGTTCGGCGCGTTCGATCAATTCGGTTCGTTGTGTCTTCTGTAGCAAATCGGCCAGCAATTCAGGGGTGAGATCGGTCTGTTGCACCAGCCAGCCGCCGCCGGCATCGACGAGGAAGCGCGCGTTGGTGGTCTGGTGGTCGTCGACCGCGGAAGGAAAAGGCACGAACAGCGCCGCGGCGCCGACGGCCGCGATTTCGGTCACGGTGCTGGCACCGGCGCGCGCGACGATGAGGTCGGCCTCGGCATAGGCCAGGGCCGTGTCCTCGATGAAGGGCGTGAGCTCGCCCTCGACGCCGGCGGCCGCGTAGTTGGCGCGCAGCTCGTCGATCTGCTTGGCGCCGCTCTGGTGCAGCACCTGCGGGCGCGTGCCCGGCTCGATGCGCGCGAGCGCCTGCGGCACCACCGCGTTGAGCGCCTTGGCGCCGAGGCTGCCGCCGACCACCAGCAGCTTGAGCGGACCGCTGCGGCCCGCGAAGCGCTCGGCCGGCGCAGGCTGCGAGGTGAAGGCCGCGCGCAGCGGGTTGCCGATCCACTGCGCCTTCTTGAGCACGTCGGGGAAGGCCGTGAAGACGCGGTCGGCCACGCCCGCCAGCACCTTGTTGGCGAGGCCCGCGACCGAGTTCTGCTCGTGCAGCACCAGCGGCTTGTTGAGCAGCACGCCCATCATCCCGCCCGGAAAGGTGATGTAGCCGCCCAGGCCCACGAGGACGTCGGGCTTCACGCGGCGCACCACGCGCAGGCTCTGCCAGAAGGCGCGCAGCAGGCGCAGCGGCAGCAGGAACAGCGTGAGCGGGCCCTTGCCGCGCACGCCGCCGAACTGCACCGGCTCGAAGGCGAAGCCGCGCGGCGGCACCAGCTTCTCTTCCATGCCGCCGGGCGCGCCCAGCCAGTGCACGCGCCAGCCGCGCTCGCGCAGTGCCTCGGCCACGGCGAGGCCCGGGAAGATGTGGCCGCCGGTGCCGCCGGCCATCACGAGTGCGGTACGACCCGTCATACGCGGCCCCCTCTCATGAGGACACGGTTCTCGTAGTCGATGCGCAGCACGATCGCCAGCGCCACCATGTTCATCAGGATCGCCGAGCCGCCGAAGCTCATCAGCGGCAGCGTGAGGCCCTTGGTCGGCAGCGCGCCGAGGTTCACGCCCATGTTGATGAACGCCTGGAAGCCGATCCACACGCCCACGCCCTGGGCCACGAGGCCCGAGAACACGCGGTCGAGCGCGATCGCCTGGCGGCCGATGTGCATCACGCGGCGCGTGAGCCAGAGGAACAGGCCGATGATCAGCAGCACGCCGACCAGGCCGAACTCCTCGCCGATCACGGCCAGCAGGAAGTCGGTGTGGGCCTCGGGCAGCCAGTGCAGCTTCTCGACGCTGCCGCCGAGGCCGACGCCGAAGATCTCGCCGCGGCCGATGGCGATCAGCGAGTGCGACAGCTGGTAGCCCTTGCCGAGCGCGTGCTCCTCGCTCCACGGGTCGAGGTAGGCGAAGATCCGCTCGCGCCGCCACGGGCTGGTGGCGACGATGGTGCCGAAGGCCACCACCACCAGCGCGGCGATCACGAAGAACATGCGCGCGTTCACGCCGCCCAGGAACAGGATGCCCATCGCGATCACCGCGATCACCATGAAGGCGCCCATGTCGGGCTCGGCCATCACCAGCATGCCGACCACCACCACCGCGATGCCCATCGGCAGCACGGCGCGGAAGAAGCGCTCCTTGATCTCCATCTTGCGCACCATGTAGCTGGCCGCATAGAGCACCATCGCGACCTTCGCGAGCTCGGAGGGCTGGAAGCGCATGAAGCCCATCGGCAGCCAGCGCCGCGCGCCGTTCACGCTGATGCCGATGTGCGGGATCAGCACCGCCACCAGCAGCAGCAGCGAGGCCACGAACAGCCAGGGCGCGGCGCGCTCCCAGGTCTTCATCGGGATCTGGAAGGCCAGCAGCGCGGCGATGAAGGCGAACACCACCGAGGCCGCATGGCGCGTGAGGAAGTACGAGGCGCTGTAGCCGGCGCGCGCGAAGCGCGGGTTGTCGGGCAGCGCGATCGAGGCCGAATAGACCATGATCAGGCCCCAGGTCAGCAGCGCGACCGTGACCCACACCAGCGCCTGGTCGAAGCCCAGCACGCGGATCGGCGCGGCCTTGGTCTGGGTGAAGCCGGCGCCGCCGAGGCGCACCGGCAGGTGCACCGGCAGCGCATCGATGCCGCTGCGCGCGCGCCGGAACCAGCCGCTGAAGCGGCCGGGCCGGGTGTTGGGCGTGGCGCCCGCGGCGGCGGAGTTCACGATGCCGGTCCTTCCGTCGAATCGGGTTCCCCGAAGTCGCGCGGCTCGTCCTCGAGCGCCTGCACGGCCTCGCGGAACACCGCCGCGCGGTGCGGGTAGTTCTTGAACATGTCGAAGCTCGCACAGGCCGGTGACAGCAGCACGGCATCGCCGGGGTGGGCGCGGCGCGCGGCCAGCTGCACGGCCTCGTGCATCGAGCCCGCATGCATCAGCGTGACGCCGGTGGCAGCCAGCGCGGCCTCGATCAGCGGCGCGTCGCGGCCGATCAGCACCACGGCGCGCGCGTACTGGCGCACCGGCAGCGCGAGCGGCTCGAAGTCCTGGCCCTTGCCCTCGCCGCCGAGGATCACGACCACGCGGCGGTCCTCGCCGAGGCCACCGAGCGCCGCCACGGTGGCGCCCACGTTGGTGCCCTTGCTGTCGTCGAAGTACTCGACGTCGTCGATCAGCGCCACCGGCTCGACGCGGTGCGGCTCGCCGCGGTACTCGCGCAGGCCGTAGAGCATCGGGCCGAGCGGGCAGTCGGCCGCGTTCGCGAGCGCCAGCGCGGCGAGCGCGTTCATCGCGTTGTGGCGGCCGCGGATGCGCAGCGCGTCGGCCGGCATCAGGCGCTGCACGAAGATCTCCTCCTCGAGCACCTGGCCGCGCTTGCGCTTCTGCGTCTCGTCGGCCTCGTGCGCGCGCACCAGCCAGCTCATGCCGTTGACGCGCTCGATGCCGTAATCGCCGGGGCGCTGCGGCATGCTCGCGCCGAAGGTGACGTGCGGGCGCACCTGCACGCGCTGCGCCTTGGGCCTGGCCGGCGCGCGCCGCGCGCCGCGGGCGTTCACCACCTCCTCGACGGGCTTGACCGGCTCCTGGCCCGCGGTGGCGAGCATCGCCATCACGGCCGGGTCGTCGCGGTTGAGCACCATCAGCGCGGTCTTGCCGAAGATGCGCGACTTGGCCTGCGCATAGGCCGGCATGTCGCCGTGCCAATCGAGGTGGTCCTGCGTGAGGTTGAGCACCGTCGCGGCCGCGGGCTCGAAGCCCTGCACGCCGTCGAGCTGGAAGCTCGAGAGCTCGATCACCCAGGCCTCGGGCAGCGTGCCGGCATCGAGGTGCGCGCTCAGCGTGTCGAGCAGGGTCGGGCCGATGTTGCCGGCCACCGCCACGCTCTTGCCGCCGCGCTCGATGAGCTGGCCGGTCAGCGCCGTGACCGTGGTCTTGCCGTTGGTGCCGGTGATCGCGAGCACGACCGGCGTGTAGCCCTTGGCGGGCTCGGGCGCGGGTTCCGGCTCGGGCTGGGCCTCGGCCTGCGGCGCCGGCTCCTCCTCGGCCACGGCCGAGGCGGGATTGGTGGCGGCGAACTCGGCGATCTTCGCGACGAAGTCGGCCGCTTCCTTCGCGGCCGTGGGAACGTAGGGCTTGCCGACCGTGAAGGCCGGCAGGTTCGACGCGGGCTTGGGGGCCGGTGCGGCGACGGGCGCGGGCTCGGCGGCCTCGGGTTGGGTGCCTTCGGCGGCATCCGGCGTTTCGGCCGCGACGGGCTCGGCGGGCTCGGCGCCTGCCTCGACGCCTTCCTGAACCACGGGCGCATCGGCGACCGGCGCCTCGGGTTCCGGCGGCTGCAGCACGGGGACGCTCAGCGAGGGATCGCGCGGCATCGATTCGAGCAAGGCGGCGGGAGCGCGCGGTGCTTCGGAGGTTTCCTCGAGGGCTTCGGGTTCGGCGGGCTGCGCCTCGATCGCGGGCGCCACGGCTTCGACGGCTTCGGCCACTGCCGTCGTCTCGACCACGGCCTCTTCTGCCGCTGCGGGAGCTTCTTCCGCCACCGGCGCCTGGACTTCGGGCAGCACGGCAGGCGCCTGCGCCTCGGGCACCGGCTCGCTCTCGGCCGGCACCGCCGCCTCCAGCGCCAGCTCGCCTTGCGCCGCGCTTTCTTCTTCAACCTCGACCACCGCCGGCGTCTCGACGATCGCGAGGTCCGCCAGCGCGCGTGCGAACAGGTCGAGCTCGCCGCCGACCGGCAGTCCGACCGCGCGCGCCGCATCGGCCACCGGCGCGATGGTCTCGGGGCTCAGGCCCGGCGAGCGGTAGACGGCGCGGATCGGCGTGCCCTCGATCAGCGCGGCCGTGAACGGCCCGCCGACGAACACCGCCTCGGGCCACTCGGCACGCAGCGTGTCGAGCAAGGCCGGCGCCTCGCGCGTGTCGGCCACCGTCACCTGCGCGCCGTAGCGCGCGCACCAGCGCGCCATCGCCAGCCCGGACGCGCCGAGGCCGAGGATGAGGACGGGGAGGTCTTTCAGGTGCCGCATGCGTTGTCTCTCAGCGCAGCTTCAGCGTCGACAGGCCCACGAGGCACAGCAGCATCGTGATGATCCAGAAGCGCACCACGACCTGCGTCTCGCGCCAGCCGCTCTTCTCGAAGTGGTGGTGCAGCGGCGCCATCTTGAGCACGCGGCGGCCCTCGCCGAAGCGCTTCTTCGTGTACTTGAAGTAGGTGACCTGGGCCATCACCGAGATCGCCTCGACCACGAAGATACCGCCCATGATGAAGAACACGATCTCCTGGCGCACGATGACCGCGATGGTGCCCAGCGCGCCGCCGAGCGCGAGCGCGCCCACGTCGCCCATGAAGACCTGCGCCGGATGGGTGTTGAACCAGAGGAAGGCCAGGCCCGCGCCGGCCATCGCCGAGCAGAACACCAGCAGCTCGCCCGAACCCGGGATGTTCGGGAACAGCAGGTACTTCGAGTAGACCGCGCTGCCGGTCACGTAGGCGAACACGCCCAGCGCCGAGCCCACCATCACCACCGGCATGATCGCCAGGCCGTCGAGGCCGTCGGTGAGGTTCACCGCGTTGCTCGCGCCCACGATCACCAGGTAGGTCAGGATCACGAAGCCGATGCCGCCCAGCGGATAGCTGACTTCCTTGAAGAAGGGCACCAGCAGGTTGATCTTGGGCGGGAAGTCGAGGTCGAAGCCCGACTGCACCCAGGCGAAGAACAGCTGCAGCACGCGCCAGTTCGAGCTCTCCGAGATGCTGAACAGCAGGTAGAAGGCCGCGAGCAGCCCCACCACCGATTGCCAGAAGTACTTCTCGCGCGAGCGCATGCCCTCGGGGTCCTTGTGCACCACCTTGCGCCAGTCGTCGACCCAGCCGATCGCTCCGAAGCCCAGCGTGACCCACAGCACGATCCAGACGAAGCGGTTCGAGAGGTCGAACCACAGGATGGTGGCGAAGGCGATCGCGAACAGCACCAGCACGCCGCCCATGGTGGGCGTGCCGCTCTTGCTCAGGTGGGTCTCCATCGCGTAGCCGCGCACCGGCTGGCCGATCTTCAGCGCGGTCAGGCGCCGGATCACGTACGGACCGGCCACGAGGCCGACCACGAGCGCGGTCAGCGCCGCCATCAGCGCGCGGAAGGTCAGGTACTGGAACACCCGCAGGAACCCGAGTTCCGGCGAGAGGGTCTGCAGCCATTGGGCCAGGCTCATGAACATGAAATTGCGCACCGCCCCCGCATCAGGGACGGCCTCCTTCTTGTTGTGGTTGTGTCTGCGGGGTCGCACCCTGCGCCGCGATGGCCTGGACCACGCGTTCCATCTTCATGGAGCGCGAGCCCTTGACCAGCACGCTGCCGACCAGCGGCAGCCGCGCGAGCACCGCGGCGTTCAGGGTGTCGATGTCCTCGAAATGGCGTCCGCCGCCGACCGTGGCCGCATCGCCCCGCTGGAAGGCGGCGATGCTGTGCTCGGAGGCGCTGCCGAGCGTGTAGACGGTCTCGATGCCGCGCTGGCGCGCCCAGTCGCCGACCTCGGCATGGAATTCGTCCGAACGCTCGCCGACCTCGGCCATGTCGCCCAGCACCAGCAGGCGCGGGCCCGGCAGCGCGGCGAGCACGTCGATCGCGGCGCGCACCGAGTCGGGGTTGGCGTTGTAGCTGTCGTCGACCAGCGTGATGGCGCGGCCGCCGGCCAGCGCGAGCGCGCTGGCCTTGGAACGGCCCTTGACCGGCTCGAAGGCATCGAGGCCGGCCGCGATGGTGTCGAGCGACACGCCCGCGGCCAGCGCGCAGGCGGTGGCCGCGAGCGCATTGATCACGTTGTGGCGGCCCGCGATGCGCAGCCGCGTGGCGAAGCCGCCGAGCGGCGTGCGCACGCGCACCTGCCAGGCGCCCTGCGTCCATTCGGCGTGCTCGAGCCCGATGTCGGCATCGTCGTGCTCGCCGAAGGTGAGGCAGCGGCGCGCGGCGCCGTCGCGCGCCATGTCGCTCCACAGCGTGGTGAACTCGTCGCCGTGCGGGAACACGGCCGTGCCGTCGTCGGGCAGCGCCGCGAACACGGCGGCGTTCTCGACCGCCACGGCCTCGACGCTGACCATGAACTCCTGGTGCTCGCGCTGGGCGTTGTTCACCAGCGCGATGGTCGGGCGCGAGATAGCGGCCAGCCGCGCGATCTCGCCCGGGTGGTTCATGCCGAGCTCGACCACCGCGCGCTGGTGCTGCGCGCGCAGGCGCAGCAGGGTCAGCGGCACGCCGATCTCGTTGTTGAAGTTGCCGGCGGTCGCGAGCGCGCGCTCGGGCTTCGAGGCCATCAGGATGGCCGCGATCATCTGGGTGACGGTGGTCTTGCCGTTGCTGCCCGTCACCGCGATCAGCGGCAGCGAGAACTGCGCGCGCCAGTGCGCGCCGATGGCGCCGAGCGCCACCAGGGTGTCGGGCACCTCGAGGCCGGCCAGGCCCGCGGCCTCGAGGCCGCCGTGCGCGACCGCGGCCATTGCGCCGCTGGCACGCGCCTGCGGCAGGAAGTCGTTGGCATCGAAGCGCTCGCCCTTGAGGGCGACGAACAGGTCGCCCGCGGCCAGGGTGCGGGTGTCGGTGTGCACGCGCGCGATCACGGTCGCGGGATCGCCGACGAGGCGCGCGGCCGGAATCCACTGCTGCAGTTGCGCCAGCGTCAGCGCGAGGGAGGTGGTGTCGCTCATGCACCCCTCCGCTTCTCGAGCGCGTCGTGCGCATGGCTGCGATCGGAGAAGGGCAGGCGCTGGCCCGCGATCTCCTGCCAGGCCTCGTGGCCCTTGCCGGCGATCAGCACCACGTCCTCGGGCGCGGCCTGCGCGATCGTGTCGGCGATGGCGAGGGCGCGGTCGACCTGCACGCGCGCATGCTCGGGCCGCGCGAAGCCGCGCAGCACCTGCGCGATGATCGCGTCGGGCTTCTCGCCGCGCGGGTTGTCGCTGGTCACCACGACGTGGTCGGCCTGGCGTTCGGCCACGGCGGCCATCATCGGACGCTTGATCGGATCGCGGTCGCCGCCGCAGCCGAACACGCACCACAGCTTGCCGCCGCGCTGCTGCGCGAGCGGGCGCAGGCCGGCCAGCGCCTTGTCGATGGCGTCGGGCGTGTGGGCGTAGTCGACCACCGCGAGCGGCACGCCGGCCCCGGTGCCCACGCGCTCCATGCGGCCCGGCACGCTGCTCAGGTTCGCGCACGCCGCCACGGCCTGCGCGAGCGTCAGGCCCAGCGCGCGCAGCGTGCCGAGCACGCCGAGCAGGTTGGCCACGTTGTACTGGCCGATCAGGCCGGTCGCCACGCGCTCGACGGCCGCGGTGCCGTGCTCGGCGACCGAGAACTGCAGGCCCTGGGCGTCGTAGCCGATGTCGCGCGCCATCAGGCGCGCCGGGTTGCCGTCGGCCGACACGGTCCAGACGTCGAGCGCGCCGACGCCGGCATCGATCAGGTTCGCGCACAGGCTGGCGCCATGGGTGTCGTCGATGTTGATCACCGCGGCGCGCAGGCCGGGCCAGCGGAACAGCTCGGCCTTGGCCTGCCAGTAGGCATCCATGCTGCCGTGGTAGTCGAGGTGGTCCTGCGTGAAATTGGTGAACACGGCCACCGCGATCCGGGCACCGTCGAGCCGGCGCTCGGCGATGCCGATCGACGAGGCCTCGATGGCGCAGGCGCCGAAGCCGCGCTCGACCAGCGCGCGCAGCTCGCGCTGCATCATCACGGGATCGGGCGTGGTGAGGCCGGTGTAGGTCAGCTCGGGCGGCACGCCGATGCCCAGCGTGCCCATCACGGCGCACGGCGAGGGCGCATCGCGCTGCACGGTGCCGTCGGGCCGCATCGGGCGCACGCCGCCGGCCGGCCGCAGGGTCGACAGCGATTCGGCCAGCCACCAGGCAGTGGAGGTCTTGCCGTTGGTGCCGGTCACGGCCAGCAGGTCGAGCCGGGCCGAGGGATGGTCGTAGAAGGCCGCGGCGATCGGGCCGGTGGCGGCCTTGAGGCCGGGATAGCTGACGATGCGCTCGTCGCCGTCGAAGCCGAAGGCCTCGACGCCCTCGTGCTCGACCAGGCAGGCCGCCGCGCCCCGCGCCAGCGCCGCCGCCACGTGCTTGCGGCCGTCGGTCGCGGCGCCGGGCCAGGCGACGAACACGTCGCCCGCGCCGACCGAGCGGCTGTCGGCATGCAGCGCGCCCTGCGGCACCCGCTCCTTGAGCCAGGCCGCGGCCAGTGGGGGGGAGGTGAAGGTCAGCATGCTCAGAAGCTCTCGTCCACGCCCTGGGTCATCACCAGGGGCTTGACCGCCAGGTCGGGCGGCACGTTCATCATGCGCAGCGTCTGCTGCACGACCTCGCTGAACACGGGCGCCGCGGCCAGGCCGCCGAAGTACTGGCCGTCGGTCGGCTCGTCGATCATCACCGCGACGATGATGCGCGGCTTCTCGATCGGCGCCATGCCGGTGAACCAGGCGCGGTACTTGTTGCTCGCGTAGCCCTTGCCGACCTGCTTGTGGGCCGTGCCCGACTTGCCGCCGACCGAGTAGCCGACCGTCTGCGCGCGCGTGCCGGTGCCGCCCGGGCCCGCGGCCATCTGCAGCATCTTGCGCACCGCGAGCGCGTTCGACGGCGAGAAGACGCGCACGCCGGCCGGCGGCTCGGTGTTCTTGAGGATCGTCGCCGGAATGATCGCGCCATCGTGCGCGAACGCGGTGTACGAATGTGCCATTTGAAACAGCGAGGCCGACAGGCCGTAGCCGTAGGCCATGGTGGCCTGCTCGACCGGCTTCCAGGTCTTCCAGGGCCGCAGCCGGCCGGTGACCGCGCCGGGGAACTGGATCTGCGGCTTCTGTCCGTAGCCGAGCGCCGTGTAGGTGTCCCACATCTCGTGCGGGGTCATCTTCTGCGCGATCTTGAGCGCGCCGACGTTGCTCGACTTCTGGATCACGCCCTCGACCGTCAGCGTGCCGTAGTTGTGGGTATCGCTGATGGTGAAGCCGCCGAGCTGGTAGCGCCCCGGCGCGGTCTCGATCGGCGTCGTGGGCTTGACCCGGCCGGCCTCCAGCGCCATCGCCACGGTGATCGGCTTCATGGTCGAGCCGGGCTCGAAGGTGTCGGTCATCGCGCGGTTGCGCAGCTGCTCGCCCGTGAGGTTCTGGCGCTTGTCGGGCACGTAGCTCGGGTAGTTGGCCAGCGCCAGCACCTCGCCGGTGACGGCGTCGAGCACCACCACGCTGCCGGCCTTGGCCTTGCGCGCGGTCACGGCGTCGCGCAGCTTCTGGTAGGCGAAGAACTGCACCTTGCTGTCGACGCTGAGCTGGATGTCCTTGCCGTCGAGCGGCGGCACCTGCTCGCCCACGCCCTCGACCACGCGACCCAGGCGGTCCTTGATCACGCGGCGCGAGCCGGCCTTGCCGGCCAGGTCCTTGTCGAACGCGAGCTCGATGCCTTCCTGGCCGCTGTCCTCGACGTTGGTGAAGCCCACCACGTGCGCGGCGGCCTCGCCCTCGGGGTACTGGCGCTTGTATTCCTTGCGCTGGTAGATGCCCTTGAGGTTCATCGCGGCGATCTGCTTGGCGATCGGCTCGTCGACCTGGCGCTTGATCCAGACGAAGGTCTTGTCCTCGTCCTCGAGCTTCTTGTCGAAGTCCTTCTGCGGCATCTCGAGCAGCTTGGCCACCTGCTTGAGCTTGGCGCGCACCTCGGGATCGTCGCGTTCCACGTCCTCGGGAATGGCCCAGATGCTGGGCGCCACCACGCTCGACGCGAGGATCAGGCCGTTGCGGTCGAGGATGCGGCCGCGGTTGGCCGGCAGCTCGAGCGTGCGCGCGAAGCGCACCTCGCCCTGGCGCTGGAAGAAGCTGTTGCCGAACACCTGCACGTAGGCCGCGCGGCCCGCGAGCACGACGAAGCCCAGCGCGATGCCGCCGACGATGAACTTGCTGCGCCACACCGGCGTCTTGCTCGCCAGCAGGGGGCTGGTGGTGTAGCGCACGCTGCGGCGGCTCATCGCTGCCCCCTTGCGGCTGCGGCGGCGGCCGGCTTGTTGGCGGCCGGCTTGTTGACGGGTGGTGCGGGCGGCGGTGCGACCACGGCCGGGATCACGCTGCCGTCGGGACGCACGTACTGCGTGATGGCCGGCGAGGTGGTGCGCATCTGCAGCTGCTCTTTCGCGAGCTTCTCCACGCGCAGCGGCGTGGCCTGCGCGCGCTTCTCGACCTGCAGCCGGTCGTGGTCGAGCTCGAGCCGGCGCGTCTCCTGCATCGTGCGGTCGAGCTCGGTGTAGAGCTGGCGCGAGAGGTATTGCGTGTGCACGAGGTAGAGCGCCGTGGCGATCACGGACAGCAGCAGCAGCAGGTTCAGGCGTGCCATCTCAGCGGCCTCCCCGTTCGCCGCGCATGGCGGGCGCAGAAGGCACGAAGCCGCCCGGGATGCGGCGGCTGGAAATCGGGCGGCCGAGGCCGTGGACGCGGAGCCGTGTCATGGCGTCTCCGTTCGTTCGGCCACGCGCAGGATCGCGCTGCGCGAGCGCGGATTGCCGTCGACCTCGGCCTCGGAGGGCTTGATGCGCTCGAGCGCGCGCAGCCGCATCGCCTTCGGCGCCGCGAACGGCGCGCGGCGGTCGTAGACCTCCTTCGAGTGCTTCGCGATGAACTGCTTCACGATCCGGTCTTCGAGCGAATGGAAACTGATCACCGCGAGCCGGCCGCCGGGTTGCAGCACCGACAGGCTCGCCTCTAGCGCCTGTTGCAGCTCTTCAAGCTCGGCGTTGATGAAAATCCGAAGAGCCTGAAATGTGCGCGTTGCAGGGTTCTGGCCCGGCTCGCGGGTTTTGACCGTGCCAGCCACGAGCTCGGCCAGTTCGGTGGTGGTTGAAATTGCGCCCCGTTCTTGTCTGCGAGCAACAATCGCCTTTGCAATCTGAACAGCAAACCGTTCTTCGCCATAGTCACGGATCACCTCTGCAATTTGTTGGAGTTCTGCCGTTGCCAGCCACTCGGCCACGCTCTCGCCGCGCGTGGTGTCCATGCGCATGTCGAGCGGGCCGTCGAAACGAAAACTGAAACCGCGCGCCGGGTTGTCGATCTGCGGCGAGCTCACGCCCAGGTCCAGCAGCACACCCGCCACGCTCGCGCCGGGCAGCTCGCCCAGCGAACGAAATCCCTGGTGCCGGATGGAAAAACGCGCATCCGAGATGCGCGCTGCTTCGGTCACCGCTTCCGCATCCTTGTCGAAGGCAATCAACCTGCCTTCCGGCGCCAGCCGCGCGAGGATCGCGCGCGAATGCCCGCCCCGGCCGAAGGTCGCGTCCACGAAGGTGCCGGGCGCGGCCGTCTGACCTGCGAGAAGGGCTTCGACCGCTTCGTCCAGAAGAACGGTCGTGTGGGTCCATGCGGTATTCACGATGCCCCTCAGAACGCGAAGTCCTGAAACACATCCGGCATTTCGCCCTGGGTGGCCTCGGCCTCCTTGGCCTCGTAGGTGGCCTTGTCCCAGAGTTCGAAATGGTTGCCCATGCCCAGCAGCAGGGTGTCGCGCGTGATGCCCGTGGCCGCACGCAGTTCGGGCGACACGAGGATGCGGCCGGTGCCGTCCATCTCGACGTCCATCGCGTTGCCGAGGAACACCCGCTTCCACCACTGCGCCGACATCGGCAGCGCGGCGATCCGCTCGCGGAACTTCTCCCATTCCGGGCGCGGGAACACCATCAGGCAGCCATGGGGGTGCTTGGTGATCGTGAGCTGGCCGCCCGCCGTGGCGCTCAGGACGTCGCGATGCCGGGTCGGCACCGAAAGCCGCCCCTTGGCATCCAGACTGAGCGATGACGCGCCTTGAAACACGACCGAGAAACCCCTGTGGTGGGAAGGCCGCAGCGCCCGAAGGGCACACTACTCGCACTTTTTCCCACTTAACTGCACTTTTTTGCACTGTAGCAGGAAACACTTCCGGCGCAACCAGGCGTGCGGGGTATTTTTTGTAATGGAATCAACGACTTAGCGCCGATTCCAAGATTTTGGAATCGGCGAATTTCGTTGAGGAAGAAGGACTTAGCTCACGCAGTGAATGTGATGCGTGAAGCATTGCCCCTGTAACAGGGGCAAGGGCGGCGACTTCAGAGGATGAAGCGCGACAGGTCTTCGTCGTGACTTAGTGCCGCCAGGCGCTGGTCCACGTAGGCGGCATCGATGCGGATCGTCTGGCCCTCGAGACGGGCCGCGTCGAAGCTTACTTCATCGAGAAGACGCTCCATCACCGTCGACAGGCGGCGCGCGCCGATGTTCTCGGTGCGCTCGTTGACCTCGAAGGCGATGCTCGCGAGACGGGTCACGCCCTCGGGCGTGAAGTCGAGCGTGACGCCCTCGGTGGCCAGCAGCGCCTGGTACTGCTTCACGAGCGAGGCGCGGGTCTGCGTGAGGATGCTCTCGAAGTCCGCCACCGAGAGCGACTGCAGCTCGACGCGGATCGGGAAGCGCCCCTGCAGCTCGGGAATCAGATCGCTGGGCTTGCTCAGGTGGAAGGCGCCGCTCGCGATGAACAGCATGTGGTCGGTGCGCACCACGCCGTACTTGGTGCTCACGGCCGTGCCCTCGACCAGCGGCAGCAGGTCGCGCTGCACGCCCTGGCGCGAGACGTCGGTACCCTGCGCCTCGCTGCGCGTGGCGACCTTGTCGATCTCGTCGATGAACACGATGCCGTTCTGCTCGGCGTTGGCGATCGCCTGGGTGCGGATCTCGTCCTCGTTCACCAGCTTGGCCGCCTCCTCGTCGATCAGGAAACGCATCGCCTCGGCGATCTTGAGCTTGCGCGTCTTGCGCTTGCCCTGGCCCATCTGGCCGAACATGCCCTTGAGCTGCTCGGCCATCTCCTCCATGCCGGCGGGGCCCATGATCTCGAGCGGCGCGCGCGTCTCGACCAGGTCGATCTCGATCTCCTTGTCGTCGAGCTGGTGCTCGCGCAGCTTCTTGCGGAAGGCCTGGCGCGTGGCGTTGCCGCTGTCGGGCGCGGTACCGTCGGCCAGCCGCGCGGGCGGCAGCAGCACGTCGAGGATGCGCTCCTCGGCCGCGTCCTCGGCGCGCGCGCGCACCTTGGCGCTCTCGGCCTCGCGGGTCTGCTTGACGGCGATCTCGGCCAGGTCGCGGATGATCGAGTCGACGTCCTTGCCGACGTAGCCCACCTCGGTGAACTTGGTGGCCTCGACCTTGATGAAGGGCGCGTCGGCCAGCCGCGCGAGGCGGCGCGCGATCTCGGTCTTGCCCACGCCCGTGGGGCCGATCATGAGGATGTTCTTGGGCGTGATCTCGGCGCGCAGCTTGTCGTCGACCTGCTGGCGGCGCCAGCGGTTGCGCAGGGCGATGGCCACGGCGCGCTTGGCCTGCGGCTGGCCGACGATGTGGTTGTCGAGCTCGGAGACGATTTCCTGGGGGGTCATGGACATGGTGGCGGGCCTCAGAGCGTCTCGACGGTGTGGTTCATGTTCGTGTAAATGCAGAGTTCGCCCGCTATCTCCAGCGATTTCTTCACGATCTGCTCGGCCGTGAGCTCGGTGTTGTCGAGCAGCGCCTTGGCCGCCGACTGGGCGTAGGCACCGCCCGAACCGATGGCGATGACGCCGTTCTCGGGCTCCAGCACGTCGCCGTTGCCGGTGATGATCAGCGAGGTGGTGGCATCGGCCACCGCCAGCATGGCCTCGAGGCGGCGCAGCACGCGGTCGGTGCGCCAGTCCTTGGTCAGTTCGACCGCGGCACGCGACAGGTGGCCCTGGTGCTTCTCGAGCTTGGCCTCGAAGCGCTCGAACAGGGTGAAGGCGTCGGCCGTGGCGCCGGCGAAGCCGGCCAGCACCTTGCCGTGATAGAGCCGCCGCACCTTGCGCGCCGTGCCCTTGATGACGATGTTTCCGAGTGTGACCTGCCCGTCCCCGCCGATGGCGACCTGGTCGCCCTGGGGGGTCTTGCGGCGCACGCTCACGATGGTGGTGCCGTGAAATTGTTCCATCGCAGCCATCTGGGGCCTGGACGGGGCAATGCAAGTCCGCGCAGGGCGGCTTGGAAGCCTAGTTCTTGCGCACCGCGACCGTCGCGTGGTCGGCGATGCCCACCAGGCCGAACAGGGTCGCGATCAGCCGGTGCGCATCGACGAACTGCACCCGCTCGCCCTTGGCGTCGCGCTCGCGCACCCAGCCCAGCAGCGCGCCGGCCGCGGCCAGGTCCATGCGCAGCAGCGCGGCGCAGGAGATCACGGGCGCGGTGCCCCCGCGCAGGTCGGCGTCGAGCCGCTGCAGGTTCGAGGGCGCCTCGCCGCGCAGGTCGCCCGCGAGCGCGGCGAAGCCGCTGCCGGCCGAGGGGAAGCTCTCGGACTCGCCGCCCACCGACAGCAGCGACCAGACCGAGCCCATGCGCGACGGCGTGGACACCGGCGCGGCCACGGCACTGTATTCGCCGCGCGGGTCCTGCCAGGACGGCGGCGACACCTCGTAGGTGATGCAGTAGTTGAGCGCCACCAGCTCGAAGTCGTCGGGCAGGTGCATCAGGCGCAGCGCGGCCATGTGCAGCTGCCACCAGACGTCGTCGATGCCGCGCTCGTTGTTGGGCGCGGACTCGGCCAGCACCGCCAGCAACTGCGCCGCGCCGATGAAGCGCAGCTTGACCGGCGAATCGGCCCAGTGCGCGAACAGCACGCGCAGCGGCGCCGCGGCATCGGAGCCGATCGCGCCCAGCGCGCGCCAGTCGAGCGTCCAGACCGAGCCGGCCTGCGACAGCGCCCGGGTGAGCGCCACCAGGCCATCGCGCCCCAGCTTCGCCGGCGCGGCCCAGTCGGCGGCGCCTTCGGCGGGGGCGCTGTCGCCCTCCTCGCTGGCCGCCACCGCTTTCACGCTGCGCGCCAGTTCGTCGAGGGCCACCCAGTCGGGGCCCATGCGCCGCATGCGCTGGGCATAGCGCATGCGCGCGGCCGCGAACTTGGCGGCGTCGCCGGTGGCGCGGTAGAGGTCGAACAGCGCGCGCCAGCGGGCGTCGTCGCGCTCGACCGTCGCGGCATGGGTCTCATCGGTGCCGCTTGCGCCCTCGGAGGCCAGCGCCTGCAGCAGGATCGCCTCGGCACCGACGTCATCGCCGTGCGCGAAGCGGATCACCGCCTCCTCGAGCGCGCCGTCCTGCGCGAGCCGGCTCGCCATGTGGCTGCCGCTCGGCGAGGCCGTGGCCACGGCCGCGGGCGCCACCGGTGCGGGCACCGGCCGGGAGGGCGGCTCGAGCAGCGCGTCGGTGTCCGCCGGCGCCAGCGTCTCGGCGCCCGCGTCGGGCGGCGACTTGACCAGCGTCTCGCCGTTCGGCCCGCGCCCCTTCCACCACTGCTGCGACATCTGCTCCTCGATCTCGTCGATCTTCTTGAGCGTGAGCGCGCGGCCCTCGGATTTCTCCGAGGTACTGTTGATGTTGAACGACGACGGCGTGACCGTCGCGTCGAAGGCGTGGGCGGCGGCCTCGCGCTGGCGCAGCTTGCGCAGCATGTCGAACTCGCGCCGGCGCACGAAATCGTTGCGCTGGCGCCGCTCGATCATCTCCTTGAGCATTTCCCGGCTGTAGGCCGGGTCGGGCAGCGAGGAGTCGGAAGCGTTCGAATTCGAGGGGGGGTTGTCCAGCTCCGACCAATCCTTGAGCGGATTGCGGACGAACTTCGCCACCTTGGAGAGCAGGCGGCCCGTTTCTTCCTTTGGCATTCGCGGGCGATGGACGACGGTCGGGGCCGGGCCGGAGAACCGGCGCTCAGTCCCCGAACATCTTCTGCTTGAGCTCGCGGCGCTGCTGCGCTTCGAGCGACAGCGTGGCGGTCGGGCGGGCCAGCAGGCGGCCGACGCCGATCGGCTCGCCGGTTTCGTCGCAGTAGCCGTAGTCGCCGGCGTCGATGCGCTGGATCGACTGCTCGATCTTCTTCAGCAGCTTGCGTTCGCGGTCGCGGGTGCGCAGTTCGAGGGCATGCTCTTCCTCGATGGTGGCGCGGTCGGCCGGATCGGGCACGACCACCGTGTCTTCACGCAGGTGCTCGGTGGTTTCGCCGGCATTCTCGAGAATGCCGCGCTTGAGTTCGACGAGCTTCAGGCGGAAGAACGCCATCTGCTTTTCGTTCATGTACTCGGAATCAGGCATCGCGATGACTTCGGCATCGCTGAGTTCTTCGACGGACTTGGTCTTCCAGTTGTTGGCCAACTTCGGATCTTTCTTCACATTCACGGGGGGAGGCGGCACCAGCGCCTGCGAGGCGGTCTGGATAAAGCTGGACTTGGCGGCGGTCGATGCCACCGATTGCGGCATCGAGGGCACCGTGAGTTGCGACAGGCGGGACACCCGGCCGCCGCGGGCGGGAGCGGGCGCGGCCGTTGCCGTGGCGACTTCGGGCTCGGGGGTCGAAGGTGTCGCCGGGGCGGGGGAAGAGGCGGCAGCCGTTTTTTTCATGGGGATCGAGGGAACAGGTGAAACGGCACGCGGGCCGACGGGTTTGGTGGACGATGGACCCGCTTTGGCTGTCTTGCTCGCGCTCTTGGCCGGGACGCTTGCCGCCGGCTCGCTGGCAGGCTTGGTGGCGGGATGAACTGCTTTCTTCGCCGTTGCGCTCGCGGCCTTGGCCGTGGGCGTTGCGGTCTTCTCTGTCTTGACGCTCTTCGCTGCGGCGCCTTCCTTCTTCGCCACGGTCGCCGTCGCGGAAGATGCTTTCTTGGCCGCCGGTACAGCCGGCTTCGCGGCCGTCGCCTTGGTGGCGTCGGTCCTGGATGCTGGCGTGGCCTTGGCGGCGGGCTTCTTCACGGTGACTGGCTCCTTGGACGAACTGGAACGCGCTTTCACTGGTGTCTCCTCCCATGGGAGCCACTGCGGACCTGGTCGGCCGCGCGGGCTCCACGTTGTCGAGGGCATCCGCCGGTCGGCGAACCCCGGGGTTATACCCCCGAAAGCCCGCCGCAAACATGCGGCGCCCTCCTGTCGTCGACCCCTGCCGCCCCCTTGCGGGGGGACCTGGCGTTTTCAACAGGCGCGCGATTGTATAGAGAACTCGAATGCGCGGGCGATGCGTTTGACCCCCACGGCGCTCCGGTAGCATCGCGCCGCGCCGGCGGAGGGCCGGCGCCAGGGGTCTCATGGCCCCGGATACCCCTACAAGAAAGCCGAACTTGAGCAAGAAGACCGTCCTGGGAGTCCTGGCCGCCGCGATCGCGCTGGCCTATGCCGGCAGCACCTGGTGGGCCGGCAACAAGGTGAAATCCGTCTATGACAACGCCTTCGCGGAACTGCCGGAGCAGACCGCGCTGGTGCGCGTGGTCGAGCGCGGCTACGAGCGCGGTTTCCTCGGCGCGGTCAGCACCGTGACGCTGGAACTGGGCTGCCCGGCCGATGCCGCGCGGCCCGAAGCCTCGGAAGACGACGACGGCGAGGACGCCGCGCCAGCCCCGGCCAAGCCGCTGCGCCTGAGCTTTCGCGACACCGTCCGCCACGGCCCGCTGGCCGGCGGCAGCCTGGCCGCGGCCACCATCGACAGCGAACTGCGGCTCGACGTCAAGGGCCAGGCCGAGGCCAGGAAGGTGTTCGGCGACGCCCGGCCGTTCAGCGCCCGTACCCGGGTCGGCTTCGACGGCGGCTACGCCAGCGAGATCGCGCTCGCGCCCGGCCAGTTCGTCGACGAGGACAGGACCCGCGTCTCCTGGCAGGGCGCGCAACTGCGCGTACGGGTCGACGGCGCGCGCACCGAGGCGCACTACGAACTCGCCCTGCCCGGCTTCGAGGCCGCGGACCTGCGCAACGGCGTCAACCTCAAGATGGGCAAGCTCGGCGCCCGGGCCGACCTCGACATCCGTCACGGCTGGATGCTGGCCACCGGCAAGAGCACGGGCCGGCTCGAGGCGCTGGAATTCACGGCGACCGGCAGGAAGGCCGATCCCGACGCCGCCCCCGCCAGGCCCTTCCCCGCCATCGTGCTGCAGGGCCTCGACGCCGCCAGCGACGCCACCATCGAGAACGGCCTCTACGCCGGCACCGCCACCTTCAAGGGCACGGGCTCGGTCGGCGCGACGCGCATCGACGACTTCGAGATGGTCAGCAGCATGCGCCGCATCGACGTCGGCGCCTACCGCAAGCTGGCCGAGATCTGGACCCGCTCGGCCGCCGCCAACGGCTGCATCCGCGGCGGCAAGGCCTCGCAGGCCGCGCTGCGTGCGCTGCTCGACCGGGTCGCGCCCGACCTCAAGACCATGGCCAGCCACGGCCCCGAGATCGGCCTCGACCGGCTGCGGCTCGAGATCGATGGCCAGCGCGCCGAGTTCAGCTATTCGGCCGCCATGGCCGGCGTGACCGAGGAGGACCTGCAGCTGCCCGGTAGCGCGCTGATGCTCAAGCGCGGCGTGCTCAAGGCCGACGCGCGGCTGCCGGTGAAATGGATCGAGAAGATCGCCGGGACCGCGAGCGGCGACCAGGCCGCGTCCCCCGAAATGGCCGCGCTGATGATCGAACAGTTCGAGCAACAGGGCTACCTCAAGCGCGCGGGCGACGACGTGACGAGCCAGGTCGAATTCAGCGGCGGCCAGCTCAAGCTGATCGGCAAGCCCGTCGAGCTGCCCGCCAAGTAAAAAGGCGCCGGGCCTCGCGGCCGGCGCCTTTTCTTCATTCGGGACCTTCAGCTCACAAGGTGTGAAGAAACCGTAGCGAGCGCCCCGAGGTCGCGCCGAGGACCGGAGCCGTACCTTGTACGGTGAGGACCGCAGGTGCGAGATCGGGGCGCGCAGTAGGTTTATTCATACCTTGTCATACCAGGCACTGCTCGAGCCCCTGCTCGAGAATCTCGCGCGGCAGCTCGATGCCGATGAACACCATGCGGCTCTCGCGCTGCTCGTCCTTGCCCCATTCGGGACCGAGGTCGCTGCCCATCAGCTGGTGCACGCCCTGGAAGATCACCTTGCGTTCGGTACCCTTCATGTTCAGCACGCCCTTGTAGCGCAGCATGCGCGGGCCGTAGATGTTGACGATCGCGCCCAGGAAGTCTTCCAGCTTGGCCGGGTCGAAGGCGCGGTCGGCCTTGTAGACGAAGCTCTTGACGTCGTCGTCCGTGTGGTGATGGTGGCCATGGCCCTCGTGCTTGTGCGAGGGATGGTCGCAGTGCTCGCCATGCGCGTGGTCATGGTCGTGATGGTCGTGGTCGTCTTCCTTCAGGAAGTCGGGGTCGATGTCGAGCTTGGCGTTCAGGTTGAAGCCGCGCAGGTCGAAGATGTCCTTGAGCGGCACGTCGCCGAAATGCGCCTTCTGCTGCGGCGCGCGCGGGTTCATGTGCTTGAGGCGATGGATCAGCGCCTCGGTCTCCTCGGCCGACACCAGCTCGCTCTTGCTGATGAAGATCTGGTCGGCGAAGCCCACCTGGCGGCGCGCCTCCTGGCGGTCGTTGAGCTGCTGCGGCGCGTGCTTGGCGTCGACCAGCGTCAGGATCGAGTCGAGCAGATAGCTCTCGGCGATCTCGTCGTCCATGAAGAAGGTCTGCGCCACCGGGCCGGGATCGGCCAGGCCCGTGGTCTCGATCACCACGCGGTCGAACTCCAGCAGGCCCTGGCGCTTCTTGGCGGCCAGCAGCTGCAGCGCCTCGCGCAGGTCTTCGCGGATGGTGCAGCAGACGCAGCCGTTGCTCATCTGCACGATCTGCTCCTTCGATTCGGTCACGAGGATGTCGCTGTCGATGTTCTCCTCGCCGAACTCGTTCTCGATGACCGCGATCTTCTGGCCGTGGGCCTCGGTCAGGATGCGCTTGAGCAAGGTCGTCTTGCCCGAGCCGAGGAAGCCGGTGAGGATGGTGGCGGGAATCAGGGCCATGGGGTGCTCCGGAAGCGGAAAACGGATGGAATGGATCGGAAAGCGGGAAACTGGCGGGCAGTGTAGCCAGTGCCACTGAGTTGCGTTGCCGCGGGGGCCAAGCCCCCTTCGGCCGGCACGGTCAAGCGGGTTTTCGTACCACCGCCAGCCCCTTGAGGTACTCGCCCTCGGGGAATTCGATGGTCATCGGATGGTCGGGCGCCGCGCCCAGGCGCTCGGTGATGTAGCCGTCCACGCCGGCATCGAGCCCGGCCGAGGCCACGATCTTGTGGAACAGGTCGGCGCCCACGCCACCCGAGCACGAGAAGGTCAGGAGCACCCCGCCCGGCTCGAGCAGCTTGAGCGCGAGCCGGTTGATGTCCTTGTAGGCGCGCGCGGCGCGCTCGGCATGCGCCACCGTGGGCGCGAACTTCGGCGGATCGAGCACGATGGCGTCGAAGCTGCGCCCCTGGTCGAGGAACTCGCGCAGCACGGTGTTGACGTTGGCGTCGAGGAACTCGGCCTCGAAGCCGTCGGCCGCCGCGTCGAAGCCGTTGAGCGCCAGGTGGCCGCGCGCGCGCTCCAGCGCCGGCAGCGAGGAATCGACCGACACCAGCGAGGCGCCCTTCACCGCGTCCGCCGCCTTCAGGCCCGCGAGCGCCGCCACCGTGAAGCCGCCCGTGTAGCAGAAGCAGTTGAGCACGCGCCGGAAGCGCCGGTGCCGCGCCATCTCGGCAAAGCGCCGGCGGCTGTCGCGCTGGTCGAGGTAGAAGCCGGTCTTGTGGCCGGTGGCGATGTCCAGCGACAGCTTCCAGTCGTGCTCGCGGATCACGATCTCGGTCGCCTCGTCCTGTCCGCGCAGCCAGCCCGTCACGGGCTTGAGCCCCTCGCGCTCGCGCCCGCTGGCGTCCGAGCGCTCGTAGAGCTTCGACAGGCCCGTCGCCTTCAGCAGCGCATCGGCCAGCACGGCCTTCCAGCGCTCCACGCCGGCCGACAGGAACTGCGCCACCAGCGTGTCGCCGTAGCGGTCCACGATCAGGCCCGGCAGGCCGTCGGCCTCGCCATGCACCAGCCGCACGCCGTCGCTCTGAAGCTCGAACAGGCCGCGCGCCGCGACCGCGCGCGCCACCACCGACGCGAGGAAGGCCGCGTCGATGCGCTGCGTCTCGACGAAGCTCCAGGCACGCGCGCGGATCTTGGAATCGGGGCTGAAGGCCGCCCAGGCGAGGAAGGCACCGTCGTGCGATTCGATGCGCACGGTCTCGCCGGCATCGGCGCCGCCGCGCGCGATGGCGGATTCGAACACCCAGGGATGGCGGCGCTGCAGCGAGCGCTCCTTGCCGGGCTTGAGTCGGAGGGTTTTCATGTTTTCTTGTCGGGAGTTTTCTTGACGCCACGGCTGCTGCCACTGCCGCCATCGTCGTCGCGGGCCCGCGCGCGCGGATGCGCCGCATCGTAGGCGCGCGCCAGATGCTGGAAATCGAGCCGCGTGTAGACCTGCGTGGTCGCGATGTTCGCGTGCCCCAGCAGGTCCTGCACCGCGCGCAGGTCGCTGCTCGACTGCAGCACGTGGCTCGCGAAGGAATGGCGCAGCATGTGCGGATGCACCGGCGTCGCGAGGCCGGCCTTGAGGCTGCGCCCGCGCAGCAGCTTCCACACCGCCTGCGACGACATGCGCACGCCCTTGGCGCTGATGAAGAGCGCCGCCGCCTCGGCCGGCTCGCGCAGGGTGGCGGCCGTGAGCGCCGCGCAGTCGCCGCGCACCGCGAGCCAGGCCGCCAGGGCCTCGATGGCCTTCGAGCCCACCGGCACCATGCGGCGCTTGCTGCCCTTGCCGAGCACGCTGGCCTCGTGGGCGTCCATGTCGATCCAGCCGCGCGCGGTCTGGCTCGCGCGCGCGTCGAGCCCCGTGAGCTCGCTCACGCGCAGGCCGCAGCCGTAGAGCACCTCGACGATCGCGCGGTCGCGGGTCTCGGTCCAGGGATCGGCCTCGGTGTCGTGCAGCTCGGCCAGCCGCACCGCGTCGTCCACGCCCAGCGCCTTGGGCAGCGGACGGTCGGCCTTGGGCGCGTGCACGTCCTGCACCGGATTGAAGCCGATCAGCTTCTCGTGCCCGAGCCAGCGGTAGAAGCTGCGCCAGCACGACAGCACCAGCGCGATGCCGCGCGGCTCGCGGCCCGAGCCATGCAGCTGCGCCATCCAGCGGCGCACGTGCGCGGTCTGCACGCGATCCAGCGGCAGCTTCGCCTCGGCCGCGTTCGCCGCCAGTTCCTTCAGGTGGTAGCTGTAGAGCTCGAGCGTGCGCGCCGACAGCCGGCGCTCCACGCGCACGTACTCCAGGTATTTCTCGATCCAGCCCGAGTCGGCGGGCGGGGCCTCGGCCCCGGCCGCGCTAGAAGAGGTAGCCATGCGCGGCATTGTTCACGACCGCGAGCGGCTCGCGCAATGCGCCCTTGAAGACCATGCCCCAGCGTCGCCAGCAGCTCGAGGGCGCGGCCGCGTACTGCACGTCGAAGGCGCGGTCGAAGCCGCTGTTGCGCGCCAGCCGCTTCACGCGCCACAGGTGGTAGGGCTCCGACACCACGATCACGCTGCGCACGCCGGCCGCCTGCAGCATCGGCGTCGACAGCGCGAGGTTCAGCCGCGTCGAGCTCGACACGCGCTCCTGCCGCATCGGCCCGTTGTGGCCCACGGCGCGCGCATGCTGCTCCATCACCTCGGCCTCGATGCGGCCGTCCTCGCTGTCGACGCCGCCCGAGAACAGCAGCTCGCGCGCCAGCCCGGCGCGCGCCAGGGCCACGCCTTCGTCGACGCGCCCGGTCAGGCAGGGATTGGGCTTGCCGCGCAGGTAGGCGCGATTGCCGAGCACCAGCGCGGCGTCGGCCGCGCGCTGCGGCGGGTTGGCGAGCGCCTCGCGCGCGCCCTGCCACACCACGGTCCAGGCGGTCGCGTAAACGACCATGCCGACGCCGAACACCGTCCAGGCCGCGATCCGCAGCACGCGCGGCACCCGACGCCACAGGCGCCCCAGCGCCGCGACGGGACGGATCAAGGCCGCAGCCGCGACAGCGCGCCCGAGGCCAGTTCGGCGATGCGCTCGAGGAAGTCGGTGCCCATCTCGGCGTTGAAGCGCTGCGCGTCGGGCGAGGCCAGCACCAGCAGGCCGAAGGCCGGGGCATTGGGCTCGGCGCGCAGCGGAATCAGCGAGATCGAGGCCGCGGCATTGGGCTCGGGCAGCCAGTTGGCCGCCTCGAAGCCCGCGTTGAGGCCGCAGTACGGCGCGGTCAGCGAGGTCGCGAGCGCCTTCACGTCGTCGCTGACCCACTGCGCATAGGCCTCGTTGAGGTATTCGGTGCCGCAGTCCCAGACCTTGATGGCCGTCTGCGGCACCAGGAACAGCGACTGCAGGTCGACCGCGATGCGGTAGGGCAGGCTGCGCGGGTCGCGCGTGGTCAGGAGGCCCGCGGTCCAGCGCTGCAGCCGGTCGGCGATCACCACGTTCTCGGTGCCGTGGCGCACCATGTCCATCACGCGGTGCTCGAGCGCCTTGATCTTCTCGCGCAGCATCTCGGCCTGGCGTTCCTGCAGGCTCACGGCGCGGTTGCCGTGCGGGCTGGTGAGCTGCACCTGCGCCAGCAGCTGGGCATGGCGCTCGAAGAAGTCGGGCGTGTTCGCCAGGTAGTTCGCGATGTCGTCTTCGGTGATCGGGTTCATGGCGTTCGCGTCTTGGTTGTTCGTGAAGGAGGTCATGGCAGGTCCGGCACCTCGATGTCGCCCTCGAACACCGTGGTGGCCGGGCCCGTCATCAGCACCGGCCGGCCCTCGCCCTGCCATTCGATCGTGAGAATGCCGCCGTGCGTCTGCACGTCGACCCGGCGGTCCAGCAGCCCGAGCCGGATGCCCGCCACCACCGCCGCGCAGGCGCCGGTGCCGCAGGCCAGGGTTTCGCCCGCGCCGCGCTCGAACACGCGCAGCTTCACGTGCGTGCGGTCGACCACCTGCAGGAAACCGGCGTTCACGCGCTGCGGAAAGCGCGGATGGTGCTCGATCTGCGGCCCCTGCTCGGCCACGGGCGCGGTCTCGACGTCGTCGACGAGCTGCACCGCGTGCGGGTTGCCCATCGACAGCACCGCTACCGAAACGATAGCGCTCTCGGCCTGCGTGCCCAGCGCCAGGTGCCAGGTATGCCAGCCGCCCTCGGGCTGCGGATCGAGCCCGGCGGTGTCGAAGGGCACGCGCTCGGGTTCGAAGATCGGCGCGCCCATGTCGACCGTCACGCGGCCGTCGTCGCCCATGCGCGGCTCGATCACGCCGGCCAGGGTTTCGACGCGCACGGTGTCCTTGTCGGTCAGGCCGTGCTCGCGCACGAAGCGCATGAAGCAGCGCGCACCGTTGCCGCACTGCTCGACCTCGCCGCCGTCGGCGTTGTGGATCACGTACTGGAAGTCGGTGCCCGCGGCGCGCGCGGGCCGCACCGTGAGGATCTGGTCGGCGCCGACGCCGAAGTGGCGGTCGGCCAGGAAGCGGTACTGCGCGGCCGTGAGGCCCAGCGTGCCGCGCGTTTCGTCGAGCACGACGAAATCGTTGCCGGCCCCCTGCATCTTGGTAAAGCGGATTCGCATCGACGGATTATCGCCAGCGGCACCGGCCCTGGCGCCAGCGGGCCCAAAGGAAAAACGGCCGGGCGCCGCCGCCGCGCCCGGCCGCCCCCCGCTCAGCCCTGCACGAAGCCCAGCAGGTCCGCGTTCACACGGTCGCGGTGCGTGGTGCAGGTCGCATGCGGCGCGCCCGCGTACACCTCGAGCCGGCTGCCCGCGATCAGCTCGTGCGCCAGCTTGCCCGTGGCCTCGAAGGGAACGACCTGGTCGTCGTCGCCGTGGATCACCAGCGTGGGCACGTCGATCTTCGCCATGTCGGGGCGGAAGTCGGTCTCGGAGAACGCGGTCACGCAGTCGATCGTCGCCTTCAGCGAGGCCTGCAGCGCGATCTGCAGCGTCTGCTTGAACACGCCCTGCGACACCGCCGCGCCCGGCCGGTTGGTGCCGTAGAAGATGGTGCTGAAGTCGTCGAGAAACTGCGCCCGGTCGGCCGCGAGGCCGGCGCGGATGCCGTCGAACACCGACTTCTCGGGGCCCACCGGATGGTCGGCCGTCTTCATGAACAGCGGCGTGACCGCGCTGATCAGCGCCAGCTTTGCCACCCGCGCCGAGCCATGGCGCGCGATGTAGCGCGTGACGTCGCCACCGCCCATCGAGAAGCCCGCGAGCACCACGTTCTTCAGGTCGAGCTTCTCGATCAGCTCGGCGATGTCGTCGGCGAAGGTGTCGTAGTCGAAGCCGGTCCAGGGCTGGCTCGAGCGGCCGAAGCCGCGGCGGTCGAAGGCGATGGCGCGGTAGCCGCGCTCGGCGAAGAACTGCATCTGGCTGTCCCACATGTCGGCGCTCAGGGGCCAGCCGTGGCTGAACAGGATCGGCTGGCCGCTGCCCCAGTCCTTGTAGTAGAGCTCGGTGCCGTCGCGAAGGGTCAGTGTGGTCATGGTTTTTCCTTGGTGAGGGGTTGAAAGAAACGGGAGGGAGATGGAGAAAGCTCAGAGCGACAGGAAGTGATGCACCTCCGGCTTGCCCGGCCCGACATGGAAGCGCAGCGCCTCGCCCTGCAGGCCCGCATCGGCCTGCGACACGCGGTGGTGCTGGCGCAGGTGCTCGGCCCACGACTCGACGAGGAACCATTCCATGATCCGTTCCGGGTCGGCCGTGTGCTCGTGCAGGCCCCAGGCATAGGCGCCGTCGCGGCGGCGTTCGAGCGACAGGCGCTTCATCGCGGCCATGAAGGCGGGCCGGTCGTCCTTGCGGATGCGGTACTCGACCTGGATCATCACGGGCCCGCGGTCGTGCGCCACGGGCTCGGCCACCAGCGGTTCGGGCCAGTGGTTCGAGGCCTGCAGGTCGGCCTCGCCCGCGGGCAGCTTCACGCGGTGGAAGATCAATCCCGCCACCACCAGCCCCACCGCGCCCGCCACCAGCGTGAACGGCACGCCGATCTGCTGCGCCACCAGGCCCCAGCCCAGGCTGCCCGCGGCCATCGCGCCGTTGAACACCGTGAGGTAGACCGCCAGGCCGCGTCCGCGCACCCAGTTCGGCAGGATCGACTGCGCCACGCTGTTGAGCGTGGTCAGCGCCACGATCCAGCCCAGGCCCAGCACCAGCAGCAGCGCCACGGCCAGCCACTGGGGCGGCGCCAGCACCAGCGCGCCCATCACCGCCGCCGTCAGCGCCGAGGCCAGCAGCAGCATGCCGTCGGCATCGAGCCGCTCGCGCATCCGCGGCATCAGCAGCGCGCCGCCGATGGCGCCCGCGCCCACCGCGCCCAGCAGCACGCCGTAGAAGCCGGCGCTGCCGCCGAGCATCTGGCGCGCCACCAGCGGCAGCAACGCCCACACCGAGCTCGCGAACAGGAAGAACACCGCCGCGCGCAGCAGCACCACGTGCAGCTCCTTGCTCGAGCGCGTGTAGCGCAGGCCGGCGCGGAAGGCACCGAGGAAGTTCTCCGACAGCCCGCTGTCGACGGCCGCCGGCCGCTTCCACCACAGCAGCGCCGCGATCACGAACACATAGCTCAGCACGTCCACGCCGTAGGTCACGGCCGCGCCGAAGCTCGCGAGGATCAGCCCGCCCGCGGCCGGGCCGATCGAGCGCGCGATGTTGATGCCCAGCGAGTTCAGCGCCACCGCGCCCTTGAGGTCCGAACGCGGCACCAGCTCGGGCACGATCGACTGCCAGGTCGGCCCCATCAGCGCCGCGCCGATGCCGCCCACGAAGGTCAGCGCGATCAGGTACTCGACCGTCAGCGCGCCGGTGTGCGAGAGCACCAGCAGGCTGCCGCTGACCGCCGCCAGCACCAGCTGCACGAAGATCAGGAAGCGGCGCCGGTCGAGGATGTCCGACAGCACGCCGGCCGGGATCGCCAGCAGGAACACCGGCAGCGTTGCCGCGGTCTGGATCAGCGCCACCGCGGTCGGGCTGGCCGACAGGTCGGTCACCAGCCACGAGCTCGCCACGTCGCGCATGAAGCTGCCGATGTTGCCGAGCACCGTGGCGGCCCACAGCACCGCGAACACCGGCTGGCGCAGCGGGGCGAAGGCGCCGGGCTTGGCGGTCTTGAGGGCTTCAGTCATCGCGGCGTTCCTTGAGGTCGAGCCAGGCCACGAGCACGAAGCCGCCGACCAGTCCCAGGTGTTCGAAGAAGGAGTTGGCGGCCATGAAGCGCTCATGCCCCGGCGGCATCTCCCAGAAACGCAACGCGACGAAGGTCGCCATCAGCGTGAAGCCCGCCAGCGCGAGCGCGCCGAGCCAGCGCCAGAAGCCCGCGAGGATCAGCGCCGCGGCGCCGAGCTCGAGCACGATCACCGCCGCGGCCAGCGGGCCGGCCGGCGACAGGCCGAAGTGGTTCATCTCGGCGATCGCCGCGTCGAAGTCCATCGCCTTGTTGAGCCCGCCCTGCAGGTAGGCCGCGCACAGCAGCAGCAAGGCGATCCAGCGCACAGCCGAAGAGGTGGTCCAGCGCATCGCCATCACACCGCCCAGCAGGCGCAGCCCAGCGCGCCCCAGAAGCTCTTGAGGTCGGCGATCGGCAGCTTGCTGCTCCAGGCCGTCGCGTGGCTGTGGCCATGCACGTTGCAGTTGTTCGCGCAGCCGCACGACGCGGCCGCGTTGCGCATGACCTTCTGCATCGGCGCGCCCTCGGCACCGTGCACGCCCTGGGTGTCGGCCCAGCCCGCATAGCCGCCGAAGGTGCGCGCCGGCGACCAGTCCGGCATCGCGGGCGGCGGCGCGCCCTCGTCGAGCGACGCGAAGCGGCCCGCGCCATAGACCACCTTGCCGCCCACCATCGTCAGCAGCGCCGTGATGTCGGCGATCTCCGATTCGGCGCAGCCGAAGTAGTCGCGGTCGGGCACCACCAGGTCGGCGAGCTGGCCGGCCTGGATGCGGCCCTTCTTGCCCTCCTCGTTCGAGAACCAGGTGACGTTCTCGGTCCACATGCGCAGCGCCCCCTCGCGGTCGAGGCAGTTGCGCTGCGGATAGAGCTGCATGCCGCCCACCGTCTTGCCCGTGACCAGCCACGACAGCGACACCCACGGGTTGTACGAAGCCACGCGCGTCGCGTCGGTGCCGGCCGAGACCTTGAGCCCGCGCTCCAGCATCTTCTTGACCGGCGGCGTGGCCTCGGCCGCGCCCGCGCCGTAGCGCTCGACGAAGTACTCGCCCTGGTAGGCCATGCGGTGCTGCACCGCCACCCCGCCGCCGAGCGCGGCGATGCGGTCCATCGACTCCTCGGAGATCGTCTCGGCATGGTCGAAGAACCAGTTCAGGCCGGCCAGCGGCGTGTCCTTGTTGACCTTCTCGAACACGTCGAGCGAACGGCTGATGGTCTCGTCGTAGGTCGCGTGCATGCGCCAGGGCCAGCGGTTCTGCGCCAGGATGCGCACCACCTCCTCGAGCTCGCCTTCCATCTCGGGGCCCATCTCGGGCCGCGGCTCGCGGAAGTCCTCGAAGTCGGCGGCCGAGAACACCAGCATCTCGCCCGCGCCGTTGTGGCGGAAATAGTCGTCGCCCTGCTTGTATTTCGAGGTGCGGGTCCAGTTCAGGAAGTCGGCCTTCTCCTCCTTGGCCTTCTGCGTGAACAGGTTGTAGGCCAGGCGGATCGTGAGCTGCCCGTCGTCGGCCAGCTTCTGGATCACGGCGTAGTCGTCGGGATAGTTCTGGAAGCCGCCGCCCGCGTCGAGCGCGCCGGTCACGCCCAGGCGGTTGAGCTCGCGCATGAAGTGGCGCGTGGAATTGAGCTGGTAGTCGAAGGGCAGCTTCGGCCCCTTGGCCAGGGTGGCGTAGAGGATCGCGGCATTGGGCTTGGCCAGCAGCAGGCCGGTCGGGTTGCCCGCGGCATCGCGCACGATCTCGCCGCCGTGCGGCGCCGGCGTGTCCTTGGTGTAGCCCACGGCGCGCAGCGCGGCGCCGTTGAGCAGCGCGCGGTCGTACAGGTGCAGGATGAACACCGGCGTGTCGGGCGCCACCGCGTTGAGTTCGGCGATGGTCGGCAGCCGCTTCTCCACGAACTGGTGCTCGGTGAAGCCGCCCACCACGCGCACCCACTGCGGCGCCGGCGTGATCGCCACCTGGCGCTTGAGCATGCCCATCGCGTCGGCCAGGCTCCTCACGCCGTCCCAGCGCAGCTCCATGTTGTAGTTGAGGCCACCGCGGATGATGTGCAGGTGGTTGTCGATCAGCCCCGGCAGCACGCGCTGGCCTTGCAGGTCGATCACGCGGGTGTTCGGGCCGGCCAGCGGCAGCACGTCTTCGGCGCGGCCCACGCGGGTGTAGCGGCCGTCCTTGATGGCCACGGCATCGGCCGTGGGGTTGGCGCGGTCCAGCGTGGTGAAGCGGCCGTTGCGCAGGATGAGGTCGGGGGTCTGTGTGTTGGCCATGGTCGGGGTGGATGCGAGGGAGGTGGCGGCGAAGGCGCCGAGGGCGCCCAGGAGCTGGCGGCGTTGCGGGTCGGGGGTGCTCATGCATCGCTCCTGTCGGACGAGTGGGCGGCGGTCTTCGCCGCTTCGGGCTGCACGCACTTCGGCAGTTCGCCGAACACGTGCGGCTTGACCTGGTGATGCAGCCACGAGGTGGCCGCGGGCCGCTCGAACACCTGCCGCACCAGCGGCGGGAGCTGCTCGCCGAGCAGGATGCCGAGCAGGCCGACCAGCGCGATCACCGGCGGCGCCGGCGAGCGCACCTGGAACAGCGCGTAGATCACGCCGACCAGCAGGCCCAGCGCAAGGGAGACGACATAGGGCTTCATGGCCGGCGCTCTCTGTTCGTTGTTGCGTTCGTTGCCGGAGGCTCAGCCTTCGTGGGCGCCGAACATGCTCTTGGCGTAGTGGATGCCGATGCCGTAGGCGCCGCCCACCTTCTTCGCGATGCCGGTCGTGAGCTCGTAGGTGTCGCCGCGTGCCCAGTCGCGCTGCAGCTCGAGCAGGTACTGCAGCGAAGTCATCGGCCGCGCGCCGGCCTGCACCATGCGCTGCATCGCGCGCTCGTGCGCCTCGGCCGACACGTCGCCGCAGGCATCGGCGATCACGTAGACCTCGAAGCCCTGGTCCAGCGCCGACAGCGCCGGGCCCACGATGCACACGCTGGTCCACAGGCCCGCGAGCACGATGCGCGGCTTGCCGATCTGGTTCACGCGCTCGATCACGGCCGCGTCCTCCCAGGTGTTCATCGAGGTGCGGTCCAGCATCTTCTGCCCGGGGAAGGCCGCCGTGATCTCGTCGAACATCGGGCCCGAGAAGCTCTTCTCGGCCACGGTCGTGAGGATGGTCGACACGCCGAATCCTGCCGCCGCCTGCGCCACCAGCGCGGCGTTGTTGCGCAGGTTCACCGCGTCGATCGAGTGCGTGGCGAAGGCCATCTGCGACTGGAAGTCGATCATCACCAGCGCGTGGTCGGTGGGGGTCAGCAGGGTGGCGCCGGCGGTGGGGGTGGCTTTGATGGACATGGGAAGACTCCTGAAAAAACGAGGTTGGGAAAACAAAGAGGGGGAAAAAAGAAATCAGAGCGCCGGCAGCTCGTTCGGCCGCAGGTCGAACACCAGCACCTCGGCGTCGTCGCCGTTGGCAAAGTCGAGCTGCTGCGCAAGGCGGATGCGGGCGCCGTCGCCCTCGGCCATGCGCTGGCCGTTGACTTCCACGCTGCCGCGGGCCACGTGCACATAGGCATAGCGGTCGGCGGCCAGTTGCAGCGAAGCGGTCTCGGCGCCGTCGAACAGGCCGGCGTAGACGCGGGCGTCCTGGTGCACCGCGAGCGAGCCCTGGTCGCCGTCGGGCGAAATGATCAGCCGCAGCCGGCCGCGCTTTTGCTCGGCGCCGAAGTGCACCTGCTGGTAGCGCGGCGCCACGCCGCGCGCACCGGGCACGATCCAGATTTGCAGGAAATGCACCGGGTCCACGGCCGAGGCGTTGAACTCGCTGTGCCGCACGCCCGTGCCGGCGCTCATCATCTGCACGTCGCCCGGATGGATCACCGAGCCCGTGCCCATCGAGTCCTTGTGTTCGAGCGCGCCTTCGAGCACGTACGAAAAGATCTCCATGTCGCGGTGCGGATGGGTGCCGAAGCCGCGGCCCGGCGTCACGCGGTCGTCGTTGATCACCAGCAGGTCGGAGAAGCCCTGCTGCTGCGCGTCGTGGTAGTGGCCGAAGGAGAAGGTGTGGCGCGACTGGAGCCAGCCGAAATTGGCGGTTCCACGGTCGGTGGCGGCGCGAAGTTCCAACATGGTTGATGACCTTTCGATGACGTTTTTGATCGATGTGATTCACAATCGCCTTCGGGGCTCATCCCCTAGGCATGGATCAATCATCGCGGGCCGAAACCCGGTCATCGGCGAAACTTTTCAGCTTCTATGATCGAAGTTTTCGATCATCTATTTCGATCGTTCAACCTTCGTACTCATCCACAGGAAACCGCCCCGTGCTCAAGCTCAGCCTGGAAGCCATCGAGGTCGTCGACGCCATCGCGCACCACGGCTCCTTCGCGGCCGCCGCCACGCGCCTGAACAAGGTGCCCTCGACCATCTCGTACGCCGTGGGCAAGCTCGAGGAGCAGCTCGGCATGCTGCTGTTCGAGCGCAACGGCCCGCGCGTCACCCTCACCGCCGCGGGCGAGGAAATGCTCAAGGAAGGCCGCTGGCTGCTGAGCGCCGCGAGCGACCTCGAATCGCGCATGCGCCAGATCGCCACCGGCTTCGAGTCCGAGTTGCGGCTGGTGCACGACTCGCTGATTCCCACCCAGGCCCTGATCGGCGACGTGCGCGCCTTCGAGGACCTGCGCTGCGGCACCCGGCTGCGCATCGGCTGCGAGGCCCTCACCGGCACCTGGGAGGCGCTGCGCGAGGGCCGCGCCGACATCGTCATCGCCGCGGGCGAAGGCCCGGCCGGCGGCGGCTACCAGGCCACGCAGGTCGGCAGCCTCGAGTTCGCCTTCTGCGTCGCGCCCACCCATCCGCTCACGCGCATCGGCCGCCCGCTGCAGCGCGGCGACCTGCTCGAGCACAACGCCATCGTGGTGGGCGAGAGCGCGCGCACCCTGTCGGACCGCACCGTCGGCCTCCTGGCCGGGCAGCCGCGCATCACCGTGCCCTCGATGGTCGCCAAGATCGCCTGCCAGCTCGAGGGCCTGGGCCACGGCTACCTGCCGCGCGCCTGCATCGCGCTCGAGCTCGCGCGCGGCACCCTGGTCGAACTGCCCACCGAGGAGCCGCGCCCGCCCGAGGCCTTCTGGCTCGCGTGGAAGACCGGCGCGAAGGGCCAGGCGCTGCGCTGGTGGCGTGAGCGGCTCAACCGGGCGCTGGTGCCGGCGCTGCTGCCGCGCTCGATGTGGGTGCAATGAGCCGATGGCCGACATGCATGCGGCATGAGCGGCCTTCGCGCGCGAACGGTTTCAAGCGAGGATCGGCACCATGAGGACACGGATCGTGCTGCGCCGCGACAGCGGCTTCATGGATTTCACGCGCAAGTACAAGGTGCTGATCGACGGCGAGGAGGCTGGCACCATCGGCAACGGCGGCCGCTTCGAGACCGAGGTCGAGGCCGGCTCGCACACCCTGCAGTTGCGCATCGACTGGTGCAGCTCGAACCTGCTGGAGTTCTTCGCGCCCGAGGGCGGCCAGCTCGGCCTCGAGTGCGGTTCCAACCTGCGCGGGCGCAACATCTGGAAGGCCAGCCGCCTGCTCGACGAGGCGCCCGAGGCGTGGATCTGGCTGCGGCTCGCGGCCTGAGCCCTGCCCGCCTTGCCGGGGGCCTCAGTCCGCCGCGCGCAGCTTGTCGAGCGCCCGGTCGAGAAACCCCAGCCGGTCCTGCCCCCAGAAGCGCTCGTCGCCGAGGATGAAGGTCGGCGCCCCGAACACGCCGAGCTCCACCGCCTCCGCGCTGTTGGCGCGGTACACGGCCAGCACCTCGGCCGACTGCTCCATCGCCTGCAGGGTCGCGCCGTCGTAGCCGTTCTCGTCGGCCACCGCGATGCGCACCGCCGCCTCGGCCGTGTTGCGCTCCTCGGCCCACAGCGCGCGCAGCAGCGCATGCGAGAGCGGCAGCGCATCGAGCCCCTGCACCTGCGCCGCGATCACCATCCAGCCCGCGTACTTGTTCCAGTTCGGGTCGCTCGGCGCGCCCTTCGGATAGTGCGCCGGCTCCAGGTTCAGCGGCATGCCGAGGTAGTCGCGCCAGCGCGCCAGCTCGAGCGCGTGGTACGTGCGGCGCGGCTCGGGCCGCGTCTTCAGCGGAATGCCGCCGGTCTGCGGCACCACTGCCTGGAAGTCGTAGGGCTTGAGCGCCAGCCGCACGTGGTGGCGGCGCACGATGTCCTGCAACTGCGGGCCACCGAGGTAGGCCCAGGGCGAGGAGAGGCTGTAGAAGCAGTCGAGGGCAAGGGTCGTCATGGGGCCGGATTATCTGCAGCGCCCTGGCGCCCGGCGTCAGCGCAAGCCGACAAAAAAACCGGCGTCGCGCGGCGCCGCGTTCCACATCGCGCAGCCAACCTCGCCGTACATCGGCGAACACCGTCATACACCGCGCTACGCGCTGTCTTCCCAACGCGGCGAAACTATCGCCTTCCCGCCCGCATCACACATGCCGGCCTTTTTCTCGGGAGCCCCTTTGCCCTCATACAACACCAACGCAAGAATCGCCCGCTTCGCCCTGTCGACCTCGGCCGCCGTCATCGGCAGCCTCGCCGCCTACTGGACCCTGCTGGCCACGCGCCAGGGCCACATCCTCTTCAATGCCCGCAAGCGGCCCGTGGTGCATCTGTCGGAAGACTTCTCCACCTACTCGCACCCCGTGCCCGGCGGCATGGTGCGCGGCTACGTCTACCACCCGCAGGGCGAGGCCGCCGTGCAGGACCTCTTCCTCTACCTGGCCGGCCGCGGCGAGGACGTGCGCGTGACCGCCCAGGCCCTGCACTGGCTGCCCGAGGGCTTCGGCATGGCCGCCATCAACTACCGCGGCGTGGCCGACTCGCAGGGCAGCCCGTCGGAGGTCGCCTCCGTGGCCGACGCCGAGCAGTTCGCGCGCCACCTGCGCCGCGCCTTCCCGCAGGCGCGCCTGCACGTCGTCGGCCGCAGCCTCGGCACCGGCGTCGCCATCCAGCTGTCGGCGCGCCAGCCCTTCGAGAGCCTGCAGCTCGTGACGCCCTACGACTCCATGCTCGAAGTCGCGAAGAAGCGCTTTCCGCTCGTGCCGCTGTCGCTGCTGCTGCGCCATCGCTTCAATTCGATCGAGCACAGCAAGGAGGTCGCCGCCAAGACCCAGGTGCTGCTGGCCGAGCGCGACGACGTGGTGCTGCACGAGCGCTCGCAGAAGCTCATCGACGCCTGGCCCACGCCCGTGAGCGTGAAGACCGTGGCGAACTCCGACCACCACAACATCATGGGGTTGGAGGAAACCTGGCTGCGGCTGATCGACTTCGCGTTGACGTCGGTGTTGCCGGAGCCGATGGCGGCTTGAGTCGGCGCCTGGCGACTGATCGATGCGTGAAAGCCGCCGGTTTTGCCGGCGGCTTTTTTCATGGCGCGGCGGTGGCCGGGGTCGGGGGCTGGCTCGCGTCTTCGATCGATTCGCGCAGCGTGAGGGCCGCGGCGTGGATCGTGTCGATGCGGAACATCAGGGCCTGGTTGAGCAGGCGCAGCAAGGCGCTGAGTTCGGTGCGAGATGGGGTGAGGGTTTCGCAGTCGTGGAGGCTGGCGGGTTCGACCAGCTTTTCCAGCGCGGTGTAGGCGCGGAGGACTTCGTTGAGGTGGTCGGCGTCGTCGCAGGTTTGGAGAGCTAACCCCGCCGCATCAAGGGTAAATCGAATAGATAACTTATTCATCTTTCGAAATGAAGTTGTTCGCTTGGCCATTCAAACCTCCAATTTAATTAAAGGACGATCCACTTCGCAAACTGGCGCCGACAAACAACAACAAAATCCATATCACCGCTTTTGACCAGCCTTCGCAAAGGCTGCAATACTAAACCCTCCCATCGCAGCACAATTTCAAAGATTTGCAAACTCCAAAATCACAAATCAGCAACAATTCAAAACCGATCGCCTCAACCATCAATCATCGAAACAAGATAAAAAAAGCTCTCGACACACTTACAAACAAGAAACAAGATCCAAAACATTATTGCGCTCGCGCCGCTTCCAACGACACAACGGCAACCCTAGGTATTAATACTAATGGATTCGTACGAAATGACGATTGTTAGCCGTTTGCTCCCATGTTACCTTCCGACACAGGAGGTAGAACCATGTGGAAACTTTTTATCTTTGATCTGGACAATACTCTAGTCCATAGCGACCATCTTGAAAAATTTCGTGGCAGAGAAAATCTGCACGACAATTCAAAAGAATATAAGAAGACACTCCTCTCCGCCTTAGAGGACGATCTTGAAATTCTCATTGACGAAGAATCCATTTCGAATTTACAAGAAGAATTTCCCGACGCAGAGTTCGCTGTTTTTACAACGGCCCCAAGATTTTACGCAAAAACAATACTTGATTTCGCCTATCCAAATATTAAATGGACAAAAATCGTGGGCTTCGAAGATGTTCGACAAACAAAGCCAGACCCTCAGGGCATACACGACATCATGGAGAGCGTTGAATTAGATCGAACTGATGGCGAATACATCGCTATGATTGGAGATGGAGAAAAGGATATTAAGGCAGCGTACCAAGCTGGAGTCTGGGCAGTCCTTTTTACAAACGGCTGGCCTCGCAATTGGAATCCCTCTCATTGGGCAGCGAAAAATCAAATGCCTGACCTAGAGGCGAAAGATCCAAAAAAATTGCTAGAGGTTTTAAAAAACCCAGAAGACCATCTTTGGAACCTAGAAGCGCACATAAACCAAGAAGAAGACTCACCAAACACAGAGTTAGACAAGATTCACAAAGTCTGGAAATTTTGTAATTTGGAAGGCTCCGAAGGAAGGTGCGTCGTATATGTATGCGGGCGCATCTTCACAAAATATGAAATTTTTGATGATCGCCGTTATTGGCATCCGCTCACGGAGGTCATTGACAACCTCAAAGAACAAGTAGAATTTCCTGACGAAGTTGTCGCCGCAACAGTCGTGGCAATAAAAGAAGCATTTGTACAAAACAATAATAATGCCCTAATTTTGTTTACTCCCCGTGCGCCATCTGTCGTAGTAACCTGTATACCTCGCAAGCCTGGCCGCCCTAGAAGAATGGAAGGCTTTCTCGATCAATTAAGAGAAGCCCATTCAGACAAACCTCTTCTTAAGCGAGCCAACGTTAGTTTTGCACCTGACTGTTTTTTGTTTTCTGCGGGCGTTCAATCTCATCATGGCGATCACTTAAAATTGGCTGCCAGATTTAAAAATGTTCGCGACCACTTGGAACTTACAGATAGTGAATCCATCGATGGCAAACACGTCATTTTGCTTGACGACGTACTCACGACCGGTGCCACCATCTACTTCGCACAAAAACTTCTAATGGAAGCCGGTGCGTTAAGCGTTACTTCGATCGCCTTCGCGCAAGCAATCAGTCCATGAGCACGGCCTCTGAAAACACATTCAAACTATTGCAACTCCTTCACCTAAGAGGAGTTGGCCCAGCAAAGCTAGGGAAACTTGCTTTTACTCCCTCCTTTCGGGACGCAACGGTCCAGCAGTTGGCCGAGCTAATCTTGAAGAAGCCAGCCTCGGAATTGATGGCTAACATTTTGTCGGCGAGAGAGTTTGCAGAAAAACAAATACTAGCGGCCGAAAAATCGAGCGCCAAAATACTTTCCATCTTAGATTTTGATTTCCCAAAATTATTGAAAAATACGTTTGATGCGCCGCTAATTATTTATGTCATCGGCAAATTCCATAGCAAGCCTGAAAAATCAATTTCAATTATTGGAACCCGCCAGCCTACACAACACGGGGTAATCGTCGGTGAGCGGATCACAGAAGTTTTTTCCCGAAACGGCTGGAGCGTCGTAAGCGGTCTTGCTTTAGGTTGCGATGCGTTGGCACATCGAACGGCACTCGCAGCGGGAGGACATACAGTCGCAGTTTTAGCGCATGGCCTTCAGACCGTTGCTCCCAAACAGCATTCGAAACTTGCTAGCCAAATCGTTGATGAAGGTGGGGCCTTAGTTACCGAATATGGCTTTGGCATATTTCCAATGCCTTATCAGTATGTCAAACGAGATCGGATTCAAGCTGGATTGAGCCGAGGAGTGGTGATGATTCAATCAGACGTAACCGGGGGAAGTTTGCATGCATCGAGAGCTGCGATTGAGTATGGTCGAGTTTTAGCCGTACCAAAACCAACACGGCTTGACTCAACGAATCTTGAGCCCAAATGCTCAGCAAATGAAATACTCTGCGGCACAGATGAAGGCAAGAAATCTCAATTATTGAAATGCCCCCCGTCGCAGGTACGCCTCGTATTCTCTATTAATTCAAAAGAAGACTATCCTGCGCTTATTGAAAGGGTGACCAACAATTTGGAGCCTGATCACTTAGAGCCAATCTCTTAAGCTCTCACTAGCACGGGGAAATCAGACTCTTTTGTGTGAGCCGCTCTCGATATTTGAATCCAGAGCAAGTATCTTCTGCCTTCATCCCTCTTAATTTGCAAAGGTATTCGCAAGACACTCCTTCACATCCCAGAAGGAGTGCCCCATGCCCATCGCCCTACTAGCGCTAACCCTCAGCGCCTTCGCCATCGGAACCACAGAGTTCGTCATCGTTGGCCTCATCCCCACGGTCGCCGCCGATTTAGGCATCGGCCTTCCCTCCGCCGGCCTGCTGGTCAGCCTCTATGCACTGGGCGTGGCCATCGGCGCGCCGGTGCTCACCGCGCTCACGGGCAAGCTGCCGCGCAAGGCGCTGCTGCTGGGCCTGATGGCGCTGTTCACGGTCGGCAACCTGCTGGCCTGGAAGGCGCCGAGCTACGAAACGCTGGTGGCCGCGCGCATCCTCACGGGGCTGGCACACGGGGTGTTCTTCTCGATCGGCTCGACCATCGCCACCGGCCTGGTGCCCAAGGAAAAGGCGGCCAGCGCGATCGCGATCATGTTCACGGGCCTCACGGTGGCGCTGGTCACGGGCGTGCCGCTGGGCACCTTCATCGGACAGCACTTCGGCTGGCGTGAAACCTTCCTCGCGGTGTCGGCGCTCGGCGTGATCGCCTTCGTGGGCAGCTGGATCTTCGTGCCCAGCGACATCCGCCACACGGCGCCGGCCTCGCTGGCGCAGCAGGCCAAGGTGCTGGCCGAGCCGCGCCTGCTGCTCGTGTATGCCAAGACGGCCATCGGCTACGGCGGCTCGTTCATTCCCTTCACCTTTCTCGCGCCGATCCTGACCGACGTGGCCGGCTTCAGCGCGGGCGCGGTGGGCTGGGTGATGCTGGTCTACGGCGTGTCGGTGGCGGTGGGCAACATCTGGGGCGGCAAGCTGGCCGACCGGCTGGGCCCGATCCCGGCGCTGAAGATCATCTTCGCGCTGCTGGCCGCGGTGCTGCTGCTGTTCAACTTCGCGGCGCCGCACAAGTGGTTTGCCGTGGTGGCGGTGCTGCTGTGGGGCGCGGTGGCCTTCGGCAACGTGCCGGGCCTGCAGGTCTACGTGGTGAAGCAGGCCGAACGCTTCACGCCGCAGGCGGTCGACGTGGCCTCGGGCCTGAACATCGCGGCCTTCAACCTCGGCATTGCCGGCGCGGCCTGGGCCGGCGGCCTGATCGTCACGCACCTCGGCCTGATGCACACGCCCTGGATCGGGGCGCTGGTGGTGCTGGTGTCGCTGGCGCTCACGCAGTGGAGCGGCGTGCTCGACCGCCGCGGCGGCATCCCGGTGCGCGCCTCGGGGCCGGTGCCGGTCGGACACTGAGGCGCGGTGCGCGCCTTCGCCGCGCGACGAGGGCGCGGCGTCTTCTCTCTTCTTTCGTCTTCATTCATCCATCCATTCACCGGTCGATCGATTCGACCCACGTACTTCTCAACCAAGGACCCCACCATGAGCAACGACAACACCCCCTCCCCCATCCCCGCCTTCGGCCTCGGCACCTTCCGCCTCAAGGGTCAGGTGGTCATCGACTCGGTGAAGACCGGCCTCGAGCTCGGCTACCGCACCATCGACACGGCCCAGATCTATGGCAACGAAGCCGAGGTGGGCCAGGCCATCGCCGAAAGCGGCGTGGCGCGCGGCGAGCTGTTCGTCACCACCAAGATCTGGACCGACAACTACGCCAAGGACAAGCTGGTGCCCAGCCTCAAGGACAGCCTCGCGAAGCTGCGCACCGATCACGTCGACCTGACGCTGATCCACTGGCCCTCGCCCGGCAACGCGGTGCCGGTGGCCGAGTTCATGGGCGCGCTGGCCGAGGCCAAGGCGCAGGGGCTCACCAAACGCATCGGCGTGTCGAACTTCAACATCGCGCTGATGAAGGAAGCCATCGCGGCCGTGGGCGCGGCGCAGATCGCCACCAACCAGGTCGAGCTGCACCCCTACCTGCAGAACCGCAAGGTGGCCGAGTTCGCGAAGAGCCAGGGCATCCACATCACCTCGTACATGACACTGGCCTACGGCAAGGTCATCAACGACCCCGCGATCGAGGCGATTGCCAAGGTGCATGGCGCGACCACCGCGCAGGTGGTGCTGGCCTGGGCGATGCAGCTGGGCTATGCGGTGATTCCGTCGTCGACCAAGCGCGCGAACCTCGAGAGCAACCTCAAGGCACAGCAGCTTCGGCTCAGCGACGCGGAGATGGCGCAGATCGCGGCGCTCGACCGTGGCGAGCGGCTGACGGATCCGGCCGGGCTGTCGCCGGCGTGGGATTGAGGGAACAAGAAAGAGAAAGCGCGGCGGGCCGCACCATGAAGGCCGGCCCGCACGCTGGAGCTGCTGCGCCCGAGGCGCGGCATGCTGCCCGCATCAAGAACCTTCGCTGACGCCACGCGCCGCCGTGGCGCGCGCCTCGGCACGCACGGCCTGGCGGTCGACGTTGCCGGCCACGACACGGGCCACGCCATCGCCGCTCACGTCGCCATAGAGGTTGCCGGCACGTGCGGCGGCCACGGCCTGCGAGCGGGCGTCCGAACGGGCGACCTGGCTCTGGAACACCGGCGGCACGCCGGCCTGGGCGGCTTCGCTGTACGGGTCTTCGCTGTGGGCGGCGACCACGGCCTGGGCACGCACATCGGCGCGGCTCGCGGTCGACTGGAACTGCAGCACGCCCTGGTATTGCTCGGCGCTGGCGCCGAGCGAGAACACGGAAGCGAGGACGGCGACGGAGAGGAGGACGGAAGACTTCATGATGGACTTTCTCGAAGGTTGAAGAAAAAGAAGGAGACGGACAGTCGTCAGTGGCGGAAGGAGAGGGTTGTTGCTGCTGACGGAAGTGATTGTTTGAGCGGCACGCCCCTCGCGAACGCGGTTGCGTATGCCTGTGTATCCGTGGGGGCGAACGCTCACAGTAAATTGCATCGCCATGCCGAGGCGCCGCGCCCTGCCCCCTGGCTTGGGCAGAATGCGGCACGCACCGGCGGCCCCATGCAGCCCCGGGCCAGAACCACTACAACACCATGCACCCTGAGGGAGTCTCCAGCCGCCAGCGCGGCGCGATGGCATCGGCCCTGCTGCTGGCCGCCGGCCTGCTCGTCGGCTGCGCGGCGCCCCCCGTGGGCTCACCGGCACCCGCCCCGTGTCCGCCCATGCCGGCGGCCGCGCCATGGGGCACGCAGACAGCCGCCATGCTGTGTCCCCTGATCCAGTTTCCGCCGGGAAGCATGATGCCCACCCACTCGGCCGACTTCACCGTCACGCTCTCCCCGCAGGGCACCGCGCTCGATGTGTCCATGTTCTCTTCCAGCGGCAGCCAGGACTGGGATCGCGCGGCCGCGGTGGCGCTGCGATTGCTGCAGCCCTACCCCGAGCTCGACGGCCGGGTTCCTCCCCAGGCGCTGGTGTTCGTGTCGCCGTGGCGGATCAACGCCATACCGAACCTCAGGAACTCGCACGGCGAACGGCAGCGCGACCGGCAAGACTTCGCCAGCCGGTTGCGCGCAACGATCGCGGCCCGGCTGGCCGGTGTGGACGTGCGCGCCATTCCCGGCAACCCCGCGGCCGAGTTCGAACTGACCGTGGCCGCCGATGGCACCGTCACCGCGGTGCAATTGGCCAGGAGCAGCGGCATCCGCGCCTGGGACGAGATCGCGCTCGGCGCGCTTCAGCGCATCGACAAGCTGCCGCTGGATGGCAACGAGAAGACATTGCCGAAACTGACGGTCACGCTGCGACCCAGATAGCGGCGAGAGATCGGCCCATGGGCCCCTCGCCGCTTCGATCCTTTCCCCCACGCCTCTCCATGACGGAACGACAACTCATCATCCCCGCCTCGATGCAGCGCCTCGCCGAACGCGCGGGCTACGCGCCCGCCGTCAAGGTCGGCGCCACGGTCTACTGCGCGGGCCAGGTCGGCCGCACGCCCGAACTCGAGGTCATCGCCGACCCCGAGGCGCAGTTCGTCGCGGCCTGGGACAACCTGCGCACGGTGCTGGCCGAAGCCGGCTGCACTTTCGAGGACGTGGTCGAGATGACCACCTACCACGTCGACATGGCCACGCACATGCCGGTGTTTCGCGCGGTGAAGGACCGCCTCTTTCCGCGCGGCCAGTGCGCCTGGACCTGCATCGGCGTGCACTCGCTCGCGCACGCGGGGCTGCTGGTGGAGATCAAGTGCGTCGCGGTGGCGCGCGACGTCCGGTCATAGCGGCAGCTCGAGCGTTTGCCATGCGCGCAGCATGGCGGTCTGCTTGTGCAGGTAGTCGGTCGGTATCGACTGCGATCCCCAGTCGGGAATGCGCGCCGCATATTCGCCCAGCAGCCAGAGCTGCCGCACGGCCATGAAACGCGGGATCGCGGCGAGGTCGACATCGGCGACCGGCCGCACTTCGCGATAGGCGCCGATGAAGGCCAGCCATTGGGACCTGGCCTTCTCGCTCATCACGCCATCGGGCATGCGCGGATACAGGCTCCACGGATACACCGCGATCTCGTAGGCCAGGTAGCCGGGGCCCGCTTCGTCGAAGTCGAAGAACAGCGCCCGGCGCTGCCCCTTCGCATCGGCCGCGATGAAGTTGTTGTAGCCATGCGTGTCGCCATGGCACAGCACGCGCGAGAGTTCGCCGAAGGCCAGGATGTCGTCGGCGAGGCGACGGCCTATCTCCTCGTACTGCGGACGCAGCTCGGCCGTCATGGTCGATCCGCGCAGCAGGGCTTCGAGCGGACGGTGCAACAGGTGATCGAGATCGAGGGTGTAGGCGCTGGGCGGACCGCCGTAGCTTTCGCCCGCGGCATGCAAGGCGGCCAGCCCATGCGCGAGCAGCGCGATGTGCTCGACGCTGTCGCCGGTGGCCTCGCCTTCGAGGTGCTCGAAGAGCATCAGCGCGCGCGGTCCTTCGGGCAGTTGCGCCCGGATCGCCGCCTCGCCATTGGCCGCGGGCAGGCAGCGCGCGACAGCGCAACCGGCATCGGCCCAGTGCGCGAGCGCGGCCGCCTCGAAGGCGATATTGGGCCCGCCACGAAAGCGCTCGGGACTCAGCCGCGCCACCACGCGCCGGCCGTCGGCGAAGTCCAGGCGGTAGCTCTGGTTGAAGCGCCCAATCAGGAATTCGCTCGCGACGACTTGGCCCAGGTCGTAGAAGGCCTGCACGAGCCTCGCGATGCTGGCGGCGGTCGGCGTCGATTGCGCGATATCGATCTGCATGGAGCCCCCGAAGGAAAGGGGCGCGATTATGCGGCGACGAACCTGCGGGGAAGCTGAAGGCCGTCAGCCCTGGCCGCCGGCACCGCCCACGGGCTTCACCGCCGCATCGGCCTCGAGGCAAGCCGCCTTCAACGCCTCGGCCACCGCATCGGGCGCATCGCGCAGCTCGACGATGTCGCGCTCGCCCACGCAATGCCCTTCGAGCCGGATGTAGATGCGCTTGAAGTCGCCGCCCAGTGCCTTGGCCACGTCGCGCAGGCAGTCGGGCAGCGTGGCGAAACCGCTGTCGCGGTAGGAGCTCGGCGGGATCACGCCCTTGGAGCGCGGCGCGCGCACCGAGTAGCCGTAGGCAGCGCCCTGCTCCTTCAGCTCGACCACGGGCTGAAGGGTGCGCTCGACTTCCAGGGCTCGCTTCATCGCCCCAGTGTAAGAGCGATGCGCCGCGGGAAACCAGCTCAGGCGGCGGGGTGCAGCCTCCGCGCGACGATGTCGGTGACGAGCGCCAGCACGATCGCCACGCCGCCCACGGCAAACAGCAGCGCCCCGCCGCCCGCATGCGCGAGCAGCCACGACATTCCGTAGGCACCGCTGGCCTGCAGCACCGCGAAGCCGGTGGTGGCGCGGCTCCACGCGGGCTTCTGCATCGCGGGGTGATGCGCGAGCAGCTCCTGCACGCGGCCCAGCACCAGCGGCACGATGCCCGGCGTGAAGGCGCCGACCACGGCGCTCGACACGATCAACCCGCCATGGCCGATGAGGCCGAACGCCGGCAAGGCGAGCGCCGCGGCCTGCAGCACGAAGGCGATGCGCAACGCGGTGGCGAAACCGACGCGGTCGGCGAGCCAGCCACTGAGCACCGGCCCCACGAGCGCGCCGAGGCCGAACACCACCCAGTACTGCGCACCCACCGCGAGGCCCTGCCCGAGGCCACGTGCGACGAAGTCGACGAGAAAGATCATGTGCGGCACGAGGCCCACCGCATTGAGCGAATAGGAGACGGTGAGCGCGCGCAGCGCGCCGGTGGCCGGCTTGCGCGCGACGGCGGCGTGCGCGGTGGCCACGGGTGCCGGCGCGGCGGCGGGCCAGCCGTTCCATGCGAGCGCGGTGAGCAGCAGGGCCAGCAGCGCGAGGCCGAGCCAGGTCGCGCCCAGCCCCTGGCGCAGCAGCAACGGCACCAGCGTGCCCGAGGCCGCGATGCCCAGGCCGATGCCCGCGAACACCAGGCCGCTCGCGAGGCCGCGCTGGCGCGGCGGAATGTGCGCGAGCACGGTGGGCGCGGCCAGCACCATGAGCGCGCCGCCCGAGATGCCCGAGACGATGCGCCAGCCGAAGAACCATGCGAAGTCGAGCGGCCAGGCGCAGGCCGCGAGCGAGGCGACGGTGGCGAGCATCATCGCGCGCAGCACGCCGCGCACCGGCCAGCGCGCCGACATCGGGCCGCCCAGCAGCGCACCCGCGAGGTAGCCCACGAGGTTGGCGGCACCGAGGTAGGTGGCGGCCGAGGCGTCGAACCAGTGGGCGTCGATGATGGCCGGCAGCAGCGGCGTGTAGGCGAAGCGCGCGAGGCCCAGGCCCACGAGCGTGGCGCAGAAGCCGGCGAGGATGGCGGGCCAGTTGGAGGCGGCGCGCGGTTGCGATGCGGTGGCAGTGCGCGCGTCCGCACTGCGGGGGGTGGCCATGATGTGCTCCGGCGAATCGATGGATTCGATGCTACGGATTGCCGGTGCGCGAATGAATCCCTATCCTCGGGCATTCAGTATTTCGCGAGAAGGAAGAATCATGGACCGCATCGACGCCATGAAGGTGTTCGTGGCGGCGCTGGCCGAAGGCAGCCTCGCCGGTGCCGGCCGCAAGCTCGGCAAGTCGCCCGCCGCCGTGAGCCGCGCGATCGCCTTCCTCGAGGCCCATGTGGGCGCCGAGCTGCTGCACCGCACGACGCGCTCGATCCGGCTCAGCGATGCCGGCGAGCGCTATGCGGTGGCCTGCCGGCGCATCCTCACCGACCTCGAGGAAGCGGACATCGCGGCCGCCGGCGAACGCTCGGCGCCGCGCGGCCGGCTCACGGTGACGGCCGCGGTCGCGGTGGGCGAGGCGCTGCTGCGACCGATCCTCGACGCCTTCATGAACGCGCACCCCACGGTGTCGGTGCGGCTGCACCTGCTGGACCGCCCGGCCAACCTGATCGACGAGGGCATCGACGTGGCGCTGCGCATCGCGCACCTGGCCGACTCGACGCTGGTGGCGCTGCCGGTGGGCGAGGTGCGCCGCGTCACGACGGCCTCGCCGCGCTACCTCGCGAAGCATCCGCGCATCGCGGTGCCGGCCGACCTCGCCGAACACCAGGTGGTGGCGATGACGCACTTCGGCATCGACTCGTGGAGTTTTCCGCCCGCGGGCGGCAACAGCGGTGCCGGCACCCTGCCGCGCACGGTGCAGTTCGCGCCGCGCTTCGTGGTCAACAGCCTGCGCGCGGCGGTGGCCTCGGCGGCCGAGGGACGCGGCGTGCTGCGCTCCTTCTCGTACCACGTGGCCGACGAGGTGGCCGACGGGCGGCTGCGCATCATCCTCGCGCAGGACGAGCCGCCGCCGCTGCCGGTGCACCTGGTGGTGCCGCACGGCCGGCTGTCGGTGCCGAAGGTGCGGGCCTTCGTCGACTTCGCGCTGCCCAAGCTGCGCGCGGGTTTCGCGGACTGGTGCAGGGTCTGCACGCCCAAGGCCGAAACCCCACGCCCCAGGCGCCGCACCGGCTGATTCGCTCGTTCGACGGAAGAGTGAGTGCCGAATCGCGGCCATTCACTCCTCGATCGAGCGACTCCACACTTCCTTCCACGACGCCGCCGCATCTCGCACGGCGCAATACCGGAAGGACTTTCACCATGAGCACCCACCATTCCCAAGGCGGCAAGGCCCGCACCGCCGTCGTCACCGGCGCCAGCAGCGGCATCGGCTTCGCGATCGCGCGCCGCCTGCTGGCCGAAGGCTGGAACGTGGTCGGCAACGCGCGCAGCGACGCGCGGCTGGTCGAGGCCGCGCGCCAGTTCGGCGCCGGCGACCGCTTTGCCGGCGTGGCCGGCGACATCGCCGATCCGCGCATCGCCACCGCGCTGATCGAGCATGCGGTCACGCGCTTCGGCGGCGTCGATGCGCTGGTCAACAACGCGGGCATCTTCCTGGCCAAGCCCTTCGTGGACTTCACGCCCGAGGAGGTCGAGCAGCAGATCGCCACCAACGTGAAGGGCACGATCTACGCCTCGCAGGCCGCGGCGCGCCACATGATCGGCCGCGGCGCGGGCGCGATCGTCAACATCACGGCCTCGATCGCGATGCAGCCGCGCGGCAACGTGCCGGCCTTCATGGCGGTGCTGCTCAAGGGCGGGTTGAACGCGGCCACGCGCGCGCTGGCGCTCGAGCTCGCGCCGCATGGCGTGCGCGTGAACGCGGTGGCGCCCGGCATCATCGACAGCCCGATGCATGCGCCCGAGACACACGGCTTCCTCAAGACCCTGCAGCCGGCCGGCCGACTGGGCACGGTCGACGAGATCGCCGATGCGGTGCTCTACCTGGTGAACGCGGGCTTCACGAGCGGCGCGGTGCTGCCGGTGGACGGCGCGGGCAGCGCTGGCAACTACGTCGCCTGAAGGAGAACGCCATGCCCTACGTCAACGTACGCATCACGCGCGACGGCGTCACGCGCGCACAGAAGGCCACCGTGATCGCGGAGATCACCGACACGCTGCAGCGCGTGCTCGGCAAGGACCCGCACCTGACCCACATCGTGATCGACGAGATCGACACCGACGACTGGGGCTATGCGGGCGAGACGACGACGGTCGTGCGCGCGCGGGAGGCGGCGCAAGCGAAGGAAGCGGCGGGGCAGGCCCGTCAGGCCTGAGCCGCCGCCGCGCGGTATCGAAGGACGCGGATCAACCCGCGTTCTTCAGCGACTGCTTGGCCTTCTCTGCCGAAGCCTTCGAGCGGTTCTTGTGATAGCCCGACTTCACGTTGTTCACGGCCTTGCCGACCGGGCCGCTCTTCTTGGCTTTGCTGTCGGCCTGCTTCTCGTCGATCTTGTGCTGGGCCGCGTCGGTCGCCTCGGAGGCGGCCTTGCCGATCTGTGCATTGGCGGTGCCGGCGGCCAGCAGGGTCAGCGAGGTGGCGAGTGCGAGCAGGGTCTTGTTGATCATGGGAAGCGTCCTCCAAAGGTTGTCGATGAACCCATGGTGATGCCATCGGCATGCGCGGACTGTCGGCGACAGCCGCGCATCGCTGGGCGGGCTGCCCTACAGCCTCGCCCCTTCCCGACCCGTGCTACCAGCGCATGCGCACACCCAGCGACCCGTTGATACCACTCTGCGCACGCACCGCGCCGCCCGAAGCCCAGAGCTTGCCGAGCTCGCCATAGAGGCTGGTGGTCTGGCTCAGCGCCAGCGTGAAGCCGGCCGCGAGCTCGGTGCTCGTGCCGCCGGTGGGCGTGGCGATGCCCGCGCCGGCGCTCGGCGTGAGGTAGCGCGCGACATCGCTGCCGTCGAGGGCCTTGTAGACATTCAGCCGGCCATAGGGCTGCAGGCTGCCCGCGCCGGTGGCCACCGTGCCGCTGACGCGCACGCCGGTGCGCACGATCCAGCCGCTGTCGGGGCGCTGCTGCACCAGCGCGCCGGCGATGTTCGCGTCGTCGAGGCTCTGGCGCTGGTGGATCAGCTGCAGCTGTGGCTCGATCTTCCAGCCGCCCTCGCCGAGGGCCACCGACTGGCCGATCTCGAGCGAGGCCAGCAGGCTGCGGCCCTTGCCCGCGATGCCGGCGTTCAGCAGCGGCTGCAGCGTGTAGCGGTGACGGCCGGCCTGCAGCGCGGCATCGGCGTAGAAGCCGCTCTCGGCGGTGTAGGTGCCGTAGAGGCCGAAGTACTGGCTGCGCAGGTCGTTGGAGCCCGCGCCCAGTCCCGCGACGCCGCCCGCGAAACCGCGCACCGCGACATTGCCCTCGAGCTGGCCCACGTAGAGGCCGGCACGCCAGTTCGGCGTGGCCAGCAGGTCGGTGCCGGCCTGGAAGCCGTTGAGGCGCCCTTCGCTCTCGGGCGAGACCGGGCCGCGCTGGCGGATGTCGAGGTCGGCCGAGATCACGCGGCCCCAGGCGCGCCGATCGCCACCGGGTGACGCTGCATCGCCCGTGGCGCGCAGGTCGTCGCCGACACGCAGGCGCATGTTGCCGAGCATCGCGAGGTTACCCTGGCGCAACTGCGCGGGCAGCGCCGCGAACAGCGGTGCCTCGACACGGTAGGTCGTGAGGCCGAGCGGCGTGGACGAACTCAGGTAGCTGCCGCTGGTGTCGTTGTGGAGCCGGTACTGGAAGGCGCCCGCATCGACATGCTCGCCGGCCAGCACGAAGGCATTGCCCTGCACGCTGGCTCCGCCTTCGGTGCCCACCAGCGTCACGCCCTGGCCCAGGGTCGGTGCGCCCAGGCCCGCCACGCTGGCGATTCGCACCGTGGTGAGGCCGCTGGCGATGGCGGTGGAACCGCTGAGCAGCAGCCGGTCGGCGCCGGCCGTGCCGAGGCCGAGCAGGCCGTTCTGGCCCACCCACGGACCGGCCACGGTGAGCGTGGTGCCGGGCACGGCCCCCTGCAGCGACACGAGGCCGGCGTTGGTCATGCCCGCGATGCGCTGGCCGTGGCCCGCGAGGTCCAGCACCGCGCCGGACTGCACGCGCATCGCGCTCGCGGCGCTGAACGCGTTGGCGGCACCCGCGCGCAGCGCACCCGCCGCGACGACCGTGTCGCCGCTGTAGCTGTTGGCACCCGCGAGTTCGAACGCGCCCGCGCCGGTCTTCACCAGCCCGCCGCTGCCGCCGATGCGCCCCGCATAGGCGCTCGACGTGCCGTCGCCGCCCGTGGTGAGCGTGCCCGTGCCGAGCGCGACCTCGCCCGCGCCCGCGAGCGAGCCGATGGTCTGGTCGAAGCCGGCCAGCTCGAGCCGGCCCGCGCTCGCCAGGTAGAAGGCGCTGCGCGGCGAGAAGCTGCCCGCGGCGCCGGCACGCAGGCCGCCTTCGACCACGCCGGTGGGCCCGGAGTAGCTGCTGCGGCCCGACAGCGTGAGCGTGCCCGTGCCGAGCTTGGCGAGGCCGCCCGGGCTGGCCCCGTCGGCGATGTCGCCCGCCAAGGTGAGGCCGAAGGCCTGGGTGTCGATGTTGCCGATGCCGGACACCGTGATGGCATTGGCCAGCGCCAGCCCGTCGGCCGCGGCCTGCAGGGTGGTGGCATCGGCCATGGCGAGCGTGCCGGTGCCCAGCGCGGTCGAACTGCCGACGCCGAGCGTGCCGCCCTGCAGCTGCGTGCCGCCGGTGTAGCTGTTGTCGCCCGTGAGGATCAGCGTGCCGGCGCCGGCCTTCACGAGGCGGCCCACGTAGTCGGCATCGGTCTTGGTCTGCAGCGCGGCGATGCGCGCGCCGCGGATCTCGATCTCGCTGCGGGCCGCCGCGTTGGCGGCCAGGATCGCGTCGCGCTGCGCGTTCACGCTGGCCGTCGCGAGCTCGGTGTCGCTGCGGCCCGCGATGAAGTTGGCGTAGTCGGTCGCGGTGCTGTAGGGACCCGTCCAGTTGGGATGGGCCGCCTCGTACATGCCGAGCAGCACGGCACCGTAGGGGTCGGAGCGCGCGGCCGCGAGCGCGGCATCGAGCCGCGCGGCGGTGTAGAACTCGCGCGTGTTCGACTTGATCGCCTCCTGCAGCAGCGCGCGGCCGCGGGCCATGCCGGCGATCAGGTCGGGCGTGGGCGCGCCGGCTTCCGGCACGGCCTGCACCCTGGCCTGCAGCGCGGCCTTGTCGCCGGCCCAGGCGGCGATCTCGGCCGCCTCCTCGGTCTTGCGCTGGCGCCATGCGGCGTCGGAGATGCCGTTGCGCCAGGTGTCGGCGCTGCCGGCCGACAGCTTCGCCGTGAAGGTGCCGAGCAACTGGCCCGGGCCGTCCATGCCCTTCTGCAGGTCGGGAATGCCCCAGCCGAAGTCGGTGTCGGGCTGGTCCGCCGGACCGCTGCCCAGGTGCTTCGAGGTGGTCAGCAGGATGGTGCGGATCTCCTCGTTGCCGAGGTAGGGATAGCGCTCCATCAGCACGCCGACCGCGCCCGTGACGTGCGGCGCGGCCATCGAGGTGCCCGAGGACTTGGTGTATTTGTCGTCGCCGGCCACCGAGGCGCTGTTGATGTCCACGCCCGGCGCGGACACGCACCAGTACTTGGCGATGCCGCAGCGGTTGCTGAAGCTCGCGAGCGTGAGGTTCTGGTTCAGCGCCGCGGCCGTGACCCAGCTCTTCTCGAGCTCGGGCTGGAAGTAGGGCAGCGCGGAGCGGATGTTGACGTTGGCCTTGCCGGCATTGCCGGCCGCGAACACCTGCATCACGCCGGACTGCCGCGTCACGTCGGCGGCCGCTTCCAGCCAGGACTTCTTGCCCGCGCCGTTGATGCGCGCATAGGCCTGCACCAGGCCGGCCACGCTGCCGTAGTCGTCGGCGCCCGGCGGCGAACCCCAGCTGCTGTTGATGACGCGCACGCCGGCCGCGGCCAGGTTGCCGTAGGCGGCGTGGAAGTAGTTGTAGTCCATGTTCGATCCGTAGATCGAACCGTCGGTGCCGTTGGAATTGCTGATGTAGTACTGGCTTGCGAAAGCCACGCCCATCATGCCCAGGCCGTTCTTCGCGGCGGCGATGGTGCCCGAGACGTGGTTGCCGTGGTTGTCGTTCACGCCGGGGATGTAGCTGCCGGGCACCGGGTTGCGCAGGAAGGGATCGCCGGCCTTCCAGGTGTCGCCGCCGCTCTCGAGCTGCCGGCCGTCGTTGGCGTAGGTGCCCGACACCACCACACCCGTGATGCCGCGGCTCGCGAACTCCTGGTGCGTGGGCAGGTAGCCGGAGTCCACCGCGCCGGTCTTCACGCCCGCGCCGCTGAAGCCCAGCGCATAGGCGAACTGCGCATTCAGGGCGCCGAGGCCCCAGTCGGACCTGAACTCCGCGGCATTGGCCCAGGTGGCGGCGGCAGCGCCGAGGTCGCTGCTCCTGGAACCGTCGTAGTTCAGGTAGCTCTGCGCGCCGGCCTGCAGGGACAGGGCCGGACCGAACGCGAGCACCACGGCGGCATGGATGCTGTGCTTTTTAAAACTGGAGTGCGCATCCCGTCGACCGTTTTTGCATTTATGCATTACATATCTCCCAAAAGTGAACTGCCTGGAGGCAGGAAATCGCCACCGTGTTGCGTTGGCGGCTCTCACTGTCGGGCGCAATACATGTGCCAGGAATCGAGGCTTACCTGGAGTTCCCATGCGGATGCGGCATGGCCGTTTGCATCGGGCGCATCCTGTCGTGCCGCTCTTGTCCGGCGGCTGGTACTTTCTTCGCCGTCGGCCGGCGCGACGCTATCGCCGCGTCGCGGCCCACTCGGCCAGAATCCGCACCGCCTCCCCATCCATCCTCTGCTCGGCCGGCAGCCTGCGCTGCGCGAGCGTCGCGCCCGACTCGATGCGCAGCGCCTCCACGTCGATGGGATGGCGCGCGGCCACGGTCACGCCGTCGAAGGCCTCGCCCGACTGCGCGAGCGAGGCCGCGTAGTAGAGCTGCGCGATGCCCGCGATGTGCATCGCCGCCACGCACATGGCGCAGGGCTCGCACGAGGTGTAGAGCTCGCAGCCCGAGAGGTCGACGCTGCCGAGCCTGCGGCAGGCGTCGCGGATGGCCTCGACCTCGCCGTGCGAGGTGGGGTCGTGGTGCGCGACCGAGTGGTTGAAGCCCTCGCCGACGATGGCGCCGTTCTTCACGACCACGGCGCCGAAGGGCTCGGTGCCGGGTTCGTGCAGCGCCTGCGCGGACAGGGCGAGCGCGCGTTGCATGAAGCGTTCCTGGTACATGGTGTTCAGACCTTTCGGGTGGCTGCGCCCTCGGGCGCGAGGCAAGAGGATGGCACGGCGCGCGGCGCGAACAGCCCCGCGGTGGCGGCGCCATAGCGGCGTGGATCGAAGCGCAGCAGCAGCGGCAACAGCACGAGCACCACGGCGCCGAGGTAGGCCCAGGCGAGCGCGAAGCCGCCCGTGTGCTCGCGCACCCAGCCGGTGACGAAGGGCGCGAGCGCCGCGATCATGAAGCCCAGGCCCTGCATGAAGCCCGCGAGCGCACCGGCCTGGGCGGGGTCGGGCAGGTGGTCGAGCGCGAGCACCATGCACAGCGAGAACGCGCCGCCGAGGCCGAAGCCCAGCGCGAGCGCGATGGCCGGCGCCGGCACGGGCGCATGCAGTGCGAGCGCGCAGAAGCCAGCGAGTTGCGCGGCCAGCGTGAGCGCGAGCCAGGGCCGCAGGTCGCGCCCGCGGCCGCGCGCGATGGCGGGCATGGCGAGCGCGCCCACCACCTGCGCCAGCGTCATCAGCGCGAGCACCGAACCGCCCTGCTGCGCGCTCCAGCCCTGCTGGGCATAGAAGTGCGGCAGCCAGGCCACGAGGCTGGTGTAGCCGCCATTGATGAGGCCGAAGCAGATCGCCAGCAGCCACGCGCGCGGGCTCGCGAAACAGCGCAGCCACGAGAGGCCGCGGCGCGGCGCATCGGCCGTGAATTCCATGCGCCGCATGTTGAGCCAGTACAGCAGCGCGAAGACCGCGGGCAGCGCCCAGATCGCGAGCCCCGCATGCCAGTCGGGATGCGCGCCGCCGAGCGCCTGCGCGACCCAGGGGCTGGCGATCGCACCGAAGCCGCCGCCACCCATGATCGCGGCCGAATAGAGGCCGGTCATCACGCCGATGCGCGCCGGATAGGCCTGCTTGACCACGCCCGGCATCAGCGCCTGCACCAGTCCGACACCGGCGCCCGCGAGCGCCGCGCTGGCGAGCAGCGGCGCCGCGCCGTTCGCGCCGTAGCGGCTCGCGCAGGCGAGCGCGATGGCCGCGAGGCCCAGCGCGACACCGGCGCGCGCGCCGATGCGCTGACCCACGGCCGCGCCGCACAGCGAGGTGGCGCCCATCGCGAACATCGGCAGCACCGTGAGCAGCGCCACGGCATGGAAGCCGATGCCGGTGTCGAGGCGAATGGCGCCGAGCAGCGGGCTGCTCGAGGTGAGGAAGGCGCGCAGGTTCAGCGCCACCAGCACGATCACGGCCGCGAAGGCGGTGCCGGCATCGCGGCGGACCTCCGCCTTCACAAGGCGGCCACGTCGTCCTGCAGCACGCCGTCGCGCGCCACGATGCGGCCGCCGGCCACCACGAGCCGGCGCACGGGGCGCTCCGCCACGGCATGCGCCACGGTCTGCGCATCGACCAGCACCAGGTCGGCGCGGTCGCCGACGCCCAGGCCGTAGGCCTCGAAGCCGCAGCCGCGCGCACCCGCGTGCGTCACGGTGTCGAGCGCGACCTCGATCTCGTCGTCGCGGCGCAGGTTGTAGCGCAGGCCGATGATCATCGCGCGCTCGAGCATGTCGGGCCGGCCATAGGGCGACCAGGTGTCGCGGATGCCGTCGTTGCCGCCGAGCACGGTCACGCCGGCCTGGCGGCAGGCCAGCAGCGGCGGCACGTTGCGCGAGGGCGGCGCGCTGGTGATCAGCACCACGCCGAGCTTCGCCATGCGCGCGAGCAGGGCATCGCGTTCGCGCTCGCTCACGTCGCCGAGGCAGAAGCCATGGCTGATCGCCACCCGGCCTCGCATGCCCAGCGCCTCGGTGCGCTGCAGGATCAGGTCGAGCGAGAAGGCGCCCATGGCGCCGGGCTCGTGCAGGTGGATGTCGATAGCGCGCTGGTGCCGGTGGGCGATGTCGAACAGCAGGTCGAGCGATTTCACGGGATCGCCGTCGATGGCGCAGGGGTCGAGCCCGCCGAGCACGTCGGCGCCCGCGGCCAGCGACCGGTCGAGCAGCTCGGCCGTGCCGGGCCGCGCGAGCAGACCCGACTGCGGGAAGGCGACGATCTGGATCTGCTGCAGATCGCGCAGGGTCTCGCGCGTGCGCAGCGTGCCCTCGAGGTGGCGCAGGCCGGCCTGCGTGTCGACGTCGACGTGCGTGCGCAGCCGCGTGGTGCCGAGCGCGAGGAAGGCCTTGGCCAGCACCAGCGACTGCGCGGCCGCGTCATGGCCGCTGGCATGGCGGAAGGCGCGCTCGTTCTCGATCTTGTCGATCAGGTTCGTGCCGACCTCGTTGCGGTACCAGTCCAGGCCCCACATCGTCTTGTCGAGGTGGGTGTGGCCCTCGACGAGGCCGGGCAGCAACAGCGCGCCGCGGCCGTCCTCGACGGCGGCATCGGCCGGCGCGGCGAGCGCGGCGCCGAGCTCGGCGATGCGGCCGTCCTGCACCCGCACGTCGACCGGCGCGGCACCCAGCGGGCGAACGTTGCGGATCATGAGCGATGGCATGGGGATTCCTTTGTTCCTTGTCGTATGAAGCATCAGGCGGGCTGTGCTGCGGCCGCGCGCGGCGCCGGACCCGGCGTGACCAGCGCCACGATCACGAACACCAGCGCATTGGTCGCGAGCGCCACCAGCCCGGTGTTGAGCGACTTGAAGGCCAGCGGCGCTGCGGGAAACAGCGTAGCGAGGTTCGCGCCGGTGGTCATCAGGAAGCCGAGCACCGCGCCGCCCGCGACGATGCCCGCGAAGGCCGCGTGCTTGTTGCCGAAGGGCTTCTTCATGAGGCTGAACAGCAGCGAGGGCAGCAGCTGCGTGAGCAGGCTGGAGGCGAAGATCGCCACCGCCACGATGGTGGTGCCGCCGCGCAGCACGAAGTACACCGCCACCAGCGCGAACAGCGGCAGCACGCCGCGCGCCACGCGCGACACCTGGCGGTCGGTGGCGTGCGGCGCGAAGCCTTCCTTGTAGACGTTCTTGCCGATCACGGTGGAGGCCGTGAGCAGGATCATCGAGCCCGGCACCAGCGCCGTGAGCACGCCGGTGCCGCCGATCACGCCGACGAACCAGGGGTCGAAGCTGTGCTTGACGAGGCCGAACAGGGCCAGGTCGACGTCGGAGCCCTTGAGCCCCGGCACCTGCAGGATGGCCGCGAAGCCGACCAGGAACAGGAAGGCGATGACCACCTGGTACAGCGGCATCAGGATGGTGTTGCGGCGTACCGCGCTCGCGCTGCGCGCGGCATACACCGAGGTGAGGTTGAACGGATAGAGGTAGTAGCCCAGCGCCGTCAGCAGGATGGTCGAGTTGTACCAGCTGAGGTTGAGGCCCTCCTTCGGGAATTCGAAGAAGCCCGGGTTGGCCGCGTGGATGGCCGTGAACATCGGCGCCACGCCGCCGTAGTAGTGCCAGGGCAGGTAGAGGCCGAGGAACACGGCCAGCGCGAGGATGAGCACGTCCTTCACGATGGCGATGCTGGCCGAGCCGTGGATGCCCGAGAACAGGATGTAGCTGACCATCACCAGCGTGCCGATCCAGATCGCCACCGGCGGCGCGATCGAGCCGTACGAGGCCTCCGAGACGATGATGCCGAGCCCGCGCAGCTGGATGGTCAGCAGCGCGACCATGCCGCCGAGCGCGACCACCGACACCAGCACGCCGAGCGGGCGGCTGTCGTACTTGTGGGCGAAGAAGTCGGAGAACGACACCAGCTTGTGCGCGGTCGCGTAGCGCCACACGGCCGGCAGCATCCAGAAGGCCATGAGGTAGGCCAGCCCGCCATAGGCCAGGATGTAGAAGGCCGGCGAGCCCTTGCTGTACGACCAGCCGCTGGCGCCCAGGAAGGTGAAGGTGGAGAACGATTCGCCCGCCATCAGCAGGAACACCATGATCGCGCCGAGCCCGCGCCCGCCGAGCGCCCATTGCTCCAGGCTCATGGTGCGGCCGCGCCGCGCCAGCACCGCGAGGGCCAGCGCGCCGACCACGAACAGCGCGATCACGCCGAGCGCGGCGTTCATCGCGCGTCTCCCTGCGTTGCCGGCGCGTCGAGGTCGCCTTCGGCGCGGTCGATGACCACCATGATCAGCGAGGTCAGCACCAGCCAGAGCACGTTCCACACCATCAGGAAGGGCATGCCGAGCACGAAGGTGGGCGCGACGGAGGACAGCCAGCCCCCGCTGAAGAAGGCGGCGACCGGCAGCGCGGCCAGCCATTTGGCGGATTTCATGTGTGTCTCCGTTGTCGTGTGTGGTTGTGGATACCTGGTATTTTGGTCAACCATATCATTTTATTTTGGTTAACCAAATTTCCGCGAATGGTACGAAGCGGACGGGGCCGCGTCAATCCGGGGGCTTTCCCCGGGGTGGCGCGACGCAGGCAAAATCCGCCTGCCTATGCCCGCCACCCGCAAGTCTTCCGCCCCCGCCCCCTCCCCCGAGTCCACCGACGCCGACGGCGCCAACGTGGACGAACGCGTCTATGCCGCCGTCTCCAAGGCGCTGCTCAGCGGCAAGCTGCGGCCCGGCACGCCGCTGCGCGAGCGCGCGCTGGCCGAGGCGCTGGGCTGCACGCGCGGCGCGGTGCGCAAGGTGCTGGCGCGGCTGGGTTCCGAGAAGCGGCTGGTGCTCGAGCACAACCGCGGCGCCTTCGTGCCCAACCCCTCGATCGAGGACATGCGCGGCACCTACCGCGCGCGCCGCATCGTCGAGGCCGGGCTCGTGACCACGCTGTTCGGCCAGCTCGCGCGCGAGCAGGTGGCCACCCTGCGCAAGCACGTGCAGGCCGAGCAGAAGGCCTTCAAGGAAGGCCGGCGCGAAGACGCCGTGCGCCTGGCCGGCGACTTCCACCTGCTGCTCGCGCAGATGGCGGGCAGCGAGGAACTGCTGTCCTACATCGGGCGGCTGATCGCGAACACCGAGCTCTACAAGGCGCTCTACGACTCGGCCGAGGCCGCGAGCTGCGCGCCGCGCGAACACGAGCAGATCATCGATGCGCTGACCGCCGGCAAGTCGCTCGACAAGGCGCTGGCCGTGGCGCTCGAGCACCTCGACGAGCTCGAGCGGCGCGTGATCGCGGGCGCGACGGCCGAGCAGGAGACCGACCTCGCGACGCTGCTCAACGGCGGCGCCGACGACCCGCACCACGGGCACGGCCACTGAGGCAGGCACGTTTCGGCCGCGGCCGAAGTGTCCGCGCGCGGCCTTCGCGATGATCGGCGCGCCATGCCGACCGCCACCACCCTCGCCGCTTCAGCCAAACCCCGGGCCCCCGCCCTCGAATGGGCGCTGCTCGTGCTGCTCGCCACCTGCTGGGGCGCCTCCTACACCTTCATCAAGATCGGCGTCGCGACCCTTCCGCCGGTCACGCTGATCGCCGCGCGCACGCTGGTCGCGGGCCTGCTGCTGCTGGCCGTGCTGCGGCTGCGCGGCCTGCGGCTGCCGCGCGACGCGGCCAGCTGGCGCCGCTTCGCGCTGCAGGCCGGCCTCAACAGCGTGCTGCCCTTCACCTTGATCGCCTGGGCCGAACGCAGCGTCGACGCCGGCCTCGCGACCATCCTCAACTCGACCTCGCCGATCTTCATCTTCCTGCTGAGCCTGGGCCTGGCCGGCGCCGAGCGGCCCACGCTGCGGCGGCTGTTCGGCGTGGCGGCCGGGCTGGTCGGCATCTGCCTGATCGTCGGTGTGGAGGCGCTCGGCGGCCTCGGCCGGTCGCTGTGGTCCCAGCTCGCGCTGGTCGCGGCCGCGGTCTGCTACGGCTGCGCCGCGATGTTCGGCCGCGTGTTCAAGGGCCTGGACCCGATGCTGCCGGCCGCGGGCTCGCTCGTGAGCGGCGCCGCGCTGCTGCTGCCCGCGAGCCTGCTGATCGACCGCCCCTGGACCCTCGCGCCCTCGGCCGCGTCGCTTGCCGCCGTGCTCGCGCTCGCCGTGGTCTCGACCGCGCTGGCCTTCACGATCTACTTCCGGCTGATCCGCACCCTGGGCCCGATGTCGACCTCCGCCCAGGCCTACCTGCGCGTGCCGATCGGCGTGGCCATCGGCGTGCTGCTCCTCGGCGAGCGGCTCGCGCCCACCGCGTGGGCCGGGCTTGCATGCATCATGGCCGGCGTGATCGCGATGACGCTGCCCGCGCGCGGCGCCATCCCCCTGCCCTTTCTCCGGAGATGAACCCATGCTCGAACTCAGGCCCAACTGCGAATACTGCGACAAGGACCTGCCGCCGAACGCGACCGACGCGCGCATCTGCAGCTACGAATGCACCTACTGCGCCGACTGCGCGCAGCACGTGCTGCACGACGTCTGCCCCAACTGCGGCGGCGGCTTCGCGCCGCGGCCGATCCGGCCGGCGACCGAAAGGCGGCCCGGGGTGTTCCTGGGCAAGCAGCCGGCGTCGGTGCAGCGCAAGCATCTGAAGTGGGAGCGCGGGGCGGAGCTGGAGGCCTTCATCGAGAAGGTGCGGCGGATTCCGCCGGCCGAACGCTAGCTCGACAGGCGGCTGCGCACGAAGTGCTCGACCTCGCAAGCGATTGCGGCAGGCTCACCCTCGCTGATGAAGCGCTCGCACCGCAGCGCCATGAAGACCGGATGCCGCTCCCGGATGCGCCGCGTTTCGCTCGCCCGATCACCACGGAGATAGGGCCTGCGCAGCTGGCGCTCGACCACGAGTTCGACGCAGCGTTCGAACTCGAAGGATGGCAGCAGCAGCGCGGTGAGCGGATCGGCTTCGATCGCGTCGCGCAAGGCCGGGTAGCGCTCGCTCGCGTCGGCCGGATAAGTCATGAAACCCGAGGACATCGCGAGCACGGTCGGCGCGGTCGCCGCGGCGCGAAGCTGTTCGTAGGTTTCGATGTTGCGTGCCGCATAGCCCGCGTACCCATGGCGCGCCATGAAGGCCGCGACATCACCCTGTTGCGCGATGAAGACCTGGTCGAGATCGACGAAGCGCCAGGCCAGCCGTTGCGCGAGCAGCGGGCCGACGGTGGTCTTGCCGGCGCCGCCGGGGCCGATGAGATGAACGAAGGGAATCAATGCGAAGGAACGAGGAGCGCCTGGGGCGCTGCGGCATTCTGAGGCATCGCGCTACTCGGCCTTGATGTTCCCCTTCGCGACGATCGCGCCGAACTTCGCATCCTCGCCCTTCAGGAAGGCCGCGAACTCCTTCGGCCCCGCGCCCAGCGGCGTGACGCCGCCCTCCTCGAAATTCCTGCGCACGCCCGGGTTCGCGAGCACCTGCGCCAGCGCGGCATGCAGCTGCGAAACGATCTGCGGCGGCGTTGCCTTGGGCGCGAAGATGCCCTGCCAGACCGACACGTCGGCGCCGCGCCATGCGGGCACGCTGGCCAACGGCAAGGCTTCGGGCATGGCGGCCGAAGCGCTCTCCGCCATCACGCCGTACACGCGCAGCTTGCCCGCGCGTGCCTGCTGGATGACCATCGACAGCGGCAGCACGGCGAGGTCGAGCTGGTTGCCGCTGAGGTCGCTCACGATCTGCACGCCGGTGCGGTACGGCACATGGACCATGTCGACGCCGCCGCGCTGCTTGAGCAGCTCGCCGCCCAGGTGCAGCGAGGTGCCGACACCCGAGCTCGCATAGCTGTACTTGCCGGGCGCGGCCTTGAGGTCGGCATAGAGCGCCTCGCTGGTCTTCGGCTGCAGCGCGGGCTTGCCCACCAGCGCCAGCGGCTGGGCGCCGAGCAGCGTGACGGGCACGAGGTCGGCGAGGCCGTCGTAGCGCACGGTGGAAGGCGTCACCATCTTGGCGATGACGACAGTGCTCTCGACCGACAGCAGCAGGGTGTAGCCATCGGGCCTGGCGCGCACGGCCTTCTCGGTGCCGATGACGCCGCCGGCGCCCGACACGTTCTCGATCACCACCGGCTGCCCGAGCCGCGTGGCGAGCTCGGGCGCGATCCAGCGCGCCATGACGTCGACGTTGCCGCCGGCACCGTAGGGCACGATCAGGGTGATGGGGCGCGCGGGCCAGGCGGGCTCCGCGATGGCAGCGGTGGTGCAGGCAGCGAAGGCCAGGGCCGCGAGCAGTGCGCGGCGGCGTGCGGTGTCGAGGTGCATCGTGGGATCCTTCAGTCGCGGTTCGTTTCCAGGGGAGCAGCCTGCTCGCGCTCGAGCGCGGCGATCTCGCGTTCGAAGTCGGCGCGCAGGTTGCGCTTCGCGTCGTCGTCGAGCCAGCAGGCGTCGACGCCCGCGAGGCTGAAGGCGCGCGCCTGCTCCCAGCCCCAGCCGCCGCCCTCGAGCACGGTGGCGTAGGTGTGGCTGAGGTCGGTGTGGAACATCGCGGGGTCGTCGGTGTTGAGGCTGACCGGCAGGCCCGCGTCGACCATGCGCTTCACGCTGTCGAGCCGCCGCCGCTGGTTGCGCACCACGCTCGTGATGCCGCAGACGCAGAAATGCACGCCGCGGTCGCGCGCGCGCCGCAGGCCGTCGTCGCTGGCGAGCAGGTTGTAGCCATGGTCGAGCCGGTCGCAGCCCAGCAGGTGGATGCAGTCGTCGACGTTGGAAGGCGGCGCCTCCTCGAGCGTCTGGTTGTCCTCGCAGACATGGGCGGTGCGTTTCAGGCCGGCGCGGCCCGCGCGCTCGAACAGGGCCGCGAAGCTGGCGGGCGGGCCCGCGCGCTCGGGGCCGTCGAGGCCCACGCCGACGACGAGGTCGGAGCGCAGGCCGAGGATGTCGTCCATCGCGCGCTCGGCGCTGTCGAGCGGCAGGCCGCGGTCGAAGGAGGCGATCAGCAGGCCCGAGCAGCCGAAGTCCTGCCGCGCGGCGCGCAGGCCGGCCACCAGCCCCTCGACCTGCACGCGGTACGGCACGCCCGTGGGCATGAAGTACTGCGGGTTGAACGACAGCTCGACATGGCGCGCGTTGCTGCTGCGCGCGGCGTCCTCCACGGCCTCGTAGGCCACGCGCTCGAAATCGGCGCTGCTGCGCACCGCCTGCGCCGCGATGCGCAGCACGTCGATGAAGTCGTAGAAGTCGCGGTAGCTGTAGAGCGTGTCGACCGGGCGCGGCAGCGGCAATTCGTACTGGCGCGCGAGCGCGACCAGCGTGGCCGGGCGCAGGGTGCCGGCCAGGTGGAAATGCAGGTCGGTCTTGGGCAGCCGGGCGAGCAGGTCCGCACGGACCGGCGCGGGAGAGGAAGGGGTGGACATGGACGGCGACGATAGCCACGCCCACCGCCCGCGCCCAGCACAGCGCTGTGCAGCAGGTTATGACAGCGCCGTCATGACCTGGGCCGGTGCGCCAGCTCGCGCGCGGCCGCCGTCAGCTCGCCGCGCAGCCAGCGCATGGCCTGGTTCTTGTGCGTGCGCTCGTGCCACACGAGGCGGTAGCGGTGCGGCTTGATCTTCGCGGGAAAGGGCACGATCGCGAGCGGGTACTGGCGCGCGAAGTCCTCGGCCAGCAGGCGGCCGGTGGTGAACACGAGGTCGGTGCGCGCGAGGATGGCCGGCGCCATGCCGAGGAACTGGGTGTGCATCGCCGTGTGGACCGACACGCCGAGCTCGGCCAGCTGCGCGTCGATGATGGTGCCCTGCCCCGGCACGTGCTCGAGCGAGGACAGGTGGCGCGCGCGCCGGTAGTCGTCGAGCGTCATCGGCGCCCTGGCCAGCGGATGGCCCTCGCGCACCAGGCAGACCATGGGCTCGGTCAGCAGGCTGGCGGCGCGCAGGTGGCCGGGCAGCTCGGGCCAGATGGTGATGACCATGTCGACCTCGCCGTCGGCGAGCTGGCGGTAGTGCTCGAAGCGCGAGCCCAGGCCGCGGATCACCACGTCGCACTCGGGCGCCTGGCGCGCCACGCGCTCGGCGACGTCGGCGAAGAACTGGCGCGGCAGGAAGTCGTAGGTCGCGATGCGGAAGCTCTGGCGCAGCTCGCGCGGCTCGACGGGGCCGGCCTCGGCGGTCAGCAGCGACATGTCGGCCAGGATGCGCCGCGTGGGCGCGGCCAGCGCCTGCGCGCGCTCGGTCAGCACCATGCGGTTGCCCACGCGCACCAGCAACTCGTCGCCGGTGAGCTGGCGCAGCACCTTGAGGTGGCGGCTCAGCGCGGACTGCGCCACGCCGAGCTTGGCCGCGGCCTGCGACACGCTGGCCTCGCTCAGCAGCACGTGGAGCGAGCGCAGCAGCGATTCGTCCAGTCGGCGGTCATGCTCGCCGGTGTCGGGCAGGGACATGGTGTTCGGATCGAAGAGGAATGGAACGTCTGCGGGCCAGCGATTCTGCCCGCCCGCCGCATGCGCGATTTTTGCGCCGCGGCCCGAAGTCTTTACACGGCTTTGATACGCCCCCTCCTACGCTGTCGCTCTTCCTTCATCCCCGAGCTCTCTCGATGCAACGATCGATCCGCGCCGCCTCCTCGGCACTCGCCCTCCCCACCCTGATCGCCGCCGCCTTCGCGCTGCCCGGCGCGGCCTTCGCGCAAGCGGCCGGCGATGCGCCGGCACCGGCCGCCTCGCCGGTCACGGCCAACATCGCGCTGACCACGAACTACAAGTTCCGCGGCCAGGACCAGGACATGCTCGGCAGGAACGACTACGCCAAGACCCGCGGCGCCAAGCCCGCCATCCAGGGCGGCTTCGACTACGCCTTCGGCGACAGCGGCTTCTACGTCGGCAACTGGAACTCCAGCGTCAACTGGCTCAAGGGCAACAGCGTCGAGGTCGACCTGTACGGCGGCTACAAGTTCAAGGCCGGCCCGCTGGACATGGACGTCGGTGCGCTGACCTACATCTATCCGGGCAACTCGGTCGGCAACACCACCGAGCTCTATGGCGCGGCCACCTATGCCGACGAGAGCCTCGGTTCCTTCACGCTGAAGTACTCGCACACGGTGTCGAAGGACTACTTCGGCTTCGCCGGCAACAAGCTGGGCTCGGGCCTCGAGGGCCGCAACACCGGCTACCTGAACCTGTCGTACAGCAAGGAGATCCTGCCCAAGGTGACGCTCAAGGCCGCGGTGGGCTACACGGCCCTGTCGAGCGACATCCGCAGGAACACGCCCTACAAGAGCTATGTCGACTACAACGTGGGCGCCAGCTACGACTTCGGCGGCGGTCTCACGCTCGCCGGCTCGGTGCAGGGCGCGAACCAGAAGAACGCCTTCAACGCCGCGGCCGGCCCGCTGTACGACTTCGGCTTCTACACCGTGCAGCAGTTCTACTCGCCGAACAAGCCGCGCTTCATCCTCACGCTGGCCAAGGCGCTCTGACGAAGACGCCGGCGGCCGGCGGCATCAATCGATGCTGATGTTCGCCGTCTTCGCGACCTCCGCCCACTTCACGCGGTTGTCGTGCACCGTCTTCCTGAACTGCGCGGGCGTCTCGATGCGGATGGTGTTGCCCTGGCTCTCGAACTTCTCGCGGATCTCGGGCTGCTCGAGCACCGTCTTCACGGCGGCGTTGAGCTTCTCGACGATGCGCGCGTCGGTGCCCTTGGGCGCGAAGATGCCGAACCAGATCGAGCTGTCGAAGCCCTGGGTGCCCGGCAGGCCGCTCGATGCGATGGTGGGCACTTCCTTCACCGCGGCCACCGGCGTGGCGGTGGTCACGCCGAGCAGCCGCACCTTGCCGGCCTTGTAGTGCGGCAGGATGGTCTGGACCTGGTTCATGATGCAGCAGGTCTCGCCGCGCACCACCGAGGTGATGGCCTCGGGGCCGCCCTTGTAGGGCACGTGGACCATGTCGAGCCCGAGCCGCGCATTGAACTCGGCGAAGGCCATGTGAGTGCCGGCGCCGTTGCCGGTGGAGGCGTAGTTGTACTTGCCGGGGTTGGCCTTGACGAGCGCGACGAACTCCTTGAGCGTCTTCACGTTGATCACGTCGGGATTGATCGTGAGCACGTTCGACACGTCGAGCACCGGCGCCACCGGCACGAAGTCGGCCTCGACGTCGAAGGGCAGCTTCTTGTAGAGCGCGGCATTGCTGCCGTGCGTCGCGGCGGTGCCGAACGAGAGCGTGTAGCCGTCGGGCTTCGCATGGGCCACGTACTCGCTCGCGATGTTGCCGGCCGCGCCGGAGCGGTAGTCGATGATCACGGGCTTGCCGAGCTGGCGCGTCAGCGGGTCCTGGATGGTGCGGGCCACCACGTCGACACCGGAGCCGGCGGGAAAACCCATGATCAGCGTTACGGGCTGTTGCGGCCAATCGGCCTGCGCATGCGCCGCGGGCGCGATCGACGCGCACAATGCAGCGGCCGTCAGCAGCGCGCGCAGGTGCCGGCTCGGGAAGTGGAAAGGGGGCATGGCGGTGGTCCTCGGTTCGGGCGGTGCAGGCCCGGATTCTGGCGCGATGCTCATACCCGCTTCGGCATGTGCTTATGCGCGACACACCTCCGGCGCGCCGCCTCTCCATAATCGCCCCATGGTTCGTCCCACACAACTCATCCATCCCCAGCGCGAACCGGTGGCGGTGCGCGCCGCGGCCACCGTGCTGCTTCTGCGCGATACCGCGTCCGGCATCGAGGTGCTGATGACGCGCCGCTCGGCCAAGGCCAGCTTCGCGCCCGGCGCCTACGTCTTCCCCGGCGGCCACATCGACGCGGCCGACGAGGTCGCCGCGCGCACGGCGGCGCGCCGCCCCACGCAGAGCCCGCTGCAGGCCACGCAGGCGGTGGCCGCGATCCGCGAATGCTTCGAGGAGCTCGGCGTGCTGCTCGCGCACCATGCCGACGGCCGCCCGGCCGGCGCCGCGGACATCGCCGCGATGGACCGCGACGGCCATGCGGCCGTGCCCTTCGCCGAGCAGTGCGCGGCGCGTGGGCTGGTGCTCGAGGCCGACCGCGTGTTCACCTTCGCGCACTGGATCACCGACCGCGACCTGCCCAAGCGCTTCGACGTGCCCTTCCTGGTGGCGCGCATGCCCGAGGGGCAGGAGCCCTCGGCCGACGAGAGCGAGCAGTTCGAGCCGAGCTGGGTGCGCCCGGCCGATGCGCTGGCGCGCCACGCGGCCGGCAGCTTCTTCATGATCTTCCCGACCGTGCGCACGCTGCAGCGCATGGCCTCGTATGCGAGCGTCGACGCGGTGCTGGCGGCCTGCGCGAGCGAGCAGCCGCTGTGGACCAGCTGCCCGCGCGGCGGCTTCGTCAACGGCCGCGACGAGCGCTTCATGGAGAACGACCCGCCCTTCGGCGAACTCGCGCTGGTCTGCCCCGACGGCCAGATGCTGCACTCGCTCGACTGGAAGAGCGATGCGCCGGTGGCGCTGCTGAAGAACGTGCAGCGCCTGACCGCGCCCAACCCGGGCGCGATGACCGGCCCGGGCACCAACAGCTACATCGTGGGCGACGCCGCCACCGGCCACATCGTGATCGACCCGGGCCCGAACGACCCCGCCCACATCGAGCGGCTGTGGCAGGCCGCCAGGGGCGACATCCGCATGATCGTCTGCACGCATTCGCATGCCGACCATTCGCCGGGCGCGGCGCCGCTGCAGGCGCTGGCCGGCGCCGCGAAGCCGCCGATCCTGGGGCTGTCGTCGGCGCCCACGGCGCGCGCGCGCGCGCGCTTCTCGGCCGAGCGCGAGCTGGCCGACGGCGAGCGGCTGGTGCTCGCGGGCACCGGTGCCGAGGGCCAGCCGCTCACGCACACGCTGCGCGTGATCCACACGCCGGGCCACGCGGCCAACCACCTGTGCCTGGTGCTCGAGGAGGACGGGCTGCTGTTCTCGGGCGACCACATCCTCAACGGCAGCACCACGGTGGTCGACCCGCCCGACGGCGACATGACGGCCTACCTCGATTCGCTCGACAAGCTCGACGCGAACTGCGAGGCCGGCGGCGTCGAATTCATTCTGCCCGCGCACGGCCACGTGATCGGCTTCGCGCGCACGGCCATCGCCTACCTGAAGGCGCACCGCCTCAAGCGCGAGGCCAAGATCGCGGCCGCCATGCAGAAGCTGCCCGAGGGCACGCCCGAGCAATGGCTGCCGCTGGCCTACGACGACGTGCCCGAGCGGCTGTGGCCGGTGGCCGCGCGCTCGCTGGCGGCGCACGTGGCGCGCATCCGGCAGCAGGCGGCCGTCGGTTCATGAGTGCTCCAGAAAGGCAGGACGCCGAGGGCATCCGTCTGGCCAAGCGCGTGGCCGCGCTCGCGGGCTGTTCGCGGCGCGAGGCCGAGCTGCTGATCGAGAACGGCGCGGTGCGCGTCGACGGCCAGCCGGCGCTGCTGCCGCAGTCGCGCGTGCAGCCGCACCAGCAGGTGGAGATCGAGGCGGGCGCGCGGCCCGAGCCGGTGCTGCCGGTGACGCTGCTGCTGCACAAGCCGGCCGGCCTGCGCATCGAGCAGGCGCACACGCTGCTGGTGGCCGCCAACCTCGCCGCCGCGCACGGAACGCCGCGCTTCCTGCCCGCGCATGCGCGCGGCCAGCACTGCATGACGCCGCTGGAGACCGGCGCCAGCGGCCTGGTGGCCTTCACGCAGGAATTCCGCATCGAGCGCAAGCTGCACGAGGACGCCGCCGTCATCGAGCACGAGATCATGGTCGACGTGGCCGGTGCCGTGTCGCCCGAGCAGCTCGCGCGCTTCGAGCGCACGCCCGCGCGTGTGAGCATCGGCCGCCAGACGCCCGAGCAGACCGGGCTGCGCTTCGCGCTCAAGGGCGCGCAGCCGGGCCAGGTCGCGCACCTGTGCGACCGCATGGAGCTGCGCATCCTCGCGATGCGCCGCATCCGCATCGGACGCGTGCCGCTGGCCGGCCTCGCGCCCGGCCAGTGGCGCTACCTCGCGCCGCAGGAACGCTTTTGACGCCCCCGAAGAAGAAGAAAGAAGAACGGGAAGCCGGCGCGCTTCCACCCTCGCACCGCATGTTCGCGGCCTGCTTTTTCAGCCAGCGGCTTCGCGCCGCCGACAGGAGACCCCAAGCCATGAAGTCCGGATCGATTCCCGCCACCGAGGCCGCGCCCTTCCCGCGCCGCCTGCCCGCCACGGTGGCGGCCCTCGCCCTCGCCTCGCTCGGCGGCTGCTCGGTGTTCGAGCCGCTGATGCCCGCGCCCCCGCCGCCCCCGGCACCCGCGCCACCGCCCATCGTGTCGAGGGACGGCCTGGCGCCGATCACCGAGGACCAGGTCGAGCGCATCCGCGAGCAGATCGCCGCCAAGCCGCCGACCCCGGCCGTGGGCCGCGTGGTGCGCAGCGCCTCCCCGACCATCGAGTCCTTCCTGCGCACCGAGGGTTGCATCACCGCGCGCAACGGCGCGGTGCTCAATCCCTTCGCGGCGCCGGGCCGGCTGTTCGACGCCCAGGGCTTCCAGGGCGGGCCGATGGCGCAGATGCAGTACCACGACAAGACCGCCTGCGTGACCGTCAAGCGGATCCAGAACTGGAAGATGGTGTCGCCGAAGCTGCTGCGCTTCGACGTGGTCTACGTGGGCGACGACGGGGAGGAGCGTTCGGTGAAGCGGCACGAGCTGGTGCGGCAGCCGAAGGGCGGGTGGTTGTTCGCGAAGTGAGCCCGTCACCGTTCAGGCTGAGCCTGTCGAAGCCTTGCGCGAGGCTTCGACAGGCTCAGCCCGAACGGGTGGGATGGCTCAGCCCGAATGAGCTGAAACGGGCACCACCTTGCGCTGCGCACGCAGCGCCACCGCGAACGACAGCTGCGCCACGATCCCCGCCCCCGCGAGCACCAGCGCCGAGGCCAGCGCGGGATTGCGGTGCCCCATGCCCGCGAGCGCGGTGCACAGCGCGCCCACGGCCATCTGCGTGAAGCCGTAGAGGCCCGAGGCCGAGCCGATGATCTGCGGGTTGACGCCGATGGCCTGCGTGAGCGCGGCCGGCGAGGCCATGCCGACGCCGACGGTGAACAGGAACATGCTGGCCACGATCAGCGGCACCGACAGCCGGTCGGTGAGCGCGGCGCCCAGCAGCACGAAGGCCGCGAGCACGCTGAGCGCGTTGGAGCGGATCATCAGCCGGTCGACGCGCACGCGCGCGATCAGGTGGCTGGTGAGGAAGCTGCCGAGCCACACGCCCGAGACCAGGATGGCGAGGTAGATGCCGGCCTCGTGCGCGGGCCGGTGCAGCTGGTCGACGAAGATGAACGGCGCCGAGGCGACGAAGGCATACATCGAGGTGGTGGCGCAGCCGCCGCCGACGGAGAAGCCGAGGAAGGCCGGCGAGCGCAGCAGGCGCGCGTAGTTGCGCGCGAGCGCGGGCGCGCTGACGGCGGCGCCGGGCCGGCCGGTCTCGGGCAGCAGGCGCCAGGTGAACAGCAGGCCGACGATGCCGAGCGCGAACAGGCCGTAGAAGATCGAGCGCCAGCCCAGGGCGGTGGCGAGCGCGCCGCCGACCAGCGGCGCGATGCTCGGGCCCACGGTCACCATCAGGTTCATCAGCGCGAGGCGGCGCGTGGCCTCCTGCGGCTCGGCGGTGTCGCGCACGATGCTGCGCCCGAGCACCAGGCCCGCGCAGCCGCCCATGGCCTGGAACAGCCGCGCCGTGATCAGCGCATGCACCTCGGGCGCGAGCGCGGCGGCCAGGCCGGCGGCGGTGTAGAGGGAGAGGCCCGCGAGCAGCACCGGCCGGCGGCCGAAGCGGTCGGCCAGCGGGCCGTACACCAGCTGCCCGACGGCCAGGCCGAAGATGTAGAGGCTCACCGTCATCTGCATCTCGCCGATGCCGGCACCGAGGCTGCGCGCGGCGATCGGCAACGCGGGCACGAAGATGTGCATGGCCAGGGTGCCGCTGAACGTGACCAGCGCGAGCAGCCACAGCGGCGCGTGCGCGGCGCGCGACACGGGAATGGCGTTCGTGCTCACTGCTTGCGTGCCTCGCTGCCGGTGGCGGCGAGCCGGTCGCCGTCGTCCGTCTCCCAGCCGCCGCCCAGCGCCATGAACAGCACGATCTGGTCGTCCGACAGCTGCGCCTCGCTGGCCGCCAGCGCGGCATCGCTCGCGGCCAGCGCGCGCTCGGCATCGAGCGCGTCGAGGTAGGCGGTGCGGCCGTTGCGGTAGAGCTGGCGCGCCTGCGCGGCGACGGTGGCGCTCTCGTCGCGCGCGGCCTGCAGCGCGGCGCGGCGGTCGAGCTCGCGCGCGTAGTTGCCGAGCGCCGACTCGGTCTCGCGCAGCGCGGTGAGCACGGTGCCGTCGAACTTCGCGAGCGCCGCGCGCGTGCCGGCCTCGGCCTGCGCGATGCGGGCCTGCGCGATGCCGGTGTTGGGCACGGTCCACGAGATCAGCGGCCCGAGGCTCCAGCCGAAGGTGCCCTTGCGGCCGAAGTCCTCGGCCGGGCCGGCCGACGAGGCCGACAGGCCCAGGGTGATCTTCGGATAGAGGTCGGCCGTGGCGACGCCGATGCGCGCGGTGGCCTGGGCCAGGCTGCGCTCGGCCTGGCGGATGTCGGGCCGGCGGCGCAGCAGCGCGACGCCGTCGCCCACCGGCACGGTGCCGGCCACGCGCGGCGGCACGGCACAGTCGGCGAGCTCGCGCGGGAAGTCCTGCGGCAATTCGCCCGTGAGCGTGGCGAGGCGGTAGAGCGCGTTCTGGCGCTCGGCCACGAGCGGCGGCAGCGCGGCCGTGAGCTGCTGCAGCTGCGCGCGGGCACGGCCGGTGTCGAGCGCGCCGGCACGGCCGGCCTCGTGCAGCTTCGCGGTGACGTCGACCGCCTCCTGCTGCAGCCGCACCGATTTCTGCGCGATCGACAAGCGCAGGCCGGTGGAGCAGGCCTCGGCATAGGCACGCGCGGTGCCGGCCGCGACGTTCACGCGCACCAGGTCGAGCGCGGCCGCGGCCGACGCGGTGCCGGCCTCGGCGGCCTCGGCGGCGCGGCGGATCTGGCCGAACAGGTCGACCTGGTAGGACAGCGACAGGCCGCTGCTGTAGTTGAAGCGGTCCGGCGGCTCGTAGTCCTTCTGCAGCAGCTGCAGGCCCGAGACATGGCCGAACGAAGGGCCACCGTTCACGCCGATGACGGGGCGCTTGCCACCGGCCACCTCGGCCTCGATGGCGCGCTCGCGCTCGAGGTTGGCGACCGCCTGGCGCAGGTCGGTGTTGTGCGCGAGCGCCTGCTCCACCAGCCGGTCGAGCCGCGGGTCGCGGTACAGCCGCCACCAGTGCGGCGGCAGCGGCACGGCCTGCAGGCCGGCGGCGGGATCGGCTTCGGCGAAGGGCCGGCCGGCCGCGGGCTGGCTCGCGATGGCCTCGTCGGGCTGGCGGTAGTCGGGGCCGACGCTGCCGCAGGCCGCGAGCGCCGCGGCGGCGGCCAGCGCGGCGATGCGCAGCACGGCGCGGGATGCGTTGGTCATCATCCTTCCTTCCTGGCGCCGGCCTTGGCCTCGGCGTCGGCGGGGGTCTTCTCGCGCTGCGCCTGGGCCTGCTCGAGCACCTGCACCGTCACCGTCTGCCCCGCCACCAGCCGCGCGCCCGCGGGCAGCGGATCGAGCTTCACGCGCACCGGGATGCGCTGCGCGAGCCGCACCCAGTTGAAGGTGGGATTCACGCTCGGCAGCAGGTTGGCGCTGGTCGAGCGGTCGCGGTCGGCGATGCCGGCGGCCACGCTCTCGACCGTGCCGCCGAGCACCGCGCCGCCGCCCATCGGCATGACGTGCACGCGGTCGCCAAGGTGGATGCGCGGCAGCTTGGTTTCCTCGAAGTAGCCCTCGACGTAGAAGGAGCGCGCATCGACCAGCGCGAGCACCGGCCGGCCCGCGGCCGCGTAGCTGCCCTGGCGCAGGTCGAGGTTGGTGACCAGGCCGTCGGCCGGCGCGCGCACCTCGGCGCGCTGCAGGTTCAGCCGCGCCGAATCGAGCGCGACCTCGGCCTGCGCGACGGCGGCGCGCGCCTGCTCGACACGCGCACGGGTCTGTTCGCGCGCCTCCTGCGAGACCAGCGCCTCGAGCCCCGCGTTGCGCGCGTTCTCGCGCTGGGCCTGCGCGCTCATGGCGCGTTGCGCGGCGAGCGCGGCCTGGGCCTGGCGCACGGCCAGGTCGTAGCGCGCGCGGTCGACCTCGAACAGCAGGGTGCCGGCGGCCACCGACTGGTTGTCCTGCACCGGCACGGCGGTGACCAGGCCCGAGACGTCGGGCGCGATCTGGACCACGTTGGCCCGCACGCGGCCGTCGCGCGTCCAGGGCGCGAGCTCGTAGTGGTCCCAGAGGCGGAAACCCGCCCAGACGGCGGCGGCCACCACGGCCGCGGTGACGAGGATGCGCAGCGCGCCGGCGGGCCAGGTGCGGGCGCCGGCCTTGTTGTTGTCGTTGGATGTGTTGGCGGTCATGGTGTGGTCATTGCAGAGAGGACGTGGCGCGGCTCAGCGCATAGAGCAGCAGCAGGTAGAGCGCCATGTCGAACAGGGCCGGGTGCCAGACCCAGCGATAGAGGCCGGTGGCGGCCAGCAGCCGGCGCACGCCCCACAGGGCCAGCAGCGCGGCGCCGGCCAGCAGCATCAGCCAGGGCACGTAGAGGCCGTAGAAACTCGCTTCGCCGATCATCGGGACACTCCTTGCGCGGGAACTGGAACAGCGGAAGCCGCGCGCATCGGCGGCGCCTCCGGAAAGAGATTGCGGCGCAGCCCCACCAGCGCGGTGACGGCCGAGCGCGCGTCGGCACTCGACGCACCCGCGGTGCCGAGCATCGAGGCCAGCGCCTCGTCGATGCGCGCCAGCAGGCTCGCGGGCCGCGCGGCCACGCGGCCACCGGCGCGCTGGCGGAAGAAGCGCGCGATGTCGCCGAGCAGCGCGCTCGCCGAGGCCAGCGGCAGCTGCGCACGCACGCGCTGCAGCGCATCGATGTCGGCACCCATGCGCAGGTCGCGCAGCGCGTCGTCGGCGGCCACGCCCTCGATGCGGCCGCCGGCCTGCGCGATGCGCGGTGCCAGCAGGCCGATGCGGTCGAGCATGCGCACCGCGTAGGCGTCGCCGGGCACGCCACGGCGCTGGGCCGACGGCGACAGGCTCACGGGCGTGGCCGCGGCCGCGCCGGCCATCTCGCCGAGCTCGCGCCAGGTGGCGCGCTGGTTGGGGCGCGCGCTCCAGTCGGCGCCCACCGAGCGCACCAGCCGCGTGACGAAGGCCGCGGCCACCACGCCGAAGACCTGGCCCAGCATGCTGTTGATGAAGCTCACGATGTCGGCGGTGGCGGTGTCGTGCATCGCCAGCGTGCCCGCGACGCCGAACAGCAGCGCCATCGCGGCCATGAAATAGGCCGGCCGCGCCATGTACAGGCCCAGTGCCAGGAACACCGGCGCGCAGACCGCGACCAGCATGCCGAAGTCGTGCACCAGCGGCAGCAGCACCAGCACGTAGAGCGCGGAGATCGGGATCGACCACAGCGTCCACTTGAGGAAGCCCTGGATCGCGGGCACCGGGTCGTCCATGGTGGCGAAGAAGCAGCAGAAGACCGCGGCCATCATGGTGGCGGCCGAGCCCATCGACCAGCCGGTGAGGATCCAGAACGCGCCGCACAGGCAGATGGCGAGCACGGCCGCGAGCGCCGACAGCAGCGCCATGCCGCGGTCGAGGTGCAGCACGCGGTTGCCGAGCGCGGCGACGCGGCGCGGCGGCACCGCGCCCTTCAGGCCGTCGTCGATGTCGGCGCGCAGCCGCGCGCAGGCGCGCCAGCCCTCGACCAGTTCCTCGAGCCGGCCCGCGAGCGCGATGCGCAGCGCGCGGCCCCAAGGCGAGACCGCGCGATCGGGCCCGGTCGCGGCGAGCGCGGCAAGGGTCGCGCGCAGGGCCTGCAGGCGCGCATCGTCCGAAGTGCCGGCGCCCTCCTCGCGCAGCCACTGCCCGGTCTGCGCGAGCAGCGCGGCCACGTCGGGCGCGATGGCGCCCTCGGCCTGCTCGAGCGCGAGCAGCCGGTCTTCGACCGCCGACAGCGCGGGCGTGAGCGCGGCCACGCGGTCCTGCATCGCGCGGATCGCGCCGGCGGTCCAGCGCAGGTGCGTGGTGTCGAAGGGCACGTGGGTCGACAGGATGCGCAACTGCGTGATGTCGCCCGCGAGGCGGCGCCGGTCGTCGGCCAGGCGCTTGGGGTCGGCATCGGCGCGGCGCGCGGGCGTGCCCGTGGCGCTGGCAGGCGGCTGCAGCAGGTCGCCGAGCCACTTGCGCGCGTCCTGCAGGGTGCGGTCGAGCAGGCCCAGCACCGTGGGGCCCATGCCGGCCGGCAGCACCAGGCTGTGCAGCAGCGTGGCGCAGAAGATGCCCAGGCCGATCTCCTCGACACGCGCGACGGCGGTGTCGAACAGCGCCTCGGGCGCCTGCACCGAGGGGAAGCCGATCAGCGCGGCGGTGTAGCCCGCGAGCATGAAGACGTAGGAGCGCGGCGTGCGGTCGAACAGCGAGATGCACAGGCACAGGCCGACCCACAGCGCGAGCACCAGCGTCAGCAGCTCGGGCGCGTTCGACAGCGCGGGCACCAGCAGCACGGTGGCGGTGCTGCCGATCAGCGTGCCGCAGAAGCGGTAGACCGCCTTGGAGCGCACCGCGCCGGCCAGCGGATGGGCGACGACGTAGGTGGTCATCAGGGCCCAGAACGGACGCGGCAGGCCGGCGCGGCTGGCGAGGTACATCGCGAGCATCGCGGCGGCGAAGCTCTTGGTGGAGAAGACGATCTCGGCGCGGCTGAAGCGCGGCAGGCTCAACGAGGGCATCTAGCGTCGCCCCTCGGCCGGTGCGCCGCGGCCCAGCCGTTCCTCGAGCACCGCGAACACGCGCAGGCAGGCCGCGAGGTCCTCGTCGGACACGCCCTCGAACAGCGCGACGCGCATCAAGCTCAGCGCGGCCTCGATGGGTTCGCAGGCGGCCTCGCCCGCGGGCGTGAGATGCAGCGTCTTGGCGCGGCGGTCGGCCGGGTCCTCGCGGCGCTCGACATAGCCGGCCTCGACGAGCTGGTCGAGCGAACGCACCAGCGAAGGTCCCTCGATGCCCAGTGCCTCGGCCAGCACGCCCTGGCGCACGCCCTGCTCCATGCGGCCGATCATCACCACCGGCCAGGCCAGGGTCTGCGACAGGCCCACGTGCGCGACCGCCCTGTCGGCGGCGGCGCGGTAGCCGCGCTGCAGGGTCGAGAACTGCATGCCGAGCTTCATCAGCGCGGCTTCGCGCGCTTCCTTTTTCTTCTTCCGGCCGGCGGGCGGCGTGACCGGTTCGGCCATGGCAAGGCTCCCAATTAGTTAGCTTGCTATCGATTATACGGGTTTACCCCAGATCGTGCCGGCCATGCCGACGGGCGGGTCATGCGCCGAGCGGCATGACCCGACGAAGAACGTTGGGGGAAGAAAGAAAAGTGTGAAGCGCGCCGATAAGCCGGATTCTGTGCACCGGACATCTCTTGCGAAATGCCCGGCGTGACCGCCATTACTCTGGGCCGTCTGTCGCCAGACGGCTCGATGCCACCTACCCGCCAGCTCAGCGGAACCACCTCGATACTGGCCTACTTGGTGTTGCTGCGCGCAGAGATTGCCCGTTTCACCCGAACTGAATCGGCTCGTCTCTGTTGCTCTGATCCTCACCTCACGGTGGAGAGCCGTTAGCTCCTGCGCTGTCCTGTGCAGTCCGGACGTTCCTCCAGTGCGGCCTTTCGGCACTTGCACCAGCGGCGGTCTGGCACGCTTCACGGAACGGATTATCGCCGCAGGAAGCGACCGCGATCGAAAGCGGAATCTTCGCGTCCTCTGCGTCCGGCTGTTTGCCTTCAAGCGATGCCGCAGAACTCGCGCCGGTACTGCTCCGGCGTCGTGCCCGCCTCGCGCTGGAACATCGCGATGAAGGCCGAGGCCGTGCTGTAGCCGAGGTCGAAGGCGATCTCCTGCACCGTGCGGCCGGCCTCCAGCGCATCGATGGCGCGCAGGAAGCGCAGCCGCTGGCGCCAGTCGCCGAAGGACATGCCGAGTTCGCGCTGGCACTGGCGCGCGAGCGTGCGCTCGGTCATGTGCACGCTCGCGGCCCACTCGGCCAGCGAGCGGTGGTCGCCGGGGTCGGCCTGCAGCGCCTCGAGCACGCCGACCAGCGCGGGCGAGGCGGCCGCGGGCAGGTAGCAGCGCAGCACCTCGGCGCGCGCGAGCTGGTCGACCACCACCTGCGCGAGCCGCAGGTCGGCCGGCGTGACGGGCTCGTTCACATCGCGCGCGGCGAAGTCGGCCAGCACGCTGCGGACGATCGGGCTGATGCGCACGGTGCAGGGCTGCGCGGGCAGCTCGGCGCACAGCGCGGGCACGATGTAGACGGTGCGGTAGACGACCGCATGGCGCAGCGTGCAGCTGTGCACCACCCGCGGCGGGATCCACACCGCGTACTGCGGCGGCGAGAGGAAGCGCAGGCCCTCGGCCTCCATCTGCATGGTGCCGTGCGCGGTGTAGTTGAGATGGCCCCAGCTGTGGCTGTGCGGCGCGGCCAGGGTGTCGGCGCCGAATTCGTCCCAGTTGAAATAGAACGGGCCGGCCTTGTGCTCCACGTCCTGGATCGACAGGTAGCGCGCGCGATCGGCCATGGCGGGTCGGTTCCTCGAAAGAGCGTCCGGAATTCCGGACCGGTTGTCCTGATCGAGCTATATGCCGCAGGACGGACGCACCGATGATAGCCCCGCCTCCTCCTGAAAGTCCTGTCCCATGTGGCCCTATGCCTTCCCCCTGCTCGCCGTCGTCATCTGGTCGGGCAACACCGTCGTCAGCAAGATGGCGGCCGGCACCATCGCGCCGGCCGAGATCAGCTTCTACCGCTGGCTGCTCGCGGCCCTGCTGTTCACGCCGCTGGCGCTGCGCCCGGTGCTGCGCAACTGGCGCGCGATTCGCCCGCAGCTGGGCCGCATCGCGGTGCTCGGCCTGCTGGGCATGGTGGTCTACCAGAGCCTCGCCTACTACGCGGCCTACATGACCACGGCCACGCACATGGGGATCATCGGCTCGCTCACGCCGATGATGGTGCTGGCGCTGTCGATCCTGCTGCTGGGCCAGCGGCTCACGGCCGGCGCGGTGGCGGGCTCGCTGGTGTCGATCGCGGGCGTGGCGGTGGTGGTGTCCTCGGGCAACCTCGGCACGCTGCTCGAGAGCGGCGCCAACCTGGGCGACGGCCTGATGCTGCTGGCGATGCTGGCCTATGCGGTCTACGTGATCCTGCTCAAGCGCTGGGGCATGAAGGAAGTGCCCGCGCTGCAGCTGCTCTACCTGCAGATCGTGTGCGCGGTGATCGTGCTGCTGCCGCTGTACCTGCTGACGCCGCGCATGGGCCTGTCGGCCGCCAACCTGCCGCTGATCGGCTTCGCGGGCCTCGGCGCCTCGATGCTCGCGCCGCTGGTGTGGATGCACACGGTGGCCCACATCGGTCCGAGCCGCGCGAGCATGTTCTTCAACCTGATCCCGCTGTTCACCGCGCTGATCGCGGCGGCGGTGATCGGCGAATCGCTCGCGGCCTATCACGCGGTCGGCGGCGTGCTGACGGTGGCCGGCGTGCTGCTGGCCGAGCTGTGGAAGGCGCCACTGCGGCGCCCGGTGCTGGCCGGGTCCTGAGCCGCTTCAGCCGGCCGCCGCGGCGCGCCGGAAGCGCCCCGGCGTGAGGCCCGCATGGCGCGCGAAGGCACGGTTGAACGCGGCCTCGGAGCGGTAGCCGACGGCCTCGCCGACCGAGGCCGTGTCCTGCCCGCCCTGCGCGAGCAGGCGCGACGCGAGCTCCATGCGCAGGCTGGTCAGCAGCTCGAGCGGGCCGGTTCCCGTGCGGCGCGCGAACTCGCGCGCGAAGGTGGCGCGCGAGAGGTGGCAGCGCTCGGCCAGCGAGGCCACGGTCCAGTCGTGCTGCGGCGCATCGAGCATGGCCTTGAGCGCGCCCGCCAGCCGCGGGCTGGCCATGAGACCCAGCACGCCCGAGAGCTCGGGCCGGGTGTCGAGGCAGGCGCGCACCGCCAGCGTGAACAGCGTGCCCGAGAGCTGCGCCACGATGGCCTGCGCGCCGGCGTTCTGCTGCTCGATCTCGTGCGCCATCAGCCGCACCAGGCCCTGCAGCCAGCCGTACTCGGGCCGCTGGCCGAAGGGGATCACCAGCGGATCGGGCAGCGCGTCGAGCAAGGTGCTGCGGCGCCGGCCCGGGAACTCGAACTCGCCGCAGAGGATGTCGGTGTCGGCCTTCGCGGGGCGCGGCAGGTTGGTCTTGAGGTCGACCAGCTCGCCCTTGCGCAGGCGGATCGGGCGCATGTCCTCTTGCGGCTCTCTCGGCTCCGGCCCGAGCCCCGCGGTGCGCAGCACGTGCGCCTGGCCGTGCGGCAGGATCACGAGGCTGCCCTCCTCCAGCGGCAGCAGCGTGCCGCTGGCCGGCAGCCACAGCTCGCAGCGCCCGCGCATCAGGATGTGGAAGGGCGCGCGCCACGGGCCGATGGCCTCGTGCGGCGCGGCCCAGTCCTGGCCGAACAGGCAGCGCAGGTCCATGCGGCCGCGCGGGGCCAGCCAGGCTACGAGTTCGCTCAGGGCATCCATGGTGTGAGACGTTGGAGCAATTTTTTCAGCCGGATCGGCATTCAAAATCCTAGCACGCAGGCCTACAGTTCATTCACCGACTTCCACGAGGTGAACCGAATGACTTCCGATCTCGCCCCCACCGCCGCACCGGCCGCCGCATCGGCCCGCGGCCCGATTCCCGTCTCCTTCTTCAGCATCGCCGTCGGCCTGCTCGCGCTGGCCGCGGCCTGGCGCGTGGCGACGCCGCTGTGGCAGCTGCCACCCGAGGCCGCGCAGGCCCTGACCTGGGCCGGCATCGCTGTCTGGCTGGTGCTGCTGGCGCTCTACGCCGCCAAGTGGCTGCGCCACCCCGACGAGGCGCGCGCCGAGCTCGAGCACCCGGTGCAGTCGTCGTTCGCGGCGCTGGGCCCGGTGGCCAGCATGCTGGCGGCGGTCGCGCTGCTGCCCTACGCACGCCCGGTGGCGCTGGCCGTGTTCGCGCTCGCGGTCACGGCGCAGCTCGCGCTCGGCCTGCGGCTCTATGGCCGCACCTGGCAGGGCGGCCGCGCGCCGGCCTCGGTCACGCCCGCGATCTACCTGCCGGCCGTGGCGCAGAACTTCGTTGCCGGCACCGCGGCCGCGGCCTTCGGCTGGCCGCAGCTGGGCCTGCTGTTCTTCGGCGCGGGGCTGTTCTCGTGGCTCGCGCTCGAATCGCTGATCCTGCACCGCGCGGCCACGCAGGAGCCGCTGCCCGAGGCGCAGCGCCCGCTGCTGGGCATCCAGCTCGCGCCGGCCGTGGTCGGCGGCGGCACCTGGCTCGCGGTGAATGGCGGCGTGCCCGACCTGTTCGCGCAGATCCTGCTGGGCTACGGCCTCTACCAGGCCCTGTTGCTGCTGCGCCTGCTGCCGTGGATCTCGCGCCAGTCGTTCACGCCCGGCTACTGGGCCTTCAGCTTCGGCGTGGGCGCGCTGCCGACGCTCGCGATGCGGCTGGTGGCGGCCGGCGCCACGGGGCCGGTGCGCTGGCTCGCGCCGCTGCTGTTCGTGGCCGCCAACGCGATCATCGGACTGCTCGTGGCGCGCACCCTGGCGCTGCTGGTGCGCGGCCGGCTGCTGCCGGGCGTGCCGGTTGCAACACCTTCGCGCTGAAAGGTCCTCACAATGCGTTCTGTCGTCGCGACACCCATCGAACCGAACGCATCCAAGGAGATTCCATCCATGAAGGCCCAGAACATCCTCCAGACCATCGGCAACACGCCGCACGTGCGCATCCAGCGCCTGTTCGGCAACGCGAAGCAGCAGGTCTGGATCAAGGCCGAGCGCGCCAACCCCGGCGGCTCGATCAAGGACCGCATCGCGCTCGCGATGGTGGAGGACGCCGAGAAGAGCGGCGCGCTCAAGCCCGGCGGCACCATCGTCGAGCCCACCTCGGGCAACACCGGCATCGGCCTGGCGATGGTCGCGGCCGTCAAGGGCTACAAGCTGATCCTGGTGATGCCCGACAGCATGTCGGTGGAGCGCCGCCGGCTGATGCTGGCCTACGGCGCCACCTTCGACCTGACGCCGCGCGCGGGCGGCATGAAGGCCTCGATCGCGCGCGCCGAGGAGATCGTGGCGGGCACGCCCGGCGCCTGGATGCCGCAGCAGTTCAACAACCCGGCCAACGTCGAGGTGCACGTGCGCACCACGGCCGAGGAGATCGCGGCCGACTTCCCCGAGGGCATCGACGTGCTGATCACGGGCGTGGGCACCGGCGGCCACATCACCGGCGTGGCGCGCGTGCTCAAGAAGAAGTGGCCGAAGCTGCAGGTGTTCGCGGTCGAGCCCGTGGCCTCGCCCGTGATCTCGGGCGGCCAGCCCGCGCCGCACCCGATCCAGGGCATCGGCGCCGGCTTCATCCCGAAGAACCTCGACACCGCGCTGCTCGACGGCGTGCTGCAGGTCGATGCCGAGCCCGCGCGCGAGATGGCGCGCCGCTGCGCCACCGAGGAAGGCATGCTGGTGGGCATCTCCTCGGGCGCCACGCTGGCGGCCATCGCGCAGAAGCTGCCCTCGCTGCCCGAGAACGCGGTGGTGCTGGGCTTCAACTACGACACCGGCGAGCGCTACCTGTCGGTCGAAGGCTTCCTGCCCGCCTGATCCCCTCGCTTCCCCGCGTTGCGGCCAGCTATCCCTTTGATAGCGGCCCAACGCGTAAAATCGTCGGCCTGCTTGATAACCACAAGCCCCACGACATGCTGAGAATCTCCGAACTCAAACTTCCGCTCGACCATGCGCCCGAGGCGCTGGCCGCGCTGATCGCCCGCACCCTCGAGGTGCCGCCCGAGGCGATCGCCTCCCACACCGTCTACAAGCGCAGCTTCGATGCCCGCAAGGCCGAACTGCTGACGGTCTACATCTGCGACGTGGCGCTCGCCGACGCGAAACGCGAGGCCGCGCTGCTCGCCAAGCACGCCGGCCATCCGCACATCCAGAACGCGCCCGACATGCGCCACACGCTGCCGGCGGACGTACCCGCGGGCGCGAGCCGCCCGGTGGTGATCGGCTTCGGCCCCTGCGGCATCTTCGCGGCGCTGATGCTGGCGCAGATGGGCCTGCGCCCGATCGTGCTGGAGCGCGGCAAGACCGTGCGCCAGCGCACCAAGGACACCTGGGGCCTGTGGCGCAAGAGCGTGCTCGACCCCGAGTCGAACGTGCAGTTCGGCGAGGGCGGCGCCGGCACCTTCTCCGACGGCAAGCTCTACAGCCAGATCAAGGACCCGCGCTTCCTCGGCCGCAAGGTGATGGAGGAGTTCGTGAAGGCCGGCGCGCCGCCCGAGATCCTCTACGTCGCGCATCCGCACATCGGCACCTTCAAGCTGGTGAAGGTGGTGGAGAACATCCGCGAGCAGATCGTGGCGCTCGGCGGCGAGATCCGCTTCGAGCAGCGCGTGACCGACGTGCGCATCGAGGATGGGCAGCTGCGCGGCCTCACCGTGCTCGACCAGGCCACCGGCCGGAGCCACGAGCTGCGCGCCGACCACGTCGTGATGGCGCTCGGCCACAGCTCGCGCGACACCTTCGCGATGCTGCACGAGCGCGGCGTGCACATCGAGGCCAAGCCCTTCTCGATCGGCTTTCGCGTCGAGCATCCGCAGGGCCTGATCGACCGCGCGCGCTGGGGCCGCCATGCGGGCCACCCGATGCTGGGCGCGGCCGACTACAAGCTGGTGCACCACGCGAGCAACGGCCGCTCGGTCTACAGCTTCTGCATGTGCCCGGGCGGCACGGTGGTCGCGGCCACCAGCGAGCCGGGCCGCGTGGTCACCAACGGCATGAGCCAGTACTCGCGCGCCGAGCGCAACGCCAACGCGGGCATCGTGGTGGGCATCGACCCGCGCGACTACCCCGAGGGTCCGCTGGCCGGCATCGCGCTGCAGCGCGCGCTCGAGTCCAACGCCTTCGTGCTCGGCGGCGGCGACTACCGCGCGCCGGGCCAACTGGTGGGCGACTTCATCGCCGGCAAGCCCTCCACCCAGCTCGGCGAGGTGATGCCCTCGTACAAGCCCGGCGTGACGCCGACCGACCTGCACCGCGCGCTGCCCGACTTCGCGATCGAGGCGATGCGCGAGGCCTTCCCGGCCTTCGGCCGCAAGATCAAGGGCTTCGACCTGCACGACGCGGTGCTCACCGGCGTCGAGACGCGCACCTCCTCGCCGATCAAGATCACGCGCGGCGAGGACTTCCAGAGCCTCAACGTGCGCGGCCTCTATCCGGCCGGCGAGGGCGCGAGCTACGCGGGCGGCATCCTGTCGGCCGGCGTGGACGGCATCAAGGTCGCGGAGGCCGTGGCGCGCGGACTGCGGGCCGAGGCCGAACGGCAGCGCACCGCCGCCGTCTGAGAACGCCATGCCGACGACGCACGACCGCGCTCCCCTCGCCTTCGCACGACCGGGCACCGGCGCCTTCGCGCTCGCCATCGGCGCGATGGCGCTGGTGGTGCTCGCCTCCAACATCCTGGTGCAGTTCGCGATCAACGACTGGCTGACCTGGGGCGCCTTCACCTACCCGGTCGCCTACCTCGTGAGCGACCTCGTCAACCGGCGCTTCGGCCCCGGCATGGCGCGCCGCGTGGCCTGGATCGGCTTCGCGGTGGCGGTGGCGGTGTCGCTGCTGCTCGCGCCGGCACGCATCGCGCTGGCCTCGGGCAGCGCCTTCATCGCCTCGCAGCTGCTCGACATCCGCGTCTTCGACCGCCTGCGCCGCGGCCTCTGGTGGCACGCGCCGCTGGTGGCTACCGTGGTCGCGGCGGTGCTCGACAGCATCGTGTTCTGGGGCATCGCCTTCGCGGGCACCGAGGGCCCCTGGCTCACCTGGGCGCTCGGCGACCTCGGCGTGAAACTCGCGGTCGGCGTGTTCATGCTGCTGCCGTTCCGCCTGCTGATCGGCCGCCAGGCGATGCGCCCGGCCCTGCGCTGACCGAAGAACCCGGGATCCCTTCCATGCAGGACGACGACCGCTTCCATTTCTACGAGCCCGCGCTGGGCCACGGCCTGCCGCACGATCCGTTCAACGCGATCGTCGGCCCGCGGCCCATCGGCTGGATCTCCTCGCGCGATGCGCGGGGCGTGCTCAACCTCGCGCCCTACAGCTTCTTCAACGGCTTCAACTACACGCCGCCGATCGTCGGCTTCGCGAGCATCACGGCCAAGGACAGCCTGCGCAACATCCGCGAGACCGGCGAGTTCGGCTGGAACCTCGCCACGCGCCCGCTGGCCGAGCCGATGAACCAGAGCTGCGCCGCTGTGCCGCCCGAGGTCGACGAGTTCGCGCTCGCCGGGCTCACGCCCGCGCCCTCGCGCCGCATCGCGGTGCCGCGCGTGGCCGAGAGCCCGGTGTCCTTCGAATGCCGACTGACGCAGATCGTGCAGCTGCAGGCCGCCGACGGCCGCGCCATCGAGACCTGGCTGGTGCTCGGCGAAGTGGTGGGCGTGCACATCGCGCGCGAACTGCTGCGCGAAGGCATCTACGACACCGCCGCGGCGCAGCCGATCCTGCGCGGCGGCGGCCCGGCCGACTATTTCGAGATTCGGCACGACAATCTGTTCAAGATGTTCCGGCCCCGCTGACGCGCACCGCGCGCCGCCCACCGACTTCCAACCCCTAATTCCGACTTCGCGCCCCGCGCCGAATCCCGAGCATGACCGACGCCCCCACCACCGCCCCGAAGACGAATCCGCGCAACAAGCCGCGTGGCCCTCGCCCGGACCTGGCCTCCCAGCTGCAGCAACTGCGCGGCGGTGCCGATGCCGCGCAGGAGCCCGGCACCGAAGCCGCGCCCGCGGCCGGCGCTCGCCCCGAGGGCCAGGCGCAGCGCGACAACAACCCGCGCCGCAAGCCCCAGCGGCCGCAGCGCGGCCAGGGCCCGCGCGGCCCGCAGGGCGCCGCGCCGCAGCGCCAGCCGCAGGCCCAGGCGCAGCCCCAACAGCCCGAGCGCCCGGCGCGCAAGGTCAACCCGGTGCTCGAGCGCCTGTTCGAGCTCTATCCGCAGCTGTTCGGCGCGCGTTTCGTGCCGCTGAAGCTCGGCGTCTACGAGGACCTGCTCGCGCGCCATCCCGAGGACTTCAAGGCCGAGGACCTCAAGGTCGCGATGGGCCAGCATGCGCGTTCCACGCGCTACCTCGAGAGCGTGGCCGCCGGCCATCCGCGCCACGACCTCGACGGCAACGCGCTCGATCCGGTCGCGCCCGAGCACGTGCACCACGCCATCCTCGAGCTGCACCGCCGCCGCTCGCAGCGCACCGAGGGCGACCTGCGCCCGCAACTGGTGGCGCGCATCGCGCGCGCCATCGAGAGCTCGGGCCTGGACCGCGAGGCCTACGCCGTGCTCGTGCGCTCGCGCGACGAGAAGGCCAATGCCGTGGTCGACGAGGCGCTGGCCGAACTGGCGGCGCAGGCCGCCAAGCGCGAAGCCCTGCTGCGCGCCTTCGAGGCCAGCGGCCGCGGCGAGCAGGAGTTCGCCGACATGTACGGCATGAAGCCCGGCGAGGTGACGCGCACGCTGCAGCGCGCGCGCAAGGAACGCGAGGCACCGGCGCCCGCTGCGGCGGTGGTGGCGCAAGCAGAAACCGTGGCTGCGCCCGAGGCGGCGGCGCCCGCTCCGGAAGCCGCGCCCTCCGCGGATTGAGCGCCCGGCCCTACGGCATCGCGCCGTAGGGCGAGAGATTCGGCCCCACCTCGCCGCGCGCCAGCCAGGCCTCGACCTGCGGCAGCAACTCGGCGACCGTGGCGGCGACCGCCCGGTAACCCGCGGCATCGTCGCCCCGCCCCGCGTACGAGAACCAGTCGGACGGCTGGCTGCTGAGGCCGCCGACCTGCTGCAGCCGCGCGCGGTTCTCGAGCGGTGCGTGCTCGAGCAGCAGGTCGCGCTGCGGCACCAGTTCGCCCCAGCTCGTCATCTTGTCGCCCGGCGGCTGCCACGCGGCTTCGAGGAAGAAGGAAGTACCGGCCTTGTCGTACTGCATGCTGATGAAATGCAGCACCTCGGCACGGTCGCGCCGATAGCGCGGAAAGCGGCCGTCGAACCCGCTCTCGTTCAACACGGGCACCAGGACGGCCTTGAGCGCGGCGGACATCTGCTGGCTGGGCGACTTGGACATGGTGCGGCACTCCTGAGAATCGAGGGGGCCGCAGTGTAGAAGCACCATGAAAAAAGCCGCCACCCGAAGGTGGCGGCCGTATGCCTCGAGGCATGTTCCGAGGTCGCTCTCAGCGCGCGTTCTGCAGCGCCGCGATGCGCTCCTCGATCGGCGGGTGGGTGGCGAACAGCTTGCCCATGGCGCCGGTGATGCCCATCGCCTCGACCGCCTTCGGCAGTTCGCCGGCCGGCAGGCCGCCCAGGCGCGCGAGCGCGTTGACCATCGGCTGGCGGTTGCCCATCAGCGCGGCGGCGCCGGCATCGGCGCGGAACTCGCGCTGGCGCGAGAACCAGGCCACGACGATCGCGGCGGCGAAGCCCAGCACGATGTCGAGCACGATGGTGCTCACGTAGTAACCGATGCCGGGGCCCGAGGAGCGGTCGTCGCCGCGGCGCAGGAAGCTGTCGACCGCGTAGCCGATCACGCGCGAGAGGAACACGACGAAGGTGTTCATCACGCCCTGGATCAGCGTCATCGTGACCATGTCGCCGTTGGCGATGTGGGCCACCTCGTGGCCGATCACGGCCTCGACCTCTTCGCGCGTCATGTTCTGCAGCAGGCCGGTGGACACCGCCACCAGCGAGGAATTCTTGAACGCGCCGGTCGCGAAGGCATTGGGCTCGCCCTCGAAGATGCCGACCTCGGGCATGCCGATGCCGGCCTTGTCGGCGAACTTGCGCACCGTGCCGACGATCCAGGCCTCGTCGGGCGTCTGGGGGTTGTCGATCATCTGCAGCCCGGCGGTCCACTTGGCCATGGGCTTGCTGATCAGCAGCGAGATGATCGCGCCGCCGAAGCCCATGATCAGCGCGAAGCCGAGCAGGGCCGTGAGGTTCAGCCCGTTGGCCGTGAGGAAGCGATTGACGCCGAGCAGGCTGGCGACCACGCCGAGCACCGCGACGACCATCACATTGGTCAGGACGAACAGAAGGATACGTTTCAAGTTGAATTCTCCGTGGGGGAACGCTGCCGACCAGATGAGGGCCTTGCGGCCCGCTTCAAGCCGTTCCTGCCGCGTTCGCCTCCCTGCCTGGGTTGTTGTTGGTTCTGGAGGAAGGCGTCGCGCGCGGCCGTGCGGCGGCAGGCGGGTAGACAGATGATAGGAGCAAAAGTTCTAGCAGCCCGCTATCCGGGGCCTGGCGCGGGGGATTCGGCGGCCGGCCGCGCGGGGCGGAAGACCTGGGCGTCGGCATAGAAATCGGGCGCCTCGTTGCCGGCCCACCAGCCCGGCACGCCGAGCACCGGCAGCGGCACGAAGGGCTTGGCGGCGAGCCAGGCAGGGTCGAGGCGACGCGCGAGCGCCTCGTCGTCCAGCCCATCGATGCCTTCGGTCAGCAGCACGTGCGCCGTGGCGGCCTTGCGCGGCGCCACCAGCTTCTCGAGCAGCGCATGGCCGAACACGCGCAGCCGCGCCTGCTCCCACAGCCCGCGCCGCGCGACGAACAGCGCCGGCCAGTCGCGCGCCGCCAGCGCGCGCCACAGTTCGGGCGGCGCCTCGAGCAGCGCGCCGTTCTCGTCGAACAGCGTGAGCGCGTCGCGCAGCGGCCCGCGCGTGGCACCGACGCCGGCGCGTTCGATCTCCGCGGCCTGCAGTTCGTTGAGACGGCGCTTGGCCCGCGGAAAGGCGCGCCACACGAGGCCGTTGAAGAAGTCGTGCAGGTTGTCGCGCGTGGGCACGGTGCCGGTCGCGAAGACGTGGGCCTCGTAGGCCCGGCCCGCGGGCAGCGCATGCTGCGGCACGAAGCCCGGCGGCCCCGCGCCTTGCAGCGCCCGCGCCACCGGCAGGCCTTGCGCGATGGCACTGGCCGCCGCTTCGCCCTGCGCGCGGTAGGGCGCGAGCCAGGGCCGGGTCCAGTCGATCGCGGCCGTGCCCGCCATCGCCGGCAGGATCAGGCGGCGTCCGCGCCCGTCCAGCGGATGCGGTCGGGATGCTGCGTGTGCCTGAACTCGGCCGTGAGCTTGTCGAACAGCTTGAGCGAGCTGCCGTTCTTGCCGAGCAGGCCCGCCTCGCGCAGCGCCTTCGCCACCTCGTTGAGCGGCACGTCGGTGCCGGCGCGCAGGGCGGGCACGGCGCGCAGCACGAATTCGGCGGCCTCGGAGATCTCGGGCGCGGGCGGCGGCACCGGCACGGCGGCCACGGGTGCCGGCGCCGCGGCCTTCGCCACCTTTTTGGCCGCCGTCTTCTTCGCGGTCTTGGCGGCCGCCTTCTTCGCCGGCGCCTTCTTGGCCGGCGCGGTCTTCGCGGCGGCCTTCTTCGCCGCCGTCTTCCTGGCGGGCACGGTGCGCGCGGCCGGCGCCACGCCGTGGTGCGCGAGGTCCATGAAGCTGTCGTAGATGCCGACCGTCTCCTCGCCCGTCTTGCCCTGCTGGCCGATGCCGCAGACGCGGCAGCCCTTCTCGCGCAGCCGGATCACCAGCGGCGCGAAGTCGGAATCGGAGGACACCAGCACCACCACGTCGGGCCGCTCGGCGATCGCGAGGTCGATGGCGTCGACCGACAGCGCGATGTCGGTGCTGTTCTTGCCGGCCGAGAGATTGACCATCGGCCGCACCGACAGCCGCTTGAACAGCGCCTGCCGGTTCACGGCCATCTCGGCATTGCAGTAGGCGCGGCGCACGTGGATGGCGCCGTACTCGTCCATCGTGCGCTGCACGGCCTGCTCGATCACATCGGCCGAGACGTTGTCGGCGTCGATCAGCAGCATCACGCACAGCGTGGGGGTCATGCGAGTCTCCAGTGGATGGTTTCGCCGCCGCGCAGCGGCTTGAGCGTGGCATCGCCGTAAGGCACGGTCTCGGGCACGGTCCAGCTCTCGCGCTTCAACGTGACGCTGTCGGCATGGCGCGGCAGGCCGTAGAAGTCGGGGCCGTGGAAGCTCGCGAAGCCCTCGAGCTTGTCGAGCGCGCCGGCGTTGTCGAAGGCCTCGGCATAGAGCTCGATGGCGGTCAGCGCGGTGTAGCAGCCGGCGCAGCCCAGCGCGTGTTCCTTCAGGTGCGCCGGGTGCGGGGCGCTGTCGGTGCCGAGGAAGAAGCGGTCGCTGCCGCTGGTGGCGGCCTCGACCAGCGCCACGCGATGGGTCTCGCGCTTGAGCACCGGCAGGCAGTAGTAATGCGGGCGGATGCCGCCGGTGAAGATGGCGTTGCGGTTGTACAGCAGGTGGTGCGCGGTGATGGTGGCGGCCGTGAAGCGGCCGGCGTCGCGCACGTAGTGGGCGCCCTCCTTCGTGGTCAGGTGCTCGAACACCACCTTGAGCTCGGGGAAGTCGCGCCGCAGCGGAATCATCACGCGATCGACGAACTCGGCCTCGCGGTCGAACAGGTCGATCGCGGGATCGGTGACCTCGCCGTGCACCAGCAGCAGCAGGCCGTGCTTCTGCATCGCCTCGAGCGTCTTGTAGGTCTTGCGGATGTCGGTCACGCCGGCATCGCTGTTGGTGGTGGCGCCGGCCGGATAGAGCTTGAGCGCGCGCACGCCGGCCTCGGCGGCCAGCGCGATCTCCTCGGGCGGCAGCTTGTCGGTCAGGTAGAGCGACATCACGGGCTCGAAGCCGCTGCCCTCGGGCACGGCGGCGCGGATGCGGTCGCGGTAGGCCACGGCCTGGGCCGCGGTGGTCACGGGGGGACGCAGGTTCGGCATGATCAGCGCGCGGCCGAACTGGCGCGCGCTGTGGGGCACGACGGCTTCGAGGGCGGCGCCATCGCGCACGTGCAGGTGCCAGTCGTCGGGGCGGGTGATCGTGAGGGTGTCAGTCATGGCGCGGCGATTGTCGCACCCGCCCTCACGCACCGTGTGGACGCCCGGGCCGGGCATGACTTTGGGCACTTACCATGGGGCGAGGGGGCCGCCTAGGATGCGCCGATGACCATGCCGGCGGGCACCATCGGCAGCCGGCCATGGGCCCGGCCGGGCCGCGAACGCGAGACGGGGGAACCACCCCGCGGGGAGACTGCTTGATGAAAGACACGATGCCGGGACGCCTGGCACGGGACGCCACGCTCGAGCTGCGCGTGCTGCGCGAGCACCTGGCCTCGGTCTATGCCGGCCACACGACCGCGATCGCGGCGCACGGCGTCTTCGCGCTCGCGATCGGCGTCTTCGGCTACTTCAACGTGCTGCCCGAGCACCGCGCGCTGGTGCTGGGCATCGTCTCGGCCATCGTGCTGATGGACCTGTACGTGCTGCTGTCGAAGCGCTGGACGCCCGAGGTGCCGCTGGCCGACAGCCCGCGCTGGGCGCGCCGCTACACCGTCCACGTCACGCTGGTCAGCACGGTGACCGCGCCGGCCAGCCTGTTCCTGGTGGCGCTGCAGAGCCCCGCCATGACCACCTTCGTGACGGTCGTGATCATGGGCAGCTGGACCCGCGCGGTGCAGGCGCGCTGGCCGCTCAAGGGCGCGATGTTCGGCTACGGCATCCCGATGATGAGCGGGCTGATCGCCGCGCTGGTCTGGTACGGCCACATGCTGAACTGGTTCCTGGCCGGCTTCGCGCTGCTCAACCTGGTGCTCACGCTGCGCGAGGGCGTGAAGCAGAACGAGCGCCTGACGGCCTCGCTGATCCTGCAGTTCGAGAACGAGGCGCTGGCCGCCCAGCTGCGCGAGCAGGTCGCGGCCACCGAGCGCGCGAGCGCCGAGAAGACCCGCTTCCTGGCCGCCGCCAGCCACGACCTGCGCCAGCCCATGCATGCGATCGCGCTGTTCGGCGCGGCGCTGGGCAGCACGCTGCGGCGGCGGCCCGAGATCCAGAACGTGGAGCGGCTGATGCGCGCGGTCGATGCGCTGGGCGCCTCGCTCGACACCATGCTCGACATCTCGCGCCTCGACGCGGGCGTGGTCCAGGCGGCACCGCGCGCGCTGTCGCTCGATGCCCTGCTGATCCCGCTGCACCACACCTTCTCGGCACAGGCCGAGCGCAAGCGGCTGCAGCTGCGCGTGCGCGCCAGCGGCCTGTGGATCCACAGCGATCCGCAACTGCTCTACCGCATGCTGTCGAACCTGGTCGACAACGCGCTCAAGTACACGACGCAGGGCGGCGTCACGGTGATCGCGCGCCCGCGCGGCGACCAGGCGTGGATCGAGGTGCGCGACACCGGCATCGGCATCGCGCCCGAGCAGCGCGACCGCATCTTCGAGGAGTTCTACCAGGTCGACAACCTCGGGCGCGACCGCTCGCGCGGCCTGGGCATCGGCCTGTCGATCGTGCAGCGGCTCTCGCGCCTGCTCGGCCACCGCATCGAGCTGCGCTCCCACATCGGGCGCGGCACGCGCTTTCGGGTCGTGCTGCCCCTGGCCGAAGCCTCGGAAGGCTCGGCGGGCGCCTTCAGTCCGCAGGACCTCGAGCTGCCGGTGCGCCAGCGCTTCGAGGTGCCGGCGCTGCGCGGCCGCGTGCTGCTGATCGACGACGAGGAGGAGATCCGCAAGGCCATGACCGAGCTCATGAGCGCCTACGGCATCGAGGTCGCGGCGGTGGCCGACGAGGCCGAGGCGGTGGCCCTGCTGACCGGGCCCGCGGCGCAGGACCCGCCGGTCGCGCTGCTGCTGTGCGACTACCGGCTGTCGAGCGGCGTCGACGGGCTGGAGCTCGGCCTGCGGCTGCGCGAGCGCTTCCGGCTCGACGCGCCGATGCTGCTGATCACCGGCGAGACCGCGCCCGAGCGGCTGCAGCGCGTGCGCGCCTCGGGCGTGCCGGTGCTGTTCAAGCCGGTGACCGCGGCCATGCTGATGCAGGCCATGGCCGAGCTGGTGCCGGCCGAACGCCGCGCGGAAGATCCCGGCACCTGATCCCCTTAGGCCACGGGCGCCGTGTCGCGCGCGCGGGCCAGCTCCTCGCGCCAGCGCGCCTGGGCCGCCTCGCGCTCCGCGTCGGGCAGCCGCAGCAGCGCCGACGGATGCAGCGTGACGAACACCGGCCGCCCGTCCGCGCGCTCGTGCAGCCAGGCGCCGCGCTCGGCCTGCACCGCCACCGGCCGGCCCAGCAGCGCGCGCGCCGCCGTGGCACCGAGCGCGACCAGCGACTGCGGCCGCACCAGCGCGATCTCGGCATCGAGCCAATGGGCGCAGGCCTCGGCTTCGCGCTGCCCCGGCGTCTTGTGGATGCGCCGCTTGCCGCGCAGCTCGTACTTGAAATGCTTCACGGCATTGGCGAGGTAGACGCCCTCGCGCGCCCAGCCGAGCTGCGCCATCGCGCGCTCGAGCAGCTGGCCGGCCGGGCCGACGAAGGGCCGGCCCGCGAGGTCCTCCTGGTCGCCGGGCTGCTCGCCGACCAGCATGTGGCGCGGCGCGAGCGGCCCTTCGCCGCACACGGCCTGGGTGGCGTGCGCGCCGATCGGGCAGGCGCGACAGGCATGGGCGGCCGCGCGCAGTTCGCCGAGGTCGGCCGGCATCGCGCCCTCGGCCGGAAGCGGGTGCAGCGCCATCGGCGCGCGGATGCGCCGCGCGGGCGTGGCCGGCGCTTCGATCATCGACTGGCTGCGCGCGTCGGCCGCGTCGGCCAGCGGCTGGATCAGCGCGGCCTCGGGCAGGTTGTGCCAGTAGCGGCGCGGCATCTCGCGCTGCATGGTCGCGAACTTGAGCCGCGCGGGATTGAAGATGTGGGCGTAGTAGGTGAGCCAGAGTTGCTCGCCCGCATCGGGCGGCGGCTTCTCGCGGCGGTCGGCGCCCGCGCGGAACGACAGCGCATGGCCGTCCCATTCGACGCAGCGCTCGGGCGTGAGGATGGCCCAGCGCATCTGCGCGAAGCGGCGCGCGAAGAAGTCGGCATTGGCCTCGACGATGCGGTGCTCGGGCTCGAACCACGCGACATGGCGCTCGAGCCCGTCGTCGTCCGTCACCTGCGTGAAGCGCACGAAGGCGCGCATCTTGTGGATGTCGCGGTGCACCGCCTTGGCCATGCGCTGCGCCCGCATCATGTCGGCGTCGAGCGGATCGTGGCGCAGCGCGGGTTCGTGCGCGAGGCGCCAGAGCAGGCGGTAGAGCAGCGCGAAGCGCTGGGGATCGCGGTGCAGGATCACGTCGGCGCACAGCGCGACGAAAGCCGCGGGCACGGGCTGCAACGCCGCGGTCGGCGGTGCGATCGCCTGCTCGGGCGCATCGCCGAACAGGCCCTCTCCGCCATCGGACCGCGCCACGCCCCACTCGACCCGCTCGGGCGGCACGCCGTCGGCCAGCAGTTGCCGCGCGCGGCGCCGGAAACCGTCGAGGTCGACCGCGTCGTCGAGCCGCACCTGCATCGCGATGGCGCTCAGAACAGCGAGGCCTGCCGCGCGGGCTCGGCGCGCGCCGACGCCGCCATCGCCCCGGCCGCGGGCCGGTGCCCATCGGCCACCACGAAGGGCAGCACCTTGCGCGCGGGCACGTGCAGCCGGCGCAGGTCGTCGGCGCGCACGCGGCGCACGCGCCTGGCCTGCAGCAGCCGATCGACCGCCTTCACGCCCAGGCCCGGCACGCGCAGCAGCAGCTCGCGCGGCGCATGGTTGAGGTCGACCGGGAAGCGCTCCGCATGCGCGAGCGCCCAGGCCATCTTGGGATCGACGTCGAGCCGCAGCAGGCCGTCGCGCTCGGCCACGATCTCGCCGTGCTCGAAGCCGTAGAAGCGCATCAGCCAGTCGGCCTGGTAGAGCCGGTGCTCGCGCAGCAGCGGCGGCGCGGCCAGCGGCAGCGCGCGCGCCGCGTCGGGGATCGGGCTGAAGGCCGAGTAGTAGACGCGGCGCAGCCGGTAGGCGCCGTAGAGCGTGGCGCTGGTCGCGAGGATGGCGCGGTCGTCGGTGGCGTCGGCGCCCACGATCATCTGCGTGCTCTGGCCCGCGGGCGCGAACGGCGGCGGCTTGGCGGCCACGGGCGCCGCGCCCGGCAGCGCGCGGATCGGCACCACGCGGCGCGCCTCCTCGCGCGTGTCGTCGATCTGCAAGCGCAGCCGCGCCATCGAGCGGCGGATCGCGCTCTCGTCCTTCTCGGGCGCCAGCGAGCGCAGGCCCTCGGTGGTCGGCATCTCGACGTTGATGCTGAGCCGGTCGGCATAGCGGCCGGCGCGCGCGATCAGCTCGTCGCTGGCATCGGGAATGGTCTTGAGATGGATGTAGCCGCGGAAGTCGTGGTCCTCGCGCAGCGAGCGCGCGACCTCGACCACCTGCTCCATCGTGTGGTCGGGCGACTTGACGATGCCGCTCGAGAGGAACAGCCCCTCGATGCAGTTGCGGCGGTAGAAGTCGAGCGTGAGCTGCACCACCTCGTCGGCGCGGAAACGCGCGCGCGGCACGTTGCTCGAGGCGCGGTTCACGCAATAGAGGCAGTCGTACTGGCAGTGGTTGGTCAGCAGCACCTTGAGCAGCGAGATGCAGCGGCCGTCGGGCGCATAGCTGTGGCAGATGCCCATGCCCTCGGTCGAGCCGATGCCGCGCCCGCCCACCGAGTCGCGCGGCTGCGAGCCGCTCGACGCGCACGAGGCGTCGTACTTGGCGGCATCGGCCAGGATGGCGAGCTTGCGCTGGAGGTCCATGAGATGGGCAGGCGGGCTGGAAACACTGTATTTTTATACAGATGTTAACCGTCTCGCCGCCCCATCGGCCCTCCGGCCATGCGCGCGGGTCGGGCATTGCCCGCCGCGCCCTTTCAGTCGATGTAGCGCAGCCCCGCCGCCGCCAGCGCCGGCCGCATGTCGTACATGTCGAGCCCGAGCACGCCGCTCGCGAGCTTCTCGCGCTTCGACGTCTCCAGCGCCTCGCGCTGGCGCGCCTTCTCGAGCGTGGCCGCGGCCATCGCGCGCGGCACGCAGACCACGCCGTCGTCGTCGGCCACGATCGCATCGCCGGGCTGCACCGACATGCCGGCGCAGACCACGGGGATGTTGACCGAGCCCAGCGTGGCCTTCACGCAGCCCTTGCTGCTGATGGCCTTGCTCCAGACCGGAAAGTCCATCTGCTGCAAGGTGCGCACGTCGCGCACGCCGCCGTCGATCACCAGCGCGCGCGCGCCGCGGGCCTGGAAGCTGGTGGCCAGCAGGTCGCCGAAGAAGCCGTCGCTGCTCGGCGCGGTGACGGCCGCCACCACGATGTCGCCGGGGCGGATCTGCTCGGCCGCGACGTGCAGCATCCAGTTGTCGCCCGGATGCAGCAGCACGGTGACGGCACTGCCGCTGACCTGCGCCCCCGGATAGATCGGCCGCATGTACGGCGCGAGCAGGCCGACCCGGCCCATGGCCTCGTGCACCGTGGCCGAGCCCAGGGCCGCGAGGGCGTCGACGACCTTCGCGTCGGCGCGTTCGATGTGGCGATGGACGACGCCGAGTTCATGCATGGCGGGCTCCTTGCGAGGAATGAGATTGGGGATCGAACAGCCGGCCGCGCGCGTTCAGCTGCGCATCGAGCCGCGGAAAGACGCGGCGCGCATTGCCTTCGTAGACCTGCGCGCGCTCGCCGGCGCTCAACGCGGCGGCCTCGATGTAGCGCCGCGTGTCGTCGTAGGCGTGGCCGGTCTCGGGATCGATGCCGCGCACGGCGCCGATCATCTCGGAGGCGAACAGGATGTTCTCGACCGGGATCACGCGCGCGAGCAGGTCGATGCCCGGCTGGTGGTAGACGCAGGTGTCGAAGAACAGGTTCTGCAGCAGGTGCTGCGCGAGCGGCGGCTTCTTCATCGCCTGCGCCAGGCCGCGAAAGCGCCCCCAGTGGTAGGGCGCGGCACCGCCGCCGTGCGGGATCACGAAGCGCAGGGTCGGGAAATCCGCGAACAGGTCGCCCTCGATGCACTGCATCACGGCCGTGGTGTCGGCATTGAGGTAGTGCGCGCCCGTGGTGTGGAAGCAGGCGTTGCAGCTGGTGCTCACGTGGATCATGGCCGGCACGTCGAGCTCGACCATCTTCTCGTAGAGCGGATACCAGTGGCGGTCGGTCAGCGGCGGGCTGTTCCAGAAGCCGCCCGAGGGATCGGGGTTGAGGTTGACGCCGACGAAGCCGTAGTCGCGCACGCAGCGCTCGAGCTCGGCGACGCACGAGGCGACCGGCACGCCCGGCGACTGCGGCAGCATCGCCGCGCCCGCGAAGCGCTCGGGGAACAGCGTGCTCACGCGGTGGCACAGCTCGTTGCAGATCGCGGCCCATGCGGACGACACCGCGAAGTCGCCGACGTGGTGCGCCATGAAGCTCGCGCGCGGGCTGAAGACGGTGAGGTCGATGCCGCGCTCGTCCATCAGCCGCAGCTGGTTGCCCTCGATGGATTCGCGCAGCTCGTCGTCGCCGATGCGCAGCTCGGACGCGGCCGGCGCGGGCCGCCCCGCGCCGAAGGCCTCGACCTGGCGCCGGCGCCAGGCCTCGAGCGCGGCCGGCGCGGTGGTGTAGTGGCCGTGGCAGTCGATGATCATGAGGTCGACGCCGTGCTCAGTCGGCCTTGATGTCGGCCGCGCGGATCACCTGCTCCCACTTGGCCGATTCGCTCTTGAGGAAGGCCGCGGCCTCCTGCGGGCTCGAGGGCGTGATGACGGCGCCGAGCGCGCCCAGCTTCTCGCGCGTGCCGGCATCGGCCAGCGCCTTGCGCGTTTCGGCATTGAGCTTCGCGACCACCTCGGGCGCGGTGCCGGCCGGCGCGAGCAGCGTCCACCAGACGCTGGCGTCGAAGTTCGGCAGGCCGGCCTCGGCCATGGTGGGCACGTTCGGCAGCATCGGCGCGCGCTGGGCGCCGCTGACCGCCAGCGCGCGCAACCGGCCCGACTGGATGTGCGGCAGCACCTCGAGCGGGTTCAGCAGCATGAACGAGGTGCGCCCGGCGATCAGGTCGACCAGCGCGGGCGAGCCGCCCTTGTAGGCCACGTGCAGCGCATCGAACTTGCCGACCGAGGCCAGCAGCGCGCCGGCCAGGTGGCCCGAGCTGCCGTTGCCGGCCGAGCCGTAGCTCATGTCGCCGGGCTTGGCGCGCGCGGCCGCGAGCAGCTCGGGCACGCTCTTGTAGGGCGCGCTGGCCGGCACCACCAGCACCAGCGGCGCATAGCCCAGGCGCGCCACGGCGACGAAGTCGCGCAGGCCGTTGAACGACAGCTTGGGATAGAGCGTGTTGTTGGTCACCACGCCGTTGGCCGCCACCAGCAGCGAGTAGCCGTCGGGCGCCGAGCGCGCGACGTTCTCGGTGCCGATGTTGGCGTTGGCGCCGGGCCGGTTGTCGACGATCACCGGCTGGCCCATCTGCGTCGACAGCCGCTCGCCGACCACGCGGCCCACGGTGTCGACCGCGCCGCCGGCCGCGAAGGGCACGACCAGGCGGATCGGCTTGCTCGGATACGGCGCCTGCGCGAGCGCCAGCGAGGGCGCGGCGAGGCAGGCCAGGAAGAGCGCGCCAAGGCGGCGGCGCAGCGGGGCGATGGGTGTCATGAGCGGGTCTCCTGCGGATGTTCGAAGCGATGGGGCCCAGTGCCCCGGGAAAGCCGCGAGCCTAGGATTCGCAACGCGGCCGCACAATGCCGTTCCACTCCGCGAAACGATGGCCTCCTCCGCACGCGCTCCCACCCGCACCGCCAAGCCCGTGCCGCGCGCCGAGGGCGTGACCGCGGTGGCGCGTTCGCTCGCCATCCTCGATGCCTTCGGCACCGCCGACGCGCAGCTCGCGCTGGCCGAGATCGCGCGCCGCACCGCGCTCGCCAAGCCCACCGCGCTGCGGCTCGCGCGCACGCTGGCCACGGCCGGCTACCTCGTGGCGCTCGAGGGCGGTGCCTGGCGCCTGGGCCCGGCGGCCGCGCGGCTGGGCGCGCGCTACCAGCGCGCCTTCGACCTGCGCAACGTGATCGAGCCGGCCCTGCAGCAACTGGCCGAGCGGACCGGCCACAGCGCTTCCTTCTTCGCGCTCGAGGAAGGCCAGCGCGTGCGCCTGCTGCGCGTGCGCGGCGCCGACGGCTTCGTGAGCCCGAGCCGCGTCGGCGAGCCGCTGCCGCTCGAGCGCGGCGCGGCCGGCCAGGTGATCCTCGCGTTCTCGGGCGCACCGGGCGCCGCGCTCGACGCGATCCGCCAGCGTGGCCATCACCTGACCGTGGGCGAAGCCGACGCGGCCGCCGCGAGCGTGGCCGCGCCGGTGTTCGCCGCGCGCGGCACGGTGCTGGGCGCGCTCAGCGTGGCGGTGCCGGCCGATGCGGCCGCGGCCGGCGAGCTCGCGCGCCATGCGGCCACGCTGATGGAGGCGGCACGCAGGTTGTCGGATGCGCTCGCGGCCACGCGCTACGAGCCGCTCGAAGGCCGTGCGCGCAGCCAGTGGCACCCTTAACTAGTCGACCTTCACGCCCGCGGCCTTCACCACCGGCGCCCACTTCACGATCTCGCTGCGGATCGTCGCCTCGAACTCGGACGCGCTCGAACCCACGGGCTCGACGCTGAGCTCGGCCAGGCGCTGGCGCACCTCGGGCAGCTGGATCACCTTGACGAGGTCGCCCGACAGCTTGGCCGCGATCGGTGCGGGGAGGCCGCGCGGCGCGACGAAGCCGAACAGGCTCTCGAGCGAATAGCCGGGGATGGTCTCGCCGACGGTCGGGTAGTCGGGATAGATGCGGCTGCGCTTCGCATTGGTCACGGCCAGCACCTTGAGCTTGCCGGCCTTCACGTGCGGCAGCGCCGAGTCGAGCAGCACGAAGCCCACCTGCACGCGGCCGCTGAGCAGGTCGTTGTACGCGGGCGCGCTGCCGTTGTAGGGGATGTGGACCATGCCGGTCTCGGCGCGCACGTTCATCATCTCGCCCGCCAGGTGGGTGGCGGTGCCGATGCCCAGCGAGGCATAGCTGACCGAGCCCGGCCTGGCGCGCGCCTTCGCGATCAGCCCGGCCACGTCGTTGGCGGGGAACGAGGGAATGGCGACCAGCGCGATCACCGGGAAGCCCAGCAGGCTCAGCGGCGTGAAGTCCTTCGTGGCGTCGTACGGCAGGTCGTTTCGCAGCGAGGGATTGATGGTGAAGGCGCTGATGACGATGCCGAAGGTGTAGCCGTCGGCCGGCGCCCGCGCGATGGCCTGGGTGCCGACGATGGTGCCGGCGCCGGGCTTGTTGTCGACGATCACGCTCTGTCGCCAGAGCTCGCCGAGCTTCTGCCCGAGCAGGCGGCCGATGACGTCGGTGGCACCGCCCGGCGGCAGCGGGATCACCATCCGCACGGGATGCGAGGGGAAGGCGGAAGCGGGCTCCTGCGCCAGCGCGCGCAGCGGCAGCGCGCCGCTCGCGGCGAGGGCGGCGCCGGCGCGCAGCAGGCCGCGGCGGGTGGCGGCTGCCGGTGGCAGGCGCGGGGGTTGTTCGGGTGTCATGGTGTCTCCTTATCGGTATGGGGGGCGGGGTCGGCGGCAAGGCTCGGGCGCCGGGCGCCGTCGAGGTGCAGCCAGGGATGCAGCGCCCGGTCGCGGCGCTGGAAGGCGTCGATCTCGGTGCTGCGCGCGAGCGTGAGCTCGAGGTCGTCGAGGCCGCGCAGCAGCCCCTCGCGGCGCCGCGGCGGCAGGGCGAAGGGCAGCGTCGGCAGGCCCTCGCGCCGCACGGTGCAGGCCTGCAGGTCGACCGTGAGCACGGCATCGGCGCCCTCGGCCACGGCGCGCGCGAGCACCTCCACCTGCGCGCGCGGCAGGCGCACCGGCAGCAGGCCGTTCTGGAAGCAGTTGCCCTGGAAGATGTCGCCGAAGCTCGGCGCGACGATGCAGCGGATGCCCAGCGCCATCAGCGCCCACACCGCGCCTTCGCGCGAACTGCCGCAGCCGAAGTTGTCGCCCGCCAGCAGGATGCCCGCGCCGCGGTAGCGCGGCTGGTTCAGCACGCAGGCCGGGTCCTCGCTGCCGTCGGCGCGAAAGCGCAGCGCGGCCAGCGCATGGGGGCCGAGCTCCTCGCGCGGCACGCCGCCGAACAGCGGCTCGACGCGCACGATCAGGTCGGTGTCGATGTTGTCGCGCACGAGCGGCGCGGCGGTGGCCGTGAGCACGCCGAACGGGCTCATGGCCGGGCCTCCATGGCGCGCGGGTCGACCAGGCAGCCCGCGATGGCGGAGGCGGCCGCGAGCTGCGGGCTCGCGAGATGGGTGCGCGCGCCCGGCCCCTGGCGGCCGACGAAGTTGCGGTTCGAGGTCGACACCACGCGCAGGCCCGGCGGCACGGCCTCGCCGTTGGCCGCCACGCACAGCGAGCAGCCCGACTCGCGCCATTCGAAGCCGGCGTCGAGGAACACCTGCGCCAGCCCTTCGGCCTCGGCCTCGCGCTTGACCAGCTCCGAGCCCGGCACGATCCAGGCGCGCACGCCGCTCGCCACGCGCCGGCCGCGCACGGTCTCGGCCGCGAGCCGCAGGTCGGAGATGCGTGCGTTGGTGCACGAGCCGATGAACACCCAGTCCACCGGCGTGCCCGCGATCGCGTCGCCGGCGCGCAGGCCCATGTAGTCGAGCGCGGCCTGCCGCGCGGCGCGCTGCGCCGGATCGCCGGCGGCCGCCGGGTCGGGAATGCGCGCGTCGATGCCGATGGTGTCCTGCGGGCTCGTGCCCCAGGTGACCTGCGGCACGACCTCCGAGACGTCGATGCTCACCTCGCGGTCGAACACCGCGTCGTCGTCGCTGCGCAGGGTGGCCCAGTGCGCCGCGGCCTGGTCCCACTGCGCGCCGCCGGGCGCGAACGGCCGGCCGCGCACGTAGGCCAGCGTGCGCGCGTCGGGCGCGACGATGCCGAAGCGCCCGCCCATCTCCACCGACAGGTTGCACACCGTCATGCGCGCCTCGATGTCGAGCGCGTCGATGGCCGCGCCCGCGTACTCGACCGCGCAGCCCGAGGCCCCGGTGGCGCCGAGCCGGCCGATGGCATGCAGGATCAGGTCCTTCGCGCCGGTGCCCGCGGGCAGCGTGCCCTCGAAGCGGATGCGCATCTGGCGCGGACGCTGCAGCACGATGGTCTGGGTCGCGGCCACGTGCTGGAACTCGGTGGCGCCGATGCCGAAGGCCAGCGCGCCGAGCGCGCCGTGGGTGCAGGTGTGGCTGTCGCTGCAGACCACCGAGGCGCCCGGCAGCGTGAGTCCGAGCTCGGGCCCGACCACGTGCACGATGCCCTGCCCCGGCTGGCCGACGTCGAACAGGCGGATGCCCTGCAGCCGGGTCTCGTGGCGCAGATCGGCCAGGTAGCGGATGGCGTTCGGCGTGTGGCCCTCGCGGCCCGGCGCGGTCGACACCGTGTGGTCGGGCATCGCGAAGGTCAGCTCGGGATGGCGCACCGGCAGCCCGCGCCGGCGCAGCGCCGCGAGCGCCTTGCTGCCGGGATCGCTGACCAGGTGGCGGTCGACGTGCAGCAGCGAGAAGCCGCCGCCCAGGTCGGACACCACGTGGGCGTCCCATATCTTCTCGAAGAGCGTGCGGCCGGGCATGCGGGGTCGGTCGGCGTGAGCCGTCGTGGAGCGTTGTTGGTCCTATTGTATTGACATCAATACTTTTAGCCAACGCCCCGGTCCGCCCCGTCATCGACCGCTAAGATTTGGACATGGACCTCAACAGGCAGCCCGGCGTGGCACTGCATCACCAGATCTCGACCCTGATCGAGGACATGGTCGCCAGCGGGCGGCTGCGCGACGGCGACCAGCTCCCCACCGAGGAGGAGCTGCGCGAGAAGTACGGCGTCTCTCGCGTCACGGTGCGGCGCGCGTTGCAGTCGCTGGAGGAACGCGGCCTGCTCAAGCGCCAGCGCGGCCGCGGCACCTACGTGTCGGCGCCGTTGCGCTCGGCGCCGCTGCCGATGCCGATGGAGTCCTTCCTCGCGACCATGGCCGAGCGCCGCTCGCGCAGCAAGCCGTCGGTGAAGGAGTTCGGCTTCGTGCCCGCGCCCGCCGATGTGGCCACCGCGCTGCGGCTGGAGGAAGGCACGCCGGTGCTCCAGGTGGTGCGGCTGCGCAGCACCGGGCGGCTGCCGATCCTGCACAGCATCGTCCATCTCGTCGAGGACGTGGGCCGGCGCTTCGCGCGGGCCGATTTCTCGCGGCTGTCGTTGACCGAGCTGCTGCAGGGCCAGGGCATCCGCTACGGCCGCATCGAGATGCTCACGCGCGCCACGCTGGCCGACGCGCCGCTGGCCGCGCTGCTCGGCGTGCCGATGGCCTCGGCGCTGGTCGACGTGCTGCGCATCGGCCACGACGAGGCCGACCGGCCCTTCGAGTTCCAGCGCCTGCGCGGCCCGTCGGACCGCTTCCACTCGCACGTCACGATCCGGGGCTGACCTCGCGCACGCGCTCCAGCGTGTAGTCGATGAAGGTACGGATCGCGCGCGTGTGCTGGCGGTTCGGCATGTAGAGCATGAACATCTGGGTGCCGAAGATCGACAGCCGCCAGTCGTCGAGCGTGGTCAGCACCTCGCCGCGGCGCACGTCCTCGGCCACCACGTAGTCGGGCACCAGCCCGATGCCCAGGCCCGCGAGGATGGCCTGGCGCAGGAACAGGAAGTTCTCCGAGATCAGGGTCGGCTCGAGCACCACCTCGCGCCGGATCTCGCCCTGGTAGGCCGACACCCGCAGCTGCCGCCCGATGACCGCCGCCGTGACCACCGGCGCGCCATGCAGCCCGTCGAGCTGCTCGGGCAGCGGATGCCGCGCCGCGTAGTCGCGCGAGGCGCAGGCCACGTAGCGCACCGGGCCCATCGCGCGCGCCACCAGGTTCTGCGGCGGCTCGGGGATCACGCGGATCGCGATGTCGACCTCGTCGCGCAGCAGGTCCTCGATGCGGTTCTCGAACACCACGTCGAGCACGATGCCCGGGTAGCGGCGCTTGAAGTCGATCAGCCAGTCGGCCATGACCAGCTGCCCGTAGCCGCTGGGCACGCTCAGCCGCACCTGGCCCTGCAGCCCCTCGCCCAGCGTGGTGACCGATTCGCGCGCCGCGCGCAGCTCGCCCTGGATCGCGGTGCCGTGCTGGTACAGGCGCAGGCCGATCTCGGTGGGCTCGGCGCGCCGGGTGGTGCGCCGCACCAGCAGCGCGCCGACCGAGCGCTCGAGCTGGTTCAGGTGGTAGCTGACGTTGGCCCGGGTCATCTTGAGCCGGCGCGCGGCCGCGCTCAGGTTGCCGGCATCGATGATTTCGACCAGCAGGGTCAGCGATTGGAGGTCCATGACCGGATTTTGTCAAAAATCCTTTGACAGTCTGTCAACCGGCTATGCAATTGTCAAAACGGGGATGGGTGCAAAGAATGCGGGGTTCACCCCTCCAGAGCCTCGCGCCGCTCCGGCGCGTCACCGAGACAAGCGACACGCACATGGCCACCCCGACCTCCAGCCCCTCCACGTCCTCCGGTCCCGTCGCCTTCGAGCGCCAGGGCGACGTCTTCGTCGTGACCATCGACAACCCGCCCGTCAACGCCCTGGGCGTGGACGTGCGCCGCGGCCTGGTGGCCGCCATCGACGCGGCCGAGGCCGACGCCGCGGCCAAGGCCGTGCTGATCGTCGGCGCGGGCCGCAACTTCATCGCCGGCGCCGACATCCGCGAGTTCGGCCAGGCGCCGCAGCCGCCCTCGCTGCCCGAGGCCTGCCTGAAGATCGAGAACTGCAGCAAGCCCGTGATCGCCGCCATCCATGGCGCCGCGCTCGGCGGCGGCCTCGAGGTGGCGCTGTCGGCCCACTACCGCCTGGCCTCGCCCACCGCCAAGCTGGGCCTGCCCGAAGTCGCGCTGGGCCTGTTGCCCGGCTCGGGCGGCACGCAGCGCACGCCGCGCCTGATCGGCGTGAAGCCCGCCATCGAACTGATGCTCAGCGGCCGCCACGCGCTCGCGAAGGAAGCGCTGTCACTGGGCCTGGTCGACCGCCTCGGCAGCGACGCCGACGCGCGCGCCGAAGGCCTGGCGTATGCCAGGGAACTGATCGCCGCCAACGCCCCGGTGCGCCGCACGCGCGAGTCCGGCGCGCTGGCCGACCAGGAAGCCAGCCTTGCCGCCCTCGAGGCCGCGCGCGCCGACACCGCCAAGAAGAGCCGCGGCCTGTTCTCGCCGATGAAGATCGTCGAGGCGGTCGAGGGCGCGCTCACGCTGCCCTTCGACGAAGGCATGGCGCTCGAGCGCAAGCTGTTCCTGCAGTGCATCGACAGCCCGCAGCGCGCCGGCCTGATCCACGCCTTCTTCGCCGAGCGCGAAGTGCTCAAGGCACCCGAGACCCGCTCCGCCAGCCCGCGGCCGCTGGAATCGGCCGGCATCGTCGGCGGCGGCACCATGGGCGCGGGCATCGCGGTGGCGATGCTCGACGCCGGCCTGCCCGTGACCATGATCGAGCGCGACGACACCCAGCTCGCGCGCGGCCGCGCCAACGTCGAGAAGGTCTACGACGGCCTGATCGCCAAGGGCCGCATCACGCCCGAGGCCAAGGCCGCCGTGATGGCGCGCTTCTCGGGCTCGACCTCGTACGACGCGCTCGCCGGCGTCGACATCGTGGTCGAGGCCGTGTTCGAGGACATGGGCGTGAAGAAGGCCGTGTTCGCCGAGCTCGACCGCGTCTGCAAGCAGGGCGCGGTGCTGGCCACCAACACCTCCTACCTCGACATCGACGAGATCGCCGCCAGCATCTCGCGGCCGCAGGACGTGGTGGGCCTGCACTTCTTCTCGCCGGCCAACATCATGAAGCTGCTCGAGATCGTGGTGCCCGCCAAGGTGCGCGCCGACGTGGTCGCCACCGGCTTCGAGCTCGCGAAAAAGCTCAAGAAGGTGCCGGTGCGCGCGGGCGTGTGCGACGGCTTCATCGGCAACCGCATCCTGGCCGTGTACCGCCAGGCGGCCGACCACATGATGGAGGACGGCGCCTCGCCCTACGAGATCGACGCCGCCGTGCGCAACTTCGGCTACCCGATGGGCCCGTTCCAGGTCTCGGACCTCGCGGGCGGCGACATCGGCTGGGCCACGCGCAAGCGCAAGGCCGCCACGCGCGACCCGAAGGCGCGCTACGTGCAGGTGGCCGACCGCATCTGCGAGCGCGGCTGGTTCGGCCAGAAGACGCAGCGCGGCTACTACCTCTATCCCGAAGGCGCGCGCACCGGCCAGCCCGACCCCGAGGTGCTCGCGATCATCGATGCCGAGCGCGAACGCGCGGGCGTCAAGCCGCGCGCCTTCACCGAGGAGGAAATCATGCGCCGCTACATGGCCGCGATGATCAACGAGGGCGCCAACGTCGTGCTGCAGCGCATCGCGCTGCGCCCGCTCGACGTCGACGTGACCTTCCTCTACGGCTACGGCTTCCCGCGCCACCGCGGCGGCCCGATGAAGTACGCCGACATGGTGGGCCTGCCCAAGGTGCTGGCCGACATCCAGGAGTTCGCGAAGGAAGACCCGATCTTCTGGAAGCCGTCGCCGCTGCTGGTGCAGCTGGTCGAGCGCGGCGCCGACTTCGCGAGCCTCAACCAATCCGAGTAATCACACAGAGCCAGCCGTCCAGGAGACATCCCCATGCGTGAAGCCGTCATCGTTTCCACCGCCCGCACCCCGCTCACCAAGGCGCACCGCGGCGAATTCAACATCACCCCCGGCCCCACGCTGGCGGCCTTCGCGGTCAAGGCCGCGGTCGAGCGCTCGGGCCTCGACCCGGCCTTGATCGAGGACGCCATCCTCGGCTGCGGCTATCCCGAGGGCACCACCGGTCGCAACATCGCGCGCCAGGCCATCGTGCGCGCGGGCCTGCCGATCTCGATCGCCGGCACCACCGTCAACCGCTTCTGCGCCTCGGGCCTGCAGGCGATCGCGATGGCCGCGGGCCGCATCGTGGTGGACGGCGCGCCGGCCATGATCGCGGGCGGCGTGGAAAGCATCTCGCAGATCCGCAGCCGCAGCGCCACCGACAGCGGCGACAACGGCATGGACCCGTGGATCGTCGAGCACAAGCCCGCGCTCTACATGGCGATGATCGAGACCGCCGACATCGTGGCCCAGCGCTACAACATCAGCCGCGAGGCGCAGGACCGCTTCTCGGCCGAGAGCCAGCGCCGCACCGAGGAAGCACAGCTCGCCGGCCGCTACAAGGACGAGATCGTCGCCTGCACCACCACCATGGCGGTGACCGACAAGGAGACCAAGGTGGTCACGCACCGCGAGGTCACGGCCACAGAGGACAACTGCAACCGCCGCGGCACCACCTACGAGGCGCTGGCCAAGCTCAAGCCCGTGATGGGCGACGACAAGTTCATCACCGCGGGCAATGCCTCGCAGCTCTCCGACGGCGCCTCGGCCTGCGTGCTGATGGAAGCCAAGGACGCCGAACGCGCCAACATCAAGCCCCTGGGCGCCTTCCGCGGCCTCGCGGTCGCGGGCTGCGAGCCCGACGAGATGGGCATCGGCCCGGTGTTCGCCGTGCCCAAGCTGCTCGCGCGCCACGGCCTCAAGGTCGATGACATCGACCTGTGGGAACTCAACGAAGCCTTCGCCTCGCAGTCGATCTACTGCCAGGACCGGCTGGGCATTCCCTCGGAACGCCTCAACGTCGACGGCGGCGCGATCTCGATCGGCCACCCCTTCGGCATGACCGGCGCGCGCCTCGCGGGCCATGTGCTCATCGAAGGCAAGCGCCGCGGCGCCAAGTACGCCGTGGTCACGATGTGCATCGCCGGCGGCATGGGCGCCGCGGGCCTGTTCGAAATCTATTGAGGAGCGCGCGATGGACCTGAACTTCACTCCTGAAGAAGAAGCCTTCCGCGGCGAGGTGCGCGCCTTCCTGGCCGACAAGCTGCCCGCGCGGCTGTCGGACAAGGTGCGCGGCGGCAAGATCCTCGAGAAGGCCGACATGCAGGAATGGCACGCCATCCTCAACGAGCGCGGCTGGCTCGCCAACCACTGGCCCGAGCAGTACGGCGGACCGGGCTGGACGGCGGTGGAGAAGTTCATCTTCGAGAACGAATGCGCGCTGGCCTTCGCGCCGCGCATCGTGCCCTTCGGCGTGAACATGCTCGGCCCGGTGCTCATCAAGTACGGCAACGAGGCGCAGAAGAGCTACTGGCTGCCGCGCATCCTGAACGGGGCCGACTGGTGGTGCCAGGGCTACTCGGAACCCGGCGCGGGCTCCGACCTGGCCGCGGTGAAGACCACCGCCGTGCGCGGCATCGACGCGCAGGGCGACCACTTCATCGTGAACGGCCAGAAGACCTGGACCACGCTGGGCCAGCACGCCAACATGATCTTCTGCCTGGTGCGCACCAACCGCGAGGCGAAGAAGCAGGAGGGCATCAGCTTCCTGCTGATCGACATGGAGTCGCCCGGCGTCGAAGTGCGCCCGATCATCACGCTCGACGGCGAGCATGAAGTGAACGAGGTGTTCTTCTCCGACGTGCGCGTGCCCGCCGAAAACCTCGTGGGCGAGGAGAACAAGGGCTGGACCTGCGCCAAGTACCTGCTGACCTACGAGCGCACCAACATCGCAGGCGTGGGCTTCTCGGTGGCCGCGCTCGAACAGTTGAAGGGCATCGCGGCCACGCAGACCAAGAACGGCAAGCCGCTGGCCGACGACCCGGCCTTCGCCGCACGCATGGCGCGCGTCGAGATCGACCTGGAGAACATGAAGACCACCAACCTGCGCGTGATCGCGGCGGTGGCCGGCGGCGGCGTGCCGGGCGCCGAAAGCTCGATGCTGAAGATTCGCGGCACCGAGATCCGCCAGGAAATCTCGTCGCTGGCCCGCCGCGCGATGGGCGTGTACGGCCGCCCCTTCATCGCCGAGGCGCTGAAGGACGGCTTCACCGGCGAGACCTTCGGCCCGGCCTACGCCTCGGCCGCCGCCTCGCGCTACTTCAACAACCGCAAGCTGTCGATCTTCGGCGGCTCGAACGAGATCCAGAAGAACATCATCAGCAAGATGATCCTGGGCCTGTAAAGGAGAGATGCAATGAACTTCGAACACAGCGAAGACCGGCGCATGCTCGCCGACAGCCTGAACCGCTTCATCAGCGAGCAGTACGCCTTCGATGCGCGCGACCGCATCGCGAAGTCGGAACACGGTTTCAGCAAGGAGATCTTCCAGCAGTTCGCCGAACTCGGCGTGATCGGCGCGCTGTTCGGCGAGGCCGATGGCGGCTTCGGCGGCGGCGGCTTCGACATCGCCGTGGTCTTCGAGGCCCTGGGCCGCGGCCTGGTGGTCGAGCCGCTGCTGGGCGCGGTGATGGTCGGCGAGGCGCTCGGCGCGGCCGGCACGGATGCGCAGAAAGAGAAGCTCGTCGACATCATCAACGGCGTGACCGTCGCGGCCTTCGCGCACGACGAGGCCGACACGCATTACGAACGCACGCGCGTGCGGACGAAGGCCGAGCGCAGTGGCGACGGCTGGGTGCTCAACGGCGCCAAGGCCGTGGTGCCGCAGGGCGAGCAGGCCGACCTGTTCCTGGTCTCGGCCCGCACCTCGGGCAACGTGGACGACGAAGCCGGCATCTCGCTGTTCCTCGTGCCCGCGAAGACCGCAGGCCTCACGGTGCGCGGCTGTCCGTCGATCGACGGCGGCCGTGTCGCCGAACTCTCGTTCGACGGCCTGAAGCTGTCCGCCGATGCGCTGCTGGGCGCCGAGGGCCAGGGCGCCGCGACGCTCGAGCGCGCCATCGGCCGCGGCGTGCTCGCGCTGTGCGCCGAGGCCGTGGGCGCGATGGAAGCGGCCAAGACCGCCACGCTCGACTACCTGCGCACGCGCAAGCAGTTCGGCACGCTGATCGGCAGCTTCCAGGCGCTGCAGCACCGCATGGCCGACCTGCTGCTCGAGATCGAGCAGGCGCGCTCGGCGGTCATCAATGCCGCGGCCGCCATCGACGGCAGCGACCGCCTCGCGCGCGAGCGCGCGCTGTCGGCGGCCAAGTTCAGCATCGGCCGCATCGGCGCGCTGGTGGCCGAGGAAAGCATCCAGATGCACGGCGGCATCGGCATGACCTGGGAGCTGCCTCTGCCCCACTATGCCAAGCGCCTCGTGATGATCGACCACCAACTGGGCGACGAGGACCACCATCTGCAGCGCTACATCGCGCTCGGCAAGGAGCTTGCGGCATGAGCGACAACAAGACCGTTTTGATCTCGCAAGAGGGTGCCGTCCGCATCCTGACCAACAGCAACCCGGCCGCGCGCAACGCGATCACGCCCACGCTGTATGCCGAACTCGCGGCCGCGCTGGCCGATGCGCAGGACGACCCCGAGGTCGGTGCCATCGTCTTCACCGGCGCCGGCGATTTCTTCTGCTCGGGCGGCGACCTCAACCTGCTGGCCAAGCGCCGCGAGCTGCCCGCATCGGAACGCCGGGAAAAACTCGAAGGCCTGAACAACCTGATCCGCGCGCTGCGCGACTGCGGCAAGCCCGTGATCGCGGCCGTCGAGGGCGGCGCCGCGGGCGCGGGCCTGTCGATGGCGCTGGCCTGCGACATGCTCGTGTCGGCGCGCGATGCCTTCTACACCGTGGCCTACGTCAAGGTCGGCCTCACGCCCGATGGCGGCGCCACCGCCTTCCTGTCCGAGTTCGTCTCGCGCCAGCTGCTGACCGAGCTGTGCCTGACCGGCGACCGCCTGCCGGCCGAGCGCCTGCATGCGCTGGGCGCGGTCAACCGCCTGACCGACAAGGGCGCGGCACTGGCCGAGGCGATCGCGCTCGCGGCCAAGGTCGCGAACGGCCCGCAGCGCGCGAGCGCGCGCATCAAGTCGCTGTGCCGCCAGGCGCACCGCGCCACGCTCGAGGAACAACTCGAGGCCGAGGCCGTCTACATGGTGGAGTCGCAGGCCGATGCCGAAGCCGCCGAAGGCATTGGTGCCTTCCTCGGCAAGCGCAAGGCCGACTTCGCCGCGCTGCGGCGGCAGGACAAGTCCTGACGCTGGCCGCCACCGCTTCTTCCCCGGCCTCGCGCGGACCCGCGCCGAGGTCTCACGTCTTTCCGGAGCCACCATGCCCTCGCTGAATTCCTCGCTGCCGCTCGCCGGCGTGCGCGTCCTCGACCTCTCCCGCATCCTCGCCGGCCCCTGGTGCGGCATGGTGCTGGCCGACATGGGCGCCGAGGTCATCAAGGTCGAGCATCCGGGCCGCGGCGACGACACGCGCGACTGGGGCCTGCGCGTGGGCAAGACCGAGACCGCCTACTTCAACAGCGTGAACCGCAACAAGCGCTCGGTCACGCTCGACCTGCAGACGCCCGAGGGCCAGCAGCTCGCGCGCGATCTCGCGAAGCAGTGCGACGTGCTGATCCAGAACTTCAAGTTCGGCGGCATCGACAAGCTGGGCCTGGGCTACGAGCAGCTGAGCAAGGAGAACCCGCGCCTCGTCTACTGCTCGATCTCGGGCTACGACCGCACCGGCCCCGAGGCCGCGCGCCCCGGCTACGACCTCGTGGTGCAGGGCGAGGCCGGCCTGATGGCGCTCAATGGCGAGGCCAGCCAGCCGCCGCTGAAGTTCGGCGTGGCGGCCGTCGACCTGTTCACCGGCATGTACTCGGCGCAGGCCATCCTCGCCGCGCTCTACCAGCGCGAGAAGACCGGCAAGGGCCGGCACGTGGAGATGGCGCTGTTCGACTGCGGCCTGATGATCACCGCCTACTACGGCCTCGAGGCGCTGCTGCTGGGCGAGGACCCGCCGCGCTACGGCAACTCGCATCCCTCGATCGTGCCCTACGGCGTGTTCGACGCGGCCGACGGCCCGCTGGTCATCACCGTGGGCAACAACGCGCAGTTCGCGCGCTTCTGCACCGAGGTGATCGAGCGGCCCGACCTCGCGGCCGACGAGCGCTTCAAGACCAACATCCTGCGTTCGGCCAACCGCGCGGTGCTGCTGCCGCAACTGCATGCCGAACTCGCGAAGCGCCCGCGCGCCGCGCTGCTCGAAAAGCTGAGTGCCGCCGGCATTCCCTGCGGCGAGGTGCTGGGCCTGCTCGAAGCGCTGCAATCGAAGCGCGCCACCGACGCCGGCCTGGTCACGCGCCAGCCGCATCCGGTCGCGGGCACGGTCGACGTGCTCGCGCCTCCTTACCGTTTCGATGGCGAGCGCCTGCCGGTGCGCAGCGCGCCGCCCACCCTGGGCGAAGGCACGCACGACGTGCTCCAGTCCTTGCTCGGCCTGTCGGATGAAAAGCTGGCAGCGCTGAAAAGCAGCGGCGTCGTCTGACGGCGCCATCTCGTGTTCCCCTGAAGCAGAAGTCCATGGCCTCCCTCTCTCTCCGTACCCTCCGCAGTCCCCTTCGCCGTGCACTCCTCGCGCTCGCCCTTCCCCTCGCCGCCGGTGCCGCCTTCGCGCAGGCCTGGCCGGCCAAGCCGATCACGCTGATCGTGCCCTTCCCGCCCGGCGGTCCCACCGACGTGGCCTCGCGCATCGTGGCGCAGAAGATGTCGGCCGCGCTCGGCCAGAACATCGTGATCGACAACCGCAGTGGCGCCTCGGGCACCGTGGGCGCGGCCGCCGCCGCGCGCGCGCCGGCCGACGGCTACACCTTCGTGATGCTGGCCACGCCCACGCTGCTGGCCTCGCACCTCTACGGCCCGACCGGCTACGACATCTTCAAGAACTTCACGCCCGTGGGCAGCGTCTACGACCTGCCGATCGTGCTGGTGGTCAATCCCAAGGCGCTGCCCGAGGTGACCGGCCTGCAGGGCCTGATCGCCAAGGCCAAGGCCGAGAACGGCAAGCTCAACTACACGACCGCGGGCGCCGGCAGCTTCGGCCACCTGACGACCGAGCAGCTCAAGAACATCGGAAAGTTCGAGATGCAGCACGTGCCCTACCGCGGCAGCGCGCCGGCCGTGACCGACCTGATCGGCGGCCAGGTGCCCGCGATGTTCTCGGACCTGGTGGCCGTGATCCCGCACATCCGCGCGGGCAAGCTGCGCGCCATCGCGGTCGGCTCGGGCCAGCGCGTGAGCCTCCTGCCCGACGTGAAGACGGTGGCCGAACAGGGCTTCCCGGGCTTCGACGCCACCTCGTGGGGCGGCCTGCTGGCACCGGCCGGCACGCCCAAGGACGTGGTCGAGCGCATGAGCGCCGAACTCAAGAAGGCGCTGGCCGACAAGGAAGTGCAGGACAAACTGCAGGGCGTGGGCTCGTTCGCGGCCTACCGTACCGCCGACCAGACCGCCGAGCGCATGCGCCAGGACTTCGAGCGCTGGGGCAAGGTCATCCGCGACAACCACATCACGAACCAGTAAAACAGCCGGGCCGACACGGCGACGATTTCAAGGGAACAAGGAGACAGGCCATGACCGACAGGAACGACCGGCACGACAACGACTACGCGACGCCCGTGGGCGCGCCGTTCCGGCCCGCGCGCCCCGTGCGCAGCCTCGCCGACATCCAGGCGCTCGAGCAGACGCCGCTCGCGCAGGCGCTCACGGTGCGCAGCACCTACGAGATCTTCCGCAACGCGGGCCATGCCTTCGGCGACAAGACCGCGCTGACCTTCCTGCGCACCGGCAACCCGGACGATGCGCCGATCCGCTGGTCGTATGCCGAGCTGCTCGCGCGCATCCACCAGACCGCGAACCTGCTGCATGGCCTGGGCGTGGGCCCGAACGACGCGGTGGCGGTGCTGCTGCCCGGCTGCCTCGAATACCACCTCGCGCTCTGGGGCGGCGAGGCGGCCGGCATCGTGCAGCCGCTCAATCCGCTGTTGACCGACGAGAAGCTGGTCGCGCTGATGACCGCGGCCCGCGCCAAGGTGCTGATCGCCTATGGCTCGGACGCCGAGTCGGGCATGTGGTCGAAGGCGCTGCGGCTGCGCGGCCAGGTGCCGGGCCTGACCACCCTGCTGCGCGTGGCGCCGCACGACGAGGCACCGGGCGCGGCGGGTGCGCTGCCCGAGGGCGTGGCCGACTTCGAGGCGCTGCGCACCGCGCAACCCGATGACCGCCTCGTGAGCGGCCGCGACATCGCCTCGAGCGACATCGCCGCCTACTTCCACACCGGCGGCACCACCGGCGCGCCCAAGCTCGCGCGCCACAGCCACGGCGCGCAGGTGTTCACCGCCTGGGCCAGCGTGCAGGTCGCGGGCATGAACGAGCACGGCATCTCGATCAACGGCTATCCGCTGTTCCACGTCGCGGGCGTGCTGCCGGCCTCGCTGGCTTCGCTGTCGGCCGGCGTGGAGGTGGTGATTCCCACGCCCTCGCTGCTGCGCAACAAGCAGGTGCTGGCCAACTACTGGAAGCTGGTCGCCAAGTACCGCCCGACCTCGCTGTCGGCCGTGCCCACGGTGCTCGCGGCGCTGGCCAACGTGCCGCTCGACGGCGCCGACATCTCCTCGATCACCTACTGCCGCACCGGCGCAGCCGTGCTCTCGCCCGAACTCGCGGCGCGCTTCGAGCGCCTGTTCGGCCTGCACGTGCACGAAAGCCTGGGCATGACCGAGATGGCCGGCATCTCGACCATCACGCCGCCCGGCGTCGACGGTCCCGCGGGCTGCGTCGGCTTTCGGCTGCCCTACATGCAGATGCGCGTGGTGGCGCTCGACGAGCACGGCAACGCGAGCGATCGCGAGGTGGCGCGCGGCGAGACCGGCATGGTGCTGTTCAAGTCGCCCAACGTGTTCTCGGGCTTCGTCGATCCGGCCGACAACGCCAAGGCCTTCACAGCCGACGGCTGGCTCGCGACCGGCGACCTCGGCTGGATCGACAGCGAGGAGCGGCTCAACCTCACGGGCCGCTCGAAGGACCTGATCATACGCAGCGGCCACAACATCGATCCCAAGGTGATCGAGGACGCACTGAGCGCCCACCCGGCGGTGCAGGTCTGCGCCGCGGTCGGCGCGCCCGATGCCTACGCGGGCGAACTGCCCGTGGTGTTCGCGACGCTGGTGCCCGGCGGCGTGGCCACCGAGGAGGAACTGCTGGCCTTCACCGCCGCGCGCGTCGACGAGGCACCGGCCAAGCCCAAGTGGGTGGCGCTGGTCGATGCGCTGCCGATGACCAACGTCGGCAAGATCTACAAGCCCGAGCTGCGCGCCATGGCCGCGAGCCGCGTGGTGGCCGCCACCGTGGCCGAGCTGTGCACCGAACTCGGCCTGCCCGAAGCAGCGCGCCCGAGCGTGACGCACGAGGGCGAGAGCCTGGTGCGCGTGACGATCGACTCCGCCGCCGGCGCGCAGGCCGCGGCGCTCGCCGAGCGGCTGCAGCAGGCGCTCGAGCCGCTGCCTTTCAAGACCCGCGTGGCGACGGCCTGAAGCCGCCGCACGGTGGGCCGCAGCGCACGGCCCGCCGCCTTTCGTTTCTCCGACCCCAAGAACCATCAGGGACACCATGACCATCACCCGACACTCGACCCGTCGCGCGCTGCTGCGCGCCACCACCGCAACCGCCGCCGCGCTGCTCGCGCTGGCCCACGCACCGGCCCAGGCCCAGGCCCCCTATCCGAACAAGCCGATCCGCATGGTCGTGCCCTTCCAGGCCGGCGGCGCCACCGACGTGCTCGCGCGCGTGCTGGGCCAGAAGATGGCGGCCGGCCTGGGCCAGCCCATCGTCGTCGACAACAAGCCCGGCGCGGCCGGCATCATCGGCACCGACGCGGTCGCCAAGTCGGCGCCCGACGGCTACACCATCGTGCTGGGGCTGAGCAATTCGCTGATGACCAACGAATTCCTCTACGAGAAGCTGCCCTACGACACGGCGCGCGATCTCACGCTGGTCTACCAGATCGCGGCCGCGCCGCTGGTGCTGGTGGTGCATCCCAGCGTGCCCGCCAAGACCGGGCCCGAGTTGCTGAAGTACGTCGTCGTCAACAAGGGCAAGGTCGCCTATGGCTCGTACGGCATCGGCGCCTATCCGCACCTGGCCGGCGCGCACATGAGCCTTGCCACGCAATCCGACATGAGCCACGTCGCCTACAAGGGCGAGGCGCCGATGATGCAGGACCTGATCGGCGGCCAGATCCAGATGGCCTATGCCAGCGCGCTGGTCGCCAAGCCGCACATCGACTCCGGGAAGATCCGCGCCATCGGCGTGAGCGGCGAACGCCGCATGAGCACGCTGCCCAACGTGCCCACCCTGGCCGAGCAGGGCCTCAAGGACGAGGCCTACCGTGTCACCGGCTGGCTCGCCATCGCCGTGCCCGCCAAGACGCCCAAGCCCATCGTGGACCGCATCGCCGAGGAAGTGCGCAAGGCCACGCAGCAGCCCGACGTGCGCGAGCGCATCGCGGCCATGGGCTTCGAGATCAAGGACAGCTCGCCCGAACTCTTCGCCGCCGCCTGGAAGGCCGAGCGGCCGATCTGGGAGCGCCTCATCAAGCAGTCGGGCGCGAAGCTCGAGTGAACCCCTCCGTTTTCATTGAAGGACCAGCCATGAAGATTCTCGTGCCCGTCAAACGGGTCGTCGACTACAACGTGAAGGTGCGCGTCAAGAGCGACGGCACGGGCGTGGACATCGCCAACGTCAAGATGAGCATGAACCCCTTCGACGAGATCGCCGTCGAAGAGGCCGTGCGCCTGAAGGAGAAGGGCGTGGTGACCGAGGTCATCGCCGTCTCGTGCGGCGACGCCAAGTCGCAGGAAACCCTGCGCACCGCGATGGCCATCGGCGCCGATCGCGGCATCCTGGTCGAGACCTCGGAAGAGCTGCAGCCGCTGGCCGTGGCCAAGCTGCTCAAGGCGCTGGTCGACAAGGAACAGCCGCAGCTGATCATCCTCGGCAAGCAGGCCATCGACGACGATGCCAACCAGACCGGACAGATGCTGGCTGCCTTGGCGGACCTGCCGCAAGCCACCTTCGCGAGCAAGGTCGAAGTCGCCGGTGACAAGGCCAACGTCAAGCGTGAAGTCGATGGCGGCCTCGAGACCGTCTCGCTCACGCTGCCGGCCGTCATCACGACCGACCTGCGCCTCAACGAGCCGCGCTACGTCACGCTGCCCAACATCATGAAGGCCAAGAAGAAGCAGCTCGACACCTTCAAGCCCGAGGACCTGGGCGTGGACGTCAAGCCGCGGCTGAAGACGCTGAAGGTCTCGGAACCGCCGAAGCGCGGCGCCGGCATCAAGGTGCCCGATGTTGCAACGCTGGTCGACAAACTGAAGAACGAAGCGAAGGTGATCTGAACATGAGCGCACTTGTCATTGCCGAACACGACCACGCCAGCATCAAGCCGGCGACCTTGAACACCGTCACCGCGGCTCTCGCCTGCGGCGGCGAAGTGCATGTGCTCGTGGCCGGCGCCAATGCGGCAGAAGCCGCCAAGGCCGCCGCGCAGATCGCTGGCGTGACCAAGGTCATCGCGGCCGACAGCCCGAGCCTCGCCGAGAACCTGGCTGAAAACGTCGCCGCGCAAGTCCTCGCGATCGCTTCCAACTACAGCCACATCCTGTTCCCCTCGACCGCGAACGGCAAGAACGTCGCGCCGCGCGTGGCCGCCAAGCTCGACGTCGCGCAGATCAGCGACATCACCAAGGTCGACAGCCCCGACACTTTCGAGCGTCCGATCTACGCGGGCAATGCGATCGCCACCGTGCAGAGCAGCGATGCCATCAAGGTGATCACCGTTCGCACCACCGGCTTCGATGCCGCGGCCGCCACCGGTGGCAGCGCAGCGATCGAAACCGCCGAAGGCGTGGCCGACAGCGGCAAGAGCAGCTTCGTGGGCCGCGAGGTCACGAAGAGCGAACGCCCCGAACTGACGGCCGCCAAGATCATCGTCTCGGGCGGCCGCGCGCTGGGCAGCGCCGAGAAGTTCACCGAAGTGATGGCCCCGCTGGCCGACAAGCTCAACGCGGGCCTCGGCGCCAGCCGCGCCGCCGTCGACGCGGGCTACGCGCCGAACGACTGGCAAGTCGGCCAGACCGGCAAGATCGTCGCGCCGCAGCTGTACATCGCCGCGGGCATCTCGGGTGCGATCCAGCATCTGGCCGGCATGAAGGACTCCAAGGTGATCGTGGCGATCAACAAGGACGAGGAAGCGCCGATCTTCTCGGTGGCCGACTACGGCCTCGTGGCCGACCTGTTCACGGCCGTGCCCGAGCTGGTGAAGGCGCTGTAAGAGGAAGCGCCCGCATGAAGACCCGCATCACCGAGCTGCTCGGCATCCGCTACCCGATCGTGCAGGGCGGCATGCAGTGGGTGGGCCGCGCCGAACTGGCCGCGGCCGTCTCCAACGCCGGCGGCCTGGGCATCGTGACCGCGCTCACGCAGCCCACGCCCGACGACCTGCGCCGCGAGGTCGAGCGCACCCGCGCGCTCACCGACAAGCCCTTCGGCGTGAACCTCACCATCCTGCCGGCCGTGAAGCCGCCGCCCTATGCCGAGTACGTGCAGGCGATCATCGACAGCGGCGTGAAGATCGTGGAGACCGCGGGCAACAGCCCGAAGGACTTCATCGAGGCGCTCAAGCGCCACGACGTGAAGATCGTCCACAAGTGCACCTCGGTGCGCCACGCGCTGTCCGCCGAGCGCAATGGCGTCGACGCCGTGTCGGTCGACGGCTTCGAGTGCGCGGGCCATCCGGGCGAGGACGACGTGCCGGGCCTGATCCTGCTGCCGATCGCGGCGCGCAAGCTGCGCATCCCCATCATTGCCTCGGGCGGCATCGCCGACGGCCGCGGCATGGCCGCCGCGCTCGCGCTGGGCGCCGAGGGCGTGAACATGGGCACGCGCTTCTGCGTGACCCAGGAAGCGCCGATCCACCACAACATCAAGCAGGCGCTGGTGGATGCGAGCGAGCGCGACACCAAGCTGATGTTCCGCACCATGCGCAACACCGCGCGCGTGTTTCGCAACGCGATCTCCGAAGAGGTGGTGGCCACGGAGAACCGTCCGGGCGGCTGCGAGTTCGAGGAGATCCGCCCGCTGGTGGCAGGCGCGCGCGGCCGCGCGGCGCTGGAGTCGGGCGCGGTGCAGGACGGCGTGGTCTCGGCCGGCCAATGCATCGGGCTGATCGACGACATCCCGACTTGCGCGGAACTGCTGGAACGCATGGTGCGCGAGTGCCGCGAGCATCTGGACCGGGCGCGGTCCTGGATGGACTGAGTCTTTTCCTGCCCGCATCCCGGCGGCGATCACGCCGACCGGGACCTGCACGCCACGGTCTCTTCGAGGCCCGTGCGCCGTGCATTGCGGAAGCTGCATTTATTGGCGGTTGCCGCGACTTCGTGCCGAGCGGCACGGCAACCCGCCCACTTCTTCCCTAGAGTTGATGCCCCTGTCACTCGCTACCCCAACCGTGGGAGCAGAAAGGCGCAACACACCAATCCACTGAGATGTTCGAAGGCTGCTTGCCTCGCGGCAGGTCGTCGGTGCGAAAGCAGCGATGCGGATGCGAGGTATCAAAAGGCGACGGCCAGGGTGTAGTGAGCACCCTGACCGTCTAACCAAGTTCGTGCAACACCTCAAAAGGACCGCACAAAAATGGCTACCAAGACTATAGCCCGGCGTCGCACGCCGGTATCTCCCGGAGACAACGCCCAAGGCCCGGCGGATCTCCTCGAAAACACCCTCTCCCAACTCGAAGCGCTTCTGTGGGTCTGCCACGGGAAAGACATCGATTGGTGCAGCGGTGATGGACCTCGACAACTGGACAACCTGATCTGGCTTGCGGCGGAACTTGCTCGCGAGGCTGGGGAGTTGTTTCAGATGAGCGAGATGGCGCGGCATGGGCCCCCTGAGGCTGGCGGGTAGGGGCTGGTCTGTGGGCTGCGAGGTCGCGGCCCGCTTGAGGAATAGGTTCTTTGGGCGCGATGCTGGAGCCTTCGTGGTGGAGGGTGCTGTTCAGTTGAGGCGTCAGGTTCTGCTCTCGCCAAAAGTTGCTCATGCAGCGCTTGCGTGTATCGATCACCAAAGATACTGAGTTCGAAACGCTGGTGTTCAAGTTGGGCCAGCAGCTCTAACTACCCTCAAGCATCTCTCGTATGTGATTCACATGGACAAGAGACCCGGCAGGATGCTGCGCTCGTCGAGCAGAGCGCATGCGGCTGCCGAAAGGCTGAAACAGCAAGTCGGGTCATATCTCATGTAGCCCGTCTTTAGATGCGAAGCCATGGCCGTAGATTTGATTCGATTCGCATCAATCGGCTGGCAGTCAATGCCCAGCGCCAGAATTTCCCCCAAAATCGCGCATCCTCATGTATTGGGTTAGGAAGAAGATGGCGATGCACCTGACGATCGACGCACTGGACTGGAGCTTGCGACACCACCGCCGGTATGGGGACACAGACCTTTTTCCGCGTGCATTCGAGTTCGAGATCATCGAGGCGCGTTGGCTGGAGTTCCGCAAGATGCTCATCGCTCTAGATCTCACAACGTATGAATGGCAGGCAGGCCGCTCGATGCTGTTCATGAAGGACCAGGTTTCCTTCCGCCGCGCCACCCAATTCGATCCAGTGGACTCGATTTTGTTTGGTGCGCTGATCTGGACCGTCGCTCCAGAGATTGAAGCGCGGCGTCCAGCCCGAGCGATAAACGCCGTATTCAGCTATAGGTTCGAAGCCTCATCCTCGGGACAGCTTTTTGCTCCCGGCAAGGCTAAACAAGCTTTCTGGACTCACACTGCGGATGCTTGCAAAGACGATAGGGTATGGCTGCTAACGACAGACATTGCCGATTTCTACAACCAGATTCGTCATTCCTCCATCAAGAGCGAACTCGACACCGCAGTATCCGAAGAGAAATCCGTCGCACTGATGAATGCGCTTCGCGCGGTGCAGGGAAATAATGAAATTGGAGTTCCGGTCGGTCCTCATTCAGCTCATCTGTTGGCGGAATTGGTTCTTGCGCCTTTCGACGAATACATGCTTGATCGTACCCCTCGATTTCTGCGCTTCGTCGACGACATTCATGTTGCTTGCGAATCCGAGCATGAAGCTCGGGAGGTGCTGTATGAAATCGCAGACTACATGCATCGTCACTTGCAACTCTCCCTCTCGCGACACAAGACTCAGGTTCTGAACGGGCAGCAGATACGTGCCTATGCGCGCACGGCACTAGGTACCGCGGAGGGTGCTTCCGATGACGATCGCCGAAGGAAATTCGCGGAGATAGTCGAGGAGCACACGTCAGCAGGAGACGATGAGGACATTGATATCTCGGTCCTTGATGAGGAGTCGCAGGAATCGCTGAGTGCTGAAAACGTCACTGTTGTCCTCGATGAACTCCTAGATGGAGACGCACAAATCAAGCTGCGTAAATACCTGCGGGGGCTGACGCACTTACGTGCGCCTGGCGGTGTGGACTGGGTGATAGAGAATTTGCCTGCCATGCTACCGACGCTACCTCAAGCGATCGAATACCTCCACAGCGCATTGCCTCGCTACCAAGGCGAACGATCGTATGTGCTGAGCGTCTTGATTGAATCGCTGAAGCTACCGATCGTAGAAAAGTCTGAACATATGCAGACTCTCCTCCTTGCAATGTGCGTTCAGTTCTCCAAGGATGCCGATTTCAAGACGGTGCAGTCGTTTTGGGGAAAAGTGCTACCCGCAGCCCAGCGAGAGATCATATTGCTGGCCGGCAAGCTTGGTCGGCGTGCCTGGATCAAGGCATCTGGGGAGAAGGCCAATACCGCCGATCCATGGCTGTTGCGTGCGCTTGTCGAAGCCGCGAAGTGCCTAACCGATGATGATCGCCGTACTTTCAAGGCTTGGGCGAAGAAAATATTAAGCCCCACATGGTTGCTAACCGATCCTGCGTCCTGGACGAAGAGCGGATCCAATGAAGCCCTTCTCGCGCCAGAAGTTCTTCGCGCCGCTGTGAAGTTGGACGTGACGCTGACGTTCTCTGAAAGCACCCTACCGAATTCGCTGCTTGATTTCTACGGTGGCACCGTCAAATCTACCAGCCCCAAGACTGTCACGCTAAGCGGCATCGACTTGCCTCGTCTGCTGAACGACGCAAGGGGAGGGAAACTGGATGGCAATGGACGGGCATCAGATGTTGTTCAGATCGTACTTTCCGACGATCAATGCCTTTTTGAAAAACTGCCAGATGTCACTGTTGCGTCCCAAGCCGAGTCAGACGCCAGTGACAAGAAGCTGAAAAAAATCCTGAAAAGCACCGACATCCTGATCGTGACCAGCGCAGAGATCGAAAAACGCGCGGTACTTGCTCGACTCGTCCCGCTTGAAAGCGAAGAGAAAATTCTTGTTGGCAGCCACAACAATGTCACCTTCCGCTGCGGTCAGTTCGGCCGGTACTCGGCAGCTCACGTGCATACAACGCAAGGCCCTGACGGCCGACGTGGAGCGACGCTAACAGCTGCACAAGCTATCACTGGAACGAAGTTCAAGGCGTGCCTTGTCATCGGCATCGCGTTTGGCTTCGATCGGAAGACCCAACGGCTCGGGGACGTCTTGATCGCAGAGCAGGTGCAACCCTACGAACACGCGAAAGTGGAGGGGAAAGCTGAGGTCCAAGTGAGCCGAGGCGCATCCATGCAGTGCGGAGCGATACTCTCGGAGAGGTTTCACAGCCGAATGGGTGATTGGGAAAAGTACCGAGCGATCACTCGCGTCAAGCTGCACCAGGGGACGGTACTTGCCGGCGCAAAACTTGTGAATAGCAAGCCGTTTCGTGATCGTCTCCTCAAGCAGTTCAAAGATCTCAAGCCCGTCGGCGGGGAGATGGAAGGGCACGCAACATACGCCGCCGCCCAGCTCGGAAAAGTTGAAATCATCCTCGTCAAAGGCATTTGTGATTGGGCCGACGGAGATAAGGATGACAGCGCCCAGCTCTTTGCGATGGAGATGGCCGTCGATGCTTGCCAACACCTCTTATCGAAGCCAGACATCTTGTCGATGCTGAAGGCGAAGGATCTAGGGCTTCCAAAACTCAAGTCGAAGGATTTACCAGACGTTTCTGCCGTCCTCGCCGACCCCATGCCACTGACAAGTGAGTCTATTGATTTCGATGACGGCGACGGAAGCACGTCTTGGGACGATCTGCTTTGATGTGAGAGTGCACAGCCGAATGCCGGAGATCACACCAACGAGTTTGACGTGCAGTCTGCCACCTCTTGGCTTGTCATGCCTCTGCCACTGCCTTCATGACGCACGAGCGATATGCATGTTCGCGGGGATAGTTGCCTGTCTCATTTTTTGTCGGGTGCTTACTCATCCTCAGAATCGACGATCTCCGGGAGGGCCCAAAGCTCACGCGGCACTATTGCCTTAACCAGCCCCAGCTTCTGGTCTCGCAGATAGTTAAAGAAGTGATCCTCTAGCTTCCCTTGTTCGTCCTTTTTCAACTTATGACACAAGAACAGGCTAGCGTAGATCGCGCGAGCCGCCAACAATCTGGCCACTTCGGCGCTTTCACGAGGGACGTTTGAGGCCCCGTTGTGAACGATGGCCGACCTGAGGTCGTAGGCGTCGCGGATTCTCTGATGGGCTTTGAGTCGTTGCGCCGGTGGGAAGCACAGCATGGCACCCAGGTCGGCCAGCGTCACCTTGATCGGATTATTTTTGTCCCGCGAGAAGATGGCCTCCATCGAGATTACATAGAACAGAAAGCTCGACATCCTATCGTCGGCATTCAACGCCATAGAAAAAAACTTGATTGCATTCCTTATCCGTCCATACATCGTCTGGGTCGAGGTAGACAGCCCCGACAAGAAGTCATTGAAGCCGTGGCGTCCAATGGCCTGAAACAGGGCCTTGTCTAGCGGAAGGTCGACAAGCGACGGCGCCCTGGTTGGAAATCTCCTGAGCTCACCGGTGGTCTTGTTAAGCAAGAAAAAATGGTTGACTGATGTGCTTGGAACGAAGCCGGAGCGCGCATCCCCAAAGAGAACCCCGAACAGTTCAACGAGACGTCGAAAGTGGGTGAACTCAAAATCTGCATTCCAGCGCAGTTGATCCTCTGCCCCATGAACATCGAACGTCACCACCATGTCGCGGGAGAACGCCTTGTTCGAGGTCCTCATGGCGTGCTGGAAATCCCACTCGTCGAGCTTGGGAAACCCGTGTTTTGTAGTGATCACGTTGAGCGCCTTAGTTGTTGGCGCCGAGGGTGAGATGGTGAACTTCCCAATGGCCTTGCGCCTAACCACAGACTTTCGAAGTTTTGAGATTCCGAAGGTTATCGTTGGCTTAAAGCTCAGCGGAAAGATCGCGAGGTAATCGCGCTGGCTCGCCGTCGCGACGATAAGCTTCTCTAGCTTTTCGGCAAAATCAACCGCCTTTAAGGGTTGGTTGTTGTCGAGCACGGAATACATGAGTTGAACCACGTAGAGCCAGTCCAAATGCCGAGCGACGTACTTCGATTTGCTCAGCGCCTTGCCAAGCGCTTCGTCCTCCTCCCAGTTGCCCGGCCGTTCAGTGGAACCATCGTACCCAGTTGCCTTGACCTCCTTGTAGTAAGCCTCAAGAGGCGCACGAACTGCGCGGGCAACGCTATCCTTGTCGATCGTTATATCTTTTGGCATTTTGATGGGTTCTTGGTTGTTGGGCGTTGCGATGAGCATTTGCCTACGCTCAGATAGAGTCTATAGAAGCTAAGAATCACAGAGTTCGAAGCTCAATGGATACTTCAGCCAGGCTCTCTTTTAAAGGTGAAATTTTGTGATTTCCTCCTCGATCGAGAAATTCGATCTATACGGGCTACCAAGCGTCCTTTTTAACACCGCATCTTGATCTAGACCGGCCAACTATCTTGCAAGAAGCATAGATTGGCACACGGCTGCTGCGAAGACGGTCCTGCAAGGCTTACGCAACGAATGCGCAAGTGACTGCCGTATGGCAGAAAATCGTGATAGTCGAGGCGCCGCTTTGCGTCCCAAACTGTCACTTGGAATGCGTCAGAGCAGTCATTCATTCGGATGCACTGCGAGGTCAACCTTTATGACAATCGGACGGCTTCCAGATGTTGGTCCGCGACACGTACTTCTCATATCCCGGCCCTTCATGAACGCCAATGACTCCATGGCCGAAGCACTCGACCAAGGCGACAAGAATTTCGGTGTCGCCGTACGGATAGCCATGTGGATTGAACTGCAATACGTTCTGTGTTGCCTTCGGTCGGATTGCAATCAGGTCATAGTCTCTATACCTAAGTGCATCAAGCTTGGATGCGAAGTCCCATTGTGGGACCGGCATCTCAGGGGGAGAGTTGCTCCGGAAGCGAAGTGGAGACCAACAACTCGATAGAAGGCCATCACGGAATCGACGTAAGTCTGAGCGAGCGCCGATTGAACGGCGCAGAACCGTTCTCCTTGATGCGGCGGTGAGGCGGATCGAGCGCTGCCGGATTGAACGCAGCCATAGCAAAGTCGACCACAGCCGATACCAGCCCTTCGGACTTCTGATTGTCCAGTGCCCGCCGCCTCACGAAGCTCAGCGGTACGCCCCGCATGCCCGTCTGCAATCTGCCGCAGCACCCACCATGCACAGGGCACCGGGTGCTTCCCGCAGCGAAATCAAGGAGGAGGCCGAAGGCCGAGGGACATTCGCGGAGGGAAGCACCCGGTGTCCTGTGCACGCCCCCGGACGCCCCCAGGCCCCCGCCCATAGCCGCCAAAAAGCAGAAAACCTCCCCTTCCAGCGCCCCCAAAGCACAAACAACAGCTAAAGGAAACCCCCGATATATCAGTGGACATTGACGCCCCAGAATCGACGCCAGCTCCCCTGTCGAGGTGTACGGATCGCGTCCCGGCGACCGCCCGGTGACATGGCGCCTGCCCCAGCTGCCCGTTTTCTCCGATGACCACTCCTCCTGAGTCCGGCCCCACGCTGGACGCCGCCAGCCCCCTCCCCCCCGACATCGAAGCTGCCGACGAGCCCACCAAGGTGCCCCTGGGCATCGAGGACTGGCTCACCGTGCTCATCATGGGCGCGCTCGCGCTCATCACCTTCGCCAACGTCCTGGTGCGCTACTTCACCGACTCCTCCTTCGCCTGGACCGAGGAGTTCTCCGTGTTCCTGATGATCATGCTGGCGCTGGTCGCCGGCTCGGCCGCGGGCGCGCGCGACCGCCACATCCGCATCGAGTACTTCGCCGAGAGCGGCTCGATGGCCCGGCGCCGCCGGCTGGCCCAGTTCGGCGCGCTGATGATCGCCGCGCTGTTCGGCCTGATCGCCGCGCTCAGCGTGCGCATGGTCTGGGACGACTACCGCTTCGAGGAGACCTCGCCGGGCATCGGCGTGCCGGCCTGGTGGTATTCGATCTGGCTGCCGATCGTGTCGCTGGCCATCGCGCTGCGCGCCATCGGGCTGTTCGTGCGGCGCGGCCGCAAGCACAAGAACAACGACCAGCAGGACGCCGCCGAATGATCGCCACGCTCCTGTTCGTCGCCTTCCTGCTGATGATGCTGGTGGGCGTGCCCATCGGCGCGGCGCTCGGCCTGGCCGGCGCGGCCTGCATCGCGCTCGCCAACACCGACGCCCAGTGGTTCGGCCTGCTCGCCGTGCCACAGAACTTCTATGCCGGCCTGGGCAAGTACCCGCTGCTCGCCATTCCGATGTTCGTGCTGGTGGGCTCGATCTTCGACCGCTCGGGCGTGGCGCTGCGCCTCGTGAACTTCGCCATCGCCATCGTGGGCCGCGGCTCCGGCATGCTGCCGCTGGTGGCGATCGCGGTCGCGATGTTCCTCGGCGGCATCTCGGGCTCGGGCCCGGCCAATGCCGCCGCGGTGGGCGCGGTGATGATCGCCGCGATGTCGCGCGCCGGTTATCCGGCCGCCTACTCGGCCAGCGTGGTCGGCGCCGCCGCGGCCACCGACATCCTGATCCCGCCATCGGTGGCCTTCATCGTCTATTCGGTGCTGGTGCCCGGCGCCTCGGTGCCCGCGCTGTTCGCCGCCGGCATGGTGCCCGGCGTGCTGGCCGGCCTGGCGCTGATGATTCCGGCCGTGTGGCTGGCGCGCAAGCACAAGATGGGCGCGCTCGAATCCACCCTGCCGCGCCCGCCGTTCTGGAAGAGCTTCCGCGAAGCCACCTGGGGCCTGGCGGCGCCGGTGCTGATCCTCGGCGGCATGCGCGCGGGCTGGTTCACGCCCACCGAGGCCGCCGTGGTCGCCGTGTTCTATGGCCTCTTCGTCGGCATGTGCATCCACCGCACCATCAAGGTCCGCGACCTGTTCGTCATCCTGCGCGAATCGGGCGAGCTGTCGGCGGTGATCCTGCTGGTGGTCTCGCTCGCGGGCATCTTCGCCTACTCGCTGTCGACGCTCGGCGTGATCGATCCGGTGACGCGCGCCATCGTCAATTCGGGCCTCGGCGAATACGGCGTGCTCGCGCTGCTGATCCTGCTGCTCATCACCGTCGGCATGTTCCTCGACGGTGTCTCGATCTTCCTGATCTTCGTGCCGCTGCTGCTGCCGATCGTTCAGTACTACAAGTGGGACCCGGTCTGGTTCGGCGTGATCCTCACGCTCAAGGTCGCGCTCGGCCAGTTCACGCCGCCGCTGGCCGTCAACCTGATGGTGTCGTGCCGCATCGCCAAGGTGCGCATGGAGGAGACCGTGCGCTGGGTCGGCTGGATGCTGTTCTCGATGTTCGTGGTGATGGTGCTGGTGATCGCCTTCCCCGAACTCGCGCTGTGGCTGCCGCGCAAGCTCGGCTACTGACGCACGTGCTCGCGGCCGCCCGACTTTTTTCAACGAGGAGATAGATCAGATGAAATTCCGCCGCACCCTGCTCGGCCTCGCCGCCGTCGCGACCGCCCTGGGCATGTTCTCGTCGGGCGCCATGGCGCAGGCCACCTACAAGACCGAGTACAAGATGTCGCTGGTGCTGGGCCCGCCCACGCCCTGGGGCCAGGCCGGGAAGATCTGGGCCGACCTCGTGAAGGAACGCACCCAGGGCCGCATCAACATCAAGCTGTACCCGGGCGTGTCGCTCATTCAAGGCGACCAGACGCGCGAGTTCAGCGCGCTGCGCCAGGGCGTGATCGACATGGCCGTGGGCTCGACCATCAACTGGTCGCCGCAGGTCAAGCAGCTCAACCTGTTCTCGATGCCCTTCCTGATGCCCGACTACGCGGCCATCGACGCCCTCACGCAGGGCGAGGTCGGCCAGGAGATCTTCAAGACCCTCGACAAGGCCGGCGTGGTGCCGCTGGCCTGGGGCGAGAACGGCTTCCGCGAGATCACCAACTCGAAGCGGCCGATCAAGTCGCCGGCCGACGTCAAGGGCATGAAGATCCGCGTCGTCGGCTCGCCGATCTACTCCGACATGTTCACCGCGCTGGGCGCCAATCCCACGCAGATGAGCTGGGCCGATGCGCAGCCCGCGCTCGCGAGTGGCGCCGTCGACGGCCAGGAGAACCCGCTGTTCCTGTTCACCGTGCTCAAGATGCACACCGTGGGCCAGAAGTTCGTGACCACCTGGGGTTATGTGGCCGACCCGCTGGTGTTCGTGGTCAACAAGGAGATCTGGGCCTCGTGGACGCCGGCCGACCAGGCCATCGTGCGCCAGGCCGCGATCGACGCCGGCAAGGAAGAAATCGTCATCGCGCGCAAGGGCCTGGTGGAAGCCGACAAGCCCGTGCTCAAGGACATCGCGGGCATGGGCGTGACCGTCACCAGCCTCACGCCAGAGGAGCGCGAGGCCTTCGTGAAGGCCACGCGCCCGGTGTACGAGAAGTGGAAGCCGACGGTGGGTGCCGACCTCGTGGCGCGCGCCGAGAAGGCGATCGCGGCGCGCAAGAAGTAAGAGCCAAGCGCCGCGCGGGCCAGCGCGCCTCAGTTGCGATAGCGGCTGGGGTTCGCGCCCGCCACCTTCTTCATCAGGCGCCGCAACGCGGTGGCGTCCTGATACCCGACGGCGCCGGCCACCTGGTCGACCGTCATGCGGCTGGACTCGAGCAGCGCCCGCGCGCGCCGCAGCCGCACGCCCTGCAACAGCGCCTGCGTGCTCTTGCCGGTGGCCTTCATCACGTGGCGCGCGAGCGTGCGCTCCGACATGCAGAACTCGCGCGCCAGCTCGCTCACCGAGGGCGGCGCGGGCAACGCCGCTTCCACGCGTGCCGCGAGCCGCGCCACCAGATTGTTGCCATTGGCCAGCAGCTCGGGAACGATGAACGGCGCCTGCGCCTGGCGTCCGTCGATCAGCAACAGCCGCGACACCAGATCGGTGAGCGCGCTGCCGCAGCGTTCGCGCAGCAGGTGCAGCATCAGGTCGGTCTGCGCGAAGGCCGCGCCGGCCGTGACCACCGGGCCGTCGGCGCAGACCATGCGGTCGACGTCGACCGTGCAATCGGGTGCCATGCGCTTGAGCAGCGCGGCATACCACCACGAGGTGGTCGCGCGGCGGCCCTGCAACAGGCCCGCCGCATTGAGCAGGAACACCGCCGAGCACGAGGCCGCGACCTGGCCGCCGGCGCGCGCATGGCGCGCGAGCCCGTCGATGGCGCGTGCGGCGTCCTCGCTCTCGAGGCAGCGGCGGATCTGCTCGGGCGTGTCGAGGCCGAGCCCCGGCACCACCCAGGTCGAGCGGTCGTCGCGCGCGCGAGTCGGCAGGCGCACGGTGTCGATGTGCATGCCCGAGCGCAGCGCCACCATGCCGCCGGCCGGCGAGCACAGCCGCCAGCGCGGCGGCGCCACGCCGGCGCGCGCGGCCACCGAGCGCGCGGCGCCGAGGATGTCGGCCGTGGCGGCGACGCTGGAGGCGAAGGCGCCGGGCAGCACCAGGATCGTGAAGTCGTGCATGGGGGAGGTGTTGTCCGATTTGGCCCTGAAACAGTCAAACAGGACACTGCCATTCTGAACGGCCGGTGGGCCCAATACAAGCTTCATCCACCCCGCTGCCCACGCCATGTCCCACGCACCCGCAACCCGCCCGCTCGACCGCGACGACCCGCTCGACGACTTCTCCTCACGCGAGATCGAACTCGACGGCGTCGCCAAGAAGGTCTACCTCATGGGCCACGGCCCGGCCGTGATCGTGATGACCGAGATGCCCGGCATCAGCCCCCAGGTGGCGCGCTTCGCGCGCTGGGTGCGCGACGCGGGCTTCACCGTCTACATGCCCTCGCTGTTCGGCCGCGACGGGGCCGTGCCGCAGGCCGAGGAAGGCGCGGCGGTGTTCAAGCGCGCCTGCGTGAGCGCCGAGTTCCGCGCCTTCGCGTCGAATGCCTCGAGCCCTGTCACGCAATGGCTGCGCGCGCTCGCGCGGCTCGCGCACGCGGAATGCGGCGGCCCCGGCGTGGGCGCGATCGGCATGTGCTTCACCGGCAACTTCGCGCTGTCGATGATGCTCGAGCGCGCCGTGCTCGCGCCCGTGGTGTGCCAGCCCTCGCTGCCGCTCGACGACCCGGCCGGCACCAACGTGGCGGCCGACGAGCTGGCCGCCGTGCGCGAGCGGCTGGAACGCGAGGACCTGACGGTGATGGCCTATCGCTTCGACGGCGACAGGTTCTGCAAGGCCGAGCGCTTCGCCGCCTTCTCGCAGGCGCTCGGCGACCGCTTCGTGGCGCGCGTGCTGCCCGACAGCGCGGCCAACCCCGATACGCCGCCCTTCTTCGCGCGGGTGGTCGCGAGCCCGCACAGCGTGGTCACCGCGCACCTGATCGACGAGGCCGGGCAGCCGACCATCGAGGCGCGCGACGAGATCCTGGCCTTCTTCGCCAGGCGGCTCCTGGGCTGAAGCTCTGGCAGACTGGCTGCCCGCAGGCGCGCGCTCCGTCGTGCCTGCATGGAGCCCGCATGCCGACGAACACGCCCCCGCTTTCCGACGACACCACCGTCCACACGCTGATCATCGACACCGACCCCGGTGCCGACGACGTGATCGCGCTGCTGCTCGCCATGGCCTCGCCCGAGCGCCTGAAGATCCAGGCACTGACCACAGTGGCCGGCAACGTGCCGCTCGCCAAGACCTCGCGCAACGCGCGGCTGGCGCGCGAGTGGGGGCAGCGGCCCGACATTCCGGTCCACGACGGCGCGCAGCGTCCCCTGCTGCGCACGCCGATCTACGCGGCCGACATCCACGGCAACGAGGGCATCACCGGCGTGCAGGTGCACGAGCCCGCGCAGCCGCTGGCCGAGGGGCATGCGGTCGACTACCTGATCGACACCCTGCGCGCCGCGCCCGCGCAGAGCGTGACGCTCGCGATGCTCGGCCCGCAGACCAACCTCGCGCTGGCGCTCGCGCAGGCGCCCGACATCGTGCGCGGCCTGCGCGAGCTGGTGCTCATGGCCGGCGCGCACTTCAACGGGGGCAACATCACGCCGACGGCCGAGTTCAACGTCTTCGCCGATCCGCATGCGGCCGAGATCGTGCTCGGAAGCGGCGTGCCGATCACCATGCTGCCGCTGGACCTCACGCACAAGGTGCTGGCCACACCCGAGCGCATCGCGCGGCTGCGCGGCCTCGGCAACGAGGCGGGCCGGATCGTGGCCGACATCCTCGATGCCTATGTGCGGCACGACATGCAGTACTACGGCCTGCCCGGCGGGCCGGTGCACGACGCCACCGTGATCGGCTACCTGCTGCAGCCCTCGCTGTTCAGCGGCCGATGGGTCAACGTGGCGATCGACAGCCGCGAAGGGCTGGGCTTCGGGCAGACGGTGGTGGACTGGTATGGGGGGCTGAAGAAGCCGGTGAACGTGCGCTGGATCGCGGACGGGGATGCGCAGGGGTTCTTCGACTTGCTGACGCAGGGGATATCGCGCTTGCGTTGAGAGGGCCGGGTCAGCGCTCGAACGCGCGGCTCAGACCGCGGCCCTGGCCTTCAGCCACAGGCCGAATTCCATCATCACGCTGACGACGGGCTTCAGCCGTTCCCCGTCGGGCGTGAGCTGATACACGACCTTGACCGGCACCGTTGCATGAACGGTTCGCTGCACGAGCCCAGCCTCTTCGAGCGCGCGCAGGTCCAGGGTCAGCGAGCGCTGGGAGATGCCGGGCACGTCGCGGCGCAACTCGTTGAATCGCTTGGGTCCGTCGACGAGATAGGACACCAGCAGCAGCCGCCAGCGGCCGCCCAGGAGGCGCATGGCTTCCTCGACGGAACAACCCGAGACGTTCGATTTCATAGCACGCGATGGAGAAGAGGGCCGCAGGTATATTTTTTTAACCTAGAGGCAGTTTATGTGCCTTCTTCCAAATCCCCGCCCGGTTCCTAACATGGCCCGAGGTGCTCTCCAGCGCCGTACCTCCCGCCCATCGAAGAACCCATGAAGCTCTACTACATCCCCGGCGCCTGCTCGCTCTCGCCCCACATCGTGCTCAACGAACTGGGCCTCGACTTCGACCTCGTCAAGGTCGACCACAAGACGCACAGGACGCAGGACGGCCGCGACTTCCGCGAACTCAGCCCCTTCGGCTATGTCCCGCTGCTCGAGCTCGACGACGGCACGATGCTGCGCGAAGGCCCCGCCATCGTCCAGTACCTGGCCGACCTGAAGCCGGCATCGCGCCTGGCGCCGGAGAACGGCACCCTGGAGCGTTATCGCCTGCAGGAATGGCTGAGCTTCCTGACCTCGGAAATCCACAAGGGCTTCATTCCCCTGCTCTATGCCGTGCTCGCCGGAAAGTACGGCGTCGAGACCGCGAAGCCCAAGCTCGAGCAGCGCTATGCCTGGATCGACGCGCAGCTTGCCGGCCGCGACTACCTGATGGGCGATGGCTTCACGGCCGCCGACGCGTACCTCTATGCGTTGACCCAATGGGGCCAGGCCGCGTGGCTTGCGTCCGTCTACAGGGCCGACATCCATTTCGATGGGCTGGACAACCTGCGGGCCTGGTATCAACGCGTGCGGGCACGGCCCGCGGTCCGCAAGGCGCTCGATACCGAAGGGCTCAGGTAGGACGGCGCCATCGTGGCGTCGTCACGCACCGGTCAACGCCCCTTGGCACACACGTTCTTGAACACGATCCCGCTCACCGTCGTCGGCCCACCCACCGCCTTCCACTCGCTGCGCCGGCTCAGGTCGATGTCGTGCGCCTCCAGCGGCCCGTTGTGGCTCACGACGCGGCGCATCTTCTCGCGGGCGCCCTTGCAGTCGTAGTCGTAGAGGTAGCGCGAAGTGCGGTACGGGGTCTTGCCGACATCGGTCTGCAGTTCGTCGTAGCGGTAGAGCGTCCAGGCCTCGACGGCGTCGCCGTGCGGACGGATCGAATCGCGCTGCAGCAGCACCTTCTTGCGCGCGGTGGACGCGATCTCGGTCCAGTCCTCGGCGGCTTGCGCCGGCATCAGCGTCATCAGCGCGAGCGCCGTGCAAACCGCCGCCGCGCAATACCTGGATGGATGGAAGCCCATTCTTTTCACCTCCGTGCCAATACGACAGCGGAAGATGGTCGCACGAAACCCGCGATGCGAAGACCGCGACCGCTCCCGTCGCTTGGCGCCGCCTTTCGCGCACTTCATCGCATTCGCCTGGCCGCCGCGCCCTCCCGCGGCAACCATGCGCGCTCCACCGACCCCGCCATGGAGACCTCGATGCGCGCCACTGCCCTCCTCTCTCGCCACGCCCTGCTGCTCGCCTCGGGCCTGTTGCTGTCCTGCCAGTTGCTGGCCGCCGAGGCCGGCTGGCGGCAGGTCCGCATTCCGGGCGCCACGCCCGATGCCGCACCGACCGTGGTCGCGCTCTACTACCCGACGCAGGCCGCGCCCCGCACGACGGCCATGGGGCCGTTCACCGTGCGCGCCGCGATCCAGGCACCGCCCGACGAGAAGTTCAAGGGCTTGATCCTGCTGAGCCACGGCCTCGCCGGCACCGAGCTGGGACACAACAGCCTGGCCGAGGCGCTCGCGCGCGCGGGCTACCTGGTGGCGGCACTGCGCCATCCGGGCGACAACTGGCAGGACGGCTCGCTGCTGAAGCAGGGCGGGGCCGCCTACTTCGGCGAACGGCCGCGGCAGGCTTCGCACGTGATCGACGCCCTGCTGCAGGACCCGCAGTGGAAGGACCGGATCGCGCGCGACGACCGGGGCCCGCGCATCGGCGCCGTGGGCCACTCGGCCGGCGGCTACACGGTGCTCGCGCTCGCGGGCGCGCAGGCCGACCTGTCGCGCATCGCCGCGCATTGCGCGAGCGAGCGCGCCGCCGCTCCGATCTTCTGCGGCGTGGGCCGCGATGGCGGGACGGCCGCGACGCCCCCGCCCCCACCGCCCCGGCCGCCCCGTCCGCATCGCTGCTGCCTTCGCTGCGCGACCCGCGCGTGCGCGCCGTCGTGGCCATGGCCCCGGCCGGCGTGCCCTTCACGGCCGCGTCGCTGGCCCAGGTGCGCGTGCCCACGCGGATCTACGAAGCCGAGCAGGACCGCTTCCTGGTGCCGCGCTTCCATGCCGAATGGATCGCGCGCAACATGCCGACGGCCGAGCTGCGGCGCATCCCGAATGCTTGGCACTTCGCGTTCATGGACACGCCGTCCATGCCCATCCAGACGCCCGACGGCGACATCGCCGCCGATCCGCCGGGTTTCGACCGGCAGGCGCTGCTGGCGCGCCTGGGACGGGAGGTTCCGGCCTTCTTCGACGAGGCACTGCCGAAGTCCCTGGTGCCATGAAAAAAGGGCCACGCCGTCGCCGGCATGGCCCTCGTCGTTCGTCGCAAGGCGCAGCGCTCAGTGCTGCAGGATCTTGTTGAGGAAGTCCTTGGTGCGCGGCTGGCGGTTCTCGGGCTGGCCGAAGAACTCGTCCTTCGTGCAGTCCTCGAGGATGCGGCCGCCGACGTCGATGAAGATCACGCGGCTCGCGACCTTGCGGGCGAAGCCCATTTCGTGCGTGACCACCATCATGGTCATGCCTTCCTTGGCCAGGCTCACCATCACGTCGAGCACTTCGCCGACCATCTCGGGGTCGAGAGCCGAGGTGGGTTCGTCGAACAGCATCACGATCGGGTCCATGCTCAGCGCGCGGGCGATCGCCACGCGCTGCTGCTGGCCGCCCGACAGCTGACCCGGGAACTTGTCCTTGTGCGCCATCAGGCCCACGCGGTCGAGCATCTTGAGGCCGCGGGTCTTGGCCTCGTCGGGCGTGCGGCCCAGCACCTTGATCTGCGCGATCGTGAGGTTCTCGGTCACCGACAGGTGCGGGAACAGCTCGAAGTGCTGGAACACCATGCCTACCTTGGAGCGCAGCTTCGGCAGGTTGGTCTTGGGGTCGTGCAGCGGGATGCCGTTGACGGTGATCTCGCCCTTCTGGAAGGGTTCGAGCGCGTTCACGGTCTTGATGAGCGTGGACTTGCCCGAGCCCGAGGGACCGCAGACCACGACAACGTCGCCCTTGGCGATGCTGACCGAGCAGTCGTTGAGCACCTGCACGGGGCCGTACCACTTGGAGACGTTCTTGATTTCGATCATTTTTTCGGACATTTCTTTCTCTCCGGTTCAGTGCTCTGTCAGCGGATGATGGCGATTTTCTTGTGCAGGCGCTTCACCAGGTACGACAGCGCATAGCACATGACGAAGTACACGACCGCGGCGAGCAGGTAGGCCTCGATCGGGCGGCCGAAGTTCTTGCCCGCGGTCTCGAAGCCCTTGAGCATGTCGTAGGCGCCGATGGCGTAGACCAGCGAGGTGTCCTGGAACAGGATGATGGTCTGCGTGAGCAGCACCGGCAGCATGTTGCGGAAGGCCTGCGGCAGCACCACGAGGCGCATGTTCTGGCCGTAGGTCATGCCCACCGCCTGGCCCGCGTTCACCTGGCCGCGCGGGATCGACTGGATGCCCGCGCGCATGATCTCGCTGAAGTAGGCGGCCTCGAACGCGACGAAGGTGATCACGGCCGAGATCTCGGAGCGGTAGTTGGAACCCACCGAGCCGAACAGCGAATAGAACGAGGCCGGCACCAGCAGGAAGAACCACAGGATCACCATCACCAGCGGGATGCTGCGCATGCCGTTGACGTAGAGCGCCGCGGGCGCATCGAGCCACTTCTTGCCCGACAGGCGCATGAGCGCGAGGATCGTGCCGAAGATCACGCCGCCGATCGTGGCCACCACCGTCAGCATGATGCTGAAGTAGAAGCCCTTGATGACGAAGTTGCTGATGACGTCCCAGTTGTAGAAGGACAGGTCGAGATTCATCATGTCAGTGTCCTCCGCCGCCGCTGGCCGAGACGATGAAGCCCGGCACGCGGGTCTTCTTCTCGATGAATGCCATGAGCCGGTTGATGGCCAGGGCCGACACCACGTAGCACGCCGTCACCGCGAGGTAGACCTCGATGCCGCGCGAGGTTTCTTCCTGCGCCTGCATGGCGAACATGGTGAGTTCGGTGACCGACACGGCGAACGCGACGGACGAGTTCTTGAAGATGTTCATCGTCTCGCTCGTGAGCGGCGGGATGATGATGCGGTAGGCCATCGGCAGGATCACGTAGCGGTAGTACTGCGTCGTGGTGAAGCCCACCGCCATGCCCGCGTAGCGCTGGCCCTTGGGCAGCGCCTGGATGCCCGAGCGCACCTGCTCGGCGATACGCGCCGAGGTGAAGAAGCCCAGCGCCAGCACCACCAGGATGAAGCTGGGCACGCCCTTCATGACCGGAATCAGCGCCGGGATGACGTGGTACCAGAGGAAGATCTGCACCAGCAGCGGAATGTTGCGAAACAGCTCGACCCAGGCATTGCCCAGGCGCACCAGCCACGGGTTGTCGGGCAAGGTGCGGACGATGCCGACCAGCGAGCCCAACACCAACGCGACGATCAACGCCAACAGTGCCACGGACACCGTCCAGCCCCAGGCCGACAGCATCCATTGCAGGTAGGTCGGATATTCCCCCCCGGGGTCCTGCAGGAAGACCTGCCAATCCCAGTTGCCCATTTTCTTACTCCTTCGCCTTCTTCCGAAAATCAGTCCCTGAAAAGAAACGCCCACCGCGAAAGGTGGGCGTCATTCACGCAGCGACGCGACGCTTATTCCTTGGTGACGTACTCTTCAGCAGGCTTGTCGTTCGGGTTGGCCCACGCGTTCTTGGTGGCTTCGCCCAGCGGCAGGTTGATGGTGACGTTCGCCGGGGGGATCGGCTTCAGGAACCACTTGTCGTAGAGCTTGGCGAGCTCGCCCGACTTGGCCTGGGCCTTGATGCTGTCGTCCACGGCCTTCTTGAAGGCGGGGTCGTCCTTGCGGATCATGATGGCGATGGGCTCGACGGCCAGCACGTCCGGCAGGATCTTGTAGTCCTTCGGCGACTTCGACTTGGCGGCCAGCGCGGCCAGGATCGAGCCGTCCATCACGAAGGCGTCGGCACGGCCGGTCTCGAGCAGCAGGAAGCTGTCGGAGTGGTCCTTGCCGTAGACCTCCTTGAAGGTCAGATTCTCGGCGCGCTTCTGCTTGCGCACGGTCTGCAGCGGCGTGGTGCCGGTGGTCGTGGCGACGGTCTTGTCCTTCAGGTCGGCCAGCGAGTTGATGCCCGAGTTCGCCTTCACGACGATCTTGGTTTCCTCGACGTAGGTGGTCACGCCGAAGGCCACGTCCTTCTGGCGCGTGGCGTTGTTGGTGGTGGAGCCGCACTCGATGTCGACGGTGCCGTTCTGCACCAGCGGGATGCGGTTCTGCGAGGTCACGGGCTGGTACTTGACTTCGAGCTTCTTGCCGGCGGCCTTCTCGAGGTCCTTGATGATGTTGGCGCAGACGTCGTAGTGGAAGCCGGTGTACTGGCCGTTGCCCAGCGTGTACGACAGACCCGAGGATTCGCGCACACCTTCGGTGATGACGCCCGATGCCTTGATCTTGGCCAGCGTGTCATTGGCCTGCGCCATCGCGCCGCCGGCGGCGAGCGCCGCGATTGCCAATGCCAGTACTTGCTTTTTCATACGGAAAACTCCTGAGGGTGACGGAAATGAGAGATACAACGAAATTCTAGACATGATGTCTCGGGGGAATACCCGGACCAACCCGGTGCATTTTCCCCGAGCCACGCACCGGGCGGGCGCATAAGGCGCTGCACTGGTGCGGACACGGGATTCGGCATTGTCGGGCTTTCACAAAGCAGCCTTTGTGCCCGACGGTTCCGCGGCCGGCGGCACCGGCACGGACAGGCGCACGGGCTGGGTCAGGTTCTCGGGCACCAGCAGCGCATCCATCTCGGCGCGCGTCATGATGCCCAGCGACTCGGCGACCAGGTCGATCGGCCCGCCCGTGGCCAGCGCGGTCTTGGCGATCAGCGCGGCCTTCTCGTAGCCGATCAGCGGATTGAGCGCGGTGACCAGCGTGACCGACTCGCGCACCCGCTTCGCCAGGAACTCGCGGTTGGCCTCGATGCCGTCGACGCAGTTCAGCTGCAGCGTCCTGCAGGCGTTGCCCAGGTGCTTGATGCTCTTGAACAGGCTCCAGCCCATGATCGGCTCGAAGGCGTTGAGCTGCAGCTGGCCGGCTTCGGACGCCAGGGTCACGGTGATGTCGTTGCCGATCACCTCGAAGGCCACCTGGTTCATCACCTCCGGGATCACCGGGTTGACCTTGCCCGGCATGATCGACGAGCCGGCCTGCCGCGCGGGCAGCCGGATCTCGCCGAAGCCGGCCTGCGGGCCGCTCGAGAGCAGGCGCAGGTCGTTGCAGGTCTTGCTGAGCTTGGTGGCCACGCGCTTGAGCACGCCCGACAGCTGCACGAAGGCGCCGGTGTCCTGCGTGGCCTCGATCAGGTTGGCGGCCTGCTTGAGCGGCACGCCGGTCTGCTCGGCCAGGTACTGGCAGGCCAGGTTGGCATAGCCGTGCGGCGCGTTGATGCCGGTGCCGATGGCGGTGGCACCGAGGTTGATCTCCTCGATCAGCGCGCGCGCCTCGCCCAGGCGGGCCTCGTCCTCGCCGATCATGATGGCGTAGGTCAGGAACTCCTGGCCCAGGGTCATCGGCACCGCGTCCTGCAGCTGGGTGCGGCCGATCTTCAGCACGTCCTTGAACTCGAGCGCCTTGGCCTCGAAGCTGCGGCGCAGCGCCGCCATGGCCTCGAGCAGCTTGCCGATCGCGAACCACAGCGCCAGCCGCACGGCCGTCGGGTAGACGTCGTTGGTGCTCTGCGAGGCGTTGACGTGGTCGTTGGGGTGCAGCACGTCGTAGCGTGCCTTCTCGTGGCCCAGCTTCTCGAGCGCGAGGTTGCAGATGACCTCGTTGGCGTTCATGTTGGTCGAGGTGCCGGCGCCGCCCTGGATCACGTCGACCACGAACTCGTCGAGCAGCTTGCCCTCGATCAGGTCGTCGCAGGCCAGGATGATCGCGGCCGCGCGGTCGCGGTCGATCGCGCCGAGGTCGGCATTGGCGCGCGTGGCGGCCTTCTTCACGAAGGCCAGCGCGCGCACCAGGTCGGGCATGGCCGACACGCGGGTGCCGGAGATCGCGAAGTTCTCGACCGCCCGGGCCGTGTGCACGCCCCAGTAGGCGGCAACGGGAATCTGCTTCTCGCCGAGGAAGTCGTGTTCGGTTCTGAAGTTGGAGCCCATATCCCACCTCTCGGCTGAAAAAAAGCACGCGAGAACGCGTGCCATGGATTTGCGGTCGTTCGACCCGCGGCCGAAAAACTGCCCGGACTGTAGGGGCGTCATGGCACGGACGCCAATGCTGTTTACGGGAACACTTATGCCTGACTTTTATAGATTGTGCAGTGCACAAACCCGTTGCCAAAGGCTATACCCAAACGCCCGGCCCGACCAGCGGCGCTCCCCCTACGGGTTCCCGGAATCAGCGCGGCGGCTGGGTCCCGACGAGGTACGACCACAGCGCGTCGGCCGAGCTCTTGGGCTGCAGCGACTCGAGCCCGGCGGACTTGGCGGCGGCCCGGCCGCCCGTGCGCGGCTGCAGCGGCGCCTGCGGGCGCTCGCGGTAGGCGCGGATCTCCATCGTGGCCTCGAGCCGGTCGATCTCGGGCGGCAGCGCACTCACCAGCTTGCGCATGCGCACCTCCTTGCGCACCGCGCTCTGGGGCAGGAAGGCGATGCCGTGGCCTTCGAGCGCCATCACCTTCAGGCCCTCGGCCATGTCGGTCTCGTACACCCGGTCGAGGTGGATCGCGGTGCCCGATTCCTTGAGCAGCTGGTCGACCACGCGGCCCAGGTAGGCGCCCGGCGCATAGCCCAGGTAGGGCAGCGGCTGGCCGGCGCGGCCCGGCAGCCGGTAGCGCGGCGCGCCCTCGGCGTCGGCCTTGACCCAGGGCGCGACGGTCTCCTCGCCCAGGCTCACCATCTCGTACTTGTTGGCGTCGAGCTGCAGCGGCTGCGAGGGATGGTGGTAGGCGATCAGCAGGTCGCAGCTGCCCTCGACCAGCCGCAGCACGGCGTCGTGCACGTTGAGCGCGATCAGCCGGCTCTTGATCGGGCCGAAGTGCTCGCGCAGGCTGGTGACCCACGAGGGGAAGAAGGTGAAGGCCAGCGTGTGCGGCACGGCGAACTCGATCACGTCCTGTCCGGCGGCCGAATGGCCGCGCAGCATGGCGCGCGTGCTCTGCAGCGCCTGCAGCATCTCGATGGCCTGGCTGTAGAGCGTCTGGCCCGCGGGCGTGAGCCGCGTGGGATAGGAGCTGCGGTCGACGAGGTCGGTGCCGGCCCAGCCCTCCAGCGCCTGGATGCGGCGCGAGAACGCCGGCTGGGTCACGTGCCGCAACTGGGCGGAGCGGCTGAAGCTGCGCGTTTCGGCCAGGCTGATGAAGTCTTCGAGCCACTTGGTTTCCATGGCGGGCGATTATCTGCCGCCGCGCGCGAAGCCGCGGCCGGCGGCGCTCGGGGACAACCCGCGCCCGACTGCCACATACTGGCGGCTCGCCCTTTCCTCCCTCCACGCCATGCCCACCGACGACTTCCTCGACCTCAGCGCCACCGAGCTTTCCCGCCGCATCGCCGATCGCGGCCTCTCGTGCCGCGAGCTCATGCGAGCCACGCTGGCGCGCATCGACGCCCTGAACCCGCGCTTCAACGCGATCGTCTCGCTGCGGGACCCCGGCGCGCTGCTGGCCGAGGCCGACCAGCGCGACGCCGAGCTGGCGCGCGGCGAGCGCCGCGGCTGGATGCACGGCTTCCCGCTCGCGGTGAAGGACCTGAGCCACGCGGCCGGCCTGCCGACCTCGAAGGGCTCGCCCTTGCCGCCGCGCACGCCCGCGCGCACCGACAGCCTGCACGTGGCGCGCATGCGCGCGGCCGGCGCGGTCGTCATCGGCAAGACCAACACGCCCGAGTTCGGCCTCGGCTCCCACACCTACAACACGGTGTTCGGCACCACGCGCAACGCCTACGCGCCCGAGCGCAGCGCGGGTGGCAGCAGCGGTGGCGCGGCCGTGGCCCTGGCGCTCGGCATGCTGCCGGTGGCCGACGGCAGCGACATGATGGGTTCGCTGCGCAACCCGGCCGCCTTCAACAACGTGATCGGCATGCGGCCCTCGCGCGGGCGCGTGCCCGACGACCCCGACGAGGAGCTGTTCTTCCAGCAGCTCGGTTGCGAAGGCCCGATGGCGCGCACGGTGGAGGACACCGCGCGGCTGCTCTCGGTGCAGGCCGGCTTCGACGGCCGCGTGCCGCTGTCCTCGCCGCACGCCCTGCCCGCGCCCGACGACTTGCGGATCGAGGGCGAGGTGCGCGGCCTGCGCATCGGCTGGCTCGGCAGCATCTGGAGCGACCTGCCGCTCGAGCCCGGCGTGCTCGCGCTCGGCGAGCAGGCGCTCGCCACCTTCCGCGCGCTGGGCTGCGAGGTCGAGCCCTGCACCCTCGACGTGCCGCGCGCCCACAACTGGAGCGCCTGGCTGCGGCTGCGCCAGCTGCTGGTGGGCGGCAAGCTCGGTGCCTACATGAACACGCCCGCGCTGGTCGAGCAGCTCAAGCCCGAGGCGCGCTGGGAGATCGAACAGAGCCGGCACCTCGATGCCGCCTCGCTGTTCCAGGCCTCGGTGTGGCGCTCGAACGTCTACCGCGCCTTCCTCGCGCTGTTCGAGCGCTTCGACTTCGTGCTGGCGCCGACCGCGCAGGTCTTCCCCTTCGACGCCGAGCTGCACTGGCCCGCGCAGGTGGCCGGCGTGCCGAGCGACACCTACCACCGCTGGATGGAGATCGTCACGCCGTTCACGCTGGCGGGACTGCCCACGCTCAACGTGCGCGCGGGCTTCGGCGAGGCGGGCCTGCCGATGGGGCTGCAGCTCGCGGGGCCGATCCATGCGGACCTCGAGGTGCTGCGGCTCGGGCATGCGTACGACGAGGCCTGCGGGTGGGGCGACCGCAAGCCGCCCGTGCTGGGCTGAGTTCGCTCAGACCGGCGTGAGCACGCCGCGTCCCTCGAAGTGCCCCTCGGCATTCGCGATGAAATGGTCCACCGACTTCTGCGTCGCCTCGGGCGACCAGCCCGCCAGGTGCGGCGTCAGCAGCACGTTGTCGAGGCCGATCAGCTGTTGCGGCGGCTTCGGCTCGCTCTCGTAGACGTCGAGCGCCGCTCCCGCGATGCGGTTCTCGCGCAGCGCCGCGGCCAGCGCCTCGGTGTCGACCACGCTGCCGCGGCCGATGTTCACCAGGTAGCCCCGGGGGCCGATCGCGTCGAGCACCTCGGCATTCACCAGGTGGCGCGTGGCGGCGCCGCCGGGCGCGGCCAGCATCAGCACGTCGGCCCAGGCGGCCAGCGACTTCAGGTCGCCGAAGTAGCGGTGCGGCGAGCCCTCGCGCAGCGAACGGTTGTGATAGCCGATCTCCATGTCGAAGCCCGCCGCGCGCTTGGCGATCTTCTGGCCGATGGTGCCCAGGCCGAGAATGCCGAGCTTCTTGCCCGACACGTTCGGCGGCTGCGGGATCGACTCGCGCCACACGCCTTCGCGGCACTGGCGGTCGAGGGTGCGGAAGCCGCGCACGATGGCGATCAGCAGGCCGAAGGCATGGTCGGCCACGCAGTCGTCGTTGGTGCCGGCGCCGTTGGCGGTGACGATGCCGCGCGCGCGGGTCACCTCGAGCGGCACGCCCTCGAAGCCCGCGCCCAGGCAGCAGATCAGCTCGACCTTGGGCATGGCCTCGATCTCGGCCGGCGTGATGCCGATCACGCCGATCGTCAGCACGGCGCGGAATTCATGGCCGCGCGCGGCGATCGCGGCCGCGCGGGCTTCGTCGCCGAAGGCATAGGTCATGTCGTAGACCTCGGCAATCTGGGCCTGGTGGGCGCTCGAGAGGCTGTTGAGCACCAGCAGGGGAATCTTGGTCGACACGTCTGAACTCCTGGAATCGTCAAAAAAAGAATGATCGGGCTAGAGCAAGGGCGCCGCCTCGCTCTTCTGCAAAGCCCACATCTGCGCATAGCGGCCCTGCTTCGCGAGCAGCTCGCCATGGGTGCCGCGCTCGACGATCACGCCGGCCTCGAGCACCAGGATCTCGTGCGCGTCGACCACGGTCGACAGGCGGTGCGCGATCACCAGCGTGGTCTTGTCCTGCGCCGCGCTCTTGAGCTCGGCCTGGATCGCGCGCTCGTTGGCCGAGTCGAGCGCCGAGGTGGCCTCGTCGAAGATCACGATCGGCGGGTTCTTCAGCAGCGTGCGCGCGATCGCCACGCGCTGCTTCTCGCCGCCCGACAGCTTCAGGCCGCGCTCGCCCACCGTGGTGGCATAGCCCTGCGGCGTGGCGGCGATGAAGTCGTGGATGCGCGCCGCGCGGGCCGCCTCCTCGACCTCCGCGCGCGTGGCGCCCGGGCGACCGTAGGCGATGTTGTATTCGATCGTGTCGTTGAACAGCACCGTGTCCTGCGGCACGATGCCGATCGCGCGGCGCACGCTGGACTGCTGCACCGCGCGGATGTCCTCGCCGCCGATGGTGATGCGGCCCTGCTGCACGTCGTAGAAGCGGTAGAGCAGCCGCGCCAGCGTGGACTTGCCCGAGCCCGAGGGGCCCACCACCGCCACCGTCTTGCCCGCGGGGATCTCGAAGCTCACGTGCTTGAGGATCGGCCGCGCGGCCTCGTAGGCGAAGCTCACGTCCTCGAAGCGCACCGTGGCGTCGGCGCCGGCCAGCGGCTGCGCGCCGGGCGCGTCGCGCACCTCGCGCTCCTTCTCCATCAGCACGAACATCTTGTCGAGGTCGGTCAGGCTCTGCTTGATCTCGCGGTAGATCACGCCCAGGAAGTTGAGCGGGATGTAGAGCTGGATCATGAAGGCGTTGACCATCACCAGGTCGCCCAGGGTCATGCGGCCGTCGACCACGCCCGAGGTGGCGCGCCACAGCATCAGCACCAGGCTGATCGCGATCAGCGCCTGCTGGCCCGCGTTGAGCATGCTCAGCGTGCGCTGGCTGGTGATCGCGGCCTTGCGGTAGCGGTCGAGGCTGGCGTCGTAGCGCTTCGCCTCGAAGGCCTCGTTGTTGAAGTACTTGACGGTCTCGTAGTTCAGGAGCGAATCGACCGCGCGGCTCTGCGCCAGCGAGTCGAGCTCGTTCATGGTCTTGCGGAACTGGGTGCGCCACTCGGTCACGGTGACCGTGAAGCCGATGTAGAGCACCAGCGCCGCCAGCGTGATCCAGACGAACAGCGCATCGAATTTCACGCCGAGGATGGCGAGCACCAGCACCAGCTCGATGATGGTCGGCACGATGCTGTAGAGCGACATCGAGATCAGCGAATGCACGCCGCGCGTGCCGCGCTCGATGTCGCGCGTCATGCCGCCGGTCTGGCGCTCGAGGTGGAAGCGCAGGCTCAGCGAATGCAGGTGGCCGAACACCTCGAGCGCGATGCGGCGCGCCGCGCCCTCGGTGGCCTTGGCGAAGATCAGCTCGCGCAGCTCGTTGAAGAGCGAGGTGCTGAAGCGCAGCAGCCCATAGGCCACCAGCAGCGCGATCGGCACCACGAGCAGCGCCTGCGCCATGTCGGGCTTGGGCGTCATGGCGTCGACCAGGTTCTTCAGCAGCAGCGGCACGCCGACGTTGGCCACCTTGGCCGCCACCATGAAGCCCAGCGCGAACAGCACGCGCCACTTGTAGTCCCACAGGTAGGGAAAGAGGCGCCGCAGCGTGGCCCAGTCGGAGCGGTCGGCGCGCGCGGGCGCATGGCCGCCGGCGTGCGGTGGGGAGGAGGTGGGGGTGGAAACGGCTTCGCCGGCGCGGCGCATGAGGGACAATCGTGGTCGTTTTTCTGCCCTGATTGTTGCCCATGTCCGATTCCCCCATTGCCGACGCCGCCGCCACCCTGAAGAGCCTGCCCACCGACATGGAGCTGGTGCTCAAGGTGATCCCGATGCCGGCGGACTGCAATGCCAACGGCGACATCTTCGGCGGCTGGGTCATGGCCCAGTGCGACCTGGCCGGCTCGGTGATCCCGGCGCGCTACGCCAAGGGGCGCCAGGCCACGGTGGCGGTCAACGAGTTCATCTTCAAGCAGCCGGTGCGCATCGGCGACATCCTGTCCTTCTATTCGAAGCTGGTGCGCATCGGCCGCACCTCGATCACCGTGACCGTGGAGGTCTTCGCCGAGCGCTTCCGGGCGCAGGGCGAGTACATCAAGGTGACGCAGGCCACCTTCACCTACGTGGCGATCGACGACAGCGGGCGGCCGCGGGCGATCGAGCAGCCGGCGGCCTGATCGGCCCGGGCAGCCTCACAGCGCCGGATCGCGCACCTTCTCGAAGCGCTCGAACTCCCGGTTGATCCAGCGCCCGTCGCGGCGCTCGGTGCGGCGGATGTAGACCGTCTGCACGATGTCGCGCGTGTAGGCGTCGATCTCGATCGGGCCGCGCGGGCTCTCGAGCCTGAGGCCGCGGAAGGCGTCGATCAGCTTCTCGGGGCTGCCGCCGCCGCGCATCAGCGGCGAGGCCATCGCGAGATCGAGCGCCGCGAAGGCATCGTGCGCGGCCACCGCGAAATAGCCGGGCCGCAGGTGCGAGCCGTACTCGGTCTCGAAGGCCGCGGCGAAGCGGCGGTTCTCGGGCGACTCGTGCGCGTACGAGTAGTGGTGGCTGGTGACCAGCCCCTCGGCCAGCTCGCCGATGTTCTGCAGGTAGTGGTCGTCGGTGGCCTCGCCGGTCGACAGCAGCCGGATGCCCGTGTCGGCCATGCCGCGGTCGCGCCAGGCGCGCAGGAAGCCCGCCGGCATCTGGCCCGAGGGCAGGAAGAAGAACACCGCCTGCGGCTTGAGCTCGCGCAGCCGCAGCATGTAGGCCGTGTAGTCCTGCGTGGCGAGCGGCACGCGCAGCATCGCGCCGACATTGCCGCCGCCGGCCGTGATGCCCGAGACGAAGGCGGTCTCGGCATCGACGCCCGAGGCGTAGTCGGCCGTCACGGTGCAGACCTCGCGCAGCCCCTCCTTGAGCGCCCAGCGCGCCAGCGGCAGCGTGACCTGCGCGATGGTGAAGGACACGCGCACCGTGTAGGGCGAGCGCGCGGTGATGCCCGAGGAGGCGGCGTTCATGACCACCGTGGGCACCTTGGCCTGCGTGGCGACGGCCGCCACGGCATAGGCGTTGGAGCTGAAGTGCAGGCCGGTCAGCAGGTCGACGCGCTCGTTCTCCACCAGGTCGAGCGCGAGCCGGCGCGCCATGTCGGGTGCGCTCACGGGCACGTCTCGCCGCAGCAGTTCGACCGGGCGGCCCGCGATCTGCTGGTTGTGCGCACCGAGCCAGATCGCCATGCCGGCGTCGAACTGCCGCCCGCCACCGATGTAGGCGCCCGACCAGGGGCCGATGACGCCGATGCGCAGCGGCCGCACGCGCGCGAGCACCACCGAGGGCGCCGCCAATGTGGCGCCGAGCAGGCCCAGGGCTTGCCTGCGGGTCGGTCGAATTGCTACCTTTTCAGTAGCATCGAACGACCGCTGCGTGCGGGCTGCTGGCGTGTGTAACTGGAGGACTGGCACGCGAATCAGTGTACGCGTGCGACCCCGCCGAAGGGGCCCCGGCGGCTTGTGGAAAGCCCGTAGAACGCAGGTTGTAGGTACCGACCCGCAGCGCGCTCAGAGCTTCGAGAAATCCGGCTTGCGCTTCTCCATGAAGGCGCCGAAGGCCTCGCGCGCCGCGGGCTCGCGCAGCATGCGGCCGAAGCTCGCGCCCTCCTCGTCCATGCGCTCAATGACCGCGGGCAGCTGCGCCTTCTTGAGCAGCCGCTTGGTCTCGACCAGCGCGCTCAGCGGCTTGGCCGCGAGCTTGCGCGCCTGGGTCTGGGCGATGGCGTTGGCCTCGGTCGGCGGCACCACGCGGTTGACCAGGCCGACCTCGAGCGCGGCCTCGGCCATGAAGGGTTCGCCCAGCAGCAGCGCCTCGGCCGCGCGGTGGTAGCCGAGCATCTGCGGCACCAGCAGGCTCGAGGCCGCCTCGGGGCACAGGCCGAGGTTGACGAAGGGCATCGAGAAGGCCGCGTTGTCGCCCGCGTAGACCAGATCGCAATGGAACAGCATCGTGGTGCCGATGCCCACGGCCGGGCCGCAGACAGCCGCGACGATCGGCTTCGGGAAGGTCGCGATGCCGCGCAGGAAGCGGAACACCGGCGAGTCCTTGCCCGCGGGCGGCGCGTTGAGGAAGTCGCCGATGTCGTTGCCGGCGCTGAAGATGGTCGGGTCGCCCTGGATCAGCACGCAGCGCACGGCCGCGTCGCCCTCGGCCTTGGCCAGCGCATCGGCCAGCTCGGCATACATGGCGCTGGTGATCGAGTTCTTCTTGTCGACGCGGTTGAAGGTGATGGTCATCACGCCGGCTTCGGCGTGGACGAGGATGTCGCTCATGGCTTGTGTCCTGTGGAAAGAAGAAAGAGGGAAGGGATCAGGCGGCCAGCGCCTCGCGCACGAAGTCGAGCCGGTCCTGGCCCCAGAACATGTCGCTGCCCACGAACATGGTGGGCGCGCCGAACACGCCGCGCGCCACGGCCTCCTGCGTGACGGCCTTCAGGCGGTCCTTCACGTCCTGCCGGCCCGCGAGCGCGAGCAGCGCGGCCGGGTCGAAGCCCGCGGCCTGCAGCACCGCGCCGACTTCGGCCGGATCGTTGAGGTTGCGCGGCTCGACCCACATCGCGTGGTAGATCGCGTCGACATAGGCCGCGAAGCGCGCGGGCTGTTCCATCTGCACGCCGGTGGCGCCGCGCATCAAGAGCAGCGTGTTGATCGGGAAGTGCGGGTTGTGCACGAAGGGCACGCCGTAGCGCTTCGCGAAGCGCTGCAGGTCGGTCGTCATGTACGACCCCTTGGGCGCGATCTCGGCCGGCGAGTGGTTGCCCGTGGCCTGGAACACGCCGCCCAGCAGCATCGGTTTCCAGACCAGCTCGGCGCCGGTGTCGGCGCACACATGGGGCAGCTGGGTCGCGGCGAGGTAGGCGGCGGGGCTGCCGAAATCGAAATAGAACTCGACGGTCTTCGTCATGCGGCGTTGTCTCCTGGGTGGGCTGGATTCTCTCCGGGCGGCCGCGGGCCTTGCGAAACCGGAGGCTATTCCTTGTAGTACACGATCTGGTTCGAGGTCGCGAGCAGCACGCCCGCCTCGCTCCACAGCTGCGCGGTCTGGTCGAAGAAGCCGTTGAAGAACTGCTGCCCCGTCGCCTGCCCGAGCAGGAAGCCGGTGCCGACCTCGGCCAGTTGCGCCGCGTCGGCGTGGAAGTAGGTGGTGATCGACACCGTGCCGGCCGGCACGTGCTTGGCGCGGCGCAGCCAGATGCGTGGATAGAACACGTCGCTCATGGCCGCGAGCGAGGGCAGGTCGAGCGGCCGCGGCTGCGCGTCGCGCACCCAGATGCGGGTCTGGCTGTGCTGCAGGCTGCCGTCCCACTGCGCGGGAATGCCGCCGCTGAACGGGCGCATCTCGTACTGCTGCACCCAGGCCACGCCAGCCGGGCCGATGCGGATCGGCTCGACCGCCTCGGGCTTCGGCACCTCGGGCATGGCGAGGTCGCTCCGGCCCCAGGTCTCGCGGCGCGCGGCCGTCACCACGGTGGCGGTGGTCGTCATGTTCGGCGCGCCGCCCGCGCCGGGCTGCGTGATCTGCACGGTCCAGTGCTGGGTCGAACGGTTGGTGCGCACCGCGGTCGCCTGCACGTCGAAGGCACCGGCCTCGAGCGCGGCCGCGTAATTCACGGTCAGCGCGATCGGCGTGCCCAGCAGGTCCGGATGCTGCAGCACGGACTGCAACGCGACCGCCGCGGTGGTGCCGCCGAAGGGACCGACCATGTTCCAGTAGTCGGGGCTGGTGGTGCCGGTGAAGTGGCCCGCGCGCAGGTCGCTGTGCTGCAGCGCGATGGCCTTGTCGAAGGGGTGGGGAGTGCTCGTGCTCATGGCCGCAGTGTGCTCCGGCGCGCGGCCTCAGGCAGTCGTGTGCGGGACGCCGGGCGCGGTCGTCAACGCGCCCAGCCGATGCAGCTTGTCGACCGTGGCGGGCCACAGGCTCTGGCTGAACTGCTCGCGGAAGAAGCCGAAGTGGCCGATGCGCCGCGCCTGCACGTCGGCCGGCGCGATGCGTTCGATGGCGCGCGGCGCCTGGTCGTAGAAGCTCACCAGGCTGTGCGTGCCGGCCAGCGTCATCAGCTCGTCGTCGGTCATCGACAGCGCGAGCACCGGGAAGCGCACGCGGCTGTAGCTCCTTTGCGCCAGCTCGCCCTCGGCACCCACGCTGTAGCGCGGGTTCAGGCACCAGCGCCGCCATTGCAGGATCACGCCGCGCGGCAGGTCGCCCACCTTCCTGAGCTTGCGACCCGGGAAGTAGCCGCACAGCCGCGTGACCAGCGGCACCAGCACGAACCAGAAGTAGAGGATGCCGCGCTTGAGCCGCGGCGCGTTCTCGCGCCAGTAGCCGCTGCCGGCCGCGATGCTCACCAGGCCGTCGACCTGCTCGGGACGCTGCAGGAAGCCCGGCAGCTGCGCGCCGAGGCTGTGGCCCAGCAGGTAGAGCGGCTGCGCGGGCAGCGCGGCCCGGGCGGCGTCGATGACCGCCTCGTAGTCGCGCGCCCAGTCGAACAGGTCGGCCTCGAAGCCGCGCAGCGAGGCGGCGCCGCGCGAGTCGCCCGAGCCGCGGTAGTCGAAGGTCCAGACGCGCAGCCCCTGGCCCGCGAGCCAGCGCGCGAAGGCTTCGTAGAAGGACTGGCGCACGCCCATGGCGCCGCCGATCACGATGCTGGCGCGCGGCGCGCCCGCGGGTTCGTAGCGGCGCACCGCCAGTTGCTGCGCGCCACCGTCGACCGGAAGCTGCTGCTGCGTCTGTTCCATCACTGTCCTGTCTCCTGGTTGCACCGGCACTCGTCGCGTTGCCTGGTGCGTGATCGATCAGACGCGCTCGAAGATGCCTGCGGCGCCCTGCCCCATGCCCACGCACATCGTGACCATGCCGTACTTGAGCTTCTCGCGCTGCAGTGCGTGCACCACCGTGGCCGAGCGGATCGCGCCAGTGGCGCCCAGCGGATGGCCCAGCGCGATCGCGCCGCCCATCGGGTTGACCTTCGACGGGTCGAGCCCCAGCGTGTTGATGACCGCGAGCGACTGGGCCGCGAAGGCTTCGTTGAGCTCGATCCAGTCGATGTCCTGCTGGCTCAGGCCGGCATAGCGCAGCGCCGCGGGAATCGCCTCGATCGGACCGATGCCCATGATGTGCGGCGGCACGCCCTTGCTCGCGAAGCTCACGAAGCGCGCCAGCGGCGTCAGGCCGAACTGCTTGACCGCCTTCTCGCTGGCCAGGATCAGCGCGCCCGCGCCGTCGGAGGTCTGCGAGCTGTTGCCGGCCGTGACCGTGCCGCGCGCGGCGAACACGGTGCGCAGCCTGGCGAGGCCTTCGATCGAGGTGTCGGGGCGAGCGCCTTCGTCGAGGTTCACGGTGCGCGTGGTCGCGATCGCTTCGCCGCTCTCGAGATCGGGCGCGCGGTCGGTCACCTCGATCGGCGTGATCTCGTCCGCGAACTTGCCGGCCTTCTGCGCGGCCAGCGCCTTCTGGTGCGAGGCCAGCGCGAATTCGTCCTGGGCCTGGCGGCTCACCTTCCACTGCTGCGCGACCTTCTCGGCCGTCAGGCCCATGCCGTAGGCGATGCCCACGTCGCCGTCGCGCTCGAAGATGGAGGGCGACAGCGAGGGCGAGTTGCCCATCATCGGCACCATGCTCATGCTCTCGACGCCGGCCGCGATCATCACGTCGGCCTCGCCGACGCGGATGCGGTCGGCCGCCATCTGCACCGCCGACAGGCCCGAGGCGCAGAAGCGGTTGACCGTGATGCCGCCGACGCTGGTCGGCAGGCCCGCGAGCACCGCGCCGATGCGCGCGACGTTCAGGCCCTGCTGCGCCTCGGGGATCGCGCAGCCGCAGATGATGTCCTCGATGGCCTTCGGATCGAGACCTGGCACTGCAGCCAGCGCGGCCTTCAGCGTGGTCGCGAGCAGGTCGTCGGGACGGTGGTTGCGGAAGTAGCCGCGGTGCGACTTGCCGATGGGGGTGCGGGTGGCCGCGACGATGTAGGCGTCTTGGACTTGTTTCATGGCTTGTGATTCCTGGTGTCTTGTCTTGCGCACTCGTCCTTAGGGACCGTGGCTTCCTGTCTTGCTCCCTCTCCCGCTTGCGGGAGAGGGCTGGGGTGAGGGCTGTCTTCGCGCAGCGCCTGCAGGATGCGCTCGCGCACCGCGTCCGTCTGCGTCAGCACTTCGTTGTTCCAGAACCGCAGGACGCGATAGCCCTGGCTTTCAAGGAAACGCGTGCGGCTCTCGTCGTACGCAACCGCATCGGCATGCTGGCCGCCATCGATTTCGATGACCAGCATCGCCTCGATGCAGACGAAATCCGCGAAGTAGGGCCCGATCGGACGTTGGCGGCGAAACTTGCGGTCCGCCATGCGGCGGTCGCGCAAATGAGACCAGAGCAGCGCCTCGGCAGCGGTCGGCTCGGCGCGAAGGCTGCGTGCCCTCACCCTAGCCCTCTCCCGCAAGCGGGAGAGGGGACCGGACGTGTCGAAGTTTTCGCTCATGGCCTTCGCGGCATCAATTCCGCACCGGCTTCCCCGTGCTCAGCATCCCCATGATCCGCTCCTGCGTCTTGGGGTGCACGATGAGCGAGCAGAACGCCTTGCGTTCCAGCGCCATCAGGTATTCCTCGGTCACGAGCGAGCCCGCGTCCACGTCGCCGCCGGTGACCACGTTCGCGATCAGGCTCGCGATGTGGAAGTCGTGCGCGCTGATGAAGCCGCCGTCGCGCATGTTCACGAGCTGGCCCTTGATCGTCGCGGCGCCGCTGCGGCCCGCCACGCGGAAGGTGCGGCGCAGCGGCGGGCGGTAGCCGGCGTCGGCCATGGCCTTGGCCTGCTGCAGCGCCACGTAGAGCAGCTCGTCCTTGTTCGGCACGATCACGTCGCTGTCGAGCAGGTAGCCGAGCTTCCTCGAATCGAGCGCGCCGGTGCCCACCTTGGCCATCGCCGCGGCCGTGAAGCCTTCGGTGAGGAAGGGCAGCAGGTCGGTGCCGGTCGAGGCCGAGGCGTTCTCGGCCGCGCGGCGCGCGATGTAGGTCAGGCCGCCGGCGCCGGGGATCAGGCCCACGCCGACCTCGACCAGGCCGATGTAGCTTTCCATCGCCGCCACGCGCTTCGACGAGTACACGGCCAGTTCGCAGCCGCCGCCCAGCGCCAGGCCGCGCACGGCCGAAACCACCGGCACGTTGGCATAGCGGATCTTGAGCATCACGTTCTGCAGCTCTTCCTCCGCGCCCTCGACCGCGCCGATGCCCGCGACCACGAAGGCCGGCAGCATCGCCTGCAGGTCGGCGCCGACCGAGAACATCTCGTCGGGCGACCAGATCACCAGGCCCTTGTATTCGGCCTCGGCGAGGTCGACCGCGGCGCCCAGCGCCTCGGCCACGTCGGGGCTGATGGCGTGCATCTTCGAATGGATGCTGGCGATCAGCACCTCGCCATCGAGCGTCCACACGCGCACGTCGCCTTCGTCGCTGATCGTGGTGCCGGCCGTGTTGGCATCGGCTGCGTTCGCGCCGAGCACGCTCTCGGGGAACAGCTGGCGGTCGTGCACCGGCAGCTTGCGCTGCGGCACGAACTTGTTCTGCGAGGCGCTCCACGAGCCTTCGGGGGTGTGCACGCCGCCGGCCTCGGCCACCGGGCCTTCGAACACCCACTTCGGCAGCGGCGCGCTGCTCAGCGCCTTGCCGGCGTCGATGTCCTCCTGCACCCACTTCGCGACCTGCGCCCAGCCGGCTTCCTGCCAGAGCTCGAACGGGCCCTGCTTCATGCCGAAGCCCCAGCGCATCGCGAAGTCGATGTCGCGCGCGCTCTCGGCGATGTCGCCCAGGTGCACGGCGGCGTAATGGAAGCCGTCGCGCAGGATCGCCCAGAGGAACTGGCCCTGCGGCCCTTCGCTCTCGCGCAGCAGCTTCAGGCGCTCGCCCGCGGGCTTCTTGAGCATGCGGCCGTAGACCTCGTCGGCCTTGGCGCCGGCGGGCACGTAGTCGCCGCTCTGGAGGTCGAAGCGCAGGATGTCGCGGCCCACCTTCTTGAAGAAACCGGCCTTGGTCTTCTGGCCCAGGTTCTTCAGTTCCAGCAGCTTGGCGAGCACCGGCGGCGTCGCGAAGTTGGCGTAGAAGGGATCGGTCTCGGCGTTCAGGTTGTCCTGCAACGTCTTCACCACGTGGGCCATGGTGTCCAGGCCCACCACGTCGGCGGTGCGGAAGGTGCCCGAGCTCGCGCGGCCCAGCTTCTTGCCCGTGAGGTCGTCCACCACGTCGGGCGTGAGGCCGAACTTCTCGACTTCCTTGAGCGTGGCCAGCATGCCGGCGATGCCGACGCGGTTGGCGATGAAGTTGGGCGTGTCGTGCGCGCGCACCACGCCCTTGCCGAGCGTGCTGGTGACGAAGGCCTCGAGGTCGTCGAGCACCTGCGGCTGCGTGGTGGGCGTGTTGATCAGCTCCACCAGGAACATGTAGCGCGGCGGATTGAAGAAGTGGATGCCGCAGAAGCGCGGCTTCAGCGCTTCGGGCAATGCCTCGCTGAGCTTGGTGATCGACAGGCCCGAGGTGTTCGAGGCCAGGATCGCGTGCTTGGCGACGTGCGGCGCGATCTTCTTGTAGAGATCGAGCTTCCAGTCCATGCGCTCGGCGATCGCCTCGATCACCAGGTCGCACTCGCCGAGCAGGTCGAGGTTGTCGTCGTAGTTGGCCTGTTGGATCAGGCCCGCATCGGCCACGTCGCCCAGCGGCGCGGGCTTGAGCTTCTTGAGGTTGTCGATGGCGCGCGTGACGATGCCGTTCTTCGGGCCTTCCTTGGCCGCCAGGTCGAACAGCACCACCGGCACGCGCACGTTGACGAGGTGGGCCGCGATCTGCGCGCCCATCACGCCGGCGCCGAGCACGGCGACCTTCTTCACTTGAAATCGGGACATGTTTGGTATTTCTTGGATAGGTTGCGCGCAGGCTTGCTTACTGCACGCGGTTCCAGGTTTGGGTGCGCCAAAAGGGGCCGAGATAGCCGCGCACTTCGAGCTTCTTGCCGCCGTCGATCGGCGTGAAGCTCGCGCGGTATTCCTTGCCGTTCTCGGGGTCGAGGATCTTCCCGCCCTCCCAGACGTCCTTGCCGTCGGCCTTCTTGCCGCCGCGGATGATCTCCAGGCCCGCGATCGGCTGGCCCTTGCGGTCGTCCGAGCATTCGTCGCAGACCGCGTCGGGCTTGCCGTCCTTCTTCAGCGACTTCTCGATGCGGCCGACGAGCGCGCCGCCGGTCTCGCCGATGCGGATCTCGGCCTTGGCCTCGCCGGTCTTGTCGTCGACGTTGCGCCACAGGCCCACCGGGGTGGTCTGGGCCAGGGCCGTGACCGAGGTCGCGACGAGGACGAGGGCTGCAAGCGTTGCTTTCATGGTCGGCTCCGGGAAGTGATCGAAGAGGGGACGCGTGGACTCAGGCCAGCGCGGCGTCGGTGTCCATCAGCACCTTGCTGCCGGCACGGGCCGTGCGCATCAGCGTCGCGGTCTCGGGGAACAGCTTGGCGAAGTAGAAGCGCGCGGTCTGCAGCTTGGCGACGTAGAACGGATCGCTGTTGCCGGCCGCGATCTCGCGCAGCGCGACCTGCGCCATGCGGGCGAACAGGTAGCCGAACACGAAGTGGCCGGCCACGCGCAGGTAGTCCACCGCGGCGGCGCCGACTTCATCGGGGTTCTGGAAGCCCTTGAAGCCGATCTCGGTCGTGAACTTGGTGAGCTGGTCGCCCAGGCCCGCGATCGGATTGATGAACTCGGCCATCTTCTCGTTCACGCCCTCTTCTTCCACCAGCTTCGCGACCAGCTTGCCGAACTTCTTCAGCGAGGCGCCGTTGTTGCCCAGCACCTTGCGGCCCAGCAGGTCGAGCGACTGCACGGTGTTCGTGCCTTCGTAGATCATGTTGATGCGGTTGTCGCGCACGTACTGCTCCATGCCCCATTCCTTGATGAAGCCATGGCCGCCGAAGACCTGCATGCAGGCATTGGTCGCGATGTGGCCGTTGTCGGTGATGAAGGCCTTCACGATCGGCGTGAGCAGCGCGACGAGTTCGCCGCTGTCCTTGCGCACCTTCTCGTCGGGATGGTGGTGCTCCTTGTCGAGCAGCAGGGTGCAGAACACCTGCAGCGCGCGGCCGCCCTCGGCATAGGCCTTGGCGGTCAGCAGCATCTTGCGCACGTCGGGGTGCACGATGATCGGATCGGCTTCCTTGTCCTTGGCCTTCACGCCCGACAGCGAGCGCATCTGCAGGCGGTCCTTGGCATAGGCCAGCGCGTTCTGGAACGCCACCTCGGTCAGGCCCAGCGACTGGTTGCCCACGCCCAGGCGCGCGGCGTTCATCATCACGAACATCGCGGCCAGGCCCTTGTTGGGCTCGCCCACCAGCGTACCGGTGGCGCCCTCGATCACGATCTGCGCGGTGGCGTTGCCGTGGATGCCCATCTTGTGCTCGAGGCCGGCGCAGAAGATCGGGTTGCGCTCGCCGAGCGAACCGTCGGCCTTGACGTGGAACTTCGGCACCACGAACAGGCTGATGCCCTTGCTGCCCTTGGGCGCGTCGGGCAGCCGGGCCAGCACCAGGTGGATGATGTTGCCGGCCATGTCGTGCTCGCCGGCCGAGATGAAGATCTTGTTGCCGGTGATGCGGTACGTGCCGTCGGCCTGCGGTTCTGCCTTGGTGCGCAGCAGGCCGAGGTCGGTGCCGCAGTGGGGTTCGGTCAGGCACATGGTGCCGGTCCATTCGCCGCTCACCAGCTTGGGCAGGTAGGTCTTCTTCTGCTCGTCGGTGCCGTGCGCCACCAGCGCCTCGTAGGCGCCGTGCGAGAGGCCCGGGTACATGGTCCAGGCCTGGTTCGCGCTGTTGAGCATCTCGAACAGGCACTGGTTGACCACGAAGGGCAGGCCCTGGCCGCCGAAGGCCGGGTCGCACGACAGCGCGGGCCAGCCGCCCTCGACGTACTTGGCGTAGGCCTCCTTGAAGCCCGTGGGCGTCTTGACTTCGTGCGTGGCCTTGTCGAGCACGCAGCCTTCCTCGTCGCCGCTGATGTTGAGCGGGAAGGTGACCTCGGCCGCGAACTTGCCGGCCTCCTCGATCACCGCGTTGATGGTGTCGGCGTCGGTCTCGGCGTGCGCGGGCAGCGCCTTGAGTTCCTCGGCGACGTTGAGCACTTCGTGCAGCACGAATTGCATGTCGCGCACGGGCGGGTTGTAGCTGGGCATCCGGAACTCTCCTGGTCGAACTGAAAGATGAAAGGGAAGAAAAAAACGGTGCCGCGCGCTCAGCGCACGGTCTTGAGGCGGCGCACGCGCGAGGGCGCGGCGGCAGCGGTCGGCGCGGGCGTCCCGGCCGCCGCATAGCGGCCGAGGATGTTGTCGAAGCCGGTGTTGGCACGGCCGATGGAGCCGGGCACCCGCAGGAAGCGGGCCTCGTAGTGCAGCGCGAGGATCAGGCCGTGGATCTCGAACGCGACCTGGCGCTCGTCGGCATCGGCGTTGAGGTGGCCCTCCTCCTTCGACTGCACGATCGCGCGCAGCACGGCGGCCTGCCAGATCGAGACCGACTCCACCAGCGCGTCGCGCACCGGGCCCGGGCGGTCGTCGAATTCGGAAGCGCCGCTGATGTAGATGCAGCCCGAGTCGATCTCGGTCGAGGTGCGCTTCATCCAGTTGGCGAACATCGCACGCAGCCGCGGCAGGCCGCGGTCGGCCTCGATGGCGGGGAAGAACACTTCCTGCTCGAAGCGCGCGTGGTACTCGCGCACCACCGAGATCTGCAGCTCCTCGCGCGAGCCGAAGTGGGCGAACACGCCCGACTTGCTCATCTTGGTGATCTCGGCCACGGCGCCGATCGACAGGCCCTCGAGCCCGATCTGCGCGGCCAGCGCCAGTGCGGCATCGACGATCACGGCCTTGGTCTGCTGGCCCTTCTGGGCGGCGCGGGCCGGCTTGGCGGAAACGGCATTGACGGACATCGTGGGACTTCCAGACAAAAACGAACGGTCGTTCTATTTTGCAGGGGCTTTCGATTCTTGGCCGGCAAAGACCTTGAGCCGGAAAAGGTTATCAACGAAAAGCAACCGGCGGATGACAAGCCGGGCTGCCGCGCCTTGGCTCGCTGATAATGAGAAGAGTTCCCATCCACGACGCGCGCGAGATCAGCCGCCGCCACATCCCCACGCCAGCCGGTCGTCGGAACGCATCCCCTCCATGGCATGGGTCGATCTTGCTCGAGCGCTATTACCGCGAACTGCTGAACTTCCTCTTCCGCTCGGTGAACGACCGCGACGCCGCGGCCGACCTCGCGCAGGAGAGCTATGCGCGCGTGCTCGCGCTGCGGCAATCGGGCGAGGCCATCTCCAACGTGCGCGCGCTGCTCTATCGCACCGCGCGCAACCTGGTGATCGACCGCCATCGCCGCGCCGTGCTGCGCGACCACGAGGACATCGACGCGCTGGCCGACGCCGCGCATGCGATGGCGCCCGCCCACGCGCAGCCCGAGGAGGCCTACGCCTCGGCGCAGCATGCGCGGGCGATCCTGGCGGCGATCGAGGCCCTGCCGCCGCGCTGCCGCGAGGCCTTCGTGCTCAACCGCTTCGAGGGCCTGTCGCACCAGGAGGTGGCCGAGCGCATGGGCATCTCGAAGAACATGGTGGCGCAGCACGTGATCCGCGGCGTGCTGGCCTGCCAGGCCTGCGAGGACGCCTTCGGCACCGGGACCAGCGACCACAATCGATAGCGCGGCGCCGCACCGACCTCCACTTCGAGGCCGCCCGCGCGTCTACATCCAGAACAGAGAAATTCCCCGCATGACAGCCACCCCGCCCACCGATCCCGCGCCGGACGCCGAACAGGCCGCCGCGCGCTGGCTGGTGCGCCGGCAGGACGGGCTGGCGCCGGACGAGGCGGCCGAATTCGAGGCCTGGCTCGCGGCCACGCCCGCGCACCGCGCCGCGCTCGAGCGGCTCGAAGGCACCTGGCGGCGGCTCGACACGCTGCCCGCCGCCGAACTGGCCGCGCTGCGCGCGCGCACGCAGGCCGCCACCCCGCCGCGCCGCGGCTGGCAGGGCACGCGCCGCTGGATGCCGCTGGCCGCCTCGGCCTGCGCGCTGTTCGTGGTGGCGGGCGGCTGGGCGCTGTGGCAGCAGCAGCCGGTCTATGCCAAGACCTTCGCCACCGCGCGCGGCCAGCAGCTCGACGTGCAATTGCCCGACGGCAGCGTGCTCCAGCTCGACACCGCCACGCGCGCCGAAGTCACGCTCTATCGCCAGCGGCGCGAGGTGCGCCTGCCCGAGGGCCAGGCCCATTTCAGTGTGCAGGCCGATGCCGCCCGTCCCTTCGATGTGCTCGCCGGCCCGCTGCGCATCACGGTGGTCGGCACGCGCTTCTCGGTGCGCCACACGCAGGCCGGGCTCGATGCCGGTGGCGTGCGCGTGACCGTGGAGGAAGGCCGCGTGCGCGTGCGCGTGGCCTCGGCCGAGCCGGCGGCCGGGGCCGAGCCGCGGCTGCTGGGCCCGGGCGAGGCCGTCGCCGCCGATGCGGGCGGCCGCCTGCGCGGCACGTCCGCCGCACCCGCCGCGGGCGCCCTGCTCTGGCGCGAAGGCCGCGCCAATTTCGAGAACACGCCGCTGGCGCAGGCGCTGGCCGAGTTCGAGCGCTACGGCCCGACCGGCCTCACGGTGCGCGACCCCGCGGTGGCCGCGATGCGCATCAACGGCAGCTTCGACCTGCGGCAGTTCGGCGCCTTCGCCAAGGCGCTGCCGCAGGTGCTGCCGGTGCGGCTGCAGCCGCGCGAGGGCACGACCGAGATCGCGCCGCGCTGAGGCCCGCCGGGCCCCGGGCGAAGTTTTTTCAAAAAAGTTCGAGACGGACCTCCACTGCGCCGGAACTGATGCGTCTGCATGGGTAGTTCTTTTCCTCTACCCATCGACCTTCCGGAGTCCGCCTTCATGCCGCACCCGCGCTTCCGCCCCGCCGCCACCGCCTTCGCGGCGGCCCTTGTCCTCGCCGCCTGGGGCACCTCATCCGTCAACGCCCAGCCCGTGCCCGCCGTGCAGGCCGCGGCCGTCTACCCGATCGCGCTGCCCGCCCAGCCGCTCGGCGCGGCGCTCAACGAACTCGCGCGCCAGGCCCGGCTGCAGCTGATGGTCCATCCCGACCTCGTCGCCGGCAAGCAGGCGCCGGCGGTGTCGGGCCAGTTCACCGCGAGCCAGGCGCTGGAGCGCGTGCTCGCGGGCAGCGGCCTGGGCGCGAGCCTCGACGGCAACGCGGCCGTGATCCGCGCCCTGCCCGCGGCAACGAGCGGCGCGACGCTGCCGCCGGTGGTGGTGAACGCCGCCGCGCCCGACGCCACGCCGGCCCTGCAGCAGGACGGCACCGCCGCCGACGGCTACCGCGCCAAGACCGTCTCCTCGGTTGGCGCGCTCGGCGGCATGGCGCTGCAGGACACGCCGTTCTCGATCAGCGTGGTGCCGCGCGAGCTGGTCCAGAACATCCAGGCGCAGTCGCTCGACGACATCTACAAGCTCAACCCCTCGACCCGTACCGCCACCCCGCAGATCACGGGCTGGTCGCCGCTCGTCAACATCCGCGGCTTCAACGGCTACAACACGGCGGAAGACGGCCTGCGGCGCCTCTACAACCATGCGGCCGTGGTCGAGGACAAGGAACGCATCGAGATCCTGAACGGCCTCTCGGGCTTCCTGTTCGGCGCGGCCCAGCCCGGGGGCATGATCAACAGCGTCTACAAGCGCCCGACCGTCGAGCGCCTCAACAGCCTCACCGTCGGCAACTACGGCGGCAGCCAGGCCTACGTGCACGGCGACTTCGGCGGCCGCTTCGACGAGGCCGGCCGCGTCGGCTACCGGCTCAACGTGGTCCGCCAGGACGGCAACACCGCCATCGACGACCAGAAGATCGACCGCACGCTGGTCAGCGCGGCCGTCGACTGGCAGCTCACCGACCGCCTGCTGGTCGAGATGAACGCGGTCTACAACAAGTACCGCAGCGCGGGCACCTCGGCCTACTGGTTCTACGACATCCCGCGCGGCCGCGCGCCCGACGCGCGCAGGAACTGGAGCCAGCCCTGGGTGCGCGACGAATTCGAGAACACCAAGCTGATGGCCAAGGCCACCTACCGGCTCGACGAGCGCATCACGCTGCGCGCCGCCTACATGCGCGACGGCATCGACCGCCCGGTGCAGGATCACACGATGAACAGCGTGAGCTCGGCCGAGGGCTTCAGCCAGATCCGCATCCGCTCGGGCCGCACCGAGGACACCTTCGAGGCCGGCTCGGCGCTGGCCGACATCCGCTTCGAGACCGGCCCCGTGTCGCACAAGCTCACGGTGGGCGCCTACATGTATTCCGACAAGTCCTGGGCCACGCGCAGCAGCCCCAACACCGGCTGGCAGGGGCCCTACCCCTTCTCGCAGCCGACCTACGTGCCCGAGCCCTACTTCACGCCGAACATCTACACGCCCTATTACGCGGGCCGCGTGATGAACCGCAACCAGGTGATCGGCGACCATCTGCAGTTCGGCGAGCAGTGGTCGATGCTGCTGGGCGTGACGCGCAGCAACATCCGCACCGTCGCGCTCGACGGCGAGGGCGCGAAATCGCAGCCCGACTACGACAAGAGCCGCAGCTCGCCCTCGGTCTCGCTGATGTACAAGCCCGTGCCCTGGCTGACCGCCTATGCGAGCTACATCGAGGGCCTGGAAGCCGGCGGCACCGCGCCCGACACCGCCGCCAACTTCGGCGCCGTGCTGCCGCCGATGGTCAGCCGCCAGAAGGAGATCGGCCTGAAGGCGACGGTCGGCGAACTGCTGCTGACCGGCGCGCTGTTCGACATCGAGAAGGCCTACGAATACATCGACACGGCCAACACCTACACGCAGAACGGCCGGCAGAAGCACCGGGGCTTCGAGTTCAACGTCTCGGGCAAGCCGGCCGACAAATGGACGGTGGTGGGCGGCCTGACCGCGCTCGATGCCAAGGTCAGGGGCTCCGAGTTCGACGGCAAGGCGCCGCAGAACGTGGCGAAGCTCATCGCCAAGGTCTATGCCGAATACGAGCTGCCGGTGCCCGGCCTGGTGCTGACCGGCGGCCTCTACTACACGGGCCGCCAATGGGCCAATGCCGACAACACCGACCGCCTGCCCGCCGTCACCACCGCCGACCTCGGCCTGCGCTACGCCATGAAGCTCTCGGGCCGTCCGCTGACCCTGCGGCTGAACGTGAACAACGTCGCCAACAAGAGCTACTGGCTCAACAGCTACTACGTGGGCGCGCCGCGCAGCGTGGCCTTCTCGGCGCAGATGCCGTTCTGAGCGGCATCCGCGCCATCCGGTGCGAGGATCAGAAGTCCTGCGCCACCGGCCGCAGCACCACCTCGTTGATGTCCACGTTCGCGGGCTGCTCCACCGCGTACACCACCGCGCGCGCCACCGAGTCCGAGGGGATCTGGCTGGCCTCGTAGAAGGCCTGCACGCCGGCGGCGGTCTCGGCATCGGTGGTGCCGAACTTCAGTTCGGACTCGACCGCGCCGGGCGAGACGATGGTCACGCGGATGCCGGTGTTGCCGACCTCCACGCGCAGGCCTTCCGAGATGGCGCGCACCGCGTACTTGGTGGCGCTGTAGACGGTGCCGATCGGCGTGAACACCTTGATGCCGGCGATCGAGGCCACGTTGACGATATGGCCGCTGCCCTGCGCCTGCATGCGCGGCAGCACGGCGGCGATGCCGTAGAGCACGCCCTTGATGTTGACGTCGATGGTGCGGTCCCATTCGTCGACCTTGAGCTTCTCGATCGGCGACAGCGGCATCACGCCCGCGTTGTTGACCAGCACGTCGATGCGGCCGAAGGCCTCGACGGTGGCGGCGGCGAGCCGCTCGAGGTCCTCGCGCTTCGCCACGTCGGTGGCGACCGCGATGGCCTCGCCGCCGGCTTCGCGGATCTCGGCGACCACCTTCTCGAGCCGGTCGGTGCGGCGCGCGGCCAGCACCACCTTCGCGCCGCGGGCGGCCAGGTGGCGGGCGGTGGTTTCGCCGAGGCCGCTGCTGGCGCCGGTGACGATGGCAACCTTGCCGCGGATGTTGTCTTGGACGGAAGTCATGGTGTTTTCCTTGGGTGGGCGTTGAAGAACTTGAAGAAGTGCATGCAGTGTGGAAAATCCGGGCGTTCCCGTAAATGAAACTCTCGCGACTTCAGAATTCCTGATTCAGGAACACTCAACCCACCCCCATGTCGAACCGGCTCGAAGCCCTGCGCGTGTTCTGCGCCGCCGCCGATGCGGCCAACTTCCGCGATGCCGCGGTGCGCCTGGCGGTCTCGCCGCAGGTGGTCACGCGCGCCGTGCGCGAACTCGAGGAGGAACTGGGCGAGCCGCTGTTCCACCGCAGCACGCGCGGCGTGCAGCTCACCGACTTCGGACGCCAGCTCGCGCAGCGCGCGCGCACCGCGGTCGGCGGCGTCGATGCGCTGTTCCACCGCACCGACCGGCGCGCGCTGTCGCAGCACGCGGGCACGGTGCGCGTCACCGCGCCCAACGTCTACGGCCGGCGGCTGATTCCCGAGGCGCTGGCGCCGATGCTGGCGGCGCATCCGGGGCTGGTGCTCGACCTGCGGCTGTCGGAGGAACATGCCGACGTGGTCGACGAGCAGATCGACATCGGCGTGCGCGCCGGCCCGATCCGCGATGCGCGCTTCGTCGCGCGCACGGTCGGGCGCATGCAGCTGCGCGTGGTGGCGGCGCCGGCGCTGATCGCGCGCACCGGTATCCCCGAGAACATCGAGGCGCTGCCGGGCTTTCCGCTCACCGCGCTGCTCGACCGCAGCGTGGGCCGGCCCTGGTCCTGGTTCTTCAGCAAGGGGCGGCAGATGCCGGTGGCGGCGCCGGCCTTCATCAGCGACGACGTGGAGGCCGAGTGCACCGCCGTGCGCGCTGGCCTGGGTTTCGGCCAGCTCGCGGGGCCGCTGGCCGAGCCGCTGATCGCATCGGGCGAGCTGGTCGAGGTGCTCGAGGCCGAAGCGCCCGAGTCCTGGCCGATCCATGTCTACCGCTCGCAGCGCGCGCCGGTGCCGGCGCGCGTGCGGCTGGTCTACGACGAACTCGTGCGCGCGCTGCGCTGAGACCTACTCGTACTTCTGTCCTTCGAGCATCAGCTCGGGCGTGCCGATCACCGCGTTGAGCGCATCGAAGTCCAGCATCTGCGGCCGCCACGGCTGCGTGGTGCGGTGGCGGTGCAGGCTCGCGTAGTAGCCCTGCAGCGTGTGCGTCACGGCGCGCGCCGTGCCGCCCGGGAAGATCGCGATGCGAAAGCCGTGCCGCTGCAGCGCGTCGGCATCCTCGATCGGCGTCTTGCCGCCTTCGACCATGTTCGCCAGCAGCGGCACGCGGTCGCCGAAGCGCCGGCAGGCCGCGTCCATCTGCTCGGGCGAGCGCAGCGCCTCGATGAAGAGCGCGTCCACGCCGCAGGCGAGATAAGCCTCGGCGCGGTCGAGCGCGGCCTCCATGCCCTCGACCGCCACCGCGTCGGTGCGCGCGAGGATCAGGGTCTCGCTCGAGCTGCGCGCATCGAGCGCGGCCTTGAGCTTGCCGACCATCTCGCGCTCGGACACCACGGCCTTGCCGTCGAGGTGGCCGCAACGCTTGGGAAAGGTCTGGTCCTCGATCTGCACCATGGCCGCGCCCGCGCGCTCGAAGCCGCGCACGGTGCGCTGGGTGTTGAGCGCATTGCCGAAGCCGGTGTCGGCATCGACGATCACCGGCACGCGCACGCGCTCGGTGATGCGCGCCAGCGTGTCGGCCACCTCGGTGAAGGTCGTGAGGCCGACGTCGGACCGGCCGAGCCGCGTGTAGGCGATGGAGGCGCCCGAGAGGTACAGCGCCTCGAAGCCGGCCTGCTCGGCCACCAGCGCGCTGAGCGCGTCGTACACGCCGGGCGCGAGCACGATGTCGTTGCGCGCGAGCCGGGTCTTGAAAGAGGGATTCGTCATGCGGAGTTCGTCCTGGTTGGGATGGATGCGGCGAGCGTGCGCGCCGCGATGTAGCCGCCGGCCACGGCGCTCAAGAGGCCGTTGCCGGAGAGATAGCCCCAGACCGCGTCGCCCGACACGCCACCCGCCGCGCCGCCCGCGGCCAGCAGGTTGTCGAAAGGCGTGCCGTCGTGGCGCAGCACGCGCATGTCGGGTGCGATGTCGAGGCCGCCCTGGGTGTGGAACAGCGCGCCCGTGACCTTGACCGCGAGGTACGGTGCGTCGAGCCCGCGCGCGAACACGCGGCCATCGGGCGCGGGCGTGCCGGTGCGCATCGCGTCGAGCGTGGCCTGCAGCACCGCGGCCTCGCAGCCGATGCAGTCGGCCAGTGCGGCCACCGATTCGCAGCGCCGCACGGCGCCTGCCGCCTCGGCTTCGCGGAAATCGGGAAAGCCGCGCGCCAGCGCGAGCAGTGGCGCGTCGAACACGTTCCAGGCGATGCCGCCCGGCTGCGCGAGCACATGCACCGCGGCTTCGGAGTAGCCCTGGGTCTCGTCATGGAAGCGCCGGCCCTCGCGGTTGAGCTGCACGCCGCCTTCCATCATCACGGCCCAGGACATCAGCGCGCCCTGCGGCGTGACCCAGGAGCCATGGCCCTGGTAGCCGCCGAGGTCGCGCAACCGCGCGCCCAGCGCCTCGCCCCAGAGGATCGCGCTGCCGTCGTTGCCCACGTGGCCGCCGAACGCGGCCTCGGCCATCTCGGGCAGCAGCGCGCGCACCATCGGCGCATTGCCGCCGAAACCGTTGCAGGCCAGCAGCAGCGCATCACAGCCCAGCGTCTCGCGGCTGCCGTCGGGGCGCGCGTACTCGACGCCGACCACGCGGTCGCCATCATCGAGCACCAGCGTGTCGACCAGCGCCTGCGTCAGCACCGGAACGCCGGCCGCCGAGGCGACCGACTGCAGCGCCGCCATCAGCGCGGCGCCGGTCTTCTGTTCGAGCGCATGCATGCGGTGCACGCCATGGCCCGGGTAGAGGAAGCCATCGAGCAGCAGCCACCGCAGCCCGTGCCGTGCCTGCAGCGCATCGAGCGCCGGGCCGATGGCCCCCGCATAGGCCGCGACCAGCGCCGGTGCCGCGCGGCCATGGGCCTTGGCCTGGATGTCGGCGGCGAAGCGCTCGGCGCTGTCGTCGAGCACGCCGTGCGCGCGCTGCGCGAGCGTGCCGGGCGCGGGGATGAAGCCCGAGGACAGCGCGCTCGATCCGCTGGGCAGCGCATCGCGCTCGAGCACCACGCAGTCCACGCCCGCATCGGCCAGCATCAGCGCGGCAGTGAGCCCGCAGGCGCCGCCGCCGACGATCGCCACCGGCACGCGCACCTCGGCCTCGACCGAGGCCGCGCGGCGCACCGGTCGCGACGGGTTCGAACTCATGCGAGCGACGCGGCGAAGGCCGCGCAGTCCGTCACCTCGGCCACGTTGCGCATGTCGGCCAGCGAGGTCTGGTGGCGCTCCTCGCCGAAGGCCGCGCAGCCGTCGGCCAGCACCAGCGTGCGGTAGTCGCGCATGTGCGCATCGCGCACCGTGCTCGCGACACCGCCGTTGGTGACGATGCCGCAGACCGCCACGGTGTCGATGCCCGCGCGGCGCAGCACCCAGTCGAGCTGGGTGTTGAAGAAGGCCGAGTACGCGACCTTGCTCACGTTCACGTCGACCAGGCCGGCCAGCGCATCGACGTTGGCCTGGCCCCAGCTGCCGGGCGCGAAGTCGCCCCTGGCGAGGTAGGGGCGCAGCGCCTTCAGGTGCGGCGACACCATCGGCTCGCCCGCGGCATCGGGCCACAGCGTGAACTGGCTCGCCACCACCATGCCGCCCGCGGCCTTGAGCGCGCGCGCCACCGCGGCCACGCGCGCCGGCAGCAGCAGCGCCGGCGGGTTGGTGTCGCCGCCGCGCGCATAGGCGCCCCGGGCATCGAGGAAGTCGTTCTGCAGGTCGATTACGACCAGCGCGGTGCGTGCCGCGATCGGTTGCCTGGTTTCGCTCATGACAGCCTCACCAGAAGGTTGCCGTGCGCATCGACCTCGGCATGGAAGCCGGGTTCGAGCCACACGGTGGTGTCGGCCTGCTCGAGGATCGCGGGCCCCTCGATGCGCGCGGCCACCGGCAGTTCCAGGCGCGCATAGCGTTGCGCCTCGTGCCAGCGGCCGTCGTGGAACACGCGCTGCGTGCCCAGCGGCGCGGTGCTGCCCTTCCCCTCGGGCGCGAGCACCTTGAGGTCGAACTTGGGCCGCACGCCGATGCGCGCATAGCGCAGGTTCATCACGCGGATCGCGATGCCCTCGAGCACGCGGCCGAAGGCAGCCGTGTAGCTGGCCTCGAAGGCGGCGCGGATGGCGGCGGCCGTGAGCGGCGCGCTGCCGAGCACCACGGGCAGCGTGTGCGTCTGGCCCGCGTAGAGCATGTCGAGCGCGATCACCTCGCGCACCTCCTCGAAGCGCACGCCCGAGGAATCGAGGCGCTGCTGGCAGCTCGCGGCCAGCTCGTCGATGCGGCGCTGGACGTCCGCCACGTCGAGTTCGGCCAGCGGCTTGTTGAGGGTCTGCACCGCGTCGTGGCGCATGTCGGCGATCACGCAGCCCAGCGCCGAGGTCACGCCGGGATAGCGCGGCACGATGCCGGTGGCCACGCCGACCTCGCGCATCATCGCGCACACGTGCAGCGCGCCGCCGCCGCCGAAGGGCATGTAGGCGAAGCGGCGCGGATCGTGGCCGCGCTCGATCGACACCAGGCGAATGGCGCCGGCCATGCGTGCGTTGGCAACCGTGAGGATGGCCTCGGCGGCCGCATGCACGTCCAGGCCCAGCGGGCGCGCGACGTGTTCCTCGATGGCCTGGCGCGACTTCTCGCCGTCGAGCGCCGCGAGCAACCCGCCGCCCAGCGGCCGGTCCGCCGCGATACGGCCCAGCAGCACGTTGGCGTCGGTCACCGTGGGGCGCATGTTGCCGCGCCCGTAGCAGGCCGGGCCCGGCACGCTGCCGGCCGACTCGGGTCCCACCTGCAGCATGCCGCTCGCATCCACCGAGGCGATGGAGCCGCCGCCCGCGCCGATGGTCTCGATCTGGATCATCGGCGAGCGGATCACCATGCCGAACTCGATCGCGGTCTGTGCGGCCAGCGCGGCCTCGCCGTTGGCCACCAGCGAGACGTCGAACGAGGTGCCGCCCATGTCGCCGGTGATCGCGTTCGGGAAGCCGGCCGCGCGCGCGATGGCCGCGCAGGCGATCACGCCGGCGGCCGGGCCCGAGAGCGCGGTGCGCACCGGCAGGTCGCTCGCGGTCTGGCGCGACATCACGCCGCCGTTGCTCTGCACCACCAGCAGCTCGCCCGCGAAGCCCTGCGCGCGCAGGTCCGACTCGAGCCGGCCGAGGTAGCTGCCCACCACCGGCTGCAGCGCGGCGTTGAGCGTGGCGGTCGAGCAGCGCTCGAACTCGCGGATCTCGGGCAGCACCTCGCTGGCCGAGGTGACATGCGGATTCGGCCAGAGCTCGCGCACCGCCGCGACCGCGAGCCGCTCGTTCGCCGGGTTGGCATAGGTGTTGATGAAGAACACGCAGACCGCCTCGCAGCCGGCCTCGAGCAGCGCGCGCGCCTCGGCGCGCACCTGGTCGAGATCGACCGCGGTGTGCAGGGTGCCGTCGGCCAGCACGCGCTCGTCGACCTCGCGGCGCAGGTCGCGCGGCACCACGGGCAGGAAGCTGCCGCGCAGGCCCCAGGTCTGGGGCCGGTCGCGGCGGCGCATCTCGAGCACGTCGCGGAAGCCGCGCGTGGTGATGATGCCGGTGCGCGCCACCTTGCGCTCGAGCAGCGCATTGGTGCCGACCGTGGTGCCGTGCACGATGGTGGCGATGGCCGCGGCCGAATCGGCCACGCGTGCCACGCCGTTCATGAAGCCGCGCGCTTCCTCGCCGCGCGTGGACGGCACCTTGACGATGCGCGCCGTGCCGTTCGCCTCGTCGAGCACGAACAGGTCGGTGAAGGTGCCGCCGACGTCGACGCCGACGACCAGGGAATTGCGGGGGTTGCCAGGGGAGCTCATTCGGATGCCTCGTCCTTGTCGTTCTTGTCGTTGCCGGTCGTCACATAGCCCATCGCGCGGTCGGCCGCGCGCTGCGCCGCGGGCCGCTCGGCGGCCTCGCCCCAGCCACCGCCGCCCGGCGTCTCGAGCCGCACGCGCTCGCCGCGCTCGAGCCGGATGCCGCGCATCTTCGAGACCATCGGCGGCACGTGCCATTCGCCCGCGTTCTCGTAGCGGAACACGTTGACCGCGCCTGCGCCGCCGCCCGCGATGCCCTTGGGCGGCGAGGTGCCGCGCTCGCCGAACACGAAGACTTCGGCGTCCTTCTCGAGCAGCTCGATCTCGTAGACGGCGCCGAGGCCGCCGCGGTGCCGGCCGTCGCCGCCCGAATCGGCGCGCAGCGACCATTCGGTGAAGCGCACCGGATAGGCGGCCTCGAGGATCTCCAGCGGCGGAATGGTCGCGGTCGAGATCGGCGCGTTGCCATGCGAGAGCCCGTCGCCGCCCGAGTGGCCGCCATGGCCGCCGCCGAAGAAGCTGAACATCACCCAGCGCTGGCCCTCGCGGCCCTTGTCGCTGCGGTGGCCCGCGATCGACAGCGCGTTGATGGTGCCGTAGGCCTGCGCGACGGCGCGCGTGGGATCGGCCTGCGCGGCGGCGCTGAAGATCACGTCGATCATGCGCAGGATGGTCTCGGTGTAGCCGCCGACCGGACGCGGGCGTTCGGCGCTGATCACCAGCCGGTCGGGGATATCGAAGTCCACCGCGTCGAGCACGCCGGCATTGGCGGGCACGTCGGGGAACAGGTGCTTGAGCGCGACGTAGCAGGCCGCCACGGCGGTGGCGCGCGAGATGTTGACCGGCCCCGCGCATTGCGCCGAGGTGCGCGAGAAGTCGAGCAGCAGCCGGTCGCCGGCCACCGTCATGTCGAGCGCGATGGTCAGCGGCTCGTTCGCGATGCCGTCGTTGTCGAGCAGGTCCTCGAAGCTGTAGCGGCCGTCGGGCAGCGAGGCGATGTGCGAGCGCATCAGCCGCAGCGCGCGGCCGCGCAACTCGCCGAGCGCGGCCAGCACCAGGTCGTCGCCGTACTCGTCGAGCAGGCCGTGCAGCCGCTTGGCGCCGAGCTCGAGCGCCGCGAGCTGGCCGTTGAGGTCGCCCCAGAGGCTGTCGGGCAGGCGCGTGTTGGCCTGCAGGATCGCGAGCACGTCGGCATCGAGCTTGCCGTCGCGCACGATGCGCACCGGCGGGATCTGCACCGCCTCCTGCCAGCACTCGGTGGCCGCGGGGTTGTAGTTGCCGGGCACCGCGCCGCCCACGTCGTGCCAGTGCGCGGCCGAGGCCATGTGGCAGTAGAGCTTGCCGTGGCGGAAGAAGGGCTTGACCAGCTTGAAGTCGTTGGCGTGCGTGCCGCCGTCGTAGGCATCGTTGCTGATCCAGATGTCGCCGTCCTTCATGCCGCCGCGCGGCGCGGCCGCGGCGAGGGTGGCGCGCACCGCGAAGGCCATCGCGCCCACGAACACCGGCAGGCCCGACTTGCCCTGCACCAGCGTGTCGCCGCTGGTCGCGTCGTACAGGCCGTGGCAGGCGTCGTGCGCCTCGGCGATGATGGGATTGAACGCGCTGCGGTAGAGCGTGGCGTCCATCTCGTCGGCCACCTGCTCGAGGCGGCCGCGCAGCACGGCGAGCGTGACGGGGTCGAGTGTGTCGTTCATGTCAGTTGTCCATTGCACTGAGTGCCACTCGCATCGCAAGGGGCCGCGGAGGAGCACGAAAACGGGATCGGACTTCCGGACGCAGAGGACGCGAAGGTTCCGCAAAGGTCGCGAAAGAAAACCTCGAAAGTTTTCCTGGATCCTTTTTGCGGTCTTCGCGAAACCTTCGCGTCCTCTGCGTCCGGCTGTTCGTATTTCATTTCAATCCACCTTCGCTCCGCTGGTCTTCACGACCTTGGCCCACTTGTCGATTTCCTTCTTCACGTGGGCAGCGAATTCCGCCTGCGTGGAACCCACCGGCTCGGCGCCGAGCGCGGCCAGCTTCTCGCGCACCTCGGGCAACTTGAGGATGCGTTGCACCTCGGCCGAGAGCTTGTCGACCACCGGCTGCGGCGTGCCCTTGGGCGCGAACAGGCCCGACCAGGCATCGGCATAGAAGCCCGGGTAGCTCTCGGCGATGGTCGGCAGATCGGGCAGCGAGGGCGAGCGGCGCAGGCTGGTGAGCGCGATCGCGCGCAACTTGCCGGCCTTGACGTGCGGCAGCGCCGAGGGCAGCCCGTCGACCATCATCTGCACCTGGCCGGCCAGCAGGTCGGACACCGCGGGCGCGCTGCCCTTGTAGGGCACGTGCGTGATGTCGACGCCGGCCTCGGCCTTGAGCATCTCCATGCCCAGGTGCGCGGCCGTGCCGTTGCCCAGCGAGGCGTAGTTGAGCTTGCCGGGCTCCTTCTTCGCGAGCGCGACCAGCTCGGCCAGGTTCTTCGCGGGCACCGAGGGATGCACCACCAGCACGTTGGGCACCACGGCCACCTGGCTGATGGCGACGAAGTCGGCCACCGGGTCGTAGGGCATCCGGCTGTAGAGCGAGGTGTTGATGGCATGCGAGCCGGTCACGCCCATCACCAGCGTGTAGCCGTCGGCCGGCGCCTTGGCCACGAGGTCCGAGCCCACGTTGCCGCCCGCGCCCGCGCGGTTGTCGACCACCACGGGCTGGCCCCAGTGCTCGCTCATCTTCACCGCGACCAGCCGCGCCGCGGCATCGGTGGCGCCGCCCGGCGGGAAGGGCACGACGATGCGGATCGCCTTGTCGGGAAAGCCGCCGGCCTGGGCGGCGGCGACGAGCGGCAGGCACACGAGCAGCGTGCTGGCGAGGTAGCGCAGGAGTTTCATGGTGGGTGGGGCGTGAAGGTGGTGAAGAGGAATCGGGTCAGAGCCGTTGCCACAGCGCGCCGAGCGCGGTGTCGGCGGGCGCGTCGAGCACGCCGTCGCAGAAGGCCTGGGAGCGCGCGGGCGCGACGGACTGTGCTGCGTAGTGCTTGAACTTGGAGACCAGGGTCGCGCGGTCGAGCGGATGGCCGGCGTCGCCCGCGATGGTGGTCACGGTCTCTTCGTGCATGACGCCGTCGCGCGTCAGCGCGAGCGTGGCGCCACGCTCGCGGCGCGCCGTGAGGTCGGCATCGACCTCGAGCTCGACCAGCGCCTCGAGCCGGCGCAGCTCGGCGTCGTCGAAGCGCGGCACGGCATAGACCGAGGGATCGACATCGCCGAAGCGCAGCATCGCCGCGAGGCCGAAGCTCAGGCTGAACTGCGCCTGGATCGGCGTGCGCGGCGCGCGGTTGCCGCAATAGACGATCGCCTCCTCGTAGACCGTGAGCACGATGCGGCGGATGCCCGCGGTGTCGCCGCCCAGCCGTTCGCGGATGGCGCGCGCGGCGGTCGCGCCGTAGTGCACGTGGCGCACGGCCGCGAAGGGCTTGAGGTAGGCGTCGCGCAGCAGCAGCGTCGATGCATCGGGCAAGGGCTGCGCGGTGGCCGCCGCATGGTTCGCCGCGTAGTGGGCCAGCGCGCCCTCGGGCGCGTCGATGCCGGCCGCGCTCGCGAAGGCCGCCTGCAGCCCCAGCGAGGCGCTGTGGCCCAGGTAGGTGTTGCGGGCCGTGCGCCCCTGCGCCACCGGCAGGTAGAGGCTGGTGGCGAGCTGGCAGGCCGCGATGTCGATGGCCTGCACGATGGCCTCGGGCGCCAGGCCCAGCAGCCGCGCCGCACCCGCCGCCACACCGAGCGCGGGCCAGTTGGCATCGACGTGCATGCCGGGGCGGATGCGCAGCCAGGCGCCGCAGCGCGCGCCGACCTCGTAGCCGAGCACGAAGGCATCGACGAAGTCGCCGATGCTGGCATCGCGCCGCAGCGCGAGCGGCAGCAGCGCCGCCACCAGCGGCACGCCGGGCCGGCCGTGCGCGAGCGCGTGGCCTTCGCAGGCCTCGTCCCAGGTCGCGGCCATCGCGAGCACCTGCGCGGCCGCCTGCACCGACAACGACTGCCCGGTGGGGAACGCAAAGCCGCCCGGTTCGCAGGCGGCGAGCGCGACCTCGAGCCGGCACACCTCGTCCGCCTGCCGGCCCGCGAGCGCGCAGCCCACGGTGTCGACGAGCAGCCGGCGCGCCTGCGAGGCGGCCTCGGCATCGGCCGGCCGCGCCGCGTGCAGCGCCACCACGGCCTGCAGCACCGCGCGTTGCGGATCGATGTCAGGCGGCATCGGCCTCCTTCTTCGCCGCCATGCGGCGGCGCAGCAGCGGCAGCAGGCCGCCGGCCTCGACCATCTCGGTCAGGAATCCCGGCACGGGCTCGCAGGCCAGCGTGCGCCCGTCGGCGCCGCGCAGCGCGGGCGTGCGGATGTCGAGCGCGATGCGCTCGCCGTCGTGCAGCGACTCGGCCTCGGCGCAGGTCAACAGCAGCAGGCCGACGTTGAAGGCATTGCGGAAATAGAGCCCGCTGTACGAGGGCGCGATCACCGCGGCCACGCCCAGCTGCACCAGCACGGCCGCGGCCTGCTCGCGCGAGGAGCCGATGCCGAAGTTGGGGCCGGCCACGATCACGTCTCCCGCTCGGACCTCGCGCGCGAACTCGGGGCGGATGGCTTCGAGGCAGTGCCGCGCGATGCGGTCGATGCCATGCTTCATCGCATGGCCGGGCGCGAGCGCGTCGGTGTCGATGTCGGCGCCCAGGCGCCATACCCGGTGCAGACGGTGCAGGTCCCGGTCACTCATGCCAGCACCTCGCGCGGATCGGTCACGCAGCCGCGCAGCGCGGCGGCCGCCACCGTGTAAGGCGAGCCCAGGTAGACCTGCGCGGTCGGCGAGCCCATGCGGCCCTTGAAGTTGCGCGCGGTGGTCGAGATGACGGTGATGTCGTCGCCCATCGGATCGCCATAGCCAGAGCAGGCGCCGCAGGCGGTGGGGAACAGCTCGGCGCCGGCCTCCATCAGCACCTGCAGCACGCCCTCCTCGCGCGCCTGCTCCTGGTCGCGCAGGCTCGCGGGCGCCACGATCAGGCGGATGCCGTTCGCGACCTTGTGGCCGCGCAGCACCTGCGCGGCGGCGCGCAGGTCGTCGAGCTTGGCGCCGGTACAAGCGCCGATGTAGGCCACGTCGACCGGCGTGCCGACGAAGCGGCTCACGCCATGCGCATTGGCCGGGCTGTGCGGCGCCGCCACATGGGGTTCGAGCGTGGCGGCATCGAAGCGGTGGTCGGTGAGCGCGGCATCGGCGTCGGTGAACCACGGCGCCATGTCGACCGGCGGCGCACCGGCACCGGCCAGGAACGCGGCCGTGGTGGCATCGGGCGCGATCAGCCCGGCCTGCGCGCCGAGCTCGGCGCTCATGTTCGAGAGCGTCATGCGCTCCTGCATCGACAGCGCGACCACCGCCGGGCCCGCGAACTCCACGGCCTGGTAGCGGCCGCCGTTCATGCCGAAGCGGCCGATCATGTGCAGCATCATGTCCTTGGCGGTCACGCCCGCGGGCAGCGCGCCGTCCCACCACATGCGCAGGGTCTCGGGCACGCGCAGCCAGATCTCGCCCGTGACCACCACGCCGAGCATCTCGGTGCTGCCGACGCCGAACATGTAGGCGCCGAAGGCACCGCCCGTGGGCGAGTGCGAGTCGCCGCCCACGCACAGCATGCCGGGGCGGATGTGGCCGTGCTGCGGCACCACCACGTGGCAGATGCCCTGGCTGTCGTAGACGTGCGGCAGCTGCTGGTCGCGCGCCCAGTCGCGCGCGATGCGCACGATGCGGCGCGAGTCGTCGTCGCGCTCGGGCACGTAGTGGTCCATCACGAGCACCACGCGCGAGCGGTCCCAGATCTGCGCGCCCAGTTCCTCGAGCATCGGCTGCAGGCGGCGCGGTCCCGAGGAGTCGTGGAACATCGCGAGGTCGACGCCGCAGGTCACGATCTCGCCCACCGCCACCCGCTCGCGGCCGCTGGCGCGCGCGATGAGCTTCTGCGCCAGGGTCTGTGCTGAAGCCGTCGAGGTCATTCGGGCTTGGCTCCCGAGAACTTGACCACCTTGGCCCAGCGCACGATCTCGCTCTGCACGAAGGCCGAGAACTGCTCGCTCGAATTGCCGACGGGGATCGCGCCCTCGATCTCGAGGCGCTGGCGCATGTCGGCCTGCTGCAGCGCATGGCGCGCGGCATCGCCGATCTGTTTGATGCGCTCGGCGGGCATGCGCGCGGGGCCGAACAGGCCGAACCAGGCGCTCGATTCGTAGCCGGGCAGCGCCTCGGCGATGGCCGGCACCTCGGGGAAGGCCGGCAGCCGCTTCGCCGTGGTCACGCCCAGCGCCTTGAGCTTGCCGGCCTGGACGTGGGCCTTGACGTTGCCCACGGCCGCGAACATCAGCTGCACCTGGCCCGCGAGCACGTCCTGTACCGCTGGCGAGGTGCCCTTGTAGGGGATGTTCACGATGTCCACGCCCGACTGCATCTTGAAGGCCTCGCCCGCCATGTGCAGCGAGGAGCCCACGGCGCCGATCGCGAAGTTGAGCTGGCCCGGCTTCGCCTTGGCGAGCGCGATCAGCTCGCGCACGTCCTTCGCGGGCACCGAGGGATGGGCGACCAGGATCGAAGGCGAGGTCGCGACGCAGGTCAGCGCGGTGAAGTCCTTCACCGGATCGAAGGGCAGGCTCGGATAGAGCGTGGCGTTGATCGCGTGGCTGGTGAAGCTCATCAGCAGCGTGTTGCCGTCGGGCGCGGCCTTGGCCACGGCATCGGCCGCGATGTTGCCGCCCGCGCCGGGCTTGTTCTCGACGATGACGTTGCGGCCCAGCGCCGGGCCCATGCTCACGGCCAGCGAGCGCGCCAGCGTGTCGGTGGAGCCGCCCGCGGGCGCGCCGACCAGGATGCGCACCGGCGCGCCGCCGATCTGCGCCAGGCTGTGGCCGGCCCATGCCGCGGCCAGCGACGAGAGGAGGATGTCGCGTCTTTTCATGTGTTGTTCTCCGGAAGAGATCGTGGAGGGAAGCGCCTCAGAGTCCCAGGTAGGCGCGCCGCAATTCGTCGCTCACGAGCAGTTCGCCGGGCAGGCCCGAGAAGCGCACGCTGCCGTTCTCGAGCACGTAGGCGCGGTCGGCGATCTCGAGCGACTGGCCGACGTTTTGCTCGACCAGCAGCACGGCCAGGCCGCCATCGCGCAGCTCGCGGATCAGCGTGAACATCTCCTCGACCAGCAGCGGCGAGAGGCCCAGCGAAGGCTCGTCGAGGATCAGCAACACCGGCTCGGCCATCAGCCCGCGCGCGATGGCCAGCATCTGCTGCTCGCCGCCGCTCATGGTGCCGGCATGCTGGTCCATGCGCTCGCGCAGGCGCGGGAACAGCGCGAACGACTTCTCGAGGTTCCGTGCCCGGCGCTCGCGCGCCCGCGTGAACGAGCCGAGCTCGAGGTTCTCGCGCACGCTGAGGTTGGGAAACACCTTGCGGCCCTCGGGCACCTGGATCAGACCGGCCTTGACGACGTCGCGGTAGTGCGCGCCGCTCAGGTCCTTGCCGTCGAAGCGCACCGTGCCGCCCCAGGCCGGGGTGAGGCCGCAGACCATCTTGTTGAGCGTGGACTTGCCCGCGCCGTTGCTGCCGAGCAGCGCGACCATCTCACCGGCGTTCACCTTCAGGTCGACGCCGCGCAGCACCTCGACGCGGCCATAGCCGCCGCGCAGCCCTTCGATGTCCAGCAGTGCGCTCATGCTGCGGCTCCCGTTGCGGCCTTGCGCAGCCGCGCCGCGGTGCCGTGGCCCAGGTAGGCCTCGACCACCCGGTCGTCGGAGGTCACCTGCGCCGGGCTGCCCTCGGCGATCAGCTGGCCCTGCGCCAGCACCCAGACATGCTCGGCGAGGTTCATCACGGCCTGCATCACGTGTTCGATCATCAGCACGGTCACGCCGCTCGCGGCGATGCCGCGCACCACCGGCATCATCTCGGCGATCTCCTGCGGGTTGAGGCCGGCCAGCACCTCGTCGAGCAGCAGCAGGCGCGGCCGGGTGGCGAGCGCGCGCGCGAGTTCGAGGCGCTTGCGGCCGGCCACGGTGAGGTCGGAGGCGGGCTTGTCGAGCTGCGGCGCGAGGCCCACGCGCTGTGCCACGGCCTCGGCCTCGCGCAGGGCCTCGGTGCGGCCGCGCAGGTGCAGGTGGGCGCCGACCGCGATGTTCTCGCGCACGGTCTGCGCGGCGAAGGGCTTCACGATCTGGAAGGTGCGGGTCATGCCGAGCGCGGCATTGCGGTGCGGCTCGCGGCCGGTGATGTCCTGACCCGCGAAGCGCACGCTGCCGGCGTCGGGCTTGAGGAAGCCCGACATCAGCGCGAACAGCGTGGTCTTCCCCGCGCCGTTCGGCCCGATCAGCGCGCTGAGGCTGCCCTCGCGCACGGCGAGGCTGACGTTCTGCACCGCCTTGAGCCCGCCGAAGGAGCGCGAGACGCCCTCGAGCACCAGCAGGGAAGATTCACTCATCGCGGCCTCCCTTCGCGTTCCAGAGCTGCCGCACCGACTGGCCGATGCCCGCGATGCCGCGCGGCACGAAGATCACGATCAGCACGAGCACAGTGCCGTAGATCACCATGTTGATGCCCGGCAGCTCGCCGAACAGGTTGCGCGTGAAGTCCGACAACAGGTGCAGCACCACCGCGCCGAGCACCGGGCCCCACACCGTGCCCATGCCGCCGACGATGGCCGCCACCAGCGCCTCGACCGACACGGCCGGACCGTAGGCGATGCCGGCATCGATGTACTGGAACACCTGCACGTAGAAGGCACCGGCTGCGCCCATGAAGGCGGCCGACAGGCCGATGGCCGCGAGCTTGACGCGGAAGGGGTCGACGCCGACGGCGCGCGCCGCGTCCTCGTTGTCGCGCACCGCCTGCAGGTAGGCGCCGAAGCGGCCGTTGCGCAGCCAGCAGGTGACGAGCAGCGCCACCACGACCATCGCGAGCACCACCCACAGGTAGCCGGCGCGCGTGGCGAACTGCAGGTTGGCGACCGACTCGCGCAGCGGCACCATCAGGCCGACGCCACCGCCCGTGAAGTCGACCGACAGCGCGAGGATGCGGAACACCTCGGCGAAGGCCAGCGTGACCAGCGCGAAGTACGAGCCCTTGAGGCCGTAGCGGAAGCTCAGCGCGCCGATGAAGAGCCCCACCAGCGCGGCACCGGCGATGGCCAGCGGCAGCGCGACCCAGGCATTGATGCCGCCCTGCAGCTGCGCGATGGCCTGGATGTAGGCACCGGTGCCGAAGAACAGCGCATGGCCGAACGAGAACTGGCCGCCGAAGCCGCCGAGGATGTTCCAGGCCTGCGCGATCAGCGTGGCGTAGAGCGCCATCATCACGAAGTTGAGCGTGACGCCCGAGGTCGTGACCAGCGGCACGCATGCCACCAATGCCGCGAACATCGCGATGCCAGCGAGTTGCTTCGCGGCGCTCATGCCTTGGCTCCGAACATGCCCTGCGGCCGGAACAGCACCACGCCGATGAAGATCGCGAAGATGCCGATCTGGCCCAGCGATTCGCCGAGGTAGAGGCCGCCGAGCGACTCCACCACGCCGACCAGGAAGCCGCCGATCAGCGCGCCGACGAAGCTGCCCATGCCGCCGAGCACGACGATGGTGAAGGCCACGAGCACGAAGCCGCCGCCGACCTGCGGGTTGACGTAGTAGGCCGGCAGCAGGAAGCAGGCGGCCGCGCCGAGGCAGGCCAGGCCGATGCCGAAGCTCATGGCGTAGACATGGTCGACGTCGATGCCCATGAGCTTGGCGCCCTCTTTCTCCTTGGCGACGGCGCGGATGGCGCGGCCGAGGTCGGTGCGGCCCATGATCCAGAACAGGATGCCCGAGACCACGAGCGCGCCCGCGAAGGCCACCAGCTTGGGCACGGCGATCATCGCGGGACCGATGGCCACGGTGCTCAGCGAATAGGCGGTGTCGATGTTGCGCGTGTCGGACTTGAAGAACAGCAGCGCGAGGTTCTCCATCACGATCGCGATGCCGAGCGTGGCGAGCAGGATGTTCTCGTCCTTGCCGTGGCCCGCGCGGTTGATCACCACGCGCTGCAGCGCATAGCCGAGCGCGAACATGCCCAGCACCGCCACGGGCAGCGCGAGGTAGGGATCGATGCCCAGCCGCTCCTTGAGGAAGTACACCGCGTACAGCGCCACCATCAGGCAGGCGCCGTGCGCGAAGTTGATGATGTGCAGCACGCCGTAGATCAGCGTGAGGCCCAGCGCGATCAGTGCGTAGACGGCGCCTGTCGTGAGGCCGTTGAGCACCGAGGGGAAGAGGATGCTGGGGTCTAGCATTTTGGGAACGTACGCTCGTTGTGGAGACCGCCCGGCATGCGGTGCGGGTCGAGCGACCCCACTGCGCCGGCCCCGCACCGCATGCCGGGCTCCGCGCCTGATCGACGGCTGCCTGAATACCGTGACATGGTTCGTCGCACGCTCATGCCTTCAGCGGGAACAGCGGCTCCACCTCGCGGTAGTCGCGCGGGATGATGACCTTGATGTCGTTCTTCACCACCTGCGTCATCAGCGGCTGCGCGCCCTCGTTCTGGCCGTTGACGAACTTCGTGGGGCCATAGGGCATGAAGTGATTCGAGAAGGTGCTCTTCTCGAGCGCATCGACGATCGCGGCGCGCTCGCCCGATTTGGCGCGCTCCAGTGCGTCGGCCAGCAGCCACATCGCGGCATAGGTCATGAAGACCTCGTAGCTGAAGAACTGGCCCTTGGCCTCGACGCGCTTGCGCAGCTCCTGCGCGCGCTTGTCCCTGGGATTGAACCAGTGGTTGCAGTCGATGATGCCGTTGGCCGCGTCGGGAAACTCCTTCACGAACTTGTAGCTCGAGGCCGCGCCGCCGAGCACCGAGAAGATCGCCTTGGGCACCACCTTCTGCTGCTGCATGGTGCGCACCAGCAGCGCGTACTCGTTGTAGTAGTTGGCCGGGATCACGATGTCGGGGTTGATCGACTTCATGCGCAGCACGATGTTGTTGAAGTCGCGCGTGGGGTTGGCGTGCTTCACCACCTCCTTCACCTCGAAGCCGTAGCCCGGCAGCTCGCGCGCCAGCAGCTGCGCGGTGCCGGCGCCGAACAGCGACTCCTCGTGGATCACCATCACGGTCTTGGCCGGGTTGCCCGCGGCCTTGTTGAGCACCAGCAGGTTGGCCATCGCGACCTCGGTCGACTTGCGGTAGCCGGGGCCGAAGCGGAAGGTGTTCTTCAGGCCGCGTTCGACGATCTGGTCGGCCACGCCCACGTCGACCACGTGCGGCAGGTTGTACTTGGCCGCGGCCTGCGTGGTGGCCAGGCAGATCGCCGAGGCGTAGGCGCCGACGATAGCGCTGACGCCGGCCTCGTTCATCTTCTCGACCTCGGCCGCGCCAGCCTGCGGCTGCGACTGCGCGTCGCCCAGCAGGGCCTCGAGCTTCGCGCCGCCGAGCGACTTGATGCCGCCCGCGGCATTGATGTCCTCGATCGCGAGCTGCGCGCCGAGCCGGCACTGCTGGCCCGAGTAGGCGAGCGCGCCCGTCACCGGGTGCAGCACGCCCACCTTCAGCGGCTTGGGTTGGGCCCCGCCGATCAGCGGGAAGGCGAGCGCGGAGGCCAGGGTGGCGGACTGCGAAACGAAGCGGCGGCGGGTCTGCATGGGGCGTTTCCTTTTCTTTGTCTTCAGTTGAACTTGGCCGACACGTCCCGGCTGACCCAGACCTTGGCGTCGATGCTGCCGACGCGGGACAGTTGCATCTCGTAGGTGTAGCGGTCGGGACGGTAGAAGCCGTGCAGCCACTGCACCGGGCGCTCGTCTTCGTCGTAGATCAGGCGGCGCACCGCGAGCAGGGCCGAGCCGACCGAGACGTCGAGGTGCTGCGCGAGCACGTTGTCGGCCAGGCGCGCGGAGATGGTCTGGTGGGCCCGGCCCACCTTCACGCCCGACTCCTCGAGCAGCACCAGGATCGGCTTCTTCGAGAGCTCGCGGCGGCCGAAGCGGCGCGCGATCGTGTCGGGCACGTAGGTCGTGATGTGCGAGAGCGGGCCTTCGCGCGTGGACCGCACGCGCACCGCCTTCTGCACCGGGTCGCCGAGCTGCAGCTGCAGCGCCTCGGCCACCTGCGAGGAGGCCGTGATGGTCGCGACCTCGAGCACCTTGACCGAGGTGTGCAGGCCCATGGTGACGAGGTTCTCGAGCAGGCCGCGCAGGTTGGCGCGCTCGCTGGCCGGCGCACTCGGCGCCTCGCCCGCGACCGGGCCGATGGGCCGCGTGCGGCGGCCCGGCGTGCGCGAGATCAGCCCTTCGGCGGCGAGCTGCTCGAGCGCGCGCCGCACGGTGACGCGCGCCACGCCGAACTGCTGCATGAGCGCGAGCTCGCCCGGCAGCCCGTCGGCGGCGAAGCGGCCCTCATGCAACTGCTCCCGCAGCACCAGGTAGATCTGGTGGTACTTGGGCAAGGGCATCTGCGACATGCAGGCGATGTTTTTGCAGTTTCAATGTTCTGTCAATGGGACATTTAAAGGCGCACGGAAACGAAAAACGGCCCCCGAGGGGGCCGTCGATGGCAGGAAACGAGAAGCTCGGCTGCCGCCGGACTCAGAGCTTGAAGGGCACCACTTCCTGGCGCTGCTCGCCCAGGCCCTCGATGCCGAGCGCCATCACGTCGCCCTTCTTGAGGAACAGCGGCGGCTTCATGCCCATGCCCACGCCGGGCGGGGTGCCGGTGGTGATCACGTCGCCGGGTTCCAGCGTCATGAACTGGCTCACGTAGCTCACGATCTTCGCCACGCTGAAGATCATGGTCTTGGTGCTGCCGGTCTGCACGCGCTGGCCGTTGAGGTCGAGCCACATCGCGAGCTTCTGCGGGTTCTCGACCTCGTCGCGCGTCACCAGCCAGGGGCCGATGGGGCCGAAGGTGTCGCAGCCCTTGCCCTTGTCCCAGGTGCCGCCGCGCTCGATCTGGAACTCGCGTTCGCTGACGTCGTTGATGACGCAGTAGCCGGCCACGTGGTCGAGCGCGCTCTTCTGCGAAACGTAGCGCGCGCGCGTGCCGATGACGACGCCGAGCTCGACTTCCCAGTCGCTCTTGACCGAGCCCTTGGGCAGCATCACGGGATCGTTCGGGCCCTGGATGCAGCTCGTGGCCTTCATGAAGACCACGGGTTCCTTGGGCACCGGCAGGCCCGACTCGGCCGCATGGTCGGCGTAGTTGAGGCCGATGGCGATGAACTTGCCGACGCGGGCCACGGGGCTGCCGTAGCGCGGCTTGCCCTTGACCAGCGGCAGCTTGTCGGTCTTGATCTTGCGCAGCTTGGCGATGGCGGCATCGCCGAGTTGCTCGGGACCGATGTCCTTGACGACGGCGCTCAGGTCGCGCAGCTGGCCGTTGGCGTCGACGAGGCCCGGCTTCTCCTTGCCGGGGTTGCCGTAGCGGACGAGTTTCATGCTTGCTTTTCCTTGGGTGGTTGGATGGTTCTGTGGGAAGGGGCGATCAGTAGGTCGAGCGGCCGCCCGAGAGGTCGAACACCGCGCCGGTCGAGAACGAGCAGTCGTCGGTGCACAGCCAGCCTACCAGCGCCGCGACCTCCTCGACGGTGCCGAAGCGGCCCTGCGGGATCTTCGACAGCATGAAGGCGATGTGGTCGGGCGTCATCTGGTCGAAGATCGCGGTCTTGACCGCGGCCGGCGTCACGCAGTTGACGCGGATGCCGGTGTCGGCGAGTTCCTTGCCGAGCGACTTGGTGAGGCCGATCACCGCGGCTTTGCTGGCGCTGTAGGCGCTGGCGTTGGGATTGCCGTCCTTGCCGGCCACCGAGGCGATGTTGACGATGCGGCCCTGCCCGCCCTGAGTACGCATCTGCGCCACCACCTCGCGGCAGCACAGGAACACGCCATTGACGTTGACCTCCATCACCTGGCGCCAGTCGTCCACCGGGTAGTCCCAGAGCTTGGCGTTGGGGCCGGTGATGCCGGCGCTGTTGACGAGCGCATCGATGCGCGGCGCATGCGCGAGCGTGGCCGCCACCGCCTTGGCCACCGAGGGCTGCTGCGAGACGTCGACCTTGAGGGCGCGCGCCTTGCCCGGGCCCAGCGACTCGGCGGCGCGCGCGGCCGCGGCCTCGTCGCGGTCCCACAGCGTGACCGTGCCGCCCGAGGCGACCAGCCGCTGCGCGATGCCGAAGCCCAGCCCGGTGGCACCGCCTGTGACCACCGCGTGGCGGCCGGCGAAGTCGAGCTGGTTCATATGGTGATGCCGCCGTCGACCGTGAAGGCCTGGCCGGTGGCGAAGATGGATTCGTCGCTGGCGAGGAACACGACCACGGGCGCGATCTCCTCGGCGCGCGCGAGCCGGCCCATGGGCTGGCGCGCGACGAAGGCCTTGCGCGCGGCCTCGGGGTCGGCGTTGGCGTTGATGCGCTCGCCCAGCGAAGGCGTGTCGACCGTGCCGGGGCACACCGCATTGCAGCGGATGCCGCGCGTGACGTAGTCGGCCGCCACGCTCTTGGTGAGGCCCAGCACCGCGGCCTTGGTCGTGCCGTAGACGAAGCGGTTGGGCAGGCCCTTCATGCTCGAGCACACGCTCGCCATGTTGATGATGCTGCCGCGGCCCGCCGCGAGCATGCCGGGCAGCACCGCCTGGATGGTCCACATCTGGGCGCGCACGTTGAGCGCGAAGGCGAAGGCGAGGTCGTCGTCGCTGGCCTGCTCGATGGTGCCGTTGTGCACCACGCCCGCGCAGTTGAACAGCACGTCGAGCGGCGGCAGGGTCGATACCAGCGCGCCGATGGCGGCCTTGTCGAGCACGTCGAGCTTGGCGGCGGTGACGTTCGGCACGCCGGCGTAGCGCTCGAGCAATTGCGCATTGACGTCGGTGGCCCAGACCTGCGCGCCCTCGGCCGCGAGCGCGAGCACGCTCGCATGGCCGATGCCCTGGCCGGCCGCGGTGACGAGCGCGGTCTTTCCCTTCAATCTCATGGTGTCTCCGATTCGGGTTTGGCCCGATGGGTGGCACGGGCCGCGCATCGTATTCTGAATTGGCCTTACCACTTGTCCAATTCAGGACAACCCTTAAACCCGCTCGCCTTCTTCTCTTACCCGTGCCGCTGCAGACCGTCGAACCCCAACGCCTCTATCGCCAGATCGCCGACCAGCTGCGTGCGCTGATCGGCCAGGGCGAGTTCGCCGTGGGCGCGCGCCTGCCGGCCGAGCGCGACCTGGCCAAGCAGCTCGGCGTGAGCCGTCCCTCGGTGCGCGAGGCGCTGATCGCGCTCGAGGTCGAGGGCTGGGTCGAGGTGCGCACCGGCTCGGGCGTGTACGTGCTCGACCGCTCGCACCGCGCCAGCGCGCCGGTGGCGCCCACCGAGTGGGGACCGCTCGAGCTGATCCGCGCGCGCCGCGTGATCGAGGGCGAGACCGCGGCCATCGCGGCGCAGATGGGCAAGCGCAAGGACGTCGACGCGATGACGCGCGCCATCGAGGTCATGCGCGAACTGGCCGATCGCACGGTGATGCCGCTCGAGGGCGACCGCGCCTTCCACCTCGCGATCGTCGGCGCCAGCGGCAACGCGGTGCTGATCGAGACGGTGCAGAACTTCTGGGACTCGCGCAAGGGCCCGATCTTCACGCGCCTGGGCGGCTACTTCGAGACGGTGTCCTCGTGGCGCTCGGCCATCGCCGAGCACGAGGCGATCCGCGACGCGGTGGCCGCGCGCGACGCCGAGGCCGCGCGCGCCGCGATGCACGAGCACATGGACAAGTCCCACCAGCGATTCAGCGCGAGCTGGCGACGCGCGAAGCCTTCCTGACTTCTCGCCAGCGTTCCTTCTTCTTCCTGCCACGACGATAACGGAGACAAGCCACATGATCAGCAGCAGCGGAAACAGCAAACGCACCACCCTCAAGGCCCTCGCCGCCTGCGCCCTCGCGGCCGGCGCGCTCGGCGCGCCGGGCCTCGCCTCGGCCCAGACCAAGCTCAAGTGGGCCCACGTCTACGAGACCTCGGAGCCCTTTCACAAGTACTCGCTGTGGGCCGCCGAGGAGATCAAGAAGCGCACCAACGGCAAGTACGACATCCAGGTGTTCCCGGCCTCCAGCCTCGGCAAGGAAGCCGACATCAACCAGGGCCTGACGCTGGGCACGGTCGACATCATCCTGTCGGGCGCGAGCTTCGCGGGGCGGACCTACACGCCGCTCGCCATCTCCTACTTCCCGTTCATCTTCCGCGACGCCGAGCACCAGCTCAAGTATGCGAAGAGCGACGTGTTCAGGGAACTCGCCAAGGGCTACGACGACAAGAGCGGCAACCACATCACGGCGCTGAGCTACTACGGCGCGCGCCACGTCACCTCGAGCGCCGCGCGGCCGGTGGCCAAGCCGGAAGACATGAAGGGCCTGAAGATCCGCGTGCCCGACGCGCCGGCCTACCTCGCCTTCCCCAAGTCGCTGGGCGCGAATCCGACGCCGATCGCCTTCGCCGAGGTCTACCTCGCGCTGCAGAACGGCACGGTCGACGCGCAGGAGAACCCGTTGCCGACCATCGAGGCCAAGAAGTTCTACGAGGTGCAGAAGAACATCTCGCTGACCGGTCACATCGTCGACTCGCTGCTCACCATCTGCTCGGGCCAGCTCTGGGGCCGGCTGTCGGCCGACGAGAAGAAGATCTTCAGCGAGGTGATGGAGGAAGCGGCCGAGCGCACGGGCCGCGAGATCATCGCCTCGGAGGCGCGGCTGGTCGACGAGTTCAAGAAGAAGGGCAACAACGTGATCACGGTCGACAAGAACGTGTTCCGCGAGGCCGTGCTCAAGGCGACCAAGCCCACCGACAACGGTTACCGCCAGCAGGACTACGACCGCATCCTGGCGATCAAGTAGGCCCGCCCTTCCCTTCCGCTTCGCGCGGCCGGCCTCCTTTCGCGCGCAAGGAGGGCCGTGCCGCGAGCGCCGACCACCCACGAGGAGATCGTTTTGAGCGACGAGAAAATCATCGACGAAGAAGGCCACTTCCATGCGCAGGACGAGGCCGTGGACCTTTCCGACACCATCGCCGAGGGCTGGATCTCCCTCGCGCTGTTCTGGCTGCTCGGGCTCACCGTGTTCTACCAGTTCGTCACGCGCTACGTGATGAACGACTCGGCCGCCTGGACCGAGGAGGTCGCGCGCTACATGCTGATCGGCGTGGTGTTCATCGGCGCGGCGATCGGCGTGGCCAAGAACAACCAGATCCAGGTCGACTTCTTCTACCGCTACCTGCGCGGCGCGCCCGGGCTGTGGCTGTCGCGGCTGGTCGACCTGCTGCGCGTGGCCTTCTTCCTCGCGGCCATCGTGATGACGGTGCAGATGATGATGAAGATCGGCAACCAGACGCGCATGACCATCGTCGATGCGCCGATGAACATCGTCTACGGCCTGTGCCTGGCCGGCTTCGCCGCGATGGCCTGGCGCTCGCTGCAGGTGCTGCGCATCCACTGGCGGCGCGGCTACAGCGTGCTCGAGCGTCCCGAATCCACCCTCGCCGACCGCTGAGGCCACGGCAGACCCGGTTCCCACACCATGCTGAAAATCATCTTCCTCGTCTTCATGGCCGGCGGCATCCCGGTGGCCATCGCCATGGCCGGCGCCTCGCTGGTCTACATCCTGGTGAGCGACAGCACGCTGCCGCCCTTCGTGGTGATCCACCGGATGGTCGGCGGCATCGACAGCTTTCCGCTGCTGGCGGTGCCCTTCTTCATCCTCGCCGGCAACCTGATGAACAACGCCGGCATCACCACGCGCATCTACAACTTCGCACTCGCGCTGGTGGGCTGGCTCAAGGGCGGCCTGGGCCACGTGAACGTGCTGGGCTCGGTGATCTTCGCGGGCATGAGCGGCACGGCCATCGCCGACGCGGCCGGCCTGGGCACCATCGAGATCAAGGCCATGAAGGAGCACGGCTACTCCACCGAGTTCGCGGTGGGCGTGACCGCCGCCTCGGCCACGCTCGGGCCGATCATCCCGCCGAGCCTGCCCTTCGTGATCTACGGAATGATGGCCAACGTCTCGGTGGGCGCGCTGTTCCTCGCGGGCATCCTGCCGGGCATCCTGCTGGCGATCCTGATGATGCTGACGGTGGCCTACTACGCGCACAAGAACAAGTGGGGCGCGGACATCAAGTTCTCGAGCACGCGGCTGTTCAAGGCCCTGGTGGAGCTGGCCGTGGTGATCGGCTGGCCGCTGCTGCTGTGGGTGGTGGTGGCGAAGTTCGACGCGCCGGCGCAGCTTTCGGTGTTCGTCGGGCTGGCCTCGCTGTTCGTGCTCGACAAGCTCTTCCGCTTCGAGGCGCTGCTGCCGATCATGACGCCGGTGCTGCTGATCGGCGGCATGACGACCGGCCTGTTCACGCCCACCGAGGGCGCGATCGCGGCCTGCGTGTGGGCGATGATCCTGGGCTTCGCCTGGTACCGCACGCTGTCGTGGAAGATGTTCGTCAAGGTCTGCCTCGACACCATCGAGACCACGAGCACGGTGCTGTTCATCGTGGCGGCCGCCTCGATCTTCGGCTGGATGCTGACGGCCACCGGCGTCACCACCGACATCGCCAGCTGGGTGCTGGGATTCACCAAGGAGGCCTGGGTCTTCCTGCTGCTCGCCAACCTGCTGATGCTGTTCGTGGGATGCTTCCTGGAGCCGACCGCCGCGATCACCATCCTCGTCCCGATCCTGCTGCCCATCGCCACCCAGCTGGGCATCGACCCGATCCACTTCGGGCTCGTGATGGTGCTCAACCTGATGATCGGCCTGCTGCACCCGCCGATGGGCATGGTGCTGTTCGTGCTGGCACGCGTGGCCGGCCTGAGCTTCGAGCGCACGACCATGGCCATCCTGCCCTGGCTGGTGCCGCTGCTGCTGAGCCTGGGCCTGATCACCTACATGCCCAAGCTCGTGCTGTGGCTGCCGAAGATGTTCTACTGACGATGAATCCCTACATAAGACTCCATCCCGCCGACGACGTCGTCATCGCGCGCTCGCAACTGCTCGGCGGCACCGTCGTCGAGGAGGTCAAGGTCCACGGCCTGATACCGCCGGGCCACAAGGTCGCGATGCGCGCCATCGCGGCCGGCGAACCGGTGCGCCGCTACAACCAGATCATCGGCTTCGCGAGCAAGGCGATAGCGCCCGGCGAGCACGTGCACGTGCACAACCTCGACATGGGCCCTGACAAGGGCGACTTCGCGCGCGACTACGCCTTCGGCGCCGACGTGAAGCCCGCGCCCGCGAAGCGCGAGGCGACCTTCATGGGCATCCGGCGCGCCGACGGCCGCGTGGCCACGCGCAACTACATCGGCGTGCTGACCAGCGTGAACTGCTCGGCCACGGCCGCGCGCGCGATCGCCGACCACTTCTCGCGCAAGACCAACCCGGCGGCGCTCGCGGCCTATCCCAACGTCGACGGCGTGATCGCGCTGACGCACGGCACCGGCTGTGGCATGGACACGCAGGGCACGGGCATGCAGATCCTCGAGCGCACGCTGACCGGCTATGCCACGCACGCCAACTTCGCGGCCGTGCTGGTGGTGGGCCTGGGCTGCGAGGCCAACCAGATCAACGCCTGGCTCGCGACCGGCAACCTCGCCGAGGGCGAGAACCTGCGCGTCTTCAATATCCAGGACACGGGCGGCACGCGCAAGACCGTCGACAAGGGCGTGGCGCTGATCGAGGAGATGCTGCCGCGCGCCAATGCCGTGACGCGCGAACCCTGCAGCGCGGCCCACATCACGATCGGGCTGCAGTGCGGCGGCTCCGACGGCTACTCGGGCATCAGCGCCAACCCCGCGCTGGGCGTGGCGGTCGACCTGCTGGTGGCGCATGGCGGCACCGCGATCTTGAGCGAGACGCCCGAGGTCTACGGCGCCGAGCACCTGCTGACGCGGCGCGCGGTGCGGCGCGAGGTGGGCCAGAAGCTGGTGGACCGCATCAAGTGGTGGGAGCACTACACGGCCATCAACGAGGGCGAGATGAACAACAACCCCTCGCCGGGCAACAAGGCGGGCGGCCTCACCACCATCCTCGAGAAGTCGCTGGGCGCGGTGGCCAAGGGCGGCACCAGCAACCTCGAGGCGGTCTACGAATACGCCGAGCCGGTGACGGCGCACGGCTTCGTCTACATGGACACGCCGGGCTACGACCCGGTCAGCGCCACGGGCCAGGTGGCCGGCGGCGCCAACCTGATCTGCTTCACCACCGGCCGCGGCTCGGCCTACGGCTGCGCGCCCTCGCCTTCGCTCAAGCTCGCGACCAACTCGGCGCTGTGGAAGCGGCAGGAGGAGGACATGGACATCAACTGCGGCGAGATCGTCGACGGCACGGCCTCGATCCAGGAGATGGGCCAGCGCATCTTCGAGCTGGTGCTGGCCACGGCCTCGGGCGCGCCCTCGAAGAGCGAGCAGCACGGCTACGGGCAGAACGAGTTCGTGCCCTGGCAGGTCGGCGCTGTGATGTAGGAGCGCACGGCCGATGACGACGCTTCCCTTCGGTGCGCTGGAAGGCACCGGCTTCGAGACGCTGGACCCGCGCTTCACGGGCCTGGTGCCCAAGCCCGAGCGGCTCGAGCGGCTGTGGACCGGCGGGCGTTGGTGCGAGGGCCCGGCCTGGTTCGGCGCGCTGCGCACGCTGGTGTGGTCCGACATTCCGAACGACCGCATGCTGCGCTGGGACGAGCGCAACGGCCAGGCCGCGGTGCTGCGCGAACCCGCGAACAACACCAACGGCAACACCGTCGACCGCCAGGGCCGCCTCGTGAGCTGCGAGCACCTGGCGCGTCGCGTGGTGCGCACCGAGCACGACGGCTCGATCACCGTGCTGGCCTCGCACTGGCAGGGCCGGCGGCTCAACTCGCCGAACGACGTGGTGGTGCATTCGGACGGCGGCGTGTGGTTCACCGACCCGAGCTACGGCATCCTGTCGGACTACGAGGGCCTGCGCGCCGACAGCGAGATCGGGGCCTGCCATGTCTATCGCATCGACCCGGCCAGCGGCGCGGTCGAGCGCGTGGCCGACGATTTCGTGAAGCCCAACGGGCTGGCCTTCTCGCCCGACGAATCCCTGCTCTACATCGCCGACACCGGTGCGAGCCATGACCCCAACGGGCCGCGGCACATCCGCCGTTTCTTCGTCAACCCCGACAACAAGAGCCTGCGCGGCGGCGAGGTGTTCGCCGAATGCAGCGCGGGCCTGTTCGACGGCTTCCGGCTCGACACCGAGGGCCGGATCTGGACCAGCGCCGCCGACGGCGTGCATGTCTACCACCCCGACGGCACGCTGCTGGGCAAGCTGCGCGTACCCGAGCGCGTGGCCAATGTCTGCTTCGGCGGGCCCAAGCGCAACCGCCTGTTCGTCTGCGCCACCACCTCGCTCTACGCCATCACCGTGAACGCCAAAGGAATCTGAACCATGCCGAGAACACTGCAGGCCGACAGCCTGCAATCCACCGTCGCGAGCATCCTGCGCGCCGCGGGCAGCCAGCAGGCCGAGGCCGAACAGGTCGCGGCCAACCTCGTGATGGCCAACCTCAGCGGCCACGACTCGCACGGCGTGGGCATGCTGCCGCGCTACATCGACGCCGTGGCCGAAGGCGGCCTGCATCCCAACGCGGCGGTGCGCATCAACCTCGACATCGGCACGATGCTCTCGCTCGATGGCCAGCACGGCTACGGGCAGGTGGTGGGCGTGCAGGCGATGGAGCTCGGCATCGAGCGCGCGCGCCGCCACGGCAGCTGCATCCTCACGCTCGCGCATGCGCACCACCTGGGCCGCATCGGCCACTTCGCCGAGATGGCGACCTCGCACGGGCTGGTGTCGATGCACTTCGTCAACGTGCTCTCGCGCCCGGTGGTCGCGCCCTGGGGCGGCGGCGACGGGCGCTTCGGCACCAACCCCTGCTGCATCGGCATCCCGTTCGCGGGCGCCGAGCCCTTCGTGCTCGACTACGCCACCAGCCGCGTGGCGCAGGGCAAGATGCGCGTGGCCCACAACAAAGGCGAGCGCGTGCCCCCGGGCTACCTCATCGACGAGAAGGGCGCGCCCACCGACGACCCCGGCGTGGTGGTGGTGCCGCAGGGCAACGGCCTGTTCGGCGCGCTCATGACCTTCGGCGAGCACAAGGGCTACGGCATGGCGCTGGCCTGCGAGCTGCTAGGCGGCGCGCTGACCGGCGGCGGCACCTGGCACCGGCCGGCCGACACCAGCCGCAGCGTGCTCAACGGCATGCTCACCGTGCTGATCGATCCCGAGCGCCTGGGCACCCAGGCCAGCTTCGACCAGGAGGCGCGCGAGTTCGTCGAATGGCTGCGCCGCAGCCCGCCGGGCCAGGGCTTCGACGCGGTACGGATCGCGGGCGAGCCCGAGCGCGAGGCGCGCGCGGCGCGCCGGCGCGACGGGATCTGGGTCGACGATGCGACCTGGGGGGAGATCGTGGCGGCGGGCGCGAAGGTGGGGGTCGCGGTCGCCGCCTGAGATCGCTAGCTCTTGCTGGCGTCGTGCGCGGGCTTGCCGACCTGCACGCTGGTGTCGTCGCCCTTGATCCTGGCCTGCACGGCCCGGATCGCTTTCTCGAGCCGCGCGCCATAGTCGGCATCGGCCTGACGGAAGTAGCTCAGCGAACGGTCGATGATGTCCTGCCGCCGGACCGCGCCCAGTCCGCCCGCGATGTTGTTCACCAGGCGCTGCTTCGCGGCTTCGTCCATCAGGCGGTAGAGGTCGCCGGCCTGCACGAAATCGGTGTCCTCGGGGTGCTGCTGCCACTGGTGGCTGCCGGTCCAGCCGTGGATCTGCAGCGGCGCGCACACCGGCTCGTTGCTCTGCTTCGGCGCATCGCTGAAGCTGTTGGGCTCGTAGTTCGGGCCGCGGCCGCCGTTGCCGTCGCCACGCATCGCGCCATCGCGGCCGTAGTTCTGCGCCGTGGTCGCGTGCGGCCGGTTCACGGGCAGCTGCGTGTGGTTGATGCCCAGGCGGTAGCGCTGCGTGTCGCCGTAGCTGAACAGGCGGCCCTGCAGCATCTTGTCGGGCGAGGGGCCGATGCCAGGCACGAAGTTGGCCGGGTTGAACGCGGCCTGCTCGATCTCGGCGAAGTAGTTGTCGGGGTTGCGGTTCAGCGTGAGGATGCCGATGTCGATCTTCGGGTAGTCCTTGTGCGACCAGACCTTGGTCAGATCGAAGGGATTGAAGCGGTAGCTCTGCGCCTCGGCCACCGGCATGATCTGCACCTGCACGCGCCAGCTCGGGAACTCGCCGCGCTCGATCGAGTGCAGCAGGTCGAGGTGGTGGTGGTTCGGGTTTTCGCCGCCCACGCGCTGTGCTTCTTCCGCGACGAAGGTCTCGATGCCCTGGTTGGTCTTGAAGTGGTACTTGACCCAGAAGGCCTCGCCCTGCGCATTGACCCACTGGAAGGTGTGCGAGCCGAAGCCGTCCATGTGGCGGTAGCTCCTCGGAATGCCGCGGTCGCCGAACAGCCAGGTGAACTGGTGCGTGGCCTCGGGCGAGTGCGAGAAGAAGTCCCAGGCGTTGTCGGGCTCCTGCACGTGGCTGTAGGGGTCGCGCTTCTGCGAATGGATGAAGTCGGGGAACTTGAGCGGATCGCGGATGAAGAAGATCGGCGTGTTGTTGCCCACCAGGTCGTAGTTGCCTTCCTCGGTGTAGAACTTGAGCGCGAAGCCGCGCGGATCGCGCACCGTGTCGGCCGAGCCGAGCTCGAGCGCCACGGTCGAGAAGCGCGCCAGCACCTCGGTCTTCTTGCCGACCTGGCCGAGGAATTTCGCCTTGGTCCACTTCGTGACGTCGGCCGTCACCTCGAAGGTACCGAAGGCACCCGAGCCGCGCGCATGCACCACGCGCTCGGGGATGCGCTCGCGGTCGAAGCGCGCGAGCTTCTCGATCAGGTGATGGTCCTGCATCAGCACGGGGCCGTTCACGCCCGCGGTCTGCGACTGCTGGTTGTTCTCGACGGGCGCGCCGTTCTCGGTGGTGAGCTTGCGGGATTCGGTCATTGGGCTTTTCCTATCGGTTGTGGGAGCCCATTTATTTTCAACAATTGAATGACCAGTTTCGATTGCGATTGCCTATGCCGGCGATAAGCCGCGGCCGCTGTGCGGCCCTGTTCTCAGCGGTTCAGAGCACCAGCGCGAGCAGTGCGTCGAGATGTTCGGAGGGTTCGCGGCGGAAGCCCGAGCGCGCGAAGCGCTGCAGGCGGCCGACCGCCAGCGAGGTCAGCGCCGAGGCGCGCACCTGCGCGTCGACGCTCGGCGTGGCCGAGCCCTCGGCGGCGCGGTCCTCGCGCAGCGCCTGGCGGATGCTGGCTTCGATCTTGTCGAAGAACTGGTTCATGCGTTGCTGCAGCCGCTCGTTCTCGTAGACCAGCGCGTCGCCGACCATGACGCGCGTCATGCCGGGGTTGCGTTCGGCGAACTGCACCAGCATCGCGATGATGCGGGCCGCCTGTTCCTTGCCCGTGGCCTCGCGCTCGAGGATCTGGTTGACCAGGGTGAACACGCTCTGCTCGATGAAGTCGATCAGGCCCTCGAACATCTGCGCCTTGCTCGCGAAGTGGCGGTAGAGCGCGGCCTCGCTGACCTCGAGGCGGGCGGCCAGCGCAGCGGTGGTCACGCGCTCGGCGCCGGGCTGCTCGAGCATCGCGGCCAGGGCCTGCAGGATCTGCACGCGCCGCTCGCCGGGCTTGGGACGCTTGCGCGCCGGGGCGGCCGGCGCGGTTTCGGCCTGGGTCTCTGCACCGGGGACGACTGTCTCTTCGTTTTGCATGGGAGGCGCGTGCGGAAGATGTAAACAATTGATTCTCGCACAGCAGTGAGCGCGCGCCTCCCCGCGCGCCCGCTGGCTGCCAGCCCGTCCCGGGGCCGGCCTTCGCGCGGCTTCAGCGCGCGCGGATCATCGTGCCGTAGGCCTGGTCGGTCAGGATCTCGAGCAGCATCGCGTGCGGCACACGGCCGTCGATGATGTGCACGGCATTGACGCCGCTCTTGGCCGCATCGAGCGCGCCCTCGATCTTCGGCAGCATGCCGCCCGAGATCGTGCCGTCGGCGAACAGGTCGTCGATCTCGCGCGCGCTCAGGTTGGTGAGCAGCTTGCCGTCCTTGTCGAGCACGCCGGGCGTGTTGGTCAAGAGCATCAGCTTCTCGGCCTTGAGCACAGTGGCCAGCTTGCCGGCCACCACGTCGGCGTTGATGTTGTAGCTCTCGTTCTCCTCGCCGAAGCCGATCGGGCTCACGACGGGGATGAAGGCATCGTCCTGCAGCGCCTTGACCACGCTCGGGTCGATCGAGACGATGTCGCCGACCTGGCCCACGTCGTGCTGCACGTTGGGATCGGCGCGGTCGGCCAGCTTGAGCTTCTGCGCGCGGATCAGGCCGCCGTCGCGACCGGTCAGGCCCACGGCCTTGCCGCCGGCCTGGTTGATCAGGCCCACGATGTCCTGCTGCACCTCGCCGGCCAGCACCCATTCGACGACTTCCATGGTCTCGGCGTCGGTCACGCGCATGCCCTGGATGAAGCTGCCCTTCTTGCCCAGGCGGTTGAGCGCGGCCTCGATCTGCGGGCCGCCGCCGTGCACCACCACCGGGTTCATGCCGACCAGCTTGAGCAGCACCACGTCTTCCGCGAAGTCGGCCTGCAGCGCCGGGTCGGTCATGGCGTTGCCGCCGTACTTGATGACGATGGTCTTGCCGTGGAACTTGCGGATGTACGGCAGCGCCTGGGCCAGGATCTCGGCCTTGTCGCGCGGGGGAATGTTGAGGACGGGGTCGGTCATGGGCGGTCAGGCTCCGGGACGGTGGACGATGGGACGGGATTCTCGCAAAGACGAACGGTCAGGGCCGCAGCCAGCGCGGCACCTTGAAGCGCACGATCATGAGGTAGGCGCCGACGTAGGTCGTGACGAACAGAAGACAGAAGAACATCAGCACCAGGGTGTTGTTCCAGAACAGCACCGCGGGCACCACCGACATCGCGGCGAAGATCCACAGGTAGGGCGAGGTGCGGTTGTTGCGCGCGAGCAGCTGGCGCGCCTCGTCGTCGGCGAAGGCCACGCGCACGATGCGGCGGAAGATCAGCTGGTGGAAGTGCAGCGCATCGGCCGTGCCCGGCGACTGGCCGCGCGCGAGCTTGCGGTAGATGGAGAACAGGGTCTCCCATACCGGGTAGATCAAGAGCAGCATCGGGAACCAGGGCGAGACCACGCGGTGGCGCTGCACCAGCGTCACGCAGGCCACGGCGATCACCATGCCCCAGACGTAGGCGCCGCCGTCGCCCGCGAAGATCTTGCCGCGCGGGTAGTTCCAGATCAGGAAGCCGAAGGTCGCGCCGACCAGGCAGACCATCATGGCCGCGAGCTGGCGGTCGCCGAGCTGCAGCGCCACGTGCGAGATCGCGAGGCAGACCAGCACCGCCACCGTGCCCGCGAGGCCGTTGTAGCCGTCGATGATGTTGAAGGCATGCGGCAGGCCGCCGATGGCGAGCGCGGCGAACAGCACCGAGGCATAGGGCACGGCCGCGAGCCAGCCGTCGACCAGCGGGATGCCGGTGCGCGCGAGGCTCAGGCCATGCACCCAGCACACCAGCAGCGCCGCGCCCAGGGTGAGCATCAGCCGCCAGCGCACCTGCACGCGCTGCGTGACGTCCTCGACGATGCCGCCGAGCACGGCCGGCAGGATGCAGACCAGCATCAGCATCGAGGCCGACACGGGCCACGAGACGTTGAACGGATCGGTGCCGGTGATGCCGGCCGCGAGCCAGGCCACGCCCATGCCGAGGATGATGCCCGCGCCCCCCAGCCGCGGCACATGGCCCTTGTGGAAGCGCTGCGGCATGTCGGCGCCGTACAGCCGCGCATGGCGGCGCGCGCGGCGCATGAAGATCTGGACCGCGAAGGCGGAGACGAAGAAGCTGATGACGATCAGGGCAATCATGGGTGGTAGCGGGGCCCCTAGAATCCCCGGGCGAAATTAGACCATGGCCATCCCCGCTACGACCTCCCCCGCCGTCACGATTTCGATCGTGAGCCACGGGCAGCTCGAACTCGTGCGCCCCCTGCTCGACCAGATCGACCGCTTCAGCCGCGAACAGGTGGCCAAGGTGGTGCTGACGCTGAACATCCCCGAGTCCGACGCGCCGCTGGCCGGCGCCGCCTGGGGCTTCGCGCTCGAACGCATCGAGAACGCGCAGCCCAAGGGCTTCGGCGCCAACCACAACCAGGCCTTCGAGCGCTGCGCCACGCCATGGTTCCTGGTGCTCAACCCCGATATCCGTTTCGATGCCGATGTGCTGGCGCCGTTGATCGCCCTGGCCGCGCCCGACGCGGGGCTGCTCACGCCGCGCATCATGGAGCCCGGCAAGCGCGAGCCCGAGCAGCACCGCGACATCCTGACGCCGCTGGAAATCCTCACGCGCAAGAAGCCCGGCTATGCACGCCCCACGGTTCCGGCCTGGGTGCCGGGCCTGTTCATGCTGTTCCGCGCCGAGGCCTATGCCGCCGTGCGCGGTTTCGACGAACGCTTCTTCATGTACGGCGAGGACTTCGACATCTGCGCGCGGGTGCAGCTGGCTGGCTGGCGGCTGCAGGTCGGCGAGCAGCTGCGCGCGCAACACGACGCCCAGCGCGCGAGCCACCGCAGCGGCAAGTACCTCTACTGGCATGTCACCAGCCTGCTGAAGATCTGGGCTTCGGGCGCGTTCTGGCGCTATCGCCGACTGCGCCGCCAGGCGGCCTGATCGGCCCCGCCCCTCAGCCCAGCAATCGGCGCAGCGAGCGCACCCCGGGCAGCCGCGTCAGCTTGCCGATGGCGCGGATCAGCCCCGGCGGGCTGTGCTCGGCCATGAAGACGGTGGCGCGCAGCTCGAGCTTCTTGCGGCCGCTGACCGCCGGGCTCGCATAGACGATCGCCGCGTATTCGGCGAGCACCGCGCTCATCTCGGCGCGGTTCGGGTCGTTGGCCTTCACCGCCTCGATCACGTGGTCCATGAAGAAGCGGCCGAAGCGCGGCATCAGGCAGTCGCGCAGCACGTAGCGGTTGCGCCGGGGTTCGTCGGGGAACATGCCGACCAGCTTCTTGAAGTACTTGAAGCGGCTGCGGATCATGCGCATGTCGAACGAGGTGCTGCCGGTGTGGATGCACCAGACCGTGACCACCTTGTCGATGAAGTGGTTCGTGAAGCCCTTGCGGAAGATGCGCAGGAACAGGTCGTCGTCCTCGAAGCCCATGAACTGGGTGTCGAAGCCGCCCACCGCGTCGAAGGCCTTGCGCGTCACGATCGCGGCCGAGGGCAGCACGAAGATGTCGTGGCGCAGCATCTCGAAGATGTTGGTCTTCGGGTGATGCAGCGTGTGGTCCTTGACCATCGCCGCGCGGATGATGTTGCCCTCGCCATCGGCCTCGGCCAGGTCGGCGTAGACGAAGCCCAGGCGCGGGTCGTCGGCCGGGATGCCCTTGACCAGGATCTCGATGTGGTTCGACAGGTAGAAGTCGTCCTGGTCGAGGAAGCAGATGTACTCGGCCGTCGAGGCCGCCACACCGGCGTTGCGCGCCGAGCCCTGGCCGCCGTTCTCCTTGTCGAGGATGCGGAACGGGAAGCGCGCGGCCAGCGCGTCGAGGCTGGCACGCTCCTCGGGACGCGAGCCGTCGTTGACCACGATGACCTCGCTGGCCGGCATCGACTGCGCGAACACGCTCGCCACCGAGCGCTCGATGAAGGCCGAGCCGTTGTAGAACGGGATCACGACCACCACGGTGGGCGGCGCGGAGGCGGGGGTCTGGGGGATGTGGCTCACGGAGGGCTCGGGAATGGATCAGACGGATTCGAACAGATCGCGCACCACGCCGCGAAAACCGCGGCCGAACCGGTCGTAGCGACCCGTTCGGGCCTCGCGCAGGATCGGCAGCACGCGCGCCCAGCGCGAGGCCGGCAGCTGCGTGCGGAAGCGCTGGTGCACGATCTTGCCGCGCAGCTTGTCGAGGGTGTCGGCGGTCACCGGGCGGCCCGCGCGCGCCACCTGCTCGAGGCGCTCGAGCAGCAGCTCGGCCTTGCGCGCGCGCTCGACGTGGGTGGTGCCGCGCGAGGCCAGGGCCTTGCGCACCTTCTCCATGAAGGTGTCGCGCCGCGCGCCGATCTGGTTGCCGCCATGTTGGCGGTAGTCGATCAGTTGCGCCTCGACGGTGTCGATGCGCGCGAAGGCCGAGGCCACCGTGGCGATCCACTCGTCGTGCACCCATTCGACCGGGAACGGCAGCACCGCGTCGAGCAGCTCGCGATGGAACACCGTGGTCGCGCCGGTGACGATGTTGCGGCGCAGGAGCACGTCGAAGGCCTGGCCCGCATGCATGCGCTCGAGCTCGCCGGCCGTGACCTCGATCGCATGGAACAGCGTGCCGCCCAGGGGCGCGCCCTGGGCGTCGACGAGGCGCGCGTCCGAGTGCAGCAGCCGCAGCTCGGGCCGGCGCTCGAACTCGGCCACCAGCCGCTCGAGCCGCTCGGGCACCCAGGCATCGTCCTGGTCCGACAGCGCGATCAGCGTGCCGCCGCAGGCGCGCACCGCCTGCTCGAAGTTCTTGACCACGCGCAGGCCGACGGGATTGACGATGACGCGCAGCGCGATCGCGAGGCCAGGACGCTCGCGCAGGCATTCCTCGACGGCGGCGCGCGCCACCTCGACGCAGGCGTCGCGCGAGGCGTCGTCGGACAGCACGATCTCCATCGGCGGCCGGGTCTGCAGGCAGATGCTGCGGACCTGCTCGCGCACGAAGCGCTCGCCGTTGTAGGTGCACAGGGCGACCGAAACGGTCAGTGCCCCGGCGGAAGAAGCCGCCACCTCGCTCATGGCGCCAGCCCCTTCGGCGCGCGCGGCGGCCAGGCATAGCTGAAGTCCTCGATCGCGAGGCTCAGGTTCGGGTTGTAGGCCGGGTCGTTGAACAGCAACTCGCCCCAGCGCTGCTTCATGTAGCCCTCCTCGCCGAGGAAACGCTGGATCTGCGCCTCCGACAGGTCCGAGGGCCGCGTGGCCGACTCGTGGTGGTAGAGCTCGGCATGGGGCGTCCAGACGTTGCGATAGCCGGCTTCGCGCAGCCGCAGGCAGAAGTCGACGTCGTTGTAGGCGACCTTGAGGTTCTTCTCGTCGAGCCCGCCCACCTGTTCGTAGAGCGCGCGCCGCACGATCAGGCAGGCGGCCGTCACGGCCGAGAAGCCCTGCAGCAGCGCCGCGCGCCCGAAGTAGCCGGCGTCGCCCTGGCCGAGCCGGCGGTGCGCATGGTCGGCCACGCCGCCGCGGTAGCCCAGCACCACGCCCGCATGCTGCAGCGTGTTCTCGGGATACCACAGCCGCGCGCCCACGGCGCCCACGCCGGGCTGCAGCGCGATCGAGACCATCTCGCCGAGCCAGTCGGGCGAGATCACCTCGATGTCGTTGTTGATCAGGCCGAAGACCTCGCCCCTGGCGACCGCCGCGGCCTGGTTGTTGAGCGCCGAGTAGTTGAAGGGGCTGTCGTCGCGCAGCACGCGCACGGCCGCGCGCGCCGAGATCTCCTCGAAGTAGCGCAGCGCCTCGGGGTCGTCCGAGCCGTTGTCGATCAGGATGATCTCGTAGCGCGGGTAGAGGGTCTTCTCGAGGATGCTCTCGATGCACTGGCGCACCAGCTTCAGGCCGTTGCGCGTGGGAATGAACAGCGACACCAGCGGCAGCTCGGCCGGCAGCGCATGGCGCACGCGGAAGCCGGCGCCCGCGCGCTCGGCCGTGGCCTCGATGCCGCCGCGCGCCAGGTGCGCCTGCAGCGCGCGCTCGCCGCCCTCGGGCGCGTACTCGGCCGGGTCCATCGCATGCACCGCCTCTTCGGAAGCCACATGGCGGTGGTACAGCGCCTTCGGCACATGGACGATGCGCGCCGCATCGAGGCGTTCGGCCGCGCGCAGCACCAGGTCGTAGCGCGCCGCATCGCCGAAGCGCTCGTCGAGCCGCCCCACCTCGCGCAGCAGCGGCGCCGCGAAGAAGGCCAGCCGCGAGACGAAGTCCTGCGAGCGCAGCAGGTCGAGGTTCCAGTCGGGCTTGAAGTACGGCGCCGAGCGCTGGCCGTCGGCCGCGATCCGATCCTCGTCGGTGTAGATCAGCGCGGCCTCGGGATGGGCCACGGCGGCCTCGGCCACGCGCCACAGCGCATCGGCGGCCAGCGCATCGCGCGCGTCGCAGGCGGCGAGCCAGCCGTCGGCACCGGGGTCGGCGGCGTTGAAGGCCTGCGCGAGCGTCGCTTCGGCGAACTCGATGCGCGGCTCGGCCGCGGCCAGCCGGCCGGCCAGCGCCTTGACCTCCTGCGCCGTGCCCGGGCCGGCCGCGAGCACCAGCCGCCAGTGCGCGAAGACCTGGTCGCGCACCGAAGCCACGGCGCGCTCCGCCTGCTGCGCATCGGCGCCATCGAGCGCCATCGCCAGCACGAAGCCGGGCCGGCGCGGCCAGCCGGCGGCCTGCGCCTCGAGCGCCTGGCGCTGCGCCGGCGCGAGTGGCGCGTCGTGGCGCTTGACCCATTCGCGGTACTGGAAGCGGTCGGGCCGAGAGGCATCGGCCATCAGCGGCGGGCCGTCGTTGCGCAGCAGCACACCGACCGAGCGCACCACGCCGCGCAGGCCCGATTGGCGCAGGATCTTCACGGCGCGGCGCGCGGTGCCGCCGAGGCCGCCGCCCTTGTAGAGAGCGTTCGGGATGAAGCTCAAGGCACGCAGGAGGCGGTTCATGGCCGCACCTCCGGCACGGGCCTCGGCGGCCAGGCCAGCGCGAAGTCTTCCGAGGCCAGGCTCAGGTTCGGGTTGTAGGCGGGATCTCGGTCGAGCACGGCGGCCCAGCGGGTCTTCATGTGGTTCTCTTCTCGCGCCGCGCGCTCGCGCTGGGCCGGATCCAGGTCGCGCGGCCGGGTGGCCGATTCATGGTGGTAGAGCTCCGCATGCGGCGTCCAGACGTTGCGGTAGCCGGCCTCGCGCAGGCGCAGGCAGAAGTCGATGTCGTTGTACGAGATCTTGAGGTGGTCGGCATCAAGCCCGCCCACCTGCTGGTAGACGGCCTTGCGCACCACCAGGCAGGCCGCGGTCACGGCCTCGAAGGACTGGATCAGCTGCGCGCGGTTGAAGTAACCGCCCTCCGCGCGCGGCAGGTGCTTGTGGGCATGGCCGGCGATGCCGCCGATGCCCAGCACCACGCCCGCGTGCTGCACCGTGCCGTCGGGGTAGAGCAGCTTCGCGCCCACCGCGCCGACGTCGGGCTGCAGCGCGAGCGCCACCATCTCCTCGAGCCAGTCGGGGGTGATGACCTCGATGTCGTTGTTGATCAGCGCCACCAGTTCGCCCCGGGCCCGTGCCACCGCGGCGTTGTTGAGCGCCGCGTAGTCGAACGGCCCGTCGTCGCGCAGCACCTGGAAGCCCGGCTGCTCGCGCAGCTCGGCGAAGTAGCGCAGCGCCTCGGGATCGGTGGAGCCGTTGTCGACCAGCAGGATCTCGTAGTCGGGGTAGGTCGAGAGCGCCACGATGCTCTCGATGCACTGGCGCACCAGGCCCAGCGCATCGCGCGTGGGGATCACCAGCGACACCTTCGGCCAGCGCGCGGGTGACGCCAGCCGGGTGCGGTAGCCATGCGGCGTGCTCTCGGTGCGCGCGGCCAGGCCGATGCGCTCGAAATGCTCGTCGAGGGCCCGTTCGCCCGCGATCTCGGCATAGGGCTTGGCGCCGGCCGACTGGGCCGTGCTCTCGGCATGCGCGCGCCAGTGGTAGAGCACGTGCGGGATGTGCCGCACCTGCCGCAACGGGTCGATGCGCTCGATGCAGCGCAGCGCGAGGTCGTAGTCCTGCGCACCCTCGAAGCCCTTGCGGAAGCCGCCGACCTCGAGCAACAGCGCGCGCTGGTAGACCCCGAGGTGCGAGAACATGTTCTGCGAGCGGAACAGCTCGAGGTTCCAGTCGGGCTTGAAATAGGGGTTGTAGCGTCGGCCGGCGGCGTCGATCTTGTCCTCGTCCGAATAGACCATGCGCGCCTGGGGATGGGCGCGCAGCTCGTGCGCGACGCGCAGCAGCGCATCGGGCGCGAGCAGGTCGTCGTGGTCCATCAGCGCCACCCAGTCGCCACCGGCCAGCGCCAGCGCGCTGTTCGAGGCTTCGGAGATGTGGCCGTTGACCGGCCGGCGGACCCAGCGGATGCGGCTGTCCTCGGCGGCCGCGGCCTCGAGGAGGGCCGCCACCTGCGGATCGGTCGAGGCATCGTCGGCGATGCAGAGCTCCCAGCGGTCGTAGGTCTGCGCGCGCACCGAGGCAATGGCTTCGCGCAGCCAGGCCGGCTGGGGGTTGTAGGTGGGCATCAGCACCGAGATCAGCGGGCGTTCGGACCAGCCCCGCGTCTCGGCCGCGAGTGCCGCCAGCGGCCCCGCCTGCAGCGCCGCCGACCGCGCGATCCATTCCGCGTAGTTGCCGCCCGCGATGCCCGCCGGCAGTGGCGGCCCGCCGCGCAGGCGCTGCACCACCCGGCTGGCCCAGCGCACCGGGGCCGTGAGCCGCCAGCTGGTCGAGCGCTCCATGGCGGCCACCTGCTGCTCGAGCGCATGCACCCGGGCCTGCAATTGGGCCTTGGTCAGCTCGGCGGGGCGTGCGGGTCGGCGTCTCCCTGTGGATGCGGCGGGCAGCGTGGGCCTCATAAAATACGGTCGATCATTCCGAAAACTCGCGCCGAGGCCATGGCCGCGCGAAGAAAAGGCCGGTGGTGCGCACTTTCAGCGCGGGGCGTCGCAACGAACGCCTGCTCACGGCTCGCCCCGGCAGGGGTCGGTAAAATTATCGCTCCTCCATAAAGAAACAAGGTTCAAAAGATGCAGGTGCTTTCAGTGGTGCTATCGGGAGGCGCCGGTTCCAGACTATGGCCCGTCTCGCGGCAAGCCTTCCCGAAGCCTTTCATGAAGCTCGGGGGCACGACGCTGCTGCAGCAGGCGATCGAGCGGGGTCAGGCGTGCGGCACGGGCGACCTGATGATCGTGACCAACAAGGACCACTTCTTCCTGACGAAGGACGTGCTCGGCGGCATGAGCGATCCGCCGGACACCACCTATCTGCTCGAGCCGAAGGGACGCAACACCGCGCCGGCGATCGCGCTGGCTGCACTGCAATGCGAACAGCAGTTCGGCAGCGACACGGTGATGCTGGTGCTGTCGGCCGACCACCTCGTCCCCGACGTCGAGGCTTTCGTCGCGAGCGCCAGCGAGGCCTTCCGTCTCGCCAGCGAAGGCGCCCTGGTACTGTTCGGCATCGCGCCCACCGCACCCGAAACCGGCTTCGGCTATGTCGAGGTCGAACGCGTCTCGCGCCAGAGTCAGCCGGTCAAGCGCTTCGTCGAGAAGCCTGATCTCGCCACGGCCCAGGAATACTTGGCGACCGGTCGCTACTACTGGAACAGCGGCATGTTCTGCTTCACCGCCGCAGGCATCCTTGGGGCACTTGAGAAGCAGGCCCCCGACGTGCTGCGCGCCGCCCGTCACGCGATGGCCAACGCCAAGCGTAACGGGCAGGCCGTGGATTTCGACCTCCACAGCTTCGGCCTGCAACCCGACATCAGCATCGACTATGCCGTCATGGAGCGCGCGGACAACGTCCAAGTGGTGCCGGCCAAGTTCTCCTGGAACGACGTGGGCTCCTGGCCTGCCGTGGCGAGCGCGCATCCGGCGGATGCCAACGGCAACACGCTGCCGGATGACGTCGTGGCCGTGGACACCACCGGCACGCACGTCCAGGTCGAGAGCCATGGCGCCAAGGTGGTGGCCACGCTCGGCGTCCACGATCTCGTGATCGTCGACACGCCTGACGCGCTGCTGGTGGCGCACAAGAACAGCGCGCAGCAGGTCAAGAAGGTCGTGGACCTGCTGAAATCGCGCACGCACGAGACCGTTCAACTGCCGGCCACCGTCCATCGTCCCTGGGGCACCTATGCGTCGCTCAAGGAAGAAGACGGCTACAAGGTCAAGCGCATCACGGTCAAGCCGGGCCAGTCGCTTTCGCTGCAATACCACCACCAGCGCGCCGAGCACTGGGTCGTGGTCCAGGGCAAAGGCATCGTGCAGATCGGGGAGGTCGAGCACGAGACCGTGCGCGGCCAATACCGCTACATTCCACTTCAGGAAAAACATCGCCTGACGAACACCGGCCACGAAGAACTGGTGCTGATCGAAGTGCAGTGCGGGAGCTACCTGGGAGAAGACGACATCGTCCGCCTCGCGGACACCTATGGGCGAGCATGAGCGCAACAGCACATTCGAATCTTCATCGCAACGCGTGGACCGACTGGTGGGAAGGCTCCCGCCGCGTCGACATCTGGTGGACCCTGGCCTGGTTCGACATCGTCCTGCGCTATCGCCGCTCGCTGCTAGGACCGATCTGGCTCACGCTGAGCATGGGCGTGATGATCGCGGGCATGGGCCCGCTGTACAGCGCGCTGTTCGGCACCGAGCTGTCGCGCTTCTTCCCCCACCTCGCGCTCGGCGTGATCTTCTGGGGGCTGTTCTCCAGCATCGTCACCGACGCCTGCCATACTTTCGTCAATTCCTCGCACTACCTCAAACAGGGCTACTTCCCGATCACACTGTTCGTGTGGCGCAGCCTGGGGCGCAACATCATCCAGTTCGCCCACCAGATCGTGCTGTACGTGCCGGTGGCGCTGTGGGCGGGCATCTCGCTGTCGTGGCAGGCACTGCTTTTCTTTCCCGCCTTCCTGCTGCTGCTCGTGAACGCGCACGCCATCGGACTGGTGCTGGGATTGATCTGTACGCGCTTTCGCGACATCACCCAGATCGTCACCAGCCTGATGCAGATGCTGATGTTCCTGACACCGGTGTTCTGGTTGCCCGAGAACCTGCCGGGCCGCGCGCGCTATGTGCTGTGGAATCCGCTGGCGCAGATGCTCGATCTGCTTCGCACGCCATTGATGGGTGGAACGGCCAGCCTGCACGACTGGCTGGGCATCATCGGCTGGACGATTGCCAGCATCCTGGGCGCGAGCCTGTTATTCATGAAGTACCGACGCCGCGTCGTCTATTGGCTCTGATCGCCCATGGCCCTGATTTCCCTCCAGAACGTATCCGTCAGCTTCCCGATCTATGGCGCCGGTGCAAGTTCACTTCGCAGCACGCTCGCCGCCTCGGTGACGGGTGGCCGTCTCGGCAAGGAGACGGGTGTGACGGTCGTGCAGGCACTGCGCGACATCAGCTTCGAACTGCGCAGCGGCGACCGGCTCGGGCTGGTCGGTCACAACGGTGCGGGCAAGTCGACCCTGCTGCGAACCCTGGCCGGCGTCTACGAGCCCTCCGCGGGTTCGTTCACGCGCCAGGGCACCGTCTCCAGCCTGATCGATCCGGTGCTAGGCATCGAGGTCGACGCTACCGGCATCGAGAACATCATGCTGCGCGGACTCGTCATGGGAATGAGCCGCAAGCAGGTCGACCAGCTGACGCAGGACATCTGCGAGTTCAGCGGCCTCGGCGAGTACGTCAACATGCCGGTGCGCACCTACTCCACCGGCATGCTGATGCGCTTGGCATTCTCTATTTCCACGAGTATTCAGGCCGACATCCTGCTGATGGACGAATGGCTGTCCGTGGGCGATGCCGAGTTCACCGAGAAGGCAGAGCGGCGCATGCGCGAGGTGGTTTCCAAGTCGGGCATTCTGGTACTCGCCTCGCACTCGCCCGAATTGATTGCCAAGGAATGCAATCGCGTGATCCACCTGGAGCACGGGCGCATCGTCCAGGAGCAATAGCCAGGCGCCCGTTCGGCCTCTACGCCCTCAGGCCGAGATCGCGCCGCAGGCTTTCGATTTCGGTCAGGCGACCCGCGATCCGCCTGCCCGCCTCCTCGAGCGACAGAAACTTCATCGCGCTGCGTTGACCGCGAGCACCCAGTTCGCGAGCCCACTGTTGATCGTCGTAGAGTCGGCGCAGCGCCAGCGCTGCATGCTCCACCGAGGGCTCCGCCCATTCGAGGTCGGCCTCATACGGAGGAATGGCACGCCCGACCGTGACGGACTCGTATGGCACCAGCAGGCTGTTGTCTTCGTCCATGAAATCCATGTTTCCGGAAAAGCCGGTGGCCACGACCGGCTTGCCCATCAGCATGGCCTCCGCCATCGTGAGTCCGAGCCCCTCGCTGCGATGCAGCGACACATAAGCATCGCAGGTGTTCATCAGAGAGAGCACTTCGTCCGAGGTATAGACCTCGTCGATGATCTTGATCGCGGGAATGCCGGCGGCCGCATCGCGCAACTCCTCGAACTGCTCGGGATGTCGATCCCCGAACGAGGTCTTGAGCACCAGCGTGACCGGCTCGTCGGGGCGGAATGCCTTCTGAAACGCGCGGATCAGGCCCAGAGGATTCTTCCGTTCCATGACACTCATCATGTGAAAGGTAAACAGGAAGATGTAGCGCTCGGATGGCAAGCCGAAATAGGACCGGCTCCTGGCCTGGAAAGGTGCCAGCGCCACGCCCGGGAACAGCGTCCGCACGGGTATGGTCAACCGCTCTCGCAGCCCACGCGCAATGAACTCCGTCGCGACCCATACCTCGTCGACATGGGCGGCATGATCGCACCACGACTGCGGAATCGAATCGAACTCCCAGTACCAGTAAGCGATGCGATACGTGCGCGGCACACGCTCGGCCAGGTCCGCTCTTGCATAGACCTCCGCAAAGAAAGGCTCGGGCTGCACGTGGATGATGGTGACGCCGCCCGTCTCGAGACCATCGAACCGCACGTGCCGAGGATCGTCGCGAGGGTCGGTTCGTACATCTCTCAGCGAGGCACGGATTCCCTGGCACGCCATGGCTTCCACGAGAGCTTCCACCGAAACCCTGAGGCCGGAGGGATAGCAGAAATGGCCGATGACGTTGACCGGGCCGCTCGGGAGTTCGGAACTCACCTGTTCGGCATCCAGGCCGCTGCACCAGGTCCGCGCCTGCGGTCCCGATTCCACGTCGCCCCCGGACACCAGCCAGTCGAGGAAGACCCTCGCGCTCCCCGCATCGGCCAGGGCATCCGGATGCGCCGCCCGCCAGGCGGGACGTGCCCAATAAGCCGCCCGGAGCTGGATCTCCGGCCGCAGGTGGCCGGGAGCCGATGGCGATGCCCCGGTCAAGTTCTCCGGGCCATAGGTCGCGCGCACCCACCCGGCGAAGGCGGGCCAGCCGAAAACCGTCAATCCATCGGGAAAAAGACGCTGCCATTCCGCCGTGAACAAGTAGGCCCTGCACAGCTCGCCCTGCGGGTCTTCCGTCGCCTGGAGGAACAACCACCAGATCTCCTCGATCGACAACGAAGCCCCATCCCTTGCATGCCGGACGAACCATTTGAAGAGACTGCGTCGACCGGCGGGCATCAGTCCATGCGGCAATGCGGCACGCACTTCAGTGCTCGACAGGAAGAACTGCCGCGCCCTGGCCGCAGGATCGCTCGCAAGAAGTGCAACCAGATGCCGAGCGCCCTCTGCCGAGACACCCAGCTCGGTCCGCCCCGCATCGCTGGCGATCCATCGGCCGAAATCACCGCCATCCAGGGCCGAGAACGCATCGGGAAAACGCAGGCGCAGGTCTTTGCGCGATCGCAACACATCGATGATGAAGCGCGCCGCACTGCCGGCATCCACGACGGAAGCGGCATCGAACGGCGGCCAGAAGACATCTCCGAAGTCCGATCCCGCTGAATCCAGGACGTCCGCGTCGTCGTACGGATCGAAGGGGGGGGCCGGAGGCTCGTCGCGCCGAGGCGAAACGAGCCGGGCGCGCTCCTGCTCGAACAGGACGGCGAGATCTCGCGCCTTCTTCTCCATCAGTGCCCGGTCCCGCAGGAAACGCCAGCGCTCGGAGGTGCGCCACGGCGTCATGAGCCAATAGGCGCCTTTGGCGAGCCGGCGCGCAGCCCGTAGCGTCGAATCAAGGTTTCCCATCAGGAGAGGGCACTTTCACTAACAAACGTAACGTCATCGCCGAAGGCTTCTCCGTGCGGGAGCGTCATCATGCCAAGAAATGACAGTTCCACTTCGTAAAATGCGGATCAAGGCCCCGGCGCTCCTTTTGCAGAAACAAGGCCGTATTCCCCAGCCACAAGCCGCATTCCATGAACCAGAAAAACAATCCCCCGGCTTTTACGTCCTACGCGCAGAATTTCGAGGATGTCATGCTTTGGCGCGCACTGAAGCATGTTCCGGTCGGCACCTACGTGGACATCGGCGCGCAGCATCCGACCGTGGATTCGGTCAGCAAGGCGTTCCACGAACAAGGATGGCGGGGCGTCCATGTCGAGCCCGTCCCCTACTACGCCGAGCTGTTGAGGCAGGACAGGCCCGACGAAGTCGTGCTGCAGCTGGCGCTGTCGGACAGCGCCGGGATACTGGAACTGCACGTGATTGCCGGGACGGGCCTGAGCACAGGCGTACCGTCCTACGCGGAGAACCTCCAGACCCGGCATGGCTTCTCGAACGAGATCGTCCGGGTTCCGACGCTTCCCATGCGCACGGCGCTGGCCTCGCTCGAGGGGAAGGAGGTGCACTGGCTGAAGGTCGACGTCGAGGGATTCGAGGAAAAGGTCCTCGAAGGCTGGAACAGCGAAACCTTGCGGCCGTGGATCGTGGTGATCGAGGCGACGGTGCCCATGTCCACCGAGCTTCGATTCGACGGAGCCGATGCGATCCTGGTGAAAGCGGGCTACGAATTCGTCTATTTCGACGGGCTCAACCGCTTCTACGTCGCATCCGAGCACAAGGAGCTCCGTGCAGCGTTTGAAGCGCCTCCCAATGTCTTCGACGGCGCTCGCCTCAGCGGCCTGTCTTCGAGTGCTTGGTGCGCGGGCGTGAATGCCGCCCATGCCGGCGAACTCGAAGCGGCGCGTGCGGACGCAAGGGAAGCGGGTGAAAGATTGGCTGCGGAGCGCGACCGCAGCAACCACGCGCTGATCCGCCTTCAGGCCGTCGAGGCGCGGGCGAGCAACGCCGAGATGCTCCTCAAGCATGCGCTCGACCGGGCGATACAGGCGGAAGCGCGAGCGCAGCTCGCGGGCGACCGACCATTGCGGCGGCTGGCGAACGCGGTGGCAGAGGGCCGCATCCTCAGCGGCATCAAGCGACGGATCAAGACGGCGTTGCGCATCGCGGCCATCGCCACGAATCGAAGTCCTGGTCTCAAGCGCGCGGCGGGATGGGTTCTCGCCTGCGTCCCCCCGCTGAGGCGACGCTTGAGGGCGACACTGGCTCCGCCCGATATCCAGCGCCCCGCCGATCCGGGCGGCGGCCCATCGCCGATGTCTCCCGACACAGCCTTGACCTTCAGGCAGCTAAAACAGGGGCAGCCCCCTTCGGAAACGCATCAATGAGAATAGTGATAGATCTTCAGGGAGCTCAATCCACCGGCAGCAGATTCCGCGGTATCGGACGCTACTCGCAGTCCCTCGCGCAAGCCATGGCCCGCCGGGCCGGCCAGCACGAACTCGTGCTCGCATTGAACGGCCGCTTCCCCGACGCCGTGGATGCCATCAAGACAGCATTCGACGGCTTGGTCGATCCAGCGAACATCAAGATCTGGTATCCGGCCGCCGAGACCGGCTCCGCATCGCGCTCCCCTGAAAGCGTGCGCGCCGACGAGAAGCTTCGAGAGGCGTTCCTGGCCCGGTTGAATTCCGATGCCGTTCACGTATCGAGCCTCTTCGAGGGCCTGGGCGATCCCGCCGTCACCAGCGCGGGCCGCTTCGCCACGACACCGACCGCCATCACCCTCTACGACCTCATTCCACTGATCCATTCAGGCCCCTATCTCGACAATCCAACCATGCGCAGCTGGTACATGGGCAAGGTGGAGGCACTGCGCCAAGCCCATCTCTGGCTCGCCATCTCCGAGTCGTCGAGGCAGGAAGGGCTCGATCATCTGGGATTGGATCCTGCCCGCTGCGTCAATATCTCGACGGCGGCCGGCGACCATTTCAGCAAGCGTGAGCTGTCCCCGGCCCGAGCCGACGAACTGCGCGCCCGCTACCGGCTGCGCAAGCCATTCGTGATGTACACCGGCGGCATTGACCTGCGAAAGAACATCGATGGCCTGATCAAGGCATTCGCATTGCTGCCTCCGACCATGCGCTCGGAACACCAGTTGGCGATCGTCTGCTCCGCTAGAACCGAGGACCGGGACGAACTGCTGGCGCTGGCCCGCCAACAGGGGCTCGACGACGGCGCAGTCGCGATCACCGGGTTCGTGCCCGAGGAAGATCTGGTCGATCTCTACAACCTTTGCGCCTTGTTCGTGTTTCCGTCATGGCACGAAGGCTTCGGGCTGCCGGCCCTCGAAGCGATGCTGTGCGGCGCCCCCGTGATCGGGGCAAATACGTCCAGCCTTCCCGAGGTGATCGGCCGAGCTGACGCGATGTTCGACCCACGCGACGCCAACGCGATCGCCGCCAAGATCGCACAGGTGCTGAGCGATCGCGACTTCAGGAACGTGCTGATCGAGCATGGCGCCCGGCAGTCGAAGAAGTTTTCCTGGGATGAATCGGCTCGACGTGCCCTGGCGGCCTTCGAACAACTGCACGCATCGCGGCCCACCGAGACCAGGCCCGCACCGAGGTCGTCCACGACGGCATCGCACAAACCGAAGCTGGCATACGTTTCGCCTCTCCCTCCGGAGCGCAGCGGTATCGCGACCTACAGCGCCGAACTGTTGCCCGAACTCTCCAAGTTCTACGACATAGAGTTGATCACTGATCTGCATGCGCTCGACGAGCGCGAGATCGGTATGTCGCTCCCCCTGCGGTCTGTGGACTGGTTTCGCCGGAACGCACGGTCATTCGACCGCGTCGTCTACCATTTCGGCAACTCCGAGTTCCACAAGCACATGTTCAGCTTGCTGGAAGAGGTGCCCGGCGTCGTGGTTTTGCACGACTTCTACCTGAGCGGTATCCAGGCGCACCGAGAGTTCGCGGTGGGCGAGCCGCACCAATGGATCAAGTCCCTTTATGAGTCTCACGGCTACTCCGCAGTGGCCGAGCGCTACGGCGCGGAGGACACTGCAACGGTCGTCTTCGGCTACCCATGCAATTTCGACGTGCTGCGCCTTGCCGCGGGCGTCATCGTTCACTCGCCCTATTCAAAGGAACTTGCCAGCGAATGGTATGGACCCGATCTCGCGCGGAAATGGGCACTCATTCCTCATCTTCGCGTGGTATCCGAGGGAGTGGAAAGCGAGCGCGTTCGCGCTCGCGGCGAATTGAATCTGGACCCCGACGAATTCATGGTCTGCGCTTTCGGCTTGCTGGGTCCGACCAAGCTGAACCATCGGTTACTCCAAGCTTGGCTTCGGTCCTCCCTGGCAAGAGATCCAAAGTGCAGGCTGGTTTTCGTGGGCGACAACGACAAGACGCCGTATGGCCGGCAGTTGGAAACGGCCATCGAGAGCGACCAGGGCAGGTCGAATGTCAGCATCACTGGATGGACCGACTCCGAAACCTTCCAGCGTTACCTCCACGCATCGGACGTCGCTGTCCAGCTGCGCTCGCTGTCCCGTGGAGAGACATCGGGAACGGTGCTGGATGCCATGAGCAAGAGCGTTCCGACGGTGGTGAATGCAAACGGTTCCATGGCTTTCATCCCGAGCGACGCGGTCGCGATGCTTCCGGACGCCTTCACCGATGAAGCATTGATTGAAATCCTGGAAAAGCTTCGAGCATCACCTGACTTCGCTAGGGCTCTGGGGGCCCGGGGCAGGCAGCAGATCGAAATGGCGCATGCGCCGGCGGCGTGCGCGCAAAGCTATGCCGATGCCATCGAGGACTTCGCCCGCGCCGGGGCGCAAAGCCGAACGGGGCTGGTTCGTTCGATCGCTGGCGACGCCCCGAAGTCCGAAGAAGACTTGATCAACTTGGCGCGGGGAATCGCGCGCGCGTTACCGCTGCCAGGCCCAGGGCACCAGCTTTTCATCGATGTCTCCGAGTTGGTACAGAACGATTGGCAAAGCGGCATCCAACGACTCGTGAAATCCCTTCTCGGTGCGCTTTTGAAGAATCCCCCGACTGGCTTCCGGATCGAACCGGTCTACGCTCGCAAGGAAAAGGTTGGCTACTTCTACGCCCGGAAATTCGCCTTGCGCTTCCTCGACTGCCCCACCAGTGGCCTCGAGGATGCTCCTGTCGACATCAGGGGGGGAGACATCTTCGTCGGGCTGGATCTGCAGCCTCATGTCGTACCCACGCAGACCGCGTTCTATCGGGAATTGCGCGATCTGGGGGCGCGCGCGTATTTCGTCGTGTATGACCTGCTGCCAGTCCTGCTGCGCGACAGGTTCTACGACGGGGCCAAGGCACTGCACGAGCGCTGGCTGAAGGTCGTTGCCGAAAGCGATGGCGTTCTTGCCATCTCGCAGTCGGTAGCCGACGAGTTCATCGCCTGGGCATCGGCCAATGCGCCCGGGCGTCTGGAAGCAGGCCTGCAGGTCCGAGCATTTCACCTGGGCGCCGACATCGGCTCCTCCTCGCCGACTTCCGGCATGCCGGAGGATGCCGCGCCGCTGCTCAAGACCATTTCGTCCAGGCCCAGCTTCCTGATGGTCGGCACGATCGAGCCGCGCAAGCGGCACGAGCAGGTGCTCGACGCATTCGAGCAGCTCTGGCGCGAGGGCGTCGAGGCCAACCTGGTGATCGCTGGCAAGACGGGATGGATGGTCGAAGCCCTGGTGCAGCGGCTGAAGAAGCATCCACAGCACGATCGCCGGCTCTTCTTGCTGGAAGGCATCAGCGACGAGTACCTGGAACGCCTCTACCGGTCCTGCTCATGCCTGCTGCTCGCATCGGAGGGGGAGGGCTTCGGCCTTCCGCTGATCGAAGCCGCACAGCACGGGCTGCCGATCCTTGCAAGGGATCTGCCCGTCTTCAGGGAGGTGGCGTCGAACCATGCCAGCTATTTCGATGCAACCACCGGCAAGGATCTCGCGGCCTCGATCCGAGGCTGGCTGGAGCAGTTCCAGAAGGGAACCCACCCCCATTCTGAGACAATGCCCTACCTGACCTGGAGCCAAAGCGCGGAGCAGTTCAAGGCTGCGCTGCTCGAATTTTCCGCATGCGCCTGAGGCCATCCAAAGTATCCGAGAGAGCTACCTAGCCCCCTAGACAGAGAAAGTGATTGAAGAATGACCATGGAAAAGAAACGCGCCGTCGTTACCGGCATCACGGGCCAGGATGGCGCCTACCTGGCTGAGCTGCTTCTGGCCAAGGGCTATGTGGTCTATGGCACGTATCGCCGCACCAGCTCTGTCAATTTCTGGCGCATCGAAGAGCTGGGGATCGACAAGAACCCCGACCTGCACCTGGTGGAATACGACCTGACCGACCTGGGAAGCTCGATCGCGCTCGTCAAAAGCTCGAATCCCGACGAGATCTACAACCTTGCCGCACAGAGTTTCGTCGGCGTGAGTTTCAATCAGCCGGCGGCCACGGCCCAGATCACCGGTGTTGGTGCATTGCACCTGCTCGAAGCGATCCGCCTGATGAATCCCAAGATCCGCTTCTACCAGGCCTCCACCTCCGAGATGTTCGGCAAGGTCCAGGCCATTCCGCAGATCGAGGAAACCCCGTTCTATCCGCGCAGCCCCTACGGCGTTGCGAAGCTGTACGCGCACTGGATGACCATCAACTACCGCGAGAGCTACGACATCTTCGGCTGCAGCGGCATCCTGTTCAACCACGAGAGCCCGCTGCGCGGCCGTGAGTTCGTCACCCGCAAGATCACGGACAGCGTGGCAAAGATCAAGCTCGGCAAGCTCGACGTGCTCGAGTTGGGCAACCTCGATGCCAAGCGCGACTGGGGCTTCGCCAAGGAATACGTCGAGGGCATGTGGCGGATGCTGCAGGTCGACGAACCCGATACCTATGTGCTGGCAACCAACCGGACGGAAACCGTCCGCGATTTCGTGCGGATGGCATTCAAGGGCGCCGGCATCGACGTGGACTTCAAGGGCCCCAACGAGGCCGAAACGGCCGTGGACACCGCGACCGGCAAGACGGTGATGCGCGTGAATCCCAAGTTCCACCGCCCCGCGGAAGTCGACCTGCTGATCGGGAACCCGGCCAAGGCCAAGGCCAAGCTCGGCTGGGAACCTGCCACCACGCTCGAGCAACTCTGCCAGATGATGGTGGAGGCCGACCTGCGCCGCAACGAGCAGGGATTTTCGTTTTGAGAATCCTGCTGACCGGCGCGGATGGATTCACCGGCCGCCCGTTCGTTCGCCACGCCGAGTCGGCGGGCCACGAGGTGATCCCGCTGCACGCCGATCTCACGAATCCGGATGCGGTGAGCGCCGAGGTCGGCAACGCGGCACCGGATGCCGTCGTCCATCTCGCGGCGATCAGCTTCGTGGGACATGCCAACGATGGTGCGTTCTATGCGGTCAACGTGGTCGGAACGACGAATCTGCTGAATGCACTCACGCGGCTTGCCGTTCCGCCACGCCGGGTCCTGCTGGCGAGCAGCGCGAACATCTACGGCAACACGGCCACTTCACCCATCTCGGAAGCCCAGCCGCCGGCGCCGGTCAACCATTACGGCATGAGCAAGCTGGCCATGGAATACATGGCCCGCACCTACGGTGACAGGCTCAACCTGCTGATCACGAGGCCCTTCAATTACACCGGCCCCGGGCAAGACGCCAACTTCCTGATCCCCAAGCTGGCCCTGCACTTCGCCCGCCGCTCGGAGTCGATCTCCCTCGGGAACCTGGACGTCGAGAGGGAGTTCAACGACGTGCAGATGGTGTGCGATGCCTACCTCGAGTTGCTGAGCGTCGGCGAGGCCGGCGAAACCTACAACATCTGCTCAGGCCGCCCCCATGCGCTTCGATCGGTGATCGAGATGCTGGCGAAAATGACTTCGCACAACCCTCGCATCGAGGTCAATCCGGCTTTCGTGAGAGCCAACGAAGTCCATCGGCTGTGCGGCGATCCCGCCAAGCTGCATGGACTCCTGGCTCGCCACGGCCGTACGCTGGCCGAGCCGGCGCTCGAGGACACGCTGCGGCGCATGCTCGCCGCAGCCGCGGATCAGGCGAAGACTTCCGCCTGATCGAGCGAGAGGGCAGCCATGTCCTTCGCTGAAAGCTGCGGCGCCATGCCGACATCCGGCCAGGCGATGCCGAGTGCGGCATCGTTCCAGGCAATCGCCCGCTCATGCACCGGCGCGTAATAGTCGGTCGTCTTGTACAGAAACTCCGCCGTCTCCGTCAGCACCAGGAAGCCGTGCGCGAACCCCGCGGGCACCCACAGCTGCTTGTGGTTGTGCTCGCTGAGCTCCTCGCCCACCCACCGGCCGAAGGTCGGCGACGAGCGGCGGATGTCCACCGCCACGTCGAACACCGCGCCGCGCACGCAGCGCACCAGCTTGCCCTGCGGCTGCTGGATCTGGTAGTGCAGGCCGCGCAGCACGCCCTGGGCCGAGCGCGAATGGTTGTCCTGCACGAACTCGACGTGGCGCCCCACGGCCTCGTCGAAGGCCTTGCCGTTGAAGCTCTCGAAGAAGAAGCCGCGCGCGTCGCCGAACACCTTCGGCTCGATGACGAGAACGTCGGGAATCGCGGTAGGGGTGACTTTCACGAACGCACCTCGTCCTTCAGCAGGCGTTGCAGGTACTTGCCATAGCCGCTCTTGGCGAGCGGCGCGGCGAGCTTCTCGAGCTGCGCGGCATCGATGAAGCCGTTGCGCCAGGCGATCTCCTCGGGGCAGGCGATCTTCAGGCCCTGGCGATGCTCGAGCGTGGCGATGAACTGGCCCGCCTCGAGCAGGCTCTCGTGCGTGCCGGTGTCGAGCCAGGCATAGCCGCGCTGCATGATCTGCACGTTGAGCTGGCCGAGGTCGAGGTAGGCCTGGTTGACCGCGGTGATCTCGAGCTCGCCGCGCGCGCTGGGCTTGACGGCCTTGGCGATGTCGACGACCTGGTTGTCGTAGAAGTAGAGGCCCGTCACGGCGTAGCTGCTCTTGGGTTCGAGCGGCTTCTCCTCGATGCTGCTGGCCTTGCCCTGCGCGTCGAAGGCCACCACGCCGTAGCGCTCGGGGTCGTGCACGTGGTAGGCGAAGACGGTCGCGCCCTTGGCCTGCGCATCGGCGTCGGACAGCAGGTGCACGAAGTCGTGGCCGTAGTAGATGTTGTCGCCGAGCACCAGCGCGCTCGGCGAATTGCCGACGAACCTGTCGCCGATGATGAAGGCCTGCGCCAGCCCGTCGGGACTGGGCTGCACGGCGTACTGCAGGTTCAGGCCCCACTGGCTGCCGTCGCCCAGCAGTTGCTGGAAGCGCGGCGTGTCCTGCGGCGTGCTGATGACGAGGATGTCGCGCATGCCGCCGAGCATCAGCGTGCTCAGCGGGTAATAGATCATGGGCTTGTCGTACACCGGCAGCAGCTGCTTGCTGATCGCAAGCGTGGCCGGATGCAACCGCGTGCCCGAGCCGCCGGCCAGGATGATGCCCTTGCGCTGCGTCGTCTGGATGGTCATCGTTGGTGTCTTCTCTTCAGGGGTTCGGGTCCGGCGCGCGATGCGCGCTCAGAGGATCTCGCGCAGCATGCGCGCGACGCCGTTCTGCCACGGCGGCAGCACCAGCCCGAAGGCGGCCTGCAGCTTCGAGGTGTCGAGGCGCGAGTTGTGCGGCCGGGTGGCCGGCGTGGGAAAGGCGCTGGTCGGCACGGCCTCGACCTGCTGCGGCCCGGCCTTGAGCTCGACACCGGCCTGCTGCGCGAGTTCGAGCACGTAGCGCGCATAACCGTACCAGGTGGTCTCGCCGCCCGCGATCGCGTGATAGAGCCCGGCCTTGGACGGGTCCTGCAAGGTGGCGCGAATGGCATGGGCCGTGATGTCGGCCAGCAGCTCGGCACCGGTGGGGGCGCCGAACTGGTCGTCGATGACGGTCAGCTTGTCGCGTTCCCTGGCCAGCCGCAGCATGGTCTTGGCGAAGTTGCCGCCGCGCGCCGCATAGACCCAGCTGGTGCGAAAGATCAGGTGCTTCGCGCAGTGCCGCGCCACCAGTTGCTCGCCCTCGAGCTTGGTGCGGCCGTAGACGCTCAGCGGGCCGGTCGCGTCGGTTTCCTTCCAGGGCGCGGTGCCGCTGCCGTCGAAGACATAGTCGGTCGAGTAGTGGACCATCAGCGCGCCGATCTCCTGCGCGGCCTGCGCCACCACGCCGGGCGAGGTGGCGTTGAGCTTGCGCGCGAACTCCGGTTCGCTCTCGGCCTTGTCGACGGCGGTGTGGGCGGCGGCATTGACGATCACGTCGGGGCGCACCTGCCGCACGGTGTCGGCCAGCCGTTCGGGCCGGCTGAAGTCGGCGTGGAAGTCGGTGCTGTCGAAATCGAGCGCGACCAGTTCGCCCAGCGGCGCGAGGCTGCGCTGCAGTTCCCAGCCGACCTGTCCGCCCTTGCCCAGCAGCAGCAGCTTCATGCGGAGGCCTTCGCGTCGTACTGCTTCTCGACCCAGGCGCGGTAGGCGCCGCTTTGCACGTTGCGCACCCAGTCGCCGTTGGCGAGGTACCACTCGACCGTCTTGCGGATGCCGGTGTCGAAGGTCTCGGCCGGCTTCCAGCCGAGCTCGCGCTCGAGCTTGCGCGCGTCGATGGCGTAGCGGCGGTCATGGCCGGGGCGGTCGGTGACGTAGCTGATCTGCTCGGCATAGCCCTTGCCGTCGGCACGCGGACGCAACTCGTCGAGCAGCGCGCACACGGTCTGCACGATCTCGATGTTCGGCTTCTCGTTCCAGCCGCCCACGTTGTAGGTCTCGCCGAGCCGGCCGGCCTCGAGCACGCGGCGGATCGCGCTGCAGTGGTCCTTGACGTAGAGCCAATCGCGCACCTGCATGCCGTCGCCATACACGGGCAGCGGCTTGCCGGCCAGCGCGTTGACGATCATCAGCGGGATCAGCTTCTCGGGGAAATGGAAGGGGCCGTAGTTGTTCGAGCAGTTGGTGGTGAGCACCGGCAGGCCGTAGGTGTGGTGCCAGGCGCGCACGAGGTGGTCGCTCGCGGCCTTGCTGGCCGAGTAGGGGCTGTTGGGCTCGTACTTGTTCTCCTCGGTGAAGGCCGGGTCGGTCTTCGAGAGCGAGCCGTAGACCTCGTCGGTCGACACGTGCAGGAAGCGGAAGGCCGCCTTCGGGTCGGCCGGCAGCGCGTTCCAGTAACCCCGCACCGACTCGAGCAGGCGGAAGGTGCCGAGCACGTTGGTCTGCACGAAATCCTCGGGGCCGTGAATCGAGCGGTCCACGTGCGACTCGGCCGCGAAATTGACCACCGCGCGCGGCTTGTGCTCGGCCAGCAGGCGGTCGAGCAGCGCGCTGTCGCCGATGTCGCCCTGCACGAAGACATGGCGCGGATCGTCCTTGAGCGAGGCCAGGGTCTCGAGATTGCCGGCGTAGGTGAGCTTGTCGAGGTTCACGACCGGTTCGTCGCCTTGCGCGATCCAGTCGAGGACGAAATTGGCGCCGATGAAGCCGGCGCCGCCGGTAACCAGGATCATGGAGTCCCCTGTGCTGTGTGATTGCTGAGTCGCGTGGTCGAAGCCCGCAGCCGCGCGGGCGCGGCCGGGCATGGATTATCCCACCCGTGCGCAAGGCCGAATCCCGGGGTTGGCCGGTGCGCAGGGCCCGCCTACAATCGCCACCCATTGCAGGAGAGCGGGCCGCATGCATCGCGCAGGCAGCCCCACCGAAGGCGCAAACTCCCATAAACGCTCAGGTCGGCTCCACGCTTCGCGCGGGGCCTGTACTGCAACCACTGAAACGCCGTCTGGAGAGCCAGCACATCGCCCATCGCGGCCGTGCTGCGCCGAAGGAGCAAGTCCGCTGCGAGGTGCAGCGGATGAAACTCTCAGGTACCGAGGACAGGGGGAGCGGCAATTGGACGGCCGTCCGGTTGCGCGCTATCTATTCAGTAGCACAACCTTCACGCCGTTCAAGCGCTTCGACCTCGAAAGGTACTTGAAATGCGCGTGATCGTATTGGGCGCCGGCCTGCTCGGCGTGACCTCGGCCTACTACCTCCAGCAACTCGGCCACGACGTGACCGTGATCGACCGGCAGGCCACGCCGGCCGCCGAGACCAGCTTCGCCAACGGCGGCCAGATCTCGGTGAGCCATGCCGAGCCCTGGGCCAATCCCAGCGCGCCGCTCAAGGTGCTGCAGTGGCTGGGCAAGGAAGACGCCCCGCTGCTGTTTCGCATCCGCGCCGACATGCGCCAGTGGCTCTGGGGCCTGCAGTTCCTGCGCGAATGCACGCCCGCGCGCACGCGCCACAACATCGAGCAGATCGTGCGCCTGGGCACCTACAGCCGCGACACGCTGCAGCAGCTGCGCCGCGACACCGGCATCCGCTACGACGAGCGCACGCAGGGCATCCTGCACTTCTACACGACGCAAAAGGAGTTCGACGGCGCCCTCGCGCCCGCCGAGCAGATGCGCGCGCTGGGCTGCGAGCGCCAGGTGATCTCGGCCGACGAGGCCGTGAAGCTCGAGCCCGCGCTGGCCCATATCCGGCCGCAGCTCGCCGGCGCCACCTACACGGCCGAGGACGAATCGGGCGACGCCAACCGCTTCGCGCGCGAACTCGCGCGGCTCGCGGCCGAGGCGGGCGTGAAGTTCCTGATGAGCCACACCATCACCGCGCTGCGCGAGGTGGGCGGCGCGATCGACCACGTCGAGGTCACCGATGCCGAGGGCCGCTTCCAGCGCATCCGCGGCGATGCCTTCGTGATGGCCATGGGTTCGCTGAGCCCGCTGCTGGCGGCACCGCTGGGCATCCGGCTGCCGATCTATCCGGCCAAGGGCTATTCGGTCACGCTGCCGGTCAAGGACGCGAGCAAGGCCTACCAGGTCTCGCTGACCGACGACGAATACAAGCTGGTGTTCTCGCGCTACACCTCGGAGTCGGGCGACCGCATGCGCATCGCCGGCACGGCCGAGCTCAACGGCTACGACCGCGACCTCAACCGCGTGCGCTGCGAAGCCATCGTGCGCCGCGTCGAGCAGCTGTTCCCCGGCGCCGGCGACACCGCGCAAGCCCAGTTCTGGACCGGCCTGCGCCCGGCCACGCCGAGCAACGTGCCGCTGATCGGCCGCACCAAGCTCGCGAACCTCTACCTCAACACCGGCCACGGCACGCTCGGCTGGACCCACGCCTGCGGCTCGGGCAAGTCGATCGCGCGCATCGTGAGCGGGCTGGCGCCGGAGGTGGATTTCGCGTTCGCGGGGATGCCCAGGGGCGTTGCGGGCGTTGCCCAGCCCGCGCTGGGCTGAGCCTCCGAAGCAAGGCGGACGCTCAGTCGTCCGCCGTGAACACCGTCAGCACCCCCGTGTAGCCATACACGTGGTGCCGCGCGATCTCGCCCGCGGCAAAGAAGCCGACCAGCGGCACGTCGCCCAGCGCATGGCGCACGATCTGCAGCTCGGCGCCGGGCGCGCCGAAGTGCGGGCCGCCGCGGCCCGAGCAGCTCACGTAGACGGCGCCGGCGATGCGCCGCGCGGGATGCGGTGCCGCCTCGGCCTCGCCGGCGGCGACGGCGCGCGCGGTGGCCAGGGTCTGTTCCTCGGGCTCGAGCTCCTCGCGGATCTCGGCGCAGATGCGCATCAGGTCGGCGCGCGCGGCCTGGGCGTTGCGGCGGCAGAAGCTCAGGCGCATGCCGGCCTCGGCCACGTCGGCGATCGCGATGCCGCGGCGCGTGGGGTCGAGGCCGATGATGTGGCGCACCAGCACGTCGGCGCCGAGGTCGCCGGTGCGGCGGATGCCGTCGCTGCCGGCATCGACCAGGCCCACCAGGGTGGCACGCACGGCCTCGATGGCTTCCTGCGGCCGCTCGAGCGAGACCTGCAGGTCGGCCAGCAGCACGTCGAGCGCGGGTTCGCCGTCGAGCTGCAGCACCAGGTTGCCGTCGGCCTCGGTGATCTCGCGCTCGCGCGCGCTGCCCGAGCGCAGCGGCTGGCAGCCCTGCGTGACGCGCGACACCAGCCGCACGCCCTCGCCGAACACCACGCCCGACAGGCCGCCCGAGAACACGCCGCCGGCCGCGCCCTGGCCGCGGATGTTGCCGTTGCCGCCGACCGCGAACTGCAACGCGCCGCCGCGGCCCGACGAAAGGCCGCCGAACAGGTAGCCGGTGTCGGTGCGCCCGGCCATCTCGCCGATGAGCTCGGTCAGGTCGGGGGTGGCGGGATCGGCATGCACCAGCGCCGTGTGGGCCTCGAAGCCGCTCATCTCGGAGCTGGCGAGCGGCGCCACGCCCGAGAACACGCGGTACTGGTCGCTCGGCAGCGCGCAGAGCATCAGGCTCAGGCCGGGCTCGTCGAAGTACTCGGCATTGTTGGCCGACACGCCGACGCCGACGGTGCCGGCCCAGTCGGTCACCTCGGGCAGCTCGGCGCTCAGGTGGTCGAGGATCTCCTGCGCGTCGACCGCATAGTGGTCGGTGATGTAGAGCAGCCCGAGGGTGGGTGCCGAGGCGTAGTCGGGCAGCGCCATCTGCGCACGCAGCTGGGCCAGCACGAGGCCGGCCGCCATGCGCCATTGCGGATGGGTGGCGTGACCGGAGGGAAACAACTTCATCGTGCCAACCTGCTTCGTTCGATGTTCAGGACAAGGCGGCTCAGCGTCGGCCGCCCGTTCGCTTGCGGGCCGCGGGCGCCGCGGCCGGCTTCTTCGCCGCCGGTCGCTTGGCGGCCGTCGAGGCCTTGCGGGGGGTGGACTTGCGCGAGGCGCTCGCGGTTCCCATGGCCTTGCCGACGGCGTCGGCCAGCGGCTGGGTCACGGCCGGCATCTTGAGCTGGGCCGCGTCCTGCAGCGCGGTGCTCGCGATCTGCTGGAACTGCTCGGTCAGCGAACCCCACCACTTGAGCGGGTCGACCGCGCCGCCGGCGGCATCGCCCGCGGCGGACTTGGCCGAGGCCTTGGCGGCCGGCCTGGCCTTGCGGCGCGGCGGCGGTGCCTCTTCCTCCTCTTCTTCCTCCTCCGCGTCGAGTTCCTCTTCGTCCTCGAGCTCGACCTCGGGTTCGGGCGCCGCGGCTGCCGGCGCCGGGCTGACCGCCGCGGCCGCCGCATTCGCCTGCCGCGTGAACGCGCCCGCGAGGTCCTCCATGCGCACGTTCATGCCGCGCAGGGTGGACAGCGTCATCTTCTGCACCTCCAGCGCCTGAATCGTGGCCTTGAGCGCATGGCCGTTCTGCTCGAGCCAGTACTGCACCGTCTTGAGTTCCTGGATGCGCTTGTCGACCTCCTCGACGCTCATGGTGGGCGCCACCCAGCTCGCCATGCTCGGGATGCCGGGCACGGAACCGGCGCCGCTCGCGCCGGCCGCGAGGTTCTTGAGGAAGTCGAAGCCGGGTACGAACTGGCTGAAATCGAAGGGTTGGCTGGCTTTGTTCATGCGGCAGGTCTCCGGTCTGGCGGGTGTTGTGCTGCCAGCTTACTCCAAGGCAGGGCCCGCCCCGCCCGGCTCAAAGCTCGTCGCGCGTCCTGGCGAAGACCTTCCAGAAGCTCGCGTCCTGCGAGCTCGCGAAGTTGATGCGCATCAGCGTGGTGGGCGGCCGGCGGGCATGGAACAGCGAGCCCGGCGCCAGCAGGTAGCCCTGGTCGAGCATGCGCTGGGTCAGCACGTCGGTGTCGACGCCGGTGTCGACCCAGCCGAACAGCCCCGCGGGCTCGGACGCGAAGGTGCAGCCGTGCGCCAGCACCAGCTTGGCGGCGCGCGCGCGCGCGCCCTCCAGCCGGATGCGCACGCGCTCCGAATGGCGCCGCAGCTGGCCCTGGTCGATGCACCACGAGAGCGCCCGCTCGAACAGCGCGGGCGAGGTCAGGGTGGCCAGCAGCTTGGTCTCGAGCAGCCGCTCCTTGAGCGCGGGCGAGGCGGCCAGGAAGCCGATGCGCCAGTTGGGCGCGAGGATCTTCGCGAAGCCGCTGACGTAGATGGTGCGCTGCAGCCCGTCGAGCGCGCTGAGCCGGGTCGCGTGCTCGGGCGCGAGGTGGCTGTAGGTGTCGTCCTCGACGATGTGGAAGTCGTGCTCGTTGGCCAGCTTGAGCACGCGGTGCGCGCTGTTGGGCGACAGGCTGTAGCCGGTCGGGTTGTGCAGCACGCTCACGCTGACGAACAGCTTCGGGCTGTGCAGCGCGCAGTACTGCGCCATCACGTCGAGGTCGGGCCCGTCGGCGCGGCGCGGCACCGGCAGGATGCGCATGCCCAGCGCCTCGAGCCGCGCGAACTCGAGCGCCCAGCCGGGCTCCTCGACCATCACCGGATCGCCGGCGCGCAGCATGGTGCGGCTCACGATGTCCAGCGCATGGGTGGCGCCGATGGTGGTCACGATCTGGTCGGGCGCGGCCGGCACGTTGATGCCCACCAGCTTCTGCGACAGGCTGCGCCGCAGCGCCGCGTCGCCCGCGGGCTCGCCGTACTGCAGCGACAGCTCCTGCAGCATCGCGGTGCTGGTCATGCGCCGCACCGCCGTCGGCATGAACGAGGAATCGAGCCAGTCGGGCGGGAACACGCCCATGCCGGGCTGCGGCTTGTCGCTCGGGCGGTGGAACATGCTGCGGATCAGCGAGCTGGCGTCGGCCGGCGTGCGCGAGGCCATCATCTGCGTGACCATCGACAGCGCGCTGACCTGCAGCGGGTCGCCGGGCGGCTGGGCCGGGTCGCGGCCGGGATCGCGGCCCGAATCGCGCACGAAGAAGCCGCGCTGGCGCCGCGCCTCCACCAGCCCGAGCGCCAAGAGCTGGTCGTAGGCGGCCACCACGGTGTAGGGGCTCACGCCCTGCTGGCGCGCGCACTCGCGCACCGAGGGCAGCCGCGCGCCCGGCAGCAGCAGCCGGTTGCGGATGCGTTCGGCCAGGCGATCGGCCAGCTGGGCGGTCAGCGACTGGGACGAGGTTCGTGTCAGCATCGGCGTTCGATCTGTGTTGTACGCAAGCCCGATACAGATTGACTGTGTGTACGACCATCTGTACTGGAACTGTAATGGTCCAAAGTTTAGAGTGTGTGTCATGAACTGGCAAGAATTCACCGCCCTGCTGGTGCTGGCCACGGCGATGAGCTTCTCGCCCGGCCCCAACACCACGCTGTCGACCACCCTCGCGGCCAACGGCGGCCTGCCGCGCGCGATGCGCTTCGTGGTCGCGGTGCCCGTGGGCTGGACCCTGCTGCTCGCGCTGTGCGCGGCCGGCCTGGGCGCGCTGGTGATGGCGGCGCCCGCGCTGCGCTGGGCCATCAAGGCGCTGGGCATCGCCTACCTGCTGTACCTCGCGTTCAAGCTCGCCACCAGCACCACGCTGGGCCGCGCCGACGATGCCAATCTGTCGGTCGGCTTCGTGCAGGGCGTGGCGCTGCAGTTCCTCAACATCAAGGCCTGGTTGCTGGCGCTCACGCTGGTCGCCGGCTGGATCGCGGGCCAGGCCGAGCCGCTGCACCGCTTCGCGATCGTCGCGCCCGTGATGCTGGTCTACGCCTTCGCGAGCAACTTCACCTATGCGCTGGCCGGCGCGCTGCTGCGCGAATGGCTGTCGAAGGGCCAGCGCCTCGCCTGGTTCAACCGTGCGATGGCCGCCGTGCTGGTGCTCACCGCCTGGTGGATGCTGCGCGTCTAGGTCCGCCATGAAGATCAAGGACGAAACCCTCGGCATGTGGCTCGGCGTGATCGGCGTCGCGCTGTTCGCGGTCACGCTGCCGATGACGCGGCTGGCCACCGGCACGCAGGCGCAGCCGCAGCTCTCGCCGTGGTTCGTCACGCTCGGCCGGGCCGCGCTCGCGGGCCTGCTGTCGGCCGTGTTCCTGCTGGTCACGCGCTCGCCGCGGCCGGCGCCCCACCAGTGGAGGCCGCTGGGCATCGCGGTGCTCGGCAACTGCATCGGCTTTCCGCTGCTGCTGGCCTATGCGCTGCGCGTGGTCACGGCCAGCCATGCGGCGGTGGTGACGGCGCTGCTGCCGCTGGTCACGGCCGCGGTCGCGGCCTGGGTGCTGCACCAGCGCGCGCGGCTCGGCTTCTGGCTCTGCGCCATCGCGGGCAGCCTGCTGGTGGTGGTGTTCTCGCTGGTGCGCGCAAGCCAGAACGGCCACGGCTTCGGCTTCGAATGGGCCGACCTGCTGCTGGTCGGCGCCGTGATCGCCGCCTCCTTCGGCTACATCTACGGCGCGCAGGTCACGCCCGCGCTCGGCGCCGAGCGCGTGATCTGCTGGGTCTGCGTGATGGCGCTGCCGGTCACCCTGCCGGCCACGCTCGTGCTGTGGCCCGTGCAGCCGATCGCCACCGCCTCCTGGCTGGGCTTCGTCTACGTCGGCATGTTCTCGATGTGGATCGGCTTCTTCGCCTGGTACCGCGGCCTGGCCCTCGGCGGCGCGCTGCGCGTGAGCCAGACGCAGCTGCTGCAGCCCTTCCTCTCGATCCTGGTGTCGATCCCGCTCCTGGGCGAGCCGCTCGACGTGGTCACGCTGGGCTTCGCGGCCGCGGTGGTGGCCACGGTGGTGGTCGGCAAGCGGCTGTCGCAGCCGCCGGCGCCCGCCGCCCCCGCCATTCGCGGGCCCGTCGGCGCCGTGGACTGATCGCGCCCGCCGTCTTACCCTCGCATCCGCACCCCGTTCGTTCGCATCGCCCCTCACCGTCAGAAAGAAGACTCCCATGAACTGGAAACTCGCCGCCCGCGCCGCCAAGATGAACCCGTCGGTGCTGCGTGAAATCCTCAAGGTCACCGAGCGCCCCGGCATCATCAGCCTGGCCGGCGGCCTGCCCTCGCCCAAGACCTTCCCGATCCAGGCCTTCGCCGACGCCTGCGCCGAGGTGCTGCACAACGACGGCCAGGCCGCGCTGCAGTACGCCGCCAGCGAGGGCTTCGCGCCGCTGCGCCAGGCCGTGGCCGACATGCTGCCGTGGAACGTCGATCCCTCGCAGGTGCTGATCACCACGGGCTCGCAGCAGGGCCTCGACCTGGTCGCCAAGGTGCTGATCGATCCGGGCAGCAAGGTGCTGGTCGAGACCCCGACCTACCTCGGCGCGCTGCAGGCCTTCGGCCCGATGGAGCCCAACCCCGTGGGCGTGGCCAGCGACGACGACGGCGTGATCGTCGAGGACCTGGTCGCCAAGGCCAAGGATGCACGCTTCATCTACCTGCTGCCCAACTTCCAGAACCCCACCGGCCGCACCATGACCGAGGAACGGCGCGCCGCCGTGTCGGCCGCCGCCGCCGCGGCCGGCCTGCCGATCGTCGAGGACAACCCCTACGGCGAGCTCTGGTTCGACGAAGCCCCGCCGCTGCCGCTGGCCGCGCGCAACCCCGAGGGCGTGATCTACCTGGGCTCGTTCTCCAAGGTGCTGGCACCGGGCCTGCGCCTGGGCTTCCTGGTGGCGCCCAAGTCCATCTACCCGAAGCTGCTGCAGGCCAAGCAGGCGGTCGACCTGCACACGCCGATCTTCACGCAGCGCATGGTGTCGGCCGTGATGAAGGACAACTTCCTCGAGCGCCACGTGCCCACCATCCGCGCGCTCTACAAGCGCCAGCGCGATGCGATGAGCGCCGCGCTCAGGCGCGAGATGGCCGGCCTGGACGTGAAGTTCAACGCGCCCAAGGGCGGCATGTTCCTGTGGGCACGCCTGCCCGAGGGCATCGACACCGTGACCCTGCTGCCCAAGGCGGTCGAGCGCAACGTGGCCTTCGTGCCGGGCGCCCCCTTCTATGCCGGCGAAGGCGACGCGCGCACGCTGCGGCTGTCGTTCGTGACCGCGAGCGTCGAGGAGATCGACACCGCGATCGCCGCGCTGGCGCAGACCGTGCGCGAGGAGCTCGCGCTGGCCGGCGACAAGCAGCTCGCGGCCGCGCAGATCTGAGCGCGCGCAGCCACCGGAGCCTGTCTTGATCGGCCTCGCCACCCTCTCGCTGTTCCTGCTCGCGGTGCTGGCGCTGTTCCTGTCGCCGGGCCCGAACATGGCCTTCGTGCTCTCGCACGGCGTGGCCCATGGCCCGCGCGGCGGCTTCGCGGCGGCGCTCGGAATCTCGGCCGCCGACCTGGTGCACACGCTGTTCGCCGCCACCGGCGTGACCGCGCTGGTGGCCGCCTGGCCGCCGTCCTTCGACCTGCTTCGCTACGCGGGCGCGCTGTACCTGCTGTGGCTCGCCGCGCAGGCGCTGCGCAGCGGCGGCGGCCTGCGCCCGGGCGTGCAGGCGCGGCCGGCCGGCTTCGGCCGCATCGTGCGCATGGCCCTGCTGAACAACCTGGTCAATCCGAAGGCGCTGCTGTTCTTCATGGTGTTCCTGCCGCAGTTCGTCGATCCCGCGCGCGGCAGCGTGCCGCTGCAACTGGTGCAGCTCGGCATCGTGCTGTCGCTGGCGGCGCTGGGCTTCAACACCCTGCTGGGCGCCTGCAGCGGACAGGTCGGCCGCTGGCTGCAACGCCGCCCCGGCGCCGAGAAGTTCCAGCGCGGCCTGCTCGCCAGCGTGATGCTGGCGCTCGCGGTGCGCCTGCTGTTCCTCGACCGGCCCGTGCCGCGCTGAAGAGGTCCCCATGAATGTCCTGAAGATCGCGGCCTTCTCGGATGGCGAGCAAGGCGGCAATCCCGCCGGCGTCGTCATCGCCGAGGCCCTGCCACCCGAGGCGCAGATGCAGCGCATCGCCGCCGACGTGGGCTTCTCCGAGACCGCCTTCGCCGCGCGCACCGGCGACGGCTGGCGCGTGCGCTACTTCGCGCCGCAGTCCGAAGTGCCGTTCTGCGGCCACGCGACGATCGCGCTCGGCGCGGCGCTCGCGCTGCAGCACGGCGACGGCGTGTTTCCGCTCACGCTGAACCAGGCGCGGATCACGGTCGAGGGCCGCCGCAACGGCGCCACCGTCGAGGCCGCGCTGCAATCGCCGCCCACGCGCAGCGCCGCCGCCGTGCCGGCCCTGCTGTCGGCCGCGCTGGCGTTGTTCGGCCTCGACGCGGCCGCGCTCGATGCGCGCATTCCGCCGGCCGTCGCCCATGCGGGCGCCGATCACCTGGTGCTGGCGCTCGGGAGCCGCGCGGCGCTGGCGGCGATGCGCTACGAGCTCGAGGCCGGCCGCGCGCTGATGGCCCGCTTCGATCTCACGACCATCGTGCTGCTGCATGCCGAGAGCGCGCAGCGCTTCCACACGCGCAATCCCTTCGCTTCGGGCGGCGTCTACGAAGACCCCGCGACCGGCGCCGCCACCGCAGCGCTGGCGGGCTACCTGCGCGATCTCGGCTGGCCGCACGGCGGCGCGATCGACGTGGTGCAGGGCGAGGACATGGGCATGCTGTCGCGCCTGCACGCCGGCATCCCGGCCGCGCCCGGCAGCTCGATCCGCGTCTCGGGCACCGCGCGCATCATGCGGGACTGACCCGAACACGAACCCCCAAACATCAAGGAAAGACGACGACATGCTCAACATCTGGGGCCGCATCAGCTCGATCAACGTGCGCAAGGTGGTGTGGTGCGCGCAGGAACTCGGGCTGGACTTCCAGCGCACCGAGGCCGGCGGCCGCTTCGGCGTGGTGCAGACCGAGGAATACCTGGCACTGAATCCCAACGCCATGGTGCCCACCATCGACGACGGCGAGGGCGCGGAGCGCGTGGTGCTCTGGGAATCGAACGTGATCGTGCGCTACCTCTGCGCCAAGTACTCGCACGGTGCCTTCTACCCGGCCGACCTGCCCGCGCGCTTCGACGCCGAGCGCTGGATGGACTGGCAGCAGACCACCCTCAACCGCGCGAGCCGCGATGCCTTCGTGCAATGGGTGCGCACGCCGCCGGCCGAACGCCAGCCGGCGCTGATCGAGGCCTCGGTGCGCGAGAGCGAGGCGCTGTTCGGCCTGCTCGACGCCCACCTCGCGCGCCACCCCTACATCGCCGGCGAGCGCTTCACCATGGCCGACATCCCGATCGGCTGCGAGGCGCACCGCTGGTTCAACCTGCCGGCCGCCGAGTACCGCCGGCCCGGCTGGCCGAATGTCGAGCGCTGGTTCAACGACCTGCTCCTCCGTCCGGGCGCGCGCGGCGTGCTCGATCTCCCTCTCGAGTAAGAAATGAAATCCCGCCCGTTCAAGCAAGTCGACGTCTTCACCGCCCATCCCTACTTCGGCAATCCGCTGGCCGTGGTGATCGATGGCAGCGAGCTCGACGATGCGGCCATGCAGCGCTTCGCGCAGTGGACCAACCTGTCCGAGACCACCTTCCTGCTGCCGCCCACCGATCCCGCGGCCGATTACCGGGTGCGCATCTTCACGCCTGGCGGCGAGCTGCCGTTCGCGGGCCATCCCACCATCGGCAGCTGCCATGCCTGGCTGCAGGCCGGCGGCCAACCCAAGGCCTCCGGCCAGGTGGTGCAGCAATGCGGCGCGGGCCTGGTGCCGCTGCGCCGCGAAGGCACGCGGCTGGCCTTAGCGGCGCCGCCGCTTAAGCGCAGCGCGCCGAGCCCCGCGCTGCTGGCCAAGGTGGCCGGCGCGCTGGGCCTGAAGGCGCAGCAGGTGATCGCCGCGCAGGTGCTCGACAACGGCCCGGTCTGGTTCGGCCTGCTGCTCGAGGATGCCGACGCCGTGCTCGCGCTCGCGCCCGACCATCGCGCGCTGAAGGAACTGGGCGTGAAGGCCGGCGTGGCCGGCGTGCCCACGGTGCACGACACCTCGCTCTTGATCGGCCGCTCGAACCGCGAGGCGCGCGCCTTCGGCAACCGCCCCGCCGTGCCGCTGGACGACGGCGCGAAGATCGACCTTGAGGTGCGCGCCTTCGCCGAGCCGGTCGGCGTGCAGGAAGACCCGGTCACCGGCAGCCTCAACGCCAGCCTGGCCGAATGGCTGATCGCCGACGGCCACATGCCCGCGCGCTACCTGGCCGCGCAGGGCCAGTGCCTGGGCCGCGCGGGCCGCGTCCACATCGAGCGCGACGCCGAAGGCCGGATCTGGGTCGGCGGCGATGCCGTGACCTGCATCGACGGCAACGTCACGCTCTGAACCCGGAAGACCGCGCCATGCACGCCGAAGTCGACCACCTCGTGATCGCCGCCGCCTCGCTGGCCGAGGGCGTGGCCTGGTGCGAGGCCACGCTGGGCGTGGTGCCCGCGCCCGGCGGCGCGCATCCGCTGATGGGCACCCACAACCGGCTGCTGAAGGTCGCGAGCGAGACCTTTCCGCGCGCCTATGCCGAGATCATCGCGATCGAGCCGGGCAAGACGCCATCGCGCCCGAACACGCGCCGCTGGTTCGATCTCGACGATGCCGAGCTGCAGGCCGGGCTCGCTCGGCACGGCCCGCGGCTGATCCACTTCGTGGCGCGCGTGCCCGATGCGCGCGCCGCCATCCAGGCCCTGGCGCGCGAGGAGCATGCGCACATCGACCGCGGCCACCTGCTCGAGGCCTCGCGCGACACCGCGGCCGGCCGGCTCGAATGGCAGATCGCGGTGCGCGACGACGGCCAGCGGCTGTTCTACGGCGCGCTGCCCACGCTGATCCAGTGGGGCCCGGTGCATCCGGTCGATGCCATGCCGGCCTCGGGCCTCGCATTGCGCTCGCTGCATGCCACGCATCCGCGCGCGCCGGCGCTGTCGGCCGCGCTCTCGGCCATCGGCCTGCGCGCGCTGCAGGTCGAGGCCGGCCCACCGAACCTCGTGGCCGTGCTCGACACGCCGCGCGGCCCCGTCACCCTGGAATCCCGAGGACTCTGACATGCTGACCCTGACCGAAATCGCCTGGTTCGCGCTCGCCTCGCTGCTGCTCGCGCTCACGCCCGGGCCGAACATGATCTATTGCGTCTCGCGCACCCTGATCCAGGGCCGCCGCGCCGGGCTGATCTCGCTGGGCGGCGTGCTGATGGCCTTCCTGGTGCACCTGTGCGCCGCCGCGCTCGGGCTCACGGCGCTGCTGCTCGCGGTGCCGCTGGCCTTCGACGCGATCCGCTTCGCGGGCGCGGCCTACCTGCTGTGGCTCGCATGGCAGGCGGTGCGCCCCGGCGGCGCGGCGCCCTTCGAGGCCCGCGCGCTGCCGGCCGACCCGCCGGGCAAGCTGTTCCGCATGGGCTTCCTCACCAACCTGCTGAACCCGAAGGTGGCGATGTTCTACCTCTCGTTCTTTCCGCAGTTCATCCATCCCGAGCGCGGCTCGGTGCTGCTGCAGAGCCTGCAGCTCGGCGCCGCGCAGATGGCCAGCAGCGCCGTGGTCAACACGGCGATGATCGTCGGCGCCGCGAGCATCACGGCCGTGCTGTCGAAGAGCGAAGGCTGGCTGCGCGCGCAGCGCTACGTGATGGGCAGCGTGCTCGCCGCGCTGGCGGTGCGTGTCGCATTGACCGAAAGAAAGTGACCCCCATGCGATTCACCCGCGAAGAAATGGAAGCCGCGCTCGCCACCGTGCACGCGGCGATGCCGCCCACGCCGCAGTACGCCTGGCCGCTGCTCGAACGGCGCCTGGGCGCGAAGCTCTGGGCCAAGCACGAGAACCACACGCCGGTCGGCGCCTTCAAGATCCGCGGCGGCCTGACCTACTTCGAGACGCTGGCACGCGAGCGGCCCGAGGCGCGCCACGTGATCAGCGCCACGCGCGGCAACCACGGCCAGTCGCTCGGCTTCGCGGCGCGCCGGCACGGCCTGGCCGCGACCATCGTGGTGCCGCACGGCAACTCGGTCGAGAAAAACGCCGCGATGCGCGCGCTCGGCGTCGAACTGGTCGAGCACGGCGAGGACTTCCAGGCCGCGTCCGAGCATGCGGCCGTGCTGGCCGAGCGCGACGGCTTGCACCGCGTGCCCTCGTTCCACCGCGAGCTGGTGCGCGGCGTGTCGACCGCCTACGTCGAGTTCTTCGAGGCGCTGAAGCACGCGCCGCCCGACGTGCTGTTCGTGCCCATCGGCCTGGGCTCGGGCTTCGCGGGCGCGGCAGCGGCGCGCGCGCACTGCGGCGTCGCCACCAAGATCGTCGGCGTGGTGTCGGCCCATGCCACCGCCTACCTCGATTCGCTCCGCGCGCGCAGTCCTGTCGAGTCGCCGGTGAGCACGCGCCTGGCCGACGGCATGGCCTGCCGCGTGCCCGTGCCCGAGTCGCTCGAGGTGCTGCTGCGCGAGGCCGACGACGTGATCGCGGTCAGCGACGAGGAGGTCGGCGAGGCGATGCGCATCCTCTTCAGCGACACCCACAACGTGGCCGAGGGCGCGGGCGCCGCCGCGCTCGCGGGCGCGCTTCAGCAGCGCGAACGCTGGCGCGGCAAGACGGTGGGCATCAGCCTGACGGGCGGCAACGTCGACTCGGGCATGTTCGCCGAGGTGCTGGCGAAGGCCTGAGCGGCCCCCGCTCTTCTCTCGCTCTTTTTCAGGGCAGCGGGCCGGTGTTCGCGGTGCTCAGCGGCAGGCGCGACACCTCGGCCAGCAGCAGCGCGAGCTGCGCCGCCGCGGCATCGACGACCGCCTGGCCCGCCGACGCCGTGGCCGCCGCCGCATTGCCCGCCGCGCCCTGCGCGTTGTAGTCCTCGATCGCCCAGCCGAGCTTCGCGCTCCTGCCGTTGCCGAGGATCGCGTAATCGGCCGCGCGCTGCTCGGAGCTGGAGCGGAAATCCTGTGCCGCGTCCATGCGCACCAGCTGCGGCGCGAGCGCCAGCATCATCGAGGTCTCGATCTCGCCCGCATGCACGCCGAAGCGGTGTTCGTGCGCGCTGAATCGGGCGCCCGCCTCGCCCAGCGGCAGGTTGAACCAGCTCGCGGAATAGACGATCAGCCCGTGCGCGGCGCGCAGCTCGCGCGCCACGATGTCCATCGCGCCCACGTGGCCGCCATGCGCGTTGAACAGCACCAGCTTCTTCACCCCGGCGCGCGCCACCCCGGCGCCGATCTCGCTCCACATGCGGATCAGCGTCTCGGACGACAGCGTGAGCGTGCCCGCGAAGCGCGCGTGCTCGGGGCTCAGTCCGATCTGCTGGGTCGGCAGGAACAGCACCGGCAGCTCGGCCGGCAGCAGCGGCAGCGCCGCCGCGACGATGCCGTCGGCCAGCACCGTGTCGACCCCGAGCGGCAGGTGCGGCCCATGCTGCTCGGTGGCGCCCAGCGGCAGCACCGCCACCGTGGCTGCCACATCGAGCGCGGCGAAGTCGCGCGTGGACAGCTGTGACCAGAAGCGGGGCAGGGATACCGTGGGAGCGTTCATCCGGCGATCTTAGAGCGGTGATTCAATCCACGCGACTTCGCCAACCAACCCAAGGACACCTTCATGGATCTCGAACTCCAGGACCGCCACGTACTCATCACCGGCGGCAGCAAGGGCATCGGCCTGGCCTGCGCGCTCGGTTTCCTGCGCGAAGGCGCGAAGGTGAGCCTGGTGTCGCGCGATCCGGCCAACCTGGAGCAGGGCCGCAAGGAGCTGCTCGCGGCCCACGCGCAGGCCGAGGGCCGTGTCTCGCTGCATGCCGCCGACCTCAAGGACCCGACGGCCGCCCTGGCCGCCCTCGACGCCGCCGAGCAGGCCTTCGGCCCCGTCGACGTGCTCGTCAACTCGGCCGGCGCCGCGCGCCGCACCCCGCCCGACGACCTCACGCCCACCGCCTGGCACGACGCGATGGACGCGAAGTACTTCAGCTACATCCACATGATCGACCCGGTGGTCAAGCGCATGGGGCAGCGCGGCAGAGGGGCCATCGTCAATGTCATCGGGCAGGGCGGCAAGGTCGCGAGTCCCGTGCACATGGCCGGTGGTGCCGCCAATGCGGCGCTGATGCTGGTCAGTGCCGGGATGGCTGCGGCTTATGCCGCCAAGGGGGTGCGCGTGAATGCGGTGAATCCTGGACTCACGCTGACTGCGCGGCTGGCCGAAGGGATGAAGGCTGATGCGAAGCTGCAGGGCATCGATACCGACGAGGCGCTGAAGCGGGCCACCGCTCGGCTGCCGCTGGGGCGCATTGCTACGCCGGAAGAAGTCGCGAATACGGTGCTGTTTCTGGCTTCGGGGAAGGCCAGTTATGTGACGGGGGCGATCGTGGCGATGGATGGGGCGGTTACGCCGATGATTTGAATTGCGGTTGGCGGGCTGGTGTCTTTTTTGTTGAGGCTGTTGGCCGGGTCTCGCCCCGGCGGGCGAGTCACTTTCTCTTGTCTCGCCAAGAGAAAGTAACCAAAGAGAAGGCGACCCCACTGTCTGTGTCCCTCCGCTTCGCTACGGGCAACCTGCGGTGCTCGGAGAAAGCGGGGGTCCGCAGAACTCGCTTCGCTCAAACAGCTGCGGCCCTGATCCCGCTTTCTCCTGCGCTCCTCGGCACAGCCAGAGGGGACTAGGGTCAACGCGCCGTGGCGCGTCCTTGTGTGGGGTGGGGGAATGCAAAGGTCCGGGGTCTTCTTCCACCGGGGCCGAGCAAAGCGAAGGCCCGTTGGGTCTTTGTGGCCGAGCGCAGCGATGGCCCGAGCCACTCCCCTCTGGCTGCGCCGAGGAGCGCAGCGTTTCGCGGATCAGGGCTCGCAGCTGTTTGAGCGAAGCGAGTTCTGCGAGACCCCGCGAAACGCGAGCACCGCAGGTTGCCCGGAGCGAAGCGGAGGGTCGCAGACAGTGGGGTCGCCTTCTTTTGCTTGGCGGTCTCAAACTCCAAGTGCAACACCGTCTGGAAACTGCGCATTGTGGTCGAGGCAGTCCTGGAAGAAGGCCTCCGCGGGCGTCCTCCAATCGAGCGTGTTGCGCGGGCGGGTGTTGAGCTCCCAGGCAATGGCATCGAGCTGGCGCTGGCTGTAGACGCTCAGGTCGGTGCCTTTAGGCAGGTACTGCCTGATCAGGCCATTGATGTTCTCGTTGCGCCCCCGCTGCCACGGGCTGTGGGGATCGGCAAAGTAAATGGTCAGCCCCGTGCTCTCGGCCAGCCGCTTGTGCAGCGCCATCTCCTTGCCTTGGTCGTACGTCAGGCTCTTGCGAAGCGCTTCGTCCAGCGGGCCAAATGCTGTTTCGAAGCCTCTGAAGACATCCAGCGCCGTCGCACCATCGACCTTCACGATCATCACGAAGCAGGTTCTTCGGCACACCAAGGTGCCCACGCATGACTGATTGCGTGCCCCTTTGATCAGGTCACCTTCCCAATGCCCTGGCACCAGCCGGTCGGTCACTTCGGGCGGACGTACGTGGATGCTGAGCATGTCCGCCAACTTGCCGCGTTGCTCTGCATTGCGGCTGTGAGGCCGGCGCGCCCCACGCGCCTGACGCAGCAGCGACGTCAACTCCTTGCGCAGTTCCCCCTTGGGGCGAGCGTAAATGGCGGTGTAGATCGTTTCGTGCGAGGCTTGCATATCGGCGCGTGCGGGCTGTTCGCGCTTGAGGATAGTGGCGATCTGTTGGGGCGACCAGCGCCTTCCCAATAGCTCGATCGTGCGTGACCACAACGCAGTGTGCGGGCGAAGCTTGCGCGCGCGGCGGGCACGTCGTCTCATTCGCAGTGCTCGCTTGCCAGCAGATGCCGCGTCATAGCCAGGAACACGTCGCGGACGCCCCCACACCACTTCACCCTCGGCATGGTGGCCGTTGCGCCGCAACTCTCGGGTGATGGTGCTTGGCGCCCGGTTCAGCATCCGGCCAATCGACCTGGCACTACCGCCTTGCAGGCTCATCGCCATGATCACCCCTCGCTCTTCTGCTCTCAAATGCTCGTAACCGCTTGGCATACATCACTCTCCTGAGGGTTGAAGAGTGTTGCACTTGATATTTGAGACCGCCCTTACTTTTCTTGGCGAGACAAGAAAAGTGAGTCGCCCGCCGGGGCGAGTCCCGGCCAACAGCCTAAGCAGAGAACACATCCCGCCCCAACCCCTCGAACTTCAGCGCCAAAAAATCGACCAAGGCCCGAACCCGAGCCGCAACAAACCGCCCACTAGGCAACAACGCATGCAACGGATAAGGCTCCGTCTCCCAATCCGTCATCAGATGCACAAGCCGCCCCGCCTCGATATCGCCACGCACATCGAGCGCCGACTTCAAGGTCACCCCATACCCCGCCACCGCCCATTCGCGCGCCAGCGAAGCATCGTCCACGCTGCGGTTCCCATCGACCCGCACCTCCGTCCACTGCCCGTTCTGCGCAAATCGCCAGACCCGATGCAGCCGCCCCCCGCGGTTGAAGATCAGGCAGTTGTGATGCACCAGGTCCTGCGGCACCTTCGGCGCCGGATGCCGCCGCAGGTAGTCGGGCGAGGCGGTCAACAAGGGGTTGGTCATCGCGAACGGCCGCGCCACCAGCCGCGAATCGGCCAGCGCGCCGTAGCGCAGCGCCACGTCGACCTCGTCGCGCATCACGTCCAGCGGCCGGTCGCCGACCGACAGCGACAGCTGCACGCCCGTGTGCAGCGCGAGGAACTCGTCGAACCAGGGCAAGAGGGTGCTGCGCGTGAGGTCCGAGGGCGCGGCCACGCGCAGCGTGCCGACCAGCTCGCCGCGGTCGGCCGTGACCAGCGATTCGCCCTCGGCCAGCAGCTCGAAGGCGCGCACCGCGTAGTCGAGCAGGGTCTGGCCCTGCGGCGTGAGGCGCATGGCGCGCGTGGAGCGCTCGAACAGGCGCGCGCCGAGCTGCGTCTCGAGCCGCTTGAGCGTCGCGCTGGCAGCCGCGGGCGTGATGCCCAGCGCATGGGCCGCGGCCGTCAGCGTGCCGGCGCGCGCGGTCTGCACCAGCACCCGCAGGTCCGAGGTATTTTCAATCTTCATTTGAAAGTGTTGCTCGCCTAGCCAGTCTTATCAAATCAGGATTGTCCCCCTACATTCGATCCATCTCCAGATCCGCCACAAAGGAACCGCCATGAAAGCCGTCGGCTACTACCAGCCCCTCCCCATCGACCACCCCGAAGCGCTGCAGGACATCGAGCTGCCCGCGCCCCAGCCCGGCGCGCGCGACCTGCTGGTGCGCGTGAAGGCGGTGTCGGTCAATCCGGTCGACACCAAGGTGCGCAGGAACGCCGCGCCCGAGGCCGGCCAGGCCAAGGTGCTGGGCTGGGACGCGGTCGGCACGGTCGAGGCCATCGGCGCGGGCGTGAAAGGCTTCAAGGTCGGCGACCGCGTCTACTACGCGGGATCGATCGTGCGCCCCGGCGCCAATTCGGAACTGCACGCGGTCGACGAGCGCATCGCCGCGATCGCGCCGGGCACGCTCGACGATGCCCAGGCCGCCGCGCTGCCGCTGACCACCATCACCGCCTACGAGCTGCTGTTCGACCGCCTGCGCGTGCCCAAGGGCGGCGGCGCGGGCCAGACCCTGCTGATCACCGGCGGTGCCGGCGGCGTGGGCTCGATCCTGATCCAGCTCGCGCGCCAGCTCACGCAACTGCGCGTGGTCGCCACCGCCTCGCGCGCCGAGACCCGCGCCTGGTGCCTGGAACTGGGCGCGCACCTCGTCATCGACCATTCGAAGCCGCTCGCGGCCGAACTCAAGGCGGCGGGCATCGCCGAGGTCGACATGGTCGCGAGCCTCACGCAGACCGAGCAGCACTACGCGCAGATCATCGAGAGCCTCAAGCCCCAGGGCCAGCTCGCGGTGATCGACGACATGAAGGTGCTCGACGCGATGCCGCTGAAGACCAAGAGCCTGTCGCTGCACTGGGAAATGATGTTCGCGCGCTCGCGCTTCGAGACGCCCGACATCGCCGAGCAGGGCGCGCTGCTGGCCGAGGTGGCCGCGCTGGTCGACGCCGGCCGCGTGCGCACCACCGCGAACGCGAGCTTCGGCACCATCAACGCCGCCAACCTGCGCCGCGCCCATGCGCTGATCGAAAGCGGCAAGGCCCAGGGCAAGGTGGTGCTGGCCGGGTTCTGAAAACGAAGCTCAGCGTCTCCAGCGCAGGCTGCGCACCCGCTCGCGCAGCTCCTCCTCGTGGAAGTGCGCGAGCGAGGGCTTGATGAGGTCGCTGCGCGCCACGATGCCGACCAGCAGGCGCGAATCGGCATCGCGCACCACCGGCAGCCGCTCGAGGCCGTGACGCGCGAGCCGCGTGGCGACCGCACGGCAGTTCTCGCCGGGCAGCGCGACCACCGGCGGCGTGCCGGCCACGGCATCGCCGACGGTGCCGTTGCTCCAGGCGGCGAGCACGGCGCGGTCGGCCACGCCGATCAGCTCGCGCCCGCGCAGCACCGGGAACGCGCGGTGCGCCTGGCCTTCGCCGAAGTACATGGCCAGCGCCTCGGCCACCGGCAGGGCGGCGTCGATGGTGCGCACCTCGCGCGTCATCACCTCTTCCACGAACTGGCGCTCGAGCGGATCGATGCCGTACTCGCGGTAGATGTGGTGGCCGCGGCGCGCGATCTTCTCGGTGAGGATCGAACGGCGCATGGTGAGCACGGTGAAACCGTAGGCGGTGGCCGAGGTGGCAAGCAGCGGCAGCAGCGCATTGCTGTCGTGCGTGAGACCGAAGGCGAACACGGTGGCCATCAGCGGCGCGCGCATGGTGCCGCCGAGCGTGGCGGCCATGCAGACCAGCGGCCACAGCATCGGGTCGCCGCCCGGCAGCAGGTGCGAGAGCACCGCGCCGAGCGCCGCGCCCATCATCAGGAGCGGCGCCAGCACGCCGCCCGAGGTGCCCGAGCCGAGTGCGATCACCCAGATGATCGCCTTGACCGCGATCAGCGCCAACACCGCCTGCCAGGCCAGCTGGTTGTGCAGCAGGTCGCCGATCACGTCGTAGCCCACGCCGAGCGCGCGCGGCTCGAAATAACCGCCGATGCCCACCGCGAGGCCACCGAGCGCCGGCCACCACATCCAGTGCAGCGGCAGCTTGCCGAACAGGTCCTCGACCTTGTAGAGCGACAGCGAGAGGCTGGCCGAGAGCGCGCCGCACAGCAGTCCGGCCACCACGCACGACAGCAGCGCGAGCGGGCCCGGCGCCGCGGTCTGCAGCGGGAACAACGGCCCGGCCTCCATCAGCAGCGGCCGCGTGAAGCCCGCGACCGCGCAGGCGATCGCCACCGGCAGCAGGCTGCGCGGGCGCAGCTCGAACAGCAGCAGTTCGACCGCCAGCAGCACCGCGGCCACCGGCGTGCCGAACACCGCCGTCATGCCCGCGGTGGCGCCGGCCACCAGCAGCGCCTTGCGCTCGGCCGCCGACAGGTGGAAGTGCTGCGCGATCAGGGACCCGATGGCGCCGCCGGTCATGATGATCGGCCCCTCGGCGCCGAAGGGCCCGCCGCTGCCGATCGCGATGCCCGAGGACAGCGGCTTGAGCACCGCCACCTTCGGCGACATCTTGCTGCGGCCGAACAGGATCGCCTCGATGGCCTCGGGAATGCCGTGGCCGCGGATCTTCTCGGAGCCGTAGCGCGCGATCAGCCCGATCACCAGCCCGCCGAGCACCGGCACCGCGATCACCCAGGCACCCATCGTGTGGCCGGCCGGCGAGCGGTCGGCCAGCGAGAAGTCCTGGAAGAAGAACAGGTTGGTGAAGAAGCGGATCAGGTCGAGCAGCACGCGCGCGGCCGCGGTGCTCGCGGCGCCGATGACGGCCGCCAGGGTGGCGATGCGCAGCAGGCGCGCATCGAGCGCGAAGTCGCCGCGGCGATGGGTGAAGGTGGACATGGAGGGGCCGGAAGCCGGTGGCGCGAAAGCGCGCAAATATATCACCTCATGACATAAATGGGCGATCGGCGCCGCCGTCTGTCTGCGCCAGAATCTCCCGATGGACCGCACGCTCATCGAACCCGAAACGCCCCGCCTTCGACTGCGCCAGTGGCGCGAGAGCGACCTCGCGCCCTTCGCCGCGCTGGTCGCCGATCCAAAGGTGATGGAGTTCTTTCCCGCCACGCTGTCGCGCGCGGAGAGCGACGCGCTGGTCGCGCGCTTCGTCGAACGCATCGCGCAGAACGGCTGGGGTTTCTGGGCCGCCGAGCACAGGGACTCGGGCGAGCTGATCGGCTTCACCGGCCTCAATGCGCCGGCCTATGCCCTGCCCTTCTCGCCCTGCGTGGAGATCGGCTGGCGGCTCGCGCGCCAATGGTGGGGCCAGGGCCTCGCGAGCGAGGCGGCGCGCGCCTCGTTGGCCACGGGCTTCGAGCGGCTCGGGCTGGACGAGATCGTGTCCTTCACCGCGCTGCCCAACCGGCGCTCGAGCGCGGTGATGCAGCGCCTGGGCATGCGCGAGGACCCGGCCGGCGAATTCGACCACCCGCTGCTGGCCGAGGGCCATCCGCTGCGCCGCCATTGCCTCTACCGGCTCGACCGCGCGGCCTGGCAGGCGCAACAAGGCGCCTGAAATCAGAAGGCCTTCACCAGCAGCACCAGCCCCGAGACGATCGCGAACACCTGCACGAAGATGCGCAGCAGCCGCCCGTTCACGCGGCGATGCACGAGGCGGCTGAGCACCGCGCCCACGACCAGCGCCGGCAGCAGCAGCGCCGCGGCCTGCAGCTGCGGCAGGCCGACGCGGCCGGTGGCCAGCAGCACGGCCAGCGAGACCAGTTCGCCGAGCAGGAAGCACAGCGCGATGGTCGAGCGCATGGTGGGCGCCGGCTGGTGCTGGTAGACCAGCGCCAGCGGCGGGCCGCCGATGCCGGTGGCGGTCTCGGTGATGCCCGTGACCAACCCGGCGCCGACGAAGGCGCCGCGCCCCGGCGAGAAGGCCGGCATCAGCAGGGTGACCAGCGCGGCCGCGACGGTCGAGGCGCCGACGAACAGCGAGAGCTGGCCCGCGCTGAGCGCCGCCAGCACCCACAGGCCGCCCGCGGTGCCCGCGACGCGCCCGCCGGTGATCCAGCGCGCGCCGGTGCCGTCGATCGCGCCGCGCTCGCGCCAGGCCACGTAGAGGTTCAGCGGCAGCATCAGCACCAGCACGCACACCGGCAGCAGCTCGGGGCGCACGAGGCCGATCACCGGCGCGGCGATGAGCGCGAAGCCGACGCCGGTCGCGCCCTGCACGAAGGCGGCGACCAGCACTGCCAGCGACATCAGCACGAGGTGCTGCGCGCTCATCGGGCGACCTGCCGCCGGTGCTCGGCGGCCGTGGGATGCAGCCGCACGATCGGCGCGCGCGCAATCGCGGCCTGGGCGGTGCGCGCGAGCTGCCGTTGCAGCGCGCGCGCGTCCCAGTCGGTGGGCCAGCCCTTCCACAGCCGCAGCCGGCCATCGACGAACACCGCCTCGATCTGGTCGCGATTGCCCAGGCGCACCAGGTCCCAGGTCAGGTCGACCGAGGTGCACATCTCGGGCGTGTCGACGTCCACGAGCAGGAAGTCGGCGGCCTTGCCCACGGCGATCTCGCCGGTGCGCGCGCCCAGGCCCGCGGCGCGCGCGCCCTCGTGCGTCGCATGGTCGAACCAGGTCCAGCCGCCGCCGCTGGAGGCATCGCCCACCGCCAGGCCGAAGGCGATCTTCTGCGCGGCCTCGGCCGCATCCATCAGGCGAAAGCCGTCGCTGCGCGTGGCATCGGTGCCCAGGCCGAAGCGGATGCCGAGCGCGGCCATGAGATGGGCCGGCGCCACCGCGTTGCCCTTCCACTGGCTCGCGACCGGGTTGTAGCTGACGGCGGTGTCGGTGTCGCGCAGCAGCATGAGCTCCGGCGGCGTCACCAGCGTGCCGTGCGCGATCAGCACCTGCGGGCCGAGCGCGCCCAGCTGCGCGAGCAGTTCCAGCGGGCGCCGGCCGCGCGCGACCACCGAGCGCTCGACCGAGGCCAGGTGCTCGTTGACGTGGGTCTGGAACACGGTGCCGGCCTCGGCGCACAGCGCGGAAACGGTCGTCAGCATCTCGTCGGAGGCCGCCTCGGGCACCGAGATCGCGAGCGAGGGATGCACCAGCGCATCGCCCTGCCAGCGCGCGAGGAAGCGCTCGGCCTGCGCCTTCAGCGCGCGGCGCTCGGCATCGCTGCTCTCGTTGCCGCCGTCGTTGCAGATCAGCCCGAGCACGCAGCGCAGGCCGGTCTCGTGCAGCGCGCGCGCCATCGCGCCGATGTCGCCCGGCGCGCGGGTGCCGGCGTCGCACACGGTGGTGAAGCCGCCGCGCAGCGACTCGAGCGCCGCGAGCTTGGTCGCGAGGTAGACGAACTCGTCGTCGAGGCTGGATTCGAGCGGCACCCACACGCGCCGGAAGATCTCGGACGGCTCGCCGTAGGCCAGCGACTTGCCGAAGGACTGCGTGAGATGGTGGTGCGCGTCGATCATGCCGGGCATCAGCAGCCGGCCCGGCAGGCGTTGCGGCACCAGTCGAGGATGGCGCGCGGCCAGCAGCTCGGCGAGGCCGATGTCGGCGAAGCGGCCGTCGGCGATGTGCACGGCGTGGCCGGTGGCCGGGCCGTCGCGCAGCATCAGGTGGTCGGGCACGAGCAGCAGCTCGGGGGCCGCGAAGGGCGCGGCCTCGTGGTCAGGGGACATGTCTGGATCCGGGAAAGAAGAGGAAAGAGAAGAAGCTCACTGCGGCGAGACCGGCGGCGGCACCGCCGACGGCAGGGGCGCCGCGCGTTCGGCCGGTGGCCGGTTGAACAGCAGGTTGAGCACCACCGCGGTGATCGAGCCCATCGCGAGGCCGTTGCCCAGCACCAGCTGCAGGGTGTCGGGAAAGCGGCTGTAGAGCCCCGGCACCAGGATCGGCAGCAGGCCCATGGTCAGCGCGCCCGCCAGCACGAACATGTTGCCGCGCTCGTGCAGGTCGGTGCGGCGCAGCATGTCGATGCCCATGGTGCCGATGATCGCGAACACCACCATCGCGGTGCCGCCCACCACGGCGGCCGGGATCGCGCTCGCGAGCCGGCCCAGCGGCGCCGACAGCGCGATCAGCACCAGGATCGCGCCGGCCATCGCTGTCACGTAGCGCGAGCGCACGTTGGTGGCACGCACGATGCCGATGTTCTCGCCGCTGGTGATGATCATCGAGGTGCCGAACAGGCCGCCGAGCAGCGACACCAGCGCGTCGCCGCGCACGGTGCGCGGCACCGCGTCGCGCGGGTCGATGGGCCGGCCCACCACCTCGGCCACGGCCACCGTCTGGCCGGTGGCCTCGACCATCGAGATCACGCTGAAGATCAACAGCGGCACCGCGGCCACGAGGTCGAAATGCGGCAGGCCGAAGGGCAGCAGGGTCGGGCTGCTCCACACCGGGCCGGCGGCCACGGGCGAGAAGTCCATCAGCCCGAAGGCGGCCGCCAAGAGCGTGCCGGCCAAGAGGCCCAGCAGCACCGCGAGCTGGCCCAGCATGCCCTTGAACAGGCGCGCGAACAGCACCGTGAAGCCGATGGTGGCGAGCGCCAGGCCGATGTTCACCGGGTCGCCGAAGGTGGGCGTGCCGGCCTTGCCGGCGATGATGCCGCCGTAGACCTTCACCAGGTTGATCGACACCAGCAGCAGCAGGGTGCCGATGACGATCTTCGGGAAGAAGCGCAGGCAGCGCGCGAACACCGGCAGGATCAGGAAATAGAACAGCGCCGTGAGGATCACCGCGCCCGAGGCGGTCTGCAGGTCGCGCTGCTGGGCGATGGTCACGAACATCACGATCGGCGCGCCGCCCGGCACCATCACGAAGGGCAGCCGCGCGCCGAACTTCCAGGGCCCGAAGGACTGCAGCAGGGTGCCCAGCCCGCACAGCAGGAAGGTGGCGCTGATCAGGTTGACCGTGAGCGCGGCCGACAGGCCCAGCGCCTTGGCCACCAGGAACACCGAGGTGATCGGCACCGCGGCCATCACCAGCACGTGCTGCAGGCCGAACAGCAGCAATTGGGAAAAGGGCAGCACGGCATCGACGGGCGCTGGCTCGTTCGCACGGGACATGATCGTTTTTCCTTGGATCGGTCCGCGCCCAAATCGATTTGGGCGCACTGGCAAAAAAATCCGCCGCAGCGGGTGAAGTACATTCCGGGCAGGCGCCCAAAACGATTTGGGAATTGAAGCACCGCTTTCGTGGAAGGTCAATACGGGATGAACACCGAGCGAACGCCACGGGCGAACATCAAGGACGTGGCGCGCGAGGCCGGCGTCTCGCCGACCACCGTGTCGCACGCCCTCAACGCGCGCGGGCAGGTCGATGCCGAGACCCGCGCGCGCGTCGAGCGCGCGGCCGCCAGGCTCGGCTACCGGCCGAACCGCAATGCGCAGCGGCTGCGCACCGGGCAGGCGCACATGATCGCCCTGCTGTCCTCGATGCCGCTCGCGGTGGCGGGCGGGCCCTCGCGGCTGGGCTTCCTGATGGAGGTGGCGGCGGTGGCCGCGGCGGCGGCGCTCGACCGCGGGCTCGCGCTGGTGCTGGCGCCCGCGATGGAGAACGGCCTGGTGCCGATGGAGCTGCTCGACGTCGACGGCGCGCTGGTCATCGAGCCCTCGGCCGGCGACCCCAACCTCGCGAACCTGCTGCGCCGCGGCCTGCCGGTGGTGGCCATCGGCAAGCCGGCCGAAGGGCCGGTGATGCCGCCCTATGTCGACATCCATTCGGGCCGCACCACGCGGCTGCTGCTCGAGCACCTGCACGGCCAGGGCGCGCGCCAGGTCGCGATGATCCTGGGCGCGGCGCAGCGCAACTCCTACCTCGAGGCGCGCACGGCCTATGAAGAAGCGATGGCCGCGCGCGGCCAGCCGCCGCTGCTGTCGCTGATCGAGGAGGTGCGCGGCGAGGCCGGCGGCCACGAGGCGGCGCGGGCGCTGCTCGCGGCCCATCCCGGCATCGACGCCTTCTGCGTACCGGTCGACGCCTTCGCCACCGGCGCGCTGGCCGCGATCGTGCAGAGCGGGCGCCGCGTGCCCGACGACGTGATGGTCGCGACCCGCTACGACGGCCTGCGCGCACGCACCAGCGTGCCGCCGCTCACCGCGGTCGACCTGCACCTGGAGGAGGTGGCGCAGCAGGCGATCGCGCTGCTGTTCGACCACCTGCGCGGCGATGTCTCGCGGCATCGGGTCGAGGGCCCGGCCGCGCAACTGGTGGCGCGGCCCTCGTCGGTGCGCGGCGGCTGAGCGTCCTTAGTTCTGCTTCGCGCGCGATACCCGCCACACGACGTTGCCCACGTCGTCGGCCACCAGCAGCGCGCCGCTCTTGTCGAGCGCCACGCCCACCGGCCGGCCCTGGGCCTTCTCCTGGGCATCGAGGAAGCCCGTGAGCACGTCGACCGGCGGGCCGCTGGGCTTGCCGCCGATGAAGGGCACGAACACTACCTTGTAGCCCGACTTGGGCTTGCGGTTCCACGAGCCGTGCTCGCCGATGAAGACACCGCTGGCGAACTGCTCGGGCATGCCGCCCGGGCGCGAGAACGCCAGGCCCAGCGGCGCGACGTGCGAGCCCAGCGCATAGTCGGGCGCGATCGACTTGGCCACCATCTCGGGGTTCTGCGGCTGCACGCGCACGTCGACCACGCCGCCGTAGTAGCTCCAGGGCCAGCCGTAGAAGGCGCCGTCCTTCACCGAGGTCAGGTAGTCGGGCACGAGATCGCTGCCGATCTCGTCGCGCTCGTTGACCACGGTCCACAGCGCCTGGGTGTCGGGGTCCCAGCCCAGGCCGTTGGGATTGCGCAGGCCGCTCGCGAACAGGCGCTTCTCGCCGCTCTTTGTGTCGACCTCCCAGATGGCCGCGCGGCCCTCCTCGGCGGCCAGGCCGTTCTCGCCGATGTTGCTGTTCGAGCCCACGGTCACGTAGAGCTTGCTGCCATCGGCGTTGGCGATCACGTTCTTGGTCCAGTGGTGGTTGATGCCCGCGGGCAGCGGCGTCACCACGGTGGGCTTGGCATCGATGGAGGTCTGGCCCTCGGTGTAGGGCACCTTCACGAGCGCGTCGGCGTTGGCGATGAAGAGCTCGTTGCCCACCAGCGCCATGCCGTAGGGCGAGGTGAGGTTGGAGAGGAACACCTGCTTGACCTCGGCCGCGCCGTCGCCGTCGGCATCGCGCAGCAGGGTGATGCGGTTGGCGCTGGGCACGCCGGCGCCGGCGCGCGCCATGAGCTTGTTCATCACGAAGTTGCGCGCCTTGGCCATCAGGCCGCTGCCGCCGTCGGTCGTGCCCTCGGGCTTGGGCGGCTTGTTGCTCTCGGCCACCAACACGTCGCCGTTGGGCAGGGTGTAGACCCAGCGCGGATGGTCGAGCCCGCGCGCCAGCGCCGCCACCTTGAGGCCGTCGGCCGGCGTGGGCGCGGCGGTGTCGTTCCAGCCGACCACGGGCGCGACGTTGACGGTGGGGATCAGGGTCTTGTTGGGCTCCACCAGCTGCGGCCGCGGGCCGGTGGTCAGTTCGGGCATGAGCTTGGCCGCCTCGCCGCAGCCCGCCAGCACCAGCGGGACCAGGACCGCCACCAGCAGGGCCGCGGCCGTCTTGGGGGTGGGTGCTTGCTGCCGTGTCTTCATGCGCCGTCCTTCATGCGTTGCGGCGCGGCCGGACGCCGCGCGTCGGGCGATCTTCGGGCGGGCGGCGGCCCGGGGGCTGTCGGTCGTGGGCGCTTTCCGGCGTGGGCGCACCCCGTTCGCGCATCGCCGCTACCATCGCCGGGATGACCCACGACCTGTTCCGCGCCGACGCCTATCTGCGCTCCTGCGAAGCGCGCGTCGAGCGCATCGACGAGGCCGGCATCGTGCTGGACCGTACCGTGTTCTACCCGCTGGGCGGCGGACAGGCCGGAGACAGCGGCGTGCTGGCGCCGGCCGGCGGCGGCGGGATCGCGATCGCCGACACGCGCAAGGGCAAGGACGCCGAGGGCCGCGCCACCGACGAGATCGTGCACGTGCCCGCGCCGGGCCAGGAGGCCCTGCTGGCCGCGCTGAAGCCCGGCGACAGCGTCACCGCGACCATCGACTGGGAGCGCCGCCACCGGCTGATGCGCTTCCACACCGCCACCCACCTGCTCTGCTACCTGGTGCCGCAGCCGGTCAACGGCTGCTCGATCACGCCCGACTACGCGCGGCTCGACTTCCACATGACCGACCCGCTCGACAAGGAAGCGCTGACCCACGGCCTCGCGGCGCTGGTGGGCGCGGCCCATCCGCTGACCGTCGGCGCCATCACCGATGCCGAGCTCGACGCCAACCCGGCGCTGGTCAAGAGCATGAGCGTGCAGCCGCCGCGCGGCACGGGCACGGTGCGCACCATCCGCATCGGCGGCGAGGGCGAGGCCCAGATCGACTTCCAGCCCTGCGGCGGCACGCACGTGGCCAACACCGCCGAGATCGGCGCCGTGGTGGTCACCAAGATCGAGAAGAAGAGCGCCAACAGCCGGCGCGTGGTGCTGGGCTGGGCCGCGGCCTGAGGCCGGCCCGGAACTTCGCCTCCCCTGAACGCTCCGACTGACGGCATGACCTTCCCGCGCCTTCGATTCGCTACGCTCCTGATAGCAGCATCCGCAGCCTGGATGCCGGCTCTGGCCCAATTGACTCCAGCGAAGACGAGCGCGGTCGTGACCACGCCGCATGTGCGCGCCGAACTGGTGGCGCACGCGCCCGATGGCGTGACGCCCGGCGCGCCGGTCTGGGTCGGCCTGCAGATCGCGCACCAGCCCGAGTGGCACACCTACTGGAAGAACGCCGGCGACTCCGGCCTGCCCACCGAGCTGAGCTGGACGCTGCCGCCCGGCGTGGCGGCCGGCGACATCGCCTGGCCGGTGCCGAAGAAGATCCCGGTCGGCAACCTCGCCAACTACGGCTACGAGGACACGGTGCTGCTGCCGGTGCCGCTCGAGGTGGCGAGCACCTTCAAGCCGCCGCTGGCCCTCACGGGCGCGGGCGGGCCGGCCGAACTCCAGGTGCGGCTCAAGGCCTCGTGGCTGGTCTGCCGCAAGGAATGCATTCCCGAGGAAGGCGAGTTCTCGCTGGCGCTGCCGGTGCAAGGCTCGACCGCGCTGCACAAGGCCGAGTTCGACGCCGCCCAGGCCGCCCAGCCGGCACAGCTCGCCGCGCCGGGCGCGATCGAGGTGCAGGGCAACAACCTGCAGGTGCGCCTCGAGGGCCTGCCGGCGGCCGCCCAGGGAAAGACGCTGGCCTTCTTCCCCGAGACCCCCGAGGTGATCCGCACCGCGGCCGTCTCCGGCAAGGACTGGACCCAATCCTGGCAGGGCGGCACCTGGACCGCCACGCTGCCGCTGGCCGACCAGCGCAGCGCGAGCCCCACGGCGATGCCGGTGGTGGTGGCGCTGGCCGAGGCCGACCGCCAGCCCGGCCAGCCGATCGCCTGGCGCGCCGAACCGCCCGTGAGCGGCAGCTGGCCCGCGGCGGCCGCCGCGCCCGCGGCCCAGGTCTCGCCCGCGCTGCAGGCGGCGCTGGCGGCCAACGCGGCCGATGCCGTCAAGACCGCCGCGGCCTCGAACGAGATCGCGCCCCAGCCCATGGGCACGCTGCTGGCCGCGCTGCTCGGCGCCTTCCTCGGCGGCCTGCTTCTCAACCTCATGCCCTGCGTGTTTCCGATCCTCGCGATCAAGGTGCTGGGCTTCGCGCGCCAGGCCGGCAACCGCAGCGCGCACCGGCAGGCCGGGCTGGCCTACACGGCCGGCGTGATGCTGTCCTTCCTCGCGCTCGGCGGCGCCATGCTCGCGCTGCGCGCGGCCGGCGCCGGCCTGGGCTGGGGCTTCCAGCTGCAGTCGCCCGCGGTGGTGGCGGTGCTGGCCGCGCTGTTCACGCTGATCGGCCTGAACCTGGTGGGCGTGTTCGAGTTCATGCGCACCGTGCCCTCGTCGGTGTGCAGCGCGCAGGCCAAGCACCCGATCGCCAACGACTTCCTCTCGGGCGTGCTCGCGGTGGTCATCGCCTCGCCCTGCACCGCGCCGTTCATGGGCGCCTCGCTGGGCTTCGCGATCGGCCTGCCGGCCGGCCAGGCGCTGCTGCTGTTCGCCGCGCTGGGCTTCGGCCTCGCGCTGCCCTACCTGGTGGCGGGCTTCGTGCCGGCCATCGCCTGGCTGCTGCCCAAGCCCGGCCCTTGGATGAGCACGCTGCGCAAGCTGCTGGCCTTCCCGATGTTCGCCACCGTCGCCTGGCTGGTCTGGGTGCTGGGCCAGCAGACCGGCATCGACGGCGCCGGCACCCTGCTGGCGCTGCTGGTGTGCCTGTCGGCGATCGTCTGGGCGCTCACGCTGCGCGGCCGCTCGCGGCTGGTGATCGCCACCGTGCTGATCGGCTTCACCGCGGTGCTCACCAGCGCCATCGGCCGCAACGTGCTGACCACCGTCGAGCCCGCGAAGCTCGCGAGCGCCACGGGCTCGAAGGAAGCGCGCTGGCAGCCCTGGTCGGCCGAGCGCGTGGCCGAGCTGGCCGGCGACGGCCGCCCGGTGTTCATCGATTTCACCGCCGCCTGGTGCGTGACCTGCCAATACAACAAGAAGACCACGCTGTCCGACACCGAGCTGCTGGCCGCCTTCGACGCCAAGAAGGTCGCGATGCTGCGCGCCGACTGGACCCGCCGCGACCCCGCGATCACCGCCGCGCTGACCGCGCTCGGCCGCAGCGGCGTGCCGGTCTACGTGCTGCAGGCCCCGGGCAAGCCGCCCGTGGTGCTGACCGAGATCCTGGGCAAGGACGAGGTCCGCGCGGCCCTCGCCGCGCTTTGACCACGGCTGTGACATGGGTTGTCACAGGCACATGAAAAAACCGCTCTAAGCTGTCGCCGTCATTCGGAAATATCTCCATGGAGTTCGATCAGCCCATGTCCCTCCCCCCGTCTACCGAGCTGCGCCCCGACTCGCGCTCGGTGCGCGCCGCGCGCCGAGCCCGCGCCGCCCTCAGCCGTGCCTCGCGCCGCGCCGTCATGGCCGCCGCCGTCGCGCTGGGCGCCACCTTCCTCGTGAGCAACAACGCCTTCGCCGCGCCCGCCGTGGGCCAGCAGGCGCCCGACTTCGTCGCCGTCGACACCAGCGGTGCCAAGCACAAGCTGTCCGACTTCGCGGGCAAGTTCGTGGTGCTCGAATGGACCAACCCCGGCTGCCCCTTCGTGCGCAAGCACTACGGCAGCGGCAACATGCCCGCCACCCAGAAGGCCGCCACCGACAAGGGCGTGGTCTGGCTGGCCATCAACTCCACCGAGCGCGCCGCCAGCGACTACCTGAAGCCGGCCGCGCTGGCCGACTGGATGAAGTCGCAGTCGGCCGCGCCCACCGCGGTGCTGATGGACGAGGACGGCATGATCGGCCAGGCCTACGGCGCGCGCACCACGCCGCACATCTTCATCATCGATCCCAAGGGCACGCTGGTGTACGCGGGCGGCATCGACTCCATCGCCTCGGCGCGCGTGGACGACATCAAGACCGCCGTCAACTACGTGAACCAGGCGCTCGGCGAGGCCTTCGGCAGCAAGCCGATCACGGCGGCGAGCACGCGACCCTACGGCTGCTCGATCAAGTACAAGACCTGAGCCCGACCCCGGGCCCGTCACTCAGCAGGAGGCGCCGCGGCGCCTCTTTTTCTTTGGCGCCGGCTTTGACAGGTACCTGACCGCGCGCGTCAGCTTGCGGTCGGGGAGCCCTTCCTACCCTTGGGGTGCATGCATCTCGCACGCGCATCCAGGGGACCCCACACATGACCACAGCGTCCAAAGGCGCGACTGCCTCCAGCTCCAAGTTCGCCACCGTTCTGCGCGTGACCGGCGGCAACTTCATGGAGATGTTCGACTTCTTCCTGTTCGGCTTCTACGCCACGCAGATCTCGAAGGCCTTCTTCCCGGCCGGCGACGAGTTCGCCTCGCTGATGCTGACCTTCATGACCTTCGGCGCCGGCTTCCTGATGCGGCCGCTGGGCGCGATCTTCCTCGGCGCCTACGTCGACCGCGTGGGCCGCCGCAAGGGCCTGATCGTCACGCTCGCGCTGATGGCGCTGGGCACGCTGCTGATCGCCTGCGTGCCGTCCTACGCCACCATCGGCTTCGCCGCGCCGCTCCTGGTGCTGATCGGGCGGCTGCTGCAGGGCTTCTCGGCCGGCGTGGAGCTCGGCGGCGTGTCGGTCTACCTGTCGGAGATGGCCACGCCGGGCCGCAAGGGCTTCTACGTGAGCTGGCAATCGGCCAGCCAGCAGGTCGCCATCGTGGTGGCGGCCGCGCTCGGCTACTGGCTCAACGTCACCTTCAGCGCGCAGGAGATCGGCGACTTCTACTGGCGCGTGCCCTTCTTCGTCGGCTGCCTGATCGTGCCGGTGCTGTTCGTGATCCGCCGCTCGCTGCAGGAGACCGAGGAGTTCATGGCGCGCAAGCACCGCCCCGACGCGCGCGAGATCTTCCGCTCGATGGTCGCCAACTGGGGCCTGGTGATCGCCGGGATGATGCTGGTGTCGATGACCACCGTGTCCTTCTACCTGATCACGGTCTACACGCCCACCTTCGGCAAGGCCGTGCTGCACCTGAGCACCACCGACGCGCTGGTCGTCACGCTGTGCGTGGCCATCTCCAACTTCATCTGGCTGCCGATCATGGGCGCGCTGTCGGACCGCGTGGGCCGCAAGCCCCTGTTGATCGCGTTCACCGTGCTGACCATCCTCACGGCCTATCCGTCGCTCAAGTGGCTGGTCGGCGCGCCGAGCTTCGCGCGCATGCTCGAGGTCGAGCTGTGGCTCTCGTTCCTCTACGCGAGCTACAACGGCGCGATGGTGGTGGCGCTGACCGAGGTGATGCCGGTCAGCGTGCGCACCGCCGGCTTCTCGCTGGCCTACAGCCTCGCGACCGCGCTGTTCGGCGGCTTCACGCCGGCCGTGGCCACCGGCCTGATCGAGATGACCGGCGACAAGGCCGCGCCGGGCCTGTGGATGACGGCGGCCGCGATCTGCGGGCTGGTCGCGACACTGGTGCTCTACCGGCGCAACGTGAGCCCGGCCGACGCGCGGCGCGTGCCGGCGGTCTGACGGGCGCGCGGCGGGGGCCCTGCGACAATCGCCCGATGCCCTTCGCCCCCCTGCAAAACGACACCTTCCTGCGAGCCTGCTGGCGCCAGGCCACCGACCACACGCCCGTCTGGCTGATGCGCCAGGCCGGCCGCTACCTGCCCGAGTACGTCGCCACCCGCGCGCGGGCCGGCAGCTTCATGGGACTGGCCACCAACGTCGACCACGCGACCGAGGTCACGCTGCAGCCGCTGGCGCGCTATCCGCTCGACGCGGCGATCCTGTTCTCCGACATCCTCACCGTGCCCGACGCGATGGGCCTGGGCCTCTCGTTCGAGGCCGGCGAGGGCCCGCGCTTCGCGCGCCCGCTGCGCGACGAAGCCGCCGTGGCCGCGCTCGAAGTGCCCGACATGGACAAGCTGCGCTACGTCTTCGACGCCGTGGCCTCGATCCGCAAGGCGCTCGACGGCCGCGTGCCGCTGATCGGCTTCTCGGGCAGCCCGTGGACGCTGGCCTGCTACATGGTCGAGGGCGCGGGCTCGAGCGACTACCGGCTCGTGAAGAGCATGCTCTACGGCCGCCCCGACCTGATGCACCGCGTGCTCGCGATCAACGCCGATGCCGTGGCCGCCTACCTCAACGCCCAGATCGACGCCGGCGCGCAGGCCGTGATGGTGTTCGACAGCTGGGGCGGCGTGCTGGCCGACGGCGCGTTCCAGGAATTCAGCCTGGCCTACACCGCGCGCGTGCTCGCCGGCCTCAAGCGCCACGGCCCCGACGGCCAGCCGGTGCCGCGCATCGTCTTCACCAAGGGCGGCGGGCTCTGGCTCGAGGACATGCGCGCGCTCGACTGCCAGGTGCTCGGCGTGGACTGGACCGTGAACCTCGGCGCCGCGCGCCGCCGCGTGGCCGAGGGCAGCGACGGCCAGGCCAAGGCGTTGCAGGGCAACATCGACCCCAACGTGCTGTTCGCGCCGCCCGCGCGCATCGAGGCCGAGGTGGCGAAGGTGCTGCAAGCCTTCGGCGCGCCGCACACCGACCGCGCGACCGCCGGGCCGACCCACATCTTCAACCTGGGCCACGGCATCAGCCAGTTCACGCCGCCCGAACACGTGTCGGCGCTGGTGCAGGCGGTGCACGCGCAATCGCGCCGGCTGCGGCAGCCCGCCTGACACGGCCCGCCAGCCGCCGGCCGCAGCCACCCGCCAGCGCGGCGGATGTGGAAAAGAAGATGGCCAGAATGCGGCGCAGCGGCTTTGTCAAGGCCCAAAACGGGCTTCGGCGACCGACTTATGCACAAAACGCGTGTTGCAGTGCGCAAGATTGCGTTAGGCGGTCCTGGCGCCGCTACCAAAGCAATAGCGAAGCTAAGTTGTTGATTTATATGGAGTTTGAACTTTGCCCTTTTTGCGGGCAATCCAGCCAGAGCCTTGATTTTCAAGGCCTGGCGACGAGTCCAGCCCGGTTTTCAACAAAGTTATCCACAGAAACTCTGGACGGGCCGCAAAGCACTGAAAAATCAACGACTTAAGTGACTTTGCTCAACACTGCTTTAACAAACCCCGCCAACGAGGACACCATCCCAAGCCGCCCCATTCCCAGCGAAGACCTGCTCGGCGAGCCGACGAACGGCGGCCCCGGCACGTCCGGCGCCGCCTTGCCCTGGCGCATCGACGTGGCGGTGCAGACGCCCGCGCACAGCGCGCTGGGCGACGTGCTGAGCTATGGCGGCGACGCGCCGCTGCCGGCCGGCACGCTGGTGCGGGTGCCGCTGGGCCGGCGCGAGGTGCTCGGGGTGGTCTGGCATGCCGAGGCGCGGACGGCCGAGGAACTGGCCGCGCCCGACCTGGCGCTCAAGCCGGTGGGCGCCGCGCTCGACGCGCTCGCGCCGCTGGGCCCGGCCTGGCGCGACCTGGTGGCCTTCGCCGGGCGCTACTACCAGCGCTCGATCGGCGAGATCGCGCTGGCCGCGCTGCCGCCGCAGCTGCGCGACCTGAGCACGGTGCAGCTCGCGCGCCGGCTCAAGCGCAAGGGGGCCGACGACGAGGCCGCGGCCGACACCGGCACGCCCTCCCCGGTCGAGCCCAGCCCCGAGCAGGCCGCCGCGCTCGCGCGCATAGAAGCCGAGGAAGGCCCGTTCCTGCTGGCCGGCAGCACCGGCAGCGGCAAGACCGAGGTCTACCTGCGCTGCGTGGCCGCGCTGCTGGCGCGCTCGCCCGAGGCACAGGCGCTGGTGATGGTGCCCGAGATCAACCTCACGCCGCAGCTCGAGGCCCGCTTCAAGGCGCGCTTCGGCGCGCAGGCGGTGGTGTCGCTGCACAGCGGCATGACGAACCCGCAGCGCCTCGCGAGCTGGCTGGCCGCGCACGCGGGCGCCGCGCGCATCGTGCTGGGCACGCGCATGGCGGTGTTCGCCTCGATGCCGAAGCTGGCGCTGATCGTGGTCGACGAGGAACACGACCCGAGCTACAAGCAGCAGGAAGGCGCGCGCTATTCAGCGCGCGACCTCGCCGTGTGGCGCGGCCACCGCGAGAAGGTCAAGGTGATCCTGGGCTCGGCCACGCCCTCGCTCGAAAGCTGGCACCAGAGCCGCCCGGCCGCCGACGGCGACCCCGGCGGGCGCTACGTGCGGCTGGCCATGCCCTCGCGCATCGGCGCGGGCGAGCTGCCCACGGTGCGGCTGGTCGACATGACGCTGCAGCCCGCGAAGACCGTGCTCTCGGCCACGCTGCTCGATGCCATCGGCCAGCGCATCGCGCGCGGCGAGCAGAGCATGATCTTCCTCAACCGGCGCGGCTATGCGCCGGTGCTGGCCTGCGGCGACTGCGGCTGGAAGAGCGAGTGCCCGCACTGCAGCGCCTACCGCGTGTTCCACAAGATCGACCGCACGCTGCGCTGCCACCACTGCGGCTACACCGAGCGCGTGCCGCGCGCCTGCCCGGTCTGCGGCAACCTCGACATCGCTCCCGTGGGCCGCGGCACCGAGCGGCTCGAGGAGCACCTGGCCGAGCTGTTCTCGGCCGTGAAGCGGCCCGACGGCAGCGCGGTGAGCATCGCGCGCATCGACGCCGACAGCACCAAGAAGCAGGGCGCGCTCGAATCGCAGCTCGCGGCGGTGCATGCGGGCGAGGTCGACGTGCTGGTCGGCACGCAGATGATCGCCAAGGGCCACGACTTCCGCCGCATCACGCTGGTGGCCGCGGTGAACCCCGACGGCGCGCTGTTCTCGAGCGACTTCCGCGCGCCCGAGCGGCTGTTCAGCCTGCTGATGCAGTCGGCCGGCCGCGCGGGCCGCGATGCCGCCTACCTGGCCACGCAGGGCAGCACGGCCGAGATGTGGATCCAGACGCACCATGCGCAGCATCCGCTGTTCCAGGCGCTGCGCCGGCACGACTACCCGGCCTTCGCGGCGCAGCAGCTCGAGGAGCGGCAGGCCGCAGCGATGCCGCCCTTCGCCTACCAGGCGCTGGTGCGCGCCGATGCGTGCACGCAGGAGGCGGCGCAGGCCTTTCTCAATGCGGCGAGCGCCGCGGCCGATGGACTGGAGGGAGCGGCGCAGGTGATGCGCTATCCGGCCGTGCCGCTGGCGATCCAGCGCGTGGCCAACGTGGAGCGCGCGCAGATGCTGCTGGAGAGCGCGTCGCGCGCCGCGCTGCAGCGCATGCTCGCGCTGTGGCAACCGCAGCTGCATGCGTTGCGGCGCACGCCCGAGGGCAAGGGCGTGATCCGCTGGCTGATCGACGTCGATCCGCAGGGGATCTGAACCTCGTCGCCATGGGCCCGCGCTCAGTGCAGGCTCATCGGCTCCTTGCCCATCTCGACATAGCGCAGTTCGCGGTCCGCATGGCGCCGCCGCGCGACGCTGCCGGGCCAGGCGAACACCACCAGGCTCAGCGCGCCGAGCGCGAGCGCCGACGCCGTGCCGAGCTTGCCGGCCTGCCAGAGCCAGCCCGCGCCGGCGAGCCACGCCAGCCATAAAAGAATTCGGAACAGTGTTGCCATCATCGTGCGAGCTCCCATGCCATCTTCCGGTCTGCGGCCCACTTTAGCAGCGCGGATGCGAACTCAAGCATTCATCCGAAGTGGTATCGGGTAGCTATGTCTTACGGCCGGCATGGGCGCGGGAAAAATTCTGAAAAAAGAGTTGACGCCGTGCGAGCGGCGCTGCAAAAGACTCCGTGGAGGAGTCCGCGACGCGGCGCTCCTCCGGGCCCTGGGCGCCCATCGAGCCCGCTCTCCGGAAGGCAAAGGTCGCTCGTGAAACCTCTCCATTTCGCAAGTGGGATTCTGTCTGTCGCGGCCTCCGCTTGGGCCTGCTTCCTCATGCTCGCACCCGTGGCCGCGCACGCCGCCGAGATCGAGCGCCAGGGCCGGCTGCTGCTGGTCTCGGGCATGCTCGACGGCAGCGAGCTCGCGAGCTTCATCGACCACCTCAACAGCGGCACGGTGCGCACCGTGGTGCTGGAAGACTCCTTCGGCGGCACCGCCGAGGCGGCCGGCGCCTATGCCGACGCGATCCGCGCGAGCGGCGTCGAGACCGAGGTGCGCGGCCAGTGCATGGCGGCCTGCGCCTACGCCTTCCTCGCGGGCAAGACGCACCGCTTCAGCGACGGCTTCCAGGTCAACGGCCTGATGCTGCCGGTGGCGGCGCGGCCCACGGCCGCCGAACTCGCGGTGCGCTGGCGCGACGACGCGCACAGGACACCGGCCGACTTCACGGCGGGCGCCAATGCGCCCAAGGTGATCGAGGCCTCGGCCGACGGCCGTGGCGCGCACGACAACTGGCAGCCCGAGCACGGCGTGCTGTTCACCGCCAGCCCCTCGCTGTTCGGCCGCATCTACAACGCCTTCTATTGCGACGGCACGCAGGGCCGCGATTTCTCGAAGTGCGAGCGCCTGCCCGATGCCGATCCTTTCAAGCTCGGTGTGCTGAGCCCGTAAGACGCTTCACTTCAGCAAGCCGACCGCCAGCGGAAAGCTGAAAAAGGCCGCCACCGTCGTCCACAGGATGATGCGCGCGATGCGCCCGTTGTCGGCGCCGAAGCGCTCGGCCAGCATCGACACGTTGCTCGCGCTCGGCAGCGCCGCCACCAGCACGATCGCCACCAGCGCCGGCCACGACAGCGGCAGGCCCAGCGCGATCGCCGCGAGCCCCAGTCCCCACACCAGCAGCGGGTGCGCGAGCAGCTTCACCAGCACCACCGGCAGCACATCGGCCAGCGGCGCCTTCGGCAGGGGCCGCGCGCCGCTGCCCATGGCCTGGGCCACGGCCGCGCTCGCGCCATGCTCGCGCGCCACCAGCGCCGAGCGCGCGAGCACCGCGCCGATGGTGAACAGGGCCACCGGCGAGGCCGCGTCGGCCAGCATCGCCACCGTGCGCTCCACCGGGCCCGGCAACTTCCAGCGCGCGGCCGACAGCAGCACGCCGAGCAGGATCGACCACGGCATCGGATTGACCAGGATGCCGCGCAGCGCCTGGCGCGCGGCCTGCCGCGGCCCGTGGTGCGTCCCGCTCCCGCTGGCGCCGTCGAGCCGCGACAGCGCGATGCACAGCGAGGAGGTGACCACGAGGTCGAAGGCGATGGTGATGATCATCGGCCCGGCCGCCTGCGCGCCGAGGATGGCCACCAGCAGCGGCACGCCCATGAAGCCGGTGTTCGGGAAGGCCGCCACCAGCGCGCCGAAGGCGGCGTCGTTCCAGCCGATGCGCGCGTTGCGCGTGAACGCCACCACGCAGCCCACCACCAGGAGCGCGCTCAGGCCCCAGACCAGCGCGACGCTGCCGTCGAGCAGCTGGCCGATCGGCGTGCCGGCGCCGAAGCGCAGCAGCATGCAGGGCAGCGCGAAGTAGAGGACGAAGGTGTTGAGGCCGGGGATCGCATCGAGCGGAAGGATGCGGGCACGGGCGGCGCCGTAGCCGGCGGCGATCAACGCGAAGAAGGGAAAGGTAACGAGAAATACGGGCAGCACGGCGCGATTGTCGCCGCCGGCCCCGGCCCTCGCCGAAGGCCGCCGATGCCCCTTTACGGTGCGTTTACCGCGCTTCCCACATCGCGGTATCGGCCGACGCCGCGGCCCCTGCAGCGCCCGTATCATTGCGCGCTTTCGCGCCCGCCGCGCCCCGCGGCCCCTGCCGGCTCCCCCTCCCCCTTTCCATGTCCCACGGTCTCAATCTCGCGCAACAAGAAGCGGTCAACTACATGCACGGCCCCTGCCTCGTGCTCGCGGGCGCGGGCTCGGGCAAGACGCGGGTGATCACGCACAAGATCGCGCGCCTGATCCAGGCTGGGCTCGAGCCCCAGCGGATCGCGGCCATCACCTTCACCAACAAGGCGGCCGCCGAGATGCGCGAGCGCGCCAAGGGGCTGATCGGGCGCGATGCCAAGAAGGTGGTGATCTGCACCTTCCACGCGCTGGGCGTGCGCATGATGCGCGAGGACGGCGCGGTGCTGGGCCTGAAGTCGCAGTTCAGCATCCTCGATGCCGACGACGTGACCAAGATCCTCAAGGACGCGGGCGGCACCAGCGACCTCGCCACCGCGCGCATCTGGCAGTGGACCATCAGCAAGTGGAAGAACATGGGCCTGAACGCGGCCCAGGCCGAGGCCATCGCGGCCGACGACAACGAGCGCATCACGGCCACCATCATGGCGCGCTACGAGGAGCGCCTGGCCGCCTACCAGAGCGTGGACTTCGACGACCTGATCGGCATGCCGCTCAAGCTGCTGCGCGACTTCGAGGAAGTGCGCAACAAGTGGCAGGCCACGCTGGGCCACATCCTGGTGGACGAATACCAGGACACCAACGCCACCCAGTACGAGGTGCTCAAGGCGCTGTCGGGCACGCGCGGCCACTTCACGGCGGTGGGCGACGACGACCAGTCGATCTACGGCTGGCGTGGCGCCACGCTCGACAACCTGCGCAAGCTGCCGGTCGACTACCCCACGCTCAAGGTCATCAAGCTCGAGCAGAACTACCGCTCGACCAGCGCCATCCTGCGCGCGGCCAACAACGTGATCGGGCCCAACCCCAAGCTGTTCCCGAAGACGCTGTTCTCCGAGCTCGGCGAGGGCGAGCCGGTGCGCGTGGTCGACTGCGACAGCGAGATGCACGAGGCCGAGCGCACGGTGGCGCGCCTCGTGAGCCTGCGCGAGACTTCGACCCACAAGGAGTTCCGCGACTTCGCGATCCTCTACCGCGCCAACCACCAGGCGCGCGTGTTCGAGCAGGCGCTGCGGCGCGCGCAGGTGCCCTACAAGGTCTCGGGCGGCCAGAGCTTCTTCGACCGTGCCGAGATCAAGGACCTCTGCGGCTGGTTCCGCCTGTGGGTCAACAACGACGACGATCCCGCGTTCCTGCGCGCCATCACCACGCCCAAGCGCGGCATTGGCCACACCACGCTGGCGGCGCTGGGCACCTTCGGCAGCCAGTACAAGCTGAGCCTGTTCGAGGCGCTGTTCTCGTCCTCGCTGCCCAGCGTGATGCCCAAGCGCGCGCTCGAAAGCCTGCACGAGTTCGGCCGCTACATCAACGACCTCGAATACCGCGCGCGCCAGACCCTGGGCGCCGAGAACGCGCGTGCCTTCCTCGACACCTGGCTCAAGGAGATCGAGTACGAGAAGCACCTCTACGACGGCGAGGACAGCGAGCAGGCCGCGGCCACGCGCTGGACCAACGTGATGGAGTTCTGCGACTGGATGGCGCAGCGCTGCGGCGGCGAGCTCGACGACGCGGCCGGCGTCAACAACACCAGCGAGCCCAAGAGCCTGCTCGAGGTGGCGCAGACGATCTCGCTGCTGTCCACCATCAGCGAGCGCGAGCAGGACCAGAACGTGGTCACGCTGTCCACGCTGCACGCCTCCAAGGGCCTCGAGTGGCCGCACGTGATGCTGATCGGCTGCAACGAGGGCCTGCTGCCCTTCAAGCTCGACGACGACGACGGCCGCCAGCAGCAGGTCAGCGAGAGCACGCTCGAGCGGCTGCAGGAAGAGCGCCGGCTGATGTACGTGGGCATCACGCGCGCGCAGCGCAGCCTCGCGGTGAGCTGGACCAAGCGCCGCAAGAAGGGCCGCGAGATGGTGCTCGCGCAGCCCAGCCGCTTCATCGCCGAGATGGCGCTCGACAAGAGCACCACGCGCGAGGACCCGCGCGAGAAGCTCAAGGCGCTGCGCGCGGAGTTCGCGCGCAAGGCACAGGAAGGCGCGGCCGCCGCCGCGGCCTCGTCGACCGCGCCATGAAGCGGCCCGTTCGAGGACTGGCCCTCGCGGCCCTCGCCCTTGCGGCTTCGGCCGGCGCGCTCGCCCAAGCCAGCGCCTGCCCCGAGAGCGTGCAGGACCTGCCGCCCGAGGCGCTCTACGGCCGCTGGGAGGCGCGCTTCGACGGCCTGCCGGCCGTGGCCGTCGTGCAGCTGGGCCGCCATCCCGAATACGCCGGCGTGCGCGGCACCGTCGCGCGCCCCGCCGCCACCGGCCGGCCGGCCGCGGTAGCGCAACTGGCGGGCGACATCGGCGACGACGGCACGCTGGCCATCGACGAATCGCTCGACGGGCGCAGCATCAGCGGCGTCTGGGTCGGCGCGATGGCGCCCGGCGGCTGCGGCCGCGAATTCCGCGGCACCTGGCGCGATGCCACCGATGAGAGCACGCATCCCTTCGTGCTGACGAAAAAGGAAGGGTCGGGGAAATGAACACCACCATGCAAGGCCGCCTGCGCGCGGTCCTGGCCACCGCGGCGCTGCTGCTGGCCGGCGCCGCGCAGGCGCAGGCCGTCGATCAGCCCAAGAGCCCGCTGGCCGACAACCAGCTCACCTGGCAGAGCTGCGCCGCGCTCGGCGCCGACAACGCCGCGCGGCTGGCCTGCTACGACCGCTGGGCCCAGCAGCAGACGCTGCCCTCGGTGTCGGTGCCGGTCGCGCCGCCGGTGCTCGCCAACACCCAGCCCGCGCCGCCGGTCGACGGCTCGATCCCGGCCACGCGCGTGGTCTCGGTCGCCACCACCGAGGGCTGCCGCGACCGGCAGTACTCGGCGCTGTCGCGCTTCTGGGAACTCGAGACCGCCACCGACTGCGGCACCTTCGGCTTCCGCGGCTACCGGCCGCTCAACGTCTCGGTCTCGGCCGCGACCCACAAGCCCGACACGCCCACTTCGCCCTCGGCCGGCCACACCGCCGACCCGGTGGCCTACCAGGCCAACGAGATGCGCATCGGCCTGTCGGTGCGCACCAAGCTCGCGCAGGGCCTGCTGACGCAGAACGACCCGATCAGGAAGGACTCGCTGTGGTTCGCCTACACGCAGCAGTCGACCTGGCAGCTGTTCAACGGCGCGATCTCGCGGCCCTTCCGCACCACCGACCACGAACCCGAGCTGATGTATGTCTACCCGACCGACTTCAAGCTGCCGGGCGGCTGGCGCTGGCGCTACACCGGGCTGGGCATCGTGCACCAGTCCAACGGCCAGAGCCTGCCGCTGTCGCGCAGCTGGAACCGCGTCTACCTGATGGGCGGCGCCGAGCTCGACGACCGCTTCAGCATCACGGGCCGGATCTGGAAACGCCTGTCGGAGAACCCGGAGAAGGACGACAACCCCGACATCGCCGACTACATCGGCCGCGCCGAGATCACCGGCCGCTGGAACCTCGACCGCAACAACACGCTGGGCATCACGGTGCGCAACAACCTGCGCGACAGCGGGCGCGGCTCGGTGCGGCTCGAGTGGATGAAGGCGATCGGCGACCCGACCAAGAGCAACCTGCGCTTCCACACGCAGCTGTTCCACGGCTACGGCGACACGCTGGTGGACTACAACCGCAAGCGCACGGTGTTGAGCATCGGCCTGAGCCTGGTCGACTTCTGATGTCCGCGAACCCACGGAGACCTTTTCCATGAGCACCGAACTGTCCCCCGTCGACGCCACGCAGCGCGAGATCATCGCGGCGCTGTCCGTCGCGCCCGTGTTCGACGCCGCCGCCGAGCTCGAGCGGCGCGTCGAGTTCCTCGCCGCCTACCTGCGCCGCACGGGCCTGTCGACCTACGTGCTGGGCATCAGCGGCGGCGTGGATTCGCTGACCGCCGGCTGCCTCGCGCAGCGCGCGGTCGAGCGGCTGCGCGCCGAGGGCCGCGAGGCCACCTTCATCGCGATGCGGCTGCCCTACGGCGTGCAGAAGGACGAGGCCGAGGCGCAGGCCTCGCTGGCCGTGATCCGCCCCGACCGCCTGCTGACGGTGGACGTGCGGCCCGCGGCCGACGCGATGCTCGCGGCGCTCAAGGCCGGCGACCTCGCCTTCCGCGACGCGGCGCACGAGGACTTCGTGCTCGGCAACATCAAGGCGCGCCAGCGCATGATCGCGCAGTTCGCGGTGGCGGGCGCGCACAACGGCATCGTGATCGGCACCGACCACGCGGCCGAGGCGCTGATGGGCTTCTTCACCAAGTTCGGCGACGGCGCGGCCGACATCACGCCGCTGACCGGCCTCAACAAGCGCCGCGTGCGCGCGGTGGCGCAGCTACTCGGCGCGCCCGATGCGCTGGTCTACAAGGTGCCCACGGCCGATCTCGAGTCGCTGGTGCCGGGCAAGCCCGACGAGGACGCCTTCGGCGTGACCTACGAGCAGATCGACGACTTCCTCGAGGGCAAGCCGGTATCGGCCGCGGCGCGCGAGATCATCCTCGCGACGCACCGCAAGAGCGCGCACAAGCGCGCGCTGCCGGTCGAGCCGCCGGCGGCCTGAGCTACGGCGGCCCGCCGGGCCGCGCCACCGACTGCGCGCGGAACTCGCGCGGCGTCAGCCCCATGTGCTGCCGGAAGCGCCGGCTGAAATAGACCGCGTCGGCGAAGCCGCATTGCCGCGCGATGTCGGCGATGCGGCCGTCCGAGGCCAGCAGCAGCTCGCGCGCGCGTTCCAGCCGCCGCTCGGTCACGAGTTCGGTGAAGGTGCGCTGGGTCTGCTTCTTCAGCAGGTGCGCGAGGTAGTTCGGCGACAGCATCGCGGCCGCGGCCGCGTCGTTGAGCGACATCTCCTCGCCCAGGTGCTCGCGCACGTAGTGCAGCACGCGCTGCAGCGCATCGCGCCGCGAGCTGTGGCCGCGGTGGCGCGCCGCCTGTTCGCGCAGCGCCGCCTCGTGGCGGCGGCAGGCCAGCGCGACCAGCTGCAGCAGGATGCCGCGGATCGCGCCGCCGGCCGCGAAGCGCCCTTCGCGGTTGAGCGCCGACAGCTCCTCGAGCCAGCCGAGGATGCGCGCGAAGTCCTCGGCCTCGAAGCGGAAGTCCACGTACTCCTGGAACAGGAAAGGCGCGAGCTCGGGATGGCGCGCGATCGGCACCTCCTCGAGATCGAGCGGCTCGACCGCGAGCTCGGGCCAGAGGAAGGACTGGTCGAAGTTGACGATGGCGTAGCGCGCGCCCGGCGGATGCGGCACCACGTGCAGCCGGTACGGCAGCACGAAGCTCAGGTGGCCCGCGCCGAAGGGCCGCGCGGCGCCGCCGATCAATTGCCGCGACTCGCCCTCGATGCCGACCTGGATCTGGAAGTACTCGTGGCGGTGCGGGCGCGCGAGCACGTCGCGCGCGCCCTCGAAGCGGATGTCGAAATCGAGGTGGTCGGCGCGCTCCTGCATGCCGTAGAGGCGATGGCTCGAGCTCGAAGCGGGCATCGCGCGATGGTACGCCCGGGCCCCGGGTGTTGCCTGCGTCCTGCTTTTGCGTAGATGCGTGCGCAAGCGCGCGCACCCGGGCTCCCAGAATCGTCCGGCTACTACCGAAGGAGACCACCGTATGAGCAATTCCTCCCGCCGCGGCCTGCTGGCCGGCGCCGCCATGGCCACCGGCGCCATCGCCGGCTGCGCGCTGCCCGCGGGCGCCGCGCGCAACGCGAAGACGCCGTTCGACGTGCCCGCCGCGACCATCCCGATCGCCGGCAGCGACCAGGTGTTCCCGGTGCGCCGCATCTACTGCATCGGCCGCAACTACGCCGCGCATGCGCGCGAGATGGGCTCCGACCCGACGCGCGAACCGCCCTTCTTCTTCCAGAAGCCGGCCGACGCGGTGCAGGTGGTGCTGCCCGGCACCGTGGCCGACCACCCCTATCCCACGCTGACGAAGAACTACCACTACGAGGCCGAGCTCGTGGTGGCGCTCGGCAAGGGCGGGCGCGACGTGTCGATCGACGATGCGCTGGGCCTGGTCTACGGCTACTCGCTGGGCCTGGACATGACGCGGCGCGACCTGCAGCGCGGCATGGGCGATCAGAAGAAGCCCTGGGAGATCGGCAAGAGCTTCGACCATTCGGCACCCGTGGGCCCGATCCATCCGGTGGCGCAGGTCGGCCACTTCAGCGACGGCGCGATCTGGCTCAAGGTCAACGGCGAGACGAAGCAGAGCGCCACGCTCAAGCACATGATCTGGTCGGTGGCCGAGCAGATCAGCCGGCTGTCGCAGGCCTTCGAGCTGCAGCCCGGCGACATCATCTACGCGGGCACGCCCGAGAACGTGGGCCCGGTGGTGCGCGGCGACCTGATCGAGATCCACATCGACGGGCTGCCGAACCTGTCGGTCAAGGTGGTCTGAGGCCATGAGGAACACGACACGCATCCTCTGCACGGCCCTGCTGGCCGGCCTCGCGCTCGGCGCCCAGGCCGCGGGCATGAAGGTCAGGTCGAGCGCCTTCGCCGACGGCGCGACCATGCCGAAGATCCATGCGGGCGACGCGCCGGGCTGCGGCGGCCAGGGCGTGTCGCCGCCCGTGGCCTGGAGCGACCTGCCCGCGGGCACGCGCTCGGTCGCGGTGCTGATGAGCGATCCCGATGGCGGCAAGGGCCTCGGCGTCTCGCACTGGGTGGCCTACAACATCCCGGCCGCCAAGGGGCAACTGCGACAGGGCGAGGGCCAGGCGGCGAACGCCGAGTTCAGCGTCGGCAAGAACGTGGCCGGCGCCACCGCCTACCGCGGCATGTGCCCGCCGGCCGGCGACCTGCCGCACCACTATGTGCTGACGGTGATCGCCACCGAGGTCGAGCCGGGCTCGCTGCCCGAGGGCCTCACGCGCGAGGAACTGCTGGCGGCGCTCAAGGGCCGCACGCTGATGGGACAGAGCGTGGTGGGCCTCTACGGGCAGTGAGCAACGGGGCGCGGCTCAGCTGCTCTGCCGCACCACCAGTTCGAAGCCCAGGTCCACGGTGCGCCGCGCGTCCGCCACGGGCTCGTCGCGCATCAGCGCGAGCAGCATGCCGGCCGCGCGTTCGCCGATCTCGCGGCGCGGCGTGCGCACGGTGGTCAGCGGCGGCAGCATCTGGTCGCTGCCGCCGAGGTCGTTGAAGCCCGCGATCGCCACGCGCTCGGGCACCGGCACGCCGGTGCGCAGCGCGGCCAGCAGCCCGCCCTGGGCGAGGTCGTCGTTGCAATAGAAGATCGCGTCGAGGTCGGGATGGCGCGCGAGCAGTTCCTCGAACTGGCGCCCGCCGAGCGCGAGCGAGGTGGGCCCGGGCGTCAGCAACTCGAGCGCCGGATCGTGGCAGCCGGCCGCGCGCAGCGCCTCGCGGTAGCCGGCCAGGCGCTGCAGCACGCGCGGATCGAGCTGGCCCGCGGCATAGGCGATGCGGCGGCGGCCGCGCGCGAGCAGGTGCTCGACGATGGCGCGGCCCGCGTCCTGCTGCGAGAAGCCCACGCTGTGGATGCCGGGCGCTTCCGAGGTCTCCATCAGGTGCACGCAGGGCGCGTCGCTGGCCTCGAGCAATCGCGTGGCGCCCGCGCTGCGGTCGAAGCCGGTCAGCAAGAGGCCCGCTGGCCGCTGCGAGAGGTAGCTGCGCAGCAGCGCCTCCTCCTGCGCGGGGTCGTAGTGGGTCACGCCGATCAGCGACTGGAAGCCGTGCGGCGCCAGCGTGTCCTGCACCGCCTCGAGCAGCTCCACGAACAGCTGGTTGGTCAGCGAAGGAATCAGCACCGCCACGTGCGAGCTGCGCGCCGAGGCCAGCGCGCGCGCCGCCACGTTGGGCACGTAGCCGAGCTCGTCGACCGCGGCCTGCACCCGCGCCTTCAGCTCGGGCGCCACGTTGCGCGCGCCGCGCAGCGCGCGCGAGACGGTGATCGGGCTCACGCCCGAGACGCGCGCCACGTCGTCGAGGGTCACGCGGCTGGAAGAACGGGAGCGCGGGCGCTCGGGGACATCGGCCATGGCGAAATCTAGGGTTACTACCGATCCGGGATTGGACAGCGCTGTCCTAGGATAGCGCTGTCCCGGCCCTTGCCGCCTCGGAAAAACCCGAGGATGCTTCAGAGGCTGGTTTTTTTGGGTTGTGCAGGATAGCGCTATCCCGACCCCGCCGGCCGCCTTTGCAGCGCCCGGCTTCAGGAGACAGACATGTTCGGAATGAGCAAAGAGGTGTTCCTGCTCGTCGACGCCCTGGTGGCGATCCTCGGGCTCATCCTTCTGATCACGCGCTGGCGCGTGCACCCCTTCATCGCGCTGACCCTGGCCGCGGGCTTCCTCGGCCTGACCTCGGGCATGCCGGTGGACCTGGTGATGAAGTCCTTCCAGGACGGCTTCGGCGGCGTGCTGGGCTTCGTGGGCATCGTGCTCGGCCTGGGGACCATGCTCGGCAAGATGATGGCCGAGTCGGGCGGCGCCGACCGCATCGCGCGCACGCTGATCGACGCCTTCGGCAAGGAGCGCGTGCACTGGGCGATGATGTTCGCGGCCTTCCTGGTCGGCATCCCGCTGTTCTTCGAGATCGGCTTCGTGCTGCTGATCCCGCTGGTGTTCATCGTGGCGCGGCGCACCGGCGTGTCGCTGATCCGCATCGGCATTCCGCTCCTGGCGGGCCTGTCGGTGGTGCACGGCCTGGTGCCGCCGCATCCGGGGCCGCTGCTGGCCATCGGCGTGTTCGGCGCCGACATCGGCAAGACCATCTTCTACGGCCTGATCGTCGGCCTGCCCACCGCGATGATCGCGGGCCCGATCTTCGGCAAGTTCATCTCGAAGTACGTGCCCGGCGAGGCCTCGCCCGAGCTGCTCGAGCAACTGGCGCGCGAGCCCGAGGCGCGCGAGCTGCCGGGCTTCGGCGTCACGCTGCTGACGGTGCTGCTGCCCGTGGGGCTGATGCTTTTGAAGACCTTCGCCGACGTGGCGCTCGACGAGAAGAACATCGTGCGCCAGTGGATGGACTTCATCGGCCATCCGATCACCGCGCTGCTCGCGGCGCTCCTGCTGTCGCTCTACACCTTCGGCTATGCGCGCGGCTTCACGAGCAAGCAGATCATGAAGTTCGTCGACGACAGCCTGGCGCCCACGGCGGCCATCGTGCTGATCATCGGCGCGGGCGGCGGCTTCAAGCAGATGCTGGTGGCCAGCGGCGTGGGCAACGCGATCGGCCACATGGCGCTGAACGCGCAGGTCTCGCCGATCCTGCTGGCCTGGCTGGTCGCGGGCCTGATCCGCATCGCCACCGGCTCGGCCACGGTCGCCACCATCACGGGCGCGGGCATCGTCGCGCCGCTGGCCACCATGGTGCCGGGCGTGAACCGCGAGCTGCTGGTGCTGGCCACGGGCGCGGGTTCGCTGATCCTGTCGCACGTCAACGACGCGGGCTTCTGGCTGGTCAAGCAGTACTTCAACATGACGGTGGCCGAGACCTTCAAGACCTGGACCGTGATGGAAACGCTGATCTCGGTCGTCGGCATCGTCTTCATCATGCTGCTGAGCATGGTGGTCTGAGGAGGAAGGACCCATGGGCCGCACCGTCATCGGCGTCGACATCGGAACCACCAGCACCAAGGCCGTGGCCTTCACCCCCGCCGGGCGCGTGCTGGCCCATCACGCGGTCGGCTACCCGCTGCTCGCGCCCGAGGCCGGCGCCGCCGAGCAGGATCCCGAGCAGATCTTCCAGGCCGTGCTCGCGGCCATCGCGGGCTGCGTGCAGGAGAGCAAGGCCGCGCCCGCCGACGTGCTCGCCGTGTCCTTCAGCGCGGCCATGCACAGCCTGATCCTGGTCGACGGCGCGGGCGCGCCGCTCACGCCCAGCATCACCTGGGCCGACCAGCGCGCCGCGCCCTGGGCCGAGCGCATCCGCGACGAATGGGACGGCCTGGCGATCTACCGCCGCACCGGCACGCCGATCCACCCGATGTCGCCACTGGCCAAGCTGGTCTGGCTGCGCCACGAGCGCGCCGAGCTGTTCGCGCGCGCCGAGCGCTTCGTCGGCATCAAGGAGTACGTGTTCTTCCGGCTGTTCGGCCAGTGGCAGGTCGACCACTCGATCGCCTCGGCCACGGGTCTGTTCAACATCGAGCGGCTGGCCTGGGACGAGGGCGCGCTCGCGCTGGCCGGCGTGCGCGCCGAGCAGCTCTCGCGGCCGGTGCCCACCACCTGGCACGTCGAGGGCCTGGCGGCCGACGTCGCGGGCAAGCTCGGCCTGGCCGAGCACACGCCCTTCGTGATCGGCGCCAACGACGGCGTGCTGTCGAACCTCGGCGTCAACGCGGTGTCGCCCGGCGAGGTCGCCGTGACCATCGGCACCAGCGGCGCGATGCGCACCGTGGTCGACCATCCGATGACCGACCCCGAGGGCCGAACCTTCTGCTATGCGCTGGCCGAGCGGCGCTGGGTGGTGGGCGGTCCGGTGAACAACGGCGGCATCATCCTGCGCTGGGTGCGCGACGAGTTCGCCGCGGCCGAGGCCGAGACCGCCAAGCGCCTGGGCATCGACACCTACGAGGTGCTCACGCGCATCGCCGAGCGCGTGTCGGCCGGCAGCGAGGGACTGGTGTTCCATCCCTTCCTCACCGGCGAGCGCGCGCCCTACTGGAACGCCAACCTGCGCGGCTCCTTCTTCGGCCTGGGCATCCACCACCGCAAGGAGCACATGATCCGCGCGGTGCTCGAGGGCGTGATCTTCAACCTGCACAGCATCCTGCCGGCGGTCGAGGCGATCGCGGGCCGCAGCGCACACATCAAGGCCACGGGCGGCTTCGCGCGCTCTGGCATGTGGCGCCAGATGATGGCCGACGTGTTCGACCGCGAGGTGGTCGTGCCCGAGAGCTTCGAGAGCTCCTGCCTCGGCGCCGCGGTGCTCGGGCTCTACGCGCTGGGCCATGTCGATTCGCTCGACGTGGTGGCGGGCATGGTCGGCGCCACGCACCGCCATACGCCCAACGCGCGCAACGCCGCGCTCTACCGGCAGCTGCTGCCGGTGTACCTCTCGCTGCCGCGCAAGCTCGGCGAGGAATACCGGCTGCTGGCCGCGTTCCAGCAGCAGACGGCCGCGCCGCCGCCGCCGCGCCGCAGCTGAGGCGCCATTCCCATTCGTCCGTTGGAGATTCGGTCTTGCTGAACACGATCCCCCCGGCCTCCGCCTCCCGGCCCCACACGCCCAGCGCGCCGCGCCCCAAGCTGCCGCTGCCCGCGGTGGCACCGCGCCCGCGCGGCGGCGCGCGCGCCCGCGCGCTCGATGCGCGGCGCAACGCGGCCGCCGCCACGCCCGAGCCGGCCGACACGCGCGTCACCCTCCACTGCGAAAGCTCGCCCACCTCGTCGGCGCGCGGCCAGGAAACGAACTGCCTGCACGAGCACGAGCTGCACCTGATCGGCGCCGCGCCCGCGCGCCTGCGCGTGGGCCAGGGCATCGACGAGGAAACCCATCGCTTCGCGCCCGGCAGCCTGGTGCTGCTGGGGCCGCGGCTGCCGCACAGCCTCGCCTTCGAGCACCATCCGCTGCACGGCGGCGGCAATGCCGGCGGCCTGGTGCTGCGCTTCGGCGACGAGCCGCTGCGCCGCGGCATGGAGCTCTTTCCCGAACTGCGCGACGCCGCGCCGCTGCTGGCGCGCGCGCGGCAGGGCGTGCATTTCGTGGGCCTGGGCGAAGGCATCGTCTCGCGGCTGCGGCGCATCGAGATGCTGCAGGGCCTGGCGCGCTTCGCCGAGTTCACGGTGCTGCTCAACGAGCTCTCGCAATGGTCCGAGTACCGGCTGCTGGCCGACGCCGCCTTCACCGACGATTCGCTCGGCGAGCATGGCGCCGCGCTGCGCATCCACAAGGCGCTCGACCACATCCGCGACAACTATGCCGAAGGGCTGTCGCTGGCCGAGGTGGGCGCCATCGTCGGCATGCGCGAGAACGCCTTCTCGCGCAGCTTTCGCCGCGCCACCGGCCAGACCTTCACCGACTTCGTGATCGGCCTGCGCGTGGCGCGCGCCTGCCGCCTGCTGGCCTCCACGCGCCAGCACGTGAGCAGCATCTGCTACGAGGTGGGCTTCAACAACATCTCGAACTTCAACCGGCACTTCCGGCGCATCAAGGGCATGACGCCGGGCGAGTTCCGCGCCGCGGCGCGCGGCTGAGCAGGACATTCGTCGCCCACGGCCTACAGACAGGGCAGGCGGATCGGATCAAGGTCTTCGCATGACACATCCGATCGAACTCATCGTGGACGAGCCGGCACCCGGATCCTTTGTCTGGCGCCTGCTGGAGACCGACGACAGCGGGGGTCATCCCCGCGTGCTGCGCAGCGCCTTCGACCCTGCCGACAGCTACGAAGTGGCGCTCGCCAGCGGCGAACGCGCGCTGCACAGCGAGATACGCCAGCGCACGGCCACCGCGGCCTGAGCGCCGCTGTCCCGCGCCGGTTCTCCATCGCACCCTGCCCGCTGTCGGCATCGGATGACACGGCCGTGCGCCGTGTGACCGCGCGACCGTGCCGGCCCGCACCTTACGGTGCTCCACAGGCCTCGGCATTCCGCCGATCGAGCCCCGCTTTTTTCTTCCATCCCTTTCGTCTTGAAGGAGACCCCATGACCGCCACCACCAGCGACCAAAGCAAGCTCTGGGACCTGATCAAGGACACGCGCTTCGGCATGCTCACGCACCGCCATGGCGACGGCCAGCTGCACAGCCATCCGCTGACCACGCAGAACAAGGACGGCGACGAGGCCGGCACGCTGTATTTCTTCGTGCCGAAGAACGGCGACATCGCGCGCCACGTCGCGAGCGACCCGGTCGTGAACATCGCCTATGCCAACACCGACAGCGACAGCTACGTGTCGGTGTCGGGCCGCGCCGAGCTGCGCGAGGACGCGGCCAAGAAGCGCGCCCTCTTCAGCAAGATGGTCGAGGCCTGGTTCCCGAAGGGCGTGGACGATCCCAACCTCGGCCTGCTGGCCGTGAACGTGGTCGAGGCCGAGTACTGGGACGTGGACGACAGCAAGATGGTCCAGCTCTACAAGATGGCCAAGGCCGCCCTCACCGGCGAACCGCCGAAGAACCTCGGCGAGCACAAGAAGGTCGCGGTCTGAGGGCAGCCGGAACGATGACGGAGGCAACGACCGCACAAGCCGCCGGCACGCCCGGCGCCACGGCCCCCGCGCCAGCGCCGCATCGCTGGCAGTTCATGCGCGCCGGCGGCGTCGACCAGGTGGTGTTCCGCAACGGCGAGGACATCGCGCGCATCGCCGAGCTCGACCAGAAGCTCTGGGTCGCGCTGGCCTGCCCCACGCGCGGCATCGATTTCGATCCGCGCACGCTGGACCTGATCGACACCGACCATGACGGCCGCGTGCGCCCGCCCGAGGTGATCGCGGCCTGCCAGTGGGCCTGCGAGCGGTTGCGCAGCGCCGACGTGCTGCTCTCGGGCGGCGGCACGCTGTCGCTCGACGACCTCGATGGCGCGAAGGCGCCCGGCGCCGAGCTCGCGAAGGAGGGCCGGCGCATCCTCGACCTGCTCGGCAAGGAGGGCACCAACACCCTCACGCTGGCCGACATCTCCGACCGCGGCGAATGGCTGGCCTCGATGCGCTTCAACGGCGACGGCGTGGTGACGCCCGAGACCCCCGAGGACGAGGCGCTGCGCGCGACCATCGCCGAGGCGATGCGCAGCCACGGCAGCACGCCCGATCGCCACAAGCAGACCGCCGGCATCGACCGCGCGCGCGCCGAGGCCTTCATGGCCGACGCGGCCGCGATGCGCGACTGGTACGCCAAGGGCAGCGATGCCGCGCTGCTGGCGCTGGGCGACCGCACCCTGGCCGCGGCCGAGGCCATGCGCAAGGTGGCGGCCAAGGTCGACGACTTCTTCGCGCGCTGCCGCGTGGCGGCCTACGACGTGCAGGCCGTGACGGCGCTCAACCCCTCGCCCGAGGCCTACGACGCGCTCGCGGGCCACACGCTCGATGCCAACGCACACCCGATCGCCGAGCTGCCGCTGGCGCCGATCACACCGCACCGCTCGCTGCCGCTGCGCGGCACCAGCCTCAATCCGGCCTGGGCCGAGGCCATCGCGGCCTTCGCGCGCGATGCGGTCGCGCCGCTGCTGGGCGAGCGCGACAGCCTCGAGGACGAGCAATGGCAGGCGCTGCGCCAGCAGCTCGGCGCCTGCGAGGGCTGGATCGCGTCGCGGCCGGCCAATGCGCTCGCGGCCCTGCCGCGCGAGCGCATCGAGGCGCTGCTCGCCACGCGCGAGGCGCTGCTCGCGCTGATCGCCGAGGACGAGGCGGCCGAGACCCACAACAAGCTGCTGGTCGACCTCGAGAAGCTGCTGCGGCTGCAGCGCGACCTCAAGCTGCTGCTCGACAACTTCGTCTCGTTCAAGGCCTTCTACCGGCGCGAGGGCGCGATCTTCCAGGCCGGCACGCTGTACCTCGACGGGCGCAGCTGCGAGCTCACGGTGCAGGTGCAGGACACGGCCAAGCACGCGGTGCTCGCGGGCCTCGCGAAGACCTGCCTGGCCTACTGCGACTGCACGCGCCAGGGGCAGAAGATGAGCATCGTCGCGGCCTTCACCGCGGGCGACGTGGACTTCCTGTTCGTCGGGCGCAACGGCGTGTTCTACGACCGCCAGGGCCGCGACTGGGACGCCACCATCACCAAGCTGATCGAGAACCCGACCAGCGTGGCGCAGGCCTTCTTCGCGCCCTACAAGAAGTTCGTCCGCATGATCGAGGAACAGGTGGCCAAGCGCGCGGCCGCGAGCGAGGCCGGTTCGCAGACCGCGCTGCAGTCGCTGGCCGGCAAGGTCGCGACCGCCGACCAGGCCGCGGGCGCCGATCCCGCGAAGGCGCCGGCCAAGCCGCCGCTGCCCGCCACCAGCCGCGTCGACGTCGGCACGGTGGCCGCGATCGGCGTGGCGCTCGGCAGCATCAGCGCGGTGCTGGTCGGCATCTTCGGCAAGTTCATCGACCTGGGGCAGTGGATCCCGGTGGCGCTGGTCGGCATCGTGATCGCGATCTCGGGCCCGAGCATGCTGATCGCCTGGCTCAAGCTGCGCCAGCGCAGCCTGGGCCCGATCCTCGACGCCAGCGGCTGGGCCATCAATGGCCGCATGAAGGTCAACGTGCGGCTCGGCGGCATGCTGTCGCAGACCGCGCACGTGCCGCCGGGCGCACGGCGGATCGCGCCCGATCCCTACCGCGAGCGGCACGGGCTCACGGGCGCGGTGGCCGCCGCCTGCATCGTCGGCGCGGTGGCGGTGCTGGCCTGGCGCATGGACTGGCTCGACGAGCGTCTGCCGCCCCAGCTGCAGCACGATCCGGCCGCGGCGAGCGCGCCGGGCGCCTGAGCCGCGCCGAGAGTCGAGCCAATAATCGGGCCATGACCAGGCCCGATGCCGCCCCGCCCTGCTGGCACTACGCGCCGGCGCCGCACGGCGGCGTCGAGCTTGCCCGCTGGCGGGGCACGCAGGTGCCGCTGCTGCAGGCGCACTTCCATCGCGAGACGCAGCTGAGCTTCGTGCTGCGCGGCAGCCGCGTCGTCGAGGCCGGCGGCCAGCGCTTCGAACTGCGCGCGGGCGACTGCCTCGCGATCCCGGCGGGCGTGGCGCACCGCGGGCTCGCGCATGCGCACGAGGGCACGGTCTGCCTCAACGTCTACATGCCGGCCGAAAACGCGAGCGCGGGCACGGCCGGCGTGCTCGAGTGGCACGGGCCGGTGTCGGGGATCGCGCGCCGGCTCGGGCTGAGCCGCGAGGCCTTCACGCGCCGCTTCGCCGCGCAGACCGGGCTGCCGCCGCATGCCTGGCGGCTGGTCGACCGGCTCAACGTCGCGCGCGAGCGGCTGCGCGGCGATGCCGATCTGGCGGATCTCGCGCTCGAGCTGGGCTTCACCGACCAGAGCCACCTGGGCCGCCACTTCCGCCGCGTGTTCGGCGTGTCGCCGGGCCGCTACCGGCGCGGCATGCGGCCCCGCGCACAAACGTCCTAGATCGGCGCCGCGCGCGTTCCTAGCATCCCGTCTTTTCGCACGGGAGGTGGGCGATGGAACCGAGGGTCATGGCGCTGCTGTTCGCGGCCGGCGCGGTGGGCGGCGCGGTCAACGCGATCGCGGGCGGCGCCACGCTGATCACCTTTCCGGCCATGCTCGCGGCCGGCCTGCCGCCGGTGGTGGCCAATGCATCGAACGCGGTCGCGATCTCGCCGGGCCATCTGCTCGCCGCGGTGGCCGACCGCGAGAGGCTGCCAGCGGCCGACCGCCGGCTCGCGCTCTCGCTGGCGGCCGCCACGCTGGGCGGCATCGCGGGCGCGCTGCTGCTGCTCGCGCTGCCCGCGGCCGCGTTCCTGCAGCCGGTGCCGCTGCTGATCGGCCTCGCGACCGCGCTGTTCGCGTTCGCGCCGCGGATCCAGGCCCGGGCCGCGCGGCGGCGCGCGGGCGCGGCGCCGAACGCGCTCGCGGGCACGGCCGCGCTGGCCGCCGTCTCGGTCTATGGCGGCTTCTTCGGCGCGGGACTCGGCGTGATGCTCAGCGCGCTGCTGGCGATCGAGGATCCCGACGACATCCGGCGCGTGAAGGTGATGAAGAACCTGCTGGCCACCGCCGTGAGCCTGGCGGCCATCGTCATCTTCGTGGTGCAGGGCGCGGTGCACTGGGGCGCCACGCTCGCGATGCTGGCCGGCGCGCTGCCGGGCGGCTGGGCCGGCGGTCACCTGGTGCGGGTGCTGCCAGCGCGGGCGGTGCGGCGCGCGGTGATCGCGGCCGGCCTCTTCATGAGCGCCTACTACGCGGCGCGCATCTGGTTCTGAAGCCCGCGCTTCAGTCGATCAGCTGCGCCTTCATCGCGTAATAGGTGAGATCGCTGTTGGTGTTGAGATGCAGCTTCTCGAGCAGCCGCGTGCGGTAGGTGCTCACGGTCTTGACCGACAGCGACAGCGCGTCGCCGATGCTGCCCACCGACTCGCCCTTGGCCAGCTTGAGGAACACCTGGAACTCGCGCTCCGACAGGTGCTTGTGCGGCGGTGCGTCGTCCTTGCGGTCGAGCTGGTTGGCGAGGATCTCGGCCACCGAGGGCGTGATGTAGCGCCGGCCCAGCGCCACGGTGCGGATCGCGTTGGCGATCTCCTCGGGCTCGCAGTCCTTGTTGAGGTAGCCCGAGGCGCCCTGGCGGATCAGGTTCACCGCGTAGTGCTCCTCGGGGTAGGCGCTGAGCACGAGGATGCCGAGGTCGGGGGCCTTCGCGCGGATCATGCCCAGCGCGTCGATGCCGCTCTGGCCGGGCATCGAGAGGTCCATCAGCAGCACGTCGAGTTCGGTGGTGCGCACGAGGTCGATCGCCTCGCGGCCCGACGAGGCCTCGCCGGCGACGCGGAATTCGACGAAGCCCGAGAACAGCGCCTTGAGGCCCTCGCGAACCACGGCATGGTCATCCACTATTCCGATCTTGATCATGATGCGTTTCTCCTGGTCCATTCACATAAGGCGCCCGGAATTCGGGCAGGGCGCAACGATGCCATAGCGAAGGCCGGTCCGGCAGGCCCCGCACCCAACACGGGCCCTTGTCCTGCACGGGAATGGAACGGCGTCTTGCGCGATCGACGGACTGCGCCGACACGGCACCGCCCGCGGCTGCGAAAAGGGTGGGAAAGGCGGAATTCCTTGGCTTTCGACACGGCCTCTCGCCTGTGCCCGGCCTTCGGACGCGCGGCGCATTCCCCGCGCGGGCACGCGGTGCCGTCCGACAGACGCATCTACTTACGCTGGTTAGCTTGGGATGCAATCCCTTCATCCACCACACACATTCATTCGGCACAGCCCTGCCGCCTGTCGCATCGACGTCCCGCGCCGAAGCCCCGGGCTCACGGTACTTCCGTCATCCCGACATGAACCCCAACGCCAGCACGCCCTCCGCACCTTCGGCACCCTCCGCGAACGCACCGAGCTTCGTCGACCGCCCTTCCTCCTTGTCCTCCGATACACCCCCGTCCGCCGACCCGAACCGATTGCGCATCCTCGTGGTCGAGGACGACGCGGACGCGATGGCCACCTCGCTCGAGGCCCTGCGCGCACTCGGCCACTGGGCCACCGGCGTGCGCAGCGCGGAGTCGGCGATCACGCGCTACATGCGCGGCGCCTTCGACCTGCTGATGCTCGACGTGGGCCTGCCGGGCCTCTCGGGCAAGGACCTCGCGGCCAAGCTGATGGCGATCGAGCGCATCCCGGTGATCTTCGCCTCGGGCGAACCCGAGCCCGCGCAGCCGCCGGCCGGCAGCGTGTGGCTGCGCAAGCCCTATGCGCTCGAGGATCTCGACCGCGCGTTGGCGCGCGCCTGCTCGGGCCCGGTGCGCGACGCGGCCTGATCGGTCGAGCGAGCCCGCGCGGCGCGCTTCCTCTTTCCTCCTTCCCGCTCGCCGTCGCGCGAGCGCGGCCTCTGCTTCGCGGCGCCCGCGCGCCGCACCGGTGTTCCATTTTTTCGGACGGCTTCTTCTCCGACAAATCGAAGCGGTGAACGCTTCGACGCAAGCCCGCGCGCATCGGGGGAAATGCATTTCTCCCCGCCTTAACGGTCTTCGGCCATGGCCTCGCAAAGAAGGTCCGCGCCCTGGACACCGCTCCAAGGAAATACCGTGCTTGCTGTCCACCCCCTCGCCGTCTTCGACGACACCGACGCCTATCTTTTTCGCGAAGGAACCCACGCCCGCCTGTTCGACAAGCTCGGCTGCCATCCGCATGAGGACGGCGGCGCCGATTTCGCGGTCTGGGCGCCCAATGCCGAGTCGGTCTCGGTGGTGGGCGACTGGAACGGCTGGAACGGCGATGCCGATGCCCTGAGCCCCGTGCCCGGCGACAGCGGCGTATGGCACGGCCACGTCGACGACGTGCGGCCGGGCCAGACCTACAAGTACCGCATCCGCTCGCGCCTGCGCGGCCATGTCGAGGACAAGGCCGATCCCTTCGCCTTCTCGTCGGAGCTCGCGCCGGCCACCGCCTCGCGCGTGCACCGCCTCGGCGAGGGCCACGACTGGGAGGACGGCAACTGGATGGCCACGCGCCATGCGCGCAACGCGCTCGATGCGCCGATGGCGATGTACGAGGTGCACCTGGGCTCGTGGCGGCGCGAGGACGGCCAGTTCATGGGCTACCGCGCGCTGGCCCATGCGCTGGCCGACTACGTGAGCGACATGGGCTTCACGCACGTGGAGCTGATGCCCGTGACCGAGCATCCGTTCTACGGCTCCTGGGGCTACCAGACCACGGGCTACTTCGCGCCCACGGCGCGCTACGGCACGCCCGAGGACTTCATGTACTTCGTCGACCACCTGCACCAGCGCGGCATCGGCGTGGTGCTCGACTGGGTGCCCTCGCACTTCCCGACCGACGCGCACGGCCTCGCCTTCTTCGACGGCACGCACCTGTTCGAGCATGCCGATCCGCGCCAGGGCTTCCATCCCGAATGGAACTCGGCGATCTTCAACTACGGCCGGCCCGAGGTGCGCAGCTTCCTGGTCTCGTCGGCGCTGTTCTGGCTCGACAAGTACCACATCGACGGCCTGCGCGTGGACGCGGTGGCCTCGATGCTCTACCTCGACTACGCGCGCGGCCCCGGTGGCTGGGTGCCCAACCGCCACGGCGGGCGCGAGAACCTCGAGGCCATCGAGTTCCTGCAGACGCTCAACCGCGCGGTCTACCGCGACCATCCCGACACCTTCACCGTGGCCGAGGAATCGACCGCCTGGCCGCGCGTGTCGCGCCCGACCGAGATGGACGGCCTGGGCTTCGGCCTCAAGTGGAACATGGGCTGGATGCACGACACGCTGGACTACATGCGCCACGACCCGGTGCATCGCAGCCACCACCACCATGCGCTGACTTTCTCGCTGGTCTATGCCTTCCACGAGAACTTCGTGCTGCCGCTCTCGCACGACGAGGTGGTGCACGGCAAGGGCTCGCTGATCAACAAGATGCCGGGCGACGACTGGCAGCAGTTCGCCAACCTGCGCGCGCTGCTGGCCTTCATGTGGGCGCATCCGGGCAAGAAGCTGCTGTTCATGGGCGCCGAGTTCGGCCAGCGCCGCGAATGGACCCACGACGGCGAGCTCGAATGGTGGGTCTGCGGCCTGCCGGCCCATGCCGGGCTGCAGCGCATGGTGCGCCAGCTCAACCGCGTCTACCGCGAGCAGCCGGCGCTGCACAGCCAGGACTTCACGCCCGCAGGCTTCGAATGGATCGATGCCGACGATGCCGAGCGCAGCGTGTTCCTGTTCCTGCGCAAGCCCGCGCACGACGGCCCGCCCGTGCTGGTGGCCGTGAACATGACACCGGTGCCGCGCACCAACCTGCTGGTGGGCGTGCCGTGCGGCGGCACCTGGCGCGAGGTGCTCAACACCGACGCCACCGAATTCGGCGGCGCGGGCTGGGGCAACTTCGGCGGGGTCGAGGCATCGCCCGTGCGTTCGCACGGCCGGCGCCACTCGCTGAGCCTCACGCTGCCGCCGCTGTCCACCGTGATCCTGCAATCCGAGGGCCAACGATGAAGCGTGAAACCACCCCGATCGGCGCCAAGGCGCCCAAGGGCAAGACCCAGACCGCGAGCGAAAGCACCCCCATCCCCCGCAGCGAGACCAAGGCCCCAGCGCGCAAGCGCTCGCTGCCGCCGCCCGAGCCGCCATTGAGCTTCGCGCCGGCACCCGATGCCCCCGCGCCCGCCGACGGCTCCGACGGCCGCATCCGCGCGGTGATCGGCGCGGTGCTGCCCTCGGTCGACGAGGGCCGCTTCCCGGTCAAGGCCATCGTGGGCCAGCGCACGACGATCACGGCGCACTGCTTCACCGACGGGCACGACGTGCTGCGGGTGATGCTGCGCTGGCGCCCCGAAGCGAGCAACGGGGCACGCGACGAAGTGCGCGAGCTGCCGATGCGCGCGCTGGGCAACGACGTCTGGGAGGCCGCGTTCGCACCGCCCGCGATCGGGCGCTACCTCTACAGCGTCAGCACCTGGGTCGATTCCTTCGAGTCGTGGCGCCACGAGATGGCGCGCCGCGTGGGCGAGGACATCCGCATCGCCGCGCTGGCCGCGGCCAAGGACATCGTGGCGGCCGCGGGTCGCGCCGACGGCACCGACCGCGAGGCGCTCGCGCGCTGGGGCGAGGAACTGGCACGCGCCGCGGCCGATGGCGCGACCGAGCTGCGCGCGGTGCAGGCGCTGGCGCTCGACGCGACGCTGGCCGAGGTGGCGCGCCGCCATCCCGACCGCAGTCTCGCCGTGACCTCGGCGGAGCTGCCGCTGTGGGCGCAGCGCACGCGCGCGGGCTTCAGCACCTGGTACGAACTGTTCCCGCGTTCGGCTTCGCCCGAGCCGGGCCGACACGGCACCTTCCGCGACGTCGAGACGCGGCTGCCCGCGATCGCCGCGATGGGCTTCGACGTGCTCTACATGCCGCCGATCCATCCGATCGGCCGCGAGCAGCGCAAGGGCCCGAACAACACGCTGGTGGCCGGGCCCGACGACGTCGGCAGTCCCTGGGCCATCGGCGCGAAGGAAGGCGGCCACAAGTCGATCCTTCCCGCGCTCGGCACGCCCGAGGACTTCCGCCACCTGGTGCAGGCCGCGAACGCGCAGGGCATCGAGATCGCGCTCGACATCGCCTTCCAGTGCGCGCCCGACCATCCCTACGTGAAGGAACACCCCGAGTGGTTCCGCCGCCGGCCCGACGGCAGCGTGCAGTACGCGGAGAACCCGCCGAAGAAGTACCAGGACATCTATCCCTTCCACTTCGAGAGCGATGACTGGCGCGCGCTGTGGGCCGAGCTCAAGAGCGTGCTCGACCACTGGATCGGCGAGGGCGTGCGCATCTTCCGCGTCGACAACCCGCACACCAAGTCCTTCGCGTTCTGGCAGTGGGCGATCGGCGAGGTCAACCGCGAGCATCCCGAGGTGATCTTCCTGGCCGAGGCCTTCACGCGGCCGAAGGTGATGCACCGGCTCGCGAAGCTGGGCTTCACGCAGTCCTACACCTACTTCACCTGGCGCACCGGCAAGGCCGAGCTGGTCGAGTACTTCACCGAGCTGTCGAGCGGCCCGGGCGCCGACTACTTCCGCCCCAACGCCTGGCCCAACACGCCCGACATCCTGCACGAGCAGCTGCAGGCCGGCGATGCGCCGACCTACATGGCGCGGCTGGTGCTCGCGGCCACGCTCTCGGGCAGCTACGGCATCTACGGACCGGCCTACGAGCTGCGCGAGCACCGGCCGCGCGAGCACGGCAGCGAGGAGTACCTCGACTCCGAGAAGTACCAGCTGCGGCACTGGAACCACGACGACCCCGAGAGCCTCGCGCCGTTCATCGCGCGCGTGAACCGCATCCGCCACGACAACCCCGCGCTGCAGACGCACCGCGGCGTGCGCTTCCTGCCGGTCGAGAACGACATGCTGCTGGCCTATGCGCGCGAGTCGGCGCCCGAGAACGACGCGCTCGAGGCCAACGTGGTGATCGTCGCGGTCAACCTCGATCCGCACCACGCGCAGTGGGGCTGGATCCACCTCGACCCGGCCAGCATCGGCGTCGGCCCCGACGAGGAGTTCCAGGTGCACGATCTGCTGACCAACCAGCGCTTCACCTGGCGCGGCCACCACCACTACGTGAAGCTCGATCCGCACAGCGTGCCCGCCCACATCCTCGTGGTGCGCCGGCGCGTGCGCAGCGAGCGCGATTTCGATTACTTCCTCTGAGGGAGAGAGCGATGAATGCACCCGTCTCGCGCATCGCGCTGGAAACCGTCGAGATCGACAACAGCGACGATCCGCTGTGGTACCGCGATGCGGTGATCTACCAGCTCAACGTCAAGGCCTTCTTCGACACCAACAACGACGGCGTCGGCGACTTCAAGGGCGTGACCGCGAAGCTCGACTACGTGAAGGAGCTGGGCGTCAACACGATCTGGCTGATGCCCTTCTATCCCTCGCCGCTGCGCGACGACGGCTACGACATCTCGGCCTACGAGGACGTGAACCCGCAGTACGGCACGCTCGAGGACTTCCGCGAGATGCTCGACGAGGCCCACAAGCGCGGGCTGCGCGTGATCACCGAGCTGGTCATCAACCACACCTCGAGCGAGCACCCGTGGTTCCAGGCCGCGCGCAAGGCGCCGCCGGGCTCGCCCGAGCGCGACTTCTACGTCTGGAGCGACACCGACCAGCTCTACCAGGGCACGCGCATCATCTTCACCGACACCGAGACCTCGAACTGGTCGTGGGACCCGGTGGCCAAGGCCTACTACTGGCACCGCTTCTTCAGCCACCAGCCCGACCTGAACTTCGACAACCCGGCGGTGCTCGAGGCGGTGCTCAAGGTCATGCGCTTCTGGCTCGACATGGGCGTGGACGGCTTCCGGCTCGACGCGATCCCCTACCTGGTGGAGCGCGACGGCACCAGCAACGAGAACCTGCCCGAGACGCACGCGGTGATCAAGAAGCTGCGCGCGGCGATCGACGCCGAGTACAGGAACCGCTTCCTGCTGGCCGAGGCCAACATGTGGCCCGAGGACGTGCGCGAGTACTTCGGCGACGGCGACGAGTGCCATATGGCCTACCACTTCCCGCTGATGCCGCGCATGTACATGGCGATCGCGCAGGAGGACCGGCATCCGGTGGTCGAGATCCTGCAGCAGACGCCCGACATCCCCGAGGGCTGCCAGTGGGCGATCTTCCTGCGCAACCACGACGAGCTCACGCTCGAGATGGTGACCAGCAAGGAGCGCGACTACATGTACAACATGTACGCGGCCGACCAGCGCGCGCGCATCAACCTCGGCATCCGCCGGCGCCTGGCGCCGCTGATGGAGAACGACCTCGACCGCGTGAAGCTCATGAACGGCATGCTGCTGTCGATGCCGGGCTCGCCGATCATTTACTACGGCGACGAGATCGGCATGGGCGACAACGTGTTCGTGGGCGACCGCAACGGCGTGCGCACGCCGATGCAGTGGAGCCCCGACCGCAACGCCGGCTTCTCGCGCGCCGACCCGCAGCGCCTGTACCTGCAGCCGATCATGGACGCCATGTTCGGCTACGAGGCGCTCAACGTGGAGGCGCAGGCGCGCGACGCCAGCTCCCTGCTGAACTGGACCCGCCGCATGCTCGCGGTGCGCAAGACCAGCCATGCCTTCGGGCGCGGCCGGCGCCGCTTCCTCAAGCCCGGCAACCGCAAGATCCTGGCCTACGTCAGCGAGTACGACGACGACATCATCCTGACGGTGTTCAACCTCTCGCGCGCGGCGCAGCCGGTCGAGCTCGACCTCTCGGCCTTCAAGGGCCGGGTGCCGGTGGAGATGCTCGGGCGCGCGCCCTTCCCGCCGATCGGCGAGCTGCCCTACCTGCTCACCCTGGCCTCGTACGGCTTCTACTGGTTCAAGCTCACGCTCGATGCCGAGATGCCGGTGTGGCACCAGGAGGGCGTGTCGCTGCAGGAGCAGCCCACGCTGGTGCTGTTCGACGGCTGGGACAGCTTCTTCCGCGAACGCGTGATGCCGTGGCGCATCGGCATGGCCGAGCGCATGCGCACGCAGTTCGAGACCGACACGCTGCCGCGCCACATCGAGATCCAGCGCTGGTACGCCTCCAAGGGCGAGACCATCGCGCGCGCGCGGCTGGCCGACCATGCGGTGTGGGAGGACGGCGCCGACCGCTACCTGCTGCCGCTGTTCGATCTCGAGGGCCCGCGCGAGAGCGCCACCTACTTCATGCCGCTGACGCTGGCCTGGGAGGAGCGCGAGGAGGAACGCATGAACCGGCTCGCGCAGGCGGGCCTCGCGAAGGTGCGCCAGCAGGCCCAGGTGGGACTGATGGGCGATGCTTTCTACGACGAGCCCTTCTGCCGCGCGCTGGTGCGCGCCATCCAGCAGGGCATGGAGCTGCCGACGGCCGCGGGCCGGCTGCAGTTCCGGCCCACGGCCGCGTTCGCGAAGCTGGGCCTGGACATCGAAGCCATGCCCGTGGGCCGTCCGAGCGCGCAGAGCAGCAACACGGTGGTGACGCTCAACGACACGCTGTTCCTCAAGGGCTACCGCCGCGCGCGCAAGGGCATCAATCCCGAGCTCGAGATGGGCCGCTTCCTGACCGACGTGGTGCAGTACGCGAACTGCGTGCCGGTGCTCGGCGCGCTCGAGTACGTGGGCAACGACGGCCAGGTGATGGCGCTCGCGATGGTGCAGTCGTACGTGACGAACCAGGGCGACGGCTGGACCTTCACGCGCGACTACGTCGAGCGCTACCTCGAGGAGCTGCGCACCGCGCCGGCCGACCTGCCCGACGCCCCGGCGCCGGCCGATGCACACGGCGGCTTCATGGCGCTGGCCGCGACCCTGGGCCAGCGCACCGCCGAGCTGCACCTCGCGCTGGCGCGCCCCACCGGCGACCCGGCCTTCGATCCCGAGCCCACCAGCGCGGCCGACGCCACGGCGCTGCAGACGCATGCGCAGGCCGAGGTCGACACCACGCTGGCGCTGCTGCAGCAGCGGCTGGGCCAGCTGAGCGACCCGGTGCGCGAGCAGGCGCAGCAGCTGCTGGGCCTGCGCGAGGCGCTGCACGCGGCGGTGGCCGCCAGCGTGCCCGCGCAGGGCGGCGGCCGCAAGACCCGCTACCACGGCGACTACCACCTGGGCCAGGTGCTGGTGAGCGGCAACGACTTCGTGATCATCGACTTCGAGGGCGAGCCTGCGCGCGACTTCGAGGAGCGCCGCGCCAAGGCCTCGCCGCTGCGCGACGTGGCGGGCATGCTGCGCTCGTTCAACTACGCGCGCTGGACCGCGCTGCGGCGCGTGGCGCAGAACGCCGAGGAGGCGGTGCGCCTCGACGCCGCGGTGCGCGAATGGGAGCGCGTGACGCGCGATGCCTTCCTCTCGGCCTACACCGGCACGCTGGCCGGCGCGGCCGAGGCGGTGCCGGCCGATGCCGGGCTGCTGCGCCTGTTCGAGATCGAGAAGGCGCTCTACGAACTGCGCTACGAGCTCAACAACCGCAACGACTGGGTCGAGGTGCCGCTGCACGGCCTGCTCGCCCTCGTTGCGCCGAACCATCCCACCGCGCGCTGACGCGACGGTCCACAGAAGGAGGAACTCATCATGGACAACTTCGGCTTCCACCTGGAACCCCTGCGCGCGATCCTCTACCAGATCGGCGCCTTCCTGCCGCGGCTGCTGGTGGCGCTGGTGGTCGTGTTCGCGGGCTGGCTGATCGCCAAGGTGGTGCGCTTCGCGGTCATCAAGGCGCTGCGCGCGTTCAACTTCAACGTGCTGACCGAGCGCTCGGGGCTGGACAACTTCTGGCGCCAGGGCGGGCTCATGAGCGACACCTCGGCGATCGTGGGCGCGCTGTTCTACTGGGTGGTGATCCTGGCCGCGCTGCTGATCGCCTTCAACGGGCTGGGACTGAGCTACATCGCCGACCTGCTGGGGCGCGCGGTCTGGTTCGTGCCCAACATCTTCATCGCGCTGCTGGTGCTGGCCTTCGGCGCCTACTTCGCGCGCTTCGTCGGCGGCGCGGTGCAGACCTACTGCCGCAACGCCGGCATGCAGGACGGCCAGCTGCTGGGCAAGGCCGCGCAGTACGCGGTGATGGTGTTCGTGGTGCTGATCGCGCTCGACCAGGTGAAGGTGGGCGGCGACATCGTGCGCGAGACCTTCCTCGTGATGCTGGCCGGCATCGTCCTCGCCCTTGCACTGGCCTTCGGCCTCGCGGGCAAGGACTGGGCCGCCGAGCGCATCGAGCACTGGTGGCCGCGCGAGCGCCCGCGCGGGCCCGCGGTGGCGCCGGCGCGCACGCCGGTGACGCCGGCGCCGGTCACGCCGACGACGCCCGCCGCCGGCACCGAGAGCGCCCCCGCGCCCGCCGTGCGCCAGCCCGTGGCGCCGCGCAGCGACCACGCGCCGGGCCCGTACGACAGCGGCGAGCGCTGGCCGCCGCCGCGCTGAACGCCGCCATCGGCACTTCGACCTTTTTCGTGTTTCCCGACCCCGACCGATTCCTCGCATTGACCCATTCATGAAGAAGGCCACCTACAGCCCCATCTCGGCCGTCTGGCCCGGCCAGCCCTATCCGCGCGGCGCGACCTGGGACGGCCAGGGCGTGAACTTCGCGCTGTTCACGCAGCATGCGCACAAGGTCGAGCTGTGCCTGTTCGACGAGAGCGGCCGGCGCGAGCTGCAGCGCATCGAGCTGCGCGATCGCACCGACGACGTGTGGCACTGCTACCTGCCCGAGGCGCGCCCCGGCCTGGCCTACGGCTACCGCGTGCACGGCCCCTACAAGCCCGAGGAGGGCCACCGCTTCAATCCGCACAAGCTGCTGGTCGACCCCTATGCCAAGGACCTCGTGGGCTCGCTGCGCTGGGGCGACGCGCTCTACGGCTACACGGTGGGCGGCCGGCGCGAGGACCTGTCCTTCGACCGCCGCGACAGCGCGCCGCTGATGCCCAAGAGCCGCGTGCTCGAGACCGCCTTCACCTGGGGCGAGGACCGCCGGCCGTCGATCCCCTGGCAGGACATGGTGATCTACGAGCTGAACGTGCGCGGCTTCACGATGCAGCATCCCGAGGTGCCGCCGCAGCTGCGCGGCACCTACGCGGGCCTGGGCTGCGCGCCGGTGATCGACCACCTGCGCCGCCTGGGCGTGACCACGGTCGAGCTGCTGCCGGTGCACGGCTTCCTCAACGACCGCCACCTGGCCGAGCGCGGCCTGCAGAACTACTGGGGCTACAACACGCTGACCTATTTCGCGCCCGAGATGCGCTACAGCGCCTCGGGCAAGGTGAAGGAGTTCAAGACGCTGGTGAAGACGCTGCACTCGGCCGGCATCGAGGTGATCCTCGACGTGGTCTACAACCACAGCTGCGAGGGCAACCAGCTCGGGCCCACGCTGTCGATGCGCGGCGTGGACAACGCCTCCTACTACATCCTCAACGCCGAGCAGCGCCGCTACTACGACGACTTCACGGGCTGCGGCAACACCGTCAACCTCGAGCACCCGCGCGCGCTGCAGCTGGTGATGGACTCGCTGCGCTACTGGGTCGAGGAGATGCACGTCGACGGCTTCCGCTTCGACCTGGCCTCGGCGCTGGCGCGCGAGTCGGGCCGGGTCGAGAACCTCGGCGGCTTCTTCGACGCGATCCGCCAGGACCCGACCCTCGCCCGCGTGAAGCTGATCGCCGAGCCCTGGGACCTGGGCCACGGCGGCTACCAGGTCGGCAACTTCCCGCTCGGCTGGGCCGAGTGGAACGACCGCTACCGCGACGGCATGCGCGGTTTCTGGAAGGGCGACGCGGGCGTCACCGGCGAGATGGCGCAGCGGCTCACGGGCTCGCAGGACCTCTACGGCTGGTCGGGCAAGCGGCCGTTCGCGAGCATCAACTTCGTGACCGCGCACGACGGCTTCTGCCTCGAGGACCTGGTCTCCTACAACGACAAGCACAACGAGGCCAACGGCGAGGAGAACCGCGACGGCAGCAACCACAACGTGTCGTGGAACTGCGGCGCCGAGGGCCCGACCGACGATGCCGAGGTGAACGCGCTGCGCGCGCGGCAGAAGCGCAACCTGCTGGCCACCCTGCTGCTGTCGCAGGGCGTGCCGATGCTGCTGGCGGGCGACGAACGCGGCCACAGCCAGAACGGCAACAACAACGCCTACTGCCAGGACAACGCGCTGAGCTGGATCGACTGGAGCGACACGCCCGAGCGCACCGCGCTCACGCGCTTCGTGCAGCGCGCCATCGCGCTGCGGCGCCGGCACCCGGCGTTCCGCCGCCGCAGCTTCTTCGAGGGCCGCGTGCCCGAGGGGCAGTCGGCCAAGGACATCTGCTGGCTGCGCCCCGACGGCGACGAGATGAGCTCCGAGGACTGGAACACCGACCACGTGCGCTGCCTCGCGGCACTGGTCTCGGGCAGCGCCCTGCCCGACCGCGGGCCGCGCGGCGAGACGCTGCGCGACGACGACTTCCTGCTGCTGCTCAACGCGCACCACGACGCGATCCCGTTCCGGTTGCCGCCGAGCGCCGCGCCCTGGCGCGTGCTGCTCGACACCACGAAGGACGATGGCGCCGGCGAGGCGGGCAAGCTGGAGGGCCCGGCCTATGCGCTGCCGAGCCGCTCGCTGGTGCTGCTGGGCCGCGACAACACGGGAGCCACTGCATGAACGACGCGATCCTCACGCTGCCACGCACGCACGCGATGCCCTTCGGCGCCTTGCCGAATCCCGCCGGCGGCGTGGACTTCCGCTTCTGGGCGCCCGATGCGCCGCAGGTGCTGCTCGAGCTCGGCACGCAGGCGCATCCGATGGTGCGCGATGCCGAGGGCTGGCACCGGCTGCGGCTCGCGCAGGCGCGCGCCGGCGACCGTTACCGCTTCCGCATGCCCGACGGGCTGCAGGTGCCCGACCCGGCCTCGCGCTTCAACCCCGCGGACGTGCACGGCCCGAGCGAGGTGATCGACCCGGCCGCCTACGCCTGGCGCGACGGCGGCTGGCGCGGCCGACCGTGGTCCGAGGCGGTGATCTACGAGCTGCACGTGGGCAGCTTCACGCCCGAGGGCACGTTCGACGCCACGCGCGCGCGGCTGCCCGAGCTCGCGGCGCTGGGCATCACGGCCATCGAGCTGATGCCGCTGGCGGACTTCCCGGGCCGGCGCGGCTGGGGCTACGACGGCGTGCTGCCCTTCGCGCCCGATGCCGCCTACGGCCGGCCCGAGGCGCTCAAGGCGCTGATCGACGAGGCCCACGGCCTGGGCATGATGGTGCTGGTCGACGTGGTCTACAACCACTTCGGGCCCGAAGGCAACTACCTGCATGCCTGCTGCCCGCAGTTCTTCAACGACGCGCACCGCACGCCCTGGGGCGCCGCGATCAACTACGACGGCCCCGGCAGCGCGACGGTACGCGACTTCTTCATCCACAACGCGCTCTACTGGGTCGAGGAGTTCCATGCCGACGGCCTGCGCATGGACGCGGTGCACGCGATCCGCGACGACTCGCCCGTGGGCATCGTGCAGGCCATCTGCGATGCGCTGCGCGAAGGCCCGGGCCGCACGCGCGAGGTGCACGTGGTGCTGGAAGAGGACCGCAACCTCGCGCACCTGCTCGAGCGCGACAAGGAAGGCCGGCCACGCATCGCCACCGCGCAGTGGAACGACGACCTGCACCATGCGGCGCACGTGCTCTTGACCGGCGAGCGCGACGGCTACTACGCCGACTATGCGCAGCGGCCGCTCGAGCTGTTCGCGCGCGCGCTGGCCGAGGGCTTCGTCTACCAGGGCCAGGCCTCGGTGTTCCGCGAGGGCGAGACGCGCGGCGAGCCGAGCGCGGCGCTGCCCTCGGGCGCCTTCGTGTCCTACCTGCAGACGCACGACCAGGTCGGCAACCGCGCCTTCGGCGAGCGCATCGACGCGCTGGCCGACCCGGTGCTGGTGCGCGCCGCGCGCGCCTGCCTGCTGCTGTCGCCGCACACGCCGATGCTGTTCATGGGCGAGGAGTACGCGGCCGCCACGCCCTTCCCCTACTTCTGCGACTTCGGGCCCGAGCTCGCGGCCGCGGTGTCGCAGGGCCGCCGCGACGAGTTCGGCCGCTTCGCCGCCTTCGCCGACGAGGCCGCGCGCGCGGCGATCCCCGACTGCAACGCGCCCGAGAGCTTCGCGCTCGCCAAGCTCGACTGGAGCGAGCGCGAGCGCTCGCCGCACCGCGAGACCCTCGAGGGCGTGCGGCAGCTGCTGCAGTTGCGCCGCGAGCGGCTGGTGCCGCATTTCGGCGGCCGCCAGCACGGCGGCGAATACGACGTCGAGGACGACCTGCTGCGCGTGCGCTGGACGCTGTCGGACGGCGCGGTGCTGCATCTGCTGGCCTGCTTCGGCGAGCATCGACATGCGGTCGATGCACCACCGGGCGAGACGCTGCATTCGGTCGGCGCGCTCGGCGAGGCGGTCGATGCCGCGAGCGCACCCGACGAACATCCGCAACGGCTGCGCCTCGCGCGCGGCGCGGTGCATCTGAGCCTGCAGGTGTCCGATGTCGAGTGAATCCCGCGAGCACCCCACGATCGATGCGCTGTGTGCGCGCTTCGGCATCGACACCCGCTACCACGACGTCTTCGGCCACGAGCACCAGGTGCCGCGCGCCACCTTGCGCGCGCTGCTGGCCGCCTTCGGCGTGGCCTGGCACGGCGAGGACGACGACACCCCGGCCACGGTGCCGCCCGAGACCGGCGCCGTGCTGCCCGCGGTGCACGTGGTGCGCGCCGAGCAGGCCCCGTGGTCGCTGGCGCTCGATCCGACGATCCTGCCGCCCGCGGCCGACGGCCACCACCGCTGGCACCTGCGCGACGAATACGGCGAGCCGAGCACGGGCGATGCGCGGGTCGATACCGATGGCTCGCTGGCCTTCGACGTCGAGCTGCAACCGGGCTACCACCGGCTCTCGATCGAGGGCGCCGAAGGCGAGACGCTGCTGATCGCGACACCGGGGCGCTGCTACCGGCCGCCCTCGCTCGCGCCCGAAGGCGGCGGCCGCGCCTGGGGCCTCGCGGTGCAGCTGCCCGCGCTGCGCTCGCGGCGCAACTGGGGCATCGGCGACTTCGGCGATCTCTCGGAGCTGGCCGCGCGCATGGCGCCGCTGGGCGTGGATGCGATCGGCCTCAATCCGCTGCATGCGCTGTTCGCCCACAACCCGCTGCATGCGAGCCCCTACAGCCCGTCGACGCGGCAGCAGATCGACGCGCTCTACATCGCGGTGGAAGCGGTGCCCGACTTCGCCGAATGCGAGGAGGCGCGGCGCATGGTCGCCGAACCCGCGTTCCAGACCCGGCTGAAGGCGCTGCGCGCCGCGCCGCTGGTCGACCGCGCGGGCGTGGCCCGGGCCAAGCACGAGGTGCTGCGCTGCCTGTTCGCGCACTTCGAGCGCGCGCACCTGGGCCCCGACACCGAGCCCGGCAGCGACCGCGCGCGCATCTTCCGTTCCTTCGTGGCCGACCGCGGCGAGGCGCTGCACCGCCATGCGCTGTTCGAGGCGCTGCAGGCGCATTTTCATGCCGCCGACGCCTCGGTGCATGGCTGGACCGGCTGGCCCGAGGCCTGGCGCGATCCGGCCTCGGAGGCGGTGGCGCAGTTCGAGCGCACGCATGCGAGCGAGCTGCACTTCCATCAGTACCTGCAGTGGCTGGCCTCGATGCAGCTGGCGGAGGCCGGCGCGCGCTGCCGTGCGCTCGGCATGCGCGTGGGCCTGTACCTCGACCTCGCGATCTCGGTCGACCGCGCGGGCTCGGACGCCTGGGGCGGTCAGTCGGTGTTCGCGCTCGGCGCGAGCGTGGGCGCGCCGCCCGACGAGTTCAATCCCCAGGGCCAGGGCTGGGGCCTGCCGCCGCTGCGCGCCGACCGGCTGCGCACGAGCGGCTACCGGCTGTTCGCCGACACGCTGCGCGCCAACATGCGCCACGGCGGCGCGCTGCGCATCGACCACGTGATGGGGCTGATGCGGCTGTTCTGGATTCCCGAGGGCAGCTCGCCGCGCGACGGCGCCTACGTGCAGTACCCGCTCGAGGAGATGCTCGCGATCCTCACGCTCGAGAGCCACCGCCACCGCTGCATGGTGATCGGCGAGGACCTGGGCACGGTGGCGCCGCGCGTGCGCGAGGCACTGGCGCAGGCCGACGTGCTGTCGTACCGCGTGCTGGTCTTCGAGACGCGCGGCAGCGAGTTCCTGCCGCCCGGCGACTACCCGGGCGCGGCGCTCGCGACCTTCGGCACGCACGACCTCGCGACCCTGGCCGGCTGGTGGTCGGGCCACGACCTGCGGCTGCGCGCGCAGCTCGGGCTGTTTCCCTCGCAGGAGCTGTTCGAGAAGCAGCAGGCCGACCGCGCGGCGCAGCGCGTGGGCCTGTTGCGCGCGCTGCACCGGCAGGGCCTGCTGTCGACCGAGCAGATGGCCGCGGCCGCCACGGCCACGCAGCCCGATGCCGCGCTGACGGCCGCCGTGCATGCCTACATCGGCGCCACGCCCTGCGCGCTGGCGATGGTGCAGCCCGAGGACCTCCTGGGCACGCTCGACCAGGCGAACCTGCCGGGCACCACCGACGAGCTGCAACCGAACTGGCGGCGCAAGCTCGAGGCCGAGCTCGAGACCCTGGCCACGCGCGAGACGGTGCGCGCGGTGGCGGCGCGGCTGGCCGCCGAACGGCCGCGCGCGAACCCCGCGCAGGACGTCGGGCAGCGCGTGCCCGAGGCGCGCATTCCGCGCGCCACCTACCGGCTGCAGCTGCACCGCGACTTCGGCTTCGATGCCGCGGCGGCGATCGTGCCCTACCTCGCGCGGCTGGGCATCAGCCACGTCTACTGCTCGCCGATCCAGCGCGCGCGCGCCGGCAGCATGCACGGCTACGACGTGGTCGCGCACGACCAGATCAATCCCGAGCTCGGCGGGGCCGAGGGCTTCGAGCGCTTCACGCGCACCCTGCGCGCGCAGGGCCTGGGGCTGCTGCTCGACATGGTGCCCAACCACATGGGCGTGTTCGGCGCCGACAACGGCTGGTGGATGGACGTGCTCGAGCATGGGCCGGCCTCGGTGTACGCGCAGCACTTCGACATCGACTGGGAGCCGCTGAACCCGGAGCTGCGCGGCAAGGTGCTGCTGCCGGTGCTCGGCGTGCCCTACGGCGAGGCGCTCTCGAAGGGCGAACTGGTGCTGCACTTCGAGCGCGGCGAAGGCACGGCGCGCGGCGAGGCCGGCTTCGCGCTGCGCTACTACGAGCACCGTTTCCCGATCGCGCCGCGCAGCCATGCCAGCGTGCTGGCGCGCGCCGTCGAGGCGGTGTCGGACGCCGGGCCGCGCGCGCGGCTGCAGGCGCTGGCCGAGGCCTGGGCGCCGTGGCCGGCCGACGATGCCGGCACCGACGAGGCGACCGATTCCGCAGAGCGCGAGGCGCGCGCGCGCGAACATTCGCTGCTGAAGGCACGCCTGGGCGAACTCGCCGACACGCATGCCGAGGTGGCGCGGGCACTGGCGCAGGCCACGGCCGCCTTCAACGACGGCGCCGCGCGCGATGCGCTGCATGCGCTGATCGAGGCCCAGCACTGGCGCCTGACCTACTGGCGCGTGGCGGCCGACGAGATCAACTACCGGCGCTTCTTCGACATCAACGACCTCGCGGCACTGCGCGTGGAGCGCGACGAGGTGTTCGAGGCCACGCAGTCGATGGCGCTGGACCTCGCGGCGCGGGGCATCGTCGACGGGCTGCGCATCGACCATCCCGACGGCCTGCACGACCCGGCGCGCTACTTCCTGCAACTGCAGGAGGGCTATGCGCGCCGCGCCGGCCTGCCGCTGGCCGGCGACGATGCGCGAGGCCGTCCGGCGCGGCCGCTGTACGTGGTGGCCGAGAAGATCGTGGCGCGCGGCGAGGAGGTGCCCGAGGACTGGCATGTGCACGGCACCACCGGCTACCGCTTCGCGAACGTGGCCAACGGCGTGCTGATCGACACCGCCGCGGCCGGGCGCTTCGCGGTGCTGTGGCATCGCTTCACCGGATCGCCCGCGCACTTCGAGGCCCATGTGCGCGACGGCAAGGCGGCCGTGATGCGCCATGCGCTGGCCTCGGAGCTCTCGGTGCTCTCGAACGCGCTGCTGCGCATCGCGCGCGCCGACCGCGACACGCGCGACCACACGCTCAACACGCTGCGCCGCGCGCTCGCGGCGGTGGTGGCCTGCTTGCCGGTCTACCGCAGCTACATCGTCGACGTGCCCTCGGCGCAGGACCGCCGCTTCATCGACCAGGCGGTGGCCGAGGCCGAGCGGCACTACGGCGACGGCGACACCTCGGTCTACGAATTCCTGCGCCAGACCCTGAGCGGCGAGGCCGTGCCCACGGCCGGCCCCGCGCTGCGCGACCGGGTGCGGCGCTTCGCGGTGCGCTTCCAGCAGTTCAGCGCGCCGGTGGCCGCCAAGGGCGTGGAGGACACGGCCTTCTACCGCTACTTCCCGCTCGCCGCGCTCAACGAGGTGGGCGGCGATCCCGACGTGTTCGGCGTCGACGTGGAGGACTTCCACGCGGCGAGCGCCGACCGCGCCGCGCGCTGGCCACACACCATGCTCGCGACCTCGACGCACGACAACAAGCGCTCGGAGGACGTGCGCACGCGCATCGACGTGCTGTCGGAGATTCCTCGCGAATGGCGCGCCGCGCTGATGCGCTGGCGCCGGCTGCAGCAGCCGCTGCGCGAGCGCATGGCCGCCGAGGGCGCGCCGGCCGCCGCGCCCTCGGGCGCCGATCTCTACCTGCTGTGCCAGACGCTGGTCGGCACGCTGCCCGCCGAAGGGCTCGAAGGCGAAGCGCTGGCCGACTACGGCGAGCGCATCGTGCAGTACATGCACAAGGCCGCGCGCGAGGCCAAGCTGCGCACCGCGTGGACCCGGCCCGACGCGGGCTACGAGGACGCGCTGCGGCGCTTCGTGGCGCTGACGCTCGATGCGGCGCAGCCGGCCGCCTGGTGGGCGGACCTGCGGGCCTTCGCGTCGCGCATCGCGCTGTTCGGGGCCTGGAACAGCCTCTCGCTGACCTTGCTGAAGTTCGCCTCGCCGGGCGTGCCCGATGTCTACCAGGGCACCGAGTTGATGCCGCTGACGCTGGTGGACCCCGACAACCGGCGGCCCGTGGACTATGGGTGCCGCGAAGACCTGCTCGAGGACTTCGAGCAGCGCGCGGCGGGCGCGCGGTCCGCCGAGAGCGTGGACGCGTTCGCGCGCGCACCGCACGACGGCCGCGCCAAGCTCTGGTTCGCCTGGCGGCTGCTGGCGCTGCGCCGCGCGCAGGACGCGTTCTTCCGCGATGCCGGCTATCGCGGGCTGCGCGTGGAAGGACCGCTCGCGCGCCACGTGGTCGCGTTCGAGCGGCGCCACGAGGGACGCACGCTGGTGGTGGTGGCCGCGCGCTTCTTCGCGGGGCTGTGCGGCGGCATGGCCGACGGGGCCGCGCCGGAGCTGCCGGTGGGCGAGGCCTGGCGCGGCACGCGGGTGTGGCTGTCCGATGAAGGCGCGGTCGATGCGGGCGCGGGCTTCACCGAGCTGCTGACCGATGCGCCGTTCGACTCGGACAGCGAGGTCGACCTCGCGCTGCTGTTCGCGCGCCTGCCATGGGCCGCGCTGTGGCGCGGCGCACCGGGCGACTGAGGCGCGCGCGGCGGCGCGGTCCTACGTGCTGTCGCGACGAAGGGCTTGTCGTTGCGCGGGGGCGCGGCCGCACAGTGCCATCACACCGCTCCACGCCCTTCGCCATGCCCACCGCACCCGATACGACTCGCCGCGCGCGCCCGCCGCGCGGCCCGATCTCCATCTTCATGGTGGAGGACGAGCCGCTGGTGCAGGACAGCCTGCGCGTGGTGCTCGGCGGTTTCCTTGGCGCCGAGGTGGTGGGGTCGGCGAACAGCGAGGCCGAGGCGATCTCGTGGCTGCAGGCGCACGACGATGCCTGGCGGCTCGCCGTGGTGGACCTGTTCCTGCAACAAGGCACCGGACTGGGCGTGCTGTCGTGGCTCGCGCCGCTGAAGAACGGCCGCACGGTGATCGCGCTGACCAACGCGGCCACGCGCGCGAACCGCGCGCAATGCCTGCAGCTCGGCGCCGACGCGGTGTTCGACAAGTCAGAAGAGATCAACGAGTTCCTGAGCTTCTGCGAGAACGCATCGATGGGCTCGCCCGCGGCGCTGCCCGCGGCCAAACGCGCCTGAGCGGCGCGCGCCATCGCCTACAGCGATGCAGGTGGCGCACCGACGATGCGCGCCCGGTGCGGTCCCAGGATGAAGTTTCTTTCCCACCTCATCCACACACCTCACTCACCGAAAGGAGTCAGACATGGCCAAGGAAAAGCATCTGCTCGACACGAACAACAACCTGCACCGCGACCCGATCACCGGCGAGCCCGGCTCACACCCGGTGGGCACCGGCGTCGGTGCCACCGGTGGCGCGCTGGCCGGCGCGGCGGTCGGTGCGGTCGGTGGCCCCGCGGGCGCGGCGGCCGGCCTGATCGCCGGCGCCGTGCTCGGCGGCATGGGCGGCAAGGCCGTCGCGGAACGCGTGAACCCGAGCGTCGAGCGCGCGCACTGGGCATCGGCCTATGAGCGCGAGCCCTACTACGAGGCGGGCCGCAGCTACGACGACTATGCGCCGGCCTACGAGCTGGGCTGGAGCGGGCGTGCCGCGGGCCACGACGAGTTCGCGTCCGTCGAGCCCACGCTCGCACGCGAATGGGAAGCGCGCCGCGGTGCTTCGACGCTCGACTGGACGCGTGCCCGGCCCGCGTCGCAGGCTGCCTGGGAACGCGCCGACCGCCTCTACTACAGCGACGAGGACAGCGCGATTCCCGCGGTGGACGGCCCGCCGCTGGCCAACGACGACGTGGTCGACGTGATCAACGACCTGCTCGAGACCAGCCGCGACGGCGAATACGGCTTCCGTGTCTGCGCCGAGGAGATCGAGGATGCGCAGCTCCAGCGGATGTTCGCGGCGCGCTCCGCCGAGTGCGCCAGCGCGGCGGCGCAACTGGTGCGCATCGTCGAGTCCTATGGCGGGCAACCGGCCGCGGGCGGCACGGCCAGCGGTGCGATGCATCGCGGCTGGGTGCATGTGAAGGGCGCGGTCGGCGCCAACAGCCGGCTCTCGATCCTCGAGGAGAGCGAGCGCGGCGAGGACACGGCCGTGGCGCGCTACCGCAAGGCGCTCAAGCAGATGCTGCCGGCCGGCGTGCGCGAGATCGTCGAGGCGCAGGCGCGCGGGGCGCAGCGCAACCATGACCAGATCCGCGACCTGCGCAACGCGGAGCGCGCGGCGCGTTGATCGCGGTGCCCTGAACGACGAAGAGCCCGGCATGCCGGGCTCTTTTTTTGCGGCCGCGTGGCGGCTACTTGCAGTTGAGCTTCATCGCCTCGATGCGGCCGCCGAAGCCGAGCCGGCTGATCAGCCCGCCTTCGCGGCTGTTGGCCGGGAAGCTCACGGTGCGGTCGCGGAACATCGCGTGCTGGTAGACCTCGAGCGTGGCGCGCGGGCCCACGGTCACGCTGTCGATGTCGCGCTGCAGCTGGCGCGCCGTGCCCTTGTCGAGGCTCTGCAGGGTGGCGGGGCCGACCAGCGTCACGACGTCGCCCTGGAAGTCGCGCTTCGAATAGAACTGGGCCCAGCAGCCGGAGCCGTGCGCCGGGTCCTCGACGCGCAGCGGCACGAGCAGCACGGTGGGCTCGGCCTGGTTGTCGACTGCAGAGACCTTGGGCGTGCCGGTGGAACAGGCGCCGAGCGCGAGCGCGGCGGCGAGGCCCAGGGGCCAGAGGGTGCGGGAAGTCTTCATGATGGATGCAAGGGCTGGGATCGGGGAATGGCGCCGGCGGGCGGATCGAGGATCCGCCTGGCTCGAAGGGCCGAAGGCCTGCGCCGCGAAGCTTCAAGATAGCGGCCGAGCGGCGCGATGCCGTAGGAGAAAGGCGCGCGGCGCCGTCGCAGGCGGGCCCGCGTCGCACCCCGGCAAATAAAGCGCTTGCAATTTAATCGCATGCGATCTAATATTCGGCCCATGCCAGCCAAGAGAAGCACCTCCGCCCGAGCCGTCGCCCCCAGTGCCGACCGGCTCACGCTGGACGAGCAGCTGTGCTTCTCCGTCTACTCGACCATGCTGAGCCTCAACAAGGTCTACCGCGGCCTGCTGCGCGATCTCGATCTCACCTACCTGCAGTACCTCGTGATGCTGGTGCTGTGGGAGCGCGACGGCCTCAACGTGTCCGAGATCTGCACCCGCCTCTCGCTCGAGACCACCACGCTCACGCCGCTGCTCAAGCGGCTCGAGGCCCGCGGGCTCATCGCGCGTGCACGCTCGGCCCTCGACGAGCGCCAGGTCATCGTGTCGCTCACGGCCGAAGGGCGCGCGCTGCGCACCAAGGCCAAGGCCATCCCGGCCTGCGTCGCGCAGGCGATGGAGCTGTCGGGCGACGAGATAGACGGCCTGCGCGAACAACTGCAGACGCTGCGTGCCAGCCTCGACAGGAACGCATGACCTCCACCGTCTCTCGCGAGGCAGTCGTTGCCGGCTGCCTTTTTTCAAGGCATTTATATCGCATGCGATATTCATTCATACGCTAGTTCTCCCGTCCACCCGTTCCCTCCCCTCCAGCCAAAGGAAATCACCATGTCCTCGAACCAGACCCCCTCTTCTTCCACCACGCGCCGCGGCCTGCTGACCGGCAGCGCCGCCACGCTCGCGACCGGGGCCCTCGCCGGCGCGGGCCTCGCGCGCAACGCCGAGGCCGCGCCCGCGCGCGCGGCCAAGGGCCAGCGCGGCTCGGGCAACACCATCGTCACCAAGGACGGCACGCAGCTCTACTTCAAGGACTGGGGCAGCGGGCAGCCCGTGGTCTTCAGCCATGGCTGGCCGCTGAATTCCGACAGCTGGGAATCGCAGATGCTGTTCCTCGCCTCGCAGGGCTTCCGCGCCGTGGCGCACGACCGCCGCGGCCATGGCCGCTCGAGCCAGCCGTGGAACGGCAACGACATGGACACCTATGCCGACGACCTCGCCACCGTCATCGAGACGCTGGACCTGAAGAACGTGGTGCTGGTCGGCTTCTCGACCGGCGGCGGCGAAGTCGCGCGCTACATCGGCCGCCATGGCACGAAGCGCGTGGCCAAGGCCGCGCTGATCTCGGCCGTGCCGCCGCTGATGCTCAAGACGGCCGCCAACCCCGGTGGCCTGCCGATCGAGGTGTTCGACGGCCTGCGCGCGGCGCAGCTCGCGAACCGCTCGCAGTTCTACAAGGACGTGCCCTCGGGTCCCTTCTTCGGCTTCAACCGGCCCGGTGCCAAGCCCTCGCAGGGCCTGATCGATTCGTGGTGGGCGCAGGGCATGCAAGGGGGCCACAAGAACACCTACGACTCGATCAAGGCCTTCTCGGAAACCGACTTCACCGAGGACCTGAAGAAGTTCGACGTGCCCACGTTGATCGTGCACGGCGACGACGACCAGATCGTGCCGATCGGCGCCGCCGGCCTGGCCTCGGCCAGGCTCGTGAAGAACAACAAGCTGATCGTCTATCCCGGCGCGCCGCACGGCCTGACCGACACGCACAAGGATCGCTTCAACGCGGACCTGCTCGCGTTCATCAAGTCCTGAGCGGGACAGCCGGCGCGCGGGGTTGACGCGCGCGTCGGGCTTGCGTCTGATGCGGGCATGCACACGCCGCATCCACCAAGGACCTCGAGATGACATCGACCCCCTGGGACCTCGAACGCTTCGTGAGCGCGCAGGACCCGGTGTACGCCGAGGTCTGCGCCGAACTCGCCGCGGGGCGCAAGCGCAGCCACTGGATCTGGTTCGTGTTCCCGCAGCTCGCGGCGCTGGGCCGCAGTTCGACGGCGCGCTTCTTCGGGCTCGAGGGCATCGATGAGGCGGCGGCCTATTGGGCGCATCCGGTGCTCTCGCAACGGTTGCGACAGTGCACGCAGCTCGTGCTCGACGTGCAAGGCAAGAGCGCGCACCAGATCTTCGGCTCGCCCGACGATCTGAAGCTGTGTTCGTGCATGACGCTGTTCGAGATCGCCGCGCAGGACAAGCCGGTCTTCGGCGAGGTGCTGGCGCGCTACTACGGCGGGGTGCGCGACGAAGCGACGCTCGCGCTGCTCGGCGCCTGACTCAGAGCGCCATCAACCCGCCGGCGACAGCCGCCAGCACGACCACCAGCACCGGCGACATGCGCGCCCAGACCAGCAACCCGAAGGCCGCGAGCGCCAATCCGAAATCGGCGCGCGCGTGGATGGCGCTGGTCCACACCGGATCGTAGAGCGCGGCCAGCAGCACGCCGACCACGGCCGCATTGACACCGGCCATCGCGCGCTGCACGCCCTCGCGCTGGCGCAGCGTCTCCCAGAACGGCAGCGCGCCCGCCACCAGCAGGAACGCGGGCAGGAAGATCGCGAGCAACAAGGCCAGTCCGCCGAGCCAGCCGCCGAAGGGGGCGGGCATGACGGCGCCGAGGAATGCGGCGAAGGTGAACAAGGGCCCCGGCACCGCCTGCGCGGCGCCGTAGCCCGCGAGGAAGACATCGTTCGAGACCAGCCCGCTTGGCACCACCCCGGCCTGCAGCAGAGGGAGCACGACGTGCCCACCGCCGAACACCAGAGCACCGGCCCGGTAGAAGTCGGCAACGACGGCAAGCCCTGGCGATGGCCATGCGGCGGCCACCAAGGGCAGCGCCACGAGCAGCACGACGAACAGCCCGAGCAGCACGGCGCCGGTCGTCTTGCCCACGCCGTAGTCGCGATGCCGGGCCGCGGGCGGAGGGACCAGCTTCAGCGCCCATCGACCCACCACGCCACCCGCGACGATGGCCGCGATCTGCCCCCATGCCGAGGGCACCGCGAGCACCAGCAGCGCCGCGACGATCGCCACGCCCGCGCGCAAGCGATCGGGACACAAGGTCCTGGCCATGCCCCAGACCGCCTGCGCGACCACGGCCACCGCGACCACCTTGAGCCCATGCACGGCGCCCGACTGCGAGAGCTCGGACCACTGCGCGACACCGGCCGCGAACAGCACGAGCGCGACGGCCGAAGGCAGCGTGAACCCGATCCACGCCGCGATCGCCCCGCCCCAGCCCGCGCGCCCCAGCCCGAGCGCGATGCCCACCTGGCTGCTCGCGGGCCCGGGCAGGAACTGGCACAGCGCCACCAGGTCCGAATAGCTCCGGTCGTCGAGCCAGCCGCGGCGCTCGACGAAGGCCGCGCGGAAGTAGCCGAGATGGGCCACCGGACCGCCGAAGGACGTGAGGCCGAGCTGGAGGAAGGCGAGGAAGACCTCGAGCACCGAGCCGCGTGCGCGGGCGGTGTCGTGGCCTTCGTCGGCGCGAAGGTCGGGGTCGGGTGGCTGCTGGGCGTTCATGGCGGCGCGGCAGTATCGGTCACGGCCGTGCAAGTTCGACGCGTCTCGCAACGACAAGATGTCTCCCAGATCGCCCGCCAGAATCCGCCTGCCCACCTCTCTCTCCTCCTCCCTCGGGGTGGGCTTTCCTCCCGGTCCGATGCGAGTACGGACCCTTCGGCCCGCCTCGTGCGGGCTTTTTTTTCGGCCCGCGCGCCCCTGCCGCCCCGGGGCCTGAAAGCGCGCGCGACAACGCCGACGGAATTCCGTAGGCAAAATCCGGGGCATGCGAAACGTAGAGGGACTGTCCGACCGCGAGCTCGAGGAGCTGGCCCGTGTCTGGCGCAAGCGCGCGCTGGAGGGCGAGCTGCACGCCAGGGGCACGGCCCATCTGCTCGAGACCGAGGCCCGGCGCCGCGTCGGCCTGGCGCGTTTCGATCCCGAAGCCCTGGACCTGCGTTCGCTGGCGGACCGGCAGTTTCTGCCGCACCAGGGGCTGGGCGCCCGACTGCTGAAGGCCGGCATGCTCGCCGCGGGGCTGACGCTGGTTCTGCTGCTGCTCGTGGCCTATCGCTGAACCACCTCGGGCGACGGCCCAAAGCAAAAGGCGCTGCAACCTGGAAAGTTGCAGCGCCTTGCAATTTGGTGGCCTGGGGCGGAATCGAACCACCGACACGCGGATTTTCAATCCGCTGCTCTACCAACTGAGCTACCGGGCCTGGGATGGCACCTCACCGATTCACCGGAAGAACCTGGCCTTGAAGGCCTGTTCAACCACTGTGTTGCAGTGTGGAGCCTGCGATTATACAGCGCTTCTGCGGCCCCGCGAAAGATCCACGCCAAGTTGTTTGAGCTTTCGATACAGATGGGTGCGTTCGAGGCCGGTCTTCTCGGCCACGCGCGTCATCGAACCGTTCTCCATCGCGAGGTGGAACTCGAAGTAGGCCTTCTCGAAACCGTCGCGCGCATCGCGCAGCGGACGATCGAGATCGAAGCTCTGCGTGGACTGCGGGCCCTGGTCGGGCACGGGCACCGACGCGAGCGAGGCCATCAGCAGGCTGTCGCCCGTGGTGGTGATGGCGCTGGGCTGGCCATGGCCGGTGGGCGTGGGCACGACACCGGCCGCGGCGCGGCGTGCGCTCTCGCGCGCGAGGCCCTGCTCGACGGCCTTCAGCAGCTTCTGCAGGGTGATCGGCTTCTCGAGGAAGGCGAAGGCACCGATGCGCGTGGCATCGACGGCGGTGTCGATGGTGGCGTGGCCGCTCATCATGATGACGGGCATCGTGAGCAGGCCCGCGGTGGACCACTCCTTGAGCAGGGTCACGCCATCGGTGTCGGGCATCCAGATGTCGAGCAGCACGAGGTCGGGACGCGCACGCTGGCGCGCGGCGCGTGCCTCGGCCGCGTTCTCCGCGAGTTCGACGTTGTGGCCTTCGTCATTGAGAATTTCGAAGAGCAGGTCCCTGATGCCCAGCTCGTCATCGACCACGAGAATGTTTGCCATGAGTGCTGCTTGTTGTGTGCGCTGGTGTGTTGGTGCGACGGCCTCTTTCGGTCGCGCCGCGCGGCGGAAGACTTACTTGGAATCTTCGGTGTGAGCGGCCGCTGCCTGCGGCTCGCCTGCCAGCGCGAATGATAGCGAGACTTGCGCCCCCGCTATAGCCCCGTCGACGACGCGGTTGGACAGCTCGATGCGCGCGCCATGCTCGTCGGCGATCTTCTTGACGACCGCGAGGCCCAAACCTGTACCTTTTGTTTTCGTCGTGACGTAGGGCTCGAACGCGCGCTTGAGAATGTTCTCGGCGAAGCCCGGTCCGCTGTCCTGCACGGTGAGCCGCACGCGCTGTCCCGAATCGCCGAGCCGCGTGCGGATCACGACCTCGCCGCGCCGTCCGGTGGCGCCGGCCGCGGCCTCGGCGGCATCCTGCGCGTTCTGCAGCAGGTTGTGGATGACCTGGCGCAGCTGCTGCGCGTCGCCACGGATCGGACGGCAGCGCTCGTCGGGCTCGAAGCGCAGCGCGATCGGCATGGTCTCGGCGTTGTAGAGATGAAGCACGTCAACCAGCAGCGCATTGAGATCGACGGGCTTGAGGTCGGCGGCCGGCAGTCGCGCGTAGTCGCGGAATTCGTTGACCAGCCGCTTCATCGCATCGACCTGGTCGACGATGGTCTTCACCGACTTGACCAACACCGCCTGCTCGGGCGCGGCGACCTTGCCCGAGAGCTTCATCTCGAGCCGCTCGGCCGAGAGCTGGATCGGCGTGAGCGGGTTCTTGATCTCGTGCGCGAGGCGCCGCGCGACCTCGCCCCAGGCCTGCGCGCGCTGCGCCGAGACGATCTCGGAGATGTCGTCGAACACCAGCAGCCGCGCGGCCCCGGGCAGCTCGGCGCCGCGTGCCACGATGTTGATGGCGCCTTCCTGCTGTGGCAGGTCGGTGCCGGTGGCATGCAGCTCGAAGGCATGCTGCCAGTGGTCGAGGCCATGCTGCATGCGCTCGACGAGGAAGTCCTCGAACTGCTGCTGCACGGCCGCGCCGAAGTCGGCCAGGCCCGGGACCTCGGCGAGCGGCTGGCCTTCGTAGGCGGCCAGCGGCGCGCGCAGCACGCGCGTGGCGCCGGGGTTGGTCGACAGCACGGTGCCGGCCGCATCGAGCACGATCACGCCCGAGGTCAGGTTGTCGAGGATGGTCTGCAGGTTGGCGCGCGCGGCATCGAGCTGGCCCATGGTCTTCTCGACCGCGGTGCGCGCCTCGGCCAGCTGCTGCGTCATGACGGCGAACGAGCGCGTGAGGCCGCCGAGCTCGTCCTTGCCCTGCGACACGGCCGTGGGCCGCAGGTCGCCCGCGGCCACCTGGCGCACGCCGTCGGCCAGCACCAGCAGCGGCCGCGCGAGCTGGTTGCCGAACAGCACCGCGAGCAGCACGGCACCGAACACGGCGAGGAACAGGCTCAGCGTGAGCGTGCCGATGTACATGCGGCGCAGGCCCACGCGCCCGAGCGCGCGCTCCTGGTACTCGCGGTTGGCCTTGTCGACCGCGAGCGCGTTGGCCACCACGTTGGGCGGCAGCGGCCGCGTGACCTGCAGGAAGCGCGGCGCGGCATCGAGGTCGAAACCCGGGCGCTGCACCATCGCGAGCGCGCGCACGGTGGCCGGCGGCAGCAGGATGCCCGGTGGCGGCTCGTCGAGTCCCTCGACATGGGCGATGGCGCGGTCGGCGCGCACCTGGCGCAACTGCTGCGGCGTCGGCCGCTCGGGATTGAGCTGGAAGCGCGACGCGCCCGCGGTGGCGATGAGCTGGCCCGCGTTGGTCCACAGCACCACGTCGGTCGCCTCGAGCTGGTCGCGGATGCGTTCGAGCGCGAGGCCCGCGCTCGCATCGGACACCTGCGCGAGCTGGCCACCGGCCGCGCGCGTCTTGGCCGCGAGATCGTCGGACAGCGCGTCGAGCGTGGCGCGCCCGAGGTTCAGGCCCGAGTTCAGCGCGCCCTCGACCTTGACGTCGAACCAGCTCTCGATCGAGCGCTCGACGAACTGGTAGGACACGACGTAGACCAGCGCGCCCGGCACCACGCCCACCAGCGCGAAGATGGCGGCGAGCTTGATCAGCAGGCGGCTGCCGAACTTGCCCTGCCGCAGCCGGCGCAGCAGCCGGAACGCGACCCAGCCGATCACCAGCACCAGCACCACCGCCACCACGACGTTGATGCCGAAGAGGCGCACGTAGTAGCGCTCGTAGAGCTCGCGGTTGTTGGTGGCCTGGGCCAGCAGGAACATCAGCACCAGGCCGATCGCGGTGACCAGCGCGGCGCCGACGCCCACGGCCCAGCGCATCGCGCGCGAGCGGCGCGCGGCGGGCGTGGCCGCGGCACCGCTGCGCGGCTTGGAACTCACCGCTGCTTCTCCACCGCCAGGCGCGCGCTGCGCTCGGCGGAGATGTTCCAGTCGGCCTGGCCGGCCACGCCGATCTGGAACGGCCGCGGCAGCTGCGAGGTGTCGAGCCGGAAGCGGAAGGTGACCTGGTGCAGCGGGTCGTCGCCGATCTCGGCCGAGTCGCCCATGCGCAGCCGGCCCACGCGCCGCACGGCCTCGAGCGCATCGGCGAGGCTGTCGAAGTTCTGGTTCAGCGACAGGCTGAAGCTGGCCGAGCCCGACAGCGGCAGGGGCGAGACGTTGAGCCGCCAGCGGCGGGTCAGCGGCTGGTAGGCCAGCCGCATGTGGCGCGTGGCCTGCGCGACCTTGCGGTCGGTCCAGTACCAGCGCTCCTGGAACATCTCGGCCTCGGCCACGAAGTAGATCGCGATGCCCTTGTCGAGCACGTCCTCGACCAGCGCGGGCAGCTCGAACTGCACGGCGGCATTGAGGTAGACGGCATCGTCGGACTGCTCGAGCCGCATCTGGGTGACGGCGGCGGCATTGCGCGTCTGGGCCAGCACGGGCGGCGCCAGCACCGTGACGAGCAGCACGACCACCAGCGCCAGCAGCACCAGCCACCGGGGCTTGCGCGGTTCAACCCGGGTGCTTTTCAAGCAGGGCGTAGAAAAAGCCGTCGTGGTCACCCAGGGGATTGTCCTGGACGGCACGGGCATTCGCCCCGCTTTGAGGCAGCAAATGCCCCGGCGATGGCCGCAATCGGGCGTCGGTGTTGTGTGCAAGAAACGCATCGATCTGTTGCGAACCCTCTTCCCGAAACACCGAACAGGTGCAGTAAAGCAGCCGTCCGCCGGGCTGCACCAGGGGCCAGAGCGCCGCCAGCAGCGCGGCCTGCTGCAGCGCCAGCTGGGCGGTGTCGCTCTCGCGGCGCAGCCAGCGCACGTCCGGATGGCGGCGCACGATGCCCGAGGCGGTGCAGGGGGCATCGAGCAGGATGGCGTCGAACGGCGTCCGGTCCCACCAGTCGGCGGGCCGCGCCGCGTCGGCCACCAGCACCTTGGCTTGCAGGTCGAGGCGCGCCAGGGTCTCGTCGATGCGGCGGCTGCGCACGGCGTCGACCTCGAGCGCGGTCAGCTCGAGGGCATCGGGGCCCGCGAACTCGAGCAGGTGGGCGGTCTTGCCGCCGGGCGCGGCGCAGGCGTCGAGCACGCGCAGCCGCCGGCCGGACGGCGCCGCGAGCCCGTCGAGCAGCAGCGGCGCGGCGAGCTGGGCGGCGGCGTCCTGCACCGAGCAGGCGCCATCGGCGAAACCGGGCAGTTGCTGCACCGGCCGCGCGCGCGCGAGCTGCAGCCCGTTGAGGGCGACCGGCGTGGCCGGCATGTCGAGCGCCGCAAGCTCGTTGCGATAGGGGCCGGCGGCGGTCTTGCGCACGTTCACGCGCAGGGTCATCGGCGCCTGGGCGTTGTCGGCCTGCAGCACGCGCTGCCAGTCGCGCGGATGGTCGCGCTTGAGCTTCTCGATCCACCAGCGCGGATGGTTCCAGTGCGCCACCGGTTCGGCGTCGGTGGCGGCCACGAGCTCGTCGCGCTCGCGCAGGAAGCGCCGCAGGCAGGCATTGATGAAGCTGGCCTGCGCGCGCGTGGCCGGGTTGCGCTTGGCGGCCTCCACGGTCTGGTCGACCAGCGTGAAAGGCTCGTAGGGCGACTGCGCCGCGTCCCAGGCCAGGCCGAGCGCGGTGCACAGCAGCGCATCGGGCAGCGGCGGCGGCGTGCGCTTGGCGAGATGGCGGCGCAGGGCTTCGGCGCGGCCGAGCCAGCGCAGCACCTGGAAGCCCAGCGCCTGGACGCCGGGACGCAACGCCGGCTCGACGGCCTCGAAAGCGACCGAGCCCGAGGTGCCGGCGCGGATCGACGCCAGCGCCCCCGCGGTCAATTGCAGTTGGCGCCAGAGCGGCGGTTGCAGCGGCGAAGCGCCGCCGTGCGAGGGGTCAGAAGGAAGAGCAGGCAATGCGGGCGATGTTAAAGGGCCCGGATGTCCGCCACCCGGGCAATATGAAGAACGAAACGGGCGGCCGAAGTTCAGTGCAGCGGCGCCGCGGGCCTCAGACGCACGGCCCATGCCACCAGCAGCGCCGGGAACTGGGCGATCGCCGCGTTGTAGCTGGCGACCGCGAGGTTGAACTGGGTGCGCGCGATCTCGGCGGCGGCCGACGGCTCGGGCCAGGCCATCGGCTCGACCGCGATCGCGCCCGCGGCCGCCACCGGCACCAGCGCGTTCGCCGTCGAGGCCTGCCCCGCGGGACGCGACAGCGTGCCGTCGGGATGGAAGGAGGTCACCGCATCCGGATGCCGGCGCTGCCAGGCGGTCAGCAGCACCTGCAGCGCGGTCGCGAGCGCCGACATGCTGCCGGCCTCGAGCGGGCGCTGCCGGGTCGCGCCGAGCAGGGTGGCCATCTGCGTGGTCGCGGCCTGCAGCGATGAGGCGCCCGCCGCGGCATCGGTCGATTCCTCGGCGGCCGACGGCGCGCTCAGGCTGGTCTGCACGAAGTCGAGCTGGCGCGCCAGCGCGGCGTCCAGCGTGGCATAGGCCTGCAGGACCGCGGCCCGCAGCCGCACCAGCCGGTTGTAAGCGCCGACAAACCAGAACAGCAGCACGGCCACGACGACCCAGCCGGCCAGCGAATCGGGCAACACGCTCATCGACGGCACTCCAGGAAAAGCGGAAACGAAGGACGGGAGGGCCGGCGGAAAACCGGCGCCCCCATGAAAAAACGCCTCCCGACCGCGAGGGCCGGGAGGCGTTCACGACCGGTCATGGCCGGGCGATGCTAACCAGTTATTCGGTCGCGGCGCCTTCGCTGGCGTCGGCCGTGGTGGTGGCATCGCTGGACGAACCAGCCAGTTCGGCGGCTTCGGACTCGGCGATGGCGCGGCGCTCGGCCTCGTCCATCTCGTCCTTGGCCTTGCGTGCCTGGTGGTACGCCATGCCGGTGCCCGCGGGGATCAGGCGGCCGACGATGACGTTTTCCTTCAGGCCGCGCAGCTCGTCGCGCTTGCCCATGATCGCGGCCTCGGTCAGCACGCGCGTCGTTTCCTGGAACGAAGCGGCGGAGATGAACGAGTCGGTCGACAGCGAGGCCTTCGTGATACCGAGCAGCAGGTTGGTGTACGTCGCGGGGATCTTGCCGTCGGCGCGCAGGGCGTCGTTGGTGTTGAGCATTTCGCTGCGTTCGACCTGTTCGCCCGAGATGTAGTTGGTGTCGCCGACGTTGTCGACCACGACGCGGCGCAGCATCTGGCGAACGATCACCTCGATGTGCTTGTCGTTGATCTTCACGCCCTGCAGGCGGTACACGTCCTGCACCTCGTCCACGATGTAGCGCGCGAGTTCTTCCGAACCCAGCAGGCGCAGGATGTCCTGCGGGTCCGCCGGACCGTCGACCACGCTCTCGCCCTTGTTCACCACCTGGCCTTCGTGCACCAGGATGTTCTTTTCCTTCGGCACGAGCTCTTCCCAGACCTTGCCTTCCGGGTCGGTGATCTGCAGGCGGATCTTGCCCTTCGTCTCCTTGCCGAACGACACGGTGCCGGTCATCTCGGCCAGCATGCCCTTGTCCTTCGGCGAACGGGCTTCGAACAGCTCGGCCACGCGCGGCAGACCGCCGGTGATGTCGCGGGTCTTCTGGCCTTCGACCGGAATACGCGCCAGCACTTCGCCGGGGCCCACGTCCTGGCCGTCGCGCACCTGGATCAGCGCGCCGATCGGGAAGCCGATCGTCACCGAGTGGTCGGTGCCGGGGATCTTCACCTCGGCGCCCGAGGCGTCGATCAGCTTGACCTGCGGACGCACGACCTTGGCGGCGCCGCGGCGCTTCGGGTCGATCACGACCAGGGTCGACAGACCGGTCACGTCGTCCACCTGCTTGGCGACCGTGAGGCCTTCCTCGACGTTCTCGAACTGGGTCTTGCCGGCGAATTCCGTGATGATCGGACGCGTCAGCGGGTCCCAGTTGGCGAGCACGTGGCCGGCCTTGATCTGCTGGTCGGCCTTGACCGTCAGCGTCGCACCGTACGGCACCTTGTGGCGCTCGCGCTCGCGGCCGTGCTCGTCATGGATGACGATCTCGCCCGAACGTGCGATCACCACCAGCTCGTTCTTGCTGTTGGTCACGTAGCGCATCGTGGCGTTGAAGCCGATCACGCCGTTGGACTTGGCCTCGACGCTCGAAGCGACAGCCGCGCGCGAAGCCGCACCACCGATGTGGAAGGTACGCATCGTGAGCTGCGTGCCCGGTTCGCCGATCGACTGCGCCGCGATCACGCCGACCGCTTCGCCGTTGTTCACCAGGCCGCCGCGGCCGAGGTCGCGGCCGTAGCACTTGGCGCAAATGCCGAAGCGCGTGGCGCAGGTCAGCGCGGTGCGGACCTTGACTTCGTCCACGCCGTCGGCCTCGATGGCCTCGATCGTGTCCTCGTCGAGCATGTCGCCGGCCTTGACCAGCACGGCGCGCGTCTCGGGGTGCACCACGTCTTCGGCCGCGGTACGGCCGAGGATACGGTCGCGCAGCGATTCGATGACTTCACCGCCCTCGACGATCGCGCGCATCAGCGCGCCGTCGTGCGTGCCGCAGTCCTGCTCGATCACGACCAGATCCTGCGTCACGTCGACCAGACGGCGGGTCAGGTAGCCCGAGTTCGCCGTCTTCAGCGCCGTGTCGGCCAGACCCTTTCGGGCACCGTGGGTGGAGATGAAGTACTCCAGCACGTTCAGGCCTTCGCGGAAGTTCGCGGTGATGGGCGTCTCGATGATCGAGCCGTCCGGCTTGGCCATCAGGCCGCGCATGCCGGCCACCTGGCGGATCTGGGCCGCGGAACCGCGGGCACCCGAGTCGGCCATCATGTAGATCGAGTTGAAGGACTCCTGCTCGACTTCCTTGCCGTGGCGGTCGATGACCTTCTGCTTCGACAGCTTGGCCATCATCACCTTCGACACTTCGTCGCCGGCCTTGCCCCAGATGTCCACCACCTTGTTGTAGCGCTCGCCGGAGGTCACGAGACCGGAGACGTACTGCTGCTCGATCTCCTTCACTTCCTTGGCCGAGCGGTCGATGATGCCGTGCTTCTCGGCCGGCACCAGCATGTCGTCGATGGCGATCGAGATGCCGGCCTTGGTCGCGAGGCGGAAACCGTTCTGCAGCAGCTTGTCGGCGAAGACCACGGTCTCCTTCAGGCCGCACTTGCGGAAGCTCACGTTGATGAGCTTGGAGATTTCCTTCTTCTTCAGCGCCTTGTTGATGTTCGAGAACGGCAGGCCCTTCGGCAGGATCTCGGACAGCAGGGCACGGCCCACGGTGGTGTCCACGAGCGAGGTCGACGGCACGAATTCGCCGGTTTCCTTGTTCTTGGTGTACTCCGTGATGCGCACGGCGACCTTGGCGGTCAGCTCGACCACGTTGGCGTCGAGCGCGCGCTGCACTTCACCGATGTCCGAGAACATCAGGCCTTCGCCCTTGCCGTTGATGCGGTCGCGGGTCGTGTAGTACAGACCCAGCACCACGTCCTGCGAGGGAACGATCGAGGGTTCGCCCGAAGCGGGGAACAGCACGTTGTTGGAGGCCAGCATCAGCGTGCGGGCTTCCATCTGCGCTTCCACCGACAGCGGCACGTGGACGGCCATCTGGTCGCCGTCGAAGTCGGCGTTGAAGGCCGCGCAGACCAGCGGGTGCAGCTGGATCGCCTTGCCTTCGATCAGGATCGGCTCGAAGGCCTGGATGCCCAGGCGGTGCAGCGTCGGTGCGCGGTTCAGCATCACCGGGTGCTCCTTGATCACCTCTTCCAGGATGTCCCAGACCACCGGCGTGCCCGATTCGACTTCCTTCTTGGCAGCCTTGATCGTGGTCGCGATGCCCATGGCTTCGAGGCGCGAGAAGATGAAGGGCTTGAACAGCTCGAGCGCCATCAGCTTCGGCAGGCCGCACTGGTGCAGCTTGAGCGTCGGGCCCACCACGATGACCGAACGGCCCGAGTAGTCGACGCGCTTGCCCAGCAGGTTCTGGCGGAAGCGACCGCTCTTGCCCTTGATCATGTCGGCCAGCGACTTGAGCGCGCGCTTGTTGGCGCCCGTCATGGCCTTGCCGCGGCGGCCGTTGTCCAGCAGCGAGTCGACGGCTTCCTGCAGCATCCGCTTTTCGTTGCGCGCGATGATTTCCGGGGCCTTGAGCTCCAGCAGGCGGCGCAGACGCGAGTTGCGGTTGATGACGCGGCGGTACAGGTCGTTCAGGTCGGAGGTCGCGAAGCGGCCGCCGTCCAGCGGCACCAGCGGACGCAGGTCCGGCGGCAGCACGGGCAGCACGTCGAGCACCATCCAGTTGGGCTTGATGCCCGACTTGCGGAAAGCCTCGAGCACCTTCAGGCGCTTGGAGTTCTTCTTGACCTTGACTTCGGAACCGGTCAGGTCGCCGCGCAGCTTCTCGATCTCGCTGTCGAGCTCGATGCCCTCCAGCAGGTCCTTGATGCCTTCGGCGCCCATCTTGGCGATGAACTCGTCACCGTATTCCTTGCGCTTCGTGTCGTAGTCGTCCTCGGACATGATGCTGAACTTCTTCAGCGGGGTCATGCCGGGGTCGGTCACCACGTAGGCTTCGAAGTACAGCACGCGCTCGATGTCGCGCAGCGTCATGTCGAGCACCAGGCCCAGGCGCGACGGCAGCGACTTCAGGAACCAGATGTGCGCGCAGGGAGCGGCCAGGTCGATGTGACCCATGCGCTCGCGGCGGACCTTGGTCTGCGTGACTTCGACGCCGCACTTCTCGCAGATCACGCCGCGGTGCTTGAGGCGCTTGTACTTGCCGCACAGGCACTCGTAGTCCTTGATCGGGCCGAAGATCTTGGCGCAGAACAGGCCGTCGCGTTCGGGCTTGAACGTGCGGTAGTTGATCGTCTCGGGCTTCTTCACCTCGCCGAAAGACCACGAGCGGATCTTTTCGGGCGAAGCCATGCCGATCTTGATGGCATCGAAATGCTCATCCGGGGTGAACTGCTTGAACAGGTCGAGTAGCGATTTCATAAGACTCTATCCCCTTCGTTTACGAACGCTCGAGCTCGATGTCGAGACCCAGCGAACGGATTTCCTTGACCAGCACGTTGAACGATTCCGGCATGCCGGCTTCGATCGAGTGCTCGCCCTTGACGATGCTTTCGTAGACCTTGGTCCGGCCCTGCACGTCGTCGGACTTCACGGTCAGCATTTCCTGCAGGACGTAGGCAGCGCCGTAGGCTTCCAGTGCCCACACTTCCATTTCCCCGAAACGCTGGCCGCCGAATTGCGCCTTGCCGCCCAGCGGCTGCTGCGTGACCAGCGAGTACGGGCCGGTCGAGCGCGCGTGCATCTTGTCGTCCACCAGGTGATGCAGCTTCAGGAAGTGCATGTAGCCGACGGTGACGGGACGCTCGAACTGGTCGCCGGTGCGGCCGTCGAACAGGTAGGCCTGCGTGCGGCTCTCGGTCAGGCCCTTGGCCTTGGCGATGTCGTCCGGGTAGGCGAGCTTCAGCATGCCGCGGATTTCCTCTTCCGAGGCCCCGTCGAACACGGGCGTCGCGAAGGTCGCGCCGTTCTGCAGGTTCGCCGCCATCTCGAGCACGTCGGCGTCGCTCAGCGAGGCGATGTTCTCCTCGCGGCCCGAGCCGTTGTACAGCTGCTCCATGAACTGGCGCAGCTCGGCCGCCTTGGCCTCCTGCTGCAGCAGGTCGCCGATGCGCTGGCCGATGCCCTTGCCGGCCCAGCCCAGATGCACCTCGAGCACCTGACCCACGTTCATCCGCGAGGGCACGCCCAGCGGGTTCAGGCAGATGTCGCACGGCGTGCCGTCGGCCATGTGCGGCATGTCCTCGATCGGAACGATCTTCGACACCACGCCCTTGTTGCCGTGGCGGCCGGCCATCTTGTCGCCGGGTTGCAGGCGGCGCTTGACGGCCAGGTAGACCTTGACCATCTTGAGCACGCCCGCGGGCAGCTCGTCGCCCTGCGTGAGCTTCTTGCGCTTTTCTTCGAACGCGAGGTCGAAGCTGTGGCGCGTCTGCTCGAGCGAGTTCTTGATCGACTCCAGCTGCGAGGCCACTTCCTCGTCGGCCGGGCGGATGTCGAACCAGTGGAACTTCTCGACCGACGACAGGTAGGCCTTGTCGAGCTTGGTGCCCTTGGCGAGCTTGTTCGGGCCGCCGTTGGCGACCTTGCCGGTCAGCAGCTTCTCGATCCGGTCGAAGGCATCGGCCTCGACGATGCGAAGCTGGTCGTTCAGGTCGAGGCGGAAGCGCTTGAGCTCGTCGTCGATGATCTGCTGGGCGCGCTTGTCGCGCTGGATGCCTTCGCGGGTGAACACCTGCACGTCGATCACGGTGCCTTGCGAGCCCTGGTCCACGCGCAGCGAGGTGTCCTTCACGTCCGAAGCCTTCTCGCCGAAGATGGCGCGCAGCAGCTTCTCTTCCGGCGTCAGCGTGGTCTCGCCCTTCGGCGTGACCTTGCCCACCAGCGTGTCGCCGGGCATGACTTCGGCACCCACGTAGATGATGCCGGACTCGTCGAGGCGGTTGAGCTGCTGTTCGGCCAGGTTCGGGATGTCGCGCGTGATTTCCTCGGCGCCGAGCTTGGTGTCGCGGGCCATCACCACCAGTTCCTCGATGTGGATCGAGGTGTAGCGGTCGTCGGCCACGATGCGTTCGGAGATCAGGATCGAGTCTTCGAAGTTGTAGCCGTTCCAGGGCATGAACGCGATCAGCATGTTCTGGCCCAGGGCCAGTTCGCCGAGGTCGGTCGATGCACCGTCGGCCACCACGTCGCCCTTGGCGATCTTGTCGCCGCGCTTGACGATCGGACGCTGGTGGATGTTGGTGTTCTGGTTCGAACGCTGATACTTGATCAGGTTGTAGATGTCCACGCCGACTTCGCCGGCCGCGGCCTCGTCGTCGTTCACGCGCACCACGACACGGGTCGCGTCGACGTAGTCGACGATACCGCCGCGGGTGGCCGTGACCACGGTGCCGGAGTCGACCGCGGAGACGCGCTCGATGCCGGTGCCGACCATCGGCTTCTCGGGACGCAGCACGGGCACGGCCTGGCGCTGCATGTTGGCGCCCATGAGCGCGCGGTTCGCGTCGTCGTGCTCGAGGAACGGAACCAGCGAAGCGGCCACCGACACGATCTGCGCGGGCGACACGTCCATGTACTGGATGCGCTCGGCGCCGACCAGGATCGATTCGCCGGCTTCACGCGCCGACACCAGGTCGCCGGTCAGCTTGCCATCCTTGTCCAGGGCCGCGTTGGCCTGGGCGATGACGTACTTGCCTTCCTCGATGGCCGACAGGTAGTCGATCTCGTTCGTGACCTTGCTGTCGACCACGCGGCGGTACGGCGTCTCGATGAAGCCGTATTCGTTCAGGCGGGCATACAGGGCCAGCGAGTTGATCAGGCCGATGTTCGGGCCTTCGGGCGTTTCGATCGGGCACACGCGGCCGTAATGGGTCACGTGCACGTCGCGCACTTCGAAGCCGGCACGCTCGCGCGTCAGACCGCCCGGGCCAAGGGCCGACACGCGGCGCTTGTGGGTGATCTCGGACAGCGGGTTCGTCTGGTCCATGAACTGCGACAGCTGCGAGGCGCCGAAGAACTCCTTCAGCGCGGCCGAGATCGGCTTGCTGTTGATCAGGTCGTGCGGCATCAGCGGCTCTTGCTCCGCCTGGCCCAGACGCTCCTTCACGGCCTTCTCGATACGTGCCAGGCCGGTGCGGTACTGGTTCTCGGCCAGTTCGCCGACGCAACGCACGCGGCGGTTGCCGAGGTGGTCGATGTCGTCGACTTCGCCGTTGCCGTTGCGCAGGTCCACCAGGATCTTGACGACCGCCAGGATGTCCTCGTTGGTCAGCACCATCGGGCCGGTCGACTCGTCGCGGCCGACCTTGGCGTTGAACTTCATGCGGCCGACGCGCGACAGGTCGTACGTGTCCGGGTTGTAGAACAGGCGCTGGAACAGGGCCTGCACCGCGTCTTCCGTCGGCGGCTCGCCGGGGCGCATCATGCGGTAGATCGCCACGCGCGCGGCGAACTCGTCCACCGTCTCGTCGATGCGCAGGGTCTGCGAGATGTACGCGCCCTGGTCGAGTTCGTTGGTGTAGATGACCTGGATGTCCTGCACGCCGGCGCCGCGCAGCTTCTTCAGCAGCGATTCGGTCAGCTCGTCGTTGGCCTTCGACAGGATCTCGCCCGAGTCGGGGTCGACGATGTTGCGCGCGATCACGCGGCCGATCAGGAAGTCTTCCGGCACGCTGATGTGCGTGGTGCCGCCCTGCTCGAGTTCGCGCGTGTGGCGCGCGGTGACCCGCTTGTCCTTGGCGACCACGACCTTGCCCGACTTGTCGGTGATGTCGAAGCGCGCGACTTCGCCGCGCAGGCGCTCGGAGACGAACTCCATCTGCGCGCCGCTGTCCATGAGGCGGAAGTTGTCGTTGACGAAGAAGTTCGCGAGGATCGATTCCGGGTTCAGGCCGATGGCCTTCAGCAGGATCGTGACCGGCATCTTGCGGCGACGGTCGACGCGGAAGTACAGCATGTCCTTCGGGTCGAACTCGAAGTCGAGCCACGAACCGCGGTAGGGAATCACGCGGGCCGAGAACAGCAGCTTGCCCGAGCTGTGCGTCTTGCCCTTGTCGTGTTCGAAGAACACGCCCGGCGAACGGTGCAGCTGCGAAACGATCACGCGTTCCGTGCCGTTGATGATGAACGAGCCCTTCTCGGTCATGAGCGGCACTTCGCCCATGTAGACCTCTTGCTCCTTCACTTCCTTGACCACCTTCGACTGCGAGGTCGACGACTCGCGGTCATAGATGATGAGCTGGACCTTGGCGCGCACCGCCGAGGCGAAGGTCAGACCACGGGTCTGGCACTCGCGCACGTCGAACGCCGGCTTCGCCAGGTTGTACTCGAGGAACTTCATCTCGACGAAACCGTTGTGCGAGACGATCGGGAAGGCGGCGTCGAACGCGGCCTGCAGGCCTTCGACGGTGCGTTTTTGCGGAGCGATGCCCGCTTGCAGGAACGCGGTGTACGCGTCCTTCTGCATCTGCAGCAGGTAGGGAATTTCGACGACGCTGTCGCGGCTGCCGAAACTTTTTCGGATGCGCTTGCGTTCGGTGTAACTGTACGCGGACGATTGGGCCATGAGAGCTCCGGTGCTTGAGATCTTCAGCGACTTGTCAGCAATGCCGGGACGAACGGCACCACTGCTTGGCGGCTGGCCACTACCAGCCGTTGGCGGACAGCGATGCGTTGCACATCGCCCGAACCAAGGGGTCTTCTGCAGTCGGGGTCAGAAGACACTCAAAAAACGTCTTGATCTGGCATTTCCCTCGACCTCCTGGTCTTCGGGAAAGCCGGCATCGAGCCGACTTTTGAGTGCGCTCTGAAAGCGGCAAAGGCTGGAGGGCCTTTTCAGGCACCTCCAGCCCTCGAGGGGGACCGAATTACTTCAGTTCCACCTTGGCGCCGGCTTCTTCCAGCTTCTTCTTGGCAGCGTCGGCGTCAGCCTTCGACAGGCCTTCCTTGACGGCCTTGGGAGCGGCTTCCACCAGGTCCTTGGCTTCCTTGAGGCCCAGGCCGGTGATTTCGCGCACGGCCTTGATGACCGACACCTTGTTCGCGCCGACGTCAGCCAGCACGACGTTGAATTCGGTCTTCTCTTCGACCGCGGCAGCGGCGGCACCGCCACCACCGGCAGCCGGAGCAGCCATTGCAGCGGCGCTCACGCCGAACTTCTCTTCGATGGCCTTGACCAGGTCGTTGAGCTCGAGGACCGTCATGCTGTCCAGCGCGGTCAGAAATGCGTCTTTATCGAATGCCATTTTGGTTTCCTAACAATTGGGTTGAATTTTTCAAACGCAAGGCTTGGCGATCAAGCCGCTTGCGCTTCTGCCGGTGCATCGGCGGGTGCAGCTTCGCCACCACCGCGCTTCTCGGCCAGCGCCGCGAGCACGCGGGCGGTACGAGAGATCGGCGATTGCATCAAGCCCAGCAGTTGCGCCAGCAGCACTTCCTTGGAAGGGATGTTGGCCAGTTGCTTCACGCCGTCGACGTCCAGGGCCTTGCCACCGAATGCGCCACCGCGAATCACCAGCTTGTCGTTGGTTTTCGCGAAATCGGCCACCACCTTCGCGGCGGCCACGGCGTCTTCGGAGAAGCCATAGATCAGCGGACCGGTCATCTGGTCGCCGACGATCTCAAACGCGCTGCCAGCCACAGCACGGCGGGCCAGGGTGTTCTTCAGAACACTCAGGCTCACACCCTTGCTGCGAGCTTCGCTGCGCAGTTTGGTCATGTCGGCCACCGTGATGCCACGGTATTCCGCCATCACGAGCGTTTGAGCTTTTGCGGCGAGGCTGGTCACTTCATTGATGACCGCTTCTTTCTCACTGCGATTCAGACTCAAGGTCTACTCCTTTTCAATGCGGTCTTCGGCTGTTTCATGAACCTCGGACCGCGCCTCATGCAGCGACCAACTGTTCGGAACCCATTCGTCGGAAAACTCGAATTCCTTGCAGCGGGATCGCCATCTGCGCTGGCTGCCCGGCGGGGGCCGGGCGATTAAGTGCAGGCGACCTGCACACCAGCGGTCTTGGATGGCTCGCGGCAACCGAAGCCGCCGCGACCCACCACATTCGCCCTGCCCCGTTCCTTGCGGAACCGGAGCCGGGCCAATCTACTTTTGCCTTCGCTCCTGCCTGGGATCAGGCAGCGGCGATGGTCTGCGTGTCCACGCGGACACCCACGCCCATCGTCGACGACACGGCGACCTTGCGCAGGTAGACACCCTTGCTCGAGGCCGGCTTGGCCTTGACCAGGGCATCGATCAGCGCGGCGAGGTTGCCTTGCAGCTTGTCGCTGTCGAACGAACGGCGACCGATCGTGCCGTGCACGATACCGGCCTTGTCGACGCGGAACTGCACCTGGCCGGCCTTGGCGTTCTTCACGGCGGTCGCGACGTCGGGCGTCACGGTGCCGACCTTCGGGTTCGGCATCAGGCCGCGCGGGCCGAGGATCTGGCCGAGCGTACCGACCACGCGCATCGCGTCGGGAGCGGCGATCACGACGTCGAAGGGCATGTCGCCCGCCTTGACCATGGCAGCCAGGTCGTCCATGCCGACGATGTCGGCGCCGGCGGCCTTGGCTTCTTCAGCCTTGGCGCCTTGGGCGAACACGGCCACGCGCTTGGTCTTGCCGGTGCCGTTGGGCAGCACGACGGCGCCACGCACGACCTGGTCCGACTTCTTCGCGTCGATGCCGAGCTGCACGGCCACGTCGATCGATTCGTCGAACTTGGCGGTGGCGGCTTCCTTGACGATGGTGATCGCGTCAGTCAGCGGGTACAGCTTGGTGCTGTCGACCTTGCCTTCGAGCGACTTCTGCTTCTTGGTGATCTTGGCCATTTACACGCCCTCCACATTCACGCCCATGGAACGGGCCGTACCAGCGATGGTGCGAACCGCGGCGTCCATGTCGGCAGCGGTCAGGTCCTTCATCTTGGTCTTTGCGATCTCTTCGAGCTGGGCGCGCGTGATCTTGCCGACCTTGTCGGTGTGCGGACGCGCGGAGCCCTTGTCGAGCTTGATGGCCTTCTTGATCAGCACGCCAGCGGGCGGCGACTTGATGATGAAGGTGAAGCTCTTGTCGGCGAAGGCGGTGATGACCACCGGCAGCGCCAGACCCGGCTCGTAGCTCTGCGTCTGGGCGTTGAACGCCTTGCAGAACTCCATGATGTTCAGACCGCGCTGACCGAGTGCGGGACCGATCGGCGGGGACGGGTTGGCCTTACCAGCTGGCACTTGCAGCTTGATGAAGCCGACGATTTTTTTCGCCATGCTTTGCTCCTTGCGGGTGATATCGCCGAGGCCTGTGGCCTGGGCTCCCCGGGGTGAACGACTCTTCGATCAAGGCCGCGCGCCGAGTCGGATAGCGCGCTGCCGGAATATGGCCCGATCCGAAGACCGGGCGGGCATCAGGTCTTTTCGACCTGGCTGAATTCGAGTTCCACCGGGGTGGCGCGGCCGAAGATCATGACCGAGACGCGCACCTTGCTCTTCTCGTAGTTGACTTCCTCGACCGAGCCGTTGAAGTCGGTGAACGGACCTTCCTTGACGCGCACGAGTTCGCCCACGGTGAACTCGACCTTGTGGCGCGGCTTCTCGGTGCCCTGCTGCATCTGGCTGACGATGTCCTCGACCTCTTTCTGCGAGATCGGGGCCGGACGGTTCTTGGCGCCGCCCACAAAGCCCGTCACCTTGTTGGTGTGCTTCACCAGGTGCCAGCTCTCGTCGTCCATGATCATTTCGACCAGCACGTAGCCCGGGAAGAAGCGGCGCTCGGTGGTGCGCTTCTGGCCGTTCTTGATCTCGACCACTTCCTCGGTCGGAACCAGGATGCGGCCGAACTTGTCCTGCATGCCGGCGCGGTTGATGCGCTCGGTGATGTTCCGCTCGACGGCCTTCTCCATGCCCGAATAGGCATGCACCACATACCAACGCAGATCGGGATTGGCAGCAGGCGCAAGGACGGAGGCGTTTTCCTCCGGCGGCGTGGTTTCAACAGCGTCGTCGGTCATTGGTTCTTACTTTTTCCAGCCCAGGATGAGGTCAAAAAACACCCATTCGAGCGTTTTGTCGGTGAGCCAGAGGAAGACGGACATGATCGCCACGAAGGCGAACACATAAGCCGTCATCTGCATCGCTTCCTTGCGGGTCGGCCAGACGACCTTCTTGACCTCGCGCCACGAATCGCGGCCGAAGGCCCAGAGCTGACGGCCGTTCTCGGAACTGCCGAAGGTCGCCACGGCGGCGGCCAGGCCCACGAGCAGCGCGGCCCACTGCACCAGCGAGCCCTGGCGCGCCAGCAGGTAGAACGCCACGATGGCGCCCACGGCCAGCAGCGCCGCCACGGCCAGCTTGGCCTTGTCGGCACCGGTGCTCACGGTTTCGATTTGAGAAGTGGCCATGTTCGGCTGATTTCCTGCGGCCCTTCGGCCTCAATTCATGTCGCCGCGTTGAGACGGCGAAGCCCGTCGGGTCTCGACGGGCTTTTTTGCCTTCCCGCCGGAGGCCGGCGGGTCGTTTTCGGAGGCCACCCTAGGTGGCAGGGGCAGTAGGAATCGAACCTACAACCTTCGGTTTTGGAGACCGACGCTCTGCCAATTGAGCTATACCCCTCCGCTACTCTTGCCCGACTTAGATGTCGAGGATCTTGGCCACGACGCCCGAACCCACGGTACGGCCGCCTTCGCGGATGGCGAAGCGCAGGCCTTCTTCCATCGCGATCGGGTTGATCAGCTTCACGGTGATGCTGACGTTGTCGCCAGGCATGACCATTTCCTTGTCCTTCGGCAGCTCGATCGCGCCGGTCACGTCCGTCGTGCGGAAGTAGAACTGCGGACGGTAGTTGTTGAAGAACGGCGTGTGACGGCCGCCTTCGTCCTTCGACAGCACGTACACCTCGGCGGTGAAGTGCGTGTGCGGCTTGATCGAACCGGGCTTGCACAGCACCTGGCCGCGCTCGACTTCTTCGCGCTTCGTGCCGCGCAGCAGCACGCCCACGTTGTCGCCAGCTTGACCCTGGTCCAGCAGCTTGCGGAACATTTCCACGCCGGTGCAGGTGGTCTTGACCGTCGGGCGGATGCCCACGATTTCGATTTCTTCACCGACCTTGATCACGCCGCGCTCGACGGCGCCGGTCACCACCGTGCCGCGACCCGAGATCGAGAACACGTCTTCCACGGGCATCAGGAACGTGCCGTCCACGGCGCGCTCGGGCGTCGGGATGTACGTGTCCAGCGCTTCGGCCAGCTTCATGATCGCGCCTTCGCCGAGCTCGCCCTTGTCGCCTTCCAGGGCCAGCTTCGCCGAGCCATGGATGATCGGGGTGTCGTCGCCGGGGAATTCGTACTTGTCGAGGAGTTCGCGAACTTCCATTTCGACCAGCTCGAGCAGTTCCTTGTCGTCGACCATGTCGCACTTGTTCAGGAACACGATGATGTAGCCCACGCCCACCTGGCGAGCCAGCAGGATGTGCTCACGCGTCTGGGGCATCGGGCCGTCGGCGGCCGAGCACACCAGGATCGCGCCGTCCATCTGGGCGGCGCCGGTGATCATGTTCTTCACGTAGTCGGCGTGGCCGGGGCAGTCGACGTGTGCGTAGTGGCGGTTGGCCGTTTCGTACTCGACGTGCGCGGTGTTGATCGTGATGCCGCGGGCCTTTTCTTCGGGCGCAGCGTCGATCTGGTCGTAGGCCTTCGCTTCGCCGCCGAACTTCGACGACAGCACCGTCGCGATCGCGGCCGTCAGCGTCGTCTTGCCATGGTCAACGTGACCGATCGTGCCCACGTTCACGTGCGGCTTCGTGCGGGTGAATTTACCTTTTGCCATTTTTCGACTCCGAAAAAAAACGATATCAACGTACGCAGATAAGGTCGCAACGCTGCTCTTGCAACCCCTGGGAAAAACTGGTGCCCTTTGCGGGAATCGGACCCGCGACCTCTCCCTTACCAAGGGAGTGCTCTACCACTGAGCCAAAAGGGCATTTGCCATAACCTGCATCAAACTCGGCCTCTGGAGCGGGAGACGGGAATCGAACCCGCGTCATCAGCTTGGAAGGCTGGGGTTCTACCATTGAACTACTCCCGCATCGGGGGCACTTCAAGGCACCCAAAGCGCTAGATCCAATCGCTCTTAGAAACCAAATTCATCGCTGGTGGAGAGGGCTGGATTCGAACCAGCGTACTCGTTAGAGGGCAGATTTACAGTCTGCTGCCATTAACCACTCGGCCACCTCTCCGGCGAACCTCGAAATATAGCACGGTTTTGTGACTATGCAGAAACCCGAGCACCGAAAGGAGCGAAGGAAACCGTTCGAGGAATGAACTGCGGGCGATTATCCGCGAATTTTCAGGCCCCCTTCTGGTGCGCCTCGCGCCAGGCGCGCGCTTCGCCGAAATGTCCGCATCCGATGAACGGAACGGGCGGGCGCAAGGCCGAGAGCGGCGACGGATGATTCGACATCAGCACCTTATGGCGGCCAACGTCGATCAACGCACGCTTACTCTGCGCGTGAGAGCCCCATAGCATGAAAACAACAGGCTTCGGGCCGTCGGAGACATGGCGGATCACGGCGTCCGTCAGCACCTCCCAGCCGCGCCCCGAATGGCTGGCCGGCTGGGCCTCCTCGACCGTGAGGCAGGTGTTGAGCAGCAGCACGCCATGCGTCGCCCACTTCACCAGGCTGCCGCCCGGGTTCGGGAACGGCGGCGGCGGCGTGCCGAGGTCGCGCTGAAGCTCCTTGAAGATGTTGCGCAACGAGGGTGGCAGCGCCACGCCGGGCGCCACGGAGAAGGCCAGCCCCTCGGCCTGGCCGCGCCCGTGGTACGGGTCCTGCCCCAGGATCACGACACGCACGTCCTCGGGCGGCGTGAGCTCCAGCGCGCGCAGCGGCTGCGGCGGGAAGATCACCGTGCCCGCGTCGAGACGCTCGCGCAGGAAGGCCTGCAGCTTCTGCCCCACGGCACCGCCGAAGAAGCCATCGACCAGCGGCTGCCAGCCCGGCGCCACCGGCCAGTCGGCGGGATCGCTGCTCGACAGCTGATCCGCGCGGCTCATTTGAACAACGCCGCGAGGGCTTCGCCAGGCTCCTCGGCGCGCATGAAGGCCTCGCCGACCAGGAAGGCATGCACGCCCGCGGCGCGCAGCGTGGCGACGTCCTCGCGCGTCGCGATGCCCGATTCGGTCACCGCGAGGCGCTCCTTCGGCAGGCCCGGCAGCAGGCCGATGGTGGCCTGGATCGAGACCTCGAAATTGCGCAGGTTGCGGTTGTTGACGCCCACCAGCGGCGTCTTGAGGCGCAGCGCGCGCTCGAGCTCGGCCGCGTCGTGCACCTCGACCAGCACAGCCATGCCCAGCCCGTGCGCGATGGCCTCGAAATCCTTCATCTGCGCGTCGTCGAGGCAGGCGGCGATCAGCAGGATCGCATCGGCGCCGATCGCGCGCGATTCGTACACCTGGTAGGCATCGACGATGAAGTCCTTGCGCAGCACCGGCAGCTCGCACGAGGCGCGCGCCTGCTTCAGGTAGTCGATGCCGCCCTGGAAGAACTGCTTGTCGGTCAGCACCGAGAGGCAGGCCGCGCTGATCTTGCCGTCGCCTTCGGCATAGCTCTGCGCGATGTCGGCCGGAATGAAATCGGCGCGCAGCACGCCCTTGCTCGGGCTGGCCTTCTTGACTTCGGCGATCACGGCGGCCTGGCCGGCTGCGATCCTGGCGCGCAGCGCGCCTTCGAAATCGCGCGTCAGCACGCGGCTTTCGGCGTCGAAGCGAACCGCCTCCAGCGGGCTGCGCTGCTTCGCGGCGGCCACCTCCTGATGCTTGACGGCGACGATCTTGTCGAGGATGTCGGACATGGCTTCTCTCTTGCTCCTGCTGGATTCCTGGCTCAGACCGAGGTGGTGACCCGCACCAGTTCGGCGAGCTTCGCCTTGGCCGCGCCCGAGGCGATGGCCTCGCGCGAACGCGTCACGCCCGCGGCCACCGAGTCGACCACGTTGGCCGCGTACAGCGCCGCGCCAGCGTTGAGCAGCACGATGTCGAGCGCCGGGCCGGCCTGATTGTCGAGCACGCCGAGCAGCATCGCCTTCGACTGCTCGGGCGTCTCCACGCGCAGCGCACGGTTGCTCGACATCTGGAAGCCGAAGTCCTCGGGATGCAGCTCGTACTCGCTGATCTCGCCGTTCTTGAGCTCGCCCACCATCGTGGCAGCGCCCAGCGAGATCTCGTCCATGCCGTCGCGGCCGTAGACCACCATCGCATGCTCGGTGCCCAGGCGCTGCAGCGCGCGCACCTGGATGCCCACCAGGTCGGGATGGAACACGCCCATCAGGATGTTGGGCGCGCCGGCCGGGTTGGTCAGCGGGCCCAGGATGTTGAAGATGGTCTTGATGCCGAGTTCCTTGCGCACCGGCGCCACGTTCTTCATGGCCGGATGATGGTTCGGCGCGAACATGAAACCGATGCCCGACTGCTCGATCGAGCGCGCGATCTGCTCGGGCTTGAGGTTGATGTTCACGCCCAGCGACTCCAGCACGTCGGCGCTGCCCGACTTGCTCGACACGCTGCGCCCGCCATGCTTGCTGACCTTGGCGCCGGCCGCGGCCGCGACGAACATCGAGCAGGTCGAGATGTTGAAGGTGTGCGAACCGTCGCCGCCGGTGCCCACGATGTCGACCAGGTTCTTGCTGTCGGACACCGGCACCTTGGTCGACACCTCGCGCATCACCTGCGCGGCGGCCGTGATCTCGCCGATGGTCTCCTTCTTCACGCGCAGCCCGGTGATCAGCGCGGCCATCATCACGGGCGAACACTCGCCGCTCATGATCAGCCGCACGATGTGCAGCATCTCGTCGTGGAAGACCTCGCGGTGCTCGATGGTGCGCTGCAGCGCTTCCTGGGGGGTGATCATGGAAAGTCTCCTCGGGATGAATCAGCGGCCGATGCGCGCCGCGGGGGCGTCGGTGAACGCGAGCTTGAGGCCGAAGCCGATGAAAAGAACGCCGGCGGCGCGGTCGAGCCAGTGCATGCCCTTCTGCACGGCACCGCGGCGCGCCATCCAGCCCGCCGCCAGTGCCCAGCCCACGTTGACGGGGATCGCGTTGAGGTTGAACAGCACGCCGAGCAGCACGAAATACAGCGCCTTGTTTTCCGCCCCGGGCGCGATGAACTGCGGCACGAAGGCCAGGAAGAACAGCGCCACCTTGGGGTTGAGCACGTTGGTCCAGAAGCCGCCGAGGAAGATCGCCTTCAGGCTGTGCGCCCCGGTGGCCGCCGCGGCCTGCGCCAGGTCGGTCGGCGGCGCGGCGCGCGACAGCAGCATGCGCACGCCCAGGTACAGCAGGTAGGCCGCGCCGATGTACTTGAGCACCGCGAAGGCCGCGGCCGAGGTCGCCATCAGCGTGCCGACGCCAATGGCCGCCGCGAAGATGTGGACGAAGCAGCCGGCGGTGATGCCGAGCCCGGCGACGATGCCGGCTCGCACGCCCGAGCGCAGCGAGTTGGTGACCACGTAGAGCACGTCGGGCCCCGGCGTCAGGTTCAGCAGCCAGCCGGCGGCGATGAAGGCCAGCAGATGGGGAAGATCGGGCATGGCGTTCTCCTCTCCTCGAACGACGGATCAGGCGGCGAAGTAGGCCCGGATCGCGGCCACCGCACGGTCGACACCGGCGGCATCGACATCGAGGTGCGTCACGAAGCGCAGCCGGTACAGGCCCGTGGCCAGGATGCCCTGGCGCTCGAGGCTCTCGATCAGCCCCGCCGAGCGCGCCCTGGCCTCGCCCTCGAGGTCGACGAAGACGATGTTGGTGTGCGGCATCTCGAGCTTCAGCCCCTCGATGCCCGCGAGCCCCTGCGCGAGGCGCAGCGCCAGCGCATGGTCGTCGGCCAGCCGGTCGACGTGGTGCTCGAGCGCGTGCGCGGCCGCGGCCGCGAGCAGCCCGGCCTGGCGCATGCCGCCGCCCGCCATCTTGCGGATGCGGTGGGCGCGTGCGATGAAGTCGCGCGAACCGACCAGCGCCGAGCCGATCGGCGCGCCCAGGCCCTTGCTGAAGCACACCGACACGCTGTCGAAGCATTGCGCGATGCGGCGCGCCTCGGCGCGCACGTCGGTGCTTCCGTTCTTCGCCACCTGCGCGGTCGCCGCATTGAAGAGCCGCGCGCCGTCCAGGTGTCGCTGCAGCCCGTGGCGCGCGGCGAGTTCGGTCGCCGCCTGCACGTAGTCGAAGGGCAGCAGCTTGCCGCCCAGCGTGTTCTCGAGCGCCAGCAGCCGGGTGCGCGCGAAGTGCGCGTCGTCGGGCTTGATCGCCGCCTCGATCTGCGCGAGCGGCAGCGTGCCGTCGGCCGCGTGGTCCAGCGGCTGCGGCTGCACGCTGCCGAACACCGCCGCGCCGCCGCCTTCCCAGCGGTAGCAGTGCGCCATCTGACCGACGATGTACTCGTCGCCGCGCCCGCAGTGCGCGAGGATCGCGCTGAGATTGCTCTGCGTGCCGGTCGGCACGAACAGCGCCGCCTCGAAGCCCAGCAGCGCCGCGATCCTCTCCTGCAGCGCATTCACGCTCGGATCGGTGCCGAAGACGTCGTCGCCCAGCGGCGCCGCCATCATGGCGTCGCGCATCGCCGGCGTGGGTTGGGTGACGGTGTCGCTGCGAAGGTCGACGATGGCGCTGCGGTCGGTCATGGCTTCAGTCCAGGAAGTTCTTGAGCATGGCGTGGCCGTGCTCGGTGAGTATCGATTCGGGGTGGAACTGCACGCCTTCGATGCGCACGTCGTGCGCGTACCCGGTGTGCCGCACGCCCATGATCTCGCCGTCGTCGGTCCAGGCCGTGACGGCCAGCGCCTCGGGGCAGCTCGCGCGCTCGATCGACAGCGAGTGGTAGCGGTTGACGACGAAGGTCTTCGGCAGCCCCGCGAACACGCCCTCCTGCGTGGTCGTGATCTCGCTGGTCTTGCCGTGCATGAGCTGCTGCGCGCGCACGATCCTGCCGCCGAAGGCCGCGCCGATGGCCTGGTGGCCGAGGCACACGCCGAGAATGGGCAGCTTGCCCGCGAAGGCCTCGATGGCCGCCACCGACACGCCCGCTTCCGCCGGCGAACACGGCCCGGGCGACACCACCAGCCGCGTCACGCCCGAGGCGATCAGCTCGCCGATCTGCGCGACCGTGATCTCGTCGTTGCGATGCACCTGCACGTCGGCACCCAGCTCGCCGAAGTACTGGACGATGTTGTAGGTGAACGAATCGTAGTTGTCGATCATCAGCAGTTTCATGGCTTGCTCACAATCCGGTGCACGCCCTTGACGACGGGGAACACGTTGAAGTTGATCAGGAGGCCCAGCTTGAGGCCCGACAGGCGCAGCGCGGCGAGCACCTGCGCGCGATGCAGGTCGGTCAGCGTGTCGACCGCCTTGAGTTCGACGATGACCGATTGCTCGATCACGAAGCCCGCGCGATAGACCTCGCCGAGCGAACGGCCCTTGTAGCTCGCCGACAGCGGCACATCGCGCGCGAAGCCGATCTCGCGCTCGGCGAGCTCGATGGCCAGCGCCGCGGCATAGGCGCGTTCGTCGAGCCCCGTGCCGAGCACGCGCTGCACCTCGACGGCGGCGCCGATGATCTCGTGCGAGAAATCGTTCTGGATATCGGGTGCGTTGCTCATTCCAGCCCCTCCTCCACCAGCTCCGCCGCCCGCAGCAGCGCGCGCGCCTTGGCCTCGGTCTCCTTCCACTCGAGCTCGGGCACCGAATCGGCCACCACGCCGGCCGCGGCCTGCACGTGCAGCACCTGGTCCTTCACGATGCCGGTGCGGATCGCGATCGCGACGTCCATGTCGCCCGCGTAGCTGATGTAGCCGCAGGCGCCGCCGTACAGGCCGCGCTTGGTGGGCTCGAGCTGGTCGATCAGCTCCATCGCATGCACCTTGGGCGCGCCAGTCAGCGTGCCGGCCGGGAAGGTGGCCTTGAGCACGTCGATGGCGGTCATGCCGTCCTTCAGCGTGCCCTCGACGTTGCTCACGATGTGCATCACGTGGCTGTAGCGCTCCACCGCGAAGGCTTCCGTCACCTTCACCGTGCCGGTCTTGGCGATGCGGCCGATGTCGTTGCGCGCGAGGTCGATCAGCATCACGTGCTCGGCGCGTTCCTTCGGGTCGTTGATCAGTTCGACCTCGGCCGCCTTGTCGAGCTCGATCGAGGCACCGCGCGGGCGCGTGCCGGCCAGCGGGCGGATGGTGATCTTCTGCTCGCCCTCGCCGGTGTGCTCCTGGCGCACCAGGATCTCGGGCGACGCGCCCACCACGTGGAAGTCGCCCAGGTGGTAGTAGTACATGTAGGGCGAGGGATTGAGCGAGCGCAGCGCGCGGTACAGCGACAGTGGCGACTCGGTGTAGCGCTTGCTGATGCGCTGGCCCACCTGCACCTGCATGAAGTCGCCGGCGGCGATCATCTCCTTGGCGCGTTCCACCGCCGCGAGGTAGTCGGCCTTGGCGAAGCTGCGCTCGGCCGGATGCGGCTGCGTGGGCTTCACGATCGGCGCGCTCACCGAGTACTTGAGCTTCTCCTTGAGCTCGCGCAGCCGGCGCTTGGCGTTGGCATAGGCCTCGGGCTGCTTGGGATCGGCATAGACGATCAGGTAGAGCTTGCCCGAGAGGTTGTCGATGACCGCCAGTTCCTCGCACTGCAGCAGCAGGATGTCGGGGCAGCCCAGCGTGTCGGGCGGGCAGCTCTGCTCGAGCTTGCGCTCGATGTGGCGCACGGTGTCGTAGCCGAAATAGCCCGCCAGGCCGCCGCAGAAGCGCGGCAGCCCGGGCCGCAGCGCGACCTTGAAGCGCTTCTGGTACTGCGCCACGAAGTCCAGCGGATTGCCCGCGGCGGTCTCGACCACCTGGCCGTCGGTCACGACTTCGGTGACGGCCTCGGCACCGAAGCCGCTGGCACGCAGCAGGGTACGCGCCGGCAGGCCGATGAAGCTGTAGCGGCCGAAGCGCTCGCCGCCCACGACCGATTCGAGCAGGAAGCTGTGCTTGCCGCCGCCCTGCGAATGGGCCAGCTTGAGATACAGGGACAGGGGGGTTTCGAGGTCGGCAAAGGCCTCGGCCATCAGCGGGATGCGGTTGTAGCCCTGGGCGCTGAGGCTCTTGAATTCGAGTTCGGTGATCACGTGTCGTTCTCCGGAAAGCCGGCCCGGCGCGCTTTCATCGGCCGGGAGCGGTCTCATTCACAAACAGAGGAGGTGGTTCGGCGTCGATGCGTCCGGAACCGCGGGCGCACGGCGTGCGCCGTGCAATCAAACAGGCAGCGTCGATGGCGTACGCCAGGGCCAGGCTCCCCGGCTGCCTTCACCTGTTTGATGGATGTGATGAACGAACATGAGGGCCGGAGTTTAGCCCACGAAAACGACAGCACGCGCAAGGCCGGGCTTCAGGGTTCCCCCGGAGCCGAAGCGATAAAACGAAAAGATACATTCGCACGACCGTTCGCAAATTCCAGAGGAGGCCGCCTTGTCCGCACGCTCGACCGCACTTCCGCTCGTGTCACGACCGCTCGCGCGCCTGTGCCTGCTGGCCGGTCTCGCCGCGGCGCTGGCCATCGCCTCTCCGGCGCGCGCCGCCCCGGTCGATGTCGCGGGCGTCAAGCTCGAGGACAGCCTCGATCTGCGCGGCACGCCGCTGCAGCTCAATGGCGCCGGCGTGCGCTACAAGGCCATCCTCAAGGTCTACACGGCCGGCCTCTACATGGGCCGCAAGGCCTCGACCCCCGAGGAAGCGCTGGCCGTGCCCGGCCCGAAGCGCGTGGCGATCACCATGCTGCGCGACATCGACGCCAACGAGCTCGGCAAGCTCTTCATCAAGGGCGTGGAGGACAACTCGCCCAAGAGCGAGATGGGCCAATTGATCCCAGGCCTCTTGCGCATGGGCCAGATGTTCGCCGACCAGAAGCAGCTCAAGGCCGGCGACACCTTCACCATCGACTGGCTGCCCGGCACCGGCACGCTGATCACGGTGCGCGGCGTGCCGCAGCCCGATCCCGTGAAGGAGCCCGCCTTCTTCAACGCGCTGCTGCGCATCTGGCTCGGCCCGAGCCCGGCCGACTGGAAGCTCAAGGACGCATTGCTCGGCAAGCCGTCCTGAGCGGCGGCCAAGCCTCAGTCGCGCGGCGCCGCCAGTTCGGCCAGCGAATCGACGAAGCCGTCGGCATCGACCGCGCGCACCGGCTCGCCGTGGTTGTAGCCGTAGGTGACCAGTACCACCGGGCAGCCGGCCGCGCGCGCGGCACGCGCATCGTTGCTCGAGTCGCCGATCATCAGCGTGCGCGCGGGCTGCGTGCCCAGCGCCTCGCAGGTCTTCAACAGCGGCAGCGGATCGGGCTTCTTGCGCTCGAAGGCATCGCCGCCGAACACGAGTTCGAAGAAGCCATCGAGCCCCTTCTGGGCCAGCAGCGGCTTCGCGAAGGCCGTCGGCTTGTTCGTGAGGCAGACCAGCTTCAACCCCCGGTCGCGCAGCGCCCGCAGCCCCTCGACCACGCCCGGATACACCGCCGCATGCTGGCCGTTGATCGCGAGGTAGTGATGCTGGTAGCGCTCCCAGCCGCGCTCGAACTGCGCCTGCGCGCGTGCCAGGGCGGCGGGTGCGTCGGCACCGTCCGCCGCGGCCACGTACTGCAGCGCCGACAGGATCAGGTGCTCCGAACCCTTGCCGATCATCAGTTCGATGCGCTCGCGCGGCAGCGTGGCGAGGCCGAGGTCCTCGAGCATGCGGTTCAGGGCCACGGCGAAATCGCCGAGCGTGTCGATGGTGGTGCCGTCGAGGTCGACGATGGCGGCGTCGAAGCGGGCGGGGTCGAAATCGATGGAGTTCAAGGAAGAAAGGCTCATGGCGTTGCGAAGACTGCCCGCGACTTTACAGAGCCCCGCTGTCGGACGACCTTCCTCACCACGCCATCGCCGCACCGCCGCCTTCGCGCAGCGCGGCCGCATGGGCCAGGTTGGCTGCCACCATGTCCTCCATCGCGATGCCCATGGCCTTGTAGACCGTGATCTCTCGCGCATCGCGCCGCCCCGGCGAAGTGCCGAGCACGACCTCGCCGAGCGTGGTCGCGCGCCGGCGGTCGCAGCCCGCGAGCTCGGCGCAACCCACGGGCACCGGCTCGAAGGCATCGAGCGTCTCCACGAACAGGCGCGCCTCGCCCGCGAGCGCCACCGGCAGTTCGCCCGCCGGCGGGTGGTAGCCGACCGAGGACACGTGGGCGCCGGGCTTGAGCCACTCGGGCCGGATCACCGGCTGGGCGCTGTGGCTCGCGAGGCAGACGATGTCCGAGCCGCGCACGGCCGCCTCGATGTCCTCGCCGGCCTGCGCGAGCGGATGCCGCGCCGCGAGCCGCCGCGCCTCCTCGGGATGCAGCGCGCAGACATGGATGCGCTCGAGGTCGCGCACCAGCGGCAGCAGCCGCAGGTGCTCGCGCGCCTGCACGCCCGCGCCCACGATGGTCGCGACGCGCGCGTCCGGGCGCGCCAAGAGCCGCGCCGACAGCACCGCCGAAGCGGCCGTACGGATGCCGGTGATGAAGGTGCCGTCCATCACGCACGAGGCCATGCCCGTCTCGGGCTCGAACAGCAGGATCATCGCGAGGTGGTTCGGCAGCCCGAGCGCGAGGTTGCCGTCGAAGACGTTGACCACCTTGATCGCCATCTGCATGCCCGGGCGCCACGCCGGCATCGCGAGCGAGAAACCCCGGCCCGGCACCGTGAGCTCGGGCCGCGCCGGCGACTGCACCTCGCCGCGCGCGAGCGCGCCAAAGCCGTCCTCCAGGCCGTCGAGCAGTGCGCGCGGATCGAGAAGGCGCGCCACCTCGGCTTCGCTCAGCGTCATGACGCGGCGCGGTCCCTTCGCGATCTCGAACGCCGCAGGCTGGTTGCTCATGTGAATCTCCTTCATTGATGTGAAGGGGAATTCTGCGAAGCCGCCTTGCTTCGTTCAATTGATTCGTTCTGCGTTGACGTGAAGCAAACTCACTTCTAGGATCGCCGGCATGCCGCTGCCCCTGTTCCTGCTCACGAAGCTGCGCGCCTTCGAGTCGGTGGCCCGCCACGGCAGTTTCAAGCGCGCGGCCGAGGAGCTGCACGTCACGCAGTCGGCCCTGAGCCACCACGTGCGCCATCTCGAGACCGAGCTCGGCATGCCGCTGGTGCTGCGCTCGCACCGTCGCATCGAGCTCACGGCCGAGGGACGCCAGCTCTGCGCCGATTGCGCCCAGGGCTTCCAGGGCCTCGAGGCCGCGATCGACCGGCTGCGCCGCGCCGCGCGGCCCGACACGCTGACCTTGAGCGTCGCCCCGTACTTCTCGGCGCGCTGGCTCACGCCGCGCCTCGGGCGGCTCTGGGCGCGGCATCCGCGGCTGCATCTGCAGTTGCACCATGCCTACCAGCCCGCCGATTTCCTGCGCGATCCGGTCGATGCCGGCATCGGCTGGGGCGACGGGCGCTGGCCCGGCGTCGAGGCCCGGCTGGTCGTGCCGGGCACGCTCGCGCCCGTGTGCAGCCCTGCCCTCCTGGCCACGCTGCCGCGCAAGCCCAGGCCGCGCGACCTGCGCGGCCGCCGCCTGTTCCACGAGTTCGATGCCGCGCACTGGAGCGCCTGGTTCGCAACGGCGGGAGTGGAGGCTGGCCCGCTCGACACCACCCGCATCGACGACTCCCACGCGCTGCGCCGCACCGCGCTCGACGGCCATGGCTTCGCGCTGTTCTTCACGGCCCTGGTGCGCGAGGACCTCGATGCCGGACTGCTGGTGGCGCCGTTCGCGCACACCGTCGATCCGGGAAGCGCCTACTACCTCGTGCGTCCCGCGGACCGCGCGCCGAGCGCGGCGTTGCAGTCGTTCACGCAGTGGCTCATGGACGAGGTCGCCAGCGCGCCCTTCGCCTGACAAGGTGTGAGCCTGCCCGCCGCGCTCAGCGCCCGGTCCAGACCGGCCGGCGCTTCTCGTTGAACGAGGCCAACCCTTCCTTCGCATCCTGCGTGCCCGCGAGCAGCGCGATCTGCCCCTCGGTGAAGGCGATACCTTCGTCGAAGGACATGGCCTCGAGCGCGCGCATCGCGTACTTGCCGCGGCGGATCGCGGTCGGCGACTTGTCGGTCAGGCGCTCGAGCAGCCATTGCGTCTTCGCATCGAGTGCGTCGGCCGGCACCACGTGGTTCAGCAGACCGGCATCCTTCGCCTCGGCCGCGCCGAAGGGCTCGCCGCTCAGGCACCACTCGCGCAGGGTGCGGCGCGGCACGATGCGCTGCAGCAGGCTCAGCACCTGCATCGGGAACAGGCCGATCTTCACTTCGGGCAGGCCGAACTGCACCGTGTCCGCGGCCACCGCGAGGTCGGTCATGCACAGGAGGCCGATGCCGCCGGCCATGCAGGTGCCGTTGATGCGCGCGATGCTCGGCAGGGTGCCGGCCTGCGTCTCGCGCAGCAGGTCGGCGTAGTCGAGCGTGGGCCGCGCGAGGTCGAACGCGAAACCCGCGCCGGGCTGCAGGTCGCCGCCGGCGCAGAAGGCCTTCTCGCCCGCGCCGGTCAGCACGATGGCGCGCACCTCGGGATCGGCATGCGCGAGGCGCCAGCCTTCGCGCAGGCCGGCCACTACCTCGGCGTTGAGCGCATTGCGCTTGTCGGGACGGTTGATGGTGATCCAGAAGGCGCGGTCGCGCTTCTCGTGCAATACGGCGGCGGTGCTCATGGCGCGACTCCTTCGGCAACGGGGGCATCGACCTCGATCTCGGCCACGACACGGCGTGCCTCGACCTGGTCGCCGATGCGCACATGCAGCGCGGCCAGCCGGCCGCTCACCGGCGCGGCATGCACGTGCTCCATCTTCATCGCCTCGAGCGTGAGCAGCGGCTGCCCCGCGCGCACGACCTGGCCGGGCTCGGCCAGCACCGCGACCACGCGGCCGTTCATCGAGGCGCGCAGCTTGCCGTCGCCGCCGCCCGCGCCGCCCTGGCGCGCGGAGGCCGCGCGCGTGGTGTCCTCGATGCGCAGCGCGCGGTCGCGGTACTGCAGCCACAGCAGCGTGCCGTCGCGCCAGTACGCGGCACTCTCGTGCACGCCATCGCAGGCGAAGCGCACGCCGTCGTCGCCGTGCTCGATCAGTTCGATCGCAAAGGGCTGCGCATCGAGCGTGACCTGGAACTGGCGCGACCCGGTAAGCACCACGCTCGCATGCCGCGTCTGCCCCGCGAGCTCGAAGCGCAGCGAGATCGGCAGCTTGTGCGGCAGCCGCCGCGCCTGCGTGTCGTCGGCGCGTTCGTAGAGCAGCACCGCCGCGAGCGCCGCCGCGCGTGCGGCCGCGGCCTCGTCGGCCTGCAGCAGCGCCGCCTGATGCTCGCCGATGAAGGCCGTGGTGGCACCGCCCGCCGCGAACACCGGATGCACGAGGCAGGCGCGCAGGAAGGCCTGGTTGGTCGTCACGCCCAGCGCCACCGCATCCTCGAGCCCCGTGGCCAGCTTGCGCCGCGCCTCCTCGCGCGTGCGGCCATGGGCCACGAGCTTGGCGATCATCGAGTCGTAATACGGCGGCACCTCGGCGCCCGAATACAGCGCATGCTCGGCGCGCAGTCGCGGCGGCATCCGCCACAGCGCGAGCGTGCCGCTCTGCGGCACGAAGCCCTGCGCCGCATCTTCCGCGCACAGCCGCACCTCGATCGCATGGCCCTCGAAGCGCACGTCCTGCTGCGCGAGAGGCAGCGGCTCGCCCGCGGCCACGCGCAGCTGCAGTTCCACCAGGTCGAGGCCGGTCACGGCCTCGGTCACGGGATGCTCGACCTGCAGCCGCGTGTTCATCTCCATGAAGTAGAAGTTGCCGCCGCCGTCGAGCAGGAACTCGAGCGTGCCCGCGCCCTCGTAGCGGATCGCCTTCACGGCCGCCACCGCGGCCGCGCCCATGCGCTCGCGCAGCGCGGCGTCCACCGCCGGCGAAGGCGCCTCCTCGATCAGCTTCTGGTGCCGCCGCTGCACCGAGCAGTCGCGCTCGCCGAGGTGGATGGCATGGCCGTGGCGGTCGGCGAAGACCTGGATCTCGATGTGCCGCGGCTGCGCGATCGCGCGCTCGAGGATCACCTCGGGATCGCCGAAGGCGCTCTGTGCCTCCGAACGCGCGCTGCGCAGCAGGGGTGCGAACTCCTCGGCCGACGGCACCAGCCGCATGCCGCGCCCGCCGCCGCCGGCCGTGGCCTTGATCATCACCGGGAAGCCGATGCGCGCGGCTTCCCGCGCGAGCCGCTCCTCGCCTTGATCCTCGCCCTGGTAGCCCGGAATGCAGGGCACGCCCGCGGCCTGCATCAGCGCCTTGGCACCGGCCTTGTGGCCCATGGCCTCGATGGCCTCGGCCGAGGGGCCGATGAAGACCAGCCCGGCCTCCTCGCAGGCGCGCGCGAAGGCGGCGTTCTCGGCCAGGAAGCCATAGCCCGGGTGCACCGCGTCGGCGCCGGTGCGGCGCGCGGCCTCGACGATGGCCTCGATGCGCAGGTAGGACTGCGCGGGCAGCGCCTCGCCGATGCACACGGCCTGGTCGGCCTCGCGCACGTGGCGCGCGCCGGCATCGGCGCTCGAATACACCGCCACCGTGCGGTAGCCGAGGGCGCGCGCGCTGCGCATCACGCGCAGCGCGATCTCGCCGCGGTTGGCGATCAGGATCTTGTGGAAGGTCATGGACTGCGTCCCCTCGCTCATGGCCGCGCCACCGAGAACTGCATCGGCTGCGGCTCGCGCAGCTCGGCCTCGCGGCACACCGCCAGCAGCTTCGCGAGCACGGCGCGCGTGTCGCGCGGATCGATCACGCCGTCGTCGAGCACGTGCGCGCTGGTGGTGAACACGCTCATCTGGCTGTCGAAGCGCTCGACGATGCGGCGCTCCATCTCCGCGAGCTTCGCGCGGTCGACCTCGCCGCCCTTGCGCCGCATCGCGGCCTCGGTCACGTTGACCATGGTCTGCGCCGCCTGCTCGCCGCCCATCACCGCGGTGCGCGCGTTGGGCCACGAGAAGCAGAAGCGCGGATGGAAGCCGCGCCCGCACATGCCGTAGTTGCCGGCGCCGAACGATGCGCCGCAGTAAATCGTGATCTGCGGCACGGTCGCGTTGGTCACGGCCTGGATCATCTTCGAGCCGTGCTTGATCATCCCGCCCTCCTCGTGCGCGCGCCCGACCATGAAGCCGGTGGTGTTCTGCAGGTAGAGGATCGGCGTGCGCGACTGGCAGCAGGCCTGGATGAAGTGCGCGGCCTTGGTGGCGCCCGCGTTGTCGATCGGGCCGTTGTTGGTGACCACGCCCACGGGCAGCCCTTCGATCTTGAAGTGGCCGACCACGGTGGCGCTGCCGTAGCCGGCGCCGAACTCGAGGAACTCGGAGTCGTCGGCGATGCGCGCGATCACCTGCTTCATGTCGACCGGTCGCTTGAGGTCGGCCGGCATGATGCCCAGCAGTTCCTCGGCATCGAAGCGCGGCGGCTTGAAGCGCCGCGGCGCCGGCGCCGGCAGCTCGCGGTTCCAGTCGATGTGGGCGAGGATCTCGCGCGCGATGCGGATCGCGTCGCGGTCGTCCTCGGCCAGGTAGTCGCCGAGCCCCGACACCGAGCTGTGCATCAGCGCGCCGCCCAGTTCCTCCTCGGTCGCGATCTCGCCCGTGGCGGCCTTCAGCAGCGGCGGCCCCGCGAGGAAGGCGCGCGAGCGGTCGCGCACCATCACGATGTAGTCCGACAAGCCGGTCTGGTAGGCGCCGCCCGCGGTCGAGGAACCGTGCGTGACCGTCAGCACCGGCAGGCCGGCGGCCGACAGCCGCGCGAGGTTGCGGAACAGGCTGCCGCCGGTCACGAATTCCTCGACCTTGTAGGTCATGAGGTTGGCGCCCGCGCTCTCGACCAGCTGCACGTAGGGCAGCCGGTTCTCGAGCGCGAGCTCCTGGATGCGCAACTGCTTCGGAATGCCCATGGGCTGCAGCGCGCCGGCGTCGATGCCCGAGTCGGAGGCATTGACCATCACGCGCAGGCCCGAGACCTGGCCGATGCCCGCGATCACGCCGCCGCCGGGCACGCTCTTGTCGAGGTCGGGGTTGTCCAGGCCCAGCCCGGCGAGCGAGCAGAGCTCGAGGAAGGGCGTGCCGGGGTCGAGCAGCAGCGACAGCCGCTCGCGCGGCAGCAGCTGGCCGCGCTTCTCGAAGCGTTCGCGCGAGCGCTCCGAGGTGGCGGCGGCGCGCTGCTCGCAGCCGCGTACGCGCTCGAGCAGCGCGAGCATGTGGGCGCGATTGGCCTGGAAGGCTTCGCCGTGGGGGGAGAGGGTCGATTCGATGGTGGCCATGGGTCTGCGGAAGAGTCCATGGCAGCTTAGGCAGCACCCCCCGGGGCGTCTTGTGCCCAGTGGCTGGGGATCAGCGCACGCCGAACAGCCCGGCCGCGTTGTCCCAGGCCACGCGCTGCGCCACCGCGGGCGGAAGCTCGCCGAGCCAGCCGCGGTAGCCGCGCATCAGCTCGTCGTAGGCGCTCCAGCGCTGGTTGACCCAGGTGTCGGAGCCGATCAGGAAGCGGTCGGGAAAGGCCAGGATCAGCTCGCGCCACGGCGCGCACAGCGTGCCGCCCTCGCAGACCAGGCCCGGGCGGTACGACAGCTCGCCCATCAGCTTCGGATAGCGCTCGAGCATCTGGCGCACGCGCGCCACCGGCGTGCCGCCGATGCCGGTGTGGGCCCAGATCAGCCGCGTGTCGCGGCCCTGGCTCGGCGTGTTGGCCATCAGCAGGTCGACCGCCTCGTCGTCCACGTGCGCGAGCACGGCGAGCTGCCTGCGCTCGGCCAGCGCCATCAGCTTCTTCGCGACCGGGCCGTTGGCATTGGCGCTCTCGTAGAGATGGAACTCGCCGATGCCGCGGTAGGGCCCGCTCGCGGTGCCGCGCTCGAGTTCGGCCAGCACCATCTCGTGGATGCTCTCGTCGCGAAACCAGTTGCTGTAGTCGGCGCGGTTGCGGTACAGCCGCACGAAGGGCACCACGGTGACGCCGGCCTCGCGGGTCTCGCGCAGCGCCGCGAGCGTGCGCGTGCCGTCGTTGGGCCGCGAGTTGCCGACGATGGCACGCACGCCGTTGCGCTGCATGCGCGCGAGCGCCTCGGCCGGCGGGAACGGGCCGCTGCTGCCGTTCCAGGCCTCCTCGTTGTAGTGCAGGTGGGTGTCGAACAGCGGGCCGGTGTAGTCGGCGGCCTGGGCCGCGAATGCGAAGCCGGCGGCGACAGCGACCAGCGCGGCGCGCGTCCAGCGTCGATGAAGGGAATCGGTGGTCCGGGTCATGCGGGCTCCTCGCGGCGGATGCGGTCGGTACGGTGGGCGGCGGAAGAATACCCGCCGCCACGCCGGCTCAGCGCAATAACCGTGCCCTGAACTTCTGCACCATCGCCGCCGGCGCGTACGAGCGCTTGCTGCGCCGGAAGCCCGCGATGCCCATGTCCTGCTCGAAGTTGAGCCAGCGCACCGGCCGGCCGAACCGGGCCTCGAACTGCCGGCAGAAGTGCTGGAACATGTGCGGGTAGATGCCCGCGTGGCTGTCGAGCCCCTTGGCGAAGCGCATCGCGAACACGCCGGGCTGCAGTTCCTGCGCGAGCACGAAGCCCAGCGGCTCGTCGTGCGCGAAGTGCACGAAGCCCTCGAGCCCGAGCGCCGCCGCATCGGCGATGGCTGCGCGGCATGGCGCCTCGTCGGCTTCGCCCGCGGCCTTGCCCTTCTGCGCCATCCAGGCCTCGAGCACGCGCAGCGCGGCGCCGGCCGAGGCGGGACCGAAGGCCTCGGCGCGCGGCGTGCATTGCGCGAGCAGCTGCCGCACCTGGCTGCGCTTCCAGGCCAGCGCGCGGCCGGCGTAGTCGGCGAAGCGGCTGGCGTCGTAGAGGTAGTCGGCGTCGTCGGGCGAGGCGCTCAGCGCGAAGCGGCCGGCGCTCAGACCTTCGATGTCGCGCCGCGACAGCGGGTAGAAGCAGTCGTGGTCCTCGAGCATCGTGGCCAGCGCCTCGGGCGGCGCCTGCGGCAGCGCGAACAGCGGGACCAGGTGACGCGTGCCGTCGTAGGTACGGCCCGAAATGCGCGGCCAGCCGTCGTCTTCGGGCCCGATGTAGCGGTAGTCGTGGGCCTCGCGGAACAGCCAGAGGTTCGAGAACGTCAGGTCCGACAGGCAACCCTCGGCGCTGCCCGCGCGCAGCCGCGCGAGCGCCGGTTCGATCGCCTCGCGCAGCGCCAGCGACAGCGGCTGCCCGGCGCTCATTCCGCGTCGTAGACCACCGCGCGCACGCCCGGCGCCGGCGGATCGGCCGGCGGCCCCGCGAAGCACTGGGCGATCGACAGCCACTGCGTGGCGCTGCCCGGCGTGCAGCGCAGCGCGGTGTCGGCGAGGTGGCGGCGCTGGGTCACGACCAGGCAGAAGTCGAGCGCATTGCCGCGCACCGATTCCGCCGAGGCCGGATCGCCCCAGCGCCAGGTCTGGCCGTCGGGCGCGTCGAGCTCGATGAAGGGCGCGGGCTCGGGCACCGGCAGCTGGCGGTTGACGAAGGTCCAGCCGAAGGTGGTGGCGCCGATGTGGGCGATGTGGCGCAGCCGCGCGCTGGCCGGCCGGCGCCGGCGCATCAGGTCCCAGATGTCCTGGCCATGGGCCCAGGTCTCCATCAGCCGCGCGGTCGCGAACGAACGCGCGCTCATCATCGGCCCGTACCAGGGAAGCCGCGCCTTCGGGTCGAGCGCCGCGAGCGCGTCGGCCAGCTGCATCGAGATCGGCTGCCACAGCGCGAGCATCGCGGGGCCGTCGAGCGCACCGTACTTCTCGCGCGCCAGCGAGCTGATCTCGCGGCCCTGCGCGAACTGCGCGTTGAGCGCCGCGGCATCGCGCACGAAGGCCTCGGGATCGTTCAGCGCGAGCATCGAGGTCTCGTCGAAGAAGCACAGGTGGGCGATCTCGTCCCAGGGCGACCAGCCGTAGAACACGCTGGGCGCGCGCCACTGCTCGGGCGTGAGCGTGGCGCACAGCGCGGCGAGCTCGGCGTACTCGTCGCGCAGGTCGCGCGCGGTCTCCGCGTTGGGGCCGTTCGTCGAATCGTTCATCGTGGGTGTCGTCCTTCTCGTTCTTCAGAGCCCGAGCTGCCGGGCCGCCAGGTCCTTCATGATCTCTTCCGATCCGCCGCCGATCATCATCACCTTGACCTCGCGGTAGATGCGTTCGCTGCGCGTGCCGCGCATGAAGCCCATGCCGCCCAGCAACTGCACCGCCTGGTCGGCGCAGAACTGCATGGCCTGGGTGGCCTGCACCTTCGCGAGGCACACGCGCGCCACGAGTTTCGCCGGATCGGCCAGCCCGTGCTCGATGCGGTAGGCCAGGTCGTAGACCAGGGTGCGCGCGGCATCGACGCGCAGGGTCATGTCCATGAGCTTGTGGCGCACCACCTGGCGCTCGGCCAGCGGCACGCCGAAGGTGACGCGCTGCCGCGCCCAGTCCACCGCTTCCTCGAGGCAGACCTCGGCGAAGCCGCAGGCCAGCGCCGACATCAGCAGGCGCTCGCCGTTGAAGTTGTTCATCACGAGCTTGAAGCCCTGGTTCTCCGTGCCCACGAGGTTGCGCGCGGGCACGCGGCAGTTCTCGAAGCGCAGGTGCGCGGTGTCGGAGCTCCACCAGCCCATCTTCTTGAGCGAGGTGCGCGCGAGCCCCGGCGTGTCGCCCTCGATCACCAGCAGCGAGATGCCGCCCGCCCCCTTGTTCGCGGGATCGGTGCGCACGGCGGTGGTGATGAAGTCGGCACGCACGCCCGAGGTGATGAAGGTCTTCTCGCCGTTGACCACGTAGTGGTCGCCATCGCGCACCGCGGTGGTCCGAAGCGCCGCGACGTCGGAGCCGCCCGCGGGCTCGGTGATCGCGAGCGCGGCGATCTTCTCGCCGGCCAGCACCGGCGGGATCACGCGCTGCTTGAGTTCCTCGCTGCCGGCCTTGAGGATCGGCGGCAGCGCGATGCTGTGCGAGTTCAGCGAGGCCTGCACGCCGCCCGCGCCGCAGCGCGCGAATTCCTCAGCCACGATCAATTGATAGAACAGGTCGGCCGGCGTGCCGCCGAGCGCCTCGGGATAACCCAGGCCCAGCACGCCGAGCCCGGCCGCGCGCCGGTAGAGCTCGCGCGGGAAGGTCTCGGCCTCGTCCCATTCGCTCACGAAGGGCGCGATCTCGCGTGCCACGAAGGCGCGCAGGCCGGCACGGAAGGCTTCGTGCTCGGCGGAGAAGTAGAAGGGCAGCGGTGGGGCGTCCAGGAATTCCATGGTGTCTCCTTGGCGCACGAGGCTAGCGGCGGGCGCCGGTCGGGTCTTGCGCCAACAGGCTGCGCCCGGCGACGCGAGGCGCAGCGACTCGACGCAAGCCGCGCCGCGGCCGCCTCGCTAAGCTGGCCCTTCCATCCGCCACCCGAGGACCGCCATGCCTTCATCCACCGCCGCACCGACCAAGACCGTCCGCATCGGCGGCGCCTCGGGCTTCTGGGGCGACAGCATGGTGGCCGCGCCGCAGCTCGTGCAGCACGGCCGGCTCGACTACCTGGTGTTCGACTACCTGGCCGAGACCACGATGGCGATCCTGGCCGCGGCGCGCGCGAAGAAGCCCGAGCTCGGCTACGCCACCGACTTCGTCGAGATCGCGATGAAGCCGGTGCTCGCCGAGATCAAGCGCCAGGGCATCAAGGTGGTGAGCAACGCGGGCGGCATCCATCCGCAGGGCTGCGCCGCCGCGCTGCGCGCGCTGGCCGAGGCCCAGGGCGTGCCGCTGCGCATCGCGGTGGTCGAGGGCGACGACCTCGGCGCGCGCATGGCCGAACTGCGTGCCGCCGGCACGCGCGACATGTTCACGGGCGAGGCCCTGCCCGAGAAGGTGCTGAGCGCCAACGCCTACCTGGGCGCGCTGCCCATCGCCGCCGCGCTGGCCGCGGGCGCCGACGTGGTGATCACGGGTCGCTGCGTCGACAGCGCGGTCACGCTCGGCCCGCTGATGCACGAGTTCGGCTGGCAGCCCGGCGACTTCGACCGGCTGGCCTCGGGCAGCCTCGCGGGCCACATCATCGAATGCGGCTGCCAGGCCACGGGCGGCCTGCACACCGACTGGGAAGAGATCCCCGACTGGGCGAACATCGGCTACCCGATCGTCGAATGCCAGGCCGACGGCAGCTTCGTCGTGACCAAGCCCGAGGGCACGGGCGGCAAGGTGATCCGTGCCGCGGTGGCCGAGCAGCTGCTCTACGAGATCGGCGACCCGGGCGCCTACCTGCTGCCCGACGTGAGCTGCGACTTCCGCGCCGTGACGATCGAGCAGGAGGGCCCCGACCGCGTGCGCGTGAGCCCCGCGCGCGGCCGCGCGCCGACGCCGGCCTACAAGGTCTCGGCCACCCAGCTCGACGGCTTCCGCTGCGCGGGCAGCCTGGTGATCGTGGGCATCGATGCCGAGCGCAAGGCACGGCGCACGGCCGAGGCGATCCTCGAGCGCACCGGCGGCATCCTCGCGCGCCTGGGCCTCGCGCCCTTCACGCGCAGCCACATCGAGGCGATCGGCGCCGAGACGCTCTACGGCCCGCATGCGCGCACCCATGGCGTGCGCGAGGCGATGATGCGCGTGGCGGTCGACCATCCGCAGAAGGCCGCGCTCGAGATCTTCGCGCGCGAGATCGCGCCCGCGGGCACCTCGTGGTCGCCGGGCACCACCGGGCCCGGCGGCGGCCGGCCCTCGGTGTCGCCGCTGGTCAAGCCCTTCGCCTTCCTGCTCGACAAGGCGCAGGTGCCGGTGTGGTTCGAGATCGACGGCGAGCGGCGGGCGGTGGCGATCCCGTCCGGCGAGGGCGATGGCACCGCGCCGCCGATGGCGGAACCACCGCCCCTGGCCGACGACGGCGGCGAACAGGTCGAACTGCGGCTCATCGACCTGGCCTGGGCCCGCAGCGGCGACAAGGGCGACCTCTCGAACATCGGCCTGGTGGCGCGCCGGCCCGACTGGCTGCCGCTGCTGTGGTCGCGCGTCACGCCCGAGGCGGTGGGCGCCTACTTCGCGCACCTGGTGCACGGCAAGGTCGAGCGCTTCCACCTGCCGGGCATCGCGGCGATGAACCTGCTGCTGCACGGGGCGCTCGACGGCGGCGGACCCTCGTCGATGCGCATGGACCCGCTGGGCAAGGGCATGGGGCAGATGCTGCTCGACATGCGGGTGAAGGTGCCGCGCGCGGTGGCGCAGGCGGCGCAACGGCGCTGAAACGAGAGGGGCGGCCCGAACGGTCTCGGGTCTGGGTCAGGCCTGCGCTTCGGTCAAGGCCTGCGCCGCCACCACCGCCTCGGTGCGGTTGCGCACGTTGAGCGCGCGGAAGATCGCCGCGAGGTGGATCTTGACCGTGCCCTCGCTGATGCCGAGGCTGCGGCCGATCAGCTTGTTGGGCTTGCCCTGCGACAGCAGTTGCAGCACCTCCACCTGCCGTTCGGTCAGCACGTTGCGCAGGTGCTCGAGCGTCTGCGAGGCGGCCGGGGCACCGGGCGCGCGCGCGGCGTCGGCGCCGGGCTGCGGCGCCACGCCGGCCACGATGCCGGGCGGCAGCGCGGTCAGCATCATCGGCGGCACGTAGACGCCGCCGGCCAGCACCAGCCGCACGGCCGACAGCATGACCTCGGGCGAATAGGCCTTGGGAATGAAGCCGAGCACGCCGCGCTCGAGGGCGGCGCGCATGATGGCCGGATCCTCGTAGCCCGACAGCACGATCACCGGCACGGCCGGGTGGCGGCGGCGGATCTCGTCGATGTGGGCCTGCCCGTCGGCGCCGGGCATGTTGAGGTCGATCAATGCCAGGTCGAGGTCGTCGGTGGCACCGGCCAGCAGCTCGTCCACGCTCATGACCAGCACGAACTCGATGCCGGGCTCCAGCTCGGACAACTTGGCCTTGACCGCCTCGATGACGAGCCGGTGGTCGTCGGCGATCAGAATTTTCATGGCTTAACCCCAGCGTGCATTGACTCAGCGACCGCCGACGATACCGGCGAATGCCCCGCGCAGCAAGGCTGGTGCGCTGCCCGAACGGCATAGGCCCCAAGCGATATGGCGCGCCCCGGGGCCGCTGAGAAGAATGATCGCCAACCCGAAGGAAGCGAGACATGGGCATGTGCCAACGAAGCAGGCGCCGGTGCAGGGCAGCTCTCGCGCGGCGGCTCGCCGCGGCCTGAGCCGGCGCGCGTGTCTTCATGGCCCGCCTGATCGACTGCCATTCGGCCTTCGTCTCGTTCGGGCTCGCGCTCGATGCCGCGATCGCCGCGAACCGCCCCACGCTCGACCACGACGCCGCGCAGCGCCAGGCCCGCCTTCTGCTCGACGAGGCGCGCGCATGCGCGCGGGCGAACGCGACACCGCTGTCGCCCGCGCAACTCGAATCGGCCGCCTTCGCGATGGTCGCCTGGATCGACGAGATCCTCGCGCGCCACCCGGGCGCGGCCCGGGGCGCGGCGCCGCTGCAGGTGCAGCTGTTCGCCTCGAACAACGCCCACAGCGAGTTCTTCCACCACCTGTCGGCGCTGGGCGCGCGCGACGACGAGGTGCGCGAGGTCTACTGGCATGCGCTGGCGCTGGGCTTCAAGGGCCAGTACTACTTCGAGCACGGCGACCGCGGCGAGCTCGGCAAGCTCAAGGAGCTGCACGGGCGCCAGCTGCGGCTTGCGCCGCTCGCGCTCGGCAGCCTCGCGCAGCAGCGCATCACGCCGCAGCCCTATGCCGAGCCCGATCCGCCCGCCCCGATCGACATGCGGCGGCGCGACCGCTCGCTGCTGCGCGCGAGCGCGGCGCTGGCGCTGCTGGTGCCGCTGCTCTACCTGCTGTGGGCCTGGCTGGCCGGCGCGCCGCGGCCCGAGGCCGACCTCGCGCAGCGCGTCGAGCAGCAGCTCCAGAGCTACGCCTGCGCCGACCTCGCGGTGACGGTCGATGCCGAGGGCGCGCTCAAGGTCAGCGGCTTCGTCTCGCTGCCGGCCGACGTCGCCAACGTGCAGCACGACGTGGGCCGGCTGCCGGGCGTGAAGGCGCCGCGCTTCGAGCTCGGCGTGCGCGTGTGGCCGCATTGCGAGGTGTTCGCGATCCTCAAGCCCTACCAGGCGCGCAATGCCGACAAGGCCTACGGCCTCGGGCTGGCCCTGCCCTCCGCGCGGCAGGGCCGCCTGCGCGAGGGCGACGCCGTGCGCGTGGAGGTGACGGCGCCGCGCCACGACAGCGTGCTGTGGGTCGACTACTACACCGCCGACGGCTCGGTGATGCACCTCAACGCGGGCCAGGCGCCGACCCGGCTGCGCGCCGGCGAGAAGCTGGAGCTCGGGCGCGACATCCCCTCGAGCTGGCTCGTGAGCCCGCCCTTCGGCAGCGTGCTGGTGACCGTGATCTCCTCGCCGATGCCTTTCCACGAGACCGCCGACCGGCCCCCGTTCGAACTGGCCTCGGCCTACCTGCTGCAGCTGCGCGAGGCGCTCGCGGCCAACAAGGGCGGCGAGCGGCTGATCGCCGACTTCGTGTTCCTCGAGACCGAGGCGCGCTGAGGACCGCGCCGCCGCCATGCACACCCTGCCGCCCGCCCACCTCTTCTGGCCGCTGCTCGCGCTGTGCGCGCTCGGCTTCGCGGTGCTCTGCGCCGTGGTGCGCGACGCCGGGCGCGGCGCGCGGCAGCGTGCGCTGAAGCAGCGCATCGCCACCTTGCGGCCGCCCGCGCGCGCGGCCGATGCGCAGGCCGTCGAGCGCCTGCACGAGGCGATGGCGCGCGCGCAGCAGCGGCTGCGGCTGGCGCCGCGCCCACGTGCCGCCGGCGAGAACGCCGACGACGGGGACTTCGGCGGCGGCGCGGCGCCGAGAGCGCCGTGGCTGCTGTTCCTCGGCGATGCGGCCGCCGGGCTGCCGGGGCTGCTCGCGGCATCGCCGCTCGATGCGGACCCGTCGGACGACGCACCGGCCGGCCCGGTGCGCGACGGCTGGCGCTGGTGGACCGGCGGCGCGATGGCCGCCATCGAGATCGACGCACGCGTGCTCGAGGACGTGGCCGACGCGCCGCAGGCCCGCGCGCTGTGGCTCGCGTCGCTGCTCGCGCTGGCCGAGCGCCGCGAACGCATTCCACTGCACGGCATCGTGGCCTGCATCGGCGCGCAGGCGCTGCGCGAGGCCCCGACCGACGCGGTCGCCTTCCGCATGCGCATCGCGCGGCTGCGCCGGCTGGTCGAGGAGATCGGCCGCACGCTGCGGCTGCAGTTGCCGTTCTACCTCGTGGTCACGGGCCTCGAAGGACTCGAAGGCTATGGCGCGCTGCGCGGCGCGCTGCCGCCCGAGGTGCTGGCGCAGGCATTGGGCCACCGGCTGCCGCTGGAAAACGCGGCACCCGAGGCCGACGGCGGCGCCAGGCTCGATGCGGTGTTCGAGCCGATCGCCACCCGGTTGCATGCGCTGCGCATGGGATTGCAGCGCGAGCAGCCCGGCGCGGCGGGCCGGCTCGCGGTGCATGCATTCGTGGAGGGGGTGCGCTCGCTGCGGCCGGGCCTGCGGCTCGCGGCCGAGGCCCTGTTCGAAAGCCATGGCCGCAAGGCGCGCGAAGCGAGGGGATTGCGCTGGCGCGGCCTCTACCTGAGCGCGGCGGCCGGCACGTCGGGCGGCAACGGGGCCTTCGTCGCAGATCTGTTCGATCGCTTCCTGCCGGCGGACCAGTCGCTCGCGCGGCCGGGGCGGCTGCCGCCGGAGGACCGCGACGCGGGACTGGAAGCGATGTGAACGCCGCCCGCGCGCACGGTGCGCGACGGCTATTCCTTCTTGATCGGCTCCGCCTTCTGGTCGATGCGGATCTGGCGCGCGCCGTAGGTCACGGTGATGGTGTTGATCTTGCCGACCTCGAGCGGCCGCACCTCGCGCCAGCGCGCGCGGTCGAGGTCGCGGAACGCGCCCATCACGCCGATCGTCTTGGCGTCGGGCTGCAGCACGAAATCGAACTTGCGGCTCTCGCCGGGGCGCAGCAGCGCTTCCTCGCGCTGCACCATCTCGGCGCCGAGCGTGGCCTGGTCCTTCTCGAACAGCGAGAAGAAGTCGGCGCCCTCGAAGGCGCCTGGCGTCTTGAGGATGTAGGCCCGCACCGTGAGCGGCGATGCGCGGCCGCGCGCGTCGGGATTGGCATCGGGCCCCGCCACCAGCGTCAGGGACACCGGCGTCTTCACCTCGGGTGGCGGCTTGCTCGCGCAGCCCGCGAGAAAGAGCCCCGCGGCAGCGAGGCCGAAGGCCGCCACGTGCCGGCGCGAAGCCGTGGCCAGCAGGCCTCCATAGGACGAATGGTGTGTACCGAGCGCTCGCATGCTATTCCCTTCGTTGCATTGACCGGTTGAGAGGCATCTTTGATTATCACCAGCCACATTCAACAGGCAACATGCTCACCAACGAACTCGCAGATGCACTGCTCACACCGATCGGCGACAGCGCGCCGAGCGGAGCCGACCTCGAGTACGACGCGGACTTCACCGCGCTCGTGACCGCGTCGCAGGGCAAGCCCGAACAGCAGTTCGGCGACACCGTCATTCCCGCGGTGGAGCCGGAATGGCGGGAGGTGGCCGAGCAGTCCGACGCGATCCTGCGCCGCAGCAAGGACGTGCGCGCGGCGGTGCTGCTGCTGCGCGCCTCCACGCGCTTGCAGGGCGTGACGGGCTTCGTCGCCGGCCTGCGCCTGCTGACCGGATTGCTCGACCGCTTCTGGGACGGCATACATCCAATGCTCGATGCCGACGACGACAACGACCCGACGATGCGCCTGAACGCGCTCGCGCCGTTGAGCGACGAAAGCATGGTGCTGCGCGACCTCTACGACGCCCAGGTCGGCATGGCGCCGGGCGTCGGCCCGATCCGCGTGCGCGATATCGCGGTGGCCACCGGCGCGCTCGCCGCCAGCGGCGATCCCGCCTACTCCACGGCGCAGATCCAGGGCGGTCTCGAGGCGCTGCAGGCCGAGCAGCCCGAGCGCATCGAAGCCGCGATCGGCGCGCCGGCACTGATCGACCAATTGCAGGCGTTGCTGGTGGAACGCACCGGCCGCGCCGACGCCATCGACCTGGCCGCGTTGCGCGGCATCGCCCGCACGCTGCAGAAAGCCTGCAGCGCCGCCCTCGGCGCGCCCGAGGAGGCCGGCGAGGCAGGCACCGAGGAAGGCGTCGACGGCGCCGCGGGCGGCGGCGGGGCGCGTCCCGCGGCGGCGCGCGGCGAGATCCAGACCCGCCAGGACGCGCTGCAGATGCTCGACCGCGTGATCCGCTTCCTCGAGACCACCGAGCCCGGCAATCCCGCTCCGCTTTTGATCGAGCGCGCCAAGAAGCTGATCGGCGTGAGCTTCCTCGAGATCATGGCCAACCTCGCGCCGAACGCGCTCGACACGATCGAGAACGTGACCGGCCGCCGCGCTTCGGAATAAGGCCGCGCCTCTTCTTCCTCGTCCCCTCCCCTTTCCATCCCTGGATCGACCCACCCCGTTTCACCCCCGCAAGGAGCATCGCCATGGCCAAGAGCAGTCAGAAATTCATCGCCCGCAACCGGGCGCCCCGGGTGCAGATCGAATACGACGTCGAACTCTACGGCGCCGAGAAGAAGATCCAGCTGCCCTTCGTGATGGGCGTGCTGGCCGACCTGTCGGGCAAGCCCGCCGACCCGCTGGCGCCCGTGGCCGACCGCAAGTTCCTCGAGTTCGATGTCGACAACTTCGACTCGCGCATGAAGGCCATGAAGCCGCGCGCGGCCTTCGCGGTCGACAACTCGCTGACCGGCGAGGGCGAGCTCAAGGTCGAGCTGACCTTCGAGAACATGGAGGACTTCTCGCCCGCCGCCGTGGCGCGCAAGGTCGGCGCGCTCAACAAGCTGCTCGAGGCGCGCACCCAGCTGTCGAACCTCGTCACCTACATGGACGGCAAGAACGGCGCCGAGGAGCTGCTGGCCAAGGTGCTCGAGGACCCGGCGCTGCTGCAGTCGCTGGCCGCGACCAAGAAGCCCGAGGACGGCGCCACCCCGCCGGCCGCCTGACCCCTTCCACACCCCGCCATCCACATCCGGTTCACGAGGAGTAACCCACCATGGCCGAAGCACTCGAACAGAGCGCGTTGAAAGACGTCGCGTACGCGGGCAGCGACTTTTCGTCGCTGCTGCAGAAGGAATTCAAGCCGCGCAGCGACGAAGCCAAGAGCGCGGTCGAAGCCGCCGTGCTCACCCTGGCCCAGCAGGCGCTGGCCAACACCGAGGTCATCGGCAAGGACGTGACCAAGTCGATCCAGTCGATGATCGCGGCGATCGACGCCAAGCTCACCGAGCAGGTCAACAAGATCATCCACCACCCCGACTACCAGAAGCTCGAGAGTGCATGGCGCGGCCTGCACTACATGGTGAACAACACCGAGACCGACGAGCACCTGAAGATCCGCGTGATGGACATCTCCAAGCAGGAGCTGGCCAAGACGCTGAAGAAGTTCAAGGGCGCGGCCTGGGACCAGAGCCCGATGTTCAAGAAGATCTACGAGCAGGAGTACGGCCAGTTCGGCGGCGAGCCCTTCGGCGCGCTGGTGGGCGACTACCACTTCGACCAGAGCCCGCCCGACGTCGAGCTGCTCGGCGAGATGGCCAAGATCGCCGCTTCGGCCCACGCGCCCTTCATCACGGGCGCGAGCCCGAACCTGATGCAGATGGAGTCGTGGCAGGAGCTCGCCAATCCACGCGACCTCACCAAGATCTTCCTCACGCCCGAATACGCCGGCTGGCGCTCGCTGCGCGACTCGGACGACGCGAAGTACCTGGGCCTGTGCATGCCGCGCTTCCTGGCGCGCACGCCCTACGGCGCCAACACCAACCCGGTGGAGGAGTTCGACTTCGAGGAAGACACCGCCGGTGCCGATCACGGCAAGTACGCCTGGGCCAACGCGGCCTATGCGATGGCCACCAACATCAACCGCTCGTACAAGCTCTACGGCTGGGGTTCGCGCATCCGCGGCATCGAGTCGGGCGGCGCGGTCGAGAACCTGCCGCTGCACACCTTCCCGAGCGACGACGGCGGCGTGGACCAGAAATGCCCGACCGAGATCGCGATCAGCGACCGGCGCGAGGCCGAGCTCTCGAAGGCCGGCCTGCTGTCGCTGATCCACCGCAAGAACTCCGACTTCGCGGCCTTCATCGGCGCCCAGTCGCTGCACAAGCCGGCCGAATACGACGACCCCGACGCCACCGCCAACGCCAACCTGGCCGCGCGCCTGCCCTACCTGTTCGCCTGCAACCGCTTCGCGCACTACCTCAAGTGCATCGTGCGCGACAAGGTCGGCAGCTTCAAGGAGAAGAGCGACATGGAGCGCTGGCTCAACAAATGGATCATGAACTACGTCGACGGCGACCCGGTCAACTCCTCCGAGGAGACCAAGGCGCGCAAGCCGCTGGCGGCCGCCGAGGTGGTCGTCGAGGAAGTCGAGGGCAACCCGGGCTACTACAGCTCGAAGTTCTTCCTGCGCCCGCACTACCAGCTCGAGGGCCTCACGGTCTCGCTGCGGCTGGTGTCGAAGCTGCCGTCCGCCAAGGGCGGCAAGTAAGAAAAAAACGGGTGCGCGGCCTTTTGAAAAAAACGCCGCTCGCTCGTTCTCAAGACAGCTCCCGGGCACCAACGCTTAGGCACCGCACGGAAGCCCTTTTTTCCGACTCTCACACAACTGAAAGGTAAGCATCATGGCTGCAGACATGTTTTTGAAGCTCGAAGGCGTCGACGGCGAATCCAAGGACGATTCGCACAAGAAGGAAATCGACGTGCTGTCGTGGAGCTGGGGTGCCGCACAGTCGGGCACCGGCCACGTCGGTGGCGGCTCGGGCGCCGGCAAGGTCAGCGTGCAGGATCTGTCGATCACCAAGTACGTCGACTCGTCCTCGCACCTGCTGCTTCTCGATTGCTGCAACGGCGCCCACATCAAGAAGGGCGTGCTCACGGTGCGCAAGGCCGGCGCCACGCCGCTCGAGTACATCAAGCTGTCGATGGACGACATCCTGGTGACCCACATCAGCACCGGCGGCAGCGGCGGCGAGGACCGCCTGACCGAGACCATCACGCTGAACTTCTCGAAGTTCAAGTACGAGTACACGCCGCAGAAGGCCGACGGCTCGGGCGACGGCACCAAGGAAACCGGCTGGGACATCGCCGCCAACAAGAAGGTCTGAGCGCAAGCTCCTCTCCTCCTCTCCCCAGGCGGCGGCCGCGGATTCGTTTCCCGGCCGCCGTTTTTCATTTCAGGAAAGCGAGTACCCCATGCACGTCAGCAAGACGCCGTTCGCCTGGAACCAGGTCGCGGCCTACGACTTCCCCACGTTCTGGAGCACGCTGCAGCGCGTGCATCCCGGGGAACACCCGGTCTCCTACTTCATGATCGCCGTGATCTGCTTCGAGGAGACGGGCTTTTGCAACATCCAGCAGGCCGAGACGCCGAGCGGCCTGGGCGTTGGCTTCGGCCAGCTCGAGGTGAAGAATCCCGAGAAGAAGGACTTCTACGAGTGGGCCGGCGTCGAGACCGACTACCACCGGCTCGCCAAGGAAATGCTCGGCGACCGCGAGTTCTCGCTCGGCGTGCACTGCCAGTACTTCCAGTACCTCACCGAGGTCAAGGGCCTGCGGCTCGACGGCTGCCTGTCGGCGCAGGTCGGGCGGCACGTGCAGTACAAGCCGCTGTTCATGACCGGCGCCTCGATGCTCGAGGACGCCTTCGACGCCAACGACCGCGCGGCCTACATCCGCGCCCTCAACTACGCGCGCAGCAACAGCCCCAAGAAGAACGGCATTCCCGAGACCCTGTTCAAGGAGTACTGGGAATTCATCCTGCCGCAGAGCTGGTTCGACTACGGCTTCTAGCCGTCGTCCCGGGAACCCGCTGCCGGCCCCTGCGCCGGCAGCAGTTCGGGCATCAGACGCGTGGCCTCGTCGTCCTCGGGATCGGCGATGACCCACAGCGTGAGCGCCGTGTAGTTGTCGTGGCCGGGCTTGGCGCGCGCCTTGATCTGGCCGTCGAGCTGCTCGGTCCACTGGCTCGGCGTGCGCGAGGCATGCAGGGTCTCGACCAGGCACTCGTCGCCCAGCGGTTCCCACACGCCGTCGCTGCACAGCAGCAGCACGTCGCCCGGCAGGAGCCGCATGCGGTCCGACACCGCGATGTCGGGCGCTTCCTCGAGCGAGCCCAGCGCCGACAACAGCATGTTGCGCTGCGGATGCAGCCGCGCGCCCTCTTCGTCGAGCATGCCGCCGGCCACCATCTGCTGCACCAGGCTGTGGTCGGTGGTGCGCGCGACGATCGCGCCGCCGCGGAACAGGTAGGCCCGGCTGTCGCCGCTGTGCACCCAGGCCAGTGCATGGGCCTCGAGGTCGATGGCCGCGAACACCACGGTGGAGCGCATGCCCGCGAGCGTGCCGCCCTCGGCCTGGCGCGCCACCACGTCGCGGTTGGCCTGTTCGATCAGGCCGCGCAGCGCGCCCTCGTCGAGGCTGGGCCCGGCCGAGAAGGCACCGAGCACGCTCGCGCGGACCGTGGCCGCCGCCACGTCGCCGCCGCCATGGCCGCCGGCGCCGTCGGCCACCAGGCAGGCGACGTGGCGATCGTCGTGCCAGTGGCCATGAACGTCTTCGTTGTAGCTGCGGCCGCCCTGGCGGGACAGCGTGACGATTTCGATTTCCAAGCGGGCTCCTCGCGTCGGGCGTTCTTGTCGTGGGATCGGGTGTTGTCGGGTGCGAAGGCGCGCCTCAGGCGTCGGACTTCAGGCGCGCCATCTGGGCCTCGTAGGCCTCGAGGAAGGCCTTGCCGAACAGGTTGTGGAAGTCGTCCTCGGCCTCGGTCGCGATGCCGCCGTACAGCGCCACGAACTGGTCCCAGAGCTTGGCCTTGCGGTTGGCCGAGAACAGCGCGTCGAGCGCCGACTTCGAACTGATCTTCTTCTCGAGCTCGTCGGGCTCGAAGCGCGCGATGACGTGCGCCAGCGCCGCGCGCATGCCGACCATCACGCCGAACTGGTGCGCGCGCAGGTCGTCGAAGGCATCGCGCATCGCGGCCTCGGCCGGCATGAAGCCGCGCACGCCCGGCCCCAGCAGGTGCGCGAGCGCGACCTCGACCGTGGGCGAGAACTTCAGCGGGTTGTTGGCCTGCGCCGCGATCATCGTGACCTCGGCGCGCACCTCGCGCTTGAACTCCTGGCGCGTGAGCAGCAGCTGCAGCGTGCCCTCGGTGGCGCTGCGCAGCATCGCGCCGATGCGCTCCATCAGCCCCGGCGTGAGCATCTCGGGCGGCTGGTGCGTGCCGCCGAGGCCGCGCAGGAACGCGGCCAGCAGCTCGTCGTCGCTCGCGCTGCGCGCGGCCGGCGCCGCGGCCTGGGACGCGAAGGCCGGCGCGGGCGGCGGCGGCAGCGGCGGCGCTTCGCGCGCCGGCGTGTCGGGTCCGCTGATGCGGATCGGCAGGCCGGTCATGTCGTCGAAGGCCGGCAGCTCGGCCAGCGGCACCGGGCGTGGCGGCGCGGCCGGCGGCGGCGGTGCCAGCGCGGGCGCGGGCGGCGCCGTGACGGCCCGCGGCGGCGTGAAGCCGAACTGCTCGATCGGCAGGTGGTCCGGCCGCGGCAGCGGCGTGGACGGCGCCGCGCGCTGCAGCGCGGCGAGCGGATCGGCATCGGCGGCGGTGTTGGGCTGCAACAGCGGGTCGGCCAGCGGCGACAGCGCCAGCGGATCGCCGCCGATGCCTCCGGTGCCCGGCGCACCACCGAACAGGTCGTCGATGCTCGCGGCCTTGCCGTGCGCGGGCGGCCGGCCCAGGTCGGAGAAGTCGTCGAGCGCGCCGCGGCCGGCCGCGGGCGCCGACGACGGGTCGGGGCCGAGCAGGTTGGCGAAGGGATCGATCTGCGCGGCCTGCGCGTTGCGCGAACCGGTGGCCATCGGATCGGGAAAGAGCAGCGGATCCGCGGCGGCCGGCGCGGCCGGGGAAGGCGCGGGCGACGCGGCCGGTGCCGCCGGCGGCGCGAGGCCAGCGAGCAGGTCGGCGAAGGGATCGTCGCTCGCGGCCGCCGCGGGTTTCGCGCCCGACAGGCCCATGATCGTCTCGGGAATCGCGAGCGGCGCCGCGGCCGGTACCGGCGCGCTCGCGGCCGCCTGCGCGCGCACCACGAGCTCGAAGCTGCCGACCACCAGCCGCGCGCCATCGGCGAGCGCCGCCTCCTTGCCCGCGCCCAGCGACACGCCGTTGCACTGCATGGGGTTGCTGCCGCGGTCGATCACGAAGTACCGGCCGTCGCGGCACAGCACCTGCGCGTGCACGCGCGAAACCGTGCGGTCGGGATCGTCGAGCACCAGCGTGTTGGTGTCGGCGCGGCCGATGGTGCCGCCATTGGGGCCGAAGTCCGCCGACAGCGACGGTCCCGCCGGGACGCCTTGACGGGTGACAACAGTGATCTGGATCATGAACCGGCCCCCAGGGCGACGCCCATACAACTGCGCACGAGCACGCGAAGAATCTCGCGAGGAGTATTCATTCCGCAAGACGCCTTGGCAATCTCGCCTTAAGAGATAGGCCGTTCCCGCCGCGGCGCTCAGGGCGCCAGCAGCAGCACCAGCGTCTGGCTCGGCACCGTGCGCACGCCCGGGCAGTTGGTGCTGTTCTGCAGCGAGCTGCTGGTCAGCCGCGTGGCCGGCATGCTGTTGAGGAGCACCGTGAAGGCCCCCGTCAGATGGCGGCTGGGCCCCATGACCGTGCCCGACGCCACGCCCAGCAGCACGCCCGCGTTGTCGCCGTTGGTCATGGGAATGGTGGTTCCGAGGTTGTGGGCCGGCATGCCCATGAACAGGATCGTCGGGCAGTTCGGAATGGCCATCGGGCCCATCGCGATGTTGGGATACGGCACCGGGATCGGCGACGGCGCGGCGGGCGTGATGCAGACATCGGGGAAGCCCATGTCCATGCCCATCAGCTGGCAGTTGGCGAACATGGCGCTTCAGCCGAAGTGGATCTGCGCGCCGCGCGTCTTCACGAGCTTGGCACCGTTGATCAGCGCGTGCTCGCCGCGCAGGTGCAGCAGCTCGGACGCATCGCGCTCGATGTGGGCCGCGTGCACGCGGTCCAGCCCCTTGGTCGTGCGCAGGTAGTGCTGGCTGAAGTGGTTGACACGGTCCATCACCGTGCTCAGCACGCTGCCCACGAGCTTGAAGGTGCTCGCCACCATGCGCACGCGCTCGCCGACGAACTCCGTCGTGTCGAGCGAAACCGCGGCGGTCTTCGCGCGCAGCGCCAGGTGGTCCGCGCCCAGTTGCAGCCGCTCGGCCTCCAGGGCGAGCCGGCCACCTTCGACCACGAGCCGAGTGTCGCCCTCGCAGCGCAGCACCCGCTCCCGCGCGCCCGCGCCGCGCTCGAGCACCGAGAGCACCCAGCGCTCGCCGGTGGCCGCACCGAAGCACAGCACGGTGTCGCCGGCCATCGGCACCAGCAGGCAGCCCGCGGCGGCGCGCACCGGCCGGAGCGTTCCGCCCTCGCGGATGCACGGCGTGCCATCGGGCCCGGCCTCCAGCAACGCGGTCCAGCAGCGCTCGGGGAGCGCGGCCGGCGACGGCGTCTCGGTCTCGGTCGGTCGGGTGCCGCGCGCGGCGGCCGTGCGGCGGCGCGCGGAGTGGTGGGCGGTGGTCTTCATGGCGGGAGTTCCGTTGCGGGGAAATCGGTGGAAAGGGAGGAAGCCGGTGCCGGCCGTCGGTCAGACCGGCACCGGGCGCCAGTCCTCGGACTGCGCCAGCTGGGGGTCGGTCTCGAGCGCGCGGGCGCGATCGTCGATCTGCGCCTCCTCGGTCATGGCGCGGTGCAGGCAGGCGCGCACGAGGGTCGCGCCGCGCAGGTCGGCGCGGTGCAGGCGCGCGTGGCGCAGGTCGGCATAGCCGAGGTCGGCGCCCGCGAAGTGCGCGCCATCGAGCACGGCGCCGGCGAAATGGGCCTGATGCAGGCGCGCGCCGCCGAACTTCGCCTGCGGCAGCCTGGCGCCGGTGAACAGCGCCTGCGTCAAGATCGCATCGGAGAAATCGACGCCGGCGCCCTCGGCCTCGCAGAACAGGGCCAGCGGCGCGTCGATGCGGTCGAAGCGGGCCTCGTCGAGCTTGGCACCCTGGAAATTGCACTGGCGCAGCGGCGCCCCGCTGAACTGCGCGCCGCGCAGGTCGGCGCCCGCGAACTGGCAGCCCTCGAGCGTCACGCCGTCGAAGGACAGCCCCGCGAGCCGGGTGGTCGAGAAGGCCACGCGCAACATGCTGGCGCCGCGCCATGCCGCGTGGCGCAGGTCGCAGCCGGCCACGGTCGCATGCACCCAGCGCGTCGACTCCGCACCGAGGTCGAGCAGGCTGCTGTCGCTCAGCACGCAGGCATCGAGCAGCGCGCCGCGCAGCGTGGCATGGTCGAGCCGGGTCTTGGTGCAGGCGAGCATGCTGAGGTCGGCCTCGCGCAGATCGGCATGCGGCGCCTGGCATTCGCTCAGCACGGCCGCGTGCAGCGCGGCCGCGCTCAGGTCGACGTGGTCCATGCGGCACTGGCTGAACACGGCGCGCTGCAGCCGCGCGCCGCCCAGCAGCGCGCCGCGCAGGTCGCACTGGTTGAACACCGCCTCGCGCAGGTCGGCGCCGCGCAGGTCGGCCTTGGAGAAATCGACGCGGTCGAACAGGCCCCCGGCCAGTTGCGCCTGCGCGTAGTGCCCGCCCGACAGGTCCAGGCCGGGGATCGATTCGCCGAGCAGCACGGCCAGCGCGAGCGTGGTGGCATTCATGGCATCGCGCTCCTCATGCGGCCGCCTGTTGCTCGGGCGTGAGCCGCGGCCAGGTGCGCGCGCGCTTGAGCAGCGCACCTTCGAGGCGCACGTCGCCATCGAGCCGCGCGCGCGACAGGTCCGCCGCGAACAGGTTGCTGTTGCGCAGGTCGCAGCCGCGCAGGTCGGCATGCTGCAGGATCGCCTCGCTGAAGTTCACGCCGGCCAGCCGGGCGCGCCGCAGCACGGTACGGCGCAGCAGCGCGCCCTTGGCGCTGGCCAGCCGCCAATCGCTGTCGGACAGGCCGGCCTCGCACAGGTTGGCGCCGTCCAGCACGCTGCCCACCAGGCGCGCGCGCGACATGTCGGCCGCGCCGAAATTGACCCCCTGCATCCGGGCCCCCGAGAAATCGGCCTCGACCAGGCTGCAGTTCCGGGCGAACACCATGCCCTTGCCCTGCGCGCCGCCGAACCTGGCGCCGTCCAGCGCGCAGGACACGAGGTTGGCCTGGGTCAGGTCGGCCTCGCGAAAGTCGGCCCCCGCGAGCTCGCATTCGACGAACTGGCAGGCCGCGAGCGCGGCCTCGGCGAACGACAGGCCCTTGAGCGACAGCCGGTAGAACAGCTGCTCGGTCGCCTGCAGCCCATGCGCATCGGCGCCCTCCCAGCGGGTGCCGATCAGCATCGCGCCCTGGATCCGCGCGCGGCGCAGGGACGCCCCGCCGAGGTCGGCATGCGAGAGCTGGGCGTCGGTGAAGTCGGCTTCGTCGAACACCGCCCCCTTCCAGCGCGAGCGCCCCAGGTTCGCGGTGCGCAGCGTGGCCTTGATGCCGATCGCGCCCTCGAGGCAGGCATGGGCCAACACGGCGGCCGAGAAGTTCGCGCCCGAGACATTGGCCTGCCTGAAGTCCACGGCCTCGAGCCAGGCGCCGGTGAAGTTGACGTCGCGCAGGTCGAGTCCAGAGAAATCGGCGCCCGTGAAGTCCATGCCGACGAAGAAGCGCAAGCCGCCGGCCAGCGCCTGCCGCATGCCCTCCTTCAAGGTCGCGGCCTGCGCGGCCTGCATCGCGGGCGCGGCCAGCTGTTCGTGCGCGCCCTGCAGGTAACCGATCCGCTCCATCGCCTCCTGTCGCAGCAACTGGGCATGCGTGGCCGCGAGGTCGAAGCCGCCGGTGGCGCCGGCGTTCGCGGCCTTCAGGCGCTCCAGCGCCACGTCGGCATTGAAGACCGGCGGGCCGCGGTGTTCCAGCGGCTTCATCGCCTTGTTCGCCTTGTGCGTGGCCACGGCCTTCTCGAGCGCATCGAGCGCGTCGTCGATGGCCGCCAGCTTCTGCTGCTCGGCCTCGAGCGTCTTCTTCTTGAGGTAGGCCACGCGCTGCGCGGGCGCGGGCGGCTGCTCGCGCGGGGGCATGACGACGCCCAGCGCGTCGGGATCGCGGCCGCTGGCACGCAGTTCCTCGCGCGCCAGCGCCACGTCGATCTCGGCCCGGCGGTACTGCGCCTGCGCCTGCAGGCCCTGGCTCGCGAAGGCCTCGGCGGCGCGTTCGGCCTCGGGGTCGCTGGCGTCGATGCCCTCGGGCAGCAGGTCGCCGTCGTCCAGGCTCTCGACCCCGCCCCAGCGCGGATCGGCGCGGCGCGCGAGCGCATCGAGGTAGTGGGCATCGGAGCGCGCTGCATCGAGCCGCTCGATCGCACCGAGCAGCCCATGCACGTCGGAGCCGTCGTCGGTGGCGACCTCCGCCAGTCCCTGGAACAGCAGCAACGCCCGCTCCGCATGCGGAAAGAACCAGACCGTCGTCAGCCGCAGCGGCACTTCGCGCAGGCGCGGCTCGGCCGCCCCCGCGGCACGGTAGTCGGCGAACACGCGCGCGCGCAGGCCGGGCAGCCGGCCCTCGATCGAGGGCTTGTCCGGGTGCATGTGGTCGAACTGGAAGGTCTCGTCGCCCCGCAGCGGCGCGTCGAACCACTGGTCCTCGGGCGCGAGATTGAAGTAGCGCCAGTCGAGATCGGGGGCGAAGCCCGGCGCGTGCTCCTTGAGGTAGTCCGCATCGTAGGTGCCGCGAAAGCGCGCGCGCTCCGGATGCATCGGCCCGCGCAGGCCGAAGCCCGCGGGCGCCACGGCCTGCGCCGGATCGCGCAGCGGCTGGTCGGGCCGCTCCACGTTGGGCAGCCGGTGCACGCCGTTCTCGGCCGCCGCGCCGATGCCCTCGGGATTGGCCGGCACCGAAGGACCGCCATAGGCGTGTGCCCAGTCGATGGGCATCGCCTCGAAGGCCGATGGCCGGGTCGCCTGGGCGCCGTCCCATCGGCGGTCGCCGAACACCAGCAGGGTCTTGCTGCGGTCGCCGAGCCGGGCGCGCACGGCGCAGGCCTGCGGGTTCGCGGCCGGTGCGAAGGCCTTGCCATGCACCAGGAACTCGGACGTGAGCTTGGCCACGCCCTCGTCGACCAGCGGTACCGGCATCTCGCGGCCGATGAAGTTCCAGGCCGACTGCTCGCCCCAGACCGTGCCGCCCTCGGCCTGCGCGAACGGCACGTGCAGCATGGCCGTGACGCACAGGCCGAAGCGCTTGCGGTACTCGATCGGTCGGGTGCTCAGGCACAGCGCCTGGGGTTTGACGACTTGCATGGTGGCTCGCGCGGCTGCCTGCCCGTTCAGTTCTTGGGATTGCCGCTGTCGTCCCGCTCCAGCAGCTCGTTGGCGCCACGCTCGCTGCCGACCGCGTCCACGCCAGGCACCATGCCCAGCAGGCCCAGGACCGGCCCGGCGGCACCGCCCGTCAGGATCAGCGCGAGGCCGTCGCTGACATTGGTGCCCACCAGATTGCGCATGCGCTCGAGCCGCCCGCGCATGCCGGGGATCTTGTCGACGTCCGGGCTCGACAGGATCTCGTTGAGCATCTTGCGCGCATCGCCGTACTGGGAGCCCAGGGACGCGGCACCGCTGAGCATGGAGACGATGCCGTAGCCCAGGCCCGCGACGGCGCCCACCGTGCCGGCGTTCGCCATCGCGGCCGTGGCGTCGGTGCCGGCGCCGGCGCCCGCACCGGGCATGATCGAATGCAGCGGCGCCTGGCGCACCGAAGTGCCGTCGCGCTCGATCTTCAGGCCCGCGGTCGACTCCATGGTGACGGCCAGCGTGTTCTCGATCTTCAATCCGAGGAAGTTCGACATCGCCACGCCCAGCGCGTTCTCCATGCTCAGCCCCATGAAGGTCGAGCGGGCGACGCCGAGGTTGAAGTCGGTGTTGTTGCCGATGTAGCCGCTGGTGTTCGGGCCGAGCACCGTGGTGTTCGAGCCCACCGACACGGTATTGATGTTCCCGATCGCCACCATGTTGAGCTCGGTGTTGCTCACCAGCGTGTACTTCTGGAACGCCGCCGCGTAAGGCGCGGCGTTGGCATCGATCTTCATCGAGTTGCCGCCGGTCACCTTGAACTCGATGTGCCCGGCCTCGAACAGCATGGTCGGCGCCTTGTACTTCACGCCGCCCTTGACCGTGATGGTCTGCGTGCCCGTGACCGAGCGCGTTTCGTTGCCGCCGGTGGAATCGGTCCGGTTGCCGTCCGCGTGGATCTTGTGGTGGCCCTTCACCAGCAGCGCGTGGTCGATGTCGACGTTCGTGGTCTGGTAGCCGACCACGTGGTTGTCCTGGTTCTTGCCGACGGTCAGCTTCTGGAACTGCTGGATGATCGTGGTGTCGTTGTTCTCCACGGTGGTCTTGCGGTCGCGCACGACGGTGGAGGTCTGGTCGCGCTTCACCGTCACCGTCTGGTCGCGGTCCACCGAGGTCGAATCGTCGAGCTCCACGCTGCGGCTCATGTTGCGCTCGGCGTGGATGGTGATGTTCTCCTCGCCCTTCTTGTCCTCGAACATGATCTCGTTGTAGTTGTTCGCGCCGCCGCCGGGCGTGGACCGGGTGCGGAAGCCGCTCTGCGTGGGCGACTTGTAGGGGATGGGCTGGTCGTCGTTGTAGACGCGGCCCACGATCACCGGCCGGTCGGGGTCGCCGTTGAGGAAGTCGACGATCACCTCCTGGCCGATCCGCGGGATGAAGTAGCCGCCCCAGCCCTTGCCGCCCCAGGGCTGCGACACGCGCACCCAGCAGGTGGATTTCTCGTTGCTCTCGTCGTAGCGGTCCCAGTGGAAATGCACCTTCACGCGGCCATGGTCGTCCACGTGCAGCTCGTCGCCCGCCGGGCCGACCACGATGGCCGTCTGTGGCCCCGGCATGGTCACGCGGGGCGTCAGGCGCGGCGGCCGGTAGCTGCGCTCCAGCGGAATCGCGGTGATCAGGAACACGCTGGTCCCGGGCTGCGAGCCCTCGAGCATCGGCGTCTCGGCGATCAGGTTCTCGAGTTCCTGCAGCGTGTCGGCGTTCACCGCATCGTCTTTCAGTGCCTCGGCCAGCGCCGTGTAGAGCTTGCGCGGCGCGGTGGCGTCGGCGCTCGCGCTCTCGTAGCCGGGGTGGCTGAGCATGAAGGTGCAGGCCGCGATCAGGTAGTCCCCGTCGCGGGTGCCGTCGGGATCGCCTTCGAACTTGAAGCTGCGGCCCGCCGCCACGTCGGGCCATCCGGTCAGCGCCCAGTGGCGGTCGCGGCGCGCGTTGAGCTCCTCGCCGCGCAGCTTGGTGCGGTTCTCGGCCTCGTCGCCCTTGAAGTAGCCGCCGGGAAACTCGAAGGCCTCGAAATCGGCCAGCTCGTGGCTGTCGGAGGCATCGATGGCGGCGCCCAGCTTCTTGCGGATCGCCTTGAAGTCGCTGTCGCGCGAGGCCTGCTTGCCGGTGTCGAACTGGCGCGCGTGGGTCCAGTGCCAGATCTCCTCGTGGCGCGCCTCGCTCGCGCCCCCGAGCACGTAGCGCAGCGTCGCCGCCACGGGCAGCTTCTCGTGCGCGAGATCGCTCGCGTCCGACAGGTGCATGGTGCCCGGCGCATCGTGCGCGTCGAACCAGTAGTAGATGCCCTCGTCCTCGATCAGGCGCGAAAGGAACTGGTAGTCGCTCTCCTGGTGCTGCACGCAGTAGCGGCGGGGGTTGTGGGTGCCGATGACGTTGCCGGTCTTGGTCTTCTTGAAGCGCTTGATCGGGCTGTCCTCGAACACCGCGTCGAGCACCTCGAGCACCTTCTTGTCCTGCAGGATGCGCGAGTTGATGCGCTTGTTCAGCAGCCAGAACCACGATCGCAGCGTGATGCGGTACTCGAAGTGGCGCCCCACGTGGCCCGCGCGCACGAAGCGCACCGCATGGCCCTGGCAGTGCCGCTCGTGCTTGCCGCCATCCTTGTCCTCGAACTCGACGACCAGGTCGAAGGCGCGCCCGAGGATGTCCGTGGCATCGATGGCCCTGTTCTCCGACAGCACCGTGAGTTCGTAGGTCGAAGGGCGCGCCAGCGCCTCGTGACCCACGATGCGCCAGAACATCAGGTCGTCCTTGGCGGGCGAATCGGTTTCGATGCGGAACTCGTGGTCGGCCATGGGTGGATCTCTTCGGGGAGCCTCAATCGAAGGCGTAGGTGAAATCGGCGTCCTTGACGTCGAGCGCGACGCGGCGGATCTCGCCGCCGGCGGCCAGGCGCTGCAGGTACTCGACCGAGATCGTGGGCAGCACGGTGTTGGTCAGGATGGCGTCGATCACGCGGCCGCCCGATTCCGGGTCCTGGCAGCGCGCGACCACCTGGTCGACCACCGCGTCGCTGTACTCGAAGGGCACGCCGTGGTTGGTCTCGACGCGCTTCTTGATGCGGCCCAGCTGCAGCCGCACGATCTTCTTCATCATCTCGGGCGACAGCGGGTAGTAGGGAATGGTGACGATGCGGCCCAGCAGCGCGGGCGGGAACACCTTCATCAGCGGCGCCTTCAGCGCATCGGCCAGCGCGTTCGGATCGGGCAGCAGCTCGGGATCGCGGCACATGCTCATGACGAGCTCGCTGCCGGCGTTGGTGGTCAGCAGGATGATCGTGTTCTTGAAATCGATCATGCGGCCCTCGCCGTCCTCCATCCAGCCCTTGTCGAAGACCTGGAAGAAGATCTCGTGCACGTCGGGGTGCGCCTTCTCGACCTCGTCGAGCAGCACCACGCTGTAGGGCCGGCGGCGCACCGCCTCGGTCAGGATGCCGCCCTCGCCGTAGCCCACGTAGCCCGGAGGCGCGCCCTTGAGCGTGGAGACGGTGTGCGCCTCCTGGAACTCGCTCATGTTGATGGTGATGATGTTCTGCTCGCCGCCGTACAGGGCCTCGGCCAGCGCGAGCGCGGTCTCGGTCTTGCCGACGCCCGAGGTGCCGCACAGCATGAACACGCCGATCGGCTTCTGCGGGTTGTCCAGCCGCGCGCGCGAGGTCTGGATGCGGCGCGCGATCATCTCGAGGCCGTGCTTCTGGCCGATCACGCGCTGGTTCAGCGTGTCGGCGAGCTTGAGCACCGCCTCGACCTCGTTCTTGACCATGCGCCCGACCGGAATGCCAGTCCAGTCGGCGACCACCGAGGCCACGGCCTGCTCGTCGACCGAGGGCAGGATCAGCGGCGACTCGCCCTGCACCGCGTGGATCTTCGCCTGCAGCTCGTGCAGTTCGGCGAGCAATGCGGCGCGGTCGGGCGCGGCCTCGGCGGGCGCGGCTTCGGTGCCGGCCGGCGCATCCACCGGCTTGTTCCCCGTGCGCAGCTTCGCGCGCAGCTCCAGCAGCCGGTCGACCAGGCCCTTCTCTTCCTGCCAGCGTGCATTGAGCACTTCCAGCTGCGCCTTCGACTCGGCCAGCAGCGCCGACACCTGCGCCGCGCGCCTGGTGACGTCGATGCCGATCGCCTCCTCGCGGCCGATGATCTCCTGCTCGACCGTCAGGCCCTCGATGCGGCGCATGCAGTCCTCGACCTCGGGCGGCGTCGCGTGCTGGCTCACGGCCACGCGCGCGCAGGCGGTGTCGAGCAGGCTCACGGCCTTGTCGGGCAGCTGGCGCGCGGGAATGTAGCGGTGCGACAGCTTCACGGCGGCCTCGATGGCCTCGTCGAGCAGCTGCACGCGGTGGTGCTTCTCGAGCACGCTGGCCACGCCGCGCAGCATCAGGATGGCCTTGGTCTCGTCAGGCTCGGGCACCTGCACGACCTGGAAGCGGCGCGTCAGCGCGGGGTCCTTCTCGATGTACTTCTTGTACTCGGCCCAGGTGGTGGCGCCGATGGTGCGCAGGTTGCCGCGCGCCAGCGCGGGCTTGAGCAGGTTGGCCGCGTCGCCGGTGCCGGCCGCGCCGCCCGCGCCCACCAGGGTGTGGATCTCGTCGATGAAGAGAATGATCGGCGTGGGCGAGCTCTGCACCTCGTCGATCACCTGGCGCAGCCGCTGCTCGAACTCGCCCTTCATGCTCGCGCCGGCCTGCAAGAGGCCGATGTCCAGCGTGAGCAGCTTCACGTCCTTGAGCTGCGGCGGCACGTCGCCGCGCGCGAGGCGCTGCGCGAAGCCCTCGACCACGGCGGTCTTGCCGACGCCGGCCTCGCCGGTCAGCAGCGGATTGTTCTGGCGCCGGCGCATCAGGATGTCGACGATCTGGCGGATCTCCTCGTCGCGGCCCGTCACCGGGTCCATCTCGCCCTTCTTCGCCTTCTCGGTCAGGTCGACCGCGAACTTCTTGAGCGCATCGCCCTTGCCCATGGCGGCCGGCGCCATCGCGCCCGCGTCCTCGCCGGGCGCGCCGCTGCCCATGCCGGTGCCGTCCTGCGCGCGCATCTGGGCCTCGGGCGAGGCATCGCAGATCTTCACGAAGTTCTCGGCCAGGTCCTCGACCTTGACCTTCTCGAACTGCTTCGACAGGCCGAACAGCGGGTTGCGCAGGCTCTGCGTCTTGAGCATGCCCACCAGCAGGTAGCCGGTGCGCACCTGCGCCTCACCGAACTGCAGGGTGGCGTAGGTCCAGGCGCGCTCGATCGCGTTCTCGATGTGCGGCGAGAAGTCGCTGATGGCGGTGGCGCCGCGCGGCAGGCGGTCGAGCGCGGCCGTCATGTCCTTGGCGATCACCGAGACGTCGAGGCCGTAGTGCTGGATCACGCGGTGCAGGTCGGAGTCCTGCGCCTGCAGCAGCTGGGCGAACCAGTGCTCGAGCTCGACGTACGGATTGCCCCGCATCTTGCAGAACACGGTCGCGCCTTCGATGGCCTTGTAGGCCAGCGAATTGAGTTTCCCGAACAGGGCGGTGCGGCTGATTTCACTCATGGAGGACTCCGTATCTCTTCAAGACGAACGAAAGGGTTTTTTATTGAAAAGCCGGCGCGCGCGGATGCGCCTCGCCGCCGGGCCGGCTCGCGATGCGCACGTCGCTCGCGTCGCGCGAGCGCGGCCGCTCGCCGAGCCACGAGATCCAGCCCAGCCGCGGCGCGTTGCCGCGCTGCTGGCCGAGCCGCGTGGGCGGCACCTGCTCCTTGCGCAGCACCAGTTCGGCGTCCCACTCGAGCTCGCCGCCCAGCAGCTGCAGCATCCAGCGCTGCAGCACCGGCTGCGCATCGCCGATCGGCAGGAACATGCGGTAGCGCGCGAGGTCGAGCGGCCCGACATGCAGGCGCACGCGGTGCTGGCGGTCCCAGGCGCGGGTGCCGAGCATCGCGCCCAGGCCCATCGCGCGCGAGCTCTCGCCGCGGCCCAGCCGCGTGAGTTCGGCATCAGGCAGGCTCATCCAGTGGCCGACCCAGCGCTCGAGCTTCACCGGCACGCCGAAGTAGCTGCACAGCACCGACTCCACGCCCTCGGCGCTGTGCACGCGGCGCGCGAGCCAGCCCGAGAAGTGCAGCCGCGCGTCGTCGTGGATCTCGTCGCGCCCGATGCGCCCCGGCGTGCCGATGCCCACCAGCGCGCCGATCTGCAGCCGGAAGCGGTCCTCGCCCGGCCGGTCGAGCGCGACCGCGGGCCGCGCCTGCGCCCAGGCGCGGTAGAAATGCAGCGAGAAGCGGTGCAGGAAGCTGTCGAGGAAGGCGAGCCAGGTCGGGTCGCCATGGTTCAGGCTGCGCTCGCGGATGAAGTCGCTCAGGTGCACCGGCAGCGGCCCGTTGGGGCCGATGTAGGCGAAGAAATGCTGGCGCAGCCGCGGCGGCGAATGCGCGCCGGCCGGCTCGAAGCGGCTGAAGGCGGCGGGCGCGAACGACAGCGAGGGCTCCTGGCCCACGCGCACCGGCTCGGCGCTCGGCAGCAGCGCGCGGCCCCAGCGCGGCGTGGTCGCGGCGGCCGACTCGAGCCGGCGCAGTACCGCGAAGTAGTCGTAGGCCCAGGGCTGGTCGGACCACTGGCGCAGCGCGGCATCCACGCGCGCGGCCACCGTTCCCTCGGGCGCCGCGGGCGCGGCTAGAGGATCTGGCGCGTCCCGCACAGCGGCCTCCAGCGCATGTTCTCGCCCTTGCCCGCGATGCGCACCACGGTCTCGACGAAATGGTTGACCTCGACGTGGCGCGCCAGGTAGCGCGCGAGCACGGCGCCGAACAGGAACACGCTGTGGCCGTGGAAGGCGTCCTTGTCGACCTCGAGCGTGACCTCGAGACCGCGCCCGAAGGCGATCGGTCCCTTCATCGGCAGGCGGCGCGCCACCGGCTTGCTCGTGACCGACAGCAGCCCGCGCACCTGGCCCTGGCGCATCTCGTCGGCATGCGAGGCATAGAGCATCAGCGTCTCGCGCAGGGCGGCCGCGCCCTGCTGCGGCGTGCTGTCGGAGATCGACAGGTAGTTGAGCGCGAGGTGGTCGAGCACGCGCCAGCCCAGCCCCTGGCTCACCACCGGCGACACCGGCCGCGAGGGCCCGCGCACCATGCGCACGCGCTGCGCGGGGAAGGAGTCGACGCAGTCGAAGTCGTTGTCGCGGCCCATCGGCAGCAGCAGCGGCAGGTCGCGGTTGGTGCACAGCGCCGACACCGCGAGCTGGCGCAGGCTGGCCGCGTACGGCGCCTGCTGCGGATCGACGATCTGCATGTAGACCTCGGAGCCGATGTGGCTGCTGCGATTGCCCTCGGTGCGCTGGCGCACCGACAGCATGCGCGGCTCGCGCGTGGTCGTGTAGTAGGCCGGATGGCTGTGGCGCGTGCCGTGGAAGGCCGAATAGAAGGGGCGGAACGGCTGCTCGGTGGCCGCGCCCCGGTCGGCGCCCGGCGCGCCGTGGCCGATCACCTCGGTCACGGTATGCACCTCGAAGTCCTGCGGTCGCGTGCGGTCGGGCACCAGGTGGAACTGGCTCACGCCCTCGCCGAGCGGCACGCGGTCGAGCCGCTTGTGAAACAGGTTGATGGCCGGCACGCAGTGCAGCTGCAGGTTCTCGGCGCTCACCAGCTTCTCGAGCGCGGCATCGCCGCGCGAGAACAGCAGCACGATCTCGACCTGCGTCACCGGCATCGAGGGCAGCACCGACTGCAGGCCCGCGATCTTGAGGAACTGGAAGCGCTGCGGAAAGGCGAAGTACTCCTGCAGCAGCCGGAAGCCCGAGAAGCCCGTGGCCGTGACCGGCAGCAGCGCCTCGTCGTCCTCGAAGCCGACCATGCCGATGGCGCTCGGCGGCAGGCTGCGCGCCTCGCCCTGCAGCGCGCCGCCGGCGCCCAGCGGCCGCACCATCACGCCGATGGGCTGGCCCAGCGCGCATTCCTGCAACTGCCAGGCCACGTCCTCGGCGCCGCCCAGGTGCAGCACCAGCTCGTCGAGCGCGATCTGGCTGAAGTTCAGGCCCGCGGTGGTGCGCAGCACCAGGCGCAGGCCGCCGCGGATCGCGCGCGCCTGCGCATGCGTCGTCAGCGGCAGGTCGGGCGCGTAGGTGAAGTACTGGGCTCGCTGCACCTCGAGCGGCCACAGGCGCATCGCGCCGGCGGTGCGGAACTCGCAATAGGTGTTCTGGCCCACCGCATGGCGAGCGCGCAGGCCCGCGCCGCGCGGCAGCGTCGGACCGGTGGCGAGGTTGGCATCGTCGGGATCGTGCGAGAACGCGACCACCGCCATGGCCGGCGTGGGCGCGAGGAATTGCGGATAGACGATGTCGAGCAGATGCCCGGTGAAGCGCGGGTATTCGGCATCGAGCTTGAGGTTGACGCGCGCCGAGAGGAAGGCCGTGGCCTCGATCAGGCGCTCGACGTAGGGATCGGCGACCTCCTGGCCCTCGATGCCGAGGCGGTGCGCGATCTTCGGGAAGGCACGGGCGAACTCGGACGAGCTTTCGCGGAAGTAGCGCAGTTCCTGCTCGTACAGGTTCAACAGCCGTGGATCCATGACTACTTTTGCGGGTGCGCCATGTCCTCGATCTCGATGCGTCCTTCCTCCAGGTCGACCCGGCTGCGCATGAGGAACTCCAGCGGCACGGGCTGCGCCCACAGCATGCCGCGGATCTGCAGGCCGATGCTGTTGTGCGAGTCCAGGGCGGGGCCTTCCATGACCAGTTCCACTTCGAGGGTGCGTGACAAGATGCGAGGCTCGAACTGCAGGATTGCGTTCTTCAAAGCCTGTTCCATGCTGACACGCTGAACCGACGAGGTGAACTGGCCAGACAGCATAGGCAATCCGTAGTTGATGACGGAGCGCGCGGCGTTCGGGTACTGGCGATCGTCCATCGCGAGCCCGTAGCCGGTCGCGTTGAACAGCCAGCTCAGGTCGCGCAGCACGGCCGCGCGCAACGCCTGCTTGGTCAGCGTGCGCTTCTCGTCGCCCTCGCGCTTCTCGTCGGGCGCGTTGTCGACGAGCCGGTCGAGCAGCGAGGGCTGCAGCCGCTCCTGCGCGCCGAGCTCAGCCACCGTCGCGGCCCTGCGCCGTCGCCGCGCCGTCGTCCGTCTCGTCCCCGGCCTCGGCCTCGGCCTCGGCGGGCCGCGACGCGAAGACGATCTCGCGCACGTCCATGATCGCGTATTCGCCCTGGTCGCTGCCGAGCACGCGCTGGCCGTGACCGGCCCAGACCTCGGGACGCAGTTCCCGCCACGCCGTCTTGCGCGCGAGCTGCAGCTCGCCGTCCTCGCACTTCTCGCTGCCCTCGTAGCGCGTGGGGATCAGCGCCAGCGTCTGGCCGCCGTTCTCGAAGTCCAGGTGCGCGGGCATCCACACGCAGTCGCGCAGGTCCTCGGGTGGCTCGATCTTCACGCGCGCGAGCCGTGCATAGGGAATCCAGTAGTACTTGCCGTTGACGAAGGCCTCGAGCACCGGGCCCAGCCGCATGTCGGCGTCGGCCAGCCACTCGAAGGGCACGCCGTCGATGCTGCCGCCGATGGCCGGCGCCGCCTCGAAGGCGCGCCGGCGCAGGTCTTCGGCCAGCTCGAACTCGCCGCGTCCCTGCCGCAGCAGCGACTCGATGAGCAGCGCCAGCCATTCGTCGGGCTGGCCGAAGATCATGGGCGTGCGCGTGCCGGCGAACACCTCGGCGCGCAGGCCTTCGCAGCGCACGGCCTCGCCGTACACCTGCTTCATCGGAACGGCGAGCGCATCGAGCTCGGCCGCGACCGTCAGCTGGTTGAGCGCGCGCTCCCACTGGCCCAGCACGCACAGCAGCTGGGCCATGAAGACGCGCGGCTTGCTGTCGGCGGGCCTGGCGCGCACGTCGTCGCTGAGCGCCTTGAGGGCGGCGGCCGGATCGGCCCCCTTGAGGAGTTCGGCGGCGGCGCTCATGCTGCCGCCTCGACGAAGGTGCAGGTGCGCACCGCGCCGCGCGCGCCGCTCTTTTGCTGCGGCGCCGAGCGGATCTCGAGCTTGCGGTAGCTGAAGAAGATGATGTCGCAGGGCCGCTTGGGCATGCCGCCGGTGACGATGGCGTGGCAATGCACGCGCGCGCCCTCCATCACGAACTCCAGGTGCGACTGCTGGTCCTTCGAGCTGTCGCCGCCGGCCTTGAAGACCGACACCGTGACCTTGAGGTCCGCGTCCTGGTTCTTCAGCAGGCTCGCGATCGACGCGGTGGCGGCATCGCAGTCGCGGATGACGATGAAGGGATAGTTGCGCAGCTTGCCCTTGCTCGAGCCCGGCGGAACGATCACGTCGGTCTTGTACGAGTAGCCGCCGATCTCCATGCGCTGCTTGCCGTCCTCGTAGGTGCGCTGGGATTCGCCCTCGATGGGCGAGCCCTTGCTCTCGATCATCATTGCGAAGTCGTTGCCCGATTCGCCCGAGAGGTGATCGAGCAGGCGCAGCGCCTCATCGGGGTCCAGTCTTCCGTCGTATGTCCAGCTCATGTCGATCTCCTGAGAACAGAAACAGTCATCGCGCGGACGGGCCCTCGCCCGTCCAGCGCACCATCGCGGCATAGGTCTGCCGCGCCTTGTCGGGGGCCAGTTGGCCGCGCACCCGCACCTCGGGCAGCGCGGCTTCGAGCGGCGCGGCACCGAACAGCCGCGGCGTGGTGTAGGGGCTGGCCACGGTGGCGAGCACCAGCAACCGGCCGCCGGGCGCCTCCAGCCACGGCAGCTCGAAGCGCTTGGCCGCGGGCGCTTCGCGCGTGCCGCGCTCGAAGCGGTTGGTCTCGCCGGGGTCGTCCGGATAGACGGGACGCAGGCCGCCCTGGCCATCGATGCCCACCACCACCATGTCGACCGAGGCCCCGCTGGCATTGCGCACCTGCAGCGCCGCGCGCTCGCCTTCGCGCAACGGCAGCAGTTGGCCGGCGGCGGCGCGCTGCGCGGGTTCGCTGCGCAGCAGGCGGTCGCCGCGCCAGACCTCGAACACGGCCTCGAAGCCCTCGATCGGCGAGGCACTGGCCTGGCTCATCGCCAGCAGCTGGTTCCACCACTTCAGGCGCGCCAGCGTCTCGATGCGGCGCCGCGCGGCGGCCACGTCGGCGAGCAGCTGGGTGCCGGCACCGAGCGCGCCCGACAGCACCTCGATGCGCTGGCCGGCGGCGCCGAGGTCGGTCCAGCGCACATCGGCCGCGGCGGTGTCGCCCGCGCCGAGCGCGAGCACGGAGGCCGGATAGTCGAGGCTCAGCCGCTGCGGCAGGCCACGCTCGTTGCCGCGCACGCGCAACGCGAACGCGGCCGGCGCGGCCAGCGGCGAGGCGCTCCACAGCGCGCCGCCCGAGAGTTCGCGCAGCGCCGCGGGCACGGGAAGGCGCGCGCCGTCACTATCGACCTGCGGCACCCGTGCCGGTGCGCTGCGCACGGTGCCGTCCTCGAGCGTGGCGTTGATGCGCAGTTCCTGCTGCGGCTGCAGGCCGTCGACCAGGCCGGCCTGCAGCACCAGGCTGTCGCCGCTGCGCTGCGCGCGCCAGGCCGGCAAGGTGGAGACGGCACCGGCGCTGTTGGCGAACAGCGGCGCGTCGAGGTTGCCCTCGGCCACCGGCGAGGGCAGCTCGCGGGTCGGGAAGCGCTGCGCCAGTTCGTCGATCACCGGCGGGTAGAGCGCGAGCACGCCGTCGAACAGCTCGCGCCAGGTGGCGGGCCGGCGTTCGAGCGCGCCGGCCACGGCCCAGGTCAGCAGGCCCTGCGGCCGCGCGTTGCGGCCCTGGCGCGGCAGCCGCAGCTCGGGCGTGATCTGGTGGCTCTCGGACGCGAAGAAGGCGACGTAGCGCGCGCGCGCCACACGCTCGGCCATGGGCGGCGCGGCCGGGGCGGCAGGCGGCACGGCCGCCGGCGCGGCGCGCAGCTGGCCCGCGCGCAGGCCGCGCCAGCGCACCTCGTCGTCGGCCGGGCCTTCGGCGACCGCGGGCACGGCGGCGCCGGCGTTGCGCGTCATCGAGGTGGCGGCGCAGGTGTCGAACACCGACCAGACGAACACGCCGCGCGCGAGGAAGGCCTGCACCCAGGCGTCGAAGTCGACGTCGCGCACGCCGCCCGCGAGCGCGCTGTCGACGCCGACGGCGCCGCGCACGTCGCGCGCGAGGAAGTTCTCGGCCAGCCCGTCGGGCTCCTGGTAGCGCTTGGTGGCATCGCGCCAGCGCGTGCCGTGGCCCGAGAAATAGAGCAGCACGAAGTCGCCGCTGCGCGACTGCGCGAGCAGCCGCGACAGCGCGTCATGGATGGCCTGCGACTCGGGCAGCGCGGCGCCGCTCACGCCGTCGGCCAGCGTCGTGATGTCGCCCGCGCCGAAGCCCTGCCGGAGCAGTGCGTCGCGCATCAGCGCCACGTCGTTGCGCGGCGCCTGCAGCCACAGCGACTGCGGCTGGTTGACGAGTTCGGAGACACCCACCAGCAGCGCGCGCTGGGTGGCGAAGGCGCGCGGCGCGAGGCAGGCGAGCGCGAGCAGCAGGAGCCACGAAAGCCAGGCCTCCCGCGTCGCCATCGACCGCCGCGCGACAGGGCTCATGGCCGCTCCGACGCCCGTCCCGCCGCCTCGACCAGCGGCGAGGCCGCCAGCACCTGCAGGCTCTTCTCCACGTCGGGCACGCGCAGCCGCCACACGCCGTTGCTGCCGGGGCCGCCGACCACGTCGGCCGAGATCGCCTGCAGCAGCCGGTCGGCCTCGTCCACGCGCACGCCATCCTTCCAGCGCACCGTGAGATCGGCAGCGGCCGCGACCGGGGCCGTGGGCACCGAGCGGAAGCGCACCTCGTCCTGCGCCTCGTGGCCGCCGAACAGGCCCACGTTCTGCACCACCACGCACAGGGCCAGCACCGCGAACGCGGGCCGCATCCAGCCGTCGGCGCCGAGCCAGCGCCGTACGCTGCCCCACCAGCCGCCCTCGGGGCCGGGCTGGGGCCGCGCGCGCGGCGCGGCGGCCGGGCCCGATGCGTTGCGCGCGGCCGGCAGCCAGGCCGCACCGAGCTGCGACGCCGCGTCGCGGTACAGCGACTGGTAGTCGACGCGCGGATCCTTCGGGCCGAGCGGCGTGCCCGACAGCACGGCGAACACGCCGCCCACGGTGCGCAGCGCGATGCGGCCGGGCTCGGGCGCGATGGCGGGCGCGGCCTGCGCGGCCCACTCGTCGTGCACCGCGCGGATGGCGGCGAGCCGCGTGGCCGAGACCTCGCCGAGCACGCGCGCGGCGAGTTGCGGACTCGGCTCGAGCGTCAGCACGTTCCAGGCCTGGATCAGTCCGAAGGCCGGCTCGAAGGGTTCGTCGTCGGGCTCGAGCAGCACGTCGAAGGCCGAGGCCCAGTCGGCCTCGCCGGCCGCCATCCAGCCCTGCCAGAGTTCGCCGTGGATGCAACGGTCGAGCAGCACGCCGAGCAGCCGGCCCTCGTGCACCACGCTGACCAGCCGGCCCGGCGCCCAGCGCGCGCCGAAGCTGCGCTGCGCCACGGCCTCGCGGCGGCGCGCGAGCTCGGCCAGCGGCAGCAGCAGGTCCACCGGCGGCGGCGCGGCCGCTTCGGGTGCCGCGGCGCGCGTGCCGGGCATGGCGACGGTCGCGAGCCCGGGCGTCTCGGGCGCGAAGGCCGCGGCCGCGCCGGGCCCGGTTTCGAAGGCGCTGCGGATCGCGCTGAGCGGTGGCCAGAGATGGGTGGTCATGGCGTCTGTTCCTGAATGGCTATGTCTTCAGGCATAAGACGCTTCAGCGCCCAGGATTTTGAAAACCTGCAGGATCGCCGCCATGTTGTCGGCCTCGATGGCGATGCCCAGGGTGCCCTGGATCCAGCCGCCGAGCCGGGTCCTGGCGTAGTCGGCGGTCAGGCCCTCGCGCTTGTGCACCAGGCCGAGCCGGCCCGCGCGGTAGTGGTAGGAGGCGATGGCATGGCGCGAGGCGATGCCCGACAGGCCGCCCTCGGCCTCCTTGCCGAAGCCCTCGCACAGCAGGATGCGCTCGGGCTCGGGCAGCTCGGCGATGAAGGCGCGCGCCGCCTGCTGCACCGCGAGGCTGCTGAGGCCATGCTCGGCCAGGCAGCCCTCGAGGTCCTCGTCGGCGCCCAGTTCGTCCTCGAGCTGGGCCTCGGTGATCTGGTCGCCGATCGACAGCTTGCGCTTGAAGGCGGCCGAGCGCGTGCAGTCGATCAGGTAGCGGCGGAAGTACGCGCACAGCGCGAAGGCGGTCGAGGGGGCGCTGTGGCCCGCGCGCTCCTCGGCCTCGTCGGGATCGGCATCGAGCCGCAGCACCTTGACGTAGATGAACTGCGCCACCAGTTCCTGGCGCCCTTCGCCGAGCACCTGCAGCTCGGGCGGATTGCAGGCCACCAGCGCGTCGCCGACGATGCGGTACATGCGGCCCATGTCGTTCGACGTGAGCGTCTGGCGCCGGCGCCACAGGCGCACGAGTTCGCCGCTTTCCTCGGACGACAGCGTTTCCTGCATGGATTCAACGGCCGGGGCCGGGCCTCGTGGCGGCATTCACGCTGTCGTCTCCTCAGTCGTCCTCGCAGACGCCCTCGGTCGGCACCAGGCATTGCGCGAGGCCGGCGCCCACCGGCCCACCGCGCGTGCGGATCGCCGAGGACGCCGCGGCGCTCGCCACCGCCAGGCCGCGCGGCAGCAGGATCCAGAGCTGGCCGCGTTCCTTCATGCGGCGCGCGTTGGTCGCGGCCTGCTGGCCGTTGCCGAAGAAATAGTCGGCCCGCACCGCGCCGCGGATCGCGCCGCCGGTGTCCTGGGCGATGGTCAGGCGCTGCATCGGCGCGCCGCTGCCGGGCGTGCGCGTCGAGACGAACACCGGATAGCCCAGCGGCGTGCTGCGCGGATCGACCGCGATCGAGCGGCCGGCCGACAGCGGCACGCCGAAGGCGCCCACCGGGCCGCCGGGCGTGGCCGCCTCCTTGAAGAACACGTAGCTCGGGTCCTTGATGCCGGTGCCGGCCACCGGGCCGGCCGCGCGCCGCCCGGGCACCACCACCGCGCCGCTCGCGGCGGGCCGCGCCAGCGTGAAGCCGCGCGTGCGGATGGTGGTCGAGACGTTGCCCGAATCGTCGTCGTCGCCGTCGTCGAGGTCGAGCTCGATCGACGAGCCGCGCACCTTGACCGGGCTGCGCGGCTTGCCGTTGGCGGCCTGCGCCAGCGTGGGCCGGAACGGCTGGCCGTTCTGCTCGGCGTAGGCGACGCGGATCATCTCGCCGCTGGCCAGGCGGATGCGGCCCGAGCCCTGGATCTGCATCTCGTAGAGCGCGGTGGCGCTCGAGACGAAGGCCAGCACCTTGGCGTTGGGCGCGCCCTTGGTCTCGATCTCCTCGCGCGTGTAGTACGGCAGCAGCTGCTTGCCCTCGATGCGCAGGCGCACCTTGCGGTCGAGCGTGTCGCGCACGATGCCCGAGAGGTCGAGCGCGTAGAGGCCCGGCGCGCCCATGTCGCGCGTGCTCAGGCCGGTCTGCACCACCACGTTGCGGCCCTGCACGCGCGCGGCCACGGTGCCGTCGCCCGCGGGCAGCTTGCGCGCGTCAGCGAACAGCATGTCCTCGGGCTGGCCGTACACCGGGTAGATGAACGGCGGCGCGTAGCTGCGGCTGCCCTGGATCTCGGGCTCGAAGTAGCCGGTGACCACGCCGTCGGGGCGGCGGTCGTCGTCGCGGATCTGGTAGACCGAGAACTCGGTCTCGAAGAAGTTGCGGATCGAGGGATTGCTCTTGCCGTCGACCTTGGTCGCGCGGTCGCAGACCGACTTCCATTCGGTGCCGCGGCCGTTGAGCACCTTGCAGCTGCCGAGGAAGGCGGGCCAGGTCTCGGCGAAGTCGTCGCGGGTCCAGCCCGGCACCGCGTCGAAGCCGACCGCGGTGTAGGTCGCGAGCTGGGTCGAGAAGGTGCGCGCCTGGCCGGCCACGCTGCCGCTGGCGGGCGGGCGCGGTGCCGGCGGGGGCGCGGGCGCCGCGGCGGCCGTGTCGGTGCTGGGGGCGGGGGCCGGGGCGGCGGCGGGCGGCGGCACGGCGCAGCCCGCGAGGAAGGCGGCGGCGGCGGTCGCGGCGGCCACGGCGGCGCGGTGCAGGACCGGCGCGGGCGTCGGCGCGAGGGCCGGAAGGTGCTTGTTCATGGTGAAGATCTCCTTCGTGGAAAGGTGGCCCGTCGGGTCACGCTCTACAGACGATTACTTCTCGACGATTTTGAAATTGGCGACGCCATAGACGTCGTCGCAGGGCGTGCCGGGCGCGCACACAGGCTTGCCCAGCAGCGGTGAAGGCCCGCTGCCGCGGGTGGCTTCGAGGGCCGCGAGCACCGGCAGCGGGAACTGCGGGAACACGCCCTCGTTCTGCACGCCCGAGGCGCCGAAGTCGCGCTCGTGCTCGCTGACGAGCACCGCGAACTGGTTGGTCCCGGCGGGCCCGCCGGCCTCCATCGGCCACGAGGCACGCGGCAGCGCGAGGGGGCTGCCGGCGGTGATCTTGTTGTACTTGTCGAGCAGGTTCGGGAACAGCAGGAACATCTCGCCGCCGCTGGACAGCAGGAACACGTAGACGTAGCCGTCGCGCTTGCTGCGCACTTCGAAGGCCAGCTTGTCCTTGCCGATCGCGACCTCGGGCTTCTTCGCCGAGGCCGTGACATCGAAGCCGGCCGCGGCGCCGCCGGCCAGCGACTGCAGCGATTCGAGCGCCGTGCGCGGTGCCGGGGGCGGCGCGGGCGGAGGGGGTGGCGGAGGCGGCGGTGTCTGCGCGACCTGCTGCGTGTCGCCACCGGATGGCGGCGGCGTGCTCGCGATCGGCGGCGTGTCGCCATGCCCGCGCCCCTGGAACCACCACCAGCCGCCGCCGGCCGCGGCCGCGAGCAGCGCCACCGAGACCAGCGCCACGGCCGTGTTGTTTCCGCCCGCTCGCGCACCCGCCGAGGGTGCCGGCGCGGGCGGCAGCACCACCGTCTTGCCGCCACCGCCGCTGCGGCTGTTGGGCCCCGGCGCCGCCGACGTGCCGCGCGCGTGCTGCGAGGGATGCGCGGGCGGCGCGATGCTCTGGCTGGTCTCGAGCCCGAGCGCCGCGCGCAGCTCGGCCATCGACTGCGGCCGCGCCTCGGGCCGCACGCCGAGCCCGGCGTCGATCGCCTCGAGCAGCTGCGGGCTGTAGCGCTGGCGCAGGATCTCGTTGCCCGCGAGCGGCACGTAGCTGTCGGACAGGAGGCGCGCCACCGACGGCGGCGGCGCGCGGCCGCACACGGCCACGTGCATCACGGCCGCGAGCGCGTAGACGTCGGTCCATGCGCCCTGCGACATGTCGGGCATCTCGGCGTACTGCTCGATGGGCGCATAGCCCGGCTTGAGGATCACCGTGATCGCCTGCGTCTTGTCGGTGATCACGCGCCGTGCCGCGCCGAAGTCGAGCACCACCGGCCGGCCCGAGCCTTCGAGCAGGATGATGTTGTCGGGCGCGATGTCGCGGTGGTAGCAGTTGGCGCCGTGCATCACGCCCAGCGCCTGCGTGACGCCGTCCATGATGCGGATGAGCCAGGCCTCGTCGACGCCCGCGGGGATCGACACCAGTGCCTGGCGCAGGGTGTCGCCGCGGTAGAAGGGCATCACCATGTAGGTGGTGCCGCGCTCCTGCCAGAAGCGGTAGACCTTGAGCAGCGAGGGGTGGTCGAACTGGGCGAGCAGGCGGGCTTCGTTGATGAAGCTGCGCATGCCGAGGTCGAAAGTTTCGCGGTGGCGTTCGGAGAGGGGGACGACGCTGCCGTCGTTCTGGCGGGTGGAGAGGGACGAGGGGAGGTATTCCTTGATCGCTACGACGCGTTCGAGGGTGTGGTCCCAGGCTTCGTAGACGACGCCGAAGCCGCCCTGGCCTATGACTCGGGTGATCTCGAATTCCGCGAGGCGGCTGCCTACGGGGAGGAGGCCGGCTTCGTGCGTTCCTGCTTGCGACGGGCCTGTGGTGGGGTTCGTCGGTGGGTTCGTTGGCGCAAACAGCGGGCTGCTGGTGCGCGTGGGTTGGCCGGACGTGATGACCGTGGCGCTGTCGTCCAGGGGCGTGGTTCGGGGGACGACTCTTGTGCGGTCGTCGCTGCCTTCGGGTTTGGTTTCTTCGGTCATCGGGTCCTCCGGGCCTCTTCGGGGCTTGCTCCTGGCGGGAGGCTGTCGGCCGGGTCTCGCCCCGGCGGGCGACCTACTTTCTTTTGCTTCGCCAAAAGAAAGTAGGCAAAGAAAAGGCGACCCCACTGTCTGCGACCCCTTCGCTGCGCTCCGGGGCAACCTGCGGTGCTCGCGTTTCGCGGGGTCTCGCAGAACTCGCTTCGCTCAAACAGCTGCGAGCCCTTATCCGCGAAACGCTGCGCTCCTCGGCGCAGCCAGAGGGGATGAGAGTCAACGCGCCATGGCGCGTACTTGTATGGGGTGTAGGGATGGGCAGGCCCTGGGCCTTTCACTCCGGCCGAGCGAAGCGAAGGCCTGTTCGGCATGCTGGGCCGAGCGCAGCGATGGCCCGAACCACTCCCCTCTGGCTGTGCCGAGGAGCGCAGGGGAAAGCGGGATAAGGGCCGCAGCTGTCTGAGCGCAACGAAGTGGAGCGAGTTCTGCGGCCCCCCGCTTTCTCCGAGCACCGCAGGTTGCCCGTAGCGAAGCGAAGGGACACAGACAGTGGGGTCGCCTTTTCTTTGGTTACTTTCTTTTGGCGAGACAAAAGAAAGTGACTCGCCCGCCGGGGCGAATTCCCGGCCGACAGCCTCAACAAAACAATCAGAGGAAGACAAAGCTCACTCCCCTCCCCCAAGAAACAGCGCCTCGAACTGCAGATCCATCGGAAGCCCGACGCAAACCATCCGCAGCCCGCTTTCAACGGCAGGATCCCCGATCCACAAGGAGGCCCCTTCCAAAGGCAAAGCCAACGCACCTTCAGAGGACGAAGCATCCGAACCAGAAGCACCGAACAACCGAGCCAGCGCCGCATCGAACCGCGCCGCATCCAGATCCAGCTCCAGCCCTTCCAGAGCAGCCTGAGTAGCCACCCCCCACCACCGCAAGGCAGCCACCAACGCAGCCCCCTCGAGCTCAGAGAGCAACGGGTCTTCCAGCTCCACCGCCACGGTGAAAGGAAAGTACCGCCCCACCCCATCGACCGAAGGCATCAACACCCCGATCCACCCCCGCTCCCCCGCCACCCGAGGCCCCAGCACGAAGCACCACACCGGCGCCTCGAGGTAGTGCGAAGTCCAGTCCGCATGCCGATCCCGCAACCGGGCCAGCCCGCGCTGCAGCCACGCATCCCAAACGCCCCGGAACGACTCCGGCAGCCGGCGATGCGCGAAGTCCCCCATCCCCGGCAACTTGCCGAACCATCCCGGCAATTGCGTGGAAGCGAACAACGGGGACGAGGCAAGGTTCACAAGCCCTCCGGGCACGAGAACTCGCGCAGTTCCTTCAGCCGGATCGGGTGCTGCACGCTGTTGGTCGTCACCTCGAAGCGGGTGCGCCGGTTGCCGACCTGGAAGGTGATGAAGAACTTCTCGGGCGCGTCGCCGGCCTCGAGCTGGCCGTCGTCGAGCGTGCGGAACAGCGCCCACGGCCCATCCACCGCCGAACCCGAGCTGCCCGTCGCCGAGGGCGGGCTCACCTGCACGCGCACCTGGTTGCTGCCCTTCGGTCCGGGCCACTGCACCGCCATCGGCACCACCGGGCCGTGCGCGTACTTCACGAGCTGGCCGTCGACGTCGAGGATGAACTGCGTGATGCTCGCGTCCATCTCCACCGGCTTGAAATCGAGCCGCATCGACGGACCGCGCCCGCCGCCGCGGAAGAAGATCTCCTTGATGCGCGCCGCGCGCTCGAACTGCGCCAGCGCCTGCGTGGTGATGGCGCCGCGCTCGGCCACGGGCTTGTAGCGCCACGGCCGCGTGCTGGTGTCGACCAGCGCGGCCAGCCGCTTCTGGAAGAAGTCGTCCATCAGGCCGCCGGCGCCGAACATCTGGCCGAAGTCCTCGGGCAGCACGTCGCGCTTGCTGTTCTGCACGAAGGGATAGCGGCCCGCGATGGCGCGCGCGCAGAACTCGGCCACGGGGCGCAGGTCCTGGCTCAGGTTGCCGCGCTCGGCCACCTGGGCCTGCGTAGCGCCGGTCTGGCTCAGGTTCTCGATCATGCTGCGCACCGGCTCGGGCAGGCGGCCGGCGTCGGACTTGAGCTTGCCGGCCACGTCGCCGGGCGGCGGCGAGGTGCGGCCCTTGACCGCGGTGTCGACCGCGTTGAGGTAGACGTAGACCTCGTTGAACAGCTTGAGCGCGTCGTCGATCGGCGCCGGCTGGTTCGGGCCGCCGGCGGTGACGAGGCGGCGCAGCGATTCGAAGCGGTCGTCGACGATGCTCTCGATGCGCTTGCCCGGCGCGACCTGGCGGCCGGGGTCGCCGCCGAACAGGTCCTCCAGGCCCTTGCGCGTGTTGCGCACGGTCTCGGTCGCCTTGCTCACCACGTCCTTGTTGGCATCGGCGGCGGGGATCAGCGTGGTCTGCTTGACCACCGCGCGCAGGAAGTTCGCGAGCGGCGAATCCACGCCCGAGAGGATGCGCGCGGTCTCGATGTTCTTGTCGAGGCCGGTGACGCGGATCAGCCGCACGTCGGCCAGCAGCGCTTCCCACTGCTTGACGTACTCGGCCAGGTAGAGCCGGCGCACGCGGTCGGTGAGCTCGCCGAGCGCGGCCACGTCGCGCAGCCGGTCGGCGGTGTTGCGGTCCTGGCCCAGCACCCACGGGTCCTCCTGCGCGAGCAGGCCGGTCAGCACCACCACCTCGTTCTGGAAGCGCTTGTGGTAGCCGTCGTAGGTGAACATGCCGGGCACGCCCTCGGTCAGCGGCTTGCCGCTGATGCGCTCGAACACCAGCGGGCCCGAGGGACCGGTGGCCTGCGCCACGCTGAAGGCCGGGATGTCGCGGGAGGCGCGCTGGCGCTTGAGGCGGCTGAACACGCGCTGCTCGAGCGGATAGCTCGCGAGCACCGCGCGCACGCTGCGCACCAGGTTCTCGTCCATCTTCAGCGGCGAGCGCGGCGGGCCCTGCGCGATCAGCACGTCGAGCTGGTCCTCGAGCTGCTTGCGCTGCTCCTCGGGAATGCCGCGGTCCAGGCTGCGCGACCAGTCGAGCGTGATCCAGGCCTTGAGCGCCTCGGCATCGAAGTGCTCGGGCTGATAGAGCATCAGGTAGCTCTTGAGCGCCTCGTAGGTGTACTCGAGGTTGTCCTTCTGCGCGGTGCGCAACTGGTCCTCGAGCCGCTTGGCGATCTGCGGCAGGAAGGCCTCGTTGAGCGCACGCTGGTGCACCAGCATGGCGGCGGCATCGAGCTTGTCGCCCTGGTAGAGGCCCAGGGTCATGGCCAGCGGCTCGTCGCCCAGGCGGTTCTCGGGCGTGCGCCAGATGTCGCGCAGGTTCTGCAGCACCGGCGCCACCTCGACCAGGTTCTGCACCCGCGCCGGCAGCGCGGCCAGGTTCTGTTTGGCCGGATCGACGCGCGCCTCGACCGACTTCAGGTAGTCCATGTTGCGCAGCGTGCTGTAGCCCCAGGCCGCGAGCAAGCCCACCGTGAGCAGCGTCATCGCGGCCACGGCCGCGAAGCGCAGCGTGTGGCGGCGGCGCTCGAGCTTGACGTCGGCGCCGGCCAGGCGCTGCTCGGGGAACACCACCTCGCGCAGCAGCGTGGTGAGGAAGTAGCTGCGCCCGCTCGACTTCTGCGGCGCGAGCATCGCGCGCTCGATGCCGAAGCTGCGCGCCAGGCTGCCCATCACGCGATCGATCGGGCTGCCTTCCTGCGTGCCGCTGGTGAAGTACACGCCGCGCACCCACGGCGGCTGGGTGAAGCGCGAGCCGGTGAAGACCTGGTCGAGCAGGTCCGACAGCAGCGGGCCGATGGCGCCGAACTGCGCCGGGAAGCCGAAGATCGCGGCACGGCGCGTGCCGTCGGTCTCGCGCTGCATGCGCGCGATCAGGCCGTCGTTGACGCGCTGGTGCAGCAGCGCGAACTCGCGCTGGAAGGCCAGCGACAGGCCCTTCTCGTCGACCTGCTGGTTCTCCTCGGGCGGCAGCGTGAAGCCGAACACCTGCGCGCGCTGCTCCTTGCCGAGGTCGTCGAAGTAGTCGGTGAAGCCGTACAGCAGGTCGCTCTTGGTGACCAGCACGTAGACCGGCAGCCGCGTCGTGAGCTTGCCGTCGAGCTCGAGCAGGCGCGCGCGGATCGAGGCCGCGAGCTGCGAGCGCGCCTCGGGCCCCTGGCTCAGCAGGTCGCCGACGCTGACCGTGAGGAACACGCCGTTGAGCGGCCGGCGCGGGCGCACCTTCTTGAGCAGGCCGAGGAAGCCTTCCCAGGCGCTCTTGTCCTCCGACTGGTGGCTGTCCTGCGTGGTGTAGCGGCCCGCGGTGTCGATCAGCACGGCCTCGTCGGTGAACCACCAGTCGCAGTTGCGCGTGCCGCCCACGCCGCGGATGGCGCCGGGGCCGAACTTCTCGGCCAGCGGGAACGACAGGCCCGAGTTGACCAGCGCGGTGGTCTTGCCCGCGCCCGGCGCGCCGATGAACACGTACCAGGGCAGGTCGTAGAGATAGCTGCCGCCCGAGATCGAGAGCCAGTCGCGCCAGCCGGGCTTCTTGCCGGCCGCGTGCAGCTTCATCTGCTTGAGCGTGGCCACCGCCTCGTTGAAGCGCGTGTCGAGGATCTGCTGCTCGCCGGCCACCGGCGTGCCGGCCTTGGCCGCGGGCGCCTTCATCAGGCCGTCGGTCAGGTGCTGGCTGGCGCGGCGCGCGCGCCAGCGGCGGTAGAGGGCGCGCAGCAGCACCAGCAGCACGATCACGCCGATGACGATGGCGCGCACGGTCTCGCTCTCGAGCGGCGCCAGCGCGCCGATCTTCACCAGCGGGCCGATCCACCAGATCAGCAGCGCGACGACGATCAGCGCGAGCAGCGTCAGCAGCAGCGGGCTGAACAGGAAGCCGAAGATTTTCTTGATCATTTGCTCGCTCCCGTGGCGGGCGACGGCGCAGGCGGCGCGGCGGCGGCGGGCGCCGACGCCAGGCGCTCGGGCTCGGTCAGCAGCACCACCTCGACGCGGCGGTTGCGCGCGCGGTTGGCGGGCGAGTCGTTGGGCGCGACCGGCTCGGCATCGGCCTTGCCGTCGGAACGCATGCGCGCCGGATCGACCAGCGTCGACAGCGCGCCCTTGACCGCGTCGGCGCGCGCGGCCGACAGGTGCCAGTTCGACGGATAGCGCAGCGAGCGGATCGGCTGGTTGTCGGAGTGGCCGGTGATCAGCACCTCGCCCTTGACCTCGGCCAGCGCCTGGCCGATGCGGCGCAGCACCGGCAGCGACTGCGCCATCGGGTCGGCGCTGCCCGAGCCGAAGAAGGAGTCGCCGCGCAGCCGCACCACGCTGCGGTCGGCCTCGTCGGTCACGGTGACCAGGCCCTGCTTGATCTCGGGCTCGAGGAAGCGCGCGAGCCGCGGCGTCTTGGCCGGCGCGGCCGGCGGCGCGATCTGGATGTTGGGCACGCGCAGGCTCGACAGCGCCGAGTAAGTGGTGTCGGAGCGGTAGTTGAGCGTGAGCCGCAGCCCGAACCAGGCCAGCGCGAGCAGCAGCGCGAAGCCGGCCGCGAACACCCACAGCGGCAGCGACTCGCGCAGCCGCACCGTGCCCGCGCCCTGCCCGCGCCAGTGCGGCGAGAGCTCGGGCTCGACCGCGGGACGGTCCTTGGCGATCAGGTCGGCCAGCCGCTGGCGCACCGAGTCGAGCTGCGCGCGGCCGTTGTCGACCACGCGGTAGCGGCCCTCGAAGCCGAGCGCCAGCACGCTGTAGATCAGCTCGAGCAGTTGGCGGTGCGTGGGCACGTCCTGCGCGAGCTTGGCCAGCAGCTGGAACACCTTCTCGCCGCCCCAGGTCTCGTTGTGGAACTGCACCAGCAGGCTCTGCTTGTTCCAGCCGGCCTGCACGCCCCAGGGCGTGTTGGCCACCGCCTCGTCGAGCGCGGTGCACAGCACGTAGCGCGCGGCCAGCACCGATTCGTTGCCCACGCCCGCGCGGCGCGCGTTCTGGTCGAACTGGTTGACGGCCTCGGCGGTGGAGGCGCGCAGCGCCGGCACGTTGGGCGGCTGCACCAGGTTGCGCAGCTTGCCGATCAGCACCAGCAGCTTGCCGGCCGCCGACACCAGCGGATTGAGCAGGCCGAGCTCGCCGAGGTCGGCCACCGGCGTGGGATCGGTGGCGGGGAAGAAGGGCGCCGGCGCGGCCGAGGCCGCCGGCGCATTGGCCGGCGTGCGCGGCTTGGGCTTGATGACCGTGCGTTCGGACTCGAAGGCGGCGAAGGGGTCGGGTGTGGTCATGGTGTGTCCGTCCTTTGCCGGTGGCTAGCCACGGATCGCCCAGAACGCGAGGTCGAGGCCCGGGAAGTCGCCCGCGATGTGCATCGCCACGCCGCCCGACTGCTCGAGCTGGCGCCAGAGGTCGCTGTTGCGGGTCTCGAGCTCGAAGTAGTTCGCGCCCGCGTGGAACGGGATCTGGCGCGGCGCCACCGGCATCGGCGTCAGCGTGACGCCCGGCAGCGCGAGGTTGACGAGGTCGCGGATGCGCTCGACCGGGCCGATCTTGACCTGCGTCGGGAAGCGCGCGCGCAGCGCCTCGCTGGGCATGTGCGCGTTGACGGCCAGCACGAAGGTGGCGTTGCGCTGCAGCTCGACGTCGCTGACCACCGCCACGCGCACGCCGTGCTTGCGGTCGTGCAGGTCGATGCGGATCGCCGACTGCTCGAGCACCATCGACAGGCTGCGGCGCAGGTCGTCCATCAGCGGCCGGAAGCTCATCGCGAGGTCGTCGTGGATGTAGGGGCCGAAGCGCGCCACGCGGCGCGAGTCGCGAAAGCTCGCGAGGTCGCCGGCCAGGCCCAGCGCCTGCTCGAAGAAGCGCTGCGGATGCAGCATCGCGCTCTTCGCGAGATGCGCGAACACCGCCTCGTTGCGGTTCACGGTCTGCAGCAGCATGAAGTCGGCGATCTCGGCCACGCCGCCGGTGCCGCCCTGCGTCATGCGCCCGGCCAGCGCCTCGCCGCGCTGGCGCAGCAGGCCCAGCAGCTCGTCGAGCCAGGCGCGGATCACCGCATGGCCCGCCACGTCGAGCAGCGGCGGCAGCATCGCGCGCTCGAGCTGCACCTGGTTGTCGACGCGGCGCTCGACCACGCGCGCCACGCCCAGCGTGGTCCAGGCATCGGTCGCCTCGCTCGCGCGCATCAGCCGCGTGTGGAGCTGGCCCAGCTGCAGCATCGCGGTGCGCTCGCCCGCGGTGTTGGAGTCGGGCACGTCGGACTCGAGCACGCGGTGGCGCACCAGCTCCTCGTACTCCTCGGCATCGGCCTCGCGCGCCCCGGCGCGGCGCAGCGGCAGCGCCAGCACCACGGCCTCGTCGCGCATGGTCTGGGGGATGTCGATCGGTTCGGGCAGCGGATCGACCGCCGGCATGTCGAACACCGTGCCGTCGCCGAACACGCCCACCGCGCGCACCAGCGCCAGCTTGCCCAGCGTCAGCGCGGCCTGGTCGATCTCCAGTTCGGCGAAGCCCCAGGCATAGGGCGTGGTGGAGCGCAGCAGCACGTGCCGCGCGTGATCGGCATGTCGTTCGCTCTGCTGCAGGTGCTGGGGCTGCAGCAGCATCCCCTCGCTCCAGACCACTTTTGTTCGCCAACTCATCCGCTCGCACTCCGTCAACGGCAAGGGCTGCCTGTAAGAAGCGGTGAGTTTCCGGCGCGAGAAGTCATGGGCAAATCCGCCTTAAGGCCTAGCTAACGGCATAGGCGGCGCTCGAGGACGTACGGCGAAGGGAGTAGACGCGGGCTCAGAAGGGAGGACCGACCGGCCCGGTCTTGACGTGGCTGGCCGCGTGCTCGACCCAGCGGCCCGGCGTGCCGTGCACGATGCCCTCGTTGCTCCATTCGCTGAAGCTGCCGCCGCCGTTGACGACGATGCGCTTCGGCGCCGCGATGCGGATGTCCGCGGTGCTGCTGGTGATGCGCACGGCGCCGCGAGCCTCGAGGCCGATCGCGCCGGCGCGCGCCTCGACGCGGACCGCGCCGCTGGCCGCGATCCACCGCATGCCGTGGCGCAGCGCGAACAGGCGCACGCCCTCGCGCGCGGCGACCAGCAGCCGGCGCAGCGCGCTGAAGCTCGCGGGACCTTCGCTCGTGAGCGCGAAGGGACCGCCGGCCTGCAGGTGCAGGCTGCCCGGCGTGGTGGCGGCGATGCCGGCCGCGCTGGCGAGCAGCAGCTGCGCCGCCTGCAATTCGGGGCAACGGCCAGCGGCCGGATCGCCGGGGCCGCCACGGATCGCATCGTTCTGGGCTGCCAACACCTGCGCCACCCGCGACTGGTCGTCGCCGGCATCCTGAGCCTTCGCGGCCAGGGCGGCTTCGGCCAGCCCGCGGTGCAGCGCCCGCGCATTCGCGAGCCGCGCGGTGGTCTCGCCCATGTCGAGCGCATGGTTCGCCGCGTTCGGCCGGGCCTCGGTGGTGATCAGCATCCCCCGTGCCGCCCTCAGCACCCCGTGCCCGTCGGTGCGCAGCTCGAAGCCCTCGCCGCGCTCCTCCTTGCGTCCCGCATGGTCCTCGATGCGCGCGAAGCGCCCCAGGCTCAGCACGCTGCACTGGTGGTCGCTCCTGAGCTGCGCCTGGATCCGATCGGCCGTGTCGTCGAGCACCAGGTGGTTGCTGCGCCCCGCCGCCGCATTGCCGCCGCCCTCGGTCAGCTCCCGGCTCCTGAACCCGCTGAGCGCGGCCTGTTGCGGCAAGGCCCACGGCGGCAGGTTGTCCCGGTCATGCACCCGCCCCGTGCAGATCGGCAGGTCGGCATCGCCGCCGATGAAGCTCACGATCACTTCCTGGCCGATGCGCGGCAGCCAGGCGCCGCCGAGCTGGTTGCCCGCCCAGGGCGCGCTCACGCGCAGCCAGCAACTGCCGTGGGCGTCGTGCGCGCCCTCGCGGTCCCAGGGGAACTGCACCTTGATGCGGCCCAGGGCATCGGTCCAGAGGTTCCGGCCTGCGGGGCCGACGACTCTTGCGACCTGCGGGCCGACGGCCACGGGCTTGGGCCGCACGAGCGCGGGGCGCAGCGGTTCGGCCAGCGGGTGGGCGGTGAAGTCGAGATTCACGCGCCAGTGCGCGCGGCGGTTGCTGTCGGCGCCGACCTCCTCGATCAGCAAGCGGGTGTCGAGCGCGAGGTACTCGGTGGCCCCGACCTCCTGGCGCGGATGGCCGTGCAGGCGGAAGGTGTGTCCAGGGGCCAGGCCCCGCAGAGGTCCGCAGCCCCGCGCGCGGACTGCCTCGGCGCGCAGGGCCTGCAGGCGAAGCAGCGCCAGCTGGCGGCCCTCGGCGAAAGGATCGTTCGCGGCTTCCTCGAAGCCCCCGCGCCCGGCCCGAGGCTGCGCCCAGTGGCTGCCGCCGACCGGGTCGTGCCAGCTGTAGACCTCGGCCTGTGAATCGCCCTGGCCGACGGAAAGGTCGGCCCGCGGCCGCATGTAGTCGTACTCCCGGCTCGCATACCGCCCGCTGGCGATCCGGTGCATGGGCACGAAGCCGTGGACGTACTCCGCATCGAGCTTCCAGCCCGGCGGATGGAAGTCCAGGTCGCGGTAACGCCCGGCGGCGGGCGCAAAAGCCCCGGTCCCATCGCCGAGCACCAGCCGGTGCGCCCCGTCCGCATGCTCGAAGTGATAGCCGATGCCCCATTCCTGGCACAGGCGCTCGAAGAAGGCGAAGTCGCTCTCGTTGAACTGGGTCTGGTAGTCGCGCGGCGGATAGTGCTCGGCCAGGCGCCAGCGCACGGGAAAGGTATAGCGCGCGAGCAGGGCCTCGAGGATCTGCACGACCGTCAGGTCCTGGAAGATCCTGCAGTCGGTGCGCAGTTCGGCCAGGTGCAGCCAAGGCCGCAGTGTTAGCAGGTACTGGGCGTGGCGGCCCGCCTCGCCGAGAAAGGCCGCCTCGGTGACGAGCGCGTTGATCTCGCGCACGCCGTCCGCACCATCGTCGAGTGCGATGCGGCAATGGATCTCGCGGCCGACGAAGGCATCGAGGTCGAGGTCGGTGTCATCGGGCGACTCGAGCAGCAGCTCATAACAGAACAGCGCATCGAGCCCCTCGCGGCCCGACAGCCGCACGGCCCGCAGCGCGGGCTGGCCATCGACAAGGGGAAGCGCCGGTCCGGAGACCGACAGCGTGCGCGGCAGATTCGACATCGGCGTGACCTCCAGAGAAACGAGGTCGCGCAGTGTGCAAGCGCCATCGCGTTTGCACTGCGAACAATGGTTGCGCCGGCGCCGCCCGGCGGGCCTCAGCGCGCGGCCGTACCGCCCAGCTGCCGCACCTGGTCCGCGTAGACCTTCTCGATGCGCTGCAGCCGCTGTTCGCGCGCGGCCTCGTTGACCCACTGCGCGGCCATCGCGCGCTGGCGGCCGAGCTGGCGGTCGAGCCGGGCCTGCGGCAGCAGCGCGCCGTCGTCGGCCGCCGCATAGCCGAAGCCGGCGCGCAAGGTCTTGAGCACCTCGCGCTCGGCATCGGCGCGCGCGCCCTTGCCCTGGCCGTAGCTGGTCAGGAAGGACTGCAGCCGGGCCTGGAACTCGGGCGGCCAGTCGCGCCGCACCACCATCGGCGCGCCCGGCGGCGGCTGCGACTCCCACACCACCTGCAGCCGCTCGGCCTCGACCGGGAACTGCTCGCGGAAGCGCTCGAAGTCGGTCGTGTTGTTGGTCGCCACGTCGGCATCGCCGTTGGCCACCGCCAGCGCGGTGGCCTGGTGGGTGTCGACGATCTCGCTGCGAAAGCGCGTTTCCATCGCGATGTGGTTCGGCAGGAACAGCTCGCTCTGCGGCACCTGGAAGCCGGTCACCGAACGGCTGTCGCCGCGCGCGAGCCGCCACTGCTCGGGTTTGGCGAGCAGCGCCTCGAGGCTGTTGAAGGGCGGCGCCTTGCGCATCAGCAGCACGGCGCGGTGCTCGGGCATGCCGGGGCGGCGCGCGATCTGCGCGATCACCTTCATGCGGCCCTGGGTCACGGCATCGAGCGCCATCTTGGCCGACAGGAAGGCCATGTCGATCTCGTCGCGGCCGATGGCGCGGTCGAGCTCCTCGTACGAGGAGACCGAGTAGGCGCTCACGGGCACGCCGATGGCGCGGCCGAGGTCGGCCAAGAGCGGCGTCCACAGCGCGCGCGACTCGACCGCGCCGCCCAGCGGCAGCACGCCGAAGCGGATCCCCTTGACGGGCGCCGGCTGCGTGGCCAGCGCGGCGGGCGCCACGGCGCAGGCCAGCACGGCGAACACCGCCAGCCACGCGGCGCGCAGCCAGGCGATCAAGGCGAGACGTCCTTCAGCACGCCGACCTGCTCGGCATAGCCGCTGTCCAGCCGCTGCAGGCGGGCCTGGCGCGCGGCGTCGTTGACCCATTGCGCGGTCTTCGCGTTCTGCGTGGCGAGCTGGTAGGCCAGCTTGGCGGCGGGCAGCAGCGAGCTGTTGTCGGCCGGCACGAAGCCCGCGAGGTCGTGCAGCGACTTCAGCACCACGCGCTCGGCATCGCCGCGCGGCCCCTTGGCGCGGCCGTAGGCCACGAGGAAGGCCTGCACCCGCTGGCGCAGCTCGGGCGGATAGTCGCGCCGCATCACGATCTGCGCATGCGGGATCAGCTCCGACTCCCACAGCACCTGCAGCCGGCCGGCCTCGGCCGGGAAGCGCAGCTTGAAGCGCTCGAAGTCGGCCGTGTTGTTGGTGGCGACGTCGGCCTCGTTGTTGGCCACGGCCAGCGCCGTGACCTGGTGCGTGCCCACCACCTCGCTCGCGAAGCGGGTCTCCATGGCGATGTGGTTGGGCAGGAAGAACTGCAGCTGCGGCACGATGAAGCCCGACACCGACTGCTTCTCGCCGCGCGCGAGGCGCCAGCGGTCGGGGTCGGCCAGCAGGCCCGCCAGCGTGTTGAAGGGCGGCGCCTTGCGCGCCAGCAGCAGCGCGCGGTAGCCGGGCAGGCCGTCGTGCCGCACCACCTGCGCCACCACCTTCATGCGGCGCTGGCTCACGGCGTCGAGCGCCATCTTTCCCGACAGGAAGGCCATGTCCACGTCGTCGCGCTGGATCGCCTGCTCGAGCGCCTCGTACGAATTGACCGAGAGCACCGCCACCGGCCGGCCGAGCGCGCGGCTGAGCTCGGCCAGCAGCGGATCCCAGTCGCTGCGCGATTCGAAGGCGCCGCCCAGCGGCAGGATGCCGAAGCGCATCGGCGCGGCCTCGGCGCCATGGCCGCCCGGGGCCGTGAAGCCGCCTTTGACGGTCTGGGCCGGCGTGGACTGGGCCGAGGGCGGGATGTTCGAGACCGAGGGCAGCGAGGGCGCCGCCGGGCCCTGCGCCATCGCGGCCCAAGGCAGCGAGGCGCCCAGCAGTACCGCCGCCAGCCAGCGCCGCCAGGCGGGGCGACGGATACCGGTGGGCTCGGAGGGGCCTGGGGAACAGCGCAGGAAAGCCGGCATATTTGGACGGGCGAGGACGGCCGCAGCGAACCGGCCGGTCTAACATGGCGAAGCGGACGCCATTAGATATCAACCAGAAGCAGTTTTCGTGATGTTTTTCCCGTCTTCCCTGCCTCGCACGGCCTCCGTAGGCTCGGTCGCCATGCCCTTCCCGCGTCCATGAACTGGAACTTCGCCGTCGTCCGCGGCCTGGCGCGGCTCACTTTCGCGCAGCAGCTGATCCTGCTGGCGATGCTGCCGGCCATGGTGGCGACGCTGGTCGCGATCACGGTGCTCACGCGCCAGCACCTGGACAACCTCACCGAACTGATGCGCGCCAATGCGCAGACGGTGGCGCTGCAGGTGGCCACGGTGGCGCAGGCGCCGATCGTGCGCATGGACCGGCGCGCGCTGCAGCGCACCGCGCAGTCGGGCACCTACCAGCCGCATGTGCAGCAGGTGCAGATCTGGTCGGAGGACGGCGAGATCGTGGCCAATTCCGAGACCATGGACCGCGCGCGCGGCGAGGGCCTGCAGGTGGTGGTGCCGATCGTCGGCGACGACGGCCGCGCCAGCGGCAAGGTGATGGTCGAGATCAGCCTCGGCGCGGTGCAGAACGCGCGCCGCTCGGTCTGGCTCAACGTGGTGCTGGTGCTCGGCGCCAGCCTGGTGGGCGTGGGCCTGGCCGGCTGGTGGGCGGCGCGCCGCATCAGCGAGCCGATCCGCGCGCTCGGCAAGGCGGTCGACCGGCTCGGCGCCGGCGAGGCCGCGAGCGTGACGATCGAGGGCACCTCCGAAGTGCAGCACCTGCAGCGCGGCTTCAACGAGGCCGCGCGCGCGCTCGCCGAGAGCCACCGGCTGCTGCAGAGCCGCATCACCGAGGCCACGGCCGAACTGGCGCGCAAGAACCAGCAGCTCGAGGTCGCGAGCCAGGCCAAGACCCGCCTGCTGGCCGCCGCCAGCCATGACCTGCGCCAGCCGCTGCACGCGCTCACGCTGTTCTCCGACGGCCTGGCCAACGGCGAGACCGATCCGCTGCGGCTGCAGCGCATCGGCCACATCCGCGAATGCGTGGACTCGCTCGACCGGCTGTTCTCCGAGCTGCTGAACCTCTCGCAGCTCGACGCCGGCGTGCTGCAGCCGCAGTGGGTCGACTTCCCGCTCGACCGGCTGTTCGACGAGATCAGCCGCAACTTCCGCCCGGTGGCCGAACAGCAGGGCCTGCGGCTGGTGGCGCGCAAGACCGACCTGTGGGTGCGCTGCGACTACGTGATGCTGTCGCGCATCCTCAACAACCTGGTGTCGAACTCGCTGCGCCACACGCTCGAGGGCGGCGTGCTGATCGGCGCGCGCCAGCGCGGGCGCGGCGTGCGCATCGACGTGGTCGACACCGGCGTGGGCATCGCGCAGCAGCACCAGGCGCGGGTGTTCGAGGAGTTCTACCAGGTCGAGCCCTCGGGCCGCCAGGCCTCGCGCGGCACGCGCGGCATGGGCCTGGGACTGGCCACGGTGCAGCGGCTGGCCGAGCTGCTCAACACGCGCGTGGAGCTCAGTTCGCGCGTCAACAGGGGCACCTGCGTGCGCGTGCTGGTGCGCTCGGCGCCCGCGGGGCTGCCCGCGCCGGCCGCGGCCGCGCAGCCCGTGCTCGAGAACGACGCGCACTGCCTCGCCGGCCTGCGCATCCTGGTGATCGACGACGAGCGCACCATCCTCGAAGGCCTGACGGTGGTGCTGTCGAACTGGGGCGCCGAGGTGCTGGCCGCGCAGACCCGTGCCGAGGCGCTCGCGATGGCCGACACCTGGCCCGTGCCGCCCGACGTGGTGGTCAGCGACCTGCTGCTGCAGGGCGGCGACAACGGCCTGGACGTGATCGCCGCGCTCGAACGCCATCCGCGCGGCATCGGCATCGGCACCGCGCGGCTGCTGGTCACCGGCGAGACCAAGCCCGACCGCCTGCGCGAGGTGCAGAGCGCGGGCATCACGGTGCTCTACAAGCCGGTGTCGCCGCGCGTGCTGCGCCAGGCGATCCTCGCGCAGCGCGCGGCCGCGGCGCGGGCCGTGCAGGCCTGAGAACGCGCCGGGCAACGGGCTTCGGTGGCGATACGCCATCGGAGATAGGCCAAGCGGCCGTTGCCGCGTGAACTTCCTCACAGCCCGGCAGGGTGCGCGCCGCGGGCATAAGCCCTCCGCCTTATCGCGCGAAGGGGGGCGCTTCCGTACATTGAACCATCGCCCCCCAGTGGCAGAAGCCTTCATGTCCGTCGCCGCGAACCCCTCTCCCATCCTCCCCTGCACGACCCGGTTGCTGCGCGGCGCCATGCGTGCGCTGCTGGCCTGCGCCGCGCTGCTGGGCGCCGCGCTGTCGTCGGCCGGCGGCTTCACGGTCCTGATGGGCGACGACCTCGCCGCGCATGCCGAATTCGTGCAGCAGTTGCGCCAGGGGCTGGACCCCGCGAGCCGCTTCGAGCTGGTGCGGCTTTCTCCAGGCGCGCCCAATGCCTCCGACAGCGCGGCCGCCGAGCCCGGCGACGTCAACGTGAGCGTGCGCACGCGCAGCATGCGGCCCTCGATCTCGAGCGCCGACGGCGGCTCGCTGACCATGGCGGTGGGTGCAACGGCCGCACGCGCCGCCATCGAGCGCCCGGGCCAGGAACCGCTGGTGCTCGCGATGCTGAGCCGGCTCGACTACGAGGGCCTGCGCGCCAGCCCCGCGCTGCGCCGCGCCGATCGCCGCGTCGGCGTGCTGCTGCGCGACCCGGCCATGGCCGACCAGCTCACGCTGGTGGGCGCGGTGCTGCCGGCGCAGCGCCATCGCCTCGGCGTGGTCGCGACGCCCGAATCCGAACCGCTGGTGCGCGACCTGCAGCGCGCCGCGCAGGCACAGCCCGGCGGCGGCTGGGACCTGCAGGTGGAGTACACGCCCGACGCGCGCTCGCTCGCCACCGCGCTGCGCGCCGTGGTGCCGCGCAGCGATGCGCTGATGGTGCTGCCCGACCTGATCGGCGACAACCAGGCCGCCACGCTGTCGGTGCTGCGCGCGGGCGCGGGCGCCGGCCTGCCGGTGTTCGGCGCCAGCGAGGGCCTGGTGCGCTCGGGCGGCCTCGCGGCCGCGGTCTCCACGCCGGCGCAGCTCGCGCAGCAGGCGCGGCTGCTGGCGCAGAAGGTCGCGGGCGGCACCGGTGCGGGCGGTGGCGGCAATCCACTGGTGGAGGCCGCGACGCCCGCCACCGTGCGCATCAATCCCACCGTCGCGCGCGGACTCGGGCTGCGGCTGCCCGAGGAACGCGAACTGACCGAGCGCCTGACCGCCACGCGATGAGCGCCACCCGGCCGCCCGAGGGCGCGGATTCCAGTTCGGCCGTGCCCCCCATCGCCGGTGCCCTGGTGGTGCGCGGCAACCTGCAGCGCGACCTGTTCCGCCTCGGCGTGGTGCCCTGCGTGGCGGTGGCGCTCGCGCTCACCGCCTGGTTCACCCACAACCGGCTGCAGACGCTGGAGGCCGCCTTCGACGCCGAGGGCCAGGCGGTGGCGCGCCAGGTGGCGGCCATGTCCGACCTGAGCCTCTATGCCGGCGACCTGCCCGCGCTGCAGAACGTGGCCAATGCCGCGCTGCGCGGCGGCCAGGTGATGCGCGTGGAGATCAGCAACAGCGCCGGTGTCTACGTGACGGCCGGGCCCAAGGCCGGCTCGCTCGCGCAGCTGCGCATGTTCACCGCGCCGGTCACGCTGCGCGAGGCCTCGCGCGCCAGCGCCTTCGCGCCCGCGGGCTCGACCGCCGCGGGCGAGACGCCGGTCGGCCTGGTGCAGACCTTCCGCGACACCACCGCCTATTCGCGCGAGCGCACGCGCTCGCTGCTCGCGGGCATCGGCATCGCGATGGTGGCGCTGCTCGCGGCCTGGGCCTCGGTGCGCCACATGGCGCGCACGGTGGCGCGGCCGCTGCGCCGCGTGTCGCGCACCGTGGCGGCGCTCGAGGCCGGCCATTTCGAGATGCGCTGCGGCGTGGTCGAGGGCGGCTCGCGCGGCACGCACGAGCTGGCCATGCTGGCGCACGACATCGACCGCCTCGCCGAGCGGCTGCAGCACAACCGCCAGGTCAGCGAGGAGCGCGTGCGCGAGGCCACCGCGGTCGCGCTGCAGCGCATGGCCGAGGCCGAGCAGGCCGCGCTGTCGCGCGCGCGTTTCCTGGCCGCCGCCAGCCACGACCTGCGCCAGCCGCTGCATGCCATGGGCCTGTTCATCGACGGCCTGCTGCCCGGCGCGAGCGAGGCACAGCGCCCGGCCGTGCTGCGGCTGCAGGAGAGCACCGAGTTCATGGGCGTGCTGCTCGACGACCTGCTCGAGATCTCGCGGCTCGACGCGCAGGTGCTCACGCCGGCCATCGCCAAGGTCTCGCTGGCCGCGCTGTTCGACCAGCTCGACGCCCAGCACGCGGCCAGCGCCGGCGAGCTGCGCGTGCGGCTGCGCTGGAGCGACCGCGGCCTCGCGGTGCGCAGCGACGCGGCGCTGCTCAAGCGCATCGTCGGCAACCTCGTGAGCAATGCGCTGCGCCACGCGCCCGCGGGCGGCACCGTGCTGGTGGCCGCGCGCCGCGCGCGCAGCGGCCCCGACGGCGGGCGCGGCGTGCGCATCGAGGTGCGCGACAACGGCGTGGGCATCGCGCCGATCCACCAGCAGCGCATCTTCGAGGAGTTCTACCAGGTGGCGAACACCGAACGCGACCGCCGCCGCGGCTTCGGCCTCGGCCTCGCGATCTGCGCGCGCATCGCCACCCTGCTGGGCACGCGCATCGCGCTGCGCTCGGCGCTCGGCGCCGGCAGCACCTTCGCGCTGACCCTGCCCGCGGCCAATGCCGCCGACATCGCGCCGCCGCAGCCGGCGCCGCCCGCGCCCGCGCCGCTCGCGGGCCTGCGCTGCCTGGTGGTGGACGACGACCCCGCCATCCTCGACGGCAGCCGCGCGCTGCTCGAGCAGTGGGGCTGCCAGGTCGAATGCGTGGCCACCGGCGCCGAGGCGATCGCGCGGCTGGGCACCGGCGACATCCCCTACGACGCCGTGCTGTGCGACCTGCAGCTGCCCGGCGACACCGACGGCATGGACGTGATCGACGCCGCCAAGCGGCTGCAGCCCGAGGCGCTCGCGGTGCTGGTCTCGGGCGCCACCGGGCCCGATGCGCTGCAACGGCTGCGCCACAGCGGCGCGACGCTGTTGACGAAGCCGGTGGCACCGGCGAAGCTGCGGGCGCTGCTGTCGACGCGGCGGCATGCGCAGCCCGCATGAACACCGTCATTGCTCCACCACGATGCTGTCCATCGACGCCCTGAAAGACATCCGCCCCTTCATCGCCACGCCCAGCTACAGCGGCGCGATGACCAGCGACTACGTGCGCAGCCTGCTCGGGCTGGTCAACCTCGCGTGGCGCCACGGCTTCCCGATGCAGACGCGCTTCCTCGACGGCGACAGCCTGATCCCGCGCGCGCGCAACCGGCTGGTGGCCGAGTTCATGGCCGACAGCCGCTGGACCCACCTGTTCTGGATCGATGCCGACATCGGCTTCGAGCCCGAGGCCGCGCTGCGCCTGCTGCTGGCCGGCCACGCGGTGGTGGCCGGCGCCTATCCGCACAAGAACGACGGCTGGCCGCGCGCCGGGCTCGCGCAGCCGCTGCCCGCGGGCAGCACGCGCGAGGACTTCGAGGCGCGGCACGCGGTGTTCCCGGTCAACCTCACGGGACCCGAGGTGGCGGCGCGCGTCGACGCCGACGGCTTCGTCGAGGTGCTCGACGCGCCCACCGGCTTCATGCTGATCGAGCGTTCCGTGTTCGAGCGGCTCGCGCAGGCCCTGCCCGAGCTGCGCTACACGCCCGACCGCATGGAGGACGAGGCGGCCGCGGCCTGGCCGCACCACCGCTTCTTCGACGTCTGGGCCGAGCCCGGCAACGGCCGCTACCTCAGCGAGGACTTCGCCTTCTGCCGCCGCTGGCAATCGATCGGCGGCCAGGTCTTCGTCGACACGCGCTCGCGCCTCACGCACACCGGCACGCGCGTCTACCGCGGCGACTACGCGCGCTCGCTCGCGGCCAGCGCCGGGCCGTCGGCCTGACGCAGACCGGCCGGCAAGGTCTCCAGGTCGTAGCCGCGATCGGGCGCGATCTTCTCGAGCCGCAGTCCCGGCCCCTCCTCGGCGAGGTAGTCGTAGCCGATGGCCTGCCAGCGGTGCCCGGGATCGAGTTGCCGATAACGGTCGCGCCGCGCGATGCGGTCCTCGCGCCGGATCATGCGCAGGTGGTAGAGCCGGAAGTAGCTGCGGAACATCCGGCCATGCTGCGCGACCGCGTCGGGATACCAGGGCCCGTGCAGCGCGGGTGCCGCGTCGTAGGCGATCTCGCGCGGCAGCCGGAACAGGCACACGCGCGACTTGGCGCCCCAGGGGCCGTCGTCGCGAAAGCGGTCGGGCGCATTCCAGAGTTCGCGCACCGCGAGCGAGAGGCAACCGAGTGGCGTGTCGGACAGCGAATCGACGATGGCGCCGAGGTGCTGGAGAAACAGGCGCTCGTAGCGCTCGTCGGCATCGCAGACCAGCACCCAGCCCGCGCCATGGCGCCGCGCGCCCTCGAGCAGCCGGCGCCTGTTGTCCGGCTCGTTCCAGTCGCCGCCGGGCGGATTCGACAGCAGCTCGAGCAGCTTGGGTTCGCGTTGCAGGATGCGCGCGGTGTCGTCGGTCGAGCCGTCGTCGAGCGCGATGAAGCCGTCGACATGCTCGCGCAGGTGGTCGAGGCAGCCCTCGAGCAGCCGCGCCTCGTCGCGCAGCTGCAGCACGCAGACGATGCGCGGCCGCGCTGCCAGCGGCTTCGGCGGCTCGGCGCTGCAGCGCGGGCAGAAGTAGTGCGGCGCCGGCTCGTGGTGCAGCATGCGCGCGCAGAGTTCGCACTGGCGGCGCGAGCCCATCGCGAACACGGGCGCGGGTTGCGGCCATGCGGGCACGGCCCCGGCATCGGCCGGTGCCGGATCGTCGCGGGCGATGCGCGCGAAATCGCGCCCCCAGTCCTCGCCGTTCGCGCGCGCCTGCGCGGGCGTGCACTTGCGCCAGTCGTTGTCGGGATCGAACTGCTCGGCACCGTCGCGCGTCTCGAACGACAGGTGCAGCAGCTTCAGTTCGGCGCAGGCCAAAAGCCGCCAGCCCGCCATCTCGAGCCGCACGCGGAAGTCATCGTCGTCGCCGCCCCAGCCGGCGAAGGACTCGTCGTAGCCGCCAACCGCCTCGAAGGCCTCGCGCGGGCCGCACAACGAGCCATAGAAGGTGCGCAGGAACAGCGCCTCGGGCACCTGGCGCGCGAACAGGACGGGCAGCGGCCCGTCGATCGCGTCGAAGCGCGCGAAACCCACGCGGCCCAGCACCACGCCGCGCTCGACCGCCAGCGCAGCCTGCAGCGCCAGCGCGGGTGCGTCGTCCACATAGGCCGACTCGGGCGAATGCACGAGCACGAAGCGGCCGCGCGCATGGCGCACGCCGACGTTGATGGCCCGGCAGGGCGGGCGCCAGCCATGCGGCCGGTCGTTGACGACCACGCGCCAGCACACCGTCTCGAAGCGCGCGAGCAGTTGCAGCAGGCCCTGTTCCTCGGCCGGTTCGTCGAGCGCGATCACCACCTCGATGCCGGGACGCGACCAGTGCGGCGCGTTGAGCGCGGCCACGCGCTCGAACTCCGCGAGCTTGCGATAGAACGGCAGCACCACGCTGAGCATCATGCGGTCCGCCTCTCGGCGATCGGCGCGATGGCGCAAGACAAGGGAGACAATGGCAGGACCTGCTTCATCCCCGCATCATGAACGGTTGCTTCATCAATCTGCAACGCAGTGGCGATCGCCGCACGGCCATGGAAGCGCAGCTGCGCGCGCTCGGCATCGAGGGCGTGGCGCGCTTCGAGGCGATCGACGCAGCCACCCTGCCCGCGGTGGGCCCCGATGCCGCCACCAGCGCCGGCGAACGCGCCTGCTTCCTCTCGCACGCACGCGCGCTCGAGGGCGCGCCGCCCGATGACTTCTTCCTGGTGCTCGAGGACGACGCCCTGCTGAGCCGCGCGCTGCCGCCGCTGCTGCGGCCCGAGGCGCTCGCGCAGCTCGCCGACCGGGACCTGGTGTTCCTCGAATGCCTGCCCTACACCTCGGCCCACAGCCTGCTCGCGCTGTGGCGGGCGCTGAAGAAGCAGCTGCCCGCCGACCCGGCCGCGCCGCGCGATGCGATCGCCGGCATCGAGGTGCTCGACGCGCGCGGCCTCTACAACTGGGGCGCGGTCGCCTACCTTGTCACGCCGAAGGGACTGCGCGCCCTGCCGCCGCTGCTGCGCGAGGCGCTGGCCGAAGGCCCCGCGCAGGCCTTCGACATGGCCTTGAACCGCTGGGTGGCCGAGGGCCGCCTGCGCGCGGCGGTGCTCGCCCCCTTCCTCGCCACGCCGCGGCTCGAGAGCCATGCGCACAGCACCATCGACGACCGGCCGCGCGCCGCGGAGAACGACGCGCTCGGCGGCGCGCTGCGGCGGCTGTTCTTCGCCGGCCCCATCGACGGGCTCGAGGCCCATGTGGCCGGCTACCGCCACGCGGCGCTGACCGACGATCCGCAGCTGCGCCTGCTGGCCGACCTGATGGCGCAGCTGTTCGTCATCACGGCGCGAGACGCCTAGAAATCGGCGCAGCCGTTGCGCCGCTCGGTGTTCACGCAGCTCAGCAGGTTCGGCCGCGAACGCACGCGCGACCATTCGCGCGCCAGCACGTCGCCGCCCTGCGCCGCGCGGTCGCCATCCAGCGGCCCGGTCGCCACGCAGATCGGCGCCTGGCCGATGTTGCGGTCGTAGAGGTAGGTCGAGGGCTGGTCGCGCACCACGTCCACCGAGGGCAGCTCGGGCCGCTCGAGGAAGACGAAGGGCGGTGGCGGCGGCGCCACCGGCGGCGGTGGGGGCGCGGGCGGCGGCGGCGGCCCCGGATCGACGCGCAGGTTGCCCGGCACCACCTGGATCGCATAGCCGGCCGCCGAGGCGAAGGCGCCGTCGATCGGATAGTTGCCCGGCGGGCTCGAGGCGTTCGCGCCGGTGCCCGGCGTGCCGCTGAAGCTCGAGGCGTTGTCGCCGAGGATCAGCCCGCTGACGCTGTAGGTGAAGCTGGGGTTGGGCGCGCCTTCCTGGCGCGAGGCATTGCCCACGGTCACGATCGCGGTCGGCTGCTGCGCGTAGATGAAGTGGTTGTCGGTGGCCGGCACCGTCACCGTGCACAGGCCCAGGTAGGCACAGTGGTAGAGGTTGGGCAAGGGGCCCGAGCCCGCGAGGCCGCCGCGCGTCTCGCCGATCCAGGTGTCGGCCCAGACGCGCCAGGTGCCGGCGCCGATGGTGAAGCTGCCCGGATTCTGGAAGCGCGCCGCCGCCACCAGGTCGGCGCTGGTGCTCGCGTTGACGCTGGTGCCCAGCGTGAGGTCGCCCGCGAGCGTGCGCACGAACACCGTGCCGGCCGACATCGAGGTGGTGGCCGTCGGCGCGAGCTGGTTGGTCGCGGCGTCGAAGCCGTTGACGCTCAGCGCGCCGACGGTCACGGCGTTCGCGTCGACGTAGGCGAAGCCGCCCTCGGCACCGCCGCTCACGGTCGCCACGTTGTTCGCGGGATTGCGCAGGTCGACACCCGCGCCGCTCGAGCGCGCGAGCAGCCCGGTGGCGGTGATCGCGCCCGCGGCCGACTGCGTGATGTTGCCGTCGGACAGCAGGCCCAGTTGCGAGGCGCCGACCGTGCCGTTGAGCGCGATGTTGCCGCCCGCGTCGTTCTGCAGGGTGAGCGCGCCCGGCGTGGCGATGGCGCCGGCCACCGTGATGTCGGCCGCATGGGTGGCGCTGCCCGCCACGATGGTGGGTGCGGCGAGGCGCGCGAACTCCGCGCTCGAGACCGAGTAGCCGCCGGTGCCCGCGCCGCCCAGCACGATCGGCGCATTGGTGCTGTCCGACACCGCGAAGCTGGCGTCCATGCCGCCGGGCCGCAGGTTGATCGCGGTGGCCGCGCTCACCGGCGTGCCGATGACGATCGCGTCGGTGCTGCCGTCGTTGACCGCGCGCAGCACCAGGTTGCGGCTGCTCTGCACCACCGGCGCCGCGCCGGGCACGCTGGGCGAGCCGCCGGCCTCGATCGAGACGCCGCTGCCGCCGTTCTGCGAGCGGCCCGTGATCTCGATGTCGCCGCCGCCGGTGGTGACGATGCGCGCACCGTTTTCCAGCCGCACGCCCGAATCGGGCGCGGCCGCGGGCACGGTGGTGTCGTTTTTGAAGTTGTAGCCGCGCAGCGCGATGCTGCCGCTGCCGGTGGTGATGCTGCTGCCGCCGTTGACCAGCACGCCGTGCGCCGCCGCGAAGGTCGACGAGGCCTGGCGCCGCGCCACGCCCTGCACCGTGACGTTGCCGCTGGTGGTCGAGATGGTCGAGGGCGTGCGGCCGTCGGAGATGACCACGCCGCTGTTCCAGTCGGCCGAGCTGCCGCGAATGTCGACGTTGCCGGTCGACGTCGCGATCTGCGCGCCCGCCAGCGTCACGTTGCCGCCGGCGATCTGCACCGCGCCGCCCGCGCCGGCATCGGTCTGGCCCACGCGGGTGTCGATCTGGCTGTCGACCAGCGTGACGTAGCCGGTGGGCGCGCCGGGCTGGCCGCTGTAGAGCGTGACCGCGCCGCCATCGGTCTGCACCGAGGCGCCATTCATCTGGATGAAGCCGCTGGTGGGGCCGCCATCGCCACGCGCATTCATCGTGACGCTGCCGCCGCGCGTGGCGATGGTGCCGTTGTAGCTGATCGAGCCGGGCGTGGCCGAGGGCGTGCCGTCGGGATTGACGCCCGCGTTGAACAGCACGTTGAGCGGCCCGCCCTTGCCCGACGAGCGGATCACCGTGCCCAGCCCGCCCTGGATGCTGTTGCCCGAGGCCAGCTCGAAGCTCAGCGGGCCGAAGGCGGCGGTGTAGTCGATCAGCGCGTTGTTCGCGAGCGTGATGCTGCCCGCGCCCGGCCCGCCGGTGCCGGTGGTGATCTTCACGCTCGCGCCGCCATTGAGCGCGGCATTGATGTCGCCGTCCTGGATCGTGGAGTTGGTGACGGCATCGAAGGGGTTGGTCGGCAGCGTGCCGGCCGCCGCGCCATTGACGATGGTGACCGCATAGGGGTCGATCAGCCACTGGCCCGCGGTGCCGGCCGGCGCGCCCGCGTTGACGCGGATGCCGGTCAGGTCGAACTGCGTACCCGAGGTCTCGACGAAGCCGCCGTTGCCGCCCGCGCTGCCGCCGCGCGCCGACAGCGTGCCGTGCGCGCGCAGGCTGTCGCCCGCGAGCAGCCGGATGTCGCCGCCGTTGCCGCTGGCCGAGGTGCTGTCGGCACGCAGGGTCATGCCCGTGGCCAGCGCGAGCATGCCGCCGGTCTTGTCGCTGACCGTCGATTCGAAGCGGATGCTGCCGCCCGTGCCCGCGCCGCTCGCATCGGCCAGCGTGCCGGTGGCGCCCGCGAGGCCGCCGCCGTAGATGTTGCGGCCGGTGACGGCGATGGCGCCGCCGGCGACGTTGTTGCTCGCGGTGCTCAGCAGCGCATCGGCCTGCGCGCCGCGCTGCAGCAGCACGTCGCCATTGCCGCCGACGATGTTGATCTGGCCGCCTTCGGCGCGCAGGCCCTGGCCGGCGCCGCTGGCGCGGATCCACACCGCCGTGGGCGTGAAGCCTTCGTTGATGCCCGCCGGCGGTGGCGTCGGCACGCCGTTGAAGTCGTAGGTCAGGCCCGCGCTGCCGGCGGTGCCGACGATGTCGATGCGCCGGCCCTGCCCGGCCGCGATGCCGGTGTCGCCGATCAGCACGCCGTGCGAGGCATTGATGGTGGACGAGGCCGAGAGCTTGGCGAAGCCGGGATCGGCCAGCAGCGCGCCGAGGTCGGCGCCCTTGCCTTCCACGCGCGCATTGCCGCCGGTGACGATGTCGGTGCCCGCGAGGCGCACGCCCGCGCCGCTGGCGCCGAACTGCAACCGCTCCACGTCCTCGCCCGCGGTCCAGCCGCGCGTGCTGCCGCGCACCGTCACGTCGCCGCTGGCCGAGGCGATGCGGTTGCGCGGCCCCGGCGTGCCGCCGGAGGAGGACTGGCCCATCGCCACGCCGGTGGCGGCCAGGCCGCCCGTGCCATCGACGGTGATGGCGCCGCTGCCGCTGATCAGCTCGGTGCTCGCGAGCAGCACGCCGGTGCTGCCGACCAGGTAGGAGCTCGAGAGCACGGTCTGGCCCGCGCCGCGCAGGCTGATCTCGCCGCCCTGCGCGCAGCTCGCGGCGCCCATGGCGCAGGTCGAGATGCGCCCGCCGGTCACCTGCACGCCGGCACTGGAGAAGGGCAGGCTGGAGAAGCTGACGTTGGCATAGCCGAGCGCGCGGCCGTTCTGCGCGTCGCCCTGGCCATAGAAGCGCACGTTGCCGCCATTGGTCTCGATGACGGCGTCGGTCATCTGGATCGGCGCGATGCGCGCCGCGCCCTCGCCGACGATCGGCGCGTCGCCGGCCGGCAGCGCGGGGCCGTTGGCATCGGCGTTGAAGTCGACGTGGAGCGCGCCGGTCTTCGACTGGATGGTCGAGCGCTCGAGCATCGCGATGCCGGTGGCCGAATCCACGCGCAGCGAGGCATTGCCGCCCTCGTTCTTGACCACCTGGGCCGCGGTGTCGAACACCACGCCGAAGATCTCCTGCCCGCCCTCGGCATTGGCCGCGCCGCTCGCGAGCGTGACGTCGGTGCCCTGGCCGAGCGCGCGGCCCAGCGCCTGCGAACTGATCGGGCTGGAAGCCATGCCGCCGGCGCTGGGATAGCTGCCGGGGTCGTAGTTCGGCGCCTCGGACGTGACCACGATCTGCTTGTTCGAGTTGAGCGTCCACTTGCCGTTGGCGCCGCCGTTCGCGCCGCCCGCGGCCGACAGCGCGAGGTCGCTGCCGACCTGGATCGCATCGGCGCTGGTGGTGATGCTGCCGCCCGCGCCCGAGCCGGCGCCCTTGGCCGACAGCGTGCCCGACAGGTGCATGCCGAGCCGGGTGGCCGGCGGCGCCTCGCTGCCGGTGCCGGGCAGCGCGCCGTAGCTCGCCTCCTCGATGCGGATCTCGCCGCCCGCGGCATTGCCGGCGCGGCCATCGGCACGCACCACGGCCCCCGACGCCAGCAGCGCGGCGGGCGGGGCCGACGCGATCGACAGCCCGTTCAGCGCCTTGAGCTGCACCGAGCCGCCGCCCGCGTCGCCGCTCGCGTCGAGCAGCGCGCCATCCATCACGCGCACGCTGCCCGCCGCCACCGAGATGCGGCCACCCACCGCCGTGCCGGTGGAGGTGGCATCGAGCGTGCCGCCCGCATGCACCTCGTTGTCGGCGCCGCCGCCGAGCACGATCTCGCCGTTCTTCGTGCCGAGCGAGCGCGCGCGCACCACGCCGGCCTGGTTCACGACCAGTTCGCCGAGGGTGGTCGACTGGCCCACCATCACGACCTTGCCGCCGTCGGCCTGCACGGTGCCGGTGTTGCCGACCGAGGCGTTGGTCGCCATCGAGTCGGATGCGATCGCGATGTTGGTGAGGCCGTCGCCCGCGAGGTCGAAGGTGATCTTGCGACCCGAGACCAGCGCCACGGTCTGGCCGTCGGCCGTGATGGTGCCGGTGTTGCTCACGCCCGCGCCCATCAGCACCACGGGGCCGCCGGTGGCCGTGATGCCGCCGTCGTTCACCACCGTCTTGGCGTTGGCGTTCAGCCGCTCGAAGCTGAAGTTGGTCGTGCCGCCGAGGAAGTTCGCGTCGCTGGTGGTCAGGCCCAGCGTCGAGGCCACGAGCCCGCCCACGTTGACGCTGGCACCCGAACCGAACAGCACGCCGTTGGGATTGATCAGGAACACGCGGCCGTTGGCGTTGAGCTGTCCCGCGATGGTCGAGAGCTCGTTGCCGGTGACGCGGTTGAGCAGGATCGCCGAGGCGTTGGGCTGCTGGATGTTGACGATGTTCTTGGCGCCGATCGAGAACGTGGTCCAGTTGACGATGCCGCGCTGGCTGCCCTGCACGATGCTCATGATGTTGCCGGCCTGGGTCATCGAGACCATGTTGCCCGGCAGCGCCGAGGGCAGGAAGCCCGTGGGCAGCACCTGCGCCATCGCGGGCACGGCGCCCGCGCAGATCAGCGAGAACGCGACCGGCCGCAGCCGCAGGCGGCGCGCGGTGGCGCGAAGAAGAGGAGACGTGCGTTGCTTCATGGTCAGAACGCCTTTTGAACCTGGACGTACAGCCGCGGGTTGTGGCCGCCGCCGTCGGTCTGTGCCCGCGGTGTGCCGTCACGCCAGGCCAGCGTCGCGTTGATCGAGAAATTGCCCGGGCGCGACCAGCTCAGGCCGATGCCGTAGCCGCGCAGGCTGCGCGAGTTCTCGCCGTCGAAGGGCGAGGGATGGCGCGCGAGCTTGCCGCGCGCCGCGTCGTAGAACACGAAGGGCGTGAGCTCCTCGTTGACCGACCAGCGCCATTCGACGGTGCCGATCACGCCCTGGTCGGCCAGCAGTTCGCCCGAGGGGTAGGCGCGCACCGCGCGCGCGCCGCCGAGCGCGAGCTTCTCGGAAGCATCGAGGTTCTTGCTGGCCCACTGGCCGCCGATCGAGAGATAGAGCGAGTGGCGCGGCACGATCGACTGCAGCCGCGAGAGCTGGAAGCTCATCTTGGTGAAGCCGCCCTCGGTCTGGCGTCCGCCGAAGGCCTGGTCGGCCGCGAGGGTCTGCGGGTCGCGGATCGACAGCGAGCCGTGGTAAAGAGTGCCGGTGCTGGCCCAGTAGCCGCCGCCGAGGACCTCGTCGCGCCGCTCCCAGGTCCAGCCCAGGCCGATGCCGCGCACGCGCTTCTTGACGTCGTAGTCGACGGCGCGGATCTCGTCGCGCAGGTCCTTGAAGTCGGCGGTCAGCCGCAGGAACAGGTTCTGCTGGCGTTGGCGGATCAGCGGATAGTTGAGCGAAAAATCGAGCACGTCGGCGCGGCCCTGCGCGTCGAGGTCGGAGAACTGGCCACCGAGGTCGTAGCTCACGCGCGCCAGGCCCATGCCGGCGCGCAGGCCGCTGGTGCCGATCGGCGCCTCGTAGGCGATGCGGCCGTACTGCAGCGCATTGCTGTCGGACACCATGACGCGCGCATCGAGGTTGTCGCCGATGCCGAAGGGGCTGAGCCAGCGCACGGTGCCGCCGAGCCGGTAGCGGCCGGACTCCTTGGTGCCGTGGTTGTCGCCCTCGGCGGTGAAGGCCCAGCGCGGCGCGGCCGCGACCTCGACCGACAGATCGGTGGTGCCGGGCTGCGTGCCCTCCTGCAACGCCGACGACACCTTGACGCCGGGCTGGTCCGACAGCAGCAGCATCGCGCGTTCGTAGGCGGGTGCGTTGACGGCCTCGCCCGGCTGCAGCGGCGCGAGAAAGCCGCGCACGCGCGCCTCGGCGATCGGTGCCTCGGGTGCCACCAGCACGTCGACGCGGCCCAGCCGGCCCTCGATCACGCTGATCTCGACGATGCCGTCGCGCACGGTCTGCACGGGCACCACGGCCTGCGCGAGGAAGTAGCCGCGCTCCTTGTAGCGCGCGGTGATCGCCTTCGCGAGCTCCTCGAGGTCGGCCAGCGTGACGTCGCGGCCGATGTAGGGCGTGGTGATCGACTGCAGTTCCTCGTTGCTCAGCGCCTTCACGCCATTGAGGCGCAGGTCGTTGAGCTTGAAGGCACCGGTGGCGGAGGTGTTGCGCGACGGCGCGGGCAGGGTCTGCGGCGCGACACCGCCGGTGGCCTGGGCGATGGGCCGGTTGCAGCTGCCGCAGGGGTCCTGCGTGGGCAGCAAGGCGGTCTCCTCGGCTTCGGTGGCATGGGCACGCTGGGCGGCCACGAGCAAGGCGGCGCCGAACAGGGCGGAGACGGCGAGGGCGATCGGCGTGGAGCGTTGCAGGACGCGCATGGGGATGCTCCGCCGCGCATCGGGGCGCGGGCTTTTCGAGAGGTTTTCGTTTCGCATCTCAGTTATCCATTGCGCTGCGTTCCACCCGCATCGCATGAAGCGACGGACGGGGTCGAAAACGAAAGCGGACTTCCGGACGCAGAGGACGCGAAGGTTGCGCGAAGGACGCAAAAGGAAGGCAAGAAAATTTTTGAATTTCTCTTTCGCGCCCTTTGCGAAATCTTCGCGTCCTCTGCGTCCGGCTGTTGGTGTTTCATTTCAGCCTCCCACCGTCAGACGCCAGTTGCCGATCAGATTGAACGGCGCCCAGAAGAAGGGATGCGACATCTTGGGATCCTTGAGCACCGCCAGCTGCCCCGCCTGCATCGCCTTCTGCAGGTCTCGGCCCTTCGCGAGTTCGCCGTAGAGCGTGCTCATCAGCACCGCCGTCGCGTCGTCCGACACCGGCCACAGCGAGGCGATCAGGCTCGAGCTGCCCGCGGAGAGGAAGGAGCGCGTGAAGCCCAGCACCTCGTCGCCCTGCGCGATGCGGCCCAGGCCCGACTCGCAGGCCGACAGCGTCACCAGGGCCGTGCCCTGCATCGGCAGCTCGAGGATCTCGTGCGCCTCGAGGAAATTCTGCTTGCCGCCCTCGTTGGCCAGCAGGATGCGCGAGTACAGCGGATCGACCTCGTCGGCTTCCGCATGCGCCGCCACGTGCATCAGCGGCGAGCGCGCGGCCACGTCGCGGAACTGCGTCTTGGTGGCGGCCGCGCCCATGTAGACGCTGTTGCTCGGGAAGTACTGAGCGAGCTGCTTGACCTCGCTCTCCGCGCCCGGCAGGTCGTATTTGTCCTCGATGCGCGGATTGCCGAAGGCCGTGAGCGTGGCGTTCACGCGCGGCGTGCGCTGCGCGAGCTGCACCGCGATGCTGATCGACGGCGCCACCGCCACCGGGTGCGTCTCGATCACGTAGCGGCCGTTCAGGCGCAATGCCTGGAACGGCAGGTAGTGCAGCGGACCGTGGGGCACGATCACCAGCCGCTGGCCGGGCTGCAGGTTCAGCGGGCCGAGCAGCGCGGCGCCGAGCTTGTCGGCGTTGGTGATCGCGGTGCGGCGGCCGCGCACGATGGTGTTGCGGAAGGTCTCGACCAGTTCGTTGAGTTCCTCGCGCCTGACCGGGATCGTCTTGCTCTCGATGCCCGCGGGGCTCACCACCCACACCATCAGCCGGTCGGGCAGCGAATGGAACTGCACCACGCGCTCGTCGGCGGCCAGCGTGCGCTGCAGCGTCGCCAGGTCCACCGTGGCGGCGGCCTGCTCGCTGAGCTTGGCGCGCCCGCGCACCGCGTCGAGCAGCGCGCGCGAGCGGCTGTGCTCGCTGACCTCGAAGGCGCGGGCGCTGTCGCCCGCGTCGCTGTAGATCGCCACGCCGCGCTCGAACACCGACTGCAGGTCGGAGAACAACCCCATCTTGAATTCTTCGCTGCGGAACTTCGCGCGCACCTTGTCCACGCCATCGAGCGCGCGGCCCACGGCCTCGGCCGCGGCCTGCTTCTGGCCCAGCGCCACCTCGCTGCGCGCCACGCCGTCCCAGGCCCAGAGCTGGTAGTAACCGCTGTCCGCGCCGACCTGGCGCGTGGCCAGCGTGCGGTAGAGGTCGCGTGCCTCGGCCGGCTTGTTCTCGGCCAGCAGCAGCCGTGCGCGCGTGCGGTCGAGCTGCGCGGCCAGCGGTGCGTCCTTCGGCTGCGGCAGCGTGCCGATCAGCTCGCGCGCGCGCTGCGTGTTGGCCGGCGTGCCCGATTCGATCAGCGCATTGACCAGCGAGGCCTGCACCAGCGGCGCATAGCGCGGCGAGCTGTTGGCGAGCGCCTCGTCGTAGCTGAGGATCGCGCCCTCGTAGTCGGCGCGGCGCGTGCGCACGTCGCCGATCACCTTCTGCACCGGGCCCACCACCAGCTTGGGGTCGCGCGCCTCGCTCTTGAGCGCCTCGCGGGCGAACTGCTCGGCCTTCTCGAGCTGGCCCGAGTAGCTGTAGACGATGGCCAGGTCGCGGTTGGCCATGGCGCGCAGGTTCGGGTCGTTGGTGGTGTTGGCCAGGTGCAGCGCCTTGCTCGCGGCGCGCACGCTCTGGCGGAACTCGCCCGACTCGGCCAGCGCCACCGCCTGGCTGCAGTACTGGTAGCCCGAGAGCTTGACGTTGTCCTGGCCGTAGAGCACCGCGCCTTCGCTGGTCAGCGCCAGCAGCGTGTCGGTGTCGGCGAGCCGGGCCTGCTCCATCTTGCTGGCCGCGGCCTCGGCGCTCGGGCCTTCCTGCGCCTGCGCCGGCGACAGCTGCGTCAGCAGCACCACGCCGGCCCATCCCAGCGCCCATCCCATTCTCGAAAACCTCGCCATTGGACCCCCGCGCGCGGCCGGCATGCCCGCCTTGGCGGGCATCGACGCCGCGGAAGTGCGCGCCGTTCTGGCCTCGTGGGGAAAGTCTAGGGACGGCCCCTACCCCCGCCTATTCGCAATACGGTCTAGCGCAAATGGACTAGGGCCACGGCCTCAGAAGTTGTGCGAGATGCCGAACTGCAGCCCGCTCGAGGGCATGCCGGGCGAGCCGGCCGGCGAGGAATCGGCGACCACGTAGGCCGCGTTGCCGCGGTTGCGGATGCGCGAATAGGCCGTGTAGACCGCGGTGCGCTTGCTGAGCCAGTGCACGTAGCCGACCGCGAACTGGGTCGCGTCGTCGGCATCGAGGCCGGGGCCGCTGCGATTGGCACGCGCGGCCGACACCTTGATGACACCCGGGCCCACCGGCATGCTCGCCCCCACCATCAGGTGCACCTGGCGGTCGTTGGTCGTCTGGTGGCGGTGGTAGTTGGCGTAGAGCTTCACCGGCCCGAAGTCGTAGGTGCCGCCCACGGTCGCGGTGCGGTAGACCTGCCCGTTGGCCACCGGCGTGCGGCCATAGGCGGCCGCGATGTCGAGCGGGCCGCTGGCATAGCCCAGGCGCGCGCCCGCATAGCGCATGCCTTCCGCGCCCTCGGGCATCGCGTACATCGCCTGGCCGTAGAAGCCGCCGAGGTCGCGCGGCAGGAAGTAGCCGACCGAGTTGTCGACCCGCACCAGCGTGCGCGCGCCACCCAGGCCGAACGGCCAGCCCTCGACCATCGCGGCCGAGCCGCCCACGCCCACCGTGCCGAAGGGCGAGAACTGCGAGACGTTCCAGAAGGTGGGCACGTAGTCGCGGCCCAGCCGCAGCTCGCCCCAGGTCCGGCTCGACAGGCTCAGCGTGGAGCGCCGGTGCCAGTAGACGCCCTGGTACTCGCCGGTGTCGGGCAGCAGCGCCGACTCGAGCCAGAAGCTCGCGACCAGCCCGCCGCCCAGGTCCTCGCTGCCGCGAAAGCCCAGCCGGCTCGGGAAGATGTTGCCGCCCTGGTCCATGGCACGCACGCTCTTGCCGCCGGCCTTGCTGTAGGTGAAGTTGAGGTCGACGGTGCCGAACACCTGCACGCTCGACTGGGCCTGCGAGAGCAGCGGCAGGGACGAAAGGAACAGGGCGGCCAGGACGGCGCGGAACGCGAAGGGGATGTTGCGCATGGGTGTCTCCGAGAAATGGGCGAGCGAAAGCCGGCGCTGCGGCCCTCGGGCCGGCGCGGCGCGGTCGAAATGGAAAAGGCTTGCGAGGTGGCGCGGGGCGAAGCCCGGCCCCGGCACTCAGTCGATGCGGATGTTCTTGGCCTTGATGAGCTTGCCCATCGCCTCGGCCTCGCGCCGCACGATGGCGCGCGTCTCCTCGGGCGTGGTGCCCATCGGCTCGAGCCCGGCCTCGGCGATCAGCTTCTGCATCTCGGGCGACTGCGTGGCCGCGCGGATCTCGCGGTTGAAGCGGTCGACGATCTCGGGCGGCGTCTTCGCGGGCAGCCAGAAGCCGAGCCAGGTGAACACCTCCAGGCCCGGATAGCGCTCGGCCAGCGTGGGCACGTCGGGCAGCGCGGCGCTGCGCTGGCTGCCGGTGTAGGCGATGGGCTTGATGCGCCCAGCGCGGATGTTGGGCAACGCGGAGATCGGCGGCTCGAAGCCCAGCATCACCTGGCCCGCGATCACGTCGGGCATGGCACTCTGCTTGTAGGGCACGTGCAGCAGCTCGATGCCCGCGGCATCCTGCAGCAGTTCGAAGCCCAGGTGCGCGGTGCTGCCCGAGCCGTAGGAGGCGAAGCTCACGCGGCCCGGGTCCTTCTTCGCGAGCGCCACCAGTTCCACCAGGTTCTTCGCGGGCACCGAGGGGTTGGCGACGATGAACGAGCCGCCCTTGAGCGCCTGCGTGACCGGCACCAGGTCGGTCTGCGGGTTGTAGGGCAGCTTCGACAGCAGGAACGGCGTCATGGTGAACGGGTTGCTGGTCGAGAACAGGATGGTGTAGCCGTCGGGCGCGGCCTTGGCGACCGCATCGGTACCGATCGCCGCGAGCGCGCCGGGGCGGTTCTCGACCACCACCGGCGTCTTGAGCATCTGGCCGAGCCGCTCGGCATAGGCGCGCGCGAACACGTCCGAGCCCACGCCGGCCGGCGTGGGCGTGACGATCCGGATCGGGCGCTGGGGCCAGGCGCCGGACTGCGCCTGCGCGCCGGCGCTGGCCAGCGTCAGCGCGAGGGCGGCGCCCCACAGGGTTGCGAGTTTTCTCATGGTCTTGTCTCCGTTCTCTTTTCTATGAATCGAATGCGCGCGACGTCGCCGCCGGCGTGCCTGCCGTCCTGCTCTTCTTCTTTGGTTGTCCCGCCTCCGCGAGCCCGATCGGCCCGCCGCAGTCCACTCAACCGCCGGTGCGCGGCACCAACGGTGGATAGCTCACGTTGTCCAGCCCCGGCACCACCAGCCGCGCGGGGTCGTTGCCGTTGGCACGCAGCTGGTCGACCGCGTAGTCGACCACGCAGCCCGAGAGCAGCTGCCGCGGATCCTCGAGCACCACGCGCAGCCGCGTATTGAGCGCGAACCAGTCGTCGGGACTCGCGATCGCCGGCATCTCGCCGACCGACTCCGTCCGCGCGTCGATGCGGGGCCGCCCCGCGGCGCCGGGCTCGAAGCGCGGATAGCCCTCGTACATCAGCGGCCCGAGTTCGCTCACCGTGCGCGTGTGGGCCCAGATCTGGCGCAGCGGCTCCTCGAAGGCACGCACCGCCGCGAGGTCGGGCAGCTCGGCCACCTTGAAGCTCGGGCCGTGCGGCGCGATGTAGAGCCGGTCGAGCGCGAGCCGCTGGCCCGAAGCCGCGAGGATCATGGCGGCGACCGAATTGGTGGTCCAGGTCACGCCGGCCGTGGGCCGGCCCTGGCGGCCGACGATCAGCACCATGGCGCGCGACCAGTCGATCGCATGGCGGTCGAACCAGCCGATCACGCGGTGGCCGGTGTCCATGCCGACCAGGAAGAAGGTGGCGATCATCACGGCGTTCATCGGCACCGTGGCGCCCACGGCATCGCCGCGCGCCTCGATGTAGTGCTCGCGCATGTCGGCGGCGGTGAAGCTCTCGGGCTCGCGCAGCGCGCGCTCGAGGTAGCGCTCGGTCAGCGCGCACGAATAGTCGACCAGCTGCGCGATGCGCGCCTCGCGGCCGCGGTAGGCGGGCACCGCGACGGTGTCGCGCCACAGCGCCTCGGAGTTGGCGGCGCGCGCGGCGCGCGTGCTGTCGATCAGGCGTCGGGTCTCCGCGCGCCAGAGTTCGCCCTCGGGATCGAGCTCGCGCAGCCGCAGCAGCGAGGCCACCGCGGGCCCGTGGTGCGAGATGCCCGCGAGCTCCTTGAAGCCGCGCGTGGACATGCGGAAGCCCTCGATCTCGGGCGGCCGGCCGCCGCCGGGGAACAGCACGATGTCGGTGCTGGTCGCGACGATCAGCGGATCGTGCGCGCTGGCGGCCGCGGTGCGCGCCGTCAGCGTGGCGCCGATGCTCGTGGGCCCGGCCGTGTAGGTCTCGAACAGGCGGACCAGCTCGGGGCTTTCGTGGGGTGCGTAGGTGGCCATGGCGGGTCAGCCCGTGATGGAGGCGCCGAGGCCGTCGACGCGGTAGATGCGGCTGGGCGTCGCGAAGCGCACCGCGGCGCTCAGGCTGTTGGCCACCGCGAGATGCAGCGCGCCGTCGGCCTCGAAGAAGGCGGCGTCGGTGCCGCCCGAGGTCGCGAAGCGCGCGGCCTCGACCAGCCGGCCGTCGTCCATGCGGAACACGACCGACTCGAGCTCGGGGATCGGCGCCTCGCGCGTGCCGTGCAGGAAGTTGACGAGCACCAGGTGCCCGCCCTCGGCATCGCCGCGCCAGGCGAACTCGCGCCCGCCCGGGCCCGCGAGCACCTGGTGGACCGCGAAGCCGCCGTCCTGCCAGCGGTAGAGCAGCGTGTCGCCATGCAGGTTGGCGAAGGCCAGCCAGGCCTGGCCCTGGGTCTCGAAGAAGCAGAAGGCGCGGCCACTCTGGCCGTCGAGCTGCTGGAACGGTTCGAAGCGCTCGCCGTTCCAGCGCAGCAGCAGCGAGGGCACGGCATGGTCGGCATGGGCCAGCAGCCGCTCGCCGCCGACCTCGAAGAAGGCCCAGTTGTAGCCCCAGGCCGAGGGCACGTCCTGGAACGGCACGAAGCGCGCGCCGTCCCATTCGAGGAGGCACGACGACACCGGCCGCGCGGGCTGCTCGCCCGGCAGGGTCACGCCCTGCGCGAGCGCGAGGAAGTGCCGTTCGCCGATCGCGAAGTGGTGCCACTGCTTGGCCGCGAAGCCGTCGATGCGCTGGAAGGGCTCGAAGCGGCCGTCGACCAGCTCGAAGATCGTCGACGGCACGGCCAGCGTGTAGGGATCGCGCCCGCTGCGCAGGCTCGCGGTGGCGAGGAAGGCGCGTTCGCCGATGCGGAAGAACTCGGCGTCCTCGCCGCCGGGCACCGGCAGGCTGGCATGCGGCACGAAGCGCCCGCCCTCCCAGCGGTACACGGGCATCTCGAGGTCGCTGTCGCCCAGCGTCATCTTCGCGGGCTGGCCCTCGGCGTCGCGCGCCAGCTGCGGCACCGCGAGGTAGCGCGTGCCGCCGTGGACGAAGCCGGCCACCGCGCGCGCGCCGGTGGTGGCGAGTTCCTGGATGCAGTTCAGTTGCATGGCCGCGCTTTCGATCGTGGAGGCATCCATGGTCTCAGAACCCGAACAGCCGCGCCGGGTTGTCGGCCAGGATGCGCCGGCGCGCGGCGGCATCGGGGATCCAGTCGCCCAGCAGGTTCAGCAGCTCGCCGGTGTCGCGCCCGCCCTCGGGAATGTGCGGCCAGTCGCTGCCCCAGATCACGCGCTCGGGCACCGCCTCGACGATGGCCTGCGCGAGCGGGCGCAGCCGTTCGTAGTTGCCGTCCTTGGCGAGCCGGTACGGGCCCGAGAGCTTGAACCAGCCGCGGCCGTCGTGCACCGCGCGCAGCAGGCGGTCGAAGTCGGCGCGCGTGAGGCCGTCGCTCTCGAGCATGTAGCCCATGTGGTCGATCACGAAGTCGCTCTCGATCTCGGGCAGGAACGGGATCAGGTCGCGCACCACCCAGCCCGGCGTGTAGAACTGGACATGCCAGCCGAGCGCGCGCGTGCGTTCCACGCTGCGCGCGATGAAGCGCCGCAGCTCGGCCGTGGGCAGGCCCGAGCGCAGGAACAGGTCGAGCCGCAGCGCGCGCACGCCGCGCGCATGCATGGCGGCGAGTTCCTCCGCCGAGGTGCCGTCCTCGACCATCGCGACGCCGCGCGCGGCATCGCCCGCGACGTCGAGCGCATCGAGCATGCAGCGGTTGTCGGTGCCGTAGAAGCTGGGCTGCACGATCACGAAGCGCTCGAGGCCGAGCACGCCGAGCGCGGCGCGCAGCTGCGGCAGGTCGCCGTCGGGCAGCGTGTAGTGCGGCGCGGGCACGCGCGGGTAGCGCGCCTCGGGGCCGAACACGTGCACGTGCGCGTCGCAGGCACCGGCGGGCACCTCGAAGGCGGCACGGGTCAGGGTCTGCGCGTCGCGCATCGGCTTGGAAACGAGGATCTGGTCGGTCATGGAAAAGGTCGGATCGAATATGTGAAGAAGCTCAGTCGAGCAGCACGGCGCCGTCGAGCGGCCGCACCGAATCGAGCGCCTGCGCCACGCGCTCGTGCAGCACGGCGAGCAGCAGGTCGGTGTCGATGCCGGTCATGAGGAAGGGCGCGGCGCCGCGGCGGATGCAGTCGGCCACGTAGGCGATGTCGGCCACGCCGCCGATGGCCAGCGGCTTGCCGGCGCGCGCGCAGGCCGCGAGGGCCGCGTCGTGCGCCTCGCGCAGCCGCGGATGCACGGCGGGGCCGCCCGCGAGGTTCATCTCGGCGCCGAGGTCGTTGCTGCCGATCGCCAGCAGGTCCACGCCCGGCACGCGCGCGATGGCTTCGATGTTCTCGATGCCGCGCGGGCTCTCGATCAGCAGCTTGACCACGGTCGAGCGGTTGGCGCGTTCGCGCAGTTCGGCGGCGGGCAGCCGGCGATAGCCGAAGGCGGGCAGCGCGGCGATGGCCGAGCGATGGCCCTCGGGCGGAAAGCGGCAGGCCGCGACCGCGTCGGCCGCCTGTTCGGCCGTTTCCACGCGCGGCACGATGATGCCGGCCGCGCCCGCGTCGAGCAGCCGGCCGATCACGCCGTATTCGCGTTCGGGCACGCGCACGAAGGGCACCAGGCCGATGTCGAGCGCGGTGGCGCAGATGGCGCCGGCCGCGTCGATCGGCATCGCGCTGTGCTCGAGGTCGACCCAGATCGCATGGTGGCCGCTGGCCTTGGCCAGCCGCGCGATCTCGGCGCCGCGCGCATGGCGCACGCCGAGCGCGGCCACCCACTGGCGGCGCGCGAGCCGCTGCATCACGGGGCTGGTGCTGCCGGCGGAGGCCGGCGAAGGGGTGTCTCTTGTCTCCATGGCGGCGACTGTAGGCAGTCGGCCTTATATTTGGAAATACTGATTGCTCACAGATTCCCATACGCAGGAGATATCGATGGAACTACGGCATCTGCGCTATTTCGTGGCGGTGGCGGAGGAGCTGAACTTCACGCGCGCGGCACAGCGGCTGCACATGGCGCAGCCACCGCTGAGCACGCAGATCCGCCTGCTCGAGGAGGAGCTGCAGGTGCGCCTGCTCGACCGCGACAAGCGCCGCGTGCACCTCACGCAGGCCGGGCGCCACTTCCTCGAGCGCGCGCAGGCGATCCTCGCCTCGGTGGAATCGGCCAAGGGCGAGGCGCGCGACGCGGCGACGGGCGGCATCGGCAAGATCGCGCTGGGCTACACCGCCTCGTCGATGCTGTCGGCCACGCTGCCGGCCGCGATCCGCGAGTTCCAGGCCGCGCATCCGCGCATCGCGCTGGCGCTGCACGAGATGACCTCGCTCGACCAGCTCGACGCGGTGCACGGCCACGAGCTCGACCTCGGCATCCTGCGCCATCCCAACGTGCCGATCCCCGCGGGCATCGCGATCGAGGCCTGGTACCAGGCGCCGCTGATGGTGGCGGTGCCGGCCACGCACCCGCTGAGCCGGGCGCCGGTGCGCATCGCCGACCTGCGCGACGAGCCGCTGATCCTCTACCCGCGCCATTCGGGCATCGGGCTGTACTGGAAGGTGCAGGAGCTGTGTTCGAAGGCGGGCTTCCGCCCGCGCATGGTGCAGGAGGCGCGCGACGCCTCGACCATCGTCGGCCTGGTGTCGGCCGGCGTGGGCCTCGCGATCGTGCCCAGCGGCACCGAGTCGATCCGGCTCGAGGGCGTGGTCTACCAGCGGCTGCGCGAGAAGAGCGCCGTGTCGGCGCTGCACCTGGGCTACCGCGAGGCCGACCCGAACCCGTACCTGGGCCTGCTGCTCAAGCAGCTGCGGCGTTCGGCACGGGTCTGAGCGGGCTCAGGCCGGCACGGCGTCGATGTTCGGCCGGTCCCAGTGCCGGTGCTTCGCGATCGCGGCGACGAAGTCCTGCGCGATCTGCTGCGCGGCGCTGGTGTCGCCGAGGTTGGTGACCGGCGTGGCCGCCACCACCACGCCCGGCGGCAGGCTGTCGGCCGGCGTGTCGGCGGCGATGCCCAGGGTGGACAGCAGTTGCACGCCCTCGCCCACCGTGCACACGGCCTTGCAGTGCTTGAAGGCCTCGAGCACGAAGTGCACCGCGTCGCCGCTGGCGGCCAGGGCGCGCGCACCCTCGGCGCCCGCGGGCACCAGCACCGCGTCGAACATCACCGAGGGCATGTTGGCGAAGGTGGCGTCGGTGTCGACCTGGCGCTTGGAGCCGCTGACCACCGAACCCAGGCGCGGGCCCACGACCTTGCATTGGGCGCCGGCCTGTTCGAGCGCCTCGCGGATCGGCTTGAGCGAGGCCGAGTCGATGCCGTCGGCCACCAGGATCGCGACCTTGCGCGTGCGGATCGAGCCGTCGCCGGTGCCCGCCATGCTGAGCGCGGGCGATTCCTCGATCGGCAGGTGGATGCGGTGCTCGCGGAAGCCCGCGCGCCCGGCGGCCGCGCGCGCATCGGGCTCGCCGATGCCCAGCGGCTCGGCCACGCGGCGCGCCAGCTTCTCGTCGACGTGCGCGAGGTTGTCGACCATGCGCTGGCGGATCGCCGGCACCTCCACCTTCGACAGCTCGAAGCGGAAGGCCGCGACGATGTGCTCCTTCTCGGGCGCGCTCTGGCTCTCGAAGAACAGGCGCGCCTGCGTGAAGTGGTCGTCGAAGGTGTGGCTGCGGCGGCGCAGCTTGGGCGCCTCGTAGTCGGCGTCGGGATAGCTCTGGAAGCCGGCGCTGTCGCCGTCCACGCGGAACTCGGCGCCCGAGCCCAGCGTGTTGGGCTCGTAGGCGACCTGGCCGCGCGCGATGGTCTGGCGGTGCATGCCGTCGCGCTGGAAGTTGTGGAACGGGCACACGCCCTTGTTGATCGGCAGCTCGTGGAAGTTGGCGCCGCCCAGCCGCGAGATCTGCGTGTCGGTGTACGAGAACAGCCGCCCCTGCAGCAGCGGGTCGTTGGTGAAGTCGATGCCCGGCACCAGGTGGCCCGGGTGGAACGCCACCTGCTCGGTCTCGGCGAAGAAGTTGTCGGGGTTGCGGTTGAGCACCATGCGGCCGATCTTCTGCACCGGCACCATCTCCTCGGGGATCAGCTTGGTGGGGTCGAGCAGGTCGAAGCCCAGCGTGCCCTCCTTGCCCTCGGGAATCATCTGCACGCCGAGCTCCCATTCGGGGAAGTCGCCGTTCTCGATCGCCTCCCAGAGGTCGCGGCGGTGGAAGTCGGGGTCCTTGCCCGCGATCTTCTGCGCCTCGTCCCAGGCCAGGCCGTGGATGCCGAGCTTGGGCTTCCAGTGGAACTTCACGAAGTGGCTCTCGCCGCGTGCGTTGACGAGGCGGAAGGTGTGGACGCCGAAGCCTTCCATCATGCGCAGGCTGCGCGGGATCGCGCGGTCGCTCATGGCCCACATCAGCATGTGGGTGGTCTCGGGCATCAGCGAGGCGAAGTCCCAGAAGGTGTCGTGCGCGCTCGCGGCCTGCGGCATCTCGTGGTGCGGCTCGGGCTTCACGGCATGGATCAGGTCGGGGAACTTCATCGCGTCCTGGATGAAGAACACCGGCACGTTGTTGCCCACGAGGTCGTAGTTGCCCTCGCGGGTGTAGAACTTGACGGCGAAGCCGCGCACGTCGCGCACGGTGTCGGCCGAGCCGCGCGAACCGGCCACGGTGGAGAAGCGCACGAACACAGGCGTCTTCGCATCGGGGTCCTGCAGGAAGTCGGCGCTGGTGAACTGCGACATCGACTTGTAGACCTGGAAGTAGCCGTGGGCCGCCTCGCCGCGCGCATGCACCACGCGCTCGGGGATGCGCTCGTGGTCGAAGTGCGTGATCTTCTCGCGCAGGATGAAGTCCTCGAGCAGCGTGGGTCCGCGCCGTCCGGCCTTCAGCGAGTTGTGGTTGTCGGGAATCCGCAGGCCCTGATTGGTCGTCAGCTCGGCCCCGTGGTCGAGCGTGAAGCCCTCGAGCTGCTGCTGCTTGGCATCGCTGGCGTCCCCCGCTCTGGAAGTCTTGGCGGGCTTGGCGCGCCGGGCGGCGGCCTTGTTCTGTGGCGTCATCGAGGGGCTTTCTGGGTGTCTTGGAAGGAGCTCAGGCTCATCCGGCGCCGCCGTTGTCGAGAAGCATGTCCAGCACATTCACCAATGCGACCAGGCAGATGCAGCCGGCGACGGCGGCAACGGACCAGATCAGGATCTCGTCGCCCCAATGGGTGGCGAACGAGTCGAACAGCGACGAAAACTCCATGATTCCCTCCAGCGGACCGGTTGAACGCGCCCGTGCGATATGGATCGCTCTGGCCAGGACTTGCGACCTCTCCCTGCCTGGCTTCGATACGGGCGGAGACCGAGCGTAGGGGTCGCACCGCGCGAAACCCGTAGTGGCGCCCCGCCCCCGTCTGTGGGAGAGCGGACGCCGCTGCGGTAGGAAGACGCCGACAGCGCGACGGACTACGAGCGATGCGCGCGTTGGCCCCGCGCGCGCGCATGTCTTCGACCCCAAGATGGGTGTCGGGGAATCTCCCCCGCGAAAGAACCCATGCTCATCCGGATCGGCTTCGACATCGAGCTCGCGCTCGCCACGGCCCCCATCGCGCCCACCGCGCTGGTCTACATGCTGCAGGTCCATCCCTCGCGCGTGGCGGACCTGCGCGGCGGCGGCGAGCAGCTCACGCTCGAGCCGCCGCTGTTCACCGACCACTACTTCGACGCTTTCGGCAACGCCTGCGCGCGCGTGCAGATCCCCGCGGGCGTGACGAACGTGCGGCTGCGCAACCAGGCCGTGATCGCCGACCCCGGCACGCCCGACCCGGTGGAGCGCGACGCCGTCGAGCACGCCCCCGCCGCGCTGCCGGTGGAGACGCTGGCCTTCCTGCTGCCCAGCCGCTACTGCGAGGTCGACAGCGAGCTGCTGCAGTTCGCCTGGGACCGCTTCGGCGGCGTGGCGCCGGGCTGGTCGCGCGTGCAGGCGATCTCGGACTTCGTGCACGGCCACCTGCGCTTCGACTACGCGAGCGCACGCGCCACGCGCACCGCCGCGCAGGGCCTGCGCGAGGGCACCGGCGTGTGCCGCGACTTCGCGCACCTGGCGATCACGCTGTGCCGCTGCATGAACATCCCGGCGCGCTACGTCACCGGCTACCTCGGCGACATCGGCGTGCCGCCGGTGCGCTCGCCGATGGACTTCAGCGCCTGGTTCGAGGTCTACCTCGGCGACCGCTGGCACACCTTCGACGCGCGCCACAACCAGCGCCGCATCGGCCGCGTGACGGTGGCGCGCGGGCGCGACGCGGCCGACGTGCCGATCACGATGATGTTCGGCGCGCACACGCTGGCGCGCTTCGACGTGACGACGGAAGAAGAGCGCTAGCGCCGGCGGCCCGCGGGGCCCGCCTTGTGGCACATTCAGGCGCCGCCCCACGAACCGCAAGCCGCGCATGAGCCACCTCGACCTCAACCTCGTCCGCGTGTTCGTCGCGATCTACGAAACCCGCAGCGTGACCCATGCGGCCGAGCGGCTCGACGTCACGCAGTCGACCGTGAGCTACGCGCTCGCGAAACTGCGCAAGGTCTACCTCGACCGGCTGTTCTCGCGCGGCAGCGACGGCCTGGTGCCCACGGGCATGGCCGAGCAGTTGTTCCAGCGCTTTCGCGAGGCGCTGACCATGGTCGAGGGCACGCTCGAGCAGAACGCCAGCTTCGATCCGCTGCGCTCGACGCGGCGCTTCCGGCTCGCGATGTCGGACATCGGCGTTTTGTACTTCGTGCCGCCGCTGCTGCGCCGCTTCCAGGAGGTGGCGCCGCGCATCGAGATCGAGATCGCGCAGATCTCCGACACGCTGGGCGAGGAGCTGTCGACCGGGCGCCTGGACATGGCGGTCGGCAACATCCCCGCGCTGGGTTCGCCGATGCACGGCGCGCTGCTGTTCCGCGAGCACTACGTGTGCCTGATGTCGGCCAGCCATCCGAGCATCGGCGAGCGCATGAGCCTCGCGGCCTTCTCGGCGGCGCGCCACGTGATGGTGTCGTCGCCGCGCTCGGGCCACTTCCTGATCGAGGACATGCTGGCCGAGCGCGGCATCAACCGCAACATCGTGGCGCGCGTGCCGCAGTTCACCGTGCTGCCGCAGCTGCTGTCGCAGAGCGACCTGCTGGTGCTGCTGCCCTCGCGCGTGGCCGACCTCTACGTGCGCCAGGGCGGGCTCAAGGCGCTGCCGCTGCCGCTGGCGCTGCCCGACTTCCAGGTGCAGGCGCACTGGCATGCGCGCCACGAGTACAGCGCGGCGCACCGCTGGCTGGTCGACGAGATCGTGCGCACGCTCGGCAAGCTCTGAACCTCACACGAGGCAGCGCCTGACGGCCTCCTCGTTCCACGCGATGCCGGTGCCGGGCTCGGCCGGCGCGGTCGCCATGCCGTCCTCGAAGGCCAGCGGCCGCGCCAGCACCGGCGCCGCCAGGTCCATGCGCTCGAGCAGGTGGGCCGTCGGCGTCACCGCCATCAGGTGCACGCTGACCTCCTGGAAGATGTGGCTCGACATCGGCACGCCGTGCGCCTGCGCCAGCGCGGCGGCGCGCAGCCAGCCGGTCACGCCGCCGATCTTCATCGCGTCGGGCATCGCGAGGTCGCAAGCACCGGCCTGCAGCGCCTTGGCCATCTCCTCGGGGCCGCACCAGTTCTCGCCCATCTGCAGCGGCAGCGCCACGCGCTCGCGGATGCGAGCATGGCCCGCGTAGTCCTCCTGCAAGGTGGGCTCTTCGACCCAGCCGACGCCCTCGTCCTCGAGCGCGCGGATGCGGCGCACCGCCTCGGGCACGCTCAGGCCCTGGTTGTAGTCCACCAGCAGCTCGACACGGTCGCCGACGACGGCGCGCAGCGCGCGCACCACCTCGAGATCCTCCGCCAGCGTGGCATGGCCGATCTTGGTCTTGATGGCGCGAAAGCCCTGCGCCGCCGCGAGCGCGGCGCGCTTCGTGCCGAGCGCGAGGCCGTCCATGCTGTGGCTGTCGTAGGCGGCGATGGCGCGGCGCGTGCCGCCCAAGAGCTCGACCAGCGGCACGCCGCGCGCCCTGGCCAGCGCGTCCCAGGCCGCCATGTCCAGCCCGGCGCCGGCCATCAGCGCAATGCCGGTGCGGCCCAAAAGGCGCAGCCGCTGCGCCAGCAGCCGGTCGAGGTCGAAGGGCGCGAGCGGCTGGTCCTTGAGCACGCTGCCCAGGGTCAGCACCATGCGCCGGGTGGCGCGCAACGCGAGCGGCGTGTAGGTGAACAGGTAGGCATGGCCGACGGTGCCGTCGTCGGCGTGCAGGTCGACCAGCACCAGCGGCGCGGTCGCCACCACGCCCACGCTGGTGCGCACCGGATGCTCGAGCGGCACGTTGACGCAGCGCGCCTGCACGTCGGCCACGCGCAGGCCGGTATCGGGGATGGAGTTCATGCGTGCGTCGTTCCTCACAGGCCCAGGTAGGCGGCCTTCACGCGCTCGTCGCCGAGCAGTTGCGCGGCCGGTCCGCCGAGCGCGATGGCGCCGGTCTCGAGCACGTAGCCGCGATCGGCCACCGAGAGGGCGGCATGCGCGTTCTGCTCCACCAGCAGGATCGGGATGCCGCGCGACTTCAGCCGCGCGATGACGCCGAAGATCTCCTTCACCAGCAGCGGCGCCAGCCCCATCGAGGGCTCGTCGAGCAGCAGCATGCGCGGCTCGCACATCAGCGCGCGCGCGATCGCCAGCATCTGCTGCTGGCCGCCCGACAGCGTGCCGGCCGCCAGCAGGCGCTTCTCGCCGAGCACCGGGAACAGCGCGTACATCTCGTCCAGCCGCTGCGCGCGGCGCTCGGCGCGCGTGTAGCCGCCCAGCAGCAGGTTGTCCTGCACCGACAGCGGGCCGAACACCTGCCGGCCCTCGAGCACCTGCGCCAGGCCGGCGCGCACGCGCGCGTCGGCGCTGTCGCGCGCGATCTCGCGGCCGAACAGGCGCACGCTGCCGACGCTGCCGCGGATCAGGCCCGAGACCGCGCGCAACAGCGTGGTCTTGCCCGCGCCATTGGCGCCGACCAGCGCCACCAGTTCACCCGCGCCGACCCGCAGGTCGATGCCGTGCAGCGCCTCGATGCGGCCGTAGCCGGCGCGCAGGCCGCTGACTTCCAGTGCGACATCGCTCATGCCGACGCCTCCGCCTCGGTGCCGAGGTAGGCCGCGATCACCTGCGGGTTGGCGCGCACCTCGGTGGCGGTGCCCTCGGCGAGCTTGCGGCCGTAGTCGAGCACCAGCAGGTGGTCGGAGATGTTCATCACCAGCTTCATGTCGTGTTCCACCAGCAGCACCGTCACGCCCGAGGCGGCGATGCTGCGGATCAGTTCGGTGATCTCGTGGGTCTCGGTGTCGTTGAGGCCCGCGGCCGGCTCGTCGAGCAGCAGCAGGCGCGGCCGGCTCGCGAGAGCGCGCGCGATCTCCAGCCGCTTGAGCAGGCCGAACGAGAGCTGCGTGGCATGGGCATGCGCATGGCGGCCCACGCCCACGTAGTCGATCAGCCGCAGCGCCTCCTCGCGCAGCGCGGCGTCGGCACGGCGCGTGGCGCCGGTCATTCCGCCCAGCAGCGAGCTGCGCGTGTGCAGGTGCGCGCCGAGCATCACGTTCTCGCAGGCGGTCATGTTCATGCACACCTGCAGGTTCTGGAAGGTGCGGCTCATGCCGCGCCGCGCGAGCCGGTCGGGCGCCATGCCCGCCACGTTCTCGCCGTCGAGCAGGATCTCGCCGCGCGTGGGCTCGTAGACGCCGCTGATCAGGTTGAACAGCGTGGTCTTGCCGGCGCCGTTGGGCCCGATCACCGAATGCACCGAGCCGGCGCGCACGCTGAAGCTCACGTCCTGCATGGCGTGCACGCCGCCGAAGGACTTGCTGAGGTTCTTCACTTCGAGCATGGCTCAGCCCTTCCTGCGCAGCCGCAGCGCGAGCGTGGGCACCAGCCCCTTGGGCAGGAACATCATGGTGAGCATCAGCACCAGGCCGAAGAACACCATCTCGTAGCCGTGCAGGCCGCCCAGCAGCTGCGGCAGCGCGGTCAGCAGCGCGGCGCCGAGCAGCGCGCCGAAGGTCGAGGCCATGCCGCCCAACACCACCATGGTCGCGAGCTCCACCGAATGCGTGAAGGCCGCCAGCGAGGGGCTGATGAAGCCCAGGTAGTGCGCCGTGAGGCTGCCCGAGACCGCGGCGAACACGGCCGACACCACGAAGGCGCGCACCTTGAAGCGCGCCACGTCCACGCCCATCACGCGCGCCGCCACCTCGGAGCCGTTGAGGCCGCGCAGCGCGCGCCCGGCCGGCGATTCGTAGAGGTTGAGCGACAGCAGCACCGCGAGCCACAGCAGCACCGCCGCCAGCGCGTACCAGTGCAGCACCTTGGCGAAGGCGAAGCCGGCCACCGCCAGCGGCGGCACCGGCATGCCGTCGGGGCCGCCGGTCCAGTCGACCTCGTTGATCAGCACGATGTTGACGATCACCCCCAGCCCGAGCGTGGCCATGGTCAGCGAATGGCCCTTGAGGCGCAGGATCGGCTTGGCGATCAGCCAGGCCACCAGCGCCGCGCCCACGGCCGCGGCGCAGATGGCCGGCAGCGCGGGCCAGCCGAAGCGCGCCGTCACGATGCCGCTGCCGTAGGCGCCGATGGCGACGAAGGCCGCGTGGCCGATGCTGATCTGGCCCGCGAAGCCCATCAGCAGGTTGAGCCCGATGGCGGCGATGGCCGCCAGCGCGATGCGCACCGCGACGTCGATCACGTAGTTGTTGGGCATGGCCAGCGGCAGCAGCGCCAACACCAGGGCCAGCAGCAGCAGGGAGGGACGCAGCAGCGCCCGCGAGGACGCCTTCATACGCGCTCCGCTGCCTTGCTGCCGAACAGGCCGTGCGGCATGACCAGCAGGATGAACACGATCAGCACGAAGGGCACGGCGTCCTTGTAGGCCGAGGAGACATAGCCCGCCATCAGCGCCTCGAGCAGGCCGACGATGAGGCCGCCGACCACCGCGCCGCCCGCGCTGCCGAGCCCGCCCAGCGTGGCCGCGACGAAGCCCTTCATGCCCAGCATCAGGCCGATGTCGTAGACCGTGGTGGTGATCGGCGCGGCCACCACGCCGGCCACGGCGCCCAGCAGCGCCGAGAGGCCGAACGAGAGCTGCAGCACGCGCGAGGTCGGGATGCCGACCGCGCGCGCGGCCAGCGCATTGGCCGCCACCGCGAGCATCGCCTTGCCCACCATGGTGAAGCGGAAGAAGGCGAAGCACAGCGCCACCAGCAGCGCGGCCGTGCCCAGCACCCACAGGCTCTGCGGCAGCACGTAGGCGCCGAGGATCGACAGCGCCGCGTCGCCGCTGAAGGCCGGCAGGGTCTGCTGGTTCTTGCCGAGCACGATCTGCACCACGCCCTGGATGAAGATCGAGGCGCCGATGGTGATGATGATCAGCGACACCACGCTGGCCTCGCCCGCGGGCTTGATCGCCAGCCGGTACAGCAGCAGGCCCGCCACCACCGTGGCGAGCACGCCGCCGGCCACCGCCACGCCGTAAGGCAGGCTGGCGCCGAGCAGCGCGGCCGTGATCATGGCGCCGAGCATGAGGAAGTCGCCCTGCGCGAAGTTGATGACGCCGCTGGCGTTGTAGATCAGCGAGAAGCCCAGCGCGGCCAGCGCGTAGATCGCGCCGGTGGTGAGTCCCGAGAAGACGAATTGCATGAAGTCAGCCATGGCGTGCTCCGGCGTGGGAAAGCCCGGCGCTGCCGGGAAAGGGAAGGTTGGCGAGCAGGTGATGGGGCGCGACCTCGTCCACGCGGTCGGCGCCCAGCAGCACCAGGGTGCGGGCGATGTCGTCGACCAGGCCGGCCAGCACGCCGCGCGCGCCCGCCTCGCCGTCGCAGGCCATGCCCCAGACCGCGGCGCGGCCGACGAAGGCCGCGGTGGCGCCGGCGGCCAGCGCCTTGACCACGTCGCTGCCGCGGCGGAAACCACCGTCGACGAACACCGGGATGCGCCCGGCCACGGCATCGACCATGCGCGGCAGCACCGAGATGGTCGAGGGCGCCGCGTCGAGCTGGCGGCCGCCGTGGTTCGACACCACGATGCCGTCGGCGCCGTGGCGCACGGCCAGCGCGGCATCGCCCGGATGCAGCAGGCCCTTGACCAGCAGCGGGCCGTCCCACAGCCGGCGCAGCCAGGCCAGGTGCTCCCAGGCCAGGGTGCGGTCCATGGTGCGCGACAGCAGCGCGGCCTGCAGCTGAGGCGAGGTGGCGCCGTCGTCGGCCTCGGCCAGGTTGACGAACGAGGGCGAGCGGCCCTGCATCGCCATCGCGAGCGACCAGCGCGGATGCAGCGCGAGGTCGAGCAGGGTCGAGGGCGTGAAGCGGAACGGCAGCCGAAAGCCGTTGCGCACGTCGCGCTCGCGCAAGCCGCTCACGGCCGCGTCGACCGTCAGCACCAGCGCCGAATAGCCGGCGGCGCGCGCGCGGCGCACCAGCTGCTCGGCGATGGCGCGATCGCCCATCACGTAGAGCTGCATCCATTGCAGCGCCTCGGGGTCGCGCCGCAGCGCGGCCTCGCGCACCGCCTCGAGCCGGTCGTTCGATGGCGTCGACAGCACGTGCGGCACGCCGGTGGCCGCGGCCGCGCAGGCCAGCAGGGTGTCGCCATGCGGGCGCACCAGGCCCGAGAAGCCCACGGGCGCCACGCCCAGCGGTGCGGCCCAGCGCCGGCCGAACACCGTGATGCCGGGGTCGGCATGGCGGGTGTCGCGCAGCGCGGTCGGCACCAGGTGCAGCGCGGCCAGGTCGGCCTCGTTGCGCCGCAGGCAGTCCTCGGTCTCCGCGCCGCCGTCGACGTAGTCGAAGACGAAGCGCGGCAACCGCCGGCGCGCCTGCCGGCGGCGATCGTTCGCATTGAGATTCATGCGCTCTCCGTCGATGCGCGCGAACTCAACGGACTTCCACGAACTTGCCGTCCTTGATCTCCACCATGCGGAACGCGGACACGTCCAGGCCCATGTGGTCGGTGGCCGACATGCGGTAGATGCCGCTCACGCCGACGAAGTCCTTGGTGGCCTCGATGGCGTCGCGCAGCTTCTGCTTGTCGGTGCCGCCGGCGCGCTGGATCGCGTCGATCAGCAGGTACAGCGCGTCGTGCGCGTAGCCGCCGAAGGTCGACACGTCCATCTTCGCGGTCGACTCGTAGTCCTTGGCATACGACACGCTGACCTTCTTCTGCGGATCGGCATCGGGCAGCGCCTGGGCGATCAGCAGCGCGGGCGAAGGCATGCGGATGCCTTCGGAGGACTTGCCCGCGATGCGGATGAACTCGGTCGAGGCCTGGCCGTGCGAGGTGTACAGCGGCTGCTTCATCGCGAGCTGCTGGTGGTTGCGCGCGATGATGGCCGGCGCCTGGCCGGTGCCGAACACGAACACGGCCTGCGCGCCCGAGGACTTGATGCGCGTGAGCTGCGGCGTGACGTCGGTGTCCTTCTCGCCGTAGGTCTGGTCCTCCACCACCTTCAGGCCCAGCGTCTCGGCGAGCTTGAGCGTCTCGGTGCGGCCCGACTTGCCGAAGCCGCCGGTGTCCGACAGCAGCGCGAACTGCGTGAAGCCGCGCTTCTTCATCTCGCCGAGCACCTTCTCGGCCGCCATGCGGTCGGAGTGCGGCATCTTGAAGACGTAGGGCTTGACCGGCTCGACGATGACCGAGGCGGCGGCCAGCGAGATCAGCGGCATCTTCGCGGCCTCGGCCTGCGGCACCATCGCCATGGTCGAGCCGGTGGTGGAGGCGCCGAGGATCGCGTCGACCTCGTCCTGCATGATCAGGCGGCGCGTGAAGGCATTGGCCTTGTTCGCGTCGCTGGCGTCGTCGTAGAGCACCAGCTCGAGCTTGCGGCCGAGCACGCCGCCGGCCGCGTTGATCTTGCGCACGTACATCTCGAGCGTCTTCTGCTGCGGATCGCCGAGGAAGGAGGCCGGACCAGTGGCCGAGACCACGGCGCCGATCTTGATCGGCCCGGCCGCATGGACCTGCGCGGCCAGCGGCAGCAGCAGGGCGCCGGCCAGCAGCGCGTTGACGGCGCGGCGGCCGAGGGAGGTGGAAGTCTTGCTGTTTCTCATCGTCTTGTCTCCTGTCGTCGTTCTCTGGGGGGAAGGGATGCGGGCCCTCAGCGCGCCGGCTTTCGCCGCACGATGTGGATGGGGTGGACGCGCGGCGCGGGCGGCGGCAGGCCCAGCGCGCGCGCCAGGGTGCGGCCCTCGGGGTCGGCCAGCGCGGCTTCGCGCGCGGCGCGCACGCGCTCGGCCGCCAGGGCGAGCGCGGCGGCATCGCCGGGGGGCGCGGCGAACCGGGCCTGCATGTCGTCGAGCACCGCGCCGAGGTTGCGGTGGCCGCGCTCGCTGGTCTCGCCGTAGCCCTTGACCAGGTTGCCGCACAGCGCGATCTCGTAGGCCAGGCGCGGACTCAGCGCGAGCGCGGCGCGCACGGTGTCGAGCCAGCGCGCGATCATGGCCTGCTCGATCGCGTAGCGCGCGCCGGCGCGGCGCAGCACGCGCAGCGAGCGCAGGCTGCACAGCATGGCGAATCCCAGCACGGTGTCGGTGCGCATGTGCAGGCCCACGTTGAGCCGGTGCGCCTTGTGGGCCAGCCGCCGGCGCAGCCAGGCCGAGGCGCGCGGCGGCAGCAGCGAACAGACTTCGTCGAGGCCCGGCTTCAGGTATTCGGTCAGCCGCAGCGGCTCGCCCTGGCGCGCGCCCACTTCCTCGCGCACGCGTTGCAGCCGCTCGCCGCGCGTCTTGAGGTCGGCCACGCGGATCACGTCCTCGTAGCTCATCCACAGCGCGAGATAACGCGCGGTCTCGCGCGTCACGGGCAGCTCGCCGCCGAAGTTCCGCTCGAGCGCGAGCACCGCGTCGACGCGCTGCAGGTAGAGCGCGCCGTAGCGCGCGTCCTGGTAGTCGAGCACCTGCTGCAGGCCGTGGCCCAGCAGTTCGTGCAGCGGCTCGGGCATGGCGGCGATGCGCGGGTCGACGGGCGCGCGCGGCGCCGCCGCGGCGGCACTGGCGGCGGCATCCGGCGCGGGACGCGTCACCTGCTCGAAGCCCGCCGCGAAGCCCTTGAGGCTGGCCTCCACCGCCTTGCCCGAGGCGCGGATCGCCTGCTCGCAGGCCTCGCGCGAGAACGGCAGCGCGCCGCTGCCGGCCATGGCGCCGAACATCACGGTGTTGATCACCGTGCCGTGGCGCCAGGCCAGCGCGCGCATGTCGAACAGGTGGCTGTGCCGCGCGAGCTCGCGCGCGGCCTCGCTCACGCGCCGGCCGTCGTAGCGGCCGTCGCCCATGGCGGACTTCTCGGCCACCGCGAACTCGCGGTGCGTCGAGGCCACGAGCGTGGTGCGCCGCGGATGCACGAAGCCGCCCTGCAGCACGCGCCCCGCCTCCATCAGCTCGGAGGCGGCGACGATGTCGACGTCGCCCGGGCTCGGCGTGAGCGAGAACACCGGGCGCGCGCCGCCGAGCCGCGCGGCCTCGGCCGGGTAGATCTCGATGTAGTAGTTGGTGGCGCCGGTGCGCTGCGCCACGCCGGGCACCGAGGTGCTCTGCACCGGGAAGCCCTGGGCCGTGGCCGCGGCGATCAGCCAGTCGGCCAGCACGCCGCCGCCCTCGCCGCCCATGGCGGCGACCAGCACGGTCACGATGCGCGGTGCGTCTTCGAAGGGGGTGTCGTTCATGCCGCCAGTGCCTCCGCGCGGTCGCGCGCCTTGCCGGCCATGAGGCCGATGACGCCGCTGCGCAGCCGGTGCAGCAGGCGCTCCCAGGTGCCGGCGTTCTGCACGATCTCGGCCTTGTAGAACGAGGGGCAGAGGATGGCGGCGTGCGCGTTCTCGCCGCACAGGCCGCAGCCCACGCAGCCCTGGTTGACGGTGGCCACGGGATCGGTGCGCAGCGCGCTCGGGTTGGGCTTGATGGTGAGCGAGGGGCAGCCCGACAGCCGGATGCACGAGTGGTCGCCGGTGCAGACGTCGTCGTCGATGCCGAAGCGCGTGCGCACCACGCGCTCGCCGCGCTTGAGCTTCGCGGCCGTGACGGGCTTGATGCGGCGCTGGCGCTCGAGCTGGCATTCGCCGTCGGCGATGATGACCTTGAGGCCGCCCTCCTCGGTGGTCATCGCCTCCTGCAGCGTGTCGCGCATCTCGGCCACGCTGTAGCTGCGCACCTTGCGCACCCAGCCCACGCCCACGCCCTTGAGCGCGGCCTCGATGTCCAAGGTCAGCGGCTTGGCCGCGGGCTGCGTGGGCGAGGAGGGAATGGCCTGCGTGCCGGTGGCCGAGGTGTAGCCGTTCTTCAGGATCACGAGCACCGAGTCCTGGCCGTTATAGACCGCGTTGACCACGCCGCTGGTGAAGCCGTTGTGCCAGAAGCCGCCGTCGCCCATGATGCTGACGACCCGGTTGCCCATCAGCGGTGCGATGCCCGAGGAGCTCGCGAGGCCCAGGCCGTAGCCGAGCACCGTGCTGCCGGTGTTGAACGGCGGCAGGGTGCCGAAGGTGTGGCAGCCGATGTCGGCGCTGACGTGCACGCTGCCGAGTTCCTTCTGCATCAGCTTGATGGCGGCGAACACCGGGCGCTCGGGACAGCCGATGCAGAAGCCCGGCGGCCGGCTCGGCACGGGCACGCCCAGCGCCTCGACCGCGCGCGGCTTGAGCGCGGCCAGCGGCGCGGCGCTGTCGGCCACCCGCATGGCGCCCTGGTCGCCGAGCGCTTCGGGCCGCGCCTGGCGGATGAACTCGGCCAGGCCGCGCACCAGCACCTCGCCGGTGTACTCGCCGGCCATCGGGAAGATGTCCTTGCCGTGCAGCCGCGTGTCGCAGCCGGCCTTGCGCAGCATCGCGTGCAGCGCGTCCTCCATGTAGTTGGGCTGGCCCTCTTCCACCATCAGCACCGCACGCTTGCCGCGGCAGAAATCGACGAGCTCGTCGGGCACCATCGGGTAGACCACGTTGAGCACCTGCAGCGGAATGCGGCTGTTGCCGAAGGCATCGGCCAGGCCGAGCTGCTGCAGCGCGCGCAGGGTGCCGTTGTAGAGGCCGCCCGGCAGCACCAGGCCGACGTCGGCGCAGTCGCCGTCGAAGCGCTCGTTGAGCCGCGCGTCGCGGATGTAGGCCAGCGCGGCCGGCCAGCGCGATTCGATCTTCATGCGCTCCTGCGCGTAGATCGAGGGCGGCAGGTTGATGTTGGCGAAGTCGAAGCGCGGCTGCGAAATGGCCTCGCGCGTGGAGATGGCCGGCGCGCGGTTGTCCTTGCAGACGAAGCTGCCGTGCACGTGGCAGGCGCGGATGCGCAGCTGCAGCATGACGGGCGTCTGGCTCGCCTCGGACAGCTCGAAGCCCTGCTCCACCGCGTCGACGATCGAGCCCAGGTTGGGCCGCGGATCGAGCAGCCACATCTGCGACTTCATCGCGAAGGCATGGGTGCGCTCCTGGATGATGCTCGAGCCCTCGCCGTAATCCTCGCCGAGGATCACCAGCGCGCCGCCCTGCACGCCGGCCGAGGCGAGGTTGGACAGCGCATCGGACGCGACGTTGGTGCCGACCGTGGACTTCCACGTGACGGCGCCGCGCACCGGGTAGTTGATGGAGGCGCCGAGCATCGCGGCCGCGCCGGCCTCGGAGGCGCTGTTCTCGAAGTAGATGCCGAGCTCGTCGAGTAGCTCGCGCGCATCGCCGAGCACGTCGATCAGGTGCGAGACCGGCGCGCCCTGGTAGCCGCCGATGTAGCTCACGCCCGATTGCAGCAGGGCCTTGGTGACGGCCAGGATGCCCTCGCCGTGGAATTCCTCGTTCGCGCCCAGCGAGAGGCGCTTGACTTCTTCGGCGAAGGATCGCTCCATGGTGTTCTTTGTCTCCGGCCGGCGCCGCGGGAAGCGCCGCATTTCATCGTGGGTGGCTCGTGGACGGAGACTTTAGGAGTACCCGCTTATTTGCCCAATCGATGGAATGGGAGTTACACATCGATGAATTCGATGTGATGTAGCGCGATCGCGGCCAGCCGTCCGCGCAGGACGAGAGCGTTCAGTTCACCAGGTAACCGAGCCTGCGCATCGCGTCGCCGAGCCCCTTGCGGCTGCGCTCCATCGCGGCCCAGGGCGCGTTGCCGATGTCGAGCCGCTCAGCGATGGTCGCCACGGTCCAGTGGTCGGCGCTGTCGACCTCGAACAGCTCGTCCCAGTCCAGCGGCACCGACACGCCCAGGCCCGGCCGCGCGCGCGCCGACCAGGCGCTGATGGTGGTGGCGCCGAAGCCGTTGCGCAGGTAATCGGCGAAGATTTTTCCGACGCGGTTGCGCGGCCCGCTCTTGGCGACGATGCGCTCGGGCACGCTGCGCGCGAGCTGCTGCACGATGGCCTGCGAGAAGCCCTTGACCTCGTCCCAGCCGTGCGCGCGCCGGATCGGCACCACCACGTGCAGGCCCTTGCCGCCGCTGGTCTTGAGGAAGGACGGCAGCCCGAGCTCGTCGAGCAGGGTGCGCACCAGCAGCGCGGCCTCCTGCATGCGCGGCCATTCGACGCCCTCGCCGGGGTCGAGGTCGAAGGTCATGCGATCGGGCTGGGCGAAGGCGCGCGAGAGCGCATTCCAGGTGTGGAACTCCACCACGTTGAACTGCGCCGCGCCGAGCAGTCCCTCGGCCGTGTCGATCTGCAGCAGCGGCGCGTGGCCGGGATCGAGCGCCGGGTCGAGCAGACCCACGCCGGCCATCTCGCCGTGCTGCGCATGCTTCTGGAAGAACAGCTCGCCCGCGATGCCGTCGGGCGCGCGCACCAGCGCCACCGGCCGGCCGCGCAGGTGGGGCAGCATCAGCGGCGCGACGCGCGCGTAGTAGGCGGCGAGCTCGCCCTTGACGATGCCGCTCTTCGCGTCGACGAGGCGGTCGGCATGGGTGATGCGCGGCGTGGATGGCTGGCGGTCGGCGGCCATGGTTCGTTTCCTTGGTCCGCCATGTTCGTGCTCGCCCGGGGCCGCGGATGTAGGAACGCGACGGCGCGCCGTGTATTCCTCGCGCTCAGGCCGTGCCGTCGAGCCGCCGTTCGCTGGGCCGCGCGAAATAGAACCACTCGGTGTCCGGCAGCGCGAGCGCATTGGGGAACACGATGCAGCCGTCGTCGGGCGCGGTCACGGGCGTGCCGTCGTGCCGCGTGCCGATGAGCTCGCCGCGGCGCACGGGATCGAAGGTGGCCCAGTCGCGCGCGAAGCGGTCGTCGGCATGCAGCCGGTCGGTCACGCTGGCCAGGCGCAGCAGGCGCGGCGGCACGTCGGGCCCGGCCGACAGGCCCGGCGGCAGCGCCGCCATGCCCAGCAGCGCCAAGGTGCGGCGGATCGCGCGCCAGGCCACCTCGGGCGCCTGCGGATCCTGGTGCTGGCCGCATTCGAGCGTGACGCCGTAGCCGCCGCAGCCGCGGATGTATTCGTTGGTGCCGCGGCCGAAGTCGATGGCGGCCTCGTCGACCGCGGCGCCGCGCTGCGCGAGGCCGGCGGCATAGATGTCGAGCCAGCCCTCGACCACGATCGGCGTGCCCAGGTGCAGCGCCAGCCGGCCTTCCTCGGCGGCGCGCGCGAAGGGCTCGAGGGTGCCGGTGTTGTCGCGCGGGCCGATCATCGCGAAGGCCTCGCCCGCGCTCTGGAACGAATGCAGGTCGAGCAGCACCTCGTGGCGCGCGATCACGGGCGCCAGCACGTTGGTCACGCGGGCCTCGTAGTCGGCCGGCTCGGCCGCGGGCTTGAACAGCCGGTTGAGGTTGCGCTCGCCCTCGCGCTGCAACCGCCGGCGCGCCAGCGGATTGGCCACCGGCACCAGCGTGGGCTCGCCGCGCAAGAGCGCGAGCTCGCCCGCCGCGAATTCGGCCAGCACCCGCTCGATGCCGGCGGTGCCGCTGGTCTCGTCGCCATGCACGCCGCCCATCACGAGCAGCCGGGGACCGGGGTTCAGGGAGGCGAAGGCGTGGAGACGGATGCTGTCGTGCGCGACGGCGTCGAAGGGAGAGGAAGCCATGCGGGGATTATGGGGAGGCGCCATGACGGGCGCAAAGATGCTCCTCTTTTCATAGCGTCGATCCTCGCGGCAACGTGGAAAGCAGAAGCCTACAGCGGCCCCCTGGACTGTCCTACCAGGTGCCCGCGGGTGGCCGCGCAAGCTGGATGTCGATCAACGACCGAAGGGATTCTCCATGGCCAAGGACAACACCGCGCCCCGCAAGCAGCCCGCCGATCCGCAGCAGGATGCGGGCGGTGGCAAGACCAAGGTCGAACAGGGCGGCGAGTCGTCGCCGCGGCTGCCGCACGAGCACGACCAGTCCTCGGACAGCCAGCAGACCCGCGACGGCAAGCCGACCGAACGTGGCCGCCGCGCGCATGACGACGTGGAACGCGGCCTGGTCGACACCGACCAGGGGCTGCGCGCCGACAAGGTCGGCGAGCAGTCCAGGCGCTGAGTCGAAGGCCCGCGGCCGCTCAGGCGGCGGCCACGCCCGCGAGCTGCGTGCGCATCTGCGAGATCACGGCGCCGTAGTCCTTGGCGTTGAAGATCGCGCTGCCGGCCACGAAGGTGTCGGCGCCGGCCGAGGCCACGCGCGCGATGTTGTCGGCCTTGATGCCGCCGTCGACCTCGAGGCGGATGTCGCGCCCGCTCTGCTCGATGCGCTTGCGCGCCTGCTCGATCTTGCGCAGCGCCGAGTCGATGAAGCTCTGGCCGCCGAAGCCGGGGTTGACGCTCATGATCAGGATCAGGTCGATGTCGTCGATGACCCAGTCGAGCACCTCGAGCCCGCGCGCCGGGTTGAACACCACCCCCGGCTTGCAGCCGGCCGCGCGGATCGCCTGGATGCTGCGGTGCACGTGCGGCGTGGCGTCGGGATGAAAGCTGATGTAGTCGGCCCCGGCCTGCGCGAACGAGGCCGCGAGCGCGTCGACCGGCTGCACCATCAGGTGCACGTCGATCGGCACCGGCGTGCCGTCGGCCGTCTTGGCATGCGGCTTGAGCGCCTGGCAGATCATCGGACCGAAGGTCAGGTTCGGCACGTAGTGGTTGTCCATCACGTCGAAATGGATCCAGTCCGCGCCCGCGGCGATCACGTCCGAGAGCTCTTGGCCGAGCTGGGCGAAGTCGGCGGAAAGGATGGAGGGGGCGATGCGGAAGGTCATGGGCGGCGATTGTCGCAGCCGGCCAAAGGCGCAGCGGAGCTCCCGGACTTCTACGCCTGCCAGGGATCGACGAGCGCGACGCCGGTGCCGGCATAACCAGCCGCGTCGCGCGAGACCACCGCGAGGCCGTGCTGCGCGGCGGTGGCGGCGATGATCAGGTCGGGCTGCGAGAAGGTGCGCCCGGCCTTGCGGCCCTGCTCGACCATCAGCCGCCACTTGAACATCACGTCCTCGCTGACCGGCAGCACGCGGTAGCCGAACAGCGGCCGCAGCTGCAGTTGCAGCCAGTCGTTGAGCTGGGCGCGCTTGTGGATGTCGGCCACCAGTTCGATGCCGAAGCGGATTTCGGCGAAGGTGACGGCGCTGACGAACAGGCTTTCCAGCGGCTGTGCCGCGACGAAGGCGACCACCCGGGGCTCGGGGCGCGGGCGCCGCAGCTCGGACAGCACGTTGGTGTCGAGCAGGAAGCCGCTCACGGCATCACAGCTCGACGCTGCGCACCGGCGAGGCTTCGGAGGCGCCGACCGACAGCTCGATGTCCCGATGGGGCGACGCCTGCAGCATGTCGACCAGGGCCTGGCCCGTGCGCGCGCCCTGCAGGCGCTGGAACTCCTCGGCCGCGATCACCACGACCTCGTCGCGCCCGTGGACCGTGACGTGCTGCGGCCCCTCGCTGTGGACGCGGCGCACCAGTTCGCTGAAGCGCGCCTTGGCGTCCTGCAGCGGCCAATGGCCTGGAAGAGAAATTCTGGTCATACCGACCAGATTATCCCTTCTTCGCCATTTCCGCAAGAAAGCCGGCCCGGCACCGGGAAGCTCCCCCCGCGCCAAAAACCAGCAGTTACCATCGCGCGCATGTCACACAGCCCCCTTTCCATCGAGGTCGAGCCGCGCTACCTCGCCGACCAGTCCTCGCCGAAGGAAGGCATCTACACCTTCGCCTACACCATCACGATCACCAACACCGGCTCCACCGGTGCCCAGGTGATCGCGCGGCACTGGCTGATCAACGACGCCTCGGGGCATGCGCAGGAGGTCAAGGGCCTGGGCGTGATCGGCCAGCAGCCGCTGCTGGCGCCGGGCGAGAGCTTCCGCTACACCAGCGGCTGCCGGCTGCAGGCCGCGAGCGGCACCATGCATGGCAGCTACCTCGTGGTGACCGAGGACGGCGAGCGCTTCGACGTGCCGATCCCGATGTTCGTGCTCGAGGCCGACGTCGGCGGCGCGCCGGTCTCGCGCGTGCTGCACTAGCCCCCGCCCGGGCACCCGCACGGACACCTTCCCGCTGCGGCATCGCCCTCCTCTTCTCCCTTTTCGATCCCTCTTCCCATGGCTGCCGCTTCGCGCGACCTGCAGGGGCTGCTCGCCGGCCTCGATCCTTCCGCCGACGTGGCTCGGCGCCACATCTGGCTCATCGACCTGTTCGACTGGCTGCGCGGCGACCGTGCCTCGCCGCAGGCGGCCATGGGCCGCGTGCTGCTGCTGCTCGACGCCATCGAGGCGCGGCCCGAGCTGCGCGAGCGCGTGCGCGCCTGGTGGCGCGCCTTCACGCGCGACGTCGACCTGTCGACGCTCCTGGCGGACTACGGCTTCGCGCCGCGCACCGCCTTCCTCAGCGAATTCAACGAGCGGCTGCGCCGCAAGATCCTGCCGGGCACGCCCGAGACCACCGATGCCTCGGAGCTGTTCCGCATGGTGCTGCCGGGCGTCTTCGACGCGCGCTGGATCGCGCTGCTCGAAGCCTCGCAGCTGGTGCGCATCGGCGCGCTGCTGACCGATGAAACGAGCGACGACGGCGCCACCGTGCCGCGCTGGCGCGCCACGCTGATGGACGCGATCACCTACTGCGCGAGCCAGCTGGTGGCCGCGGGCTTCTCGTCCGAGCTGCGGCTGCGCATGCGCAGCACCGAGGAGAGCCGCCCCTTCCATGCGCTGATGGCCGAGCTCGACGAGCTGCGCGAGCGGCTGTTCGACGACCGGCCGCGCGACGAGGCCGCGGTGCAGGCCGCCTTCGTCGCGTTCCGCGACCGGCTCGATGCCTGCCGCGCGAGCGCCGCCTCGGTCTACGAGCACCTCGAGGACAACGGCATCTCGGTCGGCCTGGTGTTCCGCGTGCGCCAGATGCGCGAGCGGGTGCTGCGCATCCGCGAGCTGCTCGACGGCCTGATGTCGCCCACGCCCGCGGTCAGCATCGCGCGGCTGGTGGCCCGGCTGGTGCAGGCCGGCAGCGAGCGCAACAGCATCCGCGCGCTGATCGCCTCGAACTCCTCGATGCTCGCGGCCAAGGTCACGGAGCGCAGCGCCGAGACCGGCGAGCACTACATCACGCGCGACCGCGCGAGCTACCGGCAGATGGTGCGCAAGGCCGCCGGCGGCGGCGCGCTGACCTCGCTCACGGTGCTCGCGAAGTTCGGCATCTACGCGCTGGGCCTGTCGGCCTTCTGGAGCGGCCTGGGCTCGGGCGTGATGTACGCCGCCAGCTTCGTCGCGATCCAGCTGCTGCACCTCACGCTCGCCACCAAGCAGCCGGCCATGACGGCACCGGCGCTGGCCGCGCGGCTGCGCGGGATCCGCGCCGACAGCGGCCTCGACGAATTCGTCGACGAGGTCGCCAACCTGGTGCGCTCGCAGGTGGCGGCGGTGCTGGGCAACGTGCTGGTGGTGGTGCCGGCGGTGGCCGCGCTCGCCATCGCCTGGCAGCTGGCGCTGCAGCGGCCGCTGCTCGATGCCGCGCACGCGGGCGCGGTGCTGGGCTCGCTGTCGCTCGCGGGCCCCACGGTGCTGTTCGCGGCCTTCACGGGGGTGCTGCTGTTCGCCTCCAGCCTGATCGCGGGCTGGGCAGAAAACGCCTTTGTCCTGCACAGGCTGGACTCCGCCATGCGGTACAACCCCCGCATCGGCGCCGTCCTGGGTGCCGCCCGGGCCCGCCGATGGGCCGACTTCATGCGCACCCATATCTCCGGCTTCGCCGCCAACATTTCGCTAGGCCTGATGCTCGGACTGCTGCCCGCGGTCGCGGGCTTCTTCGGGCTCGGCCTCGACGTGCGCCACGTGACGCTGTCGGCCGGCCAGATCGGCGCGGCCGCGGTGTCGCTCGGCCTGCCGGCACTGCAGCAGCCGCTGCTGTGGTGGGCGGTGGCGGCGATCCCGGCGATCGGTGCGCTCAACGTGAGCGTGAGCTTCTATTTCGCCTTCCGGCTGGCGCTGCGCGCGCACAGCGTGAGCCTCGCCGACCGCGCCCGCATCCGCGGCGCGCTGCGCGAGCGCTGGCGCAGCCGGCCCACGAGCTTTTTCCTACCCGCATGAACCTGACGAGTCTCACCGCCGACCTGATGGGCTTCTGGTCCGAATGGGCCCGCCCCTCGGCCGGCCTTCCCACCGTGCTGTGGTCGCTGCTGCTGGCAGCGGCCGCCGCCTCCGGCCACCTGGTGCGCCGCTACATGGGCATGCCCAAGGTGGTCGGCTATTCGATCGTGGGCACCATCGTCGGCTTCGCCGGCTTCGAGGGCGCGATCTGGCCGCTGCGCGGCATCAGCCTGTTCCTGCTCGAGCTCGGCGTGGCCGTGGTGCTGTTCGAGGCCGGCGGCCGCTTGCCGCTGCGCTGGTTCCGCCACAACCCGATGGTGCTGGTGCAGAGCCTGCTCGAAGCCACGCTGACCTACTTCGGCGTGTTCTGGGTGCTGCGCCTGCTGGGCCTGCCCGACCCGGTGGCCAACCCGCTCGCGCTGATGGCGATCGTCGCCTCGCCGGCGGTGCTCAGCCGCGTGATCATGGACACCCGCGCCGCCGGCCCGGTGACCGAGCGCGCGATGACGCTGGCCACGCTCAACACCTTCTACGCGCTCGCGCTCGGCTATGCGCAGGCCGGGCTGATCGAGCGCGCGCCGCAGACCGTGCTGCAGAAGCTCTACCCGATCGCGGTGGTGCTGGGCCTGTCCTTCGTGGTCGGCGCGCTGATGGCGCTGGCGCTGCGCGCCGCGCTGCGCGTGATGAGCCCGACCAGCGAGAACACCTCGCTGCTGCTGCTCGCGCTGATCGCCGCCGGCGCCGCCGTCACCGCGCACATCGGCGGCTCCGCGCCGCTGGCCGCGCTGATCGGCGGCGTGCTGCTCAAGACCCTGAACCCCAAGCCCTGGGCCTGGCAGCGCCAGCTCGGCACCGCGGCCTCGCTGCTCACCATGCTGATGTTCGTGCTGGTGTCGATCGTCGCGGCGCAGGCCGACTGGACGCTGCCCGTGGCCAGCGTGGTGCTGGCGCTGATCGCCGTGCGCATGGTCGCCAAGATCGCCGGCGTGGCGATCGCCAATCCCGGCAGCGGCGCGAGCTGGAAGCAGGCCTTCTGGGTCGGCTGCGCGATGTCGCCGCTGTCCTCGATCGCGCTCCTGATCGCCTCCAATTTCGCCACCGCCTCGCCCTTGCTCGGCACCATGATCACCCAGGTCGCGCTGCCCTCGATCCTGCTGATGGAGCTGCTGGGCGCCGTGCTTGCCACCGTCGCGATCCACGCGGTGGGCGAGAGCTCGGTGCCCTGGGCGCCCGAGGCCTTCAGCAGCACCGCCGAGGACACGCAGCGATGAGCAGCAACACGACCCCCACCCCGACCGCCGCGATCGACCCCGACAGCGACGACGTGCGCTCGGCGCCGCTGCCGGCCGATCCCGCGAGCCGCGCCGTCAAGCTCGAGCCCTTCAACAAGTCGGAGGCGCTGTCGCTCGGCGTCGAGCTCGAGCTGCAGCTCGTGAACACGCACGACTACGACCTCGCGCCGTATGCGGAAGACATGCTGCGCCTCATGGCGCAGACGCCGCTGCCCGGCAGCGTGGTGCCCGAGATGACCTCGAGCATGATCGAGATCTCGACCGGCATCTGCCATTCGGCGCAGGACGTGATCGCGCAGCTCACGCCGATCCGCGACGCGCTGATCAAGAACGCCGACAAGCTCAACATCGCGGTGGTGGGCGGCGGCACGCATGCGTTCCAGCAATGGCACGAGCGGCGCATCTACGACAAGCCGCGCTTTCGCGAGCTGTCGGAGCTCTACGGCTACCTGAGCAAGCAGTTCACCATCTTCGGCCAGCACGTGCACATCGGCTGCCCCGATGCCGACTCGGCGCTCCTGATGCTGCACCGCATGTCGCGCTACATCCCGCACTTCATCGCGCTGTCGGCCTCCTCGCCCTTCGTGCAGGGGCAGGACACGCAGTTCGACTCGGCGCGGCTGAACTCGGTGTTCGCCTTCCCGCTGTCGGGCCGCGCGCCCTTCACCACGAGCTGGAAGGAATTCGAGGCCTACTTCGAGCGCATGACCCGCACCGGCGTCGTGCGCAGCATGAAGGACTTCTACTGGGACATCCGGCCCAAGCCCGAGTTCGGCACCATCGAGATCCGCGTCTTCGACACCCCGCTGACCGTGGCGCGCGCCGCCGCGCTCGCGGGCTACGTGCAGTCGCTGGCCGCCTGGTTCCTGCAGGAGCAGCCCTTCGAACCCAGCGAGGACGACTACCTGGTCTACACCTACAACCGCTTCCAGGCCTGCCGCTTCGGCCTCGACGCGGTCTACGTCGACCCCGCCAGCGGCCAGCACATGCCGCTGCGCGACCACATCCTGATGACCATGACCCAGCTCGAATGGCACAGCGAGGCGCTCAACGCCACCCAGGCGCTGGGCGAGCTGCGCACCAGCGTCGAGACCAACCGCAACGACGCGCGCTGGCTGCGCGAGCGGCAGGGGCGCGAGCGCCTGCTGGCGGAGGTGGTGCGGCAGGCGTCGCTGCGCTTTCGCGGGGCGGCGTAAGAGGCGGACAGCCGAACGCATGCATTTATGCTCGGCGCATGGGTGAATTCGACCTGATCCAACGCTATTTCCAACGCCCCGCCCTCCGTTCCCCGCTGGGCGTGGGCGACGACTGCGCGCTGCTCGCGCCCGCGCCGGGCATGCAGCTCGCGGTCTCCTCGGACATGCTGGTCGAGGGCCGGCACTTCCTCTCGACCGTCGATCCGGCGCGGCTCGGCCACAAGGCGCTGGCGGTCAACCTCAGCGATCTGGCGGCCTGCGGCGCGAAGCCGCTGGCCTTCACGCTCGCGCTGGCGCTGCCGGGCGTGGACGAAGGCTGGCTCGAGGGCTTCTCGCGCGGCCTGTTCGCGCTGGCCGACGAGCACGGCTGCGAGCTGGTGGGCGGCGACACCACGCGCGGCCCGCTCAACCTCTGCATCACCGTATTCGGCGAGGTGCCGGCCGGCGCGGCGCTGCTGCGCTCGGGCGCGCGCGCGGGCGACGAGCTGTGGATCAGCGGCACGCTCGGCGATGCGCGGCTGGCGCTCGAGAACTTCCGCGGCACGCTGTCGCTGCCGGGCCCGCTGTTCGAGCGCACGCGCGCACGCATGGAGCAGCCCGCGCCGCGCGTGGCGCTGGGCCAGGCGCTGCGCGGCATCGCGAGCGCGGCGGCCGACGTGAGCGACGGCCTCGCGGGCGACCTCGGCCACATCCTGCGCGCGAGCCGCGTGGGCGCGACGCTCGACGTGGACGCCGCGATGCACTGCATCGCGGCCGTGGCCGACGGTTCGGCCGCCGCCGCGGGGCTGGAACGCGACACGCTGCGCGCGATGGCGATCTCGGGCGGCGACGACTACGAGCTGGTGTTCACCGCGCCGGCCTCGGCGCGCGCGGCGGTGGAACAGGCCGGCCGCGACAGCGCGACGCCGGTCACGCGCATCGGGCGCATCGATGGCGAGAGCGGGCTGCGCTTCGTCGATGCCGCGGGCACGCCGGTGGCGCAGCGCTTCGGCTCCTTCGATCACTTCGCCTGAACGCCAGTCCTCCTCACAGCGTGCGCTTGAGCACGTCGAGGAACTGGCGCGCCGCCTCCGACAGCGTGTGGCCGCGCTTGGTGACCACCGAGATGTCGCGCGAGACGCGCGGCGCGCTCAGCAGCTTGATGACCAGCGAGGGATCGCCCGCCGCGCGCGCGAAGGCCGAGGGCATGATCGACGGCCCCATGCCGCAGGCGGTCATCCACAGCGCGGTCGAGAGAAAGGACACCTCGTGCGCGACCTCGAGCGCCACGCCCGCATCGCTGGCGGTGCCGTCGATCAAGGGCCGCACGCCATAGCCGGGCCGCACCGTGATCACCGGGTGGCGGCCGAGGTCGGTCCAGCGCACCACGCGCGCCTGCGCCAGCGGATGGTCGTCGCGGCACACCAGCGCGAGATGGTCGCGCAGCAGGCGCTGCGTCTCGACCTCGGCGCCGGGCCGCTCGGGCGTGCCGATGCCGAAGTCCACGTGCTCGCCGAGGATGCGCGCGATGAACTGGTCGGGCGCGCAGTCGCTGACCACCACGCGCACCTTGGGATGCTGCCGCTGGAACTCTCCGATCGCCTCGGGCAGCAGGAAGGAGGCCAGGGTCGGCGTGATCGCGATCGAGACGCGGCCGCGCTCGAGCGTGGCGAGGTCGCGAAAGCCGGAAGCGAGCGCATCGACGTCGCGCAGGATGCGTTCGGCCGCCGGCAGCATCTCCTGCGCGGCGGCCGTGGGCTTGAGCGAGCGCGTGGTGCGGTCGAACAGCCGCGTGCCCAATCCGTCCTCGAGCTGGCGCAGCAGCATGCTCACGGCCGACTGCGTGACGAACAGCCGCTGCGCCGCGGCGCTGAGCTGCCGCAGCTGGTAGACGGCGAGGAAGGCGCGCAGCTGGCGGATCGTAGGACTGAAGTTCGCTTTCATCAGGAAACATGATATTTGGTTCTGAATTTCTTGATTTACGAATGAATGCGCCCATCGTTCAATCGGGCGCCAGAACACGGATGCACATTCAAGGAGTACCGATGACCGCAACGATCGCCCGCGGCGCGATGCAACCGCCGCGCAGGCAATTGCTGCTGGCCGCGGCCGCCGCGCTGTGCGGCGGACCCGCTTTCGCGCAGGCGCCCGCGGCGGGCGCCTTTCCCGACAAGCCGATCCGCGTGGTCGTGACCTTCCCGCCCGGCGGCAGCGCCGACGCGGTGGTGCGCATGCTGGTGCCGCGGCTCAACGAGAAGCTGGGCCAGCCGGTGGTGGTCGACAACCGGCCCGGCGCGGGCGGCAACGTCGGGCTCACGCTGGTGGCCAAGGCACCGGGCGACGGCTACACGCTGGGCGTGGGCGCGGCGGGCGCGCTCGCGGCCAACGCGAGCCTCTATGCGCAGATGCCCTTCGATCCGCTCAAGGACTTCAAGCCCGTGGGCATGCTGGCCGCGATCCCGTTCGTGATCGTGGGCCATCCCTCGGTCGCGGCGCGCACCCAGCGCGAGCTGATCGCGCTCGCGAAGTCGCAGCCCGGCGGGCTGTCGATCGGCCATGGCGGCAACGGCACGGCGATGCACCTGTCGGCCGCGCTGTTCGCGCAGATGGCCGAGGTCAGGCTGGTCGAGGTGCCCTACCGCGGCTCGGGCCCGGCCGCGCTCGACGCGCTCGCGGGACAGGTCCCGCTCGCGGTGGTCGACCTGCCCTCGGCGCTGCAGCAGATCAAGGCCGGCAAGCTGGTCGCCTTCGCGGTCACCAGTCCCGCGCGGCTGCCGATGCTGCCCGAGGTGCCGACGGTGGCCGAGGCCGGCCTGCCCGGCTACGACTCGACCGGCTGGTTCGGCGTGGTGGCGCCGGCGGCCACGCCGGCGCCGGTGGTCGCGCGGCTCAACGCCGAGATCAACGCGGCGCTCGGCGACGAACAGATCAAGGCCGCGATGCGCAACCTGGGCGTGGAACCCGCGCCGGGGTCGAGCGAGGCCTTCGATGCCTACATCCGCGCGGAGACCCGCAAGTGGGCGCAGGTGATCCGCACCGCCAACATCAAGCTCGAATAGACCCCGTGCGCATGAAGAACGACCTCGATCTCCAGGCCGACGTGCTGATCGTCGGCGCCGGCCCGGTGGGCCTCTCGCTCGCGATGGACCTGGCCTCGCGCGGCGTCAGCACGATCGTGTGCGAGACGCGCGCCTTCGCCGAGCCGCCGAACGTGAAATGCAACCATGTGGCGTCGCGCACCATGGAGCAGTTCCGCCGCCTGGGCGTGGCGCAGAAGCTGCGCGACGCGGGCCTGCCGGCCGACCACCCGAACGACGTGGTGTTCCGCACCAGCGTGACCGGCACCGAGCTCGCGCGCATCCCCATTCCCTGCCGGCGCGATCGCTACACCGAGACCGAGGGACCCGACGCCTGGTGGCCCACGCCCGAGCCGCCGCACCGCATCAACCAGATCTACCTCGAGCCGATCCTGCTGCGCCACACGGCCGCGCTGCCGGGCGTGACCCTGCTCAACCGCACGCAGGTGGCGGGCTTCGTGCAGGACGCCGAGGGCGTGACGGCGATCGCCACCGACCTCGACAGCGGCGTGACGCGCAGCCTGCGCGGGCGCTACATGGTGGGGTGCGACGGCGGCAGCTCGGCGGTGCGCAAGCAGATGGGGGCGAAGCTCAAGGGCACGGCGGTGATCCAGCGCGTGCAGTCGACCTGCATCCGCGCGCCCGGCCTGCGCGCGCTGATCCCGGGCAAGCCCGCGTGGTCCTACTACGCGATGAACCCGCGCCGTTGCGGCACCATGTTCGCCATCGACGGCCACGAGACCTGGCTGGTCCACAACCACCTCAATGCCGAGGAGCCCGAGTTCGATTCGGTGGACCGCGACCGCTCGCTGCGCGAGATCCTCGGCGTCGGCTCCGACTTCGAGTACGAGATCCTCAGCAAGGAGGACTGGGTCGGCCGCCGGCTGGTGGCCGACCGCTTCCGCAACGGCCGCGTGTTCCTCGCGGGCGACGCCGCCCACCTGTGGGTGCCCTACGCGGGCTACGGCATGAACGCCGGCATCGCCGACGCGCTCAACCTCTCGTGGCTGCTCGCGGCCAGCGTGCAGGGCTGGGCCGACGAGGGCATCCTCGACGCCTACGAGGCCGAGCGGCTGCCGATCACCGAGCAGGTCTCGCAGTTCGCGATGGACCATGCGCAGAAGATGATCCGCGCGCGCCGCGCGGTGCCCCCGAACATCGAGGCGCCCGGCCCCGAGGGCGACGCGCTGCGCGCCGACATCGGGCAGGAGGCCTACGAGCTCAACGTGCAGCAGTTCTGCTGCGCGGGCCTGAACTTCGGCTACTTCTACACCGGCTCGCCGATCATCGTGCCCGACGGCGAGCACGTGCCGCCGGCCTATTCGATGGGCGCCTTCACGGCCTCGACCGTGCCGGGCTGCCGCGCGCCGCACTTCTGGCTGGCCGACGGCCGCTCGCTGTACGACGCCTTCGGCCCGGGCTACACGCTGCTGCGCTTCGACCGCAGCGCCGACGTGCGCGCGCTGGAACGCGCGGCCGACACCTACCGCATGCCGCTCACGGTGCTCGACATCGACGCCGCCGTGGTGCCGCCGGCCTACGCGCACCGGCTGGTGCTGTGCCGCGCCGACCAGCACGTGGCCTGGCGCGGCGCCTACATCCCGGCCGACGTCTATGCGCTGGTGGCGCGGCTGCGCGGCGAGCCGCAGCGCGAGCGCGCGACCAAGCGCGCGCTGCCCTGGGAAGGCGTGCTGGCCTAGGAATCAGCGCGCGTGGCCGACACCACGCGCCGCGCCAGCAGCACCACCAGCGCCGGCGCGATCGCGAAGCTCGCGAACAGCCACACGGCCGCCGAGCGCGCGCCCTCGACGCCGCCCGGCTGCGTGAGCCCGGCCGCGTTCGCCACCAGCCCGGCCACCGCGGCGCCGACCGCCATGCCGTAGAGCTGCACCGTGGTGATCGAGGCCGAGGCCAGGCCCTCCTCGCCGGCCGGCGCGCGCGACATCACGCGCGTCAGCAGGTGCGGCCAGCCGATGCCCACGCCCAGCCCCACGGCCGCCAGCGCGAGCGCGACGGCCAGCGTCTCGAGCCCGGCCGGCAGATGCCCCGGCGCGGGCAGTAGCACGGCCAGCGTCGCCAGGCCCAGCGTGCAAACCACCGGGCCGGCGCGCAGCATGCGGTCGGCCCCCGCGCCGCTGCGCCCCGACGACAGCAGCGAGCCCACGCTCCAGCCGCCGGCCATCGCGGCCGTGAGGTAGCCGGCCGCAAGCGGCGTGTGGCCGTGCAGCAGCTGCAGGAAATAGGGCACGAAGATCTCGGTGGTGGTGCCGATCAGCAGCAGCGCCACGCTGGCGTAGATCGCGCCCAGCGGCGCGGCGATCGAATAGGCGCCCGTGGGCAGCAGCCGCACGGCCGAGGCGCGGTCGACGCGCGTGGCGGCGATGCCGAGCGCCAGCCCCAGCGCGACGCCCGCGGCCTGCGCCGGCAACGAGGCGCCGAACTCGCTGGCCGCGATCACCAACACCGAGGCCAGCAGCAGCGCGATCTGCGGCAGCGCGATGCGCGGCGCGCTGGCGGGGCGCTCGTGGCGCACGCCGGCCGCGGGGCGCAGCTGCAGCGTCACCAGCAGCGCCTGCGCGGCCGCCACCGGCAGCAGGGTCCAGAAGGCCCAGCGCCAGTGGCCGCCCTGCGCGAACAGCCCGCCCACCGCCGGCCCGCACAGCGTGGCCACGCCCCACATGCCCGACACCAGCGCCACCGCGCGCGGCCACAGCCGCGGCGCGAACACCAGCTGGATCAGGCCGTAGCTCAGCGCCGCCAGCAGCCCGCCGCCCAGGCCCTGCACCGTGCGGCCGGCCAGCATCCACGGCATGGCCGGCGCGAGCGCACAGCCGATGGAGCCGGCGCTGAACACCGCCAGCGCCGCGAGGCAGGCGCCGCGCGGGCCCAGCACCGCGAGCAGGCGCACCGACAGCGCCGCGCCGAGGATCGAGCCGAGCACGAACAGCGTGGTGCTCCAGGCGTACCAGTCCAGCCCGCCGATCTCGCGCACCACCGAGGGCAGCACGGTGGTCACGATGTGGACGTTGACCGCATGCAGCGCGACGCCGCCGGTCAGCGCGAGCGCGCGCCAGCCGTTGCGGCCGCTGAAGAGTTCGCCCCAGCCGGCGGTGGCCGGCGGGTCGGCGCGGGAGCGGTCGAGGGAGGGAGAGGAGGAAGAGGCCATGATGGAAGCGGCGGCCCGATGGCGCAGCGCCCGGACCCGGATCTGGAAGGTGCCCGGATACTAGGCCCGCGCCCTGAATTAAACAAGCAATTGCTTTGATAAATAAAAACGAAGGCGGCGCCCGCCGCGGCAAGATGCGCGACACTCCCGGCTGATGCACGCCGCCGTTCCCGTCTCCGATCCCGCCCGTCCGATGCCCACTTCCGGCGCCATGCCCCCGCCCTCCATCCGCCGCCCGAGCGCGCGCTTCCTGTTCTCGCATCCCGCGCACTTCATCGGGCTGGGCCTGGGTTCCGGCCTGTCGCGCTTCGCGCCCGGCACCGTGGGCACGCTGTGGGCCTGGGCCGCGTTCTCGGTGATGCAGCACTGGCTGTCGCCGGCCGCCATCGGCTGGATCATCGGGGTCTCGCTGCCGCTGGGCTGGTGGGCCTGCACGCTGACGGCGCGCGACATGAACCTGGCCGACCCCGGCGCGGTGGTGTGGGACGAGGTGGTCGCGTTCTGGATCGTGCTGTGGCTGGTGACGCCGGCCGGCCTGTGGGCGCAGACCGTCGCCTTCGCCCTGTTCCGCTTCTTCGATGCCGCCAAGCCGGGCCCCGTGGCCTGGGCCGACGGCCTGTTCAAGCCGCGCGATGCCGCGCCGGTGCGCTGGTGGCACGCCGGCTTCGGCATCATGCTCGACGACCTGGTGGCGGCCTTCTGCGCGCTGCTGGTGATCGCGCTCTGGCGCGCCTGGTGAGACCCCGACCCATGGAATCCTCCTTCCCGCCCCCTTCGTCGCAGGACCTCGACACGCCCGAGCTGGTGGAGGCCCTGGCCGGCCTGCTGCTGAAGAAGGGCTGGCTGCTGGCCACCGCCGAGAGCTGCACCGGCGGCCTGATCGGCGCCGCCTGCACCGAGCTCGCGGGCTCCAGCGCCTGGTTCGAGCGCGGCTTCGTGACCTACTCCAACGCGGCCAAGACCGAGCTGCTGGGCGTGGACGCCGCGCTGGTCGAGGCGCACGGCGCGGTCAGCGAGCCGGTGGCGCGCGCGATGGCGCTGGGCGCGATCGCGCATTCGGCGCCGGCGCGCGTCGCGGTGGCGGTCACCGGCATCGCCGGCCCCACCGGCGGCACGCCCGACAAGCCGGTCGGCACCGTGTGGTTCGGCTGGTCGGTCGACGGCCAGGTGCGCACCGAGCGGCGCCGCTTCGACGGCGACCGCGCCACGGTGCGCGCGGCCACGGTGCGGCATGCGCTGCACACGCTGGTGCAACTGCTCGAAGCCCCGAGCGCGACCTGATCAGGCCAGCGCGAACTCGCCCAGCGGCCGGCGCGGCGCGGGCGGCACCAGCGCCATCGGATAGCCGATCCGGCACAGCAGCTGCAGCGTGCGGCCGCGCGCGTCGCGCGGCGGCGGCAGGCCCAGCAGCATCTCGTGCGCCGCCGCGTGGTGCGCCGCCATTTCCGCGAACTCCTCGAGCGGCTGGCTCATCGGGTGCATGCCCAGCCCGAGGTCGGTGGCGCGCAGCTGCTGGCGCAGGTAGGCGCGGCCGGCGTTGAGCTGGTCGGTGCGGCTGTTGCCCGCGCTGCTGATCCAGGCGAAGCCCATGGCCGTGCCGGCCTGGTCGGCGTAGAGCGCCAGCGTGCGCTCGAAGGCACGGCTGCCCTCGCGCGCGGGCACCTCGCGGTCGAAGCGGCCCAGTGCCACGGCCAGCCGCAGCGCGGGATCGTTGAGCGAGAAGCCGTCGCGGTGCGCGAGGATCTCCTCGGGGCCCACGCGCAGCAGCCGCAGGTTCTCGCGCGCGGTGTTCGGCGTGGCGATCTCCACCCGTGCCGCGGCCAGGCAGAGCCGGCGCAGCGGCAGCACGCGGCCCATCTCGACCGTGCCGTCGGCGCGCAGCGCGCTGCCGTTGGGCACCGCCGCGAGCACGCCCTGCAGCAGCTCGGCCGAGACCGGCCGCGCGGTGTCGAAGCGCTGCTTCGGCGTGCGCCGGCGCAGCACCTGGGAAAACAGCGGATCGGGCGTGCCGCCGCTCGACAGCCGCAGCCGCGCCACCGGCAGGTGGCCCCACTGCCGCGGGTCGGCGGGCAGCTCTCCCTGGGGCCACAGCTGCACGCTGGCCGCCACGCCCTGCTGGGCCAGCGCCATCACCAGCAGCTCGAGGAAAGCGCCCTGGCCGATCACCGCCTGGCGCCCGAACGGGTCGGTCTCGGGCAGCAGGCGCTCGCGGTCGCAGTACAGGACGATCGCATCGGGCTCGCGCAGGTCCACACGCCAGGGCTGCCGGTTGTAGGCCGAGGGCGCGGTCACCGCATAGGCGAGCGCGCGCCGGCGCACGTCGGGCTCGTCGCCCGGACCGTTCCAGATCTCGAGGGCCGCGGCCGGCATGTCGTCGTGCAGCCACCAGGTGGCCAGTGCCGCGGCGCCCGCGGCCAGCACCACACCGCCTCCCAGCAGCCGGACAAAGTTTCTTCGCTCGTCCATGCCGGGAATTATCGGAAGGCGAAACTCAGATCACAATTAGACAACCATTGACAACAGATATTCAGAATTGAATACCCCATGCGGCGCGGCACCGACCTCGATTTCGACTGGCGGCTGATCCGCTCCTTCCTCGCGGCGCTCGACAGCGGCAGCCTGCTGGCCGCCTCGCGCCTGCTGAACGCGAGCCAGCCGACGCTGGGGCGGCACATCGCCGAGCTCGAATCGCAGCTCGGCGTGGTGCTGTTCGAGCGCACCGGCCAGGGGCTGCAGCCCACGGCCATGGCCACGCAGCTGGCCGAATCGGCGCGCGTGATGGAGAACGGCGCGCTCGCGCTGTCGCGCAGCGTGGCCGGCGCCAACGCCGCCACCGCGGGCACGGTGCGGCTGTCGGCCAGCCAGGCGACGGCGCGCCACCTGCTGCCGGCGATCCTGGCGCGCATGCGGCTGGAGCTGCCCGAGATCCAGGTCGAGCTGGTGGCCAGCAACGAGGTCAGCAACCTGCTGCGGCGCGAGGCCGACATCGCGCTGCGCATGACCCGGCCCGAGACCGCGAGCCTGGTGGCGCGGCGCGTGGGCCGCTTCGCGCTCGGCGCCTTCGCGCAGCGCGACTACCTGCGCCGGCGCGGCACGCCGCGCCACTGGACCGACCTGCTGCGGCACGACCTGCTGGGCTACGACCGCGACGAGAGCATCCTGCGCAGCTCGGCCGAGCTCGGCGCGCCGCTGCAGCGCGAGGACTTCTGCTTCCGCACCGACGACGTCAGCGTCTACTGGGAGGCGCTGCGCCACGGCATGGGCATCGGCTTCGTGGCCGAATCGCTGGCGCGCAGCGACCCCGAGGTGGTGCGCGTGCTGCCCGCGCTCAAGCTGCCCGCGCTGCCGGTGTGGCTGGCGGTGCACCGCGAGGTCCGCACCGACCGGCGCATCCGCGCGGTCTATGATTTCCTGGTGCGCGCCCTTCCGGCCGCGCTCTGACCTTCTTCCCCCACCACCGCGCTCCCGGCGCCCGAGGCCCCATGACAGCCACCACCAACGCGCAGACCATCGAGCGCTTCTACGGCGCGTTCGCCCAGCTCGACGCCGCCACCATGGAAGCCTGCTACGCACCCGACGCGGTGTTCGACGACGAGGCCTTCTCGCTGCGCGGGCGGCGCGAGATCGGCGGCATGTGGCGCATGCTGTGCGAGGCCACGAAGGCCAAGGGCGCCGACGTCTGGCGCCTGCGCCATCGCGACGTGCGCGCCGACGAGCGCGGCGGCAGCGCCCACTGGGACGCCCACTACCGCTTCAGCGCCACCGGTCGCCTGGTCGACAACAGCATCGACGCGCGCTTCGGCTTCACGCCCGAGGGCCTGATCGCCACCCACCGCGACAGCTTCCCGTTCTGGACCTGGTCGCGCCAGGCGCTGGGCACGCCGGGGCTGCTGCTGGGCTGGTCGCCCATGCTGCGCAAGAAGGTGCGCGCCACCGCCGCCGCCAACCTCGCCAGGTACCTCGCGAGCCGACCCGCCTGAACACGACCATTGCAAGGACAACCATGAGCACCGACGACAACGCCCCGATCCTCTCGAACAACGAGGCCGAGCACCGCTACGAGGCCCGCATCGGCGGCGAGCTCGCCGCGCTGGCCGAATACAACCTGCTGACCGACGCGATCATGTTCACCCACACCGAGGTGATGCCCGCGCACGAGGGCAAGGGCCTGGGCTCGAAGATCGCGAAGCACGTGCTCGACGAAGCCCGCGCGCGCGGCCTGCACGTGATCCCGGTGTGCCAGTTCATCGCGGGCTACATCCGCAAGCACCGCGAGTACGCCGACCTGGTGCGGCCGGACATCCAGCGCGCGTTCAAGATCTAGCAGCGCGCTCGCCGTCAGGCGCCGGCAGCCAGGCGAAGGCCGCGATGCCCGCCAGCAGCAGCACGGCGATGGTGGCCAGCACGGCCGTGAGCGGATCGCCGCCGTGCGCCACCGCCACCGAGGCGGCGACGCCCGTGCCCCACTGCATCAGCGCCACGCCCATGAACATCGCCATGGTGAAGACCGCCATCGCGCGCCCCGTGAGCGCCGCCGGGTAGGCGCCGCGCACGTCGGCGTACTGCCAGACGATGAAGCCCGAGAGCAGGCCGATCAGCAGCATGCCGGCGATGTCGAGCCAGGCCGAGTGCACGAAGGCGATCAGCGCGAACAGGCCCGTGTAGGCCAGCGCCCAGAGCACGATGCGGCGGCGCCGCGCGGCGGGATCGGTGCTGTCGAGCCGGCCGAACAGCGGCGCGCCGACCAGCGAGATCACCGACACCGCGAGCGCGACGTTGCCGCTCTGCACCAGCGAGAAGCCGTGCCGCTCGATCATCAGCGGCCCGAGCCAGAGCCCGCGCAGCGAGATGAAGGCGGCGTAGGTCACGCCGCCCAGCACCACGATGCCCAACGTGTGGCGCAGCATCAGCAGCGCGCCGAACTGGCGGATCGCCTCGGGCACCGACTCGCGCCGCGCCGGCACGGCCGCCGCGGGTTCGCGCACCCAGTGCCAGATCGCGAGCCAGGCCAGCGCGGCCGCCAGCGCCAGCAGCACGAAGCCGGCGCGCCAGGAATGCGCCTGCACCAGCCAGGCAAGCGGCGTGCCCGTGACCAGCATGCCCAGGCCGCCGATCGCCAGCACCAGCCCCGAGACGGTGGCGAAGCGCTCGGCCGGGAAGTGGCGCGCGATGAACACGGTGCAGACCAGGAAGGCCGGCGCGCAGCCCACGCCGATCAGCGCCTGGGCCAGCACCAGCACCAGGTAGTTCGAGGACAGGGCCGACAGCAACGCGCCCGCGATCGCGACCGGGAAGGCCACCAGCACGGTGCGCCGCACGCCGTGCAGGTCGATGCCGATGCCCATGAACAGCTGCATCGCGCCGAAGGCGAAATGGAAGGCGCCCGAGAAGATGCCCAGCGCCTGGGGCGACAGGCCGAACTCGGCCTGCAGCGGGCTGGCCATGATGGCGCCGACGGTGCGGAAGGCCTGGCTCAGCGCCACGCCCGCGCACAGCGCGAGCACCATGGCCCAGGCCGCGCGCGCGTTCAGCGCCGCGGCCGGTGGTGAAGCGGTACTGGCGCCCTCAGCCGGCACCGTGGCACTTCTTGTACTTCTTGCCGCTGCCGCAGGGGCAGGGGTCGTTGCGGCCGGGCGCGGCTTCCTTGCGGAGGGTCTCGACCTTGGGGCCCAGGCTCTTCCAGAGCTGGCGCAGGTCGTACACGGCCCAGATGGCGGCGCCGAAGTCGTCCAGGCGCTGCTGGCTCACGCTGGGCGGGCCGTTCTCGTCGTACATCGAGAGCACCGGCTTGGCCTTGTCGTCCTCGGTCAGCACGACGATGTTCTCGAGCGCGTCGTCGAGCATCCGGGCCGCCTCCTTGTCGCGCGGCGGGGTCCAGTCCTCGGGCCAGTTCTCGACCGCGTACATGAAGCCCAGCGCCCAGATCTGGGCGAACGAGGGCAGGGCCTCGCCGTCCATCTCGGCGCGCTCCTCGGGCGGCAGCATGGCGATGGCGCCACGGGTGTCGAGCACCTCGGGCTGCCAGCTGCGCTCGTCCTCGAGCGTCTCGACGTCGGCATCGAGACCGGTCTCGATCTCGCGCCAGCGGCGCTTCCAGTGCCAGACGAATTCCATCTGCTGGGCCGGCACGAAGCCATCGCCCAGTAGCACGGGCCAGTACTCCGAGGGCTCGATGACGCGGCGGGTACAAATCAGCGCCGCCATGAAGCCCTCGCAGAACTCCCATTGGGGGATTTCCTCGTCGTGCTCGCGCATCGCGTCGAGCGCCCGGTCGAGGGCGTCGAAGTCGTCGGGACCGAGGGGTTGCAGGTCGGTGGCGGGGGCCGGGCTGGTGCCGGCGGAGTCGGGTGGGGAGGTCGTCATGGCAAGTTCGAAGCAGCCCTCTATGATGCAGCAGGCTTCGGCAGACCCCCAACAACCATGCCCACGATCACTCCATTCCCGGTCCGCTACACCGCCTTCGCCCTGTGCGTGGCCGGTTTCGCGGCCAGCCTGGCCTTCGTCCTGGCCTCCCCCCATCTCTGGTTCGCCTGGATCGCGCTGGTGGTGTTCGCGGTGCTCGCTGGCACCGGCGTGCACGACCTGCGGCAGGCCCGCCACGCGATCCTGCGCAACTACCCGGTGATCGGGCACCTGCGTTTCCTGCTCGAATTCATCCGGCCCGAGATCCGCCAGTACTTCATCGAGAGCGATGCCGAGGCCGCGCCCTTCTCGCGCGCCCAGCGCTCGCTGGTCTACCAGCGCGCCAAGGGCGAGCCCGACAACCGGCCCTTCGGCACCCAGCTCAACGTGACCATCGCGGGCTACGAGTGGATCAACCACTCGATGCAGCCGACCAAGCTGGCCGGCCACGACTTCCGCATCGTGATCGGCGGCACGCCGCAGCCGGCCGACGCCAACCCGGCCCAGGTCTGCACGCAGCCCTATAGCGCCAGCGTGTTCAACATCTCGGCCATGAGCTTCGGCGCGCTCTCGGCCAACGCCATCCTCGCGCTCAACCAGGGCGCCAAGAGCGGCGGCTTCGCGCACGACACCGGCGAGGGCTCGATCTCGCAGCACCACCGGGTGCACGGCGGCGACCTGATCTGGGAGATCGGCTCGGGCTACTTCGGCTGCCGCAACGAGGACGGCACCTTCAGCGAGGAACGCTTCATCGCCAATGCGCGCGACCCGCAGGTGAAGATGATCGAGATCAAGCTGAGCCAGGGCGCCAAGCCCGGCCACGGCGGCGTGCTGCCGGCGCCCAAGGTCACGCCCGAGATCGCGGCCGCGCGCGGCGTGCCGATCGGCGTGGACTGCATCTCGCCGTCCTCGCACAGCGCCTTCTCCACGCCGACCGAGATGATGCATTTCGTGGCCCGGCTGCGCGAGCTCTCGGGCGGCAAGCCCACGGGCTTCAAGTTCTGCCTCGGCCATCCCTGGGAATGGTTCGGCATCGTCAAGGCGATGCAGGCCACCGGCATCACGCCCGACTTCATCGTGGTCGACGGCGCCGAGGGCGGCACCGGCGCGGCGCCGGTCGAGTTCAGCGACCACGTGGGCGCGCCGCTGCAGGAAGGGCTGCTGCTGGTGCACAACACGCTGCTGGGCGTGAACCTGCGCCACCGCATCAAGCTGGGCTGCGCCGGCAAGGTCATCACCGCCTTCGACCTGGCGCGCATGATGGCGCTGGGCGCCGACTGGTGCAACGCGGGGCGCGGCTTCATGATGGCCCTGGGCTGCATCCAGGCGCAGAGCTGCCACACCGGCCACTGCCCGACCGGCGTGACCACGCAGGACCCGGTACGCCAGCAGGCGCTGGTGGTGCCGACCAAGGCCGAGCGGGTGCGCAACTTCCACCACAGCACGCTGCATGCGCTCAAGGAACTGGTGCAGGCCGCCGGCCTCGACCATCCGCAGCAGATCACGGCCCACCACATCGTGCGCCGGATCTCCGACACCGAGGTGCGCCTCTTGAGCAACCTGGTGATGCAGGTGCAGCCGGGCGCGCTGCTGGGCCCGCTCGACGCGCAGCACAACGTGTTCCGCACCTACTGGCCGCTGGCCAGCGCCGACAGCTTCCAGCCCCTGACGCAGGGGGTCCAGGGCACGCAGGAGGCGCTCGCCACGGCGCCCCAGGGGCTCGCACTGGCCGCATGAATCCGCTGCGACGTGGCGGCGCCGGCGCGCGCCTTTCGATGCGCAAGGGCGTGGCCTCGGGCCCGGCCCCGCTGGACGCGATCCCCTCCGCGCCCGCGCCGGGCGACTACGCGGCCTTCCTGCGCGCCACCCTGCCGCGCCAGGCCAGGAACGTGGCCAGCCACCGCTTCGGCGACGAGCGCGTGTGGCTCAAGAAGGCCGGCCCGCGCCACGGCAAGTGGGGCTACCGGGTGATGGCCGCGGTCGCGCGCATGGCGGGGCTGGACATCATCAAGCCGGTGCCCAATCCCGGCGGCGAGGCCGCCATCGCGACCGAGGCGCGCCGGCTGCGCCAGCTGGCCGCGGCCGGCCTGCGCGTGCCGCGGGTGCTGGCCGAACAGGCCGACGGCCTCTTGATCTCCGACCTGGGCGCCAGCGGGCGCGGCACCGTGGTGCTGCAGGAACGGCTCGACCAGGCCGCGGCCGCCGGCCCGGCCGCGCTGCTCGCGGTCTGGCGCGAGGGGCTGGCGGCAATCGCCACCGTGCATGCGCACGGCCAGCACCTGAGCCAGGCCTTCGACCGCAACCTGGTGCAGTGCCCCGACGGCGTGATCGGCTACATCGATTTCGAGGACGACCCCTCGGAGGTGATGACGCTGGCCGAATGCCAGGCGCGCGACTGGCTCAGCTACCTGCATTCCACGGCCATGATGCTCGAGGCCGCCGCGCCCGATGCCGCCGGCCAGCACTGGCATGCGGCGCTGGCCGAGGTGAACGCCGACGTGCGCGAGCGCATCGCGAACGCGGCGCGGCGCATGAAGTGGGCGCAGAAGCTGCCCGCGAGCCGCCGCTGGGGCCGCGACACGCAGCGCGTGCGCGCGGTGGCGCGGCTGCTCGGGCGCTGGCACCTGCCGCCGGCGCGCTGAGGCTCGTCAGCGCGGCGTCCAGCGCATCGCGGCCAGCAGGTTGGCGTGGTCGTCGCTCCAGGGCGCGGCCGCGGACGCCTCGATGGGCTCGCCGTGCTCGCGCATCGCCGCGCCCTCGATGAAGCCCGCGTCGCGCGACAGCAGCACGTACTCCGAGGTGTGCTCGAGCGCGGGACTGTCGGCATCGGGCACGTGGTGCACGCGCCGCGCCTGCAGCCCGGCCGTGTCGGCCAGCCGGCGCACCACCGGCGCCAGCGCCAGGTGGCGGTTGCTGATGTGGAAGGCCACGACGCCGCCGGGCGCGAGGTGCCTGGCATAGAGCGCGAGCGCCTCGCGCGTCATCAGGTGCATCGGGATCGAGTCGCCCGAGAAGGCGTCGACCACGATCACGTCGAAGCCCTGCGGCCCGCGCGCCTCGAGCTCCCGCTGCAGCAGCAGCCGCGCGTCGCCCTGCGCGATCTCGATGGTGGCAGGCGAATCGGCGAGGTAGCTGAAGTGCGAGCGCGCGACCGCCATCACGAGCGGGTTGATCTCGTAGAAGCGGTAGGTGTCGCCGGGCCGGCCGTAGGCCGCGAGCGTGCCCACGCCGAGGCCGATCACCGCCACCCGCTGCGGCTGCGTGCCGCGCGCCGCGATCGCCAGCCCGGCGCCCGAGCCCGGCCCGTAGTAGGTGCTCGGCAGCCTGCGCGCCACCGCGCCCAGGCGCTGCTCGCCGTGCGAGATCACGCCGTGCATCAGCCGCCGCGAGGCGGTGGGCGAATCGGTGGCGCCGAACTGCTCGACGCGCAGCGCGCCGTAGAAGTTGCGCACGCGCAGCGCGGTGCGCCCGTCGGTCTCGCGCAGGTTCGACAGCGTGAACCAGGCGACCGCGGCTGCCGCGAAGGCGCCCATCAGGCCCGCGCCCGCCGACCAGGAGCGCGCGCGCCGCGCGGTGTAGGCCACGGCCACGAGCGCCAGCGCCGCCACCATGGCGTGGTACACGCCGCTGGAGACCGCGACCGAGGCCAGCCGCAGCCAGGCCGCGAAGCCCGCGACCACGCCGAAGGCGAACCATGGCCACGGGCCGCGCTGCTGGCCGCGCGTGAGCCACAGCATCAGCAGCCCCGGCAGCGCGAGGCACAGCGGCAGTTCCCAGTAGCCGTCGAACAGGTGCGGCGCGGCCACGCCCGCGAACAGGCCGCCGATCGCGCCGCCGAGCGCCACCATCAGGTAGAAGCGCGTGAGCCGCTCGGGCGCGGGCTTCGCGCGCGCGAGCTCGCCGTGGGCGAACATGCAGACCGCGAACAGGCCCAGCGCGTAGAGCCCCACCGCGGCGGCGATCGGCAGCGCGCGCTGCGCGGTGGTCGGATACCAGCCCATCACCGGCACCAGCAGCAGCACCGCGGGCCAGAACACGGCGCGCCGGTACCAGCGCTCGCTGTCGAAGCACAGCACGAACGACAGCAGGTACAGCGCGAGCGGCAGGATCCACAGCAGCGGCACCGAGGCGATGTCCTGCGTGATGAAGGCCGAGACCGCGAGCAGCGCCACCGTGCCGAGCGCCGACAGCAGCAGCCACAGCAGCTGGTCGCGCCAGCCGGGCGGCGCGGCCGGACGCGCGGCGGGCGCGGCCGCGGGCGCCTCGCCCGCGCACCGCTGCCAGCGCGCCACCGCCCACAGCGAGCCCAGGGCCAGCAGCGCGAACAGCACGAAGCCGGCCGACCAGGCCAGCGCCTGGGTGCGCAGCGCGAACACCGGCTCGATCGCGAACGGATAGGCCACCAGCGCCGCGAGCGCGGCCAGGTTCGACAGCGCGAACAGCCGGTACACGCGCGCGCGCCGCTGCGCATCGTGCGCATGCAGCCGCGCCACCCAGCTCTGCACCAGCGGGCCGGTGGTGCACACCGCGAGATAGGGCAGCCCCACCGTCGCGGCCAGCACGGCGAGCACGCCGAGCGAGGGGTCGCCCTGCCCGTCGGGGCGCCATGCCGCGCCCGGGATCACCGGCAGCGTGGCGCAGGCCGCGAGCAGCAGCAGCGCATGCACCGCCGCCTGCGTGCGCAGCGGCCGCCGCGCGAGCCGCTCGGCATAGAAGTAGCCGGCCAGCAGCAACAGCTGGAAGAACACCAGGCACAGCGTCCAGACCGCGGCCGAGCCGCCGAACCACGGCAGGATCTGGCGCCCCACCATCGGCTGCACCAGGAACAGCAGGAAGGCCGACACGAAGATGGTGGCGGCGCACAGGCCGGCCGCGCGCGCGGACGAGACCGGCACGCTCATCCGCCGCCGCCCGTGCTGCCGTCCGGGCTCGGCACGTTGTCGAGCTGGCCCTTGACCGAGGCGTCCCAGATCGCCGGGCAGAAGGCGTTGCCGTCGCCGACCTTGTCGGCCAGCGCGTCGAGGCCGCGTGCCGCCAGCTGAGTGGCCCACTCGGTGCTGTTGTTGCGGATGAAGGCGCTGACGTTGGTGATCGCGTCGCCGGGCGCCTCCAGCACGTTGGTGCCGGTGTTCTGGCTCCAGGCCGGGTCCCACTGGATGCCGATCGTGCGGTCGGCCTGCGGGCCGAAGGCATAGAACGGATGCCAGTAGATCGGCGACTCCATGCCCACCACGCCCTCGGCCGTGAGCGGGATCTTGCCGTTGGCGATGTAGTAGGCCTCGAGCTGGGTGAAGCGGAAGTCGCCCGCGGGCGCGGTCGCGCGGTCGGGCGACAGCAGCTTGAACCAGGCCTCGGCCACGAACTGGTAGCCCTGCAGCGCCTTGAGGATGATGCGGTTGGCCACCGGGATGCCGAGCCGGTAGCCGTAGTGCACCTTCAGGTGCAGCACGCTGGTCTCGCCCAGCGTCTTGTTCGAGGCGGTGCCGCGCAGCTCGGCGTCGGGCGGCGTCGGGTCGTTGATGCCGGCCGCCGTGCCCATGGCCTTGGCCTTGTAGTCGTAGGGCAGCGGCTTGCGGTAGCGCAGGGTGTCGTTCGGTATCTGCACGATCCAGCGGTGCTCGCCGAAGTTCTCGATGAAGGCCCAGTCGACGAAGGTGGTCTGCGTCGGGTTCAGGTACTCGATGCAGGCCGACTCGATCAGGTCCTTGTTGGTCGCCACCCAGCCCGAGAGCATGCCGCCCACGCTCGACTCGCGCACCTGCAGCGGCATCATCCCCTTCACCAGGCCCTGCCACACGCTGCCGCGCGTGAGCGCGTTGGTCAGCGTGGTGAGCGCAGCGCTGTTGACGGTGCCCACGCCCGGCATGGTCGAGTTGCCGATGCGGAAGATGAAGGGCAGCGGCATGCCGTTGTTCAGCGAACCGGCGCGCGCGGCCTCGTGCGCCGCGTACTCGAGCGTGAGCTTGGCGCGGTAGATCAGGCCGAACTGGACCACGCTGGTCACGAACAGGATCAGCACCGGCAGCGCGATCAGGGTCTCGACCATCGAGACGCCGCGCGCGGGGCGGCGGCGCGTTGCATACGGCGAACGGGTTCGGTGTCGCATGGCTTTCATCTCCTTGTCGTGGTTCCTACCAGCCTTCGAGCAGCAGCCCGGGCCGCAGCGACAGCCGCGCGGCCTGCCCCTCGGCCAGCTCGAGCACGCTGGCCGCGCCCAGGCACAGCGCCATGCGCATCGGCCGCAGCCCCTCGACGATGCGCGCGATGCGGCCCTCGCGGTCGAGGAACACCACGTCGATCGCATAGCGCATGCCCACGGTGTGCACCGAGCTGCAGCGCGTGATCAGCAGGCCCTCGCCGCCCTCGATGCGCGCACGCCCGAGCAGCCCGCGCGTGCGGTCCCAGCCGCGCTCGGCCACGCGCACCGGGCCGAAGGGCGCGCGGGCGGCGGTGGTGCGGAGCGAGACGATGCGCATGCCCGGCCTTCAGCGCTGGGTCTCGAGGAACTGCATCACCAGCGGGAAGAAGATGATGATGAAGGTCACCGGGAAGATGAAGATCACCAGCGGCCCGATCATCTTCACCGGTGCCTCCATCGCAAGCTTCTCGGCCTGCTGGAAGCGCTCGGTGCGGCGCTGCTCGGAGATCGCGGTCAGCGTGTCGGCCAGGCTCGCGCCCAGCGACTCGGCCTGCGTGAGGTTCGACACCAGGCTCTTGATGTGCTTGTTGTCGAGCCGCTCGGCCATGGCGTTGAGCGCGTCCATGCGGCTCGCGCCGGTGCGCATCTCGCGCATCATGCGGTCGAACTCCTGCCCGAGCGCGCCGCCCGGTCCCTTCTGCACCGCCTGCGCGATCGCGCCGGTGAGGCTCAGGCCGGCCTGGCAGCACAGCGTGATCATGTCGAGGTAGCCCGGCAGCGTGCGCAGGATCTCCTTCTCGCGGCGCTTGCGCCGGTCGCGCATCCACAGCACCGGGTAGTACCAGCCCGCGAGGCACGAGGCCAGCGTGACCCAGACCTTGGTGCCGGCCATCGCGTCGAGCAGGCCCGCGCACCACAGGCCCAGCGCGCCCACCACCAGCAGCGCCACCACCTGCACCGCGATGAACTCCTCGGCCTTGAGCACGAACTCCAGCCCCGCGAGCTGCAGCTGGCGCCGGCGCCGCACCAGCATCGCGGTGGGCGCCATCTCGGAGATGTGGAACTGCAGGATGTTGACCGCGGGCCACACGATGCGCAGCAGCCGCGGCAGCGGGTCCATGTGCGTGCGCTCGGAGGGCCGCGCCTTGCGGATCAGCGAGATCACGTACAGCAGCAGGATCACGCCCGTGGTGGCGCACAGGAAGACGATGGCGAGCAGGATCAGCGAACGCATGGGGCGGCCTCGCGGTGCTCAGATGTCGATCGCGACGATCTTGCGGATCATCAGGTAGCCCAGCAGCAGCATCACCAGCGCCACGGTCATCACCACCCAGCCGATGGTGGTGGTGAACAGCAGCTCCATGGTGGGCTGCATCATGTAGAGCACGCCGCCGAGGAACACCGGGAACAGCGTCATCACCAGCCCCTGGATGCGGCCCTGCGCGGTCAGCGCCTGGATGCGGCCCTCGAGGATCGCCTTGCGCCGCAGCGTCTCGGCCAGCGCCTGCAGCGGTTCCGAGAGGTTGCCGCCGACCTCCTTGGACACGCGCAGCGCCACCACCACCAGCACGAAGTCGGGGATGCCCAGGCGCTGCGCCATCTTCTGGATCGCGTCGTCGAAGCTCACGCCCAGGCGCTGCTCCTTGAGCACCAGCCCGAACTCCTGGCCCAGCGGCCCCTGCTGGTCGCGCACCAGCACCTGCAGCGCCACCGACAGCGCGCTGCCCGTGCGCAGCGCGCTCGCGATGAACAGCAGCGCGTCGGGCAGCTCGGCCTCGATCTGCTTGCGCCGCTTCTTGCGCTGCCAGGCGAACCAGCGCGCCGGCAGCAGGTACAGCACCACCGCCGCCACCGCGCCGCCCATGAGCTTGCCGGTGACGGCCCAGCCCAGCAGGCCGCACAGCGCCACCAGCAGCACGTGGCCCGAGGCGAAGGCCACCGCGTGCTGGGCCTGGAACTCCGAGAGGTTGAGCGTGCGCCGCCCGCTCGACTGCAGCCGCTGCATGAGGCGCGAGGCGAGCTCGGGCGAGCCGCGCAGGAACAGGTAGCCGCACAGCGTGAAGAAGCCCATGCCGCAGAGCACGGAGGCGAACAGCACCAGGGTCTTCATCGCGTCGTCTCCCCGAAGAGGAAGTCCAGGTCGAGCTTCACGCCGTGCTCCTGCAGCCGCGTGAAGAACTCGGGCACGGTGCCCGCGGCCTCGAAGTGGCCCACGGTGCGGTAGTTCTCGTCCACGCCGGTCTTGCGGAAGGCATAGACGTCCTGGAACTGGATCACGCCCTCGGCGAAGCCCGCCACCTCGGTGATCTGCGTGACCTTGCGGCTGCCGCAGGGAAAGCGCGTGAGCTGCACGATCAGGTCCACCGCCGAGGCGATCTGCTCGCGGATCGCGGCCACCGGGATGCTCATGCCGGCCATGGTCACCAGCACCTCCAGGCGCGAGACCGCGTCGCGCGGCGAGTTGCTGTGCAGCGTGGTCAGCGAGCCGTCGTGGCCGGTGTTCATGGCCTGCAGCATGTCGAGCGCCTCGCCGCCGCGGCACTCGCCGACCACGATGCGGTCGGGCCGCATGCGCAGCGCGTTGCGCACCAGGTCGCGGATCGAGATCTGGCCCTTGCCCTCGATGTTGGCCGGGCGCGACTCGAGCGACACCAGGTTCGGCTGCCCCAGCGAGAGCTCGGCGGCGTCCTCGATGGTGACGATGCGCTCGTTGCCCGGGATGAAGTTCGACATCATGTTCAGCAGCGTGGTCTTGCCGGTGCCGGTGCCGCCCGAGACGATGATGTTGAGCTTCTCCTCCACCGCGATGCGCAGGAACTCCACCATCGGCGCGGTCAGCGAGCCGATGCGCTGCATGCCCTCGTGGCCCATGCGGTTCTTCGGGAACTTCCGGATCGTGACGCTGGGCCCGCGCAGCGCCAGCGGCGGAATGATCGCGTTCACGCGCGAGCCGTCCTTGAGCCGCGCGTCGACCATCGGCGAGCTCTCGTCGATGCGCCGCCCGAGCGGCGTGACGATGCGCTCGATGGCGCCGAGCACCGCGATGTTGCTGGTGAAGGCCACGCTGGTGCGCTCGAGGCGGCCGGCGCGCTCGATCCAGATCTCGTCGAAGCGGTTGACCATCACCTCGGTCACGCTCTCGTCCTTGAGCAGCACCTCCAGCGGCCCGAGGCCGATGGCCTCGTCGAGCAGCTGCTGGCTCAGGAGCGCGCGGTCGAGCTCGGCGGGCAGGTCGCGCGTGTCGCGGATGATCTCGGCGATCAGCGCGCGGATGTTGGAGCGCAGCTCCTCGTCCTTCATGTTCGCGGTGTCGACGCGCCGGTTGTCCAGCTGTTGCAGCAGCGTGCGGTGCAGGGTGCGGCGCCACTGCAGCAGCGGGTCCTCCTGCACCGCGGGCACGGCGTCGCGCGAGCGCGTCTCCTCGGCCTCGTGGCCGTCGGCGCGCGGCGCTCGGATCGCGCTGTCGAGCGACACCACCAGCGTGTGGCCGCCGATGATGATCTCCTCGCCGCCCTTGAACGGGCCGTAGCGCGTGACGCGGTTGCCGTCGACCCAGGTGCCGAACAGGCTGCCCTGGTCCTGCACGAACACCTCGTCCTCGTGCAGCACGAACTGCGCATGCTGCTTCGCGACGTTCCAGCCGCTGAGCACGATGCGGCTCGCGGCGTCCTTGCCGACCTGCAGCTCGGGCGCGTCGAACGGGAACTCGCGCACCGGCTGCTGCGGGGAATTGACGAAGACCTTGTGCATGTGGCGCGGCCCGCTCAGGGGGCGATCGGGTTGGCGGGCGAGCCCAGCGGGTTGTCGGGCGCCTCGCTCTCGCGCGGCGGCGCGGGCGGCACCAGGCCGTCGATGCTGGCGGCCGGCGGCGGCGGGCGGCGGCGCTCGGGGTCGGAGCGGTCCTCGGTCAGGGTCTCGAAGTTGCGCGAGACGTCGCCCTCGATCTGGCGCGCGCGCTCGATGCGCGGCTGGCTGTACGAGGGATCGACCACGCGCGGCGTGATGAACACCACCACCTCCTGCTCCTTGTCGTTGTCGGTGTCGGCGCGGAAGGCGCGGCCGATCACCGGCGCCTTGCGCAGGCCCGGCACGCCGTCGCTGGAGCGCGTGGACTCGCGGCTCAGGAGGCCCGACAGCACGATGGTCTCGCCGGCCTTGACGTTGAACTCGGTGTCGGTGCGGCGAATGAGCAGGCCCGGGATGCCCTGCACCGCCACGCTGCGGTCGATGCTGCTGACCTCGGTCAGGATGCTGCCCGAGATGTTGCCCTCGCCGTCGGCGATCGGCTTGATGTTGAGCCGCACGCCGTAGGGCTTGAACTCCACCGAGCCCGCGCCCTGCGTGCTCAGCGCGGGCAGCGGGATCTCGCCGCCGGCCAGGAACTTGGCCTCGCCGCCGCTGCGCGTGCTGAGGTTGGGCGAGGCCAGCAGGTAGGCGTTGCCGCGCTGCACCAGCAGGTTGATCTGCGAGGTCAGGCTGGTGGCGAGGCCGAAGTAGGCCTGCGGCGAGCGGTGGCGCTGCGCGAGGAAGGCCGCGCCCTCGGGCGTGCTGGTGTTGAAGCCGGAGTTGTCGGGCAGGATGCGGTAGCGGCCGTTGCCCGCGATGTCCGAGAACAGGCCGAAGTTGAAGCCGTCGCCCGAGCTCTGCCAGCGCACGCCGAGGTCGTCGAGCGCGGTCTTGGTGAACTCCACGATGCGCACCTGGATGTCGACCATGCGGTCCACGCGGATGCGGTCGGCCGTGGCCAGCGACACCGCGGCCGGCGCGTAGAGCTGGGCGATGGTGTTGAGCCGCTCGACCGCGGCCGGGTCGAGGTTGCTGCCGTCGAGGATCACGCGCTCGCCGACGCGGCGGATGTTCACGCCGGTGATGCCGTGCGTGATCTCGCGCAGCTCCTCGGCGATGCGCTCGAGGTCGACCACGTTGACGCGCACCTTGAGCTTGCGCACGCGCCCGCCCTTCTCCCACACGTGCAGCGTGCTGTCGCCCGCGTCCTGCGCGGTGATCAGCAGGTTGGCGCCATCGAGCACGCGCGCCTCCATCACCTTGCCGCTGCCGATCGCCACGCGCGCCACGCCGGGCATCTTCACGAGCACCATCTGGCCGACGTAGAGCGTGAGCGTCTGCGGCAGGTCCTGCAGCACGGTGGCGCGCTGCGCGATGCGCTGCAGCTCCTCGGGCGTGATCACCGGCGCGACGGCCGGCGGCGGCGCCGGCGGCCGGATGCCGGGCGAGCGCTCGGCGGCGGGCGCGGCGGATGGCGCGGCGAACGGTGCCGCGGAAGGCAGCGACGGCGGCGGCGCGGGGATCGGCACCGCGAGCGCCGCGGGCGCGCCGCCCATGCCGCGCGCGGTCCCCACGTAGGAGCCGCCGCCCGTGATGGTGCCCTCGGCGCCCCGGGCCGCGCCATGAAGGACAAGACACAGCGCGCTCGCTGCCAGGGTGCATCGCTTGAGATTCATTCGGACTTCTTTTCGGAACAACATTCGGAAGCCGCGCCCTCCGCGCGGCCGGCATGGCGGGGAGGCGCTCGCGTCAGCGCACGGGCAGCTCGCCCTGCGGCAGCATCTGGCTCGGGGCGGGCGCCGCACCGCGGTTGCCGGCACCGCCGACGATGTATTCCACGCCCGGGCGCGGCGCCGGACCGCGCGCGGCCACCACCGGGCCGCCGCGCTGCGGCCGGAAGCCGGCCACCACCGCGTCGAGGTCGACCGCGTCCACGCCCGTGTGCATGGTCGCGCGGTCCTCGGGGTTGCGCAGCGCCGCGACGATCTTGCCGAGCCGCTGCGCGAGGATCAGCTTCTGCGCGTCCTGCGGCTGGATCGCGACCGTGACGGTCGAGTAGCGCTGCTGCGCGTAGGGATCGGCATCGGCCGCCACGTCGGGCCGGCGGCGCAGCGCCGCGAACTGCTCGGAGGTGATCTGGCCGGTGGCGCGCACCTCCACGTCCTGCAGCAGCGGCACCACCACCGAGGGCTCGCCGCCGGCCGCGGCCGCGCCCTTGTCGACCACGTACATGAAGTCGATGCGGTCGCCCGCGCGCAGCATGCCCGAGATGGAGCTGATCTCGTCCACGGGAATCGTGACGGCGCGCACGCCCTGCTCGATCTCCTGCGCGAACACCTTGCGCGGCTGCGCGAAGAAGGAGGCCAAGAGCGGCTTGCCCGGCGCCACCGGCACGGTCAGCGTGCGGCCCACGAACTGCTGGAAGGTCTCGGGCGTGAGCGCATCGTTGTGCACGTACTCGTTGGGCACCGAGCGCTTGGCCACCATGTTGGGCATCACGTTGACGCCGTCGGCCAGCGCCTGGCGCGCCACCACCACGTCGCGCCGCTGGCTGTCGGCATCCTTCTCGAGGCTGGCCGCGATCTCGCGCTCGCTGGCGCGCAGGTAGTACCAGCCCAGGCCGGCGGCGAGCACGCCGAGGGCCACCGCGCCGATCAGCGGCGAGAGCCGCCGCACGCTGTGCTTGAACTTGGTGAATCGGGCGGAGGCGGGTTTCATGCGGGAGAGGAGAGAGAGGAAAGGGAAGGCGCTAGAGCGGGAACGACAGCGTGTACGAGTAGGTGGCCCAGGCATCGCGGAAGGCCTTGATCAGCAGCCCCACCACCGAGCGGTCGGCGCCCGGGAAGGTGGCGAACAGCATCGTGGCGAGGATGCCGGCGACGATGGCGTACTCGAGGATGGTCTGGCCGCGCTGGCGGTGCGGGGGAACGTGGCGCGGGCGCTTCATTCGGGCGAGGTCTGGCTGGCGGTGACGACATAGGCCTGATCGCGCTTGACGATGGTCACGGCCATTTCCTCGTTGGTGCGGCGGAACACCAGGGCGCTGCGCTGGCCGCCCTCGATGGTGCGGTCCTGCACCAGCGTCCAGCCCAGGCGCAGCAGCTGCTCGCGCAGGTAGAGCGCATTGGTCTCCACGCTCACGCCGTTGGTCACGACGATGGTGCGGTTGCGCTGGCCCTGGTCCCACGACAGCGTGTCCGACACCACTTGCGAGCCGGCCGGCCGCGGGAAGCCGCGGCCGATGCGCGCGCTGCGCTCCTGCACGTCGCCCACGGGCTCGTAGACCGCGGCCGACACCAGCCGGCCGATGGTGCCCTCGGGCGTGTCGCGCAGCTGCACCGTGACCTGGTAGTCGCCGAAGCGCGCGCCGAGGATGCGCACCGCGCCCAGCGTGGTGACGCCGTAGCCGGGGCGCTCGGCCAGCCACTTCTCGTAGTAGCGCGAGACCTCCTTCATCGGGGCCTTCGACTCCAGCCCGCGGATCTGCATCGGCACCGTGTTCTGCTCGATGTACTCGGCGACCCAGAAGGCGCGCGCATCCCCGGGCACGGGCACCTGCGGCCAGTCGCGCTGCGGCGCGGCCGCGCCGGCCCAGCCCGCGAGCGCCAGCCAGACGCAGGCGCCCAGGCGTCGGATGGTTGCGTGCGTTCGCTTCATGGCCTCAGGGCAGCGTGTTGACCACCGGCGTCGGCGGGAACGCGCGGTAGTAGCGGAACTTGTCGCGCGGGCTGCCGCCGTCGGCATCGGCGCCGCCGCCGGCCTCGCCCGCGGGCGGCGTCTCGCCCGGGAAGCGCTCGAAGCGGTCCAGCGGCGTCTTCTCGAGCGCGTCGCCAGGCGTGAGACCGAAGGTGAGGTTGGAGTTGGCGAAGGCCGGGTAGACCTGGCTGATGCTGTAGGCGGTCTGGTGCAGGCCGCCGCGCAGCTGCTGGTAGAACACGCTGTCGGTCAGCTTCAGCGGCACCAGGCCCTGGATCTTCTTCTCCTCGCGGTTGGTGCCGCCGGCATTCCAGGCCTCGGTCAGCATCGTGACCTGCTCGCCGAGCTCGATCTGCGGCACCAGCGCGAAGGCGGGGTTGGTCTGCGTGACCTTGACCTCGTTGCGCAGGTAGCCGCTGCTGATGAAGGTGAACTTGCCGAGCGAGCCGGTGACGAGGTTGTTGCCCAGCGCGTTCTGCGCCACGCGCACGTTGTCCCACAGCACGTCGGAGGCATTCATCAGCGAGGGCAGCGACTGCGCGGTGCTCGAGGCGGTGACGACCGTGGTGCGCGGATCGACCGCGGGCACCGTGGCCTCGAACTCGGCGATCTCGGTGGCATGGATGCTCGCGCCCGCTTCGCGGCGGTCGCGGAAGATGTGGCGCCGCAGGTCGCGCGTGACCTCGGCATCGGTCTTCTTGATCGCGCCCGAAGCGCCCTTGGCTTCCTCGGCGCTCACGCCGTGCTCGTCGGGCAGCCACACGGTGCGCTGCCAGGCCACCAGCCGCGCGGCCGACACCGTCTGCAGCCGCTTGAGCCCGTACTCGCCGATGGCCGGCACGGCCGCGAGCGCGAGCGCGGCGAAGCTCGCGATCAGGAGCGTCTCGGTCATCGACTGGCCGCGCTGCGTCGCGGCGCGCGGATGCATGCGACGTGCGGTCATTGCCCGTTGTCCTCCTGCGCGCCCGCGCTCACGATCGCGCCGCCGGTGGCGACCGCGCGCGCCCACAGCGAGGGCTCGATGTTGTGCACGTGCCAGTAGGGGCTGAACAGGCTGCGGTGCTCGATGTAGCCGCCCGCGAAGCCGACGTTGTGGCCGCCGACGGTCGGCGGATCGGTGGCCGAGAAGTCGCGCCGCGCCCAGCGGTCCTGCGGCCGGCGGAAGTAGACCTGCGCGGTCGACACCGCCTTCACCTGGTTGCCCGCGAAGTTGTCGCGCAGGCCGGTGCGGCCCTCCTCGCTCGCGTCGCCGAAGCCGGCGACCTGGCCGGTGCGCACGCGCTCGGCGCCCTTCTGCACCACCAGCGTGAAGGCCGGTCCCTTGTCGGTGTTCTTGCCCCACTTGAGCGGATTGGCGCCGCGGATCGCCTGCTCGGCGATCCAGTTGTCGGCCTCGTTGGCGCGCATCGGCGGATGCTCGCGCACGTCGACGTAGCGCGGCAGGCTCCAGCCCTGCGTGAGGTTGGTGCCGATCGAGGTGCGCGGGCCGTAGTGCAGCTTGGCGTTGAACACCAGCACCGGGAAGGCGCCGGGCAGGATGGCGCCGTCGCGGTCGCCGGCCGCGCGCTGGAACGAGCCGCGCTCCATGTAGGCGTGGTCGCCGATCTCGCGGTTCAGGCCGCCGTAGGTGCGGGCCTCGCGCGCATAGCTGCGCAGGGTGAGGCGCTGGCCTTCCCAGCTGCTCATGTAGTTGGGGCCGCCGGCCGCGGCGGCGCCGGCACCGAGGCCGAAGCGGCCGCGCGCGATGTCGCTCGCGCCGCCGATGATGTCGGTGTAGAGCAGGCCGATCGGCAGCTTGATCTCGATCGAATCGGCCGACTGCCAGCGGATGCGGCCCTGCTCCTCGCCGATCAGGTTCTGCGCCGCCACCAGTTCGGTGCCGCCCTTCCATTCGACCAGCCCGGCGAGCGCGTCGCCCGCGATCTCGGCGAAGCCCGGCGGCGAGACCGGGAACTGGTTGGCGATGCCGTGCATCGCGCCGGCCAGGCCCGAACCGATCCAGCTCGCCCAGTCGGGCAGGAAGCGGCGGTTCTTGGTCCAGTCGTCGCGCGTGGCCTGCGCCGCGTGCGCGAAGCGCAGCACCTCGTTGAACTCGTCCTCGTCGAACGGGCCGCGCGTGGACTGGTGGTAGGTGTCGAGGTAGGTGCCGAGGTCGACCACGTACTTGGTCGCGAGGATCGCGGTCTCGCCGGGCGGCACGGTGGCGTCGGGATCGTTGCTGCGCATCACGTCGACGATGAGCTGCGGCAGTTGCGCCACCGTGCTCGCGAGCATCGCGGCCTGGCTCGCGGAGATGCCCTGGTTGAGCACGCGCAGCACGTCCACGCCCACCTGCAGCGGCCGCGAGGCCGGCTCGACGAAGCCCGCGATGCGGTCGGCGGTGCGCTGCAGCCGCTGCGCCTGGCCGACGTTGACCAGCCATTGCAGCGCGAAGATCGGTCCCACGATCGGCAGCCGGCTGCGCTCGAGGTTGCGCAGGCCCTGGAAGCCCTTGGCGATGACCAGGCCCTCCTGGATGTTGGCCGCGCTCGTGATGAAGGCGGCCATCGAGGTCTGCACGCTCGCCAGCGTGGCGATGCTGGCCTCGTTGGCGGCCATCGCGCGGTTGGTGTAGGAGAGGTAGTTGAGCGTGCGCGCGGTGAGCACGCTCGCGCTGTAGGTGGTGGCATCGGCCGTGGCCTGCAGCTTCATCTTCTCGCGCGTGGCGGCGGCCGTGTTGTAGACCACCAGCACGGCGAGGAAGATGAAGGGCAGCATCGCGACGATCCAGACGATCGCCTGGCCCGACTGCCGCCGGGCGCTGCGCGATGGAGGGATGCTCACCTCGCTGGCTCGCCGTTGCGATGGATGCCGCGCGCCGCTCTTACTTCGCGCCGTCGGCGCCGCCCTTGGTATAGGTGCTCATGTTCATGTTGATGTCGGCGTTGGTGGAAGCCTTGCCGGCCGCGGCCTGCGCCTTGGTCACTTCGGCCGTGCCGGTCTTGCCGCCCACTTCCTGCGCCATGCCCGCGACCTGGTTGCGCATGGTCTGGCCGAAGAAGCTGAACACCGCGATCGCCGCGATCGCGATCAGGCCCAGGATGACGAGGTACTCGGTCATGCCCTGGCCGCGGATCTTGATCTGCGAAAGGAGGCGGGCACCGATGCGTGTCAGGCGTTGGCTATGCATTGCGTAGGTTCCTCTGCGAGTTGGCTGCTGTTGAAAAGACAGCCGGATCGTAGGAAGCCGCGCGGCGCCGCCTCGATAGACTTTTTGTGAATGTCGATACGAATTCGTTGTCGATCGCCATTGCATCGCGCGAGAGAATTCTTTGGTAAACACTCTCGCGCCGCGAGGCACTTTCACCTCAGTCCGCGATGCTCGCGCCCTCGAGCCGCAACTGGCTCTGCCGCCGGAACTCGGTCGGCGTCACGCCCTTGATCTCGAGGAAATGGCGATTGAAGTTCGAGACGTTGTTGAAGCCGACCTCGTAGCAGATCGACGTGACATAGCGATCGCTGTGCATCAGCAGCAGGCAGGCCTTGTTCACGCGCACCTGGTTCACGTAGCCGAGGAAGCTGTGGCCGGTGGCACGCCGGAACATGCGGCTGAAGCGGCCCGAGTTCATGCCGAGCTCGGCCGCGATCTCGGCCGCGTTGGCCTCGGCCTCGGGGTTCTTCTCGATGCGCGTGACGATCGCGTTGATGGCATCGATCTGGTTGTCGCCTTCGCCCTGCATGCCCGAGAGCAGCCGGTAGTCGCCGCACTGCGCGAGGTCGGAGAGGAAGTCGCAGAACAGGCTGAAGCGCTTGAGGCCGCGCGCGGCCTTCACGCGCCGCCAGTGCGTCTGCGCCTGCTCGGCCATGCCGAAGAACTCGATGCCGTGGCGCGCGCGCTCGAGCACGCGCACCGCCTCGAGCAGCTCGGGGATCTTCTGCGCGGCCTCGACGATCGGGTCGTGCAGGAACTGGATCACGAGGTCGCGCACGGCCACGCCCTCGGACGGCACCTCGCGCGAGATCCAGTTGTGCGGCAGCTTCGGTCCGCACAGCACGAGGTGGCCGGGCTCGAAGTCGCCGATCCAGTCGCCGACGAAGGCGGTGCCCGAGGTCGCCACGATCAGGTGCAGCTCGTACTCCTCGTGGCAGTGCCAGCGCGCGAGCGGCGTCGGGTAGCCGTGCTTGAGGCAGCGCACCAGGCCGCGCTCCTGCGGGGATTCATAGCCCAGGGCGGGCGAACGGGACATCTCGACTTCGAATTCGGGCAGCAGCTGGCGCGGTGGTCTTTGGCTTGGATTCGGCATGACTTTCTTGGTGTTGGACATGGCGCCGGCCGAACGTGGCGGCGCGGATCGGCCGGCGACGAATCGCCGGCTTCCGAAGTCGAGCGGACCTTCTTTGCGTGTCAGCCGCGAGGCTGCCGATTCCCTGGGTGGGGCCGCTTGCGCGGGGCGGAAGATAGTGAGGGCCACAAGCAAATGCCAGACCCTATGCGGATGACGGCGGTGTTTATGCGCTCATGGCAAACGCCACAGTGGTGCATCTGCGTGCCCTGCCATGGCTGTCTAGACAGCTTGCGCATGCAACCTTTTTTCCTCGTCTTTTCCCATCGGCCCTCTGAATCCCCCGCCGTACGCGAGCCTCCATTGAGCCGTGCGATGGCACCTGTATGCCCATCGCGGCGCCGCGAAGCCGTGTCGGCCGGCGTCGCCCGCGCATGCAGGCCGAAGGCCTACCCGGCGGCCCAGTCCGAACGCACGACCACGCCGCGCGCGGCCAGCCGCTTGCGCATGACGAGCACCGCGCGGTCCTTGCTCAGCAGCAGCGCGCCGCGCGCGACCGCGAGGTCGATGAAGACCTGGTCGTCGGGGTCCTTGCACACGCAGCTCGCGCGCGGCGGCACGCCATCCACCATCACGCAGCGCGCGTCGAACTCGGCCAGCACCGCCTCGGCCGCGCGCTCGCGCTGCGCGAGGCGGCGCACGATCAGCGGATAGCCGAGCACGCGCGCGAGCTCCACGCGCATCGCCGCGGTCGCGAGCCAGCGCAGCCGGCCCTCGGCGAGCGCGGCCGCGAGCGGCGCGCTCTCGGGGTTGTCGAACACCAGCAGGTCGAGCGCGATGTTGGTGTCGATGACGACATCGGCGGGAGCGGCAGCGGCATCGGCGGCGTGCGCGCCGGGGGAAGGCAGGGACATGTCAAATCACACGATGGCGCCCGCGGCGGGACGGGGGCAGGGACAATCGCGCATCCGCCATCGCCCTGTTGCATCTTCTTTCGATGAAGCGATTCTCGCTGCTGTGCCTCCTGCTCCTCGCCGCCGCCGGCGCCCGTGCCGAATGGTTCACCCTGCGCGGCTCGGCCGGCGTGCCTGGCGAGAGCTACGTGCAGGTCGACCCCACCAGCGTGGAGGCCGAGGGCTCGCAGCGCACGATGGCGGTGCGCCTGAGCCTGGCCGCGCCGCGCACCACGCGCGACGGCATCGTGTTCCGCTCGTTCACGAGCCGCGTGCAGGTCGACTGCGAGGCGCGCGCCGCGCGCTATGTGAGCGCCACCTACTACGGCCGGCCCGATTTCGTGGGCGAACCCATCGCGGTGCGCGTGTTCGAGCCGCAGGACCGGCGGCCGATGGCCTTCGCGGGCGCGCCGCCCGATCTCGCGGTGCGCACCGTGAACGCGGCCTGCAGCGTGCGCCCGCCGCGCACCGGTGGCGACGGCGCGGCGCCAGCGCCGGCCGACGCCGCCTCGCTACCCGCGCGCTGAGCCCGCCACCATGTCGAAGCGGAACAGCCGGCACTCGATCGGGCCGTTCCACATCGGCACGCGGCGCGATTCCTTCAGGCGCATGCGCTTGGGCAGCTTGAGGTCGGGCGTGAGCACCCAGGCGGTCCAGCCCGGGTAGTTCTTCTTCCAGTGGCTCGCGAGCTGCGGGAAGAATTCGCCGCCGTCGCCTTCCCCCTCGCCCGCGGCCGGCGCCGCCACCTGCGCGGTCTCGCGCGCGCCGCTGCGCGCCACGCCGCCGATGCCGATGCGCTCGCCGTAGGGCGGGTTCAGCACGATCAGGCCGGCCGCGGCGGGCGGCATGCGCTGCAGCGCGTCGCCGCCGCGGAACTCGACCGCGTGGTCGACGCCCGCGCGCTCGGCATTGCGCTGCGCGAAATCGACCATGCGGTGCGAGACGTCGGAGCCGAAGATGCGCGGCGCGGCGCCCGCTTCGGCCGCCGGCGGTTCGGAGGCGGCGCGCACCGCGGCCCACACGTGGGGCTGGAACGGCAGCAGCTTCTCGAAGCCGAAGCGGCGCAGCCAGCCGGCCGGGATGCCGAGCGCGATCTGGGCCGCCTCGATGGCGATGGTGCCGCTGCCGCAGCAGGGGTCGTACAGCGGCTTGTCGTCGACCTCGCCGGTCTCGGGGTTCCACCAGCCGCTGGCGGCCAGCATGGCGGCGGCCAGGGTTTCCTTCAGCGGCGCGTCGCCCTTGTCCTGGCGCCAGCCGCGCTTGAACAGCGGCTCGCCCGAGGTGTCGATGTAGAGGGTGCAGGTGTCGGTGGTCAGGTGCGCGAACACGCGGCAGTCGGGCCACTGGGTCTCGATGCTGGGGCGCACGCCGCCGGCCTTGGCGCGGAAGCGGTCGGCGATCGCGTCCTTGATGCGCAGGGTGGCGAAGTTCAGGCTCTGCAGCGGGCTGTGCTGGGCCGTGGTCTCGATCTTGAAGGTCTGCCTGGGCGTGAACCAGATCTCCCAGGCCACGCCGCTGGCCAGCCCGTAGAGGTCGTTCTCGTTGCGGTACAGGCCCTGGGCCAGCTCGACCAGCACGCGCTGCGCGAGGCGGCAGTGCAGGTTGAGCTGCAGCACCTCGCGCCAGTCGGCGCGCACCCGCACGCCGCCGCGCAGCATCAGCAGGTCGTCGCCGGCACGGCCGGTGAGCGCATGCACCTCCTGCGCGAGAAACTCCTCGACGCCGGCGGCGCAAGGCAGGAAAAGGGAGAGATCATTCACGGAAGTTCGCTTGGTCGACGGCCGGCTACGGGATTGCCATTGTCGCTGTGTCGCCCTGCTTGCCTATAGTGGTCCGGTCCATGAAGCCCCTGCACGACTCCGCGGCGCCCGCCGCCCACCCCGCCAGCGCCGGCGGAAACCCCTCTTCCCCCGGGGCGGCGCGGGACGACGGCTTCGCCATCCAGTGCGAGGTGCTGCGCATCTCGGTGCAGCCGATCGGGCCGATCCTGGCGGTGCAGTACCTGCTGAACTGCGGCATCGCGGCGCTGTTCGCCTGGCAGTTCTCGCTGCCGCTGTCGCTGGCCTGGCTGGGCCTGATCACGCTGGTGACGGTGATGCGCGCCTTCGTGCCGCAGCGCCTGCCCGAGCCCTTCACGCCCGCGAGCCTGCGCCGCGCCCAGCGCGTGCACGTGCTGCGCACCGGCATCTGGGAGCTGGCGCACGGCGCGGCCGGCGTGCTGCTGTTCGACCCCTCGCGCATCGAGCTGCAGCTGCTGCTGGGCGTGATCGTGATGGGCATGACGCTGTCGGCCGCCTTCTCGGTCTCGTTCTACACGCCGGCCACGCAGCTCGCGATCACGCTGCTGCTGGCGCCGATCATCGTGATGGGCATCTGGCTCGGGCCGCCGATGATGATCGCGGTCGCCGTCATCGGCGCCGGCCTCACCGCCATGATGTGGAAGCTGGTGGCCGAGCGCTCGCGCCAGCTCGAGGAGAACATCGGCCTGCGCCTCAACGAGCGCACCCTGCGCGAGCAGGCGCTGGCCGGCCTGCGCGCCTCCGAGCAGGCCCAGGCCGAGCGGCTGCGCTTCTTCTCGGCCGCCAACCACGACCTGCGCCAGCCGGTGATGGCCATCGGCCTGCAGGCCGAGGTGCTGCGCCAGCAGCTGCGCGAGGGCGCCGACACGATGGCGGTGCAGCACACGGTGGGCTCGCTGGCACGCGCCCAGCAGGCGCTGGAAGGGCTCACCAACCAATTGCTGGAGATCGGCCGCATCGAGGCCGCGGCCGACCCGCTGCGCCCGGCCGCGGTCGCGCTGGCGCCGCTGCTGCAAGAACTCGCGCGCCAGGCCGGCGAGCGCCGCGTGCTGGTGCGCTGCCCGAGCGACGCGGTGGCCTGGAGCGACGCGGTCTCGCTGCGCCGCGTGCTCGCCAACCTGGTGGACAACGCCGTCAAGTTCACGCCCGCGGGCCGCGTGCTGCTGGCGGTGCGCGCACGCCGGCGCGAGGGTGAAGCCGCCTGGCGCGTCGAGGTGCGCGACAGCGGCATCGGCATCGCGCCCGAGGCGCACGAGCGCGTGTTCGGCGACTTCGAGCAGATCGGCAACGTCGAGCGCAACCTGCAGCGCGGCCACGGCCTGGGGCTGGCGATCGTGCGGCGGCTCGCGACCCAGCTCGGCATCGAGGTCGAACTGCGCTCGGCGCCCGGGCGCGGCTCGGTGTTCGCCTTCGAGCTCGCGGCCGCGCCCGCCGACTCGGCGCCGCCGGCGCCGGCCGCCCTCAAGCCGCCGCCCGAGGCCGCACCCGCGCTGCGCCCCGGCCTCGCGGTGCTGGTGGTCGAGGACAACGCCGTGGTCGCCGACAGCCTGCAGTCGCTGCTGCGCCAGTGGGGCGCGCAGCCGCGCGTCTACGGCAGCGCCGCCGAGGCGCTGGCGCTGGCCGACCTGCAGGCGCTCGACCTGGCGCTGTGCGACATCCGGCTGCCGGGCGCGCTCGACGGCATCGCGCTGGCCACCCGGCTGCAGCAGCTCAAGCCCGCGCTGGCCATCTCGCTGGTGTCGGCCGACATCGACGAGGCCACGCAGCGGCTGGCCAACGAGCGCGGCTGGCACGCGCTGCGCAAGCCGGTGCAGCCGGCCGAGCTGCATGCGCTGCTGCGGCGGGCGCAGCGCTGAGCCCCGCGCCACCCGGCGCGGCGTTCCGAGCTATGCTGCGCGCCATCCCCGATGCCGGCCCGTCCGCCGATGCCCAGCGCCCCCTCCGCCCCGACCCTCGCCGAACCGAAGGCCGCCCGCTACACGCCGGTCGCGATCGGGTTGCACTGGCTGCTGGCGCTGCTGATCCTCGGCGCGCTCGCACTGGGCCTGTACATGACCGGGCTGCCGTTCTCGCCGCAGCGCGTGCGCTTCTACAGCTGGCACAAGTGGACCGGCATCGCGATCCTGCTGCTGTCCGCCGTGCGCCTGCTGTGGCGCCTCGGCCATCCGCCGCCCGGCCTGCCCGGCTTCGTGCGGGCCGCCATGCCGCGCTGGCAGCGCGCGGGCCGCACGGCCAGCCACCGCCTGATGTACCTGCTGTTCTTCGCCGTGCCGCTGCTGGGCTGGGCCCAGAGCTCGGCGCTCGGCGTGCCGGTGGTGTGGTTCGGCGTGCTGCCGCTGCCCGATTTCGTGCCCGTGGACCGCGCGCTCGCCGAGCACTGGCTGCAGCCGCTGCACCGGGCCGGCGCCTACCTGCTGGCCGCCGTCTCGGTGCTGCACGTGGCGGCCGTCGTCAAGCACCAGTGGATCGCGCGCGACGGCCTGCTGCGGCGCATGTGGCCCGGGCCGTCATCGACTTCCAGGAAACCCGACGCATGACTTCCCTTCTTCACCGCTGGCACGGTGCGCTGGCGCTCGCCACCCTCCTCCTTCCGGCGGCCCATGCCGAGCCACAGCCCGCGCGGCTGGTGACCGAGAAAAGCCAGATCGTGTTCGTGAGCAAGCAGATGGGCGTGCCGGTCGAGGGTTCGTTCAGGAAGTTCGACGCGCGCATCGCCTTCGATCCGAAGAAGCCCGAGGGCGGCAGCGTGGCGCTGCAGATCGACACGGCGAGCGCGGCCTTCGGCATTCCGATGACCGATGCCGAGCTGCCCAAGGCGCCGTGGTTCGATGCCGCGCATTTCCCGCAGGCCGGCTTCCAGACCACGGCCATCAGGGCGCTCGGCGACGGCCGCTTCGAGATGGCCGGCAAGCTCACGCTCAAGGGCATCGCCAGGCCGCTGACCGTGCCCGTGACGATCGCGCCGGCCGCCAACGGCCAGTCGGTGGCCAGCGGCAGCTTCGTGCTGCAGCGCATCGACTACAAGGTCGGCGACGGCGAATGGACCGACACCTCGGTGATCGCCAACGAGGTGCAGGTGCGCTTCAAGCTGGTCGTCGACGGCCTCGGCGCGCCCTGACCCTTCACATTTCTCCCGCATGCAGCATTCGCCATGAAGAACAAGACACTGCTTCCCGCCGCCCTGCTGGGCCTCGCGCTCGCCGCGTCCGGCCTTGCCGCCGCGCAGGAATACACCGCCCCGCCCGTCGCGGCCAAGCCCGCGGGCGGCCCGGTCAAGGGCGCCAGCTACGTGGTCGACCCGACCCACACCTTCGTGATGTACGAGATGGGCCACTACGGCACCACCACCAACCGCGGCCGCTTCAGCACCAAGGACGGCAGCGTGCAGATCGATGCCGCCGGCACCAGCGGCAAGGTCGACATCACCATGGACATCAGCTCGATCAACACCGGCGTCGACCTGCTGAACCGGCACGTGCAGAGCAAGGACTTCTTCAACGTCGCCGAATTCCCCACCGGCCGCTTCGTCGCCGAGCGCATCGCCTTCAGCGGCGACAAGGTGGCCGAGGTGCCCGGCACGCTCACGCTGATGGGGCAGACCAAGCCCGTCACCCTCAAGGCCGTGCGCTTCAACTGCTACCTGAGCCCGCTGATCAACCGCCAGGTCTGCGGCGGCGACTTCGAGACCACCGTCGAGCGCAGCGACTGGGGCATCACCTGGGGGCTGAACTTCGGCTTCGAGAACAAGGTGAAGCTGCTGGTGCAGGTCGAGGCGGTCAACGTGCAGCAATGAATTCCGAAAGAGAGCACTTCCGATGATCGACACCACCCTTTCCCTGCTCGGCATCGCCGGCGCCATGACCGTGGGCGCGATGAGCCCGGGCCCGAGCTTCGTGATGGTGGCGCGCACGGCCGTGGCCTCGCGCGCCGACGGCCTCGCGGCCGCGCTCGGCATGGGCGCGGGCGGGCTGGTGTTCGCGATCGCGGCGCTCGCGGGGCTGCAGGCCGCGTTCCTCGCGGTGCCGGCGCTCTACCTCGCGATCAAGGGCTTCGGCGGCGCCTACCTGGTCTACCTCGGCATCCGCATCTGGCGCGGCGCGCGGCAGCCGCTCGCGATGGCGCCGGAGGCGGGCACGCCCGCCGCTTCGGGCGGCCGCGGCAAGCGCACCTTCCTGCTCGGGCTGGCCACGCAGGTCAGCAACCCGAAGACGGCCGTGGTCTACGCGAGCATCTTCGCGGCCTTCCTGCCGCGCGAGGTGCCGCTGGTGCTGGCGCTCGCGGTGCCGGCCGTGATCTTCTGCATCGAGACCGGCTGGTACGCCATCGTCGCGCTCGCGCTGTCGTCGGCGGCGCCGCGCTCGGCCTACCTGCGCTACAAGACCTGGATCGACCGCGCGGCCGGCGGCGTGATGGGACTGCTGGGGCTGCGGCTGGTGTGGTCGGCGGTGCGCGGGACCTGAGGCCGATTCCTAGAGCAGGCTCTCGGGCGTCAGCGGCGCCAGCAGTTCGAGCATGGTGCGATCCCAGAAGCCCGAGTCGGGCTCCTCGCTCAGCACCGTGGTCTTGCCGGCCTCCTCGCTAACCCACTCCAGGCGCGAGTCGCTGCCTTCGGCGAAGCGCAGCCTGTAGGCGCCCTGCTGCTTGAGCACCTCGAGCAGCTTCAGCGCCTGCTGCGCCATCTCGGGGCTGCGGATGAACAGGCCGATCTCGGTGTTGTGGACCTCGGAGCGCGGGTCGAAATTCATCGAGCCGACGAACAGGATGCGCCGGTCGATCACCGCCGACTTGGCATGCAGCCGGCCGACCGAGGTGCCGAACAGGCCCAGCCGCACGCTGCGGCGGGTGCGGTTGGTGCTGAGTTCGTAGAGCTCGGCGCCCAGGCGCAGCATCTCGGGCCGGTAACGGCGGTAGGCGGTGTGCACCAGCGGCTCGTCGGTGGCGGCGAGCGAGTTGGTCACCACGCTGATCTTCACCTGGCGCCGGCGGATCTCGTTCATCACCTCGAGCCCCGCGGCGCCCGGGATCAGGTAGGGCGAGACGATGGTCACCTCGCTGCGCGCGCGGCGCATCTGCTCGACCACGTTGTAGCGCACGCTGTCCACGTCGAGCAGCGGCACGCCGCCGTACGAGGCGGTCTTGCCGATCACGCGGTCGGGCGAATCGGCATAGGCCTCGGCCGTGGTCCAGATCAGGCCGAGCCGGCCGGCATCGAGGTCCTCGGCGATCGGGCCGTAGCCCAGCAGGTCGTTGGGCGCGGGCTTTGGCGGCGGCGGCGTGGTGTCGGGGCCGGTGGCGGCCTCGAAGCGGCGCCGCAGTTCGTCGGCAGGCAGCGCGCTCGCCACCACCGACTCGACGGGCCGCACGTAGGGGCTGTTCCAGTACTGGTCGAACAGGCTGCCCAGGCGCGGGATCAGCGCGCCCGTCACGAAGGTGTCGAGGTCGATGAAGTTCTCGCCCGCGGTGCGCCGGAAGTACTGGTTGCCGATGTTGCGCCCGCCCGCCACGGCCATCGCGCCGTCGGCGATGAACAGCTTGTTGTGCATGCGCCGGTTAACGCGGCTGAAGTCGAACAGCGAGGCGGTGAAGCGCGCGAGCAGGCTGCCGCGGCCGGCCGGAAAGGGGTTGAACAGGCGCAGCTCGACATTGGGCGTGGCCGCGAAGCCGCGCAGCAGCTCGTCCTCGCCCGCGGTGTAGAGGTCGTCCATCAGCACGCGCACCCGCACGCCGCGCTGCGCGGCGTCGCGCAGGGTGCGCAGCAGGTAGCGGCCGGTCTCGTCGTTCTCGATCTGGTAGTACTGGACGTCGAGCGTGCGCTGGGCCCGGCGCGCAAGCTGGATGCGGGTGTCGAAGGCGAAGTCGCCGCCCGGCATGAGGCGAAAGCCGCTGAGGTCGGGGTCGGGCTGCGCGGCCAGCGCGATGCGGCCGAGCGCGGTGTCCTTCGACACGGCGATGGCCTTGGTGGGAGTGCGCGGGGCCTCGTCGGGCAGCGAGGCGCAGCCGGCGGCCAGCAGCGTGGCCGCGAGGGCGAACACCCGGAGCCCACAGCGCGACAGCAGGCGTCGGGCCATCGGCGGCTTTCTACAGGGCCTTGCGCAGGTTGGCGGGCGCGATGCGCAGCGCCTCGCGGTACTTGGCGACGGTGCGGCGCGCGCACTCGATGCCCTGCTCCTTGAGCATCTCGGAGATCTGGCTGTCCGACAGCGGCTTCTTCACGCTCTCCGAACCGACGAACTGCTTGATCAGCGCGCGCACCGCGGTGCTCGAGGCATTGCCGCCGGTCTCGGTGCCCAGCGCCGAGCCGAAGAAGTACTTGAGCTCGACCGTTCCGAAGGGCGTGGCCATGTACTTGGCGGTGGTCACGCGCGAGATGGTGGATTCGTGCAGCCCGAGCTCGTCGGCGATCTCGCGCAGCACCAGCGGGCGCATCGCGAGCTCGCCGTGCACGAAGTAGCTCTTCTGCCGCTCGACGATGGCGTTGCTCACGCGCAGGATGGTGTCGAAGCGCTGCTGGATGTTCTTGATGAACCAGCGCGCCTCCTGCAGCCGCTGCGACAGCGCCTGGCTGCCCTCGCCCTTGTGCGACTTGAGCGCGCCGGCATAGATGTCGTGCACGCGCAGCCGCGGCATCACCTCGGGGTTGAGCATGACGCGGAACTTCACGTTGGTGCCGCGGCCGGTCTTGGTGACGATCACGTCGGGAATGACGATGTTGCGCTCGACGTCGACGAAGCGGCGGCCCGGCTTGGGCTCCAGGCGCGCGATGACCTGCAGCGCCGAGCGCACCAGCTCCTCGTTGGTGCGCGTGAGCGTGGCCAGGCGCTTGAAGTCGCGCCGCGCGAGCAGCTCCATCGGCTGCTTGCAGATGGCGAGCGCGGTCTTGCGCACCAGTTCCTCTTCCTCTGTCTCGTCTTCGTCGGCCAGCGCGCGCAGCTGGATCGCGAGGCATTCGCCGAGATCGCGCGCGCCCACGCCCGCGGGCTCCAGGCTCTGCAGCAGGCCGAGCGCGACCTGGAAGTGGTGCACCAGCTCGTCGAACTGGTCGTTGTCGTCGCCCGCGAGGCCCGAGGCCAGGGCCGGCAGCGAATCCTCGAGGTAGCCGTCGTCGTTGAGCGACTCGATCAGGAAGCGCAGCGCGGCGCTGTCGTTCTCGTTGAGCCGCAGGCTCAGCGCCTGGCGGTGCAGGAAGGACTGCAGCGATTCCTGGCTGCGCGCGAGCTCGGTGGCATCGGCGCGCTCGTCGTCGCCGGTGCTGCTGTTGTTGCGCGCGGGCGCGTCGCTGCCCCACTCGCTGTCGTCGGGCGCCATGTCGACGGTGCCGTCGCCTTCCCAGTCGGGCTCGCGCTCGGGCGAGTCGAGGGCCGGCTCGGCCTCGGACGACGAGGCGGTCTCGGTGGACGTGGTCGAGGTCGAGGGCGCGGCACCCGCGTAGTCGCTCTCGGCCTCGCGCTCGGTGTCCTCGCGCGGCGCGGGCGTGTCGGCGGCGTCGAGGCCGAATTCCTCGCGCGCGGCTTCCTCGGCGGTGCGCTCGAGGAAGGGGTTCTCGTCGAGCATCTGCTCGACCTCCTGGCTCAGCTCGAGCGTGGAGAGCTGCAGCAGCCGGATCGACTGCTGCAGCTGAGGCGTCAGCGCGAGATGCTGCGAAACGCGCAGCGACAAGCCTTGTTTCATGCCCTCAGGAAATGGCTGGCGCGAGGGTCATCACATGCGGAAGTGCTCGCCCAGGTAGACCCGGCGCACTTCGGCGTTGTCGACGATCTCCGAGGGCGTGCCCTGTGCCAGCACATGGCCGTCGCTGATGATGAAGGCGTGATCGCAGATGCCCAGCGTCTCGCGCACGTTGTGGTCGGTGATGAGCACGCCGATCCCGCGTTCCTTCAGGAAGCTGATGATGCGCTGGATCTCGATCACCGCGATCGGGTCGATGCCGGCGAAGGGTTCGTCCAGCAGGATGAAGCGCGGCTGGGTGGCCAGCGCGCGCGCGATCTCGACGCGGCGGCGTTCGCCGCCCGACAGCGCGAGCGCGGGCGAATCGCGCAGGTGGTCGACGCGCAGGTCGGCCAGCAGTTCCGACAGGCGCTCTTCCATGCGCTGCTTCGACAGCGCCTGCGGCCGGCCGTTGGCGTCGGGTTCGCGCTGCAGCTCGAGCACCGCGCGCACGTTCTCCTCGACCGTGAGCTTGCGGAAGATCGAGGCTTCCTGCGGCAGGTAGCTCAGGCCCATGCGCGCGCGGCGGTGGATCGGCATGTGGGCGATGGGCTCGCCGTCGATGGAGATCTCGCCCGCGTCGGCGCGCACCAGCCCGACGATCATGTAGAACGAGGTGGTCTTGCCGGCGCCGTTGGGGCCGAGCAGTCCGACGACTTCGCCCTTCTGCACGTCGAGCGAGACGTCCTTGACCACCTTGCGGCTGCCATAGCTCTTCTGCAGGCCGCGCGCGACGAGGCGGCTGCCCGGCACGCCGTTGGTTTCCTGGGTTCCGGCGGCTTCGATCACTTGCGCTCTTCCGCTTCGCCGCTGAGCGTGGTGCTCGGGCGCAGGCCGGCGCCCGGGGCCGGCGTGGGCGCCGGGGCCGCGGGACGGCGCGTGGCCGGGGCCGAGGCGCCCGGTGCCGCGGGCGCGGCCGACTTCGGCGTGAGGATGGCCTTGACGCGGCCGCCGCCGCCCGGTGCCGACACGCCGGCGTTCGGCGGCACGGTCGAGCCGTTGACGGTGTAGGTGTCGTTGCTCTGGTCGTAGACGATCAGCGCGCCGCTGCTCTCGTCGTTGGGCGTGGCGCCGACCAGGCGGCGCATGACGGCGCGGCGGATGAACTTGACGTTGTCGGCGCGGCTGTCGTACTCGATGACCTCGGACTCGCCCTCGATCCACTCGTCGCCGTTGCCGTTGCGCTTCTGCTTGTAATAGGCGAGCTTGCCGGGCGCCGCGGTGACCACGCCGTACTGGTAGCCCTCGGGGTCCTGGCGCACGTCGATGCGCGCACCGCGGATGATGATGGTGCCCTTGGTGACCACCACGTTGCCGGTGAAGACGCTGGTCTGCTTGAGATCGTCGTAGCGCATCGAATCGGATTCGATGTTCATCGGCTTGGTCCGGTCGGCCGTTTCGGCCAGGGCCGTGGCGGCGGAGCCGGCCAGCAGCAGCGCGGCCAGCACGAGGCGGCCGGTGCGGCGAAGGGAGGAGGTGGGGTGAGAGTGCGATGTCATAGAGGCACGAAACTTGCTCTGCATTGTATGCGGCCCATCGCGCCAGACCCATGCGCGCGGATGAAAAAGCCCCGGGGCGGCGAACCCGGGCACGGCACCCCGCGGGATCGCCCCGCGTTCTGCCGACCGGCCGAATGACGGCCCGGCCGCCCCGGAACCCTCGATGGGGCCCGGCCTCCCGGCGGCCACGAAATCGAAATCAACCCTTGCGGGCTTCGCCGATCAGGAAATTGGTGACCGCCAGCGCCTTGTTCATGTTGCCGGCGGTCTCGCCGTCCACGTACCAGCGGCCGGCCACGGCCAGCGCGGGCACGCCGGCCACCTTGTAGGCGTCGGTCAGCTGCGAGGCGCGCTTGGCCTTGCTCGCCACGCCGAAGGAGGTGAACAGCTCCTTGAACTTCGCGGCGTCGAGGCCGCTCTTCTCGGCCCAGGCCACGATGTTGGCGTCGCCGTTGACGTTCTGGCGCTGGGCGTGGATGGCGCTGAAGACCTTGGGCTGGTACTCGTCGACCTTGCCCATCGCCTCGAGCGCGTAGTACAGGCGCTGCTTGGCTTCGACGTCGTTGCCCACGAAGGGCACCGGCACGCGGCGCAGCACCACGTCGGCGGGCTTGCTCTTGGCCCAGGCCTCGAGCGCGGGTTCGAAGTCGTTGCAGTGCGGGCAGTTGTACGAGAAGAACTCGATCACCTCGATCTTGCCGGCCGGCGCATCGACCGGCACGCGCTTGTCGAGCACGAGGTATTCGGTGCCGGCCTTGGGCGCGCGGGCCTGGGCCTGCGCCGGCAGGTGGGCCAGCAGTCCGAGCGAACCGGCGGCGGCGGCCAGCGAGAAATCACGACGTTTCATGGGAAAGAGCTCTCCAGTTGATAGACGGCAGACTGAGCCGGGCCGGTGAAGCGGAGTTCCCGCGCGCGGTGCTCGGGGCTCCGGGAAACCGGGGGCGGCGCGGACCGCGGCGAAGCTTAAAGAAAAACCATGACCGTTGTCGGGAAAGGCCACCACAGGATGGTGCCCTCCCCCGGCCCGGGCGGCGCTCAGCGCTGGACGCGCACCAGCGCCGAGTCGAGGCCGGCGCCGTCCATCCGTTCCTTGAGGCGGTCGGCGTCGTCCTTCTTGTTGAACGGACCGGCGCGCACGCGGTAGACGGTGCGGCCGGCCTGCTCGCGCTCGGTCACGCGGGCCTCGACGCCCATCAGCGAGAGCTTGGCGCGCTGCGCCTCGGCGTCCTCGGTGGTGCGGAAGGCGCCAGCCTGCACGAAGTACATGAAGGGATCGGCGCCGCCGGAGCCGGTGGCGGCCGCGGCATTGCCGCTGCTCGACGACGGGGCGGCGGCCACCGTGGTGCTGCCGCCGACGCTGCCGGCGCGCGCCCGGGCCAGGTCGCCGAGCGGATCGTTCGAGGGCGGCAGCGCATTGGCCTCGGCCGGCACCGGGGCGGGCCGCGCGGGCTTGGGCGCGACCACCACAGGCACCGGCGCCGTGGGCGGCGGGGTGCCGGGCGAGACCGCGGCGGTGGCGGGATTGGCGTTGTCGCCGGAAGGCGGCGCGCCGACCGGGCCGGCGGCCGCGGGACGGGGCTGCTGCGGCTTGCCGGCCAGCGGGGCGTTCGGATCCCAGTCGCGGTTCTTGCGCGCCTCGGCCTCGTCCTGCTCGGCACCGCCGCGCTGCGTCTTGGTGACGAAGGGGATCGGCACCTTGGTCACGTAGACCGCGATACCCAGCGCGACGCCCAGGCCGAGCACCAGGCCGATGATCAGGCCGATGACGATGTTGCCGCGTTGTCTGGTTGTCTTCTTCATGGTGAGGGGGTTCACATCTTGCGCGGCGCGGTGACGCCGAGGATCGCGAGGCCATTGTGCAGCACCTGCGCGGTCGCGGCGACCAGCGCCAGGCGCGCCAGCTTCACCGCCTCGTCGTCCACCAGGATGCGCTCGGCGTCGTAGTAGCTGTGGTACGTGGCCGCCAGTTCGCGCAGGTAGAAGGTGACGTCGTGCGGCGCGAAATCCTTGGCCGCGGCGCTCAGCATCTCGGGGTACTTGGCCAGCAGCAACATCAGCGACTGGGCCGCCGGGCTCTCGAGCGGCGACAGGTCGACGCCCTGCAGCACGGCCGCGTCGCCGCCCCAGGCCGCGAGCACCGAGCAGATGCGCGCATGCGCGTACTGCACGTAGTACACCGGGTTGTCGTTGTTCTGCGCCACGGCCAGGTCGACGTCGAAGGTGTATTCGGTGTCGGGCTTGCGGCTCAGCAGGAAGAAGCGCACGGCGTCGGTGCTGGTCCACTCGATCAGGTCGCGCAGCGTGACGTAACTGCCGGCGCGCTTGCTGATCTTGACCTCCTCGCCGCCCTTGGTGACGCGCACCATGGTGTGCAGCACGTAGTCGGGGTAGCCCTCGGGGATGCCCTCACCCGCCGCCTGCAGCCCGGCGCGCACGCGCGCGATGGTGCCGTGGTGGTCGGTGCCCTGGATGTTGATGACCTTGTGGAAGCCGCGCTCCCACTTGGCGATGTGATAGGCGACGTCGGGCACGAAGTAGGTGTACGTGCCGTCCTGCTTCTTCATCACGCGGTCCTTGTCGTCGCCGTAGTCGGTCGACTTGAGCCACAGCGCGCCGTCCTGCTCGTAGGTCTTGCCCGCGGCGACCAGCTGCGCCACCGCGCGCTCGACGCGGCCGCTGGTGTAGAGGCTGGACTCGAGGTAGTACTGGTCGAAGCGCACGCGGAAGGCCTGCAGGTCCAGGTCCTGCTCGCGGCGCAGGTAGGCGACGGCGAACTCGCGGATCGCGTCCAGGTCCTCGATGTCGCCGTTGGCCGTGACCTCGCGGTCCTCCGACTTCACGGTCTTCTTCGCGATGAAGTCGGCCGCGATGTCGGCGATGTAGTCGCCGTTGTAGGCCGCGGCCTTCTCGCCGCTCGGCCATTCGGCGTCGCCGGGCTTGAAGCCGCGCGCGCGCAGCTGCGTGCTGTTGGCCAGGGTCTGGATCTGCACGCCGGCGTCGTTGTAGTAGTACTCGCGCCAGACCTGTTCGCCCTGCGAGGCGCGCAGGTTGCAGATGGCGTCGCCGAGCGCGGCCTGGCGGCCGTGGCCCACGTGCAGCGGGCCGGTGGGGTTGGCCGAGACGAACTCGACCAGCACCTTCTCGCCGGTGGCGGGGCGCTGGCCGAAGGCGGCGCCCGCGTCGAGCACCTCGCGCACCACCTGCTGCTTGGCGGCGGTCTTCAGGCGGATGTTGAGGAAGCCGGGGCCGGCGATCTCGACCGCCTGGACCCATTGGGCGAAGGCGGGGGTGGCGAGCAGCGCGGCGCTCAGTTCCTCGGCGAGTTCGCGCGGCTTGCGGCCGAGCGGCTTCGCCAGCTGCATGGCGGCATTGCTGGCGAAGTCGCCGTGGGCCGCGACCTTGGGGGACTCAAACGCGGCCTTGAGGCCGGCGCCGGGGGAGAGGGATTCGAGCGTGTTCGCGAGCGCCGCGAGCAGCTCCTGTTTGACCAATAGCATCGTGGAATTTTACCGGGGGCAAACTCGGCCGCAGTTGACGATCGTCATCCAACCGTCGACCTTGGCCGTTACGATGGTCAACCCCGAGGCGGGGCAGCCACTGTCACAACCCATTTGCAAGGACACACACCATGAAGAAGCTCCTTTCCCTGGTCGCCTCCACCATCGCGCTCGGCGCCTGCCTTTCCTTCGGCGCCGCCCAGGCCCAGGACAAGGCCGCCACCCCGGCCGCTCCCGCCGCGGCGGCCCCCGCCGCAGCCGCCGGCGGCTGCGAAGCCAAGGCCGTCGACAAGAACGGCAAGGCCCTGGCCGGCGCCGCCAAGGCCAGCTCGATCAAGAAGTGCGAGAAGGAAGCCAAGGCCGCCGCCGCCCCCGCCTGCGCCACCAAGGCGGTCGACAAGAACGGCAAGGCGCTCGCCGGCGCCGCCAAGAACAGCTTCATGAAGAAGTGCGAGGCGGACGCCGCCAAGGGTTGAGACCGCTTTTCTCCGCAACCTTTGTAAACAAAGCCCGCCTCGTGCGGGCTTTGTTACTTGAGCACGCCCAGCAGGTTGTTGTAGTCGTCGGTCCAGGGCCGCGCGGCCGGGTCGACCGCGATCGGCTGGGCCGCCGCCGCGATCGGCGGCCGCGCCAGCGCCTGCGGATCGCGCGCCACCAGCACCCAGTCGGTGGCGTGCAGCCAGGCCGAATCCTCCGCGTCGTCGCTGACCAGCACCGCGTGCAGCCCCTGCGACTGCGCGATGCGGGCCACCACGGGCGCGAGCGCGAGGAAGTGGTTGGTGACGTGGAAGGCCACCACGCCGTCGGGCCGCAGGTGCCGCAGATAGACCTGCATGGCCTGCGCGGTCAGCAGGTGCACCGGCACCGAGTCGCCCGAGAAGGCATCAACCGCCAGCACGTCGAAGCCCTGCGCGCTCTCGCGCTCCAGCGCCAGCCGCGCGTCGCCGAGCACGCGCTCGACCTTCGCGCGGCTGTCGCGCAGGAAGGTGAATTCGCGGTCCGCGATGCCGAACACCTCGGGATTGATCTCGTAGAAGCGGTAGACGTCGCCCGTGCGCCCGTAGGCCGCGAGCGTGCCGGCGCCCAGCCCGATCAGGCCGACGCGGCGCGCGCCGATCGGCAGCGCCTCGATGGCGCGGCCGATGCCCGAGGTGGCGCCGTAATAGGTGGTGGGTTCGCGGCGGCGCTCGGGCGAGAGGAACTGCTCGCCATGCTTGATCGAGCCGTGGACGAACTGGCGCACGTAGTCGGGCGGGTCCTGGCGCCGCACGTCGTAGGTGTGCATCGATCCGTAGAAATTGCGCCCCAGGGTGCGCAGCCCCTCGTGGTCGCTGCGCACCTGCTCCGAGAGCAGCCAGGCGCAGCAGGCCGCGAGCCCCAGGCCGGGCACCCACAGCAGCCAGCGCGCGCGCAGCACCAGCGCAGCGAGCAGCGCGGCCAGCACCAGCCCGATGCCGAGCTCGTAGTAGGCCGGCAGCAGGTAGGGCGCGCCCAGCCCGACCGTCACGCCGCCGATGGCGCCGCCCAGCGACAGCATCAGGTAGAAGCGCGTGAGGTGCGCGGGACCGGGCCGCAGCCGCGCGGTCTCGCCGTGCAGGAACATGCACAGCACGAACAGGCCCGCCACGTGGATCGTCAGCGCGGTATGGATCTTGAGCCCGGCGCCGTCCTGCAGCTGGTAGGCGCACAGCGCCAGCATCGCGGCCGCGAGCGGCACGAACAGGCCGCGCCGGTACCAGCGATCGCTCTCGAAGCACAGCACGAAGGTCAGCAGGTAGAGCGACAGCGGCAGCACCCAGAGGAAGGGCACGGCCGCGATGTTCTGCGTGATGTGGTTGGTGACGGCCAAGAGCAGCCAGGAGCCGAGCGCGGGCAGCGCGAGCCACAGCAGCTGGTCGATGCGGCGCGGCGCGGCGACGGGCGCATCGGTGGATACGGCGGCCGGCAGGTCATGGCTCCAGCGGCGCGCCATGTACAGCGTGGTGCCCGCGCAGAGCACGACGAAGCCCGCGTAGCCCCACGACCAGCCGATGGCCTGCTGCATCAGCGTGCTGCGCGGCTCGATCAGCACCGGGTAGCTCAGCAGCGAGAGCAGCGATGCGAGGTTCGACAGCGAGAAGTACCGGTACACGCGCGCGCCCCAGGGCGTGCGCGACACCCAGGACTGCACCAGCGGCCCGGTGGTCGAGAGCAGGAAATACGGCAGGCCGATGGTGCCCACCAGCAGCCCGAGGATGCGCCAGGCCGGATCCTCGGCGCCGGCCGGCTTCCACTGCGCGCCGGCCACGATCGGCAGGAAGGCCAGGCTCGCGAGCAGCAGCGCCACATGCAGCAGCGCCTGCGCGCGCATGCGCAGGTGGCGCGAGATCCAGTCCGAATAGGCGTAGCCCGCGAGCAGCGCGACCTGGAAGAACACCATGCAGATCGACCACACGGCGGCCGAGCCGCCGAACCACGGCAGGATCTGCTTGGCGATCAGCGGCTGGACGAGGAAGAGAAGGAAGGCGCTGCCGAAGATCGTGCCGGCAAACAGGAGCTGGATGCCGGCGCTCGCCATGCGACTACTTGCTGCCGAAGCCGCGCGCGAAGAACACCGCCGCCAGCGGGATCACGGCGATCAGGTGGGCCTGGATCATCACCAGCTTGCGCGTCTTCTTCACCTCGACGTCCGACGGCAGCGTGCCGCCGGCGCGCAGCGCCTTGCGCCAGCGCAGGTAGTTCAGGGTCGGGAAGATCGACAGCACGCCCACCACGATGAACAGGCCCAGCTTCAGGTGCAGCAGCGGGTTGGTCCAGTACCAGGCCGTGCCCTTCACGCCCCAGAGGGTGCGCGCGATGCCGGTCAGCAGCACGGCCACGGCGGCGATGCCGTAGACCATGTCGACGCGCGCGAGCCGCTCGACCACCGCGGCATTGAGCCACTCGACGCGGCACAGCGCCGCCTCGCTGGCGATGAAGACGACCATCGTGAGGATGGCCAGCAGATGCAGGTAGGCGAGGATGGCTTCGAGGGTCATCGTGGCGTTCTCTTCGTCGGGGCGCGTGGGGTTTGCAAATGCAAACAGATTGTGCAGCCGCGCGCCCGGCTCAGGTCCGTCCACCCCAGAATTCGGGCCGCCCGTATTGGTCTTTGAGGAAATCAAGCCACAGTCGCACGCGCAGCGGCAGGTGCTTGGCGCCCGCGAACACCGCGTAGATGCCGTTGGGCGGCGCCGCGAACTCGTCGAGCAGCGGCACCAGCAGCCCGGCGTCGATCTCGGCCTCGACCTCCCAGGTGCTGCGCCAGGCGATGCCGTGGCCGGCCAGGCACCAGTCGTGCAGCACCTGGCCGTCGGAGCAGTCGAGCGGGCCGCTGGGCCGCAGGTGGATCAGCTCGTGGCCGCCCTGGTCGTCGGGAATGCGGAAGGCCCAGCCGCGCGTCTGCGAGGCGTCGCTGGTGAGCGCCAGGCAGGCGAAGCGCGTGAGCTCGTTCGGATGGCGCGGCGCGCCGTGGCGCAGCACGAACTCGGGCGTGGCCACGCAGCGGCGCCGGTTGTCGGCCAGCCGCACGCTAACCAGCGAGGAGTCGGGCAGGTCGCCCACGCGCACCGCGCAATCGAAGCTCTCGCCGGCCACGTCGACCACGCGGTCGCTGAGGTTCAGCGAGATCGTCACCTCGGGATGCAGCGCATGGAAGCGCGGCACCAGCGGCGCGACATGGCGCCGGCCGAAGCCCGCGGGCGCGGTCACGCGCAGGTGGCCGCTGGCCTTGACGCCGCCCGCGCTCACGCTGGCCTCGGCATTGGCGAACTCCACCAGCAGGCGCTGGCAGTCCTCGAGGAAGGCGCTGCCCTCGTGCGTGAGCGTGATGCGCCGCGTGGTGCGAACCAAAAGCTTCACGCCCAGGCGCTCCTCGAGCGCATCGAGCCGGCGCCCCATGATCGCGGGCGCCACGCCCTCGGCCTTGGCGGCCGCGGTGAGGCTGCCGCGCGTGGCGACCGAGACGAAGGATTCGAGCTGCTTCAGGCGGTCCATGGCGCCCGAACTATATAGAGGCGGCGGGAAGCCCGGCGCCGCGCGGGCTCATCCCGGGAACCGGCTATTCGGGCTGCACCCCGGCCTCGCGCACCGCCGCGCCCCAGCGCGCATGCTCGGCGCGCACGTACTGCGCCGCCTGCTCGGGACTGCCGCCCACCGGCATGCTGCCCTCGGCCTGCAGCTGCGCGATGGTCGCGGGCTTGGCCAGCGCCTTGTCGATCGCGGCGTTGAGCTTCTTCACGATCTCGCTCGGCGTGCCCGCGGGCACCACCACCGCCTTCCAGTCGACCGCCTCGAAGCCCTTGTAGGTCTCGGCCACGGTGGGGATGTCGGGCATCACCGGCAGCCGCTTGGCCGAGGTCACGGCCAGCGCGCGCAGCTTGCCGGCCTTGACCATCGACAGCGCGCCCTGCGGCGTCGCGAACATGCAGTCGGTCTGGCCGCCGAGCAGGTCGGTGATGGCCGGCGCCGCGCCCTTGTAGGGCACGTTGAGCACCTTGAAGCCCACGCGCTTGGCGAGCACCTCGCCGGCCATGTGGCCCAGGGTGCCGGTGCCGGCCAGCGCCTGCTTGATCTCGCCGGGCCTGGCCTTGGCCGCGGCGACGAAGTCGGCCAGCGAGCGGTAGGGCGAATCGGCGCGCACCACCAGCACCACGGGCTGCGCGGCGACGACCGAAACCGGCACCACGTCCTTCAGCGCGTCGTAGGGCATCTTCGGGAACAGCGTCGGGTTGATCGCGAGGTTCGCGGTCTGGCCCATGCCGATGGTGTAGCCGTCGGGCTTGGCCTTGGCGACCACGTCGATGCCGATGTTGCCGTTGCCGCCCGCGCGGTTGTCGACGATGAAGCTCCACTTCGTGTCCTCGGCGAGCTTCTGCGCGACCAGCCGCGAAACGATGTCGGTGGCGCCGCCCGGCGTGTAGGGCACGACCAGGCGCACCGGCTTGTCGGGCCAGGCGGTGTCGGCATGGGCCGGCCAGGCGCTGAGCGCCAGGGCGCAGGCGAACGCGGTCGCGGCGCCGGCCAGCAGGCCGCGCCGTGGGATGGATGTCATGGGATCAGTCTCCTGTGGTGATGTGGCGGCGCCGGAGCGCCTCGATCGCTGCGTCGTCGTAGCCGGCTTCGCGCAGCAGTTCGACGGTGTGCTCGCCCAGGCGCGGCGGCTGCAGGCGGATGCCGGGCCGCTGGCCGTCGAGGGTGAACGGTGCCAGCGGCACCTTGGCCATGTGGCCGTCGTTCATGCGCACCGGCGCGAGGCCGCCGGTGGCGTTGAGGTGCGGGTCGTCGAACAGCGCCTGCGGCTTGGTGATGGGCGCGAACGGCAGCTCGTTGTGCTCGAACACCGCGGCGAGCTCGGCCGCGCTGCGCCCGGCGAGGTGCGAGCGCAGGATCGGCATCATCCATTCGCGCGCCAGCACGCGGTCGTTGTTGGTCTTCAGGCGCGGGTCGGCGGCCAGTTCCTCGAGGCCGAAGGCCTGGCAGAACACGGCCCACTGCTTGTCGCTGACGGCCGCGAGGAAGATCTGCTCGCCGTCCCTGACCGTGAACACGTCGTACACCGCCCAGGCCGAGATGCGGCTGGGCATCGGGTCCGCCGGCTTGCCGGTGGCGGCGAACTGCATCATGTGCTGCGCCACCAGGAACACGTTGTTCTCGAACAGCGCCGACTGCACCTCGCAGCCCTTGCCCGTGAGCTCGCGCTGGCGCAGCGCGGCCATCGCGCCGATGGCGCCGAACATGCCGCCCATGATGTCGTTGACGCTGGTGCCCGCGCGCAGCGGATCGCCCGAGCGGCCGGTCATGTAGGCCAGGCCGCCCATCATCTGCACCACCTCGTCGAGCGCTGTGCGGTGGTCGTAGGGACCGGGCAGGAAGCCCTTGTGGCTCACGTAGATCAGGCCCGGGTGCAGGGTCTTGAGCGTGTCGTAGTCGAGGCCCAGCTTCTTCATCGTGCCGGGCTTGAAGTTCTCGCTCACGATGTCGGCCGTGGCGATCAGCCGCAGCGCGGCCTCGATGCCCTCGGGCTGCTTGAGGTCGAGCGCGATGCTCTTCTTGTTGCGGTTGAAGGTCGGGAAGAAGCCCGCGCCCGAGCCGAGCAGGCGGCGCGTGTTGTCGCCCTCGACCGGCTCGACCTTGATGACCTCGGCGCCGAGGTCGGCCAGGATCAGACCGCAGGTCGGGCCCATCACCATGTGGGTGAACTCGACCACGCGCACGCCGGCGTAGGGCAGCGGATTCGTATCAGCCATGGGCGGTGTTCTCCTGGGCGAAGCCCTTGGGCAGGCCGGCCTCGGGCGTCATGCCGTAGACCGGTTCGCCGGGCAGGCCGGCCATGAGCGGCGCGCGCGCCGCGATGAGCTTCTCGATGTCGATGCCGGTGCGCACGCCCATGGCCTCGAACATGAAGACCAGGTCCTCGGTGACCGCGTTGCCCGAGGCGCCGGGCGCATAGGGGCAGCCGCCGAGGCCGCCGAGCGAGGCGTCGAAGGTGCGCACGCCCTCGTCCCAGGCCGCGAGGCAGTTGGCGATGCCGAGGCCGCGCGTGTTGTGCATGTGGGCCGCGCCGGCGTGGGCGCCGAGTTCGGCGCGCAGGCGCTTGAACAGGCGTCGCACCTGCGCGGGATTGGCATAGCCCACGGTGTCCGACAGGCCCGACTCGTCGGCGCCGGCCTCGATGCACTGGGCCGCGAGGCGGATCACGTCGTCCTCGGGCACCAGGCCCTGCAGGGTGCAGCCGAAGGCGGTGGAGATGCCGGCCTCGAGCTTCACCTGCGGCGCGATCGCGCGCCGCAGCTCGGCGATGGCGCGCACCTCCTCGACCATCTCGGTCGGCGTCTTGCGCACGTTGGCCAGCGAATGCGCCACGCTGGCCGACACCGGCATGGTGAGCTTGTGCACGCCGGCCTCGAGCGCGGCCTGCGCGCCCTTGCGGTTGGGCACCAGCGCCATCACGGTGAGGCCGGGCAAGGTGATCGCATGGCGCACCACCTCGGCCGCGTCGGCCATCTGGGGCAGCAGCTTCGCGGGCACGAAGGAGGCGACCTCGATCTCGCGCACGCCGGCGGCGTGCAGCGCGTCGATCCAGCGCAGTTTGGAGTCCGTCGGCATGGTGGCCGCGACCGATTGGAGGCCGTCGCGCGGACCGACCTCGCTGATGAGCACATCGGGAGTTGTCATCGGAAATTTGACAGTTCTATCTGACAGAACTATATTTTGCAGAACAGAATTAGACGCCGGCCCCGGCATCGCTGTCAAGCCACGCACCCTGCCCATGCCCCGCAAAGCCCAGACCGAATCGATGTCCGACCGCGATGCCGCGCCCGGAGGCGCGGCCGCGGTCGACCGCGCCTTGAGCCTGCTCGGTGCCTTCCGCCCCGGCGACGAGGCGCTGTCGCTCGCGCAGTTCGCCGAGCGCACGCAGCTCTACAAGAGCACGGTGCTGCGCCTTTTGGCCTCGCTCGAGCACGCACGGCTGATCCGCCGCCAGGACGACGGCCGCTATGCGCTCGGTTCGGAGATCGCGCGGCTGCACGGGCTCTACGCGGCCGCGCAGTCGCTCGACCGCATCGTGCTGCCGGTGCTGCGCGCGCTGGTCGCGGCCACCGGCGAGAGCGCGGCCTATCACGTGCGGCAGCCGCAGGGCACGGGCTGGGTGCGGCTGTGCCAGTTCCGCGTCGATTCGCCGCAGGTGGTGCGCGACCACGTGCGCGCCGGCGACCTGCTGCCCAACGACCGCGGCGCGGGCGCGCGCGTGCTGATCGCCTGGGGGCCCGAGGCCGAGCTGCCGCGCGCCGCGGCCGAGCGCCGGCGCTACGAGGAGATCCGCGCGCAGGGCTTCTGCGCGCTGGTGGGCGACCGCAGCGCCGAGCTCGCGGGCATCTCGGCACCGGTGTTCCATGGCGACGGCCGCCTGGCCGCGGCGGTCACCTTGACCATGCCCGCGCATCGCTACGACGCGCGCCATGCCGAGGCGGTGCGTTCAGCGGCACGCGAACTGACGGGGCTGGTGTAGGGGAACGGGCTCGGACAGCCGAACGCAGAAGTCGCGAAGGTTTCGCAGAAGTCGCGGAAGAAACAGCCAAAAAATGGTTTTCCTTCTGCGACTTCTGCGTAGTTTTTGTCTTCCTTCTGCGTTCGGCTGTTCGGCTTCAGCCCTCGGCCTTGAAGCCCGAGTTCTTGATCGGCAGCTCCCACATCTTCAGGTGCGCCGCCTGCGTGGCCGCGAGTTCGGCCGGGCCGGCGTGCGTGGGCACCAGGCCCAGCGCGTAGATGCGCTCCTGCACGTCGGGCGCGCGCAGCGCCTCGGCCACGGCGCGGTCGAGGCGCTGCACCGTCTCGGCCGGCAGGCCGGCCGGGCCGTAGAGGCCGAAGAATGCATTGGCCGTGACGTCGATGCCGGCCTCCTTGAGCGTGGGCACCTCGGGCAGCGAGCGGTTGCGCTGCGCGCCGGTCATCGCGAGGATGCGCACCTTGCCCGCGCGGTGGTGCTCGATGGTCTCCGAGGCGGTGTCGACCATCAGCGGCACCTGGCCGCCGATCAGGTCCTGCGCGGCCGGCGCGCCGCCGCGGTAGGCCACGTGCGTCATCGGCACGCCCGAGGCCTGCGCCAGCAGCTGGCCCGCGAAGTGCGGCACCGTGCCCGCGCCCGAGGTCGCGTAGTTGGCCTTGGTGGGGTTGGCCTTCATCCAGGCCAGCACCGCCTTCAGGTCGCCGGCCGGCGCGCCGGGGCCGGCCGTGACCGCGAAGTCGAAGGTGCCCGCGAGCGCGACCGGCGTGAAGTCCTTGACCGGGTCGTAGCCGAGGTTCGGGTAGAGCCACGGATGGATCACCAGCGCGCCGCTCGGCGAGAACACCAGCGTGTTGCCGTCGGGCGCCGCGCGCTTGACCTCGCCGAGCGCGAGCCGGCCGGCGGCGCCGGGCTTGTTGTCGATGATGACGTTCTGGTTGAGCGTCACGCGCATCTTGTCGGCCAGCAGGCGCGCGACCACGTCGGCCGAGCCGCCGGGCGGGAAGCCCACCAGGATGCGCAGGGTGCGCTCCTGCGCGAAGGACCGCGGCGCGATGGCGACGGCGGCGGCGAATGCAGCGGCCTGCGCTGCGAACTGACGGCGTTTCATGGGGTCTGTCTCCTCGGGGGTGGATGGTCTGTCGCGTTGTTGTCGTGTCGTCGTCCCTGGATCTCTTCGCTCTTCAGCGCAAGGCGGCCAGCAGCGCGCGGTTCTGCTCGGGCAGGCCGATCGAGACGCGCAGCCATTCGCCCAGGCCGTAGTTGCCCAGCAGCGAGACCTCGATGCCCGCGGCCAGCAGGCGCGCATGCACCGCGGCGCTGTCGCCCACCTTCACCGCCAGGAAGTTGCCCGACGAGGGCAGGTGCGCGAGGCCGAGCTCGTCGAAGCCCGCGGCGAGCTGCGCGCGCCCGGCGGTGTTGAGTTCGTAGCTGCGCGCGAGGAAGTCCGCGTCGCCCAGCGCGGCCGTGGCCGCGGCCAGCGCCGGCGTCGTGACGTTGAAGCGCGGGCGCTGCGCGTTCATGCGCGCGGCCAGCGCGGGCTGGGCCACGCCGTAGCCGATGCGCAGGCCCGCGAGGCCGAAGGCCTTGGAGAAGGTGCGCGCCACGATCAGGTTCGGCAGCCGCCGCACCCACTCGATGCTGTCGTAGCGCTGCGCGGGCGCGAGGTACTCGGTGTAGGCCTCGTCGAGCAGCACCGTCACGTGCGCCGGCACCGACTGCAGGAAGGCCTCGAGCGGCGCGGCCTCGATGAAGCTGCCGGTGGGGTTGTTGGGGTTGGCGACGAAGACCAGCTGCGTGTCCTCGCCGATGGCCGCGCGCATCGCATCGAGGTCGTGGCCGAAGTCGCGCGCCGGCACCACGGTGGCGCGCGCATGGGCGTGCGCCGTGGCCTGGGCGTAGACCACGAAGCCGTACTGCGAATAGACCACGTTCTCGCCCGGCTTCAGGCTGACCTGCGCGGCCAGCTCGAGGATCTCGCTCGAGCCGCTGCCCAGCACCAGCCAGTCGGGCGGCACGTCCAGGCGCGCCGACAGCGCCTGCTTGAGCGCGCTGCCGTTGCTGTCGGGGTAGGTGCCGGCGCCCGCGAGCGCGTCGGCGGCCGCGCGGCGCGCCGACTCGGGCATGCCGAGCGGGTTTTCGTTGGAGGCCAGGAGGATCTTCGGGGCGGTCATGTCGTCGGTGCGGAAAGGCGGATTTATTTAAGAAGTTAAATTTATCCGGCCGGCCCGGCGCGGCCATCGGGGCCTACCCTTCCCGCAGGCGCGGGCGGGTGAACGCATTGCAGGCCGCGGGTGAACGCAATGACGGTGAGCGGCTGCTATTACATTCATTTTTGTCATCGATTAATCCCGCTTTGAGCTATTACTCTTCACTACGGTATGCAATAAAGTGGAGCTTATGGATCGCGCATGCGCGCGCCCCGAACCCGAATACATCCCCCGCATCGCATTTCGTCCCCGAGGAGAAAACATGACCGCCCGCACCACCGCCCACGGACTCCAGGTCGCGACCGAACTCCACCGCTTCGTCGAGGAGAAGGTGCTGCCCGCCAGCGGCGTGGCCAGCGAGACCTTCTGGAAGGGTTTCGACGCCATCGTCACCGACCTCGCGCCCAGGAACGTGGCGCTGCTCGCCGAACGCGACCGCCTGCAGAGCGAACTCGACGCCTGGCACAAGAAGAACCCCGGCCCGATCGCCGACATGCCGGCCTACCGCGCCTTCCTCGAGAAGATCGGCTACCTGCTGCCGCAGCCCAAGGGCACGAAGGCGACCACCGCCAACGTCGACGCCGAACTGGCGCAGCAGGCCGGCCCGCAGCTGGTGGTGCCGATCCTCAACGCACGCTATGCGCTCAACGCCGCCAACGCGCGCTGGGGCTCGCTGTACGACGCGCTGTACGGCACCGATGCCATTCCCGAGACCGACGGCGCGGAAAAGGGCAAGGGCTACAACCCCGTGCGCGGCGCCAAGGTCATCGAGTTCGCGCGCAACGTGCTCGACCAGGCCGCGCCGCTGGTCAACGGCTCGCACAAGAACGCCACCGGCTACAGCGTGAAGGACGGCCAGCTGGTCGTCGCGCTGCAGAGCAGCAGCACCGCGCTGGCCGATCCCGCGCAGTTCATCGGCTACCAGGGCGATGCCTCGGCCCCGTCGTCGGTGCTGCTCAAGCACAACGGCATCCACCTCGACATCCGCATCGACCGCTCCACGCCGATCGGCAAGAGCGACGCCGCCGGCGTCAGCGACCTGGTGCTCGAGGCCGCGCTGTCGACCATCCTCGACCTCGAGGACTCGGTGGCCGTGGTCGATGCCGCCGACAAGGTGGTCGCCTACTCGAATTGGCTCGGCATCGTGCAGGGCACGCTGACGGAAGAAGTCGCCAAGGGCGGCAAGACCTTCACGCGCGGCCTCAACCCCGACCGCGAATACACCGGCGCCAACGGCCAGCCGATCAAGCTGCACGGCCGCTCGCTGATGTTCCTGCGCAACGTGGGCCACCTGATGACCAACCCGGCCGTGCTGTACGACGGCGGCAAGGAAATCCCCGAAGGCATCCTCGATGCCGTGGTGACCACCACCATCGCGATGATCGACCTCAAGCGCAAGGGCAACTCGCGCACCGGCAGCATCTACATCGTCAAGCCCAAGATGCACGGCCCGGCCGAAGTGGCCTTCGCGAGCGAGCTGTTCGGCCGCGTCGAGCAGCTGCTGGGCCTGCCGGCCAACACCGTGAAGCTCGGCATCATGGACGAGGAGCGCCGCACCAGCGTGAACCTCAAGGCCTGCATCGCCGAGGCCGCCGCGCGCGTGGCCTTCATCAACACCGGCTTCCTCGACCGCACCGGCGACGAGATGCACACCGCCATGCAGGGCGGCCCGATGATCCGCAAGGGCGACATGAAGGCCAGCGCCTGGATCGGCGCCTACGAGAAGAACAACGTGCTGGTCGGCCTGTCGTGCGGCCTGCGCGGCAAGGCGCAGATCGGCAAGGGCATGTGGGCCATGCCCGACCTGATGGCCGCCATGCTCGAGCAGAAGATCGGCCATCCGAAGGCCGGCGCCAACACCGCCTGGGTGCCCTCGCCCACCGCCGCCACGCTGCATGCGCTGCACTACCACCAGGTCAGCGTGACCGCGGTGCAGCAGGAGCTCGAGAAGATCGACGCCGATGCCGAGCGCGACAACATCCTGAACGCGCTGCTGCAGGTGCCGATCGCCGCCGAAGCCAAGTGGACCGAGGCCGAGAAGCAGCAGGAGATCGACAACAACGTGCAGGGCATCCTCGGCTACGTGGTGCGCTGGATCGACCAGGGCGTGGGCTGCTCGAAGGTGCCCGACATCCACGACGTGGGCCTGATGGAAGACCGCGCCACGCTGCGCATCTCGAGCCAGCACATCGCCAACTGGCTGCTGCACGGCGTGGTCACGAAAGCGCAGGTCGACGAGACCTTCCAGCGCATGGCCAAGGTGGTCGACGGGCAGAACGCGGGCGAGCCGCTGTACCAGCCGATGGCCGGCCACTTCGACACCTCGGCCGCCTACAAGGCAGCACAGGACCTGGTGTTCAAGGGCATCGAGCAGCCCAGCGGCTACACCGAGCCGCTGCTGCACGCCTGGCGCCTGAAGGTCAAGGGCGAAGCCTGATCGCCGAGCGAACGACTCGCGAACCGCGGCGCCTTCGGGCGCCGTTTTTCATGGCTGGTTAGGATGCGTGCCGCTCTCCGTTTCCTGCTGTCCCATGACGTTCTCCCCGGCCCGCGCACGCTCGGCCACCTCGATGCTGATCGTGCTGGCCTCGGCCTTCGCGCTGAGCCAGGCCTTCCGCACCGTCGGCGCGATGATGGCCACGCCGCTCTCGCAGCACTTCGGCCTCACGGCGCAGGCGCTCGGCCTGTGGGCCGGCACCTTCCACTTCATGTTCGGCGCCACGCAGCTCGCGATGGGCGTGGCGATCGACATGTACGGCGTGCGCCGCACGGTGCTCACGGCCTTTCCGCTCGCGATCGTGGGCGCGGTGCTGTGCGCGCTGGCGCCGAGCTTCCACGGGCTGCTGCTCGGCCAGGCGATGATCGGCGTCGGTTGCGCGCCGGCCTTCCTGGCCTGCACCGTGTTCATCGCGCGCCACTTCGAGGCCGCGCGCTTCACCGCCATGTCGGGCCTGGTCATGAGCCTCGCGGGCCTGGGCATCCTGTTCACCGGCACGCCGCTGGCGCTCTTGATCGAGGCCGCGAGCTGGCGCGCGGGCTATGCCTGCCTCGCGGGCTTCGCGGTGCTGTCGTGGGGCTTCGTGTTCTGGCGCGTGCACGAGCCGCCGCATGCGCAGGCCACGCAGCGCCAGACGCTGGGCCAGGCGGTGCGCGAACTGCTGCCGCTGTTCGCGATGCCGCACACGCTGGGCCTGCTGTGCTTCGCCTGCGTTTCGTACGCGGCCTTCATCACCCTGCGCGGCCTGTGGCTCGGCCCGGTGCTGCACGACCGCCACGGACTCTCGCTCGTGAGCAGCGGCAACGTCGCGCTGGTAATGACCGTCGCGGGGATGATCAGTCCGGCCCTGTTCGGCCGCCTCGATCCCGGCGGCGCGCGGCGCGGGCGCTGGCTCATGGGCTGCGCCTCGGCGGCCGCGATCATGTTCGCGCTGATGGCGTTCACGCAGTCGCTGGCGGTCGACATCGGCCTGCCGATTCTCTATGGCCTGCTCTCGGGCTACTCGGTGCTGCAGTACTCGTACACGCGCGCCGCCTATCCGGCCGCGATGACCGGGCGCGCGCTGTCGCTGCTCAACATGGCGATGTTCCTCGGCGTCTCGCTGATGCAGTGGACCACCGGCGTGGCCGCCTCGTGGGCGGCCACGAACGGCGTCGAGCCGTTCCGCGCGGTGTTCCTCACGATCGCGCTGATGCTGGCCGCGGGCACCACGGCCTTCCTGCTGCTGCCGCGCGCGCACGAACGCACGGGCGCGATCGCCGCCGGCCGCTGAGGCTCAGCCGAGCCGCGAACGCACTTCCACGCGGCCGAGCCGGCGCATGTCTTGCGCGTACACGTGCGGCCGGCCGTACATCGCCCGCGCATCGGCGCTGCCGAAGGCCGGCGCCTCGCAGCCCTTGCGCGTGACGAAGCAGCGGCGCAGCACGTCGTAGTGCCGCGGCTCGGCCTCGCCGCCGCGCGCCTCGGGCACGCGCGCGAGCCTCACCTCCCACCAGGCGCCATCGACGCGATGCCACTGCGTGACGGCATCGATGACGTGATAGGGCGCATAGGGCCGCACCGTGTCGCTGCTGCCGTAGCGCTCGGCCCGCTCGGCCTTGCGCTGCCGCTTCGCGCGCTGCAGGTGGCGGTTGGGCAGCAGGATGCCCGTGGCGGGATGCACGAACAGCTCCACCGACGCCGACTCGCGCAGCGGCACCAGCGACCGTTGCCACACGCGGCCCGGCACCCACACCTCGCCCGCGCGCAGCTCGGCCTGGCGTTCGACGAACTGGTCGATGTGCACGAAGATGTGGGCCTGCACCGTGTTGCGCCGGTCGATGCCTTCGCAGAGTTCGCTCCACACCTTGTCCCAGGGCCGATGCACCTGCTTGTGCAGCCAGCGCTTGAGCGGCTGCAGGTTCTCGCTGAGCCACTTGGGGTGCTGGTAGCCGCGCCGCATGCCCAGGTGCGAGCCGCGCTCGCGGCTGTTGCGCCACGGGCGGCCGTCGCCCTGCACGCGCCAGCCGCCGCGCGGGCGTTCGACGATCACCTTGTCCATGTCTTCGCGCATGGTCAGTCCTCCTTCAGTCCGCGCGCCGCCTTCTGCAGCGCGACCTTCTGCGCGCGCCGCTCGGCGCGATGCGTGCGCAGGTGGCGGCCCGCGCCCTGGCTGGATGCGCGGCGTGCCATCGCGGCCACGACGGGATTGCGCGGGGCTTCGCCCGGCACCGAGAAATAGAACCGGCCCAGACGCTTCTCGTCGTCGCGGGCCTTTCGCTGAGCACTCATGTGCACACACTCCGGATCAAAAACAAAAAGGCCCCGGCGAATGTTTGCGCGCGGGGCCCTTGTCGATACGGCCGCGGCGGGATGCGTGGGTGCACATCCGGCCGGGGCGGTCGGTGTGCGGTCAGGAGTTCAGAGGACGGTTCATTGAAGTGGTGGTGCGCCCGGGAGGTCGATCGTCGCCGTGCGCGCGTGAAAGAAAAAACTGTCGCTGAAAAATGAAGGCCGGATTCTGGCGAGGCCGCGCACGGCGCGCAAGACCGTTGTGCAACGCTGTGGCGTGAAGGCGACGTGTCCGATTCACCGTCATCGAAGAAAAAAACCGCCGCGCGAATCCAGCCGCGCATGCGCCCCGTATTGGTCTCAAGCGCATCGCGCCTCCGCGCTGTTGGCGGTTCCACAGACACACGGCGATGCGCGCATGGCGCATCCCTCAAGGAGACCTTCATGAAGAAACTCGTCATCGCACTCGGCGTCTCGGTCCTGCTCGGCGCTTGCGCGGGCGGCATGGGCATGGGCGGCAGCAGCAGCAACATGAACACGCCCATGGTCGGCGGCGCGCCGATGTATCCGACGAAGGACATCGTCGACAACGCCGTGAATTCGAAGGACCACACGACGCTGGTCGCCGCGGTGAAGGCCGCGGGCCTGGTCGACACGCTCAAGAGCCCCGGCCCGTTCACCGTGTTCGCGCCCACCAACGCGGCCTTCGCCGCGCTGCCGCCCGGAACGGTCGACACGCTGCTCAAGCCCGAGAACAAGGGCACGCTGACGACGGTGCTGACCTACCACGTGGTGCCCGGCCGCATGGACAGCGCCGCGCTGATGAACGCGATCAAGGCCGGCGGCGGCAAGGCCGTGCTGAAGACCGCGAGCGGCGGCACGCTGACCGCGATGATGAGCGGCAGCAACGTGCTCGTGACCGATGCGAAGGGCGGCACCGCGATGGTGACGATCGCCGACGTCTACCAGTCGAACGGCGTGATCCACGTCGTGAACAAGGTGCTGCTGCCGGGCTGATCGCCCGCCGGCGCGGCGTGCTCAGGCGCGCTGCGCTGCTTCGGCCTCTTCGGCTTCCTCGCGCAGCCACTGCGCGAACTCCAGCGCATCGCGGTTGCCCGCGGCGCGCCGCGAGGTCTCGACGAAGTAGCCGCGCTGCGAGGCCGCGCCCTCGCCCAGCGGCGCCACCAGCCGGCCCTCGCGCATCAGCTCGCGCAGCAGCGGCAGGCGCCCGATCACCACGCCCTGCCCCGCCACCGCCGCGCCCACCGCGTCGGCGTACTGCGTGAAGCGCAGCGTGCTCTTCATGCGCAGGTCGTGCAGGCCCATCACCTTGAGCCAGGGCTCCCAGTCGATGGTGGGCGCCTCGCTGTGGTCGGGGTACTCGACCGTGAGCAGGGTCAGGTTCGCGAGATCGGCCGGCTTGCGCAGCGACTTGGCGAGCGCGGGCGAGCACAGCGGCACCACGCTCTCCTCGAACAGCGCCGGCCCCTTGCCGCGCGAGACCGGCATCAGCCGCACCGCCACGTCGACGCGGCTGCGCTCGAGGTCGAGCACCTCGAGCGTGGCCGACACGCGCACGTCGACCTGCGGATGGCTGCCGGTGAAGCGCGCGAGCCGCGGGATCAGCCACAGCGAGGCGAAGCCCGGCGTGGTGGTGATCGCGACCTGGCGCGGCGCCGAGCCGGCGCGCACGCGCGCGGTGGCGTCGCGCAGCCGCTCCATGCTGTCGGTGACGGCGCGCTGCATCACGCCGCCGGCCTCGGTGAGCACCAGCGCGCGGTGGCGGCGCTCAAACAGCAGCACGCCCAGGCTGGCCTCGAGCTGCTGGATCTGCCGGCTCACGGCCGACTGCGTGAGGTGCAGCTCGGTCGCGGCCAGCGTGAAGCTCAGCCGGCGCGCGGCGGCCTCGAAGCTGCGCAGGAGTTCCAGCGGCGGCAGATCGACCGCGCTCTGGGGCAGGGCCGCCGAGGCCGGCTTTGCATTCTCGATACGCATGCAATGAGTTCCAAAAGACCGTTTGTAAAGGACCGGGCGCTCAATATATTCATTCGCATGACGAATGCAATGGAGCTTGCCATGAGCACCCCCTTCCCTTCCTGCTTCCAGCTCAGCCTGCCGGCGCGCGCGGTCTTCGCCGTGGCCGATGGCGCCGGCGTGGGCATCGAGTGCCGCAGCGGCTCGGTCTGGGTCACCCTGGACCGCGATCCGCGCGACATCGTGCTCGAGCCCGGCGAGCGCTTCGAGGGCAGCGAGCACCGCCGCATGCTGGTGTCGGCGCTCGAGCCCGCGCGCATCACGGTGTCGGATGCGCAGCCGGCCGCGATCCCGCTGCCGGTGCCCGCGCGCCGGCGGTCGCCTTGGCGACTGCTGCCCCACGGGTTGTCCCCGGCTTGACCCTGGCCCCCCGGCATCGAACCATCGAAGCCAGGGAACCGGCGCACGCGATCGAAAGCCGCCCCGTCGACGGGCGGCTTTTTCTTTGGGGCCGTGCACGGCCGGCCATTCCCTCCGAACATCCAGGGCGACGAACACGTGGAGAGATTCCGATGACGCAACCATCACAGGACCCGGGCGCGCAACCCTTCGTGCTCTACGCGCTCGACGAGGGCATCGCCACGCTCACGCTCAACCTGCCGGCCAAGCTCAACCCGCTGGCGCTCGAGCTGCAGCAGGAGTTGCGTGCCCACCTCGAACGCATCCGCGACGACCGCGCGGTGCGCGCCCTGATCCTCACGGGCGCGGGCAAGGCCTTCTGCGTGGGCGCCGACCTCAGCGCGATGCGGCCGCCGCAGGACGGCAAGACGCTTGGCGACCAGACCGCCGAGTGGATGCAGTCGCTGAGCAATCCGCTGATCGAGACGCTGCAGTCGATGCCGATTCCGGTCGTGGCCGCCGTCAACGGCGCGGCCGCCGGTGCCGGCGTGGGCCTCGCGCTCGCGGCCGACATCACGCTCGCCGCGCGCAGCGCCTACTTCTACCTGCCTTTCCTGCCCAAGCTCGGCATCGTGCCCGACCTGGGCTGCACCTGGGCCATTCCGCACCGCGCGGGCCGGGCGCGCGCGATGGGCATGGCGCTGCTCGACGAGCGGCTTGGCGCCGGGCGCGCGGTGCAGTGGGGCCTGATCTGGGGCTGCGTGGACGACGAGAACCTGATGGCGGAAGCGCGCGAGACCGCGCAGCGCCTCGCGCGCCTGCCCGCGCACGCGGTGACCGAGGCACGCGCGGCCTTCGCCGCGGCCGAGCGCCACACGCTGCCCGAGCAGTTGCACTACGAGAGCGAGCGGCAGCGCGAGCTGATCGAGCGGCCGACTTTCCGCGAAGGCGTGAGCGCGTTCCTGCAGAAGCGCGCGCCGGAGTTTCCCGGCCGCTAGACTGCGCGGGCGCTCGCGTCCGGGCGCGACTCGAGGGAGGAACACGCCGATGAAACCCGAAGACGCCGTGCAACGGCAACTGCTCGCCTACAACGCCAGGGACCTCGACGCCTTCGTCGCCGAATACGCCGAGGACGTGCGCACCTTCCGCCCGCCCGCGCCCGAGCCCGTGCTGGTCGGCCGCGAGGCGCTGCGGGCCTACTACCGCGACCACCGCTTCGTGCTGCCCGAGCTGCATGCCGAGGTGGTGCAGCGCATGGTGGTCGGCAACAAGGTGATCGACCACGAACGCATCACGGGCCTGGCGGCGAATGCCGTCGAGATCGTGGCGGTCTACGAAGTGATCGACGGGTGCATCCGCAACGTCTGGTTCCATCCGGCCGAATCCGCGGCGTGACGGGCCCCGGGCCCGTTTGAGCGCGGCCGCGCACTGGGCCAGAATGGCCTTCCCCGCGCGAAGGAGCCCCCGCATGCCCACGAATCCCACCAACGCCTTCTACGCCCAGTCGGGCGGCGTCACCTCGGTCATCAATGCCTCGGCCTGCGGCGTGATCGAGACGGCGCGCCGGCATCCCGAACGCATCGGCCGGGTCTATGCCGGGCGCAACGGCATCATCGGCGCGCTGACCGAGGACCTGATCGACACCGGCGCCGAACCGGCCGAGGCCATCGCCGCGCTGCGCAGCACGCCCGCGGGCGCCTTCGGCTCCTGCCGCTACAAGCTCAAGTCGCTCGAGAAGAACCGGCGCGAGTACGAGCGGCTGATCGAGGTCTTCCGGGCGCACGGCATCGGCTACTTCTTCTACAACGGCGGCGGCGATTCGGCCGACACCTGCTTCAAGGTGAGCCAGCTCTCGCAGTCGATGGGCTATGCGCTGCAGGCCATCCACGTGCCCAAGACCATCGACAACGACCTGCCGCTGACCGACTGCTGCCCGGGCTTCGGCTCGGTCGCGAAGTACGTGGCCGTGTCCACGCTCGAGGCCTCGTTCGACGTGCGCTCGATGGCCGCCACCTCGACCAAGGTGTTCGTGCTCGAGGTCATGGGCCGGCACGCGGGCTGGATCGCGGCGGCCGGCGGGCTCGTGGCCGACCAGGGCATTCCGGTGGTGGTGCTGTTCCCCGAGATCGAGTTCGACAAGACACGCTTCCTCGTGCGTGTCGACGAACTGGTGAAGCGGCACGGCTACTGCTCGGTGGTGGTGTCCGAGGGCTGCCACCATCCCGACGGCACCTTCCTCGCCGAGCAGGGCACGCGCGACGCCTTCGGCCATGCGCAGCTCGGCGGCGCGGCGCCCGTGGTGGCGCAGATGGTGAAGGACGCGCTGGGCCACAAGTTCCACTGGGCGGTGGCCGACTACCTGCAGCGCGCGGCGCGCCACATCGCCTCGGCCACCGACGTGCGCCAGGCCTACGAGCTCGGGCAGCGCGCGGTCGAGCTCGCGCTGGAAGGCCACAACGCGGTGATGCCGACGATCGAGCGCACCAGCGATGTGCCCTATGCCTACGCCATCGGCAGCGCGCCGCTGGCCTCGGTGGCCAATGTCGAGAAGCCGATGCCGCGCGACTTCATCTCCGACGACGGCTACGGCATCACCGAGAAATGCAGGCGCTACCTGCTGCCGCTGATCGAGGGCGAGGACTACCCGGCCTACCGCGGCGGCCTGCCGGTCTACGCCACGCTCGGCAACGTGGCGGTGCCGAAGAAGCTGCCGCCGTTCGAACTCGCGTGATGGCGAACATGGTGCAGGCGCTCGACGCCACGCGCTGCCCGCTGTGCGGCGCGGCGAACCGCTGCGCGATGGAGATCGAGCGCGAGACCGGCCAGCCGCAGCCGCCGTGCTGGTGCATGGCGGTGGATTTCTCGCGGGCGCCGCTCGAGCGCCTGCCCGAGGCGCTGCGCGGCCAGGCCTGCCTCTGCGCGCGCTGCGCGGCGGGCGCTCAGGGCGACTGAACCGCGGGCTGGGCCTCGACCTCGGCCGCCTGCTCCTGTCCCTGCTCCTGCGCTTGCGCCACGGCTTCGGCCGCCGCCTCCACGTCCTGCGCCGTCACCAGCGAAGGCCCGCCATCGCCGCGCAGCTCGGTCACCACGCAGTGGATGAACTGCAGCTTGCCGACGGCGGTGCGCGGCAGCACGAAGGGATAGAAGTCGGGCTGGCCCATGCTGCGCGACAACTCGTTGAGCACGTTGGTCAGCCGCACCCAGCTGTTGATGAAGTCGAGGAATTTCGCGGCCTCGGGATGCTCGGGCCGCCACAGGTCCTCGGGCGTGAACAGGTCGCTCGTGAGCTCGACGTTGGTGGCATCGACGCCGAAGCTCATCGCGGTGTCGGCCGAGTCGGCCATGTGCAGGTAGTGGGCCCAGGTCTCGGCCCAGTCCTCCCACGGATGCATGCTGGCGTAGCTGCTCACGAGGCGCTGCGCCCAGTCGGGCGGCGGGCCCTGGTCGTAGTGCCGCTGCAGCGCGGCGCCGTAGTCGGCGCGCTCGTCGCCGAACAGCGTGCGGAAGTCCTCGAGCCAGGCCGAGGGCAGCACCAGCAGGTCCCAGTAGTAATGGCCGATCTCGTGGCGGAAATGGCCCACCAGCGTGCGATAGGGCTCGCGCATCTCGGTGCGGATGCGCTCGCGCACCGCGTCCTCGGCCTCCTCGGCATTGAGGGTGATGATGCCGGTGTCGTGGCCGGTCATCACGTGCGGGCCGCCCGGCACGTTGCTCAGGAAGTCGAAGGCCAGGCCGTGCACCGGGTCGGCATGGCGGCTCACCACGGGCAGCCGCAGCGCGAGCAGCTGCGAGATCAGGCGCCGCTTGGCCTGCTCGAGCTTGCGCCAGAGTTCGTCGTTGCCGGCCACCGAGAGATCGGGAATGGTGCGCGTGACGCTGCAGGCCAGGCAGTAGCCGGGCGCGAGACCGTGCATGTCGGGCGCGAGCGTCTGGCCGGGACGTGCCACCGGCACCATCCAGTTGCAGGCCGCGGGCGTCATCAGGTTGGCGCAACGCCGGTAGGTCGGGCCCTGCGGGTCGCCGAAGATGGTGAAGCTGTCGGGCTCGGCGACGGCGTTGCCGTTCGCGTCCTCGGCCGCGGCGGGCGCGAGCGGCACCACGCCGAGGCTGTCCTCCACGTAGCCCAGCGGCGTGTGGCAGGCCAGGCACTCGCTGTTGCGCAGGAACACGGGCCGCCCGCACTGGCAGCGGTAGGCGCGCGTGACGGTGGGCGCGGCGAGCTCGGCGGCCAGGGTGGTCGCGCCCTCGGCGGGCTCGGATGGGATGTCGTCGTTCGTCGCGGGCGTAGAGAGGTCCATGGTCGTCTTTGCGTTGTATCGGCGGCGGGTCGGATGCGGGACAGCCCGGGCATTGTGGAGCCGGCCCTTGCGCGGGCCGCCGCGCAAAGCCCGATATGCTTGTAGGACGACGGGCCCGGCATCGCCGACCTTCACGCCCGACGTTCCCCCACCGCCGATGACCCACCAAGAGACGCCCGAAGCCGCCCCGCCGGCCCCGCCCCCCGCCATGGGCCCGCTGCGCGCGCGCTATGGCGAACGCTACCGCTGGTACCTGCTGCTGTCGGTGATGGTGGGCACGATGGCCTCGATCATGTCCTCGACCATCGTCAACGTGGCGATCCCCGGCATGAGCCACCACTTCTCGCTGGGCCAGGAGCGCGCCCAGTGGGTGAGCTCGGGCTTCATGGTGGCGATGACGGTGTCGATGCTCACCACGCCCTGGCTGCTGGGGCGCTACGGCTACCGGCGCACCTACGTCGGCACGATGCTGCTGCTGCTGGCCGGCGGCATCGCGGGCGGCATGGCCAACGATTTTTCGCTGGTGCTGCTGGCGCGCGTGGCCGAGGGCCTGGCCGCGGGCGTGGTGCAGCCGATCCCGGCGATCATCATCCTGCGCGCCTTCGAGCCCCACGAGCAGGGCCGCGCGAGCGGCATCTTCGGCATGGGCGTGGTGCTGGCGCCGGCCATCGGCCCGAGCATCGGCGGCGTGCTGGTCGACCTGTTCGGCTGGCGCTCGATCTTCTACATGGTGGTGCCGTTCTGCCTCGCTTCGCTGTGGCTGGCCTACAAGTTCGTGCCGACCACCGCGCCCGGCGGCGCGGTCGCGGCACGCAGCGGCGGGCTCGACGTGCGCGGCCTCGCGCTCGGCACCGTGGGCACGCTGTGCCTGCTCAACGGCCTGGTGGCGCTGCGCGGCGATTCGCCGCTCGAGGCGGCCGCGCTGCTGGGCGCCGCGCTGCTCTCGTTCGGGCTCTTCATCTGGTGGCAGCGGCGGCTGGCGGCCGCGGGCGGCACGCCGCTGATGAACCTCGCGCTGTTCGGCTACCGCCAGTTCGCGATGGGCAGCGTGGTCGCCTTCATCTACGGCACCGCGCTGTTCGGCTCCACCTACCTGCTGCCGGTCTACATGCAGGTCGGGCTGCATCTGTCGGCCTCGCACGTGGGCACGATCCTGCTGCCGGCGGGCTTCGTGCTGGCGGCCACCATCGCGGGCGTGGGCCGGCTGGCCGACCGGCAGCCGACCTGGGCGCTGGTGAGCATCGGGCTGGCGCTGCTGGCGGCCTCGTTCGCGCTGATGATGCTGCTGCGCGCCGACAGCGCGCTGTGGCTGCTGGTGGCGTTCGCGATCGTCGGGCGCATCGGGCTGGGCTTCATCCTGCCCTCGCTGAACCTGGGCTCGATGCGGCCGCTGGCCAAGCCGCTGATCCCGCAGGGCGCGAGCGCCATCAACTTCGTGCGCATGCTCGGCGGCGCGGCCGGCGTGAGCCTGTGCGCGATCGTGCTCGAGTGGCGGCTGGCGGCGCACGGCGACTCGCTCGCCAACCCGCAGACCAGCCCGGCGCGGCTGGCGGCCTTCGACGAGGTGTTCGCGATGCTGGCCGGCCTGTGCGCGCTCGCGATCTGCGCGGCCTGGCAGCTTCGCATCCGCGCGAATCCCGGCGACGCGCCCCGCAAGCCGGGGTAAACCCCTGCGGGCAAACGGCCGCCCATCGATTTCAATTGTTATCAGTTGTATCGATTGGACGGTTTTCTCCCATGCATCGTCGGAACTTCATGGCCGCCTCGGCGGCCGCGGCCAGCCTTGGCCTTTTTTCCGTGGCCCGCGCGGCCGAGAACGGGGTCACTGACACCGAGGTGGTGCTCGGCCACACCGGCATCCTCAGCGGCCCGCTGGGCGCGCCGATCAAGGTGGTGATGTCCGGCGCGGGGCTGGCCTTCGACGCCGTCAACGCGCAGGGCGGCGTCTCGGGCCGCAAGATCCGGCTGGTGTCGCTCGACGACGAACTCTCGCCCGAGAAGGCGGTGGCCAACTACGAGAAGCTGCTCGGCGAGCACCGCGCGTTCGCCTTCTTCGGCTGCGTCGGCTCGGCCACCACCGCGGCCGCGGCCAAGGTGCTGTCGCAAAGCGGCGCGCCGATGGTCGCGGGCTATGCGGTGTCGGATTCGGCGCGCGAGAAGGTCATGGGCTCGGGCTACTTCGTACGCGCCACCTTCGCGCGCGAGGCGCAGGCGCTGGTGCAGCACCTCACGACCATCGGCGTGACGCGCATCGCCTCGGCCTGCCTCGACAACCCGGGCGGCGCCGAGGTCACGAAGCTGGTCGAGGCCGCGCTCGCGGCGCACCAGCTCAAGCCGGTGGCGGCCGTGGCGGTCAAGGGCGACGGCTCGACCAACGCCGCCATGGGCAAGGCGCTGGCCGACAGCAAGGCGCAGGCAGTGATCATGTACCTGGGCGGTGCCATCGGCGGCGAGGTGATGAAGAGCGCCTGGGACGCCGGCGGGCGCCAGATGTTCTACGGCATGTCGATCGTGCCGGGCGACGTCACGGCCAGGCTGGTGGGCGACAAGACCAGCGGGCTGGCGATCTCGCAGGTGGTGCCCTATCCCTGGAGCGAGGTCGAGCCGGTGGCGCGCGACTACCGCCAGCTCGCCGAGCGCGCCAAGGTCGACATCGGCTACCTGAGCTTCGAGGGCTACGTGAACGCGCTGGTGATGATCGAGTCGCTGCGCCGCACCGGCCGCGACCTCACGCGCGCGCGGCTGCATGCGGCGCTCAAGGCGATGAAGCTGCGCATCGCCGGCATGGAGCTCGACTTCACCGGCGCCAGCAACACCGGCTCGCGCTTCATCGAGATGGTCCGCGTGACCAAGGAAGGCCGCTTCCTGCGCTGACGCGGAAGCAAACCCGGGCGCTCGGGTAAGCGGGGGCGGTGTCTAATGGCCCCCATGTGTCAATTGCTAGGGATGAACTGCAACACGCCGACCGACGTGACCTTCAGCTTCACGGGGTTCGCGCAGCGCGGCGGCCGCACCGACCACCACGCCGATGGCTGGGGCATCGCCTTCTTCGAGGACCGCGGGCTGCGCCATTTCGTCGACCACCAGCCGGCCTGCGAGTCGCCGGTGGCCGAGCTGATCCGGCGCTACCCGATCCAGAGCCGCAACGTCATCGCCCACATCCGCAAGGCCACCCAGGGCGAGGTCAACCTGCAGAACTGCCATCCCTTCGTGCGCGAGCTGTGGGGCCGCTACTGGGTGTTCGCGCACAACGGCGACCTGAAGGACTTCCGCCCGCGGCTGCACGGCAACTTCCACCCGGTGGGCAACACCGACAGCGAGCACGCCTTCTGCTGGCTGATGCAGGAGCTCGCGAAGTCGCATGCGGGCGTGCCCAGCGTCGAGGAGCTCACGCTCACCTTGCGCGAACTCGCGCCCCAGCTCGCGCGGCATGGCACCTTCAACTTCATGCTCTCGAACGGCCAGGCGCTGTGGGCCCATGCCTCCACGAACCTCTGGTACGTGGAGCGGCGCCATCCCTTCGTGACCGCGCAGCTGTCGGACGAGGACCTCGAGATCGACTTCGCCCAGCACACCACGCCCCACGACCGCGTCGCGGTGGTGGTGACCGCGCCGCTGACCACCAACGAGGAGTGGACGGCGTTCGAGCCGGGCGAGCTGCATGTGTTCGTGGACGGGCAGCGCTCGGGGCACTGAAGCACCGGCCGCCGTGGCCTGCCGGCAACGGGTTGGCTGACGCCAGGCCGATGGCCCTGCAAACGAAACGTTTTTTCTGACACATTTTCGCAACATTGCAAGAAAGTATCGGTGGGAGGGCCTGAGGCGATAACAATAACGGTTCTCATTTGCGTGAATACGAACCGTCCATGCCCGCCTCCCCCGCCCTTCTCCGCGCCAGCCTCCGCCCGACCGTCGCCGCGACGCTGCTCGTCCTCCATGCCCTGACGGCCTCGGCGCAGACCGCCGCGCCGGCCCCGGCCCAGCCGGCCGCCGCACCGGGCGCTCCCGGCGCCGCGCTCGCCACCATCACCGTCGAAGCGAGCGCCGACGCCTCGGCCGAAGGCCTGGCCAAGCCCTACGCCGGCGGCCAGGTGGCGCGCGGCGGCCGCGCCGGCATCCTGGGCACCCGGGACATGATGGAAACGCCGTTCTCGAGCAACAACTACACCAACGAGCTGATCCAGAACCAGCAGGCCCGCAGCGTGGCCGACGTGCTGCAGAACGATCCCTCGGTGCGCGTGGCACGCGGCTTTGGCAACTTCCAGGAGTCCTATTTCATCCGCGGCTTCATCGTCAATTCCGACGACATCGCCTACAACGGCCTGTACGGCCTGCTGCCGCGCCAGTACATCGCCTCCGAGCTGTTCGAGCGCGTGGAAGTGTTCCGCGGCGCGAGCGCCTTCCTCAACGGCGCGGCGCCCACGGGCGGCGGCATCGGCGGCACCATCAACCTGCTGCCCAAGCGCGCGCCGAACGAGCCGCTCACGCAGTTCACGCTCGGCACCGCGAGCGGCTCGCAGTCCTATGCCGCGACCGACATCGCGCGCCGCTTCGGGCCCGACGACAGCGTGGGCGTGCGCCTGAATGCCGTCCACCGCGACGGCGGCACGGCGGTGAACGGCGAAAGCGTCAAGCTCGACGCGCTGGCGGTCGGCCTCGACTGGCGCAGCCGCGACGCGCGCATCTCGGCCGACATCGGCCACCAGGAGCACCGCCTGCGCAACACGCGCCCCAACGTCACGCTCGGCAGCGCCGTCACCGTGGTGCCCAAGGCGCCCGACAACGACACCAACTTCGCCCAGCCCTGGACCTATTCCTACGAGCGCGACACCTTCGGCTCGGTGCGCGGCGAATACGACATCACGCCGAACATCACGGCCTGGGCCGCGGCCGGCGCGCGCAGCAGCTACGAGAACAACTCGCTCGCGGGCCCGACGGTGTCCAACGGACTGACCGGCGCCTTCACCACCAGCCGCTTCGACAACACGCGCGAGGACAAGGTCAAGACCGCCGAGCTCGGCATCCGCGGCAAGGCGCGCACCGGCAGCGTGGGCCACGAGTGGGTGCTGGGCTACTCCTACTTCGACCTCGACAAGAAGAACGCCTACGGCCTGGGCCTGGGCACCGGCGGCACGCTCGCCAGCAACATCTACTACCCGCGCGGCTACCTGCCTACGCAGCTCACCTACCTGGGCAACAACCTCGCGAGCCCGCGCCTGAACGGCACCATCACGCTCAAGAGCGTGGCGATCGGCGACACGATGTCCTTCCTGGACGACCGCCTGCTCGTCACGCTCGGCGTGCGCCGCCAGTCGATCGAGACCAGCGACATCAGCTACCAGATCGTGAGCGGCGGCCGGCTGACCTCGGCCGGCGGCGCCGTCACCTCGTACGACCAGAGCCGCACCAGCCCGGTGGCCGGCATCGTGTTCAAGGCGCGCGAGGACCTGTCGGTCTACGCGAACTACATCGAGGGCCTGTCGCCCGGCGAGAGCGCTCCCGCGCAGTCGAACGGCCAGCCGGTGCTCAACGCCGGCCAGTCGCTGCGTCCCTACGTGTCGAAGCAGAAGGAAATCGGCGTCAAGTACGACGCCGGCCGCATCGGCGGCAGCCTGGCGCTGTTCAGCACCGCCAAGCCGCGCGCCTTCGTGGCCAACGGCTCGTTCCAGGCCGGCGGCGAGGACCGCCACCGCGGGGTCGAGCTCAACGTCTTCGGCGAGGCGACCAAGGGCCTGCGCGTGCTCGGCGGCGTGACCTGGCTCGACGCCAAGCAGAAGGAAACGGGCAGCCTCACCACCGACGGCAAGCGCGTGATCGGCGTGCCGAAGGCGCAGGGCAGCATCGGCGTCGAATGGGACGTGCCGGGCGTGCAGGGCCTGTCGCTCAACGGTCGCGTCGTGACCAGCGGCTCGAGCTACGCGGATGCGATCAACACGCTGCGCGTGCCCGGCTGGACGCGCCTGGACGTGGGTGCGCGCTACGTCACCGAGGTCGGCAACGGCAAGCTGCTGACCCTGCGCGCGCGCATCGAGAACGTGGCCGACCGCAGCTACTGGGCCTCGGTGGGCGGCTACCCGGGCTCGGGCTACCTGGTGCTGAGCAACCCGCGCACCTTCAGCCTGTCGGCCACGGTCGACTTCTGATCGGCGATCCTGGCTTCCTCGGGATCGAAAAAAAAGGCGCCCGGGGCGAAGACCGCCCCGGGCGCCTTTTTCATGGCCCTCAGGCCGCCTGCGCCAGATGCGCCTCCAGCGCATCGATGAACATCGCCGGCACGTCGAAGCCGGTCTGCTCCGTGATCTCCTGGAAGCAGGTCGGGCTGGTCACGTTGATCTCGGTCACCGAGTCGCCGATCACGTCGAGGCCGATCAAGAGCAGCCCGCGCGGCGCGAGCGCGCGGCCCACGATCTCGGCGATCTCGCGGTTGCGCGGCGTGAGCGGCTGGGCCACGCCCTTGCCGCCGGCCGCGAGGTTGCCGCGCACCTCGGTGCCCTGCGGGATGCGCGCCAGCACGAAGGGCGCGGGCTCGCCCGCGATGATCAGGATGCGCTTGTCGCCCTCGACCACGTCGGGCACGAAGCGCTGCACCATGATGGTCTCGGCGCCGTCCTTGTTGAGCGTCTCGACGATCGAGCCGAGGTTCAGCGCGTCCTGCTTCACGCGGAAGATGCCCATGCCGCCCATGCCGTCGAGCGGCTTCAGGATGATGTCGCCGTGCTGCGCATGAAAGTCGCGCACCGCCTGCGCGCTGCGCGTGACCAGCGTGGGCGCGGTGAACTGCGGAAACTCCATGATCGCGAGCTTCTCGGGATGGTCGCGCAGGGCGCGCGGCTTGTTCACCACGCGCGCGCCCTCGCGCTCGGCCTGCTCGAGCAGGTGGGTGGCGTAGATGTACTCGGCGTCGAAGGGCGGGTCCTTGCGCATCAGCACGGCATCGAAATCGGCCAGCGCCTTGGTCTCGACGATGTCGACGGCGTACCAGTCCTTCGGGTCGCCGGTCAGCGTGACCTGGCGCACCGTGGCCGTGACCTTGCCGCCCGACACCCACTGCAGGTCCTGCGGCAGGCAGGCCGCGATGCGGTGGCCGCGGCGCTGGGCCTCGCGCATCATCGAGAAGGTGGTGTCCTTGTAGATCTTGAAGTGATCGAGCGGGTCGGCCACGAAGAGGATGTTTTTCATCAGGAGGTCTTTCCGGCGCCCGGCGGGGCCGCCATGTTGCTGCTGTCGGTCGCGATGTTGCCGGAAGCGGCGAGGCCCTGGCCGGCCGGGGCTTTTGGCGGGCCCGGCCGTCTGCCGAGCCGCTGCACCGCGAGCGCGAACGCGCCCGCCACCACGCCCCAGAAGGCCGAGCCGATGCCGGCGAGGGTCACGCCCGAGAGCGTGACCAGGAAGGTGATCAGCGCGGCCTCGCGGTGCGGCTCGTCGCGCACCGCGGCCGCCAGTCCGCCGCCGATGGTGCCGAGCAGCGCGAGCCCCGCGATGGCCGCCACCAGCTCCTTCGGGAAGGCCGTGAGCAGCCCGGTCACGGCCGCGCCGAACAGGCCGATCACGACGTAGATCGCGCCGCAGCTCACGGCCGCGGTGTAGCGCCGCGCCGGGTCCTCGTGGGCTTCGCGGCCCATGCAGATCGCGGCGGTGATGGCGCTGAGGTTCAGCGCGAAGGCGCCGAAGGGCGCGAGCACCAGCGTGGTCAGGCCGCTGATCGTGATGAGCTTGCTGACCGGCAGCTCGCCGTAGCCGGCGGCGCGGATCGCCGCCACGCCCGGCAGGTTCTGCGAGGCCATGGTGACGACGAACAGCGGCAGCGCCAGACTCACGATCGCCTGCCAGTGGAACACCGGCATGACGAACACCGGCCAGGTCAGCGAGAAATGCACCGCCGACCAGGCGAGCTCGCCGCGCGCGGCCGCGAAGGCGATCGCCACCAGCAGCGTGAGCGGCACCGCGTAGCGCGGCAACCAGCGCTTGCCCACGAGGTAGGTGGCCAGCATCAGCAGCACCAGGGGCAGCGCGGTCTGCGCCGCGGTGAAGGCCGCGAGGCCGAAGCGCGCGAGCACGCCGGCCAGCAGCGCCGAGGCGATGGCCATCGGGATCCGGTTCATCGCGCGCTCGAACCAGCCGGTGGCGCCGGCCAGCACGATCAGCAGCGCGCAGACGACGAAGGCGCCGACCGCCTCGCCCATGCCGTGGCCCGCGCCGGCCACCGCCAGCACCGCGGCGCCGGGCGTGCTCCAGGCGATCATCACGGGCTTGCGCCACCACAGCGAGGGCAGCATCGAGGCCAGCCCCATGCCGATGCCCAGCGCCCACATCCACGAGGCCACCATCTCGGGCGTGGCGCCGAAGGCCTGCGCGGCCTGGAACACGATGGCCACCGAACTCGTGAAACCGACGAGCACGGCGACGAAGCCGGCGGTGAAGGCGGAAAGGCTCAGGTCCTTGAAGAAACGCATCGCGCGATTGTGCCGGGCCGGTCGCGCCGGGCCGTCCCGGTGGCGCGATGGTCAACAATTTCAGATCGATATGTCGACCATCGGGCACGAGGCTTGCAGGCGACCAGGGCATGACGACACGCTGGCCCGAACTGCTGCCCTCGCACGACCGCTTCGACTACCGGCCGATCACGCGCCGGCCCGACTACCGCTGGCCCAACGGGGCGCGGCTCGCGGTCTACCTCGGCTTCAACATCGAGCACTTCGCCTTCGGCGACGGGCTGGGCGCCTGCCTCGGCCCGGCCTCGCCGCAGCCCGACGTGCTCAACCACGGCTGGCGCGAATACGGCAACCGCGTGGGCGCCTGGCGCTGCCTCGAGCTGTTCGATGCGCTCGCCTTGCCCACGGGCGCGCTGGTCAACACCGCCCTTTACGACCACTGCCCGGAACTGGTGCAGGCGCTGGTGGCACGCGGCGACGAGCTGATCGGCCATGGCCACAGCAACGCCGAGCGCCAGGGCGCGCTCGGCGAAGACCACGAGCGCGCGCTGCTGGTGCGCTGCCGCGAGCGCATGGCGCGCGAGAGCGGGCAGGCGCCCGCGGGCTGGCTGTCGCCATGGATCTCCGAGAGCCCGCTGACGCCCGACCTGCTGGCCGAGACCGGCTACGGCTACACGCTCAACTGGTGCCACGACGACCAGCCGGTGCGCATGCGCACGCGCGGCGGCGGCTCGATCTGGTCGGTGCCCTATCCGCAGGAGCTCAACGACATCCCGATGATCGTGGGCCGGCTGATGGACGCGAAGGACTTCTGCGCAATGGTGCTCGACAACTTCGAGGAGATGCGCGTTCAGTCGCGCGCCCAGCCGCTGGTGATGGGCCTCGCGCTGCATCCCTACATCGTGGGCCAGCCCTACCGGCTGCGCCACCTGCGCGGCGTGCTGACGCAGCTGGCGCTCGCGCGCGACCGCGGCGAGATCTGGTTCACCACGCCCGGCGCGATCGCGGCGCACATGGGGCAGCTCGCGCTGGAACGGCCAGCGGACTTCGACTGAAAGCGGACAGCCGAACGCAGAAGAACGCCCAAAGCGCGCAGAGGTCGCGACTTCTGCGTTCGGCTGTCCGAATTCAGATCTCTATCTTCGACCCCAACTCCACCACCGCGTTGTTCGGCAACCCCAGGAAGGCCGCCGCGCCGCTCGCGTTGTGGTGCATCTGCGCGAACAGCTTCTCGCGCCAGGGCGCCATGCCGCTGCCCAGCGTGGGGATCACGACGTCGCGCGAAAGGAAGTAGCTGGTCAGCATCGGCTCGAGCTGGCAGCCGCGCAGGCGCGCGTTGTCGAGCGCGCGAGGCAGGTCGATGTCGTTCTTGAAGCCGTAGTGCACGATCACCTGCCAGCAATGGCGGCCCAGCGGCTCGATCTCGATGCGCTTGTCCATCGGGATCCACGGCACCTCGTGGTTGCGCACGGTGACGAACAGGTTCTGCTCGTGCAGCACCTTGTTGTGTTTGAGGTTGTGCAGCAGCGCATTGGGCACCACGCCGGGCTCGGCCGTGAGGAACACGGCGGTGCCGTCCACGCGCACCGGTGGATTCTCGAACACCGAGTCGAGGAAGGCCTTCAGCTCGATGGCATCGGAGCGCTGCACCTCGCCCATGAGGCGGCGCCCTTCCTTCCAGGTGATCATGAGCATGAACACCGCGCCGCCGATCACCAGCGGGAACCAGCCGCCCTCGGGCAGCTTGAGCAGGTTCGACGCGAAGAACATGAAGTCGATGAAGAAGAAGGCCGCGGTCGAGGCGATGCACAGCGCCAGCGGCAGCTTCCAGGCATAGCGGATCACGAAGAAGGTCAGCACCGTGGTGATCAGCATGTCGGTGGTCACGGCGATGCCGTAGGCCGCGGCCAGGCTGCTCGAGGAGCGGAACATGACCACCGCCAGCACGATCGCCACGAACAGGCCCCAGTTGACCAGCGGGATGTAGATCTGGCCGGCCGTGCGCACGCTGGTGTGCTCGATGTTCAGGCGCGGCAGGTAGCCGAGCTGGATCACCTGGCGCGTGACGCTGAAGGCGCCCGTGATGAGGGCCTGCGAGGCGATCACCGTGGAGGCGGTGGCCAGCAGCACCAGCGGGATCAGCGCCCACTCGGGCGCCATCATGAAGAACGGGTTCTTCACGGCCTCGGGATTGGCCAGCAGCAGCGCGCCCTGGCCGAAGTAGTTGAGGATCAGCGCCGGCATCACCACGGTGAACCAGGCAATGCGGATCGGTGCCTTGCCGAAGTGGCCGAGGTCGGCGTACAGCGCCTCGGCGCCGGTCACGCACAGCACGATGGCGCCCAGCAGGATGAAGCTGGTGCCGGGGTTGTCCCAGATGAACTTGAGCGCGTAGAACGGGCTCAGGGCCTTGAGGATCTCGGGATGGTCGACGATGTGCCACACGCCGAGCACCGCCAGCGAGAGGAACCACACCAGCGTGATCGGCCCGAAGAAGCGGCCGATGCCCGCGGTGCCGTGCTTCTGCACCGCGAACAGGCAGAACAGCACCACCAGCGTGATCGGGATCACGTAATGCTTGAAGTGCGGCGACACCACCTCCAGGCCCTCGACCGCCGAGAGCACCGAGATCGCCGGCGTGATCACCCCGTCGCCGTAGAACAGCGAGGTGCCGAAGATGCCGATCACCAGCAGCAGGTGGCGCAGCCGCGGCTTGTCGGCCACGGCGCGCGAGGCCAGCGCCAGCATCGCGACCAGGCCGCCCTCGCCCTCGTTGTCGGCGCGCAGCACGAGCACCACGTACTTGAGCGAGACGATGGTGGTGAGCGTCCAGACGAACATCGAAAGGATGCCGTAGACGTTCTCGACGGTGAAAGGCACGTGGCCGTGGCCGAAGACTTCCTTGACGGCGTACAGCACGCTGGTGCCGATGTCGCCATAGACGACGCCGATGGCGCCGACGATCAGGCCGGCGGAGAGGGATTTGGGGGCTGACACGAGGTCGATGGGAAAAGGGCCGGCGGCTCGCGATGACGACGCATCAGGTATGCCAGGGGGCGTGCCCGGGCGGACGGTGCTTCCGCCGCGCCTCGATCCTCGCCCTCGCCGCCCTTCGATTTCCGTTGCTGTGGGGCCGCTATTCTGCCGTCACCCGCGCGGGCCGCAAACACGGCGGGCGGTGGGGGTCATTCGTAGACTTCGGCATCCGGGTCGGTGGCTTCCATCTCGTAGCTGGCGGCGACCATCGCGAGACGTCCGACCACGCCGTACATGTAGAAGCGGTTGGGCGCGCTGGCGCCGGGCTTGGCGCCGGGCTGCGGCAGGTGCGCGCTCTCGGAGAAGGCCAGCGGCACGAAGCTCGCGCCCGGCAGCTTGAGGTTCTCGTCGGGCGCGCTGTCGGCATGCACGCGGTAGAAGCCGCCGACCACGTAGCGATCCATCATGTAGACCACGGGCTCGGCCACGCCGTTGTGCACGCGCTCGTTGGTCAGCACGCCCTCCTGCACGATGATCTCGCCCGGTTCGCGGGCACCGGCCGGCCGGGCGGCCGCGCCGCGCGCCTTGCCCACGAGGCCCTCGACCTCCTTGGCGTCGCGCACCGTCAGCACGCGCGGGCCCTCGGCGCCGCTCTGGCCCTTGACCACCACGAAGGGCTTCTCGTTGATGCCGTATTCCTTGTACTTGCGGCGCACCTTGGTCAGCACCGCATCGACGTGGCTGGTCAGCACGTCGAGGCCGCGGCCCTCGGCGAGGTCGACGCCGTCGGCGCGCGCGTAGATCGGGTTGATGAGCCAGGGATCGATGCCCAGCAGCTTGCCGAAGCGCTTGGACAGCTCCTCGTAGCTGTGCAGGTGGTTGCTCTTGCGGCGCACCGACCAGCCCGCGTGCAGCGGCGGCAGCAGGTACTGCTCGTGCAGGTCCTCGAGGATGCCGGGCGTGCCCGCCGAGAGCGCGTTGTTCAGCAGGATGGTGCAGGGGTCGAAGTTCTTCAGGCCCAGGCGGCGCTTGGTGCGCACCACCGGCTCGAGCGTGACGACGTCGCCGTGCGGCAGCTCGATCTTCTTGGGCGACTTGATCGCCGGATCGATCGAGCCCACGCGCACGTTGAGCCCGGCCATGTGGAAGATCCGCACCATCTGCGCCACGTTGGCCAGGTAGAAGCTGCTGTTCTTGGCGTTGTTCTCGGGGATCACCAGCAGGTTGCGCGCCTCGGGACAGATCTTCTCGATCGCGGCCTGCGCGGCCTGCACCGCCAGCGGCAGCATTTCCTTGGTGAGGTTGTTCCAGCCGCCGGGAAAGAGGTTGGTGTCGACCGGCGCCAGCTTGAAGCCCGCGTTGCGGATGTCGACCGCGCTGTAGAAAGGCGGCGTGTGCTCCATCCACTCGAGCCGGAACCAGCGCTCGATGGCGGGCATCGAGTCGAGCACCCGCTGCTCCAGTTCGTTGATCGGGCCGGTCAAGGCTGTGACGAGATGCGGAACCATGCGGCGGCCTTCTTTGTTTTCTACTTAACGGTATGCGGGATTCTAGGATTTGGGGACACGAACCCCGATGACAAGCACCATGGCCTACGTGGAATCCACACGCGCCGCCGATGCGAAGGGCACCGCAAGGCGCCCGTCGCGCCCCCTCAGGTCCGGACTTCGCCCTGCCCCAGCACCACGTACTTGAGCGAGGTCAGCCCCTCGATGCCCACCGGTCCGCGGGCGTGGAACTTGTCGGTGCTGATGCCGATTTCGGCCCCGAGGCCGAACTCGAAACCGTCGGCGAAGCGTGTGCTCGCATTGACCATGACGCTTGCCGAATCGACCTCGCGCAGGAAACGCTGGGCATTCACGTGGTCGCGCGTGACGATCGCGTCGGTGTGGTGGCTCGAGTAGTGGTTGATGTGCGCGATGGCCTCCTCGAGGCCCGCCACCACCTTGATGCTGATCACCGCGGCCAGGTATTCCTCGGACCAGTCGGATTCCACCGCATCGACCACCTTTGCTCCCGGATCGATAGCACCATCGGCGCGCAGGATCTGGGCCGCGGCCGGATCGCAGCGCATCTCGACGCCCTTGGCGGCGAAGATGGCGCCGATCTTCGGCAGGAAGTCCTCGGCCACCGAGGCCGCCACCAGCAGGCCTTCGGCGGCATTGCAGGGGCTGTACTTCTGGGTCTTGGCGTTGTCGACGATGCGCAGCGCCATGCCGAACTCGGCCGTGTCGTCGACGTAGACGTGGCAGTTGCCGTCCAGGTGCTTGATGACCGGCACCTTGGCGTCGCGGCTGATGCGCTCGATCAGGCCCTTGCCGCCGCGCGGGATGATCACGTCGACGAACTGCGGCATCGCGATCAGCTGGCCCACGGCCTCGCGGTCGGTGGTCTGCACCAGCTGCACCGCCTCCACCGGCAGGCCGGCCTCGGCCAGTGCCCCGGACACCAGCAGCGCCAGCGCCTTGTTCGACTCGATGGCCTCCGAGCCGCCGCGCAGGATGGCGGCGTTGCCCGACTTGATCGCGAGGCTCGCGGCCTCGATGGTCACGTTGGGGCGGCTCTCGTAGATCATGCCGAAGACGCCGATCGGCACGCGCATCTGGCCGACGCGGATGCCGCTGGGCTGCTGCTTCATGCCGATGATCTCGCCGATCACGTCGGCCATGCCCGCGAGCTGCTCGCAGCCGAGGGCGACGGTCTCGATCACCTTGGGACCGAGCTTCAGGCGGTCGACCATCGGGGCCGACAGGCCCGCGGCCGTGGCGCGCTCGAGGTCCTTCTGGTTGGCCGCGGCGAGCACCGGGCCGGCTTCGCGCAGGCGCCGGGCCAGCGCCTTCAACGCTACGTTTTTGGTAGCTGCATCCGCACGCGCCATGAGGGCGGCGGCCGTTTTTGCCTGCAGACCCAGGGTCTGCATGTGTTCACTGACATTGAACGCGTTCATGGGCGGCATTTTCCCACGCCAACCCTGCGGGCGGCTGACGCCGGGAATTCAGGCGCGGCGCGGTGCCGCGGCGGCACCGTTGCCGCAGGCGCGGCACAGCATCAGCGCCAGCCGCTGCAGCGCCTGCCAGCCGCCGGCCGGCCAGTCGGGCTGCTTCAGGCCCTTGACGATGCCGTCGACCAGGTGCGCCGCGCGCAGCAGCCGCGCCAGCATGCGGTCGTCCAGCCGCGGCAGCACGCGCTCGAAGGCGCGCTCGCGCGGGCCCCAGATGCGGTTCTCGCGCAGCGCCATCGGCAGCGGCCGGCCCGCGGCCATCGCATCCTTCACGCGCTTGAGCGCGCGGATGTCCTCGGCCAGCGTGTAGTGCACCAGCACCTCGGCCTCGCCCTCGGCCTGCAGGCCGTCGAGCATGCGCGCCACGCGCTGCGGGTTGCCGCCGAGCACGGCCTCCGACAGCTTGAAGACGTCGTAGCGCGCGACGTTGTTGACCGCGCCCTCGACCTCCTCCCAGCCGAGCTCGCCCTCCGGATGCAGCAGCGCGAGCTTCTGGATCTCCTGGTGCGCCGCGAGCAGGTTGCCCTCGACGCGGTCGGCGAAGAACTGCAGCGTGCGCTGGCCCTCGTCGCCGGGCTTCACGCGCTGGCCCTGCAGCGCGAGCCGCTGGGCGATCCACTGCGGCAGCGCGGCGCGCTCGATCGGGTCGACCTGGATGCTGGCGCCGTGGTTCTCGAGCGCCGAGAACCAGGCGCCGGTGCGCGTGGCCTTGTCCAGCCGCGGCAGCATCACCAGCGTGAGCGTGCCTTCGTTCGAGGCCGCGCCCTCGGCGATCTGCTGCAGCGCGACGCTGCCGTCCTTGCCGGGCTTGCCCGAGGGAATGCGGATCTCGACCATCTGCTTGTCGGCGAACAGCGAGAGCGAGCCGCCGGCCGCGAGCACCGCGCTCCAGTCGAAGTGCGCGCCGGCCACGGTGTACGAGCTGCGCTCGGTATGGCCCTGCGCGCGCGCCGCCGCGCGGATGGCGTCGGCCGCCTCCTGCGCGAGCAGCGGCTCGTCGCCGTGGATCGTGTAGAGCGGCTTCAGCCCCTTCTGCAGGTGGGCCGCGAGCTGGGCGCTGGCGAGCTGCATCGCGTCAGCGGCCGCTCACAGCGTCTTCACCGCCCCGAGGCGGCGCACCAGCTGCTGCGCGATGTCGACCTGCATGTCGCGGAACAGCAGGTCGGCCTCGCCTTCCTTGGCCAGCGCGTTGGTCTCGTTGAAGGTCAGGTCGCGCGTCTGCATGAGCTCGGTGGCCGCCAGCAGGTCCTTGCCGCCCTGCGCATGCAGGCGGAAGCGCACCTTGAGCACAAGCTGGATCTCGCGCAGCAGGCCGACCGAGTTGGTCGACACCACCAGCCGCTCGCGGTCCTCGCCGAGGATCTCGAGCACCGCCTCCGCGGTCTTGTCGTCGCCCGGCAGCAGGGTCACCGTGCCGGCCGCGCGCAGGTTGCGGCGGATCTGGTTGACCAGCGCCGAATTGCCCGAGATCGCGATCGACTTGAAGGCGAAGACCGGCGGCTTGCGCAGCTCGAAGCCGCAACCGGCCAGGCCCAGCGAGGCGCCGCCGGCGGCCAGGCCCAGGAGGAAGCCGCGGCGCGGCAGCGAGACAGTGCGGATGTTCATGCTTGGCTTGTTCAAATGACCACGTTGACCAGGCGGCCCGGCACCACGATCACGCGCTTGGCGCTCGCGCCCGGCGCGAAGGTGGTGAAGTCCTCGCAGGCCAGCGCGAGCTTCTCGATCTCTTCCTTCGAGGCGCCGGCCGGCACCAGCAGCTTGCCGCGCAGCTTGCCGTTGACCTGCAGCATCAGCTCGATCTCGTCCTGCGCCAGCGCATCGACGTCAACCGTGGGCCAGGGCGCGTCGAGCAGGGCGCCGAGCGCCTGGTCGTAGCCGAGCTCGGTCCACAGCTGCTGGGCGATGTGCGGCGTGGCGGGATAGAGGCAGCGCAGCAGGATGCCGAAGCCTTCGTGCAGCGTGGCCGCGTCGCCCGCGCTGCCGTCGGGCTTGAAGCCCTCGAGCGCGTTGAGCAGCTTCATCGCGCCCGAGACCACGGTGTTGTATTGCATGCGCTGGTAGTCGTAGTCGACCTGGCGCAGCACGGTGTGCACCTCGCGGCGCAGCGCCTGGGCCGGCTTGCCGTAGGCTGGCTTGCCACCCGCGGGGGTCGCGACGGCGGACTGCGCCGCGCCGAAGTTCCACACGCGGCGCAGGAAGCGGAAGCTGCCCTCGACGGCCGCGTCGTTCCACTCGAGCGTGGCTTCGGGGGGTGCCGTGAACATGGTGTACAGGCGCGCGGTGTCGGCGCCGTACTTCTCGATCAGGTCCTGGGGGTCGACGCCGTTGCGCTCGCTCTTGCCCATCTTGCCGACGCCGCCGTACTCGACCTTGGTGCCGTCGGCCGCGGTGCCGCCGACGATGCGGCCCTGCGCGTCGAGCTCGGGCGTGACATCCGAGGGCGGGAAGTAATCCTTGCCGCCCTTCTCGTTGCGCGCGTAGAAGATCTGGTTGAGCACCATGCCCTGGGTCAGCAGCTTGCTGAAGGGCTCGTCGGCCTTCACCAGGCCGAGATCGCGCATCACCTTGGTCCAGAAGCGCGCGTACAGCAGGTGAAGAATGGCGTGCTCGATGCCGCCGATGTACTGGTCCATCGGCATCCAGTAGTCGGCGCCTTCGGCCACCATCGCCTGGTCGTTCTTCGGATCGCAGTAGCGCATGAAGTACCACGACGAGTCGACGAAAGTGTCCATCGTGTCGGTCTCGCGCCGCGCGGGCTTTCCGCACACGGGGCAGACCACGCCGGCGTGAAAGCCTTCGTGCTTGTGCAGCGGGTTGCCCGAGCCGTCGGGCACGCAGTCGGTGGGCAGCACCACCGGCAGGTCCTTCTCGGGCACCGGCACCGCGCCGTGCTCCTCGCAATGGATGATCGGGATCGGCGTGCCCCAGTAGCGCTGGCGGCTCACGCCCCAGTCGCGCAGGCGCCAGGTGGTCTGCAGCTCGCCCAGGCCCTTCTGGCCCAGCGCATGCGCCACGGCGGCCACGGCCTCCTTGTAGGTCATGCCGCTGAAGTTGTCGGAGTTGATGGTCACGCCGCGCTGCTTGTCGCCGTACCAGTCCTGCCACTTGTGATAGTCGAAGTGCGGCTCGTCGTCGACCAGCACCACCTGGATGATCTCGATGCCGTACTTGTTGGCGAAGGCGAAGTCGCGCTCGTCGTGCGCGGGCACGCCCATCACGGCGCCGTCGCCGTAGCCGATCAGCACGTAGTTGCCGACCCACACCGGCACCTGCTCCTCGGTGATCGGGTGCGTCACCGTGAGGCCGGTGGGCACGCCCTTCTTCTCCTGGGTGGCGAGCTCGGCCTCGGTGGTGCCGCCGCTCTTGCACTCCTCGATGAAGGCCGCGACCTTGGGATCGAGCGTGGCGGCATGCGCGGCCAGCGGATGCTCGGGCGCGACGGCGCAGAAGGTCACGCCCATGATGGTGTCGGCGCGCGTGGTGAACACGTACATGCGGCCGTCCTGGATCGGCTGGCCGTCGGCGCCCTTGATGTCATGGGTGAAGGCGAAGCGCACGCCCTCGCTCTTGCCGATCCAGTTCTCCTGCATCAGCTTGACGCGCTCGGGCCAGCCCGGCAGCTTGTGCTGGGTGTGCTCGAGCAGTTCCTCGGCGTAGTCGCTGATCTTCAGGTAGTAGCCCGGGATCTCGCGGCGCTCGACCGTGGCGCCGGTGCGCCAGCCCTTGCCGTCGATCACCTGCTCGTTGGCCAGCACGGTCTGGTCGACCGGGTCCCAGTTCACGACCTGGGTCTTGCGGTAGGCGATGCCCTTCTCGAGCATCTTGAGGAACAGCCACTGGTTCCACTTGTAGTAGCTCGGATCGCAGGTGGCGATCTCGCGGCTCCAGTCGATCGCCAGGCCCATGGCCTGGAGCTGGCCCTTCATGTAGGCGATGTTCTCGTAGGTCCACTTGGCCGGCGGCACGCCGTTCTTCAGCGCCGCGTTCTCGGCCGGCAGGCCGAAGGCGTCCCAGCCCATGGGCATCAGCACGTTGTAGCCGCTCATGCGCAGGTAGCGCGTGAGCATGTCGTTGATCGTGTAGTTGCGCACGTGGCCCATGTGCAGCTTGCCGCTGGGATACGGCAGCATCGAGCAGGCGTAGTACTTCTTGCGGCTCGCGTCCTCGGTCACGCGGTAGGCATCGGCGGCGCTCCATTGCGCCTGGGCAGCGGACTCGACGTCGCTGGGTTTGTAGCTGGGGTTCATGACGGGGTTCGGCAGGAGCCCGGCGCGGGGCGGCCGGGAAGGCGGATTATCGCGCCCCGGCCGCCCGGCTCCCGCCGGGCCGGGCCATTCAGCGGGCTTTGGGTGCCGGCCGCCGGTCGGGCTGCGGCGCGGGGGTCCATTCGTCGCCGTACAGCTCGGGCTCGGCGTAGGCCTCGATGTTGGCGAAATGGCGCTCGAAATCCTCGCGGTAGAACAGCCCCGCGATGCCCGCGGCCAGCCGCTTGGCGCCGTCGCTGATGGCCGGGATGTCGCCCGAGACCGTGCCGTGCGAGAGCGCGGCCGGATAGCAGAAGCAGTGGATGCGCGCCAGCCCCGGGCAGGCGCCCGCCACCCGCTCCTCGAACTCGAACGCCGGGCCGAGGTCGGGCGAATCGGCCAGTTCCTGGTCCTCGTCGCCGGGCGCGGGCACGAAGCGCTCCTTCCAGGTCCGCACATGGGGCGCGATGGCGGCGAACTCGGGGCGCGCCGCCCAGTCGACCTTGAAGCCGGTCGAGACGATCAGGAAGTCGAACTCGAAATCCGCGCGCGGCGTCGCCACGCGGATCGCGCCGTCGCCGGCCAGCGCCACCGCCTCGACCGGGCAGCCGAAGTTGAAGAAGGCGTTGGCGAAGCGCGACACGCGCAGGGTGCTGCCGTGCGGCGGCGGCACGTTGAGCCGGTTGATGTAGTGGCGCACGCGCCACTTGTTCTCGTCGGGCAGGTCGTAGTGCCCCTGGGTCAGGCCCGGCACGCCGGCGCCCTTGCCCTTGTTGACGCGCGGCAGGTCGGGGCGGCGGATCAGCAGCTCGACGCTGCGCGCGCCGGCCTCCAGCGCGGTGGCGGCGCTGTCCATGGCCGAGGAGCCCGCGCCGATCACGCCCACGCGCAGCCCGGCGAGCCGGCCGTAGTCCATGGCGTCGGACGAATGCGCCCAGCGCTCGCGCGGCAGCCCGGCCACGAAATCCGGCACCGCCGGGCCGCCGAGGCCGTCGCGCCCGGTGGCCAGCACCGCGCGGCGCGCGAACACGCGCCGCGCGCCGGCGGGCGTGCGCAGGTCCAGCCGCACCAGCGCGCCGCCGGCCTCGGGCACGGTCGCCGTGACCGCGCAGTCGTTGCGCACCTCGAGCGCCATCGCGCGCCGGTACCAGCGCAGGTAGTCCATCCATTGCAGCCGCGGGATCTTGTCGAGCGCGGCCCAGGCGGCGCCGCCGTGCTGGGCCTCGAACCAGGCGCGAAAGCTCAGCGCCGCGAGCCCCAGCGCCGGGCCGGTGAGTTCCTTCGGCGAGCGCAGCGTCTCCATGCGCGCGGTGGTGGCCCAGGGTCCCTCGAGACCTTCGGGCGCGCGGTCGAACACCACGGCGTGGATGCCCTGGTTCGCGAGCGCGGCCGCCGCGGCCAGCCCGGCCTGCCCGCCGCCGACGATGGCCACGTCGAGCACCGCCTCGCCCTCGTGTTCGCAGGCCGGCATCCAGGCGCGGGCGCGCCAGCCCAGGATGTCGAGGTCGCGCGCGAGCCGGCGCTCGAGCGCGGGCAGCCCTTCGGCATCGGAGGCGGGGGGCGGGGAACCCGCGTTGGCGTGAGGAATCGTCTCTGTCATGGAGCGCGTGCAGTGTAGAGAGTCGCGGGGCGCGCACGAGCGTACCGCTGGCCCGGATTTCGCATGCCACAATGATTTCAGACCAAGGGACAGCATGGGCAGCAGCAGCAACGGCAGCAAGAGCGATGACTGGTGGCGCGGCGCGGTGATCTACCAGATCTATCCGCGCAGTTTCATGGACAGCAACGGCGATGGCATCGGCGACCTGCCCGGCATCACGGCGCGGCTGCCGCACGTGGCCTCGCTCGGGGTCGATGCGATCTGGGTCTCGCCCTTCTTCCGCTCGCCGATGAAGGACTTCGGCTACGACGTGGCCGACTACCGCGCGGTCGACCCGATGTTCGGCACCCTGGCCGACTTCGACGCCATGCTCGCGCGGGCGCACGAACTGGGCCTGAAGCTCGTCATCGACCAGGTGCTCTCGCACACCTCCGACCAGCACGCCTGGTTCGCCGAGAGCCGCGCGAGCCGCGACAACCCCAAGGCCGACTGGTACGTGTGGGCCGACCCCAAGCCCGACGGCACGCCGCCCAACAACTGGCTCTCGGTCTTCGGCGGGCCGGCCTGGCAATGGGATTCGCGCCGCCGCCAGTACTACCTGCACAGCTTCCTGGCCGAGCAGCCCGACCTCAACTTCCATTGCCCCGCGGTGCAGGACGCGCTGCTCGGCGAGGTCGGCTTCTGGTGCGAGCGCGGCGTCGACGGCTTCCGCTTCGACGCCTGCAACCACCAGTTCCACGACGCCCTGCTGCGCAGCAACCCGCCGGCCTCGGCGCAGTCGGTGGGCGAGGTCAGCACGGTGCGCGCCGACAACCCCTACGCGATGCAGCAGCATCTGTACGACAAGAGCCAACCCGAGAACCTGCTGTTCCTCGAGCGGCTGCGCGCCCTGCTCGAGCGCCACGGCGCGGTCGCGCTCGGCGAGGTCGGCGACGAGAACGCGCCGCCCGTGATGGCGCAGTACACCGCGCGCGGCCGGCGCCTGCACCTGGCCTACAGCTTCAGCCTGCTGACCGCCGACCACACGGCGAAGCACCTGCGCCAGCAGGTCGAGGCGCTCGACCATGCGCTCGCGGCCACCGGCGGCTGGGGCTGCTGGGCGGTGTCGAACCACGACGTGCCGCGCGTGGCCACGCGCTGGAGCGACGGCGCGGCGCCCGACGTTCGGCGCAGCCGCCTGTGGCTCGCGCTGCTGCTGTCGCTGCGCGGCAGCGCCGGCATCTACCAGGGCGAGGAGCTGGGCCTGCCCGAGGCCGAGGTGCCGTTCGAGCTGCTGCAGGACCCCTACGGCCGCGCCTTCTGGCCCGAGTTCAAGGGCCGCGACGGCTGCCGCACGCCAATGCCCTGGCGCGGCGACGACGCGCAGGGCGGCTTCACCACCGGCACGCCCTGGCTGCCGATGTCGCCCGCGCAGCTGCCGCTGGCGGTCGACCGCCAGGAAGGCGATGCTCGGTCGATGCTGGCCTTCAGCCGCGCGATGCTGCGCTGGCGCCGCGCGCAGCCGCTGCTGCACACGGCAGCCATCGCCTTCTTCGACGCGCCCGAGCCGGTGCTGTGGTTCGAGCGCCGCGAGGGCGCGAATTCACTGCAGGCCGTGTTCAACCTCGGCGCGGCGCCGGTGTCGATCATGCTGCGCGAAACCCTGCGCGCCGTGGCCGACGCGCCACTGGCGTCGACCGCGACGCTCGGCGGCGCCGACGGTCGCGCGCTCACGCTGGCGCCCTTCGGCGCCTTCTTCGGCGAACCGATTACCGACTGACCCCATGGCCCCGACGCAACTGCCCGAAGCCGAAGTCCATGCGCTGATGCGCGCCGAGCACGGCGACCCCTTCGGCGTGCTCGGCCCGCACGAGACCGCGCGCGGCCTGGTGGTGCGCGCGCTGCTGCCCGGCGCGCAGGGCGTCACGGTGCTGCATGCGCGCTCTGGCTGGCCGTTGGCCACGCTCGAGCGGCACGAGGGCTCCGACCTCTTCGCGGGCCTGGTGCCCGCGGCCCAGGCGCGCATGGGCTATGCGTTCCAGGTCGACTGGGGTTCGCACGTCTCGCGCATCGACGACCCCTACCGCTTTCCCTTCGTGCTCGGCGACACCGACATCTGGCTGCTGGCCGAGGGCACGCACCTGCGCCCCTGGGAGCGCCTGGGCGCGCACCTGCGCGAGATGGACGGCGTCAAGGGCGTGGCCTTCGCGGTCTGGGCGCCGAATGCGCGCCGCGTGTCGGTGGTCGGCGACTTCAACAACTGGGACGGCCGGCGCCACATGATGCGGCTGCGCCGCGAGTGCGGCGTGTGGGAGGTCTTCGCGCCGCACGTGGCGGTGGGCGATGCCTACGAGTTCGAGATCCTGTCGGCGCAGGGCGAGCTGCTGCGCAAGGCCGACCCCTTCGCCTTCTCGTCGCGGCTGCGGCCCGACACCGCCTGCGTGGTGCGCCCGCTGCCGCCGGTCGCCACCATGCCCGCGGGCCGCGCCAAGGCCAACGGGCGCGATGCGCCGATCAGCATCTACGAGGTGCACCTGGGCTCGTGGCGGCGCAAGAACGGCCACGAATGGCTGGACTACATCGAGCTCGCCGACACCCTGGTGCCCTACGTGCGCGACATGGGCTTCACCCACATCGAGCTGCTGCCCATCACCGAGCATCCGTTCGACGGCTCCTGGGGCTACCAGCCGATCGGCCTCTATGCGCCGACCTCGCGCTTCGGCACCCCGAGCGACTTCCGCTTCTTCGTGGCCGCGGCGCATGCAGCCGGGCTCGGCGTGATCCTCGACTGGGTGCCCGCGCACTTCCCGACCGACGCGCACGGCCTGGGCCGCTTCGACGGCACGGCGCTGTACGAGTACGCCGATCCGCGCGAGGGCTTCCACAACGACTGGAACACGCTGATCTTCAACTGGTCGCGCACCGAGGTGCGCAACTACCTCGTGGGCAACGCGCTGTACTGGCTCGAGCGCTACGGCATCGACGGCCTGCGCGTGGACGCCGTGGCCTCGATGCTCTACCGCGACTACAGCCGCGGGCCCGGCGAATGGGTGCCGAACGCGCAAGGCGGGCGCGAGAACCTCGAGGCGATCGAGTTCCTGCGCCGCATGAATCGCGTGGTGGGCACCGAGCGCCCCGGCGCGGTGACGATCGCCGAGGAGTCGACCAGTTTTCCCGGCGTGACGCGCCCGCCCGAGGACGGCGGGCTGGGCTTCCACTACAAGTGGAACATGGGCTGGATGAACGACACCCTGGCCTACGCGGGCAAGGACCCGGTGTATCGGCCGCACCACCACCGCGAGATCACCTTCGGGCTGATGTACGCGCACAGCGAGAACTTCGTGCTGCCGTTTTCGCACGACGAGGTGGTGCACGGCAAGGGCTCGATGATCGCGCGCATGCCGGGCGACGAATGGCAGAAGTTCGCGGGGCTGCGCAACCTGTACGGCTATCTCTGGGCCTATCCGGGGAAGAAGCTGCTGTTCATGGGGTGCGAGTTCGCGCAGATGGCGGAGTGGAATGCGGATCGCAGCCTTGATTGGCATCTGCTCGAGCACGCATCGCATCAAGGGGTGCGGCGGCTGGTGCGGGATCTCAACAACGTGTATCGGCACTATCCGGCGTTGCACGAGCTCGACCATGAAGGGGCGGGGTTCGAGTGGCTGGTGCATGACGATACGGCGCAGTCGGTGTTTGCCTTTGTTCGTCGGGGGCGGGATGGGGCGTTCGTTTTGGCCGTCTGCAACTTCACGCCTGTGGTTCGGCATGGGTATCGGGTGGGGGTGCCTTGTTCGGGGTCCTATCGGGAGATCATCAATACCGATGGGGTTGTTTATGGGGGGAGTGGGGTGGGGAATGGGGTGGTTGTCAGTGAGGCTTTGGCTTGGCATGGGAAAGCGGATTCGGTGGTTGTTGATTTGCCTCCCCTGGCTACCTTGATGTGGGTGTTGGCTTGAATTTGAGTTGTTTGTCTTGCAGACGCAGGTGCCGGGAATTCCGCCCGGCGGCGGACCTACTTTCTTTTGCTTCCCCAAAAGAAATTAGGCAAAGAAAACGCGACCCCACTGTCTGTGTCCCTCCGCTTCGCTACGGGCAACCTGCGGTGCTCGGGGAAAGCGGGGGTCCGCAGAACTCGCTCCACTTCGTTCCGCTCAGACAGCTGCGGCCCTTATCCCGCTTTCCCCTGCGCTCCTCGGCACAGCCAGAGGGGATCAGGGTCAACGCGCCATGGCGCGTCCTTGTGTGGGGAGGTGCGAGTGCGAAGGCCCCGGGTCTTCTTCCACCGGGGCCGAGCGAAGCGAAGGCCCGTTGGGTATCCGGGGCCGAGCGCAGCGATGGCCCGACCCACCCCCTCTGGCTGCGCCGAGGAGCGCAGCGTTTCGCGGACAAGGGCTCGCAGCTGTTTGAGCGAAGCGAGTTCTGCGAGACCCCGCGAAACGCGAGCACCGCAGGTTGCCCCGTAGCGAAGCGGAGGGGTCGCAGACAGCGGGGTCGCCTTTTCTTTGGTTACTTTCTTTTGGCGAAGCAAAAGAAAGTGACTCGCCCGCCGGGGCGAATTCCCGGCTCCAGCCTCAGCAAGAGAAAGCCTCACCCATCGTGCTGAACCCAGGAACCTCACACCCCCTAGGCGCCACGGCAACCCAGACAGGCGTCAACTTCGCCCTGGCAGCCCCCCATGCAGAAAAGGTAGAACTCTGCCTCTTCGACCCCACAGGCACCCACGAACAGCAGCGACTCAAGCTCCCCGAGTTCACAGACGGCATCTGGCACGGCCACCTCCCCAGCGCCCGCCCCGGCCTCGTCTACGCCTACCGCGTCCACGGCCCCTGGTCCCCGAGCGAGGGCCACCGCTTCAACCCCTCGAAGCTGCTGCTCGACCCCTACGCCCGCGAGATCGTCGGAAGCTACGACGGCAGCGACCTCTTCCACGGCCACGCCGCCGCAGACCCGACGCAGCGCGACACACGGGACAACGCCAGCATCGCCCTCAAGGCCCGCGTGGTGTCCCCATCGACCACTCGAGCCCCAGGCCACGCCCGCATCCCCGCCACCGACCGCGTCATCTGCGAGCTCCACGTCCGCAGCCACACGAAGCTGCACCCCGCCGTCCCCGCCCCCCTGCGCGGCAGCTACGCCGCCCTCGCCGAGCCGGCCGTGCTCGACCACCTGCAGCGCCTGGGCGTCACCACCCTGAGCCTGATGCCGGTGCAGCACCGCGCCGACGAGGAACGGCTGCTCGCGATGGGCCTCACGAACCACTGGGGCTACAACACCATCGGCTGGTTCGCGCCCGAGGCACGCTACTGGAGCGGCCGCCCCGGCACCACGCCGGCCGGCGAATTCCGCGCGCTGGCCGACGCGGTGCATGCGCGCGGCATGGAACTGGTGATCGACGTGGTCTACAACCACAGCGCCGAGAGCGACGAGCTCGGCCCCACGCTGTCGCTGCGCGGCATCGACAACGCCCTCTACTACCACCTGCGCGCCGACGACCGCGCGCTCTACGAGAACTGGGCCGGCACGGGCAACTGCCTGAACCTCGGCGAGCCGCGCGTGCTGCAGCTCGTGATGGACAGCCTGCGCTTCTGGGCCGGCGAGATGGGAGTCGATGGCTTCCGCTTCGACCTCGCGCCGGTGCTGGGCCGCGCCACGGCCACGGGCTTCGACCCTCGCGCGCCCTTCTTCGCGGCCATCGCGCAGGACCCGCTGCTGTCGCGCACGCTGCTGATCGCCGAGCCCTGGGACATCGGGCCCGGTGGCTACCGGCTCGGCGAATTCCCGCCGGGCTGGCTCGAATGGAACGACCGCTTCCGCGACACGCAACGCGGCTTCTGGCTGCGCCAGGACCGCGAGGGACGCGCGGGCCTCGGCGACTTCGCGCACCGCTTCGCGGCCTCGAGCGCGCAGTTCGCGCACGACGGGCGCTCGCCCGCCGCGAGCGTGAACTTCGTGACCGCGCACGACGGCTTCACGCTGCGCGACCTGCTGAGCTACGACACGCGCCACAACGAGGCCAACGGCGAGAACAACCGCGACGGCCATGGCCACAACCTGAGCCGCAACTGCGGCGTGGAAGGCCCGAGCGACGACCCCGCGGTGCGGGCCGAACGGCTGCGGCTCTCGCGCGCGCTGCTGGCCGCGCTGATGCTGTCGCAGGGCACGCCGATGCTTCTGGCCGGCGACGAGATCGGCCACTCGCAACACGGCAACAACAACGCCTACTGCCAGGACAACGAGACCACCTGGCTGCACTGGGTCGGCAGCACCGATCCGGCCGGCGAGCCGGCTCGGCTGAGCGCCTTCGTGGCGCGGCTGGCCGCGCTGCGGCGCGCGGCACCGGTGCTGCGCAGCACGCGCTGGTGGCCGGCCGATCCCGCGCCGGGCACGGCCGGCATCCGCTGGCTGCGGCCCGATGGCACGCCGATGCAGCCGCCGGACTGGGAAGGCGGCACGACCCTTGCAATCCTGTTCGGCAGCCTGGAGGCAGGCACCGCCAAGGAGACACCGACATCGACCACCCCCCCAGCCACACCGAAGGCAGCGCCGGCCTGGCTGCTGCTCGTGAACGCGGGCGCGCGGGCGCAGCCGTTCCGCCTGCCGCCCGGCGCCTGGCGCTGCGTCCTCGCGAGCGACCCCGCCATCGACCCGGGCCCCGAGCCCTCGGTGGTGAACGCCACCGAGGTCGAGATACCGCCCTCGAGCCTCTGGATTGCAACAACGTAGGAGCCCGCGCCGCGCGGCGGTGCTAGTGTGCAAGGGCCCGAGCGGGCACAGGCACGTACAGAAACTCTGACGACACACGAACGAACGGAGACACAGGATGGACCCCAAGACCCCCGCGGCCGCCCCCGGCGCGCCACTGCAATCGCACCAGCTCGTGCGCCGCACCATCGCGCTGGTGCTGGCCGGCGGACGCGGCTCCCGGCTCAAGCAGCTGACCGACCGGCGCGCCAAGCCGGCCGTGTATTTCGGCGGCAAGTTCCGCATCATCGATTTCGCGCTCTCCAACTGCCTCAACTCGGGCATCCGCCGCATGGCGGTGGTCACGCAGTACAAGTCGCATTCGCTGATGCGCCACCTGCAGCGCGGCTGGAGCTTCCTGCGCGCCGAACTCAACGAGATGGTCGACGTGCTGCCCGCGCAGCAGCGCATGGGCGACGAGCACTGGTACCGCGGCACGGCCGACGCGGTCTACCAGAACCTCGACATCATCCAGACCCGCTCCACGCCGCACGACTACGTGGTGGTGCTCGCGGGCGACCACATCTACAAGATGGACTACTCGATCATGGTCAAGGACCATGCCGAGAGCGGCGCCGGCTGCACCGTGGGCTGCATCGAGGTACCGCGCATGGAGGCCACGGCCTTCGGCGTGATGGCGATCGACGACAGCCGCCGCATCACCAGCTTCCTCGAGAAGCCGGCCGACCCGCCCGCGATGCCGGGCCATCCCGACGTGGCGCTGGCCAGCATGGGCATCTACGTGTTCGATTCGGCCTACCTCTACAAGCTGCTCGAGGAAGACAGCCGCGACCCGAACTCCAGCCACGACTTCGGCAAGGACATCATCCCGCGCGCGGTGGCCGAGGGCCGGGCGCTCGCGCATCCCTTCGGCATGTCCTGCGTCACGCGCGCCGCGCGCGGGCCGGATGCCAAGGCCTACTGGCGCGACGTGGGCACGATTGATGCATTCTGGGCCGCCAACCTCGACCTCGCGTCGATCACCCCGGAGCTGGACATCTATGACACCGACTGGCCGATCTGGACCTACCAGCGGCAGCTGCCTCCGGCGAAGTTCGTGCTCGACCACGACGGCCGCCATGGCATGACGGTCAACACCATCGTCTCGGGCGGCTGCATCGTCTCGGGCTCGCAGGTCAGCAGCTCGGTGCTGTTCTCGGGCGTGCGCATCCATTCGTTCTGCACCATCCACGAGGCGGTGTTGCTGCCCGACGTGGAGGTCGGGCGCGGCTGCCGGCTCAGCCGCGTGGTGATCGACCGCGCCTGCGTGATCCCCGACGAGATGGTGATCGGAGAGGACGCCGAAGCCGATGCCGCGCGCTTCGAGCGCACCGAAACGGGCGTGGTGCTGGTCACGCGCGAAATGCTCAAGCGGCTGGCGGAGCGCTCCGCGGCGCCCGCCGCCTGATGCCGCCGATGAGAGTCCTCCAGGTCAGCGCCGAACTCTTCCCCCTGCTCAAGACCGGCGGCCTGGCCGACGTCGCTGGCGCGCTGCCGCTCGCGCTGATGGCCGCGGGCCAGGACGCGCGCGTGCTGCTGCCGGGCTTCCCGGCCATCGTGGCGGGCGTGCGCGGGCTCGCGCCGGTCGCGGCCTTTTCGGCGCCCTGGGGCGAACGCTTCGGGCTGCTGCAGGGGCGCATCGAGATCGACGGTGCGCCGCCGATCCCGGCCTACGTGGTCGACGCACCCGCGCTGTTCGACCGGCCCGGCAATCCCTACGAGGACGCCAACCGGCAACCCTACGGCGACAACCACCGGCGCTTCGCGCTGCTGGGCTGGGCCGCGGCCCAGCTCGCGCAGGGGCTCGATCCGGCCTGGCTGCCCGAGGTGGTCCATGCGCACGACTGGCACGCGGGGCTCGCGCCGGCCTACATGGCCTTCGCGCGCGGCGTCGACGGGCCGCGCGTGGGCAGCGTCTTCACGGTCCACAACCTCGCTTACCAGGGCCTGTTCGCGCCCTGGCACTTCCCCGAGCTCGGCCTGCCCGCGCCGGCCTTCCAGATGAACGGGCTCGAATACCACGGCCAGCTCTCGTTCATGAAGGGCGGGCTCGCCTATGCCGACCGGCTCACCACCGTGAGCCCGACCTACGCGCGCGAGATCCAGACGCCCGACCAGGGCTGCGGCCTCGACGGCCTGCTGCGCCAGCGCGGCGGCGTGCTCGACGGCATCCTCAACGCGGTCGACGACCAGGTCTGGAACCCGGCCGCCGACCCGGCGCTGGTGCAGGGCTACCAGGCGCCCGAGGGCCGCCACATGACGGGCAAGGCGCGCTGCAAGTCCGTGCTGCAGCACCAGCTCGGGCTGGCCGCGCGGCCCGACGCGCCGCTGTTCATCCTCGTGAGCCGGCTCACCGAACAGAAGGGCCTGCGCCTGGTGCTGCAGGGCCTCGACGCGCTGCTCGCCCAGGGCGGCCAGCTCGCGCTGCTGGGCAGCGGCGAGGCCTGGCTCGAAGACGCCTTCCGCCAGCGCGCGGCCGCCGCGCCCGACGCGGTCAGCGTCACCATCGGCTACAACGAGACGCTCGCGCACCAGCTCTTCGGCGCGGGCGACGTGACCCTCGTGCCCTCGCTGTTCGAACCCTGCGGCCTGACGCAGATGTACGGCCTCAAGTACGGCAGCCTGCCGCTGGTGCGCCGCGTCGGCGGGCTGGCCGACACGGTGGTCGACAGCACGCTCGAGGACATGGCCAGCGGCGAGGCCACCGGCTTCGTGTTCGACCGTTTCGACTCGGCGGACTACGATCGCGCGGTACGCCGCGCCTTCGCGCTCTACCAGCGCGCACCCGACTGGCGGCGCGTGCGCGGCCATGCGATGCGGCGCCCCGCCGACTGGGCCACCGCGGCCGCGCAGTACGTGGCCGTGTACCGGCAGGCACTGGCCGCGGCCCAGGCACCGACGCCCCTGCCCCACTGACGAAGGCGCAGGCATCCGTTCAACCCGCACACAAGACACACCCACCATGACGATCGAAGACTTCGCCTACGACCATCCCGACCGCGATGTCGCGGCCTTCAAGCGCGCCGTGGCCAACAAGCTGATCTACGCGGTCGGCAAGGACCCCGTGGCCGCGAGCCAGGACGACTGGCTCTACGCCACCGCGCTCGCGGTGCGCGACCAGCTGGTGGAGCGCTGGATGGCCACCACGCGCGCCAACTATGCGCAGGACCTCAAGCGCGTGTACTACCTGTCGATGGAGTTCCTGATCGGGCGCACCTTCACCAACGCGCTGCTCGCGGTCGACCTGCACGCCACCGTGCGCGACGCGCTGGCCGACTTCGGCGTCGACATCGAGGCGCTGTCCGAGCGCGAGCCCGACGCGGCACTCGGCAACGGCGGCCTCGGCCGGCTCGCGGCCTGCTTCCTCGACTCGATGGCCACGCTCGGCGTGCCGGGCATGGGCTACGGCATCCGCTACGAGTACGGCATGTTCCGCCAGCGCATCGTCGACGGCCAGCAGGTGGAGACGCCCGACTACTGGCTCACGCGCGGCAATCCCTGGGAATTCAAGCGGCCCGAGGTCAACTACCGCGTGCGCTTCGGCGGCCGCGTGCAGAAACGCGAAGGCACCAACGCGCCCTACGGCGCGGCCGACTGGGTCGACACCCACGACGTGCGCGCCGTGGCCTACGACACCATCATCCCGGGCTACGGCACGCAGGCCACCAACACGCTGCGCCTGTGGTCGGCGCGCGCCACCGAGGAGATCGACCTCTCGGCCTTCAACCGCGGCAACTACATGGCGGCGGTGGAGAGCAAGAACCACTCGGAGAACGTCTCGCGCGTGCTCTATCCCGACGACTCCACGCCCTCGGGCCGCGAGCTGCGGCTGCACCAGGAGTACTTCTTCTGCAGCGCCAGCGTGCAGGACCTGCTGCGGCGCTACCTGCGCAACCACACCAGCTTCGACCGGCTCTCGGAGAAGGTCAGCATCCACCTCAACGACACCCACCCGGTGCTCGCGGTGCCCGAGCTGATGCGCCTGCTGCTCGACGAGCACGGCCTGCCCTGGGACACGGCCTGGGCCCACACGCAGAAGGTGTTCAGCTACACCAACCACACGCTGATGCACGAGGCGCTCGAGACCTGGCCGGTCGAGATGCTCGGGCGCATCCTGCCGCGCCACCTGCAGATCATCTACGACATCAACGCGCGCTTCCTCGCCACCGTGACGCAGACGCACGGCAACGACGTCGAGCTGATGCGCCGGCTCTCGCTGGTCGACGAGGCCGGCGAGCGCCGCGTGCGCATGGCCTACGTGGCGGTGCTCGCGAGCCACTCGATCAACGGCGTGTCGGGGCTGCACTCGGAGCTGATGAAGCAGTCGATCTTCGCGGACTTCGCGAAGATCTTTCCCGAGCGCTTCAACAACAAGACCAACGGCGTCACGCCCAGGCGCTGGCTCGCGCAGGCCAACCCGCCGCTGGCCGCGCTGCTCGACCAGCGGCTGGGCAAGGGCTGGCGGCGCGACCTCTCGCAGCTCGAGGCGCTGCGGCCGATGGCGACGCAGCCGCCCTTCGTGCGCGCCTTCCGCCACGCCAAGCGCGAGAACAAGCTGCGGCTGGCCAACTGGATCGAGCAGCACATGAACATCGTGGTCGACACCGACGCGATGTTCGACGTGCAGGTCAAGCGCATCCACGAGTACAAGCGCCAGCTGCTCAACGTGCTGCACGTGATCGCGCGCTACCACCGCATTCTCGACGCCCAGGCCGCGGGCGGCAGCGTCGACATGGTGCCGCGCGTGGTGGTGTTCGCGGGCAAGGCGGCCTCGGCCTACGTGATGGCCAAGCAGGTGATCCGGCTCATCAACGACGTGGCCGCGACCATCAACGCCGACGCGCGCGTGGGCAAGCTCTTGAAGGTGGTGTTCCTGCCGAACTACAGCGTGAGCCTGGCCGAGATCATCATGCCGGCGGCCGACCTGTCGGAGCAGATCTCCACCGCCGGCACCGAGGCCTCGGGCACCGGCAACATGAAGTTCGCGCTCAACGGCGCGCTGACCATCGGCACGCTCGACGGCGCCAACGTCGAGATGCGCGAGAACGTCGGGCCCGAGAACATCTTCATCTTCGGCAACACCACGCCCGAGGTGGCCGAGATCCGCGCGCGCGGCTACCAGCCGCGCGACATCTACGACGGGAACGAGGAGCTGCGGCGCGTGCTCGACGCGATCCGCGACGGCGCCTTCTCGCCGGCCGAACCGGCGCGCTACCAGGGCATCTACGACGCGCTCGTGAACTGGGGCGACCACTACCTGCTGCTGGCCGACTACGCGAGCTATGTCGCGAAGCAGGCCGAGGTCGATGCGCTCTACCGCGATGCCGATGCCTGGACGCGCATGGCGATCCTCAACGTGGCGGGCATGGGCGCCTTCTCGTCGGACCGCACGATCGCCGAGTACGCGCACGACATCTGGCAGACCAAGCCGGTGGTGCTGGGCTGAGCCCGGCGCCGGGCGGCATCAGCGCGGCGTCGTCGGCGGCGGCGCCTCGGTGACGAAGCCGATGCGGCTCAGGCCCGCCTTGTTGGCGATGCCCATCAGGGCCACCACGCGGCCGTAGGACACGGTCTGGTCGGCGCGCAGCTGGACCTCGGTGTCCTTACTGTCGGCGGCGGCCTTCTCGAGGCGGGTCGCGAGCTCCTCGTCGGTCACGGGCTGGTCGTTGAGGAAGACCTTGCCCGAGGCGTCGACCGACAGGCTCACGAACTTCGGCGTGTCGTTGGGCTGGCCGGCATCGGTCTGCGGCAGGTCGAGCTTGATCGAGCTGGCCATCAGCGGCGCCGTGATGATGAAGATCACCAGCAGCACCAGCATCACGTCGACCAGCGGCGTGACGTTGATGTCGGACAGCGGCCGCTGTCCGCCGGCACCGGTGGCACGGCCACCGCCGGCGGAGCTGCTGCCGAGCGAGGTGCGTCCGAAGGCCACGGCGGAATCCTTCAGACCGGCATCGGCCGGGCAGGCGGCGGCGGGGCCGGCGCAGGCGCTTCGCCGAAGCTGCCGAGCAGGTCGTGGGCGAAGCCTTCGAGCTCGGCCTCGACGCGGCCGATGACACGGCCGAAGACGTTGTAGGCCAGCACGGCCGGGATCGCCACCGCGAGGCCGAAGGCGGTCATCACCAGCGCTTCGCCGACCGGGCCGGCCACCTTGTCGATGGTGAAGCCGCCGGCCTGGCCCGCAATGCCCACGAGCGCGCCGTAGATGCCCCAGACCGTGCCGAGCAGGCCGACGAAGGGCGCCGTGGCGCCGACCGTGGCGAGCAGGATCTGCCCGGCCTGCAGCCGCCGCAGCGCGCCGTGCAGCGCCTCGCGCAGCACGCGCGTGAGGCGCTGGTTGCGGTCGCCCGCGGCGCCGAGGGTGGTGGCGTCTTGCGTCCGGGAGGCCGCGGCCTGGCGCAGCGCCGCGACCGCGGGCAGCACCAGCGCCGAGCGGTCGAAGGCCTGCAACCGCTGTTCCGCCTCGGTGAGGCTGGTCGATTGCCAGAAGGCCGCGATGCTGCGCAGCACGTCGCGCGTGCCGCCGCGCAGCAGCCAGCCCTTCCAGAGGATCACAACCCAGCTCGAGACCGACATCGCGAGCAGCAGCGCGGCCACCGAGCGGCTGACGCCGTCGCCGTGGGTCAGCAGTTCGAGGACGCTCATCGTCGGGGATGGCGAAGGGGGAGCCGTCTCAGCGCAGGCCGAGCACGTCGAACATGTCGAACAGGCCGGCGCGCTGGTCGGCCAGGAAGCGCACCGCGCGCAGGCTGCCCTGCGCGTAGTTGGCGCGGCTCGAGGACTTGTGGGCGATCTCGATGCGCTCGCCGGTGCCGGCGAACAGCACCGTGTGGTCGCCGACGATGTCGCCGCCGCGCACGGTGGCGAAACCGATGGTCGACGGGTCGCGCTCGCCGGTCACGCCTTCGCGGCCGTAGACCGCGCATTCCTTGAGGTCGCGGCCCAGCGCGTCGGCGATGACCTCGCCCATCTTGAGCGCGGTGCCCGAGGGGGCGTCGATCTTGTGGCGGTGGTGGGCTTCGACGATCTCGATGTCGTAGCCGGTGGACAGCGCCTTGGCCGCCATCTCGAGCAGCTTGAAGGTGACGTTGACGCCCACGCTCATGTTGGGCGCCATGACGATCGCGATGTCCTTCGCGATCTCGGCGATCTCGGCCTTCTGCGCATCGCTGAAGCCGGTGGTGCCGATCACGGCCTGCACGCCGAGCTCGCGGCAGACGGCCAGGTGGGCCATCGTGCCCTCGGGGCGGGTGAAGTCGATCAGCACCTGGGCGTCCTGCAGGCCCGCGCGCAGGTCGGCCTGGATGGCCACGCCGCTGGCGAAGCCGAGGAAGGCGCCCGCGTCGCTGCCGATGGCGGGGCTGGCGGCCACGTCGAGCGCGCCGGCCAGGCGGCAGTCGGGGGCGTTACGGACCGCCTCGATCAACATGCGGCCCATGCGGCCCGACGCGCCGGCGACGGCAACCCGGCGCGCGGCCGGCGTGGAGGAGGAGGTGGTGGTGTTGGAGTCGGTCACGCGGATTCGGGCTTGCTTGCCGTCTAGGGACGGTGGGGACGATGGGTGGGGAAACCGCGCCGCCGCGCCAAGCCAGGTTCGGCGCGCCGGCCGGGCGCCGCTTTTAGCGCGCGGCCTCGAGCGGCGGGTAGGCGGCCGGCAGCGGGGGCAGCGTGGCGGGCGCCTTGCTCTCGGTGTCGGTGGCTTTCCGGTCGCCCTTGGGGTCGAACTTCTTGAGTTCTTCTTCCGTGGCCTCGAGCGGCGGCACCTTGCCGGTCTTCTTGCGGGTGTCGAGCGTGGCGACGAATTCTTCCTCGCTCGGCATGTCGCCGCCTTCCCAGCGCTCGAGCTGCTCGCCGTTGAAGAAGACGGTGAAGCGGCGTTCCTGTGGCTCCACGCCCTGGCGCCGGATCGTGAAGACGTAGTCCCAGCGGTTCGAATGGAAGATGTCGGTCAGCAGCGAGGTGCCGAGGATCTCGCGCACCTGCTGGCGCGACATGCCGGTCTTGAGCGCGGCGACCTGTTCCTTGGACACGAAATTGCCCTGGACCACCTCGACCTTGTAGGGAGTGACGGCCGCCAGCGCGCCACGCGAGCGCTCGCTGATACCGCTGCAGGCACCGAGGCCCAGGGTGACGGCAACGGCCGCAGCCAGCAGCCAGGGACGGCGTTGGAAAATGGCAGGCATTGGGGGAAAAGGGGGTAGCGATATGATCGGCCATTGTAGCGGCTGGCCCCTTCCGGGGCCTTTGGCTGCCCAGGGCGCAGGAACCATCATGGCCAATATCGACGAACTCAAGAACACCGGCCTCAAGGCCACCCTGCCGCGGCTGAAGATCCTGGAAATCTTCCAGACCGGCGGCCAACGCCACATGACCGCCGAGGACGTGTTTCGCGTGCTGCTCAACGAGCACTCCGACATCGGCCTGGCCACCGTCTACCGGGTGCTCACCCAGTTCGAGCAGGCCGGCATCCTCGAGCGCAGCCACTTCGAGAGCGGCAAGGCCGTCTACGAACTCAACGAAGGCACGCACCACGACCACCTGATCTGCACCGCCTGCGGCAAGGTCGAGGAGTTCTACGACGCCGAGATCGAGCGCCGCCAGCAACTGGTGGCCAAGGACAAGGGCTGGATCCTGCAGGACCACGCCATGTCGCTCTACGGCTTGTGCGGCGACTGCGTCAAAAAGCGCTGAGCTAGTCCGCGTCGCGCGCGCTTTCCATCGCCTTGTGGTGGCGCGCCACGAAATCGGCATAGGTGTCGATGCCGCGCAGCTGCAGGATCGAATTGCGCACCGCGGCCTCGACCAGCACGGCGATGTTGCGGCCCGCCACCACCTGGATGATGACCTTGCGCACCGGGATGCCCAGCACGTCCTGCGTGAGCGGCGTCGAGGGCATGCGCTCGTAGTCGCGCTCGAAGCTGTCGCGCCGCACCAGGTGCACGATGAGCTTGAGCCGCATCTTCCGCCGCACCGCCGTCTCGCCGAAGATCGCGCGGATGTCGAGCAGGCCGATGCCGCGCACCTCGAGCAGGTTGAGCAGCAGGTCGGGGCAGCGACCCTCGATGGTGTTCTGGTTGATGCGGTAGAGATCGACCGCGTCGTCGGCCACGAGGCCGTTGCCGCGCGAGATCAGCTCGAGGCCGAGCTCGCTCTTCCCGAGGCCCGACTCGCCCGTGATCATCACGCCCATGCCCAGGATGTCCATGAACACGCCGTGCATCGAGGTGCGCTCGGCGAAGTGCTTGGACAGGTAGGCGCGCAGCAGGTCGATCACGAAGGCCGAGGATTCGCGCGTGGCGAACAGCGGCAACTGGGCGCGCTCGCAGATCGACAGCAGCTCGTCGGGCGCGGCCTGCCCGTCGGCCAGCACCAGCATCGGCGGCTCGAGCGTGACGATGCGGGCGATGCGCCGCGCGGTGTCCTCGGGGCTGCCGCGCGTCAGGTAGGCGACCTCGCGCGCGCCGAGGATCTGCACGCGGTACGGGTGGATGTAGTTGAGGTAGCCGACCAGGTCGGCGGCCGACTGGGCGCGGCTGATGACTTCGGGATCGAACTGGCGCTCGGAGGCGCCGAGTCCCGCGAGCCATTCCCAGCGCAGCGAGCCGCGGAACTCCTCGAACATGGCATCGGCGCTGATGACGGTCGGCTTCATGCGTTCAGGGCGCGGCGCGCGGCACCGCTTCTTCGGAGGTGAGGGGAACGGGAGGAAAGGCAGCGCAGCTTAGCAGCAGCCACGCCCCGAGCCATGGGCTCAGGCGACTTGCGTGGAGTGCCAGCCGGCGATCAGGCCGTGCAGCGCGGCCGCGTCGGTGCTCGACTTGATCTGCTCGCGCAGGCCGGCGTCGCTCAGCAGCTCGGCGATCTCGGAGAGGATTTCGAGGTGCTTCTGCGTGGCGGCTTCGGGCACCAGCAGGAAGATCAGCAGGCCGACCGGCTGCTCGTCGGGGGCATCGAAGCCGATCGGGTTCGCGAGCTGGAACACCGCGGCCATCGGGGCCTTGAGGCCCTTGATGCGACCATGCGGAATGGCGACGCCATGACCGAGGCCGGTGGAGCCGAGGCGCTCGCGCGCGAACAGGCTGTCGGTGATCAGGGCGCGGCCCAGCCCGTGAAGGCTTTCGAACAGCAAGCCGGCTTCCTCGAAAGCACGCTTCTTGCTGGTGGCGTCAACGCTCACGAGCACTTGAGCGGGCGGCAGGATGGACGCGAGACGATTCATGGTGGGTCAGAGCGGGGGCGATTATGCACCTGCTTGGTAAAAACCCCCACTCCGCTTATCTACTTTCTGGTTACATGTTGCCCGCAGGCCTCGCTTCCCTCGACAGAGGCCCTTCAAACCCTTGATGGGCAGTCGGAAAAGCCCATGAAAAAGCCGCCCGGAGGCGGCTTCGAGAGTCTCCGGCGCGACAGCCGGGAACCCGCTTCGTCCTACATCAGGCGCTTGGGCGCGCTGTGGTGATGGTCCTGCAGGCGGTCCTTGTGGCGCACCACCTGGCGGTCGAGCTTGTCGACCAGTTCATCGACCGCGGCATAGAGATCAGCGTGGCTCGACTCCGCGAACATGTCATTGCCCTTGACGTGGATGTTGCACTCGGCCCGTTGCCGGCGTTCCTTTTCCTTCTGCTTTTCCACCGTGAGGATCACCTTCACATCGACCACCTGGTCGAAATGTCGGATAACCCGGTCCAGCTTGCTCGTGACGTAGGTGCGCAAGGCAGGGGTGACGTCGAGGTGATGACCGCTGATCGTCAAATTCATGAATGACCTCCTGGAATTGACGGTTGGGGAAATGACCATCGCTGCGGATGCAGCGCGGCCGGCGAAAACGGTTGTGGGGCTGGGAGAAGAAAGGGGGAGAGGGGAAGAGGGAGAGGTGCGGGAGAGGAGAAGGTCGATTCACTATGCCCAAGCTGTCACGGTATTGCAATACCGGGGGATGCCCGGATGACGGGCTGGCGGACCGCGCCGCATGCTCAGCTATTTCTTCCATAGCAGGCCCCAGCGGCCCCGCATGCTGCGGGCCGCGTTGCGAACCATTGCTGCCGCGCCCATCTTTCGCGGCCACCCGCGCATGTCCCTGCTGGGGAAAGGGCCGGGCGCCCTTCAGCGCCAGGCGGCGCGCATCCGGTTGCGCAGGTCGATCACCGCGGCCGGCGGCGGCACCGCGGGCGCGCGAGGCGGCGGGGGCGGCCAGGTCCGGGCTTCGAAGCGCGCGAGGTCGGCATCGGGAATGAAGCGGCTGCGATTGGCATACAGATGCCGGTCGCCGCGCGCGGCCTGCTGCGGGATGTAGAAGCGCTGCGGCACCAGCAGGTGCAGGTGGTCGCGGGCGCGGGTCATGGCCACGTAGAGCAGGCGCCGTTCCTCCTCGAGCTCCTGCGCGCTCTGCGCCACGTCGGCCGGCATGCAGCCGTCGACCACGTTGAGCACGTGGACCGAATTCCACTCCTGCCCCTTGGCCGAATGGATGGTCGAGAGGATCAGGTAGTCCTCGTCGAGCAGCGGCGGCCCGGGCCGGTCGCTGGTGGCTTCGGGCGGATCGAGCGTGAGCTCGGTGAGGAAGCGTTCGCGCGAGGCGTAGCCCGAGGCCATGTGCACCAGCTGCTCGACGTCGCCGCGGCGCGTGCCCGCGGTGTCGTCGTAGAGCCGCTCGAGGTGCGGCAGGTACCACTCCATCGCGATGCCCACGTCGGCCGGCCAGGCCAGCGACGGCGCGCGCAGCGCGGCATAGGCCTCGGCGAAGGCGGCCCATTCGGCGCGCGCGGCGCTCGGCGGCACGAAGTCGCGCAGGGCGATGGCCGGGTCGGCCGCCTGGTCCATCGCGTCGAGCAGCTTCGCGCTGGTGGCCGGCCCGATGCCCGGGATCAGTTGCGTGACGCGAAAGCCCGCCATGCGCCCGCGCGGGTTCTGCGCGAAGCGCAGCACCGCGAGCAGGTCCTTCACGTGCGAGGCCTCGAGGAACTTGAGCCCGCCGTACTTCACGAACGGGATGTTGCGCCGCGCCAGTTCGAGTTCGAGCGGCGCGCTGTGGCTCGAGGTGCGGAACAGCACCGCCTGCGACTTGAGCGCGAGCCCGCCCTCGCGGTGCGCGAGCACCTGGTCGGCCACCCAGCAGGCCTGCTGGGCCTCGTCGGGCACGCGCACGATCTGCGGCCGCCCGGCCGAGGGCTTGTCGGTCCACAGCGTCTTGGCATGGCGCTCGGCCGCATGAGCGATGCACGCATTCGACACGTCGAGGATCGGCTGGGTGGAGCGGTAGTTGCGCTCCAGCGTGACCACGCGCGCCGGTCGCGAGAACTGCGAGGGGAAGTCGAGGATGTTGCGCACCGTCGCGCCGCGGAACGAATAGATCGACTGCGCGTCGTCGCCCACCACCGTCACGCCCCGCCCGTCGGGCTTGAGCGCGAGCAGGATCGCGGCTTGCAGCAGGTTGGTGTCCTGGTACTCGTCGACCAGCACGTGGTCGAAGCGCTCGCCCAGGTGCCGCGCCAGCGTGGGCTCCTCCATCATGCCGGCCCAGTAGAGCAGCAGGTCGTCGTAGTCGAGCACGTTCTGCTGCTGCTTGGCCTCGACGTAGGCGCCGAACAGCTGCTGCAGTTCGACGCCCCATTCTGCGCACCACGGAAAGGACTGCCTGAGCACCGACTCGAGCGGCGCGCGCGTGTTCACGCAGCGCGAATAGATCGACAGGCAGGTGCCCTTGTGCGGAAAGCGGCGCGCGCTCGACGAGAAGCCGAGCTCGTGCCGCGCCAGCCCCATCAGGTCCTCGGCGTCGCCGCGGTCGTGGATGGTGAAGTTGTCGTCCAGCCCGATCTGCGCGGCGTACTCGCGCAGCAGCCGCGCGCCGATGCCGTGGAAGGTGCCGGCCCAGGGCAGCGCGGGCGCGGTGTGGGCCTGCAGCCCCAGCACGCGCGCGAGCACCTGGCCGGCGCGCTGCGCCATTTCCTGCGCGGCGCGGCGCGAGAAGGTCAAGAGAAGCAGCCGTTGCGGATCGACCCCGCGCGCGATCAGGTGCGCCACCCGGTGCGCCAGCGTGCTGGTCTTGCCCGAGCCGGCGCCGGCGATCACGAGCAGCGGGCCCGCATCGGCCGCGTCCGGAGCGCCACCGGCCAGCGCCGCCACCCCGTGCTCGACCGCCGCGCGCTGTTCGTCGTTGAGGCTCGCAAGGGCGGCCGCGAGGCGCTCGGCCTGGGTCGCCGGCGGATGGGAAAAGACGGGGGACGCGGCGCTCGGCATGGCCGCCACTCTACTGGATGTTCGTCCAGTCCAGCCAACTCTGCGCTCATTCGCCGATGACATAATCGCGCCTCGCTGCAACTGGAGACCGCATCATGGAAACCGCCCCGTCTCGGCAGCTTTCAACTCCCGGCTGAGCCCGGCCGACCGGCTCCGGGATTTGAAAGCGCCCCTCTTTCTCGTCCCCCGCCCGTCCGCCCCATCGCCCCAGCCATTTCTCGGGAGTGAGCCATGCTCAATATCTTCACGCTCGCCAACGGCCGCCTCGTCCAGGAAGAGATCGAGGCCCTCGAGGAGCTCTCCCGCTTCCAGCCGATCTGGGTCGACCTCGAATCGCCCACGCTCGAGGAGAAGCGCTGGATCAAGCAGTACTACGGCCTCTCGATCCCCGAGGACGCGATGGACGAGGACATCGAGGAATCGGCGCGCTTCTATGAAGAGGACAACGGCGAACTGCACATCCGCAGCGACTTCCTGATCGACGACGACGAAGCCCCGCGCGCGGTGCGCGTCGCCTTCATCCTCAACCAGCACAACACCGACCTGCGCAGCCGCGGCGTGCTGTTCTCGATCCACGACGAGGACGTGCCCGTGTTCCGCCTGCTGCGCATGCGCGCGCGCCGCGCCCCGGGGCTGATCGAGGACGCGAAGGAAGTGATGCTCAAGCTCTTCGACGCCGACGCCGAGTACTCGGCCGACTCGCTCGAGAACATCTACGACGAGCTCGAGGCCGCCAGCAAGAAGGTGCTCTCGGGCAACGTCAGCGACGAGCTAGCGGGCGAGGTGCTGGGCGCCATCGCGCGCCAGGAAGACCTGAACGGGCGCATCCGCCGCAACGTGATGGACACGCGCCGCGCGGTCAGCTTCATGATGCGCAGCAAGATGCTCAATGCCGAGCAGTTCGAGGAAGCGCGGCAGATCCTGCGCGACATCGAGTCGCTCGACAACCACACGGCCTTCCTGTTCGACAAGATCAACTTCCTGATGGATGCGACCGTCGGTTTCATCAACATCAACCAGAACAAGACGATCAAGATCTTCTCGGTGGCCAGCGTCGCGCTGCTGCCGCCGACCCTGATCGCGAGCATCTACGGCATGAACTTCAAGTTCATGCCCGAGCTCGACTGGGCCATGGGCTATCCCTACGCCATCGTGCTGATGGCCGCGAGCGCGCTGGTGCCGATGTGGTACTTCCGCCGGCGCGGCTGGCTCAAGTAGCAACCGCAGTAGAAGGCTGGGCGGCGAGCCACGCGCCGACCAGCGCGAGGCTGTAGCGGCTCGCGACCTCGGCGACGAAGCGCGCGAAGTCGCCATGGGCCGCGTCGTCGGCACGGTCCGAGATCGTGCGCATCGCGGCGAAGGGCACGCCGTAGTCGTGACAGACCTGCGCCACCGCGGCGCCTTCCATCTCCACGGCCAGCGCATCGGGCAGCGCGCGGCGCAGCGCCTCGCTCTCGGCCGCTGTCGAGACGAAGCGGTCGCCGCTGATCAGCAGGCCGCGATGCACGGCCGGCGAACGCAGGCCGAACTCGTCGACGGCACCCTGCCCCACCAGGGCCACGGGATCGCGCAGGATCTGCTCGGCCACGGCCGCCAGCGCATCGCCGATCGCCGCATCGGCCTCGAACCGCGAGACCCCCATCAAGGGCACCTCGTGCTTCGGAAAGAGCGGCGAGGCATCCATGTCGTGCTGCAGCAGCTCGGTCGCCACCACCACGTCGCCGACCCGAACACCCGGCGCGAGCCCGCCCGCGACACCGCTGAAGACGATGGCGCGCACGCCGAAGCGCTCGAGCAGCAGCGTGGCCGTCACCGCCGCCGCGACCTTGCCGATGCGCGACAGCACCGCGACCACGGGTTGGCCCCGCAGGTGGCCGACCCAGAAGTCGCGGCCCGCGACGCGCACGCGCTGCTCGTCGGGCATCAGCGCGAGCAGCGCCTTGAGCTCCTCGTGCATCGCCGCGACGATCGCGATGGGTGCCGCCGCAGCCACCGCTTACTTGATGTCCACGCCGTAGAAGGTGTGGCGGCCGAAGGGGCTGAGCTTGAAGTCGATCACTTCCTTGCGCACCGGTTTGAGCTGCACCGCGTGCGCGATGGTGAACCACGGCGCCTGCTCCTTGAAGATGAGTTGTGCCTTCTTGTAGAGCGCGTCGCGGTCGGCCTGCTTGGTCGTGCTCTTGGCCTTGACCACGAGGTCCTCGTAGGGCTGGTAGCAGAACTTCGAGATGTTGCTGCCGCTGGCCGACTTGGCCGAGGCGCAGCCCAGCAGCGTATAGAGGAAGTTGTCGGGATCGCCGTTGTCGCCGGTCCAGCCCAGCATGCCCATCTGGTGCTCGCCGGCCTGCAGCCGCTTGCGGTACTCGCCCCATTCGAAGCTCTTGATCTCGGCCTTGACGTTGATCTTGGCGAGGTCGGCCTGCATCAGCTCGGCGATGCGCTTGGCGTTCGGGTTGTAGGGCCGCTGCACCGGCATGGCCCACAGGTCGGTCGAGAAGCCGTCGGGGAAGCCGGCCTGCGCCAGCAGTTTCTTCGCGGCCTCGGGATCGTAGGGGTCGTCCTTCACCGCATCGTTGTAGGACCACATGGTCGGCGGGATCGGGTTCTTCGCGGCCACGCCGGTCGAGAGGTAGACGCCGTCGATGATCGCCTTCTTGTTGATCGCCATGTTGATGGCCTTGCGCACGCGCACGTCGTCGAAGGGCTTCTTCGTCGTGTTGTACGAGAGGTAGCCGACGTTCAGGCCCGGCTGCTCGAGCACCTGCACGTTCGGATCCTTGCGGATCGCGTCGAGGTCGGCCGGGTTCGGGTAGGGCATGACGTGGCACTCGCCCTTCTGCAGCTTGGCCCAGCGCACCGAGGCGTCGGGCGTGATCGCGAACACGAGGTCGTCGATCTTGGCCTTGCCGCCCCAGTACTGCGGGAAGGCCTTGAAGCGGATGATCGCGTCCTTCTGGTACTGCACGAGGTAGAACGGGCCGGTGCCGATCGGGTCCTGGTCGACCTTCTCGGGCGTGCCGGCCTTGAGCATCGCGATCGCGTACTCCTTCGACTGGATGCCCGCGTACTGCATCGCGAGGTTGGCGAGGAACGGCGCCTCGGCCTGGTTGAGCGTGATCTTCACCGTGTAGTCGTCGACGCGGTCCACCGACTTCAGCAGCTTGGGCATGCCCATGTCGTTGAAGTAGGAGTGGTTCTGGCTCGTGACCTTGAAGAAGGGATCGCTCTCCTTCCACTGGCGGTCGATCATGAAGATGAAGTCGTCGGCGTTGAAGTCGCGCGTGGGCTTGAAGCTCTTGCTCGTGGTGTGCCACTTCACGCCTTTGCGCAGGTGGAAGGTGTAGACCGTGCCGTCGGCCGAGATGTCCCACTTCTCGGCCAGGCCCGGCACGACCTTGGTGCCGCCGCGCTCGAACTCGACGATGGTGTTGTAGACCTGCGTGGTCACGTCGAACGAGGTGCCGGTGGTGTTCATGCCCGGATAGAAGTTCTCGGGGCTGCCCTCGGAACAGTAGACCAGCGTCTTGGCCGACACCGCGCCGCAGGCCAGGGTCAGCGCCGCGATCGCCACGGGTGCCAGCAGCGCCAGCCGTCGTGCGCGGCGCGGGAGGAAGGAACGGTTCGTCATGGGAACTCCTTGAGACACGGGTTGGAGAAAACGGAAAGCGGGTTTCAGGGATTCATCGCGACGGGCGCGACGAACGGCGGTGCCGACGGCAGGTCGGCGCGCACCACCGGCGCGCCTTCGAGAAAACGCTCGGCGTAGTGGCAGGCGACGCGCCGCTGGTCGAGCTCGCGCAGCACGGGCCGCTCGTCGCGGCAGCGCTGCGTGACATGCGGGCAGCGCGTGCTGAAGACGCAGCCCGTGGGCGGCGACAGCGGCGACGGCAGCTCGCCCTTGAGCACGATGCGCTGGCTGCTGAGGCCCGGCGTGGAGGCCAGCAGCGCCTGCGTGTAGGGATGCAGCGGGCGCTCGAAGATGCGCGCCTTCGGCCCCTGCTCCACCGCATGGCCGAGGTACATCACGAGCACGTCGTGCGCGATGTGGCGCACCACGCCGAGGTCGTGCGAGATGAACAGGTACGCCAGGCCGAGCTCGCCCTGCAGGTCGGCCAGCAGGTTCAGCACCTGGGCCTGGATCGACACGTCGAGCGCCGACACCGGCTCGTCGGCCACCACCAGCCGCGGCTCGAGCATCAGCGCGCGCGCGATCGCGATGCGCTGGCGCTGGCCGCCCGAGAACATGTGCGGATAGCGGTTGGCCTGCTCGGGCCGCAGGCCCACGCGCGCGAGCATCTCGCGCGCCTTGGCGGCACGCTCGGACTTGCCGAGCGTGGTGTTGATCGCGAGCGGATCCTCGAGCACCGCCGCGACCTTCTTGCGCGGATTGAGCGAGCCGTAGGGGTTCTGGAACACCAGCTGCACGGCCTGGCGCAGTTCGCGGCGCCGCTCGGACGGCGGGTTCACGGCATCGTGGCCGACCAGCGTGAGCTGGCCCGCCGTCGGCTTCTCGATCAGCGCGACCATGCGCGCGAGCGTCGATTTGCCGCAGCCCGATTCGCCGACCACCGCGAGCGTGCGGCCGCGCTCGAGCCGGAACGAGATGTCGCCCACCGCGCGCAGTTGCGCGCTCGGGCGGAACAGGCCGCGGCGCACCTCGTAGATGCGCTGCAGGTTCTTCGCCTCGACCACGATCTCCGCGGCGCTCACGATGCGGCCTCCTCGACGCGCGGCAGGCGCGGCCGGTCGCGCTCGATCGCGGCCATGCGCCCGGGCTCGCCGAGCGGGAAGTGGCAGCGCACCTGCGCGCCGGGCAGCGCCTCGACGCCGCGCAGGGCCGGGCGCACCTGGCAGGCGCGCGTCGTCACGTAGCCGCAGCGCGGCGCGAACAGGCAGCCCGCGGGCCGGTCGTGCACGCCGGGCACCACGCCCGCGATGGTGGCGAGCCGGCCGTCGGGCGGCGCGCGTTCGGGCAGCGCGGCCAGCAGCGCCTCGGTGTAGGGATGCTGCGGCGTCGCGAACAGCCGGTCCACGCGCTGCTGCTCCATCACCTGGCCCGCATACATCACGGCGATGCGCTGCGCCATCTCGCTGACCACGCCCATGTTGTGCGTGATCAGCACCAGCGCCATGCCGCGCTCCTTCTGCAGCTCGCGCAGCAGGTCGAGGATCTGCGCCTGGATCGTGACGTCGAGCGCGGTGGTCGGCTCGTCGGCGATCAACAGGCGCGGGTTGCAGGCGATCGCCATCGCGATCATCACGCGCTGGTTCATGCCGCCCGAGAGCTGGTGCGGATAGCTCGAGAGGCGCGACGACGCGGCCGGGATGCCGACCTGCTCGAGCAGCTCGGTGGCGCGCTTCTTCGCCGCGCGCCGGTCGAGCCCGAGATGCAGGCGCAGCGTCTCCATCAGCTGGAAGCCGACGGTGAAGCAGGGGTTGAGGCTGGTGGTGGGCTCCTGGAAGATCATCGCGACCTCCTTGCCCACCAGCGCGCGGCGCGCCTTGTCGGAGATGCCGAGCAGGTCGCGGCCCGCGAAGCGCATGTGGTCGGCGCGCACGCGGCCCGGGAAGCCGATCAGCCCCATCAGCGCCATCATGGTCACGCTCTTGCCCGAACCCGATTCGCCGACGATGCCGAGCACCTCGCCCTCCTCGAGCGAGAGGCTCACGCCGTCGACCGCATGCATCACGCCGCCCTGGGTCGGGAATTCGACGTGCAGATCCTGGATGTCGAGCAAAGGCATCGATGCGTTCCCTTGCTTCAGCGCTTGAGCTTCGGATCGAGCGCGTCGCGCAGACCGTCGCCCAGCAGGTTGAAGGCCAGCACCGCCGCGAGGATGGCGAGGCCGGGGAAGGTCACGACCCACCAGGCACGCAGCACGAACTCGCGCGCGTCGGCCAGCATGGTGCCCCACTCAGGCGACGGCGGCTGCGCGCCGAGGCCGAGGAAGCCGAGCGCGGCCGCGTCGAGGATGGCGGTGGAGATGCCGAGCGAGGCCTGCACGATCAGCGGCGCCGCGCAGTTGGGCAGCACCTCGCGGAACATCAGGCGCAGCGTGCCGGCGCCGCTGACGCGCGCCGCGGTCACGTAGTCGCGCGAGACCTCGGCGATGACGGCCGCGCGCGTGATGCGCACATAGTGCGGCAGCACGACGATGGCCACGGCGAGCATCGCGTTGATGAGGCCCGGCCCGAGGATGGCCACGATCACGATCGCGAGCAGCAGGCTCGGCAGCGTGAGGATGATGTCCATCAGCCGCATGATCGCGATCTCGAGCACGCCGCGGAAGAAGCCCGCGACCAGGCCGAGCACCACGCCCACCACCACCGAGAGCGCGACCACCGCGACGCCGATCGACAGCGACAGGCGCGCGCCGTGCATCAGGCGCGAAAGGATGTCGCGGCCGATGGCGTCGGTGCCCAGCAGGTAGGTGAGCGAGCCGCCCTGCTGCCAGGCCGGCGGCTGCAGGAACACGGCGCTGTTGGTCTGGTTGGGCGCATGCGGCGCGATCCACGGCGCGAGCAGCGCGACCAGCAGCAGCACGACGATGGTCACGAGGCCGATCACCGCGCCGCGGTTGGCGGAGAACGCACTCCAGAATTCGCGCCAGGGTCCGGGCGGCGTCGAGGCGGCGGGGGCCGCGTTCGCGAGGGTGTGGGTCGAGGCCATGGATTCAGCGCCGGATGCGGGGGTTGATGACGCCGTAGGTCAGGTCGACCAGCAGGTTGACCAGCATCACGATGCCGCCGAGCAGCAGCATGCCGCCCTGCAGCACCGGATAGTCGCGCCGGCCGATGGCCTCGATCAGCCACTTGCCGACGCCGGGCCACGAGAAGATGGTCTCGGTGAGGATGGCGCCGGTGAACAGCACGCCCACCTGCAGCCCGATCACCGTGACGACCGGGATCAGCGCATTGCGCAGCGCATGCAGGCCCACCACGCGAAAGCGCGACAGGCCCTTGGCGCGCGCGGTGCGGATGTAGTCCTCGCCGAGCACCTCGAGCATGGCCGAGCGCGTCATGCGCGCGATCACCGCCAGCGGCACCGTGCCCAGCACCACGGCCGGCAGCACGAGGTGGTGCAGCGCCGACCAGAAGGCGTCGATCTCGCCGGCGCGCAAGGCATCGAGCAGCAGGAAGCCGGTGTCGGGCTCGACGTAGTACTGCACCGAGATGCGGCCCGAGACCGGCGTCCAGCAGAGCTGCACCGAGAAGAAGAGGATGAGCAACAGGCCCCACCAGAAGATCGGCATCGAGTAGCCGGTCAGCGAGGTGGCCATCACGCCGTGGTCGAAGATCGAGTTGCGCCGCACCGCGGCGAGGATGCCCGCGGGCAACCCCAGCAACAGCGCGAACGCGATGGCGCAGATCGCGAGCTCGATGGTGGCCGGGAACAGCGCGAGGAACTCGTTCATCACCGATTCCTGCGTGATCAGCGACTTGCCGAGGTCGCCGTGCAGCACGCGCGCGATGTAGATGCCGTACTGCACGATCACCGGCTTGTCGAGGCCGTAGGCCGTGAGCAGCTCGGCATGGCGCGCGGGGTCGATCCCGCGCTCGCCGGCCATGGTCTCGATGGGGTCGCCCGGCACCAGCCGGATGAGGAAGAAGGCAAGCAGCGTCATGCCGAAGAAGGTCGGCACCAGCAAGCTCACGCGCGTGAGGAGGAAGCGAAACATCGACCCGCAATATGCAAGATCGATGCCGTGGCCCCACCCGGGCCGAACCCTTACTTTTTGGCGTCGCGCAACTCTCTGCGCAGTATCTTTCCGACCGGTGTCTTCGGCAGGTCAGTGCGAAACTCTACGATTCGCGGCTGCTTGTAACCCGTAAGGTTTGCTCTGCAATATTCGCGCACCTGCGCCTCGGTGAGCGACTCGTCCTTCTTCACGATCACGAGCTTCACGGCCTCGCCGGTCTTCTCGTCGGCAACGCCCACGGCCGCGCATTCGAGCACGCCCGGAATCTGCGCGACCACGTCCTCGATCTCGTTCGGGTACACGTTGAAGCCCGACACCAGGATCATGTCCTTCTTGCGGTCGACCACCTTGAAGTAGCCGCGCTCGTCGACCACGCCGATGTCGCCGCTCTTGAAGTAGCCGTCGCTGGTCATGACCTTCGCGGTCTCGTCGGGGCGCTGCCAGTAGCCGGCCATCACCTGCGGTCCCTTGATCGCGATCTCGCCGGGCTCGCCGAGCGCAACCTCGTTGCCGTTGTCGTCGAGCAGCTTGAGCCAGGTGCTCGGCAGCGGTACGCCGATGGTGCCGGTGTAGGCCTTGCTGTCGGTCGGGTTGCAGGTGGTCGAGGGCGAGGTCTCGGACAGGCCGTAGCCCTCGCAGATCGGGCAGCCGGTCTTCTCGAGCCAGAGCTTCGCGACCGCGGCCTGCACCGCCATGCCCCCACCCAGCGAGACCTTGAGGTTCGACCAGTCGACGGTGTTGAAGTCGGGATGGTTGGCCAGGCCGTTGAACAGCGTGTTGACCGCCGGGAAGCTGTGGACCGTGTGCTTCGACAGTTCCTTGAGCACCGCGGGCAGGTCGCGCGGATTCGGGATCAGGATCAGCTTGCCGCCCGTGCGCATGCTCAGCATCATGCCGACCGTGAACGCGAAGATGTGATAGAGCGGCAGCGCGCACACGCTCGTGGGCTGCTGGCCCGCGGGCACCTTGCGCATCACCGGCTCGTTCCAGGCCTCGGACTGCAGCACGTTGGCGATCACGTTGCGATGCAGCAGCACCGCCCCCTTCGATACGCCCGTGGTCCCGCCGGTGTACTGCAGCACCGCGACATCGTCGGCGCCGATGGCCGGCGTCTGCAGCGTGCGGCCCGCGCCCTGGTCGAGCGCATCGTTGAAGCGCACCGCGCCCGGCAGGTTGAAGGCCGGCACCAGCTTCTTGACGTTGCGCACCACGTAGTTGACGAGCGCGCCCTTGAGGAAGCCGAGCCGGTCGCCCATCGAGGCCAGCACGATGTGCTTGACCGGCGTTGCCGCGATGCACTGCTGCAGCGTGACGCCGAAGTTCTCCATGATGATGATCGCCTTCGCGCCCGAGTCCTTGAGCTGGTGCTCGAGCTCGCGCGGCGTGTACAGCGGGTTCACGTTCACGAGGATCAGGCCCGCGCGCAGGATGCCGGCCACCGCGATCGGGTACTGCGGGCAGTTGGGCATCATGGCCGCGACGCGGTCGCCCTTGGCGAGGCCCAGGCCCTGCAGGTAGGCCGCGAAGGCCTTGCTGAGCTTGTCGGTCTCGGCATAGCTCACGTCCTTGCCCATGAAGCTGTAGGCCGTGCGGTCGGCGTACTTCGAGAAGCTCTCTTCCATGAGGCCGACCAGCGACGCGTACTGCGATGGGTCGATGTCGGCAGGCACGCCTTGCGGGTAACTGCTGAGCCAGGGACGATCGGTCATGGATGTGTCTCCTCCGGAGTCGGATTGGGATGAAAACGAAAACGGCGCCTGAGCGGCGCCGTAAGGGTTTGCCCGCAGAGCGCGGGCCGGGACGGAACCTCGGCCTATTCGATGGCCTTGCCCATATCTTCCACTACTTTTTTAGCATCGCCAAAGACCATCATGGTCTTGTCCATGTAGAACAGCTCGTTGTCCAGGCCCGCGTAGCCGGCGGCCATGGAGCGCTTGTTCACGATCACTGTCTTGGCCTTGTAGGCCTCCAGGATCGGCATGCCGTAGATCGGGCTGCCCTTGGTGTGCGCGGCCGGGTTCACCACGTCGTTGGCGCCCAGGATGATCGCCACGTCGGCCTGGCCGAACTCGCCGTTGATGTCCTCCATCTCGAACACCTGGTCGTACGGCACCTCGGCTTCGGCCAGCAGCACGTTCATGTGGCCCGGCATGCGCCCGGCCACCGGATGGATCGCGTACTTCACCGTGATGCCCTTCTCGGTGAGCTTGGCCGCGAGCTCCTTGACCGCATGCTGCGCTCGCGCCACCGCCAGGCCGTAGCCCGGCACGATCACCACCGTCTCGGCATTGCCCAGCACGAAGGCCGCGTCGTCGGCGCTGCCGCTCTTCACGGGGCGCTGCTCCTTCGCGCCGCCCGTGGCCGCGGCCGCGTCGCCGCCGAAGCCGCCCAGGATCACGTTGAAGAACGAGCGGTTCATCGCCTTGCACATGATGTAGCTCAGGATCGCGCCCGAGCTGCCCACGAGGCTGCCCGCCACGATCAGCATCGCGTTGTTCAGGCTGAAGCCAATGCCCGCGGCCGCCCAGCCCGAGTAGCTGTTGAGCATCGACACCACCACCGGCATGTCCGCCCCGCCGATCGGGATGATGATCAGCACGCCCATCACGAAGGCCAGCGCGAGCATCGCGAAGAACGCCGTCCAGTTCTCCGTCGCCATGAACACGAGGCCCAGGCCCACGGTCGCCAGGCCCAGCACGAGGTTCAGCATGTGCTGGCCCGCGAACTGCACCGGCGCGCCCTGGAACAGGCGGAACTTGTACTTGCCCGAGAGCTTGCCGAAGGCGATCACCGAGCCGCTGAAGGTGATGGCGCCGATGGCCGCGCCCAGGAACAGCTCCAGGCGGTTGCCCGCGGGGATCGGGTCGCCCTTGAGCGCGATGTTGAAGGCATGCGGCTCGGCCACGGCGGCCACCGCGATGAACACGGCCGCCAGGCCGATCATGCTGTGCATGAAGGCCACGAGCTCGGGCATCTTGGTCATCTCGACCTTGTTGGCCATGTAGGCGCCGAGACCGCCGCCCACGACCAGCGCGACCAGCACGTAGCCCAGGCCGGCCGGGTTGCCGTTGGCCAGCTTCCAGATCAGCGCGCCGGTGGTCAGCACGGCGATCGCCATGCCGGTCATGCCGAAGACGTTGCCGCGGATCGAGGTGGTGGGATGGCTCAGGCCCTTGAGCGCCTGGATGAAGCAGATGCTGGCCAGCAGGTACAGCAGGGTGACGAGGTTCATGCTCACTTGGAAGCTCCCTCGGCGGCTGCGGGCGCGGCCTTCTTTTCCTTCTTCTTGAACATCTCCAGCATGCGCCGCGTGACCAGGAAGCCGCCGAAGACGTTGACCGCCGCCAGCGCGACGGCCAGCACGCCCATGGTCTTGCCCAGGCCGGTCTCGGTGAGCGCGGCGGCCAGAATGGCGCCCACGATGACGATCGCCGAGATGGCGTTGGTCACGGCCATCAGCGGCGTGTGCAGCGCGGGCGTGACGGTCCACACCACGTGGTAGCCCACGTAGATGGCCAGCACGAAGATGATGAGGTTGATGACGGTGTGAGAGACGATGTCCATGGTTTCTTCTCCTCGCGTGTTCGCTTACTTCTTCGTGACCTGGCCGTCCTGCGTGACGCGGCAGGCGGCGACGATGTCGTCCTCGAGGTCGATCTTCAGCGTGCCCTCCTTGGTCAGCACGAGCTTGAGGAAGTCGAGCACGTTGCGCGCGTACAGCGCAGAGGCGTCGGCAGCCACCAGCGCGGCGAGGTTCGTTTCGCCGACGATGGTCACGCCGTGCTTGACCACCGTCTTGTCGGCTTCGGACAGCGGGCAGTTGCCGCCCACGCCATCCGGGCCCTTGCCGGCGGCGATGTCGACGATGACGCTGCCGGGCTTCATGGACTTGACCATGTCCTCGGTGATGAGGGTCGGCGCGGCACGCCCCGGGATCAGCGCGGTGCTGATGACGACGTCGGCCAGCGCCACGCGCTTGGCGACCTCGGCCTGCTGGCGCGTGAGCCAGCTCGCGGGCATCGGGCGCGCATAGCCGCCCACGCCTTCGGCGGCGTCCTTCTCTTCCTGGGTCTCGTAGGGCACGTCGATGAACTTGCCGCCCAGCGATTCGATCTGCTCCTTGACGCTGGGGCGAACGTCCGAGGCCTCGATGACCGCGCCCAGGCGCTTGGCCGTGGCGATGGCCTGCAGGCCCGCGACGCCCACGCCGAGGATCACGACCCGCGCGGCCTTCACGGTGCCGGCGGCGGTCATCAGCATCGGGAAGAAGCGCTGGTACTTGTCGGCCGCGATCATCACGGCCTTGTAGCCCGCGATGTTGGCCTGGGAGCTGAGCACGTCCATGCTCTGGGCGCGCGTCGTGCGTGGGGCCGCCTCGAGCGCGAAGCCGGTGAGGCCGGCCGCGGCCACGCGCTGCAGGCCGGCGGCGTCGAAGGGGTTGAGCATGCCCACGAGCACGCTGCCGGACTTGGCGAGCGCGCATTCGGCGTCGCTCGGGGCGCGCACCTTGAGCACGATGTCGGCACCGAAGGCGCCGGCCTGGTCGGTGATCTCGGCGCCGGCCGCCTGGTAGGCCGCGTCGGTCACGCTGGCCGCCACGCCCGCGCCGCTCTGCACACGCACCGTGTGCCCCAACGCCACCAGTTTCTTCGCCGTCTCCGGGGTCACGGCCACTCGGGTTTCGCCTGTCGTTGTCTCGGCAGGCACGCCTATCAGCATAGAGTTCTCCTCAGGGCAAGGTGCAGCGCGAAATGCGGGCGAAGCTTACAGCAAGACATTCGGCCCGATCTGTCGCGCAAGGGGCGAAGTATCCATGCTCCAACGTCCGTGGCTGCTGAAAATCTAGCTATCCATTTGATAGCTTATTGGTGATGGATCGAGGCCTTTCCCTCTGACGCGCTGTAAGGAAACCGGTCTCAGGCGGCGCCGGCGCGGCGGCATCGTGCGGCGCAAAAACAACGCCGGCGTTTGCACGAACTTCGTGTCATCTACAGGACAAAGATGTAGGCCTTTGTAATCATTCTTCCATGGATTGATTTAAAAGAAGGGTTCATGTGCATTAGTTGCAGGGCAGATTGCTTACCTTAGACGCAGATAGATACACTTCGCCTCACTTGGAGCCGTACACAGAGGCGGCCCATGGGAGGAAGTAAGGGGGTAAAAAAATGCGCATTGCTGTCCTCGACCACGAGGCCCATCAGAGAAAACTGATTCATCAGACCATGGCGTCGCTCGGGCACGAGTGCCATGAGTACGCGGACGGAAAATCGCTGCTGCATTCGATGCGGCGACAGACCTTCGATCTGCTGCTTCTCGACTGGCACCTGCCCGACATCCGCGGCCTCGACGTGGTGAAGACGATTCGCCACGACCTCAAGAGCCGGTTGCCCGTGCTGTTCGTCACCGCGCGGCACGACGACGCAGACATGGTCGCCGGGCTCAACGCGGGAGCCGACGACTTCATGAGCAAGCCGATCCAGGCCACCGAGCTCGAGGCGCGCGTCAACGCCCTGCTGCGGCGCTCGTACCCCGCGCAGCACGAGACCGAGCTGGTCTTCGGCCCCTACCATTTCTATCCACCCTCGCGAACGCTCAAGGTGCGCGGCATGCCGGTCGAGCTCAAGAACCGCGAGTACGAACTGGCGCTGTTCCTGTTCCAGAACCTCGGCCGCCTGCTGTCGCGCGAGCACCTGCACGAAGCGGTATGGGGCCTGGGCGTCGAGGCGCTCTCGCGCTCGCTCGACACCCACATCTCGCGCCTGCGGACCAAGCTCGACCTGCGGCCCGCCAACGGCTTCCTGCTGCTGGCGATCTACGGGCTCGGCTACCGGCTCGAAACGGTCGAAGCCGGCCAGCTCGGCGCACGCGGGGGCGAAGCGCGCAGCTCCTGAGCGGGTTCGCGTCCAATACGGGGATGATTCGCGCGGCGGCGTGTCAGCCCATGGCCCGCCTTCCGCGCGAGCGTCGAAGGAAGCCATCCCCATGAACACCACCGTCCGCTGGAAACCCAACGTCACCGTCGCCGCGGTGATCGAACGCGAGGGCCGCTTCCTGCTGGTCGAGGAGCACACCGATCAGGGCCTGCGCCTCAACACCCCGGCCGGCCACCTCGACCCCGGCGAATCCCCTGCCGAAGGCTGCGCGCGCGAGGCGCTCGAGGAAACCGCCCATGCCTTCGTGCCGACCGCGCTGGTCGGCATCTATCTCGCGCGTTCGGTCGACGATCCCGCCGTGACCTACATGCGCTTCGCCTTCAGCGGCGAGCTCGGCGAACGCGAGGCAGGCCGGGCGCTCGACACCGGCATCGTGCGCACGCTCTGGATGACGGCCGACGAGATCCGCGCCAGCGTGGAGCGGCATCGCAGCCCGCTGCTGCTGCAGTGCGTCGAAGACCACCTGGCCGGCCAACGGCATCCGCTGGACCTGATCCACGTCGATGATTCGGTGCGGCAAGAGCCGCGCTGAGCAGCGCTCAGACGATCACGCCGCCGCCCAGGCAGCGTTCGCCGTCGTACAGCACCGCCGACTGGCCCGGCGTCACCGCCCATTGCGTCTGGCCGAAGCGCAATGCAAAGGCATCGTCGCGCGGAGCTTCGTCGCCGGCCACCATCTCGCAGGCCGCGTCGGCCTGCCGATAGCGCGACTTGGCGCCATAGGCGCCCGGCAGCGGCGGCTCGCCCGCCACCCAGCTCGCGTCGTCGGCGCGCAGCGAGGTCGACAGCAGCCAGGGATGGTCATGGCCCTGCACCACCCACAGCGTGTTGTTCTCGACGTCCTTGCGCGCCACGAACCACGGCGAATGGTCGCCCGCGCCGCGTTGCGCGCCCTTTTCCTTCACGCCGCCGATGCCCAGCCCCTGCCGCTGGCCCAGCGTGTAGAAGCTCAGGCCCTGGTGCTCGCCGAGCCTGCGGCCGCGGTCGTCCTTGATCGGGCCCGGTTCCTTCGAGATGTAGCGGTTGAGGAATTCGCGGAACGGCCGCTCGCCGATGAAGCAGATACCGGTCGAGTCCTTCTTCTTCGCGTTCGGCAGGCCGATCTCCTCGGCGATGCGGCGCACCTCGGTCTTGTGCAGCTCGCCGACCGGGAACAGCGTCTTCGACAGCTGCGCCTGGTTCAGGCGGTGGAGGAAGTAGCTCTGGTCCTTCGAGGGGTCGAGCCCCTTGAGCAGCTCGTGCCGGCCCGTAGCCTCGTCGAGCCGCACGCGCGCGTAGTGGCCGGTGGCGATCTTCTCGGCGCCCAGGCGCATCGCATGGTCGAGGAAGGCCTTGAACTTGATCTCGGCATTGCACAGCACGTCGGGATTGGGCGTGCGGCCGGCCTTGTACTCGCGCAGGAACTCGGCGAACACGCGGTCCTTGTAGTCGGCCGCGAAGTTCACGTGCTCGATCTCGATGCCCAGCACGTCGGCCACGCTGGCGGCGTCCACGAAGTCGATGTTCGACGAGCAGTACTCGCTGTCGTCGTCGTCTTCCCAGTTCTTCATGAAGATGCCGACCACCTCGTGCCCCTGCTGCTTGAGCAGGTGCGCGGTCACCGCGGAATCCACACCGCCGCTCAGCCCGACCACGATCCGTTGCTTTGCCATAGGGGCGACATTGTCCCAGCCCCGGCGAGGCGGGGTCGGCGTGGGGGAAATCCGGGGGCGCCCGCTCAGGCGCGCAGGCTGTCGCGGATGCGGGCCAGCAGCTCGTACGAGCGCAGCCGCGAGGCGTGGTCGAAGACCTGCGAGGTGATCATCAGCTCGTCGGCGCCGGTGCGCTCGATGAAGGCCTCGACGCCCGCGCGCACGGTGTCGGGCGAGCCCACGGCCGAGCAGGACAGCACCGAGTCGAGCAGCGCGTTCTCGGCCGGGCCGACCTTCTGCCGGTAGCCCTCGACCGGCGGCGGCAGCCGGCCGGGCCGGCCGCTGCGCAGGTTGACGAAAGCCTGCTGCCACGAGGTGGCGCGGAACTCGGCCTCGGCGTCGGTGTCGGCCGCGAACACGTTGAAGCCCAGCATCACGTAGGGCTTGGCGAGCTGCGCCGAGGGCTTGAAGGTCTCGCGGTAGATCTGGATCGCCTGCATCATCTGCTGCGGCGCGAAGTGCGAGGCGAAGGCATAGGGCAGGCCCAGGTGGGCGGCCAACTGCGCGCCGAAGGTGCTCGAGCCGAGGATCCACACCGGCACCTCGAGCCCCGCGCCCGGCACGGCGCGCACCGCCTGCTGCGGGTTCTTCGACATGAAGTCCATCAGCTCGATCACGTCCTGCGGGAACTGGTCGGCGTCCGATTCGAGATTGCGGCGCAGCGCGCGCGCGGTGCGCTGGTCGGAACCGGGGGCGCGGCCCAGGCCCAGGTCGACGCGGCCCGGGTAGAGCGACTCGAGGGTGCCGAACTGCTCTGCGATGACCAGCGGCGAATGGTTGGGCAGCATCACGCCGCCGGCGCCGATGCGGATCGTCGAGGTGCCCGCGCCCACGTGCGCCAGCAGCACCGCCGTGGCCGCGCTGGCGATGCCCGGCATGCCATGGTGCTCGGCGAGCCAGTAGCGCCGGTAGCCGAGCTTTTCGCCATGCTGCGCCAACGACAGCGAGTTGCGAAAGGACTGCGCGGCATCGCTGCCTTCGACGATCGGGGAGAGGTCGAGGATCGAGAAATCGGTCATCCGCCGATCATGGCGCGAAGCGCCCGCGAACGCTGGCTGCGGGGCTATTCGGTTTGGTATAGCGTGCCGACGCTCGCGAAGTCGCGGCCGTTCTGCTCCACGTTGACCTGGAACGGCACGCTTTCGCCGGGCGCGATGGCCGGCAGGTTGTCGACCAGCTTGAAGCCGCTGAGCTGTCCGTCGCGGTCGCGCAGGCTGACCCACAGCCGCACCTTGCCGACGATGGTCGTGCCCGGATTGCCGACCTTGCCCGTGACCTGCACGCTCTTGTAGAGGAAGCGCTGGCTGAAGTTGAGCAGCACGCTGCCGGTCTCGGCCTTGGTGCCGGTCACCTGCACCTCGAGCGGCGTGCGCGGACCGGGCAGTGCCGCGCGGCGCATCGGCTTCCACTCGACGCGGGTCTGGGTGATGCGGTCGACCTCGCGCGGCTCCAGCAGGATCGGGAAGCGCTCGCCCGGGTAGAGATAGGCCAGGCCCTGGATGGCGGTGGCGCCGTCGGCCTTGCTGCCGCCGAAGCGCGAGATCACGCCGCCGGGCGCGATCACCACCGCCTCCTTGCTGCGGTTCACGAGCTCGGTCAGGAACAGCGGCCGCTGGATGTTGCTGCGGCCCGCCACCAGCGGCAGCAGTTCGAGCTCCTTGAGGTCGAAGCGCTCGCTGTCGTCGGCCAGCAGGTCCTCGGTGCTCAGGCGCAGGTCGGCATGGAAGACCTCGGGCGCGCCGGCGGTGCGGATCACGCGGTCGGCGCTGCGCACCGCGCTGCGCGAGCCGCCGGCTTCGACGGTGCTGTAGGCGATGCGGTAATCCCAGGCCGCGACCTGCGCGGCGCGGCCGAAGCGTGCGAGGTCGATGTCGATCGCGCTGCGCGCGCCGGGCGGGATGTCGTTGCCCTGCGCATAGCCGCGGCCGAAGCCGATCACGTTGCCGGCGTCGTCGTAGAGCGTGGCGAGCGCCTCGACGCCGCCGATCGCCGCATCCTTGCGCTCGTTGACCACGCGCCCCACCAGCCGCACGCGCTCGCCCTGCTGCACCAGCCGCAGGCGCGAGAACGCGAGCCGCGGGCCGTCGGCCGAGCGGTAGGGTGCCGACAGGCGCTGCACCTGCAGCTCCTGGCGCGTGACGTTCTTGCCGCTCGGCAGGTCGATCAGCAGCGGCGCGCTCTCGCCGGGCTCGAGCACCGAGATCGGCAGCGATTCGCCGCGCTCCTCGAGCCGCGTCTCGCCGTCGTAGTAGGTGGCCTTGACGCTCGCGCGCTCGAGCGGCTTGCCGGTCTCGTTGCGCGCCACCACCAGCAGCTTGGGCCGCGCCGAGCTGCCGCTGCCCACCAGCACCTGGCGCGGTTCGCCGAGCTTGAGGCCATCGGTGGGAATGTTGCGGTCGACCACCGAGGCGACCGCGGCGCGGCGGCCGCCGTCGGACGTGTCCTTGCGCGTGAACATCTGCACCACCGTCACGAGCAGGGTGATGCCGACCACGGCCGCGACCGCGAAGCCCGCGGTGCGCATCGCCACCTTCTGCCGCGCCGCCTGCTCGTCGGCGAGACGGCGCGCGGCCGCATCCTTGACCTGGTCGAGCACGCGGTCGAGGCGGTCGGAGATGTCGTCCTCCACCAGCGTGACGGAGCCGCAGTGCTGGCAGGTGAATTCGTTGAGGCCGGTGCGCTTGAGCACGCTGCTGCCGCATTCGCCGCACTTGAGCGTCTGGAGATCGATGGTCATGGGAAGCGCTGGTCGTTGTCGTCTTGTTCGTTGGAATGGCACTGGCCGTCGATCGCCTCGCGCAGCGCGGCGCGCAGGCCCTCGATGTCGCCCGCGCGCACTTCGCGCACGCCCTGCCGGCCCGCGAGGCCGCAGGCGGTGGAGGCCACCACCGGCACGCCGGCCGCGAGCGCGCGCAGCGCCGCGCGCGGCGCATGCTCCACATGCGCGGGCAGCACCACCACGCGGGCGCCGTCGAGCCAGTCGCCGCGCGGATCGCGGGCCGCATCCAGCGCGATGCCCCGCCAGAGCGAGGCGTCGGCCGATGGCGAGCCGAGCACGCGCAGGCGCCATCCGCTGCCGCGCAATGCCGCGGCCAGTTCGCGCGCGCCCTTGCGCGCGAGAGCGCTGGCGGGCAGCACGACCAGCGGCGCGCCGTCGTCCGGTGTCCGATTCGCACGCGGCGACATGCCGGGCAGCACCCATTCGAGCCGCTCCAGCGTGGCCTGCGGCGCCGCGGTGGCCATCGCGTCCGCCACCGCCGCATGTGGGGTGACCACCGTGGCCGCGCGCGCGAATGCCTGGGCTTCGGCACGCACCAACGACGGCGCGACACGGAAGTCGCGCAACGTGGTGTCGTCGGGCCAGCGCGCCGCGGCCGCATCGAGACGTGCCTCGATCTCGGCCATCGGCAGCGCGCCGGCCAGCACGGTGAACGCGCGTCCGTCGAGCGCGCCGAGGCGCTGCAGATGCGGCAGCAGCGCCTGGTCGACCACCAGTTGCGTGTGTTCGGGCCGAAGCCGTGCCGCGAAGGCCCGCGCGAGCCAGCGCTGCGCATCGATCACGCCGGCCTGCCGCCGCCCGCCTTCCCGGCGCGCCCACAGTCGGCGCCACAACGCGCCGCGAACGCTGGCCAGCCAGGGCCGGTGCACCGAGGCCTCGCCGCCGCGCCAGTCCCTCATCGGCCGCCAGAACGCCAGCCGCACGGGCGCGCGCTGCATGCGGTCGGCCTCGGGATGCCGGGCCTCGAGGTAGCGCGCGAACTCGGGCGTCCATGCGTCGAGCAGCACGGCGGTCCGCCCCTGGGCCGCGACCGGCAGCGCGGGCCGGTGACGGAAGCAGTCGTTGCGGTCGCAGCTCAGGCAGCCGCGCGCCACGGGCGGCGCCAGCGCGTCGGCGCCGGCATCGCGCGGCGCGCGCCACATCACGCGCGGCGCGACCGGCGGCGCATGCGCGCGGATGCGCAGCACCAGCTCGGTGGCGGTGATTTCGACTTCGAGCCGCCACGCATGGCGCGCGCGCAGCTTGAGGTCGACGTAGTTCCAGAACACGGTCGCGTCGACCGCATCGTCGGGCCCGGCCGCGGCCTGCTCGATGCGCGCGGTGTGCGCATGGCGCTCGACCAGTTCGAGCCCCGCGCGAGCGCCGACCGTGGCCAGTGCATTCGAGAGCTGGCAGAGCCCGCCCGCCAGTGTCGGCACCACGCAGCCGCCGCGCAGTTCGCGGCCCTGCACGAAGCCGCGCCATGCGCTGGGCCGGCCGAGCTGGCGCCAGAAGCTCAGCAGCTCGCCCGCGGGCACCTCGATGGCATCGAAGGCGGCGCGCGCCACGCGCAGGTTCTGCACCTTGCCGGCGACCAGCGCGAATTCGTCGTCGCGGCCATCGGTCCACAGCGGGCTGCTGAAGCGCGCCAGCACGGGCGCATCGGCCAGCGCATCGGCCATGGGCCAGCGGCGCGCGGAAGGGCGCCAGGTTTCGCGCAACCCATGCGCGATGGCCAGCAACCGGGAGCGCAGCCAGAAATCGATCGCATCGATGCGGCGCGGCGGCTGCCAGGCCTGCACGCTCACGCCGATGGGCCTCGCTTGCGCCACTGGCCGAGGTCGACCTCGATGCGTTCGTCGATGTTGCCGCTCCAGTGCACGGCGAAGCCGACGCCCCGGAGCAGCGCGGCGATGCGCTGCCCGACCGCCACGGTATTGGCCTCGCGCCGCGCGATCTCGGGAATCAGGCCGCCGCTGAAGGCCAGGTGCAGCCGGCCGGTGCGCACCGCGCGCTCGAGGTCCTGCGCGTGATAGAAGCAGCAGCCCACGATGCCCGAGGCGTCGCGGCCGGCGGCGCGCCAGGCATCGCGCACGTCGTCCTGGCCGTCGGCCAGCGTGTTGCCCGCGCGGTGCAGCGCGATGATCTTCTCTTCGCGCAGCTGCGCGAACGCGGTCTCGAGGCGGTCGTATTCGGTCTGCGCGGGCCACTCGGCTTCGGCCGCATGCTTGGCGGCGCAGGCGCGCGCGGTCTCGGCCTTGACCCAGGCCCGGTCATCGGAAGTCAGCTCGTCGGGATCGAGGTACTCGTCGGTGATCATCCATTCGACGTCGGCGTCGTGATGAAAGCCTGACCACACGAGATCGTGGATCCTTTGTCGCGTGTCTTCGGTGTCGAGAGTGAGGGCCATGCGTAATGGGTCAGCCGCGCTCGGCGGCGGGGTCGTGCTTGCTTTTGTCGTGGCAGAAGCGCCCGTACATTTTCGCGTGCCCGCACCACAATGGCGCTGTAGGCCGAAAGCATGACGTTGTGCGGTCCATCGAGCCGCGAGCAACATCATCGATCATGCATTGCAGCATGGCAATGCGCCATTCGGCGGACGACGGCTCGTGCGATCGGCCGAATGGGAGAGCGAAGCGCACCGCGGCGGTGCAACGTTGCAGTGGCGTGTCGCGGTGTCCCAGCGACCGCACGGGTTCGCGCGCGACGGCATGGAGGCCGAAAGCGCTCGATACGCCGCATGCGGCTCTGTGCGATTTGCGCGACAGACCCGGTTTCACGGCCGCATCGGCCGCGAAGTGCGCTGCATCCGCCGTTAATGCTTTGGATTGACCGACATCCAAGCGAAAGGCCGGCCCCTGCTTTCGCAAGGGCCGGCCTCCGGGTGGCTAGACCACTCGACTCACCGCGGGAGCGAGCCCCGCGATGCGACCGAGTTCTGGGCGCCGATTACAGCGGCAGCGAGTCGCCGCGGGCAGCGGCGCGGGCTTGTGCGCGCACCGCATTGCGGTCCACGGTGCTGGCGACCAGCGGGGCCACGCCCGACGAAGCGCCTTCGGCGTACGGGTCGGCGCTGTGCGCAGCGGCAACGGCTTCGGCACGGACGGCGGCACGGCTGGTATCCGAGGCGACCACCTGGGCCGGGCCGGCGTTGGCGCCTTCGGCATAGGGGTCGGCGCTGCGAGCGGCGATGACGGCCTGGCCGGCGACTTCGGCGCGGCTGGCGGCCGAGGTCAGGGGATGCACACCCTCATAGGTTTCTGCATGGGCTGCACCGGCAGCGGCGAGCAGGGAGAGGGCAACGGCGGAGAGGAGCTTCGAGGCGTTCATTTTGAGTATTCCTTCAATTCTTGTGACTTGACTTTGGATGATTCGAACCGGTCTTGGTGGGGCGCCGTCCCTTCGGGGGCGGCCACCTCGTCAGTGCCTGTTCACCCAGATCAGTCGCTGCCTTCTGCTTGTCTTGGAGTCGGCGGCTGGTCCGTGAGACGAATTGTGCGCCTTGAATCTAGGTAAAAACCCTAGGCAAATGGAACCGCGGCGTTCACGGGAAGGAAACAATCGATGGTCCGCGTCCGACATGGAGGGGCTTTCCCCGGAGGGATAGAGTCGCCCCATGCGTGCGGCCAACCCCACCCTTTCTCTCTCGCCATGGGGCGAAGCCGACGATGTCTGGCGCCGTCTCGCGGGCAGTTGGACCTTCGAACGCGCGATCGAAGGCCAGGCCTCGATGCACGGCACCGCTGTCTTCCATGCCGTGCCCGACGCGATACCCGCGACCCTGCACTATCGCGAGCAAGGCCGGCTGCGCCTGCTCGACGGCCGCAGCTTCGACGCCCACCGCGAGTACCTGTACCAGGGCAGTCCCGGCGGTTTCGCGGTGCTGTTCGCCGAACGGCCGCCACGCCTGTTCCACGAGATCGCGCTGCTGCCGGGCGACGACGGCGACACGGCCTGGACCGGCACCGCCGCGCACCTGTGCGCCGCCGACCTCTACGACAGCCTCTATCGCTTCCTGGACGATGGCAGCTTCACGCTGCGCCACACCGTGCGCGGTCCGCGCAAGGACTACGTGAGCCTCACGCGCTTCCGCGCCACCACCTGATCAGCGCCCGAGCCGCGCCGCGAGCGCATCGGCCACGCGCTCCGCAGTCTGCAGCGTGCGGATGGTCAGCGGCGCCAGCAGCCGCAGTCCGCCGCCATGGCCGGCGCGCGCGCGGTGCGCGTCGTCGAGCCGCTGCCACTGCACGTAGAAGTTCTCGGCGAACCGCAGCGTGAGCCCGAGGCCGAGCGCGATGCGGTCGGTGGGCACGCCCAGGCGGCGCAGCGGATGCAGCACCGTCTCGAGCACCGCGAGCAGGTCCTCGAAGCGCGTGGTCAGCGTCAGCATCAGCGCGAGCACCGCGGCGGTGGCGATGCGCAGCGCGCTCGCCACGCCGAGCAGCGTGGTGCCGAGCAGTGCATGGAAGCCGACGATGAGCGCGCAGGCGATCGCGATGCCGAACAGCGTGCGCACCCGGCCCCACGCGGGCCGCCCGAGCGAGGCGAACAGCGCGAGCGACAGTCCACAGGCCGCGCCCAGCAGCGCAGGCCGGTTGGTCAGCACGAGCGCGGTGCCGCCGGCCGACAGCAGCGCGAGCTTGAGCCACGCCGGCACCGCGTGCATCCAGGTGCGCCTGTCGAGATAGAGGCTACGCATGCGGCAGGTCCATCGCCGCGCGTTGCCGCACGTCCTGCGCATAGGCCTCGCAGACCTCGCGGCCCGGGCCGTCGGCCCGCACCCGGCCCTGCGCCAGCCACAGCACGCGCTCGAAATCGTGCACGTGCTCGAGCACATGCGTGGACACCAGCACCTGCTGGTCGCTCGCGGCGAGCTGCGCCGACAGCCGGGCCTGGCTCAGCAGGTCGAGGCTCGCGAACGGTTCGTCGAGCAGCAAGGTGGCGGGCCGGCTGATCAGCAATGCCAGCAGGCAGACCTGCTGGCGCTGGCCCTGGCTCAGTTCGCCGATGGCGCGCTCGGCCCAGGCCGCGAGGCCGCGCCGCGCAAGGAAGTCGCGTGCCTGCCGGCGTGCCTCGGTACGCGATTCGCCGCGCGCCGTGAGGCTGAAGGCCAGTTCCTCGGCCACGGTCGGAAAGATGATCTGGTCGTCGGGGTTCTGGAACATCAGGCCGACGTGCTGCGAGAGCTGGCGGCGATCGGCCACCGTGTCGCAGCCATGCACGCGCACCCGGCCTTCGCCCGGCGGCTCCAGCCCGCTGATCAACCGGAACAGGCTGCTCTTGCCGGCGCCGTTGTCGCCGATCACGCCGATGCGCGCATCGCGCAGCTCGAGCGAGAGGCCATCGAACACGCGCTGTGCGCCGCGCTCCAGCACGACGGATTCGAGACGGATGCCGTGGTCGGCGGAGGAGGGGTCGGTGTGCGGCGGCAAGGGGCCGTCACTGTACCCGACGGCTCATGCCCCCGAAGGGCGCTCGGCCCGCACCAGCGGCAGCCACAGCAGGAAGCGCGTACCCGCCGCATCCGACTCCCACGCCACGTGCCCTTGCACCGCCAGCGCGCGGCGCTGCATGTTCTGCAGGCCGCGGCCGCGGCCGCCGGTCAGGGCCTGCTCGACGTCGAAGCCCTGGCCGTTGTCCTCGATGCGCACCCACACGTGCGCGGCATCCGTGCCGGTCGCCACGCGGATGGTGGTGGCACGCGTGTGGCGCAGGGTGTTGGAGATGCTTTCCTGCACGATGCGCAGCACGTGCAGCGCGCTCGACGGATCGAGCCACGGCAAGGGCGGGATCTCCTGCACCTCCCAGGTCAGCGACACGCCCATGCCCTCGAGCCGCGGGCCGAGCCGGTAGCGCAGGGTGGCGAGCAGCAGCAGCAGGTCGGCGTCGATCGGCTCCATCGAGTCGATCGTGAGCTTCAGGTCGTCGAGGCAGCCCTGGAGGATCTGCGACACCTTCTGGTCGCTGAGCCGGCCCTCCTCCACCGAGCGGATCGCGCTGATCAGCGAGGAGCCCAGCCCGTCGTGCATGTCCTGCATCAGCCGCTGGCGCTCGTCGCTGATGGTCTTCTGCCGCTCGACCTCGCGCAGCCGGCGATGGCTCAGGTCGAGCTCGCTCTCGCGCGCCTGCAACCGCTGCGCGAGGCTGGCGTTGACGCGTTCCACCTCGCCGATCGCGTGCACGTAGCGCCGATACAGCAGGATGCCGAAGACGGCGAAGGTGACGGCGTTGGTGTAGGCGCCCAGGTACCAGCCCTCGGGGCTCACGATGTTGTTCTGCACCATCCAGTCGGTGGCGCCGAGCAGCACGCACACGCCGATGCCGGCCGCCACCAGCCGCCCCTCGGGCGAACGGCGCCAGGCGCTGATGCCGCCCACCAGCCCCACCACCGTGGCCATGCCCGCCACCACCAGGTAAATCAGCGGCGTGACCTGCGGCGTGTTCGGCAGCAGCGCGATGCCGGGCAGGGTCAGCACGCTGACCAGCAAGGTGATCGTCGTCACGGCCCAGGTCAGCAGCGTGAGCGGCCGCTCGTGCAGCTGTCGCAGCGCGTAGTGCACCACCGCCACCAGCCAGAACAGCGCATTGACCGTGAGCCAGGCGAACCAGTCGTTCGCGATCGGCAGCGAGACGTAGAAATGCAGCCCGCGCAGGTACGAGGTGGTAGCGAGGTTGAAGAACAGCAGGTAGCCGGTCTCGTGGCGGCGCCACAGCCACACGAACAGCGCGAACACGCCCACCGCCATGAAGGCCGCGCTCAGCATCGCGGGCAGCTCCTGCTGCAGCCACTGGCGCATCTGGTAGCGGCCCTTGAGCGCGTCGACCGGCCCCAGCCACAGCGAGGCGATGCCCACCTGCGCGGCGCGGGTGTGCTCGAGCCGGATCAGGATCTCGGCCGGCCGCGCGGCCGAGCCATCGTCGCGCTGCTCGAACACCACCCACAGCGGCGTGCGCGTGCTGTTCCACAGCGGTCCCAGTTCCTGCGCGCGATACACCAGCCGGCCATCGGCATAGATCGCGATCGTGCCGTCGGTCTTCACGCGCGAGCCGTACAGCGCGAGCGGACCGCGCAGCCCGGGATGGGGCGGCACCTTCAGCCGCAGCCAGGTGGTGCGCGTCTCCTTGCCCGGGTCCGAGATCGTGTTGGCGTCGGCCTGGTCGAGCAGCGCGATCGGCAGCGCCAGCGGCAGCTCGACCGGTTGCCAGGCATCGGGCAATTGCTGGCCGCTGAAGATCAGCGGCGGCGCCATGAAACCGTTCGCGCGCTGCACCTGCCAGTCGGCCCGCGTGATGTGCTGCGTCGCGCCCGGGGGGTACTTGCCGCCCGAGTGGTCGCCGAAGAAGGCCCCCATGGCCACCAGCAGCGCCACCGACACGACGAACACCAGGCAGGCGATCGGCGACGGCAGGCGTGCCTTCGCCCGGGCCAGGGGCCCCTCGCCTTCGCGGCGGACGTCGGTGGAAGCGTTTTTGGAGAACAAGGCGCGCCGGATGCGGAGGATTCGGCGCGAATTGTCGGGCAGAGCCCCGGCGCCGCGCCATGCCGGCGGGGCAAGAGGCGCGTTTGCCCTACACCGGCCCGTTGCACCGGCCGTCAGTGCCGCTCGACGAATGCCCGGATCGACGCGACGATGCCCGCCGCATCGAGGCCCTGCAACGCGAGCAGTTCGCCCCGATCTCCATGCCCGATGAAGACATCGGGCAGGCCCAGGCGAAGCAGCCGCACCGGCAGCCCTTCCATCGCGATGCGCTCCGCGCAGGCCGCGCCCGCGCCACCGATGACCGAGGCCTCCTCGAGCGTGACGAGCACCTCGTGCGTCGCGGCAAGGTCGAGCAGCAGCGCCTCGTCGAGCGGCTTGACGAAGCGCATGTTGGCGACGCTCGCGTCGAGCGCCTCGGCGGCCTCCATCGCGGCATGGAGCAAGGGCCCGAAGGCGAGCAACGCCACCCTGGCGGGCCTGTTGCCCGTCGACCTGCGCACGACCACGCCGCGGCCGAGTGCCAAGGGCTGGTCCGTGCGAACGCCGTCGTCCGCGGGGACGACGGCCCTCGGGTAGCGCACCGCCGACGGCCCGTCGTGATCCAACCCCAGCGCGAGCATCCGCCGGCACTCGTGCCCGTCGGCCGGCGTCATCAGCAACAGGTTCGGAACGCAGCGCAGCGCCGCCACGTCGAAGGCGCCCAGGTGCGTGGCACCGTCCCCGCCCGCGATTCCCGCGCGGTCGATCGCGAACAGCACCGGCAGGTTCTGCAGGCAGACGTCGTGGACGAGCTGGTCGTAGCCGCGCTGCAGGAAGGTCGAATAGATCGCCACGATCGGCCGCATGCCGGCCACGGCGAGTCCCGCGGCCAGCGTCACCGCATGCTGCTCCGCGATGGCGGCGTCCACGAAGCGCGCCGGGAATCGCCGCTCGAAATCGACCAGGCAGGAGCCCTCGCGCATCGCGGGCGTGATCGCGACGATGGCCGGGTCGTCGGCCGCCGCGTCGCACACCCATTGGCCGAAGACCTGGCTGAAGCTCGGGCGGCTCGCGGCCTTGGCGGCCACGCCCACGGCGAGGTCGAAGGGGCCGGGCCCGTGGTAGGTGGTCGGGTCGGCCTCGGCCGGCGCATAGCCCCTGCCCTTTTGCGTGACGACGTGGAGGACCTGCGGCGCGCGCGATCGCTTCGCGGCGCGGAACGCGGCCACGAGCGCCTCGGCATCGTGGCCGTCGATGGGGCCGGTGTAGCGCAGGCCCAGCAGCTCGAACAGCGAGCGGTGGTCGGCGCGAGCGGATGCGTCCCGCTCGACCAGGCCGCGCAGATGCTGGTGCAGCGCGCCCAGCGCGGGCGAGATCGACATCCCGTTGTCGTTGAGCACCACGACCAGCGGCAAGGTCGCGAAGCTGCCCGCATGGTTGAGCGCCTCGAAGGTCATTCCCGCCGAGAGCGCGCCGTCGCCGACGATGGCGACGGCATGCCTGCCGTCGTCCCGCATGCCCATCGCGATGCCCACCGCCGCCGAGACGGCGGTGCCCGCATGGCCGGCACCGAAGGGGTCGTAGGGCGACTCGTCCCTCGAGGTGAACCCCGACAGGCCGCCGACCTTGCGCAAAGTGGCCATCGCCGGGCCACGGCCCGTGAGGATCTTGTGCGCATAGCACTGGTGGCCGACATCCCAGACCAGCGCATCGCGCGGCGTGTCGAAGACGTGGTGCAAGGCAAGGGTGAGCTCGACCACGCCGAGGTTCGAGGCGAGATGGCCGCCCGTTCGCGACACGCTGCGCAGCAGCGCGCTTCGGAGATCGGTGGCCACTTCGGCGAGGTCCGCGGGATCGAGGTCGCGCAACTGCGCGGGCGTGGGAAAGCTGGATGACGGGTCGGAGGGCGGCATGGATGCCTTTGGGTTCTCGAGGGGTTGTCTTCGGCCCCGGCGGGCGCCATGGGCATGGGTACGGATCTGCCACACCAATAGTTGCTATCGCATGCAGATAGATCCGCCGAGATCGAGGTCATGGCGGCGAATCATGGCCAATTCAGCCTTCTTCATCGCCCACATCGCCGCGATCCACGCCAGGCAGGTTACATCACAACTGATTGCATTTGCAATGAACTAGGGATACATTGCCGTTGCGCATTGCACGATTCATATCCACATAATGAAATTTAAAGGCGATGCGAATGACGTTCGAACAACGAACCGCACAACGAAGGAGCAACGAATGAACGACTTGGCGAGCGCGGACGACATCGATCCGCAAGAGACACGCGAATGGCTCGACGCCATGCGCGCCGTGGTGATCCACGAAGGCCGCGACCGGGCCCATTACCTGCTGGACCAGTTGATCGAGCAGGACCACGCGGCCGCGGGCCGCTATGCCGCGCCGCGCACCACGCCCTACGTGAACACCGTGCGCGTCGCCGACCAGCCGGCCTTTCCGGGCGACGTGAACATCGAGCTGCGGCTCGACGCCTACCTGCGCTGGAATGCGATGGCGCTGGTGCTGCGCGCGGGCAAGCACTCGGGCGTCGGCGGCCACATCGCGACCTATGCCTCGGCCACCACGCTCTACGAGACCGGCTACCGGCACTTCTTCCGCGCCGCCACGCCCGGGTTCCTCGGCGACATGCTCTACATCCAGGGCCATTCCTCGCCCGGCATCTATGCGCGCGCCTACCTCGAGGGGCGCCTGTCGGAGCAGCAGATGGACCGTTTCCGGCGCGAGATCGGTGGCGGCCTCGCCTCCTACCCGCATCCGCGCACGATGCCGGACTTCTGGCAGTTCCCGACCGTCTCGATGGGCCTCGGTCCGCTGATGGCGGCCTACCAGGGACGCTACATGCGCTACCTCGAGGACCGCGGGCTGATCCCGGCGCAGGGCCGCAAGGTCTGGGCCTTCCTCGGCGACGGCGAGCAGGACCAGCCCGAGACCCTGGCCGCGGTCGCGATGGCGGGCCGCGAGAAGCTCGACAACCTGATCTTCGTGGTGAACTGCAACCTGCAGCGCCTCGACGGCCCGGTGCGCGGCAACGCCAAGATCATCCAGGAGCTCGAGAGCGTCTACCGCGGCGCGGGCTGGAACGTGATCAAGCTCGTCTGGGGCAGCGGCTGGGACGAACTGCTGGCGCAGGACCACGACGGCCGGCTGCACCGGCGCATGATGGAATGCGTCGACGGCGAGTACCAGGCCTTCAAGGCGCATGGCGGCGACTACGTGCGCGAACACTTCTTCGGCAAGGACCCCGAGCTGCTCCAGCGGGTCGCGCACCTGAGCGACGCGCAGATCGGCGCCCTCGCCCGCGGCGGCCACGACCCGCTCAAGGTGCATGCGGCCTATGCCGCCGCCGTGCGCCACCAAGGCCAGCCGACCGTGATCCTCGCCAAGACGGTGAAGGGCTACGGCATGGGCGCGGCGGGCGAAGCGGCCAACATCAACCACCAGCTGAAGAAGATGGGCGACCCGGCCGTGCGCGCCTTCCGCGATCGCTTCGCGATCCCGGTGCCCGACGAACGGCTCGAGGAGATCCCGTACATCAAGCCCGCGCCCGGCAGCCCCGAAGCCGCCTGCCTCGAGGCTGGCCTCCAGCGCGCCGGCGGGCTCCTGCCTTCACGCTCGCGCGGACCGGGCCCGCTGGCAACGCCCGCGCTCGCGGCCTTCGCGAGCCACCTGCAAAGCAGCGGCGAGCGCGAGTACGCCACCACCATGGCCTTCGTGCGCATCCTCGCGCAACTGCTCAAGGACCCGGTGCTGGGTCCGCGCGTGGTGCCGATCGTGCCCGACGAGTCACGCACCTTCGGCATGGACGGCATGTTCCGCCAGGTCGGCATCTACTCGCACGTGGGCCAGCTCTACACGCCGCAGGACGCCGACCAGCTGAGCTTCTACAAGGAGGACCGCCAGGGGCAGATCCTGCAGGAAGGCATCAACGAATCGGGCGCGATGTCGTCCTGGATCGCGGCGGCGACCGCGCACAGCACGCACGGCGTCGCCACCATCCCGTTCTATATCTTCTATTCGATGTTCGGCTTCCAGCGCGTGGGCGACCTGGCCTGGGCCGCCGGCGACATCCGCGCGCGCGGCTTCCTGCTCGGCGCGACCTCGGGCCGCACCACGCTCGAGGGCGAGGGCCTGCAGCACGACGACGGCCACAGCCACGTGCTGTCGTCGGTGATCCCGTCCTGCGTGTCCTACGACCCCGCCTACTCGTACGAGATCGCGGTGATCGTGCAGGACGGGCTGCGCAGGATGTACGGCGAGCCGCAGGAGGACGTCTTCTACTACCTCACGCTGATCAACGAAAAGAGCGCGCATCCGGCGATGCCCGAGGGCGCCGAGGAAGGCATCGTGAAAGGCATGTACCGCCTGAAGCGGGGCGCCCGTGCCGCCGACGCGCCGCACGTGCAGTTGATGGGCAGCGGCGCGATCCTCTCCGAGGTGATCGCGGCCGCTGCGCTGCTGGAGCGCGACTCCGGCGTGAGCGCCGACATCTGGAGCGTCACGAGTTTCTCGGAGCTGCGCCGCGACGGCCTCGAAGCCGAGCGCTGGAACCGCCTGCATCCGGCGCAGGCGCCGCGCGCTTCGTACGTCGCGCAGTGCCTGGCTGGCGAGGACGGGCCGGCGATCGCCGCCACCGACTACATGAAGATCGTGCCCGACCAGATCCGCCCCTTCGTCGGCGATCGCCGCTTCGTGACCCTGGGCACCGACGGCTTCGGCCGCTCCGACACGCGCGAAGCGCTGCGCGCCTTCTTCGAGGTCGACCGCCATCACGTCGCGCTCGCGGCGCTCAAGGCGCTGGCCGACGACGGCACGGTCGACGCGGAACTGCCGGCGCGGGCCCTGTCGCTCTACGGCATCGACCCCGAAGCCAGGTACGCGGCGCTGCCCTGACGATGCGCGCCGGGGCGGCGGAGAGAGAATCGAGGTCCACTCTCGAAAACGCTCTCCCCCGTATGGCAACGCCCCGTTCCACCGCCGTGCGCGGCACCTCCACCTGGGCCTCCTTCATCAGCGCCTATGTGCTGGTGCTCGACTTCATGGAGGACAGCTTCCGCAAGGAAGGCCTGCCGCCGCTGACCTGGTACGACGTGCTGTGGCTGCTCGACGCCTCGCCGAACGGCCGCATGCGCATGCACGAGCTCGCGGAGCGCGCGGTCTACAGCCGCAGCTTCATCTCGCGCATCGTCACCACACTCGAGGCCGAGGGGCTGGTGGTGCGCGAGGTCGACGAGACCGACGGGCGCGGCCGCGTCGCGGTGCTGACCGAGCAGGGCCGCGCGCTGCGCCGCAGGATGTGGCCGCCTTACCAGAAGCTCATCCACGAGATGTTCAACGAGCACATGACGGCTTCGGAGCTCGAGTCGATGGAACGCGGCCTGCGCCGCGTGATCGCGGGCGCGCACCAGCGCAACCAGGACCTGCGCAGCGCCGCGGCGCAGCCCGCCGCCGAACCCCGAAGCACCCGCAAGCGCTCGCGCTCGCGCTCGACCACCCAGCGCTCGGGCGCGTAGCTCAGACGGACGAAGGCCAGCCCGACAGGAATCGCGGCGGCACGGCCTCCGTCAGCCAGACCCCGTTCTCCGCGCGATGGAAGGCATGGCCCAGCGCCTGCATTCCGCCCGCGTCGACGCGCAGCACATGCGCCTTGCCATGGCGCCGCCCGACCTGCACGGCGGTCGCCTCGTCGGCCGACAGGTGCACATGCTGCCGCGTGCCGGAGCGCAGGCCTTCGGCACGGATCGATGCGAGGAAGCGCGTGGCCGTGCCATGGAAGAGCACGGCCGGTGGCTCCGCCGGCTCGAAGCTGCGGCGGACCTGCGGCGTCGAATGGCCCTGCAGCGCGCGGATGCAGCGGCCGTCGGCCGACAGCGCGTAGCGCTTCTTCGCGCCCACCTCGACCGGATCGACCGCCTGAACGACCTGCGCATGCGTGAGCGCGCGACCCGAGGCCACAGCGCCGGTCACCAGCGCATCGATCTCGGCCCAGCCCTCGGCATCGAGCGCGAGGCCGATGGATTCGGGCGCATGACGCAGCACGTAGGCGATGAACCGGCTCGCGTCCTCGGGCGTCATGCGCTCTTCCAATGATCGGCCTGCGCGAGCAGCGCGTTCCACAGGCGTTGCGCATGCACGGACGGCGGACGGTCGGCCGCGCGGAACAGGTGGTACTCGAGCGGCGGCCCTGCAGCGGCACCGCCACCAGGCCCTTGGGAATGCGGCAGCAGGCATTCACCACCGTCAGCCCGAAGCCGAGCTGGGCGAAGCGCAGCATCAGCTCCCAGCCATCGGCCTCGAGCGAGGGCTGCCACGACACCGACTCGGCCTGCAACAGCCGGCCGAGCAGTTCGCGGTGCGGCCGACCCGCGGGCGGCACGATCAGTTGCGCCCCCTGCAGATCGCGCAGGCGCACCGAACGGCGCGAGGCCAGCGCATGCGCGCGCGGCAGCACCAGCACCTGGCCGACGACCGTGAGCCGCACCGCATGCAGATCGGTCGGCACGGCGCCCAGCGGCGCGATGCCCAGTTGGGCCTGGCCCGCTCGCACCGCCTGCACCGAGGCGTCGCGGTTGCGCGTGAGCAGCTGCAGGTGCGGCGAGGCACCCGGCCCCGAGAACTGCGACAGCGCCTTGCCCAGCAGGTAGAGGTAGGCGCCCTCGCCGGCCGCGAGGCTGACCACCGCCTGCTCCTGCCCCTGCGCGAGCCCCTTCACGAAGCGCTGGTTGAGCAGCAGCAACTCGCGCGCATGGCGCGCCACCTGCTCGCCCGCGCTCGTGAGCTGCAGCGCGCTGCCCACGCGCAGGTAGAGCTTGGCGTCGAGCTGCTCCGACAGCTTTCGCACCTTCGCATGCAGGGCCGGCTGGCTGATGTGCAGCAGGCGCGCCGACTCGCTGAAGTTCAGCGTGTCGGCGAACACGGCGAAGGATTGCAGCGCGTCGAGGTTGGTGCGGGGGATGTCCACCTATCCATTCTATGGATAGCCCATCGCATATCGGTAGTTCCTGGTGATGGCCTTCGTTCCTACGATCCACCGCACACAAGAGAAAGGAACACGACATGAAGAACGCATCGCAACATTTCCCGCGCCTGGGCATCGACATCGGCCGCGTGCTGATCGCGGCCGAACGGGCCGACGGCGGCGACACCGCCTTCATCGGCGGCTCGCTGCGGGACGCGCTCGACACGCCGCCCTACGAAGGCATGTTCGAGGCCGTCGCGCCGCTGGTCGATCGCTTCGAGGGCCGCGTCTGGCTGGTGTCGAAGTGCGGGCCGAGCGTGCAGGCCAAGAGCCGCGCCTGGCTCGCGCACCACCGCTTCTTCGAACGCACGGGCATGGCGCCCGGCAACCTGCGCTTCTGCCTGCAGCGTCCGCAGAAGGCCGACCACTGCCGCGAACTGGGCATCACGCATTTCATCGACGACCGCAGCGACGTGCTGGGCCATCTCGAAGGCATCGTGCCGAACCGCTACCTGTTCGGCCCGCAGGCCAGGCCCGTGGCCATGGCCGGCCTGGTGCCGCTGCCCGCATGGCGCGATGCGGCGGCGCTGGTGCGCTGAATCAGGCGTCCAGCTCGGGATAGCGCCGGAAGATGCCGTCCTCGTTGAAGGCGATGCGGCGCGGGCTCTGCAGGTAGTCGTGCACGCGCTGGCGGCGCCGAACGTTGGCATGCAGCTTCGCCACCGCCGGCGTCTTCGCGAGCGCCTGCGCGGTGGCCTTGGGAAAGGCGTACTGCAGTCCGTCGACCAGTTGGAACAGCGACAGGTCGGCATAGGTCAGCACGTCGCCCACCAGGTGCAGGTCGCCCGAGGGATTGCGCCGCAGCACGCGCTCGAACCAGTCGAGGAACTTCGGGATGCGCTGCTCGCGGAAGGCCTTCGCACGCGCCAGCGCGGCGTCGCGCTGGTCCTCGTAGTAGTCGCCGGTCGAGATTGGGTGGTGCGTGTCGTGCGCCTCGGCCACCGCGTCGGCGATGGTGAGCTGCAGCTGGTGCGTCCACAGGCCGTCCGATTCGCCGACGCCGGCCAGGCCCAGGCGCGGGCCCAGGTAGAGCAGGATCGCGGCGGTCTGGCCGACGACGATGTCGCCATCGACGAGGAAAGGCGGCGCGAACGGCGGCCGCGTCGCGAGCGGATCGGCGAGGCGACGGCCGAGGGCGCCCTCGCCGCCGCCCTTGTCCTCGCGCTCGCGCGCCACGTCGACATAGTCGGCACCGGCGGCCTCGAGCGCGAGCCGGACGAATTCGCCGCGGCCCTGGATGGTGGGCCAGTAGTGAAGTTGGTAAGGCATGTGGCCATGGTGGCAGGCCCGGCGCGGCGCCGCAACCGCCGGCAGCGAACTGTGGAACTTCGATGACAAGGAGGCGCGCGTTCGGCGAAACCGCTCAGCGCAGCAGCATGCCCAGCAGCACCGCCACCAGCAGCACGAGGTAGCCCCAGGCATGCACGCGGTCGGGCAGGCGGCCGATCAGCGGGGCGGCGGCGCGCACGCCCAGCAGCGATCCCGCGACCAGCGCGGCGAAGGCCGGCAGGTCCACGTAGCCGAGGTGCCAGCCCTCGAGCGCCGCGCCCGAGCGCCAGGCCAGCGCCATGTAGGTGGCGGTGCCGGCCAGCGCGATGGGCAGCGACAGCGGATTGGCCATGGCGGTGGCGCGCGTCATGTCGATGCCGCGGCGGCGCATCAGCGGCACGGTCATCACGCTGCCGCCGACGCCGAGGAAGGCCGCGATCAGGCCGATGACGAAGCTGCCCGCGGTGGCGATGCCGCGCGAGAGCGGCGCGATGGCTGCCGTCGCCGCGGCACGGCGCACGACGAAACCCGGGCGCAACAGGCAGTCGAGAATGGTGACGCCCAGGTAGACGATGAAGGCCAGCCGCACGAATTCGCCATCGGCCCGCACGGCGGCCGCGGCACCGACGATGGCGCCGAGCCCGATGAAACCGAGCAGCGGCCGGATCAGCGGCCAGTCGATGGTGCCGGCGCGCTGGTGGCGCCGCGTGGCGAGCAGCGCGCTCGCGATCATCACGCAGGTCGAGGTGGCCACGGCGATGTGCATGGCCGCACGGCCGGTGGCGCTGTGCTCGCCATGCGCGAGCAGCAGCACGCGGTAGAGCAGCGGCACCACGACGAAGCCGCCACCGAAACCGAACAGCACGGTGGTGACGCCCGCGAGGCCACCGAAGACCGCGAGCAGGAGATAGATCCACACGAGAGGCACTCCAGGAGAACGAAGACAGGCCTCGACGATAGGCCGGCACCCCGCGGCGCGCCCGCGCAAGTCGGACAATGATGTTCTCGTTCCGGCCAACCCATCCTCCCCCATGCGCAACGTCCCGATCGATACCGTCGACGCCATCGCCCGCCCGGTGCTCGCGATCGGCACCGACTACCCGCCGGGCCAGCTGTTGCCCACGCACAGCCATCGGCGCGCGCAGTTCCTCTACGGCGCCACCGGCGTGATGGAGGTCGGCACCGACGACGGCGCCTGGGTGGTGCCGCCGCAGCGCGGCGTGTGGATACCGGCGGGCCAGCCGCACCGCGTGCGCATGCTGGGCGTGAGCACGCGCAGCCTCTACATCGAGCCGCGCGAGGCGCCGCGCCATGGCCGCCAGTGCGAGGTGCTCGAGGTGTCGCCGCTGCTGCGCCAGCTGCTGCTGGCGGCCGTCGAGGTGCCCGCCGAATACGAACGCCAGGGCCGAGACGGCCTGCTGATGCGGCTCGCGCTGCACGAACTGGCGCGCGCCGAGGCGCTGCCGCTGCATCTGCCGCTGCCGCGCGAGCCGGCGCTGGCCACGCTGTGCCTGGACTTCCTGCGCACGCCCGACATCCATGCCACGCCGGCGCAATGGGCCGCGCGGCTGCACGTGAGCGAACGCACCTTCAGTCGCCGCTTCGGCCGCGAGACCGGCATGGCCTTCGGCCAGTGGCGCCAGCGCGCCTGCGTGCTGCTGGCGCTGTCGCGACTGGCGTCCGGCGACACGGTGACGGCGGTGGCGCTCGATCTGGGCTACGACAGTCCGGCGGCGTTCTCGACCATGTTCCGCCGCGCGCTGGGCCGCCCGCCCTCGCACTTCGCGGATGCCGGCGCTCAGAGCTCCATGCGGTAGCCGACGCTGTAGATCGACTTGATCCAGTCCTCCGAACCGCCGGCCTCGGCGAGCTTGCGGCGCAGGTTCTTGATGTGGCTGTCGATGGTGCGGTCGGTCACGACACGCCGGTCGTCGTAGATGCGGCCGAGCAGCTGGTCGCGCGAGAAGGCGCGGCCGAGCGCGCCGTGCAGCACGGCCAGCAGGCGGAATTCGACCGGCGTGAGGTCGAGTTCGCGGCCGCGCACGCTGGCACGGCCCGCGGCATCGACCACCAGCAATGCGGCCTGCGCGGGCAAGGGCGCGGCCGAGGGCCTCGCGTTCGCGGCGCGATGCCGCCGCAGCACCGCGCCCACGCGCGCCACCACCTCGCGCGGGCTGAAGGGCTTGCACACGTAGTCGTCGGCGCCGATCTCCAGACCCAGCAGGCGGTCGACCTCCTCGACGCGCGCGGTCACCATGATCACCGGCACCGTGCCGATGCGCCGCAGGTCGCGGCAGATCTCGACGCCGTCGCGCCCGGGCAGCATCAGGTCGAGCAGCACGAGGTCGGGCCGCTGCGCATGGAAGGCCGGCAGCGCCGCGTTGCCGTCGGCGACCCAGTGGTGCGTGTAGCCGGCCGCCGCGAGGTAGTCGCCGAGCACGGCCGCCAGCCGCGGCTCGTCCTCGACGACGAGCACATGGCCCTGGGCCGGAAGGCCGGTGCTCATTGAAAGACCTTCGTGCTTCGCACTGCGGTGCGAGCTTGCCTGGGGCGGCCCGGCGCGGCGCTCATGCATCGATCCCCGGCAGGTCGATGACGATGCGCAGCCCGCCGAACGGCGAGGCCTGGGCCTGGATGCGGCCCTCGTGCGCCTCGACGATGTTGCGGCAGATCGCCAGGCCCAGCCCGCTACCGCCGCTGGCGCGGTTGCGCGATCCCTCGACGCGGTAGAAGCGCTCGAACAGCTTCTCGAGCTTGTCGAGCGGCACGCCGGGCGCGCTGTCCTCGACCACGATGCGCACGCCGCTCTCGTGACGATCGGCGCGCAGCTGCACCACGCCGCCGCGATCGGTGTAGCGCAGCGAGTTCTCGAGCAGGTTCGCGATCAGCTGCTGCAGCCGCCGCTCGTCGCCACTGATGGACAGCGGCGACGGCGCGACATGCACGCGCAGCTCGAGGCCCTCGGCCTCGAGCCGGCCCTGCATGCCGCCGACCGCCGTGCGCAACACCGTGGCGACGTCGATCGGCGTGCGCCGGTAGGTCATCGCGCCGATGTCGGTCAGCGAGAGGTCGTGCAGGTCGTCGACCAGCTTGCCCAGGCGGCCGACCTCGGCGTGCATTGCATCGACCGACTGCGCGGTGGTCGGACGGATACCGTCCTGGATCGCCTCGAGCTCGGCGCGCAGCACCGCCAGCGGCGTGCGCAGTTCGTGCGAGATGTCGGCCATGAAGGTGCGGCGCGCGCGCTCGGTGTGCTCCAGCGTCTGCGCCATGCGGTTGAAGTCCTTCGCGAGATGGCCGAGCTCGTCGTTCGAGCCGACCTCGATGCGCGAGGCGTAGTCGCCGGCCGCCAGCCGCTGCGTGGCGCCGGCCATGCCGCGCACCCGCCGCAGCAGCGCGCGCGACAGCACGAAGGTCAGCAGCGCCGCCACCGCGATCGAGCCCAGGCCGATCAGCGTCAGCGCCTTGAACTGCCGCTCGAGGAAGCGCGCGTCGTCCTTGGGCAGCACGTCCTCGAAGGGAACCATCGCCACCCAGCCGACGATGCGCCCGTCGACCGACACCGGCAGCCGGATCGAGTCCGGCCCGACCGAGGGATTGCCCACCACGCGGCGCAGTTGCGCATCGAGCAGGCCGATGCGCGCGAGGGCGCCGGTCTGGTCGGACGAGGCGAGCTGCGGCGCCGGATCCACGCCGGGCTCGCGCGCGATCGGCAGCACCAGCTCCATCCAGTTGCGGAAGTCCTGCCGCAGGAACTGCCAGTCGCCGTGCGCCGCATAGGCCGCGGCCACGCGCGGCACCATCTCCTGGACATGCGCACGGCCCTGCTGGTTGAGGTAGCCGAGGAAGCCGCGCGCGAACACGAAGCGCATGGCGCTGGCCTGAACCACCACCACGGCGGCGCAGGCCACCAGCACGAAGAAGAAGAGCTTGGTCCGGATGCCGATTCTCATGATGAGTGCCGATGATGCCGCGCGCGGCGGCGCCCGTGGCGGGTCCGGGACCATTGGCTGCGCCGCGGCCCGCAAAAGCAAGGAAGGCCATGCCGGCGGTACGATCTTCACAGTTGCTCCACATTGCGCTCGCAAGATCGGGGCTCACGGAACCCGACTCCCCGCCCGCCCCAGGCCCCCGTTTCAAGCAGCGCATCGCGGTGCGCGCGAAGCTTCGCGCGCGCCGCGAAGCGTCATCGCCTTCCTGTGCATTGGCATGCTCGCGGCCTGCGGCCTCTTGAAGCCCGACACCCCGCGCGCGCCCGTGCCGCCGCCCCCGACGGCGGCCGCCCCAGCCGCTCCAGCGGCGGCAGCCGCCGCGCTCCCTGCCGCCACGGCCGCGGCCTCCCATTGCAGCGTGGTCCTCTATGGCGACTCGATCCTGCACGGCGGCTATGGCGGCAACCTGCGGCTGGCCGAGCCGCCGGCGGCGGCCCTCAAGCGGCTGCGGCCGCGCTACACGGTCGACGACCGCAGCGCCAACGGCGAGACGGCCACCGCGCGCGCGGCGGGCTTCGCGAACGAGAAGCGCGCCGCGCGCTTCGTCGTCATCGCCCACGGCCTCAACGACGCGGCGCTCTCGCTGCCGGTGGAGGCGCCGTTGCGCAGCATGATCGCCACCGCGGTGCGCGAAGGCCGGGTCGTGATCGTCACGGGGCTGTCGCGCCAGCGCATCCCGGTGCCGGGCCGCGACCAGTACGACGCGGCCATCCGCAAGGTGGCGCTGGAGACCGGCGCGGGCTTCGCGGACTGGGGCGCGGAAGAATTCAGGACCGCCGAGATGGCCGACATCCTGCATCCGGCCGGCGCCTATTCGCAGCGGCTGTCGATGCGCATCGTGCAGACGCTCGACCGGCTGGCGCCCGACTGCCGGGTCTGAAGCAGCCATCGATCGGGCCGCATTCCCAATGAAAAAGGCCGGAAGCCCCTTGGAGCTTCCGGCCTTTTTGCCGTGTATCTGGTCCCGCCGCCAGGAATCGAACCTGGATCTCAGCCTTCGGAGGGCCGAATTCTATCCGTTGAAATACAGCGAGAAATGGGTTTCCGGTCGAACCGGAGCCTCGCATTATCGCCTATCAGGCGGCCGCCGTTTCGGCTTCGTGCGCGGCCGCGCCATTCGCCCCCGTCTGCCGCGCGAAACCGAGGCCCGCGAGATACACCCGGAAGGTGCGCCGGCCCGTGGGCACGAGGTCGAAGGCCGCGGGATCGAGCAGCCAGTTCTGGATCAGTCCGCTGATCAGCGCATGCAGCCCCTGCGCCGCCACGCTGCCGGGCACCGGCAGCCTGATGCGGGCGCGGCGCGCGGCCAGCCGCAGGGCCTTCTCGAAATCGCCCACGCAGGCATTGCGCGCATCGAGATGCCGCTGCTGCACCGAGGCCATGTCGTGGGTGTATTCGACCTTGTGGGTCGCCACGTCGAACACGCGGCGCACCTGCGGGTCGGTGGTCATGAGGGTCAGCGCATGCACCATGCCCTCCTCGATCTCGGCCAGCGGGTCGTCGTGGCCGACGGCCGCGGCCTTCGGCGGTGCCTCGAGCGGGAGGATGACCCGCTCCATCATCGCGTTGAAAAGATCGGCCTTGTCCTTGAAGTGCCAATAGATGGCGCCCCGCGTCGCCCCGGCCTGCTGCGCGATCTGCTGCAGCGTGGTCTGGGAGACCCCTTGCGCCTGAAACAGCAGTTCCGCGGCATCGAGCAGTCGATTCCGCGTCGCCAGTGCTTCTTCCTTCGTACGACGTGCCACCAAGTCTCCTGATTTGTAAAGGCAACGCCCTTTGCATATCGTGGGGCCATTGCGTGGATGTCACTATACATCCATGAATGTATGTAAACTGTCGCCCTTCCCGATGGCCCACCTGGCCGTGCTGGCTTTCCGGCGCGGCCGCAGAAATCGCCGTCTCCCGTCTTCGCTTCAAAGGAATCGCATGCCTCTCCTGCATGTTTCGCGCCCATCGTTTCTTTCGCCGCGCCTCGCGACCGTGGCTGCCGTCGTGTTGCTGGTCATCGCGGGTTGTTCGAAGAGCGATGCCCCCGCCGGTGCCGGCGCGGGCGGCGGTGGCGGCGCCCATCCCGCCCCCGAAGTGGGCGTGATCGTCGCGACCCCGACCGACGTCGGCCTGGTGACCGAACTGCCGGGCCGCCTCGAGGCTTCGCGCGTCGCCCAGGTGCGCGCCCGCGCCGCCGGCATCCTGCTCAAGCGCGAGTTCCGCGAAGGCAGCGACGTGAAGGCCGGCCAGCTGCTGTTCCGCATCGATCCGGCACCGCTGGTGGCCGCCACGCAGAACGCGCAGGCCGCGCTGGCCCGCTCCGAAGCCAATGCCGCGCAGGCCAAGGCACTGGCCGACCGCTACAAGCCGCTGGTCGAGGCCAATGCGGTGAGCAAGCAGGAATACGTCAACGCGGTGGCTTCGCAGAAGACCGCCGAGGCCGACGTGGCCGCCAGCCGCGCCGCGCTGCAGACCGCGAAGATCAACCAGGGCTACGCCGACGTGACCTCGCCGATCGCGGGCCGCATCGGCCGCGCGCTGGTCACCGAGGGCGCGCTGGTCGGCCAGGGCGATGCCACCGAGCTGGCCGTGGTGCAGCAGATCAATCCGCTGTACGTGAACTTCACGCAGTCGGCCTCCGACGTGCTGAAGCTGCGCCGCGCGGTCGCCGCGGGCCAGTACAAGCGCGCCGGCGGCGAGGACGCCGCCAGCATCCGGCTGGTGCTCGAGGACGGCACCGAGTACGGCCAGGACGGCAAGCTGCTGTTCTCCGACCTCACGGTCGACGCCACCACCGGCCAGGTCACGCTGCGTGCCGAGATCCCCAACCCCAAGGGCGAACTGCTGCCGGGCCTGTACGTGCGCGTGAAGCTCGAGCAGGCGCAGGCCAGCAACGCGATCACGGTGCCCCAGCAGGCGGTCACGCGCACCCAGCAGGGTGACCACCTCACGGTGGTGGGCGCCGACGGCAAGCTGAGCCAGCGCACGGTGAAGATCAGCGCCGCCAAGGACAACCAGTGGGTGGTGCTCGAAGGCCTGAAGGCCGGCGAACAGGTGATGGTCGACGGCTTCCAGCGCCTGCAGATGATGCCGCCGGGCACGCCCGTGAAGGCGGTCCCGTGGACGAAACCGAATCCCAACGGTGCGGCGCCCGCCGCCGCGCCGGCAGCCTCTGGCGCGGCACCCGCCCCCCAGAAGGCAGCCTCGGCTCCGGCCGAGAAGAAGTAATCAAGGAGCGCGCCCGCAATGGCCAAATTCTTCATCGATCGACCCATCTTCGCGTGGGTGATCGCGCTGTTCATCCTCGTGCTCGGCGGCGTGTCCATCACGCAGTTGCCGATCGCCCAGTACCCGCCGGTGGCGCCGCCCGCCATCGTGATCAACGTGGCCTATCCGGGCGCCTCGGCCCAGACGCTCGAGGACAGCGTGCTGTCCGTGATCGAGCGCGAAATGAACGGCTCGCCCGGCCTGATCTACATGGAATCGGTGGCGCAGGCCGACGGTACCGGTGCGATCACCATCAGCTTCGAGCCCGGCACCAATGAAGACCTCGCGCAGGTCGACGTGCAGAACCGGCTCTCGCGCGCCACGCCGCGGCTGCCCTCGGCGGTGACGCAGCAGGGCGTGCGCGTCGACAAGTCGCGCGACAACTTCCTGCTGTTCGCGATGCTCTCGTCGGACAACCCCGACGTCGACCCGGTGGCGCTCGGCGACTATGCCGCGCGCAACATCGTGCCGGAACTGCAGCGCATCGCCGGCGTGGGCCAGGTGCAGCTGTTCGGCTCCGAGAACGCGATGCGCATCTGGATCGATCCGGCCAAGCTGCAGGGCTTCAACCTGTCGCCGGCCGACGTCAACAACGCGATCCGCGCGCAGAACGCCCAGGTGTCCTCGGGCACGCTCGGCGACCTGCCGAACGTGCCGGGCCAGGCCATCGCCGCCACGGTGACGGTCAACGGCCAGCTCACCAGCGTCGAGCAGTTCCGCGAGATCGTGCTGCGCGCCAACACCGACGGCTCGACCGTGCGCCTGAAGGACGTGGCGCGCGTCGAGCTCGGCGGCCAGAGCTATGCCACCTCGGCGCGCCTGAACGGCGTGCCCGCGGTGGGCGTCGGCGTGCAGCCCACGCCGACCGGCAACGCGCTGAAGTCGGCCAAGGCCATCCGCGCGAAGATGGGCGAGCTCGAGCGCTACTTCCCCAAGGGCGTGAAATGGGACATCCCCTACGACAGCTCGCGCTTCGTGCAGATCTCGATCACCGAGGTGGTGAAGACCCTGTTCGAAGCCATCGCGCTGGTGTTCCTCGTGATGTTCCTGTTCCTGCAGAACTGGCGCTACACGATCATCCCGACCATCGTGGTGCCGATCGCGCTGCTCGGTACCTTCGCCACCCTGCTCGCTCTAGGCTTCTCGATCAACGTGCTGACCATGTTCGGCATGGTGCTGGTGATCGGCATCGTGGTGGACGATGCGATCGTGGTGGTGGAGAACGTCGAGCGCATCATGAGCGAGGAAGGGCTCTCGCCGCTGGAGGCCACGCGCAAGGCGATGCAGCAGATCTCGGGCGCCATCATCGGCGTGACCGTGGTGCTGATCTCGGTGTTCGTGCCGCTGGCTTTCTTCGCGGGTTCGACCGGCAACATCTACCGCCAGTTCTCGGCGGTGATGGTGGCCTCGATCGGCTTCTCGGCCTTCATGGCGCTGTCGCTCACGCCGGCGCTGTGCGCCACGCTGCTCAAGCCGGTGGAAGCCGGCCACCACCACGAGAAGCGCGGCTTCTTCGGCTGGTTCAACCGCGGCTTCTCGCGCACCGCCAAGGGCTATGAAGGCATCGTCGCGCGCATCCTGCGCCGCGCCGCGCGCTACCTGATCATCTACGCGGCGATCATCGGCGCGGTGGTGTACTTCTACACCCATCTGCCGAGCTCGTTCCTGCCGCAGGAAGACCAGGGCAACATCATCGTGAACGTGCAGCTGCCCCCGGGCGCGACGCAGGAACGTTCGCTGTCGGTGATGCAGCAGGTCGAGGGCTTCATCATGAAGCAGCCCGAAGTGCAGAGCATCGTGAGCGTGATGGGCTTCAGCTTCTCGGGCCAGGGACAGAACGCGGGCCTCGCCTTCGTGACGCTCAAGGACTGGGACGAGCGCAAGGACCCGGGCAACTCGGCCAGCGCGCTCGCCGGCCGTGCCTTCGGCGCGCTCTCGGGCATCCGCGACGCCTTCATCTATCCGCTGAGCCCGCCGCCGATTCCCGAACTGGGCAACGCCAGCGGCTTCAGCTTCCGGCTGCAGGACCGCGCGGGCGCGGGCCACGAGGCACTGGTCAACGCACGCAACCAGCTGCTGGGCATGGCCTCGCAGAGCAAGATCCTGTCGCAGGTCCGTCCCGACGGCCTGGAAGACGCACCGCAGTTGCAGATCGACATCGACCGCGACAAGGCCAACGCCCTGGGCGTGACCTTCGACGCGATCAATGGCGCGCTGTCGACCGCGCTGGGTTCGAGCTACATCAACGACTTCCCGAACCGCGGCCGCCTGCAGCGCGTGGTGGTGCAGGCCGATGCGCCGGCGCGGATGCAGCCGGAGGACATGCTCAAGCTCAATGCCACCAACACGCAGGGCCAGCCGGTGCCGCTGGGCGCGTTCGCGACCACCAAGTGGGTCAACGGCGCGACGCAGACGGTGCGCTACAACGGCTATCCCGCGATGCGCATCAGCGGCGACGCGGCGGCCGGCTACAGCACCGGTGCCGCGATGGCCGAGATGGAAAAGCTCGCCGCGCAGCTGCCGCAAGGCTTCGGCTTCGAGTGGACCGGCCAGTCGCGCGAGGAAAAACTCGCCGGCTCGCAGGCCATGATCCTCTACGGCTTCGCGATCCTGGCGGTGTTCCTCTGCCTGGCCGCGCTGTACGAGAGCTGGTCGATCCCGCTGTCGGTGATCCTGGTGGTGCCGCTCGGCGTGATCGGCGTGCTGCTCGCGACGCTGCTGCGTTCGTACTCGAACGACGTGTACTTCCAGGTGGGCCTGATCACGATCATCGGCCTGTCGGCGAAGAACGCGATCCTGATCATCGAGTTCGCCAAGGACCTGCAGGCGCAGGGCCGCGGCGTGATCGAGTCGGCGCTCGAGGCCGCGCACCTGCGGTTCCGGCCGATCATCATGACCTCGCTGGCCTTCGGCCTCGGCGTGGTGCCGCTGTTCACGGCCTCGGGTGCCGGCTCGGCGAGCCAGCGCGCGATCGGCACCGGCGTGCTCGGCGGCATGGTGACGGGCACCCTGCTCGCGGTGATCTTCGTGCCGGTCTTCTTCGTGGTGGTGCGCACGCTGTTCAAGGGCAGCGAGCGCCAGCGCGAAGCCAACAAGCGGCATGCGCAAGCCGCCGGCATCACGGAGGAAAAACATGAACCTCAATAACAAACTGATTCCCACCGCGCTGGCGGCCGCGCTGCTGCTGGCCGGCTGCTCGCTGATCCCGACCTACGAGCGCCCCGCGGCGCCGGTGCCCACCACCTACCCGGGCGATCCGGCGCAGCCGGCCGGGCCGGCCGCCTCGTCGATCCCGTGGCAGGACTTCTTCACCGATCCGCGCCTCGCGGGCCTGATCCAGACCGCGCTGGCCAACAACCGCGACCTGCGCGTCTCGGTGCTCAACATCGAGCAGGCGCGCGCGCAGTTCCAGATCCAGCGCGCGGACCTGTTCCCCGCGCTGGGCCTGTCGGGCAACGGCTCGCGCTCGAGCCCCAACCCGTACCAGGCGATCGACAGCAGCCAGGGCAGCGTGACGTCGCAGTACTCGGTCAACCTCGGCATCACCGCCTGGGAGATCGACTTCTTCGGCCGCATCCGCGCGCTGAAGGACCAGGCGCTGGCGCAGTACCTCGCGACCGACGAAACGCGCAAGGCCGCGCAGATCAGCCTGATCGCCGCGGTCGCCAACGGCTGGCTCACGGTGCTGGCCGACGACGAACTGCTCGAGATCACGCGCCAGACCTTGAGCACGCGCGAGGAATCGGTGCGGCTGACCAAGCTGCGCTTCGACAACGGCGTGTCGTCCGAGCTCGACTTCCAGGCCGCCAACTCGCTGGCCGAGACCGCGCGCGCCGCCTATGCGCAGCAGCTGCGCACGCGCCAGCAGGACGAGAACGCGCTCGCGCTGCTGCTGGGCGCGCCGGTGCCGGCCAGCGCCTTCGCGGGCGCCAAGGGCCTGGGCGGCATCCGCCCGATCCCCGACGTGCCCGCGGGCCTGCCCTCCGACCTGCTGGCCGAGCGGCCCGACATCCGCGCGGCCGAGCAGCAGCTGATCGGCGCCAACGCCAACATCGGCGCGGCGCGCGCGAACTTCTTCCCGCGCGTCTCGCTGACCACCTCGATCGGCACCGCGAGCAGCGAGTTCTCGAACCTGTTCGACCGCGGCACCAAGGCCTGGAGCTTCGCGCCCACGGTCACGCTGCCGATCTTCGACGCGGGCCGCAACATCGCGGGTCTCGACTCGGCCAAGGCCGGGCGCGAGATCGCGGTGGCGCAGTACGAGAAGTCGATCCAGACGGCGTTCCGCGAAGTGGCCGACGCGCTCGCGGGCCGCGCCACCTTCGGCGAGCAGGCACGCGCGCAGCGCGCGCAGGCCGATGCCGAGGCGGTGCGCTTCAAGCTCTCGGACCTGCGCTACCGCAACGGCGTGGCCAGCGCGCTCGACCTGCTCGACGCACAGCGCTCGCTGTTCACGGCGCAGCAGTCGGCCGTGACCACGCAGCTGCAACTGCTGCAGAACCAGGTCACGCTGTACAAGACGCTGGGCGGCGGCTGGGCCTCGCGCGATGCGGCCGCGGCCGGCACCGCGACCAGCGGCGCGAGCGGTGGCGCGGCCCCCGCGGCCACGACCGGCGCGGCCTCGACGCCGCCCGCCGTCGTCATCCGCCGCAAGGGCTGAACCCGCTTCGAAGGTTGTTTGCGCGCAAATCCGCGCACGCTCATGCGACCGGCCCTTCGCCTTGCGGCTATGGGCCTCTCTATAATCGTCGGTTGATTCGAAAAACGCCCCCCGACGAGCCCCCGATTTTGAGGACGCCATGAGCGCAGACCCGCATTACCAGGCCACCGAAGAAGCCCACACCGGTCCGATCAAGAATCCCAAGCAACTGCTGCTGGCGGTCTTTTTCTCCTTCCTCGCACCCATCTTCATCATCGTGGGCCTCGTGGCCTACGTGGTGTCCGGCAACAAGCCGGCCGGTACCGCCGAGGGCGACAACATGGCGCTCTACGGCGTCACCAAGGAGGCGCGCGACCGCGAGGTGGCCGATCGCCTGAAGAAGATCGGCGCGATCGAGATCCGCGATGCCAACCGCCCGCTGGCGGCCGGCGAAGCGGTGTTCAAGGCCCAGTGCGTGACCTGCCACGGCGCGCCCGGCATTCCCGGCGCACCGCACCTGAACGACGCGGCCGCCTGGGGCCCGCGCATCGGCCAGGGCTACGCCACGCTGCTCGAGCATGCGCTCAAGGGCAAGGGCGCGATGCCTGCCCAGGGTGGCGGCGACTTCGAAGACCTTGAGATCGGCCGTGCCGTGGTCTACATGGCCAATGCCGGCGGCGCCAAGTTCCCGGTGCCCGACCGTCCGGCGGCGGCAGCCCCGGCCGATGGCGCTTCGGCGGCCGCGGCACCCGCGGCTTCGGGCGCGGCCCCCGCGGCGTCTGGCGCGGCGCCTGCCGCTCCGGCGGCCAGCGCCAGCAAATAGTTCTTCGCAGAGGATCGCGGCCCGCGCGCCGCGTCCGCCCAGCAAAAAGCCGGCTTCGCGCCGGCTTTTTTGCGTTCGCTTGCTACGCTTTAGATAGCAATTCAGGCTTGCGTGGCATGGCGTTCGGCCGGGCTCAGCACATGCCCGAAGCGCGCCGGCAGCTCCGCCGCCGTTACCGTCTCGGGCGTCCACAGCCCCTGCTCGATCGCATCGGCCGCGAGACCCACGTCCTGGGTGTGGACCAGTCCCAGCCCGAGATCAGCCGACAGATAGAGATGCCCGTGCTCGTCGAGCAGGCAGCCCGTGACCTCGACGGCCTGCCCCGTGTGCGCCGTCACCGCGAAGCCGGTCTCGGCGATGCGCCAGACCAGCGGCGCCGCCTCCAGCTCCACGTAGACGCGCTGCGGCCCGTTCTGGAAGAACCACTGGCCCTCGTCGTCGTGCTCGTAGTTGCGGTGGATGAAGTCGATCAGCTTGTCGTGCCGCAGCATCGAGCCCTTGGCGGCCGGAAACGGCCCCTGGGCCTGGGTGCGGTCGTCGCGCATGTACCAGTTGCCGCGCGCGTCGAGGCCGAGCCAGCCGTAGCAGTGCGGAACGTGGGGCCACTTGGCCAGGGCCTGTCTGACGATGTCGTCCATGGCCTCATTGTCCCCGCGGCACGGCACGCACCGCGTCGGCCGGCACGCCGGCCTGGCGGCAGAGCCAGCGCCCGACCTGCTCGGGCATGCCGCGCACATGGCCCGGCGGCCGCCCCATCGGAAAGCCCACGTGGCCGCCGTGCGCGGGCTGCCACAGCGTGACGTGGCGGCCGACCTCGCCGGGCCGCGGCAGGCTGGCCGCGGGGATGAAGGGGTCGTTGCGTGCATTCACCGCCAGCGCCGGCACGCGGATCGCGCCCAGGTGCGGCTTGGCCGAGCCGCGCCGCCAGTAGTCGTCCGCGTCGACGAAGCCGTGCAGCGGCGCGGTGAAGACGTCGTCGAAGGTCCGCAGGTCGCGCGCGGCCGCGAGCCGGGCGCCATCGAACAGCCCCGGGAACTGCGCCAGCTTGGCCAGCGCCTTGGGCTTCATGGTCGCGAGGAACATGCGGGTGTAGACCAGCCGGTTGAAGCCGCGGCCGATGGCGTCGCCGCCGGCCGCGAGATCGAGCGGCGAACACACCGAGGCCACCGCGCTCACCACCCGCGAGGCGCTGTCGCCGGCCTCGCCGGCCCAGCGCATCAGCGCGTTGCCGCCGAGCGAGACGCCGGCCGCGAGCACCGGCGCGCCGTCCTTGCGGCTCGCGCGCATGCGCGCCAGGATCCAGCCGATCTCCTCGAAGTCGCCCGAGTGGTAGGCGCGCGGCGCGAGGTTCATCTCGCCGCTGCAGCCGCGGAAATGCGGCACCGCGAAGTCCATGCCGCGCGCGGCGGCGAAGTCGGCGAAGGCCTCGGCATAGTGGCTGCGCGAGGAGCCTTCGAGGCCATGGAACAGCACCAGCAGGGGCCGGCCGCCGGACTCGCCCCGCGAACCAGGCGCATCGGCGAAGTCCACGTCGACGAAGTCGTCGTCGGGCGCGGTCCAGCGCTCGCGCCGGTAGACCGGCGCCGCGCCCTCGAAGCGGCGCGCATAGAGCGCGCCCCAGATCGTCTGCAGGTTGCCGCCCGGCAGCCAGCGTGGCGCCAGGTAGTCCATCGCGGACGGCGTCGGCGCGTCGGGCGTGCCGGAGGGAAAGGAAGAAGGAAGGAACGCGGACATCGAACGAAGGAGGAAGACGCCGGCGCTCAGTGCAGCATCTGCGGCAGCTCGTTCGCGTCGTCGGGCTCGCGCGCGCTGCCCGGGCTCGCATGGTGCGCCACCATGCGCCAGCCCTGCGCGGTCTTGTGATAGACGTTGGTCGCCAGCACGAAGGCATGGCGCGGTCCCTCGACCGTGAGCACCTCGATGCGCTCGAGCACGTTGTGGACCGCGCTCGCGATCGAATCGATCTTGCGCACGTGCGCGGGCGTGGCGTGGATCGCGCCGTTGCCGAACATCTGCTCGAACGCCGAGCGGATCGCCGCCGTGCCCACCAGCCGCGGACCGCCCGGATGGACGCAGAACACCTCGTCCTCATCGGCCCAGCAGGCCATCAGCGCGTCGATGTCGCCGCGCTGCAGCGCCTCGTAGAAGGCGGCCTCGATGTCGTCGGCGGTGCCGCCGATGGCCGCGGCGGTGCGGAGTGGGGACTTGGGCATGGGCGTGATTCTGCCGCGCCCAACGTGACGCGCCCACTGCAGGCGCTTTCGCCCGGCCGCGGCGCCGGTTTCAGGCAGCGTCCGGCGCCTCGGCCGGCGCGCCGAGCCACTCGCGCGCCACCGCCTGCATCGCCCCGGGCTGCGCCGCGCGCCACACCACCTCGGGCGCCGCGATGTGCACGCCGGGCGGCGCGATGCGCAGCGCGAGGTCGACCAGCTCGGCCAGCTTCGAGGGCCGCACCGGCTGCTCGCTGCTGGGCACCATGTAGCTCAGCGTTCCCAGCATCCAGGCCGCCAGCCGCTCGGGGCGGCTCGCGCGCTGCGCCGCGGCCGGCTTGCGCGCCGAGCGCAGGATCAGCAGGCGCTCGAAGCCGCAGGCCACCACGGCCTGCTCGTCGAGGTTCGCGAGGCCGCGCTTGAGCGCCTCGGGCAGGCGGCCCTGGTCGTGCGGCTGCACGATGACGAGCGTCTGCACGCCGCAGCCGCGCAGCCAGCGCGCGAGCGCCGGCAGCTGCTCGGGGTCGGGCAGCCACAGCGCGCGCTCGCGGCCGTGGTACAGGCGCGGCGCGTCGAAGGCCACGATCGCGGCCTGGGCCGAGGTCGGCGGCCACTGCTCGATGGGCAGCGGCGGGCACAGGCAGGACTCGACGCCGGGCAGCCCGTCGTGCATGGGCTCGCTCACCAGCACGCGCACATGCGCGTGGCGGTGGCTGCCCGCGAGCCGGTGCAGCAGCTCCTGCCCGAGCGCGCCGGTGGCGCCGGCAATGAGCAGCGTGCCGAAGGCAGCGGAGGCGTTGGGGATGGGCGCCGCCGGGCGGTTCGCGCCACGCAGGGCTTGGAGCGGATCGAGGGACATAGCAGCACCTATGCTAACTTCGGCCCCATTCTGTGGAGGTAATGCAAATGATGATGAAGCGCTGGCTCCTGATCCTCGCGGCGGTCCTGTCCCTCAGCGGATGCGGCTACAACCAGTTCCAGTCGCTCGACGAGGCCAGCAAGTCGGCCTGGAGCGAGGTGCTCAACCAGTACCAGCGGCGCGCCGACCTCGTGCCCAACATCGTCGCCACCGTGAAGGGCGAAGCCGCCTTCGAGCAGGACACGCTGACCAAGGTGATCGAGGCGCGCGCCAAGGCGACCTCGATCCAGGTCACGCCCGAGACGCTCAACAACCCCGAGGCCTTCAACAAGTTCCAGCAGGCGCAGGGCGAGCTCTCCTCGGCGCTGTCGCGGCTGATGGTGGTGTCGGAGCGCTACCCCGACCTCAAGGCCAACCAGGCGTTCCGCGACCTGCGCGTGACGCTCGAGGGCACCGAGAACCGCATCACCGTGGCGCGCAACCGCTACATCGAGAGCGTGCAGGAGTACAACGTGCTCGCGCGCAGCTTCCCGACCAACCTCACGGCCAAGGTCTTCGGCTACGCGCCCAAGCCCAACTTCTCGGTGCAGAACGAAGCCCAGATCTCGGTGCCGCCGACGGTCGACTTCGGCGCGCCGAAGAAGTAAGGCAAAGCTGCGCCGATGGCCGCAGCCCTGATCCGCCGCCTGCTGGCCGCGCTGCTCGCCGTGGCGCTCGGCTGGGCAGCGCTGCCGGCCTTCGCGCAGGCACCGCTGCCGGTGCCCGCGCTCACGGCGCGCGTGATCGACCAGACCGGCACGCTCGACGCCGCGCAACGCGCCGGCCTCGAGACCAAGCTCGCGGCCTTCGAGCAGCGCAAGGGCTCTCAGATCGCGGTGCTGATGGTGCCGACCACGCAGCCCGAGGACATCGAGAGCTACACCCAGCGCGTGGGCGATGCCTGGAAGATCGGCCGCAAGGGCGTGGGCGACGGCCTGCTCGTGATCGTCGCCAAGGACGACCGCCGGATGCGCATCGCCCCCGCCAAAGCGCTCGAGGGCGCGGTGCCCGACCTCGCGGCGGCGCGCATCGTCGACGAGGAGATGAAGCCGCGCTTTCGCAACGGCGACTTCGCGGGCGGCATCAACGCGGCGGTCGACCGGCTGATCGGCCTGGTCGACGGCGAGCCGCTGCCCGAGCCCGCGCGCGACGGCGGCGATCGCGGCAGCCAGGGCTTCGACTGGGAGAACCTCGCGATCTTCCTGTTCGTCGGCGTCTTCATCGGCGCGCCGATCGTGCGCGCGATCCTCGGCAAGACCCTGGGCTCGGTGGTCATGGGCGGCGGCATCGGCGTGGTCGCGTTCTTCCTCACCACCAGCCTCGTGATCGCGGTGCTCGCGGGCATGGTCGCGCTCGTGGTCTCGCTGGCCTCGGGCCTCGCGCGCTTCGGCGGTGGCGGCTGGAGCAGCGGGGGTGGCGGCGGTGGCTGGAGCGGCGGCGGAGGTGGCGGCTGGGGCGGTGGCGGCCGCAGTGGAGGCGGAGGCGGCGGCTTCAGCTCGGGCGGCGGCGGCAATTTCGGCGGCGGCGGCGCCTCGGGAGACTGGTGAGCATGGCAACCCTTTTCTCCAAGCTTGGCCGCATGTGGCGCCATCGCTGGATCGACGAGGCCGCGGTGCGCCGCGTGCTGCCGGCCGACGCGCTCGCGCGGCTGGCCGCGCGCGTGGGCGCGAGCGAGCGGCGCCACAGCGGCGAGATCCGCATCTGCATCGAGGCCGGCCTGCCGATGTCCTACCTGCGCCGCGAGGCGCCTGCACGGCAGCGCGCGGTCACGCTGTTCGGCAAGCTGCGCGTGTGGGACACCGAGCACAACAACGGCGTGCTGATCTACCTGCTCTTGGCCGAGCACGCGATCGAGATCGTGGCCGACCGCGGCATCGATGCACGGGTGAGCGACGACGACTGGCGCGCGATGGCGCTGCGCATGGGCGCGGCCTTTCGCGAAGGCCGCTTCGAGGACGGGCTCACGCAGGCGCTCGAGGAGATGTCGGCGCTGCTGGTCGAGCACTTCCCGCTGCGCGACGACGAACCCGACCGCAACGAGCTGCCCGACGAACCCGTTGTGCTCTGAACCGGTTCGTCAATCGACCGCGGGCAACGCCCACACGGTCGATCCACCCACCGCATAGAAGCGCCGACCCGGCGCCGACTCCATGGTCCAGCCACCCGTGAACTCGCCGAAGGCGGGCAGCACGGCCTGACCTTGTCCTTGTCCTTCCTCGTGCACGAAGCACGGCAGCCGCACGCTGTCGCGCCCCGGCCCATGCAGCCGGCGCGCCGGATGCAGATGGCCCGCGAGCGCGAAGTGCGTGGGATGCGCCTGCGGATGGTGGCAGCAGGCGAAGGGGCCGAGCAGCCAGGGCTCGTCGACCACCTCGATGCGAAGCGCGGGCGGCGGATCGCCCGCGCGGCTGTCGTGGTTGCCGCGCACCAGCGTCATCGCGAGCGCCGCATGCTGCTCGCGCCATTCCCGCACCACGGGCAGCACCGTGCGCGCGGGCGCCGCATGCAGGAAGTCGCCGAGGAACACCAGGCGCTCGGGCGCATGGCGCGCGATCAGCACATCGAGCCGCGCGAGGTTCTCGAGCGTGGTGCCGCCCGGCACCGGCAGGCCCAGCGCGCGGAAGGTGGCGGCCTTGCCCAGGTGCAGGTCGGCGACGAACAGCGCCCGCCCGGCCGGCCACCAGAGCGCGCGCTCGGGCAGCAGCTGCACCATTTCGCCCGCCCATTGGAGCGACAGCGGCATGGAGGTGGAAGAAGACGGAAGGGAACGCATCGCCGGCCAGTGTCGCAAAAGCACCGTGCGGCCGCGTCCGACTTGCAATTCGCTCGCCCCGCCCCTAGCTTTGCCGGATGACCGAATCGCCCACGCTGCACATCGTCTGCCCGCACTGCCACACCACCAACCGGGTGCGCGAGGCCCAACTGGCCAGCGCGCCCGACTGCGGCAACTGCCACAAGCCGCTGTTCGGCGCCCACTCGGCCGCGCTGCCCGACGTGGCGAGCTTCGACCGCCACATCGCGCGCAACGAGATCCCGGTGCTGGTCGACTTCTGGGCCCCGTGGTGCGGCCCGTGCCGCCAGATGGCACCGGCCTACGAGCAGGCCGCGGCGCAGCTCGAGCCGCGCGTGCGCGTCGCCAAGGTCGACACCGAGGCCGTGCCCGCGCTGGCCGCGCGCTTCAACATCCGCAGCATTCCGACCCTGGCGCTGTTCAAGGGCGGCCGCGAGGTCGCGCGGCAGGCCGGCGCGATGGGCGCGGCCGACATCGTGCGCTGGGCCAGGGCCCACGGCGCCGGCTGAAGCGTCAAGGCCGCCGCCGGCGTTCGCGCCGCGGCGCCGGCGGTCGGGCGGCGCCCTCCTGCCCGAAGGCCAGCGAGCCGCGCACCCGCTCCGCGCCGCCCGCGGTCACGACACCGCCGGCCGCCTTCTCGAGCTGCTCGACCATGCGCGCGATGCGGTCGGCCACGTTCTCGTTCGACAGCTTCTCGCGGAACAGCTCGACCATCAGCGGAAACGAGAACGGCGTCGGCCGCTCGAGCGCGCGCAGCACCAGCTGCTGCGTTCCCATGCGCGCGAGGCTGGCGGCGAGGCGGCCGATCTCGAGCTCCTGCGACAGCAGCTCGCGCTCGGCCTGCGCGAGCAGCGCGTTGTCGGGGTCGTACTTGCGGAACACCTCCCAGAACAGCGAGGACGAGGCCTGCAGTTGCCGGCTGCTGCGCTTCTCGCCCGGATAGCCCTGGAAGATCAGCCCCGACACGCGCGCGATCTCGCGAAAGCGCCGCTGCGCGAGCTCTCCCGCGTTGAGCGAGGCCAGCACCTCGTGCAGCAGCGCCTCGTGCGCCTGTGCCGCGTCGCCCGCCGGCATGCCGAGCACCTCGGGCAGCCGCGCGGGCCAGTCGACCTCGCTCGCGCTCAGCAGCTCGAAGCCGTAGTCGTTGACCGCGATCGAGAAGGTGCGCGCCTCGTGCTGCGCCACGCGCCAGGCCAGCAGGCTCGCGAGCCCCAGGTGCACATGGCGGCCCGCGAAGGGATAGAGGAACAGGTGCCAGCCCTCGCGCGTCTTCAGCGTCTCGGCCAGCAGCGTTCGCGGCGTGGGCAATGCCGACCACTGCTGCTGCAGCTCGAGCAGCGGCCGCACGCAGCGCAGCTCGGGCGACTCCCACCGGCCCTGGTCGGCCAGCGCGAGCTGCTGCACCACCGCGTCGGCCAGCGTGTTCGACAGCGGCATGCGCCCGCCATTCCAGCGCGGCACCGCGGGCCGCTGGCCGCTGGCGCGCCGCACCCAGGCCGTCATGTCGTGGATGCGCACCAGCTCGAGCAACCGGCCGCCGAACAGGAAGCAGTCGCCGGGCTTCATGCGCGCGACGAAGCCCTCCTCCACGCTGCCGATCTTCGCGCCGCCGAGGTACTGCACCGCCATGCTCGCGTCGCTCACGATGGTGCCGATGTTCATGCGGTGGCGCCGCGCGAGCCGCGCATCGGGCACGCGCCACACGCCTTGCGCATCGGGCACCACGCGCCTGTAGTCGGGATAGGCCGCGAGCGAGGCGCCGCCTTGCGCGACGAAGTCCAGGCACCAGGCCCAGTGCGCGCGCGTGAGGCCGGCATAGGCGGCCGTGCCGCGCACCTCCTCGTAGAGATCGTCGGGCACGAAGCCGCCGCCGAGCGCCACGGTCACGAGGTGCTGCACCAGCACGTCGAGCGGCTGGTCGGGCGAATGGCGCGCCTCGATGTGGCCCTCGGCGATCGCGGCGCGCGCCGCCGCGCCCTCGACCATCTCGATGCTGTGCGTGGGCACCAGCGTGATGCGCGAGGGCCGGCCCGGCGCATGGCCCGAGCGGCCCGCGCGCTGCAGCAGCCGCGCCACGCCCTTGGGCGAGCCGATCTGCAACACGCGCTCCACCGGCAGGAAGTCGACGCCGAGGTCCAGGCTCGAGGTGCAGACCACGGCCTTGAGCTCGCCGCTCTTGAGGCCCAGCTCGACCCACTCGCGCACCTCGCGGTCGAGCGAGCCGTGGTGCAGCGCGATGGTGCCGGCCCATTCGGGCCGCGCCTCGAGCATCGCCTGGTACCAGATCTCCGACTGCGAGCGCGTGTTGGTGAAGACCAGCGTGGTGCTGCTGGCCGCGATCTCCTCGAGCACCTGCGGCAGCATCGTGAGGCCCAGGTGGCCGCCCCAGGGAAAGCGCTCGGCGCGGCCCGGCAGCAGCGAATCAATGACCAGCTTCTTCGGCACCTGGCCCTGCACCAGCACGCCGTCGCCGTGGCCCAGCAGCGCATGCATCGCCTCGTGCAGGTTGCCGAGCGTGGCCGACATGCCCCAGACCGCGAGCCCCGCGTTCCAGCGACGAAGCCGCGCGAGCGCGAGCTGCACCTGCACGCCGCGCTTGTTGCCGAGCAGCTCGTGCCACTCGTCGACCACCACCATCTTCACGGTGCCCAGCACCTCGCCGGCATCGGCGCGCGCGAGCAGCAGCGACAGGCTCTCGGGCGTGGTGACCAGCACCGTGGGCAGGCGCGTGTTCTGCGCGCTGCGCTCGGCCGAGGAGGTGTCGCCGCTGCGCGCGCCCGCGCTCCAGGGCTGCACGCCGGCACCGAGCGCCTCCAGCGGCTGCTGGAGCGCGCGCAGGGTGTCGGCCGCGAGCGCGCGCATCGGCGTGAGCCACAGCACGGTGAGCGGCGGCGCCGGTGCCGGCCGCGCGCCTTCCTTGCGCGGCCGCGCGGCCTGCGCATGGGCCAGCAGCGCGCCGAGCCACACGGCATAGGTCTTGCCCGCGCCGGTGGTCGCATGCAGCAGGCCCGAGCGGCCCTGCGCCACGGCCTTCCAGACCTCGCGCTGGAACTTGAAGGGCTTCCAGCCGCGCGCGGCGAACCAGGCGTCGAGCGCCGCCTTGACCGCCTGGTTCATGACGGCAGCAGCGCGGCCAGCGTCTGCAGGGTGTCGGCCTCTTGGACCGGCTTGTCCTCGCGCCAGCGCAGCATGCGCGGAAAGCGCACCGCGATGCCGCTCTTGTGGCGCGCGCTGCGCGCGATGCCCTCGAAGCCGAGTTCGAACACCAGCGTGGGCTTGACGCTCTTCACCGGCCCGAAGCTCTCGATGGTGGTCTTGCGGATGACCGCGTCGACGCGCGCCATCTCGGCATCGGTGAGGCCCGAGTAGGCCTTGGCGAAGGGCACGAGCTTGCGCTCGGCCTGTTCGGGCGGACCGTCCCACACGGCGAAGGTGTAGTCGCTGTAGAGGCTGGCGCGGCGGCCATGGCCGCGTTGCGCATAGACCAGCACCGCGTCGATGCTCAGCGGATCGATCTTCCACTTCCACCACACGCCCACGTCCTTGGTGCGGCCCACGCCGTACTGCGCGCTGCGGCGCTTGAGCATCATCCCTTCGACGCCCATGCTGCGCGCCGCCTCGCGCTGGCGCGCGAGATCGGCCCAGTCGGCGCCCTCGAGCATCGGGCTCGGCAGCAGCAGCGGATGCGCGAGGCCCGCGACCAGCTCGTCGAGCAGCACGCGGCGCTCGGCCTGCGGCAGCGCGCGCAGGTCGCGGCCCTCCCACTCGAGCAGGTCGTAGGCCAGCAGCACCACCGGGATCTCGCGCAGCAGCTTCGCGCCCAGCGTCTTGCGGCCGATGCGCTTCTGCAGCTCGGCGAAAGGCTGCACCCGGCCGTCGCGCCACACGGCGATCTCGCCGTCGACCACCGTGCCGTCGGGCAGCGCCTCGCCGAGCGCCGCGAGCTCGGGGAAGCGCTCGGTCACCAATTCCTCGCCGCGCGACCACAGCCACGCCACGCCCGCGCGCTTCACGAGCTGCGCGCGGATGCCGTCCCACTTCCACTCGACGATCCAGTCCGAAGGCGGCCCCAGCGCCGCATCGAACTGCTCGAGCGGCAGGTTGAACGGATGCGCGAGGAAGAAGGGATAGGGCTGCCCGCTGGTCTTCTGGACCTGCTCGGCGTCCGATTCGGGCGCGATCAGCGTGCCGTAGTCGCCGGCCCGCGGCCGCGCGCCGATGTGGGTGTAGCCCATGAGCCGCTGCGCGACGCGCTTGGCATCGATGCCGCCCACGGCCGCGAGCGCCTGCGTGACCTGCAGCTTCGACACGCCGACGCGGAAGGCGCCGGTGATGAGCTTGAAGTAGACCAGCCGCTCCTCGGCCGCGAGCCGGCGCCATTGCGCGCGCAGCCTGTCGGCCAGTTCCTCGGGCGCCGCCTTCGCGGCCTCGCGCAGCGGCAGCAGGTGCTGCTCGACCCAGGCCGCGAGCCCGAGCTCGTGCGTTTCGCTCGGCGGCGGCAGCAGCAGCGCGATGGTCTCCGCGAGGTCGCCGACGGCCTCGTAGCTCTCGTCGAACAGCCACTCGGGCAGGCCCGCGGCCTCCTGCGCGAGCAGGCGCAGCAGCTTGGTCGGGACCAGCTGGCGCGGCTTGCCGCCCGCGAGGAAGTAGACGGCCCAGGCGGCATCGGCCGGGTCGGCCGCGCGCAGATAGCGCTGCAGCGCGGCCTGCTTGGCGAGGCTCGAGGTGCTGGCATCGAGCTCGCGGTAGAGCGCGGCGAAGTCCTTCATGCCGGCGCCGCCTCCCCGGCGGGCGGCGGCGCTTCCTGGTCGTCCTCGTCGCCGTACTCGGTCTTGAAGCCCTGCGCGTCGAGCCCGTTCTCCGACAGCCAGCGCACCATCACCTGCACGCTGCCATGGGTGACGAACACGCGCTCGGCGCCCGTGCCCGCGATCGCCTGCTGCAGCCCGGGCCAGTCCGCATGGTCCGACATCACGAAGCCGCGATCGACGCCGCGCCGGCGCCGCGTGCCGCGCAACTGCATCCAGCCACTCGCGAAGGCATCGGCATAGGTGCCGAAGCGTTTCATCCACGGCGTGCCCTGCGCCGAGGGCGGCGCCAGCACCAGCGCGCGCTTCAGCAGCGCCGCGTCGACGCCGGGATCGGTGACGCGCAAGGTGGCCGGCAGCGCCACGCCGGCGGCGCGGTAGACGGCATTGAGCGGCTCGACCGCGCCGTGCACGACGATCGGACCGATCGAGGCGTCGACGCCGTGCAGGATGCGCTGCGCCTTGCCGAAGGCATAGCAGAACAGCACCGAGGCGCGGCCGGCCTCGGCATTGGCGCGCCACCAGGCGTCGATCTCCGCGATGAGCTGCGCCTGCGAGGGCCAGCGATAGATCGGCAGGCCGAAGGTGGACTCGGTGATGAAGGTGTCGCAGGGCACCGGCTCGAAGGGCGCGCAGGTGCCGTCGGGTTCGGTCTTGTAGTCGCCCGAGGCCACCCAGACGCGGCCGCCGTGTTCGAGCCGCACCTGCGCCGAGCCCAGCACATGGCCGGCCGGATGCAGCGACACGCGCACGCCGCGGTGCTCGATCGCCGCGCCGTAGGGCAGCGTCTGCAGCGGGATGTCGGCGCCCAGGCGCGCGCGCAAGGTGCCGGCGCTGTCGGTGTGGGCGAGGTAGTGGCCGTGGCCGGTGCGCGCATGGTCGGAGTGCGCGTGCGTGATGACGGCGCGCGCGACCGGCCGCCAGGGGTCGATGTAGAAATCGCCCGGCGGGCAGTACAGGCCCTCGGGGCGCGCGACGACGAGATCTTCTTCCTGCGCGGGCATGGCATGCCATCGTAGGCGCTCGCGGCCCGCGACGCCTCGGCCCGGATGCCGCGAGGCGCCGTGGGCCGGCGCCTACCCGGCGCGCCTGTCCCGGGTGCTCAGGGTTGCTTGCCGCGGCGCGCGGCCGTCATCTCGAGCACGTTCATCTTCATGCCGTTGGCCATCACCATGTCGCCGGGCTTCTGGCCGGCCTTGCAGGGGCCGACCCACTTCGCCTCGACGACGGCCATGCCTTCGCTGCGGCCCATCAGCGGCGGGCTGTAGCTCGACTTGCTCTCCACGCGGTAGGCGGAGCCGAAGTCGCCGCTCATCACGGCGCGCGAGGTGGCGGTGGTGCTGCCGATCTTGCAGACCGAGTCGATCACCAGCTTGCCGCCCTCGGCGCGCAGGTCCTGCTTCGAGCACAGGCTGCGGCCCATGCCCTGGCCCATCTCGCGCAGGGCCTTGTCGGTGGCCGCGTCGATGCACTGCTGCATGGTGTGGCTGCCCTCCTTCGCGCCGCTGCCGTCGTCGCTGCGCATCTCCCACAGGCCGGGCTTGCGCGCCGGATAGTCGATCGCCACCGCGGGCCCGGCGAGCACGGTGCAGGGCAGCACCGCGGCGCAGGCGGCGAGGAAGGCCAGGACGAGGGGAAGGGTCTTCATGGGGCGGCTCCGGGCGCGGCGTGTCGAAGGCTCGACGATGCCCCGGTTTGTACAGGGCGCCCCCGCGGCGCGGAATACCGCGATCGGTCTACGCCGCGCGGCCGGCCCCGGCGATGCCGCTCGTGCCGCTCGCCGCCGCGCGCACGCGCGTGGCCAGCCCGAACACCACGCCCAGCACGAAGCCGCCGCCCACGTCGATCAGCACGTGCTGGCGCACCGCCATGGTCGAGTAGACGATGCCCGCGGCCCACGCGAGGTTGAGGCCGCGCAGCCAGGCGGGCGCGCCCACGCTGCGCAGCTGGCGCGCGAGCACCACGCAGGCGAACACCGAGAACGAGACATGCAGCGAGGGAAAGGCATTGCCCGCCGAGTCCTTGGTCTTGAGGAAGTGCAGCGTGGTGCCGGGACTGGTGTCGATCGTGAAGTTGGGAATCGCCGTCGGCAGGCACCAGAACACGACGAGCGCGATGGTCGTCATCAGCGCGCAGGCCAGCGAGAACGCCGTGAGCTCGCGCCGGTCGCGCGAGAACAGCACCGGCAGCGCGATGTAGAGCCATAGCGACAGGTACACCGGCAGCAGCGCGGGCCAGAAGGCGACGAGCCGGTCGATCGGCGTGAGCGGCAGCACCCAGGCCTCGCCCGAATGCCGCATGACCCAGAAGTACAGCGGGAAGAAGCCGATGGTGGCGAGGGTGTTGCCGATCAGCTTGAGCGGCCACAGCGCGAGCGCGCGGCGGCCCAGGGCGCGTGCCCAGGAGGTCGGCGTGGCGACGGGCTTGGAGTCGGGAAAGGAGGTCATGGGCGCCGGAGGCGATGCGCGCGGGCCCCGCGGGTGCGGGGCCGCGGCATCACCAGGGCGTCCACTTTAAATCGCTTCGCGCCGAGGCCACCGTGCGTTCGATGAAGCGCACGCCGCGCGCCCCATCCTCCACGCGCGGATAGTCGGCGTCCAGCGGATCGGCGCGCCGGCCTTCGAGGCGCGCGCGGATGTCGGCGGCGACGCCCGCGTAGACGTTGGCGAAGGCCTCGATGAAGCCCTCGGGATGGCCCGCGGGCAGGCGGCTCGCGCGGCGCGCCGATTCGTGCAGCCAGGGGGCGCCGCGCGTGAGCACGCGCAGCGGCCCGTCGTGCGGCAGGTGCAGCAGCCGGCTCGGCTGTTCCTGGTGCCACTCGAGCGTGCCCAGGGTGCCCGCGATGCGCACGCGCAGGTCGTTCTCGAGGCCGGTGCTGATCTGCGAGGCGATGAGCACGCCGCGCGCGCCGCCCTGGTAGCGCAGCAACAGGCTGCCGTCGTCGTCGAGCTGGCGGCCGGCCACGTGCGCCGTGAGGTCGGCGCACAGGCTCTCGATCTCGAGGCCGGTCAGCGTGGCGACGAGGTTCTCCGCATGCGAGCCGATGTCGCCGATGGCGCCGGCCGCGCCGCTGCGCGCGGGGTCGGTGCGCCAGTCGGCCTGCTTGTTGCCGGTGCCCTCGAGCTGGCTCGCGAGCCAGCCCTGGTTGTATTCCACGACCACCTTGCGCAGCGTGCCGAGCTCGCCCGCGCGGATCATCGCGCGCGCCTGCCGCACCATGGGGTAGCCGGTGTAGTTGTAGGTGACGCCGAAGACCGTGCCCTGTGCCGCCACGCTGGCGACCAGTGCATCGGCCTGCTCGCGCGTGTGGACCAGCGGCTTGTCGCACACCACGTGGAAGCCGGCCTCGACGAAGGCCCGCGCCACCGGGTAGTGCACGTGGTTGGGCGTGACGATCGAGACGAAGTCGATGCGCTCGCCGGCGGGCCGCTTCAGTTCATCGGCCAGCAGGGCCTGCCAGTCGCCATGGTTGCGCGCGTCGGCCAGGCCGAGGTCGGCGCCCGAGGCGCGCGCCTTGGCGGGATCGGAGGACAGCGCGCCGGCCACGAGTTCGATCTGGCCGTCGAGCGCGATCGCCTTGCGGTGCACGCCGCCGATGAAGGCATCGCGGCCGCCGCCGACCATGGCGTAGCGCAGCTTGCGATGGGGGGTGTCGGTCATCCAACTCCTTGAGGTTCCAGAGACGGGGTTCCCCCTCCTCGCGGGGAGAGGGAGCGAAGCGATCGGCCGGCCGGCCGATCCCGTTCAGAACGGCGAGTTCGGGTGGTAGAAGTCCTTGGCGTTGTCCTTGGTGATCAGCACCGACGGGATGATCGTGGTCGCGGGCAGCTTCTCGCCCTTCAGGCGCGCCTCGGCCGTGAGCTTGATGGCGTCGTAGATGAACTTGGGCGAGTAGCTCACGTCGGCCGTGATGCGCTTGTCCTTGCCGTCCATGATGGTCTTGACCATGCCCTTGGCGCCGGCGCCGCCGAACACGATTCTGATGTCGTCGCGCTTGGCCTGCTCGATCGCCTTGAGCACGCCCACGGCCATGTCGTCGTCGGCGGCCCAGATGGCGTCGATCTGCTTGAAGCGCGTGAGGTAGTCCTGCGTGACCTTGAAGGCGTCGTCGCGGTTCCAGTTGGCGTACTTGGCGTCGAGCAGCTTCACGTCGGGGCTGTTCTTGAGCACCGCGTTGAAGGCGTCCATGCGCTCGTTGTCGAGCGTGGTCGCGATGCCGCGCAATGCCACCACGTTGCCCTTGCCGCCGAGCTGCTTGACGATGTACTCGGCCGGGATGCGGCCGAAGGCGGTGTTGTCGCCGGCCACGTAGGCGTCCTGCGCGCTGGTGTCGGTCAGGCCGCGGTCGACCACGGTGACGTAGGCACCCTTGGCCTTGACCTGCGCGACCGGCTTGGTCAGCGCGGCCGATTCGAACGGGAACACGACCAGTGCGTTGATCTTGGTGACCGTCGACAGGTCCTGCAGCTGGTTGGCCTGCTCGGGCGCGTTGGCGGCGGTCTTGATCGTGATCTTCAGGTCCTTGTGTTCCTTCTCGAGATCCTTCTTCGCCTGGTTGGCCCAGTAGTTGATGCCGCCCATGAAGCTGTGGGTGGCGGCGGGGATCGAAACGCCGAGGTTGACCTTGTCCGCGGCGAGCGCGGGCAGGCTGGCGAATGCCGCGGCGGCCACGGCCGTGAGCGCGATGCGTCGGGTGAAACGGGTCATGCTGATGTCTCCTCTTGGTGGATGGAACGGAACGGGAAGGAACCAGGTGTGGCCACGCCCAACGGCGTCATCGCTTTCCTCGCTGGAGGAAGGCCACGATGATGATCACGAAGCCCTGCACCGCGGCATTCAGGTACACGCTGATGATGCTGGTGAGGTTCAGGATGTTGCTGATGACCGAGAGCAGGATCGCGCCCACCACGGTGCCGGTGATGCTGCCCGCGCCGCCCTTGAGCGCGGTGCCGCCGACGATCACCGCGGCGATCGCCTCGAGCTCCCACAAGAGGCCCGTGGTCGGCGAGGCCGAGCCCAGGCGCGGCACGTACAGCAGCGTGGCGATGCCCACGCACACGCCGAGCAGCACGTAGGTCAGGATCTTCACGCGATCGACGTCGACCGCGGCGTAGCGCGCCACCTGCTCGTTGGAGCCGATGGCCTGCACGTAGCGGCCGTAGGCGGTGCGGTTGAGGATCACGCCGCCGACGATGGCGACGATGACGAACACCCACACCGGCACCGGGATGCCCGCGAGGCTCGCGTAGTAGACCGGCGCGTAGAGGTCCGACAGCTCGTTGTCGAGCGTGAGCGCGCCGCCGTCGGCGAAGTAGGTGAGGTAGGCGCGGAAGATGCCGAGCGTGCCCAGCGTGACGATGAAGGGCTCGATGCGGCCCTTGGTGATCAGCAGGCCGTGCGCGAGGCCGAACAGCGCGCCCAGCACCACCGCGAGCACGGCGCCGAGCATCACCGCCATCAGCGGCGAGCCGGTGGCCGGGCCGGCCCAGTTGATGAACATGATCACGCTGCCCGCGATCAGCGCGGCCATCGAGCCCACCGACAGGTCGATGCCGCCCGAGATGATCACGAAGCACATGCCGACCGCGATGATGCCGATGAAGGCGGTGCGCGTGAGCACGTTCATCGCGTTGTCGACGGTGGCGAAGTCGCCGTTGAGCAGGGTGCCGGCGATGCACAGCAGCACCAGGCCGATGACGGGGCCGAGGCCGTGCAGGTGCTCGGTCCAGCGCGCCTTGGGCTGGGCGCGGTGGGTGTCGGCGGTGGGTTCGGGGCTGTTGTTCATGGGGGCCGGGTGTGGGTCGTGGCTCAGTGCGCGCCGGTGGCGTGGGCGATGAGCGCTTCTTCGCTCAGGTGGTCGGCGTCGAGCGTGGCGACCAGCCGGCCCGCGCGCATCACCGCGACGCGGTGGCACAGGCCGATCAGCTCCATGAGCTCGGACGAGATGACGATCACGGCCAGGCCCTCGCGCGCCAGGCGCTGGACCAGGAAGTAGATGTCGCGCTTGGCGCCCACGTCGACGCCGCGCGTGGGCTCGTCGAGCACCACCACGCGCGGGCGCGGCTGCAGCACCTTGGCGAGCGCGAGCTTCTGCTGGTTGCCGCCCGACAGCGACGAGGCCCTGACCTCGAGCGAGCCGGCGCGGATGCCGTAGTCCTTGACCGCTTCGGCCAGCGCGCCGCGCTCGGCCTCGGGCTTGAGCCAGGGCGTGGCGTAGCGCTCGAGCGCCATCAGCGTGAGGTTCTGGCGCAGGCCGAAGTGCACGTGCAGGCCCTTGCCCTTGCGGTCCTCGCTCAGGTAGGTGAGGCCGTGCTTCGCGGCATCGCGCGGGCTGCGCCAGCCCTTGCCGTGGGGCACCGCGCGCCCGAGCATCTCGACGCTGCCGGCGGCGGGCCGCAGGCCCAGCAGGCCTTCGAACAGCTCGGTGCGGCCGGCGCCGACCAGGCCCGCGAAGCCGAGGATCTCGCCGGGGCGCACCTCGAAGCTCGCGTCCCGTGCCCAGCCGGGCACGCTGAAGCCCTGCACGCGCATCGCGGGCGCCTGCGCGGCCGACACCGGGTCGCGCGGCGGATAGAGGTCGGCCAGCTCGCGGCCCACCATCAGGTTGGCCATCTGCTGGCGCGTGACCTCGGCCGTGGGCGAGCGCGCGACGAAGCGCCCGTCGCGCATCACGATCACCTCGTCGGTCACGCGCTCGACCTCGTCGAGCTTGTGCGAGATGTAGACGATGGTCACGCCGTCGGCGCGCAGCTGCGCGATCAGCTTGAACAGGCGCTCGGTCTCGCCGGGCGTGAGCGTGGCGGTGGGCTCGTCCATCACCAGGAGGCGCGCGCGGCGCGCGATGGCCTTGGCGATCTCCACCAGCTGCTTCTCGGCCACGATGAGCCGGCGCACTTTGGTGCGCGGGTCGGCCTGCAGGCCCACTGCGGCCAGCGCGGCGGCCGACTCGCGCTCCATCGCGGCATCGTCGAGGAACAGGCCCTTCTTCTTCTCGTGGCCGAGGAAGATGTTCTGCGCGATGCTCAGGTCCTCGGCGAGGTTGAACTCCTGGTGGATCAGCACGATGCCCAGCGCCTCGGCATCGCGCGAGCCGGCGAACTGCTGCGGCTGGCCGTTGATGCGCAGCGTGCCGCCCGTGAGGCCCTCGTAGCCCGAGAGGATCTTCATCAGCGTGGACTTGCCCGCGCCGTTCTCGCCGAGCAGGCCGTAGACCTTGCCGGGCGCGAGCGCGAAGCTCACGCCGTGCAGCACCTGCACCGGGCCGAAGGATTTCCGCACGTCGTCGAATTCGACGGCCACGCTGGTCTTGCTCTGCGTTTCGCTCATGGCGCGATCCCCCTCGCCTTGAGGCTCTGCTGCATCGCGAGCACGCCGGCGCCGATCAGGCCGCCCTGCGCGGCCAGCGGCGTGTACTGGATCTCGAGGTGGCGCGTCGACAGCGCGAGCGAGCGCTGGTAGACGCTTTGCCGCACCGCCGCGAGGAACAGCGGGCCGATGCGCGTGATGCCGCCGCCGATGAACACATGCGACGGATTGAAGAAGTTGACGACCGAAGCCAGCATCTGGCCGATGAGGTTGCCCGCGCGCTGCACGATAGCGTTGGCCGCGGGATCGCCGGCGCGGCTGGCCTGGCCCACGTCGAGGGCCTCGATGCGGCCCTGGCTGCGCAGCACCTCGGCCAGCACGGCGCTCTCGCCGGCCTCGGCCGCCTGCACCGCCATGCGCGTGATCGCGGGACCGGCCGCCATCGCCTCGACGCAGCCCAGGTTGCCGCAATGGCAGCGCGGCCCTTCCTGGTCGACGCAGATGTGGCCCACGTCGCCGGCCGAACCGGCGGCGCCGCGATAGACCTCGCCGTGGCAGACGATGCCGCAGCCGACGCCGGTACCGATCTTGATGACGAGGAAGTTCGAGAGCGAGCGCTTGAGGCGCCAGAGCTCGCCGAGCGCCATCAGGTTGACGTCGTTGTCGACGAACACCGGCGCGGCATAGTCCTCGCGCAGGTAGTCGCGGATCGAGAAGCTGTCCCAGGCCGGCATCAGCGGCGGATTGACGAGCTGGCCGATCTCGAAGTTGACCGGTCCGGGCACGCCGATGCCGATGCCGAACACGTCGCGCGCCGTGCGGCCGCAGCGGCCCAGCAGTTCGCGCATCAGCGCACGCACGCGCGCCAGCACGACCGCGGGGCCGTCGCGCACGTCGGCCGCTTCCTCGTGCTGCGCGAGCACCGTGAGGTCGGGCTGCAGCACGGCGACGCCGAGGCTGGTGGCGCCGATGTCGACGCCCACGAGCACGCCGAGGTCGGCATGGAGCTGGAGGTTTTCGGGGCGGCGCCCGCCCGATGAGCGCTGCAGGCCGGCTTCGGCCAGCAGGCCCTGTTCGAGCAGCCCGGCGATGAGCGCATTGGCCTTGCTCTTGGAGAAGCCGAGCTCCTCGGCCATGGCATGGCGCGAACCGCCGGCCGACCAGAAGGTGGTCTCCAGCAAACGCATTTCGTCCGCAGTGATGCCGCTCCAGGGTGCCACGCGCGCTTGTCTCCGGTTCTTTGTCGGGACCCGGCGGCATCGAGGCCGGCGGGCGAAGGCGAATACTAGGAGGCCGGCTTCAGCCGGGCAAGGCTGAACTTCGACCATATTCGGATCGAAGATGGCTCGATTCGATCTTGACGGACCCGCTCCGCCCCGGGCCGGGACGAAAAAAAGCCGCCTCGAGGGGCGGCTTTTGCGATGAGCAAGCGCGCGGGCTTACTTCTTCTGGCGGTACTTGCGCAGCGCTGCGATCTGCGCGGCCATCACGGCCAGTTCCGATTGCGCCATCGCGATGTCGATGTCGCTCTTGGCGTTCTTCAGCGCTTCCTCGGCGGCGGCCTTGGCCTGGTTGGCCTTCTCGTCGTCGAGGTCCTTGCCGCGGATCGCGGTATCCGACAGCACGGTCACGGCGTTCGGCTGCACTTCGAGGATGCCGCCGGCGACGAAGACGAACTCCTCGTTGCCGTCGGCCGTTTCGATGCGCACGGCGCCGGGGCGGATGCGCGTGATCAGCGGGGTGTGGCGCGGATAGATGCCGAGCTCACCGGCTTCACCGGGCAGCGCGACGAACCTGGCTTCGCCCGAGAAGATCGACTCTTCCGCGCTGACCACGTCCACATGAATGGTGCCTGCCATGGTGATTCCTTCTTAAGCGACCTTCTTGGCCTTCTCGAACGCTTCGTCGATGCTGCCCACCATGTAGAACGCCTGTTCCGGCAGGTGGTCGGCTTCGCCGTTCACGATCATCTTGAAGCCGCGGATGGTTTCCGACAGCGGCACGTACTTGCCGGGCGAGCCCGTGAACACTTCGGCCACGTGGAAGGGCTGCGACAGGAAACGCTGGATCTTGCGGGCACGGGCCACGGCGAGCTTGTCGTCGGGCGCCAGTTCGTCCATGCCCAGAATGGCGATGATGTCGCGCAGTTCCTTGTAGCGCTGCAGCGTGCCTTGCACGGCGCGGGCCACGTTGTAGTGCTCTTCGCCGACCACGTTCGGGTCGAGCTGGCGCGAGGTCGAGTCCAGCGGGTCCACGGCGGGGTAGATACCGAGCGAAGCGATGTCGCGCGACAGCACCACGGTCGAGTCCAGGTGGGCGAAGGTGGTGGCGGGCGACGGGTCGGTCAAGTCGTCGGCGGGAACGTACACGGCCTGGATCGAGGTGATCGAGCCGACCTTGGTCGAGGTGATGCGTTCCTGCAGGCGGCCCATTTCCTCGGCCAGCGTCGGCTGGTAGCCCACGGCGGAAGGCATGCGGCCCAGCAGTGCCGACACTTCGGTACCGGCCAGCGTGTAGCGGTAGATGTTGTCGACGAAGAACAGAACGTCACGGCCTTCGTCGCGGAACGACTCGGCGATGGTCAGGCCGGTCAGCGCCACGCGCAGACGGTTGCCCGGGGGTTCGTTCATCTGGCCATAGACCATCGACACCTTCGAGTTCGGCAGGTCGTCGAGGTCCACCACCTTGGCGTCCGACATTTCGTGATAGAAGTCGTTGCCTTCGCGGGTACGTTCACCCACGCCGGCGAACACCGACAGACCCGAGTGGGCCTTCGCGATGTTGTTGATGAGTTCCATCATGTTCACGGTCTTGCCCACGCCGGCGCCGCCGAACAGGCCCACCTTGCCGCCCTTGGCGAACGGGCACACCAGGTCGATCACCTTGATGCCGGTTTCCAGCAGGTCCTGCGAGGGCGACAGTTCGTCGTACGCGGGGGCCTTGCGGTGGATGGGGGCGGTCAGCTCCTGGCTGACGGGACCGCGCTCGTCGATGGGCGCGCCCAGCACGTCCATGATGCGGCCGAGGGTGGCCTTGCCGACCGGCACCGTGATGGGTGCGCCGGTGTTGGTCACGACGAGGCCGCGGCGCAGGCCGTCCGACGAGCCCAGCGCAATCGTGCGCACCACGCCATCACCGAGCTGTTGTTGCACTTCGAGGGTCAGCGCGCTGCCTTCGAACTTCAAGGCGTCGTACACCTTGGGCATCTGGTCACGCGGGAACTCCACGTCGACCACGGCGCCGATACATTGGACAATTTTTCCTTCAGCCATGGCGTTTCCTTCTGGATGGATTCTCAATAAATTTGCGACAGGTTCTTGCAGAAGCGTCCTGGTGCCAATGCGGGCCGCTTTTGCAAGAATGCCGGCCGGGCCGGCATCCTCGAGGTCAATGACGATGCGTTCGGATCTCTGCGCTCGCCGTGCTCAGCACTTCATCGCCGTGGCTTGCGCGGCGAAAGCGTCCGACGCAGCCTTGCAGGCCTGGCCCAGGGCGGCCTTGTCGGCGCCCATCGAAGCCCAGGTCGCCTTGGTCTGGTCGAGGCTGGCCTTCATCGCGTCGGCGGCGGCACCGCTTTGCGAGGCGACGCAGGCGCTGACCTTCGTCAGGTAGTCGTTGCACTCTTGCGGCAGGTCGGCGGCCGAAGCCGTCGGTGCTGCTGCGGCCGGTGCCGAAGCGGGCGCTGCCGGTGCCGCGGCGGGAGCCGATGCAGCGGGAGCAGGCGCCGGAGCCGGTGCGGCCGCCGGAGCGGGCGCGGGTGCCGGTGCCTCTTCCTTCTTGGAACAGGCGGTCAGAGCGGCAGCCACGGCTACCAGGGCGAGAAGTTTCTTCATTGAGTCGGGTCCCCTTCTTATGAGCTGGGCCGTTGTCACCGGTCCGCGTGCGAACCCGTGGGCAATGTGGCCCTGTGCATTGCCTCGATCAGACGCCCGCCGCCGCGGCCGCGCCCGACACGATTTCCGAAAGCTCCTTCGTGATGCCGGCCTGGCGGGTCTTGTTGTAGACCAGCTTCAGCTCGCTGATCACGTTGCCCGCGTTGTCGGTGGCGGCCTTCATCGCGACCATGCGCGCCGACTGCTCGGACGCCATGTTCTCGGCCACGGCCTGGTAGACCAGCGACTCCACGTAGCGCACCAGCAGCTCGTCGATGACGCTCTGCGCATCGGGCTCGTAGATGTAGTCCCAGGCGTGCTGGCCGCTCTCGACCTGCAGCGTCTCGGAAGCGAGCGGCAGCAGCTGCTCGACCACCGATTCCTGGCGCATCGTGTTGATGAACTTCGTGTAGCACAGGTACACGGCGCTCAGCTTGCCCTCGGCGTACGCGTCGAGCAGCACCTTGACCGGGCCGATCAGCTTGTCGAGGTGCGGCGTGTCGCCCAGCTGGGTGACATGCGACACCACGCGTGCGCCGATCCGGTTGAGGAAGCCCAGGCCCTTGTTGCCGATGGCGACCGCCTCGACCGCGTTGCCGGCCGACTGCTGCTCGCGCAGCTTGGCGGTGACGGCGCGCAGCACGTTGGTGTTCATGCCGCCGCACAGACCCTTGTCGGTCGTGACGACGATGAAGCCCGCGGCCTTGGCCTCGTTCTCCTTCATGAACGCGTGCGTGTACTCCGGATTCGCCTGGCCGAGGTTGGCCGCGATGTTGCGGATCTTCTCGCTGTAGGGGCGGGCGGCGCGCATGCGTTCCTGCGCCTTGCGCATCTTCGACGCGGCCACCATTTCCATGGCCTTGGTGATCTTCTTGGTGTTCTCCACCGATTTGATCTTGCCGCGGATTTCCTTACCAGCTGCCATGAGGATTCCTTTGGGGGTCGATCAGGCGAACGACTTCTTGAACGAGGTGATCGCCGCGTGCAGTTCGGCTTCCGAGTCCTTGTCGATCGCCTTGGCCTGTTCGACCTTGTCGAGCAGGGCCGCGTGGCTGGTCTTGAGGAACTGGTGCAGGCCGTGCTCGAAGGCCAGGACCTTCTTGACGTCGAGATCGTCCATGAAGCCCTTGTTGACCGCGAACAGCGACGCGCTCATCAGCGAGATGGACAGCGGGCTGTACTGGGCCTGCTTCAGCAGTTCGGTCACGCGGGCACCGCGGTCGAGCTGCTTGCGGGTGGCTTCGTCGAGGTCGGAAGCGAACTGCGCGAACGCAGCCAGTTCACGGTACTGCGCGAGGTCGGTACGGATACCGCCCGACAGGCCCTTGATCGCCTTGGTCTGTGCCGACGAACCCACGCGCGACACCGAGATACCGGCGTTGATGGCGGGACGGATACCGGCGTTGAACAGGTTGGTCTCGAGGAAGATCTGGCCGTCGGTGATCGAGATCACGTTGGTCGGAACGAAGGCGGACACGTCGCCGGCCTGCGTTTCGATGATCGGCAGCGCGGTCAGCGAACCGGTCTTGCCCTTGACTTCGCCCTTGGTGAAGGCTTCGACGTAGTCGGCGTTCACGCGGGCCGCGCGCTCGAGCAGGCGGCTGTGGAGATAGAACACGTCGCCGGGGTAGGCTTCGCGGCCCGGCGGGCGGCGCAGCAGCAGCGACACCTGGCGGTAGGCCACGGCCTGCTTCGACAGGTCGTCATAGACGATCAGGGCGTCCTGGCCGCGGTCGCGGAAGTATTCGCCCATCGTGCAGCCCGAGTAGGCCGACACGTACTGCATGGCGGCCGATTCCGACGCCGATGCGGCCACCACGATGGTGTAGTCCATCGCGCCGGCTTGTTCGAGAGCGCGCACCACATTCTTGATCGACGAAGCCTTCTGGCCGATCGCGACGTAGACGCAGGTCATGTTCTGACCCTTCTGGTTGATGATCGCGTCGATCGCCACGGCGGTCTTGCCGGTCTGGCGGTCGCCGATGATCAGCTCGCGCTGGCCACGGCCGACGGGCACCATCGAGTCGATCGACTTGAGGCCGGTCTGCATCGGCTGGTCGACGGACTTCCGTGCGATCACGCCCGGCGCGACCTTCTCGATCACGTCGGTCATCTTCGCGTTGATCGGACCCTTGCCGTCGATCGGCTGGCCCAGCGCGTTGACCACGCGGCCGATGAGCTCGGGGCCCACCGGCACTTCCAGGATGCGGCCCGTGCACTTGACGGTGTCGCCTTCCGAGATGTGCTCGTACTCGCCCAGAATCACGGCGCCGACGGAATCGCGCTCGAGGTTCAGCGCCAGGCCGTACGACGGGACGCCGTCGGCCGTGGGCGGGAACTCGAGCATTTCGCCCTGCATCGCGTCCGACAGGCCGTGCACGCGCACGATGCCGTCGGTCACCGACACCACGGTGCCCTGGTTACGGATGTCTGCGCTGACGCCAAGCCCTTCGATGCGGCTCTTGATCAGCTCGGAAATTTCTGCGGGATTGAGTTGCATGACTCTTTCCTTCTTTCAATAAATAGGGCTTACCGCGGCGACAGACCGCCTCAGGCGGTGAGCGCTGCTTTCATTTGTTCGAGCCGGGCCTTGACGGACATGTCGAGCACCTCGTCGCCGACCACGGCACGGATGCCGCCGATCAGCTCGGGATCGATCGCGACGCTCGTCTTGAGCTTGCGACCGAAGCGGCGCACGAGCGCCGCCTCGATGTCCTGCAGCGCGGCGCCTTCGATCGGGAAGGCGCTGTAGATCACCGCATCGGACGAACCGCTGCTGGCGTTCTTGAGGGCACGGAACTGGACCGCCACCTCGGGAACGGCCGCGAGGCGGCCGTTGTCGAGGACGGTGCGAAGGAAGTTCGTGCCGAGATCCGGCAGCGGCTGGGACAACAGGCCGGCGACCAGGCCGACGACCTGCTCGGGCGCGACCTTGGGATTGGCCGCGAACTGCATCAGCTGCGGGTTCCCGACGACGGCGGCCAGCTGGTCGATCCAGCCGGCGGTGGCGTCGAGGTTGCCGGCACTGGCCTGGAACAGCGCTTCAGCGTAGGGACGGGCAATGGTCGCGAGTTCGGCCATGTCGTCCTCAGAGCTCGGTCTTCAGGCGCTGGAGCAGGTCGGCATGGACGCCGGCATCGACTTCCTTGCGGAGGATCTGCTCGGCACCCTTGACGGCCAGCGCGGCGACCTGCTCGCGCAGGGCTTCGCGGGCGCGCACGGTCTGCTGCTCGGCCTCGTCGCGGGCAGCCGCGACGATCTTGCTGGCCTCTTCGTTCGCACGGCCCTTGGCTTCTTCGATGATCTGCTGGGCGCGGCGCTCGGCGTCGGCAAGACGGCTGGCGGTCTCGGTGCGAGACGCCGACAGTTCCTGTTCGACGCGCTGGTTGGCGGACTGCAGTTCGGCCTTGGCCTTGTCGGCGGCCGCCAGGCCCGCGGCGATCTTTTGTGCCCGGTCATCCAAAGCCTTCGCGATCGGCGGCCACACGAATCTCATCGTGAACAGCACGAGCAACAGGAAGACGATGGCCTGAACGAACAGGGTCGCGTTGATACTCACGGCAACACCTTTCTAGAGTGGCGTTGAAACCGGATTACTTCGGCAGGGCGGACAGGAAGGGGTTGGCGAACGCGAACAGCAGGGCGATGGCCACGCCGATCAGGAAGGCCGCGTCGATCAGACCGGCCAAGATGAACATCTTGGTCTGCAGGTCGTTCATCAGCTCGGGCTGACGGGCCGACGATTCCAGGAACTTGCCACCCATCAGGGCGATACCGATCGATGCACCGATAGCGCCGAGACCGACGATCAGACCACAGGCGAGGGCAACGAGACCGAGAACGTTGGATGCTTCCATGATGACTCCTTAGATTTAACTGGATGAATGCAAAAGAAAAAGAACGAAAGGGAACCGAGCCTCAGTGGGCCTCATGAGCCTGGCCCAGATAAATGAGCGTCAGCATCATGAAAATGAATGCCTGGAGCGTGATCACCAGAATGTGGAAGATCGCCCAGACAGTACCGGCAATGACGTGGCCCACTGGCAACAGCACTCCCGAGAACGACGCAGCCATCGCACCACCCATGAGCGCGATCAGCATGAAAACGAGTTCGCCCGCGTACATGTTGCCGAACAGCCGCATGCCATGCGACACGGTCTTGGCCACGTACTCGATGATCTGCATGAGCAGGTTGATGATGCCGAGGATCACGGCAAACGCGGGGTTCTTGCTGGTGCCGAACGGCGCGGTCACCAGTTCGTGCGCCCAGCCGCCGGCGCCCTTGATCTTGACGCTGTAGATCAGGCACAGCAGCAGCACGGAGGTCGACAGGCCCAGCGTGGTGGACAGGTCGGCCGTGGGCACGACGCGCATGTACGCGTGGTGCGGATCGTGGCCGGCGACCTCGTGCAGCTTCGCCCAGATGGCCGGCAGCAGATCCACCGGCAGCATGTCCATGGCGTTGAGCAGGAAGATCCAGACGAACACCGTGAGCGCGAGCGGCGCGATGAACTTGCGGCTCTTGGCGTTGTGGATGTTGGCCTTGGCCTGGTTGTCCACCATCTCGACCAGGATCTCGACCGCAGCCTGGAAGCGGCCCGGCACGCCCGGCGTGGCCTTGCGCGCGGCGAGCCACAGCACGAAGCAGCCCAGCGCGCCGATGACCAGCGCATACAGGATCGAGTCGAGGTTGATGATGTTGAAGTCGACGATCGACTTCTGCACCACGGGATTGAGATTCCAGTCGACCTGCCAATGCTGGAGGTGGTGAACGATGTACTCACTCGCAGTCGGTGCGTGTCCTTCGGCGGCCATCTTCAGCGTCTCTTCTTAAACATCAAATCCGGTTCAACAACCTGGGCCGCACCATGAGCGCGATCCAGTACGTCTTCAGGGCGGCGATCACGCCGGCGACCAGCGCCAGCCAGTTCAGCCCGCCGATCAGCCAGGGCGCCGCGACCAGCATGGCCACGGTCAGCACGATCTTGATCGACTCCCACACAAAAAACCTCAGCATGGCAGCCGACTGTGACACTGCACCCGTTCCGCGCCGTACGCCTCGAACGAACAGTGCCGCCGGAACGGCCACCGCGATCGCCCCGTAGAGCGCCGACACGGCAGCCGAAGGCCGTCCAGTCCACATCCATGCCACCCCCGCCACGATCAATCCCAAGGCCACCTGGGCCCCGATCACCCACCAGGGCGACAGTCCGGGATTTTTCTCGCGCAACCGCCGTGCCTCTTCGGGCGTCAGCGGCTTGAAATCATCTTCTTCGGCCTCCACGTGGGCTTCCGGGGTTCTGGTTGTCATTTGGAATGCGACCCCTCGCCAGCCGAGAATTCTACAAAGCCTCTGATTATAAGGACAAACCCGCCCCGATCCGGACATCTTGGGCGCACAAGCGACACATTGGGGACGGCGCTCATAATTTGCGCCATGCAAGCCCTGCCCGCCACCCTGTGCCACCTCGATGGCGAATACCTCCCGCTGCGCGACGCGAAGATCAGCGTCCTCGATCGCGGCTTCATCTTCGGCGACGGCATCTACGAAGTGATCCCGGCCTACGACGGCCACCTGTTCTGCCTCGACGAGCACCTGGCCCGGCTCGAGCGTTCGCTTGCCGAGGTGCGCATCCCGAACCCGCACGACCGCGAGGGCTGGCGCGCCCTGGCGCAGCGGCTCGTGGACTCGGCCACGGAAGAGGCGACCGTTTCAGTCTACATCCAGGTCACGCGCGGGGTCGCGCCGCGCGACCACGCCATGGTCCAGGGCATCGCGCCCACCGTCTTCGCGATGGTCAACCGGCTCAGCCTGCCGAATGAGGCGGCGCGCACCAACGGAGTGAAATGCGTGACGGCCGACGAGTTCCGCTGGGCCAAGGCGCACATCAAGAGCACCAGCCTGCTGGGCGCGGTGATCGCGCGCCAGATCGGCGTCGACGCGGGCGCGACCGAGACCGTGATGTTCCGCGACGAATGGCTCAGCGAAGCGGCCTCGAGCAACGTCTGGGTGGTCAAGGACGGCACCGTGTACGGCCCGCCGCGCGACAACCTCGTGCTGACCGGCATCCGCTACGGTCTGCTCGAGCGCCTGTGCGCCGAGCGCGGCATCCCGTTCGTGCTGCGGCGCATCGCGCGCGACGAGGTGTTCGCGGCCGACGAGCTGATGATCTCCTCGGCCACCAAGGAGGTGCTGCCCGTGACGCAGCTCGACGACCGGCCCATTGGCAATGGCCGACCCGGCCCCATCTACCAGAGCTTGTACGCGGCCTACCAGGAGGCCAAGCGACGCAACGCACAGGCGCAGCAGCCGCCACGAGGAGTATCCGCATGAGCACCGACCGTCCCGACACGCCCGCCACCGACGCCGTCACCGATCCGCGCAAGGATTCGCTGATCGAGTACCCCTCGCAGTTCCCGATCAAGGTGATGGGCGCGAAGGTCGACGGCTTCGTGCACGCGATCACGCAGATCGCCGAGCGCTTCGACCCGGCGTTCGACGCCACCACCGTCGAGCTGCGCGACAGCAAGGCCGGCAACTACCTCGGCGTGACGATCACCGTGACCGCCACCAGCCGCGAGCAGCTCGACGACCTCTACCGCGCCCTGTCCTCGCACCCGATGGTCAAGGTCGTGCTCTGAGTACGGGCGAGCGATGCCGCGTTCCGCGCTGACACGCTGGCGGCACCTCGCGGCCGCGCTGTGCGCGGGCGGCCTGGCGGTGGCCTGCTCCACCGCCCCCAATCCCTACTACGACGCGAGCCGCCCGCACCACCGGCCCGACGGCTTCCAGGACAACTACGTCGAGTTCCAGCCCAAGAACTTCTTCATCGACGTGCTGGTGCGCTGGCAGATCCCGTCCTGGTTCAAGGGCCTGCCGAAGGCGCCCGAGGCGCCGCCGCCGGTGGTCAAGCCCGACCTCGCGCTGCTGCGCGCCAACGCCACGGCGCAGCCGATGCGCCCCACCGCCACCTTCATCGGCCATGCCACCGTGCTGGTGCAGCTGCCGACCGCGACCGGCGGCCTCCACCTGCTGACCGACCCGGTGTTCGGCGAGCGCGCCTCGCCGGTGTCCTTCGCGGGCCCGAAGCGCTTCCAGCCGCCGGGCCTGGCGCTGGCCGAGCTGCCGCGCATCGACCTGGTGCTGATCAGCCACAACCATTACGACCACCTCGACGAGGCCAGCGTGAAGGCGCTCGCGGCGCAGGCCGGCGGATCGCCGCTGTTCGTGGTGCCGCTGGGCATCGCGCCCTGGCTGGCCGAGCGCGGCATCGTCAACGCGGTCGAGCTCGACTGGTGGGACAGCCTCGAGCTGCCGGCCGGCACGGGCGCCGGCAGCGCCCCGCCGCAGGCTTCGCAGGTGCGCATCCAGCGCAACGGCGCGGGCCTCGCGGCCACGACGGACGCCACCCAGGTCTTCCTCACGCCCGCCCAGCACTGGAGCGCGCGCGGCCTCGGCGACCGGCTGAAGACGCTGTGGGGCGGCTTCGCCGTGCTGTCGCCGAAGCTGCAGCTCTTCTATTCGGGCGACACCGGCTATTCGCGCGACTTCGCCGACATCCAGGCCCGCTTCGCGCCGCGCCAGGGCCCGGCCCAGGGCGGCGGCTTCGACCTCGCGCTGCTGCCCGTGGGCGCCTACGAGCCGCGCTGGTTCATGAAGGACCAGCACGTGAATCCCGAGGAGAGCGTGCGCATCCACCGCGAACTCGGCGCCAAGCGCAGCCTGGGCGTGCACTGGGGCACCTTCGCGCTGACCGACGAGGCGCTCGACCAGCCGCCGCGCGACCTCGCCGCCGCGCGCCAGGCCCAGGGCGTGGCCGCCGACGATTTCTTCACGCTCGCCATCGGCGAGACCCGCACCCTGCCCGAGCGGCAGCCCCCACGATGAGCACCGACACCGCAGCGCCCCCCATCGCCCTCGACTGGCAAGGCCGCGTCGACTACGCCGCCACCTTCGCCGCGATGAAGCAGTTCACGCTGGAACGCACGCCCGACACGCCCGACGCGCTATGGATTTGCGAGCACGCGCCGGTCTTCACGCAGGGCATCGCGGGCCGCCAGGACCACATCCTCAACCCCGGCGAGATCCCCGTGGTGCAGACCGACCGCGGCGGCCAGGTCACCTTCCACGGCCCGGGCCAGGTGGTGGCCTATCCGCTGATCGACCTGCGCCGCGCGGGCTACTTCGTCAAGGAATACGTCTACCGGCTCGAGGAGGCGGTGCTGCGCACGCTGTCGCATTTCGGCGTCACCGGCCACCGCGTGGCGGGCGCGCCCGGCATCTACGTGCGCCTGGACGACCCGTTCTCGCACGCCGCCCTCACCGGCCCGCGGCCCGCGCACGACCCGTTCCGCGGCCTCGGCAAGATCGCCGCGCTGGGCATCAAGGTCAGCCGCCACGCCACCTACCACGGCGTGGCGCTCAACGTCGCGATGGACCTCGAACCCTTCTCGCGAATCAACCCTTGCGGCTACGCCGGGCTGCAAACGGTCGACCTTTCTACAATCGGCGTCCAATCCACATGGGAAGAAGCCGCCGCCGTGCTGGGCCGCAAGCTCGGTACTTTCCTGGCGCCTTGACGAGAACTCCAATGAGCACCACCGAAGTCGTCCGCGACGCCCAGAGCGCCGAAACCTACAACCCGCTGGCCAAGCAGAAGGCCGCGGCCAAGCTCTCGCGCATCCCCGTCAAGGTGATCCAGCAGGGCGAGGTGCTCAAGAAGCCCGAGTGGATCCGCGTCAAGGCCGGCAGCCCCACCACGCGCTTCTACGAGATCAAGCAGATCCTGCGCGAGAGCAACCTGCACACGGTCTGCGAAGAGGCTTCGTGCCCCAACATCGGCGAATGCTTCGGCAACGGCACCGCCACCTTCATGATCATGGGCGACAAGTGCACGCGGCGCTGCCCCTTCTGCGACGTGGGCCATGGCCGCCCCGATCCGCTCGACAAGGACGAGCCGCTCAACCTCGCGAAGACCATCGCCAAGCTGCGCCTGAAGTACGTGGTGATCACCAGCGTCGACCGCGACGACCTGCGCGACGGCGGCAGCCAGCACTTCGTCGACTGCATCAGGAACATCCGCGAGCTCTCGCCGATGACGCAGATCGAGATCCTGGTGCCCGACTTCCGCGGCCGCGACGACCGCGCGCTCGAGATCCTCAAGGCCGCGCCGCCCGACGTGATGAACCACAACCTCGAGACCGCGCCGCGCCTGTACAAGGAAGCGCGCCCGGGCAGCGACTACCAGTTCAGCCTCAACCTGCTGAAGAAGTTCAAGGCGCTGCACCCCGACGTGCCGACCAAGAGCGGCATCATGGTCGGCCTCGGCGAGACCGACGAGGAGATCCTCCAAGTGATGCGCGACATGCGCGCCCACGACATCGACATGCTGACCATCGGCCAGTACCTGTCGCCGTCGGGCTCGCACCTGCCGGTGCGCCGCTACGTGCACCCCGACACCTTCAAGATGTTCGAGGAAGAGGCCTACAAGATGGGCTTCTCGCACGCGGCCGTCGGCGCGATGGTGCGCTCGAGCTATCACGCGGACCAGCAGGCGCACGCGGCCGGCGTCTGAGCCGCGCGAGCCCCTGCAACGAGCGGCCTCCGGGCCGCTTTTTTCATGGCGCGGCCCGTCGCCTCGGGCTCACCGGGCGCCGGGCATCTTCGCTATCCTGCACGACCGGCAACGACCGAGGACCGACCTTGCAGCAACCCGCTTCCGCTTCTTCCGACGCTTCCTTTCAGGCCCTGATGGAACGCGACTTCGGCGTGATCGCCGACCTGATCCGCTTCCACGCGCACAACACCCCCGAGCGGCCCGCGCTCGCCGACGCCGCGCAGCAGCTCGACTACCGCGCGCTCGACGCGCTGATGGACCGCATCGCCGCCAGCCTGCAGCGCGACGGCCTGCGCGCCGGCGACGCGATCGCGGTCTGCGCCGCCTCGTCGGTGAACTACGCGGCCGTGTTCCTGGGCGCGCTGCGCGCGGGCGTGGCGGTGGCGCCGCTGGCCCCGGGCTCCACGCCGGCCAGCCTGGCGCGCATGATCTCGGACGCCGATGCGCGCATCCTCTTCGCCGACGCGGGCGCGGCCGAGGTGATCGGCCCGGCGCAGCCCGGCGGCATCGCGCGCGTGGCGCTCGACGGCTCGGCCGTCGGCCGCTCGCTGGCCGACTGGCTCGCGCCCGAAGGCGCCACGCCCGAGCCCGCCGACGTACAGCCCGGCACGGCCTTCAACATCATCTATTCCTCGGGCACCACGGGCGAGCCCAAGGGCATCGTGCAGGGCCACGGCATGCGCTGGGCCCACGTGCAGCGCGGTGCCAAGTACGAGTACGACAGCCACACCGTCACGCTGCTGTCGACGCCGCTCTATTCCAACACCACGCTGGTCGTGTTCTTCCCCACGCTGGCCTTCGGCGGCTGCGTGGTGCTGATGCCGAAGTTCGACGCGCTCGGCTACCTGCAGCTGGCCGAACGGCACCGCGTGACCCACACCATGCTGGTGCCGGTGCAGTACCAGCGGCTGATGGCGCATCCACGCTTCGACGCGCACGACCTCTCGGCCTACCGCTTCAAGTTCAGCACCAGCGCGCCCTTCAATGCCGCGCTCAAGGCCGACGTGCTCGCGCGCTGGCCCGGCGGGCTGATCGAGTTCTACGGCATGACCGAGGGCGGCGGCACCTGCATCCTCGAGGCCCACCTGCATCCGACCAAGCTGCACACCGTGGGCCAGCCGGCACCGGGCAGCGACATCCGGCTGATCGACGAGGAAGGCCGCGAGCTGCCGGCGGGCGACACCGAGGTGGCCGGCGAGGTGGTCGGCCACTCGGCCGGCATGATGACCGGCTACCACCGCCAGCCCGAGAAGACGCGCGAGGCCGAGTGGTTCGACGCGACGGGCAAGCGCTTCATCCGCACCGGCGACGTGGGCCGCTTCGACGCCGACGGCTTCCTCACGCTGTTCGACCGCAAGAAGGACATGATCATCAGCGGCGGCTTCAACATCTACCCGAGCGACCTCGAGGCGGTGCTGCGCGGCCATGCGGCCGTGGCCGACGTGGCGGTGGTCGGCGTGCCCTCCGAGCAATGGGGCGAGACGCCGGTGGCCTTCGTGGTGCGGTGCGAGGGCGATGCCACCCCCGGCGACGCGCTGCTGCAGTGGGCCAATGCCCAGCTCGGCAAGACGCAGCGGCTCGCGGGCCTGGAGCTGATCGACGAACTGCCGCGCAGCGCGATCGGCAAGGTGCTCAAGCGCGAGCTGAGAGAACGCGTCCGCGGCTGACGCGCCGCGCCGTGAAGACCGGGCAGGATCGCGGCAGATGAAATCGCTGCGCGGTCAACTGGTCTTCTTCTGGGTGCTGCTGCTCGGCATGTGCGCGGCGCTCGCGGTCGTGATGTTCACGCTCTACCGCAGCAGCGCGGGCGCCCAGGTGGCGGCCGGACGCGCCGCCACCGAGCAGTCCTGCCGCGCGATCGCGGCGCGCTACGCCAGGTCGATCGCCAAGCCCGCCCCGCCGCGGCCCGAACTCGACCTGCTGCGCGTGCTGCTGCAGCTGGTGCTGATCGAGGCGCCGCATGTCGAGGGCGGCGTCTGGCATGCGGTCGACGGCCCGCTGGCCTATGCCTACCCGACCTACGAGGGCAGCGGCGTCAAGCGCGACGTGCCCGCGGCCGAGCAGCCGCTGATCGCCCAGCTGGCGCAGCTCGCGGCGCGCACCCGCCAGCCGCAGACCGACGTGGTGCGCGGCAGCCGCGAGGCGCTGATCGTCTCGGCCTGCCCGCTGCCGGCGCCGGCCGACGACCTCGCGGCCTGGACCATGACGCGCACCAACGGCGGCGCGCTCGCGGCCCAGGACAGCCTGCGCACCGGGCTCGGCGTGCTGCTGTTGCTGGTGCTGGCCTCGGGCCTGTGGCTGGGCTCGATCCTGCTGCGCGGGCTGCGCCATGTGCAGCGCCTCGAGAGCCGGCTGGCGCGGGCCGACGCCGATGGCGACGCCATGCCCGAGCTGCCGCGCACCGGCGTGCGCGAGCTCGACCGCATCGTCGACGGCTTCAACCGCTACCGGCTGCGCTTCGAGGAGGCGCGCGCCCACCTGCGCGCGGCCGCGCAGCCGCGCCGCCCCGACCCGCGGCGGGCCGCGCTGGGCCGCATGACGGGCGGCATCGCGCACGAGATCCGCAACCCCATCGCCACCATGCGGCTGAAGGCCGAGAACGCGCTGGCCGCCTCGCCCGAACGGCAGGGCCCGGCGCTGCAGGCCATCGTCGGCCAGATCGACCGGCTCGACGGACTGGTGCAGAGCCTGCTGGCGCTGGTGCAGCCCGTGACGCTGGCCCCGGTGCCGGTGCCGCTCGCGCGCTGGCTCGAGGAGCGGCTGGCGGCCGTGGCGCCGAAGGCCGAGGCCGCGGGCGTGCGGCTCGTGCTGCGGCACGAGGCGCCCGACAGCGCCGTGTTCGACCCCGTGCACCTGGCGCGCGCCATCGACAACCTGCTCGACAACGCCGTGCGCCATGCGCCGCGCGGCGGCGAGGTCGTGCTCGCGGCGGTGCAACCCGATGCACGCACGCTGGCGCTGCGCGTCGACGACGACGGCGCGGGCGTGCCCCAGTCGCTGCAGGCCAGCCTGTTCGAGCCCTTCGCCACCGGCCGCGCCGACGGCACCGGCCTGGGCCTGGCGCTGGCGCGCGAGGTGGCGCTGGCGCATGGCGGCGAGCTGCGCCACCTGCCGCTGGCGCCGGGCACCCGTTTCGAACTGGAGCTTCCATGGCGCACCTCCTGATCGTCGACGACGACGACGCCTTCCGCGACACGCTGGCCGAAACCCTCGAGGGCCTGGGCCACGGCGTGACGGCCGTGGCCGGCGGCGCCGAGGCCCTCGAGGCGCTCGCGCGCACGCGCTTCGACGCCGTGTTCCTCGACCACCGCATGCCCGGCATGGACGGCCTGCAGACGCTCTCGGCGCTGCGCGCCCGCGCGGGCAGGCTGCCGCCGGTGATCGTGCTCACCGCGTTCTCGAGCGCGGGCAACACCATCGAGGCGATGCGCCTGGGCGCCTTCGACCACCTGGCGAAGCCGATCGGCCGTGAGGCGGTGCGCGAGGTGCTCGAGCGCGCGCTGCAACAGCGCACGGCCGCCGCGCCCGCCAGCGCTCCCGACGACGAGGACGACGCCGAACTGATCGGGCCGAGCGAAGCCATGCGCGAAGTGCACAAGCGCATCGGCCTGGCGGCCGCCAGCGCGATGCCAGTGCTGGTGCTCGGCGAGACGGGCACCGGCAAGGAGATGGTGGCGCGCGCGCTGCACGGCCATTCGGCGCGCGCCGGCGGGCCCTTCGTGGCCATCAACTGCTCGGCCATCCCGAAGGAGCTGCTCGAGAGCGAGCTGTTCGGCCATGTGCGCGGCGCCTTCACCGGCGCCACCGGCGAGCGGCCCGGGTGCTTTCGCGCGGCCGACGGCGGCGTGCTGCTGCTCGACGAGATCGGCGACATGGCGCTCGACGTGCAGGCCAAGATGCTGCGCGCGCTGCAGGAGGGCGAAGTGACGCCGCTGGGCGGGCACCGCACGGTGAAGGTCGACGTGCGCGTGGTCGCCGCGACCCACCGCGACCTGCGCGCGGCCGTGCGCGAGGGGCGCTTCCGCGAGGACCTGCTGTACCGGCTCGACGTGCTGTCGATCCGCCTGCCGCCGCTGCGCGAGCGGCTGGCCGACATCATCCCGCTGGCCGAGCACTTCCTGCGCCGCGCGGTCCCGCGCGATGCGACCGAGCCGCCGAAGTCGCTGTCGGCCGAGGCCGCCCGCCGCCTGCTCGGCCATCCCTGGCCCGGCAACGTGCGCGAGCTGCGCAATGCAATGGAGCGCTGCCAGGCGCTGGTGCGGCACCGCGTGATCGGCGAGGCCGACCTGGCCGCCGCGCTGGGTGCCGCGCCGGCCGTCGATGCCGCGCCGGCGCTGCCCGCGGACTGGCTCGAGGCCGAACTGCCGGTGGCCGTCGAAAGGCTGGAGCGGCTGCTGATCGCGCATGCGCTCGCGCAAGCGCAAGGCAACCGGGCCGAGGCCGCGCGCCGGCTCGGCATCCACCGCCAACTGCTCTATCGCAAGCTGACGCAGTACGGCCTCGAATGACGCGGTGTCCGGAAAGCGGACGACCGCTGTCCCCGGATCATCCGGATGCCGCCGCGGCGGCGCTCGCAAGTCGTTGATTTCAAAGGGTTTCGGTGCTGGCACGTCGCGTGAGATGTCTTGAGGACATCCACCCGCAAGGAGCCTCCCATGACAGTCCGCCCCCCCTTCATCGCCGCCGCCTTCCTGCTCGCGGGCGGCACGGCCTTCGCCCAACTGCCGTCCCCGCCGCCCGGTGCTCCGCTGCCCCCGGGCGCCGCAACCGCCGCGCCCGAGGCCGGCACGGTCGTCACAGGCCGCGTGCAGCGCTTCCTGCTCAACCCCGGCGGCGAGGCCGACGGCCTGCTGCTGGCCGACGGCACCCAGGTCGCGTTCCCGCCGCACCTGTCGGCCGACGCGATGCAGCTGCTGCGGCCCGGCGACACGGTGCAGGTCGGCGGCTGGCGCGCGCCCGGCGTGCCGGTGCTGCGCATGCGCTCGCTCGAGGCCAACGGCCGCAGCCTGGCCGACACCCCGCCCGCGCCCGGCATGGCGCCGCCGCGGCCGCCGCGCGAACCGGGCGCGCTCGACGCGCTGAGCGCGCAGGGCCGCATCGACCGCCTGCTCTACACCGACCGCGGCGATGTGAACGGCGTGCTGCTGGCCGACCAGACCATCGTGCGCTTCCCGCCGCACGTGGGCGCGATGTACCGCGGCCAGCTGCGGCCGGGCGCCGAGCTCCATGCGCGCGGCTGGGGCACGCGCGGCGCGCAGGGCACGGCGCTCGAGGCCACCGGCCTGGGCCCGACGGCGGACACGGTCGCCGAGGTGCTGCGCGGTCCACGTCCGGGCCCGGGCATGGGGCCGGGTCCGCGCCCTGCCCCGCGCGGCCCGGCTTCCTGATCCTCGGCTCGCCCCGCCATGACGACCACGCCCGCCCGCCGCAGCCTGCGCGCCCTCGATGCGCTGGCCTTCTTCGCACCCGACATCCAGGGCGGCGTCGGCCCCTTCCTGGTGGTCTTCATGGCCGGCACGCTGGCCTGGGATCCGCAGCGCATCGGCAGCGTGATGTTCGTCTCGGCGCTGGTCGGGCTGGCGGTGCAGGCGCCGGCCGGCGCGCTGATCGACAGCGTGCGCCGCAAGCCGCGCTGGATCGCGGGCGCGGTCGCGCTGATCGCGCTCAGCCTGGTGGCGATGGCCCAGTGGCCGCTCTACGGCACCATCCTCGCGGGCCAATCGCTGATCGGCGCCGCGGGCACGCTGGTCGCGCCCGCCCTCGCGGCCACCAGCCTCGGCATGGTGGGCCGCGCCGGCCTCGACGCGCGCATCGGCCGCAACGCCGCCATCACCGCGGCCGGCACGGTGCTGTGGGCGCTGGGCACCGGCTGGGTCGGCCATGCCTTCGGCCCGCGCGCGATGTTCTTCTATGCGGTGGCGATGGCGCTGCCGACCATCGCGGCGGCGCTGCTGATCCGCGACCGCGACGTCGATCCACGGCTGGCACGCGGCGCCGATGCGCTGCCCGATGCCGCGCCCGGCACCGTCCGCTGGCATGACCGCCGCCTCGTCGTGCTGCTGGCCTGCGCCTTCCTGTTCCACCTCGCCAATGCCGCGATGCTGACGCTGGTGGCGCAGAAGGTCGGCTCGCGCACCGGCGCCGCGGCCACGCTGTGGCTGTCGGCCGGCGTGATCGTCACGCAGCTGGTGACCATCCCGATCGCGATGGCGGTCGGACGCTGGGCGCCGCGGCTCGCGCGCAAGCCGGTGTTCCTGGTCGGCTTCGCGGTGCTGCCGGTGCGCGGGCTGCTCTACCTGCTGGCCGACAGCCCCGCCGCGCTGCTCGCGCTGCAGGTGCTCGACGGCATCGGCGCGGGCATCTTCGGCGTGATGCTGACCCTGATGATCGGCGACCTCACGCGCGGCAGCGGCCACTTCAACTTCGCGCTCGGCCTGGGCGCGGCCTGCGTCGGGCTGGGTGCCGCGCTCAGCAACCTGCTGGCGGGCAGCATCGCGCACGCGGCCGGCTACGGCAGCGCCTTCGTCGTGCTCGCGGCCATCGCCGCCGCGGCGCTCGCGCTGTTCGCGCTCGCCATGCCCGAAACTCGGGGGCGGCAAGTGCGTGCCGCGCACGCTCCCGCCGCCCTGACCACCGCCGCTCCATGACCAAAAACACCGCGTCCGCCCTGCCCCCCGCCACCGCCTCCGCGGACACCAGCTCGCCCCAAGAGGGCGGCGGCAACGGCCTGCTCTGGGTGCTGGTGGCGGTGGCCGTGCTGTTCGCCTTCCTGCGGCCGCGCGCGCCGCTCGACTGGCTCAAGCTGATCGACTGGCAGACCGTGGGCGCGCTCGCGGGCCTGCTCGCGATCACGCAGGGCGTGGAGAAGAGCGGCGTGCTGCAGTCGGCCGCGCAGCGCCTGCTGGCGCGCACCACCGACCTGCGCCGGCTCGCGCTGCTGCTCGTGGCCAGCGCCGCCGTGCTGTCGGCGCTGGTCACCAACGACGTCAGCCTGTTCCTGCTGGTGCCGCTCACGCGCGTGCTCGCCACCCAGGCGCACCTGCCGCTGGCACGGCTGGTGGTGCTGGAGGCGCTGGCGGTCAACGCGGGCTCGGCGCTCACGCCGATCGGCAATCCGCAGAACCTCTACCTGTGGCACCGCAGCGGCGAGAGCTTCGCGGGCTTCATGGGGATGATGGCGCCCACGGTGGGCGTGATGCTGTTCTGGCTGTTCGCCGCCGTCTGGCTGCTGGTGCCGCGCACCGCGATCGCGCTCAAGCCGGCGGCCGACAGCGCGCCGGTGCAGCCGCGGCTGCTGGCGCTGTCGGGCCTGCTGTTCGTGGGCTTCGTGGTCGCGCTCGACCGGCACTGGCTGGCCGCGGGCCTGGCGGTGGTGTTCGGCGCCTACCTGCTGTTCCAGCGCCGCGTGCTGCGCGACGTCGACTGGGCGCTGCTCGCGATCATCGCGCTGATGTTCGTCGACCTGCGCCAGCTCGCCGAGCTGCCCTTCATCGCCGCGCTGATGACGCAATGGCCGATCGCCGAAGGCTGGCGCGCCTACCTGGCGGCGATCGTGAGCTCGCAATTCATCAGCAACGTGCCGGCCACCATCCTGCTCGACCGCTACGTGCACGACCTGCCGGCGCTGGCCGCTGGCGTGAGCGTGGGCGGCTTCGGCTGCGTGCTGGGCTCGCTCGCCAACCTGATCGCGCTGCGGCTCGCGAAGCTGCCCCACGGGCTGCGCGAGTTCCACCGCCTGAGCGTGCCCTTCCTGCTGGTGTGCGCGGCCTCGGCGCTGCTGCTGCGGCTGGGATGACCGCGGCGCGGGCGCGGCCCCGGATGCGTGCACGCGGCACAACATCGCCCGTGTCCGACGGGCGCGCGCGCTTTTTGTGGCTAGAGTGGTGACTCCCGAAGAAAGGAGTCATCGCATGGACAAGAAGAACAACAACGAGGATTTCGAGATCACCCCCAAGCTCGTGTTCGACATGAACCTCGCGCTGTACCTCGACCTGGTCGCGGCGCTCGAGGGCGCGGGCGCCGTCACCTACCGCCAGATGGCGGCGCGCGTGCTCAACATCAGCATGGACGCGCGCGCCGACGGGGAACTCGGACTCTCGACCGCGCTGGAGGGCATCGCGCAGGGCTTCGCGGGCCATGGCGACGGACTGTCGATCGAGCTGCTGAAGGCCGCGCGCGGGCTGCGCGAGGATGACGCGATGGGCGACATTCCGATGCGGCCGGACCTGGGCTGAGCACGAAGCGGCGACGGCCGCTCGCCGGCCCGGGTGCTCACCGGGCCCGGCGCATCCATCTTGCGGATCGCCTTGCCCAGTTACTTGTAGTCCAGCGTGAAGGTCGCGATGCCGTTGGCTTGTCCCGGCGTCACGGCATTGCCGGTCTGGAAGTAGCGCGCGGTATAAGGCAGCAGGTATTCGCCATCCTTCGACGGCCCCACCAGCGCGTCGTCGCCGTACTTCACGGGCACCTTCTTGCCGTCGATGACCTGGATGCCCACCCCGGTCGCGGTGCTCGTACCTCCCTGGGTGATGCGCAGCACGCCCGCGTCGCCGGCCGGGTCGGGCGTGGCGTCCATGCGCAGGTAGACGGTGTTCTGCGTGCCCACGCCCGCGTTGCAGTTGAGCCTGATGTTGAAGTTGCGCTCGGCCGTGGTGGTGCCGCGGCCCTTGAAGTCGCTTTGCGGCACCTTGCCGAACAGCACGGGGATGTTCTTCGAGCCGGTGTCCACGCTGCAGGTCGGCGTGACGATGGTGATGGCGTCGCCGACCACGCGCGTGGTCACCGCCGAGCCGCCACGGTCGCCGGAGTAGGTGGTGTAGATCCCGCTGACCAGCGGACCGCTGCCGGTGACGGGAGCGATCTTGTAGAGCTCGACCACGAAGTCGGCATTCGTGGCAAACGCGCCGAAGACGCCGGACAGCGTGTGGGGGTAGTAGGTGTCGGGGGAATTGCCGATACCTCGTCGAAGCAGCCGGATGCCGATCCCCGGCACGCTGGTGGCGAACACCTTCTCCTTGCCGGACCACTCGGCACCGACCGATGCACGGTTGATCTCGCCACGCAGCGTGCCGGACCCGGTGGAGCAGTCGAAGGGGGTGTTGTTCTTGCCCGCCTCGTAGATGGGGAAACGGGCCTCCTTGATCAGGTAACCCACGGGCCAGGTAGGGTCCACCACGATGCGCCCCACCACCATGTTGATGTCTTTCACGACGTAGCCATTGGCGGTGTTGAGCTGGCAATAGGCACTCGCTTCCTGCGCGGCCACCAGCAGCACGAGCCCCGCGATCAGCGAAGCGCCGCGACGCAACGGGGAAGAGAAGAACGCCTTCATCGCGCCCGACGGATTGCTGCGGGTCATTTCGCCTCTTTCTTCATTGCCTGCGGCTTGAACAGCGCCGCGCTGTCCTGCGAACTGGCGGCGCACTGCCCCGCGAGCTCGCGGATCGGCGGCGGATTGGCCTCCTCGGGCAGGCTGTAGGCCACCGTGCACTGGTCGCTCGCGCCCTGGCCCCAGCGCACCGTGAGATTGCCGCTCTGTCCCGCGCCGGTCACGAAGGCCTGGCCGTCGGGGCCGACGATGCCGACCTCCTGGCCCGCCTCGTTCTCGATCTTCGAACCCAGCGGCAAGGCCCGGCCCTTCGCGTCGCTCAGCGTCATCAGCAGGCGGAAACCCACCGAGGTCTCGAACTTCGCGACCACCACGGCGCCGCGCGTGGGCACCACTTCCATTGCCGCGTTCTTCACCTCGACGGTGTCGCCGAGGTCGCCGGTGCGCAGCGCGAGGCGGTTGAGCCGGTACGGGCTCAGGTTCGGGATGACGGCATTGCCCGCGCTGTCGGTCGCCACGCCCGGCTGCGACTCGAAGCCCACGCCGCCGGCCTTGGGCGCCTGCACCAGCGCGACGGTCTCGCCCAGCGGCTGCGACAAGGTGACGCCACCGCCATGCGCGAGCAGGCCGCCCGACATGCCGAAGGTGGTCTGGCCATAGCCCTTGCCCTGCGAATGGCCGAGGTCGAAGCGGCCCACGGGCGACAGGTAGCTCGCGCTGGCGCTGCCGCTCGAGCCCTGGCTGTCGATGTTCGAGTGGCCCGCGGTGACGTTGTAGTTGAGCCGGCTGTCCTCGAAGGCGCTGCCGTAGACGCTGGCCTGCTGACTGAGGCGCCCGTCGCTGTCGCGAGTGACCGTGTATTGCGCGCTGGCGCGCGTGTCGCCCAGCGGGATGCTGATCATCACCATGAGCTGCCGGTTGACCGGGCGCGCCGTGCCGGAGCCGAAGGTGTTGATGCCGCCGTTGTTGGTGCTGTAGTTGTAGAAGACGCTGTAGCCGAACTGCTTGTAGTTGCCCGAGTAGCCGATCTGCACCAGCCGGTCCTTGGCGGGCGTGCCCCAGTAGGTCTGCTGACGCGCCGAGGCGAACACCGAGCCCCAGCTGCCGATCTGCTGCGAGAGTTCGAAGCGCAGCTCGTTGCGGCGGCTGTTGAAGTTGTCGGGCAGCAGCAGGCCCTGCATCTGCGCCGCCTCCTGGAAGGTGCGGTAGCCGCTGGTCGAGTAGCGATAGCCGGCCACGCGGAAGTTGGTGCCCGAGTCGACGAAGGCCTTCGAATAGAGGAAGCGCAGCGACTGGCCGTTGTAGGTCTTGTCGAAACGGTCGACGGTGCGCGCGGCCGAGAGGTCGAACGAAACCGCGCCGAAGGCGCGCATGTTCTTGCCCACGCCCACCAGGCCCGACTGGTACTTGCGCGCGGCGATCAGGCCGCCATACACCGAGTACTCGTCGGGCAGGCCGCGCGCCAGGGTCGCCTGCAGGAACACCGGCTCGGCCGGCGCCTGGCTCGGCAGCAGCGGGTTGGTGTTCACGCTGTCGTAGCCGTTGCGGTACTTGCCCACGGTGGCCGAATAGCGCCAGGTGCCCTCGCGCAGCAGGGTCGGCACGGCCGAGAAGGCCTGGGTGTACCTGGTCTGGCGGCCGTCGGCCTCGGTGATCGTCACCTCGAGGTCGCCGCTCGAGGCGGTGGGATAGAGGTCGTCGAGCACGAACGGCCCGGGCGCCACGAAGGTGCTGTAGACCACGTAGCCGTTCTGCCGCACGGTGACGCGCGCATTGGTCTGGGCGATGCCGCGGATCGTGGGCGCGTAGCCCTGCAGGCTGTCGGGCAGCATGGCGTCGTCGGAGGACACCTGCACGCCGCGGAACGGCAGGCTGTCGAAGAAGTTGCCGGGCGTGTTGCCGTCGCCGATCAGCAGCTGGCCGTTGATCGAGGCCAGGTCGCGCTGCGCGTAGCTGGTGACGCCCTGCCAGCGGCTCTTGCCGTCGAGACCGCGGTTGTAGGTCGAGTAGTGGCGAAAGCGCCAGTCGCCCATGTTGAAGCCCGCGCGCACGCCCGCGAAGAAGGTGTTGCGCTGGAGCGTGTTGCGGTTGCGGTTGAACGGGTCGGCCGCGTCGAAGACGTTGAGCTGCGGGTTGGCCAGCGGGGTGTCGTTGCGGTAGTTGCTGCCGCTGAAGCGCGAGTAGTTGAGCTGGTAGTCCAGCATGAAGGCGGTGATGCCCTTGTCCCACTTCTCGGGACCCACGGCGCCGCGCGCGCTGCGCTTGAGCGCGGCCTGCGGAATGCTCAGGAACAGACGCTGGCGGCCGGCGTCGTAGCTGAGCTTCGATTCGGGAATGGCGCTGGCGAGGTCGATACAGGCCTCGTCGGCGGCGCCGGCGATCGCGGGGAACACGGCGACGTTCACGCCCCAGCCCTCGAGCAGGCCGCGCGTGAGGCAGGCCACCGCGTCGTTCGTGCCTTCCCTGTCCTCGAAGCGGACCTCGCTCTGGCCCACGCCGCGCTCGTTGAGCGAGACGTCGACGGTGTACTTGCCCGCGAGCACGCGGTTGCCAAACGAGAACAGCGAGAGGTCGGCATGGGGCTGGTCGCCGCCGATGCCGAGGAACTCCTCGTTGAAGCTCGAGGCGGCGAGCTGCTGCTTCTGCGGCGCGGGCGTGGCCTGGACGCCATGCATGCCGAGTCCCGCGAGCAGCGCGGCGGCAACCGGCGCGCGACGCAGCGCGGGGAAAGTGGGCACGCGGCGGCGCATGGCTCGGCTCGCCTTCCTCAGCGCTTCGCGCCGTCCGCCGCGACCGGAGCGAGCTCGGCCTTCACGGCCACCGGCGCATCGCCCGCGGGCACGCGCACCAGCTCCTCGGGCGTTTCGCCGCCGTAGTCGTTGAGCGTGGTGAAGTTGACCTGGATCGCCTGCGGCGCCTTCACCGCGGTCAGCGGATATACCGACTCTCCGAAGGGCGGCACCATGTCGGCGTTGATGTCCTGCTGGCCGCCGTTGATCTTGAGACCGGTGAAGGTCACGTGGTAGGGCGTCGGGTTGCCGATCCGAAGCACCGCGCCCTGCGCGCCGCCGGCCACCGCCCACTGCAGTTGCGCGCGGGCCTCCTCGGACTTGCCGCCCAGGCCGCTGGGCCGGTAGAACAGCTTGATGCGGCTGCGCACCGCGATCTGCAGCACGTTCTCGTCCTTCGAGCGCTCGGGGATCTCCTTCACGTTGAGCCAGAACACCGACTCGCGGTCGGCGGGCAGCTCGCCCGCCACGCGCATGATGCGCAGGATGTTCTCCATGCCGGGATCGAGCCGCGACAGCGGCGGCGTGACCAGCATCGGGGTCTTGTTCTTGCCTTCGCCGGCGTCGATCCAGGCCTGGACCACGTAGGGCGAGGTGCCGGTGTTCTTCACCGGAATCGAGGCTTCGCGGTCCTTCTCGCCCAGGATGACGCGCGTGCCACCGAGCATCACGCCCGCCGCGGCCGGCCATTGAAGGCAGAGCATCGCCACGATGCCCAGGGTCCAACGAATTCGATTCTTGCTGCACATACGACGGGTTCCTCGGTGCGGTGGACGCTGGCGTCCGGGCGCACCCCAGCACGGCGGCGCACGCGGCGCACCGGCGGAAAAAAGACGGGTGATGGAAAAAACCGGCCGATGCGGCGCGCCCACGCGAGGTCGCCGCGCCGCGTCGGTCCGGAGCGGAATCCGGCCGGCGCCCGCGCGATGGCAGGGGCCGGATCCCGCGTCAGCGGCTTACTTGTAGTTGACCGTGAACTGGGCCACCGAGTTGGCCGGACCGACCGTCACGGTGTCCTTGGTCGACACGTACACGGCCTGGAACTTCAGGGCGTTGTCGCCCTGGCCCAGAACGTACTGCGCCGATTCCGAGCCGAGCGGAATCTTGGTGGCGGCGGAATCGCCGAGCTCGATGGCCACGCCCGAAGCGGTGGTCACGCCGACCTGGCCGGCATTCGCCAGGCGCAGGGTGGTGGCGTCGTCGAGGTCGGGCGTGCCGGTGAACGACACGGTCGCGCCCTTGGCGGTGGCGCCGCAGCCGAGCAGGTCGATCGTGAACTTCGACGGCGTGGCCTTCTTGCCCTTGCCGCCGTCGAGCACCGTACGCGCGACCTTGCCCAGCGGCACGGTCATGTTCTGGCTGTTCGGCGAGATCGAGCAGGGCGCATCGACGATTTCGCCCGTGAAGTTGATGGTGCCGTCGGCAGCCATCGCGCCTTGAGACAGCGCACCGGCAACAGCGGCCAGAGCCGCCAGCTTGAAGAAACTTTTACGCATCTGAATTCCCTGGGGATTGTTAACAAAAGGACTACATGCCTTTACAAGGCAGAGCGCAGTCTATTAATCAATTCCTAGGAGAAGAAGTGCATTTGGCCTCAGTTGACAGTGGTTGACATTGTTAACTAACTGTTTGTGAACTAAAGCCAATCGCGAACTTTTCGATACGAAAGTTTTGCCAAATACTACCCAGCTGTCATCACTCGGTCGCCACCTGCAGGACCAGCTTGCCGAAGTTGGCGCCGCTGAAGAGCCGGTTCAGGGCCTCGGGGAAGGTATCGAGGCCCTGCACGATGTCTTCCTTGCTCTTCATGCGCCCATCTTTCAGGTAGCCGGCCAATTCGGCAATGGCCACGGGATAGCGGTCGGCGTAGTCGAACACCACGATGCCTTCCATGCGGGCCCGGTTCACCAGCAGGCTCAGGTAGTTGCGCGGGCCGGCCGCAGGCATGCTGTTGGCGTTGTTGTACTGGCTGATGGCGCCGCAGATGATGATGCGGGCCTTGCGCGCGATGCGCGCCAGCACGAGGTCGAGGATCTCGCCGCCGACGTTGTCGAAGTAGATGTCCACGCCCTTGGGGCAGTGCTGCTTGAGGCCGTCGCGCACGGCGGCGGCGCCGGCCTTGTAGTCGATGCAGGCGTCGAAGCCCAGCTCCTTGACCACCCAGTCGCACTTGGCCTCGCCGCCCGCGATGCCGACCACGCGGCAGCCCTTGATCTTGGCCAGCTGGCCCACGGTCTGGCCGACCGCGCCGGCGGCGCCCGAGATCACGACGGTCTCGCCGGCCTTGGGCTGGCCCACGTCCATCAGGCCGAAGTAGCCGGTCATGCCGGGCATGCCCAGCACGTTGAGCCACTGGGTGATGCTGCCCACGCGCAGGTCGATCTTCACCAGGCCGTTGCGCTTGATCTCCTCCTGCGGGATCAGCATGTATTCCTGCACGTTGAGCGTGCCGTAGACGGTGTCGCCGACCGCGAACTGCGGGTTCTTCGAGGCGATGACGCGGCCGATGCCGCCGGCGCGCATCACGGCGCCGATCTCGACCGGCGGGATGTAGCTCTTGGCGTCGTTGAGCCAGCCGCGCATGGCCGGGTCGAGCGACAGCGACAGCGTCTTGACCAGCACGCCGCCCTCGGCCGGCTGGGCCACGGGCTCGCTGCCGAAGCGCCAGTGCTCGCGCGTGGCGGCGCCCTCGGGACGCTTGGCGAGGCGGACCTGGTGGTTGACGAGTGCGGTGGTGTCGGTCATGAAGCGTCTCCTGGAGATGGGGCCCGCGCCCCGGTGTGGCGGATGCGGCGCATGCTAGCCGCGCCGCTCCAGGCAGCGCGTAGCGCAGGCGACAGCCAGGCCCGCGCTCAGCCCAGCCGCACCACGATCTGCAGCCCCGGCGAGGCATTGCGCACCCGCAGGCTGCCGCCGTGCGCCTCGGCGATCAGCCGGCACAGGTACATGCCCAGGCCGACGCCGCCGGTGGCGCGCTGGCGCGCGCCATCGGTGCGGTAGAAGGCCTCGGTCAGCCGCTCGAGCTGCGCCTCGTCCACCCCCGGGCCGAAGTCGCGCACCTCGATCTCCACGCCCTGCGCCTGGCCCTCGAGCACGGCGCGCACCGACACGCTCGGCGGACGCGGCGCCTCGGTGCTGTAGCGCAGCGCGTTGTCCAGCAGGTTGCGCACCAGCAGGCGGATGCGCATGCGATCCACCGAATGGGCCGGCAGGCCCTCGGCGAGGTCGAGGTGGACCTCGCGCGCGGCCGGCATCTCGGCCACGGTCTCGCGCACCAGCGCCGCGAGGTCGATGCGCTCGCGCTGCAGCGCCGCGTGCGGGCTCGCGAGCCGTTCGCTCTCGAGCAGGTCACTGATCAGGTCGCGCATCTCGTTGAGGTCGCGCAGCAGCGCCTCGCGCTCGGCCCGGCCTTCGGCCGTGGACGGCAGCAGTTCGGCATTGAGCCGCGCGCGCGTGAGCGGCGAGCGCAGCTCGTGGCTCAGCGCCAGCAGCAGGCCGCGCTTGGCATCGAGCATGGCCTGGATGTCGTGGGCCATGGTGTTGATGTGTTCCGCGAGGTCGCCGATGTCGTCGTTGCGCCGCACCGGGATCGGTCGCTCGAAGTCGCCGCGGCCGAAGCGCTGCGCGCCCTCGCGGATGTCGATCAGCGGCCGCAGCAGCCGGCTCACGTAGGCATAGCCCAGCACCACGAGCAGCAGCAGCAGGCTCAGCGTGGCCCAGCCGGCCGCGCGCGGCGCGATCTGCCACAGCCGCGGCGCCCAGCCGAAGATCACGCGGTGGCCGTCGGCCGTGGGCCGGATGAACCACTTGTCGCCCCACATCGATTCGTCGTGGTCGCGCATCCAGCCGCCGCGCGTGCCGTGCTCGCCGGGATTGGAATCCCAGTTGACCGTCGGCCCCACGATGCGGATGGTGATCGGCAGGCGGTCGACCAGCGCCTGCGCGCGCGACACGTCGGGCGGCGTGCCGAGCTCGGCCACCAGCCGGTCGGCGTAGTCGACCAGCATCGGCTGCGCGGCCTCGGCCCAGCCGGTGGAGAAGGACTTCTTCATGCCCGCGAGGAACACGCCGGTCATGACCACCGCGAGCAGCACGAACATCATCACCAGCCGTATGCGCAGCGAGCGGCGCCAGCGGCGCTTGCCCTGCACCTTCTCGTGCCACTGCGCATGCCACTGCCGGTGCAGCTCGTCGCGGCGGCAGGCGAAGGCATGCCACGCGCCCTCGCGATCGCGGCGTTCCCTGCGGCGGAAGTTCATGAAGAAGGCTCGCCGGGCGCCACGGCCAGCGCGTAGCCCGCGTTGCGCAGCGTCTTGATGCAGTCCAGCGGCTCGAGCTTCTTGCGCAGGCGGCTCACCACGATGTCGACAGCGCGCGTGTAGAGCTCGGCCTCGTGGCCGCGCAGCCGGTTGAGGATGTCGTCGCGGCTGAACACCTTGCCGGGCTCGGCCGCCAGCAGCGCCAGCAGCTCGAACTCGGTGCCGGTGAGGTCGACGCGCTCGCCCTGGCGCAGCACCAGGCGCCGGTCGAGGTCGATCGCCAGGCCGTCGAACACGCGCTGCTGCGACGCGGCCGCCGCGGGCGGCGCGACGCGCTGGCGCCGCAGGATGGTCTGCACGCGCGCCACCAGCTCGCGCGGCTCGAAGGGCTTGGGCACGTAGTCGTCGGCACCGAGCTCGAGGCCGACCACGCGGTCCATCACCTCGCCGCGCGCGGTCAGCATCACGATCGGGATGTCGCTTTCCTTGCGGATCTCGCGGCACAGCGCGAAGCCGTCCATCTCGGGCAGCATGACGTCGAGGATGGCGGCGTCGAAGCTCTCGGCGCGCAGCCGCGCCAGGCCTTCGCTGGGCCGCACCGCGCTCTCGAGCGTGCAGCCGAAGCGCGCGAAGTAGCTCGCCAGCGGCGCGCCGAGATGCTCGTCGTCGTCGATCAGCAGGATGCGCGGCATGGGCGGATTGTGCCTCCTGGCCAGGAGCTGGCTGATGATCAACCCGCCCGGCATCGCACCGCCACGACGAGGCCGGCCGCGAGCGCGGCGAGCAGGACCAGGTGATAGGCGACATCGGGCACGGTCTGCGGCCCGATGCCGATCGCGATGGTGAACAGGCCCACCAGCGTGCCGAGCAGCGCGAAGCCCTGGGCACGGATCGCGAACCAGCGCGTCCAGGCCGGGCGCAGCCAGCTCGCGGCCGCGGCACCCACCAGCACCAGCGCGATCACGGCCTCGGCCGTGCGCGCCTGCGCATGCGCGAAGCCGGGGATCAGCCGGCCCGCGTGCACGGCCGAGGCAGTGCCGAGCGCGAGCGCCTCGGCCAGCAGCCAGGTGCGCGCGACGGCGGGGCGCAGCACGGGCCGCACGACATCGTCGGGACGCGCGCTCACCATGGGTCCTGCCTTCCGACGCGGCCCAGGTGCGTGAAGCCGAAGCCCGCCTCGTACTTGAGGCCGAAGCCCAGCGTCCGGTCGAACGCGATGTGCGCGGCCCAGACCAGCGCCAGCGGCAGCGCGAAGGGCAGCGCCACCAGCAGGCCCAGCGCTCCGATGCCCAGCGGCACCAGGTACGAGTGCGCGAGGTTGTAGACCCGCGCGCCGATGCGCGGCCCCGCCAGGTAGCCGAGCATCGACAGGTCGGGCAGCAGGAACAGCAGCGCGAACAGGCCCCAGCCGCTGCCGGTGCGGTCGTAGGCGATCAGCGCGCCCGCCAGCACGGCCAGCGCCTCGAGCCGCAGCGTGGTGCGCACGCCGCCGGTCGCGGCGCCTTCCTGCGCATCGGTCGCGGCATCGCTCGCGCGGCGCGCGGCCTGGCGCCGCAGCGCGATCAGGTCGGCCAGGTTCGGTTCGATGGTCTTCATGGTGTGCTCGCATCAGGTGGAGGGCGCCGGGCCCCGGAAAGGATGGGAATGCGGCCCCGGCCAGGGGTCGGGGCCGCCGGTGCATCAGCCCTGGCGGCTCCAGCGGCGTCCGCCGCGCTCCATGAACTCGCGCACCTTCTGCTGTTGCGCGGGATTCAGGTGGTCGAAGAAGTCGGCCGCGGCCGCGATGATCTCGGGGCTGCCGTTGCGCAGCGCCGCGGTCTTCTCGTCGACCAGGCGCGTGGCGCCGGCCTGGTCGAGCTTGTTGCCGGCGAACAGGGCGCGGAACTGCGAACGCGGGTCGCCCGAGCCGTCGGCGCCGCGCAGGGCCTGGCGCTGCGCCTGCAGCTTCTCGGCCAGCACGGTGAGCTTCTGCTTCTGCGCTGCATCGAGGTCGAGCTTGCTGCCCACGCGCTCGACCATCTTGGCGCGGAACTCGGCGCTGTCGCCGTTCCAGCCGTGGCGATGGCCGGCGCAGCCGGCGACGCTGCCGGCCACCACGGCGAGCCCGGCAAAACCGAAGAGCGTGCGTTTGATCCAGTGTTTCATGACGGGTCCTTGTGTGTGTTGGAGGAGGAAGCTCGATGGTGCTTTCGGGGCGGCTTCGCGTCCTTTCACCGCGGTATCGGCGTGTTTTGTTTTTTTTGGATTGGAGGCCGGAGGGCCGAAACGAAAAAGCGACGCCGATGCGTCGCTTGCTTCCGGGGGCGCGAAGGGCCGTGTCGCTCAGAGCTTGCTGGCGTCGCGCGAGGCGGCGGCGCGTGCGTCCACCGGGTTCTGCAGCGTCGAGATCACCTTGCTGTTGACGCGCGAACCCGAGCTCACATTCTGGTCGGGCGCGGCCGCGGTGCGCACCGCCTCGGCCACCACGTTGGCACGGTCGGTGGAGCGCGCCACGGTCTCGGGACCGCGCGAGCCGCGCGTCACGTTCTGGTTCGGTGCCGCGGCGGCGCGCACGGCTTCCTCGTTGATCTCGGCGCGGGTCTTGGCCGACACGGCCTGGTGCACGCCGTCATAGCTTTCGGCCTTGGCGCCCGCGGCGGCGAGCATGGCGAAGGAGGCGACGGCGACAGCCTGGGTCAGGGAGAGCTTCATGGATCGGGCCTTTCAGGGTTGGTGAAGAGAAGGCCTGATCGTGCTTGCCGGCGCGCGGCAAGTCCTTTCGCCGCGGTTTCGGCGTGTTTCGTTTTATTGCGGCGGGCTTGAAGCGCGCGCGGCGCTCAGCCCGCGAGCATGGTGGCGGGATCGTCCGAGTCGACCACCGAGCGCGCCCAGGCCTCGAGCTTGCTCGTATCGGCGCGCAGCACCTCCTGCTTGACCGCGAGGATGCGAGAGGGATGCATCGAGAAGCTGCGCAGCCCCAGGCCCAGCAGCAGCCGCGTGAAGGCGACGTCGCCCGCCATCTCGCCGCACACCGCCACGGCCTTGCCCTGGCGCCGGCACTCCGCGATGGTGTCGGCCACCAGCTTGAGCACCGCCGGATGGGCCGGGTCGTAGAGGTGCGCCACCGACTCGTCGGCGCGGTCGATCGCCAGCGTGTACTGGATCAGGTCGTTGGTGCCGATCGAGAGGAAGTCGAAGTGCTTCAGGAAGGTGCGCAGCGTGAGCGCCGCGGCCGGGATCTCGATCATGGCGCCGAGCTTCACCTGGCCGTGCACCGCGCCGCGGTTGTCGAGCTCGGTGCGCGCGAGCGCGAGCAGCGCCAGCGTCTGGCGGATCTCGCTCGCATGCGCGAGCATCGGGATCAGCAGGTGGATCTCGCCGTGCGCGGCCGCGCGCAGGATGGCGCGCAACTGCGTGAGGAACATCGCGGGATCGGCCAGGCTCCAGCGGATGGCGCGCAGGCCGAGCGCGGGGTTCAGGTGCTCCTGCTTGTTGGCGGACTTGTTGTCCAGCGGCTTGTCGGCGCCCACGTCGATGGTGCGGATGGTGACCGGCATGCCCTGCATGCCCTCGACCGCGCGCTTGTAGGCCTGGTACTGCTCCTCCTCGTCGGGCAGCCGGGTCTGGCGCGCCGACGACTCGCGGCCCATGAACAGGAACTCGCTGCGGAACAGGCCCACGCCGACCGCGCCGGCCTTCATCGCGCCCACCGTGTCCTCTGGCATCTCGATGTTGGCGAGCAGCTCGACGCGCTGGCCGTCGAGCGTGACGGCCGGCTTGTGGCGCAGCCGCGCGAGGCGCCCGCGCTCGAGGTCGCCCTGGCGCTGCTTGAAGCCGTACTCGGCCAGGATGATCGGCGAGGGATCGATGATCATCACGCCGGCATCGCCGTCGATGATGACCCAGTCGTCCTGCCGCACCAGCTGGCTCGCGGTGCGCGCGCCGACCACGGCCGGCACGTCCATGCTGCGCGCCACGATCGCGGTGTGCGAGGTGCGCCCGCCGACGTCGGTGACGAAGCCGGCGAACACGCTCTTCTTGAACTGCAGCATGTCGGCCGGCGAGAGGTCGTGCGCGATCAGCACCAGCGGCACGTCGATGCCGTCGCCCGCGGTGAGGTCGTCGTCCTCGTCGGACGAGGCGCGCTTGCGCCGCGGCGGGCTCGGTGCCAGCACCGCGGCCGTGCCCTTCATGCGGTGCAGCAGCCGCTCCACCACCTGCTCGAGGTCGGCCTTGCGCTCGCGCAGGTACTCGTCCTCCATCTCGTCGAACTGGCGCGCGACGATCTCCAGCTGCGTGGTCAGCGCCCACTCGGCGTTGTAGAGCCGCTCGGTGATCCAGTGCTTGACGCCGCCGGTCAGCGCCTCGTCCTGCAGCAGCAGCTGGTGCACCTCGAGCAGCGCCGCGAGTTCGTGCGGCGCGTCGTTGGGCCCCATCTGCGCGACGCTGGTCTGCAGCTTGGCGAGTTCCTCGGCCACCTCGTTGCGCGCGATGCGCACCCGGTCGATCTCGGTCTCGATCTCCTCGGGCTTGATGAAGTAGTGGGCCACGTCGATGCGGCTCGACACCACCAGCACCGCGCGGCCGATGGCGATGCCACGGGCGACGGGGAGGCCGTGGACTGCGAAGGTCATTCGCCCTCGCCGAACTTGTCGTCCATGAGCTGGACGATGGCGTTCATCGCTTCTTCTTCCTGCGGCCCGTTGGTCTCGAGCTCGACGGTCGAGCCGAGCCCGGCGGCCAGCATCATCACGCCCATGATGCTCTTGGCGTTGATGCGGCGGTCACCGCGCGAGAGCCACACCTCGCAGGGGAAGCTGCCGGCGAGCTTGGTCAGCTTGGCCGATGCGCGCGCATGCAGTCCCAGCTTATTGCTGATGGTCACGGATTTCTTGATCACTGTGCTTTCTCTTGGCCTGGTTCTGCGGTGCAGCCACCGCCACTTGCATCACGCCCGAAGTGCCGCCAGTGATGGCGCGCTGCACGAGCACGTCGAGCGGCTCGTGCCGGTAGGTCACGGCGCGCAGCAGCATCGGAAGATTGACGCCCGCCACGAGCCGCGAGCGCACGCCGTCCACCAGCTTCTGCGCCACGTTGCAGGGCGTGGCGCCGAACACGTCGGCCAGCACCAGCACCTGCACGCGCGGCCCGTTGAGCTGCTGCGCGAGCGTGATGCGCGCGGCCGCCAGGGTTTCCTCGGGCGGCACGTTGGGCAGCACGTCGAGCGCGACGATGGCGTTCTCGCTGTCGGGAAACACATGCAGCGCGCACTTCCGCAACGCTTGTGCGAACGGCGAATGGGCAATGATGAGGATGCTGTTCATGCGGCTCGGGGGACGGCGCTTCGATTATGCGGGGGCGCCCGGAGGAAGTAGATAGACGACATAACGCGCCAGCCCGCAAGCTTGGCCATTGCGCAACGGACGCCCCGGCGCGCGGCAGCGACGCACGATCGAAACCGTCGCCGCGCGCGGCTCATGGCAGCCGCAGTCCTTCGAAGAAGGTCTTGGCGGCCTCGCCCGACGAGGGCCGGCCCAGCACCATCGCCTGGTAGAGCGACACGGCGCCCGGCGGCGTCGAGCGGGTCTCGGCCTGGGCGAACCACAGCACCTGCAGCGGCTGGCCCGTGGGCGTGGCCGGCGCGTCGAGCCGCAGCGGCGCGGGCACGGGGGCGGCGCGCGGCACCGTGGCGGGCGCCTCGGTGGTGGCCGCGCTCTGCAGCTGCTCGCGCGTGGCGAGCTGCCAGGCGCGCAGCCAGCTCTCGGCCTGGGCGGCATCGGCGGCGGTGGCATGCGCAATCGCGAAGGTGGCACCGCCGGCCTCGCAGCCGGCCATGTCGACCTGCACCGATTCGGCGCCCAGCGGCTGCGCGCGGGTGGCGCGGTCGGCCTTGCAGGGCAGCAGCGCGACCAGGCCGGCCTCGGCCACCGGGACTTCGCGCCAGTTGAAGGTCGGGCTGCAGGCCGCGAGCGCGAGGACCGCGGCGGCGGCGCAGGCGGCGCGCGCACGGCGGCGAAGACGGGAGGTGGGCAGCGGCATGGGGATCGGATTATCGATCCACCGTTCCACGGAGACTGTCGCGCGCGCCTGCACGTTCGGACGCACGGAACTAGAATCGCGCCGCCCCACTCAGTCAGCAGCCATGAAAAAGTACGTTATCGCAGCCGCCGTTGCCGTCGCCCTGGCCACCGGCGTGGGGGTGTACCTCGGCTCGGGCACCACCGCGGCGCCCGCCTCGACCTTCGTGCTGCTCGACGGCACGAAAAAGAGCACCGAGGACCTCAAGGGCAAGGTCACGCTGGTCAACTTCTGGGCCACGAGCTGCGTGACCTGCGTCGGCGAGATGCCCAAGGTGATCGCCACCTACGACAAGTACAAGGCGCGCGGCTACGACACGCTGGCGGTGGCCATGAGCTACGACCCGCCGAGCTACGTCGTCAATTTCGCCGAAACCCGCAAGCTGCCGTTCAAGGTGGCGATCGACAACACCGGCAGCGTGGCGCAGGCCTGGGGCGACGTGAAGCTCACGCCGACCACCTACCTCGTGAACAAGCAGGGCCAGATAGTCAAGCGCTACGTGGGCGAACCCGATTTCGCCGAGCTGCACAAGCTGATCGAGAAGCTGCTGGCCGAGGCCTGAGCCCTCCTCCTGCCCGCCAAAAAGGCGCTGCCCGTGACCGGGCAGCGCCTTTTTCGTTGGGGCAAGCGATGGCGGATCAGCGGTCGCGGAAGCTGTCGTGGCAAGCCTTGCAGCTCGCGGCGGTCGGGCCGAACTGGGCCTTGAGCGCATCGATGTTGCCGGCCTTGGCGGCCACCAGCAGCTTGCCGGTCTCGGCGATCAGCTTGTCCTGGTGCTCCTTGAACTTCGGCGCTTCCTTCCAGACCTCGGGCTTGGCCTTGCCGCCCTCGGTGCCGGCGCCGAAGCCGGCCCAGGGCAGCTTCGCCATGTCGGCCACCACCTCGGCATTGGCCGCGGCGGCGGCCGCGTCGTAGGGCGCGCGGCCATTGGCCATGGCGCCCAGGCGGCCGAAGTGCTGCGACATGACGAACAGCGCGCTCTGGCGGTACTTGATGGCGTCTTCAGGCTTCGCGAACTGGGCCGCGGCCGGCAGGGTGGTGGCGGCGCAGGCGGCGGCCAGCGCGAAGGTGGCGAGTCGGATCATCGGGGTCCTCCTGACGTGGGGAAATCGTGGGTGATGCCGTCGGGCGCGGCACCTGCGCGGCAGTGTAGGGGCAGGCCGGCCGGCGCGCATAGCAACAACCCGATGGAGCGGACGGCCCGGACTTTGCTAATCTGCGCCTTCCGCAGCCTTGCGCTCCCCCCTCCTTCGATGACCGACTCCCCCGCGGCCGCGGCGTCTCGCCAGGCCACCCGAACACGCGTCTGGGACCTGCCGACCCGGCTGTTCCACTGGGCCCTGGCCGCCGCCGTGATCGGGCTGATCGCCACCGGCCTCGGCGGCGTCATGGAATGGCATTTCCGCCTCGGCTACACGGTGCTCGCGCTGCTGCTGTTCCGGCTGGTCTGGGGTTTCGTCGGCGGACGCTGGTCGCGCTTCGCGGCCTTCGTCTACGCGCCGGGCTCGCTCCTCGCCTACCTGCGCGGCCGCGCCCATCCCGACCACCTGATCGGCCACACGCCGCTGGGCGCGCTGTCGGTGTTCGCGGTGCTCGCGATCCTGGCGCTGCAGGTGGCCACCGGCCTCTTGGCCGACGACGAGATCTCGGCCGCGGGGCCGCTCACGCGCTTCGTCTCGGGCGATCTCGTGAGCCTGGCCACGGGCTGGCACAGCACGCAGGGCAAGTGGATCGTGATCGCGCTCGCGAGCCTGCACGTGCTCGCGGTGCTGTTCTACGTGCTGGTGAAGCGCCACCGGCTGGTCGCGCCGATGGTGTCGGGCGACAAGCACATCGCCGCCGCCGGCAGCCGCGACGACGCCGCGTCGCGTGGCTTCGCGCTGGTGCTCGCGCTGCTGTGCGCGGGCGTCGCGTACTGGGTTTCGTCGTTGCGCGCATGAGCTCCTCGGTCTCACGCCCCCTGCCGCTGTCGGACACGCCGGCCGTCGTGCTGCTCACGCCCGACGAGGCCCACGAACTCGAGGCCGCGCGCCTCATCTTCCGCGACTACGCCGCCTCGCTGGGCATCGATCTCGATTTCCAGAATTTCGACCAGGAACTGGCCGCGCTGCCGGGCGAATACGTCGAGCCGCGCGGCACGCTGCTGCTGGCGCTGGTCGATCCGGCGCACGTCAAGGACGAGGCCGGCCGCGCCACGCCCACGCTGGTGCGCGCCGATGGCCGGCTCGCGCACGTGGCCGGCTGCTGCGCGCTGCGGCCGCTCGACAGCGCGGACTACGTGAATGCGGCGGAGATGAAGCGCCTGTACGTGCGCCCGGGCTTTCGCGGCCTGGGGCTGGGCCGCCAGCTCGCCGAGGCGATCCTCGACGCGGCGCGTGGCGCGGGCTACGGCTGCGTGCTGCTCGACACGCTCGACGAGATGGAGTCGGCACGCGCCCTCTACGAGGACCTGGGCTTCGCAGAGGTGCCGCCCTTCTATCACAACCCCATTGCGGGGGCGCACTACCTGAAGGTGGACCTGTAGGCGTCGCCCCGGCTTCGCCGCTTCAGCCCTTGGCTTGCGCCAGCAGCGTCTCGGCGTTGCTGACCTCGAACTTGCCCGGTGCCTCGACATTGAGCGTCGCGACCTTGCCGTCCTTCACGAGCATCGAGTAGCGGTTGCTGCGCAGGCCCATGCCACGGCCCGTGAGGTCCAGCGTGAGGCCGGTGGCCTTGGCGAAGTCTGCGCTGCCGTCGGCCAGCATGCGCACCTTGGCGCCGGTCTTCTGGTCGCGCGCCCAGGCGCCCATCACGAAGGCGTCGTTCACGCTCACGCACCAGATCTCGTCCACGCCCGCGGCCTTGAAGTCGTCGAAGTGCTGCACATAGCCGGGCACGTGCTTGGCCGAGCAGGTGGGCGTGAAGGCGCCCGGCAGCGCGAACAGCGCGATCGTCTTGCCGGCCGTTGCCTTGCTCACGTCGACGGGGTTCGGGCCGATGCTGCAGCCTTCGCCCTCGACTTCGGAATACTCCTGCAGGGTGGCCGAGGGAAGGGTGTCGCCGACTTTGATCATTTGAAAGTGCTCCTGGAAAAAGAAAAACGGCCCACATTGTGGGCCGTTTCGCGATGGACTGCCGGCTGCCTCGCGGAGCCGGCTTACCCGAGGGGGATCAGACCAGGACGGCCTTCTCGACCAGACGGGTCACGACCCAGTTCTTGGTCTTCGAGATCGGACGGCTTTCCGTGATCTCGATGGTGTCGCCCAGCTTGTACTCGCCCTTTTCGTCATGGGCGTGGTACTTGCTCGTCTTCGCCACGATCTTGCCGTAGAGCTCGTGCTTCACACGGCGCTCGACCAGCACGGTCACGGTCTTGGCACGCTTGTCGCTGACCACCTTGCCGATCAAGGTGCGCTTGAGGGATTTTTTAGCTTCCGTCATGTTCACTCCTTACTTGGCGGCTTGGGTTTCTTGCTGCTTCTGAGCAAGAACGGTCTTGGCGCGCGCGATGTCGCGACGCGTCACGCGCAGCGTCGAGGTGTTCGACAGCTGTTGCGTGGCTTTCTGCATGCGCAGGCCGAAATGGGCCTTCTGCAGATCCTTGATTTCGGCTTGCAGACCGGCGACGTCCTTCTCGCGCAGTGCTGCTGCCTTGCTCACCTTGGCCGGAGCCGCGGCTTCTTTCTTCTTACGTGTTGCCATGGATGTTCTCCTCTCAGGCGCCGAGCTGGCGCGAGACGAACGTCGTGCGCAGCGGCAGCTTGGCAGCGGCCAGGCGGAAGGCTTCGCGGGCGAGTTCTTCGGGCACGCCGACGATCTCGAACACGATCTTGCCGGGCTGGATCTCGGCGACGTAGTACTCGGGGTTGCCCTTGCCGTTACCCATCCGCACTTCTGCGGGCTTGGTCGAGATCGGCTTGTCGGGGAACACGCGGATCCAGATACGGCCACCGCGCTTCACGTGACGCGAAATCGCGCGGCGAGCGGCTTCGATCTGGCGCGCCGTGAGGCGGCCGCGGTCGGTGCATTTCAGACCGAAGTCACCGAAGGCCACCGAGTTGCCCCGGGTGGCGACGCCGGTGTTGCGGCCCTTTTGTTCCTTGCGGAACTTTCTGCGTGCAGGTTGCAGCATGTCTTGTTACTCCGTGAGGACTGCCCCGGGCTTTCAGTGCGAATGCACACCCGGGGCTACAGACCGATTACTCGGTCTTGGCACCGTCCGCTGCTGCAGCGGGCGCGGCTTTGCGGACGCGCTTAACGGCGGGTTTCGAGTCTGCACCGGCACCGCCGGTTGCTTCTGCGGGCTTGTCGCTGCCGTCGGCGGGAGCGGTGTTGCCACCGATCGGGCCACGGGCACCGGCACGCGGGCCGCCGCGGCGGTCACCGCCCGGACGGTCGCCACCCGGGCGGCCATCGCGGCGCGGACCACGCGGACGACGCTCTTCCTCGGGACGCGGGGTCTCGACGGCGGGCAGGTCGTTGCGGCCCAGGGTGTCGCCCTTGTAGACCCACACCTTGACGCCGATGACGCCGTAGGTGGTCTTGGCTTCCGAGGTGCCGTAGTCGATGTCGGCGCGCAGCGTGTGAAGCGGCACGCGACCTTCGCGGTACCACTCGGTACGAGCGATTTCGATGCCGTTCAGGCGGCCAGCCGACATGATCTTGATGCCCTGGGCACCCAGACGCATGGCGTTCTGCATGGCACGCTTCATGGCGCGGCGGAACATGATCCGCTTTTCGAGCTGCTGCGTGATGCTGTCGGCGATCAGCTGGGCATCGATTTCGGGCTTGCGCACTTCTTCGATGTTCACTGCCACCGGCACGCCGAGCTGGCGGCCCAGTTCGCGCTTGAGGTTCTCGATGTCTTCGCCCTTCTTGCCGATCACGACGCCCGGACGAGCCGAGTAGATCGTGATGCGGGCGTTCTTGGCGGGACGCTCGATCAGGACGCGCGACACCGAAGCGTTCTTCAGCTTCTTCTTCAGGTATTCGCGAACCTTGATGTCTTCGGCCAGCATGCCCGCGAAATCGCGGTCGCTGGCGTACCAGCGGCTGGACCAGTTACGGGTAACCGCCAGACGGAAGCCGGTCGGATGGATTTTCTGTCCCATATTTCTTCCAGGCTCTTAGTTGCCAACCGTCACGTACACATGGCACGTGGGCTTGCTGATGCGATTGCCGCGACCCTTGGCGCGCGCCGTGAAGCGCTTGAGCGTGGCGCCCTGTTCGACGTAGATGGTCTTGACCTTCAGTTCGTCGATGTCGGCACCGTCGTTGTGCTCCGCGTTGGCGATGGCCGACTCGAGCACCTTCTTGACGATCACAGCGGCCTTCTTCTGCGTGAATTGCAGGATGTTGAGCGCTTGATCGACCTTCTTGCCGCGGATCAGGTCGGCGACCAGACGGCCCTTGTCGACCGAGAGGCGGACACCGCGGAGGACTGCACGTGTTTCAGACATGGTCGTTCCTTACTTCTTCTGGACTTTCTTGTCCGCGGGGTGCCCCTTGAACGTGCGCGTGAGCGCAAATTCGCCGAGCTTGTGGCCGACCATCTGGTCGGTGATGTACACGGGCACGTGCTGCTTGCCGTTGTGCACGGCAATGGTCAGGCCGATGAATTCGGGCAGGACCATCGAGCGGCGCGACCAGGTCTTGATCGGCTTCTTGTCCTTCGTCGTCACGGCCTTGTCGGCCTTGGCAACGAGGTGATGGTCAACAAACGGACCCTTTTTGAGAGAGCGAGTCATTTGCTATCCCTTACTTCTTGCGGCGCGACACGATGAAGACCTGCGTGCGCTTGTTGTTACGGGTACGGTAACCCTTGGTCAGGTTGCCCCACGGGTCGACAGGGTGACGGCCTTCGCCGGTCTTGCCTTCGCCACCACCGTGCGGGTGGTCGACCGGGTTCATCACCACGCCGCGAACGGTCGGGCGGATACCCATCCAGCGCTTCACACCGGCCTTGCCGAGCTGGCGCAGGCTGTGTTCTTCGTTGGCCACTTCACCGATGGTCGCGCGGCATTCGATGTGAATGCGGCGGACTTCGCCCGAACGCATGCGGACCTGGGCGTAGACGCCTTCACGGGCCAGCAGCGTGGCCGAGGTACCGGCCGAGCGGGCGATCTGCGCGCCCTTGCCGGGCTGCAGTTCGATGCAGTGGATCGTCGAACCCACCGGAATGTTGCGGATCGGCAGCGTGTTGCCGGCGCGGATCGGAGCTTCCGAACCCGACAGCAGCGTTGCACCGGCTTCCAGACCGCGCGGGGCGATGATGTAGCGGCGCTCGCCGTCGGCGTAGCAGACCAGCGCGATGTGGGCGGTGCGGTTCGGGTCGTACTCGATGCGCTCGACCTTCGCCGGGATGCCATCCTTGTTGCGACGGAAGTCCACCACGCGGTAGTGGTGCTTGTGACCGCCGCCCTTGTGACGGGTCGTGATGTGGCCGTTGTTGTTGCGGCCGGCCTTCTGGAACTGGGGTTCCAGCAGGGATGCGAGCGGAGCACCCTTGTACAGGTGGTCACGCGAGATCTTCACCGCGCCGCGTTGGCCCGGCGAAGTGGGTTTCATCTTGATGACGGCCATGATTAAGCGCCTTCCCCGACGAGGTTGAGCTCTTGACCGGCCTTCAGCGTGACGTAGGCCTTGCGAACGTGGTCGCGGCGGCCGACGGACTTGCCGAAGCGCTTGGTCTTGCCCTTGATGTTGGCAACCGACACGCCCTTGACTTCGACCTTGAACATCAGTTCGACGGCGGCCTTGATCTCGGGCTTGGTGGCGTCTTGCAACACCTTGAAAGTGACAGCGTTCGACTTCTCGCCGACCATCGTGGCCTTTTCGGACACGATCGGGGCGACCAGCACGTTCATGAGACGGCCTTCGTCGAACTGACGTTGAGCAGGGGTGGGGTTCACGCGGCTCATGCGAACATCTCCTTGAGCTTGTCGACGGCACCCTTGGTGACCAGCACCTTCTTGTAGTGCACCAGCGACACCGGGTCTGCGTAGCGCGGCTCGACCACGAGGACGTTCACCAGGTTGCGCGAGGCAAGGTAAAGGTTCTCGTCGACTTCTTCGGCGATCACGAGCACGGAGTCGAGATTCATCGCCTTGAAGCGGGCAGCCAGCGGCTTGGTCTTGGGCGAGTCGACCTTGATCGAATCGACCACGGCCAGACGGCCTTCGCGAGCGAGTTGCGAGAAGATGGACGCCATGCCGGCGCGGTACATCTTCTTGTTGATCTTCTGCGAGAAGTTTTCGTCAGGCATGTTCGGGAAGATCCGGCCACCCCCGCGCCACAGCGGCGAGGACGTCATACCGGCACGGGCGCGGCCCGTTCCCTTTTGCTTGAAAGGCTTCTTGGTCGAGTGCTTGACCTGTTCGCGGTCCTTCTGGGCGCGCGTGCCTTGGCGGGCGTTGGCCTGGAATGCGACGACGATCTGGTGGACCAGGTCTTCGTTGTAGTCACGGCCGAACACGGTTTCGGGGGCGTCGTACTTCGACGCGGCCTGACCTTGCTCGTTCAGGAGTTCGAGTTCCATTACTTCGCTCCTTCAGCCGCTTGCGGCTTGGCCTTGACGGCGGGACGCACGGTGACGAAGCCACCCTTCGAACCCGGGATCGCGCCCTTGATGAGCAGCAGTTGACGCGCTTCGTCGATGCGGAACACCGACAGGTTCTGCGTCGTGCGGGTGACGTCGCCGAGGTGGCCCGTCATGCGCTTGCCGGGGAACACGCGACCGGGGTCCTGCGCCATGCCGATCGAGCCGGGCACGTTGTGCGAACGGCTGTTACCGTGCGACGCGCGCTGCGAGCTCATGTTGTGGCGCTTGATCGTGCCGGCGTAGCCCTTGCCGATGGAGGTGCCTTGCACGTCCACCTTCTGGCCCACGGAGAACACGCTGCCGGCCGCGATCACGCCGCCAGCCTGGTGCTGACCTGCGGTATCTGCGGTGACGCGGAATTCCTGGATGATTTCGCCAGCTTCGACACCCGCCTTGGCGAGGTGGCCGGCTTCGGGCTTGGTCACGCGCGATGCTTTGCGCGAACCGAACGTCACTTGCAGTGCGACGTAGCCATCGGTCTCTTGCGACTTGATCTGGGTCACGCGGTTGTTCGACACATCCACCACCGTGACAGGAACTGCGTCCCCGTCATCGGTGAAGAGACGCATCATCCCCACCTTGCGGCCCAGCAACCCGAGGGAGTTGCTCAGACTCATGTGTTTTCTCCAAAAAATGGAAGCTTCTCCCGCCGCTGCCACTTCAATTGGCGACAGCGTTTGACCGAAGTCGTATGACCGACTCGCGGCAACGGGGGAAGGTTGATAAATCTCCGACCTGCACGTACCTTGCGGACGCAACAAGGGCAGAGCCAGCGATTATAGCCCGCGTCCTGCGCGGGGTGCAAGTGCTGGAAAAGGCCCCTTTCGGGGCGGCTGCAACGGCTCCTGGAGGCCGCTTTTTGCCTATTTGGCGGGCATCGTGACGATGCTGTCGCCTTCCTTGGTGGTCTGGGTGTCGCCCTGCGGCTTCATCAACGGTGCCGCTCCGGTCTGGATCGGGATCGAGATGGCGCTGCTCGCGCCGCCCTGGGTCACGAACACGTTCAGGTAGCGCAGCCCGTCCGATTCGCCGATGACCGACAGCGTCGCGGTGCTGCGTTGGCCGGCGGGAAGCGTCAGCGGCGCGCCGTTTCGCAGCGTCAAGCCGGGGTCCGTGGTGAAGCGCACCGACGCGCCCTGCGGATCGGTCACGTCGTCGAACTGCAGCACCACCGACGTGGCGCTCCCCGCCCGCGGCACCCCTTCGACACGGTACTGCACCGCGACACCGGCGCCGTTGGACTTCTGCACGGCCGTGGTCATGGGTGCCGCCGCCGCCTTGTGCGGCACGCGCTTGTGCACGCGCGAGTCCGGCGTGCCGTCGGCCAGCGCCCAGGTCGTCAGCACCGCCAGCGAGAGCGCCGCGATGGCGGTCCGTGTGTTCGAGCGAATCGTCATGGCCATCATTCCTCTTACTGGATCGCGACGCTGATGCAGTTCGCGCCCGAGCTGTTGAGATCGGTGACGGCCAGCACGTACTCGCCGGCCGGCAGGCTGACCTTGTTGCCCGACCGCGGGATCTGGCCGGCGCGGAACACGGCGAAATCCGGATTCACCGTCGGCGCGCTCGACGCCACCGAGATCTGGTACTCGCGCGTGGTGGGTGCCACGAAGCGCAGGTAGGCGTAGTTGCCCAGCTTGTTGCCGCGTCCCGCCACGGTCGAGACGCAGGCATTGGCGAGCGAGCCCACCACGGCGCTGCCGTACAGGGGCAGTGCGTTCGGCACGCTCGGCGTTCCACCGCCGTTGCCTTCGGCTTCCCCGAACGGATCGTTGGCACCGGCGCTGATGTTCTGCGCGCTCAGGAGGCCCGCCAACGCCGACGCGCTGCCGGGCGCCGCCGCATTGAAGGCCGCGGTGAACGGATGGATCGAGGTCACGGCGGCGCCGCCCCTGAACTGCGCGCTGGTCATCGCATCGTGGATCGGCTTGAAGCCCACCTGCTGGTTGAGATTCCAGAAGATCGAGTGGATCGAGCGCTCGCGGTACCAGCCCGGATTGCTGGATGGCCCCGCCGCCAGGTTGATCGACACGCTGACGTCGGGCGCGACCTGCCCTTCGCCGCGGGAATCGACGTAGTTGCTGCGGCCGAGCGCAATGCCCGACCAGCCGTTGCCCCAGCCTTCGGAGAAGGCCACTCGGCGATCGAGGCGGTCGCTCAGGTCGTGCGATCCACCGACCGAATCGTCCCGGCTGAAGGACGACTGGTAGTAGTGCCCCCACTCGTGCGCGATCACCGGCGCATCGAACTCGTCGGTGTCCACGTTCTCCTTGCCGAGCACGTAGATCTCGCGGCCGGTGCTGCGGTTGGTGAAGAAGGTGCTGCCGATCTGACCGAGCGCGAGGCTGCCGCCGCTCGGCACGTTGTTCGGGCTCCAGAACACCTTCAGCGGCGGGAAGTTCGTCGCGGGCGCCACCGACAGCACCTTCAGCATCGAGGTGTAGACCGTATCGAGCACCGCGAACGGTGCCGATACGCGGGGCCCGGTATAGCTCGAGCCGCCCCATCCCGAATCCGCGCGCAGGTCGCGCGTCAGCGCCGCGGAGCCGGTCGCGAAGGCGGCCGACTGCATCGAGTAGAGCGGTGTGTTGGCGCCGGTGTTGTCCCGCACGCTGACGTCCCACGCCGCGGTCTGGAGCTGGGCTCGGACACGAACGCTCACCGTGCTGTTCGCCGGCACCGACACCGAATAGTTGCCGTTGGCGTCGGTGGCCGTCACCGCGACCTGGTTCGACAGTGCATCGAGCACCTCGACGAAGGCGCCGCGCACCGGCTTCGCGACGGTGGCCGAATAGACCAGCGGCCCGCTGTTGTTGGGCACCGAGTCGTAGGTGGCCTTGCCGCTGAGAGTGACCCCACCGATTACCGGGGGCGGAAAACCGATCGGGATTCCACCGCCGCCACCACCGCCGCCTCCACCGCAACCTGCGAGGAGCGCCGCGGCAATCGACGCCGAACCGATACCAGAAAGAATCCTGTGGCTCATAGCTTGTGCTGCCCTCATTCAGCTCCGGCCAACGCATCGATGGCCGGTGGTGCGCGAGGATGCCACAGACGACGCGCAAATGACAAAGGCCCGCTCACATTTCTGTGAACGGGCCTCGAGGAGCGATGCCGCGCTCGGCGCGCGAGCGGGCTTCGTTCGATGCTGCTTACTGCAGCTTGATCTCGACGTCGACGCCGGCCGGCAGGTCGAGCTTCATCAGCGCGTCCACGGTCTTGTCGGTGGGGTCGACGATGTCCATCAGGCGCTGGTGCGTGCGGATCTCGAGCTGGTCGCGGCTGGTCTTGTTGACGTGCGGCGAGCGCAGGATGTCGAAACGCTTCAGGCGAGTCGGCAGGGGCACCGGGCCCTTGACGATCGCGCCGGTGCGCTTCGCGGTGTCAACGATCTCGGCGGCCGATTGGTCGATCAGCTTGTAGTCGAACGCCTTCAGGCGGATGCGGATTTTTTGCTTGGTTGCCATGGTGTTTCCTTTGCGTTCGGCTTAGATGTCGAGGATCTTGGCCACGACGCCCGAACCCACGGTACGGCCGCCTTCGCGGATGGCGAAGCGCAGGCCTTCTTCCATCGCGATCGGGTTGATCAGCTTCACGGTGATGCTGACGTTGTCGCCAGGCATGACCATTTCCTTGTCCTTCGGCAGCTCGATCGCGCCGGTCACGTCCGTCGTGCGGAAGTAGAACTGCGGACGGTAGTTGTTGAAGAACGGCGTGTGACGGCCGCCTTCGTCCTTCGACAGCACGTACACCTCGGCGGTGAAGTGCGTGTGCGGCTTGATCGAACCGGGCTTGCACAGCACCTGGCCGCGCTCGACTTCTTCGCGCTTCGTGCCGCGCAGCAGCACGCCCACGTTGTCGCCGGCTTGACCCTGGTCCAGCAGCTTGCGGAACATTTCCACGCCGGTGCAGGTGGTCTTGACCGTCGGGCGGATGCCCACGATTTCGATTTCTTCACCGACCTTGATCACGCCGCGCTCGACAGCGCCGGTCACCACCGTGCCGCGACCCGAGATCGAGAACACGTCTTCCACGGGCATCAGGAACGTGCCGTCCACGGCGCGCTCGGGCGTCGGGATGTACGTGTCCAGGGCTTCGGCCAGCTTCATGATCGCGCCTTCGCCGAGCTCGCCCTTGTCGCCTTCCAGGGCCAGCTTCGCCGAGCCGTGGATGATCGGGGTGTCGTCGCCGGGGAATTCGTACTTGTCGAGGAGTTCGCGAACTTCCATCTCGACCAGCTCGAGCAGTTCCTTGTCGTCGACCATGTCGCACTTGTTCAGGAACACGATGATGTAGCCCACGCCCACCTGGCGAGCCAGCAGGATGTGCTCGCGCGTCTGGGGCATCGGGCCGTCGGCGGCCGAGCACACCAGGATCGCGCCGTCCATCTGGGCGGCGCCGGTGATCATGTTCTTCACGTAGTCGGCGTGGCCGGGGCAGTCGACGTGTGCGTAGTGGCGGTTGGCCGTTTCGTACTCGACGTGCGCGGTGTTGATCGTGATGCCGCGGGCCTTTTCTTCGGGCGCAGCGTCGATCTGGTCGTAGGCCTTCGCTTCGCCGCCGAACTTCGACGACAGCACCGTCGCGATCGCGGCCGTCAGCGTCGTCTTGCCATGGTCAACGTGACCGATCGTGCCCACGTTCACGTGCGGCTTCGTGCGGGTGAATTTACCTTTTGCCATTTTTCAATCCTTGAAAGAGCAGTCCCGTGTATTGGTTTTATGTCTGCATCCGGTTGCTGGATCGCCTCGCACGGGAACGAGGCGGCACCGGATCGCAGACAAGAAGGGCCGCGCACTGCGCGGCCCTGCATTCCTGAAACGCTTACTTCGCGCGGGCAGCCACGATGGCTTCGGCGACGTTACGCGGAGCTTCGGCGTAGTGCTTGAACTCCATCGTGTACGTGGCGCGGCCTTGCGACATCGAGCGCAGCGTGGTCGAGTAGCCGAACATTTCCGACAGCGGCACTTCGGCCTTGATGGCCTTGCCGCCACCGACCATGTCGTCCATGCCCTGCACCATGCCGCGGCGGGACGACAGGTCGCCCATCACGTTGCCGGCGTAGTCTTCGGGCGTCTCGACTTCCACGGCCATCATCGGCTCGAGGATCACGGGGTTGGCCTTGCGGGCACCTTCCTTGAAACCGAAGATCGCGGCCATCTTGAACGCCATTTCGTTCGAGTCCACGTCGTGGTACGAGCCGAAGTGCAGCGTGACCTTGACGTCCACGACGGGGTAGCCCGCCAGCACGCCTTGCGTCAGCGCTTCCACCACGCCCTTTTCCACCGCGGGGATGTATTCGCGGGGAACCACACCGCCCTTGATGGCGTCGACGAACTCGAAGCCCTTGCCGGCTTCCTGGGGTTCGATCTTCAGCACGACGTGGCCGTACTGGCCCTTGCCGCCCGACTGGCGAACGAACTTGCCTTCGGCTTCCTCGACGGTCTTGCGGATCGTTTCGCGGTAGGCCACCTGCGGCTTGCCCACGTTGGCTTCCACGCCGAACTCGCGCTTCATGCGGTCCACGATGATTTCGAGGTGGAGCTCGCCCATGCCCGAAATGATGGTCTGGCCCGATTCCTCGTCGGTCTTGACGCGGAACGACGGGTCTTCCTGCGCGAGGCGCTGCAGGGCGATGCCCATCTTTTCCTGGTCGGCCTTGGTCTTCGGCTCGACGGCCTGCGAGATCACCGACTCCGGGAACACCATGCGCTCGAGGGTCACGACCGAATCGGGATCGCACAGCGTCTCGCCGGTGGTCACTTCCTTCAGGCCCACGCAGGCGGCGATGTCGCCGGCGCGGATTTCGCTGACTTCCTCGCGGTTGTTCGCGTGCATCTGCACGATACGGCCGATGCGTTCCTTCTTGCCGCGCACCGGGTTGTAGACGCTGTCGCCCTTCGAAAGCACGCCCGAATAGACGCGCACGAAGGTCAGCTGGCCCACGAACGGGTCAGTCATCAGCTTGAAGGCGAGCGCCGAGAACTTCTCTTCGTCGTCGGCCTGACGCACCACCGGTGCGTCGCTTTCGTCGGTGCCGGCAACCGGGGGAATGTCCGTCGGAGCGGGCATGTACTCGATCACGGCGTCGAGCATGGCCTGCACGCCCTTGTTCTTGAAGGCCGAGCCACACAGCATCGGCTGGATTTCGCCGGCGATGGTGCGCTGGCGCAGGGCCTTCTTGATTTCCTCTTCGGAGAGCTTTTCGCCTTCGAGGTACTTGTTCATGAGCTCTTCGCTCGCTTCGGCGGCTGCTTCGACCAGCTTCTCGTGGTACTCGTTGCAGACGTCGACCAGGTCGGCCGGGATTTCACCGTAGGTGAAGGTCACGCCCTTGTCCTCGTCCCAGATGATGGCCTTCATCTTCACGAGGTCGACGATGCCCTGGAACTTGTCTTCGGCGCCGATCGGGATCTGGATCACGACGGGGTTGGCCTTCAGGCGGTCGATCATCATCTGGCGCACGCGCAGGAAGTTCGCGCCGGTGCGGTCCATCTTGTTGACGAACGCGAGACGGGGAACCTTGTACTTGTTGGCCTGGCGCCAGACGGTTTCCGACTGGGGCTGCACGCCGCCGACGGCGTCATAGACCATCACGGCGCCGTCCAGCACGCGCATGGAACGCTCCACCTCGATGGTGAAGTCCACGTGGCCGGGGGTGTCGATGATGTTGATGCGGTGCTCGGGGAAATTCTGGGCCATGCCCTTCCAGAAGCAGGTCGTGGCAGCCGAGGTGATCGTGATGCCGCGCTCTTGTTCCTGCTCCATCCAGTCCATCGTGGCGGCACCGTCGTGCACTTCACCGATCTTGTGGTTCACACCGGTGTAGAACAGGATACGTTCCGTCGTCGTGGTCTTGCCAGCGTCGATGTGCGCGGAGATGCCGATGTTGCGGTAGCGCTCGATGGGGGTCTTGCGGGACATGATTTACTTTCGGGTTGAAATGCGTTGAGCGCTGGGCCCCGGGGCAGGCCATACGCCCGACACCCGACACCCAACGCCCAAGCGAAGTTTGGTTTTTAGAAGCGGAAGTGGCTGAACGCCCGGTTGGCTTCCGCCATGCGGTGCACTTCGTCGCGCTTCTTCATCGCGCCGCCACGGCCTTCCGTGGCTTCCATCAGTTCGTTGGCCAGACGCAGGGCCATTGACTTCTCGCCGCGCTTGCGGGCGGCTTCCTTGATCCAGCGCATCGACAGGGCGAGGCGGCGGACGGGACGGACTTCGACCGGCACTTGATAGTTCGCACCGCCGACGCGGCGCGACTTCACTTCGACCATCGGCTTCACGTTGTTGATGGCAACGGTGAACGCCTCGAGGGGGTCCTTGTCCGGGTTCTTCTTCTCGATGAAGTCGAGCGCGCCATAGATGATGCGCTCGGCAACAGCCTTCTTGCCGCCTTCCATGATCACGTTCATGAACTTCGACAGCTCGACATTGCCGTACTTGGGATCCGGCAGGATTTCACGTTTGGGGACTTCGCGACGACGTGGCATTTTCTTAACCTCTTTGCTTCAGTTGGCACCGTCTCCGGCACCGCGAGAGTCGACTCGGACCCTCACTTACTCGACCCAACTGCGGGTCACTACGCTCGACATGCCCGCCAAGGCACTCGAACACCGATGAAACAACTACTGAAAGAAGAACCCGATCAGGCCTTCTTGGGACGCTTCGCGCCGTACTTGGAACGCGACTGCTTGCGGTCTTTCACGCCTTGCAGGTCGAGCGAACCGCGCACGATGTGGTAGCGCACACCGGGCAAGTCCTTGACACGACCGCCGCGAACCAGCACGACGCTGTGTTCCTGCAGGTTGTGGCCTTCGCCGCCGATGTAGGAGATGACTTCGAAGCCATTGGTCAGGCGGACCTTGGCAACTTTACGAAGTGCCGAGTTCGGCTTTTTGGGGGTCGTGGTGTAGACCCGAGTGCAGACACCGCGACGTTGCGGCGAGTTCTGCATGGCAGGGCTCTTGGACTTGATCTTTTCGACCGTCCGGCCCTGACGCACCAGTTGATTGATGGTTGGCATGAATGAATTAGTCCCAAAACGAGAAATACCCCGGAACTGCCTTGCGGCGCCCTGATCGTGACTCAGGAACCGGGAGATGACGCAAACGTGAATCCCTTCGGAATTTTCCGAAAAGCCCACGAGTATAGCAGCGGGCTCGTGAAACGGCAAAGTCAGCCGGCTTTGGAGGCATTCCGCCCCCTGCCGCCGGCCTGAAACCGCCGGCTCCCTGCCCTGCCGGTTACTTGATCCAGAGTCGGACCGCATCCCAGGCGCGGCCCAGCATGCCGGCCTGCTCGACCGGCTCCAGCGCCACCAGCGGCACCTCGGCCACCGGCTGGTCGTCGAGCGTGACCTTGAGCGTGCCCACGGGCTGGTACTTGGTGAACGGCGCCACCAGCGGGTCGGGGCGCGCGATCTGGGTCTTGAGCTTGCTGGCGGTGCCCGCGGGCACGGCGACCACGATCGGCTCGGGGCGGCCGAGCTTGAGCACATTCTGCTTGCCCTTCCAGACCGCCGGCGTGGCCGCGGGCTGGCCGCCGTCGAACAGGCGCACGGCGTCGTAGGCGGTGTAGCCCCAGTTCAGCAGCTTCTGCGATTCGTTGGCGCGCACGGTCTCGCCCGAGGTGCCGAGCACGATCGACAGCAGGCGGCGGCCGCCGGTCAGGTTCGGGAAGTCGCGCTTGGCGGTGGCGATCATGCAGTAGCCGGCGGCTTCGGTATGGCCGGTCTTCAGTCCGTCGACGGTCGGATCGCGGAACAGCAGCAGGTTGCGGTTGGTGTCGTTGGTCGAGGGCGTGCCCGGGTAGCGGTACTTCTTGATCGCGTAGTACTTGGCTTCCTCGGGGAAGTCGCGCACCAGCCGGGTCGCCAGGATGCTGAGGTCGCGCGCGGTCGTGGTGTGGCCGGGCGCGGTCAGGCCCTCGGGGTTCTTGTAGGTGGTGTTCTTCATGCCCAGCACCTTGGCCTGGGCGTTCATCATCTCGACGAAATGCTCGACCGTGCCGCCCACGCCCTCGGCCAGCGCCACGGTGGCGTCGTTGCCCGACTGCACGATCAGGCCCTTGATCAGGTCTTCCACCGGCACCTGCATCTTCGGGTCGATGAACATGCGCGAGCCCGGCATCTTCCAGGCGCGCGGGCTGACCGGCATCGTCTGCGTCAGGGTGATCTTCTTGGCGCGCAGCGCGTCGAACACGATGTAGGCCGACATCAGCTTGGTCAGCGATGCGGGCTCGACCGGGCTGTCGATGTCCTTCTGCGCGAGGATCTGGTTGGCCGTCACGTCGAGCAGCAGGTAGCTGCGCGCGGCGATCTCGGGGGGTGCGGGCACCTGGGCGGCGGCGATCAGGCAGACGGAAGCGGCGGCGGCGAGCAACAGCGCGCGGGCACCGTGGAGGAAGCGATTCATGGGAGCGATGGGAAAGAAACGAAGACGTGCCTGCAAGCCAGGCTTTCAGGCGGCCGGGTTGTCCGCGCGCAGATGGCGCGAGACCAGGCTCTTGAGCAGCGGCAATTGTCCGTGAAAGAAATGGCCGCCCCCGGGGACGACTGTGACAGGAAGTGACTGCGGCCGCGCCCAGTCCATGACGGCCGACAGCGCCACCGTGTCGTCGGCCTCGCCGTGGACCACCAGCGTGCGCTCGTGGGCCTCGGGCGGCAGCACGGCCACGGTGTTGCGCGCGGCGGCGGTGCCGACCAGCACGATCTGCCGCACGTCGCGCGCGGCCCAGAGCTTCTCGACCGCGCCGCTCGCGACGAAAGCGCCGAACGAGAAGCCGGCGATCGCCAGCGGGCCCTCGGGCGCGAGCTGGCCGACGACGTTCAGCATGTCTTCGAGCTCGCCGCGGCCCTCGTCGTGCACGCCCTGGCTGGCGCCGACGCCGCGGAAGTTGAAGCGCACCGCGGTCCAGCCGCAGGCGATGAAGGCGCGCGCGAGGGTCTGCACCACCTTGTTGTCCATGGTGCCGCCGAACAGCGGATGGGGATGGGCGATGACGGCGATGCCGCGCGCGGCCTCGGCCGGCTGGTCGCGCTGCACCTCGATGGCACCGGCGGCGCCCTGGAGGCTGATCTTTTCGGTCTGGGAATTCATGAGGCTCGGAGTGGAACGGGCCGGCAGGCCGACAGTGAGAGGGGTGCCTGCGGCGAGCACGGTACGAGCGCAGGCCCGGGCGAAAAGTTCAGCGCCCGACGTCGGGCGGCAGCAGCAGGCGCTCGACGATCTCGCCCTTCTTCAGGTGCGAGTCGACGATCTCGTCGATGTCGTCGGCATCGACGAAGGTGTACCAGACCGCCTCGGGATAGACCACGGCGACCGGGCCGCCGGCGCAGCGGTCGAGGCAGCCGGCCTTGTTGACGCGCACCTTGCCGGGCCCCGAGAGCCCCTCCTCCTTGACCCTGGACTTGCAGCGGTCGAAGCCCTGCTGGGCGTTGTGCATGGCGCAGGAATCCTCGCCGTTCTTGCGTTCGTTGAGGCAGAAGAAGATGTGGCGGCCGTAGTAGCCCGAAGGCGCGGCGTGGCTGGCGGGGGTGGACATCGGCGGATTCTAGGACCGCCGCCCGCGCGCCCGGACCTTCCCCTCAGGCGGCCGGCGCCCGGCTGCGCCGCGACAGCAGGAAGATCACGTAGGCCAGCACCCCGAAGGGCCAGAACCAGCCCAGCCACTGGGCCAGCCCGTGGAAGCGGATGAAGCGCCCCTGCTCCCAGGTCGCCAGCGTCTGCGCGAAATAGGCGCTCTCGGGCGCCTGGTTCAGCAGGCTCAGCTGCAGCACCAGCGCCACCAGCAGCAGCGCGCCGCACAGGCGCCGCGGCGCGAACAGCAGCGCCACCCCGGCGAACAGCGCCGCCGCGATGCCGACCTGCGCCGGCAACCCGAGCCAGGCCCAGGCATGGTCGGGGCCGTAGCTCAGCGCGGCCGACAGCCCGGAGGCCGCCACGCCCGTCAGCAGGATCAGCGGCAACAGCACCGCGCGCTGCACCACCGTGCGCGCCGCCAGATAGCCGAGCAGGCAGGGCACCAGCGCGCCCAGCATCACGCACAGCAGCTCGACCGCCGGCACCAGCGGCTCGAGCTCGAACTGGCGCACCGGCAGCCAGTCGATGAACGGGGTGTCGAGCAGCCATTCGGAGATCGCCGCCTCGAGCCGTTCGAACACCTGGCCCAGGCCGAAGGTCACGGCGGCCGGGAACAGCAGCGCGAACGGCCACAGCGCGAGCAGTACCAGCGCGCCGCGGGCGTCGTCGCCGAACCATTGCGCCCGGACCCGCCCCCAGTGCGCGACCGCGCCGAAGCGCTCGAGCGCCACCGCCAGCACGGCGCCCAGCAGCGCGCCGGCGCTGTTCAGGCCCAGGTCGACGTTCGAGGGAATGCGCACCGGCAGGTAGCTCTGCAGTGTTTCCATCGCGAAGGACACCGCCACGCCCGCCAGCGTGGCGCGCAGCACGGCGCGGCCGTTGCTCGCCGTGCTGCGGGTGCGCAGCACCGACAGCGCGCAGAGAAATCCGAAAGGCACGTATCCCGCGACGTTGATCGCGAAGTCGAAGCCGGTCCAGTACTTGGGCCAGGGCGCCCACAGGTAGGCCCAGGGCGCGATGCCCTGGTCGCGCCAGTCGGCGAAGGGATAGAGGCTCGCGTAGACGATCAGCGCCGCATAGGCCAGCGCAAGGGGCAGCGCGGCGGACTTGTGCTGCGTCGCCACCGCCGTCAGAAGGGCTTGACCACGACCAGGATCACGATCGCCAGCAGCAGCAGCACCGGCAGCTCGTTGAACCAGCGGTACCAGCCATGGTTGCGCCGGTTCTCGCCGGCCACGAAGCGACGCAGCAGCACCGCGCAGCCGTGGTGGTAGCCGATCGCCACCAGCACCAGCGCCAGCTTGGCGTGCATCCAGCCGTTGCCCGGGCCGCGCCCGATGCCGTAGCCCAGCCACAGCCAGAGGCCGAAGCCCAGCGCCGGCACGGCCAGGAAGGTGGTGAAGCGCAGCAGCTTGCGCGCCATCAGCAGCAGGCGCTCGCGCTCGGCGAGCGACTCGGGCGGCACCATCGCGAGGTTGACGAAGATCCGGGGCAGGTAGAACAGGCCGGCGAACCAGCTGGCGATGAAGACGATGTGGAAGGACTTGACCCAGAGCATGGCGGCCAGTTTAGTGGCCGCTCCCCGCCCCCAGGCACCCGGCTTCGGCGGCCCCACGAAAGCGGCGGACAAAAAAAAGCCCGACGTCTTCACGTCGGGCTGGGAAGCCCTTTTGCTGTCACACATCAAGGCACCCGCTCAGGGAGGAAAAGCGGGGGACGGCAAGCCGTCCGGGGCAGAATTTAACAAAGACGAAACAAGGTTTCAAGCGACTGCTGCGCTTTAATTAACATTCTCGGGTAAAAATTTATTACTTTGGTACTACTAATTTCCGTAGTTGTCGGACAACTGGTCCCATCCGCGACAACAGGTCAGGAACTTTAGTTCGGGCACAATTTTCCGCATGAGCTCCTCCCTTTCCTCCTTCGCCGCCTTCCCCGCCGGGCGCCCGCGCCGCCTTCGCCGCGACGCCTTCACGCGCAACCTGGTGCGGGAAAACGCCCTCACCACGCACGACCTGATCTACCCGGTGTTCGTGCAGGAAGGCAGCGGCCGGCGTGACGCGGTGGCCTCGATGCCGGGCGTGGAACGCCTGAGCCTCGACCTGCTGCTGCCCGTGGCCGAGCAGTGCGTGACGGCCGGCATCCCGGTGATGGCGCTGTTCCCGGTGATCGACGCGAGCCTCAAGACCCCGTCCGGCGACGAGGCCTTCAACCCCGACGGCCTGATCCCGCGCGTGGTGACGGCGCTCAAGGCGCGCTTTCCCGAACTGGGCGTGATGACCGACGTCGCGCTCGACCCCTACACCAGCCACGGCCAGGACGGCCTGCTCGACGACAGCGGCTACATCCTCAACGACCCCACGGTCGAAGTGCTGGTGAAGCAGGCGCTCACACAGTCGCAGGCCGGCGTCGACATCGTGGCGCCCAGCGACATGATGGACGGGCGCATCGGCGCGATCCGCCAGGCGCTCGAAGCGCGCGGCGACGTGCACACGCGGATCATGGCCTACAGCGCCAAGTACGCGAGCGCTTTCTACGGCCCGTTCCGCGACGCGGTCGGCTCGGCCGCCAACCTCGGCAAGAGCAACAAGAAGGTCTACCAGATGGACCCGGGCAACAGCGACGAAGCGCTGCGCGAGGTGGGAATCGACATCGCCGAGGGCGCCGACATGGTGATGGTGAAGCCCGGCATGCCCTACCTGGACATCGTGCGCCGCGTGAAGGACGAGTTCCGCGTGCCGACCTTCGCCTACCAGGTGAGCGGCGAGTACGCGATGCTCAAGGCCGCGGCCCGGAACGGCTGGCTCGACCACGACGCCGTGGTGCTCGAGAGCCTGCTGGCCTTCAAGCGCGCGGGCGCCGACGGCATCCTCACCTACTTCGCGCTCGACGCTGCCCGCCTGCTACAAACTAAGTAGCACAATGGGGCCGCCCGGCCTTCGGTCCAGGCCATCTTGAGCAAGCACGGGGGCGCGCGATGCGAATCTTCGAAATCAACAGCTCGCAGGTCAGCGAGCATGCCGCGCTGGCGCCGCTGGCCCTGCCCGGCTCCTGCAGCGCCGCCAGCTATCTCTGGATCTCGCTCACGCGCGACGAATTCCGCGCCTCGCTGCCCGAGGTGCAGCAGATCCTGCAGACCCTGTGCCAGACCCAGCTGGTCGACCTGCACGTGGCCGACCTGCTGAACGACCAGTTGCCCTCGCACAGCGACTACACCTCGCAGTACGACGTGCTGGTGTTCCGCCGGCTCGCGAGCGGCAACGGCCAGCCGGCGCCGCCCGCTTCGACCGCGCCACCCGCCACCGCCACCGCCACCGCCACCGCCGCCGCCCCGGCCCCGCGCCCGCGCGGCGGCCCGCCCGTGCTGCGCCGCATCGACACCCGCCCGGTCGGCTTCGCCGTGTTCGACCGCGTGCTGCTGTCGGTGCATCCCGAGGACGGCGCGGTGCGCGACGTCTTCGCCGCGCGCCTGCTGGCGGCCGCCGCGCCCGGCGACCGCGGTACGCCGGCGCTCGACGTGCGCGCGGTCACGAACCGCGTGCCCACCAGCCCGGCCGACCTGATGCTGCGCGTCATCAACCAGATCGTCGACGGCTACCTCGACCTGCGGCGCGAGCTCACGAAGCAGCTCGACCACTGGCAGGCCGAGCTCATCGACCCGCGCAGCCGCTTCACCAACTGGGGCGCGCTGATGGAATCGCGCCAGTCGCTGCACCACCTCGACGAGATCTGCGAGGACCAGCGCGCCGCCATGCAGGACTGGCTCGACAACCTCGAGACCCTGCCGCCGCCCAAGGACGCGGCCGAGGGGCGCGAGCGCGAGCTGGTGATGATCCGCAGCCGCGACGTGCTCGAGCACATCGAGCGCGTGGTGCACCACGTGCGCCGGCTCGAGCAGAACGCCGAGACCGCGGTGCAGATGCATTTCAGCGTGCAGGGCCACCGGGCCAACGACATCATGCGGGTGCTGACGGTGCTCACCGCCGTGTTCCTGCCGCTGAACCTGATCGCCGGCATCTTCGGCATGAACTTCGAGTTCATCCCGCTGGTGCACAAGGCCGACGGCTTCTGGATCGCCATGGGCTCGATGCTCGCGATCGCGGTGCTGCTGGTGCTGATCTTCTGGCGCAAGCGCTACCTCGCGCGCACGCGCTGACCGAACGCGCATGAAAAAAAGCCACGCGGAGCGATCTCCGCGTGGCTTTTTCTCGTCCGGATGCGAACGGCCCGAAGGCCGCCCGGTGCCGTGCGACAGCTTACTTGGCGGTGGCGCCGGTGCCTTGCTGGGCCTGGACGCGTGCGTCGAGCGGGTGTTGCATGGTCGAGATGACCTTGCTGTTCACGCGCGAACCCGAGGTCACGTTCTGGTCGGGAGCGGCGGCGGTGCGGATCGCTTCGGCTTCGACCAGGGCGCGGTCCTTCGACACGGCGACCGTTTCCGGGCCGCGCGAGCCGCGGGTCACGTTCTGGTTCGGAGCGGCGGCGGCGCGCACGGCTTCGGTGTTGACTTCGTCGCGGCTCTTGGTCGAGACGGCCTGGGTCACGCCTTCATAGGTTTCGGCTTGGGCGCCAGCGGCGGCAACGAGGGCCAGAGCGGCGGCGGCGATGATGTGCGAGGTCTTCATTTCGTTTGTCCTTGATACGGTACGTCGGAGGGTTTAGCCACCAGGCGCGCGAATCGGCTCGCCTGTGCGGCGAGTTTCAAGGCGAAATCGTTCGGGAAAACACCCGGTTCAGAGACACGGTGTTTCCGGTATTGAAACAATGTCAGGTCGACCGTTCAGTCATTAACCTGGGCGCGCAGCGGGCCATTCCGCCCCGCCGCATGCTCAGCGCCCGGTACGCGGCGTGCCCGGCACGGCCTTGATCTGCGGCGGGATCTCGCTGTTGACGAAGGCGCGGCGGTCGAGGTTCAGGCTCGGGTCGTGCGAGGCCGCCACCGCCTCGGCGCGTACCGCCGCGCGGTCGCGCCCGCCGGTGCGCGGCGCGGCGAGCGGCCGCTCGGCCTCCACGTCGCCATACGCATTGCCGGCGCGCGCCGCCGCGGCGGCTTCGGCGGCCAGCGCGGCGCGGTCCGCGCCGGGGCCGATCGGCCGGATCGGATCGAAGGCCTGGGCGAGCGCCCCGCCGGCCGGCAGCCACAGGGCCGCCAGTGCCAGCATCGCCGGCGCGAGGGCCGCATGGAATCGAAAAGTACGTGTCATCGAATGCATCCTTGCCTGCGTGCGAGTCGCGGCGCGCCACGAAAGTGCCGCGCGGCCATGCTAAGAAAAACCCTTGAGAATCGCGCCATCGCCCAGCGCTACCGGCACGACATCCATGGACAGCCTCGACCTGATCAGAACCTTTCGCGAAGTCGCGGCGCATGGCAGCTTCTCGCAGGCGGCCAAGCGGCTCGACATGTCCAAGGCCACGGTCAGCAAGTATGTCGCCGAACTCGAGACCCGCTTCGGCGTGCGCCTGCTCAACCGCTCCACGCGCTCGGTGAGCCTCACCGACGCCGGCCAGCTGCTGCTGGAGCGCAGCACGCCGGTGCTCGAGATGGTCGAGCTCACGCAGGCCGAGCTGCAGGAGCGCGCGAGCCAGCCCGGCGGCCGGCTGCGCATCTCGGCGCCGCACGGCATGGGCAACGGCGAGTTCCCCAACCTGCTGGCCGACTTCATGCGCCACTACCCCGACGTGCGCATCAGCCTGCAGCTGACCAACCGCACGGTCGACCTCGCCGAGGAAGGCATCGACGTCGACATCCGCAGCGGCCCGGTGGAGGACGCCAACCTGATCATGCGCAAGCTGCGGCTCATGAACATGGTGGTGTGCGCCTCGCCGGTCTACTGGAAGAAGCACGGCAAGCCCGAGCATCCGCGCGACCTGGCGGACCACGAGGCGCTCACCCACTCGCTGCTCGGCGCCCAGCCGGTCTGGCGCTTCGACGACGGCGGCGAGCCGCTCGACGTACACGTCAGGAGCCGCATGGACTGCACCGAGGGCGCGCCGCTGATCCGCATCGCGATGCGCGGCTTCGGCGTGATCTACCTGCCCTCGATCCTGGTGCAGTCGCACATCGACCAGGGCGAGCTGGTGCCGGTGCTGCAGGACTATGCGCGCAAGGACATGTGGCTGTCGGCCGTCTACCTGCAGCGGCGCCACAACAGCGCCGCGCTGCGCGCGCTGCTCGACTTCCTCGAGACCCGCGTGGGCGACAAGCCCGGCCTCAAGAAATGAAAAAGCCCGGCGGCGCCGGGCTCCCATGCGACGAAGCGAGCGTGCTCAGCCGATGTGCTGCGCGAAGAAGGCCAGCACGCGCTCGCGCGCCAGCTTGGCCGCGTCGGCGTCGTACGAGCCGCGCTGGTCGCAGTTGAAGCCGTGGCCCACCGGGTACACGTGCACCTCGACCTCGGGATGGGCCTTCTTGAAGCTCTCGATGGTGTCGAGCGGGATCCAGTGGTCCTGGTTGCCGAAGTGGGCCTGCACCGGCACCTTGGGCTGGCGCGCGGTTTCCTCGGGCGAGGTCATGCCGCCACCGTAGTAGGGCGCGGCGGCCGAGAGGCCGGGCACCAGCGCGGCGGCGCGCCAGGTCAGCAGGCCGCCCCAGCAGTAGCCGACGATGCCGACCTTGCCGGCCTTGGCCGCGTAGGCCACGGCGGCCTCGATGTCCTGCAGCACGCCGGGCGCGGGCAGCGCCTCCACGGCCGTCTTCAGGCCGAAGCCCGTCTTCATGTCGTCCTCGCTGTAGCCCAGCTCGACGCCCGGCTTCACGCGGTGGAAGGTCGCGGGCGCGACGGCCAGGTAGCCCGCGGCCGCGTAGCCATCGGCCACCGAGCGGATGTGCGAGTTGACGCCGAAGATCTCCTGCACCACGACGACGGCACCGCGCGGCGTGCCGGCGGGTTCGGCCACGTAGGCGGGGAAGACGAAGCCGTCCTTGGCTGTGAGATCGATGAATTGACCCATGAGTTGTTGCTCCTTTGATGGCAATGGGAAGGATGGAGGGAATGCGTGTCCGGTGCGTGTCGGCGGCGTTCAGCCCGCCGGCCCCGCGCGCAGCGCGCGTTCGACGAAATCGAGCCGGTCCTGGCCCCAGAAGATCTCGCCGTCGATCACGTAGCTCGGCGCGCCGAAGACCTGGATGTCGATGGCCTCCTGCGTGTAGGCCTCGTACCGTTCCTGCACCGCCTGGCTCTGCGCCTGCTCGGCGCGCTTGGCCGGCAGGCCGCATTCGGCCACCAGCGCCTCGAGCACCTTGGGGTCGCCGATGTTGCGCTCCTGCGCCCACACCGCGCCGAACACCGCCGCGCACATGCGCATCGCGGCCTCGCAGCCGTCGTTGAGATCGACCGCGATGATCAGCCGCGCCGCGTCGTCGCCCGCGACCGGAAAGAACTTCGGCTTCGGATGCAGCGGAATGCCCAGGTGCTTCGAGAAGCGCGCCAGTTCGACCAGCCGGTAGGCCTGCCGCTGCGGCGCGCGCTTGCCCAGCGGCAGCCCGCCCGAGACCGGAAAGATGCTGCCCATGTCCACCGGTCGCACGCGCACCGTGGCGCCGGCCGCGGCCGCGATCGCGGCGAAGCGCGCATGGCCCAGGTAGGTCCAGGGGCTTTGGGGGGGGAAGTAGTAGTCGATGGTCTTGCTCATGAATTCACCTCCGCGCACGAAGCGCCGCCGGAACATCCCGGTACTGCGGGTAAGGCCCGCGACTTGCGAGCCACCCTCGGTGATGTAATCCGGACCGACGGTTTTAACTGACGCGCAGCTTTTGTGCAGGAGATCGGAATTGAACCAGCAGGTGCTCTTGGTCACGGGGGGCGGACGCGGCATCGGCGCCGCCACCGCCTTGCTGGCGGCGCGGCGCGGCCATGCCGTGGCGGTCAACTACGCGAGCAACTCGCTCGCGGCCGACGAAGTCGTGCGCGCGATCCGCGCCGCGGGCGGCAAAGCGATCGCGGTGCAGGCCGATGTCGGCGACGAAGCGCAGGTGATGGCCATGTTCGAGCAGGTCGACGCCAGGCTCGGCCGGCTCACGGCGCTGGTCAACAGCGCCGGCGTGGTCGACGTGCGCGCGCGCGCCGACGAGATGAGCGCGGCGCGGCTGGAACGCATGTTCCGCATCAATGTGGTCGGCAGCTTCGTCTGCGCGCGCGAGGCGGTGCGCCGCATGAGCACGCGCCACGGCGGCACGGGCGGCGTGATCGTCAACCTCTCGAGCGCCGCCTCGCGGCTGGGTTCGCCCGAGCAGTACGTGGACTACGCCGCGAGCAAGGGCGCGATCGACACCTTCACGCTCGGCCTGGCCAAGGAAGTGGCCGACGAGGGCATTCGCGTCAACGCGGTGCGCCCGGGCCTGATCGACACCGAGATCCATGCCTCGGGCGGCATGCCCGACCGGGCCTTCGACCTCGCCGCCTCGGTGCCGATGAAGCGCCCCGGCAGCGCGGAAGAGGTGGCGAACGCGATCGTGTGGCTGCTGTCCGACGAGGCCAGCTACACCACCATGGCCCTGCTCGACGTCTCGGGAGGACGCTGATGAGCACCTCGATGGACCTGATCAAGCCGCTGGTCACGCTGGTGGCGATCGTCAACCCGCTGGCCATCGTGCCCTTCTTCATCCACTACACGCAGGGCTACTCCGACGCGCAGCGCCGCCGCACGGTGCGCATGTCGGCCTTCAGCGCCTTCGTGGTGATCGCGGTCAGCGCGCTGATCGGCCTGCAGCTCCTGTCCTTCTTCGGCATCTCGATCGCGAGCTTCCAGGTCGGCGGTGGCCTGCTGCTGCTGATGAGCTCGCTGTCGATGCTCAACGCGCAGCCGGCCGAGAGCAAGACCAACGTCGAGGAGCTGCGCGCCACCGAGGTCAAGGCCTCGATGGGCGCCTCCATCGCGGTGGTGCCGCTGACCATCCCGCTGCTCACCGGCCCGGCCACCATCTCCACCGTGGTGATCTACGCCGACAAGGCCAGGCACCTGTGGGAGCTCGCGGTGCTCGTGGGCTACGGCGTGGTGGTGGCGCTGGCCACGGCCATCGCCTTCTCGCTCGCCCAGCCGATCGCCCGCGTGCTCGGCAAGACCGGCATCAACATCATGACCCGGCTCATGGGCCTGATCCTCGCGGCGCTGGCGGTCGAGGTGATGACCGACGGCCTCGGCAAGCTGTTCCCGATCCTCGCCAAGTAGCGCGACCGGATGCGGGCCGGCTCAGCCCAGCATCTTCTCGATGATCTTCCAGTGCGCCGGCTCCACCGGCGTGATCGACAGCCGGTTGCCCTTTCGCAGGATCGTGAGCTCGGCCAGTTCGGGCTTCGCGCGCAGCTCGGGCAGCGCCAGCAGGCGCGTCTTGCGCAGCGCCTGCACGTCCACCAGCAGCCAGCGCGGATCGTCCTGCTTCGAGGCCGCGTCGTAGTAGGGCGACTTCGGGTCGAACTGCGTGGGATCGGGCTTGATGCCCGAGGCCACGCGCGCGAGGCCGGCGATGCCGGGCTCGGGGCAGCTCGAGTGATAGAACAGCACGCCGTCGCCGACCTTCATGCCGTCGCGCATGAAGTTGCGGGCCTGGTAGTTGCGCACGCCGGTCCACGCCACGGTGGCGTCGGGCGCGGCCAGCGCATCGTCGATCGAGACCTCGTCGGGCTCGGATTTCATCAGCCAGTACTGGGGCATGGCGTTCTCGCGAGGATGGGATGCCGCGCAATATAGCCGCCCGCCCCGCCGCCGGGGCCCGGCCTCAGGGTGCCACGTAGTCCGACACCACCACCCACTTGCCGTCCTTGATCTGCGACAGCCGCGACTGGTCGTTGCCCAGGCGCTTGGTGGCGGTGTAGGTGCTCTTCGGGCTGCCGAACATGTCGGGCTCGAAGGTGATGCTGTCCATGGCCTTGATGAAGCTGTCGGTCGTGAGGTTCGGGCCGGCCTTCTGCGCCGCCTTGATGAAGGAGTCGACGATCACGTAGCCGTAGACCGAGAACACGGTCGGGTCCTCGTTGAACTTGGTCTTGTACTTGTTGGCCCAGAAGCGCAGCGGCTGCGACTGCTCGTCGGTGTAGGGGTTCTGCACCGTCATGGTCGCGTAGATGCCGTCCATGGCCTTGCCGCCGAGCTTGTGGATCAGGTCGGTGTAGGCCGCGCTCGAGCCCAGGAAGGTCGGGTTGAAGCCGGTCTTGCGCGCCTCGCCCACCGTGCCGATGGTCTCGCGGATGATGGTGCCGAGCACCACCAGGTCGCAGTTGGCGGCCTTCATCTTCGCGACCTGCGAACTGAAGTCGGTGGCGCCGCGCTTGAACGAGGTCTTCTCGGCCAGCTCCATGTTGACGGTCTTGAGGCCGGCCTCGGCGCCGCGCTGCACCTCGAGGCCGAACTCGTCGTCCTGGTAGATGGTGCAGACCTTCTTAGCGCCCTTGTCCTTCACCATCTTCGGCAGCGCCAGGCGGATCTGGTCGTAGTAGGTGGCGGCGAACGAGTACTTGAGGCGGTTGAGCGGCTCGTACATCTCGCGCGCCGCGGTGATCGGCATGTAGTTGACGACGTTCTTGTCGAACTGCACCGGCATCGCCGCCATGTTCTGCGCCGTGCCGATGTGGCCGGCCATGATGAAGATCTTCTCCTGGTTCACCAGCTTCTGCGCCGCCAGCACGGCCTTCTTCGGGTCGTAGCCCGAGTCCTCGACGTAGAGCTTGAGCTTGCGGCCGTTGACGTCGCCCTGCTCGTTGAGCTCGTCCACGCGCAGCTGCATGCCGTTGCGCGCCTGCTTGCCGAAGCCGGCGAGCGGCCCCGAGAGATCCTGGATCGTGCCGATGCGGATCTCGTCCTTGGTCACGCCCTGCTGCGCGGACGCGAGCGTCGCGGCCAGGCCCAGCACGGCCAGCATCGTCGGTGTCTTGAGCTTCATGCGCTTGTCTCCTCGGGTTGGCGAAAGAATCGGGTGGCGATCGGAACGTTTTTTCGATGCGCTCAGCGGTACATGGCCTCGATGCGCGGCGCGTACTTGGTCTGCACCAGCTTGCGCTTGAGCTTCATGGTCGGCGTCAGCTCCTCGTCCTCGGCACTCAGCTGCGTCTCGAGCAGGAAGAACTTCTTGATCTGCTCCACGCGCGCGAACTTCGCATTGACGCGGTCGATCTCGCCCTGGATCAGGTCGAGCACCTCCTGCGTGCGCGTGAGGCTTTCGTAGTTGCTGAACGGCACGTCGTTGTCCTGCGCGAATTTCTCGACGTTCTCCTGGTCGATCATCACGATCACCGTCAGGTAGGGCCTCTTGTCGCCGATCACCACCGCGTCGGTGACGTAGGGGCTGAACTTGAGTTCGTTCTCGAGTTCGCTCGGCGTGATGTTCTTGCCACCTGCCGTGATGATGATGTCCTTCATGCGGTCGGTGATGCGGAAATACCCTTCCGCGTCGACCGTGCCGACGTCGCCGGTGTGCAGCCAGCCCTCGGCGTCGATGGTCTCGGCGGTCTTCTCGGGCAGGTTCAGGTAGCCCATGAAGACGTTCGGGCCGCGCACCAGGATCTCGCCGGTCTGCGGATCGAGGCGCACCTCGTTGTAGCCGGCCGCCGGGCCGATCGAGCCCGGCATGATGCGCGTGACCGGCACGCCGGTGGAAGCGCCGCACGACTCCGTCATGCCCCAGACCTCGAGCATCGGCACGCCGAGCGCGAGGTACCAGCGCACCAGCTCGGGCGAGATCGGCGCGGCACCGGTCACGAGGAAGCGCGCGCGGTGGATGCCGATCAGCTTGCGCACGTTGTCGAGCGCGAGCCAGCGCGCCAGGCGGAACTTCAGGCGCAGCCCCGCGCCCACCGGCCGGCCCTCGAGCACCCGCTGCGCGATCTGCTGGCCCACGCCGATGCTCCAGCCGTAGGCCGCCTGCTGCAGCCGGCTGGCCTCCTTGAGCGCGATCATCACGCCCGAGTAGAACTTCTCCCACACGCGCGGCACGGCCGTGAACACCGTAGGCGCGATCTCGCGCACGTTCTCGGGCACGGTCTCGGGGTTCTCGACGAAGTTGAGGATCGATCCGGTGTACATCGCGAAGTACTCGCCGCCCATGCGCTCGGCGATGTGGCACAGCGGCAGGAAGCACATGCGCTCGTCGCTCTCGTCCTGCGCCAGCAGCGTGTTGTAGCCGCGCATGGTGTAGACCAGCCCGCCGTGGCTGTGCATCGCGCCCTTGGGCTTGCCGGTGGTGCCCGAGGTGTAGACCAGGATCGCGAGGTCCTCGGCGCGGCAGGCGGCCACGCGCTGCTCGAGCGCCTGCGGATGCGCGGCCAGGTGCGCGCGGCCCAGGGCACGCAGTGCCTGCAGGCTCAGCACGTCGGGGTCGTCGAGCTCGCGCAGGCCCTCCATGTCGAACACCACCACCTTGCGCAGCAGCGGCAGCGCGGCGCGCACCTCGAGCGCCTTGTCGAGCTGCTCGTCGTCCTCGACGAACAGCACCGTGGTGCGCGAGTCCTCGCACAGGTACTGCACCTGCGAGGCCGCGTCGGTCGGGTAGATGCCGTTGGAGACGCCGCCGCAGCTGAGCACGGCCACGTCGGCCAGCACCCATTCGATGACGGTGTTCGACAGCACCGAGGCGCACTCGCCGGCCGCGAAGCCCAGCGCCATCAGGCCGCCCGCGATCTCGCGCACCGCCTCGGCGGTCTGGCCCCAGGTCCAGCTGCGCCAGATGCCGAACTCCTTCTGCCGCATCCAGACCTTGTCGCGGCGCAACTCGACCGCTTTCCAGAACACGGCCGGGATGGTGTCGCCCGGCACCACCACCTCGGTGCGGGGCTGCAGGTGCGCCAGGTCCCAGAGGCCGGCCGGCGCGCGCAGTGCGAAGGTGCTGCTCATCGGTGCTACCTCCAGGTCTTCTTTTTCTTCCAGCGCCGCTCGCCGCGCACGCCCTCGTCCTTCACGCCGAGGTAGAACTCCTTGATGTCCTCCTTCTCGCGCAGCCGCTCGCAGCTGTCCTCCATCACGATGCGGCCGTTCTCGAGCACGTAGCCGTGGTCGGCCGCGTTGAGCGCCATGTTGGCGTTCTGCTCCACCAGCAGGATGGTGGTGCCGCGCTCGCGGTTGATGCGCACCACGATCTCGAAGATCTCCTTGGTGAGCTTGGGGCTCAGGCCGAGGCTGGGCTCGTCGAGCAGGATCAGCTGCGGCGCCGCCATGATCGCGCGCGAGATCGCGAGCATCTGCTGCTGCCCGCCCGAGAGCAGGCCGGCGTCCTGCGTGGCGCGCTCGCGCAGGATCGGGAAGTAGCCGAACACGGTCTCGATGTCGCGCGCCACGCCGTCGCGGTCCTGGCGCGTGTAGGCGCCCATCAGCAGGTTGTCGCGCACCGACAGCAGCGGGAACACCTCGCGGCCTTCGGGCACGTGGCTCAGGCCCTGCTGCACGATGTGGGCCGGGTCCCTGGCCGTGATGTCGCGGCCCTGGAACTCGATGCTGCCCTTGCGCGGATCGATGATTCCCGAGATGGTCTTGAGGATGGTGGTCTTGCCGGCGCCGTTGGAACCCAGCACGGTCGCGATCTCGCCCTGGCGCACCTGGAGGCTCACGCCGCGGATGGCCTTGATCGGGCCGTAGGCGCTCTCGACGTTGAGCAACTGAAGAACCACGTCGCTCATGCTCGAACCCTCCGCAGGCTGCTCACGTCGTCGACCGTGCCGAGGTAGGCCTCCACCACGCGCGCATCGGCCTGCACCTCGCGCGGCGAGCCCGTGGCCAGCACCTCGCCCTGGTTCATCGCGAGCACGCGGTCCGACACCTTCGACACCAGCGACATGTCGTGCTCCACCATCAGCACCGACACGCCGAGCTCGTGCTGGATGTCCTGGATCCAGAACGCCATGTCGGCCGTCTCCTCGACGTTGAGGCCCGACGAGGGTTCGTCGAGCAGCAGCAGCTTCGGCTCGGTGCACAGCGCGCGCGCCAGCTCCACCACCTTGCGCACGCCGTAGGGCAGGCCCGCCACCATCGCGTCGCGGTGGTGCTGCAGGTCGAGCAGCTCGATCACCTGCTCGACCTTCTCGCGCGCCTCGATCTCGGCGCGCCGCGTGGCCGGCGTGAAGAACAGCTCGCGCCAGAAGCCGCTGCGCCGGTGCGTGTGGCGGCCGATCAGCAGGTTGTGCAGCACCGTCGCATGCTCGAACAGCTCGATGTTCTGGAAGGTGCGCGCGATGCCGAGCGCCGCGATCGCATGCGGCGCCTGGCTGGTCAGCGCCACCGCGCCGCCGGCCTCGCCATGCCAGGTGATCTGGCCCGAGGTCGGCGTGTAGATGCGGCTGATCAGGTTGAACACCGTGGTCTTGCCCGCGCCGTTCGGCCCGATCAGCGTGAACACCTCGCCGCGCCGCACGTCGAAGCTGACCTTGTTGACCGCGAGCACGCCGCCGAAGCGCACGCTCAGGTCCCGGGCCGAGAGAAGGATGTCGCCGCCGCTCATCTCAGGCGATCCGACTTGGTGAAGGACTTCTGCCGCTTGAACAGGCCCTTGCGGTAGAACGGAAACAGCTGCAGGTAGGTGCGCACCTTGAGCCAGCGCCCGTACAGCCCCAGCGGCTCGAACAGCACGAACACGATCAGCACCACCCCGTAGACGAAGCCCTGCAGGCCCGGCGCCTGGCCGATCACCGCGGGCAGCCAGTCCTTGCCCATCGAGATCAGCTGCGGCATCGCGATCAGGAAGATCGCGCCGAGGAAGGCACCATGCACCGAGCCGAGCCCGCCGATCACCACCATCAGCAGCAGGTCGATCGACTGCAGGATGTTGAACTGGTCGGGCGAGATGAAGCTCAGCTTGTGCGCATAGAGCGCGCCGCCGAGCCCCGCGAGCGCGGCCGAGATCGCGAACGACATCGTCTTGTAGCGCGCGAGATGGATGCCCATGCTCTGCGCCGAGATCTCCGAGTCGCGGATCGCCACGAAGGCGCGGCCGGTCGGCGAGCGCAGCAGGTTCAGGATGCCCAGCGTGCTGAGCACCGCCACCAGCAGGCACAGGAAGTAGAAGCCGTCGCCCGAGCCCAGCGACCAGCCGAAGAGCTGCGGCGACTTCACGTGCAGGCCCGCGTTGCCGCCGGTCACGCTCTCCCAGCGCGCGAACACCTCCTCGACGATGAATCCGAACGAAAGCGTCGCGATGCCCAGGTAGATGCCCTTCACGCGCAGCGCCGGCAGCGCCACCACCACGCCCACGCCGGCCGACAGCGCCGCGGCCGCGACCAGCGCGAGCGGGAACGGCACGCCGAGGTTGGTCAGCACGCCCTGCGTGTAGGCACCGGTGCCGAGGAAGGCCGCGTGGCCGATCGAGAACTGGCCCGTGAAGCCCGCGAGCAGCATCAGGCCCAGGCCGACGATGCCGTAGATCAGCACGAAGGTCAGTTGCGCGAGCCAGTACTCGTCGATGACCCACGGCGCGGCCAGCAGGAAGACGCACAAGAGGCCATACCAGAAGACCTGGCCGCCATGCTTGGCGAGCCGGATGTCCTGGTCGTAGGAAGTCTTGAAGATGTAGCGCATGTTCAGACTTTCTTGCGCAGCTTCTCGCCGAACAGACCGTTCGGTTTGATCATCAGCATCAAGAGCACCACGATGTACGGCGCCGTGTCCTTGAAGCCGTCGGGCAGATAGAAGCCCGCGAACGACTCGACGATGCCGATCACCAGCCCGCCGACGATCGCGCCGGGCAGGCTGCCGAAGCCGCCGACCACCGCCGCCGGAAAGGCCTTGAGGCCGATGAAGCCCATGTTGGCGTGCACGAAGGTGATCGGCGCGAGCAGCATGCCGGCGATCGCCGCGACCGCGGCCGCCAGCCCCCACACCAGCCCGTTGAGCCGCTTGACCGGAATGCCCATGTAGTAGGCCGCGAGCTGGTTCTGCGACGAGGCCTGCATCGCGATGCCGAGCTTGCTGTAGCGGAACATCGCGAACAGCAGGCCGCAGAGGATCGCGGTGGCGACGATGATCACGAGCTGCTCGAGGTTCACCACCAGCTCGCCGAGCTTCCAGATCCGGTCCTTGTAGGGCACGGCCAGCGCATGGGTCTCGGTGCCGATGCCCGGCACCATGGTGACCAGGCCGCGCGCCACGTAGGCGATGCCGATGGTGAGCATCACGATCGAGAACTGCGGCTGGCCGAGGATCGGGCGGATCACCACCAGCTCGAGCAGCACGCCGAAGGCCGCCATCGCGGCGATGGCGAGCACGGCCGCGAGCCAGAACGGCATGCCGAACAGCGACATGCCCGCGAACGCGGCGAAGGCGCCAAGCATCATCAGGTCGCCCTGCGCGAAGCTCACCGTCTCGGTGGCCTTGTAGATCAGCACGAAGCCGAGCGCGATCAGGCCGTAGATGCAGCCTTGCGCGATGCCCGACAGCAGGAGCTGGAGGATCTGCACGACGGGAACCTCCTTGGCCTTACTGGCGCAGGTGACGGAACGGGGACGTGAAGGGGCGGTAGGCCGCGCCGGCGGCGTCGTGCAGCGCGAGGCGCCGCGAGCCGGCCAGGATGTCGCTGGGCTTCAGGCCATAGACCTGGCGGATCGAATGGCTGAAATGGGTGGAGTCGGGATAGCCGGCCTCGAGCGCGATGTCGGTCAGGGTGGCGGTCTGGCGCACGTAGCGCAGCAGGCTGCGCGCGCGCTTCCAGGCGCGGAAGGCGCGGAAAGCCATGCCGGTCTCCTGCTTGAACAGGTGCAGGAAGCGCGAGAACGAGAGGTGCACCGAGGCCGCGCATTCCTCGGCCGAGGTGGCGGCCGCGGGATCGGCGTTGATCGTGTCGATGACCTTGCGGATGCGCGCATCGAGCGCGCGCGGCGCGAGCGGCGCGCCGAAGAACTGGCGGTCGAAGTCCAGGCCGTCGAAGCGCTGGCCGCGCGCCGAGGCGGCCAGCAGCTGGGCATGGCTCTCGCGCACGCGCTGGACGAAGGCCGGTGCCTGCACCGGGCCGCAGTGCTGCAGCCAGTCGGGCATGCGCGCGGGATCGACCGACTCCGATTCGATCAGCAGGTTGAGGATCAGCGGATGCGCGCTCTCGATCTCGATCGGCACCTGCGGCGGCACCACCAGCAGTTCGCCGCTCTGCCAGGCGCCGCCGCCCACGCGCAGGCGGTTGGGCGGTGCACCCGCGGGAGAGATATAGACGCCATGGCCGCCCATGGTGCGCACGGCGGCACGGCCCAGCAGGCCGGCGTAGAACACGCGCTGCGTGGTGAGCCACATCAGGCGTTCGCCCTGGCCGCGACCCTCGCGGGCACCGCCTTGCGTCGACGGCGCCATCCTCGTTCCCTGCATGGTGTCTGTCTCCTGCATTCGGGGGCCTGGGCCAGGGCACGGGCCCTGGGTCGGCGTCGTTGTGGGGCTGATCGTAGCGGGGCACGCGCGCGGCGCGGGGCCCATTTGCGCGGGGACTTTCCCTAGGCCTGCGGCTTCGCGGCCGCGAACGCGCGACGCAACTCGGTGGCGCAAAGCGCGACCGCGGTGTTGGCCTCGTCGAGCATCTTGCCCATGGTCACGAAGCCATGGATCTGGCGCTCGAAGCAGACGTAGTTCGCGCTGTTGCCGGCCGCGGTCAGCGCCTCGGCATAGGCCAGGCCCTCGTCGCGCAGCGGGTCGTAGCCGGCCGTGAGCACCAGCGCCGGCGGCAGCCGCGACAGATCGCCGTGCAGCAGCGGCGAGGCACGCCAGTCGAGGTCGTGCTTCCCATCGGTGATGTAGTGGTCGTGGAAGTAGGTCATCGTGTCGCGCGTCAGCAGGTAGCCCTGGCCGTTGGTCTGGTGCGACGGATGGCCGCGCCGCATGTCGGTGGCCGGGTAGATCAGCAGCTGGAACACGAGCGGCAGGTCGGCGCTGTCGCGCGCGGCGATCGCCACCACCGCCGCGAGGTTGCCGCCGGCGCTGTCGCCGCCCACCGCCATGCGGCTCGCGTCCACGCCCAGCGCCGCGGCCTCGCGCAGCACCCAGCGCGTGGCGGCCAGCACGTCGTCGACCGCGGCCGGGAAGCGGTGCTCGGGGCCCATGCGGTAGTCGACCGCCACCACCGCGCAGCCCGCGTCGTTGGCCAGTTCGCGGCACAGCACGTCGTGCGTGTCGAGGTCGCCGATGACCCAGCCGCCGCCGTGGTAATACACCAGCACCGGCAGCGGGCCGGCGCCCGAGGCCAGCGGCCGGTAGATGCGCACGGGAATAGGGCCGTGCGGCCCGTCGGCCGCGAGGTCGCGCACCTCGGCCACTTCGGCCGGCAGCGGCTGGGTGGCGGCGCGGCGCTCGCGGTAGAAGGCGCGCGCGTCGGCGGGCGACAGCGTGTGGGTCGGCGGGATGCCGCGCGCCTCGATGAAGTCGAGCAGCGCGCGGGCCTGGGGATGCAGCATGGTGTCTCCGGTGGATCGATCGATCGACCCAGTGTGGAGCGCGGCGCGCGCGGACGGTATCCGCATGCACCCGCATGCCTCCCCAGGGCCGGCGTCTTTCGTCAGCCCCGGCACCATGCCTGCGCCTGCGCGGCGCGGCTTGCGAAAACTGGCTACCGCTGTCGCGCGCGCAACCGGGCGGCCGAAGCGTTCAGGCCTGGCGCGGCTTCACGCGCGAAGCCGCTTCCTTGGCGTTGGCGCGCGCGGTCTCCACGTCGGCGGCATGCGCCAGCGCCACGCCCATGCGGCGCTTGACGAAGCTCTCGGGCTTGCCGAACAGGCGCAGGTCCACGCCCGGCACCTGCAGCGCCTCGGCCACGCCGTCGAAGGCGATGCCCTGGGCATCGACGCCGCCGTAGATCACCGCGCTGGCGCCCGGGCTCTTGAGCGTGGTGTCCACCGGCAGGCCGAGGATCGCGCGCGCATGCAGCTCGAACTCGTTCTGCCACTGCGTGGCCATGGTGACCATGCCGGTGTCGTGCGGGCGCGGGCTGACCTCGCTGAACCAGACCTGCTCGCCCTTGACGAACAGCTCGACGCCGAACAGGCCCTGGCCGCCGAGGTCGGTCGTGACCGCCTCGGCGATCTGCTGCGCCTTCCGCAGCGCGGCGGGCGCCATCGGGTGCGGCTGCCAGCTCTCGACGTAGTCGCCGCTGACCTGCACATGGCCGATGGGCTCGCAGAACCGGGTGCTCACGGCGCCGCCGGCGTCCTTGGCGCGCACGGTCAAGAGCGTGATCTCGTAGTCGAAGTCGATGAAGCCCTCGACGATCACGCGGCCGTGGCTCACGCGGCCGCCGGCCATGGCGTAGTCCCAGGCCTTCTGCACATCGGACGGGCCGTCGATCTTGCTCTGGCCCTTGCCGGAGCTGCTCATCACGGGCTTCACGATGCAGGGGTAGCCGATGCCGCCGTCGATCGCGGCCTGCAACTCGGCGAGCGAATCGCAGAACTTGTAGGGGCTGGTGGGCACGCCCAGCGTCTCGGCCGCCAGGCGGCGGATGCCTTCGCGGTCCATCGTGAGGCGGGCGGCGCGGGCCGTGGGGATCACGCGCACCGTGCCCGCGTCCTCGAGCTGCTGCAGCATCGGCGTGGCGATGGCCTCGATCTCGGGCACCACGAGCTGCGGCTTCTCGGCCTCGATCAGCGCCTGCAGCTGCGCGGGGTCGCTCATGACGATGGTGCGCGCATGGTGGGCCACCTGCTGGCCGGGTGCGTTCTCGTAGCGGTCGACGGCGATGGTCTCGACGCCCAGGCGCTGCAGGGCGATCAGCACCTCCTTGCCGAGTTCGCCGGAGCCGAGGAGCATCACGCGGGTTGCCGAGGGGGAGAGGGGGGTGCCGAGGGTGGTCATGGCGGCTTCTGTCGGTTCGGGAGGGAGAAAAAGAGGGGAAAAGCGCGAGCGCGCACTGTAAGCCACCCGTGTCGCCCGCGGCAACGACGCGCCGGCGGGGCTGATCCACAATGGACGGCACGGCGGCTGGCCCGCCTTCTTCTTTCTTCCCCTTTCGTTTTCTCAAGGAGCATTTCTCATGGCGATTCAGACCGTCGGCATCATCGGCGCCGGCACGATGGGCAACGGCATTGCGCAGGCCTGTGCGGTGGCGGGCGTCAAGGTGGTGATGATCGACGTCGCGCAGGCGGCGGTCGACAAGGGCCTGACCACCGTCTCGGGCAGCCTCGACCGGCTGATCAAGAAGGAAAAGCTCACCGCCGAGCAGAAGGCGGCCGCGCTGGCGCTGATCCAGGGCTCGACCAACTATGACGACCTCAAGGGCGCGCAGCTCGTGATCGAGGCCGCGACCGAGAACCACGCGCTCAAGCTCAAGATCCTCAAGCAGGTCGACGAGCTCGTGGGCCCCGAGGTCATCATCGCCTCGAACACCTCCTCGATCTCGATCACGCAGCTGGCCGCCGCCACCTCGCGCGCCGACCGCTTCATCGGCATGCACTTCTTCAACCCGGTGCCGATGATGGCGCTGGTCGAGCTGATCCGCGGCTACCTCACGAGCGACGCCACCCACGACACGGTGAAGGAACTGGCCGAGCGCCTGGGCAAGTCGCCGATCACGGTGAAGAACGCGCCGGGCTTCGTGGTCAACCGCATCCTGGTGCCGATGATCAACGAGGCCTTCTTCGTGCTGTCCGAGGGCATCGCGACCGCCGAGGACATCGACGCCGGCATGAAGCTGGGCTGCAACCAGCCGATCGGCCCGCTGGCGCTGGCCGACATGATCGGCCTGGACGTCTGCCTCGCGGTGATGGAGGTCTACCTCGACCAGTTCGGCGACTCCAAATACCGCCCCTGCCCGCTGCTGAAGGAAATGGTCGCCGCCGGCCAGCTGGGCCGCAAGACCGGCCGCGGCGTCTACACCTACTGACGCGCCGAAGAACGAGGAGACAGGGAACGCCATGACCGCCACGCCCACCACCCCGCCGACCGAAGGCTGCATCGACACCCAGGTGCTCGACCACGTGCTGCTGATCGGCATCAACCGGCCCGCCAAGCGCAACGGCTGGACGCCGCCGATGTTCCGCCAGCTCGCCGAGGCCTACACGCGCCTGGACGACGATCCGAAGCTGCGCGTGGGCGTGCTGCATGCCTTCGGCGACCACTTCACGGCCGGCCTCGACCTGCCCGCGGTGGCCGACTACATGAAGCGCGGCGAGAAGGCGATCCCGCAGGGCCTGGTGGAGCCGCACGACTTCGGCCTCGAGGGCTACCGCCGGCGCACCAAGCCGATGGTGGTGGCGGTCAAGGGCATCTGCTTCACGGTGGGCATCGAGCTGATGCTCGGCGCCGACATCGTGGTGGCGGCCGACAACTGCCGCTTCTCGCAGATGGAGGTGCAGCGCGGCATCATGGCCACGGGCGGCGCCACCTTGCGCATGGCCGAGCGCGCGGGCCTCGGCAACGCGATGCTGCACCTGCTGACGGCCGACGAGTTCGGCAGCGCCGAGGCCTATCGGCTGAACTTCGTGCAGAAGGTGGTGCCCGCGGGCCAGGAGCTCGACGAGGCGCTCGCGATCGCGCAGCGCATCGCCGCGCAGGCGCCGCTGGCGGTGGTGGCCACGCGCCTCAACGTGCTCAAGGCGATCGAGCACGGACCGCTGGCCGCGGTCGGCGAGTTCATCGAGACGCAGAAGCGGCTGTCGAACAGCGAGGACGCGGCCGAGGGCGTGCGCTCCTTCATCGAGCGCCGGCCCGCGCGCTTCAGCGGGCGCTGACGAACGCCCCCGCTCCTCCCCTCTTCTTCCCCTCTCACCATGACCCTGCGACTGCGCGCGGCCCTGGCCGCCCTGACCCTCTCCGCCGTGAACACCTCCCTCCACGCCCAGGCACCGGCCGCGCCCGCGGCCCTGCCCGATCCCGCGGCCACCTCCGTCGACGCGCTCGGCTGGATGCGCGGCTTCCCGCCGCCGCCCGACAAGCTGATCACCTTCGAGAACCCCGCCGGCAACGCCTTCCCGCGCAACCGCTGGACCTTCTCGCACGTGCGCGAGGTCGTGCCCACCGCCAACGTGTGGCGCGGCAGCGGCGCCGCGAGCCCGCTGCCGGCCGCCACGGGCGTGACGCCCGAGCAGATCGAGGGCATCCGCTTCAAGTCGCTGTCGGGCGAGGACAGCACCGTCGCCCAGATGATCGCCAACACCTACACCGACGGCTTCCTGGTGCTGCACCGCGGCCAGGTGGTGTACGAGAAGTACTTCGGCGCGCTCACGCCCGAGCGGCCGCACCTCGCGATGTCGGTCACCAAGTCCTTCGTCGGCACGCTCGCGGCCATCCTCGCCGACGAGGGCAAGCTCGACCCCGCGGCGCCCGTGACCCAATACGTGCCCGAGCTCAAGGACAGCGCCTACGGCGACGCCACGGTGCGCCAGGTGATGGACATGACCATCGGCGTGCGCTATTCCGAGAACTACGCCGACCCCAAGGCCGAGATCTGGGACTACTCGCGCGCCGGCGGCTTCATCCCGCGCGCGCCCGGCTACAGCGGCCCGAAGACCTTCTACGAGTTCCTTGCGCTGCAGAAGAAGGAAGGCACGCACGACGAGGCCTTCGGCTACAAGACCATCAATGCCGAGGTGCTGGCCTGGATCCTGCGCCGCGCCAGCAACCAGTCGCTGGCCGACCTGCTCAGCGAGAAGATCTGGCGCCGCATCGGCGCCGAGCAGGACGCCTATTTCATGGTCGACAGCATCGGCACCGAATCGGGCGGCGGCGGCCTCAACACCACGCTGCGCGACCTCGCGCGCTTCGGCGAGACCTTGCGCAACGGCGGCCGCGCGCCCAACGGGCAGCAGGTGATCCCGAAGGCGGTGGTCGACGACATCCGCCGCGGCGGCGACACCGCCAAGTTCGCGAAGGCCGGCTACGGCCTGCTGCCGGGCTGGTCGTACCGCAACATGTGGTGGGTGTCGAACAACGCGCACGGCGCCTACATGGCGCGCGGCATCCACGGCCAGAGCATCTACGTGGACCCGGCGGCACAGATGGTGATCGTGCGCTACGCGGCGCACCCGATCGCCGCCAATGCCGGCAACGACCCGCTGACGCTGCCGGGCTTCGCCGCGGTGGCCGATGCGCTGATGAAGCGCCCCTGATTTTTCCTGCCCTCTCCCGCCGGGAGAGGGCGCCTGAAAACCCCGTGGCACGAAATACTTTGCACACAATTTAATTGAGTGCCATAATTCGCCCATGCCCTCCCTCACGCAAGACGAACTCCTGAAGCTGGACAACCAGCTCTGCTTCGCCATGTACTCCGCCTCGCTGGCCATGACCCGCCTGTACAAGCCCCTGCTCGACAAGCTCGGCCTCACCTACCCGCAGTACCTGGTGATGCTCGCCCTGTGGGAAAAAGACGGTCCCATGGTCTCCGAGCTCGGCGAGCGCGTCTCGCTCGACTCGGGCACGCTCACCCCGCTGCTCAAGCGCCTCGAGGCCAACGGCTTCGTGGCCCGCGTGCGCGACGTGGCCGACGAGCGCCGCGTGCACATCACGCTCACGGCCGCGGGCCGTCGCCTCAAGGCGCGCGCGGGCCACGTGCCCGAATGCCTGCTCGCGGCCTCCGAATGCTCGGTGCCCGAGCTCGTGGACCTCACCCACCAGATTCAAGCGCTGCGCGACCGCATCCGCAAGGCCGCCTGAGCAAGCAAGCCATTTCAATCACTACAACAGGTTTCTCCCGCCGCGTGCCATTCCGGACCACGACGGCTTTCTTCAACCACCGTTCCACTTCGACCAAGGAAACATCACCATGACCACCAAGCTCGACAAAGTGCTCTACACCGCCCAGGCCCACACCACGGGCGGCCGCGACGGCGCCGGCAAATCCAGCGACGGCGCGATCGACGTCCAGCTGAGCTCGCCCGGTTCGGGCAAGCCCGGCACCAACCCCGAACAGCTGTTCGCGGTCGGCTACGCTGCCTGCTTCATCGGCGCGATGAAGGCCGTGGGCCCGAAGATCGGCGTCAAGGTGCCGGACGACGTGGCGATCGACTCCAGCGTCTCCCTCGGCCCGACGAATGGCGGCGCCGCCTACGGCATCGCGGTCAAGCTCGCGATCACGCTGCCCGGCCTCGACGCCGAACAGAAGCAGAAGCTGGTCGACACGGCCCACCAGGTCTGCCCGTACTCGAACGCCACGCGCGGCAACATCGACGTCGAACTGACGATCGCCTGAGCCTCCCGCGCTCCATGACGAAGCCCCGCTCGCGGGGCTTTTTTGCGTGCGCGCGCTTGTCCCGCGCGTGACGCGCCGGCGACCTGCGCGATGGCGCCTTTCACGAAGCTTGGCTAATGTCACGTGGACGCACCCCTTGCCACCCCAGCGGCCGGAACGCCGCGCAGCCACGGAGCCTCGACACGCCATGAGCACCACCCTCAGCCTGCAGATCCGCAAGAGCCGACTGGGCGACACCCGCCTCGACGACAGCACCGACACCCCGCTGGCCGACGGCCAGGTGCGCGTGCGCATCGACAGCTTCGCGCTGACCTCGAACAACATCACCTACGCCGCCTTCGGCGACGCCATGAGCTACTGGCGCTTCTTCCCCACCGGCGACGAGGCCTGGGGCAACATCCCCGTGTGGGGCTTCGCGAGCGTGGTGCAGTCGCTGCATCCGGGCGTGGCCGTGGGCGAGCGCCTCTACGGCTACTGGCCCATGGCCACCGGCGCGGTGCTGAGCCCGACGCGGCTCTCGCCCGAGCGCTTCGCCGACGGCGCCGCGCACCGCGCCGAGCTGCCGGCGGTCTACAACCAGTACTTCCGCTGCAATGCCGACCCGCTCTACACCGCCGACAGCGAGGACACGCAGGCGCTGCTGCGCCCGCTGTTCATCACCTCCTGGCTGATCGACGACTTCATGGCCGACAACGACTTCTTCGGCGCGCGCACCATGCTGCTGTCGAGCGCCTCGAGCAAGACGGCCTACGGCACCGCGTTCCAGCTGCACCAGCGCGAAGGCATCGAGGTGGTCGGCCTGACCTCGGCCGCCAACGTCGGCTACTGCGAGAGCCTGGGCTGCTACCACCGCGTGCTGCGCTACGACGCGCTCGACGAATTGCCGGCCGACACGCCCTGCGTCTACATCGACTTCGCGGGCAACGGCGCGCTGCGCGAGGCGATCCATGCGCGCTTCACCGGCCTGCGCTACAGCTGCGCGATCGGCGGCACGCATGTCGAGGAACTGGCCTCCAAGGGCGCCACCCGCGAGCTCGCGGGCCCGCGCGCCACGCTGTTCTTCGCGCCCGCGCAGATCAAGAAGCGCACCGCCGAATGGGGCGCCGAGGAATTCAGCCGCCGCATGGTGGCGGCCTGGCAGGCCTTCACCGCGCGCGCGACCGATGCCGCCAGCCCCTGGCTGCGCGCCGAGCACCACCACGGCGGCGCGGCCACGCAGGCGGCCTACCGCCAAGTGCTGGCCGGCAAGGGCGATCCGCGCACCGGCCACATCCTGTCGCTGCACGCGCACCCCGGCGGCCTCTGAAAAACGCGCGGGGTGCGGGCGACGACAATCGCCGCATGATTCCCGATTCCCCCGCGGCGCCCGCCGGCCACCCTGCCCATCCCTACGAGAGCCTCACGCCCGACGTGGTGCTCGACGCGCTCGCGGGCCTCGGCCTGCACGGCGACGGCCGGCTCACCGGGCTCAACTCCTACGAGAACCGGGTCTACCAGGTGCACCTCGAGGACCCGCAGCCGCACCCGGCCGTGGTGGTCAAGTTCTACCGGCCCGGCCGCTGGAGCGAGGCCGAGATCCTCGAGGAACACGCTTTCTCGCTCGAACTCGCCGCGGCCGAGGTCCCCGCCGTGCCGCCGCTGGCCTTCGGCGGCGCCACCTTGCACCGCCATGCCGGCTTCGCCTTCAGCGTGAGCCCCTACCGCGGCGGCCGCGCGCCCGAGCTCGACGACTTCGAGGTGCTCGAATGGGTCGGGCGCTTTCTCGCGCGCATCCACACCGTGGGCGCCGCGCGCCCCTTCGAGGCGCGGCCCGCGCTCGACCTGCGGAACTTCGGCACCGCCTCGCGCGACTGGCTGCTGGCGCACGACAAGCTGCCGCTCGACGTGCAGCGCGACTGGGAGAAGGCCTGCAACGAGGCGCTCGAGATGATCGCCGCGACCCCGCTTTCAGGCTCGGCCGCCGCTGGCGACGGGCCGCGCAAGCTGCGCCTGCATGGCGACGTGCACCCCGGCAACATCCTCTGGACGCCGACCGACCGCCCCCACGGCGGCCCGCACTTCGTCGACCTCGACGATGCGCGCACCGGCTTCGCGGTGCAGGATTTGTGGATGCTGCTGTCGGGCGAGCGCGCCCAGCGCACCGCGCAGCTCTCGGGGCTGCTCGACGGCTACGAGCAGTTCCGCGAATTCGACCGCCGCGAGCTCGCGCTGATCGAGCCGCTGCGCACGCTGCGCCTGATCCACTACAGCGCCTGGCTCGCGCGGCGCTGGGAAGACCCGATCTTCCCGATCAACTTCCCCTGGTTCGGCAGCAGCGACTACTGGAAGGGCCAGGTCCAGATGCTGCAGGACCAGTGCGAGGCGATGGCCGAGGACCCGATCTACGCCTGAACCGTCGGCGCCGACAGCCGGCGGATCTCCTCGCGCACGATCTCGCGGTGATGGTGCGAGGGCGAGAGACCGATGAACTGCGTGTACTTCTCGAGCGCGGCCGCGACGTTGCCCGCGTCCTCGAGGTCCAGCGCCTCGAGCATCAGTTGCGTGAACAGCCGGTTGGCATCGGCCTCGCGGCGCGAGGCCGCGAGCGTGCGCGGCTGCAGCTCGGGCTGCTCGGCATAGATCCGGCGCTGCACCTCGATCAGCTCGACCATCGCGCGGCCGATGCGGTGCACCTGCTCGGTGGCCGGCTCGAGGCCGCAGGCCCGCACGTCGGCCGCGGCCTGGTCGAGCAGGTGCGAGGCCACGCGCAGCAGCCGGTTCAACGATTTGAGGCTCATGGCAGCACCGCCCCGGCCGTGCCCGCCGGCCCGGCCTTGCACGCACGCGCCGCCATCAGGACGCCAGCTCCGCGCCGTCGAGCTGCCGCTTGAGCGCGAGCTGCGTCTCGCGCTCGGCGATCGCGAGCCGCTTGGCCGCCTGCTCGCCATGGGTCTTCACCGAGAAGGCCTTGCTGACGGTGCCGCGCCCGGCGATGAAGGTGATCGCCATCCAGTAGCCCGGATGGTCGGGCCGCGGCGACTTGAACTGCACGCCGCTGGTGCCGCTCGAGTTGTTGCGCCGCACGATCTCCGCGCGCGAGAGCCGCGCCGTGCGCGCGCGCGGCGCGGCATCGGTCTCGCGGCGGATCGCCTCCTCGGCCGGGTGCACGTGCGCCAGGCCGGTCATCTGCGCGAGCTGGCGCGCGCGCTCGGCCAGCGCCGCCGCATGGGCCGCGCGATCGGCGCCGTCGACCGAGAAATAGGTCTGCAGGATCTGGTCCTCGGCGATGTAGGTCTTGGCGAGCCAGGCACGCACGCGGCCGTCGGGCGCGACGCGGCTGTAGACGCCGGGCGCACCGGTGCTGTTGTTGGCGCGCGGCTGCTCGGCCCGCGCGCGGCGCGCGATCGGCGGGTGCTGCCGCACGATGGCGTCGCGCCAGTCCTGCGCATGCGCGAGCGCCTGTTCGGCGCCGCCGTAGCTGGCCTGGCCGAACTGCCGGTAATGGCGGGTTCCGTTGCGCATGACGGAGACCTCGTAGCCCCAGGGCCGGGTGAAGATGCCGTACATGGCGGCGGAATTGGGGATACCTTTGGGCATGCTGGCGTCGACTCGGCCATGTCGTTGATCTGAACCCCCTGGCGGCACCCCTTTTTTCTGGCGTGCTCTTGAAGGCCCGGGCCACGGCGAGGTTGGCGGGAATACTAAAGCCTTCGCAAGGCCTTGGGCATCACCGGTTCCGGTAGCCCGGCGCGGCGCGGGGTCGATGTCCCGCATGGTCACCGCCCTGCCACGAAGACGGTGCAGAACGGCGTCCGCGTTCAGCGCTTCGCGCTCTCGCGCAGGCTCTTCGCGAGCCCGTCGAGCAGCCGCTGCACCAGCATGTTCGGCGGTCCCGCGCGCCACACGCCGTAGGCCTCCGACGGCGTGACCTCGCGGTCGAGCGGACGGAACACCGCACCGCTCAACGCCGAGTGCCGCATCGCCTGCGGCACCAGCGCCACGCCCATGCCCTGCGACACCAGCGAGACCACCGCGAGCCAGTGCCGCACCTCGTGCCGCACCTCGGGATGGAAACCCGCGTCGGCGCAGATCGAGAGGATGCGCTCGTGGTAGTCGGGCGAGGCCTCGCGCGAGAACAGCACGAAGGGTTCGCCGCGCAGCTCGGCCGGCGCGAGCGCGCGCCGCCGCGCCAGCGCATGGCCCGCGGGCAGGCAGCAGACGAAAGGCTCGGTCAGCAGCAGCCGGTGCTGCAGCTCGGGCGGCATGCGCGCGGTGTGGACGAAGCCGAGGTCGAGCCGGTCGTGCATCAGCTCGGCGATCTGCACGCCCGAGTTGAGTTCCGCCAGCGTGATGCGCACCGCCGGATGTTTGGCCTGGAACGCACGCAGCGCCTGCGGCAGGCCGCGGTAGAGCATCGCGCCGACGAAGCCGATGCGCAGCCGGCCGGCCGAGCCCTGCGCGATGTCACGCGCCTCGAGCGCGGCCTCCTCGGCCTGCTGAAGCAGCCGGCGCGCCGACACGCGCAGCGCATCGCCCGCGGGCGTGAGCCGCACCTCCTTGCTGTTGCGCTCGAACAGGCGCGCACCCACCGTGTCCTCGAGCTGGCGGATCGCCACCGACAGCGGCGGCTGCGAGATCGAGAGCCGGCGCGCCGCGCGCCCGAAGTGCAGCTCCTCGGCGAGCACGGAGAAATAGCGCAGGTGACGCAGTTCCATGAATAGGAAAATCGAATCGAGCAAGACCCAAACGATATTAGACACGGATCGTCACGGCTTGAACAATGGCGCGAATCCAGGAGACAAGCCATGCCCCAGACGTCTGCCGTGCCTGCAGCGCCCGCCGTTCACCCCATCCCCGACCGCCACGGTCAGAACCTCTACACCGTCGACACCGAGCTGCAGTCGCTGCTCGCGCTCTACCTGCCCGAGGACTTGCTGCGCCACCTGCGGCCGCAGCTCGAGCGCCTCGGCGGCCTCGCGGGCGGCAGGCTCGACGAACTGGCCGGCACCGCCGACCGCAACCCGCCCACCTTGAAGCAGCGCACGCGCACCGGGCTCGACGAACAGCAGGTGATCAAGCACCCGGCCTACGTCGAGATGGAGCGCCTCGCGCTCAGCGAATTCGGGCTGGCCGCGATCTCGCACCGCGACGAGACGCTGGGCTGGAAAGGCCGCATGCCGCCGCTCGTGAAATACGCGCTGACCTACCTGTTCGTGCAGGCCGAGTTCGGCCTGTGCTGCCCGGTCTCGATGACCGACTCGCTCACGCGCACGCTCAAGAAATTCGGCGCGCCAGAGCTGGTGCGAAAGTACCTGCCGCGCCTGACCTCGCTCGACTTCGACGAACTCGCGCAGGGCGCGATGTTCATGACCGAGCAGGCCGCGGGCTCCGACATCGCCGCCACCGCCACGCTGGCGCGGCGCGAGGCCGACGGCAGCTGGCGCCTCACGGGCGACAAGTGGTTCTGCTCGAACCCCGACGCCGACTTCGCGATGGTGCTCGCGCGCGCCGAGGACGGCGTGGCCGGCATGAAGGGCGTGTCGCTGTTCCTGCTGCCGCGCCGGCTCGACGACGGCAGTCTCAACCACTACCGGATCATCCGGCTCAAGGACAAGCTCGGCACGCGCTCGATGGCCAGCGGCGAGATCCGGCTCGAGGGCGCGCTCGCCTTCCTGGTCGGCGAGGAAGGCCGCGGTTTCGTGCAGATGGCCGACATGGTCAACAACTCGCGGCTGTCGAACGGCGTGCGCGCCGCGGGCCTGATGCGCCGCGCGGTGGCCGAGGCCGAGTACATCGCGGCCGAGCGCCAGGCCTTCGGCCGCACGCTCGACCGGATGCCGCTGATGCAGCGCCAGCTCGACAAGCTGCGCGTGCCGGCCGAGCAGGCGCGCACCATGGTCTGCCAGACCGCCTTGGCGCTCGCGCGCTCCGATGCCGGCGAGCCCGATGCCTACGCGCTCCTGCGCATCCTCACGCCGCTCATCAAGTTCCGCGCCTGCCGCGATGCGCGCAAGGTCACCGGCGACGCGATGGAGGTGCGCGGCGGCTGCGGCTACATCGAGGAATGGAGCGATCCGCGGCTGGTGCGCGATGCCCACCTGGGCTCGATCTGGGAGGGCACGAGCAACATCGTCGCGCTCGACGTGATCCGCGCCGTCAAGCGCGAGGGCTCGCTGCCGGTGCTGCGCGCCCATTGCGAAAAGCTGATCGCCGAAGCCGAACCGGCCCCGGCCTTCGCCCAGGCGCTGCGCGATGCGCTGGCGCGCGCCGCCACGCTGGCCGAGACGGCCGCGCGCGAAGGCGGCGACGTGCTCGCGCGCCAGGCCGCCTCGGCGCTCTACCACTGCACCAGCGCGAGCGCGATGGCCTGGGAGGCCGCGCGCACCGGCTCGGCCGCGCGGCTGCGCTGGTCGCAGCTCGCGCTGCTGCACCGCGTGCTGCCGCGCGATCCGCTCGCGCCCGATGCGCTGCCCGCGGACTGGACCGCGGCCTGAGCCCTTCCCTCGAACAAAGAACGGAGACCTCCTCTATGAAACACCTCGCTTCCGTCCTCGCGCTGGCCACCGCCTGCGCCGGCCTGCTGGCCGCGGCGCCCGCCGCGCAGGCCGACACCGCCTTCCCGTCCAAGCCGATGATGCTGGTCGTGCCCTTCCCGCCCGGCGGTCCCACCGACGCGATGGCGCGCACGCTCGCGGCCGAGATGAAGGACCGCATGGGCCAGCCGATGATCGTGGAGAACCGCGCCGGCGCGGGCGGCAACATCGGCGCCGAGTACGTGGCGCGTGCCGAGGCCGATGGCCATGTGCTGCTGTTCGGCACCTCGGGCCCGCTCGCGATCAACGCCAGCCTCTACCGCAAGATCAACTACGACCCGGTCAAGAGCTTCGCGCCCGTGATCCAGGTCGGCTACCTGCCGAACATCCTGGTGGTGAATCCCGCGCTGCCGGTGAAGACCGTGCCCGAGCTCGTCGCCTATGCCAAGGCCAACCCCGGCAAGCTCAGCTATGCCTCCTCGGGCAACGGTGCCTCCTCGCACCTCGCGGGCGTGCTGTTCAACTCGATTGCCGGCACCGACTTCCAGCACATCCCCTACAAGGGCACCGGCCCCGCGCTCAACGACCTGCTCGGCGGCCAGGTCAGCATGACCTTCACCGACATCCTCACCGCGCTGCCCTACGTCAAGGCCGGCAAGCTGCGCGCGCTGGGCGTGGCCACCCTCGCGCGCTCGCAGGCGCTGCCCGAGGTGCCCACGATCTCGGAGCAGGGCTACAAGGGCTACGACGTGAGCGTGTTCTTCGGCATCGTCGCGCCCGCGGGCACGCCGGCCGATCGCGTGGCGAAGCTCAACCATGCTTTCGCCGAGGTGCTGAACTCGCCCAAGGTCAAGCAGATGTTCGCGGCCCAGGGCCTCGAGGCCAGCGCCGACACCTCGCCGCCAAAGCTCGGCCAGTTCATCGCGAGCGAGTCGGCGAAGTGGAAGGACGTGGTCAAGAAGTCGGGCGCGCAACTCGACTAGCGCATCCGCAACCGATCCGCCGCACGTGCCCCGAACGACAAGACAAAGGGAACAAGAAATGACACAAGGCGCACTCGCGGGCATCCGCGTGCTCGACATCTCCCGCATCCTCGGCGGCCCCTACTGCGGCCAGATCCTCGGCGACCATGGCGCCGACGTGCTCAAGATCGAGCCGCCGCAGGGCGACGACACGCGCACCTGGGGCCCGCCGTTCAAGGATGGCGTGGCTTCCTACTACCACGGCCTCAACCGCAACAAGCGCGTGCAGCACCTCGACTTCTCGACCGAGGAAGGCCGCGCCGCCCTGCTCGCGCTGGTGGCCGAGGCCGACGTGCTGATCGAGAACTTCAAGACCGGCACCATGGAACGCTGGGGCATCGGCTACGAGACCCTGTCGCAGCGCTTTCCGCGCCTGGTCTGGTGCCGCGTCTCGGGCTTCGGCGCCGACGGTCCGCTCGGTGCGCTGCCCGGCTACGACGCCGCCGTGCAGGCCATGACCGGCATCATGAGCGTCAACGGCGAGGCCGAGGGCGGGCCGCTACGCGTGGGCCTGCCCGTGGTCGACATGGTGACCGGCCTCAACGCCGTCATCGGCGTGCTGCTCGCGCTGCAGGAACGCCAGCGCAGCGGACGCGGCCAGTTCGTCGAGGCCGCGCTCTACGACAGCGGCATCTCGCTCTTGCATCCGCACGCCGCCAACTGGTTCATGGACGGCAGCGCGCCGCGCCGCACCGGCAACGCCCATCCCAACATCTATCCCTACGACGCCCTCGCCACCGGCACCGACCCCGTGTTCGTCGCCGTCGGCAACGACCGCCAGTTCGCGAGCCTGTGCGGCTGCGTCGGCCTGCCCGCGCTGGCCACCGATCCGCGCTTCGCCACCGCGGGCGCGCGCTCGGTGAACCGCGACGCGCTCAAGCAGCAACTCGAGACCGCCATGGCCGCCTTGGACGGCCGCGTGCTGGTCGAGCAGCTCATGGCCGCGGGCGTGCCGGCCGCGCCCGTGCTGCCCGTGGCCGCCGCGCTCGAGCATCCGCACACGGCGCATCGCGGCATGGTGGTCGAGCTCGAAGGTGGCTATCGCGGCATCGGCGCACCCGTGAAGCTGGGCCGCACGCCCGCGAGCTACCGGCATGCGCCGCTGACGCCGGGCGATGCCTTCCTGCCGCGCGAGGCGGACACGCCGGCGCGCTGAAGCCCCCGCCGTTCCCGCCTTGTGCGATAAAGGCGGGATGCAATCCACTCCTGCGGTTCCTCCCGGAACGGACGGCGCCATCGCGCGCGTGGCGGCACGCACCGCGCTGGTCCTCGAGACCAACAACCTGCGCGGCGGCGCCGATGCGCAGGCGAGGACCGCCGCCAGCCTGCAGCGGCTCATCGCGCTGCTCGCGCGTCAGAAGCAGCCGCTGTTCACGCTGGCCCAGGTGGTCATCACGCACGACGGCCTCGATGCCGCCACCTGCGAGCAAGTGCAGCGACTGGCCCAGCGGCCCGTGGACTTCGTGCGCATCGACGCCAGCACCGGCTACTACGACGCCAAGAACACCGGTTTCGCGGCCACCGACGCGGCGCGCTGCGACTGGGTGGTGTTCGCCGATGCCGACTGCCTGCCCGACGAGGACTGGCTGCGCGAGCTGCTCGCGCCCTTCGCGCGCGCCGACGCGCCGGCCGTGGTGGCGGGCCGCACCAGCTACGCGGCCAACGTGGTGGGCACCGCGCTCACCACCATCGACTTCATGTACTTCCCGAACGAGCACGCGGGCGCGACGAGCAACTTCTACGCGAACAACGTGGCGTTCCGGCGCGAGGTCTTCGACACCCACGGCTACCAGGCGCTCGACGGCGTGTACCGCGCCCACTGCCAGGTGCTCGGCATGCGGCTGCGCGCGGCCGGCATCCCGCTGCACTACGCGGCGCGCGCCCACACCGAGCACCGCCTGCCCGACACGCGGCGCGAGGCGCTCAAGCTGCGCTGGATGCGCGGGCAGGACACGTATTCGCTCACGCCGTACCTGCTGCGCAGCTACGTCTCGCCGCGCTGGCAATGGCTCGCGAAGAGCGGTCCGATCGGCCCGCTGTGCGTGCTCGTCACGCGGCTGGGCTTCAGCCTGCGCGCGCTCAACCGGCAGGACCTGCCGCCGCTGCGCGGCGCGCGCTGGGCGCTCGGCGTGCTGCTGATCCTGGGCTTCTCGGCCGTCGACATGCTCGGCGCCTTCGCGCGCGGCATCGGCCTGCACACCACGGGCCGCGCGCATGCCGATGCGCAGGCGCTGTCATACCACCGCCCCTGAGGCCCGCGACCATGGCACGCATGCTCGTTCTCGCCGCCCTCGCGCTGCTCGCCCCCGGACTCGCGGCCTCGGCCGAGTTCTCGGGCCGCGGCGTCTTCGCCTTCCGCTCGGGCAGCGGCTGCCCTCTCGCCAACGGCGGCGAGGACTGCAACCGGCTCGCGCTCGACGACGAGCACACGCGCGCCACGCTCGACGAGGCGACGCACACGCTGCGCTTCTCGAATGGCTTCGGCTACGACAGCAAGCGCATCGTCGGCGACGTGGTGCTGCAGGGTTCGGGCCGCACGGCCGACGGCCAGCGCGTGCCGCTGAGCTTCCATGCGTTGCTGAGCCGCTCGGGCAACGACTGGTCGTTCAGCAGCCATGCGCATGCGCCGGTGCGCGGCGAGTTCTCCGAGATCCGCATCGATCCCTGGCAGCTCGTGGTCGGCGAGGCCGGCGGCGAGCGCGTGCTGTTCAGCAGCGCGCAGGTCATGGAGGCGCTCGCCAGGCCCTCGCTGACGGCGCGCCTGGCCGACGAGCTGGTGCAGGTGCGCGACAACCGCGAGAGCGCCGCGCGCGACGCCGACATCACGGTCGGGCTCGGCGTGTCGAAGGCCGTCAAGTGGGTGGCGCGCACGCGCTTCGCCACGACGCGCAACCAGCCGCTGGCCGAGGCGATGCGCGAGGGCAACTGGTCGCTCGAGCTGCAGGCGCTCAGCGGCCGGATCCCGCGCCAGGTGGTGCAGCGCGACCTGTTCCTCTACGGGCTCGAATCGCAGTCGCTGCTGCAGCCGCTGCTGCAGCGCGGCTTCCGCAAGAACGAGACGCTCGCGATCGGTGCCGCCGGCGGCAAGGGCTTCGTGCGCTACGACGGGCAGCAGCGCGAGTTCGCGGGCGCCGACGCCACGGCGCGCGGTTTCCTGCAGGGCAGCTTCCTGGGGCTGGTGCTCGGCTGGCAGCAACAGCAGTTGCAGCCCGTGGCACTGGACGCGAAGGCGCGGCCGAATGGCCGCTGAGCCGTACGCGCAGGCCGAGACCGAAGCCCCGGGCTTCGAGAGCCTCGCGCCGCCATCGCTGCGCGGCTGGCCCGCGCTGCAGGCCGCGCTGGTGCACCGCGTGAAGCGCGCCGCGCTGCGGCAACTGCATGCCAGCCGCGCGGGCGAGGCGCTGCTGCTGCGCTTCTACCTCGTGGGCGAGGAATCGTCGGAGCAGGCGCTGCAGCGCGAACTGCGCGCCGCCGCGCCCGACTGGCTCGCGCGCCAGCTCGACCAGCACCTGGCCGACGAGCAGCTGCATGCGCGGCTGTTCGCCGAGGCCATCGCCGAACGCGGCGGGCGCGCACGGGCCGGTGCCCTCGATGGCGAGCAGCCGCGGCCCGACTGGTTCAGCCGGCGCAAGCTCGCGCGCTGGCAGGCGCTGATCCGGCGCCACGCGCCGCATTTCGCGCACGGCGGCCTGGTGCCGGCCTATGCGATCGGCCTCGCGGCCGAGCAGATGGCCTCGCGCATCCTCGAGCGTCACTGCGCGCTGATCGGGCCCGCGCATGCGCTGCATCCGCTGCTCGCGCGCGTGTGGGCCGACGAACAGCGCCATGTGCGGCTGTGCAGCCACACGCTGCGGCGCTGCGTGGCGCCGCACGAGCGCGCGCGGCTCGCGCGGCTGATGGACGAGGTGCGCGCCATCGAGCGCGGCTTCGGCGTCACGGGCGCGCTCGGCATGTGGTGCGCAGGCGCGGTGCTGCGGCTCGCGCCGCACGTGGGCTGAGCGTCGGCTGAGCCATGCCGCGCATCCTCTACCTCGCGACCGCGGACGCGCGCGGCCACCTGATGCGCTCGCAGCTGCTCGCGCACGCGCTGCGCGCGGCCGGCGCGCAAGTGCAGGTGCTGACCACCTCCGACGAGGGCGCGCTCTTCCTCGCCGGCTTCGGCATCGAGGCGCCCGTGCTCTCGCGCCACTACGCGGTGCAGTTCGACGCGCGGCAGAACATGCTGCGCCGCGAGACCGACCGCAACGTGGCGCACTACGTGTTCCGGCCCGGCCGCATGCTGCGCGACATCGTGCGGCTGCACGGCCGGCTGCGCGAGGCCGACCTGGTGGTCAACGACTCCTTTCATCCCGCGCTGCTGTTCATGGGCGCGCTGCCGCCGTGGCGGCACAAGGTGGTGCACGTGTACGGCGCGAGCCTGCGGCGCGCGCTCGAAGGCAACTTCAGCGGCCGGCTGCCGGGCTGGACGGCGCGTGCCTTCGGCCGCATCGTGGCCTGGCAGATCGGGCGCAGCCGCGCGCGCATCGCGCACGACTTCGCGCAGGGAGCGCCGGCGCACGAGGGCCATGGCACGCACCGGCTCGCGACGCCGGTGGCCGTGGCCTCGGGCGAGGAGGCCGGGCCCGTTGCCCCGCGAGCCGCGGTCTACCTCAACCCGCACTTCAGGGACACGGCGCTGGCCGACGGCCTCGAACGCGGCCTGGCCGCCGCGGGCCTGAACGCGCATTGCGTGGGCGAGGGCTATGCCGGGCGCGCCGGCTGGCAGCCGCAGGACGCGCACTGGATCGACAGCGCGGCGCGCAGCGCCTTCATCGTCTCGGCCCCGGGCATGGCGGCGCTGTCGGTGGCCCAGGTCTACCGCAAGCCGATCCTGCTGCTGTTGACCGACCAGCCCGAGCAGGCGAGCAATGCCGAGCGCGCCGCGCAACTCGGGCTGCATCACCGCACGGTGGTGTGGCGCGGCGATGCGGCCGCGTTCGCGAACGACGTGGCGGCCGCGGCGCGCGAGCTGGGCGCGCGCACCGAGGCCACCGCCGCGCAGGGCCGTGAAGCGGCGCTCGAGCGGCTGCAGCCGTGGCGCCAGCTGCTGCTGGAGCTGGCCACGCAGGCCGCCCCGGCCCGCGCGGGCGCAGACTCCTAGCCGGCCGCGCGCCGGCCGGACTGAAGGAAGACGCGCAGCATCCGGTCGAGCACGCGACCGGGCGCCGCCGCCGTGGCCTCGGGCTGCGGCAGCGCCGCGACCCCGCCCGTGCCGGTCGCGCTCATCGACACGCGCAGCCGGCGCAAGGTGAAGCCCGAGCGCACCACCGGCGCCTGCGTGCCGTCGGCCACCTCCGCGCCGGCCGCCTCGCCGACGAAGAACTGCAGCACCAGGCACTTGCGCTGCGGCGAGGGCACGAGCTCGAACACCAGGCTGCGCCGCCATGCGCCCGTCGTACGCTGGCCCGGCAGCATCGCGCCGTCGAGCAGCGCCACCACGCGCGTGCCTTTGGCTTCGCAGCGGTAGTCGATGCGCACGCGCAAGCGCTGCGCCGGCGCCTGCAGCGGGTGCGCGAACACGGCCGCGGGCGGCAGCGGGATCGCCAGGCAGGCCAGCGCGCCTTCGCTCCAGGTGTCGACGTCGTCGGGTGCCGCCCAGCCATGGGCCAGCCAGGCCGTGGCCGGATTGCCGGTGCGGAAGGCGTAGTCGCGGCCGAGCACGAGCTCGGGCAGCGGCTGCAGGCCCGGGCTGTCGTCGTCGAGGCCCCAGCGCGTGGAGAAGGCGCGTTCGATCGCATCCGCGGGCCAGGCGCCGGCATCGCCGGTCGATGCTGCGATCAGCCCCTGCGACTCGGGCGCCTGGCAGGCCTCCAGCACGAAGTCGAGCGAGCCGAGCTCCGGTCCCACCGGCATCCACGGCGAGCAGCCCGCGGGCAGGCATTCGGGCGCGTTGCGGTCGGCACGGATCAGCGCGCGCGTGGGCTTGAGGAAGTAGCGCGCCTCGGTCAGCACGCTCGACGACAGTCCGGCGACGAAGCGCACGTTGTCGGCCGACAGCAGCGCATAGCTGTTCTCGCGCGTCCAGGCGACGTTGGGAATGGCGCGCGCGATCGGCGCGAGGTCGTGCAGCGCGGGCTCGTAGGGATGCGGTTTCACCACCAGCAGGTCGACCTCCTGCGCCAGCGTGCGCAGCGCGCCGATCACGGCCGACGGATGCTGGCTGCGCCCGCCGCTCACCAGCGACAGGTCGACCAGGCTCTGGCCGAAGAACACGCCCACGCGCAGGCGCGGATCGAACAGCGCGCCCGCGCCGCGGCGCGCGAAGAAGCCCTGCAGCGAGGCCGCGTGGTTCCAGAACAGCTCCTCGCCGATGGCGCGGGCCTCGAGCGCGGCACGGATGCGCGCGTCGTTGGTGCGCGCGCAGAAGTGCAGGTGCTCGGTGAAGCGGCGCGGGTCGATCTCGATGTCGAGGTAGCTCGCGCCGCCGCGGTCGATCGCGTGCTGCAGCGCGGGCGTCAGGCCCCAGCCGATCACCAGGCAGCCGGGGCCGAAGGCGGGCCAGCCCTCGAGCTCCCGCAGCGGCGCGAGGTCGGCGATGCAGGCGCGGGCCCAGCCCGCCGGCGTGGCCGGCAGGCCCAGGAGCGCCATCGCGCGCGCCACGTCGATCGCGCCGCCGTGCGAGCGTGGCGCGATCTCGCGCATCGGCAGGCCGAGCCGCCCGAGCGCCGAGCCGAAGAAGCCCTTGAGGAAACGGCGGTTGGCGGGGAAGTGGTTGAGCCCGTTGGCGGGCGAGCGGAAGAGATCGTCCGCGAAGATGACCTGGTGGAACCGGCGTGCTGGCATGGCGTGGGACGGTCGGTGCCGGAGGCCCTGCGGGCCGCCTCGCCGGCCGGTGGCTGAGGTGGAGGCGCCAATCTAGGACCGCACTCTTAGCGGGCGGTGAGCCGCGCGTCCCGCGCGCGCAAAGTTCATGCAAAGGCCGCGTAAAGCGCGCGCCGTGCGTGAACGGCACGCAAAGTACGCGGGCGGTTCAGTCGAGCGTCAGGTTGAGCTCGCGGATCAGGCCGTCCCAGCGCTCGGATTCCTGATGCAACAGCGTGGCGAATTGCGCCGGCGTGCCGCCCACCGGCTCGATGCCGTAGGCCGCGAGCCGGCGATGCACCGCGGGGTTGTGGATCGCGCTCGCGATCGCCTGCTGCAGCCGCGCCACCAGCTCGGCCGGCGTGCGCACCGAGGCCACCACGCCGACCAGCGCCGCGGCCTCGACGCCCGCGATGCCGAGCTCGGCGAAGGTCGGCACCCCGGGCAGCTGCGGCAGGCGCACGCTGTCGGCGACCGCGAGCGCGCGCACGCGGCCGCTGCGGATGAAGCCCAGCGCCGCGGCGAGGTCGCACATCATGGTCTGCAGCTGGCCGCCGGCGAGATCGGCCACCGCGTTCGCGGCGCCGCGGTAGGGCACGTGCTGCATGCGCAGGCCGGCCTGCCGCTCGAGCAGCTCCATCGCGAGATGGTGCGGACTGCCGGTGCCGGCCGAGGCGAAGCTGAGCTTGCCGGGGTAGGCGCGCGCGTCCTCGAGGAAGGCGCGCGCGTCGCGCACGCCGCTCGCGGGGCCGACCAGCAGCACCATCGGGAAGCGGCCGAGCAGCGTGACCGGCGCGAAGTCGCGCTGCGGGTTGTAGCCGAGGTTGCGGTAGAGCAGCGGGTTGAAGACCAGCGTGCCGTTGTCGGCCGACAGCACGGTGTAGCCGTCGGCCGGCGCGCGCAGGATCTCGGCGGCGCCGAGCGCGGTGTTGCCGCCGGTGCGGTTCTCGACCACCACCGGCTGGCCGGTGTCGATCGCGAGCTGGTGGCCGACGATGCGCGTGAGGAAGTCGGAGCCGCCGCCCGCGGGGTAGGGCACGATCCAGCGGATCGGCCGCTCGGGGAATTCGCGCTGGGCCCGCGCGGTGGCGGGCACGCCGGCCAGCAGCCAGGCGGGCGCGAGGCCGATCGCGAGGGCCGCGCGGCGGCGGCATGGGTCGATCGCCGTCGATTCCGCGGACCGCGCCGATGCCCGTGCCGCGTTCGATGCCATCGCTTCAGGGCGCGATCGGGTTGGCCGGGGAGCCGAGCGCGGGGACGATCTCGCGCGCCGGGCCGGCGCCCGAGGCCGCGGGCGCGGACGCCACGGCCTCGGGCGGCCTGTGGACGATGCGCACCGGTGGCGCCGCCGCGGAGGATGCGCCGCCGGTGCCGCGGCGAACGACCACGCCGTTGCCACGGCCGCGCACGGCCGGCGCCGAGGCGGCGGCAGGCAAGGCCGTCGACGCGGTGGCGGTCGAGGGCAAGGGCAGCGGCTCGGCCGCGGGCTGCGAGCCATCGCCCGGCAGCAGCGTCTTCGTCACGCCCATGCCGAGCCCGGCGCCACCGACGCCCGCGCTCATGCTGGTCACGGGCGCGGTGGGCAGGGCATTGGCCTGGCCCGCGTTGGGATCGTGCAGCACCACGCTCTGGCCCACGCCGACACCGGCGGGGCCGATGCCCGCGCCCATGCCGACCGAGCCCGCGACCACGCCGCTGTTGTGCACCGCGACGCCCGCGCCGAGCGGGCCGAAGCCGGTGTTGAGGCCGACCGAGAAGTTGCCGTCCTTGGTGGCGCCCAGGCCGATCGCGAGGCCGGGCGCGATCGGAATGCCGATGCGGTAGTGGGAGCAGCCGCTCACCAGCAGCGCGAGCAGCACGCCGGCCGGAAGGCCGGCGGCCGCGATGCGGGTGCGCGGCCGCGTGCTCACACCAGGAGCGCGTTCACGCGCCGCACGTAGGCCGCGGGATCGGCCGGCAGGCCGCCCTCGGCGAGCAGCGCCTGGTCGAACAGGATGTTCGCGAGGTCGTCGAAGTGGGCCGAGCCCTCGAGCTTCCTGACCAGCGCGTGCTCGGCATTGACCTCGAGCACCGGCTTGAGCTCGGGCGCGGGCTGGCCGGCCTGCTTGAGCATGCGCGCGAGCTGCGTGCTCATGCCGCCGTCCTGCACCACGAGGCAGGCCGGCGAGTCGACCAGGCGCGTGGTGACGCGCACGTCCTCGGCCTTGTCCTTGAGCGCTTCCTTGAGCTTCTCGAGCAGCGGCTTGAACGACTCGGCGGCCTCCTCGGCGGCCTTCTTCTCGTCCTCGTCCTGCAGCTTGCCGAGGTCGACCGCGCCCTTGGCCACGCTCTGCAGCGGCGTGCCGTCGAACTCGTTGAGGTAGTTGAGCGCCCACTCGTCGACGCGGTCCGTCATCAGCAGCACCTCGATGCCCTTCTTCTTGAAGACCTCGAGCTGCGGGCTGTTCTTGGCGGCGGCCAGCGTGTCGGCCGTGATGTAGTAGATCGCGTCCTGGCCGTCCTTCATGCGCGCCTTGTAGTCGGCGAAGCTCACGCTCACGGCATCGGTGGTGGTCGAGGCGTAGCGCAGCAGCTTGGCGATGCGCTCGCGGTTGCCGAAGTCCTCGCCCAGGCCTTCCTTGAGCACGGCGCCGAACTCGGCGTAGAACCTGGCGTACTTGCCTGCGTCGTCGGCCGCCGCGGCGGCGGTCTCGGCCGCGGTGGGTGCGTTCTTGTCGACCACGTCCGTCACGGCCTCGGTCGGCTCAGGCGTGGGCACCGATTCGCCCGAGCCCACGTCGATGCGGCCCTCGCCGCTCTCGGGTCCGGTCTTCTGCTTCCTGGCCAGGTCCTCGAGCATGCCGAGCACGCGCTTGGTGCTGCCTTCGCGGATCGCCTTCACGTCGCGGCTTTCCTGCAGCAGCTCGCGGCTCACGTTGAGCGGCAGGTCGGCCGAGTCGATCACGCCCTTGACGAAGCGCAGGTAGCTGGGCATCAGCGCCTCGGCGTCGTCCATGATGAAGACGCGCTTCACGTAGAGCTTCACGCCCGCGCTCTTCTCGCGGTTCCAGAGGTCGAACGGCGCCTTGGCGGGGATGTAGAGCAGCTGCGTGTACTCGGTGCTGCCCTCGACGCGGTTGTGGCTCCAGGCCAGCGGCGCCTCGAAGTCGTGGCTGATGCTCTTGTAGAACTCTTCGTACTGCTCGGTCGTGACGTCCTTCTTGGGACGGCTCCACAGCGCGTTGGCCTTGTTGACCGTTTCCCATTCGCCGGTCTTCACCATGTCGCCGGGCTGGTCGTTCTCGCCTTCCTTCCACTCCTCCTTCTCCATGAGGATCGGCAGCGAGATGTGGTCGGAATACTTGCCGACGATCTGCTTGAGCTTCCAGGCGTTGAGGTATTCGTCGGCATCCTCGCGCAGGTGCAGCGTGATGCTGGTGCCGCGCTCGGCACGCACGATGTCGGCCACCTCGAAGTCGCCGGCGCCGCCGCTGGCCCAGCGCACGCCCTGCTCGGCGGGCAGGCCCGCGCGGCGCGACTCGACGGTGATGCGGTCGGCCACGATGAAGCCCGAGTAGAAGCCCACGCCGAACTGGCCGATGAGCTGCGCGTCGGCCTTCTGGTCGCCGCTGAGCTTGCTCACGAAGTCCTTGGTGCCGCTCTTGGCGATGGTGCCGAGGTTGTCGATCGCCTCCTGGCGCGACAGGCCGATGCCCTTGTCGGCGATGGTGATGGTGCGCGCGGCCTTGTCGAAGCTGATGCGCACGTCGAGCTCGGACTGGCCTTCGTAGAGCTCGGGATGGTCGATGGCCTCGAAGCGCAGCTTGTCGCAGGCGTCCGATGCATTCGAGATCAGCTCGCGCAGGAAGATTTCCTTGTTCGAGTACAGCGCATGCGTGACGAGGTGCAGCAGTTGCGCGACTTCGGCCTGGAACGGGAGTTTGGTGTTGGAGGAGTCAGCCATGGGTGAGATAAGGATCGAAGCCCAAAAATTCTAAGTCGGCCCGTCCGCGGAGGACGGCCGGCTCGCCAACTTTTGCAAATGGGGACAGCCTCGTGCAAAAACAACACCCTGCCGGCGGCAGGGAGAAGAAGCCCGCGGGCCCGCGCTTCAGCGCGGCAGCGCCTCGACCTCGCGCGTCCAGCGGTCGATCAGCCGCTTGCGCTCGGCCGCCTGGCCGTACTTCTGGAAGTCGTACTTGATGAGCTTCACGCCGTCCATCGAGGGAATGCGCGGATCGGGCTTGAAGGTCTTGTTGGCCGGCGACTGCAGGCTGCCGGCCTTGGCGCCGATGGACTGGCCCGCGGGACTCATGAGCCAGTCGTAGTAGCGCTTCGCGTTCTCCTTGTTGCGCGCGCCCTTCACCAGCGCGATGCCGCCGATCTCGTAGCCCGTGCCCTCGCAGGGCGCGGCGGTCTTGACCGGAAAGCCGTCGTGGCGCCAGCGCTCGAAGCCGAAGATGAAGCTCACGCCGACCGCGACCTCGCCCTTGGCGACGTTGGGCGCCTGGGCCTGGCCGCTGCGCGTGTAGCTGGTGACGTTGCGATGCAGCTTCTTCAGGTAGTCGAAGGCGGCCTCCTCGCCCATCTGCTGCACCAGGCCCGCGATGATGGTGTAGGCCGTGCCGCTGGTGGCCGGGTGCGAGATCTCGATCTCGCCCTTGTAGCCTGGCTTCACGAGGTCGGCCCAGCAGTGCGGCTCGGGCAGCTTCTTTTTCTTCAGCAGCTCGGTGTTGAAGCCGAAGCCCATCGCGCTGGTGTAGAAGCCGCCGACCATGTTCTGCGACAGCGCGTACTGGCGCACGGCCCAGTCGTGCAGGTCGTTGATGTAGGCCGGGCGGTAGGGCTCGAGCAGGCCCTGCTCGGCCGCCTGCAGGAAGGGGTCTCCGGTGCCGCCCCACCAGATATCGGTCTTTGGATTGGCGGCCTCGGCGCGCAGCTGGGCGCCGATCTCGCCGGTGCCCTTGTGGGCTTGCAGCACCTTGATGCCGGTCTCGCGCGTGAAGGCGGCGGCCGCGGCCTCGCACCAGCCGGCGTCGGTGCTGCACAGCGCGTTGACCGTGCCCTGCGCGGCCGCGTGCGGCGCCAAGGCCAGCAGGGTGGCGGCCGCGCCGAGCGCGGCGAATGTGCGGGTGAAGGCGAGCAAGTGCATCGTGGGTCTCCTCGGGGTCAGGATAGCGCCGGTGCGCGCGGGCGCCGACAGGGTTCAGTCGGTTGCCAGCAGCGGCGGAAGATGCTCGGCCAGCCAGTCGATCACCACGCGCGTCTTCAGCGGCAGGTAGCGGCTGCGCGCGCGGATCACGTGCAGCGCGAAGCCGAAGGGCCGCGGCTCCTCGAACACGCGCACCAGCGTGCCGGCCGCCAGCGCCTCGGCCGCGAGCCAGGCCGGCAGCCGCGCAAGCCCCATGCCGCCGATGGCCGCCTCGAGCAGCACCTCGGCACTGTCGCAGCGCAGCCGCGAGGGCAGCAGGATCTCGGCGAGGCGATCGCCGGTGTGGAAGCGCCAGGCCGAGGCCTCGCCGTCGCGCGCGTAGAGCACCGCCTCGTGCGGCGGCTTCAGGTCCTCGATGCCTTCGGGATGCCCGCGCTCGGCCAGGTAGGACGGCGCGGCGCACAGCACCATCCACTGCGTGCCCACGGGCCGCGCGATCAGCGCCGCGCTGTCGCCGAGATCGCCGCTGCGGATCGCGAGATCGAGCCCCTCCTCCGCGAGGTCGACGCGCCGGTCGCTGAACGCGAGTTCGAGCGAGAGCTGCGGATGACGGCGCGCCAGTGCCAGCAGCAGCGGCCCGACCTTGAGCCGCCCGAGCATGGCCGGCATGCTGAGCCGCACCACGCCCGAGGCCGTGCTGCGCGCCGCATCGGCGAGGGCATCGGCCGCCTCGAGCTCGGCCAGCGCATTGCGGCAGCGCTCGTAGTAGCCATGGCCTTCCTCGGTGAGGCTCTGGCTGCGCGTGGTGCGCAGGAACAGCCGCGTGTGCAGCCGCGCCTCGAGCCGCGCGATGCTCTTGGCGACCGCCGAGCGCGTGACGTGCAGGCGCTGCGCGGCGAGCGCGAAGCTGCCGGCCTCGACGGCGGCGACGAATTCCTCGATGCCTTGCAGGCGCTGGCTCATTGGCGAATTTCAGGCAACAAATTTGGGAAAATTATCCACCACCGATGCCTATCGAGCGTCAATAGCATGAGGCCTTCTTTCTTTTGCGGAGGCCCTTCATGCCCGAAACCACCCTGCGCCGCTGGCAACTTCCCGCCTACGGCCGCACCCATCTCGAACAGGTGCAGGCAGCGCTGCCCGCGCCGGGCCCCGGCCAGATCCTGGTGCGCGTCGGCGCGGTCGCGCTCAACTACCGCGACCTGCTGATGACCGAGGACGGCATGGGCATGCCGCTCGCGCTGCCGTTCACGCCGGGCTCGGACATGGCGGGCACGGTCGAGGCGGTCGGCGACGGCGTGCGCCGCTTCGCGCCCGGCGACCGCGTGATCAACACCTTCTGGAACGGCTGGATCGACCACCACTGGCCCGCCCATGCCGTGCCCGCGGGCGGCCCCGGGCCGGGCATGCTGGCCTCGCACGTGCTCATCGACGCCGAGGCCGCGGTGGCCGCGCCCGCCACGCTCTCGCTGGCCGAGGCCAGCACCCTGCCCTGCGCCGGGCTCACGGCCTGGTTCGCGCTGGCCGAGCTCGGCGCGCTGCGCGCGGGCCAGACGGTGCTGATCCACGGCACCGGCGGTGTGGCGCTGTTCGGGCTGCAGATCGCGCGGCTGCATGGGGCGCGGGCCATCGTGGTCTCGGGCAGTGCCGACAAGCACGAGGCCGCGCGCGCCCTCGGCGCCAGCCATGTGCTGGCGCGCGACAGCGACTGGCCCGCCGAGGTGCGGCGCCTGACCGGCGGGCGCGGCGCCGAGCACGTGCTCGAGCTCGCGAGCGGCCCCAACCTCGACCGCTCGCTGCAGGCCGCCGCCCAGGGCGCGCGGGTGTCGGTCATCGGCATGCTCGAGGGCACCACGCTCGACGCCTCCTTCTACGGCCTGGTGCTCGGCCGCGTCACGGTGCAGGGCATCGGTGTGGGCCACCGGCGCGCGCTCGAGGACCTCGTGCGCGCCGTCGACGCCAACGGCCTGCGCCCGGCGATCGCCGCCCGCTACGGCTTCGACGCGCTGCCGCAGGCGCTCGACCACCTCGCGCGCGGCGCCTTCGGCAAGATCGTCGTGACCCTCTGAGCCCGCGCCGACCGCCGCGCGGCACGGAAAAGCGCGGCGTTTTCGTGAAGAGTTGCCCGGCTTTCCCGGCCCCGTGCGGGCGCCCGAACGTTTCCCCTTCGTTTCCCGTTTCAGAATCCGCGCGCGCCGGGCCTTCCCGGCGTTTTCGTTGACATCGAGAACATCAGAGAGAGGACATCGAACATGGAACGCAGGGACTTCAGTGCACCGCAGAAATGGGCCGCCGAATTCATCGGCACCTTCTGGCTCACCTTCGGCGGCTGCGGCAGCGCGGTGCTCGCCGCGGGCTTCCCGGAACTGGGCATCGGCTTCGCGGGCGTCGCGCTGGCCTTCGGCCTCACCGTGCTGACCGGCGCCTATGCGCTCGGCCCGATCTCGGGCGGCCACTTCAACCCCGCGGTCTCGATCGGCCTCGCCGCGGCCGGGCGCTTCAATCCGGCGCAGCTCGCGGCCTACATCGTGGCGCAGTTGCTGGGCGCGATCGCCGCCGGCGGCCTGCTCTACCTGGTCGCCAGCGGCAAGGCCGGCGCGCAGCTCGGCGGCTTCGCCACCAACGGCTATGGCGAGCATTCGCCGGGCGGCTACAACCTGGTGTCGGCGCTGCTGATCGAGGTGGTGCTCACGGCCGTGTTCCTGGTCGTGATCCTCGGCGCCACCGGCCGCCGCGCGGCGCAGAACTTCGCGGGCCTGACCATCGGCCTGTGCCTCACGCTGATCCACCTGATCTCGATCCCCGTCACCAACACCTCGGTGAACCCGGCGCGCAGCACCGGCGTGGCGCTGTTCGGCCCGAGCTACGCGGTCGAGCAGCTGTGGCTGTTCTGGGTGGCGCCGATCGCGGGTGCCGTGATCGGCGCGCTGATCTACCGCGGTCTGCGGCTGCGCGGCAACGGTGGCAGCGGAAGCGGCAGCGACAGCGCGCTCTGAACGACGCGCGGCGCGCAAACGACAAAAGGGGGGAGGCATCGCTGCCTCCCCCCTTTTTTCGTCGTGCCGACGCGCCGGTCGCTCAGCTGCCGGTGGCCGACTTCACCAGCGGCGCCGAGGTCGACTGGCCGATCGACTCGGTGCCGCTCGGATGCGAGGCCGCGTAGGCGCCGGCCTGGATGTCCGACACCGGCGTCACCGAATTCATCGCGGGCGCGCTGGTCGACTGGCCGATGGACTCGGTGCCGCTCGGGCGCGCGGCGGCCATGGCCGCGGCCTGGATCTCGGCGCTGGCGGGCGAATTCATCTGCAGCGGGTGGTAGTCCGAACCGTCCATCTTTTCCTGGGCCGATGCGGTGATCGCGCCCGTCGCCGCGAGCGCGGCGAAGGAGGCGACGGCGAGAAGCTTGAAGGAAGTGCGCATGCGTGTTCTCCTGGTCACAGTTGTCCCCGGCCTCGTGCCGGCGCCGATGGGCGCGCGGCAGGCCTGAACGCACTCTATGCAGGCCGACTGAGGGCAGCGTGAGTAAAGAGTTACGAGGGCCTTAGCGGGCGTTGAAGACTTCTTCGCCGACGTTGGCCGAATTTCCTACAGCGCGCGCCGCACTGGGCACGAAGGCATTCATTCGCCGGCGGCACCGAGCTCGCCATAGGGAATGCGCCCCTCGCGCTCGGCCTGCGCCGCGAGCGCGCTGACGCTCTCGCGCGTGAGCCCCGGCTGCGCGCGCTCCATCGGCGGCGCGGTCTCCTGCGACAGCATCGGCGAGGCGGTCGCGGTCTGCGAGGCCTGGGCCGCATCGCGCGCGAGGTCGGCACGCGAGCGCTGCGACTGGAACTGCAACGCGTGCTCCGAACCGTCGGCCTCGTCGGCCTGCGCGGCCACCATCGGGGCCAGCGCCACCATCGCGCCCGCGATGAGGGCGAGCCTGCGCGAAGAGAGGAATGCGATCTGCATGGCGAACTCCTTGAATGCGGGCTCGCGACGGCCGCGACATGCGGCCCCTCGGCCCTGGAGATCACTCTAGGCCTGGAGTCTCAGCGGGCACTGAGCAAAAACTTCGCGCCGCGTGAGGGCCTCGCTACGCCTTCGCCGCCGCCTCGGGCTCGGCCGGCAGGTGCACGCGCGCGCGCAGGCCGCGCCCGTGCTCGCGGTTGCTGAGCTCGATGCGCAGCCCGTTGCGCTCGGCCGCGGTGCGCGCGATCGCGAGCCCCAGCCCGCTGCCGCCGGCGGCAGCGCCCGGCACGCGGAAGAAGCGGTCGAACACGCGCGCCATCGCATCGGCCGGAATGCCGGGCCCGTTGTCGAGCACGTCCACCACGCCATGGCCATCGACCGCGTGCAGCTTCACGTCGACCACGCCGCCTTCGGGCGCATAACGCAGCGCGTTGTCGATCAGGTTATCGAACACGCTGCGCAGCTCGGCCGCGGGCGCGAACACCACGGGCGCGATGCTGCCCTCGAAGCCCACGTCGACCTGGCGCGCATCGGCCAGCACCATGAGCTGGCTCACGCTCTCGCGCAGCAGCACCTCGATGTCGACCGCCTCGCGCGCCATCGCGCGGCGCGGCGCGTCCTGGCGCGAGAGGCTCAGCAGCTGCTCGATCAGGTGCTGCGCGCGCGTCACGCCGGCCTCGAGCTGCACGAAGCGCTCGGTGGCCTCGCCGGCCGGGATGTGGGCGCGCAGGTTCTCGATCTGCAGGCCGATCGCGGCCATCGGCGTGCGCAGCTCGTGCGCTGCGTCCTGCACGAAGCGGCGTTGCGTGGCGAAGGCGCTGCGCACGCGGCCCAGCAGGTGGTTGAAGGAGGCCACCAGCGGCGCGATCTCGTCGGGCACGCGCGCCAGCGGCAGGTCGGTGGGACTGCGCTCGTCCTGCGAGGCCACGTCGCGCGCCACCGCGCGCAGCGAGCGCGAGGCGGCCGAGACGATCAGCCACAGCGCGAGCAGCGCCACCGGCAGCAGCAGCGTGATCGGCAGGCCTTCGAGCAGCGCGCGGCGCAGGGCGCGCCGGCGCCGGTAGTCCTCGTTCTGCAGCACCTGCACGCGCCGCTGGTCGGCATGCGTGCCGGGCTCGGCGGTGAAGGCGCGCCAATGGGCCCAGGCCTGCGGCCCGGTGCGCAGGTCGCCGAAGCCAGGGCGCGGCTGCAGCGGCATCGGCAGGTCGGGCCAGGAGCTGCTGAGCAGCCGGCTGCCGTCGGGGCTCCAGATCTGCACCACGAAGGCGCCGCGCTCGAGCACGGCGTCGCTGTTCACGAGGCGCGGCGTGCGCGACTGGTCGCCGCCCGCGTACGACTCGGCCACCAGCCGCATCTGGTCGTCGAGCGCGTTGTGCACCAGGTTGCCGTAGGCCAGGAACGAGAACCAGGCCGTGAGCACCGCTGCCGCGAGGTGCAGCGTGATGAGCCACAGCAGCAGCTGGGTGCGCAGCGAGCGCGGCCGGCGCCAGCCACCCTTGCCGGCGCTCACGCGGCGACGCGCCAGCCGAGCCCGCGCACGTTGCGGATCGACTCGGCGCCGAGCTTGCGGCGCATGCCGTGGATCAGCACGTCGATCGCGTTGCTCGTGACCTCCTCGCCCCAGCCGTAGATGCGGTTCTCGAGCTGCTCGCGCGAGAGGATCGCGCCCGGGCGTTCGAGCAGCGCATGCAGCAGCGCGAACTCGCGCGCGGTCAGCGCCTCGCGGTTGCCGTTGACCACCACCTCGCGCGTCGTGAGGTCGAGCTGCAGCGCGCCGCTGCCCACCAGCGAATGCGCGGCGCCGTCGCGGCGGCGCACGATGGCGCGCATGCGCGCGAGCAATTCGCGAAATTCGAAGGGCTTGAGCAGGTAGTCGTCGGCGCCAAGGTCGAGACTGTGGATGCGGTCGTCGAGGCCGTCGCGCGCCGTGAGCACCAGCACCGGCGTGGCATCGCCGCGCTCGCGCGCGCGGCGCAGGACTTCGGTGCCATCCTGACGCGGCAGGCCCAGGTCGAGCAGCACGCAGGTGTAGCCGCCGTCGCCGAGCGCGCTCTGCGCGAGCTCGCCGTCGCGCACCCAGTCGGCCGACCAGCCCGCGCCCTCGAGCGCCTGTTTCAGGCTGCGCCCGATCATTTCATCGTCTTCCACCAGCAGAACGCGCATCGCAGCGACTCCTCAATTCACGCAGAAAGCGCCGCACCGCCTCGCGGCGCGGCCGTGCGCCAGGGGGCGTCGGGTCCGGGCCGCAAGGTAGCACGCGAACGGGATGATCGGTAGTGCCTGCGCCGTGGCGCAGACTAGGGGCGAATACTTAGACGGTGCTTAGGCGGCGGGCGCGCCGTGGGGTCAGGCGCCGCTCAGGCAGCGGGCCGCGCGACGCGCACCGCATGGCGTTCGCCGGGCGCGTCGGCGGCGAAGGCCAGAAGGCGCAGCGCCTCCTGCCCGGCGCCCTCGCGCCCGGCCTCGGGCCAGCGCGCGAAGGGTTCGAGCACGGCGGTGGCGGCGCCCTTCGCGCGCTCGATCTTCCAGGTGCCGGCGACGAAGCCGTCGATCAGCACCGTGCCGCGCACGATGCCGTTGATGGTGAACACGCGCGGGCGATGCGCCTCGTCGAGCACGCGGCCGCGGTCCTCGTGCGCGAGCAGCAGGTTGTCCCACTCGGCGAGCAGGCGCGGCGGCGCGGGCGTGGCTTCGTCGGGACGCGGCGCGCGCGGCAGGTCGAACAGCGTTTCGCCCTGCGGGCCCTCGAAGCGGCGCAACCGCGTGCCGAGCCGCTCGGCCACGGCCTTCCAGCCCGTGAGGCCCGACCACGCGCCCGCGTCGGCCAGGGTCGCGGGGCCGAAGGCGGCGAGGTAGCGCAGCAGCAGGTCGTCCTGCGTGGCAGCGCCCTGCTCTTCCTCTTCCTCGTCCTTGCCGAGCCAACTGCCGAGGCGCTGCAGCAGCGCGTTCTGGTGCGAATTCCAGCTGCCCGCGGGCGGCAGGTGCACCAGCGGCAGGTTGTTGCGGATCAGCCCGGCGAGCGAGGCAGGTTCGCTGCGCGGCCAGCGTTCGAGCAAGGCCTGACCGAGCTCAGTGCTGGTGCGTGCGCGCTCGTCGAGCAGGGCGCGCCCCATGGCCAGCGCCTGGGCACGGTCGACGCCTTCGAGCGCGCGCTTGTGGTTGCCCAGCAGCCCACGCTGATGCGCCGCATCGAGCAGCGGCCGCCAGGCCAGCGCATCGCGCGCGCTCACCAGGTGCAGGGTCGCGCGCATCATCGACAGTCGCACCACCCGGCGCCGGCGCAGTGCCTCGGTCAGGGCTTCGCGCGGAAAATCCTCGAGCCGGCTCCAGAGGCCGACATAGGGCGGATTGGGTGCCTGCGCCTGCAGCCCCGCGAGTCGCTCGATGGCCTGCGCCACCGGCAGGCGCTGGCGCGCCAGCAGCAGCTGCCGCGCCAAGGTGGCGCGGTTCAGCGCGCGCAGGCTCAGAACTTCTCGTGCGGTGCCAGGTAGCGCCATTGACCCAGCGGCAGGTTGCCGAGCATGACCTTGCCGATGCGCACGCGCTTGAGCCCCACCACCTTGAGGCCGACCAGCTCGCACATGCGGCGGATCTGGCGCTTCTTGCCTTCGGTCAGCACGAAGCGCAGCTGCTCGGGGTTCTGCCATTCGACGCGCGCGGGCTTGAGCGCCTGGCCGTCGAGGCTCAGGCCGTGGCGCAAGTTGGCGAGCATGGCAGGCGGGAACACGGCCTGCACGTTGGTCGTGACCGGGTCGTCGTCGTCCATGCGCACCAGCTGGCCCGTGGGCGCGGGCTGGCCCAGGCCGTGGTAGGCCACGCGCACCAGGTACTCCTTCTCCATCGTCGAGTCCTCGCCGATCAGCTGGCGCGCGACGCGGCCGTCCTGCGTCATCACCAGCAGGCCGATGGAATCGATGTCGAGCCGGCCGCAGGGCGCGAGGCCGCGCAGCTGCTGCGGGTTGAAGAAGAAGCGCGCGTTGTCCTCGGCCCAGCGGTTGGCGGGCGTGAACAGCGTGACCGCGGGCTCGTGGCCGTCCTCGGCCTGGCTGCTGACGTAGCCGATGGGCTTGTTGATCAGGATGGTGACCTGGTTGGCCTGCTGGCCCTTGGCCGCCTTGTCGATCTCGATGCGGTCGGCGGGCGTGACCTTGACGCCCATCTCGGCCGGCTTGCCGTTGACCTTGACCCAGCCGTTGGCGATCCATTCGTCGGCCTCGCGGCGCGAGCAGATCTTGAGTTCGGCCATGCGCTTGTTGAGCCGCATGGGGCCGTCGGCCGAGGCCTGCGCGGACTGCGGCGCGGGTGCGCGGCGAAAGGAGGACGGACCGTTGGAAGGAGGAGGCGCGGGCATGGCCGATTATCGCCAGCGCGCAGGGCGTAAGCCTTTTGTCCGGCTTGCGCCGCATGCGAGGCCGGTGCTATCGTGGCGGCAAGCGCGAGTTGATCGCGCCCTTTTTGGGGGATTCCCAAATGAGCACCGCACGCAAGTACCACTACGCCATCGTCATCGGGCGCTTCCAGCCCGTCCACTTCGGTCACCAGAGACTCATCGAGGAAGCCGCCCGCGCGGCCGATCGCGTGATCGTGGTGGTCGGCTCCGACCGCACGCCGCGCAGCGTCAAGAACCCCTTCACCTTCGACGAACGCGAACGCATGGTGCGCGCCTGCCTGCGCGGCGGCGACCAGATGCGCGTGAGCGTGGTCGGCGTCGGCGATTCGCCCTACAACGACCAGCTGTGGATCGCGTCGATCCAGTCGGCGGTCGAGCGGCTGATCCTGCAGGACGGCCTCGCGCCCGCGCAGGCCAGGGTCGCGCTGGTGGGGCACCTCAAAGACGCCTCCAGCTACTACCTCAAGCTGTTCCCGCACTGGGAGTTCGTGGGCCAGCACAACGTCGAGAGCCTCAACGCCACCGACGTGCGAAACCTCTACTTCGATCCCGAGAACCGCGGCCAGCTCGCGCGCGCCGACCTGCCCGAGGGCAGCGCGGCCTTTCTCGAGCGCTTCGCATCGACGGCCGACTATGCCGAGCTCTGCGAGGAGCGCGCCTTCCTCGCCGACTACCGCGACAAGTACCGCTACGCGGGCAGCGACTTCCCGCCGATCTACACCACGGTCGACGCGGTGGTGGTCGAGGCCGGCCACATCCTGATGGTGCAGCGCAAGTTCCATCCGGGGCGCGGCACCTGGGCGCTGCCCGGCGGCTTCGTGGGCCAGCAGGAGCGGCTGCTCGATGCCGCGGTGCGCGAACTCAAGGAGGAAACCCGTCTCAAGGTGCCGGTGCCCGTGCTCCACGGCAGCATGAAGGGCAGCCACGTGTTCGACGCGCCCGAGCGCTCGCAGCGCGGCCGCACCATCACGCACGGCTTCTTCTTCGAGCTCGCGCACAACCAGTGGGCGGGCCTGTCGGACGTGCGCGCCGACGACGACGCGGCCGCGGTGCGCTGGGTGCCGATCGCCGAATTCCTCGGCATGCAGGAGCGGGTCTACGAAGACCACTTCTTCATCGCCAATCATTTCCTGGGTGGCCTGGGCAAGTCCTGAGAGAACCTGGCCCAAGCCTTGTCGGCAAGAACGGCCCCGGTTGACGGGTGCCACCGTGAAAGGAGCTTTCACATGAACCGCACGCTCTCTCCCTCCCTCGGCAGCAACCTGCTGCTGCGCACCGACTCCTACAAGGTGTCGCACTGGATGCAATACCCGCCGGGCACGCAGACGGTGTTCAGCTACATCGAGTCGCGCGGCGGGCTCTTCAGCCATTCGCTGTTCTTCGGACTGCAGGCCTATCTGCGCGAATATCTGCAGACACCGGTGACGCGCGACGACGTGGACGAAGCCGCCGCGCTGATGGCGGTGCACGGCGAGCCCTTCAACCGCGAAGGCTGGCTGCGGCTGATCGAGAAGCACGGCGGGCTGATGCCGGTGCGCATCCGCGCGGTGCCCGAGGGCAGCGTGCTGCCGGTGCACAACGTGCTCGCGACGATCGAGAACACAGACCCCGAGTTCTTCTGGGTCACGAGCTTCCTCGAGACCGAACTTCTGCGCGCGATCTGGTACCCGACCACCGTGGCCACGGTCTCGGCCGCGGCCAAGACCACCCTGCTGCGCTACCTCGAGGCCACCTGCGACGATCCGCAGGGCCAGATCGCGTTCAAGCTGCACGACTTCGGCGCGCGCGGGGTCTCCAGCCTCGAATCGGCCGCGCTCGGCGGCATGGCGCACCTGGTCAACTTCATGGGCACCGACACGCTGAGCGCGCTGATGGCCGCGCGCCGCTACTACGACTGCGACGTGGCGGGCTTCTCGATCCCCGCGGCCGAGCACAGCACCATCACGGGCTGGGGCCGCGAGCACGAGGCCGATGCCTATCGCAACATGGTGGCGCAGTTCGGCAAGCCGGGCGCAATCTTCGCGGTGGTGAGCGACAGCTACGACATCTTCAACGCCTGTGCCCGCCTGTGGGGCGATGCGCTGCGGGAGGAGGTGATCCGCTCGGGCGCGACGCTGGTGGTGCGCCCCGACTCGGGCGACCCGGCCGAGACGACGTTGAAGGTGGCGCAGATCCTGGCCGAGCGCTTCGGCACGACCACCAACGCCAAGGGCTTCCGGGTGCTGAACAACGTGCGCATCATCCAGGGCGACGGGGTGACGCTCGATTCATTGCGGCTGTGCCTCTCGAACTTCTTCCACAACGGCTTCTCGGCCGAGAACATCGCCTTCGGCATGGGCGGCGGGCTGCTGCAGCAGGTGAACCGCGACACCATGCAATGGGCGATGAAGTGCTCGGCGATGCAGGTCGACGGCGAATGGCGCGACGTCTACAAGGCGCCCGTGGGCGACACGAGCAAGACCTCGAAGAAGGGGCGGCTGGTGCTGGCGGCTTCCGCCGACGGCGAAGTGCGTACGCAACGTGCCGAGCAAGTTCTGGAGCCTGGACAGGTCGATCTGCTCGAGACCGTGTATGAGAACGGGCGGATCGTTCGGGAGAGCAGCTTCGAAGGGATCCGTGGACTTGCCGCTTCTGGGGTGGGGCGGTTGGTTACTTCTCGGGCGCCGCTCTGATCGGCTTGTTTGGGGCGGGGGCGCGTGCACAGGACAGCGGGTACTTCCCTCCGCGAATGTCCCCCGCCTTCGGCTCCTCCTTTATTTCGCTGCGGGAAGCACCCACTGCCCTGTGCACGAGACGCGCTCTGGTTGTGCGGCCGGTTCTACCGCCGGTGTCCAGGCTCACGTCGATGGTGTGCTCCCCGCAGCGAAATCAAGGAGGAGCCCGAAGGGCGGGGGACATTCGCGGAGGGGAGCACACCGTCGGCGTGAGCCCACCCCGGCGCCCCGGCCCCCGATTCCGCACTGCCACAAGCCCTCGCCATAATCCGCGCAGACCGCCGAACACATGACCAAACTCCTGATCCTCAGCGTGAGCGCGGGCAACGGCCACGTGCGGGCCGCCCAGGCCCTTGCCGCCACCGCCCAATCCCTCAGCCCGCCCTGCCCGGCGGTCCACATCGACGCCATGGCCCACGTGCCCGCGGGCTTTCGCAAGGTCTACACCGACTGGTACATCCAGCTCGTGAACCGCGCGCCCGAGCTCTGGTCGTACCTGCACCAGCGCACCGACGTCACGCCGCACCACGCGCCCTCGCAGCGCATGCGCCGCGGCATCGAGCGGCTGAGCACCGTCGCGCTGGTGCGCGAGATTCGGCGCGAGAAGCCCGATGCGGTGATCTGCACCCACTTCCTGCCGGCCGAGCTGCTGATGCGCGAGCGCAACCGCGGGCGCATCGAGTATCCGGTGTGGCTGCAGGTCACGGACTACGACCTGCACAACATGTGGCTGGTGCCGGGCATGACCGGCTACCTCGCGGCCACCGAGGAGGTCGCGTTCCGGCTGCGCGCGCGCGGCATTCCGCCCGAGCGCATCCACGTCACCGGCATTCCCGTCATGCCCGCCTTCTCCGAACCCGATGCGCTGGAACGCGACGCCTGCGCCGCCGCGCTCGGCCTCGATCCCGCGCGGCCCGTGCTGCTGATGGTCTCGGGCGGCGCCGGCGTGGGCGATCTCTCGAGCATGGTCGAGCGCGTGCTCGCGCTCGGCGCCGGCGACGAACCCGGCGGCCGCTTCCAGGTGATCGCCGTGGCCGGCCGCAATGCCGAGATGCACGGCCGGCTGCAGGCCCTCGCGGCGCGCCATCCGGGCCGCGTGGTGGCCGTCGGTTTCACCAACGAGATGCACAAGCTCATGGCCGCGTCCGACCTCGTCGTCACCAAGCCCGGCGGCCTCACGGTCTCCGAATGCCTCGCGCTCGGCAAGCCCATGCTGCTGATCTCGCCGATCCCCGGGCAGGAGGAGCACAACGCCGGCTTCCTGATGGAGGAAGGCGCGGGCTGGCTTGCCTACGATGCCATCGGCCTCGAGTACAAGGTCGCGCGGCTGATGGCCGATCCGGCCAAGCTCGCCCACATGGCCCAGCGCAGCAAGGCGCTGGGCAAGCCACGGGCCGCGCGCGCGGTGCTCGATCGCGTGCTGGGGCCCTCGGCATGAGCTGGAGAAACGAAGACAAGCCCACCGTGGGCCGAACGCTGGTGTACCTGCTCTGGGTCGTCACCATGGCCTTCTTCTTCGCCAATGCCGAGATCCAGATCGAGGGCGGCGCCGGCTGGGCCACCTCGCTGCCGACCTGGCGCATCGAGAACAGCATCTGGCTCGACATCTTCTGGGGCGGCCGCGCGATGACCGGCTACCACGCCTGGGTCTTCACCTTCATGGCGCTGGTGTTCTTCTCGCCGCTGGCCTTCTCGGGCCGCTGGAAGCTGCGCGACTGGGGCCTCGCGCTCGCGGGCCTGATCGTGTTCTGGGTCTGCGAGGACTTCCTCTGGTTCCTCATCAACCCGGCCTTCGGCTGGGACAACTTCAACCCCACCAAGGCCTTCTGGCACAAGCACTGGATGTGGGGCGCGCCGGTCGATTACTGGGGCGGCCTCGCGGTCGCCGCGCTGATCCTGGTGCGCCGGCACTGGCCGCGCCGATGAGCCGCGCGAACATCGTGCGCCGCATGCGCGAGGCCCGCCGGGCGCAGCGCGAGGCGCAGGCCGCGCCCGTGGAGCGGCCCGGCCACTGGGCCGATCCGCTCGATGCGCTGGGCGTGGAGAACCTGCACCGCCTCACGCCCACGCTCTACCGCAGCGCCCAGCCGCGCGCGAAGGACGTGGCGGCGCTGCGCTCGCTCGGCATCCGCACCGTGGTCAGCCTGCGTTCCTTCAACGACGACCGGGAGGTGTTCGCGGGCAGCGGCATCCGGCTGGTGCGCGTGCCGATCAACACCTGGGACATCGACGACGCGAAGGTGCAGCGCGCGCTGCGCGCGATCCTCGCGGCCGAGCACGACGGGCCGGTGCTGATCCACTGCATGCACGGCGCCGACCGCACCGGTGTCGTCTCCGCCGTCTACCGCATGGCGCTGCAGGGCTGGGACAAGGAGGCCGCGCGCCAGGAGATGCTGCGCGGCGGCTACGGCTACCACACGCTGTGGCGCAACATCCCGCGCTACATCGAGCGCGTGGACCCCGAGAAGATGCGCCACGCGCTGGCCCAGGCACCGGCCGTGCCGGCGGCTCCAGGGCTGTCCTGAACGCGCCAGCAGGCTTCGCGGCCCGCTCCTATACTGGCCCGCGCCGGCCCCGGGCGGCCGGTCGCACCCACCCTCCGCACACGCTTCATCCGCTTCACAAGGGGCATCCGCCATGGCACTCCAACTGCGCTCGCTCGTCCGTTCGAACGGCGAACTCGAACTCTCGCTGCACGACGAACCCATCCCCGAACCGCAGGCCCACGAGGTCGTGATCCGCGTCGAGGCTTCGCCGATGAATCCCTCGGACCTCGGCCTGCTGTTCGGTGCCGCCGACATGGCGACCGCCAAGGCCTCGGGCAGCGCCGAGCGCCCGGTCGTCACCGCCACCGTGCCCGAGCGCGCGCGCCCCGCGATGGCGGGCCGGCTCGACCAGTCGATGCCCGTGGGCAACGAGGGCGCGGGCACGGTCGTGAAGGCCGGTTCGTCGCCCGAGGCCCAGGCCCTGCTCGGCAAGACCGTGGCCGCGATCGGCGGCGCCATGTACTCGCAGTACCGCGCGGTGGCCGTCGCGCAATGCCTCGAGCTGCCCGAAGGCACCGCGCCGGCCGATGGCGCGTCGTGCTTCGTCAATCCGCTGACCTCGCTCGGCATGGTCGAGACCATGAAGCGCGAAGGCCACACCGCGCTGGTCCACACGGCAGCCGCCTCCAACCTCGGCCAGATGCTCAACAAGATCTGCCAGAAGGACGGCATCGCGCTCGTCAACATCGTGCGCAAGCCCGAGCAGGAAGCGCTGCTGCGCGGCCTCGGCGCCAAGTACGTCTGCAACGCCGCCTCGCCCACCTTCCTCGACGATCTCACGCAGGCCCTGGTCGAGACCGGCGCCACCCTGGCCTTCGACGCCACCGGCGGCGGCAAGCTCGCGGGCCAGATCCTCGGCTGCATGGAAGCGGCGCTCAACCGCACCGCCAAGGAGTACAGCCGCTACGGCTCGACCACGCACAAGCAGGTCTACATCTACGGCGGCCTCGACCGCGGCCCGACCGAGTTCGTGCGCAACTTCGGCATGGCCTGGGGCATGGGCGGCTGGCTGCTGTTCCCGTTCCTGCAGAAGCTCGGCGCCGAAGGCACGCAGCGGCTGCGCGCACGCGTGGTGGCCGAGCTCAAGACCACCTTCGCGAGCCGCTACACGCGCGAGGTCTCGCTGACCGAGGCGCTGCAGCTCGATGCGATCGGCGTCTACGGCAAGCAGGCGACGGGCGAGAAGTTCCTGCTCAATCCCAACAAGGGCATCGCGGCCTGAGATAGACAAAAAAAGGGCGACCCTCGCGGGTCGCCCTCAGATTGCTGACAAACCCCAAGCCCTCGCCCCCGGCGAGGGCTTTGTGCTTTTAAATGGCGGGATGCTCAAGAGCCCCACCCCCGCGCAGCAAGAACTCGAGATGGTGACGCTGGAGATGCTGGTGCCGCAGGACCACTTGCTGCGCAAGATCGAAGCGGCGATCGATTTCGAGTTCATCCGGGCCAAGGTCGCTCACCTGTACTGCGCCGACAACGGCCGCCCGGCGCTCGATCCGGTCGTGATGTTCAAGCTGCTGCTGGTGGGCTACTTGTTCGGCGTACGCAGCGAGCGGCAGCTGATGCGCGAAGTGCAGGTCAACGTGGCCTACCGCTGGTTTGCCGGCTTTCGCCTGACCGACAAGGTCCCCGACGCTTCCACCTTCTCGCAGAACCGGCGCCGCCGCTACAGCGACACCACCGTGTACCAGGAGATCTTCGACGAGATCGTGCGCCAGGCCATCGGCCACGGCATGGTCGATGGCCGGGTGCTGTACACCGACAGCACCCACCTGAAGGCCAACGCCAACAAGAACAAGTTCGACCTCGTGCAGGTCCAGCAGACACCCTCGGCCTACCTGGGAGCGCTGGACGCGGCGGTCGATGCGGATCGCGCCGCGCAGGGCAAGAAGCCCTTGAAGCGTGATGACGACGATACCCCGCCGCCGAGCAAGGAAGTCAAGCGCAGCCGCACCGATCCCGACAGCGGCTTCATGGTGCGCGACGACAAGCCTCGAGGCTTCTTCTACCTGGACCACCGCACGGTCGACGCCAAGCACGCCATCATCACCGACACCCACGTCACGCCGGCCTCGGTGCACGACAGCCAGCCGTACCTGGGGCGGCTGGACCATCAGCGAGAGCGCTTCGGCCTGCAGGTGCAGGCCGTGGGCCTGGATGCGGGCTACTTCACACCGGCGATCTGCCAGGGACTGGAGACGCGTGGCATCGCCGGGGTAATGGGCTACCGCACGCCGACCCACAAGCCGGGCACCTTCTACAAGCGCCAGTACGAATACGACCGCTACCGCGACGAGTATGTCTGCCCGGCGGGGCAGGCGCTGGCGTACAGCACGACCAGCCGGGTGGGCTATCGCGAGTACAAGTCCGATCCGGCAATCTGCCGACGCTGCGAGCTGCGCGGGCAGTGCACGAGCAGCGCCAATGCGGTGAAGGTGGTGGTGCGCCACGTCTGGGAGTGGGCCAAGGAGCGGGTGGACACCAGGCGTCTGACCGAAGAGGGCAAGCGCCTGTATGCGCGGCGCAAGGAGACGGTGGAGCGCAGCTTCGCCGATGCCAAGCAGCTGCACGGGCATCGCTACGCACGCATGCGAGGGCTGCGCAAGGTGGCCGAGCAGTGCTTGCTGGCGGCGGCTGCGCAGAACATCAAGAAGATCGCGCTGCTGCTGGCGCGTCTGAGGGCGCTTTTACGTCATCGCAGGCGCGTTCTGACTGCGCAACAGCGCATCCAGGCCTGCTCGGACCTCGTTGCAGCTCGATGGGGCGAGCGCCGCGCAGAAATCGGCTTCGCTTGAAAGACAAAACCCCATGTTCCGGAAAACATGGGGTTCGTCAGCAGCCTGAGGGCGACCCTCGCGGGTCGCCCTCTGGGGCCGTCAGCTCTTCACGAGCCCGGCCATCTCGCCCGCGGGCACCACGGCGTAGTGGTCGAACTGCATCGCGTACTGCGCGCGGCCCGAGGACAGCGCGCGCAGGTTGCCGATGTAGCCGAACATCCGCGCCAGCGGCACATGGGCCTCGACCACGATTGCGTTGCCGCGCATCGCCTGGCCGCGCACCATGCCGCGCCGCCGGTGCAGGTCGCCGATGCAGTCGCCCACGTGCTCGGCGGGCGTGGTCACTTCCACGGCCATCACCGGCTCGAGCAACTGCCCCCCGGCCTGCGCCGCCGCTTCGCGGAAGGCCGCGGCGGCCGCGAACTCGAAGGCCATCGCCGACGAGTCGCGTTCATGGTGGCTGCCATCGAGCAGCGTGACCACGAAGTCCACGCAGGGATAGCCGGCCAGCACGCCCGACTGCGCGGCACGGCGGATGCCGGCCTCGATCGCGGGGATGAACTCGCGCGGGATCGCGCCGCCCACCACCCGGTTCTCGAACGCGATGCCTTCGCCGCGCCCGCGCGGGGCGATGCGCAGCTTCAGCTCCGCGAACTGGCCCTGGCCGCCGTTCTGTTTCCTGTGCACATGGTGCACCTCCGTTTCCTTCGATACCGTTTCACGGCAGGCGACCTGGGGCCGTCCTACCGACACTTCGACGCCGAAGCGCTCGCGCAGCTTCTCGATCGAGACCTCGAGCTGCAGCTCGCCCATGCCCGACACGATGGTCTGGCCCGACTCGGCGTCCTGCCGCAGCCGCAGGCTCGGGTCCTCGCGCAGCAGCACCTGCAGCGCCTTCGCCAGCGCCTGCTGGTCGGCCTGCGCCCTCGGCTCGATCGCGACGTGGAGCACGGGCTCGGGCACGCCGATCTGTTCGAGCTGCACCGGATGCTGCCGGTCGCACAGCGTGTGGCCGGTCAACGTGTCCTTCAGCCCGACGATGCCGGCGATGTCGCCGGCCACCAGTTCGTCGCGTTCGATGCGGTCGCCCGCCTGCACCTCGTACAGCCGTGCCGCGCGCTCGATGCGGCCGGTGGTGGCGTCGAGCAGGCTGTCGCCGCGCCGCAAGCGGCCGCTGTAGACACGCACGAACACCATCGCGCCGTGGTCGTCGCTCGCCACCTTGAACGCCAGCGCCGCGAACGGCGCGCGCGGATCGCAGGGCAGCGCCACCTCGCCGGGCTTCGGCAGCCAGTCGACGATGGCGTCGAGCAGCGGTTCCACGCCGCGGTTGCGGAAGGCCGAGCCCGCGAGCACGGGCACGAAGGCACCGGCCAGCACGCCCTTGCGGATGCAAGCGCGCAGCACCTCGGCCGGCAGCTCCTCGCCGTTCAGGTAGGCCCCCATCGCGGCCTCGTCCTGCTCGACGGCAAGCTCCACCAGCCGCGCGCGTTGTTGCAACACGGTGGCCATCAGCTCGGCGGGCACCTCGGTCACGCGGTACGGCCGGCTCGCATCGTCGAGGTCCCAGACCAGCGCGCGCAGGCCCAGCAGGTCGACCACGCCGCGGAAGTCGCCTTCCGCGCCGATCGGCCACTGCACCGCCACGGCCTTCACGCCCAGGCGTTCTTCCATCATCGCGACCACGCGCGGGAAGTCCGCGCCCAGGCGGTCGAGCTTGTTGACGAAGGCGATGCGCGGCACGCGATAGCGGTCCGCGAGGCGCCAGTTGGTCTCGGTCTGCGGCTCCACGCCGGCCACGCCGTCGAACACGACCACGGCCCCGTCGAGCACGCGCAGCGAGCGGTTCACCTCGATGTTGAAATCGATGTGGCCCGGCGTGTCGATCAGGTTGATCTGGGTCGCGTTCCACTGCAGCGTGATGGCGGCGCTGCTGATGGTGATGCCGCGCTTGCGCTCCTGCGCATCGAAGTCCATGCGCGCGGTGCCGCGGCTCACGTCGCCGATGCGATGGCTCTCGCCGGCGTAGAACAGGATGCGTTCGGTGGTGGTGGTCTTGCCGGCATCGACGTGGGCAATGATGCCGATGTTGCGCAGGTTCCTGGGTGTGTGGGTCATGGCGAATCTTTCTTTCTCTGGCTCGAAGCACGGCTTCGAGCGCCTGGTGGGCATGTGCCAACCCCAGGCGGAAAGGATTCGCCTGAGGGCTAGCGACGAACGGTGTCGTGCAATCTGCTGATGCGGCGGCCGGAGCCCGGGCGCACGGAAGCCACGCTCCGGCGGAGGCGAATCGTGGCGATCAGCTTGTCGTAGGTACGCATGGCGATGAAGAAGTGAGAGGCGGAAAAGACAAAACCCCGGAGGACGGGCCTGCCGGGGTTTTCAGTACCGGAAGGCGCAACGCCTTCCGAACGCGATCGAAGGCGATGTCAGGTGGCGGTGAGGCCGGCTTCGATGGCTTGGGTGAATTTCATGGTGGGGCGGATTGTGGGTGTGCTCTTCAATCAAGACAAGCCTTGTTGAATGCGCGTGTTGGGACGACACCACGACGCATCGGGACGGGCTCACGCCGACGGGGTACTCCCCTCCGCGAATGTCCCCCGCCTTCGGCTCCTCCTTTATTTCGCTGCGGGGAGTACCCGCTGTCCTGTGCACGCGCCCCCACCCGTCATCGACAAGGAGCTACACGACCAGCCGATACCCCACCGCAGTCTCGGTCAACAGATGCCGCGGCTGCGCCGGATCGTCCTCGAGCTTCTGCCGCAGATGCCCCATGTAGATCCGCAGGTAGTGGCTCTGGTCCGTGTGCGACGGCCCCCAGACCTCGCGCAGCAACTGGCGCTGCGTCAGCACGCGCCCCGCGTTCGCGGCCAGCACCGACAGCAGCCGGTACTCGGTCGGCGTGAGATGCACCTCGGCACCCGCGCGGCGCACGATGCGCGCGGCGCGGTCGAGCTCGATCTCGCCGAAGCGGAACAGTGCCTCGGGCACCTCCTCGCTGCTGGCCGCGCGCGGGCGCCGCAGGTTGGCGCGCACGCGCGCGAGCAGTTCGCCGGTGCCGAAGGGCTTGGTCAGGTAGTCGTCGGCGCCGGCGTCGAGCGCGGCGATCTTGTCGGCCTCGTCGCTGCGCGCCGACAGCACGATGATCGGCACCGCCGACCAGCCGCGCACGTCGCGGATCAACGAGACGCCGTCGCCGTCGGGCAGGCCCAGGTCGAGCACCAGCAGGTCGGGCTGGCGCGTGCCGGCCGCGGCGAGGCCGTCGCGCAGCGTGCCGGCCTCGTGCACCAGCCAGCCCTCGGCCTCGAGCGCGCCGCGCACGAAGCGGCGGATCTGCGGCTCGTCCTCGATCACGATGGCGGTGGGGGCAGGCATGGGAGTCAGAGCGGCGCTTCGGCCGGTTCGGGCGGCTCCCGGCGCGGGAGCGTGACCGTGAATTCTGCACCGCCGCCGCGCGCGTTGGCGGCCACGATCTCGCCGCCATGGGCGCTCACCACCGCCTTGCAGATCGCCAGGCCCAGCCCCACGCCCGGCGTGGCCGACTCGACCTCGCCGCGCGTGAACTTGTCGAACAGCTTCTGCTCGTGGCCCAGCAGCGCCGCGGGCAGGCCCGGGCCGTGGTCGCGCACGCTCAGCACCAGCGTGCCGGGCTCGGCGCGCGCGCCCACCACGATCGGCGGCGCGCCGTACTTGGTGGCGTTCTCGAGCAGGTTCACCAGCACGCGCTCGATCAGCACCGCGTCGAACTCGACCAGCGGCAGCCCGGCATCGAGCGCGGTCTGGACCACGGTGGCGCCGAGCGCGGTGCGCGCCGCGCGGATGGCCGAGCCCACCACCTCCTCGACCGACTGCCAGTCGCGCCGCAGGTTGACCGCGCCGCCCGCGATGCCGCTCTCGAGCCGCGCCATGTCGAGCAGGTTGTTGACCAGCGCATGCAGCTCGTGCGCCTGCGCGACGATCGCGCGCGCCGCCTCGGCGTGTTCTTCCGCCGGCAAGGTCTGCAGCGATTCGGCCAGCGCGATCAGCGCGGTCAGCGGCGTGCGCACGTCGTGCGAGATCGCGCCCAGCAGCGCGTTGCGCAGCCGCTCCGATTCGATCTCGACCACCGCCTGCTGCGCCACCTCCACGTAGTGCACGCGCTCGAGCGCGATCGCGATCTGCCGCGCCAGCGTGTCGAGCTGCTGCGCCTGCTCGGGGATCAGCAGCCAGCGCGGCTGCGCCGGTTCGAGCGCGAGCACGCCGCGCACGCGCATCGGCGCCTGCAGCGGCACGTAGTGCCAGGGTTGCGCGGCCAGGGTGGCGGTGGCGAGGCCCGCGCTCTGGCCATGGCGGAAGGCCCAGTCGGCCACCTGCGCGTCGAAGCCCGGCGGCGGATCGGCCGGCGCCACCAGCTGGTCGGCGGCATCGGTCACCAGCACCAGCGCATGGCCGCCGAAGTGGCCCTGCACCGCGGCCGCGCCGAGCGCGACCACCTGCGTGCTCTCGAGCGCGGCCGAGAGCTCGCGCGTGAGCTCGAACAGCGAGCGCGCGCGGCGCTCGCGGCTGGTCGACACGCCGGCCGCGAAGCGCAGCCCGGCCGTGAGCTGGCCCACCAGCAGGCCCACGCCCAGCATGATCGCGAAGGTCAGCACGTACTGCACGTCGCTGACCGCGAACGACAGCCGCGGCGGCACGAAGAAATAGTCGAAGGCCGCGACGTTGAGCAGCGCCGCCAGCGCCGAGGGCCCGCGCCCGAAGCGCATCGCCACGCCCACCACGCCGAGCAGGAACAGCATCACGATGTTCGACAGCTCGAGCACGCCGGTCAGCGGCGTGCACAGCAGCGTGAGCGCCACGCTGGTGGCCGCGGCCCAGGCATAGCCGGGCCAGTGGATCGGCGCCTGCTCGTGGTCGTCGCTGTCGATGCGCGCCCCCGCCACGCCCAGCGGCGAGCGCGACAGCCGGCGCGCGCTGTCGGCGCGGCCCACCTCGAGGATGTCGAGCGCGGGTGCCAGCTGCGCGAGCGCGCGCGCCAGCGGCACCCGCGCCGCCATCCACGGGCGGCGCCAGCCGGTCGCGGGCTCGGCGCGCCCGAGCACCAGCGTCGCGCAGTTGAGCCGGCGCGCCTGCTCGGCGAGCTGCGCGGCCACGTCGTCGCCGGTCAGCACCGCGGTGGCAGCGCCCAGTTCCTCGGCCAGCTTCAGCACCGCGAGGATGCGGTCGCGCTCGGCCGCGGCCAGCCGCTGCAGCCGCGGCGTCTCGACATACACGGCATGCCAGCGCACGTTGAGCTGGCCCGCGAGCCGCGCCGCGGTGCGCACCGTCTGCGCCGCGCCCTCGTGCGGGCCGACGCACGCGAGGATCGCGCCCGAGGTGTGCCAGGCCTGCAGGCCGGTGCCCGGGCCCGACTGCTCGACGCGCCAGCCGCGCACGTCGTCCTCCACGTGCTCGGCGGTGCGGCGCAACGCGATCTCGCGCAGCGCGATCAGGTTGCCCTTGCGGAAGAAGTTCTGCGCCGCGCGCTCGGCCTGCTGCGGCAGGTAGACCTTGCCGGCCGCGAGCCGCGCCGTGAGCTCGTCGGGCGTGACGTCGACCAGCACCACCTCGTCGGCCTCGTCGAGCACCGAGTCGGGCACGGTCTCGTGCACCCGCACGCCGGTGATGGCGCCGACCGTGCCGTTGAGGCTCTCGAGGTGCTGCACGTTGAGCGCCGACCAGACCTCGATGCCCGCGGCCAGCAGCTCCTGCACGTCCTGCCAGCGCTTGGCATGGCGCGAGCCGGGCGCGTTGGTGTGGGCCAGTTCGTCGACCAGCAGCACCGCGGGCCGGCGCGCCAGCGCTGCATCGAGGTCGAACTCGGCCAGCGTGCGGCCGCGGTAGGCGATCTCGCGCAGCGGCAGGGCATCGAGCCCCGCCAGCAGCGCCGCGGTCTCGCCGCGGCCATGGGTCTCGACCACGCCGATCAGCACGTCGCGCCCGGCCTTGCGCTCGCGCTGCGCGGCGCTCAGCATGGCCCAGGTCTTGCCCACGCCGGCGCTGGCGCCGAAGTAGATGCGCAGCTTGCCGCGCCGCGCGCGCGCCTCGTCGCTGCGCAGCTGGGCGATCAGCGCGTCGGGGTCGGGGCGGGACAGCTCGCTCATCGGGAGCGCAGGTTAGCGCATCGCCCCGCGCACCGACGCTTCGGTGCGCGCCGAAGCATGGCGACGCCGGCTTCGCACAATGGGCCGTCTGGTTCCAAGAAGGCTGTTCCCCCATGAACGACAGACATCCCGACCGCCCGGCCGCGCCGCGCCGCGGCCTCGCCCTGCTCACGCTGTGCCTTGCGGTCCTGGTGGCGCAGGTCGACATGGCCGTGGTCAACCTCGGCACCCGGCCGATCGGCGAGCACTTCCGCGCCGGCGTGACCGCCCTGCAATGGGTGGTCGACGGCTACAACCTCGCCTACGCGGTGCTGCTGCTCACCGGCGGCCTGCTGGCCGACCTGTACGGACGGCGCCGGATCTTCATGCTCGGTGCGGCCGTCTTCACGGGTGCCACCGTGCTGTGCGCCGCGGCCACTTCGGTCTGGATGCTGGTCGCGGGCCGCGCGCTGGCCGGCCTGGGCGCCGCGCTGCTGATGCCGGCCTCGCTCGCGATCGTGCGCGTGGTGTGGCAGGACGCGCGCGAGCGCGGCCGCGTGCTCGGCATCTGGGCCGCCTGCAACGGCCTGGCGATGGCCATCGGCGCGCCGCTGGGCGGCGTGCTGATCCACCGCTTCGGCTGGCGCGGCATCTTCCTCGCGGTGCTGCCGTTCAGCCTCGCCGCGCTGCTGCTGGCACGGCCCTCGATCCCCGAGTCGTCCGATCCGCGCGGGCGCAGCCTCGACGCGGGCGCGCAGCTCGCCGGTGGCCTCGCGCTCGGCGCGCTCGCCTTCGCGGCGATCGAGTCGCACGAGGCGCCGCGGGTCGCGATCGCGGCGCTGGCGGTCGCGCTGGCGGCGTTCGTGCTGTTCGTGCGCATCGAAGGCCGGCGCGGCGCGACCGCGCTGGTGCCGCTCGACCTGTTCGGCCTGCCCGCCTTCCGCGCCGCGATGATCGCCACCGCCGGCATGACCTTCGGCATGTACGGCCTGCTGTTCCTGCTGCCGCTGCACTGGCAGCAGGCGGGCCTGCTCGACGCCACGCGGGCCGGCCTCGCGCTGATCCCGATGGCGTTGCTGTTCGTCGCGCTGTCGCCGTTCAGCGGCCGCATCGTGGCGCGGCTCGGTGCGCGCGCGGTCAGCTGCGCGGGCGTGGCGGTCATCGCCGGCGGGCTGCTGCTGGTGGCGCTGGGCGCGGGCCACGCGTCCATCGCCTGGGCCGAGGCCGGACTGGCGCTCGCGGGCCTCGGCATGGGACTGGCCACCGGGCCGCTGATGGCCGAGGCCGTGGGCGCGGTCGATGCCGCGCGCTCGGGCACCGCGGGCTCGCTGATCAATGTCGCGCGCATCGCGGGCGCGACGATCGGCGTCGCCGCGCTGGGTGCGTTCTATGCCATGGCGGGCGGCGGCGCCGCGGGCCTGCGCTGCGCGATGCTCGCGGGCGCGGCGGTGCAGGCCGGCTGCGCCGCCAGCGCGTGGCGCACCGCGCGGCCGCGCTGAACCGGCAGCGGACATCGGTCGCGCAAGCGGCCACATCAACGGGAAGCTCCGTTCTTGCGCCGGGCACGATGCTCGTGGCGCCGCGCCGTGCGCGACAGCACCAGCCAGGCGAAGCCCAGCGGCACGAACAGCGCCGCCAGCGCGAGCAGCGCATGGAGCCAGTCAGTGGCCATGGCGCAGTCCGCAGCGCGCGAGATGTTCGCGCCAGCTCACCAGCCGGCCGATCTCGCCCGAGGGCACGCATTCGATCAACCGGTGCAGCACCTCGGCGTAGCTGCGCATCGGCAGGCGGATCATCAGCCGCACGCAGGGCGCGTCGCTCTCCTGCGAGCTGCAACCGTGCAGCAGCGGCTCGCAGCGCACCACGCCGGCATCGGCGCAGCCCGCGAGGCTGCGGCGCACGCGCAGCGCGTCGGCGCAACTCACGGTGACGTCGAGCACATGGAAGCTGTCGGCGGCCGTCCTGCGGGCGGCCGCGATCGCGGCACCGGCCGCGGCGGGACTTCGGAAATACACGGGATGTTCGCGATAAGCGGCGTAGGCCATACAGGTCTCCTTTGCCTGGGTCCGGGGTTCAGCGCTTGTCGAGCGCGAGGTTCAGCGCCAGCACGTTCACGCGCGGCTCGCCGAGCAGCCCCCACAGCGGCTGCTGGGTCTGGCGATCGATCAGCGCGTTGACTTCCCCCAGCGGCAGGCCGCGCTCGCGCGCGACGCGCGGTGCCTGGTAGCGCGCCGCGGCCGGGCTGATGTCGGGGTCGAGGCCGCTGCCCGAGGCCGTCACCAGGTCGACCGGCACCGGCGCGGTGTTGCCCGGGTCGGCCGCGCGCAGCGCTTCCACGCGCGCCTTCACGGCGTCGGTCAGGGCCGGGTTCAGCGGGCCCTGGTTCGCGCCCCCCGAGGCGCTGGCGTTGTAGGGCTGCGGCGCGGTGGCCGAGGGGCGGCCCCAGAAGTGCCTGGGGTCGCTGAAGTTCTGGCCGATCAGCTTCGAGCCGACGGTGGTGCCGTCGAGCACGATCAGGCTGCCGGCCGCCTGCGCGGGGAAGGCTGCCTTGGCGGCGCCGGTGACGGCCATCGGATAGATCAGGCCGGTGAGCGCGCTCAGCAGCGCGAAGACGACGATGGCGGGGCGGACGATGCCGCCGGTGGTGTTGCTCATGATGGGGACTCCTCAGACCAGGTGGACTGCCACCAGCAGCCAGTCGATCAGCTTGATGCCGATGAAGGGAACGAGCAGGCCGCCCAGGCCGTAGATGGCGAGGTTGCGGCGCAGCAGCGCGGCGGCGCCCACCGGCCGGTAGCGCACGCCCTTGAGCGCCAGCGGGATCAGGAACACGATCACCAGCGCGTTGAAGATCACCGCCGACAGGATGGCCGACGACGGGCTCGCGAGGCGCATCACGTTGAGCGCCGCGAGCTGCGGATAGGTCGAGACGAAGATCGCGGGAATGATCGCGAAGTACTTCGCCACGTCGTTGGCGATCGAGAAGGTGGTCAGCGAACCGCGCGTCATCAGGAGCGCCTTGCCGGTCTCCACCACCTCGAGCAGCTTGGTCGGGTTCGAGTCCAGGTCGACCATGTTGCCGGCCTCCTTCGCGGCCTGGGTGCCGCTGCCCATGGCCACCGCCACGTCGGCCTGCGCGAGCGCGGGCGCGTCGTTGGTGCCGTCGCCGGTCATCGCGACCAGCCGGCCCTCGGCCTGGTACTTGCGGATCAGCGCCAGCTTGTCCTCGGGCGTGGCCTCGGCCAGGAAGTCGTCCACGCCGGCCTCGGCCGCGATCGCGGCGGCGGTGAGCTTGTTGTCGCCGGTGATCATCACCGTCTTGATGCCCATGCGGCGCAGCTCGGCGAAGCGCTCCTTGATGCCGGTCTTCACGATGTCCTTGAGCTCGACGATGCCGAGCACGCGGTCGCGCTCGGCCACCGCCAGCGGCGTGCTGCCGCGGCGCGAGGCCTCCTCGGCGGCGCGCAGCAGCTCGGGCGCCATCGTGCCGCCGAGCGCCTCGACGTGCCGGCGCACCGCCTCGACCGCGCCCTTGCGCAGCACGATGGGATCGGTGTCCAGGCTGTTCGGCGCGGCCGGCAGGTCGACGCCGCTCATGCGGGTCTGCGCGGTGAAGGCCACGAAACGAGCCCCCACGCTCGCCACTGCGTGTGCTTCGCTGCCCCCCGAGGGGGCGGCTTCGCCTCGGGACGGCCCGTCGGCGAAGCGCGCGTTCTCGACCGGCGCGGGTTCCAGCCCGTCGCGGCGCGCGAGCTCCACGATGCTGCGGCCCTCGGGCGTCTCGTCGGCCAGCGAGGCCAGCATGGCGGCGCGCGCGAGCCGTGCCTTGGTGACGCCGGGCGCCGGCAGGAAGGCGCTGGCCTGGCGGTTGCCGTGCGTGATGGTGCCGGTCTTGTCGAGCAGCAGCACGTCGACGTCGCCGGCGGCTTCCACCGCGCGGCCCGAGGTCGCGATCACGTTGGCCTGCATCATGCGGCTCATGCCCGCCACGCCCACGGCCGACAGCAGGCCGCCGATGGTGGTGGGGATCAGGCACACCAGCAGCGCGACCAGCGCGGTCAGCGAGACCACCGTGCCGGCGCCCGCGGCTTCCACGCTGAACACCGAGAACGGCAGCAACGTGACCGTGACCATCAGGAACACCAGCGTGAGCGCCACCAGCAGGATGGTCAGCGCGATCTCGTTGGGCGTCTTCTGGCGGCGCGCGGCCTCGACCATGCCGATCATGCGGTCGAGGAAGGACTCGCCCGGGTTCACCGCGATGCGCACCACCAGCCAGTCGGACAGCACGCGGGTGCCGCCGGTCACGGCCGAGAAGTCGCCGCCCGATTCGCGCACCACCGGTGCCGATTCGCCGGTGATGGCGCTCTCGTCGACCGAGGCCACGCCCTCGATCACCTCGCCGTCGAGCGGGACCACGTCGCCGGCCTCGACCAGCACCACGTCGCCCTTGCGCAGGTTGGGCGCCTGCTCCGGGAGCCACTTCGCATCGCGCTGCGGCTCGGCCAGCTTCTTGGCCCAGGTGTCCTTGCGCAGGCCGCGCAGCGAGGCGGCCTGGGCCTTGCTGCGGCCCTCGGCCAGCGCCTCGGCGAAGTTGGCGAACAGCACCGTGAACCAGAGCCACACGGTGACCGCGAGCACGAAGGTCGGCGACATGCCGGTGTCGCCCGGGAAGCTCAGCGTGTGGATCCACAGCAGCGTGGTGAGGATGCTCCCGATGTAGACGATGAACATCACCGGGTTGCGCCACTGGGTGCGCGGGTTCAGCTTGGCGAAGGCGCCGCGCAGCGCGGGGCGCACCAATGCCGCGTCGAACAGCGACAGGGAAGTCTTGGTTGGGGTCATGGCGTGCTCCTCCTTACTTCCAGAGCACCAGGTGCTCGACGATCGGCCCGAGGGCCAGCGCCGGCACGTAATTGAGCAGGCCGACCAGCAGCACGGTGCCGATCAGCAGGGAAACGAACAGCGGCCCGTGCGTGGGCAGCGTGCCGGCCGTGACCGGCAGGCGCTTCTTGGCGGCCAGCGAACCCGCGATGGCGAGCACCGGCACGATCATCGCGAAGCGGCCGAACCACATCGCCAGGCCCAGCAGCGCGTTGTAGAAGGGCGTGTTGGCCGACAGGCCCGCGAAGGCGCTGCCGTTGTTGTTGGCGGCCGAGGTCAGCGCATAGAGGATCTCGGAGAAGCCGTGCGCGCCGGGGTTGGCGATGCCGGCCTTGCCCGCGCCCGAGGCCACCGCGATGGCGGTGCCCACGAGCACCAGGATCGGCGTCACCAGGATCGCGATCGACAGCAGCTTCATCTCGCGCACCTCGATCTTCTTGCCGAGGTACTCGGGCGTGCGGCCGATCATCAGCCCGGCGATGAACACCGCGAGCATCGCGAAGATCAGCATGCCGTACAGGCCCGAGCCGACGCCGCCGAACACCACCTCGCCGAGCTGCATCAGCACCAGCGGCACCAGGCCGCCGATGGGCGTCAGCGAGTCGTGCATGAGGTTGACCGCGCCGCACGAGGCGGCCGTGGTCACGGCGGCGAACAGCGCCGAGGCATCGATGCCGAAGCGCACCTCCTTGCCTTCCATGTAGCCGCCCGACTGCAGCGCGCCCGCGGCCTGGTCGACGCCCAGCGGCGCGAGCAGCGGGTTGCCGCCCTGCTCGGCCGACGTGAGCACCGCCACCGCGACCACGAACATGACCGCCATCGCCGCGAACACCGCCCAGCCCTGGCGCATGTCTCCCACCACGCGGCCGAAGGTGAAGCACAGCGCGGCCGGGATCAGGAAGATCGCGAGCATCTGCAGCAGGTTCGACAGCGCGGTCGGGTTCTCGTAGGGATGCGCCGAGTTGGCGTTGAAGAAGCCGCCGCCATTGGTGCCGACCATCTTGATCGCCTCCTGCGAGGCGACCGGGCCCATGGCCAGCGTCTGCGTCGCGGTGGTGGCGTCCTCCATCACCGGCGCGCCCTTGTCGTCCTTCAGCGGCTGGCCGTCGGGGCCGGCCTTGGGCTGCTGGAACGCGGTCGTCTCGAGCGTGTCGACGGCCTTGTACGCGTCGAAGTTCTGGATCACGCCCTGGCCCACCAGCGCCACCGCCAGCACGAAGGAGATCGGCACCAGCACCCACAGCGTGATGCGCACGATGTCGGCCCAGAAGTTGCCGACCAGGCCGCGGCCCTGGCCCTCGCCGCGGCGCGCGAAGCCGCGCACCAGCGCGAACGCCACCGCGATGCCGGTCGCGGCCGACACGAAGTTCTGCACCGTGAGGCCGAGCATCTGCGTGAGGTAGCTCATCGTCGACTCGCCCGCGTAGCCTTGCCAGTTGGTGTTGGCGACGAAGCTCACGGCGGTGTTGAAGGCCGAGTCGGGCGACACCGCGCCCATGCCGGCCGGGTTGAGCGGCAGCAGGCCCTGCAGCCGCTGCAGGCCGTAGACCACGATCGCGCCGACCGTGTTGAAGGCCAGCAGCGCCAGCGCATAGACGCGCCAGCTCATCGACTGCGCCGGCGCCACGCCGGCCAGCTTGTAGAAGGGGGACTCCACGCGCGCCATCCAGCGCGGCACGCGTTCGTTGCACAGCGCCGCGAGGAAGCGGCCGACCGGCCAGGCCAGCAGCAGCAGCAGCGCGAAGAAGAGGGCCAGCAGGCCCCAGGCGGAACCCGTCATTTCAGAATTCCTCGGCGCAGATCAGCGCGAAGACCAGGTAGGCGAACAGCACCACGGCGATCAGCGCGCCGAAGCCGTAGAGGACGTCGAGGCCGATCACGATGCCTCTCCCTCTTTCGCCGCCGGCGGGTTCGGTCCCTCGAGCCGGTTCAGCCCGACGACCATGGCCGCCACCACGACCCACAGCGCCAGCAAGGCGCCCATCCAGACGATGTCCATGCATCACTCCTGCTATCAAAAAGATGAATGGCAGTCTCGGCAGATGCGCGTCAAAACGGGGGAAAGAGTCGGTGGGGGGCCGTAAAGAATGCGTAAAAACGCCCGCGCGGGGCGGCTTCGGATCAGGCGCTGGAGCGGCCGCGCAGCGCCTGTGCGAGAACCAGCAGCACGGCGCAGGCCGCGCCATAGAGATGCGCCTGCACCAGCACCTCGCCGCCGATCAATGCACGCTGGGCCTCGGTGGGCTCGCTCCACAGCTGCCAGCCGATGCGGACCACGACCACCGCCAGCGCGACGCGGGCCACCAGGTCGCCGCGCCAGGCCTGCGGCGCGAGCACCCAGACGAACAGGCCATAGAGCACGCCCGACAGCCCCGCGTAGTCAGCGACCCGGGGCGATGCCACCAGCAGCAGGGCGCTCACGCCGAGCGCCAGCGCGACGAAGGCGCCGGCCCAGGCGCGCGCGCCGGCGCGGTCCTTCGCGAACGCCGCGCACAGGGCCAGCCCGCCGAGGTTCAGCAGGCAATGCATCCAGCCGAGGTGCACCAGGTGCGCCGTGAGCAAACGCCAGAGCTGCCCGCCGAGCACGGCCGGACGCTCGTAGCGCAGCGCCTCGTACACCGGTTCGCCGCCCGCCTGCAGCGCGAGCATCAGGCACGCAAGCACCAGGGGGCCGCGCCAGCGCGCGGGCACCGGCGAGGAGGACGGCGGGTCTTGCATGCGCGGCAGTGTATCGGCGCGACTTGCACAGCCTGCCCGCGCGCGAAATCCGGGTAATCACTATCGAACCCCGGCGGAGGGGCCTTCAAGCTGTGGTCGGCCAATTTTTGTTCAACAAAACAAGGGGAATTGTCATGAGGATCAGTCATCGCATCTCACGTCCCGCGCAATGGTCCATCGCGCTCGCGGCCGCCCTCGTGGCCGGCCATCCGGTGTCGGCGCAGTCGCCCGACACCGCCGACTGGGTTCAGGTCTATTCGATCGTCGTGCCCTACTCCAACGACAACGATCTCAACGCCCTGACCCGGCTGCTGGACCATGCCTACGTGGACCAGAAGGCCCGTACGGTGTCGGCGGAGGTCGGCCCGGGCGAACTGGCGCAGCTGCGGATGCTGGGCCTTCCCGTGCAGATCAACGAGGCCGAGACGGCCCGGATCCGCGACTACATCACCAAGGGCGTGGGCAAGCAGGCCTCGCCCGCACCGGACACCACGCCGGGCACGAAGAAGATCTCCGACGGCGGTTCGCACGCGGCCTGCTACCGCACCGTGGGGCAGGTCTACACCAGCTTCGACGAGCTGGCCGCCAAGTACCCGAAGCTGGTGAAGGTGCAGACCCTCGGCAAGACCTGGATGGGCGGGCAGTACCAGAAGCCCGGCACGGACTCCGACAACAACGCCAATTCGTCCTGGGTCAACCTGCTGGTCAAGTACCTGCCCGCGAGCGTTCTCAACACCTTCAACCTGAGCCTGTTTCCCACCGAGCCCTACCCGATCCGCGTGATCGTGGCCGGCAACTTCGAGAAGCAGGACGCGCAGGCGGCCAAGCCGCCGAACATGGTCTGGACCGGCGGCATCCACGCGCGCGAATACGCCCCGCAGGAAGTCGGCATGAAGTACATCGAGTGGCTGCTCGACAACTACGAGACCGACGCGAACGCCCGCATGATGCTGGACAGCAACCGCTACCACTTCATCGTCCACAACCCCGACGGCCGCTCGATCGCCGAGCAGCAGATCACGGCCCGGCAGCGCAAGAACACCAACTACGCCACGGCGGCCTGCAGCACGGTGCGCAGCGGCGGGGTCGACCTGAACCGCAACTACCCCTTCGGCTGGCGCACGGGCGGGCCCGGTGCTTCCGACAACCAGTGCGCCGAGGACTACCGCGGCACCGCGGCCGTCTCCGAGCCCGAGACGCAGGTGGTGCTCGACTACGTGCGCGGCAGCTGGAACCAGGCGGCCTGCAAGTGGGAGGGCGGCGCGCTGCCCGACGGCCGGCCCAAGAGCGCGACCTATTGCAACGCGCAGAACCGCGACAACGGCGGTGCCGGCGAATTCGACTGGAAGACCGGCGCCGACGAGAACTACGGCGGCGGGGTGTTCATCGACCTGCACAGCGCGGCACGCGCCATCCTCTGGTCCTGGGGCGTGCGGCGCTCCGAGAACGAGAACAACATCCAGACGCCCAACAACCTCGGGCTGGCCACCATCGCGCAGCGCATGGCCTATCACAACAAGTACTCGGCGCAGCAGGTGCTGGGCTACGACACCGAGGGCACGACCAAGGACGCCATCTACGGCTACCTGGGCGCGCCTTCGTACACGGTGGAGATGGGCCGCTCCTTCTACGAGAGCTGCGACAACTTCAACAAGGAGGTCTATCCCGAGAACTTCAACGGCTTCCACTACCTGAGCCGCGTGTTGTACCGGCCCTACCAGCTGCCGCAGGGACCGGACACGGTCGACGTGAAGATCGACGCCGAGGCCGTGCAGGTGGGCGCGAAGGCGCAAGTCACCGCGACCGTGGACGACAACCGCTACCTCTATTCGAAGCCCGGGCAGTCGGACATTCCGGCGCCGCCGGTCCCGGTCGTCAAGAAGATCAAGACCGCGCTGGCCTATGTCGGCAAGCTGCCGTGGGAGGCCGGCGCGGTCGGCATCCCGCTGGCGCTCTCGGCCTCGGACCAGGCCAGCCCCGGCTTCGAGGAAGCGACCCGGACCGCGAGCGGCATGCTCGACACCACGGGCCTCGCGCCGGGCCGCCACATGGTCTACGTGCAGGGCATCAACGAGGACGACAAGCCCGGCTCGGTGTCGGCCGCGTTCCTGAACGTCAAGGCCGCGCCCGGGGTCACACCGGAGCAACCCGAGCAGCCGGTGATGCCGATCGCGTTCCCCTTCCGCAAGAGCGGGGGGGCGCTGGACCTGGTCGACCTGGCGCTGGCCGCGCTCGGCGTGGCGGGCCTGGTGGCCGCGCGCCGGCGTCGTCGCTGATCGCGCGAGGCAAGCGGGTCAGGCGCCTCGCCGGACCAGCTTGCCCGTGGACGAGGCGCGCGCGATCAGCCGGCCGTCGAGCGCCCAGAGGTCGGCCTCGAGGAACACCACGCTGCGGCCCCAGCGCAGGATGCGCGCCTCGGCCTCGAAGCTGGCGACGTCGGCCCGGTCGAGGAACGAGATCTTGAGCTCGAGGCTCGCGAGGCCGGCCTCGGCGTCCTTCGCGTTCACCGCGAAGGCCATCGCGCAATCGAGCCATGCGGTGACCAGCCCGCCCTGCACCACCGTGCCGTTGCTGTGCGCGAACTCGGGCCGCGCCACGAAACGCACGCGCGCGAGGCCGGCCTCGGCATCGCTGCGCAGCAGCTGCGAAAAGCCGATGGTGTGCATCAGCGCGCTCGGGAATTTTTCGTTATCCATGCAGGAATTTTCGCGTGGCCGGTGCGCCGCGCCATGACGCCTCGGCGTCTTGTCGCGGCGCGTCAGGTGCCGAAGATGCAGCGCGTGGTCGCCATCATCCGCGGCTGCCTCGTCGCGTTGACCGAGGGCGTGTGCAGCACGCGCATGTCCATCAGGAACACGTCGCCGGCGCGGCCGCACATCTCGACGATGGCCAGGCCCTGCTCGCCCAGGCGGCGCTCCAGGTCCATCGGGTCCTTGAGCAGCTCGCGCAGCGCGGGTTGCGAATCCGAGGCCGGCCGACGCGTGTCGATGCGGTGCGAGCCCGCGAGCGCGAGCGTGGCGCCGCCATGCGGTGCCACGTCGTCGATCAGGAAGAAGGCCTGCACGCCGGGCAGCGGATCCTGCGGCCGCGCCGCGAGGTCCACATGCCAGTTCAGGGCCTGCAGGGTCCAGTCGCCTTGCCCTGGCGGCGACAGCAGCAGCTGCGTGCCCTGGGGGCCCGCCGCGGGCGGCGACGCGAGGCCGCCGAGCTCGGCGACGAGATCGAGCAGCGCCGGCGTGACCAGGGCTTCATGCAGGCCGGGCACGTTGACGAGCGCGGAGAGCTTGCCGATCTGCTGGAACAGCGGCAGGCGCCGCACCGCGCCCATCCCGCCCTTGGCGCCAGCCATGCGCTTGAGTTCGTCGCGCAGCTTCTCGCGCAGCGGGGCCACGCGGGACTTCGGGTGGAAGCCTTCGAGGTGGAGACAGCCGTGGGTCTTGAAACGATCGATCTGCGTGGGGCTCATGGAAGCATCGGGAGCAACTGCCGCCAGTGGAACACGCTGGCGGCCCGGAGTCAGCCGGCGGGATCCGACACCGTCGGCCGCCACGCGATCACGCCCTGCGTGCGCGCGCGCACCTCGGGTGTCGCGAGGCAGGTGGCGACGGCCTCGTAACCGGGTGCGCCTTCGAACGGCGCGACATAGGTCGGCGGGCTGTGATTCGCCGGGCACAGCAGGATCGACTCGAGCGCGCCGACCGCCGCGAGATCGAGGAAGGCACTGGAGCGCGTGAGCAGGAACAGCGGCCGCGCCCCGGCGCCGCGGCGGCGCAGATGGGCGATCAGCGCTTCCTGGGTCGCGTGGTCGAGGCCCTGTTCCACCATGTCGACGACGATGGCGGCTGGGCCTTCGGCTTCGAGGCCGGCCAGCAGCGCGACCAGGGCTTCGGATCCGGTGGCACCGTCCTCCACGAGCCAGGCCAGCGCGGCATCGACGCGCGCGCGCAGGCCGGCGTCCTCGCGCAACCGCGTGGCGGTGGCATCGCCCTCGGCGCGGTCCAGCGGCAGGAAGACCGCGCCCGGAAAACGTTCGGCGATGCGCAGCGCGAGCCGCGTCTTGCCGCTGCCCAGCGGGCCGACGATGTGGTTGATGGGCCGGATGTCGTTGAGCGCGAAGCGTTCGCCGCCCCAGGGCCAGGGCAGCTCGAATTCGAGCGCGGGTCGGGTGTCGGGCTGCAGCAGGCGCGCGAGTTCGCCGGGCGCGGGCAGGCGTCCGCGCGCGAGTTCGTCGCGCAGGCCGCGCACTCTGTCCAGCGTGGCGTCGAGCTCTCGCGCCTTGGCTTCGAGCGCCGCCTGATGCGCCGCCAGGGCTGGTGCCAGGCCTTGCGCGTCGCCCTGGAGCACGCGCGCCACCTGCGCGAGGCTCAGGCCCAGCGCGCGCAGCGCGACGATCTCGGTGGCACGCGCCATCTCGGCGGGCCCGTAGGAACGCCAGCCGGCCACCGTGCGCGCCGGCACCAGCAGGCCGCGCTGCTCGTACAGCCGCAGGGCCTTGGCGGACACGCCGAGCCGGCGCGCGGCCTCGGACGGGTTCAGGAAACGGGACGAAGGGTTCACGGAATCACCTCGGTTTTGCTGCGATGCCGTCTTTATCGAGGTGGCCGCAGGGGCCGGGTCAAGCATGGCGCGCCCCACGCACTCAAAGATCGCGCTGCAGCTGCCAGGCCTGGTACTTGAGGCTCGCCACCGCACCCGCGACGATGCCGACGATCGCGGGCAGGCTCGCGAGACTCAGCGTGGAGAGCGCGCTCAGGCCCTGGCCGATGGTGCAGCCCATGGCGGTGACGCCGCCGATGCCCATCAGCACGGCGCCGCCCAGATGGTGCGCGAGGTCGCCGCTGCCGGCGAAGCCCTCCCAACGGAACTCGCGCGTCCACAGCGCCTGCGCGGCGGCACCCACGATCACGCCGGCCACCGAGGCGATGCCCAGGGTCAGCAGTTTGTTGGCGTCGCTGTAGAACATCAGCCAGTCGAGCGCATAGGCCACGGGCGTGACGAAGCTCAGCGCCTCGGCGCGGCCGGAGTTGGTGGCGAGGAACACGTGCTCGAGCGTGAGCGGATGCTCCTCGACCACGGCCCAGTGGCCGCTGAGCCACCAGGCGGCCACCACCAGCGCGCCGATGGCGAGCCCGCCCGCGAGGCTGCGCGCATCGCGCCGGCCCCAGGCGGCCCACGCGATCAGCGCGCCGCCCGCGACCAGGCCGATCGCGAGCCGCAGCGGCGCGGCCTGCATGCGCAGCGCGCCGGCCAGCACCTCGGGCAGCGAGGCATTGACGGCCAGCTCCAGGTGCACCGCGTCGACGGTGGCCACGCGCAGCACGGCGGTGATGCCCTTGAGCGTGGCGAAGGCCGCGATGCCCATCACCAGCAGCACGACCAGCGCCTTGAGGCTGCCGCCGCCGACGCGCACCAGCGTCTTGTTGCCGCAGCCCGAGGCCAGCACCATGCCGAAGCCGAACAGCAGGCCGCCGACCAGCGCCGAGAGCCAGAGGATGCGGTTCGATGCATAGAGCGTGCGGTCGGCGTCGACCCAGCCCGCGAACACCAGCGCCGAGAAACCGATCAGCGCGACGCCGCCGGCCGCGGCCCATTGCCGCACGCGCGTCCAGTCGCCGAGGTTGACCACGTCGCTGATCGCGCCCATGGTGCAGAAGCGCGTGGCGCGCGCCACGGCGCCGAACACGGCCGAGAGCGCGAAGGCGGCCGCGAGCGCGAACGAGGTGAGGAGGGAGACCTGTTCGACAGACATGCGGCGATTCTAGGGAGCGCGGCGTGCGGCCACGCTCCCGCCCGCGGCCCTCAGGCCAGCCCCGGATTGGGCGCGACGTTCTTCAGCACCGGCGCCTCGGGCGCGCGCGCGGCCACCACCTTGCGCGACTTCAGCCAGGGCTCGATCACCTCCCACACCGGCTTGTTGCCGGCGCTGCGCGCCTCTTCGCTCACCGGCGCCCATCCCGCCACCTTGTAGGTGCGGCCGGCCTCGATGGGCTTGCCGTCCAGGCGCATGTCCTGGATGCGCTGCCCCATCGCGGCCGTCGGGTCGCAGGCGTACTGCAGGCCGCCCACGCGCACCATGTCGCCGCCCTGCTGGTAGTAGGGGTCGGGGTTGAACAGGTTGTCGCAGACGTCCTCGAGCACGGTCTTGAGCATCTCGCCGCTCATCGGCGTGACGGTGGCGTACGAGTAGGTGGTGGCGGTCATGTCCATCAGCCATTCGCGCGTGATGGGCTGGCCCGGCAGCAGCGAGGTGCCCCAGCGGAAGCCCGGCGAGAAGGCGATCGGCGCGTCCTGCACCTCCATCAGCGCGTCGAGCAGCAGCTGGTCGCCGGTGCCGTTGAAGTTGCCGCGCCGGTACAGCGTGCCGTCGGTGTGCGCCAGCGTCTCCGACAGCTTGGCTTCGTAGGGCGCGCGGATGCGCGCGATCAGCGCGTCCATCTCGCGGTCGGCCGGGATCAGGTCGGAGAACACCGGCAGCAGGCGATAGCGGAAGTCGCTGACCTTCTTGCCCTTGACCTCGAAATCGAGCACGCCGAGGAACTTGCCGTTGGAGCCGCCGTTGACCACGATGGTCTGGCCGCCGGCATTGCTCACCAGCGTGGGCATGGGCGTGCCGTCGTGCGTGTGGCCGCCGAGGATGGCGTCGACGCCGCGCACGCGGCTGGCCATCTTGAGATCCACGTCCATGCCGTTGTGCGAGAGCACGACCACCACCTGCGCGCCCTTGGCACGCGCCTCGTCCACCACGCGCTGCAGGTTGTCGTCCTGGATGCCGAAGGTCCAGTCGGCCACCATGTAGCGCGGGTTGGCGATCGGCGTGTAAGGAAAGGCCTGGCCCACGATGGCGCAGGGCACGCCGTTGATCTCGCGCAGCACATAGGGCTTGAAGACCGGGTCGCCGAAGTCGGCGGTCTTGACGTTCTGCGCGACGAACTCGACGCGGCCCGCGAAGTCCTTGTCGATGATCTCCTTCACGCGCTCCATGCCGTAGGTGAACTCCCAGTGCCCGGTCATCACGTCGACGCCGAGCAGCTTGCAGGCATCGACCATGTCCTGCGCCTGGGTCCACAGCGAGGTGGCCGAGCCCTGCCAGGTGTCGCCGCCGTCGAGCAGCAGCGCGCCGGGCCGGCTGGCCTTGAGCTGCTTCACCAGGGTGGCGAGGTGCGCGAAGCCGCCGACCTTGCCGTAGCGCTGTGCCGCGCGATCGAAGTCGAGGTGCGTGAGCGCATGCGCCACGCGCGTGCCCGGTGCCACGCCCGCGGCCTTGAGCAGCTGCTCGCCGACCAGGTGCGGCACCTTGCCGCGCATGCTGCCCAGGCCGATGTTCACGCTGGGCTCGCGGAAGTACAGCGGCTTGAGCTGCGCATGGCAATCGGTCATGTGCAGCAACGACACGTTGCCGAAGCGCGGCAGCGCGTACATCGCATCGACGGCACCGGCCGCGCCGGCGCCGTCGTGGCGCCCCAGGCCCAGGCCGGCCACGCTGCCGGCGCCCAGCAGTTGCAGGAACTCGCGCTTGGAAAGGTTCATGGAAGCGGCGGGCCCTCTGCGTCTATCGGTTGACCGGCGACTTCGGATCGAGCAGCAGCCCCATCACGTCGCGGATCTGCGCTTCGTCGAGGATGCCCGAGTGGCCGACGCGCGGCATGTTCGAGCAGGCGTTGTAGGCGCGCGCGTTCCAGAGCTTGCCCCAGGTGTACTCGACGATCGGCTTCGAGGCCGCGGCCGCCGGGTCGCTCACGCCGCGCAGCTTGCCGTACTGGTAGAGGCTGGGACCGAGGGTGCCGAAGGAGATCTCCTCCTTCGACATCTGGTGGCAGTTGTAGCAGTTGCCGCCGTTGGCCGGCCCCTTGGCGGAGGCGGCCGCGTCGGTCCAGGTCAGGCCGCGTCCGTTCTGCGCGATCTTCTCGCCCTCGCGCCAGTCGCCGACGAACCTGCCGTCGGCGGGCCAGCGGATGGTCTTCATGTTGGCCGCCTCGATCTCCTTGGCGGTCTTCTCGTCGAGCGGCTTGCCGCTGGCGTCGGCCTCGCTGCAGGCGCGGTTGGCCGGGTCCTGCACGAGGCGGTCGACCTTGGCGATGCCCTGGTCGCGGAACGAGCTCTTGAGAGCCTCGGCGGTGTAGCGGTCGATGTCGGCGGCGCTGTCGGCGCTCGCGCAGCCGAACAGGGCCAGCGCGCAGGCGGCCGCGACGGCACCCAGGATGTGGTCGGCATTCATGTCGCGTTCCTTCAGCGCTTGATGGCCGGGGCCGTGGTCTTCACGCCCTTGCCGTTGACGCCCATGTACACGGCCAGCGCGATGGTCGCGTCGCTGGCATAGCCCGGGTAGGGAAAGCGCTGCTGGCGAAAGCAGTCGTTGAGCCGCCGCTGCATGCCCCAGAGTTCGCCCGAGGACACGCGGTAGGCCGGCCAGGCACCGAAGCCGTCGCCGGCGCCGGGGCTCTTCGTGAGGTTCGGCAGGTCCTGCAGCCGGATGCGCTTGTCGTCGGCACCGTGGCAGGTGGCGCAGGCGAAGTCGTGCGGTCCGGCGCGCAGGAAGAACAGGCGCTTGCCCACCTCGTAGGCGCGGCGCTCGCTCGCATGCGACTGCGGCAGGTTGAGCGCCATGCCCTTCGACTCGGCCGAGATCCAGGCCACCAGCGCCTCGAGGTTCTTCTGCTCGCCGCTGCCGAACGGCGTCTTCGCGATCTCGGCGGCATCGAAGCCCTGCAGGGTCTGCATGCAGGTCAGCAGGCGCGACTCCATGTCCTGCACGCGGCCGGTGTCGGCGAAGTGGCGCGGCAGCTCGGCGAACGCGCCCTTGACCACGCCCGGGCCCTTGCCGAGGTCGCACTTCTCGAGCGAGGCGCCCTTGGGCCCGCGCTTCTGCTTCCAGAGGTCTTCGCCCTTGGCCTCGAACAGCTCGGCCGGGTTGCCGTCCTGCAGCAGCGCGCGGTACTCGGCGATGCCTTCGGCGGTGGTCTTCTGCGCGGCGGCGTGCAGCGACAGGCTGCCCGCCAGCAGCAGCAGGCACGGGAGTGGGATCTTGCGCATGGCGGCCGCCTAGCTGACGGTGGCTTCGTCGGTGCGGGTGTCGCCGCGGTTGTCCTTCCAGGTCACCGAGATCTTGTCGCCCGCCTTCGCGCCCTTGAGCGTGAACTGCATGAACGGGTTCTTCGAGACCGCGGGGCCCCAGTCGGCAGTGAGCACGGTCTTGCCGTTGAGCGAGGCCGTGACCTCCTGGATGAACCAGGCCGGGATGGTCTTGCCGGCGGCGTCCTTGCGCTGGCCGGTTTCCATCTCGTGCGCCATCAGGATGCGGACGGTCGTCTTGTCGCCCGCGGCCTGGGCGCGGATGCGCATGGGATCTGCCATGGTGGGTCTCCTTCTCTCGTTGTTTCTTCGTGGGGGTCGGCGCGCGCGTCAGCCGCCGCAGCCGCCCAGCGTGACCTTGACTTCCTTCTTCGCGAACAGCGCCTTGCCGTCGTTCATGACGGCGATCGCGTACACGTCGGAGGACTGGCCCAGCTTGGCGCGCGTGGTGAAGTTCGGCTCGACGAACTCCGAGGTGTTGAAGATCGCGACCACCGCGTTCGGGTTCTTCTCGACCAGCAGCATCAGCTGCTTCACGCCGGCCAGCGAGGTCGCGACGCTGAGCGGCACCACGGCGCCGTTCTCGGCGATGTCGGGGCCGGTGATCGTGACCTCCTTGCTCTCGGTGGGCGTGCCCGCGCCCACGGCCTTGAGCGCGTCGGCCACGCTCTTGGCCTCGAAGGCTTCCTTGGTGTAGGCCAGCGCGCTGGCCGGCAGCCAGGCGCCGGTGGCGGCGAGGCCCGCGAGCGCGGCGGACTGCTGGAGGATCTGTCTGCGGTTCTTCATGGCGTGTCTCCTGTCGAATCGATGGTGGGCCGGGTGCGTGGCTGCCGCGTCATGGCCCGGCGCTTTCGGCGAGCCAGCGCGCGACGGCCCTGGCATCGTCGTCGCCGATGGTCTGCGGCGGCATCGGGATCGCACCCCATACGCCGCTGCCGCCGCTCTTGATCTTCTCGAGCAGGTGGTCGACCTGGCCCGGGTATTTCTTCGCGATGTCGGAGAAGGCGGGGCCGACGAGCTTCTGCGTCATGCCGTGGCAGGCGACGCAGCTGTTCTTCTCGAGCACGGCGAGCGGGGCCTTGGAGGCCGGTGCCGCCGCGGCGGGGGCACCGGCCTTCGCGGCCGGCGCGGTGTCGATGCCGCGCTGCGGGCCCACCAGCCGGTTCTGCTCGGCGAGGTTGCCGTGGCTGCCGCGCGCATGCGGCGGCAGCTGCGACACGGTCTGCGTGGCCGGCACGCAGTCGCGCATGCAGGCGACCGCCGCCACGTCGGGTTTCGCCGCGCGGCCGAACTCGTTGCCGGGCCACATCGCGTGCGCGGTGCTGGTGCCGTCGCGGTTCGGCATGCGCGCCTGTACCTCGCGGATGTTGCGGTCCGACAGCGTGAAGTCGTCGGGCACGATGCCGCCGAGGTTCAGCATGTAGGCGGTGACGGCGAACACGTCGTCGGGCGTCAGCGACTTGGGCTGGTTCCAGGGCATGGCGCGGTAGACGTAGTCCCAGACGGTCGAGAGGCTCGCCACCTTCATCAGCGTGGTGCGGCCCGGGAAGGCCGGGTCCTTGAGCCGCGCGACGTGGCCGGTCTTGATGTCCTCGGCCGTGGTGCCGCCGACGATGGGGCTGAACACCTGGTTCGATTCGCCGAACACGCCGTGGCACGAGGCGCACTTGCTTTCCCACAGGTCCTGGCCGCGCGCGACCGAGCCCGAGCCCTTGGGCAGGCCCTTGAAGTCGGGACGCACGTCGATGTCCCAGGCCGCCACTTCCTTCGGCGTGGCGTCGCGCCCGATGCCCGGGTAGGCGGCCTTCGGCTGCGCCCAGGTGGCGATGCAGACGCCGCAGCCCGCGAGCGCCAGCAGCGCGCGCAGCACGATGCGGCTAGCCGAGCTGGACATTCGCCACCTCCCCGCTCGCCTGCACCTGCCAGGACTGGATCGCGTTGTTGTGATAGATCGATCGCGTGCCGCGCACCGCGCGCAGCTGGCGGTAGCCGGGCTGCACGTAGCCGGTGTCGTCCATCGCGCGGCTCTGGATGATGGCCGGCGAACCGTCCCACACCCAGTCGATGTTGAAGCGCGTGAGGCACTTCGAGAGCACCGGCGACTCGAGCCGCGCGCTGCGCCAGTTGCGCCCGCCGTCCACGCTGACGTCGACGCGCTTCACCTTGCCGCGCCCCGACCAGGCAAGGCCGGTGATGTTGTAGAAGCCCTTGTCCAGCAGCATCTGCCCGCCCGAGGGCGTGGTCACCACGCTCTTGCATTCCTGCACGCTCGTGTACTGGCGGTGCTGGCCGTCGGGCATCAGGTCGACGTAGTGCACGGTCTCGTCCTTGGTGCCGTAGGGCATGTCGCCGAGCTCGATGCGACGCAGGTACTTGACCCAGCTCACGCCCTGCACGCCCGGCACCACCAGGCGCAGCGGGTAGCCCTGCTCGGGCCGCAGCATCTCGCCGTTCTGGCCGTAGGCCACCAGCACCTCGCCCGAGCGCACCAGGCTCATCGGGATGGTGCGCGTCATCGAGGAGCCGTCCGCGCCCTCGGCCAACACGAAGCGCTCGCCCTTGAGGTCGGCGCCGGCCATCTCGAGCAGCGTGATCAACGGCACGCCCGTGAACTCGCTGCACGACAGCATGCCGTGCGTGTACTGCGCGGTGGGCACGGCGACGTTGCCCCACTCCATGCCGGTGTTGGCGCCGCATTCGATGAAGTGGAAGCGCGACACCGAGGGCAGCCGCATCAGCTCGTCGAGCGTGAAGACCTTGGCGGCCTTCACGAGGCCGTTGACCATCAGGCGGTGCTTGGACGGATCGATGTCCCACCAGCCCTGGTGATGGCGCTCGAAGTGCAGGCCGCTGGGCGTGACGATGCCGAACAGCGACTGCAGCGGCGCGAACGAGACCGAGGCTTGCGCGGTCGGCGTGAGGCCGGGGCTCTGGCGGCGCTGCACGTTGGCCTCGTACTTCGAGGGCTTGCCGTAGCCGTCGGTGACCACGGGCTGGCCGAGGCCGGTGCTGTGCGCTGGCAGCTGGAGAATCGCCGGATCGCCATCGGCCTGCGCGAGCGCCGCCGTTGCCGCGCCGCCCGCGACGGCGGCCGCGAAGGCGCCGCGGATGAAATCGCGGCGGCCCTTGCGCGCTTCCGAGAACACGGTGCGCACGCCCTGCGCGTCGACGAAGTTCTCGGGCGCCTTGCGCACCTGGCCGGGCTGCTGGATGTTGCTCATCGCAGGCCTTCGCAACTGCCTACTTGGCGCCGCCCAGCACCCAGGCGGCCAGCGACTTGGCGTCGGCCTCGCTCAACGCCGGCTGGCCCGGCATCGGCACCGGCCCCCACTTGCCGCTGCTGCCCTTCTGGATGCTCGCGGTGAGCACGGCCAGCGCATCGGACTGACCCGCGTACTTCTTCGCGACGTCCTGGTAGGCCGGACCCACGAGCTTCTTGTCGGTCGCGTGGCAGGCGAGGCAGGCGTTCTTCTGGGCCAGCTCCTTGCTCGCATGCGCCTGGACGCAGATCAGCAATGCGGCGGCGACCGCGAGCGACGGCAACAACTTCAATTTCGTCTCCTCGAAACTCGCATCGAAGCTGCCAGTTTCATCGTTAAATAAGTAAATCGTTATGTATTGATTTTAGGAGTCCGCGCGTCGATGGGAAGGGCTTCGTGCCTGGGGGAAACCCGCTCGGCACGCTCATGCATAACGCTAGCTCGCGATCACGCGCGCACGGCTGTACGGGCCTGGTTCAGCCGCTGCTCGAGGTAGGCACCGTAGAAATCCGAGGCCCCGCCCGCGAGCCGCTCGGCGACCTCGCGCGCGCCGCGGCCGAAGAACAGCAGCGTGGGCGCGACCGCGATGCCCCAGGCCGCGAGCAGGGCCTCGTGCGTGCGCGGCGCACCGTCGAAGTCGCGCACCATGCGGCGGTCGCGCAGGTCGATCTGCACCACGGGCAGGCCCGTCGCCAGCTCGGGCATCAGGTAGTGCTCGCGCACGATGCGGCAGAAGGGGCAGCCGCGCAGGCTGGCCATCACGACCAGCGGCTGCGAACGCGCGAGCGCATTGGCGAGCGCATCGGCCAGAGAGTCGGGCGCGGGCAGCGCCGACTCGGCGGCATGCGCCACGGGCCAGACGCACGACAGCGCGATGCCAGCGAGGGCGCCGCGCCGCGTGGGGCCGCGCGCGTTCATCGCGTCTCCTGCTCCATCAACAGGTAGGTGTTGTAGGCGTTCATGCGGTTCGCGGCCTTGAACAGCGGCATGGCTTCATAGCGCGACCAGTCGGTGGCCGCATAGGCTTCCTCGAAGGGCGTCATGTCGGCCGCGGCCTTGCGCATGGCCTCGCGCAGGAACACGAGGTAGTCGCGCGTGAGCTGCAGGTCCTGCTTCGGATCGGAGGAGGCCGGCCCGTGGCCCGGCACGATGATGCGCGCATCGAGCGCGAGCAGCGCATCGAGCGCCGCGATCCAGTGGCGGCTGTCGGCCGTGCCCACGTAGGGAATGCGGTTGCGGAACACCACGTCGCCCGAGAACAGCACCTGCTGCTGCGGCAGGTAGATCGCGAGGTCCTCGGGCGTGTGGGCCGGGCCCGCGGGCTGGATCACGAAGCGCGTGCCGCCGATCGTCATCTCGGTGCGGCCCTCGAGCCAGACATCGGCCGGCACCAGCCGCGTGCTGTCGTCGATCCATGGCGCCAGGTCCTTGCGCGAGGCCTCGAGGCGCAGCCGCGCCGCGTCGGAGTACAGGTAGGTCCTGGCCAGCGCATGCGCGATCACCTGCGCGCCCAGCGCCTTGAACACCTGCAGGCCGTAGATGTGGTCGGCGTGGTAGTGCGTGAGGATCACGTGGCTGATCGGCTTGGGCGTGATGCGTCGAATCTCCCGCACCAGCCGCTCGGCCGCGGCCGGCGAACCGAGCGCATCGATCAGCACCACGCTGTCGCGCGTGACGACGAAGCCCGCGTTCGAGATGAAGTTCTGGTTCTCGGCCGAGCCCAGTGCCGGCACGCCCTGCACGTAGTAGACATCGGGTGCGACGGCGCGCGGCGCGATGTCGGGCGCGGCACCCGCGCTCGCCACGAAGAGGCCGAAGGCCAGCGGCCACAGCGTGCGAAGAAGCGCGCGAAGAAGGAGCGGGAACATCGTGGCGTCTCTCTTTTTTTCATCGTCGCGCGATGCATCGCCGCGCGACCCCGGACTTGCCCGGCTGTAAATATAAGTAGAAGATGATATTTTGAGGTCCACAACAACAACCGAGGGTTTCCCCATGAGACAGGCATTCATCGCGTTCCTTCTGGCCATCGCGGCGTCGTTCGCCGGCGCGCAGCAGGTGGTCAAGGCGGTCTATCACGTCAACACCGGCGTCGAGACCAGCGCGGCCATCCTCGCCAACATCACGAACCACCTCAACGCCGACCCGAAGGCGAAGATCGTGGTGGTGACGCACGGCCCCGGCATCGACTTCCTGCTGAGCGACGCGAAGGACAGCAAGGGCCGCGAGTTCAGCGGCCCGGTGAGCGCCCTGGCCGCGCGCGGCGTGGTGTTCGACGTCTGCAACAACACGCTGACCACGCGCAACATCGACGCGGGCCGGCTGCTGATGGAAGCGAAGGTGGTGCCCTCGGGCGTGGCCGAGGTGGCGCGGCTGCAGGCGCAGGAAGGCTACGTCTACCTGAAGCCCTGAGGGCGGCGGCCCGCCACGGGCCTCAGGCCTGCTCGATGGCGATCTGCACGCAGATGCTGCGGCACAGCGCCACCACGGTCTCGTTCGCGATGCTGTAGTAGATGCTCACGCCCTCGCGGCGCCGCGCGAGCACGCCCGCCTGGTAGAGGGTGTTGAGGTGCTGCGACATGTTGGGCTGCGTGGTGTCGATCTCGGCCAGCAGCTCGCTCACGTTCTTCTCGCCGTTGCACAGCAGGCTGACGATCTTCAGCCGCATGGGCGCGGCCATGGCCCGGAACAGCTCGGCAGCGATGTCGAAGACCTCGTCCTCGGTGACGGCCGCGGGCTTTTTTCGGGACTTGGTGGCCATGCTGAAAGATTTTTGAGCAGGCCGCAATGTACATCGGCCCCCGGCCCCGCGCGCAATGCACGGCCGCCGGACCGGTGAATCGCGCGCGTCACAAACCCTCCCCATCGCCCGTCTTCGCTGCAGCGGCATGTGCCGCTCGATCTTCGGAGATTCCAGATGCGCGACACGACCCGGATAGCCCGCCTTCATCGGGGGCATTGCTTTCCTTTATTCGACAGGCCGCCACGAGCCCGCCAATAATCCAAGTACTTTCTTTGATTAATAACGGTATGATCATGAACGCACGATCAAGGGCCTGGCTCGGTGCCGGCTTCGCGGCAGTGGTGGTGGGAGGGGCCGGCTATGGCCTCGTGGCGAAATCCAGAGCGGCCGACGGCGGCGGTGGCGGCGGCATGCCGCCGGCGCAGGTGGCGGTGGCCGCGGCGCGGCAGACCGAACTGCCGCGCTTCCTCAGCGGCATCGGCACGCTGGAGGCGAACCGGCAGGTCGAGGTGCCGGCCGAGGTGGAGGGGCGGATCGCGAAGATCCTCTTCACCGCGGGTGCCGAGGTGCGCGCGGGCCAGTTGCTGGTGCAGCTCAACGACGCGCCCGAGCAGGGCGACCTCGAACGGCTGCAGGCGCAGCGCGCCAATGCGAAGGCATTGCTCGAGCGCACGCGCCGGCTGCTGCCGCAGCAGGCCGCCACGCAGGAGCAGCTCGACCAGGCGCAGGCCGGCTACGACCAGGCCAGCGGCGAGCTGCGGCGGGTGCAGGCGCAGATCGCCCAGAAGCGCATCGTGGCGCCCTTCGACGGCCGGCTGGGCCTGCGCAAGGTCAACCTCGGGCAGTTCGTGCGTGCCGGCGATGCACTGGTCTCGCTGACCGACGCCCGCACGCTGCTCGCGACCATCACCCTGCCCGAGGCCGCCCTGCCCGCGCTCCAGCGCAACCAGCAGGTGCTGCTCAACGTCGACGCCTGGCCCGGCCGCGCCTTCCAGGCCCGGCTCAGCGCGATCGAGCCGCAGATCGGCAGCGACACGCGCACCGTGCGGCTGCAGGCCGCGATCGACAACGCCGACGGCGCGCTCGCGCCCGGCATGTACGTGAGCGCGCGCGTGGCGCTGCCGCCGCGCGCCGACGCCATCACCGTGCCCGAGACCGCGATCACCTACAGCACGCACGGCGACTCGGTCTACGTGGTGCGCCCGGCCGACAAGGGCGAGGGCTTCGTGGTGCAGCAGCTGTTCGTGACGGCCGGCGACCGGCAGGACGGCCAGGTGGTGATCGAGAAGGGCCTGCAGGCCGGCGAGCGCGTCGTGACCTCGGGCCAGCTGCGCCTGTACGGCGGCGCCGCGGTGCAGCCGATGGACAAGGACACGCTGGCCGTGCGGGAGCGCAAGTCATGAGATTCACCGACCTGTTCGTGCGCCGGCCCGTGCTGGCGCTGGTGGTGAGCACGCTGATCCTGCTGCTGGGTGCGCGTGCCCTCGGCTCGCTACCGGTGCGCCAGTACCCGCTGACCGAGAGCACCACGCTGACCATCACCACCCAGTACCCGGGCGCCTCGCCCGAGCTGATGCAGGGCTTCGTCACGCAGCCGATCGCGCAGGCGGTGGCCACGATCGAGAACGTCGACTACCTGTCGTCCTCCTCCACGCTGGGCCGCAGCGTGATCACCGTGCGCATGAAGCTCAACGCCGACGCCAACCAGGCGCTCACGCAGGCGATGGCGCAGGTGAGCCAGGTCAAGTACCGGCTGCCGCAGGAGGCCTTCGACCCGGTGATCCTCAAGTCCTCGGGCGAGGCCACGGCCGTGGCCTACGTGGGCTTCTCGAGCAAGACCATGGGCATGCCCGCGCTCACCGACTACCTCTCGCGCGTGGTGCAGCCGCAGTTCGCGTCGATCGAGGGCGTGTCGGGCGTGGAGGTCTCGGGCGGCCAGACGCTGGCGATGCGCGTGTGGCTCGACGCCAACCGCATGGCCGCGCGCGGCATCTCGGCCGGCGAGCTGGCCGACGCGCTGCGCCAGAACAACGTGCAGGCGGCGCCGGGCCAGGTCAAGGGCCTGTACGTGGTGTCGAACATCCGCGTCAACACCGACCTGGTGAACGTGGCCGAGTTCCGCGACATGGTGATCAAGCGCGACGGCGATGCGCTGGTGCGCCTGGGCGACGTGGCCACGGTCGAGCTCGGCGCGGCGAGCGCCGACGTCAGCGCGATGATGGACGGCGACAAGGCCATCTACCTCGGCCTGCAGGCCGCGCCCAACGGCAATCCGCTGGTGATCGTGAAGCGCATCCGCGAACTGCTGCCCGGCATCAAGCAAAACCTGCCCGCGGGCGTGGAGGTGCAGCTGCCGTTCGAGCTCGCGCGCTTCATCGAGGCCTCGATCGACGAGGTGCGCCACACGCTGCTCGAGGCGGTGGTGATCGTGGTGCTGGTGATCTTCCTGTGCCTGGGCTCGGTACGCGCGGTGCTGATCCCGGTGGTGACCATTCCGCTGTCGATGCTGGGCGCCGCGGCGCTGATGCTGCTGTTCGGCTTCTCGATCAACCTGCTCACCCTGCTGGCGATGGTGCTGGCGATCGGGCTGGTGGTGGACGACGCGATCGTGGTGGTGGAGAACGTGCACCGCCACATCGAGGAAGGCAAGTCGCGCGTGCAGGCGGCGCTGATCGGCGCGCGCGAGGTGGCCGGCCCGGTGATCGCGATGACGCTCACGCTGGCCGCGGTGTACGCGCCGATCGGCCTGATGGGCGGACTCACCGGCTCGCTGTTCAAGGAGTTCGCCTTCACGCTCGCGGGCGCGGTGGTGGTGTCGGGCGTGATCGCGCTCACGCTGTCGCCGGTGATGAGCTCCTTCCTGCTGCCGCAGGACGCCACCGGCACGCGCATGGCGCGGCTGGCCGAGGGCTTCTTCCACTGCCTGGCCACCGGCTACGGCCGCGTGCTCGACGTGTCGCTGCGCCACCGCTGGGTGACGGGCGCGCTGGCCGCGGTGGTGCTCGCGAGCCTGCCCTTCCTCTACAACGCCGCGCAGCGCGAGCTCGCGCCCGGCGAGGACCAGGCCATGGTGCTGACCGCGATCAAGTCGCCGCAGCACGCCAACATCGACTACGTCGAGAAGTTCGGCAAGAAGTGGGACGACGTGTTCGCCGCGCTGCCCGAGAACACCGGCCGCTGGTTGATCAACGGCTCCGACGGCGTGTCGAACTCGATCGGCGGCGTGCAGCTGTCCGACTGGAAGGACCGCCAGCGCAACGCCGACCAGATCCAGCACGAGGTGCAAGGAAGCATGGGCGCGGTGGAAGGCAGCAACATCTTCGCCTTCCAGCTGCCCTCGCTGCCGGGCTCCACCGGCGGGCTGCCGGTGCAGATGGTGATCCGCAGCCCGGGCGACCACCGCAGCGTGTTCGAGGCCATGGAGGCGCTCAAGAAGGCGGCACGCGAGAGCGGCAAGTTCGCCGTGGTCGACAGCGACCTCGAGTTCAACAACCCGGTGGTCGAGGTGCGCGTGGACCGCGCCAAGGCCAACAGCCTGGGCGTGACCATGAAGTCCATCGGCGACACGCTGGCCGTGCTGGTGGGCGAGAACTACGTCAACCGCTTCGGCATGGACGGCCGCTCCTACGACGTGATCCCGCAGACGCCGCGCGAGCAGCGGCTGACGGCCGAGGCGCTGTCGCGCTACTTCGTGAAGAGCGCGAGCGGCCAGCCGGTGCCGCTGGCCAACCTGGTGCAGCTGTCGACCAGCGTGGGCCCGAACAAGCTCACGCAGTTCAACCAGCTCAACGCCGCCACCTTCCAGGCCATTCCGATGCCCGGCGTGACCATGGGCGACGCGGTGGCCTTCCTGAGCGCCGAGGCGAAGAAGCTGCCGGCCGGCTTCAGCTACGACTGGCAATCCGACGCGCGCCAGTTCACGCAGGAGGGCTCGGCGCTTGTGCTGGCCTTCGTGTTCGCGATCGTCGTGATCTACCTGGTGCTGGCCGCGCAGTACGAGAGCCTGCGCGACCCGCTGATCATCCTGGTCAGCGTGCCGATGTCGATCTGCGGCGCGCTGGTGCCGCTGGCGCTGGGCTTCGCGACCATCAACATCTACACCCAGATCGGGCTGGTGACGCTGATCGGGCTGATCAGCAAGCACGGCATCCTGATGGTGGAGTTCGCCAACGAGATCCAGACGCGCAAGGGCTTCGACCGCCGCGCCTCGATCGAGGAGGCCGCGCGCATCCGCCTGCGGCCGATCCTGATGACCACGGCCGCGATGGTGGTGGGCCTGGTGCCGCTGCTGTTCGCGAGCGGCGCGGGCGCCAACAGCCGCTTCAGCATCGGGCTGGTGATCGTGGTCGGCATGCTGGTGGGCACACTGTTCACGCTGTTCGTGCTGCCCACGATGTACACGCTGCTCGCGCGCGACCACCGCGCCGCGGGGCAATCGAAGCGCGCGGCGGAGCTCGCGGCGCTCGAGGACGGCCCGGCGACACCGGCCACCGCGGGCAGTCACGCATGAAGCACGGGAGAACGACCATGAAGGCCTTGACCCTTTCCCTGTCGACGCTGGCCACGGCACTGCTGCTGGCCGGCTGCGCGGTCGGCCCGCGCTACGCGGCGCCCGAGACCTCGCCGGTGACGATCGCCGCGCCCGAGCGCCACCTGTTCGCGCCCGACGCGGTGCAGCGCGACTGGTGGCGCCAGCTCGAGGATGCGCAGCTCGACGCGCTGATCGAGCGCGCGCTGGCCGCCAACCACGACATCCGCATCGCGCAGGCGCGGCTGCTCGAAGCCCGCGCCGTGCAGGACGAGGCCGAGCTCGACCGCTGGCCCACCGTGACGATGGGTGCGAGCAAGACCCGCGGCATCGCGCAGGGCAACGGCGTGCCGGCCGAGGCGCGCACGCTGGCCGAGAGCAGCCGCCTGGGCTTCGACGCCGGCTGGGAGATCGACCTGTTCGGCCGCCTGCGCCGGCTCGACGAGGCCGCCAGCGCGCGCGCCGAGGCCCAGGCCGCCGACCTCGAGCAGGCGCGCATCGTGGTGGTGGCCGAGCTCGCGCGCAACTACTACGAGATGCGCGGTGCCGAGCAGCGGCTCGCGGTGACGCAGCGCACGCTGCAGAGTCTGCGCGACAGCCTGCGCGTGACCGAGGCCCAGGTCGGCATCGGCCGCGGCCTCGCGGGCGACCTCGCGAGCGCGCGCGCCAACCTCGCGAGCACCGAGGCCCAGCTGCCGCTGTTCGAGACCGCGCGCCGCCAGGCCGCGCATCGCGTGGCGGTGCTCGCGGCACTGCAGCCGGCCGAGCTCGAGCCGATGCTCGCGCCGCGCCCGCTGCGGCTGCTCGCCAAGCGGCTGCCGGTGGGCGACCTCGGCGACCTGCTGCGCCGCCGGCCCGACGTGCTGCGCGCCGAGCGCGGCCTGGCAGCGAGCACGGCCGACGTGGGCGCGGCCACGGCCGCGCTGTACCCGCGGCTCGACATCGGTGGCTTCCTCGGCTTCATCGCGCTGCGCGGCTCGGACCTGGGCAGCGGGTCGAGCCGCGCCTTCAGCCTCACGCCGGGCCTGAGCTGGCCCGCGCTGCGGCTGGGCTCGGTGCGCGCGCAACTGCGCGGCGCGCAGGCGCGCGCGCAGGGCGAGCGCGCGGCCTACGAGCAGACCGTGCTGCGCGCCATCGAGGACGTGGAGAACGCGCTCACCGGCTACGGCCAGAACCAGCAGCGGCTGCAAAGCCTGGTGCTGGCCTCGGAACAGAGCGCGCGCGCGGCCGAGCTGGCCGAGGTGCGCTACCGCGAAGGCGCCGCGCCCTACCTGTCGGTGCTCGATGCGCAGCGCACGCTGCTGCGCGCGCAGGATGCGGTGGCCGAGGCCGAGACCGCCTCGTACACCAGCCTGGTCGCGCTCTACAAGGCCGTGGGCGGCGGATGGCAGGCGCCGGACGCCCCGACCGCGGGCCACGACGCGGGCGCGGCCAAGGGGCTTTCGGGCGTTTCCGCGAAGGACGCCCCGAGCACCTGACAATGCAAGGGTTGCCGCCTTTACGTTCCGCTCCCCACGAAGACCGCGCCATGTCCGCCAACGACACCGCCGACGCCAAGACCGCCTGGACCCCGCACCAGCCGGCCGACCGCATCCTCTCGACGCTCAAGACCCGCGGCGCGCTCGGCATCCCCGACATCGCCAAGGTGCTGCAGGTCACGGTGGAGGCGGTGCGCCAGCAGATGGCCAAGCTGCAGGCCGAGGGCCTGGTCGACGCCGAGAGCCGCAGCGCCGGGCGCGGCCGGCCGACGCAGATCTGGCGGCTCACGGCCTCGGGCCACGCGCGCTTTCCCGACACGCATGCCGAGATGACGGTGCAGATGATCAGCGCCGTGATCCAGGTGTTCGGCGAGAAGGGCATGGACCAGCTGATCGGCGCGCGCGAGGAGGCCATGCGCGCCAGCTACCGCGAGGCCCTGCGCGGCGCGCGCGGCATCGCCGCGCGGCTGGAGCGGCTGGCCGAGGTGCGCAGCCGCGAGGGCTACATGGCCGAGTACCGCCCCGACGACGAGGGCGAGGGCTTCCTCTTCATCGAGAACCACTGCCCGATCTGTACCGCGGCGCGCGCCTGCACGGGCTTCTGCCGCAGCGAGCTGCAGCTCTTCGACGAGGTGCTCGGGCCCGACGTGGCCGTGAGCCGCGTCGAGCACGTGCTCGCGGGCGCGCGGCGCTGCGCGTACCGCGTCGTACCCAAGGCGGGCAAGGGCGCCGGCTGAGCGCCCGACCCGCATCTTTTTCTTTTTTACCAACCAGAAGGACCCCACGATGGAACACACCCTGCCTCCCCTGCCCTACGCCCTCGACGCACTGGCACCCGAGTACTCGAAGGAGACCCTCGAGTACCACTACGGCAAGCACCACAACGCCTACGTGGTGAACCTCAACAACCTGCAGAAGGGCACCGAGTTCGAGTCGATGACGCTCGAGGAGATCGTCAAGAAGTCCAGCGGCGGCATCTACAACAACTCGGCCCAGATCTGGAACCACACCTTCTTCTGGAACTGCATGAAGCCGCAAGGCGGCGGCGCTCCCAGTGGCGCGCTGGCCAAGGCCATCGATGCCAAGTGGGGCAGCTACGACGCTTTCAAGGAAGCCTTCGTGAAGTCGGCCGTGGGCAACTTCGGCTCGGGCTGGACCTGGCTGGTGAAGAAGGCCGACGGCAGCGTGGACATCGTGAACACCGGCGCCGCCGGCACGCCGCTGACGACCGCCGACACGGCGCTGCTGACGGTCGACGTCTGGGAACACGCCTACTACATCGACTACCGCAACCTGCGTCCGAAGTTCGTCGAGACCTTCCTGGCCAAGCTGGTCAACTGGGGCTTCGCCGAGAAGAACTTCGGCTGATCGATCAGCCGTTGATCAGGTTCAGGATGTTCCCGTCGGGGTCCTTGAACCACGCGACCTTCATGTCGCCCATGACATGGAGGTCGCCCTCGTGCCGCGTGCCGGGCATGTCGTAGCGCTCGAAGCGCACGCCCTTGGCCCGGAGGGCGGCGACGAGGCGCTCGATGTCCGCCCCCACCTGCCAGGTGACGGCCGTCGCCTGGTTGGTGCCGGCGAACGACGAGCGGTACACGTTGAGGCGCGTGTTGCCGCTGCGGTAGACGATGACCTCGTCGCCCTCGGCGTCGACCTGGGCCAGGCCCAGCGTGTCCTCGTAGAAGCGGCGCGCCGCCGCCAGGTCCTTCACCGCGAGATTGGCCACGGCATCGATGTTTCCGAGCATGGAGCCTCCTGTTGTGGGCAGCAATGAATACTCAACCGTTCGGTGAAGTATTCGATCGCCCCGGGCGCCCTGTCAAGCCGCGTCAAGGCTCGTCACAAAGCCGTTGCCGCGGCGCCGCGCGGGCTCATCGGAGAGAATCGCCGTCCCCGGGCCAGCGCGCACCGAGACGAGGGCCATCGCGAAGCGCGAAAACCCGCGCCGAGCGCTTCCGGCACACTGCATCCCCGGCGCGGCGAGACCCGCCCCGGTGGCCGGCGCCAGGCCCCAACCCCTAGAGCAGAGACAACACCCATGATCCGCAGACTCCTTCGTCCGCTGGCCCTCGCGCTGGCGCTTCCGCTGGCCTTCGGCGCCGCCTCCACCGCCCAGGCCCAGGCCTGGCCCGCCAAACCCGTGCGCATGATCGTGCCCTTCCCGCCCGGCGGCGGCACCGACATCCTGGCGCGCCTGGTGGCCCAGAAGCTCACCGAGACCAACCACTGGACCGTGGTGCCCGACAACCGCGCGGGCGCCGGCGGCACCATCGGCATCGCCGAGGCCGCGCGCGCCGCGCCCACGGGCTACGACATCGTGATGGGCCAGAAGGACAACATGGTCGTCGCGCCCTGGCTCTACAAGAACCTCAGCTACGAGCCGACCAAGGACCTGACCGCGGTGGCCCACGTGGCCTTCACGCCCGTGGTGATCGTCACGCAGGCCAACTCCAAGTACAAGACGCTCGACGACGTGGTGAAGGCCGCGCGCGCCGCGCCCGACACCGTCACCTACGGCTCGCCCGGCAACGGCACCACCATCCACCTGGCCGGCGAGATCTTCAACGGCGCGGCCAAGATCAAGATGCGCCACGTGCCCTACAAGGGTTCGAACGCAGCCATGATGGACGTGCTCGCGGGCAACGTCGACCTGATGGTGTCGTCGGTGCCTTCGGCCATGGCCCAGATCAAGGCCGGCAAGCTGCGCCCGCTGGCCGTGACCTCGGCCAAGCGCAGCAGCTCGCTGCCCGACACGCCCACCGTGGCCGAGCTCGGCTACAAGGGCTTCGACGTGAGCACCTGGTACGGCCTGTTCGTGCCGGCCAAGACGCCCAAGGACGTGATCGCCACCCTGAACGCCGAGGTCAACAAGCTGCTGGCCACGCCCGAGATGCAGGCCGCGATCATCGCGCAGGGCGCCGAACCGCAGAGCATGACGCCCGAGCAGTTCGGCACGCTGCTCAAGACCGACTACGAGAAGTGGAAGGGCATCGTGCAGGCCTCGGGCGCGACCATCGAGTAAGCGCGACGCCGGACCTCAGCGCGCCGACACGGGCATCGGCGCGGCGGGCAGCACCAGCGGCGCGCCCGAGCGCGAAGCCCGGTCCCATCCGGGGTGCCGCTGCGCACGCTCGAGTTCGGCCGTCACTTCGGCGCGCGTCTTCGGCTGGGCATTGGTCGCCGGAACCGGCGTGCCGTAGGCCAGGAAGTTCTTCCATTTCGGATCGCTTCGCGCCGTCGCCAGCTCCTGGCCGACCTGGTCCGTCGACTTGCCCGAGCCGGCCAGTTCCGCATGGGTCTTGATGCCCGCTTCGTTGGCCGCGAAGTGCGAAGGCGCATCGACGTGCTGCACGCTCTGCTGGGCAAGGGCCACGGCCGGCACGAGGCCAGCCAGGGCAGAAGCGGCCGCGAGCGCGAGGATTTTTCTGTTCGACATGCATATCTCCTGTGGTTGTTCCCCGCGGCTGGATGTCAGGCGCGGGGGTGGAGATACGGCGAGGTGCGTGGGCGTGCCATCCGGGGCGTCGATCTCTCCACGCCCACACACTAGGAAAGCAAACCGACGCGGACTTATCCGCCCGGTTACGTTCTCGTCATCCGGAGCCCGTCTCAGTCCGGCACGAACTTGCGGTTGAACACCGCCACGTCCGACTCGAGCTCGAAGGCCGCGAGCTGGCCCATCTTGCCGTCGCTCGCGCGGCAGGCCGCGAACAGGCTGTAGCGGCCCTGGAAACCGAATTCGTCCATCACGATCAGCGCGTACGGGTACGGCACGAAGACCTGGTGCGTGAAGACGACGCGGTGCCGGTTGCGCGGCGAGGGAAAGAGCTTGTACTCGCCGGTGTCGATGCCCTGGGCGGTGGCCATGGCGCGGGTGCTCAGTCCGGATCGCGCACGTCGGCCACCGGCTTGGCGCCGAAGTCCGCGCGCGCGAGGTACTTGAGCACCTTCGCGGCCGCGCTCGCGGGGCTGTCGAGCAGGCCCTCGCTCTTGAGCTTCTCGAAGCGCGTGCGGTCGGGGAAGTTCTCGGCCGAGGCGCCACGCAGTTGCACCTGCATGTCGGTGTCGATCACGCCGGGCGCCAGCGACACGATGCGCGCGCCGTTCGGCAGGTTCGCCTCCTCGAGCGCGACCGCGCGCGAGTAGTGGTCCATGCCGGCCTTGGCCGCGCAGTACGGTGCCTGGCTGCCCATCGCGTTGCGGCCCAGGCCCGAGGAGATGTTGAGCACCTTGCGCGCGCCGCGCCAGCCGCGCGTACCGCCGAGGAAGGCCGCCGTCAGCAGCAGTGGCGCTTCGAGCCCGATGCGCAGCGCCTGCGAGAGCTCGGCATCGACCGCGGCCGCGAGCGGCGCCGGATTGCCGACCGTGCCCGCGTTGTTGATCAGCGTGACGGCGTCGAAGCGCTGGGCGTCCTGCGCCGCCAGCCATTCGCGCAGGCGCGCGGCCGAGGCGACGGGATCGGACAGGTCCTGTTCCCATTGCACGAGTTCGACGCCGGCCGCCTTCGCCTGTTCGGCGAGCTCGGGGCTCTGGCGGCGCGAGATGCACAGCAGGACGTGGCCGGGCTGCAGCAGCTGTTCGGCCATGGCGCGGCCGAGGCCGCGCGATGCGCCGGTGATGAGGTAGAGGTGGGAGGTGGGCATGGGGCGATGATAGTCATCGCGCCGAGGAGACGCCGCCGCCCTCCTCCATGCCCGGTCCGTTCAGTTGGATGGCGGGAATTCGAGCCCGTTGCAAGGCGCGGCCGGCTTCTCCTTCTTTCCGTACAGGACGTCGTAGGCCAGGGTCCCCATCACGTCGAGACCGCGCGTGTTCAGGTGGATGGGACTGCTCGGCATGTAGCAATCGCTCGAGAGCGCGAGCGGCATGCTCGCGGGATTGCTCACCACCGCGGGGAAATCGATGACGCCATCGAAGTTTCCGGGTGTCTTGATCCATTCGTTGATCTTGAGCCACTTGCCGTAGTTGGTGGGGTCGTCGACAAAACCGGTCCTCCCCGCTTCCCCGATGCCGGGAATGTTCCCGATCGGCGTGTTGACGCCCCCATAGACCTTGATCTTCCTGGCGCGGGCCGTTTCAACGAAATACTTGTAGTGCTCGATGATCTGGTCCGGCGTCTTGCGCTGGTTGAGGTCGTTGTCGCCGGCCAGGATGACGATGTCGGTCGGATCGCGGGACAGCACGTCGCGCTCGAACCGGCTGCGCAAGGAGGGTCCGTTTTCGAAGCTGATCATGGCATTGCCACTGATGCCCGCATTGCCCACGCCGAGCAGTTCGCCATTGGAATTCGCCAGCTTCGACAAGACGGCGGGCCATGGCTCCTGAATGTCCTTGGCGCCGAATCCGGCCGTGATCGATTCGCTCATGGCAATCACGACCCGGGCTTGCGCGGGCGCGAGCACCTTGACCTCGCTGAGGCTGAAGGCCCCGTCGTAGGTCTGATAGTTCGGCGCCGCCGCCTTGATCGATGCTTCGCCCGAGACATCGCGCTTCCTCACCACGAAGTACCTGGGAAGCGGGACGGCACTTTCCATGTGCATGTCCGCATACTGGGTGCTCCCCTGGAAATGCAGGGTGATCAGCAGGTCGGAAAGCTTCGGCACGTTCATCGACACGGGATCGCTCAGCAGCTCCGTCCCCGCGGGAACCTCGGCCAGCGTCTTGCCGTTGAAGGTCAGGACCTTGCGCGTACCGAGGTCGATGGCCGTCGGGTCCGAGGCGTCGCCGTCATCGGGCAGCGCCACGCTGGCATGGTCGACGCGCATGGTGGCGGTGCCGAAGACATTGGACAGCCGGATCCGGACGCCCTCGCCGCCCACGCTCGTCCGGATGCGCATCCGGACCGTGTCGGAGTTTTCGTTCTGCGGGATGTTGCGGTACAGCGCGACCTGCCAGGTCGTGGCCCATTTGGTCTTCTTTTCGGGAGGAGCCACTTCCGTTGGCACCGACGGCTCGACCGGCGGCGCGGGCACGACCGCGGGTGGAGGCGGGCCCGAGGACCCGGCCGCGTTGGCGGCGACGACCGCCGCGATCGCCGCGGCATTCGCATTGTCGTTGCCGCCTCCACCACCACAGGCTGCCAGGGCCCCGACGACCACCGTCGCCCAGGCCGTGCGCCATACCGTCTTGAACAGGGCCTGGCCCACGAACAACGTTTCGAACTTTCTTTTCATGTTGCCTCCTTGAGTTGCTGACTTTCCGGGTTGGGTTTGCGCTCTACATCGACACCTCGCTGGTCGTGAAAAAAGGGAGAGGGACCGCGGCTACCTGCCGCGCTTGCGGCCCTCGGCGAGGCGCTCGATCAGGCTGTTCAGTTCGCCCATGATTCCCTTGCGGAAGGCGAGCACGCAGATCACGAAGATCAGGCCCGTGACCATGGTCACCGACTCGCCCAGCGTGTTGAACCAGTCGATGGTGGTGATGCGCGCGAGCAGGTTGCCCAGCTCGCCGATCTTGTTCTCCAGCAGCACCACCACGGCCGAGCCCACCAGCGGGCCCGACAAGGTGCCCAGCCCGCCCACCAGCGTCATCAGGATCACCTGGCCCGACGCGGTCCAGTGCACATCCGACAGGGTCGCGAAGCCCAGCACCAGCGTCTTGAGCGAACCCGCCAGCCCCGACAGCGCCGCCGAGATCACGAAGGCCAGCAGCTTGAAGCGCGCCACGTCGTAGCCCAGCGACAGCGCGCGCGGCTCGTTCTCCTTGATGCCCTTCAACACCTGCCCGAACGGCGAGTGGATGGTGCGCACGATCAGCAGGAAGGCGGCCGCCACGATCGCCAGCGCGACGTAGTACATCGTGAGGTCGTTGCTCAGGTCGATGAGGCCGAACAGCTTGCCGCGCGGCACGCCCTGCAGGCCGTCCTCGCCGCCCGTGAACCTGGCCTGCAGCGCGACGAAGAACATCATCTGCGCCAAGGCCAGCGTGATCATCGCGAAGTAGATGCCCTGGCGGCGGATGGCCAGCACGCCGAACAGCCAGCCCAGCAGCGCGCCCACCAGCGTGCCCGCGATCAGGCCCAGCTCGGGCGTGAGGCCCCAGACCTTGATCGCATGGCCGGCCACGTAGGCCGAGCCGCCGAGGAAGGCCGCATGGCCGAAGGACAGCAGCCCGGTGAAGCCCAGTAGCAGGTTGAAGGCCGAGGCGAACAGCGCGAAGCACAGCAGCTTCATCACGAACACCGGGTAGGCGCCGAAGAACGGCGCCAGCACCAGCGCGACGAGCAGCAGGCCGTAGACGACGGTGGAGATCTTTTTCATGTTCATGCGCCCGCTCTCACTTCTCTTTGCCGAACAGGCCGGCAGGACGCACCAGCAGCACGATGACCATGATCACGAACACGACGGTGGACGAGGCCTCGGGATAGAAGACCTTGGTGAAGCCCTCGATCACGCCCAGCCCCAGCCCGGTGAGGATGGCGCCCATGATCGAGCCCATGCCGCCGATCACGACGACGGCGAACACGACGATGATCAGGTTCTGGCCCATCAGCGGCGAGACCTGGATCACCGGCGCGGCCAGCACGCCCGCGAAGGCGGCGAGGCCCGCGCCGAAGGCATAGGTCAGCGTGATCATCAGCGGCACGTTGACGCCGAAGGCCTCCACGAGCCGCGGGTTCTCGGTGCCCGCGCGCAGGTAGGCGCCGATGCGGGTCTTCTCGATCACGAACCAGGTGGCGATGCACACGACCAGCGAGGCCACGACCACCCAGGCACGGTAGTTGGGCAGCACCATGAAGCCCAGGTCGGTGGCGCTCGACAGCGCCTCGGGCGCGTCGTAAGCCAGGCCCGAGACGCCGTAGATGGAGCGGAACACGCCCTCGATGAGCAGCGTGAGGCCCAGCGTGAGCAGCAGGCCGTAGAGATGGTCGAGCTTGTAGATCCAGCGCAGCAGCAGCCGCTCGATCACCACCCCGAACAGGCCGATGACGATGGGCGCGGCGATCAGCATCACCCAGTAGTTGATGCCGAAATATTCCATCGCCATCCAGGTGAGCACCGCGCCGAGCATGAACAGCGCGCCGTGCGCGAAGTTGATGACGTTGAGCAGGCCGAAGATGACGGCCAGCCCGAGGCTCAGGATGGCATAGAAGGAGCCGTTGACCAGCCCCAGGAGGAGCTGGCTCAACAGGGCGGGAAGGGAAATGGTCATAGGGGATTCAGCAAGCGCGGGCCCGCGCGGGCCCGCAGGGGTCGATCACTTCCAGAGCGCGCACTTGCTCTCGGCCTTGGTCGTGAAGACCTGGTCGCCCGGCAGCGTCTTGAGCACCTTCAGGTAGTCCCAGGGCTTCTTCGACTCGGCCGGCGACTTCGCCTCCACCAGGTACATGTCGTGGATGAAGCTGCCGTCGGCGCGGATCTGGCCCTTGCCGTAGAAGTCGTCGATCTTCATGCTCCTGAGCTGCGCCATCACCTTGTCGGCGTCGGTGGTCTTCGCAGCGGCCACCGCCTTCAGATAGGTGGTGGTGGCTGAGTAGTCGGCGGCCTGCACGTCGGTCGGCATGCGCCTGGTCTTCTCGAAGAAGCGGTTGGCGAACTTGCGCGTGTCGTCGTTCAGGTCCCAGTACCAGCTCGTGGTGTGCAGCAGGCCCTCGGTGTTCTTCAGGCCCAGGCTGTGGATGTCGGTGAGGAACACCAGCAGGCCGGCGGTCTTCATGGTCTTGTTGATGCCGAACTCCCTGGCGGCCTTGATCGAATTGATGGTGTCGCCGCCGGCATTGGCCAGGCCCAGGATCTGTGCCTTGGAGTTCTGCGCCTGCAGCAGGAAGGACGAGAAGTCGGAGGCGTTGAGCGGATGCTTGACGCCACCGACCACCGTGCCGCCCTTCTCCTTGATCACCGTGGTGGTGTCGGCCTCGAGCGCGGCGCCGAAGGCGTAGTCGGCGGTCAGGAAGAACCAGCTCTTGCCGCCGCGGTCGACCACCGCCGCGCCCGTGCCCTTGGCCAGCGCGACCGTGTCGTAGGCGTAGTGCACGGTGTAGGGGCTGCACTGTTCGTTGGTGAGCGCGGAAGACGCGGCGCCGTTGTTGAAGTGCACGCGCTTCTTCTCGGTCGCCACCTTCGCGGTCGCGAGCGCGGTGCCGGAGTTGGTGCCGCTGAACACCATGCTCAGGCCCTGCGTGTCGATCCATTCGCGCGCCTTCGACGCGGCGATGTCGGCCTTGTTCTGGTGGTCGGCGGTCAGCAGCTCGATCGGCAGGCCATTGACCTTGCCGCCGAAGTCGTCGATCGCCATCTGGATCGCCGTCGCGCCGTTCTTGCCTTCGAGGTCGGCGTAGAGGCCGGACATGTCGGTGATGAAGCCGATCTTGACCTTCTCCTGCGCCTGTGCCGCGCTGGCCGCGCCGAGCGCCAGGATGCCGAGGCCGATGGCGGTGGCGATGAATGGGTTGCGTTGTTTCATGGGATTGCCTCCTTGGTGGATGAATGGGGATCGCTAAACACCGAGCAGTTCGGTGAGCACGGGCATCCGGGCTTCGAGCTCGGCCGCGCCGAACTTCAGGGCGATGCGGCCATGCTCCATCACGTAGAAGCGATCGGCCAGCGGCGCCGCGAAGCGGAAGTTCTGCTCCACCATCACGATGGTGTAGCCCTTGGAACGCAAGGTCGTGATCATTCGCGCGAGCGCCTGCACGATCACCGGCGCCAGGCCTTCGGAGATCTCGTCGAGCAACAGCAGCTTGGCGCCCGTGCGCAGGATGCGCGCCACCGCCAGCATCTGCTGCTCGCCACCCGACAGCCGCGTGCCCTGGCTGTGGCGGCGCTCCGCCAGGTTCGGGAACATCGCGTAGATCTCGTCGACCGACATGCCCTGCCCCGCGCCCTTGAGCTCCGGCGGCAGCATCAGGTTCTCTTCGCACGACAGGCTCGCGAAGATGCCGCGCTCCTCGGGGCAGTAGCCGATGCCCAGGTGCGCGATGCGGTGCGTGGGCATCGCGATCGTCTCCCGGCCATTGACCTCTATGCTGCCCTTGCGCGCGCCGGTCAGGCCCATGATCGCGCGCAGCGTGGTCGTGCGGCCCGCGCCGTTGCGGCCCAGCAAGGTGACGACCTCGCCCGGCTGCACGATCATGTCGACGCCATGCAGCACATGCGATTCGCCGTACCAGGCTTGCAGGCCCTTGATCTCGAGTGCGGCGGTCATCAGTGGCCTCCCTGCAGTTGGCCGTCGGTGGTGCCCATGTAGGCCTCCATGACCTGCGGGTTCTTCGAGACTTCGGCGTAGGGGCCTTCGGCCAGCACGGCGCCGCGCTGCAGCACGGTGATGGTGTCGGCGATGGTCGAGACCACGCTCATGTTGTGCTCGACCATCAGGATGGTGCGGCCCGCCGACACGCGCTTGATCAGCTCGGCCACGCGGTGCACGTCCTCATGGCCCATGCCCTGCGTGGGTTCGTCCAGCAGCATGAGCTCGGGCTCCATCGCGAGCGTGGTCGCGATCTCGAGCGCGCGCTTGCGGCCGTAGGGCAGGTTCACGGTCTGCTCTTCGGCGAGTTCTTCGAGGCCCACCTCGGCGAGCAGCTCGCGCGCCCGGGCGTTCAAGGGCTCGAGCGACTTCTCGCTCTTCCAGAAGTGGTACGAGGTGCCCAGGCGGCGCTGCAGCCCCAGGCGCACGTTCTCCAGCAGCGTGAGGTGCGGGAACACGGCCGAGATCTGGAACGAGCGGATGATGCCGCGCCGCGCGATCTGCGCGGGGCGTTCGCCCGTGATGTCCTGGCCGTTGAAGAGGATCGTGCCGCTGGTGGGTTCGAGGAACTTCGTGAGCAGGTTGAAGCAGGTCGTCTTGCCCGCGCCATTGGGTCCGATCAGCGCGTGGATCGAGCCGCGCACCACCGACAGGTCGACCTTGCTGACCGCGGTGAAACCCTTGAATTCCTTGGTGAGCTGGCGTGTTTCGAGAATGCAGCCGCTCATCGACGGACCTCTTTCGATGCGATGGGTTCTTTCATGCGCGAGGCCCTCATTCGTCGACGCACGAGAAGCTCGCCGCCAGGTCGAGGTCGCCGCGGCCGTTGTACTTGGGCCATGCGGGGTAGTCGCAAAGCGGTCGGGTACGGCCCGGAACGCCTTGGGTATCGGCCACCGTCTGCGCGCTCGGTGCCGTGCCTTGCTCCACCCAGTTCTCGAGCGCGGCCAGCGAATCCCAGCTGGCGTTGAAGACCAGGCTTCTTCCATGCCCGTAGCCCGGGATCTGGTAGTAGCGCATGAAGCTCTTCACGCGCTCGGCGCCCATGGTGGCGCGCACCCGGTTGAAGTACTGGTCGGTCGCGCGCGGGGTCACCAACGGGTCGGCCGTGCCGTGCGCCATCAGCAGCTTGCCGCCATGCGCGGCGAACGCGGACAGGTCGGCCTGGTTGATGTCCTGCAGCCGCGTGAGCTCCGCGATCCGCGCCTGCCACGGGCCGGGATTCTCGGGATCGAGCGTCAGCGAATCGAAGCCCGGGTCCTTCGTGACGAAGAAGCGCACCCACTGGTCCCAGAATCCCGAGAGGTACGGCGCCCTTTCGGGCATCGGGAAGGCAGGGGCGCTCCCGCCGAGGCCCAGGTACGCGAGGAGCATCTGGGTCTCGTCGGCCTTGGTGCCCGTGCCGGGCCGGCCGAACTCGGCGCCCCAGACGTTGAAGCCCGGATACTGGTTCTCGCCGCTGCCCAGCGGATAGTTGAAGATCGCCGGCGTGTCGATCACCTTGAAGGCGGCGATCTGCGCGTCCGACAGGCAGTCGTCCGCGGTATCGGCGCCGCCGGGGCAGCGCAGCGGCCGGCCATCGAGCAGGGCCGTCGCGGGATCGAAGCGTCGGTTGCAGGCGTTCTGGTTGCCGATCACCCCGTCCTTCGCGCCATCGAGGGCGTCGCATGCCTGCATCGACGCATCGAACAGCGCCGCGCGCTTCGCGAGGCTCGGATAGGCGCCCGGCTTGGCCAGCGCACGCGTGATGCGACCGAACTGCAGATCGAGACCGGCCGCGTTGAAGGCCGGATAGAAGGCGATGGCACCGTCGAAATCGGTCGGCCATTTCTGCACCACCGCCAGCGCCTCGCGACCGCCCGACGAACCGCCCAAGAAGTAGCTGCGTTCCGGCTCCCGCGCATAGCGCTGGCGGATCAGGAAGACGGCCGCATCGCGCGTCTTCTTCAAGGCCTCGAACGAGAAGTTGCGCAAGGCCTCTTCATTGAGCGCGAAGGCACCCGGGTTCTTCGAATCGGTGGCCGCGTCGTGGCCCGAGTCGCTCGCGAAGATCGCATAGCCGCGGCCGATCGGGTCGGGAACATCGACCGGCCCAGCGGAGAAATTGCCACCGACGCCGGGAATGGTGCCGTCGTAGCCGCCACCGCCGTACATCATCGCCTTGCGGTTCCATTCGGTGGGCAGCAGCAGGGTCATCCTGATCGGCGGCGCGGCGGGATCGACCGGCGCGATCTCGGCGCTGAGCTTGCAGTGCTCGCCGTAGTTCTTCGGCGCCTTGCCGCCCGCGGGCACCAGCGTGGCCGCCGTCACCTTGGCGCCGCCGGTGGCGAGCGCGATCGCCGATGCGGGCACGGACAGCCTGGCCATCTGCTCGCAACCCAGCGGTGTCGCCTCAACGGACGGCGGCGGTGCCGCCGGCGTCTGCGGCCCGGGCGCGCCCGGAACGATGGCGCCGAGGGTCACGCCGCTGCTTCCGCCGCCACAGGCGCCCAGCAAGGCCGCGGCGGCGAGGGCCAGCACCCACGGCATGGCTGGAGCGGCGCGCCGCGAGGGGGTCGATGTGCTTCGGTGCATGCTTGTCTCTCTTTGTGATGAATTCGAAAAGTCGCCACGCGGGCGCGGCGGGAAACACCTCGCATTGCCGCGCTGGCGGCGCGGGCCGGACCGGCGGCGGTCAGTGCGGCGAGCGCATGTCCGTCAACATGCGCAGCCTTCGCTCCCGCACCGACTGCCAGTGCGCATCCGTCCACTCGTAGAAGCCCTGGCCCACCGCCGCGCCCCAATGGCCGGTCGCGACCATGGCCTTCAACAGTTGCAGCCCCGAGGCGTCGCTCTCGAGTTCGGGCATCAGGTGGCCCGCGATGTCGAGGAAGGTGCACAGGCCGCCGAGGTCGGCCGTCTCGAAGGGGCCGAACGATGCGTAGCGGCGTCCGATGCAGGAGCGGACGACGGTATCGACGGTGGCCGCATCGGCGACACCGCTTTGCACCAGGTGCAGCGCCTCGCGCAGCACCGCGAACTGGATGCGGTTGCCGATGAAGCCGGGCGCGGCCCGGCTCAGCAGCACCGCCTCGAAGCCGGCATGCTCGAGCCGCTCGCGCACGGCCGCGCTGGCATCGGGGGCCGTCGCGGTCGCCGGCACGAGCTCGACGAAGGGGATGACATGCGGGGGATTCCAGAAGTGCGCGACCAGGAAGCGCTCGGGATGCTGCATGCGCTCGCACAGGACGTCGGGCATGAAGCCGCTGGTGTTGCTCGCGATCAGCGCATAGGAAGGCAGGAGCGCCTCGAGCTCCGCATAGAGCGCATGCTTGACCTCGAGCCGCTCGACGACCGCCTCGAAGACCAGCGTGGCATCGGCCATCGCCGCGAGCGTCGCGACCACGCGGATCCGCGCCAGCGCCGCGTCGCGCCCGGCCTCGCTGATGCGGCCCGCGGCGATCAATTCCTCGAAGATCTTTTCGGCCAGCGCGGGCAGTTCGCCGCGCCGCGCATCGCTGAGATCGAACACGTCGACGTCTTCACCGGCAAGCGCCAGGCAGGTGGCGATGCCCACGCCCATGAGCCCTGCGCCCACCACGGCCACGCGTCGATTCTTTCCATGCATGCAGCTTGTCTCCCGGCATCGCTTGGCACCGAGATCGTTCGGTGCCTTGCGCTGGTTTTTGCAGAAAGCGTGCCCGGACACTGCGCCCCTCGCCGAGGGACGCGCTTTTCACTCGGGCGCTTCGTACAAACCCGCATGCGGCACGCCCGCGGAATACCGTGCGAGCAATGTCCAATAGTGTTCAAGCCACTGCACACAACGTCCAACAACTGGACAGCGATTCGGAGCCACTACAGTCGTTGCGCGCGCGGTGGGCATTCGCACCGCGAACCAAGGGAGTCAGCCATGCTGCAGATCAAGGGAGACCAGGCCTTCGACCTGGCGAGCATCCGGGGCCAGGCCCTGCAGTCCTTCTTCGAGCTCTTCGGCCAGCTCGCCGAGGGCGCCTTCGTGGTCGACCGCGACAGCAAGGTCATCTGGGCCAATGCGCGCTACCTGGCCTTCATCGGCCTGGAGCCCGACCGGCCGGTGGTCGGCCAGCACATCTCGACGGTGGTGCCTACCACCCGCATGCCCGAGGTGGTCGAGACCGGCCGCTCGATCCCGTTCGACGTGATCGAGGTCAACAACCGCTGGGCCGTGGTGTCGCGCTTTCCGATCAAGAACGACGAACAGGAAGTCATCGGCGGCTTCTGCTTCGTGCTGTTCGACGAGATCGATCCGCTGCGGCCGATGCTCGCGCGCATCCAGCAGCTGCAGAGCGAGCTCGAGCGCACGCGCTCGAAGCTCAACCAGCTGCGCCGCACGAAGTACGAGTTCAGCCACTTCGTCGGCTCGAGCCCGCAAGCCGCGCAGGTGCGGCGCAGCGCGCGGCAGGTGGCGGCCACCGACTCGACGGTGCTGCTGCTCGGCGAGACCGGCACGGGCAAGGAGATGGTCGCGCAGGGCATCCATGCGGCCTCGCGGCGCGCGCGGCAGAACTTCATCGGCGTCAACGTGGCGGCCATTCCCGAGGAACTGATGGAGGCCGAGTTCTTCGGCTCCGCGCCGGGCGCCTACACCGGCGCCCATCCCAAGGGCCGCACCGGCAAGATGATGCTGGCCGACAAGGGCACCTTGTTCCTCGACGAGATCGGCGACATGCCGATGCGCATCCAGGTCAAGCTGCTGCGCGCGCTGCAGGAGCGCGAGATCGAGCCGATCGGCGGCAACACCGTGATCCCGCTCGACCTGCGCGTGATCGCGGCCACCAGCCGCGACCTCCGGCAACTGGTCGAGACCGGCCAGTTCCGCGCCGACCTCTACTACCGCCTGAGCGTGGTGCCGATCCAGATCCCGCCGCTGCGCGAGCGGCTCGAGGACCTGCCCGAGCTGGTCGACCTGCTGCTGGCCGAGCTCTGCGCCACGCTCGGCATGCGCGAGAAGGACGTCGCGCCCGACGCGCTGGCGCGGCTCGCGCGCTTCGGCTGGCCCGGCAACGTGCGCGAGCTGCGCAACGTGCTCGAACGCGCCTGCGTGGTGTCTGGCGATGCCTCGGAGCTGCGCGCCGAGCACATGCTGCTCAACGACGGCGCGCGGCCGGCCGCGGTTGCTGCGTCGACCGCGACGGTGGCCCCGGCGCGCCACGACCTGCACGCCGCCGTGAACGAGACCGAGCAGAAGGCCTTGCTCCATGCGCTGCAGGAGACCAGGGGCAACAAGCTGCTCGCGGCCCGCCTGCTCGGCATCAGCCGCTCGACGCTCTACAACAAGCTCAAGCAGATGGCGCTCGAGCGCTAGCGACCCGCGCGTTCAACCGCCGCGGAACTGCCCGCGCAGGAAGTTGCGGTGCCGCGCGATGTGCCCCATCTGCGCGGGCGCGATCGTGCCGCCCAGGTCGTTCTCGTCCGCGCCGTTGAGCACCGCGTTCGCATGCGCGAGCGCGCGCGCCACGATCTCCTGTTCGCTCACGCCGAGCTGCGCGCCCAGGTCCAGCGCCACGCGCCGCATCGCGCGCTGCGACAGCATCCACATCGCGCCGAAGCGATCCCACGCGAGCGCGGACTCGCCGGCCTTCTCGTGCTCGGCGAGGATGTCCTTGAGCGGCTTGGCGAGCAGCGCGTCCATCGCCTCGAGCCGCTCGCTCAGCGCGGCATTGCGCTCGGCCAGCTGCTCGGGCGTGGGGCCCGGCTCCTCGGCCTTGGGCGCGGGCGGCGGCGGTGGCACGAAGCCGGCCACGTCGGCATCGGCGGGAACGATCTGGAGTTGGTCTTGCAGGCTCATGATTTCTTTCCGTGGCCGGTGTCTGTCGAGGAAGCCTTGCGGCTCGTCATCGCCGTCGCGCGCAGCCCGGGCAGGTCGAGCACGCGCAGGCCGCCGTACTCGACGCGGATCAGGCCCTGCGCCGACAGCCCGTTGAGCGCCTCGTTCACGCGCTGGCGCGACAGGCCCACGAGGTAGGCCAGTTCCTGCTGCGTGATGCGCAGCACCTCGCCCACGCCCGGATAGAGCACCGGGTTGAACAGCGAGACCAGGTTGCGCGCCACGCGCGCGTCGGGGTTGTTGAGGCGATCGATCTCGAGCGCGGCGATGAACTGGCCCAGGCGCTCGTTGAGCTGGTTCATCACGAAGCGGTTGAAGCCGATCGAATGGTCGAGCAGCCAGTGGAAGCTCTCGATCGGCAGGCCCGCGACGAGGCTGCGCCGCAGCGCCTGGATGTTGTAGCGGTAGGGTTCGCGCTTCATCACCGTGCCCTCGCCGAACCAGCCGCCGGGCGGCACGCCGGTGTAGGTGACCGAGCCGCCGTCGGCGTTGTCGTTGCTCATCTTGAGCAGGCCCTCGACCACGCCGAACCAGTAGGTGGGCGAACGCCCCACGCGGCACACGAGATCGCCGACCTCGGCCTCGCCGACCACCAGCGCGGCCTCGGCGCGGCGGCGCTCGGGCGCGGTGAGCGTGAGCAGCCAGGGGATGCCCTCGAGCTCGGCCGCGTTGGGCGGACGCACGCGGTCCTTGATCGAACTGCCCGCGGCGAGGGGGAGGTTGAGCGAGGGGCTGCCGTTCGGCATCGGGAAACTCCGGGGAGTAGTGTCCCTAGGATTGTCGTTGGAACGACAACTCGACGTCAAAGTGCGGCCCTACGATCCGCGCACCGTGCAAACAAACGCCCTCACCTTTCCCCGCCTGCTGCTTGCGCATGCGCAAGCGCAGCCCGAGTCGCCCGCGGTGCGGGAGAAGGACCTCGGCATCTGGCAGACCTGGACCTGGCGCGCCGTGGCGCAGGAAGTGCGCGAGATCGCGTGCGGCCTCGCGAGCCTGGGCTTCCAATCCTTCGACAACCTCGCGATCGTCGGCGCCAACCGTCCGCACCTCTACATGGCGGTGGTCGCGGCACAGAGCCTGCGCGGCGTGCCGGTGCCGCTGTACCAGGACGCGGTGGCCAACGAGATGGTGTTCATGCTCGACGACGCGGCCATCGACTTCGTGGTGGTCGAGGACCAGGAGCAGGTCGACAAGCTGCTCGAGTGCCGCGACCTGCAGGCCGAGCGCGTGGCACGCGGCGAGGGCCGCCAGGGCATCCGCCACATCGTCTACGACGACCCGAAGGGCCTGCGCCACTACGACCAGCCCGGCCTGATCAGCTACGACCGGCTGCGCGAACTCGGCCGCGCCTATGACCAGGCGCACCCCGGCGTGTTCGACGCCGCGGTGGCCAGCGGCGAGGCCACCGACGTGGGCGTGATCCTCTACACCTCGGGCACCACCGGCCGCCCCAAGGGCGTGTGCCAGACGCATGCGAGCTTCATCGCGGCGGGCCGCGGCGGCGTGGAGACCGACAGGCTCGGCCCCGGCGACAACATCATGAGCTACCTGCCGATGGCCTGGGTCGGCGACCACCTGTTCTCGGTGGCGCAGTGGCTGGTGGGCGGCTTCACGCTCAACTGCCCCGAGTCGGCCGCCACGGTGATGAACGACATGCGCGAGATCGGCCCGAGCTACTACTTCGGTCCGCCGCGCACCTTCGAGGGCCTGCTCACCGCCGTCTCGATCCGCATGGAGGACGCGGCCGCTCCGAAGCGCTGGCTCTATGCGAAGTTCATGGCGCTCGCGCAGCGCGTGGGCGCCGACATCCTCAACGGCCAGCCCGTGGGCGCCGGCGACCGGCTGCTGTACGGCCTGGGCAACCTGCTGGTCTACGGCCCGCTGCGCAACGTGCTGGGCATGAGCCGCATCCGCGTGGCCTACACCGCGGGCGCGGCGATCGGGCCCGACCTGTTCCGCTTCTACCGCTCGATCGGCGTCAACCTCAAGCAGTTCTACGGCCAGACCGAGACCTGCGCCTATGTCTGCCTGCAGCAGGACGGCAAGGTCAAGCTGCAGACCGTGGGCACGGCCGCGCCGGGCATCGAACTCAAGATCGCCGACGACGGCGAGGTGCTGGTGCGCGGCGTCTCGGTGCTCAAGGAGTACTACAAGCGCCCCGACGCCACGGCCGAGGTGCTCGATGCGAACGGCTACTTCCACACCGGCGACGCCGGCGTGCTCGACAGCGAAGGGCACCTGCGGATCATCGACCGCGCCAAGGACGTGGGGCGGCTCGCGGGCGGCGCGATGTTCGCGCCCAACTACATCGAGAACAAGCTCAAGTTCTTCCCGCAGATCAAGGAAGCCGTGTGCTTCGGCCATGCGCGCGACGAGGTCAGCGCCTTCGTCAACATCGACTTCGAGGCCGTGGGCAACTGGGCCGAGCGCCGCGGCCTGGCCTACGGCGGCTACGTCGACCTGGCCGGCAAGCCCGAGGTGCTGGCGCTGATCGCCGAGTGCCTCGGCAAGGTCAATGCCGACCTGGCGGCGGAAGCCGGCATGGGCGAGACGCAGATCGCGCGCTTCCTGGTGCTGCACAAGGAGCTCGACCCCGACGACGACGAGCTGACCCGCACGCGCAAGGTGCGCCGCGGCTTCATCGCCGAGAAATACGCGGTGCTGGTCGAGGCGCTGTACGGCGGCAAGACCGAGCAGTTCATCGAGACCCAGGTGAAGTTCGAGGACGGCCGCACCGGCGCGGTGAGCGCGACCCTGAAGATCGTCGAGGCGAAGCGCTTCCCCGGCATGGCAAAGGCGGCCTGACATGGCAAGAAAAACCGGCGACGTCATCCTGGACGTGCAGAACATCTCCCTGAGCTTCGGCGGCGTGAAGGCGCTGACGGACATCAGCTTCAACGTGCGCGAGCACGAGGTGCGGGCCATCATCGGGCCCAACGGCGCGGGCAAGAGCTCGATGCTCAACTGCATCAACGGCGTGTACTGGCCCCAGCAGGGCTCGATCACCTTCCGCGGCCAGACCTTCAAGCACATGAACTCGCGCCAGGTGGCCGAGATGGGCGTGGCGCGCACCTTCCAGAACCTCGCGCTGTTCAAGGGCATGAGCGTGCTCGACAACATCATGACGGGGCGCAACCTCAAGATGAAGAGCGGCCTGCTCGCGCAGGCGCTGCGCTGGGGCCCGGCCGAGCGCGAGGAGCTCAAGCAGCGCGAGTTCGTCGAGCACATCATCGACTTCCTCGAGATCCAGGCGCACCGCAAGACGCCGGTGGGCCGCCTGCCCTACGGCCTGCAGAAGCGCGTGGACCTGGGCCGCGCGCTCGCGATGGAGCCGCAGGTGCTGCTGCTCGACGAGCCGATGGCCGGCATGAACGTGGAGGAGAAGCAGGACATGAGCCGCTTCATCCTCGACGTGAACGACGAGTTCGGCACCACCATCGTGCTGATCGAGCACGACATGGGTGTGGTGATGGACATCTCCGACCGCGTGGTGGTGCTCGACTACGGCAAGAAGATCGGCGACGGCACGCCCGACGAAGTGCGCAACAACGAAGACGTGATCCGGGCGTACCTGGGCGTGGAGCATTGATATGGGCTTTTTCCTAGAAACCCTCTTCGGCGGCCTGATGGTAGGCATGCTCTATTCGCTGATAGCGATCGGCTTCGTGCTGATCTACAAGGCCTCAGGCGTCTTCAACTTCGCGCAGGGCGCGATGGTGCTGTTCGCGGCGCTCGCGATGGCGCGCTTCGCCGAATGGATCCCGCAGTGGCTGGGCTTCCAGAGCCTGATCCTCGCGAACATCCTGGCCTTCATCGCGGCGATGGCGATCATGGTGGTGGTGGCCTGGCTGATCGAGCGGCTCGCGCTCAGCAAGCTGGTGAACCAGGAAGGCATCACGCTCTTGATGGCCACGCTGGGCATCGCCTACTTCCTCGACGGCCTGGGCCAGACGCTGTTCGGCAACGACATCTACAAGATCGACGTCGGCATGCCGAAGGAACCGCTGATGGTGCTCGAGAGCACCTTCCAGGGCGGCCTGCTGCTGAGCCAGGAGGACCTGATCGCGGCGCTGGTGGCGGCGGCGCTGGTGGTGGTGCTCGCGATCTTCTTCCAGAAGACCGCCACCGGCCGCGCGCTGCGCGCCGTGGCCGACGACCACCAGGCGGCGCAGTCGATCGGCATTCCGCTCAACCGCATCTGGGTGATCGTGTGGTCGGTGGCCGGCTTCTCGGCGCTGGTGGCCGGGATCATCTGGGGCTCCAAGCTCGGCGTGCAGTTCTCGCTCTCGCTGGTGGCGCTCAAGGCGCTGCCGGTGGTGATCCTCGGCGGCCTGACCTCGATCCCCGGCGCGATCATCGGCGGCCTTTTGATCGGCGTGGGCGAGAAGCTCTCGGAGATCTACCTCGGGCCGATGCTCGGCGGCGGCATCGAGATCTGGTTCGCCTATGTGCTGGCGCTCGTGTTCCTGCTGGTACGGCCGCAGGGGTTGTTCGGCGAGAAGATCATCGATCGGGTCTGAGACATGTTCTATAGAGAAAACGGCCAGTTCAAGTCGACCTACCGCGCCGACCAGCAGATCTTCCCGATCCTGCAGGACCGCGTGGCGATCCTCGCGCTGCTCGCGGTGGCCTTCATCGCGGTGCCGCTCGGCGTGTCGGACTACTGGATGCGCGCCATCCTCACGCCCTTCCTGATCCTGTCGCTCGCGGCCATCGGACTCAACGTGCTGGTGGGCTACTGCGGCCAGATTTCGCTGGGCACCGGCGCCTTCATGGCAGTGGGCGCCTACGCGGCCTACAACTTCCACGTGCGCATCGACGGCATGCCGCTGATCGCCTCGCTGCTGCTGGGCGGCCTGTGCGCCACGGTGATCGGCGTGCTGTTCGGCATTCCGAGCCTGCGCATCAAGGGGCTGTACCTCGCGGTGGCCACGCTGGCGGCGCAGTTCTTCACCGACTGGGCCTTCCTGCGCATCCAGTGGTTCACCAACAACTCGTCGTCGGGTTCGGTCAGCGTGGCGGGCCTCAACGTGTTCGGCATCCCGATCGAGTCGCCGGTGCAGAAGTACCTGTTCTGCCTGGCGCTGGTGGTGATCTTCGCGCTGCTCGCGAAGAACCTGGTGCGCAGCGCGATCGGCCGCGAATGGATGGCGATGCGCGACATGGACGTGGCGGCCGCGGTGATCGGCATCCGCCCGGTCTACGCCAAGCTCACGGCCTTCGCGGTCAGCAGCTTCATCGTCGGCGTGGCCGGCGCGCTGTGGGGCTTCGTGCACCTGGGGGCCTGGGAGCCGGCGGCCTTCAGCATCGATCGCTCGTTCCAGCTGCTGTTCATGGTGATCATCGGCGGCCTCGGCTCGATCATGGGCTGCTTCTTCGGCGCCGCCTTCATCGTGCTGCTGCCGCTGCTGCTGAACCAATTGCCGGGCTGGCTGGGCTTCTCGATCTCGACCGCGCTGGCCTCGCACCTCGAATACATGATCTTCGGCGCGCTCATCGTGTTCTTCCTGATCGTGGAACCGCACGGCCTCGCCCGGCTGTGGTCCACGGCCAAGGAGAAGCTGCGGCTGTGGCCCTTCCCCCATTGAGCTTTCCAGGCGTTTTTTCGGCGTTGACAACCCGGCACCGCGGTGCCCCCAAGAAGGAGACAGGCATGAAACTGAAATCGCTCGCTCTGACCGCCGCACTGGTGGCCGGCACCCTCGGCACCGCGCTGGCGCCCTCGCTCGCGCAGGCCCAGGCCAAGGAGCAGTTCTTCCCGCTGCTGGTCTATCGCACCGGCCCCTACGCGCCCAACGGCACGCCCTGGGCCAACGGCAAGCAGGACTACATCAAGCTGGTCAATGCGCAAGGCGGCATCAACGGCGTGAAGATCTCCTACGAAGAGTGCGAGACCGGCTACGCCACCGACAAGGGCGTGGAATGCTACGAGCGCCTCAAGGGCCGCCCGGGCGTCGCGCTGTTCGACCCGCAGGCCACCGGCATCACCTTCGCGCTGACCGACAAGGTGCTGACCGACAAGATCCCGCTGATCACGCTGGGCTACGGCCTCGCGGCCTCGCAGGACGGCGGCGTGTTCAAGTGGAACTTCCCGCTGATGGGCAGCTACTGGACCGCGGCCGACATCCTGATCCAGCACATCGGCAAGAAGGAAGGCGGCCTCGACAAGCTCAAGGGCAAGAAGATCGCGCTGGTCTATCACGACTCGCCGTTCGGCAAGGAACCGATCCCGCTGCTGCAGGAGCGCGCGAAGCAGAATGGCTTCGAGCTCTCGCTGATCCCCGTGACCGCGCCCGGCGTCGAGCAGAAGTCGGCCTGGCTGCAGGTGCGCCAGCAGCGTCCCGACTACGTGCTGCTGTGGGGCTGGGGCGTGATGAACTCCACCGCGCTCAAGGAAGCCGTGGCCACGGGCTACCCGCGCGAGAAGATGTACGGCGTGTGGTGGGCCGGCGCCGAGCCCGACGTGAAGGACGTGGGCGCGAATGCCAAGGGCTACAACGCGCTGGCGCTCAACACCTCGGGCACGCAGCCCAAGGTGATCCAGGACATCCTCAAGCAGGTGCACGAGAAGGGCCAGGGCACGGGTCCGAAGGACGAGGTGGGCTCGGTCCTCTACACGCGCGGCGTGATCATCCAGATGCTGTCGGTCGAGGCCGTGCGCCGCGCGCAGGAGCGCTTCGGCAAGGGCAAGGTCATGACCGGCGAGCAGGTGCGCTGGGGCTTCGAGAACCTCGCGCTCGACCAGAAGAAGCTCGACGCGCTGGGCTTCTCGGGCGTGATGCGTCCGGTGAGCACCTCGTGCCAGGACCACATCGGCTCGACCTGGGCACGCGTCCACACCTGGGATGGCGCGCAGTGGGGCGGCATGTCGGACTGGTACCAGGCCGACGAGCAGATCATCAAACCGATGGCGAAGGCTGCGGCCGACAAGTACGCCACCGAGAAGAAGCTGACGCGTCGCGACGCGGCCGACTGCCAGAGCTGACGCTCTGGCAAGTGCCACCGGTCGACGGCACTCTCCCTCTACCCCCTCCCGCCAGGCGGAAGGGGGCCTGCCTCCCCTGCGTGGGAGGCGGCATCCGCAAGCGCAGCGTCTCGTTCCACGTGCGCTTGCGGATGTCCGAAAGAACACCATGAGCCAACCCAACATCCTTCTCGACGTCAACGGCATCGAGGTCATCTACAACCACGTGATCCTGGTGCTCAAGGGCGTGTCGCTGACCGTGCCCGAGGGCGGGATCGTGGCGCTGCTGGGCGGCAACGGCGCGGGCAAGACGACGACGCTGCGCGCGGTGAGCAACCTGCTCGCGGGCGAGCGCGGCGCGGTCACCAAGGGCACGATCGAATTGCGCGGCGAGCGCATCGAGGCGCTGTCGCCGGCCGAGCTGGTCAAGCGCGGGCTGATCCAGGTGATGGAAGGCCGCCACTGCTTCGCGCACCTGACCATCGAGGAGAACCTGATGACGGGCGCCTACACGCGCACCGACGGCAAGGCCGCGGTGCAGCAGACGCTCGAGAAGGTCTATGCCTATTTCCCGCGCCTGAAGACGCGGCGCACCTCGCAGGCGGCCTACACCTCGGGCGGCGAGCAGCAGATGTGCGCGATCGGCCGCGCGCTGATGGCCAACCCGACGATGGTGCTGCTCGACGAGCCCTCGATGGGCCTGGCGCCGCAGATCGTGGAGGAGGTGTTCGAGATCGTGAAGGACCTCAACACCAAGGAACGCGTGACCTTCCTGCTGGCCGAGCAGAACACCAACATGGCGCTGCGCTACGCCGACTACGGCTACATCCTCGAGAACGGCCGCATCGTGATGGACGGCGCGGCGCAGAGCCTGCGCGAGAACGAGGACGTGAAGGAGTTCTACCTCGGCGTGGGTGGGGCGGATCGCAAGAGCTTCCGGGACGTGAAGAGCTACAAGCGGCGCAAGAGGTGGCTGGCTTGATGTGTTTGCCTACTGCTTGCGTGTGGGGACGGGCTCGCGCCGATGGGGTACTCCCCTCCGCGAATGTCCCCCGCCTTCGGCTCCTCCTTTATTTCGCTGCGGGGAGTACCCCATCGACGCGAGCCGGGACGCAATCGTTGTTGAACCGCCGGCACCACCGCAGCGCCCACGTGCACAGGGCAGTGGGTGCTTCCCGCAGCGAAATCAAGGAGGAGCCCGAAGGGCGGGGGACATTCGCGGAGGGAAGTACCCGCTGTCCTGTGCACGCGCCCCGGACGCCCCTCTCGAAGCAAGACAGCAGAAATCCGAATTGAACAGATTGAAGGGTACGGACATGACCGACCACTACGACGCACTAGAGATCCGCGACCCTGCCGAACGCGAACGCGACCTGCTGGCCGCGCTGCCCCGACAGATCACCCAGGCCCAGACCGCCGCGCCCGCCCTCTCGAAGATCCTCGACGGCATCAAGGCCGCCGACGTCACCACGCGCGAGGCCCTCGCGAAACTACCGGTCACGCGCAAGTCGGAACTGCTCGAACTGCAGAAGCAAGGCCGCGAGAACGACCCCTTCGGTGGCTTCTCGGCCATTGCGCGCGGCACCCGCATGCCGCGCGTGTTCGCGAGCCCCGGCACCATCTACGAACCCGAGGGCGAGGCGCGCGACTACTGGCGCACCGCGCGCGCGCTGCATGCCGCGGGCTTTCGCAGCGGCGAGCTGATCCACAACAGCTTCAGCTACCACATGACACCGGCCGGCTCCATCATGGAGAGCGGCGCGCGCGCCGTCGGCTGTACCGTGTTCGCGGGCGGCACCGGCCAGACCGAACAGCAGCTCGAGGCCATGGTCGACCTCAAGCCCGAAGGCTATGCCGGCACGCCGAGCTTCCTCAAGATCCTGCTCGAGAAGGCCGAGGAGAAGGGCCAGAAGCTGCCCTGGCTCACCAAGGCCCTGGTCTCGGGCGAGGCCTTCCCGCCGAGCCTGCACGACTGGATCGCCGCGCGCGGCGTGAAGGGCACCCAGTGCTATGCCACCGCCGACCTCGGCCTCATCGCCTACGAGACCAGCGCGCGCGAAGGCCTGGTGCTCGACGAGGGCGTGCTGGTCGAGATCGTGCGCCCCGGCACCGGCGACCCCGTGCCCGACGGCGAGGTCGGCGAGATCGTCGTGACCACCTTCAACCCCGACTATCCGCTGGTGCGCTTCGGCACCGGCGACCTCTCGGCCGTGCTCGCGGGCACCTGCCCCACGGGCCGCACGAACAAGCGCATCAAGGGCTGGCTCGGCCGCGCCGACCAGACCACCAAGGTGCGCGGCATGTTCGTGCATCCCTCGCAGGTGGCCGACATCGCGCGGCGCTTTCCCGAGATCCAGCGCGCGCGGCTCGTCGTGTCGGGCGAGATGGGCGACGACCAGATGAACTTCCGGCTCGAATGCGCGGGCGCGCCCGAAGGCCTGGTGGTGCGCATCGCGGAGGCCGTGCGCGAGGTGACCAAGCTGCGCGGCACCATCGAGCTGGTGGCGCCCGGCAGCCTGCCGAACGACGGCAAGGTGATCGAGGACGCGCGCAGCTACAAGTAGCGCCGGTACAACCGGCGCGTCATCGCGCGCGCCAGCAGCACCGTGAGCGCCGCGTAGAGCGCGATCAGCACGACCATGAAGCCGGCCATCGCGCCGATGCCCTGCAGCGCCTGGACCGCGCCCACCGCGAGCGCGAACCAGAGGAACGCGAAGGCGATGCAGCCCAGTTGCACCAGCACGAAGCTCAGCAGCGCGGCCGACACCGCGCGGAACGGCCGCACCGGCCACAGGCCCGGGCGCGTGCCCAGCCAGCCGCCCCAGACCGCGAGCGCGCAGGCCACGACCGGAGGCAGGGCCCAGGTCAACAGCAACGCCCAGGGCCCGCCGTCCTGCGAGGCGCCGGCCCAGCGCGCCGCCGCGAGCGCGCTCCAGACCTGCAGCGACGCGAACAACGCCCCCACCAGCAGCGCCACCGCCGCGCGCGGCGAGGCACCGGCCGGCACCGTCGAGACTTCATCGGGCGCGCGCGCATCGAGCGCCTCGGCCGCTGCCGAGCGGCTGCGGCGCAACGCGAAGCGCGCCGCGAGCCAGAGGCCCAGCACCAGCACCGCGAGCTGCACCAGCGACTGCAGCAGCGCCGCGAGTCCCAGGCTCAGGCGCGGCATCGCTCCGCCCAGCGCCTCGGCATAACGGCCGCCCGGCATGAACATCAGCTGCAGCTCGTAGAACAGCGGCGTGAGCGCGAGGTGGTTGAGCACCAGCACCAGCAGCCAGGCCCCGCCGAAACGCAGCCGCGCGCCGCCCGACAGCGCCACCCGCGGCACGCCCAGCCGCTCGAGCGCCTGGCGGCCATGGCTCCAGGCCAGGCCGCCGATCAGCGCCCACGACATCGCCGTGCTCGCGACCAGCAGGATCCACACGCCGGCCTGCGCGTAGGCGCGGCGGATCTGCGCCGCATCGTCGGTGCCCGGCAGCAGCAGCATCGCCATGTTGACCGCGAGCAGCACGGCATCGAGGCCGACCGCGATCAGCGCGAAGTCGCGCGGCAGGCGCAGCGCGCGGGCATGGGCGGGGTCGGCGGTCGTCATCGGTCGGTACGTCGTGTCGCTGGAAATGGAAGACAGTCGCCACGAGCGTATCGGAGGACGGCGGGACCGCCGTGTAGGCTCAGTGCGCGAGTGCGGGTTCCCGCGCGGCGGGTTCGGGCCCCACGTAGACCGACTGCGGCCGGATCAGCCGCCCCTTCTGCACCTGCTCGCGCGCATGCGCGAGCCAGCCCGCGGTGCGACCGGCCGCGAACACGCAGGTGAAGCTCTCGCGGCCGAAGCCCAGCGCCTCGAGCAACAGCGCCGTGTAGAACTCGACATTGGTCTCGAGTGGCCGGTCGGGTTTCTTCTCACGCAGGATCGCGAGCGCGGCCTGCTCCGCGGCCTCGGCCAGCGCGAAGCGCGCGGCATCGACCCCGCCCTCGGCGCTGAGTCGCTTCAGCGCGCCCTTGAGCGCATCGGCGCGCGGATCGCGCACGCGGTAGATGCGGTGGCCGAAGCCCATCAGGCGCTGGCCCTCGGCCACGGCCGCCTCGAGCCAGGCGCGCGCATGGGCTGCGCTGCCGATGGCGTCGAGCGCATCGAGCACCGGCCCGGGCGCGCCGCCATGCAGCGGCCCCTTGAGCGCGCTGATGCCCGCGAGCACCGCCGAGGCCAGGCCCGCGCCGGTGGAGGCCACCACGCGCGCCGCGAAGGTCGAGGCATTGAGGCCGTGGTCGCAGACGGTGACGAGGTAGGTGTCGAGCGCCGCCGCCTGCGCCGCCGTGGGCGCGCGGCCATGCAGCATGCGCAGCATGTCGGCCGCGTGGCCCAGGCCTTCGTCGGGCGCGAGCGCCGGCACGCCGAGCCGCCAGCGCATCACGGCGCCGGTGTAGACCGCCGGGCCCGCCAGCAGGCGCAGCGCGGTCGCGAGGTCGTCGCCGTCGGGCAACCGCGCGAGCAGCGCGCGCACCGCCTCGATCGGCGGCAGGCGGCGCAGCTGCGCCTCGTCGCCGGGCTGCAGCCGTTCGAAGGCCTCGCGCCGCGCGCGCCCCAGCGCGACGCGCAGGCTGGCGGCATCGGGCGCGCGTTCGAAGAAGCCCTCGAACAGCGCGGCCGCCACGTCCTCGAACTGCCAGCTGCGCGCGATCTCGTCGAGCGTGTGGCCGCGGATCACCAGCCGGCCCGCCGCGCCATCCACCTCCGACAGCACGGTGTGCGCCGCCACCACGCCTTCGAGTCCATCGTCGTTCATCGTTTCATGCTCCATTCGTGTTCACGATGCGGACGATTCTGGCGCCGCTAACATTGACGTCAATCTTGATCCATTCCATCAACATGACCCGCTCCTCGCCCTGGCTTCCCGCCGCCGAAGCGCTCGCCCTGATGCAGGTGCGGCCCCAGACGCTCTATGCCGGCGTGAGCCGCGGCCGCATCCGCGCCAAGCCCGATGCCGCCGACCCGCGGCGCAGCCTCTACCACCGCGACGACGTGCAGCGGCTCGCGGCGCGCGCGCAGGGGCGGCGCAGCAGCGAGGCGGTGGCGAGCGAGGCGATCCAGTGGGGCGAGCCGGTGCTGCCCTCGGCCGTGTCGACCGTGGCCGGCGGGCGGCTCTGGTACCGCGGGCAGGACGCCTGCGCACTGTCGATCGGGGCCACGCTCGAGGACGTGGCGGGCCTGCTGTGGGAGTGCGCGCCGCCGCGCCTGTCTTCGGATGAGGCCGAAGCGCGCGACGGCATGCCGCCGCTGCAGGCGGGCCTGCGCGCGCTCGCGCTGCGCGCGGCGATCGACCCGCCCTCGCGCGGCCGCTCGCCGCAGGCCTTGCGCGCCGAGGCCGCCGAGGTGGTGAGCACGCTGGCCGATGCGCTGATCGGCAAGGTGCCGGCGAGCGCCGCCGCGCAGCCGCTGCACGCGCGCCTCGCCGCGGCGTGGCGCCGGCCGCGCGCGGCACCGCAACTGCGCCGTGCGCTGGTGCTGCTGGCCGATCACGAACTCAATGCCTCGACCTTCGCGGCGCGCGTGACGGCCTCCACCGGCGCCTCGCTCGCGGCCTGCCTGCTGACCGGCCTCGCGACCCTGACCGGCCCGCTGCATGGCGGCGCGGCGCGCGCCGTGCAGGCACTGGTGCGGCAAACCGAGCAGTCGAGCGCCGACGCGGCCGCGCGCGAGTGGCTCGCGCACGACCGGCCGCTCGCGGCTTTCGGCCATCCGCTCTATCCGGCCGGCGATGTGCGCTGCGCCGCGCTGCTCGAGGAGCTCGAACTGCCGCCGGCCTTCGCGGCGCTGCGCGAGGCCGGCGAGCGCCTCGTGGGCGAGCCCGTCAACATCGACTTCGCGCTGGCCGCGCTCGCGGCCGTGCACAAGCTGCCGGCCGATGCGCCGCTGGTTCTGTTCGCGCTCGCGCGCAGCGTGGGCTGGACCGCGCACGTGCTCGAGCAGGCGGCCACGGGCCACCTGATACGGCCGCGGGCGCGCTACACGGGGCCGGCCGTCGCGCAGGACTGAAGCGCGGCCTCAGTGGTGCTGCAGCGCCGCCTCGTGCGCCAGCTCGAACAAGCGCACCATCTCGCGATTGAAGGCCGGCAGGTCGTCGGGCTTGCGGCTGGTCACGAGCTCATGGTCGACCACGACCTCCTGGTCGCTCCAGCGCGCGCCCGCGTTGCGCAGGTCGGCGCGCAGCGAGGGCCACGAGGTCATGCGCCGGTCCTTCACGCCGCCGGCATCGATCAGGGTCCAGGGTCCGTGGCAGATCGCCGCGATCGGCTTGCCGGCCTCGACGAAGGCGCGCACGAACGCGACCGCCTTCTCGTCGATGCGCAGGGCATCGGGATTGACGACGCCGCCGGGCAGCAGCAGCGCATCGAAGTCGCCGGGGTTCGCGGTCTTGAGCGGCACGTCGACCTCGAAGGTGTCGGCCGGATCGTGGTGGTTCCAGCCGCGCACGCTGCCGTCGAGCGGCGAGACGACCTGCGTCCTCGCGCCCGCGGCCTCCAGCGCCTTGCGCGGCTCGGTCATCTCGACCTGCTCGAAGCCGTCCGAGACGAGGATCGCGACCGTCATTCCGTCCAGTGAAGAGGTGGTGATGGTGGGCATGGTGAATCACTCCTTGGGTGAGGTTTCTCGAAGGCAATGAAACTTCACCCTAGGCCCGAGCCATGCACGCCGCATCGGCCGGTGCCGGCCCCCTTTGTCGGACAGTTCGACGGCCGGCAACCTTCGCTTACTTGTCGAGGCCCGCGAGACAGACGTACTTGACCTCGAGGAAGTCGTCGAGCCCGTACTTCGAGCCCTCGCGCCCCAGCCCCGACTGCTTGACGCCGCCGAACGGCGCCTCGGCGGTCGACACCAGGCCGGTGTTGACGCCCACGATGCCCGACTCCAGCGACTCGGCCACGCGCATGATGCGGCCGATGTCGCGGCTGTAGAAGTACGCGGCGAGGCCGAACTCGGTGTCGTTGGCCGCGGCGACGGCCTCCTCCTCGGTGTCGAAGGCGAAGATCGGCGCCAGCGGGCCGAAGGTCTCCTCGCGCGCGAACAGCATGTCGGCGGTGGCGCCGCCGATCACGGTGGGTTCGTAGAACAGGCCGCCGAGCGCATGGCGCTTGCCGCCGGCCAGCACCTGCGCGCCCTTGGCCACGGCGTCGGCCACGTGCTCCTCGATCTTCTCGACCGCCTTGGCATCGATCAGCGGGCCCTGGTTGACGCCGGCCTCGGTGCCGTCGCCGACCTTGAGCGCCTGGACCCTGGCCACCAGCTTCTGCGTGAAGGCCTCGAGCACGCCGCGCTGCACGTAGAGGCGGTTGGCGCAGACGCAGGTCTGGCCGGTGTTGCGGTACTTCGACACCATCGCGCCCTCGACGGCCGCGTCGATGTCGGCATCGTCGAACACGATGAAGGGCGCGTTGCCGCCGAGCTCGAGCGAGAGCTTCTTGATGGTGTCGGCCGACTGCTTCATCAGCGTGCGGCCGACCTCGGTGGAGCCGGTGAAGGTGAGCTTGCGCACGATCGGGCTGCGCGTCATCTCGCCGCCGATCTTGCTGGCCGAGCCGGTGAGCACCGACAGCAGGCCCTTGGGCACGCCCGCGCGCTCGGCCAGTTCGGCGAAGGCCAGCGCCGAGTACGGCGTCTGCGTGGCGGGCTTGACCACCATCGCGCAACCCGCGGCCAGCGCGGGGCCGGCCTTGCGCGTGAGCATGGCGGCCGGGAAGTTCCAGGGCGTGATGGCGGCCGTCACGCCCACGGGCTGCTTGAGCGCGAGGATGCGGCGGTCGGCCTGCGGCGCGGGAATGGTGTCGCCGTAGACGCGGCGCGCCTCCTCGGCGAACCACTCGATGAACGAGGCGGCATAGGCGATCTCGCCGCGGCTCTCGGCCAGCGGCTTGCCCTGCTCGGTGGTCATGATCAACGCGAGGTCGTCGACGTTGGCCAGCATCAGGTCGTTGAGCTTGCGCAGGATCGCCGAGCGCTCCTTGGCGGGCAGCCGGGCCCAGCCCTTCTGGGCCTTCTCGGCGGCCGCGATGGCGCGCTCGGTTTCGGCCGTGCCGCACATCGGCACGGTGCCGATGGTCTCGCCGTTGGCGGGGTTGGTCACCGCGACGGTGGTGCCGTCGTCGGCATCGATCCAGGCGCCGGCAACGTAGGCCTGCTGGCGCAGCAGGGTCGGGTCTTTGAGTCGAAGGGCGGGCATCGGGCAGGGTCTCCGGGTCGTCGTTGCTGAAAGGGAAAACGACGAGGGGACCACGCCCGGGCCCGGGCCGCAAGCCGCGCGCGCCAAATCCGCGCGTGCGGCTCGGGTTTGGCCTGGGTTTGAAGGCCTACTTGCAGCTCGCGGGCAGGGCCTTCTCGGCCAGGCCCTCGCCGGCGCCGCAGGTCCAGCGCAGGCCGTTGCCGGAGGGCGCGGGCTCCATCAGCAGCGTGCCGCGCGCGGTCTGCACCTCGACCACCATGGTGTCGCTGTCGAGCCGCAGCGCGGTGCCGTCGGACAGGGTGTCGCTCAGCCCCGCGGCCTCGAGGCTCTCGGGGATCTCCTCCTTCTCGCGGTAGTACTCGCCGAGCGCGAGGCGCACCGGCGCGCCGTTGGCCCAGGCCTGCGCGACCACCGCGCGCGACTGGTAGTCCTGGTAGGCGGGGAGTGCCACCGCGGCCAGGATGCCGATCACGGCCACCGTCACCAGGATGCCGAGCGCGCCGCCGCCGGCGCGCCCCGCGTAGGGCACGAACAGGCCCAGCAGGTAGGCCGCGGGATTGCGCTCGGGCAGGCGCGCGGCCGGATCGATGGCGCGCGCCACGCGCTTGGTGAGCCAGGGGTAGCCGCCGACCACCTCGTGGAACGAGCCCCAGAAGCCGGCATTGGCGCGCGACTGCGCCGCATAGGCGTTCATGTCGACGTTGCGCCACTGGTGCGCGCCGGCGGCCAGCGCCAGCAGCGCGCGCGGCGCGGAGTCGAGCTGCTCGCAGCAGGCGGCGCCGTGCAGGTCGCAGGTGTATTCCTTGGCGCGCGCATAGGCCGCGCCCAGGAGCGGCAGCCACAGCACCGGCGCGCGCCAGAAATGGCCCGTGAGGTGCTTGCGCCGGATGTGGCCGAGCTCGTGGCCGATGTAGAAGTTGATGCCGTCGGGCTGCGGCTCCATGGCGTCGACCACGTCCGACAGCAGGATCACGAAGTCGCGCCCGAGGAAGCGGGTGGCGAAGGCATTGAACATGCCGTCGCCGTGCAGCAGGTAGGCCTCGGGCGGCGTGGCGATGCCGAGCCTGGCGCAGCAGGCCTCGAAGCGCGCGTTGAGCTCGGGCAGCTGGGTCGGCGAGAGCTTCACGCCGGTGCCCTTGATCCAGGCGATCAGCGCCGAGTGCGCGAAGCAGTAGCCGATGAAGCCCATCAGCAGGTAGAGCAGCAGGATGCCGAAGGTGCCCACCAGCAGGGCCAGCCAGACCAGCAGGCCGAGCACGAGCGTGATCGCGCCGAGCGTGCGCTCGCGCGGATAGACCAGAGGATCCATGTGTGTTTTCCCTTCTTTTGTCGCGGCCCGGCGGGCCGCACCGTCGTTGCGGCATGCGCGCCCCCCATGGCGCGTCTCCCAGGGAAACATCATGCCCGAGCCACGCGGCGCGACGGTGGCGCCCCTCCTTCCGCAGGAGCCGCCGCCCGCCTTGCCATGCGGACTAGGGCTTGTGGGGATTCGTCAGCGCATGGTCAGCCTTTAAGATCGCGCCCGCTTTCAATTTCCCTTCATTCCTTTTTCCTCTTCCGGGGGTCCTCTCCATGAAAAAACTGCTAGCCCTGACGGCGATCGCCGCTGTTGCCATCGGCGCCCACGCCCAGGACTACCCGAGCGGCAAGCCCATCAGCATCGTGGTGCCCTTCGCCGCCGGCGGCCCCACCGACCGCGTCGCGCGCGACCTGGCCGAGGCGCTGCGCAAGCCGCTGGGCGGCGCCAGCGTGGTGATCGACAACGTGCCCGGCGCGGGCAGCTCGATCGGCGCGGCCAAGGTGGCGCGCGCGGCACCAGACGGCTACACGCTGCTGCTCAACCACATCGCGATGTCGACCATCCCGACGCTGGTGCGCAACGTGCCGTTCAAGGTCGAGAGCGACTTCGAGTACCTGGGCATCATCAACGACGTGCCGATGACGCTGATCGCCAAGCCCAGCCTGCCGGCCAACAACTACAAGGAACTGACCGACTGGATCGCCGCCAACAAGGGCAAGATCAACCTCGGCAACGCGGGCGTGGGCTCGGCCTCGCACCTGTGCGGCCTGCTCTACCAGAGCGCGATGAAGACCGAGATGACGCCCGTGCCCTACAAGGGAACGGCTCCGGCCATCACCGACCTGATCGGCGGCCAGATCGACCTGCTGTGCGACCAGACCACGAACACCTCGCCGCAGATCGAGGGCAAGAAGGTCAAGGCCTATGCCGTGACCACGCCCAAGCGCCTGACGGTGCCGCTGCTCAAGGACCTGCCCACGCTGCAGGAGTCGGGTCTGAAGGACTTCCAGGTCACGATCTGGCACGGCCTCTACGCGCCCAAGGGCACGCCGGCACCGGTGCTCAAGAAGATCAACGATGCGCTGAAGGTCGCGCTCAAGGACCCCGACTTCCTGAAGAAGGAAGAAGCGCTGGGCGCCGTGGTCGCGGTCGATGGCCGCATCGAGCCCGATGGCCACAAGAAGTTCGTGCAGGCCGAGATCGCCAAGTGGAGCCCGATCATCAAGGCCGCCGGCGTCTACGCCGACTGAGCGCCGATCGCTTCGCAGAAACAGAAAAGCCGCCTGGCCCTTCGCGGGGCCAGGCGGCTTTTTCATGGCCGCTCGTGCGCCGTCAGGGCTGGGTCACGGTCCAGAGCTCGAAGCTGCGGCGCTGGTCGACCAGGCGCGGCGTGCGCGCGCTGAACACGAAGTTGCTGATCGAGGTGCCCTGCGCGTACTGGCGGTTGCTGCCGGTGCCCGGCGCGCAGTGGGTGTCCTGGGCGCCCGAGGGCTGGCAGTAGGCGATCACCTTGCGCAGGTTGGAGCGCAGCGTCACGTTCTCGCTGTAGCGCACGGTGTTGCCCGGCGCGCGGCCGAAGATGCCCAGCGAGATCGGCGCATAGGCACCGGAGGGAACGCTCCAGCCGTCGGTGTTGCCGGCGGCGCTGAAGTCCACGTTGTTGGACGAGGGGTCGTTGGGATCGATGGCCGGGAACACCAGGCCGCGGCCGGTGTTGCGGGTCTCCTCGAGCAGTTCGGCGCGCAGCGCCGGCGTGAGCTCGACCAGCGCGGCCGCGCGCGCCTCGGCGATCGTCGGCACGCGCGAGAAGGTGCGCGCGTACTGGACCACGTTGGGCCGCTCGGGGTCGACATGGAAGAACTCGAGGCGCCACACGGCCTGGTCGGGCAGCGCGGCGAGCTGTGCGTCGGTGAAGGCCGGTGCGGCGAACAGGTTGCCGCTGTCGATGTCGGACGGACTGCCGACCTGCGTGGCGTCGCGGTACTGCGCCGCCATGCGCCACACGGGCGAAGCCAGCGGCGTGCCGCCCTGCGAGCCGTCGGCCGTGAGCACCAGCGTGGTGATGCTGCCGTTGGGCACCAGCACCAGCGAGCGGCCCGGCAGCGCGGTCGAGGTCGCCACCACCTTCGAGAACAGCGGGTTGCCCTGCGCGTCGCGCCGGTTGTCGACGCTGACGGTGTATCCGACCGAATGGAACACCAGGTTCTGGTGCTTGAGGAAGTCCTTCATGTCCAGGTGCGGCCGCACGCTGGCGCGGTAGGCGTTCTCGTTGCCGACCAGCTTGAGCGCGCCGCCGACGATGCGCGCGTTGAAGACGTCGTTGTCGGTGTTGCCCAGCACGTCGGTCCAGCGGTAGGTGAGCGCGACGTCGCCGTTGGCGTAGAAGTACTCGAAGTTGCCGCGGTCGTGCTTGAGGTTGGTCGGGCCGGCGCGGAACAGGCTCTCGAAGGAACGGCGCGCGCCGCTCTCGACGCGGCCGATGCGCGCGCCGAACGAGACGAAGTTGGCCGGGTCGTCGCCCACGAACAGCGTGCGGCAGGCCGGAGCGACCACGTTCGACGCGTCGCCGTAGGCATTGCCGTCGCCGTTGACGGTGCTGTTCACGCGCTGCGCGAGCGGCAGCGCATAGCAGGCGTTGAGGCGTTCGAGCAGCGCCTGCACCATCTGCGGCGTGGGCGGCTGCTGCACGGCCTCGGCGGCGATCGCGGGCAAGGGTTCGATCCGCGCATCGCCGCTGCGGAACACCAGCGACACCGGCGCGCTGTCCTCGCCGGCCGGCAGCGACTTGACGGTGATCTCGATGCTCGCGGCGCTGCCGTCGGGGCGCACCGAGACGCTCAGGGTGTCGAGCACGCGGTCCTGGCCGGTGCCGTCGGCGCTTATGGCGCCGCCGATCGGATCGATGGTGGTGCCCAGCGCGCTCAGCAGCGGCTGCAGCGCATCGAGCAGCTGCTTGACCTGCGCGCCGATCGTGCCGGCCGTGACCGTGCCGGCGTTGGCCTGCACCGCCTCGAGCAGCTTCGCGGGATCGCCGCCGGGCGCGAGCCGCGACACCACCACGGTGGTCAGCGGCGTGACGTTGGCGGTGCCGGTGGCGCTGCTCGCGGTGGTGCTGTAGAGCACGAGGTCGTCGCGCACCGCCTGGATCACCAGCGGCGCCTTGGTGCCAGCGGGCAGCGTGCAGCTGTAGCGGCCGTCGTCTCCGGTGCGGACCTCGCAGACCTTGGCGCCGGTCTGGTCGAACACGGTGAGCGCGGCGCCCGCGAAGGGCGCGCCGGTGGCGGCCGTGCCGCTGAGCGTGGTGGTGGATGCGGCCGGCGGCGTGGTGCCGCCGCCGGAAGAGGAGGGCGGGATGAAGCCGACGCCGCCGCCGCCGCCCCCACCACCGCCGCCGCAGGCGGCGAGCAGCGCGAGGGTCATCGCGGACAGGGCCAGGGGGATTCTTCGCACGGGCAGGGACATGGTCGAGCTCCTCTCTCTCTTGGTGTTGTCGGGGTTGGGATGGATCGGCTCCGGTGAATCCGGAGACTGCGGAAACGATATCTTTCGTTTTCGCTCGGCGAATGGTGCAAATGCACCATTCACACATCCCGCGCCCTCCCCTGAACGGGTGATGCGTGAGCGGCGCCAGCTTCCGAAGATCGAACCCGATGAGTACTCCCGGGCTACAAGATTTCAGCGGGCTCCTGCTGCGGCTGTACCGACACGCGCACGAACTGCCGATCGACGACTTCCAGGACGCGGCGCTGCAGCTGATCAAGCCGGTGCTGCCCTTCGACTCCTGCATGTGGGGCACGGCCTCGCGCGGCACGGCCGGCATCGACATCCACACGCTGCACCTGCACAACCAGTCGATGGAGATGATCGAGAGCTACGAGCGCGTGAAGCACCTCGACACCGCGGCCGCCGAGGTCGCGCGCCGCCCGCGCACCACGCTGGCCTTCAACGCCGACGCCTGGTTCTCGGGCCGGCACCAGGGCGCGCTGCGCGAGCACGGCCGGCGCCACGAGCAGGCCAACTTCTTCATCACCTCGGACGTGAATGCCGCGAGCGGGCTGGTGCACTGGATCACGCTGTTCCGCGCCGACGCCGAGGCCCATGGCACGCCCGAGGAGACGCAGCTGCTGTCGGCGCTGGCGCCGCATGCGATGCAGGCGCTGTCGCTCAACCGCATCGTGCACCTCGACCGGCTCGAGGCCCCGCTGGGCGGCACGCCCGGCGGCTCGGCCATCGGCGACCTGCACGGCGTGCTCTACCACGCCGACAGCGCCTTCGAGGAACTGCTGCGCCGCGAATGGCCGGGCTGGCACGGCCGCACGCTGCCCGGCGCGATGCTCGAGGCCTTCCTGCAGGGGCAGCCGCGCTATGCGGGCCGCGCCCTCGTCGCGAGCCACCACGTCGAGCAGCGGCTGCTGTTCCTCAAGTGCCGCGCGCGCTGCCGCGCCGACGACCTGACGCCGCGCGAGCACACCATCGCGCAGCTGGTGGCGCGCGGCAACACGCACAAGGAGATCGCGGCCATGCTGCACCGCGCGCCGGCCACGGTGCGCAACCACATCCAGTCGATCTACGAGAAGCTCGAGGTCGGGAACGTGGCCGGCTTGATCCAGGAACTGGGCCGCGCCGGCTGAACGGCGCGCCCATTCGCGGCCCTCGCGCTACTTGGGCCGGATCGCGTCGGCCGTGCCCTGGATGAAGGCCTTGATGCTCTCGATGTCGTCGGCCGACAGCTTGCCCGTGAAGTCGGGCATGCCGCGCGCCATCGCCGGGCCCTTGAGCACGAACTTGTCGAGGTTCTCGATGTAGGCGGAATCGAGGTAGCCGAGGTTCGGGATGTTGCCGCCGCGGTCCACGCCGGGCACGCCGTGGCAGAAGACGCAGTTGCTGACGTAGAGCATGGTGCCGGCCTGGACCTTGGCGGGGTCGTACTTCACGCCCTGCACCAGCTTGCTCATGCGGTACTGCACGAAGTCCGGCATCTTCGCCGTGCCGCCGACCGCGAAGGTGTAGACGGTGCCCGGGCCCTGGCGCTCGGTGGCGCGCTGCGCGAGGCCGTAGACGCCGCCCCAGCCCACGGCCACCGACACGTACTGCTTGCCGTCGACCATGTAGGTGGCGGGCGCGGCGACCACGCCGGTGCCGGTGGGGGTCTCCCAGAGCTTGTCGCCGTTGCGCGCGTCGTAGGCCACGAGCCGGCCGTCGGCCGTGCCCTGGAACACCAGGTTGCCCGCGGTGGTGAGCGTGCCGCCGTTCCACGGCGACGCATAGTCCACGCCCCAGGCCTCCTTCTGCTTCACCGGATCCCAGGCCACGAGGCGGCCGAAGGGCTTGCTCGTGGGCGGCTCGACGTTGGCGAACTTGCCGGTATTCCAGCCCAGCGCGGCATGCGGGCGGCCCGGTGCGTTCTGGTCGAACTTCCAGTCCTTGTCGTCCATCAGGTTCAGCGGCACGTGCTGCGCGGGCAGGTAGGCCAGGCCGGTCTGCGGATTGAAGGACATCGGGTGCCAGTTGTGCGCGCCGAAGGGGCCGGGGATGCTGTCGCCGGGCTTCTCGTTCTGGCGCGCGGCGGCGATCTCGATCGGCCGGCCGTTCTTGTCGTAGCCCGTGGCCCAGTTCACTTCGACGAAGTTCTTCGCCGAGATGAACTTGCCGTTGGTGCGGTCGATGACGAAGAAGAAGCCGTTCTTCGGCGCATGCAGCACCACCTTGCGCTGCTTGCCGTCGACCTTGATGTTGGCCAGGATCATCGGCTGCGTGGAGGTGTAGTCCCAGTTGTCGCCGGGCGTCTCCTGGTAGTGCCAGACGTACTTGCCGGTGTCGGGGTTGAGCGCGACCACCGAGCCCAGGTAGAGGTTGTCGCCGCCCTTGGGGCTGCGTGCCTTGTGGGCCCAGGGCGAGCCGTTGCCGGTGCCGATGTACATCAGGTTGAGCTCGGGATCGAAGGCCATCGAGTCCCACACGGTGCCGCCGCCGCCGGCCTCCCAGTACTTGCCGTCGGGGTCCCAGGTCCTGGCGGCGCGCGCCATGGCCTCGTCCTCGAAGGGCTTGGCCGGGTCGCCGGGCACGGTGAACCAGCGCCACTTCTGTTCGCCCGTGGCCGCGTCGTAGGCCGTGATGTAGCCGCGCACGCCGTACTCGGCGCCGCCGTTGCCGATGATCACCTTGCCCTTGAAGACGCGCGGCGCGCCGGTGATGGTGTAGCTGCCCTTCTGGCCCTCGATGGTGTTCTTCTCCCAGAGCTTGCGGCCGGTGGCGGCATCGAGCGCGATCAGGCGCCCATCGAACGCGCCCACGTAGACCTTGCCCTGGTACAACGCAACGCCTCGGTTCACCACGTCGCAGCAGCCCTTGAAGCCTTTGGACCTATCGACCTCGGGATCGAAGGTCCACAGCTTCTGGCCGGTGCGCGTGTCGATCGCATGCACCACGCTCCACGAGGCCGTGACGTACATGATGCCGTCGACCACCAGCGGCGTGGCCTCGACGCCGCGCGTGGACTCGAGGTTGTACGACCAGACCAGGCCGAGCTGCTTCACGTTGCCGGCGTTCACCTGGTCGAGCTTGCTGAAGCGGGTCTCGGCGTAGTCCAGGCCGATGCTGGGCCAGTCGGGCGTCTGCTTCTGCGCCGCGTTGGCGCGGATGAAGCCGCCGTCGACGCGCCGGGCGGCCGCCGCGGCACGGTCTTGGGCGGAGGGCCCGCTGCCCTGCGCCGAGGCGATCGATGCGAGCGCGAACAGCCATGCGGCGGCCAGCGCCGCCAGCGCGGAGGAATTCCTTCTTCGGGTCATCGTGGGTCTCCTTGTGCCCAGAGAATCGTCCGGGCGGCGCGCGCGTTCACCTTCGGGATTTCCCCGATCCGGTGCTGTTCCATTGCGGAACACATTCGATGCTGGTCCCGGTACCCCACGGAGGCGATGGCACATGACCCTCGACAGGCTGGGCACGGCGAACGCGCCGCGCCAACTCTTCGCCACCACGCCGGCACAGCGCGTGGCACTCGCGCGGCAGCAGTTCTTCGAGGAAGGCGTGCGGCCCTCGGGCCTCGTCGGCGAAGCGGTGCTGCAGTCGTGGATGCGCTGCTGCCGCACCCACAGCGACCGCCAGCGCATCGTGCCCTTCGATCCCGTCACGCCGAGCCGGCTGCATGCCACGCTGGCGCGCAACCGCGAGCTGCTCGAGGTGGCGCGCCAGGAACTCGCGACCATGGAGCATTCGCTCGCGGGCACCGACTGCCGCGTGATCCTCACCGACCGCGACGGCGTGGTGGTGCACGTCACGCACGAGTCCGCGCCCGCGCACCAGCCGGTGCTGCGCAAGACCGCGCGCGTGGGCGTGAACATCTCCGAGCGCGTGGTGGGCACCACCGCGCCGGGCATCGTCGCGAGCACCGGGCTGGCCTGCACGGTCGACGGCGCCGAGCACTACTTCGACGTGCTGCGCGAGATGCAGTGCGCCGCGGCACCGATCCGCGGCATCGACGGCCGGCTCGCGGGCGTGCTCGACCTCACGGTGGAGGCGCAGCGCTTCGGCTTCGACGCCGCCTCGATGGTGGCGCTCTATGCGACCACGATCGAGAACCGCCTCTTGCAGGCGCAGTCGCGCGAGCAGCTGATCCTGCGCTTCCAGGCCAGCCCCACGCTGCTGGGCACGCCGCTCGAGGGCCTCGCGGGCATCGCGTCGGACGGCACCATCGCCTGGCTCAACGGCGCGGGGGCGCGGCTCATCGGCCACCTGCCCGAGCAGCCCGATGCGCGCGGCGTCGAATGCCTGCTGGGCCACGACCTCGCGAGCCTGCTGCGGCTGGGCCGGCGCGAGTCGGCGCAGCCGCTGCGGCTGGCCAGCGGGCTCGGCGTGTGGGTGCAGGCGCGGCTGCAAGGGGCCGATGGCGTCGACTTCGGACACGCGGTGGCGCTGGCGCAGCGCGTCGAGGCACCGGCGCCGGCACAGGAGCCGCCGCAGCAGATGCAGCAGGAGGACACGCCGGAGCAGCAGTCCGCCGATGCGCCGGCCGCGCCGCAGGCCGGCACGCTGCGCGAGCACAGCCGCAAGCTGATCGAGGAGACGCTGGCCGCGCACGGCGGCAACGTGTCGCAGGCGGCGCGGCAATTGCGCGTGTCGCGCGGCACGCTGTACCGGCGGCTGCGCGGCTGGGAACAGGGGAGCGACGAGCCCGGCGACGCCTAGCTCGTTCTCCTCACTCGCCCTCGCGGCCCGAGCCCGCCTCCACCGGCTGCGATTCGAGCAGCACGCAGATCGCGCGCACCTGCTGCTCGATGATCTTCGCCACCTCGGCGCGGCGCGCCGGCCCCATGCGGCTGGAGATCGCGGCCACGCTCACGGCCGCGATCGGGTTGTCGGGCGGAAAGGCGACGCCGATGGCGGCCGCGCCCGGCGTGGCCGCGCTGTCGAGGAAGGAATGGCCCTGCGCGCGCGTCTGCGCGATGGCCTCGCGCAGGAAGCCCGGCGCGAAGGCGGCGCCGAACTTCGCATAGCGCGCCTCGTTGGCGGCCACGATCAGTTCGGCTTCGGCCTCCGGCAGCGCGCTGAGGATCGCAAGGCCGCCCGCGCCCACGCCCATGGGCCGGCGGATGCCGACGTCGAGCGTCAGCGCCTTGATCGGATAGGCACCGAGCGCGCGGCTGGTGCAGATCGATTCGGGGCCGCGCCGCTCGCTCAGGTAGACCGTGTCCTGCGTGAGTTCGGCGACGGCGCGCAGCGCCGGCTCGCACAGCTCGCTCAGGTGGTAGCGCGGCTGGGCCAGCATGCCGAGCTCGTGCAGCAGCGGACCCAGGTGGTACTTGCGCGTGAGCAGGTCGCGCACCAGCAGGCCCTCGACCTCGAGCCGCTGCAGCATGCGAAAGCAGGTCGACATCGGCAGGCCGCTGAGGCTCACGACATCGGCGATGCGCATGCCGCGCCGCCCGCGCGAGGCCACCACGCGCAGCATGCCCACCACGCGCTCGATGCTCTGCGTGCCCGAGCGCGCGGCGGCGGCCGGCGGCGGGGCGGTCTTGGCGGTGGTGCGGCGTTTAGTTTCCACGATGCGGCAGTAATTCGGGTTGCTCCCCAATGGGGAAGAATTTCCCTCGACTGTAATCGGTGGATCGAAACCCAAGGACTGCCACATCGTGGAAGTCGAAAGCCGAACAAGATGCCCCAGACGATGACCGAGAAGATCCTGGCCCGCGCCGCCGGCCGGCCGCGCGTGGCGCCGGGCGAGGAGATCACGGCGCGGCCCGATTTCGTGATCGCCTACGACTTCCCGGGCTACACCGACGTGTTCTTCAAGGAGACGCGCGAGGACTTCGGCATCGAGAAGGTCGCGAGCCCCGAGCGCTTCGTGCTGTTCATCGACCACATGGTGCCGGCCACCGCGCCGAAGGAAGAGGAGCTGCACAAGATCACCCGCGCCTGGGGCAAGGAACAGGGCGTGCCGGTGCACGAGCGCGAGGGCATCGGCCACCAGGTCGCGGCCGAGCTCGGCTATGCCACGCCGGGCGCCTTCGCCGTGCACTTCGACGGCCACGTGAGCCAGCTCGGCGCCTTCGGCACCTTCGCCTTCGGCGCGCGCAAGGGCGTGCTCGAGTCCTTCGTGACCGAGACGCTGACCCTGACCGTGCCCGCGACGGTCAAGGTCGAACTCACGGGCACGCTGCAACCCGGCGTGATGGCGCGCGACGTGTTCCATCACATGGTGCGCGTGATGGGCCCGGCCTCCTGCCGCTTCAAGGTGGTGGAGCTCTGCGGCCCCGTCATCGACGCCATGAGCATCGAGGGCCGCCAGACCCTCTGCGGCCAGGCCATGTTCCTGGGCGCGACCACGATGCTGATCGCGCCCGATGCGAAGACCCTGGCCTACGTGCAGGGCCGCTCGAAGATCGCGCTCGACCCGGTCTACCCCGATGCCGATGCGGCCTACGAGCGCGTGGTGACGATCGACGTCTCGGCGCTCGAGCCCATCGTCGTGATCCCGCCGAGCCCCGCCAACACGCGCGACCTCCAGGACTACACCGGCATCGAGGTGCACACCGGCTACCTGGGCTCGTGCGCCAGCGGCCGGCTCGAAGACCTGCGCATCGCGGCCGAGGTGCTGCGCGGGCGCCGCATCCAGCCGGGCTTCCAGCTGCACGTGGTGCCGACCTCCAAGGCGATCATGGCGGCGGCCGCGCGCGAGGGGCTGATCGAGGTGCTGGTCGAGGCCGGCGCCTTCATCAGCTCGCCGAGCTGCGACTACTGCTTCGGCCGCATCGCCACCATGAGCGACGGCCAGCGCGCCGTGTCCACCGGCACGCTCAACACGCCCGGGCGCATGGGCAGCGTGGATTCGGAGATCTACATCTGCAACGCGGCCGTGGTCGCGGCCTCCGCGCTCGAGGGCCGCATCGCCGACCCGCGGCCCTACCTGGCGGCGGCGCGCGAAGGAGTCGCGGCATGAGCCTCGTGAACCTGCGCGGCCGCGTAACCTGGGTCTTCGAGGAAGACGACTACGACATCGACCTGATCGTCGGCGTGCGCAACATCAAGATCACCGACGTGAAGGAACTGGCCGCGCTGGCCATGGCCGACTACATGCCCGGCTTCGCGGCCGGCGTGCACAAGGGCGACCTGCTGGTCGGCGGCCACAACTTCGGCTACGGCCATCCGCACTACCCGGCCATGCGCGCCATGCGGCACCTGGGCATCGCCGCTGTGATCGCCGAATCCTTCTCGCCGGGCTTCTTCCGCGGCGAGACCAGCATGGGCTTTCCGCTCGTGAGCTGCCCGGGTATCCGCGCGGCCACGGCGCGCGGCGACGAGCTCACGGTCGACTGGGACACGAACGAAGTGAGAAACCTGCGCTCGGGCCAGACGCTGATGCTGCAGCCCTTCTCGGCCTCCGAGCGCGGCATGCTCGACGCGGGCGGACTCATCCCTTATCTGAAGCGACGCGTGGCCCCCGCGAGCTGAGCCTCCTTTTCTCTTCCTTTGCAGTGAGTTCATGGCGCAGCGCCCATGTCGGGTCGCCACGCCCTTTTTCTGGAGACACACGATGACCTCATCCCGCCAGGCGCTGCGCCAGCGCATCACCCACGGCCCGACGCTCTGGTTCGGCGGCGCGCAGGACGCGCTGTCGGCCCTGCTGGTCGACCAGTCCGAGTTCGACGGCATCTTCAGCACCGGCTTCGGCGTTTCCGCCGCGCTGCTGGGCCAGCCCGACATGGAGCTCTACACGCTGAGCGAGAACGTCGCCACCGTGAACCGCATGGCGAACGTGGTGCGCAAGCCGATCTTCGTCGACGCGGACACGGGCTACGGCAGCGTGCTCAACGTGGGCCGGGCGGTGCGCGAGTTCGAGAAGGCCGGCGCCGCGGCGCTGCAGCTCGAGGACCAGTTGAGCCCCAAGCGCTGCCCGGCCGCGGCGGCGCCCTCCACGCTGGTGTCCATCGACGACGCGGTGGCGCGCATCAAGGCCGCGCTCGATGCGCGCCAGGACCCCGACCTGCTGATCGTCGCGCGCACCGATGCCCAGGACCCCGGCGAGGCGCTCGAGCGCGCCGCGCGCTATGCCGAGGCCGGCGCCGACCTGATCCAGCCGATCTCGCGCACCTTCGAGCGCCACGAGCAGCTGGTGCAGCTGCGCGAGGCCTGCGGCCGCCGGCTGTCGCTGATGCTGATGGCCGGCACCTGGATGACGGCGCTGACGCGCGAACAGATCGAGAGCGTGGCGGCCTTCGCGAGCTATCCGATCGCGGGCCTCTTGACCACCGTGCACACGGTGCAGGCCAACCTGCGCGAACTGGCGCGCCGCCGCTCGGGCGATTTCGCCGACCTGCCCTTCGCCCAGACCTCGATGGCCGACTTCAAGCACATCATCGGCTGGCATGCGCTCGAGGAACGGCAGGCGCACTACGAGGTCCGCTGAGCCGGCCCCGTCCGTTTTCCCATCAGAAGAATCAGGAGCACACGTGCGTACCCTCACCCTCATCGGCCGTGTCCTCACGGCGGGATCCCTGGCGCTGGCCTTCGGCGGCGCCGCCCTGGCGCAGGACGCGGCCTATCCGACCAAGCCGATCCGCCTGGTCGTTCCCTACCCGCCGGGCGGCGCCACCGACGTGGCCGCGCGCATGCTGGGCCCGCGCCTGCAGGAGGAGCTGGGCCAGACCGTGCTGGTCGACAACCGGCCCGGCGCGGGCGGCAACATCGCCATGGTCAACGTGATGCAGAGCCCCGCCGACGGCCACACGCTGGCGGTGACGCTCACGGGCATGCTGTCGATCAACCCGGTCATCTACAAGAAGGCGGGCTTCCAGGCCTCGGACTTCGTGCCGGTCGCGCGCGTGTCGCTGGCGCCGCTCTTGCTGGTGGTGCCCGAGAAGTCGCCGTACAAGAACGTGCAGGAGCTGCTGGCCGCGGGCAAGAAGGCCGGCAAGGGCGGCATGCCCTACGGCTCGGCCGGCGCGGGCGGGCTCTCGCACCTGGCCTCGGAAGCCTTCAACGCCAACGCCGACGGCAACTTCACGCACGTGCCCTACAAGGGCGGCGCGCCGCTGGTGCAGGCGCTGATGGCCAACGAAGTGAGCTGGGGCCTGCTGGGCACGGGCGACGTGCGCAGCTTCATCCAGTCGGGCAAGCTCAAGGCCATCGGCCAGCTGCGCAACGGCCGCTCCGAGCTGTGGCCCGAGGTGCCGACCCTGACCGAGCAGGGCGTGCCCGGCGGCGTGGACTTCGACGTCTGGTTCGGCGTGGTGGCGCCCGCGAAGACGCCGCCCGCGGTGGTCAAGCTGCTCGGCGAGAAGATCGCCAAGATCACGGCCGAGCCGGCCTTCCGCAAGCGGCTCAACGACCTCGGCGGCGTGGCGCCCGCGACCGGCAACACGCCCGAGGCCTTCGCCGAGGTGCTCAAGCGCGAGCTCGCGATCCTGCCGAAGGCGGCGCAGGACGCGGGCCTGCAGCTCGATTGAGTTCCTAGCGCTTGGGCAGCGCGTAAGCGATCACGTGGTCGCCGGTGCGCGTGCCCAGCGAGCCATGGCCGCCCGCGGCCACCACCACGTACTGGCGGCCGTCCGCGCCCTGGTAGGTCATGGGCGTGGCCTGGCCGCCCGCGGGCAGGCGGCTGCGCCAGATCTCGCGGCCGCTGTTCACGTCGTAGGCGCGCAGGTAGTAGTCGAGCGTGCCCGAGAGGAAGGCCACGCCGCCGCCCGTGAGGATCGGGCCGCCGAGGCTGGGCACGCCCATCGCGAAGGGCAGCGGCAGCGGCGAGCTGTCGCGCACGGTGCCGTTCTTGTGCTTCCAGAGGATCTGGCCGCTGCGCAGGTCGGCGGCCGCCACGTGGCCCCAGGGCGGCGCCTGGCACGGCAGGCCGAGCGCCGAGGTGAAGGGATGGAGCTTCACCGCGAAGGGCGCGCCGAAGTTCTCGTTGAGCGCGGGCAGGCTGCCATCGGGCGGCTTGCCGCCCTGCACGTAGAGCGTGCTGTCGTCGGCGCGTGGGATCAGCGTGGAGACGAAGGCCAGCGAGGCCGGCGTGGCGAACGCGATCTGGCGCTGCGGATCGACCGCGACGCCGCCCCAGTTGAAGACGCCGAAGTTGCCCGGGTAGATCAGCGAGCCCTGCGTCGACGGCGGCGTGAAGCGGCCCTCGTAGCGCAGCCGGTGGAAGGCGATGCGGCAGGCCAGCTGGTCGAACACGGTGGCGCCCCACATGTCGGCCGGCCGCAGCGCGGGCGGGTCGAAGGACAGGCCCGACACCGGCTGCGTCGCCGCCGTGCGGTCGCCCTGCGCGGCGCCCTGCGGCGCGGCCTGCTCGCGCACCGGCACCACCGGCTGGCCGGTGCGGCGGTCGAGCACGAACAGCTCGCCCTGCTTGGTCGGCTGCACCAGCGCCGGCACGCGCACGCTGCCCACGCGCAGGTCGACCAGGCTGGGCTGCGCGGGCACGTCGTAGTCCCAGAGGTCGTGGTGCACGGTCTGGAAATGCCAGCGCACGCGGCCGGTCGCGAGGTCGAGCGCGACCACCGACGACGCATAGCGCTCGGCGCCCTCGGTGCGCTTGCCGCCCCACTGGTCGGGCGGCTGGTTGCCCATGGGCACGTAGACCATGCCGAGCTTCTCGTCCACGCTCGAGATCGACCAGCTGTTGGGCGAGTTGACGGAATAGGTCCGGCCCGGGCCGATCGGCGCGGTGTCCTCGGGCCGGCCCGAATCCCAGTTCCACACCAGCGCGCCGGTCTCGATGTCGAAGGCGCGGATCACGCCCGAGGTCTCCTGCGTCGAGACGTTGTCGAGCACGGTGCCGCCCACCACGATCAGCGAGCGCGTGACCACCACCGGCGAGGTTGCGTAGTACGAGCCCGGCTTCACGTTGGGCATGTTCTTCCACAGGTCGATCTGGCCGCTGCCGCCGCCGAAGCGCAGGCAGGGCTTGCCGCTCTCGGGATCGAGCGCGAGCACGCGGCCGTCAGCCGTGGGCATGAACAGCTTGGCGGCGCAGGCGCCATCGGCCGAGAGGTTGGGCGACGGCGCCGCGGCCGGCGGCGGCTGGTACGAGAGGCCGCGGCAGGTCAGATGCTGCAGCGCGAGCGAGGGCGCGATCTTCGGCGTGTGGCGCCACAGCTCCTGTCCCGTGGTGGCATTCAGCGCCACCACCGACTGGTGCGGCGTGCAGAGGAACAGCCGCTCGCCGACCTTCAGCGGCGTGACCTCGAAGGTGGTCTCCTCGGGATCGCCGGGCTGGCCGCGCACGTCGCCGGTGCGGTAGTGCCATGCCTCCTCGAGCTGCGACACGTTCACTGGCGTGATCTGGCCCAGCGTCGAATAGCGCTGGCCCATGGCGGTGCCGCCGTAGGCGGTCCAGTCGGCGCCCGCGGGGGGCAGCGCCTCGCTGGTGAAGGGCGGATCGGCCTGCGGCGCGATGCCATCGAGACGCTCGTCGCCGCGCACCCACGACAGCACGGCCGCCACCGCGAAGGCCGCGAGCACCAGGCTCAGCGCCCGGCGCGAGGCCACGATGCCGGCACCGTCGCGCCGCGCGAGCGCACGCGCGACCCAGGGCGTGAGCAGCAGCAGGCCGAGCAGGAAGAACAGGTCGCCGCGCGCGGCCATCGGCCACCATGCGAGCCCCACCTCCCACAGCGCCCAGGCCAGCGTGGCCGCGACCACCAGCGCATAGACCATCAGGCCGCGCCCGCCGCCGCGCGGCAGCAGCGCCGCGGTGGCGACGAGGCCCAGGCCCGCGAGCAGGTAGTACCAGGAGCCGCCGAGCGCGATCAGCCAGCCGCCCGCCACGACGAGCCCCAGGCCGGCCAGTCCGATCAGCAGCGCGAGGACGAGGAGCAGCGCGCTGGCGCGGGGACGGGTGGACGAGGGCATGGCGGGGACTCCGGAACGGCGGGCAAGTCCTCACCGTAGTCCCGCGCGCGCCATGCCGGCGTAGGCGGTTCGCGCATGTGCCTCCCGGCGCGGCGCGGCAGATGGCGCGCACGGGCACCAAGGTATGCAGCGCGCGGGCGCGGCGTGGACGAAGGTACTCGCGAGTCCCGGCAGCTCAGGCCCGCACGCCCAGCGCCGCCCGCGCCCGCCGCGCCCGCGCATCGGGCTGCAGCGGCCGCAGGTACTCGTGCAGCGCGAGCGCGGCCGCGCCCACCGCGGGCGCGAGCGCGTCGTAGCGCGCGGTGCGCAGCTCGGGCGCGGGCATGCCGGCGCCGTCGGCATGGTGCTTGACGCTCGCGAAGGCGGCCTGCGCGAAGCCGCGGTGCTCGGCGCAGGACTTGCCGCCGAGCACGATGGCGCGCGGATTGAAGGTGACCCAGAGGTTCTGCAGCAGCACGCCGAACAGCGCGGCGGCGCGCTGCATGTCCACGCCATCGCGCGCCAGCACGCGGGCGCCGAAGAAGGCCTCGGCGCAGCCGCGCCGGCCGCACGAGCATGGCGGGCCGTCGAGCTCGAGGATGGTGTGGCCGATCTCGCCGGCCATGCCCTGGGCGCCGGTGAACAGGCGGTCGTTGAGCACCACGCCCGCGCCCACGCCCACGTCGCAGTTGACGAAGATCAGCGGGTCCTCGCCCTCGCCCGCGGCGAACTCGTACTCGCCGAGCGCGGCGGCATCGGCATCGTTCTGCAGCTGCACCGTCACGCCCGTGAGGCCGGCCGCGGCCAGCGCGTCCTCGAGCATCGGCAGCAGGCGCACGTTGCGCCAGCCGAGGTTGGGCGCGAAGCGGACCTCGCCGGTGCAGTCGTCGACCGCGCCCGGCACGCACACGCCGATGCTCGACAGCCGCAGCCCGCGCTCGGCCAGCCGGCGGTGCGCGGCCGCGGCCATGCGCGCGACCTGCGCGCAGGTGCCGGCCGGCGCGCTGTCGGCCAGCGCCTGCTCGTCGGAATGCAGCACCTCGCCCTGCAGCGAGACGCAGGCCAGCCGGGCCGTGTCGACCGCGATCTCGATGCCCATGAGCGCGCGCACGCCGACATTGATCCGCAGCGGGGTCGAGGGCCGCCCGAGCCCGTCGGCCACCGCGGCGCCCGATTCGCTGAGCCAGCCCTCGTCGAGCAGCTCGCGCACCAGCAGGCTCACGGTCGACTTGGTGAGGCCGCTCTCGCTGGCGAGCCGCGCGCGCGACAGGCCCGGCCGCGCGCGCAGGAGCCGCAGCAGCACGCTGCGGTTCATGCGCTTGAGCAGCTGCTGGTCGCCGATGGTCTTCATGCGCGGGGCCGGATGGAGAAGCCTCAGGCCGCGGCCACCGCCGTCGCCGCGTGCGGCGCCTGCTCGCGGCCCTCGGGCCGCTTGCCCGCGATGATCATGCCGAGCACCTCGTCCTCGGTGACGTCGGCGGTGCGGTAGGTACCGACCAGCTTGCCGTTCTTCATCACCGCGAGCCGGTCGCTCAGCGAGAACACGTCGGGCATGTCGTGGGTGATCAGGAAGATGCCCACGCCGTCGTCCTTGAGCTGCTTCACGAGCCGGCCGACCATCGCGGTCTCCTCGGGGCCGAGCGCGGCGCAGGGCTCGTCCATGATCAGGATGCGCGCGTTGAAGTACAGCGCGCGCGAGATCGCCACCACCTGGCGCTGGCCGCCCGAGAGGCGGCGCACCGGGATGCGGATGTTGGTGAAGTTCTTGTTCAGGCGCTGGAACACCTTGCGCGCCTGCACTTCCATGAAGTGGTCGTCGAGCGTGTTCCAGGCCGTCATCTTCTCTCGGCCCAGGAACAGGTTGGCCACCGAGTCGAGGTTGTCGGCCAGCGCCAGCGTCTGGTAGATGGTCTCGATGCCCTGCGCCTGCGCCTCGGCCGGGGTGCGGATGTTGACTCTGTCGCCCGCGATGCGCACCTCGCCCGAATCGATCGGGTAGGCGCCCGCGAGCATCTTCATCAGCGTGGACTTGCCGGCGCCGTTGTGGCCCAGCAGCGCCACCACTTCGCCGGGATAAAGGTTGACGCTCACGCCGTCGACCGCCTTCACGCCGCCGAAGGCCTTGCGGATCTCCTGCAGCTCGACCAGCGGCCGGGTCTTGTCGATGTCGGCCATCTTCAGTTCTCCCCGAATTTGCGGCGATAGAGCACGTCGAACACCACGGCCACGATCAGCACCTGGCCGATGATCACCATGCGCTTGCCGATGGGCACGTCGAGCAGCAGCATGCCGCTGTCGAGCGACTGCATGATCAGCGCGCCCAGCACCGAGCCGAAGATCGAGCCGCTGCCGCCGGCCAGCGCGGTTCCGCCGATGACGGCCGCGGCGATCACGTAGAGCTCCATGCCGGTGCCCAGCGAGTTGGTGCCGGCGTTCAGCCGCGCGATCGAGACGATGGCCGCGATGGTCACCAGCACCGCGAGCAGCGCGAACAGCATCAGCGTGACGCGCTTGACCGGAATGCCCACCAGCGCCGCCGCATCGGGGTTGCCGCCCATCGCGAAGACGTAGCGGCCGAAGCGCGTGCGGTGCACGATGAACGACAGCACGATCGCCACCACGGCCCAGATCAGCACCGGGATCGGGATGCCCTGCGGCGCGTCCTTCGAGTCGATCTTGTAGTGGTTCATCACGGCCGCGAACAGCAGCACCACGGCGGCCGGCACCGCGGTCAGCAGCAGCTCGATCCACAGCGGCTCGTTGGGCATCTCGTGGCGCGTGCGCGCGCGCCGCTTCTGCACCATGCGCGCGAACAGCACCACCGCCACCAGCCCCGCGATCGCCCAGCTGGCCGTGACGCCGATGCCGCCGTCGTAGCCGCCGCCCAGGCGCTGGAAGAACTCGTCGTTGACCGGCTGGGTCTTGCCGTCGGCCACCAGGAAGGCCGCGCCGCGGAACGACATCAGGCCGCCGAGCGTGACCACGAACGAGGGCACGCCGAGCACCGCCGTGAGCCAGCCCTGGTAGATGGCCACCAGCAGCGCCACCGCGAGCCCCGCGAGGCAGGCCGTGGGCCAGGACCAGCCCGAGGTGTACTGCAGGTAGGCGATCAGCACGCCCACGAAGCCCATCACCGAACCGACCGACAGGTCGATGTGGCGCGCCACGATGATCAGCACCATCACGGTCGAGACGATGCCGACCACGGCCGTCTGCTGGGCCACGTTGTAGAGGTTCTCGGGCGTGAGGAACACGCCGCCGGACATCAGGTTGAAGCCGATCGCCAGCGCCACCAGCAGCACGCACATCAGCACGAGCCGCAGGTCGACGCCGCTGCGCCGCCACCAGCCGGGGGTTGGATTGCTCATGGGAGGACTCCCTCGGAAAGAAGGGGATGGGCGGCCGCGCGCGGGGCCGGCCCGTGGAAGGAGGAGGCGCAGCGCAGCGCGCTGCGCCCCGGTCTGCCGTTTACTTGCAGGCCGCCGGCGCGTTCGCGCCCGAGACGCCCTTGCAGAGCTCGTCCTTCTTGATCCAGCCGGCCTTGACGACCACGTCGAGGTTGTCGCGCGTGACCGGCACCGGCGTCAGCAGGCGCGAGGACAGCGAGACCTTCTTCGGGCCCGAGTTCCAGGTGCCGGCCTTCTCCACCGGCTTGCCCTGCGCCAGCGCCAGCGCGGCGCTCGCGGCCTCGCGGCCGAGCTCGCGCGAGTCCTTGAAGATGGTGGCGGTCTGCGTGCCCAGCGCGATGCGGTTGAGCGCCGCGAAGTCGGCGTCCTGGCCCGACACCGGCACGCCGCGCAGGCCCTTGGCCGTGAGCGCGGCCACCGCGCCGCCGGCCGTGCCGTCGTTGGCGGCCACCACGGCATCGACCTTGTTGCCGTTCTTGGTGAGGATCTGCTCCATGTTCTTCTGCGCCACCTCGGGCTTCCAGCCCTCGGTGTACTCGTCGCCGACGATCTTGATGTCGCCCTTCTTGATGGCGTCGGCCAGCACCTCCTGTTGGCCCGCGCGCAGGAAGTCGGCGTTCGGGTCGGCCGGCGAGCCCTTGATGATCACGTAGTTGCCCTTGGGCTTGACCTTGAGCACCTCGCGCGCCTCCATGCGGCCGACCTCGACGTTGTCGAAGGTGATGTAGAACACGCCGGGCGCCTCGATCAGGCGGTCGTAGGCCACCACGGGCACCTTCTGGCGCGTGGCCTTGGTCACTGCGGGCAGGATCGCGTCCTTGTCCATCGCCAGCACGATCAGCGCCTTCGCGCCCTTGGCCATCAGGCCCTCGATGTCGCCGAGCTGCTTCTCGGGCGAGCCGCCCGCATCGGCACTGATGTACTTGGCGCCCTGCTTCTCGAGCTGGGCCTTGATCGCGGCCTCGTCGGTCTTCCAGCGTTCCTCCTGGAAGTTGGACCAGCTCACGCCGACCACGGTCTGGGCCATGGCGCCCACGGCCGTCAGACCGAAGGCCATCGCGGCCAGGGTGTGTTTCAGTTGCATCGATGTCTCTCCAGTGTTGAGTCGCCCGGTGCAGGCGGCCTGTGCTTCGGGATCGGCGCGCGAAGGCCGGGACCCGCCCCATGCCACGCCTGTTGTTCGCCACGGACCCGATTGAGAACCTTGGCGCTACTTAGTTTGGCTGGCGAACTAACTATCCCATCGCAAGCGCGGCGGGGGCATCGGGGAATTCCCCGAGCGGGCTGCAAGGACCGGAAAGAAGAGGCGTGCGCTCAGGGCGCGGGCGCGTTCGTCGGCGCCGCGGCGGGCCAGGCGACCTCGCTGGCCACGCGCGGCTTGCCCATCGGCGCGCCGGCCTTGCCGATGCGCACGGCCGCCATGTCGGCCTCGCTCGGGTACTGGTCGGCGAGCCAGTAGTCGAACACGCGGCGCGCGATCGGCGCGGCCGCGCCGGCGCCCCAGCCGGCGTTCTCGACGATCACGGCGAGCGCGATCTTGGGATCGTTGACCGGCGCGAAGGCCATGAACAGCGCGTGGTCGCGCTGGTGCTCCTCGAGCGCACGCGCGTTGTACTTGGTGTTCTGCGCCTGCGTCACGGCCTGCGCCGTGCCGGTCTTGCCGGCGGCCTGGTAGGCCGCGCCCGCGAACACGCTGCGCGCGGTGCCGCTGGTGACCACGCTGGTCAGGCCCTCGCGGATGACGGCGATGTTGGCCGCCGTGAGGCCCAGGTTCATGCCCGGCGGCTGCGGCAGCGGCACCACCTGGCCGCTGACGGTGTCGCGCGTGGCGAGCGCGAGGTGCGGCTTGTGCTTGATGCCGCCGTTGGCCACGATCGCCGTGGCCTGCGCGAGCTGCAGCATGGTGAAGTTGTTGTAGCCCTGGCCGATGCCCAGCGAGATGGTCTCGCCCGCGTACCACTTCTTCTGCTCGGGCCGCTTGTAGGTGTTGCGCTTCCACTCGGTGCTCGGCAGCACGCCGCGCACCTCGCCGCCGAGGTCGATGCCGGTGATCTGGCCGAAGCCCAGCGGCTTCATGAAGTCGTGGATCAGGTCCACGCCCATCTCGTTGGCCAGCGAGTAGTAGTAGATGTTGCTCGACAGCTGGATCGAGCGGCGCATGTCGACGCCGCCGAGGTTGCCCTCGGGGCTGCCGAAGCGGTGGCCGCCGAAGTTGAAGTAGCCGGGGTCGTTGACCACCACGCTGGCGCCGCGCTTGCCGGTCTGCAGCGCGGCCAGCGCCATGAAGGGCTTGTAGGTGGAGCCGGGCGGGTAGGTGCCGCGCAGCGCGCGGTTGAGCAGCGGCTTGTCGATCGACTCGGTCAGCGCCTGCCAGCTCTCTGTGTCGATGCCCTCGACGAACAGGTTGGGGTCGAAGGTGGGCTTGCTCACGAAGGCCAGCACCTCGCCGGTCTTGGGATCGATCGCCACCAGCGCGCCGCGCCGGTCGCCGTACATCTCCTCGACCAGCTTCTGCAGCTTGATGTCGATCGACAGCATGACGGTGTTGCCCGGCGTGGCCGGGTGGCTCGCGAGCCGGCGCACCGCGCGGCCGCCGGCCGAGGTCTCCATCTGCTCGACGCCGGTCTGGCCGTGCAGCGTCTTCTCGTAGCTCTGCTCGATGCCGAGCTTGCCGATGTAGTCCGTGCCCTTGTAGTTGGCCTGCTCTTCCTCGTCCCAGTCCTCCATCGCGATCTTCTCGCGCTGGTTGATGCGGCCGATGTAGCCGAGCACGTGCGAGCCGAGCTCGCCCTGCGGATAGTTGCGGAACAGCCGCGCCTTGATCTCCACCCCCGGAAAGCGGTAGCGCTGGGCCGCGAAGCGCGCGACCTCCTCGTCGCTCAGGCGGGTGCGGATCGGGATCGAGTCGAAGCTGCGCGAGTCCTCGCGCAGGCGCTTGAAGCGGCGCCGGTCGCGCGGCGAGACCTCGACCACCTGCGTCAGGTCGTCGATGGTCTGCTCGACGTCGCCCACCTTCGAGGGCGTGATCTCGAGCGTGTAGGCCGAGTAGTTGGAGGCCAGCACGATGCCGTTGCGGTCGAGGATCAGCCCGCGGTTGGGCACCACCGGCACCACGGCCGTGCGGTTGCTCTCGGCCTGCTCGGCCAAGTCCTCGTGGCGCGTGACCTGCAGGTAGATCAGCCGCGACGACAGCAGCCCGAAGGCGAACAGCACCGTGAGGCCGATCACGATCACGCGGCGCTTGAAGCGCGCGAGGTCGGCGGCGACGTTGCGGATTTCGGTCATGGGCGGCGAACGGTCAATGGATGAGCTTAGGCTTCATGCGGTGCCGAGGCAACCGGCACGAAGTCCACCGTGGCGCCGAGCGCGCGCAGGCTGCGCAGGTCGGCTTCCAGATGAGTTTGGAAACCGCTCCTCAGTTCCAGCGGCGGCGCCTTGAGCAGCGCGAGCGCGCGCGCCGGCGCGACACCGAGCAGCCGCACCACGCATTGCGCGACCTCGACGCGGCGCGCGCCCGCGTCGCGCAGCACCAGCGCGCCGCGCGTCCAGTGCGCGGGGTCGACCGGCGCGGACGGCTCGCCCTCTTCGGGCGCGTCCATGGCCTCGGCGAGGTTGGCGCGGATCTCGCGCCAGGGCGCGCCCCCGGTGCCGGGCTCGCGCTCGATGCGCGCGAGCATCGCGCCCGGATCGTCGCCCAGCGCCGCCAGCGAGCGCAGCAGCGCGCCGAAGCCCTCGATCGACGCGGCCACCGGCGACGGCGTCCAGCGGCCGGCCGAGGCCGGCGCCCACCAGACCGGATAGCCCGCGTCGGCCTCGCGCAGGTCGATGAAGTAGGGGTCGCGAAAGTAGTTGGCCGCCACCGCGAGCCAGGCGGGATGCCACTGGCCCGGCGCCTCGCTGCTCAGGTCCTCGCCGGTGTTGCCGTTCGAGCGGTAGCCGACCTGGAAAGCGTCGATGCCGCCGGGCTCGGGATACCACTGCGGCAACCCGAGGTCGCCGACCACGACGGCGGCATCCACGAAGGCCCGCACGGACGGCGGCAGGGAAGGCCCGGCGACGGACATGGTCACAAGGGGCGGTTTTCGTCGGGCTCGGGCGTGCGGCGCTGCGGCGCCAGCAACACGAAGGTGGCCAGCGGCCACAGCGCGGCCTCGACCGCCGGCGAGATCAGCACCGACCAGCCCGGGAACACCCCGCCGCCGATGATGCGCGTGACGATCTCGATCAGTTGCGACAGCGCGAACAGCGGCAGCACCTGCAGCGCCTGCGACAGCACCGGGTACCAGAGCAGGCGCCGGTGGATGGTGATCGCGAAGAAGCCCAGCGTGGTGTAGGACAGCGCATGCTGGCCGAGCATCGAGGCCTGGTGCACGTCCATCAGCAGGCCGAAGACGAAGGCGGCGCCGATGCCCACGCGCATCGGCTGGTGCACGCCCCAGAACACGATCGCCAGCGCGAGCAGGTCGGGCATCCAGGCGGCGCGGCCGATCGGGACCATGTTGATCAGCAGGGCCACCACGAGGCTGCCCCACATGAACACGGGGCTGACGGGCAGCAGAAGCTGCTGCTGGCCGGGTCGCTTGATCATCGCGCGGCCTCCGCGGGTTTCTTCGGTGCGGCGGCGCCGTTCTTCTCGGACGCCTTCTCCGCGCCCTTGACGGCCGCGCCGGCCTTGCCCTCGGCCTTCTTCGGGCGCGGCGCCGGCGCGGCCGCGGCCGGCGGCGGCGGTGCCGAGGGCGCGCCCGTGGGCTGCAGCACCAGCACGTAGCGCGCGGCCATCACGTGCGCGAGCGGCACGCAGTAGATGCGCGCGAAGGCCGAGTCGGCGCGGCGCTCGATGCGCTCGATCTTCGCCACCGGCAATCCGGCGGGATAGATGCCGTCGACGCCGCTGGTGGACAGCAGGTCGCCCTCCTGCAGGTCGGCGTTGGCGGCCATGAAGCGCAGCTCGAGCCCGCCGCCATGCGCCGAGGCATCGCCGAAGGCCACGCTGCGCACGCCGGTGCGGGTGTTCTGCACGGGAATGGAGAGGTCGCGGTCGATCACCAGCGTGACCTCGCTCGTGAAAGGCTGCACCGCCGTCACCTGGCCGAGCACGCCCTGCGCGTCGATCACCGGCGAGCCCGGCGCCACGCCCTGGGCCAGGCCCTGGTCGATGACGATCTTGCGCGTGTAGGGGTCGGCCGCGTCGTACAGCACCTCGGCCGCGCGGCCCGGCGTCTGCTGCAGCTGGCGCAGCTCGAGCAGCGCGCGCAGCCGCGCGTTGTCCTGCGCCAGCGTGTCGGCCTGGCTCGCGCGCTCGGCCTGCAGCATCAGCGCCTTGCGCGCGTCGGCCTCGTTCTTCTGCGCGGTCTGCAGGTCCTCGAGGTAGCCGCCGGCGCCCACCACGAACTGCACGGGCTTGAGCGCCACCCATTGCACCGGGTAGAGCACGGCCGCGATGGCCTGGCGCACCGGCTGCACGATGTGGAAGCGGGCGTCCGCCACCATCAGGAAAAGCGCGAGCGTGCTGAAGAAGATCAGCTTGCTCAGCGCCGATGGCCCCTGGTTGAACAGGGGTGGCGCGGTGCGGTCGAGCGTGCCCAGGGGCATGGGATCAGGTCGGGTGCTGCGGCATCAGATGACAAAAGGCCGGCCCGCGCAAGCGGGGGCCGGCCGATGGAGGCGGCGCTGCATTCACTCGCTCGTGAAGATGCTTCCCAGCCGGTCCATGCGCTCGAGGGCGATGCCGCAGCCGCGCACCACGCAGGTCAGCGGGTCCTCGGCGACCAGCACCGGCAGGCCGGTTTCCTCGGCCAGCAGGCGGTCGAGGTCGCGCAGCAGCGCGCCGCCGCCGGTGAGCATCATGCCGCGCTCGGCGATGTCGGCGCCGAGTTCGGGCGGGGTCTGCTCGAGTGCGTTCTTGACGGCCGAGACGATGTTGTTGAGCGGGTCGGTCAGGGCTTCCAGCACTTCGTTGCTGCTGATCGTGAAGCTGCGCGGCACGCCCTCGGAGAGGTTGCGGCCCTTGACTTCCATTTCCTTGACCTCGGAGCCCGGGAAGGCCGAGCCGATGCTCTTCTTGATGACCTCGGCCGTGGGCTCGCCGATCAGCATGCCGTAGTTGCGGCGGATGTAGTTGATGATGGCCTCGTCGAAGCGGTCGCCGCCGACGCGCACCGAGCCCTTGTAGACCATGCCGCCGAGGCTGATGACGCCCACCTCGGTGGTGCCGCCGCCGATGTCGACCACCATCGAGCCCGAGGCTTCGCTGACGGGCAGGCCGGCGCCGATGGCCGCGGCCATGGGTTCCTCGATCAGGTAGACCGAGGTCGCGCCCGCGGCCTCGGCCGCATCCTTGATGGCGCGGCGCTCGACCTGGGTGGAACCGCAGGGCACGCAGATGATGATGCGCGGGCTCGGCGTGAGCAGCGTGCGCGGGTGCACCATCTTGATGAACTGCTTGATCATCTGCTCGGTGATCACGAAGTCGGCGATCACGCCGTCCTTCATCGGGCGGATGGCTTCGATGTTGCCCGGCACCTTGCCGAGCATGGCCTTGGCCTCGCGGCCGACGGCCTGGATCACCTTCTTGCCATGCGGGCCGCCTTCGTGGCGGATGGCGACGACCGAGGGTTCGTCCAGCACGATGCCCTTGTTGCGGGCGAAGATGAGCGTGTTGGCGGTGCCGAGGTCGATCGCGAGGTCGGTGGAGAAATACCGACGGAAAGCTCCAAACATGTGCGGAATCCTCTGGAGCACGGGCTGCGCATCGGCAGAACGTCGCTCACTCTATGGGTGTTTTGGGGGTGCTGGAAGGGTGAATTTGATCGTTTTTGCAGCAAAAGCCGGCGCGTTCGCGGGGGTTGCGGCAAAGGCGGGATAATACCCGAATCCCCTCTGAATCCCGTGTTGGCGGCCCTTGCGGCGCGCTATTTACCTCCGGTTTTTCGGCCGGTTCCACCATGTCCCTTTCCGCTTCCGATATCGCCCGCATCGCCTCCCTGGCGCGGCTGCAGCTCGCCCCCGACGAAAGCGAGCGCATGCTCAGCCAGCTCAACGGCTTTTTCGACGTGGTCGAGCGCATGCGCTCGGTCGACACCACCGGCGTCGAGCCCCTGGCCCATCCCGTGGCCGCCATCGAGGACATCGTCCTGCGCCTGCGCGAGGACGTCGTGAGCGAGCCGGACAACCGCGAAGCCAACCAGCGCAGCGCCCCCGCCGTCGAAGCCGGCCTGTTCCTCGTGCCCAAGGTGATCGAATGAGCGGCGCCAAGGACCTGCACCAACTCGGGGTGGCCGCGCTGGCGAAGGCGCTGGCCGGGCGCGAAGTCTCGGCCGTCGAGGCCGCGCAGCACTTCCTGGGCCGCATGAAGGCCCACCAGGCGCTCGGCAGCTTCGTCGAAGTGAACGAGGACGCCACGCTGGCCCAGGCCCGCGCGGCCGACGCGTCGCTCGCGGCCGGCAACGCTCCGGCGCTGGCCGGCGTGCCGATCGCGCACAAGGACATCTTCGTCACCACCGACTTCGCCACCACCGCGGGCTCGAAGATGCTCGCGGGCTACCGCTCGCCCTTCGACGCCACCGTGGTGCGCCGCCTCGCCGAGGCCGGCACCGTCACGCTGGGCAAGCTCAGCTGCGACGAGTTCGCGATGGGCTCGGCCAACGAGAACGTGGCCGTGCCCGCCGTCGGCCACGACCGGGCCGTGCCGGTGCGCAACCCCTGGAACCTCGAGCGCATCCCGGGCGGCTCCTCGGGCGCCAGCGCGGCCGCCGTGGCCGCGCGCCTCGCGCCGGCCGCCACCGGCACCGACACCGGCGGCTCGATCCGCCAGCCGGCCTCGTTCTGCGGCGTGACCGGCATCAAGCCCACCTACGGCCGCGCCTCGCGCTACGGCATGGTGGCCTTCGCCTCCAGCCTCGACCAGGCCGGCCCGATGGCCCGCTCGGCCGAGGACTGCGCGCTGCTGCTGTCGGCCTTCTGCGGCCCCGACCTCGACCGCGACTCGACCTCGCTCGACCGCCCGGCCGAGAACTTCGGCCGCGCGCTGAACGACTCGCTCGAGGGCTTGCGCATCGGCGTGCCGAAGGAGTTCTTCGGCGAGGGCGTGGCGCCCGGCGTGCGCGCCGCCATCGATGCAGCGCTGTTGCAGTACGAGAAGCTCGGCGCCAAGCGCGTCGAGGTCTCGCTGCCGCGCACCGAGCTGTCGATTCCCGTCTACTACATCATTGCCGCGGCCGAGGCCTCGAGCAACCTGAGCCGCTTCGACGGCGTGAAGTTCGGCCACCGCGCCAAGGACTTCCTCGACCCGGCCAGCAAGAAGACCGCGCTCACGCAGATGTACGAGCGCACGCGCGCCGAAGGCTTCGGCGACGAGGTCAAGCGCCGCATCATGATCGGCACCTACGTGCTCTCGCACGGCTACTACGACGCCTACTACCTGCAGGCGCAGAAGGTGCGCCGCATGATCGCCGACGACTTCCAGCAGGCCTTCGCACAGTGCGACGTGATCGCCGGCCCGGCCGCGCCGACCACCGCCTGGAAGATCGGCGAGCACGGCGACGACCCCGTGGCCGACTACCTGGCCGACATCTTCACCTTGCCGGCCTCGCTGGCCGGCCTGCCCGGCATGAGCCTGCCGGTGGGCTTCGACGGCGGCATGCCCGTGGGCCTGCAGCTGATCGGCAACTACTTCGGCGAAGCGAAGCTGCTCAACGCGGCGCACCGCTTCCAGCAGGCCACCGACTGGCACGCGCGCACGCCGGAGGGCTTCTGACATGAGCGAGACAGTGAACACCTTCGAAGCACAACAACAGGGCCGCCCGACCGGCCCGCTGGTGCGCGGCTATGAAGTCATCATCGGCTTCGAGACCCACGCCCAGCTCTCGACCGCGAGCAAGATCTTCAGCCGCGCCTCCACGGCCTTCGGCGCCGAGCCCAACACGCAGGCCTGCGCGGTCGATCTCGCGCTGCCCGGCACGCTGCCCGTGATGAACAAGGGCGCCGTCGAACGCGCGATCCGGCTCGGCCTCGCGCTCGGTTCGCACATCGCGCCGCGCAGCGTGTTCGCGCGCAAGAACTACTTCTATCCCGACCTGCCCAAGGGCTACCAGATCAGCCAGTTCGAGATCCCCGTGGTGCAGGGCGGCTCGGTGAGCTTCTTCGTCGGCGAGGAACAGAAGACCGTGCGCCTGGTGCGCGCCCACCTCGAGGAGGACGCGGGCAAGTCGCTGCACGAGGACTTCGTGGGCCAGAGCGGCATCGACCTGAACCGCGCCGGCACGCCGCTGCTCGAGATCGTGACCGAGCCCGACATGCGCTCCACCGCCGAGGCCGTGGCCTATGCGAAGGAGCTGCACAAGATCGTGACCTGGATCGGCATCTGCGACGGCAACATGCAGGAAGGCAGCTTCCGCTGCGACGCCAACGTCTCGGTGCGCCGCCCCGGCGAGAAGCTCGGCACGCGCCGCGAGATCAAGAACCTGAACAGCTTCAAGTTCATGCAGCAGGCGATCGACTACGAGATCAGCTGGCAGATCGACACGCTCGAGGACGGCGGCAAGATCGAGCAGGCCACCGTGCTGTTCAATCCCGACACCGGCGAGACGCGCGCGATGCGCGCCAAGGAAGACTCGTCCGACTACCGCTACTTCCCCGACCCCGACCTGCCGCCGCTGGTGATCGCCGCCGACTGGATCGAGCGCGTGAAGGCCGAGATGCCCGAGCTGCCGCGCGTGATGGCCGAGCGCTATGTGCGCGACCACGGCCTCTCGGAATACGACGCCGCGCAGCTCACGCAGGGCCCCGCGCTCGCGCGCTATTTCGACGACGCGGTGAAGGCCGGCGCCACGCCGAAGCTCGCGAGCAACTGGATCACCGGCGAGATCGCACGCCGCCTCAATGCCCAGGAGATCGGCATCGAGGCCGCGCCGGTCAGCGCCGCGCAGCTCGGCCAGCTCGTGAAGCGCATCGCCGACGGCACCCTGCCGAACAATGCCGCGCGCCAGGTCTTCGAGGCACTGTGGACCGGCGAAGGCAGCGACGTCGACGCGATCATCGAGGCCAAGGACCTGAAGCCGATGAACGACGCCGGCGCGCTCGACGCGATCCTCGACGAGGTGATCGCGAAGAACGCCAAGAACGTCGAGGAGTACCGCGGCGGCAAGGAGAAGGCGCTCAACGGCCTCGTGGGCCAGGTCATGAAGGCCAGCGGCGGCAAGGCCAACCCCGCGCAGGTCACGGAACTGCTGAAGGCCAAGCTGGCCTGAGCCCGGGCTTCGCCCCGGCACGACGGTGAAGCGGGTCCCGCGCGGGCCGCTTCACCGTTTTTTCTTTTGGGGGGATGCCGGTCAGCGCGCGGTGGTCGCGGTATCGCCCGACCACAGCTGCTTGAGCCGCACGCGCTCCTCGTCGAAGCGCGCGTTGACGCGCTTCTTCTCGTCTTCCTGCTCGCCGATGAAGCGGTTCTGCACCGCCACGCTCTTGGCGTTGTCGTCGAGCCGGCGCCGCAGCACGCCGGGCGCCTTGCTCGCGTCGCCCTTGTAGAACTCGAGTTCCTCGTCGATCTTCTTGCGGTCGTCGGCCAGTTCGGACAGCCGCTTGCGCGCCGCCTGGATCACCGCGTCGACCTGCACCAGCGCCTCGCCGCGCTCGCGCTCGTGGGCGGCGGCGTTCGGATAGCGGATCAGCAACGCGCGCTCGCGCCGGCGCTCGTCGGCGATGCGCGCGGCCTGCACCGCGGCCTCGCGCGCGCGGTCCTCGCGCTCGGCCTGCTCGCGCGCCGTGTAGGTGGGCTCGAGGCGGCGCCGCGTCATGCCGCTCGGGCTCAGCTCGCGCTGCTCGCGGTCGCTGCACTCGGCGATCGGCCGGTCGGCCGTCAGCGTGCGGCCCTTGGCATCGACGCACGAATAGATGCCCGCGGCGCCGGGCACGGGCGCGCCCTTCTGCGCCTGGGCCAGCGCCAGCGTGCAGCCGGCGGCGAGCACCACGGCCAGCGCGGCACGGGCGTTTCCGATGGCGCGGAATCGGCTGTGGCCGGCGTGGTGCGGCGGGCGGTGCATCGGGGGTTTCCTTCAGAGCGCGCCGTAGCGCGTGCGGTAGGCGAGCACGCGCTCGCGGTGGGTGCCGAGGTCGGCGGCCGCGTCGCCCGAGAGGTAGCTCAGCAGATCGTCGAGGGTGGCGATCGCCACCACCTGCAGGCCGAGCTGGTTGCGTACGTACTGCACCGCGCTGTGGTCCACGTCGACGCCGTTCTCGGTCGCCTTCTCCTGGCGGTCGAGCGCGATCGCCACCGCGTGCGGCACCGCGCCCGCGGCCTGGATCGCGGCGATCGACTCGCGCACCGCGGTGCCCGCGGACATCACGTCGTCGATGATCAGCACCCGGCCCTTGAGCGGCGCGCCGACCAGGTTGCCGCCCTCGCCGTGCGCCTTGGCTTCCTTGCGGTTGTAGGCGAAGGGCACGTTGCGGCCGCGCCGCGCGAGCTCGGCCGCCACCGTGGCGCCCAGCGGGATGCCCTTGTAGGCGGGGCCGAAGATCATGTCGAACTCGAGCCCGCTCTCGATCAGGCGGTCTGCATAGAATCCCGCGAGCCGCGCGATCTTGGCGCCGTCGTCGAAGAGGCCCGAATTGAAGAAATAAGGACTCATGCGGCCGGCCTTGGTCTTGAACTCGCCGAAGCGCAACACGCCCGCGTCGAGCGCGAACTGGACGAAGTCCTGCGCCACCGCACTGCTTTTCTCACCATCTACAGCCATCGGAATTCCTTGTGTTCAAACTGACCAGTCTCAATCTCAATGGCCTGCGTTCGGCCGCCACCAAGGGCGTTGCCGACTGGGTGGCCGAATTGGCGCCGGATTGTATTTGCATGCAGGAGATCCGGGTCCAGGCCAGCGACATCGAAGGCCGCTTCGAGGAGATGGCCGGCCTCAAGGGCCACTTCCATTTTGCCGAGAAGAAGGGCTACGCGGGCACCGCGATCTACACGAAGCACGTGCCCAGCGAGGTGGTGGTGGGCTGGGGCGACGCCGAATTCGACGCCGAGGGCCGCTACCTCGAGCTGCGCTTCGACACGCCGAAGCGCAAGTTCTCGGTCATCAGCTGCTATTTCCCGAGCGGCAGCTCGGGCGAGGAGCGCCAGCAGGCCAAGTTCCGCTTCCTCAAGGGCTTCTTCCCGCACCTGGTGGCGCTGAAGAAGCAGCGCGAGTTCGTGCTGTGCGGCGACATCAACATCGCCCACAAGGAGATCGACCTCAAGAACTGGCGCGGCAACCAGAAGAACAGCGGCTTCCTGCCCGAGGAACGCGCCTGGATGACGAAGCTGCTCGACGCCGGCGCCGAGGGCGCGGGGCTGGTCGACGTCTACCGCATGCTCAAGCCCGACACCACCGGCGAGGCCTACACCTGGTGGAGCAACCGCGGCCAGGCCTATGCCAACAACGTGGGATGGCGGCTCGACTACCACCTCGCCACGCCCAAGACCGCCGCGCTGGCGCGCACCGAGCAGATCTTCAAGACCATCAAGTTCAGCGACCACGCGCCGATCACGCTGGAGTACGACTTCACGCTCTGAGCGCCGCCTGGGCGCTCGACTCCTTGCCCATGGGCCACCTCAGCGAGCCAGCTTGATGTGGGGAAAGCGCACAACGGGTTGCCGCAACCGGCGCTCGAGTTCCGCGACGTTTTGGCCTGTCTCCACAGCCGTGGAGCTGGCCACAGACCGCAGCACAGCCTTTCGGCTCGGTGCTCTGCGTTGAGGTACGGCAGGCTTGATCATGCTGTGATTTCAAAGGTTTGAACTTTATCCAACTCAGGTGGAGTGGACGTCAACCTGGGCTATCGGAGCAAGCGCGAGGCACCGCTGCATCGTGCAGCGCGCCGGTCTGCAACAGCGTGGCTGCTCAGCCGTGCAAGCGGTTACTCGCCACATTGACGATTCCACACTCTGGGAATCGGGAGCGGTCAGCCGGACGCAGAGGACGCGAAGGTTTCGCGAAGCACGCAAAAAACAGCCAGAAGGGTATGAGTTGCGCGCCCGCGGCGGTCGCACTTCGAGGAGCCCACGCAAGGCCTGCGTCCTCAGCAGACCGCGGCCCCTTTGAAGATTTTCTTTTCGCGCTCTTCGCGAAACCTTCGCGTCCTCTGCGTCCGGCTGCTCGAATCGGCTGTCCGCTTTCAGCCGCAGCACCGCCCGATCCGCCCCTCGCGGTACAGCGGCCCCAGATCCTCCGCCAGCGCCCCCAACGTGCGCCGCCACTGAGCATGCGAAGGATCGGCCTCGAGCGCCGCCCGCATGCGCGCCAGCAACTCGGCGCGTAGCGCGGGCTCGTCGATGCCCAGCACACGCCCTTCATCGACCGCGAGCCGGCCGCCGACCAGCACCTTCGCCACATGGCGGCCACTGGCGCGCGCGAGCACCAGGTCGAGCGGGTCGATGTCGTCGAACAGCGCGTCGTCGTCGAGCGTGTCGAGGTCCAGCAGCACCAGGTCGGCCGGCGCGCCGGTCGCGATGCGGCCGCCCGACACCAGCGCGCCGCCCACGCTGCGCGGGCCGTGGCCGGCGGCGAAGGACCAGAGCTGGGCCGGGGTCATGGCGCGCTCGTAGCCCCAGCCGCGGTGCAGCGCATAGGCCAGGCGCATCTCGCGCAGCGCGTCGTCGTCCTCGTCGAAAGCCATGCCGTCCAGCCCCATCGCCACGCGGCAGCCCTGGCGCAGCATCTCGGCCAGCGGCGCGATGCCCGACTGGAGGCCGAGGTTCGAGCTGGTGTTGACGGCGATGGTGGCACCGCGCTCGGCGATCAGCGCGAGTTCGTCGGGCCGCGCCCAGGTGCAGTGGGCGAGCGTGAGGCGCGGGCTCAGCAGGCCGATCGCATCGAGGAAGCGCACGATGCCGCCCGGGTGGTGGGCATCGGCCCAGCCGCGCTGGTAGCGCGTCTCGAGCAGGTGCATGTGGACCGGCCGGCCGGTATCGGCCGAGGCGCGCGCGATGGCCTCGAGCAGCGGCGTGCCGCACCACTGGACCGCGGTCGGGCCGTACTGCACGGTGACGTGCGCGCCCAGGCCCTCCTCCTCGACCATACGCGCCACGGCGTCGACCTGCGCGAGCTGCCGCGCGGGCTCGACCGGCTGCACCGCGAGGCGCCGCGCGACCGCGTCACGGATGCCGGGGCGCAGCAGCGCCAGCACGGCGGCATCGTCGTCGTAGGCGATGCCATGGCGGTCGCGCATCGCGACCGCGAAGCCGATGCGCACGCCGACGTCGCGCGCGGCCCGCGCCACCGCGCGCGCCTCGTCGACGTAGTCCATGCCGCCCTGCACGCGCGTGTAGTGGACCATCAGGTGCGTCACGCCATGGCGCAGCGAACGCGCGAACGAGGTGGCGGCGCAGAGGTAGGGGTCCATGCCCGGCACCGTGCCCAGGAAGGGCAGCCAGCTCTCGAGCGGCTGGCCGAAGGCGCCGAGCGTGGCGCTGCGGAAGGTGCGTGCATGGTCGTGCGCATTGGCCAGCGCCGGCAGCGCGAGCAGGCGCGGAGCGGGGCCGGTGGCATCGCGCGGCGCGATCGCGCCGAAGCGCTCGCCGTCGAGCGCGATGCGCATGCCGGCCTGCGCGGGCCGCAGGCCCGGCTCGGCCAGCAGCCAGGCGCAGTCGATGGCGTCGGAATGCGGGACGAGGCTCATGCCAGGCCTCAGCTCGCCATCACCCGGCGCGCGGCCGCGGGCGGCAGGAAGCGCCGGTCGAACACCTCGCCAGGCGCGGGCGCGCGCGGCAGCTCGAAGGCGGTGCGCAGTTGCGCGATGGCGCGGCCCATGCGCGCGTCGTCGACATCGCCGATGCCGGCCTGCGCGACCGCGGGCGTCAGCATCACGGTGCGCAGCGTGTAGAGCAGGCGTCGCTTCTCGAGCGCGGCATCGAGCAGCGGCTCGCGCTTGGCGAGCGCGGCAATGGCCGCGTCGGGGTCGGCGATGGTGTCGAGCACCGCACGGTGGATCGCGCGCACCAGCCCGGCCACGGCCTCGGGCCTATCGCGCAGCAGCGCGCGCGACACCATCACGCCGTTGCCGTAGAGGTCCACGCCATGGTCGGCGTAGTGGAACCAGCGGATGTCGCGGTCGGGGTCGACGCCCTGCGCCACCAGGTTCATGTAGCTGGTGACCGAGAACACGGCCGAGCCGTCGACATGGTCCTTGAGCAGCATCTGCTCCTGCAGGTTGGGCGCCATGCCGGTCCACTGCACCTTGGCCGGGTCGATGCCCGCGCGCGCCGCGATCACCGGGAACATGCGCGCCGCGGCACCGCCGGCCGGGCTGCCGAGCGTGCGGCCCTCGAGGTCCTTGAGCGTCTTGATGGGCCCGGCCGCCTTCACAATCAGCGCGAAGGGCGCGCGGTCGTAGAGCATGTAGACCATCACCGGCGCGTCGGCCGGCCGCGTGGCGGCGTTCTGCACGATGGCGTTCATGTCGCCGAAGGCGGCCTGGTAGGCGCCGTTCATCACCTTGGTGACGGCGGCCGCCGAGCCGTCGCCCTGATCGATGCTCACGGCCAGCTTCTCGGCCGCGAAATAGCCGCGGTCCTGCGCGAGGTAGTACCAGGCATGGATGCCCTGCAGCTTCCAGTCGAGCACGAACTTGATCGGCGTGGGCGCCTGCGCGAAGGCACGCGGCGCGCCGAGCGCGGCCGCCAGCGCGGGCAGGGCCGCGAGCGCGCCGCGGCGCGAGAGGGTTTGCAGCATGGGAGCTCCTTGGTGTTGCGTGAAGTTCAGGCGGCCTCGAAGAGCACGTCCTGCGCGCCCTCCCACAGCACCCGCCGGCCGAGTTCGCGCAACTGCTCGCGCCCCTCGACGATGCTCAGGAAGTGGTTGCCCGCGAGCTGGCCCATGCGGCTCGAGAAGCTGCAGGCGCCATAGGCCAGGATGATCTCGGTCTCGCTGTAGCCGCCGGGATAGAACAGGATGTCGCCCACCGAGGGATGGCTGGTGTGGTTCTCGAAGCCCACGCCGAGCTGGAAGTCGCCCAGCGGCACCCAGCAGCCCTCGCCGCTCCAGCGCACGTGGATCAGCTTCTGCCGGTAGGGCAGGAGCTTCGAGAACGCGGCCACGGTGAGCGGCGCGTCGGGATGGGTTTCGGCCACGAAGCGCAGGCCGGCCGCGGTGATGAGGATGCGTGTGGAGGTCATGGGGGGTCGTCCTTGGTTCAGGCCATGGCCATGTCGGTCTTGCGCTGGGCCCAGCCCGTCATGCGCCGTTCGACGAGGGCCGACACCGCATAGAGCAGCACGCCCATCGCCGCGAGCAGGAACAGGCCCGCGAACACCATCGGCACGTCGAAGTTGCCGCTGGCGATCATCATCACGGTGCCGATGCCCTTGTTGGCCGCCACGGTCTCGCTGAGCACCGTGCCCACGAAGGCCAGCGTGATCGCGATCTTGAGCGAGGCGAACAGGTAGGGCAGCGTGCGCGGCAGGCCCACGTTCCAGAGGATGTCGCGCTTGCGCGCGCCGAGCACGCGCAGCACGTCCTCGAGCTCGGGCTCGGTGCTCGCGAGGCCGGTGGCCACGTTGACCACCACCGGGAAGATGCTGATCACCATCGAGGTCAGGATCGCGGGCACGGTGCCGGCCCCGAACCACACCACGAACAGCGGCACCACCGCCACCTTCGGAATGCTCGAGAAGCCGACCAGCAGCGGATAGGTCACGTCGTAGGCCAGCTTCGAGGAGCCGATGGCCACGCCGATCAGCACGCCCGCGGCCACGCCCAGCACGAAGCCCGCGAGCGTGGTGTAGAGCGTCTGCACGGTGTGCGGCCACAAGAGCGGCATCTTCTCGAGCAGCACGTGGGCGATCTGGCTCGGCCGCGGCAGCACCAGGTCGGAGATGCCGCCGGCCAGGCAGGCCAGTTCCCACAGCACGAAGAAGCCGAGCAGCGCGCCGGTCGACAGCAGGCGCTGGCGCAGCACGGGGGAGATCGCGTTCATGCCGCCACCTCCGCGACCAGCGGTTCGGCCGCCACGGCCTCGGGCACCGCGTCGCCGCCGCGGCGCGCCTGCGCGATGCGCATGCGCAGCTGCTGCACCAGCGCCGCGAACTCGGGTGCGTAGCTGCTCTCGAGCGTGCGCGGCCGCGCGAAGCCGACCTCGCGCGTCTCGAGGATGCGGCCCGGCCGCGCGCTCATCACGCAGATGCGGTTGGCCAGGTAGGCCGACTCGCGCAGGTCGTGCGTCACCAGCAGCACCGTGGGCCGGCGCGCGATCCACAGCGACTGCATGATGTCCCACAGCTCCTCGCGCGTGAACTGGTCGAGCGCGCCGAAGGGCTCGTCGAGCAGCAGCAGCTCGGGCTCGTGCACCAGCGCGCGGCACAGCGAGGCGCGCTGCAGCATGCCGCCCGAGAGCTGCCAGGGCCGCTTGTCGCCGAAGCCCTTCAAGCCGACCTGGGCCAGCAGCGCGTCGGCGCGCTCGGCGTACTCGCCGCGCTTCTTGCGCCGGTAGTCCTGACGGAACGGCTCGACGATCTTCAGCGGAATCATCACGTTCTCGCGGATCGTGAGCCAGGGCAGCATGGTCGGGTTCTGGAACGCGAGGCCGATGCGCAGCCGCGGCGCGGCCGAGGCATGGCTGCCCGCGGGCGTGCGCACGCCCACGGCGCCCACCTCGCGCCCGCCCGCGATCACCGCGCCGGCGCTGGGCCGCAGCAGCCCGGCCACCAGCTTGAGGATCGTCGACTTGCCGCAGCCGCTGGGGCCGACCAGCGCGACGAAGTCGCCCTTGTCGATGCCCAGCGTGGTGTGGTCCAGCGCGATGGTGCCGCCGCCGTAGCGCAGCATCACGTCCGACAGTTGGATGAAGGCTCGTTCCATGGTCGCTTTCAGGAAGAAGGAGAGGACGCGTGCGCGTCCTCGACGCGCACGATCGCGGCCACCGGACCGCCGCCCGCGGGCCCCTGGTGCTCCGCGCCGCCCGAGACATAGAGCGCGGTGTGGCCGGCCAGCGAGGCCAGCACGCCGCCGACCACCGCGCGCGCATGGCGCGTGGCATGGATGTCGGAGTCGTTGAGCATGGTGTGGCGCTCGCCGCGCACGCGGCCGTCGGGGCTGGCCTCGGCCTTGGCGAGCAGGTTCACGAGCCGGCGCGAGACGGCCTGCGCATCGCGCTCGGCATCGAGGCCGAAGGCATCGCGCAGCAGCGCGCGCACGCTGTGGCCGTCGATCGCGTCGCGCATCACGCCGTGGGCGATGCGCAGCGCCGAGGCGCTGGCGCGCGCCTCGCCGAGCACGATGACCACGTTGCCCTCGAGCTCGATGCCGGCCGAGGCCGAGGCGCGCGCCGAGTAGGCGCTCCAGTCGGCCATCACGCTGGCGTCGCCGATCTCGGCGCGCGCCACCTCGCCGAGCGCCACCGCCACGCCGAGCGCCGAGGCGCCGCGCGAGTAGCCCATCGACTCGTAGCTGTCGTGCGTGACCGGCGCGGCACCGCGCGCGAGCGCGGCCGCCACCTTGGCCGAGGTCAAGAGCGGGCACTTGACCTGCACGAAGTGCACGTCGTGCGTGCTGTCGATGCCCGCGTCGCGCATCGCCGCGGCCACGGCCTCGGCGGTGGCGTCGATCTGCGCGGCGCGGCCCATCTCCTCGGGCAGGAAGTCGCGCGTGTGCGCCACGCCCACCACCAGCCGCTTCTCGCCATGCGTTGGCGCGGCCTCGTCGCGCCAGCGCCGCGCGAACACGGTGAAGTGCGGCGAGAGCACGCCCTCGGTGCCGCCCGACATCACGAGCGCCACCTGGCGGTGCACGGCCTCGGGCGCGCAGCCGAGCGCGCCCGCGAGCAGTTGGCACCAGGCCGCGGAGGCGTACTCGCGCGTGAAGTCGTTGACGCAGCCGTTGCCCTCGGTCTTGCCCATCACCGCGACGATCTCGGACGGCACGAGCTCGCCCGCCTCGATCAGTGCCCGCGCGCCGCGCAGGTCGCCGGGCCCGCTGCACGGGATGCGCCAGACGCGCACTTCCTGGATGCGGCCGCCGCTCATGCCGCGTCCCAGTCGATCTCGCCGACCGGCACCGCATTCACGGGCACGCCCGGCGGCGTCTCGAGGATCGCGCTGCTGTAGTGCTCGGTGTTGCGCGGCCTGGCCACCGGCATGCGCTGCACACTCTTCACCGAGCGGCCCCAGCCCGCGGCCTCGGCCACCAGCCGGCCGTCGCGCATCACGAAGCGCCCGCGCAGCAGGGTGTGCAGCGGATAGCCGCGCACCGCGCGACCGTTCCACGGCGAGATCTTGCTGATGCTCTGCAGCCTGTTCTGCGACAGCACGCCCGCGCGGTTCATGTCGACGAAGGCGATGTCTGCATGCGCGCCCGGCGCGATCACGCCCTTGGTGCCGTACAGGCCCCAGGCCTTGGCCGGGTTGACCGAACTCCAGCGCACGTAGTCCATCAGCGAGGCACGGCCGCGGTTGACCTCGGTCAGCATCAGCGGCATCTGCGTCTCCACGCCCGGGAAGCCGCAGTCGCAGTCCCAGATGCTCTCGCGCGTCTTCTCCTCGGGCGCGTGCGGCGCATGGTCGGTGGCGATCATGTCGAGCGTGCCGTCGAGCAGCGCGTCCCACAGCGGCTGGTTGTGGCGCGGCTCGCGGATCGGCGGGTTCAGCCGCATCACGCCGCCGAGCGTGCGCATGTGGTCGGTGTTGAGCAGCAGGTACTGCGGGCAGGTCTCGGCCGTCACGTCGACGCCGCGCGCGCGCGCCGCGCGCAGCAGGTAGAGCGAATCGGCCGCGCTGTGGTGCGCGATGTGCACGCGCGCGCCGGTCCATTCGGCCAGGGTGAGCACGCGGCCGATGGCCTCGATCTCGGCCACCGCGGGCCGCGCCGCCAAATGCGCCATCGCGTCGATGCGCCCGGCCGCCTGCATCTTCTTCTGGCGCCGGAACAGGATCGAGGAGTTCTCGGCATGCACCACCGTGCGGATGCCCAGCGGCGCGAGCTTCTCGAAGCCCTCGAGCAGCGCGCCGTCGGTGGGCGCGGGCAGGTTGCCGAAGGTGTTGCCGACGAAGGCCTTGAAGCTGGTCACGCCGGCCTCGAGCAGTTCCTCGAGACGCTCGACGGTGTCGTCGCCGAGCAGGCCATGGATGCCGAAGTCCACGTACGAGGACTCGGCCGCCTTCTGCTTGAGGCGCAGCGCCTCGACGGTACCGGTCGGCGGGTTGGTGTTGGGCATCTCGAACACGGTGGTCACGCCGCCGAGCGCCGCGGCCGCCGAACCGGTCTTCCAGGTCTCCTTGTTCGGATAGCCGGGGTCGCGGAAATGCACGTGGCTGTCGATGGCGCCCGGCAGCAGGTGCAGGCCGTCGGCGCGCATCTCCTCGCGCGCGGGTGGCATGGTGTCGTCGTGGCCCACGGCCACGATGCGCTCGCCGGCGATCGCGACGGCGGCTTCGAAGATGCGCTCCGGCGACACCACCTGGGCGCCGCGGATGACGAGGTCGACTTCCTTCATGGTTCGTTCCTCCGCTTTCAGAGCATGGCCCAGCCGCCATCGACCGGCAGGTCGACGCCGGTGATCTGGCGCGAGACCTCGCTGGCCATGAACAGGCAGGCGTTGGCCACGTCGGCGTCGGTGGAGACGCGTCGCAGCGCGTAGTCGGCCGCATGGCGCGTCATCGCCTCCTCGAGCGTGATGCCCAGCTTCTCGGCCATGTTGGCGCACACCTTCTCGCGAAAGCGCGGCCCGTCGACCATGCCCGGCGCGACGCAGTTGACGTTGATGCCGTGCGGGCCGGCCTCGAGCGCGAAGCTCTTGGTGATGCCGCGCAGCCCCCACTTCGAGGCCGAGTAGGCGAGCCGGCCCGCGCGCCCGCGCATGCCGAAGGTGCCGCCGACGTTGACCACCTTGCCGCTCTTGCGCTCGATCATCGAGGGCAGCACCGCGTGCATGGTGTTGAAGCAGCCCGTCATGTTGAGCTGCACGATCTCGTCGAACTCCTCGCTCGTGGTCTCCCAGCCGGTCTTGCCGATCGGGCCCGAGCCGCCGGCGACGTTCACCAGGATGTCGATGCGGCCGAAGGCCTCGAGCGCATGCGCGGCCAGCGCCTCGGTCTGCGCGCTCTGCGTGAGGTCGCAGGGCACCACGATGGCGGCCACGCCGAGCGCGCGCGCCTCGGCGGCCACGGGCTCGATGGCGGCGGTGTCGCGGCCGGCCAGCACCAGCTTCGCGCCTTCGCGCGCGAAGGCCAGCGTCACGGCGCGCCCCATGCCCTTGGCGGGGCCGGTGATGAGCGCCACCTTGTCCTTGAGTTGCAGGTCCATGTTCGTGTCTTTCTCTGTTCGTTCGTCGTCGTGGCGGGGTTCAGGGCTGGCGGTCCAGGCTCGAGGGCCGCTCGGCGCGCGCGGGCAGGAAGCCGCGGTCGAAGACCTCGGCCACCGTGGGCTTGCGCGGCAGCTTGTTGGCATCGGCCACGATCTCGATCGCGCGCTGCATGCGCGCCTCGTCGATGTCGCCCAGGCCGATGCGCGCGATCTCGGGATGGCTCATGTCGTTGCGCAGGGTGGCGAGCAGCTTCTCCTTCTCGACCTCGCGCTTGAGCAGCGGCTCGCGCTTCATCACCGCGGCCACGCCGGCATCGGGATCGGCGATCACGTCCCTGATCGCGCGGTTGAGCGCCTTCACGAAGCCCTGCACCGCCTTCGGGTTGTCCTTCACGAAGGCGCGCGAGAAGAACACGGCGTTCGAATAGAGGTCCATGCCGTGGTCGCCGTAGCGGATGAAGCGCAGGTCCTTCGCGGGATCGAGGCCCATGGCCTTGGCGCTGAAGCTCACGGTGGTCACGTAGCCGAACGCGGCGTCGATCTGGCCACGGCTCAACATCTGCTCGCGCAGGTTGGGCGCCATGTTGGTGATGTTGACCTTGGCGGGGTCGACGTTGGCGATCTTCGCGAAGGCCGGGAACAGCTTGAGCGCGCCGTCGTTGGCCGGGCCGCCGATGGTCTTGCCCTCGAGGTCCTTGGGCGTGCGGATCGGGCTGTCCTGCTTCACCACCAGCGTGAAGGGCGGCGTGTTGTAGAGCATGTAGACCGCCACCGGCGCGTCGGCCGGGCGCTTGGAGGCCAGGTCGATCAGCGCGTTCACGTCGCCGAAGCCGGCCTGGTAGGCGCCCGCGGCCACCTTCGGGATCGAGGCGGCCGAGCCCTCGCCCTGGTCGATCTCGACGTCGAGGCCCTCGGCCTTGAAGTAGCCCTTGTCCTGCGCGGTGAAGAACCAGGCCTGCGCGCCTTCGTACTTCCAGTTGAGAACCATCTTGACCGAGGTCTGGGCGGCGGCGCCGGTGGCGGCCAGCGCGAGCGCGCAGGCCGAGAGCAGCGCGGGCATGGGGCGGCGGAAGAGGGACATGTCAGGACTCCTGGTGGGACGGGGTGGATGCGGTGCGGCGCGAACGCTTCGGCAGCGAGGCCATGAGCGCTTCGGCCGTGGCGACGAAGCCGTGCAGCTGCTGCACGATGAAATGGATGCCGCGCGTGACGTAGGCCGGCGACGGCGTGTTGCAGGCGTCCTTCAAGAGCACGCAGTCGTAGCCGAGGAAGGCCGCGTCCTGCAGCGTGGAGAACACGCAGCGGTCGGTGTTGATGCCCGCGAAGAGCAAGGTGGTGATGCCCTGCTGGCGCAGCAGGCTGTCGAACTCGTTGTCCCAGAAGCCGCTCAGGCGATGCTTGTGCACGGTGATGTCGGAGGCGGCGACCTCGAGCTCGTCGACCACGCGCGCGCCCCATTCGCCGCGCACCAGCGAGGGGCCGTGGTCGATCGGCGAACGCTCGGCATAGCCCACGCCATCGGCGCTGCGCTTGCCCTTGAAGTGGATGGTCGGGCTGAGGTTGCGCGCATCGGCGCGGATGCCCCAGTTGAGCCACACCACCGCGCCGCCGGCCGCGCGCCAGGCGGGCAAGAGGCGCGCGATGACGGGAATGGGCTTGCGCGCGGCCTTGGTGCCCAGGCCCTTCTGCGCGAACCAGCCCTCGGGGTGGCAGAAGTCGTTCTGCATGTCGACCACCACGAGCGCGCTGCGCGCGAGGTCGAACTGCACCGGCTGCGGCTGCGCATCGATGCGCACCGGAACGGGCCGCCTTGGTGCGCGCACCAGGCTCACGCCCTGCGCGTCGAGCGTCCAGGCGTTGTGCGCGGCGGGGCCGAAGCGTGCCGGCTGTGCGTCTTTGGTGCGTGGGGGCGGCGATGGGCGTTTCATGCCCGATCACTACGCAGTCACCGTGCCAGAAGGTGCTCCGAATCCATACCGTTTCGCGGACCCTGCGTTGCCGCAACGGCAACGCACCTCCTGTGCCGCCATTGGCCCGGATCGTGCAACCGGTCGCGGCCACATCCCTTCAGCCAACGATCCGCCATGAACCACCTGCGCTTCCTGCGCTATGCCGACGAGGTCGCCCGCGCGGGCTCGATCCGCCAGGCCGCCGAACGGCTGCATGTCGCGCCCTCGGCCGTGAACCGCCGCATCCAGGACATCGAGGAGGAGCTCGGCACGCCGATCTTCGAGCGGCTGCCGCGCGGCATGCGGCTGACCACCGCGGGCGAGCTGTTCATGCGCTACGTGCGCGGGCGCGCGGCCGACCTCGAGCGCGTGCGCTCCGAGATCGAGGAGCTCAAGGGGCTGCGCCGCGGCACGGTGCGGGTGGTGGCGAGCCAGGCGCTGGCGCCGCGCTTCCTGCCCGCGGCGATCCACGACTTCCGCCGGAGCCATCCGCTGGTGGCCTTCGAGGTGCGCATCGGCGACCACGTGCAGGCGGCCGAGGCGCTGCGCAGCTTCGGCACCGACCTCGCGCTGGTGTTCAACCTCGCGCCCGAGAGCGACATCGAGCGCCTGACCTCGGTCGAGCAGCGGCTGATGGCGCTGATGCATGCGCGCCATCCGCTGGCCATCGCCACCGGCACGGCCACCGGCGTGCGGCTGCGCGACTGCGCCGAGTACCCGGTGGTGCTGCCCAACCGCGACACCGGCGGGCGCCAGCTGATCGAGCGCTTCCTCGCGCGCAGCTCGATACGCATCGACGCGATGGTGGAGAGCAACAGTTTCGAGTTCCTGCGCGGCTGCGTCTACGACCGGCGCTCGATCTCGTTCCAGATGGCGATCGGCGCCCTGCCCGACGACCGCGAGGTGGTGGTGCGCGAGATCGAGGACCGCGGCTTCCCGCGCGGCGAGCTGGTGCTCGCGAACCTGCGCGGGCGGCAGCTGCCGGTGATCGCCTATGCGTTCGCGGAGTTCCTGGGGAAGCGGCTGGCGGCGCTCGACTGACTCAGTGCGAGAGCGCCGGCAGCGCCTTCATCAGCGTCTCGCTGAAGGCCCGCAGCGCCTCGGTCTCGTGCGCGCCGCGCTTGGTCACGCGGAAGAAGTCCATGCCCACGCGCGGCTTCACGAGCACGTCGGTCCGCACGCGGTGGCGGCGGCAGGCCGCGAGCGCGAAGGTCGGCATCACGGCGGTGCCGAAGCCGGCCTCGACCATCGAGATCAGCGTGCCGAAGAAGTTGAAGGCGGGCCGCTGCGCGTCGGCCAGGCCCATCTCGCCGAGCTGGCGGTCGATCACCTTCTGGATCGGGTTGCCGGGCGGCAGGCCGATCAGCGCGGCACCGCGCAGCGCCGACCAGGGCGCGCTGCCGACCGGCTCGCCGTCGGCCGCGGCCTGCGTCACGCGCATCAGCTCGAAGCGGCCCACGGGCGTGCGGTCGAGGCCGGGCGCGGCCCTGAAGAAGAAGCCCAGGCCGAGGTCGGCATCGCCCGCCTCCACCATCGCCTCGACGTCGCGCAGGTCGGCATCGAACAGCCGCAGCGCGACCTGCGGGTGCGCCTCGCGGAAGCTCGCGAAGACCCAGGGCAGCAGGTGCGACGACACCAGCGGCGTGGCCGCGATGCGCAGGGTCTGGCGCGCCGCGTCGCCCTCGGCGCCGAGCTCGGCCGCCACGTCGTCGAGATCGGTCAGCAGCCGCTCGACCACCGGCAGCAGCCGCCGGCCGGCCGGCGTGAGGCTCACCATGCGCGTGGTGCGGTCGAACAGGCGGCAGCCGAGCTGCTTCTCCATCTCGCGGATCAGGATGCTCAGGCCGGCCTGGGTGATGTGCGCCTGCTCGGCCGCGCGCGTGAAGTTGCCGATGCGCGCCACCTGCAGGAAGGCGCGCATCTGGCGCGTGCTCAAGTTCATAAGAATTCATGATAAATCCATATCACATCTAAATTTCCCCTATGGCTCGTTTCAGGTCCCAATACGACCCCCATGAGCACCGCATCCAACGAAGTCATCATCCTGGGCGCCGGCATCGGCGGCCTGACCCTCGCGCTGAGCCTGCATCAGGCCGGCATCGCCTGCCGCGTCTACGAGGCCGTGCCCGAGCTGCGCCCGCTGGGCGTGGGCATCAACCTGCTGCCGCACGCGGTGCGCGAGCTGTCCGAGCTGGGCCTGCTCGAGGCGCTCGACCGGGTCGGCGTGCGCACGCAGGAGGCGGTGTTCTTCACCGAGCACGGCCAGCTGGTGTTCCGCGAGCCCGCGGGCCGGCATGCGGGCTACGACTGGCCGCAGTACTCGATCCACCGCGGCGACCTGCAGACCGTGCTGCTCGAGGAGACGCTGAAGCGCCTCGGCCCAGACAGCGTGCGCTGCGGCCACCGCTGCACCGGCGTCGAGCAGGACGACGCGGGCGTGACGGTGCATTTCGCCGACGGCCGCGCGCCGGTGCGCGGCGCAGTGGCGATCGGCTGCGACGGCATCCACTCGGCGCTGCGCAAGCAGCTCTATCCCAACGAAGGCGCGCCGCGCTACTCGGGCATCAACATGTGGCGCGGCACGGCCGCGTGGCAGCCGTTCCTCACGGGCGGCAGCATGGTGCGCGCGGGCTGGCTCACGGTCGGCAAGATGGTGATCTACCCGATCCGCAACGACATCGACGCGCAGGGCCGCCAGCTCGTGAACTGGGTGGCCGAGATCCACGCACCGCAGCCCGCGATGCGCGACTGGAGCCGCGCCGGCCGGCTCGAGGACTTCCTGCCCGCCTTCGCCGACTGGCACTTCGACTGGCTCGACGTGCCGGCGCTGATCCAGGCTTCCGACACCATCCTCGAGTACCCGATGGTCGACCAGGACCCGCTGCCGCGCTGGACCCACGGCCGCCTCACGCTCCTGGGCGACGCCGCGCACCCGATGGTGCCGCGCGGCTCCAACGGCGCGGGCCAGGCGATCATCGACGCGCGTTTTCTCGCGGGCGCGATGAAGCGCGAGGGCGTCGGCCAGGCCGCGCTCGAGAGCTACGACCGGGTGCGCGTGAAGGCCACCACCGAGGTGGTGCTGACCAACCGCAGCAATCCGCCCGACACCATCCTGCGCGAGGTGTTCGAGCGCTCGGGCGGCAAGCGCTTCGACAGGCTCGACGAGATCGTGACGCAGCAGGAGCTGCAGGCGATCTCGGACCACTACAAGCGCGTGGCCGGCTACGACCCGGCCGCGCTCAAGCAGCGCGCCCCGTACCTTTGACCCCATCCCCCCAAGAACATGCACCCGGAGACACCGTGCGCCTTCTGACCAAGACCCTCGCCACCCTGCTCGCCGCCGCCAGCGCCATGGCCGCCCATGCCTGGCCCGACCAGGCCGTGACGCTGGTCGTGCCCTACACGCCCGGCACCGGCATCGACCTGATCGCACGCCAGCTCTCGGCACGGCTGCCCGCGGCGCTGGGCCAGCCGGTGGTGGTGGAGAACGTGGCCGGCGCCAGCGGCAACATCGGCAGCGAGAAGGTGGCGCGCGCCAAGCCCGACGGCTACACGCTGATGGTGCAGGTCAACACGCTGGTGATGAACAAGAGCCTCTACAAGACGCTGGCCTACGACCCGGTGGCGGACTTCACGCCGGTGACGCTGACCTCCTGGGGCACGCTGCTGCTGGTGACCAACCCGAACACGCAGAAGGCCGGCACGCTCGCGCAGCTCGTGGCCGCGGCCAAGTCGCATCCGGGCCAGCTGACCTACGCCACGCCCGGCGTCGGCACGCCGCACCACCTGTCGATGGCGCTCTTGATGCAGGGCACCGGCACCGAGCTGCTGCACGTGCCCTACAAGGGCACCGCGGGCGCCGTCACCGACCTGCTCGGCGGGCGCATCGACGCGATGTTCCTGCCGGTGCACGTGGCGCTGCAGCACATCCAGGCCGGCAAGCTCAAGGCGCTCGCCACCGGCAGCAGCCACCGCCTGCCGCAACTGCCCGACGTGCCCACCCTGGCCGAGGCCGGCGTGACCGCCGACAACGTCGACATGTGGTACGGCGTGCTCGCCCCCAAGGGCACGCCGGCCGACGTGGTGGCGCGGCTCAACAAGGAGATCGCCGCGGTGCTGAAGTCGCCCGAGGTCGCCAAGTCCTTCGAGGCGCAGGGCATGGTGCCCGCGAGCTCGACGCCTGCGGAGTTCAGCACGCTGGTCCAGAAGGATGCGCAGCGCTGGGCGGCGGTGGTGAAGAAGGGGAACATCACGGCGGATTGAGCCGGCGTCTTTCTCCCTCCCCCGCTGGGGGAGGGCCGGGGTGGGGGCATGCGGCGGTGGACAGGGTCGCGGCCTCATCGACCGCCCGGTGCCCCCATCCCGACCTTCCCCCAGCGGGGGAAGGGGCAAATGCCTTCAACGCGGCGCGCGCCCCGCGTGCCGCGCCAGATGCACCTGGTGCAGCGTGATCTTGCGCACCTCGGCCTGGCTGGTCTCGATGTGGGCACGCAGCAGCATCGCGGCCTGGTCGCCGCGGTTGGCGCGCACGGCCTTGAGGATCTTGGCGTGCTCGTCGTAGGTGGCGTCGATGCGCGGCTGCTGCGTGAAGTCGAGGCGGCGGATGATGCGGATGCGGTCGGTGACGTCGCGATGCACGCGCGCCATCTCGGCATTGCCCGCGGCCGCGACCAGCGAGCAGTGGAAGGCCTCGTCCCAGGCCGCGACCTGCGCCATGTCGGTGCTGCGCTGCGCGGCGGGCACCAGCCAGATGGCTGCGAGCTCGTCGAGCAGGCTGCGGTCGACGCGGCGGTCGGCCTCGCACAGGCGGTGCACGGCCGAGGTCTCGAGGATCATGCGCAGGTCGTAGAGCTGCTCGAACTGCTCGAAGTCGAAGGGCAGCACGCGCCAGCCGCTGCGGAACAGCACCTCGACGAAGCCCTCCTGCTGCAGCCGGAACAGCGCCTGGCGCACCGGCGTGCGCGAGACGCCGAGGCGGTCGCTGATCTCGTTCTCGGTGAAGCGGTCGCCCGGCACGAGGATGAACTCGGCCACGTCGCGCTTGAGCTGCGCATAGACCTCGTCGGCGCGCGTGCGGAACACAACCGCGTCGGCGGCCACCGGCGTGGACGCGGGGGCTGTGGGTTCGGCGGCTTCGGTGCCGTGGCGGGGACGGGCGATGGTCGACACGGGGCGAATGGTAGTCGCTGCGGCGCGCTTCATGCGCCGCCGAGCGCTTCGATGAGCTGGCCGCCGGTCGCGGTCCAGCCGACGATGCCGCCCTGGGCGCGCACCATCTCGACGGTGGCGGTCTTGAAGGCCGGGAAGTAGCTCTCGGTGCAGTCCTCGAGCAGCAGGCCGTCGTAGCCGCGGTCGTTGGCCTCGCGCATGCTGGTCTGCACGCAGACCTCGGTGGTGACGCCGCCGAACAGCAGGTGAGTGATGCCGCGTGCACGCAGCAACTCGTGCAGCTCGGTGGCGTAGAAGGCCCCCTTGCCGGGCTTGTCAATCACGATCTCGCCGGCCACGGGCGCGAGCGCCTCGATGATCTGGTTGCCGGGCTCGCCGGCCACGAGGATGCGGCCCATCGGTCCCTCGTCGCCGATGCGCAGCGTGGGATTGCCGCGGTTGCGCTTGGCCGGGGGGCAGTCCGAGAGATCGGGCCGGTGCGCCTCGCGCGTGTGGACCACGAGGCCGCCGGCCGCGCGCCAGGCGGCGAGCACGCGCTGCGTGGCCGGCACGATGGCCTCGAGCAGCGAGACGTCGTTGCCCAGGGTCTCGCCGAAGCCGCCGGGCTCGATGAAGTCGCGCTGCATGTCGATCAGCACGAGCGCGGTGGACTTCGGGTCGAAGTCGTAGGGAAAGGGAAGTGCCTGCGCGATCTGCATGTTGGATGTCCTTCTAGTGCCCGCCACCCATGTGCGCCCCGATCACGTGCCGCTCGGCACCCGCGGCGGCGGTCTCGTGGACCACGCGGCCCTCGCTCATGACGACGATGCGGTCCGACAGCTCGAGCAACTCGTCGAGGTCCTCGCTGACCAGCAGCACCGCCCCGCCCTTCTCGCGCACCTGCACGATGCGCGCGTGGATCTCGGCCACGGCCGCGAAGTCGAGGCCGAACACGGGGTTGGCGGCGATCAGCACGTTGATGTCGCCCGCGAGCTCGCGCGCGAGCACGGCGCGCTGCACGTTGCCGCCCGAGAGGCTGCGGATGGGCGCGCCTTCGCCCTGCGTCTTGACGCCGTATTCGGCGATCCATTCGCGCGCCCGTGCGCGCCAGCGCGAGAAGCGCAGCAGGCCGCCGGCCGCGAGCGGCGGACGGTCGAAGTCGCGCAGCGCCATGTTCTCGGCCACGCTCAGGTCGCCCACGCAGGCATTGCGCAGCGGCTCCTCGGGCAGGCTGCGCACCTTGAGTTCGCGGTTCTCGGCGCGGCTTGCGCGGTAGGGCGTGCCCATCACGCGCACCCGGCCCGCGAGGCGCGGACGCTGGCCGACCAGCGCCTCGACCAGTTCGCGCTGGCCGTTGCCCGAGACGCCCGCCACGCCGAGGATCTCCCCCGCGCGCACCGACAGGTTCAGGTCGTGCAGCGCGAGCGTGCCGCGGTCGCCGAGCGCGCGCAGGCCCTCGACCTCGAGCGCGACGGGCGCATCGGCGGCCGGCGCGCGGCGCGTGGAAGCTGCTGCCTGCGCCGGGGCCGCGGCGGCCTCCTGCGCACCCATCATGGTCGCGGCGAGCAGCGCCGGGCTGGTGTCGGCCACGCGGCCGTGATGCACGGCCTTGCCGCGCCGCAGCACCGTCACGCCGTCGGCATAGGCCATGACCTCGCGGAACTTGTGCGTGATGATCAGCACGGTGCACAGCCCGCTGCGCGCGAACTCGCGCACATGGCCCAGCACCTCGTCGGCCTCCTGCGGCGTGAGCACCGAGGTCGGCTCGTCGAGGATCAGCAGGCGCGGCTTCAGGTAGAGCTGCTTGAGCAGCTCGAGCTTCTGCTTCTCGCCCGCGGCCAGCTCGGACGGCCGTGCATCGAGGTCGAGGCGGAACGGCGTGGTGGCCAGGAAGGCCTCGAGTTCGGCGCGCTTGGCCTTCCAGTCGATCACCGCGGGGGTGCGGCCGCCGGCCAGCAGCAGGTTCTCGGCCACGGTCATGCCCGGTGCCAGCGTGAAGTGCTGGTAGACCATGCCGATGCCGAGCGCGCGCGCGACGATCGGGTTGGCGATGTCCTGCTCGCGGCCGTCGATCAGGATGCTGCCCTCCTCCGCGCGCTGGAAGCCGGCCACGCATTTCACCAATGTGCTCTTGCCCGCGCCGTTCTCGCCGAGCAGCGCATGCACGCTGCCGGGTTCCACGCGCAGGGTCACGCTGTCCATCGCGGTGAAGGCGCCGAAGCGCTTGGTGAGGCGGTAGGTGTCGAGCGCGAGCGCGCCGGTGCCTGGGGGGAGGCCGCCGATGGCGTGAGGGGATGTTGTGCTCATATCCGGACTCCAAGGGGTCGTTCGGGGCGCGGCCGGTACGACCACAGCGCCCCTCGATCACGTCGCTGGGGTGCCTTGCGCAGCGAAATCAAGGAGGAGGCCGAAGGCCGGGGGACATTCGCGGAGCAAGGCACCCCAGTGGCGTGATCGCGCCCCGGCCTGCCACAGAGAAGATCCGCGCTCATAACGCCGCCAGCAAAGCCTGCGACGAAGCATGCGCCCCGAACACCCCGCCCTGCATCGTGATCATCTTGAGCGCCGCGAGATGGTTGCCATGGTCGGTCGCCGCCGTGCAGTCCGACAGCAGCAGGCATTCGAAGCCGCGGTCGTTGGCGTCGCGCATGGTGGTGTGCACGCAGACGTCGGTGGTGATGCCCGCAAGGATCAGGTTCTCGATGCCGCGCGTGCGCAGGATCAGCTCGAGGTCGGTGGCATAGAACGAGCCCTTGCCGGGCTTGTCGATCACGGTCTCGCCGGGCAGCGGCGCGAGCTCGGGGATGATTTCCCAGCCCGGTTCGCCGCGCACCAGGATGCGCCCGCAGGGACCGTCGTCGCCGATGCCCACGCCGTTGGCGCCGATCTGACGCGAGCGCCAGCGCTTGTTGGCCGGCAGGTCGGCGAGATCGGGCCGGTGGCCCTCGCGCGTGTGGATCACGTGATAGCCCAGCGGCCGCAGCGCCGCGAGCGTGCGCGCGATCGGCTGGATCGGCGCCTGCACCAGCGACAGGTCGTAGCCCATCACGTCGACATAGCCGCCCTTGCCGCAGAAGTCGGTCTGCATGTCGATCACGATCAGCGCCGTGTTGTCGGGCCGAAGCTGGCCGTTGTAGGGCCAGGCATAGGGTTCGGCCGCGACGTGGCGCCGCACGGTGGCGGTGTAGTTGGTGCTCATTGCCCGGGTCCTGCGTAGCTGCGTTCGGGCGGCGCGAAGCCGCAAGGCGTGCCGTCGGTCACCTTCACCTCGGCGCTCCAGGGCAGTCGGTAGGTGCCCGCGGCCATGTCGCGCATGTAGGTGTAGGGACAGTCCTGCGCCCCGCCCTTCACCGCCACGTAGCCGCGGTGGTAGAGCTGGTAGATGTTGTTCTCCACGCCCCAGCCGGTGCGCGCCTCGCGCACCAGGTCGGGCCGCAGCTCGGCCGTGACGATCTCGTCGACGCGGCCGCCGCCCTCGACCAGCACGGTGCCGTCGAAGTTGCAGAACATGCCCTCGCCCATCGAGTCGAAGCTGCCGTCGCTGCCGCTCAGGCACACGCTGGCCGTGTAGGCGAGGTTGCAGAAGGCGTTGGCCTGGTTGGTGATCTTCCAGGCATGGCGGATCGGCGCCGTGTAGCCGGCCGTGCGCAGGATGATCTCGGCGCCCTTGTACGCGGCCTCGCGCGCCATCTCGGGGAACATGCCGTCGTGGCAGATGATCAGCGCGAGCTTGCTGCCGTTGGGGCCGTCGCACACCGGCACGCCGAGGTTGCCGGGCTCCCAGGGCTCGACCGGCACCCACGGATGCAGCTTGCGGTAGTAGAGCCGGATCTCGCCCTGGTCATCGATGATCAGCCCGCTGTTGTAGGGGTTGCCGCGCGGGTTGGCTTCCATGATCGAGAAGCAGCCCCAGATGCGGTGCTCGATGCAGGCCCGCTTGAAGGCCGCGACCTCGGGGCCGTCGAGCGTGCACATGATCTCGGGGTTGGTGTCCATCGAGAGGCCGTGCAGCGCGTACTCGGGGAACACCACCAGGTCCATGGTCGACTGGTTGCGGCGGGCCTTGCCCACCAGCGCGCAGATGCGCGCGGTCTGCGCCGCGAGCTCGGCGCGCGTCTTCACGTTCGGCAGCTGCAGCTGCACCAGGCCGACGACGACGCCGTTGGCCGATTTGTTGAGTCCGCCGAGGCCGCTCATGGGCGATGTCCTTGTGTGATGGGGTTGGGAGTCATGTCGAGGTTCAGTTCCTGGTGGCCGACAGCTCGCCGGGGCTGCCCGCGGCCGCGCTGCCGGGACGGCAGGTCAGCACCAGGATCGCCAGCGTGAGCACGTAGGGCACGGTGTTGAAGAGGTGGTAGCCCCAACCGATGCCGATCGACTGCAGCGCGGGACCGATGGCGCCCGCGCCGCCGAAGAGGAAGGCCGCGCCCACGCAGCGCAGCGGGCTCCAGCGCGCGAAGATCACCAGCGCCACCGCGATCAGGCCCTGGCCGCTCGAGATGCCCTCGTTCCAGCTGCCCGGATAGAACAGCGTGAGCGAGGCGCCGCCGAGCCCCGCGATGAAGCCGCCCGCGGTGGTGGCCGCGATGCGCAGGCCCGACACCGAATAGCCGAGCGCGCGCGTGGCCTGCGCCGAATCGCCGGCCATGCGCACCAAAAGGCCGATGCGCGTGCGCGCGAAGCCCCACCACAGCAGCAGCGCCAGCGCCAGGCCCACCGGCACCAGCGCATTGAGCTGCAGCGCCGAGCGCACCACCGGGTTGTCGCTCCAGAAGCCCAGCGGGATCGCGGGAATCTGCGGCGCCTGCGGCTGGATCAGCGGCTTGCCGAGATAGAACGCCAGGCCGGTGCCCAGCAGCATCAGCGCGATGCCGGTGGCCACGTCGTTGACGCGGTCGAGCGAACACAACAGGCCGTGCAGCAGCGCGAGCGCCGCGCCCGCCGTCGCGCCGATCAGCACGCCGAGCCAGGCCGAGTCGGTGAGGTAAGCACCGCCGAAGGCCGCCATGGCCGACAGCACCAGCACGCCTTCGAGGCCGAGGTTGATGCGGCCCGACTTCTCGGTGAGGCACTCGCCCAGGCTCACGAACAGGAAGGGCGCGCCCACGCGCAGCGCGCCGCCGACGATGCCGGCCACGAGCGCGATCCACTGGTCTGCGGTCATGCAACGGAACTCCTGTCGTAGCTCTTGGCTTCGGGCAGCATGCGATCGCCGAACTTCTTCCAGTTGACCGTGCGCAGCCCCTCGCTCGCGAGGATCAGCACGAAGGCGATGCCCTGCAGCACCAGCACCGAGGCATCGGGCAGGCCGACGCGCCGCTGCAGCAGGCTGCCCGCGGCGCCGAAGCCGCCGAACAGGATCGCCACCGGCACGATGGCCGCAGGGTTGTGGCGCGCGATGAAGGAGACCAGGATGCCCGCGTAGCCGTAGCCCGCGATCAGCGAAGCGTTGGCGTTGGTGTGCACCGCCGCCACCTCGATCGCGCCGGCCACGCCCGCACAGGCGCCGCCGAGGCCGCAGGCACCAAGGATCAGCCGCGTGGCCGGCAGTCCCACGAGTTGCGCGGTGCGCGGGTTGCCGCCCACCACGCGCACCGAGAAGCCGGAAGGCGTGGCGCGCAGCCAGGCCGCGAGGCCCAGGCAGGCGACGATGCCGACCACCAGGCCCCAGTGCACGTCGGAACCGCCGATGCCGCCGATCAGCAGGCCGTCGGGCAGGGTGTGGGTCGAGGGCTTGTTGAGGCTCGCGGGATCGCGCAGCGGCCCCTCGACCAGGTGCTTGAAGATGCCGATCGCGATGTAGGCCAAGAGCAGGCTGCTGATGGTCTCGTTGATGCCGCGGTACTGGCGCAGCCAGCCCGCGAGCATGATCCACAGCGCACCGACCGCCGCGCCCGCGATGCACAGCAGCGTGATGCCGGCCACGCCCGAAGGCAGCGGCAGCGCATGCGCGAGCGCCGCGCAGGCCAGGCCGCCGAACACCAGCGCGCCCTCGCCGCCGATCACGATCAGCCCGGCGCGCGCCGGCAGCGCCACGCACAGGGCCGTGAGCATCAGCGGCGCCGCGCGCTGCAGCGTGTTCTGCCACGAGAACCAGTCGCCGAAGGCGCCCTTGAACAGCGTGGTCCAGACCTCCACCGGATCGACGCCCGCGAAGGCGACGACCAGGCCGAAGACCAGGAGCGCCGCCGCGATGGCGAAGACCGGGAGGGCGAATTCCTTGAATGCGCTACGCATGACCGCTTTCTCGAAAGGGGGAGAATCGGCCGCCGCCGGGCCGCCCCAAGGCGGGCCGAGCCTCCCCCTCGGGGGGTGGCGAAGCACACGCAGTGGCAAGCCGGGGGGCCAACATTGCTAGACCGAACCGAGCACGCCTTCGACCAGGTAGTTCATCTTCTCGAGCTCGAGGTCGGTCTGCTTGAGCACCTTGCCGGCGGGCACCACCACCGCGCCCTTGTTGTCCTTGATGCCGTCCTTGAAGATGTCGAAGGTGCCCGCGATCATCTTCGCCTTGATGTCATCGGCCTGCTTCTTCGCGGCGTCCGGCACCATCGGGCCGTAGGCCGACATCTTCACGTAGCCTTCCTTCAGGCCGCCGCGCAGGAAGTTGGGATGCGGCTTGCCGGTCTGCGCGGCCTCGATCGCGGTCTTGTAGGCGGTGAGCCAGTTCCACTCGGCGCCCGTGAGGTAGGCGTTCGGCGCGAGCTTGGCCTGGCTCGCGTGGTAGCCGCAGACCATCTTGCCGCGCTTGGCGGCCGTCTCGACCACCACCTTGGGGCCGTCCACGTGCATGGTGAACACGTCGCAGCCCTGGTCGGCCAGGCTGTTGGTGGCCTCGGCCTCCTTCACGGCCATCGACCAGTCGCCGGTGAAGATCACGCTGCACGTGATGTTCGGCTTGACCGAGCGCGCACCGAGCGTGAAGGCGTTGATGTTGCGCAGCACCTGCGGGATCGGCTTGGCCGCGACGAAGGCAATCTTGTTGCTCTTCGTCATGTGGGCGGCGATCACGCCGTTGAGGAACTGGCACTCGTCGATGTAGCCGAAGAAGCTGCCGACGTTCTTCGGATGCTTGCCCTCGGTCCAGAGGCCGCCGCAGTGCGAGAAGCGCACGTCGGGGTTCTTGGGCGCGACGGCCAGGATGTGCGGATCGAAGTAGCCGAAGGAGGTCGGGAACAGCAGCTTGGCGCCGTCCTGCGCGATCATGCCCGACATGGTCTTCTGCACGGCCGCGGTCTCGGGCACGTTCTCCTCTTCCACCAGCTTGATGCCGGGCAGCTTCTTGATCTCGGCCGCGGCCTGCGCGTGCGCCTGGTTGTAGCCGTAGTCGTCGCGCGCGCCGACGTAGATCACGCCGACGGTGAGCGGCTTGGCCTGCGCGCGAGCGAAGGGGCTCAGCGCACCGAGGGTGCCGGCCGCGCCGAGGGCGGCCAGGGTCTTGAGGGAATCGCGGCGATTGGGTTGGCTCGTCATGCTGTGCTTTCGGGAGGGTGGAGGTGGGGGTGCAAGAAATGGGCCTCAGGCGCCGAGCAGGCTCACGTGCGCGGCGACCACGCGCCAGCCTTCGGCCGTGCGCATCCAGGTCTGGCTCTGGCGGCCGCTGCGTTCGCTGCCTTCGCGGCGGAACTCGCAGTTGGCGGTCGCGAAGTCGCGGCCGTAGGTGGTGATGGCGACGCGCAGCAGCTCGCGCGCGAGCCCCTGCGCGGGGCGCGATGCGCGAAAGGCCTGGATCGCTTCGTAGCCGTAGAGGTTCTCGGTCGCGCCGTAGCGCAGCGTGGTCGGGCTGGCCCAGAACAGTTCGTCGAGCACCTCGACCTCGTTGTGCACCAGTGCGTGCTCGTAGCGCGCGAAGACGGCCTCGACTTCGGCGAGCACGTCGGGCAGGTTGATCTCGGGAGTGGTCATGAAGCTGGGTGTCCGTCGGTCGTCAAAGGGTGGCCACGGGCGCGCGCGCCACGCCCGCGTCCTCGAGCGCCGCGGCCACGCGCAGCGCGAGGTCTTCGCGCCAGGGCGCGGCGATCAGCTGCACGCCGATCGGCAGCCGCGCATGCGCGCCCCACACCGGCACGCTGCACACCGGCAGGCCGATGCACGAGATCGGCTGGGTGAGCAGCCCCATGTTGGGTCGCACCGGCAGGCTCTGGCCGTTGATCTCGAAGCGCTCGGCGCCCACCGGCGTGGCGGCGCTCGGCGTGGCGGGCGCGAGCAGCACGTCGAAGCGGCCGAACACCCGCGCCACCGCCTCGGCATAGACGCGGCGCACGCGCTGGGCGCGCGCGATCCAGGCGGCCGGCAGCAGCGCGCCCGCGAGGAAGCGGTCGCGCGACAGCGGTTCGAAGTCGTGCGCGCGGCGGCGCAGGTCGTCGAGGTGCAGCGCCGCGCCTTCGGCGTTGGTGATCAGGAAGGCGGCCGCGCGGCCGGCCTCGACCAGCGGCAGCTCGACGCTGGCGTGCGCGGCCAGCGCATCGGCCACGCGGTCGACCGCGGCGTTGGCCTCGGCGCCGGCGTTGGCGCGGAAGTAGCCGCCGAGCACGCCGATGCGCAGGCCCTGCGTGCCGCGCACCAGCAGCGGCGCCACCGGTTCGACCGCGCGCTGCGTGCAGCCGGGGTCGCGCCGTCCGGCGGGATCCTCCGGGCCCTGCATCGCGTCGTAGGCCAGCGCGAGGTCGCGCGCCGAACGCGCGAAGGGCCCGAGGTGATCGAGGCTCGAGACGAAGGGATAGCTGCCGCTGCGCGGCAGCCGGCCGAAGGTGGGCTTGAGGCCGAACACGCCGCACAGCGAAGCCGGCACGCGGATCGAGCCGTTGGTGTCCGAGCCCAGCGTGAGCGCGACCTGCCCCGCAGCCACGGCCGCGCCCGAGCCGCCCGAGGAACCGCCCGCGATGCACGAGAGGTCGTGCGGATTGCGCGTCGGGCCCTCGTGGCTGTTCTCGGTGGTGAAGCCGTAGGCGTACTCGTCCATGTTGAGCGCGCCGACCAGCACCGCGCCCGCGCGCTCGAGCCGGCGCACCAGCAGCGCGTCGGCATTCGCGGGCGCGGCTTCGCGCTCGATCTTCGAGCCGGCCAGCGTGGCGATGCCCGCGATGTCGAACAGGTTCTTGACCGCGAAGGGCACGCCGAGCAGTGGCAGTTCGCGCGTGCGCTCGGCCGTGGCCGAGGCCAGCGAGGCATCGACCTGCGCGGCGCGGCGCAGCGCGCGTTCGCGCAGCACGGCGGTGAAGGCGTTGACGCGGCCGTCGGTGGCCTCGATGCGCGCGAGGCTGGCCTCGGCCAGCGCACTGGCGCTGACCTCGCCGCGGCGCACCGCCTCGGCCATGGCGCTCGCGTCCCTGGCGATCAGGCTGGCGGCGTTCATCGGCCGGCCTCCGAAGGCGAGACCGGAACGAACTGCACCGCCGCCTCGTCGTGCACCGACAGCGGCACCGCCTCGACGGTGGCCGCGAAGCCGGCCGCGAGCGCGAAGTAGCGCAGCACGCCCTCGCGGTGGGCGGGCGAGAGCGGGAGGCCGAGCGCGGCCGCGGCCGCGTCGACGTGGCGTTCGATCTGTTCGGGCGTCATGGCGTCGGCTCCTCTCAACGGCGCACTTCGCGCTGGAAGATGTCGAGGCTCAGCTTTTTCATCGCGACGAAGCTCTCGGTGCTCAGGGTCTCGACCGTGCGCGGGCGCGCATCGCCATAGCGCAGGATCTCGGCCACCTTGGTCGGGCGCTTGGTCAGGAGCAGCACCTCGTCGGCCAGGTACACGGCCTCCTCGAGGTCGTGCGAGACCAGCAGCATGGTGGTGCCGGTCTGCATGAACACCTCCTGCAGCTTCTCGCGGATGAACAGCGTCATCTCGAAGTCGAGCGCCGAGAAAGGCTCGTCGAGGAACAGCACCTCGGGATTCGGCGCGAGCGCGCGCATGATCGACGCGGTCTGCTGCTGGCCGCCCGAGAGCTCGTAGGGAAAGCGCTTGAGGTCGAACTTGACGTCGAAGGAGGCGACCAGCTCCTCCATGCGGTGATCGACCTCGGCCTTGCTGCGGCCTTCGAGCTTCAGCGGATAGGCGATGTTGTCGATGGTGCGCATCCACGGGAACATCGCCTCGCGGTAGTTCTGGAACACGTAGCCGATCTTGGTGTCCTTGCGCTGTTTCCCGTCGAACAGGATCTCGCCGCTGTCGATGGGGATCAGCCCCGCGATCATGTTGATCAGCGTGGACTTGCCGCAGCCGTTGGGACCGAACACCGAGACGATGCGGTGCTTGGGGATGTCGAGGTCGAAGTTCTCGTACAGCGGCCAGCCCGCGAAGTACTTGGTGAGGCCGCGGATCGTGATGTGGGTGCCGGCCGGGCCGGGCTTGAACACCGGCCTGGGCACGTCGGCATACACCGGGCCGTTGACGACGATGTCGGGCGTGGCTTTCATCGGCCGCTCCAGTGAACGATGCGGCGCTCGGCCACGAGGAAGAGGATGTTGAGCACGTAGCCCAGCGCGCCGGCCGCGAGGATGGCGGCATACATGCTCTTGACGTTGAGCACCTGCTGCGCGTCGATGATGCGGTGGCCCAGGCCGTTGTCGGAGCCGATGAACATCTCGGCCACGATCACGATCACCAGCGCCATCGAGACCGCCGAGCGCAGGCCCACGAAGCTGGGCTGCAGGCTCTCCCACACCAGCACGTCCTTGAAGATCTGCCAGCGCGAGGCGCCCATCACGCGCGCCGCCATCACGCGCTGCTTGCGCGCGTTGATCACGCCGTAGGCGCTGTTGAACACCACGATCAGCAGCGCGCCGAAGGCCGCGATCGCCACCTTGTTGATGTCGGACACGCCGAAGATCAGCAGGAACAGCGGGATCAGCGCCGACGAGGGCGTGGAGCGGAAGAAGTCGATCAGGAACTCGACGCTGCGGTAGGCGCGCTCGTTGCTGCCCAGCAGCACGCCCAGCGGCATGCCGACGATGGCGGCGATCGCGAAGGCCTGCACGGTGCGCCACACGGTGACGGCGAAGTCGACGAGCAGCGGCCCGCCGGCCAGGCCGGTGATAAGCGCGGCCACGGTGTCGGCCGGCGAGGGCAGCAGGATCGGCTTGATGAAGCCGAGCCGCACCACCAGGTCCCAGACGATGAACAGGACGACCGGCCCGATGGCCGGCAGCCAGCGCTCCCAGGCGGGCGCCTTCGGTGCCGCGGAGGCGGCGGCGTTGCCCGCGGGCGGCGCCCACGGGGAGGCGGTGGTGCTGCTGTCGGCCATGCCGTCAGGCCTTGTAGAGCAGGCCGTCCACCAGGACCTTCTTCTCGAAGATCCCCTTCTCGGTGAACAGGTCGTAGAACTTCTGGAAGTAGGCGACGTCGCTGGGCTTGAACTCGTTGTAGAGCATGTACGAGGCCAGCGGCACCTCGGCCGTGAGCTTGCCCTCGATGGCGGTGTAGCCCTTCATGTACTGGCGCGCCTCGTCGGGCTGGCTGCGCACCAGCTCCACGCCGCGCGCATAGGCGGCGATGTACTTCTTCGCGGCATCGGGGTTCTTCTTGAGGAACTCGGTCGTGAGGCTGGCGGCGCCGCCATGCCAGGGCGCCATCGGGTCGCCGAGGATGTAGCGCGCGACCACGCCGGCCTCGAGCACGCGCGTGGTGCCGTTCATGCGGCCCACGGTGCCCGTGGGTTCGAGCGTGTAGCAGGCATCGACCTGCCCCGCCACCAGCGCGGCCACGTGCTGGCCGATCGGCAGCTCGCTGACCGACACGCCCTTGGCGCCCGCGCGCTCGAGCATGGTCTTGCACAGCGTGACGTTCTGGATGCCCGGGCCCGAGGCCACCTTCTTGCCCGAGAGCTCGGCCATGGCCTTGATCGGGCTGTCCTTCGCGACGATGAACTCGTCGAGCACGAACTTGGCGTTGCTCGGGTTGGTGCAGAAGATCTTGAACAGGCCCGGCTGCGCGATCTCTCCGATCGCGAGATTGGCCGAGCCGGTGCCGTTGGCGCTGCCGTCGCAGCGGCCCGCGAGCATGGCTTCCATCACCTGCTGCGCGCCCGCGAACTTCTGCGGTTCCACGTCGAGCCCCGCGTCCTTGAAGAAGCCGCGCTCGACCGCCGCGAAGAAAGGCAGGCCCGCGGCCACCGGCCAGAAGCCGACACGGATCTTCGGTGCCGCCTGGGCGCGCACGATCGCCGGCGCGGCGAGCACCGCGAGGCCGGCGGCGCCGGCCTGCAGCAACTGTCGGCGCGAGGCGGAGGAAGGAAGGTCGGAGATGGACATGGAAGACTCCTCGGTCTGGGTTCGAAGACAACAGGGATTCAGGCGGCGCGGTTCGCGAGATAGGCGCGCCAGCCGCCATGGCGCGTGACCTCTTCCGCACCGGCCAGCGCATGGCCCTCGCAGATGAAGCCGTGCACCCAGCGGCCGTCGGCCAGCTCGACGCTGCCCAGGCCCAGCGGCGCGGGGATCAGCGCGAGGAAGCCGCCGACCTCGGCCAGCGGCAGGTCCCACACCTCGAGCGCGATCGCGGCGCCGCCCTCGGCGCTGCGCTGCAGGCCGGGCTTGGGCGGCACGGTGCCGGGCAGCGCGTACAGCCGGTAGCGCGGCGCGGTCTGGATGGCTTCGCGCAGCACGGCGCCGCGCTCGGTGAGCTGGCCGTTGAGCGGCATGCCGCTGAGGTGCGCGCCGACCACCGCGATCGGCAGCGTCGCGGCCGGCGCCGGGGCGAGGCCACGGATCGGCCGCGGCGCGGGCAGCGGCTCGCCGGTCGCGCCCTGCGCGAGGCCGGTGGCGTGGTGGTAGCGCTGGCCCAGTTCGGCCAGCGCGAGGTCGCTGCCGCAGCGGCCGATCAGCGTGATGCCGAAGGGCAGGCCGTCGGGCCGCAGGCTGCTGGGCACCGAGAGCGCGGCGTAGTCGAGCAGGTTGACGAAGTTGGTGTAGGCGCCGAGGTTGCGGTTGAGCGCCACCGGGTCGGCGCGCATCGCGTCGCGCGTGTAGTGCGTGGGCGCGGTGGGCACCAGCAGCACGTCGATGTCGCGCCACATCGGTTCGGCCTGCTGCGCGAGCGCGCGCAGCCGGGTCTGGGCCTCGAACACGTCGGCCGCGTTGTAGCCGCGGCCCTGCGCGAGGATGCCGCGCACGGGCTCGACCACCTCGGCCTCGTGGCGGTCGAAGAAGGCGCGCACCGCGGCATAGCGCTCGGCCACCAGCGCGCTGTCGTAGAGCAGCGCGGCGGCCTCGGCCAGCGGCGCGAAGGGCACGGTGACGGCCGTGCCGCCCAGCGCCTCGAGGCGCCGGCGCGCGTCGGCGAAGGCGGCCTCGGCGAGCGTGTCGCCGAAGAAGGCGAGGCGGTCGGGCACGCCGAAGCGGAAGGCGGCGGGGAAGGGCTTCGCATCGAGCGCGATGTCGCGCGAGTAGGGATCGCGCGCATCGAAGCCGAGCGCGGCCTGCAGCACCTCGACCGCGAGCGCGACCGTGCGCGCGAAGATCGAGACGCAGTCGACGCTCTGCGCGGCCGGCACCACGCCGGCGGTGCTCAGCAGCCCGCGCGAGGGCTTGAGGCCGACGATGTTGTTGAGGCCCGCAGGCACGCGGCCGGAGCCGGCCGTGTCGGTGCCGAGCGCGAAGTCGGCCTCGCCGGTGGCGACCACGCGCGCCGAGCCCGAGCTCGAGCCGCCGGACACGTAGCGTGCATCGAAGGCATTGCCGACCTCGCCATAGGGCGAGCGCGTGCCGTTGAGGCCGCAGGCGAACTGGTCGAGGTTGGTCTTGCCGAGCAGCGACGCACCGGCGTCGAGCAGCCGCTGCACCACGGCCGCATGGGCAGCCGGCAGGCGGTCGAAGGCCGGGCAGGCGGCGGTGGTGGGCACGCCGGCGACGTCGATGTTGTCCTTGACGGCGAAGCGCAGGCCCGCGAGCGGGGCGGGGGTGGAAGCGGGCGTGGCCTCCCGCGTGTCGTCGTTCTCGCGCGTCAGCGGCTGCGCGAAACGCAGGATCCAAGCCGCGGCGGCCGGGTCTTTCTCGTCATGCACCATGATCAGGCATCCAAACTTGTGTACAAGTCGAGATGCAAGCGGCGTGCCAGCGCGCACGGGCCGCTGGTGGGGCGCCCGCGGCGTCAGTCGCTCAGTTATCTATGTGTGGCTCCCTCCCCCGCTGGGGGAGGGTTGGGGTGGGGGCATGCGGCGGTGCATCGGGTCACGGCCTCATCGACCGCCCAGTGCCCCCATCCCGGCCTTCCCCCAGAGGGGGAAGGAGGAAGACAGGGCGCTCAGCTCTTCTTGGCGTCCCGGTACAGGTTCTCCACCTTCGGCAGATTCGCCTGCAGCTTGGCGATCCGGTCCGGCCCGCTCGGGTGCGTCGAGAGGAAGCTCAGCCCGCCCTGGTTCTTCGAGGCCGTGGCCATCTTGTTCCACAGCGACACCGAGGCCTTCGGGTCGTAGCCGGCGCGCGCCGCGAGCTCCAGGCCGACGAGGTCGGCCTCGGTCTCGTCGCCGCGGCTGAACTTGAGCGTGAGCAGCTGGGTGCCCGCGCGCGCCGCGAGGTCGCCGACCTGCCCCAGGCCGAGCAGTTGCGCACCGATCGAGAGCGCGGCGCCGGTGCCCGCGCTCTTGGCCATGCGGGCGCGCGCATGCTCGCGCAGCGCATGGGCCATCTCGTGGCCCATGACCATCGCGACCTCGTCGTCGGTGAGCTTGAGCTGGTCGAGGATGCCGGTGAAGAAGGCGATCTTGCCGCCCGGCAGGCAGAAGGCGTTGATCTGCTTGCTGCCGATCAGGTTGACCTCCCACTTCCATTGCCGCGCACGGCTGTTCCAGGGCGTGGCGAAGGGGATCAGCCGGTTGGCGATGGCGCGCAACCGCTGCAGTTGCGGATTGCCGTCGCCCGCGAGCGCGTTCTTGGCGCGCGCCTGCTGCAGCAACTCGCCGTACTGCTGGCCGCCCGCGGCCTCGATGCGGTCGGCCGGCACAAGGTTGCGCGCCACCGAGGCATTGCCGACGTCGACCTGCGCCAGCGCCGGCCCGCTCAATGCCGCGCCGGCCGCGGCCAGCAGGAAGGCGCGCCGCGGCTGCCAGGCCGAGGCATGGGAGAGGACCGGGGCGGAGCGATCGCAGCGTGTGCACATATGGGGCCGGATGATAGGAACAAATGAAGACGCCTTGGTGGATGACCCGGCGGCCGACCGGCGCGGCACTCATGGACAATCGCTCCCACATGTCTTCCGTCCCGCCCGCCGAATCCACCGCCGCCGGTTCGCCGCCCTGGCGCGACGCCCTGAAGGTCTACCTCGAACCCGCCACCTTGCGCATGCTGGCGCTGGGCTTCTCGGCCGGGCTGCCGCTGCTGCTGGTGCTGGGCACGCTGAGCTTCCGGCTGCGCGAGGCCGGCATCGACCGCGCCACCATCGGCTATCTGAGCTGGGTCGGCCTGGCCTACGGCTTCAAATGGGTGTGGGCGCCGCTGGTCGACCGTCTGCCGCTGCCGCCGCTGACCACGCTGCTCGGACGCCGGCGCGGCTGGCTGCTGCTGGCGCAGGGCATGGTGATCGCGGGGCTGGTCGGCATGGCGGTCAACGATCCGCGCCAGGGCCTCGTGCCGATGGTCTGGTGCGCGCTGCTGGTGGCCTTCGGCTCGGCCACGCAGGACATCGCGCTCGACGCCTTCCGCATCGAGTCGGCCGAGACGCGCAAGCAGGCGGCGCTGGCCGCGGCCTACCAGACCGGCTACCGGCTCGCGATGATCTGGGCCGGGGCCGGGGTGCTGTGGGTGGCGGCCTGGGCCGAGGTCGCGCCGGCCGCGCCGGCGGTGGGCGCGGCGGCCGGCGCGGCCTACCAGAACGGCGCCTGGAAGACGGCCTACCTCGTGATGGCCGGCTCCATGCTCGTGGGCGTGCTCACGGTGCTGCTGTCGCCCGAGCCCGCGAAGCGCTCGCTGTCGGCGCCGCGCAATGCCGCCGAATGGCTGCGCGACGTGCTGGTCGAGCCCTTCGCCGACTTCATCCGCCGCTACAAGTGGCAGGCGGTGCTGATCCTCTCGCTGATCGCGATCTACCGCATCAGCGACGTGGTGATGGGCATCATGGCCAACCCCTTCTACGTCGACATGGGCTTCACCAAGGACGAGGTGGCCACGGTCAGCAAGATCTACGGCGTGGTCATGACGCTGGTGGGCGCCTTCGTCGGCGGCGTGCTGTCGATGCGCCTGGGCGTGATGCGGGTGCTGATGCTGGGCGCGGTGCTCAGCGCGGCGAGCAACCTGCTGTTCGCCTGGCTGGCCTCGCGCGGCCACGACCTGACGGCCCTGATCGCCGTGGTCTCGGCCGACAACCTCGCGGGCGGCATCGCCTCGGCGGCCTTCATCGCCTACCTCTCGAGCCTCACCAACATCAGCTACTCGGCCACGCAGTACGCGCTGTTCAGCTCGCTGATGCTGCTGCTGCCGAAGTTCATCGCCGGCTACTCGGGCGTGTTCGTCGACGCCTACGGCTACAGCACCTTCTTCTATGCCACCGCCCTGCTCGGCGTGCCGGTGCTGGTGCTGGTGGCGCTGGCCTCGCGCACGCTGGCCGCGCGCCCGGACAGCGGGAAATCCTGACCCGGCCCCATAGGAAACCGCCGACACGGCCCCACCCCCGCAACTGGTAGGCTTTGCGCTGCTTCCCCCAGCCCCGACCACTAGAACTACTCCTCCAACCGCGTCACCGCCCAGCCACGTCCACACCGTGCCCGCCCGCATTCCTCCCCTCCAGATCAGCGCCTACACGGCCACCTCGGCCGTCGGCGTCGGCAAGGAGCCGCTTGCCGAAGCGCTCGAACATTCGCGCAGCGGCCTGCGCGCCAACGACTTCGGCCCCGCGCCGCTGCCGACCTGGATCGGCCGCGTCGACGGCCTCGAAGAGATCCGCCTGCCCGAAGCCTTCGCGCACTGGGACTGCCGCAACAACCGGCTGGCCTGGCTCGGCCTTTCGGCCGACGGCTTCCTCGAGGCCGTGGCCGCGGCGCGCCGGCGCCATGGCGCGGCGCGCATCGCGCTGATCCTCGGCACCTCGACCTCGAGCATCGGCGAGACCGAGCTGGCCTACACCCAGCTCGACGCCGACGGCCATTTCCCGCCCGCGCAGCGCCGCCCGGCGGTGCACACGCCGCATTCGCTCGCGATGTTCGTGCAGGAAGTGCTGGGCCTCGAAGGGCCGAGCGAGACCATCTCCACCGCCTGCTCGTCGAGCGCCAAGGTGTTCGCCTCGGCCGAGCGGCTGATCCGCCTGGGCCTAGTCGACGCGGCCGTGGTCGGCGGCGTCGACACGCTGTGCGGCAGCGTGCTGTTCGGCTTCAACTCGCTCGAGCTGGTGTCGGGCGGGCCGTGCCGGCCCTTCGATCCGGACCGCGACGGCATCAGCCTGGGCGAGGCTGCGGGCTTCGCGCTGCTCGAGCGCGCCGACGCGGCTTCCGCCACCGGATTGCAGCTGCTGGGCTACGGCGAGGCCAGCGACGCGCACCACATGTCGACACCGCATCCCGAGGGCCTGGGCGCCGAGCGCGCGCTCGACGAGGCGCTGGCGCGCGCCGGCCTCGCGCCCGAGGCGATCGACTACATCAACATGCACGGCACCGCGAGCCAGAAGAACGACGAGGTCGAGGGCGCGCTGGTGGCGCGCCGCTTCCCGGCGCGCACGCATGCGAGCTCGACCAAGGGCTTCACGGGCCACACGCTGGGCGCCGCGGGCATCGTCGAGGCGGTGATCAGCCTGCTGGCGATCGAGCGCGGCCTGATGCCGGGCACGGTCAACTCGGCCGCGCTCGACCCGGGCTTCGGCCCGCAGATCCGGCTCGCGCCGGCGCACGGCGAGGTGCGCTACGCGCTTTCCAATTCCTTCGGCTTCGGCGGCAACAACTGCGCGCTGGTGTTCGGCAAGGCGGCGCAGGCATGAGCGCCGCGCCGACGATCTACATCGAGGGTCCGGCCTTCTGGGCCCCCACCCTGCCCGGCTGGGAGGCAGCGCGCGCGGCCTTCCGCGGCGAGGGCGCGCTCGCCGATCCGCCGGCCAAGCGCCCGGCGCCGCAGGTGCTGGCCCCGGCCGAGCGCCGCCGCGCGCCCGACACCGTGGCGCTGGCGCTCGAGGTGGCCGCCGCCGCCATCGCGGGCTCGGGCCGGCAGGCGGCCGACCTGCCCTGCGTGTTCGTCTCGGCGCACGGCGACCTGTCGATCAACGACTACATGTGCAGCACGCTCGCCACCGATCCCTCGGTGCTGTCGCCCACGCGCTTCCACAACTCGGTGCACAACGCCGCCGTGGGCTACTGGACCATCGGCACCGGCTGCATGGCCGCGAGCAATTCGATCTCGGCCTACGACAGCAGCTTCGGCGCGGCCCTGCTCGAGGCCGCAGCGCAGTGCGCGGCCGACCGCGAGGCGGTGCTGCTGGTGGGCTACGACGCGCCCGCCACCGGCCCGCTGGCGGCCGTGACGGGCAGCCAGGGCCAGCTCGCGCTGGCGCTGGTGCTGGCGCCCGAGCCCACCGACCGCACGGTGGCGGCGCTCGACTGGTCGCTGGCCAGCGACGGCGCGGCCGGCACGCCGCCCACGTCCGAGGCGGCGCAGACGCTCGCACAGGTCAATCCGATGGCGCAGGCGCTCGGCCTGTTCGAGGCGCTCGCGCGGCTCGACGGTCCGGCCGGCGCCGAGGTCGCGCTGCCGCTGTCCCCCACCCTCTCGCTGAGACTGCGGCTGCGGCCCGGCGGACACTGACGAAGGAACCCGCATGAAGCAGACCGCCCCGCGCTACGACGCAGTGATCATGGGTGGCGGTCTGGCGGGGCTCACGCTGGCGCTGCAGTTGCGCCAGCGCTTCGACGACCTCTCGGTGCTGGTGCTCGAGCGCCGCGCGCACCCGGTGCCGCACGCGGCGCACAAGGTGGGCGAATCCTCGGTGGAGATCGGCGCCCACTACTTCGACACCGTGCTGGGCCTGAAGCCGCACTTCGAGAACGAGCAGTTGCGCAAGTTCGGCTTCCGCTTCTTCTTCAGCGAGGGCCGGCGCGACATCGACGGCGTGACCGAGATCGGCGCCAGCCGCTACCTGTCGGTGCCCAGCTACCAGATCGACCGCGGCATCCTCGAGAACTACCTCGCGCAGGAGGCCGCGCGCCACGGCGTGCACTTCGCCGACGACGCCTTCGTGCGCCGCATCGAGCTGGCCGAGGACGGCGCCACCCACCACCGGCTGCAATGGACCCAGGGCGGCGAAACCCGCGACACCGAGGCGCGCTGGCTGATCGACGCCTGCGGGCGCGCGGGCCTGCTCAAGCGCAAGCTCGGGCTGGCGCAGCCCAACGACCACGACGTGAACGCCGTGTGGTTCCGCATCGGCGAGCGCATCACCATCGACCACTGGAGCGAGGACGAGGCCTGGCGCGCGCGCTGCGACCCGCAGGCGCGCTGGCTGTCGACCAACCACCTGGTGGGCGCGGGCTACTGGGTGTGGCTGATCCCGCTGGCCTCGGGCTCGCACTCGGTGGGCATCGTGGCCGACCAGAAGCTGCATCCGCTGGCCACCATCGACACCTTCGACAAGGCGATGGACTGGTTCGCGACCTATCAGCCGCGGCTTTACGAGGCGCTCGACGGCAAGCGCCACCTGCTGCAGGACTTCGCGTTCCTGCGCCACTTCTCGTACGGCTGCAAGCAGGTGTTCTCGGACCGGCGCTGGGCGCTGACCGGCGAGGCCGGCCTGTTCCTCGACCCCTTCTATTCGCCGGGCAGCGACTTCATCGCGATCGGCAACACCTACATCACCGACCTGATCGCGCACGACCGGCGCGGCCGCTCGATCGAGGCGCGCGCGCAGCTCTACGACCAGATCTACCACTCGTTCTACGAGAGCACGCTGGCGCTCTACCAGGGCCAGTACCCGCTGTTCGGCGACCCCGAGGTGCTGCCGGTGAAGGTGATCTGGGACTACGCCTACTACTGGGGCGTGCTGTCGCAGATCTTCTTCCAGGGCCGGCTCACCGACCTGGCGCTGCTGGGCAGCGTGCGCGACGAACTGCAGCACTGCCAGCGCCTCAACATCGCGGTGCAGGCGCTGCTGCGTGCCTGGTCGGGCGCGAGCGACAAGCGCAACCGCGCGGCGATGCTCGACCAGGCCTCGATGCCGTGGTTCGCCGAGCTCAACCGCAGCCTCAAGGACCGGCTCGACGACGCGGCCTTCAAGGCGCGCATCCGGGCCTCGACCGCGCAGCTGCGCCGGCTGGCCGGCGAGATCCTCGCGCGGGCGCGCGCCTGCGATCCGGCGCTGGATGCCGTCGCGCTCGAGGCCCTGCTCGCGCTGCCCGAATACCGTGACGCCCAGCGGCTTTCGGCGGCGCGGCACGAGGACGGCGCTATGCTTTTCGCAGTGCCGGCCGGTTGACATGGCCGCACGAGGTTTACGCAACTTTACGGAGCGTTCAAGCCAGCTTGCTCCCGGTGGACCACCATGAAGCGCATGAGCACCCCTCAACTCCTGATGATCGAAGACGACCAGCGCCTGGCGCAGATGGTCGGCGAATACCTCACCCAGTCGGGCTTCGGCTTCAACCATGCGGGCGACGGCGCCAGCGGCCTCGAGCTGCTGCAGCAGCACGCGCCCGACCTCGTCATCCTCGACCTGATGCTGCCCGACACCGACGGCCTCGAGGTCTGCCGCCGCATCCGCGCGCTGCCGGGCGCGATCTCCAAGGTGTCGGTGCTGATGCTGACCGCCAAGGGCGACCCGATGGACCGCATCATCGGCCTGGAGATCGGCGCCGACGACTACCTGCCCAAGCCCTTCGAGCCGCGCGAGCTGCTGGCGCGCATCCGCGCCGTGCTGCGCCGCCGCGGCGAGAGCAACACCGAGGCCGAGGCCGCGTCGATGATGCGCTTCGGCACGCTCGAGATCGACCGCAACGCGCGCACCGTCTCGGTGGCCGGCCAGGTCGCCGACCTCACCTCCTACCAGTTCGACCTGCTGGTCGCGATGGCCGAGCGCGCGGGCCGGGTGCTCACGCGCGACCAGATCATGGAAGCCGTGCGCGGCCGCGAGCTCGAGGCCTTCGACCGCTCGATCGACGTGCACATGGGCCGCATCCGCGCGGCGATCGAGGTCGACGCGAAGAATCCGAAGCGCATCCTCACGGTGCGCGGCGTGGGCTACGTGTTCGCCAAGCAGCAGGACTGAACGGCCGGCGGGTCATGTCCGTCCCGCTCGCGGCACCTCTCCGAAAAACGCGGCCGACCCCGGCCGCCGCGCCCCACACCTCCCCATGATCAATCTGTATTCCCGCCACCTCTACGTGCGCATCTGGCTCGCGGTGGTCGGCGGCGTGGTGATCCTCACGCTGATGGCCAACTGGATCGTGCGCGTGGCGGCCGAGGCCGAGCGCGAGCGGCTCGCGCCGGTGCCGCGCGAGGTGGTGGTGCTCGACGCGCAGGACAAGCAGATCGGCGCCGGCAAGGCGCTGCGCGTGCCGGGCCAGGGGCTGGAGTTCGACGTGACGCTCAGCGACGGCAAGGCGATCACGCTGCGCGTGGCACCGCGCGAGCGCGCCACCGGCACCAGCGGCTTCGCGCCCTGGCGCACGCCCTTCGGCCTGGGCTGGATGATCGCGCTGGTCGGCGTGGCGGTGGCGCTCGGCGTCTATCCGATCGTGCGCCGGCTCACCAAGCGGCTCGAGACGCTGCAGCGCGGCGTGCAGCGCTGGGGCGAGGGCGATCTGTCGGTGCGCGTCACCGAGGAAGGGCAGGACGAAGTGGCCGATCTCTCCAAGCGCTTCAATGCATCGGCGGTGCGCATCGAGCAGCTGGTGCGCTCGCACAAGTCGCTGCTGGCGAATGCCTCGCACGAGCTGCGCTCGCCGCTGACCCGCATCCGCATGAGCCTGGAGCTCATGGGCGACCAGCCGAGCCCCGCGGCGCGCGCCGAGATCTCGCGCAACATCGCCGAGCTCGACCAGCTGATCGACGAGATCCTGCTGGCCAGCCGCCTGGACGCCAGCGAGGCCGACATGGGCACCATCGAGGCGGTCGACCTGACCGGTCTGGCCGCCGAGGAATGCGCGCGCGTCGATGCCGAGCTCGACCTGGTGGCGGGCACCGACAACGCGGCGCTGACCGTGCCCGGCGTCTCGCGGCTGCTGCGCCGCGCGATCCGCAACCTGCTCGAGAACGCGCGCCGCTACGGCGCCGGCGAGATCTCGGTCGAACTCGGCAGCGCCGACGGCCAGGCCACGGTGCGCGTGAACGACCGCGGCCCGGGCGTGCCGGCCGCGCTGCGCGACCGCATCTTCGAGCCCTTCTACCGGCTGCCGGGCGCGAGCGAGCGCAACGGCGGCGTCGGCCTCGGGCTGGCGCTGGTCAAGTCGATCACCGAGCGGCATGGCGGCACGGTGCGCTGCGAGGACCGGCCCGGCGGCGGCGCGAGCTTCGTGATCCGGCTGCCGCGCGGCTGAGGCACGCGCGCCCAAGCCCCGCGCGCGCCGGGGGTGAAGTCAGGTTGCGCCGGAAGGCGGCCCCCTAGAATCCGCGCCCTATGCAGAGATCGCACATCGTCCGGCCCGCGGCCATGTTCTGGGGGCTCGCGGTGTACATGCCGGTCGGCGTCACCTACCTCTCGGCCCTGCTGCTGCTGGTCGCCCTGCTGGCGGCGGGCAACGGCCGCGAACGCATCGCGCGGCTGCGCGCCAATCCGCTGTGGTGGCCGGTCATGGCCTATGTGGCCTGGACCCTGATCGTGCTGGCCATCCGGCCGCACTACCCCGAGACCCCCTCGAACCTGGTGCACGGGCTGCGCATCGCCGCCACGCTGCTGATGGCGATGGCGCTCGCGCGCGACGAGGCGATGTGGGCGCTGCGCGGCTTCCTGCTGATCTCGGCGCTCAACCTGCTGCTGGTGGTGGTGTTCTACGCGGTCGGCGGCTTCCACATCTGGGGGCCGCTGCGCGGCGTGGTGATGGAGGTCGGCAACAAGTCGATCAGCAATGCGCTGCTGTTCAGCGTGGTGGCGTCGACGGCGGCGGTCTGGGGCCTGTCGCAGATCGCGGCGCGAAGGCCGCTGCGCGCGCTGCCGGCCTTCGCGCTGGTGCTGCTGCTGATGGCGGTGGTGGCGCTGCCGCTGACCTCGCGCACCTCGGTGCTGGCGCTGCTGCTGGTGCTGCCGCTGGTGTGCATCCACCAGTGGCGCAGCCACCTGAAGGCGCTGTCGGCGGCGCTGATCGTGGGCGCCGTGGTGCTCGGGGCGGGCCTCTACCAGCTGCCGCAGCTGCAGCAGAAGGTCGAGCTCGGCGTCCAGGAGATCGAGAAGGCGCAGGCCGGCGAGATCTTCCACGGCAGCATGGTCATCCGCTACTTCATGTACCGCGACACCGGCCGCATGATCGCCGACCGGCCGCTCACCGGCTGGGGCATCGGCGGCTGGACCGAGCAATGGCACCAGCGCGGCCCCGCGCTGTTCGCCGACTCGAACATGCCGCACAACGACTTCCTCTGGATGGGCGCGCAGGGCGGCCTGCCGGGGCTGCTGAGCCTGCTCGCGATCATGGTCGCGGCCGTCTGGCAGGCCTGGAAGCGGCCCGACATCGCGGGCCGCTATGCGCTGGCGGCGACCTTGATCGCGCTGATCGCCTCCTGCGTGAACTCGGCGCTGCGCGACGCGCAGATCGGGCTGGCGCTGCTGTGGATCGCCATGGTCTACCTGCGGCTGGCGCAGGAACGGCAGGACCCCGAGCCCTGGCGCGACCTCTGGCCGGGCCGGCGGATCGGCGGCGAATCCGAGGCCTCGAAGCGCGCGGCGGCACCAGGCTGACTCCGGAATCTCGTACTAGACGACTGGTCTAATCGGCGCTAGAGTCCGGCGCCATGACTGCCGTCGCCACGCCTCCCGACGTTCGCCGCCACATCCTCGACGTGGCGCATCCGCTGTTGCTGCGCAAGGGCTTCACGGCCGTCGGGCTGGCCGAGGTGCTGAGCCTGGCCAGGGTGCCGAAGGGCTCGTTCTATCACTACTTCGGCTCGAAGGAGTCCTTCGGCGAGGCGGTGCTCGAGGCCTATTTCAGCGACTACCTCGCGCGCACCGACGCCCTGCTGGCCGAGTCGGGCACGGGCGCGCAGCAGCTGGTCGCCTATTTCCAGGACTGGCTCGACTCGCAGACCGGCGACGACGCCCAGAGCCGCTGCCTCGTGGTGAAGCTCGGCGCCGAGGTCTGCGACCTGTCGGAAACCATGCGCGCGGCGCTGGACCGCGGCATCCGCCAGATCACCGACCGGCTCGCGCGCTGCATCGAGACCGGCCGCGCCGACGGCTCGCTGCCGGCCGCCGAAGCCGGCGATCCCGCGCAGGCCCAGGCCGTTTCGCTCTACCAGAGCTGGCTCGGCGCCAGCCTGCTCGCGAAGATCGCGCGCGACCGCGCACCGCTCGACCGCACCATGGCCGGCACCCGGCAGGCGCTGGGTCTGGCCCCCGTTCCCACCCCGGTCGGCTGAGAGGCGGGACGACCGATGTCGCTCCCGCCCTTTTTTGCGGCCATCTTCTAGACGACCGGTCTAATTACCTGCCAGGTCATCGCCCTTCCACCACCCAGGAGCCCCTGCCCATGCCCCAAAGCGACACCGTCAACCGCCGCCTCGTCCTCGCCGCGCGCCCGCGCGGGCTGCCGACGCCCGCGCACTTCCGCCTCGAGGAGGGCGCCGTGCCCGCGCCCGCCGAGGGCCAGGTGCTGCTGCGCACGCTGTACCTCTCGCTCGACCCGTACATGCGCCAGCTGATGGACGAGGTCGCGCCGATCTACGCGGCCTCGGTGCCGCTGGGCCAGCCGATGGTGGGCGGCACGGTCAACCGCGTCGTGGCCTCGAAGCACCCGCGGTTCCGCGCCGGCGAGCTGGTGCTCGGCAACGCCGGCTGGCAGGACTACGCGCTGTCCGACGGCCAGGACCTGATGCCGCTGGGCGAGATGGCGCGTCCCTCGCTCGCGCTCGGCGCGCTCGGCATGCCGGCCTTCACCGCCCACGTCGGCCTGCTCGACATCGGCCAGCCCAGGCCCGGCGAGACTGTGGTCGTGGCCGCGGCCACCGGCGCGGTCGGCGCGATGGTCGGGCAGATCGCCCGGCTGAAGGGCGCGCGCGTGGTCGGCATCGCGGGCGGCGCGGACAAGTGCCGCCACGCGGTGGACGTGCTGGGCTTCGACGCCTGCCTCGACCGCCACGATCCCGCGCTGGCCGAGCGCCTCGCCGCGGCCTGCCCGAAGGGCATCGACGTCTATTTCGAGAACGTCGGCGGGCCGGTGTTCGACGCGGTGCTGCCGCTCTTCAATATCGGCGCGCGCGTGCCGGTCTGCGGCCACATCGCCGACTACAACGCCGACGGCGAAACCCAGGGGACGAACCGCCTGCCACTGCTGATGGCCTCGCTGCTGCAGAAGCGCATCCGCATGCAGGGCTTCGTCATCCTCGACCACTACGGCGAGCGCTTCGAGGCCTTCCGCCGCGAGATGGGCGACTGGATCGAACGCGGCGAAGTGCGGCCGATGGAGGACATCGTCGAGGGCCTGGAGCACGCGCCGGCCGGCTTCATCGGCCTGCTGCAGGGCCGCAACTTCGGCAAGCGCGTGGTGCGCGTGGCCGACGAGAACTAGTTCGAAAACAGCGCGCGGATGCGCGCGTCGTGCGCCTCGATGTTCGGCGCATGCGCCGGGTCGAGCGTGCGCAGGAAAGCCGCGTTGGCCTGCGCCTGCGCATCCAGCTGCGCATCGTGCGTCTCGGCCGCGCGCTCGATCGCGGCGGCTGCCTCGAAGACCTCGAACTCGGGGTAGTAGTAGCCCACCTCGCGCAGGAACGGCGAGTTGTGCACCAGCGCATAGTTGCCGTAGAGCGCCTCGTACAGCAGGTAGTTGAGGCCGTTCTCCCACTGGTGCGACACCACGATGTCGGTGTGGTGCGCGGCCCATTCGACGAAGGGCGCGCGCGGGTCGGCCGTGGCCTTGCCGTCCTGCACCATCCGCAGTCCCAGCGCGATGTGCTTGAAGGCCGTGTTCTCCTTCTTGTCGAAGGTGTTCGTCATGTACACGTGCTGCACGAGCTCGGGCCGCCGCACATGGCATTCGTTGGCCGCCAGCATCGGGATCAGCGAGCTCTTCACCACGTTGAGGTTCGGCTCGAAGAAGGCGATGCGCTTGGCCCGGCCCTGGTTGCGGTAGCCGAAGCGTGCCTTGAGCTCGGCATTGGCCGCGAGGCTCTGCTCGAGGAAGTACGGCGACCACACGTGCGGCAGCACGTGCACCGGCGCGCGGTACACGGCCTCGAAGTAGCTCTTGCAGGTGTGGGCGTGCTGCGGGTTGGTCCAGAGCTCGTCGAACTGCACGCGGTGCGGGTTCGGCAGCCAGGGATTGGCCTGGAAGTTGATGGTCTCGACCGCCACCACGTAGTCGTTGCCGAAGCGGTACGACACGCAATGCCCGCCGCGCTGGCGCACCGCCTCGACATGCGTCGGATGAACGAAAGCGTTCATCTCGATCAGCAGGTCGGTCTGGTGGATAACCGCCGAGAGCGGCCGCAGCGCGCCGGCCAGCTCGCCGAGCATCATGCCCTCGGCATAGGCGGCGACGCCGTCGCCGTGCACCAGCCAGACCTCGCCCACCAGCGGCGAGCGCTTCAGCAGCATGTAGAGGTACACGCAGTGCTGGTTGGCGCCGTTGAACCAGATCGATTGCCGAGCATCGGCCCGGATCTCCATCGTGATCGCGACGTTGATCTTCATGGATGTTCCGGGCCTCCCCCGGTCTCTTCTTCTATCGCCGCGTCAGTGCCGCGCGGAAACCACCTCGCCGGCCTTGAGCCGGTAGGTGGTGCCGCAGTACGGGCACTTGGCCTCGCCGGTGCGCGCCACGTCCAGGTAGACCTTGGGGTGGCTGTTCCAGAGCTTCATGTCGGCCTTGGGGCTGGGGCAGAACACGCCGCCCTGGTGGTTGAGCTCCTTCGCGAGGAGTTCGACGACTGCAGTGGTGGACATGTTCTTCAGACCTTCGTGAGCCAGTGGGCGTACTTGGGGTTCTTGCCGTTCACGATGTCGAAGAAGGCCGCCTGGATCTTCTCGGTGACCGGGCCGCGCGCGCCGCCGTCGCCGCGGTTGCCGATCTCGACGCGGTCGAGTTCGCGGATCGGCGTGACTTCGGCCGCGGTGCCGGTGAAGAAGGCTTCGTCGGCGATGTAGACCTCGTCGCGCGTGATGCGCTTTTGCACCAGCTCGATGCCGAGGTCCTTGCACACGTGCAGGATGGTGTTGCGCGTGATGCCGTTGAGCGCGCCGGCCGACAGGTCGGGCGTGTAGACCACGCCGTTCTTGACCACGAACACGTTCTCGCCCGCGCCCTCGGACACGAAGCCGCTCGCGTCGAGCAGCAGCGCCTCGTCGTAGCCGTCGTCCAGCGCTTCCATGTTGGCGAGGATCGAGTTGGTGTAGTTGCTGACCGTCTTGGCCTGCGTCATCGTGATGTTGACGTGGTGGCGCGTGTAGCTCGAGGTCTTCACGCGGATGCCGCGCTTCATGCCTTCCTCGCCGAGGTAGGCGCCCCAGGACCAGGCCGCGACCATGGCGTGGATCTTGTTGCCCTTGGGGCTCACGCCGAGCTTCTCGGAGCCGATCCAGATCAGCGGGCGCAGGTAGCAGCTCTCGAGATTGTTCTCGCGCACGACCTGCTTCTGGGCCTCGTTGAGCTGTTCCTGCGTGAACGGGATCTTCATGCGCAGGATCTTGGCGCTGTTGAACAGGCGCTCGGTGTGCTCGGCCAGGCGGAAGATCGACGTGCCGCCGTCGGCCGTCTTGTAGGCGCGCACGCCCTCGAAGGCGCCGCAGCCGTAGTGCAGCGTGTGGCTCAGCACGTGGATCTTGGCGTCGCGCCAGTCCACGAGTTCGCCATCCATCCAGATCTTGCCGTCACGGTCGTCGAGCGAGGGGGGGATCGAGCTCATTTCCTGATTCCTTTGGGAGCTTTTGCAGAAAGCCTTCAGCGGGGGGAGGCTGTGGGGTGCGGCCTGAAGGCCGCCAAAGCCGCCGATTTTACGGCGCCGTGCCGCTCTTGCCTGACCGGCGCCCCGGGCCATGCACCGCCGGTGGCGCGAACCGGCCCGACGCCGCGACAATGGCCGGTTACGCCAAACGAGCGATTGAAGGGAAAGATTCTCCGTGTCCGTATTCAAGAACGTCATCGTCTACCGCATCGAGCCCGGCTGGTCGCAAACGCTGGCCGAGGCCGAGGAAGGCCTGGGCAAGCAGCGCTTCGAGCCCTGCGGCGCCTCGCAGGAGAAGTCGGCCGGCTGGGTCGAGCCGCGCGGCGAGGCCCACGGCCCGCTGGTGGAATCCATCGACGGCCAGTGGCTGCTCGAGTACATGATCGAGAGCAAGTCGGTGCCGGGCTCGGTGGTGCGCCGCAAGCTCGACGAGCGCTGCGCGCAGATCGAGGCCACCACCGGCCGCAAGCCCGGCAAGAAGGAAAAGAAGGACCTCAAGGAGGACATCACGCACGAGCTGCTGCCGATGGCCTTCACGCGCACCGCGCGCGTCACGGTCTGGGTCGACCAGGCCGAGCGCCGGCTGGTGGTCAACAGCTCCAACGCGGCGCGCGCCGACGAGGTGGTCAGCAGCCTGGTGCAGAACTTCACCGGCTTCGGCACGATGCAGCTCAACACCCAGATCGAGCCGGCGGCCGCCATGTCCGAATGGCTGGCCTCGCAGGAACCGCCCGCGGGCTTCACCATCGACCGCGAGTGCGAGCTCAAGGCCACCGACGAATCGAAGGCCGTGGTGCGCTATGCCAAGCACCCGCTCGACATCGACGAGGTCAAGCAGCACATCGCCGACGGCAAGCGCCCGACCCGCCTCGCGCTGACCTGGGACGACCGCGTGTCCTTCGAGCTCACGCACGGCCTGCAGATCCGCAAGATCGTGTTCCTCGAGGGCACCGACGAAGGCGCCGGCGGCGGCAAGAAGGAAGACAACTTCGATGCCGACGTGGCGATCGCCACCGGCGAGCTGGGCCAGCTGGTGCCGGCGCTGCTCGACGCGCTCGGCGGCGAGGCGGCGTTCACCGCGGCACCGGCCGAGGAAGCGCCGAAGGCCGCCGCCACCGCGCCGGCCGCGGCCACGGCCGAAGAGGAAGACGCGCCGTTCTGAGCCGGCGCGGCGGGCGTCAGGCCACCAGGTAGGTCTGCGCCAGCCGCACCCAGCAGGCCGCGCCCAGCGGCAGCACCTCGTCGTTGAAGTCGTAGCCGGGGTTGTGCACCATGCAGCCGCCGAACTCGCCTTCGCCGTTGCCCAGCAGCACGTAGCAGCCGGGCAGCTCGGCCAGCATCCAGGCGAAGTCCTCGCTGCCCGCGAAGCCGCGCGGCACCGTGGCCGCCACCTTGTCCGCGCCCACCAGCGCAGCGCACACCTCGGTCATCAGCCGGCTCTCGGCCTCGGTGTTGACCACCGGCGGCACCAGCGGCCGGTAGTCGATGCTGGCCTCCCCCCCATGCGCCTGCGCCGTCAGCGCGACGATCTCGCGGATGCGCGACTCCACCAGCGCGCGCGTCTCGGGCCGGGCCGCGCGCACGTTGAGCCCGAGCGCGACCGACTGCGGGATCACGTTGTGGGTGGCGCCGCCGCGGATGAAGCCGACCGACAGCACCGCCGTGTCGTCGGGCGCGACGTTGCGCGCCACCACGCTCTGCAGCGCGGTCACGGTGGCGGCGGCGGCCACCACCGGGTCCTGCGCGCGGTGCGGCATCGCGCCATGGCCGCCCTTGCCCTGGATCGTCACGTCGGCCACGTCGGACGAGAGCGTGACCGGCCCCGCCTGCACGATGAAGCTGCCCGCCGGCACGCCGGGCGCGTTGTGCAGCGCATAGACCGCGTCGCAGGGAAAGCGCTCGAACAGGCCGTCCACGATCATCGCGCGCGCGCCGCAGAGGTTCTCCTCGTCGGGCTGGAAGATCAGGTTCAGCGTGCCGTCGAAGTCGCGGCTCTTGGCGAGCGCCTTCGCGGCCGCGAGCAGGATCGCCGTGTGGCCGTCGTGGCCGCAGGCATGCATGCGGCCGTGCTGCCGGCTCGCATAGGGCAGACCCGTGGCCTCGACGATCGGCAGCGCGTCCATGTCGGCGCGGATGCCCAGGCGCCGCGTGCCGCTGCCGAGCTTGAGCTGCCCCACCACGCCGGTCCTGCCGATGCCGGTGTGCACCTCGTAGCCCCATTCGCGCAGCAGCCGCGCGACCAGTTCGCTGGTGGCGCGCACCTCGAAGCCGAGTTCGGGCTCGGCATGGATCCGGCGCCGGATGTCGACGAAGGCCTCGGTGTCGATCTCGATCGGCGGCAGCAGGCGGGACAGGAGCTTGGTGGTCTGGAGGCTGAGTTCGCGGGTCATGGGAGGGATTCGTGTCGCGGAAAGAGGGAGGGGAAGGCGGCGTTCAACCGACGCGCCGTTCGCGCAGGCTCAGCAGCGCGCCGATGCTCAGCACGCCGCAGGCCATCATGTAGAAGGCCGGCGAGAGCGGGTTGCCGGTCTGCGCCAGCAGCCAGGTCACGATGAACTGCGAGGAGCCGCCGAAGATCGTGACGCCCACGCTGTAGATCACCGAGATGCCGCTGGCGCGCACGCCGATCGGCAGCATCTCGAGCAGCATCAGGAACATCGGCGTAGTGCCGATGTTCACGCTCGCCGTGAGCAGCGCCGACAGGCACAGCACCAGCGGCACGCTCGGATGGTGGCTGATGAGCCAGAACACCGGGCCCACCGCGACCAGGCTGAACAGCAGCGAGCCGATCGCCAGCGGCTTGCGGCGCTCGAGCCGGTCGGCCAGCCGGCCCGCCACCAGCGACACCACGAACAGCGTGATGCCGGTGACGCAGCCCGACAGCAGCGACAGCGAGGGCGGCATCTTGAGCACGCGGATCATGTAGGTGGGCATGAAGAACACCACCAGGTACATGGTGGCCGTGCCCGCGGTGGTCGCGAGGATGCCCTTGAACACGGTGCCGCCGTGCGCGCGCAGCAGCCGGCCGATCGGGCTCGACTCATGGCTCTCGGCCTGGTGCGTTTCCTCGAGATGCGAGCGGATGTACAGGCCCACCGGCGCGATCAGCAGGCCCAGCAGGAAGGGCAGGCGCCAGCCCCAGCTCTCGAGCGAGGCCTGCGGCAGCAGCGCATAGAGCAGCGCGCCGGTGAGCGCGCCGGCCAGCGCCGACAGGCCCTGGCTCGCGAGCTGCCAGCTGACGCGGAAGCCGCGGCCCTTGACGCCGCCGGCCTCCATCAGCATCGAGGTCGCTGCGCCGACCTCGCCGCCGAGCGAGAAGCCCTGCAGCAGCCGGCCCGCGACGATCATCAGCGAACCGAACACGCCGGCCGAGGCATAAGTGGGCGCGAGCGCGATGCACAGCGTGCCGGCCACCATCAGCGCGATGGTCAGCGTCATCGCGGCCTTGCGGCCCTTGCGGTCGGCGTAGTTGCCGATGATCACGCCGCCCAGCGGCCGCATCACGAAGCCGATGCCGAAGGTCGCGACCGCGAGCAGCAGCGAGCCGAAGGCGCTCTCGGAGGGAAAGAACAGCTTGCCGATCAGCAGCGCGAAGAAGCTGTAGACGGTGAAGTCGTACATCTCGAGCGCGTTGCCGATCGAGCAGGCGGCGATCAGCCGGAACTGGCTCTGGCCGCCCTTGGTGGCGGCGGCATTGGCGGGCGGGGCGGAACCCAGCACGGGGCTGGCTGGCAGGGCGGCGGCTTCGCTCATTCGATCTCCACGGGGTGTTGTGTTGTTGTGCGGACGACGGATTCGCGAAGCGCGAACTTCATGCGGCGCATGGCACCCCGAACCCGTGGCGGCGGAGTATTCAGGCAAAGCGCGGCGGCGAGGAATCACAAATTTTCATGCCGATAACCAAAAGGCATCCCCCGCAGAAGCGGGGCCGCGAAGCCATCGGTGGAACTACCGAGAGGGCCCGTCGCGCGCCATTCGCGTGCGTGCCGCCTTCACAATGGCGCGTCGGCGCACCGCCGCCTCCAGAACAAGGACAACACCATGAAGCTCATCCGCCACTGCCTCTGCCTGCTGGCCCTCGCGCCCTGCTGCATGATGGCCGCCTCGGCCCAGGGCAGCCGGCCCGTCGTGCAGTTCATCGCCACCGGCGGCACCATCGCGATGAAGGTCGACCCCGTCACCAAGGGCGTGGTGCCCGCGATCTCGGGCGACGACCTGATGCAGACCGTGCCCGACGCCGGCAAGTACGCCACCATCGAGGTCAACAACTTCTCGGCCATGTCGGCCAACTACGTCGAGCCCAAGTGGTGGACGCGCCTGACCAAGGCCGTGGACGATGCGCTCGCGCGCCCCGAGGTGGCGGGCGTGGTGATCGCGCACGGCACCGACACCATGGAGGAGACGGCCTACTGGCTCGACCTCACGGTCAAGTCGAACAAGCCCGTGATCCTGATCGGCGCGCAGCGCAACGCGTCCTCGCCGGACTTCGACGGCCCGCGCAACCTGCTCAACGCGATCCGCATCGCCACCACGCCCGAGGCCGTGGGCCAGGGCGTGATGCTCGCGATGAACAACCAGATCAATGCCGCGCGCACCGTGACCAAGACCCACACCGGCAACGTCGAGACCTTCAAGTCGGGCGACTTCGGCTTCATCGGCGAGGTCTGGGACGACAAGGTGGTGTTCTCGCGCACCGCGCTGCGCCGCCAGCACATCGACATCGGCAGCGCCGAGATGCCGCGTGTGGAGATCCTCGCGATGTTCGGCGGCGCCGACGGCTCGCTGCTGCGCTACGCGGTGGACCAGGGCGCGAAGGGCATCGTGGTGCAGGCCGTGGGCATGGGCAACATGAACGTCTCGATGTACGAGGCCGTGAAGTACGCACTCGGGCGCGGCGTGCCGGTGGTGATCGCCACCCGCGTGCCCAACGGCCGCACCATGCCGCTGTACGGCTTCGTCGGCGGCGGCAAGACCACCTTCGATGCCGGCGCCGTGATGGCCGGCGACCTGAGCCCGCAGAAGGCGCGCCTGCTGCTGATGCTCAAGCTGCACCAGGGCGTGAGCGACAAGGCCGGCCTGCAGGCGGCCTTCGACCGCTGATGCCCGCCGCGAAGCGATGAAGCTGCAGCAGTTGCGCGTGCTGCTCGCGGTGGCGCAGCACGGCAGCATCCACGAGGCGGCGCGCGGCCTGCACACCACCCAGCCGGCGCTGTCGAAGGCGATCGCCGAACTCGAGCGCGAACTCGGCGTCACGCTGATGTCGCGCTCCACGCGCGGCGTGAGCCTCACGCCCTACGGCGCGGCACTGGTCAAGCGCGCCAGCGTGGTCGAGCAGGAGCTGCGCCATGCGCTCGAGGACATCGAGGCGATCCGCGGCCACGACGAGGCGCGGCTCGACATCGGCTTCACCGCGGTGGCCTCGAACGGCCCGCTGCCCGAGGCCATGGCGGCGTTCCGCCAGCGCTTTCCGAACGTGGCGCTGCGCGCCTTCGAGATGCGGCCGCAGCAGATGCTCGAGGGCCTGCGCGAGGGCCGGCTCGACCTCGGCCTGATCTCGACCTGCAGCGGGCCCGGCTCGAACGTGTTCCAGTGGGAGCCGCTGTTCTCGGTGGCGATGCACATCTCGGTGCGCGCCGGCCATCCGCTGCGCCGCGTGCGCAAGCTGCGGCCGCTGCTCGATGCCGACTGGCTGGTGCTCGACCCGGTCGACGATCCGTTCAGCCCGCTGGTCAGCACCATGCGCCTGCACGGGCTCGAGATGCCGCGGCGCATGGTGCAGAGCGCCTCGAACCTGCTGGGCCTGCAGCTCGCCACGCAGACCGACCTGGTCAGCATGTGGTCGGACGCGGTGTTCCACGGCGCCGGGCCGCTGCGGCTGAGCGGCGACGCGCTCGAGCGGCTGCCGATCACCGACGAGCTGCCCGACTTCGAGGTCTACCTGGTCTACCGCTCGGCCGACCTGATGACGCACGCGTGCACCGAGTTCGCGAAGGAGGCGCGCCACCATGCGCGCACCAATCCGCCGTGGCGCGCGCCACGCGGCGCGCGCAAGGCCTCGGATTAGACCGCGGGAGTCTCGGCCTCGTCGTCCTGCGCCGGCGGGCGCGTCAGCGTCCAGCTCTGGAGCTTGCCGCCGTTGAACACCGTGTCGACGTACGAGCCGCCGGCATCGGTCCAGCGGTAGTGCTCGGGCTGCTCGTCCTGCGGCGAGCGCAGTTCGCCGAGCGCGCGCGTCATCGCGACCACGTGCATCAGCGTAACGCCCGGCTTGAGCTTGGCGTTGAGCATCACCGAGCTGGCCACCGTGCCCACGGGCCGGTCGGCCGCGCGCTTGAGCACCTGCATCGCGCGATTGAAATGCATCAGCAGGAACATCACGATCGCGCCGGCCGCCAGGGCCACGCCGCCCCAGCCATAGCTGCGCCAGGCCACGCCCAGCACGACGAGCGCCCCCACGGGCACGAGAAACTTCTGGAAATTCATGGCCCGCATTGTCGCCGCGCCGGCGCGGCGGGGTAGCGAGCCCGGCTACCGCCAGGCGCATCTCGCGCTACCGGGCCACAAAGCCGCCCGCGCCGCGGGCCGTCGCGGGCACATTTCGCCGCACGGGCATCGGCCCGGGCCCCGCAGACACCACAGATGAACATTACACGCTCCGTCACCTTCGTCCGGCTCAGCCTCGCCGCCCTGCGCGGCAGCGGCGACCCCCGGCACGAACAAGGCGGCCGCGGCGGCCCACGTTGTCAGGGAGAGGCCGCCGTCGGCGGCCGGAACGCGATGAACCCGGCCCCGTCGCCCGGCGGCCAATGCCGACGCGACGGCGGCCCGGCGTTCACGCCACGCAGCGACGCACGAATCAGGGGGTAGGAGGTTGGGAGCTCGCCGGGCGCGCCGCCACCGATGCGCCAGGCGTTTTTTCACGGGCCGTTGCGGCCCGTTTTTTTTTGGGGCGCTCGCTCACTCGAGCTCGCGCACCACGTCCATCGCCTCCTCGATCCGGTCCACCGCGTGGATCGTCAGGCCCTCGATGTCCTTCGAGCCCTTGCGCGGCGCATTGGCCCTGGGCACCACCGCGATGCTGTAGCCCAGCTTGGCGGCCTCGCGCAGCCGCTCCTGGCCGCGCGGCGCGGGCCGCACCTCGCCCGCCAGGCCCACTTCGCCGAAGGCGATGAAACCCTTGGGCAGCGGCTTGCCGCGCAGGCTCGAGGTGATGGCCAGCATCACCGCGAGGTCGGCCGCCGGTTCGCTGATGCGCACGCCGCCGACCGCGTTGACGAACACGTCCTGGTCCATGCAGGCCACGCCCGCATGGCGGTGCAGCACCGCCAGCAGCATCGCGAGCCGGTCGCGGTCCAGGCCCACCGACAGCCGGCGCGGGCTCGGCCCGCCGTCGTCGACCAGCGCCTGGATCTCGACCAGCATCGGCCGCGTGCCCTCGAGCGTGACCAGCACCACGCTGCCGGGCACCGGCTCGGTGTGCTGGCTCAGGAAGATCGCGCTCGGGTTGGCCACGCCCTTCAGGCCGCGCTCGGTCATCGCGAACACGCCGATCTCGTTGACCGCGCCGAAGCGGTTCTTGATCGCGCGCACCAGGCGGAAGCTCGAGTGCGTGTCGCCCTCGAAGTACAGCACCGTGTCGACCATGTGCTCGAGCACGCGCGGGCCCGCGAGCGCGCCCTCCTTCGTGACGTGGCCCACCAGCACCACGGCCGTGCCGCTGGTCTTGGCGAAGCGAGTGAGGTGCGCCGCGCATTCGCGCACCTGCGCCACCGAGCCCGGCGCCGAGGTGAGCTGGTCGGAGTAGACGGTCTGGATCGAGTCGATCACCGCGATGGCCGGGCGCGTGGCATCGAGCGTGGCGATGATCTTCTCGAGCTGGATCTCGGCCAGCACCTGCACCTGCGAGTGGTCCAGGCCCAGCCGCTTGGAGCGCAGCGCCACCTGCGCGCCGCTCTCCTCGCCCGTGACGTAGAGCGCGTTCTGCCCCGCGCGCTGCAGCGCATCGACCGCCTGCAGCAGCAGGGTCGACTTGCCGATGCCCGGGTCGCCGCCGATCAGCGTGACGCCGCCGGCCACCACGCCGCCGCCGAGCACGCGGTCGAGCTCGTCGAGGCCGGTGGGCGTGCGCGCGACGTCGCTGGCCTCGATCTCCGAGAGCACCGCGAGTTCGGAAGCCCCGGCGAGCGACGCGAACTGCGTGCCGAAGCGGTTGTTGGCCGGGGCGTTCGCGCCGCCGGCCGCTTGTTCGATCAGTGTGTTCCAGGCGCCGCAGCTCGGGCACTTGCCGAGCCACTTCGCGCTGGTGCCGCCGCATTCGCTGCAGACGTAGATGGATTTGTCCTTGGCCATGGCCGGGAGTTTAGGGCGTGGCCCCGCGCCGTCCGGGCGCGGGGACGCTCGCTCAGCACACGCGGTTGACCAGCGCGCCCACGTCGCCCGCCGCCAGGGCCGCCGCGTTGTCGAGCAGCATCGGCAGCACCTGCCGCGCATAGACGTCGCTCAGGCCGCCGATGTGCGGCGTGGCGATCACGTTCGGCAGCCGGCGCAGCGGATGGCCGGCCGCGAGCGGCTCGGTCTCGTAGACGTCGAGCCCGGCGCCGGCGATGGTCCCGCTCTCGAGCGCCGCGAGCAGCGCGTGCTCGTCGACCACGCCACCGCGCGAGAGATTGACGAGAAACGCATGCGCCGGCATGGCCGCGAGCACGGGCGCATCGATCAGGTGGTGGGTGCGCGCATCGTGCGCGGTCAGCACCACCACGAAGTCGGCCTGCGCCACCACCTGCGGCAGCCGCTCGCGCGCCTGCACGTCGTCGAAGCCGTCGATAGGCGCGGGCGTGGCCGAGATGCCGCTGACCCGCATGCCCATTGCCTGGCAGCGCCGCGCCAGCTCGCGCGCGACGTGGCCGGTGCCGACCAGCACCGCGTGCCGGCGCCACAGCAGCGGCTGCGGCCAGCGGTGCCAGGCGCCTTCGCGCTGGTCGCGCAGCATGCGCGGCAGGTCGCGCGCCAGCGCCATCATCAGCAGCAGCGCGAGCTCGGACATCTGCGGGCCATGCACGCCGCGCGACGAGGTCACGAGCGTGCCGGGCCGCAGCACGGGCGAACCGGTGATGGTGTCGGTGCCCGAGGTCAGCGCATGGACCCAGCGCAGCGCGGGCCCGGCCGCGAGCATCGCGTCGTCGACCCACGGTCCCGAGACCACCAGCGCCTCGACCTCGGCCAGCAGGCGCAGCGCCTCGGCGCGCTCGGTGGTGGCGTGCACGGCCAACGCCGGGCAGCGCGCGCGCAGGGCCTGCGCATAGAACCCGGCCTCGCCGTTGAAGACCAGCAGCGAGCGCAGCGGCGGCGCCGTCATTCGAGCTTGATGCCGGCGGCCTGGATCACGGCGCGCCACTTGGCATTCTCCGAAGCGATGAACTCGGTGAAGCGGGCCTGCGAGGACGGCGCGGGCTCGACGCCGATGAGCGCCAGCTTCGCGCGCACGGCCGGATCGGCGATGACCTTGTTGAGCTCCAGCGCCAGCCGGTCGACGATGGGCTGCGGCGTGCCCTTGGGCACGGCCAGGCCGGCCCAGGTGTCGAAGTCGATCTCGCCCACGCCCGCCTCGGCCAGGGTCGGCGCCTCGGGATAGAGCGCCGAGCGCGTCTTGCCTGCGGTCGCGATGATCTTCGCGCGGCCGCCCTGCACGTGCGGCAGCGCGGCCGGCAGGTCGGCGAACATGAACGAGACGCGGCCGGTGGCGACCTCGGGCGCGGCCTGCACCATGGCCTTGAACGGCACCGCGGTCATGTCGGCCTTGAGCTGGCGCTTCATCAGCTCCGAGCCCAGGTGGCCGCCGCTGCCGCTGCCGCCGATCGCGAACAGCAGCGGCTGGCTGCGCGCCGCCGCGAGGAACTTGGGCATGCTGTCGAGCGGCCCGCCGGCCTCGACCATCAGGAACAGCGGAAAGTGCACCAGCTGCGTCACCGGCGTGAGCGCATCGCTCGCATAGGGCAGCTTGTCGTAGAGGTTCGGGATCACGGCCATGGTCGACAGCGCCGCGAAGAACACGGTGTAGCCGTCGGGCGCCGCGGAAGCAGCCGCGGCCGCGCCGATCACCGTGTTGCCGCCGGGCCGGTTGTCGATCACGATCGGCTGGCCCAGCGCCACCGAGAGCTTCTCGGCAATGATGCGCGAGCTCTGGTCGGTGCCGCCGCCGGGCGTGTAGGGCACCACCCAGCGGATCGGCTTGCTCGGCCAGGCGGCCTGCGCGCTCGCGGTCATGGCGCCCGCGGCCAGTTGCAGGGCCACGGCGGCCATGCCCAGCAAGGTGGCCGCGCGGCGCGGCCATCCAACGGTCTTCTTCTTCGTCATCGTGTGTCTCCTGTCGTTCTTGTTGGGGCCGCCGGCTTCAGGTCGCGTACGACGGATCGATGCGGTCCAGCAGCCGGCGCAGCGCCGGCCAGTCGTTGTCGCGCGCCGAGCGGCCGGGCCGGTCGAGCGCCTGCGCCACCTTCTCGGCGATCTCGTCGCTGCATTCGATGAGTTCGGCGCCGCCCGACTGCGCACGCACCTGCGCCTCGCAGGCGCGCTCGAGGTAGTAGAGGCGCTCGAAAGCCTCGCGGATGGTGTCGCCCGCGGCCAGCAGGCCGTGATTGCGCAGGATCATCACGTTGTGCGGGCCGAGGTCGCGCACCAGCCGGTCCTGCTCGCTGAAGTCGAGCGCCACGCCTTCGTAGTCGTGGTAGCCGATGCGGCGGTGGAAGCGCATGGCGTGCTGCGACAGGTTGAGCAGACCGCGCCGCTGCGCCGCCACCGCGATGCCGGCCGCGGTGTGGGTGTGCAGCACCGCATGCAGGTCGGGCCGCGCGCGGTGGATGCAGCTGTGGATCAGGAAGCCCGCGGGGTTGATGCCGATGCCGGTCGGGTCGAACACCACCTCGCCGTCGATGTCGACCTTGACCAGGCAGGAGGCCGTGACCTCGTCGAACAGCACGCCGTAGGGGTTGATGAGGAAATGCGCCTGCGTGCCCGGCACCTTGGCCGTGAGGTGGGTGTAGATCTGGTCCGTCATGCGGTAGTAGCCGGCCAGCCTGAAGGCCGCCGCCAGATCGACGCGCTGCCGCCACTCCGCGTCGGACACGGCGGCGCGCGTGTGCGCGAATGAAAAGCCCGAGCCGTTCATCGAGTCTCCTGTTGTCGTTGGCGCCCTCCGGATGCAGGGCATGGGCGCGATTGGAGCGGAGGACGCAGCGCGAGAGAATCGAAACTTATTTTGCAAGCGTCGAAATAAATTCATGAATCACGATGGCTCGATCCCCGGCACCAGCCTGCGCCAGCTGCGCGCCTTCGTGGAGGTCTACCGCTGGCGCAAACTCAGCGCGGCGGCCGACCGGCTCTACCTCACGCACTCGGCCGTCAGCGTGCTGATCCGCCAGCTCGAGGCCGCCACCGGCACCAGCCTGTTCGACCGCACCACGCGCTCGCTGAGCCCGACCGAGGCCGCGCACGAGATGCTGCCGGTGGCCGAGCGCATCCTGCGCGACGTGCGTTCGCTCGAGACCGGCTTCCGCGGCCAGGCCGCGCCCAGCGGGCGCATCGGCATCGCGGTCACGCCGACCATCGCGCTGACGCTGGTGCCGCCGGTGATCCGGCATTTCAACGACCTGCATCCGGGCGTGCGTGTGCAGCTGGTCGACTGCGAGACCGAGCAGTTCGTGCCGCGCATCCTCTCGGAGCAGGTGGACTTCGGCATCGGCTCGCCCGACCAGGAGGTGGCGGCGCTGAGCCAGCGCACGCTGATCCACGACCACCTCGCGCTGGTGTGCCTGCCCAGCCATCCGCTGGCGCGGCGCCGCCAGGTGCGCTGGAGCGACCTCGCGGGCCATGCGCTGATCACGGTGAAGGCCGGCTACGGCATCCGCAATGCCATCGACCGCACCGCGCGCGCGGCCAACGTGGCACTCGACATCCAGCAGGAGGTGTCGCTCTTGACCACCGCGCTCGCGATGAGCGCCTCGGGCCTGGGCGCGTCGATCGTGCCGGCCGAGCTGGTGGCGCAGTGCGGCTTCAAGGAACTGGTGGCGCGCAAGATCCACGCGCCGGTGGTGACGCGCAACATCTCGGTGGTCGCCAAGCGCGACCGCACGCTCTCGGTGGCGGCCAAGACCTTCATCGAGACCATGCAGGCCTACCTGGCGCGGCCGCGCGCCTGAGCCTTCAGATCGCGAATTCGCTCGCCAGCAGGTCGGCGAAGGCCGCCGCGGCCGGCGACAGCGAACGGCCCTGCCGCGTGACCACTGCGATGTTGCGTGCCACGGTCGGCCGGATCAGCCGGCGCGCGACCAGCCGCGAGGGATCGGCATGCGCGAGGATCGAGGCCGGCAGCAGCGCCGGCCCGAGCCCGCCCGCGGCCATCGCGAGCGCGGTGGTCAGCAGCGTCACCTCGTAGGCGATCTCGAGCCGCACGCCGGCCTCGGCGGCCGCGGCATCGATGCTGTTGCGCACGCCGTAGCCGGGCTTGACCGTGATGAGCCGCAGCGCCGCGAGCTGTCGCCAGGTGATGCCGGCGGCACCGCCGGGCAGCGGCAGGTCGCGGTCGGCGATCACGGCGAGGTGGTCGTGCACGAACACGCGCTCGTCCAGGCCCGGCGTGCGCGCCTGCAAGGTGCCGACGCCGAAGTCGACCTGGCCGCTGAGCACGGTCTCGACGAACTGGCTTGGCGCGCAGTCGTCGATCGCGACCTTCACCTCGGGATGCTGCTGCGTGTAGCGGCGCAGCGCGCGCGGCATCAGCGTCTGCGCGATGGTCGAGGTGACGGCGATGCGCAGGCGGCCGCGCCGCCCGGCCGCGAGCTCGGCCATGCCGCTGCCCAGCGCGTCGAGCTCGGCCAGCACGCGCTCGGCATGGCCGATGGCCTCGTCGGCCGCGGCGGTGCGATGCAGGCTGCGCGTGGTGCGGTCGAACAGCCGCACGCCGAGCCGGTCCTCGAGCTCGCGCAGCAGCACGCTGACCGCCGGCTGGGTGAGCGACAGCGCCGCGGCGGCGCTCGACAGCTGGCCGCTGTGGTAGACGGCCGCGAAGGCGCGCAGCTGGCGCACCGAGGGCACGCCGCGCATTGATAAAGGCTTTTTATGAATGGCCATGAAAGTTTCACTTCTGTCGGATGGCACTTCGGCACTGTAATGGCCGCCGTCCACAACGAGAGACAAGCGAACCCATGACAGAACCACTGCAGGCGCAGGTGCTGATCGTCGGCGGCGGGCCGGTAGGCCTCACGCTGGCCATCGACCTGGCGCAACGCGGCATCGACGTGCTGGTCACCGAGATCCGCCACCGCGGCGAGCCGCCGAACGTGAAGTGCAACCACGTGTCGGCCCGCTCGATGGAGATCTTCCGCCGGCTCGGCGTGGCGCAGGCACTGCGCGACGCGGGCCTGCCGGCCGACTATCCGAACGACGTGGCCTACCGCACCACGGTGACGGGGCCCGAGCTCTCGCGCATCCCGATCCCCGCGCGGCGCGAGCGCTACACCGCCACCGGCGGCCCCGACACCTGGTGGCCCACGGCCGAGCCGCCGCACCGCATCAACCAGATCTTCCTCGAGCCGGTGCTGTTCGCGCATGCCGAGGCCACGCCGGGCCTGCGCATCCGCAACCGCGCGCGCATCGACGACTTCGAGCAGGACGACGAGGGCGTGTGGGCGACCGGCGTCGACCTCGACGACGGCAGCGCGGTGCGCATCCGCTGCCGCTACCTGATCGGCTGCGACGGCGGGCGCTCGACGGTGCGCAAGAAGATCGGCGCCAACCTGCGCGGCACCGACGTGGTGGGCCGCGTGCAGTCGACCTACTTCCGCGCGCCCGCGCTGCTGGGTCTGCTGAAGAACAAACCGGCCTGGGCCACCTTCGCGCTCAATCCGCGGCGCTGCGGCAACGTCTATGCGATCGACGGACGCGAGACCTGGCTGCTGCACAACTACCTGCTGGCCGACGAGACCGACTTCGAATCGATCGACCGTGACTGGGCGATCCGCCAGATCCTCGGCGTGGGGCCGGACTTCGAGTACGAGGTGATCTCGAAGGAGGACTGGATCGGCCGCCGCCTGGTGGCCGAGCGCTTCCGCGACCGCCGCGTCTTCATCTGCGGCGACGCGGCCCACCTGTGGATCCCGATGGCGGGCTACGGCATGAACGCCGGCATCGCCGACGCGATGAACCTGTCGTGGCTGCTCGCGGGCCACCTGCGCGGCTGGCTCGCCGAGGCCGCGCTCGGCGCGCACGAGGCCGAGCGCCAGCCGATCACCGAGCAGGTCTCGAAGTTCGCGATGAACCATGCGCTGGCCCTGCAGAAGCAGCGCGAGGGCGTGCCCGAGGGCATCGAGGCACCGGGCCCCGAGGGCGATGCGCTGCGCGCCGCGCGCGGCCAGGCGCTGTACGACCTCAACGTGCAGCAGTACTGCTGCGGCGGGCTGAACTTCGGCTACTTCTACGACGCCTCGCCGCTGATCGCCTACGACGGCGAGGCCGCGCCGGCCTACACCATGTACGACTTCAAGCCGGCCACCGTGCCCGGCTGCCGCGTGCCGCACCTGTGGCTGGCCGACGGCCGCTCGCTCTACGACGCGATGGCCGCGCTCGGCGAGGGCTACGTGCTGCTGCGCCGCGACCCGGCGCTCGAGGTCGCGCCGCTCGTGGCCGCGGCCGCCGCGCGCGGGCTGCCGCTGCGCGTGCTCGACATCGACGGCCCCGAGGCCGCCGCGCTCTACGACCGCGCGCTCGTGATCTCGCGCCCCGACCAGCACGTGGCCTGGCGCGGCGATGCCGTGCCGGCCGATCCCGAGGCGCTGGTCGACCTGCTGCGCGGTGTCGCGCCCGCGGCCGCTTCCGAATCCCAGAAAGAAAGAGAGACATCCGCATGAACCGCCGCCACGCCCTGCGCCAGCTCGGTGCCCTGTCCGCCGTCGCCTGCGCCGCCGGCCCGCTCGCCGCGCTGGCGCAGAACGACAAGCCCATCACCATCGTCGTGCCCTACGCGCCCGGCGGCACCACCGACATGCTCGGCCGGCTGATCGCGCAGCAGCTCGGCACCGCGCTCGGCCGCACCGTGATCGTCGACAACAAGCCCGGCGCGGGCACCGCCATCGGCGCGTCGCAGGTGGCGCGCTCGGCGCCCGACGGCTCGACCCTGCTGGTGGCCACCAGCACCACGCTCGCGATCAATCCCTGGCTCTACAAGAAGCTCTCGTACGACCCGGCCAAGGACTTCGCGCCCGTGGGCCTGATCGGCGCGGTGCCGCTGATGGTGGTGGTGCATCCCTCGGTGCCCGCGCGCACGCTGGCCGAGCTGGTGGCGCTCGCCAAGTCCAAACCGGAAGGCCTGAGCTACGGCTCGGCCGGCAACGGCAGCCCGCAGCATCTGGGCGCCGAGATGTTCAAGTTCGCCACCGGCACCGCGATGACGCACGTGCCCTACAAGGGCAGCGCGCTCGCGCTCACCGACCTGCTCGGCGGCCAGCTGCAGCTGATGTTCACCGACATCGCGCCGGCGCTGCAGCACGTGCGCAGCGGCAAGCTGCGCGCGCTGGCCGTGACCTCGAAGAAGCGCCAGCCCACCTTCCCCGACGTGCCGACCGTGGCCGAGTCGCGGCTGCCGGGCACCGCCGATTTCGAGGCCGTGGCCTGGCAGAGCATCGTCGCGCCCGCGGGAACGCCGGCGCCGGTGGTCGAGCGGCTGAGCCAGGAGATCGCGAAGGTGATCGCCCAGCCCGCGCTGCGCCAGAAGCTCGAGAACGACGGCTTCGAGCCCGGCTCGAGCACGCCCGCGCAGCTCGCGGCCTACATCCGCAGCGAATCGGAACGCTGGGGGCAGGTGATCCGCGCCTCGGGCGCGACCGTCGACTGAAGCCCTCCACCCTGGCCCGAGCGCGGGCCAGGGTTATCCCGTAGCCGTGTTTTTTTGCCGATCATTTAACATGTTAAATAAATCGACCGACATGAACACCGCCTTCACCCACCGCAACCTTCCGCGCCTGCTGCTGCAGGCGCGCGAAGCCGTCATGGCCCACACCCGGCCCAGCCTGCGCGTGCATGCGCTGTCGGACCAGCAGTGGCGCGTGCTGCGCGTGCTCGGCGAACACGGCGCGGTCGAAACCGGCCGCGTGGCGCGCGAGGCCTTCATCCTCGGGCCCAGCCTCACGGGCGTGCTCGCGCGCATGGAGCGCGACGACCTGATCACGCGCAGCCGCGACCCGGCCGACCAGCGCCGCACCGTGGTCGAGGCCACGCCGCGCGGCATGAAGCTGGTGAACAAGCTGTCCTCGAGCATCGAGGCGCACTACCAGTGGATGGAGCAATCCCTGGGCAAGGACAAGCTCGGCCAGCTCTACGAGCTGCTCGACGAACTGATCGCACTGGAACAGCCATGAGCCCCCCTTCTTCACCTTCCCATTTCCTTCCCGCCGGCACCGTCTACGGCACGCTGCTCAACTTCCGCGCCGAGGTGGAAGCGCTCGCGCCGCAGATGAGCGCGCCGCCCTACAAGGCACCGCCCAAGGCGCCGGTGCTCTACGTCAAGACCGCCAACACCTGGAGCCCGCACGGCGCCGCGATCCCCGTGCCGGCGAACCTGCCCGAGGTCGAGGTGGGCGCGAGCATCGGCATGGTGGTCGGCGCCGACGGCGACATCGAAGGCTTCGTGCCCATGAACGACCTGTCGGTGCCGCATGCCAGCTTCTTCCGCCCGCCCGTCAAGTTCAAGTGCCTCGACGGCTTCCTCGGCATCGGCCCCGCGCTGCGCGACGCGCAGGAGGTGGACGATCCCGCGGCGTTCCGCGTCGAGGTGCGCATCAACGGCGAAGTCAGGCAGACGCTGGACTTCTCCACGCTGGTGCGCCCCGCGCGCCAGCTGCTGGCCGAGGTCGGCGAATTCATGACGCTGGCGCACGGCGACGTGCTGATGCTCGGCTGCGGCGCGGGCCGGCCGCTGGCGCGCGTGGGCGACCGCATCGAAATCTCGGCGCCGGGCTTCGAGACGCTCACCAACACCCTGGTCGCGGAAGAGACGGGAGCCGCCGCATGAAGCACGCACGCATCCGCTACGAGAACGCCGTGCACGAGGCCGTCGAACACGACGGCGCGCTGCGCCTGGCCGATGGCCGCGTGGTCGGCTTCGACGCCGTCGACTGGCTGCCGCCGCTCGCGCCCACGCCGCGCCCGCGCACCATCCTCGCGCTCGGCCTCAACTACGCCGACCATGCGAAGGAGCTCGAGTTCAAGGCGCCCGAGGAGCCGCTGGTCTTCGTCAAGGGCCAGAGCGCGCTGATCGGCCACCGCCAGAAGACCTTCCGCCCGGCCGGCGTGCAGTTCATGCACTACGAGTGCGAACTCGCGATCGTGATCGGCAAGACCGCGCGCCACGTGAAGCGCGACGACGCCTACGACTTCATCGGCGGCTACACCGTGGCCAACGACTACGCGATCCGCGACTACCTCGAGAACTGGTACCGCCCCAACCTGCGCGTGAAGAACCGCGACACCTGCACGCCGATCGGCCCCTGGCTGGTCGATGCGAAGGACGTGGCCGACCCGATGGCGCTCGCGCTGCGCACCACGGTCAACGGCCAAGTCACGCAGCAGGGCAACACGCGCGACATGATCTTCGACGCGCCCTTCCTGATCGAGTACTTCAGCCGCTTCATGACGCTGTCGCCGGGCGACCTGATCCTCACGGGCACGCCCGACGGCGTGGTCGACTGCCAGCCCGGCGACGAGATCGTGACCGAGATCGAGGGCATCGGCGCGCTGGTCAACACCATCGCGGCGGCCTGATTCTTTCCAGCGCGCCCCCGCGGCGCGCTCTCCTTTTCCATTCACACGCCCCAGAAATCAGCGGAGACGACACGACATGATCACCGGCAAGAAGCTCCTCCAGTCCGTGGCCGCAGCCACGATGGCGCTGGCCGTCTCGGCCCTCGCCGTCGCGCAGACCGCCTACCCCGCCAAGCCGGTGCGCTGGGTGGTCGGCTATCCGGCCGGCGGCGGCACCGACTTCCTCGCGCGCACCGTGGGCGCGCAGGTGTCGCAGCAGCTGGGCCAGCCGGTGCTGGTCGACAACCGGCCCGGTGCCGGCGCGATCATCGCGTCGGAGAACGTGGCGCGCTCGGCCGGCGACGGCTACACCGTGTTCTCGGCCGACAACGGCGTGCTGGTCTACAACCCCGCGCTCTACAAGAAGCTGCCCTACGACGCCGAGAAGGACTTCGCGCTGGTCGGCATGATGGGCCGCTCGCCGCTGATCATCACGGCGGCGCCCAATGCGGGCATCGCCGATGCGAAGGCGCTGCTGGCCGCGCTCAAGGCCTCGCCCGGCAAGTACAGCATCGCGACGCCGGGCACCGGCAGTCCGCACCATCTCGCCTACGAACTGTTCCAGCGCGAAGTCGGGGTGTCGATGCTGCACGTGCCCTACAAGGGCGGCGCGCCCGCGCTGCAGGACCTGATGGGCGGCCAGGTCGCGCTGATGATGCTCGACCTGCCCAGCGGCGTGAGCGCGGTCAAGGCCGGCAAGGTGGTGCCGCTGCTCGCCATGTCGGCCGAGCGCGTGCCGCAACTGCCGAACATTCCCACCGCCAGGGAACTGGGCTTCGCCAACGTCGAGGCCTACACCTGGCAGGGCCTGGTCGTGCCCGCGGCCACGCCGAAGGAAGTGCAGGCGAAGCTCGGCACCGAGCTGCAGAAGGCCATGGCCGATGCCGGCGTGCGCCAGAAGCTCTACGACGCCGGCTGGGAGGCCCGCCCCGCCGACGCCACCGAAATGACGCGCTACACCGATGCGGAGCGCAAGAAATGGCATGCCTTGATCAAGGCGCGCGACATCAAACTGGACTGAACCGGATTCCCTCATGCAACAGATCGACCATCTCATCGGCGGCAAGTCCGTCAAGGGCTCGGACTACTTCGAGACCGTCAACCCCGCCACGCAGGAAGTGCTGGCCGAAGTCGCCTCCGGCGGGGAGGCCGAGGTGAACGCGGCCGTGGCCGCCGCCAAGGAAGCCTTCCCCAAGTGGGCCGGCATGCCCGCGCCCGAGCGCGCGAAGCTGATCCGCAAGCTCGGCGACCTGATCGCGAAGAACGTGCCCGAGATCGCGCAGACCGAGACCAACGACTGCGGCCAGGTCATCGCGCAGACCGGCAAGCAGCTGGTGCCGCGCGCGGCCGACAACTTCTACTACTTCGCCGAGATGTGCACGCGCGTCGACGGCCACACCTACCCCACGCCCACGCACCTGAACTACACGCTGTTCCACCCGGTCGGCGTGTGCGCGCTGATCAGCCCGTGGAACGTGCCCTTCATGACCGCCACCTGGAAGGTCGCGCCCTGCCTGGCCTTCGGCAACACGGCCGTGCTGAAGATGAGCGAGCTCTCGCCGCTGTCGGCCGCGCGCCTGGGCGAGCTGGCGCTCGAGGCCGGCATTCCGCCCGGCGTGCTGAACCTGGTGCACGGCTACGGCAAGGAAGCGGGCGAACCGCTGGTGGCGCACCCCGACGTGCGCGCGATCTCGTTCACCGGCTCCACCGCCACCGGCAACCGCATCGTGAAGAGCGCGGGCCTCAAGAAGTTCAGCATGGAGCTCGGCGGCAAGAGCCCGTTCGTGATCTTCGACGATGCCGACCTCGACCGCGCGCTCGACGCGGCCGTGTTCATGATCTTCAGCAACAACGGCGAGCGCTGCACGGCCGGCTCGCGCATCCTGGTGCAGCAGTCGATCTACGCCGACTTCGCCGCCAAGTTCGCCGAGCGCGCGAGGCGCATCACGGTGGGCGACCCGCTCGACGAGAAGACCATCGTCGGCCCGATGATCTCGCAGGCCCACCTGGCCAAGGTGCGCAGCTACATCGAGCTGGGCCCGAAGGAAGGCGCTACCCTGCTGTGCGGCGGCCTCGAAGCGCCGAGCAACCTGCCCGACCGCGTGAAGAAGGGCAACTACGTGGTGCCCACGGTGTTCGCCGACGTCGACAACCGCATGAAGATCGCGCAGGACGAGATCTTCGGCCCCGTGGCCTGCCTGATCCCGTTCCGCGACGAGGCGCATGCCATCGAGCTCGCCAACGACATCCAGTACGGCCTGTCGAGCTACGTCTGGACCGAGAACATCGGCAAGGCGCACCGCGTGGCCGCCGCGGTGGAAGCCGGCATGTGCTTCGTCAACAGCCAGAACGTCAGAGACTTGCGCCAGCCCTTCGGCGGCACCAAGGCCTCGGGCACCGGCCGCGAAGGCGGCACCTGGAGCTACGAGGTGTTCTGCGAACCGAAGAACGTGGCGGTATCGATGGGCTCGCACCACATTCCGCACTGGGGCGTGGCATGAACCTCGCGCGCCGCACGCTGCTGCAAGGCACGGCCGCGCTCGCGGCCCTGCCGATGCTGGCGCGCGCCCAGGCCGCGTGGCCGGCCCGGCCGGTGCGCATCGTCGTGCCCTTCCCGCCCGGCGGCACCACCGACTTCGTCGCACGGCTGGTCGGCACCGAGCTCGCGAAGACCCTGGGCCAGCCCGTGGTGATCGAGAACAAGCCCGGCGCGGGCACGGTGATCGGCGTCGACACGGTCGCCAAGGCCGCGCCCGACGGCTACAGCTTCGTCTGCGTGGCCAACAGCTTCGCGGCCAACCAGACGCTGGTGCGCAAGCTGCCCTACGACACGCTGAAGGACCTGCGCCCGGTGGCGCTGATGGGCATGTCGGAACACGTGCTCGCCACCCATCCGGGCAGCGGCCTCAAGACGCTGGCCGACCTGCGCGACCAGGCCAAGGCGAAGCCCGGCACGCTGAGCTTCGCCTCCTTCGGCAACGGCACCTCGGCCCACCTCTCGGGCGAGATGCTCAAGCTGCAGATGGGCCTGGACATCGTGCACGTGCCCTACAAGGGCCAGGGCCCGGCGCTGACCGACCTGCTCGGCGGCCAGGTCACGATGATGTTCGGCAACTGGCCGGAGTTCCGCGGCCACGTCGAGGGCGGCAAGCTGGTGGCGCTGGGCATGGCGACCGCGCAGCGCTCGCAGTACGCGCCGAACATTCCCACACTGGCCGAACAGGGCGTGGCGATCGAGTCCAATTCGTGGAACGGCCTGCTGGCGCCCGCCGGCACGCCCGACGCCGTGGTGCAGCGCGTGAACGCCGAGGTCAACCGCGCGCTCGCGGGACCGGTGGTGACCGAGGCCTTCCGCAAGGGCGGCATCGCGTCGCTGTCGGGCTCGCCCGAGCGCTTCGCGGTCTTCGTCCAGAGCGAGATCGCGAAGTACGGCGACGTGATCCGCAAGGCCAACATCCAGATCGAGGGCTGACCATGAGCCTCTATGCGATGCAGAAATTCCTGTTCGCGCTCAACCGCGATACCGAGGTGCAGCGGCGCTATGCCGAGGGCGGCGACACGCGCAAGGCGCTGCTCGGCGGCTACGACCTCAGCGACGAGGAGCGCGAGGCCATCGACAGCGGCGACGTCGGCAAGCTCTACGTGCTGGGCTGCAACGGGCAGCTCTTGATGCACTTCGCGCCGCTCCTGGGCATTCCGTGGGCCGACTACCTCGAGGCCATGCGCGAGGGCGTGCGCAAGTACGGGCCGGTGCGCGCCGGCATCTATGCAATGACAACCGGAACCGACGAGAAAGTGGCGGGCGTATGAGTCTCGTATTCGCAGGCGTGTGCAGCCACGCCCCCGGCATCACCGGCCGCGCGCATCTCGCCGACCCGGCGGTGAAGGACGAGTTCCACGCGCAGTTCCATCGCTTCGGCGAGGCCATGCGCGCGACGAAGCCTGATGCGGTGATCGTGATCGCGGCCGAGCACTTCGCGAACTTCTTCATGAACAACATGCCGGCCTATGCGATCGGCATGGCCGACAGCTACGAGGGACCGATCGAGGACCCGAAGTGGCTCGGCATCGAGAAGCACACCATCCCGGGCGACGCCGCGCTGTCGCAGCGGCTGATCCGCGAGGTGATGCAGACGGTGGACGTGGCCTACGCCGAGGAATGGAAGTTCGACCACGGCATCATGGTGCCGCTGAATTTCCTCACGCCGAACTTCGACACCAAGGTCATCCCGGTCAACATCAACTGCCAGGGCCCGCCGCTCACGCCGCTGCACCGCGCCTGGGCCTTCGGCGAGGCGCTGCGCCGCGCCTGCGACAAGATGCCCGAGCGCATCGCGCTGGTGGGCACCGGCGGCATCTCGCACTGGCCGGCCACGCCCGACTCGGGCAAGGTCAACGCCGAGTGGGACGCCGAGTTCATGCGCCGCTGGTGCGCCAACGACCGCGAGGCGCTGCTCTCGCTCGACGACTACGGCGACGAGGCGACCTACCGCGAGGCCGGCCAGGGCGGCTTCGAGATCCGCACCTTCCTCAGCGTGGCCGCGGCCGCGCGCGGCCAGGGCGAGATCTTCCACATGAAGGCCATTCCGATCTTCGCGGTGACCTGCACGGCCGCGACGATGTCGGTGGTTTGAACGGAGCACGACCATGCCGCACCTGGTGATCCTCTACACGCCCAACATCGAGGCCGAGACCGATATGTCGACGCTGTGCCGCACGCTGGCCGACACCATGCTCGAGCAGCGCGACGAAGCCGGCAAGCCGGTGTTCCCGACCGGCGGCACGCGCGTGCTGGCCTACCCGGCCGCGCACTACGCGGTGGCCGACGGCAAGGCCGACTACGCCTTCGTCTACCTCAACCTGCGCATGGCCGCGGGCCGCTCCGAGGCCGTGAAGAAGAAGGCCGGCGACGAGCTGCTGGCCAGGGTGCGAAGCCACTTCGAGCCCGTCTTCTCGCAACGCCACATCGGCATCACGCTGCAGATCGACGAGAGCCCCGGCCAGGTCTACGACGGCAAGCACAGCAACCTGCATCCCCTGTTCAACAAGAGCTGACCCCCACACACACCGCCATGCTTTCTTCCGACACCATCGCCCGGCTCGCGGCCGAACTGCACGAGAGCGAACGCTCGCGCGTGCAGGTCGAGCATTTCTCCAAGCGCTTTCCCGAGATGACCATCGAGGACGGCTATGCGATCTCGCGCGAATGGGTCCGGCAGAAGATCGCCGAGGGCCGCGTGGCCAAGGGCCACAAGATCGGCCTGACCTCGCGCGCGATGCAGCAGTCGAGCCAGATCACCGAGCCCGACTACGGCACGCTGCTCGACGACATGTTCTTCGAGCAGGGCTCCGACATCCCGTTCGCGCGCTTCATCGCGCCGCGCATCGAGGTCGAGCTGGCCTTCATCCTCGGCAAGCCGCTCAAGGGCCCGGGCGTGACCATCTTCGACGTGCTCGCGGCCACCGACTACGTGGTGCCGGCGATCGAGATCATCGATGCGCGCATCGAGCAGTTCGATCGCCACACCAAGGCGCCGCGCAAGGTCTTCGACACCATCGCCGACAACGCGGCCAATGCCGGCATCGTGATCGGCGGGCGGCCCGTGAAACCCGACGCGGTCGACCTGCGCTGGGTCAGCGCGCTGCTTTACAAGAACGGCGTGATCGAGGAATCGGGCGTGGCCGCGGCCGTGCTCAACCATCCAGCCACCGGCGTGGCCTGGCTCGCGAACAAGCTCGCGCCCTGGGACGAACACCTGGAAGCCGGCGAGGTGGTGCTCGGCGGCTCGTTCACGCGCCCGACCACCGCGCTGCCCGGCGACACCTTCCATGCCGACTACGGCCCGCTGGGCGCCGTGTCGTTCCGCCTCGTCTGACCTCTTCGGAATCCTTCATGCACACCCCCATCAACCTGTTCAAGAAGGCCATGGCCGAGAAGCGCGCCCAGATCGGCCTGTGGGTCGGCCTGGCCGACGGCTACGCGGCCGAGATCCTGGCCGGCACCGGCTACGACTGGCTGCTGGTCGACGGCGAGCACGCGCCCAACGACGTGCGCTCGGTGCTCGCGCAGCTGCAGGGCATCTCGAGCGCCTGGTCGGCGCTGCCCGAGGGCGCGACCCGGCCGCAGCCGATCGTGCGCGTGCCCGTGGGCGACACCACGCTGCTCAAGCAGTACCTCGACATCGGCGCGCAAACGCTGCTGGTGCCGATGGTCGACACCGCCGAGCAGGCCGCGCGCATGGTGCAGGGCATGCGCTATCCGCCCGAGGGCATCCGCGGCATGGGCAGCGCGCTCGCGCGGGCCTCGCGCTGGCAGGCTTATCCGAACTACCTGCACGAAGCCAATGCCCAGACCTGCCTGCTGGTGCAGGCCGAGACGGTGGAGGCGATGAAGAACCTCGACGCGATCGCGGCCACGCCCGGCGTCGACGGCGTGTTCATCGGCCCGGCCGACCTCTCGGCCTCGATGGGCTTCGTGGGCCAGCCCAACCATCCCGAGGTGCAGGCGGTGATCGCCGACGCGGTCGCGCGCATCCAGAAGGCCGGCAAGGCCGCGGGCATCCTCTCGACCACCGAGGAGCAGGCGCGCAAGTGGCTCGCGGCCGGCGCCACCTTCGTGGCCGTGGGCGTGGACACCATCGTGCTGGCCGCGGCCGCGCGCCAGCTCGCCGCCAAGTTCAAGGACGGCGCCGCCCCGGCCGCGCCCGCTCCCAGCAGCTACTGAAGCAACGACAGGAGTCCGCATGCGCCGTCTCGCCCTCAAGTTCCTCGCCGCCGCCGCCGTGCTGGGCCTCTCCGCCTGCGCCCAGCTCCCCGCCACCGGCCCCGGAGCCCAGCAGGAAGCCAACCGCCAGGCCGTGCTGGCCTTCTACGAGAAGGGCCTGAACCAGAAGGACGCCGAGGCCGCGCTCCAGTACGTGGGCAACCGCTACGTGCAGCACAACCCGACCGCGGCCGACGGGCCCGAGGGCTTCCGCAAGTTCATCGCCTTCCTGCGCGAGAAATTCCCGAACTCGAAGAGCGAGATCAAGCGCAGCTTCGCCGAGGGCGACTACGTGATCCTGCATGTGCACGCGGTGCGCGAGCCCGGCACGCGCGGCAACGCGATCGTCGACATCTTCAAGCTCGAGAACGGCAAGATCGTCGAGCACTGGGACGTGATCCAGCCGGTGCCCGAGACCGCCGCCAACCGCAACGGCATGTTCTGATCCTTTCCCCCCTTCCCGAGCCAGCCCGCCGCCAGCCGATGACCACGCCCACCGACCCCAAGCCGCCGCGCTTCCGTTCCGCCACCATCCGCGAGGGCACGATCCGCGCGACCACGCGCAGCTTCCTGCATGCGCTGGGCCAGGACGACGAGGACATCGAGCGCCCGCACGTCGGCGTGTTCCACACCGGCGGCGAGATGAGCCCGTGCAACCTGAACCTGCGCGAGCAGGCGCAGCATGCCAAGACCGGCATCTACGCGGGCGGCGGCACGCCGCACGAATGCCCGGTGGTGTCGGTCAGCGACGGGCTGACCATGGCGCACTCGGGCATGCGCTTCTCACTGATCTCGCGCGAGCTGATCGCCGACAGCGTGGAAGCCTCGGTGCGCGGCCACCAGTGGGACGGCATCTTCGCGATCGGCGCCTGCGACAAGAACCTGCCGGGCCTGATGATGGGCATGGTGCGCTGCAACGTGCCGAGCGTGTTCGTGCACGGCGGCTCGGCGCTGCCGGGCCAGATGCCCGGGCCCGACGGGCGCGACCTCAACGTGGTCGACACCTACGAGACCATCGGCAAGGTGCTGGCCGGCACGGCCACGCACGACGAGCTCGACGCCATGAGCCGCGCCTGCCTGCCCACGGCCGGCGCCTGCGCGGGGCAGTTCACGGCCAACACCATGGGCATGGTGTCGGAGGCGCTGGGCCTCGCGCCGATCGGCTCGAGCATGGTGCCGGCCGTGTTCAGCGAGCGCGCGCCGCTGATGCGCCGCGCCGCGAAGACGCTGATGAAGGCGGTGATGGGCGACAGCCCGCTGCCGCGCGACATCGTCACGCGCAAGGCGCTCGAGAACGCCTGCGCCGTGGTCTCGGCCACCGGCGGCTCGACCAATGCCGCGCTGCACCTGCCGGCGATCGCGCACGAGGCCGGCATCCGCTTCCACCTCGACGACGTGGCCGAGGTGTTCGCGCGCACGCCGCTCATCGCCGACCTGCGCCCGGGCGGGCGCTACCTCGCGCGCGACGTGTTCTACGTCGGCGGCGCCGGCGTGATCCTGCGCACGCTGCTCGAGCAGGGCTTCCTGCACGGCGACGTGCTCACCTTCACCGGCCGCACCATGGCCGAGGAACTGGCCGACGCCCTGGCGCCCGACGGCCGCGTGGTGCGCGAGGCCGGCAACCCGATCACGCGCGACGGCGGGCTGGCGGTGCTCAAGGGCAACCTCTGCCCCGACGGGGCGCTGCTCAAGACCGCCGGCCTGCAGACGCTGGTGCACCGCGGCCCGGCGCGCGTCTTCGATTCGGAGGAGCAGGCCCAGACGGCGGTGCAGAACCGGCTGTACGAAGCGGGCGACGTGATCGTGATCCGCAACGAGGGCCCCAAGGGCAGCCCCGGCATGCGCGAGATGCTGGGCATCACCGCCCTGCTCTACGGCCAGGGCATGGGCGACAAGGTGGCGCTCCTGACCGACGGGCGCTTCTCGGGCGCCACGCGCGGCCTGTGCATCGGCTATGCCGGGCCCGAGGCGGCCGACGGCGGGCCGATCGCGGCGCTGCGCGACGGCGACCTGATCGCGATCGACGCGCGCGCGGCGGCGCGCACCATTTCGGTGGAACTGACGGACGAGGAGATCGCGCGGCGCCTCGCCGGACGTGGAGTAAACGCGGGGGTCCCGCGCGGTGGCTTGCTGGAAAAATACGCGCTCACCGTGCGCCCGGCCCACCAGGGCGCGGTGACCCATTCGGGCGCGGTCACCTGGCTGCGCGACGAGTCCTGACCCCCAACCACCGTTACCCGGAGACAGAACCATCATGAGCTTCACCCGCCGCCAGCTGCTGCAGTCCACCGGCGCCTCCGCGCTGCTTGCCGGCATCGGCCAACGGGCCTTCGCGCAGGCCGGCATCGAGACCGCGACCATCGTCACCGGCTTCGCGGCCGGCGGCACCTCGGACACCATCTGCCGCCGGGTCGCGACCAAGCTGAGCCCCGACTACGCGCGCGCGGCCGTGGTGGAGAACCGCACCGGCGCGGGCGGCCAGATCGCGGTCGGCTACGTCAAGGGCCGCCCGGCCGACGGCACCACGATCCTGCAGACGCCGACCTCGATCCTCACGATCTACCCGCACATCTACAAGAAGCTGCCGTACGACCCGATGGTCGACCTCACGCCCGTGACCATCGGCTGCATCTTCGACTTCGGCTTCGCGGTCGGCCCGGCCGTGCCGGCCAGCGTGAAGACCGTGCCCGAATTCCTGGCCTGGGCCAAGGCCAACCCGGCCGGCGCCAACTACGGCTCGCCGGCGGCCGGCTCTACGCCGCACTTCATCGGCGCGCTGCTCGGCAAGAAGGGCGGCGTCGAGCTCAAGCACGCGGCCTACCGCGGCACGCAGCCGGCCATGCTCGACCTGCTGGGCGGCAACATCTCGGCGGTGTCGGGCCCGATCGGCGACATCACGCAGCACCTGCCCACGGGCAAGGTGCGCATCCTCGGCGTCTCGGGCGCCAAGCGCAGCCGCTTCGCGCCCGACGTGCCGACCTTCGGCGAGCAGGGCATCCAGGACATGGCGCACAGCGAGTGGTTCGCCTTCTTCCTGCCGGCCAAGGCCTCGCCCGAGCTGGTCGCGAAGCTCAACGCCTCGATGAAGAACGCGCTGGCGCAGAAGGACGTGATCGACGGCCTCGGCACCTTCGGCCTGGAAGCCATGTCCTCCACGCCCGCCGAGCTGACCGAACTGTTGAAGAAAGACACCGCCAAGTGGGCGCCGATCGTGAAAGAGGTCGGTTTCACCGCGGAAGGCTAACCCCATGAAGGAACTGCAATGACCCCTCTCGCCACCACCACGCCGTCGTCCGCGTCGGCCATGGTCCATCCCTCGATCCATCCCGACGAGCGCGCCGCGCGCGAGGAGCTCGCGGCCTGCTACCGCATCTTCGCGATGCTGGGCTGGACCGAGATGATCTACAACCACATCACGGTGCGGCTGCCCGACAGCGTGACCGGTGGCGAGAAGCAGTTCCTGATCAATCCCTTCGGCCTGCACTACAGCGAGGTGACGGCGAGCAACCTGGTGAAGATCGACCTGCAGGGCCGCGTGCTCGACGGCTCGACCTTTCCGGTCAACCCGGCCGGCTTCACGGTGCATGCCGCGATCCACGACGGCCTCGAGGGCGCGCACTGCGTGATGCACACGCACACCACCGCGGGCGTGGCCGTGGCCTGCCTGCAGGGCGGCCTGCAGCAGACCAACTTCTATACCGCGCAGCTGCACGGCATGGTGGCCTACCACGAGTTCGAGGGCATCACCATTCACGCCGACGAGGGCCCGCGCCTGCTCAAGAGCATCGGCGACCGCAACGCCGTGATCCTGCGCAACCACGGCCTGCTGGCCTGGGGCCAGACGCTGCCGCAGACCTTCGCGATCCTCTGGACCCTGCAGCGCGCCTGCGAGATCCAGATGGCGACCTTCTCGATGGGCGCCGCGATCCCCGTGAGCGAGGAGATCGCGAGCCGCTGCACGCGCGACGCGCTGCAGTTCAGCCCCGCGCACGGCGCCGGCCAGGACGTGTTCAATGCCCTGGTGCGCCAGGTCGACCGCATCGATCCTTCCTACCGCGCCTGACCGCTACGATCCGACCATGAAGATCTGCATTTACGGCGCCGGCGCGATCGGCGGATGGATCGGCGTCGGCCTCGCGCAAGCGGGCCAGCGCCTCAACGTGGTGGCGCGCGGCGCCACGCTCGAAGCGCTGCGGCGCGACGGCCTCTCGCTGATGCGCGGCGACGTGCGCACGCGCGTGCCGGTCAACGCGGTGGCCGACCCCGAGGAACTCGGCGTGCAGGACCTGGTGGTGATCGCCGTCAAGGCACCGGCGCTGGCCGGCGTGGCCGAGCGCATCGCGCCGCTGATCGGCGCCGACACCATGGTGCTGACCGCGATGAACGGCGTGCCCTGGTGGTTCCTCGAGGGCGGCTTCGGCGGCCCCATCGCGGGCCACCGCCTGGGCGCGGTCGATCCCGACGGCGCGATCGCGCGCGCCATTCCCGCGGCCAACGTGATCGGCGGCGTGGTGCACTGCAGCTGCTCGCTCGACGCGCCCGGCGTGGTGCGGCACCACTTCGGCAACGGCCTGATCGTGGGCGAGCCCTCGGGCGAGGCCACGCCGCGTGTGAAGAAGCTGGTCGAGCTGCTGCAGGCCACGGGCATCGAGACCACGCTGTCGCCGCAGATCCAGCGCGACGTCTGGTTCAAGCTCTGGGGCAACATGACGGTGAACCCGATCAGCGCGCTGACCGGTGCCACCACCGACCTGATCATGGGCGACGACTACGTGCGCGGCTTCATCTCGGCCGTGATGCTCGAGGCCAAGGAGATCGGTCGGCGCATCGGCATCGAGATCGCGCAGAGCCCGGAAGACCGCCATGCGGTCACGCGCAAGCTCGGCGCCTTCAAGACCTCGATGCTGCAGGACGTGGAGGCCGGCCGCTCGGTCGAGCTCGACGCGCTCGTGACCGTGGTGCGCGAGCTCGGCGAGCTGACCGCCGTCGCGACGCCGTTCACCGATGCGCTGCTGGGCCTGGCGCGCCTGAAGACGCGGCAGCTGGGCCTGTACTGAACGCACGCCGCCGGCCGGACCGCACGGCTCAGGCCATCGACAGCGAGCGGCCGCCGGCCGTGGTGCGACGCTTCTTCGGCGGGGCCGGCATCGGCAGGTCTCGTGCGTTGCGCAGGCGCGGCCCCGCCACCATGATCTTGCGCAACCGGTGGTCGTAGCGCAGGAACAGTCCCGAGACGCTGCCCACGTAGGCGTCGATGCCGAAGTCGTCGGCCACGCCGCGGTCCTCGGGCGAGAAGCGGTCGGGCTTCATGTTCATGCCCGCGCCCTTGTAGGCCGGGTGCGTGTGATAGTAGGCGACCGCGGTCGTGCCCTCGGGGCAGCCCTTGTTGCCCAGGCGATGGCCCACGTCGACCGTGTTGGTGTCGCCCTCGCGCGGCGGCATCGCGAAGAACTGGTTGCCCTGCTGGCAGATCATGCCGCCGAACTCCTTGCGGCGTTCGATCGACTCGATGAGCACCGACTCGAGCGCGGCGCGCGCGGCCTCGGTCACGGTGCCGAAGAGTTCGTACTGGGGCGGAAAAGCGGGTGCGGGAAGTGGTTCGGCCATGGCGCGAGTGTGGCTCCCGCGCGAGCGCACGGCCATCCGACGGACTGCGTATGACGATCGGCGGACCCGGCTGGCTCAGCGCGCCGCGCGCGGCGGCAGCGTGACCCACCACGCGGCCGCGACGATCATCGCGCCGCCGATCCAGCCGCCCGGGCCGACCCGTTCGCCGAAGCCCCAGACCGCGATCAGCGCGCCGAACACCGGCTCGCTGCCCATCAGCAGCGACACCCGGCTCGGGCTGGTGCGCGAGGCCGCATGGTTCTGCGCGAAGAAGGCGAACACGGTGCACAGCAGCACGAGGTAGGCCATGCCCCACCAGAACGAGGCCGTGGCCGGCGGCAGATGCCAGGCGCCGCCCGACACCGCGAGCGCCAGCGCGGCCGCGCCCAGGGCCATGGTGCCCGCCTGCACCGCGGTCAGCGTGAGCGCCGGCAGCGCATGGCGGCCCGCGAGGCGGCGCGTCAGGCAGACCATGAGGGCGCGCAGCACGGCGGCCGCGACCATCAGCGCGTCGCCCCAGCCCAGGCCGGCCGAACTGGCCGAGGCATGCGCGCTCAGCGACAGCAGCGCGGCGCCCGCGAGCGAGATCGCCGCGGCCGCGAACACGCGCGGCGCGGGCCGCTCGCCGAGCAGCCACCACTCGGCCAGCGGCGTGAAGGCCACGCACAGGCTGATCAGGAAGGCGGCGTTGCTCGCGCTGGTGAGCGAGACGCCGAAGGTCTCGCAGACGAAGATCGCGAGCAGGTTCGCGCCCAGCAGCCCGCCCACCGCGAGCCCCTGCCGCCACTGCGGCCCGACGAGCGGGCGCAGCGCCGGCAGCAGCACGAGGAAGGTCAGGCCGAAGCGCAGCGCGATGAATTCGAGCACCGGCAGTTGCAGCGTGGCCTGCTTGGCGACCGCATAGCTGCCGCCCCAGACCGCCGCCACCAGCAGCAGCATGAGTTCGGCCATGCCGAAGCCGGGCCGGGCCGGCACGCCGCCGGGGGTGAGGGCGATGCCGCCCGCGCGCTTTGAATCCATACTCCGCCTGTTCGATGCCGGTGCCCGCGCGCCATGCGCAGGGCCCGAGGCGGAATTGTTCCGAGCATCGATCGCGGCGAGTAGCCATCCGCAGGAACAGGACTGTTGCACCGTGGGACCGAATTCATTCCTCAAGGTACTGCCCGAGATGGTGGCCTTCCTGCGCGTGGCCGAGCTCGGCAGCTTCTCGGCCGCGGCCGACCTGCTGGGCATCACGCCCTCGGCCGCGAGCCGGCAGGTGAAGCGGCTCGAGAAGGAGATCGGCGTGCAGCTCTTGCAGCGCACGACGCGCCAGCTGCGCCTGACCGAGGCCGGCGCCGAGGCCTTCGAGCGCTGCCGGGAACTGGCGGCCGCGGCGCAGGACACGATGGCGCTGGCGCAGCGCTTCTCGGCCGACCCGCGCGGGCTGGTGCGGCTGAGCGCGCCGCGTGCCTTCGCGCGCCGGGTGCTGCAGCCGCTGGTGCTGGACTTCCTCGCGCGCCATCCCGCGGTCGACGTGCAGCTGATCGTGGAAGACCGCGACATCGATCCGATCCGCGAGGGCGTCGACCTCGTGGTGCGGCTCACCACCGAGCCGCCCGAGGGGCTGGTGGCGCGCCGGCTGATGGCGGTGGCGCACATCCTGGTGGCCTCGCCGGCCTACCTCGAGGGCCATGCGGCCATCGCGCATCCGCGCGACCTCGCGGCCCACAGCTGCCTGTCGCTGGGCGAGCACGAGCGCGACAACCACTGGCGCTTCAGCCGCCCCGGCGAGGACGACGTGGAGGTGACGGTGCATGGCCGCTACATCGCCAACCACAGCGAGATGCGCATGGAGGCCGCGACGGCCGGCCTGGGCGTGGCCTGCGTGCCGGCCTTCTCGGCGCGGCAGGCCCTGGGCGAGGGCCGCGTGGCGCGCGTGCTCGGCGATTGGGAGTTCCGCGGCAACTACCACGGCCATGCGTGGATCCTCTATCCGCCGAGCCGCTTCACGGTGCCCAAGTGCCGGGTGCTGATCGACCACCTGGTGGCGCGGCTAGGGACCGAGGGCTGAATGCGGGAACCGGACGCAGAGGACGCGAAGTCCGCTTTCACTGCGGCTGCAAACCCGCTTGTTTCATCATCGTCTCGGTCAGCACCATCTCCTGCGTGAAGCCGCGCGTGTAGTCGACGGCGCCCTGCGGGCTGGCCTGGCCGCCCGAATCGGTCAGCGCCGCCTGCACCGAGGGCTGCGCGAGCGCCTTCTCGAAGGCCGCGCGGATGCGCTCGGCGATCGAATCGGGCGTGCCGGCCGGCACCGAGATGCCGCCCCAGGAGGTCAGCTCGACGCCCTTCACGCCGAGCTCGGCCAGCGTGGGCACCTCGGGCAGTGTCGGGTTGCGGCGCGCGCCCGCGATTGCGAGCGCCTTGAGCCGGCCGGCCTGGATCTGCGGATAGGCCACCGACAGGATCGGCGTGCCGAACACCACCTGCCGCCCGAGGATCGCGTTGACCAGCTCCGAGGCGCCCTTGTAGGGCACGTGCGTGGCCTGCGCGCCGAGCGCGCTCAGCAGCAGCTCCACGCCGAGGTGCGAGGGCGTGCCCACGCCGCCCGAGGCGTAGTCGAGCTTGCCGGGCTGGGCGCGCGCCTTCGCGGCCAGCTCGGCCAGGCTCGCGATGCCCGCGTCGGCGTTCACCACCAGCACGATGTCGGAGGTGGTGAGCCGCATGACGTGGCGGAAGTCCTTGAGCGCGTCGTAGCCGGGGCTGCGGTACATGCGCATGTTGGCCGCCATCGGCGCGGCCGAGTAGATCCAGGTGTAGCCGTCGGCCGGCGCGCGCGCCACCAGCCGCGCGCCGATGTTGCCGCCCGCGCCGCCCTTGTTCTCGATCACCACCGGTTGGCCCAGCATCGGCCCCACGGCCTCGGCGAGCACGCGCGCCGTGATGTCGGGGCCGGTGCCCGCGAGGTAGGGCACGACCCACTTGATCGGGCGCTCGGGCCAGGCTGCGGCGGCCGCGCGGGCGCGCGAGACGGCCGGCAGCGCGAAGGCGGCCAGCGCGGCGGAAGCGGTGCCGAGGAAGCGGCGGCGGTCCGTGAAGCACATGTCTTTGTCTCCTTGTCGTTCTTGGTGCGGGTCGTTCAGCCCGGAAGCTCGCCGAGCAGCTCGCGCGCGATGGTGTTGCGCTGGATCTCGCTGGTGCCGGTCAGCACGCGGTACATGCGCAGCATGCGGAACAGGAACTCCACGCGCCGCCCCTGCACGATGCCCTCGCCGCCGTGGATCTGCACCGCGCGGTCGGCGATGCGGAAGGCCGACTCGGAGCAGAACAGCTTGGCCATCGAGGCCTCGGCGCGCGCCTCCGAGCCGGCGTCGATCTGGCGCGCGGTCGCGAGCATCAGCGCGCGCGCGGCCGCCAGCTCGGTCGCCATGTCGGCGAGCATGTGCTGGATCGCCTGGAACTGGCCGATGGCGCGGCCGAACTGGCGCCGCCGGCCGGCGTACTCGCAGGCATCGCGCAGCGCCACCGTGGCCAGCCCCACCATCGCGGGGCAGTGCAGCAGCCGGTTGACCGTGATGCGCCCGAGCGCGAGCGCCAGGCCGCGGCCGGGTTCGCCCACGAGGTTCGCCACCGGGATGCGGCAGTCCTCGAGCACGATGTCGCCGGTGTGCGACTGGCCCGCCATGGTCTTGTAGCCAGCCTCCACGCGCACGCCGGGCTGCGCCAGGTCGACGAAGAAGGCGCTGACCTCGCGCTGCGCCGGGTCGCTCGCGGTGGAGGCCATCAGCACCGCGAAGTCGGCGAAGGGAGATCCCGAGATGAAGCGCTTGCGGCCGTTGAGCACGAAGTGCTCGCCCTCGCGCACGGCGCGCGTCTGCACCGCGCCCGCGTCGGAGCCGGCCTCGGCCTCGGTCAGCGCGAAGCAGATCGCCTTCTCGGCGCGCGCCACCGGCACGATGAAGCGCTCCATGTGGTGCGGCGTGGCCTTGCGCACCAGCGCGCCCACGCGCGGCGGGCCGCTGAGCTCGCCGAGCACGTGCGGTGCCAGCGGCGAGCCGCTCGCGTAGATCGCTTCCTTCACGAGCACATGGTCGAGCACACTGAGGCCGAGCCCGCCCATGGCTTCGGGCAGGGTCATGCCGTAGAAGCCCAGCGCCTGCGAGCGGCGCCAGACCTGCCGCAGCAGCTCGCGGCTCGCGCCGTGCTCGTGGTCGATGCCGTGCGCGCGCACCAGGTCGGCGAGCTCGCCATGCAGGAAGTCCTCGATGCGCGCGATCAGCTCGGCCGCGCGCGCGGAGCCTTCGAAGGGCCGCGCGTTCGCGCCGGACGACGAAAGGGATGCGTTCATGTCCTTTCCTTCCTTCAATTGACCATGCGGCTCTGGCCGGCCCAGTACGGCGCCTGGATCGCCTTGCGCGCGACCTTGCCGTTCGGGTTCTTCGGCAGCGTGCCCACGAACTCCACGCGGCGCGGCCGCTTGAAGCCGCCGAGCCGCTCGGCGCAGAAGGCATCGAGCGCGCCGCTGTCGAGCGCATGGCCGGGCTTGAGCACCACGTGCGCGGCCACGGCCTCGCCCCACTTGTCGTCGGGCACGGCGAACACGCAGGCATCGGCGACGGCCTCGTGCTGGTAGAGCACGGCCTCGACCTCCGAGGGATAGACGTTGAAGCCGCCGCTGATCACCATGTCCTTCTTGCGGTCGACGATGTAGACGAAGCCCTGGTCGTCGGCGCGCGCGAGGTCGCCCGTGTGGTAGCGGCCGTTCTGCAGCACCTCGGCCGTGAGCTCGGGCGCGCGCCAGTAGCCGGCGAACACGTCGGGGCCGCTGACCACGATCTCGCCGATCTCGCCGCGGGCCACCGGCTGGCCCGCGTCGTCGACGATCTCCACCAGCGACTCGAGGAAGGGCCGGCCGCACGAGGCCAGCCGCTCGGGCGCGGCGGCGCGCGCGAACAGGTGGTCCTCCACGCCGAGGCCGCACACGCCCGAGGTGGTCTCGCCCGCGCCGTAGCCCTGCGACAGCACCGGGCCGAACACGTCCATGGCGCGCAGGATGCGCGCGGGCGCCATCGGCGCGGCGCCATAGCCCAGGCGCTGCAGGTCGGGCAGCGGGCGGTAGCGGCCCTCGAGCTCGGCCAGCAGCATGTTGATCATGGTCGGCACCATGAAGGTGTGGGTCACGCGCTCGGCCTTCATGTCGGCGAGGAAGCGGCCTGGCTCGAAGCCCGCGAACAGCCGGATGGTGGCGCCGCTGCACAGCGCGGGCACGATCTGCATGCCCGAGGCATGGGTGACCGGGCCGACCAGGCCCAGCAGATGGCCTTCGCGCATGCCCTCGGAACGCACGAGGAACTTGCGCAGCTGCGCGAGCCGGTTGCCGAAGGTCTGCATCGCGGCCTTGAGCACGCCCGACGAGCCCGAGGTGTAGTGCAGCACCGCGAGCTCGTCGGCCTCGACGCTCGCGGCCTCGAAGGCGTCGCCGGCGCGGCCGAGCGCGCCCTCGTAGGAAGCGGCGTCGCCCTCGGGCAGGTCGACGAACAGCAGCATGGGGCGCGCGTCGCCCTTCAGGTGCGGCAGGAAGCTCTCGGCGCGCTCGGCCGTGGTGACGATCAGCGCGGCGCCGCTGTTGGCGACGATCTCGCCGACCTCGGCGGGCGAGAGCCGCGCATTGAACGGCGCCTTGACCAGAGCGGCCTTGTAGCAGGCCAGCTCGACCTCGACGATCTCGATGCAGTTCGGCAGGTAGATGCCGACGCGGTCGCCGCGCGCGAGGCCGAGCCCCAGCAGCGCGTTGGCGAGCCGGTTCGAGCGGCGGTCGAGCGCCTCGTAGCTGAGGCTGCGCGATTCGGTGCGCAGCGCGATCCGCGGGCCGTGCAGGCGCGCGCAGCGCGAAACGAGTTCGCCGACGTTGGCGACCCGGGGGGTGGTCTGTGGCAAGGGGTGTCTCCTGGATGCAGGCATGCGTTCGTGCATGCGATGCGCCACTGTCCGCCAAAGCGGCCTCGCGCAGGAAATACCGTTTGCTGATGCCGAGCCATCAATCGCATTGATGGCCTGGCTTGCGAGAAGCGCGCCGCGCTATGCCTCGGGCTCGACCTCGGCCAGCAGCTCGGCCTCCCAGCGGCCCTCGGCGATCAGCCGCGCGGCCTGCCGCACGAGCGAACGCGCCACCACCCGCGCGGCGGGATCGGGTGCGCGGTCGGCCGGCGTGGCGATGAAGTAGCTGCGCTGCAGCGCGGGCCGCACCACGCGTGCCGCGATCCAGCCTTTGCCCGCGGGCGGGTTGTCCGACAGCGCGCAGGCCGGCGTGAAGGTGAAGCCGGCGCCGCAGACGTAGAGCGAGCGGATCACGCGCGCCGAGTCGTGCTCGTGCGCGAGGTTGAGCGCCACGCCGAGCGTGGCCGCGGCCTCCTCCACGCGCTGGCGGATCGCGAAGCGCCTCGACTGCAGCACCAGCGGCAGGCGGGCCGCGTCGGCGAAGTCGATCTCGGGCCGCGGCGCGGGCCGGGCCTTGCCGCGCCGGCCGGCGCGCAGGCGCGGCGCCACGCTGCCGTCGCGGTCGAAGCCGCAGGCAAAGATGGCTTCGCGCGCGAGCGGACTGCAGGCCAGACTCTCGACCTGCGGCGTGTCGACCAGCAAGCCGACGTCGGCACGGCGGTCGAGCATGGCCTTCCTGACCATCAGGCTCAAGTCGTCGAGCACGAACACCCGGATGCGCGGATGCGAGGCCTTGAGCTCGGCCAGCACCGGCCCGAGCAGCAGCGAGGCCAGCAGGAAGGGCACGGCCACCGTGACCGACCCCTCGGGACCCTGCGGCAGGCGCTGGATGCGCTCGCGCACCGCGTCGGCATCGGACAGCAGGCGCCGCGCGTCCTCGTAGAGCTGCAGGCCCGCGGGCGTGGGCGTGACGCCCGCGTGCGAGCGCTCGAACAGCTGCGCGCCGAGCTCGGCCTCGAGCTTCTTGATCTGCGCCGTGAGTGCCGGCTGCGCGATGTAGAGCGTGCCCGCGGCGCGCGAGAGGCTGCCGGCCTCGAGCACGGCGATGAAGTAGCGCAGGGTGCGCAGGTCCACGGCGCGGGCTCCGGCCTCAACGCCCGAGCAGCATGCGCACCGCCTCGGGCAGGCTGCGCGCCTCGGGCAGGAAGTGGTCGAGGGTGGCGCCGAGGATCACGGCGCAGGCGACCGCGCCCAGCAGCGGCTTCCAGGTCAGCCGCACCGCGGCCATGAGCCAGCCCTCGCGCGCCACGCGCACCGCAGCGCGCGCCGAGACGTACGAGAACGCCACCTCGATCGCCACGGCCAGCAGCGCGTCCCAGCTGAAATACAGCAGCACCAGCGAGCCGGCGCCGAGCACGACGGCGATGCAGATCAGGAAGATCGCGACCACCGGCACGACCACCACGGCGCCCTCGTCGGCACCGCCGGCGACGTCGAGCGCGCCGCTGGCGGCATCGGACAGCAGGCCGCCGTCCGCCCTGGCGCCCGAGCGCGCGAGCGCGCTGCCCGCGTCGAAGGCCAGCTCGTGAGCGTCGACCGCGTCGACCGCGTCACCCAGGTCGGCGCGCCCCTCCACCAGCCGCTGCGCCCACCAGCGCAGCACCAGCAGGTAGCCGAGGTAGCCCACGCCCAGGGTCATGAAGTAGCGCACCGCGAGCGACTGCACGCCCAGCAGGTGCATCTGCAGCGCCGAGGCACCCCACATCAGCAGCAGCGTGAAGGTGCCGATCAGGATGCCGTGCGTGCGCAGGCTGTGGTTGCGGTGCAGGTCGCGCTCGACCTGCGTCTCCCAGAGGCGCACCGAGCGCCAGTTGGAGAGGATCTTCATCGGTCGTGGTCGACGGCCTCGGGCGCGAAGGGCACGCGCTGGGCCACCGCGCACATCAGCTCGTAGCCCACGGTGCCCGCGGCCCGCGCCACCTCGTCGATGGGCAGCACCGCGCCGTTGCCGGCCGAGCGGCCCCACAGCGTGACCTCGCTGCCGAACTTCGCGTCGGGCACGGGCGTGAGGTCGACCGTGATCATGTCCATGCTGACGCGCCCGACCATGCGCGTGCGCACGCCGTTCACGAGCACCGGGGTGCCGGTGTCGCAGTGGCGCGGATAGCCGTCGGCATAGCCGACCGCGGCGATGCCGATCCGCAGCGGCGCATCGGCCGTGAAGCGCGAGCCGTAGCCGATGGTGTCGCCCGGTTGCAGGGTCTGCACGCCGATCAGCCTGGTCGACAGCGACATGGTGGGCTGCAGCTGCCAGTGGGCGGCATCGTTGGCCGGGAAGTCGGGGGCGCTGCCGTACAGCACGATGCCGGGGCGCACCCAGTCGGCGCGCGTGCTGTCGGCATGGCGCAGGGTGGCCGCGCTGTTGGCGATGGAGCGCTCGCCGGGCAGGTCGCGCGCGGCGCGCTCGAAGGCCTCGACCTGGTGCGCGATGCCGCGCTCGCCGTCGGCGTCGCTGAAGTGGGTCATGAGCGAGATCTCGTCGACCTGGGTCAGCGCGTTGAGGCGGGTCCAGGCAGCGGCGAAGCGCTCGGGCGTGAAGCCCAGGCGGTTCATGCCCGAGTTCATCTTGAGGAATACGCGGTGCGGCTGCAGGGTCTTGTGGGCCGCGAGCATGTCGATCTGCTCGTCGCAGTGCACCGTGTGCCACAGGTCGAGCCGCGAGCACAGCTCCAGGTCGCGCGCCTCGAACACGCCCTCGAGCAGCAGCACCGGCCCGCGCCAGCCCAGCGCGCGCACCCGCTGCGCCTCGGCCAGGTCGAGCAGCGCGAAGCCGTCGGCACCGCGCAGCCCCTCGTAGACGCGCTCGATGCCGTGGCCGTAGGCATTGGCCTTGACCACCGCCCAGACGCGGGAATCGAGCGCATTGCGGCGCACGCGCTCGAGGTTGTGGCGCAGGGCATCGGTGTGGACCGTGGCGAGAATGGGGCGGGGCATGGCGAAGGGTCTTTGAAAACGATTTGCAGACCACGTTTTAGCATCTTCGGGAATGGGGTCGAATACGCAGAAGCCGCCTGCAGGAGCTGTCGTACCCCCATGCTATAACCGCCCATTCGCCTTCCGGGCGACACTTTTTCACTACTGCCAGCGACCCCCTGGCCAGCCAGCCCATCGATGAAGCGCGGTTTCTACACGATCATGTCGGCCCAGTTCTTTTCGTCGCTGGCCGACCAAGCGCTCTTCGTCGTTGCGGTCGATCTCATGCGAAGCGCCGGCGCGCCCGAATGGCAGCGCGCCGCGCTGGTGCCGATCTTCGCAGTGTTCTACGTGGTGCTCGCGCCGCTGGTGGGCGCCTTCGCCGATGCGCTGCCCAAGGGCCGGGTGATGTTCATCAGCAACGCCATCAAGGTGTTCGGCTGCCTGATGATGCTGTTCGGCTCGCACCCGCTGCTGTCCTATTCGATCGTCGGCCTGGGCGCGGCCGCCTACTCGCCGGCCAAGTACGGCATCCTCACCGAGCTGCTGCCGGCCTCGCAGCTGGTCAAGGCCAACGGCTGGATCGAGGGCCTGACGATCGCCTCGATCCTGCTGGGCATCGTGCTCGGCGGCACGCTGGTGGGCCACGCGGTGTCGAGCAAGCTGCTGGCCTTCGACATGCCCTTCATCGACACCGGCATCGACACGCCGGCCGAGGCCGCGCTCACGGTGCTGATCGTGGTCTACATGATCGCGGCCTGGTTCAACACGCGCATTCCGCATACCGGCGTCGAGATGCGCCCGATGCGCACCAACCCCGAGCACAGCCTGGCGCGCAACCTGGTCGGCCTGCTGCCCGACTTCTGGCACTGCAACGCCCGCCTGTGGCGCGACCGCCTGGGCCAGATCTCGCTGGCCACCACCACCCTGTTCTGGGGCGCGGGCGGCAACCTCAAGTACATCGTGCTGGCCTGGGCCTCGCTGGCGCTGGGCTACAACACCACGCAGGCCTCGGCCCTCACGGGCGTGGTGACCATCGGCACCGCGGTGGGCGCCATCGTGGCCTCGATGCGCATGCGGCTGGACATGGCCACCCGCGTGATCCCCATGGGCATCGCGATGGGGCTGATGGTGATCTGCATGAACTTCATCGGCAACGTCTGGCTGGCGGTGCCCTTTCTCATCATCCTGGGCGGCCTCGGCGGCTTCCTGGTGGTGCCGATGAACGCGCTGCTGCAGCACCGCGGCCACAACCTGATGGGCGCCGGCCGCTCGATCGCGGTGCAGAACTTCAACGAGCAGGCCTGCATCCTGCTGCTCGGCGGCTTCTACAGCGTGTGCACCGGGCTGGGCCTGTCGGCCTACGGCGCGATCAGCGCCTTCGGCCTCGTGGTGGCGGGCTGCATGTGGATCATCAAGCGCTGGCACGAGAACAACCTCAAGAAGTACCCCGAGGAAGTCGAGCACCTCCTCGCGATCGCCCGCAGCGACAAGCATCACTGACCGGCCGGCTATGCTCGGCGGTTTGCCCGCCCGATGCCCGCCCTCGCCCTGATCTTCAATGCCTTCGTCTGGGGGCTGTCGTGGTTTCCGTTCCGCCACATCGAGGGCCATGGCCTGCATCCGGTGTGGACCACCTGCCTGATCTACCTCGCGATCGCCACCGTGGTGGGCCTGCTGCGCCGCGGCGCCTGGGCCGGCTTCGCGGGCCATCCGATGCTGGTGCTGCTCGGCCTCGCGGCTGGCTTCACCAACGTGGGCTTCAACTGGGCCGTGACGCAGGGCGACGTGGTGCGCGTGGTGCTGCTGTTCTACATGATGCCGCTGTGGAGCGTGCTGCTGGGCTGGGCGGTGCTGGGCGAGCGGCCCACGGGTGGATCGCTGGCGCGCGTGGCGCTGGCGCTGGCCGGCGTGGCGGTGGTGCTCAAGACGCCGGGCACCGACTGGCCGGTGCCCTCGAGCCTGCCCGACTGGCTCGGCGTGGCGGCGGGCTTCGGCTTCGCGGTCACCAACATCGTGCTGCGCCAGCTGCGCGCGGCGCCCGGCGAATCGCGCGCGCTCGCGATGTTCTGCGGCTGCGCGGTGGTGGCGGGCACGGCCGCGCTGACCGGCACCGCGCTCGGCGCCTTCGCGCCGCCGACCGCCGCCTCGCCGGGCTGGATCGGCTGGGCCGCGCTGCTGGGCTTCGGCTTCGTGATCGCGAACGTCTGCCTGCAGTACGGCGCCGCGCGGCTGGCGGCCAGCGCGACGGCGGTGATCATGCTGTCGGAGGTGCTGTTCGCGAGCGTGTCGTCGGTGGCGCTGGGCGCGGCCACGATGAACTCGCGCATCCTCGCGGGCGGCGCGCTGATCGTGGCGGCCGCGGTCTGGTCCTCGTTTGCGCGAACGCCCGCCGCGAGCGAAGATCGCGCTCCTTCGACCCCCTGAGGACATTCCCATGACCAGCGTCTACGACTTCGAGGCCAGGCAGATCGACGGCCAGCCGGTGAGCCTCTCGGCCTACAAGGGCAAGGTGCTGCTGATCGTCAACACCGCGAGCAAGTGCGGCTTCACGCCGCAGTTCGCGGGCCTCGAGGAACTGCACGAGAAGTACGCCGGCCAGGGCCTCGCGGTGCTGGGTTTCCCGTCGAACCAGTTCGGCGGCCAGGACCCGGGCACCAACGAGGAAATCGGCGCCTTCTGCATGAAGAACTACGGCGTGAGCTTCCAGATGATGGAGAAGATCGACGTCAACGGCAGCGGCGCCGCGCCGCTCTATCAGTGGCTGGTGAAGGAGAAGCCGGGCCTGCTGGGCAGCACCGCCATCAAGTGGAACTTCACCAAGTTCCTGGTCGGGCGCGACGGCCAGGTGCGCAAGCGCTATGCGCCGCTCGACACGCCGGCCTCGCTCGCGCGCGACATCGAGGCGGCGCTGGCCGCCTCCGCCTGACGCTCAGTACCTGAAGCTCGCGGTCGTCGAGCCGCTGCCGACCGTGACGGCCTGGCTCTTCGACTCGCCGCCCTGGGTGGTCGCGACCACCGTGTAGCGGCCGGCGGGAATGTCGACCAGGCACACCGGCCCCGAGGCGCGCAGCGAGAGCGCGACGGCGCCGTCCGCGCCCTTGATCTCGACCTGCACATCGGCCAGGTAGGCGCCGTCGGCGCGCGCGAACAGCAGCGCCAGCGGGTGTTCCTTCATCGCGGCGCGCATGGCCTTCGACTCGTCGGAGCCGATGCCGCCGCAGACGTAGCGCGTGGCGCCCTCGCCCTTCCAGGCGGGCATGGCGGACTGGGCCTGGGCGGCGGTGAAGGCACCGGCGCAGAGCGACAGGACGGCGGCCGCGAGCGCGGCGGGGGAGGAAAAGCGGGACATGGGACGTACTCCTTGGCGCGATGGATGCCGGGAATGATGCGCCGGCGCCACAGTCGGGCGAGTCGGACCAGGGCGCGGCGCCGTGTGCGGCGGTGGCGCGGCCGCCCGGCAGCGCGGGCGCACCGGTACCCGCTACAGTCGGCGGCTTCGCACTTCCAAGCCGCCATCCGGCGCATTTCACGCCATGCGCCACCGCGCCACTCCGCTCATCCTCCTGGCCCTGGCGGCCGTTCTCGCCGGCTGCGCGACCCGCACCGCGCCGCGCGTGACCATGCTCGGCGACGGCGTGCTGCGTTCGCCGAGCCCCGAGGAGGCCGAGGCCTACTGCCGCAACTTCGGCGCGCCGCTGCGCTTCGTGCCGCCGACCATCGAGCCCGCGCCCAAGGGCGAGGTCACCTACCGCTGCGATTGAGCCGTCACGCAGCCGGCTGCAGCGCCGCGTCGAGCAGCTCGACCCAGTGCCGCACCGGCAGCTCGCCGCTGCCGCTTTGCAGGTGCGTGATGCAGCCGATGTTGGCCGACGCGATCGCCACCGGCTGCAATTGCTTCAGGTGGCCCAGCTTGCGGTCGCGCAGCGGATAGGCGAGCTCGGGCTGCAGCACCGAGTAGGTGCCGGCCGAACCGCAGCACAGGTGCGATTCGTTCATCGCCACGCGCACGTCGAAGCCCAAGGCGCGCAGATGGGTCTCGATGCCGCCGCGCAGCTTCTGGCCGTGCTGCAGGGTGCAGGGCGGGTGGTAGGCGATGGTGCCGGGCGTCGCGCGCACGCGGGCTTTGAGCGCCGGCACCAGGTCGGGCAGCAGTTCGCCGAGGTCGCGCGTGAGCTCGCTGATGCGCGCGGCCTTCAACGCATAGGCCGGGTCGTTGCGCAGCACGTGGCCGTATTCGCGCACGGTGACGCCGCAGCCCGAGGCGTTCATCACGATGGCTTCCACCTCATCGCGCTCGACCAGCGGCCACCAGGCGTCGATGTTGGCGCGCATCTGCGCCTTGCCGCCCTCCTGGTCGTTGAGGTGGAACTTCACCGCGCCGCAGCAGCCGGCCTCGGGCGCGAGCACGGCCTGGATGCCGCCCGCGTCGAGCACGCGCGCGGTGGCGGTGTTGATGTTCGGCATCATCGACGGCTGCACGCAGCCCGCGAGCATCAGCACCTTGCGCGCGTGCGTGGTGGTGGGCCAGGCACCGGCCTCCTGCTTCGCGGGCACCTTGGCCTGGAGCGCGGCGGGCAGCAGGCCGCGCACCGACTGGCCCAGCTTCATCGCGGGGCCGAACAGCGGCGAGGGCAGGCCTTCCTTGAGCACCCAGCGCGTGGCCGACTCCATCGCGGGGCGCGGCACCTTCTCGTCGACGATGCGCCGGCCGATGTCGACCAGGTGGCCGTACTGCACGCCGCTCGGGCAGGTGCTCTCGCAGTTGCGGCAGGTCAGGCAGCGGTCGAGGTGCAGCTGCGTGCTGCGCGTGGGCGCCTGGCCCTCGAGCACCTGCTTGATCAGGTAGATGCGCCCGCGCGGGCCGTCGAGCTCGTCGCCGAGCAGCTGGTAGGTCGGGCAGGTGGCGGTGCAGAAGCCGCAGTGCACGCACTTGCGCAGGATGGCCTCGGCCTCGCGGCCGTCGTCGGTGCCGCGGAATTCGGGAGCGAGCTCGGTTTGCATCGTGGGGTCGGTTCTTGTCGTTGTCTCGTGAAACTCGCCGGCCTCAGGGGCCGGAGGACGCGTCGTTCTTGCGCCGCGGGCGGATCGCGCCCAGCAGCTGGCGCAGATGGGCCGAGCGCCGCACGTCCTCGATGAAGGGCGGCAGCGACAGCGCCAGCAGCAGCGCCGCGAGCGGCACCACGCAGACGAAGCCGACGTAGGTGAAGCCAGCCGCGCCGACGATGCCGCCCGTGACGAACATGCCGACCAGTCCCGCGAACAGCCGCAGCCGCGCGCCGTTGTGGCGCACCGGTCCCGCCAGGGTTTCGCCGGGCCTGGCGCGGCGGTTCCAGTACAGCAGCTTGCCGAGCTCGATGCCGAGGTCGGTGAGGTTGCCGGTCATGTGGGTGGTGCGGATGCGGCCGCCCGAGGTCTTGGAGCCCACCGCGTTCTGCAGGCCCATGATGAAGGACAGCAGCAGCACCGTGAGCGGCACCGCGAAGGGCGTGTGCCAGGTCAGCGTGATGGCGCCCATCAGGCCGAAGGGCAGCATCAGCGCCGACTCGAGCAGCAGCGGCAGCGCATAGACGCTGCGCAGGTGGTGCTGGCGCGCCCAGTTGACCAGCAGCGCCGAGACCGCCGCGCCCGCCACGAAGGCCAGGATCGCGCCCAGCGCATTGAGCAGCAGGGTCGCGTTGCCGAGCACCAGGCCGTCGGCCACCTGCGAGGTGAAGCCGGTCATGTGCGAGGTGTACATGTGCAGCACCAGGAAGCCGCCCGCATTGACGGCGCCGGCGTTGAACGCGAGCAGCAGGCCGAGCATGTGGTTGGTCGAGGGCGCGCGATGGCGGCCGGTGAGGAAGCGCAGGCGCCGCATGGGGTCGCTCAGTCGAAGGCGTGCAGGCGGCCGCGGTCGAACACGGCGTGCGGATCGAACTCGCGCATCAGCGCGCGGTGGATGCGCTCGACGGCGGGCTCGAGCCGGTCGAAGCGCGGCGCCGCGGCCTCGTGAGCTTCGCCGTGCGCGGGCAGGCGGAACAGCGTCGCATGCCCGCCCGCCGCGCGCGCGGCCTCGCGGATGCGCGCGGCCGCGGCCGGCGTGGGCGGCGCCTTGTACCAGCGCTGGCCGCCATGCCATTCGACCAGCGGCGCACCGAATGCCTCGAGCCCCAGCACCGGCGCGGTCTGCGGCACCGACAGGCGCCACAGCGCATCGGGCCCGGCCGCGGTGTCGAACCACGGCAGGCTCTGCTCGCGCAGCGACTGCCAGTCGGCCGCAGCGCGATCCTTGTCCTTGCGCTCGCCGCCGAGGTGAGTGCAGGCAGCCTCGACCGCCGCCACCGCGCCGCGCAGCCGCAGGTAGAGCGCGCCGGCGCCCGCGTATTCGAACCAGCAGCTCGCGTTGAGCGGCAGCGGCCGGCCGCCCCATTCGTTGAGCAGCCGCAGCGCATCGGCCTGGTCGCACGCGAACTCCAGCGTGGCCTCGGCCGGCGGCACCGGCAGCACCTTGAGGCTGACCTCGGCGATCAGGCCCAGCGTGCCGAGCGAACCCGCGAGCACGCGCGAGACGTCGTAGCCCGCCACGTTCTTCATCACCTGGCCACCGAAGCTCAACACCTCGCCGCGGCCGTTGACCAGCGTGGCGCCGAGCACGTAGTCGCGCACATTGCCCACGCTGGCGCGCGACGGGCCCGCGAGGCCCGCGGCGACCATGCCGCCGACGGTCGCACCCGCCGCGAAGTGCGGCGGCTCGAAGGCCAGGCACTGCCCTTTCTCGGCCAGCGCCGCCTCGAGCTCGGCCAGCGGCGTGCCCGCGCGCACGGTCACGACCAGCTCGCTGGGCTCGTAGCTCGAAATGCCCGCGAGCGCGCGCGTGTCGAGCAGCTCGCCGCGCGGCGCCTCGCCGTAGAAGTCCTTGCTGCCGCCGCCGCGGATGCACAGCGCGTTGCCGTCGGCGGCCGCGGCGCGGATGCGCTCGACGGCCTGGCCCAGTGCGTGATCGATGCCGCTCATCAGAACCTCGGCAGCTCGGGATGCGGCAGGCGGCCGCCGCGCACCACCTGCTTGCCGTACTCGGCGCAGCGCTGCAGCGTGGGGATCACCTTGCCGGGGTTCAGCATGCCTTCGGGATCGAAGGCGCGCTTGACGCCGAACATCTGCTCGTTCTCGGCGGCCGTGAACTGCACGCACATGCTGTTGAGCTTCTCCACGCCCACGCCATGCTCGCCCGAGACGGTGCCGCCCATCGCGACGCTGGTCTCGAGGATGTCGGCGCCGAACAGCTCGCAGCGGTGCAGCTCGTCGGGGTCGTTGGCATCGAACAGCACCAGCGGATGCAGGTTGCCGTCGCCCGCGTGGAACACGTTGCAGCAGCGCAGGCCGTACTTCTGCTCCATCGCCTGGATCGCGAGCAGGATGTCGGCCAGCCGCTTGCGCGGGATGGTGGAGTCGAGGCACATGTAGTCGGGGCTGATGCGGCCCGAGGCCGGGAAGGCGTTCTTGCGCCCGCTCCAGAAGCGCATGCGCTCGTCCTCGCTGTTGCTGACCGCGATGGCGGTGGCGCCGCAGCCGCGCAGCACGGCCGTCATGCGGCCGATCTCCTCCTCGACCTCCTCGGGCGTGCCGTCGGATTCGCACAGCAGGATGGCGGCCGCGTCGAGGTCGTAGCCGGCATGCACGAAGTCCTCGACGGCGGCGGTCATGGGCTTGTCCATCATCTCGAGCCCCGCGGGGATGATGCCCGCCGCGATCACCGCGGCCACCGCGTCGCCGGCTTTGCGCACGTCGTCGAAGCTGGCCATGATGCAGCGCGCCAGCTGCGGCTTGGGCACCAGCTTCACCGTGACCTCGGTGGTGACGGCGAGCATGCCCTCGCTGCCGATCACCAGCGCCAGCAGGTCGAGGCCGGCGGCATCGAGCGCCTCGCCGCCGAACGTCACCGGCTCGCCCTCGGCCGTGAAGCCGCGCACCTGGAGCACGTTGTGCAGCGTGAGGCCGTACTTGAGGCAGTGCACGCCGCCCGAGTTCTCGGCGACATTGCCGCCGATCGAGCAGGCGATCTGGCTCGAGGGATCGGGCGCGTAGTAGAGGTTGTAGGGCGCGGCGGCCTCGCTGATGGCGAGGTTGCGCACGCCGCACTGCACGAGCGCGGTGCGCGCGACCGGGTCGATCTTCAGGATGCGGTTGAACTTGGCGAGCGACAGGGTCACGCCCATCTCGTGCGGCATGGCGCCGCCCGACAGCCCCGTGCCCGAGCCGCGCGCCACCACCGGCACGCCCAGCCCGTGGCAGGTGCGCAGCACGGCCGCCACCTGCTCTTCGGTCTCGGGCAGCGCCACCACCAGCGGCCGCTGGCGGTAGGCCGTGAGGCCGTCGCACTCGTAGGGCGTGGTGTCCTCGGCATGCCAGATCAGCGCATGCGCCGGCAGGTGGGCCTGCAGCGCGCGCACGACCTGCGACTGGCGTTCTGTCTTCTGGAGCGACGCATGCTGCGTCGGGCTCGGGGGCGCGTTCATGGGCGAAGTCTCTTCTCGGTGTTCTTCTGCGGATGGCTGGCGGGGGCCGGCCCCCACTCTAAGGAAATGCGCGGCCTTCGGGTTGAAGGATTTTTGCGGCGGACTTGAGGAATCTTCGCCGCGCGGCGCGGGCCGGGACCGTGTTCAGCGCAGCGCCTGCACCAGCCAGTCGGCGAAGGCCGCGCACTCCCAGCGCTCGAGCGCGCCCGGCTGCCAGCACAGCGTGTGGCGGTGCGGCGAGCGCACGGCATGCTCCGACAGCGCCACCAGCCGGCCCGATTCGAACCAGGCCGCGCCCATCTTCTGGCGCACCAGCGCCACGCCGAAACCGCTGGCGGCCGCGTCGTAGACCAGGCCCAGGTCGTTGAACTGCGAGCCCAGCTGCGGCTCGGGCTGGTCGATGCCGCAGCTCGCGAACCAGGTGCCCCAGGGTTCGAGCGGGCTGCGGATCAGCCGCGCGGCCGCGATCTCGGCCGCGGTGCGGAAGCCGTGGAACGGGCCGAACTCGTTGAGGTAGCTCGGGCTGCAGGCCGGCACCACCAGTTCCTCGAGCAGCGGGCGGTGCTCGCAGTCGGCGTAGTTGCCGCCACCGTAGCGCACCTCGAGGTCGGCCGGCTCGGCGGTCACGTCGAGCAGCGGGATCGACACCTGCAGCACCAGGTCGATGTCGGGATAGATGTTGCGGAACAGCTCGAGCCGCGGCATGAGGAACTGGCGGCTGAAGGTCGGCGTGACCGCGAGCCGCAGCCGCGTGGCCGCGCGCAGGCCCGCCGCCGCGTTGCCGCCGCCGGCATGCGCCTGCAGCGCCGCCAGGCCGGTGCGCACGTTGGCGAGGTAGGCCGCGCCGTCGGCCGTGAGGCTGAAGTCGCCGCGGCCGAACAGCTTGAAGCCCACGTGCGACTCGAGCTGGCGGATGCGGTGGCTGACCGCGCTGGCGGTCACGCAGAGCTCGTCGGCCGCGCGGCCCGCATGGCGCAGCCGCGCCAGCGCCTCGAAGGTCACGAGGCACTGGATCGGCGGGATGTGCTGCAGGGCCATGCGGCGCGGGCTAGTCCTCGAAGAAATGGACCGGCAGGCCGGGCACGTCCGAGCGCATCGACAGCACCATGCCCGAGGCGGGCTTCTGCGCCAGTTCGGCCTCGGGCCGGCCCTTGCGCGCGGTGGTGACGAACAGCGTGCGCAGGTCGTCGCCGCCGAAGCAGGGCATGGTCGGGCACTGCACCGGCAGCGCGAAGGCGGCCACGACCTCGCCCGAGGGCGCGAGGCGCAGCAGCTGCGCGCCCTCGAACATCGCGACCCAGTAGTGGCCCTCGGCATCGACCGTGGCGCCGTCGGGCCGCCCGCCATAGGCCAGCGCCGAGCCGGGTGCCCAGCCTTCGGGCTTGGCGTCGAACCGCTTGAAGACGCGGCCGTGCGAGAGCGTGTTGTGCGCGGCGTCCCAGTCCCAGGCGCGCACCGCGTGGGCCGGCGTGTCGGCCCAGTAGAGCGTGCGCGCATCGGGCGAGAACGCGAGGCCGTTGGCCGTGGTCACGCCCTCGGCCATCTGCGAGAGCATCGGCGACTGGCCGTCGTCGCGGCGCGCATCGAGGCAGTAGAGCGCGGCATTGGCGCGGTCCTTGGCCTCGTTGATGCTGCCGGCCCAGAAGCGGCCGAGCGCGTCGCACTTGCCGTCGTTGAAGCGCATGGTGGCCGCGTCGTGCTCCACGCGCGCGATCGCGGCCAGCGCGCCGCCCCATTCGCGCGCGCGGTAGATGCCGTCGCGCAGCGCGATCACCAGGCCGCCGCTGCGCGCGGGCGCCATGCAGCCGGGTTCGGTCGGCAGGTCCCAGCGCTCGACCGCGCCGCCGGCGCCGATCTCGCCGCGCGTGCGCAGCACCGCGCGGCCGGGAATGTCGAGCCAGTACAGGGAACGTTCCTGCGGGTGCCAGAACGGCGATTCGCCGAGGGCGCTGAGGCTGTTGTCCAGGGGGGTCCACATGACGGGGATTGTGCCCCCGCGCCACGGCCCGCCGCTGTCGGACCGCACCGGGCCGCGCCGCGCCGAGGACAAAAAAAAGCCCGCTCGCACCGGAGTGCTTGCGGGCCGAACATCCAAAGGAGACTCTCGCTGAAAAATGGGCTTCAGGAAACCTTGGAAGGACCTTGGAAAACTTGGGGTGGTGGTCTGGTGGTGGACCGCGGGTCCCTTCCTCTGGAGCGAGGAACCCGCGGTGTCCTTGTCGCGTGTCGGAGAGGTTCCGATCAGCGGTTGTAGGCGGTTTCGCCGTGCGACGAGATGTCGAGGCCTTCGCGCTCTTCCTCTTCGGTCACACGCAGGCCGAGCACCAGGTCGGCGATCTTGAAGGCGATGAACGCCACGACGCCGGACCAGACGATGGTGAACAGCACGCTCTTGATCTGGATCCAGACCTGGGCGCCCATCGAGAAGGTGTCGGGGGTCAGGCCGCCGGTGCCGCCGAGGCCCTGGGCCGCGAACACGCCGGTCAGGATGGCACCCAGGATACCGCCCACGCCGTGGACGCCGAACACGTCGAACGCATCGTCGGCACCGAGCATGCGCTTGAGACCGCCCACGCCCCAGAGGCAGACCAGGCCGGCCAGCAGGCCCAGCACGATCGAACCCATCGGGCCGACGAAGCCGGCGGCGGGGGTCACCGCGACGAGGCCGGCGACGGCACCCGAGGCGGCACCCAGCATCGAGGCCTTGCCCTTGTGCAGGCTCTCGCCCAGGATCCAGGACAGCGCGGCGGCGGCGGTGGCGAGCACCGTGTTCACGAAGGCCAGGCCAGCGGCGGCGTTGGCGGCACCCGCCGAGCCGGCGTTGAAGCCGAACCAGCCGACCCACAGCAGCGAGGCGCCGACCATGGTGAGCGTGAGCGAGTGCGGCGTGAAGGCTTCCTTGCCGTAGCCCACGCGCTTGCCGACCATGTAGGCACCGACCAGGCCGGCCACGCCGGCGTTGATGTGCACCACGGTGCCGCCCGCGAAGTCGAGCGCGCCGTCCTTGCCGAGCAGGCCGCCGCCCCAGACGATGTGGGCCATCGGCACGTAGGCGAAAGTGAACCACAGCACCGAGAACAGCAGCACGGCCGAGAACTTGGCGCGTTCGGCGAAGGCGCCGACGATCAGCGCCACGGTGATGGCGGCGAAGGTGCCCTGGAACGCGACGAACACGTACTCGGGGATCGTCGTGAGCGCGCCGAAGGTCTCCTGCGTCACGCCCTTGAGGAAGATCTTGTCGAAGGTACCGACGAAGCTTCCTTCACCCGTGAAGGCGAGGCTGTAGCCGTAGATGGCCCACAGGATGCTGATCAGCGAGAAGATCACGAAGACCTGCATCAGCACCGACAGCATGTTCTTCGAGCGGCCCAGGCCGCCGTAGAACAGCGCGAGGCCGGGGATGGTCATCAGGATCACGAGCAGCGTGGAGGTCAGCATCCAGGCGGTGTCGCCCGAATCGACCTTGGGTGCCGGTGCCGCGGCCGGCGCGGCGGGAGCGGCAGCAGCCGGCGCGGCTGCTGCGGCGGGCGCTGCAGCCGGTGCCGAGGCCTCGGCGGCCGGCGCCGACGCGGCAGCGGCGGGCGCGGGCGTCTGCGCGAAGCCGGTGGTGCCGGCGGCAAGCACGCTCAAGCCGAGCGCGAGGGAGACAAGCAGTTTTTTCATGGACGTTGTTCTTTCGGGCCTGGACTCGATCAAAGGGCTTCGCGGCCCGTTTCGCCGGTGCGGATGCGCACGACCTGCTCGAGGTTGTAGACAAAGATCTTGCCGTCGCCGATCTTGCCGGTGCGCGCGGCGCCCTCGACGGCTTCGATCACGCGCTCGACGAGGTCATCCGAGACGGCCGCCTCGATCTTGACCTTGGGCAGGAAGTCGACGACGTACTCCGCGCCGCGGTAGAGCTCGGTGTGGCCCTTCTGGCGGCCGAAGCCCTTGACCTCGGTGACGGTGATCCCCTGCACGCCGATGGCCGAAAGCGCTTCGCGCACTTCGTCGAGCTTGAACGGTTTGATGATGGCTGTGACCAGCTTCATGGGTTGCTCCTTTGGATGGAAAGAATTCGCGCGGCAGCATGGGCCGCGCCTCGTTGTGTGCCGCTTACAGCGTCTTCGTCAGCGTGAGGATGAAGCGCGGCTTGTTGGGCGAGTAGACCTCCTGCACCGTGTAGAAGCCGAAGTCGTACAGCGGGCCGGCCGCGACATTGAACGCGTTCTTCTTGTTCGCGCCCTGCACCGAGCCGGTGAGCGTGAGACCGCCGCCGAAGTCGTAGGTGGCGCCCACGTTGTAGTCGACGTAATTCTTCGCGGCCGTGTTGTGGCGGATGTCGCTGGAGAAGCGGGTGAAGCCCACGGCGGCCTTGAGCGTGACCTTAGGCACGATCTCCTTGCTGTAGCTCAGGTTCAGGTAGCCGGTGTTGCGGCCCTTGAGGCCCGAGCCCGCCTTGTTGCCGGCGTAGCCGAAGTAGTCCTTCGACACCGTGTGCGAGTACTTGGCCGTGAACGAGCCGAAGGTTTCGTTGGCATAGGTGGCCGCGCCGTACAGCTCGGTGGTGTTGCCGGCGGTGTTGCCCGGGTAGATGTAGGTCAGCGCACCGACGTCCATGTCCAGCGGGCCGGCCTTGAACTTGTAGCCGCCGTACAGGTCGACCTCGACGCTGTTGCCCTTGAGCCAGTTGACGCTGGAATTCCAGTTGCCGACGTAGAAGCCGCTCTCGCCGAAGGCGTAGTCGAAGCCGCCCTGGATCGCGGGCTTGAGGCCACGGGTCTTGGCGTAGTCGTCCCGGCCGATCATGTCCTGGTCCTGGCCGCGGAACTTGTAGTTCGTGGTCAGCGAGATGTTGGCCGTGATCGGCGAGGTCGCGGGGGCCGCGGCAGGCGCCGCCGCAGCGTCTGGGGTGGCCTGCGCCAGGGCGGCGCCCGACGTGGTCAGTGCGGTGGCCAGGACGATCAGGGCCTGGGCGGCGGAACGGTGCGTCATCGGGAACTCCTCGCAAGTAGTGTTGTGGAACCTGATGACCCTCAAAGCAGGGAGCGTGCCAAAGTGCACATCCCCCGGCGACCGGTTGAAGCGCCCTCCCGGGAAGAAGCCAAAAATAGTTACAAGCGCAAGGCTTTGTGGCTTGCACTGAAAAAAGAACAAGACGCCCGCGACGACCGGAATCGGGCGCACCAATATAGGGAGGGAGTGAAGGATGAGTCTGTCTTTGGTGCAAAGCCGCGCCTTGCTCGGGCTGGAAGCGGCCAGTGTCACGGTCGAGGTGCATCTGGCCAACGGCCTGCCGAGCTTCACGCTGGTCGGGCTGGCCGAGACCGAGGTCAAGGAGGCGCGCGAGCGCGTGCGCTCGGCCATCCAGAACGCCGGGCTGGAGTTCCCGCACAACAAGCGCATCACCGTGAACCTGGCGCCGGCCGACCTGCCCAAGGATTCGGGCCGCTTCGACCTGCCGATGGCGCTGGGCATCCTCGCGGCCAGCGGCCAGATCGAGGGCGCGCGGCTCGCGGGGCACGAGTTCGCGGGCGAGCTCTCGCTGTCGGGCGAACTGCGGCCGGTGCGCGGCGCGCTCGCGATGGCGCTCGCGCTGCACACGCGCGGCATCGCCACCCGGCTGGTGCTGCCCGCGACCAGCGCCGACGAGGCCGCGCTGGTGCCCGGCGGCGAGGTCTACGGCGCCAGGCACCTGCTCGACGTGGTGCGGCGCTTCCTGCCGGCCGATGCGCAGGCGGGCCTGGAGGCGGACGACGAGGGCTGGTCGCGCGCCCATGCGTCCGCGCAAGCCGATGCCCCCGCCTATGCCGACATGGCCGACGTGAAGGGCCATGCCGGCGCCAAGCGCGCGCTCGAGATCGCCGCGGCCGGCGGCCACAGCCTCCTGATGATGGGCGAGCCGGGCTCGGGCAAGTCGATGCTGGGCCAGCGCTTCGCCGGCCTGCTGCCGCCGATGCGCATCGACGAGGCGCTCGAGAGCGCGGCCATCGCGAGCCTGGGCGGGCGCTTCTCGACCGAGCGCTGGATGCACCGGCCGACCGCGTCGCCGCACCACACCTCGAGCGCGGTGGCGCTGGTCGGTGGCGGTTCGCCGCCGCGGCCCGGCGAGATCTCGATGGCGCACCACGGCGTGCTGTTCCTCGACGAGTTCCCCGAGTTCTCGCGCGCCGCGCTCGAAGCGCTGCGCGAGCCGCTCGAGACCGGCACCATCACCATCGCGCGGGCCGCGCGGCGGGCCGAGTTCCCCGCGCGCTTTCAACTCGTGGCTGCGATGAATCCGTGCCCCTGCGGCTTTTTGGGCGCCCCCACGAAAACCTGCCGCTGCACGCCCGACCAGGTGGCGCGCTACCAGCGCAAGCTCAGCGGCCCGCTCCTGGATCGCATCGACCTGCACATCGAAGTGCCCGCGATCTCGGCGCCGCAGCTGCTCGACGCGCCCGCGGGCGAGACCACCGCCGCCATCCGCGCGCGCGTGGTCGCCGCACGCGAACGCGCGATCGAACGCCAGGGCCGGCCCAACCAGGCGCTGCAGGGCGCCGACATCGACCGCCATGCGGCGCTGGGCGACGAGGCGCGCCGCTTCATGCACACGGCCGCCGCCCGGCTCGGCTGGTCGGCGCGCAGCACGCACCGCGCGCTCAAGGTGGCGCGCACCATCGCCGACCTCGCGGGGGCACCGGTCATCGAGACGGCGCATGTGGCGGAGGCGGTGCAGTACCGGCGGGCGCTGCAGAAGAGCCTGTAGCGCCGGGCGAATCGCTTGAAGTGCGGCGCATACCTCTTGTAAGCGCGGTCGAAACCCACGAATCGGCGCTTCATCGCGCACGTAAGCTGGTCCATATCCCGCTATTTGAGAAAACTCCCAGCTATCTGAGAATTTCTAGCTATTTGAGAAACCCAGGACTTGCAAGTGAATGGTCACACTCGGCCAATTTACCGCATGAACTCCTTTCGTGCTCTCTGCATAAAAGCCCCAAAAGCGCATGTGGCGACCACCCTTTTGATACTGTATAAATATACAGTTCATGTTTCTCTTCCTCGTCATCGACAAGCCACTGTTAAAGGCACATGGTCTCGTGTCTGGCACGAGTCCGCGAGCATGTGCACTGCAAAAAACACCGCCGCGAAGCAGACCGATACCAATGCCAGAGTGCGAAGCTGCTCTCTCGCTCATACGCGGGCGACGTCTCCTCTCGCCGAGAAGTCATTTCGTAGCCGACGACGCGCGTAACAAATTCGATACAGTCGCCCCCATTGCCAGACACAGGTGGAGGGGAAACTGCATGGGAACAACGAAGCTCACCGTAGAGCTACTTCTCAAGCGCCAGGACGTGATTCCGCACGTGAAACAAGTTGTCGATGCAGCTGAGAGCCATCGGTCAGCGCTGGGGTGGTACGCGCGCAGTGTGTATGAAGAAGCCGCAAGCAGCGAGAAGCTGATCGTCGCGATTGCGCATGAAGGTGATCAGGTCAGTTATGCCGGGCACCTGTGGTTCACCACCAAGTTCCCCCGCGGACATGTCGTTCAGATCCACGTGTCTCCAAGCTATCGCCGGCAAGGGATTGCAAAGAAGCAACTGGATTTCCTCAAGAGTCACCTGACGGGACTGAACTACATCTCCATCGGCGCTCGGGTTGCCGAAGACCTGCTTCAATCGCAGGAGTTCTGGCAGGCCCAGGGCTTCTATGCCCACGGAACCGCTCCAGGTGGAAGGTCCCATGGCAGAGTCATCATCTTGCGTAGTCACGAGCTACCAACACCGCAACTCTTTGCGCCTAGCGGACTTAAGCAGCAGGATCTCTTGGGCCTAGAGGACCAGTCCAAGACTGCGACAAAGCTCTATCTGTTGGATCTGAACGTCTTGTTCGATCTCGGACCGCGTCGAGCGCGGCATGAAGACGTCGTAGACCTGTTCGCACTCGAGCGTCTGGGTGTTTGTCACTTGGCACTGAGCACGGAGTTCGATGCCGAGCTAGCGCGTTCAGCATTGAAAGGAAAAACTGATCCGATGCAAAGCATTGCTCAGATCTTCCCAAAGTTTGCAGTGCCCTCAGAGGAAGAGTTAGAGCAGTTCACCAAGGAGATCGGTCCCATCGTCTTCCCTGAGAGATATGCCGCAGGAACACTGACAAAGAACGACCACTCGGACCTGCGACACCTTGCGACGGCTGTTCACCACAATCTTGCGGGACTGGTCACGAGTGACGGTTCGATCCTTGCGGCCGCAGCAATGCTGCGTGCCCGCTACAGCATTGACGTTCTGTCTCCTGAGTCCTTCAAGATCCTTGAGGATCTGGACACCGGGATCGGCGCCATCACTGCCAGCACTCGGGCCACGCTGGACCTGGAGGAACTTGCGTCTGGTCAGGAGGAGGAGGTTCGGGCCCTTCTCACCGGCTTGGGCATCTCGGTGGGAGATCAATCGCGTCATTGGGCTGCGACTGATGGGCGCAGCAAAGCGTGCCATCGCTTCGTCGTACTGGACGCGACGCGCATTGTTGGCTATCTCATGTGGCCTAGCGGCCTCAGGGACAGCACATGTGATGCCTTCATCGCGGTCGACGAAAGCGCGGCATGTGCCCAAGATGCCACACGCCTGATGATCGTCCATCTGATGAATCAAGCGGGAGAACGAATCCAGCGAATTCGCTTGCACCTTGCTCCACAACAGGCTTCAGTGAAAGAAGTCGCGTCGGAAGTGGGATTCACGGGCACTGACGAGGCTCGAGAATTGAACAAGATCTCGTTGAACAGCGCTGTCATTCCAGAGAACTGGATCGAACTGCGCACGAAACTATTGAGTGTGAGCGGAATCACTCTCCCACAAACGATGCCCCTCTTTCGGGGAGTTGACCAATACATCGAGCTGCAGCGCCCGGATGGTCAGCGCGCACAGGTGACCGCCTTCGCACTAGAGACCTTGCTTTCCCCAATGCTGATTTGCATGCCCGGCAGACCAGGCGTACTTGTACCGATCCAGCGAGGCTATTCCGAACACCTACTCAATCATCTCGATCAGCTACAACTGCTCCCACATGGCAAGGCGTTGCTCTACCAGCAGCGCCACTACCTGAGTGACCCAAGAACGCTCAAAGTGTTCCAGCGAGGCAGCCTGATGTTCTTCTACGAATCGTCGGGCAGCGGGACAGGGCTAATGGCAGTCGTTGCAGTTGCAAGAGTGACGAACGCATACCTGCGCCCAGTGGATGCTGTTGATAGCGCAGATCTGGAGCGGTCCGCCCTGGAACCAAGCGACTTGGCTGCAATCGGAAAATCCGAGACGAAAGTTGTAGTTGCTTTCGATAACCTGATGAAGTTGCCACACCCGGTCCCGCTAGAAAGCCTCAAACGATTCGGTTGCGGCCAGGCAACGCAGTTGCTCACAAGTCGTCGTCTTACTTCTGAGCAAATCAGAAAAATTCTCCTTGAAGGACTTCAACATGAACAATCCGCAGAACGTCCTGATCTCCCTCGAAGAGCGACACGCGGAAAACATTCTTGACGGCACAAAGACGGTTGAACTGCGTCGTCGCCCCATGCATGTCGCAATCGGTGCGACGGTCTGGTTCTATGTGAAGGTGCCGGTTGGCAGCGTCATCGGATGCGCCAAAGTCGCCGGCGTTCACACGCTTGCACCAAGCACGCTCTGGAATCGCTTCGGGTCAGTCTCCGGCCTTCAGCGCCGCGAGTTCTTCGAGTACTTCTCGGGATTGCCCGCGGCGTTTGCGCTGAGTCTCAAGGAACCCTGCAGACTCGCCACGCCAATACCACTGAGCGAGCTGCGTGATGCCTCGAGCGGATTTCATCCACCACAGTTCTTCGCGAACGTCGCAAGCGATGGGCCGTTGTTTCGGGCAATGAGCCGCGGCCTTCGAATGGAGCATTCAACTGTGCCGCAGCGCTCAAGTACGCGGCGTGAGCCAGCCTTGGTCATGGCCTAGGACGCAGACGAAGAGATGATGGATGCCGACGGCTCGCCAACAAAATGTTGGCTCACTTTAGGAGGAACGCCTCTCGCAGTGGGCGCACCGCAGGTTTCGCGATCTGTGGTCGGCCGATGTGCTCACAAATCGGGAGAGATCACGCGCTACCGCTTGTTCTCGCCTCCGTCAGCAGTTTTTCCTCAAGACTCAGCGAGAGAAAGTGCTTGTACTGCCCGACCACAGGCGGCGGCTCTACAAGACATGCAGTGGTCCGGTTCATACCACCTGACTCAGCTACCCCTAACACGGCAATCAAGCCAGCGACGGAGTCATCTTCACGTGTCGCCCATACGGCGACACGGTGTAATGCTCCCTTGATTTACGGCGCTGTGCGATGCAGATTATGAAGGTAGCGTGTGATTCCTCAGATAGTCGTTCGCAAGGCTGTTTGTGAGCCAGTGCCGAAGGTTTTGCGATCGCATGGCATGCCCTATACGAGGGCGCTTGAAGCAGATTCCTTGCCTAACACGCCAAATCACAGTGCACAAGGAGATCGAATGGATCGCTTTTCATCGCGCCACGGCTACGGGCGTCCGGACTCCGAGATCACGATCCGTCATGAGGCGCCGCAAGAGTTGCGTGAAGCGATCATTCGCGTTGCCTACCAATGCGGATTCAAGCCCAATGACCTGCGCAAAAAGCTTTGCGCTCTCATGTACAAGGCTCCAGACCCGAATAACTGGTCCGGTCCAAACGTGGATAGAGAGGTCCACAAACTGTTCGAAGAGCTCGAATGGTTCGAGGTCTATGACATGGTGGAACTTCTTTTGCAGAGCCCCTGTTACTCGGAGCTCTCTTTAGAGGACGAATTGAATCGCTGCTTCCGTCGCATGGGCGTAGGGTGGCAACTTATTGATGCTCAGCTTGAGGTTCGCGGGCCTGAGATGTTCGAGGTCAACGTCCGGCAAGGTGTTGCACAGTTGCAGCAGCAAAGCAGGCACACGGCTGCCAGCGAATTGCATGAGGCGCTGCAAGACCTGTCTCGCCGTCCTGACCCAGAGATCACTGGCGCAATCCAGCACGCATTGGCAGCCCTTGAGTGCGTCGCCCGCGACGTGTGCTCCAGCAAGGACACGTTGGGTGAATTGGTTAAACGCAATCCCGGCCTCTTTCCCAAGCCCATCGACGATGTGGTCTCCAAGGCATGGGGCTTCACTTCCAACTTCGGCCGTCACTTGCAGGAAGGTCAGCCGCCCCAATTCGAAGAGGCCGAACTGATGGTCGGATTGAGCGGCGCGTTGTGCAAGTACCTCGCCCGCCGAGTCCCTCGCTCTGCCCCATGATCTGGGGGGACTTGATGCGCATGCCTGGGGGCGGCCTCCGGCCATCACTGAAATGCAACGCGCCCTTCACCTACCTTGGAATGCTCCGGAGACATCTCGGTGGCGTACTGCTCGGCCAAAAAGGCCTGGATCTCGCGCACCGCCATGCCGCGCGCGTACATGGCGATGATCTTGTCGTCAAAGCCGGTGAAGCGCCGCTCGTGCTCGGGATGAGGATCGGCTCGAAGGAGCCAGCTCGGTCGCGCGGCACTTCGATGCGCAGGGGGCCGTCCTCGGTCAGCACGGTCTCGGCGCTGCGACCATTGCGGTGGTTACCCGCTTCCTCGGGCTTGGCTGCCTCGGGTGAATAGCCCAGGTGATGGGACATCTCGGCGCCCAGCGCGCGCTCGATCAGAGCCTTCTTGAAGGCCAACGAGGCGGCGTGCACCGCCTCGGCGCTCATCGGGCCGATGACATCAATCAGTGAGTTCTTGCGGGATCGTCGGCAACTGCGGCATCGACTTCTTCTTGCTTGGCATACATACTCCTGTTGGTCATCTTATGCCTCGCACACAAAATTCCTGGCAAGCGCTCTCTGCGAAGCTCGACTCTTTTCAAGCGGCCGATCCTCAGCGACTTGCTCGTACCCTCATAGGCAAAGAGACAAGGTAGCTTCAACAGCGCCGCGATCTGCGCTGCCTTCAGCTCACGAAAGCTGGCCGCGATGTCTTCGCGCGTGAATTCGAGAAACCGGCTGCGTTCGTACTCGTAGCCCGGACGCTCCCAGGCTCCATCAGTCGCTGTGACGAGAAAGTTGAACATCTGTTTGGCGAAGGTAAGTCCAGTGCACTGTAGTGCACCAGCTGCGCCGCATGGATGGCAATGGCGGCCGGGAGGCCGATGGAAAGCGACCTCATCGAAGGACGACAAAAGCACTCCGAGGGCATTTCTGACTCAGTAATCCGTGCGGACTGGGACCGCGAAGAGAAGTGGATTTTGTGAGTTATTGCTGTCGCCGCGCGTGCTCGCAGTGCCCATACTCCTTTCCCACAATAGGCATCATCATTTCGTAACTCGCAGAACAGTTCGAGGGCACCGCGCCAACGAGAATCATCCGACTTCCATCTCACTCACTAGCGAAGGATTCCATGACAACTCCAAACACCGATGCACAACCAGCCGAACCAGTGCGAATTCATACGCCACCGATGGATCTGGCTGATAACGTGCGCTTCCTGGGATTTATCACCGGCAGAACCCTTGTACAACATCAAGGAGCACCGGGCCTGGGTCTGGCCATCTCTGATCTTGATGAACTGCGAGTCTTGCTAGCCGGCATCTTCACAGATGAAGCCCTGGAGGTTCTCGAGCGAGAGGGTGTATTGGAGATTGAAGGGATTTCGTTCTTCCTCCTGAGCGAAGGCCGTTCCACAAGCCTGCCGTCGATGCCAGTCTTGGCGCTCGCCCTCAGCCCCGAAAAGCTTGGGGGCGCCCATTGCATCGCTGAAGCCACATACACGGTGTTCGTGCCGCGTACCGTGGCCGACCTGGAAAACTATCTGTCGATCTATCCAATGTCCGGGGCCGTGCAAATTCAGCGATCAGTGCCGGAGCTCGAACTTACCGAAGCGCATCGCGAACGCTCCGATTGGTTTGAGGAGCGCTACGAAACCATCGCCTATTCTGATTTCGGCCCTGAATCGAGCACGACCTACCTTGGGCAAGACGCGCAGCGTCGGTGCAGATACTGTGGCGACACCAGTCCGGATGTCACGTTCAGCACGAAAGCTCATGCCTTTCCAGAGCAAATTGGCAATAAGGCTCTGATTGACCTGAACGAGTGCGACCGTTGCAACAAGCACTTCTCGAAATGGGTTGAAGACGACTTCGGCAAGTGGACGCTCCCGATGCGGTCACTCGGCCGGGTCAACGGTAAAGGCATCCCGACATTCCAGTCGAGCGACAAAGCTTTCCGCGTGGAAGCTCAGGATGCCAAGAATCTGAAGATTCGTCTGGCAAAGGACGATCCGCGTCATGTATTGGACATGGAGTCCAATACTGTCACCTTGAAGCTGGAACGACAGCCCTATGTGCCGATGGGGGTCTTCAAGTGCCTGGTGAAGATGGCGCTGGCAGTGATGCCGCAAGAGGAGGCTCTTGCTTGCGAGCACCTGAAGAAGTGGATCCTGCAGGAGAGCCATACCTTCGAGAGCTACCCCTATCGCCCCTTGAATATCTACACCCAATTCTTGCCAGGTCCCTTGCCGAATGATCGCTTCCAGTATTGCTTGTTGCGCAGGCGCGCGCAGTACCCGGAATTTCCATTCATGATCTTCGTTCTACAGTTCTCGAACCTGGTTCTCCAGATCATCTTGCCGATGCACAAGGAGGATCGGGCAATTATCGAGGCTGGGAAGTTCGAGATGGCCCTCTTTCCTCATCTCGGTGGCCTCAAGGAGCATGAGGATACCTATGGTCCCAGTGGATCAAAAACGATCGATATGAGCGGATTCGGCGTGGTACGTCGCGAGCACGAGACGATGAATTTCCACTTCGACAAGATGATCGATACGTCGAACGCACCATCTGACCGACCTGTTTGAAATCGCCCCGTAGCAGAGATTCGACGCTGCTCCCTGCAAGGCTGAAGTTTCGATGCCACCCGGCGGCTGGCATGAGGAACGGCGACTCGGAGCCCCCTGAGTCGCTCCTTGCATCATCGCCAAGCGGAGAGGGTTCCAGAGCGCAGCACTTCGATTTTCAATGTAGCCACTTCTAAAGCATCACCATGAGTAACGTCCGATCGATCGAGTTCTCCTTGTTTTTCGCCAGAACGCGCCTTGCCAACCAAATTTTCGGAACACTATCTTTCTCCCTCGGCGCGCTGTCTTTGAGCTCGGATGCACCAAAGCTTTGGGCTTTTGTCTCTCTGCTCGTAGTCCTCTTTGCTGCTTACATCAAACTGAAGCCATACGATCGCGTGTTCAAGCTATGGCGAGAAAAGAAGCATCCCTTGACTCGTGTGCGGGTCGTGTGGAGGAATCTTCTTCCTTCATGCGCAGGCTGGACGTTCCTTGGAATGATCGCGTTGGGCATGCTCACGAAGCGCGGATTTTTCTAGCTCCACTCAAAGTGGGTGTTGGCAAAGCATGCCTCTGCGCTCGCTCGCAGTGGCATGGAGCGAAGCGCCGACAACGGATGGCAAGCAGATCCGCCCGCATCGCGTTGTCGAGCGACTTCGATCTCACGAACGTGATCCGTAGTTCAGATCAGCATCGCAGCTCAGCGGTCACGGCAACCGGACGCCCACGAGTTGGGCAAGGCGTGCCTTGCGCGCGGCGAGCCTGGGATCCCCAAAGGTCGATCGTCGCTCGATGCGGCGCCATGCGAACACGGGAGAACACGAGCTCATGTTGAACCTTACGTTCGGTCCATCTTCGGCGGAAGCCTTCATGGAGAACCCAGCGTGCAAGGCCGCGCAGATGAACGCGCCGTTCGAGACGTAGTGGTCTTCGGGGCGGTCGACATCCACCTGGCGAAGGTAGTGCTCCGCGACATGCTTCAGGCCATAGCTGCTGGCGAGGCGTGGATTGACGGACTTGCGCTTTTCGACATGCAACAAGAATCGCAGCGCCTTGTTGCACTCATCCAGGTGATCCAGCAGGTCGCGTCGGCCCGCCGCGAGCGCTGCGGCGTAGCTGCCGTACTCCCGAACAGAACTGTCCGAGGGGCCATGGCCAAAACGCGTCAGCCAAGGTTCACGCTGCAGGATGGCTTGAACGTCGCTCGCAGACATGCGGGGATCTCCCTTGTTCTGCGCAACAAGCGTTGCCCCCCGCTTGAGAAGGGTCTGCATGGCACGACCCCAACCCTGTGGGCATCCGTTGTCTCTTGCGATTTGATCCTGGGCGGCCGATACCGAGATGCCTGTTGAACGCGCAAGTCGTTTGGCATCTCTACGAGCATTGCGAACCGAGCGGCCCGAGGGAAACTGCCGAGAATCGTCGGCATTGTGCATATCCATCTCCTCATCTGCGAGGTACAGGCGGCCAACTTACCAGACCTCAGAGGGGTGGTAAGCAATGAATACGCCGTTGACCTGAAGCAGTCTTCGCCTACGCATTTGCGCGGTCGGCCAGCAGGGTGACGGAGGTGCCCTAAGTAAATTCTACGGCACCGTTGCGGCCATTTGTACTAGTCAGCCGCAGGCCTACGTGAACACGCCCTCTGTCTCATCCGCTGCCGTCTTGGGCCACTCCGTATCTGGACGACCGACGAGCGGCAAGGCTCGCCCTCCAGATTCTCAAATAGCGGGGTAATTTTCTCAAATAGCGCGTTACTGACCAGCGGCTCGCCGCCGCGGCCCGGCGAGATCTCGATGGCGCACCACGGCGTGCTGTTCCTCGACGAATTCCCCGAGTTCTCGCGCGCCGCGCTCGAGGCGCTGCGCGAGCCGCTCGAGACCGGCACCATCACCATTGCGCGGGCCGCGCGGCGGGCGGATTTTCCGGCGCGCTTCCAGCTCATTGCCGCAATGAATCCCTGCACTTGCGGTTTTCTGGGCGCCAGTTCGAAAGCCTGCCGCTGCACGCCCGACCAGGTGGCGCGCTACCAGCGCAAGCTCAGCGGCCCGCTCCTGGATCGCATCGACCTGCACATCGAAGTGCCCGCGGTGTCGGCGCAGCAACTGCTCGATGCGCCCGCGGGCGAGACCACGGCCGCCATCCGCGCGCGCAGCCGCCGCGCGCGAACGCGCGATCGAACGCCAGGGCCGGCCCAACAAGGCGCTGCAGAGCGCCGACATCGATCGCCATGCGTCGCTCGGCGACGAGGCGCGCCGCTTCATGCACACGGCCGCCGCCCGGCTTGGCTGGTCGGCACGCAGCACGCACCGCGCGCTCAAGGTGGCGCGCACCATCGCCGATCTCGCGGGAGCGGCGGTCATCGAGACCGCGCACGTGGCCGAGGCGGTGCAGTACCGGCGGGCGCTGCATAAGACCATATAGCGCCTCTTACCGCTTCAGAGAACTCGATGCGAAACTTCGTTTCCATGTCACAGCATGAAGATTGCCCCTCAATCGCAGCCAAGACTTTTAGCGAGCCCAGGGCTGCACTGCGGATTCACATTGACGATGCCATACAACGGATCCGAAATGAGTTGCGCAAGTACTCCGCCCGGTCGGTTGCAAACGCTGCGCTCCAAGAACTATGGGTCGACCATGGTTCTCCCGTGAAAAATCTGATGGCGGCGCCTTGGATATCACTGCTTCTTGCGAAATGGGCTCTTCAGGATCGGCAAACCTTCATCAACATAGGGCCTCGTATCCCTCTGCTCATCTTCAATCGCCTTCGCCAAGAGGTATGGGACCTTCCCTCTGCGCTTGAAGATCCAAGCGCGCACGGAAACCTACACGCAATGTTGCGGAGGTTGCTGCAACAACAGACGGAATTTCAGCGCGAACCAGGATGGGCTTTTCTTCGGTGGGCTGCTTTGATTTCGCGACGCCCTGCCAACGACGCGTTGTGGCAGCGATTCCGAGAAACGATGGGGATGGACCCGCATACCTATATAGATCTGTCGATGGCACTTTTCGCCGCGAACCTTCAGGGGCGCATGACCATCCCTGATCGATTCTTCGCACCGTTGCGCCCTGCATATGGACGCGCAGTGAGAACCTTTCTGGACCTTTTTACGAGAGATCTAGCCGCGCTGCGCGGAGAGCTACAGAAGCCGATCGCTCAAGAGGTACAAGGGCGCGTCGAGCTCGCTGAGTTTCCATATCTGAAGCGCTATCCGCTTGTTCGCCTCAAGTCTGGCGAACTGACTTGCTGGCATCCACTCGTGCTTGCTCGAGGGCTTGAAGATGCAGTTCATCTTCGTCTATCGGAACACGGGGAAGACTACACCCGTCCCTTCAGTAGGATTTTCGAGAGCTATGTCATCGAACTTGCATCTGCAGCGATACCCAATGCCGTCCTCGAAACTGACTATGAACGCGCACTTGGAGGAAACGCGCCAAAAGTAGAGGTTCTTGTACAGCTCAACGGTTGCAACGTCCTGTTCGAAGCAAAGATGGCGCTGTTCGCTGAACCGATGATCGTGACGGACGACCCAGAGACGGTTATGCGCAAATCAAAACGTGTGCGCGATGCGATCTTGCAGGGATGGAAAGTCAGTGACGCACTCTCTCACGTCACCAACCCTTTTCACAACGCCGAGCTCAAGGAAAACTTCCTGCTGGTGGTCACAAGCCGCCAACTCCACTTCGGCTACGGAGGATTGCTAGCTAGCCTCTATCCACCAGGACGACTAGCCTATCCCAACGAAAATGCCGAACGACTTCTTCCTCACAACCACATCTTCATACTCTCGATCGAAGAGCTTGAGGTCTTGATGGGAAGCATCCAAGCAGGTGAAATCTCGCTTTCGACGCTGCTGAGAAAAGCTGCGGCAGACAACAAGGATCCAAGCACGGCAAAGTTGTACTTCTTGGACCATCTGCGCTCACACGGCATACGAAATTTTCAACCCGCCTTGATCAAGCAAGCAATTGAGGATTCGCATGCCCGACTCGCGCGTGAGCTTGTGGGGGAGTCTCCACTTAGACCTTTCGGGGTGAAGTGATCCCTGGCATTGCAGCGTACTGAGACTTTGATCCATCAAAACGCGTGACTCACATGGGTTGATTCAGTGTCGCAAAACCCATCAACTCTTTATCCAATCTCCACTCACCCTGTCGTCAAAGTTGTTGTGAAATTCTTTGATTTCCTAGGGCTCAGGGCGCAGTAACTTTGACTCCCACAAAGGGCCCGCCATGACCGATCGCGCCCTCCTCGTCATCGACATGCAGAAAGGCATGCAGGAGCCCCGCGCGGGCCGCCGCAACAACCCCGGCGCGCAAGCCCAGGTGCAGCGCCTGCTCATGCACTGGCGCACCACCGGCCGCCCCGTGGTCCATGTGCGCCACATGTCGCGCTTCGCCGATTCGGTGTTCTTCCCGGGCCAGCCGGGCGCTGAATTCCAGGACGCGCTGGCACCGCTGCCCACCGAGCACGTGGTCGAGAAGAACGTGACCGATGCCTTCGCGCACTCGGGCCTCGAGCGCTGGCTGCGCGTGCGCGGCATCGAGGCACTCGTGGTGGTCGGCGTGGCCACCAACATGTCGGTCGAGGCCACGGCGCGCAGCGCCAGCTGCCTCGGCTTCGCGGTCACGGTGGTGTCCGATGCCAGCTTCGCCTTCGACCGCGCGGGCATCGACGGTGCAACTTTCGACGCGGAGCAGGTCCACGCGATGGCGCTGGCCAACCTGCAGGGCGAGTACGCCCGGGTGGTGACCGCGGCCAGCCTGCTCGGCTGACCGCCGCCTTCGCCCCTTACTTGAACTCGTGGCTCACCACCGGCGCCGACTTGCTGTCCTGCACCGTCACGCGCTGCCGATAGACCTCGAGGTCGCCGTTGCGCACCTCGATGTTGTAGATGCCGGGGCGCAGCGACAGCGACTTGAGCGGCGGGCTCACGCCGCGGTCGGCGCCGTCGACGAAGACCTGGCCCCAGGGCCGGATGTTGAGCGTCACGCGGCCCATGCCGGCCGCGGCGCCCGGCACGGGTGGAACCGCCGTGCCGCCCGCGGCCGGGGGTGTTGCACCCGGCGCTCCCGGCACGCCGGGCGTGCCGGGCGGCACGGTGCCCGCCAGCACCGGCTGCGTGGAGGCCGGCTGCGCGAGCCGGTTGAGCTCGGCGATGGCATTGCGCGCGTCGCGCGCATGCGGGCCGCGGCGGTAGCGGCGCAGGTAGGCCTCGTAGCCCTCGCGCGTGTTCTCGGCCTGCGCGAGGTTCCAGTCCTCGGCCTCGCTGATCGCCAGCGCGGGCTCGGGCGGCGGGCTCGCGGGCGGCGACGCGGGCACGTTGTCGAGCGGGCTCAGCGCGCCGTTGCTGCCCGGCGCGGTGGCCGGCGGCACGGCGATCGGCGAATTGCCGGCCGTGGGCGCGGCCGCGACGCCGCCGCCATCGGCTGCGGGCGGCTGTGACGCGGCCGCCACGGCGGCCGAGGCTGGCGCGGCCGGCGGCATCACGGCCGGCGGCGAGGCCGGGTTCGACATCGGCGCGCCCGGCGGCGGCGCCGGCGGTGCCATCGCGGTGGAAGTGGGGGGCGGCGACTGCGTGATGCGCAGGCCGATCCAGCTGCCGACGGCGATCAGCGCCACCACCAGCACGCCGACCACGCCCCAGCGCGGCAGCGAGGACTTCTTGTTCGCGGGCCGCCGCGCGCTCGGCGCGCGCGCGGGCGGCTCGGCCGGCGGCGGCACGGGCGCGGCCGGCGGCAACGCCTCGAAGGGCGCGGGCGCCGAGACCGGCACGTAGGGCTCGGCCGGCGGCGCGACCGGCACCGCGGGCACGATGGGCGCCACGGGTGCCGGCGCCGCGAGCCCGCTCACGTAGATGTCGCCGAGCTTGGCGAGCCCGAGCTCGGCCGCGAAGGCCGCCACGGTCTGCGTGCGGTCCTTGCTGTGCACGGCCAGCGTGTGGTCGACCGCGGCGCAGAAGGCCGGGCTCAGGTCGGGCCGGTTCATGCTCGCGAGCGGCACGTAGGCGTCCTGCACGCTGCGCACCACGGCCGAGGGCGGCGGATGGCCGGTGACGGCGCGGTAGAGCACCGCGCCGAGCGCGTAGAGGTCGGTCCAGGCACCCTGCAGCAGCGTGTTGTCGTCGGCGTACTGCTCGATCGGCGAATAGCCCGACTTCACCATCACCGCGACCTCGTCGACCAGGTCGGCGATCGACTTGCGCGCGGCGCCGAAGTCCAGCAGCACCGGCAGGCCGTCCTGCTGGATGAAGATGTTGTCGGGCGCGATGTCGCGATGGAAGCAGCCGCTGCGGTGCAGCGTCTCGAGCGCGCCGAGCAGCGGCCCGAGCATGCCGAGCAACCAGGCTTCGGAGATGGTGCCGGGCTCCTCGTCGGCCAGGCGGCGCAGGGTGCGGCCCTTGTAGAGCTGGATCGCCATGTAGGCGGTCGAGTTCGATTCCCAGAAGCGATGCACGCGCACCAGCGCCGGGTGGCTGAACTGCGCGAGCGTGCGCGCCTCGTTGATGAAGCTGCGCAGCCCGGCCTGGAAGGTGGCCGTGAGCCGGTCGGAACGCACGTGCACGCTGTCGTCGCCGATGCGCCGCGCGAGCATCGAGGGCATGTATTCCTTGATCGCGACCTCGCGCTGCAGCGAGTGGTCGTAGGCCCGGTAGACGATGCCGAAGCCGCCTTCGCCGATCACCTCGAGCAGCTCGAACTCGTCGAGCCGGTGGCCGATGGCCAGCGGGTGCGGTCGCTCCTGCGGGTCGGTGCCCACCGGAGGGCCGGTGCGTCCTTCCGTCGTCATTCTTGTTCCTCCTCATGCATCGGGACTCTCACGCCCATGGCACGTGCCCCTGGGAAAAAAGCTTCGAGAACAGCGGCGTGTTGAGGCCGCCGCCATGGGCCGCGGTCCGCAGCGGCGAGCCGTCGGCCTGGTTGGTCCACCAGTAGCTCGTGCTTCCGAACGCGTCGAAGCACAGTGGAAGCTCCGGCCAGCCCAGCCGCTGCTGGGCGCCCTCGCCCGCCGACGTAGGCCCGAGGATCGAAAGGATGTCGTCCGAGCCGCCGCTGGCCGGCTGGAAGCCGCCATGGCCCGCGGCCAGCACCTGCGCATCGAAGTGCTCGGGCGCCACGCCATGGCGGATCGCCTGCAGCATCGCGTTGCCGCATTGCCAGTACCAGGCGGCCGCGCCCTCGAGCACCGCGGGTCGGTAGGCGCGCGCGTCCACCTGCAGGCTCACGCACACCGGGTAGTAGCGACCCACGCGGTCGCAGCTCGGCGCGATGCAACCGAACTGCACCGCGCTCACGCCCTGGGTGGCGGGGATCGCGAAGTTCCACACCGGCGCCACCGCGTAGTGGCGCGTCATGGCGTCGGGCCAGCGCTTGAAGGCGCCCAGGCCGTTCTGCATCCAGCGATCCCACCAGGCCTGCAGCTCGCGCGACATGCGCCGGTGCAGGAAGTCGCCGGCCGCGGGCAGCTTGCCATACCAGCCGACCTGCTCGTCGCCGGGCACCCAGGCCGGCTGCGCCGTCGCGCCGGGATTCATCACGAGCGCCCCGGGCACGAGAAGCCGCTCATCTGCGACAGCCGCAGCGGGTTGTAGACGCTGTTGGCGGTCACGTTGAGCACCACCTTGCGGCCTTGCAGGTCGAAGCTGGCATTGAACGACTCGCTCGAGCCGCCCGAGGAGATCGAGGCCTTGTCGAACAGCCGGTGCAGCGCCCACGGGCCCTCGGTGACGATGCCGCCGGCCGGCGTGCCGCTCGAGGTCGTGACCTGCAGCCGCACCTGGTTGCTGTTGCGCGGACCGGGCCACTTGACGGTGGTGGGCGCCTGCGGCCCGTGCGCGTAGCGCACCGTCTGGCCGTCGATGTCCAGCGTCATCTGCGTGAGGCCGGCGTCCATGTCCTCGGGCCGGATGTCGATCGAGAACGAGGGCGTGCGCCCGCCCGCCATGCCCGAGAAGAACACGTCGCGGATGGCCTGCGCCTTCTGGAACGAATCGAGGTAGGCCGAGCGGCCCGAGGCGCTGCCGTCGACGCCGCGCTTCCAGGTCCACGGGTTGCTCGAGGTGTCGACCTGCGTCATGAGGTTCTTCTGGAAGAAGTCGTCCATCATCCCGCCCGGCGCGAACAGGTTCGCGAAGTCGCCCGCGGCCACGTCGCGGCTGGAGCCGCGCGAGAACGGATAGCGGCCCGCGATCGCCTGGTTGCAGAAGTTTCCGATGGTGGCGGCCGCGTTCTGCCCGATGTTCTGGCGCGTGACCGCGGCCGCCTTCGACGAGGCGGTGGCCGAGAGGTCGTTGAGCATGCCCTGGAACGGCACCGGCATACGGCCGGCCTCGGCCTGCACCTTGGTCACGGCGTCGCTGGTCGGCGGGATGTTGCCGCTGCGCAGCGCGGTGTCGGTGGCCGTCAGGTAGTTGTAGAGCTCGTTGATCAGCGCGGCGGTGGCGTCGATCGGCGCCTGCCCGCCCTGCTTGGGCGCGGTCACCATGCGGCGCAACGGCTCGAAGTGGTTGTCCACCAGCGACTCGGGCCGGTCGGGCACGGTGTTGCGGCGCTGGCTGCCGTCGGGCTGGCCGATCAGCTGCTCGATGCGCTCGCGCGTGGTCTGCACGCGGTTCTGCGCCTGGTCGAGCAGGCTGCGCGCGGCCTCGTCGTGGTTGCGCAGCAGGTCGGTCTCGCGCGCGGCGCCGCGGATGATGCGCGACATCGGCGACTCCGAGGTCGAGAGCACGCGCGTCATCTGGATGCTCTGCAGCAGCGAGCGGCTGTCGGCCAGCCGGATGTCGGCCAGGTAGTCGTCCCAGACCTTGATGTAGTCGGTGAGATAGAGCCGGCGCACCTCGCGCAGCAGCAGCTCGCGCGAGGTGATGTCGGTGATGCCGGGCGCGCGGATCTGCAGCACCCAGCGGTCCTCCTGCTCGAGTGCGAGCGTGGTCTCGGCCATGCGCTTGTCGAAGATGTCCCAGTAGCCGCGGTAGGTGAACAGCGTGGGGATGCCGTCGGTCAGCGGCTTGCCGCTGGCGCGCCGCACGACCAGCGCCGACTCGGCGCCGCCGGCCTCGGCGATGGTGAAGGCATTGGGCTGGCTGGTCTGCAGCAGGATGCGGCGCAGCCGCGCGTACGAGCGCTGCGCCAGCGGCACGCCCGCGAGGCGCTCGCGCGTCTCGGTGATCAGGCGCTCGTCCTTCGCGAACGGCGAGCTCACGACGCGGCCGCCGAACAGCGCCTTCAGGTGCGACTCGAGGTTGGTGCGCTGCTCGCGCGTGAGCGCGGCGCCGACCTTGCGGTCCACGTCGGTCAGCAGCCAGGCCTGCAGGAAGTCGGCGTCGTAGCGCTCGGCGTCGTACAGCATCAGGTAGGCCTTGAGCGCCTCGTAGCTGTACTCGGGGTTGTTCTTCGAGGCCTCGCGCAGCGACTGCTCCACGCGCTGCGCCGCCTGCGGCAGCAGCACGCTCTCGAGCGCGCGCTGGTAGACGCCGTCGGTCGCGGCCTGCAGCTTCTCGCCCTGGTAGAGGCCGAAGCGGTAGCTGACGGGCGGATCGCCGATGTCGAACTTCTCCGACTTCGGCAGGTCGCGCAGCCGGTCGAGGATCAGCAGCGAACTCGCGAGGTCGCCGCTCGAGTCGACCACGGTCGGCAGCTCGCCGCGCGCCGCGGCGCGGTTGAAGGACTTCGCGTTGCCGTCGACCTCGGCCACGTACTCCTTGTTGTTGTGCCAGCTGTTGACGCAGGCGCCCAGCAGCGCCACCAGCAGCACGCCGATCACGCCGTAGCCCACCAGGTCGGCCGCGCGCTTGCGCCGATACCAGCGCAGGTTGGTGCCGGCCACGCCCGCGTCGCGGAAGATCACCTGCTGCAGCAACTCCTTGAGGAAGTAGCTCTTGCCCGGGCCCGGCGGCGGCGCCGGCGGCGCGTTGACCTGCAGGTAGCGCTTGATCGCGCCCATCACGCGGTCGAAGGCCGTGCCCTCCTGCGTGCCGCTGGTGAAGTAGACGCCGCGCAGCATCGGCGCGGTCTCGAACTTCGACGGGTTGAACACGTCGGCCAGGAAGGTGCCGAGGATGTCCTCGAAGCTCGCGAACTGCTGCGGCAGCAGGTAGGCCTGCGCGCGGCGCATCGGGTCGGGCTCGGCGGCCAGCAGCTCGGGCAGGCGCTCGTCGAGCCGCTGGTGCAGCAGCCGGTACTCCTGCTGGAAGCGCTCGCGCAGGTCGCTGCCCTCGAGCGTGGTGGCGGTGCCCGCGCGCTTGTCGCCCTTGGCGGGTCTGGCGCTGGCGGCGCTCGCGTCGATCGGGAAGGTGAAGCCCCAGACCTGCGCGCGCTCGGCGCGGCTCAGGCCGCCGAAGTACTCGTTGAAGCCGGCCAGCAGGTCGGCCTTGGTCACCATCACGTAGACCGGGAAGTTGATGCCCAGGTCGTTGCGCAGCTCGAGCAGCCGCTTGCGCAGCGCCATCGCGTGGCGCGCGCGCTGCGCGTCGTCGGCCAGCGGCAGGTCGGCGATGCTGATGGTGAGGATCGCGCCGTTGATCGGCTGGCGCGGGCGGAACTTCTTGAGCAGTTCGAGGAAGCCCTTCCACTCGCCCTCGTCGGTCTCGCGGTTGCTCTCGTGCGTGGTGTAGCGCCCGGCCGTGTCGATCAGCACCGCGTCGTTGGTGAACCACCAATCGCAGTTGCGCGTGCCGCCGATGCCGCGCACCGCCGCCTTGCCGAGCTGGTCGGCGAGCGGGAAGTCGAGATCGGAGTTGACCAGCGCCGTGGTCTTGCCCGAGCCCGGCGCGCCGATGAAGATGTACCAGGGCAGCTGGTAGAGGTACTGGCGGTCGAAGATCGAGAAGCGGCCCGCGGCCTTGCCCTCCTCGCCCGGCCCGAAGCGCATGTTGCGCAGGATCGAGGTGGCGTCGTTGAAGCCGGTCTGCAGCTCCTTGATCTCGGGCGCCTCCTCGGGCTTGGCCTCCTTCTCCTTCTTGGAGGGCGTGCGCAGCTGGTTCAGCAGCTGCGCGTTGAGGCGGCGCTCGCGCCATTTGCGGTAGGCCACGCGCACCAGCCAGATCGCGAACATCAGCGCGATCACGACGATGCGCACGAACTCGCTCTCGAGCGGGCGGTAGCGGCCGACCGCGATCACCGGGCCGATGATCCAGATCAGGAAGGCCAGCGCGACCAGGCCGAAGAAGACCCAGAGGTCGCGGCTGATCAGGAAACGGAAGAACGCGCGCAGCATCTCAGCGTCCTCCCTGCGGTGCCACCGGCGCGACCAGCAAGGTCACTTCCACGCGGCGGTTGCGCGCGCGGTTGGCCGGCGAATCGTTCGGCACGATCGGGTCGGCGTCGCCGCGGCCCTCGGCGCGCAGCCGCTCGGGGCGCGTCATGCGCGCGCCGATCATCTTGCGCACGGAGTCGGCGCGTGCCTGCGACAGGTGCCAGTTCGAGGGGAAGCGCACGCTGCGGATCGGCTGGTCGTCGGAGTAGCCGTTGATCAGCACGTTGCCGTCGACCGCGTTGAGCGCCTCGGCCACGCGGTTGAGCACCGGCACGTAGCGGTCGAGCACCTTGTCGGCGCCCGAAGCGAACAGGCCGTCGCCGCGCAGGATCACCACGCTGCGGTCGGCCTCGTCGCGCACGCTGACCAGGCCCTCGCGGATCTCGGCCTCGAGGAAGCGCTGCAGCCGCGGCTGCGGCGCGGGCTGCGCCACCGCGCGCTGCGTCTGCGGCAGGCGCACCGCATTGATCGCGGAGAAGGCGCCGTCGGAGGTGCCGCCGAGGTTGAAGGTCAGGAGCGCGAAGGCGATCATCAGCAGCACCGCGGCCACCGCGCCCACGGCCCACACCGGCAGCCAGTTGCGCGTGCGGCGCACGGGCGCGCTGGTGTCCTGCCAGTGCGGCGACAGCGGCTGCGCGATCTCGCCGCGCGTCTGGCGGATGATCTGCAGCAGGCGCTGCTTGAGGGTCTCGAGCTGCGAGCGGCCGTTGTCGATGACGCGGAAGCGCCCCTCGAAGCCCATCGCGAGGCAGAAGTAGATGAGCTCGATCAGGTGCAGGTGCTGCTGCGGGTTCTGCACCAGGCGCGAGAGCAACTGGAAGAACTTCTCGCCGCCCCAGGTCTCGTTGTGGAACATCACCAGCAGGCTCTGCGAGGACCAGATGCTGCCGCCCCAGGGCGTGAGCGCGGCCGCCTCGTCGACGGCGGTGCACAGGCAGTAGCGCGCGCCGATGATGACCTCGGGCGAGATGCCGCTTTGCTGCGCGCGCGTCTCGAAGCGCCGCACCTCGTCGACCAGGTGCTCGCGCAGCTGCGCGGGCGAGTCGTGGTGGCCGGTGGCGCGGATCTGCGGGATCAGGTCGAGCAGCGGATTGGCCGCCGCCACCAGCGGGTTGTTGCCGGCCAGCGCGGTGTCGCCCGCATGCGGGCGCCGCGTGTCGTGGAAGGCGGTGAAGGCCTGCGGCTGCTCGCCGAGGCCGCGCGGGGCGTTCAGCGGGTTGTTGCTGCCATGGGTGCCGCCGTTGGTGCCGCCACCCGGATTCGGCGGCACGAAGCCGCCCGGCCCGACGGCCACGTCGTTGATGCCGTTCATGCGATCGCTCACGGACGGATGGCCCAGAACTCCATGGCCAGGCCGGGAAATTCGCCGGCCAGGTGCATGGCCACGCCGCCCGACTTCTCGAGCTGGCGCCACATGTCGCCGCTCTTGTCGAGCTCGAAGTAGTGGTAGCCCGCGTTGTAGGGAATCTGCCGCGGTGCCACCGGCAGCGGCCGCACGGTCACGCCCGGCAGCTGCAGCTGCACCAGGTCGCGGATGCGCTCGACCGAGCCGATCTTCACCTGCGTGGGGAAGCGCTGCTGGATCGCATCGGCCGGCAGGTCGGCATGCACCGCGAGCACGAAGCCCGCGTTGCGCACCAGCACCGGGTCGGGCATGCGGCCCACGCGCACGCCGTGGCTGCGTTCCTCGAGCTCGATCGCGATCGCGCTCTGCTCGAGCACCGCCGACAGCGAGCGGCGCAGCTCCTCCATCAGCGGGCGGATGCTCTCGTTGAGGTTGTCGTGGTCGTACACCGGCCACACCACCGGCCGCCGCGTGGGCGAGGTGTGCGTGGCCAGGTGGCAGGCGAGCTTGAACCAGTCGATGAACAGTTCCTCGGGATGCACCTGCACCGCCTGCTGCGCATGCCAGGTGAGCGCGAGGTAGCGGTTCACGAGCTCGAGCAGGAGGAAGTCGGAGACCTCGCTGACGCCGCCGCGCCCCGGCTGCGACAGCCGCGAGGCCAATGCCTCGGAACGCTGCGTGAGCAGGCCGTGCAGCTCGGCCACCATGCTGCGCAGCATCGGCTGCGCCGACACGTCGAGCACCGGCGGGATGTAGTTGGCGTCGATCACCAGCTTGTGGTCGGTGCGGCGCTCGATCACGCGCACCGCGCCGATCGCCTGCCACTCCGCGGTCAGCGAGGAGGCACGCACCAGCCGCAGCCGCGGCGCCGCGAGCTGCAGCACCGCCGGGCCCAATGCAACCGCGTTGCCATCGGCGACTTCGCGTTCGACCACGTGGAAGCGCGCGGCCGAGGTCGTGTCTTCCGCGAAGATGACTTCCTCGCTGCCGGGCCGGCGCAGCGGCAAGGCGAGCACCACGAGCTCGTCGGTGAGGTCGCTCGGCACCTCGTAGGGCACGGGCGCGTCTTCCACGCCGAAGGAGAACGGCGTGCCGTCGGGCATCACGCCCGCGCCGCCGAGCAGCGAGACGCGGCCCAGCGCATGCGCGTCGCGATCGATGTCCAGGTGCAGCCAGCCCCAGTACGCCCCCTGCAGCCCCGCGGTGCGGCGCGTCACGTACTGCTCGACATAGCGCTCCAGCTGCTGGAAATGCTGCGGCCGCAGGTACATGCCCTCGGACCACACCACGCGATTCGCCAATGCCTGCGGATGGGCGCCCGTTCTGCTGATGGCGCCCGGATTGCGAACTGTCACCAAAGAAAACCTCCTGGAGTGCGGCCACTCTCGTGCGGTCGGTCCATCGTCGAGACGGCCTCCCTGCATGGGCGCAATGCGTGTCGATGCTACACGGCGATGTTTACGTTTTGCACCGTTTTTGCAGCGTCGAGGCCTTGGCCTACGTGCGGCGCACTTTCGTATTAGGGCGTGCGCGCAAGTGCTACGAAATCACGTAGTCGGCAACAGTTCGATACCGCTCTTGCGGATCACGATGCGAACCTTTTGTTCACTCGGAGAGAACTGCCACACCTTGTAGAGGTTCGTCTGCTTGGGCTCCTTGAGCGGCAGCACGAGGCGCCAGCGTGCGTTCTCGAGCTTGCGATAGCCCGCGATCACGCCGATGGCGCGCGAGTCGAGGCCGGCCTCGCGCTTGAAGGTGCGTTCCTCGCCGCTGCGCAGAATGGCCTGGTCCGCATTGACGAGTTCGGCCGCGAGCGTCTCGCGATCGCGGTCCTGCAGCGCGAAGTAGTCGGCGGTCTCGAAGTTGCCCGAGGACTTGAGCTCGAACACCTTCACGAGGATCGGCGCGGCCTGCCCGCGGCCATCGGGGTTGACGCCGTCGTCGACCTTGATCGAGACCGCGTAGGGCGTGGGCATGGACTTGGCCGTCGACGCACAGCCGCCGAGTCCAACGAGCAATGGCGACGTCGCGATCGCGCTTCGCAACAGGGTTCGTCGATGCATGGGTTCTCCCATCGAAGTTCGCGCCTATAGTATCGAGACGTCATGCAGCGCCGATGTCGGCCGACGTGCCGTCATATCGACGCGGCACAGTATCGGGGCTTAACTTTGCAAGGCAGGAGAGAAGATTGAAGTCATTGCTGTGCGCCCTGGTGATTCCGCTCTTTCTGGTCGCGGGCTGCGACACCACGCCGAAGACCCCCGTCGATCCAGGACCGCCGCAACCCGAACGCCTGAGCCAGCAGGTCGCGCGCACCACGCTCGAACGCGCGCAGCAGGCCTACGACGAAGGCGACTACGCGAAGACCATCTCCACGCTCAAGAGCGGCGGCGTGTCGGTGTTCGATGCGGCCGAGCCCAACACGCGGCTCGCCGCGATGAAGCTCGAGGCCTTCAGCTACTGCGTGGCCAATCAGCTGCCCGAGTGCCGCACGCAGTTCCTCAAGATCCTCGATGCCTTCCCTTCCTTCGATCTCAGCATCGCCGAGCGCAAGCATCCCGTGTGGGGCCCCGCGTTCGAAGCCGCCAAGAAGATGAAGCGCTGACGGGTCTCCCGCGCCAGGAGCCCGTGTCATGAACTGGGAGATGCCATGCGTTGGACGGTGATCGAACATGCGGGCCGGCCGGTGGCCGCGGGCCCGTCGGCCCTGCTCGCGGCCCCGGGCGGCACCATCGGCCGCAGCCCCGACAACCACCTCGTGCTGCCCGACGAACAGCGGCAGATCTCGCGCCTGCAGGCCACCGTGCGCTTCGACGACGCGGGCCGCGCGGTGCTGCGCAACATGAGCGCGGTGCTGCCGATCAGCGTGAACGGACAGACGCTGCGGCACGACCAGGAGTCGCCGATCGCCGAGGGCGATCGCGTGACCATCGGCAGCTACGTGCTGGAAGCCGCACCCGCGCATGCCGCCGCGAGCCGCGCGGCACCGGCGATCGCGCCTGTGGCGGCCGCCGTCGAGCCCATCGTGGAGCCCACCGTCGCGTGGCCGCCCGCGGTCGAGTCCGCGAGTTCGCGCCTGGCCTCGTCGCCAGTGACATCGCGCCTCGCGTCGGCGCCGGACTTCGGTGCGCAGGCGGCATCGCTGCCGACATCGATGCCGCCGGCCTATCCGCCACCCGCGGCCGCGCCGCTCGATGCGCTGCTGCCGCAGGCACCGGTGTCCGACGTGTTCTCCGACCTGTTCGGCGCGGGCGCGCTGCCGATCGGCGACACGCATGCCGCGCCGCCACCGCAACCGGTGCCGCCGCCAGTGCAACGGCCGCCCGCGCCCGTGGCCGCGCCGGTCTTCGCGCCCGCACCGCCGCCGGCATTCGCGCCACCGCCCGCCGCCTTTGCATCGCCGGTGCCGCCGCCCCCCGCGGCGCCCGCGCCCGCACCGGCCGCGCGTTCGTCGATGCCCACCGCGGCCGACTGGGACGCGATCCTCGCGAACGCGCCGCGCCGCGTCGACACCACGCCCGAGCCCATGCCCGACCCGTTCGCGCACGAGCCCTTCGAGCTGCCCTCGCAGGCGCGCAGGAACCCGGCCGATCCGCTGACGCAGCTGAATCCCGACGCGACCACCGACGTGTCCGACTTCGCGCTCAAGCGCGGCATCGATCCGCTGTCGCTGTTCGCGGCCGACCAGGGCGCGCCCTCGCCGCTGTCCGATCCGCGGCCCACCGCGCTGACGCATGCGCCCGCGCTCGAGGACGTGCATCCCGCGATGGACCTGCTGGAGAAGCGGCCGACGGTGCCGGGCTTCAGCCAGTCGAACCATGCGCGCGAGGTGTCGGGCCAGTTCCGTCCGCCGACGCCGATGCCGCTGCCCGTGGCGCAGCCGCCCGCGCGCATGGTCGAGCCCGAGCCCGAGCGCGAGGAAACGCCCGCGACGCCGGTGGCCGCGCCGCCCACCGCGTCGATGCAGAGCGCGCCCGTCGAGGCCGCGCCCGCACCGATGCAGGCGCCCGCCGAGGCACCGCCGACGTCGCCGCTCCCGACCATGGCGCCGGTGACAGCGCCCGCGATGGCGCCCGCGCCGGCCGTGGCCGAGATGCCCCTCGAGGTCGTCGCGCCGAAGGAGGCCGAACCGGTCGCCGTCGCGGCACCGCCGAGCCCCGCCGCCGACACCGCGCCCGCGCTGCCCGCCGCTTCGTGCGAGGCGCTGTTCCGCGCCTTCCTCGACGGCGCCGGCGTGCCCGACGTCGCGGGCCAGCAGCAGCTCGACGCCGAGATGATGCGCAGGCTCGGCCGGCTGATGCGCGCCTTCACCGATGGCACCATCGAGCTGCTGTCCTCGCGCGCGATGCTCAAGCGCGAGGTGCGCGCCGAGATCACGATGATCGTGGACGAGGAGAACAACCCGTTCAAGATCCTGCCCAACGGCCGCGCGGTGCTGATGCAGATGTTCGGCGCGCGCATGCCGGGCTTCCTGCCGCCCGAGGCCGCGGTGCACGACGCGCTCGGCGACCTGCAGTCGCACCAGCTCGGCATGGTCGCCGGCATGCGCGCCGCGCTGCTGATGGTGCTGCAGCGCTTCGACCCCGAGGCGCTCAAGAAGGACACGCCACACGACGGCGGCCTCGGCGAGAAACTGTTGCCCGGCGGGCGCGAGGCGCGCCTGTGGCGCCAGTTGCAGCAGCTGCATGCCGAGACCACGGCCGCGGTCGAGGACGACTTCCAGGCCGTGTTCGGCCGGGCCTTCCAGCAGGCCTACGACCGGGAGATGGAACGATTGAAGGAGGCACGCCGTGCTTGAAGCGACCCGCACGACCCCGTTCGCCGTCCCGCTGTCCACGTCGCAGTTCTCCTGCGTGGGCGAGCGCAGCGGCAACCAGGATGCGATCGGCTACCACCTCGACGACTGGTTCGGCTGCTTCGTCGTGAGCGACGGCGTGGGCGGCAACGCGGGCGGCGAGCAGGCCGCGCGCACCGCGGTCGACACCGCGCTCAATGCCTTCGTCGCCAACCCCTCGGTGGCGGCCGAGGACATCCAGCAGTGCGTAACGCGCGCCAACGACGCGATCCTCGCGCGCCAGCGCGCGCAGGCCGAGCAGGGCAAGATGAGCGCGACCTTCGTCTCGCTGTTCGTCGATCGCAGCAGCGGCCAGGCGCGCTGGGCCCATGTGGGCGACAGCCGGCTCTACTGGTTCCGCCGCGGCGTGCTGATGGAACGCACCGAGGACCACAGCCTGTCGCAGCGCTCGCGCGAAGGCATGGCCCAGGGCGAGGCCGCGCCGGCCAACGGCGCGCAGGCCCTGATCCAGAGCAACCTGCTCTACCGCGCGCTCGGCGCGCGCGAACGCGCCGAGGCCACCGTCTCGGGCACGCAGCGGCTGGCCGACGGCGATGCCTTCCTGCTGTGCACCGACGGGCTGTGGCAGCTGATCTCGCAGCAGGTCATGGAACGCTCGCTGCAGCTGGCCGACAGCGCCGAGGAATGGCTCGCGCTGCTGCGCCGCGCGGCCGAGGCCAAGGCCGACGAGTCGCGCGACAACTTCTCGGCGCTCGCGGTGTGGGTGGGCTTTCCGCAGCAGGTGACGCTGGCGGGTACCGCCACGCCGCGCTGAGCGCGACGCTGGCGCTTCAGGCCGCCAGCACCAGCACCTTGAGCTGGCTCGGCACCAGCCGCATGCCGACGATGTTGCAGCGGTTCTGCAGCGTGACGCTCGTGACGCGCGTCGCGGGCGTGCCCTTGAGCAGCACCGTGAAGGCGCCCGTCAGGTGGCGCGACTGCTGCATGAAGGTCTGCGAGATCATGCCGCCGAGCACGCCGGGCTGGTCGCCGAGCGTGATCGGCGTGACGGTCGCCATGTTGTGGGCCGGCATGCCCATGAACAGGATGTTCCAGGCGTTGGGAATGGCCATCGGCCCCAGCGCCATGTTGGGAAATGGAATGGGCACCGGCGTGCGGCACACGTCGGGGAACGCGAGGTCCATCCCGAACAGCTGGCAGTTGGCGAACATGCGGGATTCCTCCTCAGCCCATGTGGATCTGCGCGGCGTCGACCTTCACCAGGTCCTGCCCCGTGACGGTCGTGTGGCGGCCATGGATGCGTGCCGTCTCGCTGGCCTTGCAGTCCAGGTGGCGCACGCGCGACTGGTCCATCTCGTCGACGATGCGCAGCGTGTTGCGCGCCATCTGCACGATGCGGTCGGCCACGGTCTCGAAGACCTTGCCGAACAGCTTCGCCGTGCCGGTGGTCGCCTCGACCTCCTTCGCCGTGAGGCGCAACGCGTCGGTGCGGCAGTCGGCCCTGTCGGCCTGCATCGACCACTGCTCGGCGCTCATGGCGAGCCGCGTGCCGCTGCGCAGCCGCACCTCGCCTTCGCTCTCGATCGCGACCGGGTGCGCGTTGCCGCCGAGCACCAGCGCGCCGTCGACCTCGATGCGGCTGACGGCGGCATCGGCCTGTTCGAGCACCGCGATCAGGAACACGCGGTAGGCATCCGGCCCCGAGACCAGCACGGTGTCGCCGGTCTGGGGCTTGAGCAGGCAGCTGGCCGCGCGGCGGCAGGTGCGCAGGCTGCCGTCGTCGGCCTCGACAACGAACTGCCCGTCGGCCGGCAGGCCGCGGACCGTGCCGATCGAATGAACCGGGGACGAGGCGTCGGAGGCGACGCGCAGCGGAACGACGTTCATGGTGTTTTCCCTTTTCGAGCTCGGATGAAACGATGGCGCGGCATCAGCGGGCGTCGGACCACGACTGCGCGCGGTGCAGGTCCGGGTCGCTTTCGATGATGCCGCCGCGCCTGGAGAAACGGGTGCCCTGCTGGATGGCGCGGTGCAGGCGGGTGCGCAGGAAGCGGGCATCGACGAGGTCCGCGTCCGTGAGGTCGGCATAGGAGAAGTCGGCGTCCTCCAGCCCGGCCTGTGCGAAGCTCGCACCCTTGCAGCGCGCGCGATGGAAGACGGCGAGCGGCAGCCGGGCCTGCGCGAAGTTCACGCCCTCGAGCGCGGCATCCACCCACAGCGACTGGTCGAAGCGCCCCGCGCCGCAGTCGGCGCCGGCCAGGTCGGCCTCCGCGAAGATGGTCATGCAGGCCTCGGCCCCGCCGAAACGCGCGCCGCGCAGCGAGGCGCCCTTGAAGTTGCTCTGCGTCAGCGTGGCCTGGCGGAAGTCGACCTCGTCGAGCCGCGAGTCGGTGAACTGGCAGCGCGGCAGCACGAGCCCCGCGAACTGCTGGCCCGCGAGCTCGCATTCGAGGAACACCACGCCATCGCCTTCGAACTGCGCAAAGACGGTGCTGCGCAGGTCGAGCTTGAACATCGTCACGGACTGCAGGCTGGCGCCGGTGAAATCGCAGCGCGCCAGGTTCGATTCGGTGACGGTGGCCTGCGCCATGCGCCGGGTGCGCAGCGAAGCCTCGGCCAGGTCGCAGCGGAAGAAGGTGACGCGGTCGAGCACCGCCTCGTCGAAGCGCGCGAGCGCCAGGTGCGACTCGACGAACGCGGCCTGCTCGAGCAGGGCGCCCGAGAAGTTCGCGTTCTCGAAGCGCCCACGGAACATCTGCAGTTGCCCGCCCTTGGCGCCCGCGAAGTCGCAGCCCGCCATCGTGCAATGGCTGAGGATGCTGCCCGAGAGGTCGGCGCCGCGGAAATCGGCGCCCGTGAAGTCGATGCGGTCCCACAGGGCGCCCGACAGGTCGAGCCCGCGCAGGTCCCAGCCGCGGCAGTCGAGGCCCTGCAGCTGCACGCCGTGGCGCACCGCGTCGAGCAATGCGTCCAGGGTCATGGCGTGGCCTCCGGATCGCGCCGCGGCCAGACCTTGGCATGCTGCGTGTAGGCATCCTCGAGCAGCGTGGTGGCATCGATGAAGGCCTGCGACACGTCGGCGCGGAACAGGTTGGCCTCGCGCAGGTCGCTGCCCAGCAGGTTCGATTTCGAGAGATTGGCGTCGATCAGGTGGGCACCGCGCAGCGAGGCGCGCGCGAGGTTCGCGCGCACGAACAGGCTCTCGCCCGCGACGAAGCCGTCGAGCCGCGCATCCGACAGGTCGCATTCCGACAGGTCGCAGTTCTCCAGCCGCGCCGCGCTCAGGTCCGCGCCCGCGAAGGAGGTGCCGCGCATGCCGCACTGCTTCAGGAAGGTACCCACCGCCGTCACGCCCGCGAACGAACTGCCCAGCGCGATGCTGCAGGCATCGAAGCGCGCATGCGACAGGTCGACCTGCGCCACCAGCCGGACCGTGACGAAGCCGCAGCGCACCAGCCGCGCGGCATTCAGCGACACGCGTTCCAGGCTGCATTCGAGCAGCAGCACCTGGTTGAGCTCGGCCTGGTCCAGCACCAGGTCGCGCAGCGTCATGCGGCGCAGCGCGACCTGTGTCCAGCGCGAGGACTGCATGGCGCACCCGGCCATCTCGGTCTCGTGCAACTGGGTCTGGTCGAGCAGCGCGCCGCGCAGGTTGCAGCCCGTGAAGCGCGTGCCGTGGCACAGGGTCTCGCGCAGGCTCGCCGACGAGAGGTCGCAGCCTTGCAGGTGCGCGCCGCCGAGGTTGGCCTTGTCGAGCCGGCTGCCCGCCAGCAGCGTGTCGGTGAGCAGCGCGCGCGCGAGCACGGCTTCGGAGAAATCGCAGCCCTCGAGGTTCGCGCCCTGCAGGTTCGCGTCGGCCAGCACCGCGTGGCTGAAGTCGGCGCCGCGCAGGTCCATGCCCGAGAGGTCGGCGCCGCTGAGGTTCATCTTCGAGAAGTGGCGCGCCTCGGGAGCGGCCGCGGCCAGCCGGCGCCGCAGCTTGGCGGCGCGGAAGCTGGTCACGCGCGAGGCCTCCGGTGCCAGGTGCGCCGAATACAGGCGGCCCTGGAGCTTCAGCGGGTCGGTCTCCACCGGCGGGTCGGCCTCCTCGTCGGCCTGGCCGTCCTGCTCCTCCTCGAAGGCCGACGGAAGCGGTGCCGCGGGCGCCGCCGCGCGCTCGGCCTCGACGCGCGCCACCTCGCCCTCGAGCCGCTCGCGCGCCTGCTGCGCCTGCGCCTCGGCGCGCTCCAGGTACTCGGGCAGGTCGTCGAAGCCCGGCAGCACCTCGGGCACGGGCGGCGGCGCGAGGTAGTCGGCGGGATCCAGCCCCTGCGCGAGCAGTTCGGCGCGCTGCTGCTCGTAGTGCCGGCGCATGCCGGCCTGCAGGTTGCGCGGCAGGGGCTCGGCCAGGGTGTCGGGCATGCGCATCGCGGTCCATTCCGCGAGCAGCGCGCGCGGCACCAGGTCGCTGTCGCGCAGCACGTGGGAGGCGCTCTTCTCCGGATCGATGCGCTTGCGCAGCACGTCGGCGTAGTGCGCGTGCGGGCGCGGCGCGTCGGGCAGCTCGAGCGACGGCATGATGTGCTTCACGTCGGCCGCGTCGTCCTCGCGGATCGGCGTCGAGCCGTGCCACACCAGCACCACGCGCTCGCGGTCAGGAAAGAACCAGGCGGTGCTGAGTCCGAGTTCGACCCGGCGCAGCTCGCCGACCTCCTTGTCGAAGTTGAGGTGGCACACGGCCTGCCACGGCGGCAGGTGGCCGCGCAGCACCGGGATGTGCGGGTGCATGTTCCAGATCTCGTAGGGCGCGCTCGCGGGCAGCGCCGGCTGGCCGAAGCGCTGCTCGGGACCGGCGGCATTGAAGAAGCGCCAGTCGAGGTCGTCGGCGAAACCGGGGAAGCCGTTCTGCAGCCAGGCGTCGTCGTAGCGCGTGCCGATCAGCGCCATGCGCTGCGGCGCATCGGGCAGCAAGCCCGAGAACGAGGCCGGCCGCGGCCGCTGCCCGCGGCGCTGGATCTGTTGCCCCACCACCTCGACGTTGGGCAGCCGGCAGGTCTGCACGCCGTTGACGAGTTCGTCGACCGTGCCCAGGCCCAGCGGGTTCTCGGGCACGTCGGGGCCGCCGAAGGCATGGCGCCAGTCGAGCGGCATCCGGTCGAAAGCGGCCGGCTCGGTGATGCGCCCGCCGAGCCAGAAGCGGTCTCCGAACACGGCCAGCGAGCGATCGACCGTGCCCACGCGCAGCCGCGCCGCGCAACGCGTCTTGTCCTCCTGGTGCGCGGTGTAGGCGAAGCCGCTGGCCAGCACCTCGGCCTCGCCCTTGGGCATGCTCATGTCGAGCACGCTGCCGGGGTCGAGCACCTCGCCCGCCATCTGCCAGAGCTCCTGTTCGGGCTGCAGCCGCGGCTCGGCCTCCAGGCTGGCGCAGGCCAGCACGGCGATGCCCAGGTGATTGGCCGAGCGCCAGCGGTAGGGGCGGGTGAGCAGGCTGAGGCGAAAGGGCTTGACGATCTTCAAGGGTCGGCTTCGGAAGGGAAGGCAGCGCGCGATGCCGGCGCGGGATCAGAAGGAAAAGCCGGCCGGCCCGGCGAGCGGCGAGATCACCAGGTCGGTGGCGGGCGAGGCGGAGGCGAAGCGCACGAGCACCGGGCGTCCCACCGCGTAGAGCGGCAGCTCGTTGAGCATCACCACCTGCTGCACGCCGACCTGGCGCTCGATGCCGCCGCGGTCGGCGAAGCGCACGGTGAGGTTCATCAGCGGGCTGGTGTCGCTGTAGGCATCGCCGATCTCGCTGCCGACGATCACGCCTTGCGCCTGCGCGTCGAAGCCGCGGCTGCGCGCCTCGCGCCGGCGGATCTCGAGCAGCTCCCAGGCACCGCACAGCAGCGCCGAGCCCGCGAAGATCGCGGCGATGCACGGCAGCGCCAGCCACATCGAGAAGGTCTCCAGCGGCATCAGCATCGGCAGCACGCCCGCGGCCACCAGCACGGCGCCCAGGATCCGGATCGAACGGCGGCGAGGCACGGCGGTCGCTGCCATCACATGATCAGCACCAGGATCTTGATGTCCACGTAGATCGGGCCGATCGAGATCTTGGTTTCGGTCTTCTGGTTCAGCGCGCGGTTCGACCAGCGGTAGGCCTTGATGTCGAAGCTCGCGCCGCCGATGTTGGTGGCCGCCAGGTTGAAGGTCTCCGACAGCGAGGCGTAGGTGAAGGAGTTCACGAAGGCGATCGAGAACAGCAGCGGCGCCTGCGAGCGGATGTAGCTCGTGGCCTTGGTGGTGGCGCTGCCGCCGGCCACGGTCTCGATGCTGCCGTCGTACTTGTTGGTGTGCTTCTCGGTCGAGTGCAGCAGGATCTTCTTGGCCTTGACGTTGAAGTCCGTCTCGGCCTCGATCGACACGTTCTTGGCCCAGCCCTTGTAGTCGCCGGCCGAGACGGTGGACGTGTGGTCGCCGGTCGCGATCGTCTCCGTGAGGCCGTCCTTGATCGTGTCCTTGCCGCCGCCGCTCAGGACGTCGCGCTCCCACCCGGTCTTGTAGCTCTCGAAGCGCTTGCCGCTCCAGGTCTCCAGCCTGGAGTCGCCGGTCTTGACGTGCTCGGTCATGCCCTCCTTCACGTCCACGTGCAGCGCCTGGTCGAAGGTCTCCTGCCGCAGGCCGGCCATCACGTGCACCTCGGAGCGCCCGGTCTCGACCGTCTCCTTGGCGCCTTCCTTGGTCGTGATCTCGATGCTGTTGTTGAAGAAGTGCTCGGTCTTCTTCGTCACCTCGAGCTTGGAGCCCGAGTTGTAGATCGCGTGGTCGAGGCCTTCGTTGACCGTGGTGGTGCGCGCCTGGTCCACCGTCAGCTCGTCGTTCTTGTGGACGTGGGTGGTGCGGTTGCCCTCCACCGTGTGCGTCTCGTCGTTCTCGACCTCGATGACGAAGTCCTTCTGCGCATGGATCTTGATCGACTCGTTGCTCGGGTCGTCGTCGATCACGAAGTGGTTGGCCAGCTCGCCGTCGCCCTTGATGGTGCGGCTGATGAAGCCGCTGACCGTGGCCTTGGCCGGCAGCTCCAGCGGCGGCATCTGGTCGGCGTTGTAGACGCGGCCGATGATCAGTGGCCGATCGGGGCAGCCGGCGATGAAGTCGACCACCACCTCCTGGCCGATGCGCGGATGGTTGACCGCGCCGAAGTTCGAGCCGGCCCAGGCGCTCGACACGCGCACCCAGCACGAGCTGTCCTCGTTGCGCTGGCCGTAGCGGTCCCAGCGGAACTGCACCTTCACGCGGCCGTACTTGTCGATCCAGATGTCCTCGCCGGCCGGCCCCACCACGGTGGCGGTCTGCGGCCCGTTGGTGGTCGGGATGCGCGTCACGCGCGGCGCGCGGTAGGGGAACGAGGTCGGCTGCACGCCGAACTGGAAGCCGTAGTCGCCCTCGTTGCTGCCCGAGGCATAACCGCCCTCGCGCAGGCTGTAGATCACCGAGACGATCAGGTACTCGCGGTTGTCCTCGTCGCGCGGTGCGTTCTGCATCGTGAAGCGGTAGCCGGGCGCCATGCCGCGCACGGTGGCGTGGCCGATGTCGAGCTCGGCCTGGGCCTGCGCCTCCTCGAGCCGGATGCGCGCGTAGTGCTCGCCCTGGCCGGCATCGCTGTAGCCGCCGAGCCATTCGTACATCTCGTACTGGCCGTGGTCGTTGCCGCGCGGCTGGCTGCGCGTGTTGAGCAGGTCGGCCTTGGGCTTCTTGAAGTCGAAGTCGTCGACCACGTAGGTGCCGGGCCGGATCTCCTCGGTCACCTCCCACTGGTCGATGGCCTCGCGGCCCAGGTCGCCCACGCGGTCGGTCGAGACATAGCTGATCCTCGGGTACTCGGGCAGCGTCTCGTGCGCGCTCATGTCGTCGGCCAGCACCAGCGTGTGCTGGTTCTTCTCGTGCTTGAAGAAGTAGTAGATGCCCTCGTGCTCCATGAGCCGGCTCACGAACGCGAAGTCGGTCTCCTGGTACTGCACGCAGTAGTCCCACTGCCGGTACGAGGCCGTGAGCTTCTTCTCGAGCGCGAAGCCGTACTCGCCGAGCACCTCCTCGAGGATCTCGACCACCGACTTGTTCTGGAAGATCTTGCAGTCGCTGGTGCGCGTGAGATACCACAGCCACGGGCGCACCGAGGCGCGATACACCATGTAGCGCGACGAGGATGCGTCGCGCCCGACCAGCGTGAAGCGCGTGATCTGGCCGTTGAGGTAGCGCGGTGTGCCGGTGAGCGTCCTGATCTCGAGCGTGAGCGGCTTGCCGAGCATGGCCTTCATGTCGACCGAGGTGTTCGGGCTCAGCAGGTCGACCTCGAACTCGAACAGCTGCGACAGGCCCTCGCTACCGTGCATCGAGCGGAACAGCAACTGGTCTTCACCGAGCGGTGTGTGGGCGGTGACAACGCGGGCCATGGCGACTCCCTTCGCTTAGCTGGTTTCGGTAAACGCGTAGTGGAAGTCGTCGCCCTGCGCCGAGAGCTCGACGCCCGCGAGCTTGCGCCCGCTGACCGTGGCGCCGATGACTTCCTCGCTCAATCGCGGCAGGATGGTGTGCGTGAGGATCGCATCGATCATCCGTCCACCCGACTCTATGGCCGTACACCGGCGCGCCACAAGCTCCACGGCGCTGTCGGTGTAACCCAAGGTAATGCCGTGGTTGGCCTGCAGGCGCGCGGCCACGCGGTCGAGCTGCAGCCGGATGATGCGGTGCAGCGCGTCGGCATGCAGCGGGTAGTAGGGCACCACCACCAGCCGCCCCAGCAGCGCGGGCGCGAACACCTTGAGCAGCGGCTCGCGCAGTGCCTGCGCCAGCGGCTCGGGGTCGGGCCGCAGCACCGGGTCCTCGCACAGCTGCATGACCAGGTCGGTGCCGACGTTCGAGGTCATGATGATCACGGTGTTGCGGAAGTCGATGTGGCGGCCCTCGCCGTCCTCCATCCAGCCCTTGTCGAAGACCTGGAAGAAGATCTCGTGCACGTCGGGGTGGGCCTTCTCGATCTCGTCGAGCAGCACCACGCTGTAGGGCCGGCGGCGCACCGCCTCGGTCAGTACGCCGCCCTCGCCGTAGCCCACGTAGCCGGGCGGCGCGCCCTTGAGCGTGGAGACGGTGTGCGACTCCTGGAACTCGCTCATGTTGATGGTGACGAGGTTCTGCTCGCCGCCGTACAGCGCCTCCGACAGCGCGAGCGCGGTCTCGGTCTTGCCCACGCCCGAGGGGCCACACAGCAGGAACACGCCGACCGGCTTGTTGGGGTTGTCCAGCCGCGCGCGCGCGGTGCGGATGCGCCGCGCGATGGTGTCGAGCGCATCGGTCTGCGCGACCACGCGCTGCGACAGGATCTCGCCGAGCCGCAGCACCGACTGCGCATCGTCGCGCACCATGCGCCCGATCGGGATGCCGGTCCAGTCGGCCACCACCGTGGCCACGGCCTGCTCGTCGACCGCGGCCAGGATCAGCGGCGATTCGCCCTGCAGTTGCGACAGCTTGCGCTGCGCCGCGTCGAGCTCGGCGCGCATCTGCTCGGGCGAGGCCTCGGGTTCGGCCTCGGGGGGCGCCGGTGCGGCCTCCGTGTTGTCTTCTTCCTCGCCATCCTCGGCGACCTCTTCGGCCTGCACCGGCACCGCCGCCGGCGAGAGCCGCCGGCGCAGCGCCACGATGCGCTCGACCAGTTCGCTCTCCTCGCTGCGCCTTTGCTCGAGCGTCGCGAGTTCGGCCTGGGCGGCATCGATCTGCGCCGCGATGTCCTGCACGCGCTGCGCTTCGCCCACGCCGATCGCGGCCTCGCGCTGCGCGATGCCCGACTCGATGCCCAGCACCTCGATGCGCCGCTGCAGGTCCTCGAGCGCGGCCGGCAGCGCATGCTGGCTCAGCGCCACGCGCGCGCAGGCGGTGTCGAGCAGGCTCACGGCCTTGTCGGGCAGCTGGCGCGCGGGGATGTAGCGGTGCGACAGGCTCACGGCGGCCTCGAGCGCGGCATCGAGGATCAGCACGCCGTGGTGCTTCTCGAGCTCGGCCGAGATGCCGCGCAGCATGATCACGGCCTTGTCCTCGGTTGGCTCCTGCACCTGGATGGTCTGGAAGCGCCGCGTGAGCGCCGGGTCCTTCTCGATGTACTTCTTGTACTCCGACCAGGTGGTGGCGCCGATGGTGCGCAGCCGGCCGCGCGCGAGCGCGGGCTTCAGCAGGTTGGCGGCGTCGCCGGTGCCGGCGGTGCCGCCCGCGCCCACCAGCGTGTGGACCTCGTCGACGAACAGCACGATGGGCTTGGGGCTCTTCTCGACCTCGTCGATCACCTGCCGCAGCCGCTGCTCGAACTCGCCCTTCACGCCCGCGCCGGCCTGCAGCAGCGTGGGATCGAGCACCCACAGCGAGACCTCGCGCAGCGAGGGCGGCACGTCGCCCGCGGCCAGGCGCTGCGCCAGCCCCTCGACCACCGCGGTCTTGCCGACGCCGGCCTCGCCCGTGAGCAGCGGATTGTTCTGGCGCCGCCGCATCAGGATGTCGACGATCTGGCGGATCTCGTCGTCGCGGCCGTAGACCGGATCGAGCTCGCCCGCGCGCGCCTTGGCCGTGAGATCGCTCGCGTACTTGGCCAGCGCCGAGCCGCCCGCGGCCTGCGGCGCGGCGCCGGCCTGGGCGGCCGCGGCGCCGGCCGCCGGTTCGGGCGCGATGTCGTAGTCGTCCTCGGGCGAGCCTTCGGTCCAGGCCGGCAGTTGCGCGATCAGCACGTCGGGCACCAGCTTGTCGAACTCGCGCGAGATGCCCGAGAGCACCTGGCGCAGCCCCGGCGTCTTGACGATGCCCGCGAGCAGGTAGGCGCCGCGGATCGAGGTGGCCTCGAAACGCAGGCTGGCATAGACCCAGGCGCGCTCGACCGCGCTGTCGACGTGCTCGGAGATGTCGCTGATCGAGGTCGCGCCGTGCGGCAGCCGGTCGAGCGCGCGCACCAGGTCCTGCTCGACCGCGTCGAGGTTGAGGCCGGCGCGCTTGACGATGCGCAGCAGGTCGCTGTCCTGCAGCTGCAGGATCTGGTGCAGCCAGTGCACGAGTTCGACGTAGGCATTGCCGCGCAGCTTGGCGAAGGCGGTGGCGGTCTCCAATGCCTTGTAGAGCATCGGGTTGAGCTTGGAGAACAGCGAGACGCGGCGGATGTCGGTCATGAGGCCTGGGTGAAGGATGCGGAAGTGTGGGAAGCGGTGGCTGCGGAACGCGAATGCAGGGCCTCGGGCGCGAACACCAGGTCGCCGGCGTCGGTGTCGGACAGGCGGGTGCCGAGCCAGCTGCCCCAGCCCAGGCGCTGGCCGCCGTTGAGCTGCATGCCTCCGGCCTCTTCCTTGCGCAGCACGAGCCGCAGCTCCCACGCGAATTCGATGCCGACGTACTGGCGCACCCAGTCGACCACCTGCTGCAGCCGCTGGCTGCCGGGCAGGAAGGCGCGGTACTGCTCGAGCGTCAGCGGCCCGAGCTCGAGGCGGAACTTGCTCTGCGCGTCGCGCACGGCGAGGCCGATGGTGGCACCGGCGCCGAGCCGGTGGTTGCGCCCGAACAGGCCGATGCGGCTGACCTGCGGCTCGTCGATGGTCACCCAGTCGCTCACGAACTCCTCGACGCGCACCGGCAGGTCGAAGTACAGGCGCAGGATCTGGATCAGGCCCTCGGGGTTGCGCGTCTGGCGCACCAGGTGGCCCGCCATGTGGGTGCGCGCATGGTCGGCGATGCGGTCGCGTTCCTTGAGGCCGGGCTGCCCCATGTTCATGAGGCTCGCGACGTACTCGACGAAGCGGTGGCCGTCGGGCCGGTCGAGGCTGTTGACCGACTGGGCATCGGCCCAGGCGCGGTAGAACAGCAGGATCAGCCGGTGGTGGAACAGGTCGGCGAAGGCGCTGAGCGTGTGGTCGTTGTGGTGCCGCTTGCGCTCGCGCGCGTACTCGGTCAGGTGCAGCGGCAGCGGGCCGTTGGGGCCGAACAGGCCGAAGCCGTAGATCGAGATCTGCGGCGGGCCGTCGTGGCTGTCGTCCACGCCCGAGACGTTCGAGGGCGCGAAGGCCATCGAGGGCTCCTGGCCGAGGCGCAGCGGCTCGTCGAGCGGGCGCGGCGCGCGGCCCAGCAGCGGATGGTCGCCGTGCGCGTCGAGCCGGCGCAGCAGCATGAAGAGGTCGTGCTCGAAGGGCTGCTCGAGCAGGCCGGCCCACAGCGCCGGGTCGACCTGCGGCAGGCCGCGCACGGGCGGCGCCGCCTCGGCCCGTGTCTCGTGCTCCACCGCCCGGTCCGCCGCGTCGCCCGCCGGCGCCTGCTGCGCGGCGCCCGTGTCCTCGCGGAGCTCGGTGGTGCTGTTCATACGGCGGGCCGGCGTCCGATGCGCGGCAGCCAGCGCGCGATCTCGCCGCGCTGCAGGCTGGACAGCGCGAACTCGGTGAAGGCGTTGAGCGACACGTGGCGGCTGAAGAACTGCTCGAGCACGGCGCCGAACAGGTACGGGCTCGCGCCCGAGAACGCGGTCTCGTCGAGCTTCAGCGCGATCTCCACGCCGCGGCCGAAGACGATCGGGCCCGGCTCGGGCAGGCGGCGGAACACCGGCGCCAGCTTCATCGAGCGCACGCCCTGGATCTGGCGGCGCACCGAGGGATCGGCGAGGTTGCCGTAGAGGTCGAGCATCTCGCGCAGCGCGGCCGCGCCCTGCTCGGCATCGACGTCGGTGAGGCTCAGGTAGTTGAGGCCCAGGTGGCTGATGAGGCGCCAGGTCAGCGCGCCCTCGGCCAGCGCCGGATAGGGCCGCGAGGGACCGCGCAGGATGCGGATCGCGCGCACCGGCGCCGACACGCGCAGCGTGAAGTCCGACTCCAGGCCCGTGGGCAGCAAGAGCGGCAGGTCGCGGTTGGTGCACAGCGCATCGAGCGTGATGTGGCGCAGGCTGTGCGGAAAGGGCGCGTCGTGCTGGTCCACCAGCGAGACGTAGACCTCGCTGCCGGTGTAGCTGGTGCGCGTGCCCTGCGCGCGCGCGCGGTCCGACACCAGCCGCGGTTCGCGCCGCACCGAGAAGTAGGCGCCGAAGTCGCCGTCGTCGGAGGCGAAGGAGCCGAGGAAGGGCCGGAACTCGCGCTCCTCGGAGCCGTTGCTCATGTGGCCGACCACGCGCTCGACGGTGAAGATCTCGAAGTCGCGCGGCCGCGTGCGGTCGATCACCGCATGGTGCTCATGCTGGCCCGGCCCCACCGGGATGCGGTCGCTGCGGCGCGGCACCAGGTTCACGATCGGCGTGCAGAACAGCGAGAACTGGCGCGCGTCGACCAGCCGCTCGAGGTCGCCGTCGGCGCGGTCGAGCAGGATCACGATCTCCATCGTGTTGCCGCTCATCGCCGCGGCCGCGGCCCGCAGCTTGTTGACGCTGAAGAACAGGTAGCGGTCGGGGAAGGCGAAGTACTCGTGCAGCAGCCGGTAGCCCTGGAACGAGCGCGCGTCGTAGGGCAAGAGCGACTGGTCGGGCTCGAAGCCCTCGTGGCGGATCGCCTCCTCGCCCAGCGGCACGATGCGCGCGCCCTGCCCCGCGGTGCCGGGGCCGCTGCGGCAGACGGTGCCGATCGAGTGGTGCACCGCGAGCTCGAGCACGCGCAGCGCATGCAGCTCGGCGCCCGAGAGGAAGAACTCGAGCCGCTCCAGCGGCATCTCGGCGAAGCGCGCGCCGCCCACGGCCTCGAGCTTGATCGTGATCGCGCTCCTGGCCTGCCGCGCGACGATCGGCAGCGCATGCAGGATCTCGGCCGGCACCGGCCCCAGGCTGGCCTCGGCGATGCGGATCGGCCACAGCGTGACCGCGTGGCCGGTGCGGAACTCGCAGGCCGTCTGCTCGCCCTTGATCATGCGCCCGCGCAGGATCGTGTGGCGCGGCAGCTCGTAGCCGGCCTTCAGCGAACCCTCGTTGAGGTTGCCGTCGATCTGCACCACGCCCATGGCGGGCAGCGGCGCGAGGAAGTTCGGATAGACCACCTCGAGCAGCCGCTGCGAGAAGCGCGGGAACTCGGCGTCCATCTTGAGCTGGATGCGCGCCGTGAGGAAGCTGAAGCCCTCGAGCAGCCGCTCGACATAAGGGTCGCTGACCTCGATGCCGCGCATGCCCAGGCGGCCCGCGATCTTCGGATAGCGCTGCGCGAACTCGGCACCGAGCTCGTGCATGTAGGTGAGTTCGCGGTTGTAGTAGTCGAGCAGCCGCGCGTCCATCAGAGGCCTCCGGTGGGGCGCAGCATCATGTGGCCGCTTTCCAGGTCCAATTCGGAGCGCAGGATGAATTCGATCGGATAAGGCACCGACCACAGGGTGCCGCGGATCTCGAGCGCCAGCAGGTTGTGGTGCTCGAGCTCGGTGGCGTCGGTCACGCAGCGCACGTCGATGCTGTCCTTCATGATGCGCGGCTCGAAGTCGATGATGGCGGTGCGGATCGCGGCCTCGACGTCGGCGAAGTCGACCTCCGACATGCGTCCGCCGGCCCAGCCGCGCACGCCGTAGTTGACGACCGAGCGGCGCGCGCGCGGCATGTTCTGGATCGAATGCGCGGTGCCGAAGTTGGTGGTGTTCAGGAGCCACTGCAGGTCGCGCAGCACCGAGTCGCGCAGCAGCTTGCCGCTCATCAGGAAGGCGCCCGCGCGCTCCTGGCGGTTGCTCGGCTGCTTGTCGGTGAGGCGGTCGAGCAGCACCGGCTGCAGCCGGTCGCGCGCGACGCTCTCCTGCTCGCCCTCGGCATCGAGGCCCGACCAGGCGGAGGCGCCGGCCGTGGCCATCAGGCGGCCTCCCCGGCCGCGAACTCGATGGTGCGCAGCTCGAGCAGCGCGTGGTCGCCCGCGTCGCTGATCAAGGTGCGCTGGCCCGCGCCCGCGAACGCGGCCTCGCCGGGCAGCGGCAGCCAGTCGGTGCGGCGCGCGAGCGCGAGGCCGTCCTCGAGCGTGGCGAGCTCGCCCGCGTAGCGCACCGGCACCAGCACGGCCAGGGCGCGGCCATCGGCCAGCTCGACCTGCACCGGCGACCACAGCAGGTCGACCAGGTGCTGCGGCCGCTGGAACTTGAGGCGGCGCACCGAGGACAGCGGCAGCCAGCCATAGCCCGCGGGCGTGATGACCTCGAGCGCGGCACCGAGGCGCGCGTCGCCGTCGCAGAGCCAGTCGATGTCGATGCGCTCGAGCGCCTCGCCATCGACGAGCTCGCCCGTCGCATCGCCCGAACGGTCCACGGCCTGCAGCAGGCCGCGCAGCGCGGGCGTGGCATCGCGCGCCGACTCGCGCAGCCGCGTGGCCTCGTCGGCCCGGTCGGCCGGCAGCGCGGCGGCCGCGATCAGCGCATCGACCCAGTCCGCGCCCTCGCCGAGCACCGCGGGCGCGCGCGCCGCGTCGCCGGCCCAGAAGGCGCTGCGCTGGCGCTCGCCGGCCAGCGCCATCGAGCAGGTGGCGCTCGCGGGCGTGAACGAGGGGTCGAACTTGACGGCCGCCTTGAGCTGGTCCTCGGCGCGCTGCCACTCGCCGCGCAGCGCGAGGAAGTGGCACAGCGCGAGGCGCAGGCTGGCGTTCTGGGGATCGGCGCGGATCTGCCGCTGTATCCCCTCGGTGTGCTCGGCCACCGAGCGCTCGCCCAGTCCTGCAAACGCATCGCCCATGAAGCAGCTTCCTCTGTCGTTTCGCCAATGCGCGGTCCCGGCCCTGATGAAGCCGGGGCCGCCGCCATGGTCGGTGGTTGGATATCGCTCGTGGCCTGCCGGCACCCGCTGCGCGGGACCGTGGCCTGTGCCGCGGGATGGCGGCGACATGCACCGCCTTCGCCGCTCGGCCTTCGGCTGGCGGCCCAGGACCGTCAGCCGGAGACCGGCTCGCGCGCGGCACCGAGGCGCCGCCCGCGCGCCCGGCCGGGCCCGTGGAAGATCAGGCTTCCTTGTTTTCCTTGATGTTCCAGCCGAGCTGGGTTTCGGCGCCCTTGCCGCCCTTGTCGGTCTGTTCCCAGTACTGCTGCTTGACCTTGGCGGCCTGGAACGCGTACTGCACGAACACCGCGTCGCTGCCCTGCTCGGCCGTGTACTGCACCGAGGTGACCAGCACTTCCTCGAGCGTCACGCGCGTGTATTCGATCTGACCGCCACCGGCCTTGCAGACCGAGACCTCGACCTTGCTCAGGTGCTTGCCGCTGGCGCAGTTCTTCATGACGGACGGTGCCGCCTTGTCGATGCGCGCGAGCACCTGCAGGTCGTTGAAGCTGGCCTTGCCCACGCCACCGCCACCGCCGCTCACCATGTTGCCAGGCTGCGTCGCACCCCATGCGAACGACTTGATATCCGTCCAGTCCTTGTGGTTCGAGTCCTTGGATTCGCCGTTCGCGCCTTCGACGCGCATGAACATGTCTACTGCCATCATTAACCCCCGGAGTTGTGCGTGCCCCATCGAGGCACTGTTGAATTAGCTGCTGTCCTTCTTGTTGGACGGCAGCTTCGAAACCAGCCGCAAAGACACCGTGAGCCCTTCGAGCTGGTAGTGCGGCCGGAGAAAAAACTTGGCGGCGTAGTAGCCGGGGTTGTCCTCGATGGGTTCCACCTGGACTTCGGCCGCCGCGAGCGGCTTCATCGCCTTGGTGTCCTGCGACGAGGTTCCGGGGCTGCCGTCGACGTAGTTCATGATCCAGTCGTTGAGCCAGCGCTCCATGTCCTCGCGCTCGCGGAACGAACCGATCTTGTCGCGGACGATGCACTTGAGGTAGTGCGCGAAGCGGCAGCAGGCGAACAGGTAGGGCAGGCGTGCCGCCAGGTTCGCGTTGGCCGTGGCGTCGGCGTCGTAGTACTCGGCCGGCTGCTGCAGCGACTGGGCGCCGATGAAGGCCGCGAAGTCGGAGTTCTTGCGGTGCACCAGCGGCATGAAGCCGTTCTTCGCAAGCTCGGCCTCGCGCCGGTCGCTGATCGCGATCTCGGTCGGGCACTTCATGTCCACGCCGCCGTCGTCGGTCGGGAAGGTGTGCGTGGGCAGGTTCTCGACCGCGCCGCCCGATTCCACGCCGCGGATCGAGGTGCACCAGCCGTACTGCTTGAACGAGCGGTTGATGTTCACGCCCATCGCGTAGGCCGAGTTGGCCCAGGTGTAGCGGTTGTGCGCGGCCGAGTCGGTCTCCTCCTCGAACTCGAACTCGTCGACCGGGTTGGTGCGCGCGCCGTAGGGCAGGCGCGCGAGGAAGCGCGGCATCGCCAGGCCGATGTAGCGCGCATCCTCCGACTCGCGCAGCGAGCGCCACGCGGTGTGCTCGGTGTTGTGGAAGATCTTCGTCAGGTCGCGCGGGTTCGACAGCTCCTGCCACGATTCCATCTGCATCACGGTCGGCGAGGCGCCCGCGATGAAGGGGCAGTGCGCGGCCGCGGCGATCTTGGCCATCTCGCCGAGCATCTCGACGTCGGGCGGGCTGTGGTCGAAATGGAAGTCGCCGATCAGCGCGCCGAAGGGCTCGCCGCCGAACTGGCCGTACTCGGCCTCGTAGATCTTCTTGAACAGCGGGCTCTGGTCCCAGCCGATGCCCTTGTGGCGCTTGAGCGAGCGCGCGACTTCGCGCTTGGAGGCGCACATCACGCGGATCTTGAGCTGCTCGTCGGTCTCGGTGTTGTTCACGAGGTAGTGCAGGCCGCGCCAGGCACCCTCGAGCTGCTGGAAGTCCTCGTGGTGCAGGATCTGGTTGATCTGCTCGGAGAGCTTGCGGTCGATCTCCGTGATGATGGCCTGCACCGTGCGATAGGCATCGTTGGAGATGGTGACGGAGCTCTCGAGCGCCTGCACCGCCAGCGTCTTGACGGCGTTCTGCACCGCCTCGCGCGCCTGGTCGGTCTTGGGCTTGAACTCGCGCTGGAGCAGATCGGAGAACTCGTTCGGCTCGAGCGCCTCGACGGTCTGCTGCGCGCGCGCGGATTGTTTTTGCACGGTACTCATGGTGATGATCCTGTCGACGTGATCGGCTCGCGCTTACTCGGCACTGCCCGGCGTGCCCGCCGGCTTCTCCGCGGCCGCGTCGATGGCACTGGCCACCGCGGGGTTCGGGCTGGTGGCCAGCGACTTCAGCAGCGCCGGGTTCTGCAGCGCCTGTGCGATGAGCTGCTCGGCGCCGTTCTTGCCGTCCATGTAGGACAGCAGGTTCGACAGCTCGGTGCGCGCGTCGAGCAGCTGCTGCAGCGCGTCGACCTGGCGCGCGATGCGCGCGGGCGAGAAGTCGTCCATGCTGTCGAAGGTGATGTCGACGTTGAGCTGGCCGTCGCCGGTCAGCGTGTTGGGCACCTGGAAGGCCACGCGCGGCTTGATCGACTTCATGCGGTCGTCGAAGTTGTCGATGTCCACCGCCATGAACTCGCGCTCGGCGAGGTCGGGCATCGGGTCGACCTGCTTGCCCGCGAGGTCGGCGATCACGCCCATCACGAAGGGCAGCTGGATCTTGCGTTCGCTGCCGTAGATCTCGACGTCGTACTCGATCTGCACGCGCGGCGCGCGGTTGCGCGCGATGAACTTCTGACCACTGTTCCTGACACGGTTGTCTGCCATAAAGCTTCCTCTTGATTCTTCGATCGAATGCGTGCGGACCGCATGCGCCGGCCGCCGGCGCCTACTGCGATGCGTCGGTCCCCGGTGGCCGGCCCGCCAGGCTCTCCAGCTTCTGCAGTCCCTCGGGCATGAGCTCCTCGATGATCTGGAAGAAGTTGAGCGCCAGCAGCTTCTGCGCCCTGCGTATCAGCAGGGGCGCGGGATGGCTGGGCTCCGCGCGCTCCAGATACCGGCAAGCCTTTTCCAACAACACCTGCACATCTTCGCGGCTCGTTATTTCAATATCGTTGATACCGATTGCGCGTAGGCCGGGACCGCCACTTGCAACGGTCGCGGCCGCGACGGGCGACGCGGCCGGCGCCACCGCATCGCTCGCCGACGGGCTCTGGTGCGCGGTCTGTGGCGCCTCGAGCGCGCTCTGCAATGCCTTCTCGGGCAGCAACTGCGCCACCGTGCGCATCGAGCGCTCGAGACGCGAGAAGTCGGGCGCCCAGCTCTGGCCCAGCGCGCGCTCGCAGGTCTCGCGGATGCGCTGCAGCAGCGCGAGCGCCGAGCGCAGCGCGACGATCGGCGGGGCGTCGTGGTCGTGCGCACGGCGCGCGGCCTCGCGCAGGCGGCCCACACCGCCCGGATAGTCGATCTGGTCGGCCTTGCTCGAATCGAGCAGGGCCTCGACCTGCCGCAAGGTCATCGTCACGCCGCCGTCGTCGAGCAGGCGCGCATCGCGCACGCTGCGCCCGATGCCTTCGCTCTCGGCCAGCGCGGCCAGTGCGTTCATGCGCGGCAGCGGGTCCTCGTCGCCACCGTCGACCACGCGCGGATGCACGTCGTCCCAGAAGGTCTGCAGCACCACGTCGACCAGCTGCAGCCCTTCGACATAACCCGGCAGGCCGCGGCTCTCGGTCCACGCGAGCGTGAGCGGCACCAGCACGCGCAGGTCGCGCGTGCGCTCGCACAGCTGCTTGGCGATGCGCTCGACCTTGGTCCAGTCGGGCGGCTCGGCCGGAATGATGGTGTTGCCGAACTGCTGCTCGCGCTTGCCGAGCGTTGCCTGCTGCAACGCCATGAAATCGGCGTCGTATTCCAGATCCTCACCGCACGGAAGCGGGCCCTCGACGGGCTTTTGCAAAAGCTCGATCTCTGCCTGCGACACCCGATCTCCCTCGTTCAACCAATCAAAACATTAACAAATCATTAGTTATCTTGAGTGGAAGCGAGGAGGCGGTCAACTACATCTGAGGTCATCGTGCCGTCTATGAATCACAAAGAAGTACATCTTCCAAGATCGTTACACAGTACGGCTTAACGGTGCATGACCGCACCATGACAGGATTCAATGCAAGAGGCCGCGCGCGGCCAGGTTGCGCATCAATGCGCCGATGCCGAAGGTCCAGCGCGGGGCCTTGTCGGCATGCGCGACGCGGTTGACCAGCGCGCCGAGTTCGGGCGCCGCGATGCGCACCATGTCGCCGACCGAATGCGTGAAGCCCTGGCCCGGGCCGTGGCGGTCCTGCGTGGGCGCGAACATCGTGCCGAGGAACAGCATCAGGCCATCGGGATAGTCGTGATGGATGCCGATGGCCTGCGCCACGAGGTCCAGCGGATCGCGGCTGATCTTCGCGAGCGAGCTCGAGCCCTCGAGCACGAAACCCTCGGGACCGCGCACCTCGAGCGCGACCGTGATGCGACGCACCTGCGCGATGCCGAAGTGCGCATCGAACAGGCGGATGAACGGGCCGATGGCGCACGAGGCGTTGTTGTCCTTGGCCTTGCCGAGCAGCAGCGCGCTGCGGCCTTCGAAGTCGCGCAGGTTGACGTCGTTGCCGAGCGCGGCGCCCAGCGTCTCGCCGCGGCTGTTGACCGCGAGCACGACCTCGGGCTCGGGGTTGTTCCACACCGAGGCCGCATGGATGCCGATGTCGGCGCCCGTGCCCACCGACGAGAGCACGGGCGCCTTGGTGAAGATCTCCGCGTCGGGCCCGATGCCGACCTCGAGGTACTGCGACCACGCGCCCTGCGCGATCAGCACCTCCTTGGCCTTCATCGCCTCGGGCGAGCCCGGCACGATGTCGGCGAGGTTGTCGCCGAGCACGCCGCCGAGCGCCGCGCGCGTGGCCTCGGCCTTCGATGCATCGCCGCGCGCCTGTTCCTCGATCACGCGTTCGAGCAGGCTCGCGACGAAGGTCACGCCGCTGGCCTTGACGGCCTGCAGGTCGCAGGGCGCGAGCAGCCAGGGCCGGTCCTCGTTGCGCGCCGTGGCGTCGCTGTTGGCGAGCACCTCGGCCAGCGCCGCTAGGCGCGGCGCCTGGCCGCCGCGCATCACGCGCCGCACGGCATCGGCGGGCGGCTCCTGCAGCTCGAGCAGGTCGCTCATCGTGGGCGCGAGCCGCGAGAGATCGTGCAGGCCATCGCCCTGCACGGCCACGAGCACGGGGCCCACGCCCGGTTGCCAGAGACGGCCCACGAGGGTGGCCTGGTCGGCGTCTTGCGGGAGGCTGGTGGCGGTCTGGAGATCGAGTGGCATGGAGGTGGATGTCTCTGTTGGTGGAAGTGCGCGGGCATCGTAGCGCCGTGCGGGCGCTTGCGAAATGCGGACAGCCGAACGCAGAGGTCGCGAAGGTTGCGCAGAAGTCGCGGAAGAACAGCCAGAAAAATTGGCTTTCTTCTTCTGCGACTTCTGCGTTCCTTGGGTCTTCCTTCTGCGTTCGGCTGCCGGTATTCGGCTGTCAGTGCCCTGGCGCCGCGCGCACGCGCGCGACCTCGGCCTGCAGGTCGGGCCAGGCGGGCTCCTGCGGCGCGAAGCGTGCGCGCATGTAGCCCGCGAGCTCGGCGATCTGGCGGTCGTCGAGCGCGTCGCGGAAGGCGGGCATGAAGCCGATGTCGCGCGTCGCGGGATGGCGCACGCCATCGAGGATGGTGCGCAGCAGGTTGTCGGGCTTCGCGCTCGCGAGGTTGCCGTTGAGCGCGAGCGGCGTGTTCACGCCCAGCAGCGTCGGACCGTCGCCGTCGTGATGGCAGGCGGCGCAGGCGCTGTCGAACATGCGCTGCGCGGGGCCGAGCAGCTGGCCCTGCGTGCGCGCCGCGGTGTCGACGATGCGCCGCGCCTCGGCCTGCGCGGCGGCCTCGGGCAGGGGCTCGGGATTGAACGAGGCGAGGTAGGTCGCCATCGCGCGGACATCGGCATCGGGCACGGCGCCGAGTTCGCGCACCACCTCGGCCATCGGGCCGCCCGCGATGCCGTGGCGCGGCGAGTGGCCGTCGCGCAGGTAGCGGTAGAGCGAATCGGCGTCCCAGGGCATGGCGGACTTCGAGCGCGCCGTGAGCGACGGCGCCTCCCAGCCGTCGACCATCGCGCCCGACAGGAAGGCGCTGCCGCCCTGCTCCGCGCCGAGCGCATTGCGCGGCGTGTGGCAGGCGCCGCAATGGCCGAGGCCGTTGACGAGGTAGGCGCCGCGGTTCCACTCGGCGCTCTGCGTGGCCACGGGCGCGAGCGGCGCGGGATCGTGGAAGAGCGCGTTCCATCCGGCCATCAGCGGCCGCAGGCTGAACGGGAACTTGAGTTCGGACTTCGGCGTTTCGGCGCGCACCGCGGGCATCGCCATGAAGTAGGCGTAGAGCGCCTGCAGGTCGTCGTCGCTGGTCTTCGCGAAGGCGGTGTAGGGGAAGGCCGGATAGAGGTGATGGCCGTCGCGCGACACGCCCTCGCGCATCGCGCGCTGGAAGGCGCTGAAGGACCAGCGGCCGAGGCCGGTCTCGGCATCGGGCGTGAGGTTGGTGGTGTAGAGCGTGCCGAAGGGCGTGTCCATCGCGCGGCCGCCGGCGTTGGGCGCGCCGCCCGGCGCGGTGTGGCAGACCGCGCAGTCGCCGAGCGCCGCGAGCACGCGGCCGCGCTCGATGGTGGCCTCGCTGTAGACCGGCGCGGTGAGCGACACCGGCGCGATCGCCGAGCGCCAGCCGAGCAGGCCCGCGACGACGCCGATGCCGCCGACCACGAGCGCGGCGCCCGTGGCCCACAGGCCCTTGCGCCGTGGCCAGATGGCATTGCTCCTTCCCCCTCTGGGGGAAGGCCGGGATGGGGGCACGCCGGCATCGCCATCGGCCTGCGGCTTGCCGCCGCCCTCCCCCGGCGGAGGAGGCAGCAGCCCGCGATTCAACTCCGCCAGCACCGTCTCCGGCGTGAACGGCGGCGCCCTGAAGCGCACGCCCGTCGCATCGAAGATCGCGTTCGCGATCGCCGCCGTGCCCGGCACCGACGAAGACTCGCCCGCGCCCAGCGACGGCTCGCCGGGACGCGGCATGTGCATCACCTCGATCACCGGCACTTCGCGGAAGTTGATGATCGGGTAACTGCCCCACTCGCGGCTCGCGACCACGCCCGAGGGCAGCACGCCGGGCAGGCGTTCGCCCCCCTCGGCAGGACCGGACTGCGGCGCGAACTGCACCTGCTCCTTGAGCGCGCGGCTCGTGGTCTGGATCACGTTGCCGTGCACCTGGTGCTCGACGCCCGCGGGATTGACCAGCAGGCCCGCGTCGTGCCCCACCACCACGCGGCGCACATGCACCTCGCCGGTCCGGCGGTTGACCTCGACGTCGGCCACCCAGGCGGCCCAGGCGGCGCCGAAGCCCGGCCACTTGCTGTGCACGTAGCGCGCATAGGCGAAGCCCTGGCCGAACAGGATGTCGCCGCCGGGGCCGAGCCCGCCCTCGGCGTTCTCCTGCGGGCCGGTGCGCAGCCGCCAGCCGGCCTTCTGCGCGGTGGCCTGCACCAGCTCGACCGCGCGCGGATCGTCGAGGTGGCGCAGCCGGAACTGCACCGGGTCGACGCCCGCCGCGGTCGCGAGCTCGTCGATGTACGACTCGTGCGCGAACGAGCTCGGCAGCGCCGATACGCCGCGCAGCCACGAGGCGCGCACGATCGGCGCCATGTCGTTGACCTTCACGCGCAGGTTGTCGTAGCCGTAGGGCGGGCGCGCGGTGCGGTCGCCCATCTCGTAGGCCTGCGCCACCGGCTCGAGGGTGCGCGTGAGCAGCAGCGCGAGCGTGGGCGCGCCGTTCGACGGATAGGAGGTCTGGAAGTCGTAGGCCGCGACGCTGCCGTCGGCCGCGAGGCCGCCATCGATCTCCATCAGTTGCGCGGCGCCCTTGGGCTCCCATGCATGCTCCTGCTCGCGCGTGAGCTGCACGCGCACCGGCGCGCCCACGGCGCGCGCGAGCAGCGCGGCATCGGCCGCCACGTCGTCGGCGCCGTTGCGGCCATAGCAGCCCGCGGCCTCCATGCGCACCACGTCGACCTGCAGGTCCTGCACGCCGAGCAGCTTCGCGAGATCGGCGCGCAGCACGTGCGGGTTCTGCGTGCCGGCCCAGCAGCGCAGTTGCATGCCACTGCCGTCCTCGGGCTGCCATTCGGCCAGCGCGCACGAGGGCCCGATCGAGGCATGCATCTGGTAGGGCCAGACATAGGTGCGCGGCATCGGATGCGCGGCGCGCGCGATCGCGCCGTCGACGTCGCCCTCGTCGACCAGCAGGCGCTGCGTCGAGGGGTTGTCGCGCAGCGCCTGCGCGAGGTCGTCGAGGCCGGGCATGCCGGGCCAGGGCTTCCAGCGCACGCGCAGTTCGCGCAGCGCCTGCTCGGCATGCTCCTCGCGCTCGGCCACGATGCCGACGAAGTCGCGGATCACCACCACCGCGCGGATGCCGGGGATGTGGGCGATCGACGATTCGTCGACCGACTCCAGCGTGTTGCCGATGAAGTCGCCATGGTCGGCGCCCGCGTAGGGCGGGCGCACCACGCGCCCGTGCAGCATGCCGGGCACGCGCATGTCGTGCACGAAAACCAGTTCGCCCGCGAGCTTGGCCGGGATGTCGACGCGCGCCTGCCGCGTGCCGACCACGCGGTAGTCGGCCGGGTCCTTGGGCTGCGCCTTGGCATCGAGCTTGAGCACGGTGCGCTGGGCCGCCACGAGCGCGGCATAGCTCAGGTGCCGGTCGGGCGCCTCGGCCACGCGCACGACGCCGTTGCGCGCCTGCAATGCCTCGGGCGCCACGCCCAGGCGCTCGGCCGCGCGCGCGATGAGCCAGGCGTGCGCCTGCGCGGCCGCGAGGCGCAGCGGCTGCGCATGGATCTGGATCGAGGCGCTCGCGATGGTCGCGCCCTGGTTGGGCGCGCGCGCGGTGTCGCCGAGCATCACGCGCACGCAGGGCATGCCGAGCTCGAGCTCCTCGGCCACGATCTGGCCCAGCGCGGTCTGGATGCCGGTGCCGAGGTCGACGTGGCCGTTGAGCGCCGAGGCGCTGCCGTCGTCCCACACCGCGAGCAGCACCTCGTCGCCCTCGGCGGGATTGCCCGCGATGAAGGCCGGCTGGCCCTTGGCCGGCGGCGGTGCCGGCGGGGTCTCGCGCACCACCAGCAGCACGCCTTCGGCGGCGAGGAACTCCGCGCGCGTGCGCGGCAGGTCGGCGCGCCGTGTCATGGCTGCGTCGTCCGCAGCCGGCGCGCCGCGCGCTGCGCCGCGTCGAGGATCTCGATGTGCGTGCCGCAGCGGCACAGGTTGCCCGAGAGCTCGCTGCGGATGCGCGCCTCGCTGGCATCCGGCTCGCGCGCCAGCAATGCCGCCACCTGCATCACCATGCCGTTGAGGCAGTAACCGCACTGCGCGGCCTGCGCCTCCTCGAAGGCGGCCTGCACCGGGTGCCAGTCGCCGCGCGTGCCCAGGCCCTCGAGCGTGGTGATGGCGCGGCCCGCCACGCCGTGCGCGGGAATCACGCAGGCGCGCGCGGCCATGCCGTCGACATGCACCGTGCAGGCGCCGCACTGGCCGAGGCCGCAGCCGTACTTGGGTCCGTTGAGCCCGAGGTCGTTGCGCAGCACCTGCAGCAGCGAGGCCTCGCGCGGCACCGCGAGCGCCTGCGAGCGGCCGTTGACCCTCAGTTGCAGCGGCTCGGCGCGGTCCTCAGCGCCGCAGCTGGCCGTCACGGGTGTACATCTCCAGGTCCACGAAGTTCGAGCCGTTGTGGTTCTTCGGCCCGTACTCGATCGGGAAGTCGCCGAAGCGCGTGCTGCCGATGCTCTCGAGGCCCGCGACGAAGCTCTCGCGCGTGAGCGCCTTGCCGCCGCGGCGCAGGCCCTCGGCCATCACGCGCGCGACGATGTAGCCCTCGAGCGCGGTGTAGCTGTCGATCTTCTCGCCGAACTCGGCGCGGTCGCGCTGGTAGTCGGCCACGATGGGCACGCGCACGGCCTGCGGCGGCGGCACGATGCTGGCCGTGACCAGGCCCGCGAGCTTTCCCTCGAGCCGCTGCGCCGAGCCGGCCGCGTCGGTGATGCCGACCGACAGCGTGTACAGCGGCGCGCCGCCCGCGCTCGCGCGGTAGTCGCGCATGAAGACCTCGACCTGGCGCCCGGCCATGATCATCACGACCGCGCCGGGCCTGGCCTCGGCGAGGCCCGCGACCACCGGCTTCGCGTCCTCGGCGGCGATCGCCAGCGGGAAGGTCTTGACCACCTTCACCTTGTAGTCGGCCGCGAGTTCCTCGCAGGTGGCGAGGTTCGACTTGCCGAAGGCGCTGTCCTGGTGCACCACCGCGATCGACTGGATGCCGATGGTCGACAGGTGGCTGATGATCTTGCGCAGCTCGAGGTCGTAGCCCGCGCGCACGTGGAACAGCAGCCGGTTGGTCTTCGTGCGGAACGAGGTGGTGCCCACCAGCGGCGCGAACATCGGCACGCCCGCCTTCTCGGCCAGCGGCATCGCGGCCGCGAGGTTGCCGGTGGCGACGTAGCCCGTGAGCGCGAACACCTTGTCCTCGTCGATCAGCTTCGCGGTGTTGAGCGCGGTCTTCGCGGGCTCGTAGACGTCGTCGTAGCTCACCAGCTCGAGCCGGCGCCCGTTGATGCCGCCGCCCTTGTTGACGCGGTCGAAGTGCAGCTTGATGCCCGCGCGGTAGTCGATGCCGAAGTCCTTGGCCGGGCCGCTGAAGACGGCCGACTGGCCGATGCGGATGGCGCCGTCGCTCACGCCGTTGTCGGCGCGCGCGGCGGCCAGCAGGCCGGGGCCGAGCGCGAGGGCCGCGCCGCCGGCCACCAGGGAACGCCTGGAGAGGGAAATCGTCATGGGGTCGTCTTGTCTCGCAGTTGTGGTGTGTCGATGCGCGGCGGGGGCCGCGCATCGCCGGGCTTCTCAGGCGCCCTGGATGTCGGCCGACTGGATGCGCTTCACGCCCTTGGCGCTCATCTGCTTCCAGGCCGCGGCCAGCGAGCCGTTGAGGTCGATGGCGCGCGTGGCGTCCTCGATCACGTAGGCATCGAAGCCGGCCTTGCGTGCATCAAGCGCGGTCCAGGCGACGCAGAAGTCGGTCGCCAGCCCGGTCACGAACACGGTCTTGATGCCGCGCGCCTTGAGGTAGCCGGCGAGGCCGGTCGAGGTCTTGCGGTCGGCCTCCTCGAAGGCCGAGTAGCTGTCGACGTCGGCATGGAAGCCCTTGCGGATGATCAGCTGCGCGGTCGGCAGCTTGAGGTCCTTGTGCAGCGCCGCGTCGTCGGTGCCCTGCACGCAGTGGTCGGGCCACAGCACCTGGTTGCCGTAGTTCAGCTTGATGCTGCTGAAGGGCTTCTGGCCCGCATGCGCGCTCGCGAACGAGGCATGGCCCTGGGTGTGCCAGTCCTGCGTGACTACGATGTTCTGGAACGAGGCCGCCAGCTGGTTGATGACCGGCACCACGTCGGCGCCGCCCTTGACCGGCAGCGTGCCGCCGTCGACGAAGCAGTTCTGCACGTCGACCACGATCAGCACGGCCTTGTCGCCGGGCTTGATCTTCGCGCCGGCGGCGAAAAGCGCGCCCGAGGCGCCGAGCAGGCCGAGGGCGGCCGTGGATTGGAGGAAGCGTCTGCGGTGCGTGTCGTTCATGGTCTGTGCTCCGTGCTTGCGTTGATGGAAACGAAACCCTGCAAGGAATGCGCCCGAAGACGCATCCGACTCATACAACTGACAACTAGACGCTCAGGTACGCGCGCCGCACTTCCTCGTTGGCCGCGAGCTCGGCCATGGTGGCGTGGTAGCGGATCTGGCCCTTCTCGAGCACGTAGGCGCGGTCGGAGACCAGCTCCGCGAAGTGCATGTTCTGCTCCGACAGCAGGATGCTCACGCCCTGCGCCTTGAGCTCGAGGATCATGTTCGCCATCTGCTCGACGATCACCGGCGCCACGCCTTCGGACGGTTCGTCGAGCAGCACCAGGTAGGGGTTGCCCATCAGCGTGCGCGCCACGGTCAGCATCTGCTGCTCGCCGCCGCTCATGCGCCCGCCGGGACGGTGGGGCATCTCGCCGAGGTTGGGGAACAGCTTGAACAGCCGCTCGGGCGTCCACAGCGGCGCCTCGCTGCCGTCGGCCCAGCGGCGCGCGGCCTGCTTGCCGACCTCGAGGTTCTCCATCACCGTGAGGTCGGTGAACACGCGCCGGTCCTCGGGCACGAAGCCCAGGCCCAGGCGTGCCGCGTGGTGCGGCTCGCTCTTCGAGATGTCGTGGCCCAGGAAGCGCACCGCGCCGCGGCGCTTGCCGAGCATGCCGATCAGCGCCTTGAGCGTGGTCGACTTGCCGGCGCCGTTGCGGCCCATGAGCGCGACCACCTCGCCGCGCCGCACCTCGAGGTCGACGTCGTAGAGGATCTGGGCCGCGCCGTACCAGGCGCACAGGGCCTTGGCCTGGAGCAGGGGTTCGGAGGCGTTCGTCGTGTTCATGCCGCTGCTTTCTCGAAGGTCTTGCCGCTGCCGAAGTACACCTCCTGCACCTTGGGGTGGTCGCGGATCTCGAGCGGCTTGCCCTGCGCGATGAGGCGGCCGCGCGCCAGCACGATCATGCGGTCGGCATAGGCGAACACCACGTCCATGCTGTGCTCGGTGAACAGCACGGCCATGCCGCGGTCGATGACCAGCTGCTTGGTCAGCGCCATCAGCGAGTTGCGTTCCTTCGGCGCCATGCCGGCGGTGGGCTCGTCCATCAGCAGCAGCTTGGGACTGTTGGCCATCGCGATCGCGAGCTCGACGCGCTTGACGTCGCCGTAGGCCAGCACGCTGCAGGGCCGGTCGGCCTGCGACTTCATGCCGACCTGGTCGAGCAGCGCCAGCGCCTCGTCGCGCTGGTGCTCGGCGGCGCGGCGCCACATCGAGAACAGCTTGCGGTCGTGCGAGAGCAGCGCCATCTGCACGTTCTCGACCACGGTGAGCGAGGCGAAGGTCTCGGCGATCTGGAAGGTGCGGCCCACGCCCATGCGCCAGATCTCGCGCGGCTTGCGGCCCACGAGTTCCTGGCCGTCGAGCGTGATCGAACCCTGGTCGGCCTTGAGCTGGCCGTTGACCATGTTGAAGGTTGTGGACTTGCCGGCGCCGTTGGGGCCGATCAGCGCGAGCAATTCGCCCGGGGGCAGCTCGAAGCTGATGCCATCGACGGCCTTCACGCCGCCGAAGGACTTGCCGAGGTTGTTGACCTTGAGCAGGCTCATGCCTTCACCTCCTCGAGCTTGGCATCGGCGGCCTTCTCTTCCTTGGGCGCGCGCAGGCGCTCCACGAGCTGCTTGATCGATCCGGCGATGCCCTGCGGGAACAGCAGCACCAGGATCAGGATGATGGCGCCGAGCATCGCGCGCCAGTAGTCGGTGTTGCGCGCCACGGTGTCGTGCAGCCAGGTGAAGGTGACGGCGCCGACCACCGGGCCCGCGAGCGTCTGGATGCCGCCGAGCAGCACCATCACGAGGCCGTCGACCGACTTGCCGACCGACAGCGTCTCGGGCGAGATGCTGCCCTTGGAGAACGCGAACAGCGCGCCGGCCAGGCCCGCCACCGCGCCCGCGATGACGAAGGCGGCCCACTGCATGCGCTTGACGTCGATGCCGATGGCGTCGGCGCGCAGCACCGAGTCGCGGCCCGCGCGCAGCGTGTAGCCGAAGGGCGAATACAGCACGCGGCGCAGCCACCAGACGCCGGCCGACACCAGCACCAGCGTGAGCCAGTAGTAGGCGCGCTTGTCCGACAGCCAGGCCGAGGGCCAGACGCCCGTGAGGCCGTTGCTGCCGCCCGTGAAGCTGTCCCACTGGTAGGTGATGGCCCAGGTGATCTGCGCGAAGGCCAAGGTGAGCATCGCGAGGTACACGCCCGACAGCCGCACCGCGAACCAGCCGTAGACGAAGGCGCCGAGCGCGGCCACCAGCGGCGCGACCACCAGCGTGAGCTCCATCGGCAGGCCCAGCGAACGCGCGAGCAGCGCGGCGCCGTAGGCCCCGAGGCCGAAGTAGGCCGCATGGCCGAACGAGTGCATGCCGGCCGGGCCCATGATGAAGTGCAGGCTGGCGGCGAACAGGGCCGCGATCAGCAGGTCGATCATCAGCACCAGGGTGTAGGGCGAACCGGCCGTGAGCACCGGCAGCGCGGCGAGCACCAGCGCGAGCACCGCGGCGCCGGCCAGGTAGAGGTTGCCGGCGCGGCGCAGCGGTTCCTCCTGCATGCCGACGTAGCGGCTCGGTGCCTGCGCGCGGCCGAACAGGCCCCACGGGCGCCACACCAGCACGGCCGCCATCACGAGGAAGTCGACCATCAGCGTGAGCTTGGAGAAGGACACGTCGATGCCGAAGATCTGTACCACGCCGAGCCAGATGCACACGGCCTTGATCTCGGCGATCAAGAGCGCGGCCACGTAGGCGCCGGGCAGCGAGCCCATGCCGCCGACCACCACCACCACGAAGGCGGCGCCGATGGTGTTGAGGTCCATCTCGAGCGTGGCGGGCTCGCGCGGCAGCTGCAGCGCGCCGCCCAGGCCCGCGAGCAGCGCGCCGAGCGCGAACACCGCGGTGAACAGCCAGGCCTGGTTGACGCCCAGCGCGCTGACCATCTCGCGGTCCTGCGTGGCGGCGCGCACCAGCGTGCCGAAGCGCGTGCGCGTGAGCAGCAGCCAGACCAGGCCCAGCACCACCGGGCCGACCACGATCAGGAACAGGTCATACGAGGGGAACTGGCGCCCGAGGATCTCGACCGAGCCCTTGAGCCCGGGCGCGCGCGGGCCCAGCAGCTCGTCGGGGCCCCAGAGCCACAGCACCGCGTCCTTGATGACCAGCACCAGCGCGAAGGTGGCGAGCAGCTGGAACAGCTCGGGCGCCTTGTAGATGCGGCGCAGCAGCAGCACCTCGATCAGCGCGCCGAGCACGCCGACCGCGACCGCCGCGATCAGCAGCGCGGGCCAGAAGCCCAGGCTCGCGCCGAGCTTGTCGACCAGCGTGTACGCGAGGTAGATGCCGACCATGAAGAAGGATCCATGGGCGAAATTGACGATGCGCGTCACGCCGAAGATCAACGAGAGGCCGGCCGCCACGAAGAACAGCGACGAGGCGCCGGCCAACCCGTTGAGCAACTGAACAACGAAGCCTGAAAAGCTCATTCAAGGATCCCGAGGAACTGGAAACTCCCGCCCCCGCCAGGCGCCCGAGGCGCATGGCTGACGCGGTGGTGGTGCCACCTGCTGCCCATGCCGCGCACGCGCGGACCGTTCGGGCGATGCCCGCGGTCCGCGCGAAGCGGCATCAGTCGGCGGGGCGCATCTTCTTGACTTCGTCGTCGCTCGGCTGGAACTTGGCGCCGTCGAGGTAGACGTAGTCCACCATCACGCCCTTGCCGCCGTCGTTCTTGGTCTTGCCCACGTAGGCGCCCATGGTCGACTGGTTGTCCTGCGCGCGGTAGCTGATCTTGCCGAAGGGGCTGTCGAGCTGCAGGCCCTTGAAGGCCGCGACCAGCTTCTCGGTGTCGGTGCCGCCGGCCTTCTGGATGCCCGCCGCGATCGAGTGGATGGCGCTGTAGCCGACCACCGAGCCCAGGCGCGGGTAGTCCTTGAACTTGGCCTGGTAGGCATCGAGGAAGGCCTTGTGCTCGGGCGTCTTGATGCCGCTCCACGGATAGCCGGTCACGATCCAGCCGTTGGGCGCCTCGTCCTTCAGCGGGTCGAGGTACTCGGGTTCGCCGGTCAGCACGCTGACCACTTCACGGTCCTTGAACAGGCCGCGGGTGTTGCCCTCGCGCACGAACTTCGAGAGGTCGGCGCCGAACAGCACGTTGAAGATCGCGTCGGGCTTGGCATCGGCGAGCGCCTGCACCACGCTGCCCGAATCGACCTTGCCCAGCGGCGGTGCCTGCTCGGCGACGAACTCCACGTCGGGCTGCGCGGCCTTCAGCAGGGTCTTGAAGGTCGCGACCGAGGACTGGCCGTACTCGTAGTTGGGGTAGACGATGGCCCAGCGCTTCTTCTTGAGCTTGGCGGCCTCGGGCACCAGCATCGCAACCTGCATGTAGGTCGAGGGACGCAGGCGGTAGGTGTAGCGGTTGCCGTTGCTCCAGACGATCTTGTCGGTCAGCGGCTCGGCGGCCAGGTAGAAGAACTTCTTCTGCTTCGCGAAGTCGGTCAGCGCCAGGCCGGTGTTCGAGAGGAAGGCGCCCGCGAGCACGTCGACCTTCTCGCGCGAGATCAGCTCCTCGGCCACGCGCACGGCGTCGCCGGGGTTCGCGTTGTCGTCGCGGCTGATCAGTTCGATCTTCCGGCCGTTGACCCCGCCCTTGGCGTTGATCTCGTCGACCGCGAGTTCCATGCCCTTCTTGTAGGGCTCGAGGAAGGCCGGCTGCGCCTTGTAGCTGTTGATCTCGCCGATCTTGATCACGCCCTGGGCGTGCGCGGGAACGAGGGCGCAGGTCAGGGTCAGGACGGAAGCCGCGCTGAAAACATGGCGCAAGGGGATCATCGGGAAGCTCCTGGTGGGGTTCGAGAAAAACGGGAAAGGAACGGAGGAAATCGGTGGAAAGGTGGAGTGTCGCCTCAGCGCAGGCCGTCTTCGCCCTTGATCTCGCCGGCCTGCAGGCCGCCGATGCGCGGCAGTGGGCGGCCACTGTCGGTGACCGCCACGGCCACCACGATCTCGCCGGCGCGCGGGGCGTCGGAGACGCGGGCCTCGATGGCGTCGAAATGGCTGCGCACGAAGGCCGCGTCCTTGTGGCCCAGCGGCACGTCGATGGCGGTGCCGAGGGTGCCGAGCTTCTTGGCCGAGGGCACGAGCGCCGCGCCCTTCTCGACCGCCACGCGCAGCGGCGCGCCGAGCTTGGGATGCAGGATCGCGGCCGCATGCTCGAGCTCGCCGCCTTCGCCGACGATCGCGGCCTTGCCGTAGCTCTGCGCCTGGCCGGGCTCGATGCCCAGCGCCTTCACGGCCTTCTGGCCCAGCAGCGCGCCGAGTTCCTCGCCGATCGCGATCAGCTCGTCGAGGTTCTCGCTGTAGCGGCCTGCATAGGGGTTGGCGATCACGGCGATGGCGACGGCGCGGCGCGTGGGCGGAGCGATGTCGCGGCCCATTTCCTTGCGGGTTTCGTCGACCTGGACGACGAGCTTGCGGATGTTGGCGGTCATGTCTGGATTTCCTTTGGCTTCTCTTCTTGTCTCTTCGTACACGGGCTCAGCGCAGGCCGTCCCACTTGGCGATGTTCTCGGCAAGCAGGCCGCCGACCCGCGCATGCACGCGGTAGCCGGTGCTCATCGCGAGGATGAACACGATCTCGTCGGCCGCGGGCGCGCCGGGCACGCGCACTTCGATCGCGTCGAACTGGCCGCGCACGTAGCTGGCGTTGATGTTGGTCAGCGGCACGTCGAGCGTGGTGCCGGGCGCGCCGACCTTCTTGGTCGACGGCACGATCGACAGCGCATTGCCGGGCTGGCCGGTCTTCTTCTCGTCGACGGTGCCCTTGGCATAGGCGACGCGGTCGCCCTTCCAGCCGAGCAGCTCGCGCATCGCGTAGCCGCCGGGCACGTGCCACAGCGCGCCATGCTCGAGCTCGCCCGCGGCGCCGACGATGGCGCCCTTGCCGTAGGTGGCGAGTTGCTCGAGCGGCACGTCCATCGCGGCGTGCAGCTTGTGCGCCATCTCGAGGCCCACCGGATCGAGCAGGCCCATCATCGGCAGGATGTCGGGCTCGTAGCGGCCCGCGAAGGGATTGGTCAGCACGGCGGCGATGGCTCCACGCACCAGCGGCGTCTGGGCACGCGGCCCGAACTCGTGGTGGATGTGCTCGACCTGGGTGAAGACTCGGCGGATATCGATCATGAAAAAGAACCTTGCTTTTCGTTAAGCAATTACTGAACCAACTGCGCGGAAGCCTAGCTTCGAGCATAAGGGCTCGACCAGCCGCCACTGCCCCTGGCAAACGAGCAGAGCGGCCCATGCGAGCCCGCCTTTTTGCAGGACGCGGGCGCACACCGCGCCCGCATCGAGTGCGCTGCGCACCTGCGCGGGGGGCAGTGGCGGCACGTCGACGGTGACGAGCGTGTCGCCGAGGTCGCTGTTGTCCTTGCGCTCGCTCGCGGGCACGCGGCGGATCGCCTCGTTGTCGACGTCGACCGCGTTGGCGATCACGGTGGCGGCCGCGTCGGCCTGCGCCGCGGTGGCCGCCAGCACCGTCACGCTGTCGGCGATGCCGAGCGAGAAGCTGCGCCCGCGCCAGCCGCTGGTGGCGACGCCGCGCACCGGCTGGTCGGCGCGCAGTTCGAACTGGCCGTCGGTGTCGACGAGGCCGTTGGCATCGCGCCAGTCGAAGCGCGCGAGGTCCGCGTAGACGCCCACGCGCGCCGTCTGGCCCGGCGCCAGATGCACCGCGATGTCGCCGCCGTTGTTGATCCAGGCGCGCTCGATGCCGGGGCGCTGGTAGAAGGCGATCAGCTCCTGCGCCACCGCGCCCGCGACCGCGGCCATCGGCGTGATGAAGGTCGGCGCGAACGCCGCGCAGGCATCCCACATGCGGCGCGCCACCACGCCGCGCGGGCGCATCTTGTCGGTGACCGGCAGGCGCAGCAGCGGCAGTTCGTGCACCAGTTCGTCGAGCACGTGCGCGAAGCGCGCCCAGGCCGCATCGTGCGCGGCCGCCACCGCGTAGCGGTCGCCGTGCGCCTCGGCCACGATGTCGATCGGGCCGTGGTTGAAGTGCCAGCGGTGCTCGTCGAGCGCCGTGCGTTGGGCGGACATGGTTATCCCAGCATGGGGGCGTGACCGAGGGGCCAGGGATTGGCTTCATCAATGACGAGCCATTGGCGCGCGAGCGGCGCACCGTCTTCCTGCCAGGCACCGCGCGCGAGCGCCTGCTCGAGCGGGAAGACATGCTCCATGTGGCCGCCGAGCGCCTCGTAGTCGGTGCGCCGCATGCTGAACTCGATTGGCGCGACGATCGCGGGCGTGGGCACGGTGCCGAAGCTGTTGTCGGGCATGCGCATGACGTCGGCCATCACCGTGATGCCGCCGCCCGGCCACACATAGGCCGGCGCGCCGCCGCAGGTGACGTTGACCAGCGCGCGCTTGATGGCGCGCGTGAGCAGCACCGGGTTCTCGGTCACGCCCGCGCGCAGGCTGCCGCCGGCACCGCCGAGGAACAGCACGGTGCACAGCGAGGGTTCGCAGTTCTCGCCGATGCGCTCGACGATGCGCTTGACCTCGGGCGGCATCGGCTGCTCGACGGGCTGCAACGCATCGTCGAGCACGTACCACTGCGCATGCTCGCCGGTGGTCGAGGTCATGAGCAGGCGCAGGCCGGGCTTGGCCACGCCCTCTTCCCAGCCCTCGATGATCGACAGCGGATCGGCGATGTCGGTGCCGCCCCAGCCGTTGCCCGGATTGGCGACCTGGAAGTAGCGCCCCGGCGTCGACTTGCGGCCCAGCATCTGGATGCCCGAGGGCGGCATGTCGAGGCAGCGGCCGGCCTGGTGCTCGGTCAGCACGCCGGTGATGTGGTCGTCGACCACCACCACCTCGTCGGCCACGCCGGCGAACTGGCGCGCGAAGATGCCGACCGCGGCCGAGCCGCAGCCCACGCGCATGCGCTGCTCTTCCACGCCGTTGACGATCGGCGCCTTGCCGGCCTGGATCACCAGGCTGGCGCCGCCGTCGATGGTGCATTCGATGGCCTTCTTGTTGCCCAGCAGCTGCATCAGCTCGGCCGTCATGCGGCCTTCCTTCTTGCTGCCGCCCGTGAGGTGGTGCACGCCGCCCAGCGACAGCATCTGCGAGCCGTACTCGGCCGTGGTGACGTGGCCCACCACCTCGCCGCGGTAGCGCACGTTGGCCTGCTCGGCGCCGAGGAAGCGGTCGGTGTCTATCTTCACCTTGAAGCTGCAGTAGCTGAAGATGCCCTCGGTGACCACGGTGACCATGTCCACGCCCTGCGCCTTCGAGGCGACGATGAAGGGCGCGGGCTTGTAGTCGGGGTAGGTGGTGGAGGAACCGACGCCGGTGACGAAGACCTCGTCGGCATGCAGCAGGTCGCCATTCCATTCGGCCGGCGCCGTCTCGGCCGCGCTGCCGTCCGCAGCCGCCCCGGGGCGGTCGAAAGCCACCAGCGCGGGCGCATCGCTCGCGAGCTGGCGGCGCAGCAGCACCACCGGATCGACGCGCACCAGCACGCCCTCGCGGTTGGCATAGCGGTCGCAGGCGCCGGTGCGGCCGTCGGAGATCTGGCACAGCACCGGGCAGGCATTGCATTCGACCTTGGCCGCGCTCATGCGCTCGTTGCGCAGCGGCGCCTTGCCGAAACCGCCGGGGCCGGCCTCGGCGACCACCGGCACGTCCATGCCCGGCAGTCCGTCTGTCTTCGTGTGTTCCGTCATCGGGGGGCGACCTCTTGTTGGCTGCAAATCGTGGTGGCGGGGTTTGCAACAAACGTGCCGCATGTCCGCTTGTGCCGGGGCTTTCGTTTGTGTAGCATCCCCTACACTTTCATGTTGCATTCACTACATTGAAGGTCAATGTAGCAAACGGGCCCGATGCTTGCAATGGTGTTTTCTCGCGATGTTCATCGGGGTTTTTCCGACCAACGACAATGGAGGGTTCGGAGCCGGCCGGCAGCTGGCGCCCCAAGGGCGTGCATCCCGGCTCAGCCAACCCCCGTCATTCACCACTATTGAGTTCCGTATGAGTGCATTCAGCGAAGAGAAGGTCCTGAGCGTCCACCACTGGACCGACCGCCTGTTCACCTTCACCACCACGCGCGACCCGGCGCTGCGTTTCTCCAACGGCCACTTCACGATGATCGGCCTGCGCGTCAACGACAAGCCGCTGCTGCGCGCCTACAGCATCGTGAGCCCGAACTACGAGGAGCACCTCGAGTTCCTGAGCATCAAGGTGGAAGACGGCCCGCTGACCTCGCGGCTGCAGCACATCCAGGTGGGCGACACCATCATCGTGGGCCGCAAGCCCACCGGCACGCTGCTGATCGACTACACGCTGCCCGGCAAGCGCCTCTACCTGTTCGGCACCGGCACCGGCCTGGCACCGTTCATGAGCGTGATCCGCGACCCCGAGACCTACGAGAAGTTCGATCAGGTCATCCTGGTGCACGGCGTGCGCCAGGTCGACGAGCTGGCCTACCACGACCTCGTGACCGACCACCTGCCCAAGCACGAGTTCCTCGGCGAGATGGTCGCCAAGCAGCTGCTGTACTACCCCACGGTCACGCGCGAGGAGTTCCGCAACCAGGGCCGCATCACCGACCTGATCGCGAGCAACAAGCTCACCGACGACCTCGGCCTGCCGCCGATCAACGCCGCCGAGGACCGCGTGATGCTGTGCGGCAGCCCGGGCCTGCTGGTCGACCTCAAGCACATCCTCGAGGCGCGCGGTTTCAAGGAAGGCAACACCTCGACGCCGGGCGACTTCGTCGTCGAGCGCGCCTTCGCGGAAAAGTAAGCAGGACGCCGCGCGATCGATGGCCGACAGCCGTTCCATCACCAAGCCCAAGCCCCAGCGCCGCACCGGCGTGCGCGAGGCCGCGGCCCAGGCTACGCGCGACAGCATCCTCAAGTCGGCGACCAAGGTGTTCGCCAAGTACGGCTACGACGGCGGCAGCGTGGAGAAGATCTCCAAGGCCGCCAAGTCGTACGACCGGATGATCTACTACTACTTCGGCAGCAAGGAAGGCCTGTTCATCGCGGTGCTCGAGGGCATCTACCAGCGCATGGACGACGCCGAGGCCGCGATCGCGCTCGACGCCTCGCGCCCGGTCGAGGCGCTCACCGAGGTGATCCGCTTCGTGCTCGGCTACTACCGCAAGAACCCCGAGTTCGTGACGCTGCTCAACACCGAGAACCTGCACAAGGGCCGGCACATCTCGAAGTCGCTGCGCGCGCGCGAGTATTCGTCGCGGGCGGTGGCGATCATCTCGGAGATCCTCGCGAGCGGCGCGGCCCAGGGACTGTTCCGCAAGGACCTCGTGGCGCGCGACATCTACCTGCTGATCGCGTCCACCGGCTATTTCTACACCTCCAACCGCCACACGCTCACGGCCTTCCTCGGCGAGCCGCTGGAGTCGCCGGACGCGATCAGGCACTGGGAAGACTTCGTGATCGAGACCGTGCTGCGCACCGTGCGCGCGGACGATCTGCAGGACAACAACACTCCCCCCCACGACGAGGACAACACGAAATGGCAGAAATCGCGAGCAGCGGAAAGTCGGGCAAGGTCGTCATCCAGAACATAGGGCTGCTGCTCTCGGGCGACATCGACAAGCCCATCCTCGACGCCGACACCATCGTGGTGAACGACGGCCTGATCGTCGCCATCGGCAAGCAGAAGGACTGCGACCTCGAGGGCGCGAAGACCGTCATCGACGCGCGCCGGACCTGCGTCGCGCCCGGCCTGATCGACAGCCACGTGCACCCGGTGTTCGGCGACTGGACGCCGCGCCAGGGCCAGATCGGCTGGATCGACTCCACCATGCACGGCGGCGTAACCACCATGATCTCGGCCGGCGAGGTGCACCTGCCCGGCCGCCCCAAGGACATCGTGGGCCTGAAGGCCCTGGCCATCACGGCGCAGCGCGCCTTCGACAACTTCCGCCCCGGCGGCGTGAAAGTGCTGGCCGGCGCGCCGGTGATCGAGAAGGGCATGGTCGAGAGCGACTTCAAGGAACTCGCCGAGGCCGGCGTGGGCCTGCTCGGCGAGGTCGGCCTGGGCACGGTGAAGGCCGGCTACGAGGCCAAGGAGATGGTGGCCTGGGCGCGCAAGTACGGCATCCAGAGCACGATCCACACGGGCGGCCCCTCGATCCCGGGCTCGGGCCTGATCGACAAGGACGTGGTGCTCGAGGCCGACGCCGACGTCATCGGCCACATCAACGGCGGCCACACCTCGCTGCCCGAGGCCCATGTGTGCGAGCTCTGCGAGAAGAGCTCGCGCGCGATCGAGATCGTGCACAACGGCAACGAGAAGGTGGCGATCGCGGCCGCCAGGGCCGCGCTCGAGCTCAAGTGCCCGCACCGCGTGATCCTCGGCACCGACGGTCCCGCGGGCTCGGGCGTGCAGCCGCTGGGCATCCTGCGCATGGTCGCGATGCTGTCGTCGATCGCGAACATCCCGGCCGAGCTGGTGTTCTGCTTCGCGACCGGCAACACCGCGAAGATCCGCAAGCTCAACTGCGGCCTGATCGAGGTCGGCCGCGACGCCGATTTCGTGTTCATGGACCGCGCGCAGCATTCGCCCGCGCCGGGCCTGCTCGAGAGCGTGCAGCTCGGCGACATCCCGGGCGTGGGCATGGTGATGATCGACGGCATCGTGCGCTGCGGCCGCAGCCGCAACACGCCGCCGGCGACCGAGATTCCGGTGGTGGTGTCGGGCGCGCACTGAGGCGCGCCGATCTTCAAGGCTCGCGCCGCGCCTTGAAGATCAGGTAGCGCGCGGCAAGGAAGTTCACGCCCATGCCCGCGCCGCTGCCCGCGGCCACGCCGAGCATCGGCGCCCAGCGGCCGCTCGCCGAATGCAGCACCAGCACGTAGGCGCCGTAGTTCACGACGGCGCCGCCGAGCATGGTCGCGAGATAGCCCAGGTATTCGCGCCACAGCGCGGTGTCCGAATGGCGGTCGCCGAAGGCGAGGCTGCGGTTCATCGCCCAGGTGGTGGTGGCCGCCGCGAGGAAGGACAGCACGCGCGCGCCGTACCAGCCCAGGAGCGGCGCGGCGAGGTACAGCACCGCCACGTCGACGCCGAAGCCCACGACGCCGGCCACGGCGAACAGCAGGAACTGGCGCCCGGCCTGCCCCATCGCCTCAGCCGCAGGCGCCGTCTTGCCACGACTCGGAGCCGGCCGCGGGCATGGCGAGGTAGCGCAGCCGCTTGGCCTCCTGCCGGCCGATGGTCACGGTGTGCAGCACCGCGCCGCACACCAGCGCGAGCATCGCGCTGAGCATCAGGCCGGTGGCCAGCACGGCCGTGGGCAGGCGCGGCACCAGGCCGGTCTCCCAGAAGGTCATCGCGAGCGGGATCGCGAGCCCCACCGCGGCCAGCGCGAGCAGGCCCGCGAGGATCGCGAAGAACATCAGCGGCCGCTCGCTCACGAACAGCTTGGAGATGGTGACGAGGATGCGCCAGCCGTCGCGGTAGGTCGACAGCTTGCTCACCGAGCCCTCGGGCCGCGAGCGGTAGACCGAGGGCACCTCGGCATAGGGCATGCGCAGCTCGAGCGCGTGCACGGTGAGCTCGGTCTCGATCTCGAAGCCCTTGGCCAGCGCGGGAAAGGACTTCACGTAGCGGCGCGAGAACACGCGAAAGCCCGACAGCATGTCGGTGAAGCTGCCGCCGAACAGGCCCGAGACCGCGCCGGTCAGCATCTGGTTGCCCAGCCGATGGCCGCGGCGGTAGGTCTGGGCATCGCTCTGGTCGTCGACGCGCGCGCCCACCACCATGTCGAGCTTCTGCTCGACCAGCATGCGGATCATCTCGCGCACCGTCGAGAGGTCGTAGGTGGCGTCGCCGTCGACCATGATGTAGATGTCGGCCTCGACGTCGGCGAACATGCGCCGCACCACGTTGCCCTTGCCGCGCAGCGGCACGTGCACCACCTGCGCGCCATGGGCGCGCGCGACCTCGGCCGTGCCGTCGGTGGAGTTGTTGTCGAAGATGTGGATCTGCGCCTCGGGCAGGTCGGCGCGGAAGTCGGCCACCACCTTGGGAATGGCCAGCGCCTCGTTGTAGCAGGGGATGATGGCGGCGATGCGCAGCGCCGGCGGCAGCGGCGAGAGCGCGGCGGCGGCCGTGCAGGAAGCGAGGCGGTCGGCGGTCGTCATGGCGTGGGCGCGAGTATGCGGTAGGCCTTCACACCATCCTTCTCGACGATCAGGCTGAAGTACTTGTCGAAGTCGGGCTTGGTGTGCACATAGGGCGCGAGCGCGGTCTGGATCACGATCGAGCCGAACTGCTGCGAGGCCAGCTTGCGCGCGAGCTGGTCGGCCGGCAGGTACAGGTAGTCCGAGTAGCGGAACGGCCCGAAGATGTCGCCCCACACCGGGTTGGGCGCGAAGTAGATCGAGTCGTTGAGGCCGACCTGGTAGAGCCGGCCCACGGGGTTGGCGCGCAGGTGGCTCAGCACCTCGTAGCCCGGCACGTGCCGGGCAAGGAAGGCCTCGCGCGAGGCGGGCGTGGGCGAGATCATGCGCACGTCGCGCACCGAATGCGCGAGCGCGAAGCCCGCGAGCACCACCATCAGCAGCCCGCCGAAGACGCCCGGCGTGCGCCCGCGCGCGAGCGTCGGCAGCCGGCGCCGCACGAAGGTGCCGGCCCAGCCCAGCAGCGTGTGCCAGCCCACGGCGGCCATCAGCGCGAGCAGCGGGAACGAGGCCATCATGTAGCGCGGATAGCGCGAGGTCGCGACCCAGATCGCGAGCGAGTAGAGGCAGAACACGAAGGCCGCGCGCACCGGGCCCGGGCGCCACAGCGGGCTGAACGGCACCAGCAGCAGCGGCCAGAACAGGCCGTTGGGCATGTTGGCGTGGTCGCGCACGTCGGCCAGCTGCTGCGTGTAGTCGGCCATGTTCCAGTTGGTGAAGCCGAACACACGCGCGCCGATCGGATTGAAGGGATCGCCGGTCTGCAGGTAGTTGCGCGCATACCAGTAGATGCACGGCACCAGGAACAGCCCGAGGGCCGCGAGCCACGGCAGCGGCCGGCGCTCGCGGCGCGCCACGAACACCGCCACCAGCGGCAGGAAGATCAGCGCCTGGTACTTGGAGCCCGCCGCCACGCCGAGGAAGAAGGCGGCCAGCAGCAGCCAGCGCGCGCGCCCGTGGCGCGCTGCGCCGGGCGCCGGTTCGAGCACGTGGCCCTCGTCCCACCACCACAGCGCGACGAAGGCCGCGAGCACGAACAGCGCCACGCCCATGTCGATGTACGAGTTGGGATAGTCGCCCAGCGCGAGCCAGATGCCGGCGCCCAGGCAGGCGATGTAGCGGTTGGCATGCAGCCGGCCGAGGCGATGGATCATCAGCACCGACAGCCAGCCCGCGAGGCCGTGGATGAAGTGGGTGAAGACGTCGTCGTAGACCGTCAGCGCGGCGGCGTAGAGCAGGTCGTAGTTGTAGGGGAACCAGGGGTAGCGCAGCCACTCGTAGACGCCCAGCGTGCCGCTTTGCGCGACCTGGCGCGCATAGGGCAGGTGGTACATCACCTCGTCGAAGGCCACCGGCGGGGCCAGCGGCGAGAACAGCGTGGGCAGGCCCACGAGCAGCAGCGCGGCGAACGCGCATTTCTCGCCGAGGGTGGCTGCCGGCTGCGCGGGCGCGAGCGCGCCGCGCGCCTTCAGCTCGCGGCGCCAGCCGGGCAGCCGCAGCAGCGCCAGCACGATGCCCGTGCCCAGCAGCGCGAGCACCGCACCCTGGCGCAGCGCGCCGGCGATCGCCAGCGCCTGGAGGGCGACGATGAACAGGCCGACGCCGAGCGTGGTCGCGATCGCGCCCTCGAGCCAGGCGTCGCGCCGCGCGGGCGCCCCGAAGCGCGCCAGCACGGTGGCACCGAAGCCCCAGGCGCCGGCCACGAAGAGGGCCAGCGCCGCGTGGTGCGCGAGGATGAAGAGCAGTGTCTGAATGGGAATCCCCCGGAAGCCTGGATCGGTTCACCGGCCCGCGGGGCGGGCGGCGTGGATGGCGGCGGCGCGGGGGAACGAAAGGGCCCGCCGCGCGCCGTCAGAGGTTGGGCGCCAGCAGCCGCTCCAGTTCGGACTCGCTCGCCTTGCGGCGCACCGCCTGGTCCTGCAGCTGGTCATGGCCGATTTTGCCTACGTTGAAGTACGTGCTGTCGGGGTGCCCGAGGTAGAACCCCGACACGCTGGCGGCCGGCATCATAGCGAGGCTTTCGGTCAGGCTCATGCCAATGTCCGTGCAGTTCAGGAGGTCGAACATCGGCTTCTTCACGCTGTGGTCGGGGCAGGCCGGATAGCCGGGCGCGGGGCGGATGCCGCGGTACTGCTCGGCGATCATTTGCTCGTTGCTCAGCGCCTCGTCGGCCGCGTAGCCCCAGAGGTCGGTGCGCACGCGGTGGTGCATGGCCTCGGCGAAGGCCTCGGCCAGCCGGTCGGCCAGCGCCTTGAGCATGATCGCGGAGTAGTCGTCGAGGTCGTCGACGAAGTACTTCTCCTTCTTCTCCACGCCCAGGCCCGCGGTCACGGCGAACATGCCCACGTAGTCCTTCAGGCCGCTCTCGCGCGGCGCGACGAAGTCGGCCAGGCAGCGGCTCGGGCGCATCGTGCCCTCGATCTCCTGCTTCTCGGTCTGCTGGCGCAGGCCGTACCAGGTGAGCGCGGCCTCGCTGCGCGACTCGTCGGTGTAGAGCACGATGTCGTCGTCGTTCTCGGTGTTGGCCGGCCAGAAGCCGACCACGCCGCTCGCGCTGAGCCAGCGGCCCTCGATCAGGCGCTTGAGCATGCGCTGGCCGTCGCCGTAGACGCGCACGGCCTCTGTGCCGACGATCTCGTCCTTGAGGATGGCCGGGAACGGGCCCGCGAGGTCCCAGGTCTGGAAGAACGGGCCCCAGTCGATGTACTTCGCGAGCTCGGTCAGGTCGAAGTTGCGGAACACGCGCCGGCCGATGAACTTGGGCACGGGCGGCACGTAGCTCGACCAGTCGATGGGCGTCTTGTTGGCGCGCGCCCTGGCCAGTGGCCACAGCGGCACCTGCTTCTTGTTGGCGTGCTGCGCGCGCACCTTCTCGTAGTCGGCGTTGATCTCGCCGATGTAGGCCGCGGCCTGGTCGCTCAGCAGCGACTGCGCCACGCTCACGCTGCGCGAGGCATCGGGCACGTAGACCACCGGGCCTTCGTAGTGCGGCGCGATCTTCACGGCCGTGTGCACGCGGCTGGTGGTGGCGCCGCCGATCAGCAGCGGGATCTTCCTGATGCGGAAGTGGTCGTCCTTCTGCATCTCGCCGGCCACGTACTGCATCTCCTCGAGGCTCGGCGTGATCAGGCCCGACAGGCCCACGATATCCGCGCCCTCGACCTTCGCCTTGGCGAGGATCTCGTGGCACGGGACCATCACGCCCATGTTCACCACTTCGAAGTTGTTGCACTGGAGCACGACGGTGACGATGTTCTTGCCGATGTCGTGCACATCGCCCTTCACGGTGGCGATGATGATCTTGCCCTTGGTGCGCACGTCGCGGCCCGCGGCCTCGTCCTGGCGCTTCTCTTCCTCGATGTAGGGGATGAGGTGGGCCACGGCCGACTTCATCACGCGCGCCGACTTCACCACCTGCGGCAGGAACATCTTGCCCTGGCCGAACAGGTCACCCACGATGTTCATGCCGTCCATCAGCGGCCCCTCGATCACATGCAGCGGACGGCCGCCCTTGGCGAGGATCTGCCGGTAGGCCTCCTCGGTGTCCTCCACGATGAAGTCGGTGATGCCGTGCACCATGGCGTGCGACAGCCGCTGGTTGACGTGCACCGGCTGCTCGGGCGTGCCGCGCCACTCGAGCTTCTTGCTGTCGTCCTTGGCGCCGCTCTTGGCGCTCTCGGCCACCTCGACGAGGCGCTCGCCGGCATCGGGCCGGCGGTTGAGCACCACGTCCTCGACGCGCTCGCGCAGCTCGGGCTCGAGGTCGTCGTAGACGCCGACCATGCCGGCGTTGACGATGCCCATGTCCATGCCGGCCTGGATCGCGTGGTACAGGAACACGGTGTGGATCGCCTCGCGCACCGGGTCGTTGCCGCGAAAGCTGAAGCTCACGTTCGACACCCCGCCCGAAACCTTGGCGCCCGGCAGGTTCTGCTTGATCCAGCGCACCGCGTTGATGAAGTCGACCGCGTAGTTGTCGTGCTCCTCGATGCCGGTGGCGATCGCGAAGATGTTCGGGTCGAAGATGATGTCCTCGGGCGGGAAGCCCACCTCGTCGACCAGGATGCGGTAGGCGCGCTCGCAGATCTCGATCTTGCGCGCGAAGGTGTCGGCCTGGCCCTTCTCGTCGAAGGCCATCACCACGGCGGCCGCGCCGTAGCGCTTCACGAGGCGGGCCTCGTGCTTGAACTTGTCCACGCCCTCCTTCATGGAGATCGAGTTGACGATGCCCTTGCCCTGGATGCAGCGCAGGCCGGCCTCGATCACTTCCCACTTCGAGCTGTCGACCATCACCGGCACGCGCGCGATGTCGGGCTCGCTGGCGATCAGGTTGAGGAAGCGCACCATCGCGGCCTTGCTGTCGAGCATGGCCTCGTCCATGTTGATGTCGATCACCTGCGCGCCGTTCTCGACCTGCTGGCGCGCGACGGCCAGCGCATCCTCGAACTGGCCGTTGAGGATCATGCGCGCGAAGGCCTTGGAACCGGTGACGTTGGTGCGCTCGCCGATGTTGACGAACAGGGATCCCTCGCCGATGGCCACCGGCTCGAGGCCGGACAGCTTCATGGGAGGAACGGAAGGCGCGGGAACATCGCTCATGGGGCTCACCTGGGCAGGGGAAGACACGTCAGGTGAGCGTCGTTGCAACCGGGCCTTCCGGGCAGGTTCTGCGAGAAGGCGCCTTCCAAGCCTGACGGCGGGTGCCGCTGCAACGCTCCTTGGAAGGGGTGGCGATTTTACCGGCTGCCGGTGGCGCGGCCGGCGCGCGGGTCTATCGCGGCGGGTTCAGGCCGCCTGCGCGACCGGCGCCGCCGAGGCCGGCAGCCCGAAGACGCGGTCGAAGGCCCAGTTGAAGACGAAGGTGTAGACCAGGAAGAAGATCACCAGCCCCAGGTCCATCACCAGCGCCTGCCACAGCGAGATGCCCAGGCCCCAGGCGAACATCGGCACCAGCAGGCCGATCAGGCCGCCCTCGAAGCCGATGGCATGGGCGATGCGGCGCTTGAGGCTGCGCCCGCGCACCGCCTGGCGCGCCTCCCAGCGCTCGAACAGGCTGTTGAAGATCAGGTTCCAGATCACCGCGATGACCGAGGCCGCCACGGCCAGCACGCCCGAATGGCCGAGGCCGGCGCCCGTCATCAGCGCCAGCCCCGCGCTGGCGGCCACGATGGCGATCCCTTCGTAGAGGGTGATGTAGACGATGCGGCGCTGGATTCCCTGCATGACGGACTCTCTCTCGGCTTGTTGTGTGACTGCGATCCCTGGACTTTATGTGTCTCCTGCTGATATAAAAAGTCAACTTATTTCAGTTTTATTGATAGATCGATCCGAGAACAGCCATGAGCTTCTCCAGCGACAGCGTCGAGGTCTTCCTGGCCGTGATCGACCACGGCTCCTTCTCGGCCGCCGCCCGCGCCCTGCGCCGCGTGCCGTCGGCCGTCAGCATGGCCATCGCCCACCTCGAGGCCGAGCTCGACCTGCAGCTGTTCGACCGCAAGGGCCGCGAGCCCCGGCCCACGGCCGCCGCGCGCTCGCTCGAGCCGCAGGCGCGCGCGCTGGCGGCGCAGCTGCGCCAGCTCGACGCGCAGGCGCTGGCACTGACCCAGGGACTGGAGGAACGGCTCACGCTGGCGATCGCGCCCGAGCTGCTGGCCGCGCCCTGGAGCGGCGCGCTGGCCGAGCTGGCGCACGAGTACCCGCTGCTGCAGGTCGAGGTGCTGGCCGCGCCGCAGGCCGATGCGCTGGCGCTGCTGCACAGCGGCCGGGCCCAGCTCGCGCTGGTGTTCGAGCGGCCCAGCCTCGACGGGCGCGAGGGTTTCCAGGAGGTGGGCAGCGACACCATGGTCGCGGTGATGGCGCCGGGCCACCCCGTGCTGGCCGCCGCGCCCGGCGGCCGCCTGCGCGAGGAGCACCTGATCGCCACCCGCCAGATCGTGGTCGCCGGCCGCGACCTCGTCGCGACCATGGACCCGCGCAGCGTGTTCGCGCGCCACCTCTGGCGCACCGACAACGCGCTGGCCGCCCTGAGCCTGATCACCGCCGGCGTCGGCTGGGGCTGGCTGCCGCGCAATTTCGTGCGGCCGCACGTGGCGGCGGGCGCGCTGGTCGAGATCCCGCTCGAGAACCTCAGCAACGGCCTGAACCTGTGGGTGGACGTGGTGTGGTCGCGCGAAAGGCCGCTGGGGCTGGGGGCGCAGCGCTTCGTGGCGCTGATTTCGCGCGAGCGGGTGGCAGCCAAGTCGATGGGGGTGGATTGACGCGCGCCCGCTGATTGTCATAACATACAAACAAACCAGACTAGGGAGCTGCCATGACCATCACCAGCATTTCCAGCCGGGACTTCACCCGCGACGTGGCCGCCGCCAAGCGTGCGGCCACCCATGGGCCGGTCTACATCACGAACCGCGGCGTGCCCGAGTACGTGCTCCAGCGCATCGAGGACTACCGCCGCGAAAGCGGGGAAGCCGAGGAGTCCTTGCTCGCCCTCATGGACAGCCTGCCCATCACGGGCGACGAGCCCTTCGATCCGCCGCGCGCGCAGATCGTGCCGAAGACGCCGGACCTCGGCTGATGTACGTGCTCGACACCAACGTCGTGTCGGAACTCCGGCATGGCAAGCCGAACCCGTCGCCCGCCGTGCGCGAATGGGCGGCCTCGATCCCGCAGCGCCACTTCTTCCTGAGCGCGATCACCGTGCTCGAGATCGAGACGGGCATCCTGCGGATGGAGCGCCGCTCGCCGCCGCAGGGCGGATCGCTGCGCCGGTGGTTCGACGCCCTGCGCGAAGCCTTCGACGGCCGGATTCTTCCTTTCGGGGCGGAAGCCGCGCTGCTGTGCGCGCCGATGCACGTTCCCGATCCGCGCGACTACCGCGATTCGATGATCGCGGCCACAGCGCTGGCGCACGGCTTCACGCTGGTCACGCGCAACCTGCGCGATTTCGAGAGAAGCGGCGCGAAGCTGCTCAACCCCTGGCCGGCCGAAGGCTGAGCGCCCCGGTCCGCGAAGGGCTCAAGCGGCCTCCTTGTAGAACCCCGCCGCATTGTTCAGCAGCCGCCCCGCCACCGGCGACACCGCGCGCCCGATGGCCGCGATGTGGTCGGGCGTGGTGCCGCAACAGCCGCCGACGATGTTGACCAGCCCCTCGGCCGCGAACTCGTGCAGCAGGCGCGAGGTCACGTCGGGCGTCTCGTCGAAGCCGGTGTCGCTCATCGGGTTGGGCAGGCCGGCGTTGGGATAGCAGCTGATGAAGGTGTCGTCGGCCACGCGCGCCAGTTCCTGGATGTAGGGGCGCATCAGCGCCGCGCCCAGCGCGCAGTTCAGGCCGATGGCCAGCGGCCGCGCATGGCGTACGCTGTGCCAGAAGGCGGTCACGGTCTGGCCGCTGAGGATGCGGCCCGAGGCGTCGGTCACGGTGCCGCTGATGATCAGCGGCAGGCGCTCGCCGCTGTTCTCGAAGTACTCGTCGACCGCGAACAGCGCGGCCTTGGCGTTGAGCGTGTCGAAGATGGTCTCGACCAGGATCACGTCGGCGCCGCCCTCGACCAGCGCCTCGGTCTGCTCGTAGTAGGCGGCGCGCAGGGCCTCGAAATCGACATTGCGCGCGCCCGGATCGTTGACGTCGGGGCTGATGCTCGCGGTCTTGGGCGTGGGGCCGAGGGCGCCGGCCACGAAGCGCGGCTTGTCGGGCGTGGAGTACTTGTCGCAGGCGGCGCGCGCCAGCTTCGCGGACTCGAGGTTCATCTCGCGCGCCAGGTGCGCCATCTTGTAGTCCTCCTGCGCGATGGTGGTCGCGCCGAAGGTGTTGGTCTCGATCAGGTCGGCGCCGGCCGCGAGGTAGCCCTCGTGGATGTCGGAGATGACGTCGGGCCGGGTCAGCGACAGCAGCTCGTTGTTGCCCTTCACGTCGCGCTCGAAGTCCTTGAAGCGCTCGCCGCGGTACTGGGCCTCGGTGAGCTTGAAGCGCTGGATCATGGTGCCCATGGCGCCATCGAGGATGGCGATGCGGCGCCCGAGGATCTCGGGCAGTTGCTGGGCACGGGTGTAGACGATCGGCTTCATGGGTCCGGATTGTAGAAAACGCGCCCGCGCCGCACCGCCAAAGCGGTCTTCGGGACTTCAGGCCGGCGCGTGCCGGGCCGCGCGCGCCAGGCAGCCGACCGACAGCAGCGCCAGCAGGCCGCTGGCGACGATGGCCAGGTCGTAGCTGCCGCGCAGGTCGAACAGCAGGCCGGCCGCGCTGGCGCCGATCGAGGCGGCCACGCCGACCGCGATGTAGAGCGTGCCGAGGATGGCGCCCAGCGCGCGCGTGCCGTACCAGCGCGCCGCCAGCGCCGGATAGAGCGCGATGCAGCCGCCGTTGGCCGCGCCGAACAGCAGTGCGAACAGCGCCAGCGAAGCGAAGCCGCCGGCGGCCCACCACAGCAGGTGCAGCGCGGCCAGCGCCAGCGTGAGCAGCGAGAGCAGCCGGCGCGCGCCGAGCCGGTCGCCGAGCCCGCCGAGCACCAGCCGGCCGCCGACGTTGCCCACGCCGATCAGTCCGATCAGCAAGGTGGCGTCGGCCGCGCCGATGCCCAGCCCCTGCGCCGCCGGCGCCACGTGGACCAGCGCGACGAACAGCCCGATCGAGCCCCAGCCGATGGCCGCGAAGTACCACCAGAAGCAGGCGCCGCGCACCGCCTCGCGCCAGCGCAGGCCGGTCTCGACGGGCGCGCCCGCCGCAGCGGACACCCGGTCTCCGTCGGGCAGCAGGCCGAGTTCCTGCGGCCGGGCCCGGATCGCCCAGGCTGCCACGCCGCCGAGCAGCAGGATGCCGAGCGCGAACAGCTGCATCGTGGCCTGCCACGACAGGTGCTGCTGCAGCGCGCCGGCCGTCACCGGGCCGACGAAGGTGCCGAGCCCGGTGCCGGCCAGCGCCAGCCCCGAGGCCCGGCTGCGCCGGCGCACGAACCAGCGCTGCACCGCGGCCACCGCCGGCACGTAGACCAGCCCGACGCCGAAGCCGACGAACAGGCCGAACAGCGCGAACAGCACGGCCAGCGACGGCGCCAGGCTGGCCAGCGCAAAACCGGCCGCCAGCAGCACGATGCCGGTGCCGACCACCGCGCGCAGCGGGAAGCGGTCGGCCAGCGCGCCCGAGAAGGCGCCGACGATGTAATAGAGCAGCGCCGTGGCCGAGAACAGCGAGGCGACCGGGAAGCGGCCGGCGCCGAAGCTGGCCTGGATGCCGGCGAAGAAGGCGCCGAAGGAATAGGCGGCGCCGAACACCAGCGCCAGCAGCACATGGGCCGCCGCGACGACGCCCCAGCCGCGAAAGAGCCTCATGGCATCTTCGACATGATCTCGTCCATCGCGGCGACGAAGCGCTCGAGCTCGTGCGGCGCGCCGACCGAGACGCGGATGAAGCGCTCGAAGCCTGGCTCCTTCCAGGGCTTGACGATGATGCCGTGCGCCAGCAGCGCCTCGTTGACCGGCCCGTTCGGCCGGCCCAGGTCGATGAACAGGAAGTTGGCCGCCGAGGGCGCGATGCGCAGCCCCGGCCAATCGCGCGCGCACAACTGTGCGGCCAGCGCTTCGCGCAGCCGCACGGTCTGTTCCACGGCCGCGGCCATGCAGGCCTCGTCGCCCCAGGCCGCGAGCGCCGCGGCCTGCGCCGCGAGGTTCACGTTGAAGGGCGTGCGCACGCGGTCGAGCAGCTGCACCAGCGCCGCGTCGGAAGCGATGCCGTAGCCCACGCGCAGGCCCGCCAGGCCCCAGGCCTTGGAGAAGGTGCGCAGCACGATCCACGGGAAGGCCACCGCTTCGCCGCGCAGCCGCGCGAGCACGTCGGGGTAACCGGGCGCGAGCCGCGCGTATTCGTAGTAGGCCTCGTCGACCACCAGCAGCGTGCCCGCGGGCACGGCGGCCAGCAGGCGCTCGAAGTCCCGCGTGTCGAACATGCAGCCGACCGGGTTCGAGGGATTGGCCAGCATCACCAGCTTGGGGCCGCGCGCGAGCGCCGCGCACCAGGCCTCGATGTCGAAGCCCAGCTCGGGCGTGAGCGCCAGCAGCTCGACCTGCGCGCCCATCATGCGCGGATAGATCTCGTGCAGGCCGAAGGCGGGGCGCTGCGTGAGCACGCGGTCGCCGGGGCCCAGGAAGGCCTGGCACAGCATCTGGAGGATGTCCTCCGAGCCGTTGCCGATCACCAGTTCCGCGGGCTGCGCGCCGCTGCGTTCGGCGATCGCGGCGCGCAATGCGGTGCAGTGGGCATCGGGGTAGGTGCCCGCGCGCGCCGCCAGGTCGACCAGCGCGCGCGCCACCGCGGGGCTCGCGCCGTAGGGGTTCTCGTTGCTCGCGAGCCGCGCGATCTGGTCGACGCCGTAGCGCGCGCGCACGGCCTCCGAGGACAGGCCGGCGTTGTAGGCCGGCAGCGGCGCGACTTCGGGTCGCGCGAGGGCATGGATGGCGGTCGTGTTCACAGGTCGAATACCTTGCCGGGGTTGAGCAGGTGGAGGGGATCGAGCGCCTGCTTGATGGCGCGCATCGCGGCGAGTTCGTCAGGAGTGCGGCTCGCGCCCAGGTAGGGCTTCTTGTGCAGGCCGATGCCGTGCTCGGCCGAGATGCTGCCGCCGCGGGCCTCGACCTGCGCGTAGACCATGCGCTCGAAGGCCTCGGCTTCGCCGCCGATGGCCCGGCCGTCGGTGGTCACGTGCAGGTTGCTGTCGCCCACGTGGCCGAAGAACAGCGAGTGGTGCCCGGGCCAGCGCGCATCGAGCGCCGCGCGGCAGTCGTCGGCGAAGCGGCCGATGCTGGCCATCGGCAGGCTCACGTCGAGGTTGATCGGCGGATGCATGTGCACCGGCAGCTCGGCCGTGGCCTCGCGGATCTTCCAGAAGGCGCGAGCCTGCGATTGCGACTGGGCGATGGCGGCATCGACCGCCGCGCCCTCCTCCATCGCACCGGCCAGCGCCGCCTCGAGCGCCTCGCGCAGCGCGGCCTCGTCCTCGCCGGCCACGTCGACCAGCGCCACCAGCGGATGCGCCGCGTCGAAGGGCTCGCGCAGCTGCTGCCAGCGCAGCGAGGTCTGCACGAAGTCGCGCCACATCAGCTCGAAGGCCGCGAGCGCGCCCGGAAAGCGCGCGCCGAGCCGGCGCAGCAGCACCAGCGCGGCCTCGAAGTCCGGCAGCGCGACCAGCGCCGTGGCCTTGGCGCGCGGCGCCGGATGCAGCCGCAGCAGCGCACGCGTGATCACGCCCAGCGTGCCCTCGGCGCCGATGAAGAACTGCTTGAGGTCGTAGCCGGTGTTGTTCTTGAGCATGGGCCGCAGCATCGGCAGCACGCGGCCGTCGGCCAGCACCACCTCCAGGCCCAGCGCCTGCTCGCGCATCATCCCGAACTGCAGCACGCCGTTGCCGCCCGCGTTGGTCGACAGCGCGCCGCCGATCTGGCACGAGCCGCGCGCGCCGAAGTCCACGCCGAACAGCAGGCCCCGCGCGGCGGCCGCCTCCTGCACCGACTGCAGGGTGGCGCCGGCCTGCACGGTCAGCGTGCCGGCGGCGGCATCGAGCGACTCGATGGCGTTCATGCGTTCGAGCGAGAGCGCGATCGCATCCGCGCGCGGCACCGCCGCGCCGGCCAGCCCGGTGAGCCCGCCCTGCGGCACCACGGGCACGCGGTGCTCGCTGCAGAGGCGCAGCACGGCCGACACCTCGCGCGTGTCGCGCGGGCGCACCAGCGCCAGCGGCAGCACCGGCGCCACGCCGCTCCAGTCGCTGCGGTGGCGCTCGGCGATGGCCTCGCCGCGCAGCACCTGGCCGGCGCCCAGCGCCTCGCCGAGCGCGGCGAGAAAGGCCTCCTGGTTCATTGCCGGCTCATTCCTGGCTCACCCGCGGCCTTCGACGAAGTCGAGCACCGCCTCGAGCATGCGGCGCACCTGCGGCTGCACGCCGGCCGCCACCTGGGGCAGGTAGGCGAAGGGCAGTGCCTCCTGCATGTAGCTCGATTGCGTCATCTCGAGCTGCACCGCGTGCACGCCACCCGCGGGATTGCCGTACTGGCGCGTGATGTGGCCGCCCTTGAAGCGGCCGTTGAGCACGCCGGTGTAGCCGGGATTCGACGTCGCGATGCCCAGCAAGGTGGCGGCGAGCGCGGGGTCGCAGCTCTTGCCGTCGGCGGTGCCGAGGTTGAGATCGGGCAGCTTGCCCTCGAAGAAGCGCGGCAGCACCGAGCGGATCGAGTGCGCGTCCCACAGCGCGATGGTGCCGTGCGCGGCCTTGAGTCGCGCCAATTCGGCCGCGAGCTGCGCGTGATAGGGCTGCCAGATCGCCTCGCGGCGCGCGGCGATCTCGGCCTCGCCGGGCAGGTCGCCCGCGGCATACAGCGGCGTGTCGTCGAAGGTGTCGACCGGGCACAGGCCGGTGACGCTCTGGCCCGGATAGAGGCTGGCGCCGTCGGGCGGACGGTTGAGGTCGATCACGTAGCGCGAGTGCGTGGCCACCAGCACCGAGGCGCCGAGCGCGTCGGCGAAGTCGTAGAGCTGCTCGAGGTGCCAGTCGGTGTCGGGTACATGGCGCGCCTCCTCGGTGAAGCGCGCGAGCAGCGCGCCCGGCACGTGGGTGCCCAAGTGCGGCATCGAGATCAGCAGCGGGCGCGTGCCCTGGCGAAAGCGGAAGGCCGGTTCGGTGGTGGTGAAGCTCATGGCGTGGGTTCCTCAGTCTTGAAGCAGTTGGGTGCGCGCGGCCACGAAGGCGGACGCGGCCTCGGCATGCAGCGCATGGCGCCCGGCGGCGACGCGCGCGCGGCCCGCCACCCACACGGCGTCGATGGCGCGGGTGCGGTGGCTCGCGAAGACGTGCGCCGACAGCATGTCGGGCGCCGGCAGCCCCTGCAGCGCGAGCTGTTGCGCGTCGAGCACGACGAAGTCGGCCTGCTGGCCCGCCGCGAGGCCGCCGATGGCGCGGCCCGCGGCCTGCGCGCCGCCCTGCACCGCCTGCAGGGTGAGCGCGGTCGCCACGTGTGGCTGCGCCGCGGTCGCGCCCACGTTGCGCTGGCGCGTGCGCAGGCGCTGGCCGTACTCGAGCATCAGCAGCTCCTCGGCCGCATCGACGCAGGCATGGCTGTCGGAGCCCAGGCCCCAGGCGCCGCCGTGCTGGCGCCAGGCCGCGAAGTCGAACAGGCCGTCGCCGAGGTTGGCCTCGGTGGTCGGGCAGAGGCCGGCGACGGCGCCGCTGCGGGCGCCGCGCCGGTACTCGTCGGCGTCCATGTGCGTGGCATGCACCAGGCACCAGCGCGCGTCGACCGGCGCATGGTCGAGCAGCCATGCCACCGGGCGCTGGCCGCTCCAGGCGATGCAGTCGTCGACCTCCTTGGTCTGCTCGGCGATGTGGATGTGGACCGGCGCGCCGGCCTCGATCGCATCGAGCCCCGCGAGCGCCTCGCGCAACGCTTCGGGCGGCACCGCGCGCAGCGAATGCGGCGCCAGGCCGAGCCGCGCGCCCTGCGCGTCGCAGGCGGGCTTCAGCGCCTCGAGCAGCCGCAGCATCGAGTCGGTGGAACGGATGAAGCGCCGCTGCCCCTCGTTGGGCGGCAGGCCGCCGAAGCCGCTGGTCTGGTAGAGCACCGGCAGCAGGGTGAAGCCGATGCCGGTCCTGTGCGCGGCGCGCAGCAGCGCGCGGCTCAGCGTGGCGTCGTCGGCATAGGGTTTGCCGTCGGCGTCGTGGTGCACGTACTGGAACTCGCAGACGCTGGTGTAGCCGGCCTCGAGCATCTCGGCATAGAGCCAGGTCGCGATGTCTTCCATCTGCCGCGGGCCGAGGCGCGCGGCGAAGCGGTACATCAGCGTGCGCCAGCTCCAGAAGCTGTCCTGCTGCTCGGCGCGGTGTTCGGTCAGGCCCGCGAAGGCGCGCTGGAAGGCATGGGAATGCAGGTTGGGCATGCCGGGGATCACGGGGCCGCTGGCCGTCTCGGCATCGGCGGGCCTCTCGGCGCCGGCCCTCGCCTCGACGAACTGGCCGGCCTCGTTCCATGCCAGCAGCACGTTCTTCGCCCAGCCGGTGGGCAGCAGCGCGTCGGCCGCGAACAGCGCGCGCGTCATGCCGAGGCTCCCACCGCGATGCGGCCCTGCCGCACCACGGTGCGCACGGGCCGCTGGCCGAACCAGTAGGCGAGCTCGGCCGCGTCGCGCACCGACCAGAGCACGAAGTTCGCGGGCCGGCCCGCGGCGATCGCGCCGTGCGAGGCTTCGAGGCCGAGCGCGCGCGCCGCATGCTGGGTGACGCCGGCCAGCGCCTCGGGCACGGTGAGGCGGAACAGGGTGCAGGCCATGTTGACCATCAGCAGCAGGCTCAGCGCGGGCGAGGTGCCGGGGTTGTGGTCGGTCGAGACCGCCATCGGCACGCCCGCGGCGCGCAGCGCCTCGATCGGTGGCAGGTGGGTGTCGCGCAGCGTGTAGTAGGCGCCGGGCAGCAGCACGGCCACGGTGCCGGCCGCGCGCATCGCCTCGATGCCCTCGACCGACAGGTGCTCGATGTGGTCGCAGGACAGCGCGCCGTAGCGCGCGGCCAGCGCGGCGCCGCCCATGTCCGAGAGCTGCTCGGCATGCAGCTTGACCGGCAGGCCCAGCGCCCGGGCGGCCTGGAACACGCGCTCGGTTTCGTCGAGCGAGAAGGCGATGCGCTCGCAGAACACGTCGACCGCGTCGACCAGCCCCTCGGCCGCGAGCGCCGGCAGCATCTCGCGGCAGACCAGTTCGATGTACTCGCCGCTGCGGCCCGCGTACTCGGGCGGCAGCGCATGGGCGCCGAGGAAGGTGGTGCGCACCGTCACGCCGTAGTGCTCGCCGAGCCGCCGCGCCACGCGCAACTGCTTGCGCTCGTGCGCGAGCGCGAGGCCGTAGCCCGACTTGATCTCGATCGCGCAGACGCCGTCGGCCAGCAATGCCTCGAGCCGCGGCGCGGCCTGGGCGAACAGCGCGTCCTCGTCGGCCTCGCGCGTGGCGCGCACCGAGGAGACGATGCCGCCGCCGGCCTTCGCCACCTCCTCGTAGCTCGCGCCCGCGAGCCGCATCGCGAACTCGTTGGCGCGCTGGCCGCCGTAGACCAGGTGGGTGTGGCAGTCGACCAGGCCCGGCGTGGCCAGCGCGCCGCCGCCGTCGTGCACGGGCAATGCGGCGTACTCGGCCGGCAGCGCGGCGCGCGCGCCGACCCAGCGGATCGTGCCCTGCGCGACGACGAGGGCGGCATCGTCCGATTCGATGCCGGGTGCGGCGCCCGGCGCGAGGCGCAGGCCGGTCCAGAGGCCGTCGGCGGAAGGATGGGAGAGGGTCATGGGTCTGTGGTCTCGGGTTGCGGCCTCAGGCGGGAACGATGCGCACGGCCACGAGGCGTGCCGTCGCGTCCTCGGGCTCGACCCGCCAGCCGCGCGGTGCATCGGACCAGCACAGGCCCTCGCCCTCGCGGCACGCCGCGCCGCCGGCATCGAGCCGCCAGCCGCCGCGCAGCGCGAGCAGCACGCCATGCGGCGCGGCTTCGAGCGCCGTGGCGCCGTCGAGCACGCGCACCTCGGCGCGCCAGGCGCCGCGGCGGGTCATCACGTTGAAATCGCTCGAGGCGCCGCCCAGCAGCGTGCAGTCGAGCGCGGTGTCGCCACTGAAGGCGAAGGGCCGGTGCGACGCATCGAGCGGATGGTCGATGGCGCCGTCGGCCGAGCGCAACCGCACGCCGTCGCCCTCGAGCAGCATGATGCTGCGGTCGATGCCCGCGAAGCGCGAGAACGGCCCGGCCTGCGCGATGCTGGCGATGCTCACGCGCCAGCCGAAGTCCTCGAGCCCGGCGCCGGCCGGCCAGCAGGCGATCTCCTGCGTGGTGCCGCCGCCGTTCTTCCACGGCGTGACGGGCAAGGTGGCGCGCGAGAAGCGCTGCGTGCCGCCGGCCATGCTCAGCCCTTGATCATCGGCAGCTTCAGGCCCTGCTTCTTCGCGGTGGCCACGGCGATGTCGTAGCCCGCGTCGGCATGGCGCATCACGCCGGTGGCGGGGTCGTTGAACAGCACGCGCTCGATGCGCCTGGCGGCGGCGTCGGTGCCGTCGCAGACGATCACCACGCCCGAATGCTGCGAGTAACCCATGCCCACGCCGCCGCCATGGTGCAGGCTGACCCAGGTGGCGCCGCCCGCGGTATTGAGCAGCGCATTGAGCAGCGGCCAGTCGCTCACGGCATCGGTGCCGTCCTTCATCGCCTCGGTCTCGCGGTTGGGGCTGGCGACCGAGCCGGTGTCGAGATGGTCGCGGCCGATCACGATCGGGCCCTTGAGCTCGCCCGACTTCACCATCTCGTTGAAGGCCAGGCCGGCCCTGTGGCGCTCGCCCAGGCCCAGCCAGCAGATGCGCGCGGGCAGGCCCTGGAAGCTGATGCGCTCGCGCGCCATGTCGAGCCAGCGGTGCGTGTGGGTGTTCTCGGGGAACAGCTCCTTGATCTTGGCGTCGGTCTTGTAGATGTCCTCCGGATCGCCCGAGAGCGCGACCCAGCGGAACGGGCCCTTGCCCTCGCAGAACAGCGGCCGGATGTAGGCCGGCACGAAGCCCGGGAAGTCGAAGGCGTTCTTCACGCCCTCGTCGAAGGCCACCTGGCGGATGTTGTTGCCGTAGTCCACGGTCGGGATGCCCATGGCCTGGAAGTCGAGCATGGCCTGCACGTGCACCGCGCACGATTGCGCGGCCGCCTTCTTGAGCGCGGCATGCTGCGACTCGTCCTTCATCGCGGCCTGCCATTGCGCCACGCTCCAGCCCGCGGGCAGGTAGCCGTTGATCAGGTCGTGCGCCGAGGTCTGGTCGGTCACGAGGTCGGGCTTGAGGCCGCCGGCCTTCGCGCGCTTCACCAGTTCCGGGAGGATCTCGGCCGCGTTGCCCAGCAGCGCGATCGACACCGCTTCCTTGGCGTCGCAGTGCTGCTTGATCAGTTCGAACGCATGGTCGATGTCGCGCGCCTGCTTGTCGACGTAGCGGGTGCGCAGGCGGAAGTCGATGCTCGACTGCTGGCACTCGATGTTGAGCGAGACCGCGCCCGCGAGCGTGGCCGCGAGCGGCTGCGCGCCACCCATGCCGCCGAGGCCGGCCGTGAGGATCCACTTGCCCGCGAGGCTGTTGTTGTAATGCTGGCGGCCGGCCTCGACGAAGGTCTCGAAGGTGCCCTGCACGATGCCCTGGCTGCCGATGTAGATCCAGCTGCCGGCCGTCATCTGGCCATACATGAAGAGGCCCTTGCGGTCGAGCTCGTTGAAGTGCTCCCAGTTGGCCCACTGCGGCACCAGGTTCGAGTTGGCGAGCAGCACGCGCGGCGCGTTCTCGTGCGTCTTGAACACGCCCACCGGCTTGCCCGACTGGATCAGCAGGGTCTCGTCGTCCTCGAGCTCCTTCAGCGAGGCGAGGATCTGGTCGAAGCATTCCCAGTTGCGCGCGGCGCGGCCGATGCCGCCGTAGACCACGAGGTCCTGCGGCCGCTCGGCCACCTCGGGGTCGAGGTTGTTCTGCAGCATGCGGAACGGCGCCTCGGTGAGCCAGCTCTTGCAGTTCAGCTGGCTGCCGCGCGGGGCGCGGATCACGCGCGTGGGGTCGTGGCGCGGATCGGCGCCGGTGGCAGCGTTGGCGGCGATGAATTTGTCGGGTGCGTTCATGGCGGGAGTCCTTTCGATGGCAAGGAAGGTCGGACGAGGAATCGGGGGAAGGTTCAGGCGCGGCTCGGCAGCACGGCGGCCAGCGGCGCGGCCCAGTCGCCGCGGCGGGCCCACAGGCGCATGGCTTCCACGTCGGGCGCCATGAATCGGTCCTGCTCGATGAAGGCCACGCGCTCGCGGATGGCGGCGAACTCGGCCTCGACCAGCGCGGAGCTGCGCGGGCTGTCGGCGTTGCGCTTGAGCTCGATGCCCTGGCAGGCGCCCATGGCCTCGATGCCGACCACCACCGCGGTGTTGTCGACCATCTCGGCCAGGCGGCGGCCAGCGAAGGTGGCCATCGACACGTGGTCTTCCTGGTTGGCCGAGGTCGGCAGGCTGTCGACGCTGGCCGGATGGGCCAGCGACTTGTTCTCGGAGGCCAGCGCCGCGGCCGTGACCTGGGCGATCATGAAGCCGGAGTTGACGCCGCCGTCGCGCACCAGGAACGGCGGCAGACCCGAGAGGCCCGAGTCGAGCAGCAGCGCGAGCCGGCGCTCGGAGATGGCGCCGATCTCGCTCACCGCCAGCGCGATGATGTCGGCCGCGAAGGCCACGGGCTCGGCGTGGAAGTTGCCGCCCGAGATCACGTCGCCGGTGTCGCTGAAGACCAGCGGGTTGTCCGACGCCGCGTTGGCCTCGATGCGCAGCACCCGCGCCGCATGCGCGAGGTTGTCGAGGCAGGCGCCCATGACCTGGGGCACGCAGCGGATCGAGTACGGGTCCTGCACGCGGCCGCAGTCGGCATGCGAAGGCACGATGTCACTGCCCTCGAGCAGCGCGCGCACTGCGCCCGCCACCGCGATCTGGCCCGGCTGGCCGCGCGCGGCGTGGATGCGCTCGTCGAAGGGCTTGATCGAGCCCTGGATCGCCTCGAGCGAGAGCGCGCCCGCCATAAGGCCGGCGGCGAACACGTCCTCGGCGCCGAACAGGCCCGCCAGCGCGAGCGCGGTCGACACCTGCGTGCCGTTGAGCAGCGCCAGGCCTTCCTTGGGGCCGAGCACGAAGGGCGCGAGACCGATGCGGCGCATGGCCTCGGTGCCGCCGATGGTCTCGCCCTCGGGCGTGCCGACCTCGCCCTCGCCGATCAGCACGCAGGCCATGTGGGCCAGCGGCGCGAGGTCGCCCGAGGCGCCGACCGAGCCCTTGCTGGGGATGCGCGGCAGCAGGCCCGCGTTGAACAGCGCGAGCAGCGCGTCGACGATCTCGGGCCGCACGCCCGAATGGCCGCGCGCCAGGCTCACGGCCTTGGTGGCGAGCACCAGCCGCACCACGCCGTCGGGCAGCGGCACGCCGGTGCCGACGCTGTGCGAGAGCACGAGGTTGCGCTGCAGCTCGGCCAGGCGCTCGGGCGGAATGATGGTCTGCGCGAGCTTGCCGAAGCCGGTGTTGATGCCGTAGACCACCTCGCCGGCCTCGACGATGCGGCGCACGGTGGCCTGGGCGGCCAGCAGGCCGGCGCGCGCGGCGCCGGCGAGCTCGAGCCGCGCGCCGCCCGCATGGATGCGACGCAGCGCGGGCAGGTCGACCTCGCCGGGCGAGAGCACGAGCGGTTCGGTGGCGGCGTTGGGAGCAAGCTTCATGGTGCGATCCTGTATATACAAGTAGGTGCGAAAAAAAATCGAAGGCCGGTATGGCGTGCGTGGGTTCAGCCGAAGGCCTGGTTGCCGTCGACGCGGAAGCGGCTGCCGAGCCGGTAGCGCGAGGCCGGGTGCAGGCAGCGCACCAGCGTCACGGGCAGGTCGCGGGTCCAGGTGCGTCGGGTCAGCAGCAGACAGGGCTCAGCCGGCGGCATGTCGAGGCGCTCGGCCTGCTCGGCGGTGGGCAGCACCGCGTCGACCACGTGCTCGATCTGGTCGAAGGGCACGTTGCGCACCAGGTACTCGCCGGGCGAGACGACCGAGAAGTCCTGGTCGAGGAACTCGGGCACGGCGCGCGGATTGACGTAGCGGTCCTCGATCTGCACCGGCGTACCGTTCTCCAGGTGCAGGCAGACGGTGTGGAACACCGACTCGCCGGGCCGCAGGTCGAGCCACACGGCGATGTCGGGCGAGGCGGCGATGCGCTCGAGCGCGATGAACTCGCAGTGGTAGTCGTGGCCGCGCTGGCGGATCTCGCTCGCGATGTTGGCGATCTGCAGCAGCGTGGACTGCGGCTTGTTCTCGGCCACGAAGCTGCCCACGCCGGCCACGCGCACGATGCGGCCCTGCTCCGAGAGCTCGCGCAGCGCGCGGTTGGCGGTCATGCGCGAGATGGCGAACTGCGCCACCAGCTCGTGCTCGGACGGCAGCCGGTGGCCGGGCGGCCAGGTGCCGTCCTGGATCTTGCGCGAGATGTGGTCCTTGACCTGCGCATAGAGCGCGAGCGATGGCGCGGCCGCGCTCGCGCCGGCGGGGCTGGGTGCGGAGGACGGCAGGTCGCGCTTCATCGCTCTCAATGCTCCGCCGACGCCATCGATTCGGCGCGGATCTCCTCGGTCAGCCGGGCCTTGATCTCCATGAACTCGGGCGAGGTCTTGATCGTGTAGTGGCGCGGATGCGGGAAGTCGACCGCGATCTCGGTCTTGATGCGGCCGGGCCGGGCGCTGAACACGGCCACGCGGTTGGCCATGAAGATGGCCTCGTCGATGTCGTGCGTGACGAACAGCACCGTCTTCTGCGCCGACTCCCAGATGCCCAGCAGAAGCTCCTGCATCAGCACGCGGGTCTGGTTGTCGAGCGCGCCGAAGGGCTCGTCGAGCAGCAGCATCTTGGGGTCGTTGGCCAGCGCGCGCGCGATCGCGGTGCGCTGCTGCATGCCGCCCGAGAGCTGCTTGGGATAGTGGTGCTCGAAGCCGCGCAGGCCGACCTTGGCGATGAAGAACTCGCTGCGCTCCTTCTGCTCGGCCTCGCTCATGCCGCGCTCGCGCAGGCCGAAGCGGATGTTCTGCGCGATCGTGAGCCAGGGGAACAGGGTGTAGCTCTGGAACACCACGCCGCGGTCGGCGCCCGGGCCCTCGATCGGCTGGCCGTCGAGCAGCACCTCGCCGGTGGTCGGGAAGTCGAGCCCCGCGACGATGCGCAGCAGGGTGGACTTGCCGCAGCCCGAGGGGCCGAGGATGGTGACGAAGTCGTTCTCGCGCACCTCGAAGTCGACCGGCAGCAGCGCCTGCGTGCGCTGGCCGCGCGTGCCGGTGAAGGTGCGCGAGACGCCGTGGATCGACAACTGGGCCGGCTTGATGATGGCGCTCACAGCGTGCTCCAGGCGAAGAGGCGGCGGTTGACCGCCTTGAAGGCGAAGTCGGACACGAGGCCGATCACGCCGATGACGATGATCCCGAAGATGATCTGGCCGGTGTTCAGGAGCGCCTGGCTGTCGGTGATCATGTGGCCGATGCCCGAGGAGGAACCGATGAGCTCGGCCACGATGACGTAGGTCCAGGCCCAGCCCAGCACCAGGCGCAGGGTCTCGGCGATGCCGGGCGCGGCGCCCGGGATCAGCACGCGGCGCACGATGCCCCGGCTGCTGGCGCCCAGCGTGTAGGCCGCCTCCACCAGGTCCTTGCGCGCGCTGCCCACGGTCACGGCCACCATCAGGATCACCTGGAACACCGAGCCGATGAAGATCACCAGCAGCTTCTGGCTCTCGCCGATGCCGGCCCAGAGGATCAGCAGCGGAATGAAGGCCGAGGCCGGCAGGTAGCGGCAGAACGAGACGAAGGGCTCGAGGAAGGCCTCGATCGGCTTGTAGGCGCCCATCGCGATGCCCAGCGGCACGGCGATGACCGAGGCCAGCACGAAGCCGCCGACCACGCGCCACACCGTCATGCCGATGTCCTGGATGAAGTTGTACTCGGTGAACAGCAGCCAGCCTTCGCGCACCATCGTGACCGGACTGGCCAGGAAGGTCGGCGAGACGAAGCCGCCGAGCGTGAAGAAGGCCCAGACGGCGAAGAACAGCACGAAGAAGCCGACGCCGAGCATCCAGCGCGCACGCGGGCTCACGGGTTCGAGCGGCGCCATCGCGCGGCGGCGCCGCGCGGCGGCCACGCGCACGGCGGCGGGGGGAACGGAGGCCGCCGCGGGAGCGGCTGGCGCGGAGGGGATGGCGGTCGTCGCTTCCATGGCGGGCGATGCGTGGCGCTTCGTCGTTGCGGCTCGGGGCGGCTTACTTGATGAAGCTCGCGTCGAAGGTCGCGGCCAGGTCCTCGGGCGCCTTGCGGATCACGCCGGCCTCCAGCAGGATCGGCACCGAGTCCTTCATGAACTGGGTCAGCTCGCCGCTGAAGAACTTCTGGTTCGCGGCCTTGTCCTGCCAGCGCAGGTAGGCCGAGGACTTGGCGAACTGCTCGCCGCTCTGCTTGACCGCGCTGCCCATCAGCTCGTTGGACTTGGCCGGGTCGGACTTGATCATCTCGAGCGCCTCGAAGTACGAGTCGGTCAGCGCCTGCGCGGCCTTGGCGTTGGCCTTGAGCCAGGTCGGCGCGCAGCCCACGGTGTCCATCACCATCGGGTAGTCGAGCGTGGTCGCGAGGATCTTGCCGGCCTGCGGGTTGGCGCGCACGGTCGACAGGTAGGGCTCGTAGGTCATGGCGGCGTCGTTCTGGCCCGCGACGAAGGCCTGGGCGGCCGGCTGGGGCTCGAGCGAGACCGTCTTCACGTCCTTGATGCTCATGCCGTTCTTCGACAGCATCCAGGCCAGGCCGAAGTACGGCGCGGTGCCGGGCGCGCTCACGCCGACGGTCTTGCCCTTGAGGTCGGAGAAGCCCTTGACGTCGTTGCGCACCGCGATGCCGTCGGCGCCGTAGGACTTGTCCATCTGGAAGATCTGCACGATCGGCACGCCGTTGGCGTTCCAGGCCACGTGCGTCTCGACGGTGGTGGCGGCGCACTGGATCGCGCCCGAGGCCAGCGCCAGGTGGCGGTCCTTCTGCGGGATCATCTTGAGCTCCACGTCGAGCCCGTTCTTCTTGAAGATGCCGGCCTTGTCGGCCAGCGACAGCGGCGCGAAGCCGGTCCAGCCCGACATGCCGAGCGTGATCTTGGTCTGGGCGGCGGCGCCCCCGGCCGCGCCCGCGATGCATGCACCGGCTGCCAGCAGCGTGGCGATCTTTGCGACTGTCTTGGCCATCGAGGCCCTCCTGTTCGTGTGAAGCGTCAATTGAATCGGCTGGCAGCGCCCGTCAGAGCTTTCCGTGGTGCGCGGCCGCAGTGTCATTCGCCTGAACACCCCTGTATATACAGGATAACCCGAAAAAGCCGCGGCGGAAACGGTGCAAGCCGGCACGGAGCGCACCTTGTATTGGTGCGAACCGCCCGATGCATGCACCAGTATGCTGTCTATACAGGCATCTCAAGCGAATGCCGACCGCTTGCAAACGGCGTGCCAGCCGCGCCGGCCGCCCGGACCGACGGGCGGTCGTACCCGGCCGGGCGACCGCGGCGGCGCGCCTGCTGCGCTGCGGCGACAATCGACCCCTTTCGTCGCCACCCAGCCCGCCGCCTTGTCCAATTCACCTTCCGCCGACCCCGCGCAGATCCTGCACGAGGTCTTCGGCTACGCCGCCTTCCGCGGTCCGCAGGCCCCGATCGTCGACCACGTGACCGGCGGCGGCGACGCCCTGGTGCTGATGCCCACCGGCGGCGGCAAGTCGCTGTGCTACCAGATCCCCGCGATCGCGCGCCAGCGCGCCGGGCACGGCATCGCGGTGGTGGTGTCGCCGCTGATCGCGCTGATGCACGACCAGGTCGGCGCGCTGCACGAGGCCGGCGTGGACGCCGCCTTCCTCAATTCCACGCTCGACTGGCAGCAGACGCAGGACGTCGAGCGCCGCATGGCGCGCGCCGAGGTCACGCTGCTGTACGCCGCCCCCGAGCGCGTGACCACGCCACGCTTCCTCGAGCTGATGGACGCGCTGGCCGCGCGCGGCAAGCTGTCGATGTTCGCGATCGACGAGGCGCATTGCGTGAGCCAGTGGGGCCACGACTTCCGTCCCGAGTACCGCGCGCTCACGGTGCTGCACGAGCGCTACCCGGGCGTGCCGCGCATCGCGCTGACCGCCACCGCCGACGCGCTCACGCGCGCCGACATCGTCGAGCGGCTGCAGCTCGAGCAGGCGCAGCAGTTCGTCTCGAGCTTCGACCGGCCGAACATCCGCTACACCATCGTCGAGAAGAAGGAAGCCACCACGCAGCTGCTGCGCTTCATCGAGCGCGAGCACGAGGGCGATGCCGGCGTGGTCTATTGCCAGTCGCGCAAGCGCGTGGAGGACGTGGCGGTGGCGCTGCGCGACGCGGGCATCAACGCCCTGCCCTACCACGCGGGGCTCGACGCCTCGGTGCGCCAGGCGCACCAGGACCGCTTCCTGCGCGAGGAAGGCATCGTGATGTGCGCCACCATCGCCTTCGGCATGGGCATCGACAAGCCCGACGTGCGCTTCGTGGCCCACCTCGACATGCCCAAGAACATCGAGGGCTACTACCAGGAGACCGGCCGCGCGGGCCGCGACGGCGAGCCGGCCCAGGCCTGGATGGCCTACGGCCTGCAGGACGTGGTGAACCAGCGCCGCATGATCGACGAGAGCCCGGCCGGCGAGGAATTCAAGCAGGTGATGCGCGGCAAGCTCGACGCGCTGCTCTCGCTGGCCGAGGCCAGCGACTGCCGGCGCGTGCGCCTGCTGGGTTACTTCGGCGAACAGAGCACGCCCTGCGGCAACTGCGACAACTGCATCGCGCCGCCGCAGGTCTGGGACGGCACCGACGCGGCGCGCAAGCTGCTGTCCACGGTCTACCGCGTGCAGCAGCAAAGCGGCATCAGCTTCGGCGCCGGCCACGTGATGGACATCCTGCGCGGCAAGGAGACCGAGAAGGTCAAGCAGTTCGGCCACGAGCGCATCAGCACCTTCGGGCTCGGCGCGGAATTCAGCGAGGTGCAGCTGCGCGGCGTGCTGCGCCAGCTGATCGCGATCGGCGCGGTGGCGGTCGACGCCGAGGCCTACAACACGCTCAAGCTCACCGAGGGCTCGCGCGCGGTGCTGCGCGGCGAGACCACGGTGTCGCTGCGCGAATCGATCTCCTCGCCGACGGCGCGCGGCGGCAAGTCGCGGCGCGAGAAGACCGCGCGCGGCGCGCCCTCGCCGGCCGCGGCCGCGCTCGACGCGCAGGGCCAGTCGCGCTTCGACGCGCTCAAGGCCTGGCGCGCCGAGGTGGCGCGCGAGCACAACCTGCCAGCCTACGTGATCTTCCACGACGCCACGCTGGCCGCGATCGCCGAGCGGGCACCGGCCACGCTCGAAGACCTGAAGGGCATCAGCGGCATCGGCACGAAGAAGCTCGAGGCCTACGGCAGCGAGGTGCTGCGGGTGTGCTCGGCCTTCTAGCCGGCCCACCCACCGCGCGCCACGGCCTCAGTTCGTGACCGGCAGCTTCACCGGCACCGGCCGCGTGAGCAGGTCGACGTAGAGGTCGTAGAAGCGCGCGTTGTCGAACTTCTTCACCACCTTCATCTTCTGCAGCGGCACGCCCGCCGGCGGCGTGGCATAGCCGACCGAGCGGCCGTTCTCGGGATCGCCGGGCTTGGCGATCACGTCGACGTACTCCTCGCTGACCTCGGTCGCGTAGCTCGGGTCGAGCAGGTAGGCGATGGTCAGCGTGTCCCAGATGTTCGAGGTGTAGCCGGGCTTGGTCTCGAACGAGTCCGCGAACCACTCCTTGCGGAAGACCTCGGTGACCGGCGTGGGCGTGGCCGGGTGCGCGATCTTGTCGTAGATGGCCTTGGTCATCAGCACGGTGTCGGTCACGTCCAGCGGCAGCACCACCTGCGGGATCGGCAGCCGCACCACGTACTGCGCCGCATCGGGATCGAACCACCAGTTGAACTCGGCCGTCTTCGTCGTGTTGCCGGCCACGTGGACCGCGCCGCCCATGTAGATGATCTCCTTGATCAGCGGCACGATCTCGGGCGCGCGCCTGGCGGCCAGCGCGATGTTGGTGAGCGGGCCGATCGCGAGGATGCTGACCTGCTTCGGGTTCGCCTTGATGGCATCGATCAGGAAGTCGACCGCGCCCTTGGCCTGCGCCTTGGTGCGGGTGGCGAAGCCGTCGGGGATCGGCACCAGGTCGGCGTCGCTCTTGGGCTCGGGCGAGCTCCAGGCGCCCAGGTAGCCGTCGCCGCCGGCGCCGGCCTTCATTTCGGCGTCGATGTCCGCCTTGGTGTGGTTCAGCGCGTAGTTCTCGCCCACGTAGACGCCGATGCGATCGCCCACGCCGAGTCGCTCGACCGACTTCAGCGCCTCGGCCACGCCCTGGCGCAGCCACTTGTTGCCCGACACCACGCTGATGCCCAGCACGTCGACCTTGCCCTCGGCCTGCAGCTGCGCGGCCATGGCGCCGAGCTGGCCGTCGTCGCTCATCGTGTTGTAGTCGCTGTCGATGATGATCTTGCGCGCCGGCGGAGGGGGTGGCGGCGGAGGCGGCGGGGGTGGGGGCGGCGGCGCGCTGCCGGTCGGCACGAACGCGAAGCCGTTGCTGCCACCGCCGCCGCAGGCGGTGAGCACCGCGGCCGACAGGGTCGACACGATCCATCGTCTTCTGGGCATCTGCATTTCTCTCTCTCCTTGGAATAGTGGTGTCTTTTCAGGGGGAAGCCGTCGAACGGATGCTCGAACGAAAACGTTTGCGCAAACGTTTGCCGAATTCTGGGCGCGAGGGCACGGCACAGGCAAGGCCCGGGGCCTAGGGGTTTTCCGCGAGGTGGATGGCGCGCGGCGGGCGCGCACGGACACGTGAAAACGGGCCCGTCGGGCCCGTTGTCGGTTCGGCAAGGAAGGCGCCGGCGAAGCGGCGCCGGCCGGTGGGTCAGTCGGTCTCGATCAGCCGGTTCTCGCGCAGCGGCGAGCGCAGCAGCAGCATCGGACCCGCGTCCTGCGCCGCATCCGTCTTCTCGAGCTCGGGCGCCGTGCGCGCCGCGGCCGCGACCGGCACCGGGCAGCTGCCGGTGCTGCGCAGCGCGAGCGCGGCCGAGAACCGGCCCTCGTTCGGATCGCCCAGCGCGTGCGAGAAGTCGTCGGCCACCGTGCAGTTGGGCGCGAAGCCGTCGCCGTAGTCGCCGAAGCCCTTGTTGTTCACGCCCTGGAACTGGATCGCGAAGTAGGTGGTGCCGCAGTTGTCCTGCGGATAGAAGCCGTAGGGCTTGCCGCAGGTGGCACCGCCCACGAGATTGACCTTGACGTCCACGCCGCGCAGCCCGTTGATGACCGACTCGCTGGCCGAGCAGGTGTCGGGGCTGGTGAGCACCGTGACCTGCGACAGGCCGAGCTGCGGCAGGGCCTGGCCGTTGCGCGAGGAGCCGAGGAAGAACAGCGGCGGCTGCAGGCCGAAGGGGTTCTTGTTGTTGAAGGCCAGGCGCTCGAAGGTCTTGCCCGCGGTCGCGGTCGGCGAGGCCACCATGTAGGCCAGCCGGCTCGCGATGTTGAGCTGGCCGCCGCCGTTGTAGCGCATGTCGAGCACGAGGTCCTGCACACCGTCGGCCTGGAACTTGTTCATGGCCGAGATCAGCTGCGCCTCGGAGGTCGTGATGTGGTCGTTGAACAGCAGGTAGCCGACGCGGCCACTCGGCGTGTCGACGGTTTTCACGTTCTGCACCGGCGTGCGCGTGATCCGCGCCGAGGCCAGCGTGACGGTGCGCGTGGCGCCGCCGGCCTCCTCGAGCTTGAAGCTGTGCGACTCGCCGAGCGTGGCGGGCGACAGCGCGCTGTTGATGGCGGTGGTGTTGGTGCTGTTGACCACGCTGATGCCGTCGATCTCGAGGATCTTGGCGCCGCGCGCGATGCCCGCGTTGGCGGCCGGCGAGTTCGGCTCGGTGAAGGCCACGCGCAGGTCGCGCGGGCGCGAGTTGCGCACGAACGCGAACTCGATGCCGTAGCCGGCCGAGACGCCGGCCTCCGACAGCTGGCGGTAGACCTCGGTGTCGTAGACGTAGTGGAAGCGGTCCTTGGCACGGCCCGAGGCCGTGGTGGCCGGCGTCTTCAGCACGTTGAAGTAGGCCACCGGCGTTGCGTAGTCGGCGGCCTTCAGCGTGGTCGGCACCTCGCTGTACCAGAGATAGGTTTCGTCGATCCAGGCGCGCACCCAGCGCTTCTCGATCGCGAGCGAGCCGGCGCGGTCGGGGTAGCCGAGGCCGGTGGCCGGATTGATGCCGCCGCGCGGCGCGGCGCACTGGCCGGCCACGCTGGACGAGGCCACGATGGTGTCGTCGTCGCCCGTGCCGGTGCCGGGGTTGCCGGTGCCCGGAACGATCGGAACGCCGCCGCCTCCGCCCCCGCCCCCGCCGCCGCAACCGGCGAGCAGCCCCGCGAGGGCCAGGGCACCGGCCAGGGCCCAGGGGCCCGGGACCCGGGCATGTGGCCGCGCGCGGCCTGCGTTACGAAACCTCATCGAAGCTCTCCCCCATTCGAGCCCGCGGACGCGGACGGACGTCTGAATCCGGAAGCGCGTGTCTCCCGGCGTGATGGCGGCTCCCGTCCGCCTTTCTTTCTTCTTGCTGCGCCCCGGCGGCGCGCGACCGCTACTGCACGAAGCCCATGCCGCGCGATTCGCGCACTTCGGGCTTGATGCGGTGCTCGGCCTCGAGCTGGTCGAGGAACTCGGCGGCCGAGAACTCGGTCGCCAGGATATCGGTCTGTCGTTTCACCGCCGCGAAATCGCCGGGGCACAGCTGCGCGAGCTGCGCCAGCCGCGCGCGGATCTCGCCCGCGAGCAGCGAGGCGTCGCCCGCGAGCGCCTCGGTCACGAACATGCGCTCGCGCTGCGCCGCGGTCAGCGGCATGAACTTGATCTTGAAGGTGAAGCGCCGCAGCGCCGCCTGGTCGAGCCGGTCGAGCAGGTTGGTGGTGCACACGAAGATGCCGTTGAAGCGCTCCATGCCCTGCAGCATCTCGTTGACCTCGGTGACCTCGTAGGTGCGCTGGGCACCGCGGCGGTCCTGCAGGAAGCTGTCGGCCTCGTCGAGCAGCAGCACGGCCTTCTCGCTCTCGGCCTCGCGGAACATGGCGGCCATGTTCTGCTCGGTCTCGCCGACGTACTTGCTCATGAGGTCGCTGGCCTGGCGCACGATCAGCGGCCGGCCGATGGCCTTGGCGATGTGCTCGGCGAGCGCGGTCTTGCCGGTACCGGGTGCGCCGTAGAAGCACAGCGTGCCGTGGCCGCGCGCCTTCAGCGCCTCGACCACGCGCGGGATCTCGAAGCGGGTCTCGACGTTGAGCATGTCGAGGTCGTAGGTGGTCACGGTGCGGCGCTCGCCGCGGCCGGTGTCGGTGGTGCCCAGCGCGAGGTCGGCGTTGCGCAGCTGACGCTCGATCAGCGCCTCGACCGAGGCGCCGTCGGTCCGGGCCAGGCCCGCGAAGCGCACCGCGGTGCGGATCTGCGCTGGCGTCAGGCCCTTGCGCCCGGCCAGCTTGGCCGTGAAGGCCTCGGACACCGTCACGCCCTCGAGCGTCTTCTTCACCAGCTGCTCGCGCGCGCCCGGCGGCGGCGACTTGAGCTCGAGGTGGTAGGCGAAGCGGCGGCGGAACGCGGGATCGATCTGCTCGATGCGGTTGGTGACCCACAGCGTGGGCACCGGGTTGGCCTCGAGGATCTGGTTGACCCAGGCCTTGCCGCTGACGCTGCCGTTGGCCGGCGCGGGAATCTGCTCGGCGCGCGCCATGTACTGCGCGGCCTCGGTGCTGATCGGCGGGAACACGTCCTCGACCTCGTCGAACAGCAGCGCGGCCTGGGCGCTGCCCTTGAGGAAGACCTGCGCGATCTGCAGCGAGCGGTAGCGGTCGCGGCCCGACAGCGAGTTGCCGTCGCGGTCGGCGTACTCGACCTCGAACAGCTCGAGCCCCGCGGCCTGCGCCACCACCTTGGCGAGTTCGGTCTTGCCGGTGCCGGGCGGGCCGTAGAGCAGCACGTTCACGCCGAGCTCCTTGCGCGCGACCGCCGCGCGCAGCAGCGTGACGAGCACGCGCACCTCCTCGTCGACGAAGGAGAAGTCGTTGGGCAGCAGCGCGCTCTTGGCCGAGGGCCGCGTGAACACGGCCATCAGCTCGTTGCGGTCGCGGTACTCGCGCATCAGCACCGGCGGCAGCTTCTCGCTGACCTTCATCAGGTCGGCGAGGTCGGTGATGTTGTGCTCGGAGATCAGGTTCTCGACCAGCCCGATGCGCTCGAGCCGCGAGCCCGCGCGCAGCGCCTCGCCGACCTCGCTCGCGTTCACGCCCGCGATGTCGGCGATCGCGGCATAGGCCTCGGGCGCGTTGTTGACCTTGAATTCGACCAGCAGCGAGCGCAGGTCGCGCTGGTAGCGCGCGAGCGTGCCGTACAGCAGCAGCGCGCGCTCGGCCTTGTTGAGCTGCAGCAGGCCCGCGAGCGCGTCGATGTTCTTCTCGACCAGCGTGGACTGCTTGCGCAGCGCATGCGTGAGCCAGTCGCGCGTGACGGCCAGCACCGACAGCAGGTCCTTGGGCTGGTCCTTCGCGTACTCGTCGAGGTAGAAGAACAGCGTGCCTTCCTCGTACGGGCCGCGCCAGACGCCGTGGCGCTCGAGCAGCGTGCGGCCGTCGAGGCTCTCGACGCCCTTCCAGGCCTCGTTGCCCGCGCAGCGGCGGCCGAGGAATTCGCGCAGCCGCTGCAGCACCGCGGCCGGCCACACCAGGTGGCGGCCGGTCAGCGAGAGCAGGCCGTTGATGTCGCGCCGCACGTTGAAGCGCGGCCCCTGCTTGGCGGCGAGCGTGAGCACGAAGTGCGAGCACATGAGCTCGAGCACCGGTGCTTCCTTGAGACCGGGCGACGGCAATGCCTGCCCGCGAACCGCAGCAGCCACCACATCGACACCCGCACGCTTGACCATCGGACGAACCTCCAGAGAGGGGAATTACCGGCCAGACCATAACGCAGACTTTTGGCTTCGGGAAGACGCCGAAAGGGTAAAAACCCTGGTGTCCGATTCCGTCCACAATGCGCGCCATGGTCGAAATCGAAGAAATACGCCGTGCCGCGGCACGCCTTTCGGGACAGGTGCTCGACACGCCCTGCGTGGAATCGCGCACGCTCTCGGAGATCGTGGGCGCGCAGGTGTTCCTCAAGTTCGAGAACCTGCAGTTCACCTCCTCGTTCAAGGAACGCGGCGCCTGCAACAAGCTGGTCGACCTGTCGGAGAGCGGCACCCGCGGCGTGATCGCGATGTCGGCCGGCAACCATGCGCAGGGTGTGGCCTATCACGCGCAGCGGCTCGGACTGCGCGCGCTGATCGTGATGCCGCGCTTCACGCCCGGCGTGAAGATCGAGCGCACGCGCGGCTTCGGCGCCGAGGTGGTGCTGTACGGCGACACGCTCGACGCGGCGCGCGCCCATGCGGTCGAACTCGCGCAACGCGAGGGCCTGGCCTTCGTGCATCCCTACGACGACGAGGCCATCATCGCGGGCCAGGGCACGGTGGCGCTCGAGATGCTCGCGGCCGAGCCCGAGCTCGACACGCTGGTGGTGTCGGTCGGCGGCGGCGGACTGATCGCGGGCATGGCGGTGGCCGCGCGCGCGCTCAAGCCCGGCATCGAGATCGTGGGCGTGCAGACCACGCGCTTCCCGGCCATGGTCAACGCGGTCCAGGGCACGCAGCATCCGCAGGGCAAGAGCACCATCGCCGAGGGCATCGCGGTCGGCACGCCGGGCGTGCTGACGCGCGAGATCATCGCGCGCCATGTCGACGACCTGGTGCTGGTGGACGAAGGCGACATCGAGCAGGGCGTGCTGATGCTGCTGGAAATCGAGAAGACGCTGGTCGAAGGCGCGGGCGCCGCCGGGCTGGCCGCGCTGATCCGCCACCCCGAACGCTTCAAGGGCAAGCGCGTGGGCCTGGTGCTGTCGGGCGGCAACATCGATCCGCTGCTGCTCGCGGCCATCATCGAGCGCGGCATGGTGCGCGCCGGCCGGCTCGCGCGGGTGCGCGTCAGCGCGCGCGACGTGCCGGGCTCGCTGGCCCAGATCACGGCCACCGTGGCCGAAGCGGGCGCTAACGTCGACGAGGTCCACCACCAGCGCGCCTTCACCATGCTGGCGGCGCAGAACGTCGACATCGAGCTGGTGCTGCAGACCCGTGGCCGCGAACACCTGGCCAGCGTGCTCGAAGCGCTGGCCGCCGCGGGCTTCGAGGCGCAGGAGCAGCACTGAGGACCGACCCCGGTTACGTCTGGTTCCAGGGGGCTCGCAACCCCCTAGACCGCGGGCATGCACCCCACCGGTAAAATGCCACCAGTTCGTGTCATTCAAAGTATCAGAGGTATTCCCGATGTCCCACCCCACTCCTGTCGAGCCCGCGCACGGCGCTGCCGTCGAGCAAGACACGGTCGAGTCGATCGTTCACCTGATGCCAATCGTGCTGCCGATCGCCGGCGGCGTGCTGATGCTGCTGCTCGCATCGATCGCCGTCTTCCTCGCCTGACAGGCATTTGCGCTCTCGTCCGCGGGTCGTGCGGCCCGCGCTGACGCATCCTCCTCTCCCGAGCCGAAACGTTTTCTCAAACGGACCTCCACGCCGCCGCGGCGTGGCGCACCGTTCGGAAAGACGATTTTTCAACTTAGGAGATTTCCGATGAACGCACCCACGAAGGGCCTTGGCATTCAGGCGCCCGCCTACGTCAAGAACGCCAAGCTGATTGCCTGGGTGGCCGACATGGCCGCGCTGTGCAAACCCGAATCCATCTACTGGTGCGACGGCAGCAACGAAGAGTACGACCGCCTCTGCCAGCAACTGGTGGACGCCGGCACCTTCCAGAAGCTCAATCCCGCCAAGCGCCCGAACTCGTTCCTCGCCTCCTCCGACCCGAGCGACGTGGCGCGCGTCGAGGACCGCACCTACATCTGCTCCGCCAACAAGGAAGACGCCGGCCCCACCAACAACTGGATGGCCCCGGCCGAGATGCGTGCCACTCTGCAGCCTCTTTTTGACGGCTGCATGAAGGGCCGCACGATGTACGTCGTGCCCTTCAGCATGGGCCCGCTGGGCTCGCCGATCGCGCACATCGGCATCGAGCTGTCCGACAGCCCCTACGTCGCGGTCAACATGAAGATCATGACCCGCATGGGCAAGGCCGTGTACGAGGTGCTGGGCGCCGACGGCGAGTTCGTGCCCTGCGTGCACACCGTGGGCGCGCCGCTCGAGGCCGGCCAGAAGGACGTCGCCTGGCCCTGCAACAAGACCAAGTACATCGTCCACTACCCCGAGACGCGCGAGATCTGGAGCTTCGGCTCGGGCTACGGCGGCAACGCGCTCTTGGGCAAGAAGTGCTTCGCGCTGCGCATCGCCTCGAACATGGGCCGCGACGAAGGCTGGCTCGCCGAGCACATGCTGATCCTGGGCGTGACCAGCCCCGCGGGCAAGAAGCACCACGTGGCCGCCGCCTTCCCGAGCGCCTGCGGCAAGACCAACTTCGCGATGCTGATCCCGCCGGCCGGCTTCGACGGCTGGAAGGTCACGACCATCGGCGACGACATCGCCTGGATCAAGCCCCAGGCCGACGGCACGCTGCGCGCCATCAACCCCGAGGCCGGCTACTTCGGCGTGGCCCCGGGCACCAACGACCTGACCAACCCGAACTGCATGGCCAGCCTCGACCGCGACGTGATCTTCACGAACGTGGCGCTGACCGACGACGGCGACGTCTGGTGGGAAGGCATGGGCGACGCGCCCGCGCACTGCATCGACTGGCAGGGCAAGGACTGGACGCCGCAGATCGCCAAGGAAACCGGCGCCAAGGCCGCCCATCCGAACGCGCGCTTCACCGTGGCCGCCACCAACAACCCCGCGCTCGACGACGCCTGGGACGATCCCAAGGGCGTGAAGATCGACGCCTTCATCTTCGGCGGCCGCCGCTCGACCACCGTGCCGCTGGTGACCGAGGCCCGCAACTGGGTCGAGGGCGTCTACATGGCCGCGACCATGGGCTCGGAAACCACCGCCGCGGCCGCCGGCCAGCAGGGCGTGGTGCGCCGCGATCCGTTCGCGATGCTGCCGTTCATGGGCTACAACATGAGCGACTACTTCCAGCACTGGCTGGACCTGGGCAAGAAGCTACAAGCCTCGGGCGCCACGCTGCCGCGCATCTACACCACCAACTGGTTCCGCAAGGGCGCCGACGGCAAGTTCGTCTGGCCCGGCTACGGCGAGAACATGCGCGTGCTCAAGTGGATGATCGACCGCATCGAAGGCAAGGCCGACGGCGTCGACCACATCACCGGCGTGAGCCCGCGCTACGAGGACCTCAACTGGACCGGCCTGGACTTCAGCGCCGAGCAGTTCGCCACCGTCACCAGCATCGACAAGGCCGCCTGGCAGGCCGAGCTCAAGCTGCACGACGAGCTGTTCGAGCAACTGGCCCATCACCTGCCGAAGGAACTGCCCGCGACCAAGGCGGCGATCGAGCAGCGCCTCGCTGCCTGACCTGAACGCGCCCCGCGAGGGGTGCGCTCCAGACGCGAAAAAGCCGCCCGGGGGCGGCTTTTTCGTGGGCGCGATCGCGCGATGGGCTCAGTAGTAGCGCGAGCTGTTCATGCGGCGCATCGCTTCGTACAGCGTGGGCATGCGGGCCGCTTGCGTACGGGCGGCGGCGCCGGCCAGTGCGTCGATGCGGGCTGCGTCGGCCACGCTCGCCGTGCCTTCCGACTGCTGGCGCCAGACGGCGGCCTGCAGTTCGGCCATCACGCGCGGGTCACTGTGCGCGGTTTCGAGGAAGCGGGCGTCGGCGCGCGCCGCGGCACGGCGCTGCGAGGCGGCCAGCCAGGCGGCGCCCAGCTTGTTGGCACCGTTGGCCAGCGAGCCGGCGAACAGGGCGATCACCGCGAAGGCGCCGGCGCAGACCAGGGCCCAGGCCGCGAGCAGCGCGCCTTCGTCCCAGTGGGTGACGATGGTGTCGGCCACCACGAGCACGGCCGAGACGATGGCGACGATCAGGAGCAGGATCAGCGGACGGGCGCTGCTGCCGCCGCGCGCGGCCTTCAGGTGTCCGAACAGGACTTCGGCGCGCTGGACGCCGGGGTGGACGGTGGGTTGGTCGACGTGTACGAAGCTGGTCATGGTGCCCTCCAAGGCGTGTTTCTATTTCCGATGGCTTGATATTAGGGTTTGCCCTAGTAACTTTCCACTTTATCTTTCTGATGTTTATCATTCACAAGACTGATGGACGTCAATTTCCGCACGCTCGACCTCAACCTGCTTCGCGTCTTCGACGAGGTGATGGCGGAGCGCAACCTCACGCGCGCCGCGCGCAACCTGTCGATCACGCAGCCGGCGGTGAGCAATGCGCTGCGGCGGCTGCGCGAGGTGCTCGGCGACGAACTGGTGCGCCGCGCCGGTGCCGGCGTGGAGCCCACGCCGCGCGCGCTGGCGCTATGGCCCACGGTGCGCGACGCGCTGCGCCAGCTGCAGCACACGCTGGCGCCGGGCGAGTTCGATGCCGGCACCGCCGACACCACCTTCCTGCTGGCCATGGCCGATGCCACCGCGGCCGAGCTGATGCCGGGCCTGGTGCGGATCGCCGAGACCGAGGCGCCGGGCATTTCGATGCGGGTGCTGCCGCTGACCACGCGCGACCCGCGCCGCATGCTCGAGCACGAGGAGGTCGACATGGCGATCGGCTACTTTCCGGCCGTGATCGCGAGCCTGGCGGCGCGCGGCCAGTCGGGCGTGGGCGTGCCCTTCGAGACCCAGCGGCTGTACCTGGGCCAGTACGTGTGCGTGATGCGCCGCGGCCATCCGCTGGCCGAGCAGCCGCTCACGCTCGACGGCTACTGCGCCGCGCGGCACCTGCTGGTGAGCTTCTCGGGCCGGCCCTACGGCTTCATCGACCAGACGCTGGGCGCCCTCGGGCGCGAGCGGCGCATCGTGGTGACGGTGAACCAGTTCTTCACCGCCGGCCAGGTGGTCGCGACCACCGATCTGCTGACGGTGCTGCCGCGCCATTTCGTGACGGTCACGGGCATCGGCGACCAGCTGGTGCTGCGCGACCTGCCCTTCGACCAGCCGCCGGTGCACGTGGATGCCATCTGGCACCGGCGCGCCCAGCACGCCCATTCCCACGAATGGCTGCGGCAGTCGCTGCTGCGCTCGGCGGCGGCAGCCTTCGCGGGCTCGATCCTCGGGCAGAAGGTGCCCGGTTGAAACGGCAGTGGGCCGTTCAGCGGACCACGCGCAGCCAGGCGGCTGCCGCGCCGCGCAGTTCCTGCGCGTGGTGGGCGTCGAGACCCGCGCGCACGTCGGCGCTTTCCATCAGCGCCGCGGCGTGGCTGGCCGGCGCAGAATGGGCGGAGGAACGGAAGAAACGTGCCACTTGGGCAATGAGGCTGAACATGATGGTGCGCGGCTCTTGGCTGCGCTGCAGTGGTTGATGCCCCATAGATTAGGGGTTAACCCTAGTTAAAAAATGCCACATCTATGCGTGATGCGCATAGGCTGATCCACCTAGATAGAAACCCTGATGAAACTGCAGCTGCTGTCGGACCTGCATCTCGAATCCCATCCGCGCTTCCATGCCGAGCCCGTGCCGGGCGCCGACCTGCTGGTGCTCGCGGGCGACGTGGGCTCCTACCAGGAAGGCTCGCGCCTGGAGGATCCCGACTTCGGCCTCGGCCGGTTCTCGCCCAAAAAGGGCTGGCCGACGCCCGTGATCTACGTGCCGGGCAACCACGAGTACGACAACCTCGATTTCGACGACACCCACGTTCGGCTGCGCGCGCTGTGCGAGGAGCTCGGCATCCTCTGGCTCGAGCGCGAAACGCTGGTGATCGAGGGCATCCGCTTCATCGGCACCACGCTGTGGGCCGATTTCGACGCGCTCGTGACGCCCACCGACGGCCTCGCCGAGGCGCTCAAGAAGCGCGGCAAGGCGATGCGCGCGGCCGATTTCTACCTCGAGAAGATGTCCTCGCGGCGCAACGGCACACCCTTCCTGTCGGCCGAATTGCGAGAGCAAGGGCTCACATGCCAGGCCTGGCTGCGCGAGGCGCTGGCCCAGCCCTTCGACGGCACCACGGTCGCCATCACCCATTTCGCGCCCTCGCTGGCCAGCGCCGATCCGCGCTACGGGCTCACGCCTGGCACGGCGGGCTTCTGCAACTCGCTCGACGAGCTGCTGCCGCAAGCCAGCCTCTGGCTGCACGGCCACCTGCACTGCGCCTTCGACTACGTGAAGGACGGCTGCCGCGTGGTGGCCAATCCGCTGGGCTACCGCAGCAAGGGCGAGCAGGAGGGTTTCCGGCCCGAACTGCTGATCGAGGTCCGCTGAACCGGGGGCCGCCGATATGATGGCCCGCACTCCCCCTCCAACAACCGCCCTCCGGCCACCGGCCGCCCGCGCATGCTCGACAACCTCGCTCCCTTCCTCATCCACTGGGCCATCACCGCGCTCTCGCTCTGGATAGCAAGCCACATCTTCAAGGGCCTGACTTTCGAGAGCACCGGCGCGCTGGTCATCTCGGCGCTGCTGCTGGGCCTGGCGAACGCGGTCGTGAAGCCGCTGCTGATCGTGCTGACCCTGCCGCTCACGCTGGTGACCTTCGGCCTGTTCCTGCTGGTGATCAACGCGCTGATGATCCTGCTGGTGGCGGCGCTGGTGCGCGGCTTCCGGGTCTCGGGCTTCTGGACCGCGCTGTTCGCGAGCCTGTTCGTCTCGATCCTCAGCATCCTGATCGGCGCCTTCGTCGGCGGCAGCGATCCCGCCACCACGATCCAGATGCCGCAGGGCACCGGCAACTGGCTCTAACGCGCAGCCAGGCCGTCGAAGCAGGTCGAGAGCACCAACTCGACGATCTGCGCGTCGCTGTGCTGCCCGCCGCCCTGCAGGAAGCCCAGCACCGGATCGCAGCCGCGCGCATAGAGCGTGTAGAGCACGCCGATCGCGGGCAGCTTCGGATTCATCGAGCCGTCGGCCTGGGCCGCCTGGATCCAGCCGCCGAGGGTGTCGCTGATGGTCACCAGGCGGTCGATGTAGCCCCGGTTGCCCAGCAGGGTCGCGCGCAGGCTGGAGTTCTGGTGCGGCAGCGAAGGCATCTCGCCCGCGAGCTGCAGCTCGAGCGCCCAGCGCACCGTGGCGCGCAGCTTGCCGATCGGCGGCTCGTCGGCCGGCAGCGCCGCGAGCATGTCGAGCGTGCGCTGCATCAGCCGCACCATCGCGGCGGCCGCCAGGTCTTCCTTGCTCGGGAAATGCTTGTAGAGGCTGGCCTTGGCGATGCCCACCGAGGCCGCGACCTCGTCGACCGTCATCGATTCGAAGCCCTTCTGGGCCAGCAGCCGGTTGGCGGTCTGCACGATGGCCTCTTCCCGCGCAGCCAGCATCTGCTCCTTGAACGAAGGCTTGGCGGTCGGAACGGTCATGCCGAAATTCTAGTCTCGCGCGTCGCCCGGCATACACCCCGCGCGCGGAATTACCAGCCGGTCTAGGAATTCCGTCGCGGTCTCAGCTGCCGCGGCGCTCGTGCACGCTGTCCTTGTAGTGCAGTGCCTTGTCCGCGTACATCGCGCGGTCGGCGCGCTGCAGCGTGGCCTCGAGCGAATCGCCCGCATGGCAGGTCGCCAGCCCGATCGCCAGGCTCAGCGCATGGCCGCTCTGGCCGGCATGGAACTGGTTGTTGAGCTCGAGCAGCACGAGGATGCGCTCGCGCATCGCCTCGGCGCCGCGCTCGTCGGTCTGCGGCATCAGCACCGCGAACTCGTCGCCGCCGATGCGCGCGGGCCAGGACGGCGCGTCGACCGCCTTGGCGAGCACCTCGCCCATGCGCCGCAGCATGGTGTCGCCGGCGGCGTGGCCTTCCTGGTCGTTGAGCTGCTTCAGGCCGTTGAGGTCGATCGCCACGATCGACACCGGCCACGGCCCCTTGCGCGCGAGCCGGTTGAGCTCCTCGGTATAGAAGGTGCGGTTGCACAGCTGCGTGAGCACGTCGTGCTTGCCCAGGTACTCGAGGTAGGCCTCGGCCTTCTTGCGCGCGGTGATGTCGACCAGCGAGACCAGCACCAGGTCCCAGCTGTCGAGGCGGTCTTCCTGCACCGCGAACTGCATGTGGATGTTGAGCATCTCGCCCGCGAGCGAGTAGTTGACCACCTCGCGCTGCTGCAGCGTCTTGTGGTTCCACAGGTCCTGCAGCTGCTCGGCGAAGGATTCGCGCATCTCGTCGCGGAAGATGCGCGGCAGGCTGCCCAGCAAGGTGCCCAGGTCGGGCGCGCCGAACATGCGCAGCGTCTCGTGGTTCACGTCGATGACGCGGATCTCCTGCATGCAGCGGGTCACGAACTCGGGGTGCACCTTGAGGAAGGTGGCGAAGTCGGTGATGCCGCGCGCGCGCAGGTTCTCGAGCAGGCCACGCACCGCGCTGAAGTCCTCCACCCACAGCGACACCGGCGAGTGGTCGAACAGGCTGCGCGCATAGCGCTCGCTCTCGGCCTGCCGGCGCTGCGCCGCCACGCGTTCGGTCACGTCGTCGAGCGCCACCAGCACGCGGTCCCAGCGCTCCTCGTGGCCCGGCAGCACGCGCGCGCGCACCCGCACGTCGAGCCGGCGGCCGTCGAGCGCGTAGTTCACGGTCTCGCTCTCGAAGCGCATCTGGCCGCGCCAGAGCTGGTCGAGCTCGTGCACCACGGTGGCCGACATGTCGCCGCGGAACACGCTGTCGAGCGAACCGAGCAGCTGCGCCTGGCTCTCGGCCGCGAACAGCTCGAGCGTGTGGCGGTTCACGCGCAGCACCTTCAGCGAGGCCATGCAGTCGCGCACGCGCTGCGGGTCCTCGGCCAGGAAGGCGACGAGGTCGCTCACGCCCTGCGCACGCCAGCCGTCGAGCATGCGCCGCAGCGCGCTGTAGTCCTCGATCCAGAGCGAAACCGGCGCCAGGTCGAAGGTGGCGTCAAGATCGTCGACGGGAGCGGCATCGGTCGCGTCGGTCAGGTCCATCCGTGAAGCTTTCGAAAGAAGAGACGGGACAGGGCATCGCCGCCGCGACGATCCGGCAAGGATCGGGCCCGGAGCGGAAGGCGCCAGGGACTTTAGACTTAATTATTACCCTGTGAAGGCACCCGGCGCGAGCCCGCCGCCGGGGATTCTGCACGGGCGGCGTGACGGCCCTTCAGAGCAGCTCTTCGCCCACGATCGGCAGCAGCAGCCAGTTCTTGAAGCGCAGCCAGATGAACTCGCCGGGCTCGTCCTCGTGGACGATGTCGCCGCCCGCGTCGTCATATTCGAGCCACTGCACGCGGCGGCCGTCGGGCCCCAGCCGCAGGCGGTAGCCGATGTTGACGCGCGCGGTGGTGCGCATCAGCCGCTCGTAGTCGTTGACCATGTCGGGGCTGTCGATCACCAGCCCGATCTCGGTGTTGACCGCGGCCGAGCGGTGGTCGAGGTTCATCGAGCCGACGAAGAAGCGCTCCTGGTCCACGATCGCGAGCTTGGCATGCAGCCGGCTGATGGTCTTGCCGAAGTCGCCGAACTGGCCCGAGCGCCCGCTGAGCAGCGGCGCGATCTCGAAGATGTTGACGCCGATCTTCAGCATGTCGGCGCGGTAGCGCTCGTAGCCCGCGTAGGCCAGCGGCTCGTCGGTGGCGCCCAGCGAATTGGTGATCACCGTGATGCGCACGCCCGAGGCCACGTTCTTCTTCATCTGCGCCATGCCGCGCGCGCCCGGGATGAAGTACGGCGAGGCGATCTTCACGTCGTGCTGCGCCGAGTCGATGACGCCGAGCGCGCCCTCGGTCACGCTGCCGCGGTAGGCCAGCTCGGGCTTGCGCGCGATCTTCTCGGGATCGTCCACGAACAGCGTGAACGGCGCCCAGTAGCGGTCGAGCTTGCCGGTGATCAGCTGCTCGCCCACGGGCGACTTGTCGAGGATGTCGCGCGGGCGGATCGGCACGTCGGGCACCGCGGTGCGCGCGATCTCGTCGAAGCGGCGCTGCGCCGCCTCGGGCGTCATGGCCAGCGGCGCGATGTTCTCGATCGGGCGCACGTGCGGGCTGTTCCAGTAGCGGTCGAAGCCCTCGGACATCTTGCGCACCACCGGGCCGCACGAGATCACGTCCATGTCGATGAAGTTCGCCGCCGTGCTGCGCATGAAGTACTCGTTGGCGATGTTGCGCCCGCCCGAGACCGCGAAGCTGTTGTCGGCGATCAGCAGCTTGTTGTGCATGCGGTGGTTGATGCGGCCGAAGTCGGTGATCGACAGCGCCAGCCGCGTGGCCAGCGAGCTCGCGCGCGAGGGCAGTGGATTGAACAGCCGCACCTCCACGTTCGGGAAGGCCGAGAAGGTGCTGAAGACCTCGTCGGCGCCGCCGGTGTAGAGGTCGTCGACCAGCAGGCGCACGCGCACGCCGCGCGCGGCCGCCTCGCGCAGCTCCTTGAGGAACAGCAGGCCGACGTCGTCGTTCTGGATCAGGTAGTACTGAACGTCGAGCGACTTCTCGGCATGGCGCGCCAGCGAGATGCGCGCGTCGAAGGCGAAGGCCGCCTCGGGCAGCAGCCGGAAGCCCGACAGCGGGGTCTCGCTGCCGCCCGGCGCGTCCTTGTAGGCGAGCTGGCCCAGCTCGGTCTGCGCCACGTCGGTGAAGGCCAGGGTCGGCGGCTTCTCGGGTGGCGGTGGCGGCAGGCTCGCGCAGCCCGCGAGCCATGCAGTCGCGCACAGGGCGAGCGCGGCGAGGCGGCGGAGCGGGGTGGCGGGCATGGCTCGAAATGTAGCTCGCGGCGATGACGAAAGGCACCCCTATGATCGGCGCGGCGGCACGGCAGCATGCGGGGTAAGAGAAGGCTAAGAAAAGGGGTAAGAAAAGGGTGCTCAACGGCTTGTGGCTGGGTTTCTTCCTGGTGGCGGCGCTGGCCGCCTTCGGCCGCTGGCTGCTCGGCGGCGACCCGGCCGTCTTCGCGGCGCTGGTCGAGAGCCTGTTCGCGATGGCCAGGCTCGCGGTCGAGGTCATGGTGCTGCTGTTCGGCACCCTCACCTTGTGGCTGGGCTTCCTGCGCATCGCCGAGGCGGCCGGCCTCGTGGGCTGGCTCGCGCGCATGCTCGGCCCGCTGTTCCGCCGGCTGATGCCCGGCGTGCCGGCCGGCCATCCGGCGCTGGGCCTGATCACCATGAACTTCGCGGCCAACGCGCTGGGCCTGGACAACGCCGCCACGCCGATCGGCCTGAAGGCGATGCGCGAGCTGCAGCGGCTCAACCCCGACCCGGTCACGGCCACCAACGCGCAGATTCTGTTCCTGGTGCTCAACGCCTCCTCGCTCACGCTGCTGCCGGTCACCATCTTCATGTACCGCGCGCAGCAGGGCGCGGCCGATCCCACGCTGGTGTTCCTGCCGATCCTGCTGGCCACCAGCGCCTCCACGCTGGTCGGGCTGCTCGCGGTGGCCGTGGCGCAGCGGCTCAAGCTGTGGGACCCGGTGGTGCTGGCCTACCTGCTGCCGGGCGCGCTGCTGCTCGGCGGCTTCATGGCGCTGCTGGGCACGCTCTCGGCCGCCGCCATCGCCGCGCTCTCCTCGCTGCTGGGCAACCTCGTGCTGTTCGGCGTGATCGTCGCGTTCCTGCTGGCCGGCGCGCTGAAACGCGTGAAGGTCTACGAATGCTTCATCGAGGGCGCCAAGGAAGGCTTCGACATCGCGAAGAACCTGCTGCCCTACCTGGTCGCGATGCTGTGCGCGATCGGCGTGCTGCGCGCCTCGGGCGCGCTCGACCTCGCGCTCGACGGCCTGCGCTGGCTGGTCGACGCGGGCGGCTTCGACGCGCGCTTCGTCGACGCCATGCCCACCGCGCTGGTCAAGCCCTTCTCGGGCAGCGCGGCGCGCGCGATGCTGATCGAGACCATGAAGAGCCAGGGCGTCGACAGCTTCCCCGCGCTCGTGGCCGCCACCATCCAGGGCAGCACCGAGACCACCTTCTACGTGCTGGCCGTGTACTTCGGCGCGGTCGGCATCCAGCGCGCGCGGCATGCGGTGGCCTGCGCATTGCTGGCCGAGCTGGCGGGGGTGGTCGCGGCGATCGCGGTCTGCTACTGGTTCTTCGGCTAGGACTCCTGCGGCACCGCCTCGCGGCCCGACAGTTCCACCACGGCACGGCTCGCCCCCGCGCGCAGCGCCTGCCGGTAGGCCGTCGGCGAACTCCCGGTGACGCGCTTGAAGGCATGGCTGAACGCGCTCTCGGAGCTGTAGCCCAGGCTCTGTGCCACGAGCGCGACCGGCGTGTCGTCCTCGCCCAGGGCGCGCTCAGCCAGGCGCATGCGCCACTCGGTCAGGTAGCCCAGCGGAGCGATGCCGGCCACGGCCTTGAAGTGCGAAGCGAAGGTGGTGCGCGACATGGCGCAGGCGCTGGCCAGCTCCTCCAGGTGCCAGGACCGCGCCGGATCGTCGTGCATCGCCCGCAGGGCCGGCGCGATGCGCGGCTCGCTCAGGGCGCGCAGCCAGCCCGCGACCAGCGGCCCCGAGGTTCCCAGGTGCGCGCGCAGGATCTGGATGAACAGCAGCTGCGCGAGCTGGGCCGCGGCGAGCTGCGCACCCGGCTGTGCCTGCGTGCGCTCCTCCATCAGGTGATCGAGCAGCCAGCGGAACACCGGGGCCTGCGGCGCCGACGCGCGGACATGGATCCACGGCGGCAGCGCATTCAGCAACAAGGGCCCGCTGACCGGATCGAGCAGCACATGGCCGCCGATGTGCGCGAACTCGCTGCCGTCGCCGAGCTGCGCCGAGGAGCGGCCCGCGCCCGAGAACAGGCCCATGGCATCGACGGGCTCGGCCTCGGGATCGCTGGACAGGATCGACCAGCGGTGCGCCGACAGCAGCCCCACGTCGCCGGTCTCGAAGCGCGCGGGTTCGGGCTCCCCCTCGATGCGGACCCAGCAGTGGCCCTTCACGACGGCGAAGAACTTGATCTTGTCGGGCGCCGGAAAACGGATGGCCCAGGTGCCGCCGGCCGTGAAGCCGCCGGTCACCAGGCTCTGCGCATGGGTCAGCTTGAGGATGTCGGAGAAGGGATCGGCGCTCATCTTCGTACTATCGCGCAAGCAAAGCGTACTCCCAAGCATTCACAGTCCGACCCCCTCGAAATATCGTTCCCCATCTCGAATCAAGGACGAACAAGGAACGGACATGGAACAGGCTTTGGTATTGGTCACCGGCGGCACCGGCTTCATCGCGCAGCACTGCATCCTCGCACTGCTGGCCCAGGGATTTCGCGTCCGCACGACCGTGCGCACGCTCGCACGGGAAGCGGAGGTCCGCGAGCACCTCAGGACGGGCGGCGCCGAGCCGGGCGAGCGGCTGGGCTTCGTGGTCGCGGACCTGGGCGCGGACGCCGGCTGGGCCGAGGCCGCGAAGGGATGCACCTACGTGATCCACGGCGCCTCGCCCACGCCATCGGGCAGCTATGCCACCGACGAGGACTGGGTCCGGCCGGCCGTCGACGGCAACCTGCGCGTGCTGCGCGCCGCGCGCGATGCGGGCGTCAAGCGCGTGGTCCTCACCTCGGCCTTCGGCGCGGTCGGCGTCGGCCATGGGCCGATGGGCCGGCCCTTCAATGAAGAGGACTGGAGCAACCTCGCGGGCGACGTCGCGCCTTATCAGAAGTCGAAGACGCTGTCCGAGCGCGCCGCGTGGGCCTTCGTCGAGAAGGAAGGCCGCGGCCTCGAGCTCGCGGCCGTCAACCCGACCGCGGTGCTGGGCCCCGCGCTCGGCGCCGACTTCTCGCACTCGATCCAGATCATCAAGGGAATGATGGACGGCCAGCCCGGCTCGCCCAAGATCAACTCGGGCTTCGTCGACGTGCGCGATGTGGCGGACCTGCACCTGCTCGCGATGACGCATCCGGCCGGCAAGGGCGAGCGCTTCCTCGCGATCGCGGGCGAGAGCCTGTGGCTGGCCGACGTGGCGGGCATCCTGCGCGAGCGCATGGGCGCGGCGGCGCAGAAGGTGTCGACGCGGGCCCTGCCCAACTGGCTGGTGCGGCTCGGCGCGAAGACCGATCCGCGCATGAAGGCCGTCGTGCCGATGCTCGGCGTGAACATGAACGCCACCAGCGAGAAGGCCCGGCGGCTGCTCGGATGGAATCCGCGCTCGGCCGAGGAAGCGATCGTCGCGACGGCCGAGAGCCTGGTGCGGCTCCAGCTGCTGAAGGCGTGAGCGGCGCACGCCGCCGCCTCATTCCCTCCCGCGCGCCCGGTAGCTGCCGGGCGCGATGCCGGCGAAGCGCCGGAACGCGCTCGACAGGTGGCTCTGGCTGCTGAAGCCGCACTGCAGCGCGATCTCGACCAGGCTCAGCTCGGTGCGCAGCAACAGCGTCCTCGCGCGCGCGATCCGCGCGGCCGTCAGGTAACGGTGCGGCGGCATGCCGAAGGCGCGCTTGAACCAGCGCGCGAACGAATAGACATCGAGTTGCACGAAGGCCGCCATCTCGGCGAGCGTGAGCTTCTCGTGCAACTGGTCGAGGATGAACTGCTGCACGCGCCGGCGCAGCGCGTCGCCGGCATCGATGCGCTCGACCTGCAGCCGCGGATCGGCCGCATGGTGCCGCCGCAGGTAGGCCGCCAGCGCCACCGCGATGCTTTCCCCGTAGATCGCGCCGCCCGGATAGCCCTCGCGGATGTCGGCGGCGAGCGCGAGGCTGGCCTGCCAGACGAAGCCGTCGCGGATGCCGTTGCCCGGCACCAGCTCGACCGTCCTCGCGCCCGGCGAGCTCGAGACCGCCTGCACCAGGCCCGGCGTCAGCCCCAGCACCACGCCGCGCCAGCGGCCGCGCGCATGCCCGCTGTACGACAGCCCGGCGGGAAAGATGCCGAAGCTGCCCGGCGCGAAGTCACCCGTCACCGGCCGGTGCCCCGACCAGTGGATGCGCGCGGAGGTCAGTGCCTCGTGGTGGAGCATCACGCCGTGCTGGAACAGCACGGTCTCGGGCATCTCCCCGCCCGAGCCGCGCCACTCCTCGAGCCGCAGCCCGGGCCAGAGGCCCTGGTCCTGCAGCAGGACCGCCTCGGGTTCGAACTTCGTGCGGGACGCGGTCGTGGTGTCGAATCGCTCGGCGAAGGTCTGCACGGGCGTCTTGTCTTTCTGTCGGAGAGGGAAAACACGAGTGTCCGGCGCGCGGCCCGCCGCGGGCATGCAGGTTTGCCCGCAGCGCCCGCAAGCAATTGCAAGATTCTGAAAAGCCGCGCCGTTTCGTGGAAGCCATGGCCGCGCGCGCTGCCTAGCATCGCGCCGCCAATCAATACCTGGAGACACGATGAGCGAGAAGACATGGAGCGGCCGCGGCGGCGTGCTGCTGGCGGCGTGGTGCATCGGCGGCGGCGCGCTGCTTGCCGGCTGCGGGGGCGGCGATGGCGGCGCGCGCTTCGCGGGCCTTCCGCCCGCGAGCACGGGCAACCCCGCGCAGCCGCCCGCAACGACGACCAAGGCGGCCGACATCAAGGTGCTGTCGAACCGCGCGGACCTCGTCAGCGGCGGCGACGCGCTGGTCGAGATCGTGCCGGCCGCGGGCATCGCGGCGAGCGCGCTGCGCATCGAGCTCGACGGCACCGACGTGTCGTCCGCGTTCGCGATGCGGCCCGGCGAGCGCTTCATGGGGCTGGTCACCGGCATGAGCGAGGGCCGCCACCTGCTGACCGCGCGCGCCGGCGACACGGCGCTGTCGTCGCTAGTGATCACCAACCACGCCAACGGCGGGCGCATCCTCTACGGCCCGCAGATCCAGCCCTGGGCCTGCGATGCCGGCGCGCAGGACGCCGACTGCAATCGCCCCGTGAGCTACAGCTTCAAGTACCTGTCGAGCGATCCGGCCGTCGCGGGCTTCCAGCCCTACGACCCGGCCCGGCCGCCGGCCGACATCGCCACCACCACCACCGACCAGGGCCGCACCGTGCCCTTCGTGGTGCGCATCGAGACCGGCGTGCAGGACCGCGACTACTACGACGTGGCGGTGCTGTTCGATCCCGCGAAGCCCTGGGCGCCGTGGCAGCCGCAGGCCGCGTGGAACCGCAAGCTGCTGATCCAGCATGGCTCGGGCTGCGGCAACGGCTACGGCCAGTCCAACGCCCTGTCCTCGCAGCGCGTGCTCGACCGCGATGCGCTCTCGCGCGGCTTCGCGGTGCTGGCCGTGTCGCTCAACGACTCGGGCCACAACTGCAACATCGCCGTGCAGGCCGAGGCCACGATGATGGCCAAGGAGCGCATCGTCGAGGCCTACGGCGAGCTGCGCTACACCTTCGGCTACGGCAGCTCGGGCGGCGCCATCGCCCAGCAGTGGATGGCCAACGCCTACCCGGGCCTCTACCAGGGGATCATCGTCGGCGCCTCCTTCCCCGACGCGGGATCGACCGGCAACGAGGTCGAGGACTGCGCGCTGCTGCGCAACTACTTCGGCCGCACCGCCACCGCGTGGACGCCCGACCAGCAGGCCGCCGCCTCGGGCCACCTGAACACCGCCGTGTGCACCGAGTGGATCGACTTCTACAAGTTCAACAACAACCTGAACCCCTACGCGACCAACATCGCGAACATCCCCGGCACCTCGCCCACCGCGCTCGGCGGCTGCGACGCGCCCCCGGGCGCGCGCTACGACGCCACCTTCAACCCCGGCGGCGCGCGCTGCACCTCGGCCGACTCGGCGATCTCGATCTTCGGCAAGCGGCCCGACGGCTTCGCCAACCGGCCTTACTCGAACGTGGGCCTGCAGTACGGCCTGCTCGCGCTGAAGGCGGGCCGCATCAGCGCCGAGCAGTTCGTGGACCTCAACGCGAACATCGGCTCGCACACCATCGACTACGCGCCGCAGGCGCCGCGCGTGGCGGCCGATCCGGGCGCGATCGAGGCCTCGTACCGCTCGGGCTCGTTCAACCAGGCCAACGGCCTGGGCCAGGTGGCGATCATCGACATCCGCACGCTCGACATCAGCGGCATTCATCACCAGCACCGCTCGTGGACCCTGCGCGCGCGGCTCGACCGCGCCAACGGCGGCCACGCCAACCAGGCGATCTGGTACCAGGCCGGCAGCCAGCGCGAGGCCTACGACACGATGGATGCCTGGCTCGGCGCGATCGAGCGGGACGGCGGCGCCACGCCGCTCGCGCAGAAGGTGATCGCCCATCGCCCGGCCAGCGCCAACGACCGTTGCGGCAGCGCCGACGGCACGGGGCTCTCGATGCTCGAATGCACCGGCCTGGCCGACGGCTCGACGCGCATGGCGGCCGGCGAGGCCATCACGGGCGACGTGCTCGAGTGCCAGCTCGCGCCGCTCGACCGCGCGAGCTATGGCACGGTGGTGTTCTCGGACGCGCAATGGTCGCGCCTGAAGGCCGCCTTCCCCACCGGCGTGTGCGACTTCGGCCGGCCCGGCAAGGGCCAGCAGCCCACGCGCTTCTGGCAGACCTACCTGGACACGCTGGGCCAGGTCGTCGTCGGCGGCATGCCGCTGCCCGACCTGCCCTGAGCCGCGTTCATCGCGGCTCCACCACCGGGAACATCGGCTCGAAGCTGTCGAGCATCGCCATCAGCTCGGCCAGCTTCGCGCGGTCGCCCTCGATGCGCACCTGGCCGGCCAGCACCGCGGCCGGAAAGCTGGTCTGCTTCAGCGTCACGGCGTCGAGCGCGGCGCGGCTCAGCGTCACCGTGGCGTCGGCATCCGGCTGCCGCCCGGCGATGTGGGTCAGGGCCGAGTTCTCGAGCGTCAGCACGAACTGCTGCTTCGAATCCGTGAAGTTCCAGTTGATGACCAGCCGCTTGCCCTCGGCCTTCGCGGCATCGAGGCGCACGCCGAGGTAGTCGAAGAACAGGTCGTTGCTCACGGCCTTGAGCGTGTCGGCGTTGGCGGTGCCGCCCGACGGGATCTTCGGCACGCCGTTGCGCAGCTCCATCGCGCCCACCAGGTAGGCGCTGCGCCAGGTGCCGGCCTCCGACTGGTAGCCCAGCTGCTCGAGCGCGTCGGCGCCGAGCTCGCGCGCCGCGCGGTTCGAGGGATCGGCATACACCACCTGGCTCATCGCGCTCGCGACCCAGCGGTACTCGCCCCTGGCGAAATCGCCGCGGGCGCGCGCGATCACCGCCTCGGCGCCGCCCATGTACTCCACCGTCTTGCGGGCCTGGGCCACGGGCGGCAGCGGATTCAGGTTGGCGGGATTGGCGTCGTACCAGCCCAGGTACTTCTGGTAGACCGCCTTCGCGTTGTGCCGCAGGGTGCCGTAGTAGCCGCGCGCCGACCATTCCTGTTCGAGGCTCGCGGGCATGCGCAGGGTCTCGGCGATGTCGGCCGCGGTGTAGCCGTGGTTGAGCAGCCGCAGCGACTGGTCGTTGATGAACTTGTACATGTCGCGCTGCTTCTTCAGCAGCTCGACGATGCGCTCGCGCCCGGTGGTGGGCCAGTGGTGCTGCGCGATCAGCACGTCGGTCCTGTCGCCGAAGGCCACGCGCGCCTGGTCGATGTACTTCGACCACAAGCTGCCGTCGCGCACCTCGGCGCCGCGGATGGTGTAGAGGTTGTGCATGGTGTGCGTCACGTCCTCGGCCATGTCGAGCACGCGGAACTGCGGCAGGTACATCAGCATCTCGGACGGCGCCTCCGAGCCCGGCACGAGCTGGAACACGAACTGCACGCCGTCGATGGTGCGCTCCTCGGTCGGCTTGTCGATGGTGGCGGTGGGCGCGATCAGCGTGACGGTGCCGCGCGCCAGCGCCTTGCCCAGCCCGGTGTCGACCTGGCCGCGCACGCCCGGCGGCAGCAGCGAGCCGAACTGGTACTGCGAGCGCCGGCTCATCGCGTTGCCCGCGAGGATGTTCTCGGCCACCGCGGTCTCCATGAAGCCCGAGGGCGCGATCACCTGCACCTTGCCGGCCGCCACGTCGGCCTCGTCGACCACGCCCTTGACGCCGCCGAAGTGGTCGGCGTGGCCGTGCGTGTAGATCACGGTGCCGACCGGCTTGCGCGGCCGGTGCTGGTAGTACAGCGCGAGCGCGGCGCGCGCGGTCTCGGCGGCGAGCAGCGGGTCGATCACGATCAGCGTGCCGTCGCCCTCGACGATGGTCATGTTCGCGATGTCGAAGCCGCGCACCTGGTAGACCCGGTCGGTCACGCGGAACAGCCCGTGGATCGCATTGAGCTGCGCCTGGCGCCACAGGCTCGGGTTGACGCTGTCGGCCGGCGCGTCGGCCTGCAGGAAGCCGTAGGGCTTCATGCTCCATGCCGGGCGCTCGCCGGCGCCGGGCACCAGCGCGTCGGGCACGGTGCCGATGAAGCCGCGCATCGCGTCCTCGAAATCGCGCCGGTCGGCGAAGGGCAGCGTCTTCGCGAACTCGGCGTTGGCGGCCAGCGTGGCGGGCTCCGGCGGCTTGGGCGCGAGGGGCGTTGCCGGCTGCGCGAAGGCCATGGCGCAGGCCATCGCGGCGCAGGCGGCGGCGGCGCGATGCGCGCGTGGGAAGACGTGGAGGAGATGCATGTGCGGCCTGACGCGAAGCTGGAAGCTGGAAAGTGGCGCGATTCTGGGCAGCCCCCAAACCATTGGCAAATGCAAAATACGTCGATCGATTTAAAGAAAAACACAAGATCGTCATGCAGCTGCGCCAGCTCCAGCACCTCGTCGCCCTCGCCGAGCAGGGCAGCTTCGGCCGCGCGGCCCAGGCCTCGCACCTCTCGCAGCCCGCGCTCTCGCGCAGCATCGAGGCGCTCGAGGAGGGCCTGCAGGTCCGGCTGATCGACCGCGCCTACGGCACGGTGCGCTTCACGCAGGCCGGCGAGCTGGTGCTGGCGCGCGCCCGCGAACTGCTCATCGACGCGCGCCAGCTCAAGGAGGACGTGCTGCAGCTCGAGGGCCTGGCCGCCGGCAGCCTGCAGGTGGGCCTGGGCCCGTTCGCGGCCGGCATGCTCGGGCGCGCGGCGCTGACCTTGCTGGTGCAGCGGCATCCACAGCTCTCGGTGCGCACCGAGGTGGCCGACACCGCCACGCTGGCCGAGCGGCTGCACCGGCGCGAGATCGACCTGTTCATCGCCGACACGCGCGACCTCGCGCGCCAGGGCGGTCTCGAGACGATGCGGCTGCCCGACGTGCCGGTCTCGTTCTTCGTGCAGCCGCGCCATCCGCTGCGCAGGCTGGCCTCGGTCACGCTCGAGCAGGCGATGGACTACCCGGTCGCCGGACCCAGGCTGCCCGCGCGCGTGGCCGCGCAGTTCGAGCGCCAGGCGAAGCGTACCGGCCGCGGCGTGTTCAACCTGGTCTGCGACGACACCGGCACCCTGCGCCATCTCGCGCTCACGGCACGCGCCGTGGTGCTGGCGCCCGATGCGCCGGCCTTCCGCCACGAGACCCAGCCGCTGGTGCCATTGCCCATCGCGGGCCTCGACGGCATGCGCACCCACTACGGCCTGGTCAGGCTCGCGGGCCGCACGCCCTCGCCGGCCGCGGCGGCCTACACCCGCTTCGTGACCGAGGTGATGTCGGCCGCGCCGGGGGCGGGAAGGACGGGTGCGCCAGAATAGCCCCCTGCCCTCCACCGTTCCCGCTCCCTCGTGACCACCTTGCGCCGCGCCCAGCCGCCCACCTTCTCGTCCGCTGAATTCCGCGCGGCGCTCGGCATGTTCGCCACCGGCGTGACCATCGTCACGGCACGCGCGGCCAACGGCGCGCTGGTCGGGCTCACCGCCAACTCCTTCAATTCGGTCTCGCTGTCGCCGCCGCTGGTGCTGTGGAGCCTGTCGCGCAGCGCCGCCTCGATGGCCGCGCTGCGGGCCGGCTCGCACTACACGGTGAACATCCTCGCGGCCAGCCAGAAGACGCTGGCCGAGCGCTTCGCCACCAAGGACATCGACCGCTGGGCCAACGTGGCCTTCACCGAGGGCCTGGGCGGCGCGCCGGTGCTCGCGGGCGCCGCGGCGAGCTTCGAGTGCTTCAACCGCAGCCGCTACGACGAGGGCGACCACGTGATCTTCGTCGGCGAGGTGGAGCGCTGCAGCCACGACGCCGGCGCCTCGCCGCTGTTGTTCCACGGCGGCCGCTTCTACACGGAACATCCCTTGTGAAGCACGCGGCGCCGGTGCTCGCCCTGCTGTGCGCCGTGGCCGCGCCGCATGCGGCAAGCGCGCAGGACGCCGCCGCACCGCTCAAGCAGAACTGGTTCGACGATCCCTTCTTCCGCGTCTCGGCCGGACTGCCGGGCTGCCCCGAACCCGAAGGCCCGTTCTACACGGCCGAGGAGCGTCGCATCCAGATTCATTCGCGACTCGAGCGCGGCACCAGCTGCTGGCTCGCGGGCAAATGCAGCGACAGCAACGCCTACCGCTACGACAAGCCGCTCGCGCCCAAGGTGCGCGCCGCGCTCGAGGCGGTGCCGGGTGTGCGCCGGGGCAGCGTGTGGGTCATGGTGCAGCGGCGCTGGGTCTACCTGCAGGGCTGCGTGCCCTCGCCCGCGCTGGCACGCCAGCTCGAACGCGCGGCGCGCGCGCTGCCCGACGTCGAGGCGGTGGTGCCCGACCTGATGGTGGGCACGCGCGGCAAGCCGCCGTACCCGGTCGCGGGGCGCTGAGCGCGCATCGATGAAACGGCCGCGCGCTAGGATCGCTGGCGCCGCCGCGCGATGCGGGCGCGCCGCCTTGCGAAGAACGAACAACAGATGATCCAGAGAAAAACCCACCTCGACGCGCTCGCCATCGGCCTGCTCGTCGTCTGCTGCGCCTTCTGGGGCCTGCAGCAGATCCTCATCAAGACCACCGTGGCCGAGGTGCCGCCGATGTGGCAGGCCTCGATGCGCATGGCCGGCGCGGTCGTGCTGCTGGGGCTGTGGTGCGCCTGGCGCAAGGTGCCGCTGTTCGAGCGCGACGGCACGCTGCCCGGCGGCCTGCTCGCGGGGCTGCTGTTCGCGGGAGAGTTCGCGGGCATCTACCTGGGGCTGCAGCTCACCAGCGCCTCGCGGCTCACGGTGTTCCTCTACACGGCGCCGTTCTGGGTCTCGCTGTTCCTGCCGCGCTGGGTGCCGGCCGAGCGGCTGCGCGGCCTGCAGTGGGCCGGGCTCGCGATCGCCTTCGCGGCCGTGGTGCTGGCCTTCAGCGAAGGCTTCGGCCACACCTCCTCCTCGCAACTGCGTGGCGACGCGCTGGCACTGGCCGCCGGCATGCTGTGGGGTCTGACCACGCTGACGCTGCGCGCCACCCGGCTCGCCACCGCGAGCGCCGAGAAGACGCTGTTCTACCAAGTTGCCGTGACGGCCGCGGTCTGCCCTCTGATCTCGCTGCTGCTCGGCGAGACCTGGGGCACGCACTACTCGGCCTGGGCCTGGACCTCGATCGCATTGCAGACCGTGATCGGCGCCTTCGCGAGCTACCTCGCGTGGATGTGGATGCTGCGCCACTACCCGGCCACGCAGATGTCCTCCTTCACCTTCCTCACGCCGCTGTTCGCGCTGGTGTTCGGCGTGCTGCTGCTGTCCGAGCCGCTCACGCCGCAGCTGGTGGTGGCGCTGGCCGGCGTGGCGGTGGGCATCGTGCTGGTCAACCGCGGCGGCGCGCGCCGCGCCTGAAGGAACGAGCGACATGGCGACATCCACCCGATTCCAGCCCGTGCTCGACGAGATCGCGGCCGCGATGCAGCCGCTGCTGGGCCAGGCCGGCACGGTGGCCAGCTACATCCCGGCGCTCGCGCGCGTCGACGCGCGGCAGTTCGGCATCGCGCTGCGCACCTGCGACGGCGAGGAGGCCGCGGCCGGCGACGCCGACACGCCGTTCTCGATCCAGAGCGTGTCGAAGCTGTTCACGCTCACGCTCGCGATGCAGGCCGTGGGCGACGCGCTGTGGGAGCGCATCGGCCGCGAGCCCTCGGGCAATCCGTTCAACTCGCTGGTGCAGCTCGAGAACGAGCAGGGCAAGCCGCGCAATCCCTTCATCAATGCGGGCGCGATTGCGGTCGCCGACCGGCTCGTGAGCCATGCGCGCGCCGAGGGCGGCAGCGCCAAGGCGCGCATCCTCGCGCTCATGGCCAGCCTGACCGGCGAGCCCGTGGGCTTCGACGAGGAGGTCGCGCGCTCGGAGGCCGAGACCGGCTTTCGCAACGTGGCGCTGGCCAACTTCATGAAGAGCTTCGGCAAGCTCGACAACGACGTGACCGAGGTGCTCGACACCTACTTCCACCAGTGCGCGCTGCGCATGAGCTGCCGCCAGCTCGCGCGCGCCGCCGGCTACCTGTGCCGCGACGGCGCGCACCCGATCGACGGCGAGGCCGCGATCACCAGCGAGCGCCAGACCCGGCGCATCAACGCGCTGATGCTCACCTGCGGCACCTACGACGCCGCGGGCGACGTGGCCTTCTCGATCGGCCTGCCCTGCAAGAGCGGCGTGGGCGGCGGCATCGTGGCCGTGGTGCCCGACCGGCTCACGCTCAGCGTATGGTCGCCCGCGCTCGATGCCACCGGCAACTCGCTGCTGGGCATGAAGGCGCTCGAGATGTTCGTGGCGCGCACGGGGCTGTCGGTGTTCTGAGTGGCTTCAGGCGCCGAGCGCGCGCAGCACGTCGTGGCAGGCGCCCATCGTGTGGTAGTCGGTCTTGCCGGCCGGGCTCTTCTCGTCGCCGAGCTTGCGGTTGTCGCGCGACAGGATGCGAAACCACGCGCCGTGTCGATGGTCGACCATGTGCCGCCAGGCGTAGTCCCAGATCCGGTCGTACCAGTCCCAGTAGCGCGGCTCGCCGGTGCGCACCGCGAGCAGCGCGGCGGCCGCGAAGCTCTCGGCCTGCACCCAGAAGTACTTGTCGCCGTCGTAGAGCGCGCCCTCGGGATCGAAGCCGTAGACCAGGCCGCCTAACTCGGCGTCCCAGCCGTGGCGCATCGCCGCCTCGAACAGCGACTGCGCGCGCGGCAGCATCCAGCCGGTCTCCACGCCCCGGCCGGCGAGCAGGCCCTCGAGCTGCAGCAGCAGCTTGGCCCACTCGGTCAGGTGGCCGGTCTGGAAGCCCCAGGGCTTGAAGATGTCGGCGCGGTTGCCGCGGTTGTGGTCGGCATCGACCGACCAGTCCTCGCGGAAGTGCTCCCAGACCCGGCCGCCGGTCAGGTCGGCCTGGCGCAGCGCGATCGCCTGCGCCAGCGTCGCCGCGCGGTCGAGGTACTTCGCGTCGCCCGTGGCCTCGAAGGCCGCCATCATCGCCTCGCAGGCATGCATGTTGGCGTTCTGGCCGCGGTAGGGAGACACGGCCCAGTAGGCGGTGGCTTCGTTCGCATAGAGCTGGTGGCGCGGCTCCCAGAAATGCCGCTCGAGCAGCTGCCAGGTCGATTCGATGCCCGCGCGTGCCTCGTCCACGCCGGCCATCGCCGCATGCGCATACGCTAGCAGCACGAAGGCCAGGCCATAGCAGTAGTGGGTGCCGTCGCGCACCTGCGCACGGCCCTGGTGCCAGTCGAGCTCCCACAGGTAGCCGCCTTGCGGATGCGCATGGGCGCGCTGCAGGAAATCGAGGCCGTGGCGCGTCGCCGCCAGATGCTCGGGCCGGCCGAAGCGGCGCCAGGCGGTGGCGTTGTTGAAGACGAAGCGCGTGCTGCTCACCAGGTGGCGCGTGCGGCGGTCGTAGACCGTGCCGTCGTCCTTGAAGAAGTGGAAGAAGCCGCCGCTCGGATCGAGGCTGCGGCCATCGTAGAACGCGAGCGTGTGCTGCACGTGGCCGATCAGGAAGTCGGGCGAGCGGAAGTCGGGCATGGCAGGAAGGGCTGGGTTGCGGTGGCTGAGCGCGGCAACTCAGGCTATCAGCATCCCGGCCCGATGGTCGAAAACGACGCCCCCGCGCCGCGCTCAGGCCAGCGCCGCGCGTGGCGCCGCCTGCAGGCAGCCCATGCCTTCGAGCGCGGCCTCGACCGCCTCGTCGAGCGGCGTGTGCGGCTCGCGGCCGAGCAGCGCCACCAGCTTCGCGTTGTCCATGGCCACGGGCGTGCGCCACAGGTAGCGCATCTCGCGCAGCTCGCGGAAGGTGGCGACGAAGGGCGAGGCCAGCAGCAGCGGCCACCACGGGAAGGCCGACACGCGCACCTGCGTGCCGGTGCGGCGCGCCACCACGCGGCGGATGGCATCGGCCATGCGCGTGCCGTCGGCGTCCCAGTGGCCGGCCATGTGGAAGCTGGCGAAGGGCTCGAGCCGATCGCGCCGCGCCAGCAGCTCGACCATGGTGCGGGCCACGTCGGGCAGGTACGACCAGAGGTGGCCGACGCCGGCATCGCCGGGATAGCTCACGCCCCTGACCGGCTGCCCTGCCTTCACCAGCCCCTGCGAGAACCAGTTGTTGCCGGCCTTCGGGCCGAAGAAGTCGCCGGCGCGCACGATCAGCACGCGCGCGCCCTCGCGGCTGGCCAGCTCGAGGCGGCGCTCCATCTCGACCCGGATCGCGCCCTTGCGCGTGGCCGGATGCTGGGGCGCATCCTCGGCCAGCAGCGGGAAGGCATCGGCGCCGTAGTTGTAGACGTTGCCGGGCAGCACGATGGTCGCGCCCTCGGCCTTGGCTGCCGCGATCGTGTGGTCGAGCATCGGCAGCACCAGTTCCGACCAGCGGCGGTAGCCGGGCGGGTTGACCGCATGCACGATGACGGCGCAGCCGCGCGCGGCCTCGCGCACGTCCCGCGCATCCATCGCGTCGCCGCCCACCCAGTCGATGCCGTCGCGCCGCTCCGGCACCGCGCCGCGCTTCATCGCGCGCACCCGCCATCCCGCGTCGCGCAGCTGGCGTGCCATCTCGCCGCCGACGCCGCCCGTCGCGCCCAGAACCAGAACCGTGTCGTTGCTTGCCATGAAACATCTCCAGAACAGTGATCGATGGATGAATTCTGGGCAGGCCGGGGTTGGAATGGAATTGCCGAACATGAGCCATCAGCCATACATTTATGCATGACCTGGACCATCAGCTGGGAGCTCTACCGCTCCTTCCTCGGCGTGCTGCGCGAGGGCTCCCTCTCGGGCGCGGCGCGCGCGCTCAGCATCACGCAACCCACCGTCGGGCGCCACGTCGCGGCGCTCGAGGAGGCGCTCGAGGTGGTGCTCTTCACGCGCTCGCAGGTCGGGCTGCTGCCCACCGAGGTGGCGCTGGCGCTGCGCACGCATGCCGAGGCCATGGAGAGCACGGCCGCCTCGCTGCAGCGCGCGGCCAGCGGCCAGGGCGAAGGCGTGCGCGGCGTGGTGCGGGTGTCGACCAGCGAGGTGGTCGCGGTGGAGGTGCTGCCGCCGATCGTGGCGAAGCTGCGCGAGGCCCATCCCGCGCTCAAGGTCGAGCTGGTGTCGACCAACCGCGTGCAGGACCTGCTGCGGCGCGAGGCCGACATCGCGGTGCGCATGGTGCGCCCGCGCCAGGAGCAATTGGTGGCGCGCCGCATCGGCGACATCGAGCTGGGTTTCCATGCCCATCCCGACTACCTCGCGCGCCACGGCACGCCGCGCACGGCCGAGGAGCTGATGCGCCACACGCTGATCGGCTACGACCAGCCCACGGCCTTCGTGCGCGACGCGATCAAGTCCTTCAAGGGCTTCACGCGCGACGCCTTCTCGCTGCGCACCGACAGCGACCTCGCGCAGATGGCGCTGATCCGCGCGGGCGCCGGCATCGGCGTGTGCCAGGTCGCGCTGGCGCGGCGCGGCCCGGCGCTGGTGCGGCTGCTGCCGCGCGCGCTGTCGCTGAAGCTCGAGACCTGGGTCACGATGCACGAGGACCTGCGCGCGAGCCCGCGCTGCCGCGTCACCTTCGACGCGCTGGCCGAGGGGCTGCAGGCCTACATCGCCGGCCAGGGGACAATGGCACGCGCAAGAACCTCCGCTCCCGAATGACCGACACGACCCCGACCACCGAATCCGACGACACCCTCCCGCTGCAACAGGACCGCCTCTGGCGCGACGAGCGCTGGACCGCCCGCATCATCAAGAACGAGGAAGACGACGGCTGGGCCGTCGAGATGACGCGCCATGGCGATCCCGAGCCCGCGCTGGTCGGCCCCTGGACCATGGGCCGCGACAAGAAGAACCCCAAGCCGCTCGACGGCCCCGCCTTCTCCACGCTGGTGAAGACCGCGGCCGAGGTGATCCGCCGCCACGAGCAGCAGCTGCACGCCACGCTCAACCGCAGCGTGACGGTGAGCGCCGGCGAGCGGCGCATCCGCGTCACGCTGGCCATCGTGCCCGACGAGGACAACCCCTCGGCCACGCTGAGCGCCTTCGACGAGGCCGACGACAGCGAGCTCGCGCGCGTGAACGTGCCGGCCTCGTTCAAGCTCAGCGCCACCAGCGCCTCGGCCTGGATCGACGCGGACTTCGCGCGGCCGCGCTGACCTCCGTCGAAGTGGCCCCAGGCGCGCCTGTGCGCGCAAATAGCACAGTCCCCGCCGCCACGCCAATCCGCACAACAACGTATTTGCAGACCGGCGCGGGTTGAGAAGAATCCGCCGCAACGAGCAATCGTTACCAGTCATGCGACGCCCGCTGCCAATGCTGCCAGCGAGGTGTCGGGCAACAAGGCCCGAATCGGTTTGAACACCGGTTCGGGCCTTTTTGTTTTTTCGGTCGCAACAGGGCTTTCGTCGAAACGGATGCATGCATCCGCTGGCGGAGCTTTGCCCGAAGCGAAAGCACTGGCGACGAAGCGCCCGTTTGCAGGGCCGCGTGGCGGGAGGAGACACCCCGAGCGCGGTTCCGAAGGTCGGATCTTCCTGACGACTCGCACAACCACAAAGGAATTTGACATGACGAACGCTTTCAACCGCCGCCAGATCGTGAAGACCGGCGGCTCGATGATCGTGCTGGGCGCCGCGGGCGGCGTGGCACCGCTGGCCTTCGCGCAGGACGGCGGCACGGTGAAGCTCGGGCTGCTGCATTCGCTCTCGGGCACGATCGCGATCGCCGAGGCCTCGCTGGTCGACGCCGAGAAGCTCGCGATCGAGGAGATCAACGCCGCCGGCGGCGTGCTCGGCAAGAAGATCGAGGCCGTGGTGGAAGACGGCGCGAGCGAGAACCCGGTGTTCGCCGAGAAGGCGCGCAAGCTGCTCGAGCGCGACAAGGTGGCGGCCATCATCGGCTGCTACACCTCGGCCTCGCGCAAGGCGCTGCTGCCGGTGCTCGCCCAGGCCAAGGGCCTGCTGTTCTATCCCACCTACTACGAGGGCCAGGAGCAGGACAAGCGCGTGTTCTATCCCTCGCAGGAAGCCACGCAGTCGGTGATCGCGGCGATCGAATGGATGGCGCGCGAGAAAGGCAAGAACTTCTTCCTCGTGGGCTCGGACTACATCTATCCGCGCACCTGCAACAAGATCGCCAAGCCCGCGATCGCCAAGGCCGGCGGCAAGGTGCTCGGCGAGGAATACGCGCCGCTGGGCCACACCGAGTTCTCCTCGATCATCAACAAGATCAAGGCCGCCAAGCCCGACTGCATCTACAGCACGGTGGTCGGCGGCTCGAACGTGGCCTTCTACAAGCAGCTGCGCGCGGCCGGGCTCGACGGCACGAAGCAGGTGCTGCTGTCGACCGTGGTGTCGGAGAACGAGATCGAAGGCATCGGCAAGGACAACGCCGCGGGCTACTACGCCTGCATGGGCTACTTCCAGAGCATCAAGTCGCCGGCCAACGAGAAGTTCGTGAAGGCCTTCAAGGCCAAGTACGGCCAGGACCGCGTGATCGGCGACCCGATGGAGGTGGCCTACAACAGCGTGTACCTCTGGAAGCTGGCGGTGGAGAAGGCCAAGTCCTTCGAGGTCGACAAGGTCACGGCCGCCGCCGCGGGCGTGGAGATCGAGGCGCCCGAGGGCACGGTGCGCGTGCACGCCACCAACCACCACGTGTGGAAGAAGGTGCGCGTGGGCCGCGCGCGGCCCGACGGGCAGTTCGACATCGTCTGGGAATCGCCGCAGCTGGTCGAGCCCAACCCGTTCCCGAAGGTCTGAACGCGATGAACTTCGACATCGCGGTGATGCAGGTGTTCAACGGCGTGAGCCTGTTCACCATCCTGCTGTTGATGGCGATCGGGCTGGCCATCGTGTTCGGCCTGATGGGCGTCATCAACATGGCGCACGGCGAGCTGATGGCGCTCGGTGCCTACATGACCTACCTGGCGTCGCGCTTCTTCGAGCACTACGCGCCGGGCTTCATGGACCTCTACCTGTTCGCCGCGATCCCGTTCGCGTTCGCCGTGACCTTCGCGTTCGGCTATGTGCTGGAGCGCGGCTTCATCCGCTTCTTCTACGACCGGCCGCTCGACACCCTGCTCGCGACCTGGGGCCTGAGCCTCATGCTGCAGCAGGCCTACCGCTCGCTGTTCGGCGCGCAGGAAGTCAGCGTGCCGCTGGCCTCCTGGCTCGCCGGCGCGTGGGAGCCCACACCGGGCATCCAGCTGCCGCTCACGCGCCTGTTCATCGTGGGGCTCACGGCCATCGTCGCCATCGGCGTCTACCTGCTGCTCTACCGCACCTCCTGGGGGCTGAAGGTGCGCGCGGTGACGCAGAACCGCGCGATCGCGGGCGCGGTCGGCATCGACACGCAGCGCGTCGATGCGCTGACCTTCGCGCTGGGCGCGGGCCTGGCGGGCATCGCGGGCGCGGTGTTCACGATGATCGGCTCGACCAACCCCGGCACCGGCCAGCTCTACATCGTCGACTCCTTCATCGTGGTGGTGTTCGGCGGCGTGCAGAGCCTGATCGGCACCGCGCTCTCGGGCTTCGCCATCGCGCAGTCGCAGACCTGGCTCGAGTACCTGATGAGCGGCTCGATGGCCAAGGCCACGATCCTGCTGCTGGTGATCGCGGTGCTCTACGTGCGGCCCAACGGGCTGTTCGCGACCCGCTCGAGGAGCTGAGCGCATGGGCATGAAGCTTTCTCCCCAACGCCGCGGCGACCTCGTCGGGCTGGCGGCCGTGCTGCTGCTGCTGGCCGTGGTGCTGCCGGCCACGCTCGATCCGTTCCGTCTCAACCTCGTGAGCAAGTACCTGGCCTTCGCCTTCGTCGCGATCGGCGTGGTGCTGACCTGGGGCTACGGCGGCGTGCTGAGCCTGGGCCAGGGCCTGTTCTTCGGCCTCGGCGGCTACATGATGGCGATGTTCCTCAAGCTCGAGGCCTCGGCGCCCGAGCTACCGGACTTCATGGTCTGGAGCAGCGTCGAGCAGCTGCCCTCGTGGTGGATCCCCTTCCACTCGCTGGGCTGGACCCTGGTCGGCATCCTCGCGATCCCCGCTCTGCTCGCCTACGTGTTCTCGTACGCGATCTTCAAGCGGCGCGTGAGCGGCGTGTACTTCGCGATCGTCACGCTGTCGCTGGCGCTCACGCTCACCGTGGTGGTGATCGGCCAGCAGGGCGACACCGGCGGCGCCAACGGCATCACCGACTTCCGCACCCTGCTGGGCTGGGACATCGCGGGCGACGCGGCCAAGCGGACCATGTACTTCATCGAGGTGGCGGCCGTCGCGCTCGCCATGGTGGGCGCGCTGCTGATCGTGCGCAGCCGCTTCGGCAAGATCCTGATCGCCATCCGCGACCGCGAGGACCGCGTGCGCTTCAGCGGCTACAACACGGCGCACATGAAGGCCTTCGTGTTCGCGGTGGCGGCCCTGCTGTCGGCCATCGGCGGCGCCTTCTACAGCCTGCAGGTGGGGCTGATCGCGCCCGGCGTGATCGGCGTGGTGGCCTCGGTCGAGATGGTGATCTACGCGGCCGTGGGCGGGCGGCTCTCGATTCCCGGCGCGGTGATCGGCGCGCTCCTGATCGGCTTCCTCAAGTCCTACCTGTCGGAGACCTTCCCCGAGGGCTGGCTCTACTTCCTCGGCGCGGTCTTCATCCTCGTGGTGTGGGCGATGCCGAACGGCCTGGCGGGCCTGGGCGAGAAGCTGCTGCGCCGCCGCGGCGCGGAGGCCGCGCCATGAACGCGACCCTGGCGATGCCCAACGGCGGCCTGCCGCAGGCGGCCTCGGCCGTGCCGCCCTCGAACGAGCAGATCCTGCGCGTCGAGGACCTCACGGTCTCCTTCGACGGCTTCAAGGCGGTCGACGGCCTGAGCCTCTCGGTCGAGCGCAACGAGCTGCGCGTGATCATCGGCCCGAACGGCGCGGGCAAGACCACGCTGCTCGACATGGTCTGCGGCAAGACCCGGCCCAGCGCGGGCCGGGTGCTGTTCAACGGCCAGGACCTGGGCCGCATGAACGAGCACGAGATCGTGCGCGCCGGCGTGGGCCGCAAGTTCCAGACGCCCTCGGTCTACGAGGACCTCACGGTGCTCGAGAACTTCGAGATCTCGCTGCCGCGCATGCACGGGCTGTGGCAGTCGCTGAGCTTCCGCCGCACCCGCGCGCTGCGCGAGCGCATCGAGGCGATGGCCACCGAGGTGTTCCTGCTCGAGCGCCTCGACCGCCGCGCCGGCCAGCTGAGCCACGGCCAGAAGCAGTGGCTCGAGATCGGGATGCTGCTGATGCAGGAGCCCGAGCTGCTGCTGCTCGACGAGCCCGTGGCCGGCATGAGCCCGCGCGAGCGCGAGCAGACCGGCGACCTGCTGCGCCGCATCTCGGTGGGCAAGTCGGTGGTGGTGATCGAGCACGACATGGATTTCGTCAAGCGCATCGCGCACCGCGTGACCGTGCTGCACCAGGGCCGGCTGCTCAGCGAGGGCACGGCCGCCGAGGTGCAGGCCGACCCGCGCGTGATCGACGTCTACCTCGGCCATTGAAGGAGCCCACCGCATGCTCGAAGTCTCCGCACTCGATGTCGCCTATGGCGAGTCGCACGTGATCCACGATGTCTCGCTGCGCGTCGCGCCCGACGAGGCGGTCGCCGTCATGGGCCGCAACGGCATGGGCAAGACCACGCTGCTGAAGTCGCTGATCGGCCTCTTGCCCGCGCGCGGCGGCAGCATCCGCCTCAACGGCACCGAGCTCACCCGGCTGCCGAGCCACCAGCGCGTGGCGCAGGGCCTGGCCTTCGTGCCGCAGGGGCGCATGGTGTTCCCGCACCTCACGGTGGAGCAAAACATCCTCTCGGGCGCCGCGCGCTCGGGCCACCGCACGGTGCCCGACTACCTCTACCGCTTCTTCCCGGTGCTGCAGGACATGCGGCTGCGCAAGGCCGGCAACCTCTCGGGCGGCCAGCAGCAGATGCTGGCGATCGCGCGCGCGCTGATCTCCGAGCCCAAGGTGCTGATCCTCGACGAGCCCACCGAGGGCATCCAGCCTTCGATCATCAAGGAGATCGCGCAGACGCTGAACGTGCTGCGCGCCGAGCGCGGCTTCGCGATCGTGGTGTCGGAGCAGGTGCTGAGCTTCGCGCTCGCGCTGGCCGACCGCTTCCTCGTGATCGACCGCGGCCGCCTGGTGCACGACGAGGCGCGCGCCACGCTCGACCAGGACAAGGTCCGCTCTTTCCTCACTGTCTGAACCCCTTCCCTTCCCAACCACCCCTTCAGGAGCAGCGTCATGAGACATGGTGATATTTCGAGCAGCAACGATTGCGTCGGCGTCGCGGTCGTCAACTACAAGATGCCCCGCCTTCACACCAAGGCCGAGGTGCTCGACAACGCGCGCAAGATCGGCGAGATGCTGGTCGGCATGAAGAAAGGTTTGCCCGGCATGGACCTGGTGATCTTTCCCGAGTACTCCACGCACGGGATCATGTACGACGCCAAGGAGATGTACGACACGGCCGCCTCGGTGCCCGGCGAGGAGACCGCGATCTTCGCCGACGCCTGCCGGCGCGCCAACGTCTGGGGCGTGTTCTCGCTGACCGGCGAGCGCCACGAGGAGCATCCGAACAAGGCGCCCTACAACACGCTGATCCTCATGAACAACCAGGGCGAGATCGTCCAGAAGTACAGGAAGATCATGCCGTGGGTGCCGATCGAGGGCTGGTACCCGGGCGACTGCACCTACGTCAGCGAAGGCCCCAAGGGCATGAAGATGAGCCTGATCATCTGCGACGACGGCAACTATCCCGAGATCTGGCGCGACTGCGCGATGCGCGGCGCCGAGCTCATCATCCGCTGCCAGGGCTACATGTACCCGGCCAAGGAGCAGCAGATCCTGGTGTCGAAGGCGATGGCCTTCATGAACAACACCTACGTGGCGGTGGCCAACGCGGCCGGCTTCGACGGCGTGTACTCGTACTTCGGCCACTCGGCGCTGATCGGCTTCGACGGCCGCACGCTCGGCGAATGCGGCGAGGAGGAGATGGGCATCAACTACGCCGAGCTCTCGATGGGCCTGATCCGCGACGCGCGGCGCAACGGCCAGTCGCAGAACCACCTGTTCAAGCTGGTGCACCGCGGCTACACCGGCACCATCAACTCGGGCGACGGCGACAAGGGCGTGGCGGCCTGCCCCTACAACTTCTACACCCAGTGGATCAACGACCCCGAGGGCACGCGCGAAATGGTGGAGTCGTTCACGCGCAGCACGGTGGGCACGCCCGAATGCCCGATCGAGGGGATTCCGAACGAGCCGGCGAAGCACCGTTGAGCGGGAGCCGCGACACGCCATGAACGCACCCGTGCACGATCCGCTCGCGGCCTGGCGCATCGAGTCCGAGCCCTTCTACCGGCCCGCGGGCAACGAGGTGGCGCTGTACCGGCAGGCCTGGCGCCACCGCATGCCGCTGATCCTCAAGGGGCCGACCGGCTGCGGCAAGACGCGCTTCGTCGAGCACATGGCGTGGTCGCTGGGCCGGCCGCTGGTGACGCTGGCCTGCAACGAGGACATGACGGCCTCGGACCTGGTCGGGCGCTACCTGCTCGACGCCGACGGCACGGCCTGGCACGACGGGCCGCTGACGCTGGCGGTGCGCCATGGCGGCATCTGCTACCTCGACGAGGTGGTGGAGGCGCGGCAGGACACGACGGTGGTGATCCATCCGCTGACCGACGCGCGCCGCATCCTGCCGCTCGACAAGAAGGGCGAGCTGGTGCGCGCGCATCCCGACTTCCAGCTCGTGGTGTCGTACAACCCCGGCTACCAGAGCAGCGCCAAGGACCTCAAGCCCTCGACGCGCCAGCGCTTCGCGGCGCTGGAGTTCGACTACCCCGACGCCGTGCTCGAGGCCGAGATCGTGGCGCACGAGGCCGGCATCGACACCGCGCTGGCCGCGAAGCTGGTGGCCGTCGCGCACTGCTCGCGCGAACTCAAGCACCGCGGGCTCGACGAGGGCGTGTCGACGCGCATGCTGATCTACGCAGGCGTGCTGATCCGCGACGGCGTGACGCCGCGCGAGAGCTGCGAGATGACGATGACGCGCGCGCTGACCGACGATCCCGACATGGCGAGCGCGCTGCAGGGCTTCGTCGAGGCCCAGTTCGGATGACGCGCGACACCGGCAGCTTCGCCGCGCTGGGGCTGCTCGCGCGCGGGCTCGCCGGCATGGCGCTCGAGGTGCAGCCGCTGGTGGCCGGCGCGAAGCCGGGCACGCGCGCGGTGCTCGCGGCCGGGCGGCTGCTGGTTCCCGAGGGCAGCCCGCCGGCGCTGCGCCGCGCGATGGTCGCGCATGCGGTGGCGCACCTGCGGCATTCGACGCCCGCGCGCCGCGCGAACACGCTGCGGCCGATGGGCATCGCGCTGGTGTCGGCGATCGAGGACGCGCGCGTCGAGCGGCTGCTGGTGCGCGACTTCCCCGGCCTGCATGGCTGGTTCGCCGACGCGCTGCCGCCCGCGCCCGATCCGCTCGACCTGCGCTTCGAGGCGCTGCTGCTGCGCATGGACCGGCTGCTGCTGCGGCCCGAGTTGCACGACGGCAGCCACTGGGTCGAGAAGGCGCGCCGGCTGTTCGAGGACACCGCGGCGCGCGCGGGCCTGGCAGACTACGAGGCCTTCCGCGCGATCGCCTCGATCCTCGCCAACGACCTGGGCCAGATGCGCGTGCGCTTCGAGCCCCAGGGCTACGCGGTGCCCGCGCCCTGGCGCGACGACAACAGCTGGCTCTGGGACTTCGGCGCCGACGCGACGCCGCCACCGCCCGACGAGGCGATCGCGCTGCAGCAGTCGGGCGCGCGCATGCCGCCGCCCTCCGACGCGGGCGATGCGGCCGCCGGCGCGCCACCCGAATTCGGCGACATGGAGCTGGGCCGCTACACCTATCCCGAATGGGACCGCCGCCTCGAGCGCCTGCGCCCCGACTGGTGCACGGTGATCGAGAAGCTTCCCGGGTGGCAGGGCCTGCTGCCAAGCCAGGCACAAGCGGCCCTGCGCGCCGAGAGCCTGCCGCCGCTGGCACTGCCGCGCGCGCACCATCTGGACCGCCGGCACCGACTGCGGCGCCAGTGGGAGGGCGACGACATCGACCTCAATGCGGCGATCGAGGTGCTGGTCGAGCGGCGCCAGCGGCTGCGCCCCGACGCGCGGCTGTTCATGCGCCCCGGCAAGGCGCCGCGGCCATCGAGCGTGCTGGTGCTGCTCGACCTGTCGGCCTCGGCCAACGATGCGGGCCCGCACGGCCTGTCGCTGCTCGAGATCGAGAAGCAGGCCGCGCTGATGCTCGCCGCCGCGCGGCCGCGCGGCGCGGACCGGCTCGCGGTGCACGGCTTCTCGTCGAACACGCGCGCCGAGGTCTACTACTACCGGCTGCTCGAGTTCGGCCAGCCGCTGTCGCCGCCCGCGCGCGCGACCATCGGCGCGGTGCGCGGCCGCTACTCGACGCGCATGGGCGCGGCGCTGCGGCATGCGGCGGCGCTGCTCGAGGACGAGCCCGCGGGCCAGCGCGCGATCCTTTTGGTGACCGACGGCGCGCCGGCCGACATCGACGTGCACGATCCGAAGTACCTCGTCGAGGATGCGCGCGAAGCGGTGGCCGAGGCGCGCGGCGCGGGCGTGCGCACCGCCTGCATCGCGGTCGATGCCGCGGCCGACGCCTATGTGCGGCGCATCTTCGGCTGGCGCAACTATTGCATCGCCGACGATGCGCGCAGCCTGCCGGCGCGGCTCGCGCGCATGAGCGCGCGGCTGGCCGCGGCCCACTGACGAAAGCATCGAACTGCGATAGGGTGGAGCCCCGAACGAATCCCACACGAGACAGAAAAGACATGACGGCCCCTCACCCCTCACGGACGACCGCCCATGGCTGACAAGGATCCCATCCGCGTCGGCATCCTCTATTCGGAAACCGGCGTCACCTCGACCATCGGCCTGTCGCAGCTGCAGGGCGCGCTGCTCGGCATCGAGGAGATCAACGCGGCGGGCGGCATCGACGGCCGCGAGCTGGTCGCCGTGCGCCACGACCCGCAGTCGAACCCGGCGCGCTATGCGCAGCTGGCCGAGAAGCTGATCGTGCAGGACCGGGTCAACGTGATCTTCGGCTGCTACATGTCGAGCAGCCGCAAGGCGGTGATCCCGGTGATCGAGAAGTGGAACAAGCTGCTGTTCTACCCGACGCTCTACGAGGGCTTCGAGTATTCGGGCAACGTGATCTACACGGGCGCTGCGCCCAACCAGAACAGCGTGCAGCTCGCCGAGTTCATGACGACGAACTTCGGCGCGCGGGTCTACCTGATCGGCTCCGACTACATCTACCCCTACGAGTCGAACCGGATCATGGGCGAGCTGGTGATGCAGCGCCCCGGCAGCGAAAAACTCGGCGAGCACTACGCGGCGCTCGACGCGACCGAGAAGGACTACCGGGCCATCATGGCCGACATCCGCGACAAGCAGCCCGACTTCATCTTCTCGACGGTGGTGGGCGACTCCACCGCGAGCCTGTACCGCGCCTATGCCGAGGCCGGCTTCGACCCGAAGCGCATGCCGATCGCGAGCCTCACGACCTCCGAGGCCGAGATCTCGCAGATGGGGCGCGGGGTGGCGACGGGGCACTTCACGGCGGCACCCTACTTCCAGTCGATCGACTCGCCGGCCAACCAGCGCTGCTTGGCGCAGCTGCGCGCGCGCTTCGGCGACGGCTGCGTACCCAACCTGTGCTGGGAAGCGGCCTACTTCCAGATGCACATCTACGCCAATGCCTTCGCGCAGGCGGGCAGCGACGGCATCGCGGAGATCCTGCCGCACATCCTGGGGGCCGAGTTCGATGCGCCGCAGGGGCGGGTGAAGATCGACCCGTCGAACCACCACACCTGTCTCTATCCGCGCATCGGGCGTGTGGATGCGCAGGGGCAGTTCACCATCGTTCGTCAGGCTACGCGTGCCGTGTATCCCGATCCGTATCTGGTGACGCATTCGCTCGGGGACTGGACTGCGCGGCTCGATACGCTGGAGGTTTAGGGTGGAACGTGCTTTCTACCGTTGTGAGGGGGCTCACGCCGACGGGGTACTCCCCTCCGCGAATGTCCCCCGGCCTGCGGCCTCCTCCTTGATTTCGCTGCGGGGAGTACCCCATCGACGTGAGCCTGGACGCGGCCGTAGAACCGGCTGCACAACGACTGCGCCCACGTGCACAGGGCAGTGGGTGCTTCCCGCAGCGAAATTAAGGAGGAGCCCGAAGGGCGGGGGACATTCGCGGAGGGAAGTACCCGCTGTCCTGTGCACGCGCCCCGAACAACAGCCTCGACACAAACAACAAGAGGCCTGAAAGTGGAAAGCCCCCCCAAGAGACACACCCTGCGAGTGACGCCACCGCAGTTGAAGGAACTGCGCCTGCTGAAGATCGCAGTCATCCACCCCGACGACAGCGACGGCCGCCAGCTCACCCAGCAGCTGCAGCGCATCGGCTGCCAGGTGCAGGCCTTCTGGCCGCCGGTGCAGGCACTGCCCGAGGGCATCGACGTGGCCTTCATGGCGGTGCAGCCCGACTTCATCAACCTGCGCTTCGAGTGGACCAAGAGCGAGGACGCGCCGGCCATCATCGCCGTCGTGACCTACGAGAACCCGACCATCGTCGAGGCCGTGCTCGAGATCGGCGCCAAGGCCGTGCTGCCCTCGCCGGTGCGCTCCTTCGGATTGTTGTCGGCGCTGGTGGTGGCGCGCGAGGCGCACAAGCAGAACCGCTCGCTCGCGCGGCGCCTGCGCAAGACCGAGGCCAAGCTGCTGGGCGTGCGGCAACTCGCGGAGGCCAAGGCGATTCTCATGAAGACGCATGGCGTGTCGGAGGGCCAGGCCTACGACCTGATCCGCGAGCAGGCGATGAGCAAGCGCGCCACCATGGAAGAGATCGCGGCCGCCATCGTCAACGCCAACGAGATCCTCTCGCTCGGCGCGCGCAAGCCCGAGGCGTCGTAAAGCCTCTCAGGTCTGGCGGAACCCCGCCAGCACCTCGAGCACCCGCAGCGTGGCGCCGTCGAGCAGCGCGCGCGGCCGGTGCGCGATGCCCAGGCGGCGCGTGAGCTTCGGCACGATCGGCAGGACCTGCAGGCGCTCGCCGAGCGCCGCGTCGGTCGTCGGCTGCAGCGGCAGCAGCGCGGCGCCATAGCCGGCCGCCACCAGGCTGCGGATGGCCGCGTCGTAGTTGAGCTCGATGCGCGCGCGCGGCGCGAAGCCCGCGGCCGCGAACCACTCCATCGTGAGCCGGTACATGTGGGTGGTCGCGTCGTTGAAGATCAGCGGCTGCTCGGCCAGCCAGGCCGGCGTGACGCGCCTGGGCGCCTTCGTGCGCTGCGGCACGAAGGCCATCATCGGCTGCGTGCGCCAGGGCGTGAACACCAGGTCGCGCAGCGGCGGCTGCGGCAGCGCCACCAGGCCGATGTCGAGCGTGCCCGCGGCCAGCCGCGCCAGCGCCTCGCCCGAGCCGAGGATCGCCACCTCGACGTCGATGCCCGCGTCCTGCGCGCCCAGCGCCTCGAGCACCTGCGGCAGCAGGTCGACCACCACGCCGGTCGATGTGCCCAGCCGCACGCGGCCGCTGCGGCCCTCGGCCTGCCGCTTGACCGCGTCGAGCGCATCGTCGGTGTCGCGCAGCAGCTTGCGCCCGCGCTCCACCAGCGCCGCGCCGGCCGCCGTGGGCGTGATGCCGCGCGCGCCGCGCACCACCAGCTTGGCATCGAGCCGCGACTCGAGTTCGGAGACATGCAGGCTGACCGTGGGCTGCGCGAGGTGCAACGCCTGCGCCGCGGCCGAGAAGCTGCCGAGGTCGGCGATCGCGATCAGGGTGCGCAGCTGGTCGAGGTTGAGGTGGCGCATGGGCGTCGAATCAGAAAAGCTGATGAGAAGTCTCAGAAATCTCAACTTCCACAATAGCACGGCGACGCCGAAGATGAGCGCACCGACACCGCAACCCCCAGGAGCCCATCGTGAAGACCGCATCGTCCCCGAGCTTTCGCCAACGCCTTCTGCATGCCCTGCGCGGCTGGCGCCGGCACGCGGCGAATCGCCGCCGGGCGCGTGCCGATGCGTGCCAGCTCGCCGGCATGAGCGAGCACGACCTGCGCGACCTCGGCGTCGGCCGCAGCGAGCTGCCGGGGCTGATGCAGCCCGCGCCCTCGCACTGCGAGCACGGCCACCGCGCAAGCTGAAGGAAGCGCGCCCCGGCCCTTGCCGCGGCCTCGATTTGAGGTCCAATGCGGGGCGTGCCAAGTCCCGCTTCCGCTTCATCCCCGCTCGTCGTCGAGCTCACCTCCCCGCAGTCGGTCGACGGCCGGCGCGCGGCCTTCCAGTCGCTGTGGCTGCTGGTGCGCATGCGCCATGCGCACGACAGCCAGACCCCGATGGTGCGGCTGGCCGACCTGCGCGGCGAGGTGTCGGACGCGAGCACGCTGCGCATGGTCGTGAGCCGTGCCTTCCGCGACTTCAAGGCCTGGGGCATCGAGGTCGGCTGGGGCGAGGACAGCACGCGCGAGCCGCGCTTCCTCAACGCCGAGCGGCGCAGCCAGGGCCCGTTCTGGCTGCCGCCGGCCGAGGCGCGGCGCGTGCGCTGCGAGGTCGAGGGGCGCGCCGCCAGCGCGGCCGAGATCGCCTCGTTCCTCGGCCTGCGCGCGCGCACGGGCGCTTCGGCCGGTGCCTCGGCGCCGCCCGAGGCGGTGCACCTGCAGGACGCGGCCTTCTGGAAACAGCTCGTGGCCGCGCAGCGGGCCGCGCGCCAGGGCCGGCTGATGACGCCGGTGGCCGCCGGTGCCGGCGATGGCGCCGGCCAGCCGAGCGCGCTCGAATCGATACGGCTCGCGGGGACGCTCGCGGCCAGCGGCTTCCAGCGCGCGCTGGTCACCCTCAACGAGGCCATGCTGTGGCGCCGCCTCGGCGACAACGAACAGGCGCGTCGCCAGCTCGAGGTGCTCAAGAAGCAGCGCCTCGCGCACCACGTGGCGGGCAACGACTACCTCGGCGCGATGGAATGCATCGTCTCGGCCTGGTGCGCCTACACCGCGCGCGACCTGCCGCTGGCGCAGTCGCTGCTCGGCGGCATGGCCGACGACCCGGCGCGCAGCGTGGTGCTGCGCCATCATCCCGACGTGCGCTTCGAATGGTGCAACCTGTGGGCGCTCGGTTGCCGCTCGCGCGCGCTGGCGCTCGCGGCCGAGGATGCGCCGGCCGCCCGTCTGCTCGCCGAGGAATCGCTGCGCCGCTTCGGCGACGCGCTGACCGCGGCCTTCGAGTCGCATTCCTTCGATGCCGCCCAGCACGTGGCGGCCAACCTCGGCATGGCGGTGTGGCTGTTCGACCGCGTGGGCCTCGCGCTGCCCGCGCTCCCCTCGGCGCCGGCGGCCGGCCCGAAGCGGCGCGGCGATGCCCCGGCAGCGTCCGACACCACGCGCCATGCCGTGCAGTGGATCGCCTTCAGCGAATGGCTGTGCGGCCAGGCCGACGGCCAGGGCCGCTCGGCCTGGAACGCGATCTACCTGATGCGCATCGCGCGCGGCCACTGTGGCGCCGAGCCCCGGCCCACGCTCGCGCAGTTCCGCGCCCAGGCGCCGCTCGACCCGGCCGCGATCTCGGCGCTGGCCGGTCCGCTCGCCGATGCCTTCGACGCCACGCACTGGCCCGCGCGCTGGGTCGAGGTGGCGCAGGCGCGGCTGGCCGACCACCAGGCCGGCCGGCGCCGCTACCCGGGCCTGCAGCATTGCAGCCTGCTGTTCGAGCATGCGTGGTACGCGGCCCATGCGGGCGACCTGAAGGCGGCCGAGCGCTCGCTGGCCACCTTGCGCGAAGCGCTGCCGCAGCTGGTGCCCAGCGACCGCGCCTACTTCGCCGAGTCGTGGAACGACGGCCTGCCCGCCGAACTGGTGCTCGAGGCGAAGCCCCCGCGACGGCCGGCGGCGCGGCCGAGGAAGGCCGCGCGCTGAAGCGGCCTCAGCCGCGCGCCGCGATGCAGTCGATCTCGATGTCGAAGGGCCCGAACCAGGCCGGCACGCAGACGAAGATGCGCGCGGGCGGCGACTCGGGAAAGTAGCGCGCATAGACCGCGTTGACCGCGGCGAACTTCTCCGCCGAGGTGCAGTACACGTTGCACTTGAGCGCATTCGCGAGCGACGAGCCCGCCGTCTCCAGGCACAGCTTCAGCTGTTCGAGCACCAGCTCGGCCTGCCGCTCGACCGAGGCGCCGACCGCCACCTGCCCGGTCTCGGGATCGAAGGGCGGCAGGCCCGAGACATAGACGGTGTCGCCATGGCGCGTGACGATGGAGGCCGGTGCCTTCCAGCGATCGAGCCAGGTGGAGAGGGGTTCGACACGGATGACTTCGCGCGCGGGCATGGGGGGTCCTTCTGTTGCGGTGGATGACGATGACCGCGATGGTGCGGCTTCGTCCCCCGCACGCTTCGTCCCGCGACGAAGCGTTCAGCCGCCCGTGCCCATGCCCAGTGCCAGCCGCACGCGCTCGCGCAGCACCGGCAGCACCTCGCTCTCGAACCACGGATGGCGCTGCTGCCAGCCGGTGTTGCGCGGCGAGGGATGCGGCAGCGGGATGACGCGCGGCGCGAATTCCGCGAAGGCGCGCACGGTCTCGGTGACGCCGTCGCGCGCCCGGCTGCCCAGGTGGCGGCGCTGCGCGTACTGGCCGATCAGCAGCGTGAGCTCGACGCGCGGCATCTGCGCCAGCAGCCGCTCGTGCCACAGCGGCGCGCACTCCTTGCGCGGCGGCAGGTCGCCGCTGGTGCCGCGGCCCGGGTAGCAGAAGCCCATGGGCACGAGCGCGATGCGCGAGGCGTCGTAGAACAGTTCGCGCTCCACGCCGAGCCAGCGCCGCAGCTGGTCGCCACTGCGGTCGTCCCAGGGCACGCCCGTGCGGTGCACCGTCATGCTCGGCGCCTGGCCGACGATCAAGAGCCGCGCATCCGCGCCGGCCTGCACCACCGGGCGCGGGCCCAGCGGCAGATGGGCCTCGCAGACGCGGCAGGCGCGGATCTCGGCGAGCAGCGGCTCCACGCGCTTCAGCGGCCGAAAGGCTTGAAGAAGGCGTTGAGCTCGGCCCCGGGCGCGGCGTCGGCGAAGCCGTCGAAGCGCCCCTCGTCGGCCAGCGTGCGCGCGGCGCGGATGAAGCCGCCCCAGGCCGCGCGCGCCATCGCGCCGCCCACGCTGACGCGGCGCACGCCGAGCGCCTCGATGTCCTTCATCGTGAGTTCGCTGATCGCGCCGACCAGCAGGTTCACCGGCTTGGGCGCGACCGCCGCGACCACGGCCGCGATCTGCTCGCGCGTCTTGATGCCGGGCGCATAGAGGCAGTCGGCGCCGGCCTCGGCATAGGCCCTGAGGCGCGCGATCGCGTCGTCGAGGTCGGGCCGGCCGGCGAAGAAGTTCTCGGCGCGGCCGACCAGCAGCGTGTCGCCGCCCGCCGCATCGATGGCACCGCGCGCGGCGCGCATGCGCTCGACCGCGACCTCGATGGGGAACAGCGGTGCATCGGCGTTGCCGGTCGAGTCCTCGATCGACAGGCCGGCCACGCCGGTCTCGACCGCGAGCCGCACGCTCTGGGCCACGGCCTGCGGATCGGCGCCGAAGCCGTTCTCGAAGTCGGCATTGACCGGCAGCGCGGTGGCCGCCACCAGTTCGCGCAGGTGCGCGAGCACCGCGTCGCGCGCGATGGCGCCGTCGGCCTGGCCGTGCGACCAGGCGAAGCCCGAGCTGGTGGTGGCGAGTGCCTTGTAGCCCAGGCCTTCGAGGTAGCGCGCGCTGCCGGTGTCCCAGGGGTTGGGGATGACGAAGCAGCCCTGGGCATGCAGCGCGCGGAAGGCCGCGCGTTTCTCGGCGACGGTGGGGTTCGTGGGGGTCATGGAGTCTCTTCCTTCTTTCGATGAAATTCGATGCCGGGGCGGCGAAGGGCGCGAAGCCGTTCAGGATAAGCCAGCGCCCGGCTGCGGAGCGCCGGGCGGATGGGCCAGCAGGTGGTCGATGAAGGCGCGCACCGCCGGCAGCATGCCGCGGCGCGAGGCGAAGGCCGCCTGGATCTCGCTCGCGGTGCAGGCCCAGTCGGGAAACAGGCGCACCAGGCGGCCCTCGCGCAACTCGTCGCGGCACAGGATCTCGGGCAGCAGCGCCACGCCCAGGCCCTGCAGCGCCACGTGCCGGAGCGCGAACATGTCGTCGGTGACCAGGCGCGGCACGAAGCCCAGCTCGTGCACCTGCTTTCCCTGCTCCAGCCGCCACAGGTGGCGCTCGCCGGTGTCGGGCAGCGAGAGCATCGGCCAGGCGGCCAGGTCGTCGAGGCTCGCGGGCGTGCCCAGGCGCTCGAGCAGCGCCGGGCTCGCGAGCAGCACGTCGACCGTGCGGCCCAGCGGCCGCGCGACCAGGCTCGAGTCCTCGAACGGCGGGCGCCGCACGCGCAGCACCACGTCGACGTTCTCCTGCAGCGGATCGACGCGCCGGTGGCTCACTTCCAGCGAGAGCCGCACCTCGGGAAAGGCGCGCATGAAATCAGGGATCAGCGGCGTGAGCCAGAACTGCGCGAGCGTGAAGGGCGCGCTCACGCGCAGCGGCCCCTGCGGCCGCGCGACGGCCTGGCGCACCACGTCGAAGGCCTCCTCGCCCGCGGCCACTGTGGCCTGGCAGCGCTCGTAGAACTGCTCGCCGACATGGGTCAGCAGCAGCCGGCGCGAGCTGCGCTGCAACAGCCGCACGCCCAGCCGTTCCTCGAGCTGCGCGACGCGGCGGCTCAGGCGCGACTTGGGAATGCCCAGGTGCCGGCTCGCGGCGCTGAAGCCCTGCTGCTGCACCACGTGCGCGAACAGCGCGAGGTCGTTGAAATCGTCCATGTCTCCTGTTCCGCTGGCAGAACGATCCGTTCTTTTTTGGCGGATTGTTGTCGCTTCGTTCCATCAGCATCATCGATCGCCTCGTATCGGTCAATGTCCACGCCCATGAAAATCGCCAGCTTCCATCACCGCGGTGCCCTTCGCTTCGGCGTGGTCCGAAACGACGAAGTGCTCGACGCCAGCGCCCTGCCCGGCGCGCCGGCCGGCGTGCGCGAGCTGCTGGCGCGCGGTGACGAGGGCCTGGCCTGGCTGCGCGCGGCCATCGAGACGGCGCCGCGCCTGCCGCTGGCCGATGTGAAGCTCGCGGCGCCGGTGCCCGCGCCGCGCAAGTTCCTCGGCCTCGGCGGCAACTACGCCTCGCACCTCGAGGAGGCCGCGAAGCTGGGCCTCGTGCGGCCGCCGGGACAGGTGTGGTTCAACAAGCAGGTGTCGTGCGTGGCCGGCCCCTTCGACGAGGTGCACCGGCCGCGCGTGTCGGCGCAGTTCGACTACGAGGGCGAGCTCGGCGTGGTCATCGGCCGGCGCTGCCGCCATGTGCGCGCCGAGGAAGCGATGGCCATGGTCGCGGGCTACGTCGTGATCAACGACATGAGCGTGCGCGACTGGCAGCTGCGCGCGCCCACGCACACCCTGGGCAAGTCCTTCGACACCCACGGCCCCTTCGGCCCCTGGCTGGTGACGCGCGACGAGATTGCCGACCCGCATGCGCTGCGGCTGCGCACCTGGGTCAACGGCGAGCTGCGCCAGGACGGCAACACCGCCCAGATGATCCATCGCATCGAGGCCATGCTGGTCGAGCTGAGCACCGCCTTCACGCAAGGGCCTGTTAACGCTATGCAAGGGGTCGCGAAGCTCACCAGAGCCCGCCCATCAAGGCGCGCGACGCCGCGTGTGCGTCCGCACACGCAAGGAGCGCAACGCCGAGGGGCGGGCTCTGGTGAGCTTCCCTCCGGGCTGCTTCGCCAAGGGGCCGTCTGCGGCGTTGCCCGCGCTTGCAAGGCGGACGCCTTGCTGCGCACGGGCGCCTTGCATCCAGCCCCTTGGCGAAGCAGCGCGACCCCTTGCATAGCGTTAACAGGCCCTGGCCCGGCGACGTGCTGAGCACCGGCAGCCCCGCCGGCGTCGGCGGCCTGATGGACCCGCCGCGCTACCTGGTGCCGGGCGACGTGGTGCGCGTGGAGATCGAGGGCATCGGCCACATCGAGAACCGCGTGGTGGAAGAACCCCTGGAGACCGCCCGATGAACGAACCCAAGCGCGCCCTGCCCGACCTCGCCTCCTCCGAATTGCGACCCGTGAAGCTCGCCCACGTGGTGCTGCGCGTGGCCGAGCTCGCGCGTTCGCGCGCCTGGTACCTCGCGGTGCTGCAGGCGCGCGTGGCCTTCGAGAACGAGATGCTGTGCTTCCTGAGCTACGACGACGAGCACCACCGCATCGGCCTGATCGCGCGCCCCGACCTGGGCCGCGAGGCCGATGCGAACACCGGGCTCGAGCACATCGCCTTCACCTACGGCTCGCTGGCCGCGCTGCTCGCCAACCACCGGCGACTGGCCGCGCTCGGCATCGTGCCCTACTGGTGCATCAACCACGGGCCGACGATCTCGATGTACTACCGCGACCCCGACGGCCATCGGCTCGAGCTGCAGCACGACGTGTTCGAGACCGCCGCCGAGGTCGATGCCTTCTTCGCGGGCGGTGCCTATGCCGAGAACTTCATGGGCGTGGTGTTCGACCCCGCGGACCTGGCCGCGCGCTTCGAGGCCGGCGAGCCGCTGGCCTCGCTGACCGCGCGGCCCGGCCTGCCAGTAGGCAAGGGGCCGTGGGACATGTTCGTGCCCTGACAAGGTGTGGGGCGGGCTCAGCACTCGACCACGTTGACCGCGAGCCCGCCGAGCGAGGTCTCCTTGTAGGTCGACTTCATGTCCTCGCCGGTCTGCTTCATGGTGCGGATCACGGCGTCGAGCGAAACGTAGTGGCTGCCGTCGCCGCGCAGCGCCATGCGCGCCGCGTTGATGGCCTTCACCGCGCCCATGGCATTGCGTTCCACGCAGGGGATCTGCACCATGCCGCCGACCGGGTCGCAGGTCAGGCCGAGGTTGTGCTCCATGCCGATCTCGGCCGCGTTCTCGACCTGCGCCGGCGTGCCGCCGAGCACCGCGGCCAGCGCACCGGCCGCCATCGAGCAGGCCACGCCGACCTCGCCCTGGCAGCCGACCTCGGCGCCCGAGATCGAGGCGTTGGTCTTGTAGAGCATGCCGATCGCCGCGGCCGTGAGCAGGAAGTCGACGATGCCCGCGTCGCTCGCATTCGGCACGAAGCGCTGGTAGTAGTGCATCACGGCCGGCACCACGCCGGCCGCGCCGTTGGTGGGCGCGGTCACCACGCGGCCGCCGGCCGCGTTCTCCTCGTTCACGGCCATCGCGAAGGCATTGACCCAGTCCATGGCCGCGAGCGGATCGGCCGCGCCGGCCTGCGCCAGCAGCTCGCGATGCAGCTCGCCCGCGCGCCGGCGCATGCGCAGCGGGCCGGGCAGCGCTTGGGCGGCCAGCGGGTTGTCGATGCCGAAGCCGCGCTGCACGCACTGCTGCATCACGCCCCAGATGCGCAGCAGGCCCGCGCGCACCTCGGCCTCGGGGCGCCAGGCGCATTCGTTGCGCAGCACCAGCGCGGCCACCGAGAGGCCGTTCTCCCGGCATTGCGCCATCAGTTCGTCGCCCGTCGAGAACGGATGCGGCACCGCCACCGCCGCGGTCTGGGCCACGGCCTGGCCGCCCTCGACGACGAAGCCGCCGCCGACCGAGAAATAGCTGCCCTCGGCGAGCACCGCATCGTCGGTGGCGAAGGCGGTGAAGCGCATCGCGTTGGGATGCTCGGGCAGCGACTCCTCGCCGCGAAACACGATGTCGCGCACGCGGTCGAAGGCGATCGGCGTGGTGCCGAGCAGCATCAGCGTGCCGGTGCGGCGCAGCGCCTCGAGCCGCGGCTGCACGGTCTCGGGTCGCACCGTGTCGGGCGCGTCGCCGAACAGGCCGAGGATCACGCCCTGGTCGGTCGCATGGCCGTGGCCGGTGGCGCCGAGCGAGCCGAACAGGTCGACGCGCAATCGCGCGACGCGCGCGAGCAGGCCCCGCTGCTCGAGCGAGCGCGCGAACAGCAGCGCCGCGCGCATCGGGCCCACGGTGTGCGAGCTCGAGGGCCCGATGCCGATCTTGAAGATGTCGAAGGCGGACAGCATCAGCGCATCATGCGGCCGGAAGCTGCTGCTTGACCAGTGCCACCCAGTAGGCCGCGCCCAGCGGCAGGATGTTGTCGTTGAAGTCGTAGTAGGGGTTGTGGACGTTCGGATCGTTCGGGCCCTCGCCCGCGCCGATGCCGATGTAGGCGCCCGGGCGCTTCTGCAGCATGAAGGCGAAGTCCTCCGAGCCCATGGCCGGCGGGATGTCGGTCAGCACCTGTTCGCGCTCGACCAGGCTGGCGGCCGCGGCGATCGCGGCATCGGTCTCGGCCGGCGTGTTGACCACACCCGGATAGCCGCGGCGGTAGTCGAGCGCCACCTTCGCGCCGTGGGTGGTGGCCACGCCCTCGCAGATCTGCTGCATCGCGGCCTGGGTCTTGTCCTGGATCGCGGCGTCGAGCGTGCGCACGGTGCCGCGCAGCACCACGGTCTCGGGGATCACGTTCCAGGTGTCGCCGCCATGGATCTGCGTGACGCTGACCACGGCCGAGTCGGTGGCGCCGGTGCGGCGGCTCACGATGGTCTGCAGCGCATTGATGAGCTGCGCCGAGACCACCACCGAGTCGATGCCGGTCTCGGGCATGGCGCCATGGCTGCCCTTGCCGGTGACCACGATCTCGAAGGTGTCGAGGTAGGCCGTCATGGTGCCCTTGCGGATCGCGAAGCGGCCGCGCGGCAGGCTCGGGAAGTTGTGCATGCCGTAGACGGCATCGGCGGGGAACTGGTCGAACAGGCCTTCCTCGACCATCACGCGGCCGCCGCCCTCGTTCTCCTCGGCCGGCTGGAACACGAAATGCACCGTGCCCTTGAAGGGCTTGTGGCGCGACAGGTGCTCGGCCGCGCCGAGCAGCATCGCGGTGTGGCCGTCGTGGCCGCAGGCGTGCATCTTGCCCACGCACTTCGAGGCATGGGCCTGCGTGCCCAACTCCTGCATGTTGAGCGCGTCGAGGTCGGCGCGCAGCGCGATGCTCGGGCCGTCGCCGTTCGAAAGCGTGCCGACCACGCCGGTGCCGGCCAGGCCGCGGTGCACCGGCAGGCCCATCAGCATCAGCGCGTTGGCGACCACGTTGGCGGTGCGGTGCTCCTCGAACGCGGTCTCGGGATTGGCGTGGATGTCGCGGCGCCAGGCCTGCATGCGCGCGCGGGTGTCTTCGGCGATTTCGGGGTCGCGGTACATGGTGGGGTTCTCTCGTGGGGTCAGTGGAAGAATTCGGCGATCAGGGTAGCGCCGAGGAAGGTACCGGCCGTGGCGGTCAGCGACACCACCACGATGCGCCAGCCGAGCTGGCGGAACACCGGCAGGTCCTTCGCCACCGAGAAGCCGGCCAGCGCGAGCACCGGCGTGGTGAAGGCCAGGAAGTTGAGCTTGGCGGTGAGCGCGATCAGCGCGTCGGAGAACGGCAGCAGGCCCGGGATGCCCACCACCGTGGCCACCACCGACAGCACCAGCACCATCGGCAGACGCGGCACCAGCCGCTTGAGGCCCTCGACCGCCAGCGCGATCGCCACCACGGCCAGCATGCCCTCGAGCGAGACCAGGAGCGGCACCTTGTAGGTCAGCGAGTTGCCGATCAGCACGCCGCCGCCCACCACGGCCCAGGCGATCAGCGTGTCGCGCAGCGGCAGCGCGCCGCCATGCGCCACGCTGACCTGCGACATGGCGGCGGTGCCCGCATCGGTCGCGCCGCGCTTCGAGAAGCGGCCCAGCACCGGCTCGAGCTTGCCGTAAAGCCACGAGCACAGCGGCAGCGAGAGGAACAGCGTGAAGTAGAAGCCCGCGACGGTGGTCAGCAGGTTCGAGGCGGCGGCGATGGCCGTGAGCTGCGGCAGCATCTCGGCCGGCTGCTGCGCGGCGATGGCGCCCAGCGCGGCCGCCATCAGGCTGCCCGAGCCCACGCCGGCGCCCATGGCCAGCGAGCGCGGATCGAAGACGTGCAGGCTGGCGATGAAGCCCGCCAGCACCGCGATGAACAGCGCGCCCAGCACGGTGCCGGTGATGTATTCGGCCAGTACGCCGCGGCCCTCGGGCGAGGCCATGCCGTACTTCTCGCCGATGATCACGAGGTTGCCTTCGCGCCCCACCGAGAAGGTGGCGCCCACGGCCTCGCGCTTGATGCCCAGCAGCAGCGCCAGCGGCAGGCCCAGCGCCAGGGTGCCGAGCGCGTGGCCGAACTCCTGGAACAGCAGCGCCCAGCCGGCCTGCTTGACCTGCGGCAGCGCGGCGCCGACCGTGAGGCCCAGCTTCACCACGAACAGCAGCAGGCCGGCGTTGAGCAGGCCGCCCGCGAAGGACTGCTCGGCGGTGGCGACGCGCGCCACGCCCGGTACGCGGCGGTACGCGATGCCCCAGACCGCGGCGATCAGCAGCGCCCACAGCATCGGCAGCAGCGCCACCTTGCCCGGGCCGACGCTGAACTGCACCGGGCCGACCAGCTCGGCCGCGGCCACGATGGCCAGCGTGACGACCGCGAGCTTGAGTTTTCCGGAAGCGCCGGAGGGCGCGGCCGTGACGGGAACGGAGGCGGCGGAGGTCATGGGTGGGGCGTCGGTCTGGAGCCGTGGGTGAAGCCTTTGCTGGCGGATGGCGGCGAGTTTCTCCATGTAGGCCTATTGCATCAATGACCGCAAATCGGGATATTCGATGCATTGAATGCAACACTCAGGAGACCGGGCGATGGACGACAGGCTCGACACGCGCCGCGTGCGCTACTTCATGCAGGTGCTCGACAGCGGCTCGGTGCGCGGCGCGGCCGACGTGCTCGACATGGACCCCTCGGCCGTCAGCCGCGCGATCGGCATCCTCGAGCAGGAGTGCGGCGTGCCGCTGCTCGAGCGCCATGGCCGCGGCGTGGTGCCCACCGACGCGGGCGAGATGCTGGCCGGCTACGTGCGCCGCCAGAACAGCCAGAAGCAGCACCTGATGGCGCAGATGGACAGCATCCGCAAGATCGAGCGCGGCCACATCGACATCGTGGTCGGCGAGGGCTACGTGGACTGGCTGATGCGCCACAGCCTGCGCGAGTTCATGACCACGCATCCGGGGATCACCATCGACCTCGACGTGGCCAGCACCGACGAGATCGTGCGCCGCGTGGTCGAGGAGCGCGCCCACATCGGCATGCTGTTCCAGCCGCCGCGGGACGAGCGGCTGACCTCGCACCAGTCGCATCCGCAGCCGATCCAGGCGCTGGTGCTGCGCTCGCATCCGCTCGCGCAACTGGGCCGGCCGCTCAAGCTCGCCGACCTGCTGCCCTACCCGGGCGCCACGCTGCACCGCAACTTCGGCGTGCGCCAGCACATCGAGGCGGCCGAGATCAGCGAGGGCGTGCGGCTGCCTTCGGTGCTGACCACCACCTCGTTCAGCGCGCTCGGCCATTTCGTCTCGGCCGGGCTCGGCTACACGCTGGGCACGCGGATCTCGCTGACGCCGAATGCCGACCATCCCGAGCTGATCGAGCTGCCGATGAAGAACCCGCTGCTGTCGCAGGGCCGCTCGCACATCGTGTCGCGCCACGGGCGCCTGCTGTCGCCGGCCGCGGCCGAGCTGCTGCGCTGCGTGGTGCGCGACATGAAGCGCTACGCGGACGCCGGGCCGGCCAAGGTTCGCAAGCCGGCGCCACGCGCGCGCGCGGGCTGAGGGGCGCGCGGGGAGATCGTTGCGCGCGGCGGGCTTCGGTGGTCTGATCGCCGCCATGTCCTACCTGCTCCCGCTCTTCGTCCACCTGCTGTGCGCCGCCTTCTGGGTCGGCGGCATGGCCCTCATGCACTTCGCGGTGCGCCCGGCCGCCGTCGCCACGCTCGAGCCGCCGCTGCGCCTGCGCATGATGGCCGCGACCCTGCGGCGCTTCTTCGTCGGGGTCGATGCCTCGGTCACGCTGCTGTTCGTGACGGGCGTGGCGATGATCCTGGCCACGGGCGGCTTCCGCGGCGTGCACTGGCGCGTCGAGGCGATGATGGGCATCGCGATCGTGATGGCCGCGATCTACGTCTACATCCGCGCCTCGGTGTTCCGCGCGATGCGGCGCGCGGTCGACGACGGCGCCTGGCCGGTGGCCGCGGGCCGGCTCGACCTGGTGCGCAAGCTCGTGAGCCTGAACCTGGTGCTGGGCGTGGCGGTGTTCGCGGTGGCCGTGCTCGGGCGCGGCTAGGCGGCCGGCCCTTTGAGCTCGACGCCGTTGCCGTCGGGATCGCGCAGGTAGATCGAGGGCCCCGTGCCCTCGGCCCCGTAGTTGTTCTGCACCTCGCCATCGACCTCGACGCCATGGCGCGCCATGCGCTCGCGGATCGCGGCCTCGTCGAAGGGCTCGATGCGCAGGCACAGGTGGTCGAGGTTGCGGCCCTCGCGGCCGGCCAGCGCACCACCCGCGCGGCCCAGCTTGCCGTCGTGCGTGACGAGGTCGATCAGGCTCGCGCCCGCGCGCAGGTGCACCAGGCCGAGGTCGTCGCGCCGCTTGTCGACCGTGCAGCCGAGCACGCCGACATAGAAGGCGATGGAACGCTCGGCATCGCGCACGCGCAGCACCAGGTGATCGATGCGCCGCAGCGCGAACGGCGCGGCATCGGAAGGATCGTGCGGGCGGGTCATGCCCGCCAGTGTGTCAGACCACGCCCGCGGCGCGCAACGCCTCGAAACGCGCCGCGTCGATGCCCAGCTCGCCGAGCACCTCACGCGTGTGCTGGCCCAGCGCGGGCGGCGCACGGCGCAGCACCGGCGGCGTGGCCGACAGGCGCAGCGGGCTCGCCACGCCGGTGATGGCCGTGATGCCGTCGCCCGCGTCGCGCGGCAGCGTGACCGCGAGGCCGCGCGCCTTGACCTGCGCATCGTCGAAGGCCTGCGCGATGTCGTTGATCGGGCCGCAGGGCACGGCCTTGTCCTCGAGCAGCGCGACCCAGTCGGCCGTGGTGCGCGTGCGCGTGAGTTCTTCCATCATCGGGATCAGCACGCCGCGGTGCTTCACGCGCAGCGTGTTGGTCGCGAAGCGCGCGTCGCTGGCCCAGCCGGGCTGGCCCGCGGCCTCGCAGAAGCGCGCGAACTGGCCGTTGTTGCCGATCGCCAGCAGCATCGCGCCATCCAGCGTCGGGAAGTCCTGATAGGGCGCGAGGCTCGGATGGGTGTTGCCCTGGCGCGCCGGCGCCTTGCCGGTGTTGAGGAAGGCGCTGGCCTGGTTGGCGAGGATCGCCATGCCCACGTCGAGCAGCGCCATGTCGATGTGCTGGCCTTCGCCGGTGCGGTGCCGCACCTGCAGCGCGGCGAGGATCGCGGTGCTCGCGTAGACGCCGGTGAAGATGTCGGTGAGCGCGACGCCCACGCGCAGCGGGCCGCCGCCGGGCTCGCCGTCGGGGCGGCCGGTGATGCTCATCATGCCGGTCATGGCCTGGATCATCAGGTCGTAGCCCGCGCGCTCGGCATAGGGGCCGTCGTTGCCGAAGCCGGTGACGCTGCAGTAGATGAGCCGCGGGTTGGCACGGCGCAGCGTCTCCTGGTCGAGGCCGTACTGCTTCAGGCCGCCGGTCTTGAAGTTCTCCACCACCACGTCGGCCTGCGCCGCCATCTGCCTGAGCAGCGCCTGGCCGTCGGGCGTGGCCATGTCGATGGTGACCGAGCGCTTGTTGCGGTTGCAGGCGGTGAAGTAGCTGGCCTGGTCGCTGTCGTTGCCGTTCGCGTCCTTCACGAAGGGCGGGCCCCAGGTGCGGGTGTCGTCGCCGACGCCGGGACGCTCGATCTTGACGACATCGGCGCCCAGGTCCGCGAGGATCTGCGTGCACCACGGGCCCGCGAGCACGCGGGACAGATCGAGAACCTTGATGCCGTCGAGGGCTGCTTGGGTCATGGCGATGCGGATGGAATTCGGGCTGCCCGGACGCGAAGAACGCGAAGGTTCCGCGAAGGGCGCAAAAGATTCATTTCAAGGAAGATGGACTTCCTTTCGCGTCCTTCGCGAATCCTTCGCGTCCTCTGCGTCCGGAAGTCCGTGTCTGGCTTCAATTCGCGAACGCGGCGATGCCCGTGATCGCGCGACCGAGGATCAGCGCATGGATGTCGTGCGTGCCTTCGTAGGTGTTCACGACCTCGAGGTTCACGAGGTGGCGCGCCACGCCGAATTCGTCGCTGATGCCGTTGCCGCCCATCATGTCGCGCGCCAGGCGGGCGATGTCGAGGGCCTTGCCGCAGTTGTTGCGCTTCATGATCGAGGTGATCTCGACCGCGGCCGTGCCTTCGTCCTTCATGCGGCCCAGGCGCAGGCTGCCCAGCAGGCCCAGCGAGATCTCGGTCTGCATGTCGGCCAGCTTCTTCTGGATCAGCTGGTTGGCGGCCAGCGGGCGGCCGAACTGCTTGCGGTCCAGCGTGTACTGGCGCGCGCGGTGCCAGCAGTCCTCGGCGGCGCCGAGCGCGCCCCACGAGATGCCGTAGCGGGCGCTGTTGAGGCAGGTGAACGGACCCTTGAGACCCTGCACCTCGGGGAAGGCGTTCTCCTCGGGGCAGAACACGTTGTCCATCACGATCTCGCCGGTGATGCTGGCGCGCAGGCCGACCTTGCCGTGGATCGCCGGGGCGCTCAGGCCCTTCATGCCCTTCTCGAGCACGAAGCCGCGGATCGGGCCGACGGCGCCGCTCTCGCTGACTTCCTTGGCCCAGACCACGAACACGTCGGCGATCGGCGAATTGCTGATCCACATCTTGCTGCCGGTGAGCGCGTAGCCGCCCGGCACCTTCTTGGCGCGCGTGGCCATGCTGCCGGGGTCGGAACCATGGTCGGGCTCGGTCAGGCCGAAGCAGCCGATCCATTCGCCGGTGGCGAGCTTGGGCAGGAACTTCTGCTTCTGGCCCTCGGAGCCGAATTCGAAGATCGGCACCATCACGAGCGAGCTCTGCACGCTGGCCATCGAGCGATAGCCCGAATCGACGCGCTCGACCTCGCGCGCGATCAGGCCATAGGCCACGTAGTTGAGGCCGGGGCCGCCGTACTGCTCGGGGATCGTCGGGCCCAGCAGGCCCAGCGAACCCATCTCGCGGAAGATCGCCGGGTCGGTCTCGCCGGTGCGGAAGCCCTCGAGCACGCGCGGTGCCAGGCGCTCCTGGCAGTAGGCATTGGCCGCGTCGCGGATCATGCGCTCGTCGTCGGTGAGCTGCTGGTCGAGCAGGAAGGGGTCGTCCCAGTGGAAGGAAGCTTTGGCGGCCATGCGGCTGTCTCCGGAAAAGGGGAAAAGAGGGGGATCGGCCGATCCTAGCGAGGCAGGGGGCGCGGCGCAAACGATGAATCCTCACCCAGATATGCGGATACAGAATGTCTGGGGCGTTGCCCGAACCGTGCTTTCATTGATGAAAGCCCTTTGCCAGTCATACACTCGCGGCATACATGCGCCGCAAGATCCCGCCCCTGCAGACCCTCGTGTGCTTCGACGCGGCCGCGCGCCACGAGAGCTACACGCGCGCCGCGCAGGAACTCGCGCTCACCCAGAGCGCGGTGTCGCGCCAGATCGGCACGCTCGAGGCCTTCCTCGGCGTGGCGCTGTTCCGCCGCACGCGCCACGGCGTGGCGCTGACCGCGAGCGGCGCGGCCTATGCGCGGCAGACCGCCAAGCGGCTCGAGGCGATGGAGCGCGACACGCTCGACGCGATGGCGCACCAGGGCGAGGGCGGCTCGCTGTCGCTGGCGGCCGTGCCCACCTTCGCCACGCGCTGGCTGATGCCGCGGCTCAAGGGCTTCGCGGCGCTGCAGCCCGACGTGGTGATGCACATCGAGACGCGCACCCGGCCCTTCCTGTTCGCCGACGCGGAGTTCGACGCCGCGCTCTACGCGGGCACGGTGGCGCAGGTGCAGAACTGGGCCGGCACGCACGCGCTGCCGCTGATGCAGGAGGACGTGGTGCCGGTCTGCAGCCCCGCGCTGCTGCCGCGCGGCAAGCCGGTCTCGCCCACGGCCATCGCGCACATGCCGCTGCTGCAGCAGAGCACGCGGCCCGACGGCTGGCGCCAGTGGTTCGATGCGCAGCAGGTCGACGCCCCCAATGCGCGCGGCGGCCCGCGCTACGAGCTGTTCTCGATCCTGGCGGCGGCCGCCTCGCAGGGCCTGGGCGTGGCGTTGATGCCGACCATGCTGGTGGCCGACGAACTCGCGCGCGGCGAGCTGGTGGTGGCCTGCCCGCGGCCGCTCGCGGGCGAGCGCGCCTACTACCTCGTGACGCCCGAGCGCGCCGACCAGCGGCCGCTCTTGAAGTTCTTCAGCGACTGGCTGCTCGCGCAGGCCCGCGAGGGTTGAAGGCTATGCCGCGCGACGAGCTTCCGGCCGGCCTTCGCGCACGCCGCTGTGAACGCGGCCTGAAAGCCGCGTCCGGAAACGGCGAGCCCGAAGCCTCCGCCCGGGCCACACTCGCCCCATGCCCTCCCCCGCTTCCGTGATCGATGCGCTCGACTGGCCCCGCATCGAAGCCGACCTCGCCGCGCGCGGCTGCGCCACCACCGGCCGCCTGCTCGGTCCGCGCCAGTGCGCGGCGCTGGCCGCGATGTACGACGAACCGCAACATTTCCGCAGCCGCGTCGTGATGCAGCGCCATGGCTTCGGCCAGGGCGAGTACCAGTACCTCGCCTATCCGCTGCCCGAACCGGTCGCGGCATGGCGCGTCGCGCTTTACGAACGGCTCGCGCCGCTGGCCAATGCCTGGGCCCAGGCGATGGGCCTGCCGGCCGACTATCCCGCCGCGCACGCGGACTATCTCACGCGCTGCCACGCGGCCGGGCAGCAGCGGCCGACACCCCTGCTGCTGCGCTACGGCGAGGACGACTACAACTGCCTGCACCAGGATCTGTACGGCGAACTGCAGTTCCCGCTGCAGCTCACGGTGCTCTTGAGCCGGCCCGGCGAGGACTTCACGGGCGGCGAGTTCGTGCTGACCGAGCAGCGCCCACGCATGCAGTCGCGCGCCGAGGTGGTGCCGCTGGCACAGGGCGAGGCCGTGATCTTCGCGGTCAACCAGCGGCCCGTGGCGGGCACGCGCGGCAGCTACCGCGTGACGATGCGCCATGGCGTGAGCCGCGTGCGCTCGGGCCGGCGCCAGACGCTGGGGCTGATCTTCCACGACGCCCAATAGGCGCGCGCCAAGGCCGAATCTCCGACTGTCCCGGCACAGCTTTCGCCCACTTCGAGGGAGTGGAGCGAGAATCCGCCCCGCATCCGGCACTCGCCAGCATTTCCGACGCACTGATCGGACAGCGAGACCGCCGGCTGCCGATCCGCGGCCCTTCGGCCCCGGATGCGCGTGGGCAGACAGGGAGCAGTATGAACAGATATCCGTCCGGCGTGCCGGACCCGGCCGCGCGGCCGTCTTCCGAAGCGGCCGCTTCTGTCACACGGCCATCGGATCTCGGTCCCGCCTCGAACCCGGCGCCCTCGCGGCGCCGTACCCGTCACTTCCGGGTCGACGTGGGCACCATCGTGAGCGTGGTCGCGCTCACGCAATCGCTGCTGCTGGTCGCGCTCGGCTATTGGGGCTCGCAGCGGCTGGTCTCGCGCATCGGGATATCGGCCCACAAGTCGAACCACGACCGCACCGAGGACAAGGTCAATGCCTTCCTCGCCAAAGCCGAGTCGGTGGTCGGCGCCATCGCGGGCACGCCGAGCCTGCGGCCCGCGGGCGACCGCAGCGAATGGACGGCCGAGATGCTGTGGACCATGCTGCAGCAGTCGCCCGAGCTCGACAGCCTCTATGTCGCCAACGACGAGGGCCGGATGCTGATGGCGCTGCGCTATCCCGCGCCCGCGGTCCGCTACATCGAGGCCGGGCAGCAGGGCACCACCGAGACCTGGCAGTACAAGCGGCCGCTGGCGGCCGAGGCCGACTTCCAGCAGCGCTACGAGACGATCCGCCTCGAGGCCTTCCAGAGCGGCTACGACCCGCGCACCCGCAGCTGGTTCATCGAGGCGCGCACGGCCAGGGGCCCGGTGTGGACCCAGCCCTACGTGTTCGCGGCCGCTCAGGAGCTGGGCGTGACCTACGCGTTGCCGAGCCAGCGCCGCTACGCCGACGGCAAGCCGCAGGCGCTGGTGGTGGCCGGCGACGTGTCGCTGGGCCGGCTCTCGGATTTCGTGCGGCAGTTCAGCAGCAGCGGCTTCGGCGGCAGCGCGCTGCTCACGCGCGACTATCGCGTGCTCGCGCGCAGCGACATGCCCGGCGTGCAGCACCGGCTCGAAGCCAGCACGGGCGTGCTCGACGAACTGCATCGCCACATGGTGGACGACGGCACGGCGGGCAGCCAGGTCGACACCGCGTTCTCTTTCAGCTACCAGGGGCAGCGCTTCCTGGCGCAGACCTCGCGCATCCAGGCCACCGGCTGGGAGCTGGTGAGCTGGGTGCCCGAGGACGTGCTGCTCGGCAGCCTGCGCCGCGCGGTGCTGTGGTCGATGCTGCTGGTGCTGGGCTTCCTCGCGGTGGCGCTCGCGATCTCGCTGCGGCTGTCGAAGCTGGTGACGGCGCCGGTCGAGAACCTGTCGCGCATCGCGCGCCGCATCGGCATGCTCGAGCTCGACAGCCTGCCGCGCGAGCCGAGCCGGGTGCTCGAGATCCAGCACCTGGACCAGGCGCTCGACGAGTCGGCGCGCAGCCTCAAGGCCTTCAGCAAGTTCGTGCCGGTGGACGTGATCAACCAGCTCATCGCGCAGGGCCATGCGCTTGCACCCAACGGCTCGCCGCGCCGCGTGACCGTGATGTTCACCGACGTGGAGGGCTTCACGAGCATCTCCGAGTCGATGCCGCCGGCCGTGCTGGTGGGCCAGCTCACCGACTACTTCAACCTCGCGGCGCGCGTGTTCGCGCGCCATGGCGGCGTGATCGACAAGTTCATCGGCGACGGGATCATGGTGCTGTGGGGCGCGCCCGCCGACCTGCCCGATGCCGAGTACAAGGCCTGCCTCGCGGCGCTCGAGCTGCAGGCCGAGATGCGCGCGCTCAACCGCCAGTGGCACAGCCAGGCACTGCCCGAGTTCCGCACCCGCGTGGGCATCCACACCGGCATGGTGATCGCGGGCGTGCTGGGCTCGAACGACCGGCTGTCGTACACGGCCTTCGGCGACGTGATCAACGTGGCGAGCCGCATCGAGGGCATCAACAAGCAGCTCGGCACGCAGCTGCTGGTGTCGGAAGTGACCCATGCCGGGCTCAAGGGCCGGCTCGCGACGCGCCGCGTGGAAGAGCAGGTGGAGCTGCGCGGCCGGCAGACGAAGATGGTGCTCTACGAGCTGCTCGCTTGACGAGGTGTGAATCAACCTGCTGCGCGCCCCGATCTCGCACCTGCGGTCCTCACCGTACAAGGTACGGCTCCGGTCCTCGGCGCGACCTCGGGGCGCTCGCTACGGTTTCTTCACACCTCGTGAGGCTCAGCGCGGCGGCGGCGCGGGCGTGACGCGCACCAGCACCAGGTCCGCGCGCGTGCCCTGGCCCTGCGTGAGCACGCTGTACTGCGTGTCGTTGATGAACAGCAGCTGTTCGCCGCGCACGATGCGCGCCGCCACGGCGTAGCGCATGCGCGGATCGATGCGGGCCGCGTCGACCTGCAGCGTGTAGGCGAACGGCGGCTGGCGACCGTCGGCGCGGATGCGCTGCTCGGCCAGCACGACCGAGGGCGCGTCCATGCGCGAGACGTCGAGCAGCTGCACGCGCACCTCGGCGGCGGGATCGAGCGCGATGCGCTCGCGGTAGCTCACGGTGCCGCTCACCACGAGCGGCGCGGCCGCGGGTGCGGGAGTGGAGGAGGTGGCGCAGGCGCTCAGCAGCGTGGCGCCGGCCACGCCGCCGGCGATCGCGAGAAGGAGGATGTTGCGTCTGGAAAGCATCGCGCCATCATACGGACGCGCGCTGCGCCGCGAAGGCCACGTACCAGTCGAGGCTGCCGGGGTTGGCCATCGCCTCGCGGTTCACCACCTTCTCGATCGGCTGGCCCAGCAGCAGCTTCTTGATCGGCAGCTCCTGCTTCTTGCCCGAGAGCGTGCGCGGGATCTCGGCCACCTGGAAGATGTCGTTGGGCACGAAGCGCGGCGACAGCGAGGTCTTGATCGCATGGTTGAGCCGCGCGCGCACCGCATCGTCGAGCGCGACGCCGGGGCGCAGCACCACGAACAGCGGCATGTAGCTCTCGCGGCCCAGGTACTCGAGGTCGACCACCATCGAGTCGAGCACCTCGGGCAGGCCCTCGACCGCGCTGTAGATCTCGCTGGTGCCCATGCGCAGGCCCTGGCGGTTGATGGTGGCGTCGCTGCGGCCGTAGATGATGCAGCCGCCGTCGCTGCCGATCCGGATCCAGTCGCCGTGGCGCCAGACGCCGGGGTAGGTGTCGAAGTAGCTCGAGACGTAGCGCGCATTGCCCTCGTCGCCCCAGAAGTAGAGCGGCATCGACGGGATGGGCTGGGTGCAGACCAGCTCGCCGACCTCGCCGATGACCGGCTGGCCCTGCTCGTTCCAGGCCTCGACCGCATGGCCGAGCTCGCGGCACTGCATCTGGCCCGGCACCTCGGGCAGCTCGCGGTGGCCGCCGACGAAGGCACCGCAGAAATCGGTGCCGCCCGAGATGTTGCACCACCACACGTCCTTCGAGCCCGCCTCGCGCAACTGCCGCGTGCCCCAGCGTTGCACCTCCTCGGGCAGCGGCGAGCCGGTGCTGCCGAGCGCGCGCACGCGCGAGAGATCGCCGCAGTCCTTCGCGACCAGCCCGGCCTTCATGCAGTTGCTGAAGTAGGCCGCGCCCGCGCCGAAGAAGGTGACCTGGTGCCGCGCGACGAAGCGCCACAGCACGCCCCAGTCGGGCTTCTCCTTGCTGCCGGCCGGGTTGCCGTCGTAGATGCAGATGGTGGCGCCGAAGGCTAGGCCCGAGAGCTGCGAGTTCCACATCACCCAGCCGGTGGAGCTGTACCAGTGGTAGCGCTCGCCGAAGTTGTTGGCGCCGTAGCTCGCGCCCACGTCGTTGTGCAGGCCGCAGGCATGCATGGTGAGGATGATGCCGCCCTGGCCGTGCACGATGGGCTTGGGCAGGCCGGTGGTGCCGCTCGAGTAGACGATCCAGATCGGATGGTCGAAGGGCAGCGATTCGGGTTCGAAGGCCGCGACTTCGGCGTCGTCGCGCGCGGTGGCCCGGGCCCAGTCGACGTCGTGCGCCACCTGGCCCGTGGCATGGGGCGAGGGCACGAGCAGCAGCCGGCGCACGCTCGGCAGCTGGCCGCGCAGTTCCTGCAGCACGGCGCTGCGGTCGAGCGGCTTGCCGCCGTAGTGCACGCCGTCGACCGCGATCAGCAGGGTGGGTTCGATCTGGCGGAAGCGGTCGGCCACGGCGGCCGTGCCCATGTCGGGCGCGCACACGCTCCAGATCGCGCCGATGCTCGAGCAGGCCAGGAAGGCCACCATGGTCTCGGGCACGTTGGGCATGTAGGCCGCGACGCGGTCGCCGCGCTTCACGCCGAGCGATTTCAGCGTGAGCGCGACCGACGCGACCTGGCGCCGCATCTCGGGCCACGACAGCTCGCGCACCTCGCCGCGCTCGTTGTCGCTGACGATCGCGGGCATGCCGGCCGCGTGGGCCGCGTCGACATGACGCAACACCTCGCGCGCATAGTTGACCTGGGCGCCGGGAAACCAGCGCGCGAGCGGCATGCGCGATTCGGCGAGCACGGCCGTGTGCGGCGTGGGCGATTCGATGCGGGCGTAGTCCCAGATGCTCTGCCAGAAGGCATCGAGCTCGGTGACGGACCAGCGCCACAGGGCGTCGTAGTGGTCGAAAGCGAGGCCGCGCGTGTCGCGCAGCCAGTCTTGGTAGAGGCGGATCTGGGGAATGTTGGGAGCGGGCATGGACCGAGCGTAGCGCCGTGACGGAGTGCGCTCAAGGGGGGTTGACCTCAGGGTTTGTACGTGTGTTCAATATTTTTGTACAAGCGTTCAATACACCTCCATGAGCACCCGCACACCCACCGCCAAGCGCCGCGCCGCGCGTCCGAGCGCATCGTCCGCCGCCGCTGTCGCCATCGAGACGGCGCGGCCCGATCGCAAGCAGGCGATCCTGCTGGCGGCCGAGAAGCTGTTCGCGCAGCACGGCTACCACGCGGTGACGATCCGCCAGATCGCCGAGGAGGCCGGCGTGCCGCTGGCACTGGTGGGCTATTACCACGGCCAGAAGCACGAGCTGTTCCACGCCATCTTCGAGCACTGGGCCCACTCGATCGAGGCGCGGCTCGCGGGGCTGGCGGCGGTGAACCTCGACCCCGACGACGCGCGCACGCTGCCGCGCATCATCGAGGCCTTCATCGCGCCGGTGCTGGCGCTGCGCGCGAGCTCCGAGGGCGAGTACTACGCGCTGCTGGTGGCGCGCGAACTCGCCAACACCACCGAAGAGGCCGACCGCGTGCTGCGCGCCTACTTCGATCCGCTGGCCGAGGCCTTCATCGATGCGCTGCACCTCGTGCTGCCGCATGCCACGCGCGGCGAGGTCGCCTGGGGCTACCAGTTCGCGCTCGGCGCGCTCATGAACCATCTGAACAGCAGCCGCATCGCGCGCCTGTCGCGCGGCGAGAACACGCCCGGCGATCCGGCCATGGCGCCGATGCTCGTGAACTTCATCGTCGGCGGCCTGCGCCATGCGCTGCCACGGCCGAAGAGCGCCAAGTCACCCCAGAAGAAAGCACCCCTCAGGAGAGAAAAACCATGATGAAGAGACGCACCCTGCTGTCGGCCCTGGCCACGGCATCGACGGCCGCGGCATTGCCCGCGCGCGCCCAGCCCCAGCCGAAGATCGTGTTCGGCTACACGGCCGTGACCGATTTCGGCTCGGTGTTCGTGGCGGCCGACGAGGGCTTCTTCAGGAAGCGCAACCTCGAGGTCGAGCTCAAGTTCATCCCGCTCAACTCCACCATTCCCGCGGCGCTGCAGTCCGACTCGCTGCAGATCGGCGGCCCCACGCCCTCGGTGTTCCTGCAGGCGGTCGACGGCGGCCTCGACCTGGTGCTGGTGGCCGGCGGCGGCCTCACCTCGAAGACCCTCACGAGCACGGGCCTGGTGGCGCGCGCGGGCAGCGGCATCAAGAGCGCGCAGGACTGCGTGGGCAAGAAGATCGGCGTGCCGGGCCTGGGCGCGTTCCTGCACGTGACCTTCCGCGCCTGGCTCAAGGACAGCGGCGTCGACCACCGCAAGGTCAACTTCGTCGAGGCCGCCTTCCCGCAGCATGCCGACCTGCTGCGCGGCGGCTCGGTCGATGCCGTCGTGTCGACCGATCCGTTCATGACCCGCATCACCGAGAGCGGCGCGGGCTACGTGGCCTCGTACTACTCGACCTTCCTGCCCGACAACAACCAGACCATCGTGCACGCGGCCAAGCGCGAATGGGTGGCGAAGAACCCGGGCGCGGCACGCGCCTTCCGCGAGGCGCTGGTCGAGGCCGCGGCCTTCATGCAGCAGCCGAGGAACGATGCGAAGGTGCGCGCCTCGATCGGCAAGTACACCCGGCTGCCGGCCGACGTGCTCGCGAAGATCCAGGTCTCGCCGCCGGGCCCGGTGGTGAGCGAGAAGCAGCTCGCCTACTGGAGCGGGCTGATGAAGGACCAGGGCATGCTGCGCTCGGACATCGACGTGGCGAAGCTGTTGGCGCCATGATCGCGACGCCCCTTCCAAACCCGGCGCGCAGCGCGCTGCCGTCGGGCGCCGCGCTGCCGGGCAGCGGCCCCGCGCGGCACGCCGCGCCCTTCCTGCGCTTCGACGGCGTGACCATCCGCCTCGGTGGCCGCGAGATCCTCTCGCCCACCTCCTTCGACGTGGCGCGCGGCGAGTTCGTCTGCATCGTCGGCCCGAGCGGCTGCGGCAAGACCACGCTGCTGCGCGCGGCCAGCGGGCTGGTCGCGGCCAGCGCGGGCGAGGTGCGGCGCAACGGCGTGAAGATGCTCGAGCCCTCGCGCGAAGTGGCCTTCGTGTTCCAGGACTACGGCCGCGCGCTGCTGCCCTGGCGCACGGTCGAGGGCAACGTGAGCCTCGCGCTCGAGGCCGGCGGCGTGCCCGCGGCCGAGCGCGCGCCGCGCATCGCCGACGTGCTCGCCAAGGTCGGGCTCGCGAAGCATGCCCACAAGTTTCCGGTGCAGCTCTCGGGCGGCATGCAGCAGCGCGCGCAGATCGCGCGCTGCCTCGCGCAGAAGCCCGAGCTGATGATGATGGACGAGCCCTTCGGCGCGCTCGACGCGCTGACGCGCCAGAGCCTGCAGGACGAGCTCGCGCGGCTGGTGCGCGAGGACGGCCTCACGGTGCTGTTCGTCACGCACGACCTCGAGGAGGCGATCTACCTCGGCGACCGCGTGATCGCGCTGCAGGCCAACCCCGGTCCCGGGCGGCCCAGCCTCGCGCGCATGATCGACGTAAAGATCCCGCGCCCGCGCGACCAGCTCACGACCAAGGAGCATCCCGACTACCTGCGGCTGCGGCGCGAGCTGTTCGCCTTCATCGAGCACGGCCATGACTGAGAACCGGCTCGTGCGCGGGCTGCGGCCCTGGGTGTTTCCGGCGCTGCTGATCGGTGCCTTCGAGTGGTACGCGCGCCGCGCGGCGGCGCTGGGCAGCGATGCGCTGGCGCCGCCGAGCGCCGCGGCCAGGGCCTTCGCCGGCGCCGCGCTCGACGGCTCGCTGTGGCAGGCCACCGGCTTCACGCTCGGCACCGCCGCGCTGGGCCTGCTGCTGGGCGCGGTGCTCGGTATCGCGCTGGGGCTGGTGCTCGGGCTGTCGCGCCGCGCGGCCCGGCTCGGCTCGGTCACGATCGAGGTGCTGCGCCCCGTGCCCTCGGTCGCGCTGATCCCGCTCGCGATGCTGGGCTTCGGCTTCGGCGTGCGCATGGAGCTCGCGATCGTCGCCTTCGCCACCTTCTGGCCGCTGCTGGTGCTGGTGCAGGCGGCGGTGCAGCAGGTCGAGCCGCGGCTGCTCGAGGTCAGCCGCGTGCTGGGCCTGTCGGCGCGCGAGCGGGCCTTCAAGATCGTGCTGCCGGCCATCGTGCCGCGCCTGTTCGTCGCGCTGCGGCTCGGCGTGGCGGTGGCGCTGGTGGTGGCCGTGACGGTGGAGATCGCGGCCAATCCCAACGGCATGGGCTACGCGATGATGATCGCGCAGCAAAGCTTCGACCCCGCGCTGATGCTGGCCTGGCTGGGCTGGATCGGCGTGGTGGGCTTCGCGATCAACGCGGCCATGCTGTGGCTGCAGCGCGGCGTGTCGCGCCGCATGGGAGCCGCGCCATGAACGGCCACGACGAACGCCAGGGCCTGGAGCGGCTCGGCGCGCTGGGCGTGCTGCTGGCGCTGGTCGCGCTGTGGTGGATCGCGAGCAACGCGGGCTGGGTCAGCCGCGTGTTCCTGCCGACCCCGCAAGCCACCTTCGCGAGCCTGCGCGAAGGACTGAACCTGTCGGGCGAAGGCGGCGGCGAGCTGCTCGCCTTCACCGGCGCGACGGTGGGCCGCATGGTGCAGGGCTGGCTGCTCGCCTCGCTGGCCGGCGTGCTGCTCGGCGCGGCCATCGGCGTCTCGCCCGCGGTGCGTGCCTGGGTCCAGCCCACGCTGGAGTTCGTGCGCCCGCTGCCGGCCTCGGCGCTGCTGCCGCTGGCGATCTCGATCTTCGGGCTCAACCCCGGCATGGTGCTGTTCGTGGTCGCCTTCGGCGCGATGTGGCCGGTGCTGCTGGCCACGGTGCACGGCTTCGCGGCCGTGGAGCCGCGCCTGGCCGAGGTGGCGCGCTGCCTGCAGATGTCGCGCGCGGCCTATGTCTGGAAGATGGGCCTGCCCAACGCGATGCCCGACATCCTGGCCGGCATGCGGCTCGCGCTGACCATCGCGCTGATCGTCGCGGTGGTGGGCGAAATGATCGCCTCGCAGAGCGGCCTGGGCCAGGCCATCCTGCTGGCCGCGCGCGCCTTCCGCGCCAGCGAGCTGTTCGCCGGCATCGTGCTGCTCGGGCTCATCGGCTTCGCGAGCAATGCGCTGCTGGCCCAGGCCGAACGGCGCCTGCTGCGCTGGCAGCAGCCCTGATTCCTCCCTTCTTCTCTTTTCCCTCCGCTCGAACGAACACCCCACAAGGAGCCCACCCATGCCACGCAAACTGGTCGACCTCTCGATCTTCCTGGAGAACGACGTGCTCTCCGACCCGCCGGCCTTCGCGCCGAAGATCCAGTACTTCACGCACGACAACACCTACGAGCAGATCGAGCCCTTCTTCCCCGGCCTCAAGAAGGAAGACCTGCCCGACGGCGAAGGCTGGGCGGTGGAGATGGTGCAGCTGTCCACGCACAACGGCACCCACCTCGACGCGCCCTACCACTTCCATTCGACCATGGACAAGGCGCTCGGCGAGAAGAAGCCCGCGATCGCGATCCACGACGTGCCGCTCGACTGGTGCTTCCAGCCCGGCGTGAAGCTCGACTTCCGCCATTTCGCCGACGGCTACGTGGTGCGCGCGGCCGACGTCGAGGCCGAGCTCAAGCGCATCGGCCACACGCTCAAGCCGCTGGAGATCGTCGTGATCAACACGCGCGCCGGCTCGCGCTACGGCAACCCCGACTACGTCTCGGCCGGCGCCGGCATGGGCTACGAGGCGACGATGTACCTGCTCGAGCGCGGCGTGCGCCTCACGGGCACCGATGCCTGGAGCTGGGACGCGCCCTTCGTCCACACCGCGAAGAAGTACGGCGAGACGCAGGACGCCTCGCTGATCTGGGAAGGCCACAAGGCCGGCCGCGACATCGGCTACTGCCACATCGAGAAGCTGCACAACCTCGAGGTGCTGCCGCCCACGGGCTTCTTCATCAGCTGCTTCCCGCACAAGATCCGCGGCGCCTCGGCCGGCTGGACGCGCGCGGTCGCGATCTTCGACGACGCATTGATGGCCTCGGTCTGAGGAGTCCTCTTTCATGCACACGCTCAACCACACGCACGACGTCCACGCCCGCAGCTGGGTCGAATCGGCCAACCCCACGGCCCCGACCGGCAGCGACTTCCCGATCCAGAACCTGCCGCATGCGGTGTTCCGCCGCGCCGGCGGCAGCGAAGCCTTTCGCGGCGGCGTCGCGATCGGCGACCAGGTGCTCGACCTGGCCGCGCTGGTGCAGGCGCAGCAGCTCGACGGCCTCGCGCTCGAAGCGGCCACGGCGGCCGCGCAGCCCGCGCTCAACGACTTCTTCGCGCTCGGCCCCGCGGCCTGGAAGACGCTGCGCCATGCGCTGTTCGCGCTGCTGAAGAACGATGCGCCGGTCGCGGCGGTGCAGGCCGTGCGCGCCTGCCTGGTGCCGCAGGCCGAGGCCGAGTACGCGATCCCCGCGCGCATCGGCGACTACACCGACTTCTACACCTCGATCGACCATGCGCTCAACATCACGCGCCTCTTGAACCCGGGCGGCGACGTGACCTCGAACTTCCGCTGGATCCCGATCGCCTACCACGGGCGCGTGTCGACCATCGGCGTGAGCGGCCAGCAGTTCCGCCGGCCCATGGGCCAGGCGATGGCGCCGGGCGCGAAGGCGCCCACCTACCAGGCCTGCGCGCGGCTCGACTACGAGCTCGAGCTCGGCGTCTGGATCGGCACCGGCAACGCGCACGGCGAGGCCATTGCGCTCGAGCACGCGGAGCAACACGTCTTCGGCATCTGCCTGCTCAACGACTGGTCGGCGCGCGACATCCAGTTCTGGGAGATGGCGCCGCTCGGTCCCTTCCTCGCGAAGAACTTCGCGACCACGATCTCGCCGTGGATCGTGACCATGGAAGCGCTCGCGCCCTACCGCCAGCCCTGGACGCGCGCGGCCACCGATCCGCAGCCGCTGGCCTATCTCGAGGACGCGGCCAACCGCGAGGCCGGCGCGATCGACATCCGACTCGAGGTCTGGCTCGAGAGCGAGAAGGCGCGCGCCGAGAAGCGCGGGCCGTCGCGCCTGTCGTCCACCAGCTTCCGCCACCAGTACTGGAGCGTGGCGCAGATGGTGGCGCACCACACGGTGGGTGGCTGCCAGCTCAACCCCGGCGACCTGTTCGGCAGCGGCACCATCTCGGGCCCCGGCGAGGGCGAGGCCGGCGCCATCATCGAACTCGCGCGCGGCGGCCAGACGCCCGTGGCGCTGGGCGACAGCGGCGAGCAGCGCAGCTTCATCGAGGACGGCGACGCCGTGCTGCTGCGCGGCTGGTGCGAGAAGCCCGGCCACGCGCGCATCGGCTTCGGCGAGAGCCGCGGCACGGTGCTGCCGGCGCGCGGCTGAGACCCCGGACCTTTCTCAGTCGGCGAAGATCAGCGAGCGGTGCAGCGAGGCCCCGGCCCGCACGCCATCGGCCGAGGCCAGCGTGGCGTTCTGCATCGCGAGCGCCGCGTCGCCGGCCGCGAACACGCCGGGCACCGAGCTCGTCTTCATCATCGGATCGGTGCGCACCACGAGGCCCAGCGGTCCCTCGTCGAAGGCGCAACCGAGTTGCGCGGCCAGCGTGCTGCCCTGGCGCTGGGCCGGCGCCACGAACAGTGCGTCGAGCGGCAAGCGGCGCCCGTCGTCGAAGCGCACCGCCTCGAGCGCGCTCGCCGGTCCCTCGAGCGCGACCACGCGGCCCGTGTCGATCGCGATGCCGCGTGCATCGAGCTGCGCGCGCGTTTTGGCATCGAGCGGCGGCATGCCGTGCGTGAACAGCGTCAGCGGCCCCCAGTCGGCCACCAGCATCGCCTGGTGCACCGACAGCTCGCCGCTGCCGAGCACGCCGAGGCGGCGGTCGATGAACTCGTAGCCATGGCAGTAGGGGCAGTGCAGCACGCTGGCACCCCAGCGCGGCGCGAGGCCCTCGATGCCCTCGGGCAGCAGGTCGTGCACGCCCGTGGCCAGCAGCAGCCGGCGCGTCACCAGGGTCTGGCCCGAAGCCAGCGTGACGGCGAAGCGGGTGTCGCCCTCTTCGGCCGGCAGCACGCGCGCCGTCTGTGCCGCGTCGGCGACGAAATCGACAGAGGGATAGGCCAGCAGTTGCGAGCGCGCCTGGTCGCGCAATGCCAGCGGCGCCGCGCCGTCGTGGCCGAAGAAGCCGTGCGAGGCCTCGGCGAAGCGGTTGCGCGGCTGGCCCGCGTCGACCACGCAGATGCGCCGGCGTGCGCGCGCGAGCTGCATCGCGGCCGAGAGGCCCGCGAAGCTGCCGCCGACGATCAATGCGTCGTAGGGGAGGGAAGAACTCGTGGAATCAGGCATGGGCAATGTCCTTGGCAGTGAAGCCGCCTTCGTGCATGCGGCGGTGGAAATCCTTCGAGAGATCGGCCAGCGTGATGCGACCCAGGCGCGCGAGCAGCAGCGCCTCGGCCTCGCGGCAGGCGCCGTCGAGGGCGGTGTTGACCGCCTGCTCGACGATGCAGCCCGGGCTCTCGGTGCGGTTGCCGAAGGCCAGCAGCGCGGGCGCGCCCACGGCCGCGTGGATGTCGGCCAGCGTCACCTTCGACAGCGGGCACGACAGCACCCAGCCGCCGCCATGGCCCTTGGCCGAGCTCACGAAGCCGGCCTGCCGCAGCCCCGCCATGAGGCGGCGCACCACCACCGGGTTGGTGTGCATCGCCTGCGCGAGCGATTCGGAGGTCGCGGGTCCGTCCATCTCGGCCATGTGCAGCAGCACGTGCAGGATGGCGGAAAGCTTGCTGTCTCGTTTCATGCAACATTATGAGTTGCTTGAAATGAAAAGCGTGGCGGAGCCGGGCCAATGCCCCTTCGCGGGAAACGGTTGGGTTGCGTCGACCCGCGGCTCAGGACACCGGATGCCACGCGAGCGCCGCGGCGTAGCCCGCGGGCGCGTCGAGCCGGATCGCGCGCACCGCCCGCCAGGCCGGCACGCGCATGACGATGTCGATCGCCGCGCCGACACCGGCCGCGATGTCGAGCGACTGCAGGTGCTCGGCGATGCCGACGCCGATCGCCTTGAGCACCGCCTCCTTGCCGGTCCAGCGCAGGTAGAAGGCCGCGAGCCGGTCGTCGGCCGCGCGCAGCGCGGCGCGCTCGGCGGGCGTGAACACGAGCTCGCCCAGGGCCTCGATGTCGATGTCCTCGCTGCGGTGCTCGATGTCCACGCCGACCTCGAGCCCCAGGGCGGGGTCGGCCAGCGCGATCAACGCCTGCGTGCCCGAATGCGCGACGTTGAAGCGCGGCGCCCCGCGCACGAAGGGCTTGCCCTGCGGGCCCGCCTCGAAGCGCAGCCCGAGCGGATCGCGGCCCATGCGCTCGGCCAGCAGGCCGCGCAGCGCCGAGCGCGCGGCCGCGAAGCGCACGCGATCGGCGCGCTGCACGAAACGCTGCAGCCGCGCGTCCTCCTCGCTCGAGAGCGCGGCGCGTAGCGCGGTGGGTTCGGTGGCCAGGTCCAGCTCGAGGCGGAACAGCTCGATGCCGGCCGGCAGGGAGTCATCGGCCCAGGGAAGGATGCGCATGCGGCATTGTCTTGCACGCGCTGCTATCGTCCGGCCCGCGGCGCCCTCACCTTCGCCGCGCCCGCATGCCTCTTTCCGATCCCGCCCCCCTGCTGCTCGATGCCGCCCTGCGCGGCGTGCTGATAGCCCTGCTGCTCGTGCTGGCGCTGGTGCTCGGCCGCGACCGGCCGCGGCTGCCGGCGGCGCGCGTCGGGGTGGCCCTGGCGCTGGGCCTCGCGCTGCAGGTGGCGGGCTCGACGCCCTCCTTCGAGGCCTGGGCGCCACGGCTGTGGCACGCGCCGCTGGTGGCGGTGGCGGCGGGCAATGCGGTGCTGTTCTGGGTGTTCGCGCGGGCCCTGTTCGACGACGACTTCGCGCCACGACCGCGGCACGCCGTGGCCTGGGCCGCGGTGGCGCTGCTCGCGGGCGCCAACTGCGCCGTGTTGATCGGAAGCGGCCTGGCGATCGCGCCCCTCGCGCTGGGCCTGCAGCGCGCGGCGCCGCTGGTGTTCGCGCTGCTGGCCATGGCCGCGGCGGCCGCGCGCTGGCGCGTCGACCTGGTGGAGCGGCGGCGCCGGCTGCGCGCCTTCATCGTGGGGGCCGGCGCGCTCTACAGCATCGCCATGATCGGCGCGCGCTGGCAGTCGCCGCGCTGGCAGCTCGGCGGGGCAATGGCAACGCTGGACGTGGCGCTGCTGCTGGCCATCGTGGCGGTGGTCGCCTGGCGGATGCTGCGGCTCGCGGGGTCGGACCTGTTCCCGGCGGCGGCGCCGAGGCCGGCGCTGCCAGAGGCGGTGCTGGCGCCGGTGCTCGACATCGCGCCGGCGCCGACGGTCGAGCCTCTTCCGCTCGCTCGCCCCGAACCCGCGCCCGTCCCTCCGGCACCGCCCGAACCGGCGCCGGACGTCGATCCCGCCGAGGACCGCCTTGCCGACGCCCTGCACCGCCTCATGACGGCCGAACGCGCCTACCGCGACGAGAACCTGGGCATCGCCCAGCTCGCCGCGCGGCTCGCGGTGCCCGAGTACCGGCTGCGCCGGCTCATCAACCAGCGGCTCGGCCACCGCAACTTCAACGCCTACATCAACGGCTTCCGCCTGCAGGAAGCGTTGGCGGCGCTGGCCGATCCGGCCAGGCGCGAGCGGCCGGTGCTGAGCATCGCGCTCGAGGCCGGCTTCCAGTCGATCGGCCCGTTCAACCGCGCCTTCAAGGCCGCCACCGGGCTCACGCCGACCGAATTCCGGCGCCAGAAGCTGGCCGATTCCTGAAATCGCCGGGCCCGAAGCCGCCCTTGCGGTTTTCGGCGAGACGCGGCCCGGGCGGCGCCGGCATCGTGCCGGCTTCGTTCCATCACCAGGAGTTGTCTTGCTTCACCGTTGCTCATCGCTTGGCCGGATCGCCGGCATGCTGGCGCTCTTCGCCTTCCTCACTGGCCTGGCCCAGGCCGCCACGCTGGGCCTGGGCCAGCTTCCCGCCACCCCCACCGATGGCCCCGTCACGCTGTTCTATCCCGCCGAGTCGCCGCCGCAGCGCGTGCAGCGCGGCCCCTTCGCCTTCGACGCCGCCTCCGGCGCGGCGCCCGTGCGCGGCAATGGCCGGCTGGTCGTGGTGTCGCACGGCTCGGGCGGGGCGCCGTGGGTGCACGTGGACCAGGCGCGCAGCCTGGTCGCGGCCGGCTTCGTGGTCGCGATGCCCGAGCACCGCGCCGACAACGCGCGCGACGGCAGCGACCCCGGCCCCGACAGCTGGACGCAGCGGCCGGCCGAGGTCTCGCGCGCGATCGACGCCGTGGGCCGCGACCCGCGCTTCGCGCCGCTGCTGCGGCTCGACCGGGTCGGCCTCTACGGCATCTCGGCCGGCGGGCACACGGCGCTGAGCCTCGCGGGCGGCCGCTGGTCGCCGGCGGCGTTCGCGCGCCATTGCGACGCCCACCTGGACGAGGATTTCCAGTTCTGCGTCGGCCTGATCACGCGGCTCACGGGCGGCCCGCTCGACGGCCTCAAGCGCTGGGGCGCGCGCACGGTGATCCGCCACCGCTTCGCGGCCGACACGCGGCTGCGCGAGGACCACGACCCGCGCATCGCCGCCGCGGTGGCCGGCGTGCCGGGCGCGGCCGATTTCGACCTGGCCTCGCTCGCGACGCCGCGCATCCCGCTGGCGCTGATCGGTGCCCGGCAGGACCGCTGGCTGATCCCGCGCTTTCACGGCGACGCCGTGCTGGCGGCCTGCCGGCCGCGCTGCGAACTGCTGGCCGACCTGGCGCTCGGCGGCCACGGCTCGCTGCTGTCGCCCCAGCCGCCGGCGCTCGACGGGCTGATCGGCGACCTGTTGAACGACCCGCCGGGCTTCGACCGGGCAGCGGTGCGCGCTGCAGAAACCGCGACAACCTCATTCTTCAGCCGCCATCTCCTGCCTTGATGCCGCCATTTCCGCTTCGAACGCGCTAACGCACGAGCCCCCGATTCCGCCGACGGACAGCTCCCACAGCCAGGCGCGGCCCCGGCGCTCACGGCCCCCACCCCGCCCTTCCCTATGTTTCATTCCGAGCCGGCACCCTGCCGGCTCTGTGTTTTCAGCGATCCCCGTATCACTCGAAAAGGAAGGAATCCCAGCCATGAAACAACAACACCATCGCATCGTCTTCGGCGCCCTGCTTGCGGGGCTGCTGGCCACCGCGGGCATCCAGGCCGGCGCGCAGGTCTCCACCCCGAACGTCGGGGTGGGCGTGGGCGTGAACGCCGGAGTGGGCGCCTCGGGCGGCGGCAGCGCGGGCGGCGCACAGGCCGGCGCGCGCGGCGATGCCGCGGCGCAGACCCGCGCCAATGCCGGCGGCACCGGCGTGAATGCCGGCACGAACGCCGGCGGTAGCGCGGCCGCGGCGGGCCATGCGAACGGCCATGGCGCGGGTGCGGCCGGCAACGCCGGCGCGGGCGGCAATGCCTCGGGCAACGCGAATGGCGGCGGCCTCGGCAATGCCGTGGGCGGCGTGCTCGGCGGTGCGACCGGCGCGGTGGGCAATGTCGGCAACACGGTCGGCGGCGCCACGGGGGCCGTGAACGGTGCCACCAATGCGGTCGGCGGCGTGGCGGGCACGGCCAATGGCGCGACCGGAGCGCTCGGCGGTGCGACCAGCACCGTGGGCGGCGCGGTGAATGGCGTCACCGGCGCGGCCGGCTCGGCAGGCGGCGCGCTGAAGCCGATCGGCACCGGGGCCGGCGCGGCCGGCCAGGCCGGTGGCAGCGGTGGCGTGAAGCTGGGCAAGTAAGCACGCCCCTCCCGGCGCGACAAGGCCCGTGGCCCTTCGAGGCCACGGGCCTTTTTCGCAAGCGCTCAGTTCGAAGCGTCTTCGCGCAGCCTGAACAGGCTCGTCACTTCCACATCGAGCACCATCAGCTCGCGCTGGTTGAACAGCCGCCAGCGCCAGCGCAGGATGCCCAGCGTGGGCTTGCTCTCGGAACGGCGCACCTCGATCACGTCGGCCACCAGCCGCAGCGCGTCGCCGGGGCGCACGGGGTTCGGCCAGCGCACGTGCTCGAGGCCCGGCGAGGCGAAGGATTCGGAACCCGCGAGCGCGGCCTCGACCACCAGCCGCATCGCGATCGCGCAGGTGTGCCAGCCACTCGCGATCAGGCCGCCGAAGGGGCTCTCGCGCGAGGCCTCGGCGTCGGTGTGGAACCACTGCGGGTCGTAGCTGCGGGCGAAGCCGACCAGCTCCTCCTCGCTGAGCAGGTAGGGGCCGGCCTCGATGACCTGGCCGGCATGGAAATCGGCGAACTTCATCGGCGCAGCCTGCCCGGCACCCGAGCGAGGGTCAGTAGGTCTCGAGATGCAGCCGGCCTTCGCGCTTGAGCGCGGCGCCCACGGTGTCCCAGTCCAGGCCCGCCTCCTTCGCCACGTCGCGCAGCGCGAGCACCACGCCCTCCTCCATGCTCTTGAGGCCGCAGACGTAGAAGTGGCTGGCGCCGTCCTTGAGCAGCGCGGCGAGGTCGGCCGCGCGCTCGCTCATCAGGTCCTGCACGTAGCGCTTGGGGCTTCCCGGCGTGCGCGAGAACGCGAGGTTGATGTCGATGAAATCCTTGGGCAGCGACTGCAGCGGACCGAAGTACGGCAGCTCCTGCTGCGTGCGCGCGCCGAAGAACAGCATGAGCTTGCCGCCCTCGAACTTGCCGCTCTTGCGCAGCCGGCGACGCCACTCGGTCATGGCGCGCATCGGCGCGCTGCCGGTGCCGGTGCAGATCATCACGATGTGCGACTTCGGATGGTTCGGCATCAGGAACGAGGCGCCGAACGGGCCGACCACCTGCACGGTGTCGCCGACCTTGAGGTCGCAGACATAGTTCGAGGCGATGCCGCGCACCGGGTTGCCCTGGTGGTCCTCGGTCACGCGCTTCACGGTGAGCGAGACGTTGTTGTAGCCGGGCCGTTCGCCGTTGCGCGGGCTGGCCACCGAGTACTGGCGCGCATGGTGGCGCTTGCCGATGGCGTCGACGCCGGGCGGCACGATGCCGATCGACTGGCCCTCGAGCACCGGGAACGGGATGGCACCGAAGTCCAGCACGATGTGGTGGGTCTCGCTGTCGAAGCCGGCCTCGGTGCAGTTGAAGTTGCCCACCACGGTGGCGGTGGTCGGTGTCTTCGGCGGGAACAGATTGGTGTAGGCATGCGCGGCCGACCAGGGCGGCACGGTGGCGCCGTACTGGGCCGAGTGGAAGACCGGCTCGACCGATTCCACGGCCGCCTGCGCCGGCGCCGGCTCGGCCACCTCCGCGGCATCGGCCGCGTCGGCCGTCACGCCCGCGGCCTCGAGCTCCTCGGGCGTGAGTTCGGCCGGCAGCGATTCCCAGCCGAGCTGCTCCTCGATCGAATAGGCGCGCACCACGGGCATGGTGCGCCAGTTGTCGATCGAGCCCGTGGGGCACGGCGAGATGCAGGCCATGCAGCCGTTGCAGACGTCGGCGCGCACGACGTAGTTGTTGTCGTCGTGCGTGATCGCGTTGACGGGGCAGGTGGCCTCGCAGGTGTTGCAGCGGATGCAGATCTCGGGGTCGATCAGGTGCTGCTTGATGACCCCGGCTTCAACGGCCATGTCCATGTTGTTCTCCATCCCCTCGCCGTGGGGACGAGGGATTCATATCCAGGCTTTCAGCCGAAGCGGACGTACTCGAAGTCCACCGGCTGGCGGTTGATGCCCATCACCGGCGGCGCGATCCAGCCCGCGAACTTGCCCGGCTCGACGACGCGGCCCATCAACGATGCCACGAAAGCGAAGTCTTCGGCGCTCGGCAGCCATTCGTCGCGCTTGGCGGCCCATTCCATGTCGTTCACCACGCGGCCCTCGGGCGACATCTTGATGCCGGCGAGCGCGCCGATCTGGCGGTTGAAGGCCTTGTGCGGCACGACCAGGCGGGTGGGAATGCCGGCCTTCTCGAGCACCTTGTTCCAGCGGCCGACGCCGGCCACCGAGTCCTTGATGAAGTCGTCGCGCAGCACTTCGTTGAGCGCGTTGAGCATCGGCACGTCCTTCTCGACGAGCTGGCCGTCCTTGACCTCGAGCACCTTGTAGGTCTGGCCCTTGAGCACGTGGTCGTCGGTGCGCTTGCCTTCCTCGTAGCGGCCCTTGAGGCCCGAGCTGTAGAAGATGGCGGCGTTGCTCGACTGATCGGCACCGAACAGGTCGATGGTCACGCTGTAGTGGAAGTTCAGGTAGCGCTGGATGGTGCCGAGGTCGATGGCACCGGCCGCGCGCACCTTCTGCGGATCGTCGGTCTTCAGCTCGTTCATGACCTGCGCGGTGCGCGCGATCACGCGCGATACGCCGCTCTCGCCCACGAACATGTGGTGCGCTTCCTCGGTCAGCATGAACTTGGTGGTGCGCGCCAGCGGGTCGAAGGCGCTCTCGGCCAGCGCGGAGAGCTGGAACTTGCCGTCGCGGTCGGTGAAGTAGGTGAACATGAAGAACGCGAGCCAGTCGGGCGTGCGTTCGTTGAAGGCACCGAGGATGCGCGGGTTGTTCTCGTCGCCCGAGGTGCGCTGCAGCAGCGCCTCGGCTTCCTCGCGGCCGTCGCGGCCGAAATGCTTGTGCAGCAGGTAGACCATCGCCCACAGGTGGCGGCCTTCTTCCACGTTGATCTGGAACAGGTTGCGCAGGTCGTACATCGAGGGCGCGGTCAGGCCCAGGTGGCGCTGCTGCTCGACCGAGGCGGGCTCGGTGTCGCCCTGCGTCACGATGATGCGGCGCAGGTTGGCGCGGTGCTCGCCGGGCACGTCCTGCCAGGCCTTCTCGCCCTTGTGGTCGCCGAAGTGGATCTCGCGGTTGGCGTCGCCCGGATTCAGGAAGATGCCCCAGCGGTAGTCGCGCATCTTCACGTGGCCGAACTGGGCCCAGCCCTGCGGGTCGACGCTCACGGCCGTGCGCAGGTAGACCTCGTGGTTGATCGAGCCCTCGGGGCCGACGTCGTCCCACCAGTTGATGAAGTTGGGCTGCCAGCCTTCGAGCGCGCGCTGCAGCGTGCGGTCTTCGCCGAGGTTGACGTTGTTGGGGATCTTCTCGCTGTAGTTGATCGTGCTCATCGTTGTTCCTTGGGTTGTACGGGCTGCAGGTTCAGACGCGGTTGAGATCGAAGCCGGCCTTCTCGCCGGTGCCGTAGACCTTGAGCGCGCCCTTCTCGCCGACGGCGTTGGGGCGGTTGAAGATCCAGTTCTGCCAGGCCGAGAGGCGGCCGAAGACGCGGGTGATCATGTTCTCCTTGCTCGCGAAGCGCAGGTTGGCCTCGAGGCCGGTCAGCGAGTCGGGCGACATGGCGGCGCGTTCCTCGATCGCGATGCGGATCTCGTCGTCCCAGTCGATGTCGTCGGGCGCGGCCGTGACCAGGCCGAGCTTGAGCGCCTCGTCGGCATCGAGCGGCTTGCCGGCGGCCGCGCGCGCGGCCTCGAGCGGCGCGGCCTCTTCGTAGAAGCGGCGCTGCAGGCGGCTCTGGTCGTTGACCATCGGGAAGAAGCCGAAGTTGAATTCGTTCAGCACCAGCCTGGGCGCGCGCTCGGCGTCGTCGGGCAGCGCGAGCATGTAGGTGCGGTCGGCCGCGAAGGCCAGCTCGGCCAGCGTGCCGGCGAAGCAGGAACCGGCCTCGACCAGCGCGAACAGGCTGCGCGAGGACACGTCGAGGCGCGCCAGCGTGCGGCGCAGCGCGCCGAGGGTCTCGCGCACCAGCCAGTGGTCCTTGTTCGCGAGCATCACGGCGTCCGAGGCCAGCACGGCCTGGGCGTCGCCCTCGGTCTTCAGCAGCCAGGTGCCGATGTCGAGTTCGTTGGTGCGCAGGTTGAGGATCGCGTCGTCGAGCTCGCGGCACACGGCCAGCGGCCACCAGGCGGCGCCCGCGGCCTCGATGGCGGCGATGTCGGCCGGCTGCGCGCCGCTCGGCGCCTTCACCGTGATGGAGGCGGTGCGCTTGCTGCGGTCGATCTGCACGTTCACGTACGAGTAGGCGATGCCGTCGGCGCTGTCGGTGCGCTCGAGGCGCGTGAGGGCCACGCCCTTGGCGCCGGCGGGACGGTCGCTGCCGGCCGCGAGCTGCGAGGCGCGTTCCTGCACGGCGGCGGCGAACTGCGCGGGCTTGGCGACCGCGTCGACCAGGCGCCATTCGACGGCACGCTGGCCGCGCACGCCTTCGACGCTGGTGCAGAAGATGTCGGCCAGGTCGTGGCGCACGTGGCGCTTGTCGGTCACGCGGGTCAGGCCGCCGGTGCCGGGCAGCACGCCGAGCAGCGGCACCTCGGGCAGCGAGACGGAGGAGGAGCGGTCGTCGACCAGCAGGATCTCGTCGCAGGCCAGCGCCAGTTCGTAGCCGCCGCCGGCGCAGGCGCCGTTCACGGCCGCGAGGAACTTCAGGCCCGAGTGCTTCGAGGTGTCTTCCATGCCGTTGCGGGTCTCGTTGGTGAACTTGCAGAAGTTCACCTTCCAGGCGTGGCTGGAGACGCCCAGCATGAAGATGTTGGCGCCCGAGCAGAAGATGCGGTCCTTGCCGCTGGTCACGATCACGCTGCGCACCTCGGGGTGCTCGAAGCGGATGCGGTTGAGCGCGTCGTTGAGCTCGATGTCGACACCGAGGTCGTAGCTGTTGAGCTTGAGCTTGTAGCCGGGGCGGATGCCGCCGTCCTCTGCGATGTCGAGCGTGAGGCGCGCGATCTCGCCGTCGAAGCCGATCGACCAGTGGCGGTACTGGGAAGGCTCGATGCGGTAGTCGACGCGCGGGGCGGCGGTGGATGCGGTGGTTTCGGTCATGGCGGGGTCTCCTGGGTCTTCCGTGGGCTTGAAAGGCCGCGGGACAAGGTCGATGCACGAATAATAATGCACTTTCCTGCGGCGATGACATGCATCATGCTGCATGTTTACGGGCACGTCAATGCCTGATGCGTTTTTTTTCGAGGATGTGACCGAAGCCCGTTCCGGCGCGCGGCGGCGCCGGCCGTGTCAGGCCTTCAGGCCCATCGCCTGGCGGGCCGCGGCGCGCAGGCTCTGGAAGCTCTGCGGCAGGGTCTGGCGGCTGGTGTCGACCGTGAGGTCGGCCTTCGAATAGAAGGCGGCGCGGCCGTTGAGGATGCGGCGCAGGTCGTCCATGGCCTCGCGGCTGGCGGCCATCGGGCGGGTGTCGCCCTGGGCGGCCACGCGGCCCATGTGTTCCTCGGGCGCGGCCTGCAGCCAGACGGTGGTGCAGTGCGCGAGCAGCTCGTTGAAGGTGGCGGGGTCGGAGACGATGCCGCCCGGCGTGGCGATCACCACCTCGCTGTAGATCTGGATCGCCTCCTCGAGCGCGCGGCGCTCGTAGCGGCGGTAGGCGTTGGTGCCGTAGAGGTCGTGGATCTCGCGCACGCTGCAGCCGGCGAGCTTCTCGATCTCGCGGCTCAGCTCGACGAAGGGCACCTCGAGGTCGTCGGCCAGCATCTGGCCCAGCGTGGACTTGCCCGCGCCGCGCAAGCCCACGAGCGCGATGCGCCGGTGCCGCGCCGGGTCGACCGAGGCCGTGCCCAGAAGCTCGCCGAGCGCCACGCGCACGCGGCGCAGGTCGGCCTCGCTGCGGTGCTCTAGCAGCTCGCGGATCAGGAGCCACTCGGGCGAGCTGGTGGTCACGTCGCCGACCAGCTCGGCCAGCGAGCAGTGCAGCGCGCCCGCCACCTGCTGCAGCACCAGGATCGAGGCGTTGCCGATGCCGTACTCGAGGTTGGCGAGATGGCGCTCCGACACCTCGGCCGCGATCGCCACCGCCTTGCGCGTGAGCCCGCGCTGCGCGCGCAGGTTGCGCACGCGCTCGCCGAGCGCGACCAGCAGCGGGTTCTTCACCTCCCCGGGCGCGGCGGGGGCGGCGCCTTCCGGCGCGGTGGCCAGCACCGCGTCTACATGCTCATTCATGCCATTCCTCTTGTTTCGCCGGCATTGTGCGCGCTCAGGGTAAACACCATAGATGCACTATATTGCTTGACACTGATTGTCTCGATGCTTATTGTTCGGCCACACGCAAGATACTGCACGTGCAGCATTCCTGCAAGGCAATACCAAAGTTCGAGGCCCACGATGTCCGACAGCAGCCACCCTGCCAGCCCCAGCGGCAAGGAAGCCTTCCACCAACTGATCGTCGGCCTGACCGCCGAGATCGCCGGCCGACCGCTCGACGCCGAGCTCGACCGCTGGCTCAACGCGAACCATGGCGCCGGCAGCCCCAGCTTCGCGCGGCTCGGCGCCGCCTGCCGCCAGGGCGTGGCCGAAGGCTGGCTGTGCGAGCGCGAAGGCGGCGGCATCAAGTACGGCCGCGTCTTCAAGGCCGAGGACGCGCTGCACCGCTTCTCGGTCGACGTGGTCGACATGCAGGACATCGCCGGCCCGCACCACACCCATCCCCAGGGCGAGATCGACCTGATCATGCCGCTGGACGACAGCCCCGGCGCCACCTTCGACGGCCGCCCCGCGGGCTGGTGCGTCTACGGCCCCGGCAGCGCGCATCGCCCGACCGTCGCGCAAGGCCGCGCGCTCGTTCTCTACCTCTTGCCCGAAGGGCAGATCAAGTTCACCGTATGACCGAACTCCTCGCCAATCACGTCGCCGGCCGCTGGCAAAGCGGCTCGGGCGCCGGCACGCCCCTCTTCGACCCGGTGCTCGGCACCGAGCTCGTGCGCGTCGACGCCACCGGGCTGGACCTGCCCGGGGCCTTCGCGTTCGCCCGCGAACAGGGCGGCCAGGCGCTGCGCGCTCTTGGCTACCGCCAGCGCGCCGGCCTGCTGGCCGCCATCGTCAAGGTGCTGCAGGCGAACCGCGATGCCTACTACGAGATCGCGACCGCGAACTCGGGCACGGTGAAGAACGACTCGGCCGTCGACATCGACGGCGCGATCTTCACGCTGGGCCAGTACGCGAAATGGGGCGACGCGCTCGGCGACGTGCGCGCTTTACGCGACGGCGAGGCCGCCAGGCTCGGCAAGGAACCGCTGTTCCAGTCGCAGCACCTGCAGGTGCCCACGCATGGCGTGGCCCTGTTCATCAACGCCTTCAACTTCCCCTCGTGGGGCCTGTGGGAGAAGGCCGCGCCCGCGCTGCTCTCGGGCGTGCCGGTGATCGTGAAGCCGGCCACCGCCACCGCCTGGCTCACGCAGCGCATGGTCAAGGACGTGGTCGACGCGGGCGTGCTGCCCGCGGGCGCGCTGTCGGTGATCTGCGGCAGCTCGGCCGGCCTGATGGACCAGCTCCAGCCCTTCGACGTGGTCTCGTTCACCGGCTCGGCCGACACCGCCGCGCTGATCCGCTCGCACGACGCCGTGGCGCGGCGCTCGGTGCGCGTGAACATCGAGGCCGACAGCCTCAACAGCGCGCTGCTGCTGCCCGGCGCCGCGCCCGGCAGCGAGGCCTTCAACCTGTTGGTGCGAGAGGTGGTGCGCGAGATGACGGTGAAGGCGGGCCAGAAGTGCACCGCGATCCGCCGCATCCTCGTGCCGGCCGAGCTCTACGACGCCGCCGCCGAGGCGATAGCCGCCAAGCTCGCGGGCGTGAGCGTGGGCAACCCGCGCAACGAGGGCGTGCGCATGGGCTCGCTGGTGAGCCGCGCGCAGCTCGCCGCGGTGCGCGAGGGCCTCGATGCGCTCGCCGCGCAGACCCAGGTGCTGCACGACGGTCGCGATCGCCCGCTGGTCGACGCCGACCCCGCCGTGGCTGCCTGCATCGGCCCGGTGCTGCTGGGCGCGCGCGACGCCGACGCGGCGCGGCAGGTGCACGACATCGAGGTCTTCGGCCCGGTCGCCACGCTGCTGCCCTACCGCGACACGGCCCATGCCTTCGCCCTCGCCCACCGCGGCCAGGGCTCGCTCGTGACCTCGCTCTACGGCGCCGACGAAACCGCGCTCGCTCAGGCGGCGGTCGAACTCGCGGCCAGCCATGGCCGCGTGCACGTGATCACGCCCGAGGTGGCGCAGGCCCAGACCGGCCACGGCAACGTGATGCCGATGTCGCTGCACGGCGGCCCGGGCCGCGCGGGCGGCGGCGCCGAACTCGGCGGCCTGCGCGCGCTGGACTTCTACCACCGCCGCAGCGCGGTGCAGGCGAGCAACGGCGTGCTCGCCGCCCTGGGGCTGTAGCCGCCCCTTCATATAGATACAGAGCCGCAGCGCCCCCCACTGAGGCCCCAAGGAGACACACGATGAGCCTGCCACCCCGCTTCAACTTCGCCGAGCACCTGTTCGCGCTCAACCGCGAACGCGCCGCGCGCACCGCCTACATCGACGACCGCGGCACGCTGAGCTACGGCCAGCTCGAGGACCGCGCGCGCCGCCTGGCCGCGGCGCTCAAGGCCGCGGGCGTGCGCCGCGAGGAACGCGTGCTGCTCTTGATGCTCGACGGCAACGACTGGCCCGTGAGCTTCCTCGGCTGCCTCTATGCCGGCATCGTGCCGGTGGCCGTCAACACGCTGCTCACGCCCGAGGACTACGCCTACATGCTCGACCACAGCCGCGCGCAGGCCGCGCTGGTGTCGGGCGCGCTGCTGCCGGTGCTGCAGGAAGCGATGGCGCGCGGCGGCCACGAGCTGCACACGCTGCTGGTGTCGCAACCGGCGGGCGCGCTGCCCGAGGGCGCGCGGGACTTCGAGGCCGCGCTCGCCGCCGCCGAGCCGCTGGCCGCGCCCGCGCTCACGGCCTCCGACGATCCGGGCTTCTGGCTCTACTCCTCGGGCTCCACCGGCAAGCCCAAGGGCACGGTCCACACGCAGGCCAACCTCTGGTGGACCGCCGAGCTCTACGGCAAGCCGGTGCTGGGCCTGAGCGAGAACGACGTCTGCTTCTCGGCCGCCAAGATGTATTTCGCCTACGGCCTGGGCAATGCGCTGACCTTCCCGCTGTCGGTCGGTGCCACCGTGGTGCTGATGGCCGAACGGCCTACCCCCGACGCCACCTTCCGCCGCTGGGTGGAGCACAAGCCCACCGTCTTCTTCGGCGCGCCCACCGGCTTCGCGGGCATGCTCGCCTCGCCCAAGCTGCCGGCGCGCGAGGCGGTGGCGCTGCGCATGTGCTCGTCAGCCGGCGAAGCGCTGCCCGGCGAGATCGCGCAGCGCTTCAAGACGCACTTCGGCTGCGACATCATCGACGGCATCGGCTCCACCGAGATGCTGCACATCTTCATCTCGAACCGGCCCGACGACGTGCGCTACGGCACCACGGGCAAGCCGGTCGAGGGCTACGAGGTCGAGCTGCGCGGCGAGGACGGCCGCGCGGTGCCCGACGGCGAGGTCGGCGACCTCTACATCCGCGGCCCGAGCTCGGCGCTGATGTACTGGACCAACCGCGAGAAGTCGCGCGAGACCTTCCAGGGCGGCTGGACCAAGAGCGGCGACAAGTACACGCGCGACGCCGACGGCTACTTCACCTATGCGGGCCGCAGCGACGACATGCTCAAGGTCAGCGGCATCTACGTCTCGCCCTTCGAGGTCGAGGCCACGCTGATGCAGCACCCGGCCGTGCTCGAGGCCGCGGTGATCGGCAAGGAGGACGGCGAGGGCCTCACGAAGACCAAGGCCTTCGTGGTGCTCAAGGACGGCGGCGCCACCACCGAGGACGAGCTCAAGGCCTTCGTGAAGGAGCGCCTCGCGCCCTACAAGTACCCGCGCTTCCTCGAGTTCGTGGCCGAGCTGCCGAAGACGGCGACCGGCAAGATCCAGCGCTTCCGGCTGCGCGAGCGCGAGAAGCAGGCATGAGCTTTCCCGACTTCGCCACCATCGACTGGCGCGGCCGCGCGGTGCGCATCGAGTGCCAGTGGATCGCGCCCGAGCGCGCCGACGCGCCGCTGCTCGTGTTCCTGCACGAGGGCCTGGGCTCGGTCGCGATGTGGAAGGACTTTCCCGCGCGCCTGTGCGAAGCCGCCGGCGTGCGCGGCCTGGTGTTCTCGCGTCCCGGCTACGGCCGCTCCACGCCGCGCGCCGAGGACGAGATCTGGGACGTGGACTTCATGCACCGCCAGGCGCACGAGGTGCTGCCCGCGCTGTTCGCCGCGCTCGCGCTCGACGGCGAGCAGCCCTGGCTGTTCGGCCACAGCGACGGCGGCTCGATCTCGCTGCTCTACGCCGCGCGCTTTCCCGACCGCGTCGCGGGCCTGGTCGTGCTCGCGCCGCACATCTTCGTGGAAGACGTGACGGTGGCGAACATCGAGCTCGCGCGCACCGCCTACCTCGGCACCGACCTGCCGCAGAAACTCGGCCGCTACCACGACAGCGCCGACTCGGCCTTCTGGGGCTGGAACCGCATCTGGCTGCATCCGCCGTTCCGCGACTGGAACATCGAGGCCGAGCTCGACACGATCCGCTGCCCCGTGCTCGCCGTGCAGGGGCTCGGCGACGAGTACGGCAGCCTCGCGCAGATCCGCGGCATCGCCGCGCGCGTGCCCGGCTGCGAGCTGCTCGAGATCCCCGAATGCGGGCATTCCCCGCATCGCGATCAGCCGGATCGTGTCATCGTCGCGGCCACTTCGTTCATCACCAAAAACAGGAGACAAACCTCATGACCATTCGCCACACCACCCGCCTCGCGCTGACCGCGCTGTCCTTCGCCGCGCTGTGCACGGCCGCCTCGGCCCAGGGCACGGGCAAGCTCAAGGTCGGCCTGATGCTGCCCTACAGCGGCACCTACACCGCGCTCGGCGTGGCGATCGAGAACGGCTTCAAGCTCTACGTCGACGAGCAGGGGGGCAAGCTCGCGGGCCGCGAGATCGAGTACTTCAAGGTCGACGACGAGTCCGATCCCGCCAAGGCCACCGACAACGTCAACAAGCTGATCAAGCGCGACAACGTCGACGTGATCGTGGGCACCGTGCACTCGGGCGTGGCGATGGCCATGGCCAAGGCCGCCAAGGAGAGCGGCACCGTGCTGATCGTGCCCAATGCCGGCGCCGACGCCGTGACCGGCCCGATGTGCGCGCCCAACATCTTCCGCAGCTCGTTCAGCAACTGGCAGCCGGCCTACGCCATGGGCGAGGTGGCGGCCAAGCAGCAGGGCAAGAAGAAGGTCATGACCATCACCTGGAAGTACGCGGCCGGCGAGGAGTCGGTCAACGGCTTCAAGGAAGGCTTCGAGAAGGCCGGCGGCAAGGTCGACAAGCAGCTCACGCTGCCGTTCCCGAACGTGGAGTTCCAGGCCCTGCTGACCGAGATCGCGGCGGCCAAGCCCGATGCCGTGTACGCCTTCTTCGCGGGCGGCGGTGCGGTGAAGTTCGTCAAGGACTACCAGGCCGCGGGCCTGAACAAGACCATCCCGCTGTACGGCCCGGGCTTCCTCACCGACGGCACGCTCGAGGCGCAGGGCGAATCGGCGCAGGGCATGCTCACCACGCTGCACTACGCCGACGGCCTGAACACGCCGCGGGACAACGCCTTCCGCACCGCCTACGCCAAGACCTTCAAGCTGCAGCCCGACGTGTACGCGGTGCAGGGCTACGACGCCGCGCAGATGCTGGGCGTGGGCCTCGCGGCCACCAAGGGCGACATCACGAAGAAGGCCGACTTCGCGGCCGCGGTCGAGAAGGCGAAGATCGACAGCCCGCGCGGCGCGTTCACGGTCAGCAAGTCGCACAACCCGGTGCAGGACATCTATCTGCGCAAGGTGGACGGCAAGGAGAACAAGCTGGTGAGCACGGCGATCAAGGGGCTGGCCGACCCCGCGCGCGGCTGCAGGATGTAACCCACCCCCGTCCCTCGCTCACTTCGTGTAGCTCGACTCCCCCCTCGAGGGGGCGACACCTGCGGACCGGCCAAGCCGGATCCGCGGTGTCTCCCGAACATCGCGGCGCTTCGCGCCTGCTTCTCCAGCCCAACCCGGATGACCTAACGTGGACTTCGGCACCTTCCTCGTCCAGTGCCTGAACTCGGTTCAGTACGGACTGCTGCTCTTTCTCGTGGCCTCGGGCCTGACGCTGATCTTCGGGATCATGGGCGTGATCAACCTCGCGCACGGCAGCTTCTACATGATCGGCGCCTACATGGCGTTCTCGCTGGCGCCGCTGTTCGGCGACCAGTTCCTTTTGATGCTGGCGGCCGGCGTGGTGCTCGCCGCCATCTTCGGCTACCTGCTCGAGTGGGCCTTCTTCAGCTACCTCTACCAGCGCGACCACCTGCAGCAGGTGCTCATGACCTACGGCCTGATCCTGGTGTTCGAGGAACTGCGCTCGATCCTGGTGGGCAACGACGTGCACGGCGTGAAGGTGCCGGCCTGGCTCGACGGCAGCTTCGCGCTGGGCAGCGTGATGAGCTATCCCTGGTATCGCCTGTTCGCCTCGGCCGCCTGCATCGTGCTGGCGCTGGCGCTGTACTGGGTGGTCAACCGCACGCGCCTGGGCATGATGATCCGCGCCGGCGCGAGCAACCGCGACATGGTGCGCGGCCTGGGCATCGACGTGAAGCGGCTCTACCGCATCGTCTTCGCGGCCGGCGTGGCGCTCGCGGCGCTGGCCGGCATGATCGCCGCGCCGATGTCCTCGGTCTATCCCAACATGGGCGCGAGCGTGCTGATCATCTGCTTCGTGCTGGTCGTGATCGGCGGCATCGGCTCGATCACCGGCGCGCTCGTCGCCTCGCTGCTGGTGGGCTTCGTCGACACCTTCGGCAAGGTGTTCTTCGCCGACTTGAGCGGCATCGGCATCTACCTGCTGATGGCGATCGTGCTGATCTGGAAGCCCGAGGGGCTGATGGGACGGCGTCCATGAGTTCGATCCCCAGGACCTCCACGCGCATGATTGCCTCCACGCCCTCTTCTTCAATCGCCCGGAACGCCAGCTCGTTCGGCGGCGCGGCACTGCCGCTGGCCTGCGCGCTGGCCATCGGCATCGCCGGCCCGCTGCTGGGCAACTACGCCTCGGACTTCATCGTCAAGGTGATGATCCTGTCGATCTTCGCGCTGAGCCTCGAGCTGCTGGTCGGCATGACCGGCCTCGTGAGCCTGGGTCACGCGGCCTTCTACGGCATCGGCGCCTACGTCACGGTGCTGGCCTCGGGCGCCGAAGGCGGCAACTTCGCGCTGCTGCTGCCCGCGGCCATGGGCGCGGCCGGGCTCTATGCCCTGTTCGTCGGCGCGCTGAGCCTGCGCACGCGCGGCGTCTACTTCATCATGGTGACGCTGGCCTTCGCGCAGATGGCCTTCTTCGTGTTCCACGACACCAAGGTCGGCGGCGGCAGCGACGGCATCTACCTCTACGTGCGCCCGGCCCTCGGCGCGCTCGACCTCGAGAACCGCACGGTGCTGTTCTACGTGGTGCTGGCGGCGCTGGTGTTCACCTACGCGCTGCTCGCGCTGCTGCGCCGCTCGCGCTTCGGCGCGGCGCTCGCGGGCATCCGCGTCAACGAACAGCGCATGCGCGCGGCGGGCTTCCCCACCTACGCCTACAAGCTCGCGGCCTTCGTGCTGGCGGGCGCGCTCGCCGGCCTCGCGGGCTTCCTGCTGGCCTCGCGCGACGGCGTGGTCAATCCCGAGCTGATGGCCTGGCACAACTCGGGCGAGGTGCTGCTGATGGTGATCCTCGGCGGCCTGGGCCACCTGCGCGGCGCGGTGATCGGCGCCATCGCCTTCACGCTGCTCAAGGAGATCTTCTCGACCCATGCGCTGCTCGGGCCGCTGGCCGACCACTGGCAGCTCACGCTGGGGCTGACCATCATCGTGTTCGTGGCGCTGCTGCCCAAGGGCCTGATCGGGCTGGTGCAGCGGCTGTCGCCGAGGAGCGGGGCATGAACGATTCCGTGCTGCTGTCCGTCGAGGGACTGACCCGCCGCTTCGGCGGCCTGGTCGCGGTCAACGCGGTCACGCTCGACCTGCACGTGGGCGAGGTGCATGCGGTGATCGGCACCAACGGCGCGGGCAAGTCGACCCTGATCAACATGCTCTCGGGCGAGATCGAGGCTTCGGCGGGCCGGATCCGCCTCGACGGCGAGGACATCACGACGCGCGCGCAGTTCCGCCGCGCGCTCGCGGGCGTGGGCCGCAGCTACCAGCGCACCACCATCTTCCCGGAGTTCAGCGTGCACGAGAACTGCCGCCTCGCGGCGCAGGCGGCCACGCCGCGGCCCTGGGCGATCTGGCAGCCGTCGCGCGGCGGCGCCGCGAGCTCGGCCTCGGCCGATGCGGCGCTCGAGGCCGCGGGCCTCGCCGCCGAGGCGCACCGCATCGCCGGCACGCTGAGCCACGGCGCGCAGCGCCAGCTCGAGGTGGCGATGTGCCTGGCCACGCATCCGCGCGTGCTGCTGCTCGACGAGCCGCTGGCCGGCATGGGCGCGGAGGAGACCGACCGCATGCTGAACCTGCTCGCGCAGCTCAAGGCCACGCACGCCATCCTGCTGGTGGAGCACGACATGGACGCGGTGTTCCGCGTGGCCGACCGCATCACGGTGATGGTCAACGGCACGGTGATCGCCACCGGCAGCCCCGACGCGATCCGCGAGAACCCCGAAGTCCGCACCGCCTACCTGGGAGAGGAACACTGATGCTCAACGTCAAAGACCTCAACACCTACTACGGCAACAGCCACATCCTGCGCGGCGTGCATGCCGAGATCCCGGCCGCGACCTCGGTCGGCCTGCTGGGCCGCAACGGCATGGGCAAGACCACGCTGATCCGCACGATCATGGGCTACGTGCGCCCCGCCTCGGGCGAGGTGCAGGTCGACGGCCGCACGGTCACCGGCCTGCCGCCCGAGAAGATGGCGCGCCTGGGCATCGGCTACGTGCCCGAGGGCCGCGGCATCTTCCCCAACCTCTCCGTGCGCGAGAACCTCGTGATGAGCGAGCGCGCGGGCATCGACGGCCGGCGCGCCTGGACCTTCGAGCGCGTGATGGCCACCTTCCCGCGGCTGGCCGAGCGGCTGTCGCACGGCGGCCAGCAGCTCTCGGGCGGCGAGCAGCAGATGCTGTCGATCGGCCGCGCGCTGATGACCAACCCGCGCCTGCTGATCCTCGACGAAGCGACCGAGGGCCTCGCGCCGCTGATCGTGGCCGAGATCTGGCGCGTGATCGAGCAGATCCGCCAGACCGGCATCGCCACCCTGATCGTGGACCGCGACTACCGCAAGGTGCTGGCCCACACCGAGCTCGCGGTGGTGATGGAGAAGGGCCAGATCGTGCGCCAGGGCGCCTCGGGCGCGCTGCTCGCGCAGCCGCAGGCGCTGGAGGCGCTGCTCGGGGTCTGAAGGCCCACCGCCATGACGCGCGAGATCAGCCTGCTCGACACCACGGGCAAGCCGTTGCGCATGGACGGCCGGCTGCTGCTGAACGCGGGCGCCACGCCGTGGCAGGGCTTCGCGCTCGAGGTCCGCTCGATGATCGGCGACGGCGAGAACCCGGCCTGCTACAACCCGCATCCGCTGATCGCGCTGTGCGTGCGCGGCCATGTGCACGGCGTCATGACGCAGGGCCGGCGTTCGCATCGCATCGAAACGCGCGCGGGCGGCATGAGCATCTTCGAGCGGGGCTACGAGGTCGACCGCGCGAGCTGGACCGGCCGCATCGAGGAAATGGTGGCGATCGAGATCCGCCCCGAGGCGCTGCGCCGCCTCATGCCCGAGAGCGACGGCGAGCTGCACCTGCAGACCCAGCTCTCGACCACCGATGCCACCTTGCAACTGCTGGCCAGCGCCATGCGCGACGAGATCGAGCGCGGCTGCAGCTCGGGCCGGCTGCATGCGCAGGGGCTGTCGATGGCGCTCGCAAGCTACCTGCAGGCGCGCTACGGCTGCGCGCGCAACGCGCAGCGCCCGCGCGGGCGGCTCTCGCAGGCCGACCTGCGCCGCGTCTACGACTGGGTGATGGCGCACCTGGCCGAGGATTTCGGCATCGACGCGCTCGCGGCCGAGCTGCAGCTGAGCGCGGTGCACTTCACGCGGCTCTTTCGCGCCAGCACCGGCGCCACGCCCTATCGCTACGTGATGGAGCAGCGCGTGCGGCAGGCGCTGGCGCTGCTCGACGGCCCGCTCGCGCTGGCCGAGATCGCGCAGGCGGTGGGCTTCTCGAGCCAGGCGCATTTCACGCAGGTGTTCCGCCAGCTCGTGGGCAGCACGCCCGCGCGCACGCGTGCATCGCGGGTAAGTCCGAGGGCCGGTTGAGGGAATCCTGCAAGCGCCGATCGCATGTCGATAGACCGTGCGAGGCACGCTCGGCACATTCGATGTCTGCCAACACAGGAGACAGAAGATGCGCCACGACAACAGATCCCACACCCGTTCCGTTCCACCCTCCATCGCCCTGCTGTGCCTCGCCGCTGCCGCCGCGCTCTCGGCCTGCGGCGGCAGCGGCTCGTCGGGCACCGTGCTGCCGATCGTGCCGGCCGCGCCGCCACCCGCCGCACCGCTCGCGCTGACTTGCGACGACAGCCTCAAGACCGCGTTCAAGCCCGATGCGAACACCACCGTGCGGCTGGTGAAGCAGTTCAGGAAAGGCGACGACCTCAACCTCGACGGCAAGGCCACCGGCACGCTCGCGGCCAGCGACCTGTGCATGGTCAAGCTCAACGTCGGCCCGGGCAACCCGGGCCCCGCGGGCGCGCCCTCGACTTCGCCGGGCATCGGCATCGAGGTCTGGCTGCCGGCCAGGGCCGCGTGGAACCAGCGCGTGCGCGTGCTCGGCGGCGGCGGCTTCGCGGGCGAGCCCTCGATCGGCGCGCTCGACCGCACCGGCAGTTCCACCGGCCTCAACTCGCCCGCGCTCGTCGCCGGCATCGAGGGTTCGGTCAGTGCCGTCACCGACACCGGCCATGCCTCGTCGAACCCGGTGGCCGGTGCCGACGGCTCCTTCGCGATGAACCCCGACGGCACCATCAACACCGCGCTGTGGACCGACTTCGCGAGCCGCGGCATCCACGAGATGGCGGTCAAGGCCAAGGCGCTCGCGGCCGGCTTCTACGGCGCGGCGCCGAAGTACTCGTACTGGGACGGCTGTTCCACCGGCGGCCGCCAGGGCCACATGCAGGCGCAGGCCAATCCCGACGACTTCGACGGCATCCTCGCGGGCAACAGCGCGATCAACTGGACCCGCTTCATCACGGCCGAGCTCTATCCCCAGGTCGTGATGCAGCGCGACCTCGGCGGCACGCCGCTCACGCCCGCGCAGGCCACGCTGGTGTCCTCGGCCGCGGTCAGCGCCTGCGACAGCCAGCTCACCGGCAAGCACGAGGGCTTCATCAGCGACCCCGCCGCCTGCCGCTACGACCCGGTGCAGGACAAGGCCGTGCTGTGCACCGCGAGCGGCGGCAGCAATGCCACCGCCGCCTGCCTGAGCACCGCGCAGGCGCAGGCCGTCAACAAGATCTGGTATGGCCAGACCCGCGACGGCAGCGTGCCGCCGGCCGCGGCCGACATCGGCTACGGCCCCGTGCTGGCGTCGAACCAGCTCTGGTACGGCCTCCCGCGCGGCACCGCGCTCTCGGGCCTGGCCGGCTCGGCCGGCGGCGTGCCCGCGCCCTTCCCCGTCGCCGTGCACCAGGTCGCGCTGAACCTGCAGGACCCGACGCTCGCCACGCCCGATTTCATCAACGCCACCGGCAACGGCGCCGACCGCTGGAAGGGCCTGGGCTACGCGCAGCTCGCCAATGCCGGCGACCGCGGCAAGGCGCTGCAGCGCGCGTTCGCGAACATCGACACCGACAACCCCGACCTCGCGCGCTTCCGCGACCGCGGCGCGAAGATGCTGACCTACCACGGCCTGGCCGACCAGCTGATCCCGAACTCGGGCACCGCCCACTACTACGAGCGCGCGGCCGGCGCGATGGGCGGCATCGATGCGCTGCAGAAGTTCTACCGCTACCTCGAGATCCCCGCGATGGGCCATTGCCTGGGCGTGGGCTCGGTCGACGGCCTGCCCGGCACCAGCCCCGCGGCCAACCCGCCGCTGCCCGCGCCGAACCAGCTGTTCACCGCGCTCACCGACTGGGTCGAGAAGGGCATCCCGCCCGAGAACATCGTGCTGAGCAACAGCGACAAGTCGCTCGCGCGGCCGCTGTGCACCTATCCGAAGAAGATCGCGTACCTGGGCGGCGATACCTCGAAGGCGGAGAGCTTCGCCTGCCGCTGAGCGGTGTGCTCAGGCCACGCGCCGCTTGACCACCGTGGGCTCGATGGCCGGTGCCGGCCACAGCGCGAGGTGGTAGCGGTCCTCGCCCTCGAGCCCGTCCTCGGACAGCGTCGCGAGCCCCGCGTAGCAGGCACGCACGCGGTAGGTGCCCGGCGCGATCGCTATGCGCGCCGCATCGGGAAAGTAATCGGTGCACCCCGCGATCGCGAGGCGCCCGCTCGTCGTGGCGAGCGCGCACTCGACCACGTGGTCCCAGGCATCGGCATCGAGCGGCGGCGTGGCCTCGAGGATCTCGACCGTGACCGGCACCTCCATGTTGCGCGCCGTGCCGATGCCGACCACGCCGGGCGCGGTCGCGAGCATGCGTTCCACGGCCTCGTCGCTCCATGCATCGGAAAGATCGCCTTCGGCGGATTCGTCCTGGATGTAGAACTGAAAGTAGTCGGCGAAGAGTTCGAACTGAAGCATGTTCATATGTAGATCCAGCGGGTTGGGGGGATGACTCGATGACTCGACACGAAGTTTTTACTGGCGCTGAAGTTTTCGAACCCAGGTATCCCACGACTCGATTCGTACGGGAGGCGAGACGCCGTGCTCGAACTCGTGCCGCTTCCCGCTTTCAACCACGTCGTCGCGCGTTCTTCCACCAATGATGACGGTTCGCAGCTCAATGTCCTTGTCAGGATCGACCAGAAGCCCCGGGCGAGGTCCAACGAAAGAACCATGACGTGATGCCCCAGACTCAACCGCACGACGAACTTTGTGGATGTTTTTCCTGAACGTCGACATGTCTCTGTAGATTGCGCCGATCCGGCGTCGTATCTGACCGGCAGCTTGATTCATCTTCTGAGCGAACTCACCATAGCTGTCGGCATTGACCAGGAAGAAGTCCGCGCCCTTGATCTCGATCAGGACGACTTCCATGCGAGATCGGCCTGTAAGAACGACAAAGTCGACGAAGCCATCGGCCAGCGGATATTCCGACAGCACGATGTACTCCTCGTACGGACTTGCATAGACCTCACCAAAAAAGGAGGGATCCTTCTTGAACAGCTGATGCAACTCCCGCTCAGTGGCACCTGATTCGATCACCTGAAGGAGCATCGCTTTCGACACCATCTGGTCTTCGATGTCCCCTCGACGGTTGACGATCTCTGGAGCCTCGAGATCCGGGGCGTCGAAAAATGGGTTGACCGCGTTGCGTAGACGCTCGATTTCCCCAACAAGACGTTGATCGTGTGCAGTTGGCTTCGTGAATTCGTCTGCCTGGCATTCGAGCATGACGATGATGCGCTCCATCGTGACCTCCTCCCACGAAGGTGACCCCGACGCGTCGAACGCCACCAGATAGAACCCATCGTCGACAGCCCCGCCTCTCTCATGGTGCTCGACAACTCGCGCACCTTCCGGAAAAAAGCCCCGGACGGCAAGTGCCGCGCAAAGATGCTCGATGTGATTCATGATCGACGACCCAAGGCCGAGTTCACCGATGTCCGTCAGGAGCAAGACCACCGTCCCCTGCGAGGCAGTGAACATGCGAACCCGACAAAGGCATTGCCTGCGAGAGCTGATGCCGACTGGATACTGGAAGATGAAGTCCGAGAGCTTCAAGTTCTGGCTCCTCAAAAGTAAGAAGATTGATCTCACTGACGAATTGAAGAGCGTGCGTCTTGCCAAGCCCTTTCCCCAAGCGTATCGGTAACGCAAGCAGGCTAGGCGACCACCGGGTTTCACCTCTGTGCCGCGACAGCGCGACAGCCGAATGATGTCCGGCTGCGCGGCCGCGCCCCGATCTTCCGGCGGCCGCGCGCCATCGCGAGGTCGAGCATGCCTTCCCTGCAATCGCGCCACATCGACAACGTCTATTCGATCGCCACCGGCACCGCGCTGGCCGATCCGGCGACCAGCCTGGTCCACAAGTCGTGGGCGCGCTGCGTGCGCGACCATGGCCTCGATCCCTCGCGGCCCACGCCCGCGCGCATCCTGCCGGCGCACGAGGTGCGCGCGCACCAGCAGCAGCTCGAGCACTTCCTCTGCACCGCGCGCGCGGGCATGGAGGACATCTATCGCCGCGTGGCCGACCTCGGCTACATGGTGCTGCTGACCGATGCCGAGGGCATCACGGTCGACTACATCGGCAACCCGGCCTGGGACGACCAGCTGCGCAAGGCCGGCCTCTACCTCGGCGCCGACTGGAACGAGGCGCATGCGGGCACCTGCGGCGTGGGCACCTGCCTGGTCGAGCAGGCACCGATGACCTGCCACCAGACCGAACACTTCGACGCCACCCACATCGCGCTGACCTGCACCACCGCGCCGCTGTTCGACCATGGCGGGCGGCTCACGGCGGTGCTCGACGTGTCGGCGCTGCATTCGCCCGAGGCCAAGGAGAGCCAGCACCTGGTGCGGCACCTGGTCGCGATCTACGCGCGCATGATCGAGGACGCCGATTTCCTGCGCCACTTCCGCGGCCACTGGGTGCTGCGGCTGGGCAGCGCCTTCGGCCTGGTCGACGTGGCCGGCGAGCTGATGCTCGCGCTCGACGAGGCCGGCACGGTGGTCGGCGCGAACAGCAGCGCGCGGCGGCTGTTCGCGGTCCATCCGGTCGGCACCGGCGTGGCCGAGCTGCTGCGCATGCCGCTCGATGCGATCTGGCGCCTGGGCGCGAGCGCATCGGCCATGCCCTTCGCCCACACGGTGCTGCTGCCGGACGGCGGCGAGTACCACGCCTCCCTGCTCGCGCCGCGCGTGGCGCGCCGCACGGCCGCGACCGAGCGCAAGGCCGCCGTGCCGGGCGTCGACCGGCTGCCGCCGCTCGAGCGCATCGCGGGCGACGATCCCGCGATGCAGTCGCTGCTGGCGCAGGCGCGCCGGCTGGTCGACCGCGGCATCCACGTGCTGATCGAGGGCGAGACCGGCAGCGGCAAGGAGGTGCTGGCGCGCGCGCTGCACGGCGCGAGCCGCCGCGCGGCCCTGCCCTTCGTGGCCGTGAACTGCGCGGCCATTCCCGATTCGCTGATCGAGAGCGAGCTGTTCGGCTACCAGCCCGGCACCTTCACCGGCGGCCGCAGCAAGGGCATGAAGGGCCTGATCGCGCAGGCCGACCGCGGCACGCTGTTCCTCGACGAGATCGGCGACATGCCGATGGCGCTGCAGACGCGGCTGCTGCGCGTGCTGTCCGAAGGCGAGGTGCTGCCGCTGGGCGGCGACGCGCCGCAGCGCGTGGACCTCGCGGTGGTGGCCGCCACGCACCGGGGCCTGAGCGAACTCGTCGCGGCAGGCCGCTTCCGCGAGGACCTCTACTACCGCCTATGCGGCGCCGTGCTGAAGCTGCCGCCGCTGCGCGAACGCCGCGACCGCCGCCATCTGATCGACAGCCTGTTCGCCGAGGAGGCCGCCGCCGTGGATTCGAACGCGCGGCTCTCGGCCGAAGCGATCGAGGCGCTGATGGCGCACCGCTGGCCCGGCAACCTGCGCGAGCTGCGCAACGTGCTGCGGCTCGCGCTGGCGTTGTGCACGGGGCGTGAAGTCGTGGTGGAGGACCTGCGGTTGCCGGAGCGCGTCGCGACGACGATGCCCGCGATGGTCGATGAGGCCGAGGACACGGCCGCCGAATCGGAGCGTCTGCTCGCGGCGCTGCGCCAGCACCGCTGGCGCGTCGCGCAGGCGGCCGATGCGCTGGGCCTGAGCCGGGCCACCGTGTACCGGCACATGAAGCGGCTCGGGATCGTGGCGCCCCGGCGCGGCTGATCGCGCGCTACAGCGCGGTCCACTCGTTCGATTCGTAGCAGGCCTTCAGCCGCTCGTGCAGCGGGTGCGACAGCGAGAACTCGGTCGCGTCGATGCGCCGCAGCGGCCGCACGGTGTCGGGCACGTTGGTCCAGAAGGCCAGCTCGAAATCCTTGATCTCGTCGATGCGGATGTCGCGCTCGACGAAGGGAATGCCGTGCGAGCGCATGCCCAGCCGCAGCAGGTGGATCGCGCCGCCGGGCAGCGCGGGCGCGGTCGGCAGCACCACACGGCGCCCGTCGTAGAAGCCGACGTTCCACGTGCTTCCCTCCGAGATGCTGCGCCGCGCGTCGAGGAACAGCGCGTCGTCGAAACCCGCCGCCTGCGCGAGCTTGCGGTGGTGGAACAGGCCGAAGGTGCCGACGTGCTTGACCTCGGGCAGCACGCGCTCGTGCTGCACCGAGCGCACGGCGCGTGGCGGCGGCGCCTCGGCCGCGAGCGGCGACTGGGTGACGAACACGCCGGCGGGCATCGGCCTGGTGAGATCGGCGAAGCCCGCCACGCGCGGGAAGACGTTGATGCGCACCAGCCAGGTCCGGTCGTCGTCGGGCACGGCCTCGCGCACCAGCCGGCGCACCCGCTCGCCATCGAGCTCGCTGCCGAACAGGAGCCGCGTGCTGCGGTCCAGCCGGGCCAGCTGGAAGTCCAGGCCCTGCACGCTGCGCCGGCGGATGCGCATGGTGCTGAAGTGCCCGTAGTTGGCGAGCGCCATCGCGCGCAGGTCGCCGACCGAGGGCGGCTCGCCGTCGATGCGACCCACGGCCGGTGCGGGTGCGGGCACATCGGCCGCGCCGACGCCGCCGACGGCCGACAGGCCCATGGCGAGCATCGCGCGACGCCCGAGGAAGGAAGCGTTCTCGAATCGCATCTCAAGCTCCTGCAGTTGGAAAACCCTGGCGCGCGCCGGCCCAGGCATCGACGAGAAAGGCCAGCACCGCGGCATTGAAGTTCTGCGCCTGTTCGAAGTACGGCGAGTGCCCCGCGGCCGCGATCTCGGCCACGCGGCTGCCCTCGACCTGGCGCGCGATGTCGCGCACCACCGCGGGCGTGACCACGCGGTCCTCGGCACCGACCACGAACAGCGTCGGGCAGCGCAGGCGGCGCAGGTCGTCGAGCGCGAGCAGCTGCTGCGGCGCGAACAGCGCTGCGAGACGCTCGCCCCACCCCGGGCCACCGCGGCCGGCCGCGGCGCCGTGCACCGCGGGATTGAACTGGTTGATCTGCCGGTACAGCCAGGCCATCGCGGGCCGCTCGCGCACGAAGGCCGGGCTCAGCGCGCGGTCCTCGAGCTCGGTCGCCGCCACCTCGCCGAGAAAGGCCGCGACGTTGGCCAGCATCCGCGGATGGTCGATCGCCAGCGGCGAATCGCAGCAGGCGAAGGCCCACACCCGCTCGGGATGCCGCAGCGCGAGCCGCGCGCCGGTCATGCCGCCGAGCGACTGGCACACCAGCGCGGCGCTGTCGATGCCCTCGGCATCGAGCACCGCGAGCGCGTCGGCCACCAGGGCCTCGTGCCCGAAGGCCTCGAGCGGCGCGAGCGAACGGCCGAAGCAGCGCGCGTCGAACGCGATGCAGGTGAAGCGCTGCGAGAACGCGGGAATCTGCTGCCACCAGGTCGCGGCATTCGATCCCGCGCCGTGGCAGAACAGCAGCGCCGGCCCCTGGCCCGTGCGCTCGTAGTAGATGTCGACGCCGCCGGAATGCACGAAGCTCATGCCGATGTCCCTTGAGTCATGGTCATTCGGGCCGCACGCCGATGCGGCGCGCGAGCGTGCGGTAGCGCTCGGCCTCCGCGGCCAGGAAGCGCGCCGCCTCGGCCAGGCTCATGCGCTCGGACACCTGCGAGCCCGAGGCCTCGAGGGTCGTGCGCACCTGCGGGTCGGCCAGGCTCGCCTGCAGCGCCTTGTGCAGGCGCTCGACCACGGCCTCGGGCGTGCCCCTGCGCACCATCGGCCCGGCCCAGGCGCCGGCCTCGAAACCGGCGGCGACGCGGCTTTCCGCGAAGGTCGGCACGTTCTTCATCTGCGCGAGGCGCTGCTTCGAGGCGACCGCGAGGATCTTGAGCCGGCCGGTCTCGGCCAGTCCCAGGTAGCCGGTGGTGAAGGGCATCAGCGCGAAGTCGAGGTTGGCGCCGCCCAGGTCCTGGATCAGCGGCGCGCCGCCGCTGTAGGGCACGTGCATGACCCTCGCATCCATGCGCGCGGCCAGGTCCTCGGCCGCGAGATGGAACATCGAGCCCACGCCCACGCTGCCGTAGGTCAGCGGCTGCGCGGCGGACGAGCGCGCGAGTGCCGCGAAGGCATCGAGGTCGTCGGCGGCGAGCGCCTTGCGCGTCACCAGCACCAGCGGGTTGTTGGTGGCCGGCGAGACCAGCACGAAGTCCTCGAGCCTGAGCTTCACCGCGGCCCGCGCGAGCGGTGCGAGGATGACCTCGTTGGGCGAGCCCTGCAGCACCGTGTAGCCGTCGGCCGGCGCGTTCAACACCTTCTGCGCCGCCAGCGCGCCGCCCACGCCGCCGAGGTTCTCCACCAGCACCGGCTGGCCCAGCTCGCGGGCCATGCGCGGCGCGATGGCGCGGGCGATCACGTCGGCCGGGCCGCCCGCGGGATAGGGCACGACCCAGTTCACCGGCCTGGCGGGCCAGGCCTGCGCACCCGCGACCAGGGGAAGCACCGCGAGGCCGATGGCCAGGCGGCGCGCGATCCATGTCAGGCTCATCTCGAACTCCGGCTGTGGTTGACGTGGGAGCGGATGCTACAAACGCGGTCCCGCGCGGCACAGGACCTTTTCGGCCACTCGGGGTACACAATCCGCCAAGCCCATGATCCGCTTCGACCTCTACCTGCCGCACGGCGGCCTGCCCGGCAGCGTCTTCGGTGCCATCGACATCCTGCGCGAGGCGAACTCGCTGGCGCGTGCGCGCGCGGGGCGGCGCATCGACGCGCCGGTGGCCTGGCGGCTGCTCGGGCCCGACGGCGGACCGCATGCGATGCGGCGCCTCGCGTTCCAGTCGGACGAGGAGGCGAAGCGCTCGCGCCGCGCGCCCGCCACCGCGCTCGCGGTGGTGCCGCCGCTGATGATGGTGACCATTCCGGGCCTGCGCCGGCTGGTGGCGCAGAACGCCGCGCTCTGCGCGCAGCTCGCGAGCCGCCACGCGGCAGGCGACTGGATCGGCGCCTGTGGCACCGGCCTGTGGCTGGCCGGGCGCGCGGGGCTGCTCGCGCACCAGCCGGTGCCGCTGTCGTGGCTCTACCAGTCGGGCTTCGCGCACGACTTCCCCGACACGCCGATCCACAGCGAGACGCCGCTGACGCTCGGCCCGCACATGGTGCTGGCGGCCACGCCCGACCTGATGCATGCGATGGTGCTCAAGCTGCTCGACGGCGTCGGCCTGTCGGACCTCGCCGCGGCCTGCCGCGACAAGTTCCTCGCCAATCCCGAGCGCCAGCACCTGGTGCTCGACATCCCCGAGCAGGTGGTGGGCACCTCGCGCGATGCGCCGCTGCACCGCGCCATCGCCTTCATCGAGGCCAACGCGGGCCGGCCGCTGACGGTGGCCGAGATGGCCTCGGCCGCGGCGGTCAGCGAACGCACGCTGGTGCGGCTGTTCGCGCGTCACATCGAGCGTTCGCCGATCCAGTTCCTGCACGAGCTGCGCGTGAAGCGCGCGCGCATGTGGCTCGAGGCCACCTGGCGCTCGATGCACGAGATCGCCGACGCCTCGGGCTACGCGGACGTCTCGACCTTCCGGCGCACCTTCAAGCGCATCGCCGGCATGAGCCCGTCGGAATACCGCGAGCGCTACACGGTGCGCACGCCGCGCGCGGTATGGCAGTTGCAGGCCTACGATGACGTGCTGGCGCCGACGCCGGCCAGCGGCAAGCCCGCAACGCTGCCACCGCGCCCGCGGACCGCGCGCTGACGAGGCCGGCCGCGCGATAGGCCGCCACCGTCGCACGGCTGTCTCACCCTGTTTCGCAGCCAGTGAGACAACGCATCACGCCCGCGACAAAACCCCCGCCAAGTCCCTGATTCACCGTGCGCCGCCATGCGGCACGAAAGCTGCGCAACGCAACCCGCGCCGTCCGCGGCGCAGCGTTCGTTCTCATCCATTCATACACGGAGACATTCGATGACCGCATCCACCGCCGCCCCCACGCGGGCTGCCGCCACCTGGCTGGCCGACTTCGGCGCCGCGCTCGCGCGCAACGACGTCGAGGCCACGGTCGCGCTGTTCGAGGCCGAGGGCTTCTGGCGCGACCTCGTGGCCTTCACCTGGAACATCCGCACGCAGGAAGGCGCGGGCGCGATCCGCGCGATGCTGGCGGCGCGGCTGGCCGACACGCAGCCGTCGAACTTCGCGCTCGAGGGCGAGGCCAGCGAGGCCGACGGCGTGACCGAGGCCTGGTTCACGTTCGAGACCCGGGTGGCGCGCGGCCGCGGCCACCTGCGGCTGCGCGGCGGCAAGGCCTGGACCTTGCTGACCACCATGACCGAGCTCAAGGGCTTCGAGGAGAAGACCGGCGCGAACCGCATCAAGGGCGCGGAGCACGGCGTGCACAAGGGCCGCCAGAGCTGGCTCGAGAAGCGCGAGGAGGAAGCCCGCACGCTGGGCTACGCCGAGCAGCCCGAGGTGGTGATCGTGGGCGGCGGCCAGGGCGGGATCGCGCTCGGCGCGCGGCTGCGCCGGCTCGGGGTGCCCACGATCATCATCGAGCGCAACGCGCGCGCGGGCGACTCCTGGCGCAACCGCTACAAGTCGCTGTGCCTGCACGACCCGGTCTGGTACGACCACCTGCCCTACATGCCCTTCCCCGACGACTGGCCGGTGTTCGCGCCCAAGGACAAGGTCGGCGACTGGCTCGAGATGTACACCAAGGTGATGGAGCTCAACTACTGGAGCTCGACCACGGCGAAGAAGGCGCGCTTCGACGAGGCCACGCAGCGCTGGGAAGTGCGCGTGGAACGCGAGGGCAAGGAGGTGGTGCTGCGGCCGAAGCAGCTGGTGTTCGCGCTCGGCGTGTCGGGCTACCCGAACGTGCCCGTGCTCGCGGGCGCCGAGAACTTCCAGGGCGACCAGCACCATTCGAGCAAGCACCCCGGGCCCGAGGCCTACGCGGGCAAGAAGTGCGTGGTGCTGGGCTCGAACAACTCGGCGCACGACATCTGCGCGGCGCTGTGGGAGCACGGCGCCGACGTGACGATGATCCAGCGCTCGTCGACCCACATCGCGCCCTCCGACTCGCTGATGGAACTGGCGCTGGGCGGCCTGTATTCGGAGCAGGCGGTGAAGAGCGGCATCGACCACCACAAGGCCGACCTGATCTTCGCCTCGGTGCCCTACCAGGTGATGCACACCTTCCACATCCCGATCTACGACGAGATGAAGAAGCGCGATGCCGACCTCTATGCGCGACTGGAGAAGGCGGGCTTCATGCTCGACTTCGGCGCCGACGGCTCGGGCCTGTTCATGAAGTACCTGCGGCGCGGCTCGGGCTACTACATCGACGTGGGCGCCTCGGAGCTGGTGGCCAACGGCAGCGTGAAGCTCAGGAGCGGCGTGAACATCGAGCGCGTGAACGAACGCTCGGTGACGCTGACCGACGGCAGCGAGCTGCCGGCCGACCTCCTGGTCTATGCCACCGGCTACGGCTCGATGAACGGCTGGCTGGCCGACCTGATCTCGCCCGAGGTCGCCGACCGGGTCGGCAAGTGCTGGGGCCTGGGCTCCGACACGCCGAAGGATCCGGGCCCGTGGGAAGGCGAGCTGCGCAACATGTGGAAGCCGACGCAGGTGCCGAACCTCTGGATCCACGGCGGCAACCTGCACCAGTCGCGCCACTACTCGCAGTTCCTCGCGCTGCAGCTCAAGGCGCGCGCCGAAGGGCTCGACACGCCGGTGTACGAGCTCGCGCCCTCGCACCACCGGCGCTGAGGCGCGAGGCGCTCAGCCGTCGATGCGGCGGCGCAGGCCGTCCAGATCGGTCACGGTGATGCCGCCGTACTCGATGCGCAGCAGTCCGGCCGATGCCAGCCGCCGCAACGCCGCGTTGCAGCGCTGGCGCGACAGGCCCGAGAGGTTGGCGATCTCCTCCTGCGACACCTCCAGGTGCGGATCGCTGCCCGGATGCAGCCACTCGTGGAACAGGCCAACGAGCGCGCGCGCGACCTGGCTGTCGGTGTCCAGCAGGTGGTGGGCGGCGAAGTTGCCGAGGAACCAGTGCATGCGCTCGTTGATCTGGCGCAGCAGGAAGTCGTCGAAGCTGCGGTGCGTGGCGCGCAGCCACTCGAAGGTCTCCAGCGGCATCAGCGCCACCCGGCTGGGGCGCAGCGCGATGATGTCCGCGGTGCGCGGCACGCCGCGCAGCAGCGTGCCTTCGCCGAACCAGCTGCCGGTCGACAGGCCACCCAGGGTGACCGAGCGCCCGTCGGGCGAGCTCACGCACCACTTGAGCAGGCCGTCGATGGTGCCGTACCAGTGCAGCGGGGTGTCGCCGCAGCGGCACAGCGCGGCGCCGGTCGCCACCTCGACCTCGCGCATCTCCTCGAGCACGCGCTCGCCAGCGGCCACGCCGAGTTGCGGAAACCAGGCCGATCCCTGCAGCAGTTGAGCCAGGGTCAGCGAGGCTGGGGGAGGAACAGGCCGGGCAGCGGGCATCTTCTCTCGAGGCTCAGGGCAGGTCCTTGACGCGCTGCAGCTCGGCCTGGGCTTCGCGCAGCTTGTCCTCGCGGCGCGCGATCTTGTCGCGATCGCCCTTGCGGCGCGCCTCGGCCAGCTCGCGTTCGCGCTGCGCGACCTTGCGCTCCTCGCCGCGGATGCGCTCCTGATGGCGCGCGGCCAGCCTGGCATCGCTGCAGTTGCGCCGCACCTCGGCCAGCGCGCGTTCGAGGCCGCGCACGCGGTGGTCCTGGCCCTCGGCCTTGGCGGCTTCGATGTCGCGCGAGATCGCCTCGCGCTTGGCGGCGCAGCCCGCCTCGGGACCGCCCTGCGCGAAGGCCTGGCCCGACGCCAGGACCGCGGCGGCCGCGAGGACCAGCGATGACAGTTTCATGAGCGCTCCTTGTTGTGGATGAATGCGAACGACAGGGGCGACTGTAGCCTCTGCACGCCGCGTAAACCCTGCCCCCGAATGTCGTCGCGATGACTGAGTGCGCTGCCCGCGCCAAAAATAATGGCGCGCTCCACGAAGGACTCCAGGAACCCCGCCATGTCGAAGCGCAAAGTGATCGTGACCATCGCCCCCACCGGCGGCATGGCGCACAAGTCCCAGAACCCCCACCTCCCCACGCAGCCCGCCGAGATCGCGGCCGACGTGCTGCGCTGCTGGAACGCCGGCGCCAGCGTGGCGGCGATCCATGCGCGCCGCCCCGACGACGGCGCGACCTGCGACGCCGAGGTCTACCGCGAGATCAACAGCCGCATCCGCGCGGGCGGCTGCGACATCGTGCTCAACAACTCCACCGGCGGCGGCGTGCACGGCGACATGGTCAAGCCGCTGGCCGGCGACCGCTGGGAGATCGCCTGGGAGGAACGCATCAAGGGCATGGACGCGGGCGCCGAGATGTGCACGCTCGACGCCACCACGCTGAACCTCAGCTTCGAGGGCAGGCAGATTCTGATGGACACGCCGATCACGCGCGGGCGCGAACTCGCCGCCGGCATGAAGGCGCGCGGCATCAAGCCCGAGTGGGAGGTGTTCAGCCCCACCCACATCCTGCAGGACGCGACCACGCTGATCGGCGAGGGCCACGACGACGAGCCCTACTTCATCAACCTGGTGATGAACGTGCACCGCAACTTCCAGAACGCGATGCCCTACTCGCCGCGCTTCCTGCAGATGATGGTCGACACGCTGCCCAAGGGCAGCATCTTCGGCGTCAGCGGCATCGGCACCTCGCAGCTCGAGGCCAACGTGGCGGCGCTGCTGCTGGGCGGCCATGCGCGCGTCGGCCTGGAGGACAACCTCTACTTCCGCCACGGCGAGCTGGCCACCAACGTGCAGCTCACCGAGCGCATCGTGCGCGTGATCCGCGAGCTCGACATGGAAGTGGCGACGCCCGCCGAGGCGCGCCAGCTCATGGGCCTGCCGCGCGTGGGCACGCCGCGGCCCGAGTTCGCGCTCGGCTGAACCCGCATCCGCCACAACAACGAACGGAGACAGATCGAATGAAGCTTTCCCGCACCGCCCTGGCCCTCGCGCTCGGCGCCGCCTTTTCCGCAAGCGCATCGGCCCAGGTGTCCGACGACACGATCCGCATCGGCTTCATCAGCGACATGTCGGGCCTGTACCGCGACTACGACGGCCCGGCCGGCGCCGAGGCCATCCGCATGGCGATCGCCGACATGGGCGGCGCCATCGGCGGCAAGAAGATCGAGCTGGTGACGGCCGACCACCAGAACAAGCCCGACATCGCCGCCGCCAAGGCGCGCGAATGGTTCGACGTGCAGAAGGTCGACATGCTGATCGGCGGCGTCAACTCGGGCGCGGCCATCGCCATGGCCGGCGTGGCGGCGGACAAGAAGAAGCCCTACTTCGTGGTGGGCTCGGGCGCGTCGAGCCTCACCAACGAGTACTGCTCGCCCTACACGGTGCACTACGCCTACGACACGGTGGCGATGGCGCGCGGCACCGCGAGCGCGGTGGTCAAGGCCGGCGGCAAGAGCTGGTACTTCGTGGCGGCCGACTACGCCTTCGGCGCCGCGCTGCAGAACGACGCGACCAAGACGGTGCTGGCGAACGGCGGCACGGTGGCGGGCTCGGTCAAGCACCCGCTGGGCGCGAGCGACTTCTCGTCGTTCATGCTGCAGGCGCAGAGCTCGAAGGCGCAGGTGCTGGCGCTGGCCAACGCGGGCGGCGACACGGTCAACGCGATCAAGTCGGCGGCCGAGTTCGGCATCGGCAAGAACATGAAGCTGGCCGGCATGATCATCACCATCAACGACGTGCATGCACTGGGCCTGAAGGCCTCGCAGGGCATGTACCTGACCGACAGCTGGTACTGGAACCAGAGCCCCGAGGCACGCACCTGGGCGCGCCGCTTCTTCGACAAGCACAAGCGCATGCCCTCCTCCTTCCATGCCGGCGACTACTCGGCCGCGCTGCAGTACCTGCAGGCCGTGAAGGCCGCGGGCAGCGACGATGCCGACAAGGTGATGGCGCAGCTGCGCAAGACGAAGTTCGACGACATGTTCGTCAAGGGCGGCTGGCTGCGCGACGACGGCCTGATGGTGCACGACATGCACCTGATGCAGGTGAAGTCGCCCGAGGAATCGAAGGAGCCCTGGGACTACTACAAGGTGGTGGAAGCGATCCGCGGCGAGGCCGCCTGGACGACCAAGGCCGAGAGCCGCTGCGCGCGGTGGAAGTCATGAGCGCGGCGCACGGCGTACGGCGCGTCGCGGTGGTCGGCACCGGCGTGATCGGCGCGAGCTGGACCGCCTACTTCCTCGCGCAGGGCCTCGACGTCAACGCGACCGATCCCTCGCCGGGCGCCGAAGAAAGACTGCGCCAGGCGGTGGCGCAGCACTGGCCCACGCTCGAGCGCTTCGGGCTGGCCGCGGGCGCCTCGGTCGACCGGCTGCGCTTCCACGACAGCCTGGAAGACGCGGTCTCCGTGGCCGACTTCGTGCAGGAGAACGGCCCCGAGCGCATGGACTTCAAGATCGAGCTGTTCCGCCGCATGGACGCGGCCGCGCCGCCCGACGCGATCCTGGCCTCGAGCTCCTCGGGCCTGGCGATCAGCGGCGTGCAGTCGGGCTGCGCGCATCCGGACCGCGTGGTGCTGGGCCATCCGTTCAACCCGCCGCACCTGATCCCGCTGGTGGAGGTGATCGGCGGCGAGCTCACCTCGGCCGACGCCATCGAGCGCACCATGGCCTTCTACGCGGCCATCGGCAAGCGGCCGATCCACGTGAAGCGCGAGGTCAAGGGCCACATCGCGAACCGGCTGCAGGCCGCGCTGTGGCGCGAGGCCTTCCACCTGGTCGAGCAGGGCGTGGCCTCGGTGGCCGACATCGACACCGCGATCGCGCATGGCCCGGGCCTGCGCTGGGCCGTGATGGGACCGTTCATGAACCTGCACCTGTCGGGCGGCGCGGGCGGCATCGCGCACGTGCTCGCGCACCTCGGCGGGCCGATCGAGGACTGGTGGCGGGACCTGGGCGCGCCGTCGATGACGCCGGCGCTGAAAGCGCAGGTGAGCGAGGGCGTGGCGCAGGAACTGGGCGCGCGCCGCACGGCCGAGCTCGAGGCCGCGCGCGACACCCTGCTGTTGAACCTGATTCGCGCCAAGGCCGGCACCGGCACACTGGATTGAAACGAACACCAACAGCCGGACGCAGAGGACGCGAAGGTTTCGCGAAGAACGCGAAAGAGAAATCCAAAGATTTTTTCTGAATTCCTTCTGCGTCTTTCGCGAGACCTTCGCGTCCTCTGCGTCCGGAAGTCCGCTCCCGCTTTCGGCAGCCGCCCCTCAGCGCAACAGATCACCGAGATGACTGACTTCCTGCAAGACGAAAACCTCATCGCTCCGCCCCGCACGGTGCGCATCGACTTCGACGACGGCTCCTTCGCGCTGCGCTCGCCGCAGGCGCTGAAGCCCTATGCGCGCTGCATCGGCGAATGGATCGAGCGCTGGGCGCGCGAGACGCCCGATGCGCTGGCCTTCGCCGAGCGCGACGACAGCGGCGCGGACTGGCGCCGGCTCGACTACCGCGCGCTGCGCCAGGCCGTCGGCGCGGTGGCGCAGGGCCTGCTCGACCTCGACCTGCCGGCCGACGCGCCGGTCGTGATCCTGTCGGACAACGCGATCGACCACGCGGTGCTGATGCTGGCCACGATGCACATCGGCCGTGCGGCCTGCTCGCTGTCGAGCGCCTATTCGCGCATGGCCAAGGATCCCTCGCGGCTGCACGAGATGCTGCGCGCGCTGCGGCCGGGGCTGGTCTATGCATCGGACGCCAGGGCCTACGGCGCCGCGCTCGCGGGCAGCGGCGTGGAGGCGGTCGCGGTGTTCAGCCGCAACGCCGACGCGCACCCCGGCGCGCTGGCCTTCGCGCGGCTGCTCGCCAGCGCCGAGACGCCCGCCGTGATGCAGGCCTTCGAGGCGGTGCTGCCCGACACCCATGCCAAGTACCTGCTGACCTCGGGTTCGACCGGCAAACCCAAGGTGGTGATCAACACCCACCGCATGCTGTGCGCCAACCAGCAGATGATGGCCCAGACCTGGCGCTTCCTCGCGCACGAGAAGCCGGTGCTGGTCGACTGGCTGCCCTGGAGCCACACCTTCGGCGCCAACCACGACCTGAACATGGTGCTGGCGAACGGCGGCGCGCTCTACATCGACGAGGGCCGGCCCGCGCCGGGCCTGATCGAGAAGACGGTGCGCAACCTGCGCGAGGTCAAGCCCACGCTGCTGTTCAACGTGCCGCGCGGCTACGACATGCTGCTGCCCTTCCTCGAGGCCGACGACGCGCTCGCCACCGAAGTGTTTTCGCGCCTGCGGCTGGCCTTCTACGCGGCCGCGGCGCTCGCGCCCTCGACCTGGCAGCGGCTCGAGGCGGTGGCGCGGCGCGTGCGGCCCGACCGGCCGCTGTGGCTCACCACCTCCTGGGGCGCCACCGAGACCTCGCCCGCGATCACCTCGGCGCACTGGAAGCTCGATGGCGCGGGCTGCATCGGCGCGCCGCTGCCGGGGCTGGAGCTGAAGTTCGTGCCCAACGGCGAGAAGCTCGAAATGCGCGTGAAGGGCGTGTCGGTGTTCCCCGGCTACCGTGGCGCGCCGCGCGAGACCGCGCAGGCCTTCGACGAAGAGGGCTACTACCGGCTCGGCGACGCGGGCTTCCTGGCCGACCCCGCCGATCCGGTGCGCGGCGTGATCTTCAACGGCCGCGTGGCCGAGGACTTCAAGCTCTCGACCGGCACCTGGGTCTCGGTGGGCACGCTGCGCGTGAAGCTGGTGTCGCTGCTGGCGCCGCATGCGCAGGACGTGGTGCTCACGGGCCACGACCGCGACGAGATCGGCATGCTGGTGTTCGCGAGCCCGCAGGGCGCGGCGCTCGCGCCCGAGGCGCTGGCCGAGCGCATCGCGGGCGTGCTGCGCGCCCTGCGCGCGGAGGGCGCGGGCTCCTCGCAGTGCCCGGCCTGCGCGCTGGTGCTGAGCGAGCCGCCGAGCCTCGATGCGGGCGAGATCACCGACAAGGGCTACATCAACCAGCGCGCGGTGTTGGTGCGGCGCGCGAGCGACGTGCAGCGGCTGCATGCGCGCGCGCCGGAGGATGCGCAGGTGGTGCGACTGGCCTGAGCTTCAGGCCACCGGCAGCGCCAGCCACTGCCGCCACAGCTGCCGCGCCGTATCCTGGTAGCGGCGCGTGACCGCGAGCAGCTCGGCGCGCGGCTCGGGCGGCATCAGCTCGGCCGGCAGCAGCGGATCGCGGATCAGGTGCGCGATGACCGCGCGGCCCAGCAGCAGCGACTCGCGCACGGCCGTTTCGAGCGGCCGCGTGCGCAGCCGCTGCTCGCTGCGCTCGAGGCCGGCCTGCAGGCGGCGGCATTGCGCGGCCAGCGCGCGCACGTCCCACAGCCGGCGCGCGCTCGCCTGCGCCGCCTCGTCGAGGTCGGCGAGCCGGAACACCGGCGCGCCCGGCGAGAGCCCCAGTTCCTTGAGCTTGCGGCGCTCGGCCTCGAGGCCGCCCGCCAGGTTGTCGGGCCGGATCTGCAGGCCGGGCCGCAGCGGCTCGAAGCCGCGCAGCGAGAGCGCGAGGCCGTGGCGGCGCCAGGCGGTCTTGTCGGCGCGCGCCACGCCGGCGTCGTGCACGGCCAGCCAGTCGCCGCGCCAGCCGACGGCCTGCGCCTGCTTGTGCAGCCAGCCGTCGACCGCGCGCGACAGCGCCGGGCCCTCGCGCTCGAGCCGGTAGTTGCCGCGCTCGCCGCGCGCGATCTTGCCCTCGGCCGCGAGCCGCGTGAGGCCCACGCGCATCGTGGTCTCGCCGATGCCCAGCAACGCGCCCGCGCGGCACAGCGCGTGCGAACTCAGCGTGCCGCCGTCGGCCACCAGCAGGTCGAGGATCAGGTCGGGCGCGCTCGGCAGGCTGACGGAGACATTACATATCTTGTCCATGTTTGCGAAATGATGAAATGTTTCCTACGATGACCGGGACCGATCCATTCCGTAATTTTGTGTCCGAAGGAGCCCGTCCATGGCATCCGAACAAACCCCCTGTGTACGCGCCGAATCCGATGGCGCCATCCTGACCGTCACCATCGACCGGCCTGCTCGGCGCAACGCGGTCGACGGCGCGGTGGCCGCCGAGCTGCGCGCGGCCTTCGAGCGCTTCGAGGCCGACGACGCCCTGCGCGTGGCGGTGCTGACCGGCGCGGGCGGCCACTTCTGCGCCGGCGCCGACCTCACGGCCGTCGGCGACCCCGCGCGGCGCAACGAGCTCGACCCCGAGGGCGGCGGCAGCGGACCGATGGGGCCCACGCGCATGGCGCTGTCCAAGCCGCTGATCGCCGCGATCAACGGCTACGCGGTGGCGGGCGGGCTCGAGCTCGCGCTCTTGGCCGACCTGCGCGTGGCCGACGAGGACGCGGTGTTCGGCGTGTTCTGCCGCCGCTGGGGCGTGCCGCTGATCGACGGCGGCACGGTGCGGCTGCCGCGGCTGGTGGGCATGGGCCGCGCGCTCGACATGATCCTGACCGGCCGCCCCGTGGGCGCGGCCGAGGCACTGGCCATGGGCCTCGCGAACCGCGTCGTGCCGCCCGGCGGCGCGCTGGCCGCGGCGCAGGAGCTGGCGCGCCAGATCGCCGCCTTCCCGCAGCAATGCATGCTGGCCGACCGCCGCTCGGCCTTCGAGCAATGGGACCTGCCGCTGGCCGAGGCGCTGCGCCGCGAGGGCGCGCGCGGCGTGCCGATCGTCGCGGCCGAGGGCGAGGCGGGCGCCGCGGGCTTCGGGGGCGGCGCGGGCCGGCACGGCGAGTTCGGGCGCTGAGCGCGCCCCCACCCGAAGAACACACAGGAGACACGGACTTGCACCAAACCACCTACCTCGAACTGATCCGCCGCGGCGCGCTGCAGCACGGCCCGCGCACCGCCATCGTGTTCGGCGAACGCAGCCTGAGCTTCACCGAGGTCGACCAGCTCAGCAGCCGGCTCGCGCAGGCGCTGCACGCGGCCGGCGCGGCGCCGCGCACGCGCGTGGCGCTGCTGCTCAACAACGGCCTGCACAGCGTGCCGCTGGACTTCGCCTGCGTGAAGGCCGGCATCAACCGCGTGCCGCTCAATGCGCGGCTCTCGCTGGCCGAGCATGCGCGCATGCTGGCCGACACCGGCTGCACCCACCTGGTGTTCGGCCCCGACCTGGCCGAGCGCGCGGCGGCGCTGCGCGAGGCGGCACCGGGCCTGGCCTGCCTGGGCCTCGGCGCGGCGCTCGAGGGCGCGCCCGACCTGCTGCCGCGGGCGGCGACGCTGCCCGCCACGGCGCCCGACTTCGAGCCTTCGCCCGACGACGTGGTGCTCACGCTCTTCACCTCGGGCACTACCGGCACGCTGAAGGCCGCGCAGCACACGCAGGCCTCGTACGCGGCGATCTGCCGCAACGTGCTGCTGAACCTGCTGAACGCCACGCCCGAGGACGCGATGCTGCACGCGGCCTCGCTGATCCATGCCAGCGGCGTGTTCGTGCTGCCGTTCTGGCTGCGCGGCGGCCGCACCGTGATCCTGCCGGGCTTCGAGCCGGGCCTGTTCCTGCGCACGCTGCAGGCCGAGCGCATCACGGCGATCAACCTGGTGCCGACCATGCTGCAGATGCTGTTCGAGCACCCGGAGCTGGCGGCCACCGACGTGAGCGCGCTGCGCTACGTGATCTACGGCGCCTCGCCGATGCCGCGCAGCGTGATCCAGCGCGCGATGGCTGCCTGGGGCCGGCACCGCTTCTGGCAGTACTACGGCCAGACCGAGGTGCCGCTGTGCCTCGCGGTGCTGCGGCCCGAGGACCATGTCGACGAACTGCTGGGCGCCTGCGGCCAGCCCGCGCTCGAGGTCGAGATGCGCCTGGTCGACGAGGCCGGCAACGAGGTACCCGCCGGCACGCCGGGCGAGATCGCGGTGCGCGCGCCCTCGGCCGTGGCGGGCTACCACGATGCGCCCGCGCTCAATGCCGAGACCTTCGTCGCGGGCGGCTGGGTGCGCACGCGCGACGTCGGCGTGTTCGACGCGCGCGGCTTCCTGCACCTGAAGGACCGCACCTCCGACATGATCATCAGCGGCGGCTACAACGTCTACCCGCGCGAGGTCGAGGATGCGCTGATGACGCACCCCGCGGTGCGCGAATGCGCGGTGATCGGCCTGCCGCACGAGAAGTGGGTGGAGGTGGTCACGGCGGTGGTGGTGCCGCGCGCGGGCCAGGCCGTCGACGAGGCGGCGCTGATCGCGCACGTGGCCGGGCGGCTCGCCTCGTACAAGAAGCCGCGGCGCGTGATCTTCGCCGAGGAGATTCCGAAGACAGCGGTCGGCAAGCTCGATCGGCGCGCGCTGCGCGAGCGCCACCGGGGCTGATCAGCCGCCCACGCGCTTGAGCGTGGCGCGCATCGCCTTCGCGAAGCGCGGGTCGGCCATGGCGCCGACGTTGAAGCGCGACCAGCGCGAGAGCTGCGTCGAGTCGACGCTGAAGATGCGGCCCGGCGCCATCACGATGCGCCGCGGCAGCAGCTCCCTGGCGAAGGCCAGCGAGTCGGCCACGCCCGGCAGCGCGGCCCAGACGTAGAGCGACTGCGGGCTGCGCGCGAACACCTCGGCGCCCACCGAATCGAAGAAGCGCAGCGCCTCGCGCGTGGCCTCGCCCAGGCGGTTCTGCAGCCGGTTCAGGTGGCGCTGGTAGTGGCCCTCGCTGAGGATCACGTCGACCGTGCGCTCGGCGTACTCCGAGCTGCTCACGTGGATCAGCGCCTTGAGGTCGGCGAGGTCGCTCGCGAGGTCGGCGCCGCAGGCGACGAAGCCCACGCGCAGCGCGGCCGAGAAGGACTTGGAGAAGCTGCCGATGTAGATGGTGCGCTCGAGCTGGTCGAGCGCCGCCAGGCGCGGCAGCGCGGTGGGCTTGAAGTCGGCCAGCGGGTCGTTCTCGACGATCAGCAGGTCGTGCTTCTGCGCCAGCTGCAGCACGCGGAAGGCCTTGGCCGGCGAGATGTCGGAGCCGGTCGGGTTGTGGGCCAGCGACTGGGTGAAGAACAGGCGCGGCCGCTCGGCCACCAGCAGCTGCTCGAGCACCTCGAGGTCGGGCCCGTCGGCCAGCCGCGGCACCGCGAGCATCTGCGCGCCCGCGAGCTTGAGCTTGCCGAACAGCGGGTAGTAGCCGGGATCGTCGACCAGCACCTTGCCGCCGGGCGGCACGAAGTAGCGGATGACGATGTCCATGGCCTCGTTGGCGCCGTGCGTGAGCACGATCTGCCGCGGTTCGGCGCCGATGCCGAAGTCGGCCAGCTTGCGCACCAGGTGCTCGCGCAGCGGGCCGTAGCCGAAGCGGCTGCCGTAGCGGAACAGCGCGCCAAGCCCCGTGCGCACCACCTTCGGGTGGTACTTGTCCAGCCGCACGTCGGCCAGCCATTCGACCGGCGGGAAGCCGTCGCCCACGGCCACCGCATCGGGTTCGGTCTTGAGCTGCTCGCGCATCAGCCACACGATGTCCATCGCGCGGCCCAGGCTGCCGGCATCGTCCTCGGGCGGCTTCGCGCCCGCGGGCTTCGGCTGCGCGCGCACGAAGTAGCCCGAGCCGCGGCGCGGCTCGACCAGGCCGCGCGAGACCAGGTTCTCGAAGGCCGCCACCACGGTGTTCTTGGCATAGCCGTGCAGTTGCGCGAGCTCGCGCAGCGAGGGCAGCTTGTCGCCGGCCTTGTAGGCGCCGCTGGCGATCTGGCGCGCGAGGGCCTCGGCGAGCGAATCGGCGATGGGGGCGGCGCGCGGGCCGCTTCGGGAGAGTGCGCTCATGACCGGCGACTGTGACACAGCGGGCACTGGACGCGCCGCACTGTCCCGACTGTCCCGCGAAACTGTGCCTTCCGAGGCTGGTACAGCGGGCCTAGATTCGCACGCTTCCGAATCCACCCTTGCACGAACCCAAGCACGAACGATGGTCGCCGACGCCCGCCTCCCCAATTTCCGAGCCCTGACACCCGCGCAGCGCCTCGATCACATCGCGCAGGCCGCTGCGCTCACGCCCGAGGAGAAGGCGCTGCTCGCCGCGCCCGGCGCGCTCGGCATCGAGCGCGCCAACGGCATGGTCGAGAACGTGATCGGCACCTTCGAGCTGCCGCTGGGCGTGGCCGGCAACTTCACGGTCAACGGCCGCGAGTACCTGGTGCCGATGGCGGTGGAGGAGCCCTCGGTGGTGGCCGCCGCCTCCTTCATGGCCAAGCTGGCGCGCGAGGGCGGTGGCTTCGAGGCCTCGAGCAGCGGGCCGCTGATGCGCGCGCAGGTCCAGCTGCTGGGCCTGGGCGATCCGCACGGCGCGCGGCTGGCGCTGCTGCGCGCGCGCGATCGCATCCTCGAGGTGGCGAACAGCCGCGACAAGGTGCTGATCGGCCTGGGCGGCGGCTGCCGCGACATCGAGGTGCACGTGTTCGAGGACACGCCGCGCGGCGCGATGGTGGTGCTGCACCTGGTGGTCGACGTGCGCGACGCGATGGGCGCGAACACGGTCAACACCATGGCCGAGGCGGTGTCGCCGCTGGTCGAGCAGCTCACGGGCGGCACGGTGCGGCTGCGTATCCTCTCGAACCTGGCCGACCTGCGGCTGGCGCGCGCCCGCGTGCGGCTCGCGCCCGAGGTGCTGAAGACCGCCGAGCGCAGCGGCGAGGAGATCGTCGAGGGCGTGCTCGACGCCTACACCTTCGCGGCCGTCGACCCCTACCGCGCGGCCACGCACAACAAGGGGATCATGAACGGCATCGACCCGGTGATCGTCGCCACCGGCAACGACTGGCGCGCGGTCGAGGCGGGCGCGCATGCCTATGCCTGCCGCCATGGCCGCTACGGCTCGCTCACCACCTGGGAGAAGGACAAGAACGGCTCGCTGGTCGGCACCATCGAGATGCCGATGCCCGTGGGGCTGGTCGGCGGCGCCACCAAGACCCATCCGCTGGCGCGGCTGGCGCTCAGGATCCTCGGCGTGCAGTCGGCGCAGGAGCTCGGCGAGGTGGCGGTGGCCGTGGGCCTGGCGCAGAACCTCGGCGCGCTGCGCGCGCTCGCCACCGAGGGCATCCAGCGCGGCCACATGGCGCTGCATGCGCGAAACATCGCGCTGGTGGCCGGTGCCACGGGCGACGAGATCGATGCGGTCGCCAAACAGATGGCCACCGAGCACGACGTGCGCACCGATCGCGCGGTGGCGCTGCTCGAAGCCCTGCGCGCCAGGAACTGAACTTCACGGATCGCGGGAAGGCCCCGCACCACGGACCGCGGCCGATACCGCGGCGGCACGCGGGGCGCGTGCCGTCACACCAGCAAGAACGGAGACAAGCAATGAACCCGAACGGCACGACGCAGGCGCGATGGCGCCTGGTGGAAATCTGGGGCGACACGGCGGACCTGCGCCATCTCGCGGGCGCGATCGCGATCGGCATCGCCGTGAGCCTGGCCGGCTTCCTGCTGGCCAACCGCCTGCTCGCGGGCGCCGTGCGCTCGCCCGAACTGGCGCGCGCCTACGCGATGCTGGCGGGCCTCGCGGGCTGCGTGATCGCGGGCCTGATCTGCGCGCTGCTGTTCGCGCCCAAGCGCGAGGTGGTCGAAGGCGGCGCGGCCGATCCGCGCTGGCGCGAGGAGGTGCTGGCCGAACTGGCCGGCGAGCACGGCGAACTCGGCGCGATGAGCGACCTGCCGCCCGCCGCGCTGCGCGAGCTCCAGGAACTGGGCCTGCACGACCTGTTCGCCAACCACCGCCCGCGCACCCGCGCCGCCGCCGAAGGAGCCGCCTCGTGATCGACGCCGCACTGCTGAACCAGATCCTCGTCGCCACCGGCATGGGCCTCGTGGGCGCCGTGGTGTTCGCCGCCATCGGCCTCGTGTCGGGCACCGACGAGACCACCACGCTCGCGCCGCTGACCCTGCTGGTGGTGCTGCTGGGCGTGCCGCCCGCGGGCGTGTTCACCTTCTTCCTCGCGGCCGCGGTGGCCAAGCACATGACGCATGCGGTGCCGACCGCGCTGCTGGGCATTCCGGGCGACACCATGGCCACGCCGCTGCTGCAGGACGCCAACATGCTGCGCAACCTCGGCGTGCCGCACATCGCGCTGCGCAAGATGGTGTCGGGCGCGATCATCGCGGCCTTCGTCGCGGTGCCGCTGGCCGTGCTGTTCGCGGTGCTGCTCGCGCCCTACGGCGCGGCCATCACCAAGGCGGCGCCGTGGATCTTCGTGGTGGCGGCGGTCGCCATCGCCTGGTTCTCGAGCGGGCGCTGGGCCTCGGTGGCGACGCTGGTGCCGTTCGTGATCGTGATCGTGGCGCTGCAGTCGCTGACCGCCAAGTACGGCGTGAAGCTCAGCATCAGCTATTTCCTCGGCATCGCGATCGGGCCGCTGGTGGCCGACCTGTTCTCGGTGCTGTCGCCGACGGCCAGGGCGCGCATGGCGCGCGAGAAGGTGCGCACCTTCTCGCTGGCGCCCGACGTGAAGGGCTGGAGCGGCTACTTCCCGAACCCCTTCAAGGTGCTCGACCGCGGCCAGGTGAAGTGGACGCTGGCCACCGCCACCATCTCGAGCGCCACCTTCGTGTTCAGCCCGGTCGCGATGACGGTGGTGCTCGGCGAGCTGGTCGGCTCGCGCATCAAGCATGCCTACCACCGGCTCACCACCACGCTGGCCGCGCGCAATGGCGTGACCGAGGCCACCTACGTGGCCGAGGCGCTGATCCCGCTGATCGCGATCGGCCTGCCGCTGAGCCCGGTGGCCGCGGGGCCGGCCGCGCCGCTGTTCAATGCGCCGCCGGTGTTCACCATCGACGCCGCCACCGGCCAGACCCACAACCTGCACAACCTGCTGAGCCACTGGGAGTTCCTGGGCTACGGCATGCTGGCGGTGGTCCTCGCGGCGCTGGTGGCCTATCCCTTCACCATGAACTTCGCGCGCCGCGCGGCGCTGTTCGTCTCGCGCAAGGTCAGCCACGAGGCGATCATCGCCACCTTCGTCGGCCTGATCGTGGTGATCAGCGTCTGGGAAGGGCAGCTGCTGGGGCTGTTCGTGATCCTCACCATGGGCCTGCTCGGCGGGCTGCTGTCGCGCGCCATCGGCTTCAACACCGGGGTGCAGTTCATGGGCTACTACACGGCGGTGCTGACGGTGCCGGCGGTGCTGAAGGCGATCGGCTAGGGTTTCGGTTTCTTCTTCGAGCCGGGCGGCTCGTCGAGCCCGAACAGCCGCTCCACCTGCTGCCCCACGCGCGCGCCGATCGCGGTGCCCACGCCCGGCAGCACCGCGCTGCCGACGGCCGCGCCCGCGAGCGCGCCGCCGGTCAGCGAGAGCTCGGGATCGCTCATGGTGCCGCCGATCTTGAGCGGCACGCCGACCACGCCGTCGACGATGTCGACCGCGGCATCGCCCTGGATGCGCCGGTTGAACAGCCGCACGTTGCCGCTGGCGGTGAGCACGCCCGAGCGCGCCTTGAGGCCGGTGTAGCGCAGCACGGTGCCGTCGGGCGTGGCCTCGGTGTCGAGCGTGCCGCTGAGCTCGTCGAGCACGGTGCGCCCGCCGCGGCTGATGCCGGCGGTGCTCACGGCCTTGGCGAGGTCGAGCTTGGTCAGGGTGGCCGGGCTGACCGAGAACACGGTGCGCGTGCGCAGGCCGCGCATCAGGGCGCCGGCCTTGTCGGCCTCGGCCGTCAGCGTGGTCTGGCCGTGCAGCTTGCCGGCGACGAAGGTGCGGCGCCCGAAGGTCTGGACCAGCGCCTCGATGTCGACATCGCGCGGCACGAGCTCGGCCGACACGCGCAGGCGGCCGTTGTCCAGCGACTCGAAGCGGCTGACGCCGTTCCAGCTGCCGCCCGCCACGTCGATGCGGGTCTGCCAGCGGTCGTTGCGGCCCTCGCGGTCCAGCCGCAGCCGGGCCGGCGGCGAGGCACCCGCGCGCTCGGCCAGCGCATGGCGCGGGCGCCAGCCGGGGTCGAAGTCGATCTGGCCGTCGTAGGCGAGCTCGATGTCGCGCCGGTCGATCCAGCGCACGTCGCGCCAGCGCAGCCGCTCGAGCGGCGTCTCGGCCAGCGTCCAAGGCGCGGGCAGGGCGATCCGGCCTTTCTCGATGGTCTCGGGCGCGCGGCCGCGGAAGGCCCGGATCGCCTCGCCCGGCAGCACCGCGCCCTCGACCTCGAGCGTGTCGGCGGCGACCACGCGCCTCCACAGCGGCGCGAGCTGCAGCCGCAGCGCGATGCGGTGCACGGTGACCGGGCGCGGCTGGTCGGTGGCGACGTCGGTCAGCACCAGCACCGGCATCGGCAGCAGCGACCAGTGGGCGCCGCCGATCCTGAGGCCGATGCCGTAGTGCTTCTCGAAGCCCTCGGCGATGCGCTGCGACACCTCGGCGTCGCTGGGCAGCAGCCAGCGCGCCGCGCCCCACAGCGCGAGGGCGCCCGCCAGCAGCACCAGGGCCGAGCCGGCGAGCCAGAACCGGACGCGCCGGGAGAGGGGTTTCATCCACGCAAGCTAGCACGCCTAGGCGACTGCCGATGTCAGCCGCCGTCGCCAGGGCCTGTTAACTCTATAGAAGGGGTCGCGCTGCTTCGCCAAGGGGCTGGATGCAAGGCGCCCGCGCGCAGCAAGGCGTCCGCCTTGCAAGCGCGGGCAACGCCGCAGACGGCCCCTTGGCGAAGCAGCCCGGAGGGAAGCTTGCCATAGCCCGCCCCTCGGCGTTGCGCTCCTAGCGTGTGCGGACGCACACGCGTCGTCGCGCGCCTTGATGGGCGGGCTATGGCAAGCTTCGCGACCCCTTCTATAGAGTTAACAGGCCCTAGTTTCCGCCACCCTTTTCGAAGCACACCAAGACGAAAGACGAGCACGCCATGCGCATCTGGAAGAAAGACATCTCGGTCGAAGCCCTGACCCAAAGCCACGTCGGCACCACCGTGGAACACCTGGGCATCGAATTCCTCGAGGTCGGCGACGACTTCATCCGCGCACGTTGCCCGGTCGACAACCGCACGCGCCAGCCCTACGGCATCCTGCACGGCGGCGTGTCGGTGGTGCTGGCCGAGACGCTGGGCTCGTGCGGCGCCCACTATTCGGCGCCCGAGAGCGACCGCGCCGTGGGCCTGGACATCAACGCCAACCACATCCGCTCGGCCTCGAGCGGCTGGGTGATCGGCACGGCCCGCCCGGTGCACCGCGGGCGCAGCACCCAGGTCTGGCAGATCGACCTGACCAACGAGACGGGCGAGCTGACCTGCGTTTCGCGCATCACAATGGCGGTGCTCCAGCCCAAGGGCTGAGCACGACCGGCAGCCTACAAGCCTGGACTACGACACGAGGAGACAAGCCATGAGCAATCCATTCACCTGGCGCGAAGTCGCCGCCACCGAGGGGCGCGTGGTCGCGCCCGACGAACGCCTGCCCTGGGTCCAGACCGGATTCATGGGCGTGCAGCACGTGATCGCGATGTTCGGCGCCACCGTGCTGGCACCGATCCTGATGGGCTTCAGCCCCAACATCGCGATCCTGATGAGCGGGATCGGCACGCTGATCTTCTTCCTGATCACCGGCGGCAAGGTGCCCAGCTACCTGGGCTCGAGCTTCGCCTTCATCGGCGTGGTGATCGCGGCCAGCGGCTACGCCGGCAAGGGGCCCAACGCCAACATCGCGGTGGCGCTGGGCGGCATCGTGGCCTGCGGCGTGGTCTACATCCTGATCGGCGCGATCGTGCAGGCCGTGGGCACGGGCTGGATCGAGCGCTTCATGCCGCCGGTGGTGACCGGCGCGGTGGTGGCGGTGATCGGGCTCAACCTCGCGAACGTGCCGATCAAGAACATGGCGGCCGGCAACTTCGACGCCTGGATGCAGGCCCTGACCTTCCTCTGCGTGGGCCTGGTGGCGGTGTTCACGCGCGGCATGGTGCAGCGGCTGCTGATCCTGGTGGGGCTGATCCTGGCCACCGTCGTCTATGCCGTGCTGACCAACGGCATGGGCCTGGGCAAGCCGGTGGACCTCGGCGGCATCGCCGCCGCGGCCTGGTTCGGCGCACCGGCCTTCACCGCGCCGGTGTTCACGGCCAACGCGATGCTGCTGATCGCCCCGGTGGCGATCATCCTGGTGGCCGAGAACCTGGGCCACCTGAAGGCGGTGACGGCCATGACCGGGCGCAACCTCGACGGCTACATGGGCCGCGCCTTCATCGGCGACGGCATCGCCACGGTGGTCAGCGGCGCGGCCGGCGGCACCGGCGTGACCACCTATGCCGAGAACATCGGCGTGATGGCCGCCACCCGCATCTACTCGACGGCGGTGTTCGTGGTGGCGGCGCTGATCGCGCTGGTGCTGGGCTTCAGCCCCAAGTTCGGCGCGCTGATCCAGGCCATCCCGCTGCCGGTGATGGGCGGCGTGAGCATCGTGGTGTTCGGCCTGATCGCGGTGGCGGGCGCCAAGATCTGGGTCGACAACAAGGTCGACTTCTCGCAGAACAAGAACCTGATCGTGGCGGCGATCACGCTGATCATCGGCACCGGCGACTTCACGCTGAAGTTCGGCGACTTCGCGCTCGGCGGCATCGGCACCGCCACCTTCGGCGCCATCATTCTTTACGCACTGCTGGGCCGCACGAAGAACTGAGCCGCTCCCGGGGGCCTGTGCAAGCCCCCAAAGTGAAACCTCGTGCAATAAATGTGCTTCCAGGGCGGCCCGGGCCGCGGCGCACCACCGCCGCGCGGCCCGCGCCCGTTAGACTCCCAGGCTTTTCGCACCGACGTTTTCCAGACGTTTCCCCAATGGCCGATGTCTCCGCCGCGCGCACCAAGGCGGTATTCGAATTCAAGAGCGCCACGCTGCCGCTGATCGCGGTCATCCTCAAGACGACCGATCTGGGCGTGCTGGCCGAGGCGCTCGACGCCCAGCTGGCGGATTCCCCCGATTTCTTCGAGCAGGAACCGGTGGTCATCGATCTCTCGCAACTGCCGGAAGCCTCCGCCGAGGCCGGGGCGCTCGATTTCGAGGCGCTGCGCGGCCTGCTGGCGCGCCACCAGACCCAGCCGATCGCGGTGCGCGGCGGCAGCGAGACCCAACACGCCGCGGCCCGCGCCGCCGGCCTGGTGGTGACCGACATGCCGGCCGCCCCGGCCCCGCGTCCGGCCGAGCCGCCGCCGGCGGCCCCGTCGCCCGCGCCGCAGATCGTGCGCGAGGTGCCGGTGCCGGCCAACGGCACGCTCCTGATCGACCGGCCGCTGCGCTCGGGCCAGCAGGTCTACGCGCGTGGCGGCGACGTGATCGTGACGGCCGTGGTGAGCCATGGCGCCGAGGTCATCGCCGACGGCAACGTGCACGTGTACGCGCCGCTGCGCGGCAAGGCGATCGCCGGCGCGCGCGGCAACACCGAGGCGCGGATCTTCTCGACCTGCCTCGAAGCCCAGCTGGTGGCGGTGGCCGGCATCTACCGGACCTCGGAAGTGCCGCTGCCCGACACGGTGCTCGCGAAGGCGGCCCAGATCCGGCTCGATGGCAAGAAAATCGTGATCGAGCCCATTGCCTGACGGCAAGCCGGGACAACGCGGCAGCGATCCAGCAACAACCGAATCGAAACAAGAAGGAATGGCCATGGCCAAGATAGTGGTGGTGACCTCGGGCAAGGGCGGCGTCGGCAAGACGACCACGAGCGCCAGTTTCTCCTCGGGCCTCGCGCTCGCGGGCAAGAAGACGGCCGTGATCGACTTCGACGTGGGCCTGCGCAACCTCGACCTGATCATGGGCTGCGAACGCCGCGTGGTGTACGACCTGATCAACGTGATCCAGGGCGAGGCCAACCTGAGCCAGGCCCTGATCAAGGACAAGCAGTGCGAGAACCTGTTCGTTCTCGCCGCCTCGCAGACGCGCGACAAGGAAGCGCTGACGCAGGAAGGCGTGGAGAAGGTGCTGGCCGACCTGGCCGCGATGGACTTCGACTACATCGTCTGCGACTCGCCCGCGGGCATCGAGACCGGCGCGATGATGGCCATGCACTTCGCCGACGAGGCGCTGGTGGTGACCAATCCCGAGGTCTCGTCGGTGCGCGACTCGGACCGCATCCTGGGCATGCTCAGCAGCAAGACCAAGCGCGCCAAGGACGGCGGCGACCCGGTCAAGGAACACCTGCTGATCACGCGCTACAACCCGAACCGGGTGGCGGGCGGCCAGATGCTCTCGCTGGAGGACATCCAGGACATCCTGCGCATTCCGCTGATCGGCGTGATCCCCGAGTCGGAGAGCGTGCTGCATGCCTCCAACCAGGGCGTGCCCGCGATCCACGACAAGGACACGGACGTGGCCCAGGCCTACAGCGACGTGGTGGCGCGCTTCCTCGGCGAGGACAAGCCGATGCGTTTCGTCGAGGCCGAGAAGCCGGGCTTCTTCAAGCGGATTTTCGGAGGCAGATAAGGCATGTCGTTCCTCTCGTTCCTCCTTGGCGAGAAGAAGAAGACTGCAAGCGTTGCCAAGGAGCGCCTGCAGATCATCCTCGCCCACGAGCGTTCCAGCCTCAGCGGCAAGAAGCGGCCCGACTACCTGCCCGAGCTCCAGCGCGAGCTGGTGGCGGTGATCTCGAAGTACGTGGCCATCAATCCCGACGACATCAAGGTCCACCTGGAAACCCAGGACAACCTCGAAGTGCTCGACATCAAGATCGAGCTGCCCGACCCGGCACCCACGCCGGCGCGCTGAGTCAGTCCGGCGCGAAGAAGCGGAAGCGGACCGTCGGGTCCGCGACCACGCGCGCCGACAGGGCGCGCTCCCAGGCCAGGTAGTCGGCCCAGGCCGGGTCGCGCCGCGGCCCGAACACGCGCATCACCGAGCCCCAGTCGTCGTCGAACGGGGTCAGCAGGCGCGCCGGATCGAGCGTGGTCGACAGCGGCCGCCCCGAGGCCTTCCAGGCCTGGGTGCCGCCCGCGAGCCAGCCGAAGCGCGCGCCGGCCCCGGGCCAGCGGCGTTGCGCATCGCGCGCCACGCGGCTCGCCGCGATGCCGTCGGGCGAAGTGAAGACCAGCGTGCGGCCCGGCACGATCCATGGAGAGAGCGGCGCCAGCGAGGCCGGCAGCAGGTAGAGCGCGCACTGCAGGTGGCCGCGCTCGTAGTCGAGGCTCGGACCGACGTCGACCACCGTGGCGCCTTCGAGCGCCTCGGCCTCGATGGCGGGCGGGGCATCGGCGATCGCGGTGGAAGGGGCCGGCGGCAGGCCCTGGGAGGGCAGCGGGCCGTCGAACACATGCACCTCGGCCTGGCCGAGCTGCGTGAGCCAGAAGCTCGTGATGGCGGCGCGCAGCCGGTGCGCCGGATCGTCGATGAGCACGATGCGCGCGCCGCGCGTGCCCACGAGGTTCTCGAAATGCATCAGCAGTTGGCCGCCCGGCACCTGCTGCACGGCCGTGCCCGCGAAGGCCGGGTCGGGCTGCGGGCGCACGTCGAACAGGTAGAGGCTGCGCCGCGGGTCGGCCTGCCAGCGCACGAGCTGCGCGGCATCGGCCAGCGGCAGGCGGTGGCGCGCGATCAGATTGTCAGCCAGTTCGCGCAGCCGCTCGGGCGACTCGGCCGGCAGCAGGTCGGCCGGCGCGGCGTTCTGCACCACGGGGCCGCCGTGCAGGCCCCAGTCCATCACGCCGTCCTCGACGAACACCGCGTCGCGCGCGCGGCCCAGCAGCCGCAGGGTGGTGGCGCCGACGATGCCGCGCGTGCGGCTGAAGCAGTTGATGGCCCAGAGATGGTCGGCAGCGGCGGGCGCATCGAAGCGCCGCAATGCGAGCTCGGTGCCGGGGTGATTGCGCGCGCCCGGCAGCGAGAGGAATTCGAATTCGGCGCGCGGCCGCGCATCGACCAGCGTGGTGGGCCGGCCGTCGCGCAGCCGCTCGCGCAGCGCCTCGACGCCGACCGAGGGCGTGCCGAAATGCAGCCGCGCGCGGTCGCCGAAGGCCTTGACCAGCGTGCCGTAGCCGTCGATGACGGGCAGCCCCTGCGCGGCCCAGGCCTCGATGCCGCCGGCCAGCAGGCGCACATCGGTGTAGCCCAGCCGTTCGAGCACGGCCGCGGCCTCGTGCGCGGGGCCACCGGGCGCGGCGCGGTCGTCGTAGAGCACGATCGCCGTGGAACGGCGCGGCACCAGCGTGACGACCTGCGGCTCGAGGCCGCTCAGCGGCGCATTGCGCGCGAGGTTCGGATGCCGCGCGACGTAGTGGCGGGTCTCGCGCACGTCGAGCAGCGCGAGCTCGGGGCCGTCGGCGGCCAGCAGCAGCGCATGCAGCGCCGCGGCGTCGAGGGTGGGGCGGTCGTGCGCGCTCATCGTCAGTTCGGCTGGATGCCGGCCTGCTTCACCACCGCGGTCCACTTGACGGTCTCGGCCTGGATGAAGCGCGCGAACTCCTCGGGCGAGCTGCCGACGGTGAAGGCGCCGATGTCGTCGTAGCGCTTGCGGAAGTCGGCCGACTGCACGATCTCGCGCAGCTCGCGCGAGAGGCGCTGCACCAGCGGCGCGGGCGTGCCGCTGCGCACCACCACGCCGTACCACGAGGTGACCTCGAAGTCGCCGAGGCCGGCCTCGGCGGCGGTGGGCACCTCGGGCAGCCAGGGCGCGCGGCTGCGGTAGGCCACGGCCAGCGGCTTGAGCGTGCCGGCCTTGACGAAGGGGATCGCGGTCACGACCTCGTTGAAGATGAACTGGGTCTGGCCCGCGAGCAGGTCGTTGAGGGCGGGCGCGCTGCCCTGGTAGGGGATGGGCGTGAAGTCGGCGCCGGTCCGGGACTTGAGCAGCTCGCCCGCGAGGTGCGAATAGGCACCCACGCTGATGCCGTAGTTGACCTTGCCGGGGTTCTTCTTCGAGTAGTCGATGAGCTCGCGCGGGCTGTCGACCGGCACCTTGGGATTGACCAGCAGCAGCTGCGGCGTCTGCACCAGCAGCGACACCGGCGTGAAGTCGCGCGCGAGGTCGTAGCTCAGCTGCCTGAACAGCGCGGGCTGCACCGTGAGGTTGGAGGCCGGCGCGAGCAGCAGCGTGTAGCCGTCGGCCGGCTGGCGCGCCACGTAGTCGAAGCCGATGTTGCCGGCCGCGCCGCTGCGGTTCTCGACCACCACGGGCTGTTTCAGGCGCTGCTGCAGCTGCTCGGCAACCTCGCGGCCGATCTTGTCGGCGATGCCGCCCGCGGGGTAGGGCACGACCACGCGAACCGTGCGCTGCGGATAGTCGTCGGGCGCGGCGGCCCGGGCCGGCAGCACGGTCGACAGGGCGAGCAGCAAGGCGGCGAGGCCGCGCGAGGGGAGGGTGTTCATGGGACGACGCAAAAAGCCAGCGAGCCTAGGTCGCGGGGGCGGCGGCGCGAACGAAGTTTCGCACCCTTGCTTATGCGGAATGGGCGCATGCGGCGCGGCCGATGCTTCCTAGCATCGCAGGCCGGACCGCCTCCTCATGAACACCGCCGCCCGCACCTCCACCCAGCCGCTGCAACCCACGCCCGCCGTTGCGGTGGCCCCCCTGCGGGGCCGCCGCCACTGGTGGTGGCACTACGAGGTGCCCACCCTGCTGCTCGCGGGCGCGCTCTACCTGGCCTGGGCCGCGCTGGTCTGGTGGCATGCGGCGCTGCCGGGCTGGGCGCTGTTCGTCGCGGGCGGCTACCTCGCGCAGCTGCACTTCTCGCTGCAGCACGAGAGCATCCACGCGATGCGCCAGTTGCCGCAGTGGCTGCGCTGGGCCGTGGTGTGGCCGCCGCTCAACCTGTGGCTGCCGTACCCGTTCTACAACCGCGGCCACAGCGCGCACCACGTCAACTTCCACCTCACGCATCCCGAGCGCGACACCGAGAGCGCCTACCACTCGGCACCGGCCTGGGCCGGCTACGGACGCTTCTGGCGCTGGATCTACCTGGCGAACCAGACGGTGGCCTTCCGCGTCGTGCTGGGGCCCTTCCTGCGGCTGTGGAAGCTGGTGCGCTTCGAGACCGGCCGGGTCGCGGCCGGCGACTTCTCGCGCTTGCCGACCTGGGGCTGGCATGCGCTGAGCGTGGCGCCGGTGCTGTACTTCGTGATCGGCGTGGCCGGCATGAGCCTGGGCGAGTACCTGCTGTGCTTCGTCTACCCGGGGATGATGCTGGGCTCGCTGCGCACCTTCACCGAGCACCGCTGGGCCGACACGCCGCACGAGCGCGTGGCGATCGTCGAATCGAACGCGGTGTTCGGCCTGCTCTACCTCTTCAACAACCTGCACCACGTGCACCACCGCGCGCCGACCATGCCCTGGTACGAGATCCCGGTGTACTTCCGGCGCCACCGCGCGGCGGTGCTGGCGGCCAACGGCCACTTCTACTACCGCGGCTATGGGCAGATCGTGCGGCAGCACCTGTTCCGGCCGGTGTTCGTGCCGGTGCATCCGGCCTGGTAGCGGGCCCTAGCCTGCGACGAAGCCCAGCACGCGCTCGATCACCTCGGCCTCCTTGAGGATGCGGCGGTGCCCCAGCCCCTGCGTGGCGACGAGCCGCGCGCCCGCGATCGCATCGCGGTAGGCCTCGCTGTCGGCGAAGCGGTTCACGCGGTCGTCGCGGTCGTGCACGATCAGGGTCGGCCGCGCGATGCGCGGGCCCACGGCGGGCGGCTCGAATTGCGGCATCAGGATGCCCTCGCGCGATTCGATGCGCCGCTGCATCGCGGCGCGCGTGCGCTCGCGCAGGCCGAACACGTGGGCGAAGTAGCGCGTGTATTCGCGCGGCGAGGCGGGCGGTGCCAGCAGCACCAGCCGGTCGGCCGGCAGTCCGCGCGCCGCCGCGTAGGCCAGCGCGTTGCCGCCCATCGAGTGCGCGATGGCCGCGCGCAGCCCATGGCCCTCGGCCGCGAGCCGCGCCGCGACGTACTCGAGCGCGCGCGCGAACTGCGGCAGGTTGCTGGCCCAGCCGGCGCTGCGACCGTGCGCCGGCAGCTCGAGCAGCACCGGCCGCAGGCCCGCCGCGGCGATGGCCTGGGCCAGCGGCAGCATCTGGCCCGCATGGCCGCCCCAGCCGTGCATCAGCAGCACCACGGGCGTCTCGTCGACGGCCGAGGCCTGCGAGGCGAGATGGTAGAGGCCGAGGCTGCCCTGCTCGAAGGCCCAGGTCTCGCGCCGCCACTCGGCGCCCGGCCCCTGGCCGCGGTAGAGCCACTTGGGCGGCAGCGGCGTGCGGAACACGCGGCTGGCCGCGCGCACGCCGAGCGCGGGCCAGAGGCGCTCGATGGCGCCGAGCGTCCAGCGCACGGCGCGCAGCCGGAGGCTGGCGCCGTAGTAGCCGGAACGCGCGGCGTGGGTGGAAGCCGAAGGCGTGGCGCTGCTCGTCATGCGCTGCGCTCCTTCAGTACCAGACCCAGTCCTGGTTGCTGCCGGGCAGCGCACGCAGGGCTTCGCGCAGGGTTTCGACGCCGAGGGCCAGCGCGTAGACGGCCAGGCAGAGGACGATGATCAGCATGGTGTTTCTCCTTTTTTATCGCACGACTGTGCGAAATATGAACGAGCAAAGACGAAGGGCATGCACCTGGGACCTGCCTCAGGCGCGGTAGTCGGAAAGGATGCGCCGCCAACTGCGCGCGGCATGCTCGCCGGCCAGCGGATCGCGCAGGAAGCGCGCGTCGTGCAGCAGGGTCATCACGAGGCCGTTGAGCTCGCTCACCAGCAGCGCGGCATCGGTGCCGGCCTTGAGCTCGCCGCTGTCCACCGCCTGCAGCACGGTGCGGCGCAAGGCGGCGCGCCAGCGCGTGATCTCGGCGAGCAGCAGCTCGCGCAGCTCGCCCTCGCGGTCGTCGTACTCGAAGGCACCGGCCATGTAGAGGCAGCCGGTCTGGCTCTCGACGTCGTGCGTGCGCGCGATCCAGCGCTCGACGATATCGGTCAGCCGTGCCAGGCCCTTGGGCTTCTGCATCGCGGGCACGAACACGTCGGCCAGGAAGCGGCGGCCGTACTCCTCGATGACGGCCTTCTGCAGCGCCTCGCGCGATCCCACGCGCGAGAACACGCCGCTCTTGGACAGGGCCAGCCGGCTCGCGATCGCCTGCAGCGTGATCGCCTCCAGGCCTTCGGCCAGCGCGAGATCCATCGCCGCGCCGACGATGGCGGCGCGGGTCAGTTCGCTCTTCTGGGTCTTGGCGTCCATGCGGCGCACTTTAGCACAGTCGTGCGAAATGACAATCCACGCGGGAACGGCCTTGTCGAAGGCTCCAAAGATGATTTGCTCATGTGAAACCAACAAACGCATCGTTCCCCGCATAAGCCGTTGTGCAGAGAATTCGCGGTCCGTCCCGCTCCGGGACATGACCCTTCCGCGCCAGATGAACTTCCAACAACTGCGCTCGGTACGCGAGGCCGTTCGTTGCGGCTTCAACCTGACCGAGGTCGCCCATACCCTCCACACCTCGCAGCCCGGCGTGAGCCGGCAGATCCGCGAACTCGAGGAGGAGCTCGGCATCGAGCTCTTCGTGCGGGCCGGCAAGCGGCTCACCGGCCTCACCGAGCCCGGCGGCCACGTGCTGCCGATCATCGAGCGCATGCTGCTCGAGAGCAGCAACCTGCGCCATGCCGGCCAGGAATTCGTCGCGCAGCAGAGCGGCCTGCTGTCGGTGACGGCCACGCACTCGCAGGCGCGCTATGCGATGCCGGTGGCGGTGCAGGAATTCCGCGCCCAGTTTCCCAACGTGAAGCTGCACCTGCACCAGGGCTCGCCCAAGCAGATCGCGCAGATGCTGATCGACGGCGAGGCCGACGTGGGCATCGCCACCGAGGCGCTGGGCGACTACCCGCAGCTGGTCGCGCTGCCCTGCTACCGCTGGACCCATTCGGTGATCGTGCCGCCGGGCCATCCGCTGCTCGACGCGCCGCTCACGCTCGACGCGCTCACGCGCTATCCGCTGATCACCTACGACACCGGCTTCACGGGCCGCTCGCGCATCGACGAGGCCTTCGCGCAGCGCGGCCTCACGCCCAACATCGTGCTGGCCGCGATGGATGCCGACGTGATCAAGACCTACGTGCAGCTGGGCATGGGCGTGGGCATCGTGGCCGGCGTGGCCTACGAGGCCGAGCGCGACACGCAGCTGCGCGCGATCGACGCGGGGCGCCACTTCGGCATCAACCTCACGAAGCTCGCGGTGCGGCGCGGCAACTACCTGCGCAAGTACGTCTACGCCTTCATCGAGTCCTTCGCGCCGACCCTCACGCGCGCTGTGGTGGAAAAGGCACTGACCGACGAAACCCGGGCTTCGCACTACGAAATCTGAAAAGCGTGGCCCGACAAGGGCTTGGCGCATGGACTTCGCACGGCGGATGCGAGGCTTTGGTCACGATGTCGACCAAAGCAGCAAGACTTCCGTACGAAAGCATGAAAAAGCTGCCAGTTGCTTCACACAAGGAGCGTACATTCGCATTCATCCCAGCTTTCCGGAACGGATCAGCAATGGCATCGATTTCGCAGCAGCAGAATTCCATGGCGAAAGCCAAGGCCCTCAGGGCCGCCGAAGCCAGCGAACAACGCGAACGCCTGCGACGCGCGCTGCCCGCCACGGTGGAACTGCTGCAGCAACGCCATGCCGACCGCATCGACGACAGCGACATCGACGCCTACGTGAACCTCAACTGGCTCGAATGGCACGGCGGCGGCCTGCGGCTCACGATCACGGGCCGCAACGTCTGCGCGCAGCTCGCGCCCACCGCGCTCGTCTGAAGCCCCTCAACGAAAAAAGCCGCCGCGGCCTGAGCCTGCGGCGGCTTTTGCGCGGGCTGCTCGCGCAACCCACTGGCAGTGGGCACTTATTGGCCAGCGATGATCTGCGCGATCACGCCCGTGGCGATCGCGGCCAGCACGAAGTCGCCGCCCACGCCCATCCACTGGTAGCCACGCGGCGGCGGCTGCAGGCGGTAGGCGCGGTAGTCGTTGACCACGTAGTTGCGCGTACGGTACTCGCTCGGCACGCGGCCACCGCGGCGCCATTCGGCGTGCGGCTGCGGGAAGCCGCGGCGATCGAACTGGCGTCCGTCGCGGAAGTCCTGGTTGCCCCAGTGGCCAGGCGGCGGGCCGCGATGGTCCATCCGATGGCCGGGGGGGCCGCCGCGATGATCGTCATGACCACGGCCCTGCGCGAAGGCGCTGCCTGCCGCCATGCACATCGCGAGCGCCGCGGCGGCCACGGCCATGCCCTTCGTCTTGTTGATGAACATCTGGAACTCCTTCGTTTGTTGTGATGACGAGTCCATTGTGTGCGGCCCGTGTGTCGGTCAGCCGGTGCTCAGGTAGGCGCGAAGTGAAACAAGGTAAGCGGTGGTATCCGCGTCTCCTGTGCTCCTACAGCCGCGCGGCGCCATGGTGCCGTTTCAGGGCAGGCCCGGCACGTAGCGGTTGACGACGATGCCGCATTCGTAGGCATCGGAGCGCAGCAGCGCGAGCCGGTGGCCCTTGCTGCGATCGTTGAACACCGAGAGCCCGCCGCCCACCGCGGCCGGATTGACGAAGAACTGGAACTCGTCGACCACGCCGGCTTCGACCAGCGCCGAGGCGAAGCCCACGCCGCCGATCGAGAGGATGTCGCCGCCCTCCTCGCGCTTGAGCGTCTCGACCGCCTCGGCGAGGTCGCCATGGACCACCGCCGTGCGCTCCCAGCGCGAAGCCTCGAGCTTGTTCGACAGCACCACCTTGTCGGCGTTGACGATCTTCTGCGCGAAGGCGTAGTGGCGGTCGGCGGGAAAGCGCATCGCGGCGCGGCCCCAGTGGTCGATATAGCCCTCCTCCGCGATCTTGCGGCTCAAGAGGATGGTGCCCACGCTGTCGAACACGGTGTTGAAGTCCTGCTTGAGCCGCTCGTCCCAGGGCCAGGGATCGCCCCAGCCCCAGAGCTGCCAGCGCAGGTCGGCGTGGGCCGCCGCCACGTAGCCGTCGACGGACATCTGCATCTGAAGGATCAGCTTTCTCATGCGCGTTCTCCGGGTGGGTCGTGAAGGAATCGAGGCGCCAGACTGCTTGTGAATCGCAATCGGTTTCGGCGCGCGGTTGCAGTGTCTTCCGACCGGTGCAAGAATGCAAGCGGTTTCGAAAGAGAAGCGTAGGAGAGCGCGCCATGGCATCCCAGGAAAAATCCCTCTGCCCGATCAACCTCGCGCTGGAAGTCTTCGGCGACCGCTGGAGCCTGCTGATCGTGCGGGACATGATGTTCGCGGGCAAGCGCCACTTCCGCGAGTTCCTGCAGTCCGACGAAGGCATCTCCACCAACATCCTCACCGAGCGGCTCGGCAAGCTCGTCGAGCAGGGCGTGCTGCGCAAGAGCGACGATCCCACGCACCGGCAGAAGGCGCTCTACAGCCTCACGCCCATGGGCATCGAGCTGCTGCCGGTGGTGGCGCAGATCGGCATCTGGGGCCGCAAACACACGCCGGTCACGAAGGACAGCGCGGCCGACGCCGCCGCGCTCGAGAAAGGCGGCCCCACGCTCTGGAAGAAGCTGCAGGCGGAACTGCGCCGCGCGCATGCCGAGGGCCGTGCGGCCTGAAGCACGGCCGTCACCTCCGGTCACCGGCGGTGCGCAGGGTCGCTGGCAGAATGCCGCCCCAACGCAGCAACCAGCACCGAGGGGATCCGGATGAGCGAACACACCGTCGCGGCAGCCGTCGTCTACGCCAAGGACGTGACACGGCTGAGCAGCTTCTACACCCATGTCGCGGGGCTCTCGCTCGCCCACGCCGAAGGCGGCTTCCACACGCTCGAGTCGCCCGCGCTGCAGCTGTTCGTGGTCGCGATGCATGGCGACATCGCGGCCCGGGTCCATGTGACGCAGCCGCCGGCACGGCGCGAGAACACGGCGCTGAAGTTCGTCTTTCCGGTCCCGAGCCTGCACGATGCGCGGCGCGCGGCGGCCGAGCGCGGCGGGGCCTTGAAGCCGGCCGAGGCCGAATGGGCCTTCGGCGGCCATCGCTATTGCGACGGGCACGACACCGAGGGCAATGTGTTCCAGCTGCGCGAGCGCACGGTGGCCACGGGCGGCGAGGCGAACGATTGAACGGGCGCGGCAAGCGCCGCATGCCGCGGGCGCAAGCCCTGTACGGTCTTTCGCCCATCGATGGAAACGGCCGCTAAGCTGGCGCCCGCCTCAACGCGCCCTCCTCCTGCCTTCATCCACGCACCCATGAACCGACGCCACCTGCTGCAGCTCCTCGCCGGCGGCATCGCCGCCTCCACGCTCGCGGCCTGCGGCCGGCGCAGGGCCTCGGAGCCGGCGCTCAAGGCCGATGCCAGGCTGCTCGCGCTGGGCGACAGCCTGACCTTCGGGTACGGTGCACCGCCCGGCGAGGATTGGCCCGCGAGGCTCGCGGCGCTCACGGGCTGGCAGGTGGTCAACGAGGGCGTCAACGGCGACACCTCGGCCGGGGCCCTGAAGCGGCTCGATGCGCTGCTCGCGGCCGACAGCTACGACGCGGTGCTGGTGGGCATCGGCGGCAATGACATGCTGCGCGGCGTGCCGCTGCAGACCACGCGCGACAACATCGCGGCGATCGTGCGGCAGGCGCGCACGCACACGCCGCGCGTGGCGCTGATCGCCACGCCCGCGCCCGAACTGCTGCGCGCGACCATCGGCGCGCTCGGCGACGCGCCGCTCTACGAAGAAGTCGCGACCGCCGAGCAGGCGCTGCTGATTCCGGCGGTGTATGCGGGCGTGCTGTCCGATCCGGCGCTGCGCTCCGACCGCATCCATGCGAATGCGCAGGGCTACGAGAAGATCGCGCAGCAGATCGCCGAACAGTTGCAGAAAGCCGGCTGGCGCTGAGCGCCGCGGCCGATCAGGGTGCGTTGCCCTGCGGGCCGACCGGCGGCGGCGCGGCGCGGCCGCTGGAGCCCGGCGCGAGCTTGCGGCCGAAGGCCTCGCCCACGTTGCGCACCGGGCGGCTCGCGCGTGCCGACACCTTGTCGACACCGCGCCGCGTGGCATCGTCGGCGCGATCGATGCCACGGCCCGCGGCGTTGGTGCCGCGCTGCACGCCGCCGATCACCTTGCTGTCGCGCGGCGGCGGCTTGAGCGTGTGGGCGCGCTGCGCGCGCGGCGGGTTGTCGGCGCTCTGCGCCTGCACCGAAGCGGCCGGCAGCAGCATCAGCGCGGCCAACGACGCGGCGGCCGCGAGACGGAGTCGGGGACGAAGGGTCATCGGAGATCTCCTCGAAGCATCGGGTTCGTCATCAAGCGGGCTCGTCGCCCGCGGCCGCGGCGCGCGCCATGCGCTCGCTCTTCCAGTAGACGTCGTCGCCGCCATCGACACGGTTGAGCACGCGCGCGAGCACGAACAGCAGGTCGCTCAGGCGGTTGAGGTACTGGCGCAGCGTGTCGTTGAGCGTGGCCGTGGCGCCGAGCGCGACCACGGCCCGTTCCGCGCGGCGCGCGATGGTGCGGCACACATGGGCCTGCGAAGCGCCGCGGGTGCCGGCCGGCAGGATGAATTCGGCCAGCCGCGGCAGCGTGGCGTTGTGGTCGGCCAGCGCGTTGTCGAGCTGCAGCAGGGCTTCGGGCTTGAGCAGCGCATAGCCGGGCATCGAGAGCTCGCCGCCGAGGTTGAACAGCTGGTGCTGCACGTCGACCAGCAGCTCGCGCACCGCCTCGGGCAGCGGCTCGCACAGCAGCAGGCCGATGTGCGAGTTGAGCTCGTCGACGTCGCCCATGGCGTGCACGCGCAGGTGGTCCTTGGGCACGCGCGTGTTGTCGCCGAGGCCGGTGGTGCCGTCGTCGCCGGTGCGCGTGGCGATCTGCGAGAGTCGGTTGCCCATGGTGTGTTCGTTCCTATGCCGAGGGGGTGGAGGCGGCCTGCGCCTCGATCTTGCCGCGCAGCCATTGCAGGCCCGCGAGGTGCTGCTGGTCGTGGCTGCACAGATAGTGCACCAGGCTGCGCAGCGTGAGCGGACCATAGCCTTCGAACACCGCGGTGCGCGCGAGCTGCGCGGCATCGAGCGTGCCCAGCAGCGCCAGCGTGTGGGCGCGCGCGGCGCGGAACTCGGCCAGCGCGCGCTCGGCATCGGCCGCGCCGTAGGGGCGCTGCGCATTCACGGCCTCGCTGTCGATCGAGGCCAGCAGCGGTTGCTCCTCGTCGAGCGTGCGGCGAAATCGCAGGTGGTAGCCCTCGACCTCGATGTCGCGCACATGGCAGACCTGCTGCAGCGGCGTGAAGGGCTCGCTCGGCACGCCCTCCCACGAGGCCGGCGCGAAGTCGCGCGCGGCGGCGGGAATCGCGGCGTAGTGGGCTTCGAGCTGGGCCGGAAAGGCGGCCAGTGCCTGCAGGGTCGTGGGATCGATGGTCATCGCGGCACGCGGCCCGTGCATCGCGGGCCGCGGAGAAAGGCGGGAGCAGGATTTTGCGGCATCGGCATCCAGGTCAGGGCCGCTTAACCCCCTCGCCCGACTGCCGTACGGGGATCGGCCCGATGCCGGTTCGCGCCCCGCTTCGTAGAATGGTCCGTTCGCCCCCGCCCCTCTTTTCCCCTCTTCCATAGCCAGGAGACCTCCGATGAACGCCCCGACCTCGACCTCGCATCTGCTGCCGGAGCTTCATCTGCGCGAGGTGCCGGCAGTGCTGATCGATGCGCTCAAGGCCCGCTTCGGCGAACGGTGTTCCACGGCGCTCGCGGTGCGCACGCAGCACGGTCGCGACGAATCCTCGTTCGATGCGCCGCCGCCCTCGGCCGTGGTGTTCGCCGAGAGCACGCAGGACGTGGCCGATGCCGTGAAGCTCGCGAGCGAGCACAGCGTGCCCGTCATCCCCTTCGGCGTGGGCTCCTCGCTCGAAGGCCACCTGCTCGCGGTGCAGGGCGGCATCAGCATCGACGTGTCGCGCATGAACCGGGTGCTGTCGGTCAATGCCGACGACCTCACGGTCACGGTGCAGCCGGGCGTCACGCGCAAGCAGCTCAACGAGGAGATCAAGAGCACCGGCCTGTTCTTCCCGATCGACCCGGGCGCCGACGCCTCCATCGGCGGCATGACGGCCACGCGCGCCAGCGGCACGAACGCGGTGCGCTACGGCACGATGCGCGAGAACGTGCTGGCGCTCGAAGTGGTGACGGCCGCCGGCGACACGATCCGCACCGGCACGCGCGCGAAGAAGTCCTCGGCCGGCTACGACCTCACGCGCCTGATGGTGGGCAGCGAAGGCACGCTGGGCGTGGTCACCGAGATCACGCTGCGCATCTATCCGCTGCCCGAGGCGGTGTCGGCCGCGATCTGCTCGTTCCCGAGCATCGAGGCCGCGGTGCGCACCACCATCGAGACCATCCAGCTCGGCGTGCCGATCGCCCGCGTGGAGCTGATCGACGTGAACACGGTGCGCATGGTGAATGCCTACGCCAAGCTGAACCTGCGCGAGGAACCGATGCTGCTGATGGAGTTCCACGGCTCCCCCGCGGGCGTGAAGGAACAGGCCGAGACGGTGCAGGAGATCGCGAGCGGCCACGGCGGCAATGCCTTCGAATGGGCCAGCACGCCGGAAGAACGCACGCGCCTGTGGACCGCGCGGCACAACAGCTACTTCGCCGCGGTGCAGTCGCGCCCGGGCTGCCGCGTGATCTCGACCGACACCTGCGTGCCGATCTCGCGCCTGGCCGACTGCCTGCTCGACTCGGTGGCCGAGGCCGATGCCAGCGGCATCCCCTACTTCCTCGTCGGCCACGTGGGCGACGGCAACTTCCACTTCGGCTACCTGCTCGATCCCAACGTGCCCGAGGAGCGCGTGAAGGCCGAGGCGCTCAACCACGCGCTGGTAAGCCGCGCGCTCGCGCTCGAGGGCACCTGCACCGGCGAGCACGGCGTGGGCCTGCACAAGATGGACTTCCTGGTGACCGAGGCCGGTGCCGGCGCGATCGACATGATGCGCACGATCAAGCGCGCGCTCGATCCGAAGAACATCATGAACCCGGGCAAGATCTTCCAGCTCTGAGCGCACGCCGCGCATCCGGCAAAAAGCCCGGCGGCTTCGAAGGAAGCCCCGGGCTTTTTTGCTGGGCGGGCCCCGAAGGCCCTGCGTCCGATTACTTGCGGCGGCGCGCCGGCTGCTGCGGCTGCTCGGCCGGCACGTAGGTCTGCGACGGCGCCGCGCCGCCATCCACGCCGAGCCGGCCACCGCCGCCCAGGCCCTGGCCGCGCACGGTCTGGGCCTTGTAGTTGCGCAGCGAACGGACCATCTGGTTGAAGGCGTCCATGAAGGCCGCCGCGATCACCTTGCCCTGCGCGGTGTTGGTGTAGCCGCCGAGGCCGCCGCCGGCGCTGCGGCCGACGATGGAGCCGAAGGCGCCGAAGTCGGTCTTGGAGGCGCTGCCTTCGGAGGCCGCGACCTGCACGCCCGAACGGTTGTCGATCAGCGTCAGCAGCGCCGAGGCTTCCTTGGTCTGCATGCTGCCGCCGATCGCGGCCAGCGCGCGGCCGCGGTTGCCGCCCACCAGGCCGCCGAGCGAACCGCCGAGGCCGCCCGCGTCGCTGTTGCTGAACACGATCTCGGGCGACAGGCCGTAGTCCGACGCGACCATCTGGCCACGGCCGAAGTTGCTGCCGCCGCGCATCTCGCCCGACTGCTGCAGCGCGCGCTCGCGCGTCATCGCGTTCATGCCGGCCGCGCCGCGCTCGACCACCACGAAGCAGTTCGACTGTTGCACCAGCAAACGCAACAGGTTTGCAGTAGGCGGCAGGCGGTATTCGCCCGTGAGGATGGTGTACCAGCCCGCGTTGACGTTCTCGATCAGCGAGACGGTGCCCAGCGGCGATTCGCAGCGCTCGAGCTGGCTGCTCTCGCCCGAGGTGGCACCGCCGGCGGCGCTGCCGGTGGCCATGGTCTTGGCCGACTGGCTGCCCATCTGCATGTCGGTGGTGGCGCAGCCCGTGAGCAGCAGCGCGCCCACGGCCACGGCCGCGAGCGGGAAACGGGTGGTGAAGAACTTCATGGCGGGCTCCCTCTCTCGAGATCGTCGGGTGGAAAAAAGCTGCGGCGAGGATACGCGCAATGGATGACCGGAACAATCAAGCGGACGTCGGAGGACGCCGCGACACGGCTTAGGCCGTTCGGCGGATGCGCTCGATGAGGCCGTTGAGCGCGTCGATCGAGCCGAAATGGATCGCGAGCTCGCCGCTCTCCTCGATCTTGCCGCCGCGCTTGCTGCGCTTCTTGATCCGCACCTCGACCTCGGCGGTCAGCAGGTCGGCCAGTTCCTCCTCGACCCGCTCGAGGTCGCGCGATTTCTCGCCGTTCTGGCCGCTGCGCCGCGGCGCGGCCGTGAGGCTGAATTCGGCCGCGAGCTTCTTCACCAGCGCCTCGGCCTCGCGCACCGACATCTTCTTGGCGGCGATCTGGTTGGCCGCCGTGATCTGGGTGCCACGGTCGAGCGCCAGCAGCGCGCGCGCATGGCCCATGTCGATGTCGCCGGCCATCAGCATGGCCTGCGCGGGCTCGGCCAGGTTGAGCAGGCGCAGCAGGTTGCTGGCGGCGCTGCGCGAGCGGCCCACGGCCTGGGCGGCGGCCTCGTGCGTGAGGCCGAACTCGCTGACCAGGCGCTGCAGGCCCTGGGCCTCTTCGAGCGGGTTCAGGTCCTCGCGCTGGATGTTCTCGATCAGCGACATCGCCGCGGCGGCCTCGTTGGGCACGTCGCGCACCAGCACCGGCACGCTCTCGAGACCGGCCAGCCTGGCGGCACGGAAGCGGCGTTCGCCCGCGATGATCTCGAACTCGGCGTTCTTGGCGGCGGCGGACTCCTCGTCGAGCCGGCGCACCAGGATCGGCTGCATGATCCCCTGCGCCTTGATGCTCTCGGCCAGCTCGTAGAGCGCGCCCTCGTCCATGCGGGTGCGCGGCTGGTAGACGCCGGCCACCATCTGGTCGAGCCGCAGGCTGCTCGGGTTCTGCGGCGCTCCGTTCTCGCCGGAGCCGCCGTCGCCGGCGTTGTCGCTGGAAGGGGCGGCCGTGGGGCCGAGCAGCGCTTCGAGGCCGCGGCCCAGGCCCTTGGGTTTCTTGGTCGCCATCAGTTCTTTTCTTTCGACACGTCGTTCAGGAGTTGCCGGCCCTCGGGCCAATCGCCCAGGCCGGATTCGGCATTCAGGTGGCCACGCGCGCCCGCGTCGACGAAGCGCGCCCCCCAGTCGCTCGCCATCTGGCGCGAGCGGGCGGCCTCGCAGTACGGGTCGTCGTTGGCGGCGATCAGCACGGCGGGAAAAGGCAGCGGCTGGCGCACGATCGGCGCCCACCCCGGGATCATCTGGCGCACGTCCTCGCGCTCGAGGTCGCCGGGCGCGACCAGCAGCGCGCCGCGTACCCGCGCGGTGTTGCGCGAATGGGCGGCCCAGGCGGCCACCAGGATGCAGCCCAGGCTATGGGCGGCGAAGACCACGTCGCCGGGCGAAGCCAGCACTTCCTCCTCCAGCCGCGCCGACCAGTCGCCGCGCAGAGGCCGCATCCATTCATGCTGTTCCACGCGGTGGTCGTGGTGCTTTTCTTCCCAGAGGGTCTGCCAGTGGCCGGGGCCGCTGTTCTGCCAGCCTGGCAGCAAAAGGACACGAGGTTCAGCGCTCATTTGCTATTGTTTTTATAGCTAACTATATAAGCTGTATCAGGGTCAGGCGTTGTTTTCGCTGCTGGACTTGGGCTCGCCCACCGGTGCCAGCACGTCCTCGGGAATCGGCAGGTCGGGCGAAGTGCGGCCCGGTGCCGGCGGCGTGCTGGGCGCCACCGCGCCCGAGGCGAAAGCGCTCGCCGGGGGCACCTTCGCGATCAGCTCCTCGGCGAAGGCGATGAAGGCCTGGCTGCCGCGCGCCGCCGGATCGAAGACCACGCCCGGCAGTCCGTAGCTCGGCGCCTCGGCCAGGCGCACATTGCGCGGGATCACGGTGTCGAACACCTTGTCGCCGAAGTGCGCCTTGAGCTGCTCGCTGACTTGCTGCTGCAGCGTGATGCGCGGATCGAACATCACGCGCAGCAGGCCGATGATCTGCAGGTTCTTGTTGAGATTGGCGTGCACCTGCTTGATGGTGTTGACCAGGTCGGTCAGGCCCTCGAGCGCGAAGTACTCGCACTGCATCGGCACGATCACGCCATGCGCCGCGCACAGGCCGTTGAGCGTCAGCAGGCTCAGGCTCGGCGGGCAGTCGATCAGCACGAAGTCGTACTCGGCACCGACCGCGGCCAGCGCGGTGCGCAGGCGTTTCTCGCGGCGGTCGAGCGCAACCATCTCGACTTCGGCACCGGCCAGCTCGCGGTTGGCGCCCAGCACGTCGTAGGCGTAGCCGCCCTCCGCCAGCTTGTCGGCCCTGACCCGCGCCTCGGCCACCGAAGCCGATTCGAGCAGCACGTCGTACACCGTGGTTTCGAGCTGGCGCTTGTCGATGCCCGAACCCATGGTGGCATTGCCCTGCGGGTCGAGGTCGATCATCAGCACCCGCTGGCCCACCTTGGCCAGGCCGGCGGCGAGGTTGACGGTGGTGGTGGTCTTGCCGACGCCGCCCTTCTGGTTGGCGATGCAGAAAATCTTGGCCATGGAGGAGGATCAGTTCGAGGCGGCGAGCTTGACGCCGAAGGCGATCAGGAAGACACCGGCCAGCTTCTCGAGCACGGCCGAGATCCGCGGATTGGCGCGGATGCGCTCGGCCAGGAAGTGGGTCAGCAAGGTGGAGGTCAGGCCGTAGAGGAAGGTCAGCGCCGCGATCGTGACCGCCATCGCGCCGAAGGTGACCAGGCCCTGGTGGCGGGCCGGATCGACGAACAGCGGGAAGAAAGCCATGTAGAACACGATCGCCTTGGGGTTCAGCAAGGTGATCATCAGCGCCTGCCGCATGAAGTGGCTCGGGCGGATGTTGAGGATAGGCGCCGAGCCGGGCTTGGCGCGCAGCATCTTGAAGCCCAGCCAGGCCAGGTAGCCGGCGCCGAGCCACTGCACCGCCTTGAAGGCGGCCGGATAAGCGGCCAGCACGGCCGACACGCCGGCCACTGCGGCCCACATCAGCACCTGGTCGCCGGCAATCACGCCGAGGGTCGCCGCCAGGCCGCCGCGAATTCCGCCTTTGCTGGTCGACGTGATCAGTGCCAGGTTGCCCGGGCCGGGAATCAGGAGGAACAGGATGATGGCGGCGACGAACGCGCCGTAGTCAGCGATGCCGAACATGGGAATTGCCTCGTGGAAAGAGGGAAAGGGGAGCCGTCGAGTCTAAGCGAGGCAGGTGGCGCGGCGATTGGCCGAACGGCCGGTTTTGCGCGGCCCGCGCGTTTCTTTTGGCAAGACGGCGGGCGCGGCCGTCTTGCCGGGCACGGATCAGGCCTGTTTTCGTGCCCAGACGATGCAACGCTCGGCGTCGAGGCCGGGCACCGTCAGTTGTTCCACGTGAAACACCGCGACTTCGGCCGGCAGTCCGGCGAGCTCATCGGCCGGATTCTTGCCCTTCATCGCGAGCCATTTGCCGCCGTCGGCCAGCAAGTGCGAGGAGCCCGAGAAGAAATCGGGCAGCGACGCGAAGGCGCGCGAGCTGATCAGGTCGAAACGGCCTTCGAGCTTTTCGACCCGGGCGTGAAGCCCGCGCAGGTTGGGCAGCACCAGTTCGCCGGCCACCTGCTGCACGAAAGCCATCTTCTTCGCGACCGCATCGAGACAGGTGACGTCGAGATCGGGCCGCAGGATCGCAATGACCACCCCCGGCAATCCGGCCCCCGATCCCACGTCGAGCAGCTTGCCCTGCCCTGCCCACTCGCGCTGCAGCGGCGGAATCACGGCGAGGCTGTCGAGCAGGTGGTGGGTCAGCACGCTGTCGGGGTCGCGCAGCGCCGTGAGGTTGTAGACCTTGTTCCACTTGAGCATCAGCGCGCCATAGGCCGTGAGCTGCTCGGCCTGGCGTTCGGACAAAGCCACGCCCAGCGTCTCTGCGCCCGCGCGCAGCCGTTCGATCGTCGCCGTCATTCGGCCGACTGCGGCTCGGTGGCTGCTTCCTTGGTCGCGGAAAAGGCCTTGTGGCCGCCCTTACGCAGGTGGATCAACAGCAGCGAGATGGCCGCCGGCGTCACGCCCGAGATGCGCGAGGCCAGGCCCAAGGTCTCGGGCTTGTGCTTCGCGAGCTTCTGCCGCACCTCGAAACTCAGGGCCTTGACCTGGCCATAGTCGAAATCGGCCGGCATCTTGAGGCTCTCGAAGTGGGCGGCGCGCTCCACCTCGTCGTTCTGGCGCTCGATGTAGCCCGAATACTTGGCCGAGATTTCGATCTGCTCGATCTCGGTCTCGCTGAGCGGGGCTTCGGCGCCGTACTTCCCGCCGTCCAGCGACATCAGGGTCTGGTAGTTCACGTCGGGCCGGCGCAGCAGGTCGGCCAGGTTGTACTCGTGTTCGATCGCCTTGCCGAGCACCCGCACCGACTCGGTCGCCGGCAGGTTGCGCGGGTTCACCCAGATCGACTTGAGCCGCTCTGTTTCACGTGAAACAGCGTCGCGCTTGCGGCTGAAAGCATCCCAGCGCACGTCGTCGACCAGGCCCAGCTTGCGCCCTGCTTCGGTCAAGCGCATGTCGGCGTTGTCCTCGCGCAGCTGCAGCCGAAACTCGGCACGGCTCGTGAACATGCGGTAGGGCTCGGTCACGCCCTTGGTGATCAGGTCGTCGACCAGCACGCCGAGGTAGGCCTCGTCGCGGCGCGGCAGCCAGGCGTCTTCGCCCCGGCATTGCAGCGCGGCATTGATACCGGCGAACAGGCCCTGGGCCGCCGCCTCTTCGTAGCCCGTGGTGCCGTTGATCTGCCCGGCGAAGAACAGGCCCTGGATCGCGCGGGATTCGAAGCTGCTCTTGAGTTCGCGCGGATCGAAGTAGTCGTACTCGATCGCGTAGCCGGGACGCAGGATGTGGGCGTTCTCCAGCCCGGGCATCGAGCGCACCAGCTGGTACTGGATGTCGAAAGGCAGGCTGGTCGAGATGCCGTTCGGGTAGTACTCGTTGGTGGTCAGGCCCTCGGGCTCGAGGAAGATCTGGTGGCTGTCCTTGTCGGCGAAGCGGTTGATCTTGTCCTCGACGCTCGGGCAGTAGCGCGGACCGACGCCGTCGATCTTGCCGGTGAACATCGGGCTGCGGTCGAAGCCCGAGCGGATGATCTCGTGCGTGCGCGCGTTGGTATGCGTGATCCAGCAGGGCATCTGTTGCGGATGCATCTCGACCTTGCCGAGGAAGCTGAACACCGGCATCGGCCCTGCCCCGCCGGGCATGCCGTCGCCGGGCTGCTCGGTGCACTTCGAGAAGTCGATGCTGCGGCCGTCGAGCCGCGGCGGCGTGCCGGTCTTGAGCCGGCCCTGCGGCAGCTTGAGTTCCTTGAGGCGCGCCGACAGGCTCACGGCCGGCGGATCGCCCGCGCGGCCGGCCTGGTAGTTGTCGAGGCCGACATGGATGCGGCCGTCGAGGAAGGTGCCCGCGGTCAGCACCACGGTGCGCGCGCGGAAGGCGATGCCGACCTGCGTGGCCGCGCCCACCACGCGGTCGCCCTCGACCATCAGGTCGTCGACCGCCTGCTGGAACAGGCTCAGGTTCGGCTGGTTCTCGAGGCGGCGGCGGATCGCCGCCTTGTAGAGCACGCGGTCGGCCTGGGCACGCGTGGCGCGCACGGCCGGGCCCTTGCTCGAGTTGAGGATGCGGAACTGGATGCCGGCCTCGTCGGTGGCGATCGCCATCGCGCCACCGAGCGCGTCGACCTCTTTCACCAGGTGGCCCTTGCCGATGCCGCCGATCGAGGGGTTGCAGCTCATCTGGCCCAGCGTCTCGATGTTGTGGGACAGCAGCAGCGTCTTCGCGCCCATGCGGGCGGCAGCGAGCGCGGCTTCGGTGCCGGCATGGCCGCCACCGACGACGATCACGTCGAATTCTTCGGGATAAAGCATGAGAGGGGGCGCACTGACGCGTGCGCGGCGCAAAGGAGGGCCATGATTTTAATCGGCCCTCCCTGCTCGCGCCCACTGTGGGGACAAGCTGGTCGTGCAACTCTAAAAGTCCGCCAAGCCTCTATGGGACTCGATAGTTTGCTATGTTTTTAATAGCAAACCATCCACGGAATCAAGCGGAGGTGGCGAGCTCCACCACCGGCACCGGCTTCTCGATGCCCACGAGCGCCCCGCTGGCTGGCGGTTCCACGGGCGGTGCCACGCTCTGGTCCTGCAGCTCGGTCACCACGATCTGCTTGTCGCGCATGCTCACGCTGCCGAAGATGGTGCAGAAAGCCACGTCCTTCGCGTCGCGCCCCGTGCCCACGCGCACGAGGCGGTCGACCGGCGCCATGCGCGTGGCGTCGAACAGCACCCAGCGCCCGCCGAGCCAGGCCTCGAATACGGCATGGAAATCCTGCGGCGGTTCCTCGAAGGCCACGTAGCCCACCACCAGCCGCGCCGGGATGTTGAGCGCGCGGCAGAAGGTGATGCCCAGGTGCGCGAAGTCGCGGCACACGCCGGCGCGCTGCACGAAGACCTCGCGCGCCGTGGTGGTCGAGTCGGTGCTGCCCGACTCGTAGGTGATGCTGTCGTGGATCCAGTCCACGATCGCCTGCACGCGGCCGATGCCCGGCGGCAGGTCGCCGAAGAGCTGGAAGGCGCAGCGCGCCATCAGGTCCGACTCGCAGTAGCGCGTCGGCATCATGTAGTGCAGCACCTCGTCGGGCACTTCGTTGACCGGCACTTCGGGCAGGTCGTGCGGCACGTCGACCTGGGTGCGCTGCACGGTCGCGGTGTAGGCGATCTTCAGCGGCCCCGGCGCCGCGTCGAAGCGCAGGAAGCGGTTGCCGCTGGCCTCGTCGCAGAACACCTGCACCTCGGCCGCCGGCTCGATCGTGAGGGTCTCGCGGATCACCGCCTGCGCGCCCGCGCGCGCCGCCTCGATGTTCAGCAGCAGATGGGCCGGCGCGCCGACTTCGTAGTCCAGCTGCGCCTCGATGTGCGAGATGTGCATGTGGCTCCCCTTCCCTTCTTCGCCTGGCTCAGGCGCGCCTTCGGCGCGAACGGTGCTCGGGCAGCTGCCAGTGCGCCTGCGTCACCAGCAGCACCCGCAGCACGCAATGCGCGGGGCTCTGCAGCAACTGGCCCAGCGAGCGGGTGCGCGGCCAGCGCACCGACCGGTGCCGGTGCATCAGTCGAGCGCCTTCTTCACCGCGCCCACGCCCAGTGCGGCGAGCACGATGAAGATCACGGCCAGGATCAGGAACAGGCCGAACAGCACCTTGGCAATGCCCGCGGCACCGGCCGCGACGCCGCCGAAACCCAGCAGGCCGGCCACCAGGGAGATGACCGCGAAAATGATGGCGTACTTCAACATCGAGTGACTCCTTTGCCGCGGGTCGCAGCCCTCGGTGCCCGAAGAATAGAAAGCGGTACTCGACGCCCCGATAGTCAGCGAGCCCAAGCACCCGTAGGACAAACCCGCGCAGCCCAAACCCGCTAGCATCCGGTGCGTTCCAAAGAACCATTTCAACGATCGATTGGAGTTTTTCGCATGAAGCTGTACTACTCGCCGGGCGCCTGCTCGCTCTCGCCGCACATCGCGATGCACGAAGCCGGCCTCGCCTTCGAACCGGTGCTCGCCAGCACCAAGAGCCACAAGCTGCAGGACGGCACCGACTACTACGGCATCAACCCGCTGGGTTACGTGCCGATGCTCGAGCTCGACGACGGCACGCGCCTGCGCGAAGGCCCCGCGATCCTGCAGTACATCGCCGACCTCGTGCCGACCAAGAACCTCGCGCCCGCCGCCGGCACCATGCAGCGCTACCGCCTGCAGGAGTGGTTGACCTTCATCGGCACCGAGATCCACAAGGGCTTCAGCCCGCTGTTCAACCCGGCCATGCCCGAGGAAGCCAAGACCATCGCGCGCGACAAGCTCACTTCGCGCTTCACCTGGCTCGACGGCGAACTCGCGAACAAGCAGTACCTGATGGGCGACCAGTTCAGCGTGGCCGACGGCTACCTGTTCACCGTGACCAACTGGGCCAAGCCCACCGGCGTGGACCTCGCGGGCTTCGCGAACCTCCAGGCCTGGCGCGCGCGCGTGAGCGAGCGTCCCGCCGTGCAGGAAGCGATGAAGGCAGAGGGTCTGCTGAAGTAACTCCGCACCGCCGGAGCGCAACACCGCGCTTCGCTCTTCAACGGCCGGCAACTCGCCGGCCGTTCGCTTTCTGGCGGGCCGCCCGTGCAATGCCACCCGATTGCATTTGCAGCGCCGCAACGCCTAGCACCAAGACTACAACCCCGTGGCAGCAGGGTTGAGGCCCCGCCCCTACCCTTGCGCTTCCTTCCGCTGTTCACACCTTCCTTCTCCCACCATGTCCACCCTTTTCGACCCCGTCCAAGCCGGCGACCTGAAGCTCGCCAACCGCATCGTGATGGCGCCGCTCACGCGCAACCGCTCGCCCAATGCCATCCCGACCGCGCTCGCGCCCACCTACTACGCGCAGCGCGCGAGCGCCGGCCTGCTGATCACCGAGGCCACCGCCATCAGCCAGCAGGGCCAGGGCTACGCCGACGTGCCCGGCCTCTACGGCACCGAGCAGCTCGACGGCTGGAAGAAGGTGACCGACGCCGTGCACGCCCAGGGCGGCAAGATCGTGGTGCAGCTGTGGCACGTGGGCCGCGTCTCGCACACCAGCCTGCAGCCCGGCAACGGCCAGCCGGTGGCGCCCTCGGCCATCACCGCCAAGACCAAGACCGTGCTGATCCATGACGGCGTGCCCACCTTCACCGAAACCTCCGAGCCGCGCGCGCTCGATGCCGGCGAGATCCCCGGCATCGTCCACGGCTTCGCCACCGCCGCACGCAATGCAGTCGAGACCGCGGGCTTCGACGGCGTCGAGATCCATGGCGCCAACGGCTACCTGCTCGACCAGTTCCTCAAGGACGGCAGCAACCAGCGCAGCGACGACTACGGCGGCAGCATCGAGAACCGCGCGCGCTTCCTGCTCGAGATCACGCGCGCCGTGGCCGACGCCGTCGGCGCGCGCCGCACCGGCATCCGCCTGTCGCCGGTCACGCCCGCCAACGACGTGCACGACAGCAACCCGCAGCCGCTGTTCACCTACGTGGTGAAGGAACTGGCGAAGCTCGACCTGGCCTACATCCACATCATCGAAGGCGCTACCGGCGGCCCGCGCGAGATCGCCGACCGGCCCTTCGACTACGAGGCGCTCAAGGCCGCCTACCGCGAGGCCGGTGGCAAGGCCGCCTGGATGGTCAACAACGGCTACGACCGCCCGCTCGCGGAAGAAGCCGTGAAGGAAGGCGACGACCTCGTGGCCTTCGGCAAGCCCTTCATCTCCAACCCCGACCTGGTGCGCCGCCTGCGCGAGCACGCGCCGCTCAACGAGCTCGACAAGGCCACCCTGTACGGCGGCGGCGCCAAGGGCTACACCGACTACCCCGCGCTGGCCTGAGGCCGCCGGCGACCGGCGCACGGTGCTTTCGGGTACCGTTGCGCCATGTCGCAGATCGAGAACCAGCTGGCCGCGCGCGGCCTCGTCCTTCCGCCCGCCGTCCAGCCGCCACCGGGCGTGGTGCTGCCCTTTCGCTTCGTGCGCATCGTCGGGCGGCGCGCCTTCGTCTCGGGCCACGGCCCGCTCAATGCCGACGGCAGCATCGCCGCGCCGCTGGGCAAGCTCGGGCGCGAGCTCGACGTGGAACAGGGCTACGCGGCCGCGCGCCTCACCGCGCTCGCGATGCTCGGCAGCCTGCAGCGCGCGCTCGGCGACCTCGACCGCATCACGGCCTGGACGCGCGTGTTCGGCATGGTCGCCTCGGCCCCGGGCTTCGACCGCCAGCCCTCGGTCATCAACGGCTTCTCCGACCTCGTGCTCGAGCTCTTCGGGCCCGAGGTCGGCGCGCATGCGCGCAGCGCGGTCGGCATGGCCGAGCTGCCGTTCAACATCCCGGTGGAGATCGAGGCCGAGGTGGAGATCGCCGAATGAGCGAAGCGCCGCGCTGGACCCTGCGTCGTGCCGAAGCGGCCGATGCCGAAGCGATCCGCGACTGCGCGATCGCCGCCTTCAGCGTCTATCTGCCGCGCCTGCCGATCGTGCCGCTGCCGATGAGCAAGGACTACGCAAGCGCCATCGAGTTGCAACAGGTGTGGGTCGCCGCGGATGCCGCGGAGATCGCGGAGATCGCGGCCGCGATCGTGCTCGACATCACCGACGAAGGCTTCCTGGTCGACGTGATCGCGGTGCGGCCCAGGCACCAGGGCAGCGGCGCGGGCCGCGCGCTGCTCGAGCTCGCCGAGCGCGAGGCGCTGCGCCAGGGCTTCGATTCGATCTACCTGTTCACCAACGAGAAGATGAGCGAGAACCGCGCGCTCTACGCGCGCATCGGCTATGTCGAATACCGGCGCCTGGTGCTCGAGAACCGCACGCGCGTCTTCCTGCGCAAGGCCTTGCGATGAGCGGCACGCCCGGGCTCGCGCGCATCCACCATGCCGCGATCATCTGTTCCGACTACGCGGTGTCGAAGCGCTTCTACAGCGAGGTGCTGGGCCTGCGCATCGTCGCCGAGCACCTGCGCGCCGAGCGCAACTCGTACAAGCTCGATCTCGCGCTGCCCGACGGCTCGCAGCTCGAGCTGTTCTCCTTTCCCGATCCGCCGCCGCGCGTCTCGCGCCCCGAGGCGCGCGGGCTGCGCCACCTGGCGTTCGAGGTGCCCGACGTGCGTGCCGCGGCCGAGGCGCTCAAGGCGCACGGCGTTGCCGTCGAGCCGATCCGCGTCGACGAGTACACGGGCCGGCGCTTCACCTTCTTCGCCGATCCCGACGGACTGCCGCTCGAGCTCTACGAAGCTAGCCCTTGCGCGTGAAGTCCACGCTGACCTTCAGGCCCGTCGGCTCGGCCGCCGCGAGCCGAAGCTCGGCCCCGAGCAGCTCCGCATAGCGCGCCACGATCGACAGGCCCAGGCCCGAGCCCTGCCCCAGCTTCTGCCCCGCGGGCCCCTGCGCCCAGCGCTGCATCAGCAGGCGCTGCGCATCGAGCGGAATGCCGGGTCCGTCGTCGATCACGCTGAGCACCTCGCCGCTGACCTCGACCGTGATGGTGCGGCCGCCATAACGCAACGCGTTGTCGATCAGGTTGTCGAGGATGCCTTCCACCAGCGCCTCGTTGGCCTGCACCGTCACGCTGTCGTCGAGGCCGCGCGCGCCCAGGTCCACGCCACGCGCATCGGCGCGCGCGAGATGCCGCAGCACCGTCTGCTCGGCCAGTGCATCGAGCCGCACGGGCGCGGTCTCGAGGCTGGTGCTGGCCTCGTCGGCCAATGCGAGCGCGAGCAGCTGGTCGATCAGGTGGCTCGCGCGTTCCTGGCTCTTGGCCACCTGTTCGAGCTGCTCGCGCCATACCGAGGGCTTCTGCTGCGCGAGCCCGTAGTCGGCCAGCGCGCGGATGCCCGCGAGCGGCGTGCGCAGCTCGTGCGCCACGTTGCCCACGAACTCGCGCTGCCCGCGCACGCTGTGGCCCAGCCGCTCGAACAGCGCGTTGACCGCCTCGCCCAGGTGCTGCAGCTCGCGCGAGGTCCGCACCACCGTCACCGGCGAGAGGTCGCGCACGTCGCGCCGGTCGAGGGCCTGCTGCAGGTCGCCGAGCGGCCGCAGATCGCGGCGGATGCCATGCCAGAGCCACACGGCGAGCAGCATCAGCAGCAGCACCTGTGGCGCGAGCGCATAGCCCAGCAGCTGCCGCACGAGCGCCGTGCGGCTCAGCGTGGTCTGCGCGATCACCACGCGGTAGGGCATCGAGACGCCGGGCTCGGCATCGTGCTCGAGCACCACCGCGCGCATCGGCTTGCCCTGGTAGGTGACGTCCGAGAAGCGGTAGCGCGCGCCGCCCACGGGCAGTGGCGCCTGCAGGTCGTCGGCGCCCGAGATCAGGGTGCCGTCGAGCCGCTGCACCGAGAAGTTGACCTTGTCGATCTGGTCGAACAGCACCGTGGCCACCTCGCGCGGCGTGAGCAGCAGCTCGATGCCGCGCTCGCCCGCCTGCACGTTGGCTGACAGCGCATAGGCGTCGTCGAGCATGCCGCGATCGAAGGCCTGCTCGGAGAAGTAGTTCGCGATCACCAGCGCGATCACCGCGCCCACCATCCAGCTCAGCGCAAGCGGCACCAGCACGTTGCGCAGCACGCGCCGCGTGAGCGTGGACACCGCGCGCGGCGGGCTGGGCGTGATCCGCGCTGGCGCTGCTTCGCTGTCGCTCACGGTCGCGGCGCGCTCAAACTTCGGCTTCGAGCAGGTAGCCGATGCCGCGCAGGGTGCGGATGCCCGCGCCCGAGCCGACCAGCTTCTTGCGCAGGCGCGAGATGAAGGCCTCGAGCGCGTTGTCGCCCAGCGATTCGTCGAAGCTCGAGAGCTTGTCGGACAGCGCACGCTTGCTCACCGTGCGGCCCGGCGGGCTCATCAGTTCCCACAGCACCTCGAACTCGCGCGCCGGCAGGTCGAGCGGGCCGCTCGCGGTGGAGAAGCGCCGCGCCTTGCGATCGAGCTTCAGCTGGCCCAGCAGCACGATGTCTTCCGTGCCCTTCGCGCGGCGCACCAGCGCGCGCAGGCGCGCCTCGACCTCGGCCAGGTCGAAGGGCTTGCCGAGGTAGTCGTCAGCACCCGCGTCGAGGCCCGCGATGCGTTCCTCGGTGCGGCCGCGCGCGGTGAGCACGAGCACCGGCGTGCGGTCGCCGCGCGCGCGTGCCTGTCGCAGCGCGGTGAGTCCGCTCGCGAGACCGCTGGTCGCGCTCGCGGTGGCGGGCAGGTTGAGATCGAGCAGCACCGCATCGAAGGGCTGCACGCGCCACAGGTGGTCGGCGTCCTCGACGTTGGTGGAGACATCGACGCGGTGACCAGCGTCCGCGAGGCTGCGAAGCATCACGTCGCGCAGCACGGCATCGTCTTCGACTAGCAGGATTCGCATGATTTTCGAGTGGGTTGAGGTGCCTATTCTTGCTCGCGGGAGGGTCAGCAGGCGGTCAGTACGACACGCGATAAACACGGCATGAGCATACGACAGCCCATCGCCGCACGGGCCCTTTTCATCGGGGCCGCATCGTCATGAGCGCACGCGAACCTTCCAGCCTGCTGAGCTTCGTGCACCCCGCCGTGCAACGCACCGCGGTCGTGCTGCTGCATGGTTTGTGCAGCACACCTGACGAACTGCTGACCGTGCAGTCCGCGCTGCGCGACGGCGGCTACACGGTGCACCCGATGTCGATCCCCGGCTACTCCTTCGACGCCAGCGCGCCGATGCAGCAGGCCGCGCCCTTCCAGCAGTGGCTCGACAGCATCGAGGCCCAGGTCGCGGCCCTGCGCGAGACGCACGAGCGCGTGCTGCTCGTGGGCATCTCGGCGGGCTCGTCGCTCGCGCTCGGCGCCGCCATCCGCTGCGGCGACGCGGTCGATGCGCTGGTGCTGATGTCGACCACGCTGCGCTTCGACGGCTGGGCCATCCCGCGCACGCAGATGCTGCTGCCGCTGGCCTACTACACGCCGCTGGGCCGCTTCTGGCAGTACCGCGAACGCCCGCCCTACGGCGTGAAGAACGAACGCGTGCGTGCCTGGATCGAGCGCGAATTGCGGCACCGCAAGATCTCGCGCGCCGGCAGCTCGGTGATCGGCGTGAGCCACCTGCGCGAACACCATCGGCTGATCCGCCACGTGCGCGCCAACCTGCATCGCGTGCAGTGCGACCGCGTGCTCGCGCTGCATGCGCAGCAGGACGAGGTGGCCAGCGTCGCCAACCTCGAGATCCTCGCGCGCGGCCTGCGCTGCCGGTCGTTCCGCAGCGTGGTGGTGAGCAACAGCTACCACATGATCACCATCGACAACGACCGCCAGCAGGTGGTGCGCGAGACCGTCGCCTTCGCCGACGAGGTCGCGCACGGCACGGGCGCCGATGCCCCGTCCTTCTCTCTGAAGGCTTCCTGAAAAGGAACGCGTTCGCCATCGCGATGCCCTCGATCCCACCCCACAATGAACCGTGCAAGGCGGTGTCGCGACGCTCGCCTTCCCCGCAACTGCCGCGCCGACCGATGGCACTCCCGCACGACGATCGTGCACCACGCTTCGCCTGAAAGGAACCAGCCCCATGTCCACCTCGCCCACCTTCAACAGCATCGCGCGCATCCTCGAGAACGACTTCCGCGTCGAGGCCAGCCTGGTCTCGCCGCAGACCGCGCTCGCCGACCTGGGCCTCGACTCGCTCGCGCTGATGGAGTTCGTCTTCGCGGTCGAGGATGCCTTCCACCTGCGCATTCCCGAGGACCGTCTCGATCCGCGAGAAGCGGGCATCACGCTGCAGCGCCTGTGCGAAGTGATCGATGCGGAGAGCGCTGCCGCGATGGCGAACACCGCGAACGCGCCTGAGGCGGCGCACGCATGAGCAGCGGTGTCGAACACGCGGTGATCGCTGCTTCGGCGCAGCGCATCGCGGCGCCGCCGGTGCGCGTCAGCGGCGTCGGCTTCGTCACGCCGATCGGCCGCACGCTCGAGGCCTTCGACGATGCGCTGTTCCATGGCCGCTCGGCCGTGCGCTCGCACACGCTCGCGATCCCCGGCATGGACAGCGTCGAGATTCCCGTGGCCGCCTGCGACTTCGATTCGAACGGCGTGCGCAGCATCTCGCGCCTGCCGCTGGACCGCGGCACCGCGATGGCCCTCGCGGCCGCGCAGGATGCCGCGGCGCAGGCCGGACTGGCACGCGACAGCGTCGACCCCGAACGGCTGGGCATCTTTTGGGGCAGCGGCCTCGCGGGCGCGGGCAGCTTCGACAACACCACGCAGGCGCTCTATGCCGAGCAGCGCCGCATGCGGCCGACCACCGTGCTCACCGTGATGCCCAATGCGGCGGTGGCCGAGCTCGCACTGCACTTCGGCGCGCACGGCGCGGCCATCGCCTATGCCTGCGCCTGCGCCTCCTCGGCGGTGGCGATCGGCGAGGCGATGCGCGCCATTCGCGGCGGCTGGATCGACGTCGCCATCGTCGGCGGCCACGACGCCATGCTCACGCCCGGGGTGATGGCGAGCTGGCAGGCGATGCGCGTGATGGCCGCGCCGCCGGCCGGCGCGCCCGAGACCGCATGCCGTCCCTTCTCGGGCGACCGCGCGGGCTTCGCGCTCGGCGAAGGCGCCGCGGCGCTGGTGCTCGAATCGGAAGCGCATGCGCGTTCGCGCGGCGCACTCGACACGGGCGATGGCGCGTCCTATGTGCTCGCCGGCTATGCCACCAACTGCGATGGCACGCACATCACGAACCCCGACAGCGCGGGCCAGGTGCGCGCGATGCGCGCGGCACTGCGCGACGCGGGCATCGATGCCGCGCAGATCGGCCATGTGAACGCCCACGGCACCGCCACCATGGCCGGCGACGCGGCCGAGGCGGCCTCGGTGCGCGAGGTGTTCGGCAGCGCGATGCCGGTGTGCGCCACCAAGGCGATCCACGGCCATGTGCTCGGCGGCGGCGGCGCGATCGAACTGGTCGCGACCTTGCGCGCACTGGCGCACGAGGCCGTGCCGCCGATCGCCAACCTGCGCGAGCCCGACGCGGCCTTCGAGCTGGACTTCGTGCGCGGCGAGGCGCGCGCCGTGCCCGGCATGCGCTGGGCGATGTCGAATTCCTTCGCCTTCGGCGGCACCAACGCCGTGCTGGTCGCTGGACGCATCGACGCCCCATCCCGCTGAGACTTCGCTGAAGTTTTTTCGCGCGCAGGAAGGCTCAAGGCAGGCAGTGCATCGGCTGGTGGTTCTCGTCGTGCCGGTGTTCGTGCTGCTGATGGCCTGCGAATTCGCCTGGGGCTGGCTCAAGCAGCGCAACACCTACCGCTTCGCCGACACCGTCGCGAGCCTGAGCCAGGGTCTCTTGAGCCAGGCGCTCGCGGTTTGCACGCAGCTGTTCCAGATCGGCCTCTACGCGCTCGTCTATCCGCATGTCGCGCTGTGCACCGACGCGGGCTTCTGGAACAGCGCGCTCGGCTGGATCGCCGCGGTGCTGCTGTTCGACTTCTGCGACTACTGGCTGCATCGCGCGGGCCACGAGTCGGCGCTGTTCTGGGCCGCGCACGCGGTGCACCACCAGAGCCGGCGCTTCAATTTCTCGACCGCGCTGCGGCAGGAGAGCATGGTCGCCTTCCTCGGCTGGGCCTTCTACCTGCCGATGGCCGTGGTGGGCGTGCCGCCCGAGCAGTTCGGGCTCGCGGGGCTGATCGTGCTGGTCTACCAGTTCTGGATCCACACCGAGCACGTCGGCAAGCTCGGCTGGTTCGACCGCGTGTTCTCCTCGCCCTCGAACCATCGCGTGCACCACGCCGTCAACGACGGCTACCTCGACCGCAACTACGGCGGCATGCTGGTGGTGTGGGACCGCCTGTTCGGCACCTTCGCCGAGGAGAGCGAACGCTGCGTCTACGGCACGCGCAAGCCGCTCGCGGGCTTCGATCCGCTGCGCGCGGTGCTCGGCCCCTATGCACCGCTCGCGCGCGATGCCTGGCACACGCGGCGCTGGCGCGACAAGCTCGGCGTGTTCTGGCGATCGCCGGGCTGGCGGCCGGCCGACGTGGCGGCGCGCTTTCCCGAGCCCGACTTCTCGCTCGAGGCGGCCGCCGCCCTCGACGATCCACCGGTCGGCCGTGCGCTCGCGCTCGCGGCCACGCTGCATTTCGCGGGCTGGGTCGGCATGACGCTGGCCTTTCTCTGGCGCGCGGACGAGATGGCTTTTCGCACCGGGCTCGAACTGCTGGCGCTGACGATCGCGGGTTTCTGGGCCGTGGGCGCGGTGCTCGATGCGCGGCTGCGATTGCGCTGGGCCTGGCCCGCGCAGGTGCTGCTGCTGGCGCTGGCCGGCGCCCTCCTGTTCACGGCGGGTTGAGCGGCCACGCGGGATTGCTATCCTGCGGGCCCCAGACCGACCCCGAACATGGAGCCGCCGTGCGCCGACTTGCCACTTCCCACGACCTCGCCGCCGTCCATGCGCTCTACATGCACGAGAAGGTGGTGCGCTTCCTCGGCTACGACCCGATGCCGCTCGCCGACTTCCGGCCGATCCACGAGGAGCTGGTGCGCAGCGGCTGCTTCCACATCTGGGAGGTCGAGGGCCGCATGGCCGGCTTCTACCGCGCCACGCGCTACCCGGGCCGCGTGGCGCACGTCGCCTGCCTTGGCACGCTCGCGGTGGACCCGGCCTTCCATGGCCGCGGCGTGGCGCTGGCCATGGTGAGCGATGCCATCGAGCAACTGCGCACGGCCGGCGTCAAGCGCATCGAGCTCTATGCCGAGAGCGACAACGCGCCCGCGCTGCGCTTCTACGAGAAGCTGGGCTTCGTGCGCGAGGGCACGTTGCGCAAGTTCTACAAGCGCGCCGGCGAGGCCGACTACATCGACGATCACCTGATGGCGCTGCTGCTCGACTGACAGGGTCTCAGGACCCCTTCCAGCGCCGCAGCAGCAAGGCATTGGCCATCACGCTCACGCTCGACAGCGCCATCGCCGCCCCGGCCACCACCGGGCTCAGCAGCCCGAAGGCCGCCAACGGAATCCCCGCCACGTTGTAGGCGAAGGCCCAGAACAGGTTCTGCCGGATCTTGGCCACGGTGCGCCCCGAGAGGTCGAGCGCCTGCGCCACCAGCGCGAGATCGCCGCGCATCAGCGTGATGCCCGCGGCCTCCATCGCCACGTCGGTGCCGCCATCGGCCGGCGCCATCGCGATGCCCACGTCGGCGGCCGCGAGCGCCGGCGCGTCGTTGGCGCCATCGCCCACCATCGCGACCACGTGGCCATCGCGGCGCAGCGCGCTCACCTGCTGCGCCTTGTCGGCCGGCAGCACCTCGGCGCGCACGTCCTCGGCCGCGATGCCCAGCCGCGCCGCCATGGCGCGCGCGGCGCGCAGGTTGTCGCCCGAGATCATCACCACGCGCAGGCCGCGCGCGCGCAGCGCGGCGACGGTCTCGGCGGCCTGCGGCTTGGGCTCGTCGGCAAAGGCCAGCAGGGCCAGTGCCTCGGCCGCGCCGGCGGCATCGAAGCGCAGCAGCGCCGACACCGTGGCGCCCTGCGCCTGCAGCCGGTCGACCTCGGCCGCGTCGACCTCGGCATCGAGCTCGCGGCACCAGCGCAGGCTCGCGAGGGCCCAGGCACCGGCGAATTCGCCCTCGACCTCTCCGCGCACGCCGCGGCCGGGCATGGCCTGCATCGAACGCAGCGCCGGCACCGCCAGCTTTTTGTCGGCGGCGGCCACGAGCACGGCGCGCGCCAGCGGATGTTCGCTGCCGCTCTGCAGGCTCGCGGCCACGGCCAGCAACCGGTCGGCCTCGCCGCCATCGGCCAGCGGCACGAGCGCGGTCAGCACCGGCCGGCCCAGCGTCAGCGTGCCGGTCTTGTCGAAGGCCACGGTGTCGACGCGATGCGCGAGTTCGAGCGAACGCGCGTCCTTGATGAGAATGCCGCGCCGCGCCGCCACGCCCGTGCCCGCCATCACCGCCACCGGCGTGGCCAGGCCCAGCGCGCAGGGACAGGCGATGACCAGCACGGCCACCGCGTGGATCAGCGCGGTCTCGATGTCGGCGCCGCCGAGCAGCATCCAGCCGCCGAAGGTGAGCAGCGCGATCACCAGCACCACCGGCACGAAGATGGCCGCCACCTTGTCGACCAGCCGCTGGATGGGTGCCTTCGCGGCCTGCGCATCCTCGACCAGCCGGATGATGCGCGCGAGCACGCTCTCGGCACCGACCGCGCGCACCTCGACCACCAGCCGGCCGTCGCCATTGACGGCACCGCCGGTCAGCGGGTCGCCCGGTCCCTTGGGCACGGGCAGCGGCTCGCCGGTCAGCATCGACTCGTTGACCTCCGATTCGCCCTCGACCACGCGCGCATCGGCCGGCACGCGTTCGCCGGGACGCACCGCGAGGCGGTCGCCCACCATCACCTCGGCCAGCGGCACGTCGCTCTCGCCGCGCGGGCCGACCAGGTGCGCCACCTCGGGCCGCAACTGCTGCAGCGCACGGATCGCCGAGGTCGCCTGGCGCTTGGCGCGCGCCTCGAGCCACTTGCCCAGCAGCACCAGCGTGATGACCACCGACGAGGCCTCGAAGTACAGGTGCGGCACCATCCCATGGCCCGCGTGCTCGCCGGTGGCCGAACGCCACCAAAGCCACAGCGAGAGTCCGTAGGCCGCGCTGGTGCCGAGCGCGACCAGCAGGTCCATGTTGCCGGTGAGCGCACGCGCCGCATGCCAGCCCGCGCGGTAGAAGCGCGCGCCGAGCCAGAACTGCACCGGCGTCGCGAGCAGCAGTTGCAGCCAGGGATCGAGCATCCAGTCGCGGCCGAAGAACTCGCCGACCATCGGCAGCATCAGCGGCGCCGACAGCGCGAGGCCGACCGCCACCGGGCCGAAGCCGTGCCAGGGCGACAGCGCCGCGGCTTCCTCCTGCGCATCGGCCGCGGCGCGCGGCTCGTAGCCGGCGGAGCGCACCGCGCGGCGCAGCCTCGCATCGATGTCCTCGCCGCCCTGCGCCTGCGCCACCACGCGCGCCGATTCGGTCGCGAGGTTCACGCTGACGTCCTGGACGCCGGGCACGCCCTTGAGCGCGCGCTCCACGCGCATCACGCAGGACGCGCAGGTCATGCCGCCGACCGAGAGGTCGAGCGTGAGATTCGGCAGAGGCCGTGCTTGTACGTTTTCCATGCTGCGAAGGCTAAAGCTTCACACCATGGCAAGGTCAAGCGCGGCAGGAAGAGTCCCTGGACTGGACATTGACATCGTGGCAAGGTTCAGACTTCGGTTTCCGAACGGGCCAACGCCCACCTTGTCATCCACGAAGGAGCAGAAACGATGAGCCAGAAATTCCAGGTCGCGGGCATGAGCTGCGGACATTGCGTGAACGCCGTGCAGAACGCGGTGCAGACGGTCGACCCCGAGGCCCAGGTCACGGTCGATCTCGAGACCGGCCATGTGGACGTGCTGAGCCAGCAGCCGCGCCAGGACCTGGTGGCGGCGATCGAGAACGCCGGCTACCGGGTGCAGTGAAGGTGCCGGTCACGCACGGCCCCGTGGCGATCGGCGAGGCCGCCCGGCTGTCGGGCGTGTCCGCGCGCATGGTGCGCCACTACGAGGGCCTGGGCCTGCTGAGCGCGGTGGCGCGCACCGACAGCGGCTACCGCCAGTACGGCGATGCCGACATCCACACGCTGCGCTTCATCAAGCGCTCGCGCGACCTCGGCTTCTCGATGGAGGAGATCGCCGAGCTCGTGGGCCTGTGGCACGACCGCCGGCGCACGAGTTCGAGCGTGAAGCGCATCGCGCAGAAGCACCTCGAGGAACTGGAGCAGCGCATCGCCGACATGCAATCGATGCGCAGCACCCTGGCCCACCTGGTGCACTGCTGCCACGGGGATGCGCGGCCCGAGTGTCCGATCCTCGACGACCTGTCGAAGACCGCCTGACGGTTCAGGCGCCCCGGACCAGCGACAGCACCTTGCCCGCATCGAGCGTGCGGGCCTTCTCCTGGATCGCCGGCAGGTAGCGCGACTGCAGGCCCTGGCCTTCCTGCACCACGCCCGAGAAGGCATCCTTGAGCATCTGCGTCGACAGCGTGCGGCCGCCCGCGTAGTAGCGCTTGGCGACATGGCCCAGCGCATAGGTGGTCGCGAAGCTCATGCCCGAACTCACGGCCTGCTTGCCGACGCCGCGCAGCAGGCCGCCGCCCACCTTGCCGAGCAGCCCGCCCAGCAGCTTGCGCCCGGCCTGCTCGAGGTACTGCGAGGTCAGGCCCACGCCCACGGTGGCGATGAAATCCTTGACGTGGCCGCTGTCGAGCTCGTAGCCGTGCGCCTTGCCGATGCGGTAGACCAGCTTCATCTGCAGCGGAATGATCGCCATGGTCGACAGCGTCTCGGGCAGCAGCTCGAGCGCGCCGTTGAGGATGGCGGCATTGAGGATCGACTTGTCGAGCTCGGCGCTGTCGGGCGTGAGCGGCGACGCGCCCGCCGCGACGGCCGGTACCGGCGCCGCGGCCACCACGGCTCCCGCGGAGGCACCGGCCACCGCCCCGGCCGCCGCGATCTCCTCGGCCTGGTTCGAGAACTGCGCCGCCGAGGCATCGAGCCCGAGCGAGGTGCGCACGTCGGCCAGGAACATCCGCTCGGCCTGCGACTGCGCGCCGTCGGCATCGCACACGCACACCGCCATCTCGTAGGCGAGCTGCTTCGCCTCGGTGCTCTGCAGCTGCGCCGCCACCGACGGCAGCGAGACGCGCTTCATCAGCACGTCCTGGTAGAGCGTCGGCAGGTTCAGGCCGTCGGTTTGCGACAGCCCTTCGGCGATGCGCTTGATCTCGGCGCGCTCGCGTTCGTGCTTTTCGCCGTCGACGAAGGCGGCCAGCAGGCTGAGGGTCACGATGGCCTGGGTTTCGGAAGGTGTCACGGCTGGAATTTCCACAAGGTGAAGGACGAAGTTCGGTCGGATGACCGGGGGAAGGTTCCGCCGCGCGTTCTCCCCACAAAGCGGGTGCAACTCTGTGGATAACCACAGAACTACTTTGTAGGGGCGCGGCAAGTTATTGATTTTTATGGGGAATCTACAGACCGCTTAAAAATTGGGCAATGAATTTCCTCACCCGAAAAACGCCTTTCGCAGATTTCCGGAGGGCTGTCAAAGGACAACTCTGGGGAGAGTTCTGGCACAAGCAGGTGGTTATCCACAGCGCCGGACGGATGCGCCAGGTTGTCCCTTTGGCCGCGACAGCACGGAAGCACGGCTGCGCACAGTGACCGCTGTATGACAAGTGCTTGTCACATAACGAAAAAATCGGCCTGTCCACAGAAGGGGCGGACTCTTATCTACTACTACTAATTTGAATAAGAAGAATAAGAAATAGAGAGAGACCAAAGGTCGCGCCCGAAAAAAAGTCCGAAGGCCGCGCCTCGTTGCAACGCCGTCGACGTGGCTGGCGTCCGCCCCGTGGCGCTCGCTACCATCGCCGGATGAGCTTCAAACCGCGGATCCTGATCGCCGAGGACGAATCGGGCATCGCCGACACCCTCCAGTACGTGCTCAAGAGCGACGGCTTCACGCCGATCTGGTGCGCCACCGCGGAAGACGCGCTGGCCCAGTTCGCGCAGGAAGCGCCGGCGCTCGCGATACTGGATGTGGGATTGCCCGACATGAACGGCTTCGAGCTGTTCAAGCGGCTGCGCGCGCTGAACCAGGCCATGGGCGGACCGGAGGTGCCGATGCTGTTCCTCACGGCGCGCAGCGACGAGATCGACCGCGTGGTGGGGCTGGAGCTCGGCGCCGACGACTACGTCGCCAAGCCGTTCTCGCCACGCGAACTGGTGGCGCGCGTGCGAACCATCCTGCGGCGCAGTGCGCGTGGAGGCTCGCCAGGAGGCACAGGAGCGCCCGCGGGCGGCGGGCAGGGGGTCCCCCATGCGCTCGCCTCCCAGACGTCGCCTGCGCCCGCTCAACCGCCCGCAGCGCCACCATTGCCCTTCGTGCTCGACCAGGAGCGCATGCAGATCCGCTACTACGGCCGCCTGCTCGAACTCTCGCGCTACGAATACGGCCTGCTGCGCCTGCTGGTGCAGCGCCCGGGACGCGTGTTCACGCGCGACGAGCTGCTCGAGCGGGTCTGGGACGATGCCAGCGAGAGCTTCGACCGCACCGTCGATGCCCACATCAAGACCCTGCGCGCCAAGCTCAAGGCGATCGCGCCCGAGGTCGAGCCGATCCGCACCCTGCGCGGCACCGGCTACGCCCTCAACGAAGAACTGCCCGCCAGGATCTCGTGACCCGGCGCACGCGCATCTTCATCGGCATCCTGCTGATCTACACGGCCGGCATCGCCTTCCTGCTGTACCGCGTCGTCTCCGACATCGATCCGCGCTACCGCGAGTCAGCCGAGGAATCGCTGGTCGAGACCTCGCAACTGGTGGCCAGCCTGGTCGAGCAAGACGTGATCGCGGGCGCCATCAACACGGCGCGGCTCGAGCCGCTGTTCCGCACGCTCTATGCGCGCGAGTTCTCGGCTCAGATCTACAACCTGCACAAGAACCGGGTCGAGTTGCGCGTCTACGTGACCGACCGCGGCGGGCGCGTGATGTTCGATTCGCTCGGCCGGCACCTGGGTGCCGACTATTCGAAATGGAGCGACGTGAGCCGTACGCTGGCCGGGCTCTACGGCGCGCGCACCTCGCGCGACGTCGACGTGGATCCGCGCACTTCGGTGATGTACGTGGGGGCGCCGATCCGCTGGAACAACGAGATCGTCGGCATGGTCAGCGTGGGCAAGCCGGTGCAGAGCTTCGGCCAGTTCGTGGAGGATGCGCGGGCGCGCACGATCTGGGTCGGCGTGGGTTCGGCGCTGGCGCTGCTGCTGCTCGCGGTGATCGTCTCGGTCTGGCTGGTGCGGCCCTTCGGGCTGATCCGCGACTACTGGGGCTGGGTGCGCGCGCAACGCAGCCTGAGCCTGCGGCGCATGGCGCGGCGCGCGGTCGACGCGGTGCGCAGCGGCTTCAGCGAGATGCGCGACACGCTGACCGGCCGCAACTACGTCGCCGACTACGTGCAGACCTTCACCCACGAGGTGAAGAGCCCGCTGTCGGCGATCCGCGGCGCGGCCGAGCTGCTGCAGGAACCCTCGATGCCGCACGAGGAGCGCGAGCGCTTCCTCGCCAACATCGCGCGCGAGACCCAGCGCATCCAGGAGATCGTCGACCGCATGATGGAGCTGACCGCGCTCGAGACCCGGCGCGCGCTCGAGCGCACCCAGCCGGTGGCGCTGGCGCCGCTGATCGAGGACATCGCGACCGGCGCGCAGAGCGCGGCGGCCCAGCGCAACATCCGGGTGCAGGTGAACGTGCGCGAAGGCACGGGCGCGAACGCTTCGGTCGAGGGCGATCCTTTCCTGCTGCGCCGCGCGATCAGCAACCTGCTGGACAACGCCATCGATTTCTCGCCCACCGGCAGCGAGGTGCTGATCAACCTGGAAACCACCTCGCGGCTCGCGCGCGTGAGCGTGCGCGACCGCGGGCCGGGCATTCCCGACTACGCGCAGGAGAAGGTCTTCCAGAAGTTCTATTCGCTGGCGCGGCCGCACAGCCAGAAGAAGAGCACCGGGCTGGGCCTGGCCTTCGTCAAGGAGATCGCCGCGCTGCACCACGGCCGCATCGAGCTCGGCAACGCGACGCGCGGCGGTGCGGTGGCCACGCTCACGCTGCCGCTGCTGCCGGCCTGAGCTACTGGCGCCCGATCAGCGCGAGGTAGTCGCGGCGCGTGCCTTCGCTGACCGAGGCGATCAGCTGTTCGTACGGGGTCTTGTGGCGCGCCAGCATGCGCGCCGAGGCCACCATCTTCGACTTGCAGAACCAGTGGCAGGTGTGCTGCATCAGGAACAGTTCGGCCGAGAGCATGTAGGCCTTGTCCTTGGGACTGCGGCCGGCGCGGTTGTGCATCACCTCGTTGATGCCGCGCGCATGGATCGCGAAGGCCGCGCGCAGGTCGAAGGTCTCGCGCGGAAACAGCAGGTGCGCATAGGGCAGGGTCGCCAGCGGCGAGGTGCTCACGCGCGCCTGCGCGGCATCGACGCGCGCGAACTCGGCGGCGAAATTGGAGAACTGGGCCGCGAGCCGTGCCTCGGTCGCGTCGAGCACGCCCCAGATCTGCTGGCGCCGCTCGGGATCGTCCTCGCCGAGGCAGCGCAGGTAGCCCTCGGTGAGGTTCTCCATCAGCTTCTCGATCTGGTAGTTGCCCAGGTGGTGCGCCAGCAGCGCGATGCGCCGGCGCTGGTCGTGGGACTTGAGGAAGTAGGCGCCGATGGCGATCAGTGCCACCAGGGTGAGGATTTCCATGGACTTGGGAACGGGCGAACGGGAAGGAAGGGAGTGCGCCGAGTGTAGAGACCCCGGCGCGGCCCTTGTCGCCCGCCGTCCTAGCGGAAGAAGTCCAGGATGCGGTTGCGCTCCTCGGGCTGCGGCGGCGCGCCGATCGGCACGCCGGTCAGCACCTCGACCGGCTGCGGCGCCACCTCGGGCTCGAGGCCCAGGCTCGCGACGCCGCGGCCCGGCGCGTAGTCGTCGAAGTAGAGTTCGCCGTCCACGTGCACCAGACCCGGCGGCTCGGGCAGCTGCGCCACCGGCACGCCGCGCAGCGCGGTCTGCATGTAGCCGGTCCAGATCGGCAGGCTCAGGCTGCCGCCGGTCTCGCCGCGCACGCCGAGCTGGCGCGGCGTGTCGTAGCCGATCCAGGTCACGCCGACCATGGTGGGCTGGAAGCCCGCGAACCAGGTGTCGAAGGAATCGTTGGTGGTGCCGGTCTTGCCGAACAGGTCGTCGCGCTTGAGCGCCTGGTAGGCCTTGAAGCCGGTGCCGTTGCGCACCACGCTCTGCAGCAGCGAGTCCATCAGGTAGGCGTTGCGCGCGGGGATCGCGCGGTTGCTTTCGTCGAGCGCCGGCGGCTCGGTTTCCATCAGGACCTTGTCCTTGGCATCGGTCACGCGCGTCACGAGGTAGGGATTGACGCGGTAGCCGCCGTTGGCGAACACCGAATAGCCGGCGGCCATCTGCAGCGGCGTGACCGAGCCCGCGCCGAGCGCCATCGGCAGGTTGGCCGGATGCTTGTCCTTGTCGAAGCCGAAGCGCGTGATCCAGTCCTGCGCGTAGTCGGTGCCGATCGACTGCAGCACGCGGATCGTCACCAGGTTCTTCGATTTCATCAGCGCGGTGCGCAGCGGCATCGGGCCTTCGAAGCCGCCGTCGAAGTTCTTCGGTTCCCAGGGCTGGCCGCCGTTGGCGCCGGGCTCGAAGTACAGCGGCGCGTCGTTCACCACGGTGGCGGGCGTGAAGCCCTTCTCGAGCGCGGCCGAGTAGATGAAGGGCTTGAAGCTCGAGCCGGGCTGGCGCCAGGCCTGCGTCACGTGATTGAACTTGTTCTTGCTGTAGTCGAAGCCGCCGACCAGCGCCTTGATCGCGCCGGTGCGCGGGTCCATGCCGATGAAGGCGCCCTCGACCTCGGGCAGCTGCGTGATCTCCCAGCTGTTCTTGGCCGTGCGCGCCACGCGGATCACCGCGCCGCGGCGGATCTTGATGTTGGGCTGCGCCTTGGCCGCCAGGCCCGACTGCGCGGGCCGCAGGCCTTCGCCGGTGATCTCGATCGCCTCACCGTTCGCGCGCACTGCGCTGACCTGCTTGGGCGAGGCATCGAGCACCACGGCCGCGATCACGTCGCCGTTGTCGGGATGCTCGGCCAGCGCGTCGTCGACCGCTTCGTCGACCTCCTTCGGATCGTCGGGCAGATCGACGAACTTCTCGGGACCGCGGTAGGGCTGGCGACGCTCGTAGTCCATGATGCCGCGACGCAGCGAGCGGTAGGCCGCCGACTGGTCGGCCGCCACCAGCGAGGTGTAGACCTTCATGCCACTGGTGTAGATGCTGTCGCCGTACTGCGAATGCATCATCTGGCGCACCGTCTCGGCCACGAACTCGGCGTGCAGCCGGTTCGGGTCGGCGGCATCGCGCAGGTGGAGTTCCTCCTTCTTGGCCTCGGCCGCCTGCTCGGCGGTGATGAAGCCGGTCTCCTGCATGCGGTCGATCACGTAGAGCTGGCGCGCGCGGGCGCGGCGCGGATTGGCCACCGGGTTGTTGGTGCCCGGTGCCTTGGGCAGGCCCGCGAGCATCGCGGCCTCGGCGATCGTGATGTTGGCCAGCGGCTTGCCGAAGTAGGCATCCGATGCCGCGGCGAAACCGTAGGCACGGTTGCCGAGGTAGATCTGGTTCATGTAGATCTCGAGGATCTGGTCCTTGCTGAGCTGCTGCTCGAGCCGCAGCGACAGCAGGATCTCGTAGGCCTTGCGGCTCAGCGTGCGCTCGGAGCTCAGGTAGACGTTGCGCGCCACCTGCATCGTGATGGTGGAGGCGCCCTGCTTGCGTCCGCCCTTGAGGCTGGCCACCGCCGCGCGCAGGAAGCCCTTGTAGTCGACGCCGCCGTGGTCGTAGAAGCGCGCGTCCTCGACGGCGAGCACCGCGTCCTTCATGACCTTGGGGATCGCCGCGAAGGGCGTGAGGTTGCGGCGCTCCTCGCCGAATTCGCCGAGCAGCTCGCCGTCGGACGAAAACACGCGCAGCGGTTGCTTGGGCCGGTAGTCGGCGAGTTCGGAGCTGTCGGGCAGGCGCGGCGAGATCAGGGCGATGGCGACGGCGCCCGCGACCGCGAGCACCAGCACGCCCGAGCCGGCGACGATGGCGCTCCAGACGGCGATGCGCTGCCAGCGCGGTGGTTCGGGGGCGTCGGGTGAGCGGGGCTTGAAGGGATTGAACATGAGGGAGGTCCTGCTATTGAGAGAGTCCGCGCAGGCGCGGGTTCCGGGCCAGCCGCGATGCGCTCGCGGCCAGCATGGCGGCGTCGATGGCGCCGCGGCGTTCGGCCTGCCGCGCGCAGTGCATCGCGTCGAAGTACTTGTCGTGGTCGTAGGCGACCAGCAGCAGGTCCACGCCGGCATTCAGCGCACGCACCGTGGCGTTGCACAGGCCCCGGTCGTAGGCTGCACCCATCGTGAGATCGTCGGTGATGAGCAGGCCGTCGTGCCCCCACGCGCCGCGAATCACGGACTGCACGATTTTGCGCGAGAACGATGCCGGATGGTCGGGGTCGAGTTCTGGAACGGTCACATGGGCGAGCATGACAGCCGCTTGTGTCGAAGCCGACACCTCTTGAAACGGTTTCCAGTCATGTGTTGCAAGTCGGGCCGTGGGTGTGTGCAGGAAGCCGGCTTCGTGGTGCGTGTCCTCGGCCACGCCGGCCAGTCCCGGAAAGTGCTTGAGCGTGCCTTGCACGCCGGCCGCTTCGAGGCCCTGCTCGTAGGCCCGCGCCACCTCGGCGACGAGGGCCGGGTCGGCCGAGATCGCGCGTTCGTCGATGCGGGTGTGCAGGTCCCAGCGGCCCGGCGCGCGGCCGGTGCGCAGGTCGACCACGGGGCTGAAGTTGAGCGTGATGCCCAGCGCGGCGAGCGCCCTGCCCTGCTGCTCGCCATAGGCACGGGCGCGCTGCGCGAGTTCGTTCTCGGGCACGTCGGCATCGATCAGGGTGGCGAGCGAAGGCTGGCGTTCGATCAGCGGCGAGAGCCGCGACACGGCGCCGCCTTCCTGGTCGGTCGCGACGATCAGCGGTGGCAGGCCGGCTTCCGTGCGCAAGTCTTGAAGGCTCGAGATCTCCTCGCGCAGCTGCGTCGCGCTGCGGCCCTTGACGTTGCGGCCGGTCACGAAGATGCCGCCGATCGTGCCGTGGCGCGCGAGCTCGCGCAGCATCGGCATCTCGGCGTTCTCGTAGCCGACGATGAAGTGCGCGCCGAGCCTGCGTGCCTGCGCGTCCGATGCGGCGAGCACTTCCGCGCGGCGCTGGCGGCTCGAGAGCTCGTCGGCTCCGCTGCAGAGCATCACCGCGCACAGCAGCCCGAGCAGCATCGGGCGCAGCGAACGGCGCGCGAAGCGCCAGACGATCGCCACGCCGCTGCCCGCGAGCGCGAGCAGCAGCGGTACTTCCCAGGCACGCATGAAGCGCAGGTGCGGATCCTTCAGGTGCCAGGCCCAGAAGCAGAGGAAGGCGAGTGCCAGCCAGCCCAGGGCACCGAGCGCGACGCGCAGCGCTTTCATGTGGGATCGACGAGGGCCGCCGGTGCGGCCTCGGGCCGGCGCGACAGCGCATACCAGTCGACCTTGCGCGTCATCAGCATCAGCGCCGAGAGCATGCCGAAGATCAGCAGCGCACCGAGCAGCAGCGCATTGCTCTCGGAGGCCAGCAGTCCGTAGAGCGCACCGTACAGCACCGCGACGAAGGCCGCGAAACCGGCGCCGCGCTTCCAGCTGCCGAGCACGGCGGCGAAGTAGATGCCCAGCAGCAGCACGCTCGCGCCGGCCGCGCCTGCATAGGCGAGCCAGAAGGCCAGCTTCTCCGACAACGCCAGCAGCAGCAGGAAGAAGATCGCGATCGACAGGCCCACCAGGCCGTACTGCACCGGGTGCAGCCGCAGCTTGCGGAACAGCTCGAACATGAAGGCGGCCATCAGCACCAGGCCGATGAAGAGCGCGCCGTACTTGCCCGCGCGGGTGCTCATCGAATAGACATTGATCGGCTGCGCGAGCGAGACGTCGAAGCTCTGCGGGTTGAAGGGCTGCGGGCCGGCGCGCACGTTGCCGTTGGCCGAGGCCGCCGCCACGTCGCCGCGGCCCGCGAGGTCGGCGCGCACCTGTTCGCGCGCCGAGCTCACGAGCGAGGACACGCGCCAGTGCGCATCGAAGCCCTGCGGCGTGACCTCGCGCTGGGCCGCGAGGAAGCGGCCGCCGAAGCTCGGATGGGCCCAGGGCGACTTCAGGTGCGCGCTGGTTTCCTCGGCGATCGGCACCATCGACAGGGTGTCCTGGCCGACCAGCGACAGCTTCATCTCGAAGGGCAAGGGTGCGCGCGTCTGCCAGGCGGCCAGCGCCGCGGCACCGAGCGGCGCGTGGATGCCGTTGGCGAACCAGGAATCGTCGGGCAGGCCGGGCACGCGCTGGCGCAGCCGCAGTTCGGCGCCGTTCACCGTCAGCGCGGGCGAACCGTCGAGGCCGCGCAGATCGCTCACGTTGAAGGCCACGAGCGGCGTCTTGAATTCGATCTTCGAATCGGGCTCGCTGTGCGCGACCGCCTCGGGGTCGAAGGCCGCGAAGCCGCCCGACAGGGTGGCGTCGAGCGTGTAGAACGGGATCTTGAAGATGCCGCGGTAGCGCTGCTGCGGCGTCATCGAGCCCTCGATGTGCAGCTTGTCGGGGAAGACCACGTGCGCCATCTCCTTGCTGCGCGCCTCCTGGCCGATCACCTTGCCCTGCGCGTCGCGCAGCGGCTCCATCCAGCGCTCGACATAGGGCACCAGCAGCAGCGGGCCGACCACGGTCTGCGGGCCCGCGTAGGTGGCGGCCAGCTCGGCGGCGGCCTCGCGCTGGCTGTCGCCGCGCTCGTTGTTGATGCGGTCGATCTCGGCCAGCGGAATGCACAGCAGCAGCACCAGGAGCAGCAGCCCGCCCACCTTGGCCAGCATCGAATCCTTCAGAAGTTGCAGCATGTTTTTCTCTCCTCGTTGACGACGGACCGGATGCTCGCCGCGCGATCCGAAGCCCGTGTGAAGCGGGGCGGCGCGGCGACTTCACGCGGACTTCACACAACGCGGCGGACTTCAAGAAGCCTTCCCATTGCCTTCTCGCGGGCTGGCGACAGTGCGGGCCATCCGACAACCGACAAGAGGACCCGACATGCACACCCCCCTAGCCCATCGACCCGGCCGCTGGCTCTGGCTGGCGACACTGAGCCTCGCGATGGCGGGCTTCGTCGCGCTGAGCCTGAATCCCGTGCATGCGCAGGAAGCGGCCGCGCCGCGCCTGAAGACCGAGAGCCCCTATTTCTTCGTGAAGAGCGACGATCCCTCGATCGACCGGCTGCCGCTCAAGGGCACCGAGGTCTCGGTGAAGATTTCGGGCGTGATCGCCGACGTGACGGTGACCCAGACCTACCGCAACGAGGGCCAGCGCCCCATCGAGGCCAAGTACGTGTTCCCGGGCTCGACCCAGGCGGCCGTGAGCGGCCTCAACGTGCGCCTGGCCGACCGCCTGATCACCGCGCAGATCCGCGAGAAGCAGCAGGCGAAGATCGAATACGACACCGCCAAGCGCGAGGGCAAGACCGCCGCGCTGCTCGAGCAGCACCTGCCGAACGTGTTCCAGATGAACGTCGCCAACATCCTGCCGGGCGACGACGTGAAGGTGGAACTGCGCTACAGCGAGCTGCTGGTGCCGCAGTCGGGCAACTACGCCTTCGTGTTCCCCACCGTGGTGGGCCCGCGCTACAACAGCCCACAGTCCTCGAATGCGCAGGCGCCCTGGGTCGGCCAGCCCACGCTGCGCGCGGGCGTGGCGGCCGGCACCGCCTTCCAGCTCAAGGCCAGCATCGACACGCCGATGGGCCTGAAGGAGATCCGCTCGGCGACGCATGCCATCGAGGTGAAGAAGAGCGACGAGGACCGCCATGCCGAGATCGTGCTGGCGGCCGACGGCCGCCCGGCGGACAACCGCGACTTCGTGCTCGACTACCGGCTCGCGGGCGAGAAGATCGAATCGGGGCTGATGCTCTACAAGGGCCAGGGCGAGAACGCCGAGAACTTCTTCCTCGCGATGGTCGAGCCGCCCAAGGCCGTGGCCGCCAGCGCCATCTCGCCGCGCGACTACATCTTCGTGGTCGACATCTCGGGCTCGATGCATGGCTTCCCGCTCGACACCGCGAAGGTGGTGCTCGAGCGCCTGATCGGCGGCCTGCGTCCCAGCGACACCTTCAACGTGCTGCTGTTCTCGGGCAGCAACAGGATGCTGTCGCCGGCCTCGGTGCCCGCGACCCGCGCCAACATCGAACAGGCGCTGGCCACCATCAAGAACTTCAACGGCAGCGGCAGCACCGAGTTGATCCCGGCACTGAAGCGCGTGTATGCGGAACCGAAGGACGAGAAGGTCTCGCGCACCGTGGTGGTGGTGACCGATGGCTACGTGACGGTGGAGCGCGAGGCCTTCGAACTGGTGCGCAACAACCTGTCGAAGGCCAACGTGTTCGCCTTCGGCATCGGCTCCTCGGTCAACCGCAGCCTGATGGAAGGCATCGCGCGCGCCGGCATGGGCGAGCCCTTCATCATCACCGACCCGGTGCAGGCGCCCGAGCAGGCCGCGCGCTTCCGCCGCATGGTCGAGTCGCCGGTGCTGACCAGCGTGAAGGCCACCTTCGGCGGGCTCGACGTGTACGACGTGGAGCCACAGGCGCTGCCCGACGTGCTGGGCGAACGCCCGGTGATCGTGTTCGGCAAGTGGCGCGGCGAAGCGCGGGGGCGCGTGATCGTCGAGGGCCAGGGTGCCGAGGGTCCATACCGCCAGGAAGTGCGCATCGATGCGCGCACGCGCCAGGACACGGCCGCGCTGCGCACGCTGTGGGCGCGCCATCGCATCCAGAGCCTCAGCGACCAGGAAGCGCTCGAAGGCAGCGCCGCCTTCAAGGACCGCATCACCGAGCTCGGCCTCAAGTACAGCCTGCTGACCCAGTACACCAGCTTCATCGCGGTCGACAAGGTGGTGCGCAATGCCGCTCCGCAGGACAGCGCCAGCGTGAACCAGCCGCTGCCGATGCCACAGGGCGTGAGCGACAGCGCGGTGGACGGCGGCGCGCTCGGCGCCGAGGTGCCGAGCACCCCCGAGCCCGAGACGCTGGGCGCGATCGCGGTCGTGCTCTCGGTGCTGGCGATGCTGCGCCGCCGCGCGCGCCGCCACGATGCGCGCCGCTTCACGGCTTGAGCGGGGGCACGACACCATGTCACTGGCTACGCTGGCCCATCGCCATCCACGCGTCGTGGATTGGGGCATCCGCATCGACCGTTTTCCGGCCGCCGGCTGGCTGGCCCTGCAGTTCGCCGCGCTGGCGCCCACCTGGGCCTGGATGCTGCGGCGCATGGTCGACGGGTCGGACGATCCACTCGGGCTGCTGGCGCTGGTCGCGCTCGCGGCATTGGCCTGGCAATGCCGCGGCGAGTTACGTGCCGCGCCGCGGCTGGGCTGGCTCGCACTGGCCGGCACCGGCACGCTAGCGGCGACCATGCTGCGCACCGGCCTCGGCAGCCTGCCCGCGCTGCCGCCGCTCGCGGCCGGTTTGCTGGCGGTGCTGTCGCTGGCGGCGGGCCTCATGGCCTTCCTGCCGCGCCGCGTGGCGGCCGTGCCGGTCGCGGGTCTCGCGGTGCTGGCACTGCCGCTGCTGTCCTCGCTGCAGTTCTACGCCGGCTATCCGTTGCGCGTGGTGACGGCCGAGGCCAGCCGCTGGCTGCTGGCTCCGGGCTTCGAGGTGGTGCGCGAAGGCAGCACCCTGCTGATCGATGGCCGGATGGTGATCGTCGACGCGCCGTGCTCGGGCGTGCAGATGGTCTGGCTCGGCTACTTCACGGCCTGCGCCGTCGCGCTGTGGGCGCGGCGCGCCGACCGTGGCTTCCTGGCCCGGCTGCCGCTGGTCGGCCTCGCGGTGCTGGCCGGCAACATCGTGCGCAACAGCGTGCTGATCGCCTGCGAGGGCGCCGGCCATCCGCTGGCGCCGTGGGCGCACAACGCGCTGGGCCTGGCGGTGCTGGCGCTGGTGTGCAGTGCCATCGCGCGGCTGATGGCGCGCGAGCGAAGCCGCGCGGGCCTCGACTTCGTCATGCGGCCCGTTCCGGGCCTGATCACCACCCAGGGAGGCCGCCGTGTCGACACTGCCCATTGAGCGCATGTTCGAGCGCTTGTTCGCGAACCATTTCATCAACCGCATGGGCCACAAGACGCTGTTCGCCGCCGCCATGCTGCTGTGCATCCTGTGGTCGACCGCCGCCGCGCTGCGCACGCCGAGGGAAGCCGAGCCGGTGGCGGCCACGATCGAATGGCCGCGCGAATGGGAGGGCGCCGCGCTGCGTCCGCTCGCGCTCAGCGAGGTGGAGCAGCGCTTCGCCGACCGCTTTCCGGGCGCCATCGGCCGCATGACCGACGGCCGCCAGACCCTGGTGATGCGAGAGGTGCGCCAGCCCACGCGCATGCTGCATCCGGCGGCGGACTGCTACCGCGCGCTCGGCTACCGCATTGCGCAGGAGCGGCTGGAGCACCAGGTGCAGGCCGGCGAGTCGAATTTGTGGCGCTGTTTTGTTGCGCAACGGCACGGTGGGCAAAAGTTACGCGTCTGCGAGCGCATCGTCGACGCCGATGGCGCCGCTTTCACCGACACTTCAGCCTGGTACTGGGCGGCAGCCAGCGGCCGGTCGAACGGACCGTGGCAAGCCGTCACCGTGGCGAGACCGATGTGAACCCGTTGCTGAAAAAGACCCTTCGATTCTTCCTCTTCGGCCTGCTGGCCCTGGTGATCACGGCCGGCGTGGCGATCTTCCTGATCGTCAAGCTGGCGCTGGCCCCCGCGCCCGGCGAATGGCGCACCACGGTGAAGGCCGGCCCGTTCGCCTTCGAGACCGGCGTGCCGACCGCGGTGCGCATCGCCACCTCGCCCTGGTTCGCGCCCTGGCTCGACGGTCGCTCGCTCGACACCGGCCACGGCACCGTGCGCTTCGCCTGGAAGGCGGCCGACGAACTGCTCGAGCTGCATTGCGCGCCATGCAGCGTCGAGTTGCCGGCGCTGGGCGCGCAGCCGATCCGCGTGCAGCAGCTGGTGGCCACGGTGCGCCGCGACGGCAACACGCTCAACGGCACGCTCGGCGCCACGCCGCAGGGATCGCCCGCGGGCGATCCCGCCGCCACGCTGCACGGCAAGTGGGAAGGCCGCCTGGCGCCGAAGAACCTGCAGCTCAGCGTCGACATCCAGGACGCGCCGATCGCGCGCTGGTACGCGGTGCTGGTGCCCGGCCTGCCCGAGCTGCAGCGCGCGCGCATCGGCGGCACGCTGGCGCTGCGCGGCCACGTCGTGCTGCCCGAAGCCACCTTCTCGGTGCTGCCCACCATCAGCCAGTTCACGGTCGAAGGCCTGGGCACCGAGGCCATGCTGGGCGCGCGCACCAGCTGCGGCCCCTCGGCCAGGCTGACCAACGACAGCTGGCTCGCGCGCGCGGTCATCGCCGCGGAGGACCAGCGCTTCTTCACCCACGCCGGCTACGACCTGACCGAGATCCTGGCCTCGATCGACAACAACCAGAAGGAAGGCGCGCAGAAGCGCGGTGGCAGCACGCTCACGCAGCAGCTCGCGAAGCTGCTGGCGACCGGCAGCGAACGCACGGCCGAGCGCAAGCTGCGCGAGCTGCTCTACGCGGTCGAGATGGAACAGACGCTGGGCAAGGCGCGCATCCTGCAGCTCTATCTCGACAACGCGCCCTGGGGCGGCAACCTCTGCGGTGCGGAAGCCGCGGCCAAGCGCTATTTCAAGCGTAGCGCGCGCAGCCTCGAGCCCGCGCAGGCGGTCTGGCTCGCGGCCATGCTGCACAAGCCGCAGGCGGTGCTCGAGCAGTGGCGACGCGACGGCGCCATCGATCCCGACCGCGTGAAGTGGGTGGCCGAAGGCGTGCGCGGCATCAGCCGCAACCAGCGCGAGTCGCTGCTCAAGAGCGTGGCCAGCGCGAAGTTCGCGCCGCCGGAGCCCAATCCATGAGCGCCGAGGTCGAAGCGATCGAGCGCGCCACGGTCGCGGCCGTGTCGCCCGATGCGCTTGGCGACATCGAGGGCTGGCTGCTGCCCTTCGACCACGGCACGGTCTCGCGCGCCCGATCGGCCGTGCCGCTGCACCATGCGCCGGCGGCCGAGGGCACGCTCGAGCGGATCGAGCAGCGCTATGCCGCACAGGGGCTTCCGCCCATGTTGCGGCTGGCCGATCTCGCCTGCTTCGACGGCCTGCGCGCCGAGCTCGAGGCCCGGCGCTATCGCGGCGCCAAGCCCACGCTGGTGCAGACCACCACCTTGCGCCGGATGCAGGCCGTGGCACCGGCCGGCGCGCTGCCGGCCGAGGTCGACACCGCGCCCGACGAGGCCTGGGCGGCGCTGTTCCTCGGCGAGGGTTTCGATCCCGTGGACGGCGCCCACCGCGTGCGCGTGCTGGCGCGTGCCCAGGGCTCGCTCTATGCGAGCGTGCGCGAGGGCGGCCGCACCGTGGCCGCGGGCGCGATGGCCTTCGGCCATGGCTGGGCCAGCGTGCACGGCATGCGCACCGACGCCGCGCAGCGCGGCCGCGGCCTGGCCGGACGCGTGCTCGCGGGGCTGGCGCGGGTGGCGCTCGAGCGGGGGTTCGACAAAGTGTTCCTGCAGGTCGAGGCGCAGAACGATCCCGCGCTGGCGTTGTACCGGCGCGCCGGTTTCGAGACACGCTGGCAGTACCGCTACTGGCAGCCTTCGACCTGAAGCGGCAGGCTCAGTCGCGCGGCTCGAGTTCCAGCCCGAAGCGCACCTCGTCCAGCGCCGCGTCGACCAGCGCCAGCGGATCGTCGAAGCCCGGCGCGAGCTTGAGGATGCCGCGCAGCCGGTGGTCGATCAGCAGCACCGCGAGCCCGTGCACATAGCCCCAGGCCGAGGTCATCTGCATGGCTTCGGCATTGCTCAGCGAGGTGGGCGGGCTGTCGGGCAGCCGCGGCGCGCCGCCGATGATCGAGGCCATCACGCGCATCGCCTCGGCGGCCGCGGCGCCCAGCACGGGATGCAGCATGTCGATCTTCTCGGTGCGGAACATCAGCCCGAACAGCGCCGGGTTTCCGTGCGCGAAATGCACGTAGGCGCGGCCGATCGCATTGCGCCGCGCGCTGGCGTCGGCACCTTCGGGCGCCGAGGTGCGCATCGCGTCGGCCAGGCGATGGAACCCCACGGCGGCGAGCGAACTCAACAGGCCGGTGGTGTCGCCGAAGTGGTGCTTGGGCGCTGTGTGCGACACGCCCGCTTCGCGCGCGATCGCGCGCAGGCCGAGCCCGGCGATGCCGTCGCGCTGCAGCACGGTCTCGGCCGCGGCCAGCAAGGCATCGGGCAGGGCGCCGTGGTGGTAGCGACGGGCCGGCGCGGCCGGCGAAGATTCGGCGGTGGCCGATTCCGTGGAACGGGAACGGCGCGAACGGGAAGCAGCAGGCATCCAAAAATCTTACCACTGGAAAAATGTCTTGACTTCACCGGATGGCTCGACGATATTTCCACTGGAAAGATAAGCCCTCACCGCTTTTCCACCCCTACACCGGCCCCGGCCGACGATCCGAAGGAACCCCGATGAACGATGCCGTCACCCGCAGCGCCCCGCCTTCCAACCTGGGCCCGATCGACTTCGAGACCGACGTCGGTCCGCTGCCGCTCCAGGGCACGCTGCCCGCCGGCCTGCGCGGCACGCTGGTGCGCAACGGCCCGAACCCGGTGGCGCCCGACCCGCGCGCCCACTGGTTCGCCGGCGACGGCATGCTGCATGCCTTCCACATCGCCGATGGCGCGGTGCATTACCGCAACCGCTGGGTGCGCACCCAGCGCTGGCAGGCCACGGTCGAAGGACAGGAACGGCGCCGCGTCGGCTTCCAGAGCACCGAGGGCGAGGCGCCCAAGCGCGAGGACGACGGGACCGGCAACACCAACGTGATCGGCCATGCCGGCCGCATGCTCGCGCTCGAGGAAGCGCACCTGCCGATCGCGATGACCTTGCCCGGGCTCGACACGCTCGGCGCCACCGACCTCGACGGCCGCCTGCACGGCAGCTTCACGGCCCATCCCAAGACCGATCCGCGCACCGGCGAGCTGCTGTTCTTCGGCTACGGCACGCCCGCGCCGCTGTCGGCGGGCATGAGCTTCGGCAGCATCGCGGCCGACGGCCGCGTCACGCGCTTCGAGAGCTTCGAGGCGCCCTATGCCAGCATGGTCCACGACTTCATGGTGACCGAGGGCCACGTGATGTTCCCGATCATGCCGATCACCGCCAGCCTCGAGCGCGCGCAGCAGGGCCGCCCGCCCTATGCCTGGGAGCCCGAGTTCGGCACCCGCGTCGGCCTGATGCCGCGCGGTGGCGGCAGCGCCGACATCGTCTGGTGGCGCGGCCCGGCCTGCTACGTGTTCCATGTGATGAATGCCTGGGAGGCCGACGGCAGCCTGTACGCCGACGTGATGCAGTTCGACACCCCGCCGCTGTTCCCGCGGCCCGACGGCTCGCCGATCGGCGCGGGCGATCCGCCCGCGCGCCTGGTGCGCTGGCAGTTCGAGCTCGCGAACCCGGCGCGCGAGTTCACGCGCACCGTGCTCGATCCGCGCCCCGGCGAATTCCCGCGCATCGACGAGCGCTTCGCCGGCCTGCCCTACCGCCACGGCTGGTACGTGCTGCGCGAGGACGAGGGACCGGCCGAGGCGCGGCGCAACTTCGCGGGCCTCGCGCACGTCGACCATGCCAACGGCGAGCGCGGCATCTACAAGCTGCCCGCGCCCGACACGATGTCGGAAGCCGTGTTCGTGCCGCGCTCGGCGCAGGCCGAGGAAGGCGATGGCTGGCTGCTCGCCACGATCTGGCGCGGCGCCACCAACACCAGCGAGCTCGCCGTCTTCGATGCGCGCGCCGTGGCCAACGGCCCGCTGTGCACCGCCGCGCTGCCGCACCGCGTGCCCGCGGGCTTCCATGGCAACTGGTTCGATGCCGCGGGCAGCGTGCCCGGCGCCGGCGCGCTGGCCGACGCCCAACCCACCGTCCGCTTCGGAGCGTCGTCATGAGCATGCTGCTGGCCTTCGCGCCCTTCATCGTCTTCGCGCTGTGCGACCGCCTGCTCGGCGTGGTGCCAGCGCTCTCGGCCGCGGCGGCGCTGTCGGCGGTGCTGCTGCTGCGCGACTGGCTCACGCCCAAGCGCACGGTCAAGGTGCTCGAGATCGGCACCGTGCTGCTGTTCGGCGGCCTGGCCGTGTTCGCGCTCGCCACCCACACCGAATGGTCGCTGCTCGGCGTGCGGCTGCGCGTCGACGCGGGACTGCTGCTGGTGGTGCTGGCCTCGATGGCCATCGGCCAGCCCTTCACCCTGCAGTACGCGAAGGAGCAGACGCCACCCGAGATCTGGGTGTTGCCGGGTTTCAAGCTGATCAACATGGTCATCACCGCCGCCTGGGCCGTGGCCTTCGCGCTGATGGTGCTGGCCGACGTGGCGATGGTCTACGTGCCCTCGCTGCCGCTGTGGGTGGGCATCGCGGTCACGGTCGCGGCCATCGTCGGCGCGATCCGCTTCACGCAGTGGTACCCCGAGCACATGCGCGCGCGCTTCGAGGCCGCGGCCGGGGGCTGAGCGCCCGCCCCCACGGGTGGCGCGGTCGGGCCATTGGTGCCACCATGGCCGGATGACCCACACGAACCACCATCATCTCCACCACCCCACCGAGCCCGTGGCCGCGCCGCGCGGCATCGACCACATCGTGGCCGGTGTGTCGGCCAGCGATGGCGACGGCGTGAAGCTCACGCGCGTGCTCGGGCAGCCGCTGCAGAAGCGGCTCGATCCCTACCTCATGCTCGATGCCTTCGGCAGCGACAACCCCGGCGATTACGTCGGCGGCTTTCCGAACCATCCGCATCGCGGCTTCGAGACGGTCACCTACATGATCGCCGGCCGCATGCGGCACCGCGACAGCGCGGGCCACGAGGGCCTGCTCGAGAACGGCGGCGTGCAATGGATGACCGCGGGCCGTGGCCTGGTGCACAGCGAGCTGCCCGAGCAGCAGGAGGGCCTGGTGGAAGGCTTCCAGCTCTGGCTCAACCTGCCGGCCGACGAGAAGCTGCGCGAGCCCTGGTACCGCGACATCCAGAGCGCCGAGATCCCCGAGTTCACCACCGCCGAGGGCGTGCACGTGCGCGTGATCGCCGGCGCGAGCCACGGCATCGAGGGCGCCGTGCGGCGCGAGCGCACCGAGCCGCTGTACCTCGACATCACGCTGCCGCCGGGCGCCGAGTTCGCCCAGCCGCTGCCGCCGTCGCACAACGCGCTGGTCTACGTGTTCCGCGAATCGCTGTGGATCGCGGGCAGCGAGGTGCCGACGCGGCGCATGGCCATCCTCGCGAACGAGGCCGGCAGCGACGGCGTGCTGCTGCGCGCCGGCTCGACCAACCACAGCCCGGCGCGCGCGCTGCTGATCGCGGGCCACCCGTTGAACGAACCCATCGTGCAGTACGGCCCGTTCGTGATGAACACGCCCGAGCAGATCAAGCAGGCGGTCGACGACTTCCGCCAGGGCCGCTTCGGCTGAGCCGGCGCCGACGCGGCGGTGCGGCCTGCGCCTACCGCGTGTCGGCGTGGAAGGCGGCGCGCGGGGCCGGTTGGGGCTTCTACGTTGCCCGCATGCCCCCCACGATCCGAAAAGGACAGGCGCCCGCCACGCTGCAGCGCGCCGAGTTCCACGAACGCTTCATGCAGGACTTCCAGGACCCGGCCTTCCAGGCCGAGTCCGAATCGCTGCGGCGCATCGAGCTGATCGCCTGGGAGGCCTATCAAGAGGGCCGCAAGGCGCCCGTCACGCGCAAGGCCGGGCCCGGCTATGCCGACCCCGACTACGAGCTGTCGGTCGACTGGCTCGAGGCCAAGGCGCGCATCGACGCGGCGCACGCGAAATGGGCCGATCCGCAGAGTCATTCGCGCGTGCTGCTGGTCAACGGCTCGCCGCGCAACGACGGCACCTGCCCCGGCGAGATCTCCAAGACATGGCGGCTGACGCAGATCGCGCGCGAGGTGCTCGAGGGCAGCGGCGTGAAGACCGACCTGCTCGACCTGAGTCTCCTGACCTCCGACTACGGCCGCGAGATCCATCCGTGCAAGGGTTGCGTCTCGACCGCGATGCCGCTGTGCCACTGGCCCTGCAGCTGCTATCCCAACCATTCGCTGCGCCAGACCGGCGACTGGATGAACGAGATCTACGAGCGCTGGACCGCCGCGCATGGCGTGATCGTGCTCACGCCGGCCCACTGGTACCAGGCCACGAGCCCGCTCAAGCTGATGATCGACCGGCTGGTGTGCGCCGATGGCGGCAACCCCGACCCCACCAGCACGCACGGCAAGAAGCCCGAGGAGGCCAAGGCGCTCGAGCTCGAGGGCTGGGGCTATCCCAAGCACCTCGATGGCCGGGCCTACGGCGTGGTGGTGCACGGCGACGTGGCCGGCATCGAGAGCGTGCGGCGCAACCTCTGCGACTGGCTCGACTGGATGGGATTGATCGATGCGGGCAACGCAGCGCAGCTCGACCGCTACATCGGCTACTACGAGCCCTATGCCACCAGCCACGACACGCTCGATGCCGATGCCGACGTGCAGGAGGAGGTGCGCAACGTCGCGCGCGCGGTGGCGCAGGCGGTGCGGCAGCTGCGTACCGGCAAGCTCAGGTCGCCTGACCGGGGCCTGAAGAAGCCGCGCCCGAAGTAGCCGGCGGGAAGAAATCGGCGAGCCCAGCGGCCGCCCATTCACCATTCTTTACGCAGGCTCACGCAGGGCTCACCGACGGGTTACAGAAGGCTTCCACACTTCGTCTCACCAGCTGCCCATCGGCGGCGGTTCTTCGAAAGGAAGCACTCTCATGATTTCTCTTCGCCAACGCATCCTCTGGGCCGGCCTGCTGGGCTCGGCCGCCCTCGCATCGTCGGGCGCCTTCGCCCAGACGCCGGCGCCCACGGCCGCGGCTCCCACCGCCGCCGTGGCGCAGGCGGACGGCGCGGCACCGCAAGGCAAGGCCCGCGCCGAGCACAAGCGCATGGACCCGGCCAAGCGCTTCGAGCGCATGCAGGAGCACCGCGCCAAGCGCCTCGCGGCCCTCAAGGACAAGCTGAAGCTCAATGCCTCGCAGGAAAGCGCCTGGTCCAGCTACACCAGCGCGACGCAGCCGCCCGGCCCGCGTCCCGATGGCCAGCGCATGACCCGCGCCGACTTCGCCAAGCTGACCACGCCGCAGCGCATCGAACGCATGCAGGCCCGCCAGGCCGAACGCAGCGCGATGTTCGCCAAGCGCGCCGACGCCACGAAGTCCTTCTACGCCGCGCTGACGCCCGAGCAGCAGAAGACCTTCGACGCCGAGACGATGCACTTCGGCGGCCACGGCCACCGTTTCCATCGCGGCGGCCACGACGCGCAACCCGCCAAGGGTTGAGCCGCTCCCGCCGTCATGACCGGTCCTGGCGGCCGGTCGTGAACGAAAAAGGCCCGCAACGCTTCGCGCGTCGCGGGCCTTTGTCGTTGGCGACCCCGTTTACTTGGGCGTGCCGGTCTTCTCGGTCGGGTTGGTCGGCACCGCCGGGCGTTCGCCCGGCTGGCCGAAGTGCGGCTTCACCTTGCGCGTCTGCTGGCTCACTTCCCAGCGCGACTGCTCGCCGGTCGGTGCCATCACCATGTTCGGCTGGCCGTTCATCGTGGTGCTGGCCTCGCCCTTGGGCACCAGCGTGTTGGTGTTGTTGCGGTTGTGGGCGCGCGCCTCGGCCTTCACGGCCTCGCGCGACACCGGCTCGAAGCCGTCGGGGCGCTGGGTGGGGTTGGCCACGCCCGTGGCGGACTGCGTGCTGGCCTGGCCGCCCACCGCCGGATCGGGCGCTGCGGGCATCGAGGAGGTCTGCGCCATCGCGAAGCCGCCCGCGCCCATCAGGCCGGCCAGCAGGGTCGCTCGAAGAAGTCGTTGCTGTGCGTGTTTCATGGTCGGGTCCTTTTCTGTCTCTGGTAGTGAGTAGGTGAGAAATCCCGGACGTCTTTCGCGACGCCCTGAGGTCACCGTAGGAGTGGCCCCGCGCGGCCCGTGTGGGGATGGGACAGGCCTGCCTGTAGGAACCGGCCGTCGGGGTGCGCAGGTGTCGCGGGCCCTGCGCGTCGGATGGCCGGACGGCGCCAAGAGAAGGTGGCGCGTTCCTACAGGCGGGGTGGATGCGGCCACGTACAACCGTCATCGATGTCCTCTCCACCGACGATCTTTTCGACCGAAACCGACCCCGCGGCCGCGGCGGCGAACCCGCCCGCCCCCGTGGCGGCCGCCGGCAATGCCGCCGCGCCGGTGTCGCTGAAGGTGATGACGGTGAACACGCACAAGGGCTTCACCGCGCTCAACCGCAAGTTCATCCTGCCCGAGCTGCGCGACGCGGTACGCACCGTGGGCGCCGACGTGGTGTTCCTGCAGGAGGTGCTGGGCACCCATTCGCGCCATTCGCGCCGCGTGAGCAACTGGCCCGAGGCGCCGCACTACGAATTCCTGGCCGACACCATGTGGCCGCAGTTCGCCTACGGGCGCAACGCGGTCTATCCCAAGGGCCACCACGGCAATGCGCTGCTGTCGAAGTTTCCGATCGTGCACCACCGCAACCACGACGTGTCGGTGGCCGGGCCCGAGAAGCGCGGGCTGCTGCACTGTGTGTTGCGCCTGCCGGGCCGCACGGTCGACGTGCATGCGATCTGCGCCCACCTCGGCCTGGCCGAGGCGCACCGGCAGCAGCAGCTCGAGTTGCTGTGCCACATCGTGCGCGACGAGGTGCCGGCCGATGCGCCGCTGATCGTGGCGGGCGATTTCAACGACTGGCGCGGCCGCGCGCATGCGACGCTGGCCGAGGGCGCGTCGTTGCGCGAGGTGTTCGTGCATGCGCACGGCCATGCGGCCAAGACCTTCCCCTCGCGCTTCCCGGTGCTGCCGCTGGACCGCATCTACGTGCGCAATGCCGGCGTGCACGCGCCGGTGGTGCTGCCGCGCCGGCCCTGGTCGCACCTGTCCGACCACGCGCCGCTGGTGGCCGAGATCGATCTCTGAAGGCGCATCCATCCATGAGCAACGGCAATCCCTGGGTCGTGGGCAACCGCATCGAGCTGCTGGAGAACGGCGAGCAGTTCTTTCCGCGCGTGTTCGAGGCGATCCGCGCCGCGCAACGCGAGGTGGTCATCGAGACCTTCATCCTGTTCGAGGACAAGGTGGGTCTGGACCTGCACGCCGCGATGCGCGAGGCGGCACGGCGCGGCGTGAAGGTCGACCTGATGATCGACGGCTTCGGCTCGCCCGATCTCTCGCGCGAGTTCCTCGAGGAACTGAGCCAGGCCGGCGTGAAGGTGCGCGTGTTCGATCCGGGTCATCGCTTCCTCGGCCAGCGCCTGAACGTGTTCCGCCGCATGCACCGCAAGATCGTGGTGATCGACGGCGAGCGCGCCTTCGTCGGCGGCATCAACTATTCGGCCGACCACTTGATGGACTTCGGCCCCAAGGCCAAGCAGGACTATGCGGTCGAGCTCGCCGGGCCGATCGTGGCGCAGATCCACCATTTCGCGCTGCGCGCGATCGCGGTCGGCGGCAAGGGGCCTGGCTGGTTCCGGCGCCGGCTCAGGCAGGCGCCGCCCGTGGGCGACACGGTGGCCGGCGATGTGGAAGCGATGTTCGTCACGCGCGACAACCGCCACCACACCAACGACATCGAGCGCCACTACCGCGCCGCGATCCGCAGCGCGCGCGAGCGCATCGTGATCGCCAACGCCTACTTCTTCCCGGGCTATCGCCTGATCAAGGAGCTGCGGCGCGCCGCGCGGCGCGGCGTCGACGTGCGGCTGATCCTGCAGGGCGAGCCCGACATGCCGATCGTGAAGACGGCCGCGAGCATGCTCTACCACCACCTGCTGCACGCGGGCGTGCGCATCTACGAATACTGCGAGCGGCCGCTGCACGGCAAGGTCGCGCTGATGGACGACCGCTGGAGCACCGTGGGCTCGAGCAACCTCGATCCGCTGAGCCTGTCGCTCAACCTCGAAGCCAACGTGGTGGTGCGCGACACGGCCTTCAACGCGCTGCTGCACGAACGGCTCGACCACCTGATGCAGCACAGTTGCAAGCAGATCGACACGGCCGACCTCGCGAGCGAATGGAGCGGCTGGCGGCTGGTGCGCAGCTTCTTCATCTTCCACCTGATGCGCTGGTATCCCTCGCTGCTCGGCTGGCTGCCGCGCCACGTGCCGCGGCTCAAGCCGGTGGAAGTCACCGACATGGGCGACCGGCGGCGCCGTGACCACGGCGACGGCGTCGAGGGCGCGCCCGCGTCGACGGAGGCCGCATGACGACGGCGGCTGGCGGCCGCCTGCATGCGTTGCCCGCCAGCGGCTGGCGCCGCGCGTGGCCCTGGGCCAAGCGAACGCTGGTGTGGGGCTTCTTCGGGCTCGTGGCCTGGCTGCTGGTGAACCAGGCGCGTTCCATCGACTGGCACGAGGTCGGCGACGCGATCGCCGCGCTGCCTTTGCCGACGCTGCTCGGCGCCGGTCTGCTCGCGGCCTGCAGCTTCGCGCTCTACAGCACCTACGACCTGTTGGGGCGCCACCTCACGGGCCACCCCTTGCGTGCCGGCACCGTGATGGGCGTGACCTTCATCAGCTACGCCTTCAACCTCAACCTCGGTTCGCTGGTGGGCGGCGTGGCCTTCCGCTACCGGCTCTATTCGCGGCTGGGCTTGCGCAACGACACCATCACGCGCGTGCTGGGCTTCAGCATGCTCACCAACTGGATCGGCTACCTCGTGGTGGCCGGTGCCGCCTTCTTCTTCTGGCCGCTGGGCCTGCCGCCGGCATGGAAGGTGGATGGCGAGGAGTTGCGGCTGCTGGGCGCGGCGCTGCTGGTGCTGGCCGCGGTCTATCTGCTGGTGTGCGCCTTCGCGCACGAGAAGCGCTGGCATGTGCGCGGGCACGTGCTGCGCACGCCGACCCTGCGCATGGCGCTGCTGCAGTTCCTGCTGTCGTGCGCCAACTGGTCGCTGATCGGTGGCGTGATCTGGCTGCTGCTGCAGGGCCAGGTGGCCTATCCGCAGGTGCTGGCCGTGCTGTTGGTGGCCGCGGTGGCCGGCGTGATCACCCACGTGCCGGCGGGGCTCGGCGTGCTGGAAGCGGTGTTCGTCGCGCTGCTCGCGCACCAGGTGGCCGAGGCGCAGCTGCTGGCCGCCCTGCTCGCCTACCGCGGCCTCTACTACCTGCTGCCGCTGGTGGTCGCCACGCTGGCCTATTTCGCGACCGAGTGGCGCGCGCGGCGCGGGCGCCGGGCCCGAGGCCTGCCTCCGAAGTCACCGGCCTGACGCCTACGCGAATTTCAGGCCGATGGTTAGGACTTCGTCACCAAAGCTGTAAAACGCCACGGAATGTGCTCAGGTTTTTGTTGCACTGCAGCAATTGCCATGCGGCAGGCCTATAGTGGACCAATCTTCTCCGCAGGCGTTTCGGCGCTCTCCACGATGCCGCCCTCTTCTCTTTCCTCTTCCAGCCTTTCGACTTGGCCGCTATGGCCGCTGCGCGAATGGACCGAGCTCGCGCTCAAGACGCAGGAAATGCTGCTGTCGTCTGGCACCGTGATCCGCCTGCGCACCGAGCGCATCGCGCAGGCGGGGCTCGCGCCGAGTGCCGACGACCTGGTCGAATTCCGGCGCATGGGCGACGAGAAGCTCGAGGCCGCGCATGCCTCGGGTTTCGCGATGGCGCGGCAATGGCACAGCAGCCAGATCGGCCTCGCGAGCCGCATCTGCCAGCAGTGCCTGCATGGCGCCGCGGCCTTTCTTTCGCTGGCCGGCAGCGTGACGCCGGCGCAGGCGGCCGAGCATGGCGATGCGCTGATCCGCGCCGCCTCGCGCGCCGCGCACGCGGCCCAGCGCTGGCCGAACAGCACGGCGCGCATCGCGAGCGAGGGATTGAAGCCGATCCACGCGGTGGCGACCGCCAACGCGCGGCGGCTCGGCGCGCAGCAGGCCGAGGGCTGAGCGCTCCGCTCAGCCGCGCGCGGGCATCAGCGTCAGCAGCGTGATCTCGGACGGCGCGCCGAAGCGCTTGGGCGGGCCCCAGTAGCCGGTGCCGCGGCTCACGTAGATCCACATGTCCTGCAGCCGGTGCAGGCCCGCCGTGAAGGGCTGCTGCATCGGCACGAACAGGTTCCACGGGAAGAACTGGCCGCCGTGCGTGTGGCCCGAGAGCTGCAGCTGGAAGCCGGCCGCGGCCGCCTTCGGCGCGCTGCGCGGCTGGTGCGCGAGCAGCACGCGCGTGTGCACCAGCGGCGGCGCGTCGTCGAGCGCGCGCTGCGGATCGCTCTCGTGCGAGGCGTCGAAGTGGCCCGCCGTGTAGTCGGTCACGCCGGCCAGCACCAGCTGGCTCTCGAAGGTTTCCTCGTCGTTCTGCGCGCCGCGCACGTTGCGCGTCTGCAGCACCACGTGCTCGTTGAGCAGCACCTTCAGCCCGAGGCGGCGCAGCTCGTCGATCCAGGCATGGGCGCCCGCGTAGTACTCGTGGTTGCCGGTCACCACGAAGGTGCCATGGCGCGCACGCAGCCCCGCCAGCGGCGCGATGTGCTCGCGCAGCTCGGGCACGGTGCCGTCGACGAGATCGCCGGTGATCGCGATCGCGTCGGCACCGAGCCGGTTCACCGCGTCGACGATGCGCTGGATGTAGCTGTTGCGGATGGTCGGGCCGACGTGGATGTCGCTGAGCTGCACGATCGTGAAGCCCTTGAGCGCGGCCGGCAGGCCGCGGATCGGCACGTCGACGTGCTTCACGTCCGCGGTGCGGCGCGCATTGACGAAGCCGATCAGCGAGACCAGCGTGGCCAGCCCGAACACGGCCAGCGCGCTCCAGGGCCGCAGCGTGTCCCACGGCACCGCGAGGCCGGCCACGCGCTGCGCGATCCAGGCCAGCAGCAGGCCGGCGTCGCGCGCCAGCGTCAGCACGAACAGCGACGAGAACCAGCCCATGCTCAGCAGGCCGGTCCATTGCAGCGCGGCGTGCAGCGGCTTCTTGCGCGGCGCGTGCCGCGACAGGAAGGGCAGCGGGATGGTCAGCGCCGACACCGCCAGCGCCAGCAGGCCGATCGGCCAGGCCGGCGTGAGCCCCGCGGCCGCGGGCAGCAGACGCAGGGCGATATAGGCATGCAGGAGCGCGGTCAGCACGCTCAGGGGACGGATCGGCATCGGGGCAATGGGTTCGGGCACTGCCCGGGACACGCCATCTGCAAGGCGCATGCCGTGCATTCAAGTCGCCGTAACGCTATTTTTTCAATAGCGCAGCATGCCCGGATAGCGGGTGCCGTGCCGTGCGCGACGAGGTGAGCGCATGCATCCGGCGCCCGAGCCGCCGTGGCTGCGTGCGCTTACTGCACCGCGCGCGTGCCGGCCGCGGCCATGTCGGTGCCCGCCGGCCAGAGGAAAGTGGCCTTGGTGGGTTCGCCGAAGACCACGTGCAACGGCTGCTTGAGCGTCTGGCCGCGCAGCGTGGCCTCGACCTGGTAGCTGCCGGGCTCGAGGCGCGCCACCATGAACGGTCCGCCGGCCACCACGTTGTCGAGCAGGGCCACGCCGCGGCCATCGCGCACCGTGACGTGGACGTCGGCCGCGAAGTCCGCGCCCTGGTGATCCTTGATCGCGAATTCGAAGCTCGCCGGCCAGCGCGGCAGGACCGTTTCCATCAGCTTCGCCTCGTCGCTGCCGATGCCGCCGCTCATGTACTCGATGCCATGCGACATGCGGATCGGCGGGTTGAACGCAGCCTGGGCCGAGGAGGCGAGCGCGCCGAACGCGAGGGCGCCGCACAGCAGGGCGGCGGCCAGGGGCCGCGCGCGCGGTGAAATCAGGGGGGTCATGGTGAGTCCTTTCTTTCCTTGCTCTCGTGGCGAAAAACCACGGCGCCACTGTGCGGCGCACGGCTTAGACAGGACTTAACGGGAACGGCGCGGCGGGTGGCCGCCGGCCGTGGAGGCGGCTCGGTGGCGCCTCAGCGCGCGGCGCTGGTCTGCGCCATCGCCTGGGTTTCGGGCTGCGGCGGCAGCACCGAGGCCATGTCGAAATTCGACGGCCACATGAAGGTCGCCTTCGACGGGATGCCCGCGAACACCACCAGCGGCTGCGTCAGCGTGAGGCCGCCGAGCGTGACGTTGACCTCGTAGGCGCCTGGGTCGAGCCGCGCGAGCATGTACGGGCCCTGCGACAGCGCTTCCATGATCGCTCGGCCGGTGTAGCGCTCGCGCACCTCGACCTTGGCGCGGGCCGGGAAGCTCGCGCGCTGCGCGGGGCTGCCGTTGATGCCCAGTTCAATGGTGGCGGCCCAGCGCGGCGACACCATCTGCATGAACGCGGCTTCGTCCTTGTTGCTGCCGCCGCACATGTATTCGACGCCCTGGGCGGTCTGGATGGGCGGATTCGGGGCAGCGTGGGCCGGAAGGGTCGCGCCGAGGAAGGCGGTCGTGCCGCACGTTGCGATGGCGGCCAGGGACCGGCTGAGACGCATGGATTTCATTGCTTCGGTGTCCTCGATCAGGGGTGACGCGGAATTCGTCGAGGATTTTGCTTAGCAAGACTCGGGCTAGATATAGCGTTTACGAGGAACGATCCTCGCCGAGGCTTTGAACGCTATTGTTTTAATAGCTGGTGACGGGCTTGTGACAAGCGTTTACAGAGTCTGTGGTCATTCACCCTCAGACAAACCCTTGGTCGCCCGCGCGAACCGCCCGCGTTGCGTGTGCGCACTCCGCCTGGAAGCGGCATGGGAATGGTGCGCGGACTTCGGGCGCCCATGAAAAACGCCGCCGGGTGCGAACCACGGCGGCGTGACGGCGAGGGCGGAATCGACTCAGACGTCGATGTTCGCCGCCCGCAGCGCGTTCTGCTCGATGAACTCGCGGCGCGGCTCCACCTCGTCGCCCATCAGCATCGTGAACACGCGGTCGGCCTCGATCGCGTCGTCGATCTGCACCTTGAGCAGGCGGCGCACGTTCGGGTCCATGGTGGTTTCCCACAGCTGCTCGGGGTTCATCTCGCCCAGGCCCTTGTAGCGCTGGCGCGCGGTGGCGCGCTCGGCTTCGCCGATCAGCCACAGCATGGCCTGGCGGAAATCGAGCACCTTTTCTTCCTTGGCGCGCTCGCCCTCGCCGCGGCGCACCACCGCGCCCTCGGGGCTCAGCAGGTTGCGGAAGGTGTCGGCGGCGCCGGCCAGCGCGGCGTAGTCGGCGCCGTGCACGAAGTCCTGCGTGATCACGCTGCTCTTGATGTTGCCGTGGTGGCGGCGGCTGATGCGCAACAGCGGCTTGTCGGTGCGCGCGTCGAACTCGTTGCTGACCTCGGCCGGCACGCCGGTGGTGTTGAGCTCGCGCAGCTTGGCCTGCAGCGCCACGGCCGAGGCCTCGGCCGCGGGCGTGGTGTCGAGGTCGAGCGCCACGCCGTCGGCGATGGCGCGCAGGGCCTCGGCATCCATGAAGTTGCGCAGCCGGTGGATCACGGCCTCGGCCACCTGGTGCTTGCGCGCCAGTTCGGCCAGCGTGTCGCCGCCGAGCGTGGTGGAGTTGGCGCCGCCGGTCTGGATGCTGGCGTCCTTCAGCGCGACCTTGAGCAGGAAGGCGTCGAGCGCATTGCCGTCCTTCAGGTACTGCTCTTCCTTGCCGACCTTGACCTTGTACAGCGGCGGCTGCGCGATGTAGATGTGGCCGCGCTCGACCAGCTCGGGCATCTGGCGGTAGAAGAAGGTGAGCAGCAGCGTGCGGATGTGCGCGCCGTCCACGTCGGCGTCGGTCATGATGATGATGCGGTGGTAGCGCAGCTTGGCGACATTGAAGTCGTCCGCGCCGCCGCCCGGCGTGCTCGCGCCCGCGCGGCCGATGCCGGTACCCAGCGCGGTGATCATCGTGAGGATTTCGTTGCTGGTCAGCAGCTTCTCGTAGCGCGCCTTCTCGACGTTGAGGATCTTGCCGCGCAGCGGCAGGATGGCCTGGAACTTCCGGTCGCGGCCCTGCTTGGCGGAGCCGCCGGCGGAGTCGCCCTCCACCAGGTAGACCTCGCACAGCGCCGGGTCCTTCTCCTGGCAGTCGGCCAGCTTGCCCGGCAGGCCCATGCCGTCGAGCACGCCCTTGCGCCGGGTCATCTCGCGCGCCTTGCGCGCCGCTTCACGGGCACGCGCGGCTTCGATGATCTTGCCGCAGATGATCTTGGCGTCGTTCGGACGCTCCTGCAGGTAGTCGGTCAGCAGGCGGCCGACGATGTCCTCCACCGGCGCGCGCACTTCGCTGGAGACCAGCTTGTCCTTGGTCTGGCTCGAGAACTTGGGCTCGGGCACCTTCACGCTGAGCACGCAGCACAGGCCCTCGCGCATGTCGTCGCCCGAGACCTCGACCTTCGCCTTCTTGGCGAGCTCGTTCTCCTCGATGTACTTGTTGATCACGCGCGTCATCGCGGCGCGCAAGCCCGTGAGGTGGGTGCCGCCGTCGCGCTGCGGGATGTTGTTGGTGAAGCACAGCACCTGCTCGTTGTAGCCGCTGTTCCACTGCATCGCCACTTCGACGCCGATGTGCGTGCCGGGGATGCCGCCGTAGGTGTCGGCCGGCTTCTCGCCCTCGGCATAGAACGAGTTCGGATGCAGGACGGTCTTGCCCTTGTTGATGAACTCGACGAAGCCGCGCACGCCGCCGGCGCCCGAGAAGTCGTCTTCCTTGCCGCTGCGCTCGTCCTTCAGGCGGATGCGCACGCCGTTGTTGAGGAAGCTCAGCTCGCGCAGGCGCTTGGAGAGGATCTCGTAGTGGAAATCGTTGTTCTCCTTGAAGATTTCGGTGTCGGGCAGGAAGTGCACCTCGGTGCCGCGCTTGTCGGTGTCGCCGATGATCTTCATCGGCGAGACCTCGACGCCGTTGACCGTCTCGAGCAGGCGGTCCTGCACGAAGCCGCGGCTGAACTCGAGCTCGTGGATCTTGCCTTCGCGCCGCACCACCAGGCGCAGCATCACGCTCAGCGCGTTCACGCAGCTCACGCCCACGCCGTGCAGGCCGCCCGAGACCTTGTAGCTGTTCTGGTTGAACTTGCCGCCCGCGTGCAGCTCGGTCAGCGCGATCTCGGCGGCCGAGCGCTTGGGCTCGTGCTTGTCGTCCATCTTCACGCCGGTCGGGATGCCGCGACCGTTGTCGGTCACCGAGATCGAGTTGTCGGAATGGATGGTCACGACGATGTCGTCGCAGTGGCCGGCGAGTGCTTCGTCGATGGAGTTGTCGACCACCTCGAACACCAGGTGGTGCAGGCCGGTGCCGTCGGAGGTGTCGCCGATGTACATGCCGGGGCGCTTGCGCACGGCCTCGAGGCCTTCGAGGATCGTGATCGAACCTTCGCCGTAGGAGTTGTCGGGCGTGATCTCGATCGGCACCGCGTTGTCGATCTCGGGTGTGTAGACCGGTTCGGTGTGCGGCACTTCCGGCTTGTTCTCTTCTGCGCTCATTCGGATATTCCTCTATCTCTCACGGGATTCACGGGGTCGCACCGGCTCTGGGGCACCCGGTTTTTCAGGCCTCTTGAAAGAGCAAACCCGCGGGGCTGCCGCGGGCTGTCTGCGCAAGGCGCTGTGGTGATGCGGGGTGACTAGATCCGCATCGGCATCACGACGTACTTGAAGGAAGCGTTGTCGGGGATGGTCAACAGCGCGGAGCTGTTGGAATCGGCCAGGTCCAGCTTCACCATGTCCTGGCCCATGTTGGCCAGCGCGTCGATCAGGTAGGTGACGTTGAAGCCGATCTCGATGGTGTCGCCGCCGTAGTCGATGTCGAGCTCGTCCTGGGCTTCTTCCTGCTCGGCGTTGTTCGAGGCGATGCGCAAGGTGCCGGGCTCGATGTTCAGGCGCACGCCCTTGAACTTCTCGCTGGTCAGGATCGCGGTGCGCTGCAGGCTGGCCAGGAGCGGCGCGCGGCCCAGCGTGACCGAGTTCTTGTGATTCTTCGGGATCACGCGGTTGTAGTCGGGGAACTTGCCCTCGACCAGCTTGGTGACGAACTCCATGCCGCCGAAGCTGAACTTGGCCTGGTTGTTGGCGAACTGCATCTCGATCGCGCCCTCGGCGTCGGACAGGAGGCGCTGCATCTCGAGCACGGTCTTGCGCGGCAGGATCACTTCCTGGCGCGGCACTTCCACGTCGAGCGTGGCCGAGGAGAAGGCCAGGCGGTGGCCGTCGGTGGCCACCAGGCTCAGCTGCTTGCCCTCGGCGACGAACAGGATGCCGTTGAGGTAGTAGCGGATGTCGTGCACGGCCATCGCGAACGAGACCTGCGAGAGCAGGTCCTTCAGCGTCTTCTGCGGCACGCTGAACACCGGGCCGAAGTTGGCGGCTTCCTGCACCAGCGGGAAGTCTTCCGCGGGCAGCGATTGCAGCGTGAAGCGGCTCTTGCCGCCCTTGAGCACCAGCTTGCTCGCGCTCGATTCGAGGCTCACGGTCTGGTCGGCCGGCATGGTGCGCAGGATGTCGATCAGCTTGCGCGCGCCGATGGTGGTGGTGAAGTTGCCTTCGTCGCCGCCGAGCTCGGCGGTGGTGCGGATCTGGATCTCGAGGTCGCTGGTGGTCAGCTGGATCTGGCCACCGGTCTTGCGGATCAGCACGTTGGCGAGGATCGGCAGGGTGTGGCGCCGCTCCACGATGCCCGCCACCGACTGCAGCGCGGCGAGGACTTTGTCTTGTGTTGCCTTCAGGACGATCATGTCTTCTACCTCTTCTCTTATCTCTTTGAATCAGCTTGGTCGATCAGGGCCCCACCGCCCCGCGCAGACCGCCATTCTCCGCTGTCGCGGCGTCCGGCCTGGTTGACTTTGGTTTTCAGTTTCAACCCTTGAGCGTCTGCTCGAGCACGTGAAGCTGCTGGTTGAGCTCGGTGAGCTGCTGGCGCTCGCCCGAAATCTTGCGCACCGCGTGCAGCACGGTCGTGTGGTCGCGGCCGCCGAACAGCTCGCCGATCTCGGGCAGGCTCTTCTGCGTCAGCTCCTTGGCCAGGTACATCGCGATCTGCCGCGGCCGCGCGATCGAGGCCGGGCGCTTCTTGCTGTACATGTCGGCGACCTTGATCTTGTAGTAGTCGGCCACCGTCTTCTGGATGTTCTCGACCGAGATCTGCCGGTTCTGGATCGACAGCAGGTCGCGCAGCGCCTCGCGCGCCAGGGCGATCGAGATCTCCTTCTGGTTGAAGCGCGAATAGGCCAGGATCTTGCGCAGCGCGCCCTCGAGCTCGCGCACGTTGGAGCGCACGTTCTTGGCCACGAAGAAGGCGACTTCCTCGGGCATCTCGGCGCCCTCGACGCGGGCCTTGTTGATCAGGATCGCCACGCGCATCTCGAGCTCGGGCGGCTCGATCGCCACTGTGAGGCCCGAGTCGAAGCGCGAGACCAGCCGCTCGTGGATGTCCGCGAGGCCCTTGGGATAGGTGTCGCTGGTCATCACGATGTGCGACTTCTTGGCCAGCAGGGCTTCGAAGGCGTTGAAGAATTCTTCCTGCGTGCGGTCCTTGTTGGCGAAGAACTGCACGTCGTCGATCAAGAGCAGATCGAGCGAGTGGTAACGCTCCTTGAATTCGTCGAAGGTCTTGCGCTGATAGGCCTTGACCACATCCGAGACGAACTGTTCGGCGTGGATGTAGAGAACTTTGGAGTCGACCCGGTCGGCCAGCAGCCGGTTGCCCACGGCGTGCATGAGGTGGGTCTTGCCCAGGCCCACGCCACCGTAGATGAAAAGCGGGTTGTACAGGTGCCCGGGCATGCCCGCCACGTGCATCGCCGCGGCGCGCGCCATGCGGTTGGCCGTGCCTTCGACCAGGGTGTCGAAGGTGAGGCCCGAATTGAGGCGGTTCTTGAAGCCGGCGGCCGGCGGTTCCTCGCCCGGGCCGGCCACGTCGCGCGGCACGTCGGTTTCGGTCATGACCGCCACGGGTGCAGCGCGCACGGGGATTTCCCGAGGAGCAAGCGCTAACTCGATGGCGACGGGCTGGCCGTAGATCTTCTCGGCCATCCCGGCGATCTTGCCGGCGTACTGGGCCCGGATCCAGTCGAGCTTGAAGCGGTTGGCGACGAACACCGTCATGCGCGAGAGGTCGTCGGCGACCTCGGCGGTGAGGGGCTTGATCCAGGTGTTGAACTGTTGCTCGGACAGCTCCTGCGCGAGCTGGTCGACGCAGGCCTGCCAGAGGCTTTCGCCGATGCCGTCAGTCGACATGGGCGCTCGGATTTTGGATGGTTCCCTCTGCCATTTTTTGCTATTTGTATTGTGGATATTCTCTGCTGGAAGGCGCCGCGCATTCTAACTTGTCAAAACCTTATCCACATACCCTGGACGGCTGGGGAAAGGCCCGCAAAGTCGCTCGAAGATTGTTGTGGGGCCGAATGTTTGCGATAATTGCGGGTTTCCCTGAAAACCTCTTTGCGTCTTTCGGGGTCCGACCGAAACCACCGGCTGAGCCCAGCGAGGCCGGAACCAACCGCACCCAGCGCCTTTCGCGCATTCCTCGCCTGTCGAGCCCATGGATTCCCCATGGTCCGACGACCGCGGAACTGCCGAAGAAACAGGGGAATCAGGAAATCTCATCATGAAACGCACCTACCAAGCATCCAAAGTCCGCCGCGCCCGTACCCACGGCTTCCTGGTCCGCATGAAGACCCGTGGCGGCCGTGCCGTCATCAACGCACGCCGCGCCAAGGGCCGCAAGCGCCTGGCCGTCTGACGCCCGACCCACGGCAGTTGCCAGCAGCAGGAACGCCCGGGCCAGCTTCGACGGCTCGCGCCAGCGGCGTGTCCAGTCCGGCTCCCATGCAGCGGCTCAAGACCCGCGCGCAGTTCCAGGCCGTTCTCGCAGGTGCCACCGTGGCCCGCACTGCCCATTTCGCATTGCATCGCTGCGCGCTCGATTCCGAATCGAGCGCGCAGCTTTTTGCGTCCGACGATGTCTGGCTGGGCGCGATGGTGCCCAAGCGCTGGGCGCGCCGCGCGGTCACGCGCAATGCGATCAAGCGCCAGATCTACAGCGTGAGCGCCCTGCCCCACGCGGGTCTGCCGCGCGCGGCGCACGTGGTTCGCCTGAAGTCGGCCTTCGACCGCAAGGAATTCGTGAGCGCCTCGTCCGAGCGGCTCAAGCGAGCCGTGCGGGCCGAGCTCGAACTGTTGCTGGAGCGCGCCGCGCGCCCGGCACCGGCGCGCGCGCCCGCCGCGCCACCCGCACGGTCTTCGCCATGAAACGCCTGCTGATCGGCCTCGTCAAAGGCTACCGCCTGCTGCTGAGCCCCTGGCTCGGCCAGTCGTGCCGTTTCGAGCCGACCTGCTCGGTCTATTCGATCGAGGCGCTCGAGGTGCACGGCGCCCTCAAGGGCAGCTACCTCACGCTGCACCGCATCGCGCGCTGCCAGCCCTGGTGCCAGGGCGGGCACGATCCGGTCCCACCGAAATCACAGCGTCGCACGGACCGGTCAGGCTCGCTGTTTTCGTCTCTTCTCTCCTCCGACAAGAAGTCTTCGTCATGAACGATATACGCCGCACGATCCTGTGGGTGATTTTTGGGTTCTCGCTGGTGCTGCTGTGGGACCAATGGCAGGTCTTCAACGGCAACAAGCCGACCTTCCTGCCCTCGACCAAGCCCGCCGCCACGGCGCCCGCGCCCACCACCGGCGCCGCCGCCGCCGCCGCCGCCGGCAGCAGCGTGCCCAGCGCCAGTGCCGCACCGGGCGCCAGCGCCGGTGCCGTGCCCACGCAGGCCGCGGCCGCCGCGCCGAAGGAACAGGTCACGGTCACCACCGACCTGTTCAAGGCGACCATCGACAGCGAAGGCGGCACGGTCAACTACCTCGAGCTGCTGAAGTACGACGAGAACGACCGCACCAAGCACGTGGTGCTGTTCGAGAACGGCTCGCCCGCCACGCGCTACCTCGCGCAGACCGGCCTGCTGAACCAGGTCGATACCGGCGAGCGCTTCCCGAACCATCTGACGCCGATGGCGCCCAAAGCCGGTCCGCGCGAAATGGCCGCCGGCCAGAACACCCTCGAGGTCGGCTTCGAGAGCGCCCCCGTCGGCGGCCTCAAGTACGTCAAGACCTATGTGTTCCACCGCGGCGACTACGCCATCGGCGTGCGCCATGAAGTCGTCAACGTGAGCGACCAGCCGCGCGACGCGCAGCTCTACATGCAGCTGCTGCGCCACGGCACCGTGGCCTCGAGCACCATGTTCGGCACCAACACCTTCACCGGCCCGGCCGCGTACACGAACGAAAAGAAGTTCCACAAGCTCGCGTTCACGGACATCACCAAGGGCAAGGTCGAGCCCCCGCCGGCCGCCAACGACGGCTGGATCGCCATGGTCCAGCACTACTTCGTGTCGGCCTGGCTGCTGCGCGGCGACCCGGCGAGCGAAGGCCTGAAGCGCGAATTCCGCGTGAAGGACCTGGGCGACAACCTCTACACCATCGCCATGGTGGCCACGCTGCCGAAGATCGCCCCGGGCGCGACGCAGACGGTCAACAGCACGCTGTTCGCCGGTCCCGAGGAAGAGAAGAAGCTCGAAGCCATCGCGCCGGGCCTCGACCTGGTCAAGGACTACGGCATCTTCGCGATCATCTCGAAGCCGCTGTACTGGCTGCTCAACCAGCTGCACGGCCTGATCGGCAACTGGGGCTGGTCGATCGTGGCGCTGGTGGTGCTGCTCAAGGCCGCCTTCTACTGGCTCAACGCCAAGGCCTACGCGAGCATGGCCAAGATGAAGGCCATCAACCCGAAGATCATGGAGATGCGCGAGCGGCTCAAGGACAAGCCGCAGGAAATGCAGCAGGAGATGATGCGGATCTACAAGACCGAGAAGGTCAATCCGATGGGCGGCTGCTTCCCGATCCTGATCCAGATCCCGGTGTTCATCGCGCTTTACTGGGTGCTGCTGTCGTCGGTCGAGATGCGCCACGCGCCCTGGATCGGCTGGATCACCGACCTGTCGGCACCCGACCCCTGGTACATCCTGCCGATCGTGATGACGGCCACCTCGCTGCTGCAGACCTGGCTGAACCCGACGCCGCCCGATCCGATGCAGGCCAAGCTGATGTGGATCATGCCGCTGGCCTTCAGCGTGATGTTCATCTTCTTCCCGGCCGGCCTGGTGCTGTACTGGATCACGAACAACATCCTGTCGATCGCCCAGCAGTGGGTGATCAACAAGCGGCTCGGCGTGCTCGGCAAGTAGGCCGGCGCGACGTCACCGTTTTCCCCGAGGGGCCGCGCGAGCGGCCCTTTGTCGTTTTTGCTGAAAGAATCCGCCCATGCTCGCCCGCGCCTCCGATCCCATCGTCGCCATCGCCACCGCTTCCGGCCGTGGCGCGGTCGGCATCGTGCGGGTGTCGGGCGTTCGGCTCGCCCCGCTGATCGAGGCGCTGTGCGCGCGGCCGCTCAAGCCGCGCGAGGCCACCTACCTGCCCTTTCGCGATGCGGCGGGCGAGGCGGTCGACCACGGGCTGGCGATCCATTTCCCCGCGCCCCATTCGTTCACGGGCGAGGACGTGCTCGAGCTCCAGGCCCATGGCGGCGCGGTCGTGCTGCAACTGCTGCTGGCGCGCTGCCTGGAGGCCGCGGCCGAGCTCGATGCCGTCACCGGCCGTCCCCGGCTGCCGGGCCTGCGCGTGGCCGAGCCCGGCGAATTCAGCCAGCGCGCCTTCCTCAACGGCAAGATCGACCTGGCCCAGGCCGAGGCGATCGCCGACCTGATCGATGCCAGCACCGAGGCCGCCGCGCGCAGCGCGGGGCGCTCGCTGTCGGGCGCCTTCTCGCGCGAGATCCACACGCTGCGCGACGCGCTGATCCACCTGCGCATGCTGGTCGAGGCCACGCTCGACTTTCCCGAGGAAGAGATCGATTTCCTGCAGAAGGCCGATGCCGCGGGCCAGCTGGCGCGGCTGCAGGGCCAGCTCGCGGCCGTGCAGCAGCGCGCGCGCCAGGGCGCCCTGCTGCGCGAGGGCATCAAGGTGGTGATCGCGGGCCAGCCCAATGCCGGCAAGAGCTCGCTGCTCAATGCGCTGGCCGGCGCCGAGCTCGCGATCGTGAGCGCGGTGGCCGGCACTACGCGCGACGTGGTGTCGCAGACCATCCAGATCCATGGCGTGCCGCTGCACGTGGCCGATACCGCGGGCCTGCGCGAGAGCAGCGACGAGGTGGAGCAGATCGGCGTGGCGCGCGCCTGGGGCCAGATCGAGAGCGCCGACGCGGTGCTGTTCCTGCACGACCTGACGCGCGCCGCCGCGCCCGACTACGCCGCGGCCGACGCCGGGATCCTGCGCGGCCTGCGCGAGAAGCTGCCCGCGGGCGTGCCGGTGCTCGACGTGTGGAACAAGCTCGACGCGGCCGGCTCGGCGTCCGCGCCGGCCGAAGGCATCGCGCTGTCGGCCAAGACCGGCGCCGGCATCGAGGCGCTGCGCGAGCAGCTGCTGGCCATGGCCGGCTGGCAGGCCGTGCCCGAGGGCGTGTACCTGGCGCGCGCGCGCCATGTGCAGGCGCTGGGGCAGGTCGAGATGCACCTGGCGCTGGCGGCCGAGCACCTGGCGGCCCATGCCCAGTCGCTCGACCTGCTGGCCGAGGAACTGCGGCTGGCGCAGAACGCGCTCAACGAGATCACCGGCGAATTCGGCGCCGACGACCTGCTGGGTGTGATCTTTTCGCGTTTCTGTATCGGCAAATAGCGACACTCCACGCGGCCGGCGCCGTCATCGCGTAAACATTTGTAGCCGAAATGTGGGCCGTTCGCGGATACTCCGGCTGAACTGCCCGGGGGCGAGTGAGAGCAGCATGTCCATCCAGAACCTGAGCCGCGCGATCGCGGACAACACCAGCAACGATGCCTTTGCGCTGATCCTCAACGTCCAGCAGTGGGACACGCTGGCCGGGTATCTGCAGCCGCAGGACGTCAACGTCGGCGACGTGCTGATCGCCCAGGGCGCGCAGGACCGTTCGGTCTTCTTCCTCGAGAGCGGCGCGCTCAGCGTGCACCGCGTGAGCAGCAAGGAGCAGATGCGCCTCGCGGTGCTCACCGCGGGTGCGGTGGTCGGCGAAGGTTCGTTCTTCTCGCGCCAGCCGCATGCGGCCAACGTGGTGGTCACCGGTGCCGGCCGGGTCTGGCGGCTCACCACCACGCGCTTTTCCGAGATGTCGAACCGGCAGCCCAACCTCGCGCTCGAGCTCACGATGGCACTCGGTGCCGTCATCGCCAAGCGCATGGCGCACCGCTCGAAGCGCGTGGCGGTGACCTGAGGCGGCACCACCAGACGACGAGCCCCATGCGGCCCCTGCCAGCCGGCGTGCATTTCCTGGATTGCTCCACTTCGCCATGGCCCTGACCTGTCCCGTCTGCAGCGCGGAGAACCGCGAGGGCGCGAATTTCTGCATGCGCTGCGGCGAGCGGCTGACGCCCGCTTCCGCGCCGCCGATCCCGGCCGCGCCCACGCCCAACCCGAGCACGCGCTTCGAGCGCGAATGGGCCGCGACCGCGCCCGCGCAGCTGCGCGCTCCGACCATTCCCGGCGAGCTCCACGACGCGGCCGCCCTCGGGCCGCGCAGTAAGGAGCAGCCGGGCGATGCCGAGCGGACCGTGCTGCTCGGCGCGGGCAAGCCGACCCGCGCGCCGAAGCCGGAGTCCTCGTCCGACGAATCCGCCGAGGCCCGGCGGGCCCGCCGCCGCGAGCGCGCGCAGGCCCAGGCGGCGCAACCAGCGGTCGGCCGGCGCGGCATGTGGCTCTGGGTCGGCCTGCTGGTGCTGGGCGTGGCGATGATCGCGGCGGGCTGGTATGGCTTCGGCAGCCGCGGTGCCGCGCCTGCGGCACCCACGCCGGCTGTCGTGGCGCCCGCGCCGCAACCGGTGCCGGCACCGCCGCCCGCGCCCATCGAGCCGGCTCCGGCGGCGGAAGCGCCCCCGGCCCCAGTGGAGCCCGCCGCGCCGGCCGTGGAGGAACCCCCCGCACTCGCGGCCAGGCCCGTCGCGGCCGCTCCGCCGAAGGCCGCGCGCAAGGCGGCGACTCCCGCCGCCGCGCCGGCCGTGGCCGAGGCACCCGCGGCAGCCCCACCCCCCGCGGCCCCCGCGCCGGCACCGGCGGCCGCGCCGGCCGATCCGCAATCGCAGTGCGGCGACCGCAACTTCATCGCCAGGGCCCAGTGCATGGCCGCGCAATGTGCCAAGCCCGAGTTCCGCGGCCACGCGCAGTGCGAGGCGGTGCGGCGCCAGCAGCAGCTCGAGGAAGAGAAGCGCAACCCGACGCTGGCGAACTGAGCCTGGCCGGGCTCAGCCTTTCTGCAGCCGGTCGATCGCCATCGCCAGCGCGGCCGGCTTGCCCGACAGCACCAGCGTGTCGCCGTCCGAGAGCACCGTGTCGTCGGCCGGCACGCGCGCCTGGCCGTCCTGGCGCCGCAGGCTCGCCACCCGCACGCCCAGGCCCTGCAGCGACAGCCGTTCCAGCGTCTGGCCGATGGCGCGCGCGCCTTCCGTGAGCGTGAAGGTGTTCAGGCGTTCATGGTCGAGTTCGTCGGCGTTGTCGTCGTCGGCGCCGTGGAAGTAGCCGCGCAGCAGGTTGTAGCGCGCGTCGCGCTGGTCCTGCACCACGCGGATCACGCGCCGCATCGGCACGCCGACCAGCGCCAGCGCATGGCTGGCGAGCATCAGCGAGCCCTCGATCGCTTCGGGGACCACCTCGGTCGCGCCGGCGGCCTGCAGCTTCTCGAGGTCATGGTCGTCCTGGGTGCGCACGATCACCGGCACCTGCGGCGCATGGGCACGGGTGTTGGCCAGCACCTTCATCGCGCCGGGCACGTCGAGGTAGGTCACGACCACCGCGCTGGCGCGCGCCAGGCCCGCGGCCATCAGCGCCTGCAGCCGCGCGGCGTCGCCGAACACCACCGAGTCGCCGGCCGCGGCGGCCTGCCGCACGCGGTCGGGGTCGAGGTCGAGCGCCATGTAGGGAATGCCTTCGCGCTCGAGGATGCGCGCCAGGTTCTGGCCGCAGCGGCCATAGCCGCAGATGATCACGTGGCGCGCCGTGTTGATGGTCTTGCGCGCGATGCTCGTCATCTGCAGCGACTGCTGCAGCCAGTCGCTGGCCACCAGCTTGCGCACGATCGCGTTGCTGTACATCACGATGAAGGGCGTCGCCAGCATCGACAGCACCATCGAGGCCAGCACCGGGTTGGCCAGCCAGGGCGGCAGCAAGCTGCGTTCCTGGGCCAGCGTCAGCAGCACGAAGCCGAACTCGCCGGCCTGCGCGAGGTAGAGGCCGGTGCGCAGCGACACGCCCGAGGTCGCGCCCAACCCGCGCGCGAGCAAGGTCACGAGGCCCAGCTTGAACAGCAGCGGCACCAGCAGCAGCACCGCCACCAGCAGCCAGCGCTCGACCACGATGTGCCAGTCGAGCGACATGCCCACGGTGATGAAGAACAGGCCCAGCAGCACGTCGTGGAAGGGGCGGATGTCGGTCTCGACCTGGTGCTTGTACTCGGTCTCCGAGACCAGCATGCCCGCGATGAAGGCGCCCAGCGCCAGGCTCAGGCCCGCGAATTCGGTGAGCCACGCCAGCCCCAGCGTGACCAGCAGCACGTTGAGGATGAACAGCTCCTCGCTGCGCCGCCGCGCCACCAGGGTGAGCCACCAGCGCATCACGCGCGGCCCGCCGTACAGCAGCACGCCGATCAGCAGGCAGGCCTTGAGCAGCGCGAAGCCCAGCGCCTTGGCCAGCGCCTCGGGCGGCGCGCCCAGCGCGGGGATCAGCACCAGCAGCGGCACCACAGCCAAGTCCTGGAACAGCAGCACGCCCATCACGCGCTTGCCGTGCTCGCTTTCGAGCTCGAGCCGCTCGGCCATCAGCTTGACCACGATGGCGGTGCTGCTCATGGTGAGCGCGCCCGAGAGTGCGAGCGCGGTCTGCCAGCCCAGGCGCCAGTCGGGCGGCAGGAAGGAGGCGATCAGCAGCGCGCCCACGGTGGCGATCGCCATCGTCAGCAGCACCTGCAGCAGCCCGAGCCCGAACACGTGCTTGCGCATCGCGCGCAGCTTGGGCAGGCTGAATTCGAGCCCGATCACGAACATCAGGAACACCACGCCGAATTCGCCCAGGTGCCGGATGCCTTCGGAGTTCTGCGCCAGCGCCAGCGCATGCGGGCCGATCAGCACGCCGGCCGTCAGGTAGCCGAGCATCGGCGGCAGCTTGAGGAAGCGGCATGCCACCACGCCGATCACCGCGGCCACCAGATACAAGAGCGTGAGATCGAACGAAGACATGGTGGGCGATGCTAGAGCAAGAGCCGTGCGCGCGTGGCGCGGCTTCCGGGGCCATTCCGGGTCATGGCGTAGGGGCTCGCCGGGAACCGCGGGGCGGCGGGGCGCGGCCCGTAAAATCCGCCGATGCCCTCCAGCCCCCCACGCCCCCCGTGGTCGACCCCGCCGCGATGCTCGCGCGGGCGCGCGCCACCTTCGACATCGAAGCCGAAGCCGTGCTCGGCCTCAAGGCGCGCGTGGGCGACAGCTTCGTCGATGCCGTGCGCAAGATCCTCGAGGTGCGCGGCCGCGTGGTCGTGATGGGCATGGGCAAGAGCGGCCACGTCGGCCGCAAGATCGCCGCCACCCTGGCATCGACCGGCACGCCCGCGATGTTCGTGCACCCGGCCGAGGCCAGCCACGGTGACCTCGGCATGATCAAGGCGGTCGACCTCGTGCTCGCCATCTCCAACAGCGGCGAGGTCGAGGAGCTCACGGTGATCCTGCCGGTGGTCAAGCGCCAGGGCGTGCCGCTGATCGCGATCACGGGCCGCGCCGATTCCACGCTCGCCCGGCACGCCGACATCGTGCTCGACGCGGGCGTCGCCAAGGAAGCCTGCCCGTTGAACCTCGCCCCCACCGCGAGCACCACCGCCCAGATGGCGATGGGCGACGCACTGGCCGTGGCGCTGCTCGATGCGCGCGGCTTCGGCTCGGAGGATTTCGCACGCTCGCATCCGGGCGGGGCCCTGGGGCGCAAGCTGCTCACGCATGTGAGCGACCTCATGCGTACCGGCGCCGACGTGCCGCGCGTGGCGCCCGAGGCCAGCTTCAGCGAGCTGATGCGCGAGATGAGTTCCAAGGGTCTCGGTGCCACCGCGGTGGTCGATGCCGAGGGCCGCGCCATCGGCATCTTCACCGACGGCGACCTGCGCCGGAGGGTCGAGACCGGCGGGGACCTGCGCGGCCTCACCGCGGCCGAGGTCATGCACCGTGGCCCGCGCACGCTGCGTGCCGACGCGTTGGGGGTCGAGGCGGCCGAGCTGATGGAACAGCACCGGATCACCAGCGTGCTGGTGATCGACGCGGCGGGCCTGCTGATCGGCGCCCTCAGCATCAACGACCTGATGCGCGCGAAGGTCATCTGATGCCCTTCGAATTCCAGCCAGAGACATTGCTCGCCGCGCAGGACATCCGCATCGCCTTCTTCGACATCGATGGCGTGCTGACCGACGGCGGCGTCTATTTCACCGAGCACGGCGAGACCCTCAAGCGCTTCAGCATCCTCGACGGCTACGGCCTGAAGCTGCTGCGCAAGGCCGGCATCCTGCCCGCGGTGATCACCGGGCGCGATTCCAAGCCGCTGCGCGTGCGGCTCGAGGCGCTCGGCATCGAGCACGTGCGCTACGGTACCGAGGACAAGCTGCCGGCCGCCGAGGCCATGCTGCAGTCGCTAGGCTTCGATTGGCCGCAGGCCGCGGCCATCGGCGACGACTGGCCCGACCTGCCGGTGCTGGGGCGCGTGGGTTTCGCGGCGGCGCCGGCCAATGCGCACGTCGAGGTGCGCGACGCCGTGCGCTACGTGACGCGCGCGCGCGGCGGCGAAGGCGCGGCGCGCGAATTCTGCGATCTGCTGGTCACGGCCAGCGGACAGTACCGCCGCCTGCTCGACGTCGCACGGAACACCGCCCTATGAAGCAGGCCTGGAACCTCCTGCGCGACGTCCTCGATCGCGTCACCATCTACCTGCCGATCATCCTGACGGCCGCGGTCGCGCTCGGCACCTACTGGCTGGTGCGCAATGCGCCCAAGCTGCTCGAGCCGACCGCCAAGGTCGCGCCCACCCACGAGCCCGACTACTTCATGCGCGGCTTCGTCATCAAGAACTTCCTGCCCAGCGGCGACCTGCGCAGCGAGCTGTTCGGCAAGGAAGGCCGGCACTACCCCGACACCGACACCATCGAGGTCGACGAGGTGCGCATGCGCTCGGTGTCGCCGCAGGGCTTCACCACCCACGCCACCGCCAACCGCGGGCTGTCGAACTCCGACGGCAGCGAGATCCAGCTGTTCGGCAACGCGGTCGTCATCCGCGACGCCGCCGTCGGCGCCAACGGCAAGACTTCGCCGCGCCTGGAGTTCCGCGGCGACTTCCTGCATGCCTTCCTCGACACCGAGCGCGTGCAGTCGAACAAGCCCGTCACGCTGATCCGCGGCACCGACCAGTTCACCGCCGACACGATGGACTACGACAACCTGACCGGCATCGCCAACCTCAACGGCCGCGTGCGCGGCACGATGGTGCCTTCGGCCAAGGCGGCCGGCACCGCGGGCAAGCGCTGAGCGCCGCGCCATGACCGCCGCGCCGTCGCCCCTCGTCTTCATCACCGGCGCCTCCAGCGGCATCGGCCAGGCGCTGGCCGCGCGCTTCTACGACGCGGGCTACCGGCTGGCGCTGGTCGCGCGCCGCACCGGCGAGATCGAAGCCTGGGCCACCGCGCGCGGCCTCGACCGCGGCCGCTACCTGATCTACAGCGCCGACGTGGCGCGCACCGACAGCATCGTGGCGGCCGGCGTCGCCTGCATCGAGCGCCAGGGCGTGCCCGACGTGGTGATCGCCAATGCAGGCATCAGCGTGGGCATCGACACCGCGGAGCGCGAGGACCTCGACGTGCTGACGCAGACCTTCGCCACCAACAACGTCGGGCTGGCCGCCACCTTTCACCCGTTCGTGCGCGCGATGAGACAGCGCGGCAGCGGGCGGCTGGTCGGCATCGCGAGCGTCGCCGCCATCCGCGGACTGCCGGGGCACGGCGCCTACTGCGCGAGCAAGGCCGGCGTGGTCGCCTACTGCGAGAGCCTGCGCGGCGAGCTGCACGGCAGCGGCGTCAAGGTCGTGACCCTGCTGCCCGGCTACATCGACACCCCGCTCACGCAGGGCAACCGCTACGGCATGCCGTTCCTGATGAAGCCCGAGGCCTTCGCCGACCGGGCGCTGGGCGCGATCGAGAGCGGTGCCAGCTATCGCGTGATTCCCTGGCAGATGGGCGTGATCGCCAAGATCATGCGCATGCTGCCCAACGCGCTGCTCGACCGCGCGGTGCAGGGACGCGGACGGAAGAAGCGGCGCGGCGAAGGCTGAACCCGAGGCCGCGCCGGCCGCGGCAACGAAAAAGGCTCCCGAAGGAGCCTTTTGTCTTTGTTGGAAAGCGATCAGTAGCCGCTGTTGCCGCCGCCACCGTAGCCGCCGCGACCACCGCCGCCGCCGCCACGCGGGCCGGCGCCGTAGGGGCTGCGGAAACCGCCATCGCCACCACCGCCGCCGCCGCCACTGCGGCCACCGCCGCCGTAGCCACCGCCGCCGCTGCGACCGCCGCCACCACCACCGCCGTAGCCGCCACCACCGCCGCCGCCGTAGCCACCGCCACCACCGCCGCCATAACCACCGCCGCCGCCGCCGTAGCCGCCGCCACCGCTGCGCGGGGGACGTGCTTCCATCGGACGGGCTTCGTTGACGACCACGCTGCGGCCGCCCAGGGGTTGGCCGTTCATGCCGTTGATGGCGGCCTGTGCTTCCGCTTCACTGCCCATCTCGACGAAGCCGAAGCCCTTCGAGCGGCCGGTATCGCGTTCCATCATGACCTTGGCGCTGGTCACAGCACCGAACTGACCGAATGCCTGCTCCAGATCACCGTCGCGCACCGAGTAAGGCAGGTTGCCGACGTACAGTTTGTTGCCCATCAAGGGACTCCTATAAACACATCAAGAAAAGCGATGGAGTCCCGATTAGCATCACTCAAACGAGAGCCGCCGAGTCGCGCGAAACTGTCCGATCACCCAGTGCCTCCAGCCCGAAATGAAAAGGGAGGCTCGTGCATTATGGGTGAAATACAAGAAATGCAAGCAGGAATTTGCTTCTTGCGGTAGCACGGATTTTGCCTATTGGAGTTAGCGCACGCTTACTAACCAAGCCCCGCACCGGGCCTTTGACACTTAAGGGTTAGAATTCGTCCGTCATTGGGGAGTAGCCGCCTTCCGTCTACGAGAAGGGCCCGTGTCAACAGACTTGTCCTGCCCCACACAGGACATGGCGCGGGCAGTGAAGAACAACACCTGGCGAGACCATTGACCGTGCAACTTCGGGAAATTTGGCCGAAGGTGTTGCACGGTCAATTGCGTCCCTTCGGCCAAGGAACCGTTTTTTCATGGAAGCTTTTCTCGTCGCGACCGGTGTCGTCGCGCTCGCCGAAATGGGCGACAAGACCCAGTTGCTCGCCCTCCTGCTGGCAGCCCGTTTCAGAAAACCCTGGCCGATCGTGGCGGGCATCTTCGCCGCCACCGTCATCAACCATGCGCTCGCGGGCGCGGTCGGCAACTGGATCACCCACTGGCTCGGCCCCGACATCCTGCGCTGGATCCTCGGCGGCTCCTTCATCGCGATGGCGATCTGGATGCTGATCCCCGACAAGCTCGACGACGACGATGCCCCGCGCTCCTCGCACTTCGGCGTCTTCGGCACCACGGTGGTCGCCTTCTTCCTCGCCGAGATGGGCGACAAGACGCAGATCGCCACCGTGATGCTCGCGGCGCGCTTCACCGAGGCCTATTTCTGGGTCGTGGTCGGCACCACCTTCGGGATGATGCTGGCCAACGCGCCGGTGGTCTGGCTCGGCGACCGCATCGTCAAGCGGGTGCCGATCAAGCTCGTGCACTCGATCTCGGCCGTCATCTTCCTGGTGCTGGGCGTGGTCGCGCTGATCGGCTGGTAGCGCCGCCGTCCAAAGCCCGGGGCCTGCCGTCCCGGGCCCGCGGCGATATACTGCCGCTCGCGCCGATTTGCTCCAGCTTGCGGGCGCTTGATAAATACAGCTAAAGACGGATGCCGTGACCCGGCTCGTTTTTGGCGAGGCCGGGTTTTTCATTTCATGTCCTCGTTGGTCGTCACTCCCCAGTCGATGCAGTTCGCGGGCCCGCTGGCCCTGCGCAGCGGCGCGACCATCGGCAGCTACACGCTCGCCTACGAAACCTACGGCACGCTCAATGCCGAGCGCAGCAATGCGGTGCTCGTGTGCCACGCCCTCAATGCCTCGCACCACGTCGCGGGCGTCTACGAGGGCCAGGCCCGCTCCGCGGGCTGGTGGGACAACATGGTCGGGCCCGGCAAGCCGCTGGACACCGACCGCTTCTTCGTCATCGGCGTCAACAACCTCGGCTCCTGCTTCGGCTCCACCGGGCCGATGCACGTGAACCCCGCGACCGGCCGCGTCTATGGCGCCGACTTCCCGGTGGTCACGGTCGAGGACTGGGTCGACGCCCAGGCCGCGCTGCTCGACGCGCTCGGCATCCGCACGCTCGCGGCGGTGATGGGCGGCAGCCTCGGCGGCATGCAGGCGCTGTCGTGGACGCTGCAGTACCCCGAGCGCGTGCGCCACGCGGTGGTGGTCGCCAGCGCGCCCAACCTCACGGCCGAGAACATCGCCTTCAACGAGGTGGCGCGCCGCGCCATCGTGACCGACCCCGACTTCCACGGCGGCCACTTCTACGAGCACGGCGTGATCCCCAAGCGCGGCCTGCGCATCGCCCGCATGATCGGCCACATCACCTACCTCAGCGACGACGTCATGAACGCGAAGTTCGGCCGCCTGCTGCGCAACGCGGTCGAGGGCGAGTCCGGCGGCGACGACGCGGCCTACCGCTACTCCACGCAGGAGATCGAGTTCCAGATCGAGAGCTACCTGCGCTACCAGGGCGACAAGTTCAGCGAGTACTTCGACGCCAACACCTACCTGCTGATCACGCGCGCGCTCGACTACTTCGACCCCGCGCTCGAGCACGGCGGCAACCTCACGGCCGCGTTCGCACGCGCCAGCGCCAAGTTCCTGCTCGTGAGCTTCAAGACCGACTGGCGCTTCTCGCCCGCGCGCAGCCGTGAGCTGGTGAAGGCGCTGCTCGACAACCGCCGCAACGTGAGCTACGCCGAGATCGACGCCCCGCACGGCCACGACGCCTTCCTGCTCGACGACGTGCGCTACATGGGCGTGGTGCGTTCCTACTTCGAGCGCGTGGCCCAGGAGACAGCATCGTGAGCGACAACGACATCCAGCGCCACATCGCCGCGCTCGTGCCCGAGGGCTCGCGCGTGCTCGACCTCGGCTGCGGCGACGGCGCCCTGCTCGCGCTGCTGCAGCGCGAGCGCGGCTGCACCGGCTACGGCGTCGAGATCGCCGACGGCAACGTGCTGCAGTGCATCCGCCGCGGCGTCGACGTGATCCAGCTCAACCTCGACGAAGGCCTGGCGATGTTCGACGACGCCACCTTCGACGTGGTGCTGCAGATCGACACCCTGCAGCACCTGCGCAATGCCGAGGTGATGCTGCGCGAGACCGCGCGCGTGGGCCGCTTCGGCATCGTGGCCTTCCCCAACTTCGCGCACTGGCCCAACCGCATCAGCGTGGCGCGCGGCCGCATGCCGGTCACGCGGCGGCTGCCCTACCAGTGGTACGACACGCCCAACATCCGCGTGGGCACCTTCAAGGACTTCGAGGTGCTCGCGCGCAAGAACAACCTGCGCGTGCTCGATGCCTTCGGCCTGCAGGACGGCCGCGACGTGCGCTGGCTGCCCAATGCGCGCGCCAGCACCGCCGTGTTCAAGTTCGAGCACGGGGGCTGAAGGCGCCCCGCCGCCCATGGCGTTCACGCTCGCCCAGCCGGTCCACAGCGAACTGCTGATCAAGAAGAGCCGCTTCATCGGCTGCGTGCAGTCCGTGCCCGACCGCGAGGCGGCGCTGGCCGTGGTCGCCGCGCTGCGCGCCGCGCACCCGGGCGCTGCCCACGTGTGCTGGGCGCTGATGGCCGGCGGGCAGTCGGCGGCCAACGACGACGGCGAGCCGGGCGGCACCGCGGGCCGGCCGATGCTCGAGGTGCTGCGCCACCAGCAGATCGAGGGCGCGCTCGCGACCGTGGTGCGCTATTTCGGCGGCGTGAAGCTCGGCGCGGGCGGCCTGGTGCGCGCCTACACCGACAGCATCGCGCAGGCGCTGGCCGGCGCGACCCTGGTGCCGCTGGTGCGCCAGCGCACCCTGCGCTGCGAGGTGCCCTATGCGCTCGAGGGCCTGGTGCGGCGCGAACTGGCCGCGGCCGGCGCGGTGCTCGAGTCGGTGGCGCACGCCAGCACGGTGGCCTTCGTCTTCGCGCTGCCCGAGACCGCGGCCGAGGCCTTCATCGCGCGCCTCGACGATGCTGCCCAAGGGCGCGTCGCCTGGCCGCGGGCGTGAGTCGCTTGCGCGGCACGGCGGGCGCGGCTGCTTCGTCGGGCGCCAGCGCCGTCATCGCGAGCACGCCGCGCGGCGCCAGCGGCAAGGCCGCCGCAGTGCCTTCGTCGTCGTAGGGGCGGCGCGCCATCTCGGCCGTCACGATGCCGGTGGGCACCGCGAGCACGCCCCAGCCCAGCAGCATCATCACCGAGGCGATCGCGCGGCCCAGGTCGGTCTTGGGCACCAGGTCGCCGAAGCCCACCGTGGCCATGGTCGAGATCGCCCAGTACACCGCCACCGGGATGCTGGTGAAGCCGTGCTGCGGGCCCTCGACCACGTACATCAGCGTGCCCATCACCAGCACCACCAGCATCACGAAGCCGACGAACACGATGATCTTGCGGCGGCTGGCCGCCACCGCCGAGACCAGCGCGCGGTACTCGGCCGAATAGCGCGAGAGCTTGAAGATGCGGAACACGCGCAAAAGCCGCAGGATGCGCACGTCGATCAGGTAGGCGAGTTCGGGCGTGAGCACGGCCAGGAAGGTCGGCAGCAGCGCCAGCAGGTCGATCACGCCGTAGAAGCTCAGCGCATAGCGCAGCGGCCGCTTCACGCAGGCCAGGCGGCCCAGGTACTCGAGCGTGAAGAGCGCGGTGAAGCACCATTCGAGCACGCCGAAGACCGAGCCCCAGCGCAGGTGGATGGCCTGCACGCTGTCGAGGATCACCACCGCCACGCTGGTCACGATCACCGCGATCAGCACCAGGTCGAACAGGCGGCCCGCGCGCGACTCGGATTCGAAGATCACCGAGAACAGCGAGCGGCGCCAGCCATGCTCGGGCTTGCCGAAGCGCGCGTCGCCGGCCGCGGCCTCGGCCGTGAGGGAAGCGATGGTGTCTCTCGAGAGGAAGGTCGTCATGGTGGCGGATTGTCCGACGCGCCCATGGTTGGCACCGTCGCCGAATCGGGCGATGATGGCGGGCGATCGATTTATTCGGTTACGCCTCTTGCGCAATGAAGTGCAAGAGGTACCGGGTGCATTCTTACGATAGTCGTTTTCATGAGGAGCTCTCTTTTGGCCACTTCTTCCTCCCCTTTCTTCGGCAAGCGCGACCGCGAAAACGATGCATTGACCTCCAGGCCCGCGCCGCTCGTGGGCTCGGGCACCAACCTCTCGGGCTCCCCCGTCAATCCCTCCTCGTTGACCGCCCAGGCCGGCCTCAATGCCGCCTCGGCCGCCGCACCCGCAGCCAAGGAAGGCGGCAGCAAGCTCACCGTCGGTCCCAACATCAAGCTCAAGGGCGTCGAGATCACCGACTGCGACACGCTCGTGGTCGAAGGCCTGGTCGAGGCCACGATGGATTCGCGCCTGATGCAGATCGCCGAGCAGGGCGAGTTCAAGGGCTCGGCCGAGATCGACATCGCCGAGATCCGCGGCGTGTTCGACGGCAACCTCACGGTGCGCGAGAAGCTCGTGATCCATTCGACCGGCAAGGTCACGGGCAAGATCCGCTACGGCAAGATCGTGATCGAGGAAGGCGGCCAGATCTCGGGCGAGATCAGCTTCGGCGCGAAGCCCGCGGGGCAAGCCGCGGCCTGATCAGGCTTTCTTCGAAGCCGCTCCGGTCTTCGCTTTCTTGGCCGCCGTGCCAGCCGCCTTCTTCGCGGCAGCCGGCGGCTTCGGCGTTTTGGGCGTCTTCGGTGCCGCTGCCGGTTCTTCCGCCGGCGCCGGCGGTTCCCAGCCCAGGCGCTTGAGCAATTCCGCCGCCGCCGCCGGTGCGCGCTCCTTCGCGCCGTTGATGAAGTAGACGAACACCTCGCGCGGCTTCGCGGCCGTTCCGGCCCAGCCCTGCGCGCGCTCGGCCCAGTCGTCGAGCGCCTTCGGCGCATAGCCGGTCTTCTGCTTCGCGTCGGCCATCATGAGCCGCGCATAGGCGAACTCGCCCTCGGGCTCCTCGAAGGACGGGAACTTGTCCGCGTCGGTGAAGACGGTCGACACCTTGTGCTTCTTCGCGAGCGCCTTGTAGGCCGGCACGATGAAGCTCTCGTGGCGCACGTCCATCACGTGGCGCAGCGGCGTGCTGCCCTCCTTCTTCGGCAGCAGCTCGAGGAAGGCCTCGAAATCCTCGGCATCGAACTGCTTGGTCGGCATGAACTGCCAGACGATCGGCCCGAGCTTGGGGCCGAGCTCGGTCACGCCGCTGTCGATGAAGCGCCGGATCGATTCGCCCGCGGTGGAAAGCAGCTTGCGGTTGGTCGCGAAGCGCGAGGCCTTCATCGAGAACACGAAGCCCTCGGGCGTGTCGTCGCGCCACTTGCGGAAGTTGTCGGGCTTGAACGTGCTGTAGTAGGTGCCGTTGATCTCGATCGCGCTGACGTGGCGGCTCGCGTAGTTCAGTTCCTTCGCGTGCGCGAGCCCCTTGGGGTAGAAGTTGTCGCGCCAGGGCTCGTAGGTCCAGCCGCCGATGCCCACCTTGATCCGAGTCGTCGATGCCTTGCTCACGTCGCCCTCCAGGTTGATCGACCGCACTCTACGCGCCCGCGGCCATGGGCGCAAAATGCGGCTTTTGTCTCGCCACCCCACCGCGGAGAACCCCGATGAACGCTCCCCTGCACCGCGAAATTCCCGCCGGCCTGCTCGACGCCGAGCGGGCCCTGTCCGACGTCACCGCCCAGTGGGACGGCGACATCGTGCGCCAGCTCACCGACTACATCGCCATTCCGGCCAAGTCGCCGGGCTTCGACAAGGACTGGTCGGCCCACGGCCACCTCGAGACCGTGCTGCGCAATGCCGCCGCCTGGGTCGAGGCGCAGAAGGTCGAGGGCCTGAAGCTGGAGATCGTGCGCCTCGAGGGCCGCACGCCGGTGCTGTTCTTCGAGGTGCCCGCCACCGGCACCGACATGCGCGAGACCGTGCTGATGTACGGCCACCTCGACAAGCAGCCCGAGTTCACCGGCTGGCGCAACGACCTCGGCCCCTGGACGCCCAAGTACGAGAACGGCCTGCTCTACGGCCGCGGCGGCGCCGACGACGGCTACGCGGTCTACGCCAGCATCGCGGCGCTGCAGGCCATCAAGCGCCAGGGCACGGCCCATCCGCGCATCGTCGGCCTGATCGAGACCTGCGAGGAGAGCGGCTCCTACGACCTGCTGCCCTACGTCGACGCGCTGCGTCCGCGCCTGGGCGAGGTCAAACTGGTGATCTGCCTTGATTCGGGCGCCGGCAACTACGACCAGCTGTGGCTCACCACCTCGCTGCGCGGCATGGCCAGCGGCACGCTCAAGGTCGAGGTGCTGACCGAGGGCATCCACTCGGGCGATGCCTCGGGGCTCGTGCCCTCGAGCTTCCGCATCATGCGCCAGGTGCTCGACCGCCTCGAGGACAGCGCCACCGGCCGCCTGCTGCCCGCGAGCTTCCATTGCGAGGTGCCGCCCGACCGGCTGGCGCAGGCCAAGGCCACGGCCGCGATCCTCGGCGAGGAGGTCTACAAGCGCTTCCCGTGGGCGCACTACGACTGCGGCGGCTCCACCATGTTCGCGCTGCCGACCACCACCGACCCGGTCGAGGCGCTGCTCAACCGCACCTGGAAGCCCACGCTGTCGGTGACCGGCGCCGAGGGCTTCCCGGCGCTGAAGGATGCCGGTAACGTGCTGCGTCCCTACACCGCCTTCAAGCTCTCGCTGCGGCTGCCGCCGCTGGTCGACGCGGCCGAGGCGGTCGCCAGCCTCAAGACGCTGCTCGAGGACAACGCGCCCTACCAGGCGCGCGTCACCTTCGAAAGCCACGGCGGCGCCACCGGCTGGAACGCGCCCACCATCACGCCCTGGTTCGAAGACGCGCTCAACAAGGCCTCGCGCGCCCACTTCGGCGCCTCCTGCGGCTACATCGGCCAGGGCGGCACGATCCCGCTGATGAACATGCTGAGCGCCGGCTTCCCGACCGCGCAGATGATGGTCTGCGGCGTGCTCGGCCCGAAGAGCAACGCCCACGGCCCGAACGAGTTCCTGCACGTGCCCTACGCCAAGAAGCTCACGGCCGCCGTGGCCGAGGTGATCGCGGCGCTGCCGGCCGCGCACCGCGCCGCGCAGGAAGCACCGGCGGCCGCGTGAGCCCGCGGGCCGCGTTGCCCGAGCCGCAGCGCGTGTCGCTCGCCGCGCCCGGCGGCGAAACGCTGGTGCTGCGCCGCCTGCCCGCGCCGGGCCCGGCACGCGCCGTGGTGGTGCTGGTGCACGGTCTCGGCGAGCATGCCGGCCGCTACCACGCGCTGGCCGAGCGGCTGCATGGCTGGGGCTTCGCCGTCTGGGCTCACGACCACCATGGCCACGGCGCCTCGAGCGGCGCGCGCGGCGGCCTGCCGAGCGAGCTGCGGCTGGTCGACGACCTCGCGCTGGTGATCGACGATGCGCGCGCCGCCAACCCGGGCCTGCCGCTGGTGCTGCTCGGGCATAGCCTGGGCGGACTGGTCGCGGCGAGCCTGGTGGCGCGCGGCGTGCGGCCGGTCGATGGGCTGGTGCTCTCGTCGCCGGGGTTCGACCCGGGCTTGAGCGGCGTCCAGAAGCTGCTGCTCGCGGTGCTGCCGCGCATCGCGCCCAACCTGCGCGTGGGCAACGGGCTCGACGACAACTTCCTCTCGCACGACCGCGCCGTGGTCCAGGCCTACCGCGACGATCCGCTGACCCACGACCGTATCGGCAGCCGGCTCGCGCGCTTCCTGGCCTACGAAGGCGAGACCGTGCTGCGCCAGGCGCCGCGCTGGCCGGTGCCCACGCTGCTGCTGTACGCGGGCGACGACCGGCTCGTGAAGCCGGCCGCGAGCCGGGCCTTCGCGCAGGCCGCCGCGGCCAGCGGGCAGGTCGAGGCGCATGGCTTCGAGACGCTCTATCACGAGCTCTTCAACGAACTCGAGGCGCAGCCGGTGTTCGATGCGCTCGAGCGCTGGCTGGAGCGGCGCTTTCCCGCCGCGGCCTGAGCGCGGGCGTTCAGGGCGCCGGCGCCCACACCGCGCGCTGCAGGTCGCGCTCGACCTCGCTCCACGCGATCGGCGCCACGTCGCCGAGGCAGCGGCCCTCGGCGCCCTCGAGCGCGACGCTCGCCACCGTCTGCTGCGTTTTCGGATCGACCGCGCCCTGCACGTACCAGCCCTCCTCGACCTGCAGCCAGATCGCCAGGCCCTCGCCCACCGGCTTGCCGAAGCGATGGACCATTCCGCCGTCGCCGACCGCGCGCTGCCAGCCACGCGCTTCCAGGCCGAGCAGGCCGGCATTCGTCACCGTGCGGCCGGTCCACTGCGGCAGCGCGCGTTGCGCGCGCAGCGCCGGGTCGAGCGCGAAGTGCGCCCGCGCGAGCTGCTCGAAGGGCTGCACGATCTCGTAGTCGGCCAGCACCGAGGCCCAGGCGGTGGCCAGCGCGGGGTCGCGCGCCGCGAACTCGAGCGGATGCGCGATGCCGATGCGCGCGCCCTCGTCGTCGGGCAGCGCGAAGGGATCGTCGTGCGGATCGACCAGCTCGCCCTCGGCGCTCACGCGGAAGCTCGCTGCGAGTTCACCGCTCTCGTCGAACAGCCCCCACACCAGCTGCCGGACGAACACGCGCATCACCGGATGCCGCACCAGGAAGGCCATGAACTCGCCGTGCGTCCAGCGCCGCTGCTCGCACATCGCGGTCTCGAGCCGGCGCAACTGCGTGGCCGTGACGGTCTTCGCCAGCTTGCGCAGTTCCTTGAGCTGCTCGGTCGCGGCGGCGGCCAGCGCCGCATCGTCGGCGGCATTGGGCTTGGGCAGCGCCTTCAGCGGCTTGCCCGCGGCGTCGCGCAGCAGCGGCTGCAGGCGGTCGTCCATCCGCAGCGCAAAGCGCCGCGGGCCGAAGTCCAGCGCCAGGCCCGCGTGCGCATCGAGCCCGAGCTCGGGCACCGTGCGGTCGGCCAGCTGCGCCAGGCTCAGGCCGCGCTGCGCCGCCACCTCGTCGAGCAGCGCAGAGGCCCGCGCGTTGAGGTCGGCGTAGCGCGTCTGGCGCGCGAGCTCGCCCAGGTGCATCAGCGCGGCGTCGCTGCCGATCTCGCCGAGCATCGCGAGCGCGTCGTAGGCGCGCACGCGGTCGAGCGCCGCGCGCCACTGGCGCAGCAGGCTCGCGAGCTGGCGCGCGGTCTCGTCGTCGCCGAGCCGGCCCTGCAGCGCGAACATCCAGCGCTCCTTGCCCGGCCGGCCATTGCCGATCCACCAGGCCAGCAGCGCGCGTGCGAAACGCGCCAGCGCCTCGGGCGCGACCGTGGCCTGCAGCGCCGCGAGGCCGGGGTACGGCGTCTCGGGCTGGCCGAGCGCCATCGTCATCAGCACGTCGGGCAGCAGCGACAGGGGCAGCGCCCGCGTGGCCTCCTCGGCGAGCACCAGGCGCGGCAGCGTCGACAGCGGCAGTGACTTCGGCAGCACCGGCAGCGTCTCGGGCAGCAGGTGTTCGGGTGCGATGGCGAGCAGCTGCGACACGGCCTCGGCCGCGGCCGGGCCGTAGGCCATGGCTTGCGCATGGACCGCATCGGCATGGCCGGCTTCGTGCAGCCAGCGCAGCGCGGCCTGCGCCGCATCGCGTGCGATGCCCGGTGCGCCGAGCGCGTCGGGCACGAGGCCGCGCGCGGCGGTCGCGGGATAGCGGCCGAGCCAGGCGCAGGCTTCCTGCCGCACCCAGCGGTTGCCGTGGAAGCCCTTGGCGATCCAGGGCGCGAGCCGGTCCCATTCGATCACCGCGGCCAGCTCGAACATGGCGCGCGAGCCCTGCTTCAGATAGGGCGGCAGGCCCGGCAGCGCGGCGGTGCCGAAGCGATGCAGCAGCGGCCGCAGATAGCCCGCGTCGCCCATGGAGTGGCTGGCGGGTGGCAGCCGCGCGAACACCGCCATCGCCAGCGGCTCGGGCAATTGCCAGAGCTGGTCGCCGCAGCTCCACGAGTCGCCGGGCGGCTTGCCGAAGTCGTCCGCCGACAGGCTGGTGCCGTGGTCGCGGATCGCGTCCTCGATGCGCTCGGCCTTCAGGCCCAGCATCCACAGCGCCTTGCGCGGGCGGTCCCAGGCCCGGGCCTCGGGCGGCGGCTGCGTCGTGTGGTGCGGACGTGGGTACTCGGCCAACTGGCGTTCGCCGCGCTGCCGAGCCTCGCGCACTTCATCGGCCAGCCACTGCGCGGGTTCGCCGCTGACCGGGGGATGGCGCCGCGGCACCGCGTGCTGCCAGTGCAGCCGCGCGGTCTGTTCGACGGCATCGAGCGCCAGCACCGGGATCGCGGGCAGCGCCTGCCTGTCCTTCCAGGGCGGTGCGCGCAGGAAGGCCGGCCACTGCGCGGCTTCGGCATCGGCCAGTCCGCCGCCGTCGTCGGCCTGCAGCCGCGCGAGCGCCTTGCGCCGGGGCTCGTCGCAGGCCGCTTCGAGCGGCGCCTGCCATTCGGGATGCGCGGCCAGCAGCTCGAGCACCAGCGCCGCGCCGGCCTGGTGGCGCGCCGGGTTGGCGGTCAGCAGTTCGCGCAGCACCAGCAGCGGCCAGCGTTCGGCCTGCTTCGCGAGCGCCGTCTTGCATTCGGGATGCCGAACCTGGCCCGCGAGGAAGCGCACCGCGTCGACGTGATGGATCGCGAGCAGGTCGGCCAGCGCCTCCTTGCGCGGCGCGGGCTCGAGGAACAGCGGCAACGCGTCGGCGCCATGCAGCTCGAGCACGCGCAGCCGCGCCGGCCGCTGCTGCCAGGCGGGCTGCGGATGACGGCCGAGGTGGTCGAGCTGCTCGTGCAGCGGCTGGTTGTCGGACAGCGTGGCGCCGCACTGGCGGCAGGGCGTGTTGCGGAATTCGGCGAGCGCGCCGCGCATCGCCGCCGTCCAGCGGACCGTGCCATCGGGCAAGCCGCCTGGATCGTCGCGCTGCTTCTTCGCGCGGCCGGTCGCCATCGTCGGTCTCCGTCGTGGCTCAGGCCACGCCGCGGGCACGGCGGCGCGTGTGCGCGAGCCACAGCAGCGCGGCGCCGGTCAGCGCCACCGGCACCAGCGAGCCGAGGTTCAGCAGCTGCCAGCCCTGGGTCGTCACCAGCACGCCCGAGGCGAAGGAGGTCAGCGCCAGCGTCGCGAACACGCAGAAGTTGAGCGCGCCCTGGGCCCGGTCGCTCTCCTCGGCCGTGTAGGCGGTCAGCGACAGCGTGGTGCTGCCGGTGAACAGGAAATTCCAGCCCACGCCGAGCAGGCACAGAGCGATCGCGAAATGCCGCAGCTCCACGCCCGACAGCGCGACCGCGATGCAGGCCAGATTCAGCAGCAGCCCCGCGCCCATCACCGGCAGCGCGCCGAAGCGGCGGATCAGGTGGCCGGTGAAGAAGCCCGGCGCGAACATGCCGATCACATGCCATTCGAGCACCAGCGCTGCGTCCTCGAACGGCAGGCTGCAGATCTGCATCGCGATCGGCGTCGCGGCCATCAGCAGGTTCATCACGCCGTAGCCGAGCGCGCCCGCGGCGGCGGCCACGATGAACACCGGCTGCCGCGCGATCTCGGCCAGCGGCCGTCCGCCGCCCTGCGCGCGCGCGGGCGGCGCCGGGAAGTCGATGAAGCGCATCAGCGCCATCGACAGCAGCGCCACCAGCGCGAGCGCGAGGTAGGCGCCCGCGAAGGGCACGGCGAACATCTGGCGCGTGGCGGCCGCGAGGTTCGGGCCGGCCACCGCGCCGATCAGCCCGCCGGCCATCACCAGCGAGACCGCCTTCTCGCGCCAGTCGGGCGCCGCGAGCTCGGCCGCCGCGAAGCGGTAGAGCCCCGCGTTGGCGTTGTAGTAACCCGCGACCACGGTCGCGAAGCACAGCAGCCAGAAGTTCTTCGAGAAGGCCGCGTAGGCGCACAGCAGCGCCGAGCCCAGCGCCACGGCCAAGCCGATCTGGAACGCGCCGCGGCGGCCGAAACGGCGCTGGCTGCGCACCACCAGCCCGGTGGCGAGCGCGCTGCCGACCACGTAGCCCATCACGGGCAGCGTCGCCATCCAGCCGCGCGGCGCGATGGCGAGGCCGACCAGCCCGTTGATCGCGATGAAGGTGACGTTGTTGGTCAGGAACAGGCCCTGGCAGATGGCGAGCAGCCAGAGGTTGCGATTCATGGAGGAAGCGGCACGGGGGTTGCGGACGATGGGCGAGCCCGCGGTTCTACGCGAACTCGCCGTGCCGCGCCAGCGGAGCAAAAAAAGCGCCCTCGCGGGCGCCCAGATTGCTGACAAACCCCAAGCCCTCGCCCCCGGCGAGGGCTTTGTGCTTTTAAATGGCGGGATGCTCAAGAGCCCCACCCCCGCGCAGCAAGAACTCGAGATGGTGACGCTGGAGATGCTGGTGCCGCAGGACCACTTGCTGCGCAAGATCGAAGCGGCGATCGATTTCGAGTTCATCCGGGCCAAGGTCGCTCACCTGTACTGCGCCGACAACGGCCGCCCGGCGCTCGATCCGGTCGTGATGTTCAAGCTGCTGCTGGTGGGCTACTTGTTCGGCGTACGCAGCGAGCGGCAGCTGATGCGCGAAGTGCAGGTCAACGTGGCCTACCGCTGGTTTGCCGGCTTTCGCCTGACCGACAAGGTCCCCGACGCTTCCACCTTCTCGCAGAACCGGCGCCGCCGCTACAGCGACACCACCGTGTACCAGGAGATCTTCGACGAGATCGTGCGCCAGGCCATCGGCCACGGCATGGTCGATGGCCGGGTGCTGTACACCGACAGCACCCACCTGAAGGCCAACGCCAACAAGAACAAGTTCGACCTCGTGCAGGTCCAGCAGACACCCTCGGCCTACCTGGGAGCGCTGGACGCGGCGGTCGATGCGGATCGCGCCGCGCAGGGCAAGAAGCCCTTGAAGCGTGATGACGACGATACCCCGCCGCCGAGCAAGGAAGTCAAGCGCAGCCGCACCGATCCCGACAGCGGCTTCATGGTGCGCGACGACAAGCCTCGAGGCTTCTTCTACCTGGACCACCGCACGGTCGACGCCAAGCACGCCATCATCACCGACACCCACGTCACGCCGGCCTCGGTGCACGACAGCCAGCCGTACCTGGGGCGGCTGGACCATCAGCGAGAGCGCTTCGGCCTGCAGGTGCAGGCCGTGGGCCTGGATGCGGGCTACTTCACACCGGCGATCTGCCAGGGACTGGAGACGCGTGGCATCGCCGGGGTAATGGGCTACCGCACGCCGACCCACAAGCCGGGCACCTTCTACAAGCGCCAGTACGAATACGACCGCTACCGCGACGAGTATGTCTGCCCGGCGGGGCAGGCGCTGGCGTACAGCACGACCAGCCGGGTGGGCTATCGCGAGTACAAGTCCGATCCGGCAATCTGCCGACGCTGCGAGCTGCGCGGGCAGTGCACGAGCAGCGCCAATGCGGTGAAGGTGGTGGTGCGCCACGTCTGGGAGTGGGCCAAGGAGCGGGTGGACACCAGGCGTCTGACCGAAGAGGGCAAGCGCCTGTATGCGCGGCGCAAGGAGACGGTGGAGCGCAGCTTCGCCGATGCCAAGCAGCTGCACGGGCATCGCTACGCACGCATGCGAGGGCTGCGCAAGGTGGCCGAGCAGTGCTTGCTGGCGGCGGCTGCGCAGAACATCAAGAAGATCGCGCTGCTGCTGGCGCGTCTGAGGGCGCTTTTACGTCATCGCAGGCGCGTTCTGACTGCGCAACAGCGCATCCAGGCCTGCTCGGACCTCGTTGCAGCTCGATGGGGCGAGCGCCGCGCAGAAATCGGCTTCGCTTGAAAGACAAAACCCCATGTTCCGGAAAACATGGGGTTCGTCAGCAGCCTGAGCGCCCTCGCGGGCGCCGAATCATTGCGTTGTTCTTCGCGGCTCAGGACTGGCGGCCTTGCAGCAGGCCGCTGAGCGAGCCCAGCAGATCCTCGTGGTTGCCGAGCCCCTGCTCGGGCACCTTGCCGTGCGGCGTGAGCTGGTCGATCAGGGCCGGCAGCATGGTGGCGAGCATCGGCAGCAGGGTTTGCGCATTGATGCCGAGCTTCGAGGCGATGCTGGCGATCGTGTCGCTGCCCAGCGCATCCTGCAGCTGACCGCCCGAGACCGGCAGGTTCTCCCCCTTGCCGACCCACGAGCCGATCACCTCGCCCAGGCCCGCCTGCTCGAACTTCGAAACCAGGCCGCCGAGGCCGCCCGTGCTTCCGTTGTTGGCGAGCAGGCCGCCCAGCGCGCCGGCCAGGCCTCCCAGGTCGCCCAAGCCGCCGAGCCCCCCGCCCTGGGGCTGCTGTTGCGCAGCGCCTCCGAGCACCTGACCGAGTACCGAGTCGAGCAATCCCATGGCTTTTTCCTTGGTGTGTGACAGAACCGCGGGATTTTCCCAGGCGGTGGAATGTTGCCGAAATCTTGCTTGCTGACTTTCGGCTTACGACGTGACAAATTACTTGGTACGCGCCGCGCGTTTGGGCAGCAAGGCCGGGCTCAGGCCCTGAACGCCCACCAGCCCCAGCACGGTGACCAGCGAATTCTGCGCGCCTTTCCAGCCGTCTGTCACGTCGATCCACTCGTTGAGCGAATGGGATCCGCCCGACTTGCCGCCGCCGCCGATGATGATCGCCGGGATGCCCAGCGAGATCGGCACGTTGGCGTCGGTGCTGCCGCCGCGCAGCAGCGTCTTGTGGCCGAAGGCGCTGTTCGAGCGCACCGCGGCCTCCACGATCACCGAGTCGGTCGGCGTGCGGCCGCCGGGCCGGTCGCCGATCAGCCTGGTGCTCACGCTCAGCGTGTTGACGTTCCAGCGCTTGTTCTCCTCGGCCACCGCTTCGTCGAGCGTGGCGAGGATCTTCTTCTCGGTCTCGAGCAGCGAGCCCATGTCGTCCGAGCGGATGTCGATCGCCATGCGGGCATCGGGCGCGATGGTGTTGACCGAGGTGCCGCCGCCGACCGTGCCTACCGTGAAGGTGGTCTTGGGGAAGCTCGGCGTGCGTACCTCGGCGATCTTGGCGATGGCGCGGCCCATGCCGTGGATCGCGCTCGGCACCTGGCCGAAGGCGCCGAAGCTGTGGCCGCCCGGGCCCTTGAAGTTCACCTCGTAGCGGTGGCTCGCGGTGCCCAGCACCAGCACGTGGCCCTCGGGCGAAGGCTCGAGGCCGACCATGCCGTCGATGTCGAGGTGGTCGCGGAAGATCGCCTTCATGCCGCGCAGGTTGCCGAGTTCCTCCTCGCCGACATTGCCGACGAACAGCAGGTCGCCCTGGGTCTGCACCTTGTTGTCGTTGAGCACCTTGAGCCAGGACAGCAGCACCGACAGGCCGCGCGTGTCGTCGGCGATGCCCGGCGCGAACAGCTTGCCGTCGCGCTCCTTGACCTTCACGTCGGTGCCGGCCGGGAACACGGTGTCGAGATGCGCCGAGACCAGCAGCTTCGGGCCGTGGCCGGTGCCCTTGCGCAGGCCGACCACGTTGCCCTCGGCGTCGATCTTCGCGTCCGCCAGGCCCAGCGCCTTCATGCGCGCGAGGAAGGCCTCGGCGCGCTTCTGTTCCTTGAAAGGCGGCGCCTCGATCTCGGTCAGCGTCCGGAGCTCCTCCACCGTGCGCTCGTGATCGGCCTTCACTGCCTCGAGCAGCTTCTGGATCGCGGGCGCGGCCATCAGCTGCGCGTAGACCTTGTCGACGTCGGGGCTCACCTGCGCCGGCGTGGGCGCCACCGGCGCGCTCTGCGCATGGGCGAGGGGGACGGCGGCGAAGGCCGCCAGGGCCAGGGCGACGGTCAGCGGGGCGAGCCGGGGCACGCGAAGCGGTCGATGCATGGGCGGGAGATCCTTTGGAAACGATGCAATGGAACGTGAAGCCCCATTGTTCCGAAAGGCCCGCGGACGTGCGTCGCGGAAAACACCCAGGAGGATGCGGGGCCGGTTCAGGCGAGGCGCACGAGCGCCGCGAGCGCGGCCGTCTCGGCGCGCAGCACGCGCGGGCCCAGGGTCACGGGGGCGAAGCCGCGCGCGAGGGCCTCGGCCTCCTCGGTGCCGCTCAGGCCGCCCTCGGGGCCGCTGAGCACCCGCACCGCGGCCGGGTCGCCGCCGGCCTGCGCGAGCGCCTCGCCGAGCGCGCGCGTGCCCTCGGCCAGGCTCAGCACGAGGCGCAGCACCGGGCCGGGCCCATCGGCCTCCGGCGCCGCCTCGAGCCAGCCCGCGAACGGCCGCACCGGATGGATCGCCGGCACCCGGTTGCGCCCGCACTGTTCGCAGGCGGCGATCGCGATGGCCTCCCAGTGCGCGCGCTTCTTCTCGGCGCGCTCGCCGGCCAGCCGCAGCACGCCGTGCGCCGTGACCAGCGGCTGGATGCTCGCCATGCCGAGCTCGGTGGCCTTCTCGACCAGCCAGTCCATGCGCTCGTTGGCCGGCATGCCGACCGCCAGGTGCACGGCACGCGCGGCCTCGCTCTCGCGGGCCGTGTGCGCGCCGACCGTCACGCTGACCTCGCTGCGGCCCATGCGCTCGACCGTGGCCGCGTACTCGCCGCCGCTGCCGTCGAACAGCGTGATGGTGTCGCCGGGCTGCAGCCGCAGCACCTGGACGTGGCGCGCGGCACCCGCGGGCAGCGCCAGCGTGGTGCCGGCGTGCAGCGGGACGGCGCAGTGAAAACGCGGCATTGCTATGAGATTCGTAGCTGCATGCCCATGGGACATGGGCGATACGGCATTGTTTTCTTCAGATTTCGTTCAGTGCTTCTTCAGCGCTCAGACCCGGCCATAGGCGAAGCCCGTGACCGCGGTCGTGCCCTCGACCTCGTCGATCACCCGCAGCAGCGGCGTGAGTTCGCTGTAGCGGCTGGCGGTGGCGCGGATGTAGGCGATGAAGCGCGGCGTGTCGGCGAGGTAGCGGGGCTTGCCGTCGCGCAGCGTGAGCCGCGCGAAGATGCCCGCGACCTTGAGGTGGCGCTGCAGGCCCATCCACTCGACCGCGCGGTAGAAGGCGCCGAAGTCCTCGTCGACCGGCAGGCCGGCCTTGCGGGCTTTCTGCCAATAGCGCACGGTGATGTCGAGCACGAACTCCTCGTCCCAGCTCAGGAAGGCATCGCGCATCAGGCAGGCGATGTCGTAGGTGATCGGGCCGTGCACGGCGTCCTGGAAGTCGAGCACGCCCAGCGGCGTCTTGGCGCGTTCGGCGAGCGTGTCGCCCGGCGCCACCATGAGGTTGCGCGGCATGAAGTCGCGGTGCACGTAGACGCTGGCCGCGGCGAGGTTGCTGTCGACGATCAGCTTGAAGCTGCGCTCCAGCCGTTCCTTGAGCTTGCCCTCGATGGCGACGCCGCGGTGGCGGCCCAGGTACCACTCGGGAAACAGCGACAGCTCGCGCTCGAGCAGCGCCCGGTCGTAGGGCGGCAGCACGCCGGGCTTCGACGAGAGCTGCCAGCGGATCAGCGCGTCGATCGCCTGGTCGTAGAGCGGGCGGCTGGTGTCGGGGCGCGCGGGGTCGAGCACCTCGAGCATGGTCTGGCGGCCGAGGTCGTCGAGCAGCAGGAAGCCGTGGGCCTGGTCCCATTCGAGCACCCGCGGCGCATGCACGCCGGCCTCGGCCATGAGCCGTGCCACCTGGACGAAGGGCGCGCTGTTCTCCTTGTCGGGCGGCGCGTCCATCACGATGCGCGTGCCCTCGGGGCCGCTGCTGTCGAGGCGGAAGTAGCGGCGGAAGCTCGCATCGGCCGAGGCGAGCCGCACGGTGTCCGGGCGCAGCGCGTGTGCGTCGGCGATACCGGCGAGCCAGCTCTGGAACGCTTCGGCCCGTTGAGGATCAGTCCAGGAAATGGCCCCAGGGAGGGCCGGGGCCGTCGGGGCCGGGGGCAGGGGTGCTGTCATGGATAATCGATTCTACAAACCGCCCGGCGCGGCAACCTCTGCGATCGAAGCCCGATCGGACCGGTTCGCCGTCGGCTCCCGCAACCGGCCGGCCTGCCGCGCCGCCTCCCCCGACGTTTCCTTTGTCCGAACCGATGCCTACGAATCCATGCCCCGACGCCTGGCACCTTGTGCGCTCGCTGCCTTCCTCGGGAGGACGCCGGGCTCTCCTCGGAACGGATCGGCGGGAGGTCTGATGAGCCGACGAGTCGACGTGCGCCGTTCCGGCCCGCCGCTGCCGCTGGCCATCCTCACCCTGGCGCTGCTGCACGCGCATGGCGCGTCGGCCCAGGGAGCGGGCCTCGACGGCCCGCTCACGCTCAAGCGCACGCCCCAGCTCGCAGAGACCATTCCGCCGCTGTTGCGCAGCCAGCTGCCCAGCCTCGTCACCGGCGATCGCATCTCGGGCCGGCCCGACCTCGAGACCGTGGTGGAAGGCAATGCCAGCCTGCGGCGCGGCGAGACCGCCATCACCGCCGACCGCCTCGAGTACTACCAGCCCGACGACCGCGCGCGCGCCACGGGCAACGTACGCGTCAACCAGGCCGGCAACGTCTACGAGGGCCCCGAGCTCGAGCTCAAGCTCGAGACCTTCGAGGGCTTCTTCAACAACGTGCGCTATACCTTCCTCGCCAACGGCGGGCACGGCGACGCGCAGCGCATCGACTTCGTCGACGCCAACGTGTCGGTCGCGCGCGAGGCCACCTACACCACCTGCCGGCGCGAGGACTTCCCGGGCTGGATGCCCGCCTGGATCCTGAGCGCCGCGTCGATCACCACCGACACCGAGGAGAACGTGGGCGTCGCCAAGGACGCGCGGCTGAGCTTCATGGGCATCACCACGCCGGCGCTGCCCAGCATGAGCTTCCCGCTGTCGAACGAGCGCAAGAGCGGCCTGCTGCCGCCCACCATCGGCATCGACAACACCAACGGCATCGAATACGCGCAGCCGTACTACTGGAACATCGCGCCGAACCGCGATGCCACCTTCACGCCGACGCTGATGTCCAAGCGCGGCATCAATCTGGGTTCGGAGTTCCGCTATCTCGAGAAGGGCTACAACGGCACCATCCGGCTCGACCTGATGGGCAGCGACCGCCTGGTGGGCCAGCGCTTCAACGAGTCGCGCGCCACGCAGCTGCAGCAGCTGGCCAGCGGCCAGATCCAGGCCAAGGACCTCGACCTGCGGCAGCCCAATTCCCGGCGCTGGGGCATCTGGGCCAACCACCACCAGGATTTCGACGCCAAGGCGCTCGGCCTCGATTCGCTCTCGGCCACCATCAACATCAACCGCGTCAGCGACGACGACTACTGGCGCGACTTCACGCGCACGCCCACGCTGTCGCAGCGCCTGCTGCCCAACGACGCCACGCTCAACTGGAGCAAGGGCGACTGGAGCGGCGTGGTGCGCGCGCTGCGCTACCAGACGCTGCAGTACAGCCTGGCGCCGATCGTGCCTTCGTACGACCGCATGCCGCAGATCACGGCCAACTACAACAAATACGACTGGGGCGGCTTCGACTTCTCGTTCACCACGGACTACACGCGCTTTCGCGTGAACCGCATCGCCTCCGGCCAACCGGGCTACGACGCGGTCCAGCAGTCGCAGCCCGACGGCGACCGCCTGTACGCGGTCGCGGCGCTCAGCCGGCCCTTCCTCACCCCGAGCTCCTTCGTGATCCCGAAGGTGCAGCTGCACGCCACCTCGTACAGCTACTACGTGCCGCAGAACGACATTCCGAAGCTGACGGTCAACGACATCACCTACGTGAACGGTGTTCCTTACGACAAGAACTCGCCGGTGTTCTGGTCCACCTCGGCCAACCGCACGGTGCCGACCTTCAGCCTCGACAGCGGCCTGATCTTCGAGCGCGACGCCAGCTTCTTCGGCCGCGCCTTCCGCCAGACGCTGGAGCCGCGCGCCTACTACGTCTACACGCCCTACCGCGACCAGAGCAAGCTGCCCAACTACGACACGGCGGCCAACGACTTCAGCTTCGCGACCATCTACACCGAGAACGCGTTCTCGGGCAACGACCGCATCTCGGACACCAACACGCTCACCATGGGCGTGACCTCGCGGCTGATCGATCCCGACACCGGTGCCGAGGCCGCGCGCTTCGGCGTCGCGCAGCGCCTGCGCTTCTCGGACCAGCGCGTCACGCTGCCGGGCGCGAATCCGGTCACGGACCGCGCGAGCGACCTGCTGCTGGGCGGCCAGATCAACTGGACGCCCAAGTGGAGCCTGGACACGGTCATCCAGTACAACCCCGACACCCGCAAGTCCACGCGCAGCGCCATCAGCGCGCGCTACAACCCCGCGCCCTATCACAACGTGAACATCGCGCTGCGCTACCAGGCGCCCAGCGATGCCTACCTCGCGGCCAAGGCACTCAACCCGAACACCACCGCCGTCAACGACGGCAGCAAGTCGATCGACGTCGGCTGGCAGTGGCCGCTCAACGACTTCTGGGGCGACAAGGGCAAGGACCTCGGCCCTGGCAAGGGCCAGGGCGGCGGACGCTGGTACGCCGTGGGCCGGCTCAACTACGATCTGCAGGACCGCAAGCTCACCGACGGTGTGCTCGGCGTCGAGTACGACGGCTGCTGCTGGATCGGGCGCGTGGTGCTGCAGCGCATCACCACCGGTCAGGTGACGGCCAACACCCGCATCATGTTCCAGCTCGAATTCGTCGGCTTCGCGGCCATCGGCTCGAGTCCGATGCAGGCCCTGCGCACCAACATCCAGCGCTACCAGCCCCTGCGCACGCCGGTCGAAGGGCCGAGCCGCTTCACCAATTACGACTGAGACCAGAGACCGAGCTACGCCATGAAACACATCCGTTCCATCCTCAGCCTGGCCTGCCTCGCCACGCTGGCCGCAACTGCCGGCGCCCAGCAGGGTTTCCGTTCCGGCGGCGGCATCACCGACATCATGCGCACCGGTCCGCGCCTGGCACCGCCGGCCGCCCGGCCCGCCGCGCCCGCCGCGCCGGTGCAGCGCGCGGCCGAGTTCATCGTCGCGCTGGTCAACTCCGAGCCGATCACCAACACCGAGGTCCTGACCCGCGTGCAGCGGCTGATCCAGGAGAACCCCGACGCCGAGCGCGTGCCGCGTCCCGAACTCGCGCGGCTGGTGCTCGAGCGGCTGATCTCCGAGCGCGCGCAACTGCAGCTCGCCAAGGAAACCGGCATCAAGGTCGACGAGATCGCGGTCGACCAGGCCGAGCAGACCGTCGCGCGCCAGAACCAGCTGACGTTGCCCGAGCTGCGCCAGCGCGTGGCCGCCGAAGGCATCAGCCAGCAGGCCTTCCGCAACGACCTGCGCGACCAGCTCATGCTCACGCGCCTGCGCGGCCGCGAAGTCGATTCGAAGGTCAAGGTCAGCGACGCGGAAGCCGACCAGTTCCTGCAGGACCAGCGCAACAGCGGCGGCAAGGGCGATCCGTCCATGCTGAACCTCAACCTCGCGCAATTGCTGGTGGCCGTGCCCGAGAACGCCACCGAGGCGCAGGTGGCGCAGGCGCAGCAGAAGGCCCAGGGCCTCGCGCAGCGCGCGCGTTCCGGCGAGGACTTCGCCAAGCTGGTGCAGACCAGTTCCGACGCGCCCGACCGCGCCAATGGCGGCGCGCTCGGCATGCGCACGGCCGACCGCTATCCGCCGCTGTTCGTCGAGGCCGTCCAGTCCACGGCCGTGGGCGGCATCGTCGGGCCGGTGCGCTCGGGCGCGGGCTTCCACGTCGTCAAGGTGATCGCCAAGGAGCAGATCGGCTCGGCCGACGCCGTGGTCACGCAGACCCATGCGCGCCACATCCTGCTGCAGAACGACCCCAAGCGCACCACCGAGCAGGCGGTGGCGCAGCTGGCCGAGTTCAAGCGGCGCATCGAGGCCAGCGGCGGCACGGTCGACTTCGCCAGCCTGGCGCGCGACAACTCGCAGGACGGCAGCGCCAAGGACGGCGGCGACCTCGGCTGGGCGCGCCCGGGCATGTTCGTGCCCGAGTTCGAGGAGGCCATGAATCGCCTCGCCCCGGGCCAGATCAGCGATCCGGTGGTGTCGCGCTTCGGCGTCCACCTGATCCAGGTGCTCGAGCGCCGCAACGTCAAGCCGAGCCAGGACGAGCAGCGCGAAGCCGCGCGTGCCGTGCTGCGCGACCAGCGCACCGAGGAAGCCTTCAACACCTGGGCGCAGGAAGTGCGCGCGCGCGCCTACGTCGAGTTCCGCGACCCGCCGCAGTCCTGATCGACACACGATGGCGCACATTCCCAGGAAGCGCTTCGGCCAGCACTTCCTGTCCGACGGCGGCATCATCGACGCGATCGTGCGCGAGATCGCGCCGCAGCCCGGCGACCCGATGGTCGAGATCGGCCCCGGCCTCGCGGCGCTCACGCAGCCGCTGGTCGAGCGGCTCGGCCGGCTCACCGTCATCGAGCTCGACCGCGATCTCGCCAAGCGGCTGCGCAGCCACCCGCAGCTCGAGGTGGTCGAGTCCGACGTGCTCAAGGTCGACTTCGCGGCGCTCGCGGCGAAGGTGCCCACCACCGCGCTGCGCGTGGTCGGCAACCTGCCCTACAACATCTCCACGCCGATCCTCTTCCACCTGCTGGGCTATGCCCACCTGGTGGCCGACCAGCACTTCATGCTGCAAAAGGAAGTGATCGACCGCATGGTGGCGCGGCCCGCCACCTCGGACTACGGCCGGCTGAGCGTGATGCTGCAGTGGCGCTACGCGATGGAGAACGTGCTGTTCGTGCCACCCGAGAGCTTCGATCCGCCGCCGCGCGTCGACAGCGCCGTGGTGCGCATGGTGCCGCTGGCCGCGCCGCCGGCGGTCGATGCGAAGCGGCTCGAGGAGATCGTGCAGGTCGCGTTCAGCCAGCGCCGCAAGCTGCTGCGCCATACGCTGGGCCGGTGGCTCGACGAGCACGGTTTCGCCGGCGAATTCGACACGCAGCGGCGGGCCGAGGAAGTGCCGGTCGAGGCATACGTGGCGCTGGCGCAGACGCCGGGGCTCGGTTGAGCAGGCGGCATGGAAACGAAAAAAACCCGTCGATGACGGGTTTTTTCATGCGCTGCCGGAACGCGTCCGGCGAACTCTTTCTTAAGCCGCGGCGAGCCAGTAACCCGCGTTGAACGGGCTGCTCATGCGCAAGGCGAGCGGCGAGACATCGACGAGCTTGTCGGTCGGCATTTTTTCGCCGGTCGGTTCGTCGGTCGCGGTGGCGGTCACCGCGGGGGTGACGGTGGCCGGGTCGATCTGGATGCCATCGAGGGTTGCCGCACCGGTCGGCTGGGCCTCGTTCGCCCGTTCTGCTTGGCTGGTTTGTGCAGAACGGGCTACAGAAAAGAATAGAAGCACCGGAAGGGCACCTTGCGGTCGCCCCAGTAGTCCGACGCGTCGCGGAAGATGTCGAGCAGCTGCTCGCGCGCTTCCTTGTCGAACTTGCCGTTGGCCGGGATCTGCTCGAGCACGATCACGAAACCGGGCTGCGGGCCCGATTTATGCAACGGGTCGGTCATGCAGTCGTACAGCGCGTCGAAGTTCTTGCCGAAGTGCGCCGGAAAGGTGAACTGCTGGGCGATCAGGTCGAGCACGTCCTGCTTCGTCTGCGCGTTGCCCAGGTTGGCATACAGGAAGTGCTGGCCTGCTGCGTTGGCGGCGTCCTGCAGGTCGCTCACGCGGAACGCGCGGATCGATTGCACGATGTTCGGGCGTACGCCACGAAGGGATAAAGTCATCTCCGCTGGTCTTTCCATAGTCATCATCATTTCTTCGGGGCGCTTCGGTGCACCGCTCAAATCGTTGTCGTCGCCGCTCATGGCTTGATCCGTCTGAAACTCGCGTAATGGTCCGCCGTGTACCAGCAGGCCTCGGGTGCCGTGCGCTGCTCGCCGCCGCAGACGATGCGCCGGGCGCCGCGATCGCGCGATCCGGGCGTGGTCACCGTGTACTCGCGATAGTGGCCGCGCCGGGCCGGGGGCAGGAGCCGCTCGCGATTGCCGAACACCGAGCCGTCCTTGTCGTACCGGAAGGGACCGCCGTTCAGGATGGCTTCGTAGGTACGCTGGCCTTGCGCCGGCAGTTCGGCCAGCGCAATCGTTTCCTGGGCGGTGGAATTCCCGGCGCCGAACCATCCGCGGGCCTCGGCCCCCGTCGTCGCCAGCGCCGCCAGCATGAAGCCGGTGAGCGCAAACTTAGCGACAGAGGACGTGATCGAGGCGCAAGACGCCATCGCCATAAAGAGGCACCACAAGAAAAGAGCGGGGGGGTTCGGATCGGCGATCAACCTTGGGGTTAACCCGCAAATCCAAGCCCGCGAGTGTGCACCACGCTGGCGAAAATAGCAAGCGACTGCCCAAAGTTTGAGCAGTATCGAGGACTTGACAGGGACGCCATAAGTTGGCGTCCACTCTCGAAAAAATGCTTGCTAAAGCTTAACGTTCTGCGTTGGCGTCGGCCACTGTGAGTGCCGTCATGTTCACAATGCGCCGCACCGTGGCGCTCGCCGTGAGAATGTGCACAGGTTTGGCCGCTCCGAGCAGCACCGGGCCGATCGCGATGTTGCCGCCGGCCGCCGTCTTGAGCAGGTTGTAGGAAATGTTGGCGGCGTCGATGTTCGGGAAAACCAGCAGGTTGGCGTCGCCGGCCAGCGCGCTGTGCGGCATGACCACCGCGCGCTGCTTGCTGTCGAGCGCCACGTCGCCGTGCATTTCGCCGTCGACCTCGAGCCAGGGCGCCTGCACGCGCAGCAGGTCGAGCGTGCGGCGCATCTTCAGCGCGCTGGGCTCGTTGCTGGTGCCGAAATTCGAGTGCGACAGCAGCGCCGCCTTGGGCTTGAGGCCGAAGCGCATCATCTCCTCGGCCGCCATGGTCGTGATCTCGGCGAGTTCCTCGGGCGTCGGGTCGTAGTTGACGTGGGTGTCGACCAGGAACACCTGGCGCTCGGGCAGCAGCAGGCCGTTCATGCAGGCGTACACCGGCACGTCCTGCGGGGTGCTGGCGCAGCCGCCGGGCCGTTTGCCGATCACCTGGTCGATGTAGTGCAGGTGGATCAGCGTGGTGCCCCAGGTGCCGCAGATCATGCCGTCGACCTCGCCCTTGTGCAGCAGCATCGCGCCGATCAGCGTGAGGCGGCGGCGCATCTCGATCTTGGCGACCTGCACCGTGATGCCCTTGCGCTCGGTCATGCGGTGGTAGGTCTGCCAGAAGTCGCGGTAGCGGTGGTCCTGCTCGACGTTGACCACGTCGTAGTCGAGCTCTTCCTTCAGGCGCAGGCCGAACTTCTCGATGCGCTGGGCGATGATGGCCGGGCGGCCGATCAGCGTCGGGCGCGCGATGCCTTCGTCGACCACGATCTGGGCGGCGCGCAGCACGCGTTCTTCCTCGCCCTCGCAGTAGGCCACGCGCTTCTTCGGCGCGCGCTTGGCGGCGTCGAAGATCGGCTTCATGGTGGTGCCAGAGGCATAGACGAAGCTCTGCAGCTTGTCGCGGTAGGCGTCCATGTCCTTGATCGGACGCAGCGCCACGCCGCTTTCCTCGGCCGCCTTGGCCACGGCCGGCGCGATCTTCATCATCAGGCGCGGGTCGAAGGGCTTCGGGATCAGGTATTCGGGGCCGAACGACAGCTTCTCGCCGACGTAGGCGGCCGCCACGCGCTCGCTCTGTTCGGCCTGGGCCAGCTCGGCGATGGCATGCACCGCGGCGATCTCCATCTCGTCGGTGATCGTGGTCGCGCCCGAGTCGAGCGCGCCGCGGAAGATGTACGGGAAGCACAGGACGTTGTTGACCTGGTTCGGGTAATCGGTGCGGCCGGTGGCCATGATGATGTCGTCGCGCACCGTGCGCGCGTCTTCGGGCGTGATTTCCGGATTCGGATTGGCCAGCGCGAAGATCACCGGGCGCGTCGCCATCTTGGCGACCATCGCGGGCTTGAGCACGCCGCCGGCCGAGAGGCCCAGGAACACGTCGGCGCCCTCGATCACCTCGGCCAGCGAGCGCGCCGTGGTGTTCTGCATGTATTGGCGCTTGTCGTCGTCCATCAGCTCGGTGCGGCCTTCGTAGACCACGCCGGCCAGGTCGGTCACGAACACGTTCTCGCGCTTGAGGCCGACCTTGAGCAGCAGGTTCAGGCAGGCCAGCGCCGCGGCGCCCGCGCCCGAGGTCACGAGCTTCACGTCGGCGATGTTCTTGCCGGCCACCTTCAGGCCGTTGAGCATGGCCGCGGCCACGGTGATCGCCGTGCCGTGCTGGTCGTCGTGGAAGACCGGGATCTTCATGCGCTTGCGCAGCTCGCGCTCGACGTAGAAGCAGTCGGGCGCCTTGATGTCCTCGAGGTTGATCGCGCCGAAGGTGGGCTCGAGCGCGGCGATCACGTCCACCAGCTTCGCCGGGTCCTTCTCGTCGATCTCGATGTCGAACACGTCGACGCCGGCGAACTTCTTGAACAGGACGCCCTTGCCTTCCATCACCGGCTTGGAAGCCAGCGGGCCGATGTCGCCCAGGCCCAGCACCGCGGTGCCGTTGCTGATGACCGCCACCAGGTTGCCGCGCGCGGTGTACTTGAAGGCGTTGGCCGGGTCCTTGACGATCTCCTCGCAGGGCGCTGCCACGCCGGGCGAATAGGCCAGCGACAGGTCGCGCTGGTTGACCATCTGCTTGGTCGCGGCGATCGAGATCTTCCCGGGGACCGGAAGCTCGTGGTACTCGAGGGCGGCACGTCGAAGTTCGGCGCGTTTGTCTTCGGGCGAGGGAGTCGAGGATGACGAAGGGGTCGTGTCGGACATGTGCCGTAGCTCCTGAGGCGCTTCTTCTGGGGGCGCCGATTGTAGACCTCGGACGGTGACGGACTATGACGCCTGGCCAGGGTGCAGCCATGACCAAAATGACCAAAAGCACGGGTCTGCGGTCAAGTCGGTGTGGCAATATGCCAAGTCCGCACAAAAACCCTCTAGAGGAGCGCAGCCATGGCCCTGATGGATTTCATCAAGAAACAGTTCATCGACATCATCCAGTGGACCGAGTCCGGCGATGGCACGCTGGCCTGGCGCTTCCCGATGGCGGAGATGGAAATCCAGAACGGTGCCTCGCTGACCGTGCGCGAGTCGCAGGTCGCGGTGTTCGTCAACGAAGGCCAGGTGGCCGACGTGTTCGGTCCCGGCATGTACAAGCTCACCACGCAGACGCTGCCGGTGCTGACGTACCTGAAGAACTGGGACAAGCTCTTCGAGTCCCCCTTCAAGAGCGACGTCTACTTCTTCAGCACGCGCCAGCAGGTCGACCAGAAGTGGGGCACGCCGCAGCCGATCACCATCCGCGACAAGGACTTCGGCGCCGTGCGCCTGCGCGCCTTCGGCAACTACTCGTTCCGCATCGGCGACGCCAAGCTGTTCCACACCGAGATCTCGGGCACGCGCGACACCTACACCGTGGCCGACCTCGACGGCCAGCTGCGCGGCCTGGTGCTGCAGAACATCAGCAACGCCATCGCCTCGAGCGGCGTGCCCTTCCTCGACCTCGCCGCCAACCAGATCCAGTTCGCGCAGGCGCTGGCGGCCCAGCTGGTGCCCGAGTTCGCCAAGATCGGCATCAAGCTCGAGAACATCACGGTCCAGAACGTCTCGCTGCCCGAGGAACTGCAGAAGATCCTCGACCAGAAGATCGGCATGGGCATGGTCGGCAACGACGTGGGCAAGTTCATGCAGTACCAGACGGCGCAGGCGATCCCCAAGTTCGCCGAGGGTGCCGCCAACGGCGGCGGCATCGCGGGCGACGCGATGGGCCTGGGCGCCGGCGTGGCGCTCGGCCAGGTGCTGGCGCAGAACCTCGCGCAGGGCCTGAGCCCGAACGCGGCGGCGCAGGCGGCCGCGACCCAGCAGCAGCCGGCGGTGGCGGTGGTGAATCCCAACGACGTGATGACCACGCTCGAGAAGCTCGGCGAACTCAAGACCAAGGGCATCCTGACCCAGGAAGAGTTCGACGCCAAGAAGGCCGAACTGCTCAAGAAGCTGGTCTGACCCGGCGCTATGTTCTGTATAGCGCCTGACGCCCGCTCGACGGGCGTGAGAGGCATGATCGGCTGGAAGAATGCTGCGGGCCTCGAGCCCGCGCGTGCGCGCCATGGCTGAGGAAGCCGGCGGCACCCAGCGCTACTACCGCGCGCCCTGCCCCGGCTGCGGCGCGCCGGTCGAGTTCCGATCGGCCCAGTCGACCCATGCGGTCTGCCCCTACTGCCAGAGCACGGTCGTGCGCCAGGGCGACACGCTCGCGCGCACCGGCAAGATGGCCGAGCTGTTCGACGACTTCAGCCCGCTGCAGCTGTTCGCCGCGGGCCGGATCCAGGACAAGCCCTTCACCATCGTCGGCCGGCTCCAGTACAAGTACGCCGGCGGCCGCTGGACCGAGTGGATCGCGGCCCTCGACGGCGACCGCACCGGCGTGCTCAGCGAGGACAACGGGGCCTACGTCTTCTCGCTGCCCTTCGAACTGCAGCGCACGGCGCCGGCCGCGGCCGACCTGCGCGTGGGCGCCACCAGCGCCTTCAACGGCCAGAGCTACACCGTCGCCTCGAACGAAGAGGTGACGCTGGTCTCGGCGCAGGGCGAACTGCCGCACCTGCCCGAGCTCGGCCGGCCGTTCCAGGTGGTCGAGCTGCGCAACGACAAGGGCCTGGTGCTGAGCCTGGACTACGGTTCGCAGCCGCCCACGGCCTCGCTGGGCCGCTCGGTCGATCTCGAATCGCTGCAGCTCACGGGCCTGCGCGAGGATTCGGCTAAGGACGAGAAGGGCCGCAGCTTCAACTGCCCCAACTGCGGCTCGCCGGTCACGCTCAACCTGGCCGACAGCAAGAGCGTCACCTGCCGCTCGTGCAACAGCATCATCGACCTCACGCAGGGCATCGGCGGCGAGCTCAAGCACGCGGCGCAGAACGAGCCGGTGCGCCCGCTGATCGCGCTGGGCAGCATCGGCCAGCTGCAGGGTGCCCAGTGGCAGGTGGTGGGCTTCCAGCACCGCATGGGCAGCGAGCCAGGCGACGACGAGCAGTTCGGCTGGGACGAGTACCTGCTCTACAACAAGAAGCGCGGCTTCAGCTTCCTGGTCGATGCCGAGGACGGCTGGAGCATGGTGCGTCCCACCACCGGCGCGCCGGTGATGGCCGAGAACGGCAGCACCGCCACCTACCTCGGCAAGCGCTACCAGCAGCAGTACGCCTACAACGCCGAGACCACCTACGTGGCCGGCGAGTTCTACTGGCAGGTCGAGCGCGGGCAGAAGACCTTCAACCGCGACTTCGCGGTCGGCGGCGCCCTGCTGTCGATGGAGCGCTCGGTCAACGAGCTCACCTGGTCCTCGGGCAGCAAGATCGACAGCGGCGCGGTCGCCACGGCCTTCAAGCTCGACGCCAAGAAGGACCTGTTCGAGCGCTCCGACGCGTCGCCGGTCAGCGCGGCCTCGGGGCTGGGCTGCGGCACCATCGTGGTGATCGCGATCGTGATCATCGTGCTGCTCATCATCCTGAGCACCTGCAGCAGCAGCGGTTCGAGCGGCGGCTACCGCAGCTCGGGCGGCTCCTACGGCGGCTCGTCGAGCGGCGGCGGCCACAAATGACGAAGATCGCATGGCCGCTACCGATTCATCGACTGATAGATACGACTGGAGGTCCCCATGGGATTTGAATGGCTGAAACCTGGCGTGGTCCTCGGATCGCTCGTGTACGCGCTGATCGGCGTGGTGATCTTCTGGGTCTGCTTCCTGATCATCGACAAGATCACGCCCTATGACCTGTGGGGCGAGATCGTCGAGAAGCAGAACGTGGCGCTGGGCCTGGTGGTCGCCGCCATGAGCCTGGGCATCAGCATCATCGTCGCCGCCGCCATCCATTGAGCGAAGAGCAGGCCCTGTCCGCGCGCCCGGCCGATGCGCGCGGGCCGCAGCCCGTCGAGATCGCGCTGCTCGCCAGCGTCTTCGTGGTCGCCGCCTGCGGCCTGGTCTACGAACTCAGCGCGGCGGCGCTCAGCTCCTACCTGCTGGGCGACTCGGTGCTGCAGTTCAGCACCATCATCGGCACCTACCTGTTCGCGATGGGCGTGGGCTCGTGGCTGTCGCGCTACTTCGACCGCCAGCTGCCGGCCCACTTCCTGCGCATCGAGCTGATGGTGGCGCTGATCGGCGGCGCGCTGCCGGCGGTGCTGTTCCTCGCCAACGCCTACGCGCCGGGCGCGTTCCGGCTGCTGCTGTACGGGCTGGTGATCGTGGTGGGCACGCTGGTCGGGCTCGAGATCCCGCTGGTGATGCGCATCCTGCGGCGCAATGTGGCGCTCAAGAACCTGGTGTCGCAGGTGCTGACCTTCGACTACCTCGGCGCGCTCGCCGTGTCGGTGGCCTTCCCGCTGATCCTGGTGCCGCAGCTCGGCATGATCCGCACCGGCCTGCTGTTCGGCTTCATGAACGCGGCGGTGGCGGTGTGGGCGCTCTGGCTGTTCCGCCACGAGCTGCGGCGCGTGGGCGCGCATGCGCTCGCCTGCTTCCTGTCGCTGGCGGCGCTGCTGGGCGGCTTCATCGGTGCCGACCACATCACCACGCTGGCCGAGGACAAGTTCTACCAGGACCGCATCGTCTTCAGCGCCACCTCGCCCTACCAGCGCATCGTGGTCACGCGCGGGCTGCTCGGGCACCGGCTGTTCCTCAACGGCAACCTGCAGTTCGCCGAGCGCGACGAGTACCGCTACCACGAGGCGCTGGTGCACCCCGTGATGGCCGCGCATGGCGCGCCCAAGAAGGTGGCGGTGCTCGGCGGCGGCGACGGCATGGCGGTGCGCGAGGTGCTCAAGTACCCCTCGGTGGAGTCGGTCACGCTGGTCGAGCTCGATCCGAACATGACGAAACTGTTCACCGACCACGAGACGCTGGCCGCGCTCAACGGCCATTCGCTGTCGTCGCCGAAGCTCAAGATCGTCAACACCGATGCCTTCCAGTGGCTGCAGCAGCGCGGTGACGACGACCTGTTCGACGTGATCGTGGTCGACTTTCCCGATCCCACCAACTTCGCGATCGGCAAGCTCTACACCAACAGCTTCTACGCGCTGCTCGACAAGCGCCTCGCGGCCAGCGGCTACGCGGTGATCCAGACCACCTCGCCGCTGGTGGCGCGCAAGAGCTTCTGGACCGTGGCGCAGACGGTCGAGTCGGTGGGCCTGACCGCGACGCCCTATCACGTGCACGTGCCGAGCTTCGGCGAATGGGGCTTCATCATCGCGAGCCATCGGCCCTACCGGAAGCCCGATGCGCTGCCCGCGGGCCTGCGCTTCCTGTCCGCGCCCACGCTGCCGCTGATGTTCGACTTCCCGCTCGACATGGCGCGCGTGCCGGCCGAGGTCAACCGGCTCTCCAACCAGGTCCTCGTCACCACCTACGAACAGGAGTGGGGCAAGGTCATGGCACATTAAATGGTCCTCCCCCAGGCTGCGCGGCACTGCGTGCCGCTTCGCCAACCCCCTCACCGGGGGCGACACCAGTGGCCCGGCAAAGCCGGTTCCACGGTGTCTCCCGAACAGGCCGCGCTACGCGGGCCCTTGGCAGACCGCAGGCCGGGTGCAGGTTGTTGGCTCGGCGAGGTGATGGCGACATGGGCATGAGGCGGCGCGGCTTCCTCGGCACGGTCGGCGCCGCCGGTGCGCTCGCGCTCGCCGGCTGCGATGCGCCGCCACCCATCGAAGGCGGCTTCACCGGGATCGACATGGCGCGCGGCCACGCGATGCGCGACGGCACGCTGAAGCCGCGCGCGCCCGCGAGCACGCGCAAGACCCGCGTGCTGATCGCCGGCGGCGGCGTCGCAGGGCTCGCGGCGGCGCGCGCGCTGCGCCTCGCGGGCATCGACGACTTCGCGCTGCTCGAACTCGAGGACAGCGCGGGCGGCAATGCGCGCGGCGGCATGGTCAACGGCATCGCCTGCCCGCTCGGCGCGCACTACCTGCCGGTGCCCGGCGACGATGCGCGCGAGGTGCAGGACCTGCTCGAGGAACTGGGCCTGCGCCGGCGCGTGGCCGGCCGCTGGGAATACGACGAGCGCACGCTGTGCCACAGCCCGCAGGAGCGGCTGTTCTTCCACGGCGAGTGGCAGGACGGCCTGCTGCCGGTGCATGGCGTGGACGCCGGCACGCAGGCGCAGTACCGCCGCTTCGCGCAGCGCATCGACGCGCTCCAGCATGCGGCCCACTTCGCCATTCCCACGCTCAAGGTCGCGGTCACGCCCGAGCTGCTGGCGCTCGATGCGCAGGCCTTCTCGGCCTGGCTCGACCGCGAGGGCCTGAGCGATCCGCACCTGCGCTGGTACCTCGACTACTGCTGTCGCGACGACTACGGAGCGGGCATCGAGCAGGTCTCGGCCTGGGCCGGCATCCACTACTTCGCGAGCCGGCACGGTTTCCACGCGCCCGGCGATCCGTCGGGCAGCGCCAACGACACCAACCCCGAGCGCGACGGCGTGCTGACCTGGCCCGAAGGCAACGGCTGGCTCACGAAGCAGCTGGCCAAGCCACTGGGCGAACGGCTGCGCACGGGCCAGGTGGTCGTGCGCATCGCCGAGGTGCGCGGCGGCGTCGAGGTCGATGCCTGGGATGCGGCCTCGCAATCGCTGGTGCGCTGGCAGGCCGAGCGCTGCATCGTCGCGCTGCCGGTGTTCGTCGCCGCGCGCGTGGTCGAGAACGCGCCCGCGGTGCTCGTGCATGCCGCCGCCCACGTGCGCCATGCGCCCTGGCTGGTGGCCAACGTGCACCTGCGCGGCCCGCTGATCGACCGCCCCGGCGCCGCGCCGAGCTGGGACAACGTGGTCTACGGCACGCGCGGCCTCGGCTATGTCGATGCGCGCCACCAGACGCTCGACCCCACGCCGCGCGGCACCGTGCTGAGCTGGTACCGGCCGCTGGGCCCGAGCCGCTACGACGAGGGCGACGGCCGCCGCCTGCTGCTCGAGCGGCCCTGGACCGGCTGGCGCGACGACCTGCTGGCCGAGCTCTCGGTGCCGCACCCCGACCTGCCCGCGCTGGCCACGCGCATCGAGATCACGCGCTACGGTCACGCGATGGCCATTCCACGGCCCGGCCTGCTGGCGCAGATCGGTTCGCAGCGCACCGCGCCCGACGATGCGCACCGCGGCAGCGTGATCGCGGGCCGGCTGTCGTTCGCGCATGCCGACTGGTCGGGCTATTCGATCTTCGAGGAGGCCTTCACGCGCGGGCATGTGGCGGGAGCGAGTCTGGGATGAGGACGCTGGTGCTCGAAGGCTTCGGCAACTTCGGCGCGCGCGTCGGCCGCCCGGCCGACGACGAGCGCCTGCTGCGTCTGAGCCTCGTCCCGGTGAACAGGCAGGGTCGCCAGGCCTGAACCGTCCCGGGATGCGCGCCCGTGCGGTTTTCACGCAGACTTCACACACGCCGCGATTGCTTCACAGACAGCCTGGAGACTGCCAGGCGCCAACAAAAACACCGGGGGAGCTTCCATGCTTCAAGTTGCCAATCGAAAACTCGCGTCGCTCAGCGACGTGCTCTTCACCGGGCTGGGCCGCGCGCTCGGCTTCCTGCGCCCGCTCGCGCGCGGGCTCATCGGTTCCTGGCGACCCCCTGGCTGGCTGCGCATCGCGGGTGCCCTGCTGCTGCTCGGACTGCAATGGCTGCAGCAGCGGCTCGCCTGGGTGTTGCTGCTGGTGCTGCTGGCGTTCGCGGGATGGATGGCCAGCCCGCAGCTCCTGAAGTGGTGGCATGGCCTCACGCCCGATCGCGTCGAGCCCATCGTGGCGACCGCGCAGATCGTGCCGCCGCCGCGCACGCAGATCGAGCTCGACAAGGGGCCCAATCCGGTCGTCATCAACTTCTCGGCCTCGGTCGCGCCGATCGCGCGTGTCGGCCAGGAGGCGACGGGCGTCGGCATCGAGCCGGCCATCGCGGGCCGCTGGACCTGGACCGATGCCAAGAAGCTGGAGTTCCTGCCCGCGCAGGATTGGCCGGTGGGCCAGGCCTACAAGGTGCAGCTCTCGAAGGAGGCGCTCGCGCCGCACATCGAGATCGAGCAGCGCAAGTACGACTTCAGCTCGGCCGAGTTCAGCGCCCGCATCGCCGGCGCCGAGTTCTATCAGGACCCGGTGCAGGCCAACGTGCGGCGCGCGCTGTTCCAGGTGCGCTTCTCGCATCCCGTGAACACCGCCGAGTTCGAGAAGCGGCTGGTGCTGACCTATGACCAGGCCTGCAGCAGCTCGTTCTTCAGCGTCGGCAAATGCGCGAGCGAGAAGTTCACGGTCAGCTACGACAAGCTGCGCCTCACGGCCACGGTCCAGTCCGAGCCCCTGCCCATTCCCGAGAAGACCCGCCCCGTGCTGCTGAGCCTCACCGCCGGCGCGGTGGCGCAGAAGGGAGGCCCGGGCCAGCGCAACGACGTCTCGCGCGCGGTCGACATCCCCGGCCTCTTCAGCCTCGACATCGCGAGCGTCGAACCCACCATCGTCACCGGCGAGAACGGCGAGCCCGAGCACGTGATGCACGTCAGCGCCTCGATGCCGGTGCACGAGCGCGAGATGGCGCGCCTGGTGCAGGCCTGGCTGCTGCCGGCCACCGAAGATCCCAAGGGCGACCCGGAAGACAAGTTCGACTGGTCCGCCGATCCCGCGAAGATCACCGACGCGGTGCTGCGCCGCGCGAAGAAGATCGGCCTGCAGCCGATCGCCAGCGAGCGCGAGGTGACCGAGACGGTCAGCTTCCGCCTGCCGCAGGCCGAGGGCGGGCGCTACCTGCTGGTGCGCGTGGCCAAGGGCCTGAAGACGCCCGGCGGCTACCAGCTCGGCACGGCCTTCCAGAGCGTGCAGCTGCTCAAGACCTTCGCGCCCGAGCTCACGATCATGAGCCAGGGCTCGCTGCTCGCGCTGTCGGGCGAACGCAAGCTGCCGATCCTGGTGCGCGACCTGCCGGGCGTGCGCGTCGAGATCGGGCGCCTGCTGCCGCAGCAGCTGCAGCACCTGGTGACGCAGAGCAACGGCGATTTCTCGCATCCCAAGTTCTACGGCGGCCTCGGCTCCGACAACCTGGTCGACCGCTTCGAGAAGCAGATCCCGCTGGCCATTCCGCCCGGCAAGGCGCACTACGAGACGGTCGATTTCGCCGAGTACCTGCGCAGCGACATCAGCGACATCAGCGACCGGCGCGGCGTGTTCCTGCTCAAGGTGCAGGGTTTCGATCCCAAGGCGAAGAAGAAGCCCGAGGGCGAAGCGGACGCCACCGAGACGTCGTCCGAGGACGAGGAGCAGCAGTCGTCCGGCGAGGACGAGGGCAACCCCGAGAGCGGCAACCCCGAGGACCAGAAGGACGAGCGGCTGGTGCTGGTCACCGACCTGGGCATCGTCGCCAAGAAGTCGCTCGACGGCACGCGCGACGTGTTCGTGCAGAGCATCGCCAACGGCCAGCCCGTGGGCGGCGCGCTGGTCGAGGTGTGGGGCCGCAACGGCATGATCGTGGCGTCGCAGGCCACCGACGCCACGGGCCGCGCGAAGCTGCCCAACCTCGCGGGCTTCCAGCGCGAGAAGCAGCCGGTGGTGCTGGTGGTGCGCAAGGACGGCGACCTGAGCTTCCTGCCCTTCAACAAGACCGACCGCACGCTCGACATCTCGCGCTTCGACGTCGGCGGCCTGCGCGCGGCCGGCGTGCCGAACCAGATGACGGCCTATGTCTTCAGCGACCGCGGCATCTACCGTCCGGGCGACACCATGCACATCGCGATGATGGTGAAGGCCGGCAACTGGGGCACCTCGCTGCGCGACCTGCCGCTCGAAGCCGAGATCATCGATGCGCGCGGCCTGAGCGTGCGGCGCGAGAAGCTGCGCCTCGGCCCCGGCGGCGCGGCCGAGATCGCGCACGTCACGCAGGACACCTCGCCCACCGGCAACTACACCGTCAACCTCTACCTGCCGCGCGAGTCCTCGCCCGGCGCGCCCGAGGTGCAGGGGCTGCTGCTGGGCAGCACCACGGTGAAAGTGCAGGAGTTCCTGCCCGACCGCACCAAGGTCACGGCCAAACTCAGCAGCGAGATCGCCGAAGGCTGGGTGAAGCCCAAGGACATGAAGGCGCTGATCGACGTGCAGAACCTCTTCGGCACGCCTGCGCCCGACCGCAAGGTCGAGGGCACGCTCACGCTGAGCCCGGCCTTCCCGGTGTTCCGCGCCTTCGCCGACTACGCCTTCTTCGATCCGCAGCGCGCGGCCGAGAAGCAGGTGGACGACCTCGGCAGCGTGCAGACCAGCGCCGAGGGCAAGGCCGAGTTCGACCTGCGGCTGTCGCGCTTCGAGGCCGCCACCTACCAGGTGCACGTGCTGGCCAAGGCCTTCGAGCCCGAGGGCGGGCGCAGCGTGTCGGCCGAGGCGCGCACGCTGGTGAGCGACCTGCCCTACCTGGTGGGCGTCAAGGTCGACGGCGACACCGGCTACGTGAGCAAGGGCGCTGCGCGCAACGCGCACGTGATCGCGATCGACCCGCAGGCGAAGAAGACCGCGGTGGCCGATCTCGTGCTGCAGCGCGTGGAGCGCAAGGTGCTGTCGGTGCTGATCAAGCAGGACAACGGCCTGTACCGCTACGAATCGCGGCGCAAGGAGATCGTGCTCGACGAGAAGCCGCTGGCCATCGTCGCGGCCGGCAACAACGTGGCGCTCGACACCGGCACGCCCGGCAACTTCGCCTACGTGGTGCGCAATGCCGGCGGGCTCGAGCTCAACCGCGTCGAGTACAGCGTGGCGGGCAATGCCAACGTCAGCCGTTCGCTCGACCGCAATGCCGAGCTGCAGCTCACGCTCGACCGCAAGGACTACGAGCCCGGGCAGGAGATCGAGGTCAGCATCCGCGCGCCCTACGTCGGCGCCGGCCTCATCACCATCGAGCGCGACAAGGTCTATGCGCATGCCTGGTTCAAGACCGACAAGACCGCCTCGGTGCAGAAGATCGTGCTGCCCAAGGACTTCGAGGGCACCGGCTACATCAACGTGCACTTCGTGCGCGACCCGGCCTCGGACGAGGTCTACATGAGCCCGCTGTCCTACGGCATCGCGCCCTTCGCCACCAGCCTGTCGAAGCGCACCGCCAACCTGCAGCTCACGAGCACCGAGCTCGTGAAGCCCGGCCAGACGGTGAAGATGAAGCTCACCAGCGACCAGCCCACGCGCGCCGTGGTGTTCGCGGTCGACGAGGGCATCCTGCAGGTGGCGCGCTACAAGACGCCCGACCCGCTCAAGCACTTCTTCCAGAAGCGCGCGCTCGAGGTCGGCACGCTGCAGACGCTCGACCTGATCCTGCCCGAGTTCAAGAAGCTGATGCAGGGCGCCGCGCCCGGCGGCGATGGCGAAGGCGAGCTCGGCAAGCACCTGAACCCGTTCAAGCGCAAGCGCGACAAGCCGGTGGCCTACTGGTCGGGCCTGGTCGACGTGAACGGCAGCCGCGAGTTCAGCTACACCGTGCCCGAGAGCTTCAACGGCAGCCTGCGCGTGATGGCGGTGGCCGTGAACGACGAGACCACGGCCGCGAAGAGCACCCGCACCACGGTGCGCGGCGACATGGTGATCCTGCCGAACGCGCCGCTTGCCATGGCGCCCGGCGACACGGTCGAGGTCGGCGTCGGCCTGGCCAACAACATCGCGGGCTCGGGCAAGGAAGCGCCCATCGCGCTCACGCTCACCGCCTCGGGCGGGCTCGAGGTGGTCGGCGATGCGACGCAGACGCTCAAGGTCAACGAGCGCGGTGAGGCCAGCACGAAGTTCAACGTGCGCGCCAAGCCCGGCGAGCAGGCGGTGCTGGGTTCGTCGGCGCTGGTGTTCACCTCCACCCACAAGAACTTCAGCGCGCGGCTCGCCACCGAGGTGAGCGTGCGGCCCGCCTCGCCCTTCGTCTCGCTGGTGCAGGCCGGCAGCTTCCAGCGCTCCGGCGAGATCGCGAGCAAGGGCGACTTCTATCCGAACTTCCGCCGCAGCGACCTCGCGGTGTCGGCCGCGCCCTGGGCCTTCGCCACCGGCCTCATGCAGTACCTCGAGGCCTATCCGCATGGCTGCACCGAGCAGATCACGAGCCAGACCTTCCCAGCCGTGCTGCTCTCGGGCCGGCCCGAGCTGCTGAAGGAAATGGCGCGGGGCCGCACGGCCGACCAGGGCCCGCTGCCCGAGGCGCGCAAGACACTCGAGCGCTACCTCGTGCAACTGCGCGCGCGCCAGACGGCCGACGGCGGCTTCTCGCTGTGGCCCGGGGCGGGTGCCGATCCGTTCGCGACGCTCTATGCGGTGCACCTGCTGGTGGAGGCGCGCGACCACAAGCTGCCGGTGCCGCAAGACCTGCTGCAGCGCGCCAACACCTACCTGCAGGGTTGGCTCGGCAGCGGCGACTCGTCGCTCGACGGCTGGCGCCAGCGCACGCAGGCCGCCTACCTGCTGACGCGCCAGGGCATCGTGGTGCCGGCCGCGCTGGCCAACCTGCGCGAGACTTGGCGCAACCAGCAGGCCAAGCAGACCGCGGGCTGGAGCGACGACCTCGGCGCCGTCTACCTCGCGGCGAGCTACCAGCTCGTGAAGCAGGAGCAGGTGGCCAACGAGCTGCTCAACCCCGTGTGGGCCGACCTGCTCGCGCGCAGCGAGAAGAACCAGCGCCGCAACGTCTGGGGCCGCTACTACGACCCGCTGGTGCACGACAGCATGATGCTGCACCTGGTGGGCCGGCATTTCCCGGCGCGGCTCAAGACGCTGAAGCCCGCCGTCTGGGAAGGCATGGCCGGCATGGTGCGCGACGGCTGGTACAACAGCCTGTCGTCGGCCGCGATGCTGATGGCGGTCGATGCCTACTTCGACGCCGTGGCGCAGAACGCCGAGGGCAAGCTCACGGCCTCGGCCATCGATGCGCAGGGCAAGGCCGCGGCGCTCGCGCTCGGCGCCGTCAACCCGGTGGCGCGCGCCGCGGTGCCCGCCGGCACCGCGAAGCTGGGCCTCGCGAACGACAGCGACTTCAACCTCTACTACAGCTGGACCGAACAGGGCTTCGAACGCAAGCTGCCCGACACCGCGGTGAACCAGGGACTCGAGGTGTTCCACGAGGTGCTCGACGCCAAGGGCAATCCCGTCACCAAGGTGAAGCTCGGCGAAGAGGTCACCGTGCGGGTGCGCGTGCGCAGCCTCGAGCGGCCGCAGATCGCCGACGTCGCGCTGGTCGACCTGCTGCCCGGCGGCCTCGAGCCCGTGCTGCAGGCCGTGGGCGACGATGCCGAGGGCGAGAACGCCGACGCACCGGTCTGGAAGAAGCGCCTGGGCGGCAACGGCTCGTGGAAGGTGCAGTACGCCGACATCCGCGAGGACCGCGTGGTGTTCTACGGCAGCGTCGACAAGAACCTGCTCGAAGTGACCTACAAGGCGCGCGCCACCAACGTCGGCGACTTCGTGGTGCCCGCGGCCTACGGCGAGGCGATGTACGACCGGCGCATCTACGCGCGCTCGGCCGGCGCGCGCTTCCAGGTGGTCGCGAACTGAGGCCGGAGCGGAGCGCGGCATGACCCGGACCCTCGCGCGTCGAGCCCTGATCGCGGGCGTGCTGCTGGCCCTGCTGCTCGCGCTGCTGCGGCTGTGGCCTCATGCCCCGCTCAGCGAGACCGTGGGCAGCTCGCGCGCCGTCTACGCGCGTGGCGGCGAGCTGCTGCGGCTCACGCTCGCGGCCGACGAGCAGTACCGGCTATGGGTGCCGCTCGATCGCATCTCGCTCACCCTGATCGACGCGGTGCTGCTCTACGAGGACCGGCGCTTCTACGCCCACCCGGGCGTCAATCCCGCGGCGCTGGTGCGCAGCGCCTGGCGCATCGCGAGCGGCGAGCGTCGCCAGGGCGGCTCCACCCTCACGATGCAGCTCGCGCGCCGGCTCTACGGCATCGACAGCCGCACGGCCGGCGGCAAGGTCGCGCAGATCGCCGCCGCGCTGTGGATCGAGGCGCGCCACGGCAAGCGCGAGATCCTCGAGGCCTACCTCAACACCGCGCCCTACGGCGGCAACATCGAGGGCGTGCAGGCCGCGAGCCTGATCTATTTCCGCAAGGATGCCGCCAGGCTCAGCCTGCCCGAGGCGCTCACGCTCGCGGTGATTCCGCAGAACCCGGTCAAGCGCATCGCCGAGCGCGGCCGCAACACCGAGCTGCAGGCCGCGCGCGAACGCCTCTGGGCGCTGTGGGCCGAGCGCGATCCCGCCGCGCGCCAGCATGCGCCCGACGCGCAGCTCGTGCTCTCGGCGCAGTCGCGCGGCAGCCTGCCCTTCCTGGCGCCGCACCTCACCGACATGTTGCTCGCGCAGCCGCGAAGCGATGCCGGCGTCGCGGCGCCGGTCGAGATCCGCGCCACCCTCGACCTGCGCATGCAGTCCACGCTCGAGCGCGTGATGGCCCAGTACCTGCGCACGCATGCCGACGTCGGCATGAACAACGCGAGCGCGCTGCTGCTCGATGCCTCGACCATGCAGGTGCGCGCGCTGATCGGCTCGGCCGACTGGCACGACGATGCCATCGCGGGCCAGGTCAACGGCACCCAGGCCAAGCGCTCGCCGGGCTCCACGCTCAAGCCCTTCATCTACGCGCTAGCGCTCGACCAGGGGCTGCTGCATCCGAAGACCATGCTGAAGGATGCGCCGACCGCCTTCGGTCCCTACACGCCCGAGAACTTCGACCATCGCTTCGCGGGGCCGTTGTCGGCACAGGAGGCGCTGATCCGCAGCCGCAACGTGCCCGCGGTGGCCGTGGCCGCGAAGCTCTCGAAGCCGGGCCTCTACGACTTCATGCGGCTGGCCGGCGTGCAGAAGCTGCAGAGCGAATCGCACTACGGCCTCGCGCTGGTGCTCGGCGGCGGCGAGGTCACGCCCGAGGAGCTCGCGGGCCTCTACGGCACCCTGGCCAACGGCGGCATCGCGCAGCCGCTGCGCTACACCGAGCCCGCGCCCGACGAGCGGCCCGCGCAGCCGCTGCGGCTGCTGAGCGAAGAGGCTTCTTTCATCACGCTCGACATGCTGCGCCAGACGCCGCGCCCCGACACCACCTTGCCCGCGCGGCCCGCCATCGCCTGGAAGACCGGCACCTCCTGGGGCTTTCGCGATGCCTGGACCGCGGGCGTGTTCGGCCGCCACGTGCTGGTGGTGTGGGTCGGCAACTTCGACGGCAGCAGCAACCCCGCGCTGGTGGGCGTCGACGCGGCCGCGCCGCTGTTCCTGCGCATGGTCGACGCGCTGCGCGCCGAGCGGCTCGATCCCGGCGAGGTCGCGACCACGCAACCGGCCAACCTGCGCCAGGTCGAGGTCTGCGCCGCCACCGGTGGCCTGCCCGATGCGCTGTGCCCGGTGCGCACGCGCACCTGGTTCATCGCCGGCAAGTCGCCGATCCAGGTCAGCAACCTGCATCGCGCCGTGTGGGTCGACGAGACCACGGGCAAGGTGGTCTGCGGTCCGCAGCCGAACGCGCGCCAGCAGGTGGTCGAGCAATGGGGCAGCGACATGCGCCGCCTGTTCCGCCAGGCTGGCCTGCCGCGCGCCAGCGTGCCCGCCGACGGCTGCGAGCAGAAGGACGCGGGCGCGCCCGAGGCCGCCCCGCTCATCAGCTCGCCGCTGCGCGGCGTGCGCCACACGCTGCGCGTGGCCAGGCCCGAGCCGCTGGTGCTGCGCGCCGAGGCCGCGGCCGGCACGCAGACCCTCTACTGGTTCGCCGACGACGCGTTGGTCGGCCGTGCCGCGCCCGGCGAGGGCATCGCCTGGATGCCGGACCTGGCCGAGTCGGGGCGGCGCTACGTGCTGCGCGTGGTCGACGACCAGGGGCGGGCCGAGTCGCGTGAAGTGATCGTCGATATCGCACCTTAGTGGCAGTCATGTCACCGCGGCGTCACGCGTGGTCGGCAAGGTCTCGCGTTTTCGACTCGGACTCCCGACCTCCATGAAGAAGACGCGCCTTTCCCTCCTCGCCCTGGCCGCTGCCGCTGCGTTCGCCGCCACCGGTGCCTCGGCCCAGACCGCCTTCCCCGCCACCCTCGCCGGCCATGCCGTGCTGCCCGCGCAGAGCTTCGTCGCCGCGCCCAAGGACGCACCGGCCGACCTGCAGGTCAGCGGCAAGTTCACCACGCCGAAGCGCGTGGAAGCCATCGGCAGCGTCGAGGGCCTCTCGGGCGGCCGCGGCACCGGCGTGTCGCTGCCCTTCAAGGGCCAGCCGCTGCAGGGCCACTCGGGCATCAAGAAGATGGACGACGGCAGCTTCTGGATCCTCACCGACAACGGTGCCGGCGCGAAGGCCAACTCGCCCGACTTCATGCTCTACCTCAACCACTACAAGGTCGACTTCAAGAGCGGCAAGTTCCAGCGCCTGGCCACCGTGTTCCTGCACGACCCCGACAAGAAGGTGCCGTTCCGCATCGTCCACGAGGGCAGCAAGCAGCGCTACCTGACCGGCTCCGACTTCGATCCCGAGAGCTTCCAGTTCGCCGGCGGCGCGCTGTGGATCGGCGAGGAGTTCGGGCCCTACCTGATCAAGGCCGACCTCAAGGGCAAGGTGCTCGCCGTGTTCGACACCCAGGTCGACGGCAAGGTCGTGCGCTCGCCCGACAACCCCGCCGTGACCACGCCCGGCGTGCCCGGCGGCGCGGTCGACTTCCAGATCAAGCGCTCCAAGGGCTTCGAGGGCATGGCCGCCTCGAAGGACGGCAGCAAGCTCTACGCGCTGCTCGAAGGCCCGGTGTGGAACGCCGAGGCCAAGGACTTCGAGAAGGTCGAGGGCAAGGAAGCGCTGCGCGTGCTCGAGTTCGACGTGGCGGGCGAGAAGTGGACCGGCCGCCACTGGAAGTACGTGCTCGAGGCCAACGGCAACGCCATCGGCGACTTCAACATGATCGACGGCACCACCGGCCTGATCATCGAGCGCGACAACGGCGAAGGCACCAGCGACAAGGCCTGCCCCGAAGGCCAGAAGCGCACCGACTGCTTCCACGACATCGCGAAGTTCAAGCGCGTCTACAAGGTCGAGCTCAGCGACGCCAACGTCGGCGGCCCGGTGCGCAAGATCGGCTACATCGACCTGCTGAACATCGCCGACCCCGACAAGCTCGCGCGCAAGCCGCTCAACGACGGCGTGCTCAAGTTCCCGTTCTTCACCATCGAGAACGTCGACGTGGTGGATGCCACCCACATCGTCGTCGGCAACGACAACAACCTGCCCTTCTCGAGCAGCCGCGAGCCGAACAAGGCCGACGACAACGAGCTGGTGTTGCTGGAGGCGGGGGCGCTGCTGCAGGCGAAGTGAGCGGCGGGAACGCCCGCTATCGCCCTGCGCCCGGGTCGAGATAGCAGGGTGTTTCCTTGGGGGAATCGTGCCAGATGAGTATTATTCTCATTCTCCCGGCCTTGGCCTTTCCCCTTTTTCCATGACTTCCCGAACGACTTCGTACGCCGTCCGGCGCGCGGCGTGAGCGCCGGCCTGCGCTACCGCCTCGGCGTGGCCTCGCGCGCCGTCGCCGCCATCGCCGGCGGCTACGGCGTGGCCGCGCTCTCCGCCGCCGCGCTCGCGCTGTGCCTGCCCGCCGCCTTCGGCATGGCACGAAGCGAAGCCGCGATGACCGGCACGCTGGCCTCCTTCCTCGTGTTCGCGGTCGCGGTGATGTGGGTGTTCGCGGCGCGCAGCGCATGGCGTGCCTGGATCGGCCTGGTCATCGCCGCGGCGCCGCTGGGCGCGCTGCTGCTCGTGTTGCCGACGCCGGGAGCGGGCGCATGAAGGAAGGCTTCCGCCAGTCGATGGCCTGGCTGCACACCTGGTCGGGCCTCCTGGTCGGCTGGGTGCTGTTCATGGTGTTCGCGGCCGGCACGGCCTCGTACTTCAAGGACGAGATCACGCTGTGGATGAAGCCCGAGCTGCACGGCCTCTCGCGCGCGCCGGTGCCGCAGGTGCAGGCCACCGAGGGCGCCTACGCCTACCTGCAGCAGCACGCGGCCGATTCGCCGCGCTGGTTCATCACGCTGCCGACCGAGCGCGAACCCTCGACCAGCCTGTTCTGGACCCGGCCCGCGCCGCCGGCCGGCTCGCCGCCGCGCGACCGGCGCGATCGCTTCGGCCGCGCGGTGCTCGACGCGGCCAGCGGCCAGCCCTCGGCGGCGGTGCGCGAGACGCGCGGCGGCGAGTTCTTCTACCGCCTGCACTTCGACCTGCACTACATGCCCGCGATCTGGGGCCGCTGGATCGTCGGCTTCTGCGCGATGTTCATGCTGGTGGCGATCCTCAGCGGCATCGTCACGCACAAGCGCATCTTCAAGGACTTCTTCACCTTCCGGCCGAAGAAGGGCCAGCGCTCCTGGCTCGACGCGCACAACGCGACCGCGGTGCTCGCACTGCCCTATCACGCGATGATCACGTACACGGGCCTGGTCACGCTGATGTTCATGTACATGCCCTGGGGCCCGCAGGCGGCCTACAAGGACAGCGGCGGCACGCAGACCTTCTTCTCCGAGGCCTTCGCGGGCGGCGTGCGCGAGCAGTTCAAGGCCGCGGGCCAGAAGGCGCCGATGGCACCGGTCGCGCCGATGCTCGCGCAGGCTTCCGCGCACTGGGGCGGCGCGCCGGTCGGCCGCCTCACGGTCAACTCGCCGAACGATGCCAACGCGACGGTCATCGTGCGCCGCGCCGAAGGGCCGCAACTGGGGTCCGAGCAACCGTCGATGGTCTTCAACGGCGTGACCGGCGCCCTGGTCGGTGCCTACGGCGACAGCATGCGGCCCGCCGTCGAGACGCGCAGCGTGCTCTACGGCCTGCACATCGGCCGCTTCGGCGATCCGCTGCTGCGTGCGCTGTTCTTCGTCTCGGGCCTCGCGGGCTGCCTGATGGTCGCCACCGGCCTCCTGCTGTGGGCCGTGAAGGAGCGCCAGAAGTTCGCGAAGCGGCTCAAGCAGGGCGGCCGCGTGAGCTTCGGCCTGCGGCTGGTCGACGGGCTCAACCTCGGCGCGATCGCGGGCCTGCCCCTCGCGATGGCCGCCTTCTTCTGGGCCAACCGGCTGGTGCCGTTCGACACGGCCGACCGTGGCGCGGCCGAGATCGGCTGGTTCTTCGCGGTCTGGGGCGCGGCCGCGCTGCTGGGTCTCGCGCGGCCCACGCTGCGCATGTGGCAGGCGCAGCTCGCCACGGGCGCGCTGCTGTTCGCGCTGCTGCCGGTGCTCAACGCCTTCACCGGGCCGGCGCCGCTCACGGTCAGCCTGCGTTCGGGCCCGAGCGCCGTCGCCGGCTTCGACCTGGTGTCGATCGCGCTGGGCCTGGGGCTCGCGGGCGCGGCCTGGATGGTGGAACGCAAGCGGCGCAAGGCTCTGGGCACCGCGGCGAAGAAAGCCGCGAAGGCCGGCCCGGCCGATGACGCGGTGGAATCGCCTTCGCTCGCCACCTCGGGCCAGGGATCGTGATGAACGCCTTGCTGATCGCGACGGTGTTCGCCGCTTCGCTCGCGGGCTTCTGCGCGCTGGGCCTCGCAATGGACCGCCACAGCGAGGACGTCTTCGGCCGCGGCAGCACGCCCGGCCCGTGGCGCCGCTGGCTGCAGCTCGGCGGCAGCGTGGCGCTGTGCCTGTCGCTCGTCGCCAGCCTGCGCGCCGCCGGCCATTCGATCGGCTGGGTGCTCTGGCTCGGTGCGCTCACGGCGGCCGCGCAGACGGTGGTGGGGCTGTTGAGCTATGCGCCGCGCCGCTTCCACTGGGTGGCGTCGGCGGCTGCGGCCATCGCGGTGCTGGCGGGGCTAGGGTGCCTGGTGTTGGCCGCGCTGGGCGACTGAGCCTCTCTCACTCCCCGCGGCGCGTCGAGGTGCCGCCATGCAGCACCCCCTGCGTCATCGGCAGCGCCATGAAGTCGTGCGGAAAGCCCAGTGCGATCGCGCTCGCCGCATCAAGCCGTCGCAGCGCCTGTGCATTGAGTTCGACCTCGAGCGCTCCGAGGTTGTCCTCGAACTGCGCGAAGGTGCGCGCGCCGATGATCGGCATCACCGTCGGCCCGCGCCGGTGCAGCAGCCAGGCCAGCGCGATCTGCGCGCTCGAGCGGTCCTGCTCCTTCGCGATCTGTGCCACCACGTCGGCGATGGCGAGGGCGCGTTCCGAGAGCGCGCCGTTGCCCACGGCCACGTCCTTGCGCGTGCCGGTCACGCGCGGGTCGAGGCCCTTGGCGTGGTCGAGGTCGGCGCGGCTGTACTTGCCGGTCAGCACGCCACTGCCCAGCGGCGACCAGGCCATCACGCCGAGGCCGAGCTCGCGCGCCATCGGCAGCAGCTCGCGCTCCACGGTGCGCTCGATCAGGCTGTACTCGATCTGCAGTGCCACCAGCGGCGCCCAGCCGCGCAGTTCGGCCAGGGTCTGCATGCGCGCGACCTGCCAGGCGGGCGTATCGGAGATGCCCGCGTGGAGCACCTTGCCCGCGCGCACGAGGTCGTCGAAGGCGCGCATCACTTCGTCGAAGGGCGTCAGGCCGTCCCAGATGTGCAGGTACAGCAGGTCGATGTAGTCGGTGCCCAGGCGCTTCAGGCTAGCCTCGACCGAGCGCACCATGTTGCGCCGGTGGTTGCCGCCCGCGTTGGGATTGCCGGGCTGCATGTTGAGCGTGTACTTGGTGGCCAGCACCACCGACTCGCGCCGGTCGGCGAGGAACTGGCCCAGCAGCCGCTCCGAGCTGCCGTTGGTATAGAAGTTGGCGGTGTCGACGAAGTTGCCGCCGCGTTCGAGGTAGGCGTCGAACATGCGGCGCGATTCGCCGGCGTCGGCGCCCCAGCCCCAGTCGCTGCCGAAGGTCATGGTGCCGAGCGAGATCGGGCTGACGCGCAGGCCCGAGCGGCCGAGGGTGAGGTAGTCGTCGAGTTGCATGGGGATGTCCTTTCGAGGGGGAAGGCGCCGCGGTGCGCGAGCGCCATGGACTCGAATGTCGTTCCACCATTGCATTGAAAAAAGACCGCTGTGCTTGATGCTTTGTGAAGCCTCTCTTCATAATGCCCACATGTCCCCCGACCTTCTCCCCGCCATCGCCGCCTTCGCCCGCGTGGCCCATCACGCCAGCTTCACGCGCGCGGCCGAGGAACTCGGCGTCTCGCCCTCGGCGCTGTCGCAGACCGTGCGCACGCTCGAGGCCAAGCTCGGCGTGCGGTTGCTCGACCGCAGCACGCGCAGCGTCGGCGCGACCGAGCTGGGCCGGCAGTTCCTCGAGGGCGTGCGGCCGGCGCTCGCGGCGCTGGCACAGGCAGTGGAGGGCATCGACGAGGCACGCGACAAGCCGGCGGGGCTGCTGCGCCTGAACGTGGCGCGGGTCTCGGCCGAGCTGCTGCTCTATCCGCACTTCGGCGATTTCGCCGCGGCCTATCCAGACATCGTGCTCGAGCTGGTCTGCGACAACCGCATGGTCGACCTGGTCGAGGGCGGCTTCGATGCGGGCATCCGGCTCGGCGAGAGCCTGGCGCAGGACGTGGTGGCGCTGCCGATCGCGGGGCCGCAGCGCATGGTGAGCTTCGCCGCGCCGCGTTACCTGGAGGGACGGACGCCGCCGCGCACGCCCGAGGACCTGCGCGAGCACCGCTGCCTCAACTTCCGGCTCACGACCGGCGGTCTCTACCGCTGGGAGTACGCGCAGGACGGCCGCGAGCTCGACGTGGAGGTGGCGGGGCCGGTGATCGCCAACGACAGCGAGGTGCTGCTGGCGGCCGCGCGCGCCGGCGCGGGCATCGGGGTGGCCTTCGAGGGCACGGTGCGCGAGGACTTCGACAGCGGCCGGCTGGTGCCGCTGCTCGAGCCGTGGTGGCCGACCTTCCCGGGCTTCTATCTCTACTACCCGAGCCGCGCGCAGATGCCGCGCAAGCTGCGGGTGTTCATCGACTTCCTGCAGGCGCGACATGCGCCGCAGCGCGCGGCGCTCAGGCTCGCATCAGCGCCTCGATCTCGTCCGCCTTCACCGGCACGCCGCGCGAAATGAGCTCGCAGCCGGTGGCCGTGACGATGGCGTCGTCTTCGGTGCGGATGCCGATGTTGTGGAACTGCTCGGGCACGCCGTCGGCGGGGCGCACGTAGATGCCGGGTTCGAGCGTGAGCACCATGCCGGGCTGCAGGATGCGGCTCGGGCGGTTCTTGATGAGCTCGTTCGACAGCGGATCCTTGCGCTCGCTGACCTCGCCGACCTGCGTGGGCTCGACGTAGCTGCCGCAGTCGTGCACGTCCATGCCGAGCCAGTGGCCGGTGCGGTGCATGTAGAACTGGAAGTAGGCGCGGCTGTCGATCACGTCGTCGAGGCCGCCGACCTTGTTGGCGTCGAGCAGGCCCAGGTCGAGCATGCCCTGCGCGAGCACGCGCACGGCGGCGTCGTGCGGGTCGTTGAAGCGGTTGCCGGCCTTGGTGGCGGCGGCCGAGGCGTCCTGGCTCGCGAGCACGAGGTCGTACAGCGCCCGCTGCGGGCCGGTGAACCTGCCGTTGGCCGGAAAGGTGCGCGTGATGTCGCTGGCGTAGCCGTCGAGCTCGCAGCCGGCGTCGATCAGCACCAGCTCGCCGTCGCGCACGGGCGCGGCATCGGCGCGGTAATGCAACACGCAGGCGTTGGCGCCGGCCGCGACGATGGAACCGTAGGCCGGGTACTGCGAGCCGCCGAGGCGGAACTCGTGCAGCAGCTCGGCGTCGAGGTGGTACTCGCGCACGTCCTTGCCCTCGCGCAGCATGCGCGCCGACAGCTGCATCGCGCGGATATGGGCGCGGGCGCTGATCTGCGCGGCGCGGCGCATGATGTCCTGCTCGTGCGCGTCCTTCACGAGGCGCATCTCGTCGAGCGGGCCGCACAGGTCGCGCTGCTCCTCGGGGCACAGCGCGCCGTAGCGCACGCGCGCGCGCACCGACTGCAGCCAGCCGTCGACGCGGGTCTCGAGGCCCTTGTGGGTGGCGAACGGATACCAGACGACCGAGCGGTTCTCGAGCAGCTTGGGCAGCTTCGCATCGAGCTCGGTGACCGAGAAGGCCTCGTCGAGGCCGAGCGCCTCGGGCGCGGCGTCGGGGCCGAGCCGGTAGCCGTCCCAGATCTCGCGCTCCAGGTCCTTGGGCGCGCAGAACAGCGTGGCGCGGCCGTCGCCGCCGAGCACCAGCCAGGCATTGGGCTCGGTGAAGCCGGTCAGGTAGTAGAAGTAGCTGTCGTGGCGGAACAGGAAGTCGCTGTCGCGGTTGCGCTGGCGTTCGGGCGCGGTCGGGATGATCGCGATGCCGTCCTTGCCCAGTTGCGAGGCGAGTCGAGCGCGGCGCTCGGCGTAGATCTTCTTGGTGTCGGTGGTGGTCATCGCGTGGAGACTTCCTGTGAGACGGGCTGGCTACGAAGGCCGGTTGAGTTCGGCGAGGCGCTCGGGCGTTCCCACGTCGGTCCAGGGGCCGGTGTAGAGCTCGGCGCTCACCAGGCCATTGTCCATCGCGGCACGCAGGATCGGCGCCAGCGGGGCTTTGACGCCGCCGGGATTGCCGCCAGGGATGGCGCAGTAGGGCGGCGCGAACAGCGCGGCGCGGTACAGGCCGATGGTCGAGAAGGTGTGGCGCGGGCCGTCCGGCGTGTTGAGCGCGAGGCCCTCGGCCGAGAGGCCGAAGTCGCCCTTCGGGTTGTGCGCGGGATTGGGCACCAGCCACAGGTGCGCGAGCTTGCCGCCCGCCACGAAGCGCTCGACCGCGGCCTGGGTGAAGACGAAGCCGGGCGCGAACACGTCGCCCGCCGCGACCCAGAACGGATCGCCCAACAGCGGCAGCGCGCGCACGATGCCGCCCGCGGTCTCGAGCGCGCCGCCGAAGTCGCGGGCCTCGTCGGAGTATGAAATCGATAGCGGCACTTGGCCACCCAGCAACGGTTTCAGGCCGAAGTGGCTGGAGATCCGGTCGCCGAGCCAGGCGGTGTTGAGCACCAGCTCGGTGAAGCCGCCGGCCGCCAGCGCCTCCATCGGCCATTGCATCAGCGGCTTGCCGCGAACCTCGAGCAGGGGCTTGGGGGTGGTGTCGGTCAGCGGCCGCATGCGCTCGCCGCGACCGGCCGAGAGCACCATGGCCTTGGCCCCCACCGTCGCGTTCCCGCTCAAGCGCCGGCTGCCACGCGCCCGCGTTGCAGCTCGTTGCGTTCGCTGTGGCGCGGGCGGAACAGCGAGACCAGGCAGTCCATCAGCGCATGGGCCTTGGCCGAATGGTCGCCGCCGAAGTTGCAGACGTAGACGTCGAGCGTGACGGAGCGCTGCTCGGGCCAGGTGTGCAGGCATAGGTGCGATTCGGCCAGCAGCACCGTGGCGGTGACGCCGCCCGGGCCGTGCGCGGTGGCCGGGAAGCCGTGGACCAGCTTGCCCACCGGCTGCAGCCCCGCGGCCGACACGGCCTTGAGGCAGACGGCGCCGAGCGCCTCGCCGTCGGTGAGCCACTGCGCGCCGCATTGGCAGTCGTGAAGGTCGGCGGTGAGGTGCAGCCCGTGCATATGTCCGCGACTTTAGTACATCGCCCATGCGGGAAAACGCGGGTCCGGCCGGCTGCGCAAAATAAGCGCAGAGGGGTGTAAAGAGGCTGTCGGTGCCGGTTCGGGCTCGCCCGGTAAAATCGCGGGTTCTCCCGAGTCCCTCCCACCCAACTCCCCCGAAAGTTCCCTGCCCATGGCCAACCAAGCCCTGATGGCCAACGCGATCCGCGCGTTGGCGATGGATGCCGTTCAACAAGCCAACTCCGGACATCCGGGCGCACCGATGGGGATGGCCGACATGGCCGTCGCGCTGTGGGGCGAGCACCTGCGCTACAACCCCGCCAACCCGCACTGGTTCGACCGCGACCGCTTCGTGCTGTCGAACGGCCATGCCTCGATGCTGCTGTACGCGGTGCTGCACCTGACCGGCTACGACCTGCCGATCGACGAGCTCAAGAACTTCCGCCAGCTGCACAGCAAGACCGCGGGCCACCCCGAGGTCGACGTGACCCCCGGCGTGGAAACCACCACCGGCCCGCTGGGCCAGGGCATCACCAATGCCGTGGGCTTCGCGCTGGCCGAGAAGCTGCTGGCCGCCGAGTTCAACCGCCAGGGCCACGACATCGTCGACCACCACACCTACGCCTTCCTGGGCGACGGCTGCATGATGGAAGGCATCAGCCACGAAGCCTGCGCCCTGGCCGGCGCCTGGCACCTCAACAAGCTGATCGCGCTGTACGACGACAACGGCATCAGCATCGACGGCCAGGTCAAGCCCTGGTTCATCGACAACACGGAAGAGCGCTTCAAGGCCTACGGCTGGAACGTCATCGGCCCGATCGACGGCAACGACGCCCAGGCCGTGTCGAAGGCCATCGCCGAGGCGAAGAAGGAAACCTCGCGCCCCACGCTGATCGCCTGCAAGACCACCATCGGCAAGGGCAGCCCGAACCGCGCCGGCACCGCCAAGGCGCACGGCGAGGCGCTCGGCGCCGAAGAGATCAAGCTCACGCGCGAAGCCCTGGGCTGGACCGCGCCGGCCTTCGAGATCCCGACCGAGGTCTATGCCGACTGGAACCACAAGGACGAAGGCCACCGCGTCGAGACCGACTGGAACGAGCGCTTCGCCGCCTACGCCGTCGCCTATCCCGAGCTGGCCGGCGAGTTCACGCGCCGCATGAAGGGCGAGCTGCCCAAGGAATTCCACCAGGTCGCGTTCGACACCGTGGTGGCCGCCCACACCAAGGCCGAGACCGTGGCCAGCCGCAAGGCCAGCCAGCTCGCGCTGGAAGCGTTCACCGCCGCGCTGCCCGAAATGCTCGGCGGCAGCGCCGACCTGACCGGCTCGAACCTCACCAACACCAAGAGCACGGCCGCGCTGCGTTTCGATCCGAAGACCGGCGCCGTGGTGCTGAACGTGCCGGCGGTCGAGGCCAAGCCCGCCGCCGAAGACGAAGCCAAGCCGGCAGCGCCGGCCGAAGTCCCGCACGGCACCATCGGCCGCCACATCAACTACGGCGTGCGCGAGTTCGGCATGGCCGCGATCATGAACGGCGTGGCGCTGCATGGCGGCTACATCCCCTACGGCGGTACCTTCCTGACCTTCAGCGACTACAGCCGCAACGCGATCCGCATGGCCGCGCTGATGAAGCGGCGCGTGATCCACGTGTTCACGCACGACTCCATCGGCCTGGGCGAAGACGGCCCGACGCACCAGTCGATCGAGCATGCCGCCTCGCTGCGCCTGATCCCGAACCTCGACGTCTGGCGTCCGGGCGACACGGCCGAGACCGCCGTGGCCTGGGCCGTGGCGCTGCAGAACCAGTCGCGCCCGACCGCACTGCTGCTGAGCCGCCAGAACATCGCCTACGCACCGAAGAGCGAACTCGGCGACATCAGCCGCGGCGCCTACGTGCTCGCCGAGCCGGAAGCGGTCGGCCTCAAGAGCAAGAAGACGGCTGCCGTCATCATCGCCACCGGCTCCGAAGTGCAGCTCGCGCTGGCCGCGCAGAAGCTGCTGGCCGAGAAGAAGATCGCGGTGCGCGTGGTGTCGATGCCCTCGACCACCACCTTCGACCGCCAGGACCTGGCCTACAAGAAGGCCGTGCTGCCGAAGAAGCTGCCGCGCATCGCGGTCGAGATGGGCTGCACCGGCGGCTGGTGGAAGTACGGCTGCGCCGCCGTCGTCGGCATCGACACGTATGGCGAATCGGCACCCGCGCCGGTGCTGTTCAAGCACTTCGGCTTCACGGCCGAGAACGTCGCCGCCACGGTCGAGGCCGCGCTGCGCGACTGAGGCAGAGCGCCTTCCGTCCGATCAAGATCAGAGAAGTTTTTCAACCTTAGGAGCAAGTCAGATGGCTATCAAACTCGGTATCAACGGCTTCGGCCGCATCGGTCGCAACGTGCTGCGCGCGGCCGTGCAGAACTTCAAGAACGACATCGAAATCGTCGCCATCAACGACTTGCTCGAGCCCGACTACCTGGCCTACATGCTGCAGTACGACTCGGTGCACGGCCGCTTCAAGGGCGAGGTCACGGTCGAGGGCAACACGCTGATCGTGAACGGCAAGAAGATCCGCCTGACGCAGGAGCGCGATCCCGCGAACCTGAAGTGGAACGAAGTCGGCGCCGACGTCGTGCTCGAGTCGACCGGCCTGTTCCTCACCAAGGAAACGGCGCAGAAGCACATCGACGCGGGCGCCAGGAAGGTGATCCTGTCGGCGCCGTCGAAGGACGACACGCCGATGTTCGTCTACGGCGTGAACGACAAGAAGTACGCCGGCGAAGCCATCGTCAGCAACGCCAGCTGCACCACCAACTGCCTGGCCCCGCTGGCCAAGGTGCTCAACGACAAGTGGGGCATCAAGCGCGGCCTGATGACCACCGTGCACGCCGCCACCGCCACGCAGAAGACCGTGGACGGCCCGAGCAACAAGGACTGGCGCGGCGGCCGCGGCATCCTGGAAAACATCATCCCGTCGTCGACGGGCGCGGCCAAGGCCGTGGGCGTGGTGATCCCCGAGCTCAACAAGAAGCTCACCGGCATGAGCTTCCGCGTGCCGACCTCCGACGTGTCGGTGGTCGACCTGACGGTCGAGCTGGTGAAGGAAGCCACGTACAAGGAAATCTGCGCCGAGATGAAGGCACAGAGCGAAGGCGCGCTCAAGGGCGTGCTGGGCTACACCGAAGACAAGGTGGTGGCCACCGACTTCCGCGGCGACCCGCGCACCTCGATCTTCGACGCCGAAGCCGGCATCGCGCTCGACGGCACCTTCGTGAAGCTCGTGAGCTGGTACGACAACGAATGGGGCTACTCGAACAAGTGCCTCGAGATGGTGAAGGTCGTCTCGAAGTAAGCCTTCGACGCCACCAGGAAAAAACGCGCTCCCCGGAGCGCGTTTTTTTTGGGCGCCGCGCGACGTTCAGCGCAGCTTCTCGTTGCGCCGTATCTCGCTCGCGAGCTGCGCTGCCATGCGTGCCGCGGCGCGGCGCGCGGCCAGGCCGAAATCGCTCTTGTATTCGTCGAACTCGGCGGTGCCGTTGCCGACCGCGCGCACCCGCGTGACCTCGGCGCCGGCGGCATCGGTGACCGTGCACTGCACCTCCGCGGTGAACGAGGTCGGCGGCCAGGCGAGCAGCGAACTGGAGCTCGAGTCGGTCGTGATCCTCGGCGTGAACACCAGCGCGATGCCGGCCGCCTGGTTGGCCTTCACGTCGTTCGCGGTGCGCAGCACCACCACGTCGCGGTACACCGCGCGCAGCGCATCGCGCACCGGCTTCTCGAGGTCGCGGTACGGGTAGTAGCTGACCTTGCTGCCGCTGCCGCCGGGCGTGACCACCTGGGTGTCGCGCTGCGCGTCGGTCATCACGTAGGCCACCTTCTTCTGCACCAGGTGCTGCAGCGAGCGCGGCGGTGCCGGGTCCGTGACCATGGTGATCGGATGGGTGCAGGCCGCGAGCAGCAGCGCGCCGAGGGCCAGGGCGGCGATGCCGGTGGCGCGCGAGAAAGCGGAAAGCAGGGACATGGCGGCGCCTCCTGTGGTTGTCGTCATGGCCGGATCGCCGCCACGAACTGCGCATCGGCATAGACCTGGCGCAGCAGCGCGCGCACCAGCCGCGGGTACTCGGCCTGGCCGGCCGGCACGGCCACCGCGCCGCCGTAACCCGACTCGAACTTGGTCTCGGCGCGGTAGGTGCGGCGCAGCCGCTGCGTGTCGGCGCGCGTGACCACGATCTCGACCTCCATGCGGCCGCCGCCGTTGAGCACGCCGAGGTCGAGCTCGTTGACGAGGATGCGCGCCGCGATGCGCGTGGGCGCCTTCGGGTCGAGGATGGAGATCTCGGCCAGGTCGCGCCGCATCGCCTCCTCGAGGTAGAGCGCGAAGCTGCCGTTGGGCGAGACCAGGCGCGTGCTGCGCATGCGCACGTTGTTGACCTTGTCCTCGGGATCGGTGGGCTGGGCGCGCGCCACCGCCACCATGCCGGGACGCGTGGCCTCGAGGCGGTCGAGCGCCTCGTAGTCGGCCGCGTAGGGCGGTGCCATCAGCGGCGCGCAGCCGCTGGCCAGCAGCACGAGCGCGGCCAGCGCGGCGGGCACCGCGGCGGCACGCGCGCATCGGCGCGGGCCTTGCGAACGGAAGATCGCCATGTCCGTGGTCCCCTCTCTGTATCGTTGAACGGCTGCCGACGAAGGTAGCAGCATCCCGTGCGCACGAATACAACGGAAAGGGGTAGGCGGCGAAGGAGAAGCGCCCGTCGGGCGCGCGGCCTCAGACCGGTTCGAGCACGTGGATCAGCTTGCTCTCGACCAGTGCCTTGGTCTTCTCGCCGTGGGCCTTCATGTGCGGCGCGACCGCGTGGGCCTGCAGGTCGGCCAGCGTCTCCCACTTCTCGATCACGACGAAGGTGTCGGCGCCGAAGCTGGCCTTCGAGGGCGGGATGCCCTGCGCGTCGATGGTGGCGCCGTATTCGATGCAGCCCTTCTCGGCCAGCACCGCGGCGCGGTTCTCGGCGAAGGCGGCGAGCAGTGCGGCGCGCTGGCCGGGCTTGGCGGTGATGACGGCGACGACGTGGATCATGGGCGAGGGTCTCCTGGGGAAGGGAAGAACGGGCCGGTGCGGCCGCGAGCCTCTGAATCTAAGAGATTCCGTCCAGGCGTGCCGGTCCGCTGGGCGACAAGGCCCGAGGCTTGTCCCTATCATCGCGCGCATGTTCTTTCCGCTGCCCCGCACCGCCACCGCGCCCTTCTGTCCGTCGGAGGTGAAAGGCAGCGTCGCGGTGCCGCGGGAACTGTCCTTCGGCCGCAAGCTGCTGCGCTACGCGGGCCCGGGGCTGCTGGTGTCGGTGGGCTACATGGACCCGGGCAACTGGGCCACCGACATCGAGGCCGGCTCGCGCTTCGGCTACGGCCTGCTGTTCGTGGTGCTGCTCGCGAGCCTCGCGGCGATGCTGCTGCAGACCCTGTGCGTGCGGCTCGGGCTGATCGCGCAGAAGGACCTGGCGCGCGCCTGCCGCGAGCGCTATTCGCCGCGCGTCAACCGCTTCCTCTGGCTCGGCGCCGAGCTGGCCATCGTGGCCTGCGACCTCGCCGAGGTGCTCGGCAGCGCGCTCGCGCTGCACCTGCTGTTCGGCGTCTCGATCCCGGTCGGTATCCTCATCACCGCCTTCGACACGCTGCTGGTGCTGGGCCTGCAAGGTGCCGGCTTCCGCCGCGTGGAGGCGATCGTGCTCGGTCTGGTCGGCACCATCGCGGCCTGCTTCGTGGTCGAGCTCGCGATGGCGCCGCCCGACTGGTTCGGCGTGGCGGTCGGCTTCGTGCCGATGCTCGAGCGGTTGCACCAGCCGGGCGCGCTCTACCTCGCGATCGGCATCGTGGGGGCGACCGTGATGCCGCACAACCTCTACCTGCATTCGTCGATCGTGCAGACCCGGCTGGTGGCGCCGACCGAGCCCGCGCGGCGCGAGGCGGTGCGCTTCTGCACGCTCGACGCGGTGGTCTCGCTGTCGCTCGCGCTGCTGGTCAACGCGGCCATCATGGTGCTCGCGGCCAGCGCCTTCCATGGCACCGGCCACACGGCGGTGACCGAGATCGACGACGCCTACCGGCTGATCGAGCCGGTGGTGGGCAGCGCGCTGGCGGCCACGCTGTTCGGCGTGGCGCTGCTGGCCTCGGGGCAGAGCTCGACCTTCACCGGCACCATCGCGGGCCAGATCGTCATGGAAGGCTTTCTCGACCTGAAGATCCCGTGCTGGCAGCGGCGCCTGATCACGCGCGCGCTGGCGCTGGTGCCGGCCTTCGTCGGCGTGTGGTGGTTCGGCGACGGCGGCGTGGGCAGGATGCTGGTGCTGAGCCAGGTGGTGCTGAGCTTCCAGCTGCCGTTCGCGATGTGGCCGCTGATCCGCTTCACGAGCGACCGCGCGCTGATGGGCGGCTTCGCGAACGGGCCGGTGCTGAAGTCGCTGGCCTGGCTGCTGTTCGCGGTGATCAGCGCGGCCAACGTGTGGCTGGTGGCGTCGGTGGTGCTGGGCATCGGCTGAGCGCCGACCGTCGGTCGCGGATTTGCATCCGGTTACCCGGCGTGGCTTCGGGCGGTCATGCGAAGGCCCTAGCATCGGGCCCGTCGCATCACCCAGGAAGCCCCGCGCATGTTCATCGTGACCCTCACCTACATCCGCCCCCTCGAGGAGGTCGACGCGCTGATCGACGCGCACATGGTGTGGCTGCGCAAGCACTACGAGAGCGGGCTGTTCATCGCCTCGGGCCGCCAGGTGCCGCGCCGCGGCGGCGTGATCATCGCGCGCTCGGGCGACCGCGCCGCGCTCGAGGCGGTGCTGGCGCGCGACCCCTTCGTGCAGGGCGAGGTGGCGCGCGCCGAGGTGATCGAGTTCGTGCCGAGCATGACGGCGCTGGGCGCCGAGATGCTCAAGACCTTCTGAGTCTTCAGGGGGCCGGCTTGTCCTCGCGCCCGCCCGGATGCCGCGCGAAGCGCGCCGGGTCGCGGCCATGCACCGGCGCCCCGTCGTCCCAGGGCCAGCCGCCGAACTGCGTGCGGCGGTAGTCGGCCAGGGTCTGGCTGATCTCGGCCTGCGTGTTCATCACGAAGGGCCCGTACTGCACCACCGGCTCGGCGATCGGGCGGCCCTGCAGCAGCAGGAACTCGGCCGTGTCGGCGTCGCCGTTGACGATCTCGACCGCGGTGCCGGCATGCAACTCGATGGCCGCCGGCCCCTGCACCTCGCGGCCCGCGATGCGCGCCTGCGCACCCTTGAAGAAGTACAGCATGCGCCGCGTGCCTGCGCCGCTGGCGGCCGGCAGCGTCCAGTCGGCGCCGGGCGTCATGCGCAGGGTCCAGATCGCCACGTCGGCCTCGGTGCGCGCGGCCCAGGAATCGGGCGGCGGCGCCAGCGGATCGATGGGCGCGGGCGCGCCGGCCGCGGCCGCGTTGCCGAGCCGGCCCGCGATCACCGCGATCTCGGTGCGGCCGCCGCGCGGCGACTCGACCACCAGGCGCGGGATCGCTTCCGACCAGAACATCGTGAAATGCGGCTCGGCCATCTTGCTGGCGGCCGGCAGGTTCAGCCAGATCTGGAACAGCTCGAGCGGATTCGGCGCGCCGGCGTCGAGCAGCGGGAACATCTCGGAATGCACGATGCCCTTGCCGGCCGTGAGCCACTGCACGTCGCCGCCGCCGAAGCGCGCGGTGGCGCCCAGCGAGTCGGAATGGTCGATCAGGCCCTTGCGCACGATGGTCACGGTCTCGAAGCCGCGGTGCGGGTGCGAGGGAAAGCCCGGCACGGTCTCGCCGTGGTACATGCTCCAGCCGTCCTTGCGGCTGAAGTCCTGGCCGATGTCGCGGCCCGCGAGCGAGGCCTCGGGGCCCATCTGCGCGTTGGCGCGCGGATAGGCGTCGTCGTGGTAGACGCAGAACAGGAACGGGTCGACCGTCTCCCACGGGAAGCCCAGGGGCTTGACCCGCACGATGGGGTTGTTGCTGGCGGTGGCGGTGGGCACGTCGGCCTTCCTTTCGGGATCGGACGCCGTCGATGGCGCGGCGTCCTTGCCTTCCATGTCGGGGCGCCGGCGCCCATCGGAAGGGCGCGTGCGCGCGACAGTGCGGCTCGCGGATGGAACGATGGGCATCGCCGGACCGCCTGCAGCCCTTATTGCTGCGGCATCTGCGCGTTCGGGTCCATGAACACGAGTTCCCAGAGGTGGCCGTCGAGGTCCTGGAAGCCATGGCCGTACATGAAGCCGAGGTCCTGCGGCGCGCGCGGCGTGGTGCCGCCGGCGGCGACCGCCTTGGCCACCAGTTCGTCGACCTCGGCGCGGCTCTCGCACGAGAGGCACAGCAGCACTTCGGTGCTGGTGCGGGTGTCGGCGATCGCCTTGTCGGTGAAGGTCTTGAAGAAGGGCTCGACCAGCAGCATCGCGTGGATGCTGCCTTCCTGCACCACCATGCAGGCGGCGTTGGCGTCGGTGAACTGCGGGTTGAAGCTGTAGCCCAGCGCGTTGAAGAAGGCCTTGGACTTGTCGAGGTCCTTGACGGGGAGGTTCACGAAGATTTGCTTGGTGGCCATGGTGTTTCCTGTGCGTCGAAAGATGGGAACGAAAGAGGGGACTTCGGGGCGCTGGACTGGTTGTTGTGTACAGCGTCCACAAATTATGCAAAACAAAATGGACGGTGTCCACATCAATTTGCAAGAAGACGCTTCCGGCCCCTAGACGGCCCGTCCCGATGCCCGCGCGCACCGTGCGCCGATGGGTGGCGCCGCGTCGCGCAGCGTGCATCATGGCTGGCTCATGGAAATCGAATTCAAGTTCCACATCCCCGCCGACCGCCTGAAGGCCGTCGACGCCGCGCTGCGCCGCGGTGCCGTGGTGCGCACGCGGCTGCAGGCGCGCTATTTCGACACTGCCGACGAGCGGCTGGCCGCGCAGGGCATCGTGCTGCGGCTGCGCAAGGAGGGCCGGCGCTGGGTGCAGACGGTGAAGGCCACCGGCGACAACGCGCTGCACCGGCTCGAGCACAACGTCGACCTCGGCACCGCGGGCGCCTCGCCGGGCATCGACCCGCAGCGCCACCAGGGCACGCCGGTCGGCGAGCGGCTGGCGAAGGCGCTCGCGGGCGAGGATGGGCAGCCCGCGGCGCTGGTCGAACGCCAGTCCACCGACATCGTGCGGCTCACGCGCGACGTGCGCAGCACCGGGCCCGGTGGCGTCGTTGCCGAACTGGCGCTCGATGTCGGCAAGGTGGTCGCGCATGCCGGCACGCCCGAACAGCGCGAATCGCCGGTCTGCGAGCTCGAGCTCGAACTCAAGCGCGGCAGCGTGCCGGGCCTGGTCGCGCTCGCGCAGCGCTGGTCGCAGCAACATGGGCTGTGGTTCAGCACCATTTCGAAGGCCGAGCGCGGCGCGCGGCTGCTCGCGGGGCTCGACGTGGTGCCCGCCATCAAGGCCGAGCCGCCACGCTTCGCGAGCGCGCCCGATGGCCGCGCGATCCAGCGCGCCGTGGTCGCGAACTGCCTCGCGCAGATCCTGCCGAATGCCACCGAAGTGGCCGCGGGCAGCGACGACGAGGAACAGGTCCATCAACTGCGCATCGGCATCCGCCGCCTGCGCACGGCCCTGCGTGAACTCGAGGGGCTCGATCCCTCGGGCGCCTTCGACCGCGCGGGCTGGGAGCCGGCGCTGGTCGACTGCTTCCGCGCACTGGGCGCGCTGCGCGACCGCGAGCAGGTGGCGAAGATCGCGCAGCCGAAACTGCGCGAGGCCGGGGCGCCCGAGGTGGATCCGCTGGCCGGCGAGGCGGCCGGCACGGACGCCGCGCAGCCCTCACCCGGCGAGGCCGTGCGCGTGCCTGCATTCCAGGCCGTGCTGGTGGCCTTGATCGGCTTCACCGCGACCGAGGCCCCGGCGCCCGAACCGGCCGCGGAGGGCGCGCCGCCCGTCACGCCGCTGGACTCCGACGACGCCCGTCGCTTCCTGCGCAAGCGCCTGCAACGCCTGCACGAGCAGGCCCTGCGCGACGGCGGCCGCTTCGAATCGCTGGACACCGACAGCCAGCACCGCGTGCGCAAGCGCCTCAAGCGCCTGCGTTACCTCGCCGAATTCGCGGCGCCGCTGTTCGAGACCCGGGACGAGAGGAAGGGCGACGACAAGAGCGCCGCCGAGCGCTACCTGAAGCGCCTGCGCCCCGCGCAGGACGCATTGGGCGAGTTCAACGACGAGGCCGTCGCGATGGCCCTGTACCGCGAAGCCACCGCGCACGATGCGCGCGCCTGGTTCGCGGTGGGCTGGTTCAGCGCACGGCATGCGGCCGGCGCGGCGGCCTGCCGGGAGGCGCTGGAAAAGATCGAGGGCGCGCCGCGGTTCTGGAAGAAGGGCCGCGGCAAGTCCTGACGCGGAGCGCGCGAGCGAGCGCGTCCGATGTCAGTGGTGGTGGCCGTGCGCCCCGTGCACGTGCCGGTGCTCGATCTCCACCGGCAGTGCCTCGCGCACGTCCGTCACGGTCAGGCTGAAGCGCAGCGCCTTGCCGGCCCACGGATGGTTGCCGTCGAGCATCACGACCGGGCCCTTGATCTTCATCACGGTGAAGACATGCTCGCGGCCGTCGTCGAGGCGGCCCTGCAGCTGGCCGCCCACCTTCACGCCCGGCGGGAAGTCGGTCTTGGGAATGCTGCGAACCAGCGTCTCGTCGCGCTGGCCGAAGGCGTCCTCGGGCGCGAGGTTCAGGGTGGTCTGGTAGCCCTTCTCCTGGCCGTCGAGCGCTTCCTCGATCTTGGGCAGCGTGTTCTCGTAGCCGCCGTGCAGGTAGGCCATGGGCTCGGGGCTGGCTTCGATCAGCTTGCCCTGGGCGTCGGCGACTTTGTACTTGAGGGTGACGACGGTGTCTTTTGCGATTTTCATCGGGCCATTTTCCGTGCAAACCGATGGGCCGTAGCAGCTAGGTCTTCCACGAGCGGAAGGCCTCGGGCAGCGTTTCCTCCGTGCTCAGCTTCTGCGTCACCATCGCGATGAAGGCCGACACCGCGAGCGGCAGGTGCTTGCGGCTCGGGTACAGCACGGTCAGCCCCTGCCCCGTGCGCTGGTACTGCGGCAGCACCGGCACCAGCCGGCCGGCTGCCACGTCGAGCCGGCCCATCGAGGGCGGCAGCAGCGCGATGCCCAGGCCGGCCACGGCCGCCCGGCGCAGCGCCTGCGCGGTGTTGCCGCTGAAGCGGCCCGTGACCTGCACTTCCTCCTCGCCGTCCGGCCCGGCCAACCGCCAGGTCGCGCGGCCGCTGGGATGCGCCGCGGTCACGCAGTCGTGCTGCGCCAGGTCCTGCAGCGTGGCCGGGGCGCCGCGCGCGGCGATGTAGGCGGGGCTCGCCACCAGGCCGTCGGTGCGCGGTCCCAGCAGCTTGCGGCCGACGTAGCCCGAATCGGGCTGCGCGCCGCCACGGAAGGCGACGTCGATCTGCTCCGCGATCAGGTCGGCCTTGGCGTCGCTGAGCACGAAGTCGACCCGCACCAGCGGATTCGCGGCCAGGAAGTCGGCCACCCATTCCATCGGGAAGAAATCGAAGAAGTCGGCGGTCGCCGCCACGCGCACGAGGCCGCTGGGCTCGCGGCTGCCGGTGACCAGCTCCTGCCCGGCCTCGACCAGTCCATCGACCGCGCCCGCGCAGCGCTCGTGAAAAGCCTGGCCCGCGCTGGTCAGCGTCAGCTTGCGCGTCGAGCGCTGCATCAGCCGCGTGCCCAGCTGCGCCTCGAGCTGCTGGATGCGCCGGCTCACGGTGTTGGGCGGCAGCCCGAGGCGCCGGGCGGCTTCGGCGAAGCTGCCGTGGCGCACCACCTGCACGAACATGGCGATGTCGTTGAGGTCGAGCATGGGATTCGATTCCTTCCAAGAATGGACGAGTGCAATCCGACTCTACCGTCTAGTCGATCAATGGGTGGCGCCCTAACCTTCGATCCATCGGGCCCGCAGGCCCGTCCATCCATCCCTCGACCCCGAATCCCAGGAGCTTTCATGTCCACCACCCAACCCCTCATCGGCATCGTCATCGGCTCGACCCGCGAAGGCCGCTTCGGCGAGAAGCCCGCGCACTGGATCCACGAGATCGCGAAGCAGCGCACCGACCTCGCCTTCGAGCTGGTCGACCTGCGCGACCATCCGCTGCCCTTCTTCGACGAAGCCGGCGCGCCGGCCTGGGGCCCGGTGAAGAACGAGGCCGCGCAGCGCTGGCAGGCGAAGCTGGCCAGCTTCGACGGCCTCGTCGTGGTCACGCCCGAGTACAACCACGGCCCGAGCGCGGTGCTGAAGAACGCGATCGACTGGGCCTACAAGGAGTTCGTGCGCAAGCCGATCGGCTTCGTGGGCTACGGCGGCGTGGGCGCGGCGCGCGCGATCGAGCAGCTGAGGCTGATCGCGGTCGAGATGCAGATGGCACCGGTGCGCAACGCGGTCCACATCGGCATGGTCGAGTTCCTCGGCATCTGGCAGCAGGGCAAGAACTTCGAGGACTTCCCGCACCTCGCGCAGTCTGCGGGCGGCATGCTCGACGACCTCGCGTGGTGGACCAAGGCACTGAAGACCGCGAGGGAGGCCGCATGACCGCTGAAGTCGCAACACGAACCCGCGCCATCGTCTACCGCACGCGCGGCATGAAGCACGGGCCGATCGCGCGGCTCGTGAGCCCGGGCGACCTCGGCGAATTCCTCAAGCCCTTCGTCTTCCTGGACCTGTTCGGCTTCGACACCGAGGGCGGCCACCGCGGCTTCGGCATGCATCCGCACTCGGGCATCGCCACGCTGACCTGGCTGATCGAGGGCGACACGCTCTACGAGGACACGACCGGCGAACAGGGCGTGCTGCGCGGCGGCGGCGTCGAGTGGATGCGCGCGGGCAATGGCGTGTGGCACACGGGCGCGCCGGCACCGGGCGTGAAGCGCGTGCGCGGCTTCCAGCTCTGGGTGGCGCTGCCCGCATCGGAAGAGAACGCGCCCGCGCAGAGCATCTACCTCGCGCCCTCGCAGGTGCCGCGCGAGGGCCCGGCGCGCGTGCTGCTCGGCAGCTACGGCGCGGCGCGCAGCGCGATCCCGGCGCCCGCGCCGATCAACTACCTCGCGGTGCAGCTGAAGGACGGCGAGCACTGGCGCTACACGCCGCCGGCCGGCCATACGGTGGGCTGGCTCGCGGTCGAAAGCGGCGGGCTCGACGCGGGCGACGAGGCCGGCGGGACCATCGGCGACGGCGAGCTCGCGGTGTTCGAGGAGTCGGGCGAGGCCATCGAGCTGGTGGCGCACGGCGACACCTCCTTCGTGCTGGGCTCGGCGGTCAAGCATCCGCACGAGCTCGTGATGGGCCACTACTCGGTGCACACCAGCCGCGCGACGCTGGACCAGGGCGAGGCCGAGATCCGTCGCATCGGCGCGAAGCTGCGGCAGGAGGGCCGGCTCGGCCGAGCCTCGTAATCGAGCATGCGCGCGGCGGGTGGCTGCGCCAGAATCGTTCGCTTCCAGAACGATTCAGCCAGCCACCCCCCATGAACATCGTCGATTCCTTCGCCGACGTCGCGCGCTTCGTCGACATCCGGCGCGACATCCACGCCCACCCCGAGCTCGGCTTCGAGGAACACCGCACTTCCGAGAAAGTGGCCGGCCTGCTCGCCGAATGGGGCATCGAGGTGCACCGCGGCATCGCGGGCACCGGCCTGGTCGGCGTGCTGCGCAAGGGCACGGGCGCGCGCACCATCGGCCTGCGCGCCGACATGGACGCGCTGCCGCTGCACGAGGCCAACGAGTTCGCCCACAAGTCGCGCCACGCGGGCCGCATGCACGCCTGCGGCCACGACGGCCACACCACCATGCTGCTGGCCGCCGCCTGGCACCTGTCGCAACAGGGCCCGGACGACTTCGACGGCACGGTGCATTTCATCTTCCAGCCCGCGGAGGAGATGGGCAAGGCAGGGGCCAAGAAGATGATCGACGAGGGCCTGTTCGAGCGCTTCCCGTGCGACGCGGTCTTCGGCCTGCACAACTTCCCGGTCGGCGATGTGGGCCGCTTCGCGCTCAACGAGGGCGCGCTCATGGCCTCGAGCAACACCTACCGCATCGCGCTGCACGGGCGCGGCACGCATGCCTCGATGCCGCACACCGGCATCGACCCAGTGGCAGCGGTGGTCAACCTCGCGCAGCAGCTGCAGACCATCGTCGCGCGCACCATCCCGAGCACCGAGCGCGCGCTGCTCGCGGTCACGCAACTGCGCGGCTCGGACGCGCCCAACATCATTCCCGACGAGGCCACGGTCGGCGGCACCATCCGCACCTTCTCGATCGAGGCCATCGACCTGCTGGAAGCCCGGCTGCGCGAGGTGGCCGGGGGCGTGGCGGCGGCGCACGGCTGCACGGCCGAGGTGTTCTTCAACCGCTCCTCGCCGCCGACGGTGAACCACCCGGCCGAGGCGCGCTTCGCGGCCGGCGTGATGCGAGAGGTGGTGGGCGACGACATGGTCACCACCGACTTCCCGGCGGTGATGGGCGCCGAGGACTTCGCCCACATGCTGCTGGCGCGGCCCGGCTGCTATGCCTTCCTCGGCAATGGCGACGGCGACCACCGCCTCGACGGCCACGGGCCCGGGCCTTGCATCATCCACAACAGTTCGTTCGACTTCAACGACGAGATCATCCCGATCGGCGCGAGCTACTTCGTGCGGCTGGCGCAGCGCTGGCTCGCGCCGGGGCGCTGAAGCGACCACGCGGACTTCTTCCTTTCTCCAACCCGACGAAAGCGGCCCCACCGATGACCACCCCGTTCGCCCGACGCTCGCTCCTCGCCCTGGCCTTCGCGGCGGCTGTACTGCCCGCGATGGCGCAGCAGCGCGTGATCCACATCGTCGTGCCCTTCGGCACCGGCGCGGTGCAGGACACCGTGGCGCGCGCCTTCAACAACGAGCTCGGCGCGGCGCTCAATGCGAGCGCCATCGTCGAGAACCGCGCGGGTGCGGGCGGCACCGTGGGCGCGGCGATCGCGGCCAAGGCGCCGGCCGACGGCAACACGCTGGTGCTCGCGGCCGCGAGCCACAACATCGCGGGCTTCCTCTACAGCAAGCTGCCCTACGACCCGCTCAAGGACTTCGTGGGCGTGGCCAACATCGGCAACGCGGGCTACGTGCTCGCGGTGGCCAGCGGCATGAACGTGTCGACCACGGCCGACTTCATCAAGGAGGTCAAGGCCAATCCCGGCAAGTACAACTACGCCTCGGCCGGCAACGGCAGCGCCACGCACCTCGCGATGGCCTCGTTCCTCGCCAAGGCCGGGCTGCAGATGACGCACATCCCGACCAAGTCCACCGGCGAGGCGGTCAACGAGGTGCTCGCGGGCCGGGTGCAGGCGGTGATCTCGTCGAGCATCGGCGTGATGGGCTTCCAGAGCGATCCGCGCATGAAGCTGCTGGCCTCGACCGGCCAGTCGCGCAGCCCCTTCCTGCCGAAGCTGCCGACCGTGGCCGAGAGCGGCCTGCCCGGCTATGCCTTCGACTCGTGGATCGGCCTGCTCGCGCCGGCGGCCACGCCCAAGGCCGAGGTCGAGCGGCTCAACGCGGCCGTCAACAAGGTGATTGCCGACCCGGCGATCCAGGAACGCTTCACGCGGCTGGGCGTGGAGCCGCGCAGCCAGAGCGCCGAGGAATTCCAGAAGCTGCTGCGCGCCGACTGGGATGCGATGGGGGCGGTGGTGAAGGCTTCGGGGGCGAAGGTCGATTGAAGTCGAGTACAAGCTATGGCAGATAAAAGGCAAATATAAGCCTAAGCCTGTAAATTGACAAAACAAGGATAGACCTATATCTTGAAGGCAAGATGGACTACCCCCTTCGTTTTGCCGACCAGCTCCGGGCGCACCTCCAGGCGCTGCGGAAAAAGCGCGGCCTGACGCAGGCGCAGGCCGGCGCCCTCGTCGGCGTCAGCCAGGCCCGGATCGCCGAGATCGAGGCGAATCCGGGGGCCGTCGGCTTCGAGCAGCTGATGAAATTGCTGGCGGCGCTGGGCGCGTCGATCTCGCTGCGCGACGAGGACGAGGTTCCGGCGAATGCGGAACTTCCCGATGGCGACCCGCGCCCGAACGACCGCAACGCGGCGCGCGCCTATGGCCGCGTGCCGTCGCCGGCCGCGCCGGTCGTCCAGGAAAAAGGCGTGGAACCGCCGGCCGCCCCGTCGCTCCCCGAACCGCAAGCGCCGCGCCCCGCCGCGGCTGGCCCCGCGCCCGCCGCCCGCGAGCGCTTCGCCGCCACACCGAGGAAAGGCTCCTGGTGAGGCGCGCGCTCAAGGCCTGGATGAACGGCGAGCTCGTCGGCACCTGGTCGGTCGATCGCGAATCCCACACCTTCCGCTACGAGCCCGCCTGGCTCGCGTCGCCGCGACGCCGTTCGCTGTCGCTCTCGCTGCCGATCACCACGGCGCTCGAAGTCCAGGGCGAGGCGGTGCGCAACTACTTCGACAACCTGCTGCCCGACAACGAGCGGATCCGCGCGCGGCTGGGCCAGCGCTTCGGGCTCAGGAACACCAAGGTCTTCGACCTGCTCGAAGCCATCGGCCGCGACTGCGTGGGCGCGGTGCAGTTGCTGCCCGACGGCGCGGTGCCCGAAGGCTGGGACCGCGTGAACTGCGAGCCGCTCGCCGACGAGCAGGTGACCGAGCTGCTGCGCGCCGTGCCGACCGAATCGACGCCCGAGCGGCTGCGCGACCGCGACCTGTTTCGCATCTCGCTCGCGGGCGCGCAGGAAAAGACCGCACTGACCCGCGTCGACGGCCGCTGGTGCCGCCCGCATGGCGCCACGCCGACCACCCACATCCTCAAGCTGCCGCTGGGGCTGATCGGGGGCTCGCGGCGCGTCGATGCCTCGGACTCGGTGCAGAACGAATGGCTCTGCGCGCGGATCGTCGGCGCGCTGGGCCTCCCGGTCGCGCCGACCGCCATCGAGACCTTCGGCGACCAGAAGGTCTTGGCGGTCGAGCGCTTCGACCGCGAATGGATGGCGGGCGCGAACGGCGAGCGCTGGATCGCGCGCCTGCCGCAGGAAGATTTCTGCCAGGCGATGGCGCTGCCGCCCGAGCGCAAGTACGAGCAGCACGGCGGCCCCGGCATGACCCGCTGCCTGCAACTGCTGCAGGGAAGCCGCAGCCGGGACGACGGCACGCTGTTCCTGCTCGCGCAGCTCGCCTTCTTCCTGCTGGCGGCCACCGACGGGCATGCCAAGAATTTCTCGATCCACCTGCAGCGCGGCGATGCCTACGAGATGACGCCGCTCTACGACGTGCTCTCGATGTGGCCCTACTTCGGCAACGGCGCGAGCCAGTTCCAGCCGCGCCGGGCCGAGCTGGCGATGGCCGTGCGCTCGAAGAACGCGCACTACGCGCTGCACACCATCCAGGCCCGCCACTGGTGGGGGCTCGCGATGCGCAACGGCGGCGACGACACCTGGCGCGCGATGCTCGCGATGGTCGAGACCCTCGACGAGGCGCTGGCCGAGGTCGAGGCCGCGCTGCCCGCGGACTTTCCCGCGCGGACCTGGGAGGCCGTTTCCCGCGGCATGCGCGCCGAGGCACGGCGCTTCCTTTCGGGCGTGGCGCCCGCCGCGACGCGCTGACCCGGTCTCGTCCTCCAGCCGGATGCGCTCGCCGCGTGCCGGCGTGTAGGACGCCCGTGCATTGACTTCGGCCTTCCGCGGGCGATGCTGGGAACGGGTTCCGGCTCGTAGGCCGGACCGCAGGAAGGAAGGCTTTCATGGAACAGACAACGACAACAGCCATGCCCTCGCGCCAGGGTGGAACGCAGAAGCTCTGGGTGGTGATCGGCGTGCTCGCGGTGGCGGTGGCCGCGCTCGGCGGCGCGCTGTGGCAGAAGCACCAGGGCGGCACGGCGGCATCGCCGCCCGTGGCCCTGGCATCCGGCCCGGCACCCGATGACTTCAAGCCCGATGCCGCGCCGCCGGCGCTCCAGCCCTTGCCGTCCGGCCCGACTGGGACCGCGACCTCGGCGGCGCCTGCGCCGGCCATGAGCGCCACGCCGCAGCCCGTTCCAGCGACGGCCCCCGCGCCGATGGCCGCCGCGCCCGAACCCGCGGCCGCCCCGCCCTGCGCGGTCTGTGGCCATGTCGAGACGGTGCGCGCCGTGCAGCGTACCCAGCGCCCGAGCGGCGTCGGCATGGTGGCTGGCGGCGTGGTCGGCGGGCTGGTGGGCAACCAGATCGGCCATGGCGGCGGCCGCACGGCCGCGACCGTGCTCGGCGCCGTCGGCGGCGGCTATGCGGGCAACGAGATCGAGAAGCGCACCCACACGGTCACCGTCTACCAGGTCGGCGTGCGCATGGACAACGGCACGCTGCGCAGCGTCGAGACGCGCAGCGCGCCGCCGATCGGCAAGGCCGTCAGGCTCAAGGGCCACACGCTGAGCCCGGCCGACGGCCACAAGTAGACCCACCGGTGTTTCGAGACACGCCCGGCCTTCCGGCCGGGTATGCGCGTTTACGAGAATATTGACGGTATATCCTTAATATATTTAAATCCGCTCCGTCCCAGCCCCGCCCATCCGGGCCCATCCAAGGAGCGAATTCGTGAGCAACCCCCGCTGGCAAGGCATCTTTCCCGCCGTCACCACCAAGTTCCATGCCGACGAGCGCATCGATGCCGAAGGCACCGCGCGCCACATCGACTTCCAGATCCGCAACGGCATCCACGGCCTCGTCACCTGCGGCTCGCTCGGCGAGGCCAGCACGCTGTCGCTCGAGGAGAAGCTGCAGGTCGCACGGATCGCGCTCGAGGCCGCCGACGGCCGCATCCCGGTACTGGCGAACGTGTCCGAGACCAGCACCCGCGAGGCGCTGCGCTACGTCGAGGGCGGCAACAAGCTCGGCGTGGCCGGCTACATGGTCATGCCCTCGGTGATCTACGTGGCCGACGCGCGCGAAGCCATGCTCAACGTGCGCACCATCGCCAACGCGGCGCAGAAGCCGGTGATGGTCTACAACAACCCGGTGGCCTACCGCGTCGACCTCAAGCCCGAGCACATGGTCGAGCTGGCCGACTGCGAATGGATCGCGGCCATCAAGGAGAGCACCGACAACATCCGCCGCATCACCGACCTGCGCAACACGGTCGGCGATCGCTACCAGCTGTTCCTCGGCGTGGACGACCTCGCCTACGAGGGCCTGGCGCTGGGCTGCGACGGCCTGCTGGCCGGCGTGGGCTGCGCGTTCCCGCGCGAGACGGTGGCGCTGTACGACCTGATGAAGGCCGGCCAGTTCGCCGAGGCGCTCGAGCTCTACCAGTGGATGACGCCGATGCTGCATCTCGACGTCTCGACCAAGCTGGTCCAGAACCTCAAGCTCATCGACCACCTCGTGGGCGTGGGCACCGAGCACGTGCGCCGTCCGCGCCTGCCGCTGGTGGGCGCCGAGCGCGAGGCCATCGAGGCCATCGTGAAGAAGGCGCTCGCGACCCGTCCGGCCAAGTACCAATCGGTCGCCTAAGCCCTTCGTTTGCTGCGTTTCCCCCGAGGGCGGCGCCCTCGTTTCCCCCGTACCCTCCGTGTCCCCTTATCCAGGAAGAAGCATGAAGACACCATCGAAGATGATTCCGCTGCTCGGCCTCGTGGCGCTGGCCCTCGCAACCCAGGCGAAGGCGCAGGAGCAGGTGGTCAAGATCGGCCATACCGGGCCGCTCTCCGGCCCCAATGCGTTCGCGGGCAAGGACAACGAGAACGGCGTGCGCCTCGCGATCGAGGAGCTCAACGCCAAGAAGCTCGTGGTCGGCGGCAAGACGCTCAAGTTCGAACTCAAGTCGGAGGACGATGCCTGCGACGCCAAGAGCGGCGTGGCCGTGGCGCAGAAGTTCGTCGACGACAACGTCAAGTTCGTCATGGGCCCGTACTGCTCGGGCGTGGCCATCCCGGCCTCGCGCGTCTACAGCGACGGCGGCGTGCTGCTGTCCACCGTGGGCACCAACCCGAAGGTCACGCAGGGTGGCTACAAGAACCTCTACCGCATCATCGCGAGCGACAACCAGATCGGCGGCAGCATGGCCGTGTACGCGGCCAAGGTGCTCAAGGTCACCAAGGTCGGCGTGATCGACGACCGCACCGCCTTCGGCCAGGGGCTCGCCGAGGAGTTCACCAAGGAAGCGAAGAAGCAGGGCCTCACCGTGGTCGGCCAGGAGTTCACCACCGACAAGGCGGTCGACTTCACCGCCATCCTGACCAACATGAAGGCCAAGCAGCCCGAGGCGATCTTCTTCGGCGGCTATGCGCCGCAGGGCGCGCCGATGACGCGGCAGATGAAGCAGCTCGGCATCAACGCCAAGCTGCTCGGCGGCGACACGCTGTGCAGCCCCGCGATGGGCAAGCTCGGCGGCGACGCGGTCAACGACGCGGTGTTCTGCGCCCAGGGCGGCTCGATCCTCGAGAAGGCGGTCAGCGGTCCGGCCTTCAAGGAGAAGTTCAAGAAGCGCTTCGGTGCCGACGCCGATGCCTACGCGGCCTCGTACTACGACCAGGTGATGTTCATCGGCGAGTCGATGGCCAAGGCCAACTCGATCGATCCCGACAAGGTCGGCGCCGAGCTCTACAAGACCACCTACAAGGGCGTGGCCGCGACCTATGCCTACGACGACAAGGGCAACATGAAGCAGGCGCCGATCACGGTGTTCACCTTCAAGAACGCCGCGCCGACGGCGCTCGCGAGCTACTGAGCCACGCCTTCCCAGAAGGGGCCGCGGCCCCTTCCTCCTCCTTTTCCTTCAACGCATCGCCGTCTTCAAGGAAGGCGATGCGCCCATCTCCATGCACCGCATCCAGATCATCGACTCGCACACCGGCGGCGAGCCCACCCGCCTCGTGACCGGCGGCTTCCCGGACCTCGGCCGCGGCAGCATGGCCGAGCGCCGCGCGCTGCTGGCCGAGCATCACGACCAATGGCGCGCCGCCACCGTGCTCGAGCCGCGCGGCAGCGACGTCGTGGTCGGAGCGCTGCTGTGCGAACCGGTCGCGCCCGATGCAGCGGCCGGCGTGATCTTCTTCAACAACGCGGGCTACCTCGGCATGTGCGGCCACGGCACCATCGGCCTGGTCGCGAGCCTCGCGCACATGGGCCGCATCGGCCCCGGCGAGCACCGCATCGAGACGCCCGTGGGCACCGTCACCACCACGCTGCACGCGGATGGCGCGGTCAGCGTGCGCAACGTGCCGGCGTACCGTCACCTGCACCAGGTGGCCGTCGAGCTGCCGGGCCATGGCACCGTGCGCGGCGACGTGGCCTGGGGCGGCAACTGGTTCTTCCTCGTGAGCGAGGCCGCGCACGGCCAGCGCGTGGCGAGCGACAACCTCGCCGCGCTCACCGACTACACGGCCGCGCTGCGGCGCGCGCTCGCGGCGCAGGGCATCACCGGCGCCGAGGGCGCGGAAATCGACCACATCGAGCTGTTCGCCGACGACGCGGACGGCGCCGACAGCCGCAACTTCGTGCTGTGCCCCGGCAATGCCTACGACCGCTCGCCCTGCGGCACCGGCACCAGCGCCAAGATCGCCTGCCTCGCGGCCGACGGCAAGCTCGCGCCCGGCCAGGCGTGGACGCAGGCCAGCGTGATCGGCAGCCGCTTCGAGGCCCGCTACGAGCTCGCCGACGACGGCCGCGTCATCCCCACGCTGCGCGGCCGCGCCCACATCAGCGCCGAAGCCACCCTGCTGATCGACGAGGCCGATCCCTTCGGCTGGGGCATCCGGCTCTGAACTCGCGCATGGCCGAGGCGGACGCGATCGTCATCGGCGCCGGCATCGTCGGCGCCGCCTGCGCGCATGCGCTCGCGCGCACGGGCCGTCGCGTGCGCGTGATCGATGCGCGCCGGGGCGGTGCCACCGGCGCCGGCATGGGCCACCTCGTGGCGATGGACGACAACCGCGCCGAGCTCGAACTCAGCAGCCGCTCGATCGACCTGTGGCGCACGCTCGCGCCGCGCATGCCGGCTGATTGCGCGCACAGCGCCTGCGGCACGCTCTGGATCGCCGCCGACGACGCGGAGATGGCCGAGGCCGAACGCAAGCGCGAACGGCTCGCCGCGCTGGGCATCGCGAGCCGGCTGCTCGATGCGAAGGCATTGGCCATGGCCGAACCGGCATTGCGCGCCGGCCTCGCGGGCGCGCTCGAGGTGCCGGGCGACGGCATCCTCTATGCGCCCAACGCGGCGCGCTGGCTGCTCGCGGATGCGGGCGCCGCGGTCGAATTCGAGCAGGCCCAGGTCGCGGCCATCGAGGACGACGGCACGCTGCTTCTGGCCGACGGCGGCCGGCGCCGCGCCGCGCAGGTCGTGCTGGCCGCCGGCCTCGAGGCGGCCGCGCTGTGCCCCGAGCTGCCGCTGCGGCCCAAGAAGGGCCACCTGCTGATCACCGACCGCTATCCGGGCACCGTGCGGCACCAACTGGTCGAGCTCGGCTACGTCACCAGTGCGCACCATGCCGAGGGCGACTCGGTCGCCTTCAACGTGCAGCCGCGGCCCACGGGGCAGCTGCTGGTCGGCTCCTCGCGGCAGTTCGACACCACCGATCCCGCGGTCGAGCCCGCGATGCTCGCGCGCATGCTGCGGCGCGCGATCGACTACCTGCCGGGCCTCGGCGAACTCAATGCCATCCGCAGCTGGACCGGCCTGCGCGCTGCCACGCCCGACGGCCTGCCGCTGCTGGGCGCGCATCCATGGCGCGAGAAGCTGTGGCTCGCGCTCGGCCACGAAGGCCTGGGCGTGACCACCGCGCCGGGCAGCGCCGAGCTGCTGGTGGCGCTGATGACGGGCACTGCGCCGCCGTTCGATGCGCGGCCCTTCGCGCCTGGGCGGCTGCTCGAGGCAGTGGCATGAACGCCGCGCCGCAGGTTCTGTTGCAGGTCGACGGCCGTGAGGTGCGCGTCGCGGCCGGCAGCTCGGTCGCCGCCGCGCTGCGCATCGCCGACACGACCCCGGCCATGGGCGTCGCGCGCGTCTCCGTCACGGGCCAGCCGCGTGCGCCCTTCTGCGGCATGGGCATCTGCCAGGAATGCCGCGTCGCCATCGACGGCCGCCGCCGCCTCGCCTGCCAGACCGTCTGCGGCGAAGGCATGCGCGTGGAGACCCTGCGATGAGCACCGACGCCGTCGGCCTCGAACACTGCGACCTGCTGATCGTCGGCGCCGGCCCCGCGGGCATGGCCGCCGCGCTGGCGGCCGCGCCCAGCGGCGCGTCCATCGTCGTGATCGACGACAACCCCGTGCCCGGCGGCCAGATCTGGCGCGACGGTCCCGGTGCCACCCTGCCGCCGGCCGCGCGCCGGCTGCGCGAGGCGCTGGCCGCCCGCGCCAACGTGCGCGTGCACAGCGGCACGCGCGTGGTGGCCGCCAGCGCGCCGCGCGAACTGCTGCTCGAGGAGGCAGAGCGCGCCTGGCGCCTGCGCTGGGGCAGGCTCGTGCTGTGCACCGGCGCGCGCGAACGCCTGCTGCCCTTTCCGGGCTGGACCCTGCCGGGCGTGACCGGTGCGGGCGGCCTGCAGGCGCTGATCAAGGCCGGCCTGCCGGTGGCGGGCGAGCGCATCGTCGTCGCCGGCACCGGCCCGCTGCTGCTGGCAGCCGCGGCCACCGCGCGCCAGGCCGGCGCGAAGGTGCTGCGCATCGCCGAGCAGGCGGCCTTCGGCGCGGTCGCGGGCTTCGTGCTGGGGCTCGCGCGCTGGCCGGGCAAGGCGGCGCAGGCACTGACGCTGGCCGATGCGGCCTACCGCACGGGCTCGCACGTGGTCGAGGCACGGGGCACGACGCAACTCGAATCGGTGCGCCTGAGCCAGGGCGGCCGCATGCGGGAGGTCGCCTGCGAGCGCCTGGCCTGCGGCTTCGGCCTCGTGCCCAACACCCAGCTCGGCCAGATGCTCGGCTGCGCGCTCGCGCCCTTCGGCGACAGCGGCACGCTCGCGCTGGCCGTCGACGAGCGGCAGGCCACCAGCCTGGACGGCGTCTACGCGGCCGGCGAATGCACGGGCTTCGGCGGCAGCGAACGCGCGCTCGCGCAGGGCGCCATCGCGGGCCATGCGGCCGTCGGCGACGAAAAGGCCGCACGCTTGCAATACGCCGAACGCGCGCGCTGGAACGCCTTCGCCACGCGCCTGCACCGCGGCTTCGCGCCCGGCCCCGCGATCCGCGCGCTGGCCCGGCCCGACACGCTGGTGTGCCGCTGCGAGGACGTGCCCCTCGCGGCGCTCGCCGGCTGCGGCGGCTGGACCGACGCCAAGCTGCACCAGCGCTGCGGCATGGGGCCGTGCCAGGGGCGCGTGTGCGGAGACGCCGCGCAGTTCCTGTTCGGCTGGACGCCGCCCGCGCCGCGGCCGCCGCTGTCGCCCGTGCGCATCGCGACGCTGGCCGGCCTGGGCGCGCGCGACCCGGACTGATCCACACTACGCAGATCCGCGTCCCCGAACCTCCATGGCTGCTCCGATTCCCGCCCCTGCCCCCGCGTCCGCCCCGAAGCGCCGCGCCGCCGACATGGCCTACGACGCCATCGAGACCCTGCTGTCCACGCTGCAGCTCGAGCCCGGCAGCCAGATCGTCGAGGCCGAGCTGGCCGAGCGCACCGGCCTGGGCCGCACGCCGGTGCGCGAGGCGCTGATGCGAATGGTGTCGATCGGCCTGGTGGTGCAGCAGGCGCGCCGCGGGCTGCTGGTGTCGACCATCGACCTCGCCGACCACCTCGACGTGGTGCAGACGCGCCGCGTGCTCGAGCAGCTGATCGCCACCTGCTCCGCGCGCCGCGCCACCGCGCCGCAGCGCAAGGAGATCGTGCGCTGCGCCGAGCAGATGGTGGAGGCGGCCGCGCGCGGCGACCTCGACGGCTACATGCGCGCCGACCATGCGCTCGACCTGGTGAACCACCAGGCCAGCCACAACGACTCGGCCGTCAAGGCCGTCACGCCGCTGATCGTGCAGTGCCGCCGCTTCTGGTACGCCTACCAGCACCAGGGCGAGATCGTCGAGGGCGCCAATGCCCACCTCGAATTGGCGCAGGGCATCGCCACCGGCGACGAGGCCGCCGCCATCGCGGGCGCCGACCGGCTGATGGACTACCTCGAGCGCTTCGCGCGCAAGATCATCGACCGCTAGGCGCGCGGGCCTGCGGGGAAGTCCGCGTGCATCGCCCGGACCCGCGGCGCATACTGGCCCGATGGCCGCCGCACCCCGAGCCCGCCCCGAGGATTTCTTCAGCACCGACGAATGGCAGGCGCTGACCGCGCGCTCGTCGTGGAAGGGGTTGTGGCTGGTCGCGCACTGCTGGGGCGTCATCGGCCTCGCGATGCTGGTGGGCATCGTCTGGCCATGGACCCTTCCGCTGATGGTGCCGATCGTCGGCGCGCGCCAGCTCGGCCTGTTCATCCTGATGCACGACGCGGCCCATGCGGGGCTGCACCGCAACCGCCGCGTCAACGACTGGGTCGGCCACTGGCTGTGCTCGTCCACCCTGCGCGACTACCGGCCCTACCACCTGCAGCACCACCGCTTCGTGCAGCAGACCGAGGACCCCGATCTCGTGCTGTCGGCGCCGTTCCCGATCTCGCGCGCCTCGATGTGGCGCAAGGTCGTGCGCGACCTCAGCGGCCAGACTTTCTACAAGCAGCGCTTCGGCCACATCGCCGAAGGCATTCGCCGGCGCGCACCGGGCGAATCGGCGCTGAAGGCGTTCGGCCGCGAACTCGCGAAGGACCGCCGCTTCTTTCTCGCCAACGGCCTCGGGCTGCTGGCCTTCGCGCTGGCGGGCTACTGGTGGGCCTGGGTCCTGATGTGGCTGCTGCCCATGGCGACCTGGCTGCCGCTCGTGAGCCGGGTGCGCAACATCGCCGAGCATGCGCTGGTGGCGCAGAACGAGGCCGATCCGCTGCGCCAGGCGCGCACCACGCATGCCAACCTGGCCGAGCGCATCTTCATCGCGCCCTACTGGGTCAACTACCACTGCGAGCATCACATGTTCACCAGCCTGCCGTGCTGGAGCCTGCCGCGGGCGCACCGGCTGTTGCAGCGCGGTGGCACCACCGCGCGCATGGAGGTGCAGCCCGGCTACCTGAGCCTGCTCAAGCAGGCCACGGCGGCCTGAAACTTCAGCGCGTCGCGGGCCGCGCCGCCGTGGGCAGCGCCCCGCGCTGCGCATGCTGGCTCAGCCAGATGCTCGCGATCACGATGGCGATGCCCGCCACCTGCAGCGGCGACAGCCGCTGTCCCAGCAGCACCCAGCCGAGGATCACGGCCGTCACCGGGCTCAGGAAGGCCAGCGAGGCGATGGCGGCCGGCTCCAGCCGGGCCACGCCGCGAAACCACAGGATGTAGGTCAGCGCGGCGCCCACCAGGCCCAGCCAGCCGAAGCCCAGCCAGTTGGTGGCCGTGAGCGGCGGCAGCGCCGGTTCGAGCCACAGCGCCACCGGCAGCAGCAGCAGGCCGCCCGCGGTGAGCTGCCAGGCGGTGAAGGTCAGCGCCGAGACCGGCGGCTGCCAGCGCCGCGCCAGCACGGTGCCGAAGGCCATCGACACCGCGCCCGCGAGCGCCGCCGCGATGCCCACCGCATCGAGCCTGGCCTGCGGCGTGAGCACCAGCAGCGCCACGCCGCCGAAGCCCACGGCGGCCGCCACCACCGACAGCGCGCGCACCCGCGTGCCGAGCAGCGCGCTCGCGAGGAACACCACCATCAGCGGCTGCAGCGAGGTGATCGTGGCCGCCACCCCGCCCGGCAGCCGGTAGGCCGCGATGAACAACATCGCCCACAGCAGCGAGAAATTGAGCGCGCCCAGCACCAGGATGCGGCCCCACCAGGCGCGTTCGGGCAACTGCCGCACGATGGCCAGCAGCAGCAGGCCCGCAGGCAGCGCGCGCAGCATCGCGACCGTGAGCGGGTAGTTCGCGGGCAGCAGCTCGGTGGTGACGATGTAGGTGCTGCCCCAGATCGCGGGCGCGGCGGCGGTCAGCAGGATGTCGGCGCCCCGGGCGGGAGGGCGGGCGCTGCGGTCGGTGGTATCGGTCATGGAGGCTTGAATCTATTCAATTGACCGCTGGTTGTGAATGTCTGAATAATGAATTGATTCATTACCAATGGTTGTGGATCATGGACCATCTCACCGCCCTCCAGGTCTTCCGCACCGCCGCCACCAGCGGCAGTTTCGCGGGCGCGGCGCGCCAGCTCGGGCTGTCGGCCGCCGCGGTCAGCAAGAACATCGCCGAGCTCGAGGCGCACTTGAAGGTGCGGCTCATCAACCGCACCACGCGCAGCATGAGCCTCACCGAGGCCGGCGCGGCCTACCACCAGCGGCTCTCGCGCATCCTCGACGATCTGAGCGAGGCCGACGCCGCGCTCGCGCCGATGGGCAGCAGCCCGTCGGGCGTGCTGCGGGTCAGCGCGCCGCTGACCTTCGCGCTGACCTGCATCTCGCCCGGCATCCCGGCCTTCATGGAGCGCCATCCGAACCTCAGGCTCGAGCTCGACCTGCAGGACGCGCGCACCGACCTGATCGGCGGCGGATACGACCTCGCGATCCGCGGCAGCGACCGGCTCGAGGACTCGAGCCTGGTGGCGCGCGAGCTCACGACCATGACCCACGTGCTGTGCGGCGCGCCGGCCTACTTCGCCGCCCGCGGCCGGCCCGCGCGGCCCGAGGACCTGAAGGCCTTCGATTGCGTGCAGTTCACGCTCTCGGGCCATGCCCACAAGTGGACCTTCCGCCGCGCCGGCCGCAGCGTGGCGGTGCCGGTCGACGGGCGCTACAAGGTCAGCTCCAGCCTCGCGGTGCGCGACGCGCTGCTCGCGGGCTTCGGCCTGAGCCTGATCCCGCGCATCTACGTCGCGCACGAACTGGCCGCGGGCCGGCTCGAGGCGGTGCTGGATGACTGGGAGGCCGACCGCACGCCGGTCTATGCCGTCTATCCCTCGCGTCACCTGGCCGCGAAGACGCGCGCCTTCGTCGACTTCCTGCTCGAGCGCTTCGCCTCGCGCTGACCGTTGAGCAGCCGCCCGATGGGCGTGCGGCGCGCCAGCAGCTCGTAGCTCGCGAGCGCGACGAGCGAGGTGGCCGCGATGTTGAGGCCCATCTTCGCGAGCGCGCCCAGCGGCGCATGGAACAGCAGCACGCCGAAGCCGACGGTGCCGAGCATGTGGACCAGGTAGACCCAGTACGAGCTGCGCGAGAGGTAGTCGAGCACGCCGTTGCGCCGCGGCAGCCAGCGCACGAAGGCGCCGATCAGCGCCAGGCTCCAGAGCCAGCCGGCGGTGCCGTAGGCGTAGGCGATCCAGAAGGCGGCATGCGGCAGGGGCGTCGTGCCGGGCGCGGCGCCCAGCAGCGCGAGCGTCGCGCCGAAGAAGCCCAGGCCCGCGAGCGCCAGGAGCTGGCAGCGCGCGGCGAAGCGGGCGAGCAGTTCCTGCCGCCCGTGCAGGCACAGGCCGAACACGAAGAACAGGCCGCTGTGCACCCATTCGCCCCAGGGCGGCAGGAAGGAGCCGCTCTGCGGCGCCAGGCCCGTGGGATGGAAGGACCCGGCCACCGCCAGCGGCAGCGCCAGCACCAGGACGCCCCAGGGCTGGCGCGCCAGCAGTTCGAAGCCGCGCGAAAAGCCCGCGCGCAGCCGCGCCGGCACGAAGCGGCCCAGCTTCGCGCCGGCCCAGGCCAGCACGCAGAGCCAGAACAGCTGGTAGATGAACCACAGGTGCAGCGTGTTGAATGGCGAGCCGCCCGGCGGGCGCGGCGGCGCCAGCGCCGCGTCGAGTCCCGGCACGCCACGCACCGTGAGGTGGATGTAGACCATCGCGAGCAGCGTGGTCAGCGCGAACAGCGGCGGCCAGAACAGCGCGAAGGGCAGGGCGAGCCGCAGCGCGCGGTTGCGCAGCATGCCGCCGGCGCCGCGCCGCTCGACCAGCAGCGCGACGAAGAAGCCCGCGAGCACGAAGAACACCGGCATGCGGAAGCCGTGGATGAACAGCAGCAGCAGGTCGGCGACGCGCGAAGTTTGCGGGTCGCGCCAGGGCAGCGGCGAGGCGACGGTGATGTGGTTGAGAGCCACGTGCAGCACGATGCCCAGCCACATCATGAGGGCGCGCAGGTTGTCGAGCGCGTGCAGGCGTTGCGGGGCGGAAGGAGGGGTGTTGGCGTTGTTCATGCGGCCACTGTTGGGCCTCACGCAACGTCAGGGTAAAGCGGGCGCGAAGGGGTTTTTCAGGCCGCGCGCAGCGTCGCCATGGCGCGCAGCAGCAGCTCGCGCACCGGCGGCGCGGTCACCGCCGCGGCCTGCAGCACGGGCTCGGTGGCCATGGCCTGCATCAGCCGGGCCGCGATGCCCGGGTCGTGGTCGCAGAAGGCATCGAACAGCGCGGCCCACTCGCGCGCGATCGCCTGCACGGCCGGGTCGCCGGGCGCCGCGCCCCGGGCCCGCAGGGCCTCGAGTTCGCCCGAGAGCCGCCGCCAGGCCGCGTCGGGCGGCGTGCCCAGGCGCGCGAAGTCCTCGGCGTCGAGGTGGCGCAGCAGCGCGGCCATGCGCAGGCCGATGGCCTCTTCGATGTAGCCGATCAGCGCGGCCGAGGGGCCGTCGTCGCGCCGCGCCACCGGCTCGCTGCGGTACATCTCGCCCCAGCGCTCGATCAGGTCGTAGTTGCCGTCCATCCACTGGCCCATCAGCGTCATCCAGCGCGCGGCCAGCGGCTGCAGCTCGAGCGCATCGGCCGGCACGCCGCGCGCCATGCGCTCGCTCACTTCGGCGATCAGCGGCGGCCACTGGTCGGCCACGGCCTTCCAGTTCGCCATCAGCGCGCGGATCTCCTCCGGGCTGAAGTAGCGGCCATAGGTGCTCATCTGCTCGAGCGTCGCGAGCCAGTCGCCGGTGTCGGGCCGGCCGCCCTCGGCCAGCCGCTGTTCGAGCAGCGCGAGCCGCTCGCGCAGCGTGGTGGCCTGCGCGATCTGCCGGTCGAGCGCGGCGATCTGGCGTTCGACGATCGCGGGCAGCGATTCGCCGCCGGCGCCCAGCAGCCCGCCGATCTCGGCCAGCGGCAGCCCGAGCAGCCGCAGCGCCTGGATCGCGTGCAGCCGCGCGATGTCGTCGGGGCCGTAGAGCCGGTAGCCGGCCTCCGAGCGCGCCGAGGGCGCGAGCAGGCCGATGGCGTCGTAGTGATGGAGCGTGCGCACCGTGAGCCCGGTGCGCCGCGCGAGTTCGCCGACCTGGAGCAGCATGGCGGCGGCGCCGGGCTCAGTCCCCGGACGGCACCGGTTCGGGCCCGGGCCAGCCCAGCAGCTCGGCCAGCCGCTGCACCACCCAGTCGGCCTCGCCGGGCTGCAGGCCCGCCTCGGGCGCGGCCAGGCCGGCACGGATGCGCGCCAGGATCTCGTTCTCGACCGGCACCTCGGTGTGGTGCTGGATCTGCGCATGGCCCACCAGGTGGCTGGCCAGGTCCTCGCAGATCTCGTAGCGCGCGCGCACCACGCCGATGGGCTCGCGCAGCCGCTGCCGCGCGTCGGTGTAGACGGCGAAGAACGAGGGCGGGATCAGGATCTGGTTGTCGTCGGACATCGAAGCCTCATAGCCCCGGCAGGGGGCCCTCAACGACGAAACGCGCCCGCGGGCGCGTTTGTCGGGGTTTCGCGCCACCGGCCCGGCGGGCCGTGGCTGCGAAGGCCGGATCAGCCGCCCTTCTTGGCGCGCTTGCCGGGGTTCTTCTTGCTGCGCGTCGCGGTGCCGCGCTCGAGGCTGACCTTCTGGCCGCCACCGTTGCGCGGCAGGGTGAAGCCGGGCAGGGGCACGGGCTTCGGGCTGGCGAGACGGTCGGCTTCGGTACGGATTTTCTTGGGCATGGAAAGCTCGGGTAAAAGTGAAGTTCGAAGGCGTAATTAGGCCACAGCGAGGATTTTGCATGCCAGAAAGCGCAATGGGGAGAGACATGGCCCGGCCGAGGTTCGTCACGGGCTCGCTGCTGCGGCATGTCTGCGTGATGGCGGGCACCGGCGCCATCGGCCTGATCGCGGTGTTCGCGGTCGACCTGATCAACCTGTTCTACATCTCGCTGCTCGGCGAGAAGGCCATCGCCGCGGCCGTGGGTTTCGCGGGCGTGGTCGGCTTCTTCCACACCTCGCTGTGCATCGGGCTGATGATCGGCATCGCGGCCGTGGTCTCGCGCACCGTGGGCGCGGGCCGCGCGCACGACGCGCGCCGCATCGCCACCGCGAGCCTGGCGCTGATGGCGGCGATCTCGCTGGTGGCCGGCAGCGGCACCGCCTTCTTCCTCGGCCCGGCCGTGCATGCGCTGGGCGCCGAGGGCGAGACCGCGCGCTTCGCGCAGCGCTACCTCGCGATCACGGTGCACACGCTGCCGCTGCTCGGGATCGGCATGGCCTGCTCGGCGCTGCTGCGCGCGGTCGGCGATGCGCGGCGCGCGATGATGGTCACGCTGGTCGGCGCCTTCGTCACCGCGGTGCTCGACCCGATCCTGATCTTCGGCTTCGGCATGGGGCTCGACGGCGCCGCCGTCAGCGCGGTGTTCTCGCGGCTGGCGCTGGCCGCGGTCGGGCTGCACGGCGTGGCGGTGCGGCACCGCATGCTGGGCCGTTTCGAGCCGAAGCAGCTGGGCGCCGATGCCCGCGCGATGGCCGCGGTGGCCGGGCCGGCGGTGCTGACCAATCTCGCGACGCCGGTGAGCGCCGCCTTCGTCACCCACAGCATCGCGCAGTTCGGGCCCGCGGCCGTGGCCGGCGCCGCCACCATCGACCGCGTGAGCCCGGTGGCCTTCGGGCTGGTCTATGCGCTGAGCGGCGCGGTCGGGCCGATCCTGGCGCAGAACCTCGGCGCCGGGCAGTACCGGCGCGTGCGCCAGGGGCTGCGCGACAGCCTGCTGGTCATGGGCGTGTCGGTGGCGGTGGCCTGGGCGGTGCTGGCGCTGGGGCAGGACCTGCTGATCCGCGCCTTCTCGGCCGACGGCGTCTCGGCCGAGCTGATCGCGCTGTTCTGCAGCTGACTGGCGGCCAGCTTCTTCTTCGCGGGCGGGCTGTTCGTGGCCAATGCCTCGTTCAACAACCTCGGCCATCCGCTGCTGTCGACGGCCTTCAACTGGGGCCGCGCGACCGTGGGCACGGTGCCCTTCGTCTGGTGGGGCGCGCAGTACGGCGCGGCCGGCGTGCTGATCGGGCAGGCGGTGGGCGCCTCGATCTTCGGCGTGCTCGCGGTGACGGTGGCGTTCCGGCTCGCGAACCGGCTGGCGCTGCGCGAGGATGTCGCGCCGGCGCCGCCCGAAGACGTGGTACCGGTGCTCGACGCGCCGGTCGCGCCGACCTCGGCGGCCGGCGGCGCCGCCGCGCTCGCGGGCGACCTCAGAGATCCAGCAGCCGGACCTTGACGCTCTTGCCCTTGATGCGGCCGTCGTTGAGCCGGCGCGCCGCCTCGGCGGCGATGCCGCGCTCGACCGCGACGTAGGTCGAGTACTCGTTGACGTTGATCTTGCCGACCTGCTCCTTCGCATAGCCGCAGTCGCCGGTCAGCGCGCCCAGCACGTCGCCGGCGCGGATCTTCTCCTTGCGTCCGCCCACGATCTGCAGCGTGGCCATCGGCGGCGCGAGCGGCGCGCCCTGGCCGGGCGTGAGCTCGGCGAGCGGGTGCCATTCGGACTCGCGGCCCTGCAGCTGCTCGATCTTCCCGACGAAGCCCATCTCGTCCATGCTCGCGAGGTTCAGCGCCAGGCCCTCGGCGCCGCCCTGCTGGCCGACGCGGCCGGTGCGGCCGATGCGGTGCACGTGCACCTCGGCATCGGGCGTCACGTCGACGTTGATCACGGCTTCGAGCTGCGCGATGTCCAGGCCGCGCGCCGCCACGTCGGTGGCCACCAGCACCGAGCAGCTGCGGTTGGCGAACTGCACCAGCACCTGGTCGCGTTCGCGCTGCTCGAGCTCGCCGAACAGCGCGAGCGCGCTGAAGCCCTGCGCCTTGAGCACCTCGACCAGGTCGCGGCACTGCTGCTTGGTGTTGCAGAAGGCCAGCGTGCTGGCCGGGCGGAAGTGGTCGAGCAGCCGGCTCACGGTGTGCAGCCGCTCGTTGTCCTTGACCTGGTACCAGCGCTGGCGGATCGCGCTGCCCGTGTGCTGGGCCTGCACCGCGATCTGCTGCGGGTCCTTCATGAACTGCTGCGCGAGCTTGGCGATGCCTTCGGGATAGGTGGCCGAGAACAGCAGCGTCTGGCGCTCCTTCGGGCACTGGCGCGCCACGGTCACGATGTCGTCGAAGAAACCCATGTCGAGCATGCGGTCGGCCTCGTCGAGTACCAGCGTGTTGAGCGCGTCGAGCGCGAGGTTCTCGCGCTCGAGGTGGTCCATGATCCGCCCCGGCGTGCCCACCACCACGTGGGCGCCATGCGCCAGGCTCGCGGTCTGCCCGCGCAGCGCGACGCCGCCGCACAGCGTGACCACCTTGATGTTCTCTTCCGCGCGCGCCAGACGTCGGATCTCGGTCGTGACCTGGTCGGCCAGCTCGCGCGTGGGGCACAGCACCATCGCCTGCACCGCGAAGCGGCGCGGATTGAGGTTGGCCAGCAGCGCCAGCGCGAAGGCGGCGGTCTTGCCGCTGCCGGTCTTGGCCTGGGCGATCAGGTCCTTGCCGAGCAGCGCGACCGGCAGGCTCGCGGCCTGGATCGGCGTCATGCGCGCATAGCCGAGCTGCGCGAGGTTGGCCAGCATCTGCGGCGCGAGCGGCAGGGTGGCGAAGTCGTCGGGGGAGGTGGTGGTCATGGCGTGGCCGCCAGCAGGCCCGGCGGAAGCTTGGAGAAGAGTCGGAGGAGCAAAAAATCAGGGCCTTGCAGCCCGCCGCCAGGGCGACAGTGCTGCAAGGCCCTCGGGGGCTGCGACGGTCGGCGCTTGCCGGTCGTTCAGCGGCGCTGGGCGCCGCCGTTGTTGCCGCCGGGACCCGTCGGCGGAGGACCGCGGCGTTCCAGGTGGCGGAAGGTGATGCGGCCCTTGGTCAGGTCGTAGGGCGAGAGCTCCAGCGACACCTTGTCGCCCGCCAGGATGCGGATGTGGTGCTTGCGCATCTTGCCGCCGCTGTAGGCGATCAGCTGGTGACCGTTGTCGAGCGTGACGCGGTAGCGCGAATCGGGCAGGACTTCGGTCACTGCGCCGTTCATTTCGATCAGTTCTTCCTTCGGCATGCTTTATTACCTCGAATCTTCGTTGTCTGTTGGATATGAATGAAATCCGTCGTGTTTGGTTTCAGGCGCGACGGCCGGCCGACACACACGGCGCAGCGGGGACGCGCTCTGCTCGCTTCAACATGAACGAAGACCGTGGTGGCAATCATGGGCGCCGGAACTGGCGCTCCAACACACGGCAAGAACCGGCGTGCCTGGCGGGGGAGGTGCGGAACCCGGGGATTTCAAATCGGGTTCAGGGGGCCTCGGTGCCAATCGACCAGCCGGTGGGGTGACGAGAAAAGACTTCGTCGTAGTATCGAAACGAACCCGGCATTGTAACCGGACTGGCATGACTGTTGCTCAGGTTTCGGTCGGGACTGGCGCGAACGCGCGACAAATCGGCCGATATTGCTATTAAAAGAGGAGCTGAAAGCCCTCAGGCCGTCGCAGGCTCCCCGACCCGCGCGAGCGCACCGCCGCGCTGGCGGCCCCGGGCCAGCAGCAGCACGCCGGCCAGCTGGCAGGCCGCGCCCACCCAGCCGACGGCGCTCACGCCGAACCACGCGATCGCCACGCCACCGAACAGCGAGCCGGCCGCGATCCCGAGGTAGATCGCCGAGGCGTTGAGCGACAGCGTCATCGGCGCGCGCTCGGGCGCCAGCCGGATCAGCCGCACCGCCTGCGCCGGCCCGAAGCCCCAGCCCGCGAAACCCCACAGCGCCGCCAGGCCCACCACGGCCGGCAGGGCCAGGCCGCCGGGCAGCGCCTGGGCCGCGAGCGACAGCCCGCCGAGGACCGCCACCAGCAGCAGCGCGAAGCCGCGCGCCACCCGGTCGGCGCCGAAGCGGTCGGTGGCCCAGCCGCCGGCCGCGGTGCCGAGCGCCGCCGCCACGCCGATGGCGACGAACACCGCGCCGATGCCTTCGGGGCCGATGCCCACCGTGCGCGAGAGGAAGAGGGCGATGTAGGTGTAGAAGCTGAAGCCGCCCGTGGTCCAGAGCACGCTGACGCCGAGTCCGGCCAGCACGCCCGGCGCGCGCAGCACGGCGAAGGCCGCGCCGCCCGATGCGGCGGGCGCCGCCACCGCGAGCCGGCGTGGCAGCCCGGCCGCCAGTCCCACGGTCGCGACCAGGCCCAGCGCGGCGATCAGCAGGTAGGCCGTGCGCCAGCCGCCCCAGCCCGCGATCCAGGCGCCCAGCGGCACGCCGAGCGCCACCGCCAGCGTGCCGCCGCCGGTGACGATCGCCAGCGCACGGCCGCGCAATGCGGGCGACACCAGCGAAGCCGCCACCGCGCTCGCGGTCGGCACGAACACGCCCGCCACCAGGCCCAGCGCCAGCCGCGCCAGCGCGAGCTGGCCGAAGCCCTGCGCCATCGACGCCAGCAGCGTCAGGCCGCTGAAGGCCGCGAGGCTCGCGACCAGCAGCGGCCGGCGGCCGAAGCGCGCGCAGGCCGCGGCCATCAGCGGCGAGCCGATCGCATAGCTGAGCGCGAACAGCAGCACGAGCTGGCCCGCGTGCGTGGGGCTGATTCGCAGGTCGGCCGCGAGCACCGGCAGCAGGCCCGCGACGATGAAGCTCTCGGTGCCGATCGCGAAGGCGCCGAGCGCGAGCCAGGCCAGGCTCGGCGGCAGGCGTTCCGGCGTGGCGGGAGCGGTGGAAGAGGGGGCGGGATCGTGGTGCATGGCGGGTTCTCCATCGAGCATTCCAAGGACGCCAGCGTAGGCTTGCGATTGGTTCCTCAAAAGAACCACAATCGGCCAATTCCATGGAGCCACTTTTCGAGCTGTCCCTGCAGCTGCCCGCGACCGGCTCGCGCGAACTGCTGCGTGAGCTGCACCGGCAGCTGCACGCCGCCATCCTCGACGGCCGGCTGCGGCCCGGCGCCCGCCTGCCCGCCACGCGCGCGCTCGCGCAGCGCCTGGGCGTGTCGCGCAACACCATGCTGGCGGCCTACGACCTGCTGCTCAGCGAGGGCTACCTGGTCGCCCGCCCCGGGGCCGGCACCTACGTGGCCGACACCCTGCCAGCCTCGCGCCGCGGCCGGGCGCCACGGGTCGAGGCCGGCACGCCGCGCCGCGACCCCCGCCTGGCCCCGCCGCGCGTGCCCGGCGCCGACCTGCCGCCCACGCTGCAGCAGCGCCCGGCGCGCGACGATTTCCGCATCGGCCTGCCCGATGCGAGCGCGCTGCCCTTCGACATCTGGCGCCGGTTGTCCGACCGCGCGCTGCGCCGCATCGCGCGCGGCGGCGGCGAAGCGGCGCAGTACGCCGACCCGCGCGGCCAGCCGGCCCTGCGCGAGGCGATCGCGCGCCACGTGTCCTTCACGCGCGCGGTCGGCTGCGGTGCCGACGACATCGTCGTCACCGCCGGCGCGCAGCAGGCCTTCGGGCTGCTCGCGCGAATCCTCGTCGTGCCGGGGCGCACGGTGGTGGCGGTCGAGCAGCTGTCCTATCCCTCGCTGCGCGAGGCCCTGTCGGCCGCGGGCGCGAAGGTGGCGCCCGTGCCCACCGACGCCGAGGGCCTGTGCGTCGAGCGGCTGCCGGCCGAGGCGCGCGTGATCTGCGTGACGCCCTCGCACCAGTTCCCCACCGGCGTGGCCATGTCGACGCCGCGGCGCGCCGCGCTGCTGGCCTTCGCGCGCGAGCGCCAGGCGGTGGTGATCGAGGACGACTACGACAGCGAGTTCCGCTTCGCCGGCCGCCCGCTCGACGCGCTGCAGACGCTGGACCGCGCCGACTCGGTCTGCTACGTGGGCACCTTCTCGAAGAGCCTCTTTCCCGCGCTGCGCCTGGGCTTCGTGGTGGCGCCACCGTGGGCGCGCGCGGCGCTGGTGCGCATGCGCGAGCTGGCCGACTGGCACAGCCCGGTGCTGGGCCAGGACGCGCTGGCCGACTTCATCGCCGAGGGCCACCTGGCGCGCCACATCCGCCGGATGCGCAAGGTCTACGGCGAGCGCCGCCGCGCGCTGCTCGAGGCGCTGGTGCGCCATGGCGCGGACCTGTTCGAGGCGATCCCCTCGCAGGCCGGCCTGCACCTGTCGGCCTGGCTGCATGCGCCGCTGCGCGCCGAGGCGCTGGCGCGGCGCGCGGCCGAGGCCGGCATCGCGCTGGCGCCGCTGTCGCGCTATGCGCTCGATCCGCATGCGGTCGACGTGCCCGAGGGCCTGGCCTTCGGCTACGGGCTGATCGAGGCCGCGCGCATCGACGACGCGATCCGGCGCGTGGCGCAGCTCGCCCGCGCCGGCTGACGCAGCCTCTCGTGCAGGCGGTCGAGCGCAGCCACGGGAGCCGACGGCCTACATCGCGCGCCGGTCGTGCCGCGCTCAATGGCTCGGCCCACGATGCCCAAGGAGCCTCGACCATGAACGACACCGCCACGCCCACATCCACGCTTGCCCCCGTGCGTTTCGATCCCTCCGTGGAGACCGAACGCGAGGACGAGGCCCAGACGCAGATCGAGCTGGTGGCCACGCTGCGCGGCATGGCGCAGACCGTGGCCGAGCACGCCGGCCATGCCATGCGCGCCGTGCACGCCAAGAGCCACGGCCTGCTGCATGCCGAACTCGTCGTGCCCGAGGGCCTGCCGCCCGCGTACGCACAGGGCCTGTTCGCCAGGCCGGGGCGCCATCGCGCGGCGATGCGGCTGTCGACGCCGCCGGCCGAGGTGCTCGACGACCGCATCTCGCTGCCGCGCGGCATGGCGCTCAAGGTGTTCGATGTCGAGGGCGAGCGCGTCGAGGGCTCCGAGGACCACACCACGCAGGACTTCCTGTTCGTCGACGGCCCGGTGTTCGTCGCGCCCGACGCGCGCGGCTTCCTGCGCAGCCTCAAGCTGCTCGCGGCCACCACCGACCGCGCGCCGACCGGCAAGCTGCTGCTGTCGGGCGTGCTGCAGAGCATCGAGAAGCTGATCGAGGTTGCGGGCGGCTCGAGCGCGAAGCTGGTCGCGCTGGGCGCGCATCCGCTGACCCATCCGCTGGGTGCCACCTTCTTCACGCAGGTGCCGATCCGCTTCGGCGATCACATCGCCAAGCTGCAACTCGCGCCGGTGTCCGAGGCGCTCGTGGCGCTCGAGAAGGCCGAACTGCATCTGGACGGCAAGCCCGACGGCACGCGCGAGGCGGTGATGGACTTCCTGCGCACGCACGGCGGCGAGTGGGAGCTGCGGGCCCAGCTGTGCGTCGACCTCGAGCGCATGCCGGTCGAGGACGCCTCGGTCGAATGGCCGCAGGAACTCAGTCCCTTCGTGACGGTCGCGCGCGTGCTGGCAGCGCCGCAGCCGGGCTGGGGCGAGGAGCTGTCGCGCGAGATGGACGACGGCATGGCCTTCAGCCCCTGGCAGGCGCTCGCGGCGCACCGGCCGCTGGGCGGGGTGATGCGCGCGCGCAAGGCGGCCTATGCGGCCTCGTCGGAATTTCGCGGCGAGCGCAACGGCTGCCCGCTGCACCGCTGAGCGGCTGCGTCAGTCGAGGCCGAGCACGCGCCGGTTGGCCGCCACGTCCACGCCGCTGGCCGCGAAGTCGTCGAAGGCCCGGTCGGCCACGCGGATGATGTGGTCGGCGATGAACTTCGCGCCCTCGCGCGCGCCGTCCTCGGGGTGCTTGATGCAGCACTCCCACTCGAGCACCGCCCAGCCCGGGAAGTCGTACTGCGCCATCTTCGAGAAGATGGCCTTGAAGTCGACCTGCCCGTCGCCCAGCGAGCGGAAGCGCCCGGCGCGGTCGATCCACTTCTGAAAGCCGCCGTACACGCCCTGCTTGCCGGTCGGGTTGAACTCGGCGTCCTTCACGTGAAAGATCTTGATGCGCTCGTGGAAGTGGTCGATGTAGGCCAGGTAGTCGAGCTGCTGCAGCACGAAGTGGCTCGGGTCGTAGAGCAGGCAGGCGCGCGGATGGTTGTTCACGCGCTCGAGGAACATCTCGTAGCTCACGCCGTCGTGCAGGTCCTCGCCCGGATGGATCTCGTAGCCCACGTCCACGCCCGCGGCGTCGAAGGCGTCGAGGATCGGGCGCCAGCGCCGCGCGAGCTCGTCGAAGGCCTCCTCGATCAGTCCCGGCGGGCGCGGCGGCCACGAGTACAGGTAGGGCCAGGCCAGCGCGCCCGAGAAGGTCGCGTGCGCCGTGAGGCCGAGGTTCGCCGAGGCCTTCGCCGCGTAGTGCAGCTGCTGCACCGCCCATTGCTGGCGCGCCGCCGGGTTGCCGCGCACCTCGGGCGCCGCGAAGCCGTCGAAGCCCGCGTCGTAGGCCGGGTGCACCGCGACGAGCTGACCCTGCAGATGGGTCGAGAGCTCGGTGATCGAGAGGCCGTGCGCGGCGAGCGTGCCCTGGATCTCCTCGCAGTAGGTCCTGCTCTCGGCGGCCTTCTTCAGGTCGATCAGCCGCGCGTCCCAGCTCGGGATCTGCACGCCCTTGTAGCCCAGGCCCGCGGCCCAGCCGGCGATCGCGTCGAGCGAGTTGAAGGGCGCGGTGTCGCCCGCGAACTGGGCCAGGAAGATGGCGGGCCCCTTGATCGTCTGCATGCGGTGTCTCCTTGTGGGCTCGACAGGATACTTCGCGGGTTCGGCTGACACACGACCGAAGTTCGGTGGGCGCAGAATGAATTTCGCTCACAGGGAACCCATCGAGATGCCCCAGCCCGTCTCCGCCCGACTCAAGATCGGTTTGTCCGCCTGCTTCTCGCACGCCGATCCGGCGCGCTCGCTGTTCACCAACAAGACCCTGCAGTACGTCGAGCAGTCGATCGCCCACTGGCTGATGTCGGCCGGCGCGATGGTGGTGATGGTGCCCTGCCCCACGGGCGAGACCGCGCGCGGCGACACCAAGCTCTCGCACTACGCCGAGTGGCTCGACGGCGTGGTGATGCACGGCGGCGCCGACGTCTGGCCCGGCAGCTATGGCGAGGTGCCGCTGAAGGACGCCTGGATCGGCGACCGCATCCGCGACCTCTACGACCTCGCGCTGGTCGAGGCCTTCGAGCAGGCCGGCAAGCCGATCTTCGGCGTGTGCCGCGGGCTGCAGCTCATCAACGTGGCCTTCGGCGGCACGCTCTACCAGGACATCGAGGAGCAGCACGGCCATCCCGAGACGCTGCGCCACCGCGACCCGGTGACCTACGACCAGAACTTCCACCAGATCGGGATCGTGCCGGGCACGCGGCTCGCGAAGCTCTATCCCGAGGTGCAGACCGCGCGCGTCAACAGCATCCATCACCAGGGCGTGAAGGACCTCGCGCCGGGTTTCGAGGTCGAGGCCTGGAGCCTGCCCGACCGCGTGCCCGAGGCGATCCGCCGCCGGCCCGACCGTGGCCGCAGCTACATCGCGGCCACGCAGTGGCACCCCGAATTCCACAAGTACGGCAGCACCGAGACCGTGGACGACACGCCGATCCTGCACGACTTCCTGTGGGCCTGCGCCACCGCGAAGGTGGCGCCGAAGACCACGCTGCGCGGCGCGCCCGGCAAGATCCGCGACCGCGCGGCGCGCGTGCTGCAGCAGGCGCTGCTGCGGCGGCGCCGCTGAGCGCCGCGCCGGTTCAGCGGCGCTCGGACTTGGTCGAGTAGCCGCTGACGCCGGCGTCGATGGTGCCGAACACCGTCACGCCGCTGCCCGAGGAGGCGGTGCCGCCGGCATCGGCGGTGCGCGAGGACGAGGCACAGCCCGCGAGCGAGAAGCCCATGGCGAGGGCGAAGGCGGTGGCAATCAATGACTTCATGGAATCTGTCCCAGGGTGGATCGAACGACTATAGGCCGCGGGCCGTGGCGGCCTGTAACAAGACCCTGGAGATCGTGCCGGGTTCCCGTGGCGACTATTCGGGCTTCGCGCCCGAGGCCTTGACGGCCGCGCCCCAGAGCCCGATCTCGCTCGCGACGAAGCGGTCGAAGTCGGGCCCGGTGGTGGGCGCCGGCTCCGAGCCGCGCTCGCGCATGAAGCGCGCCATCTGCTCGCTCTTGAGGATCTCGGTCACCTCGCGGTTCAGGCGCGCCAGCACCTCGGGCGGCGTGCCGCGCGGCGCCATCAGGCCGAGCCAGCCCACGGCCTCGAAGTCGCGCGTGCCGGCCACGCCGCTCTCGCGCACGGTGGGCACCTCGGGCAGCTGCGAGGAACGCGTGGCCGAGGTCACGGCCAGCGGGATCGCCTTGCCGGCCTTGATGTGCGGCAGCGCGGCGGTCACCGAATCGATCATCAGCGGCACCTGGTTGCCGAGGAAGTCGGCCTGCGCGGGCCCGCTGCCCCGGTACGGAATGTGCGTGACGAACACATGCGCCGCCGACTTGTACATCTCGCCCGACAGGTGCTGCGTGCCGCCGATGCCGGCGCTCGCGTAGCTGAGCCGGCCGGGCTCGGCCTTCGCGCGCGCGGTGAGCTCGCCCAGCGTGCGGATGCCGCTCTCGGGCGTGGCGAGGAACACCAGCGGCACCTTGGCGATCAGCGAGATGCCCACGAGGTCGCGGCGTGGGTCGAAGCCGGGCTTGGCGTAGAGCGTCTGGTTGACCGCCATCGCGCTGCCGGCCACCACCAGCGTGTAGCCGTCGGGCTGCGAGCGCACCACGAACTCGGTGCCGATGTTGCTGCCGGCGCCGGCCTTGTTGTCGACGATCACCGGCTGGCCCAGCCGCCGGCCGAGCTGCTCGGCGAGCGCGCGCGCGAAGATGTCGGTGGCCTGCCCGGGCGGGAAGGGCACCACCAGCTTGACGGGCTTGTCGGGCCAGTCGGCGGCCCGGGCCGGAGCCCAGGCGGAAAGCAGCGCCAATGCAAGGGCGCCGGCCGTGCCCGCGAAGCGTCTGCGCCGCATGGCTCAGGGCGCCGTGAGGTGCTTGCCCACGATGCCCGCGAGCTCGAACATCGTCACCTGGTCCTTGCCGAACACCGGCTTGAGCTTGGCGTCGGCATTGATCGAGCGCTTGTCCTTCGCGTCCTGCAGGCCGTTGGCCTTGATGTAGTCCCAGAGCTTCTTGACCACCTCGGTGCGCGCCACCGGCTCGTTGCCGATCACCGCGGCGAGCGCGTCGCTAGGCTTGAGGCCGGCGCCGGTCTTGCGCGGCGCCTTCTTCTCGGCCGGTGCCTTCTTGGCCGCGGGCGCCTTCTTCGCCGCCACCTTCTTGGCGGCCGCGGTCTTGCCGGCCGGCGCGGCCTTGCCGAAGGTCTTGCGCGGCGGGAATTTGCTGCCGCCCTCGCGTGGCGCGAACTCGAAGGTCACCTTGCCTTCTTCGGCGTTCCAGGTCAGGAAGGCCTTGAAGGCGCGGCGCGTGCGCATCGAGACGAACTTGTCGAGCAGGTCGGTCTTGCCGGTGGCCAGCAGCTTCTCCATCTGCGCGCGTTCCACCGGCTGCTGCAGGATGATCTTGCCGGTCTTGAAGGTGCAGCTCGGCGTGGGCTGGGCCTGGGTCGGCACCGACTTCTCGCAGACGTAGTTGCTGCCGTGCTCGAACACGGGCGCGCCGCAGATCGGGCACGGGCCGACCGTGTCCTGCTCGCTGAAATCGATGATCTCGCCGCTGTCCTCGTTCTTGTCGTCGCCGAAGTCGAACTCCAGCTTCCAGTTCTTCGCCTCCTCGTCGTACTTGAGCACGATCTCGGAGGTGAAGGGCCAGCCGGCCTTGGAGCGGAAGCCCTCGAGCGGGCCGATGTGCTTGTCGCGCAGGAGCGCCTCGGCCTCGGCGACCTCGAAGGTGCGCCCGGCCGGCGACTTGCCGAACGAGAAGCCGCAGGCGTCCTCGCCGGTGCCGCTCTTGCCGGTGCAGCCGTAGCGGCGGTAGTTCTCCTTCACCACGCCGCCGCAGTTGGGGCAGGGCGTGGCCAGGGTCGTGTAGTCGCCGGGCACGGTGTCGCGGTCGTACTCCTTGGCCTTCTTGACGATGTGCTCGGTCATCGCCGCGATCTCGCGCATGAAGGCGTCGCGGCTGAGCGACCCCTTCTCCATCTGCGCGAGCTTGTATTCCCACTCGCCGGTGAGCTCGGCCTTGGAGAGTTCCTCCACGCCGAGGCCGCGCAGCAGCGTCATGAGCTGGAAGGCCTTGGCGGTCGGGATCAGCTCGCGGCCCTCGCGCAGCATGTACTTCTCGGCGATCAGGCCTTCGATGGTGGCCGCGCGCGTGGCTGGCGTGCCCAGGCCCTTCTCCTGCATGGCCTCGCGCAGTTCCTCGTCGTCGATGGTCTTGCCCGCGCCTTCCATGGCGCCGAGCAGCGTGGCTTCGGAGTAGCGCGCCGGCGGGCGCGTCTTCAGGCCCTTGGTGTCGACCGTCTCGGCCAGCACCATCTCGCCGGGCTTCACCGGCACCAGGTTCTTGCCGTCCTTCTCGTCGTCGTCGCTGACGGCTTCCTTGCCGTAGATCGCGAGCCAGCCCGGCTTGACCAGCACCTTGCCGTCGGAACGGAAGGCGTAGTTCTTGCCGGCCTGCGCCACCGTGCTGACGCGGGTCGTGACCTGGTATTCGGCGCTCGGGAAGAACACCGACAGGAAGCGGCGCACCACGAAGTCGTACAGGCGCTGTTCGGCTTCCGACAGGCCGCTGGGCGCCTGCAGGGTCGGGATGATCGCGAAGTGATCCGACACCTTCGCGTTGTCGAAGATGCGCTTGCTCGGCTTCACGTAGTTCTGGTCGATCGCCTGCTGCGCGAACGGCGCGAGGTGGCGCATGCCGCTGGTGGCGAGCATGCCCATGGTCTGCTTGACCACCGGCAGGTAGTCCTCGGGCAGGGCGCGCGAGTCGGTCCGCGGGTAGGTCAGCGCCTTGTGGCGTTCGTACAGGCTCTGGGCCAGCGCCAGCGTGGTCTTGGCCGAGAAGCCGAAGCGGCTGTTGGCCTCGCGCTGCAGCGAGGTCAGGTCGAACAGCTGGGGCGACGCTTGCGTGGTGGGCTTGCTTTCTTCCGTGACGCTGGCGGGCTTGCCGCGCGCGGCCTGCGCGATGGCGAGCGCGTCGCGCTCGTTCCAGATCCGGTCGGCACGCTGCTCGGGGTCGGGCTCGCCGTTGGGCAGCAGCGGCGCGTTGGCCTTCTTCCAGGCCGGGTCGAACCACTTGCCCGGATAGTGGCCGGCTTCGGCCAGGAAGCTGGCGTGCACTTCCCAGTAGTCGCGCGAGACGAACTTGCGGATCTGCTCCTCGCGCTCGACCACCACCGACAGCGTGGGCGTCTGCACCCGGCCCACGGTGGTCAGGAAGAAGCCGCCGTCGCGCGAGTTGAAGGCCGTCATCGCGCGCGTGCCGTTGATGCCCACCAGCCAGTCGGCCTCGGAGCGCGAGCGCGCTGCGTCGGCCAGGCCCTGCATCTGCTTCTCGGTGCGCAGCGAGTCGAAGCCGTCGCGGATCGCCTGCGGCGTCATCGACTGCAGCCACAGCCGGCGCACCGGCTTGTTCAGGCCCGTCTTGCCGCCGGCGTACTGCTCGATCAGGCGGAAGATCAGCTCGCCCTCGCGGCCCGCGTCGCAGGCGTTCACGAGCTGGGTCACGTCCTTGCGCTTGGCCTGCTTGACCACCGCGTTGAGGCGGGTCTTGGTCTTGTCGACCGGCTTGAGGTCGAAGTGCGGCGGGATCACCGGCAGGTTGGCGAAGCTCCACTTGCCGCGCTTGACGTCGAACTCCTCGGGCGCCTGGATTTCCACCAGGTGGCCGACGGCACTGGTCACGACGTACTGGTCGTTCTCGAAGTGCTCGTCGTGCTTGTCGAACTTGCCGGCCACCGGCGTGAGCGCACGCACGATGTCCTGCGCCACCGACGGTTTTTCTGCAATAACCAATGTCTTCGTCATCTGTGCTCTCTCAACTGTTTCGCCAAGCCGGCTCGCGGGCCATGCGCGCAGCGCCATGGGCTCTCTCTATACTCGGCGGCTTCTCGCGTGCGCACACGCGCACGCGCATGTGTGCATATTCAAACTAACAGACTTCGGCGATGCCTTCCAAATCCCCACTTTCCAACGCCCGCCGAATCCAGACGCGGCGTTCCTCCGTTCATGGGAACGGCGTGTTCGCGGTGCAGGACCTGGCCGAAGGCGAGCGGATCATCGAATACAAGGGCGAGATCATCACGTGGAAGGAGGCCCTGCGCCGCCATCCGCACGATCCGGCCCAGCCGAATCACACTTTCTACTTCCACATCGACGACGGGCGCGTGATCGACGGCAACGTCGACGGCAATGCGGCCCGCTGGATCAACCACTCGTGCGAGCCCAATTGCGAAGCCGACGAGGTCGATGGGCGCGTTTATATCAAGGCGCTGCGCAACATCGCGGCCGGCGAGGAACTCAACTACGACTACGGCCTGATCATCGACGAGCCGTACACCGAGAAGCTGCTGTCCGAGTTCCCGTGCTACTGCGGCTCCGAGCAATGCCGCGGCACGCTGCTCACGCCGAAGGACGACGACGAGGACGACAAGAAGAAAAAGAAGAAGGCGAAGAAGAAGGAAGCGAAGAAGGCCGAAAAGAAGAAGGCTGACAAGAAGGCGGAGAAGAAAGCCGAAAAGAAGGCCGACAAGAAGTCGGACAAGAAGAAGGACGGCAAGAAGAAGGACAAGGAAGCGAAGGCCGACAAGCCGGCCAAGCCGAAGAAGGCCGAGGCGGTCGCCGAGACCGCCCCCGTCGCGGCCGGCAACGGCGGGCTCTGAGCATGGCCGCCGGCGGCAGCGCCCTGCGGTGGCACGAGGAGCGGATCGCCGCCGCGGTCGCCCCGCTGCTGCCGGGCTTCGCGGCCGAGGTGGTCGCCGAGGTCGATTCCACCAACACCGAACTCATGCGGCGCGCGCGCGCCGGGCGGACCGAGCCCGTGCTGCTGGTCGCCGAGCGCCAGACCGCGGGCCGCGGCCGGCTCGGCCGGCCCTGGCAGAGCGCGCAGCAGCCCGGCGACGATGTCGCGCCGTCGCTGACCTTCTCGCTGGGCCTTCCGCTCGCGCCGGCCGACTGGTCGGGCCTCTCGCTCGCGGTCGGCGTGAGCCTGGCCGAGAACCTCGATCCCACGGGCGCGGCCAGGCTCGGGCTCAAGTGGCCCAACGACCTCTGGGTCGACGAGCGCAAGCTCGTGGGCATCCTGATCGAGACCGCGCTGCCGCATGCCGGAGGTGCCGCACCGGCGCCGCGCTACGTGGTGATCGGCATCGGCGTGAACATCGGCGCGCGCGAGGCCGAGGGCATGCGCACGCCGCCCGCCTGGATGCGCCAGTGGCGCCCCGACGCCACGTCTCCCGCGGTGCTGGCCGAGCTGATCCCGCCGCTGGTGCGCGACGTGCTCGCCTTCGGCGCGCGCGGCTTCGCGCCGTTCGCCGAGCGCTTCGCGGCGCGCGACGTGCTGCGCGGGCGCGAGGTGGTGCTCAGCGACGGCCGCGCGGGCCTGTGCGAAGGCGTCTCGTGGACCGGCGAGCTGCAGGTGCGCACGGCCGAGGGCCTGCAGGCCATCGTCAGCGACGAAGTCAGCGTGCGGCCGCGCGGCATGGCCCTCTGAGACCGGACGCCGCGATGCCGCTGCGCCTGCTCGTGATCGCCCTGCTGGTCCTCAACGGCGGCTACTGGCTGTGGTCGCGCGGCGACCTCGCGGGCTTCGGCCTCGCGCCGGCGGGGCTCGACGAGCGCGATCCGCAGCGCCTCACGCGGCAGATCCATCCCGAGTACTTGCAGATCCGCGCCGAGTCGCCGAAGGCCGGCGCGTCGGACGCCAGCGCCCGATAGGCCAGCCGTTCAGGCCGGCGCGCTCTCGAAGCGCACCGTGAAGCGCGCGCCCGGCGGCTGCCGCTCGGGATGCGCGTCCTCGAGCGTCACCTGCGCATGATGCTGGTTCGCGATCTCGCGCACGATCGGCAGTCCCAGGCCCGAGCCGTCGGCCTCGTTGCCGAGCACGCGGTAGAAGGGTTCGAACACGAGCTCGCGGTCGGCTTCGGAAATGCCCGGGCCGTTGTCCTCCACCTGCAGCAGCAGCACCCGGCCGAAGGGATCGGCCAGCACCCGCGCGGTGATCACGCCGGCGCGTTCGGGCCGCGAGGGCGTGTAGTTGATCGCGTTGTCGACCAGGTTGCGCACCAGCTCCTTGAGCAGGGTCGGGTTGCCCTCGAGCACCACGCCGCGCGAGCCGGGATCGACACCGTCGTAGCCGAGGTCGATGCGCTTCTCGATCGCGCGCGGCACCGCCTCGCGCACCACCTCGATCGTGAGCCGCGCCAGGTCGCAGGGCTGGCGATGGGCGCCGGCGCTGTTGCCCTCGGCGCGTGCCAGCGACAGCAGCTGGTTCACCGTGTGGGTGGCGCGCACGCTGGCGCGGCCGATCTGCTTGAGCGACTGCTTGAGCTCGTCGGCGTTGGCGTTCTCGCGCTGCGCCAGGTCGGCCTGCATGCGCAGGCCCGCGAGCGGCGTCTTGAGCTGGTGCGCCGCGTCGGCCAGGAAGCGCTTCTGCGTGTCGATGGAATCGTTGAGCTTGTCGAGCAGCTCGTTGACCGAGGACACCAGCGGCACCACTTCCAGCGGCACCGAGGATTCGTCGAGCGGGCTCAGGTCGCCAGGGCGGCGCTCGCGGATGCGCGCCTCCACCACCGACAGCGGCTTGATGCCGCGCACCAGCGCCAGCCAGATCAGCAGCACCGCGAGCGGCAGGATCGCGAACTGCGGCAGCAGCACGCCCTTGATGATCTCGGCCGCCAGCAGCGACTGCTTCTGGCGCGTCTCGGCCATCTGCAGCAGCGCGGGCGGCGCGTCGGGATGCTCGCCGGCCAGCCAGACCGAGGCCACGCGCACCGGCTTGCCGTTCATCTCGCCGTCGCGCAGCGAGACCTGGCCGATCACCGGCGGCTCGTCGAGGCTGGGATGCGGCACGTCGCGCTCGCCGCTGAGCAGCGCGCCGTGGCTGTCGAGCACCTGGTAGTACACGCGGTCGGCATCGTCGCCGCGCAGGATCTCGCGCGCCGACTGCGGCAGTTCGAAGCGCGGGCCGCCCTTCTGCGTCGTGACCATGCGCGCCAGCGTCTCGACGTTGTGCTCGAGCGCGCGGTCGAAGGGCGCGTTGGCGATGCCCTGCGCCACCAGCCAGGTCACGCCGATGCTGACCGGCACCAGCAGCAGCAGCGGCGTGAGCATCCAGTCGAGGATCTCGCCGAACAGGGAGCGCTGCGCGCGCTGGAAGAGTTTCATCGGGCCGGACCCGCCGCGCCTGGCGGCCGCGCGGGCGTCACTGGATCTTTTCGAGGCAGTAGCCGAGCCCGCGCACCGTGGCGATGCGCACCGGGCCCTTCTCGATCTTTTTGCGCAGGCGGTGGATGTAGACCTCGATCGCGTTGAGGCTCACCTCCTCGCCCCATTCGCACAGCCGCTCCACCAGCTGGTCCTTGCTGACCAGCCGGCCCGCGCGCTGCAGCAGCACCTCGAGCAGGCCCAGCTCGCGCGCCGACAGCTCGACCATCTTGCCGTCGAGCGTGGCGACGCGGCCGGCCTGGTCGTAGACCAGCGGGCCGTGCTTGATCGCGTTGCTGGTGGTGCCCATGCCGCGGCGCGTGAGGGCGCGCACGCGCGCCTCGAGCTCCTGCAGGCTGAAGGGCTTGGCCATGTAGTCGTCGGCGCCGTTGTCCAGGCCCTTGACGCGCTCCTCCACGCTGTCGGCCGCCGTCAGCACCAGCACCGGCAGCTGCGAGCCGCGCGCGCGCAGGCGCTTGAGGATCTCGATGCCGTGCAGGCTCGGCAGGCCGAGGTCGAGGATCAGCAGGTCGAACTCGCTGTGGGTCATGAGCGCGGTGTCGGCCTCGGAGCCGTTGGCCACGTGGTCGACCGCGGCGCCCGAGGTGCGCAGGCTGCGCAGCAGGGCGTCGGCCAGCACCTGGTCGTCCTCGGCAATCAGAATCCGCATAGCCCACCTCCAGCCCGGTTCGCGCCGCGGGGCGGCGCCGTTGCACGTTCGTTGTCTCCGCTCGGCAGGGAGTCTAGCCCGCCGTATAGGCTTCCAGACCGATGGTTACCACGGTGGCGACCTCGTCGCCCACGCTGGCGCGGAACTCGCGCTCGGCCTGCGTCACCGCCTGGCGGAAGGCCTCGAGCCAGGCCAGGCCGTCGGCCGTGAACAGCACGCGCCGTGCGCGCGCATCGAGCGGATCGGGCCCGCGCGTGACCAGCCCCCAGGCCTCGCACTGGTCGACCAGCGCGCCCATGGCCTGCTTGGTCATGCCGGCGCGCTCGGCGAGCTCGGTCAGGCGCGAGCCCTCGCGCGAGAGGTGGCGTGTGATGTGGACGTGGGCCGCGCTGACCTGCGCGCGGGCCGCCAGGTTCGACAGCGCGAGCGGCACGTCGACGTCGTGCGCCATCAGCGCGAGCACGCGCTCGTCGAAGCGCCGCATCGCGTGGCCGAGCAGCCGGCCCAGGTGGGTCTGGCGCCAGGCATCGGGGTCGAGGGGAAAGGGGGTGTCGCTCACGGCGCCAAATGGTAAAGCAAACTGACCAAAAAATGGGTTTACTCGAATCCATCCGCCCCTACACTACTGTTCAAGCATCCAGGCTGTAGTTAAAAGCAGATGGATCCGGCAGTACACAACCCGTTGATCTTCAAGGAGTTTTTCACATGGACGCAGTCGTCAAGGGCTCGAGCATCGCAGGCGCCAACAGCGAAAAGGCCAAGGCCCTCCAGGCCGCGCTGGCCCAGATCGAGAAGCAGTTCGGCAAGGGCACGATCATGCGGCTCGGCGAAGGCGAGGCGCTCGAGGACATCCAGGTGGTCTCCACCGGCTCGCTGGGCCTCGACATCGCCCTGGGCGTCGGCGGCCTGCCGCGCGGCCGGGTGGTCGAGATCTACGGTCCTGAATCCTCGGGCAAGACCACGCTCACGCTGCAGGTCATCGCCGCCATGCAGAAGCAGGCCGGCACCTGCGCCTTCGTCGACGCCGAGCACGCGCTCGACGTGCAGTACGCCCAGAAGCTCGGCGTGAACCTGTCCGACCTGCTGATCAGCCAGCCCGACACCGGCGAGCAGGCGCTCGAGATCGTCGACTCGCTGGTGCGCTCGGGCGCCGTCGACCTGATCGTGGTCGACTCGGTCGCCGCGCTCACGCCCAAGGCCGAAATCGAAGGCGAGATGGGCGACTCGCTGCCCGGCCTGCAGGCCCGCCTGATGAGCCAGGCGCTGCGCAAGCTCACGGCCACGATCAAGAAGACCAACTGCATGGTCATCTTCATCAACCAGATCCGCATGAAGATCGGCGTGATGTTCGGCTCGCCCGAAACCACCACCGGCGGCAACGCGCTGAAGTTCTATGCCTCGGTGCGGCTGGACATCCGCCGCATCGGCACCATCAAGAAGGGCGACGAGGCCATCGGCAACGAAACCAAGGTCAAGGTGGTGAAGAACAAGGTCTCGCCCCCGTTCAAGACGGCCGAGTTCGACATCCTGTTCGGCGAGGGCATCAGCCGCGAGGGCGAGATCATCGACATGGGCGTGACCGCCAAGATCATCGACAAGTCGGGCGCCTGGTACGCCTACAACGGCGAGAAGATCGGCCAGGGCCGCGACAACGCGCGCGAGTTCCTGCGCGAGAACCCCGAGCTGTCGCGCGAGATCGAGAACAAGGTGCGCGAGTCGCTGGGCATCCCGCTGCTGGCGGCGGACGCGGCCGGCGCGGCCGAATAACCGGCCGATGCCTGCGAGCGGGGCGCCTGCGGCCGCCCCGCTTTCCGTTTCCGCCCCTGCATTTCCGATGGCATTCGATGCTCCTTCCCTGAAAGGCCGCGCGCTGCGTCTGCTGAGCCAGCGCGAGCATTCCCGTGGCGAGCTCGAGCGCAAGCTGGCGCGCTACGAGGAAGAGCCGGGCACGCTCAAGGCCGCGCTCGACGAGCTCGCGGCCAAGGACTTCATCAGCGAGGAGCGCGTGGTCGCCTCGGTGCTGCACCAGCGCGCGGGCCGGCTCGGCGCGGCGCGCGTGCGGCAGGAACTGCAGGCCAAGGGCATCGGCGCCGAGGCCATCTCGCAGGCGGTGGCCGGGCTGCAGGGCAGCGAGCTCGAACGCGCGGCCGCGCTCTGGCGCCGCCGCTTCGACGCCCCGCCCGCCGATCCCAAGGAGCGCGCGCGGCAGGCCCGCTTCCTGATGGCGCGGGGCTTTTCGGCCGCGGTGGCGGCCAAGGTGCTGAGGAGCGACATCGATGAACTCGAATGAACTCTCGCGCGTGATCACGCAGCGCGTGGCCTGCGATTGGCGCGCGGCCTATGCGCTGGCGGCCGATCCTGCGCGCCTGCCCGAATGGGCCAGCGGCCTGGCCGACGGCGCGCTGGCGCGCGAGGGCGAGGGCGAGCGTTGGGTCGCGACCACGCCCGGCGGTCGCGCGGTGCTGCGCTTCGCGCCGGCCAACGAATTCGGCGTGCTCGACCACTGGGTGGCGCCCGAGGGCGTGCCCGAGGTCTACGTGCCGTTTCGTGTCGTCGGCGTGGCGCCCGGCGCCTGCGAGCTGCAGTTCACGCTGCTGCGCCAGCCGCACATGGACGATGAGGCCTTCGCGCACGACGCCGAGTGGATCGCGCGCGACCTGCGCGCGCTGCGGGCGCTGCTCGAGGCGCCGGCCCGCTGAGCGGCCGGGCGGCCGGGGCCGCGCCAGACCGCTGGCATGATCCGCGGCTTCGAACAACGAGGAGGAGCCGCGCCATGTCATCGAACCCCGCCAACCCATCCGAGCCTCCCTCGTTGATACGCACCGGCGCCCGCGCCGGCGCGGCCTTCGTCGCTTCGGTCGCGAAGGGCATCTTCTTCGGCGCGCTGCTCGGCGGCGGCGCCTTCTTCTACTACCTGGGCCAGCTGAGCGGGCCCGGCTATCCCGGCGCACGCGCGGGCGGCGTCGGCGCGGCGCTCGCGCTGCTGACCTCGCCGCCGCTGCTGGTGGCCGTGCTGTTGGCGCTCTTCATGGGCGTGTACGTGATCCTCGGCGTGTCGCAAGGCCGCACGCGCGCGATGCAGCATCTGGTGGCCGCGCGCGGCGAAGCGGTGGCGCAGCGCCTGGGCGATGCCATCGCCGGGCGCATCGAATCGATGCCGCGCACCCACGGGGCGCTGCGGCGCGCGAGCGACTGGCTCTCGGTCGATGCGCTGAGCGCGCAGCTCGCGCCGGTGCTCGGCGATGGCAAGGCGGTGCGGGCGGTGATCGCCTTCGTGCTCGACCGGCTGCCGCTCAACGAGATGCTGGCCGAGTGGCAGCAGGGCCGCGCCGCGCAGGGCGAGCCGCAGTTGACCGTGGCGCCGCGCGGCGCGGCGCCCGCGCAGGATCCGGCCTTGCGCGCGCTGATCGCGCGACGCATCCACGAGACGCTGCAGGAGATGTCGACGCCCTCGCGCATGCCGTTCTGGATCGTGCTCGCGCTGCATGCGGCGCTGTTCGGCACGGGGCTCTGGCTGGTGGGCTGAAAACGAAAAAGGCGCCGGGGAGCCGGCGCCTTTTGAACGGGGAAGCCGCGCCTCAGAGCGACAGCATCAGCTTGAGGTTCTGCACCGCGGCGCCGCTCGCGCCCTTGCCGAGGTTGTCGAGGCGCGCGATCACCACGGCATGGCGGTGGTCCTCGTTCGGGAACACGCGGATCTCGAGCTGGTTGGTGTCGTTGAGCGCCAAAGCGTCGAGCTTGCCGTCCTCGGTGGGAGGCAGCACCTTCACGAACTGCTCGGGCGTGTTGCTCTTCGCGTAGTGCGCGGCCAGCGCCTCGTGCAGGTCGCCGGCCTTCGGCTTGCCGGGCAGCAGGTCGAGGTGCAGCGGCAACTGCACCAGCATGCCCTGCTTGAAATTGCCGACCGAGGGGATGAACACCGGGCGCTGCGTGAGGCCGGTGTATTTCATGATCTCGGGGATGTGCTTGTGCTTGAGGCCCAGCGCGTAGGTCTCGAACAGCGGCGCCTCGCCCTTCTCGTAGGCCTCGATCATGGTCCGGCCGCCGCCCGAGTAGCCGCTGACCGAGGGCAGCGCGATCGGGAAGTCGGCCGGCAGCAGGCCAGCGTCGACCAGCGGGCGCACCATGGCGATCGCGCCGGTGGCGTAGCAGCCGGGGTTGCCCACGCGGTCGGCCCGGGCCACGGCCTGCCAGTGTCCTTCGACCAGTTCGGGGAAGCCGAACACCCAGCCCGGCGCCACGCGGTGCGCGGTCGAGGCGTCGATGATCTTGGGCTTGCTGCCCGACAGCTGGTCGATCAGCGCGACCGATTCGCGCGCGGCGTCGTCGTGCAGGCACAGCACGACGAGGTCGACGCCGGCCATGAGTTCACGCTTGGCGTTCACGTCCTTGCGCAGCTCGGGCGCGATGCTCACGAGCTCGATCTGCGGCATGTTCTGCAGCCGCTCGCGAATCTGGAGGCCGGTGGTGCCGGCTTCGCCGTCGATAAAGACCTTGGCCATGGTGGGGTTGCCTGATAGAGAGGGGCCTAGAAGAAAGTACGTATTGACCGCACACGCCCGTCAGTATTGATGCGGCGCACCATGATACAGTCCGCGATTGTCCGCCGCCCCCAGCCGTCAGGCTGCCGTCGCCTGTGGACAACAGAGCCAACACCAGCCTGCCTCGATCTCCCGTTTTTCAACCTCTTCCTTCCGAGAGACATCCCTCATGAAGATTCACGAGTACCAAGGCAAGGAAATCCTTGCCAAGTTCGGCGTGCCGGTGCCGCGCGGCATTCCGGCCTACACGGTCCAGGAGGCGGTCGAAGCCGCCCAGAAGCTGGGCGGCCCGGTCTGGGTGGTCAAGGCCCAGATCCACGCAGGTGGCCGCGGCAAGGGCGGCGGCGTGAAGGTCGCCAAGACCATCGAGGACGTGAAGAAGCTGGCCGGCGAGATCCTCGGCATGCAGCTCAAGACGCACCAGACCGGCCCCGAAGGCCAGAAGGTCCGCCGCCTCTACATCGAAGACGGCGCCGACATCCAGAAGGAATACTACGTTTCGGCCGTGACCGACCGCGCCACCCAGAAGGTGGCCTTCATCGCGTCGAGCGAAGGCGGCATGGACATCGAGGAAGTGGCCCACTCCTCGCCCGAGAAGATCATCACCGTGTTCGCAGACCCGCAAAAGGGCCTGACCGACGAACAGGCCAAGCAGATCGCCGACGGCATCGGCATGCCGGCCGATTCGACCGCGCAGACGGTCGACATCCTCAAGAAGCTCTACACCTGCTACATGGAGACGGACGCCTCGCTGGTCGAGATCAACCCGCTCAACCGTGACAGCAAGGGCAACGTCATGGCGCTGGACGCCAAGTTCAACTTCGACAGCAACGCGCTGTTCCGCCACCCCGAGATCGTCGCGCTGCGCGACCTCGACGAGGAAGATCCGGCCGAAGTCGAAGCCTCGAAGTTCGATCTCGCCTACATCTCGCTCGACGGCAACATCGGCTGCCTGGTGAACGGCGCCGGCCTCGCGATGGCCACGATGGACACCATCAAGCTGTTCGGCGGCGAGCCGGCCAACTTCCTCGACGTGGGCGGCGGCGCCACCCCCGAGAAGGTCACCGAGGCCTTCAAGATCATGCTGAAGAACAAGAACGTGGAAGCCATCCTCGTCAACATCTTCGGCGGCATCATGAAGTGCGACACCATCGCCACCGGCGTGATCGCGGCCTGCAAGGCCGTGAACCTGCAAGTGCCGCTGGTCGTGCGCATGAAGGGCACCAACGAAGCCGAAGGCAAGAAGCTGCTGGCCGATTCGGGCCTGCCGATCATCAGCGCCGACACCATGGCGGAAGCGGCCCAGAAGGTCGTGGCAGCAGTCAAGAAGGCCTAAGGAACAGAGTCATGTCGATCTACATCAACAAAGACACCAAAGTCATCACCCAAGGCATCACCGGCAAGACGGGCCAGTTCCACACCGAGAAGTGCCAGGAATACGCGAACGGCAAGAACGCCTTCGTGGCCGGTGTGAACCCCAAGAAGGCCGGCGAGTCGATCTTCAACATCCCGATCTTCGGTTCGGTGAAGGAAGCCGCCACGCAGACCGGCGCCACCGTGTCGGTGATCTACGTGCCGCCGGCAGGCGCGGCGGCCGCGATCTGGGAGGCCGTCGAGGCCGACCTGGACATGGCCATCTGCATCACCGAAGGCATTCCGGTTCGCGACATGCTCGAAGTGCGCAACAAGATGAAGGCCAAGGAAGCCGCCGGCGGCAAGAAGACGCTGCTGCTCGGCCCGAACTGCCCCGGCCTGATCACGCCCGACGAGATCAAGATCGGCATCATGCCCGGCCACATCCATCGCAAGGGCCGCATCGGCGTCGTGAGCCGCTCGGGTACGCTGACCTATGAAGCCGTGGCGCAACTGACCGAGATCGGCCTGGGCCAATCGTCGGCGGTCGGCATCGGCGGCGACCCGATCAACGGCCTCAAGCACATCGACGTGATGAAGGCCTTCAACGAAGACCCCGACACCGACGCCGTGATCATGATCGGCGAAATCGGCGGTCCCGACGAAGCCGACGCCGCCCGCTGGTGCAAGGACAACATGAAGAAGCCGGTCGTCGGCTTCATCGCCGGCGTGACGGCGCCTCCCGGCAAGCGCATGGGCCATGCCGGCGCGCTGATCTCGGGCGGTGCCGACACGGCCGAGGCCAAGCTCTCCATCATGGAAGAGTGCGGCTTCACCGTGACGCGCAACTTCTCGGAACTGGCCAAGCTGCTCAAGGGCAAGCTGTAAGCCTAGGCGTTCGCGCCCGGCAAGGTCCGCAAAGAGACCTCACGCGCAAGAAAGAACAAGACGCCCGCAATCCGATTGCGGGCGTTTTTTTCACAAAAACAAAGCGGGATCAGAGACATGGAACTTCTTCAAAGCACGGACTTCTGGATCGGCCTGATCAAGATCGTCTGGATCAACATCATCCTGTCGGGCGACAACGCCGTGGTGATCGCCATGGCGGCGCGTTCGCTGCCGCCCGAGCAGCAGAAAAAGGCGGTGCTGTTCGGCTCCGGCGCGGCCGTCGTGCTGCGCATCGTGCTGACGGTGGTGGCGGCCAAGCTGCTGGCGCTGCCTTACCTGCAGATCATCGGTGGCCTGCTGCTGTTGTGGATCGGCCTGCAGCTGCTCGGCGAGGACGACGAGGGCGAGGGCGACTCCAAGGAGTACGGCAGCATGATGGCGGCCGTGCGCACCATCCTGCTGGCCGATCTCGTGATGAGCCTGGACAACGTGATCGCCGTGGCGGCCGCCGCGCAGGGCAGCATGGTGCTGCTGGTGCTGGGCCTGGCGATCAGCATTCCGCTGGTGATCTTCGGCAGCACGCTGATGATCAAGCTGATGGAGCGCTTCCCCATCATCGTGATGCTGGGTGCCGCGCTGATCGGCTGGGTCGGCGGCGAGACCATCGTGAGCGACGTGTCGCTGCGCGAGATGCTGGCGGCCAACCCGTGGCTGCACTACGCCGCCGCCGCGGCCGGCGCGCTGTTCGTGGTGGCGGTGGGCAAGCTGCTCCAGCGGCGCGCCCACGCGGCCGCCGCGCAGCACTGAAACCGGAAGCCACCACCGGGCTGCCGCTTCGCCGACACTTGCGACCATGGTAGGTGTCGGCACCTCTCTTTTCTCGACCCGTCCGCCGCTCTCGTGGGAGTTCGCGGCGCTGACGGACGTCGGCCGCGTGCGGGCCCACAACGAGGACGCGGTCCATGTCGATCCCGCGCTCGGGCTGGCGGTGCTGGCCGACGGCATGGGCGGCTACAAGGGCGGCGAGGTCGCCAGCGCGATGGCGGTGTCGCTGGTGCACGCGAACTTCCGGCGCTGGTACGTGCAGGCCGGGCCGCAGGCACCGGCCCGCGTCGTGCGGCGCGCGCTGCAGGCCGCGACCGACGAGGCCAATGCCGCCATCCTCGACGGCAGCCTGACCAATCCCCACCTGCAGGGCATGGGGACCACGCTGGTCCTGGCGGCCTTCGGGCCGCACCGCGTGATGGTGGGCCACATCGGCGACTCGCGCTGCTACCGGCTGCGCAACGACAAGCTCGAGCAGCTCACGCGCGACCATTCGCTGCGCCAGCAGCAGCTCGACGCGGGCGCCATCACGGCCGAGGAAGCGCTGTCCTCGCCCAACCGCAACCTCGTGACCCGCGCCGTCGGCGTCGAGGCCCAAGTCTTGCTGGAAATGCATGAACACACGGCCAGGCCCGACGATCTCTATATGCTGTGCTCGGACGGGCTCAGCGAAATGGTCCCGGACGCCCAGCTTTTCACGCTTCTGACGAGACAAGACGGTGGTATTGAGTCCAAGGTATCACTTTTGGCAAACATCGCCAACGAAAATGGCGGACGGGATAACATTTCTGTCATCCTGGCCCGGGCCAGCCTGCCTCGCACGGCAGCCTGACGAAATCGGCGGGGTGGCAAGTCCATCCGCCATGTCGTTTCGGGTCTCGCGACAATTGCAATCAGGGAGTCGGCAGTGCCGAGAATGAGTATCTCGATCGATGGTGTCGTCATCCGGGAAGTGACGCTCGCGAAGGACCGTACCACCCTCGGGCGGCGCGCCTACAACGACATCGTGGTCGACAATCTCGCGGTGAGCGGCGAGCATGCCGTCCTGACCTTGCGCGGTGGCGATGTCCAGATCGAAGACCTCAACAGCACCAACGGCACCTACGTCAACGCAGTGGCGGTGCAGAAGCGCACGCTCAAGGACAACGACGTCATCGAGGTCGGCGGCTGCCGCATCCACTACCGCGCGCGCAGCGTCGCGCCCGCGGCCGGCGTGCCGGTCCACGTCGCCGTCGCCAGCGAATCTTCCGCACCCATTCCCCTGTCGGCCGCGCCCACCGAATCGGGGGCGCTGGTCGAGCTCGGCGTGCCGGTGCTGCGCGTGCTGGCCGGCGAGAACGCCGGGCGCGACCTGCCGCTGCAGAAAGTCGTCACCACCGTCGGCAAGCCCGGCGTCGCGGTGGCGGTCGTCACGCGCCGTCGCCAGGGCTACGTGGCCGCGAGCGTCATGGGCGCCGTCCTGCTCAACGGCGAGCCGCTGGGCGCCGAGGCCGTGGCGCTGCACGAGAACGACCTGCTCGAACTCGGCACCCTGCGCCTGCAGTTCCAGCGGGTCTGAGCCGCTGGGCTTCCGTCGGCGAACCGGCTTCGATTCCCGTCCCGGTTCCGGTCGATCATGAGTGCACTGCGGCGCCATTGGGCGCGCATCGCCGTCACCCTGCTGCCCGTGCTGCTGGCGCTGGCGCACGCCACCGGGCTCTGGCATGCCGGCATGCTCGAGCGCCTCGACCACCTGATCTACGACGTGCGCCTGCGCGCCACCATGCCGGGCACCTTCGATCCGCGCATCGTGATCGTCGACGTCGACGACGCGAGCCTCGCGCGCCAGGGACAATGGCCGTGGCCGCGCGACAAGGTGGCGCGGCTCGCGAGCGAGTTGCTGTCGCACCAGCAGGCCAGGGTCGTCGGTTTCGACGTCATGTTCGTCGAGCCCGACCGCAGCTCGAGCGTGGACCGCCTGCGCGAGCTGGCGAGCGGTCCGCTGCGCGGCATCCCCGGCTTCGCCGCCGAAGTCGAGAAGCTCGCGCCTTCGCTCGACAACGATGCCGTGCTGGCGCGCACGCTCGCGGGCCAGCCCGTGGCGCTCGGCTACTACTTCACGCAGGCCGAGACGCCGCGCGCCCGCGGCGCCTTGCCCGCCACGCCGCTGTGGCCCGCCGGCGCCCTGCCCGCGAAGGAGGGCTACACCACGCACTGGAACGGCTTCGGCGCCAGCCTGCCGGTGCTCGCGCAGGCCGCGCCCCGCGGGGGCTTCCTCAACACCCTGGTCGGCGAGAGCGACGACGGCGTGATCCGCAGCGTGCCGCTGATCGCGCGCTACGACGGCGACCGCGCCCAGCCCGGCTACTACGAGTCGCTCGCGCTGGCCGTCTACCGGCTCGCCAACGGTTCGCCGCCGGTGCTGCCCGCGCTGGTGCCCGGCAGTCCGGTCGCGCAGCTCGAGTCGCTGCGCATCGGCGAACTGCGCGTGCCGGTCGACCGCAATGCCAGCGTGCAGGTGCCGTTCCGCGGCCCGGGCGGCAGCCGCGGCGGCTCGTTCCGCTACGTGGCGGCCGCCGACGTGCTCGAGGGCCGGCTCGCGCCCGAGGAGCTCAAGGACAAGATCGTGCTCGTCGGCGCCACCGCGCCCGGCCTGCAGGACCTGCGCGCCACGCCCGCGGCGCCGTCCTTCGCTGGCGTCGAGGTGCATGCCAACATCGTCTCGGCGCTGCTCGACGACCGCCTGCTCGCCGTGCCCGACTACGCGCCCGGCTACGAGGTGCTGAGCGTGTTCGTCGCCGGCGTCGTGCTGGCCATCGGCCTGTCGCTGCTGCCCGCGCTGCGCGCCGTGGCCTTCATGCTCGCCGTGGCCGCGGCGCTGGTCGGACTCAACACCTGGCTCTACGTCGCGCATGGCCTGGTGCTGCCGCTGGCCTCGGCGCTCGCGATGGTCGCGCTCGCCTTCCTGCTCAACATGAGCTGGGGCTACCTGGTCGAATCGCGCGCGCGCCGCGGCCTCGTGCAGCTCTTCGGCACCTACGTGCCGCCGCAGCTCGTCGACGAGATGCTGGAGCGCCCGGGCCGCTACAGCATGCGTGCCGAGAGCAAGACCATGACCGTCATGTTCTGCGACATGCGCGACTTCACGCGCTTCTCGGAGCAGATGTCGCCGGCCGAACTGCAGGCCTTCCTCAACACCGTGTTCAGCCGCCTCACCGACGTCATCACCGCGCACCGTGGCACCGTCGACAAGTACATGGGCGATTGCGTCATGGCCTTCTGGGGCGCCCCGCTCGAGACGCCCGAGCACGCCAGCCTCGCCGTGAATGCCGCGCTCGACATGGCCGAGGCGGTGCACGACATCAACCGCATCCACCGCGCCACCGGCCGGCCCGAGATCAGCATCGGCATCGGCATCAACAGCGGCGTCATGAGCGTGGGCGACATGGGTTCGGCCGCGCGGCGCAGCTACACCGTGGTCGGCGACGCGGTCAATCTGGCCTCGCGCCTCGAGGGGCTCAGCGGCCACTACGGCGTCGAGATCGTCGCCAGCGGCGCCACGCGGGAGCTCGCGCCGGCCTATGTCTGGCAGGAGCTCGACAGCGTCTTCGTCAAGGGCCGGGCCCAGGCCGTCGCCGTGTTCACGCCGCTGGCCGTCGCCTGGGACGAGGCGGCCGTCATCGCCGTGCGCGAGGCGCACCGGCTCGAGCGCTGGGCCGAGGTACTGGCCGCCTACCGGCGCCAGGACTGGGCCTTGGGCCGAAACTTGCTGGACCCCCTCCTCGTGGCCGATGCCAAAAAAGTCCTTTACCAGCTCTACGCGCAGAGATTAGCCTCGATGGCCTTGCGCCCGCACGACCCGTCGTGGGACGGTGCAACCCGGTTCGAAACCAAATGACAGACACAGACAAGGGGTCTCTCACAATGCAGGTTCGTGTGCTGGGTTGCTCGGGCGCTATCGCCAAAGACTGCCGCACCACCTCTTTCCTGGTCGACACCGACCTGCTCGTCGATGCCGGTACCGGCGTCGGCGACCTCACCCTCGACGAAATGGCCGGCGTCGACGACATGGTGCTCACGCACTGCCACCTCGATCACATCGCCGCCCTCCCCCTGATGCTCGATGCCGTCGGCGGCCGCCGCACCCGGCCGCTGCGCGTCCATGCGCTGCGCGCCACCATCGAGGCGCTGCGCGCCCACGTCTTCAACAACATCATCTGGCCCGACTTCGAGAGCATCCCGAGTCCAGAGACCCCCTTCGTCACCTTCCACGACATCGCCGTCGGCCAAACGCTGCTGCTCGGCAGCGCCACGCCCAAGCGCATCGAGGTGCTGCCGGCCGTGCACACCGTGCCCGCCTGCGGCTTCGCCGTGAGCCGCGCCGATGGGGGAGCGCATTGGGTCTTCAGCGGCGATACCGAGCGCAACGCGCCGTTCTGGGACCGGGTCAATGCCCTCGAGGTCGCGATGCTCGTGATCGAGACGGCCTTCAGCAACCGGGAGCAGGCGCTGGCGGAACGCAGCCTGCATCTGTCGCCGACCATGCTGGCCGACGAGCTGGCCCACATCGATCCGGGCAAGGACTATCCGATCTACATCACGCACACCAAGCCGGCCGAGACCGAAGAGATCATGAGCCAGATCGAGACCTTGGCGGGGCGGAAGGTGCGGGGATTGGCGCAGCGGGACATCCGCTGGCTGAAGGCGGATGGGATCCTGACTTTCTGAGCCGGGCCGCGCGACGGGGATGGCATGACAAATTTGTCACCATGTGTCGCATCTTGATACATCTTCTGTCACGTGCAGTAACACCAATGTGGTCCATGGTGACGCGTTAGGTCGCTGACGGGGCGGGAAACCGGGTGGCACGGATGCTGCGGAAGGTTCTCCGCTCCGGGGGGAGGACTCCCGGGAGTGACAACCAACCCAACCAACCTGGAGTTAGTGAAATGAACCGTCGTTCCATCGCACGCAATGTGCAGAAGGGTTTCACCCTTATTGAATTGATGATCGTTGTGGCGATCATTGGTATTTTGGCGGCTGTGGCGCTGCCGGCGTATCAAGACTACACGAAGCGGGCAAAGGTTTCGGAAGTGGTCCTGGCTGCTTCCGCTTGCCGCACCACCATCACTGAAGTCGTTCAAAGCCGCTCGGGCGCGTCGCTGCCCGCTGGCGGTGCATGGGGCTGTGAAAGCGCCAGCGCAACTTCCAAGTATGTGAAATCCATTGCTACTAATGCAGATGGCAAAGTGACTGTGACGGCACAAAATGTTGGAGATGGCGACATTGACAATAAGACTCTGGATCTGATTCCTTACACCGATGAAAGCACTGCCTTGGCGAGCACCACGGAAATTGGCAAGTCGATCTATAAGTGGGTCTGCAAACCCGGTTCCACTGACCCTATCAACGCAAAGTTTCTGCCGGGTTCGTGCCGCGGTTGATTTGATCTTGTTGACTCAAAAGGGCGGCCGAGGCCGCCTTTTTTTATGACTTTGCTGCTGCTGCTTGCTTTTCTGTCCGGCTTGGGTTGGCTGATTCCCAATCATTATTTGCCATGGCTTGCTGCTTGGGGGGAAGGTGCTTCAATTGCTTGGCTATTCTTATGTGGCATTGCGGCGCTAACGCAATGCAAAGGCTTTGAGATAAAAACATCTCGTTTGCTGCTGAGTTTTCTTTTGGTGGCCATGGCAACGATCTTTCTTCAAACCGCTTTGGGGAAGATCATGTTTCGAGGCGATGGGCTGATGGCGGCTTTATATGTCGCTGTATTTTTCATCTCCATAGTTCTAGGGTTTGCGCTGAAGTCTGAGCACCTGTCCGTGGTGTGGAACGGAATCTTGTGGGGGTGGATTGCCGCAGCCTCCATTTCTGTATTCATTGGCGTGAATCAATGGCTGGGGGTGGTGCAGTTAGGAATTTTTGGCGTTGACCTGTCGCGGGACATGCGGCCCTTCGGAAATCTGGCTCAGCCAAATAATTTTTGCACAGTTTGTTTTATAGGTCTGTGCTCGACGCTTCTAATAAGACATCGTATCGGCTTGCATGGGGCACCAAGTGTGCTGCTGGCTGCCATCATGTTGCTGGGCATGGCGTCATCTCAATCGCGCACCGGAATCCTGCAAATTTTACTGCTGCTTTTAGCGCTTCTGATTTTTGGTCGACGACTGAATTCCAGGGTTTCTAATCCAGTTGCTTTGCTTGCAGGGGTTGGCGCAATATCGTTATCTTTTTGTTGGCGGGAAATTTCTTCTTTTCTGCTTCTTCCCTTGCCCAGAGAATTTGCTCTGGATGCCGGAGGAAGCGTCCGATTGAGTTATTGGTGGGCAATGACTCGTGCGATCTTGGAGCAGCCCATATGGGGCTATGGCTGGAACCAAGTCGGAATGGCTCAGCAATATATCGCTTTGAATGTAATCCCTTTGAATGTGTATTTCGACCATGCACACAATATTGTTCTTGATTTGCTGTTGTGGAGTGGTGTGCCCGTTGGAATTGTCTTGATTGCAATCTTTTGCCGTTGGTTGATGAAAACCGTCAAATCAGCTGTCGATTTTGAGAAGTTGATGATGCTCGTTTTTTTGGGCGGAGTCCTTATTCACGGAATGCTGGAGCTTCCGCTGGAGTATGCATATATATTGGTGCCTATGGGGTTGATGATCGGTCGGCTCGATGAAGATGTCAATGGGGTTGTTATTTCTAGAAAAGGATTGATTGGCTTTTTTGTTTTGATGGGCGTGGCTTTTTTATTTGTTTCGATCGAGTATTTTAAGATGGAAGAGGGCATGCGTACTCTGCGCTTCGAGTCCGCAAAAATCGGTGTTAGCGGTATAAAAACTACGCCCCCCAAAAGCACTTTGTTGGATCAATTGGAGGCATTTCAGCAATTCGCTGCGACGGAGGCGAAGACTGGAATGAATGAAAAGGAAATCGAGCGCATGAGAAAAGTAGCGCTGCGATATGGATATCCTCCGGTTTTGTTTCGATATGCGTTGGCTCTCGGCCTTAACGGTGATCCAGAAGAGGCGTTGAAGGCTTTGAGAAAAATTTGTGCTATCCATTCACTTGAAAATTGTGAAGAAGCAAAGCAAGGTTGGGAAATTTTGAAAACTGAAAATCCTGTGCTGCGACAAGTGGATTTTTAGTTGTAAAAGTCGAATGCTTGGGGAACCCTAAACGAGCGCGGCGGACGTCTCGGCCTCGATGATCGGCCGCATGCTGGCGCGAGCGGGATACCTAGCTGAGCGACCAGCGCGGACGGACCAGGGTTCGGCATTCCGTTCGCGAGAGTTCAGCGTACCTGCATCGAACTCGGGATTGAGCATCGCGTCAGCTGCCCTCTCGGCTGCAGATCAGCAGCAAAACAGAGGGGCTCATTTAGTCCGCGTCATGTGAGTGGGCTGGACCTGTCAGAGCTCAGCCCACTGAGTCGAAACCTTGGCAAGCTAGCAGCACCACGATGGCTTGCATGGCGGGGCCTGTCCGAATTTTTGTGTGCAAGGCGCTGCGTAGACTTGTCCACGGCGGCGAGCGTTGCTTGGGACGAACGACCGACGCGGTAGGCAAGTCGCCCTCATGCTACAGGGCGGCGCTTCGAATGAACCGATCGCCGTAGGCGATGGCAAACTGATTCATCGCCTCTCGCCTCTCCTTGGCTGCACGCCCCCAGTCGGCCGTGATGTTGCGCAGCGCCAACCAGATCAGCTTGGCAGCCGCGCGTTGATGCTCTCGATGGCGTTGGTCGTGTAGATCACCCGGCGAATGGGCAGTGCGAACGCGAAGAACGGGATCACCCGATCCCAGGCCCGGCGCCGAGCAGCCACCACCGTGGGGAACTTGCGGCCCCAGGGCCCGGCTTCGAAGGCATAGAGCTCGGCCGCCGCAGACTCGGCACTGGGTGCCGTGTAGATCGGCTTCAAGGCCGCCGCCAGCAGTTTGCGCTCCTTCCAGCTCGCGAAGTCCAGGCTGTTGCGCATCAGTGCAAGATGCACGTTTGCAGCGTGGTGGCCGGGAACACCCACGCCCAGCGCCTCGGGCAAGCCCTTGAGGCCATCGGTGACGGCGATCAAGATGTCGGCCACGCCGCGCGTCTTCAGGTCGTTGAACACCTTCAGCCAGAACTTGGCTCCCTCGGTGTTCTCGATCCACAGCCCCAGGATGTCGCGCGTGCCGTCGGGCAGTACGCCCAGGGCCCAGGTAGACGGCCTTGTTGCGCACCACTGCGTCCTCGCGGCTCTTCACTCGCAGCGCGTCGAAGAACACCACCGGGTACATCGGCTCCAGCGGTCAGCCCCGCCAGGCCGGGACCTCTGCCATGACCTCATCGGTGACCGAGCTGATGAACTCCGGGGACACCTCAGTGGCGTACTGCTCGGCCAGGAAGGCCTGGATCTCGCGCACCGTCATGCCGCGCGCGTACATGGCGATGATCTTGTCGTCAAAGCCGGTGAAGCGCCGCTCGTGCTTGGGAATGAGGATCGGCTCGAAACTGCCCTGGCGATCACGCGGCACCTCGATGCGCAAGGGCCCGTCCTCGGTCAGAACGGTCTTGGCGCTGCGGCCGTTGCGGTGGTTACCTGCTTCCTCGGGCTTGGCTGCCCCGGGGTGGATAGCCCAGGTGATGGGACATCTCGGCGCCCAGCGCGCGCTCAATCAGGGTCTTCTTGAAGGCCATCGAGGCGGCGTGCACCGCCTCGGCGCTCATCGGGCCGGTGACAAATCGATCAATGAGTTCTTGGGGGATCGCCGGCAACTGCGGCATCGGCTTCTTCTTGCTTGGCATACATGCTCCTGTTGGTCATCGTATGCCTCACACTCAAAATTCCTGACAGGCGCCGGGACACCAGCCCTCTACTCGATATGGTCGATTCAATATATGTTCCTTCGGTCACTCGATCTGCAGATCGATCCGCGTTAGTCCACTGTTGGCACTTCCCGCCAATTCAGCAGACGCAGGCCAAGCACGCCAGGCAATTTGATTGGGTTGTTTCTCATCTCACCTCTTACATCGCCGCTCACCAACCGTGTAGTTCCATCAACGCTCAAGAATCGCAAATCAGTCACAGCCGCTCCCACCGCATTAAATGCAACTATGTTTCCCGAAGCATCAACAAGCGTTGATTTTCCAGTGCCGAAGTCGATCGCATAAACACGACTGTTACCCGAAGGCGAGCACGCGTCGCCTGTAGTCTGAAGCGTGGAGAAGGCCACCACTCCGCTGTTGGATGTCGATGCATTGATCACACGCCAGCCCACGTTGCTGGTCACTCCGAGATCCGTGTACCACCCGCGACTGGTCGCAGACAGCGCGATGCCCTCGGTCAAGTTCGTTACCGCTTGCAGGTCATTTCGAACGATCGGGAAAGTCCCAGAGCTGAACGCGCTGGCCGTGCCATCGATCACGGCGTAGTAGCTCTGCTGTTGAGATGATTGAATATCGCTCGAATCCAACAATCGTCCCGTGCCGACCAGAACAAAGCGCTTCTTGCTCAACGGCTGAATCTCTATCAAAGGCTGTGTGGTGACCGGCTGGGCCCGATCGGAGCCATCTGTAAATTTGGCGATCAAGGTGGGAGCTGGATAGTTCGCAGTACTTCCTTTCGCAAGTGTGAGATCGAACCGCCACATCTGGCCGTTGAGATCGCCCGCATAGACGGCGTCCGCCGTGCCATCGGTGAAATCCTGGACATACGCGGCCGCCTGCGCCATGCCTTCCGACTCCGAAGGAGTTGCGATCTTTTGAAGAAGCTGACCATTGGTCGGGTTCACGATGTAAAGATAGCTGCTCGTTCCACCACCGTTGTAGCCGCTCGTGAGGATCGCGACCCAGCCATATTTGCGGGTCTTCACCACGACCGGCGCGCCATAGCTATACCCCATGTCCGAATCGGTGAACTCCCAAAGTACCTTGGCCGCAGCTTTTGCCTCTGTATTCATGCTTGCAGGATTTGTCACATCCAGGGCATAAAACCCTTTCCCGCCCTTGCCGAGACCGCCGATCAAGACGGTCCGCCAATCCGAAGTCGCGGCGGATGTGGTCGTGAACGTACCCCCTGCAGATTTGAAGTCGATATCGAAGGTATATGGTGTCGCATCGACGTAAAAACGATGCTGATAATAGGGATTGCCGAGCTTGGCCAGTAATCCGTCGTTGCCCGCGGAATTGCTCCCCCCAAACAGTAAGCTTGGAATGTAGGCAAACTGTTCAATGCCAGCATCCGTTCCGGTGAGCGCGCCATTGAAGGCATGCACCATCCCGTCGTTCGCGCCGGTGTAAACCATCACCGGCCGATCCTTCCAAGTGGTCTTGAAGGCGGCATAGCCAGGATTGACCGAATCCGAGAAATTGAGTGAGGGAGGGCCTGCGGGCGTAACCTTGGCATTGACTATGTCACCGAGCAGCAGATCGCGTTGACGGTAGGACTTGCTCGAGTCGCTTGACGTACGCTCGTTGGTTCTGTCGCCACGCAGCCAATTCAGATACTTCTGGCTATCGTTGTTGACGAAAGCCGTATTGAGAGAGCTCTTCTGAGCTGCCGTCAGGCTGTTGTATCGAAAAGGAATTCCAGCGCTCGCGCCCCGCGTTATGACGCGCCGTGCCGTATCCCATCCGGTGCCGGAAAGCTGGGTTTCCAGTTTTGTCTTCGTGTCCCACTTCAGAGTACTTGTTGGATTTCCGCTGGCGTCGAAAGTGATCTGGTTCGCGCTCAAAAGGCCAGTCCAACTCTTCGAGTCGTACTGCGCGGCGTAGGAAGCGACACCTGTCGACGACACCTGCGCACTCGAAAGTGAAAAAGATGTCGTGTATGCGGAAATCTCGTTGGAGATTCGCTCGAAAGCTTGTTTGAGGCCTGCGACCATCGTGTCGGGACGACCTGCAGCAAAGTAATTGTCCGGACGGTCCCAGGTCGAGTTGTTTCTGACGTCCTTGAGGGTTTCTCCGGTGGTTGACCACCAATCCAACGGAATGGTGCCGCTGAAGGTATAGGGGTCAAAATCCGCGGGAATCTTCTTCTGGTTGAGCCCGCCGAATTTCGCGGCCATATAAAATTTATTGTTTCGCGAAAAAGATTGTTCCAGAACGTCGACCCAATAGGTCTGAACTGTCTGTTTTCCGGTCAAATCAGGACGGATGTCTTTGGTGTTGGCCTCCAGCGCGAGACCCGCCATGTAGTCCGTCGAGCTGGATGCGCCCGTGTAAACCGTGGCTTGATTTGCCTGCATCGTCTGCAGCAATTTCACGTTGTTGGTGGAACGGATAGCGTCAAACATGGTGTCCGCCGAAACCTCCGCCGGCAATGGAGGCTCCCTGTCCGTCACAGTATTGCCGGGTACATTCTTGTCGCCGTGCGTGTAGATGTCGCCAATACCCAATACGAAATTGCGCTGGCAGGTGTACTGGATTGGATCAGTCCAATTCGTGATCACGGGAAAGCCGTCCGCCCAAGTGGTCTTGGTAGGAACATCTGCGCCATCCATGGCGCTCCATGTCGGTACGTTACCCAGATTTCGGTAATACCGAAGCGCTGCGTAGAACAACTCGTTCACCGGGTCATTGCTCTTGTAGCTTCCCGGGACAAGTTGCCCGAACTTGTTGAGATAGTTCATCACCCCACTGTCCGAGATGGTCACACTGGTATTGGAGGTGGTAGCGGTGGCGTCGGTTGGGTCGGGATTGCGAACAAAGATGCCGGTGGTCGAGTCCCATTCCCTGTTGCCATTGGTCGCGGGGCCTTGGCCTGGTACAGGGTAGGTCGGTCCGACAAATTTCTGACGAGCGCGAAGCACTCCGCCGTCCCGGGTATAGGTGCTGTCATTCAGATATCCAAAGGCGCTGAAACGCATCTTGTCTGCATACTGCTGAATAAGGCCCTCGGGCTTGTAATTGCTGCCGTATGCCTTGCAATTCGTTTCCAGGCCGCCTGCTGCCGTTGACGCATCGCACACCTTGACGCGCACGGTGAAATCGTAGCTTCGAGTGCCATCGCTGAAACCCACGAAGTCGCTAGCCGAAGGTGTCTTCCAGAGCAGTTGAAGTTGTGCGCCCCCCGAGCTTTCGTAATAGTCCAGTCGAACTTTGAAGGATTGCCCCTTCGTCATGCTTATCGTTGTCGTGGTATCCGTAGTGGGACCGTGATCTGTCCAGTTATTGATGACGCAGTTGCCACTCAGACCGGTGGTGCCGGAGCAAGTGCTAAAGCTGTTATTGACATTGGTTGCAACCCAAAGCCTTACGCCATCGTCTGAAATGGTCCGGAACGTGTAGTTTCCTGCTTCCGGGGCAGTAAACGTGCCATCGTAGCGAGCAGAAAAGTTGTCTTCATTGACGCCCGACGCCGGTGAACTGGAGCCCCAATCGTGATACGCGTTGTCATTGCTGACGGTCGCGGCGGCGTTGCCGCTGACGGTTTTGTTATTGTAGTACTTGACCGAAAACCCGCGTGACAATCCATCGTTCATTCCGAGTCGCATCTTGAACCCAAGGCCGTTGATGCTGATGCGAAGCGTACTTGCGGTGTAGGGCGTTGCGCCTGTGATCTCCGTCGCTGGGAGATTGCGGTCGTCGAAAAGCCCTTGTCCCGAATGCCATCCTTTTTCAAGAATGGTTTCGGTGGTCGTATCGACGACGCGGCGTCCCCCGGTCATTGCCCACCGGAATGGATCGATGGTGGCCGTGGTGGCCCAGTTCAGAAAGTTGCCACTCCATTTTCCGGTGCAGGTGTGATTCGTTGCCTTGCCTTGAGGGTAAAAATAGCTCAGATCACCCTTGTCGATCGAGCTCACGCCATTCGATGCGGTGTTCGCCTGATACACATAGCATTTGTCAGGATCGAAGTAACCCAGAAACGTCGCGCCACTCGAATAGGTGTCCGTATGGGCCATGCGCGACGCCGTGGGCCATTCAACCGACAAAGCCAACGCCAAATTCCCGGGGACTTCGGAGGTCGAGAAAATTGGCTGATCGGCAAGTGTCGTTGCCAGCGAAGCCGGCGAATGGGTTGCCAGCAGCGCAAATGCAAGCACACTGCACGTGAAAGCGCGGAGCCGGGGATATCTGAAGGAGTGATTCATGGCAATGCTTCTCGTGAGCTTCTTACTGTTCAGGCCGCGCAAAGGAGGCTTGCAAGAACACTTGCGTGTCTCGCGGACCCGTGACTCGCATGCTCAAGCGGTACGTGGTCGAAGGTGGAGGCGGCAGGCGAGTGCTCATCTCCTGGCTGCTACCGCCCCGCACGTCATTGACCGATGGCGGAAAAACGCAGCCGCTGGCGCCCAACGTGCCAGGTGAAGCCGCGGTATTGCAGAGTCGGTCGATGACATAGCGGATCGTGACTTTCGCCGCGTCGTCCTTGATGTCGTTGGCATCGGTGCCGACCGCATTGAATGCCGTGTTGCTGAGCAGCGCCGTTGGCACGCCGCGATCATTGGTCGCAAGCGCCGTGGCGCTGTAGTTCGCCGATTTGAGGTTGCTGTTGCGTGCGGCGGGTGTGACAAGGGCACCGCTTCCGCTGAACTTGACCAATACGGCATCGATGGCCTGCTCGCCTTGATTGATCAGATCCCGCTTGAAGGCGAGGTTGCCTGCACTGGCGAGCGAGGTGTTCATCGAGCGCACGACCGCGACCCCGCCTGCGAGCAGGATGACGAGGACAATGAGCGCGAACAGCAAGACGACTCCCTGCTGACGGGAGCGCGGCGAGAAAGAGCGAGATTTCATGATGTCGGCAACAAGAGCATGTTGCGAAGGGGAACGGTGAACTCCACCACGCGATGCCGGAAGTGGCGGTCGTCGCTGGAGATGGCATAGCTCTCTTGCAAAGCCGTGCCCAGATCGCTGAACAAGGCGAGGCTGCTTGGGGCCACGACATCCTTCTCGTAGTTGGCGCTCCTCACGACCATTGCGACTCGGACCGCCATGACGCGACGCACCTTTGCAGGAGTACTCATCATGGTGGTGATGTCGTACCCGTCCGCGTCGGGGGCCTCCCATGAATCGCCTGCCGAAGCGTTGAAGTTCCCATCTTCGTTCTTGTCGATGGCGTAAAGCGCGCGCAATTCGATCACGCCATCCGCGATGCCCTGCTGCGCTCGTTCGTCGAGCTCGGTTGCACTGGCTCCGCCAGCCATTTGCATGAGGTCGTAGCTGACCAGCGTGCGGTTGGCATTGACGCCGAACATCTGCAATTGCAGATTGGATGCCTTGAAGTTGCCGATCGGGGTGAAGAAGGCGTTTCCACCAGAAACAAGCGTGCTCAAACTTGTGTCCGTGCCACTCGCGGCGTAGTAGGTGCTCCCGAGAGGGAGGTTGTCGTTGCCGGCGGTGTCCGCGAAGTCGGGGCTTGCATGGACTTGCTCGAGCAGGCAGTCGTCGGTTCCGCTTCGGCTCACGAGGCCGATATCGCCCTGCCGCAGTCCAATGGTGTTGTCGAGCCGTAGTGCGCCGGTGCCAGTGCCAGCAGATCGCACCGGCCGCGCGATGTCTCCCGCCGAAGAATTGCCACTCATCACCATCAACACGTCGGAGCCCGAGGCGGGGCGATAGATGAGCACCGGGGCAACGCGTACTTGCTGCGGAAATCCATTGAAGGGCGCGGGGAAGTCGGTCGTCCTCGGCAAGGTCGCAGTGCCTGCGCGAGTGATGTTCAGGCGACAACCGAAGATGCCCAGATCCCATGCTTGGGTGAAGCCGGAGCCCGCACTGCGCAGCGCACGATCGAGCACGTAGGCGGCGTAGCTGCCGGATTGATTGGCGTCATTGACGGCCGTGGTGCTGCGTTTCTGGCCTTCGCCGACAATGATCACGCTGGTGACTGCGAGCGTCACCACGAGGCCGATGACGATGGCAACCAGCAGTTCGACGAGCGTCACCCCGCTGTTGCGGTTGATCCGACGGGTCATCGTCTTCATGGCAGCACCACCCGGGTCGTCAGCTTGCTTTGAGCGGCGGCGCCGGGCGACTGCCAGGTGATCGTGACATCGGCCTGTCGGCCGGTCACTTGGTAGTTGCCATCGCCGTTGGGCAGCCCTCCTTTGTTGGGGCCCATGTCCGCCACCTTTGCCTGCCAGGCTGTTTTGAACTCGGCCGGCAGAGAAGGCGTGCGCCGCAGCCACATCTCGCTGATCAATTCATTGGCAAGCAAGGCTGCTCGGTTCCGGTCTTCGGCGTCTCCGGAGAGTTGGATCGCGCGCGACTGCAGCCCGATCAGGCCGAGGATTCCGACGGAAAAAATGAGGATCGACACGAGAACCTCGATGAGGGCCATGCCTTTCTGCGGTCGCGAGCGGAGAGCGGAAGTCATGCGGGGCATCCATCGGGGTGGGAGTCCGACATCGTCTTCTTCGGGTCGCACAGGCGCACTTGGCCGCCCAGGGTGACAAGAACACGCAGTGAGCGAGTGGTGTCTTCGCCCGGAAAGCTGATGTTGTAGGTCGGCGGAGAAGCGATATCCACGCTGCAGGTCGCGCTCCCGGTCAAGCTCGTAAGCGTGCTGCTCGAATTGGCGATCAAGCGCCCAACCGAGTTGAAGCAGATCGCGGCGGGACCGGTGATCTTCACGCCTGCGCCGATGTCGGACAGGATGCCTGACGAAATGAACGCACTGCTTTCTTCGGTGCTCGAAGTCATCGATGGCAAAGAGCGGACTGTCCAATAGTTACCGTCGGCTTTGGCGGTGAACGTCGAACTGTCTGAAGTGGACTTGCTGTCGGTCAGGGCGAAGACGACCTGGCGGCTGCGCCGCAGGGATTCGCTCCGTGCTTCGCGCAGGCCGTTCTGCAAGGCCTCCGCGACGGCACGCACCTTGCCATTGCGCACCCAGTCCATCATCGATGGAGCGGCGAGCATCATGAGGATGCTCAAAAGAGTGATGGTGACCATGAGCTCCACCAGCGTGAATCCCGAGTGACGTCTGATCGACGGTCTCTCATTCGGCGCTTTCAGCACGATTGGCCCTTCTTCAGAACCCAGGCGCTCGCGCAAGTGCCCCAGCCGGAAGAGCCGGTGCCGGTGGTCGACCGGTCGCCGGCCTGGTTGATCGTGTAGACGAAGTTATTGGTCGGTCCGCTCCCCGTAGCCAACAAGACATATGTCGTGTCGGTCGGGGTGTCTGTCTTGCAACTCAGAGTGAAACTGCCAACCTTGCGCTTCGATTCGTCCACCGCACAAGGTGTGGTGAAGTCGCCCGAGGTCTTGTAGGTACGGTTATCCTGAAAATGCCGCTCCATGTTGGCGCGCATGGCTGCCAGCCCATTCGTTGCGTCGACCACCTGCCCGCGGAGGATGTAGTCGCGGTAGCTTGGCAAGGCGATGGCTGCGAGGATCCCGATGATCGCGACGGTGATCATCACTTCGATGAGCGTGAAGCCGCGTAAGTGGCGCCGGGGACATGATAGGGATTGCAAGGCCGGACCTTTCGGAGAGACGAGACAGTCAATCTCGGCGATGAGCTGACGATTGGAAACAATGAGTGACAGATTGTCTCCATTGGTGTGCGGAGGGAAGTTCCGCCTGTCCTGGAAAATTTGCCGCCTGTCGGTGCAGAGAGGTAGATCGTCCAGGACCTCCTGCGCGAGCGGCGCAACAATCCCTCCGAATGACCTTTTCGGCCGCTTCGGGCTCAACGCCTTTTCTTGCCCCAAATCTCGGGCGATTTCGCTCGTGCTTGATCGCCGGGCCATTTCTCTGCCCGCTCGTGGCGGGCCCTTCCGCCAACGCGTGGCAACTGCTCGCCTCCGGGCTGTGCGCGGCCCTGTTGTTGCTGTCGGCGCGTGGTGGTGCCTTCGATAGGCGCTTGGCTGCTTGGCTGGCTTGTTGCGTCGCGGCGCTTGCGCTTTCGTTCCCAGGCTTCGCGGACCTGCGCTTCATGGCCTGCGCGGCGTTGGCGGGCATCGGGTTGTCGGCGCTCGCCGGAGCCGGAAGGGAGGGCCGGGTCGTGGCTATCCCGACGGCGTTGGCCTGGGGCGTCCTGGCGGCCGGCGTCATCAACGCACTCGTCGGGCTGCTCCAGTACGGCAACCTGGCCGAAGATCTCCTTCCCTGGATCACCTCCCCCACCGCCGGCCGCGCCTGGGGCCTGCTGCGCCAGCGCAACCAGTTCGGCACGTTGATCAGCCTGGCCCTGGTCGCCACCCTGTGGCTCTACGCGACGCGGGATTCGCGCCGCATGCGGGCCGGCCTCGTCGCAGCCGCGGTGATGCTCATCGCGGCCACTGCCGCATCGGGCTCCCGCACCGGCGCGCTCCAACTCGCACTGATCGCGGTCGTCGCGGGAGTCGTGGCCTGGAAGGAGCGGCGCGCCACTTCCGATCCAATCCCGGCTCGCCGCCTGCCGCCACCCCTGGCATTGCTGGCCATCCTCCCCCTCTACTTCGCCCTGAATTGGCTGCTACCCCAACTCGCAGCCATCGGCACGAGCAGCAAGGCCCTCACCTCCGCCGGCGCTCTCGTCCAACGTCTCCAACCCACCGCCCTCGGCAACGAAAGCCGCCTCACCCTCTGGCACAACGTCCTCTCCCTGATCGCCGAGCGCCCGCTGACGGGCTGGGGCTGGGGCGAACTCAGCTACGCCCACTTCATGGCCGTCTATCCGGGCCCGCGCTTCCCGGTGCTCCTGGACAACGCCCACAACCTCCCCCTGCACCTCGCGGTCGAACTCGGCATCCCCGCCGCCGTGCTGATCTGCGGTGGCTTCCTCTGGCTGGTGATTTCCGCCCGTCCCTGGCGCGAGCGCGACCCGAACCGACTCATGGCCTGGGGCCTGCTGGCCGTCATCCTCGTGCACAGCCTGCTCGAGTACCCGCTGTGGTACGGCCCCTTCCAGCTGGTCTTCGGCCTGTGCCTGGGCATGCTGTGGCCCGCGCGCCGAACCGAGGAATCGTCACCGCGATCGATCAGGACGTGGCTCCCCGATCGCCGAAGATTCCAGGCGCTGGCAGGCATCGCCCTGCTCTCGTTCGTCGTCTACGCCGCCTGGGACTACACGCGCATCAGCCAGATTTACCTGCCGCGCGATGCGCGCCTGCCACCCTGGCAGGACGACACGCTTGCGAAGGTCCGCAGTTCCTGGCTGTTCGCGCGCCAGGTCGATTTCGCCGAGCTGACGTTGACGCCGGTCACGCACGAGAACGCGGCCCGGATGCATGTGCTCGCGCAGCGAACGCTGCATTTCTCGCCGGAGCCGCGCGTGATCGTGAAGCTGATCGAGAGCGCGGAGCTCTCGGGCCATGAAGACGAGGCGCGTCTGATCGCCGAGCGCTTCAGGGAGGCCTATCCGAGCGCCTACGTCCACTGGCTCAGGCACAACCCGGGCGACAAGGCCCCGGCTCCCTAGGCTGCAGGCGCAGTCCAGCTCCCCGACTTCCCGCCGTGCTTCTCCACCACATGCACCCCGGTGACCGTCATCCCGCGGTCCACGGCCTTGCACATGTCGTACACGGTCAGGAGCGCGATCTGCACGGCAGTGAGCGCCTCCATCTCCACGCCGGTCGGCCCGACGGTCTCGACGGTGGCGGTGCACCGCACGTGCGGGGTCGCGTCGCCGGCCTCGGAGAGCGCCAGGTCGACCGCCACCCGGGTGATGGCCAGCGGATGGCACAGCGGGATCAGGTCGCTGGTCTTCTTGGCGGCCTGGATGCCGGCGATGCGCGCGATGCCGAGCACGTCGCCCTTCTTCGCGCTGCCCGAGGCGATCAGCGCCAGGGTCTCGGCCCGCATCTCGATGCGGCCGGTGGCCACGGCCACGCGATGGGTGGCGGGCTTGGCGGCGACGTCGACCATGTGGGCCTGGCCCTGGGCGTCGAAATGGGTGAGTGAGCTCATGGTGAACGTTCAAGAGGGAGGTGCATCATACGAGCCCGAGTTCTGGACAAGCCATGCCACGCTGGACCCCACCCCCTCGCAAGAAACGCCTCTTCGCGCCCGCCATGCGGACGGTTTGCGCTAGTGTTTTGATAGCTTCGCAGGTGCTGATGCCGCCATTGGCGCGCGCCCAGCTGCTGCCGGGGCTCGGCGACGGCGGCGAGATGACGGCGACCGCCGAGCGCCACCTTGGCGACCAGATCGCGCGCGAGCTCTACCGCGACACGGACTACATCGACGATCCGGTGATCGCCGACTACGTGCAGGAGATCTGGCAGCGCCTGCTGGCGGCGGCGCGGGTGCGCGGCGAACTCACGCCCGAACTCGACGAGCGCTATGCCTGGGTGGTGATGCTGGGGCGCGACCGCAACATCAACGCCTTCGCGCTGCCGGGCGGCTACCTCGGGCTCAACCTGGGGCTGGTGGCGGCGGTGGGCAGCCGCGACGAGCTGGCGACGGTGCTCGGGCACGAGCTGTCGCACGTCACGCAGCGCCACATCGCCCGCATGATGGACAAACAGAGCAAGCAGTTCCCGCTGATGCTCGCGGGCCTGATCCTCGGCATGATCGCCGCGGGCAAGAGCCGCAGCGGCGGCGACGCGGGCCAGGCGATGGTCATGGGCAGCCAGGCGGCGTTCATGCAGAACCAGCTGAACTTCTCGCGCGACATGGAGCGCGAGGCCGACCGCGTGGGCTTCGGCGTGATGACGCAGGCCGGCTTCGCGCCGCAGGGCGCGGCGACGATGTTCGAGAAGCTGCAGTACGCCTCGCGGCTCAACGACAACGGTTCCTTCCCCTACCTGCGCAGCCATCCGCTGACGAGCGAGCGAATCTCCGACATGCAGGGCCGCTTCCAGTTCCGCATGGACACGGTGCCGGCACCGGTACTCGTGATGGACCACGCGATGGTCTCCTCGCGCGCGCGCGTGCTGACGCGGCCCGGCGTCGACGTGCTGCGTCAGTGGGTCGACGCGGCCGCCAGCGGCGAGTTCGCCAGGAGCTCGCCGGCCCAGCAGGCCGGCACGCTCTACGCGGCGGCGCTGTCGGCCAAGGAGTTGCGCGATTACAAGGCGGCGCGCGCGCTGGCGCAGCGGCTGGTCGAGCGCACGGCGGACGATGTCCCGGCCGCGCGCCAGGCGCGCTGGCTGCAGGCCGAGATCGAACTGGCGGCGGGCGGCGCGGGCGTGGCCAAGGCGGCCTCGCTGCTCGATGGCAAGGCGAAGTCGCGGCCCGAGATGCTGCTGGCGGCGGACGCCGCGGTGGCGGCCCGGCAGCCGGCGCCGATGATCCCGGTGCTGCGCGACTGGGTGGCGACGAACCCGCGCGATGCCACCGCCTGGCGCGCGCTGGCGAATCTCTATGGCGCGCAGGGCGACACGCTGCACGCGATCCGCGCGGACGCCGAGTCGAACGTGGCGATCCTCGACTATCCGGCCGCGCGCGACCGCTTCAAGGCGGCGCAGGAACTGATCCGCCAGAGCCAGAGCGGCCGTCCGGGCGCGGTGCCGGTCGACCACTTCGAGGCGTCGATCATCGACACCCGCGCGCGCGAGATCGAGGTGCTGGTGAAGCGGCAGGCCGAGGAGCCGGCACTGCGTTGAGCCGGCGGCAGGCCGATCAGCGGCGCGTCAGCAGCCCGCCGAGCGCGCTCTCGATCAGCAGGCCGAGCACCGAGTAGAGCAGCGAGCCCACGAGCGCGGCCAGGAAGCCGTTGACGTGGAAGCCCGACAGCAGGCCGGAGGCGGCCCAGAACATCAGCGCGTTGATCACGAACAGGAACAGCCCGAGCGTGACGATGGTGACCGGCAGCGTGAGCACCACCAGCACCGGGCGCACGATCATGTTGAGCAGGCCGATGACCACGGCCGCGATCAGTGCCGCGCCGAAACTGCTGACCTGGACGCCGCTGTAGAGGTAGGCCACCGCGAGCAGCGCCACCGCGCTGAGCAGCCATTTGAGGAGGATGCGCATGCGGCCCAGGATACCGCAGCGCCGGGGCGGCGGCGAGACGGACATGCCCGCGAATCCGCGTGGGACGGGGCGTTGGCAAGGCCAAAAAAAACGGCTCCCGAAGGAGCCGTCGCCTGAGCGGGATGGCGCGGCACCAAGGCCGCGACCCCCTTATTCCGCCAGTTCGTTCGCCAGCACCAGCAGCGCGCCCATGCCCATCACGGCACCGGGAAAAGCCCAGCCCTGCTGGCCGGCCGGCTTCTGCTCGGGCGTGACCGGCTCGAGGTCCACGCCGACCTTCGGACGGCGGGCATCGACCACGTGCGATGCCATGTGCTCGCGCTTGAGCTGTTGCGTGAGCTCGGCCAGCGGACCCTTGGCCAGCACGGCCGTGACCTGCCCGCCATTGCGCTCCAGCAGCGGCAGCAGCTGCGCCTGCAGCTTGCTGAACCACTTCGCGCGCCAGTTCTCGCGCGCGCTGTGGCTCACCCACTTGCTGATGCGATGCGTCATGCGCGGCGCGCAGGCCACGAGCACCCAGTGACGCGCCACGACCGCATCGGCATCCGGCGCCAGTTCGGCGAACTGTTCGCAGGCGTAGACGGCGTCGTCGACGTAAAGAATGATCTTTTCCATAGGGTGCTCCTTCAGGTAGTTAGAGTGGCAGAGACGGGTCGAAATGGATAGGGGACTTTCGTGGGGCGGGCAGCGGGCTCAGCTCGCGGTGGCCGGCGTGGAAGCCTTGGCGCGGGCCTGGCGCGCGGCCACCCACTTGCCGATGGCCAGCACGAGCAGCGCACCGATGATGCCGGAGGCGTACTTCACGACATCGGTCTGCGGCAGCTTCGGCACCCAGGTCCAGGCGGCGGGGTTGACCACGGCGGGGTCGGACACGGCCATGGTGCCGGCGATCCAGCCCAGCAGCATGCCGCCGAGCGTGATGATCATCGGGAAGCGGTCCATCAGCTTGATCACGAGCTGGCTGCCCCAGACGATGATCGGGATGCTCACGAGCAGGCCGAAGATCACGAGCGGCATCTGGTGGCCTTCGCCGGCGCCTTGGGCGGCACCCGCGATGGCGATCACGTTGTCGACGCTCATCACGAGGTCGGCAATGATCACGGTCTTGACGGCACCCCAGAGCCTGTCGCTGCCGGCGATGTTGCCGTGCGCGTCGTCATGCTCGGGCGCCAGCAGCTTGACGCCGATCCACAGCAGCAGGATCGCGCCCACGAGCTTCAGGAACGGAATGGCCAGCAGGGTCAGCGCGAAGAAGATCAGGATCACGCGCAGCAGGATGGCGCCGGCGGTGCCCCACAGGATGCCCTGCGTGCGCTGGGCCGGCGGCAGCTTGCGGCAGGCCAGCGCGATCACGACGGCGTTGTCGCCGCCAAGAAGGATGTCGATCATGATGATCTGACCGACGGCGACCCAGAATTCCGGGGTCATGAACTGTTCCATAGTTTCCTCTGTTCCTCGTGCCCGGTCCGCTGCGCCGGTACGTGGCGGCCGCGGGCAAGGCACATCGATGCGTTTCGATTCATCCCGGGCGGGCTGATCGATGCGAGGAAATGAAACCGGGTGACACCGGGGACTTCAACGACGCTTCGACCAAACCTGCACAGGTTCAAATCGAAGGTCTGGCTCGGCATGCGCATGGCCGCTCGGCGACATGCGCGATGCCCGACAGGCCGGAAGTGTTGTGCTTCGTATTGACGACCTGGCGATGTCCGCCGCGTATGCGACGGCCGGGAGCTACTCCCCTTCGTGGGCGCGATTAGAGCATCGGCGCTCGCGCGCTGGCAACCGAAAGTTTCAAGCTTTCAAACGGAAGGCGTTCAAAACCTGCATCGCCGCAAGGTCTATTGCTACAAGTTTGGTAGCGTCTATAACCTTCGGAGGTCCCGGGACATTGGCGGACTATGATCGCCCGCCCTGCCATCTTTCTGCGTTTCATGGCCGCCATCCACATCACCGACATCGAGGCCGCCATCAATCACTGGCGCGAGAAGAGCCCCTCGCCCGATGGCGTCACGCTTGCGCCCGAGCTGCGCGCGCTGGCCGAGGTCTATGCGCTCATGGTCTACCACCACGAGGACGAGGTCGACGAGGTCGGCTTCCCGGCCAAGGCCTGGGCCGCCTGGCTGGACTGGTACCAGAGCACGCCCGACACCCCCTGCATCGCGATCTGCTCCACCAGCCAGGGCGACGACCAGTGCAAGGGCTGCGGGCGCAGCTTCGACGAGGTGCAGCACTGGCCCGCGATGACGCCGGCCGAGAAGCGCGTCACCTGGCGCCGCATCACCATGGAGGATTCGGCCTGGCGCTTCAACCGCTATGCCGAGCGCGCGCGCGAGGCCGAGCCGCCGCAGTGGCCCGATGACGACCCCGCCGTGCCCACCGGGCCCGAAGACGCGAGCTGAGCGGCCGACCCGATGCGTCGCCTCGCGCAAGCGCCCAACCTCGCCATCGCGACGCTGTGGGTGCATGCGCTGCGCGAGGACGGCGTGGCCGCGACGGTGCAGCGCGAGTACCTGGGCGCGGCGGCCGGCCAGCTGCCGCCCGACCAGTGCCTGCCCGAGATCTGGATCGACGACGAAAGCCAGTTCGAGCTCGCGCAGCGGCTGCTGCATGCGTTGCAGCACCGGCCGCAGCGCAGCTGGCAGTGCGTCTGCGGCGAGCGGATCGAGGGCGGCTTCGAGCAGTGCTGGCAGTGCGGCGAGATGATGCCGCCCTGAGGCCCCTGCGTTATTTCCAGCGCAGCAGCTCGATGTCGACGCTGTTCGCGCCGTCGCCGAGCGTCAGCGTGTTCTCCTGGATCGTCGCCTGCAGCTGCATCGAGCGCTGCGCCAGCGCCGCGAGCGCCTGCGAGGCGGCCGTGGGTACGCGGTAGACGCTCAGGTTCTGCGGCCGCGTGAGCTTGTTCTCGATGCCGCGCCACCAGATCTCGGCCGCGTGGTTGAAGCAGTAGACGATCACCTGGTCGGCCTTGCCGCAGGCCTTGATGACGGGCTTGTCCTCGGGCTGGCCGACCTCGATCCACAGCCGGGTCTGGCCCGTGAAGTCGCGCAGCCAGACATCGGGTTCGTCCACGTTCGACAGGCCGGCGCCGAAGGCCAGCGTGCCGTCGCCCTTGCAGATGTCCTGCAACTGGTGCGCGTTGAGCGCCAGCGCGACCAGGCGGATCATCATCCGCTCGTCGGTCTCGCTCGGATGGCGCGCCAGCGTGAGCGCGTGGTCGGCGTAGTAGCCGTGGTCGATGTCGGCCACCGCGAGGTTGGCCTTGAAGATGGTGGATTTGAGCGCCATGGGTGCGCGAGTGTATGCGCGCGCTCCCGGGCCGGCGCCGGCCCGGGAGCTGCCCGCCGGCCGATCAATAGGCGACCGAGGCCTGCAGGTACACGGTGCGCGGCTGGCCCACGTACTTGCCGCCGTTGTTGTCCACCGAGCGGTTGAAGTAGCGGCGGTCGAACAGGTTCTTCACGCCCACGGCCAGCTTGAGGTTGCGCATGGTCGGGCCGAAGTCGTAGCCCGCGCGCAGGTTCATCACCGCGTAGCCGGGGATGTTGCCCAGGCGGCCGGTGCTGTCCTCGAGCGTGACGTAGCGCGCATTGGTGTCGGGCGAGCCCGGCGAGCGCTGCTTCGACTGCGCGTAGACGTCGGCGTTGAAGGTCCACGGGCCGCGCTCGTAGCGCGCGCCCAGCGTGGCCACCTGGCGCGAGTAGAACGGCAGGTCGCGGCCCGCGAAGGCGCCGGCCTTCTGCGTGGCCTGGGTGTAGGTGTAGGTCGCCGACAGCGACAGCCCCTTGAGGGCCGGGCTCAGGTCGCCGAGCTCGTAGCGCAGCGCCGATTCCAGGCCGCGGTGGCGCGTGGCGCCCAGGTCGGTCCACTGGCCGACGTCGCCGGTGATCGAGCGCGCGAGCTGCAGCTCCTTGTCGAAGTCGATGTTGAACAGTGTGAGTTCCGAGCTCCAGGCCTCGCCCTTGTAGTGCGTGCCGATCTCATAGGTCTTCGCCTTCTCGGGATGCAGGCCGTCGGTGGACTGCGCGAGCTGCGCGTACTGCTGCGGGCCGAAGGACACGCCGGCGTTCGCGAACAGCGACCAGCGCTCGTTCATGCGGTACATCACCGACACGGTCGGCAGCCATTCGTTGGAGTCGATCTTCGGCGCGATCACGCTGGTGATGCGGCCGCTGGTGAGTCCCACCACGTCGTTGTGCGAGCGGATCGCCTCGTAGCGCACGCCGGGCGTCACGGTCCAGTTGCCGAAGTCGATGCGGTCGTCGATGTAGAAGGCGTTGGCGGTGGTGCCGCCGGCGCTGGTCTGGTAGGCCGGCTGCGCCAGCGTGGTGGCGTCGAAGCCCAGGCGCGGGCGGTAGTAGCTGCTGCGCGTGGCCACTTCCGAGCTGGACTCCTTGAGGTAGCGGTAGCCCACGCTGACTTCCTGCACCACGCTGCCCGAGTCGATCAGGCGCGAGTAGCGCGGCTCGATCGCGAAGGTGTGGTACTCGCGCGGCGCGGCGGTCAGGCGGCGCTGGCCGGCGCTGGTGCCCGTGCCTTCCTGCTCGAGGTGGCTGCCGCGGAACGAGTCGGTGTAGTAGGTCAGCAGCTCGAACTTGTTGATGCCGTCGTTGTGCGTGTAGCGCAGCGAGCCGTCGGTGCGCCGTCCGGTGAATTCGTCGAAGGGACGGTCCGACTGGAACGGGTTCAGTGCGTACTGTGCCGTCGTCAGACCGCCGGGCATGCGGCCCTGGCCCTCGAAGTGGTGCAGCGACACCGCGATGTCGTCGGTCTTCGAGAAGCGGTAGCTGCCCTTGAGCATCAGGTCGTCGATGTTCGTCTTGTCGTTGCTCTGGCGGAAGCCCTCGCCGTGCGTGCCCGAATACAGCAGCGCCAGGCCCAGGCCCTTGTCGTTGGTGCCGCCGACGAACACGCTGGGCGTCGACTTGGTGTCGCCGCCATGGCCCGCGCTCTCCACGCCGACGCTCGCCTCGGCGGCGAAGGTCTCGGGAATCGAGCGCGTCACGAAGTTGATGATGCCGCCCACGTTCTGCGGTCCGAAGCGCACCGAGCCGGCGCCGCGCACCACGTCCACGGTCTCGATGTTGCCCAGCGACAGCGGCGCCAGCGACAGCTGCGGCTGGCCGTAGGGCGCGTAGGCCAGCGGCACGCCGTCCATCAGGATGGTGGAGCGCGGCGACAGGCGCGAGGTCAGGCCGCGCACGCCGACGTTCAGCGAGATGTCGCTGCCGCCGGTGCCGTTGCTCTCCTGCACCTGCACGCCGGGGATCTGGCGCAGCACGTCGCGCACGCTGGACGAGCCGCTCTCACGGATCTGGCGCTGCTCGACGATGGTCCGCGCGCCCGGATGCTCGACGACCTTCTTCTCGGTCGGGCTGCCGAGCCAGTCACCGGTGACGGTGATGGCCTCGAGCGCCTTGCCGTCGGCGCCCGCGGGCGCATCGCCCCCGGCGGCGAAGCCGGGCAGGCTCAGGGGAAGCAGGGCCATCGCGATGGCGGTGCGTTTGAAAGCAGACACGGGAACTCCTCGGTTTTTGAAATTGCAAAAGGAACGGGCGGGCGTGGGGCGCGTCGTTCGGGCAGGCCGGCGTCGTCGCGCCGTCGTCGAATCGTTTGGGCTCAGGAGGTGGGGCGCGCGACCGCGTCGCGGCGCGCCGTCGCGGCCGTGCGGCGGCGCCGCCACCAGAGCCAGATGCCGCTGAAGCCCAGGCCGCCGAGCGCCAGGCCCAGCAGCGCGGTCACGATCTCGTGGACCACGCCGCCGAGCTCGCCGGTGTGCAGCGGGAAGATCACCGCCACCGAGCCGTTGCCGGCATCGAGCTCCTGCCACTTGCGCGCGGCCAGCACCTCGCCCGTGACCGGGTGGAGCCAGGCCGAGCCGATGCCGTTGGGATGCGGGTCGTCGGGCAGCTTGAAGCGAACGCGCACGGGCCGGTCGGCCTTGCCGGGCACCGCCACGTAGCCGATCGGCTGGCCCGGGTAAACCTGCTGCGCGCGCGCCACGATCTCGTCCAGCGGTAGGCGCGGGCCCTGGGCCGTGCCCTTGGCGATCGTCGGCGCCTTGACCGGCTGTTGCCCCATGGCGGCGGAAATGAAATCGCCCAGTGGCCGCCAGGCCATGTAGGCGCCGGTGGCGACCGACACCGCGATCAGCAGGCCGAGCACCGCGCCGCCCGTGCGGTGCAGGTCGAACAGCCCGCGCAGCAGGCCGCGGTTGAGCACGATGCGCAGCGACGGCGGCCAGCGCGTCGGCCACCACAGCACCAGGCCCGTCACCAGCAGCACCAGGTAGGCCAGCGCCACGAAGGCCAGGATGCCCTTGCCGGTCTTGTCGAGCAGCAGGCTGTTGTGGATCTTGTAGATCAGGCTGTAGGCACCTTCCTGGGTGCCGCGCCGGCCCTGTTCGGCGCCGGTGAAGGGATCGAGGTAGACCGTGCCGTCCCAGGGGCCGCGCACCAGCACCCAGTAGGTGTCGCCGGGCTGGCGCGGCGGTCGCAGGGTCAGGTTGGTGTCGGGGCCGAACTCGGCCAGCAGGCGCTGGCGCAGCGGTTCCAGCGGCAGCCGTGCTGCGGTGGCGTCACCGGCCGTGCGCGCGACGAAGAGCTCGGGGTGGGCCTGGCGGTCGAGGGGCTGGCCCACGACCAGCGCCGCGCCGAGCAGCGCGGTGACGGCGAGGATCGGGCCGAGCGTGAGGCCGACCCAGCGGTGGATCTTGAGCCAGAGACGTCGCAGGGAAGCGCGCAGCATGGACGAGGGGGACGCCGAGGCGTCCCGCACGGAAGTGTTGCTGGCTGGCGCACGGCCGGCATGCGGCGTGCGTTGGCTGGGAATTTGAAAGGAAACCGGAATGGGCGATCGAAACGAATCGGCCGCCCGTGGGCGGCCTCAGCGAATGAACCAACCGCTTAGAAAAGCGGTTGGTGCATCGATGCACAGGGCGTCAGATTCTACCGGCGAGTTCGGCCGCCTTGCCCACGTAGCTGGCCGGCGTCATGGCCAGCAGGCGGGCTTTTTCCTCTTCGGGAATCGCGAGCGAGCGGATCAGGCCATGCAGCGCCTCGGCCGTCACGGTCTGGCCGCGCGTCACTTCCTTGAGCTGCTCGTAGGCGCCCTGCACGCCGAAGCGGCGCATCACGGTCTGGATCGGCTCGGCCAGCACTTCCCACGAGGCGTCGAGGTCGGCCGCGAGCGCGTCGCGGTTGAGCTCGAGCTTGCCCAGGCCGGTGGCCAGGCTGGCATAGGCCAGGGTCGCGTAGCCGAAGGCCACGCCGATGTTGCGCAGCACGGTGCTGTCGGTCAGGTCGCGCTGCCAGCGGCTGATCGGCAGCTTCTCGCTCAGGTGGCGCAGCAGCGCGTTGGCCAGGCCCAGGTTGCCCTCGGCGTTCTCGAAGTCGATCGGGTTGACCTTGTGCGGCATGGTCGAGGAGCCGATCTCGCCCTTCTTGAGCCGCTGCTTGAAGTAGCCCAGGCTCACGTAGCCCCAGACGTCGCGCGAGAAGTCGACCAGGATGGTGTTGGCGCGCGCCACGGCATCGAACAGCTCGGCCATGTAGTCGTGGGGCTCGATCTGGATGCTGTAGGGCTGGAAGCTCAGGCCCAGGCCCAGCGGCGCCGGGGTTTCGACGACCTTGCGGCTGAAGGCTTCCCAGTCGAAGTCGGGCCAGGCCGCCAGGTGGGCGTTGTAGTTGCCGACCGCGCCGTTCATCTTGCCCAGCAGCTGCACCGAGGCGATCTGCGCGCGCGCCTTCGACAGCCGCACCGCCACGTTGGCGATCTCCTTGCCGACCGTGGTCGGGCTGGCGGTCTGGCCATGGGTGCGCGAGAGCATCGACACGTCGGCGAACTGGTGCGCCATCTCGCGCAGCTTGGCGATCAGGCCGTCGATCGCGGGCAGCAGCACGGTGTCGCGCGAGGCCTGGATCTGCAGCGCGTGGCTGGTGTTGTTGATGTCCTCGCTGGTGCAGGCGAAGTGCACGAACTCGGCCGCGGCCAGCAGCTCGGGGCGGGCCTCGAACTTGGACTTGATCCAGTATTCGACCGCCTTCACGTCGTGGTTGGTGGTCTTCTCGATCTCCTTGATGGCCAGCGCGTCGGCCTCGGAGAAGTGCGAGACCAGGCCCATCAGGTACTTGCGGGCGCCGCCGGTCAGCGGCTTGAATTCGGCGAAGCCGCAGTCCGACAGCGCGATGAACCACGCCACTTCGACCTGCACGCGCCGGTGCATGTAGCCCTGCTCGCTCATCAGGGGGCGCAGGGCCGCGAGTTTGGCCGCGTAGCGGCCGTCCAGGGGGGAAAGGGCGGAGACGGTGGAGAAGCTCATGCCCGAATTTTAGGCGGGCCGCCCGGGGACGAACCCGGTACACCGAAAGCCGGGCTTTGGCGTTCCCCTAAAATGATTATGAACAAACGTTATCAAAATCGAGGGAGAGCGCCTTCATGAAACTGATCGGATCCGCCGCCAGCCCCTATGTGCGCAAGGTGCGCGTGGTGCTGGCCGAGAAGCGGCTCGACTACCAGTTCGTGATCGAGGACGTCTGGTCGCCCGACACGACCATCGCCCATTCCAACCCCCTGGGCAAGGTGCCGTGCCTGATCATGGAAGGCGGCGAGGCGATGTTCGACTCGCGCGTGATCGTCGAATACATCGACACCCTGTCGCCGGTCGGCAAGCTGATTCCGCAGCAAAGCCGCGAGCGCGCCGAGGTCAAGACCTGGGAAGCGCTGGCCGACGGCGTGATGGACGCCGGCGTGCTGTGGCGCCTGGAGCGCACCTGGTCCGGCCGCGCCGACGGCGAGCGCAGCGAGGCCTGGATCGACCGCCAGCGCGCCAAGGTCGAGGCCGGCGTGGCCGCCATGGCCAAGGGCCTGGGCGACAAGCCCTTCTGCAGCGGCATCCACCTGAGCCTGTCGGACATCGCGGTGGGCTGCACCCTGGGCTGGCTGAACCTGCGCTTCCCCGAGATCGAGTGGCGTGCCGACTACGCGAATCTCGCGAAGCTCTACGACAAGCTGATGCAGCGGCCGAGCTTCATCGACACCCAGCCCTGAGCGGCTGAACCGTTTTCGCCCATGAAAAAAGCGCCTTCCGGCGCTTTTTTGTCGTTTGCCCCGGCTCAGGGCTTGCGCAGCGTGTACTGCACCACGTCGATGCTGCGCTCGGCGAAGGCCGCCTCGCAGTAGGCCAGGTAGAACTCCCAGATCCGCATGAAGCGCTCGTCGAAACCGAGCTGCAGCACCTGGGCGCGCTGCGCCAGGAAGCGCTCGCGCCAGCGCCGCAGGGTCTCGGCGTAGTCGGCGCCGAAGGCGAATTCGTCGATCACTTCGAGCCCCGCGGCCTCGGCGGCGCGCCGGAACTCGCGCGGGCAGGGCAGGCAGCCGCCCGGGAAGATGTACTGCTGGATGAAATCGGTGGCGTCCACGTAGCGCTCGAACAGCGCGTCGTCGATCACGATGCTCTGGATGCAGGCGCGCCCGCCCGGCTTGAGCAGCCGGCTCACGCTCGCGAAGTAGGTCGGCCAGTATTCGCGGCCCACGGCTTCCACCATCTCGATCGAGCAGATCGCGTCGAAGGGCGCGTCGCCGGTGGTCCGGCCGATGTCGCGGTAGTCCTGCAACCGCAGGTCGACCGGCAGGCCTTCGGTGCGCCGACGCGCGTGGGCGAGCTGTTCGTGCGAGAGCGTCACGCCGGTGACGGCGGCGCCGAATTCGGTCGCGGCCTTCTCGGCCAGCGCGCCCCAGCCGCAGCCGATCTCGAGCACCCGGTCGCCGGGCCGCACGCCCGCCATGGCGAGCGCGCGCCGCACCTTGGCGTGCTGCGCCTCGGGCATCGGCCGCGTCAGGTCGCCCTCGAACCAGGCCGACGAGTAGTTCATCGTCTCGTCGAGCCAGAGTTCGTAGAAGGCATTGCCCAGGTCGTAGTGCGCCTGGATGTTGCGCGCGCTGCCGGTCCTGCTGTTGCGGTTCAGCAGCAGGTGGCGCAGGCGGTAGAGCAGGCGGCCGGTCCAGCTGCCGTAGAACACGTTCTCGATCGCGCGCCGGTTCGCCACGAACACGCGCAGCAGCTCGACCAGGTTCGGCGTGGTCCAGTCGCCCGCGATGTAGCTCTCGGCGAAACCGATGTCGCCCGATTTCAGCGCGGCGCTGCACACCGTCCAGTTGCGCAGCGTGAGCGAGGCGGTCGGGCCCTCGCCCGGCGCGGCGCCAAAGTGGCGCACCGAATCGTCGGGCAGCCGCACGGTCAGCGAGCCGTGCGCCAGGCGCTGCAGCAGGCGCAGCACGCTGCGGGCCGCGCGCGGCGCGTCCTGCGGCAGGTGGAAGCCCGAGGCGGGCGAGTCGGCGGTGGTCGTCGTCGGGGTCATGGATTCGCCTGCGGCTGGCGCGGCTCGCCGCGCGACACGGAATGAAGCGGCGGGGCCGGCTTGTGGACGAAGGGCACGCGCTTGAGCCACAGCCGCGCGGCCTGCCAGTGGATGCGCGCGATCAGGCCCAGCGTCATCGCCGGGTAGCGCCAGAGCGCGCGCCGCAGGCTGGCCGCGTCGAGCGCCTGGAGTTCGCCGCCGACGCTGGTCTGCAACAGCGGGCCGTCGGCGTCGTCGTGGTCGATGCGCACCAGCGTGCGCGTGCGTTCGGCGTCGGTGAAGAAGCGGAAGCGGTAGCTGCCGTCGATGCGGCAGAACGGCGAGACGTGGAAGGCCTTGGTCGCGCGCAGCTCGGGCCCGTAGGCCGGCCGGTCGAGCAGGTAGCAGTGGCGCTCGCCGAAGGTGTTGTTGACCTCGACCACGATCGCGCGCAGCGCGCCCGCGCGGTCGTGGCAGTACCAGAAGCTGACCGGCTTGAAGGTGTAGCCGAACACCCGCGGATAGCAGTGCAGCCAGGCCTCGCCGTCGGCGTCGTCGATGCCGTGCGACGCCAGCAGCTCGTCGAGCCAGGCCAGCGCGCCGCCGGCACCGGGCGCGCGGCCGTCGCCATGGTCGACGTCGTGGAAGGACAGCGCGCCGCGGCGGTTGAACGCGAGCGCCGGGCTGCCGTCGCGGCGCAGGGCGCGCATCGGCAGCATGAGGAAGAAGGTGGGATAGGCGAAGGCGTTGCGGGCCGGGCGCAGCCGCGCATGCCGGACCTCGCCGAAGCCGATCAGCGGCAACGGCCCCGCCGTGGTCATGGGGCGTCTTTCCCGGTCGCCAGCTGCGCCTGCAGGCCGCGGGCCGCGGCCAGGCCGGCCTTCAGGCCGTCCTCGTGGAAGCCGTAGCCCATCCAGGCACCCGCGAACCAGGTGCGGCGCTGTCCCTGCAGCGCGGGCACCCGCGACTGGGCGTCGATCGCTTCGAGATCGAGTACCGGGTGGGCGTAGTCGTATTCGGCCATGACCTCACTACGCGCGATCTCGCGAACCGGATTCAGCGAAACGATCACCGGTTGCGACCAGGGCAGCGGCTGTAGCTTGTTGAGCAGGTAGTGCAGGCAGACCCCGCCCGATTCCCGTGCGCCGTCCGCGCGCTGGTAGTTCCAGGCCGCCCAGGCGGAGGGCCGCTCGGGCAGCACCGAGGCGTCGGTGTGCAGCACCGCGTGGTTCGGCTGGTAGCGGATGGCGCCGAGCACCGCGGCCTCGGCGGCGCTGGGCTCGGCCAAGAGAGCCAGGGCCTGGTCGGAATGGGTGGCGAGCACCAGATGGTCGAAGGCCTCGGTGCCGGCATCGGTGGCGATGCGCACGCCGTCGACATCGCGCTCGATGCGCCGCACCGGGGTGTTCAGCCGCGCATCGGACAGGCCCGCGACGATCTTCTCGACGTACTGGCGCGAGCCGCCGCGCACGGTGCGCCACTGCGGCCGGTTGGCGATCTGGATCAGGCCGTGGTTGTGGCAGAAGCGGATCATGGTCGCGACCGGGAAGGCCAGCATCTGCGCGGTCGGGCAGCTCCAGATGCAGGCCATCATCGGCAGGAAGTACCAGTCGCGAAAGGTCGGGCCGAAGCGGTGGGCGTCGAGGAAGTCGCCCAGCGGCTGGGCCAGTTCGCCTTCGGTGCCGGCGAGCGCGATGCGCGTCGTCAGCCGGTTGAAGCGCATCAGGTCGGCCAGCATGCCCAGGAAGCGCGGGTCGACGAGGTTGCGGCGCTGCGCGAACACTGTCGCGAGGCTGCTGCCGCTCCATTCGAGCCGGCCGCCGCCGGGCCGCGTGGCCTGGACCGAGAACGACATGTCCGAGTCGGCGGTCGCCACGCCCAGTTCGGCGAACAGGCGGATCAGCTCGGGGTAGGTGCGGTCGTTGTAGACCAGGAAACCGGTGTCGACACCGTGCGCGACGCGCTCGCCCGAACCGGGCGAAATCGGCAGCGAGACCGTGGCCGTGTGGGCGTGGCCACCGAAGTAGTCGCTGGCTTCGAAGAGGGTGATGCGGGCCGAGTCGCGCAGCGCGTGGGCCGCGGCCAGTCCCGAGATGCCGGCGCCGACGATGGCGACCCGGGCCGGCGGCCTCATGGCACCGCCCCGGGTTGGCTGGAAGACAAAAATGCTGCGAGGCGCCCCGACGCGAAGGAGGGAGGGAGGGAGGAGGAGAAGAATCGCCTCGGGATTTCGACCGGACGGCAGGCGCCCGGAAGACCTCGCAACATGAAAACCGTGGGGCATTCACTGCCCACGCGAGTTATGAGCGAGGACCTCGCCGCACGGTTCCCACCGCAGTGGTAAGCGTTTGTGACGATCGGTTCACAATCTGATTGACGCATCGGTAAATAATATTACCGATACGTCTCGGTGTGAACTGATCAGTTTCTATTTACATCGCTGGTGCGAACTCGCCGGCATCAGCCCGGATTGGCCGCCAACTGCTTCTCGATGATCGCGATGAAGGCGTTCTCGTCGGGCGCCGTCATGCTCGACCAGGCCTGCACGACCTTGCCGTCGCGGCCGATCAGGTACTTGTAGAAGTTCCATTTGGGCGTGGTGCCCGAGGCCTGGGCCAGTTGCTTGAACAGCGGATTGGCGTCCGAGCCGCGCACCGAGGACTTGCCGAACATCGGGAATTTCACGCCGAAAGTGCTTTCGCAGAAGTCGGCGATCTCCTTGTTCGAGGCCGATTCCTGGGCAAAATCGTTCGACGGGAAGCCCAGCACCACCAGCCCGCGCGCGCGGTACTTGGCGTCGAGTGCCTCCAGTCCCTTGTACTGCGGGGTGAAGCCGCAGAAGCTGGCCGTGTTGACCACCAGCACCACCTTGCCCGAGTACTGGCACAGCGACTGTGGTTTTTCGTCCTGCAGCCGCGGGAAGGTGTGTTGCAGTATGGCGGGACAGCCCGCCGCCTGGGGCGCGGCGGCCGGCGCCGGTGCCGCGGGTTGCTGGGCGAGGGCCGTTGCCGCGGTCAACAGGCCGGCCATCAGGGCCATTGCCGACGTACGGAGCATCGGGACCGACAATGGGGTGGGGGTTCGCATGGCGGGCTCCTGGTTCACAAAGGGGGGGCGCATCCGTGCCGCGACGGCGCACGTATCCGCATCATCGCGCGCTTGTCATGGACGCGCCAAACGTGCCGTTTAAAATCGGCGGCCTTAGAAAGATATAGATGCTCTATCCGGAACTCTTCAGACAACTCGAATCCGTCCGCTGGGACATGGACAAGGACATCCCGTGGCAGTCGTTCGACGCTTCGCTGCTGTCCGAAGAGCAGGCGCAAACCATCAAGATGAACGCCATCACGGAGTGGGCGGCGCTGCCGGCCACCGAGATGTTCCTGCGCGACAACCGCCACGATAGCGATTTTTCCGCTTTCATGTCGATCTGGTTCTTCGAGGAGCAGAAGCACTCGCTGGTGCTCATGGAGTACCTGAAGCGCTTCAGTCCCCAGCATGCGCCCACCGAGGCCGAGCTGCACGAGGTGCGCTTCGACTTCGACCCGGCGCCCCCGCTCGAAACCCTGATGCTGCACTTCTGCGGCGAGATCCGCCTCAACCACTGGTACCGCCGTGCCGCCCAGTGGCACACCGAGCCGGTCATCAAGCACATCTACACCACGCTGAGCCAGGACGAGGCCCGCCATGGCGGCGCCTACCTGCGTTACATGAAGCGCGCGCTCGAGAAGTTCGGCGACGAGGCCCGCTCGGCCTTCACCAAGGTCGGCGTGCTGATGGCGAGCGCCCGGCGCACCGCCCAGGCGCTGCACCCGACCAACCTGCACGTGAACAAGGCGCTGTTCCCGAACGACACCATCCAGAGCCGCATGCCCGATCCGGACTGGCTCGAGCACTGGCTCGACAAGCAGATCAAGTTCGACGCCGTCTGGGAAACCAAGGTCGGCGAGCGCATCCTGCACAACCTGAGCCTGCTGATGAACCGCAGCTTCAAGACGGTCCAGGAACTGAACCGCTACCGCAAGGAACTGGCGGCCAGCCTCGGCCCCAAGCCCGAATACCAGGGCGCGTAAAGCCAGGACCGCAGAAAATCGCCCCGCACGCCGGGGCGTTTTTTTTGGGACGCCCCTGTCACAAACCGGCAACGCCAGCCGTCTTGGCCTCATGGACGCCGCCACCCTCGCCTTCGATCGCCACCGCCCGCGCCTGCAGGGCATCGCCTACCGCATGCTCGGTTCCGTGGCCGAGGCCGAGGAGGTCGTGCAGGACGCCTGGCTGCGCTGGCACGAAACCGCCACCGAGGCGCTCGACAGCACCGAGGCCTGGCTGGTCACGGTCGTGACCCGGCTTTCCATCGACCGGCTGCGCGCGGCCAAGGTGCAGCGCGAGCACTACAGCGGCCACTGGATGCCCGAGCCCATGCTCACCGAGTCGCCGGTCACGCCCGAGCAGATGCTCGAGCGCGCCGACGACGTCTCGGTGGCCTTCCTGGCCGTGCTCGAGCGGCTGGCGCCCGAGGCGCGCGCGGCCTTCCTGTTGCGCGAGGTGTTCGACACCGACTACGACGAGATCTCGCGCATGCTCGGCAAGAGCGAGGCCGCCTGCCGCCAGCTCGTGCACCGCGCCAAGACCCAGGTGCAGGAAGGGCGGCCGCGCTACCGCGTCTCGCGCGAGACCCAGATGCGGCTGCTGCGCAGCTTCGCCGAGGCCTCGGCCAAGGGCAGCGTGCGCGAGCTCGAGGCCTTCTTCACCGAGGAAGCCGAACTGGTCGGCGACGGCGGCGGCAAGGTCCAGACCTTCACGCACGGGCTGGTCGGCGCGCGCCGCATCGCGCAGCTCTATTTCGCCGTGCAGCGGCGCCACGCGGGCGGCGAGCCGGAACGCAGCGTGCGCACCGAGCTGGTCGACATCAACGGCGAGCCGGGCCTGTTGCGCTTCATCGGCGGCGTGCTCGAGTCGGCCCAGACCTTCGAGTTCGACGGCGACCGCATCTCCCGCGTGCGCGCGCAGCGCAACCCCGACAAGCTCGCACGCATCGCCGCGGCCTTCGCGCGCTGATTTTTTTCGGACTTCGTGTCACAGGCCGGCGGGCCGGCGCGTCTTCAGTGTGTATCCCGATTTCATCGTCAACCACTGGAGAACATCGCCATGAACACCACTCCCCGCCTCAACTGGTTCAAGACCGTGCCCAAGGCCTTCGAGGCCCTGCTGTCGGTCAATACCGCCATCGCCAACACCACGCTCGAGAAGAAGCTGGTCGACCTCGTGTTCGCCCGCGTCTCGCAGATCAACGGCTGCGCCTACTGCCTCGACATGCACGTGCGCGACCTGCGCAAGGAAGGCGAGGGCTGGCAGCGCATCAACAGCCTCCCGACCTGGCGCGAGATGAGCTTCTACGACGCGCGCGAACGCGCCGCGCTGGCCTGGGCCGAATCGCTCACACGCATGGCCGATCGCCACGATGCGCGCGATGCCGAGTACGAGGCGCTGAAGGCCGCCTTCAGCGACCTCGAGATCGCCGAGCTCACGGTCGCGGTGGCGCAGATCAATTCGTGGAACCGCATGAATGTCGCAATGCACGTGCCCGTGCCAGTCAAGCCGCTCGAATAAGTGCAGCGGCGGGCGCTCCTTAGCGCCGCTCGACCACCATCGGCGAGATGCGCAGGCTCTCGCGCACCTGCGACACCGCCTCGCCGGCCTCGCCACGCGAGGCGAAGGGACCGGCCTGCAGCCGGTGCGTGCCGGCTTCGCTGAACACGCGCAGCTGCGGCGCGAGCGAGGGCAGGCCGCGCGCGGCCTGGGCGCGCAGGGTCTCGGCGCCGCCGCGTTCGCGGAAGGCACCGAGCTGGACCCAGAAGCCGGCCGAGGGCGTGTCGGGCCCGGCCAGCGAAGCCGCGGCGGCGGCAGCCACCGCCGCGGGCGTCGGCCCGCTCGGCGGCGGCGCGGACGCGGCCGGTGCCAGTGGCGGCAAGGTGTTCACCACCATCGGCGGGCGCGGCCCCGGCGGCTCGACCTCGTCGTCGACGCCGGGGGCGGGCGCGGCCGCGGCGGGCGGCGCCACCGGCATCGGCGAGGCTTCGGGCGCGCTGGTGCCCACCGTCGAGACCCAGGCCGAGGGCACGGCCACCGGCGCGGCGGCCGCGCGCGCGGGCATCGGCGGTGGCGGTACGTAGACCGGCGCCGCGGGCACGGGTGGGGGCACGGGGGCCGCCGCCAGCATCGTGTCCGACCCGCGCCGCCACGCGCCGGTGCGGATGTCCTCGTTCGTGATGCGCTCGATCTCCACCGGCGCCACGCCGCGCAGCAGGTCGAGCTTGAGCGCGGCCGTGTAGCTCAGGTCGATGACGCGGCCGTCGACGAAGGGCCCGCGGTCGTTCACGCGCACGATCGCCTCGCGGCCGTTGGCCGGGTTGCGCACGCGCACGTAGCTCGGCAGCGGCAGCGTCTTGTGGGCCGCCGTCATCGCGTACATGTCGTAGGGCTCGCCGCTGGCCGTCGAGCCCGCGTGGAACTTGCGTCCGTACCAGGAGGCCAGGCCCGATTCGCGGAATGGCCGGTCGTCGGTGATCGGCGTGTAGCCGCGGCCGAGCACGGTGTAGGGCTTGCTGGTGCCGCCGCTGCCGCGGATGGGCTCGATGCGGGGCTCGGCGTCGGGCACGCGTTCGAGGTTGGACGGCGGGCTGGTACCCGGACCGTCGCGGCCACCGCCGCCGCGCGGGCCGCTCGCGCAGCCCGCGAGCACGATGGCGACAGCCACCGCACAGGCGGCGCCGGCCGCGCTGGGTCGGCGGGCGCCGCGCGCCTCAACCAAACACGGCCCTCCACAGCGCCAGCATCGCCTCGCGCTGCGTGGCCAGCGCGGGCGGCGTCACCTGCGTGGGTTCTTCGTTGAGGCGTGCGCGGTGCTGCACGCGCCGCAGCTCGCGGTAGGCCGCGGCCGCGTTGCGGCCCACGCCCGGAGGCAGCAGGCCGGCGTCTTCGGCGCGGATCAGCAGCGCGATGTTGCCGAGGTTGGGGATCAGTTCGGGATGCTCGCCCGAGGCCGACAGCACCAGGAACTGCACCGCGAACTCGGCATCGACCATGCCGCCAGGGCTGTGCTTGACGTCGAAACGGTCGGCCTTCACGGGCCGCGCGCCGCGCAGCTTGTCGCGCATCGCGATGATCTCGGCCTTCAGCGCCTCGCGGTCGCGCGGCGCCACCAGCACGGCCTCGCGCACCTGGTCGAAGCGCGCGCCAAGTTCGGCGCCATGGTCCTCGCTGCCGAGCACGAAGCGCGCGCGCGTCATGGCCTGGTGTTCCCAGGTCCAGGCGGTGTTGCTGCCGCGGCCGAGCTGGTACTTCTCGTAGGCCTCGAAGCTGGTGGTCAAGAGGCCCGAGTTGCCGTTGGGCCGCAGCGCGGTGTCGATCTCGAACAGGTCGCCCTCGCGCGTCTTCACCGTGAGCCAGTTGATGAGCTTGCGCACGTAGGCCGCGTAGACCTCGCCGGCGCGCTCGTCGTCGTCGTCGTAGACGAACACGATGTCGAGGTCGCTGCCGTAGCCGAGCTCTTTGCCGCCCAGCTTGCCGTAGCCGATGATCGCGAACTGCGCCACCTCGCGGTGCCGGTTGCGCACATGCGGCCAGCACCAGCGGGCGGTCACGCGCAAGGTGGTGTCGGCCAGCGCACTCAGGTCGTCGGCCACCTGCTCGACGCTGATGCGGCCGTCCACGTCGCGCGCCAGGGTGCGGAACACCTCGGCATGGTGCGCGTGGCGCAGCAGGTTCAAGAGGCGCTCCTCGTCGGCCTCGCCGGTGCGGCTCAGCGAGGCATGGCGCGCCTCGAGCTCGCGCTCGAACTCGGCGGCCACGAAGCGGCCCGACAGCATCTCATCGCTGGCCAGCTCGTCGATCACGCCCGGGTGCTGCATCAGGTAGCGCGCCGGCCAGCGCGCCGAGCCCAGCAGCCGCAGCAGGCGTTCCTGCACCGCGGGCCGCTCGACCAGCAGCGCGAGGTAGCTCTCGCGGCGCAGCAGCGGCTCGATCCAGTCGGCCCAGCGCAGCGCGGCATCGACATGGTGCGCGGTCTGGCCCTGGTCGTCGCCGTCGGGTTCGCGCAGCCACTGGCCGGTGCGCTGCACCAGCTGACGCAGCCGCGCGCGCGTTTCATCGCGCAGCGCCATCATGCGCGGCGTTTCGCACCAGTCCTTGATGCGTTCGGCGAAGGCCGGCGGCAGCTCGTCGAGCAGGTCCGAGAGCTCGGCCGGCGCGGCCGCCTTGCGCGCGCCGTTGCACTTGCCGTTGCAGGGCTTGTCGCCGCCCAGCAGCTTGTCGAACTCCTGCGCGACGAACTCGCGGTGGGCGTCGAGCTGGGCCAGGAACGGGCAGCAGTCGGCATAGCCGAGGGTCTGCGCGATCCAGCGCAGGTCCTCGTCGGCCACGGGCAGCGCATGGGTCTGCTGGTCGTCGAGGTACTGGATGCGGTGCTCGACCCGGCGCAGGAACTCGTAGGCCGCGGCCAGCGTGTCGGCGGTTTCCTGCGGCATCAGGCCGGCGCGCGCGAGCCGCTGCAGCGCATCGAGCGTGGGCCGGGTGCGCAGCTCGGGGAACTGGCCGCCGCGCACCACCTGCAGCAGCTGCACGGTGAATTCGATCTCGCGGATGCCGCCGCGCGACAGCTTGACGTCGTTCGCGCGCTCGGGCCGGCCCGCGCTGCGGCGCGCCGACTGCTCGCGGATCTGGCGGTGCAGCACGCGCAGCGAATCGAACACGCTGTAGTCGAGGTAGCGGCGGAACACGAAGGGCAGCACCGCGCCGCGCAGGCCCTGGGCCTGGCCTTGCGCGACCACCTCGGTGGGCGCGACCACGCGGCTCTTCATCCAGGCGAAGCGCTCCCATTCGCGGCCCTGCACCTGGAAATACTCCTCCAGCGCATCGAGCGAGACCACGGGCGGCCCCGAGTTGCCGTTGGGCCGCAGCGCCAGGTCGACGCGGAACACGAAGCCGTGCTCGGTGGTGTCGCCCACCAGTGCGTAGATGCGCTTCACGGCGCGCGCGAAGTACTCCTGGTTCGCGAGCTTGCCGCGGCCCTGGGGGTCGCCGGCGGTGTCGCCGTCCTGGTCGTAGAGGTAGATGAGGTCGATGTCGCTCGACACGTTGAGCTCGCGCGCGCCGAGCTTGCCCATGCCCACGATCCACAGCTGCGAGCGCTGGCCGTCGGCGCCCTGCGGCGCGCCATGCGCGGCGTCGAGCTCGGCGCAGGCCTCGCGGCAGGCGGTGTCGAGCGCGAACTCGGCGAGCTCGGTGACCGCGGTGGTCACCACGGCCAGCGGCGCCTGGCGGTCGCAGTCGAGTGTGACAAGGCGTTCCATCACCAGCTGCCGCACGATGCGCAGGGCATCGCCCACGCCGTCGCCGCGCGCGCGCAGTGCCTCGTAGGCCTGCGTCATCGATGCGCGGCGCGGTTCGCCCTCGGGCAGCAGCGCGAGTTCGCCCGCATAGCGGCGGCGCAGGCGCTGCACGAAGCGCGAATAGGAGGACAAGGCGGGCTTGTCCGCGTCGGGGTTCGTCGATGCTGTAGCTGACAACTGATTCAAACTGGTGCTGGTTGCGGCGGAACCCGTCCCGATGGTGGCGGTCATAATTCCCGGCACAGCGCGATCCTCAATGAACGACACGGTGTCTTCCCCTTCACGTCTGCTCAAGATCACCGCTGTGACGGCGCGCTGGCTCCTGGGTCTTCTCGTGGCTGCGTGGCTTCTCCTGGCCCTGGCAGTCGTGGTCCTGCACGCGTGGATTGTGCCGCGAATCGGCGATTACCGTGGTGCGCTGGAGGCGCAGGCCAGCAAGGCGATCGGGGTGCCGGTGCGCATCGGTTCGATCACGGCCCGCTCGGGCAGCCTGTTCCCCGCCTTCGAGCTGCGCGACGTGGTGCTGCAGGACGCGCAGCAGCGCGAGGCGCTGCGCCTCGTGCGCGTGGTGGCCAGCGTCTCTCCGCGCTCGCTGTGGCGCTTCAATTTCGAGCAGCTCTACATCGAGGGCCCGGCGCTCGACGTGCGCCGCGACACTCAGGGAAAACTCCATGTCGCGGGCCTGCACATGTCGACCGATACGACCGGAGAAACCCGCGCCGCCGACTGGTTTTTCGCGCAGCGCGAACTGGTGATCGAAGGCGGCACGGTGCGCTGGACCGACGAGCAGCGCCAGGCCGAGCCGCTGATGCTGACCGACGTGCGCTTCGTGGCGCGCAACGGCGGCCGCCGCCATGGCCTGCGGCTCGATGCCACGCCGCCGGCCGGCTGGGGCGATCGGTTCACGCTGCGCGGCGAGTTCCGCCAGCCGCTGCTGTCGGTGCGCACCGGCCGCTGGCAGACCTGGGACGGCCAGATCTACGCCGACCTGCCCTACATCGACGTGACCCGGCTCGGGCGCTATGTGTCGATCGACGCGCGCATCCGCGAGGGCAACGGCGCGCTGCGGCTGTGGGCCGACGTGGACGACGGCCAGATCGTGGGCGCGGCCGCCGACCTCGGGCTCGACCGCGTCGATGCCTCGCTCGGCCAGGGACTGCAGCCGCTGGTGCTGCGCGCGGTCACGGGCCGGCTCGCGGGCCGGCTCACGGTCGACACGATGGAGTTCTCGACCACCGCGCTGCAGTTCGACACCGCCGACGGCCTGCGCTGGCCCGGCGGCAACCTCTGGCTGCAGCACACGCCCGCCAAGGGCCGCACGCCCGAGCACGGCGCCTTGCGCGCCGACCGCCTCGACCTTGCGGCGCTGGCGCTCATCGCCGACCGGCTGCCGCTCGGAGACGCCACCCACCGCGTGCTCGATGCCTACGGCCCGCGCGGGCTGGTCGAGCGCATCGACCTGAACTGGCAGGGCTCGCTGGGCGCGCCCGACCGCTACCAGGCCAAGGGCCGGATCAGCGGGCTGCGCATCGCCTCGCAGCCAGGTGCGGCGCCGGCCGAGACCCCCGCTGCCGCGCCCGCCACGCCCGCGGCCAAGCCGCCCGCTCCGGCATCCTCGGCGAGCAGCGCGACCGCGGCCGCCCCGCCGCGCGTGCACCCCGGCACCCCGGGCCTCAGCGGTGCCACGCTCGACTTCGACGCCAGCCACACGGGCGGCAGCGCCACGCTCGCGATCGCGCAGGGCGGGCTCGAATTCCCCGGCGTGTTCGAGGAGCCCGCGATCCCGGTCGACCGGCTCTCGGCCCAGCTGCAGTGGAAGATCGACAACGGCAACACGCAGCTGCAGGTATCGAAGCTGCGCTTCGCCAACGTCGATGCCGAGGGCGATGCCGAGGCCAGCTGGCGCACCAGCGACCCGGCCACCTCGAGCAGCAAGGCGCGCTTTCCCGGCGTGCTCGACCTGCGCGGCAAGCTGACCCGGGCCGACGGCACGCGGGTCTACCGCTACCTGCCGCTCGACATCCCGCAGCACACGCGCGACTACGTGCGCGACGCGGTCACCAAGGGCGTCGCGAGCAGCGTCGACTTCCGCGTGCGCGGCGACCTGCACGACATGCCCTTCATGGACCCGCGGCTCGGCGAGTTCCGCATCGCGGCCAAGGTGCAGGATGTGCACTACGCCTACGCGCCGCCGCACGTGCCCGCGGCCACGCCCGTTCCCGCCGCGCCGGCGCCCGCACGCGGCACCGCGGCCTCCCGCGTCGCCGCCGCGCCCAATCCGCCGACCGTCGCCTCGCCCGCCGCGCCCGGCGTGGCCCAGTGGCCCGCGATCACCGGCCTGTCGGGCGAGCTGATCTTCGAGCGCGCCGGCATGCAGGTGCGCAACGCGCGCGGCCGGCTCGCGGGCGCCACCGCCATCGAGGTGTCGAAGGCCGAGGCCCAGATCCCCGACATGTCGCACCACGCCGCGCTGCTCAAGGTCGACGCGCAGGCGCGCGGGCCGCTGGGCGAGCTGCTGCGCGTGGGCGCGCCGCTGGCCGGCGATGCCGGCGAGTTCCTGCGCGGCGTGCGCGCCAACGGCGTGGCCGACTACAAGCTGCACCTCGAGTTGCCGCTCGAGGCCATGGACAAGGCGAAGGTGCAGGCCAGCGTGGCCTTCGGCGACAACAACGAGGTGCAGCCGGTGCCCGAGGCGCCGCTGCTGACCCAGGCCAAGGGCACGCTGAACTTCACCGAGACCGGCTTCGCGCTGGCCGGCGTGCAGGCCCGGCTGCTCGGCGGCGACGTGCGCATCGACGGCCGCGGCCGCTACACCGGTCCGGCCGCGAGCCACGAGCTCGCCATCCGCGCGCAGGGCAGCGTCAGCGCCGAGGGCATGCGCGCCGCGCGCGAGGTCGACTGGCTCGCGCGGCTGGCGAAGAAGGCCACCGGCGGCGCGCCCTACAGCGCGAGCTTCTCGATGCGCGAGGGCGTCTCCGAGTTCTCGGTGGCCAGCAGCCTGCAGGGCCTGGCGCTGCAGCTGCCGGCGCCGCTCGCCAAGAGCGCCGAGGAGCAGATGCCGCTGCGCATCGAGAAGAAGATCGTGCAGCGCGAGGCGCGCGCCGGCACGGCGGGCAGCGCGGCCGCGGCCAGCGTCGCCACGCAGGACCAGATCGGCCTGGAGATCGGCCGCGTCGGCTCGGTGCAGTACGTGCGCGACATCTCGGGCAGCGAGCCGCGCGTGCTGCGCGGCGCCATCGCGGTCGGCCTCGCGGCCGGCGAGACCGCGAGCGTGCCCGAGCGCGGCGTGCTCGCCAACATCAACCTCGCGCGGCTCGACATGGTGGCCTGGCAGGCGGCCTTCGGCGAGGCCACCGGCGCGAGCAATGCCGAGGTGCAGGCCGCGGCCGGCGACGAGGCCTCGCCCTACCTGCCCACGCGCATCGCGGTGCGCGCGCAGCAGCTCAGCGTGGCGGGCCGCACCCTGCACGAGGTGGTGCTCGGCGGCACGCGCGACGGCGCGCTGTGGCGCGCCAACATCGACGCCACCGAGCTCAGCGGCTATGCCGAGTACCGCCACACCCAGGCCGGCCGGCTCTATGCGCGGCTGGCGCGGCTGAAGATCGCGCCGAGCGAGGCGCCCCAGGTCGAGGCCCTGCTCGACGAGCAGCCCGGCACCCTGCCCGCGCTCGACATCGTGGTCGACGACTTCGAGCTGCTCGGCAAGCGCCTGGGCCGCGCCGAGATCGACGCGGTCAACCGCGGCGGCGTGGGCCGCGAATGGCTGCTCAACCGGCTGAGCTTCACCATGCCCGAGGCCAACTTCGTGGCCAAGGGCACCTGGGCCGCGATCCCGGGCTCGGGCGGCGGCGGCCGCGCCGAGCAGCGCCGCACCGCCATGACCTTCCGCCTCGACATCAACGATGCCGGCATCCTGCTCGGGCGCTTCGGCATGCCCGGCGTGCTGCGCCGCGGCAGCGGCCGGCTCGAGGGCAACGTCGACTGGCGCGGCTCGCCGTTCTCCATCGACTACCCGAGCCTGGGCGGCCAGCTCGGCGTGAACGTCGAGTCGGGCCAGTTCCTCAAGGCCGACCCGGGCCTGGCCAAGCTGCTCGGCGTGCTGAGCCTGCAGGCGCTGCCGCGCCGGCTCACGCTCGACTTCCGCGACGTGTTCAGCCAGGGCTTCGCCTTCGACTTCATCCGCGGCGACGCCAAGATCGCGAACGGCACCGCGAGCACCAACAACCTGCAGATGAAGGGCGTGAATGCCGCCGCGCTGATGGACGGCTCGGCCGACATCGTCCACGAGACGCAGAACCTGCGCGTGGTGGTGGTGCCCGAGATCAACGCCGGCACCGCCGCGCTGGTGGCGACCGCGATCAATCCGGCCATCGGCCTCGGCACCTTCCTCGCGCAGTGGGTGCTGAGCAAGCCGCTGTCGAGCGCGGCCACCCAGGAGTTCCAGATCGAGGGCACCTGGGCCGACCCCAAAATAGCGAAGGTGGCGCGCCCGCTGCTGCCCAATATTTCCAACAATCTGCCGCACCTGCCGGCCATCCCCAGCCTGCCGGGCATCCCGGGGCTGCCGGCCGCGGGCGAGAGCAAGAGACCGGAGACCACGCAATGAGAGTCGCAGCGATCCAGATGGTGTCGGCCATCGCCCGCGAAGCCAACCTCGCACGCGCGCACGACCTGCTCGCGCGCGCCGCCGCCGAGGGCGCCGAGCTCGCGGTGCTGCCCGAGTACTTCTGCATGATGGGCGCGCGCGACACCGACAAGCTGGCCTTGCGCGAGACCGCCGGCGCGGGCACGGTGCAGGGCTTCCTGGCCGACGCGGCGCGCGAGTTCGGCCTGTGGATCGTCGGCGGCACGCTGCCGATCGAGAGCACCGATGCCGACCACGTCTTCAACAGCTCGCTGGCCTTCTCGCCCGAGGGCAAGTGCGTGGCGCGCTACGACAAGATCCACCTGTTCTTCTTCGACAACGGCCGCGAGCGCTTCGACGAGCGCCGCGTGATCGCGCCGGGTGCCGAGCCGGTGCTGTTCGAGCTGCCCTCGCGCGATGGCCATGCCTGGCGCATCGGCCTGAGCGTGTGCTACGACCTGCGCTTTCCCGAGCTCTACCGCGCGCTCTCGCGCCAGGGCGCCGACCTGCTGCTGGTACCCAGCGCCTTCACCCACACCACGGGCGCCACGCACTGGGAGGTGCTGCTGCGCGCGCGCGCCATCGAGAACCTGGCCTGGGTGGTCGCGCCCGCGCAGGGCGGCACGCACGAGAACGGCCGCCGCACCTGGGGCCAGTCGCTGATCGTCGATCCCTGGGGCACGGTGGTCGCGCAGCAGGCGAGCGAGGAGGGCGTGGTGCTGTTCGACATCGACACCGCGCAGGTCGAGCGCGCGCGCACGCAGCTGCCCGCGTTGTCGCACCGCATCCTGTAGGGCCGGGCGCGATGGCGGTGGATGCGGCCGATCTCGCGGTGCCCGGCGCGCCGGAGCCCGGCTTCGCGCCACCGCCGATGCCGGTGCCGCCCTATCGCCGCGTCGTGACCGGCCTCGCGCGGCTGCGCTCGCTGTGGCAGCGCTGGTTCCTCTGGCTGCTGCTCGCGATCCTGGTGCTGGCGCTGCTGGTCACCGTGGTCTGGCTCGCGGGCAAGCACGAGGTCGAGCAGGTGCAGGCCGCGCTCGACCGCGACACCGCCGACGCCGTGACCGACCTGCGCAGCGGCATGCAGCGCAATGCCCAGAGCCTGCGCGCCACGCAGGCGCCCGGCCCCGACCGCTCGCACTGGCCCGAGGCCGCGGCCGCGCTGCTGCGCGAGCACCGCGAATGGCTGCGGCTCGAATGGCGCGACGCGCGGCTGCGCACGCTCGACGCGGTCGACACGCCCTACCGGCTGCATGTGCTCGATCCCGCGACCCGCACCGCCGAGCAGTCCGACGTCTCGCTGGCCTGCGCCGCCGCGCGCAAGCTCGGCACGCCGGCCTACTCGCCGAGCCACTACGTGCCGCTGGGTGGCGGTGGCGGCATGGAGGTGATGGAGCTGTGCGTGCCGATGGACGCCGGCGGCGGCTTCCTGGTGGCCAGCTACTCGCTGCGCGACACACTGGCCGAGCTGGTCGGCCCCACGCTCACGCGCGGCCAGGAGGTGGCCTTCACCGAGACCGACGGCACGCGTCTCGTGGCCATCGGCACCGCGCGCCGCGTCGGCACGCGCGTGTTCACTTCGCAGCAGCTGATCGACCTGCCGGGCGCCGCGCTGATGCTGCGCGTGGACGGCTGGCGCTCCGCGCCCGACCTGTTCCCGAACGTGCTGACCGCGCTGGTCACGGCGATCTCGATCGCGCTGGTGTCGGTGCTGGTGCTGCTGGCGCGCGACACACGGCGGCGCCTGCGCGCCGAGCGCGACCTCGCCGACTCGCTGGCCTTCCGCAAGGCGATGGAGGACTCGGTGATCACCGGCCTGCGCGCGCGCGACCTGCAGGGCCGCATCACCTACGTCAACCCGGCCTTCTGCGAGATGGTGGGCTTCAGCGCCGAGGAGCTGATGGCACGCGAGGCCAACGACGCGCCCTACTGGCCGACCGAGCTCGCGCACGAGTACCAGCAGCGCCAGGCGCGCCGGCTGGCCGGCGGCATGCCGCCGCGCGAGGGCTTCGAGTCGGTCTTCATGCGCAAGGACGGCACCCGCTTCCCGGTGCTGATCTTCGAGGCGCCGCTGCTCAACGCGCAGCGCGTGCAGACCGGCTGGATGAGCGCCTTCATCGACGTCAGCGAGCAGCGCCGCATCGAGGAGCTCTCGCGCGCCAGCCAGGAGCGGCTGCAGGCCAGCGCGCGATTGGCCACCGTGGGCGAGATGGCCTCGCTGCTGAGCCACGAGCTCACCCAGCCGCTGGCCGCGATCGCCAGCTACGCCACCGGTTCGCTCAACATGCTCGGTCCCGACGCGCGCGGCGAACAGGGCGAGGTCGCGATGGCGGTGCGCCGCATCGCCGAGCAGGCCGACCGCGCGGGCCAGGTGATCCGCAGCGTGCACGACTTCGTGCGCCGGCGCGACCGCACGCGCGAGGCGGTGGCGCCGCAGGCGCTGATCGATGCCGTGCTGCCGCTGGTGCGGCTGCAGGCGCGCAAGCTCGGCGTGATCATCGAGGTGGTGCTCGAGGACCGGCTGCCGGCCGCGATGTGCGACCGCACGCTGGTCGAGCAGGTGCTGCTGAACCTCGCGCGCAACGCGATGCAGGCCATGGACACGGCCGACAACATCGGCAACCGCGTGCTGCGGCTGCGCGTGGCGCGCGCGGTGGCGGTCGGCGGCAGCGGCACGGAGGACGCACGGCGCTGGCTCGAGTTCTCGGTGGCCGACCTCGGCAGCGGCATCGGCGAGGAAGTCGCCGCGCGCCTGTTCACGCCCTTCTTCACCACCCGCGCCGACGGCATGGGGCTGGGCCTGAGCCTGTGCCGCACCGTGGTCGAGCAGCACGGCGGCGCGCTGATGTTCGAGCCCAACCGGCCGCGCGGCACCGTGTTCCGGTTTACCCTCCCGGCCGCGGCCTGAGGCCGCCGCCCCCCGACTCCTCTTCGATTTCCTTCCCGACCGATATGCAACCGCTGATCGATGGCCTGATCTTCATCGTCGACGACGACGCCAGCGTGCGCGAGGCGCTGGCCTGGCTGCTGCGCTCGCGCCGCCTGGCCAGCGAGCACTACGGCAGCGCCGAGGCCTTCGAGCAGCGCCTGGCCGAGGGCCCGCTGCCCGAGCAGCCGCTGTGCCTGCTGCTCGACGTGCGCATGCCCGGCACCAGCGGGCTGGTGCTGTTCGACCGGCTGGTCGAGCGCGGCCTGCTGGCGGCCCTGCCCGTGATCTTCCTGACCGGCCATGCCGACGTGCCGACCGCGGTCGACGCGGTCAAGCGCGGTGCCTTCGACTTCTGCGAGAAGCCCTTCTCGGACAACGCGCTGGTCGACCGCATCGAGCAGGCGCTGCTGCTGTCGCAGGACGCGCTCGAGGCGCGGCGCGCGCGCCGCGGGCTGTCCGACCGCATCGCGGAGCTGACCGAGCGCGAGCGCGACGTGATGCGGCTGGTGATCGAGGGGCTGCCCAACAAGCTGATCGCCGACCAGCTCGCGATCAGCGTGCGCACGGTGGAGGTCCACCGCGCGCGCGTGTTCGACAAGATGGAGGTGAAGTCGGCGGTGGAGCTCGCGAACAAGCTGCGCGGGCTCTGAGCCGCGCGAAAAAAAGCCCTCCGCGAAGGGAGGGCTGGCGATGCGTCCGGCGGGCCGGCGCTCAGGCCTTCTCGGCCACGAACAATTCGACGCGGCGGTTCTGCGCGCGGCCGGCCACCGTGCCGTTGTCGGCCACCGGCTCGCGCGAGCCGCGGCCGTCGGTGGTGATGGCGGTGGTCGACACGCCGCGGCCCACCAGGTGGTTGCGCACGCTGTCGGCGCGGCTCACCGAGAGGCGCTCGTTGCCTTCCTCGCTGCCGGTGTTGTCGGTGTGGCCGATCACGCGCACGCTGGCGGCGGTGGCGCTCTTCAGGCCGTCGGCGACCTTGTCGAGCACCTGCGCGAGGTTGCGCTTCACGTTGGCGCGGCCGGTGTCGAACGACAGCTCGTTCGGGATCACGAGGTGCAGCTGGTTGTCGGCCGTCTGCTCGATCACCACGCCCGTGCCCTTGGTGGCGGTCTCCAGGTCGGTCTTCAGCGTGGCCAGCCGCGCGGTCCAGCTGTTGGCGGCCGGGGCTTCGGTCTTGGCGGCGGGCGCGGCGGCGTCGGCCGGTGGCGCGGACGATTGCGAGGCGCAACCGGCGATGAACAGGAGCACGGCGGCGGCCGCGCTCGAAACAGCGAGCTTCCTCATGAAATTTCCCTCTGATGAACCATTGGACAAGACGTGGATGTGGGCGCCGGTGGTCCGGCGCGCCTGCCTTCCCTGCAGGGGGACGGCCGCCGGGGCGCCCGTCCGGTCGTCAGCCGCGCGGTCCGCGCTCGCCGACGTAGATCTCGACGCGGCGGTTCTGCGCCCGGCCTGCGTCGCTGTTGTTGTCGGCGATCGGCTCGTGCGAGCCGCGGCCCTCGATGCGGAAGATGGCCGCGTTCACGCCGCGCGCCACCAGGTAGTCGCGCGTGCTCGCGGCGCGGTCGACCGACAGCGGGTTGTTGATGGCGTCGGAGCCGGTGCTGTCGGTGTGGCCGATGATGCGCACCTCGGCGGCCGGGTTGTTGCGCAGGCCGCTGGCGAACTGGTCGAGCACCGGCGCGAAGTTGGGCTTGATGTTCGAGCGGCCCACGTCGAAGGAGACGTCGCTCGGGATCGCGAGCTTGAGCTCGTTGTTGGGGGTTTGCGTCACGGCCACGCCGGTGCCTTGGGTGGCGGCTTCCATCTGGCGCTTCTGCGCTTCCATGCGCTGCGACCACAGGTAGCCGCCGAGCGCGCCGGCCGCCGCGCCGACCACGGCACCGGTGCCGATCGCCCCGCGGTTGCCGCCGGTGGCCGAGCCGATGACGGCGCCGCCCAGGGCGCCAGCGCCCGCGCCGATGGCGGTGTTGCGCTGCGTGTCGGACATGCCGCCGCCCGCGCAGCCCGCGAGAACGATGGCGAGCGAGGTGGTGGCGAGTACGAGTTTCTTCATGGCGATCCCTTTCGAGGTTGGTTCAAGCGGGCACAGCTTAGCCTTGCGGCGGCTGGGATGGTACGGCTTCCGGGGCCGTCCTGAAACACCGGAAGCCGTGACAGGGCCCGTGATTGCTCGCTGGATTGCTACCAAAGTAATAGCCAATGGGCCGTTCTCCGACAGCGCGCGTCGACCCGGGACTGCAGGAGGAATTCACGGATGCCGCGGCGGGTCTTGTTGGTCCTTCGCGTCCCCCGCCTTGGGCTCGTCCTCCTCGTGCAGCTCCCCCTTCTTGCGGCCCGAGAACATGGTCCACCAGACGATGCCGATGAACAGGAGTCCGGCCGCGAGGGCTTCAAGCAAAATCAAACCCATGAGAAATGGACTCCAGTGGCTGGTTGGGCTCGCGATCGTAGCAACGCTGGCCGGCTGCTCCGTCGGGCCGCGCGTGCCCGACACCCCCACCCGCCCCCCCGTCGTGCAGCCGCCGCGCGACCTCGGCCCCCTCACCGGATCGATGGCGCATCCCAAGAGCCGCTGGGTGCCTGTCGGCTGGGCCGAGCTGCCGGGCTTCGGCGAGGACCCGTTGCACGAGGCCTGGATCGCGCTGGTGGCGAACTGCTCGCGGCCCAACGCCGCCTTCGCGCCGCTGTGCCGCGAGGTGCGCCAGCTCGCGATCGCGAGCCTGGACGAGCAGCGCCAGTGGATGACCCAGCGGCTGCAGCCCTACCGCGTCGAGTCGCTCGCCGGCTCGAGCGAGGGCAAGCTCACCAGCTACTACGAGCCGGTGTACGAGGCCTCGCGCGTGCCGACCGCGCAGTTCAACATCCCGCTCTACCAGGTGCCCGCGGGCTTCGTGCCGCGCCGTCCCTGGTACACGCGCCAGGAGATCGAGACCCTGCCCGAGGCCCAGGCCGCGCTGCGCGGCCGCGAGATCGCCTGGATGGCCGACCCCATCGACGCGCTGATGCTGCACATCCAGGGCTCGGGCCGGCTGCGCCTGACCGAGGCCGACGGCTCGCAGCGCACGGTGCGCATGGCCTTCGCCGGCACCAACGAGCAGCCCTACCGCAGCGTGCAGCAGTGGCTGATGTCGCAGGGCGTGACCAAGGTCGGCCGCTGGCCCGACGACACCAAGGCCTGGGTGGCGCAGAACCCGCAGCGCGTGTCGCAGCTCCTGTGGAGCAATCCGCGCTACGTGTTCTTCCGCGAGGAGGACCTGAACGAGGTCGATGCCGCCTTCGGCCCGCGCGGCGCCCAGGGCGTGCCGCTGACCGCGGGCCGCTCGATCGCGGTCGACCGCGAGAGCATCCCCTACGGCACCCCGGTATGGCTGGCCTCCGCGGGCCCGTCCGCGCAGCTGCAGAAGCTGGTGGTGGCGCAGGACACCGGCAGCGCCATCGTCGGCGCGGTGCGCGCCGACTACTTCGCGGGCACCGGCGCCGATGCCGGGCGCTTCGCGGCCAGCATGAACCAGTCGCTGCGCCTGTGGGCGCTGTGGCCGAAGCAGCTGCCGCCGCCTTGACTCCGCGCGGGGCTCGATGCCTCGTCCATTCATCGGGGGCTCGAAGCCCCCTTTTTTTCGTCCGCATCTGGATGCCGGGAGCCGTCGCATGGCGGCATCGTGACAACCACAAAAACACAAGTCGAATGAACCTGAACAGAAGCTGACCAATTCACGGAACTGTCATTCGTTCTACCTAACTTCGCGGGCTGGTTTCTTTTCCAACCCACGAGAAAGACAGCGCGCATGACCGCACCTACCCGCGACGACCCTTCGTACGATCTCGACGACGTCGGCACCAATCCCAGCAAGAACCCGTCGTTCAACGACCTGATCGCTTCGCGCCTGAGCCGCCGCCATCTGTTCGGCCTGGGCGTCGGCACCGCCGGCACCGCGCTGCTGCTGGCCTGCGGCGGTGGCGGCGGCGGTGGCGGGTTCCTGCCCATCGTCCCGCCCCCGCCCGCGCCGGCACCCCCGCCGCCTGCGCCCCCGGCACCGCTGAAGCTCAACTTCAACCCCGTGGCCAAGAGCCTCGCCGACGTGGTCACCGTGCCCGCCGGCTACACCGCCAGCGTGCTCTTCCGCCTGGGCGACCCGATGGCCGCCGGCGTGGCCGCGTACAAGAACGACGGCACCGACGATCCGGCCACCTACGACCGCCGCGCTGGCGACCACCACGACGGCATGACCTTCTTCGGCATGAACGGCTCGAACAAGTGGGATGCCGTCAACGCGACGCGCGGCCTGCTGGTGATGAACCACGAGGCCATCACGCCGCTGTTCCTGCATCCCACCGGCCAGACCGTGGCCGGCGGCGTGCGCACCGTGGCCGACGAGGTCAAGCGCGAGTTCTACCTGCACGGCGTCAGCGTGATCGAGGTCCTCAAGAACGGCAACGCCTGGAGTTACAAGCAGGACTCGAGCTTCAACCGCCGCGTCCACACGCTGACCGAGATGGCTTTCTCGGGCCCGGCCGCCAGGACCGACTACCTGAAGACCAAGTTCTCGGCCGACGGCAGCAAGACCCGCGGCACGGTCAACAACTGCGCCAACGGCACCACGCCCTGGGGCACCTACCTGACCTGCGAGGAGAACTGGGCCGGCTACTTCCGCCGCGTCGCCGCCACCGACAACCCCAAGCGCAGCGACAAGGAAAAAGCGTCCTTTGCGCGTTACGGCGTCTCCGGCACCGGCCGCGAACTCTGGGCCACCGTCACGCCCGACACCGCCGACAACCAGTACGGCCGCTGGAACACCGAGCTGCTCGGCGCCAGCGCCACCGCCGACTACCGCAACGGCCACAACACCTACGGCTGGGTGGTCGAGATCGATCCCTTCAACCCCTCGAGCACGCCGAAGAAGCGCACCGCGCTCGGCCGCTTCGGCCACGAAGGTGCCTGCCTTGGCCCGGTCGTGGTCGGCAAGCCGCTGGTCTGGTACATGGGCGACGACTCGCGCAACGAGTACATCTACAAGTTCGTCTCGACGAAGAACTGGGATGCGGCCGACATCGGCGGCGGCATGGCCGCGGGCGACAAGTACATGGACGACGGCCGCCTCTACGTGGCGCGCTTCGATGCCGACGGCACCGGCAAGTGGCTCGAGCTCAAGCTCGGCGTCAACGGCATCACCTCGAGCAACACCGTCTACGCCTTTGCCGACGCGGCCGACGTGCTGATCAACGCGCGCCTGGCCGCCGATTCCGCCGGCGCGACCAAGATGGACCGTCCCGAGTGGACCGCCGTGAACCCGAAGAACGGCGACGTCTACGTGACGCTGACCAACACCAACGCGAGCTCGCGTCCGATCGCCTCGACCGATGGTGCCAACCCGCGCTTCTACAACGACAAGAAGAACAACGAGACGACGAACCAGATCGGCAACCCGAACGGCCACATCGTGCGTTTCGCCGACGACAACGCCGACCCGGCGGCGCTGAGCTTCAAGTGGGACGTCTACCTGTTCGGCGCGCGCTCCACCGCCGCGGCCGACGTCAACGTGTCGCAGCTCTCGGCCGACAACGACTTCTCGAGCCCCGACGGCATGTGGTTTAGCCACGCCGCGCCGGGCCTGCTGTGGCTGCAGACCGACGACGGTGCCTACACCGACGTCACCAACTGCATGCTGCTGGCGGCCCTGCCGGGCAAGCTCGGCGACGGCGGCGCGAAGGTGATCACCAACACCGACGGCACGACCACGCGCACGCAGAACACCTTCGTGGGCAAGGCCCCGGGCACCGACGGCCTGCGCCGTTTCCTGGTGGGACCGAAGGACTGCGAACTGACCGGCATCGCCGAGTCGGGCGATGGCCGCGCGCTGTTCGTGAACATCCAGCATCCCGGCGAGACCACGCCCACCGGCGACATCGGCGATCCGGCCAAGTTCGGCAGCCACTGGCCGCAGGGCGGCAATGCCCGCCCGCTCTCGGCCACGCTGGTGATCACGAAGGACGACGGCGGTCTCATCGGCCTCTGAGCGACCGTGCCGCGGACCGGCCTCGCCGGTTCGCGGCACGATTCCCGAGCGTGGACGACACGCGGCCGTCGTCACGGCCGCGTGCGTGGTGTCACGGCCTTGTCATGTGCGATGCATGCCGTCGTCACAGTAGTTAACTAAGGTTCGCGGCTGACCGGCAGCGGAGAGAAACAGAGGCTGCACGGTCGTCCTCGACACCCCACGACAACTCGGGAGAAATCCATGTCCGATTCCACCAAGGCGCAGTCCGGCGCCTCGCGCCGCCACGCCCTCAAACTGCTCGGTGCCGCACCGATGCTGCCGCTCGGCGGCGTTGCCTTCCTGACCGCCTGCGGCGGTGGCGGAGGCGGCGGCGGCTTCCTGCCCGTCATTCCTCCGGCACCCGCGCCCGCACCCGCACCGGCGCCCGCCGCGCAGTTCAAGTCGGCCGAATTCACCGGCATGGCCGCCCCCACGCTGGCCGATCCCGCGGCCATGGCCACCACCACGGTCGGTTCCACGCTGAAGATCTCGTTCGACAACGGCAGCTCGACCGAGTACCGCCTTGCCTACCAGCCCTTCTTCCTGACCGGCGACCTGGTGTCGGACGGCAAGGGCGGCAAGGTCCTGGCCGGCGGCTACTACGACATCAAGAACCAGCCCATCCTCGACAAGTCGGTGCCGGCCAACACGCGCCAGTTCTACTCCGACAGCCCCGATGGCACCTCGCTGCTGACCGTGCCGAATGCCAAGGTCGACGGCGTCAAGGGCAAGCCGGTGTTCGCCGTGGTCCAGTTCGAATACACCACGCGCGACCTCGCCGGCAACAGCACCTACGGCACGCTGCCCTCGCCCATCGCCGTGCTCACGCTCGACCAGGACCAGGCCACCGGCAAGCTCAGCCTGGTGAAGTACCACAACGTCGACATGTCGAGCGCGCACGGCCTGTGGATCACCTGCGGCGCGAGCCTGTCGCCCTGGGGCACCCACCTGTCGAGCGAGGAGTACGAGCCCGACGCGGCCAGCATCTCCACCAACACGATGTTCAAGGCCTACAGCAAGAACGTGTTCGGCGACGAGACCACGGCCAACCCCTACCACTATGGCCACCTGCCCGAGATCACCGTCAATGCCGACGGCACCGGCAGCGTGAAGAAGCACTACTGCATGGGCCGCATCTCGCACGAGCTGATCCAGGTCATGCCCGACATGCGCACCGCCATCATGGGCGACGACTACACCAACGGCGGCTTCTTCATGTTCGTCGCCGACAAGGAGAAGGACCTGTCGGCCGGCACGCTCTACGTCGCCAAGTACGACGCGGGCTACTCGATCGACCCGGCCGCCGCCGCCACGAAGATGTCGTGGATCAAGCTCGGCCACGCCACCAGTGCCGAGATCGAGGCCCTGGCCAATACGCTCAAGGCCAGCGACATCATGGACGTGGTCTACACCGACCCGTCGGACGCGAGCTACACCAAGATGTTCTGCGACGGCGCCGCCAACTGGGTCCGCCTGAAGCCGGGCATGGAGAAGGCCGCCGCCTTCCTCGAGACCCACCGCTACGCCAACCTCAAGGGCGCGAGCATGGCCTTCACCAAGATGGAAGGCACGACCGTCAACATCAAGGACAAGGTCGCCTACTCGGCGCTGCAGAACATCCAGGACTCGATGGTCAGCGGCGGCAAGGGCTGGACCGCCGCCACCAACATCGCGCTGCCGAAGAAGCTCAGCGCGGGTGGCGTGATGGCCCACAACCTCGCGGGCGGCCAGAAGGACGGCGACGGCGCCGCGATCGCCAGCGAATGGGTGCCGACCCAGACCCGCGCGCTGATCGTGGGCGAGGACATCTCGGCCGACGCGCTGGGCAATACCTCGAACCCGGACATCATCGGCAACCCCGACAACCTGAAGTTCTCCGAGAAGATGCGCACCCTCTTCATCGGCGAGGACAGCAGCAGCCACGTCAACAACTTCCTGTGGGCGTACAACGTCGACACCAAGAAGCTGTCGCGCATCATGTCGATCCCCGCGGGCGGCGAGTCGACCGGCCTGCATGCCGTGGACGAGATCAACGGCTGGACCTACATCATGAGCAACTTCCAGCACCCGGGCGACTGGGGCGGCATCCACTCGAAGGTCCAGGCCACGCTCGATCCGTACGTGCGCGCGAACTACAAGGAACGCTACGCTGCGGCCGTCGGCTACCTCACGGCCGACCCGATCCAGCCGAAGCTCTCGAAGTAATCGGCCCCGCCGAAGAGATCAGGACGGCGCTGTCGGCAACGGCAGCGCCGTTTTGTATCGCACCTGCTTGAGCGCAAAGCTCGAGCGGATCTTCTCGATGCCCGGGATCGGCGTGAGCTGCTCGAGGATGAACTTCTCGAGCGCCGCCATGTCCGCCACCGCGATGCGGATCAGGTAGTCGCTGTCGCCGGTCATCAGGTAGCACTCCATCACCTCGTCGTGCTCGGCGATGCGCTGCTCGAAGTCGGCCAGCGACTGCTTGCTCTGCGTCGTGAGGCTGATCGAGATGAACACGTTGAGGCCGAGGCCCAGCGCCTTGGCGCTCGCGAGCGCCACGTAGCGGTCGATCACGCCCTCGGTCTCGAGCAGCTTCACGCGCGCGAGGCAGGGCGAGGGCGACAGGTGCACGCGGCGTGCGAGTTCCACGTTCGACAGCGCGCCGTCGCGCTGCAGTTCGTCGAGGATGCGCAGGTCGATCGCGTCGAGTTGCATGAAATGCCGTGATCTGATGGATTGGCGGAATTTTATGCCGACGAGCCGTCAAGCTGCGGGCCGCAGCAGTAGCCAATTCTTTTCGTGGCGGCTTAAAGTGCCGACATGAACGCCCCGATTTCCGCCGACCAGATCCGTGCCCTGCTGCTCGACGAGGCAGCGCTGTCGCACGACCCCGATCCCGCCGAGACCGCCGAATGGCGCGAGTCCTTCCTCGCGCTGGCGCAGGTCCACGGGCCGCAGCGCGCGCGCCAGATGCTCGACGAACTCGCACGGCTCGCGCGCCAGCAGCGCATCGGCTGGCAGCCGGAGCTGTCGACGCCGTACGTCAACACCATCGCGGCCGAGGACCAGCCGCCGTTCCCGGGCGACCTCGCCGTCGAGGAGAAGCTGGCCTCGCTGATGCGCTGGAACGCGCTCGCGATGGTGGCCAAGGCCAACCAGGCCTATGGCGAGCTCGGCGGGCACATCGCGAGCTATGCGAGCGCGGCCGACCTGTTCGAGACCGGCTTCAACCATTTCTTCCATGCGCGCAGTGCCGCCCATGGTGGCGACCTCGTGTTCTTCCAGCCGCACAGCGCGCCCGGCGTCTATGCGCGTGCCTACCTCGAGGGGCGTCTGAGCGAGGACGACCTCGCGCACTACCGCCAGGAACTCACGGCGCCGGCCTTCGTCGACGGCAGCGGCGCGCGCGGCCTGTGCAGCTACCCGCATCCCTACCTGATGCCGGACTTCTGGCAGTTCCCCACCGGCTCGATGGGCATCGGCCCGATCAGCTCGATCTACCACGCGCGCTTCATGCGCTACCTCAGCCATCGCAACCTCCTGAACTGCGAAGGCCGCAAGGTCTGGGGCGTGTTCGGCGACGGCGAGATGGACGAGCCCGAATCGATGAGCGCACTGACCCTGGCCGCGCGCGAGAAGCTCGACAACCTCGTGTGGGTGGTCAACTGCAACCTGCAGCGGCTCGACGGCCCGGTGCGCGGCAACGGCCGCATCATCGACGAGCTCGAGAAGCTGTTCGCGGGCGCCGGCTGGAACGTGATCAAGCTGGTCTGGGGCAGCGACTGGGACGGCCTGTTCGCGCGCGACACCAGCGGTGCGCTGGCGCGCGCCTTCGCCGCCACCGTCGACGGCCAGATGCAGACCTTCGCGGCCAAGGACGGCCGCTTCAACCGCGACAACTTCTTCGGCCAGAACCCCGAGCTCGCGCGCCTGGCCGAGGGCATGACCGACGAGCAGATCGACCGCCTCAAGCGCGGCGGTCACGACCTCGTGAAGATCCATGCCGCCTATGCCGCGGCGGCCGCCCACAAGGGCCGGCCCACCGTGATCCTGGCCCACACCAAGAAGGGCTACGGCATGGGCAGCGCGGCCCAGGGCAAGATGACCACGCACTCGCACAAGAAGATGGGCGAGGTCGACCTGATCGAGTTCCGCGACCGCTTCGACCTGCCGCTGAGCGACGCGCAGGCCGCCGCGATGGACTTCTACCGCCCGGCCGAGGACAGCGCCGAGATGCGCTACCTGCGCCAGCACCGCGAGGCGCTCGGCGGCGCCATGCCGCGCCGCGAAACCGCCTGCGAACCCGTGGCCAAGCCCGACCTCGCGAACTACGCGCAGTTCGCGGTCGCGGCCGCCGGCAAGGAGATGAGCACCACCATGGCCTTCGTGCGCCTCTTGGGCAACCTGCTCAAGGACAAGGCGCTGGGCCCGCGCATCGTGCCGATCGTGGCCGACGAGGCGCGCACCTTCGGCATGGCGAACCTGTTCAAGCAGGTCGGCATCTATTCGAGCGTGGGCCAGCGCTACGCGCCCGAGGACATCGGCTCGGTGCTCAGCTACCGCGAGGCCACCGACGGCCAGATCCTCGAGGAAGGCATCAGCGAGGCCGGCGCCATCGCGAGCTGGACCGCCGCGGCCACCAGCTACAGCGTGCACGGCCTGGCGATGCTGCCGTTCTACATCTACTACTCGATGTTCGGCTTCCAGCGCGTGGGCGACGCGATCTGGGCCGCGGCCGACCAGCGCGCGCGCGGCTTCCTGCTCGGCGCCACCTCGGGCCGCACCACGCTCGGCGGTGAGGGGCTGCAGCACCAGGACGGCAGCAGCCACCTCGTGGCCGCGACCATTCCCAACTGCAAGGCCTACGACCCGGCCTACGCGGGCGAGATGGCGGTGATCGTCGACGCGGGCATCCGCGAGATGATGGTCGAGCAGCAGGACGTGTTCTATTACGTCACGCTGATGAACGAGAACTACGCGCAGCCCGACGTGCCGGCCGGTGCGGAAGGCGACATCCTGCGCGGCTGCTACCGCTTCGGCACCTACGCGCCGGCAGCGGGCAAGGCGAAGAAGAAGGTCACGCTGATGGGCTCGGGCGCGATCCTCACCGAAGTGGTGAAGGCCGCGCAGCTGCTGGCCGACGAGGGCATCGAGGTCGAGGTGTTCAGCGTCACGAGCTGGAGCGAGCTCGCGCGCGACGGCCTGGCCTGCGAGCAGCGCGCCATCGCGGGCGAGGAGGCGGGCGAGGCCTTCGTCGCGCGCCAGCTCGGCCAGGGCAAGGCGCCGATCGTCGCTGCCACCGACTACGTGCGCGCCGTGCCCGAGAGCATCCGCGCCTTCCTGCCCGCGGGCCGCCGCTACCTCACGCTGGGCACCGACGGCTTCGGGCGCAGCGACACGCGCGCCGCCCTGCGCGGCTTCTTCGGCGTCGACGCGCAGAGCATCGCGAAGGCCGCGCGGCACGCGCTGGGCTGACCCGCCACACGGGCCGGCCACGCCGAAAGTGGCCGGATCCGTGGGGTCGTTGTCGTTGCGGCCAATCGCGGCGCGCACGACACTGCCGGCATGCAAACGCCGCGCGCCATCGCCTGCACGATCTATCCCGATGTCCAGGTGCTGGACGTCACCGGTCCGCTGCAGGTGTTCGCCTCGGCCAATGTCGAGTTGCAGCGCCAGGGCCGACCGGCCGGCTATTCGCTGCACCTGCTGGCCGACGCGGTGGGACCGGTGGCCTGCTCGGCCGGCTTCTCGCTGCTGGCCGAGGCCGCGCGCGAGGACCAGGACCCGGCGCGCTTCGACACCGTGCTCGTGCCCGGCGGCTGGGGCGCCGAGGACCAGTTGCGCAACGCGCCGCTGCTGGCCTGGCTCCAGCGCGCCGAGCCGCGCGTGCGCCGGCTCGGCTCGGTCTGCTCGGGCGCGCTGATCCTCGCGCGGGCCGGCTTGCTCGATGGCCGCCTCGCCACCACCCACTGGGACAGCGTCGAGGCGCTGCGCACGCGTCATCCCGCGGTCGAGGTGGCGGCCGACCGGCTCCATACCTACGACCCGAGCGGGCGCGAGGGCGATGGCCATGTCTTCACCTCGGCCGGCGTCACCACCGGCATCGACCTCGCGCTGGCGCTGGTCGAGCACGACCTCGGCCGCGCGATCGCGCTGGCGGTGGCGCGCCGGCTCGTGATGTTCCTGCGCCGGCCCGGCGGGCAGGCGCAGTTCAGCCGCTTCCTCGCGCCCGAGGCCACGCATGCGCCGCGGCTGTCGTCGCTGCTCGAATGGATCCCGGGCCAGCTCGCGGGCGACCTCTCGCTCGAGGCGCTGGCCGAGCGCGCCTGCATGCCGCCGCGCACCCTGAGCCGCGTGTTCCGGCGCGAGCTCGGCATGACGCCCGGCCACTACGTCGAGCGGGTGCGCGTCGAGGCCGCCTCGGCCTTGCTGGCCCATGCGCAGACCTCGGTGTCGACCGTGGCGCGGCTGTGCGGCTTCGGCCATCCCGAGACGCTGCGGCGCAGCTTCCACAAGCACCTCGCCGTGAGCCCGCAGGCCTTCGTGCAGCGCTTCGGCGCCGGGGGCTGAGCGATGCAGCTGCTGCGCAATCCCGCGATCCGGCTGCTGTTCCTTGGCCAGGCGCTCTACTGGTCGTGCTCGATCATCGGCATCACGCTGACCTCGGTCGCGGGCCTGCGGCTCGCGCCCTGGCCCGCGCTGGCCACCCTGCCGCTTGCGCTGCTGGTGCTCGGCAATCTCGCGGCCGTGTCGCCGCTGTCGATGTTCATGCAGCGGCGCGGCCGCCGCCACGGCCTGATGGGCGGCGCGCTGCTCGGCGTGGTGGGCGGGCTGGTCTGCGCCACGGGCCTGGGGCTCGGCAGTTTTGCCGTGTTCTGCCTCGGCGCCGCCTGCATCGGCGGCTACCAGGCCTCGGCCGGCTTCTACCGCTATGCCGCGCTCGAGGCCGTCGAGCCGCGCCACAAGGGCCGCGCCGCCGCGCTGGTGGTCGGCGGCGGTGTCTGCGCGGCGGTGTTCGCGCCCGCCATCGCGGTCTGGACGCGCAACGCGCTGCCCGTGCCCTTCGCGGGCGCCTACCTCGCGATCGCGGTGCTGGCGCTGTGCGGCGTGGCCGCCATGTCGCGCTTGCGCGAGGGCGCGGCGCCGCCGGCCGTGGCGCGCGGCTGGGCCCAGATGCGCGTGCTGCTCGCGCGGCCGATGCTGCGCGCCGCCATCCTCATGACCGCCATCGGCCACGGCCTCATGGTGCTGGCGATGAACGCGACCCCGCTCGCGATGGACTTCTGCGGCTTCTCCGCCGCCGCGGCCGCGCAGGTGATCCAGTGGCATGTGCTCGGCATGTTCGCGCCGGCTTTCTTCGCCGGCGCGCTGGTCGACCGCTGGGGCAGCCGCCGCGTCGCGATGCTGGGCTCGGCGATCCTCGCGACCAGCGCCGCGGTCGCGCTCTCGGGCCAGGACTTCGCGCACTTCCTCGCGAGCTCGCTGCTGCTGGGCCTGGGCTGGAACCTGATGCTGATCGCCGGCACCACGCTGCTGGCCGAGGCGCATGCCGAGCACGAGCGCGGGCCCGCGCAGGCGCTGATGGAACTCAGCAACGGCACCACGGCCGTGCTGATGTCCTTCGGCTCGGGCGCGCTGCTCGCGGGCGTGGGCTGGACTGCGATCAACCTCGCGATGCTGCCGCTGCTGGCGTTCGCGCTGACGCTGCTGTGGTTCAACGCGCGGCCGGCGGTCGGACGCGCCTAGGAGGCGTTGCAAGGGCCTGCGTTAGAGTCGCAGCCCATTCATGACCGCCCGCTTCCAATCGCTCGCCCCCGCCGTCCGCCTGGCCGACCAGGTGGCCGATGCGCTGGCGGCCGAGGTGCGCAGCGGGCGCTTGTCCGAGGGCGACCGGCTGCCGACCGAGTCCGCGCTGGCCGAGCAGTTCGGCGTCAGCCGCACGGTGGTGCGCGAAGCGGTGTCGCGGCTCAAGTCGCTCGGGCTGGTCGATTCGCGGCAGGGCAGCGGTGTGTATGTGCGCGCGGCCGGGGTCGAGCCGCTGCGCTTCGAACTGCCGCACGTGGCCTCGCGCGAGGCGGTGATCCAGATGGTCGAGCTGCGCCGTGCGCTCGAGGCCGAGGTGGCGGCCCTGGCGGCCGAGCGCCGCACCGACGAGGACGTGCGCCGCATCCGCGACGCGATCGCGGCGCTGCATGCGGCAGTGGCCGTCGGCGGCAACGGCGCCGAGGAGGACGTGCGCTTCCATCGCGCCATCGCCGAGGCCGCGCGCAACCCGTTCCTGATCGGCACCCTGCAGTACCTGCGCCAGTTCCTGCATGGCGCCACCCGCGTCACGCGCGCCAACGAGGCGCGCCGCGCCGACTTCGCGCGCGAGGTGGCGCAGGAACACGCGCGCATCGTCGAGGCGATCGAGGCCGGCGATCCGCTGCGCGCGCGCGAGGCCGCCAAGACCCACATGGACAACGCGATCCGCCGCATCGAGCAGGCCGACCCGGCCTTCTGGCAGCAGGAGGGCGCGCAGCTCGCGCGGCCGCTGGTCGAGGGGCTGCAGGAGAGCGCAGTGGCCGGCAAGGGGCGGCGCAAGAAGGCTTCCTGAGAGTCGGTCGGGGGAATTCCGGGCAAGACAAAGTCGCTTCAAATTTGTATGATGACCTGACAAATCATCCTGCCCCTTCCTCCATGACCACTTCCTCCCCTCCCGTCGTCGGCCTCGTGGGCCTCGGCGCCATGGGCGCCGGCATGGCGCAGTCGCTGCGCCGCGCGGGCCATGCGCCGCACGTGTTCGACCTGCGCCGCGAGGCCGCGCAGGCCTTCGCGCGCGACGGCGGCACCGCCTGCGACACGCTGGCCGCGCTTGGCGCCGCCAGCGACATCGTGATCTCGGTCGTCGTGAACGCGCAGCAGACCGAGGCGGTGCTGTTCGGCGACGGCGACACGCCGGGCTGCGCGGCCTCGATGAAGCCCGGCAGCCTGTTCGTGATGTGCTCGACCGTCGACCCGAACTGGTCGGTGGCGCTCGAGGCGCGGCTCGCGAAGCTCGGCCTGCTCTACCTCGACGCGCCGATCTCGGGCGGCGCCGCCAAGGCCGCGAGCGGCCAGATGACGATGATGACCGCCGGCACGCCCGCGGCCTACGACAAGGCCGCGGGCGTGCTCGACGCGATGGCCGCCAAGGTCTACCGGCTCGGCGACAGCGCGGGCGCGGGCAGCAAGGTGAAGGTCATCAACCAGCTGCTGGCCGGCGTGCACATCGCGGCCGCGGCCGAGGCGATGGCGCTGGGCCTGCGCGAGGGCGTGGACCCGGCCGCGCTCTACGAGGTCATCACCCACAGCGCGGGCAACAGCTGGATGTTCGAGAACCGCATGGCGCACGTGCTCGCGGGCGACTACACGCCGCTGTCGGCGGTCGACATCTTCGTGAAGGACCTGGGCCTGGTGCTCGACGTGGCGCGCGGCAGCAAGTTTCCGCTGCCGCTGTCGTCCACGGCGCACCAGATGTTCATGCAGGCCTCGACCGCGGGCCATGCGCGCGAGGACGACAGCGCGGTGATCAAGATCTTCCCGGGCATCACGCTGCCTGCCCCGACATCCACTCCAGAATGACGACCATGAACATCCTCATCACCGGCGGCTGCGGCTTCCTCGGCGCGCGCCTCGCTCGCACGCTGCTCGCCCAGGGGCCGCTGGCACTGGCCGGCGCCGCGCCGCAACCCATCGAACGCATCGTGCTGGCCGACCGCGTGGCGCCGCCGGCCGACCTCGCGGCCGACGCGCGCGTGCAGTTCCTGCAGGGCGACCTGCTCGAGCAGGCGCAAAGCGGCGCGCTGCCGATCGCCAGCAGCCAGCTCGTGTTCCACCTGGCGGCCGCCGTCAGCGGCGAATGCGAGGCCGACTTCGACCTCGGCATGCGCAGCAACCTCGACACCACGCGCGCGCTGCTCGAGGCCGCGCGCCGCGCCGGCCATGCGCCGGTGTTCGTGTTCTCGAGCTCGGTCGCGGTGTTCGGCGATTCGCCCGAGCAGCGGCTGCCGGCCCTGATCGAGGACACGACGCTGCCCACGCCGCAGAACAGCTACGGCATCCAGAAGTTCGTCGGCGAGCAACTGGTGGCCGACTTCACGCGCAAGGGCTTCGTGCAGGGCCGCAACGTGCGGCTGATGACGGTGTCGGTGCGTCCGGGCCGGCCCAACGGCGCGGCCTCGAGCTTCCTCAGCGGCATGCTGCGCGAACCCCTCGCGGGCGAACGCGCGCGCTGCCCGGTCGCGCCCGACACGCCGGTGGCGCTCGCCTCGCCCGGCAACACCATCGCGGGCATCGTGCGCGCGGCCACGGCCAGCGGCGCCGAGTGGGGCGCGCGCACGGCGGTCAACCTGCCCGCGCTGACCACCACCGTGCGCGAGATGGCGCAGGCGCTCGAGCGCATCGCGGGCACCGAGGCGACGAGCCTGATCGACTGGGAACCCGACGCGGCGATCGCGAAGATCGTCACGAGCTGGCCCAGCCGCGTGCATGCGGCGCGTGCCGAGGCGCTGGGCCTGAAGGCCGATGCCAGCTTCGACGCGATCCTGCGCGACTACGTGCGCGAGAACCCGCAGGCCGTGAAGCTCGCGGTGAAGGGCTGAGCCATGGCGAAGCTGCTGCTCGGCTGCATCGCCGACGATTTCACCGGCGCCACCGATCTCGCCAACAACCTGGTGCGCGCGGGCATGCGCGTGGTGCAGGCGATCGGCGTGCCCGCGGGGCCGCTGGCGGCCGACGTGGATGCGGTGGTGGTGGCGCTCAAGTCTCGCACCATCGCGCCGGCCGAGGCCATCGCGCAGTCGCTCGAGGCGCTGCGCTGGCTGCAGGCGCAGGGCGCGCAACAGATCTACTTCAAGTACTGCTCGACCTTCGACAGCACGCCGCAGGGCAACATCGGCCCGGTGACCGAGGCGCTGATGGAGGCGCTGGGCTGCGACTTCACCATCGCCACGCCGGCCTTCCCCGACAACAAGCGCACGGTGTTCAAGGGCTACCTGTTCGCGGGCGAGGTGCTGCTCAACGAGAGCGGCATGCAGAACCATCCGTTGACGCCGATGACCGACCCGAACCTGGTGCGGGTGCTGCAGGCGCAGTGCGGGCGCAAGGTGGGGTTGATCGATCACGCGGTGGTGGCGCGCGGCGCGGAAGCGATCGAAGCGCGCATCGCGCAGCTGAAGGCCGAGGGCGTGTCGATCGCGATCGTCGACGCGGTGTCGAACGACGACCTGCTGCGCATGGGCCCGGCACTCGCGAAGCTGCCGCTGGTCACCGCGGGCTCGGGCGTGGCCATCGGCCTGCCGGCCAATTTCGGGCTCGCACCCTCCTCGCAGGCCAGCGCGCTGCCGAAGGCCGGCGGCCGCACGGCGGTGGTGTCGGGCAGCTGCTCGCAGGCCACCAACCGGCAGGTGCTCGACTTCATCGGCCGTGGCGGCGCGGCATTGGCCATCGATCCTCTGCGCATCGCGGCCGGTGTCGATGTCGCGGCGGAGGCGTTGGCCTGGGCCGCGCCGCTGATCGACAAGGGGCCGGTGCTCGTCTACTCCACGGCCGAAGCCGGTGCCGTGAAGTCGGTGCAAGGCCAACTGGGCGTGGAAGAGGCCGGCGCGATGGTCGAGCGCACCATCGCCGCGATCGCGCGCGGGCTGGTCGAGCACGGTGTGCGCCAGCTCGTGGTGGCGGGCGGCGAAACCTCCGGGGCCTGCGTGCAGGCGCTCGGCATCGCGCAGATGCAGATCGGGCCGCAGATCGATCCGGGGGTGCCGTGGTGTCATGCGCGTTCCTCGTTAGCGCCTGACACCGGGGTGCATATCGCCTTGAAGTCGGGGAACTTCGGGGGGGATGATTTCTTTACCAAGGCGTTTGCGGTGTTGGGGTGATGCCTTGGGGTGTTGACAGGTCGGGGCGGGCGTGCGCCGATGGGGTACTCCCCTCCGCGAATGTCCCCCGCCTTCGGCTCCTCCTTTATTTCGCTGCGGGGAGTACCCCATCGACACACGCCAGATGCGCAGCGCCTGATCGGCCGGCATCACTGCAGCGCTTCCTGTGCACGCGCCCCGAACAAGCCAAAAAAACCATGACTGAAACAGAAGCAAGAGAAGAGATCTGCCGCACGGCAAAAAGCCTGTTCGACCGAGGCTACGTCCACGCCACGGCCGGCAACATCAGCGTGCGCCTGGAAGACGGTGGCTTCCTCATCACCCCCACCGATGCCTGCCTGGGTTTCCTCGACCCCGCGCGGCTCGCGAGGCTCGATGCACAGGGGCAACAGACCAGCGGTGACCGTGCCAGCAAGACCATCGCACTGCACATGCGCATCTACGAAGCAGCGCGAGCATTCGATGCCGACACCGCCTGCGTGATCCACACCCACAGCTCCCACTGCGTCGCGCTCACCTTGAGCGGAACCAGCGACGAACTGCTGCCCGCCCTCACGCCCTACTTCGTGATGAAGGTCGGCCACGTGCCGCGCATCCACTACCACCGCCCGGGTGCACCCGAAGCGGCGGCCGAGGTCGCGCAGGCCATCGCGCAGCGTGGCACGGCCGGCGTGCCGATCCGCGCCGTGATGCTCGACCGCCTCGGCCCCAACGTATGGCACGACACCCCCGCCGCCGCGATGGCCGTGCTCGAGGAACTCGAGGAGACCGCCAGGCTCCACCTCATGACGCGCGACCATGCCACGCCACCCGCACCGCTGTCGCCCGAACAGATCGCCGAACTGCGCGCGACTTTCGGCGCGCGCTGGTAAGTTCGTTCGAGACCACAATCGCCAGAACTTCAAAGAGACAACGCCATGCCACGCTTCGCCGCCAACCTCTCGATGCTCTATCCCGAGCTGGATTTCCTCGATCGCTTCGATGCCGCCGCGAAGGACGGCTTCGAGGCCGTCGAGTACCTGTTTCCCTATGCCTTCTCCAAGGAGGACATCGTCGCGCGCCTCCGGCACAACGGCCTGCAACAGGTGCTCTTCAATGGCCCGCCCGGCAATTGGGAGGGCGGCGAACGCGGCCTGGCCTGCCTGCCGGGGCGCGATGCCGAGTTCCGCGAAGGCATTGCAAAAACCATCGACTACGCGGTCGCGCTCGACTGCCCTCGCATCCACGTCATGGCCGGGCTGGTGCCCGAGGGCCTCACGGCCGATGCCGTGCAGCAGGTGTACGTCGACAACCTGCGCTGGGCCGCCGAGGAGGCCGCCAAGGCCGGGCGCGACGTGCTGATCGAGCCGATCAACACGCGCGACATCCCGCGCTTCTTCCTCAACCGCCAGGACCATGCGCACGCCATCGTCGAGAGCATCGGCGCGCCGAACCTCAAGGTGCAGATGGACCTCTACCACTGCCAGATCGTCGAGGGCGACGTCGCGATGAAGCTGCGCCAGTACCTGCCCACCGGCCGCGTCGGCCACATCCAGATCGCCGGCGTGCCCGAGCGCCACGAGCCCGACATCGGCGAGCAGAACTATCCCTACCTGTTCCAGGTGATCGACGAGGTGTCGGCGCAGACCGGCTGGCAGGGCTGGGTCGGCTGCGAATACCGGCCGCGGCGCGGCAGCGAACCCGGCGGCACCTCGGCCGGGCTGGGCTGGCTGCGCGCGTGGCGCGAGGCGCAGTGAAGCTCGAGGCGCTGCGCATCCCGAAGCCGCTGCGCGGCTTCGCGTCGGAGGCCGAGCTGTTCGACCTGGTGCTGGACGGCGATCGCGTGGCCTCGGTCGCGCCGAGCGCGCAGCAAGAGGTGGCGTGCGGCATCGTGCTGAGCGCCTGCGTCGACGCGCATGCGCACATCGACAAGAACTACACCGTGCAGGAAGTGGGCGCGGCGCAGGGCAACCTGTTCGCGGCCATCGAGCGCATGAACGGCCACCGCGCCGGCTGGACCGCCGACTCGCTGCGCCCGCGCATGGAGCGCGCGCTCGAGGACGCCTGGCGCAGCGGCACGCGCGCGCTGCGCACCCACCTCGACTGGGTGCAGCCCGAGGCGCCGGTCTCGCTCGCGGTGTTCGAATCGCTGCGCGAGGCCTGGCGCGGCCGCGTCGAGCTGCAGTTCGTCTCGCTCACGCCGCTCGACCTGTTCGCCGATGCCGAGGCCGGCGAGCGCATCGCGCGCGAGGTGGCGCGCGCGGGCGGCGCGCTCGGCGCCTTCGTCTACCGCAACGAGGCCCTGCTGCCCAAGCTCGACCGCGTGTTCGAGCTCGCGCACAAGCACGGACTGTCGCTCGACTTCCATGTCGACGAGGGCCTCGATGCCGACGCCAGCGGCCTGCGCGCCATCGCGCAGCTGGTGCGTGCGCGCGGCTTCGAGGGCCGCGTGGTCTGCGGCCATGCCTGCTCGCTCTCGGTGCAGGACGATGCCGTGGCGCACGAAACCCTGGCGCTGTGCGCGGGCGCGGGCCTGCACCTGGTCGCGTTGCCCACCACCAACCTCTACCTGCAGGGCGCCTGGGACCGCACGCCGGTGCCGCGCGGCATCACGCGCGTCCGCGAGGCCGCGGCACGCGGCTTGCGTGCGAGCCTGGCAACGGACAACGTGCAGGACGCCTTCTATCCCTACGGCAGCTACGACCTCGTCGAGACCTTCGGCCTCGGCGTGCAGGTGGCGCACCTCGCGCCGGCGCTCGACTGGATCGACAGCATCACGCTCGCGCCGGCGCGAGCGCTCGGGCTGGCCTGGGACGGTCGCATCGCCGCGGGTTGTCCGGCCGACCTGGTGGTGCTGGCCGCCACCGACGAACACGAACTCATCGACCCGCGCGGCCGCCGCCGCAGCGTCATCCGCGCGGGCCGGATCCTGGAGCACACCGCATGAGCATGGGCAAGCCGATGGCCAACTATGCCGCCGCCAAGCGCGTCGGCGATTTCGTCTACATGAGCGGCGTCGTCGCCGTCGACCCGGCCACGCGCCGCGCGGTCGCCGGCTACGACGCCATTCCCGAGGCCGGGCGCAGCGCGCTGCAGGGCCTGGGCTACGCCACCGGCCAGATGTCGGTCGACGTGTTCGAGGCGCCGATCGTGGCGCAGAGCTGGTTCGTGCTGGAGCGCATCCGCCAGATCGCGGCCGAGCACGGCGGCACCATGGAGGACGTGGTGAAGCTGGTGCAGTACTTCCGCCACCTGCCGCACTACGCCTTCTACAACCGCGTGCGCGGCCTGTTCTATCCGGGCGAGCCGCCGGTCAGCACGGTGGTGGAGGTGTCGCGCTTCCTGCCGGGCGACGAGGTGCTGGTGGAGGTCGAGGCCACCATGTACCTGCCGGTGCGCGCTACCTGACGCCCGCGCCCTTGAACAGGAACGCCGTCACCTGTTCGACCAGGTAATCGCGGTCCTGCGCGTCGCCGTGCTGCGCGGTGTTGCGGAAGTACGCGGCCTGGGTCGCGTGGTCGGCGTAGAACTGCGTCACGGCCCAGATGTGGAACAGCACCAGCATCGGGTCGGCCTCGTCCATCAGGCCCTGGTCCATCCAGTTGCGGATCACGGCGGCGGCCTGGTCGGTGCGCTGCTTGCTCGTGTCCATCAGGGGGTTGAGCACCGGCGCGCCGCGCAGCATCTCGGCCGTGAAGATGCGCGAGCGCAGCGGGTGCTCGAACGAGAACGCCATCTTGCGGCGGATCAGGTCGCCGAGCACCTTGCGCGGGCCCAGGGCCTCGTCGTCGAAGCCGAACACCACGATCCAGTCGGTGAGGATGTCCTGCAGGATCTGCCGGTACAGCGCCTCCTTGCTGTCGATGTAGTAGTGCAGCTGCGCCTTCGAGAGCCCGGCCTTGTCGGCGATCGCCTGCGTCGAGGCGCCGGCCAGGCCCTCGCTCGCGAACACCTCGATCGCGGCCTGGTTGATCACGCCGAGCACCTGCGCGTACTTGCGCGAGCGCCCGCGCGTGGCGGGGCCCTCGGCGTCCTCGGCGGTGTCGACGGCGGTGGTCCTGGCCATGCGCGGTCTCAGAGCTGCACCACCAGCTCGGCCCCCTTGGCGCGCGAACAGCACAGTGCCACCTTGTGGCGCCGCTCGCTGCCCGTGAGGCAGAAGTCGCGGTGCTCGGCGCCCTCGCCTTCGGCGCCGACCACGCAGGTGCCGCACAGGCCCTGCTCGCAGGACACCGGGATGTCGATGCCGACCTCGTGCAGTGCGTCGACGGCGGTCTGGTCGGCCGCCACCGGCACCACGATGCCGCGCTGCGCGAGCCGCAGCACGAAGGGCTGGCCCGCGGTGGCGGCGGCATCGGTGGGCGCGGCGAAGTACTCGGCGTGGATCGCGTCCTCGGGCCACCGCGCGGCGGCGGCCGCGTCGCGCACCGCCTGCATGAAGCCGCCGGGGCCGCAGACATAGAGATGGGCGGCACCGGCATGCGCGGCCAGCAGCGCGCGCAGGTCGATGCGCTGCGAGGCGTCGCCCTGGTCGAGGTGCAGCCGCACGTGCGGTGCCAGCGCCGGATCGCGCAGCGCCTCGGCGAAGGCCAGGTGCTCCTCGGCGCGCGCGAACACGCACAGCGTGAAGCCCTCGCCGCGCGCGGCCAGTGCCTGCGCCATCGCCAGCAGCGGCGTCATGCCGATGCCGCCGGCCAGCAGCAGGTGATGGCGCGCCCGCGCCTGCAGCGGGAAGGTGTTGCGCGGCGTGCTGATCGGCAGCAGGTCGCCCTCGCGCACGCGCTCGTGCATCGAGGCCGAGCCGCCGCGGCTCGCGGCCTCGCGCTTCACGCCGATCAGGTAGGACGAGACGGCGCCCGCCGAGGGCGCGCGCGCCAGCGAGTACTGGCGCGAGAAGCCGCCGGGCATGTGCACGTCGATGTGCGCGCCGGCCTCGTAGCCGGGCAGCGCGCGGCCCCAGGGATGGGCCAGTTCGAAGGCCAGGATTTCGGGCGTCTGGCGCGCGATGCGCGTCACGCGGACGGTGAGCGTGCGTTCGAGGCTCATGGTGTTTTCTCCCGGATCGTTGGGGTCGTGGTCACAGCGTTTGCAGCTTGCGCGCCACGCGCTCGATGAAGCGCGTGCGGTCGAGCGCGGTCACGGCGTTCATGTCGTGCAGCTGCAGCCAGGTCACCTTGCAGCGCCAGGCGAACAGGGCGCGCAGCGCGCGCGTGAACAGCCGCCGCCCGGGGTCGCCGATGGCCATCACGAACCAGCGCGGCGAGCCGCCCGTGGTGACCACCGTGAGCCGCTGGATGTGGCGCATGCCCGAGCGCGCGGCCTGGCCCTTGCGCTCGGCCGGCAGGAAGGCCACGCCGGGCAGCCACACCCGCTCCAGCCAGCCCTTGAGCATCGAGGGCGGTCCGTGGAACCAGGTGGGATAGACGAACACCAGGTGCTCGGCCCACAGCAGCGCTTCGACGTGGGGTTGCACGCGTTCGCGGATCAATTGGGTGTTGTCGAGGTACGCGAGGCGTTCCTCGCGGGTCAGCGTCGGGTCGAAGCCCTCGGCGTACAGGTCGATGGCCCGGACCTGGTGGCGGGGTTCGAGGGCGGCGAGCGCCGTGCGGTAGAGCGCGTGGTTGAAGCTGTCAGGGTTCGGATGGCAATGAACGACGAGCGTTTTCATGAGAGGGCCGGTTCGCCGATAGGACCTGTTAACGCTATGCAAGGGGTCGCGAAGCTCGCCAGAGCCCGCCCATCAAGGCGCGCGACGACGCGTGTGCGTCCGCACACGCTAGGAGCGCAACGCCGAGGGGCGGGCTCTGGCGAGCTTCCCTCCGGGTTGCCCCGCAAAGGGGCCGTCTGCGGCGTTGCCCGCGCTTGCAAGGCGCCAGCCTTGCTGCGCGCGGGCGCCTTGCATCCAGCCCCTTTGCGGGGCAACGCGACCCCTTGCATAGCGTTAACAGGTCCTAGGCGGCAATACGGGGTCAGAGCCCAGGAATGAAGAGCCGCACGGTGCCTTATGGCATCCCAGGCGCCGGCATCTGACCCCGGCGCAAGCACCGCGCGGCCCGCGGAGAAATCGGAGTGGTCGTGGATCGGATCCCTGGTCGCGGCTTACTTGCCCGTGAGCTTCTTGCGCACGTCCAGGCCCACGCCCTTGTTGACGAACTGGGTCGTGACCACCTTCGACAGGTCGACCTCGCCGGGCTTGTAGAGGCCGGCCTTGACCATCTTGTCGTAGAAGTCCTTCACGCGCGCCTCGTCCATCGCGCCGATGCCCTTGGTCAGCGACTCGCCGCTGTCGACGATGCCCATCTTCTTCATCAGCTCGATCGAGCCCTGCAGCGCGGCCACGGGCGAGTCGGGGTTGGTCTTGGCGATCAGCTCGTTGGCGGCCTTGTTGTCGCCGTAGAGGTAGTTGTTCCAGCCGATGATCGAGGCCTCGACGAACTTGCGCACCGTCTCGGGCTTGGTCTTCACGAGGTCGGCGCGCGTCTCGATGGTGGTCGAGTAGGTCGAGAAACCGTTGTCGGCCAGCAGCTGCACCACCGGGTCGAAGCCGGCCTGGGCCTTGATCGACAGCGGCTCGGAGATCGCGTAGCCCTGCTGGATCGACTTCTTGTCGGCCAGGAATGGACCCACGTTGAAGGTGTAGGGCTTGAGCTGCGAGTCCTTGAAGCCGTGCTCCGACTTCATCCACTGCCAGAAGCTGAACTGGCCGTCCTTGCCGATGAAGGCCACGGGCGCCTTGGTCATGTCCTTGAAGGTGTCGAAGCCCTGGCCCGGGTGCGCGAACATGGCCTGCGGGTCCTTCTGGAAGAAGGCCGCGACCACCACCGTGGGCACGCCGTTCTTCACGTTGTCGAAGGACTGCAGCAGGTTGCCGGTCATCAGGAAGTCGATCTTGCCGGCCGGCAGCATCGGCCGGTTGTTGACCATCGGGCCGCCCTGCTGGATCTCGACGTCGAGGCCGTACTTCTTGTAGGTGCCGTCCACCAGCGCCTGGTAGAAGCCGCCATGGCCGGCCTGCGCCTTCCAGTTGGTGGCGAACACCACCTTCTCCTGCGCCTGCGCGGCGAAGGCGGCGGCGGTCAGCGCCAGGCCGAGGGCCAGACTGCCGAGCGGGCGGATGCGGAAAGCGGGGATGCGCATGAGGACGTGCTCCTGTGGAGGTTTCTTGGAAAAGGGACGGGACGCGAAGCCTAAATCTTTTCAGCCCTCGGTGGCCATGTCAGCGGTCCAGCCGCGCGTCTTGCCGGGGTTCATCAGGCCCATCGGGTCGCTGCGCTTCTTGAACTCGATCTGCTGCGTGTCGATGGTCTTCATGCCGCCGTCCTCGATGGTCACCACGTGCGGGTTGAAGATCTTGCAGCCGCCCTGCGACTCGATCTCGCGGATCAGTTCGTACTGGCGCGCCTCGCCGGTCCAGCGCACCAGCAGGATGCCGAAGGTGCCGGCCTCGCCGCCCGCGCGCGCGAAGTCCTGGTGCTGCAGCACCTCGTCGCCGAAGATCTCGAGGTGGCGCTCGACCACCGCGGGATCGAAGGGCTGCGCATAGGCCACCTGCAGGTAGGTCCAGCCGCGGTCCATCTTGAGCGCCTGCAGCGTCGTGTGGTTGAACGCGCATTCGTAGGCCGGCGGCAGGCCGGCCGCGAGCAGCTCGGCCTCGGTGCCGGCCAGCGCGACGTGGCCGCCGTGCGCGGCGGCGAGCGCGCGGAAGTCTTCCATCGACGCGGGCGCGACCATCGTGAAGACCGCATGCCGGTCGGCGGGAAAGTGCTCGCCCATCGCCGTGTAGTAGGGCGAGAAGCGCGCTTCCACGGTCGACAGCAGGAACAGGTCGAGATCGGGCGTGCTGGCCGCGATGCCGAAGTCCAGCGCCGCGCGGTAGCGCTCGAACAGCACCGTGCAGTGCACCCAGTCGACGGCCGGGCTCAGCGCCACCTCCACGTCGAGGATCACGCCGTTGGTGCCGTAGGCATGGTGCACCTGCTGGATCTCGTCGCCCGCCAGCTCGACCACGCGCGGCTCGCGCTCCACCGTCATCACGCGCGCGCGCAGCAGGTTGCCGGGGTCGCGCAGGATGCCGTGGCGGAACGAGCCGATGCCGCCGAAACCGCCCGCGATGAAGCCGCCGATGCTGGCCACGTGCCAGGTCGAGGGCCACATGCGCAGCGCCTGGCCGGTCTCGCGCGCGGCCAGGTCGATGTCGTGCATGCGCGCGCCGGCCTCCACCCGCATGCGGCCGTCGCCGATGTCGAGCACGCGGCACAGCTGCGTCACGTCCATCACCAGCCCGCCCTCGAGCGGCACGCACTGGCCGTAGTTGCCGGTGCCGCCCGCGCGCACCGTGAGCGGCAGCTTCCACTTGGCGGCGGTGGCGCAGACCTGGCGCACGTCGTCCTCGGTGCCGACCTTCACGACCAGCTCGGCCACGCAGCCCGAGAGCTGCGCCGTGAGGATCGGGCTGTACCAGAAGAAGTCCTTCGACAGCTGCTTGCGCTGGCCCGGCGCGGTGACCAGGTTCAGGCCCGCGAGGTCGCGGCGCACCGCGTCCCAGTCGATGGCCGGGGCGAGCGAGGTCCTAGCGTTCACGGCGCATTTCGCTTTCATGCCAGTGGCCCAGCACCAGGCGCGAGAGCGCGGCGAAGACGATGAAGATCACGATCCCGAGCAGCGACACCAGCAGCAGCGCCGCGAACATCATCGGGATCTCGGTGCGGAAGCTCGACTCGAGGATGCGCGAGGCCAGCCCGGTTTCCTTGCCGGCCGTGCCCGCGGTGAACTCGGCCACCACCGCGCCGATCAGGCTCAGGCCGCCCGCGATCTTCAGGCCCGCCATGAAGTAGGGCAGCGCGCTCGGCGCGAGCAGGTGGCGGAAGGTCTGCCAGGGCGAGGCCTTGTAAAGCTGGAACAGGTCGCGCAGGTTGCTGTCGGCGCTCTTGAGGCCCACCACCGTGTTCGACAGGATCGGGAAGAAGGCCACGATCCAGGCGCACAGCAGCAGTGCCGCGGTGGTGCTCGAGACGTAGATCAGGATCAGCGGCGCGATCGCGATGATCGGCGTGACCTGCAGGATCACCGCGATCGGGAACAGCCCGATCTCCACCCACTTGAACAGCGCGAAGGCGATCGCCAGCAGCACGCCGCCGACGATGGCCGCGGCCAGCGCGAGCAGCGTGAGCCGCACGGTGAACCACAGCGCGCTCGACAGCGTGTCCCAGTTGTCGAACAGCGTCTTCAGGATCAGCGAGGGCGCGGGCAGGATGTAGTGCGGGATGTTGTTGGCGCGCACGGTCCATTCCCACAGCAGCAGCAGCGCGCCGACCACCACCGCGGGCACCACGATGCGCAGCAGCGATTCGCGTCGGCGCTGCCGGTCCTCGTGGGCGCGCTGGGCATCGGCCGAGGGCGTGGCGAGGTCGTCGTCGTGCAGGGCGGTGACCGCGGGCTCAGTGATCGATGTCGACGCCATGCAGGGCTCCATGCAGGGATTGGGACACCGCGGTGCAGTGCGCGTTGTAGCGGCTCGAGGTGCGGAAGGACTCGCCGCGCGGGTAGGGCTCGTCGATGCGGATCTCGTCGATCACGCGGCCCGGGCGCGCGGCCATCACCACGATGCGGTTCGAGAGGTAGACCGACTCGTAGACGCTGTGCGTGACGAACACCACCGAGAAGCGGTGCTCGCGCCAGATCGCGAGCAGGTCGTTGTTGAGCTTGATGCGCGTCATCTCGTCGAGCGCGGCGAAGGGCTCGTCCATCAGCAAGAGGCGCGGGTGCGTGACCAGCGCGCGCGCGATCGACACCCGCATCTTCATGCCGCCCGAGAGCTCGCGCGGATAGACGTCGGCGAAGCGCGAGAGCCCGACCATCTCGAGCACCTGCTGCACCACGGGCGCCGCGGCGTCGCGCTTCATGCCCGCGAGCTTGAGCGGCAACCAGACGTTGTCGAACACCTTGGCCCAGGGCATCAGCGTGGGTTCCTGGAACACGAAGCCCAGGTCGCGGTCGGTGCGCGCGGCGGCGCCGCCGGTCCAGGCCATCTCGCCGCTGCTGGCGCGCGTGAGGCCGGCGATCAGCCGCAGTGCCGTGCTCTTGCCGCAGCCCGAGGGGCCGAGGAAGCTGATGAAGTCGTGCGCGCCGATGTCGAGCGACATGCCCTGCAGCGCGAGCGTGCCGTTGGCGAAGCGCTTGCCGACGTTGCGCAGCCGGACCAGCGGCGCTTCGGCATCGGGGGTGGATGGCGTGGTGCTTTCCATGGGGTGTTCCGAAGGGCGTGGCGGAGAGGGGCGCGAGCCTAGCGCCAGGCGGGCTCGTTGGCCAGGCGCGACAGCGGGAAGCGATCGATCTCGTGCAGCAGGTCGACGAAGCGCCGGCCCACGTGGTCGAGCACCGCGGCGCCCTTCTCGGCGGTGGCGCGGGTGGCGTCGCCGGCCGCGCCCATCGGGTTGATGTCGTGCATCTGCCAGCCGAGCTTGCCGCTGGGCGTGATCGAGAGGTACTTGTTCTCGGCCGCGAGGTCCTCGGTCATCGAGTGGAAGTTGCGGAACTGGTCGGCGCGCACGTAGTCGGGCGTGAGGTGCAGCATCACCGAGCTCTCGAGGTCGCCGGCGTGGATGCCGTGCCTGCCCTCGTGCGCGGTGAACAGGCCCTCGGGCAGGCCCAGCGTGTACCAGTTGGCGGCCACCACCATCATCCCGTGCGCTTCGCGCAGGTCGCGCGCCACGATGTCCATCACGCTCATCTGGCCGCCGTGGCTGTTGTAGAGCACCAGCTTGCGCACGCCGGCACGCGCCACGCAGGCGCCGATGTCGGTCCACATCGCGATCAGCGTGCTGGCCGAGACCGTGAGCGTGCCCGGGTAGCGCGAGTGCTCGTTGCTCTTGCCGTAGGGCACCGTGGGCAGGAACAGCACGGGCAGGTCGTCGGGCAGGTGGGGGAGCGTGGCGCGCACCATGCCGTCGATGGTGGCGGTGTCGGTCGACATCGGCAGGTGCGGACCGTGCTGCTCGGTGGCGCCCACCGGCAGCACGGCGATCAGCCGTTCGCGGTCGAGGCGGGAGAACTCTTCGCTGGTCAGGTCCGACCAGAAGCGGCTGCGCAGGGTGACCGGGTTCATCGGGGTGGTCCTCGTTCGTGGCGACGGCGCGGATGATGACCTAAATTATCCGAATGGTCAAAAAAAGTCGCCTCAGGGTTTTCCTCGGGCTGCCGCCCCGCGCTCGGGTCGTCGCGCTCAGGTCGTCGCGACCCCCGCCTTGCGCCATGGCCACGGCAGCAGCAGGCAGGCGCCGACCAGCGTCACGCCGCCGGCCAGCGCGCAGAACACTTCCACGGGGAAGCGCGGCACCACGCTGCCGAGCAGGAACGAGACCGAGAAGATGCCGAGGTTGAGCAGGCTCGCGTGGTACGAGTTGATGGTGCCGCGGTAGCGCTCCGACAGCGCGCTGAGTCGTGCATGGTGCAGCGGCCCCGCGCAGCCGTAGCCGAAGGCCCAGGGCAGGCCGAGCAGCACCAGCTGCGTGGTCGAGCCCACCGGCAGCGCCAGGCCCAGCAGGCCCGCCGCCGCGGCCAGCGCCGCGAGCGGCAGCGCGGCCTCGCCGAGCGCGCGCTGCAGCCGGCCGCTGGCGAGGTTGCCGGCGATCACGGCCAGGCCGAACAGGCCGGCGATCAGGCCGGTGTCGGTCGACGACAGCACCAGCTTGCGCGCCGCCACCTCGGCCACCACCGCGCCGAAGCCCGCCACCCAGCCGAGCCAGAGGTAGCTGACCGCGAGCCGTCGCCGCACGCCGGGCGTGCGCAGCGCCCGCGCGTGGGTGGCGAGGAAGCCCGCGTGCGATGTGGCGGACGGCATGCGCTGCACGAAGGTGCGCGTCACCGCGAGAAAGGCCAGCGCGGCCATCGCCGCCAGCGTGTAGTAGGCCGAGCGCCAGCCCGCGGTGTCGCTCAGCCAGCCGGCCACCACCGGCGTGAGCACGAAGGCCAGCATCAGGCCGACGAACACGTGGCTGAGCCGGCGGCCGATCTGCTCGGGCGGCGATTCGTCGGCCACCAGCGACAGCGCATTGGGCTGGATCAGACCCGCGCACAGCCCCGCCAGCGCCGACAGCACGATCGCCACCGCCAGGCTCGGCGCGCTCGGGAGCGCGGCGCTCAGCAGCGCGAAGCCCAGCAGCCCGGCCTGCAGCGGCCGCCGGCGGCCCCAGCGGTCCGACAGCGGCCCGGCGATCAGCGCGAAGGCGCCGTAGGCGAGCCCATAGGCGGCCGGCAGGTAGGCGATGGCGCTCGAGCGCACGCCGAGGTCGGCGCTCATCGCGCCCATCATCGGACCCGCCACCACCTCGGCCGAGCCGATGAGGAACAGGCAGCAGAACAGCGTGGCGACCTGGGTCGTCTTCATGGCGTCAGGGGGCTTGTGTGGATCAGCGGCGCACGACGTAGCGCGTGACCACCGGCGGCGATTCGCCCAGGTGGAAGGCCAGCCGGCGCTCGCGCAGCGCCATGTCGGCGGCGGTCGCGCGGTTGAAGCGGCGCAGGTGCTCGGTCCAGCTCTCGTCGACGATCTGCTCGACGTAGCGGCCCGGCTCGCCGATGTCGTGCAGCAGCTCCCAGCCGATCGCGCCCTGGCTCAGCCGCGCGCGGCGCGTCTGCTGCATCACCAGGTGGAAGGCCGCGGCGCGCGCCGGGTCGATGATGAACTCGACGTGGATCACCACGCGGCCGTTCTCCTGCGGCGCCTCGGACGGCGGCCCCGAGGCCCAGCCGGCCTTGGCGGGCGTGGTGTCGTCCTCGCCCGAGACGTCGGTGACCCAGCGCAGCGCGGCCAGCATCAGCAGCGTGCCGGTGACCGAGGCCACCACCAGGCTCACCTGCAGGTCGGTGACCGTGGCGACCTGGCCCCACAGCGCGGCGCCGATCGCGCTCGCGCCCATGATCGCCATCTGGTAGGTCGACATGCCGCGCGCGCGCACCCAGTCGGGCAGCGCGAGCTGGGCCGACACCGAGAGCGAATTGGCCACCGTGATCCAGGCCATGCCGCCGAAGAACATCGCCGGCACCGCGACCCAGGCGTTGGGCGCGAAGGCCATCACCGCCGTGGCGGCCGACTGCAGCGCGGTGCCGCGCAGCACCAGCTGGTCGCGCCCCAGCGCCTGGCGCAGCCGCGGCAGGAACAGCACCGCCACGATCGCGCCCGAGCCCATGGCCGCCAGCAGCAGGGTGAAGGTGCCCGCACCGCCGCCCTGGAGGTTGCGTGCCAGCAGCGGCAGCAGCGCCAGCAGCGCCGTCGAATGGAAGAAGAAGATCGTGATGCGGCTGAGCACCGCGCGCATGCGCTGCGACTGCCAGACGAACTGCACGCCCACGCGCATCGCGCTGATCAGCCGCTCGCGGCCCAGCGGATTGGGCGTGTGCTCGCGGCGCCAGCGCAGCACCACGAAGCCCGAGGCCACCGACAGCACCGCGTTGAGCGCGAACACCCAGACGCTGCCCGCGCTCGCGATCAGCATGCCGGCCGTGAGCGGGCCGATGATGCGCGAGGCATTCATCGCGATGCCGTTGAGCCCGAGCGCGGCCGGCAATTGCGGGCGCGGCACCAGCTCGGGCACGATGGCCGAGAACACCGGCCAGCGCAGCGCCAGCCCGATGCCGTTGGCGAAGGTCAGTGCCAGCAGCAGCGGCGCGGTCATCATGTCGAGCGCGATCGCGGCGCACAGCACGATCGCCGTGCCCGCGAGCCAGAACTGCGTGGCCATCAGCCAGCGCCGGCGGTCGAGGATGTCGGCCAGCGCGCCGCTGGGCAGGCCGAGCAGGAACACCGGCAGCGTGGAAGCCGACTGCACCAGCGCGACCCAGATCGGCGAGGTGGTCAGCGAGGTCATCATCCACGCCGCCGCCACGTCGTTCATCCACATGCAGATGTTGGCGATCAGCCAGGTGCTCCACAGCATGCGGAACACCGGCAGCTTCAGCGGCTCGAGCGCGGCGAGCTTGGGCGGCTTCGGCCGCGCGGGCGGGATGGGCGTCTCTTCGGGCGATATCGGGGGCATGTGGGGCTATTGTCGCCGCGAGCCCCGAGCTGGTCAGTTTGCGGTCAGCCGCGGTCGCTGCGCGCGAGCCGGTGCTCGAGCCGGCGCAGCAGCGTGGTCAGCACCAGCGTCATCACCCAGTAGATCACCGAGATCGCGAGGTAGGGCTCCCAGTAGCGCGCATAGGCGCCGGCCACCGTGCGCGCCGCGTAGGCCAGCTCGGCCAGGCCGATGGCGGAGACCAGGGAGGTGTCCTTCAGCAGCGCGATCGCGTTGTTGCCCAGCGGCGGCAGCATGCGGCGGAAGGCCTGCGGCAGCACCACGTAGCGCATCACCTGCGCCGGGTTGAAGCCCAGCGAGCGGCCGGCGTCGAACTGGCCGCGCGAGATCGACTGGATGCCCGCGCGGAACACCTCGGAGATGTAGGCCGCCGAATTGAGCGTGAGCGCCACCACGCCCGAGATCAGCGCGCCGTGCTCCTGCTTGAGCGTGCGCGCGAGCTCGCCGTCGATCAGCAGGCCGGACGTGGGGTGGATGAACACCGGCATCACCGCGAAGTGGATCAAGAGGATCTGCACGAACAGCGGCGTGCCGCGGAAGAAGCTCACGTACACCGTGGCCGGCCAGCGCAGGAAGAAGCGCGCCACCCAGGTCCAGGGCGCATGCCGCGGCTGCGCCAGCCGCGCCAGCGCCAGGCACAGGCCCCAGCTCGCGCCCAGCAGCACGCAGACCACCGTCATGCGCAAGGTCATCCAGGCGCCCTGCCAGAACAGGTCCTTGTATTCGACCAGGATGTCCCAGCGGAACCATCCGAACAGCAACACCGGTTGTTCCATGGCGGTTTCCTTCAATGCAGAGAAACGAACGAAAAGAAAAACGAAACGGCCGCGAAGCGCGGCCGTGGGAGCAGAACGGGGGCCGTGCGGCTCAGCGCACGTTCGGGTCCTTGTTGAACCACTTCTTGTAGATCGTCACGTAGCTGCCGTCGGCGCGGATCGCCGCCAGGCCGGCGGAGAGCTTGTCGAGCAGCGCCTTGTCGCCCTTCTTCACCACGATGCCGAAGCCTTCCTCGGGGAAGGACTTGTCGTCGACGGTCTTCAGATCGGGGTTCTGCGACACGCGGTAGGCGATCACGCCGTTGTCGCCCATCGCCGCGTCGACGCCACCGCCGGCCAGCTCGGAGATGATCAGCGGCGTGCTCTCGAAGCGGCGGATGTTCGGGCTGGTCTTGCCGAACTCGCGCGACGCGATGTCGTCGGCCGTCGAGGCGCTCACCACCGCGATCTTCTTGCCCGTGAGGTCCTTGAGCGAGGCGACCGTGCTGTTCTTCGGCAGCGCGATCAGCTGGCGCGCCGCGAAGTAGGGCGGCGTGAAGTCGTAGCTCTGCTTGCGCTTCTCGTTGATCGTCACGCCCGAGATCACGAGGTCCACGTCGCCGTTGTTGAGCGCGCCGAAGATGCCCGTGAACGGCGTGTTCACGATCTTGATCTTCAGGCCCTGTTGCCTGGCGATCGCGTTGATGATGTCGATGTCGAAACCGACGATCTGCTTGTCCTTGTTCTCGAACGCGAACGGCGCATAGGTGGCGCTGGACGCCACGGTCAGTTCGCGGTTCTGCGCCTGGGCGGGCGCCAGGGCGCCGAAAGCCATCACGGCGGCGGCAAAGCCAAGCGCCTGGGCGCGGCGGGTGGGGGTCATGCGGGGTCCTTGGGTGCCGGGGGCGGGTTTTGGGGTGGGCGAGGATTTTAGGCTGGCGGCGCCTGGGCGCGGCTTCTCTACTGTTCGGAGGCGGTACAGGCTCTCCAACGACCCCCTTCCGTCCCGACACGGCAAGCATCGAGCTCGTACTTTTGCGATGACTTCTTGTAGCTGAACCGCCGCGAGAAGCGGTAGTCACCGGAACTCGACAGAACGACGATTCCATAGCGCCCGTGCGAAGCGGTCGAACGGTCCACGTGGAAGTCTGTCAAGGCGCCCAGGTCACCGGAGAGGCAGTAGCCGTCTGGGCGCTTCAAGTAGAGCGTTGCTTGCAGATTCTTGGCACCGATGTACTCGGTGGCGAGATAGGCCGATTCCCGTTGCGCGGAGATTCGGAACCTGGTGATCTTCACCTCGCCGGGAGCGTCGAACGGAATGTCTTCCCTTCCCGGGAGCGAGGGGAAACATTCATCCTTGGCGCCTGCGAAGGCTGCGTTGCAGAAAAGGAGCCCGCTTAGGGCCAGAGGGAGGCGGGTCATCTTTGCGGTGTGAAGTTGACCGAGACGGTCATCGAGTCGTTCGATATCTGCGTGCCGACGATCTTGCGCAAGGAGCGGCCGTTCACGACGCTGCTTTCCCTGTCGAACTCCATCTTCGGGAACGAGACCGTTTCCGCGGCCGTACTTCGGGCATGGTCGATATCGTCGAGCATGCGCGCGATGAAGATCGCATGGACATGCCTATGGTCATAGTGATTCCCTCCGCCATTGATCCAGAGGCACAGCTTTCCGATGGAATCCGTCGACCAGCCGGTGTCGGCGATGCGCGAAAGATTGATGCTCGATGTCTTGCGCGGCTCCAGGTAGGTCTTGGAGACCCAATAGAAACCCGATGAGTTTCCTGCGTGGTACGGATCGGTGGCAATCAGTTCCAGATTGAACGGGCCGGCAGGGGGCGCGCCCAGTTTCGTGAAGTCGGCATAGGCGTCGTACTTGTCCTTCCAGGTGATCTGGATGAGGCCTCGGCCAATGTAGGGGGCGTAGCGCGCGTGGTCCGCGCCCGCTTCGCGCGTCAGGCGCAGGTAGCCTGTTTCGGCCCAGACCTGGGCCAGAAGGTGCGTCATCCGCAGCGCGCTGTCCAGGCCGAACTTCCTGGCCATGGCGTTGATCGCCACGCACCACGTGTCGACCCGTGCTCGGGCCGTGGCAAGAGGAACGCCCCCGGCGGGCGAAACCCGAGGGATGCATTGCACCATCTCCCCGCGGCTGAGCCACCCACATTTGCGCATGTGCGAGATGAAGGTGCGTGGATGGAAGTGCCAGACCGCATCGACATATTCGGAGGGCAGATCGTCGAAGCTGATGGCTTCGGCATGGGCCTTGAACTCGTCCCACTCCTTTCCGCTTTCCACTCGAAACTCCTCATCCACCTGGAGCCACTCGTAGCGCCTGGCGATGGTTCGCCGATCCCATTCGGTGGGAAACCTGCAGATGGCACGAGAGAGCTTTTCGCGGATGTCGTGCTGGCCCAGTCGGCGCGCAAGCGCCTCGCGCTCGCGGATGCGCTCGGGTGTCGAGGGGTCGCGCAGCAGGCTTTTCAGATGCGACGAGTCGCACCGCTGGTTGTCCTCGCTCGTGTCGTCGTCGAAACATTGCCAGCCGCGGTATCCAGGAAAGTCCGCATCGCTGAACTTGAAGGTGCCCGCGGCATTGAGATCGACCCAGACCGTGCCGTCGGCCGTGGGAATCTTCTGCCAGTTCGCCGCATTGGAGGGCAGTGCATCGGGCCCCAGATTGCGCCCGAAGCGCAGGAGCTCGTACCAGCCGCTCGGACTGCTGCCGGCGCGAACCGCCGCCTCGAGGCTGTCATGCCTCGCACAGGCTTCGGTGTACAGGTCGTACTCGAAGCCTTGGACGATGTGAGCGCTTCCGATGGGCTCTCCTGCATGGGGACCGTTCGCGAGATAGCTCCGGTATGTGGTGTTGCCTCTCTTGTGAAGGATCTCCACCCATTGAGCCCTGCGCAAGGTGTCTGGAGGAAAGTGGTCCGTGGCTGCGCTCGAGCCGCCTCTGGATGCATTGCCTTCTCTCAGATGCGAGATGGGGGAACTGCTTCGGGTGGGCGTTCCAGCCGGCAGGTAGATGTGGAGGCTTCCGAACACGCTGTCGATGCGGCCATCGGCGGTTGGCGCTCGCGATGGGGCGGTCCAGGTGCATTCGCGTGCGCTGCCCAACAGCGTGCGCAGGTGGGTGGGGCTCAGACAGATCTCGAAATGAAGGTGATCCTCGCGGCCCAGAATTCGCCCGGCGATGCCAATGGGATCCTTGCGCCAGACGGAGCCTCCTTCCGTCACCGTGGCAGCGATGCCGCACAAGTGCATGTAGACGCTGTAGTAGGTCAGGCGCGTGGGCACATGGGCGGTTGCTCCGATCTCGGTGCTGTGACGCAGGATGAGGATGCCGTTATCGGTCCAGGCCGGCTCGATCCCGTAGGGGTTGTAGTTCTGTGGATCGTCGGCTACCGCGTTCGAAGCGCGTGGCTCGCGCTTGAAGATGACAGTGCCATCGGCAATGGCACGAACAGGCGCGGCGCGATTCTGGGCGTCTCGGGGTGCGCGCAGGTGCAGGCCGTTGTGCCAGGTCAGCGCCGTCGTCAAGGGGTATGAGCCCAGTGGCGCACCGCCGGAGCCGGGGGCGATGTCCGCGCCATCCGGCATGGCCGCGGCGACGAAGGCCTCGTCATCGGCAAGCGGCTCAGGCAGGAACGGAGGGCTGATCAGCATGGTCGCTTTCTCGAGGCTCAAGCCGACGGGGAAAAGCGGTGAGATGACCCGGCGTCCTTGCCGTGAAAGCGACCTCGCGCGAATGTCGGGAAACTGGGCGGCCTCTGCATCGGCCCCACCTGCGCATGCAGCGCCGCATGCTCCTGCCAGGTGCCGGCGGTGCCATGCACGATCCCCTGCGCGCTCCATTCGGTGTAGCTGCCGCCGCCGATGATCACGACCTTCTTTCGGGCGCTGATGTGGAGCTCGCCGTCGATGCTCCGGATTCGCACGTCCTCGTGCGCGAGCAGCACCAGCTCGTCCGCATGGGCTTCGATGTCGATCGGCCCTTTGGCGGTGATGAAGCGGATGCCGTGCCGCTGCGTGAAGGCGCGGATGCCCTCGGCGGCGCTGGCGAGCCAGCGTCTGGCGCTGCTGAAGCCGAGATGGCCGCTGCTCGTGAAGGCCGCGTGGGTCTTGGCGTGCAGGTGCAGCGGACCCGCTGTCGAGGCCGCGATGCCGGCGGGGCTCGCGAGCACCAGGTGCGGCGCTTCCAGTTCGGGGAATGGATCGCCCGTGCCGGCGATGGCCGTGTTCTGCCTTGCGAGCGCCTGCTGCACTTCGTCCTGGTCGATGCCGGCCTCCTGCGCGCGGTGCAGCCTGGCGGCTTCCGCGAGCATGTCGTGCTGGTCCTGTGCACGGGCCAGCCGCGCGGTGGTCTCGCCCATGTCGAGCGCATGGTTCGCCGCGTTCGGCCGGGCCTCGGTGGTGATCAGCATCCCCCGTGCCGCCCTCAGCACCCCGTGCCCGTCGGTGCGCAGCTCGAAGCCCTCGCCGCGCTCCTCCTTGCGTCCCGCATGGTCCTCGATGCGCGCGAAGCGCCCCAGGCTCAGCACGCTGCACTGGTGGTCGCTCCTGAGCTGCGCCTGGATCCGATCGGCCGTGTCGTCGAGCACCAGGTGGTTGCTGCGCCCCGCCGCCGCATTGCCGCCGCCCTCGGTCAGCTCCCGGCTCCTGAACCCGCTGAGCGCGGCCTGTTGCGGCAAGGCCCACGGCGGCAGGTTGTCCCGGTCATGCACCCGCCCCGTGCAGATCGGCAGGTCGGCATCGCCGCCGATGAAGCTCACGATCACTTCCTGGCCGATGCGCGGCAGCCAGGCGCCGCCGAGCTGGTTGCCCGCCCAGGGCGCGCTCACGCGCAGCCAGCAACTGCCGTGGGCGTCGTGCGCGCCCTCGCGGTCCCAGGGGAACTGCACCTTGATGCGGCCCAGGGCATCGGTCCAGAGGTTCCGGCCTGCGGGGCCGACGACTCTTGCGACCTGCGGGCCGACGGCCACGGGCTTGGGCCGCACGAGCGCGGGGCGCAGCGGTTCGGCCAGCGGGTGGGCGGTGAAGTCGAGATTCACGCGCCAGTGCGCGCGGCGGTTGCTGTCGGCGCCGACCTCCTCGATCAGCAAGCGGGTGTCGAGCGCGAGGTACTCGGTGGCCCCGACCTCCTGGCGCGGATGGCCGTGCAGGCGGAAGGTGTGTCCAGGGGCCAGGCCCCGCAGAGGTCCGCAGCCCCGCGCGCGGACTGCCTCGGCGCGCAGGGCCTGCAGGCGAAGCAGCGCCAGCTGGCGGCCCTCGGCGAAAGGATCGTTCGCGGCTTCCTCGAAGCCCCCGCGCCCGGCCCGAGGCTGCGCCCAGTGGCTGCCGCCGACCGGGTCGTGCCAGCTGTAGACCTCGGCCTGTGAATCGCCCTGGCCGACGGAAAGGTCGGCCCGCGGCCGCATGTAGTCGTACTCCCGGCTCGCATACCGCCCGCTGGCGATCCGGTGCATGGGCACGAAGCCGTGGACGTACTCCGCATCGAGCTTCCAGCCCGGCGGATGGAAGTCCAGGTCGCGGTAACGCCCGGCGGCGGGCGCAAAAGCCCCGGTCCCATCGCCGAGCACCAGCCGGTGCGCCCCGTCCGCATGCTCGAAGTGATAGCCGATGCCCCATTCCTGGCACAGGCGCTCGAAGAAGGCGAAGTCGCTCTCGTTGAACTGGGTCTGGTAGTCGCGCGGCGGATAGTGCTCGGCCAGGCGCCAGCGCACGGGAAAGGTATAGCGCGCGAGCAGGGCCTCGAGGATCTGCACGACCGTCAGGTCCTGGAAGATCCTGCAGTCGGTGCGCAGTTCGGCCAGGTGCAGCCAAGGCCGCAGTGTTAGCAGGTACTGGGCGTGGCGGCCCGCCTCGCCGAGAAAGGCCGCCTCGGTGACGAGCGCGTTGATCTCGCGCACGCCGTCCGCACCATCGTCGAGTGCGATGCGGCAATGGATCTCGCGGCCGATGAAGGCATCGAGGTCGAGGTCGGTGTCATCGGGCGACTCGAGCAGCAGTTCGTAGCAGAACAGCGAATTCAAGCCCTCGCGGCCCGACAGCCGCACGGCCCGCAGCGCGGGCTGGCCATCGACAAGGGGAAGCGCCGGTCCGGAGACCGACAAGGTGCGCGGCAAGTTCGACATCGGCGTGACCTCCCAGGGAACGAGGTCGCGCAGTGTGCAAGCGCCAACGCGTTGGCACTGCAAACAATGGTCATCCCCGCAAGCGAGCGCTCACAAAAGCGCCGCGGGGCGGAGAAAAGTCATGGCCGCCGCTACTTCGCCAGGTGCCCCAGCGGCAGCGCGCTGCTCGCCTTCACCTCTCCGAGCGAGAAGCTGGTGTGCAGGTCCTTCACGTTCGGCAGGTTCATCAGGTGCTGCCGCGCGAAGGCGGAGAAACCGTCGAGGTCGCGCGCCACCACCTGCAACTCGAAGGTGCCCGTGCCGCTGATGTAGTGGCAGGCCACGACCTCGGGCATCTTGCGGATGGCGTCCTCGAGCTTGCGGGTCGCTTCGTTGGTGACGCGCTCGGTGTCGACGCGCACGAAAGCGAGCACGCCCAGCCCGATCTTGTGCCGATCGATCTCGGCGCGGTAGCCCTTGATGAAGCCGGCCTCTTCCAGCGCGCGCACGCGGCGCCAGCAGGGCGCGGCCGACAGGCCCACGCGCTGCGCAAGCTCGGCGTTGGTGAGGCGGCCGTCGGTCTGCAGTTCTTGCAGGATGGCAAGGTCGAACTTGTCAATGCTTTCCATAAGCCTCGATATTAAGCAATCTTCTTTCTGGAAGTGGCTTTTTGGGGGCATGGAAAGCAAACACCTGTCGCGGACCCCGGCATACACTTTGCGTGATCATGGGCTCGCGCCCGACCGGGCACAGACCCGCACCTATCAGCCAGGCCCACAAGGCCCTGCCACCACGGAGACGACAGACATGAATGCCCCGCTGCCCGAGCACATCCGCCGCGCGCTAGAAACCGTCACGCTCGACGACAAATACAGCCTCGACTACGGGCGCGCATTCATGAGCGGGGTCCAGGCCCTGGTCAAGCTGCCGATGCTGCAGCGCCTGCGCGACAAGCAGGTCGGCAAGAACACGGCCGGCTTCATCAGCGGCTACCGCGGCTCGCCGCTCGGCGGCTACGACCAGGCGCTGTGGAAGGCCAGCAAGTTCCTCAAGGAACAGAACATCGTCTTCCAGCCCGGCGTGAACGAAGAGCTCGCGGCCACCGCGCTGTGGGGCACCCAGCAGCTGGGCTTCTCGCCGCAGGGCACCAACAAGTTCGACGGCGTCTTCGGCATCTGGTACGGCAAGGGCCCGGGCGTGGACCGCTGCTCCGACGTCTTCAAGCACGCCAACATGGCGGGCACCACCGCCTGGGGTGGCGTGATCGCGGTGGCCGGCGACGACCACATCTCCAAGAGCAGCACGGCCGCGCACCAGAGCGACCACATCTTCAAGGCCTGCGGCACGCCGGTGTTCTTCCCGGCCAACGTGCAGGAAATCCTCGACCTCGGCATCCACGCCTTCGCGCTGAGCCGCTTCTCGGGCGTGTGGTCGGGCATGAAGACGATCCAGGAGATCGTCGAGTCGAGCGCCACGGCCATGATCGACCCCGAGCGCGTCGACATCGTGATCCCGACCGACTTCGAGATGCCGCCCGGCGGCCTGCACATCCGCTGGCCCGACCATGCGCTGGAGCAGGAAGCCCGGCTCATGCACTACAAGTGGTATGCCGCGCTGGCCTACATCCGCGCCAACCGCCTCAACCACAACGTGATCGAAGGCCCGAACGACCGCTTCGGCATCATGGCCAGCGGCAAGGCCTACAACGACACCCGCCAGGCCCTGATCGACCTGGGCCTGGACGACGCGGCCTGCCGCCAGCTCGGCATCCGGCTGCACAAGGTGGGCGTGGTGTGGCCGCTCGAGGCGCAGCTCACGCGCGAGTTCGCCACCGGCCTGCAGGAGATCCTGGTGGTCGAGGAGAAGCGCCAGGTCATCGAATACCAGCTCAAGGAAGAGCTCTACAACTGGCGCTCCGACGTGCGGCCCAACGTGGTCGGCAAGTTCGACGAGGGCGAGGTGCACGCGGCCGAGGGCTACTCGGGCGGCGAATGGTCGATGCCCAACCCGACCGCCCACACGCTGCTGCGCGCCAATGCCGACCTGAACCCGGCGCTGATCGCCAAGGCCATCGCCGGGCGCCTCAAGAAGACGGGCCTGCTGCCCGCCGGCTCCGACATGGCGGCGCGCATCGACGCGCAGCTCGCGATCCTCGAGGCCAAGGAGCGCTCGATGCAGGTGATCCAGGCCGAGGGCGTGAAGGACGCGCGCCAGCCCTGGTTCTGCTCGGGCTGCCCGCACAACACCAGCACCGTGGTGCCCGAGGGCTCGCGCGCCATGGGCGGCATCGGCTGCCACTTCATGGCGACCTGGATGGACCGCTCCACCATCGGCTTCACGCAGATGGGCGGCGAGGGCGTGCCGTGGGTGGGCCAGCAGCCGTTCACGACCGACCAGCACATCTTCGCCAACCTCGGCGACGGCACCTACTTCCACAGCGGCCTGCTGGCGATCCGCCAGAGCATCGCGGCCGGCGTGAACATCACCTACAAGATCCTCTACAACGACGCCGTCGCGATGACCGGCGGCCAGACCGTGGGCGAGCGCCCCGAGGGCCACTCGGTGCTGCAGATCGCCGAGAGCCTGCATGCCGAGGGCGCCAAGAAGGTCGTGATCGTGACCGACGAGCCCGAGAAGTACGAGGGCGTCAGCATCCCGGGCGACCACGTGCAGGTCAAGCACCGCGACCTGCTCGACGAGATCCAGCGCGAGTTCCGCGCGATGCCCGGCACCACGGCCATCATCTACGACCAGACCTGCGCCACCGAGAAGCGCCGCCGCCGCAAGCGGGGCACGGCCGTCGACCCGGCCAAGCGCGTGGTCATCAACGAGCTGGTCTGCGAAGGCTGCGGCGACTGCGGCGTGCAGAGCAACTGCCTGAGCGTGGAGCCGCTGGAGACCGAGTTCGGCCGCAAGCGCGCGATCAACCAGAGCACCTGCAACAAGGACATGAGCTGCCTGAAGGGCTTCTGCCCGAGCTTCGTCAGCGTCGAGGGCGGCCAGCTCAAGAAGAAGGCGAAGAACAAGGCGGCCACGCCGGCCGAGTTCGGTCTGCTGCCCGAGCCCGCGATCCCGTCGCTGGACGGTGGCAAGGTCTGGGGCGTGGTGGTGGCCGGTGTCGGCGGCACCGGCGTGATCACCATCGGCCAGTTGCTGGGCATGGCCGCGCACATCGAGGCCAAGGGCATCGTCACGCAGGACGCGGCCGGCCTGGCGCAGAAGGGCGGCGCCACCTGGAGCCACGTGCTGATCGGCGACACCCAGGGCGACATCCGCACCACCCGCGTGGGCACCGCGGCGGCCGACCTGATCCTGGCCTGCGACCCGCTGGTGTCGGTGAACGGCGAAACCATGGCGCGCATGCGCGAGGGCCGCACCCACGTGGCGCTCAACACGCACAGCACGCCCACCGCGGCCTTCGTGCGCAATGCCAACTGGCAGAACCCCGAGGACGCCTGTGCCGCCGAGATTGCGCGCGCCGTGGGTGCCGAGGGCGTGGGCGCCTTCGATGCCGACGCGGCCGCGACCGCGCTGATGGGCGACACCATCTACGTCAACCCGATGATCCTGGGCTACGCCTGGCAGAAGGGCTGGATCCCGCTGGCGCACGAGTCGCTGATGCGCGCGATCGAGCTCAATGCCGTGGCGATCGACAACAACAAGGCCGCCTTCGAATGGGGCCGCCAGGCCGCCGTGCGGCCCGACGAGCTGCAAAAGCGCGTGCGTCCCGGCCAGGTGATCGAGTTCAAGAAGCGCGAGAGCGTCGACAGCCTGGTGGCGCGCCGCGTCGAGTTCCTGACCGGCTACCAGAACGCGGCCTATGCCGACGAGTACCGCCGTTTCGTCGCCAAGGTGCAGCAGGCCGAGACCAGCCTGACCGGCAAGAGCTCGCTGACCGAGGCGGTCGCGCGCTACCTGTTCAAGCTCATGGCCTACAAGGACGAGTACGAGGTCGCGCGGCTGCACACCGACCGCGCCTTCCTCGAGCGCATCGAGGGCATGTTCGAGGGCGACTTCAAGCTCAACTACCACCTCGCGCCGCCGCTGATCGCGAAGAAGAACGCCAAGGGCCAGCTCGTGAAGCAGAAGTTCGGCCCCTCGATGCTGACGGGCTTCAGGCTGCTGGCGAAGCTCAAGGGCCTGCGCGGCACCGCCTTCGACGTGTTCGGCCGCACCGAGGAGCGCAAGACCGAGCGTGCGCTGATCGGCGAGTACCGCGCGAGCATCGACGAGGTGATCGGTGCGCTGCGCGCCGACAACCATGCGCTGGCGCTCGAGATCGCCACGCTGCCCGAGCAGATCCGCGGCTACGGCCACGTGAAGGAGCGCAACCTCGAGGCCGCGCGCATCCGCTGGAACGAGCTGCTGGCCAGGTGGCGCCAGCCCCGGGCCGAGCGCGCCGCGGCCTGAGCGCGCGCCCGGCCGCGTCGGTGCCGGGCCCGCGGGCCTGGCACCGAAACCGTGCTGTCACAGGCGCGGCTTAGGATTGCTGCTATTCAAAGCATAGCAATCCAGGAGCACCGCCCAAACCTCGAATGCCCACCGCCTCGCGCCGGATAAGCGCGTGGGGCGGCGCTTCGCCACGAATACAATGCCCGGTGCTGTGCGCGGCCCAGCCCGCCGAGCTTCGATTTGCGGCCCGTGCCCGTGGACCCCTGGCCCGTTGAAGGCCCTGGTGTCGCCAGACCCCGAGCGCGGCTCGCGCCGGCGCCCTTACCTCTTCCCTCTGTTGGAGACTTCCTTGTTCATTTCTACTGCTTTCGCCCAGACCGCCGCTCCCGCTGCCGGAGGCGGCGACATGATGTCCTCGCTGGGCAGCATGCTCCCCCTGGTGCTCATGTTCGTGGTGCTGTATTTCGTCATGATCCGCCCGCAGATGAAGCGCCAGAAGGAAGCCCGCGCCATGATCGAGGCGCTGGTCAAGGGCGACGAAGTCGCCACCGCCGGCGGCGTGCTCGGCAAGATCACCTCGGTCGGCGACCAGTACCTGGGCCTCGAGATCGCCAACGGCGTCGAGATCAAGGTGCAGCGCAGCTCGGTGGTGCAGGTGCTGCCCAAGGGCGCCGTCAAATAAGAAAGAAAAGCGTGGCCCGGTCTTGCGCTTCGTTGCCCCGGACCTCAAGTCACGCCGTGTCCCGTTCCTGCCGTCTCTGAAAAGCGCGATCTCATGAACCGTTACCCGGTCTGGAAGTACGCGATCATCGTGATCGTGCTGCTCGTGGGGCTGATCTATGCCCTGCCCAATTTCTTCGGCGAGGCGCCTGCGGTGCAGGTCTCGTCGGCCAAGTCGACCGTCAAGGTCGACGCCGCCACCCAGACCCGCGTCGAGGAGGCCCTGAAGGCGGGCAACCTCGTGCCCGATCTAATCACGCTCGACGGCGGTTCGCTGCGCGCGCGCTTCGGCAGCCCCGACGAGCAGCTCAAGGCGCGCGACCTGATCCAGCACGCGCTGGTGCCCGACGCCGCCGACCCGCCCTACACGGTGGCGCTGAACCTGGTGTCGCGCTCGCCCAAGTGGCTCACCGCGCTGCACGCCTTCCCGATGTACCTGGGGCTCGACCTGCGCGGCGGCGTCGACTTCCTGCTGCAGGTCGACATGAAGGGCGCCATCGACAAGAAGGCCGAGTCCTTCGCGAGCGACCTGCGCACCAACTTCCGCTCGAAGGACATCCGCGGCACCCAGGTGAGCCGCAACGGCCAGGCCGTCGAGGTGACCTTCCGCGACGCCGCGGCGCTGGAAAAGGCCAAGCAGCTGATCCAGGACCAGTTCCCCGACCTCACGACCACCGACGGTCCGGACGGCAGCAACTGGCGCCTCGTCGCCACCATCAAGCCCGAGGCCGCGCGCCGTCTGCAGGACGCCGCGCTCAAGCAGAACATCACCACGCTGCACAACCGGATCAACGAACTCGGCGTGGCCGAACCCGTGATCCAGCAGCAGGGCATCGACCGCATCGTGGTGCAGCTGCCGGGCGTGCAGGACACGGCCAAGGCCAAGGAAATCCTCGGCCGCACCGCCACCCTCGAGATGCGCCTGGTCGACGAATCGTCCGAAGGCCGCGCGGCCGAGCTCAGCGGCGGGCCGGTGCCCTTCGGTTCGGAGAAGTTCTTCGACCGCGCGGGCCGCCCGGTGATCGTCAAGAAGCAGGTGCTGGTCACCGGCGAGAACCTCACCGACGCGCAGCCCGGCTTCGATCAGCAGAGCAACCAGCCCAAGGTCGACCTGACGATGGACGCCAAGGGCGGCAACATCATGCGCGACGTCAGCCGCGAGAACTACAAGAAGCGCATGGCAATGATGATCTTCGAGAAGGGCAAGGGCGAAGTGCTCACGGCTCCCTCGATCAACGGCGAGCTGGGCAACCGCTTCCAGGTCTCGGGCTCGATGAGCGTGAGCGAGGCCAACGACCTCGCGCTGCTGCTGCGCGCCGGCTCGCTGGCCGCGCCGATGGAGATCATCCAGGAACGCACCATCGGCCCGACGCTGGGCGCCGACAACATCGACAAGGGCATCAAGTCCGTGATGTACGGCTTCCTGGCGATCATGGTCTTCATGTGCGTGTACTACGCGCTGTTCGGCCTGTTCTCGTCGATCGCGCTGGCGGTCAACCTGCTGCTGCTGGTCGCGCTGCTGTCGATGATCCAGGCCACGCTCACGCTGCCCGGCATCGCGGCCATGGCGCTCGCGATCGGCGTGGCGATCGACTCCAACGTGCTGATCAACGAACGCGTGCGCGAGGAGCTGCGCAACGGCGCCTCGCCGCAGGCGGCCATCCACGCCGGCTACGACCGCGCCTGGGGCACCATCCTCGACTCCAACGTGACCACGCTGATCGCGGGTATCGCGCTGCTGGCCTTCGGTTCCGGCCCGGTGCGCGGCTTCGCGGTGGTGCACTGCCTGGGCATCGTGACCTCGATGTTCTCGGCCGTGTTCTTCTCGCGCGGCATCGTGAACTTCTGGTACGGCGGCAAGAAGAAGCTCAAGAGCGTGTCGATCGGCACCGTCTGGCGCCCCAAGACCGATACCGCCGACGGCACGTCCGTGGCCCAAGCCAAGTAAGGAAAGAAGGCCATGGAGTTCTTCCGCATCCACCGCACCATTCCGTTCATGCGCCATGCCCTGGTGCTGAACATCATCTCCTTCGCGACCTTCGCGCTGGCGGTGTTCTTCCTGATGCACCGCGGCCTGCACCTGTCGGTCGAGTTCACCGGCGGTACCGTGATGGAGGTGGCCTATTCGCAGCCCGCCGACGTCGGCAAGATCCGCGACGCCGTGAGCAAGCTCGGCTACCAGGAAGTGCTGGTGCAGAACTACGGCAGCTCGCGCGACGTGCAGATCCGCCTGCCGGCGCGCCAGGGCATGAGCGCCGAGCAGCAGAGCGTGCCGGTGATGGCCGCGCTCAAGGCCATCGACCCTTCCGCCACGCAGCGCGGCATCGAGTTCGTCGGCCCGCAGGTGGGCGAGGAGCTCACCACCAACGGCCTGAAGGCGCTGGGCATGGTGGTGGTCGGGATCATGATCTACCTGGCGTTCCGCTTCGAATGGAAGTTCGCGCTCGCCACCGTGCTGGCCAACCTGCACGACGTGGTGATCATCCTGGGCTTCTTCGCCTTCTTCCAGTGGGAGTTCTCGCTCGCCGTGCTGGCGGCGGTGCTGGCGGTGCTGGGCTACTCGGTGAACGAATCGGTCGTGATCTTCGACCGGATCCGCGAGAACTTCCGGCGCTACCGGAAGATGACGACCACCGAGATCATCGACAACGCGATCACCTCGACCATCAGCCGGACCATCATCACCCACGGCTCCACGCAGCTCGTGGTGCTGTCGATGTTCTTCTTCGGCGGCCCGACGCTGCACTACTTCGCGCTGGCGCTCACCATCGGCATCTGCTTCGGCATCTATTCGTCGTGCTTCGTGGCGGCCGCCATTGCGATGTGGCTCGGCATCAAGCGCGAGGACCTGATCAAGGGCCCGATCAAGCGCGAAGGCGATCCGGACGATCCGAACGCCGGCGCGGTGGTCTGAAGCGGCGCCCCTGCGGCGTGCGCTGGGCAAGGTAAAGTCGGGCCCGTCCTTCGCCGCGAGGCGCCCATGCAACGCGACCGGGCGCGCACCCTTGTGCGGATGCGCTTCCCGATGCAAGCTCGCGTCTGTCGGGTGAAACCGGTACCTGCCCCCTGATCTTCCTCAATGAGCATTGCGCGATCAGCCTCGTCCCTGCAGCTCGCTCGCGAGACGCGTGAGCGTTTCGTGCTGGCGACGGAAGGCGCCATCGTTCCGTTGGCCCGCGCCGTCCGCGACCGCCTGACCCAGCTGGCTTCCGAAGTCGGCAGCGCGCGCGCCATGCAGGAGCACCGCGACGATTTCGTGGCGTTCCAGGGCAATGCCTCGCAATGGGTGTCGCTCGCGCAGACCGGCTGGCGCAAGGCGCTCGGCGAGAGCGGCCCCAGCGGCTTCCACAGCTCGACCTCGCACACGCAGATGCTGCGGCTCGAGCTGATCGGCGACGAGGTGGTGGAAAGCAACATCCTCTCCTCGCGCCTCGCGCAGGTGATCCACGACCGCGCGAGCTTCGAGCTCAGCGACCTGCGGCTGCGCATCCAGCACCTCGAGGGCACGAGCGAGCTCGACGGCAAGGACGTGCTCAAGCCCGAGACCCTGGCCAAGCTGCTGGTCGAGCAATGGCTGGCCGCCGGCCTGAGCCGCCAGCTCTGGGCCCGCGTGCAGGAGACGGTGCAGGCGCAGCTGGTCGACGTGGTCGCCAAGGCTTATGAAGACGCCAACGCCCACCTGGTCGCCAACGGCGTGATGCCCGAGATCGACCTCAAGAGCTTCGTGCGGCGCACGGGCGGCGCGACCGGCCCGGGCGCTCCGGGCGCTCCGGGCACAGCGGGCGCAGCGGGCGTTTGGCAAGCCGGCGGCCCCGTGGCGCCGGGCGGCGCGATGTCGTCGACGGCCTCCGTGCCCGGCACGTTCCAGCGCGGCGGCGGCGTGCCCTCCGGCGGCTCGCCGCTCGCCACGGCTCGCCAGCGCGCCCAGACCGCGCTGCTGAACCTCAAGCGCTTCGTCACCGGCCGCATCGGCGGCGACACCGGCAACAGCACGCAGCCGGCCTCGTCGATCGGTATCGACGGCCGCGGCACTGCCGGCGGCGCCGACTTCGGCGCGCCGCGGCCCTTCTCGCGCACCTTCGCGGGCGCCATCGCCGATGCCGAGGCCGCCTACCGCGCGGCCGCCACCCAGTACCTGGATGCCCCGGGCGAGCAGGCCACGCTGATCCAGCAGAGCGCGGTCGACCTGCGCCGTCGCAGCACCGAACTCAAGAAGCGCGCGCCGACCACCGCCGACAAGGCCACGGTCGAGATCGTCGCGCTGATGTTCCAGGCCATCCTGGCCGAGGAGCGCATTCCGTTCTCGGCGCGCGTGTGGTTCGCGCGGCTGCAGATGCCGGTGCTGCGCGTGGCCATCGCCGAGCCCGAGTTCTTCGGCACGCTGCAGCATCCCGCGCGCATGCTGATCGACCGCATGGGCTCGTGCGTGATGGGCTTCGACGCGGCCGCGATCTCGGGCAGCGCGCTCGAGAACGAGATCAAGCGCGTGGTGCAGGTGATCGAGCAGTACCCCGAGACCGGGCAGCGCGTCTTCAAGCTGGTGTTCGACGAATTCGTCGCCTTCCTCAACCGCTACCTCACGCAGAGCGACACCGCGCAGCGCGTGATGAGCGTGGCGCAGCAGGTCGAGCAGAAGGAGACGATGGCGATCCAGTACACCATCGAGTTGCGCAAGATGCTCAACGACATGCCGGTGCGCGACGAGATCCGCGAGTTCCTGTTCAAGGTCTGGGCCGAGGTGCTGGCGATCGCCGCGTTGCGCTACGGCGGCCAGGACGAGCAGACCGTGACGCTCAAGCGCGCCGCCTCCGAACTGGTGTGGGCCGCGAGCGCCAAGCCCAGCCGTACCGACCGCGCGCGCGTGATCCAGGACCTGCCGCAGCTGCTGCAGCGGCTGCGCCAGGGCATGGCGCTGCTGGGCATCGTCGACGAGCCGCAGGAGGCCTATATCAAGACCATCGGCGCCACGCTGTCCGATGCCTTCATGCTCAAGACCGAGGCCATCCCGCAGGCCAAGATCGAGGCCATGGCCGAGCGGCTCGCGCACCTCGAGGACTTCGTGAGCGACAGCGGCGGCGATGCCGACCTGCCGCTCGACGCCACCAACATCGAGCTGCTGCTCGGCGTGGACGCGAGCGCGATCGAGGTCGTGGCCGACACGGCGGGCGCGCGGGCGAGCGAGGACATGCTGGCCTGGGCCAACGAGCTGCAGGTGGGCACCTGGTTCATGCTCGACCACAACGACCGCGTGAGCCAGGTCCAGTTCGTCTGGCGCAGCGATCGCAAGCAGTTGCACCTGTTCGCCTCGGCCGACGGGCGCAGCTTCCTGATCCAGGCCGGGCGGCTCGCGTCCTACCTGCAGGCCGGGCTGCTGACGCCGGCCGAGGAAGAAACGCTGACGGTGCGCGCCACGCGCGAGGCGCTCGCGAAGCTCGACGCGAATCCCGAGCGCCTGTTGAACTGAGGTGCCGCAGGGCTCAGTGCGCGAGCCGGCCTTCGTGGCTCTCGCAGAGCTCGTCGAGCACCAGCGCATCGGGCTCGATGCCGGTGCTCCAGTGCACCATCAGCACGATGATCTTGAGCTCGTCGAGCGCCACCGGCGCGCCCGGCGCGGCCATCGCGCGCTCGACCACGATCTCGCGCATGTCGCAGGGCAGCACGTTCGAGCCTTCGAGGAACTGGATGAAGCCCAGGCACTCGGCGCCCAGGTGGTCCTGCTCGGCCTGCGAATACACGCGCATCGAATCGGGCGACTGCGGCCGCGTGGCCTCGGCGCTGCTGCGCAACGCGACCGTGACGCTGCGGCCCTCCTCGTCGTTGCGCTTGAGCTGCACGCCTTGCGTGGCGAGGCTCAGGCCATCGAGCCATTGCAAGGCATCGCGTATCTCCTCGGCCTCGAAGCCGTGGGCGCTGAGCTTGCGGCTCAATTGTTCGGGTTCAGGGCAGGCATCGCTGCGCCAGTAGTTTTCGTAGACGAACACGAGCACTTCGAACATGGGCCCAATATAGCCCACGATCATGGACACGACGCGACGCGTGGTGCAAATGCAAGGATCGGCGTAAATACCGATGGCCGCCCGCGAGGCCGTGCGCGACGGTGGCGGGTGGTGCGCGTTCGTGCGCTCAGGCCGCGCCCATGCGCTGGAACAATCCGCCCGGCAGGCGCGCGACCTGGCCCTCGAGTTCGAGCTCGAGCATGCGGGCCTGCAGCGCCGCGGCACTCCAGCCGGTGCGCGCGCCCAGTGCATCGAGGCTCACCGGATCGAAGCCCAGGGCCTCGAGCAACGGATCCCCGTGGTCCGTGCCGCCGCTCCACGGCCTGAAGGCGTCCGGCGATGGCTGCTGCGCGAGCGGCTGCAATTCCTCGAGGATGTCGGCCACCGACTCGACCAGCTTCGCGCCCTGGCGGATCAGCGCGTGGCAGCCGCGCGACTGCGGCGAGTGGATCGAGCCGGGGATCGCGAACACCTCCTTGCCCTGCTCGGAGGTGAGCCGCGCCGTGATCAGCGAGCCCGAGGCCAGTGCCGCCTCGACCACCAGCGTGCCGCGCGCGAGTCCCGCGATCAGCCGGTTGCGCTTCGGAAAGTTCTGCGTGAGCGGCGGCGTGCCGAGCAGGAACTCGCTCACGATCAGGCCCTGCTGCGTGATGCGCTGCGCGAGCTCGCGGTGCCGTGCCGGATAGACGCGGTCGAGCCCGGTGCCGACCACCGCCACCGTGGCGAGCCGCGGCCCGGTGCCCGCGGCATCGGCCGCGTCGAGCGCGCCCTGGTGCGCGGCGCCGTCCACGCCGAGCGCCAGGCCCGAGATCACGGGCAGGCCGGCTTCGCCGAGCGCGCGGCCGAAGGCGCGCGCGTTCGAGGCGCCCTGCGGCGTCGGGTTGCGGCTGCCGACCACGGCGAGGCTGTGGCCGAGCTGGGTCAGGTCGAAGGCTTCGGCGCCCAGAACGTGCAGCATCAGCGGCGGGTCGGCGGTCTCGAGCAGCGAGCGCGGATAGCCGGCATCGCCGAGCGTGACGATGCGGCGCACCACCGCGTCCTCGCCGTCCTCTCGCTGGCGCAGCCATAGCTGGGTCTGGTCGATCAGCGCCTGCAGGTTGGGCGGCATCTGTCGCAGCGCCGCGGCCTGGGCCTCGCTCACGACCTGCCGCAGCGCGGTCTCGCTCTGGGCGAAGACATCGGCCGGCAGGCCGAAGGCGGCCAGCAGGCGGCGCGCGGCGCCGTCGCCGATGCCCGGCGTCAGCGACAGCCGCAGCCAGCCCGCGAGTTCTGCGCGGTCCACGCGAGAACCGGGTGGGTCAGGGGTTGACGATGAAGTCGCCGGCGCGCGGGGTGTCGTTGATTTCGAGCACCAGCGCGTACGAGACCTTCTCGAAGGGACGGAACACCATCAGCAGGCCGATGCGTTCGTTCGGCAGCTTGATGGTTTCCTTCCTGTCGCCCGTGCGGTCGAGGATGGTCTCGCCGTTCTTGAGGATCGCCAGCACATGGCCGCTGTCGATGCCGTCGCGCGTGCCCTTGTTGATGGCCACCACCTGGTTCTGCGCCGCGAACTGCACCGCGTTGCCGTAGACCGAGACGATGCGGCCCTCGACCTGCGTGGACGGCGCGCGCGGCGCGTAGCTCAGCAGCTGGCGCGGCGGCTCGGGCAGCAGGCGGTCGCCGGCGCGGATTTCCTCGCGCGCCGCGATCACGTCGACGGTGGCGGGCACGACCGTGATGTAGTCCTTCTCGTCCTTGGTCTCGACCGTGGTCGACTCGCCGCGCTGCAGCTGGACCTTGCCCAGGTACTGGGCCTCGTAGCCGAGGATCTCGCCGGTGCCGGGGTCCTTGAGCGGCGTGGCGCTGCGGAACACGCGGAAATGCTGGATCGGGCCCGGCACCTCGAGCAGCGGCGAATCCTTCTCGCCGCGCGCGTAGGCGCGGTCGCCGCGCGACAGCAGCACGCGGCTGTCGTTGCCGGCCACGATGCGCGGCGCGGCCTGCAGCGTGTTCTCGTCGACCACGATCGGCTCGCTGAGGAAGGGCTCGATCAGGCTCGGGTTGAGCGTGGGCAGCGCCATGCCGGCCAGCGAGTCGAAGCGCGTGCGCGGCGTGAGCTTGATGGTGCCGCCCTCGCCGCCGACGCCGCGGCGGGTGGTGAGGCGGGCGCGGCCGCCGCTCTTGTCGAGGTAGAGCACCTGGCCCGGGTAGATGCGGTGCGGGTTCGCGATCTCGTTGAGATTCATGCCCCAGAGCTCGGGCCAGCGCCAGGGGCGCAGCAGGTACAGGCGCGAGATGGCCCAGAGCGTGTCGCCAGGCTTGACCGTGTATTCGTCGGGCGCGTTGGGCGCCAGCTCGCTGAGCGGCACGCCGGCCTGCGCGGTCTGCTGGGCCGTGGCGCGCTGCTGCGCGGTGATCGGATAATTCTGCGCCCAGGCCGTGGTGCCGACGCCACCCGCCGCAACGACCGCGAGGGCTGCCAGGGAGGCGGAGAGGTTCGGGCGGCGAGCCGGGATTGGGAGCTTTTTCATGTCTGGATGGGTGAGCGCGCGACGTATCGCGGCGCATACGAATCTCACAATTTGCTACGAATTCTGGCGCCAAGCCCCCGGAAGGGCAACGTTTATCCGGCAAACGCGCGGCCTGGGGCCGCCGAATTGGCGAAAATAGCCACAACTTCCCCCCGATTTCATGGCCAAACGAATCATTCTGAGTTACCCGGACAAGCGCCTGCACACGGTCGCCAAGCCCGTGCAGGGCGTGGACGCGCGCATCAAGGCCCTGGTGGCCGACATGCTCGAGACCATGTACGACGCCAACGGCATCGGACTGGCCGCGACCCAGGTCAACGTGCATGAGCGGGTCGTGGTCATCGACGTGTCGGAAGAGCGCGACCAGCCGCTGGTGCTGATCAATCCCGAGATCACCTGGGCCAGCGACGAGAAGGTCGTCAACGAGGAAGGCTGCCTCTCGGTGCCCGGCATCTACGACGGCGTCGAGCGCTCGACCTCGGTCAAGGTGCAGGCGCTCGACCTCGACGGCGAGCTGCGCAGCCTCGAGGCCGAGGGCCTGCTGGCCGTGTGCATCCAGCACGAGCTCGACCACCTGCTGGGCAAGGTCTTCGTCGAATACCTGTCGCCGCTCAAGCGCAACCGCATCAAGAGCAAGCTGCTCAAGCAACAGCGCGAGGACCTGCGCGAAGGCAGGGCCTGAGCGATGCGCTTCGGTGCCTCGAGCCGCCTGCCCCTCCTCTGCGCCGCCGTCCTGCTGGCGCTCGCCGGCTGCGCCAGCGAACCCACCCGCATCGTCCCCGGCACCTCGGCCGCCGAAACCCTGCAGCGCCTGGGCGAGCCCACGGGCCGCTATCCGCTGAACGGCGGCGGCGAGCGGCTGCAATACTCGCGCACGCCGGCCGGCTTCGAGGTCACCGACATCGACGTCGACGCCAGCGGCAAGGTGGTCTCGGTGACCCAGGTGCTCGACGAGCGCCGCTTCGACCATGACATCCAGGTCGACAAGTGGCGCCAGAACGACGTCATGGCCTTCTACGGCCGCCCCTACGAGATCCGCCGCGTGACCTCCTTCGACGGCAATGTCTGGACCTGGCGCTACAAGGCGGTGAACGAGCGCCGCCTGCTCCATATCTACATCGACCCCGCCGGCGTGGTGCGGCGCTATCACACGGGCGACGACCTCGACTTCGATCGGCTGCGCTGGTGAGCCCGCTGCGCGTCGTTTTCGCGGGCACGCCCGAGTTCGCGCGCGTCGCGCTGGAGGCCATCGCGGCCGCCGGCCATGACGTGGCGCTGGTGCTGACCCAGCCCGACCGCCCGGCCGGCCGCGGCATGAAGCTGCAGGCCTCGCCGGTCAAGCAATGCGCGCTGGCCAGGGGCTGGTCCGTGGCGCAGCCGCGCAGCCTGCGGCTGGACGGCAAGTACCCCGACGAGGCCGCCGCCGCGCGCGAGGCCCTGCTGGCGGCGCGCGCCGACGTGATGGTGGTCGCGGCCTACGGCCTGATCCTGCCGCAGTGGGTGCTCGACCTGCCGCGCCTGGGCTGCCTCAACATCCACGCCAGCCTGCTGCCGCGCTGGCGCGGCGCCGCGCCGATCCACCGCGCCATCGAGGCCGGCGACGCGCGCACCGGCATCACGATCATGCAGATGGATGCCGGCCTCGACACCGGCGACATGCTGTCGGTCGAGGCGCTCGAGATCGGCGAGGACAACACCGCCCGCCTGCACGACCGGCTGGCCGCGCTCGGCGGCCGCATGATCGTCGAGGCGCTGGCCGGCGCCGCCGAAGGCCGGCTGGTGCGCACGCCGCAGCCGGCCGAGGGCGTGACCTACGCCAACAAGGTCGAGAAGCAGGAAGCGCTGATCGACTGGCGGCGGCCCGCCGCCGAGATCGTGCGCCGCATCCGCGCCTTCGATCCCTTCCCGGGCGCCAACAGCCCGCTCGAGAACGAGACCATCAAGCTCTGGGCCGCGCATGCCGTGGCCGGCACGGTCTCGGACGCGCCCGGCACCATCCTCGCGGTGACCGGCGACGGCATCGCGGTGGCGGCCGCCGATGCGGTCGTGACCGTCACCGAGCTCCAGCGTCCGGGCGGCAAGCGCCTGGGCGTCGCCGACTTCCTGCGTGGCTTCGACCTGAAGACCGGCCAGGTGTTCGGGTGAGCGCCTGATGTTCCTGTCGGCCGCCATCCGGCGCCGCCCGCAGTTCCGCGTGGGCGTGCGCGACATGACACCCGTGGCGCTGGGCATCGGCGCCTGGGGCCTGATGACCGGCGTGGCCATGGTCAAGTCGAACATGAGCGTGCTCGAGGCCGTGGCGATGACCCTGCTGGTCTACGCGGGCAGCTCGCAGCTCGCGGCCATTCCGCTGCTGTTCGCGGGCGCGCCGGCCTGGGTGATCCTGGCGACCGGCTTCTGCGTCAACCTGCGCTTCGTGGTCTTCAGCCTGCACCTGCGGCCCTACCTGATGCACATGCCGCGCTGGCGCCGCATGCTGCACGGCTACCTCACGGCCGACATGAGCTATGCGCTGTTCACGAAGCAGTACCCGGCGCCACCGGTCACCGACGAGGAACGGCTCGCGCAGGAGGCTTACCTCACGGGCAACTACGCCGTGACCTGGTGCGCCTGGATGGGCATGAGCCTGCTGGGCATCGCGCTGGCCAACCTGATCCCGCAGAGCTGGGGCCTGGGCTTCGCGGGCGTGCTGAGCCTGGTGGCGATCGTCTGCTCGATGGCCACGACGCGGCTGCGCATCCTCGCGGCGCTGATCGCGGGCGCCACGGCGGTGGCGGCCTATGCGCTGCCGCTCAAGCTCAACATCGTGGCCGCCATCGGCGTGGCGGTGCTGCTGTGCTTCTGGCTCGAGAAGCAGTTCGGCCTCGACCCCGCCGCGGAGGACGACAAGTGAAGGGCGAGACCGACCTCTGGACGCTCGCCGTGATCGTCGGCCTGGCCGGCGTCACCGTGCTCACGCGCTGCTTCTTCTTCATCCTCGACCGGCCCTGGGGCCTGCCCGAGTGGGCGCACCGCGCGCTGCACTACGCGCCGGCCGCCGCGCTGGCCGGCGTGATCGCGCCCGAGATCGTGATGACGCAGGGCCACCTGATCACCTCGCTGCACGACGCGCGCATCTACGCCACCGTGGTCGGCGCGGCCTACTACTACTGGCGCCGCGGCGTGCTCGGCACCATGCTGGCCGGCATGGCGGTGTACCTGCCGCTGCACCTCATCTGGGGCTGGTAGCCGAGCGGATCTCGGTGCCGGCCTCGGTCTCGACCCAACGCACCAGCTCGCTCACGCTCACGCCGGGTCCGCGCGCGGTATCGGCCTGCTGCCATAGCCGGCGGCCCTCCTCGCTGATCGGCGCCGGCATGCCGAGTTCGCGCGCCAGGTCGACCGCGATGCCCATGTCCTTGAGCATCAGCTCGAGCTTGAACGGATCGTCGAAGCTGCGGCTGATCACGCGCTGGTGGATGTGCGTGCGCGTGATCCACGAGCCGCCGGTGGCCTCGTTGAGCACGTCGGTCATCACGGCCGGGTCGAGCCCGGCGCGGGTGCCGATCGCCAGCCCTTCGGCCGTGGCCGTGAGCGTGACGGCGGTGATCAGGTTGTTGAGGCACTTCATGGTGTGGCCGGCGCCGAGCGCGCCCAGGTGGAACACCGCGCGGCCCATCGCGTCGAGCAGCGGGCGCGCGCGCGCCACGTCGGCTTGTGCGCCGCCGACCATGAACACCAGCTCGGCCGCCTGCGCGCCCCAGGCCGCGCCCGAGACCGGTGCGTCGACCATCGCGATGCCGTGTTCGGCCAGCCGCGCGGCGGTCTCGCGCGTGATCCACGGTTCGGCCGAGGAGGTGTCGAGCAGCAGGCCGCCGCGCGCCCAGCCCGCGAGCAGACCGTCGTCGGCGAACACCACCTCGCGCACCACGCGGCCGTTGGGCAGCATGGTCACGATGACGTCGCTGTGCGCCGCCACCTCGCGCAGGCTGGCGCGTGCCGTGATGCCGGGCTGCGACTCGGCGAGCCGCTGCGCCGCGCCGGGCGCGAGGTCGTAGACCGAGACCGCGTGGCCGGCGCGCGCCAGGTGGCCGGCCATGGGCGCGCCCATGACGCCGAGGCCGATGAAGCCGACGCGCTCGCGCGCGGTCGAAGCTGGGGATGGTTCGTTGGACATGAATGAGAGAGAAAAACAGTCGGATGAAGAGCGTGTTCAGTCGAGCTGCACGCCCGAAGTCTTGATGACCTGGCCCCAGTACGCGCTCTGCGAACGCGCCATCTCCTGGAACTCCTTCGGCGTGCCCGGCAGCGCCTCGAAGCCGAACTCGCTGAACACCTGCTGGATGCGCGGCGTCTGCAGTGCCTTGTGCAGCTCGGCGTTGAGCCGGTTCACCACCTCGGGCGGCATGCCGGCCGGGCCGATCAGGCCGTGGAAGGCGAAGGCGTTGACTTCCGGATAGCCGAGCTCGGCGAAGGTCGGCACCTCGGGCAGGCCCTTGGCGCGCTGCGGCAGCGCGATCGCCAGCGCGCGCAGCTTGCCGGTCTTGAGATAGGGCAGCGCGGCCGTGAGGTCGAGCATCATCATCGGCACCTGGCCGCCCATGATGTCCTGCAGCGCCGGCGCGCCGCCCTTGTAGGCCACGTGCGTGATCGACAGGCCGGCCTTCTGCTTGAACAGCTCCATCGCCATGTGGTGCGGCGTGCCGATGCCCGGCGAGGCGTAGTTGGTCTTGTCGCCGTTGGCCTTCACGTAGGCGACGAAGTCCTTGAGGGTCCTGGCCTGGAAGTCGGGCCGTACCACCAGCGCCAGCGGAATGCGGCCGATGGCGCCGATGTAGGTGAAGTCGCTCGCGGGCTTGTAGGGCAGCTTGGCGAACATGTGCTCGTTGAACAGCAGCGCCGCGTTCTCGGCCTGCATGATCGTGTAGCCGTCGGGCTTCGACTGCATCAGCAGGCCGACCGCGATGTTGGTCGAGGCGCCGGGGCGGTTGTCGATCACCACCGGCTGGCCCAGCGAGGGCTGCATCGCGTCGGCGAGCTGGCGCGCGATGTTGTCGGTGCCGCCGCCCGCGGCATAGGGCACCAGCCACTTGATCGGCTGGTTCGGATAGGGGCCGCTCTGGGCCGACGCGAGGCTGGCGCCGGCCAGCGCGAAGGCGGCGAGCACGGGGGCGATCAGGGGCAGGAAGCGCTTCATCGGTTTGTCTCCGGGGTGGTTTTTTCTTCAGGGGAAATCGTGGCGGCCTACGCGTGCAGCGTCTGCCAGAGTTCGCGGTCGCGCTCGGCGGTCCACACCACCGGGTGCTCGATGCCGCGCAACTCGTCGTAGGCGCGCGAGACGTCGAAGGGCAGCACGTGCTGGAACACCGGCCACTGGCCGAAGCGCGGCTTCATCGCGGCCTCGGCGCGCGCGAAGCAGCCCTTGAGCGCCTCGCCCGCGGCGATGCCGGCGCGCACGCTGTCGAGCAGGGTCGAGAGGAAGGCCTGGGTCAGGTCGATCGCCTCGGCGCAGGCGGCCTCGTCCTGCAGCACCGCGCCGCGGCCCGGCACCAGCACGCGCGGGCGCAGCGCGCGCACCGCGTCGAGCGTGCCGGCCCAGTCGCCGATGTAGGCATCGCCCGCGTACACGCCGCAGTGGTTCTCGACCACGTCGCCCGAGAACAGCAGGCCGCAATCGGGCAGCCAGGCGACGGTGTCGCCGCTCGAATGGCCGCGGCCCAGCGCCATCAGCCGCAGCTCGCGGCCGGTGCCCGGGCGCGGGCCGAGCCACAGGCTCATCTCGTTCTGGAAGCTCAGCGTCGGCCAGGTCAGGCCCGGGATCTCCTCGAGGCCCGCGAACAGGCGCGGGAAGCGGCCCACTTCCGAATCGAAGTCGGCCTGGCCGCGCGTGCGGATCCAGTCGAGCGTGCCCGCGCTCGCGACGATCTGCTCGACCTCGTCGAAGGCGCTCGCGCCCATCACGCGCACCGCGTGGTAGTGGGTCAGCACGATGGTCCGGATCGGCTTGTCGGTCACCGTGCGGATGGCCGCGAGGAAGTCGCGCGCCATGCGCGGCGTAGGGCGGGTGTCGATCAGCACCACCTGCTCGTCGCCGACCACGAAGCCGCAGTTGGGATCGAAGTCGCTGATGTAGCCGAAAGCGCCGGGCGCGAGCTCGCGCAGCTGCGGCTTCTGCTCGCGGGTGTCGGAGGCGGAGGCGAAGGAAACGGTGGCGGTCATGCGGGGTGGGGGCTCGTGGAATGTTCTTCTTCGGCGGCCGCGCGGATGCAGGCCAGCAGCACCGCCTGGTCGGCGCACTGGTTGGCCAGCAGCAGCACGAGGCGGGCGTTGAGGTCGGCGCTCTGCGCCTCGCTGCGTCCTTCGTGCGCGGCCAGCAGCGCGGCATAGAAGCCGTCGGGATCGGGGATGCGGAGTTCGGTGTTCATGGCGCGGGATCGAGGGGGAGGGCCAGGGCGGTGCGGACGGCGTCGGCGATGGCCTCCGGCGTGGCCTGCGCGAGCACGCGGGCGCGGTAGGCATCGGGGCGCACCAGCACGAAGCTGCCGGGCTCGCCCGCGCCGACGTGGGCCGCGAGCCGCTCGTCGGGCTGCAGCGCGGGCAGGCCGTGGCCGGTGCCGCCGACCGCGAGCAGGCGCAGCGGCAGCGTCGCCGTCGCATCGAGCGCGGCCCGTGCCGCATCCGCCGTGGGCGCGAACCACAGGCCGATGCAGCGCGTGTCCTCGGCCAGCAGCTGCATCAGCGTGATGTCGCGGCCATCGGCCCGGCGCAGCGGCAGGTTCTGCACCGTGCGGCCGCCCGCGGGCAGCTGCGGCGCGGCCGGGTAGTCGTTGGCGACCGACATGCGCCCGGTGTTCACCAGGGCGCGCGCGAACGGAAAGCGCGCGGCCAGCGCGACGACCGCGCGGCGCAGCGTGTGCTCGGCCGGCGAGCGCGGCGCGAGGAAGCGCGCCGAGCGGCTCGTGACCTGCAGGTTCTCGCGCGCGGCCGGCTGGCGCTCGGCGTCGTAGCTGTCGAGCAGCGCGTCGCCGGCCTGGCCCTGCGCCACCAGCGCGAGCTTCCAGCCGAGGTTGGCCGCGTCCTGGATGCCGCTGTTGCCGCCGCGCGCGCCGAAGGGGCTCACCACGTGCGCGGCATCGCCGATGAAGAACACGCGGCCATGGCGGAAGTGCTCGAGCAGGTGGTCGCGGTAGCCGTAGGGGCCGATCCAGACGAATTCGAACTCCACGCCCGGCCCCAACTGCTCGCGCAGCCGCGCGCCGGCCACCTCGGGCCGGCTGATGTAGGCGGTGTCGCAGTCCTCGGGCATCTGGTAGTCGATGCGCCAGACGCCGTCGGCCATCAGGTGCTGCCAGACGCCGCGCCCCTCGTTGAAGGGTGCGTCGACCCAGGTCCAGCGCTCGGTCGGCAGCGGCTTGCGAAAACGCACGTCGCTGATGCACCAGCGGTCGGTGCTGCGCGAGGCATGGGCCTCGATGCCGAGCCCGGTGCGGATCGCGCTGTTGGCGCCGGTGGCGTCGATCAGCCGGTCGGCCTCGATCGTGTAGCGGCCCGCGGGCGTTTCGACCTCGAGGCGCACGCCGTCGGCGATCGGTTCGACGCGTGTGACGCGGCTCTTCCAGCGCAGGTCGGTGAGGCCGAGCTCGAGGATGCGCTCGACCAGGAACCACTCGATGTAGAACTGCTGCAGGTTGATGAAGGGCGGCTGCCGCGAGACGCTGGCCGTCTGCAGGTTGAAGTTGTAGACCTCCTGCTCGCCCGAGAAGGTGCGCCCGAAGGACCAGGTGATGCCCTTGGCCGCGATGCGCTCGAAGATGCCCAGGCGCTCGAAGATCTCCAGGCTCTTCTGCGCATAGCAGATGCCGCGCGAGGAGGCGCCGCGCACGCCGACGGTGTCGTCCTCGTCGAGCAGCACGGCGCGCACGCCGCGCTGGGCGAGGTCGCAGGCCAGCGTGAGGCCCGAGGGGCCGGCGCCGACGATCACGAGCGGGTGGCGCACCACCTGGCCGCTGGCCAGCTCGGGCGGCGGCACGAAGGGCCAGCTCGGCAGTTCGTAGGCTGGCGCGAAAGCGAAGTTTTCTTCCATGGCTTGCCTGCGTGACTAGAGCGAATGCGCGAACTCGGCGATCGCGTCGGCGGCCTTCGGCACCAGTTCCGGCTGGCCCGCGAGGTAGTGGTTGCCGCCGACGATGTCGACGTTGCGGATGCGCGCGCCGCCCGCGGCCAGCCAGGCATCGCGCGTGCTCGGGAAGGTCGACTGGTCGCCGGTGTAGGTCAGCAGCAGCTTGGGCACCGTGGTGCGCGCGAGGTTGGTGGGCCCGTCGGCCTGCGAGCGCGAGGACCACTGCGACAGGAAGGCCGTGAGCGAGGTGGTGCGGCCCATCGCGTTGGCCGAGTAGTTGACCTGGCGCGCATCGCCCCAGACGCTGCCGGGCAGGCGGTCGTTGGGATCGAGCGAGAGGTCGACGCAGCGCGGATCGGCATGGGTTCGGTAGACGATGAAGGTCTGGTCGCGCGGCGCGCCCACGGTGCCGCGCAGCAGCGCGAGCCGGTCGAGGCACCACTGCTCGATGCGCGCGAGCCGCGCCTGCTGCGCGGCGGAGAAGCGCGCGAGGAAGTCGGCGTCGTAGGGCACGCGGTGGCGCGCGTCGTACATGTCGAGTTCGGGGTCCACCGACAGCGGGTCGTGCTCGTCGGTGACCGAGGGATCGATCCAGTCGCGCATCAGCCGCGTGCGGCCCAGGTGCGCGGCGCACAGCGCGATGCCGTCGACCGGCGGCAGGTCGCCGGGGTGCAGGTGGGTGGGGTCGCCGTCGGGGAAGTGCGTGGCCGTGAGCAGCTCGGCCTGCGCCTGGTAGAAGGCCGCGAGCGCGGCGCCGCCCGAGTTGCCGACCAGGAACACCTTCTCGTAGCCGGCCGCGCGCAGGTACTGCACACCGGCGCCCAGGTCCTGGATCGCGCGCTCCATCAGCAGCACGGTGTCGTTGCCGACGTAGCGCGAGTTGAGCCCCATGCAGCAGATGCCGCGCTCGGCCAGCGGCGCGATCAGGTAGTGGCCCATGAAGTTGCTGGTGGGATGCATCACGATCGCCGCGATGCGCTTCGGCCCCGCCGGCGCGCGGTACGCGCCGTAGATGCGCGGGCGCAGCATCTGCAGGCCCGACTGGCTCTCGAGCGCCGCGCCCGGTTTGACGTCGATGACGGCGAGTTGCAGCTCAGGCATCGGCCGTGCCTTTCGCGGCCAGCAGCTGCGCCTTGCGCGCGGTCCAGGCGTCGAGGTCGGCATGGGCGCGCAGCGCGTGCGCGTCCATCTCGGCCTGCGGCACGGTGGGCGTGGTCAGTTCCACGCGGATGCCGTTGGGGTCGAAGAAGTAGATCGACTCGATGATGTGGTGGTCGGTGATGCCCAGCACCTCGACGCCCGCGGCCTCGAGCCGGGCCTTGGCGGCCAGCAGGTCGGGCACGCCGTCCACGCGCAGCGCGATGTGGTTGACCCACGAGGGCGTGTTGGGCGAGGGCAGCGCGGCGATGTCGTCGCCGAGGTCGAAGAAGGCGATGAAGGAGCCGTCGCGCATCCGGAAGAAGATGTGGACGTAGGGGCAGTACTCGCCGGTGCTCGGTACGTGGTCGCTCTTGATCACGTGCACCAGCGGCAGGCCGAGCAGGTCCTCGTAGAAGCGGCGGGTTTCCTCGCTGTCGCGGCAGCGCCAGGCGAAATGGTGCAGGCCCCGGATCGGGGGCGCGGCGGATGGGGTCGGCATCGGGCTTGTCTCCGGGACGGCCATCGGGGCCGTCCGAGCCGGTATTGGGCGATGGCCGGACCTATGATGCAATCGAAATTAATTCATCGATTGATGAAATAGCCATATGAATCTGACCTTGCGCCAGTTGCGCGCCTTCGCCGCCGTCGCCGAGACCGGCAGCTTCACCGCCGCGGCCCAGCAGCTGCACCTGACGCAGTCGGCGCTCAGCGTGCTGGTGCGCGAGCTCGAGCGCGAGATGGGCGTGCAGCTGCTCGACCGCCACACGCGGCGCGTGCTGCTGTCCGAGGCCGGGCGCGAGTTCCTGCCCTCGGTGCACCGGCTGCTCGGCGACCTCGCGGGCGCGGTGGCCGGCGTGACCGAGCTGCGCGACAAGAAGAAGGGCCTGTTGCGGCTGGCCGCGCCGCAGCTCATGGCCTGCACGCTGATGCCGCGCGTGATCGCCGTGTATCGCGCGCAATACCCCGACGTGGAGGTGCGGCTGGCCGACACCCTGCCCGAGCACCTGCTCGACGGCATCCTCGCGGGCGAGGTCGAGCTGGCCGTGGGGCAGGACCTCGAGGTCGACCCGGCGCTGATCGAGCGCCGCACGCTGCTGCGCGACCGCCACTGGCTGATCTGTCCGCCCGGCCATGCCTTCGAGGGGCGGCGCAAGGTGCGCTGGGCCGAGCTCGCGCCCTACACCTTCATCGCGCCCACGCGCGACTTCCGCCAGCGCGTGCTGCCCGAGCTCGCGAGCGCCGAGCGCGCCTGGATGCAGCGCCCCGGTACCCAGGAGGTGTCGTACATGACGACCGCGCTCGGCATGGTGGCCTCGGGGCTCGGGCTGACCGTGTGCCCGACCTACTCGGCGCCGCTGGTGCAGGCGCACGGGCTGCGCATGGTGCGGCTGGAGGCGCCCGACTTCCACCGCGAGGTCTGCGTCTACGGCGCGGCGCGGCGTTCGCTGTCGCCCGCGGCGGCCAGCTTCGTGCAGATTCTGGAGCGCTTCGCCAGCGAGCGGGGCGAGGGCTGAAAAGCATCGGCCGGCGTCACGAGACGCGCAGTCGCGCAGTGAGGCCCTACCTACAATGCGGGGCGACCCGTATCCATCCCATCCAGACCATGAACGTTCTTCGATTCACCGACCTCTGCGCCCAGGGCAAAGCCGCCGGCCAGCGCGTCTTCATCCGTGCCGACCTCAACGTGCCGCAGGACGATGCCGGCAACATCACCGAGGACACCCGCATCCGCGCCTCGGTGCCCTGCATCCAGCTGGCGCTCGATGTCGGCGCCGCGGTGATGGTCACCTCGCACCTGGGCCGCCCGACCGAGGGCGAGTTCAAGCCCGAGGATTCGCTGGCGCCGGTCGCGAAGCGCCTGGGCGAGCTGCTGGGCCGCGAGGTGCCGCTGGTCGCGAACTGGGTCGACGGTGTCGACGTGAAGCCGGGCCAGGTCGTGCTGCTCGAGAACTGCCGCCTCAACAAGGGCGAGAAGAAGAACGACGAGGCGCTCGCGCGCAAGCTCGCCGCGCTGACCGACATCTACGTCAACGACGCCTTCGGCACCGCGCACCGCGCCGAGGCCACCACCTACGGCATCGCGCAGTTCGCCAAGGTGGCGAGCGCCGGCCCGCTGCTGGCGGCCGAGATCGACGCCATCACCAAGGCGCTGGCCCAGCCCAAGCGCCCGCTGGTGGCGATCGTCGCGGGCTCCAAGGTCAGCACCAAGCTCACCATCCTGCAGAGCCTGTCGGCCAACGTCGACCAGCTGATCGTCGGCGGCGGCATCGCCAACACCTTCCTGCTCGCGGCCGGCCTGAAGATCGGCAAGTCGCTGGCCGAGCCCGACCTGGTCGACCAGGCGAAGTCGGTGATCGAATCGATGCGCGCGCGCGGCGCCGACGTGCCGATCCCGGTCGACGTGGTCACGGCCAAGACCTTCGCGGCCGACGCGCCCGCCACCGTCAAGGCGGCCGGCGAGGTGGCCGACGACGACCTGATCCTCGACATCGGCCCGAAGACGGCCGCGCAACTGGCCGCGCAACTGCGCGAGGCCGGCACCATCGTCTGGAACGGCCCGGTGGGCGTGTTCGAGTTCGACGCCTTCGCGGGCGGCACCAAGGCCATCGCCCAGGCGATCGCCGAGAGCAGCGCGTTCTCGATCGCCGGCGGCGGCGACACCCTCGCGGCGATCGCCAAGTACGGCATCGAGAAGGACGTGGGCTACATCTCGACCGGCGGCGGCGCCTTCCTCGAGGTGCTGGAGGGCAAGACCCTGCCGGCCTTCGAGATCCTGGCCAGGCGCGCCGCGGGCTGAGAGCGCGGAAGGCTCGCGCGGATGCCATCGATTCGCGCGGTGTCTTCCACGCGACACATAAAGTGTATACAGTAGCGGATACAAAAACGGAGATAGATCCATGAGCACCGACCGCCTTCCCCGCCACGCCACCAAGATCGTCGCCACGCTCGGCCCCGCGTCGAGCACGCCCGAACTGCTCGAGCAGATGATCATCCACAAGGTCAGCGTGGTCCGGCTCAACTTCAGCCACGGGACGGCGCAGGACCACATCGACCGCGCCACCATGGTCCGCGAGGCGGCGCGCAAGGCCGGCCGCGAGGTCGCGATCATGGCCGACCTGCAGGGCCCGAAGATCCGCGTGGGCAAGTTCGCGCAGGGCAAGATCTGGCTCGAGCCGGGCGCGAAGTTCGTGCTCGACGCCTCGCGCACCGAGCCCGGCGACATCGATGCCGTGGGCCTCGACTACAAGGACCTGCCGCGCGACGTGCGCGCCGGCGACCGGCTGCTGCTCAACGACGGCCTGATCGTGCTGGTGGTCGACGCGGTGCGCGGCGAGGCGGTGCACACCACCGTCAAGCTCGGCGGCGAGCTCTCGAACAACAAGGGCATCAACAAGCAGGGCGGCGGCCTCACGGCGCCGGCGCTCACGGCCAAGGACATGGAGGACATCAAGACCGCGATGAGCTTCCAGGCCGACTACGTGGCCGTGAGCTTCCCGAAGAACGCGACCGACATGGAAATGGCGCGCCAGCTGTGCAACGTGGCCGCGGCCGAGTACGGCCACAAGCCCGGGCTGATCGCGAAGATCGAGCGCGCCGAGGCGATCCCGCGGCTCGAGGAGATCCTGCGCGCCAGCGACGGCATCATGGTCGCGCGCGGCGACCTCGCGGTCGAGGTCGGCAATGCCGCGGTGCCGGCGCTGCAGAAGAAGATGATCCGCATGGCGCGCGACATGGACAAGGTGGCGATCACCGCGACCCAGATGATGGAGTCGATGATCACCAACCCCGTGCCCACGCGCGCCGAGGTCAGCGACGTGGCGAACGCGGTGCTCGACGGCACCGACGCCGTGATGCTCTCGGCCGAGACCGCCTCGGGCCGCTACCCGCTCGAGACCGTGCAGGAGATGAGCCGCATCTGCGAGGCCGCCGAGGCCGCCGAGGACAAGCAGCTCGACGCCGACTTCAGCGGCCAGTCCTATGCGCGCATCGACCAGTCGATCGCCATGGGCGCGCTGTTCACCGCCCATCACCTGGGCGCCAAGGCCATCGTCGCGCTGACCGAGTCGGGCTCGACCCCGCTGTGGATGAGCCGCCACCGCGCCCACATCCCGATGTATGCGCTGACCTCGCGCCTGGCCACGCAGCGCAAGATGGCGCTCTACCGCAACGTGCGCCCGCTGCTGATGGATTCGGAAAGCGACCGCGATACCGCGCTCGAGCAGGCCGAGGCGCATCTGAAGAAGCGCGGCATCGTGCAGAGCGGCGACGTCTACGCGATCACCTGCGGCGAGCCGATGGGCGCGCCGGGCGGCACCAACATGCTGAAGATCTGCCGCGCGAGCTGATCAGCCGTTGCGGAACAGGAAGCTGTAGGCATTGAGGGCGGGCACGCCGCCCAGGTGCGCATAGAGCACGCGTGAGCCGGCCGGGAATTCGCCGAGCCGCACCTTCTCGATCATCCCGTGCATCGACTTGCCCTCGTACACGGGGTCGGTCAGCATGCCCTCGAAGCGCGCGCTCAGGCGGATCGCCTCCAGCGTGCCTTCGTTCGGCAGGCCGTACTCGGGGCCGCCGAAGCGGCGGTCGAGCACCACGTCGCGCTCGGTGATCTCGCGGCCCAGCTCGATCAGCTCGGCCGTGTTGCGCGCGATGCGCAGGATCTGCTCGAAGGTCTGCTGCGGCTTGGCCGAGGCGTCGATGCCGATCACGCGGTCGGCCCGGCCGTCGGCCGCGAAGCCCGCCACCATGCCGGCCTGCGTGCTGCCCGTGACCGAGCAGACCACGATGTAGTCGAACTTGAAGCCGAGCTCGGCCTCCTGCTGGCGCACTTCCTCGGCGAAGCCCACGAAGCCCAGCCCGCCCAGCGGATGCTCGGAGCAGCCCGCGGGAATCGGGAACGGCTTGCCGCCGGCCTGGCGCACGCTGTCCATCGCGTCCTCCCAGCTCTTGCGGATGCCGATGTCGAAGCCGGCCGCGTCGAGCCGCACATCGGCGCCGAGGATGCGCGACATCTCGATGTTGCCCACGCGGTCGTACACCGCGTCGGAGTAGTTGACCCAGTTCTCCTGCACCAGCACGCACTTCAGGCCCAGGTGCGCGGCCACCGCGGCCACCTGCCGGGTCTGGTTCGACTGGATGCCGCCGATCGACACCAGCGTGTCGTAGCCGCCCTCGAGCGCCTCGGGGATCAGGTACTCGAGCTTGCGCGTCTTGTTGCCGCCGAAGGCGAGGCCGCTGTTGCAGTCCTCGCGCTTCGCATAGAGCTCGACCTTGCCGCCGAGGTGGGCGCTCAGGCGCCGGAGCGGATGGATCGGCGTCGGGCCGAAGGTCAGCACGTGGCGGGGGAATTTCTTCAGGTTCATCGGCAAGACTCCAGGGTGAAGCACAGGGGGAAGGGCGATGGAGCCGATGGTAGGAAGAAGGTGGAGCAACAGGGTTGCAAAATTCGATGGTCTTGCGAACCAAAAGAAATCAAGATGCGGGAATCGAAGCCATTTGATGCGCCAAAGTCTCCATGAGCACAACGAAATTGCGTTCCTCGCCTGCACGTTCCGCCAAGCCGCGACAGGCCCCCACGCCCGCCGTTTCGGCCGCCGCCGCGCTCGACCGCACCGACCGCGCGATCCTGCGCGCGCTGCAGCGCGACGCCTCGATGTCCAACGTCGCGCTGGCCGCCAAGGTCAGCCTCAGCGCGCCGGCCTGCCTGCGCCGCGTCGAGCGGCTCAAGGCCTCGGGCCTGATCAGGGGCGTGGTCGCGCTGCTCGACGCGCAGGCGCTCGACATGGGCATGCTGGTGATGATCGGCGTGGTGCTCGACCGCTCCACGCCCGACTCCTTCGCCGACTTCGAGAAGGCCGCGCAGAAGGTCTCGGGCTGCCTCGAGTGCCACGTGGTCACGGGCGAGTTCGACTACTTCATGCTGGTGCGCACGCGCGACAACGACAGCTTCAACCGGCTGCATGCCGAGCAACTGCTCTACCTGCCGGGCGTGCGCCAGATCCGGACCTTCGTCGTGCTCAAGCAGGTGCTGTCGACCACACAGCTGCCTCTCTGACACGCGGCGCGCGCGCCATGCGCTGCAATCGGCGCTTCGCCGCGCCGCGAAACCGGCGCCCCATCCCGCGCGTACCCCTTCGATGACCTTTCCCGTCCTTGCGTCGATCCGCCGGCGCCGCCGTGCCCTGACCACCGCCCTGGGCGTCGCCGCGGCCACCGCGCTGGCGGCCTGCTCGCCGATCAAGCTGCTCAACGGCCTGGTGCCCACCGACACCTACCAGTTCCAGGGCGACATCGCCTACGGGCCCGCGCCGCGCCAGCAGCTCGACGTCTACCAGCCATTGCCCGACACCGTGCCCGCGCGCGGCCGGCGGCCGCTGGTGGTGTTCTTCTTCGGCGGCACCTGGACCACCGGCGACCGCGAGAGCTACCGCTTCCTCGGCGAGGCGCTGGCCGCGCGCGGCGCCGTGGTGGTGGTGCCCGACTACGGCCTGTCGCCGCGCCACACCTACCCGGTGTTCGTGCGCGACAGCGCGCTGGCGGTGAAATGGGCGCTCGACAACGCGGCCCAGCTCGGCGCCGATCCGAAGCAGGTCTACGTGATGGGCCACAGCTCGGGCGGCTACAACGCGGCCATGGTCGCGCTCGACGGCCGCTGGCTCGGCGAGCTCGGCGCCAGTCCGCGCCAGCTCGCGGGCTGGATCGGGCTGGCCGGGCCCTACGACTTCCTGCCCATCGGTGATCCGCAGACCCGCGTCGCCTTCGACTGGCCCCGCACGCCGGCCGACTCGCAGCCGCTCGCGCACGTCACGCCGGGCGCGCCGCGCACGCTGCTGATGGCCGCGGCCAAGGACAACCTGGTCTACCCCGAGCGCAACACCCTGCCGCTGGCCGCCGCGCTGCGTGCCGCGGGCGTGCCGGTGGAGGTCCGCGTGTTCGACAACCTGAGCCACGTCACGCTGATGGGCGCCTTCGGCAAGCCCATCCAGTGGCTCGGCGGGCCGGTGCTGCCGCCGGTCGTCGAGTTCCTCGGGTTGCCGTCAGTCCCGTCCCACAAGGGCGCTCGGTAGAATCGCGGCAGTTTTCTCTCGTCTTTTCCCCGTCTTCTCACCCTATTTCCCGCGAGGTATTTCCCCATGGCACTCGTCTCGATGCGCGAACTGCTGGACCATGCAGCCGCCAACGGCTACGGCATTCCGGCCTTCAACGTCAACAACCTCGAACAGGTGCAGGCCGTCATGGAAGCGGCCAAGGAAGTCGGCGCGCCCGTGATCCTCCAGGCCAGCGCGGGCGCCCGCAAGTACGCCGGCGAAGCCTTCATCAAGCACCTGATCCAGGCCGCCATCGAGGCCTATCCGCAGATCCCGCTGGTGATGCATCAGGACCACGGCCAGAGCCCGGCCATCTGCCAGGGCGCCATCGACCTCGGCTTCTCGTCCGTGATGATGGACGGCTCGCTCAAGGAAGACGGCAAGACGCCGGCTTCGTTCGACTACAACGTCGACGTGACCCGCAAGGTGGTGCAGCTGGCCCACAAGGTCGGCGTCACCGTCGAGGGCGAACTGGGCTGCCTGGGCTCGCTCGAGACCGGCATGGCCGGCGAGGAAGACGGCATCGGCGCCGAGGGCGTGCTCGACCACTCGGCCCTGCTGACCGACCCCGAGGAAGCCGCCCAGTTCGTGAAGGCCACGCAGCTCGACGCGCTGGCCATCGCCATCGGCACCAGCCACGGCGCCTACAAGTTCACCCGCAAGCCCACCGGCGACATCCTGTCGATCTCGCGCGTGAAGGAAATCCACGCCCGCCTGCCCAACACCCACCTGGTGATGCACGGTTCGTCGTCGGTGCCGCAGGACCTGCTCGAGATCATTCGCCAGTACGGCGGCAACATGAAGGAAACCTACGGCGTGCCGGTCGAGGAAATCCAGGAAGCCATCAAGTACGGCGTGCGCAAGATCAACATCGACACCGACATCCGCCTCGCGATGACCGGCGCGGTGCGCAAGTTCATGGCCGAGAACCCCGAGAAGTTCGATGCCCGCGAGTGGCTCAAGCCCGCGCGCGAAGCCGCCAAGCAGATCTGCAAGCAGCGCTACATCGAGTTCGGCTGCGAAGGCCAGGCGCCCAAGATCAAGGGCGAATCGCTGCAGATCGTCGCCGCCAAGTACGCCAAGGGCGAACTCGCGCAAGAAGTGGTCTGAGCCGCTTGCCGTGAATCGCCGGCCACCGCTCGCGGTGGCTTTTTTCTGCGCGCACAATCCGCTTCACCGTCTCCCGTTTTTCACCGTTCGCCGTCCCTGCCCATGACCACCGTCCACACCTCCTCCATCCAGAGCCTGCCCCTGCTTGCGCGCGGGAAGGTGCGCGACAACTACGCGGTCGGCGAGGACCGCATCCTGATGGTCGCGAGCGACCGGCTCAGCGCCTTCGACGTGATCATGGGCGAGCCGATCCCCGGCAAGGGCGAGATCCTCACGCAGATGGCGCTGTGGTGGTTCGAGCGGCTCGGCCAGCTCTGCCCCAACCACCTGACCGGCGACGCGCCCGAGAGCGTGGTCAAGCCCGAGGAAGTCGCCCAGGTCACGGGCCGCTCGATGCTGGTCAAGCGCCTGAAGCCGATCCCGGTCGAGGCCGTGGTGCGCGGCTACCTGGCCGGCAGCGGCTGGAAGGAATACCAGGAATCGCGCGCGGTCTGCGGCGTGCCGCTGCCCGAGGGCCTGACCAACGCGAGCAAGCTGCCGCGCCCGATCTTCACGCCCGCGGCCAAGGCCGCGGCCGGCGAGCACGACGAGAACATCAGCTACGAGCGCGTGGTCGAGATCGTCGGCCCCAAGCTCGCGCAGCAGATCCGCGAGACCAGCATCGCGATCTACGAGACCGCGGCCCAGATCGCGCTGGCCAAGGGCATGATCATTGCCGACACCAAGTTCGAATTCGGCCTCGACGAGGCCGGCACGCTGGTGCTGATGGACGAGGTGCTCACGCCCGACAGCTCGCGCTACTGGCCGGTCGAGGGCTACGAGGCCGCGCTGGCCGCCGGCACCAACCCGCCGAGCTACGACAAGCAGTTCGTGCGCGACTGGCTCGAGGCCACGAAGATCAACGGCAAGCCCTGGGACAAGACGCCGCCGGCGCCGCGCCTGCCGGCCGAGGTGATCGAGAAGACCGCCGCCAAGTACCGCGAGGCGCTGGAGCGGCTGACGGCCTGAGCGGGCCGGGTTTCGTATTCAAAGAAAGGGCCGGTTCTCCGGCCCTTTTCCTTTTCAGCGTCCCGAACTCAGGGTTGCCACCGTGCGTCCGCCCGCGTCGAGCAAGGTCAGCCGTCCGGGCGCCAGCCGGTAGCTGGTCGTGCCCTGCAGCACCGCGAGGAACTGCGCCTCGGTCGCACCGCGCACCGGGTCGGCGCAGGCCATGCGGGTGGCGGCGATCTGGCCGATGCGCAAGGCGCTGCCGGTGCGCGTGTACGAGCCCGAAATCCGGTTGCAGCCGCCCGAGCCGGTGACGCGCGCGTTGGCGCGGTCGAACTGCAGCTGGGCGTCGCTGCCCGGCGCGATCGCTTCCTCGCCCAGTTGCGACAGGCGCCACACCGGGCCTTCGATCGGTTCGTCGAGGTTGATGCCGCTGCCGCAGGCGGTCAGCAGTGCCGCGAGCGCGGTGGCGGCGAGGGTGGGAAGCACGCGCAGGGCGGCAGGGCGGGCGGAGAAGCGCATGGCCGGTCGGTCCTTTTGACGAATCTGCAACAAGGTGAAATCGGTGTGATCGTATGCGAGCCGGCGTGGCTCGCCAACGCCGGGGGCCAGTGGGTGTTCGCAGGCCCGCGCGCTCAGCGCGGCAGGTCGGCCGCGAGCGCCACGCCGCCATCGAGCCGCGCCTGCACGCAGCGCCGCACCGCGGGCGGGATGGCCTCGTCGGCCAGCAGCGCCGGCCACTCGGCGCGCGCCTGGCGCACCGTGTCGCGTGCGATCGCGAGCAGCCGCGCGGGACGCAGCAGCCCGGCGTCGCGCAGCAGCGCCTCGAGCGCGGCCCAGCCGAAGCCGCGCAGCTTGGCGTCGATGGCGCGGTTGACCGCGTAGTCGCCGCCGGGCACCTGCTCGAAGAAGGCGGCCACGCAGACCGGGTCGTAGAGCGGCGCGAGCACGGGCGCCACGCCATCGGGATAGCGCAGCGCCCAGTTCTTCAGGTGGGCGTCGCTGTTGCCCAGCAGGATGAAGGCGACGATGCGGCGCACGAACTCGCGCACGTCGGCCACCGGGTTCGGCGACAGCCGGTCGAGCACGCGCAGCATCGCGGGTCCGTCGATCGCGAGGCCGCGGCCATACTTCTGGCGCGGCTCGTACTGCAGCACCTGCGCGAACTCCTCCATGTGGATGCGCCCGCCGTCGGGCGTGCGGTCGAAGCGGCGCACCGCGAGGATCTGCTCGAACGGCAGCTGCTCGGGCAGGTCGGCGTCGGCGCGGCCGATCACGCTGGCCTCGGCGCAGTCCAGGCCGAGCGCGCCGCACAGGCGGTAGCCGGCGATCTCGTTGGCGACCAGGTCGGGGTGGCGCACGGTCGGCAGCTTGAGAATGAAGGAGCCGGCCGCGCCGTGGCGCCGCACCACGTAGCGCCGGCCATCCTGCACGGCCGAGAACTTGGTCACCACGCCGGGGATGGCGGCCGCGTCCTCCACCGGCAGCTCGACGAAGCCGGGCTCGAGCACGTCGAGCCCGAGCGCGGTGTGCCAGTGCCGCACCGTGTCGGGAATGCCCTCGGCCGGCGGCACCGGCTCGACCTCGATCGCGCCCATCAGGTCGTGCCCGGCGGCGGCCAGCAGTTCGAACTCGTCGTCGGCGCGGCAGCCGCGCTGCCGGGCGAGGCGCTCGCGGTTGTGGCCCTCGGGCAGCAGGTTCTGGAAGTAGGCGGGCCAGTGGCCGTCGCCGCGCGACACCCGCGCATCGCGCGCCGAGCCCAGGATGGCGCGCGTGGCGGCCTCGTCGGCGCCGCGGTAGGCCAGCGACAGCGTGGGGCGCGCCGGGTCGTCGACGTAGCCGGGGTCGAACGAGACGCGCAGGATGTCGCCGTACTGCGAGAGCCAGCCGATGGAGCGTCGGCGCGAGGCATCGCCCCCCGGGGCGTGCAGGTACATCCGCAGGTAGCGGATGCTGGTGCCGAAGGCGGCGCCGGCGGTCAAGGGCCGAGGCTCTGGGCGATGGAGGGCGGCGCCTCGATGCCGGCCGGCTGGCCGAGCAGCCGGCCGCCCGCGCGCACGAAGTCCTCGAGCGTGGGGCGCAGCGCTGCGGGCACGGGCATCAGCCCGAGCCCCAGCACGCGCGCCATCTCGAGCAAGGTCGACAGCCGCGGGTCGATCTGGCCGCTCTCGATGCGCTGCACCGTCATGCGCGACAGCCCGGCGGCCTTGGCCAGCGCCTCCTGGCTCAGGCCGGCCGCCTTGCGGGCCTGCTCGAGTTCCTGGATCAGATGGATCATTGGAGTGATCTTTTCAGGAAAAAAGAGTATTAATAGTAGCTATATGGAAGTAAATCAGCAAATAAAAAAGCGACCCTAAAGTCGCTTTTCAATGAAATTGCGCACTCAAATGCGCTTTTGACTCGATCGCCTCAGCTCAGCACCACGCTGCTGAGCCGGCGCCGGTAGGTCGCCACGGTCGGATCGTCGGGCGGGATCTGGCCGTCGGCCACCTTCACCTTCGGCGGCTCGATCAGCTCGAGGATCGCCACGTAGGTCTTGCGCGCGAGCTCCTCGCTCCAGCTCTTGTCGCGCATCAGGATCTCGAGCAGCTCGTCCATCGCGGCAGTCCATTGCTGCTGCGCGACCAGCAGGCGGGCGCGGTCGAAGCGGGCCTGGAAGTCGCGCTTGTTGGCCGCGATCTTCGCGTCGAGCTCGGCCACCGCGGGTGCCGCGCCCGTGGGCGGGGCCGCGAAATCGATCGCGTCCATCCAGCGCTGCAGCGCATCGAAGCGGCGCACCACCGAGGCCTTGGCGATCACGGGCGCGAAGGCCACCTTGGCGTCGTCGGCGCGGTCGAGCTGCAGCAGCAGCTTCACGTAGTCGAAGCGCGCGTCGTCGTTGGCCGGGTCGGTGGCCACCGCGTGCTGCAGCTTCTCGAGCGCGCCCTCGGTGTCGCCCTCGGCCAGCGCCTCCTGCGCCGCCTCTTCCTCGGCGGCGGCCTCGGCCTCGTCGGCACCGGGCACGTGCTTGTCGAGGAATTCGCGGATCTTCTCGGCGGGAATGGCGCCGACGAAGCCGTCGACCGGCTGGCCGTCCTTGAACATCACGCAGAACGGGATGCTGCGCACGCCGAACATCTCGGAGAGCTGGGAGGAGATCTGCGGCACCTTGTCGGCGTCGAGCTTGGCCAGCGTGAAGCGTCCGGCGTACTCCACCTCGAGCTTTTCGAGCACCGGCCCGAGCTGCTTGCAGGGGCCGCACCATTCGGCCCAGATGTCCAGCAGCACCGGCCGGGCGAGGGAGGCTTCGATCAGCTCGTCCTGGAAATTTTCGAGAGTGATGTCGATCATCGGGAACAACTGGGGGTGAAACGTAAAATTGGAACCATGAACGAAACCATTCAGGTCGGTGTGGTGATGGGCTCGAGCTCCGATTGGGAGACGATGCGCAACGCGGTCGAGATTCTCCAGCAATTCGGCATCCGCCACGAAGCGAAGGTGGTCTCCGCCCACCGCATGCCCGATGCGCTCTTCGCGTACGCCGAAAGCGCCGCCGGGCGCGGACTCGCGGCGATCATCGCCGGCGCGGGGGGCGCGGCCCACCTGCCGGGCATGCTGGCCTCCAAGACCACGGTGCCGGTGCTCGGCGTGCCGGTCGCCAGCCGGCACCTGCAGGGCGTCGATTCCCTCTACAGCATCGTGCAGATGCCCAAGGGCGTGCCGGTCGCCACCTTCGCCATCGGCAACGCGGGCGCGGCCAACGCGGCGCTGTTCGCGGTCTCGATGCTGGCCGTCAACGACCCCGGCCTGCGCGCCAGGCTCGACGCCTTCCGCGCGGCCCAGACCGCCGCGGCCGAGGCCATGGCGCTGCCGCCCGTGGAGCCGGCCCCGGTTTCTCCTTTCTCGCCGCAAGGCGGAGGTGCCCTGTGAGCAACAGCAAAGGTGACCTGCCGATCCTCCCGGGCGCCACGCTCGGCGTGCTCGGCGGCGGCCAGCTCGGCCGCATGTTCGTGCATGCCGCCCAGCGCATGGGTTACTTCACCGCGGTGCTCGACCCCGATGCCGACAGCCCGGCCGGCCGGGTCAGCCACCACCACATCCACACCGACTACGGCGACGTCGACGGCCTCGCGCGGCTGGCCGGCCTGGCCGACGCCGTGACCACCGAGTTCGAGAACGTGCCCGCGCCCTCGCTCGAGCACCTCGCGGTGGCGCGGCCGGTGGCGCCCGCCGCCCCGGCGATCGCGATCGCGCAGGACCGGATCGCCGAGAAGGCCCATTTCGGCCGCTGCGGCGTGGCCTGCGCGCCCTACGCGGCGATCGAGACCGCGGCCCAGCTGGCGGCGGTGGAAGACCGGCTCCTGCCCGGCATCCTGAAGACCGCGCGCCTGGGCTACGACGGCAAGGGCCAGCAGCGCGTGCGCACGCGCGCCGAGCTGGTCGAGGCCTGGCAGGCCACGGGCTGCGTGCCCTGCGTGCTCGAGAAGCTGCTGCCGCTGGACTTCGAATGCTCGGTGATCGTGGCGCGCGGCCGCGACGGCCAGCTGGTGCACTTCCCGCCCCAGCGCAACCTGCATCGCGACGGCATCCTGGCCGTGACCGAGGTGCATGGCCAGAACATGCCCAAGACCGTGGCCCAGGCCGCGATCACCGCGGCCAAGAACATCGCCAACGGCCTCGGCTACGTCGGCGTGCTGTGCGTCGAGTTCTTCGTGCTGGCCGACGGCTCGCTGGTGGTCAACGAGATGGCGCCGCGCCCGCACAACAGCGGCCACTACACCATGGAGGCCTGCGACGTGTCGCAGTTCGAGCTGCAGGTGCGCACCCTGGCCGGCCTGCCGCTGGCCATGCCGCGTCAGCATAGCCCGGCCGTGATGCTGAACCTGCTGGGCGACCTGTGGTTCTCGGCCGGCGACGACAAGCCGGTCTCGCCGCGCTGGAGCGAGGTGCTCGCGCTGCCCGGCGCCCACCTGCACCTGTACGGCAAGATCGAACCGCGCCGCGGCCGCAAGATGGGCCACCTGACCTTCACCGGCGCCGACGCCGACCAGGTGCGCGCCATCGCCTCGCAGGTCGCGCTGCTGCTCGGCCTGCCGCCGGTGGCATGAAGGCCGCATGATCCTCGACGGCCCATCGCCCGCAGCCATCGCCGAGGCGGCGCGCATCCTGCGCGCCGGCGGGCTGGTGGCCTTTCCCACCGAAACCGTCTACGGCCTCGGTGCCGACGCCAGCAACGACGCGGCCGTGGCCGGCATCTTCCAGGCCAAGGGCCGGCCGGCCGACCATCCGCTGATCGTGCACGTGGCCGCCGGCACCAAGGGCACCGAGGCGCTGTCGCGCTTCGCCCAGCCGCTGCCGCCGTTCGCGCAGAAGCTGGTGCAGGCCTTCTGGCCCGGACCGCTGACCCTGATCGTCACGCGCCAGCCCGGCGTGGCCGCCGCCGCCGCGGGCGGGCAGGACACCATCGGCCTGCGCTGCCCCTCGCACCCGGTGGCGCAGGCGCTGCTCGAGGCCTGCGCCGAGCAGGGCGTGCCCGGCCTCGCGGGCCCGAGCGCCAACCGCTTCGGCCGCGTGAGCCCGACCACCGCGCAGCACGTGTTCGGCGAATTCGGCGACACCGTGCCGGTGCTCGACGGCGGCGCCTGCGAGGTCGGCATCGAGTCGACCATCGTCGACTGCAGCCGCGGCGCGCCGGTGCTGCTGCGCCCGGGGCTGATCACGCGCGCGCAGATCGAGGCCGCCTGCGGCGAACGCCTGCGCGACCGCGAGCTCATGGCGATGCCCGACCCGCGCGCCTCGGGCACGCTGGAGGCGCACTACGCGCCCGACGCCAAGGTGCGGCTGATGGACGCCAAGGCGATCCAGACCGGCCTCGACGTGCTGGGCGCCAATGCCGCCCACATCGCGATCTGGACCCGCAGCGCCGTGCGCAGCCGTTCGCAGCGTGTCGTGCAGCGCCGCATGCCCGACGACGCCGCCGCCAGCGCGCAGCAACTGTTCGCGGTGCTGCGCGAGTTCGACGCCGAGGGCGTCAAGCTGATCTGGGTCGAGACGCCGCCCGACACGCCCGAGTGGGAGGGCGTGCGCGACCGCCTGCAGCGGGCGGCCGCGGCCTGAAATCGGGATCGGGCAGCCTCCGAGCCTCAGCCCCCCGCCGCCAGCACGCCCTGGAAGAAGCCGCGCGCCGCCGCCAGGCAGAACGGCGGCGCCAGCGTGCCGTGGTAGGCCAGCATCACGGCGCGCGCCTTGTCGGCGTCGCTGCCGCCGGTGCTCTGCGCGAGCACGTCCTTGGCCTGGGCGAAGCCGGCGCGTGCGGCCGAGTAGGCGTCGGTGGTCGCGCTGTCCTCGAGGTCGACCACGGTCAGCCGCTCCGACGGCACGCCCTTGGCGCGGAAGTAGCCGGCGGTGGCTTGGGTGCTCAGGAAGTTGACGGTCGGGTCCTGCGCGCCGCCGCACATCAGCACCGGCCTGGCCGGCACCCAGTTGCGCAGGTCGTTGGCGCGCGCCGCCTTGCGGAAGCCCAGCGTGGGCGCGCAGTCGAGCGGCGTGGCCGAGTTCAGCGAGGCGGGGGTGGCCTTCAGGGCGTTGCCGGGGCAGGGGCTGCCGTCGATGTCGTTGGAGGCGCGCGTCAGGTAGCTCTGGCGCACCAGGTTGCCGGCGCCGTAGAAGATCGACAGCGAGGGATCGACCGGGCCGGGCGTTGCGCCGGCCGGATACAGCGCGAGCTGCGGCAGCTTGCCCTGGGCGATCAGCGTGCTGGTGGGCGTGAGGCTGGGCAGCAGGGTGTCGATGCCAGTCGCGTACTGCGCCTCGTAGATGTCGCTGGTGTTGCTGTAGACGTCGCCGAACTGCTGTTGCCAGCTGGTCGACAGCAGCGGCACGAACAGCGTGCTGCCGAGCGCCGGCCAGCCCTTGAAGTTGTAGTCCACCAGCAGGCTGATGGCCGAGGGTGCCGACAGCGGCGCCGAGGCCGTCACCGTCTTGCCCGTGGCCTGCAGCTCGCGGTGCGCGGCCAGCGCCACGTAGCCGCCCTGCGAATAGCCGGTGACGAACAGCGAGCCCGCGTCCGAGGCGTCGATGTTGGCGAAGGTCTTGCGCGCGGCGGTCAGCGCATCGACCATGTCCTTGCCCTGCTGGTCGCCGTTGAGGTAGGGGTGGTAGGGCAGCGTCGACTTGTCGTAGCCCGCGTAGTTGGGCGCGACCACGATGAAGCCCTGCGCCGCCAGCATGGCCGCGACCACCACGCCCTCGCCGGCGGCGGCCTGGTTCACGTCGGCCCACTTGGCGATGTTGTAGTCGCGCGCGGCGTTGGTGCCGTGGGCGTACAGCACGATCGGGCGCGGGCCGCTGCAGGCCGCGTCGCCGCCGCGCGGCACCATGATGGCGGCCGTGGCGTTGGTGGCCTCGCCCTTGCCGCCGACGGTGCGGTATTCGAGGTAGCGCGTGTCGATGCCGCACTTGGGCGTGCCCGACACCTGCAGCAGCGCCTTGCCCTTGTCGTCGAGCTGCAGCAGCGTGCGGAAATCGCCGGCCGACAGGCTCAGCACGCGCTCGGGCGGATTGGTCACGACCGAGCCGCGGCCGGTGTCCTCGGGCGGCGGCGGCGCGGGCGGGAAGGTGCCGATGCCGAAGCCGCCGCCCCCGCCGCCCCCGCCGCAGGCCGAGAGCAGCAGCGTCGCGCTCGCGAAGGCGGCGGCGAGCAGGTTGCGGGAAGGGGAGGGTGGCGGTACGAGGCTTGGCACGTCGGGGTCTCCTGGATCTTCGAACGAACGGGCGTTCGATTCTGTCAGTGCCCCGGTGCCATGCAAGCAGTGCTTGCCTGCACAACGTTTTCAGTACAGGCCGCCGGGCCCGCGGTCGTTCAGTTGTCCTGCGCGGTCCAGTCGACCAGCGCGTCGAAGGCCGCGCGCGCCGCGCCCGCGTTCTCGGCGTTGGCGATCGCCACCAGCACGTAGCGCCGGCCGCTCGCGCCGTGCACGTAGCCGGCGATGCCCGAGGCGTCGCGCAGGGTGCCGGTCTTCAGATGCGCGGCGCCGCCCGAGCGCAGCGTGCGCTTGCGCAGGGTGCCGTCCACGCCGAGCGCGGGCAGCGAGCCCACGAGCTCGGGCATCACCGGCGAGCGCCAGGCCACCTGCAGCATCCTGCCGAGCGCGGCCGCGCTGATGCGCTCGTCGCGCGACAGGCCCGAGCCGTTCTCGAACACCGGCGGCGCCTCGCCGGTGCCGATGCGGTCGCGCCACCACTGGACCAGCGCGCCGCGCGAGGCCTCGAAGGTGCCGCGGTTCTTCTGCGTGAGGCCGAGGGTCAGGAACACCTGCTGCGCCATCACGTTGTTGCTGTACTTGTTGATGTCGCGGATCACCTCGGGCAGCGGCGGCGAGGCGAACTCGAACGCCGGCTTGAGCCCCGCGGGCACGCGGCCCTCGCGCATCTGGCCGCCCACGCGCCCGCCCATCTCGGCCCACAGGCCGCCGATGGCGCGCAGCGCGTAGCTGCGCGGATCGGCATAGGCCACGGCCCAGCTCTTCTCGCCGCAGGCGGCGGGAAAGCCGCCGTTGAAGCGGATGCGGTTCGGATCGCCATAGTCGGCGCGCAGCGCCGTGCGCCAGTCGCCGCATTCGCCGGGCGAAAGCGGCACCGTCTGCGGCATCGCCACGGCCGCCAGCGGCGGCTCGTAGCTCACGCGCGCGAACTGGCCGCCGCGGTCGGGCACGAAGCTCATGTTGACCGACTTGAAGTTCAGCAGCAGCGCATCGGGCGAGGCGTTGTAGGGGCGCAGCGGCTCGCCGTCGAAGGCGCCCGGGTCGTTCTCGACCGTGTTCTCGAAGGCGCTGCGGTCGATCACGATGTCGCCGCTCACGCTCGTGATGCCCAGGCCCTGCACGTGGCGCAGCAGCAGCCACATGCGCTCGATCACCAGCTTGGGATCGCCCTGGCCCTTGATGTAGAGGTTGCCGTTGAGCACGCCGTTGGCGATGCTGCCCTCGACGTAGACCGGCGTGTTCCAGGTGTAGGCCGCGCCCAGCAGGTCGAGCGCCGCGTAGGTGGTCACCAGCTTCATGATCGAGGCGGGATTCACCGGCACCTGCGTGCGCCAGGCCAGCCGCGGTGGGCGCAGGCCGTCGGCATCGGCGACCAGCATGGTCACGGCGTCGCGCGGCAGCTTGGCGCGGGTGAGCGCGGCATCGACCTCGGCCGGCAGCGGCTGCGGCTGCTGGGCGTGGGCGCCGGCCGCCAGGCACAGCGCGATGGCGCAGAGCGCGCGGGAAGGACGGGGGAGGGGAAGGCGTGCGACGGTGACAGCGGGCATGCGGCCCATTATCCCGGCGCGAAAAGATGCAGCCGCGCGTGGTACAGCAGCAGGATCGTCTTCGCGTCCGCGATGCGGCCGTCGGCCACCATGGCCAGCGCCTCGTCGATGCCGAACTCGAGCACCTCGATGTCCTCGCCCTCCTCGGCCAGCCCGCCGCCCGCGCCCACGCGCATCGAGGGCTCGTACTCGGCGACGAAGAAGTGCAGCTTCTCGGTCACCGAGCCCGGGCTCATGAAGCATTCGAAGACCTTGTGCACCGCGCCCAGCCGGTAGCCGAGTTCCTCCTCGACCTCGGCGCGGATGCGTTCCTCGGGTGCCGCGTTGTCGAGCAGGCCGGCCGCGGCCTCGATCAGCAGGTCGTCCCAGCCGTTGACGAAGGCCGGGTAGCGGAACTGCCGCGTCAGCAGCACCGTGCGCCGCGCGCGGTTGTAGGCCAGCAGGGTGGCGCCGTTGCCGCGGTCGTAGGTCTCGCGGTGCATGCGCTGCCAGCTGCCGTCGTTGCGGCGCCAGTCGAAGGCCGTGGTCTTCAGCGTGTACCAGTTGTCGGAGAGAAGGGTGACTTCGTGCACCCGGACGCGGTCTTGCAGGGTCATGGCGGCGAGCATAGGTGCGAATTCGTGCAATAACAAGAAAATTCGTGCAATCGCGTGAAGCCGCCGCTACCATCGACCCATGCTCACCCGGCAGCGCAAGCAACACATCCTCTCGGTCCTGGCGCGCGACGGCCAGGTGGTCGCCAAGCCGCTCAGCGAGGCGCTGGGCCTGTCGGAAGACACGATCCGGCGCGACCTGCGCGAGCTCGCCGCCGAGGGCCGGCTGCAGCGCGTGCACGGCGGCGCGCTGCCGCTGGCACCGGCCGAGGCCGACCTCGCGGGCCGCCAGCGCATCGCGCCCGGGGAGAAGGTGGCCATCGGCCGCGCCGCCGCGCGCATGGTGCGCCCGGGCCAGGTGGTGTTCGTCGACGGCGGCACCACCGCGGTGCAGCTCGCGCGCCACCTGCCCCTGGACCTGCGCGCCACCGTCGTCACCCACAGTCCGCTGGTGGCGGCCGAACTGGCCGGCCATGACCGGCTCGAGCTGCTGCTGATCGGCGGGCGGCTGTTCCGGCATTCGATGGTGGCGGTGGGCGCGGCCGCGATGGACGCCATCTCGCGCGTGCATGCCGACCTCTTCTTCCTGGGCGTCACCGGCGTGCATGCCGAGGCCGGCCTGACCACCGGCGACAGCGAGGAGGCCGAGATCAAGCGCGCGCTGATGGCGGCGGCCGCCGAGACCGTGGTGCTGGCCTCGTCCGAGAAGCTGGGCGCGGCCTCGGCCTGGGTCGTGAACCCGGTGCGCGCGGCCGCGCGGCTGCTGGTGTCGCCCGAGGCGCCCGAGAAGGCGCTGGCGCCGCTGCGCCGGGCCGGCCTGGCGATCGTGCGCGGCGACGGCGCGGCCGGCTGACCCCGCCGCGGGCCGCGATTCGTCCCCCGCCGGGCGCAGTCCGCGGGGCCCCTCGATAATCCCGGGGATGCCCGCCGCGCCCCCGATGTCTCCCCCTGCCCGTCTCTCCCCCCGCACCGTCGGCATCGGCGCGGCCGTGATCACCGTGCTGGTGTGGACCGCCTTCATCGTCATCGCGCGCGCCTCGGCCGGCCGCTCGCTGTCCCCGTTCGACATCGCCTTCGCGCGCATCTGCGGCGCCAGCCTGGTGCTGGTGCCCTGGGGCGCGTGGCTCGTGATGCGCGCCCGCGCGGGCGGCGCGCAGGCGGCGGCCTCCTTCTTCGGCCTGTCGCCGCTGTCGCTGCGCGTCACGGCCATGGCCGGCGTGTTCGGCGGCGTCGCCTATGCCGTGTGCGCCTACTGCGGCTTCTTCTTCGCGCCGGCCAGCCATGCCTCGGTGCTGCTGCCCGGCAGCCTGCCGCTGTGGACCACCCTGCTGGCCGCGCTGGTGCTGCGCGACCGCATCACGCCGGCGCGCGCGCTCGGGCTGGCGCTGATCGTCGCGGGCGACCTGCTGGTGGGCGGGCGCAGCCTGCTGCATGCCTTCGAGGGCGGCGAGGTCTGGAAGGGCGACCTGCTGTTCATGGCCGCGGCCTTCTGCTGGGCCTGCTACAGCATCGTGGTGCGCCGCCACGGCCTCGACGCCGTGCGCGCCACCATCGCCATCACCGTGTTCGCGCTGCTGAGCTACGTGCCGGTCTACAGCCTGCTGGTGGCCGGCGGCTGGGTTGCCAGCCGCATCGGCAGCGCGCCCTGGGGCGAGCTGGCGTTCCAGATGCTGTTCCAGGGCATCGGCTCGGTCGTGGTGTCGGGCATCACCTTCACGAAGATGGTCCAGCACTTCGGCCCGGTGCGCACCACCATGATCACGGCGCTGGTGCCCGGCCTGTCGGCGCTGGGCGCGGTGCTGTGGCTCGACGAGCCGCTCTACTGGAACCTGATCGCCGGCCTGCTGCTGGTGACCGCCGGCATCCTGTTCGGCGTGCAGAAGCCGGCGCCCGCGCGCGCCGCCGGCCTGGTGCCGGCCGTGGCCACCGTGGCGGGAGGGCGTCGCGATGCCTGATGTGTTGGCCTTCGACACCAGCACCGAGCAGCTGTCGATCGCGGTGCGCCGCGGTGAGCGCGTGTGGACGCACGAGGGCGCGGGCGGCGCCCAGTCCTCGGCCACGCTGATCCCGCTGATCCAGCAGCTGCTGGCCGAGGCCGGCCTCGCGCTGGCGCAGCTCGACGCCATCGCCTTCGGCCGCGGCCCGGGCTCGTTCACCGGGCTGCGCACCGCCTGCGCGGTGGCGCAGGGCCTGGCGCTCGGCTCGGGCGTGCCGCTGCTGCCGGTCGACACCCTGCTGGCCGTGGCCGAGGAGGCGCGCCATGCCTTCGGCGCCCGGCGCACGGTGGCGCTGCTCGATGCGCGCATGGAGGAGATCTACGCCGCGCGCTACGACTTCGAGGCCCATGGCCCGCTCGGCGAGCCCGCCGCCGGCGCCGAGGGCCCGCTGCTGATGGCGCCCGAATCGCTCGTGGTGCCGGCCGGCTGGGCGTTGGCCGGCAATGCCTTCGCCGCCTACGGCGAGCGCCTGCCGGCCGCCGCCGCGCGCCACGCGGTGCTGCCCACGGCCGCCGCCATGCTGCGCTTGGCCCCCGCGCTGTTGGCGGCAGGCCGCACCGTGCCCGCGGCGCAGGCCTGGCCGCTCTACGTTCGCGATAAAGTGGCGCAAACCACCGAGGAGCGTGCCGCCATCAAGGCGGCCGCCGCCCACCACAACACACCGCCCGCGACCGCATGAGCGCCCTCCCGCAACCCGTGGAAGCCCGCCTCGAGCCGCTCACCATCGAGCGGCTCGACGCCGTCTGCGCCGTCGAGCAGACGGCCTACAGCCATCCCTGGACGCGCGCCAACTTCACCGACTCGATCGCCGTCGGCTACCACTGCCAGTGCCTGCTGGCGCCGGTCGCCGGCACCGGCATCGAGGCGGCGCGCCTCTCGCCGGTCACCAGCCTCGGCGAGATGCTGATCGGCTACTTCGTGGCCATGAAGGGCGTCGACGAGGTGCACCTGCTCAACATCACCGTGGCGCCGGCCTTCCAGCGCCAGGGCTGGGCGCCGCTGATGCTCGAGGCGCTGACCGGCTGGTCGCGCGCCCAGGGCGCCCAGTGGCTGTGGCTCGAGGTGCGCCAGAGCAACCGGCGCGCGCTCGACATCTACCTGCGCCAGGGCTACCGCACGGTCGGCGTGCGCAAGGGCTACTACCCGGGCGCCGAGGGCGGCCGCGAGGATGCGATCGTCATGAGCATGCGCCTCAACGAAACAGGCAGTGCCTGGGGAGCCTTGCGATGAACGCCGCCGTGCAGACCCTGCGGCTCGACGCGCGCCAGCGCGCGATGCTCGACGAGATGGGCGTGAAGGTCTGGTGGCCGGTGCCCGAGGCGGCCGAGGTCCCCGTGGCCGTGGCGCCCGCGCCGGTGGTGGAGGACGAGGCCGAACCGATCGACATGCCGCCGCCGAACGCCCGCTATGACGCCCGTGACGACGCCGTGCCCGAACCCGAACCGGTCGCGCCGCGTGCCCCGGCCGCCGCGCGCGCGCCCGTGGCCGCGCCGCCGCCGCGCCCGGCGCCGGTTCCCGCCGGCCACGGCGCGGCCGTGCTGGTCGAGGCGCCGCGCCGCCTCTATGCCGACGCCGCCGAGGGCGTTGCGCCGCAGGGCGGCTGGCTGGTGCTGGCCGACATGCCGCCCGAGGCCGACGGCCGCCATGGCGAACCCTTCGCGGGCGATGCCGGCCGGCTGCTCGACAACATGCTGCGCGCGCTCAAGCTGCACGAGGGCGGCACGCCGGTGCACCTGATGCGCCTGCACCGCGGCGTGGCCTCGGGCCAGCCCGGCGGCCCGCGCCCGCTCGACGAGGCCTTCGCCGAACACACCGCGGCGCTCGCGCCCCGGCTGGTGCTGGCCATGGGTCCGCTGGCCGCGCAGGGGCTGATGCAAAGCGGCGAGCCGCTGGGCAAGCTGCGCGGCCGGGTCGGCCAGGCGGCGCAGCTCGCGGGCGTGCCGGTGGTCGCCACCTACCACCCGGCCTACCTGCTGCGCAATCCGGTCGACAAGGGCCGCGCCTGGGCCGACCTGTGCCTGGCGGCCGCGCAGCAGCAGCCCGAGGCGGGCTGAGCCGGGGCGGGGGCCGTCGGGAGCCCCCTTTAAAATCGCCCCCCATGACTTTCCTCGACAAGCTTGCCGCCGCGCAGCAAACAAACGGTTCGTTGCTCTGCGTGGGGCTCGATCCGGAGCCGGCGAAGTTCCCGGGGCAGCTCAAGGGCGACGCGCGCCGCATCTACGACTTCTGCGCCCGCATCGTCGACGCCACGGCCGACCTCGCCATCGCCTTCAAGCCGCAGATCGCCTACTTCGCGGCCCACCGCGCAGAGGACCAGCTCGAACGGCTCATGGAGCACATGCGCCGCAACGCGCCCCAGGTGCCGACCATCCTCGACGCCAAGCGCGGCGACATCGGCTCCACCGCCGAGCAGTACGCCATCGAGGCCTTCGAGCGCTACGGCGCCGACGCCGTCACGCTCTCGCCCTTCATGGGCTTCGACTCGGTCGAGCCCTACCTGCGCCACCACGGCAAGGGTGCGTTCCTGCTGTGCCGCACCAGCAACCCCGGCGGGTCCGACCTGCAGGGCCAGCGGCTGGCGAGCGTCGAGGGCCAGCCCTTCCTCTACGAGCACGTCGCGCGGCTGGCGCAGGGCCCGTGGAACCTCAACGGCCAGCTCGGCCTCGTGGTCGGCGCCACCTACCCGGCCGAGATCGAGCGCGTGCGCGCGCTGGCGCCGACGGTGCCGCTGCTGATCCCGGGCGTCGGCGCCCAGGGCGGCGACGCGGCCGCCACGGTGCGCGCCGGCTGGCGCGCCGACGCGCCGATCGTCGTGAACTCCTCGCGCGCGATCATCTACGCCTCGTCGGGCGACGATTTCGCCGAGGCCGCGCGCGCCGCGGCGCGGACCACGCGCGACACGCTCGAAGCCGCCAAGGCCTGACCCCGGCGGCCCGGGCTCAGGCCCGCCGCAGCCGCGTGAACAGCTCGAACTCCCAGTTGCGCATCCCCAAGAGCAGCGTGTAGCCCTCGCGGTCCTTGGGCGACAGCTTCTGGTCGGTCTGGTGCTGCTGCGCGAAGTCCTGCGCCACGCGCTGCAGCCGCTCGAGGAAGGCCGGCGCCAGCGAACGGCTGATCGAGCCGTGCACCAGCAGCAGGCCCTCGGCCGGGCCGTCGAAGCCGCCGCGGTAGTAGTCGAGCACCACGTTCTCGCGGAAGAACTCCATCACCGGCCCGTGCGGGCGCCAGCGGAAGGTCTTGGCGAGCTTCAGGCGATACCGGTTCAGCGGCCGCAGCTCGATGATCCCGATGCGGTCGAGCTGGGCCAGGAAGCCGATGCACTCGGCCTCGCTGATCCGGTAGGCCGTCACGATCTGCTCCAGCGTCCACTGGCTCAGCACGCTGATCGCCACCAGCAGCAGCTTCTTGTCCTTGACCACGGCCTTCTCCTGCTCGTGCGTCAGTTCCTTGAGCAGCGGCTGGGCGTCGGCCACGCGCCGCGCCAGCTCGGCGAAATCGATCTTCAGCGCGCGGCAGATGGCGTCCACGCGCGACAGCGGCATGTCGCTCTTGGCCAGCATCCGCTTGACGCTGGACTCGGCCATGTCGAGCGAGCGCGCCAGGTCGGCGTAGGTCATGCGGGCGCTCTTGAGTTCGTTCTTCAGGGCCTGGACGAGGTCGACGGTGGTACTCATGAAGGTGGCGGGGTTCCGGTTGGGTATCGGTTGGAGATACCGATGGGTGTGAAATAGTGCCTCGTATCGATTCTCGATGCCTGGGGAGAGGCTGGCAACTAAATTCCGCCCGCCAACCGATCGGCCATCCCGCCATCACCCAACTTCGAGAACAGACATGCTCCTCCACTCCCTGACACGCCGCGAACGTGGCCTGGCCTTCTTCCTGGGCCTGCTGCTCCTGATCGGCATCGTCGGCCCGGCGCTGCCGGCCGCCGAGGTCGCGATCGCCCTGGTCTTCGCCGACACCCGTTCCTGGCACGGCCTGCCCAACGCCATGGACGTGCTGAGCAACCTGCCCTTCGTCCTCATGGGCTGCTGGGGCCTGTACTGGCTCAACCGCATCGACCGCGCGCACCACGAGGCGCTGGCCGGCTTCCCGCTCGCGCCGCCGGCCAGCGATCCGCCCGACAACACGCTCGACTGCGCCTGGCTCTTCTTCGCCGGCCTGATCGCCACCGCCGCCGGCTCGGCCTTCTATCACCTGGCGCCCGACGCGCCGCGGCTGGCGGCCGACCGCGCCGGCATGGCGGTCGCCTTCGCCGGCCTGATCGGGGTGGCGGTCTGCGAGCGCGTGAGCCAGCGCGCCGGCTGGCCGGCCGCCTGGTTCGTGCTCACCACCGGCCTGCTGTCGGCCGAGATCGCGCAGGAGACCGGCAACGTGCTGCCCTGGGCGCTGGTGCAGTTCGGCGGCATGGCGCTGGTGCTCACGCTGGCGCTGTCGCGGCCGATGCCCGGCGCCGTCGGCCTGCGCCTGGGCTGGGTGATCGCGGCCTACGTGCTGGCCAAGGCCTTCGAGCTGGCCGACCAGCCGATCTACGAGGCCACGCACGGCGTGATCTCGGGCCACACGCTCAAGCACCTGTGCGCCGCCCTGGCCGCGCTGCCGGTGCTGGCCGCGCTCAAGCGGCTCGACAGCGGCTGGCGCGCCGTGGCCCTGCGGCACAATCCCGGCGCGGCCGCCCTGACGGCCTGACGACAGCCCCCGGCCCCGCGAGCGTTCCCCGCCGGGGGCCGCGCGGAGCCGCCAAGAGGAGAAGCTTCCGAATGACCACGCCCGCCGCTGCCCCGCCCGAGGCGAATGCCCACGCCAACCAGTTCGCGCTGCTCGGCCAGCGGCGTTTCGCGCCCTTCTTCTGGACCCAGTTCGCGGGCGCGGCGAACGACAACCTGTTCAAGTTCGCCTTCACCGTGATGGTGACCTACCAGCTGCAGCTCAGCTGGATGCAGCCCTCGATGGCGGGGCTGGTGATCGGCGCGCTGTTCATCCTGCCCTTCCTGCTGTTCTCGGCCACCGCGGGCCAGCTCACCGACAAGTTCGACAAGACGAAGATGATCCGCTTCGTCAAGAACCTCGAGATCGCGATCATGCTGATCGCGGCCTGGGGCTTCGTGCGCGCCGACGCGGTGATCCTGCTGGGCTGCGTCTTCCTCATGGGCCTGCACTCCACCCTGTTCGGCCCGGTCAAGTTCGCCTACCTGCCGCAGGTGCTCGACGCGCGCGAGCTCACGGGCGGCAACGGCATGGTCGAGATGGGCACCTTCATCGCGATCCTGCTGGGCCAGGTGGCCGGCGGCCTGCTGGTGGCGGTGCCGCAGATCGGCCACCTGAGCGTGGCCGTCGCCTGCGTGGCCCTGGCGCTGGCCGGGCGCGCCGTGGCGCAGGCGATCCCGCCGGTACCCGCCACCGACCCGAAGCTGGTCGTCAACTGGAACCCGGTCAGCGAGACCTGGCGCAACCTCAAGCTCGCGCACGAGAACATCGTGGTGTTCCGCTCGCTGCTGGGCATCTCGTGGATGTGGTTCTTCGGCGCCGTGTTCCTGAGCCAGTTCCCGAGCTTCGCCAAGGAGGTGCTGCACGGCAACGAGCAGGTCGCCTCGCTGCTGCTGGTGGTGTTCTCGATCGGCATCGGCGTCGGCTCGCTGCTGTGCGAGACGCTGAGCCGGCGCCAGGTCGAGATCGGGCTGGTGCCGCTGGGCGCCATCGGCATGAGCGTGTTCGCGATCGACCTGTACTTCGCCGCGCGCGGCCTGCCCGCGGTGCCCGAGATGGGGCTCGGCGCCTTCCTGCACCAGAGCGCGCACTGGCGGGTGATGGCCGACCTGGCGCTGCTGTCGCTGTTCGCGGGCCTCTACAGCGTGCCGATGTACGCGCTGATCCAGCTGCGCAGCCAGCCCACGCACCGCGCGCGCATCATCGCGGCCAACAACATCCTCAATGCCCTGTTCATGATCGGCAGCTCGGTGATCGCGGGCGCGCTGCTGGGCGCGGGCTTCACCATCCCGCAGATCTTCCTGTTCACCGGCATCGCCAACGCGGTGGTGGCCTTCTACATCTTCATGCTGGTGCCCGAGTACCTGCTGCGCTTCGTGGCCTGGGTGCTGTCGCGCTTCGTCTACCGCTTCGACATCCGGGGCGACGAGCACATCCCCGTCGAGGGCCCGGCCGTGCTGGTGTGCAACCACGTGAGCTTCATCGACGCGGTGCTGCTGATGGCCGCGAGCCCGCGGCCGATCCGCTTCATCATGGACCACCGCATCTTCAAGGTGCCGGTGCTCGGCTGGCTGTTCAAGCTCGCCAAGGCGATCCCGATCGCGCCGCAGAAGGAAGACCCGGCGGCCTACGAGGCGGCCTTCGCCAAGGCGCTCGGCGTGCTGCGCGAGGGCGACCTGCTGGCGATCTTCCCCGAGGGCGCGATCACGCGCGACGGCGCGCTGCAGCCCTTCAAGGGCGGCGTGATGAAGATCGTGGACGGCGCGCGCGCCGAGGGCATCGAGCCGCCCGTGATCCCGATGGCGCTGACCAACCTCTGGGGCTCGTTCTTCAGCCGCATCGAGCTGCGCGGCGGCGAGCCGGTGGCGATGGTCAAGCCCTTCCGCCGCGGCTTCTTCAGCCGCGTGGGCCTCAACGTCGGCGCACCGGTGGCGCCGGCCGAGGTGCGGCCCGAGCTGCTGCAGCAGCGCGTGGGCGGGCTGCTGCAGCCCTGAATCCGGGACCGCGCGCACGGACACGGGCCGCCTTCGGGCGGCCTTTCTCTTAGGGGGCGAGATACCCCGAAAAGTATCCGTTGGAGATACCGCCGGAGCCGAAACGCTGAACCGGTCGAATCATTCGAGTCCCGCGGCGCGGGGGCGGACCATCATCCGCCCACCTTCACTACGCCGCGAGGCACTCATGCAAACCCATATAGCCAACACCATCACCACCGCTCCGGTCCAGCGCGACACGCGGGCCTGGCAGTTCCAGGTCTGGGCGTCCTTCGCGATCGCCGTCTTCCTCTGCGCGACCGGCCTGAGCTGGCTGCCGGGCGAGGCACTGGACCGGGCCTTCATGGTGATGGGCTATGTGTTCTGCCTGAGCACGGCCTTCGTGCTGTCGAAGTTCGTGCGCGACAACCAGCATGCCGCCGGCCGCGACCTGCCGATGTGGAAGCTGGTCGTCTGGGGCAGCTTCTTCGTCGCGATGCTGCTGACCGGCTGGGGCCTGCTGCGCATGGAGATCAACGACACCTACAAGGCCTTCCTCGGCGTGAGCTGGCTGTTCCTGATCAGCTCGGCCTTCACGCTGGCCAAGACCCTGCGCGACCGCCACGAGGCCGACCTCGCCGAAGCCCGCCTGCAAGGCCGCCACGCCGCCCGCGTCGAAGCCGCCCAGACCCCGGCCGCCGAATGACCGCCCGCACCCGGCACGCAAGGAGTCCGATCATGAACACCGCTTTCGCCCGCAAGTCCCTGGCCACCGTCCTCGTGGCCGCCTGCACCGCCTTCGCCGCGCTCGCGGCGCCCGTGGCCCGCGCCCAGAGCGATGCCTCCATCGCGCTGTCGATGCTGCCCGTGGCCTCGGTGCTGGTCGGCGCCTCCGCGGTCGGTGCCGCCGGCGCCTCGGCCGCCAAGGCCGGCGAAGTGCCGGCCGCGCTCTCGGTCGGCGGCTCGGTGCTCACCGTGGTCGCCGTCGAGGCCTCGGCCGACGGCACGGTCTACGTGCTCGAACGCGCCGCCGACGGCGCGCGCGCCAGCGTCAAGGTGGCGGGCCGCGTGGCGCAGGGCGCCTCGACCGCGGTCGGCACCGCCATCGTCGTCAGCGTGATCGGCACCGGCGTCGTGCTCTCGGCCGCGGGCGAGGTGCTGGCCTTCGTGCCCAACGCCATCGGCCGTGCGCTGCTGGCCAACGAGAGGCTGTCATGAAGCGCGCCGCCTTCCTGGCGCTGGCCGCGTTCGCCGTGGCCGCCGCGGCGACGCAGGCGCAGGCCGGCCGCTCGTGCGAGCAGGTCAAGCCCGGCGCCGCGCTGATCGCCAAGGGCATGGAGCTGGCCGAGCGCACCTCGCAGCAGCTCGACGCCAGCGGCGCGCGCGTCGTCGTGCTGGCGCGCGCCGGCCAGGACCTGAGCAAGTACGGCCTGCGCTACTCGCACCTCGGCCTGGCCTACAAGACCGAGGCCGGCCCGTGGCGCGTGGTGCACAAGCTCAACCAGTGCGGCACCGCGGTGGCGGCGGTCTATCGGCAGGGGCTCGGCGAGTTCTTCCTCGACGACCTCTGGCGCTACGAGACCGCCTGGGTCGTGCCCACGCCGCAGGTGCAGGCGCAGTTGCTGGCCGCGCTGCAGGAGCCGACGCCGCGCCTGGTGCGGCTGCATGTCGCGCCCTACAGCGTCGTCAGCTACGCCTGGGGCCGCAAGTACCAGCAGTCGAACCAGTGGGCGCTCGAGACGCTGGCCGCCGCGATGGAGCCCGCCACCATCGCCAACCGCTCGCAGGCGCAGGCCTGGCTGCAGTTCAAGGGCTACGAGCCCACCACCTTGAAGCTCGGCCCGCTGACCCGCCTGGGCGGGCGCATCGGCTCGGCCAACATCGCCTTCGACGACCATCCCAACGACAAGCGCTTCTCGGACCGCATCGAGACCGTGACCGTCGATTCGGTGTTCGAATGGCTGCAGCGCGCGGGCCTGGGCGCGGCGCCGGTGGCGTTCAAGCTGTGAGCACGGCCCGCACGAGAAGAATGGAAGGAACGACGACATGAGCAAATCCCTGCGCCTCTCCGAGAAATGGTTCCGCCGCGGCCTCTGGCTGGTGGCGCTGGTGTTCGCGGGCTTCCTGATCGGGCTGGGCAGCACCATCGTGGGCGACCTGCCGCAGGTCGAGCGCGTGCGCACCATCGAGGACTTCATCGACCACCGCGCGGCCGATCCGCTGCGCGCCACCGTCAAGGCCTCGGAGGCCGCCGAGCTGCAGGCCTCGCGCGACCTCGACCAGATCCGGCTGCAGCTGCAGGCCGCGCAGCAGGCCGGCGCCAATGCACGCGAGACCTTCGGCAACTGGATCGCCACGCGCCGCGCCACCGCGCAGCCCGACCAGGATCCCGAGCTGATCGCGCGCACCAAGGCGCTCGACGCCATCAAGCAGAAGGAGGAGGCGGTGCAGCGCCAGGTCAACGCGCAGCAGCAGCGCATGCTCGACGCGCGCCAGGCCGAGCAGCGCGCGCGCACCGCGCTGGCCGAGCTGGAGCGCGACGCGCAGCTCAAGCTCGACGCCGAGTACCGCCGCATCGAGCTGCGCGTGTTCGCCTACCGGCTCGCGCTCACGCTGCCGCTGTTGGTGATCGCGGGCTGGCTGTTCGTGAAGAAGCGCAAGAGCACCTGGTGGCCCTTCGTCTGGGGCTTCATCCTGTTCGCGCTGTTCGCCTTCTTCGTCGAACTCGTGCCCTACCTGCCGAGCTACGGCGGCTACGTGCGCTACGCGGTGGGCATCGTGATCACGGTGCTGGTGGGGCGCTACGCGATCGTCGCGCTCAACAACTACCTCGCGCGCCAGAAGCTGGCCGAGCAGCAGCCCGACCAGGTGCGGCGCGAGGAACTGAGCTACGACACCGCGCTGGCGCGGCTCGACAAGGGCGTGTGCCCCGGCTGCGAGCGGCCGGTGGACCTGAAGAACACCGCCATCGACTTCTGCCCGCACTGCGGCATCGGCCTGCACGACCACTGCGAGGTCTGCGAGACGCGCAAGAGTGCCTTCTCGCGCTTCTGCCATGCCTGCGGTGCCTCGGCCGCATCGTCGGAGCCGGACGCGAAATCCTTCACGCCCCGGACCCCGCCGCAACCCGCGGCCTGAGGAGGGCGGTCACGCGCTCGTGCTACAACCGCCCGCTGCGTCGCATTCGCGGCCGCAGCCCCGGTCCCGTCCCCCGTCTCATCTCGAAGGAGTACGCGCAATGAGCATCTTCGGCAGCATCCTTTCCAAGATCTTCCCGTCCGCGCAGGCCGCGCAACCGCCGGCCACGGCACCCGCTGCCCCCGCCGCACCGGCACCCGCGGGTGCCCCGGCCGCCGCCGCACCGCCGCCGGCCATCACGGTGGTCGACGTCGAGGCCCTGCTCGACGGCATGCCGGGCGCGAAGCAGCTCAACTGGCGCACCTCCATCGTCGACCTGATGAAGCTGCTGGGCCTGGACAGCAGCCTCGACGCGCGCAAGCAGCTCGCGGCCGAGCTGAGCTACGGCGCCGACACCAGCGACAGCGCCAAGATGAACATCTGGCTGCATCGCCAGGTCATGACCAAGCTGGCGGCCAACGGCGGCAAGGTGCCGGCCGAACTGCGCGACTGATCCGCGCGGTCTCCATCAAGCAAACAGCCCGGCACTGCCGGGCTGTTTGCTTTGGAGGCGCGAAGAAGGCTTCAGGTCCAGCCCGCGTCCACCACGTAGTCCTGCGCCGTGCACATGCGCGAATCGTCGGCCGCCAGGAACAGCGCCATCGCCGCGATGTCCTCGCCCATCACGCGGCCCGGCAGGCACTGGGCGGCATCGATCTCCGCGCCCGACTCGGGCTTGACCCACAGCCGCAGCTGCCGCTCGGTCATCACCCAGCCCGGCACGATCGTGTTGACGCGGATGTTCTCTTTGCCCAGGTCGCGCGCCAGCGAGCGCGTGAGGCCGCGCACCGCCGCCTTGCAGGCCTGGTAGACCGGGTAGCCGCGGCCCTTCATCATCCAGCTGACCGAGCCGAAGTTGACGATCGAGCCGCCGCCCAGCGTGCGCATGTCGGGCGCCACCGCCTGCGCGGCGAAGAACTGGTGCTTGAGGTTCACGGCCACCAGCCGGTCGAAGTCCTCGTCGGTGACGTCGGCCATCTCGTGGCGGCGGTCGTTGGCCGCGTTGTTGAGCAGCACGCCCACCGGCCCGAAGTGCGAGCGCACCGCGTCGATGGTGGCGCCCAGCGCGGCCGTGTCGGTCACGTCGCAGGGCAGGAACAGCGCGGGATGCTCGCCGCGCAGCTGGCCCGCGAGCGCCTGGCCCGCGGCGCTGTCGATGTCGCAGAAGCCGACCTTCGCGCCCTGCGCATGGAAGGCCCGCACCAGCGATTCGCCGATGCCGCTCGCGCCGCCCGAGATGAAGACGGTGCGCTCGGCGAGCGAGGGATAGCGCGCGGTATAGGGCGAGGGTGCGGTGCTCATGGGCGTGGAAGACGACAGCCTGGAAGCCCGCGAGGTTAGCGCGGAACGCGCGTCGCGTCTCAGACGCCCCGTGCCCGCTCCGACTTGAAGCGCGCGCGGAATTCCGTGAACGTTCCCGCGTCGAGCGCCTCGCGGATCTCGCGCATCAGGTTCAGGTAGTAGTGCAGGTTGTGGATGGTCGTGAGCATCGGCCCGAGCATCTCGCCGCAGCGGTCGAGGTGATGCAGGTAGGCGCGGCTGAAGCCCTCGCGCCCGCCGTCGTTCCAGCTCACGCCCGAAGTACCCGCGCAGGCGTGGCAGGTGCAGCTCGGGTCGATCGGCTGCGGGTCGCTCTTGTGGCGCGCGTTGCGCATCTTGAGGTCGCCGAAGCGCGTGAACAGCGTGCCGTTGCGCGCATTGCGCGTGGGCATCACGCAGTCGAACATGTCGACGCCGTCGGCCACGCCCTGCACCAGGTCTTCAGGGGTGCCCACGCCCATCAGGTAACGCGGCTTGTTCGCGGGCAGCCGGTGTGGCGTGTGGCCCATGATGTGCAGCATCTCCTCCTTGGGCTCGCCCACGCTCACCCCGCCGATGGCGTAGCCGGGGAAGTCCATGTCGACCAGCGCCGCCAGCGATTCCTCGCGCAGATTCTCGTACATGCCGCCCTGCACGATGCCGAACAGCGCGTTCGGGTTCTGCAACCGCTCGAACTCGGCCTGGCAGCGCCTGGCCCAGCGCAGGCTCAGTTCCATCGAGATGCGTGCCTCGGCCTCGGTCGTGATGTGGCCCTTGGTGTCGTAGGGCGTGCACTCGTCGAACTGCATCACGATGTCGCTGTTGAGGATGGTCTGGATCTGCATCGAGACCTCGGGCGTGAGGAACAGCTTGTCGCCGTTGACCGGCGACGCGAACTTCACGCCTTCCTCGCTGATCTTGCGCATCGCGCCCAGCGACCAGACCTGGAAGCCGCCCGAGTCGGTGAGGATCGGCTTGTTCCACTTCTCGAACTGGTGCAGCCCGCCGAAGCTCTGCATCACGTCCAGGCCCGGGCGCATCCACAGGTGGAAGGTGTTGCCCAGGATGATCTGCGCGCCCATCTCCTCGAGGCTGCGAGGCATCACGCCCTTGACGGTGCCGTAGGTGCCCACGGGCATGAAGATCGGCGTCTGCACCACGCCGTTGTTGAGCGTGAGCGTGGCGCGGCGCGCGTGGCTGTCGGGGTCGGTCTTGAGGAGTTCGAAGTTCAGCATCAGGATTTAGGGAAGTACTTGACCCCAGGAAGTCCGTCGAAGTGGGCGTCCTGGGTCCAGAGCGTGGCGCCTCGCGCCAGCGCCGTGGCGTAGATCAGGCTGTCGGCAAAAGGCAGGCCGTTGTCGGCGGCCGCCAGGCACAGGGCGGCGTCGAGCTCCACCACGTCGCCTTGCTGCATGTAGGCCGCTGCGCGCGATGCGATGGAAGCGTCGCGAATGCGTCGCAGGGTCTTGTAGACCTCGTACAAGGTCACGACAGGAACGATGAGCAGGGTGGGGTCGGCTGCGGCGTTCTGATAGAGCTTTGCCCGGTCTGTGGCGCCGAAGACTTCGAGCCAGCAGGACGAATCCAGAACCAAAGGTCCGGCGGGAGCCTTGATGGAACCGCGAGCCATCAGAAGCGCTCGGGATCGTCGACGATGTCCGTCGGGATGCCGCGCAGCTCGGCCTGCAGCTCTTCCAGCGTCGGGACGGGGATCAGCTCGATGGCTTTGCCATGCCGCACCACGCTGAACCGCGCGCCGGGCTCGATGGCCATCTGCTCGCGGATGGTTTGCGGGATGACTACCTGGAATTTGGACGAAACTGTGACGGTCGGCATATCGATCTCCAATCGGTAAGCGAAATTATATCGATCGTCAGTTTGGGGTGTTTGTACGCTCCAGCAGCATCGCATCGCCATAGCTGAAGAAGCGATAGCGCTGCGCGATGGCGTGCGCATACAGCGCCATCACGCGCTCGTAGCCCGCGAGGGCCGAGACCAGCATCATCAGCGTGCTCTTGGGCAGGTGGAAGTTGGTGATCAGCAGGTCGACGTGCGCGAAGGCGAAGCCCGGCGTGATGAAGATGCGGGTGTCGCCCGCGGCCTCGCCGCTCCTGGCCCACGACTCGAGCGTGCGCACGGTGGTCGTGCCCACGGCCACGATGCGGCCGCCGCGCGCCTTGCACTCGGCGATGGCGCGCTGCGTGGCCTCGGGCACCTCGTAGCGCTCGGCGTGCATGGTGTGCTCGGCGATGTTCTCGGTCTTCACCGGCTGGAAGGTGCCGGCGCCCACGTGCAGCGTGACGCTGGCGCGCCGCACGCCGCGCGCCTCGAGCGCGGCCAGCAGGCCCTCGTCGAAGTGCAGCGCAGCGGTGGGCGCGGCCACGGCGCCGGGCACGCGCGCGAACACGGTCTGGTAGCGGCGCTCGTCGTCGGCCGAGTCGTCGTGCGTGATGTAGGGCGGCAGCGGCACGTGGCCGCAGCGCTCCATCAGCAGGTAGGGGTTCTCGCCGCTGTCGCTCTCGAAAGCGAAGCGGAACAGGGCGCCGTCCTCCTCGGGCCAGCGGCCGAGCAGGGTGGCGCGGAAGCCGCCGACCATTTGCAGCGTGGTGCCCACGGGCGGCTTCTTGCTGACCTTCATGTGGGCCACCACCTCCTGCCCCTGCAGCACGCGCTCGACCAGCAGCTCGAGCTTGCCGCCGGTCGGCTTCTCGCCGAACAGGCGCGCCTTGACGACGCGGGTGTCGTTGAAGACCAGCAGGTCGCCCTCGCGCAGCAGCGAGGGCAGGTCGCGGAAGATGCGGTCGGACGGTGCGGGGCCGGTGCCGTCGAGCAGGCGGGAGGCGGTGCGTTCGGTGGCCGGGTGTTGCGCCACCAGCTCGGGCGGCAGGGCGAAATCGAAATCGGAGAGCGTGAAGGCGCGCATGATGCTTGAGGGCCGGACGGGCCCGTTCCAAGAAGGTGGCCGCGAGGGGCCGTTCGGAGAGCGAGGCGGCGATTGTCCCATGGCGCGAAAACCGGGCGCCGCCGCGGGGTCGGGCGAGGGCCGGCGAGGCAGAATCGCCGCATGGTCGATACACATGCAGCGCGCGTCACGCAGGAGGCCGGGTCCGCGCCCGGGCCCTCCGAGGGCGAGCTCTTCAAGAAGATCCTCGGCGCCGCCTGGCAGGGCCTGCATGCCGACATCCGCCGCCGCTTCGACAAGAACCCCTCGCCCGGCAAGGCACTGCACTACCGCGGCCGGCTCAGCGAACTGCGCTGCTCGCGCTTCGGCCGGCTGCTGGGCCATCTCACGCAGCCGTTGATCCAGGGCGCGCTGATCCCCTACAGCGACGCCGACTTCCCGGTCGAGATCCAGGTCTACGCGAAGCCCGGCGACCCCGCGATCTACAAGCAGCGCATCTACCGGCTGCACGGGCGCCGGCCGATCCAGTTCACCAGCTTCATGCGCGAGAGCGAGCGCGGCGAGGTGCTCGAGTACGTCGGCATGGGGCTGGGCATGAAGCTGGTGCTCAGCGTGGAGAAGGGCAGCCTGCATTTCCAGAGCGACGGCTACTTCTGGGACCTGTTCGGCCGGCGCATCCCGCTGCCGGGCCTGCTCACGCCGGGCAAGACCTTCCTCTGGCATCACAACGAGACGCCCGAGCGCTTCAACATCCGTATCGAGATCCGCCACCCGCTGATGGGCACCACCTTCACCCAGGTCGGCGTGTTCGAGGAAGTGTCCGCCCCCGCATGATCGACACGCACCTGCTGGCGCTGCAGCTGATGGCGGCCCAGGGCGCGCTCGGCGCCTTCGACACGCTCTACCACCACGAGGGCACCGAGGCGCTGCCGCGGCGCGCCTCGGCCGGGCGCGAGCTTGCGATCCACGCGACGCGTTCGTCGATCTACTGCCTGCTGTTCATCGGCCTCTCGTCCTGGGCCTGGCATGGCGCCTGGGCCTGGGTGCTGCTCGCCGTGTTCGGCGTCGAGATCGTGCTCACGCTGTGGGACTTCGTGGTCGAGGACCGCAGCCGCCTGCTGCCGGCCACCGAGCGTGTCACGCACACGGTGCTGGCGATCAACGCGGGCGCCTTCATCGCGCTGCTGGCGCTGGCGGCGGTCGGCTGGGCCGCCGAGCCGACCGCGCTCGCCTGGCAGCCGCAGGGCTGGCTCGGCGCCTTCCTCGCGCTGTGCGGCGTGGGGGTGGGCGTGTCGGGACTGCGCGATGCCTTCGCGGCGCGCGCGCTGCGACGGCGCCGGCGCCAGGCGCGGGTGCGCGAGACCGAGGCGCCGGTGCGCTTCGGCGCGCGGCCGCGGCGCGTGCTGGTCACGGGCGGCACCGGCTTCATCGGCCAGATCCTCGTGCGCCACCTGCTGGCCGACGGCCATGCGGTCACGGTGTGGACGCGCGATGCGCGCGCGGCGGCCTGGAACTTCGGCGGCGCGGTCCGCTGCGTGCAGTCGCTGGCCGAGCTGCCCGCGGCCGAGGAGATCGAGGTGGTGGTCAACCTCGCGGGCGCGCGCATCCTCGGCGCGCGCTGGAGCGAGCGGCGCCAGCGCCAGCTGCTGGCCAGCCGCGAGGGCCTGACGCGGCAGCTGGTCGAATGGATGGCCGCGCGCCCGCGCAAGCCCTGGCTGCTGCTGTCGGGCTCGGCCATCGGCTACTACGGCGTGCAGCCGCAGGGCGATGCCACCGCGCTCGACGAGGAGGCGCCGCCGCAGGACATCTTCATGTCGCGCCTGTGCCAGCGCTGGGAACAGGCGGCGCAGGCCGCGGTCGCGCTGGGCGTGCAGGTGGCCTGCATGCGCTTCGGCTTCGTGCTGGGCCACCAGGGCTCGCTGCCGCAGCTGCTGCTGCCGGTGCGGCTCGGTGTCGGCGGGCGGCTGGGCAGCGGGCGGCAGTGGCTGTCGTGGGTGCATGTGCACGACCTGGTGCGCGCGCTCGCGCATGCCTGGACCCAGATCGAACGCGAAGCTGGCACGCCGGCCGCGCAGGCCTTCAACGTGACCGCGCCGCAGGCGCTGAGCCAGCACGACTTCACGCGCGTCGCGGCCGAGGTGCTGCATCGCCCCTGCTGGATGCCCACGCCCGCGGCGCCCGTGAAGCTGCTGCTCGGCGAGCAGGCCGACCTGCTGCTCGAAGGCCAGCGCGTGGTGCCCGCGCGGCTGCTGCGCGGCGGCTTCCAGTTCATGTTTCCCGATGCGCGCGGCGCCTTGACGGACCTTTGCCGTCCACGCTAGAAGACCTGTCCGTGCCCGCCAAGAAGAAAGCCTCCACACCCGCCGCCGCGCCGAGCGCACCGGGCGCCGCCACGTCTGCACCCGCTGCTCCCGCCGCCCCGGCCGGGCCACCGGGCAGCGGCCTCAGCGTGGTGCAGCGCGCGCTGCGCAAACTCGGCCTGGTGCGCGACATCGACTTCGCGCTCTACCTGCCGATGCGCTACGAGGACGAGACCCGGGTGGTGCGGCTGGCCGACACGCGCGACGGCGACACCGCGCAGATCGAGGGCGTGGTGACCGAGGCCGAGGTGGCCTACCGGCCGCGGCGCCAGCTCATCGTGACCATCGACGACGGCGGCGAGACCTGCCAGCTGCGCTTCTTCAACTTCTATCCCTCGCAGCAGAAGCAGCTCGCGGTGGGCGCGCGAGTGCGCGTGCGCGGCGAGGTGCGCGGCGGCTTCGTCGGGCGGCAGATGATGCATCCCACGGTCAAGGCCGCGGGCACCGCGCTGCCCGAGGCGCTCACGCCGGTCTATCCGACCGTGGCCGGCCTCGCGCAGCCGGTGCTGCGGCGCGAGGTGCGCTCGGGCCTCGCGCGCGCGGTGCTCGACGAGACCATCCCGGTGCAGATCGGCCTGCGCGGCGCCTGGGACCTGCGCGCCTCGCTGAGCTTCCTGCACTACCCGACGCCCGACGTGGCGATGGCCACGCTCGAGGACCACAGCCACCCGGCCTGGCAGCGCATCAAGGCCGAGGAGCTGCTGGCGCAGCAGCTGTCGCAGATGCAGGCGCGCATGGAGCGCGCGGCGCAGCGCGCGCCGATGCTCGACATGGCGGCCGCGCCCCTCGGCGGCAAGGGCTCGCTGCACGACGCGCTGCTGGCCGTGCTGCCCTTCGGCCTGACCGGCGCGCAGGCGCGCGTGGGCGAGGAGATCGCGCGCGATCTCGGGCGCGAGCTGCCGATGCACCGGCTGCTGCAGGGCGACGTGGGCTCGGGCAAGACGGTGGTGGCCGCGCTCGCGGCGGCGCGCTGCATCGACGCGGGCTTCCAGTGCGCGCTGATGGCGCCGACCGAGATCCTCGCGGCCCAGCATTTCGGCAAGCTGGTCGGCTGGCTCGATCCGCTGCTGGCCGAGCGCGGCCTGCGCGTGGCCTGGCTCACCGGCAGCCAGAAGAAGAAGGAGCGCGACGCCATGGGCGCGGCGGTCGAGAGCGGCGAGGCCGCGCTGGTGATCGGCACCCATGCCGTGATCTCCGAGAAGGTGCGCTTCCACAACCTCGCGCTGGCGATCATCGACGAGCAGCACCGCTTCGGCGTGGCGCAGCGGCTGGCGCTGCGCGGCAAGGCGCGCGACGAGCTCGAGCCGCACCTGCTGATGATGAGCGCCACGCCGATCCCGCGCACGCTCGCGATGAGCTACTACGCCGACCTCGACGTCTCCACGCTCGACGAGCTGCCGCCGGGCCGCACGCCGATCGTCACGCGGCTGGTGGCCGAGCACCGGCGCGACGAGGTGATCGCGCGCATCCAGTCGCAGATCGAGCAGGGCCGGCAGGTCTACTGGGTCTGCCCGCTGATCGAGGAGAGCGAGGCGGTCGACCTGCGCAACGCCACCGCCACGCGCGACGAGCTGGCCGACCTGCTCGGGCCGCAGGTCAACGTCGGCCTGCTGCATTCGCGCATGCCCACGGCCGAGAAGCAGGCGGTGATGGCGGCCTTCACCGCCAACCAGATGCACGTGCTGGTGAGCACCACGGTGATCGAGGTCGGCGTGGACGTGCCCAATGCCTCGCTGATGGTGATCGAGCATGCCGAGCGCTTCGGCCTGTCGCAGCTGCACCAGCTGCGCGGGCGCGTGGGCCGCGGCGCGGCGGCCTCGGCCTGCGTGCTGCTCTATGCGCCCGGCGACAGCGGCCGCGTCGGCGAGGCGGCGCGCGCGCGGCTGCGCGCGATGGCAGAGACCAGCGACGGCTTCGAGATCGCGCGCCGCGACCTCGAGATCCGCGGGCCCGGCGAGTTCCTCGGCGCGCGCCAGTCGGGCGCGCCGCTGCTGCGCTTCGCCGACCTCACGACCGACACCTTGCTGCTCGACTGGGCGCGCGAACTCGCGCCGCGCATGCTCGAGCAGCATCCCGAGCTGGCGCGGCGGCACATCGACCGCTGGCTCGGCACCAAGGCCGAGTACCTGAAGGCTTGAAGCTGGAAAAGAGGGCGGGCGTCGATCAGCTCGGCCGCCGCGTCAGCGCCAGCAGGCAGCCGAAGCCGATCATCATGCTGCCGCTCACGCGGTTGAACCAGCGCATCGCGCGGCTGCCGCCGGCCAGCCGGCGCATGCGCGCGCCGAGCAGCGCATAGAGCGCGATCGCCACCACCTCGAAGACCAGGAAGGTCAGGCCCAGCAGCAGGTAGCTCGAGGCATAGGCGCCCGGCACCACGAACTGCGGGAAGAAGGCGGTGAACACCAGGATCGCCTTCGGGTTGCCCGCGGCGACGGTGAACTCCTGCCGCACCAGCACGCGCATCGGCGGCGGGCCCGCGAGCTCGCGCGCCTGCTGCGCCAGTTCGGGCGCGGGCGCGCGCAGCAGCCGGATGCCGATCCACACGAGGTAGGCGGCGCCGATCCACTTGACGATGTCGAAGGCCAGCTCGGAGGCGACCAGCACCGCGCCCATGCCCAGGCCGGCGATCGCGATCATCAGCGCGAAGGCGACCAGGCGGCCGGCCGCGGCGGTCACGGCCTGCGCGATGCCGTAGCGCGCGCCGTTGCTCACCGAGAGCAGGTTGTTGGGGCCGAACGCCATGTTGATGGCGAAGCAGGCCGGCAGGAACAGCAGGTAGGCGGACAGGGTCATGGCGTCTGCGGTGGGGGCGGGGGAGGCGACCATTATCCGCAGCGCCGCGGACCGCCGGCTTCAGCCGAGTGCCTGGCGCCGGAAATCGCTCGGGCTCAGGCCCGTGTGGGCGCGGAACACGCGGCTGAAGTGCGAGAGGTTCACGAAGCCGGCCGCGAGCGCGATGGCGGTCACGGGCTCGGCCACGCGTGCCGGGTCGCGCAGCGCGCGGATGCTGGCGGCCAGCCGCTGCTGCTGGATGTAGCCCGCGAGCGTGTCCTCGCCATCGGCGAAGGCGCCGTGCAGCAGCCGCTTGCTGCAGCGCAGCGCCTGCGCGATGCCCTCGACCGACAGGGCCGGGTCGTGCAGGTTCTGCGCCACGTGGTGGCGGATGCGGTCGGCCAGCGCCTCGCGCTGGGTCTGCTGCGTGTGCTGGCCGGCCAGCTCCATCAGCGACAGCCGCACCAGCTGGATCAGCAGCTCGCCCGCACCGCGCGCGGCCGCCTCGCTCATCGAGGGCAGCTCCTGGTAGGTGCTGCGCATGGTCTCGAGCGCCACGCGCGAGATGCCGCTGGTGCCGCCGATGCGCCGCGCCACCAGCTGCGCGAGCGGCAGCGAGGGCAGGGCCAGCTGTTCCTTGGGCAGCATCACGATCAGGTGGTCGCTGCGCTCGGGGTTGGCCACCGTGTAGTCGAGCGTGGTGTCGTAGAGCGTCCAGCCGCCCGAGCGCACCGCCGCCGCGCGGCCCTTCTGCACCACCTCGGCCGAGCCCTGCCAGGGCGCCACGATCTTCAGGTAGGCCGCGTCGCTCAGGCGCGCCATCTGCGCGGTGCGCAGCACCCGGTGGCGGTTGGCCTCGAGGCGCGTGAGGATCACGTCGCCCGCGCGCGAGGCCGCCAGGTGGCCGTCGAACGGCACCTCGTCGCCGTAGAGGTCGGAGCCCAGGCCGCCGAAGTGGCGGTACACCCACTCGCACCACGCCGGGCCGCGCTCGCGCGGCGGCACTTCGTCGGTCGACAGCAACTGCGATGCGGTCATGGCGCGGCGGGAGGCATTGGGGGTGGATGGGGCGCCCATTGTGGGCCGCGCGGGCGCCGCCTCGCCTTGCGGGTTAACCACTAGCCGGCTGCACGCTGGGACAAGCGCTTTGTGCACCGCCGGCACAGCGTCCGCGCGGTGCCGTTCCTACGATGCCGGGGCGCTCGCACCGGGCGCCGCATGACCCCCGAACATCGAAGGAGACCGCCGTGTTCCACACCCCTCGCCGCCGCTGGATCCAGGGCGCCGCCGCGCTCGGCGCCGCCGCCATGGCGCCGCGCCTGTTCGCCCAGCAGGGCGCGCCGGTGCGCATCGGCTATGCCATCGCCCGCACCGGTCCCTGGGCCGCGGGCGCGCAGGTGAGCCAGGAGCCCAACTACCTGCTGTGGGCCGAGCAGGTCAACGCGGCCGGCGGCCTTGCGGTGAAGGGCGGCGCCAGGCGTCCGATCGAGCTGATCGGCTACGACGACCGCAGCGAGACCGAGACCTGCGTGCGCACCTTCGAGAAGCTCATGGGCAGCGACAAGGTCGACCTGGTGCTGCCGCCCTGGGGCTCGGGCGCCAACTTCGCGGTCGCGCCGCTGGCCAACCGCCTCGGCTATCCGCTGCTCGCGCCCACCGCGCTGTCGCGCAAGCTCATCGACATGCGGCTGCCGTACTTCTTCTCGCTGCTGCAGCAGCCCGACAAGATGATGGGCGCGCTGGTCGACCTGCTGGTGGCCCAGGGCGCGAAGACCGTGGCCATCGTCTACATGGACGACCTGTTCGGCCTCGAGAACTTCGCCGCGCTCAACAACGCGCTCAAGAAGACGCAGATCCAGGTGGTGGAGCGCAAGAGCTATCCGCTCGGCGTGAAGGACCTGGCGCCGGTGCTGCGCGGCATCAAGGACCTGAATCCCGATGCCTTCATCGGCATCACCTATCCGCCCGACACCATCCTCGCGAGCCGCCAGGCGCGCGAGGTGGGCTTCAACCCGAAGTTCTTCTATGCCTCGGTCGGCACCGCCTTCCAGTTGTACAAGAACGTGATGGCCGCCAACACCGAGGGCGTGATCGGCATGGGCTCGTGGAACGGCAAGACCAGCCCCGGCGCCAAGGCCTACTTCGACGCCCACACGAAGAAGTTCGGCAAGGAGCCCGACCGCTGGGCCAGCGGCCATGCCTGGGCCGGCCTCGAGATCCTGCAGCAGGCGGTGGCCAGCGTGGGGCTGGACCGCAAGGCGCTGCGCGAGCACATCGCGAAGACCGAGTTCGGGACCATCCTCGGGCCGATCCGCTTCGAGGGCAGCGAGAACGCCTCGGTGCCCGGCACCGTCGCGCAATGGCAGGGCGGCGAGTTCGAGGTCGTGTGGCCGAAGGACCGCGCCACCGCGCAGCTGGCGCCCAAGCCGGCCTGGAAGTAGCCGCATGTCCTTCGGAGGATGGGCCGAGCTGCTGGCCGGCGGATTGATCTCGGGCGGCATCTACGCGCTGGTGGCCATCGGCCTGAACCTGCAGTACGGGCTGATGCGCATCATGAACATCTCGCACGGCGAGTTCCTGATGCTCGGCGCCTTCCTGACCTGGTGGGCCCACACCGCGCTGGGCATCTCGCCGCTGCTGTTCGTGCCGGTGGCCTTCGCGCTGCTGATGGCGCTGGGCATGGCGGTGCACTGGCTGTGCTTTCGGCAGGTGGCGGCACGCGCGCCCAACGTCGAGGTGTTCGAGGCGCGCAGCCTGATGGTCGGCTTCGGCCTGATGTTCCTGGTGCAGAACACCGCGCTGCTGGTGTGGGGCGGCGACCTGCGCGGCTACGACTACCTGGCCGAGCCGGTGCAGCTCGGCGCGATGCGCTTCACGGCCAACAAGCTGGTGCTGTTCGGCGTGGCGCTCGCGCTGAGCCTGGTGCTGGTGGCGCTGCTCAAGCGCACCCTGCTGGGCAAGGCGGTGCGCGCGCTGATGCAGTCGCCCACCGGCGCGCAACTGGTCGGCATCAACACCCGGCGGCTGCATCCGCTGATGTTCGGCATCGGCCTGGGCCTCTCGGGCGTGGCCGGCGCGCTGCTGTCGATGACCTACGAGATCTCGCCCTCGATGGGCGAGCCCTACACCGTGACCGCGCTGATCGTCATCACGCTCGGCGGCTTCGGCAGCATCGCCGGCAGCCTGGTCGGCGGCCTGCTGCTCGGCGTGGTCGAGGCGCTGGGCATGTACTTCACCAGCCCCTCGCTCAAGATGCTGCTGTCGTACGCCGTGTTCATCGGCGTGCTGATCTGGCGGCCCAATGGATTGTTCTCGCGATGAGTTCCCTGTCCTCTTCTTCCGCGCGGCCGTGGCTGCTGCTCGGCGCCGCCGCCGCGCTCGCCGCCTGCGTGCCCTGGGTCGCCAGCGAGTTCCTGAGCTCGGTGGCGCTGGGCTGCCTGATGTACATCGCGCTGGCCACGAGCTGGTCGCTGTTCTGCGGCGCCACGCGCTACCTCTCGCTCGCCACCTCGGCCTTCTTCGGCCTCGGCGCCTATGCCAGCGCCGTGCTGCTCGACGTGCTGCCCTGGCCGCTGGTGATCCTCGGCGGTGCCACCATCGCGAGCGCGGTCGCGCTGCTGATGGGCGCGGCCGTGCTGCACCTGCGCGGCACCTACTTCGCGGTGCTGACCTTCGGCATGACCGAGCTGATCCGGCATGCGCTGACCTTCGTCGAGAAGCAGGTCTCGGGCACGGTGGGCCGGGTGCTGACCGAGGTGCCGTCCAACGAGACGGTCTACCTCACGGTGCTCGCGATCGCCGTGCTCGCGATCGCCACCGCGATGGCCGTGAAGCGCAGCCGCTTCGGTCTCGCGCTCGCGGGCATCGGCGCCGACGAGCAGCGCGCCCAGACCCTGGGCGTGGACACGCGGCGCGTGAAGATCGCCGGCTTCGCGCTCACCGCGGCCTTCGCGGGCGCGGTCGGCGCGGCGATGGCGGTGCGCTGGACCTACATCGAGCCGGCCGCCGTCTTCAGCCCCTTCATCGGCTTCCAGACCGTGCTGATCGCGATGATCGGCGGCGCCGCCAGCATCGGCGGGCCGGTGCTCGCGGCCGTGGTGTTCAGCGTGCTGTCCGAGACCCTGCGGCTGCAGCTGCCCTACGGCTACATGATGGTGCTGGGGCTGCTGCTGATCCTGTGCGTGATGTACCTGCCCGAGGGGCTGGCGTCGCTGTGGCGGCGCAAGGCGAAGGGAGTGCGCCATGTCTGAGGCCGCGCGACCCCTGCTGCTCGAGGCGCGCGAGGTCAGCGTGCGCTTCGGCGGCCTCACCGCCGTCGACGCGGTCAGCGTCGCGCTGCATGCCGGCGAACTGGTCGGCATCATCGGTCCCAACGGCGCGGGAAAGACCACCTTCTTCAACGCCATCTCGGGCGTGGTGATGCCCACCGGCGGGCAGCTGCTGGTGGAGGACGGCATCGACCTCACGCGCCGCGGCCCGCACCGCTTCGCGGCGCACGGCATCGCGCGCACCTTCCAGACGCCGCGCGTGATGGCCGGCATGAGCCTCGAAGACAACGTGCGTTTCGGCATGCAGTTCGCGGGCCGGCACCGCGCGCCGCTGCCGGGCCTCGCGAGCGTGGGGGAGATCCTCGACATGCTGGGCCTGGGCGCGTTCGCCGACCGGCTCGCGGCCGAGGTCACGCCCTCGCAGCAGCGGCTGCTCGAGATCGGCATGGCGCTCGGCACGCGGCCGCGCGTGCTGCTGCTCGACGAGGTCGCGGCCGGGCTCACCGAGGCCGAGGTCGAGGCCATGGCGCAGCGCATCCGCCGGCTGCGCGACGCGCACGGGCTCACCGTGGTGTGGATCGAGCATGCGGTGACCACCCTGCTGAAGTACGTCGAGCGCGTGCTGGTGCTGCACCAGGGCCGCAAGATCGCCGACGGCACGCCCGCCGAGGTGGTGCGCAACGCGGAGGTGATCGAGGCCTACCTGGGCGACGAGATGGAGGCCACGGCATGAGCGTTGCATCGAACGAAGGCAGCCGCCTCGCCGTGCGCGGCCTGCGCGCCGGCTACCACGGCTTCGAGGTGGTGCAGGGGCTCGATCTCGAGGCCCAGCCCGGCGTGACCGTGGTGCTGGGCCCCAACGGCGCCGGCAAGACCACGCTGCTGAAGGCGCTGGCCGGCCTGCTGCCGCGCCGCGGCGAGGCGCTGCTCGACGGCGTGGCGCTGCCCGCGGGCGATGCCACCGCCTGCGTGCGCCGCGGCATGGCGCTGGTGGCCGAGGGCCGCCAACTGTTCGCGCAGATGACGGTGACCGAGAACCTCGAGCTCGGCGGCTGGCTGGTGCCCGCCGCGCTGCGCGCCGAGCGGCTGGCGCGCGCCTTCGACGACTTCCCGCGGCTGCGCGAACGCGCGAGGCAACTGGCCGGCACCATGAGCGGCGGCGAGCAGCAGATGGTGGCGGTGGCGCGCGCCATGATGAGCGGGCCGCGCCTCCTGATGCTCGACGAGCCCTCGCTGGGCCTCGCGCCGCGCATGGTCGACGAGCTGCTGGCCATCGTGCGCCGCATCGCGGACCAGGGCGTGACCGTGCTGATGGTCGAGCAGAACGTGCGCAAGGCACTGCAGGCCGCCGACCGCGGCTACGTGCTCGAGCGCGGCCGCATCGTGGCCGCGGGCGAGGCCCGCGCGCTGCTCGATTCCGACGCGGTGCGCCAGGCCTACCTCGGCGTCGCCTGAACCTTCTTTCTTCCAGCCAAGGACTTCCCCATGACCGACATCCTCATGCGCATCGGCGGCGAACGCCGTCCGGCCGAAGGCGGCGCCGTCTTCGAGCGCCGCAACCCGCTCGATGGCGCCGTCGCCACGCGCGCGCCCGCCGCCACCGCGCGCGATGCCGTCGCCGCCGTCGAGGCCGCGCAGCAGGCCTTCGCCGCCTGGTCGCAGACCGGCCCCGGCGAGCGCCGCGCGCTGCTGTTGAAGGCCGCGCAGGCGATCGAGGCGCGCCACGACGACTTCGTGCAGGCGATGGCGCGCGAGACCGGCGCCTCGGCGCTGTGGGCCGGCTTCAACGTGCACCTCGCGGCCGGGCTGCTGACCGAGGCGGCCGCGCTCACCACCCAGATCGGCGGCGAGGTGATTCCCTCCGACGTGCCCGGCAGCCTCGCGATGGGCGTGCGCCAGGCGGCCGGCGTGGTGCTCGGCATCGCGCCGTGGAACGCGCCCGTGATCCTCGGCGTGCGCGCGCTCGCCACGCCGCTGGCCTGCGGCAACACGGTGGTGTTCAAGGGCTCGGAGCTGTGCCCGCAGACCCATGCGCTGATCGTCGATGCGCTGCACGACGCCGGCCTGCCGCCGGGCACGGTGAACTTCGTGACCAACGCGCCGGCCGACGCGGCCGAGGTGGTCGAGGCGATCGTCGCGCACCCGGCGGTGCGGCGCGTCAACTTCACCGGCTCCACGCGCGTGGGCCGGCTGATCGCGCAGACCTGCGCGCGCCACATCAAGCCCGCCGTGCTCGAACTTGGCGGCAAGGCGCCCTTCGTGGTGCTCGACGATGCCGACATCGACGCCGCGGTCGACGCCGCCGTGTTCGGCGCCTTCGCCAACTCGGGCCAGATCTGCATGTCGACCGAGCGCATCGTGCTCGACGAGCGCATCGCCGACGCGTTCGTTTCCAGGTTCGCTGCGCGCGCGAAGAGCCTGCCGCTGGGCGACCCGCGCGAGGGCCCGGTGGTGCTGGGCTCGGTGGTCGACATGGCGACCGTGGAGCGCTGCAACGCATTGATCGACGATGCGCTGGCCCAGGGCGCGGTGCTGGTGTGCGGCGGCCGCGCCGGGAACACGCTGATGCCGGCCACGGTGCTCGACCGCGTGACGCCCGCGATGCGCGTCTACGGCGAGGAGACCTTCGGTCCGCTCAAGGCCATCGTGCGCGTGGCCGATACCGAGGCCGCGATCGCCACCGCCAACGACAACGCTTTCGGCCTCTCGTCGGCCGTGTTCGGCCGCGACATCGCGCGCGCCTGGAACGTGGCGCGCCGCATCGAGGCCGGCATCTGCCACGTCAACGGCCCCACGGTGCACGACGAGGCGCAGATGCCCTTCGGCGGCGTGAAGGCCTCGGGCTACGGCCGTTTCGGCGGCAAGGCCGGCGTGGAAGCCTTCACCGAGCTGCGCTGGCTCACGGTGCAGACCACGCCGCGGCACTACCCATTCTGAACCGCCGCGCCGGCTTCAGCCGAAGGTGAAGGCATAGGCCTGCGCGCCGGGGTCGAGGAACTCGATCTCGAACAGCCGCTCGCGCGCGCCCTGCTGCTGGCGCACCAGCTGGTAGAGCCGCTGCGCGTCGACCGTGCCCACGCCTTGCGCGTCGGTGTCGAAGCCGTGGTCGGCCAGCGGCGGCTGGCCGTCGATGCGCACGCGAAAGCGCACCGGCTTGCCGTCGGCCGCGGGGCCGAGCACCAGGTGCAGGTCGCGCGCCTGGAAGCGGTAGGCGATGCGCCCGCCCGGGCGCGCGAGCACCGCGCGCTCGGCATCGACCGCCCAGTCGCCCGCCAGCGCCCACTGGTTGATGCGCAGAGCGGCCGGCACCTGGTAGGCATGGGTGCGGCCCGCGACCAGCCCGCCCGGCGAGGCGAAGCCCTCGGCGCGTTCCTGGCCGATGTAGGTCTCGCCCGAGCGCACGGGCTCGGCGCCGGGCGCGGCCTGCGTGCCCAGGCCCTGCGGCGCGACCAGCCCCGCGGCCGCCACGCGCGTTTGCCCGGCCTCGGCCAGCAGCTGCTGGATCACCTGCTCCGACTTCGCGTACTGGCCCTCGCCGGACAGCTGGTGGCGGATGCGCCCCTGCGCGTCGACGAAATAGAAGGCCGGCCAGGCCTGGTTGCCGAAGGCGCGCCAGATCGCGTAGTCGCTGTCGACCGCGACCGGGAAGCCGATCCCGAGGTCCTTGACCGCGCGGCGCACGTTGGCCGGGCGCTTCTCGAACGCGAACTCGGGCGTGTGCACGCCCACCACCACGAGGCCGGCGTCCTTGTACTTCTCGGCCCAGGCGCGCAGGTAGGGCAGGGTGCGCAGGCAGTTGATGCAGGAGTAGGTCCAGAAGTCGACCAGCACCACCTTGCCGCGCAGCGCCTCGGGCGTGAGCGGCGGCGAGTTGATCCATTCGGTGGCGCCGGCCAGCGCGGGGAACGGGCCCTGGTCGCGCAAAGGGCGCGGCGTGAAGGCGGGGACGGGCGCGGGGGCTTCGGCGCTGGTCAGCATCAGGCCGCCGCGGTCCTGACGCGCGGACTGCGGCACGGCGGGCTTCGGCGGGCCGAGGCGGTCGAGCAGCGCCTGTTCGAGCGCGTTGGTGCCGCCGCCCGAGAGCCGGCTCAGCAGGCCGGTGTCCAGCCCGAGCGCGATCGCGCCCACGCCCGCGAGCACCGCGGCGCCGGCCGCGCGGCGCAGCCATTCGCCGGTGCGCAGCGAGGCCTTCATGCGCGCGAACATCCGGTGGCCGAACAGCAGCGCACCCGCCAGCGAGGTGCAGGCGCCGGCCGCGTAGGCCAGGAGCAGCAGCGAGGTGCCGGCGCTGGCGCCGTTGAGCGCGGCGCCGGTCAGGATCAGTCCCAGGATCGGGCCCGCGCAGGGCGCCCACAGCAGGCCCGTGCCCACGCCCAGCAGCAGCGGCGAGAACACCGAGCCGCCGGTGGGCGCGTCGGCCAGCCGCAAGCCGAGCGCCACCAGCGGCCGGCTCAGCCGGTCGGCCAGCGCGGGCAGCAGCAGCGTGAGGCCGAACAGCGCGAGCAGCGCGATCGCCGCGTAGCGCCCCCACTCGTTGAGCGCCACCACCCAGCCGCCGCCCACGGCCGCGAGGGTGGCGACGGCCGCGAAGGCCAGCGCCATGCCCGCGAGCATCGGCAGGCCGTGCGAGCGGAACGGGCGGTCGGCGCGCGCGAACACGAAGGGCAGCACCGGCAGGATGCAGGGGCTCAGGATGGTGAGCACCCCGCCGAGGTAGGCAACGATGAGAACGAGCATGGTGGCGCTCCTGGTTGGGTCGTGGATGGATCGGTGGGGAAGGGGCGTGCGCATCCCCCGCGGCCTCGCGTCGCGGGGCCGCCGTCGGGTGTCGCCGTGGTGGGTTGTGTGCGCTCAGTCGCCCGGCGCGGGCCGCGTGCCCAGCAGCAGGCTGGCCTCGAGCCCGCCCTCGGGCCGGTTGGCCAGCCGCAGCTGCGCGCCCATCGCGGTCGCGAGCTGCTGCGCGATCGCCAGGCCCAGGCCGGTGCCGCCGGTGTCGCGGTTGCGCGAGCTCTCGACGCGGTAGAAGGGCTTGAGCACCGCGTCGAGCTCGTCGGCCGGGATGCCCGGGCCGTTGTCGACCACCGCGATGCGCAGCTGGCCGCCCGCGGCCTCGGGCTGCACGCGCACGCTGACCTCGGTGCCGAACTTGAGCGCGTTGTCGATCAGGTTGGCGAGGATGCGGCGCAATGCGTTGGGCCGGGTCACGATCGGCGCGCCGGCGCGGCCCTCGAGCCGCACCGGCTGGCCGGCGTCCTCGTAGTCGGCGAGCATGCTCTGCACCAGCGCATCGGCATCCACGCGCAGCGGCGGCTCGGTCGCGCCGTGCAGCGTGCGCGCATAGGTCACGCCCTCGCGCACCAGCGACTTCATCGCGTCGAGGTCCTGGCGGAACTTGTCGCGCTCGGGCGTGGCGTCCATCAGCTCGGTGCGCAGCCGCATGCGCGTGATCGGCGTCTGCAGGTCGTGCGAGATCGCGGCCAGGATCTCGACGCGCTCCGACATGTAGCCCGAGATGCGCTGCTGCATTGCATTGAAGGCGCGCGCGGCATGGGCCACCTCGCTCGGGCCGTGCTCGTCGAGCGGCCGGCCCTTGAGGTCGGGCCCGAGCTCGTCGGCCGCGCTCGCCAGCTGCGCCAGCGGCCGCGTGACCAGCCGCACCGCGGCCCAGGCACACAACGCGAGCACCAGCAGCTGGACCGCCATGCCCCACATCAGCCAGGGCGACATCGGCATGTCGACGCGGCGCGCATGCACGATCAGCGCCGAGCCGTCGTGCAGCCGCACCTGGATCTCCAGGCCGCCGGCGGGGTTGCCGACCTCGCCGATCTTCACGATCTCGAACGGGCGCATGGCTTCCATGATGGCCTCGCCGAACTGGCGCAGCGAGGCCGAGGCCGGCGTGCCGCCGCCGGCCTCGCCGCCGAGCGTGAAGTGGTAGTTGCGCCGCTCCAGCCGCGCCAGCCAGTCCGCGCGCTCGCCGGCCGGCAGGCGGTCGAGCAGTGCCACCGAGCTCGCGATGTCGCGCTCGATGCCGATCATCATCAGCTCGCGCATCGCGAGGCCGCGCTCGTAGTCGATCGCGCCGAAGGTCAGGGCCTGCGCGATCGCGAGGCCGACCACGATGATCAGCGTGACGCGCGCGAACAGCGAGCGCGGGACCAGCCGGCGCAGCCCGCGGCGGACGGGGGGGGCCTGGCTGGCGGCGGGGCTGGCGGGGGTGGACATGGACGCCTTTATAGACGGACGGAGGAGGGCACCGGCGCGGCTCAGACCAGGCGCAGCGTCACGTCGATGTTGCCGCGCGTGGCCTTCGAGTACGGGCAGGTCTGGTGCGCCGCGTCGACCAGGCCCTGGGCCACCTCGCGGTCCAGGCCCGGGATGCTCACCTCGAGCCGGGCCTGCAGGAAGTAGCCGCCCGTGCCGCTGCCGAGGTCGACCTCGGCGTTCACGCTGAGGTCGGCCGGCAGCGCGATCTTCTGCTTCGCGGCGGCCAGGCCCATCGCGCCGATGAAGCAGGCCGACCAGCCGGCCGCGAACAGCTGCTCGGGGTTGGTGCCCTGGCCGGCGGAGCCGGGCGAGGACAGCTGGATGTCGAGCCGGCCGTCGCTGCTGCGCGCGCTGCCGTCGCGGCCGCCGGAGGTGGTGTGGGTCTTGCCGGTGTAGAGGACCTTGTCGATCTGGCTCATGGTGGTTCCTTGGATGGATGAAGAAGGGTCTGTTCGTCGAACGGAACGGATTCTTGGGCCGCGACCATCCCCGCGGTGCGCCTTGCGTATGCCTGTGTATCCGCGCGAAAAACGCACACAGTACGTTTCACGCCCCAGGGTGCGGCCAGCCCCGAATGCAACGGCATGTGGCGCCGCGCCGCGCCGGATACTTGGACATACAAAAGCCGCTGGCGCGCGCCGGCCGGCGGCTACATTGCGCTGCACGACAACCCAGAGACCGCGCCATGAACACCAGGCCCTCCGACCACATCCTCATCGTCGACGACGACCGGGAGATCCGCGAACTGCTGAGCACCTACCTGGTGAAGAACGGCCTGCGCGTGGTGGCGGTGCCGACCGGGCGCCACATGCGCGCGGCGCTCGAGGACTCGGGGCCCTTCGACCTGATCATCCTCGACCTGATGCTGCCGGGCGAGGACGGCCTGACGCTGTGCCGCGACCTGCGCACCGGCAAGTACAAGGCCACGCCGATCCTGATGCTGACCGCGCGCAGCGAGGAGGCCGACCGCATCCTGGGCCTGGAGATGGGCGCCGACGACTACCTGGCCAAGCCCTTCTCGGCGCGCGAGCTGCTTGCGCGCATCCGCTCGGTGATGCGCCGCACCCGCATGCTGCCGCCCAACATGGGCGCGACCGAGGCCGCGCGCAAGCTGGCCTTCGGCGAATGGCAGGTCGACACCGTGGAGCGCCACCTGCTCGACGAGAGCGGCACCATGGTCGCGCTCAGCGGCGCCGAGTACCGGCTGCTGCGCGTGTTCCTCGACCATCCGCAGAAGGTGCTGAGCCGCGACCAGCTGCTGAGCCTGACCCAGGGCCGCGAGGCCGAGCTGTTCGAGCGCTCGATCGATCTGCTGGTGAGCCGGCTGCGCCAGCGCCTGCGCGACGATGCGCGCGAGCCGCGCTACCTGAAGACGGTGCGCAGCGAGGGCTACGTGCTGGCCGCGGCGGTCGAGGCGCGCGACTAGGCGTTTTTTCGCTTCGAAGGACCCGTCGCCGAGCGGGTCGAGATGCATTGGCAGTTCGTCGGCTGGCGGACTTCGTGCGCGAAGCCGCCCGCGAGGAACAGCAGGGCGAACCAGAGCTTCTTCATGTCAGGAAGCCGGCGCGGGTTCGGCCAGCAGCGCCTGGATCTTCTTCTCGGTCGTGCCGTAGCTGCCCTCGCCGAAGTGCGAATAGACGATGCGGCCCTGCTTGTCGATCAGGTAGACGGCCGGCCAGTACTGGTTGCGGAAGGCCTTCCAGGTGCCGTAGCCGTTGTCCTGCGCGACCGCGTGGCGGATCTGCAGGCGCTGGATCGCGTCCTTCACGTTCTGCGTCGACTTCTCGTAGGCGAACTCGGGCGTGTGCACCCCGACCACGACCAGCCCCTGGTCCTTGTACTTCGCGTCCCAGTCCTTGACGTAGGGCAGGTGGTTCAGGCAGTTGATGCAGGTGTAGGTCCAGAAGTCGACCAGCACCACCTTGCCGCGCAGCGCGGCCATGTCCAGCGGCGGCGAGTTGAGCCAGGTGTCGATGTTGGTGAAGGCCGGCGCGGGCGCGGCCTGCGCGGCGGGGATGTCGCCGCCGCCGGGCGGCGCGGCGAGGGTGACGAAAGCCACCGAGGCGGCGATGGCGGCGGCGATGGCGAGCGGTGCAGCGGGGATGCGCATGGCGGTTCCTTCGGGTGAGAAAGAGGCGGTGGAAGAATCGATGCGGCGATTCTTCGACGCCCGCCGCCGCTGCCGCGCGCGCTGCGTATGCCTGTGTATCCGTGGGGCGCAAGCCGCACAGTACGTTGCACGCTGCTAGCTGTTGAGCGTGAACCCCGTCTGCTTCACCACCGCCTGCCAGCGCGCGATCTCGTCGTTCAGGTGCTTCGCGAAGGCCTGGCTGCCGCGCGGCATCGGGTCGATGAAGGCATCGGCCAGCCGGGCCTTGACCTCGGGCAGGTCGAGCACCTTGGCGAGCGCGGCGTTCAGGCGCTGCTGCACGTCGGCGGGCGTCTTCGCGGGCACCATGAGGCCGTACCAGACGCTGCCGACGATGCCGGGCGCGCTCTCGGCGAAAGTCTGCACCTGCGGCAGCTTGGGATCGCGCGCCGTGCTCGCGATGGCGAGCACCTTGAGCCGCCTGGCCTCGATGTGCGGCATGCAGGCCGGCACCGAGTTGATCACCATCGGCACCTGGCCGCCGATGGCATCGGTCAGCGCGAGCGCGCCGCCCTTGTAGGGCACGTGCACCAGCTCCATCCCGGTCTTGAGCTTGAGCAGCTCGTAGAGCAGGTGCGGCGCCGAGCCCTGGCCCGGCGTGCCGACGCCGTACTGGCGCACCTGCTCGCGCGGCAGCGCCAGCAGCTCCTTGAGCGAGTTGGCGGGGAACGACGGATGCGCCACCAGCAACTGGGGCGAGGAGCCGATCAGCGTGAGCGGCGCGAAGTCCCGGATCGAATCGAAGGGCAGCCGCGGCTGCACCGCCGCGTTGGTGGCGTGCGCGGCATCGGCGATCAGCAGCGTGTAGCCATCAGCCGCGCTCTTGGCCACGGCATCGGTGCCGATCATGGCGGAGGCGCCGGCCTTGTTGTCGACGATGACGTTCCAGCCGCTGGACTCGGTCAGCTTCTGCGCGACCAGGCGCCCGACCACGTCGGAGCCGCCACCGGGCGCATAGGGCACGACCAAGCGGATCGGGCGGCTCGGGTAGTCATTGGCGAAGGCGGGGCGGCCGAGCGACAGGGCCGCGGCCGAGAGGGAGGTGGCGACGAAGTCGCGGCGGGACAGGGTGGGCATGGTGGATCTCCTGGAAGGGGGCGGCTCAGCCGAGCAGGGCGTCGGCGGCGCGGCGGAAGCCGGCGATGGCGGCGTCGACGGCGGCGGTGTCGATGTGGCGATGCGTCACGAGGCGCAGCCGGTGGCTGCCCCAGGCGCGCACCAGCACGCCGTGTTCGCGCAGCGCGCGGGTCCAGGCCGCGCTGTCGGGGCCGCTCGCGGGCAGGTCGGCGAGCACGATGTTGGTGGCGGGCGTGTTGGTGCGTAGCGCGCCGGGCCGGAGGCCGCCCAGGCCCTCGGCCAGCCGCCGCGCCTGGCGGTGGTCGTCGGCGAGCCGGCCCGCCATGGTCTCGATGGCCTCGAGCCCGGCCGCCGCGACCACGCCGACCTGGCGCTGCGTGCCGCCGAGCATCTTGCGCAGCCGGCGCGCACGTTCGATCGTCGCCGTGGTGCCGACCAGCACCGCGCCGGCCGGCGCGCTCAGGCCCTTCGAGAGGCAGACGGACACGCTGTCGGCGAAGCGCGCGATGGCGGCGGGCGCCACCTCGATCGCGACCGCCGCGTTGAACAGCCGCGCGCCGTCGAGGTGCACGCGCGCGCCCGCGCCCCGCGCGGCCTCCAGCACCGCGCGCATGTGCTCGAGCGGCGGCACGGCGCCGCCCGCGTTCGCGTGCGAGGTCTCCATGCCGACGAGTTCGGTGCGCAGGCCGCCGGGGCGGCGCAGGGTGCGATCGAGTTCGTCGAGGTCCATCGCGCCGGCCGTGCCCGCGATGCCGAGGTAGGCCAGGCCCGCGAGCGTGGCGCCGCCGCGCTCGGTCAGGAACATGTGGGCCGTGGCCTCGAGCAGCACCTGGCCCTGGCGCTCGGTCTGCGCGAGCACGGCCAGCAGGTTGCCCATGGTGGCCGTGGGCACGTAGAGGCCGGCCTCCTTGTCGAGCGTGCGCGCCACCAGCGCCTCGAGTTCGCGCGCGGTCGGGTCGCCGTCGAGGCCGTCGTCGCCCAGCGGCGCGCTGCGCATGCGCTCGTACATCGCGGGCGTGGGCCGCGTCACGGTGTCGCTGCGCAGGTCCACGCCGGAAGGATCGGAGGGTGCGTTCGCGTCGGTGCCAGTCATGGCGGCGAGTATTCGCGCGCCGCCCGGATACGCAAAATTCCTTGTAGAGGGTGCGTCATACAATTTTGATATGACGACCCGCCGCATGACGCTCAAGCACATCGAGGCCTTCCGCATCGTCATGCAGACGGGCTCGATGACCGAGGCCGCGCGCCGGCTCCACACCTCGCAGCCCCAGGTCAGCCGGCTGGTGTCGCAGCTCGAGGCCATCGTCGGCTTCCTGCTGTTCGAGCGCCGCGGCACGCGCCTCCTGCCCTCGCTCGACGGCAAGCGTTTCTTCCAGGACGTGGAGAAGGCCTTCGTCGGGCTCGAGGGCCTGGAGGGCGCGGCCTCGAACATCCGCTCCTTCGGTGGCGACCGGCTCGCGGTGGCCGCCATGCCGCGGATTGCGGGCGGGCTGCTGAGCAAGGCCGTCGCGCAGTTCAAGGCCGAGCATCCCGAGACCCTGCTCACCATCCACTCGGGCGCGGCCGCCACCGTCAACACCTGGGTCAGCTCGGGCCTGTGCGAGCTCGGCCTGGCCATCCTCTACGGCGACGACGTGCCGGGCATGCAGGTCCAGACCCTGCTGACCATGGACTGCGTGGCCGTGCTGCCGATCGGGCACCGGCTCGCGAAGCGCAAGCAGGTCGCGGCGGCCGACCTCGAGGGCGAGGCCTTCGTCTCGTTCCCGCTCGGCAGCGCGCCGCGCGAACGCATCGACCGCGTGCTGGCGGCCGCGGGCGCCCGCACGCGCACGGTGCTGGAGTCGGACCTCGGTGCCTCGGTCTGCGCGCTGGTCGCCGCGGGCCTGGGCGTCAGCGTGCTCAACCCGCTGGCGGCGCTCGAGGAGCGGCGCAACCTCGAGCTCGCGGTGCGCGCCTTCGTGCCCGCGATCCCGGTGCGGCTCGCGCTGCTGCTGCCACCCGATGCGCCGGATTCGCGGCTGGTGAGCGCCTTCGCGGACCAGGTGCGCGCGGTGATCGCGTCGGACCTCGAGGTGATCCGGCCGTACCGGCGCTGAAGCCGCCGGCTACACCAGCTCGGCGTTGGCCGAGATGCGCTGGATCGCTTGCGGCGGCTGCCCGAAGGCGCGCAGGAACGCCTGCCGCATGCGCTCGCGGTCGCCGAACCCGGTTTCGCGCGCGATCACCTCGATCGGGTGGCGGCTGGTTTCCATCATCAGGCGCGCGGCCTCCACGCGCAGCCGCTCGATCGCCTTGGCCGGCGGCTGCCCGGTCTCCTCGCGGAACACGCGGCTGAACTGGCGCGGGCTCAGGTGCGCCGCGTTGGCCAGCACCTCCACCGACAGGTCGGAGGCGAGGTTCTCCCTGGCATAGGCCAGGGCCGTCTGCACGCGATCGGACCTGGCATCGAGCTCGAGCAGGGTCGAGAACTGCGACTGGCCGCCGCCCCGGCGCTGGTAGATGACCAGCTTGCGCGCGATCGTCAGCGCCAGCTTGCGGCCGAGATCCTTCTCGATCACCGCGAGCGCGAGATCGAGGCCCGCGCTCATGCCGGCCGAGGTCCAGACCGGCCCGTCGATGACGAAGATGCGGTCTTCCTCCATCTGCACGCGCGGATAGCGCTCCCTGAAGGCGCGCGCATGCAGCCAGTGGGTGGTCGCCTTGCGGCCGTCGAGCAGACCCGCTTCGGCCAGCACGAAGGCGCCGGTGCAGATCGAGGCCATGCGGCGCGAGCGTGCGGCCGAGGCGCGGACCCGCTCGATCAGGCTGCGCGGCGGCAGGCGGCATTCGTTGTCGCCCGCCACGATCAGGGTGTCGAAGGTGCGCTCGCCCCAGGCCTCGGTCTGCACCGCGAAGCCCTGCGACGAGGCCACCGCGCCACCGGGTTCGGACACCACGGCGAAGTCGTAGGCCGCCGAACCGTGCATCAGGTTGGCGTATTCGAAGGCCGTGGCCACCGCCAGGGCCAGGGACTGGAAGCCGGGGTAGACGAGCAATCCGACGCTGTGCATTTCGCGCTCCTCGAGTGACCTGAAAACTTGCATGTCGTGCAAGCGCGCCATTCTGCGGCGCTTCGCGCGGTGCTGCCGGTCCGTGTCCTAAAACCTTGCATCTATGACATTGAGGAAATTCGGTGCGATTTCTACGATGACTTCCAGGCGCCGGCAGCCCGCCGGCCCGCTCTCTTCCAAGGTGAATTCCATGACCGCTTCCACGACCTCCCGAGGCACCGCGCTGATCACGGGCGCTTCCACCGGCATCGGCGCCATCTACGCCGACCGCCTGGCCCGGCGCGGCCACGACCTGATCCTGGTGGCCCGCAACGGCGAGCGGCTGCGAACGCTGGCCGACGAGCTGCGTGCCGCCACCGGACGCCGGATCACGACCCTCGTCGCCGACCTGACCGACCCGGCGGCGCGCTCGCGCGTCGAAGAGGTGCTGCGCACCGACGAGTCCCTCACGATGCTGGTCAACAACGCCGGCATCGGCTCGGTCGCGTCCATCCTCGCGGACGATGCCGACACCATGGAGCACATGATCGCGCTCAACGTCACGGCGCTCACGCGCCTGAGCTATGCCGTGGCGCCCGCGTTCGTGCGGCGCAAGGCCGGCACGATCGTCAACATCGCCTCGGTGGTCGGCGTCGCGGTCGAGATGCTCAATGGGGTCTACAGCGCGTCGAAGTCCTATGTCATCGGCTTCGGCCACACGCTGCAGCGCGACCTGGGCGACAAGGGCGTGCGCATCCAGACCGTGATGCCGGGCGCCACGGCCACCGAGTTCTGGGACGTCGCGGGCTATGCGCCGCAGAAGGAATCGGCCAGCACCATGTCGGCCGCGGACCCGGTGGACGCCGCGCTGGCGGGCCTCGACGCGGGCGAGCGCGTGACCATCCCGGGCCTGCACGAGGGCGAGCGGTGGACGCAGTGGGAGGCCGATCGCCGCGCGCTGGCGCCGAAGTTCGCCAACGCCGTTCCGGCCGCGCGCTATGGTCTGGCGCGCTGAGTCCTCTTTTCTTCTTTCCAGGAGCCCCGCATGCCGTACCTCCAGCTGGACGTCAACGACCACTACCCGAGCGAGCTCAAGCAGCGCCTGGCCGAACGCATGAGCCGCACCTACGCCGAGATGATGTCGGTGGACATCCGCCGCATCAGCGTCGCGGTGCGGGAGCTCGGCGAGGGCGGGCTCTGGCGCATTTCCGACCCGGAGGGCCCGCCGGTGCCGGTCGCGCTGATGATGCTGGACATCCGCCACGGCCGTCCGCCCGAGCTGCGCATGGCGCTCGCCAAGGCGCTGTGCGCCCACTGCATCGAGTTGCTGGGCCTGCGCGAGGACCGGCTCAACGTCGAGTTCACGCAGCACACGGGCGACGAGATGTACCACCCCACGCTCGGCGGCTACAGCCCGGACTGGACGCCCGGGGAGGCCTGACGCGGGCCGCGGCGGCGGCGCCCGACCCCTGACGGCGAGCGGTCACGGTGCCTTGCGCATAATTGACGCAAGCTATGACCCTCACCGAACTCAAATACATCGTTGCCGTGGCCAGGGAGCGCCATTTCGGCAAGGCGGCCGAAGCCTGCTACGTGTCCCAGCCCACGCTCTCGGTGGCCATCAAGAAGCTCGAGGACGAACTCGAAGTCAAGCTCTTCGAGCGCAGCGCCGGCGAAGTCACGGTCACGCCGCTCGGCGAGCAGATCGTGCAGCAGGCCCAGAGCGTGCTCGACCAGGCGGCCAGCATCAAGGAGATCGCCAAGCGCGGCAAGGACCCGCTGGCCGGGCCGCTGAACCTCGGCGTGATCTACACCATCGGGCCCTACCTGCTGCCCGACCTCGTACGCCAGGTGATCTCGCGCACGCCGCAGATGCCGCTGGTGCTGCAGGAGAACTTCACCGTCAAGCTGCTCGAGATGCTGCGTGCCGGCGAGATCGACTGCGCGATCATGGCCGAGCCCTTTCCCGACACCGGCCTCGCGATGGCGCCGCTGTACGACGAGCCCTTCGTGGCGGCGCTGCCGGTCAAGCACAAGTTCGCCGACCGCGAATCGATCACCTCCGAAGAGCTGCAGAGCGAGACCATGCTGCTGCTGGGCACGGGCCACTGCTTTCGCGACCACGTGCTCGAGGTCTGCCCCGAGTTCGCGCGCTTCTCGAGCAATGCCGAGGGCATCCGCAAGAGCTTCGAGGGCTCGTCGCTCGAGACCATCAAGCACATGGTGGCCTCGGGCATGGGCGTGACGCTGGTGCCGCGGCTGTCGGTGCCGGCCGAGGCGCTCAAGCCCAGGGGCAAGGGCCGCAAGGAATCGGAGCAGATGGTGCGCTACCTGCCGGTGCGCGATGCGCAGGACCGCGATCCGCCCACGCGCCGCGTGGTGCTCGCATGGCGGCGCACCTTCACGCGCTACGAGGCGATCGCGGCGCTGCGCAACGCGATCTATGCCTGCGAGCTGCCGGGCGTGAAGCGGCTCTCCTGAGCTGGATGTGGCGCGGGAGCAGGCGAATTCGCGACCTCGGCCTACGCCGCCGCAAGCCTGGAATCTCGAACGCTGCGATAGAGTGACGCTGTTGCGAAGCCGCGCGCCGGCTTCGAGAATTCCGGTGTCACTCCCAACTTGAAGAAAGATCTTTTGCCATGGCCAAAGCTCCCAAGAAAACCAAGCCCTCTCCCGCTTCCTCCGCCGGCAAGGTGCCCAAGAAGGGCGGCGCGGTGGTCGCGCAGGAGTCCGGCAGCCGCAATGCGCCGATCATCAACATCGGCATCGAGCGCCAGGACCGCGCGGCCATCGCCGAAGGCCTGAGCCGCGTGCTCGCCGACACCTACACGCTCTACCTCACCACCCACAACTTCCACTGGAACGTGACGGGTCCGCACTTCAACTCGCTGCACGCGATGTTCATGGCGCAGTACACCGAGCTGTGGAACTCGACCGACGTGATCGCTGAGCGCATCCGCGCGCTGGGCCACTACGCGCCGGGCTCGTACGCCGAGTTCAGCAAGATCGCCACCGTGCCCGACGTGCCGCAGGACCCGCCCAAGGCGATGGAGATGGTGCGCATCCTCGTGAAGGGCCACGAGACCGTGTCGCGCATCGCGCGCGAATTCATCCCCGTGGCCGAGGAAGCCGGCGACGATCCGACGGCCGACATGCTGACCGCGCGCTGCACGGTGCACGACCAGACCGCCTGGATGCTGCGTTCGCTGCTCGAGGATTGAACCCCGGCACCGCTCCCCACGGCCTCACGCCCGCGCCACGCCGCGGGCGTTTTGCCGTGTACCTCGACCTGATCCGCTGGAACCGTCCCGCGGGCTGGCTGCTGCTGCTGTGGCCCAGCCTCGGCGCGCTCTGGTTCGCGGCCGACGGCTGGCCGGGCTGGCACCTGGTCGCGGTGTTCGTGCTCGGCACGATCCTCATGCGCAGCGCGGGCTGCTGCGTCAACGACGTGGCCGACCGCGACTTCGACCGCCATGTGAAGCGCACCGCGCAGCGGCCCGTGACCAGCGGCGAGATCTCGGTGCGCGAGGCGCTGCTGCTCGGCGCCGTGCTCGCGCTGGTGGCTTTCGGCCTGGTGCTCACGACCAACCGGGTCACGGTGTACTGGTCGTTCGCCGCGCTCGCGGTCACGCTGGTCTATCCCTATGCGAAGCGCTTCGTGTCGATCCCGCAGGCGGTGCTCGGCATCGCGTTCAGCTTCGGCATTCCGATGGCCTTCGCGGCCGTGCAGGCCACGGTGCCGGCCTTCGCCTGGTGGCTGCTGGCGGGCAACCTGTTCTGGGTGCTGGCCTACGACACCGAGTACGCGATGGTCGACCGCGACGACGACCTCAAGATCGGCATGAAGACCTCGGCCATCACCTTCGGCCGCTTCGACGTGGCGGCGGTGATGGCGAGCTATGCGGTCTTTCTCGCCGTGTGGACCTGGGCCGGCGCGAGCCGCGGGCTCGGCGTCGCGTTCTACCTCGCGATCGCGATCGCGGCGGGGCAGGCGGCCTGGCACTGGCGGCTGATCCGCGATCGCACGCGCGAAGGCTGCTTCCAGGCCTTCCGGCTCAACCACTGGCTGGGCTTCGCGGTCTTCGCCGGCGTGGTGGCCGGCTACGGCCTGCGCTGATCCACGGCCCCGGAAACGAGACCGCATGCAGCACGCGCCCGACGCCGAGGCCACCCTGGCGCAGCTGCGCGCCCGGATCGGCCGGGAGGCCCATTCGGAGTGGCACCGCATCACACAGGACATGGTGGCGCGCTATGCCGAACTCTCGGGCGACGGTGAGGGTGAGTGGATCCATCTCGATCCGGAGCGCGCGGCGCGCGAGGCCGGCTACGGCGGCGCCATCGTGCAGGGCTTCTTCCAGGTCTCGCACCTGATCAAGCTCAGCGGCGAGGCGATGCGCAGCCTGCTGCCCTTCGACACCAACCATGCGCTGAACTACGGCTTCGACCGCCTGCGCTTCGTGCGGCCGATGCCGGTGGGCGCGCGCTTCCGGGCGCGCGTGCGCATCGCGGAGGTCACGCCCAAGCCCGGCGACAGCTTCCTGCTGAAGGAAGCGCTGCAGCTCGAGCTGGAGGATGGCACCGTCACGCTGGCGGCCGACTGGCTGTTCTTCCTCGGCCCGCGCGCGCTGGCGGGCACCTTCGACGCGCCGCCGGCCTGACGGCTCTCAGCCGCGGCCGAATTCCTCGCCGAGCTCGGCCGCGCGCTTCTGCGCCGCGCGAATCGCGGTCTTGAACTGGCCCTTGACGTCGGCCTGCTGCAGCGCGCTGATCGCCGCATGGGTGGTGCCGCCCTTGGAAGTCACGCGCTCGCGCAGCACCGCGGGCGGCTCGTGCGCGCTGTCGGCCAGCGCCGAGGCGCCGGTGAAGGTGCCGATCGCCAGCCGCTGCG